>NZ_CP199313.1:0-4618910 GCF_054508135.1 Pseudomonas sp. MLB6B | reverse complement strand
GCGTGATATTGAGTAGCTGCCAGTGGGGAGTCTTTTCCCTCTGCATGCGTTCTGAGCACTACAATAGCCCCGTTCTATTCCGCAGAAGCCGCCCATGTCAGACACTGCCGCTCCGCACTCGCTGCAAGAATTGCCCCTGGATGAGCTGATCGCCTGCCACGAGTGTGATCTGCTCATGCGCAAACCCCAGCTGCAGCAAAATGAGAAAGCGCAATGCCCCCGTTGCGGTTATGAGCTCTATGCACATCGGCACAATGTGGTGAATCGCAGCCTGGCGCTGGTAATCACCGCGCTCGTCTTGTTCATCCCGGCGAATTTTCTACCCATCATGCGCTTGCATCTCCTAGGCCAGAGCTCCTACGACACGGTGTGGAATGGCGTTGTGGGGCTGTACGAGTCCGATATGCGTGGCATCGCCATGGTCGTTTTCCTGTGCAGCATGGCCATCCCGTTGCTCAAGCTGCTTTGCCAGCTGATCGTGCTGCTGAGCATCCGCTTCGACACTGGACGCAGCTACGGACTGTTCATCTACAGGGTCTATCACCATGTACGTGACTGGGGAATGCTCGAGGTATACCTGATGGGCGTGCTCGTGGCGATCGTCAAACTGGTCGACATGGCGCAGCTCACCATTGGATTGGGCCTGGTGTGTTTCGTAGCGTTGTTATTGGTGCAGGTCTGGTTGGAGGTAGTGATGTCCGAGCACCAGATCTGGAGCGCGTTGTCCGGGGAGGATGTGCATGCGGGCGATTGATGCAGGCCTGGTTGTATGCAATGAGTGCCATCAACTGAACCGCCTGCAGCCACAGGCCAATTCCCAGCCCTGTACGCGATGCGGAGCAGCGGTGCACGTAAGGCGCCCCAATAGCATCGCCCGCACCTGGGCGCTGCTGATCACCGCGATGATTCTCTACATACCCGCTAACGTGCTGCCGATCATGACGGTCAGCAGCCTGGGGCGAGGTACGCCTGATACGATCATGTCTGGCGTCATTGCGTTGATGCAGAACGGTATGCTGCCCATCGCCGGAGTGGTATTCGTGGCGAGCATTCTGGTGCCGACGTTCAAGCTGATTGGTATCGCGTTGTTGCTGTATTCGGTCCAGCGCCATCAGCCGCTATCGGCCCGGCAGAGAATCTGGATGTACCGTTTCATCGAGTTCATCGGGCGCTGGTCGATGCTCGACATCTTCGTCATTGCCATTCTGGTGGCCGTGGTGAATTTCGGCCGTATCGCCAATGTCGAAGCCAATCTAGGCGCCGTTGCCTTCGCGACGGTGGTCATCCTGACCATGTTTGCAGCGTTAACTTTCGATCCCCGTCTGATCTGGGATAACACGGAGTCGGATAACGACAATGAGTGACTTGCCTACGGCTAAAACCCGCCCTGCCTCCAACTGGTCGGCCATCTGGATCCTTCCGCTCATAGCGCTGATCATCGGTGGCTGGTTGGCGTTTCAAGCCTACCGCGATGCGGGTGTCGAAATTCAGGTCCGTTTCAAAACGGGCGAAGGCATCGTCGCCGACAAGACCGAGATCATGTACAAGGGCATGTCGGTGGGCAAGGTCAAATCCTTGATCCTGGACGAGGAGGGCAGCAATACCGGTGTCATCGCTACCATCGAGATGAACCGGGCAGCCGAAGAACACCTCACCACCGGCACGCGTTTCTGGCTTGTCAAGCCCAGTGTGACCATCGCCGGCATCTCTGGCCTGGAAACCCTGGTCTCGGGCAATTACATCGCCATAGACCCCGGTGAGGGCGAGCCTACCAAGCGCTTCACCGCACTGTCCGAAGCACCGCCCTTATCTGACAACGAGCCAGGTTTGCACCTGACCCTCAAAGCCGACCGCCTGGGCTCGCTGAACCGCGACAGCCCGGTGTTCTACAAACAGATCAAGGTCGGTCGGGTGAAGAGCTATCGCCTCTCCGAAGACCAGGACTTGGTCGAGATCAAGGTGTTCATCCAGCCGGCCTACGCCAATCTGGTGCGCAAACACACGCGCTTCTGGAATGCCAGCGGTGTCAGCATCAATGCCGACTTGTCAGGGGTCAAGGTGCGCACCGAGTCCTTGGCCAGCATCGTGGCCGGTGGTATCGCTTTCGCGACGCCTGAGCACCGCAAGGACAGCCCGCCTACCGACCCGAATCTGCCGTTCCGCTTGTACGAAGATTTCGATGCGGCCCAGGCCGGCATTCGTATCAAGCTCAAGCTGACCGACTTCGAGGGCTTGCAGGCCGGACGCACGCCAGTGATGTACAAAGGCATCCAAGTGGGCTCGTTGAAAGCGCTGAAAATCGAGGAGGACCTGTCCAGCGCCACGGCCGAACTCACCATGGACCCCTTGGCCGAAGACTTCCTGGTTTCCGGCACGCAGTTCTGGGTGGTCAAGCCCTCCATTTCCCTGGCAGGCATCACCGGTCTGGAAGCTTTGGTGAAGGGCAATTACATCGCCATTCGACCGGGTGAAAAGGGCGCCTCACCTTCCCGCGAGTTCGAAGCGCGGGCCAAAGCGCCGCCACTGGACCTAAAGGCTCCTGGCCTGCACTTGGTGCTATTCGCCGATCGCCTCGGCTCGGTCGAAGTCGGCAGCCCGGTCATGTACCGCCAGGTCAAGGTCGGTAACGTGCAAAGCTACCAGTTCACCCGCGATAGCAAACGCATCCTGATTGGCGTGCACATTGAGAAAGAATACGAAAACCTGGTCAACGGCTCGACACGCTTCTGGAATTCCAGCGGCATCACCCTGACCGGCGGGCTTTCGGGCATAAAGATTCAAAGCGAATCCCTGCAGACCTTGATGGCCGGCGGCATCACCTTCGATACGCCGCAGGCCAACGTCAAGTTGAAGCGGCGAATTCCACGCTTCCGACTGCACGAGAGCGAAGAAGCCGCCAACCGTGCGGGTACGCTCATCACCATCCGGGTCAATACGGGGGATGGCCTCAAGCCAGGCACGCCCATCCGGTTGCGCGGCCTGGAAGTCGGCAATATCGAAAGCGTCGACCTTACCGACGACTTGCAGGCGGTCCTGTTGCGCGCGCGCATCACCGAAGTGCCAGAGCGCATCGCCCGAGCCGGTACGCAGTTCTGGGTGGTCAAGCCGGCCTTGGGGCTGGTACGCACCGAGCATCTGGACACGTTGATCAGTGGGCAATACCTGGAGGTCAAGCCGGCGCCGCGCATGCTGGCGCCTCAGCGCGACTTCATCGCATTGCCACAGGCGCCTGAGGCGACCGAGCCGGAGAATGGCCTGGCGTTGACGTTGAGTGCCGAGCGCCGCGGTTCGATCAAGCCGGGTGTGCCCGTGACCTACCGCGAAGTGCCGGTGGGCAAGGTGACCGGTTACGAGCTGGGTCAGACCGCCAACCGAGTCCTTATCCACATCTTGATCGAGCCGCGTTACGCACCGCTGGTGCGAGGGGGTAGCCGGTTCTGGAACAGCAGCGGCTTCGGCATCGACTGGGGGTTGATCAAGGGCGTGAGCTTGCGCACCGAGTCAGTGGAGACCCTCATCGATGGCGGTATCGCCTTCGCGACGCCCGAAGGGGAGCAGATGGGGACGCAGGCACTGCCTAAACAGACCTTCGCATTGTTCGACAAGCCCGAGGACCAGTGGTTGGAGTGGGCGCCTAAGATCCCACTGGCCAAATAAGCGCTCCTCTCGACCGAGCCACTTGCTCGGTCGAGAAAGGCACATGGCGACAGCGGTAAACGACAGGCAACAAAAAACCGACCCTAAGGTCGGTTTTTTATGAACACGTGCTTCGCTTAGGCAGCAGCAGCTTCTTTCAGCGCCTTGATGTGCGCGTTCAGACGGCCTTTGTGGCGAGCAGCTTTGTTCTTGTGGATGATGCCTTTATCGGCCATACGGTCGATAACTGGCACAGCCAGGGTGTAAGCCGATTGTGCTTTTTCGGCATCTTTAGCGTCGATGGCCTTAACTACGTTTTTGATGTAGGTACGGACCATGGAACGCAGGCTGGCGTTGTGGCTGCGACGCTTCTCAGCCTGTTTTGCACGTTTCTTGGCGGAAGGTGAGTTGGCCACCGTCGAGCTCCTCGAAAGACTTTTGGATAAATGACAAGCAAATAAGGCCGCGAATCATGCCGATGAGTTCATCGGTTGTCAAGGCCAGATGCAGGGCTCCGCTGAGTGGCCGTAGCGCATAACGGAGTGGATTCCATTCTGCGTCGCGACCTGTAAACTCGGGAAATTTGGCTCCCCCTGCGAAGAGCGCGGGAGTATCGCACATCCGAGCGCCAACTGGCAGCGCTCCTCGTCCATTGGCGTAAACTTTTCCATGAACTTGCTCAGATCCCTGGCTGCGGTCAGCTCCATCACCATGATTTCCCGTGTGCTGGGGTTCGTGCGCGATACCATCCTGGCCCGCGTTTTCGGCGCAGGTGTGGCCACCGATGCGTTCTTCATCGCCTTCAAACTGCCCAACCTGCTGCGGCGCATCTTTGCCGAAGGCGCCTTTTCCCAGGCTTTCGTGCCGATTCTCGCCGAATACAAGACGCAACAGGGCGAGGAGGCGACGCGTACGTTCGTCGCCTACGTCAGCGGCTTGCTTACCCTGATATTGGCGCTCGTGACCGTGCTCGGTGTCCTGGCAGCCCCTTGGGTGGTGTGGGCGACCGCGCCGGGCTTCGTCGACAGCGCCGAGAAATATCAGCTGACCAGCGATCTGCTGCGGGTAACCTTTCCCTATATATTGCTGATCTCGCTCTCTTCGCTGGTGGGCGCGATCCTTAACACCTGGAACCGCTTCTCGGTACCGGCCTTCACGCCGACCCTGCTCAACGTCGCGATGATCGTCTTCGCGCTGTTCCTCACGCCGTATTTCGATCCGCCCATCATGGCCTTGGGCTGGGGTGTACTGGCGGGGGGGCTGGCACAGTTGCTGTACCAGCTGCCTGCCCTCAAACGCATCGGCATGCTGGTGCTGCCGCGTCTGAACCTGCGTGACAGTGGGGTATGGCGGGTGCTCAAACAGATGCTGCCGGCGATTCTCGGCGTATCGGTCAGCCAGATTTCACTGATCATCAACACCATCTTTGCCTCCTTCCTGGTAGCGGGCTCGGTGTCGTGGATGTACTACGCCGACCGTTTGATGGAACTGCCCTCCGGCGTTTTGGGCGTGGCCTTGGGTACCATCCTGCTGCCGACCCTGGCCAAGACCTATGCCAATCGCGATCGCCATGAGTATTCGCGGATCCTCGACTGGGGCCTGCGCCTATGCTTCCTGCTGGTATTGCCGTGCACCCTGGCTCTGGCGATTCTGGCCGAGCCGTTGACGGTCACCCTGTTCCAGTACGGCAAATTCAACGCCTTCGACGCGGCCATGACCCAGCGCGCCCTAGTGGCCTATTCGGTGGGCCTGTTGGCGATCATCCTGGTGAAAGTGCTGGCGCCTGGCTTCTATGCACAGCAGAACATTCGTACGCCTGTGAAGATCGCCATCTTCACGCTCGTCTCTACCCAGTTGTTGAACCTGGCGCTGATCGGCCCGTTCAAGCATGCTGGCCTGGCCCTGGCGATCAGCATTGGCGCGTGCCTCAACGCCGGCTTGCTGTACTGGCGGCTGCGCAGTCTGGACCTGTTCCAGCCGCAACCTGGCTGGCTGGGCTTTCTGAGCCGGCTGCTGGTGGCGGTGCTGCTGATGTCGGCCGTATTGCTGGCGGGCATGCATTACATGCCCGCGTGGGCCCAGGGCGACATGCTGGCGCGGTTCCTGCGCCTGGGCGCGCTGATCGCAGCAGGTGTGGTGACCTACTTCGGCTGCCTGTTCCTATGTGGCCTGCGCCCTGGGCAGTTCGCGCGCAAGGCGTTGCATTGAAGCGCTCGGCACGCCGAGCATCGGTTTGCCATCTCCAACGCCACAGCCGGACACTGCTGCCTGTCGTCAGCGCCCGGGTGTGGTTATAATCGACCACTTTATGAGCAAGAAGCGCGCTATGCAGCTGGTCCGAGGCTTTCACAACCTGCGCCCTGAGCATCGGGGCTGCGTCGCCACCATTGGCAATTTCGACGGGGTCCATCGCGGCCACCAGGCGCTCCTGGCGCGCTTGCGCGAGCGCGGGCAGGCCCTTGGGCTGCACACCTGTGTCGTGATCTTCGAGCCGCAGCCGCGCGAGTACTTCACGCCCGATACAGCGCCCGCTCGGCTGTCGCGTTTGCGTGACAAGATCGAGCTGCTCGCCGCCGAGGGTGTCGATCAAGTGCTGTGCCTGGCGTTCAACGAACACCTGAGCAATCTCAGCGCCAGCGCTTTCGTCGATGCGATCATGGTCGACGGCTTGCGCATCGAGCATCTGGAAGTGGGCGACGACTTTCGTTTCGGCTGTGACCGCGCCGGCGACTTCGCCTTCCTGGTAGACGCCGGGCGTCGCCACGGTTTCACCGTAGAGGCCGCGCAAACGGTGGTGCACGACGGCATGCGCGTCAGCAGCACTCAGGTGCGCAAGGCCTTGGCCGAAGCCGACTTCGCGTTGGCCGAGCACTTGCTCGGGCGGCCCTACCAGATCTGCGGGCGGGTACTGCATGGCCAGAAGCTGGCGCGCCAGCTTGGCACGCCTACGGCCAACATCCAGCTCAAGCGCCGTCACGTGCCCTTGACCGGTGTGTACCTGACCAGCGCCGAGATCGACGGTCAGCGTTGGCCCGGCATCGCCAACATCGGCGTGCGCCCAAGCGTGGCAGGCGATGGCCGCCCGCACCTGGAGATTCACCTGCTGGACTACACCGGTGACCTGTACGACCAACGCCTGGCCGTGCAATTTCACCACAAGCTGCGCGAAGAGCAGCGTTTCGCCTCCCTGGAGGCGCTCAAGTCGGCGATCGACGCGGACATCGCCGCCGCACGTGCCCATTGGCACGCTCAACCGCTAACCAAGAGCCTGAAATGACCGACTACAAAGCCACGCTAAACCTACCGGACACCGCCTTCCCCATGAAGGCCGGCCTGCCTCAGCGCGAACCGCAGATTCTGCAGCGCTGGGACAGCATTGGCCTGTACGGGAAGCTGCGCGAAATTGGCAAGGATCGTCCGAAGTTCGTCCTGCACGACGGTCCGCCCTACGCCAACGGCAAGATTCACATCGGTCACGCGCTGAACAAGATTCTCAAGGACATGATCGTGCGCTCCAAGACCCTGTCGGGCTTCGACGCGCCGTACGTGCCCGGTTGGGACTGCCACGGTCTGCCGATCGAACACAAGGTCGAGGTCACCCACGGCAAGCACCTGTCCGCCGACCAGACCCGCGAACTGTGCCGCGCCTATGCTGCCGAGCAGATCGAAGGGCAGAAGCGCGAGTTCATCCGTTTGGGCGTGTTGGGCGATTGGGACAACCCCTACAAGACCATGGACTTCGCCAATGAAGCCGGAGAAATCCGTGCGCTGGCCGAAATGGTCAAGCAGGGCTTCGTGTTCAAGGGCCTCAAGCCTGTGAACTGGTGCTTCGACTGCGGTTCGGCGTTGGCCGAGGCCGAGGTCGAGTATGCCGACAAGAAGTCGCAGACCATCGACGTGGCCTTCCCGATCGCCGACGCCGACAAGCTGGCGAACGCTTTCGGCCAGGCAAGCCTGAGCAAGCCTGCGGCCATCGTGATCTGGACCACCACACCCTGGACCATCCCCGCCAACCAGGCGCTGAACGTGAACCCGGAGTTCAGCTACGCGCTGGTCGATACCGGTGAGCGTCTGCTGGTGCTGGCCGAGGAGCTGGTAGAAGCCTGCCTCAAACGCTGGAGCCTGGAAGGCACGGTGCTGGCCACCGCTTCCGGCTCGGCCTTGGAACTGATCAACTTCCAGCATCCGTTCTACGACCGTCTGTCGCCGGTATACCTGGCCGACTACGTCGAACTGGGCGCTGGCACTGGCGTGGTGCACTCCGCGCCGGCCTACGGCGAAGACGACTTTGTGACCTGCAAACGCTACGGCATGGTCAACGACGAGATTCTGACCCCCGTGCAGAGCAATGGCGTATATGCGCCCTCGTTGGAATTCTTCGGCGGCCAGTTCATCTGGAAGGCGAACCCTGCGATCGTCGAGAAGCTGGAGGCAGTGGGTGCGCTGCTGTACACCGAAACCATCACCCACAGCTACATGCACTGCTGGCGCCACAAGAGCCCGTTGATCTACCGCGCCACCGCGCAGTGGTTCGTCGGCATGGACAAACAGCCCCACACCGGCGCACCGCTGCGTGAACGCGCATTGGCCGCCATCGAAGACACTACCTTCGTTCCGGCCTGGGGCCAGGCACGCCTGCATTCGATGATCGCCACCCGTCCCGACTGGTGCATCTCGCGCCAGCGCAACTGGGGCGTGCCGATCCCGTTCTTCCTCGACAAGCAGACCGGCGAGTTGCACCCGCGCACCGTCGAGCTGATGGAAGAGGTGGCCAAGCGCGTCGAACAGCAGGGCATCGAGGCCTGGTTCAAGCTCGACGCCGCCGAACTGCTGGGCAGCGAGGCCGACCAGTACGACAAGATCAGCGACACCCTCGACGTCTGGTTCGACTCCGGCACCACCCACTGGCACGTGCTGCGTGGCTCGCACGACATCGGCCACTCCACCGGCCCGCGTGCCGACCTGTACCTGGAAGGTTCCGACCAGCACCGCGGCTGGTTCCACTCGTCCCTGTTGACCGGTTGCGCCATCGACGGCCATGCGCCGTACCGCGAGCTGCTGACCCACGGCTTCACCGTGGACGAGAACGGCCGCAAGATGTCCAAGTCGCTGGGCAACACCATCGAGCCGCAGAAGGTCAACGACACCCTGGGCGCGGACATCATGCGCCTGTGGGTATCGGCCACCGACTACTCGGGCGAGATGGCCGTCTCCGACCAGATCCTGCAGCGCAGCGCCGACGCCTACCGGCGTATCCGCAACACCGCACGCTTCCTGCTTTCCAACCTGACCGGTTTCGACCCGGCGCGCGACCTGCTGCCTGCCGATGAGATGCTGGCGCTGGACCGCTGGGCCGTCGACCGCACGCTGCTGCTGCAGCGCGAACTGCAAGAGCACTACGGCGAGTACCGTTTCTGGAACGTCTACTCCAAGGTGCACAACTTCTGCGTGCAGGAGCTGGGCGGGTTCTACCTCGACATCATCAAGGACCGCCAGTACACCACCGGTGCCAACAGTGTCGCACGGCGTTCCTGCCAGACCGCGCTGTACCACATCAGCGAAGCGCTGGTGCGCTGGATCGCGCCGATCCTGGCGTTCACCGCCGACGAGCTGTGGCAGTACCTGCCAGGCGAGCGTAACGAATCGGTGATGCTCAATACCTGGTACGAAGGTCTGTCCGAGCTGCCGGAAGGCTTCGAGCTGGACCGTGCTTACTGGGATCGGGTCATGGCGGTCAAGGCTGCGGTCAACAAGGAGCTGGAGAACCAGCGTGCGGCCAAGGTCATTGGCGGCAACTTGCAGGCCGAAGTCACCTTGTACGCCGAAGAGGCCGTGGCGGCCGACCTGCGCAAGCTGGGCGACGAGCTGCGTTTCGTGCTCATCACCTCGGCGGCCAGTGTCGCGCCATTGGCGCAGGCACCTGCCGAAGCCGTGGCCACCGAAGTCGAAGGTTTGAAACTGACGGTCGTCAAGTCCGGTTACACCAAGTGCGGCCGTTGCTGGCACTTCCGCGCCGACGTCGGCAGCCATCCGCAGCACCCGGAAATCTGCGGACGTTGCGTCGATAACCTGTGCGGTTCCGGTGAGGTGCGCCACTATGCCTAACCCCGACGTTGGGCGGTTCGGCCGCCTGGCCTGGTTGTGGCTGGCCGTGGTGGTCGTGGTCCTCGACCAGGCCACCAAGGTCTACTTCGACAGCGCCCTGGCCGACGGCCGCGAGATCAGCGTCATTCCAGGGCTGCTCAGCTGGCTGTTGGCGTACAACACCGGTGCGGCGTTCAGCTTCCTGTCCGACAGCGCCGGCTGGCAGCGCTGGCTGTTCGCGGCCATCGCCGTGGTGGTCAGTGGCGTGCTGGTGGTCTGGCTCAAGCGCCTTGGCCGTAGCGACACCTGGTTGGCCATTGCCTTGGCCCTGGTGCTGGGCGGTGCGCTGGGCAACCTGTACGACCGGATGGCGCACGGCCATGTGATCGACTTCATCTTCGTGCACTGGCAGGACGTCTGGCGCTTCCCCGTGTTCAACCTGGCCGACTGCGCAATCACCGTGGGTGCGGTGATGCTGGCGCTGGACATGTTCAAGAGCAAGAAACCTCAGGAGCCCGTCCATGACTGACACGCGTATTGGCCAGAACACCGAAGTGACCTTGCATTTCGCGCTGCATCTGGAAAATGGCGACACCGTCGACAGCACGTTCGACAAAGGTCCGGCCACGTTCAAAGTGGGTGACGGCAGCCTCTTGCCAGGCTTCGAGGCGGCGCTGTTCGGCTTCAAGGCCGGCGACCGCCGCACCCTGAGCATCGCGCCGGAGAACGCCTTCGGTCAGCCCAACCCGCAGAACGTGCAGATCATGCCACGCTCGCAGTTCAACGACATGGAGCTGTCCGAAGGCTTGCTGGTGATCTTCAACGACGCGGCCAACGCCGAGTTGCCGGGGGTGGTCAAAGCCTTCGACGACAACCAGGTCACGATCGACTTCAATCACCCATTGGCCGGCAAGCCCCTGACCTTCGAGGTGGAAATCCTCGAGGTCACGGCGCTCTGAGCCTGGAGCCGCGCATGCAAATCAAACTCGCCAACCCTCGCGGCTTCTGCGCCGGGGTCGACCGGGCGATCGAGATCGTCAACCGCGCTTTGGAAGTGTTCGGCCCGCCGATCTATGTGCGCCACGAAGTGGTGCACAACAAGTTCGTGGTGGAAGACCTGCGCAGTCGCGGTGCGATCTTCGTCGAAGAGCTCGATCAGGTGCCCAACGACGTCATCGTCATCTTCAGCGCCCACGGTGTTTCCCAGGCCGTGCGTCAGGAAGCCGAGGGACGTGGCCTGAAGGTGTTCGACGCCACCTGTCCGTTGGTGACCAAGGTGCACATCGAGGTGGCCAAGTACAGCCGCGATGGCCGTGAGTGCATTCTCATCGGCCACGCCGGCCACCCGGAGGTCGAAGGCACCATGGGCCAGTACGACGCCAGCAATGGCGGCGCCATCTACCTGGTCGAAGACGAGGAAGACGTCGCGCGTCTGCAGGTGCGCGACCCCGAACACCTGGCCTTCGTGACCCAGACCACGCTGTCGATGGACGACACCAGTCGCGTCATCGACGCTCTGCGTACGCGCTTCCCGCAGATCGGCGGGCCGCGTAAGGACGACATTTGCTACGCCACCCAGAACCGCCAGGACGCGGTCAAGCAATTGGCTGACGAGAGCGATGTGGTGCTGGTGGTCGGCAGCCCCAACAGCTCGAACTCCAACCGCCTGCGCGAGTTGGCCGAGCGCATGGGTACGCCGGCCTATTTGATCGATGGCGCCGAAGACCTGCAACGAGGCTGGTTCGAGGGCGTTGCCCATATCGGCATCACGGCAGGCGCATCGGCGCCCGAAGTGCTGGTGCGTGGTGTGATCGACCAGCTCAAGGCATGGGGCGCGAGCCCTGCCGAAGAGTTGGACGGCCGCGCGGAGAACGTCACGTTCTCCATGCCCAAGGAGTTGCGGATACGCTCGCTGCTGTAACGCTCACTGTGTTGCGCACCGCGGCTCCGCCTGGGGCTCGGTGCGCAGATCGATGCGGCCGCTGAAGGCGATCACCACTTGGTGCGCGCCGATGGCTCGGCGGTGCTGACACAGGGTCAGAGTGGCGCCATAGGGCGAAGCACCAGGCCCCAAGGGCACACCCAGTGCGCTGAAGGTCACTCGGGTGCCGCCGTTGCTGACGATCCTCAACCCTCCCGCTAAGCGACGCTCGCGCAACACCTGCCATGGTGTCGTCAGCCCGACCTGCCAGCCATTGCTCCAATCCCCTTCAAGCGCTGTCACCTGCACTGACTGCCCCAGCAGCGCGGCATGGTTGCGCGCGTAACGCAGGGCCTGGGCCAGCTCACGTGCTGCGCTGGCCAGGCGTAGGTCATGCCTGATCGTGGTGTAGGCTGGTGCGGCAAGCTGCGTCAGCGCACCTATCAGTGCCAGCGCCAACATCATTTGAATCAGTGTTGCGCCTTGTTGCTTCACTGTGCGCGTCCTCCAAACCCGTGCTTTTCTTCAGCATCGCGCTCGGCCGACCTCGTGTCAGTCGGGCCGAACGCTAAGGTGCAGCAGGAAATGTCGCAGGGGGAGCAGGGATGCGGACAGGCGAGGGCGGGCTGACGTTGATCGAAGTGACGCTGAGCATGGCGGTGCTGGCGGTCGGTGTGTTGGGCGCGGCGGGCATGCAGTTACGTGCCTTGCAGGTCAGTGAGCAGGCGCGCGGACATAGCCAGGCCGCATGGCTGGCGCAGGGGTGGCTGGAATACGCGCGTACCGGTATGGGCGTGGGGCCGATCGATCAGAGCAGATGGCAGGCCGAGCTCAAGCGAGCGCTGGGGGAGGCGGCCGAAGGTACCGTGCGTCGTGACGTCGGGCGCGTGCAGGTGGAAGTGCGCTGGGGGCGCGTGCAGAAGGACGATCCTCTCGCCGTCAGCTTGCAGGGAAGGGTGGAACGATGAACGTCCGCCAAACGGGCTTTGGCTTGATCGAAGCGTTGGTCGCACTGGCGCTTGGGCTGTTGTTGTTGGTAGGGGCTAGCCAGGTCTTCATCGCCGCCTACCAGACCTGGCGTTTGCAGGCCGTCGCGCAGCAACTGCAAGGCGATGCGCGGCTGGCGCTGACCCGCATCGCCCAGGACATCCGCATGGCTGGCGCTTTTGGCTGTTTGCGCTTGCGCCCTGAGGATTTCGCCAGTAGCACAGCCGCAGCGGCCTTTGCGCGACCAGTGGTGGTAGAGGGTGAACGCTTGAGTTTGGTCGTCGCCGAGCTGCCGGGGCACACGGGTGCTGCGGACTGGACGTTGCACACCGATTGTCTGACGTGGGCCCAGGTAGGCGACGGCCGCACTGCCCCCGCCCCCGATGCAATGGTGTTGCCGATCAGGCAGTTGGAGTATCGACTCGAAAACGACCGGCTCATGCTTGTGCGTACCCGCTCCAAGCAACCCTTGCTTAATCACGTCCGACGCCTGCGCATAGCCTTGGTCGACCAGCAGCGTATCGACCTGCAGCTGGAACTGTACGAACCGCAGTGGCAGCTGACCCAGCATTACGCACTCAGCGTTGCCTTGCGCAACCCACTGGCAACGCCATGAAGCGCCAGCGCGGTATGGTCCTGCTGGTGTGTCTGGTGCTGACGCTGCTCATGAGCATGCTGGCCGCCTCGGCGCTGAACGACGCATTGCTGGAGACGCGCCTGGCTGGGCACCTGCTCAGCAGAGCGCAGGCGTTCGAGCAGGCCGAGGCTACCTTGCTCGAAGCCTCGGCTGTGCTGGACAAGGTGATCGTCGAGTGCCCGGCTTGCCTGCCCCCGGCGCGACCCTACGCGCTAGAAGGGCGATGGCAACGTGGGCGTGATGGATTTTTCAGCGTGCAAGACTTGGGTGTGACCGAGCGCGCCGCGCACATGCCGCCTGGCGAGCCGGTGCGCCTGTTCCGCATCACCGCCGTCAGCGCCCAGCCTGCCGCGCGGCAGGTGCTCGAGGCTGTGTATGCGTTTTCGCTGGATTATCCGGATTTCCCCCAGCGCATCCTATGGCGCCATCGCGCACAGGAGAGCTGACATGCAGCGCGGTTTGAGCTTGCTTGAGTTATTGATTGTCCTGGCGCTGACCGGCATGCTGGCGGCGATCGCCTATCCCAGCTACCAAGCGTCACTGCGCAACGCCGCCCGCAGCGAGGTCGTCGCGTTGTTGCACGATGCGGCGCTGCGCCTGGAACGTCACTACGCCATTACCGGGCGGTATGCCGACACCGAACAACGGCAGGTGGCGTTACCCGATGGCACCTTGTATTACCGGTTGAGTGCGCAACGTCACGCTACGGGTTTCACGCTGCTCGTCGTCCGACGGCCGCAGGCGATGATGGCCAATGACGCCTGCGGCGATTTCCAGCTCGATCACACGGGGGGGCGCACCAACCCAGGTGGCGAGCGCAACGGGCAGGCTTGCTGGGGAAGCTGAAGGGTGCGAGGGGCACCACAGACCATTTCGGAGTTTGGATCGAGCGAATGAGCGAACGAGTAGTGATTGTCGGGGGCGGCGTCATTGGCCTGCTGACCGCGTTGAATCTGGCGGCCAAGGTCGAGCATGTCACGGTGTGCGACCAGGGCGAGGTGGGCCGCGAGTCTTCATGGGCAGGCGGGGGTATCGTCTCGCCGCTCTATCCCTGGCGCTACAGCGCGGCCGTTACGGCGCTGGCGCATTGGTCGCAAGACTTCTATCCGCAGTTGGCCGAGCGCCTGCTGGCGGTCACCGGTATCGACCCGCAGGTGCACACCACGGGGCTGTATTGGCTCGATCTGGACGATCAGGACGAGGCGCTGGCCTGGGCCGCGCAACAGCAACGTGCGCTGGCCGAGGTGGCAATCGATACGGTCTACGAAGCTGTGCCCGCGTTGGGCCCAGGCTTTGCCCAGGCCATACACATGGCCGATGTGGCCAATGTGCGCAATCCGCGTCTGGTGAAAGCCCTGACGGCAGCCTTACGGGCCCTGTCCAACGTAACCCTTCGCGAACATTGCTCCGTCAGCGGCTTCGCTAGGGAAGGCGAGCGCGTGACCGGCGTGCTGACCGCAGACGGCGTATTGCCGGCGGACGAGGTGGTGTTATGTGCCGGCGCCTGGAGTGGCGACCTGCTGCGCACCCTGGACATCGACCTGCCGGTACACCCGGTCAAGGGCCAGATGATCCTGTTCAAGTGTGAAGAGGATTTTCTGCCGAGCATGGTGCTGGCCAACGGGCGCTATGCCATTCCGCGCAAGGACGGCCACGTGCTGGTGGGCAGCACGCTGGAACATGTCGGTTATGACAAACAACCCACCCACCACGCATTGGCGAGCTTGGTTGCCTCGGCCAGCGACTTGTTGCCGGCGTTGGCCGAGGCAAGCGTGGTAGGGCACTGGGCCGGGCTGCGGCCGGGTTCGCCCGAGGGGGTGCCCTACATCGGGCCGGTGCCGCAGCACGAGGGGCTATGGCTCAATTGCGGACATTTCCGTAATGGCTTGGTCCTGGCGCCGGCCTCCTGCCAGTTGTTCTGTGATCTGCTGACCGGCGGGTCGCCAATCATCGATCCTACGCCCTATGCGCCTGAGGGTCGGCTGGGCTGAGGGGCAGTCTTCGTCAGGCGCACAGGGCGCCTGACGCAGCTTTGGGCTCAACGCGTGGTAGTCGGGCCTTGCTCCAGATGGTGCTGGCTGCAATACCAATGGTTGCCACGCTGCAGTGCCCGATCATCGGGCAAATGCACGCCGCAGTGGGCGCAGCGCACCATGCGCAGCGGGTCATCGAGCGACGCCTGGCGGTCAGGCTGCTGGCTGATCTTGAACTTGCGCCACAGCCAGAAGGCGGCGGCGATCAGGGCGATCCAGAATAGGAGACGAATCATGGTGTCGGGCTTGTCGGAAGGGAAAGGCACAGTCTAGGGCGCAGCCCATGAAAAAGGGAGGCCTGGGCCTCCCTTCGTGCTACAGCGGTCGATCAGTCGAACAGGCCGAAAGTGGCATAGCTGAACCATGAACGGTCGACTTCGGCGTCTTTCGGGCCGGCGGGTTCGATAGGATCGCCGTTCTCGTCCTTGGGCAGTAGTTCGCGCGGGATGTCATCGCGGGCGTCCTGGAACTGCTTGACCACGTCTTGGTTGGCGCGGGTTTCGCCTGGCGGCAGCGGTGTGTCGGTTTCGATCAGGCCCAAGGTAGCTTTGGACAGCCAGGAGCGGTCGTCGGCCTCTTTGCGTTTGGGTTCGAACTGGCCGTCGACCAGGCTCGGGTGCTCGGGATAGTTGAGCTTCAACGCTTCCAGGCTGGTAGCGGCGAGGTCGTCGAGGTGCATCTTCTGGTACGACTCGACCATGATCGCCAGGCCGTCGCCCACCGAGGGCGTTTCCTGGAAGTTTTCCACCACATAGCGACCGCGGTTGGCGGCGGCGACGTAGGCGTCGCGGGTCAGGTAGTAGTCGGCCACATGGATTTCGTACGCCGCCAGCAGGTTGCGCAGGTAGATCATGCGCTGCTTGGCATCGGGGGCGTAGCGGCTGTTGGGGAAGCGGCTGGTGAGCTGGGCGAATTCGTTGTACGAGTCGCGGGCAGCGCCTGGGTCACGCTTGGTCATGTCCAGCGGCAGGAAGCGGGCGAGCAGGCCGCGGTCCTGGTCGAACGAGGTCAGGCCCTTGAGGTAGTAGGCGTAGTCGACGTTCGGGTGCTGCGGGTGCAGACGGATGAAGCGCTCGGCAGCCGACTTGGCGGCTTCGGGTTCGGCATTCTTGTAGTTGGCGTAGATCAGCTCGAGCTGCGCCTGATCGGCATAGCGACCGAAGGGATAGCGCGACTCCAACGCCTTGAGCTTGTCGGTGGCGCTGGTATAGCTGTGGTTGTCCAGATCAGCTTGCGCCTGCTGGTACAGTTCGGCTTCGCTGAGGTTCTCATCAATGACTTCCTTGTTCGAGGAACAGGCAGCAGTGAGTCCGAGGATGGCGATCAGCAGCAGGTGTTTCACTTGCATGGCGGCTTGCGTCCCTTTGACGGCCGCTGTCTTGGGCGGTGCCGTCCTGTTATGATGAGCGCCCCCGGAAAGACCCGGGGCAAAAGAAGCCGTATTTAACCACAAGCACGCAGCCGAAACCAAAGGCTGTACGCCCGCTGAATCGAGCATGTCCGAGATCATCCAACTTAGTGCAGAAGTCCCGTCCGAACTGGGCGGTCAACGCCTCGACCAGGTCGCCGCCCATTTGTTCGACGAGTACTCGCGTTCGCGCCTCTCGTCGTGGATCAAGGACGGCCGTCTGACGGTCGACGGTGCGGTGCTGCGCCCGCGCGATACCGTCCATGGCGGTTCGGTCCTGGTACTCGAAGCCGAGCACGAGGCCCAGGGCGAATGGGAGCCCCAGGACATCGCACTGGACATCGTCTACGAGGACGAGCACATCCTGGTCATCAACAAGCCGGCAGGGCTCGTGGTACACCCGGCCGCCGGGCATGCCGACGGCACCTTGCTCAACGCCTTGTTGCACCATGTGCCGGACATCATCAACGTGCCGCGCGCCGGTATCGTGCATCGCCTGGACAAAGACACCACCGGTCTGATGGTGGTCGCCAAGACCTTGCAGGCACAGACCAACCTGGTCGACCAGTTGCAGCGCCGCAGCGTCAGCCGCGTATATGAATGCATCGTGCTCGGCGTGGTCACCGCAGGCGGCAAGATCGACGCGCCCATCGGCCGCCACGGTGGCCAGCGCCAGCGCATGGCGATCACCGAAGGCGGCAAGCCGGCCATCAGCCATTACCGTGTGCTGGAGCGGTTCCGCCTGCACACCCACGTGCGGGTCAAGCTGGAAACCGGGCGTACCCACCAGATCCGTGTGCACATGGCCCACGTCAACTTCCCGTTGATCGGTGACCAGACCTACGGCGGTCGCTTCCGTATCCCGCCGGCCGCCAGCCCGACCCTGGTCGATGCGCTCAAGACTTTCCCGCGCCAGGCGCTGCATGCCCGCTTCCTCAAGCTGGTGCACCCGGCCACGGGCGAGACCATCGGCTGGGAGTCGCCGTTGCCCGACGATTTCGTCTGGTTGCTGTCGCTGCTCAAGCAAGACCGTAGCGACTTCATCGGATGACGCCCCTGGCGCAGGCGCTGTTGTTTCCCGACTGGCCCGCGCCGGCCAACGTCGGCGCCTGCGTCACTACGCGTGCGGGCGGCGTCAGCCTTCCGCCTTATGACACCTTCAACCTCGGCGACCATGTCGGCGATGCGCCGCAGGCGGTGGCCGAGAACCGCCAGCGCTTGAGCAGCACCTTGCAGGTGCGTCCGGCCTGGCTCAAACAGGTGCATGGGGTAGACGTGGCGCACGCCGATCCCGAGCGGGTGTGCCAGGCCGACGCCTGCTGGACTTCCACTCCCGGCATTGCCTGCGCCGCCATGACCGCCGACTGCCTGCCCGTGCTGTTCTGCGACCGCGCCGGCAGCCGCGTGGCGGCGGCCCATGCCGGCTGGCGCGGGTTGGCGGCGGGTGTGCTGGAGGCCACGCTCGACACCTTGGCGATCGCGCCCGACCAAGTGCTGGTCTGGCTCGGCCCGGCCATCGGCCCACAGGCGTTCGAAGTCGGGCTGGAAGTGCGCGAGGCCTTCACCCGTCAGCATCCCGAAGCGCACACAGCGTTCGTGCCTGGCGCACAGCCTGGCAAGCTGCTGGCCGACATCTACGCCCTGGCGCGTATCCGTCTCGCCGCCCGCGGCGTCACTGCCGTGTATGGCGGCGGCCTGTGTACTGTCTCCGACCCACGCTTCTATTCCTACCGCCGTACGCCCCAAGGCGGGCGCTTCGCCTCATTGGTCTGGCTCAAGCCGCGCTGATCTGCATCAACCCCACTGCGCTTGAATCTTCCAGAATCAACCTCATCTATTGGTTATCTCTGGCAGGTTTCTTCATCAGGTGTGTCCATCGCTCCGGCCTGCCCTTATTAGGAAGGTACTCCCATGCGCATAGACCGTTTGACCAGCAAATTACAACTGGCGTTATCCGATGCCCAATCCCTGGCTGTTGGCATGGATCACCCTGCCATCGAGCCGCTTCATCTATTGCAGGCCCTGATCGACCAGCAGGGCGGTTCGATCAAGCCGCTGCTGATGCAGGTCGGCTTCGACGTCAATGCCCTGCGACAGGCCTTGGTCGGTGCCCTCGACCAACTGCCGAAGATCCAGAACCCCACTGGCGACGTCAACATGTCGCAGGATCTCGCACGTCTGCTCAACCAGGCCGACCGTCTGGCGCAGCAGCGCGGCGACCAGTTCATTTCCAGCGAGCTGGTGCTGCTGGCAGGCATGGACGAGAACAGCAAACTGGGCAAACTGCTGCTCAGCCAAGGCGTGAGCAAGAAAGCCCTGGAGAACGCCATCAACAACCTGCGCGGCGGCGCGGCCGTCAACGACGCCAACGCCGAAGAGTCGCGCCAGGCCCTGGACAAGTACACCGTCGACCTGACCAAGCGCGCCGAAGAAGGCAAGCTGGACCCAGTAATTGGTCGTGACGACGAGATCCGCCGCACCGTGCAGGTCTTGCAACGCCGCACCAAGAACAACCCGGTGCTGATCGGCGAACCGGGCGTGGGCAAGACCGCCATCGCCGAGGGCCTGGCCCAGCGCATCATCAATGGCGAAGTGCCCGATGGCCTCAAGGGCAAGCGCCTGCTGGCGTTGGACATGGGCGCGCTGATCGCTGGCGCCAAGTACCGCGGCGAATTCGAAGAGCGCCTGAAGGGCCTGCTCAACGAGCTGTCCAAACAGGAAGGGCAGATCATCCTGTTCATCGACGAGCTGCACACCATGGTCGGCGCCGGCAAAGGCGAGGGTGCGATGGATGCCGGCAACATGCTCAAGCCGGCCCTGGCGCGCGGCGAGCTGCACTGCGTCGGTGCTACTACCTTGAACGAGTATCGCCAGTTCATCGAGAAAGACGCCGCCTTGGAGCGCCGCTTCCAGAAGGTGCTGGTCGAGGAGCCGAGCGAGGAAGATACCATCGCCATCCTGCGCGGCCTGAAGGAGCGCTATGAAGTGCACCACAAGGTCGCCATCACCGATGGCGCGATCATCGCCGCGGCCAAGCTCAGCCACCGCTACATCACCGACCGCCAGTTGCCGGACAAGGCCATCGACCTGATCGACGAGGCCGCCAGCCGCATCCGCATGGAGATCGACTCCAAGCCCGAGGTGCTCGACCGTCTCGATCGCCGCCTGATCCAGTTGAAGGTGGAGTCCCAGGCGCTGAAGAAAGAGCAGGACGAGCCGGCGAAGAAGCGCTTGGAGAAGCTCACCGAGGAAATCGAGCGGTTGGAGCGCGAGTATTCCGACCTGGAAGAAATCTGGGCCTCGGAGAAAGCCGAGGTACAAGGCTCGGCGCAGATCCAGCAAAAGATCGAGCAAGCCCGCCAGGAACTGGAAGCCGCACGGCGCAAGGGCGACCTGAGCCGCATGGCCGAGCTGCAATACGGGGTCATCCCGGACCTGGAGCGCAGCCTGCAAATGGTCGACCAGCATGGCAAGACCGAGAACCAGTTGCTGCGCAACAAGGTGACCGAGGAAGAAATCGCCGAAGTGGTGTCGAAATGGACCGGCATTCCGGTCTCGAAGATGCTCGAAGGCGAGCGCGACAAGCTGCTGAAGATGGAAGGGCTGCTGCACCAGCGCGTGATCGGTCAGGAAGAGGCGGTGATCGCCGTGGCCAACGCCGTGCGCCGTTCGCGCGCCGGGTTGTCCGACCCGAACCGGCCTAGCGGTTCGTTCATGTTTCTCGGCCCGACCGGGGTCGGCAAGACCGAGCTGTGCAAGGCCTTGGCCGAATTCCTCTTCGATACCGAAGAGGCCATGGTGCGCATCGACATGTCAGAGTTCATGGAGAAGCATTCCGTGGCACGGCTGATCGGTGCACCGCCAGGTTATGTCGGCTATGAAGAGGGCGGTTACCTGACTGAGGCGGTGCGGCGCAAGCCCTATTCGGTCGTGCTGCTCGACGAGGTGGAAAAAGCCCACCCCGACGTGTTCAACGTCCTGCTGCAAGTGCTCGAAGACGGTCGCCTGACCGACAGCCACGGGCGCACGGTGGACTTCCGCAACACGGTGATCGTGATGACCTCCAACCTGGGCTCGGCGCAGATCCAGGAACTGGTCGGCGACCGCGATGCACAGCGTGCGGCGGTCATGGATGCGGTGAGCTCGCACTTCCGTCCGGAGTTCATCAACCGGATCGACGAAGTGGTGGTGTTCGAGCCGCTCGGCCGCGAGCAGATCGCCGGTATCACCGAGATCCAGTTGGGCCGTCTGCGCAGCCGCCTCGCAGAGCGCGAGCTGACGTTGAACCTGCAACCCGAGGCCATCGACAAGCTGATCGCCGTCGGCTACGACCCGGTATATGGCGCGCGACCGCTGAAACGGGCGATCCAACGCTGGATCGAAAACCCGCTGGCGCAGCTGATCTTGTCGGGCACCTTCATGCCGGGCACGGCGATTACCGGCAAAGTGGAGGCGGACGAGATCGTCTTCGAGTAAAAACCGTCGCTCCCGAACCCCGCTCAGGCGGGGTTCTTTTTGTCTGAGCCTGGCATGCAGCGGGTATCAGCCCCGTAAAATCGAGGCTTCCCAGGGTTTTTGGATAACTTGCTGAAAAATGTGATTTTTTTGCTTGCATCCGATTTCGAGTGCCCCTAATATACGCCGCGTTGTCAGGCACTAAGCGAATCACCAGCAGCATCGGGGCTCGCAAAACTTACTTAGAAATCAGTAAGTTGAACGAAAAAAAGTGGTTGACAAGCAAAACGAAGAATGTAGAATAGCCGGCCTCAGCAGCGATAACGCGAAAGCGGATAGCCAAAGAGATCGAAGATGAAACAAGCTTCGAAGTAGTAAAGGTAGTAGATTTACCGAAGTTCAGTTCCGCGATAGCTCAGTCGGTAGAGCAAATGACTGTTAATCATTGGGTCCCTGGTTCGAGTCCAGGTCGCGGAGCCAATCTCGGGGTGTAGCGCAGTCCGGTAGCGCGCCTGCTTTGGGAGCAGGATGTCAGGAGTTCGAATCCCCTCACCCCGACCATTTTTAGGGTCGTTAGCTCAGTTGGTAGAGCAGTTGGCTTTTAACCAATTGGTCGTAGGTTCGAATCCTACACGACCCACCATTTTCAAGATGACGAAGCGATGTGTAAGTCGCTTGTTAGCCGAAAATGTGAAGAAGCCCGCCTTAACGGCGGGCTTTTTCGTGTGCGCTCGAAAAACCAAGCTCACTCACCCCTGTCCAGGCATGAGACCAATCCCCGGTGCCGGTCAGCTATGACCTGTAGGAGCGGCTTCAGCCGCGATGGGCTGCAAAGCAGCCCCGATACAGGCGCCGCGAAGCCTGCCGGATTAGATCGGCCTTGCCAGCTATCGCAGATGAACCAAGGCGCCGACCGCCTCTGTGTCTTCGACCATTCAGCATTGAACCGAACTGCTCTACTCAGAAGTAACGGGATGTTGCCAACCAACCCGTTGTGTTTGAATGCAGTAGCACTCGCGCAAACGAACACGGCAACGTGTGCCACGACGCACACGCCCACTCGAGCACACTCCCCATCCCTATCGCAGGAGCGAAGGCAATGCAGTGGCAGCGGAACCTGGCAATCTGTTTCTTCGGATCGTTCGTCAACATCATCGCCATGACCGTGCTGCTGCCGTTCCTACCCCTTTATGTGGAACATCTAGGCGCCACAGGCGATGCCGAAGTCGCCCGCTGGTCCGGCATCGCCTACGCCGCCACCTTCCTCAGCGCCGCCTTGGTCGCACCCTTGTGGGGCCACTTGGCCGACCGCTACGGCAGTCGCCAGAACCTGATCCGGGCCAGTTTCGGCATGGTGGTCAGCATGGGGCTGATCGGGATGGCGCAAAACGTCGAACAACTGGTGGCGCTGCGTCTGCTGGTCGGCCTCGCCGGTGGCTACACCTCCGGTTCCTATGTCCTGGTCGCGGCGCAGACACCGAATGAGCGCTCCGGCTGGGCGCTGGGCATGCTGTCGTCGGGCATCATGGCGGGAGGATTGGTCGGCCCGCTGCTCGGCGGTGTACTGCCCACGGTCATGGACATCCGCACCATCTTCCTGGGCGCCAGCGGTCTGATCTTCTTCAACTTCCTGGCCACCTGCCTGTTCATCACCTCGCCCAAGGGTGTGACGAAAAGCAGCAAGGCCAAGGCCGCCAGTGAAACCGTGGTGCGGCCCGACATGTCCGTCGTGCTGAGCATGCTGCTGGTGGCGATGATCCTGATGATGGCCAACATGTCGATCGAACCGATCGTCACGCTGTACGTGCGCACCCTCGGCGTCGACACACAGTCAGTGACTTGGCTGGCAGGCCTGTGCATGGCGGCTTCGGCGTTGGGCAGCATTCTCTCGGCGCCACGCCTGGGCAAACTGGCCGACCGAGTCGGCGCCTTGAGAGTGGTGGTGGCGTGCTTGGGCGTCGCCGGCTTGCTGCTGATTCCGCAGGCGCTGGTCACCGAGGTCTGGCAGCTTATCGTGCTGCGTCTGGCGATGGGGTTGGCCTTGGGCGGGTTGATTCCCTGCGTGTTGGCGGTGATCCGGCAGAACGTCGGGGCAAACAAGGTCGGCAAGATGCTGGGCTATGCGACCTCGGCACAGTACCTGGGACAAGTCGTCGGGCCTGTGCTCGGCGGGTTTGCGGCCGGCTCGTTGGGTCTGCGTTTCGTGTTCGGTGCGACCAGCCTGGTGCTACTGGTGACGGCCGGATGGTGCCTGCTGTTGCTGTTGCGCAGTCGGCGGGCGGCCGATAGGGCCCAGATCAGCGAGTGCTGAGGGTGGCGCGGGATCCAGGTGGCTCAAGTTCGGGCGCCTGGTTTAGCTGTGTGAGCGACGAGTCGCGGAGGAGGCTTTGGTCATGCGTCGCCTGCACTGAATAGCTAGGCGACGACCAGTTGAGGCAAGGTGGCGTCGAAACTCGCCAAACCCGCGCGGCCCTAGGCCAGGCCGCGCGGGCACAGACATCAGTGCAGCTTGAGCCGTGGCTCGGTACCTCGGCCGATCTTGCTGCCCAGCATCATCAACGCCGTGCGGAAAAACCCGTACAGCGCTACCTGGTGCATGCGGTACAGCGACACGTAGAACATCCGCGCCAGCCAGCCCTCCAGCTTCACGCTGCCCATCAGGTTACCCATCAGGTTGCCCACCGCTGTGAAGCGCGACAGCGACACCAGCGAGCCGTAGTCCTTGTACGCGTAGGTTGGTAGCGGCTTGTTCTCCAGTCGCGCGGTCAGGCTCTTGACCAGCATCGACGCCTGCTGGTGCGCCGCCTGCGCACGTGGCGGCACGGTGCGGTCGCTGTCCGGCTGCGGGCAGGCCGCGCAGTCGCCAAAGGCGAAGATGTCGTCGTCCAAGGTGGTCTGCAGGGTAGGGCGCACCACCAACTGGTTGATGCGGTTGCTCTCCAGTCCGTCGATATCCTTGAGGAACGCCGGCGCACGGATACCCGCCGCCCACACTTTCAAGCTCGCCTGAATGACCTCGCCACTGCTGGTCTTGAGGCTGTCGGCCGTCACTTCGCTGACCGACGCACCGGTCATCACCGTGACGCCGAGTTTTCCCAGCGTGCGGTGTACCGGCTCGCTGATGCGCTCGGGCAACGCCGGCAGCACGCGCGGGCCGGCCTCGATCAAGGTGATGTGCATGTCTTGCGGCTTGATGCTGTCCAGGCCGTAGGCCGCCAGTTCATGGGCGGCATGGTGCAGCTCGGCCGCCAGCTCCACGCCCGTGGCGCCTGCGCCGACGATGGCCACGCTGATCTTTTCGCTGGCCACATCGCCGGCATGGGCGCGCAGGTAGTGGTTGAGCAGTTGCTGATGGAAACGCTCGGCCTGCTTACGGGTGTCGAGGAACAGGCAGTGCTGCGCAGCGCCCAGGGTGCCGAAGTCATTGGTGTTGCTGCCGACGGCGATTACCAGGGTGTCGTAGCCCAGGGTACGTGCTGGCAGCAATTCGCGGCCTTCTTCGTCCAGGGTGGCGGCGAGCTGGATCATCTTGCTCTGGCGATCCAGGCCACTCATGCGGCCGAGCTGGAAATTGAAGTGGTTCCACTTGGCCTGAGCGACGTAGTTGAGTTCGTCGTCCGACGAGTTAAGCGAGCCGGCGGCCACCTCATGCAGCAGCGGCTTCCAGATGTGGGTCAGGTTGGCGTCGACCAGGGTCACTTCGGCCTGCTTGCGCTTGCCCAGGCCATTACCCAGGCGGGTCGCCAGTTCCAGGCCCCCGGCGCCGCCGCCGACGATCACGATACGATGAGTCATGGAGACATCTCTTAAGGTTGAAAAATTCTTGGCCGCAAGGGCCGGCGTCAGCACGGAGCGAGGGAAGGGCGAGCGCGAAGCGGCTCGTAGCGCCAGTTCCCGGCACAGGCGGCTGAACGACCTCTGAGCATCGACCGCAGTCACCCGCTTGTGGAGCCAGTGCTCGACACGTTGCAGGGGCTGACGGGTACGGATCGGTGCGGCACTGATCGTGGCGATTCGGGCAGCGGCTCATGAAGGGGCCTCAGGTAGACGCATGTGACTGCGCAAACGCCACAGCGTTCTGGCGATTGGGGCGATGATAAGCCTTTTCATCCATGCGGTGGAAATGCGTCCAACGGCCGGCTTGGCTTACAGGCTGATGCCCACGTCGAAGACGATGCTGCGGCCCAGGTTGCTACGCAGAAAGTCCGGCGCATTGGGATGGGCGAACAGCACGCGAGCGAAGGTCGGCCCCACCAGCGACAGCGAACGCCAGCCCTGGCGCAGGTACTCGGTGGGCGGCGGGAAATGACTGTTGAGGTCGAGTACTTCGCGCTTGAGGCTGGCGAAGGCGATGATGTCCAGCTCGCCGAGGTCCAGCCCGCGCTCGACATAGTTGTGGGCTTTCTTGCGCAAAGTTGGCGCCAGGCGCGCCAGCAGTTCCTGGGCACTGATGCGTCGCGGCCGGGCTTCGCGGCGGACCAACTGAGCGAGGGAAAAGGCGCTGCGCCGGCGTTGCAGCTCTTCGCGCCATTCGTCGTTCAGGCGTCGGCCTTCGTCGAGCACGAAGAACACTTCGAAGGCGGCGTCGTGAAACAGCACATCGGGCGGTTCCTGCCCGGCCGGTGTGAAGTCTTCGTTACGGTAGGCGATGTTCAGGCCTTGCAGCAGGCGCTGGCAGACCCAACGCTCACGCTCCCATTTGCGGGCATTGGAAAGAAAGGCATTGGCCTGTTCGGCCTGGATAGTGAGCAGGCGCAGGTAGTCTGAGTCGTCCATGCACTGAGCTTAGCTGCTATCGATGACGGTAAGATGCTGTTTGCGCGTGAAAAAAGCGCCTCGTTCCGGCAAGGCGCTTTTGGATCAGTGGCGCGGCTCCAGGTCGCCCGAATAGAGCTCGTCTTCGGCCTCGGGCGCGGCAGGAATCTTGTGCTCCTCGGCGGCCCAGGCGCCCAGGTCGATCAGTTTGCAGCGGTCGGAACAGAACGGCCGATGGGTGTTGGCCGCCTTCCATTCCACGGGGGCGCCACAGGTGGGGCAGTCTACGGTCAGTGGCTGGCTCATGGCTGGCCTCCTTTCAAAGTCAGGTAAAAGTGGTGCAGCCGGTCGACCTGCTCGCGCAGCCAGAGCACGTCCCGGTCATTGACCACGACGTCGTCGGCATGTCGCAAACGGTCTTCGCGTTTGAGCTGCGCCTTGAAGATCGCTTCCACCTGCGCAGGGTCGGTACCGTCGCGCTGCAAGGTGCGCTGCATCTGCAACTCATGGGGTGCATCGATTACCAGAATGCGCTGGGTCTTGGCGTACTGGCCTGATTCGATCAGCAAAGGCGAGACGTACACCGCATAGGGCGACTCGGCCTTGGCCAGGTAACTGAAGATCTCCTGGCCGATCAGCGGGTGCAGCAAGGCTTCGAGCCAGCGGCGTTGCTCGGGGTCGGCGAAGATCAGTGCGCGTAGGGCGGGGCGGTTGAGCTGGCCGTCGTCCAGCAGCACGCCTGGGCCGAAGCGCTCGACGATGCTCGCCAAGGCAGGCCTGCCCGGCTCCACCACCCAACGCGCTGCTTGGTCCGCATCGACCAGGTGCACGCCCAGCTCGACGAAGCGCTCAGCGGCCGCGCTCTTGCCGCTGCCGATGCCGCCCGTCAGGCCCAGAATCCAAGGGGAAAATGCCGCAGTGCTCATCAGATGCCGATCATGTGCAGGTAGGAAGTGTGTATTTCATCATTCCACAGCAGCATGATCCACCCCGCCGTGGCCAGGCAGGGGCCGAAAGGCATTTCATGGCTTGGGCGGGCGTGGCTTCGGCATATCAGATAAAGGCCGACCAGCGCGGCGCCGACCGAGGCCATCAGCAGGGTGAGAGGCAGTATGTGCACGCCGCCCCAGGCGCCCAATAGCGCCAGGAGCTTGAAGTCGCCGTAGCCCATGCCGTCTTTGCCGGTGGCGAGTTTGTAGAGCCAGAACAATGTCCATAGGCTGAGGTAGCCGGCCGCGGCGCCCCATAGGGCGCTCTGTGGCGTGACGTGCATTTCGAAGGTGTTGACCAGCAGGCCGAGCCAGAGCATCGGCAGTACGATGACATCGGGTAGCAGCTTGTGCTCCCAGTCGATCAGGCTAAGGCTCAACAGCGCCCAGGTGACCAACAGTAGAGTCAGGGATTGGATACTTGGTCCCACGCGCCAAGCGACCAGCGCTGACAGTACGGCGCTTAGCAATTCCACGAGCGGGTAGCGTGGGTTGATGGCGTTGGCGCAGCTCGAGCAACGGCCCCGTAAAATCAGGTAGCTCAGAACCGGTACGTTTTCCCAGGCGCGCAGGGCGTGGTTGCACCGGGGGCAGTGCGAGCCGGGCCATGCCAGATTGAAGCGGCGCCGCTTCTCGATCGGTAGTTCCAGCATGGCCTGCGCCTCCCCACGCCATCGGCGGTGCAGCATGATCGGCAGCCGATGCGCCACCACGTTGATGAAACTACCGACCAGCAGCCCCATCAGCCCAGCGAAGACAGGAAACAGGCCGGGGTCGTCCATCAACAAAGTCCAGGCCTGCATCTCAGAACAAGCTCCCCAGCTGGAAGATTGGTAAGTACATCGCCACCACCAACCCGCCGACCAGCACGCCGAGCACCAGCACGATCGCCGGCTCCAGCAAGGTGGACAACTGGTCCATCGACTGCCCGACCCGCGCTTCATAGTGGCTGGCCGCGTTGTCCAACATCAGGTCCAAGGTGCCGCTGCTCTCGCCAATGGCGATCATCTGCACCAGCATGGCTGGAAACACCCGTTCTGCCGCCATCGCCTGGTTCAGTCCCAACCCATTGGCCATGCTCCGGCGCAAGCGCAGCACCGCCTGTTCGTGCAGCTCGTAGCCGCAGGCCTTGGCCACGCTTTCCAAGGCATCCAGCAGTGCGACCCCGGCGCCATAGGCCGTACCCAAACTACGGCAGAACCGCGCCAGCGCCGCCTCGCCCAACAGCGTGCCCAGCACCGGCAGCGCCAGCACCCGCTCGAGCATCCATTGCCGCGCTGGTGCATGGCTGCGATACAGCCAGCGCAGCGCCAGCCCAGACAGCACGGCGATAACCAACGTAGCAACTGCGTAGTGCGCCAACCCCTCGGACAAGTCGATCACCCACTGCGTGAAGGGCGGCAACGCCTTGTCGAAACTGGCGAACAGCCCCTGAAAGCGCGGCACCACCTCCAACAGCAGCAACGCCGCCACCCCCAGGCCCGTGAGCAACAGAATCGCCGGGTAGGTGGTTGCCTTGCGCACCTTGCGCCGCAGCACTTGCCGCCTTTCCAGCACCCCCGCCAGCTGTTCCAACTGCCGCTCCAAGGTGCCCGACTGCTCGCCCACCCGCACCAGGTTGCAATACAGCGCATCGAACCACGCCGGGTGCTGCTGCATGGCATCGGCCAGCGACAGCCCCGCCGACACCTGCTGATGCAAACGCTTTAGCAATGCCGCCAGGCTGGCGTCCGCCCCGGCGCGGCCCATCACCTCGAAGCTTTGCAACAAGGGAATACCGGCGCTGAGCAAGGTCGCCAGTTGCCGACTGAAACCCGCAGGGTCCGCCTTGGTCATTTGCGGCCAGCGCCAACGCCGTTGCCCGGCAGGCCGCACCTTGGCCACCCGAATGCCTTGCGCCTCCAGCCGAGCGCGCACGAACACCGGACTGCGCCCCGGTTGCTGGCCGCTCACGGTCGCACCTTGGGCATCGACGCCTTCCCAGGCGAACAGAGGTAAAGATCGAGTCATGGGAAATCCTTTTCCATCACGTGAAAGGGCCGGGGGCCAACCCCCGAGAAAACTCCCGCAACAGCTTGTGCCGTGCGCGTTGCGAGAGGCTCACTAGAGTAGTGCAGCGGACATGAAGTCCGTCCCCGCGAGCGTGACAAGAGGTTGCCGAACCGTTACCCATACGGGCCTCCCGGCCCCATGTTCACGCCACGGGTCTACGCACTGACCAAGGAGCTAGCCATGCAGCAACAACGTGGTATCACCCTGATCGAGCTGATGATCGTGGTGGCGATCATCGGCATCCTGGCAACCATCGCCATTCCCAGCTACACCAGCCACCAGGCGCGCTCGAAGGCGGCCGCGGCGCTGTTGGAAATCTCGGCGTTAAAGACGCCCATGGACTTGCGCTTGGTGGAGGGCAAGGACGTCGCCGATGTCGCCGCGCTCGGCGGCCAAGCGGCAACGGGGCATTGCGCGATCACGGCGGTGGGAGATGCGGCCGCGGGCACGGGAAGCCTGGAGTGCACGCTGGTCGAGGCGCCGGCGAGCATTCTTGGGAAAACGTTGACGTTGACGCGTACGGGCGCGGGGTGGAGCTGCGCTACGACGGTAGAGGAGGATTTGGCGCCCAGTGGGTGCACTGCAGCGGGTGGGGCGGGGAATTCGTGAGTTGAAACATAGGTTTGCGTAACGTTCGCGGCAGTGGTACGTTGCGCAACACGCCGGTGTAGCTCAGTCGGTAGAGCAGCGCACTCGTAACGCGAAGGTCGCAGGTTCGATTCCTGTCTCCGGCACCATCCAGCTGTTTCGTTACGTATCTTCTTGCATACGGAACCCCCTGAAAAGCCCGCCAAGTGCGGGCTTTCTTGTTTCTAGCTGTCTCGCTCTGTCTCTAGGTATATACCGAATTTAGTTATACGCTAGGGTATGCGCCGGTTCGACGAGAAAACGTATACCTATGGCACGCACCGTTACGCCCCTCTCAGACCCCAAATGCGAGGCAGCCAAGCCGCGGGACAAGGACTACACCCTGTTCGACGGCCAGGGCCTGTTTCTGCTGGTCAAGAAGAACGGCAGCAAGACCTGGCGCATGAAGTTCAAGCGCCCGGATGGCAGGGAGGGGCTGGCCACCTTCGGCAACTACCCCGCATTGACGCTCAAAGCCGCTCGTGAGCGCCGGGCCGAAGCGCTGGAGTTGTTGGCGCATGGCAAAGATCCGATCGAGAGCGCCAGGCAGGGGAAGGTCGAAGCGGCGAATGTGAGGGCCAACACCTTCGGTGTGCTGGCAAAGGACTGGCATGAGGCCTGTTCCAAGAAATGGTCACGAGGTCATGCCGCGACGGTGTGGCGGCGGATCGAAACTTACCTGCTCCCGGCCCTGGGCCAGCGGCCGGTGGCCGGCCTGAAGACCCGCGACCTGCTGGCGCCGCTCAAGGCTGTGGAAAAGCGCGAAGTTCTGGATACTGCCGGCCGGCTACGGCAGTACATGACCGGGATCATGCGCATGGCTGTCCAGCACGGGCACATCGACACGAACCCTGCAGTCGACCTACAAGGCGCAACCGCCACACGTAAAACCGTTCACCGGCCTGCGCTGGCGCTGGATCGGCTGCCTGAGCTGCTGCAAAGAATCGACAGCGACACTGGCCGGCCTCTGACCCGGCTGGCCACCCAACTCACCCTGCTGGTCTTTATCCGCTCCAGTGAGTTGCGGTTTGCTCGCTGGCCAGAGATCGACCCGGGGCGCTCCATGTGGGAGATCCCCGGGGAGCGCCAGCAGATCGAGGGTGTGAAGAACTCGCATCGCGGCTCCAAGATGAGCACGCCCCACTTGGTGCTGCTGAGCCGTCAGGCTCTGGCCACGCTTGATCAGGTGCGCCAGCTCACCGGGCGCTTCGACCTGGTGTTCGCGGGTGACAGCAACCACTGGAAGCCGATGAGCGAGAACACGGTGAACAAGGCGCTTCGGCGCATGGGGTACGACACCAAGACCGAGGTATGCGGGCATGGCTTCAGGGCTATGGCCTGTTCAGCCCTGGTCGAGTCGGGACTGTGGAGCAAAGACGCGGTAGAGCGGCAGATGAGCCACCAAGAGCGCAACAGCGTGCGAGCGGCGTACATCCACAAGGCCGAATACATTGAGGAGCGCCGGCTGATGGTTCAGTGGTGGGCGGACTACCTCGATGCGAACCGCGAGAAGCACGTTACCCCATACGACTACGCGCATCGTGCCGAGCAGAATGTCAATGTGGTGCCGATCAAGAGGGCCTGATGCGGGCCTTCCATTGCATTGGTGGACAGATATAGACTGTACTATCACTGGTTAAGTAACCAGCACTCGACGAAATCTGGAAGCCTGCCGCGTTATCTGTGGGCTCACGTATTGGATCGTGATACCCAAAGGGATGGGCATGGATAAGGTTTACAGACTTCTTCCTTGGTTGCGACCGGATCAGGCAGCTGAGTGGCTTAGGTCATTGACCAAGGCCAATATCACCGAGGACATAGTTCTGAGCTTCTGTGAGGCTGGGCGTATACCTGTCTATGTGAATGTTGGTAGCGGTTGCTCGGGGAACGACGAGGAGAGCTGGCTAAAGAACGTGAGTGGTTCTGGTTACCACTTAGTGGAAAATCCGGAGGTGCTTAGAAGCAAGCTTGGTACTCAGGTTACTTTCCAGCTTTTGGGTAAGGTCATGATTTTTGAGTTGGACAGCTCGATTAACCATGCAGAAATCCGCTGGTTCACTACAGGTCAGTTCGAAGACTTCGCCCCTGTTTTCAAATCACCGCACGTCCAGGCTCTAGCTGACCTTATCAATGCTGAGGAGCTTGCGGTTCAGGCACGTAAAATTGAAGAGTACCAGCGGGTCGCTGGCCAGTTTCGAGCTGAAAAGCAGCAGGCGCTGCTGAGTTTGCATCAAGCAAATGAGCAGCTTGGAGAGCTGAGGGATGAGCTTGCTCGGGAGCGGGAGCTCTTCCAGCAGCAGTCAACAGGGTCTCCAAAAAAATCTGCTTACTTGCTCATCGCGGGAATGGTTGAGTACATCACCACCACCACCCGTAATCGTCACACACAAGAAACCATCATCTCTGAGATTTCTGCTAAGGGGTGGGCGGGGGCAAGTGAGACGACACTGAAACACCTCATGGCAGATGCAAAAAAAGTCGCTAGAGACGCTGAGAGTGCGGCTCACAGCAAAGCTGAAGCTAGAGAGCTTGCGACCCGGGAATAGCCCTTAGAGATTGTAATTGCAATTTTAGGAATTGCAGTTGCAATGCCCGGCAGACCATCACCTGACACGCTGATTCCCGTCATTGCCAACAACGGGAAACAGGTATGAACAACATCCGCCAACTCGAAGCTTCCGCAGCGCCTCAGTTCGACCCTGCCAACACCATCATCCGCTTCCCCGAGGTCGAGGCCATCACCGGTCTGGCCCGCGCCACCGTCTACAAGCGCCTCAAGGATGACCCGACCTTTCCCCGGCCTGTATCGCTGAGCAACAGCAAGTCGCGGGGCTCACCCGTAGGGTTCGTTTTGTCGGAGATCCAGGCCTGGGTACGCCAGCGCATCGCATTGCGCGAGGTGGCTGCCTAATGAGCAAAAGAAAGGCCGACCAACAGGCCAGCCCCAAAGATATGCACGTCCATGATACCAGCGGCAGCGCGCAGCGCACCCGTCTTCTTGCGTATCTGCGCCAGCACGGTTCGATCAATACCTTCCAGGCCATCACGTTGCTGAACATCCTACGCCCTGGTGCGCGCATCTCTGAACTGCGGGGCCTGGGCCACAATATCGCCACCCACTTGGGCACGCTGAAGGATGATCAAGGCCGCGAGCACCCGAAGGTAGCTACCTACTATTTGAGCACCGGCCCGGCGCAGAAGGTGGCCGCATGACGCCGGCGCTCAAGAACCGCGATGAACGGTCGATATTTCTGGTTGCAGGCAATCGTGATGCTCGGTATGGTTCGCCCGTCGCTGCCAATTCAGCGACCGGGTTTGGCGACCCGTCACACGTTAGGCGCATAGGCGCCCCCATCACGATTGCAGGCGCTTTTTTTGTGCCCGCAGTCCCGTGTTATGGCGGCTGTGTGCGGGAGACCTTCGGGTCTGCCGGGTTCCTAACGTCCCGGTTCGCCAACCTGCGTACAGCTGCCACCCCAAATCGTTTGGCGACGGTTCGTGGCAGCTCCTCAACGTTAGGAGCTCGACCCATGCACGCCCTCAATCCGTCCGAAATATCCCGCGAGCATCAGCGCGCCTACTGCTCAAAGCTGCTGAAGACGCTTACGCGCTACTCCACTCCATCAGAGCTTTCCCGCATCACTGCCGCCCTTGAAGGGGAGGTGGCGAAGACCTTGGCGACTCGCTTCGTCCCTGGCCTCAATGATGCGACCTATGAGGTCTACCGTAGCTTCTGGCTGAAGGGTGGTGCCCAGTGATGAAGAACATCAGCCTTCGCGCATACGCCCACCGCCGCCTGGCTTTGGCCGCACTTCGCGCAAACTCTTCCCTTTCTGTCCGTCTCGCCCGCTACAACCATCACGCCAAGATCGCCCGCGCTCTGGAAGCGCAAGGCGGTGCCCTGTGACTTGCGTCCAGCAGGCCGTCGAGGCTGTACAGGGCTTCATTCAGTCTCAGGTTGTGGTCACCATGCCTGGCCAAGCGATGTTCCGCATTCCTCCGGTGATCGGCTGCGGCATTGCTACGGATATTGCGGCCATCGTGGGCGCTGATTTCCCGTCCGCATCAATCAGCATTCAAGGTCGCTGCCGCGGTTCATTGGCCGGCCTGGATCATGCCTTGCGCGTATCGGAAGAAGTTTCCGCCGCGCTGGAGAAATGCCAGCGCCAGCCGCGCCCAGGCGCTGCGCTAGTTGAGCATTTCAAGGCCGCAGCCCAATCCGGAGGTGCTCAATGACTAATTTCCCGGCAGTAGCGGCTATCGACGGTGAGGTTCTGTCTGAGGCGGTGTTGGACGCCCGCGAGATGTGCTACATGAATTTCGCCCGCGAAGAGCACAGGAGGCTGGAGAAGATCCTGCTGACGCTGGTGATCCCGGCGATGGGCGGGTATCACAATGAGCTGGCTTGCGATATTGCCCGTCACCTCGAGCAGATACAGTCGTTCAGTGGCAATTATTGCTGGCGCCATCGCCACCTTGGTGCCTCGCATCGTGTTGTTGGCCAGCCTGCTGCTAACGGAGGTCTTGTATGACTCCCGTTATTCAGTCCCCGAGCACTGTCCAGGACGATCTGCGTGACGTGCAAGGTGTGCTGGTGCTGCTAAGTATGGCGCTAGGTGTTATTGCATCGCCCACCATGCCCATCATCGCCGCCCGTGTCACCGCCGTGATGGCGCAGCACACCGCCATGGCCTGGGCCGAACTGCTTGACGACATGGTTGCTGAGCAAGGGGGTGATCTGTGAAGACCGATACCACCCTGCGCATCACACGCACGCAATACCGTGGTTTCGCCAAACTGGCCAAGGAGAGCGGCCTGGGTTTGACGATCACCACCTTCACCAAGCTTGGCGGAATTTGGGGCGAATATAGCTGCTGGGCGCAACCTATCGTGCGTGACGCTTCGAGCGATCAAATCCAGTGTGACGAGCGGGTTGCTATCAAGCTGGCTACCAGCATCAACGCAGGCCGCTTCCGCAGCGTTGCTCGCCCGGAAATCGACTGGTCGGCGCTGGATGACCGCGAGATTTATCCGTTCATCTTGCATCACGAGATCGGCCATCACCTCGACAACTTCTCGCTTTGGAATTTGCTCCTCGCACCCGATCAGGTGACAAGCGACCAGTGCCACAAAGTGATTTACCGCGTGAACGAGATGCTTGCAGACCGCTACGCCTGGGAGCAAGTCCGCCCTGGCGAGCCGCTGCCTTTGAGCGAGACGGGCAAGCGTATGCAGGAGGTCATGGCCAATGATCTCGCGCTGCTGCAAAGGCACTTCCCTCGCAAGCGCAGGATGCCCAGGGCGTTACCGACCGGCCAGTATGCCTCTGTACCGACTTCAATGCTGAAGACCGAGGAGCTGGTCGCATTCGTCGGACCGCACGTCTCGCCGGCGTTGATTGAGCACACCCGAAACCACCGCCGCGTTCATCGCCGCGACTCCAGACTGAGGAGTTAAACATGACCAGTTTTCAACAGCGCCTCGCTGCGCTGACGGGATCGGCTTGCCCGAAGAAAGCCACCGAACTGTTTTACGTGAGCCATCCGAAGGCCGAACGGGCCTTGATGGGGCCATTCCTCAGCCAGGCTGACGCCGAGTGTGGCCGCGCAATTTTGCGAAGTGCTGAGGCCGTGGTGACGGCCTGTCTCGTCGAGTCGCTGGACGATCTGACCTACTGGCACGCGGTGAACAATGGCCAGGTCTGCCGGGCCTTCGCTGGCGCCGAGAGCGTGAGCCATGAGTAAGGTCACGCCTATTCGCCGCAAGGGTGCCGGTGGTCCACCGACTGCTGGCTCCCACATCGACAGCGCCAGCTATGCGCTGCTAGTTGAAACCCTGGTGGGCTTCCTGGAACTGCGCATCGCAGAGAGTGGCGCTGGTTGTCACTGCCCGGAACTGGAGTGCCTGACAAATCAACTGGAGCGGCTCGCCAAGCGCTTCACGCCACCGCAGGGGGCCGCATGACCGACGCGACGATCCTTTTCCGTGACGCGCTCCAATCGGTCTACGGGCCGCTCGACTGGCTGCCCCTGGACGATGGCGATATCCACCGATTTCACGTACCCGGCGACAAGCCCGCCACGCTCAACGGTTGGTACTGCCTATTTGCCGATGGCATCGCCTCGGGCGCATTTGGGAGCTGGAAGACGGGCGGCACCAGCACCTGGTGTAGCCGTGAGCCGGTGGACGCCCGCGAAGCCGAGCAGGTGCGCCAGCGCATCGAGCAGGCCCGGCGCCAGCGGGAGGCCGAACGGCAACGGCGCCAGTTCAAAGCGACCGGCCAAGCTCAACGTTGGTGGCGTGATGCTCGCCGTGCTGATCCGGCCCACCCATACCTGGTTGCCAAGGGCATTCGTGCCCACGGCCTGCGCCAGCGTGGCGACGACTTGCTGATCCCGCTGTATGCCGGTGGTGTGCTGGTGAACCTGCAACGGATTGCCCCTAACGGCGACAAGCGCTTCCTGTATGGCGGGCGGATCAAGGGCGCCTATTCGCCACTGGGGCGCATCACGCCGGACAAGCCACTGTGCATCTGTGAAGGCTGGGCCACGGGCGCAACGCTTCACGCAAGCGGGTACACGGTCGCCTGCGCGATGAATGCCGGGAACCTGAAAGCGGTGGCGCTGGCGCTACGAGCCGACCACCCCGGCACTGAAATCATCCTCGCCGGCGACGACGACCGCGAAACCGAGGCCGAAGGCAAGGGTAACCCGGGGCGCACAGCCGCTCATGACGCCGCAGCCGCATGTGGTGGCTTGGTGACCTTCCCCGAGTGGCCAGCCGACGCACCGCTCACCCTTTCCGACTTCAACGACCTCGCCGCCTGGAGGTACCGCCATGCGCCCGCCTGATACCAACGTCATCAACTTGCGCCCCGAAGCGCCCAAGGTCGAGCCTGATCGCCCGTGCTGGGGCGTGTACGAGCACTGGGTGACCAATGAGAAGGGCCGCAGGCTCAAGCCCGGCGTGTACTGGCACGGCTTCAAGCGCAGCGCCGGCGAAGACGACAGCGACGACGATAAGGGCGACCGCCCGATCACTGATGAGTGGATCGCCACGCCCGTGACCGTCGCTGCCCGTACTACCAACAGCGATGACGGCAGCGAAGGTCGATATCTGCGGCTGCTCACCGACAGCGGCCCCAAGGACTGGATCATTCCTATGGAGGTGTTCGGCGGGAGTGGCGAGGACGCCAGGCGGACGCTGTTCGGCATGGGCGTCATCATCGCCCTGAAGAAGCGCGGCCAGTTCATGGAGTATCTGCTGGAGCAGCGGCCTGCAGAGGTGTTCGCCACCACCTGCCGCCCCGGCTGGCATGAGTCAGGCGCCTTTGTGCTGCCTGGGCGCACCATCGGCAGCGACAAGGTGCGCTATCAGGCCAGCGCCAAGGGGCAAAACCTTTTTAGTGTGCGCGGCAGTCTGGAGGGCTGGAAGGCCGAGGTGGCGGCCAAGTGCGAGGGCAACCCGGTACTGACCTTGGCCATCGGCTGCGCCCTCGCTGGCCCGCTGCTGAGCCTAGTGGGTGTGTTGGGTGGCGGTGTTCACTTGGTGGGCGACAGCTCCAGCGGCAAGTCGCTGGCGCAACTGATCGGCTCATCCGTATGGGGCGACCCCGGCATCTTCGCCGCATCGTGGGACATGACCAAGGGCGGCTTGGAGATCGAGGCGTCCAGTCGTAACGACACCATGCTGCCCCTGGACGAGATCAAACGGGCCGATCCCAAGCGCGTACAGGAAATGGCCTACTCGCTCGCCAACGGCCAGGGCAAGGGCACCATGACCCGTGACCGGGAGGCCCGCGGCAAACTGAGCTGGCGCCTGCTGGCGCTGTCCAGCGGTGAGCGCTCTCTTTCCGAGCACGCGGCCATCAGCGGCAATGCCGCCCACGCTGGCGCTGAGCTGCGCATGGTTGACGTGAACGCCGGTACCCGCACATACCGCGCCTTCGATGAGTTGCACGGCCTCGAGGGCGCCGACTTCCACCGCCAGCTCACGGTGGCTGTAGGAGCGAACCATGGGCACATCGGGCCGGCCTTCGTGGAAAAGCTGCTGGCCAGCGATGACCGCCCCGGCCTGCTGGAGGACTTCGCCGGTATCCGCGCCCAGTTCACCGAGGACAACGCCCAGGCCGGACGGGTGGCGGATCGCTTCGCGGTGATCGCGCTGGCCGGCGAAATGGCCATTGCCTACGACCTTTTGCCCTGGACGCCGGGCACCGCTCTGGCCGACTGCCAGTTGCTGTACGGCGAGTGGCTGAGCCGGGTGGGCGGTGGCAATGCCGAAGACCGCCAAATCCTGGCCGGCATCCTCGACTTCATCGACAAGCACGGCAGTAGCCGGTTTTCGGACGTAGAAGACCAGACGCCGGACACCAAGGTGTTCAACCGCGCCGGGTACTGGGAGGTGGTGGGCGCCAAACGCCTGTACCTGTTCAACAAGTCCGCACTGACTGAGGCCGCTCATGGGCACGGGCTGGCGCGTGTCGTGAAGGCGCTGGAAGGCGCTGGCGCTCTCGCCAAGCACGATACCGATAGGGACAGCCGCAGGACCAAGAAATACCGCCTGCCTGCTGGTGGGTCTGCCCGCCTGTATGTGATCGATCCCGACGCCATGGATAGCGAAGGCGGTGGCCTATGACCGTCATCACCATCCAACGCCAATGCCCGAATCCACAGGAACCTAAAAACGTGGGGAACAGGGGGAACGGGGGAACGGCCAGTAAATACGCGGCCTGTAGCCGTTCCCCCTTCATGAAGTTCTGGGGAACAGGGGGAACACAAACATGTTTTTGAATATAAGCGCCTGTGCCTTTCCTGATGTTTGGTTATCACTGTTCCCCCGTTTTTCGGGTGGGGAACACGTACCCCCGCTGGAGGCCCCGGAAACACTGGGTGTTCCCCGCATTCCCCCGTTCCCCTGATTTTTTTTCACAGACACATTTGGGCTTTATGGAAATTCGGGCGAGGTGACGCCGTGAGCCTCCTATCCGACCTGCTCAATCACATGCCGCCGAACGTTGCTGGCGCAGGCAAACCACTAATGGCGAAACGCGCCCCGGATCGTCCGCGCCTGGTGCTGGTCGAGCCTGCCCGATTGCCATCAGGCCCTTACGCCAACGCCGCCAATGCCACGGCTGAATGGCGTCAGGCCCGCGACCGGTATATCAGCCATGTGATGACCTGCCGGGGCTGCTATGCGCCCGCTGGTCGCCACTGCCTGATCGGTACCGAGCTGCGCGCCACCTACGACAACACGCCCATGGAGGCCCACCCATGACAATGACCCCGACCATGCGCCTGTGCGATATCGCCTCAAAGCCCGGTATCAGCGCCAGCACGCAGCTCATCACCACCCGGCGTATCTGCCGCAACATCGGCCGCAACTTGGATTCGATCCACGCTGAGCGCCGCGTCATGCGCCGCCAGGCGGGCAAGCTGAAAGCGTTCCTGCCGTTCACCCGCCAGGCCATTGTCGATCTGGAGGAGCAAGCGCAGACCCACCGATCCGTAGAGCGAGCCAAGGCGCTGGTGGCGCTGGCCGGGTTTGGCCGGTCACTGCTGTTCGATCATGACAGGCTGGCTCAAACCCTGGGGGTCGACCGCCTGTGCGACCTGTTGAACGTGAACACGGTGGAGCGCGAAAAGGCTAGGCGGGAGGGCGTCACCAATCTGGAAGACCTTGTGTTCACCCATGCGCTGGAGGACAGCGCAGAGCGCCGGGCGCAGGAGTGGAATGACGCGCCGCTGTTCAACGCCTGTCACGCGGCCATGGCGGACTTCATCAGGGATTGCCCGGATGGCGTATTGCCTGACCCGTTCGCACCTGGCGCGCCACTCGGGCCGAAACTGCCACCCAAGCTAAGCGTGGTTTAAGCCATGGCCGCACCAGCAATGAAACAGGCGGATTCACCCGCCAAGACGAAACAGCGGGTTTCAGACGAGCAGCGCCAGCAGGTGCTGGAGCTACGCCGCCGCCACTCGCTGCGTGAGGTGGCCGAGATCACCGGTCTGCCGCTGGGAACGGTGAAGACCCTGATTTCACGGTCCGGGGCATTCCGCGACAACGAGCGGCACCGCGCCCTGTTCGCCCTGCCGCCGATCAGCGCCAGCACCGAGACGCTTCCAAGCGTACCCGAGCTGCCGCCACAGGAGGTCGTCACTGGCGACAAGGAAGTGGATGCGGTGCTCTGGCTGCGTTCGATCATCGGCACCGGTCAGGCGGCGCTGATTGACCGGGCCATGGAGGGCGCCAAGAAGATCAAAACGCCGCTTGATGTGTTGGAGAAGCGCTATACGGCTCACCTGGTGGCTAGCAACCCCGGCCACCCATTCGCCGCCATGTCGTCGTTCGGCTTCGCTGACCTGGAGGCGCTGGCCACTCGGGCTATCGAGCGGCACCGGCTGAGGCTGGAGGGTAACGCTCGCTTTGGTGATGCCCTACTCGCTGACACCAAGGCGGAATCGTTCTGCATCGATGCGCTGCGCGGGCTAGAGGCTACCGGCCAATTCGGTGACTTCGACAAGAGCGAAGTGGCTGCCCGGTTCAACGCCCACCCTGAGCTGCTACCCCACACCCTGGCTGATTGCCTGTACGAACTGGACTACTGGGATCACCTGTACCGGCTGCGCAACGCCGTAGACCGAGACGCCAGCGATGGGCCGCCTGACGCGACGGCGCGTGACTGGTTCGTGTTCGGCTTGCTGACGCAGATCCGGCCCCGCGACAAGTCCGAGGCCCTGGCCGTATTCCGCTACCTGATCGCCAGCCAGCGCGACGACATGGCCGAGTCAGAGGCAATCGTTTGCAACCTGATCGGGTGACCGGCCTGATTAACCACACCACCGGGCATTTGCCCACAACAAGCGCCAGCGGCGCATCAAGGAGTTGACTCATGGCAGCTACAGCAGCTCATTACACCCCTCGGACGAAAGTGCGCCTTGGCGGCTTCCTTCAAAAAAAATACTTCAAGGAACAGAGTTTCCTGCTGGACCGGGGCGACCCCAAGGAGGCGGTCAAGGCTATTGACGTGAACTATCCGGGCTTTGCCCAGGACGTGGCCGATGCTGAAAGTCGAGGACTTAGGTTCGCGGTATTCAAGAACGGAAAAAACATCGGACAGGATGAACTAGACCTGGGCGGCGCTCGGGAGCTGTGGTTCGTACCCGTGATTCATGGCAGCAAACGGGCAGGGGTTCTGCAAACCGTCATCGGGGTAGTGCTCATCATCGCATCGTTTTTTGTCGCACCAGGATCTCAGGCAGCATTCCTTGCCGCGGGCATTGGATCTACGGCCGGCGGCGTAATCCAGATGCTAAGTCCTCAAGCCGGTGTGCTGTCCCAGAGTGGGGCCCCTGAAAACCTCCCGTCATATGCATTCGGCTCAGCCAAAAACACTACCGCCAGCGGTAACCCCGTACCAATCTGCATCGGCGAACGTCGCTGGGGAGGAGCGATCATTTCGGCCTCGATTGTCGCGGAGGACAAGGCATGAACGTACGTGAAAGGATCGCCCACACGATTAAGGCCATCGCTCAAAAAGATCACGCCCAGGTCCGCCAGTTGATAGATAACTGCCCCACAGAGCATGTGGAAGTGGCAAGCCTGGAGTTTCTCAACACGACGAGAATGCTATGTCGTGTGGCCCAGCTTTTCGAATGCGAAATGCGCGGCCTGGCATTGAACTTCGCGAGTTCAGCTATGGATGGCGCCGCTAAGCTGGAATGTTTTGATCAGATCGCCGCAGCTAACCAAGCTTTTGCAGATTTCTGCAGCGACCATGGCGTGAATACGCGAGATCTGATTAGCACCGTTGGTGGTCATCATCCTGCGGTCGTCTACCTGACGGGGCTGTCTCCAAGTGCCAAGGGCGACCTTGTGGAGAGCTGGCGGCGTTCTTTCGCTGTTGCCGCTGGCGCCGAAATGCTCGGAGAGCGTCGTCACTGATTGGGCTTTGGTCGGGCGCATGTTAGCGTTTCCGTTTCTTGAGTAACGGATGACTGAACCATGCGCTCTACCGGCCTAGCCATAATCGCAACTCTTGCCCTCAGTGTCGCGGGCTGTTATTCACCCGGTGAACTGATTCGGAAGGGCCCAACCTATTCTGCTCAGACAGCCAAGCAGCCCAAGGCATACGCTCTGTGCGTCTTCCCTCAGTGGCAGGAGAGTCGCCCAGGGGCTACGTTGGCTGAAACCGAAAGCGGTTACCGCCTGCTAAGTGGTGACGATATGGGCACCAACGAGATTTTGCAGATCAGCAGGTCCGCCAGCGGCAGCGATGTGAAGTTCTATCAGCGCTGGTACATGGATTTTGGCGCTGGTAGAGCAACGGCGCTGGAGTCGACGAAGAGCTGCTTGTGACTGATTCCGCTCCACGAAATGCTACCTCACAGTTTTGTGGCGTGAGACAGACCCTGTTATCTGCTTCAGAGTTTCGCGCATAACGACGAGCGAATTTGCTAGAGAATTTTTCTGTTTATTTAACTTTCGAGTACACGGAAGATGAAATTAGAAGGTTTCATGTATCTTGATATTGAGCATCCTGTGGTAGCTTGGAATGTCTACCGTGGCGTGCTTTTAAGTAAAAGTCTCATTGCAAATTGCAATCCTACGGGGTCGTTCCTTTCCATGACTCTTGCGAGAATTGTGATCGATAAGGATTGGGAAAGGCTTGAGTTTGAACAAATCCTTGAAGATCATCGGCATCAAAATTTCCCCGACAGTACTTCCCGGTTAAGAGGTCTTTTCGTATTTGATACACCTGAAAGTGCGCTTGCTGTTGCAGAAGATCAGGCGTGGGGAGGAAAGGGTGGGCATATTAGAATAGATAATCTAACTGATGTGGGGGTGTCCGCTAAGTCAAATAAAACACGCTTAGATGCAAATTGGATCACTTGGATGCTCATGCTCCGGCACAGCGGCAGTCAAGTATGGAATACCGGAATCCATGCATATTGGTCTGGTAACCCATGCCCCTACTACGATGCTCCAATCTGGGAGCTGTTGGTTGATGGTGCGGTTACGATTTGGGGTACCGAACTCAGAAAGCGAGCATACGAAATGGTAGTTAGTCGGACACCACTATCCGCCAGCTTGCTGGAGATATCCCAAATAGCGGCTGGCTTGGGCTCTGACTTAGGTCATATTACCGCGATGGTCGCTGCGGAAGGTAGCCACCAGTTGGTTTCATTTTATATTGATATGCAAGATGCGCATGATCTTGGCTTCTTGGCTTCACTGGGTGAGTATGTCAAGAGTAACCCCGACAAGATAAATAGGCGAGATATTGCAGTGGGAGGAGATGTATTTGATGTTCCCGATTTTATTGCTTACACATACGTTATAGGTTCGTAGTTAAATTGTCTCCGTAATATGCGATCTATGCGTTTCGGGAGCTCGATGGCGCGGGACTGATCCCCGGTAGCCACCCTAGTATCCAAGAAAAGGGGAGCTACAGCAGGCAGTGCCGGGCCTGTTTCGCGCAGTGCTCCACGCACAATCTTCACGCAGTCAGAGTGCGCGATACTGCCGCGGTACGCAGCCAGATACGCGCTGTTGGTAAGCATTCTGGCGCTGGGCGAGTTCACACCGGTGGTTCGCGCATATGGTTCGCAGCTCTCATGGCGCGAACCAGTGGCTACAATGGAGCCCAATCTCTCCCGCGCACGAGGAGCATGGAATGTGGGTTTTTGAGCTGGTTGTGCCTGGCGTTTGGCTTGAGATGGAAGACCGCCAGTTGTCTTGGGAGGTGGAGGGCCTGCTTCGGCACCTCGAAGGGAGTTTTTTTGAAGCCAATACAGCTTTGAACCTATTCCACCAAGCCCGGATACTCGATTCCCAAAATCCCTCTCACAGTCACGATGACTGGGAGAGAGACAGGGCGCGACGTAGTGAGATACAGGACGCGCTAATTCAGGCTAGGGGAGTCTTCAGGCGTGATCACTACATGGAGACCTACTTTGAGGCTGAGGTGATACACAAACGGGAGAAATGGTCTCAAGGCCGAGTACCCCGTCAGCTGCAACACAACGTCGTTTTCATCTATGCCAGAGCTTTTCTATATGCGATGGATGCATTCGACAAATTCCTCACGGTTCTCAGCAAAACCGCCGGCGTTCCACCAGAAATCACTCAACTAAGTAACAAGATGAATGAGCATTTCCCTCATTTGCGGGGGGTTAGGAATTCAGCTCAGCATCAAGAGGACCGAGCAAGAGGGCTTGGGGTGCGAGGGGCTAAAATAGACCTCAAGCCGATCGACAACACGATGGTAAAAGCCCCAGGCGGAGTGTTGATGCTGAATTGCTTGAATGGATCAAGATACGGCTCAACAATGGCTGACGGGCACTACGGCGAAGTTGATGTTTCTCCCGAATCGATGGAGCGCTTACAGTCCGTGCTCATTGAGGTGCTGAATTGCTTCAACTGGAGCGGTTCCAAGCGGCACCTTCCTAGCGACTGACAAGCCATTCGTGATTGTTACTAACTCCTGGCTCGTCCATTCTCTCCGCGGCGCCGGCGTGAACTTGGGCGGGCTGCCTGTTGAGAAATGTTGAGGTTGCCAGGCCCAGGTTTCCATTCCGGTTTCCACGGTATGATGGCCTTGCCGGTAGCAATCGATCTGCCGCGCCTGCCGCGAATAACCACATGAAAACCACAATGCTTGCCGCACAGAGATCGGCCGGCTGTCAGGTCGGTTTTGTGCCTGGCCCGAGCTATTCTCCTTTGGCCCGTTTCAGGAGGGAAGTTTCATGGCTTCAATGGACATAGCAGCTGTTGATGGGCAACGAATGCCGCCGGCTCCTGGGCTGAAGGGTGTTTGTGAGAGGTGCGGGGCGCCAGCTCAGGCGAAGTGTGGGCCGATCGTTCGCTGGCACTGGGCGCATGCCGGTCGACGCCATTGCGACCCCTGGATGGAAAATGAAGGTCCATGGCACAAGGCTTGGAAGGAGGTTTTCCCGTTCGAGTGGCGTGAAAATGTCCGCTGCGATGAGGCTACAGGGGAAAAGCACATAGCCGATATCCGGCGGCCTGATGACCTAGTGATTGAGCTGCAGAATTCACCAATGCCGATAGATGAGATGCAAAGCAGGGAGCAGTTCTACGGCGAGAATATGATCTGGATTGTCAATGCAGAGGGCTTCAGCAAACACATTAGCCTCGGAGCTGCTCTGCCAGACCCAGAACATTACCAGCTTGAAGAGTACCGACTAGCATTGCCAATTTTTGGACCTCAGGCAGCGACCTCATGGCTCGGTTACTTCCGTCGAGCAGAGCTAGATGCGAGGGCGTCCGAATCAGATCTCGTGGAGCTCTTCCACGGCAAGGAGTTTAAAAACCTTGAAGGATCGCATCGTGGGCACCGTGCATGGTCCTGGAAAAAGCCACGCGAGGTCTGGTTACATGCCAAGCGCACAGTTCTCTTGGATTTTGGCGTGAGCAGTTGTCTCTGGGCTTTGGTGGAATACAAGGGGCATGTAGGGAAAGCGATTTACCCCGTCGCTCGCGAGCAACTGATCCAGGCTGCTTTGTCCGGGGGGCGACTCGACTTTGATCAGATTTCCAGCGCCGCAGCCCAATAGCGCCGCAGACTTAGCTTTACCCAGCCTTTACCGAATGTGAGACAGGCATGAGACGGAACCAGTATGGACTGAGCGCCTGGGGCCCTATGTCATGCCGTGCTGGTAAAGACTGTCGGCCGGCGCCGTCTCACATTGCCGGTGGTGCTGGGCGCTACTTTGACCACGCTTTGACGGAGTACGGGCCGGGCAGATAGCAGTACCCCCTGTGGCCGTGCGTCTGAGGTCTTCCCGGTGCTGGACGCCGTCAAAGCAGAGGCTTTGGCCCATGCCTCACCCCTGACAGACCCCTGACGGCTTCTGGACAGGCTCTGGACGGATCGGCGCCACCACCAGCAGGTGGAATGGCGTGGGAACGGTGATTTTCCTGATGCGCGGGAGGCTGACCACCATAGACCGGCGTGTACTCGTCCAGAATGGCCGGGGGATGGCGAAATTCTTGACAGGCCTTGACGGAATCCTTGACAGGGCCTTGACGGATTCAGCCGCTGGCGCTTGAGCAGGATCGGCTGTAAGCCTTGCTGTACAAGGGCTGGCGCTGAATCTGACGGGCCTATAGGAGCGGTGGCCGTCAAGAATTACCGTATGTGCTCGTCAAGAGAAATCGAGAGGTTCAGAACCTGACAAAACCTGACATGCCGGGCCATTGAAAGGGCGGCCGGGGCCGAGGATTAAGGCCTATGGCCGGGTTCGCAGACGCTTACTGACGAGAGACTTGCACTTAGGCAACGGCGCCCCAACGTATCGTGGAATACGCACCCCGCAGTTGGACGGGTGCATTACGAGTTTGGAGGGCCCGTCTTGCAAATCAACGAACTAGCTATAGCAGTGACAAATATCTCCACCGCAACTGGGACCCCGAAGGTGGTGGGGGAGATGTTTACCGGATTGGTACGATACATCGAGGCCACGGGTTGGTTCGCAGCGTGCCACTCGAGTTCGGCCGTTCTCCATATGTTGCTCAAGGAGCGAGGTATCGACTCGGTAATCAGGATTGGAGAGGTGGCCGGATACGGATACATCTTCGATCATTCCTGGGTCGAAATTGATGGAAAGATATTCGACGCAGCGGTTGCTTATCCAGATAGAGTGGAAGGCAAAAGACTCAGCGGCGTAGTCTATGCTGGCATCGACGTGGACACCGATTTGCCCTGCTCACTAACGTACGGCGCCGGCCGTCCAGGTGGCTTGGGTACAGAAACGCAGGAGTTTGCCGCTGCGCCCCTGGGCGTGTACTTCCAACTGGCTGATCGGAACGCGCTGCTAAAATCGCCCTACGATGGCTCGCCCCCTCCGGTGGAGCTTTGGCATCGGGCAGCGATGATTGCTGACCAGTGCGGTATTCGGACGTCACCGACTGCGCTGGCCAGCAAATACTTCGATGTGCGAAGGGAGCAGGTTTACATTTGAGTGGATGCGTGTCAGGCGAGGGTTGGCCGGCAGGTCTGGCAAGAAAGCGCAGGAGCAACAAAAATGTGCAGGTGGCGCAGGCCCAGTAGATGACCGAGCCTTTCGAGAACTACCCAGCTACCACGTTGAGCGCCATCACACCGAGAGCGGCCCCATGTCCGTTATTGACTGTGACTACCTACCCGACCCGGAACCGATCACCTTCCCGCCTGTGTTGGCGTTACTGATCGTCAGGAACGCCGCTGCCATGGCCGAGGCATTCGAGAGCAAGGCGCTCAACCAGATGACCATGGACGCCAGCCGGGCGCTTCGCGATGAAATAGAACCGCGCCAGATCATCATGCGGATGGGGCTTTAGTCATTGGCTGGAAGCCCCCCGGATTTTTCCCACCATCCGCCGATCGTTTCGTGACGGCTAGTTGCTGGCGAATCTCTGCGCAAGGCGGTATAAGCCCTACCGCACACTGGATGCTTCGCAAAGAGCCTGGAGCACGGTGTCCTACAAGGGGAGGAAGGGATGTCTGACGTCGTTGAGCTTGTGGTCACCTCTGAGGGGGAGGCGCGTCATTACTTCGAGCAGGCGATTGCTGGAGTTTTCGACAATTGCAGTGTGCTGATCAAGTTTGACGGCTGGCCCAAGCTCGATATTGATATCGAAGGGGAGCGGTACCACAGCTCGCTTCCAACTGGCGTTCTTAAGGCGCTGATCGACTATCAAGCCGCGATCAATCGCGCCTATGCTTCGATAGCTTATGGCAAGACTGCAAAGTCGATGACCGAGGATGATCGCAAAGAGATAGAGCTCGTTTTCAATGTGCAGGAGGGAAGCACTGACACTGAGACGGAGCTGTGGAGTGCTCTCACCAGCTTAGGAGCAAGGGCCATCGAACGCATGACGGGAAAACAGCTTGTAACAACCATTCTGGGAGCCGCTTTCTTGGCGAGTGCCACCTATGGGAGTGTGCACTGGATGGACACGCAGGCGGCCATCCAGGCCGACGCTAACAAGCAACAGATGGTGGCTCAGATCCTCAACCAAAACGAGCACCTAGCTCAGCTCCAAGCGGACATGGGCAAAGCTGCTATGAGCTTGGTTAAAGGCGCCTACGACGCCAACAAAATCACCTATGGTGACGTTGAGCTCACCAAGCCACAGATTGAGGCTATCAATCAGCGAGGGCGTGAAGCTACCGCCGTTAGCCGCATTGATGGGCCCTATGAAATCGTTCAGCTCAAGAGGTTTGAGGATAAATGGAGGGTGGTCCTATACAGCGAGCGGACCGGCCAGATCCAGACGGACCTCTTCCGTGGGCAGAACGCTGCCAAATGTATCGAGGAGATCTCGTTGGCCTTCGCGAAGCATGAACCAGTCGAGCTTCTGGTGCTTGGGCGGTATAAGGCTGGGGCCATTCAATCAGCCAACATCCTAGGCAGCACTCAAAGCGGCCTGCTCGAGCCAGAGGTAGCGGCTGCGGATGATTCCGACGATGAGGAATCTACGGACTGATTTCTTGAAAGGTGCCCTCGTTACGGGGGTACCTTCGAGTTTAGGTATACGTTTAGGTATACGGGTGGACCATTTTCATTGATCAATCATTAATTTTGCTGGTCTGTAGGTGCCTGATTCGATTCCTGTCTCCGCACCAGAAATAGGTTTCTAGCGGTCCATGACTGCCTATGAAAAAACCCGCAAAGCCCGCCTAGTGCGGGCTTTGCCGTTCCTGTCTACCTAGGTTCGTTCGCAGGCAATAACATGGTTCGCAGAGTGATTCCGGCAGAACGTTGCCAGATAAAGAAGCTCAAGCAAGATTATTAGTCGGTTTCTATATGCGATAACGGGAAATAAGGCCTGCAAACGCGAAATCAATCTAAAGCACCTTTACGCCTTGCAAGCTCGCTTGCATCTGGCCAGTAACCCAATCTCGAAAAGCCTCAGCCTTTGCACTCTCCCCAACTGCCCTAGGCGACAGCAAACAATACCGCGACCCATCCCGCGCAAACCCCAAAGGCGCAAGCAACTGCCCCGACTTCAGCTCATCCTGCACCATCAACACTGAAGACATACTCACGCCCAGCCCGGCCGCCGCCGCCTGATTACACAGGTAAAAATGCTCATAATCCATCTTCATCGAGCTAGGCGCAGAAACCCCACTCAGCCGCATCCAGCTTTCCCACGCCTGTAACCGAGTCTTGGCCCGCAACAAAGGCATCCCATCGAGCTGCCGATGTTTGTCCCATTGCGAAGGCGTACACACCGGGCCTATCCATTCCTCGCAAATGGTCTGTGCATGAACCGTATCGTCCCAATAAAAGTCATCGCGCCGCACGGCCACGTCTGCGCCTGACCTAACAAAATCGATGGGGCCTCCCGCTGCAAGCAGTTGGATTTGCAGGGCAGGGTAGGCGGCCTGGAATTCAGGCAGGCGAGGTATGAGCCACTTCATCGCGATCGTGGGCTCGCACGAGACCACGATGGTTTCCTCGCGCGACTCGCGCCGAAGTGCGCCCACCGTGCTTTCGAGCTGCTCGAAGAACGGGCCGGTCAGGTTGTAGAGGTGCCTTCCCGCGTCGTTCAGGAAGATGGCGCGGTTGCGGCGCTCGAACAGCTCTACGCCAATCGCCTCCTCCAACTGCCTCACTTGGCGACTCACGGCGCCATGCGTCACATGTAGCAGTCGCGCTGCATGGACGAAGCTTTCGGTTCGGGCGGCCACTGTAAAAAAGTGGAAGGCTGTCAGGGCAGGCAGTTTCATAGGCGATGAAATCTCACAGATTTGCGCGACTATAAATCGATTTTCCTTAGGCCTACAAGGCGGCATGCTCTGGCCCTGAACGTGCTCATGAGGAGCACGAACTAATAGGATGGAGCCTGTGAATACGGTAGAACACTTCAACCCCGAAGTATCGATCGACCCTGCGTACTTCAGCGCCCACTCGCGCTTGAACCTTCTGTGCGAAAACATCGCGCAAAAAGACTTTTCCTTCATGTCGGCCCGCAAAGTGGCGGACTTGCTGTGCGCCATCGAGCCAGGTGCGACGGATGACTGGGCCGCGTTTCAGCAAAGCTGGAACCGGTTGGAGCAAGACCGGTTCATGCGCGACGGCGGCACTTACCGTTCACGCCGCCATGCCACCTACAGCGTGGCGCCGGGCTCCACTATCGCTGAACCCAAACCTCATCAGCCGCATTACCAGAGTCTGGATTACAACAACCTAAACGGTGGGATCGCGCGGGACTTCGCCCCCATGGAGTTGTCGATCTGCGAGAACCGCGTCTTCACAGCGGCGATGGAGCTTTGTTGCACGCTGTTCGGTCGCTTGGCGCCGTTCTACGGCTGGCATGTCGAAGTGCATCAATTCCGGATCGACGCGTCACAGTTGGCCGCGTCGCCCACGCCGGAGGGTGTTCATCGCGACGGCGTGAACTTCGTGTTCATGATGATGGTGAACCGGGTGAACGTCATCAACGGCGAGACCACCATCTACGATCGCCATAAACGGCCGCTGAGCAAGTACACGCTGGCCGACGAGATGGAAGCGGCGATCGTCAACGACGAGCAGGTCATGCATGGGGTGACGCCGATCGTTCAACTCGACCCGCTGCAGCCTGCATTTCGGGACGTGCTGGTAATCACCTTCAAAAAGCGTTGAATGATGACGCGGCATGCCCACGCATGCCGCCGAAAGGAGTCGTACCCATGAATGAATTGATAGCGGTGGCGGTGATTACCATTCTGGCCGTCATAAGCCCTGGCCCGGACTTTGCGATGGTGACACGCAATAGCTACTCCTACGGACGTCGCAGCGGTTTGTCGGCGGCATTGGGTATTGCATGTGGCGTGCAGGTACACGTTTTCTACACGGTATTCGGTATCGCCATCATCATCACCCACTCGCCGGTCCTGTTCATGGCCATGAAACTGCTCGGCGCCGCTTACCTGGTGTACCTGGGCTGGAAATCGTTTACCAGCAAATCCACACTGCAACTCGGCACTGCGAGCGGGCCGCGTCCCTCGACGGGCAAAGCGTTCGGCATGGGGTTCCTGACCAATGCGTTGAACCCCAAGACCATGCTGTTCGTGGTCGCCACCTACAGCCAGGTGGTGCAGGCGAATAACACCTTGGCCGTGAACTTTGCATACGGCCTGTTCATGTCGGTATCGCACTGGTTGTGGTTCAGCCTGGTCGCCATCTTCTTTTCGGCCGAAGCGCTACGTCAGCGCATGCTGTCCAAGCAGCACGTGATCGACAAAGTCATCGGCTCTGCGTTGATAGGTCTGGGCATCAGCCTGGTACTGCCAGGGGTGGGCCATTGATGCCAGCCCACAAGAAAGTTGCCTGTATCGACCTCGAAGGCGTACTGGTCCCTGAGCTCTGGCCAAAGATCGCGGTGAGCACTGGGGTGAAAGCGCTTTTCGCCACGACGCGCGAGTTTCCCGATTATGACGCGCTGATGCGACGGCGTATCGACTTGCTGCGCAGTCACGGCATTACCCTCAAAGCCGTTCAGTGGATCATCAGGGGCGTTTCACCCTTTCCCGACGCGGCGGGCTTTCTGAAAAGCCTTGAAGCCAAAGGCTATGAGGTCAATATCGTGTCGGACTGCTTTCATGAGCTGGCCTTACCCCTTCTGCTCAAACTGGGCGAACCCCATGCGCTTTGCCACAATTTGCGCACGGACGAACAAGGGTTCGTATCGGAAGTGAGCTACTTCCCGAGAACTGGAAAAGTGGAGCACGTCGACGAGGCCCTTGAGCATGGACTCGAGGTATTGGCGGTCGGAGATGCGTTCAACGATCTCGCGATGTTGCGGCGGGCCACTCAAGGCTTCCTGATCAACCCTTCGATCGCGACGCTCGATGCGGCGCCTGATCTGGAGGTGGTGCAGAGCCTGGGTGAAATTCTCGCTCAAGTAGCGTGATGGAAGACTTGAAGAAGCACTCTGCATGACTTGCAGATGCACCTCGCCTTGACCGGCGCGTACCCTGCGCCCCGGTCCAGGCATTCAGTCAGTGGAACTTGAAACGCCTTCGTTTGAGCGCCTGCGTCAGGCGTCTTGGTCTATCAGCATGGAATCCACCTGGCGCAGCAGGCCATATGGATCGGCCTGGATATACCGAGCAATTTCCATAAACTCGATCACATCCAACCGCCGCTCACCCCTCTCGTACTTCGATACATAGGACTGAGGCCGTCCAAGCCTTTCCGAGAGATCTCGCTGGGTCATTTTCGCTGCCTTGCGGGCTTCTACCAGCAGGGCAAGCAACCTTTGGTATGGCGTGGAGTGGATAGTTTTCATATAGCACCGGATCAGAACCGGATACCTGAATAATCCTGATTTAGGTTTATCCCAAAATAGGTTTTTGTTAGCATCAGCCGCTTGATCCGCATTGCCTTCGAACCGAGGAGCGCGCCTGATGACCGACCAAGAGCAACTATCCAAAATCCAAAGCTACGCCTGGACGCTCGAGCTACTAAGCGAAGCCCTGATCGACCACGACGAAGCGCTGGAATGCGGTCCCAACGCTCCTTCGGCCTTGCGCAAAACCGCAGGCATCCACCAAGCGATCAAGATCATCAGCCAGCTAGCGGGCGAGGAGTGCGGAAAGCTGATCAGCCTCAGAGATAAGACCGGACCTGACCTGATCTGACCGATTGGAGCCACCAGGCTGCCGCCAGCCCACAGCTGGCGCAGCCCCAGGTCTAACAAACCCAACCAACAGCCAGGCCTTCCACCATCACCGCACCTTAAACATCGCCACCTTCTCCGCCAACCGCTCCGCCAGCTCCGTCAACTCCTGACTCGCCGAAGCCACCTGCAACGACCCCGTCGCTGTCTGCACCGTCGATCCATGAATCCGCGTCAGATTCTGCGCCACATCCTCCGCCACCGCGCTTTGCTGCACCGAAGCGCTGGCGATCTGCGCATTCATATCGTTCAACGCCCCCACTTCCTGGCTGATCCGCGCCAACGCCTGCTGCGCATCGCGCGTCTGGCTCACCGTGGAATCCGCCAACTCGCAGCTGCTACGCATGGTCCGGCTAGCCGCCTCGGTCCCCGTCTGCAAGCTGCTGATCATCTCGCGAATCTCTTCGGTCGACTGCTGCGTGCGGTTGGCCAGCGACCGCACCTCATCCGCCACCACGGCGAAACCACGCCCATGCTCACCCGCACGCGCGGCTTCGATAGCAGCGTTCAGGGCAAGCAAGTTGGTCTGCGAAGCGATGGAGTTGATCACATCCACCACCGTCCCAATCCGCTCGCCCTGGCGCGACACTTCCTCCACGGTGTCGGTGGTGTCGGCCAAAGTGGTCGCCAACTGTTCGATGGCCGAGGTGGAGCTAGCGACCAGGCGGTTGCCTTGCTCCACTTCCTGGTCGGCCTGGCGCGTGGCCTCGGCCGCTTTGGCCGCATAGCCGGACACTTCGTTGACGGTGGCTGCCATTTGCGCGATGGCTGTGGCCACCTGCTGGGTTTCGTGGGTTTGCAGGCCGATCTGTTCGTTGTTGGCGCTGGAGGTCTGCGACAACTGAGTGGACGACTGGTTGACCGCCTGCGCAGCCAGGCGCACCTGGGCGATGGTGTCAGCCAGACGGTCCTGCGCGGTCTTGAGTACGCCCATCACGCTGCGCGGGTAGGGCGTGTCGATGGTCTGGCACAGGTCGCCCGCCGCCAGGCGTTCTATGGCCTGGCCGACGTCGGTAGGCTCGGCGCCGAGGGTCGAGCGCACGAAGCGCATGATCACCATGGCCAGCAGGATGCTCAGCACCAGGGCCACGCCGGTGGCGCCCAGCATCAGGCCGCGGAATTGGCTGGCGGTGTTTTGCACTTCGTTCAACTGTTGCTTGATCGACGCTTCTTCATGGTCGATCAGTGCGTTGACGCGCTTGAGCCATTCGCTGTAATCGGCCGAGGTCTCGCGCAGCAGCAAGGCTTGCGCGCCGGCGATGTCGCCGGCTTGGCGCAGGTCGAGCACGGCCTTGGAGGAGGCGAGGGTGCGGGTTTCGATCTCCTTGATCGCTTGCAGCAGTTGCTGCTCGTTGGGCGACACGCCGCGCTCGGCGAAGAGTTGGTCCATGGGGCCGGCCGAGTCGGTGTAGGCCTTTTGCAGCTCGGTCATTTCGCTCAGGTGGCGGGCCAGGTCGCGGTCGTTGTCGACCAGCACGGCGTCGCGGATGGCGATGGCGCGGTTGTGCACGCTACCGCGGAAGTTGATCGCGTAGCGCTGGATCTTGGCGGCGTTTTCACTGACGTGTTCCAGCGTCGAGTCGATGAAGCCGACCCGTTGGATGCCAACGGCGGTGACCAGCACGAGTAGCGAGACGATGGCGGCGAAGCCAAGGCCGATACGGGTAGCGAGGGGGATGGGTCTGTTCATGCCTGGGTAAACCTGCGCGGGCGGGAGGGGTGCCGGGCCGACTACTGGCGGAAAACCGAGTAATGGCAAAGCGATACTATGTAGTGACAGTGGCGCGCGCTAATTGATCCTTGGCATTTACTCCGATAGGGAAGGGCTATTTCGAAGGCGGGCCAGGACGATGGTCGAGCAGGCAAGCCAGCCAGGCAGGCTAAGGCATATGGGGCGGATCACACGGAAGCGGGCCTACGGATGAAGCTTGCTCATGTCAGGCCCGAACATGAAATTTTTGACGCGCTGTCCATTTGCGATTATGTGCGCAAATCGGTGGTCATGCCCACCTGTGAAATCCGAATCCGCCAGGAAGCAGGCCGCAACCGGCCTGCGTACGAAAAATCTGACTCTAACCCGAATGCCTGAGCAGAAATGCCCCACATCCGCCGCTTACAGGTGCCCATCCGTCACCGTAGCCGTCCCGCCACCCCCGTCAACGCCGCTGCCACCATCAACACCACAGCACTGGCCACGAACGCCCCGCTGTAGCCACTGCCGTCCACCAACACACCGCCCAGCGTCGACCCCAGCGCGATACTCAGTTGCACCACTGCCACCATCAGTCCACCGCCAGCTTCGGCATCGTCCGGCAGAGTGCGCGCCACCCAGCTCCACCAACCCACCGGTGCCGCCGTCGCCAGCAAGCCCCAAAACCCCAGCAGTACGGCCACAGGCATCACCAGACCGCCCACCGCGATCAGCGCAAGCGCAATGCTCGCCATCAGCACCGAGATCACCATCAACGTGACATACAGCCCGCGCTTGATGAACACGCCGATCACTGCCGTGCCGACCAGACCTGCCACACCGATCAACAGCAGCATCCATGACAGCGTGCTCACCCCCACCTGCGTCACAGTTTCCAGAAAAGGCCGCACGTAGGTGAACAGCGCGAACTGCCCCATGAAGAACGCGCCACTGGCTGCCATGCCCCAGGCCACCGAGCGGCGTTTGAGCAAGGTGAAGACGGAACTGGCCGCCGGCGCCTGGGTGTCGGCCTTCATGGCGGGCAAGCTCGCCCATTGCCACACCAGCGCGGCCACCGCAATCGGTACCAGGGCCAGGAACGCGCCGCGCCAGCCCACCACTGCCCCCAGGTAACTGCCCAGCGGCGCGGCAATGACCGTGGCCAGGGCGTTGCCGCCATTGAAGATCGCCAGCGCTTTGGCTACCTGGGCGGCAGGCACCAGGCGCATGGCCGTCGCTGCCGACATCGACCAGAAGCCGCCGATCACCACGCCGATCAAGGCGCGCCCCAGCATGTAGACGAAGTAGTTCGGCGCCAGCGCGACCACGGCGCCGGAAAGGCCCATCAGGGCGGTGAGGCCGAGCAGGATGGTCTTGCGGTCCAGGCTGCCGGCCAGCCAGCTGATCGACAAACTGGTGAGGACGGCGAACGCGCCCGAGATGGCGATGCCGCGCCCGGCCATGCCTTGGCTGATCCCAAGGTCGGTGGCGATGGGGGTGAGCAGGCTCACGGGCATGAATTCGGAAGCGATGAGGGCGAAGACGCACAGGGTCATTGCGAAGACCCCGCTCCAGTGGGCCTGGGATGTCGAATTGCGCTCTGACGCCACGGCGTCCCAGGTGGGGCTGTTGCTTTGGTCGGTCATGGATCACTCGTCGGGTAGGGCAGGGTGCAAGGCGACTGGCCGCCTCCACCGTCAGGCGGAGCAGCCAGCGGCTTGGCTCGATAGGAAGGTTTGCGACAGGTTAGGGCATCGCCGTTCAGGCCAGATGTTTCTGGAAGAAAGCCGTCAGTGCGTCGAAAGGGATCTTGTCCAGACGGTCGTACAAGTCCACGTGGTCCGCACCCGGTACGATCAGCAACTGCTTCGGCCCGGACGCGGCGTTGTAGACATCTTCGGAGTAATAACGCGAATGCGCGTGCTCGCCGGCCACCAACAGCAGCGGGCGCGGCGCGATCATGTCGAGGTTGGCGTACATCGGGAAGTTGAAGAACGACACGGGCGTAGTGGCCGTCCAGGCAGTGCTGGAGTTCACGCTTCGGCGATGGAAGCCGCGCGGTGTGCGGTAGTAGTCGAAGAAGGCCGCCAACACCGGGTCTGGATCGTTCGGCAAGGTTTCCGGCAATACCCGCTGACCTTTGACGATGTTGCCGTGTGCATCGAAAGGCACTTCGTGGTAGCCCAGGGCGGGTTTGCCGAGTTCGGCGTCGGTCCAGCGTTGCTGGCTCAGGTAGTCGATGACGACGTGGCGCTGTTCGGGCGTGTAGCTGTCTTTGTAGCTGCGGCTCATGCTGCGTGACATGTCGTACATCGAAGCGGTGGCGAGCGCCTTGATGCGCGAGTCGCTGGTGGCCGCGGTGAGGGCCATGCCGCTGAAGCCGCAGATGCCGACGACGCCGATGCGGTCGCGGTCGACGTAAGGCTGCAAGCCGAGGAAGTCGATGGCTGCGCTGAAGTCTTCGGTGTTGATGTCGGCGGAGGCGACGTTGCGTGTTTCACCGCCGCTTTCACCGGTGAACGACGGATCGAAGGCGAGGGTGACGAAACCGCGCTCGGCCAGGGTCTGGGCATAGAGACCGGAGGCCTGCTCTTTGACCGCGCCGAAGGGGCCGCTCACGGCGAGTGCCGGGAGCCTTTCGCCCTTAGCGTTGCGTGGGCGGTACAGGTCCGCTGTCAGGGCGATGCCATAGCGGTTCTTGAAGGTAACTTTCTGGTGGTCGACCCGGCCGCTTTTGGGAAAGATTTTGTCCCAGTCCCTCTCGAGGGACGGCGGGGTTGCGGCGAGGGTGGCGCTCGGCAGGGCAGCGCCGATGCCCAGCACGGCGATGCCTGTACCGGTCATTTGCAGCATGGCGCGGCGGGCGAGGTCGGTTGGAGGGGTGTTCGGATGCTCCGGGAAAGGTTCGGTCAGCGCGGTCATGAGGGCTCCATCGGTAGGCGATAGCGCTTGAAAGGGCACAAGCGAATGGCGCACGCAGCGGAACGGGCGAATCTGGTTCCAGTGTGATCCCGATACTGCGCACGCCGTTGACGATGCCTGCAATCTTCGACGTTGCAGGCCCATCGAACTAGCTACTCAATAGCGAATATGCCTATAAGCTCTGCTAATCAATCCGCTGTGCAATACTCCCGTCATGGCCAAACCCAATTTCAACGACTTGCTCGCGTTCGTGACCGTTGCCCGCGAAGGTAGCTTCACCCGCGCTGCTGCCGTGCTCGGCATCACCCAATCGGCGTTGAGCCAGACCATCAGCGGTCTGGAGGCGCGCTTGCAGATTCGTCTGCTGACGCGCACCACGCGCAGCCTTTCCCTCACCGCAGCGGGCGAGCGTTTGCTGGCGGCGGCAGGGCACCGCTTCGACGCGATCCAGACCGAACTGGACGAACTGACGCAGATGCGCGACAAACCTGCTGGCACGGTGCGCATCACCAGCGGCGACCACATCCTGAGGACCACACTGCTACCCAAGTTGACGCCGCTGCTGCTCGAATACCCCGACTTGCACATCGAGTTCGACGTGAACTACGGACTGCGCGATATCGTCGCGGATCGTTTCGATGCTGGCGTGCGCATGGGCGATACGCTCGACAAGGACATGATCGCGATGCCGATCACCCCGCCCTTGCGCATGGCCGTAGTGGCATCGCCGGCATACTTCGCTATCCGCCCCAAGCCAAAAACGCCGAAGGACCTTCTTGCCCACCGATGCATCAACCAACGCATGCAAACTTCGGGTGGGTTGTACGTATGGGATTTCGAGAACAAGGGCCGTCAGGTGAATGTGCGTGTGGAGGGGCAATTGATCTTCAACACGTCGCCCAACATCGCCGATGCCGCGCTGGCGGGGCTGGGCGTGGCCTGGTTGCCGGAAGAAGAGTTTGCGCCGCATCTGGAAGAGGGGAGGCTGGTGCGGGTGCTCGAAGACTGGTGTCCGGCGTTTGCCGGCTACTATCTGTATTACCCGAGCCGGCGCCAGCCTTCGGCAGCGTTTTCGCTGGTCTTGCAGGCGTTGCGGATGTAGGGGCGACTCCTGCGAGGGACAGGGAGAAGTCAATGGCCGGGTATGCAGCGCCATCAGGCAACGGAAGCCGCCGCCTTCAACCGCCAGAACGACCATTTCCGACTGGCCAGAACGCACGACACGAAGATCAAACCGCCCCCTATCCAGCCTTGCGCGGTCACGGACTCATTGAGCCAAAGCACTGCGAACAGCCCGCCGAACAGGGGCTCGCTGCCCATCAACAACGAGACCCGCGTCGGGTTGCTGCGCTTTATCGCGTAGTTCTGGGCAAAAAATGCGAACAGCGTGCAGGCCAGTACCAGGTATGCCACGTAGCCCCAAAACGCCACAGGGTCGGCGACCTTCGCAAGGCTTTCCACCGGCGCCGGTAGGGCGATGAACGCCAACAGCACGCAACCCAAAGCAACGACCCCAGATTGAAGTGCGGTCACAGCCAAGGCCGGAATCTGGCTGCTTTGCACGACGCGCTTGACCAGGCATACCTGCACGGCTCTGCACACTGCGGCCAGCAAGATCAGTGCATCCCCCACGTTCATTCCGAACTCGCCGTGCAGTGCCATCAGCGCAGCCCCGACCATGGAGATGCCCACGGCCAACCACTCCAGCCGGGTGGGCCTTCTTTTCAGCCACGCCCACTCGACCAAGGGCGTGAGCATCACGCAAAGGCTGATGAGGAACGCCGCATTCGTGGCAGAGGTATGGAGCAGTCCGAACGTTTCGCTCAGAAAAATCCCCAGCAGCAGGAGCCCGGTGCTCAGCAAGCCCAGGTATTGGCGCAGCGATAGTCCGGCCAGCTGCCGCAGCGCCGGGCTCAGGATGACGAAGGTGAGGGTGAATCTCAGGGCGAGCAACCCCAGCACTGGGTAGAACACCAAGGCCGATTTCACGACCCCGTAGCTGGTGCCCCATACCACTGCCACGGCTAGCAGCATGAGGTCGCTGATGAGTAACGATTTACGCTGGTCGTTCATGGGCAGGCCCCGTCGTAGAGGCGGGCAGTATCGAGCCGCACACAGGCCAAGACAACGCATCGGTCTGGCACATCAGTTATGCTGCGTTCGCACAAATCCCCCCAGACGATACGACGATGACCCCTGCCCAGTTGCACGAATCCCTGGCCGACATGGCGCTGTTGGTGCGCGTCATCGACGCAGGCAACTTCTCGGAAGCGGCCCGCCAGCTCGGCATGCTGCCTTCGTCGGTGAGCCGGCAGATCAAGCGCCTCGAGCAATCGTTGGGTGCGCAGCTGCTGGAACGTACGACGCGGCGCATTCGTCCGACCGAATCCGGGATGGAGGTGTACCGCCATTGCACGCGGATGCTCGAAGCGGCCAACAGTGCGGTGGATGTGGCCGGCGAGCTCGCCGCTTCGCCTAAAGGGCGGGTCAGGCTGAGCGCGCCTACGCAGTTCGCGCGCACGGTGCTGCACCCGCTCGTGCTCGAGTTTCTAAAGCATCATCCGCAGATCGATGTGCAACTGGTATTCAACGACCTCGACGCCGACCCGCTCGCAGATGACCTGGACCTGGTGATCCGTCTCACCGACCGCCCCCCGCAAGGGCTGGCCGGGCGGCCGTTGGGCAGAGTCCGTTGGCTGCTTTGCGCATCCCCTGGTTATTTACAAAAGAACGGCGCCCCGAGCGTACCTTCGGACCTGGCCCGGCATCAGTGCGTGTGTCTGGGTGAAACGCCCGATGACAATCGCTGGAGGCTACGGCACGCAGACCGCACGCAGTCTGTCCAGGTCAGCGGCCGCTATGCCGCCAACCATGCGGGTGCACGGTTGAGTGCCGCGGAGAGTGGTCTGGGCGTTGCCAATCTTCCGGACTTCATCGCCAGAGACGCCCTGCTGCGTGGAACGGTCCTCCACGTGTTGCCCGAGTGGGAGCTCGATCCAGGCAAGTACCAGGGCGAGATCTGGTTGCTCTATCATCCGACGCGCTTTTTGCCGGCGAAGGTGCGCGTGCTCATCGACTATCTGATCGCTCACACCGGCGGGTCGGCATGACCTTGGCGGCACCCGCAAAGCGCTCGGCATTACATCTTTTCGAGGGAACTATCCCCGCAAATCCGTTGGTCGGGATCACCCCCACCCCCGTTCGAACCTATCGCCGTTCGCCTCCATCCAAAAGATTCAACGTCCTGGTTAGGAGAGCGTCATGTCCATTCATGTCATCAAGGTCCACGGTAGCGATGTCCCTGAAGAGCTGCGCGAGTCAGGGGTTACCCAAGCGTTTTGCATCGAAGACGAGACCGGTCAGCGGTTGTATTCCGACAACGATCTGGAAGTGACCCGCCTGGCGGCCTCCCTCGCACTGCAGGAGTCGCTGAACGAGAAACGTCCATGATCCTAGCCCTGGGGCGCGGCTTGCGCCCGATAGGTGCTCATCAAAGTAGATTCGCACACACGAGGGCCCGGTAGCGTCACCGATCGCCCTCGCACGCGCCGTACGTGCCGCTTCGCCCCGTAAAACCTTCTGACTGCTCGCCATCCTGGCCATATTGGCACCCACACTCCTGCGCGTCTTAAATGAAAGCGCCTTCCTCTCGTTTACCTTTAATCCTTCATTAATCTCTGTATTCTTCACTCCCGCTGTCGCAACCTCGGTTGCCGACATTGGGGCGTATCGGAATCGACCCCTTCGTTGAACCGATTCACCTACTTCGAGTCCTAGCGACTCAGGTGTGCGCCGTGATTTTCCACCCAAGCCTCTTTCACCGAAGGACCCGGCAATGAACGAACTCTCCTCCACCTTGAACCGGGAACGGCGCTTTCTGGTTTTGCTTGGAGTCATCTGCCTGTCGTTGATCGGCGGTGCGCTGTACATGCAAGTCGTCTTGGGCGAGGCGCCTTGCCCGCTGTGCATCCTGCAACGCTACGCCTTGCTGTTCATCGCGGTGTTCGCCTTCCTCGGCGCGGCCATGCCCGGGCGGCGCAGCCTGACGGTCTGCGAGGCGCTGGTGGTGGTCAGTGCCATCGGTGGGATTGTTGCGGCGGGCAACCATGTCTATATACTCGCCAACCCCATGGTCAGTTGCGGCATCGATACCCTGCAACCGATCGTCGACGATTTGCCGCTCGCCAAGCTGTGGCCTCTGGCGTTCCAGGTCGACGGTTTCTGCAGCACGCCTTACCCGCCGATCCTGGGTTTGTCGCTGGCGCAATGGGCCTTGGTGGCCTTCGTGCTCACTGCGGTGCTGGTGCCGCTCGGCATCGTGCGCAACCGCCGCAAGGGTTAGACAAAATGCCGCAGGGCAGGGGGCTTTCAAGAAGTCCCCGGCAACGGCGGCAACTAGCCCGGAGGCGCTTGCGAGAACGCTGAAAGCCGCATCGCCAAAGGCTTTCAGGGTCTTCGTGGGGGGTGCGACAAACTGTCGCAAAGTTGATTTTGCATGGCCTATTGTTACGGTTTATGTAAAGGACTGTTGCTCAATAAGTCATAGTCACCGTCTGGCTAGCTAACTACAATCGCCCCCAATTTCCGTTCGGCAACTGCTTGCGAGTCGCAGGATAGAAGGAAGCCTCAGCGCTCCTTTTTGCTGACTTCGTCAAGTTTCGCCTGCGGCGATTCCGGGCGGATACCCCTCCGCGTTTTTCTCGCACCAAATGGACTTGGTCTGCAGCACAGGCCGTTTGCCTATAGTACCTAAAGCACCGTCGAACACGTTCCTCGCCAAATCCTGCAGTCGGATCATTGGCCGGCGCGTATTCGAGCTAAGAAATGCTGGCGTTTGGCAGGAAGGAACGTCGGCTACCAAAACACAATTGCATTGAAGCAAGCTGATCTAGAGGTCGTGAGATGAGTAAAAAGCGTTACCCCAGACTGTTTGGCATATTGCCCGTTTTAGGCATGCTTTTACTCAGTGGGTGCAACTGGACCCTGCTCGACCCCAAGGGCCAGGTCGGCATTGAGCAAAAGAACCTGATCCTGATCGCAACCGGCCTGATGCTGCTTGTGGTAGTGCCGGTCATCATCATGACCCTGGCCTTCGCCTGGAAGTATCGCGCTTCCAACAAGTCGGCCACCTACACCCCCGACTGGTCGCACTCGACCAAGATCGAGGCTGCGGTGTGGATCATCCCGATCCTGATCATCATCGCCCTGGGTTATGTCACCTACCTGTCCACGCACCGCCTGGACCCGTACCGTCCGCTCGACTCCGACGTCAAGCCGGTGCAGATCGACGTGGTCGCGCTAGACTGGAAATGGCTGTTCATCTATCCCGAGCAAGGCATTGCCACGGTGAACAAGATCAACTTCCCGGCCAACACCCCGATCAATTTCCGCGTCACCTCCGATGCCGTGATGAACTCGTTCTTCATCCCGGGCCTGGGTGGCCAGATCTACGCGATGGCGGGCATGACCACCAAGCTGCACCTGATCGCCAACGAGGAAGGTGTATTCGACGGTATCAGCGCCAACTACAGCGGCGCCGGTTTCACCGGCATGAAGTTCAAGGCGACGGCCACTTCCCAGGCTGACTTCGATGCATGGGTCGCCGAAGTGAAGCGTTCGCCGTTGAAGCTGGACAAGGCCACCTACGAGGCCTTGGCCAAACCTACTGAAAACAATCCAGTCGTGCTGTACAGCGAGGCATCGCCTGAGCAGTTCCAGCTGATCGTCGACAAGTACGAAGGCATGAACCGCGGCCGTGTTAGCCACGAAAAAGAAGGCAGCAAGGATCTGGCCACAACCCAGGGTGTGGATTCGAGTAAGCAACCAGCTGCCGGGGCAGAGGAGTAAGAGATGTTCGGTAAATTAAGTCTGGAGGCGATACCGTATCACGAGCCGATCGTGATGGTGACGCTTGCCATCATCGCGCTCGGCGGTATCGCTGTGGCAGGTGGCATCACCTACTTCCGCAAGTGGAACTACTTGTGGAGCGAGTGGCTGACTTCGGTCGACCACAAGAAGATCGGCGTGATGTACATCATCGTCGCCATGGTCATGCTGCTGCGCGGCTTCGCCGACGCCATCATGATGCGTTCCCAGCAAGCCCTCGCCACCGGTGGCTCCGAAGGCTATCTGCCGCCTGAGCACTATGACCAGATCTTCACCGCCCACGGTGTGATCATGATCATCTTCATGGCGATGCCGTTCTTCACCGGCCTGATGAACCTGGCCCTGCCTCTGCAGATCGGTGCGCGCGACGTTGCCTTCCCGTTCCTGAACTCCCTGAGCTTCTGGCTACTGGTCGCAGGCGTCATCCTGGTCAACGTCTCCCTGGGTGTCGGCGAGTTCGCCAAGACCGGTTGGGTCGCGTATCCGCCGCTGTCCGGCATCGAGTACAGTCCGGGGGTAGGTGTCGACTACTACATCTGGGCGCTACAGCTATCGGGTCTAGGCACGACGCTCACCGGCGTGAACTTCCTGGTCACCGTGGCCAAGATGCGCGCGCCTGGCATGAAACTGATGGACATGCCGATCTTCACCTGGACCTGCACCTGGGCGAACGTCCTGATCGTGGCTTCGTTCCCGATCCTGACCGCCGCACTGGCACTGCTGACCGTTGACCGTTATCTGGACTTCCACATCTTCACCAACTCGCTTGGTGGGAACCCGATGATGTACGTCAACCTGTTCTGGGCGTGGGGTCACCCTGAGGTCTACATCCTGATCCTGCCGGCCTTCGGCGTGTTCTCGGAAGTCACCTCGACGTTCTCCAGCAAACGCCTGTTCGGCCACCACGCGATGATCTACGCATCGGGTGCGATCGCCATCCTCGGCTTTGCGGTCTGGCTGCACCACTTCTTCACCATGGGTGCCGGCGCGAGCGTCAACACCTTCTTCGGCCTGGCGACGATGCTGATCTCCATCCCGACCGGTGTGAAGCTGTTCAACTGGCTGTTCACCATGTACCAAGGCCGTGTGCGCTTCACCCCGCCGATGATGTGGACCCTGGGCTTCATGGTCACCTTCTCGATCGGTGGCATGACCGGCGTACTGCTGGCCGTACCGGGCGCGGACTTCGTGCTGCACAACAGCCTGTTCGTGATCGCGCACTTCCACAACGTGATCATCGGTGGCGCCGTCTTCGGTTACATCGCAGGCTTCGCGTTCTGGTTCCCGAAAGCGTTCGGTTTCACCCTGAACGAGAAGTGGGGCAAGGCCGCGTTCTGGTTCTGGATCTCCGGCTTCTACGTGGCGTTCATGCCGCTGTACGCGCTGGGCTTCATGGGCATGACCCGTCGTCTGAACCACACCGACAACCCACTGTGGGAACCCTACCTGTACGTCGCCGTCGCCGGTGCCGCGCTGATCGCTTGCGGTATCGCCTGCCAGCTGATCCAGCTCTACGTATCGGTTCGCGACCGCAACCAGAACCTGGACGTGTCGGGCGACCCATGGGGCGGCCGTACCCTGGAATGGTCGACTTCGTCGCCACCACCGTTCTACAACTTCGCCACCATGCCGGAAAAAGTCGGCCTGGACGCCTGGCACGAAGCCAAGGATGCGGGCGTTGCGTACAAGGCTCCGGCCAAGTACGAAGCGATCCACATGCCGAACAACACCTCCACCGGTGTGTTCATGGGCCTGTTGCTGGCGGTCTTCGGTTTCGCCTTCGTCTGGCACATCTGGTGGCTGGTCGGCGTCAGCCTGGTTGCGACCATCGCAGTCTTCGTTCGCCACGCTGCACGTGACGACCAGGGCTACATGGTGCCTGCCGAGGAAGTCGCGCGCATCGAAGGTGAACGTCAACGGGCCCTGCAGCTCGCCGGCGTACCTACCGGTAGCGCTCGTGTCGAAACGTTTGAACGGGTTTAATCAATGTCCAGTCATGTAATCCACGCTGGTGATCATGGTCACGACCATGGTCACGACGATCACCACCACGACTCGGGCCAGATGACCGTCTTCGGTTTCTGGCTCTACCTGATGACCGACTGCATTTTGTTTGCGTCGCTCTTCGCCACCTACGCGGTGCTGTCCGGCAGTTTTGCCGGCGGCCCGTCGGGTCACGACATCTTCGAACTGCCATTCGTGGCCGTCGAAACCGGGTTGCTGCTGCTGTCCAGTATCACCTTCGGCTTCGCCATGCTGCAGATGTTCAAGGGCAACAAGGCCGGTGTGCTGGGCTGGTTGGCCGTCACCTTCCTGTTCGGTGCCGGCTTCATCGGGATGGAAATCTACGAGTTCCACCACCTGATCAACGAGGGCTTCGGGCCGACCCGTAGCGGCTTCCTGTCGGGCTTCTTCGCCCTGGTAGGCACCCACGGTCTGCACGTGACTTCGGGTCTGATCTGGATGGCGGTACTGATGTACCAGCTGCAGACTCAAGGCATCACGCCGAGCGTCAAGACCCGCATGAGCTGCCTGAGCCTGTTCTGGCACTTCCTGGACGTGGTCTGGATCTGCGTCTTCACCGTCGTCTACCTGCTGGGGGTTCTGTAATGGCCAATGCACACGACACGCACCACGAAGACAACCACGGTAGCGTGAAGTCTTACGCCATCGGCTTCGTGTTGTCGGTGATCCTGACCGCGATTCCGTTCGCGATGGCGATGTACCCGGGCATGTTCAACCTGACCAAGAGCACGACCATCCTGGTCATCGTCGCGCTCGCCGTCGTCCAGGTCGTAGTTCACCTGTTCTACTTCCTGCACATGGACCGCTCGAAAGCGCAACGCAACAACCTGACGACGTTCCTCTTCACCATCATGGTGATCGCACTGTTGGTCGGCCTGTCGCTGTGGATCATTTTCAGCATCCACTTCGAAATGATGGCCAAGTGAGGTAAGACTGCATGTCCGTGAAGCACTTCATCCAGATCACCAAGCCCGGCATCATTTTCGGCAACGTGATTTCCGTGGCAGGCGGTTTCTTTCTGGCTGCCAAGGGCCACATCGACTTCACGCTGCTGTTGGCAGTGGTCGTCGGTACGTGCCTGGTGGTGGCTTCCGGTTGTGCGTTCAACAACTGCATCGACCGCGACATCGACCAGAAGATGGAGCGTACGAAGAACCGCGTCATGGTCCAGGGCGGTATGTCCCTGACCGTGGCGCTGGTCTACGCGACGCTGCTGGGCGTGGCCGGCTTCGGCTTGCTGTACGTCCAGGCCAACCCGCTGGCGGCCTACTGCGCGCTGGCAGGCTTCGTGGTCTACGTCGGCTTCTACAGCCTATGGTTGAAGCGCAAATCGGTGCACGGCACCTTGGTCGGCAGCCTGTCCGGTGCCATGCCTCCGGTGATCGGTTACTGCGCCGTGAGCAACAGCTTCGACCTGGCCGCCGTGACCCTGCTGGTGATGTTCAGCCTGTGGCAGATGCCGCACAGCTTCGCCATCGCCATCTTCCGCTTCAACGACTACCGCGCCGCCAACATTCCGGTGTTGCCGGTGGCGCGTGGCGTGCTGGCCGCGAAGAAGCAGATCCTGCTGTACATTCTGGCTTTCGTGCTGGCCACCCTCATGCTGACCCTCGGCGGATACGCCGGTATCGGCTATCTGGTAGTAGCGGCGGCGATGGGCCTGTACTGGCTGTACATGGCCTGGGGCGGCTACAAGGCCCAGGACGACAGCAAGTGGGCACGCAAGGTGTTCGGCTTCTCCATCCTCACCGTCATGGCCCTGAGCCTGATGATGTCGGTGGACAGCCAGACCGCTGCCGATGTGCTGATGACCTACGCGCGGTGACGACAGTGCGGTAATCGAAAACCCTGGCCTGGTGTCAGGGTTTTTTTATGCGCGCGATTCCCTCTGCGGTGGCGGCGAAAATCGTTCCAGTCTTGCGCCTCCTTACTGATCAGGACGCAAACCCATGAGCGTATTCACCGTATATTTTTGTGGCACCGGCTCGCAGAGCTTCGACGCCCACAACGCCAACTACTGGAACGGCGAGCTGGTCTCGACCCTGGCCAGCCATGACCAGGGCCGCGAGTTCGCCGACTGGATCGTCATGGACGGGCCGGGCAGCGGCAATCTTCAGGACGACCAGCTGTTCGTCGAACCCGGACGCTACTTCAACTGGACCGGCCAGCTGTTCGGCAAGGGCTGGGAGGAAAACGTCCAGCATGCCCTTCAGGTCATCAAGGGCAAGGCCGACTGGCAGCGCCAGCACTTGAGCGAAGAGGAGTACCAGAAGCTGCAGAGCGCCGGCGTCGAAATCCCGCCGCCCAGCGAAACGGGCAGTTGGTTCTGGCGCACCTACGACTATGGCGAACGCAAGACCACGCCACAGCAGTTGCAGGAGCAGATCATCAAGCAGTTCCGCAAGTCGGTGATTCCGGAGCGCGTGAACCTGGTGGGCTGGAGCAGGGGCGGGATCAGTTGTCACATGCTGGCCAACGCCATGGCCCAAGATCCGGAGTTGAGCGCGGTGCCGGTGAGCATCTTCGCCATCGACCCGGTGCCGGGGGTGGGCAACATGTGCACCGAGCGGGTCGAGCTGGCAGAAAACGTCCAGGAGTATGTGGGCTTCTACTCGCGCGACGAGCGCTCCAAAGGTTTCGCCTGCGTGATTCCCAAGGTCGAATCGACGACGCACCTGCACGTCTATCCGATGCCCGGTCGTCACGCCACGCTGGTCGGCAATGCTTCGATACATGGCGATGGCGAGGGCGATGCGCTGAAAGCGCCGGGCCTGGTGGTGCGGCATTTCGCCGAGGTGTGCCTGGCGCGTTGGGGTACGAAGCTGGATAAAACGCTGGGCTTGGACGATCGGCAACTGATGGGCCACCACCAGCAGATGGTCCAGGACGACGGGCAGTACGTGGCCATGCGCTCGGTGTCCTATACGATGATGACCGAGGGAGAGCCGGACGATCGGCTGGTGCATTTGGGCATCGGCGATACCCTGTTCAGCAAGATCACCGGCGATTCGCTCGAGCCTTGCGAAGGATTGCATGCAACGCAGATCAGCGTGGACAGCTACCGACACCTGCGATGATGTGCAAGCGCTATCCATGAAACTGATTTCAATTAAAAAAGCCTGAATTGATGCCTTAAACAAGAAATATCGCTTTGCAAGAGTGGTCGAACGGCAGTATCGTCTGTTTCGGCCACCGCAGTGGCCAACGTCGCTCGGACGGTTCCGGGCGCTTACGTCTTAGAGGCTTCCATGGCTGATACCCCTTCGCCGCGCCGTTTCGCGCGCATCGATCGTCTTCCTCCCTACGTCTTCAACATCACCGCCGAACTCAAGATGGCCGCCCGCCGCCGTGGCGAGGACATCATCGACCTGAGCATGGGCAACCCCGACGGCGCCACGCCGCCGCACATCGTCGAGAAACTGGTACAGGTCGCGCAGCGCGACGACACCCACGGCTACTCCACCTCCCGCGGTATCCCACGCCTGCGCCGCGCCATTTCCCGCTGGTACAAGGACCGCTACGAGGTTGACATCGACCCGGACGACGAGGCCATCGTCACCATCGGCTCCAAGGAAGGTCTGGCGCACCTGATGCTGGCCACCCTCGACCAGGGCGATACGGTGCTGGTGCCCAATCCCAGCTACCCCATCCACATCTACGGCGCGGTGATCGCCGGTGCCCAGGTGCGTTCGGTGCCGTTGGTGCCGGGGGTGGACTTCTTCAACGAGCTGGAGCGGGCGATCCGCGAGTCGATCCCCAAGCCGAAGATGATGATCCTGGGTTTCCCCTCCAACCCCACTGCGCAGTGCGTCGAGCTGGACTTCTTCGAGCGCGTGGTGGCGCTGGCCAAGCAGTACAACGTGCTGGTCATCCACGACCTGGCCTACGCCGATATCGTCTACGACGGCTGGAAGGCGCCGTCGATCATGCAGGTGCCCGGCGCCAAAGACATTGCCGTGGAGTTCTTCACCCTCTCCAAGAGCTACAACATGGCCGGGTGGCGCATCGGCTTCATGGTCGGCAACCCCGAGCTGGTCAGTGCTCTGGCGCGGATCAAGAGCTACCACGACTACGGCACCTTCACGCCTCTGCAGGTGGCGGCCATCGCGGCCCTGGAAGGCGACCAGCAATGCGTGCGCGACATCGCCGAGCAGTACCGCCAGCGGCGCAACCTGCTGGTCAAGGGGCTGCACGAGCTGGGCTGGATGGTCGAGAACCCCAAAGCGTCGATGTACGTCTGGGCCAAGATCCCCGAGGCCTATGCGCACCTGGGTTCGCTGGAGTTCGCCAAAAAGCTGCTGGCCGAGGCCAAGGTCTGTGTGTCGCCGGGCATCGGTTTCGGTGATTACGGCGACGACCACGTGCGCTTCGCCCTGATCGAGAACCAGGACCGCATCCGCCAGGCCATTCGTGGCATTCGGCAGATGTTCCGGGCCGATGGCCTGATCCACAAGTAGGCTTTCGCCTCGCCACGGGTATCGACCCGTGGTGGGGCCGATTCGACCAGCTATCGGCTGCCCATTTATTTTTCATCGCCCCTCTTCTCAGCCGCCTGGGCTTGGATTACAAAGAGCGGCGGGCCAGGCCCGCTTCCCTCAATCCTTCCCTCTCCGTGGCATCATGTCCGAAAACAACCCTTGCCTTGACTGCGGCGCCTGCTGCGGGTACTTCCGTGTGTCCTTCTTCTGGGGCGAATGCCAGTCGTCCGGCGGCTTGGTGCCCGACGATCTGGTGGTGCAGATCAGCCCCTCACGGGTGGCCATGATCGGCACCGACGCCAAGCCCTGTCGTTGCACCAGCCTGCAAGGCGAGATCGGCAAGCAGGTGGGCTGCAGCATCTACGCCAACCGCTCGACGCCTTGTCGGGAGTTCGAAGCGTCATGGGTCGAAGGCGTGCACAACCCCAGTTGCGACAAGGCCCGCGCGGCCTACGGCCTGCCACCGCTGACGCCGCCCGGCGCCAACGAGCCGCACTGGCCGGATGACGACGGCGCGCGCGTGGCGTGACACCGGCGTGGCGAGGTAGCATCGGCGTGTCCATTCGACCAAGGCCGGGGCGCTCGGCGTGCCCGGTCGGCCGACACTACCCGGTCACATGACCGCACATGCCAAGGAGGTCCGGCTTGACCCAGCTTCGCAGTTTCCCCCTCGATCTCTGCCTGGAAAGCCCGCGCCTGCAACTGCGCCCCATGACCCAGGACGATGCGCAGGCCTGGTTGACCATCATGGCCGACCCACAGGTGATGCGATATTGGCACCACGCGCCGTGGCAAAGCGTGGCCGAGGCGCAGGCGGCGTTGGCGGATGACCACCAGGCCTATCTCGCGGGCCAGCAACTGAAGCTGGGCATGTACCGCCGCGACAACGGCGAACTGATCGGCATGGTGCAGTTGTTCAACCTCGACGAGGTGTCGCGCCGTGGCGAGATCGGCTACTGCCTGGCCACGGCCGTGCAAGGGCGCGCCTACATGGACGAAGCCCTGACCTGTTTCATCGATTACCTGGCTCACACCCTGCACCTGCGCCGCCTGGAGGCCGAGATCGACCCGCGTAACGAGGGCTCGGCGCGTACGTTGGAGCGGCAGGGGTTCGTGCTCGAAGGCACCCTGCGGGCGCGTTGGTGCGTGGCGGGGGAGTTGTCCGATTCGGGGCTGTACGGTCTGTTGCTGGAGCCGCCGGTGGCCTAAACGCGGTAGCCGAGGCGCTGCACCCGGAGCAGGGCAGCGCTACACTGCGCGGCCAGGGCCGATGGCACCCGCATCCACGCGTGCGATCCGTGGCGCCGAATTGGCCGGCGCTCGCTTTTTGCGCGCCGGGCAGACGGCCCTTCCACCCAATCGAAAGGAGTTCACATGGTTCTTCGTTCCCTGACCGGCGCCTGCCTGGCGTTGCTGCTCACCGCCACCGGCGCGCAGGCGGCAGAGGATTCTGCGGCCTACACCCAATGCATCGACACCGCCTCCAGCACGACGCTGATGCTGACCTGCATCCAGACCGAGCACGAGGCCCAGGACAAGCGCCTCAACGCCGCCTACAAACAACTGATGGGCAAGCTGGACACCGAGCAGAAGCAAACCCTGCGCACGGTCCAGCGAAGCTGGCTGGCCTACCGTGATGCCAATTGCAGCTTCCATGGCAGCCTGGGCGGCGGCACCCTGTCTCGGGTCGATGCCTCGATGTGCGTCAAAGACATGACCCGCGACCGCGCCAGCGAACTCGAGCAGCTGGCCAACCCCGAAGGCTAGACCCGCTCCAGTTCCGGCACCGGCTCGTCGCACAGCGCTTCGCGCTGCATCGACTCCAGGTTGCGCTCGATGGTTTCGCAGATGGTGTCCATCTTGATCTGGTGTTCGCTGGCGCGGAACGGGCTCTGCAAGTCGGTGCCGATGCGCTCGATGGCCAGCAGCATGAAGCCGACCACGGTCGAAGCCAGCGGCGTGAACCAGCCCAGCGATTCGACGATGCCCACTGGCACGATCAGGCAGAACAAACTGATGAACAGCCGCGGGAAATACACGTAGGGAAAGGGCAGGGGTGTGTTGGCGATACGCTCCATACCGCCCTGTGCGTTGGAAATGTCGACCATGGTCGACTCCAGCCGCGCCAGGCGGATGCTGTCGAGCCGACCGGCCTTGTATTCGTTCGCCAACAGCGCGGCGGAACCGGCAAGGATGTCGTTGGCGAAATTGTTCGAGCCGTTGCGCCGCTCGAATTCGGTGTGCGGGATGAACGCCGTCAGTTCCGGGCGGCAGGGTTCGCCCTTGAGCTGCGCGGCCAGGGCGTTGACGTAGGCCACCTGGCGACGCAGCAGGGTGGCTTTGACCGGGTTGAGACGCTCGTCGCTATCGTCGACCAAGGTCAGTACCTGCCGCGCGAAACTGCGCGAGTTGTTGACCATCGCACCCCACAAGGTGCGCGCTTCCCACCAGCGGTTGTAGGCACTGCTGTTGCGAAAGCTCACCAGCACCACCAGCGCCGAGCCGAGCAGGGTGAGCGGAATCAGCGGCAAGTTGAACTTGCTGTTGAGGAACAGCATGAAATCGATGGTGACGACCACGTCCCAGATCAGCAGCCAGAACAACGACCAACCGATGTAGCCGAAGGTTTTCGTCACCAGATGGACTTTGCGGGCAATGAAATCTTTCAAGGCACGACCTCGTGTGCATGAACAGTGAGCATCCGACGCCACTAAGGGAACAAGGTTCGCGTAAGCCTTTGTGCAGATGTGTACCGATTCAAGTGGTGATGGCACAATGCCTTCCTGTGGCCTGGCCACCTTTACTTCCATCCGTGTCGAAACCCGACACCCCATCCATTCGGTACTCATCCATGCATCAGCCCGCCGGTAAGGGTCTGTCGTTCGCCAGGCGCATGTATCTGCCGCGCGCCATCGGCACCGGTCTGGGCTTCTTCTGCGTGGCGATCGGCATTTGGCCATTGCAGCCCGGCGCCTGGCTCTGGTTGCTGCTGCTAGCGCACGGCTTCGTCTGGCCGCATGTGGCGTTTCAGCTGGCGCGCAGATCGGCCAACCCGTTCCGTACCGAACAGCGCAACCTGCTGTTCGACGGTTTCGCCGGCGGTGCCTGGGTGGGAGTGATGGGCCTCAACCCGCTGCCCAGCGTGATCGTCCTGTCGATGATCGCCATGGACAAGATCGCCGCCGGCGGTTGGCACATGCTGGTCAAGACCTTTGCCGCGCAGGCCATGGGCATAGTCGTGGGGTTATGGCTATACGGCCCGCCGTTGCTACCGCCGACCACCCAGCAACAGATGCTGGCATGCTTGCCGATCCTGCTCATCTACCCCATCGCCGTCGGCATGGTCTGTTACCAAGTGATGACCCAGCTCAATCAGCACAAGCGTGCCCTAGCTCGGCTGAGCCAGACCGACAGCCTGACCGGCCTGACCAACCATGGGGCCTTGAAAGACTTGCTGCTGCGCGAGTTCGAGCGCTGCCGCGCGCAAGCGGTCCCCACGCACCTGGCGCTGATCGATGTCGACCACTTCAAGCACATCAACGACACCTACGGGCACTTGGTGGGCGACAGTATCCTGCGCACCATCAGCGCCACCCTTGCCGCGCAACTACGCAAACGCGACCCGATGGCGCGCTATGGCGGCGACGAGTTCTGCGTATTGTTGCCGGAAACCTCCACCGTACAGGCGCAGGAGATCCTCGAGCGCCTGCGCCAGGCCGTCGAAGACTTCCGTCACCCGGAGTTAGGCCAACTGCGCGTGACCTTGAGCATCGGCGTAGCCGCCCATGGCCCGGCGCTGGTGAGTGCCGACGCGTGGCTGCACGCCGCCGACATGGCCCTTTACCAAGCCAAGCACGGCGGCCGCAACCGGGTGGTCCTGGCCGGTTTCGTGCTGGCCAACGAGGCGTCGGCAGCGTCGGTCTGAGGCGCACGCGCCGCGCCAGATGCAGAGGCGCGACCGCTGGCGATCAGTTGCCGGGCGCCTTGGCGACCAGTGCCGCGATCGGCTGCGGCCGCTTCGGCTCGGCGCCCTGGTGCGCCAGTTTGTACTGGTAGCGTTGCCATTCCCGGTCTATCTCGGCGTAGGGCATGAACACGCTGATGCGTTTGGCCTTGGCCAGGTCCGGGCGGCGAGCGGCGTCGATACCGTCCTTGTCTATGTAAGCGACGTTGATGCCGACCACCTTGCCGTCGTCGGCGAACAACGGCCCCCCTGACATGCCCTTGACCAACGGGCCGTCATGCACGGAATAGAACACCCCGCCGCCGGTCCCCGGCAGGCGCACCAGCGAGGTCAACGCGTGGCCATGGCCTTGCACGGGCATCGCCAGCCCATTGAAGCCTACGGCCGTAACCGACTCGCCTGGCACGAACTGGCGCCATTGTGGAATCTGCTTGGCCTTGTGACGGAAGAACACGATATCGCCCAGGCCTTCGTGCACCACTCCTGGAAGGAAGGGCGTGTGCTTGGCCGTAACGGCGTAGTCCTCGTTCCACTGGATGGCCGAGGCCATCAGCAGCAGCGGCAGCGGGCCGCCGGAATAGACGACAAACGCTTGGTCATAGGTGGGGTTTGAAGCGAACGAACTGGTGGGCATTCCATTGCACCCACTCAACAGCATCAGTGCTGCGAGGCAGGGCACAGTCGATTTCATGATTTGGATTCTGGAGGGGTAGATGGGCAGCATGACGAAGGCTATCGGCATGCATAACTTATGGATTAGGTCCAATGGAAGGGAGGGTAATGGTGGCACATAGCTATTGCCAATCGAAATTAGCGATGGTAGGCATAGAATCCGCCGAGTGGTATGCCGTATGCCGGTGTGGGCAGACTGTAAGGATTTATTACGGGAGTGGCTTAGACTGGATTGGATGACCAATCCAGGCCGTGCGCGTGAGCCGGAAGGGGAGACCGTAGTCGTGGAAGGCTCAACGAATCCTCTATCGGATCGAGCGGAGCTTGGTCATCCGCCTCCACGCCATGGCCGTGTAAGAAAAATCCACAATCGGGCCAGGGCCATGGAAATTGGCCCTCTTCCCGACCGCAGCCTTTTGCACCAGGCCGGCGCCGGGCCTACAATGCCGCCTGGGTGCGTAAGGCATGTCGCTGGCTCGCAGGTTAAATATCCAACACCGGTCGGGCCGCTGGTGAGGCGTCAACGTGCCCGCACCCAATACTCCCGCATCCACCGTCATTCCCCGTCCGCAGCGTCTCACCAGCCAGGCCCTGGCCGCGTTCGAGCGTTTCGCCCACATCGAAGCCGTCAGCGGTATCGCCCTGGTCATCGCCGCGATCGCCGCACTGATCTGGGCCAACAGCTCGGCCAGTGCCTCCTACGAAGCTTTCTGGCACACCCAGGTGGTGCTCAGCATCGGCTCGTTGAGCCTGGGCCAGTCGCTGCACTTTCTGGTCAACGATGGCCTGATGACCATCTTCTTCCTGGTGGTCGGCATGGAAATCCGCCAGGAAATCCAGGACGGCGCTCTGTCCAACGCACGCATGGCCACCTTGCCTCTGGGCGCCGCCCTAGGCGGGGTGCTGGTGCCGGCCGGTATCTATCTCGCCTACAACTGGGGCCTGCCCTCGAGCCACGGTTGGGCGGTGCCGACCGCCACCGACATCGCCTTCGCCGTCGGTGTGCTGGCGCTGCTGGGCAAGTCGATTCCGGCCAACCTGCGTATTTTCCTGCTGGCCGTGGCGATCATCGACGACATCGCCGCGATCCTGATCATCGCCGTGTTCTACACCGCCAGCCTGGACTTCGCCGGGCTCGGCATCGCCGGCGCAGGCCTTGCGCTGGTGCTGCTCATGCAGCGCATGGGCATCGGCACGGCCTGGGCCTATGTGGTGCCGGGCGTGATCGTCTGGGCCGGCCTGCTCAAGTTGGGCGTGCACCCGACCCTGGCCGGCGTGGTGCTGGGCCTGATCACGCCGGTGCGTTCCGCGCCGTCCCACGAGCGGCCGCTCGACCTCATGTCCAAGGCGTTCCGCGACTTGCTGCACCGCGTCGACCAGGGCGAGAAGAAGGTCTCCACGCCACTCAAGCAGATCCGTCTGGCCGAGCGCGAAGTGGTGCCGCCGGTGCAGCGGGTGCAGGAACGCCTGCACCCTTGGGTGGCGTTCGCCATCATGCCGCTGTTCGCCTTGGCCAACGCCGGGGTGAACGTGCAGGGCGCACAGCTGGACGTGCCGATCAGCTTCTCCGTCGCCTACGGCGTGGTCATGGCGCTGGTGCTGGGCAAGCCGGTGGGCATCTTCCTCGCCACGCTCGTTCTGGTGCGCAGCGGCCTGTGCACCCTGCCGCAGAACGTGAAGTGGGGCGGGGTGGTGCTGGTGGGCTTGCTGGCCGGTATCGGCTTCACCATGTCGATCTTCATCGCGGGCCTGGCCTTCGACGATGCGCACCTGCTGGCGGTGGCCAAGTTGAGCGTGTTGTGCGCGTCGACCTTGTCGGCGGTGATTGGCCTGGTGTGGGGGATGGTGCACTTCAAGTGGAAGATTGGGGGCGGGAAGTAGCGCCTGAGGGTTCTTCGGCCACCTTCGACCTATCGTCAAGGAGTTGCTAGACAATCGAAAGGCCAAGCGCGCAGCCGCGCGCTTGGCTTTTTTCAACGATTTGAGTAGCTGGCAATTGCCTGACACTTTGGAAGTGCAGCGGGTGCTTGCCAGGCGATGCAGTACACGGCTGCCTCAGTAAGATAAGGATGGGCGAGTGTTCAGCAGAGTGGTAATTAAGCTCGAGGCTACGATAGCGAAAGCGAACACTTGGCAATGGCCAATTGATAACAAGCTGTGCTCCGATGGCCAGTATGTGGCGGAGTAGTGTCATGCCCTCATGCAAACTTACTCGATTCGACAATAGGTTATTTCTGCCCGAACCCGGCGGTCTGCAATGTCCGGATCGAAGGATGCCGCATGGCTTGCCGGTTTCTTGGACGCAGTGATAGATTTCCACGTGTCGCGTGCATGGGGTCGTATTAAGGAAGGCCCGTTCTTGATGTCGTGTACTCCATTTGCCTTCATCAATGGTTTTCAGCAAGGATGAATAATGGCTAGGCCTTCTTTCGCAGCTGCTTGGGCGGCGTCTCAGAAAATCTACGATCCGGCTAACTCGGGGTTAAAGGTCGCGACCTTGATCGGAGGGTATGTCGAAAAAAACATCAATAATCCAGACCCCTCCCAGAAGTGGAGCAATACCTGCGCCGTACGCATGAGCTACATCTTGAACCAGGCAGGGCTTACCATTCCCAAGATTCCGGGGCAGACGGTGTCAGGGGGAGACCAGCGGCAATATTTTTTCCGGGTGAAGAATCTGATCACGTTCCTGGAGTCCAAGTGGGGCAAGCCGGATGTGGTCAAATACCCGCCCACTGGCGGCGGCGCCCTGGCTGGCAAGAGGGGTGTAGTACTTTTTGAGGTGTCTGGCTGGGGTGACGCGCAAGGCCATGCGACGTTGTTCGATGGCACTACGTGCTACGACCATTGTTATTTCAATGAGCCAGGTGTCACCTATCGTACGGACCGGGCGAATTTCTGGAGCTTGATTTGATGAAAGGGTTCTTGGGTTTCCTGGCTTGTACGCTGACCGCGCTGCCGGCCTGCGCAGCTGATGTTCACTCGTCCCCACAAAGTATCGAGCGAAGCTACGGGCAGAACTATAAAGACATGGTGTTCGCGACCTGCGTGGCAAACGCCTATGCGGATGACAAGGGCGCTTCGACCGATGCCGGAAGTAGTGTCAGCGCCTTGCGCGACTGGACGTACTATGACTTGGAGAAGAGTCCGGATAAGGTCAAAGCCTTGGTGAATAGCTATCTGGCCAGGGACTATGAAAATCCACTGGTCGAGGATGAAGTCAAAGGTGTCCGGTTCGATTTCTTGAAGTGCCTGGATCTTTATCACAGCGAAGAACTGGATGCTCTCGCGAAGGAAATGGTCATCAACCCCGACCATACCTATAAGCAGGACAACCCTTAAGCCTCGGAACGGTGGCGGGCCCGCGCAAGCTTGATTGCTGGGTAGGCATCCATGCCTACATTTTGGCTTTGCCCTCACATCGTTGACGCATGGTTGAAGGCTTGCTGCCAATTGCCATTCCCGTGAGGCATAAGCCATGAATGGCAGCTGGGCGATAGGGGCGGTGCGGGAGCTGGCGGCGAGGGAGTCAGCACCGGCAAACGCCATAGCGATGGATTTGGCAGTTGCCCGAAGCACAGCAAAATGGCAGGCACAAAAAAACCGGCTCAGTGGCCGGTTTCTTCGTTGCTCCTGGCTTCCTGGGGAAGTTTGGAACTATGTACATGGTGCCCCGAGGGAGACTCGAACTCCCACTCCTTTCGAAAACGGATTTTGAATCCGCCGCGTCTACCAATTCCGCCATCAGGGCCAACGCGGCGCAGTATAGAGAGGCTCCGTCCGTCGGTCAATCGTGTTTCATAGTCAATTTTCACTCAGTGGGCTAAACTTCCCGGCTTTGTCGAACCGAACCTGATCATGCGCGTCGCCGATTTCTCCTTCGAACTCCCCGATTCCCTCATCGCTCGCCATCCCTTGGCCGAGCGCCACGGCAGCCGCCTGCTGGTCCTCGATGGGCCGAGCGGGGCGTTGGCGCATCGGCAATTCACCGATCTGCTCGAGTACCTGCGCCCGGGCGACCTGATGGTGTTCAACAACACACGGGTGATTCCGGCGCGGTTGTTCGGCCAGAAAGCCTCCGGCGGCAAGCTGGAAGTGCTGGTCGAGCGCGTGCTCGACAGCCACCGCGTGCTGGCCCACGTGCGGGCCAGCAAGGCGCCCAAGGTGGGCACCCAGTTGCTGATCGACGGCGGCGGCGAGGCCGAGATGGTGGCGCGGCACGACACGCTGTTCGAGCTGCGTTTCGGCGAAGAGGTGCTGCCGCTGCTCGAGCGTGTCGGCCACATGCCGTTGCCGCCCTATATCGACCGCCCGGACGAAGGCGCCGACCGTGAGCGTTACCAGACCGTCTACGCCGAACGCGCCGGTGCCGTGGCCGCGCCTACGGCCGGCCTGCATTTCGACCAGGGCCTGCTGGCGCAGATCGCGGCCAAGGGCGTGGAGCAGGCGTTCGTCACCCTGCATGTGGGCGCCGGCACCTTCCAGCCGGTGCGGGTCGATAAGATCGAAGACCACCACATGCACAAGGAATGGCTGGAAGTCGGCCAGGACGTGGTCGACGCAGTGGCCGCCTGCCGCGCGCGCGGCGGCCGTGTGGTGGCGGTGGGCACCACCAGCGTGCGCTCGCTGGAGAGCGCCGCGCGCGATGGCGTGCTCAAGGCCTTCAGCGGCGACACCGACATCTTCCTCTACCCCGGTCGGCCGTTCCACGTGGTCGACGCGCTGGTCACCAACTTCCACCTGCCCGAGTCCACGCTGCTGATGCTGGTCTCGGCCTTCGCCGGTTACCCCGAGACCATGGCCGCCTATGCGGCGGCGGTCGAACAGCGGTACCGCTTCTTCAGTTACGGTGATGCCATGTTCATCACCCGCAATCCGGCGCCGCGCGGCCCCGAGGATCAAGCATGACTCGCACCTGTCGAATGTCGTTCGAACTGCTGGCCACCGACGGCAAGGCCCGTCGCGGTCGGCTGACCTTCCCCCGTGGCACGGTCGAGACCCCGGCGTTCATGCCGGTGGGCACCTATGGCACGGTCAAGGGCATGCTGCCGCGTGACATCGAAGCCACCGGCGCCGAGATCATCCTGGGCAACACCTTCCACCTGTGGCTGCGCCCGGGCACCGAGGTGGTCAAGAAGCACAACGGCTTGCACGATTTCATGCAGTGGAAAGGCCCGATTCTGACCGATTCCGGTGGCTTCCAGGTGTTCAGCCTGGGCGCCATGCGCAAGATCAAGGAAGAAGGCGTGACCTTCGCCTCGCCGGTCGACGGCTCGAAGGTGTTCATGGGCCCGGAAGAGTCCATGCAGGTGCAGCGCGACCTGGGCTCGGACATCGTCATGATCTTCGATGAATGCACGCCGTATCCGGCCGAGCACGACGTGGCGCGCACCTCGATGGAGCTGTCGTTGCGCTGGGCGCAGCGCTCGAAGAATGCCCATGCCGACAACACCGCGGCGCTGTTCGGCATCGTCCAGGGCGGCATGCACGAAGACTTGCGCATGCGCTCGCTCGAGGGCCTGGACAAGATCGGTTTCGACGGCCTGGCCATCGGCGGTCTGTCGGTGGGCGAGCCCAAGCACGAAATGATCAAGGTGCTCGATTACCTGCCCGGTCAGATGCCCGCTGACAAACCTCGTTACCTTATGGGGGTGGGCAAACCCGAGGATCTTGTGGAGGGTGTGCGCCGCGGCGTCGACATGTTCGACTGCGTGATGCCCACGCGCAATGCGCGCAACGGCCATCTGTTCATCGACACCGGCGTGATCAAGATTCGCAACGCGTTCCATCGCCACGATGAATCGCCACTGGACCCAACCTGCGATTGCTACACCTGCCGCAACTTCTCCCGCGCCTATCTGCACCACTTGGACAAGTGTGGGGAAATGCTCAGCAGCATGTTGAATACGATCCACAACTTGCGCCATTACCAGCGCCTGATGGCTGGTTTGCGCGAGGCTATTCAACAGGGTAAATTGGCCGCCTTTGTCGACGCCTTCTACGCCAAGCGCGGGCTTCCCGTGCCGCCTTTGGACTAAGTGTTCTTCACCGAATTGCAAACCCCGTCTTTGCATAACGCTAGCAACTGGAGTGTCACATGAGCTTTCTGATTCCCGCCGCCTACGCGGACGCCGCTGCCCCCGCTGCTGCCGGCCCCGCTGGTTTTGAGTGGATCTTCCTGGTCGGTTTCCTGGTCATCTTCTACTTGATGATCTGGCGCCCGCAGGCCAAACGCGCCAAAGAGCAAAAGAACCTGCTGGGCAACTTGCAGAAAGGCGACGAAGTTGTCACCAACGGCGGTATCGCCGGCAAGATCGTCAAAGTGTCCGATGACTTCGTGGTGCTGGAAGTATCCGATACCGTCGAACTGAAGTTCCAGAAGGGCGCCATCGCGGCCACCCTGCCCAAAGGTACGCTCAAGGCGATCTGAGGCAGCGATTTTTTTTCCAGTCGGGGCGCGCAACGCGCCCCGCGTCTTGAACGGGCGGCGTGATGCTGAACAAATACCCTCTGTGGAAATACGCACTGATCGTGCTGGTACTGGCGATCGGTTTCATTTATTCCGCTCCCAACCTCTACCCGGACGATCCGGCCGTGCAGATCAGCGGTGCCAGCTCGGCGCTGCAGGTCAACCAGGCCGACCTGGATCGCGTGAGCAAGGCACTGACCGACGCCGGTATCGCGGTCAAGGGCGCCAGCCTGGGTGAGAAGGGCAGTGGCCTGATCCGCCTGAGCGACCAGGAAGCGCAACTGCCGGCCAAGGATGTGGTGCGCAAGACCCTCGGCGACGACTACGTCGTGGCCCTGAACCTGGCGCAGACCACCCCGCAGTGGCTGCGCAAGATCGGCGCCAGCCCCATGAAGTTGGGCCTGGACCTGTCCGGTGGTGTGCACTTCCTGCTGGAAGTGGACATGGACAAGGCCATGAGCGCGCGCATGAAGGTCTACGAAGGCGAAGTGAAGACCTTGCTGCGCAAGGAACGCATCCGCTACCGCAGCCTGCCGCAACAAGACGGCGGCATCATGCTCGGCTTCGCCGACGACGCCACCCGCGAACAGGCCCGCAGCCTGGTGCGCAAGAATTTCAACGATTTCGACCTGACCACCTCCGAGCGCAACGACCTCGCCGTGCTGCGTCTGGCGCTGACCCAGGCCAAGGTCACCGAAATCCGTGAATACTCGATTCGTCAGAACCTCACCACCGTGCGCAACCGGGTCAACGAACTCGGCGTCGCCGAGCCGCTGGTGCAGCGCCAGGGCGCCAACCGCATCGTGGTCGAGCTGCCGGGCGTGCAGGACACCGCCGAAGCCAAGCGCATCCTCGGCAAGACCGCCAATCTGGAGTTCCGCTTCGGTGCCGAGCCCGGCGCGTCGCGGGCCACCAGCGAAGTGTTCGAGTTCCGCGAAGGCGGCCGTTCCGCGCCGGTCGAGCGCGGTCTGATCATCACCGGTGACCAGGTCACCGACGCCCAGGCCAGTTTCGACGAGCACGGCCGTCCGCAGGTCAACATCCGTCTCGACGGCCATGGCGGCGAACTGATGAGCCGCGCCACGCGCAGCAACGTCGGGCGCAGCATGGCGGTGATCTTCATCGAGCAGAAGCCGACCACCCGCTACGTCAAGCAGACGGTCGACGGTGTCGAGAAGGAAGTGCCGGTCCAGAGCTTCCAGGAAGAGAAGAAGATCATCAGCCTGGCGACCATCCAGTCGCCGCTGGGTAGCCAGTTCCGCATCACCGGGCTCAACGGCCAGGGCGAATCGTCCGAGCTGGCCCTGCTGCTGCGTGCCGGTGGCCTGGCCGCGCCGATGTACTTCGCCGAAGAGCGCACCATCGGCCCGAGCCTGGGTGCCGACAACATCACCAAGGGTATCGATGCGTCGCTGTGGGGCATGCTGTTCGTCTCGCTGTTCATCATCGCCATCTACCGCGGCTTCGGCGTGATCGCCACCATCGCCCTGGCGGGCAACATGGTGCTGCTGCTGGCGCTGATGTCCTTGCTGGGCGCCACGCTGACCCTGCCGGGCATCGCCGGTATCGTTCTGACCATGGGCATGGCGGTCGACGCCAACGTGCTGATCTTCTCGCGTATCCGCGAGGAGCTGAAAAGCGGCATGTCGGCCCAGCGCGCCATCCACGAAGGCTTCAACCGTGCCTACACCGCGATCATCGACGCCAACCTGACCAGCCTGCTGGTGGGCGGCATCCTGTTCGCCATGGGTACCGGCCCGGTCAAGGGCTTCGCGGTCACCATGTCCCTCGGGATTTTCACCTCGATGTTCACCGCCATCATGGTGACCCGTGCCATGGTCAACCTGACCTGCGGCGGGCGTGACATCAAGAAGCTGTGGGTCTGAGGGAATAACCATGAAAACCATCAACTTCATGGGCGTGCGCAACAGCGCGTTCGCCATCACCGTACTGCTCACCGTGCTGGCGCTGTTCAGCTGGTGGCAGAAGGGCCTGAACTTCGGCCTGGACTTCACCGGCGGTACGCTGATCGAGCTGAACTACGAACGCCCGGCCGACTTGAAAGCCGTGCGTGAGGAGCTCAACAGCTCGGGCTTCCACGAAGCCATCGTGCAGAGTTTCGGTGCCACCACCGAGCTGCTGGTGCGCATGCCCGGCGACGATCCGCAACTGGGCAGCAAAGTGGCCGAGGCCTTGAAAAAGGCCGGTGGCGACAACCCGGCCACCCTCAAGCGCGTCGAGTTCGTCGGCCCGCAGGTCGGTGAAGAGCTGCGCGACCAGGGCGGCCTGGGCATGCTCCTGGCACTTGGCGGCATCCTCATCTACCTCGCCTTCCGCTTCCAGTGGAAGTTCGCGGTCGGTGCGATCGTCTCGCTGATCCACGACGTGGTGGTGACCCTGGGCATCCTGTCGTTCTTCCAGATCACCTTCGACCTCACCGTGTTGGCGGCGGTCCTGGCGATCATCGGTTACTCGCTCAACGACACCATCGTGGTGTTCGACCGGGTGCGGGAGAACTTCCGGGTCATGCGCAAGGCGTCGCTGATCGAGAACATCAACGTCTCGACCACCCAGACGCTGCTGCGCACCATCGCCACCTCGGTGTCGACCCTGCTGGCCATCGCCGCGCTGCTGTTCTTCGGCGGCGACAACCTGTTCGGTTTCTCCCTGGCGCTGTTCATCGGCGTATTGGCCGGCACCTACTCGTCGATCTACATCGCCAACGTGGTGCTGATCTGGCTGAACCTGAACAGCGAAGACCTGATTCCTCCGGTCAAAGCTGAAGGTGTGGACGACCGCCCGTAAGGAAAAGTCCTACGCCATTGGGCGAAACGAAAGGCGCGAGTGTTGAACTCGCGCCTTTTTTTTCGCTCCAAGGCTGGGACAAGCGCGGGCGCGGACCCGCTGGATAGATCAGGAGGTTCACGTGAACAAATCAATGCTGGTAGGGACGGTGCTGGGTGCCGTGGCGGTGACGGCCGGTGGGGCGTTTGCTACCTACAGCTTGGTCAACAAAGGCCCGGAGTACGCTCAGGTGACCGACGTGCAGCCCATCAAGCAGCAGATCAAGACGCCGCGTGAAGTGTGCAAGGACGTGACCGTGACGCGCCAGGCGCCGGTCAAGGACCAGCACCAGATCGCCGGTACGGTGGTCGGTGCCCTCGCTGGCGGCCTGTTGGGCAACCAGATCGGCGGCGGCACCGGCAAGAAGCTGGCTACCGTGGCTGGCGCAGTGGGCGGTGGCTATGCGGGCAACAAGGTGCAGGAGGGCATGCAGCGTCGTGACACCTACACCACCACGCAAACCCGCTGCAACACGGTCAACGATATCAGCGACAAGGTGGTGGGCTATAACGTCAAGTACACCATCGGCGACCAGGCCGGGCAGATCAAGATGGACCGCGACCCCGGTTCGAGCATTCCGCTGGACAAGAACGGCAAGCTGGTCCTGAGCCAGGCGCAGCCGGGGCAGTGAGGCTGTTGGCAGGATTGTCGGCGAGCGCTGATTGAAGACGATGCGCTGCCAATAGTCCACATGCCGGATCGCGGCATCGATGCAGAAATCCGATACCCCTGAGGGTGTCGGATTTTTTTTGCTTGGGCAGCGGCGACGGCGACGGCGACGGGTCGGGCCGATCCGCCGCACCGCATCGCTCAAGGAATCAGCTTTTCCTTGCGCAACCGGTCGAAGGCATCGAAGAAGGCTCGGTCGCTGGCCTGGTAGTCGGTGAAGCCCAACAGGCGGCTTTTCGACATGTCCGTCACCACCTCGATCGGCCGGCCAAGGTCCGCATCGGTGTGCCAAGGCGAGATCAGGCGATTGATGTCGCTTTCCTTCAAGCCATGTTCGGCCGCCAGTTGCGTCCAGGCTCGCTGGTCATCGGCCATCTGCGTTTCCAGCGGGGCAGGGGAGGTCGGGAGTTCGGCGGCGGGAATGTCGAAGTACTCGGCGATCCGGCTCCACATCCACTTCCAGCGGAACACGTCGCCGTTGGTGATGTTGAAGGCCTGGTCGGCAGCCGCAAGCGTGGTGGCGGCCCACAGCAGTTGGCTGGCCAGCTGCCGGGCGTCGGTCATGTCGGTCAGGCTGTCCCACTGCACGCGCGAGCCGGGGAACACGAACGGCCGGCCGGTGTGCTTGCAGATCGAGGCATACACCGCCAGGGTGGTGGCCATGTTCATGGCGTTGCCCACGGCCACGCCGATCACGGTGTGCGGGCGGTGCACGCTCCAGGTGAAAGCGTCCTGCTCGGCAGCGGCGAAGACTTCGTCTTCCTGGGCATAGTAGAAGTTTTCCACATCCAGGCGGCCCTGCTCTTCACGGAACGGGGTCTGCGGCAGGGTGCCTTTGCCGTAGGCCTCGAAGGGGCCGAGATAGTGCTTCAGGCCTGTCACCAAGGCGACGTGCTGCACGCTCTTGGCCGGGCGCAGGGCGTCGAGCAGATTGCGCACCATGGCGGCGTTGACGCGGATGTTTTCCGCTTCGGTGGCCTGGCGCGACCAAGTGGTGATGAACACGTGCGTGGGGCGCAGATCGGCCAGCGCGTCGCGTACCGACTGCGGGTCTTGCAGGTCGGCTGCGACCGGTATCACGCCGGGCAGGGTAGACGGCTGGCGGGACAGGGCCGCGACCTGCCACTGGTTGTCCAGCAGCAACTGTGTAGTAGCGCTGCCGACGATGCCGCTGGCGCCTACGACTAGTGCGAGTTGGGTCATGATGCTGTCCTGTAGGTGATCGTTATCGATTGCCTATAGGTGACCGCCTGTGGTCCGGCGGATTCCTTCGGATTGGCAGTGGGGTTCGGGAGGGCGAGCGAAAACGCCCGACAGCGCAAGGCTTGCCGAGTGGATCTGGAGGAATGTTCTGGAGAGGTATTCGGACAAGGGCTGCGGTGCAGCCCTGACCGATGGGCCGAGGCACCGGGCCGCCACGACCAAGCGGGCTTGACGGGGGCTCGGTGCTGCGTGCCGACTTAGCGCTTCAGGTGCTCGGGCAAGTGCGGTTGGATGGCCGTGAGGATGGCCTTGAAGCACTTGATGTTGCCCGCGACGATGTGACCCTTGTCGAGGAAGTCGTGACCGCCGTTGAAGTCGCTGACCAGGCCGCCGGCTTCTTGGATCAGCAGCACGCCTGCGGCCATGTCCCACTCGGACAGGCCCGACTCCCAGAAGCCGTCGAAACGACCGGCCGCCACGTAGGCGAGGTCGAGGCTGGCGGCGCCGGCGCGACGAATGCCTGCGGTTTGGCCGGTCAGGGCGCGGAACATGCCCATGTAGTTGTCGAGGTCGGCCATCTGGTCGTCACGGAAGGGGAAGCCGGTGCCGAGCAGGGCGCCGTCGAGGCTGCTGCGCGAGCTGACCCGCAGGCGGCGGCCGTTGACCTGGGCGCCACGGCCACGGCTGGCGGTGAATTCTTCCTGGCGAACCGGATCGACGATGACCGCATGTTCCAGGCGACCGCGGTATTTGCACGCGATGCTGACGGCGAAGTGCGGAATGCCGCGCAGGAAGTTGGTGGTGCCATCGAGCGGGTCGATGATCCACAGGTAGTCTTTGCCGTCTTCGCCGCTGCCGGCGTGGAAACCGGTTTCCTCACCCTGGATCGAGTGGTTCGGATAGGCCTTGCGCAGGGCTTTGACGATGGCGTCTTCGGCAGCGCGGTCAACCTCGGACACGTAGTCCTTGGCGCCCTTTTCGTCGACCTTGAGGCTGTCCAGGCGTTCGATGGAGCGGAAAATCAGTTCGCTGGCGCTGCGAGCGGCGCGCAGCGCGATATTCAGCATAGGCTGCATGGTCGGGTCACCTGGAATGTTAAAGAAGAAAGCCGGACATTCTATCAGAAATCCGCGTCGGCAAAAGTGCCACGTTAGCCCGCGTGGCGTTGGCGGGGTCGCTTCTGTAAGATTGCTGCCCCCAAAACCCGCCACAGTGAGCACATCGCCTTGTTGCACAATATTCGTGTTGTTCTGGTCAATACCAGCCACCCCGGCAACATCGGCGGCGCTGCGCGTGCCATGAAAAACATGGGCCTGTCGCGCCTGGTGCTGGTGCAGCCTAGGGACTTCCCTTCCGAGCAAGCCAGTGCCCGCGCGTCGGGTGCCGACGACCTGCTGGCCGGCGCCGAAGTGGTCGACAGCCTGGAGCAGGCGCTGGTCGGCTGCAGCCTGGTGTTGGGCACCAGTGCCCGCGACCGCAGCCTGCCGTGGCCCATGCTCGATCCTCGTGAATGCGGCGCCAAGGCCGTCGGGCAGGCCGCCGGCGGCGAGCAGGTCGCCCTGGTATTCGGCCGCGAGCATGCGGGGCTGACCAACGAAGAGCTGCAGCGCTGCCACTTCCATGTGCACATTCCTTCCAATCCCGACTTCAGCTCGCTGAACCTGGCCGCCGCCGTGCAGGTGCTCGCCTATGAGGTGCGTACCGCCTGGCTGGCAGCGCAGCAGGCAGCGCCGGTCGCGGAGAAGGCCGACGCCAGCGAAGAACCGGCGACCATGGACGAGATGGAGCGCTTCTACGAGCACCTAGAGCAGACCCTGGTGCAGATCGGTTTCCTCGACCCGGAAAAGCCCCGCCACCTGATGGCGCGCCTGCGCCGTCTGTATGGGCGCAGCACGGTCAACCATTCGGAGATGAGCATCTTGCGCGGCATCCTCACCGAAACGCAGAAAGTCGCGCGCGGCGAGCCGCATAAGAGAAAGGACTGAAAAGCCATGTTCGAACGCCTGCGTGAAGATATCCAGAGCGTGTTCCACCGCGACCCGGCCGCTCGCAATACGTTCGAGGTGCTGACCTGCTACCCCGGCATGCACGCCATCTGGCTGCACCGTGTCGGGCATGCCTTATGGGTGCGCGACTGCAAGTGGCTGGCGCGTCTGGTGTCGAACTTCGGCCGCTGGATGACCGGCATCGAGATCCACCCCGGTGCCACCATCGGCCGACGCTTCTTCATCGACCACGGCATGGGCATCGTCATCGGCGAAACCGCCGAGATCGGCGACGACGTCACCCTCTACCAAGGTGTGACCCTGGGCGGCACCAGCTGGAACAAGGGCAAGCGCCACCCGACCTTGGAAGACGGCGTAGTGGTCGGTGCCGGCGCCAAGGTGCTGGGGCCGTTCACCGTCGGTGCCGGGGCCAAGATCGGCTCCAATGCGGTGGTGACCAAGGCTGTGCCGGCCGGAGCCACGGCGGTGGGCATTCCCGGGCGCATCATCGTCAAGCCCGAAGAGGGCAGCGACGTCGAAGCCAGGCGCAAGGCCATGGCCGAGAAGATCGGCTTCGACGCCTACGGGGTCAGCGGCGACATGCCCGACCCGGTGGCGCGCGCCATGGGCCAGATGCTCGACCACCTGCAGGCCGTGGACGAGCGCCTCGAAGGCATGTGCGGCGCCTTGACCAAGCTGGGCAGCGACTATAGCGGCAAAGCGTTGCCAGCCTTGCCCGAAGAGGATTTCGTCGAGCCCGCGGCTGCGCCGCCCAGCGACGTCAGGCCGCATTGATTTCGCCATGATGGCACCGCGGCGTGTGCACCTGCGCCGCGGTCTGCTACACTCGCGACCACTTCCCGAGCTAATCCCGACTAAAGCGCTAGGTCTTATAGTTGACTCAAATGCTCGGAAATAGCATACTTGCACTCATTCCGTAACTCCCGTGGTGCCCATAGCCATGCGACTCACAACCAAAGGCCGATACGCCGTAACCGCCATGCTCGACCTGGCGTTGCACGCGCAGCACGGGCCGGTGTCACTGGCTGATATCTCCGAGCGCCAAGGCATCTCGCTTTCCTACCTGGAGCAACTGTTCGCCAAGTTGCGGCGCAACAGCCTGGTTTCCAGCGTTCGTGGTCCAGGTGGCGGCTATCAGCTGTCCCGTGCCATGGGAACGATCGAGGTGGCCCAGGTCATCGACGCCGTCAACGAGTCGGTCGACGCCACCCGCTGCCAGGGGCTTGGAGATTGTCATTCCGGTGATACCTGTCTGACCCACCACCTGTGGTGCGACCTCAGCCAGCAGATCCACACGTTCCTCAGTGGCATCAGCCTGGCTGACCTCGTCACGCGCCGCGAGGTGCAAGAAGTTGCCCATCGCCAGGACCTGCGCCGTGTAGCGGGCCATAGCGCGCACATGGACAAGATTGAGACGTCCGCCGTCGACTGACCGTGACGACGAGCGACGCCAACGCCTGATAGGAGAGATTCAATGAAGTTGCCGATCTACCTCGATTACTCCGCGACCACCCCGGTCGATCCCCGTGTCGCCCAGAAAATGGTCGACTGCCTGACCATGGACGGCAACTTCGGGAACCCGGCCTCGCGCTCCCACGCCTTCGGCTGGCGCGCCGAGGAAGCGGTGGAAAACGCTCGCCGCCAAGTGGCCGAGCTGATCCACGCTGACCCGCGCGAAATCGTCTGGACCAGCGGTGCCACCGAGTCCGACAACCTGGCGATCAAAGGTGTGGCGCATTTCTACCAGACCAAAGGCAAGCACATCATCACCTCCAAGATCGAGCACAAGGCGGTCCTGGACACCACGCGCCAACTGGAGCGTGAAGGCTTCGAAGTCACCTACCTCGAACCCGGCGCCGACGGCATCGTCACCCCGGCCATGGTCGAGGCGGTGCTGCGCGACGACACCATCCTGGTCTCGTTGATGCACGTGAACAACGAAGTCGGTTCGATCAACGACATCGCCGCCATCGGCGAACTGACCCGCTCGCGAGGCGTGCTGTTCCACGTCGATGCCGCGCAGTCGGCCGGCAAGGTCGAGATCGACCTGCAGAACATGAAAGTCGACCTGATGTCGTTCTCGGCGCACAAGGTCTATGGCCCCAAAGGCATCGGCGCGCTGTACGTCAGCCGTAAGCCGCGCGTACGCCTGGAAGCCATGGTGCACGGCGGCGGTCACGAGCGCGGCATGCGTTCGGGCACTTTGCCGACCCACCAGATCGTCGGCATGGGCGAAGCCTTCGCCATCGCCAAGCAGGAAATGGCCAGCGAGAACGTGCGCGTCAAGGCGCTGAGCGACCGCTTCTTCAAGCAGGTCTCCGACCTCGAAGAGCTGTACATCAACGGCAGCCAGACCGCCCGCGTGCCGCACAACCTGAACCTGAGCTTCAACTACGTCGAGGGCGAGTCGCTGCTGATGTCGCTCAAGGACATCGCCGTCTCTTCCGGTTCGGCCTGCACCTCCGCTTCGCTCGAGCCGTCCTACGTGCTGCGCGCACTGGGCCGCAACGACGAGCTGGCACACAGCTCCATCCGCTTCTCCTTCGGTCGTTTCACCAAGGAAGAAGAGATCGACCACGCCGCGCAGCAGGTCTGCCAGGCCGTGAACAAGCTGCGCGAACTGTCGCCGCTGTGGGACATGTACAAAGACGGCGTCGACATCTCCAAGATCGAGTGGGCTGCCCACTAAGCAGCCGCCGGCAAGAGCGGCTCACCTGATGAAGAAGGAATTGCACCATGGCATACAGTGAAAAAGTCATCGACCATTACGAAAACCCACGTAACGTTGGCAAGATGAACGCTGAAGACCCCGATGTCGGCACCGGCATGGTCGGCGCCCCGGCGTGCGGCGACGTGATGCGTCTGCAGATCAAGGTCAACGAGCAGGGCGTGATCGAAGACGCCAAGTTCAAGACCTACGGTTGCGGTTCGGCCATCGCTTCCAGCTCCCTGGCTACCGAGTGGATGAAAGGCAAGACCCTCGACGAAGCCGAGACCATCAAGAACACCCAGCTGGCCGAAGAACTGGCGCTGCCACCGGTCAAGATCCACTGTTCGGTACTCGCCGAGGACGCCATCAAGGCAGCCGTGCGCGACTACAAGCAGAAGAAAGGTCTGGTCTGAGTTTCTTGTAGCCGACCACCGATGTTGAGGTAAGGAGTTTCGATGGCTATCAGCATGACAGAAGCCGCCGCCAACCATATCCGCCGCTCCCTCGACGGGCGCGGCAAGGGCGAAGGCATCCGCCTGGGCGTGCGTACTACCGGCTGCTCGGGCCTGGCCTACGTGCTCGAGTTCGTCGACGAACTGGCAGGCGAAGACCAGGTGTTCGAGAACCATGGCGTGAAGGTCATCATCGACCCGAAAAGCCTGGTCTACCTCGACGGCACCGAGCTCGATTTCGTCAAGGAAGGGTTGAACGAAGGCTTCAAGTTCAACAACCCCAACGTGCGCGGCGAATGCGGCTGCGGCGAAAGCTTCAATGTCTGAGGCCTGACGTGGGTACTGTCTGCCATTACGCGCTGTTCGACCTGCAGCCGGCCTTCCGCCTGGACCTCGACAAGCTGGCCGTTCGCTACCGCGAGCTGGCCCGCGAGGTCCATCCCGACCGCTTCGCCGATGCTTCCGAGCGCGAGCGACGTGTCGCCCTGGAAAAATCCGCCGCCCTCAACGACGCCTACCAGACCCTGCGCAGTGCGCCGCGCCGCGCCCGCTACCTGCTGGCCATCGGTGGTCACGAGGTGCCGCAGGAAGTCACGGTGCACGATCCCGAGTTCCTGCTTCAGCAGATGCAGTTGCGCGAAGAGCTCGAAGATCTGCAGGACGAGGCCGACATCGACGGTGTGGGCGCCTTCAAGCGCCGGCTCAAGCTCGCCCAGACCGCGCTCGACGACGAGTTCGCACAGTGCTGGGACGTGCCGGCCGAGCGCGAGCAGGCCGAGCGTCTGATGCGCCGCATGCAGTTCCTCGACAAGCTCTCCCAAGAAGTGCGCCAGCTCGAAGAGCGCCTCGACGATTAACCCGGCGTTACCCGTGATGACGCCTAAGGTATTCAGATAAGCATGGCCCTATTGCAGATCGCCGAACCCGGTCAGAGCCCCCAGCCGCACCAGCGCCGTCTGGCCGTGGGGATCGACCTGGGCACCACCAATTCCCTGGTCGCAGCGGTGCGCAGCGGTCGCAGCGAGCCGCTGCCCGACGCCCAAGGCAACCTCATTCTGCCCTCTGCGGTGCGCTACCTCGAAGACCGCACCGACGTGGGTCTGAGTGCCCGCGATGCGGCGCCCAGCGACCCGTTCAACAGCATCCTGTCGGTCAAGCGTCTGATGGGGCGCGGGCTGTCCGACGTCAAGCAGTTGGGCGAGCAACTGCCTTACCGCTTCGTCGGCGGCGAGTCGCACATGCCGTTCATCGACACCGTACAAGGCCCGAAAAGCCCTGTGCAGGTCTCGGCCGACATCCTCAAGGTGCTGCGCCTGCGCGCCGAAGAAAGTCTGGGCGGCGAGCTGGTGGGCGCGGTGATCACCGTGCCGGCCTACTTCGACGACGCCCAACGGCAAGCCACCAAGGACGCCGCGCGTCTGGCCGGCCTCAACGTCCTGCGCCTGCTCAACGAGCCGACCGCCGCAGCCGTGGCCTATGGCCTGGACCAGAACGCCGAAGGCGTAGTGGCCATCTACGACCTGGGCGGCGGCACCTTCGACATTTCCATCCTGCGCCTGACCGCCGGCGTGTTCGAAGTGCTCGCCACCGGCGGTGACACTGCCTTGGGCGGCGACGATTTCGACCATGCCATCGCCGGTTGGATCATCGACCAGGCCGGGTTGTCCGCCGATCTCGATCCGGCCACTCAGCGCCTGTTGTTGCAGACCGCGCGCCAGGCCAAGGAAGCGCTGACCGAGCAGGCCAGTGTCTCGGTGGCCCACGGCCAATGGGCCGGCGAGCTGAGCCGCGCCACCTTCGAAAGCCTCATCGAACCGATGATCGCCACCAGCCTCAAGGCTTGCCGCCGTGCCATGCGGGATAGTGGCGTGGAGTTCGACGAAGTGCAGGCGGTGGTGATGGTCGGTGGTTCGACCCGCGTGCCGCGCGTACGTGAAGCGGTGGGCGCGTTGTTCGGGCGTGAACCGCTGACGTCCATCGACCCCGACCAAGTCGTCGCCATCGGCGCCGCCGTGCAGGCCGACACCCTGGCCGGCAACCGCCGCGAAGGCGGCGAACTGCTGCTGCTCGACGTCATCCCGCTGTCGCTGGGGCTTGAGACCATGGGCGGCCTGATGGAGAAGGTGATTCCGCGCAACACCACCATTCCCGTGGCCCGCGCCCAGGAGTTCACCACCTACAAAGATGGCCAGTCGGCCATGATGATCCACGTCCTCCAGGGCGAGCGCGAGTTGATCAGCGACTGCCGCTCGCTGGCGCGCTTCGAGCTGCGCGGCATCCCGGCCATGGTGGCGGGCGCGGCGAAGATACGCGTGACCTTCCAGGTCGATGCCGACGGGCTGCTCAGCGTGGCTGCGCGCGAACTGGGTTCGGGCGTGGAGGCGAGCATCCAGGTCAAACCGTCGTACGGCCTGACCGACGGCGAAATCGCGCGCATGCTCACCGATTCCTTCGAGCACGCCGGCGCCGACCGCAATGCCCGCCAGTTGCGCGAGCACCAAGTCGATGCCGAGCGCCTGCTCGAAGCGGTGCAAGGCGCCCTGGACGCCGATGGCGAGCGCCTGCTCAGCGCCGAAGAGCGCGAAGCCATCCAATTCCAGATGCAGGACCTACGTGATTTGCTGGCCGGCACCGATGGCCCCGCCATCGAGCAACAGACCAAGCGTCTGTCGCAGGTGACCGATGCATTTGCCGCCCGTCGCCTTGATTCGACGGTCAAAGCCGCACTGGCCGGGCGCAACCTGAATGAGATCGAGGAGTAACCGATGCCGCTGGTGAAATTCCTGCCGCATGAAAAGTTCTGTCCCGAGGGGCTGACCGTGGACGTGCCGTCCGGGACCAACATCCTGGAGCTGGCCCACGAGCATCACATCGAGATGGAAAGCGCCTGTGGCGGCGTCAAGGCCTGCACCACTTGCCACTGCATCGTGCGCCAGGGCTTCGACTCCCTGGATGAGGCCGATGAACTGGAAGAAGACATGCTCGACAAGGCCTGGGGCCTGGAGGCGCAGTCGCGCCTGGGTTGCCAGGTGGTGGTCGGCGACGACGACCTGACCATCGAGATTCCCAAGTATTCGCTCAACCACGCCGCCGAAGCGCCGCATTGAGGAGTGCAGCATGAGTCTGAAATGGGTTGATGTACTTGAGATCGCCATCCAGCTTGCGGAAAGCAAGCCGGAAGTCGATCCTCGTTACCTGAATTTCGTCAACCTGAGCCGTTGGGTGCAGGAATTGCCCGATTTCAGTGACGATCCGGCGCGTGGCGGCGAGAAGGTCCTTGAGGCCATTCAGGCGGCCTGGATAGAAGAAGCCGATTAGCGACACCTGCAGGTTAGGCAATGCCCTCGAACCCGCGTATAATTTGCGGGTTTAATTTTTCGTAACACTAAAACTTCTGGAGTTTTCCATGGCTGTTCAACGTACTTTCTCGATCATCAAGCCTGACGCCGTTGCCAAGAACGTGATCGGCAAGATCACCTCGCGCTTCGAAGAAGCCGGCCTGCGCATCGTCGCGTCCAAGCTCAAGCAACTGTCCAAGGCCGAGGCCGAAGGCTTCTACGCCGAGCACAAAGAGCGCGGCTTCTTCGGTGATCTGGTTGCCTTCATGATCTCCGGCCCGGTCGTGGTTCAGGTTCTGGAAGGCGAAGACGCCATCGCCAAGAACCGTGAGCTGATGGGCGCCACCAACCCTAAAGAAGCCGCTGCCGGCACCATCCGCGCTGACTTCGCCGAGTCCATCGACGCCAACGCCGTCCACGGTTCGGACTCCGAAGCCGCTGCCGCTCGCGAAATCGCTTACTTCTTCGCTGCTACCGAGGTAACCACTCGCTAAGCGAAAGCTTACGAGTGAGGGTGAATCCATGACGACATCTGTTGGCAAAATCAACTTGCTGGGTCTGACCCAGCAGGAAATGGAACAGTTCTTCGATTCGATCGGAGAGAAGCGCTTCCGCGCCGGTCAGGTGATGAAATGGATTCACCACTTTGGCGTCGACGACTTCGCCGCCATGACGAACGTCGGCAAGGCCTTGCGCGAAAAGCTCGAGGCCGTTGCCGAAATTCGTGCGCCGGAAGTGGTCAGCGAAGACATTTCCGCAGACGGCACCCGCAAATGGGTGATCCGCATTGCCTCCGGCAGCTGCGTCGAGACCGTCTACATTCCCACCGACGATCGCGGCACCCTGTGCGTGTCGTCGCAAGCCGGCTGCGCCCTGGATTGCAGTTTCTGTTCCACCGGCAAGCAAGGCTTCAACAGCAACCTCACCGCCGCCGAAGTGATCGGTCAGGTGTGGCTAGCGAACAAATCCTTCGGCACCGTTCCAGCCAAAGTCGACCGCGCGATTACCAACGTGGTGATGATGGGCATGGGCGAGCCGTTGCTCAATTTCGACAATGTCATCGCCGCCATGAAGATCATGATGGACGATCTGGGCTATGGCATTTCCAAGCGTCGCGTCACCTTGTCCACCTCGGGCGTGGTACCCATGATCGACGAACTGGCCAAGCACATCGACGTGTCGCTGGCGCTGTCGCTGCATGCGCCCAACGATGCGCTGCGCAACCAGTTGGTACCGATCAACAAGAAGTACCCGTTGAAGATGCTGCTCGAGTCCTGCATGGGCTACATGTCCACCCTGGGCGGCAAGCGCGTATTGACCATCGAGTACACCCTGCTCAAGGACGTCAACGACCAGCCCCAGCACGCCACCGAGATGATCGAGCTGCTGCGCGACGTACCGTGCAAGATCAACCTGATCCCCTTCAACCCGTTCCCGCATTCGGGCTACGAGCGGCCGAGCAACAACGCCATCCGCCGCTTCCAGGACTTGCTGCACCACGCCGGCTTCAACGTCACCACCCGCACCACGCGCGGTGAGGACATCGACGCGGCCTGTGGCCAGCTGGTCGGCCAGGTGATGGACCGCACCCGCCGCAGCGAGCGCTACATCGCTGTGCGCCAGGTGGCTGCCGACACCGAACTGTCAGACAACGCCGCGCGCCCCTGACGGACACCTCGCCCATGAGCCTGCGCGCCGTGCTGTCGATTCTTGGGTTTTCGCTGCTGGTCGGCTGTGTGTCGAGCGGCGCGGGCGATCCTCTGGCGACGCGCGAAGGGCGCGAGCGGGCGGTGCATGCCTATGTGCAATTAGGCCTGGGCTATCTTCAGCAGGGCCTCGCCGAGCAGGCCAAGGCACCTCTGGGCCGTGCCCTGGCCCTCGATGCGCGCGATGCCGATGCCCACGCCGCCCTGGCGCTGGTGTTCCAGGCGCAGGGCGAGCCGACCCTGGCCCGCACCCACTTCGTCGAAGCTTTGAAGCAACGGCCCGGCGACACCCGAATCCGCAACAACTACGGCTCGTTTCTCTACGCCCAGGGCGATTTTCGCCAGGCCGAGCAGATGTTTCGCCAAGCGGCCGGCGATACCCTGTATCCTCAGCGCTCGCGAATCTACGAGAACCTCGGCCTGACCGCGCTCAGGCAGGGCGAGCGCCAGCAGGCGCAGGCGTATTTGCACAAAGCGCTGCAACTCGATCCCCGCCAGCCCAGGGCATTGTTGGAAATGGCTGAGTTGTCCTACGAAAACAGGCATTATGTGCCGGCTCGGGACTACTACCACCGTTTCAGCCAGCTGAGCGAGCCGGACGCCCGCAGCCTGCTGCTAGGGACGCGCCTGGGTCGAGTGTTTACCGAAGAGATCGATGCCGCCCACCTAGGGCAGCAACTACAACGCCTTTATCCGGATACGCCGGAATATCAGCAATACGTGTCGGAGCAACGATGAACGCCGTGCATCCCGAAGCAGCATCAGCGACTCACCAGCACCCTGGAGACACCTTGCGCCAGGCCCGTGAGCAGCGTGGCTGGTCGCAGACCGAGGTCGCGCGCAGGCTCAACCTGACGGTCACTTCGCTGAACAACCTTGAAACCGGCGCCTTCGACAAGCTGCCGGGGCACACCTTCGCCCGTGGCTACATCCGCGCCTACGCCAAGCTGATGGACATGGACCAGGCTCCGTTGGTCGCCGCGTTCGACCAAGTCACCGGTTCCAATGCCAAGGGCAGCGACGTGCACTCGCTGGGCCGCATCGAAGAGCCGCGGCGCCTGTCGCAGAACATCCTGCGCGGCGTCAGCCTCCTGGTGCTGATCGCAGTGATCGGCGGCGGCTTCGTCTGGTGGCAGGACCAAGGCACCCTGCGCGGCAAGGACCTGACCCAGATGGCCCTGGAGCACGTCGAGGTCGAGAGCGCCGACGGCACCACGCAAATCCATCCGCTCGACGAGCCCGAAGACCAGGCCGTCTCCGCGGCGCAGCAGCCCCAGTCGACCGAGTTAGCGCTGCAACCTGCGCCTACCGAACAGACGGCGACCGAATCAACAGCGCCAGCCGCCACTCCAAGCCAGCCTGCCACCACTCAGGCGCCCATCGTCTCGACCGCGCCCAGCACCACACCGGCAGCGCCTGCTCAGGCCACCGCACCCGTGACTGCTCCGCAAAGCGCTACCGCCGTACCCGAAGGTGCGGGCAAGATCGCCATGACCTTCGTGGCCGACTGCTGGACCCAGGTCACCGACGGCAACGGCAAGGTGCTGACCAGCTCGGTCAAGCGCAAGGGCGATACCCTCGAACTCAGCGGCAAGCCGCCGTTCGCCGTGCGTCTGGGCTTCGCCCGCGGCGCGCAGGTCAGCTACAACGGCCAGGCGGTCAACCTGGCACCGTTCACCAGTGGCGAGACCGCTCGCCTCAAGTTGGGACAGTAAGACATGCACGGTGAATCTCCGATCAAACGGCGCGAATCCCGGAAAATCTGGGTCGGCAACGTAGCGGTAGGCGGCGATGCGCCCATTGCCGTGCAAAGCATGACCAACACCGACACCAACGATGTCGCCGCCACCGTGGCGCAGATCCAGCGCCTGGTCGATGCGGGCGTGGACATCGTGCGGGTCTCGGTGCCGGACATGGACGCCGCCGAAGCCTTCGGTCGCATCAAGCAGCAGGTCAGCGTGCCCCTGGTCGCCGACATCCACTTCGACTACCGCATCGCCTTGCGCGTGGCCGAACTGGGCGTCGATTGCCTGCGCATCAACCCAGGCAACATCGGCCGCGAAGACCGCGTACGCGCCGTGGTCGATGCCGCCCGCGACCGTGGCATCCCGATCCGTATCGGCGTCAACGCAGGTTCGCTGGAAAAAGACCTGCAGAAGAAGTACGGCGAGCCGACCCCAGCCGCGCTGGTCGAGTCGGCCCTGCGCCACGTCGAGCACCTCGACCGTCTGGATTTCCAGGACTTCAAGGTCAGCGTCAAGGCCTCCGACGTGTTCATGGCGGTCGATGCCTACCGGCAACTGGCCAAGCAGATCGTGCAACCCCTGCACCTGGGTATCACCGAAGCCGGTGGCCTGCGCTCGGGCACGGTGAAATCCGCCGTGGGCCTGGGTATGCTGCTGGCCGAAGGCATCGGCGACACCATCCGCATTTCCCTGGCGGCCGACCCGGTCGAGGAAGTGAAGGTCGGCTACGACATCCTCAAGTCCCTGCGTCTGCGCTCGCGTGGCATCAACTTCATCGCCTGCCCGAGCTGCTCGCGGCAGAACTTCGATGTGGTCAAGACCATGAACGACCTGGAAGGGCGCCTGGAAGACCTGCTGGTGCCGATGGACGTCGCCGTGATCGGCTGCGTGGTCAACGGCCCGGGCGAAGCCAAGGAAGCCCATGTGGGGTTGACCGGCGGCACGCCGAACCTGGTGTACATCGACGGCAAGCCGTCGCAGAAACTGGGCAACGACAACCTGGTCGATGAGCTGGAAAGGCTCATCCGCCAGAAAGCGGCCGAAAAGGCCGACGCCGACGCGGCACTGATCGCCCGTGGCTGAGAAACAGATTCGTAAGGACTTTCCGTGAGCAAATCGCTGCAAGCCATTCGTGGCATGAACGACATCCTGCCCGACCAGTCGCCGCTTTGGCGCTACTTCGAGGGTACCGTGGCCAGCCTGCTGGACGGCTATGGCTACAGCCAGATCCGCACGCCGATCGTCGAGTTCACCGAGCTGTTCAAGCGCTCGATCGGCGAAGTCACGGACATCGTCGAAAAAGAGATGTACACCTTCGAGGACCGCAACGGCGATTCGCTGACCCTGCGCCCCGAAGGCACTGCAGCCTGCGTGCGTGCGGTGCTCGAGCATGGCATCACCGGCAACGGCCAGGTGCAGAAGCTCTGGTACACCGGCCAGATGTTCCGCCACGAGCGCCCGCAGAAAGGGCGCTACCGGCAGTTCCACCAGATCGGTGTGGAGGTGTTCAACCTCGACGGGCCGGACGTCGATGCCGAGCTGATCATGCTCAGCTGGCGCCTGTGGGGCCAGCTGGGTATCCGCGACGCGGTCACCCTGGAGCTCAACAGCCTGGGCACCAGCGAAGCCCGTGCCCGCTACCGCGATGCGTTGGTCGAGTTCCTCTCGGCGCGTCTCGAACATCTGGACGAAGACAGCCAGCGCCGCCTCAAGAGCAACCCGCTGCGCGTGCTCGACAGCAAGGACGCCGGCACCCAGGCGGTATTGGTCGATGCGCCCAAGCTCGAGGACTACCTCGACGAAGAATCGCGCATCCACTTCGAAGGTCTGAAGGCGCGCCTGAACGCCGCCGGCATTCCCTTCGTCATCAACACCAAGCTGGTGCGCGGCCTGGACTACTACAGCAAGACCGTCTTCGAATGGGTCACCGACAAACTCGGCGCCCAGGGTACGGTCTGCGCCGGTGGCCGCTACGATGGCCTGGTCGAGCAGATGGGCGGCAAACCTACCCCTGGTGTCGGTTTCGCCATGGGCATCGAGCGCCTGATTCTGCTGCTGCAAACCCTCGACAAAGTCCCCGCCGCCATCAGCCGGCAGATCGACGTCTACCTGTGCGCCTTCGGCGAGCAGGCGGAGCTGGCCGGTCTGCGCCTGGCCGAGCGCCTGCGCGACCGCCTGCCGGCCCTGCGCCTGGCGGTCAACGCCGGCGGCGGCAGCTTCAAGAGCCAGTTCAAGAAAGCCGACAAGAGTGGTGCGCTGTTCGCGCTGATCCTGGGCGATGACGAACTGGCCGGCGAGACCGTCGGTATCAAGCCCCTGCGTGGCCAGGGCGAACAACAGAACATTGCCTGGGATGCTCTGGCCGAGCACCTGCAAGCCGCCATCGCGCAAGCGTGACGCGGTTCTATAGCCGAATTGCTGAGAAGGAGTATTGGGGTGTCGAGTATCGATGATGAGGGCCTGGCTGGCGCCAAGGACTGGTGGAACCGCAACGGCAAACCGCTGCTCACCGGTGCCTTGCTCGCCGCTGCCGTGGTGATGGGCTGGCAGGCCTGGCACAAGTACCAGACCAACCAGTCCCAGGGGGCTTCGAGCCTGTACCAGGCGCTGCTGGAAACCACCCTGACGCCGACCGGCACGCCGGACACGGCCAAGGTGGCGGAACTGGCCGGCAAGCTCAAGAGCGACTTCGGCGGCACGCCTTACGCGCAATACGGCAGCCTGTTCGTGGCCAAGGTCGCAGTCGAAAGCGGCAAGCTCGACGACGCCGCTGCCGAGCTCAAGGGCGTGATGGACAAGCCGGCCGACGCCACCCTGGGCGAGATCTCCCGTCAGCGCCTGGCCCGTGTACTGGCCGCGCAGGACAAAGCCGAAGAAGCCCTCAAACTGCTCGACGGCGATGCCGAGAAAGCCTTCCTCGCCAGCCGCGAGGAGCTCAAGGGTGACTTGCTGGTACAACTGGGGCGTGCCGACGATGCGCACGGCGCCTACGAAAAGGCCAAGGCCGCGTTGTCCGACGACGCCGCGACCGGTGGACTGCAATTGAAGCTGGACGACTTGGCCAAAGGGGACGCGTGACGTGATCGGTTGGAAACAAGCAGCAGTGCTGGCCCTGGCCGTTTTGGCCGCAGGTTGCAGCAGCAACGGCAAAAAAGAACTGCCACCGGCCGAATTGACCCAGTTCAAGGAGGAAGTGGCGCTCAAGAAACTCTGGAGCCGTTCGATCGGCGACGGTCAGGGTGAGAAATACAATCTGCTGGTGCCGGCGATCGAGAACGACCGCATCTTCGCCTCCGATGTGAACGGTGAGGTGTACGCGCTCAACCGCCGCACCGGCGACGTGGTCTGGGAGAAGGACCTCGATCTGCCCGTCTCGGGCGCGGTGGGCGTGGGCTATGGCCTGCTGACCCTCGGCACCCTCAAGGGCGAAGTGATCGCCCTGGACTCGAGCACCGGCGCCGAGCGCTGGCGCTCGCGGGTGAACAGCGAAGTGCTGGCGCCGCCTGCCAACAACGGTGACGTGGTCGTGGTGCAGACCCAGGACGATCGCCTGATCGGCCTGGACGCCGCCACCGGCGAGCGTCGCTGGATCTACGAAAGCTCGCCGGCCGTGCTGACCTTGCGCGGCACCGGCGCGCCAGTCGTCACCAACCGTCTGGCCATCGCCGGCCTGTCGACCGGCAAGGTCGTCGCCGTGGACATCCAGAACGGCGTGCCGGTCTGGGAAAGCCGCGTGGCCGTGCCGCAAGGCCGTTCCGAGCTCGAGCGCGTGGTGGACATCGACGGCGGCTTGCTGCTGTCCGGTGGCACCTTGTACGTCAGCACCTATCAGGGCCGCGTCGCGGGCCTGGACGTGGAAAGCGGCCGTGTGCTGTGGCAGCGCGACGCCTCCAGCTACGTGGGCGTGGCTCAGGGCTTCGGCAACGTTTACGTGAGCGAAGCGTCGGGGACGGTGGAAAGCGTCGACGAGCGCTCCTCCAGCGCCCTGTGGAGCAACGACACCATGGCGCGTCGTCAGCTCTCGGCGCCGGAAGTGTTCTCCAGCTATGTGGCCGTGGGCGACTTCGAAGGCTATCTGCACCTGCTCAGCCAGGTCGACGGCCGTTTCGTCGGCCGTGAGCGGATCGACAGCGATGGCCTGCGCGCCCGGCCCCTGGTGGTCGACGACACCATCTATGTCTTCGGCAACAGCGGCAAGCTCGAGGCACTGACCCTGCGCTGACGCTATGCTCAGGGTCTTGCCGACCTTGAGCCGCGGTGCCGCCGGCACCGCACGAACTCCGGCCGCTGCCCTGCAGCGGCCTTTGCATTTTCAAGAATTCACCAGTGGAGAGCCGCATGGTTCCCGTAATCGCCTTGGTAGGGCGGCCGAACGTCGGCAAGTCCACCATGTTCAACCGCCTGACCAAGACCCGCGACGCCATCGTCGGCGACCTGTCGGGTCTGACCCGTGACCGCCAGTACGGCGATGCCAGCTGGCAGGGTCGCTCCTACATCCTGGTCGACACCGGGGGCATCACCGGCGACGAAGTCGGCATGGACGAAAAGATGGCCGAGCAATCGCTGCTGGCCATCGAAGAAGCCGACTATGTGCTGTTCCTGGTCGATGCCCGTGCCGGCATGACCGCAGCCGACCAGATGATTGCCGAGCACCTGCGCAAGCGCAACAAGTCCGCCGTGCTGGTCGCCAACAAGATCGACAACATCGATGCCGACGTGGCCCGCGCCGAGTTCTCGCCGCTGGGCATGGGCAACGCCGTGCCGGTGGCCGGCGCACAGGGCCGCGGCATCAATGCGCTGATGGAGTCGGTGCTCGGACACATCCCGCGCGATGCCGAAGAAGAAGCGCTGGACGCCGACGTCGCCGAAGGCGAAGAAGCGGTGCGCATTCCCGGGCCGAGTGAAAAGGATGGCATCAAGATCGCCATCATCGGGCGCCCCAACGTCGGCAAGTCGACTCTGGTCAACCGCATGCTCGGCGAAGAGCGCGTGGTGGTCTACGACGAACCCGGCACCACCCGTGACAGCATCTACATCCCCTTCGAGCGCGACGGCGAGAAGTACACCTTCATCGACACCGCCGGGGTGCGCCGCCGTGGCAAGATCCACGAGGAAGTCGAGAAGTTCTCGGTGGTCAAGACGCTGCAGGCGATCAAGGACGCCAACGTCGTGGTCTTCGTCATGGATGCCCGCGAAGGTGTGGTCGACCATGACCTCAACCTGCTGGGCTTCGCCCTGGAAGCGGGTCGCGCCATCGTCATCGCCCTGAACAAATGGGACGGCATGCAGCCGGGCGAGCGCGACTACGTGAAGACCGAGCTGGAACGCCGGCTGTTCTTCGTCGACTTCGCCGACATCCACTTCATCTCGGCGCTGCACGGCACCGGCGTGGGCAACCTGTACAAGTCGGTGCAGGCCGCGTTCAAGTCGGCCGTGACCCGCTGGCCCACCAGCCGCCTGACGCAGATCCTCGAAGACGCCATCAGCGAGCACCAGCCGCCGCTGGTCAACGGCCGGCGCATCAAGCTGCGCTATGCCCACCTGGGCGGCGCCAACCCGCCGCTGATCGTGATTCACGGCAACCAGACCGAGAAGATTCCACGTTCGTACTCGCGTTACCTGGAAAACACCTACCGCCGCGTGCTCAAGCTGGTCGGCACGCCGATCCGCATTGAGTACAAGGGCGGCGAGAACCCCTTCGAGGGCAAGAAGAACACCCTCACCGACCGTCAGGTCAACAAGAAGCGCCGCTTGATGTCGCACCACAAGAAGGCCGAGAAGAAGCGCCGCGACAAGCGCTGATCGACCCATTGCGGCCATTGGTAAGAAAGCGGCATGGGGTGACCCATGCCGCTTTTTCTTATGGCCCAGAGCTTGTAGCTTATAGTCCTCGCACTTGTAGGAAGAGGGCTACATGATCCGCAGCAAGCTGCCCCACGTCGGCACCAACATCTTCACCACCATGTCGCAGCTGGCGGCGCAGACCGGTGCCCTGAACCTGTCCCAGGGTTTCCCCGACTTCACCGCACCCCAGCCCTTGCTCGAGGCGGTGGGCCGCCATGTCAGCGCCGGCCATAACCAGTACGCGCCCATGATCGGGCTGGCGGCCTTGCGCGAGCAGGTGGCCAGCAAGGTGGCGCGGCTGTATGGCGCCAAGGTCGACCCCGAGCTGGAGGTGACCATCACCCCCGGCGCCACCGAGGCGATCTTCTGCGCGATCCAGGCGGTGATCCAGCCCGGTGACGAGGCCATCATCTTCGACCCTTGCTACGACGCCTACGACCCGGCCGTGACCCTGGCCGGTGGCCGTTGCGTGCACGTGCAACTGAGCGACGGCGATTTCGCCATCGATTGGCAGGCTTTCAGCGACGCCTTGACCCCGCGCACGCGGCTGGTGGTGCTCAACTCGCCGCACAACCCCAGCGGCGCCTTGATCACGCGTGCCGACCTGGACCGGCTGGCGCAACTGGTCGCCGAGCGCGACCTCTACCTGATCAGCGACGAAGTCTACGAACACCTTGTCTACGACGGTGCCCAGCACGCTAGCCTGTTGGCCCATGAGGCGTTGTACGCGCGCACGTTCGTGGTCAGCTCGTTCGGCAAGACCTACCACGTGACCGGCTGGAAGATCGGCTACGTGGTCGCGCCACCGGCCTTGAGCCGCGAGCTGCGCAAGGTGCACCAGTACGTCAACTTCTGCGCGGTGACGCCCTTGCAGCACGCGCTGGCCGATTTCATGGCCGCGCATCCCGAGCACATCGATGAGCTGCCGGCCTTCTATCAGGCCAAGCGCGACCTGTTCTGCAACCTCTTGCAAGGCTCGCGCCTGCGCTATACCCCCACCCCAAGCACCTATTTCCAGCTGGTCGACTATTCGGCGATCCGCCCGGACCTCAACGACCAGGAGATGGCTGTGTGGCTGACCCGCGAGCATGGTGTGGCGAGCATTCCGGTCTCGGTGTTCTACCAGCAACCCATCGCCGAGCAACGCCTGCTGCGTCTGTGCTTCGCCAAACGTGAGGAGACGCTGCAGCACGCGGCGGAGAAACTATGCGCGATCTGAGCCAACTGCCCGACCTGACCCTCGCCCTGGTACAGACCGAACTGGCCTGGCAGGACCGCCAAGCCAACCACGACCATTTCGAAACCCTGCTGGAGCAAGCAACCGGTGCCGACCTGGTCGTGCTGCCGGAGATGTTCACCACCGGGTTTTCCATGGAGTCCGAGCGCCTGGCCGAAGCCGAGAACGGCCCGACCAGCAAGTGGCTCAAGGCCCAGGCCAAGAAGCTCGGCGCGGTGGTGACCGGCAGCGTGATCGTCCGCGCCGCCGACGGCAGCCACCGCAACCGCCTGCTGTGGGCGCGGCCTGACGGCGAGCTGCTGCATTACGACAAGCGCCACTTGTTCCGCATGGCCGGCGAGCACAAGCACTACACCCCCGGTGAGCGCCAGGTGCAGTTCGAGCTCAACGGCTGGCGCATTCGCCCCCTGATCTGCTACGACCTGCGCTTTCCGGTGTGGAGCCGCGACGCTGCCGACACCGACCTGCTGCTCTATACGGCCAACTGGCCGGCCGCCCGCCGCCTGCACTGGAATCGCCTGCTACCGGCGCGCGCCATCGAGAACCTGTGCTTCGTGGCCGCGGTGAACCGCGTGGGCACCGATGGCAAAGGCTTCGGCTATAGCGGCGACAGCCAGGTGCTGGACTACCACGGCGAAAGCCTGCTCAGCGCAGGCGAGGCCGACGGCGTGTTCACCGTGCAACTGCGCGCGACGGAACTGGCCGCCTACCGCGCACGCTTCCCCGCCAACCTGGATGCCGACGGCTTCCAGCTGGAGTACTGAGCGAAACGGGGGGAGGGTAGAACGCTTGGAGAAAGGGCCACCGCTGGGTGGCCCTTGATCGAGGCTTAGAGGTAGAACGCTTTCAGCGGCGGGAAACCGTTGAATTCCACTGCGCTGTAGCTGGTGGTGTAGGCGCCGGTCGACAGCCAGTACAGGCGGTCGCCGATGGCCAGGTTCAGCGGCAAGCCGTACTTGTAGTGCTCGTACATGATGTCGGCGCTGTCGCAGGTCGGGCCGGCGATCACCACTTCTTCCATCTCGCCTTTCTTCTCGGTCCAGATCGGGAACTTGATCGATTCGTCCATGGTTTCGATCAGGCCGGAGAACTTGCCCACGTCGGTGTACACCCAGCGCTCCACGGCGGTACGCGACTTACGCGCCACCAGCACCACTTCGCTGACCAGGATGCCGGCGTTGGCGATCAGCGAACGGCCCGGCTCGAGGATGATTTCCGGCAGATCGTCGCCGAAGTCTTCCTTGAGGAAGCGGATGATCTCTTCGGCGTAGGTTTCCAGGCTGTTGGTGCGGGTGATGTAGTTGGCCGGGAAGCCGCCACCCATGTTGATCAGCTTCAACTCGATGCCGTCTTCTTCCTTCAGGCGCTCGAAGATCACCTTGACCTTGGCGATGGCCGCGTCCCACACGCTGATGTCGCGCTGCTGCGAGCCGACGTGGAAGGAGATGCCGTAAGGTACCAGACCCAGGTCACGGGCGAGGATCAGCAGGTCCATGGCCATGTCGGTCTGGCAGCCGAATTTGCGCGACAGCGGCCAGTCGGCGGTGGTCGAACCTTCGGTGAGGATGCGCACGTAGACCTTCGAGCCCGGCGCGGCCTTGGCGATGTTGCGCAGGTCGGCTTCGGAATCGGTGGCGTACAGGCGCACGCCCTTCTCATAGAAGTAGCGGATGTCCTTGGACTTCTTGATGGTGTTGCCGTAGCTGATGCGGTCGGCGCTCACACCCTGGTTCATCACCTTGTCCAGCTCGTAGATCGAGGCGATGTCGAAGTTCGAGCCCTTGTCCTTGAGCAGGTCGATGATCTCTACGGCCGGGTTGGCCTTGACCGCGTAGTAGACCTTGGCGAATTCGAAACCGGCGCGCAGGTCGTCGTAGGCTTTGCTGATGATCTGCGTGTCGATGACGACGAACGGGGTTTCCTGCTTGTCGGCGAACGCCTTCATCTTGGTGAAAGTGTCACGTGCGAAATAGTCTTCGACTTGGATCGACATGCTCAAGGACTCCATGGGCAAACGGAATGAATAAGTGGTTGCAGACGAACGCCCTCCGTATCCCCACGTTGGAGGGCTCGACGCGGCCTTGGACGGCGCAGGTCGGAGCCGGATGGATCGTTTCCAGCATGGACGTTCGGCGCGCACTGTAGGGCGTGGGGACCGTGGAATCAACAGGCGAATCCGGCCCGCGCCCTGAGTGATCGACTGGCTCGGCGGGCGGATGTTCCGGTGGGATCGGCAAGCGTTAAATATTGTGGATGACCCCTTGTAGGAGCGGCTTCAGCCGCGATGGCCGACGTAGTCGGCCCAACCGAGCGAATGCGTTACCGCATGGACCCTGCGGTGGTCTGGATGGGGCTGCTGCGCAGCCCATCGCGGCTGAAGCCGCTCCTACAACTGTGCATATTTATGGCCACGCCACCTGTGCGAATGCACGGACGGCGTGGCCATAAATTTTTTGTTACTGGCGCATTTTTTCTCAGCGCTTCAGGACACCGCCTCGGCCGGCGACACGATGCTGGTCTTCGCGCCCCGCGAACGGCCCGAACTCAAATACGCCGCGATCGACTCCTGGGTCACCTCGCCGAGGAACACCTGCTCGGCATCGAGCACCGGCAGCCAGGCGCGGTTGAACTCGTACATGCGCGACAACAGGATGCGCAGGTGCTCTTCGTGCGACGCGGTGGCGTTGAACGGGCGCAGGAAGTCGCCGCATGTGCCCTGCTGGCGGTGCATGTCACGGCGGCGCACATAACCCAGCGCCTTGTTCGCCGCATCGGTCACCACCACATAGCGGCGGTCGTGCTCGTCGAGCAGTTCCAAGGCATCGGCCACCGGCGTTTCCGGGCTGACCGACGGGGCATTGTCGGCGGCGTCTTCGGCCTTGACCAGGAGCAGGCGCTTGAGGGTGCTGTCCTGGCCGACGAAGCTGCTGACGAACTCGTCGGCCGGGTGCGCGAGCAGGGTGTCGGGGTGGTCGAGCTGCAACAGCTTGCCGGCGCGGAAGATGGCGATCTTGTCGCCCAGCTTGATGGCTTCGTCGATGTCGTGGCTGACCATGATCACGGTCTTGTTCAAGGCGCGTTGCATCTCGAAGAACTCGTTCTGGATCATTTCCCGGTTGATCGGGTCGACCGCGCCGAAGGGCTCGTCCATCAGCAGCACCGGCGCATCGGCCGCCAGCGCGCGGATCACGCCGATGCGCTGTTGCTGGCCGCCGGACAGTTCGCGCGGGTAGCGTTGCAGGTACTGCTTGGGTTCGAGCTTGATCATGCTCATCAGCTCGCGGGCGCGCTCGTGGCAGCGCTGTTTGTCCCAGCCCAGCAGGCGCGGCACCACGGTGATGTTCTCTTCGATGGTCATGTTGGGGAACAGGCCGATCTGCTGGATCACGTAGCCGATGTGCCGGCGCAGGGTCACTTCGTCCAGGCCCGTGGTGTCTTCGCCGTTGATGAAGACCTGACCCGAGGTGGGTGCGATCAGGCGGTTGATCATCTTCAGCGTGGTGCTCTTGCCGCAGCCCGAAGGCCCCAGGAACACGCAGATTTCGCCTTCGTTGACGGTCAGGCTGACCGAGTCGACGGCTTTGATCTGCTTGCCGTTGGCGGTGAAGGTTTTGCTGAGGTTCTTCAATTCGATCATGAGCGCAGTCCTTCTGGAGTCAGGGCACGTTGCAGGGTTTGCAGGAGCAGGTCGGCGATGATGGCCAGCAGGCTGACCAGCACGGCGCCGACCAGCAGCATCGACATGTCGCTGCGGCTGATGGAGGTGAGGATGAGCACGCCCAGGCCGCCGGCGCCGATGGTCGCGGCGATGGTCATGACGCCGATGTTCATCACCACGGCGGTGCGCACCCCGGCGAGGATCACCGGCACGGCGATGGGCAGCTCGACCATGCGCAAGCGCTGGCCGAAGGTCATGCCGATGCCGCGCGCCGCTTCGCGGATACCAGGCTCGACGTTGGTCAGGGCCAGGTAGGTGTTGCGCAGGATCGGCAGCAGCGAGTAGAGGAACACGGCAGTGATCGCCGGCAGCGGGCCCAGGCCCTGGCCGAACTTGGAGTAGAACGGCAGCAGCAGGCCGAACAGGGCGATGGAGGGGATGGTCAGCAGCACGGTGGCGCAGGCTTGTACCGGGCCGGCCACGGCCGGGAAGCGCGTCATCAGGATGCCCAGCGGCACGCCCAGGAGAATCGCCAGGCCCACGGCGACGCCGACCAGGGTCAGGTGCTGCAAGGTCAGTTGCAGCACCTGCGCCCAGTCGAGATGGCTGAAGGTATCGAACAGGCTCATGGTTTCACCTCGCCGAGTGCGTGCTCGCGCAGGAAGGCTGCGGCCACGCGGGTGGGGCTCTGGTGCTCGACGTCGATGCGCGCGTTGAGCGTGCGCATGGTCTGGTCGTCGAGCGCCGCGGCCAGGGGTTCGAGGAGCGTCGCCAGTTGCGGATGGGCCTCGAGCACTTCGGTGCGCAGCACGGGGGCGGCGGTGTAGTCGGGGAAGTAGTGCAGGTCGTCTTCGAGCAGCTTGATGTCGAAAGCGTTCAAACGGCCGTCGGTGGTGTAGACCAGGCCGGCGAACACTTGGCCGTTGCGCATGGCGGTGTACACCAGGCCCGAGTCCATCTGGCGGATGTTGCGTCGGTCCAGCGGCATACCGTACAGCTCGCGCAGGCCGACCAGGCCGTCGGGGCGGTTGGCGAACTCGGTGTCCAGGGCCACCAGGTGGTTGCGCTCGGATTCGTCGTCGAGCACGCGGGTCAGGTCGCTGATGCTAGCGATCTGCGGATAGGCCTGGGCCACCTTCTGCGGCAGGCCGAGCGCATAGGTGTTGCTGAATTTCGACGGGGCCAGCCAGGTCAGGCCTTTCTGCGCATCGAGCTGCTTGACCTTGGCGTAGGTGGCCTCGGGGCTGGGCATGCGCTCTTCGATGTGGTTGTAGGAGACCAGCGACACCCCGGTGTATTCCCAGAGCATGTCGAGCTGCCCGGTCTCCTGGGCCTGGCGCGCGATGTTGCTGCCCAAGCCCGAGGTGATGCGCACGTCGAAACCATTGGCGCGCAGGTACTGCGCGGTGATTTCGGCGAGGATGGTCTGCTCGGTGAAGACCCGGGCGCCGATGCGGATCAGCGGTTTTTGCGCGGCCTGGGCGACGCTTGCGCACAGCAAGGCCGCGCCCAGGGCAATGGCGATCAATCGTTTCATGACAGTCCTCGTTCAGTGGGCCAGGCCGCGTTCCAGCCAGCGCTTGCTGGAAAAACTCACCAGCGCGTCGAGCAGCAGTGCCAGCAGTGCGGTGCAGGCGGCGCCGAGCAGCAGTTGCGGCTGATTGTTCAGGGCGATGCCGGGGAAGATCAGGCTGCCCAGGCTGTTGGCGCCGATCAGGAACGACAGGGGCGCGGTGCCGACGTTCAGCGCCAGGGCCACGCGCACGCCGCCGACGATGATGGGCACGGCGTTGGGCAGCTCCACTTGCCAGAGTTGCTGGCGCGGCGTCATGCCGATGCCGGTGGCGGCTTCCTTGAGCGAGGCGGGGACGTTCTTCAGGCCTTCGTAGGTGTTGCGCACGATGGGCAGCAGGGAGGCGAGGAACAGGGCGAAGATCGCGGGGCCGGCACCAATGCCTAGGACACTGAGGGCGATGGCCAGAACGGCCAGGGGAGGGATGGTGTTGCCAACGTTGAAGAACTGCATGAAGCGCTCGGCTTTGTCGACCCTGTGCGGCCGACTCAAGGCAATGCCGGCGGGGATGCCCACGGCCAACGCCGCCGCCATCGAAGCCAGCACCAGCACCAGGTGCGCTTGCAGGTAGAAACCAAGGTCGCCTTGGTAGCGGGCGATCGTGTCGAGGCCGATCCAGTGGATCAGCAGGGCCAGGATGACGAGCACGGCAGCCCATCCCATCAGCCCTTTTCCGTAGCGTCTTGCCACAGGTGGACTCCTTTTTCTGGTCGGCGAACGCACGTCCCGGTAGACCGACATCGCTAGCGGCGGGCAGTGGGTTCGCGAGTAGCGGCGCGGCGCCGGCGAGCGGCAGCCAATCACGCCATGAGCCAAGCCTCGTCAGGCTCGTGAAGCAGGTGTCGCCAGCCCTGGAACGCGGGGTGCGGCAGGGGAGCGGACGTCTCCGAAGGGCACAAAGGTTTACACGTTGGCAGGCATTTGGCTAGCGTTGATCCACTGCCTGGGGTGGCGTTCGGCAGGAAAAAACAGGTATCGGAGGGCGATTCGGCCAGTGAAAACACTGGTTTCACGCCAAGCGCCAGCGCGCTTACCGGTCCGTGTTTCGGCCAGGCGGGCTGGGCGTTGCGAGGTGGCACGGGCCGGCCGCTGCCACAGCTTTGGTCTAGCGGCAGGATCGGGTATCATACCGCCCCTTTTTCGAAGACCCAGTCAGGCGATTTCCCATGACCCAACAGGCCGCCGAAGTCGCGAAGCGCCGCACTTTCGCCATCATTTCCCACCCCGACGCCGGTAAGACCACCATCACTGAGAAGCTGCTGCTGATGGGCAAGGCCATTGCCGTCGCCGGTACCGTGAAGTCGCGCAAGTCCGACCGCCACGCCACCTCCGACTGGATGGAAATGGAGAAGCAGCGCGGTATCTCCATCACCACTTCGGTGATGCAGTTCCCCTACCGCGAGCAGATGATCAACCTGCTCGACACCCCCGGCCACGAAGACTTCTCCGAAGACACCTACCGCACCCTGACCGCGGTCGACTCCGCGCTGATGGTGCTCGACGGCGGTAAGGGGGTCGAGCCACGGACCATCGCCCTGATGGACGTCTGCCGCCTGCGCGACACGCCGATCGTGAGCTTCATCAACAAGCTCGACCGCGACATCCGCGACCCCATCGAGCTGCTCGACGAGATCGAGGCGGTGCTCAAGATCAAGGCCGCGCCGATCACCTGGCCGATCGGCTGCTATCGCGACTTCAAGGGCGTGTACCACCTGACCGGCGACTACATCATCGTCTACACCCCAGGGCACGGCCACGAGCGCACCGAAACCAAGATCATCGAAAAGCTCGACTCCGACGAGGCCCGCGCGCACCTGGGCGACCAGTACGACAGCTTCGTCGAGCAGTTGGAGCTGGTGCAGGGCGCCTGCCACGAGTTCGACCAGGACGAGTTCATCAACGGTCAGCTGACCCCGGTGTTCTTCGGTACCGCATTGGGCAACTTCGGCGTCGACCACGTGCTCGATGCGGTGGTGGACTGGGCGCCACGGCCACTGGGCCGGGTAGCCAACGAGCGCACCGTCGAGCCTGTGGAAGAGAAGTTCACCGGCTTCGTGTTCAAGATCCAGGCGAACATGGACCCCAAGCACCGCGACCGCATCGCTTTCATGCGCATCTGCTCGGGCCGTTACGAGAAGGGCATGAAGATGCGCCACGTGCGCCTGGGCAAAGACCTGCGCGTGGGCGATGCGCTGACGTTCTTCTCCTCCGAGCGTGAACAGCTCGACGAGGCCTATGCCGGCGACATCATCGGCCTGCACAACCACGGCACCATCCAGATCGGCGACACCTTCAGCGAAGGCGAGGTGCTGGGCTTCACCGGCATTCCGCACTTCGCCCCGGAACTGTTCCGCCGCGTGCGGCTGAAAGACCCGCTCAAGTCCAAGCAACTGCGCCAGGGCCTGCAACAGCTGGCCGAAGAGGGCGCGACCCAGGTGTTCTTCCCCGAGCGCAGCAACGACATCATCCTCGGCGCGGTCGGCGTGCTGCAGTTCGATGTGGTCGCCAGCCGTCTGAAGGAGGAATACAAGGTCGAGTGCGCCTACGAGCCGATCACCGTGTGGTCGGCCCGCTGGATCAGCTGCGACGACAAGAAGAAGCTCGAAGACTTCCAGACCAAGGCCTTCGAAAACCTGGCCATCGACGGCGGCGGCCACCTGACCTATCTGGCTCCGACCCGGGTCAACCTGGCGCTGATGGAAGAGCGCTGGCCGGACGTGAAATTCCGCGCCACCCGCGAGCACCATTGATCGCCTGTAGGAGCGACTTCTTTCTGTGGGAGCGACTTCAGTCGCGATGGCCTGCAACGCAGGCCCAGTCCAGCCACCGCGGTTCATCAGAAACAACGATACGATCTGGAATGGGGCGGCGTTGCCGCCCATCGCGGCTGACCGGAGCGCCGGACCGGCCGCTCCCACAGGGGGTATGGCAGCCGTCGCGGTTTGTCGAGGCGCCGAGCCGGCCGCGCCTACAGGGCGCTGGTCGTTTCTGTGTGGTTAGTTCCCCGCCTTGATGCTGGTCCAGATCCGCGTGCGGATGCGGTCGATCTTCGCCGGCATCGATTCCAGGGCGAACAGCTTGCCCATCACCGCGTCGCTCGGGTAAATCATGGTGTTCTGGGTCAACGCCGGTTGCACCAGGGCATTGGCCTTGAGGTTGCCGTTGGCGTACTGCACCGAGTCGCTGATGTTGGCCATCACGTCGGGTTGCAGCAGGTAGTTCATGTAGGCGTAGGCCGCCTTCTCGTTCGGCGCATCGGCCGGCATGGCGACCATGTCGAACCACAGCGGCGCGCCTTCCTTGGGAATCGAATAGCCCACCTTGACCCCGTTCTTCGCCTCTTCGGCGCGGTTCTTCGCCTGCAGAACGTCGCCCGAGAAGCCCACCACCACGCACACGTCGCCGTTGGCCAGGTCGCCGGTGTATTTGGACGAATGGAAATAGCTGATGTACGGCCGCGCCTTCATCAACAGCGCCTTGGCTTTCTCGTAGTCCTCGGGCTTCTGGCTGTGGTGCGGCAAGCCCAGGTAATTGAGAGCGATCGGCAGCAGTTCCGGGCCATTGTCCAGCATCGCCACGCCGCAGCTTTTCAGCTTGCTCAGGTACTCGGGCTTGAAGATCAGGTCCCAGGAATCGAGCGGCGCGTCCTCGCCCAGCACCGCCTTGACCTTGTCGACGTTGTAGCCGATGCCGGTGCTGCCCCACAGGTAAGGGAAGCCGTACTGGTTACCCGGGTCGTTCACCTCCAGCACCTTGAGCAGGCGCGGGTCGAGGTTCTGCCAATTCGGCAACTGCGCCTTGTCCAGGCGCTTCAAGGCCCCACCCTGGATCTGCCGGGCCATGAAGTGGTTGGACGGAAACACCACGTCGTAGCCGGAGTGGCCGGTCATCAGCTTGCCGTCGAGGGTTTCGTTGCTGTCGTAGACGTCGTAGGTCGGCACGATGCCGGTGGCTTTCTGGAAGTTCTGCAACGTGTCGGGCGCGATGTAGCTCGACCAGTTGTAGATCTTCACCGAGTCGGCGGCGTTGGCCAGGCCTGCGGTCAGCATCAGGGGGGCGAGGAGGAGTGTGCGCATGTCCGGTTTACCTTGCTTGGTCTGTTGTTGTCGAAGAACGGCAGGCGATCAGCGGATCAGAAAATCAATACATAGGTTTTGCGCACGGTCTCCTGGATGTCCCAGGTGCCGGTGCTGTTGGCCGGTAGCATCAGGGCGTCTCCGGCTTCGATCAGCAGGGGCTCGCCGCCATCGGGTGTGAAGGTGCAGCGGCCCTTGATGAAATGGCAGAACTCCTGCTGCACGATCTGCCGCCGCCAGCGCCCTGGGGTGCATTCCCAGATGCCGGTTTCCACCCCGTCGCTGCGTTCCACGCAGGTGACCGAGGTGACGGCCACAGGCTCGCCGAGCGGTACGGCGACTGGGCTGGAGGTGTCCAGCACGGTGCTGTCGGTGTGTTTGAACTGGGTGATGTGCATGGCGGTGGGTCTCCTGTGAAGGTGGGCGCAACTCAGTGCATGAAGCCTTCCATGAACCCTGCCAGGCCCGTGGCGAAGCGGCGACGCCAGGCTGGGCTGGCCGGATCGGCGAGCACGCGGTCCTCGTGCACGAAACTGCGGATGATCGCGTTGTAGCCCAGCCAGCGGCACGGCTCAGGTGGCCAACCGGCCAGGCTCGACAGGGGGCGGTTGTCGTGCACCCAGGGCTGGGCGGTGAGTGCGTTGTGTTGGCCGAGGATCAGCGCGGCCAGGGTGCGGCCGCCCAGGTTGCTGGCGCCCACCCCCTCGCCACCGTAGCCGCCGGCCAGGGCCAGGCCACGTTGGCGGTCGCACAGCATGTGCGGCCGGAAACGCCGGGCCATGCCCAGGTTGCCGCCCCAGGAGTGGCTGATGCGCACGTGCTTCAAGTGCGGGAACAGTTCGCCGAACAGGTAGCGGCGCAGCTCGACTTCGGCTTCGCTCAGGGTGAAGTCCTCGCGCAGACGGCCGCCGAAGCGGTAGCCGCCGCGGGCGCCGAACACCAGACGGTCGTCGAGCGTGCGCTGGCCGTAGGTCACCTGACGGCTGCCCTCGCTGAACGCCTGGCCCTGGCCCAGACCGATCCGCTCCCAGGCCGAGGGAGGCAGCGGCTCGGTCGCCACCAGCAGGCTCTGCACCGGCAGCTGGTAACGCCCAAGCGGCGGCAGGCTGGCGGCATAGCCTTCGACGGCCGGCACCACCCATTGGCAGCGCACGCGGGCTTGGGCGGTCAGCACTTCGCCGGTATGCCAGTCTTGCGCGGAAGTGTTTTCGTAGATCGCGACGCCCAAGCTTTCGACTACCCGCGCCAGCCCGCGGACCAGTTTGGCGGGGTGGATCGTCGCCACATGGGGGCTGAAAATCGCGCCATAGGCATTGCTGGCACGCAGTTGCCCGGCCAGTTGCTCGGGCTTGAGCCAGCGGTAGTCGTCCTCGTTCATGCCCTGGCGGTACAGGTCGTCGAGGTAGGCGCGCAGGTGGCGTTCCTGCTCGGGGTAGCGGGCGGCGCAGTAGATCACCCCGGCCTTGCGGTAGTCGCAGTCGATGCCTTCGCGCTGCAGCACGCGCTGCACTTCGTCGGGGATGCCGTGCAGCAGGTCGACGCTGGCGCGGCGTTGCTGGGCCGAAAGCGTGGCGAGCATGCGGTCTTCGCCCAGCAGGTTGCCCATCAGCCAGCCGCCGTTGCGGCCCGAAGCGCCGAAGCCTGCGGTGTTGGCTTCGAGGATGGCGATGCGCAGGTGCGGGGCCTGGCGCTTGAGATAGTAGGCGGTCCACAGGCCGGTGTAGCCGGCGCCGATAATGCACACGTCGACGTCCAGGTCGTGTTGCAGGGACGGGCGTGGGTCGAGCGGCTCGTCGAGCTGGTCCATCCACAGGCTGATCGTGCGCCAGGCTTGCATCGCTACCCCTCCTACTGCCGTTGCAGGTGTGGAGAGGATGCTAGTCGGGCGATGTGGGCGATGTCTTGCGTGCGTGCACGCAGAGAAAAGCGGGGTGGGGTCTATACGGGACGTTTCTGGTCTAGGTAGGCCTTGGGCGAAAGCCCGGTGCGCTCGCGGAAGCATTTGTAGAAGGCCGAGAGCGAGTTGAACCCCGCAGCGAAGGCCAACTCGTCGACGCGCGCGCCGCTCGAACCCGCCTCCAGTTGCCCGAGCAGATGCTGCAAGCGCGCCTGGTTGACGTAGCGGTAGAAGCTCTGCCCCAACACCTGGTTGAGCAGGTAGGAAATCTGGTTGCGGCTGTAGCCGCTTTCGCTGGCCACCCGTTGCAGGTCCAATTCGGGATCCAGGTAGGGGCGGCGGCGCTGGAAGTATTGTTCCAGGTCCTGGGCCATGGTGCTCAACTGACGCGGCGACAGCCCCAGGCGGCTAGTGGCCGGGCGGGCCTGCCGGTCGCCGCGGCTGGCGACCGTCTCGCGCACCAGGGTCGCGTATTCGTTCACCTGGCAGATCAGCCCGTCGCTGACGGTGATGACCTCGCTGGACTGGAAAGTGACCAGCCCCTCGCCCCCATGCACCGTCACCTCGTACTGGATGAACGCCTTGCAGCCGTCCACGCGAATCCGGTCGTTGTGCACGATGTCTTCCCCGGCGTGGTGAGGCAGGCAGACCTTCACGTAGTCGCGCAATTGCACGTAGTCGAGCACACGGTTCTGAAAGTAGTCGTGGTAGCGCACCTGCGGGTGATAGAGCGCCATCACAGCGTCTAGGTCGCGGTGTTTCCAGCTCAGGTGATAGCGCATGACCACGTCCGCCGTCAGCGGCGTTTGCTCGGGGCCATCGCGAAGAAGAGGGGCGGTCATGGCGCGATAGTGCATCGCTGCGTCATCGCCGACAAGCCTGATGCGCCAGCATGCGTCCAGTTGCCGCAGCGACCCTGCAATACGCCCACTCCATTTGAATGGCTTCGGGCGTTTCGCACGATTCTAAGAAAGGAATTTTTCGTAAGTCGTTGATTTAATTGAAAGTCATTTTTAGTCATATCTGGCACGCGGGCTGCACTGTCCCCCTATGCAAGCCCCACAAAAGTTTTGCTCACCTTCATAAGGCGCCGAGTCATGATAACCACTGCCGATCTGCCAACCGCTGTCTCCGAGGCCCCGAACCGTTCGGGCGTATCCTGGGCCGCTATCTTCGCCGGTGCTGCCGCCGCAGCGTCCCTGTCACTCATCCTTGTCGTACTGGGAACCGGTTTAGGTTTCGCCGCGACCTCGCCTTGGGAAAACGAAGGCGCCAGCGCACAAGCGTTGGGTATCTCGACCATCGTATGGTTGCTGGTGACGCAGATCATCGCCTCGGGCGCAGGCGGTTACCTCGCCGGTCGTCTACGGGTGAAGTGGGCCAACCTGCACGGCGACGAAGTGTATTTCCGTGACACCGCGCATGGTTTCCTGTCGTGGGCCGTTTCGGTGCTGGTCGCCGGCGTGCTGATCGTCAGCGCTGCCGGTAACGTGATCGGTGCAGGCGCCAAAGCCGGTGCCAGCGTAGTAGCCGGTGCAGGCGCCGCCGCTGCCGCCACCGCCGATGGTTCGTCGAGCAATGCCGACCCTATGGGCTACTTCGTCGACGGTCTGTTCCGTAGCGATGCACCTGTAAGCGTGAGCGAAGATGCCGCCAACGGCGTCGCCACTCGCATTCTGGCCCGCGGCATCGCCCAAGGCGGCAGCCTGGAGCCGGCCGACCGCACCTACCTCGCGCAACTGGTTGCCCAGCGTACCCGTCTGACCCAGCCTGAAGCCGAAGCCCGTGTGGACCAGGTCCTGGCTCAAGTGCAACAAGCCAAGGTCGAGGCCCAACAAGCTGCCGACACCGCGACCAAGGTCGCTGCATGGACCGCGCTGTGGACCTTCGTCGCCCTGCTGTGCGGCGCCTTCTTCGCCAGCCTCGCCGCCCTCTTCGGTGGCCGTCGCCGTGACCGCGTGGTCTACGTCGAAGACACCTACGCCACTACCCGTACCGTTCGTTAAGACGACTCATCAAGGAGATTCACCATGCGTTCATTGCTGCTTTGGTTCCTCGGGATCCCAATTCCAATCATCATTCTGATCGCCATCTTCGTGCACTGAGTCGAAGAACGTCGAACGAAGAAGGGGCCGCAATCGCGGCCCCTTTTTCATGTCGACGTTTCAAGCGTCAGAGGAACTGCTCGGCGTAGTGGCAAGCCACCTGCCGGGTATGCACCGGGCGCAGCAGAGGCACTTCGTTGACGCAGCGTTCGGTGGCATAGGGGCAGCGCTTGTGGAAGGTGCAGCCGCTGGGCGGGTTCAAGGGATTGGGCAGTTCGCCGCTGATGCGCAGCTTGGGCTTGGCCGGGTCGGGGTGGATGGTCGGAGTGGCTGACAATAGCGCCTGGGTGTAAGGATGCAGCGGCTTGTCGTAGAGGTCGGTCTTCGGCCCGATCTCCACCGGTTTGCCGAGGTACATCACCAGGACGTCGTCGGCCACATGGCGCACCACGGCCAGGTTGTGCGAGATGAAGACGTAGGCGGTGTCGAATTTTTGCTGCAAGTCCATGAACAGGTTCAGCACCTGGGCCTGGATCGACACGTCGAGCGCCGAGGTCGGCTCGTCGGCCACCAACACCTTGGGTTGCAGCATCATCGCCCGGGCCAGGGCGATGCGCTGGCGCTGGCCGCCCGAAAACATGTGCGGGTAGCGCTGGTAGTGCTCGGGGCGCAGGCCCACCTGCTCCATCATCGCCTGCACCCGTGCGCGGCGCTCGGCCTTGCTCAGGGACGTGTTGATCAGCAGCGGTTCGGCCAATTGGTCGCCGATCTTCTGTCGCGGATTGAGCGAGGCATAGGGGCTCTGGAACACCATCTGCACGTCGCGGCGCAATTGCTTGCGTTCGGCCTTGCCGGCGCCGGCCACTTCCACGCCGTCGATCTGCAGGGAGCCGGCGCTGGGCTCTTCGATCAGCGTCAGGGCGCGGGCCAGGGTGGACTTGCCGCAGCCGGATTCGCCCACCACGGCCAGGGTCTTGCCGGCCTCGAGTTCGAAGGAAACGCCATTGAGCGCCTGGACCACGGCCGTGCCCTTGAACAGGCCACGGGACACGCTGTAGTGACGGGTCAGGTCGCGAGCGGTGAGAACGACGGCCATCACGCCACCTCCTGGTTCAATGGGTGCAAGCAACGCGCCAGGCTATGCGCCTTGGGCTCGAGGGGTGGGCGCTGTTGGCGGCAGTCGTCCTGCACGTAGGGGCAGCGCGGCGACAGCAGGCAGCCCTGGGGCCGGTCGTAGCGGCCGGGCACGATGCCGGGCAGGGTGGCCAGGCGCTCGGCGCCCAGGCTGTGCTCAGGGATCGCCGCCAGCAACGCTTCGCTGTAGGGGTGGGCCGGCAGGTCGAAGAGGGTCGGCACCTGGCCCAGCTCCACGGCCTGGCCGGCGTACATCACGCACACCCGGCGCGCGGTTTCGGCGACCACGGCCAGGTCGTGGGTGATGAGGATCAGCGCCATGTCCTGCTCCTTCTGCAAGGCCACCAGCAGTTCCATGATCTGCGCCTGGATGGTCACGTCGAGCGCGGTGGTCGGCTCGTCGGCGATCAGCAGGCGCGGCTCGCCGGCGATGGCCATGGCGATCGCCACACGCTGGCTCATGCCGCCCGACAGTTGGTGCGGGTAGGCGTCCAGACGGCTCTCGGGGGCGGGAATCTCGACCTTGCGCAGCAGCTCCAGGGCGCGCTGGCGTGCCGCACGGCCCTTCAGACCCAGGTGCTGGCGCAGCACCTCTTCGATCTGGTAACCCACCGTGTAGCTCGGGTTGAGCGCGGTCATCGGGTCCTGGAAGATCATCGCGATGTCTTTGCCGACCACCTTGCGCCGTTGCCGGCGGCTTAGAGTCAGCATGTCGCTGCCATTGAAATTCAGGGTGTCGGCGGTGATGCGCCCGGGCGCATCGATCAGGCCCATCAGCGCCATCATGGTCACCGACTTGCCCGAGCCCGACTCGCCGACGATGGCCAGGATCTCGCCGGCCTCCACCGACAGGTCGAGGCCGTCGACTACGGGTACTGCATTGGCGTCGCCGAAGCGCACGTTCAGGTTGTCGATCGTCAACAGGGACATGGCGTTCTCCTCAGGCGGCGTTCTTGAGTTTCGGGTCCAGCGCATCGCGCAGGCCGTCGCCCATCAGGTTGATTGCCAGCACGCTGAGCAGGATGGTCAGCCCGGGCAGGCTCACCACCCACCAGGCGCGTTCGATGTAGTCGCGGGCCGAGGCCAGCATGGTGCCCCACTCGGGCGTCGGCGGTTGCACGCCCAGGCCGAGGAAGCCCAGCGCAGCAGCGTCGAGGATCGCCGAAGAGAAACTTAGGGTGGCCTGCACGATCAGCGGTGCCATGCAGTTGGGCAACACAGTGACGAACATCAGTCGCGGCAGGCCGGCACCGGCCAGGCGTGCGGCAGTGACGTAGTCGCGGTTCAGCTCGCTCATCACCGCCGCGCGGGTCAGGCGCACGTAGGAGGGCAAGGAGACGATGGCGATGGCGATCACCGTGTTGATCAGCCCAGGGCCGAGGATGGCGACGATGGCCACCGCCAGCAGCAGCGACGGCAGGGCCAGCATCACGTCCATCAGGCGCATGATCGCCGGGCCCAGGATGCGCGGGAAGAAGCCGGCCAACAGGCCCATGAGGATGCCCGGAATCAGCGACAGCACCACCGACGACAGGCCGATCAGCAGCGACAGGCGCGCGCCCTGGATCAGCCGCGAGAGCAGGTCGCGGCCCAGCTCGTCGGTGCCGAACACGAAGCGCCAGGTGCCGCCGTCGAGCCACACCGGCGGGGTGAGGAGAAAATCGCGGTACTGCTCGCTGGGGTTGTGCGGCGCCACCCAGGGGGCGAACAGGGCGCAGAACACCACCAGGCACATGAAGAACAGCCCGGCCACTGCACCTTTGTTGCGCGAGAAGGCGTGCCAGAATTCCTTGTAGGGGGAGGGGTAGAGCAGGCTTTGGTCCACCGGCTGGGCGGCGACCATGGATTTGAGCGTAGGCGTGGTCATGGCGAGTCCTCAGCGCTGATGGCGGATGCGGGGGTTGACCAGGCCGTAGAGGATGTCCACGACGAAGTTGACCAGGATCACCAGGCAGGCGATCAGCAGAATGCCGTTCTGCACCACCGGGTAGTCCCGCGCGCCGATGGCCTCGATCAGCCACTTGCCGATGCCCGGCCAGGAAAAGATGCTTTCGGTCAGCACGGCGCCGGCCAGCAAGGCGCCGACTTGCAGGCCGAACACCGTCAGTACTGGAATCAGCGCGTTGCGCAGGCCATGGATGAACACCACCCGCGCTGGCGACAGGCCCTTGGCGCGGGCGGTGCGGATGTAGTCTTCGCGCAGCACTTCGAGCATCGAGGAACGGGTCATGCGCGCGATCACCGCCAGGGGAATGGTGCCCAGTACGATGGCCGGCAGGATCAGGTGCATCACCGCATCCTTGAACGCGCCTTCCTCGCCGCTGAGCAGGGTGTCGATGAGCATGAAGCCGGTCACCGGCTCCACGTCGAACAGCACGTCGTTGCGCCCCGACACCGGTGTCCAGCCCAGGCTGACCGAGAAGAACATGATCAGCACCAGGCCCCACCAGAAGATCGGCATGGAATAGCCGGCCAGCGAAATGCCCATCACCCCATGGTCGAACAGCGACCCGCGTTTGAGCGCGGCGATCACCCCGGCCAGCAGACCGACGACCCCGGCGAAGAGCAAGGCGGCGCCGGCCAGTTCCAGGGTAGCGGGGAACAGGGTGGTGAATTCGCTCCACACGCTTTCGCGGCTGCGCAGCGATTCGCCCAGGTCGCCATGGGCGAGCTTGCCGATGTAGTCCAGGTACTGCGCCGGCAGTGGCTTGTTCAGGCCCAGGCGCTCCATGGCCTGAGCGTGCATCTCGGGGTCGACCCGACGCTCGCCCATCATCACCTCGACCGGATCGCCGGGGATCAGGCGGATGAGGGCGAAGGTCAGCAGGGTGATGCCGAAGAAGGTCGGGATCAGCAGGCCCAGGCGGCGGGCAATGAAACTCAACATGGATGTCGGTACCTCTTCAGGCCATGCGACGGTCAGCCGGCACGGCAGGTGCCGCCGGCTGCCTGTCGGTGCCGGCGATCGTTGTTCTGAACTACTTCACCTGGGTGGTGGCGAAGTTGTTGTTGGTCAGCGGGCTGGGTTGAAAGCCTTCGACGTTTTGGCGCATGGCGGTGAACACCCTTGGGTGGGCGATGTTCAACCACGGCCAGGCCTCATCGTACACCCTCAGCGCTTGCTCATAGAGTTTGCCGCGCGCCGCAGGTTCGATGATTTCCCGCGCCTGGTCGATCAGCGTCTGGAAGCGCGGGTCGCACCAGCGGGCGTAGTTCTCGCCGCTCTTGGCCCCTTCGCAGCCCAGCAGGGGGGTGAGGAAGTTGTCCGGGTCGCCGTTGTCGCCCGCCCAACCGCTGGCCAGCAGGTCGTGTTCGCCGCGTTTGCCGCGACGCAACATCTCGGCCCACTCCATCACGCGGATGTCGACCACCAGGCCGACTTTGGCCAAGTCCGCTTGCAGCATTTCGGCCGACAGGCGCGGGTTGGGGTTGCTCGGGCCGCCGCCGTTGCGGGTGAACAGGGTCAGCACCGTGCCGGTCGGCACGCCGGCTTCCTGCAACAGGGCGCGGGCCTGCTCGGGGTCGTAGGGCGGGTTGCGCAGGTCGCCGTCGAAGCCCAGCACCGTGGGCGGGAAGGGGTTGGTCGCCTCCAGCGCGTTGCCGGGGCCGAACAGTTGTTCGACGTGGGTGCGCCGGTCGAAGGCCAGGTTGATGGCCTTGCGCACGCGCGCGTCCTTGAGGAAAGGGTGCTGGGTGTTGAGGGCGATGTAGCTGGTGACCAGGGTTTCGATCGAGGCCACCTTCAGCTGCGGGTCGGCCTCGATGCTCGGTACGTCGTCGGGCTTGGGGTACAGCGCCACCTGGCACTCGTTGGCGCGCAGCTTTTGCAGGCGCACGTTGTTGTCGGGGGTAATGACGAACACCAGGGTGTCGGCCGGCGGCGCGCCGAGGAAGTAGTCCGGGTGCGCGGTATAGCGGATCTGCGCGTCCTTGCGGTAGCGCTGGAACACGAACGGGCCGGTGCCGACCGGCTTGCTGTTGAGTTCAGCGGTCTTGCCCGCGGCCAGCAGTTGGTCGGCGTATTCGGCGGAGTAGATCGAAGTGAAGCCCATGGCCAGGTCGTGCAGGAATGGCGCCTCGCGACGCTTGAGGGTGAAGACCACGGTGTAGGGATCGGTCTTTTCCACCGAGCGGATCAACTGGCTGAAAGCCATGCTCTCGAAGTAGGGGAAGCCCACGCTGGCCTTGTCGTGCCAGGGGTGTTTGGGATCGAGCTGGCGCTGGAAGCTCCACAGCACGTCGTCGGCGTTGAATTCCCGGGTGGGCGTGAAGTAGGCGGTGCGATGGAACTGCACCCCGCGGCGCAGGTGGAAGGTGTAGACCAGGCCGTCGTCGCTGACCGTCCAGCGTTCGGCCAGCGAAGGTTGCAGTTCGGTGCTGCCGGGCACGAAGTCGACCAGGCGGTTGAACAGGGTCTGGGCGGCGGCATCGAAGGTCACGGCGGTGGTGTACTGCGCCACGTCGAAGCCCTCGGGGCTCGCTTCGGTGCAGACCACCAGGGGCTTGGCCAGCGCCTGGCCGGCCAGGCCCAGGCACAGCGACAGCAAGGCGGCGGTGAGTGCGGGCGTTTTCATGCGATCTCCTGAGCGATCGTTGCAGGATAGTTGCCATGGCGCGGCAAGGCGCCATGGCAGTGCGTGTCAAAGGATGTTGAACGGTACGGTGGTGACCACCCGGAACTCGTTCAGGCTGCCATCGCCCTGGTTCTTGCTGGCGCGGTGGGTGGTGTAGGTGGCGCGGATCGCCGTGTCCTTCAACGGGCCGCTCTGGATCGCATAGCTGGTGCCGATGCCGTATTCGTAGTGGGTTTCGCCTTGCAACCCGGCCACGTCGTACCCGGTGCCGCGGTAATGGGTGCCGTCGATGCCCCAGCCGCGCGCGTTGTACACGTTGAACTTGAGCCCTGGTACGCCGAAGGGCGCCATGTTCAGCACGTACGAGAGCTGCAGGGATTTCTCGTTGGGGCCGTTGAAGTCCGACAGCAGCGAGTTGGCCAAGAAGATGCCGTTGGTTTCGTGCAGGTAATCGAAATACTCGTTGCCGTTGACCTGCTGCCAGGCCACCTGGACGGTGTGCGCCTGGTGGGTGAGGGCCAAGGACAGGCTGTAGGTGTCGTTGTCGATTTCGCCGAGTTTGCGCTGGCCGGTGTCGCGGGTCTTGTAGTAATTGAGTCCGGTCGACAGGCTCAGCGTGTCGCTGTCGCCCAGTTCGTGCACCGCGCCGAAGTAGTACTGGTGCCAGAAGTCGTCGACCTTGGAGGCGTACAGGCTGGTGGTGAGGCTTGCCAGCGGCTGGTAGGTGAAGCCGAACATGCTCACCCGGTCGGTCTCCACACCGGTGGCGCCGTACTCGCTGCGGAACTTGCTCAGGCTCTGTTCGGTACGCGGCGAGACGCGGTCGAAGGTGCCGGCATCGAAGCTCAGGGTGTCGAACTCGGCGCTGTGCAGGCTGGCGCCCTGGAAGCTCGACGGCAGGGCGCGGTTGCCGATGTAGGCCATCACCGGCGTATCGACCGTGTGCCGGCCGACGGTGAGGATGGTATTGGAGAGGCGCGCCTTGAGATTGCCCAGGCCCAGCTTGCTCCATTGCGCGATCACGTCGCCGTCGCTGTGGGTCAGAGTGCGGTTGTTGGGGCCGGCCACTTTTTCGCGGTCCTGCAGCAGGGCCACGGCGTTGTAGCCGGCGGCCTCGACCGCGAAACCCAGCGTGCCCTGGGTGAAGCCCGAGCTGTAGTTGAGGATGGTACCTTGCAGCCAGTTTTCCCGGCTGTGGCTGTCGTGGCGGGTGCCGTCGGCCTTGTAGTAGCGCCATAGCGGCCCGCGCGCGGCGGTTTCGCGGGCATACCAGTTGCGCGTGGTGCCGGACAGGCTTTGCCCTTCGACGAAGCCGGGTGCCTGCTCCTGCGCGGAGGCCGCGCGTTGCAGGGGGATGAACGCCTGACTGACCGCTTCGGCCAGGGCCGCTTCGCTGAAACTGCCCAGGGCCAAAGCCGCGGCAAGGTAGGGTGTTTTCATGGTGCATGCTCCTTTCTAGTTATGGCCCGCGTTGGCGCGGGTAGGGGTGTCGCATAGGGGTGTTGGCGCTGCATGTCGCTCGATCGGGTGTTGGGCCGCAGGCAAATGCCGGGCGCACGCGGCCACGGAAGTGCAGAAGCGCTCCCGGGCATACGGATAGGGTTATTCGGTGCTGACGCCGGAGAAGGTGTTACGGCCGAACGGGCTGACCTTGAAACCGCTCACCGTGGCGCGCAGCGGCTGGCTCACCGTCGAGTGCGCCACTGGTGTGATCGGCACCTGCTGCTTGAGCCGCTGCTGCGCCTGTTGATAGAGCACGCTGCGCTCGGCCGGGTCGGTGATGCGCTTGGCTTGGGTCACCAGAGCGTCGTAGGGCCGGTCGCACCACCGCGCATAATTGTTACTGCCGATGGCGGCGCAGCCGAAGAGGGTGCCGAGCCAGTTGTCGGGATCGCCGTTGTCACCGGTCCAGCCGACCAGGGCGATGTCGTGTTCGCCTTGCTTGAGGCGCTTGAGGTATTCGCCCCATTCGTAGCTGACGATGCGCACCTTCAAGCCCAGTTTTTCCCAGTCGGCCTGCAGCATCTGCGCCATGAGCTTGGCATTGGGGTTGTAGGGGCGCTGCACGGGCATGGCCCAGAGGGTGATCTCGGTGCCTTCCGTGACCCCGGCCTGCTTGAGCAGGGCTTTGGCTTTTTCTGGGTCGAAGGGGGCGTCGGTGATGCTGGCGTCATACGACCATTGGGTCGGCGGCATGGCGTTGACCGCGATCTGCCCGGCTTCCTGATACACCGCGTCGATGATCGCGCGCTTGTTCACCGCCATGTCCAGGGCCTGGCGCACCACCAACCGGTCGAAGGGCGCGCGGTGGGTGTTGTAGGCGATGTAGCCGAGGTTGAAGCCGGCCTGCTGCAAGACCTCGATGGCCGGGTCGGCCTTGAGCGCGGGCAGGTCGGCGGGGCGCGGGTTGAGGGTGACCTGGCATTCGTTGCGGCGCAGCTTCTGCACCCGCACCGAGGGGTCGGTATTGATGGAGAACACCAGGGTGTCGACCTTGACCTCGTCCGGCGCCCAGTAGGCGGGGTTGGCGCGGTAGCGGATCTGCGCGTCCTTCTGGTAGCGCTGGAAGACGAACGGCCCGGTGCCGATCGGCTGCTGGTTGATGTCGCTGGGGCGCCCCTCGGCCAGCAGGTGCTCGGCGTATTCGGCGGAGAGGATCGAGGCGAAGGCCATGGCCAGGTTCTGGATGAACGCGGCATCGACTTGGGCCAAGTGGAAGGTCACGCTCAACGGGCCGTGCTTTTCCACTTTGAGCAGGTTCTTGTCGAAACCCATGCTGACGAAGTAGGGGAATTCGGCGGGGTAGGCCAGGCGGAAGGGGTGCTGGCGGTCGAGCATGCGCTGGAAGGTGAACAGCACGTCGTCGGCGTTGAAGTCGCGGCTGGGGGTGAAGGCCTTGTTGCTGTGCACCTTGACCCCTTCGCGCAATTGGAAGGTGTAGCGCAGGCCGTCTTCGGACACCTGCCAGGCCGTTGCCAGGGCCGGGTGCACGGCCGTGCCGCCGCGTTCGAATTCGACCAGGCGGTTGTAGATCGGCGTGCTGGCGTCACTGTCGGTGGCGCTGGTGTACTGCGCGATGTCGAACCCTGCCGGGCTGGCTTCGGCGCAGAACACCAGGCTCTTGGCCAGGGTGGTGGAGGTGTGGCTCAGCAACCCCGCGCCGAGCAGGGCGCAGAGCAGGAAGGGGATACGCATGGCAACTCCTTGTAGCGGTGCGTGGCCCTTCCTTGGGCATGCGGTTCGACTGGAGGGCGCGGGTTATTTCACGCTGACGCCATAGAACGAGTTGAGCGAGAACGGGCTGATCTTGAAGCCTTCGACGTTCTTGCGCATCGGTTGGTACACGGTGGAGTGGGCGATCGGCGTCATCGGCACCTGTTCCTTGATGATGCGCTGCGCCTGCTTGTACAGCTCGCTGCGCCGCTCGTGGTCGGTGGTGGCTTTGGCCTGCTTGATCAGGTCGTCATAGGGCTTGTAGCACCACTTGGAGAAGTTGTTGCCCTCCAGCGCATCGCAGCCGAACAGGGTGCCGAGCCAGTTGTCCGGGTCGCCGTTGTCGCCGCTCCAGCCGATCAGCATGGCGCCGTTCTCGCCGCCCTTGGAGCGCTTGATGTACTCGCCCCATTCGTAGCTGACGATCTTGGCCTTGATGCCGATCTTGGCCCAGTCGGCCTGCAGCATCTCGGCCATCAGCTTGGCGTTGGGGTTGTAGGGGCGTTGCACGGGCATAGCCCAGAGGGTGATTTCGGTGCCTTCCTTGATGCCGGCTTCCTTGAGCAGGGCCTTGGCCTTTTCCGGATCGTAGGGCACGTCCTTGATGCTGGTGTCGTACGACCACTGCGTCGGCGGCATGGCGTTGACCGCCAGTTGCCCGGCACCCTGGTACACGGACTCGATGATCTGCCCCTTGTTCACCGCCATGTCCAGCGCCTGGCGCACCTTGAGCTGGGCCATGGGGTTGGGCTGGTCGCTGCCCTTGATCTTGTCCATGACGTTGTAGGCGATGTAGCCCAGGTTGTAGCCGGCCTGCTCGGGCATTTGCAGGTTAGGGTCCTTCTTCAGCTCGGCGATGTCGGCCGGGCGTGGGAAGAGGGTGACCTGGCATTCGTTCTTGCGTAGCTTCTGCATGCGCACCGAAGGGTCGGTGGCGATGGCGAAGATCAGGTTGTCGATCTTCACGTCTTCGGGTTTCCAGTAGTCCTTGTTGCCCTTGAAGCGGATCAGCGCGTCTTTCTGGTATTTGCCGAACACGAACGGGCCGGTGCCGATGGGCTTCTGGTTGATCTCGGCGGGCTTGCCCTTTTTCAGTAGTTGATCGGCGTATTCGGCCGACTGCACCGAGGCGAAGCTCATGGCCAGGTTCTGGATGAATGCGGCATCGACCTGATTCAGCGTGAAGCGCACGGTGTGCGAGTCGATTTTCTCGATGCTGGCGATGTTCTTGTCCATGCCCATGTCGGTGAAGTACGGGAACTCGGACGGGTAGGCTTTGCGGAACGGGTGGTTGCGGTCGAGCATGCGGTTGAAGGTGAACAGCACGTCGTCGGCATCGAAGGCGCGGCTAGGCTTGAAGTAGTCGGTGGTGTGGAACTTGACGTTTTGGCGCAGGTGGAAGGTATAGGCCTTGCCGTCTTCGGACACCTCCCAGCGCTCGGCCAGGCCGGGAATCACCTCGGTGCCGCCGCGCTCGAACTGGGTCAGGCGGTTGAACAGGGTTTCGGCCGAGGCATCGAAATCGGTGCCGGTGGTGTATTGGCCAGGGTCGAATCCGGCGGGGCTGCCTTCGGAGCAGAACACCAGGTTGGACGCGGCGTGGGCGTGCATGCTGCCGAGCAGAAAGCCTGCTCCGACCAGAAGAGGGAGAACTGCGGTTTTGAGCATGTTGGCCTCATTCTTGTACTTTTTCGAGTGAGATGGCCTCGTGAGCCGACCCAGGGATACTTGTCCAGGGTAGGGGTCATTGCAACGCTCGGAAGGGCAATGACGGCGAAAAAGTAGAACGAACGTACATCGATGTCGCATCGATGTAAGTTACAGCGACTTGTCGCGATTTGATCGAGCGTTAAATGCTTGATCGACGTTTTTCGTGATTTTTCAGTTAATCAGAAAGATAGTAGTTTGATGTAGGAAGTTGCCCAAAAGCATGAAGGAATACTTACTTTGGAGACTGAACGGAGGCGCCTTGCGCGCCTCCGTTCCCTGTCGTCACTGCCCTTGTGGCATCTGAATCTCGATCATGCCGTCGGCATTCATGCTCACTTCGCTGGTGCCCGCCTCGACGTCCGGCGACGGCGCCGCTTCATCGGTGCTCATGGCCTTCATCGCCATCGGCGCGCTGCGCAGGTAAGGGCGTGGGTAACCGCTGCTGTTGAGGTTGAGGTTGACCACTTTGTAGCCCGAGCCGCCCAGGGCTTCGGTAGCCAGTTGCGCGCGGGCTTTGAAGGCATCGACCGCTTCCTTGAGCAGGGCGTCTTCGCTGGTCTTGCGTGTGGCCGGGGCGATGGAGAAGTCCATGCCGCCCATCTTGAGGTCTTGCAGCAGCTCGCCGGTGAGCTTGGACAAGGCCGGGAAGTCGGCGCTTTCCAGGCGCAGTTCGGCGCGTTCACGCCAGCCGTTGATCTTCTGGCCTTTGTTGTCGTAGACCGGGTAGCTGTTGCGGCTGCCTTGGCTGATCTTCACGTCCTGGACGGTGCGTGCCTGCTGCACGGCCTTGTTCATCACATCGGTGACTTGCTTGGCGAGCTTGCCGGGGTCGTTGTCCTGGGCTTCGGTGTAGAGGGTGACGACCATCAGGTCGCGGGCCACTTCCTTGCTCACTTCGGCGCGCAGCGAAACCTGGTTGTAACGCGGCTCGTCGGCGGCCAGCGCCGGCAGGCTGGCGAGCAGGCCGGAGGCGATGAGTACGGCGGCACTGCGACGGGGAATGGTCATATGAAGCTCCTTGGCGGTGAAGGCATCGAGGCGGGTGGTACTGTTTCCCGCATGGCCATCAGACCGGGCGTGGCGAATGCGGTTCAAAGACACTCCATTGGCCTTGTGTCAAAGTGTGGCGCTTTGCCGCATCGCTTCAGCGAAGAAGGCCGCTTGGGTATACTTCGTGGGTTTTTCCGCTGTCACCATCAGGAGAGCGCATGCTCGCCGCCCCACCTCCGTTGTCCGCCACCCGCCTGAACCTCTGGCGCCTGACCGTCATCCGCGTGCTGGTGCTCGCCGCCCAGGCCGGCTCGGTGGGCGTCGCCTACTGGACCGAACTGCTGCCGCTGCCCTGGCTGTCGCTGGCCATAACGCTCGCGTTGTCGTCGCTCCTCTGCGCCTTCACCGCCTTGCGCTTGCGCCTGTCGCTGCCGGTCACCGAGCTCGAATACGCGCTGCAACTGGCCTGCGACCTGTTGATCCACAGCGCGCTGCTGTACTACTCGGGCGGTTCGACCAACCCCTTCGTGTCGTATTACCTGGTACCGCTAGCCATCGCCGCGGTGACCTTGCCGTGGATCTACTCGCTGGTGCTCTCCGGGATCGCCCTGGCCGCCTACAGCCTGCTGCTGGTGCAGTTCTACCCGCTGGAAAGCATGCCCATGGCGCGCGACACCATGCAGGTCTACGGCATGTGGCTGAGCATCGCCCTGGCCGCGGCGGTGATCACTTTCTTCGCCGCGCGCATGGCCGAGGAGCTGCGCAACGCCGAGCAGCTGCGCGCCGAGCGCCGCGAAGACAGCCTGCGCGACGAACAGCTGCTGGCCGTCGCCACCCAGGCCGCCGGCGCCGCCCACGAGCTGGGCACGCCACTGGCGACCATGAGCGTGCTGCTCAACGAGATGCGCCAGGACCACACCGACCCGCAGTTGCAGGAAGACTTGATCGTGCTGCAGGACCAGGTGCAGTCGTGCAAGCACAGCCTGCAGCAACTGGTGCGCGCGGCCGAGGCCAACCGGCGCATGGCCATCGTCGAGCAGGACGTCACCGCCTGGCTGGACGAGGCGCTGAACCGCTGGCACCTGATGCGCCCGGAAACCAGCTATCGTTTCCAGCGGCTGCACGACGGCGACGTGCCGCGCCTGTCGCCACCGCCCGATCTGACCCAGGCCCTGCTGAACCTGCTGAACAACGCCGCCGATGCTTGCCCGGACAACCTCGAAGTGCAACTGGATTGGAACGAGCAGGACATTCTGATCAGCATCCGCGATCATGGCCCGGGCGTGCCACCGGCCATTGCCGAAGCCATCGGCAAGCCTTTCATCACCACCAAGGGCAAAGGCTTCGGCCTCGGCCTGTTCCTGAGCAAGGCCAGCGTGACCCGTGCCGGCGGCTCGGTGAAACTCTACAGCCATGACCAGGGCGGCACCCTGACCGAATTGCGCCTGCCCTACGGCGCGCCAGGAGAACAACGATGAGCGAAGAAATCCAGGTCGAAGGCGAAGAACTGCCCCACCTGCTGCTGGTGGACGACGACGCCACCTTCACCCGTGTCATGGCCCGCGCCATGAGCCGCCGGGGGTTCCGCGTCAGCACCGCGGCCTCGGCCGAAGAAGGCTATGAGTTGGCCAAGCGCGACCTGCCCGACTACGCCACCCTCGACCTGAAGATGGAAGGCGACTCGGGCCTGGTGCTGCTGCCCAAGCTGTTGGAGCTGGACCCGGACATGCGCGTGGTGCTGCTGACCGGCTACTCCAGCATCGCCACCGCCGTGGAGGCGATCAAGCGCGGCGCCTGCAACTACCTGTGCAAACCGGCCGACGCCGACGACGTGCTGGCGGCGCTGCTGTCCGAACACGCCAACCTCGACACGTTGGTGCCGGACAACCCGATGTCGGTCGACCGTTTGCAGTGGGAGCACATCCAGCGCGTGCTGGGCGAGCACGAGGGCAACATTTCCGCCACTGCCCGCGCCTTGGGCATGCACCGTCGCACCTTGCAGCGCAAGTTGCAGAAGCGTCCCGTACGGCGCTGAGTACCAGTCGTTCGATCAGGGCAGTTTCGTAGGAAACTGCCTTTTCTCACGGGTAAAAAACCTCAAGCCCTGAGCACTGGCGTATCATCGACGCCCTGACCGCACCGCCCAGGACACCCCCGTACATGCTCGCCCTGCTGATCCAGACCCTGAACGTCACGGCGCCCGTATTCGCCATGCTGTTCCTCGGTGTGCTGCTCAAACGCATCCACGTCATCGACGACAATTTCAACCGGGTGGCCTCCAACCTGGTGTTCAACGTGTGCATGCCGGCGTTGCTGTTCCTCGGCATCTACCACGCCGACCTGTCGTCGGCCTTTCGCCCCGGCCTGATCGGCTACTTCGTGGTGGCCACGGTGCTGGGCTTCGCCTTGTGCTGGGGGGTGGCGATCTGGCGCTGCCCGCCGCACGAGCGCGGCGTCTACACCCAGGGCGCGTTTCGCGGTAACAACGGTGTCATCGGTCTTGCCCTGGCGGCCAGCCTGTACGGTGATGTCGGGGTGTCGCTGGGCGCGGTGTTGGCCGGGGTGGTAATCCTGTTCTACAACAGCCTGTCGGCGGTGGTGCTGGCCGTGTACAGCCCCGACCTCAAGTCCGACCCCTGGAGCCTGTGCAAGAGCCTGGCGCGCAACCCGCTGATCCTCAGCGTGGTCATCGCCACGCCCATGGCCTATGCCCAGGTGCCGTTGCCCAACTGGCTGCTGACCTCCGGCGATTACCTGGCACAGATGAGCCTGCCCCTGGCGTTGATCTGCATCGGCGGCACCCTGTCGTTGGCGGCGCTGCGTGACAGTGGCCGGCTGGCCATGCACGCCAGCCTGATGAAGATGGTCTGGCTGCCGCTGTTCGGCACCCTCGGCGCCTGGCTGTGCGGCTTTCGCGGCGCCGATCTGGGCATTCTCTTCCTATATGTGGCCAGCCCCACGGCGGCGGCCAGCTACGTCATGGTCCGCGCGGCCAATGGCAACCACGAACTGGCGGCCTCGATCATCGTCATCACCACGCTGATGGCGGCGATCACCACCAACATCGGCATTTTCGTCTTGCAGTGGGGCGGATGGATCTAGATGCTCCCTGCCGTCTACCTTCCCGCCACTGCCTTCTGAGCCAAAGGACACCTCATGCACGAGCAGAACACGCCCGATCCGCTGCAGCGCGGGTTGAAGAACCGCCATATCCAGCTGATCGCCCTGGGCGGGGCGATCGGCACCGGCCTGTTCCTGGGCATCGCCCAGACCATCCAGCTGGCCGGCCCGTCGGTGCTGCTGGGTTATGCCATCGCCGGCCTGATGGCGTTCCTGATCATGCGCCAACTCGGTGAAATGGTGGTGGAAGAACCGGTCGCCGGCAGCTTCAGCCACTTCGCGCACCGCTACTGGAGCGAATTCGCAGGCTTCGTATCGGGCTGGAACTACTGGGTGGTGTACGTGCTGGTGGGCATGGCCGAGCTGACCGCCGTGGGCATCTACGTCAAATACTGGTGGCCGGACTTCCCCACATGGGCCACGGCGGCGATCTTCTTCGTACTGATCAACGCCATCAACCTGACCCAGGTGAAGGTCTATGGCGAGATGGAGTTCTGGTTCTCTCTGGTCAAGGTGGCGGCCATCGTCAGCATGATCGGTTTCGGCGTGTGGTTGCTCGGCACCGGCAACGGCGGCCCTGAAGCCAGCGTCGCCAACCTCTGGCAGCACGGCGGCTTCTTCCCCAATGGCGTGACCGGGCTGGTCATGGCCCTGGCGGTGATCATGTTCTCCTTCGGCGGCCTGGAACTGGTGGGCATCACCGCCGCCGAGGCCGACAACCCGCGGGTGAGCATCCCCAAGGCCACCAACCAGGTGGTGTACCGCATCCTGATCTTCTACATCGGCGCCCTGGCGGTACTGCTGGCGCTGTACCCATGGCAGAAGGTGGTGCAGGGCGGCAGCCCGTTCGTGATGATCTTCCACGAACTGGACAGCGACCTGGTGGCCACGGTGCTCAACGTGGTGGTGTTGACAGCGGCGCTGTCGGTCTACAACAGCTGCGTCTACGCCAACAGCCGCATGCTGTTTGGCCTGGCCAGCCAAGGCGACGCCCCGCGACCGCTGCTCAAGCTCAACAAGCGCGGCGTGCCGCTGGTGGCGCTGGGCATGTCGGCGCTGGCGACCGGCCTGTGCGTGGTGATCAACTACCTCATGCCCGGTGAAGCCTTCGGCCTGCTCATGGCCCTGGCGGTGTCGGCGCTGGTGATCAACTGGGCGAGCATCAGCATCACCCACCTCAAGTTCCGCAAGGCCAAGCTGGCCCAGAGGCAGACGCCGTTCTACCGCAGCCTGGGGCACCCGTTCACCAATTACCTGTGCCTGGCCTTCATCGTGGTGATTCTGGTTGTGATGTACCTGACGCCGCCGATCCGCATTTCGGTGCTGCTGATTCCGGCCTGGATCGCGGTGCTGTGGGTGGCCTTCAAACTGAAGAAGTTGCGCCAGGCCAAGGCCTGACGCCCACGGCCGCCAGCCGGTTCAGTGCTGGCGGCGCCAAGCGCGCAGGGTGGTGTAGAGCAGGACCGTGCACAGTACTGGCAATACATAGAAGAACATCAGGTGCTCCAGGCGCCCGGCCAGCGGCATGCCGACGGTGAACGTCATCACGTGCAGGCCGTAGGCCAGGTACAGGCCCAGCAGCACCAGGCCCTCGGCGCGGGTGATGCGGTAACCCGAATAGAACACCGGCAGGCTCAGCGCGGCCACGCCGAGCATCACCGGCAGGTCGAAGGCCAAGGCGTTGGGCGAGATCGACAGCGGTTCGGGCGTGACCAGCGCGGTCAACCCCAGCACGCCCAGCAGGTTGAACAGGTTGCTGCCGATCACCGTGCCCACCGCCACCTCCCGCTCGCCGCGCACGGCGGCGACCAGCGCAGCGGCCAGCTCCGGCAGGGAGGTGCAGACGGCGACCACGGTCAGCCCGATTACTCGTTCCGAGAGACCTAGGTCGGTCGCCAGTTCGATCGCTGCTTCAAGCACCAGATATCCCGCCAAACTGAGCAGCAGCAGGCCTCCGGCCACTTGCAGCGAAGTCACGCTCCAGAAGCGCGCGCGCCCCACATGCAGGGTGCAGGGCGCGGTGTAGGCGCGGGCGTAGTGGCGTGACTGGCGCCACAGCACCAGCAAGTAACCGACCAGGCCGAGCAACAGCAGGCTGCCCTCGAGGCGGCCCAGATAGCCGTTGGCCGCCAGCAGATAGGTCAACGCGCTGGCGCCGATCATCAACGGCAGGTCGACCCGCACCAGTTGCCGCGAGACCCGCAACGGAATGATCAGTGCCGTGAGGCCCAGAATCACCAGGATGTTGAAGATGTTGCTGCCGATCACGCTGCCCACCGCCACATCGGGCGCGCCCTGGTAGGCCGCTTGCAAGCTGACCGTCAGTTGCGGGGCGGTGCTGCCGAAGGCGACCAGGCTCAGGCCGATGATGAGTGGGCGCACGTGCAGGCGAGAGGCCAGGCGCAGGGCGGCGCGCACCAGCAGTTCGGCGCCCAGCACCAGCAGGACCAGGCCTGCGCACAGTTGCAGCAGGCTGAACGGGGGGAGGGTGGCGAGCAGGGAAATGGTCAAGGCTCCACGGGTTAACGGCCCAACCCTTGTACCCGCACGCGCGCGGTTCCGCTACGCAGCATGCCGATTTTTTCCGCCGCGCCGCGCGACAGGTCGATCAGCCGGCCACGCCGGTGCGGGCCACGGTCGTTGATACGCACCACCACGCTGCGCTGGTTGGCCAGGTTGGTCACGCGCAGGCGGCTGCCGAACGGCAGCTTGCGGTGGGCGGCGGTCAAGGCGTATGGGTTGAAGGGTTCGCCACTGGCGGTGCGCTTGCCTTGATGGCGCGCGCCGTAATAGGACGCCATGCCGGTGTCGTCGTAGCTACGGGGGGCGACGTTGTGGCTGGCGCAGCCGCTCAGCAGGACGACGAGCGGCAGAAGAAGTCGGGGGGTGTGCATCGGAGAGGGGCTCCTTGGCGGACGTGGACGACGCGCTGCGTGCCTGCCCAAGGCAAGCACGCAGCGGTCGCCCGCGTGGGCGGCGGGGCAGTAGCGATCAGCCTTCGAGCTTGGCCTTGAGCAACTGGTTGACCTGGGCCGGGTTGGCCTTGCCTTTGGACGCCTTCATCGCCTGGCCGACGAAGAAGCCGAACATCTTGCCGCGCTTGGCCTCGTCGGCAGCGCGGTACTGTTCGACCTGCTCGGCGTTGGCCGCCAGCATGTCGTCGAGCATGCTTTCGATGGCGCCGCTGTCGGTGACCTGCTTGAGGCCCTTGCTGTCGATGATGGCATCGGCGTCGCCCTCACCGGCGGCCATGGCCTCGAACACGGTCTTGGCGATCTTGCCGCTGATGGTGTTGTCGCGGATGCGCAGCAGCATGCCACCGAGCTGCTCGGCGCTGACCGGCGACTCGTCGATGTCCAGGCCCAGCTTGTTGAGCAGGCTGCCCAACTCGACCATCACCCAGTTGGCCGCGAGCTTGGCGTCGCCGCCGACCTTGGCCACCTGTTCGAAGTAGTCGGCCTGCTCGCGGCTGGCCGCCAGCACGTTGGCATCGTAGGCCGACAGGCCGTACTGGGCCTGGAAGCGCTCGACCTTCTGCGTCGGCAGTTCGGGCAGGGACGCGCGGATGCTGTCGAGCAGCGCCGGTTCGATGACCACCGGCAGCAGGTCGGGGTCGGGGAAGTAACGGTAGTCGTTGGCTTCCTCCTTGCTGCGCATGGAGCGGGTCTCGTCCTTGTTCGGGTCGTACAGGCGGGTTTCCTGGATGACCTTGCCGCCGTCTTCGATCAGCTCGATCTGGCGCTGGATTTCGCTGTTGATGGCGCGCTCGATGAAGCGGAACGAGTTGACGTTCTTGATCTCGCAGCGGGTGCCGAACTCGGTCTGGCCCTTGGGGCGGATCGACACGTTGCAGTCGCAGCGCAGCGAGCCTTCGGCCATGTTGCCGTCGCAGATGCCCAGGTAGCGCACCAAGGCATGGATGGCCTTGACGTAGGCCACGGCTTCCTTGGCGCTGCGCATGTCCGGTTCGGAGACGATCTCCAGCAGCGGCGTGCCGGCACGGTTGAGGTCGATGCCGCTGGCGCCGTTGAAGTCTTCGTGCAGGCTCTTACCGGCGTCTTCTTCCAGGTGCGCGCGGGTGACGCCGATGCGCTTGACGGTGCCGTCTTCGAGGGCGATGTCCAGATGGCCCTTGCCGACGATGGGCAGGTCCATCTGGCTGATCTGGTAGCCCTTGGGCAGGTCGGGGTAGAAGTAGTTCTTGCGCGCGAACACGTTGCGCGGCCCGATCTCGGCGTCGATCGCCAAGCCGAACATGCACGCCATGCGCACGGCTTCTTCATTGAGCACCGGCAGTACGCCCGGCATGCCCAGATCGACCAGGCTGGCCTGGGTATTGGGCTCGGAGCCGAAGGTGGTGGCGCTGCCGGAGAAAATCTTCGACTGGGTCGCGAGCTGGGTATGAATCTCCAGCCCGATCACAACTTCCCATTGCATGTATGAATTCCTCAGAAGCCGTTGGGGGCACGGGTGTGCCAGTCGGTGACCTGCTGGTAGCGATGTGCGACGTTGAGCAGGCGGCCTTCCTGGAAGTACGGGGCCAGCAACTGCACGCCGACCGGCAGGCCGTCGACGAAACCGGCCGGCATGGACAGGCCCGGCAGGCCGGCCAGGTTGGCCGTGATGGTGTAGACGTCTTCCAGGTACGCGGCGATCGGGTCGTTGCCCTTGGCGCCGAGTTTCCAGGCCAGGTTCGGCGTGGTCGGGCCGAGGATCAGGTCGACGCCTTCGAAGGCGGCCATGAAGTCGTTCTTGATTAGGCGGCGGATCTTCTGCGCCTTGAGGTAGTAGGCGTCGTAGTAGCCGGCCGACAACGCGTAGGCGCCGACCATGATGCGCCGCTGCACTTCGGGGCCGAAGCCCTCGCCGCGCGAGCGTTTGTACAGGTCGGTCAGGTCCTTTGGGTTGTCGCAGCGGTGGCCGAAGCGCACGCCGTCGAAACGCGACAGGTTCGAGGAGGCTTCGGCCGGGGCGATGACGTAATACGCGGCGATGGCGTGCTGCACGTTCGGCAGGCTGATGTCCTTGACCACCGCGCCGAGCTTCTTCAGCTCATCGACGGTGGCCTGGACCTGGTCGGCGATGCGCGGGTCGAGGCCGGCACCGAAGTATTCCTTCGGCAGGCCGATGCGCAGGCCTTCGAGCGGGTTGTTCAGGCTGGCGCTGTAGTCGGGCACCGGCTCGTCGATGGAGGTGGAGTCCTTGGCGTCGAAGCCTGCCATGCCTTGCAGCAGCAGGGCGCAGTCTTCGGCGCTGCGCGCCATCGGGCCGCCCTGGTCGAGGCTCGACGCATAGGCGATCATGCCCCAGCGCGAGACGCGGCCGTAGGTGGGCTTGAGGCCGGTCAGGCTGGTCAGCGCGGCAGGCTGGCGGATCGAACCGCCGGTGTCGGTGCCGGTGGCCACCGGCGTCAGGCGCGCGGCCACGGCGGCGGCCGAACCGCCGGAGGAGCCACCGGGCACGTGTTCGGGGTTCCACGGGTTCTTCACGGCGCCGTAGTGGCTCGACTCGTTGGCCGAGCCCATGGCGAATTCGTCCATGTTGGTCTTGCCCAGGGTGACCATGCCGGCCTCGGCCAGTTTGGCGACCACGGTGGCGTCGTAGGGCGCGGTGAAGTTGTCGAGCATCTTCGAGGCGCAGCTGGTACGCACGCCCTGGGTGCAGAACAGGTCCTTGTGGGCGATCGGGGCACCCAGCAGCGCGCCGCTCTCACCGGCGGCGCGGCGCGCATCGGCGGCGCGCGCCTGTTGCAGGGCCAGCTCGTCGGTGACGGTGATGAAGCTGTTGAGCTGTGGGTCGAGCGACCGGATGCGCTGCAGCAGCGCTGCGGTCAGCTCTTCGGAGGAAAACGACTTGTCGGCGAGTCCGCGGGCGATCTCGGCCAGGGTCAAATGGTGCATGGCAGGCTCTATCCCTTACTCGATGACTTTCGGAACCAGGTACAGACCGTTTTCGGTCGCCGGCGCGACGGCCTGGTAACGGTCGCGCTGGTTGTGTTCGGTGACCTGGTCGGGGCGCAGGCGCTGGCTGGCCTCCAGGGGGTGGGCGAGGGGCTCGATGCCGTCGGTGTCGACCGACTGCATCTGGTCGACGAGCCCGAGGATGCTGTTCAGGGCGTCGGTGGTGCGTGGCAGTTCGGCTTCATCGAGGCCCAGGCGGGCCAGGTGAGCGATCTTTTCCACGTCGCAGCGTTCAAGCGCCATGGGGTTCTCCAGGACTAGGAAACAAAAAGGAACAATTGCCCGACAGGGAACATGACAGGCTTTTGATGGTCGAAGGGCCGCGATCTTCTGCTGGCGTGCTCGGAAAAACTGCCAATTTAACATATTGGCTCCTTGCCCAAAATCCCCGCCATTGTTAGAGTTTGCCGCTCTTTTTTACCCACGCTTTCCCCAGGGTCCCTTTCCCATGTTCAAGAAACTGCGTGGCATGTTTTCCAGCGATCTGTCGATCGACCTGGGCACGGCCAACACTCTAATCTACGTGCGTGAGCGCGGTATCGTACTGAATGAACCCTCGGTTGTTGCCATCCGTACCCATGGCAACCAGAAAAGCGTCGTCGCTGTCGGTACCGAAGCCAAGCGCATGCTCGGCCGTACACCTGGCAACATCGCCGCCATCCGCCCCATGAAAGACGGCGTCATCGCCGATTTCAGCGTGTGCGAAAAGATGCTGCAGTACTTCATCAACAAAGTGCACGAAAACAGCTTCCTGCAGCCCAGCCCGCGTGTGCTGATCTGCGTGCCGTGCAAGTCCACCCAGGTTGAGCGCCGCGCCATTCGCGAGTCGGCCCTGGGTGCCGGCGCACGCGAAGTGTTCCTCATCGAAGAGCCCATGGCCGCCGCCATCGGTGCCGGCCTGCCGGTCGAAGAAGCCCGCGGTTCGATGGTCGTCGACATCGGCGGCGGCACCACCGAAATCGCCCTGATTTCGCTCAACGGCGTGGTCTACGCCGAATCCGTCCGCGTCGGCGGCGACCGCTTCGACGAAGCCATCGTCACCTATGTGCGCCGCAACTACGGCAGCCTGATCGGCGAGTCCACCGCCGAGCGCATCAAGCAGGAAATCGGCACCGCCTACCCCGGTGGCGAAACCCGCGAAGTCGATGTGCGTGGCCGTAACCTGGCCGAAGGCGTCCCGCGTGCCTTCACCCTCAATTCCAACGAAGTGCTCGAAGCGCTGCAGGAATCCCTGGCGACCATCGTCCAGGCAGTCAAGAGCGCCCTGGAACAGTCCCCGCCGGAGCTGGCTTCCGACATCGCCGAGCGCGGTTTGGTGCTGACCGGTGGCGGCGCACTGCTGCGCGACCTGGACAAGCTGCTGGCCCAGGAAACCGGCTTGCCGGTGATCGTCGCCGAAGACCCGCTGACCTGCGTGGCGCGTGGCGGTGGCCGTGCGCTGGAAATGATGGACAAACACGCGATGGACCTGCTCTCGAGCGAGTGATCCGTGTAGGCGCAAGCGTGCCGAAGCCTCTCTCCGCGCTTTACAGGTAGCACCCACAGTGCTACCTGTGTGCGTCGTCTGACGCCGCTCGCCGCGTCGTTTCCGTCAACCTGCAACCAGGCTGGTGCGTTGTCCCATGTCCAATGACCTCCTGAGTCGTCCACGAGGAACGGCCCATTAAACCGCTTTTCTCCAAAGGCCCCTCGCTGGGCATCCACCTCCTGGTTCTGGTCGTGCTGTCGGTCGCGCTGATGGTGGTCGACGCGCGTTTCGCCGTGCTCAAGCCGGTGCGCAGCCAGATGGGCCTGGTGTTGATGGAGTCGTACTGGGTCACCGATCTGCCGCAGCGCATCTGGCAGGGCGTGGCCGGGCAGTTCGGCAGCCGTACCGAACTGATCGCGGAAAACGAAAAGCTCAAGACCGAAGCCTTGTTGCTTCAGGGACGGCTGCAGAAGCTAGCGGCCCTGACCGAGCAGAACGTGCGCCTGCGCGAGCTGCTCAACTCTTCGGCGCTGGTCAACGAGAAGGTCGAAGTGGCCGAGCTGATCGGCGTCGATCCCAACCCCTTCACCCATCGCATCCTGATCAACAAGGGCGAGCGTGACGGCGTGTTCCTCGGTCAGCCGGTGCTCGATGCCCGCGGCCTGATGGGTCAGGTGGTCGAGCTGATGCCCTATACCGCGCGGGTGCTGCTGCTGACCGATTCCACCCACAGCATCCCGGTGCAGATCAACCGCAACGGCCTGCGCGCCATCGCCAGCGGCACCGGCAACCCGGAGCGCCTGGAATTGCGCCATGTCGCCGACACCGCCGACGTCAAGGAAGGCGACCTGCTGGTCAGCTCCGGCATGGGCGAGCGCTTCCCGGCCGGCTACCCGGTGGCCACGGTCAACGAGGTGATCCACGATTCCGGCCAGCCGTTCGCCATCGTCCGCGCCATTCCCACCGCCTCGCTGAACCGCAGCCGCTACATGCTGCTGGTGTTCAGCGACAGCCGCACTCCTGAGCAGCGCGCTACCGAAGCGGCCATGGCCCAGGAAGAGGCCGACCGCAAGGGCGCCGCTGGCGAGCAGGCGAGCCCTGCGACAGGGCAGGGTGGCGCCGCGCCGAGTACCCCGGCCAGCCCCGCACAGGGCCAGGCGCCGCAAGGTAACGCGCCGGCGACCGGCACGTCGCCTGCCGCCACGCCCTCGCCGACACCTTCCAGCGCCGCACCTGCCACCGGCACCGCGACGCCCGCGCAACCGCCTGCGTCCGCAGCACAACCCCGGAGGCAATGATGGCTCGTCCGCGCAGCAACTACGGCTGGGTAATCTGGCTGACCTTCGCCGTCGGCCTGCTGCTCAGCGTGTCGCCGATGCCCAATTTCCTCGAAGTGTTCCGCCCCATGTGGCTGGCGATGCTGGTGTCGTTCTGGGCCCTGGCCTTGCCCAACCGGGTCGGCATGACCACCGCCTTCTTTCTGGGCCTGGCCGAAGACGTGCTCTACGGCACGCTGCTGGGCCAGAACGCACTGGTGCTCACCCTCATCACCTTCCTGGTATTGAGCCTGCAACAGCGCATGCGCAATTTTCCCATGTGGCAACAGAGCCTGGTGATCCTGGTGATCTTCGGCATCGCCCAATTGGTCCAGCTGTGGCTCAGCGCCTTGACCGGCAACCGCTTGCCGACCTTGGCGCTGGTGTGGTCGGCGTTCATCAGTGCGCTGCTCTGGCCATGGCTGAGCTTTGCCCTGCGCGACGTGCGCCGCAGATTGCGCATCAACTAGCCCGGACGCGCCGCCAAGATTGGATTGGCGGCGCGCTGGCCTGGCACGTGAACGGCGCGCCCAGGCCTACCCAAAAGCAGGCTGCACCCCGGCAACGATCTTGCCGCGGATTCCGTCGCAAGGCCCAGCGGCCCGACGCGACCTTCAAGGAGATGACCATGCCCCCGTTCTACCTGGCCTCAGGCTCACCGCGACGCCGCGAACTGCTGACCCAGGTGGGCGTGTCGTTCACCGTGCTCAGCGCGCCGGTCGATGAAGCCCTGCGACCCACCGAGACGGCCGAGCACTACGTCGAGCGTCTGGCCTGTGCGAAAGCCCAGGCCGGGTTCGCCCTGCTGCAAGCGCCCGGCGTGGTACTGGGGGCCGACACCGTCGTGGTGCTCGACGGTCAGGTGCTGGGCAAACCGCGCGACGCCGCCCATGCCCAGACGCTGCTGCTCAGCCTGTCCGGACGCGAGCATCAGGTACTGACTGCCGTCGCCGTCACCGATGGCGCCCGTACGCGCAGCCTGTACGTCGCCAGCCAAGTCAGCTTTCGTACCATCTGCGTCGAAGAAGCGCAGCGCTATTGGGCCAGCGGCGAGCCGGCCGACAAAGCGGGCGGGTACGCCATCCAGGGGCTGGGCGCCGTCTTCGTCAGCCATTTGAGCGGCAGTTATTCGGCCGTGGTGGGGTTACCCTTGCAGGAAACCGCGGCATTGCTCGGCGAGTTCGGCGTCGCCTGTTGGCAGTCGGTGCCTCTCGATCGCACATAGCCACTAGCCAGGCGGCCTACCGCCCTCCATCATTAGCCGCTACCTCCGACGAGAACCTGCCATGAGTGAAGAGATTCTGATCAACATCACGCCGATGGAGTCACGCGTGGCAGTGGTCGAAAACGGGGTGCTGCAAGAGGTGCATGTCGAGCGCACCCAACGCCGCGGCATCGTCGGCAACATCTACAAGGGCAAGGTGGTGCGGGTGCTGCCCGGCATGCAGGCGGCCTTCGTCGACATCGGCCTGGAGCGCGCGGCGTTCATCCACGCTTCGGAGATTTCCCTGCGCGAAGGCGCTGCGGTGGAAACCATCAGCGCCCTGGTGCACGAAGGTCAGGGCCTGGTGGTGCAGGTGACCAAGGACCCGATCGGCTCCAAGGGCGCGCGGCTCACCACGCAACTGTCGATTCCGTCGCGCTACCTGGTGTACATGCCGCGTAGCAGCCATGTCGGCATTTCCCTGAAGATCGAAGACGAAGCCGAGCGCGAGCGCCTCAAGCAGGTGGTCAGCGACTGCATGGCCAGGGAAGAGATGAAGGACGCCGGTGGCTTCATCCTGCGCACTGCCGCCGAAGGCGCGCGCGCCGACGACATCCTGCAGGACATCCGCTATCTGCGCCGCCTCTGGGAACAGATCGCCAGCCAGATCAAGACCTGCGGCGCGCCGACGGTGATCTACCAGGACTTGGACCTGGCCCTGCGCACCCTGCGCGACCTGGTCAACGCCAAGATCGAGAAGGTCCGTATCGACTCGCGGGAAACCTTCCAGCGCGCCACGCAGTTCGTCGGCGAGCTGATGCCCGAACTGTCCAACCGCCTGGAGCACTACCCCGGCGAGCGGCCGATCTTCGACCTGTATGGCGTCGAAGACGAAATCCAGCGGGCGCTCGAGCGCAAGGTACCGCTCAAGTCGGGGGGCTACCTGGTGGTCGATCCGGCCGAGGCCATGACCACCATCGACGTCAACACCGGGGCGTTCGTCGGCCACCGCAACCTCGAAGAGACCATCTTCAAGACCAACCTCGAAGCCGCCACCGCCATCGCCCGGCAACTGCGCCTGCGCAACCTGGGCGGCATCATCATCATCGACTTCATCGACATGGAAGACGAAGAGCATCAGCGCCAGGTGTTGCGTACCTTGGAAAAGCAGCTCGAACGCGACCATGCCAAGACCAACATCATCGGCATCACCGAGCTGGGCCTGGTGCAGATGACCCGCAAGCGCACCCGCGAAAGCCTCGATCAGGTGCTGTGCGAGCCGTGCAGCGCCTGCCACGGGCGCGGGCGGATGAAGACGCCGGAAACCATTTGCTACGAAATCTTTCGGGAAATTCTGCGCGTGGCACGCGCCTATCAAGCCGAGGGCTACCGGGTGCTGGCCAATCAGAAGGTGGTCGACCGGTTGCTCGACGAGGAGTCGGGCAACGTGGCCGAACTGGAGGCGTTCATCGGTCGAACCATCCGCTTCCAGGTCGAGTCCATGTATTCGCAAGAGCAGTACGACGTGGTGCTGCTCTGAGCGGGGTTGATGGCGCAGGCATGGCCTGCGCGTTACCCGTGGCCATTATCGAAATACGACTACGAGGGCCATGGCCATGGGACGTATGACGCGCGTTCCGGGCGCCTTGACCCGCTGGGGCTTGGGCGCCTGCGCGCTGCTGGCGGTACTGCTGGCGCTATATGCCAGCCTGGGCCGCGTGCTGGTGCCGCTGGTGGCCGAGTACCGCGCCGACATCGAACGCAAGGTCAGCGAGGCGGTAGGTGTGCCGGTACACATCGGCGCGCTCGAAGGCCGTTGGCTGCGGCTTTCGCCTGTGCTCAGCCTGCATGACGTGCAGATCGGCGAGGGTCAGTCTTCGCTACGCTTGGACGACGTCAAGGTGGTGCCTGACCTGTGGGGCAGCCTCAAGTCGCGCGAGGTGCGTCTGGCCGACCTGCAGGTCAGCGGTGTGCAACTCATCGTGCGTGAAAACCAGGAAGGCCAGTGGACCCTCGAAGGCCTGCCGCAGCGCGACGACGCACCCAGCGACCCGGAACGGATCCTCAAGCAATTGCGCCAACTGGGCCGGGTCGATCTGTTCGACAGCCAGGTCACGTTGCATCCTTGGCAGCGTGAACCGCTGACGCTCACCTACGTCGAACTCGGCCTGCGCGCCGGCAGCCAACGACAATCGCTCGAAATGCGCGCCACGCTGCCCGATGGCCAGCCGCTGTCGGCCGTGCTGCATGGCCAGGTCCGCGCCGAGCAGTGGCGCGACGGCGCCGTGCAGGCCTACGTGAGCCTGCCGCAGGCCGAGTGGGCACAGTGGATACCGCCACGCCTGCTCGGCGCCTGGCAGGCCGATCGGTTGCAGGCGGGCGGTCAGGTGTGGTTGGAATGGGGCAAGCGCACACTGCAAAAAGCAGTGGTCCGAGTACAGGCGCCGCAACTGCGCGGTGCTCATGAAGGACGCAAGCCGATCAGTGTGAAAGAGGTAGCCCTCTCGGCTTGGCTCGAGCGCAATGCCCAAGGCTTGGCCGTACAGGTCGATTCATTGGCGGCGCGGATCGGCGAGACGGCATGGCAGTCGCGCTTGAAGCTGCAACAGACCGACGCTCAGACGCCCGAACAAGAGCGCTGGGAAGTCCAGGCCGACCGTATCGACCTGACCCCCCTGACCCCGGTGATCCACGCGCTGGCACCTCTGCCCGAGCCCGCCATGAAGGCCGTCGATGCCTTGCAGGTGACCGGCGCGCTGCGCAACCTGCGCCTCGATCTGCGTCCCAAAGCCGAGGGCGACCAGCGCGCGCAATTCGCTGCCAACCTGGAACGGGTAGGCTTCGACGCCTATCACGGCGCGCCGGGCGCCGACAACGTCAGCGGCAGCATTCAGGGCGACCTGGGCCACGGCGAACTGCGCCTGGACAGCCAAGCCTTCATGCTGCACCTGTACCCGATCTTCGCCAAACCCTGGCACTACGAGCAGGCCAACGCGCGGCTCACCTGGACCCTGAACAAGCAGAGCTTCACCCTGGTGGCGCCGTACTTGAAGGTGAAGGGCAAGGAAGGCAACATCGCCGGCGACTTCCTCATTCGGCTGTTCCTCGAACCTGGACACGAAGACTACATGGACCTGCGCGTGGGCCTGACCGAGGGTGACGGTCGCTACACCGCCAAATACCTGCCCGAAGTGCTGGGCGACGACGTCGACAAGTGGCTGCGCAGCGCCATTCTGCAAGGCGATGTGGACGAGGGCTACTTCCAGTACCAGGGTTCGCTGCACCACGATGCGCCGGCCCATTCGCGCACCCTCAGCCTGTTCTTCGCGGTGCGCAACGCCGCGCTCGACTTCCAGCCAGGCTGGCCGCATCTGAAGCAGGTCGATGGCAAGGTCTATGTCGACGATGCCGGCGTGCGCGTGGTGGCCGAGCGTGGCCGGATACTCGACACCGGGCTGAGCCAGGTCAAGGTCGAGATTCCCCATGCCAAGCCAGGCCAGCCCAGCCACCTGCAAGTGCGCGGCAAGGTCGACGGCAAACTGGCCGACGGCCTGAAAATCCTTCAAGAGGCGCCGATCGGCACCGAAGACGTGTTCGCCGGCTGGGAAGGCAAGGGCCCGTTGAGCGGCGAGCTGAGCCTGGACATTCCGCTGGCCAAAGGCGCAACGCCCGAGGTGCTGGTGGATTTCGCCACGCGTGACGCGACCCTGAACATCGCTTCACCAGAGTTGAAACTGAGTCAGGTCACGGGCGATTTCCAGTTCGACCTGGCCAAGGGCTTGAGCGGCCGCGACATCAGCCTGCGCGCCTTCGACCGGCCCGTGACCGCGCAGATCACTGCGCAAGGCCAGGGCGGGCAGATGCAGACCCGTATTGAGGCGAGCGGGCAGATCGCGCTGCAGACCCTGACCGACTGGCTGCAATTCAAGCAGGCGCTGCCTCTGGACGGCGAATTGCCGTACCAGTTGCAGGTCGACCTCGGCAGCCGGGAAAACCGTCTGCTGGTCGATTCCAACCTCAAAGGGCTGCGCATCGACCTGCCTGCGCCCTTCGGCAAGGCGGCTTCGACTGCACGCGATGGCCATTTCAGCATGACTCTCGACGGCAGCCAGCGGCGCATGGACGCGCGTTATGCCGATCTTGCGCAACTGGCCTACATTGCCCCGGCCAAGCGCCTGACCGAGGGCCGTGGCGAGCTGCTGCTGGGCAGCGGCGGCCAGCCTACACCACCCGCTGGCCAGGGCCTGTGGGTGCGCGGCCGCCTGGAGAGTCTGGACCTGGGCGCCTGGCAACAGCAGGCCGGCCAACTCGCTGGCGACGATCCGGGTGGCAGTGCGCGCCAGGTGCTGCAAGGCGCGGACCTGAGCATTGGCCGCATCGACGCCTCGGGCATGACCCTCAACCAGGCCGTAGTCCGCCTGCGGCGCGGTGCCAGCGCCTGGGATCTGCGTCTGGACAGCCGCGAAGTGATCGGCGACGCGCGCCTGGCCGATGCCAAGAACGCACCGTTGGTCATACGCTTGCAAACCTTGCGCTTGCCGCCTGCGCAGCCGGACCAGGACCCGGGCGCGCCGTCGCGCGACCCGCTGGCCAGCTACGACCCTCACCAGGCGCCTGCCTTGGACCTTGGCATCGACAAGCTCTACCGTGGCGACGACCTCTACGGGCGTGTGGCGCTGAAACTGCGCCCGACCGGACGCGGCGTGTCGGTGGACGATATCGACGTCGACCTCAAGGGCCTGCGAGCCAACGGCAGCGCCGCCTGGGAAGGCAGCACCGGGCGCAGCAACAGTTGGTACAAGGGGCGCGTGTCGGGCCGCAACCTGGCCGATGTGCTCGAGGCCTGGGGCTTCGCGCCTTCGGTCACCAGCCGCGATTTCCACCTCAATGTGGATGCGCGCTGGCCGGGCTCACCGGCCTGGGTCGGGCTGGACAAGGTGTCCGGCAGCCTGCAGGTGTCGATGCGCGACGGTCAGTTCAAGCAAGTGGACGGCGGCGCCCAGGCCCTGCGCGTGTTCGGCCTGCTCAATTTCGACGCCTTGGGCCGGCGCCTGCGCCTGGACTTCTCGGACCTGTTCGGCAAAGGCCTGGCCTACGACCGGGTCAAGGCGTTGCTCGCGGTCAGCCGCGGCCGTTACGTCACTCGCGAGCCGATCCGCATGACCGGCCCTTCGAGCGACATCGAGATCGACGGTACCGTGGACATGGTGCATGAGCGGGTGGTGGCCAACGTCAAAGTGGCGCTGCCGGTCACCAACAACCTGCCGCTGGCGGCCCTGCTGGTGGGTGCGCCGGTGGTCGGCGGGGCGCTGTTCATCGTCGACCGGCTGCTCGGCGACCGGGTGGCGCGTTTTGCCAGCGTCAATTACCGCGTCGTGGGCCCTCTGAAAGAGCCTAAGATCACCTTCGTGAAACCCTTTACCCGCGGTCGTTAGGAGCCTGCCCATGAGCATTGCCGTGATCCAGATGGTCAGCCAGGACGACTTGCTGGCCAACCTGCGCCAAGCCGGGCGGCTACTCGAACAGGCCGCGTCGGGCGGCGCCCGTCTGGCGGTGCTGCCGGAAAACTTCGCCGCCATGGGGCGCCGCGACGCCGCACGCATCGGCCTGGACGAAGCGCTGGGCCAGGGGCCGATCCTGCCGTGGTTGAAACGTACCGCCCGCGCCCTCAAGTTATGGATAGTCGCAGGTACCTTGCCCTTGCCCCCGATCGACACACCCCACGGCAAGGCCTGTGCCTGTTCCTTGTTGATCGACGAAGATGGCGAGATCGCCGCACGCTACGACAAGCTGCATCTGTTCGATGTCGATGTCAGCGACAACCGTGGGCGTTATCGCGAATCGGATGACTATGCTTCAGGTGATCGGGTGGTGGTGGCCGACACGCCGGTCGGTCGTTTGGGCCTGACGGTGTGCTACGACCTGCGCTTTCCCGAGTTGTACAGCGCCTTGCGTGCGGCAGGCGCGCAGTTGATCAGCGCGCCCTCGGCCTTCACGGCGGTGACGGGCGCCGCGCACTGGGAGGTCTTGATTCGTGCGCGCGCCATCGAAACCCAATGTTACGTGCTGGCGGCGGCCCAGGGCGGTCTGCACCCAGGCCCGCGCGAAACCCATGGCCATGCGGCCATCGTCGATCCCTGGGGGCGGATACTCGCCGAACAGGCACAGGGCGAGGCCGTGCTGCTGGCCACGCGCGATGCTGACGAACAAGCGTCCATACGGACGCGGATGCCGGTGTTCGCTCACCGGCGCTTTTTCTCGCAGGACGCCGTGCGGCCTGCGCACCTTTTGGAGTGACTATGAGCCAGATGTTATCCACCGTCAGTGAGCAACTCCTGGCCCCGGGCGGCTTGACCCTCGACAGCCTGCAAAGTGTGCTGGGCGCCCTGGCGGGCCCTGGCATCGACGCCGCCGACCTGTATTTCCAGGGCCAGGTCTCGGAAACCTGGGCGCTGGAAGACGGCATCGTCAAGGAAGGCAGTTTCAACCTCGACCAGGGCGTGGGCGTACGTGCCCAGTCGGGCGAGAAAACCGGCTTCGCCTACAGCAACGCCATCAACCTCGAAGCGCTGACCGCCGCAGCCACCGCCGCACGCTCGATCTCCCGCGCCGGCCAGAACGGCCGTGTGCAGGCGTTCCAGAGCCGCGACGTGACTGCGCTGTATGGCGCTGACAATCCCTTGGACGTGTTCAGCCGCGCCGAGAAGGTCGACCTGCTCAAGCGCGTCGACGCCGCGACTCGCGCCCTGGATCCGCGTATCCAGCAGGTCAGTGTCAGCCTGGCCGGGGTCTGGGAGCGCATCCTGGTCGCCGCCGCCGATGGCAGCCTGGCCGCTGACGTGCGGCCGCTGGTGCGCTTCAACGTCAGCGTCATCGTCGAGCAGAACGGCCGCCGCGAGCGGGGCGGGCAGGGCGGTGGCGGGCGTACCGACTATCGCTTCTTCACCGAAGAAAAGGTCATGGGCTATGCCCGCGAAGCGCTGCGCCAGGCGTTGGTCAACCTCGAAGCGGTGCCCGCGCCGGCCGGCACCTTGCCAGTGGTGCTGGGCTCCGGCTGGTCCGGTGTGTTGCTGCACGAAGCGGTGGGCCATGGTCTTGAGGGCGACTTCAACCGCAAGGGCAGCTCGGCGTTCAGTGGGCGCATCGGCCAGAAGGTCGCGTCTTCGCTGTGCACCATCGTTGACGACGGCACCCTGGAAGGCCGTCGCGGTTCGCTCAGCGTCGACGACGAAGGCACGCCTACCGAGTGCACCACGCTGATCGAGAACGGTGTGCTCAAGGGCTACATTCAGGACAAGCTCAACGCGCGCCTGATGGGCATGGCGGTCACCGGTAACGGTCGCCGCGAATCCTATGCCCACCTGCCCATGCCGCGCATGACCAACACCTACATGCGTGCCGGCGAAAGCGACCCCGAAGAGATCATTCGTTCGGTCAAGCGCGGCCTGTACTGCGCCAACCTGGGCGGCGGCCAGGTCGACATCACCAGCGGCAAGTTCGTGTTCTCCACCAGCGAGGCGTACCTGATCGAGGACGGCAAGATCACCGCGCCGGTCAAGGGCGCGACGTTGATCGGCAATGGTCCGGAAGCCATGAGCCGGGTGTCGATGGTCGGCAATGACCTGGCCCTGGACAGCGGCGTGGGTACGTGCGGCAAGGACGGCCAATCGGTGCCGGTCGGCGTCGGTCAGCCCACCTTGAAGCTCGATGCCATCACGGTAGGCGGTACGGGAGCGTGAAGGGCGCCATCGTGGGACGAAACGCCGAGCCGGCGTGCCCCACGATGGGCGAGCGGCCAGGGCTCAGCGCAGGCCGCGCTGCAGCTCGTCGAGGTCGCGGATGTACTTGAACACCTTGCGCGCGGCGGCTGGCGGCTTGTTGCGCGCCTTCTCGTGCTGGGCATGGCGGATCAGCGAACGCAGGTGCTGGCGGTCGGTGTCGGGGAACTCGTTGACGAAACGTTCCAGGTCTTCGTCGTTGCCGTCGACCAGGCGATCGCGCCAGCGCTCCAGATTGTGGAAGCGTTCGTTGTACTGGCGGCTCGACGTGTCGACCTGTTCGAACACCGCATTGATGGCCTCAAGGTCCTGGTCGCGCATCAGCTTGCCGACGAACGACATGTGCCGTTTGCGGGCGATGTGCGAGGTGTGCTTGCTGGCATCGGCCAGCGCCTTGCGCAGAGCGTCGGTCAGCGGCAGGCGGGCCAGGGTGTCGGCCTTGAGTGTGGTCAGGCGTTCGCCCAGTTCGACCAGCGCAAGCAGCTCGCGCTTGATCTGGGTTTTGCTTTTTTCGCCGTCGAAGGCGTCGTCGTATGAATCAACCATGGTGGCAGTCCGCAGGAAATCGTCGCCATGATAACCAGTCGGGGGCCGCTTGTCCGGCCCGGTCGTAGCATGGCCCGTGCCGAACGCAGAATTTGATGGGAGATAACCATGAGTGCAGTCCAGAGCGTAGGCCCGAAGGACCTGCCGGCGTTGCAGGAGCAGGTCGAGGCGATCGTCGCCGAAGCCAGACGCCAGGGCGCCAGCGCCTGCGAAGTGGCGGTGTCGTTGGAACAGGGGCTGTCCACCACGGTGCGCCAGCGCGAGGTGGAAACGGTCGAATTCAATCGTGACCAGGGTTTCGGTATCACCCTGTACGTCGGTCAGCGCAAGGGCTCGGCCAGCACCTCGGCCAGCGGCCCGGAGGCGATCCGTGAAACCGTGGCGGCGGCCTTGGCCATCGCCAAGCACACCTCCGAAGACGAATGCTCGGGCCTGGCCGATGCCGAACTGATGGCCCGCGACATCCCCGAGCTGGACCTCTACCATCCTTGGGACATCAGCCCCGAGCAGGCCATCGAGCAGGCCCTGGTCTGCGAAGCGGCTGCCTTCGAAGCCGACCCGCGCATCCGCAATGCCGACGGCACCTCGCTCAGCACCCACCAGGGCGTGCGAGTGTACGGCAACAGCCACGGTTTCGTCGGTGGCTACGCTTCGACCCGACACAGCCTGAGCTGCGTGATGATCGCCGAAGGCGACGGGCAGATGCAGCGCGACTATTGGTATGACGTCAATCGCCAGGGCACGCTGCTGGCCGACCCCGTGAGCATCGGCCAGCGTGCGGCGCAGCGTGCCGCCAGCCGCTTGGGCGCCCGCCCGGTAGCGACCTGCGAAGTGCCGGTGCTGTTCTCTGCGGAGTTGGCCGGTGGCCTGTTCGGCAGCTTCCTCGGGGCGATTTCCGGCGGCAACCTCTACCGCAAATCCTCGTTCCTCGAAGGCTGCATCGGCCAGCGCCTGTTCCCGAGCTGGCTCACCCTCGACGAACGTCCGCACATTCCTCGCGCCTTGGCCAGCGCCGGTTTCGACGGCGATGGCCTGGCCACCTACGCCAAGCCATTCGTGGAAAACGGCGAGCTGGTTTCGTATGTGTTGGGCACCTATTCCGGACGCAAGCTGAAGCTGCCGAGCACGGCCAACGCCGGAGGCGTGCACAACCTGTTCGTGACCCATGGCGACGACGACCAGGCCGCGTTGATCAAGAAAATGGGGCGTGGCCTGTTGGTGACCGAGCTGATGGGGCATGGCCTGAACATGGTGACCGGTGATTACTCGCGCGGCGCCGCTGGCTACTGGGTGGAGAGCGGCGAGATCCAGTTCGCCGTTCAGGAAGTCACGATCGCCGGCAACATGAAGGACATGTTCCAGCAGATCGTCGCCATCGGTAACGATCTGGAAACCCGCAGCAACATCCATACGGGTTCGGTGTTGATCGAGCGCATGACCGTCGCAGGCAATTGACAGGCTGATGGCCTCGTAAAAATCCCTGTTGGAAAGAAGACCCGGCCATCGCGCCGGGTCTTTTGTTTGTGGGGCGGCTCTTGAAGTGATTCTATTTATCAATTAATAATGAATATCATTCTGCACATCATGGTCGATGCTGTTCATGAACACCGTTCTCCACGAATTGCCCTACCTGGAAAACTGGCGCTGGCTGAGCCGCCGCATCCGCTGTGCCATCGAGCCCGATGAGCCGCGCCTGATCGAACACTACCTCGCCGAAGGACGCTACCTGGTGTGCTGCACCGACACCGCGCCCTGGACCGTAGCACTCACCTCGTTCCGCCTGCTGCTCGACACCGCCTGCGACCGCATGCTGCCGTGGCACTGGCGCAGCCAGTGCCTGGACCAGGCCTGGCGCCCGCTGCTGGACCTGCGCACCCTCAACCGCAGCGAATGCAACCAGCTCTGGCAACCCTATGCGCTGCAACTGGCCAAGTGCGTGCTGCTGCCATCGATTTCCCACGAAGAACTGATGCAAGGATTTGACGATGAGTGAGACCCGTATCGAGCGTGACAGCATGGGCGAGTTGCAGGTGCCGGCCCAGGCCCTCTATGGGGCCCAGACCCAGCGCGCGGTCGACAATTTTCCGGTCAGCGGCCAGCGCATGCCGGCGCAGTTCATCCGCGCGCTGCTGCTGGCCAAGGCCGCCGCGGCCAAAGCCAACATCGAGCTCGAACAGATCAGCTCGGCCCAGGGCGAGGCCATTGTCCAGGCGGTCGAGCAACTGCTGGCCGAAAACTTCATCCAGCACTTCCCGGTCGATGTGTACCAGACCGGTTCCGGCACCAGCTCCAACATGAACGCCAACGAAGTGATCGCCACCTTGGCCAGCCGCGTGCTGGGCGAGGCGGTCAACGCCAATGACCACGTCAACTGCGGACAGAGCAGCAACGACATTATCCCCACTAGCATCCACGTCAGCGCGGCGCTCGCGGTGCGCGAGCAGTTGCTGCCGGCCTTGCAGCATCTGGCCCAGGCCATCGAAGCCAAGGCCGGACAGGTACACCACCACATCAAGACCGGTCGCACCCACCTGATGGATGCCATGCCCGTACGCCTGAGCCAGGTGCTCGGTGGCTGGGCTGCGCAGGTCAAGGGCGCCCAAGCGCACATCGAGTCCACCTTGCCGGCATTGCAGGCTTTGGCTCAGGGCGGCACTGCGGTCGGCACCGGCATCAACGCCCACCCCGAGTTCGCCGCAGGTTTCGCTCGCGAGCTGAGCACCTTGACGGGCGTAGAATTCGTGCCCGGCGCCAACCTGTTCGCTCTGATCGGCTCGCAAGACACCGCCGTAGCGTTGTCGGGCCAGCTCAAGACCGCTGCCGTGGCCCTGATGAAGATCGCCAACGACCTGCGCTGGATGAACTCCGGCCCTCTGGCCGGCCTTGGCGAAATCGAGCTGCAAGCCCTGCAACCGGGCTCTTCGATCATGCCGGGCAAGGTCAACCCGGTGATTCCGGAAGCCACGGCGATGGTCGCCGCGCAGGTCATCGGCAACGACGCCACCATCGCCGTTGCCGGGCAGTCGGGCAACTTCGAGCTGAACGTGATGCTGCCGGTCATCGCCCGCAATCTGCTGGAAAGCATCGAGCTGCTGGCCAACACCAGTCGCCTGCTGGCCGACAAAGCCATCAGCAGCTTCACGGTCAATGACGCCAAGCTCAAGGAAGCGCTGTCGCGCAATCCGATCCTGGTGACGGCGCTCAACCCCATCATCGGCTACCTCAAGGCTGCCGAGATCGCCAAGACCGCCTACAAGCAAGGGCGGCCGATCATCGAGGTGGCGCTCGAACACACCGACCTGTCCCGCGACCAGCTGCAAACCCTGCTGGACCCGGAAAAACTGACTGCCGGCGGTCTCTGACCCGCCGCGCCGAGGAGGTTCGTCATGCTGCACTGGAAACGCACCACGCAACACGCCAACGCGCTGTTCGAGCAGGGCGATCTGGTCGATGCCCGGGAGCTCTATCTGCAAGCCCTGGCCCTGGCCCAGGTGCTGTTCGAGCGCTGGCATGACGTCGACGAAGCGGTGGCGGTGTTCGTCATCGCCCACCACAACCTGGCCGACCTGCATCTGGCGTTGAACCAGCCCCATGAGAGTGCCGACTACCTGTGCTCGGCGCACCAGCGCCTGTTGCAGGCCAGCCAGGATCTGCGTCTGTCGCAGCCGCTACGCGACGCTGTTTTGCGCCATAGCGCCAGAACCTACATAGAATTGCTGAATTTCATCGCCGAATACGGTCAATACCCTCGTACCGAACGATTGCTCAATCGCAATGCGGCCGTGGCCAGCGAGCTGAGCGCTCAGCCGGACGTGACCTCCACAACCCCTGCCTACGGAATTCACTGACATGTCTTACGAATTGCCAAAAATCGCTTACGCCTACGACGCGCTCGAGCCGCACATCGATGCGCAGACCATGGAAATCCACCACACCAAGCACCACCAGACTTACGTCAACGGCTTGAATGCCGCCGTGGAAAACACCGAGTGGGCCGACAAACCGGTCGAGGAACTGGTCGCTGCGGTCAAGCAACTGCCCGAGAACCTGCGCGGTCCGGTCACCAACCACGGTGGTGGCCATGCCAACCACAGCCTGTTCTGGACCGTCATGTCGCCCAACGGCGGCGGTGAGCCGGTCGGCCAGGTCGCCGAAGCCATCAAGGCCGAACTGGGCGGTTTCGAAGCCTTCAAGGAAGCGTTCACCAAGGCTGCGCTGACCCGCTTCGGCAGTGGCTGGGCCTGGCTGAGCGTCACCCCGGAGAAAAAGCTGGTGGTGGAAAGCAGCGGTAACCAGGACAGCCCGTTGATGCATGGCAATACGCCGATCCTGGGCCTGGACGTATGGGAGCATGCCTACTACCTGAAGTATCAAAACCGCCGTCCTGAATACATCGGTGCCTTCTACAACGTCATCGACTGGCAGGAAGTCGAGCGTCGTTACCTCGAAGCCACTCGATAAGCAGATCGCCCATGCGCTCACAGGTGATGTCGGTCGGTAGCGTGCGCCTGTTCAGGCAAGCGCTGGGTATCTTGCTGGTGCTGGTCGGCACTGCGCTGCTGGTCGCGCGGGGCATCGCCTGGCTGGAGCTCGAGCCACGCATGCTGCGTGCGCTCGAAGGGGGTGCGCTGTGCGCGCTGGGTACTGCACTTGGCGCGGTACCGGTCTTGGTGGTGCGCAGCATGCCGGTGGCGCTGGCCGACACACTGCTGGGCTTCGGCGCCGGCGTGATGCTGGCCGCTACGGCGTTCTCGTTGATCATTCCAGGGCTGGAAGCGGCGCAGTCGATCGGCTACAGCCCTTGGGGCGCTGGCGCTTTGATCAGCTTCGGTCTATTGGGCGGAGCACTCTGCCTGTTTCTGGTCGACCTCAAGGTCTCTGGCGCCTCACCCGAGGCGTTAGTGGGCAACGGCACTCACCCGGTGATCGCGGCGCGCATCTGGTTGTTCGTGATCGCCATCATCGCCCACAACATTCCGGAGGGCATGGCCATCGGCGTCTCCGCCGGCGGCGGCATGCCCGACGCCGACAGCCTGGCCATGGGCATCGCTTTGCAGGATGTGCCTGAAGGGTTGGTGATCGCCTTGGTCTTGGCTGGGGCGGGCATGTCGCGCTTCAGGGCGTTTCTGATCGGTGCCGCTTCCGGGTTGGTCGAGCCTGTGGCGGCAGTGGTCTGCGCCTGGTTGGTCAATGTCGCCGAGCTGCTATTGCCGCTGGGCCTGGCATGCGCGGCCGGCGCCATGCTGTTGGTGGTCACCCAGGAAATCATTCCCGAATCGCGCAGCAATGGGCACCACCGCCTGGCCAGCTTGGGGCTATGTCTCGGCTTCTGCCTGATGATGGTGATGGATACTGCGATGTCCTGAGGATCGAAGCAGGTGCGGGGAGGGCGGTCTACTCTCCTTCGTCGAACTTGTTCTCGATCAGTTCCACCAAGCCTGCCAATGCCTCGTCCGCTTGCTCACCCTCAGTGTGCAAATGCACTTGGGTGCCTTTGCCAGCAGCCAGCATCATCACGGCCATGATGCTCTTGCCGTCCACCAGCTTGTCGGGTGCGCGTCCTACCTTTACCTGGCAGGGGAAACGCCCGGCCACACCCACGAACTTGGCGGCGGCCCGGGCATGCAGGCCGAGCTTGTTGACGATGGTGATTTCACGGGCGGGCATTGGAGGGTGGATCCTGTGGGCTAGAGGTCGCGATGGCGAACCTGGACATTTTTCAGGGTTTGTTGCAAAAGGGCGCCGAGGCGTTCGGTGAGGTAGACCGAGCGATGATGGCCGCCGGTGCAGCCAATGGCGATGGTGACGTAGGCACGATTGCTGGCGGCGAAGCGTGGCAGCCATTTGAGCAGGTAGCTGGAGATGTCCTGGAACATCTCCTCGACATCGGGTTGCGCGGCCAGATAGTCGATCACCGGCTGCTCGAGACCGGAATGGTCGCGCAGCTCGCAGTTCCAGTAAGGGTTGGGCAGGCAACGCACGTCGAACACCAGATCGGCGTCGACCGGCATGCCTCGCTTGAAACCGAAGGATTCGACCAGAAACGCCGTGCCAGGCTCGGGCTGGTTGAGCAAGCGCAGCTTGAGCGAGTCGCGCAATTGATACAGGTTGAGGTTGCTGGTGTTGATCTTGAGGTCGGCCAAATCCGCGATCGGGCCAAGTAGATCGGTTTCCACGCGAATGGCTTCGGCCAGCGAACGGTCCGCAGTGGTCAGCGGGTGGCGACGACGGGTCTCGGAGAAGCGCTTGAGCAGGATGTCTTCGTCGGCGTCCAGGTACACGACGTTGCACTGGATGTGCTTTGACCGAACATCTTCCAGCAGGGCGGGAAAGCGCGACAGGTGGCCCGGCAGGTTGCGTGCGTCGATGGACACCGCCACCTTGGGCTGCTGCAACTCAGCCTTGAGCAGGACGTTTTCCGTCAGTTGCGGCAGCAGGCCGGCCGGCAGGTTGTCGATGCAGTAAAAGCCGTGGTCTTCCAGTACATCCAGGGCGGTACTCTTGCCGGAGCCGGAGCGACCGCTGACGATGATCAGGCGCATGGTCAGGCCTCGTTCTGAACGTCCAGGACAACCTGGTACAGGGCCTCGCTGGTGGTGGCCGCACGCAGGCGTTCGCGTACTTCTTTGCGGTCCAGCATGCTGGCGATCTGGCGCAGCAGCTCGAGGTGGGCATCGGTGGCCGCTTCCGGGACCAGCAGCACGAACAGCAGGTCCACCGGGGCGCCGTCGATGGCGTCATAGTCGATAGGGGCATCGAGGTGCAGCAGGGCACTGACCGGTGCAGTGCAACCGGGCAGGCGGCAATGAGGAATGGCAATGCCGTTGCCGAAACCGGTGGAGCCCAGTTTTTCACGGGCGACCAGTTTTTCGAAGATGTCGTGCATCTCCAGTTCCGGCACCTGTTCGGCGATGAGGGTGGCGACCTTTTCCAGGGCGCGCTTCTTGCTACCGCCCGGCACGTTCGCGAGCGAACGGCCGGGGGTCAGAATGGTTTCAAGTCGGATCATGGATGGGGGGTGTCAGCGGGCCGCTGCGCCTTGCAGCAGGCTTTGCTGTTTTTCCTTGTGTTTTTTCAGTTGGCGATCAAGCTTGTCAGCCAGCGCATCGATCGCTGCATACATGTCTTCGTGTTCTGCGTTGGCAACCACTTCACCACCAGGAATCTGCAGCGTCGCTTCGACTTTTTGCTGCAGCTTCTCGACTTTCATGATGACCTGCACGTTGGTGATCTTGTCGAAATGACCCTCCAGACGTTTGAGCTTCTGCTCCACGTAATCGCGCAGGGGTGGGGTGACTTCTACATGGTGTCCACTGATGTTGACTTGCATACAGCTTCTCCTTATTGCCGTGCATAAAGAGGCAGGTGTTGCACCTGCCACTGAAACGCTGTGGCACATCCAGGCGTTACATCAGCCGCTTGCGTTCACTGGAGGGCGCGATGCCCAGCGACTCGCGGTACTTGGCGACGGTGCGACGTGCTACCTGGATGCCTTGAGCCTCCAGTAAACCAGCGATCTTGCTGTCACTCAATGGCTTTTTCTGATTTTCCGCCGCCACCAGTTTCTTGATGATCGCGCGGATTGCCGTGGACGAACATTCGCCGCCTTCGGCCGTGCTGACGTGGCTGGAAAAGAAGTATTTCAGCTCATAGATACCGCGCGGCGTGTGCATGTACTTCTGCGTGGTGACCCGGGAGATGGTCGACTCGTGCATGCCCACGGCTTCGGCGATGTCGTGCAGGACCAGCGGCTTCATGGCCTCGTCGCCCAGGTCGAGGAAACCACGTTGGTGCTCGACGATTTGCGTGGCCACCTTCATCAGCGTTTCGTTGCGGCTTTGCAGGCTCTTGATGAACCAGCGCGCTTCCTGCAATTGGTTGCGCATGAAGGTGTTGTCGGCACTGGTGTCGGCGCGGCGCACGAAGCCTGCGTACTGCGCGTTGACCCGCAGGCGCGGCACCGCTTCCTGGTTCAGTTCCACCAGCCAGCGCTCGTTGTCCTTGCGCACGATGACGTCGGGCACTACGTATTCGGGTTCGCTTGACTCGATCTGCGAGCCCGGGCGCGGGTTGAGGCTTTGCACCAGCTCGATGACCTGGCGCAGCTCGTCTTCCTTGAGCTTCATGCGGCGCATCAGCTGGCTGTAGTCGCGGCTGCCGAGCAGGTCGATGAAGTCACTGACCAGGCGCTGCGCCTCTGCCATCCACGGCGTATTGGCCGGCAGCTGGCGCAGTTGCAGCAGCAGGCACTCGCCCAGGCTCGTGGCGCCGATGCCGGCAGGTTCGAACTGCTGGATGCGGTGCAGCACCGCCTGCACTTCGTCGAGTTCGATGTCCAGTTCGGGATCGAACCCCTCGCAGATTTCTTCGAGGGAGTCTTCCAGGTAACCCTGGGGGTTGATGCTGTCGATCAGGGTGACGGCGATCATGCGATCGACGTCCGACATCGGCACCAGATTGAGCTGCCACAGCAGATGGCTTTGCAGGCTTTCCCCGGCCGAGGTGCGGGTGGTGAAGTCCCACTCGTCGTCGTCGTTGCTGGGCAGGCTGCTGGCGCTGGTCTGATAGATGTCTTCCCAGGCCGTATCGACCGGCAGCTCGTTGGGAATGCGCTCGCCCCAATCCCCTTCTTCGAGGTTCTCGACCGTGGTGGTGGTCTCCTGGAAGGAAGTGTCGTGCGCTTCACTGGCAGGCTTGCTTTCGGCGTTGTCGGCCATGGGATCGTTGTTGTCGAAGTCTTCGCCTTCTTCCTGGCGTTCGAGCATCGGGTTGGATTCCAGGGCCTCCTGGATTTCCTGCTGAAGATCCAGAGTGGAAAGCTGGAGCAGACGAATGGCCTGTTGCAACTGCGGGGTCATCGTCAGTTGCTGGCCCATTTTTAGGACGAGCGATGGTTTCATGGCTGGGGCTAATTACCTTGTTCGCCGGCGCGCAAGCGCCATCCACTACACGAGGGCGCCGCGGCGCCAATTTTAAGCAAGTTGTATGCCTGAAACTGTAACGTTTGCCTAGGGCGCTGTGTCAAATAAAGTGCGATCCAGCCTCGATCAATGCGGCGGGCACGCCCGCCGAACATTCACAGTCTGAACTCGTGTCCCAGGTAGACCTCTTTCACCAGGTCGTTGGCCAGGATGGTAGCCGAATCGCCCTCGGCGATCAGCTGACCGTCGTTGACGATGTATGCCGTTTCGCAGATGTCGAGCGTTTCACGTACGTTGTGGTCGGTGATCAGCACGCCAATGCCTTTGGCCTTGAGGTGATGGATGATCTGTTTGATGTCGCCCACGGAAATCGGGTCGACCCCGGCGAAAGGTTCGTCGAGCAGGATGAATTTCGGCGCGGTCGCCAACGCACGGGCGATCTCCACGCGGCGACGCTCACCGCCCGACAGGCTCATGCCGAGGTTGTCACGGATGTGGGTGATGTGGAATTCCTGCAGCAGGCTTTCCAGCGCCTGACGCCGGCCGTCGCCGTCGAGCTCCTTGCGGGTCTCGAGGATGGCCATGATGTTGTCGGCCACCGACAGCTTGCGGAAGATCGACGCTTCCTGTGGCAGGTAGCCGATACCGGCCTTGGCGCGGCCGTGCATGGGCTGGTGGCTGACGTCGAGATCGTCGATCAGCACCCGACCCTGATCGGCCTGGACCAGGCCGACGATCATGTAGAAGCAGGTGGTCTTGCCCGCGCCGTTGGGCCCGAGTAGGCCGACGATCTGACCGCTGTCGATGGACAGGCTGACGTCGCGAACGACCTGCCGGCTTTTATAGCTCTTGGCCAGATGTTGGGCTTTGAGGGTTGCCATCACTCGGCCTTCTTCTTCGGCTGGATCACCATGTCGATACGCTGGCGCGGTGCGGTGACGTTGCCGCCACGGCCCGCTGTGGCGATCTGGGACTTGGTGTTGTAGACGATCTTCTCGCCTTCGGTGGTGTTGCCTTCGTTTTCCACCTTGGCGCGATCGGTGAGCACGACCAGGTCTTTCTGCGCCTGGTACTGGATGGTCACTGCCCAGCCTTTCATCTTGTCAGGCTTGGCTGCGCTCTGTTGCTGCTCGAAATACGCCAGGTTGCCGACCGAAGTGAGCACGTCGATGTCGCCGGACGCCGCACGGGTGATGGTCACGGTATTGCCTTTGATCATCATCGAACCCTGGGTGATGATGACATCGCCGGTGTAGGTGGCCACGCCTTGCTTGTCGTCCAGGTGCGCGTTGTCGGCCTGGATGCGGATCGGCTTGTCGCGATCGGTCGGCAGGGCCCAAGCGCTCGCGCTACCCAGTGCTGCGCTCAGGCTGAGCAAAAGGGGAAGGGTTTTAACGAGCCTCATACTGTCCTCTTACGTTGGACAGCAGGTCCATCCTGCCGTCTTTCAAGTACGCCTTCATGCCTGTGCCCGTAGTGGTGCCACCGGCGCCGTCGATTCTAACGGCTTGCTCGGTCTGCGCATATTGCTTCTGCGGGAACACGGTCATGCGGCTGCTGGTGATCAGCGTGTCGCGGTTCTTTTCATCGGTGCGGGCGATCCTGACCGAATCGATCAGTTCCACCTCGGTGCCATCGGGATTGACCTCGGCGTGCTCGCTCTGGATGTGCCAGGGAAAGGCGGTGCCGCGGTACATCTGCAGGTCCGGCTGGGTCACCAGAGTGACTTCGCTGGCCTTGACGTGCTCGATCTTGTCAGCGGTCATTTCGTACTGGCGCTTGCCGTCGGGCAGAAACTGCACGCTGTGGGCGTTGATCGCATAGTAGTCGATCGCGTTCTCGTCGACCTGCGCCTGTGGCGTGTCGTCGAGGAAACTTTCCGGGCTCAGATTCCAGTAGCCCACGGCGCCCAGCAGGGCGGCGATCACGCTGAACAGAACGATGTTCTTGGCTTTTTTGCTAAACATGTGCAGCTCTACAGGTAATGGGCGTGGGCAGTGTCCAACGTGTCCTGGGCCTGCATGATGAGTTCGCAGAACTCCCTTGCGGCGCCTTCGCCGCCGCGCGCGAGCGTGATGCCGCGGGCGTGCTGACGCACGAATGGCGAGGCGTTGGCCACCGCCATGCCGAGGCCGACGCGGCGAATCGCCGGCAGGTCGGGCAGGTCGTCTCCCAGGTAGGCAACCTGTTCATAGTTCAGGTTCAGTTCCGCTAGCAAGCCGTCGAGCACAACCAGCTTGTCTTCGCGGCCCTGGAACAGGTGGTCGATACCCAGGTTGCGGGCGCGCCGTTCCACGACCGGGCTGGAGCGACCGGTGATGATCGCGGTCATCACACCGCTGGCACGCAGCATCTTGATGCCTTGCCCGTCGAGGGTACTGAACGACTTGAACTCGCTGCCGTCGGCGAGGAAGTACAGGCGACCGTCGGTAAGCACACCATCGACATCGAAGACGGCCAGCTTGATCGCTTTGCCACGTTGCAACAGATCCGGGTTCATCACATTACTCCAGCGCGCAGCAGGTCGTGCATGTTGAGCGCACCGACGGGGCGATCGTGGGCGTCCACCACCACCAGTGAACTGATTTTGTAGTCTTCCATGAGCTTGAGCGCCTCGGCCGCGAGCATCTGCGCAGTGACGGTCTTGCTGTGTGAGGTCATCACCGCCTCGATGGGCGTGGCGTGCACGTCGATGTTGCCGTCCAGCGCACGGCGCAGGTCGCCGTCGGTGAAGATGCCGGCCAGGGTGCCATCGGCTTCCAGCACCACGGTCATGCCCAGGCCCTTGCGCGACATTTCCAGCAGCGCGTCCTTGAGCAGGGTGGAACGCTCTACCACCGGCAGCGCGCTGTCGCCGTGCATCACGTCTTCGACCTTGACCAGCAGGCGGCGGCCCAAGGCGCCACCCGGGTGCGAGAAGGCGAAGTCTTCGGCCGTGAAGCCGCGCGCTTCGAGCAGTGCGATGGCCAGGGCGTCACCCAGCACCAGGGCTGCGGTGGTGGAGGAGGTCGGCGCCAGGTTGAGCGGGCAGGCTTCGTGCTCGACGCGGGCGTCGAGCCTGGCGGCGGCGGACAGGGCCAGGGTCGATTGCGGGTTGCCGGTCAGGCTCACCAGGGGCGTACCGAGGCGCTTGATCAGCGGCAGCAGCATGACGATTTCGGCCGTGGTACCAGAGTTGGACAGGGCCAGGATCACGTCGTCGCGGGTGATCATGCCCATGTCGCCGTGGCTGGCTTCGGCCGGGTGCACGAAGAACGCAGGGGTACCGGTGCTGGCGAGGGTGGCGGCGATCTTGCTGCCGATGTGCCCTGACTTGCCCATGCCCAGCACGATCACACGGCCCTTGCTGGCCAGGATCAGTTCGCACGCACGCACGAATTCGCCATCGATGCGGGCTTGCAGGCCCTGCACGGCTTCAAGCTCGAGACGCAAAGTGCGCTGGGCGGAATGGATTAGCTCGCTGGATTGGCTCATGGTCGAAACGTATGGCTTGCGGGAAAGGCGGCGATTATAGCTGCAATGCACAAAACCCTCACCTTTGATCGTCAGACTGAAACTTTCCCTTACTGTCGATAGCCTGAATGCTCGGGCAGTAGCCTTGGGAAGGGCTTCGGCGCGGTGGTATAGTTCGCGGCTAACCGGCCCGCCCGCGACGCTTGTGTCTTCCTGATGAGGACGCGCGTCCATGAACACTGGGCTGTATCGCAAGGAGTCTAGATGAGTGGGGATAGCGCCTACGCGGTCGAGTTGAAGGGCCTGTCCTTCCAGCGCGGCTCGCGCAGTATTTTCAGCAACGTCGACATACGCATTCCCCGTGGCAAGGTGACCGGCATCATGGGCCCCTCGGGCTGCGGCAAGACCACGCTGCTGCGCCTGATGGGCGCACAGCTGCGTCCGGCCAAGGGCGAAGTGTGGGTGGCCGGGCAGAACCTACCGAGCCTGTCGCGCGCCGACCTGTTCGATGCGCGCAAGCAGATGGGCGTGCTGTTCCAGAGCGGTGCGTTGTTCACCGACCTCGACGTGTTCGAGAACGTCGCGTTTCCCTTGCGTGTGCACACTGAGCTGCCCGAAGAGATGATCCGCGACATCGTCCTGATGAAGCTGCAGGCCGTCGGTCTGCGCGGCGCCATCAACCTGCGCCCGGACGAACTGTCCGGTGGCATGAAGCGCCGGGTGGCGCTGGCTCGGGCCATCGCCCTGGACCCACAGATCCTCATGTACGACGAACCCTTCGTCGGACAGGACCCGATCGCCATGGGCGTACTGGTGCGCTTGATCCGTCTGCTCAACGACGCGCTGGGCATCACCAGCATCGTGGTCTCCCACGACCTGGCGGAAACCGCCAGCATCGCCGACTACATCTATGTCGTGGGCGACGGCCAGGTGCTGGGCCAAGGCACGCCGGACGAGCTGATGAACTCCGACAATCCGCGCATTCGCCAATTCATGAAAGGCGATCCAGACGGCCCGGTGCCTTTCCATTTTCCTGCGTCCGACTATCGCGCCGCTTTGCTGGGGGCGCGTTGATGCGCAAGACATCCATTCTCGAACGTATCCGCCTGTTTGGCCGCGCGGCCATCGATGTCGTCGCCATTTTGGGGCGCTCCTGCCTATTCCTGTTCAACGCGTTGCTAGGCCGTGGCACCGGCGGTGGTTTCCAGTTGCTGGTAAAGCAGCTCTATTCGGTGGGCGTCATGTCCCTGGCGATCATCGCCGTGTCGGGCGTGTTCATCGGCATGGTGCTGTCACTGCAGGGCTACAGCATCCTCACCAAGTACGGCTCCGAACAGGCGGTGGGGCAGATGATCGCCCTGACCTTGCTGCGCGAACTGGGGCCGGTGGTCACGGCCTTGCTGTTCGCCGGGCGTGCGGGTTCGGCGCTGACCGCCGAAATCGGCAACATGAAATCCACCGAGCAGCTGTCGAGCCTGGAAATGATCGGCGTAGACCCGCTCAAGTACATCGTCGCACCACGGCTGTGGGCCGGCTTCATTTCCCTGCCGCTGCTGGCGCTGATCTTCAGCGTGGTGGGCATCTGGGGCGGCTCGTGGGTCGCCGTGGACTGGCTCGGCGTCTACGAAGGCTCGTTCTGGGCCAACATGCAAAACAGCGTGTCGTTCACCGACGACGTGCTCAACGGGGTGATCAAAAGCCTGGTGTTCGCCTTCGTGGTCACCTGGATCGCCGTGTTCCAAGGCTATGACTGCGAGCCCACGTCAGAGGGGATCAGCCGTGCCACGACCAAGACCGTAGTGTATGCCTCGCTGGCAGTCCTGGGTCTGGACTTCATCCTGACCGCCCTGATGTTTGGAGACTTCTGATGCAAAACCGCACCCTGGAAATCGGTGTCGGCCTGTTCCTGCTGGCCGGGATTCTGGCGTTGTTGCTCCTCGCCCTGCGCGTGAGCGGCCTGTCGGCCAGCCCTGCGAGCGACACCTACAAGGTCTATGCCTACTTCGACAACATCGCCGGCCTGACCGTGCGTGCCAAGGTCACCATGGCCGGCGTCGCCATCGGCAAGGTCACCGCCATCGACCTGGACCGCGACAGCTTCACCGGTCGCGTCACCCTGGAACTGGAGCAGGGCGTCAACAACCTGCCCACCGACTCCACCGCTTCTATCCTCACCGCTGGCCTGCTGGGCGAGAAATACATCGGCATCAGCGTCGGAGGCGAAGACCAGGTGCTCAAGGACGGCGGAACCATCCACGACACCCAGTCGTCATTGGTGTTGGAAGATCTGATCGGCAAGTTCCTGCTCAACTCGGTTGGTAAAGACGCAAAAGAAGCCGCCCCGGCTAATTAAGGAGTTTCCATGATTTCGATGCTGCGACGTGGCCTGCTGGTCATCCTGGCCTGCCTACCGATGCTGGCGATGGCCGCCCCCGGGCAGTCGGCCCATGAAGTGATCAAGAGCACCACCGACGCGCTGCTGTCGGACCTGCAAGCCAACAAGGCGCGCTACAAGTCCGATCCGCAGGCGTTCTACAACGCCCTCAACGGCATTCTGGGCCCCGTGGTGGATGCCGACGGCATTTCCAAGAGCATCATGACCGTCAAGTATTCGCGCAAGGCCAGCCCTGCGCAGATGCAGCGCTTCCAAGAAAACTTCAAGCGCAGCCTGATGCAGTTCTATGGCAACGCCTTGCTCGAATACAACAACCAGGGCATCACTGTCGATCCCGCGCGCAGCGAAGACGGCGACCGCGCGAGCGTCGGCATGAAAGTATCGGGCAACAACGGCGCGGTTTTCCCCGTGCAGTACACCCTGGTCAAGCTTGGCGGCGAATGGAAAGTGCGTAACGTCATCGTCAACGGCATCAACATCGGCAAGCTGTTCCGCGATCAGTTCGCCGACGCCATGCAGCGCAACGGCAACGACCTGGACAAGACCATCGACGGTTGGGCGGGCGAAGTGGCCAAGGCCAAGCAGACTGCCGACAGCTCGCCGGACAAGGCCGTCAAATGACTGCAGCCGCCGTCAGCATGGACAAGCCGGGCGTGCTGCGCTTGAGTGGCGTGCTCGACTACACCACCGGCGCGGCCTTGCGCAGCGAGGGCAAGGCCCTGATCGCCGCCAGCCGCGAGTCGCGCATGGTGCTCGACTGCTCGGCCGTCACCCGCTCCAGCAGTGTGGGCCTGGCCCTGCTGCTGAGCTTCATGCGGGACGCCGAGGCCGCCGGCAAGTTCTGGGAGCTGCGCGGGCTGCCCCAGGAGATGCGTGGAATCGCCGAGGTCTACGACCTGGGCGAGGTGCTCAGCGGCGATTGATGGCGAATGCGCAGGGTCTGTATGAAAAGTCTTGAGACGCCGGTCAGGCAAGGCCAATGGCGGCCCCGCGAAAACAGGTGAGAGAGCGGAGCGTGCTGTAGTGCGTGAGCATTTTGATGGGGGCGCCTAGCCCGGGCTGGCGATCCAGTCTGTTTTCAACGCAGCATGACCAAGTATCAAGGCTTTTCGTACAGACCCGAGGCCCCTCGGTCAGCGTGTCCCTCGTTGGGCTTCGCAGGCGAGGGGCTTTTTTGTATGATGGCCGACCCCCGCGCACTGGGCGCCGATTGAGGTTGAGCATGCAGGCCGTAGACGTTAAGAGCTTCCTTGAACAGAAATTGCCCGGAACCCTGGTTGAAGTCGAAGGCCAGGGCTGCAACTTCCAGCTGAACGTGATCAGCGACGAGCTGGCCGGCCAGAGCCCGGTCAAGCGTCAGCAAGCGATTTACGCTCACCTGAACCCCTGGATCGCCGACGGCAGCATCCACGCGGTCACCATGAAATTTTTCAGCAGCGCAGCCTGGGCTGAGCGCACCTGAGCCAACTTGGCGGCGAGACACCAATGGACAAACTGATTATCACTGGCGGCACTCGCATCGATGGCGAGATCCGCATCTCCGGGGCGAAGAACGCTGCCCTGCCGATTCTGGCCGCGACCCTGCTGGCCGATGGGCCGGTCACGGTCGGCAACCTGCCGCACCTGCACGACATCACCACCATGATCGAGCTGTTCGGGCGCATGGGCATCGAGCCTGTGATCGACGAAAAGCTGGCCGTGCAAATCGATCCGCGCACCATCAAAACCCTGGTCGCGCCTTATGAGCTGGTCAAGACCATGCGCGCCTCGATCCTGGTGCTCGGCCCCATGGTCGCGCGCTTCGGCGAGGCCGAAGTGGCGCTGCCGGGCGGCTGCGCCATCGGCTCGCGTCCGGTCGACCTGCACATCCGCGGCCTCGAAGCGATGGGCGCGACCATCGAGGTCGAAGGCGGCTATATCAAGGCCAAGGCGCCGGAAGGCGGGCTGCGTGGCGCGCACTTCTTCTTCGACACCGTGAGCGTCACCGGCACCGAGAACATCATGATGGCCGCCGCCCTGGCGCGCGGTCGCAGCGTGCTGCAGAACTCGGCACGCGAGCCGGAAGTGGTCGATCTGGCCAACTTCCTCAACGCCATGGGCGCCAACGTCCAGGGTGCCGGCACCGACACCATCACCATCGATGGCGTCGAGCGTCTGCACTCGGCTACCTACCGCGTCATGCCCGACCGTATCGAGACCGGCACCTACCTGGTTGCCGCTGCCGTGACGGGCGGTCGCGTCAAGCTCAAGGACACCGATCCGACCATCCTCGAAGCGGTGCTGGAAAAGCTCAAGGAAGCGGGCGCCGAGATCGAAACCGGCGACGACTGGATCAGCCTCGACATGCACGGCAAGCGGCCCAAGGCCGTCAACCTGCGGACCGCGCCATACCCGGCGTTCCCGACCGACATGCAGGCGCAGTTCATCTCGCTCAACGCCATCGCCGAAGGCACGGGCGCGGTGATCGAGACGATCTTCGAGAACCGTTTCATGCACGTCTACGAAATGCACCGCATGGGCGCGCAAATCCAAGTCGAAGGCAACACCGCCATCGTCACCGGCACGCCGCAGCTCAAGGGTGCGCCGGTCATGGCCACCGACCTGCGCGCTTCGGCCAGCCTGGTGCTGTCGGCACTGGTCGCCGAAGGCGACACGCTGATCGACCGCATCTACCACATCGACCGTGGTTACGAGTGCATCGAAGAAAAACTGCAGATGCTGGGCGCGAAGATCCGTCGCGTGCCGGGCTAGTCTGTCTCGGCGCAAGGACGCGCCAGCCGAATCGAAGACGGCCGGGCCTGTGGGCCTGGCCGGCAGCAGCCGCTTAAGGAACGACGTTTCCCATGTTGACCATCGCGCTATCCAAGGGCCGTATCCTCGACGACACCCTGCCATTGCTGGCAGAGGCCGGCATCGTGCCGACCGAGAATCCGGACAAGAGCCGCAAGCTGATCATTCCCACCACCCAGGACGACGTGCGCCTGCTCATCGTGCGCGCCACCGACGTGCCGACCTATGTCGAGCATGGCGCGGCCGATCTGGGCGTGGCCGGCAAGGACGTGCTGATGGAATACGGCGGGCAGGGCCTGTACGAGCCGCTCGACCTGCAAATCGCCCAGTGCAAGCTGATGACCGCGGGCGCCGTGGGCGCCGCCGAACCCAAAGGGCGACTGCGCGTGGCCACCAAGTTCGTCAACGTCGCCAAGCGCTACTATGCCGAACAGGGCCGCCAGGTCGACATCATCAAGCTGTACGGCTCCATGGAGCTGGCGCCCTTGATCAACCTCGCCGACAAGATCATCGACGTGGTCGACACCGGCAACACGCTGCGCGCCAACGGCCTGGAGCCACAGGAACTGATCGCAACCATCAGCTCGCGCCTGGTGGTCAACAAAGCCTCCATGAAGATGCAGCACGGGCGCATCCAGAGCCTGATCGACGCCCTGCGTCAGGCGGTCGAGTCGCGACACCGCGGTTGATCGCCGCGCGACTTGCAGGTCGCGCCCGTCCCTGCGCGTCAACGCCCTTTTCGTCAGGCGCCCGCGTGGAGGGACGGTAGCGTTGGGCGCCTGACCATCCGTCACTCACTCGAGGTCCACGTCATGACCGTGTCTACTGCAATTGCCCGTCTCAACGCTGCCGATGCCGACTTCGCTCGCCATCTGGACCATCTGCTGAGCTGGGAAAGTGTTTCCGATGACGCGGTCAACCAGCGCGTTCTAGACATCATCAAAGGCGTACGCGAGCGCGGCGACGCGGCGCTGGTGGAATACACCCAACGCTTCGACGGCGTGCAGGCGCAGCACATGGCCGACCTGATCCTTGATCGCGCGCGCCTGGAACTGGCGCTGACGCGCATCTCTCCGGCCCAGCGCACGGCCCTGGAAAAAGCCGCCGAGCGCGTGCGCCTCTACCATGAGCGGCAGAAGCAGGATTCCTGGCAGTACACCGAGGCCGACGGCACGGTGCTAGGGCAGAAGGTCACGCCGCTGGACCGCGCGGGGCTGTACGTGCCCGGCGGCAAGGCGTCCTATCCGTCTTCGGTGCTGATGAACGCCATTCCGGCCAAGGTGGCGGGCGTGGGCGAGGTGGTGATGGTGGTGCCGACCCCGCGTGGCGAGGTCAACGAGCTGGTGCTGGCTGCGGCCTGCATCGCCGGTGTCGACCGCGTGTTCACCATCGGCGGTGCCCAGGCCGTGGCGGCCTTGGCCTATGGCACCGAAAGCGTACCGCAGGTGGACAAGGTGGTCGGCCCCGGCAACATCTACGTCGCCACCGCCAAACGTCACGTGTTCGGCCAGGTGGGCATCGACATGATCGCCGGGCCTTCGGAAATCCTCGTGCTGTGCGATGGTCAGACCGACCCGGACTGGATCGCCATGGACCTGTTCTCCCAGGCCGAGCACGACGAAGACGCCCAGGCCATTCTGGTCAGCCCCGATGGCGAATTCCTCGACCGGGTGGCCGCCAGCATCGACAAGCTGCTGCCCACCATGGAGCGCGCCGAGATCATCGAAAAGTCCATCAACGGGCGCGGCGCGTTGATCCAGGTGCGCGACATGCAGCAGGCCATCGACGTGGCCAACCGCATCGCTCCGGAGCACTTGGAGCTGTCCGTGGCTGATCCGCAGGCCTGGTTGCCGCAGATCCGCCATGCCGGTGCGATCTTCATGGGCCGCCACACCAGCGAGGCCTTGGGCGACTACTGCGCAGGCCCCAACCACGTGCTGCCCACTTCGGGCACGGCGCGCTTCTCCTCGCCGCTGGGGGTGTACGACTTCCAGAAGCGCTCTTCGATCATTTTCTGCTCCGAGCAAGGCGCCTCCGAGCTGGGCCAGACCGCGTCGGTCCTGGCCCGTGGCGAATCGCTGACCGCCCACGCGCGCAGCGCCGAATACCGCATCCTCGACCAAGACAAGGGGAACTGAGCATGAGTCGATTCTGGAGCCCCTTCGTCAAGGATCTGGTGCCCTACGTGCCGGGTGAACAGCCCAAGCTGACCCGCTTGGTCAAGCTCAACACCAACGAAAACCCCTACGGCCCGTCGCCCAAGGCCCTGGCCGCCATGGCCGCCGAGCTGAACGACGACCTGCGCCTGTACCCCGACCCGAACAGCGACCGCCTCAAGCAAGCGGTGGCCGACTACTACGGTGTCGAGACGGCCCAGGTGTTCGTCGGCAACGGCTCGGACGAGGTGCTGGCGCACATCTTCCACGGCTTGTTGCAGCACGACGCGCCGCTGCTGTTCCCCGACATCAGCTACAGCTTCTACCCGGTCTACTGTGGGCTGTACGGCATCGCCTACGAGCAGGTGCCGCTGGACGAGCAGTTCCAGATCCGCATCGCCGACTATGCCAAACCCAACGGCGGCATCATCTTCCCCAACCCGAACGCGCCTACCGGTTGCCTGCTGCCGCTGGACGCGGTGGAAGCGCTGCTCACCGCGCATCCCGATTCGCTGGTGGTAGTGGACGAGGCCTACATCGATTTCGGCGGCGACAGCGCCATCGCCCTGGTGTCGCGCTTCGACAACCTGCTGGTGACCCAGACCCTGTCCAAATCCCGGTCGTTGGCCGGGTTGCGGGTAGGGTTGGCGGTAGGGCACCCGGACTTGATCGAAGCCCTGGAGCGGATCAAGAACAGCTTCAACTCCTACCCCTTGGACCGCGCCGCCATCGCTGGTGCCAGCGCCGCCTTCGACGACCGCGAATACTTCGATGCCACCCGGCAAAAGGTGATCGACAGCCGCGAACACCTGGCGGCGCAGCTTGAGGCCAAAGGCTTCGAAGTCCTGCCCTCGGCGGCCAACTTCATCTTTGTGCGCCACCCGCAACAGGATGCTGCCGAGCTGGCCGCGCGCCTGCGCGAGCACGGCGTGATCGTGCGGCATTTCAAGCAAGCGCGGATCGCCCAGTTCCTGCGCATCACCGTCGGCACTCCAGAAATGAACCAGGCACTGCTCGACGCTTTGGTCTGACGTGCGCGTGGGTCCAATTCAGGCCACCGCTTTCTTGACAGACCGTAGTGCCCGTACTGGGCCTGCGTTGCAGGCCATCGCGGCTAAAGCCGCTCCTACAGGGGCTTGCGATTTCCTGTAGGAGCGGCTGAGGCCCGCTCCCACAGGGGCTTGCGATTTCCTGCAGGAGCGGCTGAGGCCCGCTCCCACAGGGGCTTATGATTTCCTGTAGGAGCGGCTTCAGCCGCGATGGCCTGCGTCGCAGGCCCAATTCAAGCGCTGTATTTTTGAAGCAGGAAGGGGTCGGTCTGGACCGAAGCCGCTACGCTAGCCATTACAGTCGTCCCGGAGCGCCGCCCCACTTGTAATCAGAGCTTGCCTGCCTAGCCACAAACATCTATCGTGCCGCCTGCGAAATTCATCCTATGACTGGTTGACCCTATGTCTGTAATCGTCAAACGCTCGCTGGTTTTGCAGGCCGTCGAGCAACTGCGCGCGCGCATCGCCGCCGGCGACTGGGCCGTGGGCGAGCGCCTGCCCACCGAGCCGGAATTGGCCCAGGAGTTGGGCATCAGCCGCAACACCGTGCGTGAGGCCATGCGCGTGCTGGCCTTCAGCGGCCTGATCGAGATCCGTCAAGGCGACGGCAGCTACCTGCGCACCGTGCAGGACCCTCTGCAGGCAGTCCTGGCTTTGTCACGTTGCTCCGTGGACCACGCCCGTGAAGCGCGGCACATCCTCGAAGCCGAGGCCATCGGTCTGGCCGCGCAGCGCTGCACCGAGGCCGATCTGCAAGGGCTTCGACAAGCCTTGACCCATAGCGGCGCGCACTTTCATGGCGACTTGCAGGCGTACCTGGAGGCCGACATGGTCTTCCACCAGCGCTTGGTGGATGCCGCGCACAACCCGGCGTTGAGCGAGCTGTACCGCTACTTCTCCGGGCTGGTACGCGCTGCGGTCGAGCACAACATGAGCCACACCGCGCGCTGTCAGCACACCTTCGACCTGCACGAGCAGATTCTCGACGCGCTCACCCAGCGCGACCCGGAGCGGGCCAAGCGCCTGAGCCGCGACCTGATCGAATCCTGAGCGAGTACAGCCATGAGCACTGCAACGACCGCTATGAACGCTCGCCATCCCGGCGAGCTCGACGACCTGCTGATCGACGCCGAAGTCGACGACGCCCAGGTGCAGCAGGCGCCAGCGCCCACCCAGCGCGCCTGGCTGCTGTTGCTGGGCCTGGTGCTGGTGGCGCTAAACCTGCGCCCGGCGCTGTCGAGCCTGTCGCCGCTGTTGGGGCAGGTGAGCGAGCGTCTGGGCCTGAGCGCGTCTTCCGCCGGGTTGCTGACTACCCTGCCGGTACTCTGTCTGGGTCTGTTCGCGCCGTTGGCGCCGCGCCTGGCCCGGCGTTTCGGCGCCGAGCGGGTGATTCTCGGCATCCTGCTGACCTTGGCCATCGGCATCCTGCTGCGCAGCACGCTGGGCGTGACCGGCCTGTTCGTCGGCAGCCTGCTGGCCGGCGCCAGCATCGGCATCATTGGCGTGCTGCTGCCTGGCATCGTCAAGCGCGACTTTCCCAAGCAGGCCGGCACCTTGATGGGTGTCTACACCATGGCCCTGTGCCTGGGCGCGGCTCTGGCGGCGGGTGCGAGCGTGCCGATCAGCCATCACTTCGCGGATAGCTGGGCCATCGGCCTGGGCGTATGGCTGGTGCCGGCGCTGGTCGCCATGCTGGTCTGGTCGCCCCAGGCGCGCCAGGGGCACGGCCTGCACAAGGCCGCCTACCGCGTGCGCGGGCTGTGGCGCGATCCTTTGGCTTGGCAGGTCACCTTGTACATGGGCTTGCAGTCGTCGCTGGCCTACATCGTGTTCGGCTGGTTGCCGTCGATCCTCATCGGGCGCGGCCTGAGCCCGACCCAGGCGGGCCTGGTACTGTCCGGTTCGGTCATCGTGCAACTGGTCAGCTCGCTCAGTGCGCCCTGGTTGGCGACCCGCGGCAAGGACCAGCGCCTGGCCATCGTGCTGGTGATGCTGATGACCCTGGGTGGGCTGTTCGGTTGCCTGTACGCGCCGCTGTCCGGGCTGTGGGGCTGGGCCGTGCTGCTCGGTCTGGGGCAGGGCGGTACCTTCGCCCTGGCCCTGACCTTGATCGTGCTGCGCTCCAAGGACGCCCATGTGGCGTCGAACCTGTCGAGCATGTCCCAGGGTGTGGGCTACACCCTGGCGTCGATGGGGCCGTTCGCCGTAGGCCTGGTGCACGATTTCACCGACGGCTGGGCTGCCGTGGGCTGGATCTTCGCAGGCCTGGGCCTGGGCGCGATCGGTTTCGGCCTCAAGGCAGGGCGGGCGTTGCACGTGCAGGCGGTCAGCGAGCGCGTGTAGCGCTGCCGCCCCACCGCACAGGGGCATAGCGTCGGGGAGCGCGAGGGATTATCGTGCGTTTCCCGAGCCCCGCCAGGACCTTGCCATGACCGACACCCACCGCGCCCTGATCGAGCGCTTCTACCAGGCTTTCCAGCGTCGCGACGCCGAGGCCATGATCGCCTGCTACAGCGATGACGTCGTGTTCGACGATCCGGTGTTCGGCCGCTTGCAGGGCCAGGACGCCGGCGACATGTGGCGCATGCTGGTGGGCCGCGCCGAACGGTTGCAGGTGAGCGTCGATCAGGTCGCTGCCGATGCCGAGCACGGCCAGGCCCATTGGCTGGCGCGCTATCGATTCGGGCCGAAGCAGCGCTGGGTGGTCAACGATTGCCAGGCACGCTTCAGCTTTCGCGACGGTCTGATCTGCCGACATCGAGACAGCTTCGATTTCTGGCGCTGGTCGCGCCAAGCCCTGGGCGTGCCCGGTTGGCTGTTGGGCTGGTCGCCCATGCTGCACAACAAGGTGCGCGCGCAGGCCTTGCGCGGCCTGCGCGCCTTTCAGGCGAGTCGAAGATGATCAACGAGCTGCGACGGCCTGATCCGCGTCTTGGTAACTGAACTGGGTACGCTGCGCCGCCGAGCGGGCGAGTTCGATCCTGACCACAGGAACGATCCGGCCATAGGTCGCGTGCCAATCCCGCTGATCGGCTTGGGCCTGCTCGAGTGCGCCCTGCATGCCGGCGATGTAGAAAAAGGATTGGATCGGTAGCCGGTTCGACTCTTCTTCCTTCCAGGCGTGGAGGATCAGCTCGTTCCAGGCGAACGGCAATTCACTGCCATACATCTGTTGGACGCGCAGGCTTTGATGAAAGGCCTCGTCGCGCCCGGGGACGCGGGCAAAACGCGTGTCGAACGCACATTGCTGCTTGTAGTCGCCAGTCTGACGGAAGCGGGCGATCCAGTCTTCGGCGGTGTGCACGCCCTGCTCGTGACAGGCCTGCTCGCGGTTGGCGGTCTGATCGTTGTCGCCGCAGCCATTGCCGTTGCGGGTCCAGCTGTCGCCGTCGGTGGGCCAAGCGCAGAGCACGCTGTAGGGCAGCGTGTTTTCAGGGCGTTGCGCTTGGGGGTGCAGGGTGAAGCCGCTGCGCGCATCGGCCGCCAGCGCCGTCACGGGCAGGTCGGCGCGCAGGTAGGAGAACGACAAGCCGCCCTTGAGCTTGGTGTTGGGGCTGTGGTGCCAGGTGTGATAGCTGGGCGACGGTTTGGTGGCGCGGATCAGCACGCCGGAACAGACATGGGCCGGAACGGCATTGCCGTCGCAGCGTGCCGGCGTGGCGTCGAAGTTGTTCTGCATGCGTTCGGCCACTTGCGCACCGGATGCGGCGTGCACGCCGACGGCAAGGGTGGACAGGCCGGCGCAGGCGACCAATCGGGATACTGTACGGAACATGGTGGAGCCCTCTTGTGGTGGGCTCACCAAACTAATGATGGGAAGAACGAGCGTCGTGAGTGAACAATTGCCTGTACCGGCAAGCAAACCCTGGTACGTCTATCTGGTCCGCGCCGCCAATGGCTCGCTGTATTGCGGCATCAGCGACGACCCCGAGCGGCGTTTTCTGCGCCATCAGAAAGGGCAGGGTGCGCGCTATTTCAAGACCAGCCCGGCGCAGGCGCTGGTGTATGTCGAGCGATGGCCCGACAAGTCAGAAGCCCTGCGCCAGGAGCGCTTGGTGAAGAAGCTGCGCAAGTCGGCCAAGGAAAATTTGGTCGCCAGCTACCAGGGCGTGGCGCTCAGTCCTTGCGACGCTTGAGCTGATCGATCAGTTGCGTCGGCAGGCCCTTGATCACCAGGGTGCCGGCTTCTTCGTCGTATTCCACCTTCGAGCCCAGCAGATGCGCTTCGAAGCTGATCGACAGCCCCTCGGCGCGGCCGGTAAAGCGGCGGAACTGGTTGAGCGTGCGCTTATCGGCGGGAATCTCCGGCGACAGGCCGTAGTCCTTGTTGCGGATGTGCTCGAAGAACGCCCGAGGGCGGTCTTCGTCGATCAGGCTCGACAGTTCGTCGAGGGTGACCGGCTCGCCCTGTTTGGTCTGGCTGGTGGCGTACTCGACCAGGGTCTGGGTCTTCTCCCGCGCCACTTCTTCGGCCATGTCCTCGCTTTCCACGAAATCGCTGAAGGCCTTGAGCAGGGTGCGGGTTTCGCCAGGACCGTCGACGCCTTCCTGGCAGCCGATGAATTCGCGGAAGTAGTCGGAGACCTTCTTGCCGTTCTTGCCTTTGATGAACGAGATGTACTGCTTGGAGTTGGGATTGTTGCGCCATTCCGACAGGTTGATCCGGGCGGCCAGGTGCAGTTGGCTAAGGTCCAGGTGGCGCGAGGGGGTGACGTCGAGCTCGGCGTTCACCGCCACGCCTTCGCTGTGGTGCAGCAGGGCGATGGCCAGGTAGTCGGTCATGCCTTGCTGGTAGTGGGCGAACAGCACGTGGCCGCCGGTGGAGAGGTTGGACTCTTCCATCAGCTTCTGCAGGTGCTCGACCGCCGTGCGGCTAAACGCGGTGAAGTCCTGCTCGTCGTCCAGATAGCCCTTGAGCCAGCCGCTGAACGGGTAGGCGCCGGATTCGCCATGGAACAATCCCCAGGCCTTGCCTTGCTTGGCGTTGTAGCTGTCGTTGAGGTCGCTCAACAGGTGTTCGATGGCCTCCGAAGCGCTGAGCTCGGCCTCTCGGGCATGGAGCACGGCGGGCGTGCCATCGGGCTTCTTGTCGATCAGGTGAACGATGCAGTGTCGGATTGGCATGAAACTCTCGATGTGAAGGGGCAGGCTGCGCCTGCGCGGCAAAGGGGTGAGTTTAACCCAGGGACGCCGTGCCGCAGTGGCCGCAGGCTGGCGGAAATGGCCCCTGTACGTTTTTTATGCAAAACGCCTGTTTTTTACGCAAACCCCTGAAAAACCTCAGCAAAACCTACGTCTCCAGGGGAATTTGACGACAGCCTGTGTTAGTTTTGCGCGTTCTTGCGCCCCACAGGCTGGCGCATTGCTGGCAGCCAGCGCGCGGCGTGTCGAACCAATCGCTTTTTCGTGTATCTACATACCCGATTGGCGCTGCCCTCGAGACTGTCTGCAGCAGCTGGATACGTACCTGCCACGCTGCTCAACCATTGATTTTTTAGTTAAGGAATTCACCATGGCTTTGACCAAAGACCAACTGATTGCCGACATCGCCGAAGCGATCGATGCGCCGAAAACCACCGCCAAGCACGCACTGGAGCAACTGGGCCAGATCGTTGCCGACCAGCTGGAAAACGGCGCCGAGATCACCCTGCCAGGCATCGGCAAGCTGAAAGTCTCCGAGCGTCCTGCCCGTACCGGTCGTAACCCATCGACTGGCAAGGCCATCGAAATCGCGGCCAAGAAAGTCGTCAAGTTCGTACCTGCCAAAGGTCTGACCGACGCCGTCAACAAGTAATTGTCGACGCGATGAGAGCCGCGCCCGGCTGCCGGGCGCGGCTTTTTCATGCCCGGGATTTGGCCGGGTCGGGTTTCGCCTGCCCGATCCATGCCTGGCGCGCCGCTGCGTCATGGAAACTCCACGCCACCATGCGGCTGCGTTTCTGCCCCTGGCCCATCTCCACCACTTGCCGAGCGGCCACGCCCGCCTTGTTCAGCGCCGCTTCGATGGCGGGCAGATTGCTGGCCTTGGACACCAGAGTGGTGAACCACAGCACCTGGGCCGCGCAGGCCTTGCTCTCATCGATCAGCTGGGTCACGAAGCGAATTTCACCCCCTGTGCACCACAGCTCGTTGTTCTGCCCGCCGAAGTTGAGCACCGGCAGGGTGCGTTTGGGGTCCTGCTTGCCCAGGCTTTTCCACTTGCGCGCACTGCCGCGCGTAGCCTCTTCGCGCGAGCTGTGGAACGGTGGGTTGCACAGGGTCAGCTCGAAGCGTTCGTCGGCCTGCAACAGCCCGCCGAGGATGGCCTTGGCATTGTTCTGCTGGCGCAGGGCGATGGCCTTGCCCAGCCCGTTGGCGTGGACGATGGCCTTGGCCGAGGCCAGCGCCACCGGGTCGATGTCCGAGCCGACGAAGCGCCAGCGGTAGTCGCTGTGGCCCAGCAGCGGGTAGATGCAGTTGGCGCCGACGCCGATGTCCAGCGCGCGTACTTGGGCACCGCGCGGTATCTCGCCACCCGTGTCGCCGGCCAGCAGGTCGGCGGCCACGTGCACGTAGTCGGCGCGGCCGGGGATCGGCGGGCACAGGTACTGCGCAGGAATGTCCCAGTGCTGGATGCCGTACTGGGCCTTGAGCAGCGCGCGGTTGAACACCCGCACCGCCTCGGGGTTGGCGAAGTCGATGCTGGGCTTGCCATACGGGTTGATCAGGGTGAAGCGCGCCAGGTCCGGGTGGGCCTCGATCAGCGCCGGAAAGTCGTAACGGCCCTGGTGGCGGTTGCGCGGGTGCAGCGTGGGTCTGTCGGTCATGGTCGATCCTGTGAAACGGCGCGGGGCAAGCCGACTGCCGCACCCGGGAGGGCAACGACAGCGGGCTTGCCCCGCGTCTGCGATAAGGCGCCGCCTAAACAGCACCTACCGCGTCGGTGAACGTTACAGCGCGGCGATGCGTGCGTGCTGCTCGGTGAAGTTGGCCAGGGCCTGTTCGGCCTCGGCCAGCTTCGCGCGTTCCTTGTCGATCACCGCCGGTGGCGCCTTGTCGACGAAGGCGGCGTTGGACAGCTTGCCGCCCACGCGCTGCACTTCGCCTTGCAGGCGCTGGATTTCCTTGTTCAGGCGCGCCAGTTCTGCATCCTTGTCGATCAGCCCGGCCATCGGCACCAGCACTTGCAGGTCGCCCACCAGTGCGGTGGCCGACAGCGGTGCCTCCTCGGCCTCGCCGAGGACGGTGAAGGACTCGACCTTGGCCAGCTTCTTGAGCAGCGCTTCGTTTTCCTGCAAGCGGCGTTGGTCGTCGGCGTTGGCGTTCTTGAGGAACAGCGGCAGCGGCTTGCCGGGGCCAATGTTCATTTCCGCGCGGATGTTGCGCAGGCCGACCATCAGTTCCTTGAGCCACTCGATGTCGCCTTCGGCGGCGCTGTCGATACGCTCATCGACCGCCACCGGCCAGGGTTGCAGCATGATGGTCTTGCCTTGCACGCCGGCCAGCGGCGCGATGCGCTGCCAGATTTCTTCGGTGATGAACGGCATGAACGGATGCGCCAGGCGCAGCGCCACTTCCAATACACGCACCAGGGTGCGGCGGGTACCGCGAGCGCGTTCGACCGGGGCGTGCTCGTCCCACAGCACCGGCTTGGACAGCTCCAGATACCAGTCGCAGTACTGGTTCCAGATGAACTCGTACAGGGCCTGGCTGGCCAGGTCGAAGCGGAACTGCTCCAGCTGGCGGGTGACTTCGGCTTCGGTGCGCTGCAGCTGGGAGATGATCCAGCGGTCGGCCAGCGACAGCTCGTAGGCTTCGCCGTTCTGGCCGCAGTCCTCGCCCTTGTCGAGCACGTAGCGGGCGGCGTTCCAGATCTTGTTGCAGAAGTTGCGGTAACCCTCGACACGGCCCATGTCGAACTTGATGTCGCGGCCGGTGGAGGCCAGCGAGCAGAAGGTGAAGCGCAGCGCATCGGTGCCGTAGCTGGCGATGCCTTCGGGGAACTCGGCCTTGGTCTGCTTGGCGATCTTCTCGGCGAGCTTGGGCTGCATCAAGCCGCTGGTGCGTTTTTCCAGCAGGGCGTCGAGGGTGATGCCGTCGACGATGTCCAGCGGGTCAAGCACGTTGCCCTTGGACTTGGACATCTTCTGGCCCTGGCCGTCGCGCACCAGGCCGTGCACGTACACGGTCTTGAACGGCACCTGCGGGGTGCCGTCTTCGTTCTTCACCAGGTGCATGGTCAGCATGATCATCCGGGCGACCCAGAAGAAGATGATGTCGAAGCCTGTGACCAGCACGTCGGTGGAGTGGAATTTCTTCAGGAATTCGGTCTGCTCCGGCCAGCCGAGGGTGGAGAAGGTCCACAGCCCCGAGCTGAACCAGGTGTCGAGCACGTCGTCGTCCTGGCGCAGCGCGATGTCGCCGCCCAGGTCGTGCTTGGCGCGCACTTCGGCTTCGTCGCGGCCCACGTAGACGTGGCCCGACTCGTCGTACCAGGCCGGGATGCGGTGGCCCCACCACAGCTGGCGGCTGATGCACCAGTCCTGGATGTCGCGCATCCAGGAGAAGTACATGTTCTCGTACTGCTTGGGCACGAACTCAATGCGCCCGTCTTCCACGGCGGCGATGGCCGGCTCTGCCAGGGGTTTGGTGGAGACGTACCATTGGTCGGTCAGCCATGGCTCGATGACGGTGCCGGAGCGGTCGCCCTTGGGCACTTTCAAGGCGTGGTCGTCGACGCCGACCAGCAGGCCCTGGGCGTCGAGGTCGGCGACGATCTGCTTGCGCGCGGCGAAGCGGTCAAGGCCGGCGTAGGCGGCGGGCAGGGCGGTATCGACCGTTTCGTTGAGGCGACCGTCGAGGTTGAAGGCCTGGGCGGCGGCGAGCACGCAAGCGTTCTTGTCGAAGATGTTGAGCAGCGGCAGGTTGTGGCGCTTGCCGACTTCGTAGTCGTTGAAGTCGTGGGCCGGGGTGATCTTCACGCAGCCGGTGCCGAATTCGGGGTCGCAGTAGTCGTCGGCGACGATCGGGATCAGACGCCCGACCAGAGGCAGTTCGACGAATTTGCCGATCAGCGCCTGGTAGCGCTCGTCGTTCGGGTTGACCGCCACGGCGGCGTCGCCCAGCAGGGTTTCCGGACGGGTGGTGGCGACCACCAGGTAGGCGTCGCCGTCGGCGGTGGTGGCGCCATCGGCCAGCGGGTAGCGCAGGTTCCACAGGTGGCCCTTCTCGTCGTGGTTTTCCACTTCGAGGTCGGAGATCGCCGTGTGCAGCTTGGTGTCCCAGTTCACCAGGCGCTTGCCGCGGTAGATCAGGCCGTCCTCGTGCAGGCGCACGAAGGCTTCCTTGACCGCTTCGGACAGGCCGTCGTCCATGGTGAAGCGCTCGCGGCTCCAGTCCACGGACGAGCCCAGGCGGCGGATCTGCCGGCTGATGTTGCCGCCGGACTGCGCCTTCCACTCCCAGATCTTGTCGAGGAAGGCTTCGCGGCCGAGGTCGTGGCGGTTCTGCCCTTGGGCCTCGATCTGACGCTCCACCAGCATCTGGGTGGCGATGCCGGCGTGGTCGGTGCCGGGCTGCCACAGGGTGTCGCGACCCTGCATGCGGCGGAAGCGGATCAGGGCGTCCATGATGGCGTTGTTGAAACCGTGACCCATGTGCAGGCTGCCGGTGACGTTCGGCGGCGGGATCATGATGGTGTACGACTCGCCTGCACCTTGCGGGGCGAAGTAGTTTTCGGACTCCCAGGTGGTGTACCAGGAAGATTCGATGGCGTGCGGCTGGTAGGTCTTATCCATGCGCGGCGGGACCCTTAGGCATTCGTTCGGGAAAGCCGGGCAGTATAACCAACGCAGGCCATGGTGCGACAGAGTGTAGGGGCGACCGGTCCAGCGCCCTAACCTGTGGGAGCGACCGGCCGGCGCTCCGGCGGTCGGCGCTCCGGTTCAGCCGCGATGGCCGGCGAAGCCGGCCCAACGACCCTTACCCAAGTCACCCAGGCTCGACGTAGCGCGCCGAACCATCGCCCCCACGAAGCCCTAGACCAAGTGCAAATGGTTGTCCCACAGCCCCGACGGCAGCTCCAGCGGCTGGCCCACCAGGGTCGGTTTGCGGCAATCGTACAGCCGGCAGCGACCCTGTCCCGAGGTGACCACGAAACCGTCCGGCACCGCCCCCACACCGGCGCAGTCGGGCATCGGCGCGTCCAGGCGCACTGCCGCGGTGTCCAAGTCCCAGATGAACAGGCGGTTGGCCCGCGGCGCGGTCAGCGCCACCAGACGCAGTTCGTCGTGGATGGCCACGCTGGCGGTGTACTGCGCCATGTTCTGCAACTGCGCCTCTGGCACCGGGAAGGCCTGGAAAGGCTGGCCCGGACGTTTGATGGCCAGCAGCTCGGCGGTTTCCTCGCTGCCGCCCATGAACTGCTGGCAGGCGACGATGGTGCCGTCCTGGCCGATGGCCAGGTGGCGCACGCTGTTCATCGACTGGCTCAGGGTCTCCTGGCTGAGCAGAGTGCCGTCGCGGTGCATCAGCACCAGGCTCGGCTGCATGGCGTCGAGGTTCATCTCGACGCGGCTTTCGGCCTCGGTACGGATGCCGCCGTTGGCCACCACCAGGGTTTCGCCGTCGGGCATCCAGGCCAATTCGTGCGGGCCGATGCCGTGGGTCGACAGCTCGCCGCTGTGCACCAGGCGCTCGCCCTCGAAACGGTAGACACCGAGCACGCCGCGACCGGGGTCGGTGGTGTCATTCTCGGTGGCGTACAGCCACTCGCCGTCCTTGTGCAGCACCGCATGGCCGTAGAAATGCCGGTTGGGCTGCGAGGTCAGGGTCTGCACCAGGCGCCCGTCGCGCAGGTCGATCAGGTAGCTCTCGGTACCGGGCCTGCGGGCGACGAACAGTGCAAGCGGCCGGGTCGGGTGGTTGATGATCGCGTGGCAACGCTGGCCCACGGGCGTGGCGAACACCTGGCTGCCGTCCAGGCGATAGCCGACGGCATAGTGCTTGCCGTCGCCGTCGTCACGGGCCGACAGCAGCAGCGCAGGACTGCCGCGGCGGCGTGACAGGCTCCAGCCGCTCAGGTTGAGGGCGCCGAGCAGGGCGCTACCGAGTTTCAGGGCCTGGCGTCGCAACATGGTCAGTCACCGTCGTTGGCATTGAAGCCGAGTTGAATGTTCAGCGCTTTGGCCAGTTCGCCTTCGTGCAGGCGATGGACCACGTTGAGGCTGTCGTAGATCTGGTTCAGGGTTTGCTTGCCGGCATCGTCGGCGAGCAGTTCGTCGAGGTTCTTCTGGTTGGCTTCGAGCAGCTTGATCGAATTGGCGTAGGCCTCGTCGATCTGCTTGGCCAAGGCGTCCTGGTCTTTGCTCAGCAGGCCGCGCAGGCCCTTGTTGTCGACCCCTTGCCAGACCGCCTGGGCCGCCTTGAGGCTGGCCTCCAGGCTCTTCATCGAGGCGTGGCTGCGCCAGGCTTCGGCCTGCATCGGTTGCACGTAACCCTTGCTCTGCCGGCCCATCGGTGCGCCGAGCTTCTTCTTCAGGGTGTCCAGGGCGGTGACCTGGGCGCGCAGCAGGTCGGCGATGGCCTCGTGGGAATCGGCGTAGCGCTGGTTGGGGAACTTGGTCATCTGCGAAAGCATGCCGTCGGTGCTGTTCCAGCCCTTGAGGATCTCTTCGGCCAAGGCTTTCTGGTGTTCGCCGATGGCCACCAGCAGCGGGCAGTAGCGGGCCTTCTGTTCGGCGCTGGCGATGTCCGGCTTGCTGTCGAAGAGGATGTACTCGTAGGCCGACAGGCCGCGCACCACGACGCTGGATTTGCCCAGGGTCTGCGCATCGACCGGCTTGTCGCCGTTGACCAGCTGCTCGACCTGACGGCCGACCAGGTTTTTCTTGTCGGGCCAGAACTGCACCTGCCATGGGCGGTTGCCTTCGGCGAGAGGGCCGACCAGCAGCGGTTGCAGTTCGGCCCAGGCCTTCTGCGCGCTGAGGAAGTCGGTACGGGCCTTGTCCAGCGATTCCTTGCCTTCGCAGAAGGCCAGGGCACTGGCGGCCAATTGCCGGTCGGCTTCGACCCAGCGGCTGTAGGTCGGCAGGATCACCTGCTTGGCGATGGCGGCCGAGGTGACGGCTTGCGGGTCCTGCGGCGCGCAGGCCCCGAGGGCGAGTGCGGCGAGGCTGGTGAACAACAGTTTGGGTCGGAACATGCCCGGCTCCTTGCGCGTGTTTAGAGTGAGTTGAGAAACGCCAGCAGCGCGGCGCGCTGCTCGGCATCGAAGGTCAGTACATGCCGGCGTGCCGACGCCGCTTCGCCGTCGTGCCAGAGCACGGCTTCGAGCAGGTTGCGGGCGCGCCCGTCGTGAAGGAACTGAGTGTGGCCGCTGACGGCTTTCGTCAGGCCGATGCCCCACAGCGGGGGCGTGCGCCAATCCTGGCCACCGGCGGCGAACTCGCTGCGGTCGTCGGCCAGACCCGGCCCCATGTCGTGCAACAGCAGATCGCTGTAGGGGCGGATCGTCTGACCAGCGAGTTCTGGCTCGTCGGCGTTGGCGGCGGTGGTGAATTGCGGGGTGTGGCAGGCCTGGCAGCCGGCCTCGAAAAACAGGTTCTTGCCGGCCAGCACCTGCGGCGCGTCGACCTTGCGCCGGGCCGGCACGCCCAAATTGCGGGTATAGAACGTGACCAGGCGCAGGATGTTGTCGCTGACTTCCTTTTCGCCGTCGGCACCATCGCCGTTGGGCGCGTTGCGGCAGTCGGTCTGCGCCTGGGTGCAGTCGTCCAGCGGTTGCAGGGTGGTGGTCAGGCCCATGTCGCCGGCGAAGGCGTGCACGTTCTGCTGCTCGACCGTGGGCTGGCCGGCCTTCCAGCCGAAGCGGCCGAGCACGGTCTTCTGCTGCGCCTGGTCCCACACCCGGTTGGGCCGGCCGCGGATTCCGTCGCCGTTGCGGTCGTCCGGGTCGGCGTTGGCCAGGATGTCGGCCTCGGGAATGGCTTCGAGCAGGCCCAGGCCGATCATCGGCGGGGCGATGCGCGCCGAGAAGCGCGTGTCGGGGTGCATCGGGCCGTAGCCGAGCTGAGTGATCTGCAACCGTGGGGTGCGCAGCTCCACGGTGTGGCCGTCGGCGAAGGCGACGCTGTGCGTGTCGTAGCGCACCCGCACCTTGCCTTCGGGGCGCACGCCGGGGATGGCCATGTCCTGCAACTGCGTGCCATAGACCGGCTCAGGCACCACACCTAGGCGCTCGATCTCCTTCATGAACGGCGGCTGGTTGGGGATCGACAGGCGTACCAGCATCGACACGGCGTTGCTGGCATCGGCTTCGGGCGGGTGGCCGCGACCGTCGCGCAGGTGGCAGTTGACGCAGGCATTGGTGTTGAACAACGGCCCCAGGCCGTCACGCGCCGTGGTAGTGGAGGGGGCGATCACCCAAGGGTTGCGGAAGAAGCTGTTGCCCACGGCGAAATCCAGCCGCCGCTCGGGCGTAAGGTTCGCCGACGGCAGGGAAAAAGCATTGCGATCGCTGCGCGACACCGTGGTCTTGCCACCGGACAACGCCTCGCCCGGCTCGGCCTGGGTGAAACGCGGCGCGTCGTCACAGGCGGCCAGAACGGTGGCCAGCAGCAGGGGAGAAAGACGGAGCAGGGACATCCACGATCCTGAGTTCAGGCTGAAAACCGGCGGGCAAGCTTAGCAGGCTGGGGATGTTTGAATAAGAGCAATTTGCAATTGGCAGATGAAACTGGTGTTAACGAGGTAGGAAGCTGCGCAGCAAAAAGCGGCCCGAAGGCCGCTTCGCTGAAGCGCGGACGCGGGATCAGAATTCGTGATCGGCCGTATCTGGATTCAGGTTGGTGATGCCCAGCTTGCCGGCGGCCTGTTCGATGGCACCGGTCTGCTTGACCAGCGCAGCGATGGCATCGCGCACGATCTGGTTGCCGGCGGTGTTGTCCGCGGCGATCAGTTGGTCGTAGTGCTCACCTTTCAGGGCGTGGTCGACGATCACCTGGATCTTCGCTTCGGTCGCGGCCAGGTCGGCCTTGAGCGTGGCGTCGGTGGCCGGGTCGGCCTTGGCGACCAGCGAAGACAGGCTCGGGCCGGTCAGCTTGCTGCCGTCGGGACGGGTGTACTCGCCCAGGTAGACGTTGCGGATGCCCTTGGCGTCGTAGAAGTGCGACCAGTGGGTGTTGTCGCTGAAACAGTCATGCTCGTCTTCCGGCGAGTTGGCTTCCAGCGACACCTTCATGCGCTCGCCGGCCAGTTCGCCCAGCGACAGGCTGCCCATGCCGAACAGCATCTTGCGCAGGCCGTCGTTGGCAGGCTCGGCTTCCAGAGTGGCGCGGTAGTTGCCTTGCACGCCCGGTGCCCAGTTGCCGACCATCTCTTCCAGGTCGCTGACCAGCAGATCGGTCACGGCCTTGAGGTAGGCGCGGCGGCGGTCGTTGTGGCCACCGGTGGCGCCTTCGCCTTCGAGGTAGTCCGACGCCGGACGGTTGCCGGCACCTGGACCGGTGCCGTTGAGGTCCTGGCCCCAGAGCAGGAATTCGATGGCGTGGTAGCCGGTGGCGACGTTGGCTTCCGAACCGCCCAGCTCGTTGAGGCTGGCCAGTTTCTCGGGAGTGATCTCCTTGACGTCGATCTTCTCTTCGCCCACCTGGATCTCGGGGTTGGCGATGATGTTGGCGCTGGCGGCCGGGTTGCCCAGGGCATGTTCGTAGCCGGCGTCGACGTAGTCGATCAGACCTTCGTCCAGCGGCCAGGCGTTAACTTGACCTTCCCAGTCGTCGATGATGGTGTTGCCGAAGCGGAAGGCCTCGCTCTGCAGGTAAGGAACGCGCGCGGCGAACCAGGCTTCGCGGGCGGCCTTGAGGGTGGCGTCGTTGGGCGTGGCGAGGAAGGCGTCGATGGCGCTCTGCAAGGTCTTGGCCGTGCTCAGCGAGTCGCTGTAGACGGCGTGGACCATGTCGGCGTAGTGCTTGACCACGGCCTGGGCCGCCGCTTCGTCGACCGCGCCGGGCGCGGCGGCAGGCGTACTGGCTGCAGCAGGCGCCTGGGCTTGGGGCGCTGCGGCCTTGTCGTCTTTGCTTTCACCGCAACCGGCCAGCGCGATGGCCATGGCCAACAGACTGGCGGAGGCCAGAGGCATACGAATCATTATCGGTCTTCCTGCGTCGTGGGTTGGACAGGTGTGCCGACGCTGTACGAAACAGGGCCTGGCGCACGCGAAAACGCGACATCATGCGAAAGATTTGCATTCGCTGTAAAGGGGCGGCGCGTAATTGCTGGTAATGGCGGGCGCAGTCAGGGCAGCGTCGCCCGATTGCGCTGCCGCTGGCGCAGGAAGGCGGTCAGCTCGCGGGCGGGCAGGGGTTTGCTGTAGTGGTAGCCCTGACCCTCATGGCAGCCTTGGGCGATGACGTAGGCCTCCTGTTCGGCAGTCTCCACACCTTCGGCGATCACCTGCATCCCCAGGCTCTTGCCGAGCTGGATGATGGCGCGAACGATGGTGGCGTCATCGTCGTCGTCGAGCAGGTCCTGCACGAAGCTCTTGTCAATCTTGATCTTGTCCAGCGGCAAGGACTTGAGGTAGCTCAGCGACGAATATCCGGTGCCGAAATCGTCGATGGCGATCATCGCGCCGGAGCGGCGCAGGCTCAGCAGGTGCGTGGCGGCGGTGCCGATGTCTTCCATCAGGCCCGTCTCGGTGACTTCCAGTTCGAGGCTGCGTGGTGGCAGGCGGTAGCGCTGCAACAGGTTGTTGACCACCCGCGGCAGCTCGTTGTGGTGCAACTGCACGGTCGACAGGTTGACCGCCATGCGCAGTTCGGCAAAGCCCTGGTCATGCCACTCGCGCAGTTGCTGGCAGGCCTGGTCGAGCACCCATTCGCCGATGGCGATGATCGAGCCGTTCTGCTCGGCCAGCGGGATGAACTGATCGGGCGGCACCAGCCCCAATTGCGGGTGCTGCCAACGCAGCAAGGCTTCGACACCGACCACCTGATGATCGAGGTAGCTGATCTGCGGTTGGTACACGAGATACAACTGCTGACGCGGCAGGGCCTCGCGCAGGTCCTTTTCCAGTTCGCGGCGCCGACGCATCTCGCTGTCGATGCTGGCGACGTAGAACTGGTAGCGGTTGCGCGAGCGGGTCTTGGCCAGGGTCATGGTCTGCTCGGCCTTTTGCAGCAGCTTCTCGGTGCTATCGCCGTCTTCCGGGAACAAGGTGATGCCGACCGTGGCGCGTAGGCGGATGGGCTGCTGGTCGAGCTCGAAGGGTTGCTCGAGGTCGTCGAGGATCGACTGTGCCAACTCGGCTGCCTCGTAGGGCTGCTCGATGTTGGCCTGGACCAGGGCGAACTGGTCGCCGCCGAGGCGGGCCAGGGCGCCAAGCCGGCCGCTGTGGGCGCGCAGGCGGTCGGCCAGAGCCAGCAGCAGTTGGTCGCCGGCCTGGTAGCCGAATTGTTCGTTGATGCTCTTGAAGTCGTCCAGACCGACACAGAGCACCGCCACGCGATGTTGCAGGCGGCCGCCGTCGCCCAGGATCTTGTCCAGTTGCTGTTGCAATTGCAGGCGGTTGGGCAGGCCGGTGAGAAAGTCGTACTGGGCCATGCGTTGCAGGCTGTTCTCGGCTTCATGGCGCAAGTGGGTGTTGCGCTCGATGGAGGCCAGCAACTGGTTGGCCGTATCGACCCAGATACCCAACTCGTTCTTCTCATGGCCCTTGAGCGGCGGGATCTGGTGCTGGCTGGGGCGGTCGGGGTTGATCTGCGTGAGGTGCTCGATGATCTTCGACAGCGGTTTGGTCAGCAGCCAGTGGTAGACCAGGTACAGCACCAGGCCCATGGCCAGGGCGCGCAGCACACCGGCGATGAAGATGACCACGGCGTTGACCATGAAGGCCTCGCCGTAGGCGGCGGTGTCGAGGGTGATGTTGAGGTCGCCGTAGTACTCGCTGTACGGCCCTCGGCCGACCAGCTGCGTGCTGAAGGTGCGCTCCTGGCCCAGGATCAGGTCGGTGAGCCAGCGCATCGAGGTGTCGCGTAGCGGGCGGCTTTTTTCGGCGAGCAAGGTTTCATTGGGGTGGCCGATGGAGGCGATGCGCATGGACCTGTCCTGGAACAGCCCTTCCATGACCTGCATGCCCATCTCGCGGTCCAGGCTGTACACCGCCTGGGTGGAAGGGTCGCGGAACATGTCGAGGATACGCTGGGCGTCGTCGCTGACGGCCTGGCGCATCTTGTAGGCGTCGTAGACGATCTGCGCACAACTTAAGACCACGCCCACGCCCAGCGCCGAGAGCAACACGACCCTGAGCAACTTGATGGTCAAGCTGTGCCGAAATTCCAGCTTCAATGGGGTTTCCTTAGTCCGTGCGTCTGGCGGCATTCTGCCATCAACCAGGGTGGCGCACTATTGGCTCCATGCAGTACCGATTACGACCTTGATGGCGGCGAATCGTCCCGTCTTTTATCGGTTGCGCGGCGTCGAAACTTGAATCCATTCTCGAAGACGTCCAGAACTCCCAGAGTAGCGCCGCCTATCCAGTGAGCAAGCGGGGCACCTGTTTGGATGGCCAAAAAAAACCCGGCGCTGGCCGGGTTTTTTCGTTCAAGGCGGGCTGAGGGCTCAGGCCTTGAAGGTGTTGCCTGCGAACTGCTGGGCGACGAAGTCCCAGTTGACCAGGTTCCAGAACGCCTCGACGTACTTCGGACGGACGTTGCGGTAGTCGATGTAGTAGGCGTGTTCCCAGACGTCGCAGGTCAGCAGCGGGGTGTCGCCGCTGGTCAGCGGGCAGCCGGCGCCGATGGTGCTGGCCAGGGCCAGGGAGCCGTCGGCTTTCTTCACCAGCCAGCCCCAGCCGGAGCCGAAGGTGCCGACGGAGGTCTTGGTGAACTCTTTCTTGAACTTGTCGAAGGAGCCGAAGGCGCTGTCGATGGCCTTGGCCAGCTCGCCGGTCGGTTGGCCGCCGGCGTTTGGCGCCAGGCATTCCCAGTAGAACGAGTGGTTCCAGATCTGGGCCGCGTTGTTGAACACGCCGCCCGAAGAGGCCTTGATGATCTCTTCCAGGGATTTGTTTTCGAATTCGGTGCCCGGGATCAGGTTGTTCAGGTTCACGACATAGGTGTTGTGGTGTTTGTCGTGGTGGAACTCCAACGTTTCCTTGGAGATGTGCGGCTGCAGGGCATCGTGGGCGTAGGGCAGCGGCGGCAATTCAAAAGCCATGGTTGATTCTCCTCATTCGGGTCTATTTGCGATGGACGCAAGGCCGATCACGGGCGGCCTCATCGCGCCGGCGGGTCTTTACCCTTTGCGACGCAAGCGGTCGATCATAGCACCGGCCCCCACGCATAACCACGCGACAAGTATAGGGAATAGCGGTTGCGCGGCCCTGGCCCGGGCATGACCGCTAGGGCTCAGGCAAAGATTAGTTGCGCAGCCACGCTGAACATCATCACCGCCACCATCAGGTCGAGCAGCCGCCAGGTGGTCGGGCGCGCCAGCCACGGGGCCAACCAGGCCGCGCCCAGGGCCAGGGTCGAGAACCACAGCAGCGACGCACTTGCCGCACCCGCCACATAGGCACCTGGCACCGATTGCTGCGCGCCCAGCGAGCCGATCAGCAAGACCGTGTCGAGGTACACATGCGGGTTGAGCAAGGTCACCGCCAGGGCGCTCAACAGCACCGCGCGCCGCGACCGGCTGCCCTGGCTCTGCTGGCGCTCCATGCTCTGCGCCGAGCAGGCGCTGCGCAGCGCCTTGATGCCGTACCAGAGCAGAAATGCCGCGCCGCCCCAGCGCGCCACCGCCAGCAGGGTAGGGCTGCTGAGCAGGACCGTGGCCAGGCCGAACACCCCGGCCGCCACCAGCAGCGCGTCGCACAGGATGCACAGCGCAGCGACCGGCAGGTGATGCTCGCGGCGCAGGCTCTGCGCCAGTACGAAAGCGTTCTGCGCACCGATGGCCATGATCAGGCCCAAAGCCACCAAGATGCCATTCACATAGCTTTGCCACATCGCGATCGTTCTCCACAGGCGCGCAGGCAAGCTGCGCGCGGATTTGCCTAAAAGGAAGGCTGGCGATTGTGCGCAGCGGCAGGGTATAAGCAAAACAAATAATGCTCATCAGTCATTAGGTAAATCGATGTTCGACTACAAACTGTTGTCCGCTTTGGCGGCGGTGATCGAACAGGCCGGTTTCGAACGCGCCGCGCAAGCGCTGGGCCTGTCGCAATCGGCGGTTTCCCAGCGCATCAAGCTGCTCGAAGCGCGGGTCGGGCAACCGGTGCTGATCCGCGCCTTGCCGCCCGAGCCCACCGAAGTCGGCCGGCAGTTGCTCAACCATGTGCAACAGGTGCGCCTGCTTGAGCGCGATCTGCAACGTCAGGTGCCGGCGCTGGACGAGCACGGCCTGCCCGAACGCCTGCGCATCGCGCTCAACGCCGACAGCCTGGCGACCTGGTGGGCCGAGGCGGTGGGCGCGTTCAGCACCGAGCAGCGGGTGCTGTTCGACCTGGTGGTGGAGGACCAGGAGGTGGGCCTCAAACGCATGCGCGCTGGCGAAGTGGCCGCCAGCCTGTGCAGCAGCGAGCGGCCGGTGGCCGGTGCGCGCAGCCTGGCCCTGGGGGCGATGCGCTACCGTGCGCTGGCCAGCCCCGATTTCATGGCTCGGCACTTTGCCCAAGGCTTCCAGGCCGCGCGTCTGGCACGCACGCCGGGCATCGTCTTCGGCCCCGACGATTTCCTGCAGCACCGCTATCTGGCTTCATTGGGCATCGAAGGCGGTTTCCTGCACCACTTGTGCCCGTCTTCGGAGGGGTTTGTGCGTCTGCTCGAAGCCGGCATGGGCTGGGGCCTGGTGCCCGAATTGCAGGCCAGCGCGCAACTGGCGCAGGGCACGCTGGTGGAAATATGCGCCGACACGCCCATCGATGTGCCGCTCTACTGGCATCATTGGCGCAGCGGCGGGCAACTGCTCGGCCAACTGACCGAACACCTGCGCCGCTCGGCGTCGGTCTGGCTGGTGCCCTTGTAGGCGCGGGCAGCGTCAGTTGCATCTGAAATCTGGCAAGGCGGAGTCTTACATGCGAATTCTGGTCACGGGCGCAAGCGGTTTCATCGGCGGACGCTTCGCCCGCTTTGCCTTGGAACAGGGGCTGGACGTGCGGGTCAACGGGCGTCGCGCCGACGCCGTGGCGCATCTGGTCAAGCGCGGCGCGCAATTCATTCCCGGCGACCTGGGCAATGCCGAAGTGGCCCGGCGCGTCTGCCAGGGCATCGACATCGTGGTGCATTGCGCGGGCGCGGTCGGCACCTGGGGGCACTATCAGGACTTCCACCAAGGCAACGTGGTGCTCACCGAAAACATCGTCGAAGGCTGCCTGAAGGAGCATGTGCGGCGCCTGGTGCACCTTTCGTCCGCGGCGTTGTACGGCGACCGGCCGGGGCTGCTAGACGTGCGCGAAGCGCCGCTGCCGCGGCGTTTCCACGACCACTATGCGGCGACCCGGCAAGTGGCCGAGCAGAAAGTCTTCGGTGCCGGCGAGTTCGGCCTGGAAGTGCTCGTGCTACGCCCCAGCCCGGTGGTCGGCGCGGGCGACACCCGGCTGTTTCCGGCCTGGATCGAGCGCCAGCGTCAGGGCAGCCTGGCGATCATCGGCAACGGCTTGAACAAGGTCGACTTCACCAGTGTGCACAACCTCAACGACGCCCTGCTGAGCGCGCTGTTCGTCGACGCCCAGGCGCTGGGCCAGGCCTACAACATCGGCAACGGCCAACCCGTGCCGCTGTGGGACGCGATCAACTACGTCATGCGCCGGCTGCAATTGCCCCAGGCCACGCGCTATCGTGCGCCCGGTCCGGCCTATGCCCGGGCGGTGCTCGCCGAGGCGGCGTGCCTGGCCTGGCCGGGGCAGCCCGAGCCGCGCAGCACGCGCGCGGCGGTCAAGCGCGACTGCCGCGACTTCACCCTCGACATCGGCCGAGCGCGCCAGCATCTGGAGTATCGGCCTAAAACAACCCTATGGAGCGCGTTGGACGAGTTCTGTGCCTGGTGGCAGGTCAGCATCCAACCAGACCTGCGATGAGCGCACGCGGCTTGCCCTGCCGGCAGGCCGCCGCCCAAGCCCGGCCTGCACCGGCCTCGTGGTTCGCAACGGACAGGACGCTGCGGTTTATACTCTCGCCTCCATGCCTCCACCCCAGTTGAAACCGCCATGCGCAACGACGAACCCGACACCCTAGACCACGTCCCGAGCCTGCGTGCCGGCACCCGCGACGACGACGAACTGCTGCCCGCCCGCGTGGCCCGCAGCCGCCAGAAGGCCACGCGCCCGGCCAGCACCGGCCTGCTCTGGACACTGCTGTGCGCTGCCTTCATTGCCTTGGCGGGCCTGGGTTGGTGGAGTGCGCAACAGATCTCGATGCTCGAACGGCAGTTGGTCGCCACCCAGGAATCCTTCGCCCGCATCAGCGAAGAGGCGGCCGGGCGTCTGCAAGCGATCAGCGGCAAGGTCGCGGCCAGCGAGTCGAACGTCAGTTCCGGGAACGAAACCTTGCAGCAGCAACTGCGCCAGTTGCAGGCCAGCCTCGCCGAACAGAGCAAGCAGCAGCAGGGCGTCGCCGGTCAGACGGGCGATCTGGACAAGCGTCTGGAGCAGGTGCTGGCCGAGGCCCGCCAGCAGCAACAGGCTGCCAGCGCGTTGCAGGACCAGCTGGCGGCCCAGCTCAAGGCGATCGACGCCCAGCTGAGCGCGCTCAAGGCCGCACAGGCCGACACGGGCAAACTGGAAGTGCAGTTGAAGAACCTGAGCGGCGAAGTCGCCGCGCTCAAGCAGCAGGGTGATCAGCAAGCCGCCATCGACAGCCTGACGCAAGACGTGCTTGTGCTCAAAAGCCAGGCCGACAATCGACCCGCCTCGAACGGCGGTGCGTCGGTACAGGAGTTCGATGCGTTCCGCGGACAGACCACCCGCTCGCTCAACACCTTGCAGAGCCAGGTGCAGAATCTCCAGCAGCAGATCAACGCACGGCCTTGAAGCCCGGCGTCGAGGCACGATGGGCCGCTTTGCAGCCGAGCGCCGGTGCTCGGTGCGACCTACCCAGGAAACGCCTGCACATCGGCGTTTGCTTGTAAAAGCGAACTGCCCCCAAGCGGGGCGGCTCGGCGAACCGCCCTACGTGCGGCGTCAAACGTCCAGGCCGAACCAGGTCCTCCAGTCGTCGCGGACGAAGCGTACGCGGACCGGCAGGGAGTCGATCCGCCAGGCCGAGTCGAGCGCCGTGTCGAAACTGGCCGGCACCATCAGGCCGCGGGTCGGGCTGCTGAACGGTTTGCGCAGATCGCTCGGCAAGGGGTTGGCGCTTTCGGCCGGGTTGATTACCGTGGCATGCGTCCAGCTGCCGTCGGGCAAGCGTACGTCCAGCGGCGTGCCGGGCGTGGAATAGCGCACATCCTTGGGGTCGAGGTAGACCCACAGCTGCGCGGGTCCGGTACGTTCCAGGCGCATCAGCAGCGTACCGGGGCCAACGTTCTCGCCGGGTGCGGCGACCACTTCGGCGACCCGCGCCGCCTCTGCCGCCGTGACCTGCATCTGCTGCAGGCGCTGTTGCAACCAATGCGCTTCGCGGCGCTGCTGCTGTTGGTAACGCAGGTCGCTACTGCCGCCGGTCACGCTGCGCTCCCAGGCCAGGCGCTCGGCCTCGCGGTTGTCCAATTGGTTCTGCGCGTCGAGCAGTTCGCCCTGGGTCGCGGCCTGGCGGGCGAGCAAACCACGGACTTCGCGCACCCGCTGCGCCGCACGGTCGACCAGGCGTTGCAGCACCTGGCGGTTGCGCGAGACGACTTCGGGCGAGCCCGCCACTACCGCCTCGTCCTGGCCTTGCAGCAGGTTCAGGCGCAGGCGCCATTCGGGGTTGTCCATCTGCAACAGCGGCGCACCAGGCTGCACGTGGTCGCCCACCTGCACCTTGAACTCGGCGATCTGCCCAGGTTGCATGGCGCGCACCTCCAGCGTCGGCAGGCGCACCAGCGCCGGCGCTTCGACGCGGATCAGGTCCAGACCGTAGCGCGCGGCCAGCCATGCCGGCGGAATCAGGATCAGCAGCACGATCAGGTACCAGCGCAAGCGGAAGGCCAGGCGTTTGCCGGGCGCGTACAGCACCTGCATGCCGTTGTCCTGGGTGGGGTGGTGCTCCTTGGGGCTATCGAATCGGATTTTCATTTGTTTCTCGGAAAGTCGGTCCAGGATTGCCAGTCGATGCCGCTCAGGCCGGCCGGTTGCAGCGCTTGGCGCCAGTGCGTCGCCTGCTGGCGCAGGTCTGCGGCCGAACTGCCGGCCCAGCTGATGCGTGGCGATTGATCGATTTCGACGCTTTGCGCCAGGCGCAGCTCGAGGGCGGGCCAACGCTGGGCGATGTCCAGTGCGCGTTGGGCGCTCTTGTCGGCGGCGCGGGTGTAGATCATCAGGCTGACCTGGGTCACGCCCAGGTTCTGCAAGGTGCAGGGCACACAATTGGCGCCAGCGTTCTGGTCTTCGAACCAGCGCGGATGGCCCGACAGCATCAGCGGCCAGGGGCTGGCCGCCTTGGCTTCGCGCAGGGTCGACAGCCACTCGCGCACGTGGGCGTCGGGCACCGGCCAACCCAACTGCTCGACCTCCAGATCCAGGTGCAGGCCGTCGAAGGGCAGGTCGGCGTACTGGCCGATCAAGGCGATCAGGCCAGGTCGATGCGCCGTTTGAATCCAGCTTGGATCGCCCAGTAGCAGGTTGACCCGCAGGCCCTGACCGTGAGCCGCCTCGAGCAGTGCCTGCAACTGTCCATGGGTGGCCGACGCCGCGACTTGGCGGCTGGCGAGCCCGACGTTCAGTTCGCGCAAACCGGCGCTGCGCAATTGCGCGAGCTCCCGCGCCCGACGGGCCGGGTCGAGCAGTGCCTGGCTGTCCCAGATGTACACGCCTTGGCGCCAGGCGGGGCGGGCGGAGTCGGCACGCTCGCCGCTGGCCTGCCAGTGCGCGCGGCTGCTGCCCAGCAGCGCGTCGAAGGCCGGACTGTCGTCGCCGAACAGGCGCAGCGCCGACTCCTGCAACCACACCCGGTGCCAGGCCGCGATCTGCGCGAAGCGGGCGTTGTAGTCGTCGATCTGTGCCTGTTGCAGGGCCATCGCGGCTTGGCCCGCATCGAAATCGCGGCGCTGGCGCCGCTCGTCGAGCAGCGTGCTCAGCCCCTGGCGGCGCTGGCTGAGGCGTTGGTATTCGTTGACGCTGCGGCGCTGCTGGGCGATCACCTTGCCCACTTCGCGCAGCAGCTCGCCTTGTGCCTGTTCGCGCGCTTGCAGCGCCGCCTGATAGCGCGCTTCGCCTTCGCGCTGGCGCGCCGAGCCGTAGCCGAGCAGGTCGACCGGCGCCGAGAACGTCACGCCCACGGCCAGGCCACTGCCGTTGTCGGCTGCGCCGCTGCGTTGTTCGAAGGACTGCGACAGATTGAAGTAGGCGTCGACCGCGCTGTACCACGGCTGCTTACGGCGCTGCTCGGCACTGGCCAGCTCGGTGTCGCGCCCGGCGATGCGTGGGTTGTGCTGCAACTGCGGCTCCCAGGCTTGCAGCGGCTCGGGCCGGTCGGCCAGGGCCTGGGCCTGCGGCGTGTCACCGGCTTGCAACGGCACACCGAGGCTGGCGAGGCTGGCGCGCACGTCTTCGAGGAGGTCGCGCTGCAACGCGCAACGGTCGCCGATCGCCTGCCATTGGCTGCGCACCAGCTGTGCATCGGAGGGCAGGACCCAGTGCTGCGCCAGGCGTTGCGCCATCTGCGCATTGGCCTCGCGGGCCACGGCATCGACGCCCTCGCACACACGCTGTTCTTCTCGGGCGCGCCACCAGTCGGCGTAGGCGCTGCGCACCGCCAGGCGTTGCTGGGCGCGGCGGTAGCCCTGTTCGATCCGCGCCAGGCTGGCGTCGCGCGCGCTGTCGTGCAGGGCGTCGAGGCGCTTGCGCAGGCTGCCCAGCAGTGGGTAGCGCACGCCTACGGCAAGGCTGCGGCCGTAGTAGTCGTTGCGCAGGTCTTCGGTGACCAGTTCGTGGTAGCGGCCCACCGTGGCATTGCCGAACATCTCCCAGCCGCTTTCGCTCTGGCGCTGTTCGTGGACGGCATAGCGCGCTTGCAGTTGTTCGCTGGCCGACTGCACGCCGGCACCGTCGCCCGCGCGTTGCAGGGCCTGTTCGAGGGTCAGCGGCTGGGCCATGGCCAGCGCGGGCCAGGCCAGTAACGCCAGGCAGCAGGCCAGCGGCCTGGCGGCAGGTATACGGATCGAAGTCATGTGAGGAGTCGTCTTGTCAGAAGCGTCTGGCACGCTTGAGCACCCACCAGGGCGCCATGCTGGATTCTTCGTGGCCACGGCGCAGCAACTCGTTGAGCAGTGCCACCACGCTCCAGCAGCGCAACAGGTACATGGCCAATGGATACACGGGCAGGATCCAGGCCAGGCGCAGGTCCTGGCGTGGACGTTCGCTGACCATCAACAGCATGGCCAGGTAGAGCGCGCTGGCCATGACCAGATACAGGCCATAGATCAGCAGCGAGAAGAACACGAAGGCCGTGGTCGGCAGGATGAGCAGGCCCACCACGCTGTAGCCGACGATGATCAGCGGCAGCATCAGCTGGAAGAACAGACCGCTGACCAGCAGCATGAGGAAGTTCGGCCAGCCGACCAGTTGCGGATTGAAGGCGTGGCGGTGCTTGCGGGCGTAGATGAAGAACAGGTCGCCGTCCCAGCGCAGTCGCTGTTGCAAAAAGCCCTTCCAGGTGGCTGGCGCGTCGGTGTGGCCGATCGCGCGCGGCTCGAAGGGAATGCGCAGCTTGTAGCGGCGGAAATAGCTCTTGATGCGCAAGGTCAGGTCGAGGTCTTCGGCCGTGTGGGTGTCCCAACCGCCGATCTGTTCGAGGAAGCTGCGGCGAAACGCGCCGAATGCGCCGGAGACGTTGTTCACCAGGTTCCATTCGGCCAGCCCGATCTTGCTCATGTGGATCGACAGCAGGTATTCCAGCGCCTGGATACGTGCCACCAGCGACTGCGCGGCGTTGCGCACCCGCAGGCTGCCAGCCACGGCGGGCACGGCCGGATCGCGGAAGTGCGCCACCATGTGCGTGACCATGTCGTTGTCGAACGAGGTATCGCCATCGACGTTGATAACGATTTCGCCCTGGCTGAAGCTCAAACCGGTGTTGAGCGACGACACCCGCCCGCCGCGCTGCCATTTGGCGATGGGGCGCAGCAGGCGGTTGCCGGGCAGGCGCTGGGTGCGCTTGTAGCGGCGCACCGTCTCGGTGGTCAGGGTGTTGGCGCTGGCGCCGTCGATCACCGGGATGATCTCGATCACCCCGGGGTAGATTTGTTCGACCAGGCTGCGCAAGGTCAGCTCGACGTCTTTGCCCTCGCTGTAGCAGGTGATGATGATCGACACCCGCGGATGCCAGGGCGTCAGTACCGGCACGGCGCTGCGCTGGCGCACGAACCAGCGCAGGGTGCCGAGCAGCACCAGCAGGTTCAGCGGCACTTCCAACAGCAGGAAGTAGGGGAACACCATCAGGAACAGTCGCCAGTGGCCGTCAGGCCCCTGCATCTCGGCGAACCAGGTCTGCCAGTGTTCGGCCAAGGCGTTCATCCCAGCTCTCCGGCCAGGCGCGCCATCAACAGTTGGGCGTTCTCTTTCTCAAGCACGCCCTCGGGTGCCAGGCAGGCCGTAGTGCGCAACTCGATGTCTTGCAGGTCCTGGCCGACGAACAGATCGCTGATGGCATTGAGCCGTTCGACCACGCGTTGCAGGCCAGAGGCATCTGTGTACATCAGCAGTAACCAGAGCTGTTCTTCGCTGGTGCGGGTGCAGCGATCGGTATCTCGAATGGCCACCTGGATACGCTCGATCAGCGCATCGAGCAGCGCATGGCCGCGTTGCGGGCCGAGACGCTCGATGACGCGGCTCAGGTGCTTGAAGCGCATGCCGAGCAGGGCGAAACGCGGCGCCTGGTGCCGCTCGATCAATTCCAGTTGCCAGTCGAGCAGGGTGCGGAAGGCTTCATCGCCGATCATCGCGATGCCGTCCAGCAACGGTGGGGCATTGCGCTCCAAGCCTTGGCGTGCGGCGAGACGGCCGTTTTCCGACAGCTGATAGGCGCGCAGCTCGCGCACCTGCAAGGCATCCGGCGCATGCTGCTCGCCGCAATCCAGGCAGCGGGCCTGCACGTCGGCATCGATGAAGAACGCCTGGCATTGGTTGCAGGTGTAGTTTTCCAGCGGGCGGTCGTAGTCGCTGCCGATGTGCCGCAAACGGCTCAGGCAGTTGGGGCAGGCCAGCGCGCCGTCCTTGAGGAAGTCGCCCTGACGGCCGATATGGCCACAGGTGAAGCAGTGCAGCGAAGCCAGGCGCTGGATGTCCAGCGAGGCGCATTCGGTGCACACATCGACGTAGTTGAGCATGCCGCTGCCGCAACGCCGGCACAGGCGGATGCGGTCGCACAGGCTCACGCTCTGCAACCAACCGCGCTGGGCCAGAGTACGCACCAGCGCCTGGCTGTTGAGCGCCTCGCCGCCCAGCGCACGGGCCAGGGGGTAGTCGTAATGCTGCGGGCTGCCCGGGTCGCGCAGCGGCTCGAGCCGGCCGGGCGTGCGCAACCACAGGTAAGCGAGCAACAGGGCTTCGGCGCCTTGCGCGGGTCGTCCCTGATTGAACAGCGCCAAGCGTTCGCGGTGCAGGCGCACCTGCTCGTCGAGCACGCGCTGTTGGCCCGGCACTGGACCGTCGGCCAGGGCCCGTATCCAGGCATCTTGGTCATGCAGGGTGTAGATCGGCGTCAGCGCATAGGGACTGTCGGGGGTGCGCAAAGCACGCAGCAGGCGCCGGGTTTCATCCAGCCCGGCGGTGAGCACCAGCGCTTCGAATGGGGGGGCCTGAAACAGGGCGGCGAGATCGTCGAAGCGCGTGGCAGGGAAAGGCAGTGGAGCCTGGCCGTAGCCTACTTCGGCGACGTTTGCATTGACGTAGGTCATGGTCGGTCCATTACTAAAGTAGGGGGTCCGACTAGGCCTTTTGGGTAAAGTTCTACAAGTAGTGGCAGTTTGTACAAATCTGAACGAGTGTACCAATTACGCTTTTTTGTTCTTGATCGACTCCATTGGTGCGTTTTATCCGATTTTTACGCGGGTGAAACGATTCACGTAAGAAGCCATCTTCTCGGTGCCCGAAAAGATGGCTTAGTCGTTTCGATAACCTCAGGCGCCGCTTGCCGGCAAACGGCGAGCGTCAGGCAAGCGCTCGACTGGTGCCTGCGCGTTTCGCCTTACAGCCGTGGATAATCGATGTAACCCACCGGCCCGTGGCTGTAGAAGGTGTCGCCGTGCGGCTCGTTGAGCGGTGCGTCCTTGGCCATGCGCTCGGGCAGGTCCGGGTTGGCGATGTAGGGCACGCCAAAGGCCACCGCATCGGCGGTGCCGGCTGCCAGGGCCGCATTGGCGCTGGCTTTGTCGAATTTCTCGTTGACGATGTACGGGCCGCCGAACGCTTCCTTGAGCTGTGGGCCGAGGCTGTCGGCGGCTTCTTTTTCCCGCGAGCAGATGAACGCCAGGCCCCGCTTGCCTAGCTCGCGCGCCACGTAGGTGAAGGTTTCGCTGCGGTCGGCGTCGCCCATGTCGTGCAGGTCGGCCCGTGGCGACAGGTGCATGCCCACACGGCCCGCGCCCCATACGCCGATGACCGCATCGGTCACCTCCAGCAGCAGCCGTGCGCGGTTTTCCAGCGAGCCGCCATAGGCGTCGGTGCGCTGGTTGGTGCTCGACTGCAGGAACTGGTCGAGCAGATAGCCGTTGGCGCCATGGATTTCCACACCATCGAAGCCGGCGGCTTTGGCGTTCTCGGCACCGACGCGGTAGGCCTCGACGATGTCGGCGATTTCTTCGGTCTCGAGGGCGCGAGGGGTCGGGAAGTCGGCGTAGGGGCGGACCAGGCTGACGTGCCCGGCCGGCTGGATGGCGCTCGGCGCCACTGGCAGCTCGCCATTGAGGTACAGCGGGTGCGAAATGCGCCCCACGTGCCACAGTTGCAGGAAAATGCGCCCACCGGCGGCGTGCAGCGCGCTGGTCACATTGCTCCAGCCGCGTACCTGTTCGTCGTTCCAGATGCCGGGGGTCTGTGGGTAGCCGACGCCCATGGGCGTGACCGACGTCGCTTCGCTCAGGATCAGGCCGGCGCTGGCGCGCTGCACGTAGTACTCGGCCATCAGCGCATTGGGCACGCGGCCTTCGTCAGCGCGGCAGCGGGTCAGCGGCGCCATGATGATGCGGTTGGGCAACTCGAGGTCGCCTAGGGTGATGGGATCGAACAGCGTGGTCATGGGATTACCTTCGAGGCGTGGGAGGGGGTGGACATGCATGCGTCAAAGCTGCTCGGCCAAGGCTTGGAAAAAGGTCTCGATCGTGGCTTCGTCGCGTTGGAAGAAGTGCCATTGGCCGATCTTGCGGCTGCTGATCAGACCCGCGCGCTGCAAGGTGGCCAGGTGCGCCGAGACGGTCGATTGCGACAGCCCGCAGCGCTGGTCGATCTGCCCGGCGCACACGCCATGCTCGGTACTGTGGTACTGGTCGGGAAACTGCATGGCCGGATCTTTGAGCCAGGCGAGAATGTCGCGGCGTACCGGGTGGGCCAGGGCTTTGATGATGTCGTCGAGATCGAGGGGCACGGCAACGGACTCGTATCGGCTTTACTAAATATCGGAATGTGACGAAATATAAATCGTTGTATATCGATATGGAAATACCGATCCGCACCAAGTTCCAAATAAATCGCTATATCGGGTTATAACGATATAAATGCTAAGCTGCCGCCATGAACTACCTAGCCCATCTTCATCTTGGCGGCGACGCGCCTGAGCAACTGCTCGGCAGTCTGTACGGGGATTTCGTCAAAGGCGACCTGCACGGGCGCTTCCCGCCAGTGCTGGAGCGAGCGATTCGCTTGCACCGGCGTATCGATTCGTTCACTGACAGCCATCCCTTGGTGCGCGCCGCGCTGGATCGCTTCCCCCGCGAGCGACGACGCTTCGCCGGAATTGCCCTGGACGTGTTCTTCGACCATTGCCTGGCGCGGCATTGGTCTGCCTACGCCGACCGACCCCTGGGCGAATTCACTCACCGGGTGTACGGCGTGCTGCTCACCGAACCCGCGCTGCCCGAACGGCTGGCGCGCATGGCGCCGTCCATGGCGGCGGACGACTGGCTGGGCAGCTATGCGGATTTTCCGGTGTTGGAACAGGTGTTCAGGGGGATCGCCCGGCGCCTGTCGCGGCCCGAGGGGCTGTTGGGTGTGAGTGCCGAGTTGCAGGCGCTGTACGCCCCTTTGACCGACGATTTCCACGCGTTCTATCCGCAGTTGCAGGCGTTCGTGGCGCAGGTGCAGGCCGAAACGCCCCAAGCCTGACCCTGGCTTGCAGCGCGCCAGGGGCACGTCTGGCTCTGCCGCTCAGGCCGCTCAGGCCGCGCAGGCGTGTGAGCGTTTTCTGACGGCATTCGACGTTCGTCCGAACAGTGCCTGCTGCACTGCCTGCTGCGCCTGCCAAGCCAGCACGGCGCGTTCCACGCCGGCACTGGCGATCGGTTCGAGCAGGTGGATGCGCACCTGTGCGCGCGGCAGCGCCAACAGCCGCAACAGGTGCCCGAGCAGCTCGTCTTCGCCCACGAACGGCGCCACGTCGTCCGGCGCGCCGTTGCGTCGGTATTCGATGGCAACCGGCTGCACCGGTGTGCCGGTGTCGATCGCGCCCGCCAGCAGACGACCGTGGAAGGGGCGCAATGCTCGGCCCGTGCCGGTAGTGCCTTCGGGGAAGATCAACAGCGGCCGTGCGGCGCTCAATTGACGGCCGATCTGCGTGCGCAGGCCTTGCGCATCACCCGCGCCACGGCGGATGAACAAAGTTCCGGCCTGGCTCGCCAGCCAGCCGGCCAGCGGCCAGTGGCGCACGTCGGCCTTGGACAGGAACGACAGCGGCATGAGCATGCCCAGCAAGGGGATGTCGGTCCACGACACATGGTTGCTCAGCCACAGCATGGGCCGCTTTGGCAATTGGCCAGTGACTTCCACATCGAAGGGCAGAGCTGCTGCCAAGCGCCGCATGAAGGCCTGGGTCCAGCGCTGGCGCCGGGCGAGCGAGGGTCGCAGGCCCAGCCGCTCGGCCAGGGCGATGGCGGCGGCCATGGCACCGCCCAGGGCCAGCACCGGCAGCAGGCGCGCCAAGCGCATGACGATGCGCAGGCGGCCCATTACACGGCGGCCTTGAAATGGCGCGCGTAGCGCGGGCAGAGGTCGTCGCGCTTGAGCAGGATGAACACGTCGGCGACCTGGAAGTCTTCGTCCCAGCAGGGTTCGCCGCAGATCTTCGCGCCCAGGCGCATGTAGGCCTTGAGCAGCGGCGGCAGTTCGGCGATGACGTTGCCCGGCACGGCCAGGTTCGGCAAAGGCTTCTTCGGTTCGGCGCGCAGGTGCTCGGTGCACAGGTAGCGCTCGCGCAGACGCTGCATCACCGCGTGGGCCTGGAGGCCGCCGTCCTGCATGGAAATGCTGGCGCAGCCCATCAGGTAGCGGTAGCCGCCCTCGTTGAGCACCTCGGCCAACTCGCTCCAGAGCACGGCGATGGTGCCGCCGTTGCGATAGGCCGGATGTACGCAGGTACGGCCCAGCTCCAGGATCGGTCCCTGCAACTCGCGCAGCCCGTGCAGGCTGAATTCTTCTTCGCTGTAGAACCGTCCCAGGCGGGTGGCGGCTCGGTGATCGAGCAGGCGCGTGGTGGCGACGAGTCTGCCGCTGGCCAGATCGCGCACTCCAATGTGCTGGCAGTGCGGGTCGAAGGCATCGCTGTCCAGGCCGTGCTCGGCGCCATGCAGGCGCGCCGTGAAGGCTTGGCTGAAGACCTCGAAACGCAGGGCCTGGGCCTCGGCGAGGGCGGCCGTGCCGATCAGGCGCTCGGCGTGCAGGCGACGTTCGGGGGCGGTGTCGGCGGAACGGGCGATGCAGGTCATGACGCGTCTCCATGTGCCAGCCGGGCGGCCGGTCGGGCGGCGGTGTAGGGGGCGAGGTCAGGCTAGGCAGAGGCGGTGTCACGGCCATGAAGCTTTGGTGATGCTTGCGTGACAGGTCGGCGCGGTGCCGAGCCCTGGCGCAGGGAGAAGGCCGCAGCGTCTGCGGGAGCTGCGCAGGGGAGCAGGGAGTGCGGCTTGCTGCCCTGTGGATGGCCGGGTAATGTTGCGATCTTTTGCAGAGATCCCACATGTTCAGATTGTCGCGTCTGCTTCCTGCCCTGTGCATGCTGTTCTGCCTGCCCGCCCACGCCAACTGGCACCTGGACGGCGAGTCGTCGCGCGTGTCGTTCGTGACCGGCAAGAACGGCGAGCAGGTCGACGTGCACCGCTTCCTGGTGCTGCACGGTGCGGTCGATCGCAAAGGCGTGGCCGGCCTGCGCATCGAGATGGACTCGGTCAGCAGCGGCACGCCGCTGCTCGACGAGCAGATGCGCGACGGCCTGTTCGAAGTGAAGCGATTCGCCGACGCCACGGTGAAGACGCAGATCGACCTGCAACCGCTCAACGACCTGGCCAACGGCGCGCAGATCGAGTTGCGCCTGCCGGTGACGGTGAAAATGCACGGCAAGTCGCACACCTACGACGCGCCGTTGTTGGCCACGCGCCTGGACGAGCGCCGCTTCCAGGTGGTGACCCTCGAACCGCTGGTGCTGCGTGCCGCCGACTACGACCTGCTGCCTGGCCTGGAGCGCCTGCGCACCTTCGCCAAGCTCAAGGCCATCAACCCGTCGGTGCCGGTCAATGCGGTGCTGATCTTCACGGCGCGCTGACATGCCCGGCCCGGTGTTTCCCTGGCGCGAAGGCAACCAGTTCGAACTGCTGATCGACGGCCCCGCGTTCTTTCCACCCATGCTCGAGGCCATCGCCGGCGCGCAGGCGCAAATCGACCTGGAGCTGTACTTGGTCGAGGCGGGCGCCTGTGCCGAGGCGGTGGTGGAAGCCCTGGAAGCAGCGGCGCGGCGTGGCGTGCGGGTACGTTGCCTGTTCGACGGCTATGGCGCCCAGGCCTTCGGCCGTCCCTTGCGCCAGCGACTGCTGACGGCCGGGGTCGACCTGCGCGAATACAACCCCATCCATTGGCGGCGCGGCGTGCGCAATCTGTACCGCGACCACCGCAAGCTGCTGCTGGTCGACCAAACCTGGGCCGTGGTGGGCGGCACCGGGGTAACGGACGAATTCTGGGTGCCGAACGAAGCCACCAGCGAGTGGCACGAAGTGATGGTGACCCTGCAAGGCCCCATCGTCAGCGACTGGCAGGCCCTGTTCGACCGCCAGTGGCAGGCCAACCAGCGGCGTACCGCCTGGCGCCCGGAGCAGGGGCTGCCGCGCATGCCGCGCACGCCGCCGGTGGGCCATGGCCTGGGTCGGGTGGCCTACGCCGATTCCCGGCAGCACCGCGACATCCTGCGTTCGCTGGTGCGCGAACTGAACACCGGCGAGCGGCGCATCTGGTTGGCCACACCGTATTTCCTGCCCACTTGGGGCGTGCGCCGCTCGTTGCGCCGCGCCGCCCAGCGCGGGGTCGATGTGCGCCTGCTGCTGACCGGGCCGCGCACCGACCACCCGGCAGTGCGCTATGCCGGCCACCGCTACTACCCGCGGCTGCTGCGCGCGGGGGTGAAGATCTTCGAATACCAGCCGTGCTTCCTGCACTTGAAGATGGTGCTGGTGGACGACTGGGTCAGTGTCGGCTCCTGCAATTTTGACCACTGGAACCTGCGCTTCAACCTCGAAGCCAACATCGAAAGCCTGGACCCGGTGCTCACCGCCCAGGTGGCGGCCAGCTTCCAGCGCGATTTCGCCTCCAGCCTGGAGGTCGACCTGGCCGGCTGGCGCGCCCGGCCCCTGTGGCGACGCGTCAAGCAGCGACTGTGGGGCTGGCTTGACCGTTTGGTGGCCAACCTGTTCGACCGCCGTAGTTAAACGCGCCGACCTACGCCGCAGCGCCAGCCTGACGCTCACGCGCGTCAGCTCACCTGTTCGAGCCAGTCGTTGAGGTTGCGGTAGTGGCTGACCCGGGCGATCTTGCCGCAGTGGATGTAGAAGAACGTGCCGGCCGACAGCACATAGGTCTGGCCCTTGGCCGCCGGCATGCCTTCGGCGCTCTCCAGGTACTGGCCGTGCACGGTGAACTCGGCGGCGGCGCGGTTGCCCTCGGCGTTCTGCATCACCACCAGGTCGTCCAAGCGCTCGCGGTAGCAGCGGTTGGTCTCGTCCATAAAGGCGGCGAACGCACGTTTGCCCATCTGCCGCTCGCCCTGGTCGATGTCGTGGATCACGTCTTCGTTGAGCAGCGCGAGCAGGCTAGGCAAATCGCCGGCATCGAGCGCGGCGTAGTAGGCATGGACAAGGTCCGTAGCGGTCATGGCAAAGTTCCTGTCGTGTACGGGAAAGGGCGGGGCAACGACCGGATGATAGGGTTTCCCTTCAGGCCCGGCTTAGCCGAGCGCGCCATCCACATCGGGAAAACCACCAACTCGCATGGAAATCCGCCTGCTGCATGGCGCCGCGATCGCGCCCTACATCGATGACCTCGCTCGCCTGCGCCTGACGGTGTTCCGCGAATTTCCCTACCTCTACGACGGCTCCCTGGCATACGAAACCGACTACCTCGCCGGCTACGCCCGCTCGGGTCGCAGCCTGCTGGTGCTGGCCCTGGATCGAGGGCAGGTGGTGGGCGCCTCCACCGGATTGCCGCTGATAGACCATTCGGCCGAGTTCCAGCAGCCGTTCCTCGAACATGGCCGCGATCCGAACGCGGTGTACTACTTCGGCGGGTCGCTGGTGCTGCCCGAGTACCGCAACCAAGGCTTGGGGGTGCGCTTCTTCATCGAGCGCGAGTCCTACGCGCACAAGCTGGCCGAGTTCGACTACTGCGCGTTCTGCGCAGTCGAGCGGCCCTCGGGGCACCCGCTGCGACCTACCGACTACAAGCCTCTGCAAGGCTTCTGGCGCAATCGCGGCTTCCTCCATGAACCCTCGCTGCGCACCCGTCATGCCTGGCGCGACCTGGACGAGGCCCAAGCGTCGGAGAAGATCGTATCGTTCTGGGTCAAGGCGTTGCCGGCCTGATCTACCGTCACAACGGATACCCGATGACGGCCCGGCAATTGTCTCGATCCTTGCCGACCCGTACACGGCCCACGTACGCCAAGCGCGGGGAAGGGCCAGAGGCTTTCCCTGTCGCCACTGTCCGGCGCGACTTGGGCGCAAGGCGCGATACGCAGGCGAAAAAAAACCGCACCGGTGAGGGCGCGGTTCTTTCGCGATGCCTGCGCTTACTGCACTTCCACCGCCAGGCTCTGGGCGATCTTGCCCTGCCACAGCGCAGGCCCAGTGATGTGCACCGATTCACCCTTGCTGTCCACGGCCACGGTCACCGGCATATCCTTGACCTCGAACTCGTAGATCGCTTCCATGCCCAGCTCGGCGAAGGCCAGCACCTTGGACTTGCGGATGGCCTGGGCCACCAGGTAGGCGGCGCCGCCGACTGCCATCAGGTACACGGCCTTGTTGTCGCGGATCGCCTCGATGGCGGTCGGGCCGCGCTCGGACTTGCCGATCATGCCCAGCAGGCCGGTCTGTTCGAGGATCTGCCGGGTGAACTTGTCCATCCGCGTGGCGGTGGTGGGGCCGGCAGGGCCGACCACTTCGTCGCCGACCGGATCGACCGGACCTACGTAGTAGATGAAGCGGCCCTTCAGATCGACCGGCAGTTCCTCACCGCGGTTGAGCATCTCGACCATGCGCTTGTGCGCCGCGTCGCGGCCGGTGAGCATCTTGCCGTTGAGCAGGATGGTCTCGCCCGGTTGCCAGCTGGCCACTTCTTCCGGGGTGATGCTGTCGAGGTCGACGCGGCGGGCACTCGGGCCGGCTTCCCAGACGATTTCCGGGTAGGCATCGAGCGACGGCGCTTCCAGCTCGGCAGGGCCGGAGCCGTCGAGCACGAAGTGCGCGTGGCGGGTGGCCGCGCAGTTGGGGATCATGCACACCGGCAAGGAGGCGGCGTGAGTCGGGTAGTCCATGATCTTGACGTCGAGCACGGTGGTCAGGCCGCCCAGGCCCTGGGCGCCGATGCCCAGTTGGTTGACCTTGTCGAACAGTTCCAGACGGATCTCTTCGATGCGGTTCTGCGGGCCGCGGGCCTTGAGTTCGTGGATGTCGATGGATTCCATCAGCACTTCCTTGGCCATCACCGCGGCTTTCTCGGCGGTGCCGCCGATGCCGATGCCGAGCATGCCCGGTGGGCACCAGCCGGCGCCCATGGTCGGCACGGTCTTGAGCACCCAGTCGACGATCGAGTCGGACGGGTTGAGCATGGCCATCTTCGACTTGTTCTCCGAACCGCCGCCCTTGGCTGCGACGTCCACTTCGACCTTGTCGCCGGGCACGATGGAGTAGTGGATCACCGCCGGGGTGTTGTCCTTGGTGTTCTTGCGCGCACCGGCCGGGTCGGCCAGGATCGAGGCGCGCAGGACGTTTTCCGGCAGGTTGTAGGCGCGGCGCACGCCTTCGTTGATCATGTCGTCGACGCTCAGGGTGGCGCCGTCCCAGCGCACGTCCATGCCCACGCGCACGAACACGGTGACGATACCGGTGTCCTGGCAGATCGGCCGGTGGCCGGTGGCGCACATGCGCGAGTTGATCAGGATCTGGGCGATGGAGTCGCGCGCGGCGGGCGACTCTTCACGCAGGTAGGCCTCGTGCATCGCCTGGATGAAATCGACGGGGTGGTAGTACGAGATGAATTGCAGGGCATCGGCGACGCTCTGAATCAGGTCGTCCTGCTTGATCACGGTCATGCAGCGCGCTCCTCTCTAGGACGGGAACATTCGTAAGGCCTTCGACGGTCGGGTGCAGCGGGCCGAAGCGCCTTGCAGGAAGTGTCGGCTGGTCGGGCCGCCACGGAAAAAGGCGCGGCATTATAGCGCACCTGTCTGTGTGAAACATCCGCGCCCATCGCCTCGCCAGGCAGCCTTTGCCACGCACTCGTGCCATGCTGTGCGTCTTGTCACTGGAGACCATTGGCCATGCCCGAACTCTGCGCCGGCACCCACCGCTGGTCCGTGCCCGACGGCAGCAACCTGCTCGACGCCCTCAACCAGCAGGGTCTGAACGTGCCCTACAGTTGCCGCGCCGGGAGCTGCCATGCCTGCCTGGTGCGTTGCCTCGAAGGCGAGCCGGGCGATGCCCGTCCCGATGCGCTGTCCGCCGCGCAGCGCCTGGACGGCTGGCGCCTGGCCTGCCAATGCCGAGTCATCGGCGACCTGCGCGTCGCCGTGTTCGACCCTGCGCGCGACGGCCAGCCCGCGCACGTGCATGCGGCCGACTGGCTGGGCGATGTGTTGCGTCTGCGCCTGCGGCCCGAGCGGCCATTGCGTTATCGGGCCGGGCAGCATCTGATGCTGTGGCTGGGCTCGGTGGCACGACCCTATTCGCTCGCCAGCCTGCCAGGGGAGGACGATGCGTTGGAGTTTCACATCGACTGTCGGCACTCCGGGGCCTTTCGCGACCGTGCACGCTGCTTGAAAAGCGGTGATTGGGTAGGGCTGGGCGAGCTCAGCGGCGGCGCGCTGCACTACGACCCCGACTGGCAGGACAGGCCGCTCTGGTTGCTGGCCGCGGGCACCGGTCTGGCGCCCCTGTGGGGCGTAGCGCGGGAAGCGCTGCGCCAGGGGCACCAGGCAGGCATCACCTTGCTGCACGTGGCGCACGACGCGGCTGGCCATTACCTGGCGCCTGTCCTGCAACGCACCCCCGGCATCGACAGCGTCTGCCTGCTGCATACAGATCTCGACGCGGCGCTGGCCAGTCTGCGCCCTGCTTCCCGCCAGACCCTCGCCTTGCTGTGCGGAGCGCCGGCCTTCGTCGAGCGTCTCGCACACCGGCTGTTCATCGCCGGCGTGCCCAGAAACCAGGTGCTGGCCGACAGCTTCGTCGAACATGCCTGAGGCAGGGCGCACGCAGGGCTATTGCGGCAGGTAGAGCTTGGGTGAGGCGAGGCGGTACTTGTTGGTATTGGCGAAGTGGGCCTTGTCGAACCAGCGGCTCCACAGCGGCGCCTGGTACATGGGGACGTTGGTCGACTGGAGCGTCGGCCCCACCGATCGGGCCGTCTGCAACGAGGCCACACTGCGGATGAACAGCATTTCGTCATAGGCTTCCACCGGCCTGCCCAGCACGTTGGCGATGCTTTGCGCCGCGCCGCTCCTGCCGCCCCAGCACGACAGCAACACCACCTTGCGTCCCGGCTCGTAACCCATCTCGGCCAGTCGAGGCACCAGCACGCTGCGTGCGACGTTGGCGGCCTTGTCGGCCAGGCCCTGGGTGTTCATCAAGTCGCCCAGCAGGTTGCCATGGGTCACCAGTGCGGCATTGCCTTCGCCGAACAGGCTGGGGATGAAGGCGACGTCCTCCTTGCGCGGGCCGGTGCCGAACAGCACGCTGGCAGGCCGCGTGTTGCCTCCCGGGCCGATGCTGTACGGCTTGAAGCCGGTCGCCCGGCTGGCTGCCTGACCCGAGGCGTTGCGTAGCCGCACCGCACTGCGGATCACGCTCGGCGCCATGCCGGTCAAGGCGCCGGCGATGCCGCTGCCCAGCGAGATCCAGCCCAACACGCCGGCCGCCTGCTGATCCCTACCGCTTGCTTCGAGCGCCAGCGCAGCGGCCCCGGTACCCAGCGAGACGACGTTGAGTGCCGCGCTGCTGACGGCCAGCGCCGCTGTGATGTTGAGCCCGGCACCGCCAGCCAGCGCCGCGACGGCAGGCAGCACGCTGCCCAGCGAAGCGGCCGTGGTGATGGCCGCCAACCCCAGACCGATACCGGCTGCGGTCCAGGTGATCCAGCTGTGGCCGTCGGGGTCGGTGCGGTTGACCGGGTCACCGCCACAATAGGCATAGGCATTGATGCCGCCGCGGCCGAACGGGCTTTCGCTGTCAGGGGTGAGGAAAGTCATCAACAAAGGGTCGTAGGGGCGGTAGCCATTGGCGATGTACCAGCCGGTCAGCGGCTCGCAACGTTCGCCGGCGAAGCCGAAGGGGAGATTGGCCTCGGCCAGGCCGGTGACGCCGTGCGCGCTGTACATGCAGCGCTCGGCGCTTGCGTCGAATTGCAGACGAACGCTGCCCTGAACGTCGCAGCCGAGCAAGCGTGCCTGGCGCACCCCTTCGGCGATACGCGTCAGGGCGAACAGGCCTTGGTCGTCGCCGTGCAGGGCAAGGCAGTGCTCGCCCTGGCGTTCGTGGGTCAGTTGCGCCCCGCTGAAGAAACTGCGCCGCAGCTCGCCATCGACCAGCCTGTCGCAGACGCGGCCGCTGGTGTCATAGCGGTACTCGCAGCTTCGCCCGCCCAGCGTGACCTTGCGCAAGCGCCCCTGTGCGTCCCATTCGAGCTGTCGGCCTAGACTGTCGGCGATCAGGCGGCCGCAGGCGTCGTAGCTGAGGGTGATGCGTGCCGGCCAGCTCGGGTGGCTGTGGCTGATCGCCACGGGCTGGCTGGGGTCGTGCTCGGCATAGCTGAACAGGGCATGGTCCTGGCTGCCGTCGGCATACAGGCTGAGCACTTCGCGGTAGCCATCCAAGGCGTTGAACGTGAAGCGCTGTTCGACCAACAGGTTGCCGAACGGGTCCTGTACACCGGCCTCCGGGGTGGCGCTGTAATGCGTCAGGCGTCCGCGCGCGTCATATTCGAAACGTTCCTCGCCACACGGCTGCTGCGCCTCGAACCAGCGGCGCGAGACCAGTTGGTCGAGCCCGGAGTATTCCAGGGTCTGCTCGAGGGTATGGGGTTCGCCCTCGGCCATGGCGCTGAACAGGATGGACGATGGACGGCCCATGGCGTCGTAGCCGAAGGTCCTGCTCAAGCGTTTGTCGGATGTCGTGTCCTGGCTGGTGATGGTCCCTGGGCGGGAAAACGCATCGTAAGTGAAGTGGGTTCGAACAGCGCCCGAGGTCAACACACTGATCCGACCGAGCGCATCGTATTGGCGTTCATGGCGCGTGCCTGCGCTGTCTACCAGGCTCAAGGGTCGCCCGCCCAGCGAATGCTGCCAGCGGGTCAAGTGGTCCTCGCCCTCGACTTGCCATTGTTCCGTTTGCATGCGGCCGCCGGCCGAGAATTGCCAGCGGCGGGTGCCCAGCTCGCCTTCGGCCTCGATGGGGACGCCCAAGGTCGGGTGATAGGCCAGGCGCTCGATCGGTTGCCCCTCGGCTTCACTGCTGAGCAGGGCGTCGCCCAGGTGCGGCTCGTAGGTGAATGCCACGCGTCGACCATCGGCCAGGGTATTGGACTGCGGTGGCAATTGGCCCGGCAGGTAGGCGTAGTGGGTGAGGCGCCCGGCGATCTCCACGCTGCACGGACGGCCCAGGCCGTCGAAGGTTTGCCTACCAAGCACTGTCATCGAAGGGTTCATGGTGCTACCTCCTGAGCTGCGGTCAGCGTGATCGATTCGGGGTGCTGGCCGTCGCTGTGCGCTGCGAACTGCCAGTTCAGTACGGTGCCGTCCGCCAGACGTTTCTCGACCAGGCGTGAATAGTGGTCATGGCGCATCCGTGTGACCCGTGGTGCGCTGCCAGGAAGGAGCACCTGCTCCTCGACGATTCGGTCCAGGCCATCGCGTAGCAGGACGAGGCTACGGACCAGGTGGCCGTCGGTGTCGAATTGGCGTTGCTCGATGGGGCTGCCGGCCACGTTGAAGAGGGTCTGCAACCGCGGGCCGAGCAAGTCGCCGTGGCTTTGCCACTGCTCGCTGCACAGGGCGACCGGGTCGTGACGCAGGTGATTGTGCACGCCGTCGGGGGTGACGCTCAGGTCCATGCGCGCCCAATCGTCGAAGTGCTGGGTAGAGGTGAGCGCCAACGCAGCGGTTTCGTCCTCCCCGACCCAGTCCTGCACGGTCTCGCGGATTTTTCGGCCCAGCGCGTCGTAGTCGGTTCGCGACACTTCACGGAAGCGGTCTGGCGCGTGATCGAGGTCTTGCAATTCGATCCTGAGCACGCGGCCGTCGCCATCGAGCCACTGGCGCCGACAGCGTCCGCTCACATCCAGGTGCTCGACCAGGGATGGCAGGCAGTTGTCGGCCTGCAAGGCGAGGGCGATCTCGTCGCCGAGGTGGTAACGGGCCAATTGCTCGGTTTGATAAGGGCTGTCGGCTGCATGGGTCGTACGTACGATGCGTCCGATCGAGTCGTAGGCATAGCGCGTGAGGCTAGCGCTTTCGCTGCGCTCCCATAGAGTCTGGCCGCTAAGCAGCGCCTGCGCCGAGGCCTTGCTCAAGCGGGTCGATTCATCGTCTTCGAAGCCGAGGGTGGTGAGGGTGGTCACCAGTTCCTCCTCGCCCAAGAGATAGTCGCAACGGGTCGTCGTGGTCTTGCCGTTGAGCGTTACCGCAGTTTGTTGCAAACGACCGTAGTGCGGCCCCGGCGTCGACACATAGGCATAGGCGCTGTGCTCCAGAACCCGCTCGTCTTCCTCGTCGAGCAGCGTTTCGCTGGCGATGACTACATGGTCGGCCGCAGCCTCGAGCAGGGACGCCACGGACTGATAGGAGTAGGTCGTGCTCAGGGTCGGCGCGCCTCTGCTCGGTTGCGCGGGGCGCACGACCTTCTTGCGCAGCCAGCGCACCATGCCCAGCGGATCGGCCGGGCAACCCTCGGCGCCCGCCGCTGGGTAGTAGGTACTGAGCTCCTCGATGCCGGTCGGGTACACCATCTGCACGATGTTGCCGAAGGCGTCATAGCGATACGTGGTGGTCTCACTGCGTCTAGCGTCAGTGTGCGCATGGTCGATGTAGGTGGTGCAGACCTCGTGGGGCAGCTGGCACCAGGGCGGCTGCTGCGCCCAGTCGAGGGTCGGGTCCATGCCGTGGCGGGTCGTGGTCAGCACTTCGCAATCGCCCAGACGATGCGCTTCGCTGACCAGCAGGTGGAAGCGATCCCAGACCCGTTCGATGCGCCCCAGTGGCCGCCCCTCGCCATCGCTCAGGGTTTCGACCACTTGATAGCGGTAATCGCTGTCGACCTGATACAGGTTGTCGCGTCCCGACTGCCAGTCGAACGCCTGATCGCTGCCATAACCCAGGAAATTATGCTCGCCGATCCAGGTGTACGCATGGTCGAGCGCGTTGTGTGGGATGCCGCTCGAATGCAGCCAGGTACTGACCCTGGGCAGGTTGGGCAATGGCGCGCCGGTTGGCAGGCGGTGCGCGTCCTCATCGGTGGCCCAGTGCAGGATGTCGCACGCGCCCAAAGGGCTTTGCACCTTGACGGGCAGGTACAGTTGGGCAGTGCCCGAGGCGATCGCATCGTATTCGATGGCAACGGGCTGCGGCACCTCCGGCAGGTAGACATGGGTCAGCAACTGGTTGCTCAGGTGCAACTCGATCACTGCCGCCGCCGAGGTCTGTGGATTGAGGGTGATGACCACTTTGTCATCGCTGTGCGCCAGCTCCAGCAGGGTGCGTCGTTCATCGCGCACCTGTTGCAAGGTGGAACCGCCGTCACCGAACGGTTGCCACTCGAAGTACAGCCGGCGGCCCTCGGGCGAGCGCAGTTCGCTGAGCAGGTAACGGCTGCTGTCGCTGTGCGGTTTGCGCAGCACTTCGCTTTCGCCCGACTTCTTGTCCACTCGCAAGCTGGCGTCGTCTTGCCAGGTGACGATGACGGTTTCGAGTTTGAGGTCGAGAAAGCGCAGCGACTCGCCGACCGCCATTCCCGAACCGGACAGGTCGATGGCGTAGCGGTCGCCCGAGCCCAGGCTCAAGCGAGGGTTGTGCTGGTCCAGGTCCACCTCCGACAACCCCAGGTTCCAACCCAGGCCGTAGCCTTGGTCGATCGTGCTGGCGAGCGTACTGAACGACAGGCTCAAAGACGCGGCCGGCCCAGCGAGCTGATTGGCGGGCGGCAAGGGCAGGGCCAGGGCGAGCGTGAATTGGCCGGTGCGGGCATCGACGCCCGTCTTCACGAAGTCCGTGAAGTTGCTGGCCTGGGTATGCAGTGTCGGCATGTGAACCTCCAGGGCCGTTTCAGCGCTCGTTGTCGATGATGCGGAAGTCGACCGATCTGCCGTCCGCGAGCGCCAGGAAATCGACCCGATAGCCGTTGCCATGCTGGTCGATCAGTGTCCATGCGCTGACATCGGACCTCAGGTCGTTGCGATGCTTTCGGTAGAAACGCCGGTGGTAGAGGTCCAGGACCATGTGGTGGGGGCTGGGGCTGGAGCCGTGTTGGTCCACGTATCGGTCGGGCTGATAGACGGTGATCGTGGTGGTCGAGCTGTAGTCGTTGGTCAGTTCGAAGGAAATCAACACGTTGTCCCAGCCATGGCGCTCGTAAAACGGTATTTCGGCAGCCGTACCGTGGGCGATGCTGTCGACGATCCTTTGCCCTGGTGCGGCGAAACCGAACAGGCCGATCTGCTCTTCGATCTCGTCGTCCCAGTAACTGTCCGAGGCCTCTTTGTAGGTTTCCTTGGGTTGTATGGCCAAGGCGAACATCGACCGGTGCGCTGTGGGTGGTGCCACCGACTCGACGACGATCGACGATTTGAACGGTGCGGTATCGGTCACGAACAGGGTTTGTGCATCGATGTACACCCCTGCGTAGACTGTGCTCAGTGAGCCGCCCGGGCGCGTCGAGCTGAGGTAGAAGGTACGGCGCCGGGTTTGTCTGCTGGCGTCGAGCACAGGGTGCGGCGCGCTACCCGAGGCATTGAAGTAATCGAAACGTGGGTCGCGCGTGGGATGCGCCACGAGTTCGTGCTCCAGCGAGCGATACTGACCGTCGTCGTCAATCTCGAACAGGGTGACGCTGTCGAGCTGCTCGGCGCTGATCGTCTGGCCGTCGCGCGGGGTCAGGCTGACGGCTACCGCCACTTGTTGCCGGCCATTGGCATAGACGCGGTTGGAGTTGGAGATGATGTCGACACGCAAGCGGCTGAGCCACTGGGTTGCACTGATGCTCATGGGGAACGCTCCATACAGGGGAGCGTCGATTGAAGGGCAAGGGCGCCAACGCGGCGCGCTACATATCGCTCGCCTGGCGAAACCACCGGCGAGCGGGCAAAAAAAGACCGCTCCGGGGAGCGGTCTTTACTGCTGACAGGGCGCTGTCGTCACAACACCTGCATCAGCCGACCAGCGGGTCGCCCACGTGCAGGATCTTCATGCCGTTGGTGCCGCCGATGGTGTGGTAGCTGTCGCCCTTGGTCAGGATCACCCAGTCGCCTTGCTGCACCAGCCCGCGCTGCAGCAGCTCGTCCACAGCCGCCTGGCTGACCTTGTCGCCCGGCAGGGCAGCAGGGTCGAAGGCGATCGGGTACACACCGCGGAACATCGAGGTGCGCGCTTGGGTAGCGCGGTGCGGCGAGAGCGCATAGACCGGCACGTGCGAGCGCAGGCGCGACATGATCAGCGGCGTGTAACCACTTTCGGTGAGGGCGATGATCGCCTTGACGCCGGGGAAGTGGTTGGCCGTGTACATCGCCGCCAGGGCGATGCTTTCGTCGCAGCGCTCGAAGGTGGTGTGCAGGCGGTGGCTGGACTTCTGGCTGGTCGGATGTTTCTCCGCGCCCAGGCAGATGCGCGCCATGGCCTTGACCGCTTCGATGGGGTAGGCGCCGGCGGCGCTTTCGGCCGAGAGCATCACCGCGTCGGTGTTGTCCAGGACGGCGTTGGCCACGTCCGACACTTCCGCGCGGGTCGGCATCGGGTTCTGGATCATCGACTCCATCATCTGCGTGGCGACGATCACCGCTTTGTTGTTGCGCCGTGCGTGCTGGATGATCTTCTTCTGGATGGCGATCAGCTCGGCGTCGCCGATTTCCACGCCCAGGTCGCCACGGGCGACCATGACGGCGTCGGAGGCGGCGATCAGGCCGTCGAGGGTCTCGTCGTCGGCCACCGCTTCGGCGCGTTCGATCTTGGCGACCAGCCAGGCGCTGCCACCGGATGCGTCACGCAACGAGCGCGCGTATTCCATGTCCTTGGCGTCGCGCGGGAAGGACACGGCGAGGTAGTCGAGGTCCATTTCCGCAGCCAGCTTGATGTCGGCCTTGTCCTTTTCGGTCAGGGCCGGTGCCGTCAGGCCACCGCCGCGGCGGTTGATGCCTTTGTGGTCCGACAGCGGGCCGCCGATCAGCACCACGCAATGCAAGGCATCGGCGGTCGCGGTTTCGACGCGCATGACCACGCGGCCGTCGTCGAGCAGCAGCTCGTCGCCCACGCCGCAATCCTTGACCAGGTCGGGGTAGTCGATGCCGACGATGCTCTGGTTGCCTTCGGTCAGCGGGTGCGCGGTGGAGAAGGTGAAGCGGTCACCTTCCTTGAGCTCGATGCGCTTGTCGCTGAACTTGGCGATACGGATCTTCGGCCCTTGCAGGTCGCCGAGCAGTGCCACGTGGCGACCGTTGCGGGCAGCGATTTCGCGGATCAGCCGCGCGCGAGCCTTGTGCTCGTCGGGCGTGCCGTGGGAGAAGTTCAGACGCGCCACGTCGAGGCCGGCGAGGATCAATTGTTCGATCACTTCCGGCGAGTTGCTGGCAGGGCCCAGGGTGGCGACGATTTTGGTACGGCGGATGGTCATGCATAGACTCCTATAGTGAAGCGCAGCGAGAGGCTACTCCTCAATCGGGCTGTAGTCATCGTTCGGTTGCACTACCTGCCGAGTGTGGGTGCCAGGCAGGGCTGCGGTCGCCGCGTGCCGGAGGCGACATGCGCAAGGTGGCAGCGCTGTGTGAAGATTTGCCGTTGCCCGCCGATACAGTGGCCATCAAAGGAGAATGCCCATGCGAACCCTGATCCTGCTGGCCGCGCTGGCCGGCCTCGGCGGCTGCACCCGCTGGTCGATGGACCATCACCTGGACAACGCCTACCGTGCCTACGACCGCGGCGACTGCGCGCGTGTGATGCTTGAGCTGTCGCAGGTCGACCGCACCAGCCGGGCACGACCGTTCATCCATCCAGAGGTCTCGTTGCTGCGCGGGCAGTGCCTGGAACGGCAGAAGCTGTACGTCGATGCGGCGCAGACCTACCAGTACCTGATCCAGCGCTTCCCGGGCAACGAATACGCCTACCGCGCGGCTGCGCGTCTGGAGACACTGGAACGCCTGGGCCACTACCGACCTGCCGAAGCGGCGGTGGCCAGGCCAGTACCCGGTATGACCTGGCGCTGAACGGTGATGGTGAACCCCCTGCTTTATCTGCTATACCCAATGGATCGTTTCTTCGGATGATTGCAACCCACCTGCCAGTCGCGAGTTTTCCTGGCCTCACGTAGGAAAGCCATAAACGCCATGTTCACTGCCCGACAAATCGAACGCCACGAATTGCAACGCGTGTTGGAAGTCTTCAACCGCATCACTGGCTACTCCTTGGGTTACCTGGGCAACGTCTCGGAAAGCGGCCTGATGCTGATCAGCGAACTGCCGCTGATGGTCGGCCCGGATTTCGAATTGCAGATCCGCGTGCCGCTCAAGGGCGGCGGCGAACAGTTCATCAATCTGACCGCCAGTTGCGTGTGGTGCCAGGAAGACGAAACCCCAGGCCACTACAATTCCGGTTTCATGCTGTTGCAGGCGCCGCGCGACTACGATTCCTTCGTCCTGGCCTTGCAGGAGTTCTTCACCTTCCGCCAGATCGGCGCCTCGGCCTGACGCAGGCCTCGCCGCGGGCACCTGCGCACCGCTAGACTCGGGTCGACCTACTGACAGGAAGACCCCGTGAGCTCCAGCATCTTCTGGCACGACTACGAAACCACCGGTATCAACCCGCGCTGCGACCGCCCCCTGCAAATGGCCGGGGTCCGCACCGACCTCGACCTCAACGAGATCGAAGCCCCGATCAGCCTGTACTGCCGCCCGAGCGACGACATTCTGCCGCACCCGGTCGCCTGCCTGGTCACCGGCATCACCCCCCAGCGCCTGGCCGACGAAGGCCTGGGCGAAGCCGAGTTCATGACCCGCGTACACGCCGAACTCGCGCGTCCGGGCACTTGCGGCGCCGGCTACAACACCTTGCGCTTCGACGACGAAGTGACCCGCTACAGCCTCTACCGCAATTTCTTCGATCCCTATGGCCGCGAGTGGCAGGGCGGCAACAGCCGCTGGGACCTCATCGACCTGGTGCGCACCGCCTGCGCCTTGCGCCCCGAAGGCCTGAACTGGCCCGAACAGGACGGGCGCATCAGCCTGCGCCTGGAGCTGCTCAGCCGCGCCAATGGCATCGACCACGGCCATGCCCACGAAGCGTTGTCGGACGTACGCGCCACCTTGGCGCTGGCACGCTTGATTCGCGACCGCCAACCGAAGTTGTACAACTGGCTGTTCGAACTGCGCAGCAAGCACAAGGTGCTGGAACAGATTCGGCTGTTGCAGCCGCTGGTACATATATCCGGGCGCTTCTCGGCCCAGCGCAAATACTTGGGCGTGGTTTTGCCCTTGGCGTGGCACCCGAGCAATCGGAATGCACTGATAGTCTGCGATTTACATCAGGACATTCTGCCGTTGTTGCAGGAAAGTCCTGACGAACTGCGTCGGCGTTTATACACCCGCCGCGAAGACTTGGGCGCCGATCAACTACCGGTGCCGCTCAAACTGGTGCAGATCAATCGCTGTCCGGTCCTGGCACCGCTGTCGGTGTTGCGCACTGAGGATGAGCAGCGTTTGGGCATTGATCGCGGGCTGTATCTGCAACGCGCCGACGCATTGATTCGGCAACAGGCGCATTGGCAAGACAAACTCGCGCCGATGTATAGCGCGCAAGATTTTCAAGTCAATGAAGATCCTGAGCAGCAGTTATATGACGGTTTCATCGGTGAACGGGATCGACGTTTGTGCGAGCAAGTGCGTGCCTTGGATCCGCAGCAACTCGGCCAGGGACAATGGATGTTCGACGATGCGCGTCTGCCGGAACTATTGTTCCGCTACCGCGCGCGCAACTTTCCCGCCACCTTGAACGAGCAGGAACGTCAGCGCTGGTATGCCTTCTGCCAACAGCGCCTGATCCAACCGCAAGCGGGCGCGCCCACTACCTTGGGCGACTTCCAGCAGGCGTTGCAGGGCAGCCTCGCCACGGCGGACGAGGGCGGACGGCGTGTGCTGCAGGCCTGGCAAGCCCATGCGCTGAGCATGCAAGAGCGCTATGCGCTGTAACGCCGTCGGTATTTAAAGGCCATAAAAAAACGCCAGCGAGTGCTGGCGTTTTCGATCGAGCAAGTACTAGACGGAGAATCAACCCAGCAGGGTCGACCAACCTTCGACCTCGTCACCACCCCACTTGGCTTTCCACTCTTTCAGGGTTTTGTGATTGCCACCTTTGGTTTCAATCACTTCGCCATTGTGTGGGTTTTTGTATTGCTTGACCTTGCGCGCGCGTTTGGTGGTCGCTGGCTTGGCCGCGCCACGTGGCGCTTTGCTGATTTTCGCATCGGGATCGAGCAGGGCGATGACATCGCGCAGCGACTTGGAGTATTCACCCATCAGTGCGCGCAGTTTGCCTTCGAATTCCAGCTCTTTTTTCAGCTTGTCATCTTGCGAGAGATTGGCCAGGCGCGCTTGAAGTTCTTTGATGGCTTCTTCGGTGGCACGGTATTCGTTGATCAGGGACATGGGACGTTCCTTGGATAACAATTGTGGGAGACAGTGGGGCAATAATAGACACGCGTCAGGGGCAAGTAAACAACTAACGCTGCTGGCTGCATATTTCAAAGCAAACACAGGGCGATGTATTTGGTAAAAAAATTTTTAATTATCGGCCGACCCTTCGCCGCCTGTGTTCGTTCAACACATTGCCCGTGGCGCAAAAGCCCGCCGTCGCCGGGCGACGATGCTTACTGCGTTTTTCCCTGCATGCCGCTACAATCGCCGCCTTTGCGAAGTTCTGGAGTCTGTTTGATGCGCACCTACCGTTTGGTGATCGCGTGCCCCGACCGTGTCGGTATCGTGGCCAAGGTCAGTAATTTCCTGGCGTTGTACAACGGCTGGATCAATGAAGCCAGTCACCACTCCGATGAGCAGAGCGGTTGGTTCTTCATGCGTCACGAAATCCGTGCCGAGACCCTGCCGTTCGGTATCGAAGCCTTGCGCGAAGCGTTCGCGCCGATCGCCGAAGAGTTCTCCATGACGTGGCGGATCACCGATTCGGCGCAGAAGAAGCGTGTGGTGCTGATGGCCAGCCGCGAATCGCACTGCCTGGCTGACCTGTTGCATCGCTGGCATACCGATGAGCTCGATTGCGACATTCCTTGCGTGATCTCCAACCACAACGACCTGCGCAGCATGGTCGAGTGGCACGGCATTCCGTTCTTCCATGTGCCGGTCGATCCGCAGAACAAACAGCCGGCCTTCGCCGAAGTCTCGCGCCTGGTCGCCGAGCATGGCGCCGATGTCGTGGTACTGGCGCGCTACATGCAAATCCTGCCGCCCCAGCTATGCCAGGACTACGCCGAGCGGGTGATCAACATCCACCATAGCTTCCTGCCGTCGTTCGTCGGTGCCAAGCCGTATCACCAGGCCTCGTTGCGCGGCGTGAAGCTGATCGGCGCAACGTGCCACTACGTCACCGAAGAGCTGGACGCAGGTCCGATCATCGAGCAGGACGTGGTGCGTGTCAGCCACGCCGACACCATCGAAGACATGGTGCGTTTTGGCCGCGACGTGGAAAAGATGGTGCTGGCCCGCGGTCTGCGCTACCACCTCGAAGATCGCGTGCTGGTACACGGCAACAAGACCGTGGTCTTCGACTGAGGCTCAGCTGGTCTGGCGACGCCCGCGTTGCAACAGCGGGCGCGCCAGGAGGCAGACGAACACCGGCCCACCGGCCAGCAGATAGAAGTAGTAGGTGATCGCCCGCCAGATGACGATCGCCGCCGCCGCCGTGGAGCTGCCCACCAGAGGCGTCAGCAGGGTGGCCGAGGTCAGTTCGGCAGCTCCGGCACCACCTGGCAGCAGACTGAACTGGCCGGCGCTCAAGGCCAACATCTGCACCAGAAAACTCGGTATCCAGCCCAGGTTGGCCTGCAACCCTTGCAGGACCAGGTACATGACGCTGAAACGCAGGCTCCAGTGCGCGCAGGTGAGGGCGAACACCAATGCCAGCGTGCGTTTGGGCAACCGCCAGGTCTGTGCCAGGGCATGCAGGAAGCGCAGCAGTTTGCGTGCCCAACGTCGCTGGCGCGCCGCCGACAGGCCAACGCGGCGCAGCACCCGCCCATTCCAGCGCATGGCTTGCCGCCGCCACCGCATCAGTGCCAACAACGACGCCAAGGCCGCGCACAGCATCAGCGCGCTACCCATCAGCATGGTCTGCTGGCTATGGCCGAGGCGGTTGAACACCGCATAGCCGGCGATCGCCAGCATGGCGCAGAAAAAGAACAGCAAGTCGTTGAGCTGGTCCATGGCGAACGCCGCACCGCTGCGCGCCGCGCCGATGCCTTCGCGGTTGAGCAGGGCGATCAGCGCCAATGGGCCGCCGCTGCCGCCGGGTGTGGTGCAGATGGCGAACTCGGTGGCCATCAACACGCCTACGCTGCGGATCCGGCCCAAGTGCGCACCCTGCTGGCCGAGCAGCAAGCGCAGGCGCCAGGCATTGATCACCCAGCACAGCACGATCATGCCAAGCAGACTGGCCAGCAAACCGGACGGAAAGCTGCGTAGGCGTGGCAGCAGTTCACTGCCACCGAGAAACATCGGGACGGCCAGCGCCAGCAGCACGGCCAGCCCCAGCCAGACCCAACGTGTCATGAGGCGAGCTGGCGATCGAGCCAGACGGATTTGGTCACAGGCTCTCGGCCCTGAGCCATTAGCTCGCGCAGGGTGTTCATCCAATAGTCGCGGGACGAGCGGTGGCGCATGTCTACCGGGTGCAGCCCCAGACGCAATGTATCGGCCGATGCCAGACGCTTGCGTTGCCAGTCGCTGATCACCTTGGACATGCCGCGCCGCCAGGCACTGCGCGCGCTCCACACCAGCCCAGGGGCGTCGATGGCAGCGAAATCCGGCAGACGGTACAAGTGCTGTGGCGTGCTGGTGTAGCGCAACGGCAGTTGGCGCAAGGCCTGGCGTGTACCTTCGCTCATCAGCCAGGCCGGGGCAACGAAGCCGGCCACCGGCCAACCTTGTGCCTCGAACAGTTGTAGCCCTTCGCGCAATCGATGCAGCGCCTGCGACTGGTCCAGACCATAGAACTCACCTTCATGGGTGTACACCCGGCGCATGAACAGCTCGCGCGGCGTGCGCGGCGCCGGGCCATCATCGGCATGATAGAAGCCGTGCAGGGCCAGCTCGTCGCCTTTGGCCAGGCGTCTGTCCATCAGCCGGCAGAAATCGGGGGCGTGTTGCAGCGCGTTGCGGTGGTGGAAGTCCGGCACCACCAGCCACGTCATGGGCACATTGCCCAGCGCATCGACCGCTTCGACGAAAGGGCGGTAATCGGGCCAGGTTTCCGGCGCCACATCGTGCAGCACCAGCATCACGCTGGGCGGGTTGGGCGAAGGCTCACGCATGGGCACGCACCATTGGCTGATGGCCGAGCACGGCCTGGTAGTGGTCGAGCAGGCCGTTGACCACGCTGGTCCACGAATACTGTTGCTCCACATGGCTGCGGGCCTGGGCGCCGAGCTTGCGTACGCCCTCTTCGAAGACCTCATGCACGGTGACGGCCATGGCCCGGCCATCGTTCGGCGCGCACAGGCGGCCACAGTCTTCGCGCACGATTTCGCTGAAGGCCCCAGCGCGTACGGCCACCACCGGCGTGCCGCTGGCCATGGCTTCGAGGATCACCAGGCCGAAGGTCTCCTGGTCACCGGCATGCACCAGCAGATCGGCGCTGGCCAGCAGATTGGCGACTTCCTGGGGCGGGCAGAACTGGTTGATCACCGTGACGTTGTCCGGCACGTTGGCCGGCATGCTCGAGCCCACCAGCAGCAAGTGGTAGCGGCTGCCCAGTTGGCGCATGCAATCGAGCAGCACCGGCAGGTTCTTCTCCCGCGAACCACGACCGGCGAAGACCAGCAGGCGCGTGGTGTCGGGAATACCCAGACGGGCCTTGAGCTGCGTGTCGCGGTGCGAGGGGTTGAACATGTTCAAGTCCACGCCCAGACGCTGCACGTGCACGTCCTTGACGCCCAGACGGGTGAGTTTGTCGGCCATCACCTGGCTCGGCGCCAGGACGCGGTCGAAGTTGCCGTACAACTTGCTGACGTAAGCCTCCACATTGGGCGTGAACCAGTTGCCCATGCGGTTGCTGACCAGCAGCGGCAGGTCGGAATGGTAGAAGCCGATCACCGGCACATCGAGCTGGCGCCGTGCTTCGAGCGCGGCCCAGGCCGTGAGGTACGGGTCGCCGACTTCGATCAGGTCGGGCTGCAAGGTGCGCAGCGTGTTGCACCACGGCGCCAGGCGTACGGGAAAGCGGTAGCCCTTGCCGAACGGCAGGGGCATGGCCGGCACCTGGTAGACGCCGTTGTCTTCGCTGGCCGACGCCCCCGGGATGAGTAAGCTGTGACGCACGCCGGACATGGCGTCGAGGCGTCGGTGTTTGGCATCAAGGTACGTCCGTACGCCCCCGCTTGCCGGGGCGTAGAACATGGTGATGTCAGCAATGTGCACGATCGGTATCCCTCCGGGATCATCTTCGGTCCTGGCCTACGGCTGTAACACACCGTTACAGAACACGCTTGAAGGTTGACCTTGGAAAGGAGGGGTTTGTTCGATCGACCTGTGCGATCAAGGGTTTGGCGCTAAACCTTGGTCTACGGCGGATTGTGTTCCGGACGCCGTGGCCCGCGCGCGACGCGGCACCACGGCGGGGCGGCATCAGATCCTGAACGTGCCGACCAGATGCTTGAGGCGGCTGGCTTGCTGTTCCAGGTCGGCACAGGCGCGCAGGGTGGCCTGCAGGTTCTCGACGCCTTCCTGGTTGAGCATGTTGATCTCACTGATATCGACGTTGATCGCCTCGACCACGGCGGTCTGCTCTTCGGTGGCGGTGGCCACCGATTGGTTCATGCCGTCGATCTCGCCGATACGCCCGGTTACGCTGCCCAGGCGTTCGCCGGCCTGGTTGGCGATCTCGACGCTTTCCTGGCTGTGGCGCTGGCTCTGGTCCATGGTGTCCACCGAAGCGCGCGCGCCGACTTGCAGTTCTTCGATCATGCCCTGAACTTGCTGCGCCGACTCCTGGGTGCGGTGCGCCAGGTTGCGCACCTCATCGGCCACCACGGCGAAACCGCGACCGGCTTCGCCCGCGCGCGCCGCTTCGATGGCGGCGTTGAGCGCCAAGAGGTTGGTCTGCTGAGAGATGCTGGTGATCACTTCGAGAATCTGCCCGATGTTCACGGTCTTGCCGTTGAGCGTTTCGATGTGGGCGCTGGAGGTGACGATCAAGTCGGACAAACGCGTCATCGCCTGGATGTTGCGCTCCACCACCTGCTGGCCCTCTTCGGCCAGTACCCGTGCGGAGCTGGCGTGCTGCGAAGCCAGGGCCGCGTTGCCGGCGATCTCCTGGGCGGCGGCGCCCAGCTCGTTGATCGCTGCGGCCACGCTGTTGGTGCGGTTGCTCTGCTCGTCGGAGTTGCTCATCGACGAGTTCGAGGCGCTGATAACCCGCAGGGCCACTTCGTTGACCTGCTCGGTGGCCGACGACACTTCGCGGATCGAGCTATGGATCCGTTCGACGAAGCGGTTGAAGGCATTGCCCAGGATGCCGAATTCGTCGTGGTGCTGGATATCCAGGCGGCGGGTCAGGTCGCCTTCACCCTCGGCGATGTTTTCCATGGCGCGGGTCATGACGTGCAGCGGTTGCATCAGTACGCGAATCAGCAGGCCGAGCAGGGCGATGATGATCACCACCGCCACCAGGGTGGCGATCACCGCCGAGGTGCGGAAGGTGCTGAGCATGGCGAACGCCTGATCCTTGTCGATGGACAGGCCCACATACCAGTTGGCGTTGGGCAGGCCCTTGATCGGCGTGAAGCTGAGCAGGCGGCTCTGGCCGTCGGCTTCCTGCACCTCACTGAGGTCTTGGCTCAGCTTCGGTGCCTGGCCGGGGAACAGGTCGCCCAGCGACTTCATCACCAGCTCCTGTTGCGGGTGCACGAGGATCTTGCCCTGGTCGTTGACCAAGAAGGCATAGCCCATGCCGCCGAAGTTCAGCGCGTTGATGATCTTGGCCAGCCCGTCCAGGGCCAGGTCGCCGCCGACCACACCGACGTTGGTCGCGGCTTTGCTGATGATGCTGATGACCATCTTCTGGGTGGTCAGGTCGATGTAGGGTTCGGTGAGCATGGCACCGTTGGCGCTCATGCCGTCCTTGTACCAGGGGCGGATGCGCGGGTCGTAGCCGTCGGGCATCTTGGCGTCGGGGCGCACGGTGAAGCGGCCGTCGACCTGGCCGAGGTAGACGGTCAGGAAGCTCGAGGTCAGCGCCGGCTGGCCGAGCAGGGTAGCGGCCTCGGCCGGTGCCTGGGCGATGTTCTGCGCCAGGTTGTCGACCATGCGGATACGCCCGTCGAACAGGCTGTTGACGTTGGTCGCGGTGGACTGGCCCATCTCGGCCAGGTAGCTCTCCAGGTCTTCGCGGATGGCGTTGCGTTGCAGATAGTCGTTGAACAGGGTGAACAGGCTGAAGGCGACGATCACGATCAGTGACGCGGCAAGGAGGATCTTGTGGCTGAATCGAAGGCTTTTGCGCATGGCGTGCTCGGGTCCGCTGGGCTTATGTGTCGAGTGGTTGCCGCCTGCGCGCTGCGCAGCGATGGCCTGAGGGTATCGGCCAGCAATGCCTTGAGCTTGAGCCTCGATGGCCAGAAAAAAGCAGAAAGCGGGTGTGTCGCCGGTTTTTTCATCCACCTACGAAAAAGGCGCCCCTGAGGGCGCCTTATCGCATACCGCATAGGGCGATCAGCCGATGAAGCGCGTCGCCAGCCAGAACAGCGCGGCGGACAAGGCCACGGTGGCGGGCAGGGTCAGGACCCAGGCGAGCAGGATGGTCTTGATGGTGCCGCCTTGCAGGCCGCTCTTGTTGGCGACCATGGTGCCGGCCACACCCGAGGACAGCACGTGGGTGGTCGATACCGGCAGGCTGAACACGTTGGCCATGCCAATGGCGCAGGCTGCGGTGATCTGCGCCGACATGCCCTGGGCGTAGGTCATGCCTTGCTTGCCGATCTTCTCGCCGACGGTGAGGACCACGCGCTTCCAGCCGACCATGGTGCCCAGACCCAGGGCCAGGGCGACCGCGACGATGACCCAGAAGGGCGCGTACTCGGTGGTGGCGGTGAGGTCTTTGCGCAGTTTGTCGAGGTCGGCACGCTCACGCGCTTCGAGGCCCGGCAGCTTGCCGACCTTCTTCGCGGTGTCGTCCAGGCACAGCAGGTAACGACGCACTTCCACGCGCTTCTCGGCGCCCAGGTCGTGATAGTCGGTCACGCCTTTGAGCGAACGCTGCAAGGCGCTGATGGTCGGTTCGGTCTGCTTGGGATCGCAGCTGAACTGGCCTGGCAGGTCGCCGGCTGGGGCCTTGCCCAGGGCCAGGAACTCGCCGAGGGTGTCGGCGTTGCGCTGGTAGAACTGGCTCAGGTGCAGGGTGGCGTCGCGGGTGCGTTCGATCTGGTAGGTGCTGCTGCCCAGGTCGAGCACGAACTGCGAAGGCACGATGCCGATCAGCACCAGCATGATCAGGCCGATGCCCTTCTGGCCGTCGTTGGAACCGTGCACGAAGCTCACGCCCATGGCCGAGATCACCAGCACCAGGCGATTCCAGAAGGGCGGGTGCTTCTTGTCGTCCAGCTTGCGCCGCTGTTCCGGGGTCTTGTGCATTTTCGACAGCGGCCGCCAGCGCTTGAGCATCAGCAGCACCAGGGCGGCGACGATGAAGCCGGCCAGGGGCGAGAACACCAGCGACAGGCCGATGTCGATCGCTTTCTGCCAGTTGACGCCGTCGCCCAACGGGATGTGGTTGATCAAGGCATTGGCCAGGCCCACACCGAGGATCGAGCCGATCAGCGTGTGCGAACTGGAAGCGGGAATGCCGAAGTACCAAGTGCCCAGGTTCCAGGCGATGGCTGCGGCGAGCAGGGAGAAGACCATGGCCAATCCATGCCCGGTGTTCACGTTGATCAGCAGTTCCACCGGCAGCAGGTGGACGATCGCGTAGGCCACGCCCACCCCACCGAGCAGCACTCCCAGGAAGTTGAACACCCCCGAGAAGAACACCGCCAGGTGCGGCGGCATGGCTTTGGTGTAGATGACGGTGGCTACCGCGTTGGCGGTGTCATGAAAGCCATTGATGAACTCGAAAGCGAGCACAAAGGTCAGCGCAAGCACCAAGCTCACGGCTACCCAGGCATCCAGTCCGCTGAATAAATCAATCATGAAAAGTTTTCTGGCGGTCGAAAGGGGGCCGGATTATGCCAGAAAAACCAGAGATTCGAAGCACCCGCTTTGACTCTAAAATCTTGCGCCAGGTCACATCAATGTGCCGTTGCGGGTCGCCTCGCTGCTGTCAGCGGGGCATCAGCGCTTCTCGACGCCCTCGCCACGCAATTCCTTTTCCATCTTGTCGAGCTCTTCGGCGAAGGCCTGATCGTGGATGGTGGTGCGTTTGCGCCACGGTTTGCGTTCCGGTTCCGGTTGCGCGGCGTACGTGGTGACTTCGCCACCATAGAGTCCGGTAAAACGTTCGGCCTGGCGCTCAAGTTCGGCGCGCAGTTCATCTTTTGTCACAACAATACCTGCCAATGAAAAGTTATATCCCGGTCGACGACAGTTGCGTAAGTGCCTGTCGGTTACGGACCTGGGGACGTCGCGCTGCCGTAACGTCAGGTTGAAGCTTGTCTGGGGCTGCCGCTCACCGGGGCGCCCGCCGGCTTGGTCGGGCCGGAGAAGGGGGGCAGGTGGCAAAGCCGGTCAATACAGGTGGTCGATCGAACAAAGTCTGACATCGAGCGATGAAGACGGCGAGATTATAACCAAGTTGCCGGCTAAGCAAATCCTAAGCTCGAACAGGGCGCGATGCATGTGAAGTGGCAGGCGCGCTGTCCAACGGAACAGCCGTTTACGAAACTTTTATCGACACTACCTTGGAGCACTTGGGCAGTAGGAAAGTTCGGTGGTCGATATAAATGAAAACGGCCTCGCTGAGAGGCGAGGCCGCTGCCTTGAAGCTTCCACGGTGGGTACCTGACCAGTCTCTCCAAAGAAGCCACATGGGCAGATGGAAAGGTATAAGCAAACGTGTCGGCGGTCAATTGCGATTATCGGCCGCTTGTTCGATAATCGCACAAAGCACCGTTTTTTGAGGCAAGTCCATGAGCGAAGAAACCCTCGACAGCGCAGGCGCAAATTCCCTGCGTGCCGCCAGCGCAGCGCTCGCACCGCCCATCGTGGCCTCGGCGGCCAAACGCATTCAGGCGTTCACCGGCGATCCGGATTTCATGACGTCGCTGGCCCGCGGCCTGGCGGTGATCCAGGCTTTCCAGGAACGCAAACGCCACCTCACCATCGCCCAGATCAGCCACCGCACGGAAATTCCCCGAGCCGCCGTGCGGCGCTGCCTGCACACGCTGATCAAGCTCGGCTACGCCACCACCGACGGGCGTACCTATTCGTTGTTGCCCAAAGTGCTGACCCTGGGGCACGCCTACCTGTCGTCCACGCCGCTGGCAGTCTCGGCGCAGCCGTACCTCGACCGCATCAGCGAAAAACTCCACGAAGCGGCCAACATGGCCACTCTGGAAGGCGACGACATCCTGTATATCGCCCGTTCGGCCACGGTCGAGCGGTTGATTTCGGTCGACTTGTCCGTTGGCGGGCGCTTGCCGGCCTACTGCACGTCGATGGGCCGGATCATGCTGGCGGCGCTGGACGATGCCAGCCTGCGCGAATACCTCGAACGCGCCGACCTCAAGGCCCGCACCAGCCGCACCCTGCATGACGCCGAATCGCTGTTCGCCTGCATCCAGCAGGTGCGCGAGCAGGGCTTCTGCGTGGTCGACCAGGAACTTGAGCAAGGCCTGCGTTCGATCGCCGTGCCCATCTACGACGCCTCCGGGCAGGTGCTGGCCGCGCTCAACGTCAGCACCCACGTGGGCCGGGTTAGCCGCAGTGAGCTGGAGCAGCGTTTCCTGCCCATCCTGCTGGCCACCAGCCAGGACCTGTGCACCCAGTTGTTCGGCTGAAACGCACAGCACCAGCAAGCCCTGCCCGGCGTTTAGCGTTCGGTAACCGCACACACTCTGGGCGCATCAATTGCGCCCTTCGTGCTCGCTGATTACTGTTGCTCGTATCGGTCGGCCCCGCCGACCGCACAATAACAACAGGCGAGAACCCTCCATGAAAACGACTGCTTCGCTGCTGCGGCCGTGTGCGCCCGCCGTGCCCCCGCATCCCGTCTAGCCAAAGGTTGCACCACATCCATTCCCCACGGCTGCACTGCCGACAGTGCAGGCGTCCGTTTGTGCGCACCGTCTGGACGACCTCATGACCCTGAATTTCGACAAAGCCCCCGCGCCTGCCGGGCAGATCCTCGATGTACAACGCCTGATCAACCAGCAACCCCTGTCGCGCTATCAGTGGCGGGTGGTGCTGCTGTGTTTTCTGATCGTCTTTCTCGACGGGCTGGACACGGCGGCCATGGGCTTCATCGCCCCGGCGCTGTCCCAGGAATGGGGCATCGACCGTGCCAGCCTGGGGCCGGTGATGAGTGCGGCCTTGATCGGCATGGTCTTCGGCGCACTGGGCTCCGGGCCGTTGGCTGACCGCTTCGGCCGCCGCGGTGTGCTGATTGGCGCCGTGTTGGTGTTCGGCGGCTTCAGCTTGGCCTCGGCCTACGCCACCTCGGTCGACCAATTGCTGATGCTGCGTTTTCTCACTGGATTGGGCTTGGGGGCGGGTATGCCCAACGCCACCACCTTGCTCTCGGAGTACACCCCCGAACGGCTCAAGTCGTTGCTGGTGACCAGTATGTTCTGTGGCTTCAACCTGGGCATGGCCGGCGGCGGCTTCGTCTCCGCCAAGCTGATTCCGGCCTACGGCTGGCACAGCCTGCTGGTGCTGGGCGGGGTGCTGCCTTTGCTGCTGGTGCTGGCGCTGGTGCTGTGGTTGCCGGAGTCGGCGCGCTTCCTGGTGGTGCGTAAGCGCGGCACCGAGCAGGTGCGCAAGACCCTGGCGCCGATCGCCCCGGCCCTGGTCGCGCAGGCTCAAGGCTTCAGCGTACCGGAGCAGAAGGCCGTGGCCGCGCGCAATGTCTTCGCGGTGATCTTCTCGGGCACCTATGGGGTCGGGACCCTGTTGCTGTGGCTGACCTATTTCATGGGCCTGGTGATCGTCTACCTGCTCACCAGCTGGCTACCGACGCTGATGCGCGACAGCGGCGCAAGCCTGGAGCAGGCCGCGTTCATCGGCGCTCTGTTCCAGTTCGGCGGGGTACTCAGCGCGGTGGTGGTGGGCTGGGCGATGGACCGTTACAACCCGCACAGGGTCATCGGCCTCTGCTACCTGTTGGCCGGCGGTTTCGCCTACGCAGTGGGCCAGAGCCTGGGCAACATGGCGCTGCTGGCGACGCTGGTGCTGGTCGCCGGCATGTGCGTGAACGGCGCGCAATCGGCCATGCCGTCGCTGGCGGCGCGCTTCTACCCGACCCAGGCCCGCGCCACGGGCGTGTCGTGGATGTTGGGCATCGGCCGCTTCGGCGCCATCCTCGGCGCCTGGAGTGGGGCGACGCTGCTGGGCCTGGGCTGGAGCTTCACGCAGGTGCTCACGGCCTTGCTGGTGCCGGCGGCCCTCGCTGCCTTGGGCGTGGTGCTCAAGGGGTTGGTCAGCCACGCGGATGCCACGTGAAACCTCATTCATCGGACAGGCCTGAATCGATACATACCGTTCGATAATCGCCCAAATATACGATTATCGGATTGTAAAGGCCTGGCCCGGCTCCTTACTCTGAGCCCATCGCAGTGTTGCCCACGCGCACTGCCCACCGCATCGACGCTTCCTGACCAGGAGTCTCCAATGGCAGCAATCCTTTCGCTTCACGAGGCCGTGAAGCAGTTCGTCCACGACGGCGACACCGTCGCGCTGGAGGGCTTCACACACTTGATCCCCAGCGCCGCCGGCCACGAGCTCATTCGCCAGCGCAAGCGGGACCTGACCCTGGTGCGCATGACCCCCGACCTGATCTATGACCAGCTGATCGGCGCCGGCTGCGCCAAGCGGCTGATCTTTTCCTGGGGCGGCAACCCGGGCGTAGGCTCGCTGCACCGCCTGCGCGACGCGGTGGAAAAGCAGTGGCCGCATGCCTTGGAGATCGAAGAGCACAGCCATGCGGACCTGGCCAACGCCTACGTCGCCGGCGCCTCGGGCCTGCCGTTCGCGGTACTGCGCGCCTACGCCGGTTCCGACCTGCCCAAGGTCAACCCGCTGATCAAGCGCGTCACCTGCCCGTTCACCGGCGAAGTGCTGGCCGCAGTGCCCTCGGTACGCCCCGACGTCACGGTGATCCACGCGCAGAAGGCCGACCGCAAGGGCAACGTGCTGCTGTGGGGGATTCTCGGTGTGCAGAAGGAAGCGGCGTTGGCGGCCAAGCGCTGCATCGTCACCGTCGAGGAAATCGTCGACGACCTGCAGGCGCCGATGAACGCCTGCGTGCTGCCTACCTGGGCACTGAGCGCGGTATGCCTGGTGCCGGGCGGCGCGCACCCGTCCTACGCCCACGGCTACTACGAGCGCGACAACCGCTTCTACCAGGACTGGGACCCGATCGGCCGCAGCCGCGAAGCCTTCACCGCCTGGATCGACACGTACATCCACGGCACTGCCGATTTCAATGAATTCAAGGCCCGCCTGGCCAGCACCTCGGAGGCCGCGCAATGAGCTACTCCACGTCCGAAATGATGACCATCGCCGCCGCGCGGCGCCTGCGCAACGGCGCGGTGTGCTTCGTCGGCATCGGCTTGCCGTCCAAGGCCGCCAACCTGGCGCGCCTGACCTCGTCGCCCGATGTGGTGCTGATCTACGAATCCGGCCCCATCGGCGCCAAGCCCAGCGTGCTGCCGTTATCGATCGGCGACGGCGAACTGGCCGAGACCGCCGACACGGTGGTGCCGACCGGCGAGATCTTCCGCTACTGGCTGCAAGGCGGGCGCATCGATGTGGGTTTCCTCGGTGCCGCCCAGGTCGACCGTTTCGGCAACATCAACACCACCGTGGTCGGCGACTACCATGCGCCGCGCACGCGCCTGCCGGGGGCAGGGGGCGCGCCGGAGATCGCCGGGTCCGCCAAGCAGGTGCTGATCATCCTCAAGCAGTCGCCACGGGCGTTCGTCGAGAAGCTCGACTTCATCACCTCGTTCGGCCACGGCGAAGGCGGCGACTCGCGCCAGCGTCTCGGCCTGCCCGGCGAAGGGCCAGTGGGCATCATCACCGACCTGTGTATCCTGCAGCCCGAAGCCGGCAGCCATGAGTTCGTGGTCACCTCCATCCACCCCGGCGTGACCCGCGAGCAGATCATCGCCGCCACCGGCTGGGCGATTCGTTTCGCCGACGATGTGCAGACCACCGAAGCGCCCAGCGATGTAGAGCTTGCTGCCCTGCGCGACCTCGAAGCGCGCACGGCCACCGCCCACGGCCAAGCGCCAGGAGAAGCCTGATGCGTGACGTATTCATCTGCGATGCCATCCGTACCCCCATCGGTCGCTTCGGCGGTGCCCTGGCCAGCGTGCGCGCCGACGATCTGGCGGCAGTGCCGCTCAAGGCGCTGATCGAACGCAACCCGGGCGTGCAGTGGGCGCAGCTCGACGAAGTGTTCTTCGGCTGCGCCAACCAGGCCGGCGAAGACAACCGCAACGTGGCGCGCATGGCGCTGCTGCTGGCGGGCCTGCCGCCGAGCGTTCCCGGCGTGACCCTCAACCGCCTGTGCGCTTCGGGCATGGACGCCATCGGCACGGCCTTCCGCGCCATCGCCAGCGGCGAAATGGAGCTGGCCATCGCCGGGGGCGTGGAGTCGATGTCGCGCGCGCCCTTCGTGATGGGCAAGGCCGAAAGCGGCTATTCGCGCAGCATGAAGCTCGAAGACACCACCATCGGCTGGCGCTTCGTCAACCCGGCGATGCAACGGCAGTACGGCGTCGACTCGATGCCCGAGACCGCCGACAACGTGGCCGACGAGCACCGGGTGTCGCGCGCCGACCAGGACGCCTTCGCCCTGCGTAGCCAGCAGAAGGCTGCGGCGGCGCAGGCGGCCGGGTTCTTCGCCGAAGAGATCGTGCCGGTGCGCGTCGCCCATAAAAAGGGCGAGACGGTGGTCACCCAGGACGAACATCTGCGTCCGGACACCACCCTTGACGCACTGGGCCGGCTCAAGCCGGTCAACGGTGCGGACAAGACGGTCACTGCCGGCAACGCTTCGGGCGTCAACGATGGCGCCGCCGCGCTGATCCTGGCGTCGGCCGACGCGGTGAAGCGCCACGGCCTGACGCCGCGCGCACGAGTGCTGGGCATGGCCAGCGCCGGCGTGGCGCCACGGGTGATGGGCATCGGCCCGGTGCCTGCGGTGCGCAAGCTGACCGAGCGCCTGGGCTTGGCGATGGCCGACTTCGACGTCATCGAGCTCAACGAAGCGTTCGCCAGCCAAGGGTTGGCAGTGTTGCGCGAGCTGGGGGTGGCCGACGATGCGCCCCAGGTCAACCCCAACGGCGGCGCGATCGCCTTGGGCCACCCGCTGGGCATGAGCGGCGCGCGGTTGGTGTTGACGGCGTTGCATCAGTTAGAGAAAAGCGGCGGCCGTAAGGCGCTGGCGACGATGTGTGTGGGTGTCGGCCAGGGCTTGGCCCTGGCCATCGAGCGGGTGTCATAGGCGTCAATCGTCTTTCACCTTTCACTCGACTGTAGGAGCGGCCGGGTCGGCGCTCCGATCAGCCGCGATGGGCGGCTAAGCCGCCCTAAGCCAGGTACTGCGTTGATCCTGGGTGATCGGGGTCAAGGCCATTGGGCCGGCGTTGCCGACCATCGCGGCTAAAGCCGCTCCTACAGTACGAGAGCGGCATTAACTGCTCTTAGCCTGTAGGAGCGGCTTCAGCCGCGATGGGCGGCCAAGCCGCCTGAGCCAAGCGTCGCACAGCTTCGGGTATCCGCAATGGCAGTCTTGAGGAGCGAGATCGCTCGTACCGAAGATAAGCCAGCGGCCCAAGCCAAGCGGCATCGTTGAACAAGCTTGTAACTGGGTATGTCTAGACTTACCTGTGACCCTTCAGGAGCACTCTGCCCATGACTACCCCCCACTACACCGGCGAAGAGCGCAAAAAACGCATCTTCGCCATCGTCGGCGCCTCATCGGGAAACCTGGTGGAATGGTTCGACTTCTACGTCTACGCCTTCTGCGCCATCTACTTCGCCCCGGCCTTCTTCCCCTCCGACGACCCCACCGTACAGTTGCTCAACACCGCCGGCGTGTTCGCTGCGGGCTTTCTGATGCGGCCCATCGGCGGTTGGATCTTCGGCCGCCTGGCCGACCGCCACGGGCGCAAGAACTCCCTGATGATTTCGGTGCTGATGATGTGTGCCGGTTCCTTGATGATCGCCTGCCTGCCCACCTACGCCAGCATCGGCACCTGGGCACCCGCGTTGCTGCTGCTGGCGCGCCTGATCCAGGGCCTGTCGGTCGGTGGTGAGTACGGCACCACCGCCACCTACATGAGCGAGGTGGCGCTGCGCGGCCAGCGCGGCTTCTTCGCCTCGTTCCAGTACGTGACCCTGATCGGTGGCCAACTGCTGGCGGTGCTGGTGGTGGTGATTCTGCAACAACTGCTCAGCGAACAGGAACTGAGCGCCTGGGGCTGGCGCATTCCGTTCGTGGTCGGCGCAGTGGCGGCAGTGATTTCGCTGATGCTGCGCCGCTCGCTGGAAGAGACCAGCAGCGCCGAGACCCGTCAGGACAAGGACGCCGGCTCCATAGGCGGGCTGTTCCGCAACCACGGCGCAGCGTTCGTCACGGTGCTCGGCTATACCGCCGGCGGTTCGCTGATCTTCTATACCTTCACCACCTACATGCAGAAGTTTCTGGTCAACACCGCTGGCATGCCGAAAAAGGACGCCAGCTACGTGATGACCGGCGCGCTGTTCCTGTTCATGCTCATGCAGCCGCTGTTCGGCATGCTGTCGGACCGTATCGGCCGACGTAATTCGATGCTGCTGTTCGGTGCGCTGGGTACGCTGTTCACCGTGCCGCTGCTGCTGGCACTGAAAACCGTGACCAGCCCGTGGCTGGCCTTCGCTCTGGTGACGGTGGCGATGTGCATCGTCAGCCTCTACACCTCGATCAGCGGCCTGGTCAAAGCCGAGATGTTCCCGCCGCAGGTACGCGCCCTGGGCGTGGGCCTGGCGTACGCGGTGGCCAACGCCGTGTTCGGCGGCTCGGCCGAGTACGTGGCGTTGAACCTCAAGTCGATGGGCATCGAAAACACCTTTTACTGGTACGTCACCGCCATGATGGCCGTGGCCTTCCTGTTCAGCCTGCGCCTGCCCAAACGGGCCGCGTACCTGCACGACGATCACTAAGGAGCGACCATGACCTCGCACGCGGACAACCGCCTGTTCGACGCCTACTTCACCGCCGCGTCCATGCGCGCGGTGTTTTCCGACCAGGGTCGCCTGCAAGGCATGCTCGATTTCGAGGCGGCGCTGGCCCGTGCCCAAGCCTCGGTAGGGCTGGTGCCGGCCAGCGCGGTGCCGGCCATCGAGGCCGCGTGCAAGGCCGAGCGATATGACGTGGGTGCGTTGGCCGAGGCCATATGCAGCGCAGGCAACTCGGCGATTCCCTTGGTCAAGGCATTGGGCAAGGTGGTGGCCAGCGGGGTGGCCGAGGCCGAGCGCTACGTACACCTGGGCGCCACCAGCCAGGATGCGATGGACACCGGCCTGGTGTTGCAACTGCGCGTGGCGCTTGAACTGATCGAAACGGACCTGGCCCAGCTGGCCGACACCCTGGCCGGACGCGCCTTGCAGCACGCCGACACGGTCATGGTGGGGCGCACCTGGCTGCAACATGCCACCCCGGTGACCCTGGGCATGAAGCTGGCCGGCGTGCTGGGCGCGTTGACCCGCCATCGCGAGCGCTTGCGCGAACTGCGCCCGCGGCTGCTGGTGCTGCAGTTCGGCGGTGCCTCGGGCAGCCTGGCCGCTTTGGGCAGCAAGGCCTTGCCGGTGGCCGAGGCCCTGGCCGAGCAACTGCACCTGGGCCTACCCGAGCAACCCTGGCACACCCACCGCGATCGCCTGGTGGAGTTTGCCTCGGTGCTCGGTTTGGTCGCCGGCAGCCTGGGCAAGTTCGGCCGTGACGTGAGCCTGTTGATGCAGACCGAAGCGGGCGAGCTGTTCGAGCCTTCGGCACCGGGCAAGGGCGGCTCCTCGACCATGCCGCACAAGCGCAACCCGGTGGGCGCGGCGGCGCTGGTCGGCGCTGCCACGCGCGTGCCGGGCCTGGTTTCGACGCTGTTCGCCGCCATGCCCCAGGAGCACGAGCGCAGCCTTGGTCTGTGGCACGCCGAGTGGGAAACCCTGCCGCAGATCTGCTGCCTGGTGTCCGGCGCTTTGCGCCATGCCCAGGCCATCGCCGAGGGCCTGGAAGTCGACGCCGAGCGCATGCGCCGCAACCTCGACCTCACGCAAGGTCTGGTGCTGGCCGAAGCCGTCAGCATCGTCCTCGCCCAACGCCTGGGCCGCGACCGCGCCCACCACCTGCTGGAGCAATGCTGCCAGCGTGCGGTCGCCGAGCGGCGGCATCTGCGCGAAGTGCTGGGCGAAGAGCCACAGGTGGCCGAGCAATTGTCTGCCGATGAGCTGGACCGCATGCTCGACCCCGCCCATTACCTTGGCCAGGCCCGCGTCTGGGTGGCGCGCGCTGTGGCCGAACATCAACGTTTCATTGCCTGAAGGAGACCGCTGTGGCGCATGTGCAATTGGCCGATGGCGTACTGAATCATCGATTGGAGGGGCCCGAAGGGGCTCCGGTCTTGGTGCTGTCCAATTCCCTGGGCACCGACTTGGGCATGTGGGACGCCCAGGTGGCAGTGTGGCGCGAGCATTTCCGCGTGCTGCGCTACGACACCCGCGGGCATGGTGCTTCGCTGGTCACGGCGGGGCCCTACAGCATCGCCCAGCTGGGCGCCGACGTGCTGGCGCTGCTGGACGCGCTGGACATCGCCAAGGCGCATTTCGTCGGCCTGTCCATGGGTGGCCTGATCGGCCAATGGTTGGGTATCAACGCCAGTGAACGCCTGCTCAGCCTGACGTTGTGCAACACCGCTGCGCAGATCGGTACGGCCGAGGTGTGGAACACACGCATCGATACGGTGCGCAAAGGCGGCGAGCAGGCCATGCGCGATCTGGGCGAAGCCTCGTTGGCGCGCTGGTTCACCCCTGCGTTCGTACAGGCGCAGCCGGCCCAGGCTCAGCGCATCACCCAGATGCTCGCCGCCACTTCGCCCGAGGGCTACGCCGCCAATTGCGCGGCGGTGCGCGACGCCGACTACCGCGAGCAGGTGGCGCGGATCACGGTGCCGACCCTGATCGTGGCCGGTGGCGAGGATGCGGTGACCACACCTTCGCATGGGCGCTTCCTGCAAACGCAGATCGCCGGGGCGCAGTTCGTCGAGTTTCCAGCGGCGCACCTGTCTAATGTCGAGGTGGGCGCGCCTTTCACCCAGCGCGTGCTGACCTTCCTGCAAGCCTGCTGAGGACTTTCCATGGACGAGCAACAACGCTACGAGGCCGGCATGCAGGTGCGCCGCGAGGTGCTGGGCGATGCCCATGTGGACCGCAGCCTGGACAAGCTGAACGACTTCAACGGCGAATTCCAGAACATGATCACCCGCCACGCCTGGGGCGACATCTGGACCCGCCCCGGCTTGCCGCGGCATACCCGCAGCCTGATCACCATCGCCATGCTGATCGGCATGAACCGCAACGACGAACTCAAACTGCACCTGCGCGCCGCCGCCAACAACGGCGTGACCCGCGAGGAGATCAAGGAAGTGCTGATGCAGAGCGCGATCTATTGCGGCATTCCTGCGGCCAACGCCACGTTCCACCTGGCCGAGTCGGTGTGGGACGAGATCGACGACTGATCGCAGTGCCGAACCGGCCGCTTCAACAGGGTGCTGGCCTCAGGTTCACGCAACCGGGCCGGCCACCGCCTCCACGGCATGCTGCACCTCACGGCGCCAGCCGAGCATGAACGCCACTTCCGCCACCACGAACAGCGGCCCGACGATCAGGCCGCTGAGGTCGTCGACGAAGGCCGGCTTGCGCCCCTCGAAGTAGTGTCCGACGAACTGGATCGCCCAACCCAGCACGAACAAGCCCACACCGCTGCCCAGCCACAGGCCGGTACGCTGCCGCGCCAGCGCCTGCCCGGCCCATAGACACAGGCCCAGCAGCACGCTCATGGCCAGGCCGAAGCGCCGATCGAGGCGCAGGTAGAACAGCGCGGCCCCCAGCACCGCCAGCAGGGCGGGCGAGAGCCACAGCCCAGCCGCCGACACACCGGGGCGTGACAGCAGGATGGCCACGGCCAGAACGATCAGCGGAATGCCGAGGAAATGACTGAACAGGTTGCGCCGGTCGCGGTGGTAACCGGCGTACTGGCTGAGGTGGTCGACCAAGGTTTTCATGCGCGCCTCGAGAGGTTGTCCAGAGAGCGCTGAGCATAGCGGGTCGCAGGGTATCTGCAGGGTGGCAGGCTGCGCAGGCGCCGCGCGGGCTGCGGCGGGATGAAGGCTTTTGACCGCTGTGCACAGCGCACCGAACATGGCCGGTTGCCGTGCGCCCGCACTGGGTACGGGCGCCGCAGCGGTTACAGCAAGCTCAGCGGATAGCTGACGATCAGTCGGTTTTCGTCGAAGGCATTGGTGTTGTAGTCGCGACGCATGGTGGAGTTGCGCCACTTCAGCGCCAGGTCCTTGAGCGCGCCGGACTGCACCACATAGGCCAGTTCGCTTTCCCGTGCCCACTCCTTGCCGTCGTCGACCACCGCCGTCTGCACGTGATCGCCCTTGATGTAGCGGTTCATCAGGGTCAGGCCCGGCACGCCGAGGCTGGCGAAGTTGTAATCGTGGCGCACCTGCCACGAGCGTTCCTTGGCGTTGTCGAAACTGGAGTTGTAGCTGTCGTTGGCCAGCGTACCGCCGCTGGCGCCGTTGACCCGCAGCCAGGCATCGTCGCCGCTGACCTTTTGCAGGCCGACATAGAAGGTGTGGCCTTGGTAGCGTGCCGAGAACAGGCCCGAGGCGGTGCGGTTGTCCAAGTCGCCGACGCGTGCGCTGCCGTCCTCCTGGCCGATGAAGTAACCGAGGTTGGCCGTCAGGGTCCAGTCGCCGATGGGCTGGCTGTGTTGCAGGTTCAGGTACTGCTGCTGGTAGATGTCCTTGAGCTGGGCATGCCACAGGCCGACCAGCGTGCGCTTGTCGTTGAAGGCGTACTCGCCGGCGGCGAAGTTGAAGTGGTCGGAGGTGGCGGCCGGGCGGCCGTTGAGGAACATGTCGTCCATGCTGGCATCGTTGCGCGGGCTGTTGCCGCGGAACTGGCCGCCATACAGGCTGAGCCCTGCTATCTCGCGCGAGGCGATCTGCGCGCCACGGAAGGTCTGCGGTAGCGAACGGCCATCGTCGGCGCGCAGGATCGGCAGCAGTGGCATCCATTCGCCGACCTTGAATTCGGTTTCCGACACCTTGGCCTTGAATGCCACTCCCAGGCGGCCGAAGTCATCCGCCGGGCGGCCGTCGTCGTGGACGGGCAACAGGTGCGTGCCCGCCGTGCCACGGCCGCCATCGAGCTTGACCGAATACAGGCCCAGCACGTCCACGCCGAAACCGACGGCGCCCTGGGTGAAGCCGGAGCGGGCATCGAGAATGAAACTTTGCGTCCATTCCTCGGCCTTGCTCTGGGCATTGTCGGGGTCGACGAAGTTGCGGTTGATGTAGAAGTTGCGCAAGTTCAGCGAGGCTTTGCCGTCCTCCAGAAAACCGCTTTCGACGGCCAGGACCGGCAGGCTGCAAGACACGGCCAACAGGCCAGGCAGCAGGTGGCGTGCAGGGTGCGAAGTGTTCATCTGTCGAAGATCTCTTGTTGTTATCGGTGCGGCGGTACGTCGCTGTCGAACCTGGACCTTTACCAGGTCGATGGGCGGCAGTACGGGCCACGCCGATGGTGCTGCGCAGGGCAGGGCAGGACAATTGCACGTGAACGGAAGGGGGCGATTACCGAACGGAATGTTCCAGTTGGTTCATTTTGCCCGGATGCTGGAGGAAGTGCACGGATTAGCAGGGGGAGGGGGCAGCGCAAGCGCGCGCCAGGGCGTCTTCGAGATTACGGATAGGGCTCTTGAAAGACACTGGCCCGTCGCATGGGACGGGCCAGTCACAGGCTTAGCGAGCGGCTTGCCGATTGGCTTCGCCGGTACGCTCATACCAGCCGCCACCGAGGGCCTTGTACAGGTTGACCTCGCTGGTCAGCTGCGACAGCCGGTCGGTGATCAGCGCCTGTTGCACGCTGAACAGCGAGCGCTGGGCGTCGAGGAAGGTCAGGTTGCTGTCGATGCCGATGCGGTAGCGGCGCTCGGCCAGGCGGTAGTAGTCCTGGTTGGCGGCCACCAGGTCGCGCTGGGCCTGCAACTGTTCCTTGTAGGTCTTGCGCGCGGTCAGGCCATCGGCGACTTCCTGGAAGGCGGTCTGGATGGTCTTCTCGTAACGGGCGACGTTGATGTCCTTCTGGATCTTCGCGTAGTCCAGGCTCGCGCGCAGCGCACCCCCGTTGAAGATCGGCAGGCTGATCTGCGGTTGGAACAGCCAGGTGCCGGAACCGCCACTGAACAGCCCGCCCATGTCCGGGCTCAGGGTGCCGGCGTTGGCGGTCAGGCTGATGCGCGGGAAGAAGGCCGCGCGCGCCGCACCGATGTTGGCGTTGGCGGCCTTGAGCAGGTGCTCGGCTTCCTGGATGTCCGGACGGCGCTGCAGCAGGTCCGAGGGCAACCCGGCGGGCACTTCGGACAACTGGTCGGCGTCGAGCTTGAGCGGCTCGGGCAGGTTGTTCGGAATGCCGGTGCCGATCAGCACGGCCAGGCTGTTGACGTCTTGCGCGACCAGGCGCTGGTACTGCGCCAGCTTGACGCGCGCGCCTTCCACGGCGGTGCGCGCCTGGCTCAGGTCGAGCGCTGAGGACACACCCACGTCGCTGGCACGCTGGGTCAGGCTCAAGCTCTGCTCGTACGCCTTGAGGGTGTCCTGGGTCAGCTTGAGCTGGGCCTGGTCGGCCTGCCAGGCGTAGTAGGCGTTGGCCACGCTGGCCACCAGGGCGATCTGCGTGGAGCGCCGTGCCTCTTCGCTGGACAGGTAGGTTTCCAGGGCCTGCTCGCTGAGGCTGCGCACCCGGCCGAACAGGTCGAGTTCGTAGGCGCTCACGCCCAGGGTCGCCGAGTACTGGCTGGTGATGGCCGACTGGCCGGTGGTCGACAGGTCGGCCGGCAAGCGCTGGCGCGTACCGGCGCCGTCAGCCGACACGGCTGGCAGCAGGTCGGCGCGCTGGATGCGGTACTGCGCGCGGTAGGCGTCGATGTTCAACGCCGCCACCCGCAGGTCGCGGTTGTTTTCCAGCGACGTCTGGATCAGCTGTTGCAGCGCAGGGTCGGTGAAGAATTGGCGCCAGCCTTGTTCGGCGGCGGCGACGTTGGCCGATTCGGCCGGCGAATACGCCGGCCCCTGCGGGAACTGTGCCGGTACCGGCGCTTCGGGGCGCTGGTAGTCGGGGATCAGCGAGCAGCCGCCCAGGATGAAGGCGGTGACCGCCAGGGACAACAGCGACTTGGTCATTGCCCAGCCTCATAACGTGGAGTTTCAGGATTGTCGGGGGTGTCGTCTTTTTTCGGTTCCTTGCTGCCGAACAGCGAAGAAACGGCGACGAAGAACAGCGGCACCCAGAAGATGGCCAACACGGTCGCACTGATCATGCCGCCGATCACACCGGTACCGATGGCGTGCTGGCTGCCAGAGCCCGCGCCGCTGGCGATGGTCAACGGTACCACGCCGAGGATGAACGCCAGCGAGGTCATGATGATCGGGCGCAGACGCATGCGGCACGCCTCGATCGCGGCGTCGTACAGGCTGCGGCCCTGTTCGTGCAGTTCCTTGGCGAACTCGACGATCAGAATCGCGTTCTTCGCCGCCAGGCCGATGGTGGTGAGCAGGCCGACCAGGAAGTACACGTCGTTGGACAGCCCACGCAGGCTGGTGGCGATCAGCGCGCCGATGATACCGAGCGGTACCACCAGGACGACCGCGATCGGGATCGACCAGCTTTCGTACAGCGCCGCCAGGCAGAGGAAGACGAACAGGATCGACAGCGCGAACAGTGCCGGCATCTGCGAACCCGAGAGCTTTTCCTCGTACGACATGCCGGTCCAGGCATAGCCGATGCCGTCCGGCAGCTCGCCGGCGATGCGCTCGACCTCGGCCATGGCTTCGCCGGTGCTGTAGCCAGGCGCTGGGGTGCCGAGCACTTCGACCGCTTCCACACCGTTGTAGCGCGACAGCTTGGGCGAACCGTAGGTCCACTCGCCGCTGGCGAAGGAGGAGAACGGCACCATCTCGCCCTGACCGTTGCGTACGTACCACTTCTGCAGGTCTTCAGGGCTCATCCGAGCGCTGGATTCGCCCTGGATGTACACCTTCTTGACCCGACCGCGGTCGATGAAGTCGTTCACGTAGCTGCCGCCCAAGGCGATCGACAGGGTGTTGTTGATGTCGGAGATGGTCACACCCAGCGCACTGGCGCGCTCGTCGTCGACGATCAGCTGGTACTGCGGCTCGTCGTTCAGACCGTTGGGGCGCACGCCAGCCAGGATCTTGCTCTGCGAAGCCTTGGCCAGGAACTGGTTGCGCGCCTCCATGAGTTTCTCGTGGCCCACGCCTGCGCGGTCTTGCAGGAACACGTCGAAGCCGCTGGCGTTACCCAGTTCCAGCACCGCCGGCGGGGCGAAGGCGAACACCATGGCGTCGCGGAAGCTGAAGAAGTGCTGCTGGGCGCGCTGGGCCAGGCCGAACACGCTGTTCTCGGCGCTGCGCTCACCCCACGGCTTGAGCATGATGAAGGCCATGCCCGAACTCTGCCCGCGACCGGCGAAGTTGAAGCCGGTGACGGTGAACACCGACGACACGGTGTCGGCTTCGTCCTTGAGCAGGTAGGCGCGCATCTGATCGACCACGTCCTGGGTGCGCTCGGCACTGGAGCCTGCCGGGGTCTGCACCTGGGCGAACAGCACGCCCTGGTCTTCTTCGGGGAGGAACGCGGCCGGGATGCGGGTGAACAGCCAGATCATGCCGACCACGATCAGCGCATAGGCCAGCAGGAACGGGATCTTGCGGCGCAGGATGAAGCCGACGCTGCGCTCGTAGCGTTGCACGCTGCGGTCGAAGGTGCGGTTGAACCAGCCGAAGAAGCCGCCTTTGGCGACGTGGTGCTCGCCCTTTTTCAGTGGCGTGAGCAAGGTGGCGCACAGCGCCGGGGTGAACACCAGCGCGACCAGTACCGACAGGCCCATGGCCGAGACGATGGTGATCGAGAACTGCCGGTAGATCACACCGGTCGAGCCGCCGAAGAAGGCCATCGGCAGCAGTACCGCCGAAAGCACCAGGGCGATACCCACCAGGGCGCCCTGGATCTGCTCCATGGACTTCTTGGTCGCCTGCTTGGGCGGCAGCCCTTCTTCGGACATCACCCGCTCGACGTTTTCCACCACGACGATGGCGTCGTCCACCAGCAGGCCGATGGCCAGGACCATGGCGAACATGGTCAGGGTGTTGATGCTGAAACCGAAGGCGGCCAGGATGCCGAAGGTCCCGAGCAACACCACCGGCACGGTCATGGTGGTGATGACGGTGGCGCGGAAGTTCTGCAGGAACAGGTACATCACCAGGAACACCAGCACCACGGCCTCGATCAGGGTGTGGATCACCCCGCTGATCGACTCGGTGACTACGGGGGTGGTGTCGTACGGGAACACAGCCTTCATCCCAGGCGGGAAGAAAGGTTCCAGGTCGCTGATGGTCTTGCGCAGCGCCTTGGCGGTGTCCAGGGCGTTGGCGCCGGTGGCCAGCTTGACCGCCAGGCCCGAAGCCGGCTTGCCGTTGAACTGGGCGCTGACCGAGTAGTTCTCGCCACCCAGGCCGACCTTGGCGACGTCACGCAGACGTACCTGAGAGCCGTCGCTGTTGACCTTGAGCAGGATCTTCTCGAACTGCTCGGCGGTTTGCAGGCGGGTCTTGCCGATGATGGTGGCGTTGAGCTGCGTGCCGGGTACCGCAGGCAGGCCGCCGAGCTGGCCGGAAGATACCTGCACGTTCTGCGCGGTGACCGCCGTGCGCACGTCCACCGGGGTCAGCTGGAATTTGTTCAGCTTGGCCGGATCGAGCCAGATGCGCATGGCGTACTGCGCACCGAACACCTGGAAGTCGCCCACGCCCGAGGTGCGCGAGATCGGGTCCTGCATGGTCGAGACGATGTAGTTGGCCAGGTCGTCCTTGGTCATGCTGCCGTCTTCGGACACCAGGCCGATGACCATGAGGAAGTTCTTCACCGCCTTGGTCACACGGATACCCTGCTGCTGCACTTCCTGCGGCAACAGTGGGGTGGCCAGGTTGAGCTTGTTCTGCACCTGGACCTGCGCGGTATCGGGGTTGGTGCCCTGCTCGAAGGTCGCGGTGATGGTCATGCTGCCGTCGGAGTTACTTTCCGAGGACACATAACGCAGGTTGTCGATGCCGTTGAGCTGCTGCTCGATGACCTGCACCACGGTGTCCTGCACGGTCTGCGCCGAAGCGCCCGGGTAGGTCACGGCGATGGCGATGGCCGGCGGCGCGATGCTGGGGTACTGGTTGATCGGCAACTTGAAGATCGACAAGGCGCCGACCAGCATGATCACCAAGGCGATCACCCACGCGAAGATCGGGCGATCGATAAAGAACTTCGACATGGTTTACTCCGCTTTGGCGTCTGCGTTGCCGGCCTTGGCTTGATCGGGGTCGTTGGACTTCTTCAGGTTGGTGGCTTCGCTGACCTTCACCTCGACGCCAGGACGCACGTATTGCAGGCCCTCGGTGATCAGGCGGTCGCCCGGATTGAGGCCTTCCTCGATCAGCCAGTCGCTGCCCAGGGTACGGTTGGCCTTGAGCTCGCGCAGCTCGACCTTGTTGTCCTTGTTCACTACCAGTGCGGTCGGCGTGCCTTTGAGGTCGCGGGTCACGCCCTGCTGCGGCGCCAGGATGGCGTTGGCGTTGACCCCGGCCTGCAGCCGCGCGTGCACGAACATGCCGGGCAGCAGGGTGTGGTCGGGGTTGGGGAAGATCGCGCGCAGGGTCACGGAACCGGTGGTTTCGTCGACCGCCACTTCGGAGAACTCCAGGCGGCCCTTCTGCTGGAACAGGCTGCCGTCTTCGAGCACCAGCTGCACTTCGGCGGCGTTATCACCGGCCTTCTGCAACTGGCCGCTGGCCAGATCCCGGCGCAGCTTGAGCAGCTCGGCGGTGGATTGCGTGACATCGACGTAGATCGGGTCGAGCTGCTGGATGGTGGCCATGGCGTTGGCCTGGCCGTTGCTGACCAAGGCACCCTCGGTGTAGGCCGAGCGCCCGATGCGGCCGCTGATCGGTGCCAGTACCTTGGTGTAGCGCAGGTCGATCTGCGCGCTCTTCAAGGTGGCTTCGGCTTGCAGGCGCTTGGCGTTGGCGTCGTCGTACTCCTGACGGCTGACGGCCTGTTCGTCGATCAACTGCTTGTAACGACCCGACAGCGACCGCGCGGCCTGCAGGTTGGCCTGGGCCTGGGCGAGGGTGGTCTCGTACACCGCTGGATCGATCTGGTAGAGCTGCTGGCCCTGCTTGACGTCACTGCCTTCCTTGAACAGACGCTTGAGGATGATGCCGTTGACCTGAGGCCGTACCTCGGCCACGCGGAAGGCCGTGGTACGGCCCGGCAGTTCCTGGGTAAGGGTGAAGGCTTGCGGTTGCAGGGTGATGACGCCGACCTGAGGAGCCTGCGCAGCTGGCGGCGCCTCTTCTTTCTTACAGCCGCTGAGCAATGTGGCCAGGGCGACGGCGGAAACCAGAGCGGTGACAGCTGGCTTGAAGTGCATGGGGATCCTCGGATCGCAAGAGCAGGAGAGCTCGAGGGTAATAGGTAGGGTTTTACGAAAAGGCTACCGGTTGGATAAATAGCTTGCTAAGGAATATACTTACGTTCATGGTTGTTTGTAAATACCGTGCGGCGGCAATCGATTGCCCTCGCACGCCGAAGAATTCAGTTCCGGAAGACGCACGTTAGAGGCGCTCCGGCAGATCCCGCGTCGTCGTTTTGGCTCGGAACCTGATTGAGGTATGTGCTGCCATGGTCCGTCGTACCAAAGAAGAAGCCCAGGAAACCCGCGCCCAGATCATCGAGGCTGCGGAAAAAGCCTTTTACCGCCGTGGCGTGGCGCGCACCACCCTGGCCGATATCGCCCAGTTGGCCGGCGTCACCCGCGGTGCCATCTATTGGCACTTCAACAACAAGGCCGAGCTGGTGCAGGCGTTGCTCGACATGCTGCACGAAACCCACGACCACCTGGCCCGGGCCAGCGAGAGCGAGGACGAGGTCGACCCCCTCGGCTGCATGCGCAAGCTGCTGTTGCAGGTGTGTCGCGAGCTGGTGATGGACGCCCGGACTCGGCGCATCAATGAGATTCTGCATTACAAGTGCGAGTTCACCGACGACATGTGCGAGATTCGCCAGCAGCGCCAGCACGCCGTGCTGGACTGCCACCGCGGCATGATCGCTGCCATGAACAATGCCATGCGCCGTGGGCAATTGCCCGCCGACCTCGACCCCGAACAGGCCGCCGTGGTGCTGTTCGCCTATGTCGATGGTTTGCTGGGCAGCTGGTTGCTGCTGCCCGACAGCTTCGACCTGCTCGGCGATGCGGAAAAATGGGTGGATGCCGGGCTGGACATGCTGCGCTTGAGCCCGGCCCTGCGCAAACGGTGATTTGTGAAGGTTTGTGAGGGCAGAGTTTCCTGGGTGAGGTCGAGCCACCTTCATCTCAATGGCCGCGCAGTTGCCGATCCGGCAGCGCTATGGCCGCCGCCAGGGCCAACAGCGCCACTGCCGCACTGCTCAGCAGGACCTGACGAAACACCTTGAGCAACTGCTGTTGCGTCTGCGCGTCCACCGGGCTGTCGCCCAGGCTACCCAGCAGCGGGTCGCCCAACAGCGTGATGCCGCCTTGTTGTAACAGCGCCAGCAATAGCGTGGAGACGATCGCCACCCCCATTGCGCCACCCAACGAGCGGAACAGATTGGTGGTGCTGGTCGCCACGCCGATGTCCTGCCTGGCCACGGCGCTCTGCGCACCGACCAGTGAGGTCGGGAATTGCAGACCGCCGGCCACTCCCGCCATCAACATGAACAACGCGCTCGGCCAGACCGACTGCGGTGCGCTGAACGCCATCCCCAGGATCGCCAGCGGCATCAGCGCGGCGCCTGCGAGTATCTGCGGCTTGTAGCGCCCGGTGCGCGTGGTCAGGCGCCCGCCGGTAAAGGCGCCGAGCGGCAGGCCCATGGCCAGCGGCAGCAGGTGCAGGGCCGCGCTGTCGGCGCTGGCGCCGGTGATCGCCTGGTAGCGCAGCGGCATGAGCATGGTCAGGGAGATGGACTGGAAGCTGGCGAAGAAGATCGCGCACCAACACAACACCGCTACCCGGTTGCGGAATAGCCCCAGCGGCAGCAGCGGTTCGGGGAAGCGCCGTTCATGGGCCAGCAGCAGCGACAGCCCGATGCCGGCCCCCGCGAACAACCCCAGCACCGGCAGCGAGCGCCAATCCTGACCGTGGCCGACCAAACTGATGGCCAGCAGCAAACTGCCAAGGCCGAGGATCATCAGCAGCGCGCCCGGATAGTCGACCTGGGCCTGGCGCCGCGTGACCGGCAAGCCGGCCAGCGCACGGTGCAGAGCCCACAGTGCCACCAAGCCCAGCGGCAGATTGATCCAGAACACCCAGTGCCATGACAGATAGGCCGTCAGCCCACCGCCCAGCACCGGCCCGGCGACGCTGGCCAGGGCGTACATGCTGCTGAAATAACCCTGGTAGCGCCCGCGTTCGCGGGGCGGCACGTAGTCGCCGATGATCGCCTGGCTGACCGAAACCATGCCGCCGGCGCCCACCCCTTGCAGCACACGCGCCACCACCAGTTGCTCCATGTTCTGCGCCAGCGCGCAGGCGATCGACGCCAGGGTGAACACGGCGGTGCCGGTCAGGATCATCCGCCGCCGCCCGTACAGGTCGCCGAGCTTGCCGTAGATGGGCACGGCCACGGTCATGGCCACCAGGTACCCCGAGATCACCCAGGCGAGCAGACCGACGTCGTTGAAATCGGTGGAGATGGCCGGCAAGGACACTGCCACGATGGTCTGGTCCAACGCACCCAGAAAAATGGCCAGCATCAGCGCTGTGAGCACGGTGCGCAGCGCGGAATCGGGAAGGGCAGTGGTCACGGTTTACCTTTGCATGCAGAGAAGGCGCTGTCCGAAGTCCTGAGACTTTCCCACATCGCGTTGAAAACCGGCGAGGTGAAAACTTTTTCAGACAAGCCTGGAAAAGAAGAGCTACCGGGCTCCACGACAACGAATTGTATCCCGAGTTACATAGCTATCTATGTAAAACATGCATCCCCTATGCATGATCGGCATAGCGGCTTTCATTCTTGGAAACCTGGCCGCGTGCTATCTTGGCAGCGCCCAACAGGCGGAATACCTGGCTTCGCACCACCTTGGTGCAGCGTATTGCCGCAGTATTTCTCGACACAGCATCCCACGCTTTCTATTCCCTGCCTGCATGCGACGCATGGAGTGCTTCTCATGGCAATGATTGGAACAGGTCGGCAAGGCCGGCTCTGGGAGCCAGTTAATATTTGACGTACTAGCGGAGTGATCATGCCCAAGGCTTCCCACCACGATCTGCGTTTGGCGTTCCGCGAGTTGCTCGCTTCGAACGCGTGCTACCACACCGCCTCGGTCTTCGACCCCATGTCCGCGCGCATCGCGGCCGACCTCGGCTTCGAAGTCGGAATCCTCGGCGGCTCGGTCGCTTCGTTGCAGGTGCTGGCCGCGCCGGACTTCGCCCTGATCACCCTCAGCGAGTTCGTCGAGCAGGCCACGCGCATCGGTCGCGTCGCACAACTACCGTTCCTCGCCGATGCCGACCATGGCTATGGCAACGCCCTGAACGTCATGCGCACGGTGGTCGAGCTGGAGCGTGCCGGGGTCAGCGCGCTGACCATCGAAGATACGCTGCTGCCCGCGCAGTTCGGGCGCAAGTCGACCGACCTGATCACCGTCGAGGAGGGCGCCGGCAAGGTCCGCGCCGCCATCGAGGCGCGGGTGGACTCGGCCATGGCGGTGATCGCCCGCACCAACGCCGGCGTGCTCAGCACCGAGGAAGTCATCCACCGTACGCAGAGCTACCAAAAGGCCGGGGCCGATGGCATCTGCATGGTCGGCATCAAGGATTTCGCCCACCTCGAGCAGATCTCCCGGCACCTGAGCGTGCCACTGATGCTGGTCAGCTACGGCAACCCGAACCTGCGCGACGACCAGCGCCTGGCCGAGTTGGGCGTGCGTATCGTGGTCGATGGCCATGCCGCTTACTTCGCCGCCATTAAGGCGACCTACGACTGCCTGCGCTTGCAGCGCGGCCAGCAGAAGCAGAGCAAGTCGGAAAACCTCAGCGCTACCGAGCTGTCGCACACCTACACCCAGCCGGAGGACTACATCCGCTGGGCCAAGGAATACATGAACGTCGAGGAGTGAAGCCGTCGATACCGTCCTGACGCCCGCCGCGCAGGCGCGCTCGCAGCGTCGAGACGGTATCTGCCCGGATCGCCCAGCGTCTTACCGCACGCCCGGTGCCACCTGCTTCAACGCCGCCTCGAAATCCCGCACGAAACGTGGCGTGTCGAACAGCGCCGACGCCTCCCGCCCTGACCGCAAGCGCTCGCGCAAGGTCGCCAGTTCGCCCGCCTGCCCGGCCAGCGCCACGGCGCGGTCTTCGTACGCCTGCAACGAATCGCAGATCAGCTCGGGCAATCCCAATGCCGTCAACAGGCTGCCGGCCATGCGCGAGGCGAAGGTGCGCCCGGAGCGGGTCAGCACCGGCAGGCCCATCCACAGCGCGTCGTTGGCCGTGGTGCCCGCATTGAACGGGTAGGTGTCGAGGAACAGGTCGGCGGCGGCATAGCGCGCCAGATACTGTGCCGGTGCCACGCGCGGGGCGAACAGCAGGCGTTGCGGGTCGACGCCACGGTCGGCGGCGCGGGCGCACAGGTTGGCCTGGGCCCAGGGGTTGTCGGCCAGCAGCCACAGGACGCTGTTCGGGCTGCGCTGGAGGATGCGCAGCCAGCAGTCGAACATCGCCTCGTTGAACTTGTAGTTGTTGTTGAACGAGCAGAACACGAAGCGATCCTCGGGCAGCCCGCACGCGGCGCGGCTGGGCAGCTCGGCCACCGGTCGCTGGCGGTCGCTGCACTGGTAGATCTGCGCCAGGTACAGCGGCGTTTCGCTGTAATAGGGCTGTTCGCTGTCGGGAATCAGGTAGCGGTCGGCGATCACATAGTCGATGCCGGGCAGGCCCGTGGTACCGGGAAAGCCCAGGTAGGTGATCTGCACCGGCGCCGGGCGCCAGGCGGGAATGTCCGGGCGGGCGCCAGCGGTCAGGCCATGCAGGTCGATGAGAATGTCGATTTCGTGTTCGCGGATGCAGCGCGCCGCGCCGGCGTCGTCCAGCGCATCGATGCGCACGAAGTGGTCCATCGCCCGCTTGACCCGCTCGCGCAGGGGCGAGCCGTCCTCGCGGCTCCAGCAAAAGCCGTAGACCTCGAACTGCGCGCGGTCGATCAGCTCGAACAGCTCCACGGTCAGCAGCGATACGGCGTGCAGGCAGAAGTCCGAAGACAGGAAACCGATGCGCAACTTGCCGTGGCCATAACCACCGCCAGGCGCCAAAGCCGTGCCCGGCGCCTTCACCCGGTCGCGCACGAAACGCATGGCCGCCGCCAGTTGCAAGCCCGGGTCGTCGCTGGCCGCCAGTAACGCCAGGGGCGAAGACGCCTTGAGCAGATCGCCCTGGCTGAGGCCGGCCGGCGGCGCATAGGTCGGCCACACGCATTGCTTCTGACGCAGGTGCACCCAGTGCTGGATGACCTTGGGTTGCCGAGGATCGGCGGCAAGGCTCGCTTGCAGCGCGCGCTCGGCCGCCTGCAACTGCCGGGTTTCTTCGCTCAGGCGGCCAATGGCGTTGCAGGTCATCAGGTACAGCTCACGGCTTTCGCCGGTGTCGACCAACTGCTCGTCGAGCATCGATTGCCAGGTGGTCAAGGCCCGTTGTGGCTGCTGCTGACGTTCCTGCAAGGCGCCGAGGTTGAACCAGGCCTGGGCGAAGCGCGGATTCTGCGCGATGGCGGCGCGGTACGCCTGTTCGGCGGCGTCCAGTTGACCCAACAGGGTCAGGGTCGCGCCGAGGTTGAATTGGACGATGTAGTTGACCGCCGACTGGCAGTGCTGCAGCCAGTGTCGGTACAGCGCGGCCACATCGTGCGGGCGTTGCGCTGCATTGAGCCGCTCGGCGATGTCGAGCAGTTGCATCGGTTCCAGGGCCACGCGTTCGATCGCGTGCAGGCTGGTGGCCAACAGGCTGTCGAGCTCGAGTGGAGGAAAAGGATCGGTAGGCATGAACGCTACTGTCTCCGAATAAGAACAGCTCCGTATAAAAAAATACCGAGCTCTTTCGAGCCCGGTATCCGGTCAGTCAAGGTTTAACACCGACGGTCAGTGAATCCAAGTCTGCACGTCGGTCGCCACCAGCAATTGCACGTCACCGTCGTTGAACACGTTGTAGCTCGCGCCGTTCACCTCGGTGGTGCCCGCCGCCTGCCACTGGCCGGCATCGCCGGTAATGTTCAAGGTGTCGTTGGCATTGCCGTCGACGATCATCTGCACCGGTGCCGCCGCGCCGTTGCCGGCATCGACCTGGCCCGCCTGGCCGAGGGCCGCCACCGCCGCCGCATCGACGGTCAGGGTGGTGGCCTGGCCGCCGTCGGCCGCCAGATCCAGGTGGCCCAAAGCGTGGGCACCTACCGCTTGCGGGTCGAGCTGGGTCAGGTCGATCGATTGCGCCCCGTTGCCGTCGGTGCGGAACCACACGTCGGCCAGGGTGTGGCTCTGGCCGTCGCTGGTTTCGAAACTGCCGTTCAGACCGATCAGGTTGCCGTGGTTGAGCTCGGCGGTCTTGTGCGCATCCAGGTTGAACTGGGTGATGCCCAGGTCGCGCAGGCTGTGCAGCTCGCCGGCATCGGTGACGCCGTCGTTGTTGCGATCGACCCACACCTGCAAGGCCGAGAACAGCGTGTCGCTGGCGTTGACCACGCCGTCGTGGTTGCTGTCCAGGCTGGTCAGCGCTTCGAAACCGTCCTTGGCCAGCGAGCCGTCGGGCAGGCGGAAGGACGAGCCGAACAGTTCGCTGCCGTCGTTGACCTGGCCGTCGCCATTGCGGTCGAGCACCAGCAGGCCGTCGCCGCCGCTGGCCCAGCCGGTGGTTTCCTTATGGCCGTCGGCGTTGAGGTCGAACTGCACCCCGGCACGCAGGTGCTGGGTCTGCACGCCGTCACCGTTGAGGTCGAGCACCAGCGGTGTGGACAGCGCCAGGGCATCGATCTGCGTGGCGCTCATCGCTTGCAGTTGCGCCGAAGTGAAGGCATCGACCTGGTTCATCGACAGGTGCGACAGCTGCGCGGTGGTCATGGCCGCGGCCTGGGCCGTGGTCAGTGCCGCCACTTGCGCAGTGGTCAGTGCCGCCATGTCGGCGGTCTCGATGGCGGCGATCTGCGTGGTGGTCAAGGCCGCGACATCGGCGGTTTCCAACGCGCTGATCTGGGTCGGCTTGAGGGCGACGATCTGCGCGGTGGTCAGCGCCGCGACTTGCGCGGTGGTCAGGGCGACGATCTGCGGCGCGGTGAGCGCGGCGATGTCGGCGGTTTCCATGGCCGCCACTTGCGTGGTGGTCAGGGCTGCGATCTGCCCGGCCTTGAGCGCCGCGACCTGCGCGGTGCCGAGCGCCACCACCTGGGCGGTGGTCAAGGCGGCGGTTTGCGCGGTGGTCAGGCTGGCGATGCTGGTGAGCGACAGCGCGGCGACGTCAGCGGTTTCCAGCGCGGCCACTTGCGTGGTGGTCAGCGCAGCCGCTTGCGCGGTGGTCAGCGCGGCGACCTGGGCGGTACTCAACGCGACGACCTGGGCGGTGGTGAGGGCGGCCACGTCGGCCGTCTCCAGCGCGGCGATCTGGACCGGTTTCAGCGCGCCGATCTGTGCAGTGGTCAAGGCCGCGACCTGCGCGGTGGTCAGCGCGGCCAGCTGCACGTTGCTCAGCACGGCCAGGTCTGCGGTTTCCAGGGCCGCCACTTGCGTGGTGGTCATGGCGGCGACCTGGGTCGCTTTCAACGCGCTGACCTGGGCCGTGGTCAAAGCCACCACTTGCGCGGTGGTCAAGGCGGCGAGGTCGGCGTTTTCCAATGCGCTGACCTGTGCGGGCTTGAGCGCGGCGACTTGCGCCGTGGTCAGTGCCGCCACTTGCGCGGTGGTCAGGGCGACGATGCCGGCGGTCGTCAGCGCTGCGACGTCGGCCGTTTCCAAGGCCGCCACTTGCGTGGTGGTCAGTGCCGCGACCTGGGCCGGCTTGAGCGCGGCTACCTGGGCGGTGGTCAGGGCCACCACCTGGGCGGTGGTCAGCGCGGCAGTCTGCGCCGTGGTCAGGGCCGCGATGCTGTTGGCCGGCAGGGCGGCCAGGTCGGCGGTCTCCAGGGCCGCCACTTGCGCGGTGGTCAGCGCTGCCACTTGCGCGGTGGTGAAGGCGCCCATCTGCGCGGTGGTCAGGGCAGCGACCTGGGCCGTGGTCAGCGAGGCGACGTCGACGGTCTGCATCGCAGCGATCTGCGTCGGCTTCAGGGCAGCGACCTGGGCGGTGGTCAAGGCCGCGACCTGCGCGGTGGTCAGGGCGACGATGCCGGCCGTGGTCAGCGCGCCGAGGTCAGCGGTTTCCAGGGCCGCCACTTGCGTGGTGGTCAGGGCCGCCACTTGGGCGGTGGTCAAGGCGGCGACCTGGCCGGTGCCCAGTGCCACCACCTGCGCGGTGGTCAGCGCGGCGACATCGGCAGTGGTCAGGGCGCCTACCTGGGTGGCGGTGAGCGCGGCGACCTGGGCCGTGGTCAGGGCAGCTGCCTGAGCGGTGGTCAGGGCGGCGACGCCAGCGGTGGTCAGCGCGACCAGATCGCCCGGCTGCAGGGCCGCCACTTGCGTGGTGGTCAAGGCAGCCACCTGGGCCGGTTTCAATGCGGCCACCTGGGCGCTGGTCAGGGCCACCACTTGCGCGGTGGTCAGCGCGGCGGTCTGCGCCGTGGTCAGGGCGGCGACGCTGCCTACGCTCAGTGCGGCGACGTCGGCGGTTTCCAGCGCGGCCACTTGGGTGGTGGTCAGTGCCGCAACCTGGGCCGTGGTGAGTCCGGCCACCTGGGCGGTGGTCAGGGCCACCACCTGGGCGGTGGTCAGCGCAGCCACGTCAGCGGTACCCAATGCCACCAGCTGGGTCGGCTTGAGCGCCGCCACTTGCGCGGTGGTCAGGGCGGCGGTTTGCGCCGTGGTCAGCGCCGCCACTTGTGCGGTGGTCAGTGCGGCGACATCGACGGTCTCCAGCGCGGCGATCTGCGTAGTGGTGAGCGCGGCGACTTGCGTCGGTTTGAGGGCCGCCACCTGCGCCGTGGTCAGCGCCACGACTTGCGCGGTGGTCAGCGCGGCCACGTCGGCGGTTTCCATCACCGCGACCTGGGTCGGCTTGAGCGCGGCCACCTGTGCGGTGGTCAGGGCTGCGACCTGCGCGGTGGTCAGGGCGACGATGCCGGCAGTGGACAGCGCCGCCACATCGACGGTTTGCAACGCCGCGACCTGGGTGGTGGTCAAGGCGGCGACCTGGGTCGGTTTCAGTGCGGCCACCTGGGCGGTGGTCAGGGCCACGACTTGGGCCGTGGTCAATGCGGCGGTCTGCGCAGTGGTCAACGCCCCGACGCTGGCGACGGTGAGGGCGGCGATGTCGGCGGTTTCCATGGCCGCCACTTGCGTGGTGGTCAGGGCTGCGACTTGCGCGGTGGTCAGTGCCGCGACCTGGGCGGTCGTCAATGCCACCACTTGGGCCGTGGTCAAAGCCGCGACGTCGACGGTCTGCAAGACGGCGACCTGGGCCGGCTTCAGCGCCGCGACCTGGGCGGTGGTGAGTGCGGCGACCTGCGCGGTGGACAGGGCCACGACACTGGCCGCACTCAGCGCGGCGATGTCGGCGGTGACGATGGCCGCGACTTGCGTGGTGGTCAGCGCGGCCACTTGGGCAGTGGTCAGTGCCGCGACTTGTGCCGTGGTCAGGGCTGCCACCTGTGCGGTGGTCAGGGCCGCGACATCGGCGGTTTCCATGGCTGCGACCTGGGTCGGCTTGAGCGCGGCGACCTGGGCGGTGGTCAGTGCAGCGACCTGTGCGGTGGTCAGGGCCACGACGCCGGCGTTGCTCAGCGAAGCCACGTCGGCGGGCTGCAGGGCGGCGACCTGGGTGGTGGTCAAGGCGGCGACCTGGGTCGCCTTCAGGCCGGCGACTTGGGCGGTGGTCAGGGCCACGACCTGGGCGGTGGTGAGGGCAGCGGTTTGCGCAGTGGTCAGCGCGGCCACGCTGTTGACCGGCAAGGCGGCGATGTCGGCCGTTTCCAGCGCAGCCACCTGGGTGGTGGTCAGCGCGGCCACTTGGGCGGTGGTCAAGGCGGCGACCTGGCCCGTGCTCAAGGCGACGATCTGGGCGGTGGTCAGCGCGGCGACATCAGCGGTTTCCAGCGCGGCGACCTGGGTCGCCTTCAAGGCGGCCACTTGGGCGGTGGTCAGTGCCGCGACCTGGGCGGTGGTCAGGGCGACCACGCCAGCGGTGGTCAGCGATGCCACATCCGCAGTTTGCAGGGCAGCCACTTGGGTCGTGGTCAAGGCCGCGACCTGGGCAGGTTTGAGCGCGGCGATCTGGGCAGTGGTCAGGGCCACGACCTGGGCGGTGGTCAGCGCAGCGGTCTGCGCCGTGGTCAGGGCTGCGATGCTGGTGGCCGGCAGGGCGGCCAGGTCGGCGGTTTCCAGAGCGGCGACCTGTGCGGTGGTCAGCGCCGCCACTTGCGCGGCGGTGAAGGCGCTCATCTGTGCGGTGGTCAGGGCGACGACCTGGGCCGTGGTCAGCGAGGCGACGTCGGCGGTCTGCATCGCCGCGATCTGTGTGGCCTTGAGCGCGGCGACCTGGGCGGTGGTGAGGGCGGCGACTTGCGCCGTGGTCAACGCTACGACACTGGCGTTGGTCAGCGCAGCGACATCGGCGGTGCCCAGGGCGGCCACTTGCGCGGTGGTCAAGGCGGCCACTTGCGCGGTGGTCAGGGTCGCGACTTGAGCGGTGGTCAGGGCGACGACCTGGGCCGTGGTCAGCGCAGCGAGGTCGGCGGTTTCCATGGCCGTGACCTGGGTCGGTTTCAACGCCGCGACTTGCGCGGTGGTCAGCGCGGCGACTTGCGCGGTGGTCAGGGCAACGATGCCGGCGGTGGTCAGCGCGGCCAGGTCGCCCGGTTCCAAGGCCGCCACCTGCGTGGTGGTCAGGGCTGCGACCTGCGCGGGCTTGAGCGCAGCGACCTGGGCCGTGGTCAAGGCCACCACTTGCGCGGTGGTCAGGGCAGCGATCTGTGCGGTGGTCAGCGCCGCGATGCTCGTGGCGGGCAGGGCGGCGACGTCGGCCGCTTCCATGGCCGCCACTTGCGTAGTGGTCAGGGCCGCGACTTGCGCGGGTTTGAGCGCAGCCACCTGGGCCGTGGTCAGGGCCACCACCTGCGCGGTGGTCAAGGCGGCGACGTCGGCGGTTTCCAGCGCCGCCACCTGGGCGACCTTGAGCGCGGCGACCTGGGCCGTGGTCAGGGCAGCCACCTGGGCGGTGGTCAGGGCCACGACGCCGGCAGTGGTCAGCGCACCGAGATCGGCGGTTTCCAGAGCCGCCACTTGTGTGGTGGTCAGGGCGGCCACTTGCGTGGTCTTCAAGGCGGCCACTTGCGCCGTGGTCAGGGCCACTACTTGCGCGGTGGTCAGTGCGGCGGTCTGCGCGGTGGTCAGGCTGGCCAGCAGCGTGGCGGGCAGGGCGGCGACATCGGCGGTTTCCAGGGCGGCGACCTGGGTCGTGGTCAGGGCGGTGACCTGGGTGGCCTTGAGCGCGCTCACCTGGGCGGTGGTCAGGGCTACGATCTGTGCGGTGGTCAGGGCCGGCAACTGGCTGGTGGACAGTACGGCGATGTTGGGTTTGGTGATGACGGCGATCTGCGCGGTGGTCATCTGGGCGAGCTGAGCGGTGCTCAGCGCCGCGACGTCCTGGGTTGCCAGCCCGGCGATCGTGGTCGTACTCAAGGCAGCGACTTGCGCTGGAGTCAACGAAGAGATGTAGCTCATGAACGCATCCTGTCTAGGGTTTTAGTGCGCTGCCAGCGTTGTCGCCGTAGCCTTGGGCAGGACATTTGGTGGCCTCCCAGTCGTTTAGCGACATGGGCCTGCGAAACATTAAGAATCTTTTTTGATGGCGTTTTGCTGTTTGCTGCTTTTTGGTTATAAAAAGCAAGCTATCTATAGGCTGAGCTTGTAACGGCGCGGGTTGCCTGGCGGTGGGTGGCAGCCTTCGAAAATGCCTATCGGGGGGTTTCGGATGAGCGGTAGGGAACGAATCTGCGGCGTTCTGCGCTGGCTTGACCGCCTGGGCGCGGCGCACTAGTGTGCGCGGAACGCGGCGCTGTCCAAGTATGGACCGACTGTCGCGTCCATCCTTTCCTTGCCACCCCGCGCGAGTAGCCGATTGTGAAAACCTTCCTGCATGTAGGTTGCGGTCCCAAGAACAAGAGCGGCACCACGCCGGGCTTCGCCTCCGCCGATTGGCACGAGCTGCGTTTCGACATCGACCAGAGCGTCAACCCGGACCTGATCGGCACCATGACCGACATGTCGCAGGTCGCCGACGCTTCGGTCGATGCGGTGTTTTCCAGCCACAACATCGAGCACCTGTACCCTCATGAAGTCCCGGTGGCCCTGGCCGAGTTCAAGCGCGTGCTCAAACCGGGCGGCTTCGTGGTGGTCACCTGCCCGGACCTGCAATCGGTGTGCGCGCTGGTCGCCGAAGACAAGCTGACCGACGAAGCCTACCGTTCGCCGGCCGGCCCCATCGCGCCCATCGACATCCTCTACGGCCATCGCCCGGCCATGGCCAACGGCAACCTGTACATGGCCCACCGCTGCGGCTTCACCAAACGCGTGCTGACCGGCTCACTGCAGGCGGCCGGTTTCGACATGGTGCTGCCGATCCAGCGCGGTTACCCGGCGTTCGACCTGTGGGCCGTGGCCGCGCTGGCGCCCATCACTCAGGAAGAAGTCGTGGAGATCGCCAAGCAGCACTTCCCCGAGTAGGTACATGGCGCAGGCTTCACTTAATCTTTCGCAAATGCAGGTGTATCGTATTCGCCCTTGAGCGCCGGCCATGCTGGCAGACTGATTGCGTTTTACGAGGTGCCCGCTGCAATGTCCTTTACCCGTCGACAGATTCTTACGGGCCTCACCGGTCTGGCAGTGGTGGGCCTGGGCGCCGGAGGGGCGACGCGCTACTGGCTGGGCCGGGTCGAAGACGAGAACGCCGGGCACGACTATCAACTGATCGCAGCGCCCCTGGACGTGGAACTGGTGCCAGGGCACATCACCCAGGCCTGGGCCTTCGGGCCTTCGGCGCCGGGCACCGAGTTGCGAGTGCGCCAGGGCACCTGGCTGCGCGTGCGCTTCATCAACCACCTGCCGGTCGAGACCACCATCCACTGGCACGGCATTCGCCTGCCGCTGGAAATGGATGGTGTGCCCTATGTGTCGCAGTTGCCGGTCAAGCCGGGCGAATACTTCGACTACAAGTTCCGCGTACCGGACGCCGGCAGCTACTGGTACCACCCCCACGTCAGCAGCTCGGAAGAGCTCGGCCGCGGTCTGGTCGGGCCGCTGATCGTCGAGGAACGCGACCCTACCGGCTTCCTGCACGAACGCACCTTGAGCCTGAAAACCTGGCACGTCGACGAGCAGGGCGCCTTCATGCCTTTCAGCGTGCCGCGCGAAGCGGCGCGCAACGGCACCGCCGGGCGCCTGATCACCATCAACGGCAAGGCCGATGCGGTCAGCGAACTGCCAGCCGGGCAGGTGGTGCGCGTGCGCCTGCTGAACCTGGACAATACCTGGACCTACCGCATCAACCTCAAGGGCAATTGCGAAGCGCGCATCTATGCCCTCGACGGCAATCCCATCACGCCACGCCCGCTGGACGACGACTACTGGCTGGGCCCGGGTATGCGCATCTGCCTGGCCATCCGCATTCCTGAAGCGGGCGAAGAGATTTCCCTGCGCGATGGCTTCGTGCGCCTGGGCACCCTGCGCTCGGTCGCCAGCAGCCAAGCGCCCAGCGATTGGCCGCCGGCGCTGCCGCCCAATCCCATCGCCGAACCGGACCTGGCCAACGCCGAGAAGCTCAACTTCAACTTCGAGTGGGCCGGCAAAGTCTCGGTAGGCGTGGAAGACGGCCGCCCACCCAGCCTGTGGCAGATCAATGGCCAGGCCTGGGACATCACCGACAAGACCTGCGCCGACCGCCCCATTGCCACCTTGCAGAAGGGCAAGAGCTACATCTTCGAACTGAAGAACATGACCCAGTACCAACACCCCATCCATTTGCATGGCATGAGTTTCAAGGTCATCAATTCCAACCGCCACGACATCCGCGAGCCCTGGTTCACCGACACCTACCTACTGGGCAAGAACGAACGCGCACAGGTGGCGCTGGTCGCGGATAACCCCGGCACCTGGATGTTCCACTGCCACGTCATCGACCACATGGAAACCGGCCTGATGGCCGCGATCGCGGTGGTCTGATGCGTAACCGGATCATCGATCGCAGCCGCGACCAGGACTTCATGCGCCTGGCGCTGGACCTCGCCGCACAAGGCGCGGCCCTTGGCGAAGTGCCGGTGGGTGCGGTGCTGGTGCAGGACGGCGAAGTCGTCGGCGCCGGCTTCAACCGGCCGATCCTCGACAGCGACCCCAGCGCCCACGCCGAGATGGTCGCCATCCGCGCTGCGGCCCATGCCGCCGGCAACTACCGGCTGCCCGGCAGTACCCTCTACGTGACCCTGGAGCCGTGCAGCATGTGTGCGGGGCTGATCGTACACGCGCGCATCGCCCGCGTGGTGTTCGGCGCCAGCGAGCCGAAGGCCGGGGTGGTGCAGAGCCAGGGGCGTTTCTTCGACCAGCTGTTTCTCAACCACCGGGTGCTGGTCGAAGGCGGGGTGTTGGGGGAGGCGTGCGGGGAGGTGCTGAGTGCGTTCTTCAAGGCGCGACGGGCACGTGGCTGAGGCAATCGCCGCAATCGTCTCGGTATGGATATTCTTCCCCCGGTCAAACCTTCCCAGAGCTTTCGCTGAAGAGCTTGGCCGTGTCAAACAGCTGGCCGCTACGGGACTCGGGAAGTGTCACGGCCATTAGGCCTGCTGCGCAGGCCATCGCGGCTGAATCGGAGCGCCGAACCGGCCGCTCCTACACAGGTGTGGTCGCTTTAAGACCCGGCACGATCCTGGAGTTTCCTACAGGGCACCCCCTGTTGGAGCGGCTTCAGCCGCGATGGGCGGCGTCGCCGCCCTAACTCAGGCATCGTTGAGCGTCCGGCAAATACCGATCGCAGGTATCAGGCCTGCTGCGCAGGCCATGGTGGCTAATCGGAGGGCCGAATCGGCCACTCCCATACATAGGCCAGTGCGTTTCCAGGGAACAGGCGTTTCTTTGGGGCTAACTAGCGCTGGGCCGGCTGCTCCGCCGGCTTGTCCTTGTTGATCCCCGGCTGGTGCAGGTTGGCATCGGCCGGCTGGCCTTCGAGCTGCGGCTGCGTCACCCAGGTCAGGATGTCGTAGTAGCGGCGGATGTTGGCCACGAAATGCACCGGTTCGCCGCCACGGGCGTAGCCATAGCGGGTCTTGCTGTACCACTGCTTCTGCGCCAGGCGCGGCAGCATCTTCTTCACGTCCAGCCACTTGTTCGGGTTCAGGCCTTCGCGCTTGGCCAGGGTGCGGGCGTCTTCCAGGTGGCCGCTGCCGACGTTGTAACCGGCCAGGGCGAACCAGGTGCGGTCCGGCTCCTTGATGCTGTCGTCGAGCTGGTCCTTGACCAGCATGAAGTACTTGGCGCCGCCCATGATGCTCTGGCGCGGGTCGAGGCGGTTGGATACGCCCATGGCCTGGGCCGTGCGCTGAGTCAGCATCATCAGACCGCGCACGCCGGTCTTGGAGGTGACCTCCGGCTGCCACATCGATTCCTGGTAGCCGATGGCGGCCAGCAGGCGCCAGTCGACCTGTTCGGTCTTGGCGGTGGCCTTGAACTGCTTCTCGTATTTGGGCAGGCGTTGCTGCAGGTGCTGGGCGAAGGTATAGGCGCCGACGTAGCCAAGCACGTCGACGTGTCCGTAATAGCGTTCCTTCAAGCGTTGCAGCGTGCCGTTCTTTTCGGCTTCGTCGAGGAAGGCGTTGGCTTTGTCGAGCAGGCTGGTGTCCGCGCCGGCGGCCACGGCCCAGCGTTGGTCGCGGGCTTCGCCCAGGTCGAAGGCCACGCGCACGTTGGAGAAGTACACCTGGTTCATGGCCAGTTCGTTGGAGTCGACCAGGGTCAGGTCGATCTGGCCTTCGTCGACCATGCGCAGCAGGTCGACCACCTCGACGGCGTCGGATTCTTCGTATTCCAAGGCCGGATACTGCTTTTTCAACTCGGCCAACTGTTCAGCGTGGCTGCTGCCCTTGAGCACCATGATCTTCTTGCCCACCAGGCCGCTGGGCTGGGTCGGGCGCGGGCGGCCGTTGCGGTAGATCACCTGGGGCGTGACTTCCAGGTAAGGGTGGGAGAACTGCGCCTGAGTCTTGCGCTGCGCGCTGCTGACCAGGCCTGCAGCGGCCAGGACTGGGCCGGAAGGCTGGCTCAGCTGGGTGAAGAGGTCGTCGAGGTTGTCGGCGGCCTCGATCTTCAATTCCACCCCCAGCTCGTCGGCGAAACGCTTGACCAGCTCGTATTCGAAGCCGGTTTCGCCGTTGCGGTCCTGGAAATAGGTGGCCGGGCTGTTGCGGGTGACGACGCGCAGCACGCCGTCTTCCTTGACACGCTCGAGCGTGCTGGGTTTTTCAACACAGGCAGCGAGCATCAGGAAGAGTCCGGTTGCGATGAGCCATTTGGCGCAGCGCTGGCGCAAAGCAGTGTGGGCGAACATGGGGTGCAGTATACGCAAAGGGCCGGTTTCGCCATATCTCGACAACGCCGATGTTGTCTGATAGCGCCGCATGTGGCCCGGCAGCGCCCGTTTCATAGCGCCCCGAACGTGGGGCAGATGCCCCTGGCAAGCGACCGGACAGCGCTTTCTGCCCTATGGCGGGTGCCGATTCCCATTGACTTAGGCTAGAATGCCCGGCCTCCAAGCACACCCCTTCTTGAGGCTGTCCCGACGATGTTGATCCTGCGCGGCGCTCCTGCCCTTTCTGCCTTTCGCCACGGTAAGTTACTCGAGCAACTGAGCCAGAAAGTCCCCGCTGTTACCGGTTTGTATGCCGAATTCGCCCACTTTGCCGATGTCGACGGCGAGTTGAGCGCCGACCAGCAGCAGGTGCTGGGTCGCCTGCTCAAGTACGGACCGAGCGTCGCGGTACAGGCGCCCGAAGGCCGTCTGTTCCTGGTGGTGCCACGTTTGGGCACCATTTCGCCCTGGGCCAGCAAGGCCAGCGACATCGCCTACAACTGCGGCCTGCAGAGCATCCAGCGTCTGGAACGGGGCATCGCTTACTACGTCGCCGGGGACCTGAGCGAGGCCCAGGCCCAGCAGGTCGCGGCCGAGCTGCACGATCGCATGACCCAGCGCGTGCTGGCCCGCCTGGAAGACGCCGCCGACCTGTTCAGCCACGCCCAGCCCCGGCCGATGACCTCGGTGGACGTGCTCGGCGGTGGCCGCGCGGCCCTGGCGCAAGCCAACGTCGACCTGGGCCTGGCCCTGGCGGACGACGAGATCGACTACCTGGTCAACGCCTTCCAGAACCTGGAGCGCAACCCCAACGACATCGAACTGATGATGTTCGCCCAGGCCAACTCCGAGCACTGCCGGCACAAGATCTTCAACGCAACGTGGGACATCGACGGTCAGGCCCAGGAAAAAAGCCTGTTCGGCATGATCAAGAATACCTACCAGATGCACAGCGAAGGCGTGCTGTCGGCCTACAAGGACAACGCTTCGGTCATCGTCGGCAACGTCGCCGGGCGCTTCTTCCCCAACCCGGACAGCCGTGAGTACGGCGCGGTGCAGGAGCCTGTGCACATCCTGATGAAGGTCGAGACGCACAACCACCCGACCGCCATCGCGCCGTTCTCCGGCGCTTCCACCGGTTCCGGCGGCGAAATCCGCGACGAAGGCGCCACCGGCCGCGGGGCCAAGCCCAAGGCTGGCCTGACCGGTTTCACCGTGTCCAACCTGCGCATCCCGGGCTTCGCCCAACCGTGGGAACAGGCCTACGGCAAGCCCGAGCGCATCGTCGACGCCCTGGACATCATGATCCAGGGCCCGCTCGGCGGCGCTGCGTTCAACAACGAGTTCGGCCGTCCGGCCCTGACCGGCTACTTCCGCACCTTCGAGCAGTCCATCGCCACGCCACACGGCGACGAAGTACGCGGCTACCACAAGCCGATCATGCTCGCCGGCGGCATGGGCAACATCCGCGAAGACCACGTGCAGAAAGCCGAAATCACCGTCGGCGCCAAGCTGATCGTGCTCGGTGGCCCGGCCATGCTCATCGGCCTGGGCGGCGGCGCCGCCTCGTCGGTGGCCACCGGCGCCAGCTCGGCCGACCTCGATTTCGCCTCGGTCCAGCGCGAAAACCCGGAAATGGAACGCCGCTGCCAGGAGGTCATCGACCGCTGCTGGCAGTTGGGCGAGCACAACCCCATCGCCTTCATCCATGACGTGGGCGCCGGCGGCATCTCCAACGCCTTGCCGGAGCTGGTCAACGACGGCGGCCGCGGTGGGCGCTTCGAGCTGCGCGACGTGCCCAACGACGAGCCGGGCATGGCGCCGCACGAAATCTGGAGCAACGAGTCCCAGGAGCGTTACGTGCTGGCCGTCAGCGCCGTCGATTTCGAGCGCTTCCAGGCCATCTGCGAACGCGAGCGCTGCCCGTTCGCCGTGGTCGGCGAGGCGACCGCCGAGCCGCACCTGACCGTCACCGACCGCCACTTCGCCAACACACCGGTGGACATGCCGCTCGACGTGCTGCTCGGCAAGCCGCCGCGCATGCACCGTTCGGCCACCCGCGAAGCGGAACTGGGCGATGCCTTCGATCCGGCGGCCCTGGAACTGGAAGACTCCCTGCAGCGCGTGCTGCACCACCCGGCCGTGGCCAGCAAGAGCTTCCTGATCACCATCGGCGACCGCACCATCACCGGCCTGGTCGCCCGCGACCAGATGGTTGGCCCGTGGCAGGTGCCGGTTGCCGACTGCGCCGTCACCGCCACCAGCTTCGACGTCTACACCGGTGAAGCCATGGCCATGGGCGAGCGCACCCCGCTGGCCCTGCTCGACGCCCCGGCGTCCGGGCGCATGGCCATTGGCGAAACCCTGACCAACCTGGCCGCCGCGCCCATCGCCAAGCTGTCCGATATCAAACTGTCGGCCAACTGGATGTCCGCCGCCGGCCACCCCGGCGAAGACGCGCGTCTGTACGACACGGTCAAGGCCGTGGGCATGGAGCTGTGCCCGGCGCTGGGCATCACCATCCCGGTCGGCAAGGACTCCATGTCCATGAAGACCCAGTGGAACGAGGACGGCGTCGACAAGAGCGTGACCTCGCCGCTGTCGCTGATCATCACCGGCTTCGCCCCGGTCACCGACGTGCGCAAGACCCTGACCCCAGAGCTGCGCATGGACAAGGGCGAAACCGACCTGATCCTGATCGACCTGGGCCGCGGCCAGAACCGCATGGGCGCCTCGATCCTGGCGCAGACCCACGGCAAGCTGGCCGACAAGGCTCCCGACGTCGACAACGCCGAAGACCTCAAGGCCTTCTTCGCGGTGATCCAGGGCCTCAACGCCGACGGCCACCTGCTGGCCTACCACGACCGCTCCGACGGTGGCTTGATGACCACCGTGCTGGAGATGGCCTTCGCCGGTCACTGCGGCGTGAACCTCGACCTCAAGACCCTCACCGGCAGCGCCGACAAGGCCTGCGCCGTGCTCTTCAACGAAGAGCTGGGTGCGGTGATCCAGGTGCGTCGCGATTCCACCCCGGTGGTGCTGAGCCAATTCAGTGCAGCGGGCCTGGGCGAGAACTGCGCCGCAGTCATCGGCCAGCCGATCAACAACAACGACATCTACGTGCGCCTGGGCGATGACGTGCTCTACAGCGGCAAGCGTTCCAGCTTGCAGCGCCAGTGGGCCGAAACCAGCTACCGCATCCAGCGCCTGCGCGACAACGCCGAGTGCGCCGACCAGGAATTCGACGCGCTGCTCGAAGAAGACAACCCCGGCCTGTCGGTCAAGGTGGGCTTCGACGTCAACGACGACATCGCCGCGCCGTACATCAAGAAAGGCATCCGTCCGCAGGTGGCGATCCTGCGCGAGCAGGGCGTCAACGGTCAGGTGGAAATGGCTGCGGCCTTCGACCGTGCCGGCTTCGCTGCGATCGACGTGCACATGAGCGACATCCTCGCCGGTCGCGTCGACTTCGAAGCCTTCAAGGGCCTGGTCGCCTGCGGCGGCTTCTCCTACGGCGACGTCTTGGGCGCCGGCGAAGGCTGGGCCAAGTCGGCGCTGTTCAATAGCCGTGCGCGGGACGCTTTCCAGGCTTTCTTCGCCCGCAGCGACAGCTTCGCCCTGGGCGTGTGCAACGGTTGCCAGATGATGTCCAACCTGCACGAGCTGATTCCCGGCACCGAGCACTGGCCGCACTTCGTGCGCAACCGTTCCGAGCAGTTCGAAGCCCGTGTGGCCATGGTCGAGGTGCAGAAGTCCAACTCGATCTTCCTCGATGGCATGGCCGGCTCGCGCATGCCGATCGCCATCGCCCACGGTGAAGGCCATGCCGAGTTCGCCAGCGAGCAGGCTCTGCAGCTGGCCGATGCCTCGGGTTGCGTGGCGCTGCGCTTCGTCGACAACCATGGCAAGGTCACCGAAACCTACCCGGCCAACCCCAACGGCTCGCCGCGCGGGATCACCGGCCTGACCAGCCTAGACGGCCGTGTGACCATCATGATGCCGCACCCTGAGCGGGTCTTCCGCGCAGTGCAGAACTCCTGGCGCCCGGACGATTGGCAGGAAGACGCAGCCCTCATGCGCATGTTCCGCAATGCGCGGGTGTGGGTGGACTAAGGGGTGTACAAGCTGGCCTTCTTCGTGCCCGACAGCCACGTCGAAGCGGTCAAGACTGCTGTGTTCGCCGCCGGCGGCGGACACATCGGCAGCTATGACCGCTGTGCCTGGCAAACTCTGGGTCATGGCCAGTTCCGCCCGCTGGACGGCAGCCAGCCGTTCGCCGGGCGGCAGGGCCAGGTCGAACGGGTGGAGGAGTGGAAGGTCGAGTTGGTGGTGGCCGATGCGCTGATCGCTCAGGCGATCGCCGCGTTGAAAGCCCACCACCCGTACGAAACCCCTGCCTACGAAGTCTGGCGCCTGCTGGACTTCTGATCCCCGAAGACAGCGCTCGCTGTCATGCAAACGCCATCAGAACGGACCGTCCGGACGAGGATTGGCAAAGCTCCAGAAACTGGTATTGGTCAGTTCCTCGATTTCCTGCACGTGCTCTTCGGCCGCCTGCCATGCGCTCTTGATTTCTTCGAGGGTGTGATCCAGCTCCTCGGCCTGCAATGTCCGGAGCGTCTCGAGCGAAGTCCGCTGTTCGACCTTCTGCGCATTGGCCTGCGCCCATTGTCTGCCGAAAAGCGCGAAGACTCTGGTGGATCTCGCTCGGGTAGCGTCAAGAGTAAGGCCTGGGTAGCCCCGGCCTGTTCGTACACAGCGAATTCAGTGCCCGAGACCGCCGGCGTGTTGTAGAACAGCAACGTTTGGGCAAAAGCCTGCGACGTCGTTTCGGACGTGCTCGGCACGGGCGACGAAAGCGCATTCCCCCTTGGCTCTGCGCCTGGTAGTCGTCCAGCACGCAGCTGATGTATTGCGCAAAGTCTGTGAGCATGTTCAGCAACAGCGCCGGTGTCCGTTCAGGCTCGGCCAGCGCCAGCCCGATCTCGGCCAGCCTGATGGATTTGCACCGCTGCGATGCACTCCACTGGGCAGCGTCAGCTCATAGCGTCCCGATCTCCCCACCGTCGTCGCGTTGGATGACCACCGTCGCCGAGCGCGGCCGTACGCGCTGCCCGGCTGGGGTCGGCTCGGTGGCCCTGTCCCCGTAGGGCCAGTTGCCTGGATGCTGGATGTTGACGAACAAGGTCTTGTTGTCGGGCGTGAAGGCGATGCCGGTCACTTCGCAGCCGTTGGGGCCGACGAAGAAACGCCGCAGCTCGGCCTGGTTGCCAGGGTTGATCGAGGCCGGCCTGCCCGCCGCATCGACCAGGCGCTGCGGCACCACGGCCAGCAACTGGTCGTTGGTGTGGTCGGCCACGCTCGCTTCGCTGTTGTCGGTCTCGAACCACAGCACGCCGCGACTATCGAAGCGCATGCCGTCGGGGCTGGCGAACTGGTTGAGCGCGGTCAACCCCGAACGGTTGAGTTCGGTATCGCCCGTGGCATTGGCGCCGAATACGAAGATATCCCAGGTGAAGCTGCGCTGATCGTCTGCATCGTGCCAGCGGACGATGTGGCCGTGGCGGTTCGGCCCACGGGGGTTGGCGGCATCGGTCTGTTCGGCGCTGCGCACGCTGTTGTTGGTCAGGGTCACATAGGCGTCGCCGTTGAGCGGGTTGACGGCAGTCCATTCGGGACGGTCCATGGGTGTGGCGCCCACGGCATCGGCGGCGCTGCGGGTATCGAGCAGAATGCCCGCCAAGTCGCCGAAGCGTGCGCCCAGCGTGCTGCCGTCTGTGCTGGGGCTGGCGGGCTCGAGCGGCAGCCACAGACCGCTGCCATCGGCATCGAAGCGGGCGACGTAAAGCGTGCCGTGGTCCAGGTACTTGGCCCCGGTGGCCAGTCGATCGGCCGGATTGGCGTCGGCTGGGTCCCAGGGCTCAGCGGAGACGTACTTGTACAGGTACTCGTTGTTGGAATCGTCGCCCATGTACCACACCAGCGGCTTGCCGGCCTGGGCCAGGCCCGGGCAGCAGCCTTCGTGGCGAAAGCGCCCCAGGGCCGTGCGCTTGGTGGCCAGGGTGCGCGCGTCGTAGGGGTCGATTTCGACGATGTAGCCGTAGGTGCTGGCTTCGTTGCGGTAGTCCTCGGTGGCCTGGGCAGCGCGAGGCGTGATGTCGAAGCGGGCGAACTCGTCCTGGTCCTCGTCGGCCGCGCCCGCCGCGCTTTCCCAGCGGTACTGCCCGGTGCTGGTGGACACCCCCAGACGCGTCTGGTCGGCGCTGAGGGTGGCGGTGTTGACGAAGATAGCCGGCCAGTTCTCCTCGCACGTCAGGTAGGTGCCCCAGGGCGTATGGCCGTTGCCGCAGTTGTTGTTGGTGCCGCGGCACTGGCTGCCGTCCGGCGAATAGCGCGTTTTCACATGATCGCTGCCGCGCAGTGGGCCGGCGATGAGCATGCGCGAGGCGGTGGTGAAGCGGCGATTGAGCGGGTGGTTTTCGACCACTTGCCAGCGCCCCTGGCGCTTGCTCAAACGCACCACGCCCACGCCGTGGGCGTTGATTTCCTTGCGCACCTCCTCGACCGGGCGCTTGCCGTCGGCCGTGGTGGTAGGGCCAGCCGGGTGCAGGGCGGCGGGGTCGATGTATTCGAAGTTGATCGCCAGCAGGCCGTCCTCGGCGCTGCCGTCGATGGGGAAGAAGTGCATGCCGTCGTGGTGCATGCCCATGGCGTTGGCCTGGTCGGCGGCGCTGTTGCTGCCGTCGCGCTGCCAGGGACGGCCGCGCTCGTTGAGCGGTGTGCCCCAGGGTGCCAGCACGTAGGCGCTGTAGCCCGCTGCTACGGCACAGCCGTCGGTGCGCGAGCCGGGGATGGATTCGAAGCCCAGCGCCACGGGTCGAGCAGCGGCAGAGCCGAGTGGTCGACGAGCGAAGGCAGGTTCTGCAGCATGGGCCATGGCTCCGCCACCCAGCCCCACGCCGGCGATCATGGCGACAGCGGCGCCGAGGCTGCCGTGCAGCACGCTGCGCCGGCTCAGGCGAGCGTCCATGATTCGGTCCAGGCTGAGGTTGCCACTACTGTTGCGATCCACGCTGTCGCCACTTGCTCGACTCATCGGGTGTCCTTTTTCCTATGAAGGGGGGAGAAGGGCGACTGTAGAGCCGCAGTATGATGGTTTTGTGACGTCAGCCTTGCTGTTAGAAACGCCAACGGCCTGCTAGGGGCCGTTGGTCGTTTGCCGGTAGAGGTCAGGGTTTGCCGGTTTGCTGCTGGATCGAAGCGGCCCATTCGCCGTCACGGTTGTATCCGCTGGTACGCAGCAGGCCCAGGTCCAGAGCGTTTTCGCCGTCTGCCGCACCTTTGTGCTTGGCGAACTCGGCGATGGCCGTGCCGAGATCGGGCGCCGAGTTGGACACATCGATGCCGACGTCGCGGCGGTAGTCCTGCCCGCGCAGGGTCTGCTGGGTGATGGCGCTGCCGCCCAGGTCGACGCTGCCGCGTGGTGCCTGGAGACGGGCGCCGACCAGTTGCGTGTCGCCGGCTACGCTCAAGGCGATACCTTCGCTGCCTTTGAGCCCGCTTTGCTGGGCCACGCTGTCGCGGGCGATGCGCGTGGCATCGACCTTCAGCGTCGGCGAAAGGCCAGGGTCGATCGTGCTCAGGAGCGAGCCGGCTTTCTCCTCGACTTTGCCGCCCGCCGGCCCCGCCAGAGAAGTGGCGGCATTTAGGTAGCCCTGCGGGTTCTTCTCATGGCTCAAGCGCGCATCCACTTGCACGTGGGTACTGTCGACATGATCCTTGCGGCTGGCGACCGTCAGGTTGCCGTCGATGGTGCCGCCGATGCGTTCGGCCTCGACGCGTACGCCCTCGATGCGGGTAGCGCCGGCGCTGTTCAGGGTCACCTGGTCGGCACGCCAGGCGCTGTCGTTCCAGGTCAGGTTGTCGCGCTTGTCCAGCTCGACCTTGACCCGACCATGCAGGCCGCGTATGTCGTCGGCCGCCAGGGCAGCCTTGCTCAGATTGAAACCGGCGCCGGCGGTGATCGCCAGGTTGTCGCGCCGGTCATAGTTGTTCGAAGCCTCGGCCAGGACACCGCCTTTGGCAGCCTCCAGCGCCAGTGCCTGAGCATTGACCTGCAAGCCTTGCAGGTGGATGGCCTGGTCTTCGCGGGCTTGGCTGGCGGCGGTCAGGGTGCCACGGCTGTGCACGCTCGGGTCCTGGGCAGTTCGGCTATCTTCGTCGACCTTGCCCGAGGTCAGGTGGCCGCCCAGCGCGCCTGCGCTGCTCGCGCCAAGCGAGCCTGCCAGCTCCAGGCCACCGCCGAGGACGTTGCCCTTGGCCTGGTGCGTGTCGTAGGCGGCTACGGCTTTGAGCACACCAGCGCTGTCGAGCGTCACTTCGCCGACCGGCGCTTCGCGGCGCCCGATTTTCACGCCTTCGAGGGTCAGGTCGCCACCACTGCGCAAGGTCACGTCGCCTTTGGCGTCGAGCTGCGCGACTTGGGCTTTGCGGTCGCTGGACTGGTGGGTGGCGTAATCGCCATAGACGCGGGCGTCCAGACCGGTCTTGGCAGGATTGTTGCCCCCTTTGCTCCACAAACTGGCGTCGAGCTCGCTGCTGGTCTTGTCTACCGAGTCGCTGGCGGCGCTGACCGTCAATGGGCCTGCGCTTTCGATCAGGATCGTTCCGTCGCCGCCGTCCAGGCGTGTGCCTTCGTACAGGCCATCACTACCCAGTTGCACCTGGATACCGTTTTGCCCCTGCAAGCTGCCAACCTTGGCGGTGCGCGTGGCGAGGTGGCTGCGGTCCTTTTCCACCGCACCTGTGACGCGCACGTTGACGTCGGTGCCGGTGCTGGTATCGACGCGCAGGCCGCCGTCGACCTTCAGCGTGTCGTCGATGACCGTCCGGCTGTCGTGCGCGGCAAGCAGATGATGTTGCTGTGCATCGATCGCCACCTGACCAGTGCTGGCCTTGTAGGTGGTGCCGACGTCGGAGAGAGTGTCGGCCTTGAGCGCGATGGCGCCTGCGTCCAGCTCGGTCACTTGCGCCGTGGTTTGGGTGTCCAGGCGCTGGCTGCTGACGTGGGCGAGCGTGGCGTCGGCGCCGATGCTGGGTGGCGCCATCGCATCCTCGGGAGATGCCTGCTGGAACCGCGCCGCTTCTTCGCCCTGCACCAGGCGTTCGATGGGCCGGGTGATGTCGCGGTACTCCAGGCTCGCGCCAAGGCTGGCGTTCCAGTTCTGGGTACGGGTGTCGGTGTGCTCGATGTCGTCCGCCGCGCGGTTCTCCACCCGTTCGGCAACCACTTTCAGGTTGGAGCCGGTTTTGATCAGGGTGGCCTCGTTGAGCACATCTGTCGCATCGATGCGGACTTCGCCGCCTGCGCTCAGCTCGCTGCGCTGGACCAGGCTCTGCCTGTGTTCGGTGGTGGTCTGGTCGCGCTTGCCGTGGAACGCGCTGCCGAGCCGGTCGATTCCTCCGGTCACGTTCAGGCCGCCGCCGCTTTCGGTGCGTGTGGTGAGTTCGCTGCTGTCGTTGCGCGTCACGCCCAGGTCGACCTGTTGTCCGGCCAGGGTAAGATCGCCCTGTTCGGCGCTGACCTTCGAGCCTTTGACCTGCAGGGTGCTACCGCTGCGCAGCGCGACGCTGGCACCGCTGAGCTCGCTGGCGGTCTGCCGGGTGGCATTGCTGTCTTTTTCCGTGCTCGCCACCTCATAGCCGACCCCCGCATCGAACTGCCGCGAGCCGGCTTTTTCCCCCTCGGCCTCACGCGTCTGTTTGGCGTGCGCGGTGAAGCGGCGTTGCTGCTCGCTTTGCTGGCTGTCGCTGCGGCTCGCTGCGCTGACGATGCTCAGGTCGCCGCCGGCCTCGGCCGTCAACTGCTGGTCGGCATGCAGGCGGGCGCCTTCGATACGCAGGTCGCCGGCGCTGGCCAGGCGCAGATTGGTGCGCGAGTGGATGTCGCTCGACAGCACCTGCTGTACGCGGTCGGTGCGCGCGCTGCTGTTGCCCAGCGCGCCGAACAGCTTGCTGCTCGATGCGGTGCGGGTCTGGGTGCTTTCGCCGATGGCCGCCGTCACGTCCAGCGCACCTACCGTGCTGTGCAGCAGCGCGTCCTTTTCGCCGAACACTTCACTGCCGCTGATGCCAGCCTGCTCGGCGCTGACCTTCAGCACGCCCCCTGCGCGGACTTTACTGCCGACCATCTTTCCAGCGTCGCCGTCATGGCCCTGGCGGTCTCCGAAGAAGGTGCCGGACACCAGGTCCCCCCTATAGTCGCGGCTCTGGTCACGCTCGTTGAGACGCTGGGCGTCGATCTGCACCTGGCGGCCACTGATCTGCAGATCGTTTTTGCTCAGCACCTGGCTGCCGGTGATGTGCACGTCGCCGCCTGCACCGAGCTGCACATTGGCGCCTTCGAGCACGCTGGGCGCAGCGGTTTCCCGGTACTGGTCGCTGTCGCTGTCGCCGCGCCACAGGTGCTTGCGGTGGCGAACTTGACTCTGCTGCCGGTCGCTGTCGCGGGCGGCGAGAAGGTCGAGCTGGCCACCGGCTTCCAGTCGCAGTTGGGCGGCGGCCTCCAGTTCACTGCCGGTCAGGCGCATGTCGCCGCCGGCGCGCAGGTTGATGTCGTCTTTGGCGGTGAGCATCACGCCGAAGTGCGTGCGACGGGTACGGGTGTCTTGCTTGCTGTAGGTTTCGGTAGTGACGAACCATGCCTTCTTGTCCCACTCGTCGCGGCTGCGGCTGATTTCTTCACGGATCTTGCCGTCGAGGGTCAGCGCTTTGCCGGCCGCGACCTCGATCGTGCGTGCGCTGCCGCTGACCGCGCTCAAGTGCAGGTCGTCGGCGGCCACCAACGTCAGGTCGCCGTCGCTCACCTGCAAGCGGCTGTAGCCGCGGTCGCTGCCCTCCACGGTCAAGGCTCCGGCCGAACGCACGGTCAGTTCCTTGTCCGCGATCGCTTGCGTAGGGCCCATGCGCACGCCGGCGCCCTCGGCCGTGGAAATGATACGAATACGTCCCGCGTGCATGGCACCGAACAGGCTGGCATCGACGCTGCCCGCTTCGCCAGGCAGATGCTCCAGCACCTCGAGCGAATCGCTGGCCAGACGGTTGCGTCCGACCAGCACGTTGAGGTCGCCGCCCACGAGCAACTGGCCGCTGCTCGTCACTTTCGGCGCGATCAGGTCCAGCGCGCCGCCGCTTTGGTTGATGCCACCTTCCTGCACATGCAACTGGCCGGTGGCCTCCAGGGTGTCGAGACGTTTGAGCCGCTGGTCTTCGATGACCGGGGTGCCGACCAGGAAACTGGCCCGCGACGTATTGATGAAGTGCCCGCCATTGACCGTGATGCCATTGGGGTTGGCCAGGATGTAGTCGGCAGGGCGGCCGAAAATTTCCTGGGTGCCGGCGACCAGCGAGGCATTGCGGCTGACCACTTCGTTGATGATGGTGGACGCCGCCTGGCCCTGGAACTGCGCATTGCCGGCCAGGGCGCCGGCCAGTTGCGACTGCCCCTCGCTCAGCGAATTGTTCAGCACTACCCCCGCCTGACCGACGTTGTAATCGAGGAACTGGTTGTGCGACAGGCCGTTGGTATTGGGCGCGACGATGTCGATTACCGGTACGCCATGACCCAGGTCTATCAACGGTGTGCCACCGGGACCGCCGACGGCTTGCAGGGCATCGGCAGCGATGCCGACCCCAGGGCTGGCCAGGCACAGGAAGATGGTCCAGCGCAGTACGTCGGGGCGGCGGCTCAAGGATGCTCGGGCTTCATTCATGGTGATGCTCTCTTGTGGGTGAATCAGAGGTTCAGTTGCCACTCCACGGACCAGAAGCCGGGCTCCAGGGCATGGCGGGAAAGGTCGCTGGCGTGCAAGGCGCGTTGGTATCGCAGGCGCAGCTGCTGCTTGGCAGACAGTTGCAGGTCCAAGCCCACGGCCGCACCGATCAGCCGCTGCGAATCGACCTCGCCCTGGCGACGCTGGAGATGGGCGGCGCGATGATGGCGCGCCCAGCCGATGTCCAGGGCCACATGGGGGCGTGCCGCCAGGCCAGGCCATCGAGCGAGCGAGAAGGTCTGGCTGAGCTCGTTGCGCCAGCTCAGGCCGCTGGCGCCAGCCACACTGCGTTCACGAAAGCCGCGTACGGCGGTGTCGCTGTTGAGGGCGAACTGTTCGATGGCTGGCAGTGGATCGGGGCTGTATTGGGCGTCTATCTGACTTTGCAGGCTGAGGCTGGCGTCGGCCGATAGTGCCCGGCGGTGCAGGAGGCTGGCGCGGTACTGGTTGAAGCGCGGCGCGGCGCCACGGCGTTTGGGATCGTCGCTGACGCTTTGGCCGTAGCCTAGGCCGAGCGAGGCGTACCACAGGCCGGTGCCGCGCCAGAGCAGGTTCACCCCAAGGTCGGCGGTCAACAGTTGCGGGCTCTGCACGTCGATGCGCCAGCCGTTCAGATCGCTGTGCAAACGTTTGTGCGATACGCGCAGGCCACTGCTGAGCAAACCGCGCTGCCCACGCCAGAGCATCCGTTCGACATTCAGGCCCAGCAGCTGGGTGTCGCCGTTGCTGCGCAGGCGTGTGTGTGGAATGGGCGTTTCGTGGTGGGTCTGCGCCACGAAGCCGGCGAAGGTCCAGGCCCCGTACGGCAGGCTGTAGGAGCCGCCCCAGGCCAGGCTCTGGCCCGGCGCCTGGAACACCAGTCGCTGCGCATACAGGCGCAGGTCGCCATTGAGCCCCAGCGGGCTGTCCAGGCCGAGCGTGAGATTGAGTCGATGCCGGCCGCCGAGTGCCGTCCCGCGGTTGTCGAGCTTGGCGTCCAGGTGCCAGCGCTTGTCGGGCTGTCGGTTGTGCAGGCGTATCCGCGATCCGCCTTGCAGCTCGCCTGGCAGCACGTCGAGGCCGAATTCGAAGGCGCGCAGGCGATTGAGCTGATCCAGGCCCTGTTCGAGGTCGGGCAGGTACAGCGGTTCGCCGAGGACACCGGGAAAGGCGCCGCGCAGCGACATTGCGGCGGTGGGATCGGCCAATTCGATGCGTTCGACGAAGCCTTCGTCGATGAGAATGTCGAGCGGCGCGCCATCTTCGGGCTGGCTGGACAGCGTCGGTCGACTGGTCGGATAGCCGGCTGCCACATAACGCTGGGTCAACGCGCGCAGTATCCGGTTGATGCCTTCGACGCCTATGCAGGCGGTGAGCAAGGGTTGCAGCGCCTGGCGCAGCGTTCGCTCATCGAACCGTCGGTTGCCGTGCAGGCGAATGCCTGTGTGGTACCAACACTGGGTATCGGTGCGTTGAGGAGGTTCGGGATCGTTTTCGGCAGGCGCGTGTCGGCGTTGCCAGCGCTCGAGGCGTTGACGCGCCTGTTCGGTCTGCAACGTCTGCTGTTGTTCGCGCAGCAGGCGCGTGGCGAGATCTTCGGCCCGGGTCGAGGGTGCGACCGTCAAACCCAATAGCAGCGCAGTCAAGCCTAGCTGTGCGCACAAACGGGTTGCTTTGAACATCGCTCGACTCCGCAAACGGCGTACGTGTCAGTACGTTTTGTTCGCAAAAGTCTATGAGTGCAGATCGCCGGCGCGCTGCCGTACCTCACCTACATGAGGTGTCAGGCAGATGTGCAAAGCCTGTAGGCGTTTTCTTCACGATCACGTCGAGACCACAGGGTCACGGACGAATTTCCACCATGGTGCCGTCCTTGACCAAACTCCAGACCTCGCGCATGTCGGCATTGCGCATGGCGATGCAGCCTTCGGTCCAGTCCAGGGTGTGGAAGTACCACTCCGGGTACTGCTCGTCGATCGGTGTGCCGTGGATCATGATCATGCCGCCGGGCGACACACCTTCCTGTTTGGCACGCGCGGCATCGGCGACGTTGGGGTAGGAGACGTGCATGGCCAGGTTGTAGCGGCTGCTGTTCTTGCGCCAGTCGATCCAGTAGAAGCCTTCGGGCGTGCGTTTGTCGCCTTCGCGCAGCTTGGCGCCCTTGGGCTGCTTGCCCAGGGAGATGCGGTAGGTCTTGAGCGGCTCGCCGCGGCTGAGCAGTTGCAGGCGGCGCTCGGATTTGATCACCAGGATCTTGTCCACCGCCGCGGCTGGCCGCACCGCAGGCGCGGCGGCGGGTGTCAGCGGTTTGCGAATGATGACTTCGGTGAAGGCGGCCTGGGCCGTCGAGGTCAGGCACAGGCAGAGCACGGCGAGCAAGCGACGCATGAAACGTTATTCCCGGGAAAGAGGGTTGGCAGAGGCGAGGTTCATCGGCTGCACGTATTCATGGACCACGGGGTAGTGCTGCTCGATGCGGTCGCGATAGTAGCACTGCAGGGTGCGCGCCACGGTACGAAACGCCAAGTGGTCCCAGGGAATCTCGTGCTCTTCGAACAGGCGCACCTCCAGGCTCTCGACGCCGACGGCGAAATCCAGGTCTTGCAGTTCGGCGCGAAAGAACACGTGCACCTGGTTGATGTGCGGCAGGTCGAACAGCTGGTAAAGGTTGGCCGCACCGACCCGCGCGCAGGCTTCTTCTTCGGTTTCGCGGCGCGCGGCTTGTTCGAGGGTCTCGCCGTTTTCCATGAAGCCGGCCGGCAGCGTCCAGAAGCCGCGGCGCGGCTCGATGGCGCGGCGGCACAGCAGCACTTGGCTGCCCCAGATCGGCAGCACGCCGGCGACCATGTTGGGGTTCTGGTAATGGATGGTGTGGCAGTTCGGGCACACGAAGCGCAAACGGCTGTCGCCTTCGGGAATGCGTTGGATCACCGGGTTGCCGCAGGCGCTGCAAAAATTCATGTCGATGGCCGTCGTTCGAAAGTGCGGTTATCTTGGCGCGCCGCAGGCAGGCTCGGCAAGCGGGCCTTGCCAGGGCTTGGGCGGCCGACGGCTTTTGGTGCATCATGCTGGGAAGGCCATGCAACCGAGAGTGCGTAAATGTTGGACGAGCTTGTTCGCCGAATGGGCAGCCATACCCCCGTCACCGTGGAAACGGACCGTCGTTTCCCGGAAGCGGCGGTGCTGCTGCCCATCACCCGCGGCGAAGCGCCCGAACTGGTCCTGACCCTGCGCGCCCAAGGCCTTTCCACCCATGGCGGGGAGGTTGCCTTTCCCGGCGGCCGGCGCGACCCGGAAGACCCCGACCTGGTCTTCACCGCATTGCGCGAAGCCGAAGAGGAAATCGGCCTGCCGCCCGGGCTGGTGGAAGTGCTTGGTCCGCTGAGCCCGTTGATTTCGCTGCACGGTCTGAAGGTGACGCCATTCGTCGGGCTGATTCCCGATTACGTCGACTACCGGCCCAACGACGCTGAAATCGCCGCCGTGTTCAGCGTGCCGCTGGCCTTCTTCGCCCAGGACCCGCGCGAGCACACCCATCGCATCGACTATCAGGGCCGCAGTTGGTACGTACCCAGCTACCGTTATGGCGGCTACAAGATCTGGGGGCTGTCGGCGATCATGATCGTCGAACTGGTCAACCTGCTGTTCGACGCCGGCATCAGCCTGCATGAGCCGCCTGCGCGCTTCACCCCTATCTGAGCGGGACCACCCGCCAGCCGTGCAACCTGAGGACACTTTTATGCGCTACCGCCTGGGCCCGTTGCGGGTCGAAGCCCACCCCACCAGTTGGACGGCGCCGAGCGCCACGCTGATCGGCAACGTACGCCTGCAAGCGCGCGCCAGCGTCTGGTTCAACGCCGTGCTGCGCGGCGACAACGAGCTGATCGACATCGGCGAGGATAGCAACGTGCAGGATGGCGCGGTGATCCACACCGACCCGGGTTCGCCCTTGACCCTGGGCAAGGGCGTGACCATCGGCCACAAGGCCATGCTGCACGGCTGCACGGTCGGCGATTACAGCCTAGTCGGCATCAATGCGGTGATCCTCAACGGCGCGCGCATCGGCAAGCACTGCATCATCGGCGCCAACGCGCTGATTCCCGAAGGCAAGGACATCCCCGACGGTTCGCTGGTGGTGGGCTCGCCCGGCAAGGTGGTGCGCGAATTGACCGACGCGCAGAAACAGATGCTCGAAGCCAGCGCCGCGCATTACGTGAGCAACGCCCAGCGCTATGCCACCGAGCTGGTGGCCGACGATGAGTGAGCGGCCGGTGGCTTCGCCATGCGTGAACATCTGCGCGTTGGACGAGCAAGACGTGTGCACCGGGTGCCAGCGCAGCGTCGCGGAGATCGCTCGCTGGTCGAAGATGGACGATGACGAGCGGCGGGCAGTCTTGGTGATGTGTCATGAGCGGGCGGTCGCGGCAGGGTTGGTGTTCTCCTGAGCTGCCCAGCTTTCGCTTCACCCTTTGTCGCCAGTCGATGCGCAACGCCACCGCAACCCGGGCCGGCTGCATTGCCCAGGGAAATTTAGTACCCTGTGCGGCTTGTCCGAAGGTCTACGTGCATGCTCTTTCTCATCGCTTACATCGGCAGCGTCGTGCTGATCAACTTCGCCTTCTCCAGTGCCCCGCACCTGGACGTGATCTGGTCCGCCTGGGGTGGCTTGGTGTTCATCCTGCGCGACATGGTGCAGACCCGCTACGGCCATGGCGCGCTGCTGGCCATGTTGGCGGCGCTGGTGCTGTCGTACGTCACTTCCGAGCCTGCCATCGCCCTGGCCAGTGCCACGGCGTTCTTCATCTCCGAACTGATCGACTGGCTGGTCTTCAGCATCACCCGTCGCCCGCTGCGTGACCGTCTGTGGTTGAGTTCGGCGCTGAGCATTCCGGTCGACACCCTGATTTTCTTCGGCATGATCGGTGCGCTGACGCCCGCCGTGATCGGCACGGCCATGGCTTCCAAGTTCGCGGGCGTCACCGCCGTGTGGCTGGCCATGACCTGGCGCGCGCGGCGTGGCGCGGCCTTGTCATAAGCGACATCCATACTTTCGCATCCCGCGTTCGCCCCTGGGCGAGCGTCGCTATCCACCTGGAGAACCTGTGATGACCCGTATCGGAACCCCCTTGTCGCCGACCGCGACCCGTGTACTGCTCTGTGGCTGTGGCGAGTTGGGCAAAGAAGTGGTGATCGAGCTGCAGCGCCTGGGCGTGGAAGTGATCGCCGTCGACCGCTACGCCGATGCCCCGGCCATGCAGGTGGCGCACCGCAGCCATGTGGTCAACATGCTCGACGGCGTAGCGTTGCGCGCAGTGATCGAGGCGGAGAAGCCGCACTACATCGTCCCGGAAATCGAAGCCATCGCCACCGCCACCCTGGTGGAGTTGGAGAGCGAAGGCTTCAACGTGGTGCCCACCGCCCGCGCCACCCAGCTGACCATGAACCGCGAAGGCATTCGCCGCCTGGCCGCCGAAGAGCTGGACCTGCCCACCTCGCCCTACCACTTCGCCGACACCTACGAGGACTACGCCAAGGGCGTGGCCGACGTTGGCTATCCGTGCGTGGTCAAGCCGGTGATGAGCTCCTCGGGCAAGGGCCAGAGCCTGCTGCGCAGCGACGCTAACCTGCAGAGCGCCTGGACCTATGCCCAGGAAGGCGGCCGTGCCGGCGGCGGGCGGGTGATCGTCGAGGGCTTCATCGACTTCGACTACGAAATCACCCTGCTGACCGTGCGCCATGTGGGCGGCACCACCTTCCTGGAGCCGGTCGGCCACCGTCAGGAAAAGGGCGACTATCAAGAGTCGTGGCAGCCCCAGGCGATGAGCGCAACGGCCCTGGCCGCCGCCCAGCACGTGGCCAAGGCGGTGACCGATGCCCTGGGCGGGCGTGGCCTGTTCGGCGTGGAACTGTTCGTCAAGGGCGACCAGGTGTGGTTCAGCGAAGTCTCGCCGCGTCCGCACGACACCGGCCTGGTGACCCTGATTTCCCAGGACCTGTCGCAGTTCGCCCTGCACGCCCGGGCCATCCTCGGCCTGCCCATTCCAGTAGTGCGCCAGTTCGGCCCGTCGGCCTCGGCGGTAATCCTGCCCCAGGGCACCTCGACCCAGACCGCCTTCGCCAACCTGGGCGCAGCCCTGAGCGAGCCCGACACCGTCTTGCGCCTGTTCGGCAAACCGCAGATCGACGGCCAGCGGCGCATGGGCGTGTGTCTGGCGCGTGACGAGTCGGTCGAGGCTGCGCGGGCCAAGGCGACCCGCGCCGCGCAGGCGGTCAACGTCGAGTTCTGAAACTCGTCCGAATCACCGGCACCAGGTGCAACGCCTCGTGCCGGTTCGGCCTAAAGCTCGGTGTCGCGGGTTTCCTTCAGGCACAGTACCGCGATCAGGCTAAGCACTGCCGCCGCCGACACGTACCCGCCGACCCAGCTCAAACCGCCCATGCTCACCAGCTTTTGCGCGAAGAACGGTGCCGCCGACGCCCCGACGATGCCGCCCAGGTTGTAGGCGGCCGAGGCGCCGGTATAGCGCACATGGGTCGGGAACAGTTCGGGCAGCAAGGCGCCCATGGGCGCGAAGGTCACCCCCATCAGGAACAGTTCCAGGCTCAGGAACAGCGCCACGCCCGTGGTCGAGCCCGAGGTCAGCAGCGGTTCCATGGTGAAGCCTGACACCACGGCCAATAGACAGCCGACGATCAACACCGGCTTGCGCCCATAGCGGTCGCTGAGCCAGGCCGACAGCGGCGTTGCCAGGGCCATGAAGACCACGGCCAGGCACAGCAGGCCGAGGAAGGTTTCGCGGCTGTAGCCCAGCGTGGTCACGCCGTAACTCAGCGAAAACACCGTCGAGATGTAGAACAGCGCATAGCACACCACCATGGCGGCGGCGCCGAGCAGGGTCGGGCGCCAGTAGTGGGCGAACAGGTCGACCACCGGCAGCTTGACTCGCTCCTGGCGCGCCACGGCCTTGGCGAACACCGGGCTTTCTTCGAGCTTGAGGCGTACGTACAGGCCCACAAGCACCAGCGCTGCGCTGAGCAGGAAGGGAATGCGCCAGCCCCACGAGCGGAACTGTTCGTCGCTCAGCAGCAGCGCCAGGGTCAGGAACAGACCGTTGGCGGCGAGAAAGCCGATCGACGGGCCGAGTTGCGGGAACATGCCGAACCAGGCACGTTTGCCCGCTGGTGCGTTCTCGGTCGCCAGCAAGGCTGCGCCTCCCCATTCGCCACCCAGGCCCAGGCCTTGGCCGAAGCGCAGCAGGCAGAGCAGGATCGGCGCCCATACGCCGATGCTGTCATAACCTGGCAACACGCCGATCAGGGTGGTGGATACCCCCATCAGCAGCAGCGAGGCGACCAGGGTCGACTTGCGCCCGATGCGGTCGCCGAAATGGCCGAACAGCGCCGAACCCAAGGGGCGGGCCAGGAAGGCGATGCCGAAGGTGAGGAAGGCCGCCAGCATCTGCACCGTGCCGGACCCGGACGGAAAGAAGATCGGCCCGATCACCAGCGCTGCGGCGGTGGCGTAGACGTAGAAATCGTAGAATTCGATGGCAGTGCCGATGAAGCTGGCGGTCGCCACGCGGGCAGGTGAGTTGACTGGCGCGGACGGCCGGACGGAGGTGTCGCTGATGGTCATCGAGTAGGTCCCTGACGGTCGGATTCGCTACGCGGATCTACCCACAGGCGTGTTGCGACAAGGCAAGACGGGCGCGGGTGGGCGAAGGCCGGAGCGTATTGTTGTTGTCGTGCTCGCCGAACTGACGATAGCCCAGATGGATGGGGGCGGGTGGGTGCTGTTCGGGGTATTGAAGCAGGACCGTACGGGCGTCAGCGAAGCGGGCTGGCCGTGGGGCGCCGGGTGCGGGTAGCGGGCGGGACGGCAGGGCTGGATAAGCGTGGGCCGAGTATAGCTAGCGCTCAGCAGTCCAGACCAGCACCTTGCTGACGCAATTGTCCTCGGTCTCGAAGACCTCCAGGCGATGCTTGCCGATCCTCAGGCATACCGCGCTTTGCGGAATGCTTTCCAGCGCTTCGGTGATCAGCCCGTTCAGGGTCTTCGGGCCACCGTCGCAGGGCAGGTGCCAGCCCAGGCAACGGTTGATCTCGCGCAGTGGGGTCGGCCCGTCGATGAGGAAGCGGCCGTCGTCTTGCAGGGCGATGTGCGGGTTTTCGAGGGTCTGCTCGTTTTCGAACTCACCGACCACTTCTTCGAGCAGGTCCTCCAGGGTGACGATGCCCAGCACCTCGCCGTATTCGTCGACCACGGTCGCCATGCGCCGCTGCTGCTTGTGGAAATTGAGCAACTGCAAGTGCAGGGGCGTGGTTTCGGGGATGAAGTAGGGGGCATGGCACGCTGCCCGCAGGCTGTCCTTGCACAACTGCCCGGCATCGAGCAGGTGCCTGACCAACTTGACGTTGAGCACGGCCTCGATCTGGTTGATGTCGGCGTGGAACACCGGCAGGCGGGTATGGCGGCTGGCGCGCAATTGAGCGTCGATCAGCTCGAGGGGATCGTCCAGGTTGATGCCGTCGACTTCGTTGCGCGGAATCAGGATGTCTTGCACGGTGACCCGCGCCAGGGCTTGCAGGCTATCGCTCAGGCCCGTGCGCTTGGGCACTGGCAGTGGCTCCTCTTCGAGCGCGTCGTCTTGCGCAAGCCCTGTCGCATCACGGGCTTGCGCCGCCCGCTTGAACGGCAGCAGCGCCAGGCGGGCACAAACGTCGAGCACACAGGCCAGGGGTTGCATGACCACCAGCAGGGGTTTGAGCAGGTGCGTGCCGAGGCTGTGGCAGGCTACGGTATGGCGGCGTGCCAGGCGTCGCGGCAGGTATTCGGCCAGCACCAGCAGCACCAGGGCTGCACACAGCCCAGCCAGCCAGAAACCTTGTTCGCCGGCCCGGCGGTAACCGAGCAGGCAGGCCAGGCAGAGGACCAGCCATTTGCCCAGGGACGCGCCGAACACCAGCGCCTGCGCGGGCAGGGCAGGCTGCGGGCGCTGGTCGTCTGCGCTGGCGCTTGGCGCGCGTCGGGCGGTGTCGACAGCGGTGAACAGCGCTGACCAGAGCAGCGCCAGGGCGAGCATGCCGTACAGGGTGGCAGGCGGCAGGGTGGTCATGGGCGATCGTCAGATATGCAGGATGAATTCACGTACCAGCTTGCTGCCGAAGTAGGCCAGCATCAGCAGGCAGAAACCGGCCAGGGTCCAGCGGATGGCCTTGTGGCCCCGCCAGCCTAGGCGGGTGCGGCCCCACAGCAACACGCCGAACACGACCCAGGCCACGCAGGAGAGCAGGGTCTTGTGCGCCAGGTGCTGGGCGAACAGGTTGTCGAGGAACAGCCAGCCCGAGAGCAGCGAGGCGCTGAGCAGGATCCAGCCGGCCCAGAGAAAGCCGAACAGCAGGCTTTCCATGGTCTGCAACGGCGGGAAGTTGCGGATCAGCCCGGACGGATGCTTGTGCTTGAGCTGGTGGTCCTGCAGCAACAGCAGCAGCGACTGAAACACGGCGATGGTGAACAGGCCGTAGGCCAGGATCGACAGCAGGATGTGCGCCAGGATGCCCGGCTCTTCGTTGATCAGTGGCACGGTGCCGGCCGGCGCGAACTGCGACATCAGGGCGGTGATGGCGCCGAGCGGGAACAGCAGCACCAGCAGGTTTTCCACCGGAATGCTCAGGCAGGCGAGCAGGGTCAGGGCGATCACCGCTACGGCGATCAGGCTGGCGGCGCTGAAGAAGTCCAGGCTCAGGCCCAGGGGCGTGATCAGCTGGAAGAACAGTGCGCCGCTCTGGGCGAGCACGGCCAGCACGCCGAACAGGCCCAGCAGGCGTTTGTCGGCCAGCGTGCCCTGGCGGATGCGTGAGGCCTGGTAGAGCGTGGCGAGTAGGTACAGGCCAGCGGCGAGCAGATTGGGGATGAGGCTGGGTGAAGAGAGCATAAGTCCTGGGAGCCAAGCCCTGAAAGAAGCGGAGTGTGGCATAGAAGGTAGCGGGCAAGGAAGTCTGCGCCGGCGCTGCGCACGCCTTACGGGGGCTGGATCAGTGAAGGGCATGTCTGTCGGCTGTACGCTGTGCGTGATCCCAGGTCTGCGCTATAATCGCCGGCTTGCTGCGCCTCGGGCATGTCCACCTTGCCCCCGGACGCCTGACCACCCTCGGCTTTAACTGGGCCTGAAAGGATCACCATGTTCGAAAACCTGACCGACCGCCTGTCACAGACGCTGCGCCACGTTACCGGCAAGGCCAAGCTGACCGAAGACAACATCAAGGACACCCTGCGCGAAGTGCGCATGGCGTTGCTCGAGGCCGATGTGGCCTTGCCGGTGGTCAAGGATTTCGTCAACAGCGTCAAGGAACGCGCGGTCGGCACCGAAGTCTCGCGCAGCCTCACGCCGGGCCAGGCCTTCGTCAAGATCGTCCAGGCCGAACTCGAAAGCCTGATGGGCGCGGCCAACGAAGAGCTGGCGCTCAACGCCGCACCGCCTGCCGTGGTGCTCATGGCCGGCCTGCAGGGCGCGGGCAAGACCACCACCGCCGGCAAGCTGGCCCGCCACCTCAAGGAACGCAAGAAAAAGAGCGTGATGGTGGTCTCGGCCGACGTCTATCGCCCGGCGGCGATCAAGCAGTTGGAAACCCTGGCCAACGAAGTAGGCGTCACCTTCTTCCCCTCGGACCTGTCGCAGAAGCCGGTGGCCATCGCCGAAGCGGCGATCCGTGAAGCCAAACTCAAGTTCATCGACGTGGTCATCCTCGACACCGCCGGCCGTCTGCACGTGGACGCCGACATGATGGACGAGATCAAGGCCCTGCACGCCGCGGTCAAGCCGGTCGAAACCCTGTTCGTGGTCGACGCCATGACCGGCCAGGATGCCGCCAACACCGCCAAGGCCTTCGGCGAAGCGCTGCCGCTCACCGGCGTGGTGCTGACCAAGGTCGACGGCGACGCCCGTGGCGGGGCGGCGCTGTCGGTACGCGCCATCACCGGCAAGCCGATCAAGTTCCTCGGCATGGGCGAGAAGAGCGACGCGCTCGAGCCGTTCCACCCCGACCGCATCGCTTCGCGCATCCTCGGCATGGGCGATGTGCTCAGCCTGATCGAGCAGGCCGAGCAGACCATCGACAAGGCCAAGGCCGACAAGCTGGCCAAGAAGCTGAAGAAGGGCAAGGGCTTCGACCTCGAAGACTTCCGCGACCAGCTGCAACAGATGAAGAACATGGGCGGCTTGGGCGGCCTGATGGACAAGCTGCCGAGCATCGGTGGGGTCAACCTGTCGCAGATGGGCAACGCCCAGGGCGCCGCCGAGAAGCAGTTCAAGCAGATGGACGCGATCATCAGCTCCATGACCCCGGCCGAGCGCCGCGACCCCGAGCTGATCAGCGGCTCGCGCAAGCGCCGCATCGCCTTGGGTTCCGGCACCCAGGTGCAGGACGTCGGCCGGCTGATCAAGCAGCACAAGCAAATGCAGAAAATGATGAAGAAATTCTCCACCAAAGGTGGCATGGCCAAGATGATGCGTGGCCTGGGCGGCATGATGCCCGGTGGTGGCATGCCGAAGCTGTAACCCATTCAGGGCGCTGGTGGTTCGCCGCCAGGCCCGGAACCCCCCGTTTCGGCGGGGTCATCGCTGCCCGCCCCGGCAGGCAGTTTACCGTGCAGATCGTCATGCAGGCCTTTGCTCGATGCAAAAGGCATTTGCAAATGTCCGTGTATTCCTTGAGAATATGCGGCCTTTCGGGCGCCCGTGTGCCTGAAAGGATCACGATTTGCAGCACCGACTACAGGAACGATGTTCAATGCTAACCATCCGTCTTGCCCGTGGCGGCTCCAAAAAGCGCCCATTCTACCAACTGACCGTAACCGACTCGCGCAACCCGCGTGACGGCTCGCACATCGAGCAGGTTGGCTTCTTCAATCCTGTCGCTCGTGGTCAGGAAGTTCGCCTGTCCCTGAAAGAAGATCGCGTTGCTCACTGGTTGAGCGTCGGCGCGCAGCCGTCTGAGCGTGTTGCTCAGCTGCTGAAGGAAGCGGCCAAGGCTGCAGCCTGAACCGTATGAACGCGACGCCAGAAAAGGCTGACGACCTGATCGTCGTTGGCAAGATTTTTTCGGTTCACGGCGTTCGCGGCGAGGTGAAGGTCTTTTCCTTTACCGATCCGATTGAAAACCTGTTGGACTACCGCCACTGGACGCTTCGGCGCGAAGGGTCGGTCAAGCAGGTCGAGCTGGTGAGTGGCCGTTCCAATAAAAAGGACCTGGTCGCGAAACTCAAAGGGCTAGACGATCGTGACGAAGCGCGTCTTCTGAGCGGTTACGAGATCTGTATCTCGCGCAGCCTTTTGCCCAACTTGAACGACGACGAGTACTACTGGTACCAGTTGGTCGGTCTGAGCGTCATCAACCAAGACGAACAATTGTTCGGCAAGGTCGATCACCTGTTGGAAACCGGCGCCAACGATGTAGTAGTGGTCAAGCCTTGCGCAGGCAGCCTGGATGATCGCGAGCGTCTGTTGCCCTATACGCGGCAATGTGTGCTGGCCATCGACCTCGAAGCCGGTGTGATGCGGGTCGAGTGGGACGCGGACTTCTAAACGATGGGTAACCTTCGCGTAGACGTCATCACGTTGTTCCCCGAGATGTTTTCGGCCATTACCGAGTACGGCATTACCAGCCGCGCGGTGAAGCAGGGCCTGTTGCAACTGACCTGCTGGAATCCGCGGGACTACACCACGGATCGTCACCATACGGTGGACGATCGGCCTTTCGGGGGTGGTCCGGGGATGGTGATGAAAATCAAGCCTCTGGAGGATGCCTTGGCCAACGCCAAGCAGGCGACCAGAGCAGCGGCGAAAGTGATCTACCTCTCGCCACAAGGCCGCACGCTGACTCAGCAAGCGGTCAAAGACCTGGCAGAACAGGAATCGTTGATCCTGATCGCCGGTCGTTACGAAGGCATCGACGAGCGTTTCATCGAAGCTCATGTCGATGAAGAGTGGTCGATTGGCGACTATGTACTGTCTGGTGGCGAGCTGCCAGCCATGGTCCTGATCGATGCGGTTACACGGCTGCTGCCCGGAGCTTTAGGGCATGTAGGCTCGGCGGAGGAAGACTCCTTCACCGATGGCCTGCTCGATTGCCCGCACTACACCCGACCTGAGGTGTATGCGGATCAGCGTGTACCCGACGTGTTGCTCAGCGGCAACCATGCACACATCCGGCAGTGGCGCTTGAAGCAGTCCTTAGGTAGGACCTTCGACCGACGCGCCGATCTTCTGGAAAGTCGCTCACTTTCTGGAGAAGAGAAAAAGCTGCTCGAGGAATACCTCCGCGAGCGGAACGATAGTTAACGTATCGATGGTGGATAAAGTTATCCATCTTAGGAGCACAGCATGACCAACAAGATCATCCAGCAGCTCGAAGCCGAGCAGATGAGCAAGGAAATCCCAACCTTCGCACCGGGCGACACCATTGTCGTCCAGGTCAAAGTGAAGGAAGGCGAGCGTTCCCGTCTGCAGGCGTTCGAAGGCGTCGTCATCGCCAAGCGTAACCGCGGTCTGAACAGCGCCTTCACCGTGCGCAAGATCTCCAGCGGCGTGGGCGTTGAGCGTACCTTCCAGACCTACAGCCCGCAGATCGACAGCATGGCCGTGAAACGTCGTGGTGACGTGCGTAAAGCCAAGCTGTACTACCTGCGTGACCTGTCCGGTAAAGCAGCTCGCATCAAGGAAAAACTGTCCTGAGTGCAGTTTGACCGGCAACCCAGGTTGCCATGCGAAAGAGAAAGCAGCCTCCGGGCTGCTTTTTTGTGGGCGCGATTTGCCTGACGACCGACGCACGAAAACGCGGCCAATGGCCTAATGCCGGTCAGTTAAGCAATCGGGGCTGCTTTGCAGCCATCGCGGCCCCCAATCACTCCAACAATCCTGTAGGAGCGGCTTTAGCCGCGATGGGCTGCAAAGCAGCCCCAATCACCATTGGCCCGCCTACCTAACACGGAATAGCCCATGACCACTCCCCGAGAGCAGGAAATCCAACGCCGCACCGAGCTGTCGGTCACCCGTGTGACCAAAGCGGTGTTTCCGAGCACCACCAACCACCACAACACCCTATTCGGCGGCACCGCGCTGGCCTGGATGGACGAAGTGTCGTTCATCGCCGCCACGCGCTTCTGCCGTTTGCCGCTGGTGACCGTGTCCACCGACCGCATCGACTTCAAGCACCCGATCCCGGCGGGCACCATCGTCGAATTGGTGGGCACGGTGGTCAAGGTCGGTAACACCAGCCTGCAGGTGCAAGTGGATGTGTTCGTCGAGAACATGTACCTCGATGGCCGCGAGCGGGCGATCCACGGCGTGTTCAGCTTCGTCGCCATCGACGAGGACAAGCGGCCGGTGCCCGTGCTGCCCTAGGTTCGACATCTGCTCGTCGCTGCCAAAGCCGCGTGATTGGACTGATAAAAATGCCAGTAGCTGCCTGGTCGCTTCGAGCGCAGGATTGCATACGGCTGGACGATGCCTGGCATCGACGCTGTCAGCTATCCGATCTTCAGACGACAAAGGTGAGCGACGTGAGCAATAGAGAAGAAGGAACCGTGAAGTGGTTCAACGATGAGAAAGGCTATGGGTTCATTACGCGAGCGGGCGATGGTGAGGATCTGTTCGTTCACTTCAAAGCGATCGAAGCGGACGGTTTCAGAAGTTTGACAGAAGGCCAGAAGGTGAGCTTCATCGCTGAAAAAGGCCAAAAGGGTATGCAGGCTGCCCAGGTTCAACTGATCAAGTAATGTCCATCCCTTGCCCATCCGAGACACGCTCGAACGAGGGCGTGCCGCATGGAGATGCCATCATGTCCAGAAAAGATGTCGAGCCAGACCTGTCACTCGCAGTTCCCGGCTTAGCGACCGAGCCGGCAGCGCAAGAAGTGGACTTACTGCCCGAAGTCGGTCAGCAGCTTCGTGAGGGTCAAACCGTCACTTACGAAGTCGGCATAGACGAAACGGGTCGGCACTATGCATTCAACGTGCAGATCGTCGACGAACCTCCGGTGCATTGACATAGCACCTTGCGTCCATTACTAGAAGCCGCTCGACTCCTACGGGCTACCAGCGGCCAGCTTGTCATGGGCACGTTTGGGTTACGGTTCTTACTGCACGTATATACCGGCAAGGCAGACAAGGCGGTTGCCCTGTGAAACACTCGTCAGCTATTCGGTTTCTAGCTTCTTGCCATGCCCACCCTCGAACATCCTCTGATCGACCAATTCCTGGACGCCCTCTGGCTCGAAAAAGGCCTGTCGGACAACACCCGGGCGTCCTACCGCAGCGACTTGACCCTGTACAACGGCTGGCTGCACGCGCGTAGCGTGCGACTGCCCGATGCCGACCGCCCGCTGATTCTCGATCACCTGGCCTGGCGCCTCGATCAAGGCTACAAGCCACGCTCGACCGCGCGCTTCATCTCCGGGCTGCGTGGCTTCTATCGCTACCTGTTGCGGGAAAAGCACATCGGGGTCGACCCGACGCTGTTGGTGGAAATGCCTCAGCTGGGCCGGCCACTGCCCAAATCGCTATCCGAGGCTGACGTCGAGGCTCTGCTGCGTGCGCCAGACCTGGGCGAGGCCATCGGCCAGCGCGACCGCGCCATGCTCGAAGTGCTGTACGCCTGCGGGCTGCGCGTCACCGAGCTGGTGAGCCTGACGCTCGACCAGGTCAACCTGCGCCAGGGTGTGCTGCGCGTGATGGGCAAAGGCAGCAAGGAGCGGCTGGTGCCCATGGGCGAAGAAGCCATCGTCTGGGTCGAGCGCTACCTGCGCGACGGCCGCGCCGAACTGCTTAATGGCAGGCCGAGCGACGTGATGTTTCCCAGTCTGCGCGGCGAGCAGATGACCCGTCAGACCTTCTGGCACCGCATCAAGCACCATGCGCGGGTGGCCGGCATCGACAAGCCGCTGTCGCCGCACACCCTGCGCCACGCCTTCGCCACCCACCTGCTCAACCACGGCGCGGACCTGCGCGTGGTGCAGATGCTGCTGGGCCACAGCGACCTGTCGACCACACAGATCTACACCCACGTGGCCAAAGCGCGCCTGCAACAGCTGCACGCCCAGCATCACCCCCGAGGGTGAGCGAAATTCATGTTCGGCCAGGCGGCGCCAGCGGCCACAGCCAGCGCGGGCGCAGTGTGGTAGGCTTGGCCGGTTTTGTAGCAGGGGCCGCTTGGTCGTCGCGCCAGGTGCGCAGGCCACACCCGCACGCCCCGTCCGATCTCAGGAGTATCCATGCGCATGACCCGGATTTTCGCTGCCGCCGCCTTGGCGCTGGCCAGCACCTTTGCCGTCGCGGCCCCAGCTGCGACGGCCGCTGCCGACAGCAACCAAGGCGCTGAGCAGGCCATCCGCAAGACCTTGCAAACACTCGAGCTGGACGTGCCCGTGGAAAGCGTGGCCGCCAGCCCCGTTGGCGGGCTGTACGAAGTCAAGCTGCAAGGTGGCCGCGTGCTCTACGCCAGCCCCGACGGTCAGTTCGTCATGCAGGGCTACCTGTACCAGATCAAGGACGGCAAGCCGGTCAACCTCACCGAGAAGACCGAGCGCCAAGGCGTCGCCAAGCTCATCAACGGCATTCCGACTGGCGAGATGGTGATCTATCCAGCCAAGGGCGAAACCAAGTCCCACATCACCGTCTTCACCGACACCACCTGCCCGTACTGCCACAAGCTGCACGCCGAAGTGCCCGAGCTTAACCGCCAGGGCATCGAAGTCCGTTACCTGGCCTTCCCGCGCCAGGGCATGGGTTCGGACGGCGACAAGCAGTTGCAGGCGGTCTGGTGTTCGAGCGACCGCCGTGCGGCGCTGGACAAGATGGTCGAGGGCAAGGACATCAAGGCCGCCAAGTGCGCCAACCCAGTCAGCAAGCAGTTCGAGCTGGGCCAGTCGATCGGCGTCAACGGCACGCCGGCCATCGTCCTCGAAAGCGGCCAGGTGATTCCGGGCTACCAGCCGGCGCCGCAACTGGCCAAACTGGCCCTGGCCAAATAATTTCAGCACGCCGTCGCTATGGGGCGACGGCACGTTTCACGGGCGGCGCAGGGCGCCGGCCGTTCTATGGGGAGTTCACAGTGAAACCGGTCAAAGTAGGCATCTGTGGGTTGGGGACCGTCGGTGGCGGTACCTTCAATGTGCTTCAGCGTAACGCCGAGGAGATCGCCCGCCGTGCCGGGCGTGGTATCGAAGTGGCACAGATCGCCATGCGCTCGCCCAACCCGAACTGCCAGATTACCGGTACCCCCATTACCGCAGACGTGTTCGATATCGCCAGCAACCCCGAGATCGACATCGTCATCGAGCTGATCGGTGGTTACACCATCGCCCGCGACCTGGTGCTCAAGGCCATCGACAACGGCAAGCACGTGGTCACCGCGAACAAGGCGCTGATCGCCGTACACGGTAACGAAATCTTCGCCAAGGCCCGCGAGAAGGGCGTGATCGTCGCCTTCGAAGCGGCGGTGGCCGGTGGCATTCCGGTGATCAAGGCCATCCGCGAAGGGCTGTCGGCCAACCGCATCAACTGGCTGGCCGGCATCATCAACGGCACGGGCAACTTCATCCTCACCGAAATGCGCGAGAAAGGCCGTGCCTTCCCCGACGTGCTCGCCGAAGCCCAGGCCCTGGGCTACGCCGAAGCCGACCCGACCTTCGACGTCGAAGGCATCGATGCCGCGCATAAGCTGACCATCCTGGCGTCCATCGCCTTCGGCATCCCGCTGCAATTCGATAAGGCCTACACCGAAGGCATCACCCAACTGACCACCGCCGACGTCAACTACGCCGAAGCCCTGGGCTACCGCATCAAGCACCTGGGTGTGGCGCGCAGCACGGCGGCCGGTATCGAGTTGCGCGTGCATCCGACCCTGATCCCCAGCGACCGCCTGATCGCCAACGTCAACGGCGTGATGAACGCGGTCATGGTCAACGGCGATGCCGCAGGCTCGACCCTGTACTACGGTGCCGGCGCCGGCATGGAGCCGACCGCCTCGTCGGTGGTGGCCGACCTGGTCGACGTGGTCCGCGCCATGACCTCCGACCCGGAAAATCGCGTGCCGCACCTGGCCTTCCAGCCCGATTCGCTGTCGGCGCACCCGATCCTGCCGATCGAGGCTTGCGAAAGCGCCTACTACCTGCGCATCCAGGCCAAGGACCACCCGGGCGTGCTGGCCCAGGTGGCGAGCATCCTGTCCGAGCGTGGCATCAACATCGAATCGATCATGCAGAAGGAAGCCGAGGAGCAGGACGGCCTGGTGCCGATGATCCTGCTGACCCACCGCGTGATCGAGAAAGGCATCGACGACGCCATCGTCGCCCTCGAAGACTTGCAGGACGTGGTCGGCAAAGTCGTGCGCATTCGCGTCGAACAGTTGAATTAAGTGGCAAGCCTCGGGCTGCGAGCTGCATTCGAAGCAGCGCCGCCCGCAGGCTTCATACCGTGAAGACTCGTGGCAGCGGACAGCCGCAGCGTGCCAGGGCGACATCGATCCCCTTGCCGCTTGCGGTGACACGCCAGCCACCCACCAAAGGTTTGCACCCATGCGCTATATCAGTACCCGCGGCCAGGCGCCGGCCCTGAACTTCGAAGACGTGCTGCTCGCCGGCCTCGCCAGCGACGGCGGCCTGTACGTGCCGGAAAACCTGCCGCGCTTCACCCAGGAGGAAATCGCCTCCTGGGCCGGCCTGCCATACCACGAGCTGGCCTTCCGGGTGATGCGCCCGTTCGTCGAGGGCAGCATCGCCGACGCCGATTTCAAGAAGATCCTCGAAGAGACCTATGGCGCCTTCGCCCATTCGGCGGTCGCACCGCTGCGCCAGCTCGACGGCAACGAGTGGGTGATGGAGCTGTTCCACGGCCCGACCTTGGCGTTCAAGGACTTCGCCCTGCAATTGCTGGGTCGCTTGCTCGACCATGTGCTGGCCAAACGCAACGAGCGCGTGGTGATCGTCGGCGCTACCAGCGGCGACACCGGCTCGGCCGCCATCGAAGGCTGCCGCCGTTGCGACAACGTCGACATCTTCATCCTGCACCCGCACCAGCGCGTGTCGGAAGTGCAGCGCCGGCAGATGACTACCATCCTGGGCGACAACATCCACAACATCGCCATCGAGGGCAACTTCGACGACTGCCAGGAGATGGTCAAGGCCAGCTTCGCCGACCAGTCGTTCCTCAAGGGCACGCGCCTGGTGGCGGTCAACTCGATCAACTGGGCGCGGATCATGGCCCAGATCGTCTACTACTTCCACGCGGCCTTGCAGTTGGGCGGCCCGGCACGTTCGGTGGCCTTCTCGGTGCCGACCGGCAACTTCGGCGACATCTTCGCCGGTTACCTGGCGCGCAACATGGGCCTGCCGATCAGCCAGCTGGTGGTCGCGACCAACCGCAACGACATCCTGCACCGCTTCATGAGCGGCAACCAGTACGTCAAGGAAACCCTGCACGCCACCTTGTCGCCGTCCATGGATATCATGGTCTCGTCGAACTTCGAGCGTCTGCTGTTCGACCTGCACGGGCGCAACGGCGCCGCCATCGCCGACCTGATGGGCAACTTCCGCCAAGGCGGTGGATTCAGCGTCGAAGAAGACCGCTGGACCGAAGCGCGCAAGCTGTTCGATTCCCTGGCAGTGACCGACGAGCAGACCTGCGAAACCATCGCTTCGGTGTTCGCCAGCACCGGCGAAGTACTCGACCCTCATACCGCCATTGGCGTGCATGCCGCGCGCGAATGCCGTCGCAGCCTGAGCACGCCGATGGTGGTGCTGGGCACGGCGCACCCGGTGAAATTCCCTGAAGCGGTGGAGCAGGCTGGTGTCGACAAGGCCCTGGAACTGCCGGCGCACCTGAGCGACCTGTTCAGCCGGGAAGAGCGTTGCACGGTGTTGGCCAACGATCTGAAGGCCGTACAGGCCTTCGTCAGCCAGCACGGCAACCGCGGCAAGCCACTGTAATCAGACCCGCTCCAACCCTCGGAGCGGGTGCTGCCACACATAGGTGTAATGCGCCCTGTGTGGTGATGCCAGTCGCGCCTCGGGTTCTTGAGCTGCGCTGGTAGCAGACGTCCCATACCCACTCTGGGGTATGGGATGCTTCTGATCGCCGATTAAGTAATTTCCTATATATCTACCCCGGATGCTTTCCTAAAGTGGCGCGTCTTTCTCGCCGCGCAGGCGGCATGCGGAGCGATCCATGCAACGGCTCAGCGTCCTGATCCATCAGCAGCATCCCTTTCACCAAATCGCCCTGCACCAGGCCTGCAATGCGCAGGGAATCTACCGTGTGCGTCTGCTCGACGACCCCCTGTTGGCCCCCCAGTCGTTGCGTGCCGGCCCTCCCGCAGACCTGCTCATTCTTGACCAGACCATGCCTGCGCAACCGGCCAAGGCGCTGATCGAACGACTGCGCAGCGCAGCGCGTGCCCCGGCTCTGCTGTTCGTAGGGCGAACGCGGCCCAAGCAGGTTGATTTGGCGCACCTGGCGCGTGAGCAGGGCTTGTGTGTGGTAGGGGAGTTGCACTGGCCCTTGTCCACCCCGGCGCTCAGCCACGCATTGCGCCATGCGCGCAAACTCGCCAAGGCCGCTCGCTCAACGCCGACAGCGCCGCTCTAGCGCGCGGCACGCGAACTTTCCGCTTCGCTTGCAGGTCTCTACCCTGTATCCAACACAACAAGCGAGTACGCCGGATGGAACGAATCTGCAGACTGCTCAACGATGCCTTGACGCCTTACCACACCCAGCTCGGCGCAGAAGATGCCAGCGGCCAGCGCTTGCTCACCGTCCTCAACAGCCAAGGCCAGCAGACGCTGAGCCGCACCGTCAGCCAACACCAATTGCAGGACCAACGCCTGCTGGTCGACCTGGTCGACGGTCTGCACCGCGACTTGCAGATCGCAGAAGGCCGCTTGCAGCCTTGCGTGATCGCGGCGTTGCAACAATGCAAAGTGCCGCAGGGAACCTTCGCCTGAGCGCACCGTCAGACTTATCAATGGTCGTCGGTACGGCACTTGGCTCCGGTGCCGGCCCGACGTCCACGCAAAGCCCAAACTTGGCTTTGGCTTCGACCCCGGTCGTCTTTCCCCAGCGACCGGGGTTTCTTTTGTCCGCGTTTCAAGCTCGGCGTCAGTGCTCAGATCGTACCGTCGCGGCGCAGCGCGGCGATGGCTGCTGCGTCGAAGCCAAGCCCGCTCAGCAGGCTGTCGGTATGTTCGCCCAAGGCCGGCCCTACCCATTCGGCGCCACCCGGCGTTTCCGACAGCTTGGGCACGATGCCCGGCATCTTGAACGGCTTGCCATCCGGTAGGGTGGCTTGCAACAGCATGTCGCGGGCCAGGAATTGCGGGTCGGCGAACATGTCTTCGGCCGAGTAGATGCGGCTGGCCGGCACCTCGGCTGCGTTCAGCGCGCGCATTACCTCATCCAGCGTCAGGCCGTTGACCCAGCGGTCGATCACCCCATACAGCTCGTCGCGGCGCAGGTCGCGGCCATCGTTGCTGGCCAGGCTTGGGTCGTCGGCCAAGTCTGCGCGTCCCAGCGCGTGCATCAGTCGTTTGAAGATGGCATCGCCGTTGGCGCCGATCTGCACGTGGCGGCCATCGGCGCTGGTATGGATGCACGAGGGGGTGATGCCCGGCATGATGTTGCCGGTGCGCTCGCGGATGAAGCCGAACACGTCGAACTCCGGCACCATGCTTTCCATCATGGCGAAGATGGCTTCGTACAGCGCCACGTCCACCACCTGGCCGTCACCGCCGTTGACTTCGCGGTGCCGCAAGGCCATCAGCGCCCCGACGACGCCCCACAGCGCGGCGATCGAATCACCGATGGAAATGCCGGTGCGCACCGGTGGGCGGTCTTCGAAGCCGGTGATGTAGCGTAGCCCACCCATGGATTCGCCGACCGCGCCGAAACCGGGTTGGTCTTTCATCGGCCCGGTCTGGCCGAAGCCCGACAGGCGCACCATGACCAGGCGCGGGTTGAGCGCGTGCAGCACGTCCCAGCCCAGGCCGAGCTTTTCCAGCACGCCGGGGCGGAAGTTCTCGATCAGGATGTCGGCCTCGGCGAGCAGGCGCTTGAGCACCTCGCGCCCGGCCTCGTGCTTGAGGTTGAGGGTCAGCGAGCGTTTGTTGCGCGCCTGCACGAACCACCACAGCGAAGTGCCCTCGTAGAGCTTGCGCCATTTGCGCAGCGGGTCGCCGCCGTCGGGGGATTCGACCTTGATCACCTCGGCGCCGAACTCGGCGCAGATGCGCGAAGCGAAAGGGCCGGCGATCAAGGTGCCGAGTTCGATGACCTTGAGGCCGGCGAGGGGTTTGCTGGGCGTAGACATGCGCGGTTCCATGGCGGCGGGGCAGAGCGGGGGGTTGTATCACAGGCGGCGACCAGCCGGTACCGCACGGCGCGGTCGGGTCGACGGTCAGCCGCTGGCGGTCGCGATCGGTTAGACTGGCGGACTTTTTTTACATCGAGCACGAAGCCCTTCCTATGGCCCAGCCGTCAACCACCTACAAATTCGAACTGAACCTGACCGACCTCGACCGAGGCGTTTACGAAAACGTCCGTCAGACCATCGCCCGCCATCCTTCGGAAACCGAAGAGCGCATGGCCGTGCGTTTGCTGGCCTACGCGCTCTGGTACAACGAAAACCTGTCGTTCGGTCGCGGTCTGTCAGACGTCGATGAGGCGGCACTGTGGGAAAAGAGCCTGGACGATCGCATCCTGCACTGGATCGAAGTCGGCCAGCCCGACGCCGAGCGTCTGACCTGGTGCTCGCGCCGTACCGAGCGCACCAGCCTCTTGGCCTATGGCAGCCTGCGCGTCTGGGAGACCAAGGTGGTCGGCGCGGTGAAGTCGCTGAAGAACCTGAACATCGCCGCCGTGCCGCAGGAGGTGCTGGAAACCCTGGCCAAGGACATGCCGCGCACGATCAAGTGGGACGTGATGATCAGCGAAGGCACGGTGTTCGTCACCGACGACCGCGGCCAGCACGAAGTGCAGCTGCAATGGCTGCTCGGTGAGCGCGGCTGACCTGACTTTCCACGGATTACCCAAGACCCCATGCGTATCGAACCTCGAGCACTGCCTTCGCCGTTGCCTGTGCTGGGCAACCTGCCGCCCCTGCTGACCCGCCTGTACGCCGCCCGCGGCGTGCAGAGCGAGGCCGAACTGGACAAGAGCCTGGCGCGCCTGCTGCCGTACCAGCAGCTCAAGGGGATCGACGCTGCGGTCGACCTGCTGGTGACGGCCATCGACCAGGGCCAGCGCCTGTTGATCGTCGGCGACTTCGATGCCGATGGCGCCACCGCCAGCACGGTCGGGGTGCTGGGCTTGCGTCTGCTGGGCGCCGCCCACGTCGATTACCTGGTGCCCAACCGTTTCGAATACGGCTATGGCCTGACTCCGGAAATCGTCGAGGTCGCCCTGCAGCGCCAGCCGCAGATGCTGATCACCGTGGACAACGGCATCTCCAGCGTCGAGGGCGTGGCGGCGGCCAAGGCGGCGGGCCTCACGGTGCTGGTCACCGACCACCACTTGCCGGGCGCACAATTGCCTGCGGCCGACGCCATCGTCAACCCCAACCAGCCGGGCTGCGAGTTTCCCAGCAAGGCGCTGGCCGGCGTCGGGGTGATCTTCTATGTGCTGATGGCTTTGCGCGCCCGCCTGCGCAGCTTGGGCCGCTACGAGCATCAGCCGCAGCCGAACATCGGCGAGCTGCTCGACCTGGTGGCGCTGGGCAGCGTGGCCGACGTGGTGCCGCTCGATGCCAACAACCGCATCCTCGTGCACCAGGGCCTGGAGCGGATCAGGGCAGGGCGGGCGCGCCCAGGCCTGAAGGCCATCCTGGAAGTGGCGCGCCGCGACCATCGTCGCCTCACCTCCACCGACCTCGGCTTCATCCTCGGCCCACGGCTGAACGCCGCCGGTCGCCTGGACGACATGAGCCTGGGCATCGAATGCCTGCTCTGCGAAGACCCGGCCACGGCACTGGCCATGGCCCAGGAGCTCGACGGCCTTAACCAGGACCGCAAGAGCATCGAGCAAGGCATGCAGCGCGAAGCCCTGGCCCAGCTCAAGGACCTCTCGCTGGACGACATGCCCTACGGCCTGTGCCTGTTCGACGCGGACTGGCACCAGGGCGTGATCGGCATCCTCGCCTCGCGCCTGAAAGAGCGCTATCACCGCCCGACCATCGCCTTCGCCGACGCCGGCGACGGTCTGTACAAAGGCTCGGCGCGCTCGGTGCCGGGCTTCCACATCCGCGATGCGCTGGATGCGGTCGCGGCCCGTCATCCGGCGCTGATCAGCAAGTTCGGCGGCCACGCCATGGCCGCGGGGCTGACTCTGCCGGCCGAACATTTCGCCACCTTCGCCCAGGCCTTCGACGAGGAGGTGCGCCGGCAACTGGTCGAAGACGACCTGACCGGGCGGCTGTTGTCCGACGGCACCCTGGCGGTGGAGGAATTCCACCTTGAACTGGCCCGCGCCCTGCGCAATGCCGGGCCTTGGGGGCAGCACTTTCCCGAGCCGCTGTTCCACGGGGTGTTCGAGCTGGTGGAGCAACGCATCGTCGGCGAGCGGCACCTGAAGGTAGTGCTCAAGAGCGAGTGCGGGTCGCTGCGCCTGGACGGCATCGCCTTCGGCGTGGACCGCGAGGTGTGGCCCAACCCCGGCGTGCGTTGGGTGGAGCTGGCCTACAAACTGGACGTCAACGAGTTTCGCGGCAACGAAAGCGTGCAGTTGCTGATCGCCCACATCGAAGCGCGCTGACAGGGTCTGGTGTGCAGCTCGTGCCACGTGGCGGCGGGGTAGGCAATCCGGTGGAACCATTGGCCTGCCCGGACAGGTCTAGTTTCTGAGAGCGGTAGTGGGGGCGGTCGTCAGACGCGTCCCCGGCGCCGCATAACCTTGGAGCCCTTGGGAGGTCTGTCCATGAGCCTGTTGCTTGAGCCCTACACCCTGCGTCAACTGACGTTGCCCAACCGCATCGTCGTCTCGCCCATGTGCCAGTATTCGTCGGCCGACGGCCTGGCCAACGACTGGCACCTGGTGCATCTGGGCAGCCGCGCCGTCGGTGGTGCCGGGCTGGTGATCGCCGAAGCGACCGCCGTCACCGCCGATGGCCGCATCACGGCCGGCGATCTGGGGTTGTGGAACGATGAGCAGATCGCGCCGTTGCAGCGCATCACCCGCTTCATCACCGCACAAGGCGCCGTGCCGGGTCTGCAACTGGCCCACGCCGGGCGCAAGGCCAGTACCCATCGCCCATGGACCGGCGAACACGGCAGCGTGCCGGAAGGCGAGGGCGGCTGGCAGACCGTAGGCCCGTCGCCGATCGCTTTCGACCCCGAGCATGCCGCGCCGCGTGAACTGAGCGAGGCTGAGATCGCCGATATCGTCCAAGCCTTCGTCGACGCCACGCACCGCGCCCTGACCGCAGGCTTCAAGGTGGTCGAAGTGCACGCTGCGCACGGCTACCTGCTGCACCAGTTCCTCTCGCCCCTGAGCAACCAGCGCCGTGACAGCTACGGCGGCTCGTTCGAAAACCGCATCCGCCTGACCCTAGAAATCACCCAGGCCATGCGCGACGCCTGGCCAGCCGAGTTGCCGCTGTTCGTACGCGTGTCGGCCACCGACTGGGTGGAAGACGGCTGGAATCCCGAGGAAACCGTGGAACTGGCGCGGCGCCTGCGGGCCATGGGCGTCGATCTGATCGACGTGTCTTCCGGTGGCACTTCGGCCAACGCCGAAATCCCCACCGGCCCGGGTTACCAGACTCGTTTCGCCGAATCCGTGCGCAAGGAAGCGGAGATCCCTACAGGTACCGTGGGCATGATCACCGAGCCCGCCCAGGCCGAGCACATCTTGCGCACCGGTCAGGCCGACCTGATCTTCCTGGCCCGCGAGCTGCTGCGCGACCCGTACTGGCCCCTGCATGCCGATGACGACCTGGGCGGCCACCAAGCGACATGGCCTGCGCAGTACCAGCGCGCGACCAGCCGGTCCAGCCCGATCCATGAGTCCGATCTGAGGGATTGATCGAGGGCGGGCCGCACTGCGGCCCTGACCCACCACGCAGCGCTTCGAACCCACGTCTGCAATCGAGTGCTTGGCTGCGCTCCGGCGTCTTCCAAGTCCCAGGCCCTCGACAGCGCTCGCTCGGTCCACAAGCAACATCTCGAAGCAAATTTTCCCGCCGCTTGGCGCCAACTCCTGAACGCCCATCGGGCCACCCAAGTCCTACCTGGCATACCTCATCCCGTCTATGGAGATTTGCCATGAATACACGCGGTCTGCTCGATCAACTGCTCAAATCCGGCCAGGACTTGCTCCAGCAACACGCCGGCAAAACGAGCGGTACGCATACCGGTGGCGGCGCGGGCCTGGGGGGCGGATTGGGCGCCGGGCTCGGCGGCTTGCTCTCCGGTGTAGGTGGCAAGGCGCTCGGCGCGGGTGCATTGGGCGCGCTGCTCGGCGGCAAGAAAACCCGCAAGATGGGCGGCAAAGCCATTACCTACGGCGGCCTGGCCGCGCTCGGCATGCTGGCCTACAAGGCCTATGGCGCCTGGCAGGCCAACCAGGCCAGTCAGACCGGCCAAGTCACTGCCGGCAACACTGCGCCCCGTGAGCCGCAAACCCTCGACCGTGTCCCTGCTGATCAAGCCGAACAGCACAGCCAGGCGATTCTCCAGGCACTTGTAGCGGCAGCCAAGGCCGATGGCCATGTCGACGATCGCGAACGCGCCTTGATCGAAGGTGAATTCAGCCGTCTGGACGGCGATGCCGAAGTGCGCCAATGGCTCCAGGCCGAACTGGCCAAGCCGCTCGATCCGGCCACAGTGGCGCAAGCGGCGCAGACCCCAGAGATGGCCGCCGAGATGTTCCTCGCCAGCCTGATGGTGGTCGATCAGGAAAACTTCATGGAGCGCGCCTACCTCGATGAGCTGGCCCGGCAACTGCGCCTCGATCCGGCCTTGCGTCAAGAATTGGAAAACCAGGCGCACCTGGCCGGTGCGCAGTGATCGTGCGGGCCTAGACCCCCGAACCTGTCCCATGGGTCTGGCTCATGCTTGCATTCGCACCGCTATCGTCTTCGTGAGCGCCAATCGCGCAGCCAAGGCGTTGAGCCAGAGCCTCGGTTCGCCGTGCAAAGGGTCCATCGCTGGACCGCGCCCGATCACGCGTGCGGAGGCGAGTGGCCCTCCCAACCCGTCTCGGGCATTGGCGCTTCGATCTCATCGGCGAATATGTAACGGTCCTTGCCCAAGTGCTTGGCGTGGTACATGGCGGCATCCGCCGCTTTGAGCAAGCTGTCACTGTCAACGTCACAGACGTGTTCGCATAGCCTCACGCCGACGCTGGCACGCACTTGCCCGGTGCCACCCTCCAGGGCAATCGGCTCGCGTACGGCGGCGATCACTCGATCGAGAATGGTGCGGCACTCGGCGCGTCCGGACAGATCCTCCAGAATCAACACGAACTCGTCGCCGCCCAGTCGTGCCAGCGTGTCGTAACTGCGCACCTTGCCTTGCAACCGCTGGGCGACCGTGATCAATACCCGGTCGCCTTGCCCATGGCCGAAGCGGTCGTTGACGCCTTTGAAACCGTCCAGGTCCAGCAACGCCAAGGCAAAGCGCTTGCCTTGCCGTCGGCTGCGCTGCGCGGCCTGTTCCAGGCGCCGCAGCATCAGCCTGCGATTGGCCAGGCCGGTGAGCGGGTCGATCAGCGCCTGATGCAGCAGTTCGGCACGGCGTTGGCGCAGGCTCAGCAGGGCATGCATCAGCCAGGCGAGCGAGGCGCTGCCCAGCAGGATCAAACCGAACTCGAAGTAATGCCGGGCATCCGCCGCTGTCGAGCGCAACGGCGCGACACATAGGCTCCACGTCGTGGCGCCGATCTCGACATCGCGGCACAGCCCCGCGACCGGTGCCTCTTGCGAGCGCAGCAGTACGCGACGCTCGCCGGTTTCGGCATCCATGCCCGACAGCACATAGGCATAGCCTTGAGCCTCGATGGCAGGCAAGTTGGCGTCTTCCAACGCCTCGGGCAGTGTCAGGGTGACGACCGTATAGCCCCAGAAGCGCGGTTTTCCACCGGCATCCGGTAGAAATACTGGGAGCATGCCAATGGCGCCCAACGGTCCTTGGATCAAGGTGAACGGCCCGGTGAACTGCAGGCGAGGCGACTTGGGGTCCAGCGCTGCCAAGACCTGCTTGCGGTCGTAGAACTCGAGCAGGTCGTGGTCGCGCACGATCAAGTTGCGGTCCAGCGGCTCGACCTGGCGGATGATGCCTTGCGGGGCTAGCGAAAACGCATAGGCGCCCTTGTACAGCGGCAGCAGAAAATGCGCGAGGGCGGTGAAGTCCGGCACACGGCCGTGCCCCTGATAGACCATCACCGCCAATGTGCGGTTGGCCGTCAGCGTCCGCTCGAGCACTTTTTCCACCGCCACTGCAAAAGTGGTCGCCACTTCGCCGGTGCGTATCTGCTCGATGCGCCGAGCATCCGCGTCGAAACGCTGCAGCAAAATCCAGCCCAGAAGGAAAGCGCCGATGAACGCCAGCAACGGCAGACTCCAACGCAACCCGTATCCGACTCGAACGAAACTCATCATGAGAAAATCCACTCGCGGCTCAGGGCTACGAAGAATTCTGTCGGAAACAACGCCATTTCAAAAGACAATCTCGCAGCTCGACACAGCCTTAGCGGTCGAGGGTCCTGTTTTGGTGCGGGGATTGCGCCCGAATGCAGCATGTGCCCAAAGATAGATTGACGAACCTTCAAACATTTGCTGTATTGAAACCGGTTTCATTTGCCCATTACAACGCCAATAAGGCTCGCAATGAATACGTTGTCACCTCCGACCCAGCCTCGGGTCACCATCAGCCAGGTCGCCAAAGCCGCCGGTGTGTCCAAAGCCACCGTGTCGCGCTTCATCGGCGGCGACCGGCAGTTGCTGGCCGAGGCCACCGCCCGGCGCCTGGACGAGGTGATCCAGCACCTGGGCTACCGCCCCAACCAGATGGCCCGTGGCCTCAAGCGCGGACAGACGCGCCTGATCGGCATGCTGGTCGCCGACATTCTCAATCCCTATTCCGTCGCAGTGATCCGCGGTGTGGAAACGGCCTGCCGCCAGCACGGCTACAGCCTGATGCTGTGCAACACCAACCGCGACGACGAGCAGGAGCGTCACCACCTGGAAGCGCTGCAGTCCTACAACGTCGAAGGCTTGATCGTGAACACCCTCGGCCACCAGCCCCGCCAGTTGCTCGACCTGCACCGCCGCCTGCCCATGGTGCTGGTGGATCGGCAACTGGCTGATCTGCAGGTCGACATGGTCGGGCTGGACAACATCGACGTCGTCGAGCAGGCCCTGGACCACCTCCAGGCCCAGGGCTACCGCGACATCGTCGCCGTCGGCGAACCGCTGGACGGCACCAGTTCGCGGCATGAGCGCGTGCAGGCCTTCACCGCCTCCTTGCAACGGCGCGCCGATATGCGCGGCCGCGTGCTGAGCCTCGATGCCCAATTGCCGCAAGCGCTCGAGCAGCATCTAGCCAGCGACCGGCACGGCCCCCAGGCGCTGCTCACATTCAATGGCGTCGCTACGCTGGCCGTGACCCGCGCCTTGCAGGCGACAGGGCGGGCGTTGGGCCGCGACCTGGGCCTGGTCGCCATCGACGAACTGGACTGGTGTCCGCTGGTCGGCCCTGGCATCACCGCCCTGGCCCAACCCACCGAGCGCATCGGCGCGGCCGCGTTCGAGTGCCTGCTCGAACGCCTGCGCGGCAGTGAAGGGTCAGCGCGACGCTTGGATTTCAAAGCGCAGCTGATCGTGCGTGGTTCCACCTCCCTTACCCCTTGACGAGATTGCAATGACACACCGCAGCCTGCCGCTGCGCTAAAAATGAAACCGGTTTCATCCGAAGCAGACGAGGACAATAACAATGCAGCCCAATCCTGTTTCCATCAGCCTTTCCAGCTACGGCGCCGAACAGGTGCGCACGCGTGGTCAGGCCGCTTTCGTCGACGTGCTGGCCGACGCTGGCGTCGATCGCGTCGAACTGCGCGAAGAATTGTTCACCGAACCGCCCGACACTGCCTTGCTCAAGGCCATGATCGCCAGCCGCGGCCTGGAATGCCTGTACTCGGCGCCTCTAGAGTTATGGACGCGCCATGGCAGACCCGATCCGCAGTTGCCACAGGCTCTGGCCACGGCTCGGGCCTTGGGCGCCGTCGCACTCAAGGTATCGCTCGGGCATTTCCGCGCCGAGTGCGACCTGGCCGACCTTGGCCCGTGGCTCAAGCCGGGCGACCCACTGCTGCTGGTGGAAAACGACCAGACCGCGCATGGCGGTCGGCTCGAGGGGCTGTTGAGCTTCTTCCAGCGCGCACAACAGGCTGCACTGCCGGTAGGCATGACCTTCGATATCGGCAACTGGCAATGGCAAGGCGAATCGGCCGCGCATGCGGCGCGTCACCTGGGGGGCTGGGTGCGCTACGTGCATTGCAAGGCAGTGGCGCGCCACTCCGATGGCCGCCTGGTCGCCGTACCGCCGCAGCCGAGCGAACTGTCGGACTGGCAGCGCTTGTTCGCGTGTTTTCCGCCAGGAGTGCCGCGGGCCGTGGAATATCCGCTGGTCGGCGCCGACCTCACCGCCGTGACCCGTCTGCACGCCAGCGCACTGGCAAGGCTCGGTACCCAACCGGAGGTGAGCCATGCCTGAGCATGACGTGCTGTGTTTCGGCGAAACCATGGCGATGTTCGTGGCCCAGCAAACGGGCGACCTGGACCAAGTGGAGACCTTCGGCCGGCGTATCGCCGGCGCTGACAGCAACGTGGCGATCGGCCTGGCGCGTCTGGGCTGGCGGGTGCGCTGGCTCAGTCGTGTGGGGGACGATGCGCTGGGCCGCTTCGTGCTCGCCAGCCTGCGCCGCGAAGGCCTGGACTGCAGCCAGGTGGCGGTCGATCCCTGCCATCCCACCGGCTTCCAGCTCAAGGCCCGTCGCGACGACGGTGGCGATCCGGCGGTCGAATACTTCCGCGCCGGATCGGCGGCGAGCAAGTTGTCGATCGAAGATCTGGACGACGCCTTGCCCCAGGCACGCCACCTGCACGCCACCGGCATCGTCCCGGCCCTGTCCGAGCGTTGCCGGCAGCTGTCCCATGCGCTGATCGAGCGTATGCGCGCAGCGGGCGCGAGCGTTTCCTTCGACCCCAACCTGCGTCCGTCCTTGTGGCCGGACCGCCAGACCATGGTGCGCGAGATCAACGCCCTGGCGATCAAGGCGCATTGGGTGCTGCCGGGCCTCGAGGAAGGCCGGGTGCTGACCGGCTGGACCACGCCCGCCGACATCGCCGCGTTCTACCTCGACCAAGGTGTGCAGCGCGTGGCGATCAAGCTGGGTGAGCAGGGTGCCTACTACCGCGACGCAGCCGGCGAAGGCCTGGTCGCCCCGGTACCGGTGGCCAAGGTCATCGACACCGTCGGTGCCGGCGACGCCTTCGCCGTGGGCGTGATCAGTGCGCTGCTCGACGGCCTGCCCCTGGCGCAGGCCGTGGCCCGCGGCAACTGGTGCGGCAGCCGCGCCGTACAGAGCCTGGGCGACATGGAGGGCCTGCCGCTGCGCGAAGAACTGGCCGCCCATGAGTTGCGCGCCAGCGCCTGATGAACATCGCCGGCTCGCCGGCCTGCTGAGACAACAACAATTCGCTCAGGAGCAATGCCATGCACTCGAACAAACTCGCGCCGCGGCGCTGGTGGTACCTGATTCCCATCGTCTTCATCACCTACAGCCTGGCCTACCTGGACCGCGCCAACTACGGCTTCGCTGCGGCCTCAGGGATGGCCGACGACCTGCAGATCACCCCGGCGCTCTCTTCGCTGCTGGGGGCGCTATTCTTCCTGGGCTATTTCTTCTTCCAGGTGCCCGGTGCGCTCTACGCGCAGAAGGGCAGCGTCAAGAAGCTGATCTTCGTCAGCCTGATCCTCTGGGGCGGCCTGGCCACCCTCACCGGTATGGTCAGCAACGTCTACCTGCTGATCGCCATCCGCTTCCTGCTCGGCGTGGTGGAGGCGGTGGTGATGCCGGCGATGCTGGTGTACCTGTGCCATTGGTTCACCCGCGCCGAGCGCTCGCGGGCCAACACCTTCCTGATGCTCGGCAACCCGGTGACCATCCTCTGGATGTCAGTGGTGTCCGGCTACCTGATCAAGCACCTGGACTGGCGCTGGATGTTCATCATCGAAGGCTTGCCGGCGGTGCTCTGGGCCTTCGTCTGGTGGCATCTGGTGGACGATCGGCCGGCCCAGGCGAAATGGCTCGGCGAGCAAGACAAAGCGCGCTTGGCACAGGCGTTGGCCGACGAGCAGCAGGGGCTGAAACCGGTGAAGAACTACCGCGAGGCCTTCCGCTCGCCCCAGGTGATCCTCCTGTCGCTGCAGTACTGCTGCTGGAGCATCGGTGTGTACGGCTTCGTGCTGTGGCTGCCGTCGATCCTCAAGCAGGCTGCCCAGGTCGACATCGTCGCAGCGGGCTGGCTGGCCTCGGTGCCGTACCTTGCGGCCGTGCTGGCGATGGTCGGCGTGTCCTGGGCCTCGGACCGGCTGCAAGTGCGCAAGCGTTTCGTCTGGCCGCCGCTGCTGATCGCGGCCGTGGCGTTCTATGGCTCCTACGCATTGGGCACCGAGCATTTCTGGCTGTCGTACGCGTTGCTGGTCATCGCGGGTGCGTGCATGTATGCGCCTTATGGGCCGTTCTTCGCCATCGTGCCGGAAATCCTGCCGAGCAACGTCGCCGGCGGCGCCATGGCTTTGATCAACAGCATGGGCGCGCTGGGCTCGTTCGGCGGGTCGTGGCTGGTGGGCTACCTCAACGGCATCACTGGCGGGCCGGGTAGTTCGTACCTGTTCATGGCCGGGGCGCTGCTGCTCGCCGTGGCGCTGACCGCCGCCTTCAAACCGCCCCATGGCGCCAGGCGCGACGCCATGGGCGCCGCACCGCTGGCGACCAGCCATTAGGAACTGACATGAACAAACGTATCGTCGTGTACAAAACGCTGTCCCCTGCGCTGCTCGAGCGGCTGGAACGGCACGTCGCCGTCACCCAGGTGGACCTCACCGCCAGCGATGGGCCGGCCCGCCTGCGCGATGCCTTGCCAGGCGCCCACGGCCTGCTCGGCGCCAGCCTGCCCTTGCGCGGCGACTTGCTGGACCTGGCGCCAGACCTGCAAGTAGTGTCGAGCATCTCGGTGGGCGTGGACAACTACGACATCCCCGACCTGACGCGGCGCAAGGTGATGCTCACCCACACCCCGGACGTACTCACCGAAACCACCGCCGACACGGGCTTCGCGCTGCTCCTGGCCAGCGCACGGCGGGTCGTGGAGCTGGCCAACTGGGTGCGCGACGGCCATTGGCATAAGAGCCTGGGGCCGGCGCATTTCGGCACCGACGTGCAAGGCAAGACCCTCGGCATCGTCGGCATGGGCCGCATCGGCGACGCCTTGGCGCGACGGGCCGCCGCCGGCTTCGGCATGCGCGTGCTGTACCACAGCAACCAGCGCAAGCCCGACGCCGAGGCACGCCACGGGGCACGCTATCGCAGCCTCGACGCGTTGCTGGGCGAAGCCGACTTCGTCTGCCTGACCGTACCCTTGAGCGCCAGCACCGAAGGCCTCATCGGCGCCCGGGAACTGGCGCTGATGAAGCCCGGGGCGATTCTGGTGAACATCGCCCGCGGGCGCGTGGTCGACGAAGCGGCGTTGATCGAGGCCTTGCGCGATGGACGCATCGGCGGCGCGGGCTTGGACGTCTTCGAGCAGGAGCCGCTGCCGGCCGACTCGCCGCTGTTGCAGTTGAACAACGTGGTGGCGACGCCGCACATCGGCTCGGCGACCCACGAAACCCGTGAAGCGATGGCCCGCTGCGCGGTGGACAATCTGCTCGGGGCCTTGGCCGGGGAGCGGCCGAGGTATTGGGTCAACCCGTTCTGAGGCTGCAAGAGGGTGGCGGTGCACATGTGTGCACCGCCTTGCCCCCCTGCGAGGTGCCGTTCGCAGGCAAGTCCGATGATCGGCTCGCAGCGTGCTCGACCCTGGGCGGCTACGGCTCACGTGTCGGCTGCGGCATCGACACGCCGACGCGCAGGATACTGGCTACCTGCCATGTTTTTTATCTTGATCGGCACATCAAGTTCTGCTCGCGCACGCCACTGTTCATCACGGCTTGGCCCGATTCCGTAAGGAATAAGAGGCGCGAGTCGTAAGAACTATCGCGCAAACGTGTAGGAAGGCTGGGCTATACTCTGGCGATTTTTCCCGCTCCTAGAGTGTCGCCGAGGGCTGAACGTGAAGAACTGGACCATGCGCCAACGGATCCTGGCGAGTTTCGCCGTGATCATCGCCATCATGCTGCTGATGATCGTGGCCGCCTACTCGCGCCTGATGGCCATCGAGTCCAGCGAGGAGGCGGTGGGTTCGGACAGCATTCCGGGCGTGTACTACAGCTCGATGATCCGCAGCGCCTGGGTCGACAGCTACGTCAGCAGCCAGCAGTTGGTCGGGTTGTCGCGTCATCGTGAGATCACGACGGCCGACGTGGAGATGTTCAAGAGTTTCGAGCAGCGCTTGCAGCAATCGATGGCCAACTACCAGCAGACCATCCGTACGCCCGAAGACCGCGCCAGTTTCGATGCCTTCGTGGCGATGCAGCAGCGCTACGTGGAGCTGGTCGGGCAAGTGTTGCAGACCTACCGCGAGCAGAACTACGCCGAGGCCGAGCGGCTGATCATCGAGGTGCTCACGCCGGCCTGGGCCGAAGGGCGCAAACACCTCAACGAAGTCATCGAGCGCAACCGCGACCGCGCCAACGATGCCTCGCGCGACATCGTCGATGCCGTGGCCACGGCCAAGTTCAGCATGAGCGTGTCGCTGGTGCTGGCGATCATGGCCGCCGGCATCTGCGGGCTGTTGCTGATGCGCGCGATCTTCGACCCCATGCACAAGATCGTGCAGGCCCTCGACCGTCTGCGCTCGGGGGACTTGAGCATGCGCCTGAACCTGGCGCGGCGCGACGAGTTCGGCGTCATCGAGACCGGTTTCAACGAGATGGCCGAGGCCCTCGCCAACCTGGTGGCCCAGGCCCAGCGTTCTTCGGTGCAGGTGACCACCTCGGTGACCGAGATCGCCGCCACCTCCAAGCAGCAGCAGGCCACCGCCACCGAAACTGCGGCCACCACCACCGAGATCGGCGCCACCTCGCGGGAAATCGCCGCTACCTCGCGCGACCTGGTGCGCACCATGAGCGAAGTGACCAACGCCGCCGACCAGGCTTCGAGCCTGGCGGGCGCCGGGCAGCAGGGCGTGGCGCGCATGGAGGACACCATGCACCAGGTGATGGGCGCGGCCGAGCTGGTCAACGCCAAGCTGGGCATCCTCAACGAGAAGGCCGGCAACATCAATCAAGTGGTGGTGACCATCGTCAAGGTCGCTGACCAGACCAACCTGCTGTCGCTCAATGCCGCCATCGAAGCCGAAAAAGCCGGTGAGTACGGCCGCGGTTTCGCCGTGGTCGCCACCGAAGTGCGGCGCCTGGCCGACCAGACAGCCGTGGCCACCTACGACATCGAGCAGATGGTGCGCGAGATCCAGTCGGCGGTGTCGGCCGGAGTCATGGGCATGGACAAGTTCTCCGAAGAGGTGCGCCGCGGCATGTTCGAAGTCACCCAGGTCGGCGAGCAGTTGACGCAGATCATCCAGCAGGTGCAGGCCCTGGCGCCGCGTGTGCTGATGGTCAACGAAGGCATGCAGGCCCAGGCCACCGGCGCCGAGCAGATCAACCAGGCGCTGGCCCAGCTCAGCGATGCCAGCACGCAGACCGTGGAATCGCTGCGCCAGGCGAGCTTCGCCATCGACGAGCTGAGCCAGGTGGCCGCCGGCCTGCGCGGCGGCGTCTCGCGGTTCAAAGTCTGAGCCGCCATGACCGACTCGCATGATCGCGTGGCGCCTGCGCGCACCGGCAAGGGCAACCTGTACCTGCTGTTTCGGCTCAATGCCGAGCGCTTCGCCCTGGACGTGCGCGAAGTGATCGAGGTCCTGCACCACCGCCCGCTCAAGCCCATTGCCCGGGCTCCAGCCTGGGTGGCCGGGGTGTTCGCCCATCGCGGCGTGCTGGTGCCGGTGATCGATCTGGCGCAACTGACCTTCGCCACACCTTCGCAGCAGCGCACCAGCACGCGCCTGGTGCGTGTGCACTACCGGCCGGGCGATGGCCGCGACCTGCAACTGGGCCTGATCCTCGAGCAGGCCAGCGACACCCTGCGCTGTCACGCCGACGAGTTCCAGCCCTATGGGCTGGACAATCCCGACGCCACCTACCTGGGGCCGGTCCGCGAGGACGAGCGTGGCCTGGTGCAGCGCATCCAGGTCAACGACCTGCTGACCGACGCCGTGCGCCAGTTGCTGTTCCCGCGGGTCGGCGCCGAGGGCAGGCGATGAACGACACGCGTTTCTTCCGTTTCCTGCAGCAGCGCATCGGCCTGGACGTCGACTCGGTCGGCGCCGCCATGGTCGAACGGGCCTTGCAGCAGCGCTGCGTGGCGGTACAGGCCCACGACCTCGACGACTATTGGCTGCGCTTGCAGCAGTCGGCCGCCGAGCAACAGGCGCTGATCGAGGCGGTGATCGTTCCCGAGACCTGGTTCTTCCGCTATGCCGAGTCCTTCGCAGCCCTGCTGAGCCTGGCCCGCAAGCGCTTGGCCGAGGCGGGCCGGGAACGGCCGCTGCGGTTGCTCAGCCTGCCGTGCTCGACCGGCGAGGAACCCTATTCCATCGCCATGGCCCTGCTCGATGGCGGTCTTACGCCGGACAGCTTCAGCATCGATGCGCTGGACATCAGCCCGTTGTCCATCGCCAAGGCCGAGCAGGCGCTGTATGGACGCAATTCGTTCCGCGGCGGCGAGCAGGCCTTCAAGGCTCGCCATTTCGATGAGTGCGAAGGGGGCCAGCGGTTGCACGAGCGGGTACGGCGTCAGGTGACCCTGCAAGTGGGCAATGTCCTCGACCCGGCGCTGTTGTCGCGCGAGGGCCTGTACGACTTCGTCTTCTGCCGCAACCTGCTGATCTATTTCGACCTGCCCACCCAACAGCGTGTGTTCGAAGTGCTCAAGCGCCTGATGGCGGCCAACGGCGTGCTGTTCATCGGCCCGGCCGAGGGCAGCCTGCTGGCGCGTCTGGGCATGCGCCCGGCGGGCATCGCCCAATCCTTCGCCTATGTGCGCGAGCAGACGCCCACTGCCGCGCAATGTCCGCTACCACGCACCGTGCCCGGCCAGGCCCAGTCGCTGCAACAGGCACTACCTGCGCAGCCTGCTCGGTCTGGCGCGACCCGGTCTGGCGCGACCCGGTCTGGCGCGACCCGGTCTGGCGCGACCCGGTCTGGCGCGACCCGGTCTGGCGCGACCCGGTCTGGCGCGACCCGGTCTGGCGCCACCCTCTCCGAAACGGTCCGACCAAGTGCGTCTCGATCCGATTCGGCCCGAGCGCAGGTTGCGGCAACGCCGCGCTTGGCCCACCCCAGCGCGCCGACCGCGAGCACGCCAACGCAGAACGAAGCTGCCCTGCTGGCACACATCGCAGCGCAGGCCAATGCCGGCGACAGCCGTCAAGCCCGCGTCAGTTGCGAACAGTACCTGCGCCAGTTCGCGCCCAAGGCCCAGGTCTATTACTGGCTGGGCCTGCTCAGCGACACCGAGGGCGATACCGTGCAGGCCCTGGCGCATTACCGCAAGACGTTGTATCTGGAACCGCAGCACTCCGAAGCGCTGATGCACCTGGCCGCATTGCTCGCCGCGCAGGGCGACCACAGCGGCGCGCGGCGCTTGCAGGAGCGTGCCGCGCGCGCCGGCCGGAGGGCTGACGGATGAGCGAGATGGATGTTCTGAACGTAGTGGCACAAACCGACCAGCTCATCGACGATTGCTGGAACCGCATTGGGGTGCAGGGCGACAAGCAATGCCCGCTGCTCGCCCGGCACATCCACTGCCGCAACTGCGAGGTCTATGCCGAGGCGGCCACGCGGTTGCTCGACCGTTATGCGCTGATGGCCGACGAGCAGCTCGATCCGCCGCTCCCCATGGAGGAGGACAGCGGCCGTTCGATGCTGCTGCTGCGCCTGGGCGAGGAGTGGATGGCGTTGGCCACCGCGTGCCTGGCCGAAATCGCACCCACCCAACGCGTGCATGCCTTGCCGCACCAGCGCGCGCGGGCCTTGCAAGGCGTGGTCAACGTGCGTGGCGCGCTGGTGCCGTGCCTGTCGCTCACCCAGCTTCTGGGGCTGGCGCCTGCGCCTGCCATGGAGCGCGCCACGCGCAGCCTGCCGCGCATGCTCATCCTCTCGGCCGAAGGTGGGCCGGTGGTGTTGCCGGTCGATGAGGTGGACGGCATCCATCGGCTCGACCCGGCGCGCCTGCACAGCGACCGCAACGGCGCCGAATTCACCTTGGCCGTGTTGCAGTGGCGGGGCCGCAGCGTGCGCATCCTCGATGAGCGCCAGTTGTTGTCGGCCGTCGACCGGAGCCTGTCATGACCCCCGAGCAAATGCGCGATGCCTCGTTGCTCGAACTCTTCGGCCTGGAAGCCGAGGCGCAGACTCAGGTGCTCAGCGCCGGCCTGATGGCCCTGGAGCGCAGCCCGACCCAGGCCGACCAGCTCGAAGCCTGCATGCGTGCGGCGCACTCGCTCAAGGGCGCGGCGCGGATCGTCGGCATCGATGCCGGGGTCAGCGTCGCTCATGTGATGGAGGACTGCCTGGTGGCGGCGCAGGAAGGGCGCTTGCTGCTGCGCCCCGAGCACATCGATGCCTTGTTGCAGGGCACCGACCTGCTGATGCGTATCGCCACCCCTGGCGACACGGCGGCAGCGACGGCGGTCGCGCCGTTCCTCGGCCAGATGGCCAGCCTGCTCGATCCGGCAGCCCAGGCCGCTGCCGGCCGCCACCTACCGCCGCCCATGCAGACGTCTGCGCCTGCGCTACCCACGCCCAGTGTGGCCGGGCCGGCGCGTGCACCGGCCGAGCCCAGCGTCGAGCCGGGACCACGACGTAGCGCGGGGGAGGGCGGCGAGCGCGTGTTGCGGGTTACCGCCGACCGGCTCAACAGCCTGCTCGACCTGTCGAGCAAGTCGCTGGTGGAAACCCAACGGCTCAAGCCCTACCTGGCCACCCTGCAGCGCCTCAAACGCATGCACGGCCAAGGTCTGCGCGCCCTCGAAGGGCTCAAGGCGCAGCTCGAAAGTGGCGGGCAAAGCCCCGAGGTGCTCGAAGCGCTGGCGCAGACCCAAAGCATGCTGGTCGAAACCCAGCAGATCCTCGCCCAGCAGGCCGCCGACCTCGACGAGTTCGGCTGGCAGGCCAGCCAACGCGCGCAACTGCTCTACGATACCGCGCTGGCCTGTCGCATGCGCCCCTTCGCCGACGTGCTCACCGGCCAGGGCCGCATGGTCCGCGACCTGGGCCGTTCGCTGGGCAAGCAGGTGAGCTTGCAGATCGACGGCGAGAAGACCCAGGTCGATCGCGAGGTGTTGGAGAAGCTCGATGCGCCTTTGACCCATCTGCTGCGCAATGCCGTCGACCACGGCATCGAAGCGCCCGAGCAGCGTCTGCGCGCCGGCAAGCCCGAAGCGGGGGAGATCCGTCTGCGCGCTTCGCATCAGGCCGGTCTGCTGGTGCTGGAGCTGACCGACGACGGCGCCGGCATCGATCTGGAACGCCTGCGTCGCAGCATCGTCACCCGCGCCCTGTCGCCAGCCGAGACCGTGGCGCAGATGAGCGAGGAGGAACTGCTCAGCTTCCTGTTCCTGCCCGGCTTCAGCCTGCGCGACCAGGTCACCGAGGTGTCGGGCCGCGGCGTCGGCCTGGATGCGGTGCAGCACATGGTGCGCAACCTGCGTGGAGCCATCGCCCTGAGCCACACGCCGGGGCAGGGCTGTCGCTTCCATATCGAGGTGCCGCTGACGCTGTCGGTGGTGCGCAGTCTGGTGGTGGAGGTCGGCGGCGAAGCCTACGCCTTCCCGCTGGTACACATCGAACGCACCCTCGACGTGCCGGCCGAGGCCATCGTGCAGATCGAAGGGCGCCAGCACTTCTGGCACGAAGACCGCCACATCGGCCTGGTCGCGGCCAGTCAGTTGCTCAATCGCCCGCCTGCGCAAGACGAGCGGAGCAGCCTGCGGGTAGTGGTGATTCGCGAGCATGACCAGTTGTATGGCGTGGCCGTCGAGCGCCTGGTCGGCGAGCGGGTGCTGGTGGTGATGCCGCTCGACCCGCGCCTGGGCAAGGTCCAGGACATTTCCTCCGGCGCCTTGCTCGACGACGGCTCGGTGGTGCTGATCATCGACGTCGAAGACCTGCTGCGCTCGGTGGAAAAGCTGCTCACCACCGGGCGCCTGGAGCGCATCGAACGCGGCGCGCAAGGGCCGGGCCAGGCGCGCAAGCGCGTGCTGGTGGTCGACGATTCGCTGACCGTGCGCGAGCTGCAGCGCAAGCTGCTCGGCAACCGCGGATATGAGGTGGCCGTGGCGGTGGACGGCATGGACGGCTGGAACGCCCTGCGCAGCGACGATTTCGATTTGCTGATCACTGACATCGACATGCCGCGCATGGACGGCATCGAGTTGGTGACCCTGGTGCGGCGCGACAATCGGTTGCAGTCATTGCCCGTGATGGTGGTGTCGTACAAGGACCGCGAAGAGGACCGTCGCCGCGGGCTGGACGCTGGTGCCGACTACTACCTGGCCAAAGCCAGCTTCCATGATGATGCGCTGCTGGATGCGGTGGTCGAGCTCATTGGAGAAGCCCAGGGATGAAGATCGCCATCGTCAACGACATGCCCATGGCCGTGGAGGCCCTGCGCCGCGCCATTGCCCTGGAACCGGCGCACCAGGTGGTGTGGGTGGCCAGCAACGGCGCCGAGGCGGTCACGCGTTGCCTGGAGCAGACGCCGGACCTGCTGTTGATGGACCTGATCATGCCGGTCATGGACGGGGTGGAGGCCACGCGGCTGATCATGGCGCAGACCCCCTGCGCCATCGTCATCGTCACGGTGGACCGCAAGCAGAACGTGCACCGCGTGTTCGAAGCCATGGGCCACGGCGCGCTGGATGTGGTGGACACGCCCGCGCTGGGCGCAGGCGATCCGCGCGAAGCCGCGGCGCCCTTGTTGCGCAAGATCCTCAACATCAGTTGGCTGATCGGCCAGCAAAAGCCTGCAACCGCGCGCACGGTCACCACCGCACCGCGTCAGGACACGCAACGCCGCACCTTGGTGGCGATCGGCTCGTCGGCCGGCGGGCCGGCCGCGCTGGAGGTACTGCTCAAGGGGCTGCCGAAGAATTTCTCGGCGGCCATCGTGTTGGTCCAGCATGTGGATCAAGTGTTCGCCAGCGGCATGGCCGACTGGCTGGCCGGAGCCTCGGGCCTGCCGGTGCGTCTGGCCCAGGAGGGCGAGACGCCGCAGCCGGGGCAAGTGCTGCTGGCCGGCACCAACCATCACCTGCGGCTGTTGCAGAACGGCACGCTGGCCTATACGCCCGAGCCGGTCAACGAGATCTACCGGCCGTCGATCGACGTGTTCTTCGAAAGCGTGGCGCGCTACTGGAGCGGCGATGCGGTCGGGGTGCTGCTCACCGGCATGGGCCGCGACGGCGCCCAGGGCCTGAAACTGATGCGCGAGCACGGTTTCCTGACCTTGGCCCAGGACCAGCAGAGCAGCGCCGTGTATGGCATGCCCAAAGCTGCGGCGGCGATCGGTGCCGCTGTGGAAATCCGCCCGTTGGAACGCATCGCCGGGCGCCTGACGGAAATCTTTTCAAAATGACGATAGTTGAGTCGTGCCGTGACATCGGTACAGGCCAGGTGAACAGGCATGAGTGAGTTACAGCTGGAGGGCTTCAACGGCGCCGACGAGAATTCGGCGATGGTGCTGCTGGTCGACGACCAGGCCATGATCGGCGAGGCGGTACGCCGCGGGCTGGCCCAGGAAGACAACATCGACTTCCACTTCTGCGCCGACCCGCACCAGGCAGTGGCCCAGGCCATCCGCATCAAGCCCACGGTGATCCTGCAGGACCTGATCATGCCGGGCCTCGACGGCCTGACCCTGGTGCGCGAATACCGCAACAACCCGGCCACCCAGGACATCCCGATCATCGTCCTGTCGACCAAGGAAGACCCGCTGGTGAAAAGCGCGGCCTTCGCCGCTGGCGCCAACGACTACTTGGTCAAGCTGCCCGACACCATCGAGCTGGTGGCGCGCATCCGCTACCACTCGCGCTCCTACATGACCTTGCTGCAACGCGACGAAGCCTACCGCGCCCTGCGCGTGAGCCAGCAGCAACTGCTCGACACCAACCTGATGCTGCAGCGGCTGATGAACTCCGACGGGCTGACCGCATTGTCGAACCGCCGCCACTTCGACGAGTACCTGGAGCTGGAATGGCGCCGCGCCATGCGCGAACAGCAGCAGTTGTCGCTACTGATGATCGACGTCGACTACTTCAAGGCCTTCAACGACACCTTCGGCCACCTGGCCGGCGACGAGGCGCTGCGCCAGGTGGCCGACGCCATCCGCCGCTCCTGCTCGCGCCCCAGCGACCTGCCGGCCCGCTACGGGGGCGAAGAGTTCGCCCTGGTGCTGCCCAACACTTCGCCGGGCGGCGCGCGCCTGGTCGCCGAGAAACTGCGCCAGACCGTGCTGGCCCTGGACATCGCCCACACCCGCCCGCAACCCGACGCGCGGCTGACCGTGAGCATCGGGCTGGCCACCCAGACGCCGGAAATCGGCAGCCATTGTCGGCAGTTGATTTCGGCGGCGGACAAGGGGCTGTACCAGGCCAAGGCCGAGGGCCGCAATCGGGTCGTGGTGGCCTGAGGCGCGGCCTGGATCGATGATGCGCAGCGCCGGATGGCCTGCCGCCAGCCGGCAGAGTCGTTTATACTCTCCGGCTTTTCACCGAATCCCGCACGAGAGCCCCCGACCATGGAAATCCAACCGATCCTCAATACCATCAAGGACCTCACCGAGCGGTCCCAGTCGATTCGGGGGTATCTTTGACTACGATCACAAGCATGACCGCCTGATCGAAGTCAATCGCGAGCTGGAAGACCCCAACGTCTGGAACAAGCCCGAGTACGCCCAGGCCCTGGGCCGTGAGCGCGCCATGCTGATGCAGGTGGTCGAGACCCTGGACAAGATGTCTGGCGGCTTGGCCGACTGCAAGGACCTGCTCGACATGGCCGTCGAGGAAGACGATGAAGGCGCTGTCGCCGATGTGGTCGCCGAGCTGGACGGCCTGGAGACCGAGCTGGCCAAGCTCGAATTCCGCCGCATGTTCAGCGGCGAAATGGACATGAACAACGCCTACGTCGACATCCAGGCAGGCTCCGGCGGCACCGAAGCGCAGGACTGGGCCAACATCCTGCTGCGCATGTACCTGCGCTGGGCCGACAAGCGCGGCTTCGATGCCACCATCATCGAGCTGTCCGAAGGCGAGGTCGCCGGCATCAAGGGCGCCACCGTGCACATCAAGGGCGAGTACGCCTTCGGTTGGCTGCGCACCGAGATCGGCGTGCACCGTCTGGTGCGCAAGAGCCCGTTCGACTCCGGTGCCCGTCGTCACACCTCGTTCTCGGCCGTGTTCGTGTCTCCCGAGATCGACGACAAGGTCGAGATCGACATCAACCCGTCGGACCTGCGCGTCGACACCTACCGCTCCTCCGGTGCCGGTGGCCAGCACGTCAACACCACCGACTCGGCGGTGCGGATCACCCACGTGCCGACCAACACCGTGGTGGCCTGCCAGAACGAACGCTCCCAGCACGCCAACAAGGACACCGCCATGAAGATGCTGCGGGCCAAGTTGTACGAACTGGAGATGCAGAAGCGCAACGCCGCGTCCCAGGCGCTGGAAGACAGCAAATCGGACATCGGCTGGGGCCACCAGATCCGCTCGTACGTGCTGGATGACTCGCGCATCAAGGACCTGCGTACCGGCGTCGAGCGAAGCGACTGCAACAAGGTGCTGGACGGCGACATCGACCAGTATCTGGAAGCCAGCCTCAAGCAGGGCCTGTAAGTCTGCAGCCCCTGGCCGGTACCGTCGCCGCGTGCCGGCCAGGCGGTCCGGCGACCCGGCGATCCCTCACCCGCGAGGGCCACGAACACCTGATGGAAAGAATGACGAAATGAGCGACCTCAAGACCGAAGCCCAAGACCTGCAACAGGAAGAAAACGCCCTCATCGCCCTGCGCAAGGAAAAGCTGGCAGCCGAACGCGCCAAGGGCCAGGCCTTCCCCAACGACTTCCGCCGCGACAGCTACTGCGACGACCTGCAGAAGCAGTACGCCGACCAGACCAAGGAAGCCTTGGAAGCCGCAGCGATTCCGGTCAAGGTCGCCGGTCGCATCATGCTCAACCGTGGCTCGTTCATGGTGATCCAGGACATGACCGGGCGCATCCAGGTCTATGTCAACCGCAAGACCCTGCCAGCCGAGACCCTGGCCGCCGTGAAGACCTGGGACCTGGGCGACATCATCAGCGCCGAAGGCACCCTGGCCCGTTCCGGCAAAGGCGATCTGTACGTCGAGATGACCGACGTGCGCCTGCTGACCAAATCCCTGCGCCCGCTGCCGGACAAGCACCACGGCCTGACCGACACCGAGCAGCGCTACCGCCAGCGCTACGTCGACCTGATGGTCAACGAAGACACCCGCCATACCTTCCGCGTACGCTCGCAGGTTATTTCGCACATCCGTCAGTTCCTCATCGAGCGCGACTTCCTCGAAGTCGAGACGCCGATGCTGCAGACCATTCCCGGCGGCGCGGCGGCCAAGCCGTTCGAGACCCACCACAATGCCCTGGACATGGCCATGTTCCTGCGCATCGCGCCGGAGCTGTACCTGAAGCGCCTGGTGGTGGGCGGTTTCGAGAAAGTCTTCGAGATCAACCGCAACTTCCGTAACGAAGGCGTCTCGACCCGGCACAACCCCGAGTTCACCATGCTCGAGTTCTACCAGGCCTACGCCGACTACCGCGACAACATGGACCTGACCGAAGAGCTGTTCCGCGAGTTGGCGCAGAAAGTGCTGGGCAGCACCGACGTGCCGTACGGCGACAAGGTGTTCCACTTCGGCGAGCCGTTCGTGCGCCTGTCGGTGTTCGATTCGATCCTCAAGTACAACCCGGACCTCACCGCCGCCGACCTGCAAGACGTCGAGCGCGCCCGCACGATCGCCAAAGAGGCCGGTGCCAAGGTGCTCGGTCACGAAGGCCTGGGCAAGCTTCAGGTGATGATTTTCGAAGAGCTGGTCGAGCACAAGCTGGAACAGCCGCACTTCATCACCGAGTACCCGTTCGAGGTCTCGCCTCTGGCGCGTCGCAACGATGACAACCCGGCGGTCACCGACCGTTTCGAGCTGTTCATCGGCGGCCGCGAAATCGCCAACGCCTACTCCGAGCTCAACGATGCCGAAGACCAGGCCGAGCGCTTCCTGGCCCAGGTGGCCGAAAAAGACGCCGGCGACGACGAAGCCATGCACTTCGACGCCGACTTCGTGCGCGCATTGGAGTACGGCATGCCGCCGACGGCGGGCGAGGGCATCGGCATCGACCGCCTGGTGATGCTGCTGACCAACTCCCCGTCGATCCGCGACGTCATCCTATTCCCGCACATGCGCCCGCAGGCTTGACGAACCAGCCGCCTTTCGAGGCGGCTTTTTATTGCCTGTGTATGTCGTAGGTGCGCCGGGCTTCGTTACAGGAGATTGCTCAATGACCCCCGCCATGCCCCACCCAGGCGCCGCCGGCATCGCCAGTGCGGTCGCCGAAAGCGTCCAGTACCAAGGGCGCAAGACCGTGCGCCAGGGCAGCGAACAGCGCCGCCAGCAGATTCTCGACGCCGCCATGCGCATCGTCGTGCGCGACGGCGTGCGTGGCGTGCGCCACCGCGCCGTGGCCGCCGAGGCGCAGGTGCCGCTGTCGGCCACCACCTATTACTTCAAAGACATCGAAGACCTGCTGACCGATACCTTCGCCCAGTACGTCGCGCGCAGCGCCGACTACATGGCCACCCGCTGGGCCAGCACCGAAATCATCTTGCGCGAGATGATCGCCCGTGGCGATGGCGGCGCGGCGGCCCGTGCCCAGTTGGCCGACGAGGTGGCGCGCATGGCAGTCGATTACGTGACGCGCCAGTTGCAGGGCCGCCGCGACTACCTCATTGCCGAACAGGCCTTTCGCCAGGAGGCGCTGCTGTGCCCGCGCCTGGCCGAACTGGTCAGGGCCCACGAGCAGATCCTGCTGCATGGCGCGCACCAGTTGCTGCAGGTGATCGGCTCGCCCCAGCCGGAGCAGGACGCGCTGATGTTGACGGCCATCATCGAGCAGATGGAATATCGAGGGCTGCTCGAGCAGACCGATGCCCAGAGCGAAGCGCAGATGCTCGCCATTCTCAGCCGTTTCCTGCACCTGGTGCTGGCGGCAGGTTGAGCGCCCCCGACCCTTTCAAGGAGAGCCCGATGAAACCCTGGCCTGTGCTGTTGGCGATGTCGTTGCTGCTGTTGGGCGGCTGCCTGGACACCTTCGAACACCCCGTGCCCGGCGCCCAGGCCGCGCCCAAGGCCCTGCTCGGGCAATGGCGTAGCAAGGACGCCTGGGGCGAGCCGCTGACCTTGACCATCAGTCAAACCAAGGGCGGCGCTTACCAGGCCGTGGCACGGCCCAAGGGCAAGCCGGCGCTGACCTATCGCTTCAGCGTCGCGCAGCATGCCAACCGCTGGTACGTCTCGGGTCCGGCGCCGGAGGCAGCGGGGCAGGGCTTCGTCATCGGCGGCTTCGAGCTGAACGCCGAGCAGCAACTGCTGCTCTACAGTCTCGACCCCGAGCAACTGCGCCAGGCGGTCGAGCAGCACGCGTTGAGCGGGCGCAGCCGTACGCCCGGCGATGACGACGAGAGCGGCCCAGCCCTGCACATCGACAGCCCAGCAGCGCAAGTGATGTCCTATCTGGACGATCCGGCCAATTCCGACGTGTTCGTGGAAGCCGCGCGCTTCCAGCGCGTCCGCCCCTAAGCGTTCGCCCCCAAGGAGTCCGTCGTGGACGAGTACCAACAGACCATCCGTGCGCTGTCCGACCGCATCGTCGCGGCGCAGACGCCAATTCGCGTGCTCGATGCGGTGAAGTGGGACGACGGCATCAAGCAGGCGTTCATCGAGCACAACGGCACAGTGCCGCCGGCAGTGGACCGTGCCTATTACCAGAACCGCCCGCTGGGCTTCGATTCCAATGCGGTCAAGGCCGAGTTCCAGAGCATCGAGCGCGACATCACCCGGCGCCTGGGCCAGTTCAACCCGGTCGGGCAGATCATGCGGCGCATGTGCAAGGAGTACCGCATGGTGGTGCGCATGCTCGAAGCGCGCGGCACCGAGGATTTCGGCCTGATTTCCCAAGAGCTGTACGGCGCCGCTTCCGACGCTTTCCATGCCGGCGACCCGACCCTGGCCGACTTGGGCCTGATGCTGTCCGACTACCTGGACAACATCGATGGCCGCGGCGATTTGAAGGACGAGCCCAAGAACCTCACCGCCAAGGAAGCGGTGGAGATTCTCCAGCGGCGTCTGAACAAAGTGTTCGGCGAGGCGGAAAGCACCATCCGTGTGTTCGAGTCCGACGGTATCGTGGCCGACGCCGCAGCCGGTGCCGACTACATCAAGGTACGCGCCGACGCGCTGTTCAACAGCCGCGACGTGCGCGCCCTGGAAGTGCACGAAGGGCTGGTGCACGTGGGCACCACCCTGAACGGCTTGAACCAGCCGATCTGCACCTTCCTGGCCAAAGGCCCGCCCTCGTCGACCGTGACCCAAGAAGGCCTGGCGATCCTCATGGAAGTGATCGCCTTCGCCTCCTACCCCAGCCGCCTGCGCAAGCTGGCCAACCGCACCCGGGCCATCCACATGGTCGAGCAGGGCGCCGACTTCATGCAGGTGTACGCCTTCTTCCGCGAGCAGGGCTTCGACCTCGGCCAGAGCTACAGCAACGCCAGCCGTGTGTTCCGCGGGTCGGTGCCCAATGGCCTGCCGTTCACCAAGGACCTGTCCTACCTCAAGGGCTTCATCATGGTTTACAACTACATTCAGTTGGCCGTGAAGAAGGGCAAGCTCGAACAGATTCCCTTGCTGTTCTGCGGCAAGACCACCCTCGAAGACATGCGCACCTTGCGCCAACTGGTCGAAGAGGGTTTGGTGGAGCCGCCCAAATACCTGCCCGAGCAGTTCCGCGACATCAACGCGCTGGCTGCCTGGATGTGCTTCTCCAACTTCCTCAACCACCTGAGCCTCGACCGCATTGAAGCCGACTACGCGAACATTCTCTGAGCGTCTGCGCACCCTGGCTCTGGCCTCGACCCTGTCGCTGGTCGGCGGGTGCAGCAGCCTGCTGTTCTACCCCGAACCCGGCCAACCCTTCACCCCGGAACGGGCGAAGATCGCCTGGCGCGACCTTACCCTGACCACCGCCGACGGCGTGCGCTTGCATGCCTGGTGGCTGCCGGCCAAGGCCGGGGTGATGGTCAAAGGTACGGTGCTGCATCTGCACGGCAACGGCGGCAACCTGGCCGGGCACCTGGGCGGCAGCTACTGGCTGCCCGAGCAGGGCTACCAGGTGTTGATGGTCGACTACCGCGGCTACGGCTTGTCGCAAGGTACTCCGAGCCTGCCTGCGGTGTATCAGGACATCGCCGCAGCGCTGGATTGGCTCAACCAGGCGCCCGAGGTGCAGGGCAAGCCGCGCTACCTGCTGGGGCAGAGCCTGGGCGGCGCCATGGCCATCCATTACCTGGCGGCCCATCCCGAGCAGCGCCAGCGCTTCAGCGCACTGGTGTTCGACGGCGTTCCGGCCAGCTACCGCGACGTTGGCCGCTATGCGCTCGGCACGTCCTGGCTGACCTGGCCGTTGCAAGTGCCGCTGGCCTGGCTGGTGCCCGACGGCGACAGCGCGATCCGTTCCATCGTGCGGCTCGACAGTCCGCCCAAGCTGTTCTTCCACAGCATCGACGACACCCTCGTGCCGCTGGACAACGGCATCCGCCTGTACCAGCACGCGCCCGCGCCGAGGGTGCTGCAACTGACCCGTGGCGGTCACGTACAGACCTTCGCCGACCCCAACTGGCGTGAGGTGATGCTGCGCTTCCTCGACGATCCCTACCGTTTCAACGGGCTGCGGCGCCTTGCTGAAGTGCCCAATTATCCAGAGCCGAAGAGCCCGCAATGAGTGAAGAACGTAACGCCATCCCGCTGATCCTCACCGGGATTGGCAGCATCGCCGTGACGGTCGGTGCGCTGTGGTACTACGGCTACCTGCATTTCGCCAAACCTGAAGACGCCTTGCTGTTGCAGGACTACACCATGCTCAAGACCCTGCCCGGCGAGGACTACAAGGTGTCGCTGGCCCCGGCCGATCAGGTGGCGCAGTGCATCGACGGTGTGCTGGTGCTGTTCGACACCCAGCAGAAGGGCCTCACTGGAGTGCTGGTGGACAACCGCAAGCGCGCCGTGCGTTGCACGGCGGCGCCTGCGCAACCCTGAGCCGATTGGCGCCGCTGCGCATTCGCCTGTGTGGCGCAGGCATAAAAAAACCCTGCCATCGAGGCAGGGTTTTTATTTTCAGCCGTAGGGCTTAGCGCATGGTGGAGCGCGCTTTCACTGGCTGGTTGTCGTTGGAAATGGTGACTTCCACACGACGGTTCTGGGCACGGCCCGAGTTGCTGGAGTTGTCGGCGATCGGGTATTCCTTGCCGTAGCCTTGCGAAACGATGCGCGATGGGTCGACACCGGCACGGACCAGGGCAGTGCTGACGGCGCCGGCACGGCGGTCGGACAGCGACAGGTTGTAGCTCTGCGAACCGACGCTATCGGTGTAGCCTTCGACGATCACTTTGCGCTCTGGGTTCTCGGACAGGAACTGGGCCAGCTTGGTGATGTTCGGCAGGGCGCTAGGCTTGAGCTGGGCCTTGTTGAAATCGAACAGCACGTCGCCGAAGGTCACCAGGGTGCCACGGTCGGTCTGCTTGGCGTTCAGCTCGTTCTGCAGTTTCTTGATCTGTGCGTCACGAGCGTCCAGACGGGCTTTGGCGCGCTCGGCAGCGGCGCCTTTCAGCTCGCCTTCAGCGGTGCGCAGGGCGATGGTCTGCTTGGCGACTTCGACGCGCTGGTTGGTCAGGTAGGCCAGTTGGTCGACTTTCTTGTCGTCTTCACGGTCCAGGTAGGCTTTGTCGGCCTTGTTCAGGAAGTCTTGCGCGTCCTTGGTTTCCAGGGCGGCGACTTTGCTCGACTGCGGATCGCTCTGCAGGGCCGAGAAGTTGGTACGAGCTGCTTCCAGGTTAGGGTTCGGATCGTGCGAGCAAGCTGCGAGACCGACGCTCAGGGCCAGAAGGGCAGGGATCATGACGTGTTTGCGCATTGTGTTCTTCCTTTGATCGTTAACGAAGTCTGGAGAGGGTGGAGCGGCGCTTATTGCGCGGCGCGCAGACCTTCTTCACGTACGTCCTGGACCCCTTGACGAGCGTCCTGTACGGCTTTCTGGGCTTTGGCGGCCTGAGCTTTGCGCTCGGCTACGCGGGCGTCCCATTCGGCCTGCTCGGCAAGGACTTTGGCGTCTTCGTACTTCTTGTCGTGCATGGCGATTTCGGCTTTCTTGAACTTGTCCTGGGCAGCTTTCATTTCCACTGCCGCGAACTCGGTGCCGCCAGCGCTGACCGCAGAGTTCACCGCCGACTGGGTCACGGCATACTGCTCGGTCGGGGGCTTGCCAGCGCAACCGGCCAGAACCAGGCTGCTGCCCAGGGCCAGTGCTGCCAGCTTGAGCCCGCGCACGTTGAAGGAAGAGGATTTTGCGATGCGGGTCTTCATGGTGGTCAACTCCATTGGTCACTCCTGATAACGACGATGTCCGACGGATCTATCGCTGTTTCCCTGGTCGTATCGAGCGCCGCAACGCCCGTGTTTACAGGGTTCTGCCGTGATGGCTACTGGGTGTGACCGGGCCGTTTTTTGAATAGTTCCGATAAATTCGCGCGCTAACGACCTTTTTATCTGACTGATTGGTCAGGCGTTTTTCATGGAACTAACCACTGCGAAATGAGCTCTGGCGAGTGCCCAACTGTAGGAGCGGCTTCAGCCGCGATGGGCCGCAAAGCGGCCCTATACGAGGCCCCTCTGAGCTTTTCGCAAGCCGGCACCGCCCGGTTTCCGCTCGCCTTCGACCTCTACCGCCACTACCGCGCTCATAGCGCTTCAGGCTCTTCAGGCCGGCGCAAATGCTCACGGGCCAGCGCCAGAAAACGTGGCGTGGCGCCAACGTCTTCATACAACGGATCGCCTTCCTCGTCCGTGGCGATCACCTGCGTGCCTTTGACATAGGGAAAGCTCGCCTCCAGCTCTTCCAGGGCCGCGCCGACCAACTCGCCCAACAGCTCCTGAGCCGTACGCTTGGGGTACATCTCCACCAGCGCGGCCAGGCGCGCTTCGGCTTCCGGGTCCAGATGCAGGACATGACCGGTCGGGCTCAGCGAGCCTTTGGCGGTGTGTTCCCAATGCTGGGCCAATTCGCGGATTTTCATGATCACCTCCGGGGATTTGGGCATGACACTGTTTCAGAGAGGCGCCAGCGCGGGTTAGTTGCGCTTGCCTTGGCGCGGCCGGCGTGGGCACTCTTGGTCACGAGCTGTTTCCAGGACCGGAGAAAGGCCGATGACCGATATCGATGTGCGCTTGCGTGAAGATGTCCATGTGTTGGGGGAGCTACTGGGTGAAACGATTCGTCAGCAGCACGGCGATGATTTTCTGCGCAAGATCGAAGCCATCCGCCACAGCGCCAAAGCCGACCGCGGCGGTGCCGACCAGCAGTTGAGCGCGACCCTCGACGCGCTCGAGGACGACGAACTCTTGCCGGTCGCGCGAGCGTTCAACCAGTTCCTAAACCTGGCCAACATCGCCGAGCAGTACCAGCTGATCCACCGCCGTGGCGACGACCAGCCAGCCCCCTTCGAGTCGCGAGTACTGCCCGAACTGCTTGAGCGGCTCAAGGCCGCCGGCCACGAACCCCAGGCCCTGGCCACGCAGTTGGGCGCGCTGGACATCGAGCTGGTGCTCACTGCCCATCCCACCGAAGTGGCGCGCCGCACGCTGATCCAGAAATACGACGCCATCGCCGCACAGCTGGCCGTGCAGGACCACCGCGACCTTACCGACGCTGAGCGCGAGCAGGTGCGCACGCGCCTGCAACGGCTGATCGCCGAGGCCTGGCATACCGAGGAGATCCGCCGCAGCCGGCCAACGCCTGTGGACGAAGCCAAATGGGGCTTCGCCGTCATCGAACACTCGCTGTGGCAGGCCATCCCCAATCACCTGCGCCAGGTCGACCAGGCGCTGCTCGCGGCTACCGGGCAACGCTTGCCGCTGGAGGCGGCACCCATCCGTTTCGCCTCATGGATGGGCGGCGACCGCGACGGCAACCCCAACGTCACCGCGCCGGTCACCCGTGAGGTGCTGCTGCTGGCGCGCTGGATGGCCGCCGACCTGTTCCTGCGCGACATCGACGCCCTGGCTGCGGAGCTGTCCATGCAGGCCGCCAGCACGGCCCTGCGCGAGCAGGTCGGCGACGCTCGCGAACCGTACCGTGCCTTGCTCAAGCAACTGCGCGAACGCTTGCGCGCGACCCGCGCCTGGGCCCAGGCGTCGTTGAGCGGCCCGCACGCTGCGAGCGCCGACGTGCTGGTCGACAATCACGACCTGATCGCGCCCCTGCGTCTGTGCCACGACTCGCTGCAGGCCTGCGGCATGGGCGTGATCGCCGACGGTCCACTGCTCGACTGCCTGCGCCGGGCGGTAACCTTCGGTCTGTTCCTGGTGCGCCTGGACGTGCGCCAGGACGCCGCGCGGCACCGCGATGCGCTGGCCGAAATCACCCGCTACCTGGGCGTGGGCGACTACGCCGAGTGGGACGAAGCGCAGCGCGTGGCGTTTCTGCAAACCGAACTGGCCAATCCGCGGCCGTTGCTGCCGGCGCATTTCCGCGCCGAGGACGACACTGCCGAAGTGCTCGCGACTTGCCGTGAGGTGGCGGCGGCACCGGCGGCATCGCTCGGCTCCTACGTGATCTCCATGGCCGGCGCGGCGTCCGACGTGCTGGCCGTACAGTTGCTGCTCAAGGAAGCCGGGCTGACCCGCGCCATGCGTGTGGTGCCATTGTTCGAAACCCTGGCCGACCTGGACCACGCCGGACCGGTGATCGAGCAGTTGCTGCGGCTGCCGAGCTACCGCGCCGGCCTGCAAGGCCCCCAGGAAGTGATGATCGGCTATTCGGATTCGGCCAAGGATGCCGGTACCACGGCCGCCGCCTGGGCGCAGTACCGGGCCCAGGAAAGCCTGGTGGACATCTGCAAGGCGCATGGCGTGGACCTGCTCTTGTTCCACGGCCGCGGCGGCACGGTAGGGCGTGGCGGCGGCCCGGCGCACGCAGCGATCCTGTCGCAGCCGCCGGGCTCGGTGGCCGGGCGCTTCCGCACCACCGAGCAGGGCGAAATGATCCGTTTCAAGTTCGGCCTGCCGGGTATCGCGGAGCAGAACCTCAACCTTTATCTGGCTGCGGTGCTGGAGGCGACCCTGCTGCCGCCGCCCTTGCCGCAGCCGGCCTGGCGCGAGGTGATGGACCGGTTGGCGGCCGACGGGGTAGCAGCTTATCGCGGCGTGGTGCGCGAGCATGCCGACTTCGTCGAGTACTTCCGCCAATCGACCCCCGAACAGGAGCTGGGTCGCCTGCCGTTGGGCAGCCGACCGGCCAAGCGCCGTGCCGGAGGCATCGAGAGCCTGCGTGCGATTCCATGGATTTTCGGCTGGACCCAGACGCGGCTGATGCTGCCAGCCTGGCTCGGCTGGGAAACCGCGCTCAGCAATGCGTTGGCGCGCGGTGAGGGCGAGCTGTTGGCGCAGATGCGCGAGCAATGGCCGTTCTTCCGCACGCGCATCGACATGCTGGAGATGGTTCTGGCCAAAGCCGATGCGCAGATCGCCGAAGCCTACGACCAACGTCTGGTGCAACCGCATCTGCTGCCATTGGGGGCGCATCTGCGCGACCTATTGTCGCAGTCGTGCCAGGTGGTGCTGGGCCTGACGGGGCAGCCGGTGCTACTGGCGCACAGCCCGGAAACCCTGGAGTTCATCCGCCTGCGCAACACCTACCTCGACCCGCTGCACCGGCTGCAGGCCGAGCTGCTGGCGCGTACCCGAGGCCGTGAGGCGGCGCTGGACAGCCCATTGGAACAGGCACTGCTGGTGACCGTGGCCGGAATCGCTGCCGGCCTGCGCAACACTGGGTGAGCTGATCCGACTATCACCTGGCGTGCCCCATAAGGGTGCCGCGCCAGGCCATACAGAGTGGGGTTGCACGGGTCGCAACCCCTGCGACCCAAGGTCGCAAGGGGCCTGTTCCTGCCACTTTGGGATGCTTGTCTGGCTGACGGGCGCTGTGTATCTTGAGCAGCCTTTTGACCGCTTTTGCGGTCGAGACCGTTTTTCCGGAGTTGGCCCGTTCAGCCGAATCCATTGATTTACATAAAAATTATGAGGAGCACGAGATGCGCGTAATTCTGCTGGGAGCTCCCGGGGCCGGCAAAGGTACTCAGGCAAAGTTCATCACCGAAAAGTTCGGTATTCCACAGATCTCCACCGGCGACATGTTGCGTGCCGCAGTCAAGGCCGGCACGCCGCTGGGCCTGGAGCTGAAGAAAGTCATGGACGCCGGCGACCTGGTTTCCGACGAACTGATCATCAACCTGGTGAAAGAACGCCTGACCCAGCCCGACTGCGCCAACGGCTGCCTGTTCGACGGCTTCCCGCGCACCATTCCCCAGGCTGAAGCGATGCGCGACGCGGGTGTCGAAATCGACCACGTGCTCGAGATCGCCGTCGACGACGAAGAGATCGTCGGTCGCATGGCCGGCCGCCGCGTGCACCTGGCTTCGGGCCGTACCTACCACATCCAGTACAACCCGCCGAAAGTCGAAGGCAAGGACGACGCCACCGGCGAAGACCTGATCCAGCGCGAAGACGATCTCGAAGAGACCGTGCGCAATCGCCTGTCGGTCTACCACACCCAGACCAAGCCGCTGGTAGCGTTCTACCAGGCGCTGTCCGCGCAGAACGGCAAGCCCAAGTGCAGCCACATCGAAGGCGTCGGCTCGGTGCAGGCTATCACCGACAAGGTGCTGGCCGCGTTGAGCTAAGCACACCTCGCGTCTCGCCACGGCCCGCTTGCGGGCCGTTGTCGTTTATACTGCCGCCCCTTTCCCCTTGCCTGGATACCCCGTTCGATGACCACCCTGCTGGCCCTGGATACCGCCACCGAAGCCTGTTCCGTCGCGCTGCTGCACGCGGGCGAGGTCACCAGCCACCATGAGGTCATTCCGCGTCAGCATGCGCAGAAGCTGTTGCCGATGATCAAGCGGATCCTGGCCGAAGCCGGCCTGCCCTTGAGCGCTCTGGATGCCATTGCCTTTGGCCGTGGCCCAGGCGCTTTCACCGGCGTGCGGATCGCCATCGGCGTGGTCCAGGGCCTGGGTTTCGCCCTCGAGCGGCCGGTGCTGCCGGTGTCCAATCTGGCCGCGTTGGCCCAGGGTGCGTTGCGCGCCTGTGGCGCGCAGCAGGTGGCAGCGGCCATCGATGCGCGGATGGACGAGGTCTACTGGGGCTGCTATCGGGCCGAGCACGGCGAGATGCGCTTGGTGGGGCATGAGGCGGTGTTGCCGCCCGAGCAGGTGGCGTTGCCGCAGGCTGCCGATGCGACGTGGTTCGGTGCCGGTACCGGCTGGGGCTATGGCGAGCGCCTGGCTGCCACCGTCGAGCAGGCCGACGCCCAGCTGCTGCCTACCGCACAGGACATCCTGGCCCTGGCCCGCTTCGCCTGGGCACGCGGCGAAGCGGTCGCGGCCGACCAGGCGCAACCTGTCTACCTGCGCGACAACGTAGCGACGCCCAAGGCGCGTTGAACCAAGGTGAGGGGCGGGCGTCCGTCGGCTGCTGGCCGTCGCGTAAAACCTTCCCTGTTACCTGTGGTCAAGTTATCAGTCAGGCAGTAACGCCATCTGCGTGATTACTGTTAGATTGCTATTACTGCCTCCGAGTCTGCCCCCATGCGTATCGACGGTTTTTCCCCACAGTCGTATCCGATCAAGCGCTTGCCACCGCGCAAGGCGCCTGTGGTCGACGACGGCGTGGAAGAAGCCGAAACCGTGGAAGAAGCCGACCTGGTCGCCCTGGCCAAAGGCCAACGCCCTGGTGGCCTGCCCGCTCGCCAGCAAGATCTCATATTTCCCCGCGCCCGTGACCGGCGCACTGCAAGCGCACTCGCCAGCTACTTGGCGACCGCAGGCTACAGCAGCGAGTGGGATATGGATGTGCTCGGGCTCGACCTGTACATCTGAACCATGACCGTACCTGGCATGCCTTACCACTTGGGTTGCCCGTCATGGGCCGACAGCACGTGGCGCGATTATTTCTACCCGGACGACGCCAAATCAGGCGAGTTTCTCGGCCACTACGCCCACGTCTTCAACGCCGTAGAGGGCAACACCACCTTCTATGCGCGTCCTTCGCCCAAGACCCTCGAACGCTGGGCGCAGATCATGCCCGAAGACTTTCGCTTCACGGCCAAATTCCCCCGTGAAGTCAGCCACGAGGGCGACCTGCGCGACAACCTGGAATCGGCTGCGGATTTCATACGGCTGTTGGCGCCGTTGGGGCAACGGGTATCGCCCCATTGGCTACAACTCCCGGCCAGCTTCGGACCGCAGCGCCTGGTCGAACTGGAGCATTTCCTACGCGAAATCGGCGTGACCGTTGCGGTGGAGGTGCGCCATCAAGCGTTCTTCGCCCGCGGCGCCGAAGAACGGCAGCTGAACCGCATGCTGCACGGGCTGGGCGTGGAACGCATCTGCCTCGACCCCCGGGCGCTGTTCAGTTGCACCTCCACCGCGCCTTCGGTGCTCGAAGCGCAGGCGAAGAAGCCGCGCGTGCCGCTGCGACCGGCGGCCTTCACCGACCACCCGCAGGTGCGCTTCATCGGCCACCCGCAGTTGGCCGAGAACGAGCCGTTCATGACACCGTGGATCGACAAGGTCGCGGGTTGGATCGAAGAGGGCAAGCATCCTTACGTGTTCCTCCACACCGCCGACAACCACTTGGCCGCGGCCTTGGCAATGCGTTTCCATGAACGCTTGAGCGAACGCCTGCCGGGACTCGCGCCATTGGCGACGATTCCTCGAGCGCCCGAGGCCGAACAACTCGGCCTGCTTTGAGCGACCCTTCATGCGCCTATTTGGGATTGTGCTGTTCATCCTGTTGCTGGCCGCCGGGCAAGCCTGGCACCTGGGCTGGCGCCCCCCGGACGCCTGGAACCCGTGGGCGGTGCTGGACGTAAGGCAACCGCCCAACGCATTGACCGCGTACAAGCTGTCGCGCCTGCGCGCCGATCCCGCGCTGTGCCGCCAGGCCTTGGAAACGTCACAGCTGCGCTACCGCGCCCAGGACGACAGCCCCGAAACCGCCAACTGCCCGCTGCGCAACGTCTGGCGCATCAAGGCCGGGCAGGCCCGCCTGAGCAGCAGCTTTCTGGCTTCCTGCCCCTTGGCCGTGGCCTATGCGCTGTTCGAGCGCAACGGCTTGCAGCCGGTAGCGCAGCGCCTGTATGGCCAGCCGGTGGCACAGGTCGACCACCTCGGCAGCTTCGCCTGCCGCAACGTCTACCACCGCAAGCAGGGGCGCCTGAGCCAGCATGCCACAGCCAACGCCCTGGACATCAGCGGCTTCCGCCTGCAAGACGGGCGACGCATCGTGCTGGCTCGAGACTGGAAGGGAGAGGGGCGTGACGCCCAGTTCCTGCGCGAGGTCCAGCAAGCGGCGTGCAAGGCGTTCAACACGGTGCTGGGGCCTGAGTACAATGCCGCCCACGCCAACCACTTCCATCTGGACATGGGCCTGTGGCAAGCCTGCCGTTGAATCAGGCGTAGGCGCGCACGTTGTTCAGCACCACGGGGCGTGCCCAGTGCAGGTCGAAGGCCAGTGCCTGTTCCTGTTCGGCCAAGGCCGATTTACTGAAAGGCTCGGCGGCCGGTTCCAGCAAGTCCAGTTCGAATTCGGCGATCGGCAGGTGCAGAGGGCGTGGCGAAGGGCCCGGCCTCGGCTCGCCAAGGGCCTGACCCTGGGCCATCACGACAGGTCGCAACCAGCTGTTGTTCAGGTCCAGATCGCGCTGCTGGGCAATCAGCTCGGCGGCGCCGAAGGGCTCGGGTGCCGGCGGCAGCAGCGCGGCTTCGAGTTCGGCCTTGGGCAGGAACAACGGCTCGGGTGGCTCGACGGTGTGGTCCTGCACGGTGCAGGTGCGCTGGGCGTCGATCAGCTCCAGGGCACGGGTGCCGCCCAAGGGCTCGCCACTGTTCGGGTCATATCGCACCAGCGACTGGCTGAAGGCATCGACCGGCACCGCCTGCTGCTCGGCCATCGCGCTGGCGAAGAAGTCCTGCCACAACTGACTGACGCCGCCCAGGGCCTGGGTGTTCTGCTGGCCATAGTGGCCGACAGGGGACAGGTAGGTCAGGCCGATGGGAAGGGAGTCAGTCATGGCGGTCGCGGGCGGGACGCTCTGGCACAATGGGCGATATAGCATCTATCGGCCACGGCCGAGGTTTCATTAATTTTTTGGGTAGTGGGTCATGGTCGAGCAAGAGCACAGCACAGCAATCCGCGTCGAGGCCCTGGCCGCGCCGTTTCAGGACCAGGCGGACAGATGGGCACAGCGACTGGGGTTGCCGTTGCACGACGAGCAGGCAGGCTTTGCCGTGCAAGTGGGCGGCGACGGCTTGCAGATCCAGCAGTTGGGGCCGGACGCCCCAGGGCCGGTGCGGGTCGATTTCGTCGAGGGGCAAGCCGCGCATCGGCGCCTGTTCGGCGGCGGCAGCGGGCAGATGATCGCCAAGGCCGTAGGCATCGCCCAAGGCATTCGCCCGCGTGTGCTCGACGCCACTGCAGGTTTGGGCAAGGACGCTTTTGTATTGGCCAGCCTGGGCTGCGAGATGACCCTCATCGAACGCCAGCCACTGATCGCCGCTTTGCTCGAAGACGGTCTGGCACGGGCCCGGCTGGACGCCGAAGTCGCCCCTATCGTGGAGCGCATGCGCCTGCTGACCGGCAACGCCATCGAGCACCTGCGCGGCTGGCAGGGCGAAGCGCCGCAGGTGATCTACCTCGACCCGATGTTTCCGCACCGCGACAAGAGCGCGCTGGTGAAGAAGGAGATGCGCGTGTTCCGGCCCTTGGTGGGCGACGACCCGGATGCGCCGGCGCTCCTGGCCGCCGCTTTGGCCCTGGCCACCCACCGGGTGGTGGTCAAGCGCCCGCGCAAGGCGCCGATCATCGAGGGTGCCAAGCCCAGCCACAGCATCGACGGCAAATCGAGTCGCTACGACATCTACCCAAAGAAGACCCTCAAGGCGCCCGCCGCGTGAGGGGCACTACTTGCGTGCCAACAGGGTCGCACGGCGTGGCGCCGGCAAGCCTTCGACGGTACGGGTGTGATCGTTCGGATCGAGGAAATCGTTCAAGGACTGGTAACGCATCCAGTCGGTGCTGCGCTGCTCTTCGACGCTGGTGACGCTCACGTCCACGCAGCGCACGTCGCTGAAGCCGGCCCGGCGCAGCAAGCGCTCCAGGGCCGGCACCGACGGCAGGAACCAGACGTTGCGCATCTGCGCGTAGCGGTCCTCGGGGACCAGCATCTGCTGCTCGTCGCCTTCGACGACCAACGTTTCCAGTACCAGCTCGCCGCCTTTGACCAGGCAGTCCTTGAGCGCCAGCAGGTGCTCGATGGGCGAGCGGCGGTGGTAGAACACGCCCATGGAGAACACCGTGTCGAACCCCTCGAGCTGGGCGGGCAGCTCCTCCAGCGCGAAGGGCAGGTGCCAGGCGGCGTGCTCGGGCAGGTAGCGCTGCACGGCCTGGAACTGACAGAAGAACAGCCAGTTGGGATCGACGCCGACCACCGTCTGCGCACCGGCGCCGAGCATGCGCCACTGGTAGTAGCCGTTGCCACAGCCCACATCCAGCACCCGTTTGCCTGCCAGATCCAGATGCGGGGCGATGCGTGCCCATTTCCAGTCCGAGCGCCATTCGGTGTCGACGTGTACGCCGAACAGCTCGAAGGGGCCTTTGCGCCAGGGCGACAGGCCCATCAACGCGCCATGCAGTTGCGTGCGCGTGGCCTCGTCGCAAGGGCCGTCCAGGCGCAGACCGTCGCGCAGGTCGATGTCGGTGGCTTGCAAGGCGGGCAGCGCCGCCAAGGCGCCGCGCCAACGTTCGAGGTCGCCGTGGCCTTTGTCCAGCTTGGCGTCGAGCTGCGCTTGCAGGCCGTTGGCCCAGCGTTGTAGAGGGGTGCCAGCCAGGCGATGGACGAGGGGGGAAAGATCGATCATGGCAGGGCTATCAACGAGGAGAAATTGAGGCATTGGAACCAGGGCACGACCTTGCTGAAGCCGGCGGCGTGCAGGCGTTCGGTATGAGCTTGCAAGGTGTCGAGTTTCATCACGTGTTCGATGGCGCTGCGTTTCTGGGCGATTTCCAGCTCGCTGTAGCCATTGGCCCGCTTGAAATCCAGGTGCAGCCCGTTGATCAAGTCCTGCTCCTGCGGATCGGCCATCAGCAGCTTTTCCGAAAGGATCAACGCACCGCCCGGCAGCAGCGCTCGATGGATGCGTGTCAGCAATTCCAAACGCTGTTGCGGTGCGATGAATTGCAGGGTGAAGTTCATCGCTACGACCGACGCAGGCTCCAGAGGCAGCGCGAGGATGTCGGCTTCCATCACCTGCACCGGCAACAGTTCCTGGAACATCGAATCCTGGGCGGTCAGGTACTGCCGGCAGCGCTCGACCATGGGCGCCGAGTTGTCCACCGCGATCACCCGGCAGCCTTCGCTGCGCACATGCCGACGCAAGGCTTGGCTGACCGCCCCCAGCGAGGCGCCGAGGTCGTACAGCGCCGTATGCGGCTGGGCGAACCGCGCGGCCAGCACCCCGAGGTTCTCGACGATGGTCGGGTAGCCGGGCACCGAGCGCTTGATCATGTCGGGGAAGACTTGCACCACGTCTTCGTTGAAGACGAAGTCGGAAACCTGCTCGAGGGGCTGGGCGAACAGGCGGTCGGGAGGTTGTTTCACAGCATACTCGTGAGAAAAGTTGAAAAGCGCACATTCTAACGAATGTGCTCCGGCTGCGCGCGAAATGTCGTGGCCAGGTGCGTCTGGGTACGAGCACCGTCTTGCCGTGCAGGGCTCGCGGCCAGCAGAACAGTCCGGCTGTGCGGGCATCCCGCTCTTACGCACGACAGGAGGGAGAAACGACGAAAAGAAAGCGACGCCGGCCTGGATTAGTTTCTCTCAAACGGAAGTTATGAGTGTTGAGTCAACGTTTCCCTTTCTCATTTTTCCTGCTAAAGGGAGTGTCTTTTCCAAGCGGTCAAACGTGTGTTTTCTGAGTTTAATCGGTCTCTGCACATCGTAGATTGCTATTCGAGTGATTGTTTCCAATTTCGGAATCACTTAGAAGGAGCAAGGAAATGATTGAACTGTTGCAAGACGCCCCTGACTCGCAGGGGGAACAAGAGACGCCGCTAAGCTACGAACAGCTGAGCGTGGAGCAGCGTGCTGAGTGGGTGCCGAAGCAGATTATGGACTTCAAGAAGAATGAGCCGGCCTTCATTTTCAGCAAAACCAATCTCATGCAAATACGGCGTTATGTCTTGGCGGTGAGGAGGTTGCCGCCCGACTTTACTACGCTGAGCGAATTGACCAACTTTGAAGTGTTCGGTATTTCGATCGATGACGTTTTCGTCTTTCATGAAAACCTGAGAAAACATGCGGACTCCTGGGATGGCATACAGGAGAGTTGCAAGCAGATTGGCAATGAACTCCAAGTCTTTGCTGAGGGATTCTTGGAGGACGGCGCGAAATTCACGGCCTCCGTGCAGGGTAGCATTGACAAAGATCTCGGGCTGGCGGAGGGCGACGCCCCATTACCCGCGACGGTCACAAATGAGCTCAGGGACGCGTCAGAGATTTACCTTGGTCAAATTCTCGGAGAACTGCAGGAGCGGCTCAATAGCATCCAGCACGTTAAAAAGTTAATCGATACGTTCGGAAACGCGATTTCTGTAAATTTGCAGCCTATGGGCTTGAATCTGGCCAAGGCCATCGACAAAAAGGACCTCGGCAGTGACATTGCCAAACTAGGTCAATCGCTGGAAACATTGGATCAAGCGATCAAAGAGGCGGCGGAGCGTTATTCTGGACTGGTGGGCACCGCATTCACCGGAATTGTATTTGGTCCTATCGGACTTGTCATCACGGGCGGCATATACGGAGCACAGGCTGAACAGGTGCGCAAAGAAAAAAATAACTTGATCGAGGAGCGCAAGGAATTAATAAGCAAAAGATCAGCCCTGCTGAGTGGGTTGGACGGTTTAGAGAGTCTGCAAACCAGTACCGCAGACATCAATTTCAGGTTGGTGGAAGTGCAAACGGCCGTCGAGCATCTCGAAGATGTCTGGAGGCTGCTTGAAACCTATGTCAACACGTCGATAAAAAAGTCACGGGAAGTGTCGACCCTGGGTTCATTAAGGAGGTTCCTGGCGCAGTTTGAGCGTGTCCTGCGCCCTTGGGAATCCATTTTAAATATCTCCAAACAAATTTCCGTGTTGTTTAATGAAGCGTTAGAAGCAGAGCTGGAGGAATAAGTCATGAAATCTGAGCAGAAAGTCGTTAATCTTCCGGACGTCAAAGTGCTGCTGACAGCCGGTGGACGCATCTCCACCATCTATCGTACTGAAATACCCAACTTGTTACCGGCGGTACGGGAGGATCTGATGGGCTTGGCGAATCTGGTCTCCAATGCCAATAAGGAGCTGCGTCGTCAAACGTTGGCAGGGCTGGTGCTCCTCAATAATGACCTCGATGGGTTCACTACTGATTCCGAAGAGAACGGCTGCGATATGGATTTGTTGCGCTTGCGCCAGAGCCTCCAAGCCGGCGTCGAACACGCCAAGGGCGAGATTCGGGCGGTCGGCGCGTACGTTGATCCTGACCTGTCGCTGGTGAAAACGCCGATCGAGGAAAAGCTGCAGAAACAGGAAGACGCTGTGGCCCAGCAACAAGCGAGCGTCGACTCGCGAGCGGAGCAATTGAAAGCCATCAAGGAAAGTCTTGCGGTCTTGAACACGCCGACGATCAGCACGTTAATCCGGGGGCAACTGCCCAGCGATGAGGAAATCGACATCCTTTTGAAAACGGTTACCGACCCACGCGTGACGCCCGATTTGGTCAAGACGGCGGTGAATCGGTTGAACAAGAACTTGGAGTTGTTCGGACAGGGCCGTGAACTTGCCAAATTAAACACGGCCATCACCGAGGGTGCCGCTACGCTGGACCAGGAGCGGCTGGCACTCAAGCGCCTTCAAGCTGAAGTGGCGAAGACACAAGAGCAACTGACCGAGTATAAAGCCGCCCAAGAGATGATCGAACTTCGTCAGGCCTGGCTGAATCAAGCCAGCGTATTCGTCGACCAGTGGAAGTCGCTGGACACCCAGCTCGTCGGCGCACTCGAAACCGATCAACTGTTGGCAGCCCTAGAGTCCGCACGCGGTTACTTGTTGGCTGTGCGCAGGGCTTTTGAAAGCGCTTGATACCGTTCTGAAACACGCCCCGTGCCGCTCATGTTCCTGCGTTGAGGAGCGGCACTCCGGCGGCGATACATAGGTCGAGCGCAACGATCTGGCTTTCCTGCGAAGCATCAGTTCGCCAATCCTGTGTCTTGCGCAAATGTGCGGAGGTGGGCCTGAGCCCACGCTCCGCACAAGGTTATATGCATTTAGCGCTGAAACAGCACCTTCGCCACGTCAGCATAGCGTCGTGCAAAGTGAACGGTCAGCCCGTCGCGCAGATAGTCCGGTAACTCCTGAAAATCGCCACGATTGGCCTCGGGCAGAATCAACTCGAAAATCTTCTGCCGGCGCGCCGCAATGACTTTCTCGCGCACCCCGCCAATGGGCAACACCTGCCCAGTCAAGGTCAGCTCGCCGGTCATCGCCACCCCTTTCTTCGGCGCCTGGTCCCGGGCCAGCGACAGCAAGGCACTGGCCATGGTCACACCCGCGCTTGGACCGTCCTTGGGCGTAGCGCCCTCGGGCACATGCAGGTGGATGAACGCTTCGTCGAAGAAGCGCGGATCGCCGCCAAACTGCTCAAGGTTCGAGCTGACATAGCTCAGCGCGATGTCTGCCGATTCCTTCATCACATCGCCCAGCTTGCCGGTCAGCTTGAAACCGCGGTTCAAAGTGTGGATGCGCGTCGCTTCGATCGGCAGGGTGGCGCCGCCCATGCTGGTCCAGGCCAGGCCCGTGATCACGCCCTTACCCGACAGCACTTGTTCGCTGCGGAACACCGGCACGCCCAAGGTAGGCTCCAGGTCTTTGGGGCCGATCTTGAGCTTGGCATCAGGGTTCTCCAGCAGTTTGAGCACCGCCTTGCGCACCAGTTTGCCCAGTTGTTTCTCCAACTGGCGTACCCCGGCCTCGCGGGCATAGCCCTCGATCACCAAGCGCAGGGCGCTGTCGCTGATGCTCAGGCTGGTCTTGGCCACGCCGGCTTTGGCCAACTGCTTGGGCCATAGATGGCGCTTGGCGATGGCCAGTTTTTCCTCGGTGATGTAGCCCGACAGGCGGATCACTTCCATACGGTCGAGCAAGGGGCCGGGAATGGAGTCGAGGGTATTGGCGGTGCAGACGAACAGCACCTTGGACAGGTCCAGGCGCAGGTCCAGGTAATGGTCGAGGAAATCGACGTTCTGTTCCGGGTCCAGGGTCTCCAGCAGCGCCGACGCCGGATCGCCCTGGTAGCTCTGGCCCATCTTGTCGATCTCGTCGAGCATGATCACCGGGTTCATCACCTCCACATCCTTGAGTGCCTGCACCAGCTTGCCCGGCTGGGCGCCGATGTAGGTGCGGCGGTGGCCCTTGATCTCCGCCTCGTCGCGCATGCCGCCCAGGCTGAAGCGGTAGAACGGCCGGCCCAGGGATTGGGCGATGGACTTGCCGATGCTGGTCTTGCCCACACCGGGCGGGCCCACCAGCAACACGATGGAGCCGCTGATCTCACCCTTCCAGGCACCGACCGCGAGAAATTCGAGGATGCGTTCCTTGATGTCGTCCAGGCCCGCATGGTGCTGATCGAGCACCTTGCGCGCGTGCTTGAGGTCGAGCTTGTCCTTGCCGTACACCCCCCAGGGCAGGGCGGTGGCCCAGTCGAGGTAGTTGCGGGTCACGGCGTACTCCGGCGAGCCGGTTTCCAGGATGGCCAGCTTGCCCATCTCTTCGTCGATGCGCTTTTTCGCCTGCTCGGGCAGGGTCTTGCCGTCCAGGCGCTGTTCGAACTGTTCCAGGTCGGCGCTGCGGTCGTCCTTGCTCAGGCCCAGCTCCTGCTGGATGACCTTGAGCTGTTCCTTGAGGAAGAACTGGCGCTGATGCTCACCCACCTGACGATTGACCTCGGCGGAGATCTCGTTCTGCAAGCGCGCCACTTCCACTTCCTTGCGCAGTATCGGCAAGACCTTTTCCATGCGCTTGAGCATGGGCACGCAGTCGAGCACTTCCTGCAACTGGTTGCCAGTGGCGGAGGTGAGGGCGGCGGCGAAGTCGGTGAGCGGTGAGGGGTCATTGGGGCTGAAGCGGTTGAGGTAGTTCTTCAGTTCTTCGCTGTACAGCGGGTTGAGCGGCAGCAGTTCCTTGATCGCGTTGATCAGGGCCATGCCGTAGGCCTTGACCTCGTCGGTGGGCTCGGACAGCTGCCGTGGGTACTCGACTTCCACCAGGTACGGCGGGCGATGGTGCTTGAGCCAGGTGCGGATGCGCACGCGGGTCAGGCCCTGGGCGACGAACTGCAGCTTGCCGTTTTCCCGGGTAGCGTGGTGCACCTTGACCAGAGTGCCGTACTCGGGCAGCGCCTGGGTGTCGAAGTGCCGGTGGTCTTCGGCCGGGGTGTCCATGAAGAACAGCGCCAGGGAATGGTGCGGCGTCTTGGCGACCAGGTCGAGGGTTTCCGCCCACGGCTCTTCGTTGACGATGACCGGCAACACCTGGGCCGGGAAGAACGGGCGGTTGTGGATGGGGATGACGTGGACTTTGTCCGGCAGCTGCTGGCCGGGGAGGGCCAGGTAGCGGCCTGCATCGGCGTCGGCTTCGATATGCTCGACTTCGCTGCTTTCGTCGTGATCCGGATGATCCTGCTGGTCGCTCATGGGGCACCTGCGTGATGGGCAATGGTGCTTAGATGGGGCAGGCAGTCACTGGTTTCAATGAACAACAGGCGAGGGCGGAGAAGTGCGTGGCAGCATGGCGACGGTTCTGGTTCGATAAGCGAACCGTCGCAGCTGAAAGCAGGGTTGCTTACGCCGCGTGTCCGACACGTTGCGTAAGCGAAGGCGCCCCACGAACGGGGCGCCGAGGTTTAGTCGGCCAGCTTGTAGGCGATGATGTAATCGCCCATCTTGGTCCCCAACGACCCATGCCCGCCTGCAGTGACCAGCACGTACTGCTTGCCGTCCTTGCCGGTGTAGGTCATGGGCGTGGCCTGACCGCCAGCCGGCAGGCGGCCTTTCCACAGCTCCTTGCCGTTGTTCACGTCGTAGGCGCGCAGGTACTGGTCCAGCGTGCCGCTGAGGAAGCCCACGCCACCGGCGGTGACCATCGAACCGCCCATGCTCGGCACGCCGACCGGCAGGCCGATCGGCACCGGGGTGCTGTCACGGGTGGTGCCGTTCTTGTGCTTCCACACCACTTTGTGGGTGAACAGGTCGATGGCCGCCACGTAGCCCCAGGCCGGTGCCTGGCACGGCAGGCCGAACGGCGACAGGAACGGGTGCATGGTGACCGCGTAGGGTGCGCCGGTGTTGGGCTGCACGCCGCTGGTCTCGCTCTCGCGCTTGCTGTCGGCATCGACTTGCTCGCGCGGGATCATCTTCGACACGAAGGCCATGTAGTTCGGCGAAGTGAACAGCAACTGGCGCACTGGGTCGACCGACACGCCGCCCCAGTTGAACACGCCCACGTTGCCGGGGTAGACCAGCGAGCCCTGCTCGGACGGCGGGGTGTACTGGCCTTCGTAACGCAGCTCGCGGAACTGGATGCGGCACAGCATCTGGTCGAACGGCGTAGCGCCCCACATGGCCTGTTCGGTCAGGTCCGGGCCCAGCAGGTTGAGGTCGGAGCGGGCCTGGGTAGGCGCGGTGTGGTCGCCCTTGACCGCGCCTTGCGGCACCGGAATCTCGCGGATCGGCACGATCGGCGTACCGTCGCGGCGGTCGAGCACGTACAGGCTGCCCTGTTTGGTCGGCACGATCACCGCAGGCTTGACGCCGTCGTCGGTCTTGAGATGGGTCAGGGTCGGCTGACTGCCGACGTCCATGTCCCACAGGTCGTGGTGGGTGAACTGGTAGTTCCAGCGTACCTTGCCGGTGGCCAGGTCCAGAGCGACCAGGCCGGCGCTGTACTTCTCGGCACCGGGGGTACGGTCGGCGCCCCACTGGTCGGGGGTCTGGTTGCCCAGCGGCAGGTAGACCATGCCCAGCTCTTCGTCGACGCTGGCGATGGACCACATGTTGGCCGAGTTGCGTGTGTACATTTGGCCGTCGGCCAGGGGCGCGGTGTCTTCGGGCTTGTTGCTGTCCCAGTTCCACACCAGGCGGCCGTCGTGCACGTCATAGGCGCGAATCACGCCGGACGGCTCGTTGGTCGACTCGTTGTCGGTCACATGGCCGCCGATGATCACCAGGTCGCGGGTGACCGAAACGGGCGAAGTGGAGTAGTAGCCACCGGGGGTGAACGGGCCCAGGCCACGGGTCAGGTCGACGGCGCCTTGATTGGCGAAGCCTTCGCAGACCTTGCCGGTGTCGGCATTCAGGGCGATCAAACGGGCATCGGCGGTCGGCAGGTAGATGCGGCGTGGGCAGGCCTGGGCGACCTGCTTGCCGGCGTCGGAAATCTGCGGCGCAGGGCTGCCATCACGGCTGACGTAGCGGTTTTCGTCGTAGTACGACACGCCACGGCAGGTCATGTGGGCGAAGCCCTTGAACGACTTGTTCGGGCTGGTGATCTGCGGGTCGAAGCGCCAGATTTCCTTGCCGGTGTCCGGGTCCAGCGCCAGCACCTTGCTGTGCGGCGTGCAGGCATAGAGCATGCCGTTGGCCTTGAGCGGAGTGTTTTCGTTGGTCAGCTCGATCGGGTCGTCGCCGGTCGGCAGGTCGCCAGTGCTGATGCGCCAGGCCTCTTCCAGGTGCTTGACGTTCTGCGCAGTGATCTGGCGCAGCGGCGAGTAACGATCGCCGTACTCGGTACGGCCATAGGCCTGCCAATCGCCTTCAGGCATGTTCGGCGCGGCGCTGGCCATTTCGCTGCTGTCGCGGCCCAGTTCGCCAGCGATCTCGCCAGGGTGAGTGAACTGGCTGGCGACTGCGCAAGCGCCGGACGCCAGTACCGCCACGGTCAGCAACGCGGTGTTGGCACCGGCGGCCGAACCTACCAGCGGGCGTCGTGCCCAGGGCAGCAGCAGGACCACGCCGAGGGCGAACCACAGCGACAGGCGCGGCACAAGCTGCCACCAGTCCAGGCCCACTTCGCTCAGCGCCCAGACCGTGCTGGCCAGCAAGACCAAGCCGTACAGGCCCAGGCCCAGGCGGCGGCGGGCCAGCAGCAGCAGGCCGGACAGGGCGAAGCCGACCCCGGCGAGGATGTAATACAGCGATCCGTTCACCTGAATCAGGCGAACACCCCCGGCAACCAACGCCAGGCCCATCAGCAACAGCAGGACGCCCATCAGCCGTGGTAGCCAGGGCGAGGCGTGTTTGGCACCGTCAGTGCTCATTGCAGGTTCTCCGTCGTGTCAAAGTGATAAATGTTCAAAAGCTGCTCTGCAGTTTCAGCCCGGCCACCAGTGCGTCGTCGACCTGCTCGACACCGCCGGGGTGGCGGATGTATTGCAGGTTGGGGCGCAGGGTGAGCCAGTTGGCAAGGTGGATGCCGTAGTAGAGTTCGGCGCTGTATTCGGTGTCCTGCACGGGCAGGAAACCGGGATTGGCGTAGTCGTCGATGCCGCGGGCCAGGTTGGCCAGGCGGGCGTTCTTGCGAAAGGCCGGGTTGACGTGTACAGCGGCCACGGCGAAGCCGATGTCGTCTTTGGCACGGGCGTCGAAGGGGCCTTTGTAGACCAGGCCGGCTTGCACATAGTGGTCGATGGCATTGGTTTTCTTGTCGTGCAGCGTGGCATTGGCGAACAGAGTCAGGCCGCGAGACGAATCGCTGGCCTGCGCGCTCACTTGCTGCTGCACGCCCAACCACAGGCCATGCTTGCTGGCACTGCTGCGGTAGGCGGCGCCACTGAGTGCGGCGGGCTGTCCGTGTTCGTCCTTGAGCACATCGTTCGCGTTGGCACTGCTGTAGTAGTAGCCGGCGCGATACTCCCCTTTAAGGCCATTGACCACCGGGCTCCACACCAGTTCGATGGGCATCACCGCGCCTTGCGTACCACTGCCGCTGAGCTTGAAGCCATTGCCGGTTTCCAGGTTCGACGGGTTCTGTTCGAACACCCCGACCTGGGCGAACAATGTGTCGCTCAGGTTGTAGCGTGCACGCATGGCCCACTGGCTGACCGGCCAGTTGTACCAGATGCCACCGACCCAGTTGCCCACCTGCGAACCGCAGAACGCCAGGTTCTGGAAGTCGCAGGGGAAGCTGTTGAAGTCTTCGCCTTCGCCGAAGCGGCCGACTTTCAGATCGAGGGCGCCGTCCAGGTACTGCTGGCGCAGCCACAGTTGCGTCAGCCGCCAAGTCTGGCCTCGGCCCCAGACCTCCTGGGCCGAGGTGAAGCCGCCGACGCGCGGGTCGTTGAGGCGGTCGTTGCTGATGTTCTGGCCGCTGCGTTCGGTCACCGTGAACTGCAGATCGGTGGCGTGCCAACCGAGGATCTTCTGCAGGTCCAAGTGGCTGCCGAAGGTGAACTGGTCGCTGTAACGCGCGGTGCGGTCATGGTCGTAGCCGCCGCGCAGGTTGCTGCCCATCTCACCGGTATAGCCGAAGGTGAAGTCGTAGCCTTGCGCCTTGAGCTGGCTGCGGGTGCCGTTCCAGTCGCCGAACATCCAAGGCGACTCGCTGCTGAACGCAGGGTGATCTTCGGCGCGTACGCTGGGGGCGAGGCTGGACAGGGCGAGCGTGAGGGCGGCAGGTACGAGCAAGGGCCGAGCCCGAAAACTCGGAAGGTAAAGCTGTCTTGTCATGGTTAGAACGAATGCCAAAGGCATCGAGGGTGGCGGGCACCGACGATGGAACACAGATTGTCAGGGGGCTGAAGCGTTTCAGCTAGCCGGGAGGATATAGAGGAACGCTGCGGAAAAAAAGACAAAATGTCGCAGGGCACTGTTGCCTGGCGTGCAACAGTGCGGATGGCTGTTTGCAAGCTGCGCGCCGCCAGGGCGCGCAGGGGGCAGCCGATGGAAGGTCAGAACGTGGTGCGCAATCCGACTTCCACGCTGCGCCCGCCTGCCGGCGCGACGTCGCGCAGGATGGAGCTGGCATAGCGCACGGTCTGGTCGGTCAGGTTTTCACCGCGCACGAAGGCGGTCCACTGGCTTTGGCCGACGTCGAAACGGTAGTCGAGGCTGGCACCGAGGGTGGTGTAGCCGCCGGTATGGGTCTCGTTGGCCGGGGTGCGGCGCTGCGCGGCGGCGTGCTGCACGTCGAGGCGCGCCTGCCAGCGCTCCAGGGACCACACCAGCCCGCTGTTCAGGCGCAGCGGTGCGATGCGCGGCAGTGGCTCGCCACTGTCCAAGTTCTTCGCCCGGGTGTAGTCGCCCGACAGCTCCAGGGCGAAATTGCCGTAGCGGTTCTGCGTCAGTTGCCAGCGGTCTTGTGCCTCGATGCCGTAGAAACGCGCGCGTACGCCTTGGTAGAGGTATTCCGGGATGCCTTCGTCGTCATGGTCATGAGCCTCTTCGTCGTCATGGTCGTGGTCATGTCCCTCGCGCAGGTTGCCGCTGCCGATCAAGCCGATGTAGTTGCGGAAGTGGCTGTAGAACACGCCCACGCTGCCCTTGTGCGTGCCATTGTCAAAGCGCAGCGCCAGGTCGCCGGAAATGGCTTTTTCCTTGCCTAGCCCGGCATCGCCCACTTCATAGGCGCCAGTGGCCACGTGGGCGCCGTCGGCGTACAGCTCGTAGAACGTCGGTGCGCGCTCGGTATAGCCGAGGTTGGCGGCCAGCGCCCAGGTCGGGTCGAGCTGGTACACCGCGCCCGACGACAGGCTCACCGCATCGAACGCTCGGCTGCCGTCGGCGCTGGCGAAGGTCTCGTTGCCTTTGGCGTCCGGATCGACCCGAGTGTGTTCAAGACGAGCGCCGAAGCTCAGGTCGAGGCGCTCGCTGGCCTGCCATTGTTCGAGCAGGAACAGCGCCAGGCTGTCGGTGTCGGTGTGCGGCACGAAGGCTTCTTCGCCCAGCGCGGAAAATTCGTTGCGGCTGACCTGCGCGCCGACCACCCCCTCGACCGGCCCGAGCGGCTGGTGACGCGCTTCGAGCCGTGCTTCGTAACCTTTGTTCTTGAACGTGGTGTGCACCTCGCCTTCTTCGATTTCGCGGTGCTGGTAGTCGGTATAGCCCGCATCGAGCTTCATCGAAATGAAGGGGCCCTCGAGGTCGCGCAACTCGGATGCGAACGCGTAATGGTCCTGCTGCATGTCCAGACGCACGCCGGGTTCTGCGACCGAGCCGTAGTTGCTGTCGTAGCGGCTGTACGACAGCCCGCCATAGCCATGCTCCCACTGGTAGGAACCGCCGATGGCGCCGCCGTCCTGCCGGCCATCGCTGTTGTCCAGGCGGCCGTGGCTGCCTGGCTCGTCTGCGTCGCGAACTTTGCCGCTGCGCGCGTAGCCAGGGATGCGCAAATCATTGAACTGACGGCTGTTGGCATCCAGGTGCAGGGCGAAGGTACCGTCGCCGGCCTCGAGCTTGCCCGCACGGCTGCGTGTGGTGTCGGCGCCGCCATAGCGCAGTTCGCCGGCGCCGTGGATGCCATCGATGGGCGTGTCCGGGATGCGGTTGTCGAAGGTGTTGACCACGCCGCCGATGGCGTTGCCGCCGTAAAGCAGGGCGGCCGGGCCGCGGACGATTTCGATGCGTTCGACCACGTTGGGGTCCAGCGGTACGGCGTGGTCGTAGGACAGCGACGAGGCATCCAGTGCGCCCACGCCGTTGCGCAGGATACGGATGCGGTCGCCGTCCAGCCCGCGGATCACCGGGCGACTGGCGCCCGGGCCGAACCAGGTCGAGGCCACGCCGGGCTGGCCGTTGAGGGTTTCGCCGAGGCTCGAATGCTGGTGCTGGAACAATTGATCGCCTTCGAGCACGGTGCTGGGGGCGGCCAGTTGTGCGTTGCCCAATGGGTTGGCGGTGATGACCTGGGGTTGCAGTTCCACGGCGTGGCTCGGCATCGAGGCCAGGTACAGGGCGGCGGCAAGGGGTGAGAGCGTGACAGAGTAGCGGCGCATGGGAGGGAGACGTCCTTGAAGGATAGCAGTATTGTTACAGTATAACGTTTCTATTTCAGCATGGCGGCGCGCCCTTTGGCCAGCAGTTTGTGTTTCGCTCAGTGTCTTGGCGCTTGTCTGGGAAACCGCACGGCGCGCCTGGGGTCTGAATCCACCACGGCGCGCGTCGGCGGTGTACAGTGCGCCCCTTTTCTTCCGGAGCCTTCCATGAGCATCCCCGAACACAACGCCCTGCATGGCAAGACGCTCGAACAGATCCTCACCGCGCTGGTCGCCCATTACCAATGGCAGGGCCTGGCCGAGCGGGTCGACGTGCGTTGCTTCAAGAGCGATCCGAGCATCAAGTCGAGCCTGACCTTCCTGCGCAAGACGCCTTGGGCCCGCGCCAAGGTCGAGCAGTTGTACGTGAACCTGCAGCGCGGCCGCTGATGCCTCGTCACCCCTGGCTGCTGCTGGCCGCCGTGTTGGGCTGGACGGGCCTGGCCGTGCAGGTCTGGCTGGTGCTGCTGGCCCGATGGCAGGCCGAGGCCAGCCTGATCGGTGGTTTGGTGAACGTGTTCGGTTACTTCACCGTACTGAGCAACACCCTGGTGGCCTCGGTGTTCACCCATGCCGCCTGGGGCCGCACGAGCGCGACGCGCCGCTGGTTCCTGTCACCGGCGGTGAGCACGGGAGTGGCGGTGAGTATCGTGGTGGTGGCAGTGGCCTACAGCCTGCTGCTGCGGCACTTGTGGCACCCGGAGGGTTGGCAGTGGCTGGCCGACGAGCTGCTGCACGATGTAATGCCGCTGCTGTTCGTCGTGTACTGGTGGCGGGTGGTGCCCAAGGGCACGCTGCGTCTGCGCCATCTGGCGTTGTGGAGTCTTTATCCGGCGCTGTATTTCGCCTTCGCCTTGTGGCGCGGGTTCGAGATCGGCGTGTATCCCTACCCGTTCATCGATGTGGCGCGGTTGGGCTATGCCCAGGTCATGCTCAACGCCTTGGGCGTGCTGACCGGCTTCTGCGCCACGGGCCTGTTGTTCATCGCCCTGGACCGCTGGCGCGGTGCGCGCGCGCCAGCCCAGGGCTGAAAGGCTCAGTCTTCTTCCGGCGTGTCGTCGGCGCGCCAGTAGGCCACGGCCTTTAGCGCCTGTTCGTCGACGCCTTTGTCCAGCAGCACTCCCTTGACCTCGCGGCTTAGGCGCTTTTCCAGCGCTACCCAGCTGTACAGGCTGCCGGCAGGCAGGGGGAGGGCGCGCACTCGTTCGACCAGGTCCTGCTCATGGCGCAGCACCCAGATCACCTCGACGTCCGCCGGGCTGTCCAGCGGCTGCCGCTCCTGGTCGTCTTCGATCTGCACCAGCACCGAGGCGCGGCGTCCGGCCGGCAGTTCCTCCAGACGCCGGGCGATGGCCGGGATGGCGGTTTCGTCGCCGATCAACAGGTAGTTGTCGAAGGCATCGGTGACGACCAGCGACGCCCTAGGCCCGGCAATGTGCAGGGTCTGACCGGGTGCGGCCTGCGCGGCCCAGGTCGAGGCCGGGCCGTCGCCATGCAGGACGAAATCGATGTCCAGCTCCAGGGCCTGCGGGTCGAAGCGCCGGGGCGTGTACTCGCGCATCGTCGGGCGAGCGCTGGCGTCCGCACCCAGTTCGCCGGCGTCGAGGGCCGCTTGTTGCGTTGCGTCGTTGGCGAACAGCAGCTTGACGTGGTCGTCGCTGCCCAGGCTGACGAAGCCTTCGAGCGCAGCACCGCCAAGGGTGACGCGGCGCATGCGTGGGGTCAGGTCGGTGACCCTCAGCACCTGCAGTGCACGGCGATGGAGGGTGTGGTTCACGCGGTAGATGGCCTCTGTCATTGCGGCATTTCCTCAGGCTTGGGGTGGGGGCCGCTGGCGATGGCCTTGGCGGCGTCGTTGAGCAGGCGGCTGACGCGCTCGATTTCCTCTTCGCTCCAATGGCCGTTGTGCAGGTGCAAGGCATGGCGCAGGTTGCCGACGGCCTGATGAATGCGCTCGGGACGCTCGTGCCCGTTCAAGGCGCGCTTGCTGACTTCGATGCGCGTACGCACGCCCTCCAAGGCCACTGCCTGCTCGCGCAGGCGTTCGCGACCCTGCTCGGTGACGGTGTACAGGCGCTTGCTGCCTTGCGCCTCGCCGCGCACCAGCTCGGCTTCCTCGAGAAAATTCAAGGTGGGGTAGATGACGCCGGGGCTTGGGCTGTAGCCAGCATCGAACAGCTGCTCGATCTGACGAATCAGGTCGTAGCCATGACCGGGCTGATCGGCCAGCAACGACAGCAGCAACAGTTTGAGGTCGCCCGCTGCGAACATCCGGGGGCCGCGGCCGCCTCGGCGTTCGAAAGGGTCTGGGGAAGCAGTGGAGCGCATTTAAGGCACCTGAACATCAGAAGAAGCTTGAGATATTACTCAAGATATATCTTTTTGTCAGTTCTAAATGCGCATGATTATCATCGACTAGATCGATGGATGCTCACTTGCCCCCGTCGACCCGGGGCGCAGGGCCCCCGCTGCGATGAATCCGGGTGCCTTGCATTCGGTCTGGCCATTGGGCTCGAGGTAGGGCATTAGAATCGGTGCCATGCCTTTGAGCACCTGCACCGGCAGCGCCGAGGTGAAAGTGAAGGCTTCGGCCGAGCGCCCTGGCACGAAGGCGGTCAAGGTGCCGAAGTGGGTGTCCCCGAGGAAGAACACGAAGGTGGCGGTGCGGTTGAGCGAACGCGAGCCGATCAAGCGCCCGCCGGCACCGAAGCTCTCGATGCGGTTGTCGCCGGTGCCGGTCTTGCCGCCCATGACCAGCGCGGTGCCGTCCTGCCGTATGAAGCTGCCGGCGATGCGCCGCGCGGTACCGGCATCGACCACTTGCGACATCGCGCCCTTGAGCGCACGCGCCACCTCGACCGGCAGGATCCGTTTACCGCGGTCCGGGTCGCTGACCAGCTTGGTTTCATAGGGTGTGTCGGCGGCCAAGTGCAGGGTGTCGATACGCAGGGTGGGCAGGCGCACACCATCGTTCTGGATGATCCCGACCAGTTCGGACAACGCCGCCGGGCGGTCGCCGGAACTGCCGATGGCGGTGGCCAGCGACGGCACCAGGTGGTCGAACGGGTAGCCCACGCGCTTCCAGCGCTGATGGATGTCGAGGAAGGCCTCGATTTCGACCATGGTGCGGATGCGGCTGTCGCGCGCGCCTTGATGACGGCTCTTGAACAGCCAGCCGTAGACCTCCTGGCGTTCGAAGCGGCTGGCGTTGATCGCCTCGCGTTGGCTGGCGCCGGGGTTCTTCAGCAGGTAGCCGAGCAGCCATAGGTCGAGCGGGTGCACTTTGGCGATGTAGCCTTGGTCGGGCAAGTCGTACTTGCCGGGGCCGTAGGCTTCGTACATCTCGGCCAGGCGACCGTCGTTGAGCTTGGCCAGCGCAGCCTTGTTGTCCTGGCTGTGGGCGCGCACGAAGGCGTTGAAGGTTTCCTGGCGCGCCTCGGGGAACAGATAGCGGTGCACTGCCGCCAGCCGCTGCGGCGTGGTGCGCAGGCTGTCGAGAAAGGTGTCCAGGCGTTGCTGCGAGGTCTTGCGCTGGTACTTCTTCCAGAAGCGCAACAGGTAGTTGGTGCCTTCGCGGTCGGCGAAGCGGGCCAGGTACTCCTGGCGCCGCGGGTCGGCGTCGTCCTTGAGCAGCGGTTCACGGTTATAGGGCTGCTGGTAGGTGACGTAGCGCACCACGTCGCGCATCAGGCGAATGAACGGCAGGTTGATCGACTCGCGCAACGCATCCTTGAGGCTGGGGTTGCGACCGTCGTCCTGACGGCGGAAGTTGTTGAAGCGGTGCATGCCGCCACCGGTGAAGAAGCCTTCGCCGGTGCTGGCCGAGTATTTGCGCTCCAAGGCGGCGTCGAGCATGGCGTCGAGGTTCGGGTCGCGGCCGTTCTGCATCAGCCAATCGAGCGACCAGCGGCTGAGGCGGTCCAGATCCGCCACCTCGACCTTGCGCAGCTCGGCCACCGGCTTACCGGCGTAGCGTTCGTGCAGTTCGGCGATGATTTCCAGGTAGGTGGTGAGTACCCGCAGCTTGGCCGTCGAGCCCAGCTCCAGCTTGCTGCCTTCGTTGATGTCGAAGGGCTGGTTGGTGCTGTCGGTCTGTACCCGGACCCGCGAGCCGTCGGCGGTGCGTTCGAACAGGGTGAAGCTGTAGCTGACCTGGTCGGTGGTGCTGGCGGTCAGCAGGCGGTGGCCGATCAGACCGATCTGCGCGGCGAAGGCCGGGTCGGCGAGGTTCTTCAGGTACTGGCTGACCTGCACTTGCAGGCCAGCTTGAAGGGTGCTGGTAGCGGACAGATCAAGGCGGTCGAGATCGTACAGCGGGCGGCTGAACATGGCCGCCAGGCGATTGCGCGCCAGGCTGATGCCCTTGTTGGTGACGATCGGCACGATGGTCGGTTGTGCGACCCAGTCGCGGTACACCGCCTTGCTGGCCAGCGCCGCGTCGGCCAGCGGCGGCGTGACGATGCCGTTGGCGGCCAGTACGCGCAGGTGCGCATCGACCAGTTCGGCAAGCTCCACCCGCCCTTTGGACAGATAATGCGAGGGGCGACGCTGGGCGATGATCAACGACAGCACTTCGCGCAGCGCCAGCCCGCGTTCGGCCAGGCTCTTGGCATCGACGGCGGTGCCGTTGAGCGAGGCGTTGATCTGGTCGAAGTCGGCACCGAACCAGACCCGCAGACCCTCGGCCATACCGTGCACCTCGCCGTGGCCGGGCACGGCCGAGAGCGGCACGCTGTTGAGGTAGTCGCGCACGATGCGCTGGCGCGCCAGGGTTGTGTCCGGCCCGCCTTGGTAGGCGCGCACGCTGGCCGAGAACATCTGCCGCAGCTTTTCGGCGCCCGACACGGTCAGCCCGTCGGGCGAGTGGCGGTATTTTTCCAGCTGGGTGGCCAGCGTACTGCCGCCGGCCGATTGACCGGGCAGGGCCAGGTACTTGGCGATCTGGCTGTAGGCGGCCTTGGCGAAACGGGGCCAGTCCACGGCGGGGTTGCTCTGCAGGTTGCGGGTGTCGAGCAGGTCGCGGTTCTCGATGAACAGCAGGCTCTTGACCATCACCGGAGGAATGTCGGCGAAGGTGGGGTAGAGCTGCTGCGGGTAGTTGTACTGGTAGAGGATGTCGCCGCGGCAATCGGTGATCGACAGCCCGGCCTGGCCTTTTTCTTCGTAGGGCACGAACAGGCCGTGGCCAACGTAATCGATCAGGGCAGGGGAGAAGCGGGTCTGTGCCTGGATCACGTAGTCGCGCTTGAGCAGGCGCGGCAGGAATTCGCCGATGCTGCTGTAGCCCAGGCGCTTGTCGAACGGGCCTTCGCCGGGATAGACCACCGCGTCGCTCGGGCCTGGCTGCAACGAATAGGTCAGGGTACTGGCCAAGCGACTGAAGGTGCGCGCTTGCAGCTTGGACGTTTGGACCTCCTCGTAAACGGCGTTGCCCGCCACGGCGACGGCCAGCAGGAGGATCAAGGCCAGCAGCAGCCACCACAGCCAACGCCGACGGCGGGGCTTTGGCGCGGTTGTAGAGGCCTGCTCGGTATCGGGGGATTCCATTCGGGGAGGTTCCGTGTGCCGCAGTTTACCCATAGTTCAAGATCCGACCGAGTGGTTTCATCGTACTGGTCTGAAGCTTAGACGGTGAGCGGCTGATGTGAAAATTTTGTCAATGATTGTCGCGACTTACTGTGACCGTCGTTGCCTCGCAGAGGTTGCGCGGGTTTTGCGTCATTTCGCTCATTCGTGCGTAGACAGCATGCAGGCAGGCGGATGTTGTCGTTAATCGGGTAAAACTTGTCGAGAACGATTCTTGAGTATTATGTTATATAGTATCAATAAATCATTCGAGACTCTCGCCTTGAAACCAGACATCCATCCTCAGTACCGCACCGTGCTGTTCCACGACACCGCCGCCGACGTCTACTTTCTGATCGGTTCCACCGTAGGCACAGACCGCACCCACATGCACAGCGATGGCCAGACGTACCCCTACGTGGCCCTGGACGTCTCCAGTGCTTCGCACCCGGTCTACACCGGCCAGCAGCGCAAAACCACGGTCGAAGGACGGGTGGCCGGCTTCAACAAGCGCTTCGCCGGGTTTTCAGCCAAGCGCAACGGGTGAAGCGACCGCACCGACGTTGCCGGGAGAGGGCGGGCATGGGAAGCTCGCCCGCCCCATCGTTCGAGGTCGCTCCATCATGTCCACTGTCATTCGCGTTGCCGCAGCGCTGTTGATCGATGCCAACCAGCGCACGTTGCTGGTACGCAAACGCGGCACCCAAGCCTTCATGCAGCCGGGCGGCAAGATCGACGCCGGTGAAACCCCTAGACAGGCCCTGGCCCGCGAGCTGCTCGAAGAGTTGGGCCTGTGCATCGACCCCGAGCAGGCCGTGGCGCTGGGCAGTTTCAGCGCGCCGGCCGCCAATGAACCCGGATGCCAAGTGCAGGCCGAGCTGTTCGAAGTGCTCACCACCCAGGCCGTGATGCCTGCGGCCGAGATCGAGCAGGTGCTGTGGTTGGCTGCCGATGACACACCCGCCGTGGACCTGGCCCCGCTGACCGCCGAGCAGATCCTGCCGCTGTACCGCGCGCGCCTCAACGCGCCGCGCTGACGCCGTCGAGGGTGGCGAAGGAGGTGTCCTTGGCCGTCAGCAGGAAGTCGCGCATGTAGGGCGCATCGAGCATGTCGGTGCGCACCGCGGCGTACAAGGTCGCGAACAGACCCTTCTCACCCAGGCGCTTGCCCTTCACGTAACCGCGGTCGCTGTATTCGTGCAGCGCCCAATGCGGCATGCCGCACACGCCCCGACCACTGGCCACCAGCTGCATCATCATCACGGTGAGTTCGGAGTTGCGCACTGCGGCAGGCTCGATGTCGGCAGGTTCGAGAAAGCGGGTGAAGATTTCCAGCCGGTCACGTTCGACCGGGTAGGTGATCAGCGTCTGGTCGATCAGGTCCTGGGGCACCACGTAGGGCTTGCTGGCCAGCGGGTGCTGGTTGGCTACCGCGAGCATGGCCTCGTAGGTGAACAGCGGCACGTAGGTGATGTTGGCCAGGTCCAGCGGGTCGGAGGTGACCACCAGGTCGAGATCGCCACGAGCCAGGGCCGGCAAGGGCGCGAAGGCGAAACCCGAGGCCAGGTCCAGTTCCACTTCCGGCCATGAGTCACGGAACTGGTCGATGGTCGGCATCAGCCACTGGAAGCAGCTGTGGCACTCGATGGCCATGTGCAAGCGCCCGGCCGTGCCGCCTGCCAGGCGCGCGATGTCGCGTTCGGCGCCGCGCAGCAAGGGCAAGGTGGCATCGGCCAGCTGCAGCAGGCGCAGGCCCGCGCTGGTGAAGCGCAGCGGCTTGCTCTTGCGTACGAACAGCGGCAAACCCAGGCGCTCTTCCAGCTCCTTGAACTGGTGGGACAGCGCCGACTGGGTCAGATGCAGGCGCTCGGCGGCCTCCACCAAGCTGTCGGCCTCGCGCAGGGCATGAAGGGTTTTCAGGTGGCGGATTTCCAGCACGTGCAGCTCCGGGGTGAAGAAAGTTGTCATCGAGAAAGCGGATGAGTTTCCCTCATGTTTCCGGAGCTGTCGACCGGTGCTGCACGATGGTCGACGGTTTGCTGCCTGCGTTGACGCAAGCGGCCGGCCTCACCCCAAGCCGTACTTTTTCACTTTGTCGAACAGCGTGGTCTTGGCCATGCCCAGCTCCTGGCTGGCCTGGCTGAGATTGCCGCCGGTACGCAGCAGGGCCTCGCTGAGCAGGTTGCGCTCGAAGGCCTCCACGGCCTCGGCGAACCCCAACCCTTGGCTGGCACCGGCCACGCTTTTCTTGAACGCCGGCAGGCCCAGGGCAAAACGCTCGGCGACGTTGCGCAGTTCGCGCACGTTGCCCAGCCATTCGTGGGCCATGATCTGTGACAGCGTCTGGCTGTCGAGCTCCGGCGCCTGGCGGTCGAACCGCAAGGCCGCCTGCTCGAGAAAATGTTCGAACAGTTGCAGGATGTCTTCGCGGCGCTCGCGCAGCGGCGGCAGCTCTAAAGTCACCACGTTCAAGCGGTAATACAGGTCGCTGCGGAACTCGCCACGCTGGCCCAGGCTCTGCAAGTCGGATTTGGTCGCCGCGATCACCCGGCAGTCAACCGGGATGCTCTGGTTCGAACCGAGTCGCTCCAGAGTGCGCTCCTGCAACACCCGCAGCAGCTTGATCTGCAAGTTGATCGGCATGCTCTCGACCTCGTCTAGGAACAAGGTGCCGCCGTTGGCATGTTCGATCTTGCCGATGCGGCGCTTGCCAGCGCCGGTGAAGGCATTGGCTTCGTGACCGAAAATTTCGCTTTCGAACAGGTTTTCCGGCAAGCCGCCACAATTGATCGCCACGAACGGCTGCCCCTGGCGCCGACTGAACTCGTGCAGGCAGCGCGCCACCAGTTCTTTGCCGCTGCCGGTTTCGCCTTCGATGAGCACGTTGGCTGAGGTGTCGCCCACATTGGTGATGAGCTCGCGCAGGTGCTGCATGGCCGGCGAACGGCCGATGATCCGCGCCTCAAGCGAACCTTGCCCGGCCAATTGCCGGCGCAGCGCGCTCACCTCGCGCGACAGCCCGCGCTGTTCCAGGGCGCGCCGCACCACATCGACCAGACGCTCGGGCGAGAAGGGCTTTTCCATGAAATCGTAGGCGCCGTTGCGCATGGCCCCGACCGCCATGTCGATGTCGCCATGGCCGGTGATCAAGACCACCGGCAGGCTGCGGTCGCGGGCCTTGAGCCGGGCGAGCAGCTCCAGCCCGTCGATGCCGGGTAGACGGATGTCGCTGACCACGATACCGGCGAAGTCCTCACCGATGCGTTCGAGCGCCAGTTCCGCGCTGCCCACGCCCTCGCAGGCGATGTCTTCGAGGGCCAACGCCTGTTGGCAGCCGAGCAGCACATGGGGATCGTCCTCGACGATCAGGACGGTGAGGGGGGCTTGGGTCATGGAAGCTCGGCCGTATTGGTGGAGGGGGTGACCAAGGGCAGCAACAGCACGAAGGCACTGCCGCCCTCGAGCGGGTGTTCGACGCTGAGGCTGCCTTTGGCGGCGGCGGCCAGGCTGGCCGAGAGGGTCAAGCCCAGGCCCAGGCCATGCTCGCCCGGTTTGGTGGTGAAGAAGGGTTCGAACAGGTGCTTGCGCGTTTCGGCGTCGATGCCATGGCCGTTGTCGCGCACTTGCAAGCGGTACTTGTCGCCTTGCAGCTCGCCCTCCAGCCATAACGTGGGGCGCTCGCGGTCGCCGGTGGCATCCAGTGCATTGCTGATCAGGTTGGCGAGGATCTGCTCCAGACGCGTCTGGTCGATGGCCAGGCGTTGTTCGTCGAAATCGCGGTGCACCCGCAAGCCGCTGCTGGACAGGCGCGCTGCCAGCAGCTGTTGGCAGGCATCGACCGCTTTGCACAGCGACGCCTGACCGCTGTCGTCGCCACGCCGGGCGAAGGAACGCAAGCTGGCCGTGATGCGCCCCATGCGGTCGATCAGGTCGTTCATGGTGCGCAGGTTGGTCGAGGCCACGTCCATGGCGCCGCGCTCGAGGAAGCGCACGGTGTTGCCCGATAGCGTACGCAGCGCCGCCAGCGGCTGGTTCAACTCATGGGCGATGCTGGTGGACATCTGCCCGATGGCCGCCAGTTTGCCGGCCTGGACCAGTTCGTCCTGCGCGCGGCGCAGGGTCTGCTCGGCGTGTCTGCGCTCGCGGATCTGCCCCTTGAGCCGTTCGTTGCTGGCGCGCAGGTCGGCGGTGCGTTCGGTGATGCGCCGCTCCAGTTGGTTGTTGGCTTCCTGCAACGCTTCACGGGCGGCCAGCCGTGTGGCGATGACCTTGCGTCGCTCGTTCCAGGCGATGCCGAGAATGGTGAGCAGGGCGAAGGCGAAGGCCACCAGCGCGCCTTGCACCATCGATTCGCGGCGCAGGTCCTGCAGGGGCGTCAGCAGCGTGAAGTGCCAAGGGGTATCGGCCAGGCGGCGGGTCTGCGACAGATAGCTCACCGCTTCCGGGCCGCCAGGATCGGTTTCGCTGTTCATGGGGAAGGTGAGTTTTTCCACGCCATCGCCCAGGGACTCGCGGTCCAGCGGTTGCAGTTCGTTGATCGGCCACCAGTAGTATTGCAGGCTGCGCGCCAAACGCTCCTTGACTTGCGGGGTCAGCGGCTGCAGCGACTTGAGGCGACGCGTCGGGTCGCTGGACAAGATGATGATGCCGTTCTCGTCGCTGACGAACGCTTCCAGGCGTGCCCGCTGCCAGCGTTCCTCGAGCGTGTCCAGACGCACTTTCACCACCGCCACGCCAATGATCTTGCCGTGCTCTTCCAGACCGTGGGCGAGGTAATAGCCGGCTTCGCCGGTGGTGCTGCCGATGCCGTAGAAGCGTCCGGGCTTGCCGCGCACGGCGTCCTGGAAATAGGGGCGGAAGGCCAGGTCTTCGCCAAGGAACGAGTCGGCATCGCGCCAGTTGCTGGTCGCCTGCACACGGCCTTCGGTGTCGAGCACGAAGATTGCCCTGCCGTTGCTGCGGCGCTTCATGCCTTCGAGGTATTCGTTGACCGATTGTCGGTCGGTGGCGTCGGGGTCGGTCAGTAGACGCGAGACGCTGTTTTCCAGCTCCAGCAGGCTGGGCAGGTAGGTGTATTTGCTGATCTCGCTTTCTACCGTACGCGCATGCAGCTCGAGCTGGCGCTCGCCGTTCTCGCTCAACACGCGGATGCCGTTGTTTTCACTGATCAGGTAGGCGACCACGCCGAAGCCGAGCATCAGCAGGATGATCAAAGGCGGGATGAGCAGTTGGCGAAGCAGGCGGGATTTCACGGCAGGCTGGTTGAGGCGCACGAGCGCGGGGGTGCATTTCATCACAGTGGCCTTGTCATCGCCAGCCTGCGCCGCCCGCGGCGGCGCAGGTGGGTGGCACTCAGTGCTGCAGGATCTTGCTGAGGAAGTGCTGGGTCCGCTCGTGGCGCGCGCTCGGGTCGCCGAAGAAGGCTTCCTTCTGGCAGTCCTCGATGATGTGCCCCTTGTCCATAAAGATCACCCGGTTGGCGACCTTGCGGGCAAAGCCCATCTCGTGGGTGACGCACATCATGGTCATGCCTTCGTGGGCCAACTCGACCATCACATCGAGCACTTCGTTGACCATCTCCGGGTCGAGCGCCGAGGTCGGTTCGTCGAAGAGCATGACGATCGGGTCCATCGACAGGGCGCGGGCGATGGCCACACGCTGTTGCTGACCGCCGGACAACTGCCCAGGGTGCTTCTTGGCGTGGGCGCTGAGGCCGACGCGGTCAAGCAGGGCCAAACCCTTCTTGGTGGCTTCGGCTTCGCTGCGGCCCAGCACCTTGCGTTGGGCGATGGTCAGGTTTTCGGTGATGCTCAGGTGCGGGAACAGTTCGAAGTGCTGGAACACCATGCCCACCCGCGAGCGCAGCTTGGGCAGGTTGGTCTTGGAATCGGCGATCGACGTGCCGTCGACCACGATGTCGCCTTTCTGGAACGGCTCCAGAGCATTGACGCACTTGATCAGGGTCGACTTGCCCGAACCGGACGGGCCGCACACTACCACCACTTCACCTTTTTTCACTTCGGTGTTGCAGTCGGTCAGTACTTGGAAGTCCCCGTACCACTTGTTGACGTTCTTGATGGAAATCATACGGCGATCCTTTTTTGCAGACGCTTGACCAGCCACGAAGCGGAGAAGCTGATGATGAAGTACACGGCACCGGCGAACAGCAGAAACTCATGGGAACGGCCGATGATGTCGCCACTGGCGCGCGAAGCGTTGAGGAAGTCGATCAAGCCTACGGTGTAGACCAGCGAGGTGTCCTGAAACAGGATGATGCTCTGTTGCAGCAGCAGGGGCGTCATCTTGCGAAACGCCTGGGGCAGGATGATCAGACGCATGGTCTGGCCGTAGCTCATGCCCAGCGCCTGGGCGGCGCCCATCTGGCCCTTGGAGATGGACTGCACGCCGGCGCGCACGATCTCGCAGAAGTACGCCGCCTCGAACATCATGAAGGCCACGACGCAGGAGGTGAACGCACCGATGGGAGTGTCTTCTCCGGTGATCCAGCGCAGCACGAACGGCACCGCCAGATAGAACCAGGTGATCACCAGCAGCAGCGGAATGGAACGGAAGTAGTTGACGTAGGCACCGGCCACGCGCGACAGCAGCTTGCTCGACGACAGCCGCATCAGCGCCAGTACGGTACCCAGTGCGATACCACCGACGACGCCCATCACCATCAGTTGCAGGGTCAGGAGCATGCCGTTCCACAGGGCTGGCAGGGCAGGAATGATTTCGCTGAAATCCAGTTCCATTTACTTGCCTCCTACGGAAATCAGGCCAGGCACGGCCACTTTTTTCTCGACCAGGCGCATCAGCAGCATCAGGCCCATGTTCAAGGTGAAGTAGATCAGCGTGGCGAGGGTGAAGGCTTCGAACAGGTTGGCGGAGAATTCCGCGGTCTGTTTGGTTTGCGCCAGCAGTTCCATCAAGCCGATCAGCGATGCTACCGACGAGTTCTTGAACACGTTGAGGAATTCGGAGGTGAGCGGTGGAATGATGATGCGGAACGCTTGCGGCAGCAGCACGTTGCTGTAGATCTGCGGCAGGCTGAAGCCCATGGCGCGGGCCGCCGATTCCTGACCCCGAGGCAATGCCTGGATACCGGTGCGCACTTGCTCGCAGACGCGTGCGGCGGTGAACAGGCCCAGGCAGATGATCACGCTGATCAACGCCGAGGTGGTGGGGTTGAGGTCTTGCTTGAACCATTCCTGCAGCCCCTCGGGCAGCAGGTCCGGTACCAGGAAGTACCAGATGAACAATTGCACCAGCAGCGGCACATTACGGAACAGTTCCACGTACGCGGTGGCGATTCCCGATACCAAGCGGTTCGGCACGGTGCGCATGACGCCGAGCACCGAGCCCAGCAACAGGGCGATGATCCAGGCGGAGATGGCGATGGCGATGGTCCAGCCCAGACCGGTGATGTACCAGTCGAGGTAGGTTTCGCTGCCTACGCCGGTGGACTTGAAGAAAACGCCCCAGTCCCAGTTGTAATTCATCGGGATTTCCCCTCAGACGGTTGTTTCACAGGCACCTTCCGACATTCGAAGGCGCGAACGCCCTCGAATGAAAGGTTAGACACTTAGGGAAGGCCTGCCCGCTAAATCGCACATGCGATGCGCGGCAGACCAGGAACGGGGGTCAGGCTTTCTTGTCGTCGGCAGCTTTGTCGGTCGGCTCTGCAATCAGCTTCTTGAGCTCGTCGCTCATTGGGAATTGCAGGTTCAGGCCTTTTGGCGGGATGGGCTGTTGGAACCACTTGTCGTAGCTTTTATTGACTTCGCCGGCTTTGAAGTAGGCGACGATGGCGTCATCGACAGCTTTCTTGAAGGCTGGGTCGTCCTTGCGGACCATGCAGCCGTAGATTTCATAGGATTGTGGCGTGCCGGTGATGACCCAGTCCGATGGCTTCTTGGCCTTGGCCATTTCGCCGGCCAGCAGCGCATCGTCCATCATGAAGGCCACGGCGCGGCCGCTTTCGAGCATGTTGAAGGACTCGCCGTGGTCCTTGGCGGAAATGACGTTCATCTTCATCTGCTTGTCGGCGTTCATCGCCTTGAGCAGACGCTCGGACGTGGTGCCCGCTGTGGTGACGACGTTCTTGCCGGCCAGGTCGGCGAAGTCTTTGTATGCAGGCTGGCCATCTTTGACCTTGGTCAGCAAGCGGGTGCCGACTTCGAAGATGCCCACCGAGAAATCGACTTGCTGTTGGCGCTCGACGTTGTTGGTGGTGGAGCCGCATTCCAGATCGACGGTGCCGTTCTGCACCAGTGGGATACGGGTCTGCGAGGTAACGAGGTTGTACTTGACCTTGATGTCGGTGCCCAGTTGCTTCTTCAGCGCATCGACCACAGCCAGTTGGATGTCGTGGGAGTAACCGACGGGTTCGGGCTTGCCGGCCAGGTAAGAAAAGGGAATGGAAGAATCGCGATGGCCCAGGGTGATGGTGCCGGAATCCTTGATCTTCTTCAGCGTGCCGGTCAGCTCTTCAGCCATGACCGGGGAGGAGATGACTGCAGCTGCGATGGCTGCGCCCAGCAATTGACGAACGATTCGCATCAAACTTTCCTCGACGTGTTTGTTTTTTTTATTGAGCCGTTGGCGGACTCTTTCGTTTCAACGAATACCAAAGCATTCGGCTGCAAAGTGTAGAGCATGAGTCGTGCCAATGGGCTGAAAGAACGGCAAAGCTTCAGCGATCGAGCCTCGAATGCCCTCAGATAGAGCGCTTGAGGCATTTTTCGTACGGTATCCCGACCATCACCCCAGGTGGTCATTCGGAATTCCGAACGACCGTTGCCCCCGCACTTCTTGCTACGTGTGCAGCGGTAACACTGTCGCCCCATTATTGGCGACTGCCGGGGTCTCCTGCTGATTTTGCAAGCAGGACAATGCACCATGACGACGCACGTTTTCCCAAAGGATTCGCTGGACCAGCTCATCGCTGACCGTTTGCCGCCCTGGTTGGCCGTTGCCGATCCCGAGCAGGTCCGTGCTCTCCACCAGGCTCTGCGATGCGAGCAAGCCGTGACGGCGCAGATCGCAAGCCATTTCGCATCCTTGCCGCCGATCGATGCCTTCGCCGAGCCGCTGCTCACCCACGCCTTGCAACAAGCCGGGCTTGCCGCCCCTGAAGTGCGCGCCATGCGGGTACTGATCGAACAGCAGATCGAGCTGCCTTCCGTGTCGCCCAAGCTGCTGACCAACTACCAGACCTATCGATCGCGTCACAGTTTGTTGGCCTCAGCCCTGCACAACTTTCATGTGGAGGAACTTACGCCCGATCTGTTGCGTCAGGCGTGGTTGATCGATGCTGCAGGCAAGCGTCTACCTTTGGGCTTCGAAGACTTCGTGCGCTGTTGCAGAACCCTCGATCTGGGCGGCCAGTACCAGCAACGGCTGACAGCGCTGCTGTCGCCCAAGGAACGCCCCCCGGCTGCAGCGGGATCAGCGGCTCGAGCGGTAGAGTCGATGTTGGAAAACAACCTGCGCGTGAAGCTGGAGGTTGCGATGCGCTTGGCCAGGCTCAAGGGCGAGCTCGCTGCTCCCGACTTCGATCGCCTGCTACCGCTATGGGCCTTGACGCCAAATGCCACCGCAGAGACAGCCCTGGCCATACCCCGGCAGCTGTATCTTTTGGGCAAATGCATACGGGGCGTGGTCGGCTTCGAGCAGCGTGAGGCCGGGAAGGGCGCCTTGTCCTCGATCACCTTGTGGATCCCACAAGACCCTGCTGGTCCGGTCACTCAACATCGCTCCTGGGAAGGGCTCTATGGCTGGCTCGGCGAGCGTCTACGCGCGCCTGGCTATCGGCGATTCTTCGCACGCTTCATCAGCGAGCGCGACCGCCCCGCCTTTGTGCAGGCCATGGCCCGGGTGCTGAAATCGGCACCGCGCGGCACCCCTGCGCAGCTGGACGGTCGCAATCTGGGCATTGACGCCCCGCTGTTCGTTCACTTGCGGCGGCTGCAAACCGCCAAGATGCTGGACGATGCCCGGTTGCTAGTCGTGCCCACCGGCGACGAAGATCTGACCAGCCGTCATGCGCGCCTGCAAGCGCAACTCGGCGCAGGGTTCGATCTGCTCAACTTGGCAGCCCTGTTCGTGCCGGGCCTGGGTGAGGCCGTGTTGGCTATATCGGTCGTACAAATTGCCGAGCAGGTCTATCAGGGCTATGAGGACTGGCGCATCGGCGATCGCCAAGGGGCGTTGGATCACTTGTTCGCAGTCGCCGAGATGGTCGTGTCGGGCGTCGCCATAGGAGTTGCCGGCCAGGCGACCGCCGGGGCTCTCAAACGGGTGGCGTTCGTCGATGAGCTGGTGCCTGCGCTCGACTCGACAGGGCGGGTAGGCCTGGCGCGTGGCGAGCAGTCCGTCCACGGTTTGGCTGAGCCGGGCGAACTGATCAGGCGTTTGGGCGAACCCTTTGGCGAAACGCTCGATTGGCAGGCCCAGGCGTTGCTGCAAGTCCTCGACCTCACGCCAGATCAGCTTCGGCGCCTGCATGCCGAAGGCGCTCCACCTCTGGCCCGACTGCACGACGCGCATGAGCGGATCGCGCTGCACGAGCGCTTACCTGGCATACGAGGCGAAGCTTTCGAGGCTGAGTACAGGCACCTGCAAGCACCCGCTTCGGACGATCAGGCACCACTACTGCGCGCCTTCCCAAGCCTCTCGGTGCGCCAAGCGGCAGAGCTGCTCGAACAAGCCGATACACGCCAGATCGCTGCTCTGCATGAAACCGGGCGCGTGCCGTTGGCCATCGCCGAACGAGCACGCTGGGCGATTCGCGATGCACGACTGGATCGGGCCTGCCTGGGGTTGCACATCGAAGAGGCGGTCAACGCCGATACCGAGCGCTTGGTCCTGGGTTTGGTCGAACGCAGTGCCCCGAGCGCGAGCGGCACGCAATTGCAGATTCGCGAGGGCAGCGAGCAAGGGCCGTTGATTGCTTCGACAGCGGAGGTGGCGGGCGCAAGCACGCGTGTCATCGTGCGCACGGCCAATGGTTATCGCACTGGCGGTGAGTCTTCAGCGCCAGCATCGACGTCCGCCGACGGCCTATATCAGGCGCTGCTATCAAGCTTGGAACCTTCGCAGAAAGCGCTGATCGGCGATGCCCACCTCACAGAACGGACCCTGCAACAGTGGCTGGCTGCGCAGGCCGACGCCGATCGTCAGCGCTGCGCCGAACTGCTGGGCATGGCGCCCGTCGGCTCTGGCCTGCGCCCGCCCGTCCGCTTCGCCGACGGACGATTGGGCTACCCACTCAGCGGCAGGCGGCCCAACGGGAGACAAGCCATCCGTAGTGGCCTTCAGCGCATCTATCCGTTGCTCAGCGATCGCCAAATGGATAGGTACGTTATCGATCTGCTCGAGCGCCGTGTGGACCTTTGGGAACATTATCGCGAGCTCACCCAGACTTTGGATAAGCTCAGCGAGGCTCTCGAACAGTGGGGAAACGAAGCGGGTCTGATCGCGTCGATCAGGCGCCGGCGAGTGGCCACCCAGTTGCGCCGTTGTTGGCGTCGCAAGTTGATGGACTACGCCGGTGACTTCGTGCTGCACATCGAAGGCGAACGGGTGGGCAGTCTGCCTACGCTGCCCGAAGGCGTGGATTTCTCCCATGTCAGCCGGGTGGCGCTCCGCGATATGGACCTCACTCACATTCCCGAAGATTTCTTGCGCAGGTTCAGCCGCGTCACCGAATTGGACCTGCGGGAAAACCGGCTCGAAGAGATTCCGGCAGGTATCGAGCACCTTACCGAGCTGCGACGGCTGCACTTGTCGCGTAACCAAATCGTCATGACCCAGCAAGGTAGCCAGCGCTTGTCTCAGCTCTCGCAATTAAGGCTGCTCGACCTCAACCACAACCCGCTGGAACGGGTGCCGGAATTGGCGCAGTTGCACAATCTGGAGCGCATCAACCTGCGCAGCACCGGTTTGCAGGCGCTACCGAACCTTACCGAAACGCTGCCCTGGCGCGCGCACCTGGATTTACGCAGCAACCGCATCACGCAACTTCGTCAGGGCGTGACAGAACTCTGGCACGACCTGCAGCGAGTGAGTCTGCACGGCAACCCTATCGAGCCGGCCAGCGCCCAAGCTTACGACCGACTCAGCGGCGTCGGTGAGTCGGGAAGCCGGACCAGCGTGTCGTGGACCCATCATCCGGTCGATGACGCAGTTCTGGAGCATTGGCTCGGTTCGACGACAACCGTCGAGCGCTCGCGGCGCACGCGTTTGTGGGCCGACTTGCGCGCGCAGCCGAATGCCGAAGGACTGTTTCAATTTCTGGCCGACTTCGCGGCTACTCATGACTTTGACATACACCCGGGCCATTACCAGGGTCGCGTCTGGGAAATGCTCGACACGGCACACAGCAACGAAGCCCTGCGCGAGCGGTTGTTCGAAACGGCGTCTGGAGAGCGCACGTGCGAGGACCGCCTGCTGTTGGTGATGTCGCAATTGGAGTTGAGCGTCCTGGTCGAGCGCACGCTGATCGATGGACCTGCCGAACAGGTGCAGGCCAGGTTGCTGGCACTGGAGCGGTCGTTGTTCAGGGTCGACAGACTGGACGAGGTCGCCGCACGCCACATCGAGTTCATGCATCAAAAGGGTGTGAAAAACGTGGATGAAGTGGAGGTCCGCCTCTATTACCGCGTCATGCTCAAACGAGAACTGGATCTGCCAGCGACGCCAGATGGCATGAACTATGCCAGCTATGCCCAAGTGTCTGGCAAAGAGCTGCGTCGTGCGGCTCGCTTCGTCCTGGAAGCGGAGGCGCCCGATGCGTTGGCCGGCTCTCTGGCGCAGCGACCGTTCTGGCGAGAATACGTGCGCAAACGTTACGCCCAACGCTTTGAAGCGCTCGCGGCACCTTTCTACGAACGACTCGAAACGCTCGAATCGCAGGCGCTGGACTCGGCGCAGTGGGTTGAGTCGAGCAACCGGCTGAAGGCGGAATTAGAAAGCGCAGAGCTGGCGCTGATTCATACGTTGGCAGAGGAGGCTTACGGGCTGGAGTCCACCTCGGCACAGCGCGGCGGACACGACAGCTCCTCGGATCAGACGCCCACTGCGTAGATTGGCTCCGGCAAGGCCAGGCGCTGTACGAGATATTCGCGCAGCGTCTGGTGCTCGGCCGGTGTGGTCAACAGGCCAAGCTTGCTCCGTCGCCAAAGGATGTCATCGGCTTCCATGGCCCACTCGTGCTCGCACAGGTAGTCGACTTCACGAGCGAACAGGCCGCCTCCGATGCGCTGGCCCAGGCCCTCGGGCCCGGTCACACCTTCGAGCAATGTCCAGACACGGCTACCGTAGGTCTGTGCCCAGCGCTGGGCGATGTCCGCCGAGAGCCAGGCGTGCTTGGCCAATATAGCGTCGACCAATGCCGAAACGCTGGTCATCTGTTCGCCTCCAGGCAAGGGCGAGGTGGCCGTCCAGCTGTCGCCCATTTGCGAGAAGAACGGCTTGAGACGACCCATGGCCGACTCGGCCAACTTACGGTAAGTGGTCAGCTTGCCGCCGAATACCGACAGCAGCGGTGCTTTGCCAGCTTCGTCAGACAACGCCAAGGTGTAGTCGCGGGTGACCGCCGAAGGGTTGTCGGACTCGTCGTTGCACAACGGGCGTACGCCCGAGAAGGTGTGCTTGATGTCGCTACGGGTGATCTGGTGATTGAAGTGGGCATTGACCACGTTCAACAGGTAATCGGTTTCCGCTTCGGTGATCGCCACTTTGGCCGGATCGCCGCTGTACTCGCGGTCGGTGGTGCCGACCAAGGTGAAGCGGTCCAGGTAAGGGATGCAGAACACGATGCGCTGGTCTTCGTTCTGCAGGATGTACGCCTGTTCGCCTTCGTACAAGCGGGGCACGATCAGGTGGCTGCCCTGAATCAAGCGGATGCCGTAAGGGGCGGTGAGCTGCAAGTCGTCCTTGATGAACTTGGCGACCCATGGGCCGGCGGCGTTGACCAGCGCACGTGCCTTGATCGATTCGCGGCGGCCGTCGGTATGCTCCAGCTCCACTTGCCACAGACCGTCCACGCGCTGGGCGCTCAGGCAGCGGGTGCGGGTGCGGATGTCGGCGCCGTGTTCGCGGGCGGTCATGGCATTGAGCGCAACCAGGCGCGCATCGTCCACCCAGCAGTCGGCGTATTCGAACCCACGGGTGATGGCCGGCTTGAGCGGGTAGCCCGGGCCGAAGCGCAGGCTGCGCGAAGCGCCCAGGCGTTTGCGTTTGCCCAGGTGGTCATACAAGAACAGGCCGGCACGGATCATCCAGGCCGGGCGCAGGTGTGGGCGGTGCGGCAGTACGAAGCGCATCGGTTTGACGATATGCGGCGCCTTGGCCAGCAGCACTTCGCGCTCGGCCAGTGCCTCGCGCACCAAACGGAATTCGTAATGCTCCAGGTAGCGCAAGCCGCCATGGATCAGTTTGCTGCTGGCCGAGGAGGTGTGTTGCGCCAGATCGTCCTTCTCGCATAGAAAGACTTTCAAACCGCGCCCGGCCGCGTCAGCTGCTATGCCAACACCATTGATGCCGCCACCGATCACGGCAATGTCGTAGCAGTCGGCAGGGGAAGAGGTGGGGCGGATCGGATGGGACACGGTAGCGGTCTCCTGGGTGCTTGAATCATCGAAAATGAACATTCGTGTTCGTTTGCGAAAATACTAGCTCATACGTAGGCGGTCTGCCAGTCCATGTATCGATAAATCGACGACATGACAGCAAAATGAACATAAACGAACATTTTGATGAACGCATTGCACCTGTTGCCCCACCCTTGGGGCTAGACCACGTCCAGGCGGACCTTGTTCTGCGCCAGCAGCTGGCTCAACGCGGCACTGGGTTGCCGGTCGGTCACCAGGCAGTCCACCAGGCTGATAGAGCCCAGGCGCACCATGGCGTTGCGGCCGAATTTACTCGAGTCGGCGGCCAGGATCACTTGTCGTGCGTTGGCGATGATGGCCTGGGACACCCGCACTTCCTGATAGTCGAAATCGAGCAGGCTGCCGTCCTCGTCGATGCCGCTGATGCCTACCACGGCGAAATCCACTTTGAACTGGCTGATGAAGTCGACGCTGGCCTGGCCTACCACGCCACCGTCCGGGCGTACCGTGCCGCCGGCCATCAACACTTCGAAGTCTTCCTTGGCGCCCAGGATCGAGGCCACGTGCAGGTTGTTGGTGATGACCTTCAAGTGATGGTGGTTGAGCAGGGCGCGGGCAATGGATTCGGTGGTGGTACCGATGTTGATGAACAGCGAGGCATGGTCGGGAATCTGCCGCGCCACGGTCTCGGCGATGCGCTGTTTCTCGTCGCGCATCTGGTCGGCGCGCATGGTGTAGGCGGTGTTCTCGATGCTCGAGTCATGGGCCGCGCCGCCATGGTAGCGTCGCAGCAGGGTCTGCTCGGCCAGTTGATTGATGTCGCGGCGGATGGTTTGTGGAGTGACGACGAACAACTGCGCCATTTCCTCGATGCTGACATAGCCGCGTTCGCGGACCAGCTCGAGGATTTGTTGTTGGCGTGGGGGCAGGTTCATGGGCGGTCCTTTGGGGCAGCCGAAAAATCCTGCAATCATGCCGTAGGAAACGTCTGGCGACCAGCGCAGGGGCGGTGCCTGCCGTTGCTCCGGCGCCTTTAGCGGTTCCGGAGCAACGGCACGCTCAGGCTCAAGCGTCGTGGTCTTCCCAGTCGCGAGTGCGCGCGATGGCTTTTTTCCAGCCGGCGTAGAGCTTTTCCTTCTGCGCCGTGTCCAGTTGCGGGCTGAACTCGCGTTCGATTACCGCCTTGTTGCGCAACTCGTCCAGGCTGCTCCAGAAGCCGCAGGCAAGGCCTGCCAGGTAGGCCGCGCCCAGGGCAGTGGTTTCGCGCATTTTCGGGCGCTCGACGCAGGTGCCGAGGATGTCGGCCTGGAACTGCATGAGGAAGTTGTTGGCCACTGCACCGCCGTCCACCCGCAGCTCGGACAGGCGCTCGCCGCAGTCCTGCTGCATGGCGTCGAGCACGTCGCGGGTCTGGTAGGCGATCGACTCCAGCGCCGCACGAATGATGTGGTCGACCTTCACACCGCGGGTCAGGCCGAACAGCGCGCCGCGGGCGTAGGGGTCCCAGTAGGGCGCACCGAGGCCGGTAAAGGCCGGCACCAGGTACACGCCGTTGCTGTCCTTGACCTTGCTGGCGAAGTATTCGGTGTCGAGCGCGTCGTTGACGATCTTCAGCTCGTCGCGCAGCCACTGCACGGTCGAACCGCCATTGAACACGGCGCCTTCCAAGGCATAGGCCACTTCGCCGCGAGGGCCGCAGGCGATGGTGGTCAACAGGCCATGGGACGACTTGACCGCCTTGTTGCCGGTGTTCATCAACAGGAAGCAGCCGGTGCCGTAGGTGTTCTTGGTCTGGCCGGCCTCGACGCACATCTGGCCGAACAGCGCCGACTGCTGGTCGCCGGCGATACCGGCGATGGCGATGCCGCTCTTGGTGTGGCCATAGACTTCGGAGGACGCACGCACCTCGGGCAACATCTGCCGGGGAATGCCGAGAATCTCCAGCAGCTTGGCATCCCACTCCAAGGTGTGGATGTTGAACATCAAGGTGCGCGAGGCGTTGGTGTAGTCGGTGACGTGCACCTTGCCGCCGGTGAATTTCCAGATCAGCCAGGTATCGATGGTGCCGAACATCAGCTCGCCGCGCTCGGCGCGTTCGCGCACACCTTCGACGTTGTCCAGGATCCACTTGAGTTTGGAGCCGGAGAAGTAGGGGTCGATCACCAGGCCCGTGGTTTCACGGATGTAGTCTTCGTGGCCGTCGCGCTTGAGCTGCGCGCAGATGTCGGTGCTGCGGCGGCATTGCCAGACGATGGCGTTGTACACCGGGCGCCCGGTTTCGCGGTCCCAGACCACGGTGGTTTCCCGTTGGTTGGTGATGCCGATGGCCGCCACCTGGGCATGGCTGATGCCGGCCTGGGCCAGGGCTTCGACCATGGTGCCGCTCTGGGTGGCGAAGATTTCCATCGGGTCGTGCTCGACCCAGCCGGCTTGCGGATAGTGCTGGACGAACTCGCGCTGGGCGGTGCCGACGACGTTGGCGTCGCGGTCGAAGATGATCGCGCGCGAGCTGGTGGTGCCCTGGTCGAGGGCGATGATGTACTGCTTATCCTGGGTGTCGGTCATGGTCGTTGGCCTGGAAAAGATAAGGGACGGTCTTGCGGGTGTGGCCACCCGGCATGACCTCAGGAAGTCTGGGTTTCGGTCTGGGCATTATCGCCGGCCTGGGCAGGCAGCCCAACCGGCAGATGCCGGGCGATCAGCACGCGATACAGTCCTGCGCCGACGCAAGCGCCGAGGATGGGGGCGAAGATCGGGATCAGGAAGTAGGGCACGTCGCGTGCGCCGGTGAAGGCGATCTCGCCCCAGCCGGCGAAGAAGGTCATCAATTTGGGGCCCAGATCGCGCGCCGGGTTCATGGCGAAGCCGGTCAACGGGCCCATGGCGCTGCCGATCACGGCGATAAGCAAACCGATTAACAAAGGCGCCATCGGGCCGCGGGGCAAGCCGTTGTTGTCGTCGGTCAGGGCCATGATCACGGCCATCAGGATGGCGGTGATCACCGCTTCCACCAGGAAGGCGCCGCCGATCGACAGCGACGGGTGGGGGTAGGTGGAGAACACCGCTGCCAGCTCCAGGCTGGCTTCACTGCCACGCACGATGGCGTGGGCATTTTCGTAATCGAAAAATAGCGCGCTGTACAAGGTGTACACGAGCGCGGCTGCACAGAAGGCGCCGGCGATTTGCGCGAGGATGTAGAAGGGCAATTTGCGCTTGTCGAAATCGGCGAACACCGTCAGCGCGATGCTGACCGCAGGGTTCAGGTGCGCACCTGAAACACCGGCGGTGAGGTAGATCGCCATGCTCACGCCGACCCCCCAGATGATGCTGATTTCCCATAAGCCCAAACTAGCGCCCGCGACCTTGAGCGCGGCGACGCAGCCTGTGCCAAAGAAGATGAGAAGCGCGGTGCCGAGAAATTCGGCCAAGCATTGGGCGGCCAGGGTAGGCTGGCGTAGTGCAGTCGTCATGTAGGACCTCGTTCTTGTTGTAATGCGCCGTGATGGCCTGACAGCAACGCTCGCAAGTACCCAAAGACGGGCGGGCGAGCAGAAATGCGCACCAGGAAAGTGCACCTTCTATTCAAAAACGAAAAAATATAGACAAGAAACGCGGATGTCAAAGGTCGAAAGTGAACGTTCAGCCACATTCTGACCAAGCGCAGGGAGCATGACCTTGCAAGCGCCATCCCCTTAGTGGCTGTCGCTGGCCCCATCGCTTAAAGTGGGCCTCCCCCTCGATGGCCATCGGAGCTGTGCATGACCCCCGCCCTTGACCTGCTGAACAAAGCCCGTGCCGAGCACCGAGTACACAGTTACGCGCACGATCCCAAGTCTGCGTCCTATGGGTTGGAGGCGGCGGAAAAGCTGGGGCTCGATCCTCGGCAGGTGTTCAAGACCTTGCTGGCCTGCACGGAGAAGCACGAGTTGTTGGTGGCGGTCGTGCCGGTGGTGGGCACCCTGGACCTCAAGGCGTTGGCCCAGGCGGCCGGAGCCAAGAAATGCGAAATGGCCGACCCTGCCGTGGCGCAGCGTGCCACTGGGTATCTGGTGGGAGGTATCAGTCCGCTGGGGCAGAAGAAGCGCCTGCGTACCTTCATCGACACATCGGCGCAACAGGTGCCGACCGTGCACGTGAGTGCAGGGCGCCGCGGTTTGGAAGTGGAGCTGTCAGCGGCAGTCTTGGTGCAGCATACCCAAGGCAGCTTCGCGCCAATCGGTCGCGCTTGAGCGAAAAGGTTCGCCTGCCGCTGCGAAGTGGCAGGCGAGTGGCCCGGGCGCTTAGCTGTGGCGCCGCACGCCAGCCTGCGCAGGGTGCAATTGCGCGGCGACGCTGCCAGGCACGGCGAACAGCACCAGGTGATCGGCGGCTACGCTGATGCCGACCTCATCGCCCAGTGCGTGATCGTCATGGCTTGGGAAGATCGCTTCCAACTGGCTGCCGGTCGGCAGTTGCAGGCGGTAGAGCGTCGAGGCGCCGAGAAAACTCTTGCCCGCCACCCGGGCGCGCAGGGGGCTCTGCGGCGCATGCACGATGTCGTCTGGACGCAGCAGCACATCTACCGGCGTGCCCGCAGGCATGGGGTAGGCGCGGTTGCCGCGCAGCTCGCCCAACTCGGTGCCCACCGCTTCGTGGCTGTTCATCTGGCCGCGGATGAAATAGCCCTGGCCGACGAAACTGGCGACGAATGGCGTCTGAGGTTCGTGGTAGAGGTTGTAGGGCGTGTCCCATTGCTCCAGGCGGCCTTCCTTGAATACCCCCACCTGATCGCTGACGGCGAAAGCCTCCTCCTGATCGTGGGTGACCAGAATGGCGCTGGTGCCGCGGCTCTTGAGAATGTCGCGCACCTCATGGCTCAGGCGCCGACGCAGCTCCACGTCGAGGTTGGAGAATGGCTCGTCGAGCAGCAGCAGTTGCGGCTCGGGTGCCAGCGCTCGGGCCAGGGCCACGCGCTGCTGCTGGCCGCCGGACAGCTCATGCGGATAGCGCCCGCCCAGCCCCTTGAGCTTGACCAGTTCGAGCATTTCCTCGACCACCGCCGCCTGCCGCGGGTGCTTGCCGATGCCGAAGGCGATGTTCTGCGCCACGGTCAAGTGAGGAAACAGCGCGTAGTCCTGGAACACCATGCCGATCCGGCGTTTTTCCGGGGCCAGGGTAAAACCTGGCCGGGAGATCACTTCACCGGCCAGCTGGATTTCACCCTCGTGCACCGGCTCGAAGCCGGCGATGGCGCGCAAGGTGGTGGTTTTGCCACACCCGGACGAACCCAGCAGGCAACCGATGTCGCCAGCATTGAGGTGCAGGTTGAGCGTCTGGACGATGCGTTGATCGCCGTAGCCGCAGGCCAGGTTGCGCAGGTTCAGCAGTAGGGGAGCACTCATGCGTGGTGATAGGCCGGTTCGATGACGAATTCGAGGAGCGCCTTCTGCGCATGCAGGCGGTTCTCAGCCTGGTCCCAGGCGACCGAACGCGGGTCGTCGAGCAGGTCGTGGCTGATTTCCTCGCCACGGTGGGCGGGCAAGCAGTGCATGAACAGGGCATCGGGTGCCGCCAGGTCGAGCAGATCGCGGGTGACCTGGTACGGCGCGAAGTGCGCCAGGCGACGTGCAGTTTCCTCTTCCTGGCCCATCGAAGTCCAGACGTCGGTGGTTACCAGATGCGCGCCGCTGACCGCTGCCTTGGGGTCGCGCACGATCTGCACCTGGTCGCCACCCAGGGCCAGGAAGCGTGGATCGGGTTCATAGCCTTCAGGGCAGGCGATACGCAGTTGGAAACCGAACTGCACGGCCGCTTCGATGTAGGAGTTGCACATGTTGAAACCGTCGCCCACCCAGGCCACGGTCTTGCCCTGGATCGAGCCGCGGTGCTCGAGAAAGGTCTGCATGTCGGCCAGCAGCTGGCAAGGGTGCGACTCTTCGGACAAGCCGTTGATCACCGGTACGCGCGAGTGCTCGACGAACTCGGTGAGGGTGGTGTGGGCATGGGTACGGATCATGATCGCGTCGACCATGCGCGACAGTACCTTGGCGCTGTCGGCGATCGGCTCGCCACGGCCGAGCTGGGTATCGCGTGGCGAGAGAAAGATCGCCTGGCCGCCCAGTTGGATCATGCCTGCCTCGAACGAGACCCGGGTACGCGTCGAGGATTTTTCGAAGATCATCCCCAGGACGCGGTTCTTCAGCGGCTCGAATACCACGCCGCGGTTACGCAGGTCTTTTAGCTCGATGCCGCGACGGACCACGCCGAGCAATTCGTCAGCGGTGAAGTCCATCAGGGAGAAAAAGTGCCTAGCGCTCATGATTGAATACCTTAATTGCAACGTTCGGCAGGCGTGCCGTTGTTTTTTTCGACAACGGTAGAAACCTGCGGCGTAAGCCGCACGGGGCGGACAGAAAAAGGGGAAGACGCAATACTATAATTAAATGTCGCTCGAAACCAAGGGGCGCACGACCGTGCATTTGGTGAGAGCGTATGTCGGTCCGATCGAGCAGGGCCGTCGGCTTTCCGATACAATGCGGCACCGTGCCGACGAACCTGTCGGAAAGTTCAGCAGAGGTGCTTCATGGATATCATCGAAACAATCAAAGAGCAGATCGCCAACAACACCATTCTGCTTTATATGAAAGGCTCGCCCAATGCCCCGCAATGCGGCTTTTCGGCGAAGGCTTCGCAAGCTGTGATGGGCTGCGGTGAGAAGTTCGCCTACGTCGACATCCTGCAGAACCCGGAAATCCGCGCCAACCTGCCCAAGTACGCCAACTGGCCGACCTTCCCGCAACTGTGGGTTGGCGGTGAGCTGGTCGGCGGCAGCGATATCGTCATGGAAATGTTCGACAACGGCGAGCTGCAAACCCTGATCAAGGACGCCGCTGCCAAGGCCAAGTCCGCCGAGGCCTGAGTCTGTCGAAGCCTGTGGGCCGGCGCCAAGTCGGCTTTTCAGTGCAAAGGGCTCGTCCTACGAAAAAGCCCCGCTACTTGTCGAAGTAGCGGGGCTTTTTTCATTGGCGCTGCGGGAGGATGTTTACTCTTCGCCCATCTGCGATTGCAGGTAGTTCTCGATGCTGATCTTGTCGATCAGACCCAGCTGAGTTTCCAGCCAGTCGATCTGCTCTTCCTTGGCTTCAAGGATATCTTCGAGCATTTCACGGCTACCGAAGTCGCCCGAGGTCTCGCAATGGGCGATGGCGCCCTTGAGCTCTGCCAGCCCGCGCCGCTCGAGCATCAGGTCGCACTCGATCATTTCCTTGGCATGCTCGCCGATCAGCAGCTTGCCCAGGTCCTGCACGTTGGGAATGCCTTCGAGGAACAGGATGCGCTTGATCAATTTATCGGCGTGTTTCATGGCGTCGATCGACGCTTTGTATTCGTGCTTACCGATGGCATTGAGGCCCCAATCTTCGTACATGCGGGCGTGCAGGAAGTATTGGTTGATGGCGACCAGCTCGTTTCCGAGGACCTTGTTGAGATGCTGGATGACGCTGATGTCGCCTTTCATGTCTGAATGCCTGCCGTGAGAAGTGTGCCGATGGCGCAAGTTTGAGCGCGGCTAGTCAGGCTGTCAAACCTAAGTAGTTGAATACTAAGTGAAAATTAATAGGAATAAGAATGTTTGTGAACCGCGTTGGTGGCCTAACTTATTGAATTATGGGCATAAAAAAACCGGACATGAGGTCCGGTTCTTTAGAAATCAGGCTGTTACGCAGCGGTAAATTCGACCGGGTAGGCGAGGGTCGTCTGCTGGCTGACCTGCAATTCGGTCAGGGTTTCTCGAACCACCTGTTTGGCCAGGCAGGCGCATTTACCGCATTGCGTACCCACTTGCGTGGCTTCGCGGACTTCCCGGTAACTGCAGCATCCTTCGTAGATCGCTTCGCGGATCTGTCCATCGGTGACGCCGACACAAAGACACACATACATGGGGCTGACCATCGCTGGGTGATTCGATGGCTTGGAGCTTAATGGTAATGATAATGCTTGTCAAAACGCCGAGGCGCCCGATGCCAGCGGCGCGACCGGCGGTAGATTCGGCCTGTTCCTGCAAGGCGTGTATGATGGTCGGCCTTGTGTGATTCCAGAGGACAGGTTCCTCCGGCCTTTCATCATTCCCACCATCAGGAGATAAAGAATGAGCGTACTCGTAGGCAAGCAAGCCCCTGACTTCACCGTTCCCGCCGTACTGGGCAGCGGCGAGATCGTCGACAGCTTCAACCTGGCGTCGGCCATCAAAGGCAAGTACGGCCTGGTGTTCTTCTACCCGCTGGACTTCACCTTCGTCTGCCCGTCCGAGCTGATCGCCCTGGACAATCGCATTCCCGACTTCGTCGCCCGCGGCGTGGAAGTGATCGGCGTGTCGATCGACTCGCACTTCACCCACAACGCCTGGCGTAACACCCCGGTCAACAACGGCGGCATCGGCCCGGTCAAGTACACCCTGGCCGCCGACATGACCCACGAAATCTGCAAGGCCTACGACGTCGAGTCCGAAGGCGGCGTCGCGTTCCGTGGTGCTTTCCTGATCGACACCAACGGTGTGGTGCGTTCGCAGATCATCAACGATCTGCCACTGGGCCGTAACATGGACGAGCTGCTGCGTCTGGTCGATGCCCTGCAATTCCACGAAGAGCACGGCGAAGTGTGCCCGGCCAACTGGAAAAAAGGCGACAAAGGCATGAACGCTTCGCCAGAAGGCGTTGCCGCATACCTGAGCGAGAACGCTGGCAAGCTGTAAGGCTACGCCAGATACGAAAAAACCGGCCGCGATGGCCGGTTTTTTCATGGGGGCGATTCGGCGACGAATCAGTCGTTGAAGTCGCGCCAGCCGCCCATGTCTTTCCAGCGGTTGACGATGGCGCAGAACAGTTCCGCGGTCTTCTCGGTGTCGTAACGCGCCGAATGGGCTTCGCGCCCATCGAAATCGATGTCGGCGCTCTGGCAGGCACGGGCCAGCACGGTTTGCCCGTAGGCCAGACCCGCCAGCGTGGCGGTGTCGAAGCTGGAGAAGGGGTGGAACGGGTTGCGCTTCATGTCGTTGCGCGCAACGGCGGCGTTGAGGAAGCCCAGGTCGAAGCTGCTGTTGTGCCCCACCAGGATCGCCCGTTTGCAGCCATTGGCTTTGAGCGCCTTGCGGATGCCACGGAAGATGTCGGTCAGGGCCACGTCTTCGTTGACCGCCATGCGCAGCGGATGGTCGAGCTTGATGCCGGTGAACTCCAGCGCAGCCTGTTCGACGTTGGCGCCTTCGAACGGCTCCACTCGGTGGAAGTAGGTGTGTTCGGGAAACAGAAACCCTTTTTCGTCCATGCCGATGGTCACGGCAGCGATTTCCAGCAGGGCGTCGGTGGCGCTGTTGAAACCACCGGTCTCCACATCCACCACTACGGGCAGGTAGCCACGGAAACGCTCGGCCATCGGGTGGCGCGAGCCGGGGCTGCCAGCTGTGTCCTGCTCGTCTTCGTAATGTTCGTCGGTCACGCTTGGTTCTCCAGCAAACGCCAGCGCAAAGTTTCACCTGCGCGCAGCGGAATCACGGTCTGCTCGCCGAAGGGCAGGCTGGCCGGGGCCGTCCATTCTTCGCGTACCAGGGTGATACGATCGGTGTTGGCCGGCAGGCCGTAGAAAGCCGGGCCGTGCAAGCTGGCGAAGCCTTCGAGCTTGTCCAGCGCACCGCGCGATTCGAAGGCCTCGGCGTACAGCTCGATGGCGGCGAAGGCGGTATAGCATCCGGCGCAGCCGCAGGCGTTTTCCTTGGCATGGCGTGCATGGGGCGCCGAATCGGTGCCCAGGAAGAACTTCGCGCTGCCGCTGGTGGCCGCATCGAGCAGCGCCACCTGGTGGGTGTTGCGCTTGAGGATCGGCAGGCAATAGAAGTGCGGACGAATGCCGCCGACCAGCATGTGGTTGCGGTTGTACAGCAGATGCTGCGGGGTGATGGTCGCCCCGACATTGGCCGACGCCTCGCTGACGAATTGCGCGGCATCGCCTGTGGTGATGTGCTCGAACACCACTTTCAAGTCCGGGAAGCGCTCGACCAAGCGCCGCATGTGCTCGTCGATGAAGCGCTTTTCCCGGTCGAACACGTCGATTTCGGGACGCGTCACTTCACCATGCACCAGTAGCGGCAGGCCGGTTTCGGCCAGTGCTTCGATGGCGGGGAAGATCTTGTCGATGCTGGTCACGCCCGAGTCGGAATTGGTCGTCGCACCGGCGGGATAGAGCTTGGCGGCATAGACGATGCCGCTGGCCTTTGCCGCCAGGATGTCCTCGCGACGGGTGCGGTCGGTGAGGTACAGCACCATCAGCGGTTCGAAGCGGCTGCCTGCCGGGCGCGCGGCGAGGATGCGCTCGCGGTAGGCGCCTGCTTCGTCGGCGCTGCGGACCGGAGGCACCAGATTGGGCATGATGATGGCGCGGGCGAAAGTGCGTGCCACATCCGCGACGGTGTGCTGCAGCACCGCTCCGTCGCGCAGGTGGATGTGCCAGTCGTCGGGGCGCAGGAGGGTCAGGCGATCGGACATTGGGGATTCCAGGCGGGTCGAACTCAGGGTGCCCATGCTACCGGAAAACCGCCGTTCGAGCATCAGCGTAGCCCGGGTAGGGTGGCCACTATCAAGTTTTGTCTGCTGCGTCCGATAGCCTGCAGGTATGCCGCAACGATTCATGGAGCCGCCCGTGCGCCAGTGTTACCTGATCCTGTTCACCCTGTTCGCTACTCTGCCGGCGGGCGCCGTAACCTTGCAAAGCCGCCTCGAAGACGCGGCCTGGAAGGTCGAGGGCGATCAGTTCGAGTGCCGTCTGATCCAGCCCATCAAGGGGTTCGGCAGTGGTGAGTTCACCCGCCGCGCCGGTGAGCAACCGACCTTCGGCCTGCGCTCGGACAGCCACCTGCTCGGTGCCGGCAGCGCCACGCTATCGGCTGCCGCCGCGCCCTGGCAGCCCGGCCGGGGCGACATCGGGCTGGGGAGCGTGCGCCTGGGCGTAGGTGGCGTATTGTTCAGCTCGACCCAGGCCCAGGCCAGCCGCGTGATCAGCGGGTTGCTCGACGGTCGCAGTGCGGTGGTACGCAAGGCTTCGGGCGAGGGCGGCCAGCCGATCGAAGTGCGTGTGCTGCCGGTGAACTTCAGCAAGGGCTTCGAAGATTACCTGGCCTGCGCCGGCAAGCTGCTGCCGATGAATTACGACCAGGTGCGCCAGACCCAGATCGGCTTCCCCGGCGCGGGTGTCGAGCTGGACGCCGCTGCCCGTGCGCGTCTGGACGTGATCCTTGCCTATCTCAAGGCCGACCCGACGGTGAACCACATCGAGCTGGACGGCCACTCCGACAACAGCGGCAATCGTCTGAGCAACCGCGACACCTCGCGGCGGCGCGCGCTGGCGGTGGCCGACTACCTGGTGAGCCATGGTGTACCCATGGAGCAGATCCTAGTGCGTTTCCACGGCGAACGCTATCCGCTGGCCAAGAACAACAGCGCCGCCAACCGGGCACGCAACCGCCGCGTGAGCGTTCAGCTCGAGCGCGTCACCCAGGCAGCCAAGCGCGTAGAGAATGCGGCGGCTCCATCCGCACAGGTGCCTGCGGCCAACCCAGCGACCGGCAGCACGCCGGCAGCGCCTGCCACTGCGCCTTCAGCCGCGTCGCCGGCCCCTGCGTCGACAGCGGCCAAGGGCGCAGTGACCGGTACCGCGAAACCGGCTGGGACCTGAAGTCCTGTCGCTTTGCCGTCACAAGCTGTCGCGCCCCTGTAAATCTGCGCGCAAGGCCGGTAGAATCCAGGGCTTTCCGTACAACCCGTGGAGTGATGGCATGGCGGACGTAAAAAAGGTCGTACTGGCGTATTCCGGCGGCCTTGATACTTCGGTGATTCTCAAGTGGCTGCAAGATACCTACGACTGCGAAGTGGTGACGTTCACCGCTGACCTGGGGCAGGGCGAAGAGGTCGAACCGGCTCGCGCCAAGGCCCAGGCGATGGGCGTCAAGGAAATCTACATCGACGACCTTCGCGAAGAATTCGTGCGCGACTTCGTCTTCCCGATGTTCCGCGCCAACACCGTATACGAAGGCGAGTACCTGCTGGGTACTTCCATCGCTCGTCCGCTGATCGCCAAGCGCCTGATCGAAATCGCCAACGAAACCGGCGCCGATGCCATTTCCCATGGCGCGACCGGCAAGGGCAACGACCAGGTGCGCTTCGAGCTGGGTGCTTATGCGCTCAAGCCTGGCGTCAAAGTTATCGCTCCGTGGCGTGAGTGGGACCTGCTCTCGCGCGAAAAGCTGATGGATTACGCCGAGAAGCACGCCATCCCGATCGAGCGCCACGGCAAGAAGAAATCGCCGTACTCGATGGATGCCAACCTGCTGCATATCTCCTACGAAGGCGGCGTCCTGGAAGATACCTGGACCGAGCACGAAGAAGACATGTGGCGCTGGAGCGTCTCCCCGGAGAACGCACCGGACCAGGCTACCTACCTGGAGCTCACCTACCGCAATGGCGACATCGTCGCCATCGACGGCGTCGAGAAGAGTCCAGCCACCGTGTTGGCCGAGCTCAACAAGATCGGCGGCGCGAACGGCATCGGTCGTCTGGACATCGTGGAAAACCGTTATGTGGGCATGAAGTCCCGTGGCTGCTACGAAACCCCAGGCGGCACGATCATGCTGCGTGCCCACCGCGCCATCGAGTCGATCACACTCGACCGTGAAGTGGCTCACCTCAAAGACGAGCTGATGCCCAAGTATGCCAGCCTGATCTACACAGGCTACTGGTGGAGCCCGGAGCGCGTCATGCTGCAGCAGATGATCGACGCTTCGCAGGTGAACGTGAACGGTGTCGTGCGCCTGAAGCTGTACAAAGGCAACGTGACCGTAGTCGGCCGCAAGTCCGACGACTCGTTGTTCGATGCCAACATCGCGACCTTCGAAGAAGACGGCGGCGCCTACAACCAAGCCGACGCCGCAGGCTTCATCAAGCTCAATGCCCTGCGCATGCGCATCGCTGCGAACAAGGGCCGCTCGCTGCTCTAAAGCGTCGCTGCCTTGCAAGAACCCCAGCCGGTGGCTGGGGTTTTTTTTGCCCTTCGTGTCAGCTCAATAGCCGGACGGGACCATGTTCGGGCTAAGTACCAGGCAGACACGCCTGCGTTTTTCGAGATCGTAAATGACCCAGGCGCGTTCTTGGTCCAGCTCCTGAGCCATGGCTTGGAGCAGGCGCTGCTCGATTTCTCGTTGAGTCTCGGTGCCCGATAGCGCCAGGGTCAGTGGCGGCTCGACTGGCGCGAAGGACAGCATGCCCGGCGCCATGGTGACGACGGTGGGCGAAGTGGGCCGGGGAGCGGGTTTCCATAACGAGCGGTAATTGAAGTTGAGGGTGAGAAAGAACAGCACGGTCAGGAAGAAAGGGAATCCGACCAGGAACCACGTGTAGATGTACTGGCTTTCGCCGCTCAGGAACGGCAGCGACGCCAGCGCCGAGGCTTCGATGATTCCAGCGAAGATGGCGATGATGGACAGGGGGCTGATGGGATCTGTCTTGTTCATGGCGGCGGTGTCTGCAGGGGCTTTTAAGCTATCTACGCCCGCCCGGCACGGATTGACACCTGGGCGACTTCCCTATGTTCGCGTCAGGCCGATCCTTCAAGGCGTTTGGATACCCTCCGGACTTGCCGTTATACAAGCTGTTATGCCAACCAACAGTGTTTAAATTTCTAACAAAATGTAAGAATTTTCCTTACTTGCTGTAGGCCTGATCCTGGCGGCCATTCCTGGCCGGACAGCATGGATTCCTGGGGTTAGTCTTGCTCGTTATTGCGCTTCTCTAATTCAACAACGAGTAGATGGACATCGCATGAACAAAGTGCTGATCGTGGACGATCACCCGGTCATTCGTCTGGCTGTACGCATGTTGATGGAGCGGCATGGGTACGACGTCGTCGCCGAAACCGACAATGGGGTAGATGCGCTGCAACTCACCCGGGACCTGCTGCCCGATATCGTCATTCTCGATATCGGTATTCCAAAGCTCGACGGGCTCGAGGTCATCGCGCGAATGAAGGCCTTGAGCCCAGAGAGCAAGGTGTTGGTACTGACCTCGCAGTCGCCTGGGCATTTCTCCATGCGTTGCATGCAGGCCGGAGCTGCCGGTTACGTCTGCAAGCAGCAGGAATTGACGGAGTTGTTGAGCGCCATCAAGGCGGTGTTGTCGGGTTACAGCTACTTTCCTAACCAGGCTATTCATACCGCACGCAGTCCTGGAAGCGGCAGCGAATCGGAGATGGTTCAGCGACTGTCCAGTCGCGAAATGATGGTATTGCAGCAGTTGGCAAAAGGCCGTTCCAACAAAGAGATTGCTGACAGCATGTTCCTGAGCAACAAGACGGTAAGCACCTACAAGAGTCGCCTACTGTTCAAGCTCAATGCCCGCTCGTTGGTCGACCTGATCGAACTCGCCCAGCGCCACAGCTTGGTCTGAGCGAAACGCCGAGGGCGGCCTGGTTGGGGATGCGACCCGTCAAAAGTCGTAGTCGAAGTCCGTAAGCTGCCGCTGCAATCGCCGCTCTTCGAGCAGGTTGTCGATGGTCCGGCGTTTGCTCAGGTTGGTCTTCGCTTGCTCGATGGGAGCAGGCGCTTCCTCTTCAGCGGTGAAGTCATCATCGAGCAGGTCGTCGTCTTTATCGGTACTCATCCATCACTCCACGGCATAAAGGGCCAATGGCCGTCCTTATATCGAGAATGCGGGGTGCGGTAAAAAAGATTTTTTCAATCAACGACGCAGGCAGTTTCTATTGCTTCAATCGTCGGAGGTCTTGTGCTTGTACTCGCACAGGTCTTCGATTCGACAGCTACCGCAACGCGGTTTGCGTGCCTGGCACACATAGCGGCCATGCAGGATCAGCCAGTGATGGGCATCGAGCAGATAGGCCTTGGGTACGAACTTGACCAGCTTCTTTTCCACTTCCACCACGTTCTTTCCCGGCGCGATACCGGTGCGGTTGCTGACCCGAAAAATATGCGTATCCACCGCCATGGCTGGCTGGCGGAAGGCCGTATTCAGCACCACGTTGGCTGTTTTACGGCCTACACCTGGTAACGCCTCCAAGGCTTCGCGAGTTTCAGGCACCTGACTGCCGTGCTGTTCAACCAGCAGGCGGCAAGTCTCGATCACGTTCCTGGCCTTGCTGTTATACAGGCCGATGGTCTTGATGTACTGGCTCAAACCCTCCACGCCCAAGGCGTAGATCGCTTCAGGCGTGTTGGCGACCGGGTAAAGGCGAGCGGTCGCCTTGTTGACGCCTACATCGGTCGACTGTGCCGACAAGATCACGGCAATCAGCAGCTCGAAAGGCGTGGTGTAGGCCAATTCGGTTTTAGGTTCGGGATTGTCTTCATGCAGCCTGCTAAAGATTTCCAGGCGTTTGGTTGCGTTCATGGTTACGTCGATGGCATGGCGATGTCCGTGTCGGGCGCGCAAGCCGGCGGACGTCGTATTGAGCGATGAAGGTACTGGCCAGGCGTTCGCGCCGTGACCAGTACCGGCCAGGGGTCACTTGATGCGTTGGCCTGGTTTGGCGCCGCTGTCAGGGCTGAGCAGGTAGATTTCCGTGCCCCCGGGGCCTGCGGCCATGACCATGCCCTCGGACACGCCAAAGCGCATTTTCCGCGGCTTGAGGTTGGCGACCATCATGGTCAGCCGGCCTTCGAGCTGGCTTGGGTCCTGATAGGCGGACTTGATTCCGGAAAACACGTTGCGTTGCTCGTCACCGATGTCCAGGGTCAGGCGCAATAACTTGTCGGCGCCCTCGACCGCTTCGGCCTTGACGATCAGCGCGACGCGCAGGTCTACCGCATCGAAGGTATCGAATTCGATTTGTGCGGCCAGGGGATCTTTCTTCAGCTCACCGTTGCCGGTCGCCGCTTCGGCGTTGGCGGCAGCCAGGTCTTCCTGGCTGGCCGCGACCATAGCCTCGACCTTGGCCGGCTCGATACGGCTCATCAGGGGCTTGAAGACGTTGAGCTGGTGGTTTTCCAGGCGCGAGCCCAGGTCGCTCCAGCGCAGCGGCGGCACGTTGAGGAAGGCTTCTGCGTCGGCGGCCAGCAGCGGCAATACCGGCTTGAGGAAGATCACCAGCTGGCGGAACAGGTTGATGCCCTGGGCACAGATGGCTTGGACTTCAGCCTGCTTGCCTTCCTGTTTGGCCAGTGCCCAAGGCGCCTGCTCGGCGATCCAGGCATTGGCGCGGTCGGCCAGCGCCATGATTTCGCGCATGGCACGGGCGAAATCGCGGTGTTCGTAGGCCTCGGTGATCGATGCCGTGGCGTTGGCGAACGCTTCGGTCAAAGCCGGTGCGGCATCGCCGGCCACCAGTATGCCGTCATTGCCTTTGTGGATGAAGCCTGCACAGCGGCTGGCGATGTTGACGACCTTGCCCACCAAGTCGGAGTTGACCTTCTGCACGAAGTCTTCGAGGTTCAAATCGAGGTCGTCCACCCCGCGGCCCAGCTTGGCCGCGTAGTAGTAGCGCAGGTACTCGGGCGCCAGATGGTCCAGGTAGGTGCGGGCCTTGATGAAGGTGCCGCGCGATTTGGACATCTTCGCCCCGTTGACCGTCAGGTAGCCGTGCACGTTGACCGCCGTCGGCTTGCGCAAGCCGGCGCCTTCGAGCATGGCAGGCCAGAACAGGGCATGGAAATTGACGATGTCCTTGCCGATGAAGTGGTACAGCTCGGCCGTGGAGTCGGCGCCCCAGAACGCATCGAAATCGAGCTCCGGGCGGCGCGCGCAAAGGTTTTTGAAACTGGCCATGTAGCCGATCGGTGCATCCAGCCAGACATAGAAGAATTTGCCGGACTCGCCTGGAATCTCGAAGCCGAAATACGGCGCGTCGCGGGAAATGTCCCATTCCTGCAGGCCGGCATCGAGCCATTCGGACAGCTTGTTGGCGACCGCCTCCTGCAAGGTGCCGCTGCGCGTCCACTGCTCGAGCATCGACTGGAAATCGGGCAGCTTGAAGAAGAAGTGCTGGGAGTCGCGCAGCTCGGGCGTGGCGCCGGAAATGGCCGACTTCGGATTCTTCAGTTCGGTAGGCGCGTAGGTGGCGCCGCATTTTTCGCAGTTGTCGCCGTATTGGTCGTCGGCCGCGCATTTGGGGCAGGTGCCCTTGATGAAACGATCGGCGAGGAACATGCCTTTTTCAGGGTCGAAATACTGCGTGACCGAGCGCGTGGCGATGTGCCCGGCGTCTCTTAGGCGGGTATAGACCCAGGCCGAAAGTTCACGATTCTCTTCGCAATGCGTGGAATGGAAGTTGTCGAAATCGACCAGGAAATCGGCGAAGTCGCCACTGTGTTCGGCCTGAACGCCGGCGATCAGTTGCTCGGGCGTAATGCCTTCCTTTTCGGCGCGCAGCATGATGGCCGAGCCATGCGCGTCGTCGGCGCAGACATAGATGCACTGGTTGCCGCGCATCTTCTGGAAACGCACCCACATGTCCGTCTGGATGTACTCGAGCATATGGCCAAGGTGGATCGAACCGTTGGCATATGGCAAGGCGCTGGTGACTAGGATCTGACGTGGCTCGGACATGGTGGCTCGGCTACTTATCTGCTTTGAATGACGAAAAGTTGATCGGCCACTATAAAGTGCCAGGCGATATATTTCACCCCGCGTGCACATCTGCTGACGATTGACGGGTTAGCATAGCCCCCTCGATCCATTGACTGTCTTGCAGCGGGAGCCTCCATGAGTGCCGTCACACGTGCCGCAGTAGAAGATGTACTGCGCCAGTACACCGACCCCTATCTGAATCAAGATCCGCTCAGCGCCGGTTGCGTGAGGGCCATCGACATCGACGGCGGCCGCGTCGGCGTGCGACTGCAACTGGGGTATGCCGCTGGGCTGTTCGTCCAGGGCTGGGCGCAGGTGCTGTCCACCGCCCTCGAACACATCGAGGGCGTCGAGCAGGCGTCGGTCAGCGTCGATTGCGTCATCGCGCCGCACAAGGCCCAGGCCCAGGTGCCGGGCATGAGCAACGTCAAGAACATCATCGCCGTGGCCTCCGGCAAAGGCGGGGTGGGCAAGTCGACGACCGCAGCCAACCTGGCGCTGGCGCTGGCGCGCGAGGGTGCGCGGGTGGGTATTCTGGACGCCGACATCTACGGGCCCAGCCAAGGCATCATGTTCGGCATCGCCGAAGGCACGCGGCCCCAGGTGCGTGAGCAGAAATGGTTCGTGCCGATCAAGGCCCATGGCGTCGAGGTCATGTCGATGGCGTTCCTGACCGACGACAACACCCCGATGGTCTGGCGCGGCCCGATGGTCTCGGGCGCGTTGTTGCAGCTGGTGACGCAAACCGCCTGGGACGATCTCGACTATCTGGTCATCGACATGCCGCCAGGCACGGGCGACATTCAGTTGACCTTGGCGCAGAAGGTGCCGGTGGCTGGCTCGGTGATCGTGACCACACCTCAGGATCTTGCCTTGCTCGATGCCAAAAAGGGCGTTGAGATGTTCCGCAAGGTCAACATTCCGGTGCTGGGCGTGGTCGAGAACATGGCTGTGCACATCTGTTCCAATTGCGGCCATGCCGAACACCTGTTCGGCGAAGGCGGCGGCGAGAAGCTCGCCAGCCATTACGATGTCGACCTGCTGGCTTCGCTGCCGCTGTCGATGCTGATCCGTGAACAGGCCGACAACGGCAAGCCTACCGCCATCGCCGAACCGGATAGCCAGATAGCCCTGGTGTACCAGGAGCTGGCGCGTTCGGTAGGGGCGCGCATCGCTCTGCAAGCAAGCACCGCACCGGCCATGCCGAACATCACCGTCAGCGAAGACTGATCAAAACCCTTGCAACGGCACTGCCGCTGCAAGGGTGCGCTTGTTCCTCGCCCATAAAAAAACCCGCCGAGGCGGGTTTTTTCGAAGCGAGGAAGCGAGATCGACTTAGGCGATCTGAACTTCTTCAGCCTGCATGCCTTTCTGGCCGCGGGTAGCGACGAAAGTAACAGCTTGGCCTTCTTTCAGGGTTTTGAAGCCGTCAGCTTGGATGGCTTTGAAGTGCACGAACAGGTCATCGCCCGATTGCGGGGTGATGAAGCCGTAGCCTTTCTCATCGTTGAACCACTTAACAGTACCGTTTTGACGGTTGGACATGTGTCTGTCTCCTTGGACAAAGTTGATTTCGGCACAGGAAACGCCCTGGCCGGACTGAGTGCAAAGAGTAGGAAAATTCAGCGATGGGCCGATGGAAATCGTGCATCAAACTAGAGATTCTCGGTGTCACGTGCAGCACAGTGGCGACACCTTAACCCACTTTCCACAGCCTGCCAATGGTCTAGATGCGCATTGCATCGATTCCGCTCGACCGACGGCCCAAGCCGCGCCGCACAAGGGGCAGGGGCCGGGAACTTTAACCCTGGCGCCGGGACCGGTAAGATGCGCCTCTCGTTTTCTTTCGTACTTTCAGGACACCCCGCCATGAGCATCAAATCGGATAAGTGGATTCGCCGCATGGCACAGGAGCACGGCATGATCGAGCCGTTCGTCGAGCGCCAGATGCGCGGCGGCGAAGACAACCGGGTGATTTCCTTCGGTGTTTCCAGCTACGGCTACGACGTGCGCTGCGCCGACGAATTCAAGGTCTTCACCAACATCAATTCGGCCACCGTCGATCCGAAAAACTTCGATGCCGGCAGCTTCGTCGATATCAAGAGCGACGTCTGCATCATCCCGCCCAACTCGTTCGCCCTGGCGCGTACAGTCGAATACTTCCGCATTCCGCGCAACGTGCTGACCATCTGCCTGGGCAAGAGCACCTATGCGCGTTGCGGCATCATCGTCAACGTCACGCCGTTGGAACCGGAATGGGAAGGGCACGTGACTCTTGAGTTCTCCAACACCACCACGCTGCCGGCGAAGATCTATGCCAACGAGGGCGTAGCGCAAATGCTCTTCCTGGAATCGGATGAAGAATGCGAAGTCTCCTATAAAGACCGCGGCGGCAAGTACCAGGGTCAGCGTGGGGTCACATTGCCACGTACCTGAGCCCGACAAGCTGCGGGAATTGTTTCTCGGATGGGCACTCCAAACAGTCAGTAACGCTGCGGGCGCATAACGCGCCGCAGCGCTTCGACAGGAGAAGCCTATGAAACTTCACGCTGCCGTCAGTGCCAAGCTGGCAGGACTTCAACCCAACCAGATCGGCGCACCTGTCTGGTCGCTCCTCGCCCATCCGCCCGTGCCGCCTATGCCGCATTACCTGGGCGGCATGCCTGGCCAGCCCGATCCCGATTTCCCCCAGCCCAGCCAGCCTGAAGAACCCGGCGAGCCGACCGTGCCGGATGTCCCGCCACCCGCGCCCGTCGCCTGATCGGTCCTAGACCGGCCAGACCTGGCCAGCGCCCGCTACGAACAAGCGGGTGCCTGGTTGGCGTTCAACGTTCCAGCCGCCGGTGAATTCGCCGAATGCGGGAAGCAAGCTGACCCGTTCGTCGATCACGAAGCAGGGCAGGCGCAAGCGTTGTCTGCCGCGGCCGCGCAATACGAAAGCCGGATGCACATGGCCGGCCAGCACCGGGCGTTCCGGGTGCGGGTCAGGCTCGTGTTGCAAAGCGAAGGGGCCGAGCAACCAGGGTTCTTCGACGATATGCATGCCGAGTTCGCGGGGCGGGTCGCCCGCATTGCGGTCGTGGTTGCCGCGCACCAGTACCATGTCGAGCGCTGGATGCGCCTCGCGCCAGGCTTGCAGTCGCGCAAGCGTGGCTGGCGAACGACCGCTGCGGGCATGCAGGAAGTCGCCCAGAATGACCAATCTTTCGCAAGGGTAGTGCGCCAGCAGGGCTGTCAGGCGGTCCAGCGTCGCTTGTGTCGTACCCCGCGGTACGGGCTGGTGTAGCGCCCGATAACTGGCCGCCTTGCCGATATGTACGTCGGCCACCAGCAAGGCCTCTTGTGCCGGCCAGAAGATCGCCTTGTCCGGTAGCAGCCACAAAGCCTCGCCACAATGCTCGATCACACGGTGCTCGCTAATCGATGCTGGCGCCACGGCACCGCCAGATAACAGCAGTTCATCCACGGTCCGCTACCTTCTCCAAATCCGCCACCATCCGGGCGATGCGATCAGCCAGTTTCTCGCTGCTCATGGTGTCGCGCAGCCCTTCCACCAGCAAGGCGAACCCCAGAGGGCTGGGACGTTGCAGGCGATGGAGGTCCAAGCGCAGCCCGGTGATGCGCAGCAGTTGTTCGTTCAAGCGCTCGATCTCCAGTTCCTCACGCAACACCTCGTCACGGGCCTGGCCCAAAAGCAAGTTGTCCGCGTCGTGCTTGCGGAACACTTCGTAGAACAAGCCACTGGACGCCTGGATCTGGCGTGTGCTCTTTTGCGCCGCCGGGTAGCCGCCGAACACCAACCCGGCGATCTGGGCGATTTCACGAAAGCGCCGCAACGCCATCTCACCCGCGTTGAGGCTGGCCGTCACGTCTTCGAGCAGGTTGTCGGTGGACAGCGTTGCCGGCAAGTATGCGGCCCAATCCACGGCGCTGGGGCTGAGCAGTTCGAAACCGTAGTCGTTGACGGCGATGGAGATCGATAGCGGCTGTGTCTGGCTCACGCGCCAGGCGATTAGGTTGGCCAGGCCCAGGTTGGCCAAGCGCCCGGCAAAAGGATAGAGAAACAGGTGCGAACCCTGCCGTGTGCTGAGGGTTTCGGCCAGCAGCGTTTCGGCGGTCGGCAACGCCGACCAGCCGGCCTGCACCGCCAGCAGAGGGCGCACGGCGCGCATTTCCGGGCTGTCGTAGCGCCCATGGGCCGCGGCGTCCAACTGGGCCACCAAGGCTTGTGCCAGTTCGCCCGACAAAGGCATGCGCCCACCGCTCCAGCGCGCCACGGCGGCCTTGCGCGCGGTGCTGCGACGCACGTAGGCGGTCATGTTCTCCACTCGTACCAGCTCCAGCACGCGGCCGGCGAAGACCAAGGTGTCGCCGGGGCGCAGGCGCGAGATGAAGGATTCTTCGACACTGCCCAGGTGCTTGCCGCCACCGCCTTTGCTCCAGTATTTGAGCTGCAGGGTCGCATCGCTGACGATGGTGCCGATGCCCATGCGGTGGCGCCGCGCCAGACGCTCGCTGGCGACGCGGTAGCGGCCGTCGGGGTGCAGTTCCACGCGCTGGTAGTCGGGGTAGGCGCTGAGCGAGTCGCCGCCATGGCATACGAAGCTCAAAGCCCATTGCCACTGACTGTCGCGCAGTTCGTGGAAGGCCCAAGTGCTGCGCACTTCGGCCAGCAGTTCTTCGGCGATGAAACCGCTGCCCAGCGCCATGCTCACCACGTGTTGCACCAGCACGTCCATGCACAGCCGAGGCGAGCGCCGGCCTTCCAGATAACCGGCCGCCAGGGCCTGCCGGCAGGCCGCGGCTTCCACCAACTCGAGGCTGTGGGTCGGCACCAGGGTGATGCGCGATGGCCGACCGGGCGCATGGCCAGAGCGGCCGGCGCGTTGCACCAGGCGCGCGATGCCTTTGGTCGAGCCGATCTGCAAGACGCGCTCGACCGGCAGGAAGTCCACACCCAGGTCCAGGCTCGACGTGCAGATCACCGCCTTGAGCGTGCCCTGCTTGAGGCTGCGCTCGACCCAGTCGCGGGTGTCGCGCGCCAAGGACGCATGGTGCAGCGCGATCAGCCCGGCCCAGTCGGGCCGCGCATCGAGCACGGCCTGGTACCAGAGTTCGGACTGCGCACGGGTGTTGGTGAACACCAGGCAATTGCTGCTGGCCTCGATCTGTTCGATGACCTGGCGTAGCAACTTCAGGCCCATGTGCCCGGCCCAGGGGAAACGTTCGATGTCGGGCGGCAGCAGGGTGTCGACGTCCATGCGTTTGTCCTGCCGCCCTTGGATCAGCTGACCGCCTCCTGGCAGCAGGACTTCCAGTGCATGGTCCAGGTTGCCCAAGGTCGCTGACAGGCCCCACACCACCAAGTCTGGATGCCAACGGCGCAGACGTGCCAGGGCCAGTTGCAGCTGCACGCCGCGCTTGCTGCCGAGTAGTTCGTGCCATTCGTCGACCACCACCATGCGCAAGCTGGTGAAGTCTTGCTCTGCCTGGGCACGGGTCAGCAACAGAGTGAGGCTTTCGGGGGTGGTGATCAGCGCGGTGGGCAGGCGGCGTGCCTGCCGGGCACGCTCGGCGCTGCGGGTGTCGCCGCTGCGCACGCCCACCGACCAGTTCAGTTGCAGGTCTTCGAGCGGCGCTTGCAAGGCCTTTGCGGTGTCGGCGGCCAACGCGCGCATGGGCGTGATCCACAGCACCTGCAAGGGTGCGGGCTGGCGGGCCGTGCCGCTGGCGCCGCGTTTGCCGGCCAGGGCGCGTACGGCGGCCAGCCAGACCGCGTAGGTCTTGCCGGCGCCGGTGCTGGCGTGCAGCAGGCCGGACTCGCCCCGGCCGACGGCCGCCCAGACCTTGCGTTGGAAAGCGAAGGGCGTCCAGCCGCGGGTGGCGAACCATGAGCTGGCGGGGTCAGAGGGTGCTGGCATGCGCGGCCGATCCTGGCTGGGGCTGTGCTGCAACAGACCGCGCGGCGTCCCGGTTGGTTTTACCGGCGCTTCAGTTGCCCAGCAGGTAACCGCTTCGGCACACCTGCTCTCCGGCGATGTGGGCGACCACCATGCCGCTGGTGGCCAGGCGCCGTACGCTGCGCGCGTAGAGCAGGCCCGGCTGCGTGCTGTGCAACTGCTGCACCTGGTCGGTGAGCGGATCGATGACCTCGGCGATCAGGGCGCCGGCGTCCAGCCACTGCCCAGGGTGGGCGTGGTACACCAGTAATCCGCCACTGGCCGCCGCCACCAGTTCCACCGCCGCCAGGGGCGTGGCGGGGCGGCGCAATGCGGGCAGGGCAGGTGCCTGGCCCTCGATGGCCCGGCGGTAGGTGAGGAAGTCCAGAATCGCCTGGCAATCCTGCGCGGCCAATTCATGGCTGACGTCGCTCTGCCCACGCAACTCCAGCGTGACGGCCAGGCTGCCCAGCGGAATCGGGAAACGCTTGGCGAAGCGCTGTTGCAACTGCCACCAGACCAGGCTGAAGCACTCGTCGAACGACTGTCCGCCCGAGTCGGTGGCCAGCAGGCTGGCTTCGGCGCCCAGGTAGCGCGCCAATGGCTCGACCTGCGGCCAGGCGTCGGGGGTGGTGTAGAGGTGTTCGACGGCTTCGAAATCGCAATGCAGGTCGAGCACCAGCTCGGCGTCGCAGGCCAGGCGCTGCAAGGCCAGGCGCAGCGACTGCAAAGGCGTGCGGGCGCGCTGCTCGGCCAAGGCTGCGCACAGTTGCTGGCGGACCAGCACCAGGTTGCGCTCGGCGTCGTCGCCAAGCTGGGCTTCAATACGGTCACCGACCTCGTCGGCCAGGTCGACGAAGCGCCGGTTGAAGTTCTCGCCGCTGTGCAGTTCGAAACGGCCGAGCGGCGCATCGAGCAGTACCTGCTCCAGACCGATCGGATTGGCGATGGGCACCAGCACGATTTCCCGGCGCAGGCGTCCGGCCTGTTCCAGGGCGAGCAACTGGCGCTTGAGGTGCCAGGCCACCAGCATGCCTGGCAGCTCGTCGGCATGCAGGGCGGCCTGGATGTACACTTTGCCAGCGCCGCGCGGGCCGAAGTGGAAGCTGTGCAGTTGGCGGGTGACGCCAGGAACGGGTGAAAGCAGGTCGTGGCTGACGAGGTGCATGAGGGGTCCTGAAGATGCGGTACGGGTAGGCGAGCGATATGGCACGATGCCGCAAGCGCGCGGCGCCTGCCAATGAAAGCACAGGATCGCCGCGCCTGCCCGCTATCGCTTCAGGCCAGCAGCCCCTGCAGGATCGCCAGGTCGTCGGCCTGCTCGACGGTCTTGTCCTGGCGCCAGCGCAGCATGCGCGGGAAGCGCACGGCGATACCGCTCTTGTGCCGCTTGGACAGCGCGATGCCTTCGAAGCCCAGCTCGAAGACCAGGGTCGGAGTCACGCTGCGCACCGGACCGAAGGTTTCGACCGTGGTCTTGCGCACGATCGCATCGACCTTGCGCATCTCCTCATCGCTCAGCCCCGAGTAGGCTTTGGCGAAGGGCACTAAGGTGCGTCCCGGTGTGCCGGGCGGGCCGTCCCATACTGCAAAGGTGTAGTCGCTGTACAGGCTGGCCCGCCGGCCATGGCCGCGCTGCGCATAGATCAGCACGGCATCGACGCTGAACGGGTCGACTTTCCACTTCCACCACACACCCATGTCCTTGGTGCGGCCCACCCCATACAAGGCTTCGCGCTGCTTGAGCATCATGCCTTCGACGCCCAGGCGCCGCGACGCTTCGCGCTGGTGGTCGAGGTCGGCCCAGTCCTTGCCCTGGATCAAGGGCGAGAGCAGCACCGGTGCCAGCGGATGCTCGTCCACCAGGCGTTCCAACTGGCTGCGCCGTTCGTGCTGCGGGCGACTGCGCCAGTCCTCGCCTTGCCATTCCAGTAGGTCGTAGGCCTGCAACACCACGGGTGCGTCGGTGAGCAACTTCTTGCCCAGGGTCTTGCGCCCCAGGCGCTGTTGCAGCAGGGCGAAAGGTTGAACGGCGACGTCTTCGGCCGTGCTGCCGGGTTTCCATACCAGGATCTCGCCGTCCAGCACCACGCCGTCGGGCAGGGTTTCGCCCAGGCTGTGCAGCTCCGGGAAGCGCTCGGTGACCAGCTCTTCGCCACGCGACCAGATCCACAGCTGGCCGTCGCGTTTGACCACCTGGGCGCGGATGCCGTCCCACTTCCATTCGATCTGCCAGTCGCTGGGCGCGCCGAGCAGTCCGTCGAACTGGTCGGTGGGCGCCTGCAAGGCATGGGCGAGAAAGAAGGGGTAGGGCTGGCCGCCACGCTCGCTGTGCTCGGCGTCGGACTCTTCGGCGATCAGCTTGAGGTAGCGTTCGGCAGTGGGCCGGTGACTGAGGTCGGTGTAGCCCACCAGGCGCTGGGCCACGCGTTTGGGGTCCAGCTCGGCCAGTTGCGCCAGGGCGCGGGTGACCAGCAGCTTGGACACGCCGACGCGGAAGCTGCCGGTGATCAGCTTCAGGCACAGCATCAGGCTGGGCCGGTCGAGCTGCGCCCAGAGCCTGGGCAGACGCTCGTGCAGTTCCTCGGGCGTTTGCCCACGTAGCGGCAGCAGGTAGGCCTCGACCCACTGGGCCAGGCCCTCGTCGCTGAGGTATGCGGATTCGGGCAGCAGCAGTGAAATGGTCTCGGCCATGTCGCCCACGGCTTGGTAGCTCTCTTCGAACAGCCAGTCCGGCAGGCCTGAAAGCTGCGTGGCCAGCTCGCGTAGCACGCGGGTCGGCACCAGTTGCCGCGGCCTGCCGCCGGCCAGGAAATACACCGCCCAGGCGGCATCATTGGGTGGCGCTTCGGCGAAATATTCGCGCAGTGCCAGGAGCTTGGCGTTGCTGGAAGTGGTGGCGTCCAAGCGCAGGTACAGCTCGGCGAAGGCCTTCATGGGTGTGGCTCCGCCGCTGTGGTGTCGTCTTCTTCGCCGTACTCGGTGACGAAGCTACGCGCATCCAGACCCTGTTCGCAGAGGTAGCGCACCAGGATGTTGACAGAGCCGTGGGTGACCATGACCCGCTGCGCCTCGGTCTGCTCGATGGCCCACAGCAAACCGGGCCAGTCGGCGTGGTCGGACAGTACGAAGCCGCGGTCCACACCGCGGCGGCGTCGTGTGCCGCGCAGGCGCATCCAGCCGCTGGCGAAGGCGTCGCTGTAGTCGCCAAAGCGCTTCATCCAGCTGCTGCCGCCGGCCGACGGCGGCGCGACGATCAGGGCGCTGCGCAGCAACGGGTCGTTGCGCGCGACATCGCCTGCGTAACGGGTGTCGGGCAAGGCGACGCCGGCCTCGCGGTAGACCCGGTTCAGCGGCTCCACCGCGCCATGCACCAGAATCGGCCCGATGCTCGCATCGATGCCATGCAGCAGGCGCTGGGCCTTGCCGAAGGCATAGCTGAACAGCACGCTGGCCTTGCCCTGTTCGACGTTGCCACGCCACCACTCGTTGACCTGGGCGAAGATCTCGGCCTGGCTGGGCCAGCGGTAGATCGGCAGGCCGAAGGTGGATTCGGTGATGAAGGTGTGGCAGCGCACCGGCTCGAAAGGTTCGCAGGTGCCGTCGGGCTCGACCTTGTAGTCCCCTGACGCGACCCACACCTCGCCCTGGTATTCCAGGCGCACCTGCGCCGAGCCAAGCACGTGGCCGGCCGGGTGCAGGCTCAGGGTCACACCGTTGTGCAGCAGGCGCTCGCCGTAGGGCAGGGTCTGCAGGTTGATGTCCTGGCCGAGGCGGCTGCGCAGCACACCTTCGCCGGGCGCTGCGGTCAGGTAGTGGCCGTTGCCGGGCCGCGAGTGGTCGCCATGGCCGTGGGTGATGACCGCGCGGGAAACCGGGCGCCAGGGGTCGATGTAGAAATCTCCCGGTGGGCAGTAGAGCCCTTCGGGTCGAGCGATGACGAGGTCCATGCGGTGCGCCCCTCAGGATGTTCCTGTTGGGAGCGCGCCGCCGTGATGGAAGTTCGACCGAATCGGGCGCCTACTTGCCGGGCACCAGCGACAGGCGCTGCTTGCCGTAGGCGCGATCGAAATGCTGAGGCTGCATGGGCAGGGTCATGTAGCGGCCCTTGAACCAGGCGTCGAGGCCTTTGCCGGCGAAGGCCTCGGAGGCACCGGTGCTGGTCAGCAGTTGCAGCGGCTCGGCCTGACCGAAGTCGACCAGCATGCGTGCCGAGGCCGGCAGCGCCGTGTCGAAGTCGCTGCCCCAGGCGTAGGGCGTCAGCGCCAGGGTGCTGAAGTCACCGCCAGTGGCCATGGACGGGCGTTCTGGCCCCTCGGTCGCACCGGGCAAAGCCGGGGCGGGCCAGCGGTACTGGTGCAGCGCCCCCCATTGCCAGGCGCGGCGGTCGGCGCCCAGGCGCTGGATACCGTCGCGTACAGCGGCGGCCAGGCTGCGAGCCAGGATGGTTGGCTTATCTTCGCGCTGTGCGGTGCTGCGGTCATCCCAGAATGGGCTGTCGTCACGGCCCAGCAGGTGGTCGGCCTGGGCCGAATACGACAGCCGCGCATTGCCGACGAAGGCCTGCCAGGCCGCGCCCGATTCGGGGCCAAGCTCGTCGAGGAAGGTCTGCCGCGCCACTGCGTGGAGGAACAGCTCATACAGCGCGGCATCCGCCGAGCCGGCACTGAGTCGGCCGTCGAAGGCCAGGAGTCGCGCCAGCGCTTCGCGGGCCTGGTCGCGCTCAGCGGCCGGCAGGGCGTCGATGGCCTGCTTCAGCGGCTGCGCCATGCCAGGTGCTTGGAGCATGCGTTTGAGTTTGTCGGCCATGGGCGTGACCTGATCGTTGAGCAGCGCCATCAGGCTGCGACTGTCGTGCCGACCGTTGCCGGCCAGCTGCGCCAGGCGCTCGGCGCGCTCCGGGTAATACCAGCTGCTCGACAGTTGCATGCCGTAGCCCTTGGGCTGGCTGCGCTCGTTGGCGTGACCGATCCAGCCGCTGGCCGGGTCTTGATCGTAGGGGTGCAGCATCGGGTCGGCGTAGCCGTCCCAGTCGTAGCGCGCGTCCCAGCCGGGCGAGGGCAGCAAGCCCTGGCCTTCGCGGCGGTTCGGGTAGCGACCGCTGACCTGCCAGCCGATGTGCTGTGGTTCGGCGAAGACGAAGTTGAGCGCGGCGGCGCCGATCTCGCGAGTGCTGTCGAAGGCTTTTTCCACCGACGTGGCGCGGGTCAGGTCGAACAGTGCATCGAGGCTACGATCGCCGTTGAGCGAAGGCAGGTGCAGCGCCAGCGCTAGGCCACCGTTGCCTGGTTGGCCGAGCAGGACGCCGTGGCGGGTTTCGTATTGCACCTCGCGCACCGGGCGTTGCCCTTTGACCAGGAAGGTTTCGGTGCGCGCCCGCGCCGCCAGCCATTTGCCGTCGGCGAGATAAGTCAGGCGATCGCCCTGGCGGCGGACCTGCTCCAGGTACAAGTCCTGGTCATCGGCCAGCACTGCGCTGCTGCTCCAGGCCAGCTTGCCGTTGTAACCGGCCAGCACCAGCGGCAAGCCCGGCAGGGCAAGGCCTGCGACCTGGTACTTGCCGGTCTGCAGTTGCACCGGGCTCAGCGCCCAGGCGGCGCGACTGTCACTGGCCAGCAGGCTGTTGCCGCTGCGACTGCGTTGCGGACCGAGGGCAAGGTTGGTCGAGCCTGGGGTACCCAGCAGTTGCGCATCGGCCAGGCGTTTGGCGGCGGCGGCCACGGCAGCCAAGCCCGGTAGCTGGCGGGCGAGGTCCAGGCCCTTGAGCTTGTCGACTTCGGCCTCGGCCAAGGGCTCGTCAGCGGCCACCGGCAACAGCCAGGCCAGCTTGTCGTTGCCGACGTACTGGGCCAAGGTCACGGCTGACAGCTCCTCGTGCAGGTTCACCGATTGGGTGAAGGCATAAAGGCTGAAGATCAGCGCCGAGTCTTCAGGCTTCCAGTACTCGATGCGGTAGCCGTTGCGCGCCAGGCCTGCGGGTAGGGCATCGCGGTAGCGGTACAGGTAGGCGTTCACGCCCCGGGCATAGACCTCGAAGAAACGCTGCAGGCGCGGGGAAGCATCGGCGTATTGCTGGGCAGCGGTCTGGCGCAGGTTCGCCGCACGCATGAGGCGGTCGATGTCCAAGGCATCGGCACCGACCAATTCGGCCAAGCGACCTTGGGCCAGCAAGCGCAGGGTGACCATCTGTTCGATGCGGTCCACGCCCTGCACGTAGCCGAGGCTGAACAGCGCATCGTGGAAGTTACCGCTCTCGATCAGTGGTGCGCCCATCTCGTTGCGGCGCACCGAGGCGCCCTGGGCCAGGCCCTTCAGCGGCTGCACACCGACGCTGGGCGGCACGTTGCTCGGTTGTGCGGCCATCTGGCAGCCGGCCAGGCCAAGCGTGCCGAGCAGCGCGGCGACGGCGCTGAGGCGTGGGCGAAAGGGCGCGAAGGCGGCGGCGGCCATGGCGGGGGCTCCTGCAAGGCGAGGGTGGTTTATGAGAGGCGCTACGTTAGTGACGGGCTGTCCGGTAAGCAAGCGGCGGCGCGGGCTTTTTTGCGCCCTCAGACGAGGCCGGACAAGCGGTGCTGCCGGGCTTTGCGGACAGTAGCATGCGATATGGCCCGCAAAGTCATGGAGATGATTCGGCCAGGCGTAGAACCTGTGGGCATTAAGCGCGTCGAAGCATGACGGCAATAGGCCATCTGAGGTACAGAGCATGACACGTCCATCCACCCCTACCGACTCACCCCGGCCGGTCGGCTGCAGCCGGTGCGCCGATCAAGCGCCCCTGCCATTCGATTTCAGCATGGCGTTCCAGCCGATCGTCGATGTCGACGAGCGGCGTGTGTTCGGTTACGAGGCATTGGTGCGGGGTACCGACGGCAGCGGCGCCTACAGCATCCTGCGACAGGTCAACGAACAAAACCGCTACACCTTTGACCAGACCTGCCGGATCAAGGCGGTGGAACTGGCCGCCAAGTTGCAGTTGCAAGGCTATCTGAGCATCAACTTCCTGCCCAATGCGGTGTACCAGCCGGCGGCGTGCATCCGCGCCACGCTCGAAGCGGCGCGTCGGGTCGGCTTTCCCACCCAGCGCATTCTGTTCGAAGTCACCGAAGGCGAGCAGCTCACCGATCGCGCCCACTTGAAGAACATCCTGCTCGAATACCAGCGGCAAGGGTTCAAGACTGCCATCGACGATTTCGGCGCCGGTTATGCGGGGCTGGGGCTGTTGGCCGAATTCCAGCCGGACATCGTCAAGCTCGACATGGAGCTGATACGCAACATTCACCAGGACTCGACGCGTTTCACCATCGTCGAAGGCATCGTCGGCATTTGCCAGAAGCTGAACATTCGCCTGATCGCCGAAGGCGTCGAGCAACTCGACGAATATAAAGTGCTGAAAGGGCTGGGGATCTCGCTGTTCCAGGGTTACCTGTTCGCCAAGCCCAGCTACGAGGCGCTACCGCCCGTGGAGTGGCCGCTGGACTGAGCCCAGCGACCTCAAAGACCAGAACGCCGATCAGGCGCCGTGGCACTTCTTGTATTTCTTCTCGCTGCCGCATGGGCAGGGGTCGTTGCGGCCTACGTCCTTGAGGGCGTTGCGCACCGGCTCCTGATGGCCGTGGTTGCAGTGCGGGCCATGGACATGGCCGTGGTCGTGGTCGCGGTCGTGGTCGTGGTCATGATGATCGTGACCATGGTTGCAGTCGGGGCCATGAACGTGGGGTTGTTGGGTCATTGCGGGTCACTCCGGTAGAAAATCGCCGTGCAGTATCTCACCACTGCGCGAGACATGCAGGTCCGTGAACCAGAACAGGCCGGTATGCAGGTCGGCCTTGAGCCGATAGGCGAGCGGCTGCTTGCTGCGGATCAGCTTCGCCAGGGGTTTCATGTGCCGCCACAGGTTGGTGCGTACGGTGATGTTGAAACTGCGCGAATCCTCGCCTGCCACGCTGCGCCAGAGGCTGGCCTGGTCGACCACCAGCGGGATGTCGTTGAGCATGACGGTATAGTCGATGCTGCGGATGAACAGGCGGCTGTCGTTGGGGTTGTCGACCCGCAGGCGCAGGATGAATTCCTGTTGATGCAGGCTGGCCTTGACCGTCTTCACCTTCACCAGGTGCACCTGCGGCTGGCGCCATTCGTTGCCGCCCCAGCTCACGCAGCCGGTCAGCAGGCCTAGCAACGTACTCAGAACCAGCAGACGGCTTGAAAGGGTCATGGGTCATCCTGCCAGGTAGCTGGCGCAGCATTTCTTGAATTTCTGCCCGCTGGCGCACGGGCAAGGGTCGTTGCGGCCGGCCTTGAGCGCCACGGTGGGGTCGATGAAGTACCAGCGCCCCCCGTGTTGCACGAAGGCCGAGCGTTCGCGGTGCTGATGATCGCCTTCGGCATCGTGCCAGCGTGCGGTGAAGGTGACGAACGCATGCTCTGGTTGGCCGCCGAGCACTTCCACGTCGTGCACCTCCAGCCCCAGCCACGTGCTCTGGGCGCTCCACGCAGCGATCGCGGCGCGGTCGAGACCTGCGTGTTGGGCAGGCAGGGTGGTGTCGTGCAGGTAATCGATCAGGCCCAGCACGTAGGCGCTGTAGCGCGAGCGCATCAAGGCCTGGGCGTCGGGCGCCGGCGTGCCGGCATGCCAATGGCCGCAACAGGCGTCGAGTAGGTTGCCACTGCCGCAAGGGCAGACCGAAACGCTCATGAATTCACCACCAATACTTGCCAAAATTTTCCGGGTTGGCCCAGAACCGGGCGTTGAGCCAGTCCGGGACCTGCTTGTAGTCGCGTAGATCATAGGTGAACAGACACAGCTGTTGCTGGTCGCGGCGGAACCGCTCGCTGGCCGACAGGGCCAGGGCGAAAAAGTCGGTGTCCTGCCAGCCGCAGGCCTGCAGGTCGGCCAGCACTGCGACTTTGCTGGCGTTCAGATTGCGGATGCCACCGAGCAGTTCCAAGCCGCAGCGCTTGGGCAGGTGTTCCAGGCATTCGACCAGGATCGCCAAGTCGTAGCGCTGGCCGGCCATGGCGGCGGGCAGGGAGCCTGGTGCGGCGACATCGAAGACGCACTGCGGGTGCGCCTCGGTGAATGCCGCCAACGCGGGGAACTGGCTACCGACCAGGAGCAGGCGCTGCGGGCGCACCCTGTCGAGCAGGGCCGCCAGGGCTTGTTGCGGGGTGCGTTCGGAAAAACTCGTGGTCATTGCCGCTCCTCGTTGTGACGCTCAAGACTAGCCCTCTGCGGGCCGTGGGCATAGAGACCGCCGGGTGCAATGCTGGCGTAACGCTGGCAGTACCGCAAGACAGGGTCTTTACTGCGGTGAGCCGGCCACTAGGCCGGCCCTATCCCTGGGAGAAGCCTCGCATGAGCATAGTCCGTACGGCGTTACCTCTGGTGCTGCTTTCCGGTCTGTTGACCGGTTGCGCCGGCCTGCAGAAAACCGATTGGCCCAAGTGCGCCGCAGTGGGTGGCGTAGGCGGTGCCGCCCTCGGCGCCATCGAGAGTTCCAGTTGGACTGGTTGGGGCGCGCTGCTCGGTGGCGGCCTGGCGGCCGGCTACTGCTGGGCTCATGGCGACGGCGATGAAGACGGCGACGGCGTGCCCGACAGCCGCGACAAATGCCCAGGGACGCCGCGCGGGGTGCAGGTCGACGCCACGGGCTGCCCGCTGCAACCGCCAGCGCCGCCGCCGGTGGTCGAAGAAGTCGTGGTGGTCGAGAAAGAGGAAGTCATCGTGATCCGCGACGTGCATTTCGAGTTCGATTCGGCGCGCCTGACCGCCGCCGACAAGGATCGTCTCAACACCATCGCCACCCGCCTCAAGCAGGAAGCGGCCAGCGCTCGCTTGAGCGTGACCGGGCACACCGACAGTGTCGGCGCCGATGGCTATAACCAGAAGCTGTCCGACCGCCGCGCCCACTCGGTGACCGATTACCTGATCAGTAGCGGCGTGCCTCGCGCAAGCTTCGTCTCGGTGAGCGGTGCCGGGGAAAGCCAGCCGGTGGCCGACAACGCCACGGCCGAAGGCCGTGCCATGAACCGCCGCACGGAAATCAAGATCGAGCGTTGAGTGGGCTGTGCCCGCGTACCACCTGAAGGTGCGCGGGTCTCCCTTCGAGCCGGGCGATGACCAGGATCGTGCTGCATGACGATCTGCGGCATGCTGGGCATCCATCGGGAGCCATCGAGGAGAACGGGATGAAAGCCGTATTGATGCTGGGTAAAGCACTGACCGTGCTGTTCTGGGGCGTGGTGCTGTTCAACCAGTTGCTGCCCCAGGCCATGCCGTTCGCGTTGTTGATCAAGGCTGCCGGCGTGCTGCTGTTCGGCCTACACGTGCTGGAAACGCTCGCCTTCAATGGCAGCCTGCGCGAGCGCAGCCACCCTTGGTTCGACCGTTTGCAAATCCTCTTGACCGGCATCTTTCACGTCATGTCCATTCCACGGCCCTTGTCCCGACCCTAGACCGGGCAGCCCTTTGGCCGAGTGCTCAGTCACAGGCTCCAGCGCGCACTGGCCAGGGCCACCACTGCCAGCCCGAGCAGCAGATTGCAGCCCACCATCCGTCGGATCGAGACCATGACGCGCGCACCTTCGGCCCAGTCTTCTTTCTGCACTGCGGTGTGCAGTTGCGGTAGCAGCAGTGCCTGCACGCGCAGGAACAACGCCACCATCACGATGCCCCCGCCGATCATCCACTGCACATAGCGCGGCGCCGTTTCGAAACCGGAGAAGCGCTGATGGATCATGGCCACACCGCTGATCGCCAAGGTCGCTATCGCCACCCAGACCCATCCGAAGAAGCGTGGGAAAACTTCCCCCCAGGTCTTCAGCCGGCTCGGCCCGTCCAGGGCCGCAGCCAGCGCCGGGCGCAGCACCAGCCAGGCGAAGAACATGCCGCCGACCCAGATCAGCGCGGCAAGCACATGCAGTGTGTAGGGCAGGGCAAGGGCAAGCATGTGGATCTCCATGGGGCGTAACGGACAATTGCCGGGTATAGTACCCGGCCCGTGTAAAGCACTGAAAATATATCCAGCCCTCGGGCACGCAGACCATGATCAGCAACGAACTCAAAGCCACCATCCAAGGCGCCTATTCGCGTTTCCTCGAAGCCAAGAGCCTCAAGCCGCGCTATGGCCAGCGCTTGATGATCGCCGAGGTCGCCAAGGTGCTCGGCGACATCGCGGTGGACGAAGAAGGCCGGCGTAGCGGCGACCCGGCCGTGGTCGCGGTCGAGGCCGGTACCGGTACCGGCAAGACCGTGGCCTACAGCCTGGCTGCCATTCCCGCTGCCAAGGCCGCGGGCAAGCGGCTGGTGGTCGCCACCGCCACGGTCGCCCTGCAAGAGCAGATCGTCTTCAAGGACCTGCCCGACCTGATGCGCAACAGCGGCCTGAACTTCAGCTTCGCCCTGGCCAAAGGGCGCGGCCGCTACCTGTGCCTGTCCAAGCTCGACATCCTCCTGCAGGAGGGTCAGGCGCAGTCGGCCACCGCGCAGTTGTTCGAGGAGGAAGGCTTCCACATCGAGGTCGACGAGCGCAGCCAGAAGCTGTTCAGCAGCATGATCGAGAAGCTGGCCGGCAACCGCTGGGACGGCGACCGCGACAGCTGGCCGGAAACCCTCGAGGACCAGGACTGGGCGCGCCTGACCACCGACCACAGCCAGTGCACCGGCCGCCATTGCCCCAACTTCCAGCAGTGCGTGTTCTACAAGGCGCGCGAAGGCATGGGCAAGGTCGACGTCATCGTCACCAACCACGACATGGTCCTGGCTGACTTGGCCCTGGGCGGCGGCGCCGTGCTGCCCGACCCGCGCGACACGATGTACGTGTTCGACGAAGGCCACCACCTGCCTGACAAGGCCATCGGCCATTTCGCCCACTTCTCGCGCCTGCGCTCCACCGCCGATTGGCTGGAACAGACGGCCAAGAACCTGACCAAGCTGCTGGCCCAACAAGCCCTGCCGGGCGACCTGGGCAAATGGATCGAACAGGTGCCGGAGCTGGCGCGGGAAATCCGTACCCAACAGCAGTTCATGTTCACCCTGTGCGAGCAGGTCGCCGATTTCCGCCCCAGCGAAGACAACGAAGGGCGCGAGCGCCCGCGTTATCGCTTCGAGGGTGGCGTGGTGCCCGAAGCCATCCGCGAGGCCGGCATCGAACTGAAGAAAGGCTTCGCCCGGCTCAACGATTTGTTCACCCGCCTCGCCGACCTGCTCAAGGAGGGCATGGACGCCGAAGTCAGCATCGGTATCCCTAGCCACCAGGCCGAGGAATGGTACCCGCTGTTCGGCAGCCTGCTGACCCGCGCCCAGGGCAACTGGGAACTGTGGACCGCCTTCACCGCCGAAGATCCCGAAGACAGCCCGCCCATGGCGCGTTGGCTGTCGCTGGCCGACAGCGGTGCGCAGTTCGACATCGAGGTCAATGCCAGCCCCATCCTCGCCGCCGAAATGCTGCGCCGCAATCTGTGGAACGTGGCCTACGGCGCCCTGGTCACCTCGGCCACCTTGACGGCATTGGGCAAGTTCGACCGCTTCCGCATGCGCTCGGGCCTGCCGCGTGACGCCATGACCTGCGTAGTGCCCAGCCCGTTCGTGCACGGCGACGCCGGCGTGCTGCGCGTGCCCGACTTGCGCGCCGACCCGCGCGACGCCACGGCGCACACCGCGGCCATCATCCGCGACTTGCCGGGCATCGTCGAAGACGCGCGCGGCGCGCTCGTGCTGTTCTCTTCGCGCAAGCAGATGCAGGACGTGTTCGACGGCCTGGACCGCGACTGGCGCAAGCTGGTGCTGATCCAGGGCAACCTGTCCAAGCAGGAAACCCTGAACAAGCACAAGGCGCGCGTCGACGATGGGCAGCATAGCGTGCTGTTCGGCCTGGCCAGCTTCGCCGAAGGCGTCGACTTGCCGGGCGCCTATTGCGAGCACGTGGTCATCGCCAAGATTCCCTTCGCCGTGCCGGACGATCCGGTCGAAGCGGCGCTGGCCGAGTGGATCGAAGCCCGCGGCGGCAACCCGTTCATGGAAATCGCCGTGCCTGATGCCTCGTTGCGCCTGATCCAGGCCTGTGGCCGGTTGCTGCGCACCGAGCAGGACCGTGGCGTCATCACCTTGCTCGACCGGCGTCTGGTCACGCAGCGCTACGGCAAGGCTATCCTCAACGCACTGCCGCCGTTCCGGCGGGAAATCGGCTGACCGCCGGCGCAAAATGCGTCGGCCCATCGCCTTCCATTCGGTCGCGAGCCCTATGGCTCTACAAGGGCCGGTTTCTACAAGGAGTGACACCGCCCCATGATCCCTCGCAGCCTGCCTGCCGTGCTTGCCCTGATGTTCGCCTCGCCCCTGTGGGCCGGGCAGCAGGCGGTGTTCAGCTTCGTTCGGCCGACCTCGGTCATCAATGTGCTGACGCAGGACACGGCCTTGCCGCAGTACAACGCCGAGCAGACCGCCCAGGGCGAAGTGCTGAGGCGGGTGGTGTTCAACCCGGCCGAGCGCCCGACCTTGCAGCTCGCGCCGCAGAGCGGCAGCTGGGACTGGTCGAGCGGGCAGTTCCTTACCCTGCGTCTGCAAAGCGGCATGGATTGGGCCTTGAGCGTGGACGTGGTGGTCGAGAGCCGCGACGGCCAGCGCCTGACCAGTCGTGTCGACTTGCCTTCGGGGCCGGCGCAAACGGTGCTGGTGCCCCTGACCGCACGCTCTCCGCTTGGCCAGGGCATGCGTGCCGGGCCGCCGATGCCGTGGAACCATCAAGGCCAGCGGCTGTTGTTCACCAGCAGTGTGGGCGCGGTCGACCTCAAACAGGTCAGCTCGGTCAGCCTGAGCATTCCCAAGCCTAACGTCGCGCAAAGCCTGCTGATCGAAAAGGTCGGCCTGCAGGACGACGACCAGGCCTACAGCGCCGCCTATGCCGAGCTGATCGACGCCTATGGCCAGTCGACCCGCGCCAACTGGCCGGACAAGATCGCCACCGACGAACAACTCAAAGGTGCGGCGCAGCGCGAACGGCAGCAGCTCAAGGGCTGGCTGGCCGAACGCGAGGGGCGCCAGCTCGACCCCTATGGCGGCGTACTGGCAGGCCCCGCGTTCGAGGCCAGCGGCTTTTTCCGCACCGAAAAGCGCGATGGACGCTGGTACCTGGTGACGCCTGATGGCCACGGCTTCTTCTCACTGGGCGTCAACGCCGTGGCCGCCGACGGTGGGCGCACCTACGTCGCCGGGCGCGAAGGCATGTTCAAAACCCTGCCGGCCGACGGCGAGCCACTCGCCGCGTTCTACGGGCAAGGCAACAACGATGACGGCAATGCTTCTTCGCAAGGGCGCGGGTTCAAGCAAGGCCGTTGGTACGATTTCTACGCGGCCAACCTCCACCGCAGCCACGCGGCGCCTTGTCCCGCGCCGGTCGAAGGCCAGCCGGGCAGCGATTGTCCGGCACCGAAGGTAGCTGCCGAGCTGTGGCAAACCCAGGCCATCGACCGCTTGCTGGCCTGGGGTTTCAATACCTTGGGCAACTGGAGCGATCCGGCCCTAGGCCAGGCCCAGCGTATGCCCTATACCCTGCCGCTGGCCATCGTGGGCGACTACGCCAGCATCAGCACGGGCATGGACTGGTGGGGGCGCATGCCCGATCCGTTCGACCCGCGTTTCGCCATGGCCACCGAGCGCGCGGTAGCCATCGCCGCCCGCGACCACCGCGACGATCCCTGGCTGATCGGCTATTTCGCCGATAACGAACTGGCCTGGGCCGCGCCTGGCGCTGATGCAAAGGCCCGCTATGGCCTGGCCTTCGGCACTTTACGCCTGACCACCGATGTGCCGGCCAAGCGCGCGTTCCTCAAGCAGTTGCGCGACAAGTACCGCAACCAGCAGGGGCTGTCCAAGGCCTGGGGCATCGACCTGCAAGCCTGGGAACTGATGGAAGATCCAGGCTTCGAGGCGCCATTGCCAACATCCGAGCATCCGGAAATCGAGCGCGACTACCAGCATTTCCAGGATGTCTTCGCTCAGACCTACTTCAAGACCATTTCCGATGCTCTGAAATGGCATGCGCCCAACCACCTGCTGCTGGGCGGCCGCTATGGCGTCACTTCGCCCGAGGCGGTCAAGGCCTGTGCCGAGTTCTGCGACGTGTTGAGTTTCAACTTCTATACCCTCAAACCCCAGGACGGTTACGACTTCGCGCAGTTGGCCGAGCTGGACAAGCCGCTGCTGGTTTCGGAATTCCAGTTCGGCTCGCGCGACCGTGGCCCGTTCTGGCCGGGGCCATTGGAGCTGGCGCGCGAGGAGGATCGCGGCGCTGCCTATGCCACCTTCCTCGATGCTGCTCTGGAACAGCCGACGATCGTCGGCGCGCACTGGTTCCAGTACCTCGACCAGCCCGCCAGTGGGCGTCTGCTCGATGGCGAGAACGGCCATCTGGGCCTGGTCGCGATCACCGACGTGGCGTGGAGCGGTTTCGTCGAGACGGTGCGTAAGCGCAATCTGCTGCTGGATCAACAACTGGCCAAGCGCCTGGCCGCGCCCGTGCCTTGACCTTCGTCAGGTTCAAGGACGGGGCATCGACGTTGTCCTGCATTCGTTGCCGATGGCCTGTATGCAAACGCTTCGAGTGCTGAAACAATGCACGCCTTTTTCCAACCCGTCGGGAGAACCAGGCCGTGCAGATCCAGGGGCATTACGAACTGCAATTCGAAGCGCTGCGCGAGGCCTTCGCCGCCGTCTTCGACCATCCCCAGGAGCGCGGCGCGGCGTTGTGCGTGCAGGTCGGTGGCGAGACTGTAGTGGACCTATGGGCCGGTACCGCCGACCGCGACGGGCAGCAGGCCTGGCACAGCGACACCATCGCCAACCTGTTTTCCTGCACCAAAACCTTCACCGCCGTCACCGCGCTGCAGCTGGTGGGCGAGGGCAAGCTGGCGCTCGATGTACCGGTAGCGCGCTACTGGCCCGAGTTCGCCCAAGCCGGTAAAGAAGGGGTGACCCTGCGCCAGCTGCTCAGCCACCGCGCTGGTCTGCCGGCCATTCGCCAATTGCTGCCGGCCGAGGCGCTATACGACTGGCAGGCGATGACCGATGCCTTGGCCGCCGAACGACCTTGGTGGACGCCCGGCACCGAGCATGGCTACGCCGCCATCACCTATGGCTGGTTGATCGGCGAGTTGATTCGCCGGGTCGACGGTCGTGGCCCAGGTGAGTCGATCGTCGCTCGCACCGCCAAACCGCTGGGCCTCGATTTCCATGTCGGCCTGGCCGACGAGGAGTTCCACCGCGTGGCGCACATCGGCCGTGGCAAAGGCAATGCCGGGGATGCAGCGGCCCAGCGCTTGTTGCAGGTCACCTTGCGCGAGCCGGAAGCGCTCTCGACCCGCGCCTTCACCAACCCGCCGGCGATCCTGACCAGCACCAACAAACCCGAGTGGCGGCGCATGCAGCAGCCGGCCGCCAACGGCCACGGCAATGCGCGCAGCCTTGCAGGGTTCTACGCTGGCTTGCTGGACGGCAACCTGCTCGAATCCGAACTGCTCGACGAACTCACCCGCGAGCACAGCCTGGGCGAAGACCGCACGTTGCTGACCCGGACGCGCTTCGGGCTGGGCTGCATGCTCGACCAGCCGCAGGTCGACAACGCTACGTTCGGGTTGGGCGCGCGTGCCTTCGGACATCCGGGCGCGGGCGGCTCGGTGGGCTTCGCTGACCCCGAATACGATGTGGCCTTCGGCTTCGTCACCAACACCTTGGGCCCCTACGTATTGATGGACCCAAGGGCCCAGCGCCTGGTGCAGGTGCTGCGGACATGCCTTTGATCGGGTAGTTCGGTATTGCTCGAATGCTTTGACTATTCTGAGGGCCACTGCTTGATGTGCGCTGGCAAAATTCCTTTTCAATTCATGGTGTATCGCTGATGTCCTCACATAAAACCTTAGCTCTCGCCCTGTGCCTGGCCATGACTGGCTGCGCTCAGCACTCGCAACAGAATGCCTCGAGCGACAGCGGCCGTAGCTGGTGGCCGTTCGGCTCGGACCAGGTCGCCGACAAGGATGTGAAGGACGCCGTCACCGAAAAAGTCGCTCAGGCCGATGCCAAGGCGGCCAGCAAGAGCGGTTCGGGCAACCGCTGGTGGTGGCCGTTCGGCGGCGAGGGCAAACAGGACCAGGCGCCCGTGGCAGCGGTGCCGAAGATCGACCAGAAAGCCACCCAGGCCTGGCTCGACCAATACGAGCCCAAGTTGCGCGAAGCGCTCAAAGACAGCACGTTCCAACTGGAGCGCCGCGACGATGTGCTCGCCGTGACCATTCCCGTCGATGGCTCGTACAACCCCGATCGCCCGAACATGCTGCTGCCGATCACGCTGGCACCGATCACCCGCGTAGCCAAGGTGGTCGAGGGCGACCCCAAGACCGCCGTACTGGTTCTGGGCCATGCCGACAGCACTGGCGCTGCCGTGGCCAACCAACGCCTGAGCCTGGAGCGTGCGGCTTCGGTGTCGGCGATCTTCCGCCTCAGCGGCTTGCAGCGTGACCGCCTGAACCTCAAAGGCATGGGCTCGGTGATGCCGCGTGCGGCCAACGACAGCCCGCAAGGCCGCGCCCTCAACCGCCGCGTCGAGCTGCTGCTGACTCCGCAGAACACCATGCTGGCGCTGTTGGCCAAGTACCAGACCCCAGCGCCGTCGCCAGCGGCCATGGTCGCTGCGCAAGACGTCAAACCGGTCGCCGTCGCTGCGCCTGCTGCCAAGGCGCCGGCCAAAGCCAAACCGGCTACCAAAGCTGCGGCCAAACCGGCTGCGAAAAAGCCTGTAGCCAAGGCCAAGGCGTCGGCCAAGCCCGCTGCCAAGAAAACCGCGCCCGCCAAAGCTGCGGCCAAAAGCAAGAGCGATGACAAGCGCGTCGCGGCCAACACCAAGACCAATTGATCGGCGAGGAACGCTGGAATGACTTCGTCTCTGGCCGACATGCGCCGTGACTACACCCGGGATGGCTTGGTCGAGGACCAAGCTCCTGGCGAGCCCTTCAGCCTTTTTGAACAATGGTTCGCCGACGCCGTGCAGACCGAGCAGGCGCCGGTCGAAGCCAACGCCATGACCCTGGCCACGGTCGACGCCGACGGTCGCCCGCATTGCCGGGTGTTGCTGCTCAAGGGGCTGGACGACCGCGGCTTCACCTTCTTCACCAACTACGACAGCGCAAAAGGCCAGCAACTGGCTGCGCGGCCTTTCGCCGCCATGACCTTCTTCTGGCCGGCGCTGGAGCGTCAGGTGCGGATCGAGGGGCGGGTCGAAAAAGTCTCGGCGCAAGAGTCGGACGCCTACTACCAGGTTCGCCCTTTGGGCAGCCGCCTGGGCGCCTGGGCCTCGCCACAGAGCCAGGTGATCGCTGATCGTGAAGCGTTGCAAGCCTTGGTCAAGGCAACCGAAGCGCGCTTTTCCGACACCCAGCCCCATTGCCCCGAGCACTGGGGAGGTTACCGCCTGGTGCCTGATCGCATCGAGTTCTGGCAGGGACGCCCCAGCCGGCTGCACGACCGGCTGAACTACCGTCTCGACCATGGGCATTGGCAACGCGAGCGTCTAGCGCCCTGAGCCGACTGGCGCCGTTGCTGCACACACAATGCAACAATCGGCGCCCCCTTTCTGTCACATCTCCATAAGGCATTCATGTCGTGAACGGTGCAAGCTGTCCGCAGGCTGAATGACATGCTTTTTTCTTCGCCGCCACCGTGACAGCCGTCACCGCGCGGCGTCTAATGAACACCTTACCAACGGAGATTCCACCCATGCGTAAATCCGCTTTGCTGGTAGCGACCTTCACTACCGCGTCGCTGTTGCTCGGAGGCTGTACTTCCAACCTGACCGGCGACAGCTACTCCCGTGACGAAGCCCGCCGCGTGCAGACCGTACGCCTGGGCACCATCGAATCCCTGCGTCCGGTGAAGATCGAGGGCACCAAAACGCCGATCGGCGGCGGCGCGGGCGCCGTGGTCGGCGGGGTGGCGGGCAGCGCCATCGGTGGCGGTCGTGGCAGCCTGGTGGCGGCTGTGATCGGTGCGGTCGCAGGTGGCCTGGCCGGCTCGGCCGCCGAAGAGGGTCTGACCCGTACCCAAGGCGTCGAGATCACCGTACGCGAAGACGACGGCAGCATGCGCTCCTATGTACAGCAGGTGCAGCAGAACGAAGTGTTCCGCGTCGGCGAGCGCGTGCGCATCATGACGGTCGATGGCACCAGCCGCGTCTCCCACTGATCGTATTGGCAAAAAAAAAACCCGACGGGCCCGGCCTGTCGGGTTTTTTTATAGTTTCGATCTACGCAGTGCAAGCTATTCAGGCGAGCGGGATCAAACCTGGTGCGCACCGAGCATTGCAGTGGCCACCGCCTCGGCGATGCGAATACCGTCGACCCCTGCCGAAAGAATGCCCCCCGCATAACCGGCCCCTTCACCAGCCGGGAACAGGCCCTTGAGGTTGACGCTCTGGAAGTCCAGACCGCGGGTGATGCGCAGCGGTGAAGAGGTCCGCGTTTCCAGGCCAGTCAATACCGCGTCGTGCAGGCTATAGCCCTTGATCTGTCGCTCGAAGGCCGGTAACGCCTCACGGATCGCTTCGATGGCGAAGGCCGGCAGGCTCGTGGCCAAGTCGCCCAGGGTCACGCCAGGTTTGTAGGACGGCTCGACACTGCCCAATGCCGTCGACGGCCGGCCTGCGATGAAGTCCCCGACCAACTGTGCCGGTGCTTGATAGTTACGACCGCCCATCTCATAGGCCAGGGTTTCGAGGCGTTCCTGCAACTCGATGCCGGCCAACGGTCCGCCTGGATAGTCACGCTCTGGATCGATACCGACCACCAGGCCCGAGTTGGCGTTGCGCTCGTTACGCGAGTACTGGCTCATGCCATTGGTGACGACCCGTCCTGGCTCGCTCGTCGCAGCCACCACGGTACCGCCAGGGCACATGCAGAAGCTGTAGACCGAGCGGCCGTTCTTGGCGTGGTACACCAGTTTGTAGTCCGCAGCGCCCAGTTTCGGGTGGCCGGCATACTTGCCCAGGCGTGCCTTGTCGATGAGCGTCTGCGGGTGCTCGATACGAAAGCCCACGGAGAACGGCTTGGCCTCCATGAACACACCTTTGGCGTGCAGCATGCGGAAGGTGTCGCGGGCACTGTGGCCCAAGGCCAGAACCACGTGCCGCGACAGCAGTTGCTCACCGTTCTCCAACACCACGCCCGTCAGCTGATCGCCATCGACCAGCAGATCGCTGACTTTTTGCTCGAAACGTACCTCACCGCCCAGAGCGATGATTTCCTGGCGCATGGTTTCGACCATACCGGTCAGGCGAAAGGTGCCGATGTGCGGCTTGTTGATGTAGAGAATCTCGTCCGGCGCGCCGGCCTTGACGAACTCTTCCAGGACCTTGCGGCCGTGGTGCAAGGGGTCTTTGATCTGACTGTACAGCTTGCCGTCGGAGAACGTGCCCGCACCGCCTTCGCCGAACTGCACGTTGGACTCGGGGTTGAGTTCGCTCTTGCGCCATAGGCCCCAGGTGTCCTTTGTACGTTGCCGCACTTCCTTGCCACGCTCCAGCACGATGGGTTTGAAGCCCATCTGCGCCAGCAGCAGCGCAGCGAAAATGCCGCAAGGCCCGAAGCCCACGACCAAGGGGCGCTCCTCGAGCTCGCTGGGCGCATGGCCGACGTACTTGTAGGTCATGTCCGGCGCTGGGCCGACGTTGCGGTCGTCCTCGAACCTGCGCAGCAGCTCGGCTTCGTTGCTGGTCTCCAGGTCGATGGTGTAGATGAACAGCAGCTCGCTGTTCTTCTTGCGCGCATCGTAGCTGCGCTTGAACAGTGTGAAGCTGAGCAGTTGTTCATCGGCAATGCCGAGGCGCTGCAGGATCGCTTCGCGCAGCGCTTCATCGGGATGATCCAGGGGCAGCTTCAGTTCGTTGATTCGTAGCATGACAAGGTCCACTTTCCCGGCCCGGGATGGCCGGCGGCTCTAAACAAACGGCGGAGTATAAGGGTTTCGCTGCCATCGCTGGCAGCGTAAACGCATTCATCCGATCAGTTGTCCCGCGCACCGCCGAAGTAACCGCAGCCCTGCAAGGTCTGGCCGTCGATGCGCAGCTCGGTGCGCAGGTGGCGAATGGCGCCGGTGGAAGGGTCGACGCAGCGCTGCGGGGCAGCCCACAGCTCTACATGCTGACCATTGGCCTCGCTGGTCAGGCTCAGGCCGCCGCCGGGAATTTCTTCTTCCAGGAACGGCAAGGGCAGCGGCTCTTTGCCCGCGCGTTCGACGATCATGCCGCGGCCGCTGGCCTTGACGTTCCACTCGGGGGAGTGGCCCTCGGCACGCAGGCTCAACTGCTTGAAGTTCGGGTCCAGGCAGCCATCGCTCGCAGGCTCCAGGCGGTACAGGCGCTGCACGTCGAACTGCCCTTGGCTGTCGACCTGGCGGCTGCCGCCCAGGCGACCGCGCAGGTCGGCGAACAAGCGGGTCTTGGCGTCTGCCGCCAAGTTGTCGGCTTCCTGCAACAGGCCGGTGTTGCCAGCGTCGTTGACGACGAAGCGACGGCCCTCGTTACAAGGCTGGAACAGCAGCTTGCCGTTGCTGGCGCTCAGCTCGCCCTGCAGGCGGATACCGCCGACGTTCGGGTCGCTTGGAGGTTCGGCCAGCAGCTGGCAGCCGGCGAACAGCGGCAGCAATGCAGCGAGTAACAGCGTGGAAGTGGCGCGCATGGGTTGCTCCAGCGTTATGGCGAAAAAGAGGGGCACGTTACCCAGCCAGAACGTCGAGCTCAAGGGGCGCTGGATTCATGGCAAAAAAGTGGGCAGAAAAAAGGGCCCGAAGGCCCTTGGTTCACCCGCCCAGGTACGCGTCGCGCACTTTCGGATCCACCAGCAGCGCCTCGCCCGTGCCTTGCATCACCACATGGCCGTTCTCCAGCACATAGGCGCGATCGGCCACTTTCAGCGCCTGGTTGGCGTTCTGCTCGACCAGGAACACCGTCACGCCGTCGCGGCGCAATTGTTCGATGATGTCGAAGATCTGCTGGATGATGATCGGCGCCAAGCCCAAGGAGGGTTCGTCGAGCAGCAGCAGCTTGGGCTTGCTCATCAACGCCCGGCCGATGGCGAGCATCTGCTGTTCGCCACCCGACATTGTGCCGCCGCGTTGCACGTAGCGCTCCTTGAGCCTCGGGAACAGGTGCAGCACCTTGTCGAGCTGCTCCTGGTAGTCGCCCTTGTTGGTGAAGAAACCGCCCATGGCCAGGTTCTCTTCCACCGTCAGGCGGGCGAACACGCGGCGGCCCTCGGGCACCACGGCGATGCTCTTGCGCATGATCAGCGAGGAGGGCTGGCCCACCAGCTCTTCTCCTAGGTACTTGATGCTGCCGCTGTGGGCTTGAGGCGACCCGCACAACGTCATCAGCAAGGTCGACTTACCTGCGCCGTTGGCGCCGATCAGGGTGACAATTTCGCCTTGGTTGATCTCGACATTGACGCTGTGCAGCGCCTGAATCTTGCCATAGAAGGTGGAAACGTTTTCGAACTTGAGCATTTACGCCTCCCCCAGGTAGGCCTTGATCACGTCAGGATTGTCGCGAATCGCTTCGGGCGTGCCGTCGGCCAGGGGCGTGCCCTGGTTGATCACCACGATGTGGTCGGAAATGCTCATCACCAGTTTCATGTCGTGCTCGATCAGCAGCACGGTCAGGTTATGGGATTCGCGCAGATAACCGATCAGCGCCTTGAGGTCTTCGGTTTCCTTCGGGTTCAAGCCCGCAGCAGGCTCGTCGAGCATGATGATGCGCGGCTGGGTCATCATGCAGCGGGCGATTTCCAGACGGCGTTGCTGACCGTAGGCGAGGGTGCCGGCGGTGCGGTTGGCGAATTCGGTCAGGTTGACCTTGTCCAGCCAATAGGCCGCGCGCTCCATGGCCTCTTTTTCGCTGCGGCGAAAACCTGGAGTTTTGAACAGGCCGGCGAAGAAGTTGGTGTTCAGGTGACGGTGCTGGGCGATCAGCAGGTTTTCCAGGGCGGTCATCTCCTTGAACAGGCGCACGTTCTGAAACGTGCGCACCACGCCCTTGCGGGCGATGAGATGGCCGGGTAAGCCCTGGATCGGCTGGCCGTCGAGCAGGATGCTGCCGCCGCTGGGCTTGTAGAAGCCCGTCAGGCAGTTGAAGACGGTGGTCTTGCCGGCCCCGTTCGGGCCGATCAGCGCCACTACCTGTTTTTCCTTTACGGTCAAGGCCACGCCGTTGACCGCCAACAAGCCGCCAAAGCGCATGCTCAGGCCGCTGACCTTCAGAATTTCGCGGCTCATCGACGCAGCTCCATGTGGGGACGTTGCATTGGCAGCAGGCCTTGCGGGCGCCAGATCATCATCAGCACCATCATGGCGCCGAACATCAGCATCCGGTACTCGCTGAACTCGCGCATCAGCTCGGGCAGCAGGATCATCACGATGGCCGCGAGGATCACGCCCAGTTGCGAGCCCATGCCGCCCAGCACCACGATGGCGAGGATGATCGCCGATTCGATGAAGGTGAAGGATTCCGGCGTCACCAGCCCTTGGCGTGCGGCGAAGAAGCTGCCGGCGAAACCTGCGAAGGTCGCGCCCAGGGTGAAGGCCGAGAGCTTGATGATGGTCGGGTTCAGACCCAGGGCGCGGCAGGCGATCTCGTCTTCGCGCAGCGCTTCCCAGGCGCGGCCGATGGGCATGCGCAGCAACCGGTTGATGACGAACAACGCCACCAGCGCCAGCACCAGGGCGACCAAGTAGAGGAAGATGACTTTGTTCATCGAGTTGTACGGCAAGCCGAAATACTCATGGAACGTCTGCATGCCTTCGGCGGCGCGGCGCTCGAACGTCAGACCGAAGAAGGTCGGTTTTTCGATGTTGCTAATGCCGTTCGGCCCGCCGGTCCAGTCGGTGAGGTTACGCAGGAACAGTCGGATGATCTCGCCGAAGCCCAAGGTCACGATGGCCAGGTAGTCGCCGCGCAGGCGCAGCACCGGGAAGCCCAGCAGGAAACCGAAGGTCGCGGCCATCAGGCCGGCGATCGGCAGGCAGATCCAGAAGCCCCAACCAAGGTAGTGCGAGAGCATCGCGTAGCTGTAGGCGCCGACGGCGTAGAAGCCCACGTAGCCCAGGTCCAAAAGCCCGGCCAGGCCCACCACGATGTTCAGGCCCAGGCCCAGCATCACGTAGATCAGGATCAGGGTGGCGATGTCCACCGCCCCGCGCGAGCCGAAGAACGGCCAGGCCAGCGCCGCCACGACCAGCCCGAGGATGATCCAGCGTTGCGTCTTGGGCAGGGTCAGGAAGTTACTGACCGAGGCGGGTACCAGGGTGCGTCCGGAGCGTTGGCCGAGGGTCGCGCTCCATTGCCGGTCGAACAGTACGCGCAGGAACATCAGCACCGAGCAGACGGCGATCACCGTCAGGGTGAACTCGCCTTGGCTGTGCACCACCAGGTGGATGCCGTCGATGCTCAGCTTCAGCCCCAGCACCGGAAACGCCACCGCCCAGACCAGCACGGCGCTGAACAGCGCCTGTTTAAGATTTTTGTTCATACTTTCTCAACCTCCGGACGGCCTAGGATGCCGGTCGGCCGGAACAGCAGGACGAGGACCAGCAGGCCGAACGCCACGACGTCTTTGTACTGGTCACCGAAAATGTCGGCGCCGAAGGCTTCGGCCACCCCGAGCACCAGCCCGCCGAGCATGGCGCCCGGGATGCTGCCGATGCCGCCCAGCACGGCGGCGGTGAATGCCTTGAGCCCGACCAGGAAGCCCGCGTTGGGGTTGATCACGCCGTATTGCATGCTCAGCAGCACTGCCGCGACCGCGGCCAGCGCGGCGCCGATGACGAAGGTCAGGGCGATGATGTTGTTGGTGTTGATGCCCAGCAAATTGGCCATCTTCAGGTCTTCGGCGCAGGCGCGGCAGGCGCGGCCCAGGCGTGAGCGCGAGATGAACAGGGTCAGCAGGGTCATGGCCACCAGGGTGACGACGAACACCAGGATCTGCATGTACGACACCAGAACCTCCTCTGCGCCGCCCGGGCCGAAGGAGAAGCTTCCCGGAATCAGGTTGGGGATGGATTTGTCCTTGGAGTCCTGCGACAGCAACACGGTGTTCTGCAGGAAGATCGACATGCCGATGGCGGAAATCAGTGGAATCAGGCGATTGCTGTTGCGCAGCGGTCGATAGGCCACCCGCTCGATGCTGTAGCCGTAGGCACTGGTGACGAAAATGGTTGCCACGAACGCTACGGTCATCAGGATCGGCAACGAGTCGATGCCCATCATGGCCAGACCCGCGAGGGCGATGAAGGCCACATAGGAACCGATCATGTACACCTCGCCGTGGGCGAAGTTGATCATGCCGATGATGCCGTACACCATCGTGTAGCCGATGGCGATCAGGGCGTAGGTGCTGCCGATGGTCAATCCGTTAACCAGTTGTTGGAAGAAGTGATAGAGCTCGGGCATTGAAGCGCTCCTAAAAACCTGACGTGCATTCGCTGGCGGGGGATAACCCGGCACGCTTCGTGGCCTGGGCGACGAAGACGGGCTTGGCCAGGGAACCGCGGGTGACGGTTTTAAGATTTTCAGGTGGGGGGTTGCCGGATCGCGGCAATCGGCCCATGAACCTCGTAAAACAAAGCCCACTGCTCGCACAGTGGGCTTGTAGGTCAACCAGTGATCGGACCGTTACTGAGGGGAGACTTCGGTTTTGGGCTTGCCGAAGTGCCATTCGTAGACCACGAACTTGAAGTCTTTCAGGTCGCCCTTGTCGTCGAAGGACAATTCGCCGGTCGGCGTCTTGAAGGTGCCCTTGTGGATGGCTGCGGCCACTTTGTCGGTGTCGGCGCTGCCGGCTTGCTTGATACCTTCGGCGATGACTTCCACTGCCGAGTAGGACGGGAAGACGAACGGACCGCTAGGATCTTTGTTGTCGGCCTTGATGGCATCGACGATGGCCTTGTTCTCTGGGTCGGCATCGAAGGATTTCGGCAGGGTGACCAGCAGGCCTTCCGAGGCGTTCTGGGCGATCTGCGAGATGGAATCGTTGCCCACGCCTTCAGGGCCCATGAACTTGGCTTTCAAGCCCTTTTCCTGAGCCTGACGCAGGATCAGGCCCAATTCTGGGTGGTAGCCACCGTAGTAGACGAAGTCGACGTTGTTCTGCTTGAGCTTCTGGATGACCGAAGAGAAGTCCTTGTCGCCGGCGTTGAGGCCTTCGAACACGGCGACCTTGGTGCCTTTGCTTTCCAGGGTCTGCTTGACCGCAGTGGCGATGCCCTCACCGTACTGCTGCTTGTCGTGCAGAACCGCGACGACTTTTGGCTTGACGTGGTCGGCGATGTAGTTGCCGGCCGCTGGGCCCTGGGCGCTGTCCAGGCCGATGGTGCGGAAGATCATCTTGTAGCCGCGGCTGGTGATTTCCGGGCTGGTGGCCGCAGGCGTGATCATGATGACGCCTTCGTCTTCGTAGATGTCCGAAGCGGGTTGGGTGGAGCTGGAGCACAGGTGGCCGACCACGAACTTGACGCCATCGTTGACCACTTTGTTGGCGACGGCCACGGCCTGCTTGGGATCGCACGCGTCGTCGTATTCCTTAGCTTCGAGCAGCTTGCCATCGATGCCGCCCTTGGCGTTGATGTCCTTGATGGCCTGCTTGGCGCCTACGAACTGCATGTCGCCGTATTGAGTGACAGGGCCGGTCTTGGGCCCGGCGATACCGATCTTGATGGTATCGGCAGCGAAGGAATGGCTGGCGACACCGGCCAGTACCATTGCAGCGAACAGCTTGGAAATCTTGATCATAGTGCTCCACTCATCCTGTTGTAATTTTTATAGTCCTGGCGGCCAGGGCTACAGACCGGCGCGAGGATTGCGGTGCGAGACTGCCACTGCAAGCCTTGCTTCCCCTGGAACATGCTCCGGAACTGTACCGGTACAGTGTAGAGCGCTGTTCGAGCGCTTGAAAAGCCGGCACAGCGCTTCCAATTCAGGGGGTGTCGCGTGATCGATACAAAGATATATAAACGCGCCATTGGGCTTCATCGATTGCCCGGTGCACATACGCGTTCGAGGCCAATCGATCAATTACGTGTTTGAAACTAGGGTTTTCTGCAAAAATAGCGGCCTTTTTTATCAGCCATTTTCAATGCAAGGGCCCCATGACCGATCACACAAGCACCCTCTATGCCAAATTGCTCGGCGAGACAGCAATTATCGAATGGAAAGCTTTGGAACGCTTCTGGGCCAAAGGTGACCTGATTTGGGTCGCGCCTGAGCTCGATCTGATCGAAGTCGCTGCCGCGATGGCGCAAAACCACAGCGAACACGTAGCGAAATGGCGTTCTGATGGCACTGTCTCGGCTGTGTCGAATGAGGTGGCGCTCAGCCTGCAAACCCGCGATCCAGAGATATGGGCAGTGGTGGTATCGCCTTTTGTGCTGATCCAGGAAAAGACTCGTAACAACAAGTGATTTGTTTTGGTGCGACGACTTTGCGCTTGGCGCCATTTCAGGGCAACCCTGGTAATGGCAGGGGTGCAGGTTGGTAACAATGAGTAGCCGGTTTGCACACTGAGGTAACAACTTACGCAGGGCGTAATAACTTGCGAATCATCTCAAAGGGAGGATCCATGACTACCGCACTACCTTCATTGGGCTTTGCAGGCATCGGCCTGATGGGGCTGCCCATGTGCAAGCGTCTATTGGCGGCGGGTTACCCGTTGTCGGTATGGAACCGCAACCCTCGCAAGTGCGATGCGTTGCTGGCGGCCGGCGCTCGTCTTGCCGGTACTCCCGCGCAGTTGTGCCAGGAAGCTGACATCGTCCTCACCTGCCTGGCGGACGTGGCGGCTGTGCGCGAGGTGGTGTTCGGCGCGCAAGGCATCGCTTCGGCTGGGCGCGCCCATCAAGTGCTGGTAGACCTTTCGAGTGTGGAGCCGACGTCGACCCATGAGATGGCCGCAGAACTTGCTGCCACCTGCGCCATGGCCTGGGTCGACGCCCCTGTGTCGGGCGGTGTGCAAGGCGCCCAGGCCGGCACCCTGGCGGTCATGGTAGGGGGGGAAGCCGAACCGTTGCGGCAGGTACGCGACGTTTTGCTGACGCTAGGCGAGCGCGTCACGCACATGGGTGGGGTGGGGGCAGGGCAGGTGACCAAGGCCTGCAACCAGATGATCGTGGCCTGCAATGCGCTGGTGATTGCCGAAGCCGTGGCCCTGGCCGAGCGTTCAGGGGTGGATGTGCGCTTGCTCGCGCAAGCCTTGGCCGGTGGCTTCGCCGATTCCAGACCTCTGCAGATCCTGGCGCCGCAAATGGCCGAAAACCGCTTCACGCCGGTCAAGTGGCACGTGCGAACTTTGCTCAAGGATTTGGACGGCGCGGTGAAGCTTTCCCACGAGCAGGGTTCGGCGACGCCAGTGAGCGGCTTGGCGGCGCAACTGATGCGGCTGCATGGCGGCAAGGGCCATCTGGATCACGACCCTGCCACCCTGGTGCAGCTGTTTCGCCATAAATCCTGAGCCGGCCTATGCGCGTTCGTAGTAGCGCGCATAGGCCCAGGGATCAGCTCAGCCGGCGACCAGAATGCGGATGGCTTCCAAGCGCAAGGCCGCTTTGTCAAGCATGGCTACCCCATCCTCACGCAGCTTGCGCAGCGCATCGAGTTCGGTGTCACGAACGTTGGGGTTGACCGCTTTGAGGGCGGTCATGCGCGCCAGTTCTTCGTCCGCTTCCGCCGCCAGACGGCGCTGGGCGTCGGCCACCCGCTGGATGTGGGCCGGCATGATCTTCTCTTCGCCCGCTGCGATACGCTTGGACAGCACGTCGCGCTGGGCTTGGACGAATTTGTTGGCACTGGCGCGCGGTACGCTTTCAAGCTGCTCGTTGAGCGTCTCGAACGCGACCTTGGAAGCCAGGTCGTTGCCATTGGCGTCGAGCAGGCAGCGCAAGGCGGCCGGCGGCAGGTAGCGACCCAACTGCAGATGCCGCGGCGCGACCACTTCGCTGACGTACAGCAATTCCAGCAATACGGTGCCGGGCTTGAGCGCCTTGTTCTTGATCAGCGCCACCGAGGTGTTGCCCATCGAGCCGGAGAGCACCAGGTCCATGCCGCCCTGCACCATGGGGTGTTCCCAGGTGATGAACTGCATGTCCTCGCGTGACAGCGCCTGGCCACGGTCGTAGGTGATGGTCACACCTTCGTCGTCGCCAAGCGGGAAGCTGGCGTCGAGCATTTTCTCGCTGGGCTTGAGGATCAGCGCGTTCTCGGAATGGTCCTCGCTGTCGATGCCGAAGGCGTCGAACAGCGTTTCCATGTAGATCGGCAGGGCGAACTGGTCGTCCTGTTCGAGAATCGCCTCGACCAATGCCTCGCCTTCGCCGGCACCGCCGGAATTGAGTTCCAGCAAGCGGTCGCGGCCGCTGTGCAAGTCGGCCTCCAGACGCTCACGCTCGCTGCGCGCGTCGGCCACCAGGGCATCCCAGGCCTGGCTGTCGCCACCGGCCAGGAGCGCCAGCAGGCGTGCGCCGAATTGATGCTGCAAGGCATTGCCAGTCGGGCAGGTGGCGAGAAACGCATTGAGGCCATCTTGGTACCACTGGTACAGGCGCTCTTGCGGGCTATCCTGCAAATAAGGCACATGCAGCTCGATGGTGTGTTTCTGGCCGATCCGGTCCAGACGGCCGATGCGTTGCTCGAGCAGGTCCGGGTGCGCCGGCAGGTCGAACATCACTAGGTGATGGGCGAACTGGAAGTTGCGGCCTTCGCTGCCGATTTCCGAGCAGATCAGCACCTGCGCGCCGAATTCCTCATCGGCGAAGTAAGCCGCAGCACGGTCGCGTTCGAGGATGTTCATGCCCTCGTGGAAAACCGTGGCGGGAATGCCCGAGCGCACGCGCAGGGCGTCTTCCAGGTCCATCGCGGTTTCGGCATGGGCACAGATCACCAGAACCTTGGTGCGCTTGAGCATCTTCAGGGTGTCGATCAGCCAGTCTACGCGCGGATCGAACTGCCACCAGCGCACCTCTTCGATATCGCCCAACCCCTGGGCCTGGAAAGCCACTTCCGGATACAGCTCGGCGCGCTCGCTGGCATCGAGCTCGGTATAGCGCTCGGGGTTGGCTAGGGGATAGGCGTGCAACTGACGCTCGGGGAAACCCTGGATGGCGGCGCGGGTGTTGCGGAACAGCACGCGGCCGGTGCCGTGGCGGTCGAGCAGTTCGCGGATCAGGCGAGCACTGGCCTGGCTGTCGCCATCATTGACGGCGGTAAGCAGGGCTTCGCCTTCGGCGCCGAGGAAATTGCGGATGGTGGCGTGCGCTTGGCTCGACAGACGCCCTTCGTCGAGCAATTCCTGTACGGCTTCGGCGACGGGGCGGTAGTGCTCGCTTTCGGCGCGGAAAGCGGCCAGGTCATGGAAGCGGTCGGGGTCGAGCAGGCGCAAGCGCGCGAAGTGGCTGTCCTGACCCAGTTGCTCTGGGGTGGCGGTGAGCAGCAGGACGCCGTCGATCACTTGGGACAACTGCTCGACCAGCGCGTATTCACGACTGGCGTGCTCTTCGTGCCAGACCAGGTGGTGCGCTTCGTCGACCACCATCAAGTCCCAACCGGCCGCGAACAGCGCGTCCTGGGCCTTTTCATCCTCGACCAGCCATTCGAGCGCGACCAGCGCCAGTTGCGCATCTTCGAACGGGTTGCTGGCATCGCTTTCGATGAAACGCTCGGCGTCGAACAGGGACACTTCCAGGTTGAAACGACGGCGCATTTCCACCAGCCACTGGTGCTGGAGGTTTTCCGGCACCAGGATCAGCACCCGGCTGGCACGCCCTGACAGCAGTTGGCGATGGATCACCAAGCCCGCTTCGATGGTCTTGCCCAGGCCTACTTCGTCGGCCAGCAGTACGCGCGGGGCGATGCGGTCGGCGACTTCGCGAGCGATGTGCAACTGATGCGCGATAGGCTGAGCGCGGACGCCACCCAGGCCCCACAGCGAGGACTGCATCTGCTTGCTGGTGTGCAACAGTGTGTTGTAGCGCAGCGAAAACCACGGCATGGGGTCGATCTGACCGGCGAACAGACGGTCACTGGCCAAGCGGAACTGGATGAAGTTCGACAGCTGCGTTTCCGGTAGGGTGCGCGGCTGGTTCTGCGCGTCCAGGCCGTGATAGACCATCAGGCCATCAACGTCGTCGACTTCGCGTACGGTCAGTTTCCAGCCGTCGAAGTGGGTGATCTGGTCACCTGGCGAGAAGCGCACCCGTGTCAGCGGCGCGTTGCGCACGGCGTATTGCCGGGTTTCGCCGGTCGCCGGATAGAGCACGGTGAGCAGGCGGCCGTCCTGCGCCAGAATGGTGCCAAGGCCAAGCTCGGCTTCGCTGTCGCTGATCCAGCGTTGCCCGGGTTGATACTGCTGCGCCATACTGGCTGAACTCCCGCGATGAAAAGCCGCCTATGGTAACGGATAGGTCCGGCCGGACCAATCAGTCTAGTGCGTTCATTGAACAATACTGCTTTGCCATGAGGAGCGAGGATCGAGATGCCTGCCAAGTACCGCTGGTTGAACGCTTGTGTGGCCATGGGTGGCATGGTGCTGCTCTCGGGCTGTGAGCAGAAACCCTTCGAAATACTGCCGCCCATTCCTACCGAGCAATTGGAGGTGCTGGGCGTACAGGCACCGCTCAAAAGCGTGCATTTCCGCGATAAGCAGGGCGAAGGTTTGTTGGTGCTGAGCCGAGTCGATGGGCAGGCCACCGACGCCGACACCGAGCAGGAAGTCGACCGTGTCGTGCTCAAAGCCACCTTGTATGAGCGCGCTGGCGATAAAGCCTTCGCTCCACGTTGGAGCACCGAACAGGAGACCACCTGCGCCGGGCTCGACCTGGACGTCGACTTCTATACCGACGTCAGCGACGTGACCGACCTCGACGACAACGGCGTCGCTGAGGTGACGATCGCCAGTCATGCCTACTGTGGGGGTGGCATCGAACCGCAGGGCATCACCATCGAACTGCGTGAAGGGCAGTCGGTCTACTCCCTGACCGGCCAATCACTCATCAGCCCGGCGGGCGAGGAGCCCTTTGGAGGCGAGCGCGAGGACGGCGCTTCTTTCAAAAGTGCGCCTAAAGCCTTGCGCGAGCACATGGAGAGCGTCTGGCAGCAGGTCTATAAGCGGCCGTGGAGTGAAGTCAGTGCGCCGTCGGACGTCGACCCTGAGGACGATACTCAATAAAGGCGTGGCGTTTCGCGCGTGTTCTGCCTTTGGTCGTCGTATGCGCCCCAGGTCACCATAGTCGCTCATGGTGATCGTTATGGAGCCGATACAACTCTAATAAAGGAGACTCGCCATGCTGCCCCCGATCATTCCGCTCAGCGCCGTACCCGTTACGTCCCAGCTCGATCCGGTCAAGCCGACCCCGGACATTCCGCCGGTAGTGCCGGTACAGACCACATCGGACGATACGGGCGTCGATCTTCGCCAGCGTCAGGATCCCCAGGAGCAAGCCTTGCTGTTGTTGGACGAGCAACGCAGGCGCCAACAGCAAAGGCAGCCGGGCCAGAACCCGGACGAGCGTTACAGCGCAGAGCCGGGCCACGAGCTCAACGCCGACAACACCGTACCGGTGATAGCCATGGGTGAGCCGGTCCGCCAAGGTTTGCTGGTGGACATCGAAATCTGAGGCTGGTCAGCGCCGGCATGCCCCTGCATCATTCACTTCTCTGCCCCCAGTCGAGCCTGTGATGAGTCAAGACAACCTGATCAACTTCGGCGCCGAGCGCGCCAAGCGTATCCACGACCTCAACGACAAGCGCCTGGACGAGATGCGCCAGGCGTTCGAGCAGGCCATGCCGCTGGCCAAAGCCGGCAAGCCCAAGCGCAAAGGCAAGTCCAAGAAGCGCTGAACGCTGACTTGTGTCAATTCCCGCCTCCCTCGCGCGCTCGGGCCCGGGCGCTATTGACCTCGGTCAATTCCCCGCCCTGGGTAACGGGTTACCTTGCATCCATCGGACGACGGCAACGGAATGGAGGTCGGCATGTTCTTCGACAATGTGGTTGTCGCAGGCGTGGTAACGGTCGGTTTGATGATGGCGTTCTTTGTCGGTCTAGGCATTTTCATCTGGAAGGATTCCAACAAGCGTAAACCGCGCTGATCGTTCCAGTTACATGGGCACGCAAGGCATTTAGGGCGACTTCGGTCGCCCATTTTTTTGCCTGGCGTTTCGAGATTTTACCGGCTTGGCGCTGGTAGGTAGTTGGCAGCCGAAGAGGTAATGCATGTCCATCACGTCCTACGACATTTGCAATGCGGCTGATCAGCTCGAAGGGCTGGTCGGTTTTCATCTCAAGCGGGGCAAGCATATCGTCAGGTTTTCCGAAGACGCTTTCGGCCTGGACGTAGCGCAAGACAGTCTGCAACCTTGTAGCGAGTTCGTCTGGCGCTCGGTGGGGGAGGGGCGCATGGCGTTGTGTCGTGCGCGGCTGGGGCTGCTGCTCGAACAGCATATGGATGATCGACTGAACATTGGCAAGCCGCTGCGGCTATACCTCGAACGCAACGATTTGCCCGAGATCGTCGCCGAGCGCTTAGTGGTCAGGCCAGGCGCAGCCCAGTGAATTCCGGTGTGGCGACATCGACGCGATCGCGCCCCTGGCGCTTGGCGTTGTACAGCGCGCGATCGGCATCTTCCAGCCATTGCTCGGAATCGGCGAAATCATCATGAAATGCGGAGAGGCCAATGCTTAGGCTGATGCGCAGTTCCGGTAGATCGGGATCATGATAGCCAGCTGCCCGCTCGCGTAAGCGCTCCATGGCCAGGCAGGCCTGTTCCTGGGTCGTTTTGGGAAAGATCACACAAAACTCGTCGCCGCCGTAGCGACCGGCCAGGTCGGTCTCCCGCAGGCTTTGTTTAAGCTCGGTGCTTAGATGGCGCAGTACACGGTCGCCCACCAAATGGCCATAGGTATCGTTGATCGCTTTGAAATGATCGATGTCGATCAGCGCGACTACCGCCATGCCGCAGCGTTGCTGGCAGATGAGATGCTTGCGGCAAAGTCGATCCTTCCAATAGCCATGGTTGAAGAGGCCGGTGAGGCTGTCGGTTCGACTCAGGTCGCTCAAGCGTTTTTTGTGTTCGCCAAGGTTAGTGGCCAGTTGATAAGACACCCAGCCCAATGCCATGGGATACAGCGTGAGCATCGGCAGACTGGCATAGACCTGCAGGTCAGTCGCATGCAGTTGCAACTGCGGGCCCAAGAAAGCCATGCCCAGCAGCATACCGCTAGCTTGAGCCAGAACGCCGCGCTGTACCAAGGTTCGCCCACCGGCCGCGACGTTGTTCATGGTCACCATCGACAGAATGGTCAAGCTCGGTAGAGGATTGAACTGCATGGCGGCCGCCCAGAAACCGGCCATCAATGAGTCGATTACCAGGTTGCGTTGCTCGGCGTGATAGGGCATCTGGGAGTGCATTGCCCAGCGATAAGCGACATGCGGCCAAAGTACCCCGTTGATGAGCATCAACGCCCATACCCAGATAGGAGGCGCGATGGGCATCAGCGCAGCGGTCACCGCAAGCATTCCTACGGTCTTGCCGAGGATGCGGGGCAGATAGATTCGCTTTACGAAGGAAAAGCCTTTGCCCGAGGTTGAGTCCATGACGGCGTCGATTATTTGGGAAGGATGCGCGTTATCGCATAAGTTCCCAAATATTGTTGAACATTCGACAAACCGTAGCTACTGGCCTTGGGAGCCAAATCATGGTTGGTGCGGTCAGGAAGGCATGGTCGTATCTCTCTAATAGAGACCGCCGCCGCTTCGTACGCTGTGCGGCGGTCTTTCGTATCATTCTTTTGTCACTCGTTTCTCTTTCGAAGGTGACTCTTGATCGAGCAGTTTCGACAACCCTTGACCGGTGTCGCTGCGCACCTGCGCGTGGCTAATCAAGCCAAAGATCAAGCTGCCTCCGACGATGTTGCCTGCCAACGTAGGCAGGGCGAACTCCAAAGCGAAACGCTGCCAAGTCTCCTCGCCAGCCCACACCAAATACGAAACCTCTACGGTGCCTACGACGATGTGGGTGAAATCGCCCAATGCCATCAGGTAGGTGATCAGCACAATGATCCAGATTTTGGCGTTTTCCACTGATGGGATCATCCAGACCAGAGTCGCGATCATCCAGCCCGAGATGATGCCTTTGGCGAACATCTGGCCAATGTCGTTTTCCATGACCTTGCGACCGATTTCCAGGAAGGCGACATCAGTCTTGTGGTCGAAGATCGGCAGCTCAAGCATTACCCAGGCCACGAAAATGGTGCCGACGAGATTGCCTAGCAGCACGATGCCCCAAAGGCGTAGCAAACGGCCGAAGTTGCCCACTGTCGGTTTGGTCATGATCGGCAGGACGGCGGTCAGGGTGTTCTCTGTGAATAGCTGTTGACGCGCGATGATCACGGCCAGAAAACCTGCACAGTAACCGAAGCTTGCAATGGCGTGTGACGCATCGCCTTCGGGAAGTCGCGAAGAGAGCAAGCCCATGGCCATGAACGATAGGCCCATGGTCAGACCGGCTGCCAGTGCTGACCACCATAGAGCGGCGATGGTGCGCTCCAATTCATGATCGCCCTGCGCTCTGATCATTTCATGGAGCACGGCCGCGCGCGGGGGCTGGCGCTCGTCGACCTCCTGCTCCTCGTCTGCAGAGAGGCCAGGGGTCTTTTCGTCGTTCTCGTCGTTCATACAGGTGTACTCGAAGGAGGGGATTCTCTACAGATCGGTGAGTGTTTGAATAGTTGCCTGCGGTGGAGACGGGATGAGCACGTTTTTTTCTACTTTGGGCGTTGACACGGCTTCGGAATAACGTATTATTCGCCTCCCGCAGCGATGCACTTCGAAGCGGGTTTGAAGTTGGAACTGAAGTGGCATTGCCAAGCAGAGAAAATCTTCAAAAAGGCAGTTGACAGCAGGTTGTAACGCTGTATGATTCGCCTCCCGCTACGAGAGATCGCAGCGAGCCAAGTGGTTGAAGTTGAACGAGATTCTCGCAAAACACTTCAAAATAAACACTTGACAGACACTGAGGACAGCGTAGAATGCGCGCCTCGGTTGAGACGAAAGGCTCAACCAACCGCTCTTTAACAATTTGAATCAAGCAATTCGTGTGGGTGCTTGTGAGTACGGACTGATAGTCACCAAGATTATCAGCATCACAAGTGACCATGCGAGAAATCACATAGTCATTTGAGATTGCTGAGCCAAGTTTAGGGTTTCTTAAAAACCCAAGCAGTATTGAACTGAAGAGTTTGATCATGGCTCAGATTGAACGCTGGCGGCAGGCCTAACACATGCAAGTCGAGCGGATGAGAAGAGCTTGCTCTTCGATTCAGCGGCGGACGGGTGAGTAATGCCTAGGAATCTGCCTGGTAGTGGGGGACAACGTTTCGAAAGGAACGCTAATACCGCATACGTCCTACGGGAGAAAGCAGGGGACCTTCGGGCCTTGCGCTATCAGATGAGCCTAGGTCGGATTAGCTTGTTGGTGAGGTAATGGCTCACCAAGGCGACGATCCGTAACTGGTCTGAGAGGATGATCAGTCACACTGGAACTGAGACACGGTCCAGACTCCTACGGGAGGCAGCAGTGGGGAATATTGGACAATGGGCGAAAGCCTGATCCAGCCATGCCGCGTGTGTGAAGAAGGTCTTCGGATTGTAAAGCACTTTAAGTTGGGAGGAAGGGCAGTCAGCGAATACCTGGTTGTTTTGACGTTACCGACAGAATAAGCACCGGCTAACTCTGTGCCAGCAGCCGCGGTAATACAGAGGGTGCAAGCGTTAATCGGAATTACTGGGCGTAAAGCGCGCGTAGGTGGTTTGTTAAGTTGGATGTGAAATCCCCGGGCTCAACCTGGGAACTGCATCCAAAACTGGCAAGCTAGAGTATGGTAGAGGGTGGTGGAATTTCCTGTGTAGCGGTGAAATGCGTAGATATAGGAAGGAACACCAGTGGCGAAGGCGACCACCTGGACTGATACTGACACTGAGGTGCGAAAGCGTGGGGAGCAAACAGGATTAGATACCCTGGTAGTCCACGCCGTAAACGATGTCAACTAGCCGTTGGAATCCTTGAGATTTTAGTGGCGCAGCTAACGCATTAAGTTGACCGCCTGGGGAGTACGGCCGCAAGGTTAAAACTCAAATGAATTGACGGGGGCCCGCACAAGCGGTGGAGCATGTGGTTTAATTCGAAGCAACGCGAAGAACCTTACCAGGCCTTGACATGCAGAGAACTTTCCAGAGATGGATTGGTGCCTTCGGGAACTCTGACACAGGTGCTGCATGGCTGTCGTCAGCTCGTGTCGTGAGATGTTGGGTTAAGTCCCGTAACGAGCGCAACCCTTGTCCTTAGTTACCAGCACATTATGGTGGGCACTCTAAGGAGACTGCCGGTGACAAACCGGAGGAAGGTGGGGATGACGTCAAGTCATCATGGCCCTTACGGCCTGGGCTACACACGTGCTACAATGGTCGGTACAGAGGGTTGCCAAGCCGCGAGGTGGAGCTAATCTCACAAAACCGATCGTAGTCCGGATCGCAGTCTGCAACTCGACTGCGTGAAGTCGGAATCGCTAGTAATCGTGAATCAGAATGTCACGGTGAATACGTTCCCGGGCCTTGTACACACCGCCCGTCACACCATGGGAGTGGGTTGCACCAGAAGTAGCTAGTCTAACCCTCGGGAGGACGGTTACCACGGTGTGATTCATGACTGGGGTGAAGTCGTAACAAGGTAGCCGTAGGGGAACCTGCGGCTGGATCACCTCCTTAATCGACGACATCAGCCTGCTGATGAGCTCCCACACGAATTGCTTGATTCATTGTACGAAGACGATGCTGTAACGCGACCCTGTTATAGGTCTGTAGCTCAGTTGGTTAGAGCGCACCCCTGATAAGGGTGAGGTCGGCAGTTCAAATCTGCCCAGACCTACCATTTCATGGTGCGGCTAGACGCTACGACACACGGGGCCATAGCTCAGCTGGGAGAGCGCCTGCCTTGCACGCAGGAGGTCAGCGGTTCGATCCCGCTTGGCTCCACCACTTTTTAGCATCGTTTTGCTGTTCAGAACTTAGAAATGAACATTCCACTCAACGCTTGAGTGCACTGAATGTTGATTTCTGACTTTTGTCAGATCGTTCTTTAAAAATTCGGATATGTGATAGAAATAGACTGATGGCCACTTTCACTGGTGGTGATCAGGCTAAGGTAAAATTTGTGAGTTCTGCGCGTAAGCGCAAATTGCGAATTTTCGGCGAATGTCGTCTTCACAGTATAACCAGATTGCTTGGGGTTATATGGTCAAGTGAAGAAGCGCATACGGTGGATGCCTTGGCAGTCAGAGGCGATGAAAGACGTGGTAGCCTGCGAAAAGCTTTGGGGAGTCGGCAAACAGACTGTGATCCAGAGATCTCTGAATGGGGGAACCCAGCCAGCACAAGCTGGTTATCTTGTACTGAATACATAGGTGCAAGAGGCGAACCAGGGGAACTGAAACATCTAAGTACCCTGAGGAAAAGAAATCAACCGAGATTCCCTTAGTAGTGGCGAGCGAACGGGGACCAGCCCTTAAGTTGGTTTGAGATTAGTGGAACGCTCTGGAAAGTGCGGCCATAGTGGGTGATAGCCCTGTACACGAAAATCTCTTGTCAATGAAATCGAGTAGGACGGAGCACGAGAAACTTTGTCTGAATATGGGGGGACCATCCTCCAAGGCTAAATACTACTGACTGACCGATAGTGAACCAGTACCGTGAGGGAAAGGCGAAAAGAACCCCGGAGAGGGGAGTGAAATAGATCCTGAAACCGTATGCGTACAAGCAGTGGGAGCCTACTTTGTTAGGTGACTGCGTACCTTTTGTATAATGGGTCAGCGACTTATATTCAGTGGCGAGCTTAACCGAATAGGGGAGGCGTAGCGAAAGCGAGTCTTAATAGGGCGTTTAGTCGCTGGGTATAGACCCGAAACCGGGCGATCTATCCATGGGCAGGTTGAAGGTTAGGTAACACTGACTGGAGGACCGAACCGACTACCGTTGAAAAGTTAGCGGATGACCTGTGGATCGGAGTGAAAGGCTAATCAAGCTCGGAGATAGCTGGTTCTCCTCGAAAGCTATTTAGGTAGCGCCTCATGTATCACTGTAGGGGGTAGAGCACTGTTTCGGCTAGGGGGTCATCCCGACTTACCAAACCGATGCAAACTCCGAATACCTACAAGTGCCGAGCATGGGAGACACACGGCGGGTGCTAACGTCCGTCGTGAAAAGGGAAACAACCCAGACCGTCAGCTAAGGTCCCAAAATCCTGGTTAAGTGGGAAACGATGTGGGAAGGCTTAGACAGCTAGGAGGTTGGCTTAGAAGCAGCCACCCTTTAAAGAAAGCGTAATAGCTCACTAGTCGAGTCGGCCTGCGCGGAAGATGTAACGGGGCTCAAACCAGGTACCGAAGCTACGGGTATCACCTTTTGGTGATGCGGTAGAGGAGCGTTCTGTAAGCCTGTGAAGGTGAGTTGAGAAGCTTGCTGGAGGTATCAGAAGTGCGAATGCTGACATGAGTAACGACAATGCGAGTGAAAAACTCGCACGCCGAAAGACCAAGGTTTCCTGCGCAACGTTAATCGACGCAGGGTTAGTCGGTCCCTAAGGCGAGGCTGAAAAGCGTAGTCGATGGAAAACAGGTTAATATTCCTGTACTTGCGATTGTTGCGATGGAGGGACGGAGAAGGCTAGGCCAGCTTGGCGTTGGTTGTCCAAGTTTAAGGTGGTAGGCTGAGATCTTAGGCAAATCCGGGATCTTAAGGCCGAGAGCTGATGACGAGTTGCCTTTAGGCGACGAAGTGGTTGATGCCATGCTTCCAAGAAAAGCTCCTAAGCTTCAGACAATCGGGAACCGTACCCCAAACCGACACAGGTGGTTGGGTAGAGAATACCAAGGCGCTTGAGAGAACTCGGGTGAAGGAACTAGGCAAAATGGCACCGTAACTTCGGGAGAAGGTGCGCCGGTGAGGGTGAAGGACTTGCTCCGTAAGCTCATGCCGGTCGAAGATACCAGGCCGCTGCGACTGTTTATTAAAAACACAGCACTCTGCAAACACGAAAGTGGACGTATAGGGTGTGACGCCTGCCCGGTGCCGGAAGGTTAATTGATGGGGTTAGCGCAAGCGAAGCTCTTGATCGAAGCCCCGGTAAACGGCGGCCGTAACTATAACGGTCCTAAGGTAGCGAAATTCCTTGTCGGGTAAGTTCCGACCTGCACGAATGGCGTAACGATGGCGGCGCTGTCTCCACCCGAGACTCAGTGAAATTGAAATCGCTGTGAAGATGCAGTGTATCCGCGGCTAGACGGAAAGACCCCGTGAACCTTTACTATAGCTTTGCACTGGACTTTGAATTTGCTTGTGTAGGATAGGTGGGAGGCTTTGAAGTGGGGACGCCAGTCCTCATGGAGCCATCCTTGAAATACCACCCTGGCAACTTTGAGGTTCTAACTCAGGTCCGTCATCCGGATCGAGGACAGTGTATGGTGGGTAGTTTGACTGGGGCGGTCTCCTCCCAAAGAGTAACGGAGGAGTACGAAGGTGCGCTCAGACCGGTCGGAAATCGGTCGTAGAGTATAAAGGCAAAAGCGCGCTTGACTGCGAGACCCACACGTCGAGCAGGTACGAAAGTAGGTCTTAGTGATCCGGTGGTTCTGTATGGAAGGGCCATCGCTCAACGGATAAAAGGTACTCCGGGGATAACAGGCTGATACCGCCCAAGAGTTCATATCGACGGCGGTGTTTGGCACCTCGATGTCGGCTCATCACATCCTGGGGCTGAAGCCGGTCCCAAGGGTATGGCTGTTCGCCATTTAAAGTGGTACGCGAGCTGGGTTTAGAACGTCGTGAGACAGTTCGGTCCCTATCTGCCGTGGACGTTTGAGATTTGAGAGGGGCTGCTCCTAGTACGAGAGGACCGGAGTGGACGAACCTCTGGTGTTCCGGTTGTCACGCCAGTGGCATTGCCGGGTAGCTATGTTCGGAAGAGATAACCGCTGAAAGCATCTAAGCGGGAAACTTGCCTCAAGATGAGATCTCACTGGGATCTTGAATCCCCTAAAGGGCCGTCGAAGACTACGACGTTGATAGGTTGGGTGTGTAAGCGCTGTGAGGCGTTGAGCTAACCAATACTAATTGCCCGTGAGGCTTGACCATATAACACCCAAGCAATCTGCCAAGCGCAGGTTGGGTGGAAGACGCATCGACGAAGATTCGCACACAGATCATCACATATCCGAATTGGCTGGCCCGTCGGCAACGACGAACCGGCAACCGAATTTCTTGACGACCATAGAGCATTGGAACCACCTGATCCCATCCCGAACTCAGCAGTGAAACGATGCATCGCCGATGGTAGTGTGGGGTTTCCCCATGTGAGAGTAGGTCATCGTCAAGATTCATTTCGCAAAACCCCTATCTGCGCATGCAGGTAGGGGTTTTGTCTTTTCTGTGTGGCAAAAACTACTTCCTTTCCGAGGGGGGTTGTCGCTATTCACGACGCCCATCGAACAACGTGCGCCTAATATTTACGCTGTTGCAACCTTGAGCGGCGAAAAGTGAGTACCCTTACGTGACTTGGCCAGGCTCAGCTTGCGTCAAGATTCGATTCGTAGCGTTTCAACGGCTGCGAGTCCGTCAGCTTGGCGTGCCGCCAAGTACTTTGATCCATTACCGCAATATCACGTGAGGTTACAAGCGAGATGGCCAAGGCCGCCGATGTCGTTGTGCAATGTCTGGAAAACGAAGGTGTCGAGTATGTGTTCGGTATTCCAGGCGAGGAAAACCTCGACCTGCTCGAATCCCTGCGCAAGTCCAAGATCAAGTTGGTGCTGACCCGTCACGAGCAGTCCGCCGGTTTCATGGCCGCCACCTATGGCCGCTTGACGGGCAAGACCGGTGTGAGCCTTTCCACGCTCGGCCCTGGCGCTACCAACCTGGTTACTGCCAGTGCCTACGCGTATCTGGGCGGCATGCCGATGATGATGATTACCGGCCAGAAGCCGATCAAGAAATCCAAACAGGGTCGTTTCCAGATCATCGACGTGTGCGGCATGATGGACCCCATCACCAAGTACACCCACCAGTTCGCCTCGGCCGACAACATCCCGGCCCGCATGCGCGAAGCCTTCCGCCTGGCTGAAGAAGAAAAACCAGGTGCCGTGCATTTGGAACTGCCCGAGGACATCGCCGCCGAGCAGACCGACGCGCTGCCGATCCCGCGTAGCCTTCATCGCCGTCCTCTCGCCGAGCATGTTGCGATCGAAGCCGCTGTCGAAAAACTGCAAAAGGCCCGCAGCCCGATCCTGGTCATCGGCGCCGGTGCCAACCGCAAGATGACTGCCAAAGTGCTCAAGCAGTTGATCGACAAAACCGGTATTCCGTTCGTGACCACCCAGTTGGGTAAAGGCGTAGTCGACGAGCGCAGCCCGCGTTTCCTGGGTAACGCCGCGCTGTCGTCGGGTGACTTCGTGCACCGCGCCATTGAGGCCTCCGACCTGATCATCAACATCGGCCACGACGTGATCGAGAAGCCGCCGTTCTTCATGGTGCGCGGTGGCACCGAAGTCATCCACATCAGCTTCCGCTCCGCTGAAGTCGATGCCGTGTACTTCCCGCAGGTCGAAGTGATCGGCGACATCGCCAACGCTGTGTGGCAGATCGCCGAAGGCCTGGGCGACACCTCGCATTGGGACTTCACCCGTCTGCTGGCCATTCGCGAAGCCAACGAAGCGCAGATCATCGAAGGTGCCGACGACGACCGCTTCCCGGTATACCCACAACGTCTGGTGGCCGACATCCGTCGCGTGCTGCCTTCCGAAGGTATCGTGGCGCTGGACAACGGCATCTACAAAATCTGGTTCGCCCGCAACTACAAGGCGCACAAGCCCAACACCGTGCTGCTCGACAACGCCTTGGCGACCATGGGCGCCGGCTTGCCGTCGGCAATGGCCGCGCATTTGGTCTACCCGGATCGCCCGGTGATCTCGGTATGCGGCGATGGTGGCTTCATGATGAACAGCCAGGAACTGGAAACCGCCGTACGCCTCGGCATGCACGTCACCGTGGTGATCCTGCGTGACGATGGTTACGGCATGATCCGCTGGAAACAGGCCAACATGGGCTTCACCGATTTCGGCCTGGACTACGGCAACCCGGACTTCGTCAAATACGCCGAAGCCTATGGCGCCAATGGCCATCGCGTGGAAAGTGCCGAAGGCTTGCTGCCACTGCTGCAGCACTGCATCAGCACCCCGGGCGTTCACGTGATCGACTGCCCGGTCGATTACAGCGAGAACGACCGTATCCTCAACAGCGAGTTGCGTGAGCGCGCGCTGGCCGTGTAAGTCCCCGAGGGCTCGCCTTCAACCGAAAGCGAGCCCTGCTCCACGCTCTGGCCGCAGGGCCATGCTAAGGTGCAGCTCCCCCGCGTTTCAGGACCTGCCCATGCTTCCTCCACTCAGCGAAAAAGAACTGCATCGCCTGGACGATCTGTTGATCACCTACGGCAACGATTATTCGGTGCTCAACCTGGCCGAACTCAATGGTTTCTTCACCGCGCTCGCCAGTTCGCCTACGGTCGTGACCCCCGAACACTGGCTGCCGACTGTCGCCGGCGGCAAGGTACCCAAGTTCAAGAAACCTGCCCATGAAGAAGCCTACACGGCGCTGATGCTGCGCTACGCCGATCAAATCGCCGAATCCTTGGCTAACGATCTGGAGCACTTTCAACCCCTGTTCGAAGTCAATGAAACCGAGCAAGGGCCGGTAGTGATACTTGAAGAGTGGTGCTTCGGTTACATGCGTGGCACACAAGTGGCGCAATGGTCGGATCTGCCCGCCGAGCATCAGAAACAGCTCGACGCCATCTCCCTGCATGGGCTGGAAGACAACTTCGAATTGCTCGATACGATGAGCGAAGAGGACTTGCAGGCCTGTATACCGGTCGTCACCGCTGCTGCCCGCGCACTGTATCGCCACCAGCGGCAACTGCGTCATTGAGCTCATTTCTCCAGCACTGAAAGTCTCTGCAAAGCCACCCGCACTTTTCGTGTTTGCAATGAACCCCAAGCACTCATGCCAGTCGTTGTTCCTGCAAGCGCCTTTCTCAGGCGCGCTTTTCAGGAACCGCAATCATGCATGAAGCATCGTCACCCACCATGGGTTTGCTGATCGGCAAATACGGCTATGGCAGAGCGTTGCCGATATTTCTCGGTGTCTTCGCCGCGTTCTGTCTCGGTGTCGCAGGTTTTTTGGGATACGACATGACCACCGTCAGGTTCCCAGGCGAACCTGCGCCTGCCAATGGCTCCGGCGTCACGTTCAATGGCCCGCCCGAGCTATTCATCTACCCCATGGCCTTTCTGGTGTTCGTGGCTTTGTGTCTGGTCGCCGTAATCTTCTGGCAGAAAAAGCTGCGCAATGCGCGTTACGAGGTCTATGAAAAAGGCATTCGCCAGATAACGTCCAGTAACGACGAGTTCGTCGCGTTCAAGGAGATGGACGACCTCTACCTGTTCGCATCGGGTCAGACCCTCACCGCTGGGCTGATCAACAACCTGGCTTACCGCCGCAGCGCCAACGAGCCCTTTCGCCGTGTGAATGCTCACCTGCGCAAACTGGAAGAATTCATCAAGATCGTCCGCGAGCGGTATATGGAGGAGCATATGCCAGCGATGGTCGATACGCTCGATCAAGGTGGCGGCATACGCTTCAACTATGTCGATACCAAACAGGTATGGGGCAAGCGCGTTACCGGCCACTTCCTAGATGTGAAAACCAAGCCGCTGGTGATCACTCCACAGTATCTGGAAGTGGACGGCCATCGCTTCCCCATTGACCTGTTGCGCGAGGCCAACACCAGTGCCTGGACCGAAAAAGTAGTCATCAAGGACAGCGATGGCCAGGTCGTGCTGTCGACCATCGCCACCGGCATCATGGGCATGGATCTGTTCTTCTGCGTACTGGCCTGGTTGCAGGAAACCCATCAAACGCCAGCAGTGGCCAACGTCGCGCCTGGCTATTGAGCGCGACCCGTGAACCGTCTGGCACAACACTTCAAGCCACGGCGCTCTCCACGCGTCGTAAGGCATTGCGGTTCTGCGGCACCTGTAGGCCAAAACTGTCACGCAACGTATCCCCCGGATACTCGCGGCGCAGTAGACCGCGTGCTTGCAACAGCGGCACGACCAGCTCGGTGAAATATTGCAGCCCATCGGGCAGCAGCGAGTTGATGATGAAACCGTCGGCGGCGCGGTCTTCGAACCAGTCCTGCAAAGCGTTGGCCACCTGTTCCGGCGTGCCTGTGAAGTCGCGTTTGGGCCGCGAGAAGCGCAGGGCCAGTTCGCGCAGGGTCAGATTTTCGTCACGGGCCAGCTGCTTGAGGTAGTCGGAAGTGCCTTTGTGGCTGTTTTCGCCCAACGTACCGAGATCGGGGAAGGGGGCGTCCAGGTCATGCTGGGTGAAGTCGTAATCGTTGAACGGCCGGCCTAGGGCGACTAGCGCATCCTCGATGCTCACCAGCTCCACGGCCTGCTGGTAGCGCCGCTCCACCTCGGCCTCGTCGCGACCGATGATCGGACGGATGCCTGGCAGGATGAACAGCTCGTCCGGATCGCGGCCATGGCGTGCAGCGCGCTGCTTGAGGTCGCGGTAGTAGGCGTGGGCTTCGCTGAAGGACTCGGGGTTGAGGAAGATCGCGTCGGCATTCTGCGCGGCGAACTCGCGACCGTCTTCCGATACGCCGGCTTGGAAGATCAAGGGTTGGCCTTGGGGCGAACGCTGGATGTTCAGCGGGCCCTTGACCTGGAAGAACTCGCCTTGGTGACCGAGGGTGTGCAGTTTGGCCGGGTCGAAGAACTCGCCGCTTTGCTTGTCCCGCGTGAAGGCATCGTCTTCCCAGGAGTCCCACAGACCCTGGACCACTTTCACGTGTTCGCGCGCGATGCGGTAGCGCACGGCATGGGGCGGATGCTCGGCCTTGCTGAAATTGTCGGCGGTGCCCGAGAGCCACGAGGTGACCACGTTCCAACCGGCGCGCCCGCCGCTGATCAGATCGAGCGAGGCCAACTGACGCGCGACCTGGAAGGGCTCGGTGTAGCTGACCGTGACCGTCGCCACCAGGCCGATGCGGGTGGTCACGGCCGCCAAGGCCGAAAGCAGTGTCAGGGGTTCGAAGCGGTTGAGGTAGTGCGGGCTGGAACGGGCATGGATGTGCAAGCTGTCGGCGATGAAGGCGAAATCGAAGCGGGCGGCCTCGGCCAGTTTCGCCTGCTGCTGGTAGAAACCGAAGTTGACGCTGGCATCGGCCAGGGCGTCCGGGTGGCGCCATTCGCCCCAACCGTGGCCGACACCGTGGATCATGGCGCCAAGGTGGATCTGTCGTTTGCTCATGAAGGGTTCCTCTGGAAGCATGCGATGGAGGCTTCCCGAGGCGTGCCTGCGCAGTCAGCGCAGGTGAGATGATCGAACCCGCAGGTCCACGCCGGTGGAAGGCATAAGGAAAGGCCTCCACCGGGCGGGGGGTCGGACTCATGTAGGGGACGTTAACGTGCTGCGGAGGGTGTTGTGAAAGGCTTTGTGGTTCTAAGCTAATTATGTGTTTTTCTGATATCCAAAATTTATTTAATGCGAATATTGAATAAATAAATGGCTCAATCCATCCGCGCATACCCAAGCTTCAGCGCAGCTACGCTCACACCGCCACCGGCAGCACATGCCGCGAATGCCCTGGAATGGCCGCGATCAGCTCGCGGGTGTACTCGCCGCGCGGTTGCCCGAACACCTGTATGGCCGGCCCCTGTTCGACCACCTCGCCTCGGCGCAGCACCACGACTTGATCGGCCATGCTCGCCACCACGGCCAGATCATGGGACACCAACACGTAGGCGATCCCCAGCTCGCGTTGCAGCCTTTCCAGCAACGCCAGAATCTGCGCCTGCACCGAGACGTCCAGCGCGCTCACCGGCTCGTCCAGCAGCAGCAACGCAGGCTCCAACGCCAAGGCGCGGGCGATCGCCACGCGTTGGCGCTGCCCGCCGGACAGCTCCCGCGGCAAACGGTCGAGAAACTCCACCGGCAGTTGCACCTGATCGAGCAGCGCGCGTGCCCGCTGTTCCAGCGCCTGACCTTTCAGCAGCCCGAACGACACCAGCGGTTCGGCGATGCAGTCGTACACCGTGAAGCGCGGGTCGAGTGCCGCGAAGGGATTTTGCTGGACCAGTTGCACGCGCCGGCGCAGCGGCCGGAACTGTCGCCACGTGTAGTCGCCGACCGCTTCACCCTCGATCTCGACACTGCCTTGGCTGGGGCGCTCCAGACCCAGGGCGATGCGCAACGCCGTGCTTTTACCGGAACCGGACTCGCCGACGATGGCCAGGGTCTGACCGGCATACACCTCCAGGTGTAGATCCTGCAAAGCAGTGAACGGCTGCTGCCGGCCAGGCACCGCGAAGCGTTTGCCGACGCCGCTCAAGCGCAGCAAGGGCTCGTTCCCAGCCGGCCCTGGGGGCCTGTGCCGTGGCACGAAGGCGGGCGCCGCGTTGAGCAGGTGATGGGTGTAGGGCTGCGCCGAACCCCACAGCACTTGCCGAGGCGAGGCCTGCTCGACCAACTCGCCCTGCTTCATGACCAGCAGCCGATCGGCTCGGTCGCAGGCCATGCCCAGGTCGTGGGTGATGATCAACAGCGAAATGCCGCGTTCGGCTACCTGACGCTGCAGATGGTCGAGGATCTGCCGCTGGACCGTCACGTCCAAGGCGCTGGTGGGCTCGTCGGCGATGATCAGGCGCGGCTCGCCGGCCAGGGCGATGGCGATCAGCACACGCTGGCGCATGCCACCGGACAGCTCGTGCGGATACTGGCGGGCCCGCAGCGCAGGGTCGTCCAGGCCCACCTCCTCCAGTAGCGTCAACACGGCACTGTCCACGTCCGCCGCTTGGCGGCCAGCCCTGGCGGGCAAGGCTTCGGCGATCTGCCGGCCGATGCGTTGGGTCGGGTTGAGGCTGACCATCGGGTCTTGTGGCACCAGGCCCACGGTACGCCCGCGCAGCTGGCGCCGGGTGCGCTCGGCGGCACGGCCCACTTCGACGTCGTCGATCCACAGCTCGCCCCGTTCGATACGGGCGTTGCCAGGCAGCAAGCCGAGCAGGGCGTTGGCCAGGGTCGACTTGCCCGAGCCGGACTCGCCGACGATGGCCAGGGTTTCGCCCTGGGCCAGGCTGAACGACAGTTGCCGCAGCGCCTGGTGGCGCTGCCCGGCGAAGGCGTAGCTGATGCTGAGGTCGCGCACTTCGACCAGAGGGGATGAAGTCATCGGGCATGTTCCTCGGCGCTGCGCGCCAGATGATTGAGGCTGAGCACCACCGCCACCACGAACGACCCCGGCAGCAGCGACACCCAAGGGGCAGTGATGAGGAAGTGTCGGCCGTTGGCGATCAGGGTGCCCCATTCCGCTGCCGGTGGCGCTGCGCCGAAGCCCAGAAAACTCAGGCCGGCAGTGGCCAGGATGGCGGCCCCGAAATCCAGCGTGGCGAGCACCGCCACCGGCCCCCAGGCATTGGGCAGCACATGGCGCAGCAGCGTGCGCGTCCAACTGGCGCCGCCCAGACGCGCGGCCTCGACGTAGGGCAGGGTCTTGATGCGCAGCACCTCGGCGCGGGTGGTACGGGCAAAGCCCGGAATGATACCTACCCCCACCGCAACGGCCACCGGCACCGTGCCGAAGCCGATGGCGGTGACGATCGCCAGCGCCAGCAGCAGGCTGGGCAAGGCCAGCAGCACATCGACCAGGCGCATCAGCGCGGCATCGATCCGCCCACCGGCAAACCCCGCCAGCACGCCGATACCGAGCCCGCCGAGCAGGGCGATGGCCACCGCCAGCGATGCCGCCAGCACCGACAGCCGCGCGCCATACACCACACGGGTATAGAGGTCGCGGCCCAGCTCGTCGGTGCCGAACCAGTGCACGGCACTGGGCGCGCTGAGTTTGTCGAGCGGCGAGGTGGCATAGGGATCGAAGCCGCTCAATACCTGCGGCACCAGCGCGCAGAGCAGGGCGAAGACAACGATCAGCAGTGCCAAGCTGAAACCTGGCCGGCGTAGCAAGGGCACCCAGGCCTGGCGCACACGCTGCCAGCGCGAGCGACGCTTCCAGGCAGGCGCGGTCACGGTAGGCGCAGGCGGATCCAGAGAAAGGTCGATGCTCATGTCCATTCACCCGCAGCGCTGTTTCGGGAACTGAGTCCACGTGGATTGGAAGGCGGCATGCCACCGAACCGGGAGAGGTCGCCGTTCATGTCAGCTCACCCTCGCCTGATGGGTGATGCGTGGGTCCAGATAGGGATACAGCAAGTCGACCAGCAGATTGACCGCCACGAACGCCGCCGCCGACACCGCGACGATCGCCAGCACCACGGGAATGTCCTGGCGCAGCACGGCTTCCTGGGCCAGCCGCCCGACGCCGTTGCGGGAAAAGATGGTTTCCACCAGCACCGCGCCGGACACCGTATTGCCCACCTGCAAGCCGACCAGGGTCAGCAGTGGCAGGGCTGCGTTGCGAAAACCGTGTCGGGCCTGCACCTGGCCGCGGCTGAGGCCCTTGGCGAAGGCCGTGATGATGTACGGCTCCTGCCACACCCCTTGAAAGCCCCGTTGCAGTACCTGCGCATACACCGCCGCACTGGGAATCGCCAGGGTGATGGCTGGCAGCACCAGGCTTTCCAGGCCCTGGCTGCCGGTGGCCGGCAACCAGCCCAGCGCGAAGGCGAACACCTGGATCAGCAGCAGCCCCATCCAGAACACCGGCACCGAGAAGCCCAGCGAAGGCAGGCGCGCCAGCGCGGTCTTGAGCGGCCGCCATTGGATGTAGGCCGTCACGTAAGCAAGACCGATGCCGGCCACCAGCGACAGCAGGATGGCGCTGCCGGCCAATGCCAAGGTCTGCGGCAGACGTTCGGCCAACAGCGCCGTGACCGGTCGACCAAGCGACAGCGACTGGCCCAGATCGCCTTGCAAGGCGCGGCCGAGCAGGTCGAGATACTGCCCTAGCAGGCCTTTGTCCAACCCGTAGTAGGCGCGGGCCTTGGCCAGGTCCTGCGGCGACAGGCCATCGGCTTCCATGCCCGAGGCGCTGAGCATGATCGACAATGTGTCGCCCGGCAGTAGATAGAGGATCAGATAGGTCAGGGTATAGGCGCCCCACAGCACCAACAGGGCCTGGCCGATGCGGCCGATCAGGTAGCGCTTCATGGCTGGCCGACCCGGATGTCGCTGAGCAGCGCGAAGCCTTCGGCGGTCCAGCGGAAGTCCTTGACCCGTGGCGCAGTGGCCGCCTGCCAGACCCGTTCGTACAGCGGGAAGGCCGCCGCTTGGTCGACCAGCAAGTCCTGCAATTGACCGTAGGCCTGCGCCCGTTGCGGATCTGCGGTGGCACGCAGGCCCTGGTCGAACAGCGCCTGCGCCTGCTCGAGGGTGGCGGGTTCGTAGGCGTTGGTGGCCATGGTCGCGCTGTTGGCCGCGCGCGGGTCGAGGATGGTCTGCAGGATGATCGGATCGGCGCGGGTCATGTAGGTGGAGGTGAGGTCGTAGTTGCCCGACGCGTTGCCGGCGACCCACTCGGCACGGGTCAGCACGTTGAGCTTGAGGTCGATGCCGACCTTGCGCAGTTGATCCTGCACCAACACGTCACCGGCGCTTTCGGCGGGGGTGAGGTTGTAGCGCAAGGTCAGGCGCTTGCCGTCCTTGTGCCGGTAGCCGTCCTCGCCCTGATGCCAGCCTGCGGCGTCCAGCAGACGCCCGGCCGCTTGCGGGTCGTAGGCGAGCTTGTCGGCCTGGGGTTTGAAGAAGGGTGTGGTGATGTCATATACACCGCTGACCACTGGAAATTGCTTGTTGTAGACGGTGTGCGCGTAGCTGGTGCGGTCGATGGCCTTCTGCAGGGCCAGGCGCACCTGACGGTCGGCCAGCAGGCGGTCGTTGCGCGTGTTGGGGTAGAGGTTCAAGGCTGGGCCCGGCAGCGAACGGCTCTGGATGCTGGCACCCTTGGACTGGAACAGCTGCTGGTCGACTTCGGAGAACGGCTGACGGGGCCAGAGGATGTCGACCTTGCCCTGCAGGAACAGACCGTTGCGCACGCTTTCCTCCGGGATGTAGCGCACCTCCACGGCATCCAGATGGGCTGCGCCCTGGTTGCGTACGTTGGCCGAGGCCCAGGCGTAGTCGGCGCGCTTGACCAGACGTGCGCCGACTTCCGGGGTGTAGTGCTCGAGGGTGAACGGCCCTGTGCCGATGATCTGGCCCTGGGAGCGCTGTTGGGCGCTGAGTCGGTAGGACGCGGGCGCAAGGATCGCCAGGTTGGTGGTGGAGGTCGCTTGCAGGAAGCCTGCGTTGGGTCGCGACAGCACCAGTTTGACGGTGAAGTCGTCGAGCACCTCGCTGTGGTCGTAGCCGGCCAGGTAGGTGGCGCCGAAGGTGGCCGGCAACTCGCGGGCGAAGGCCTTGTCGCTGTCGAAGGCGGTCTTCACGGCCTGGGCGTCGAAGCGCTCGCCGTTGCTGAAGGTGACGTCCTGGCGCAGGTGGAAGGTGTAGCTCAGGGCGTCGTCGCTGACCTCCCAGCTGCGCGCCAGCCAGGGGATGATGCGACCGGTCTGCGGGTCCTGGTCGGTGAGCGATTCGGCGACGTTGCGCAATAGCACGCGGTGTTCGAGCCAATAGACTTGGAAGGGGTCGAAGCTGACCAGGGTGGTGTTATCGCCCCAGAACGCGATGTTCAGGGTGTTGCGGGTGGCGCTGTCGTCGCCGGGTGAGCAGGCGGTGAGGCTCAGCGCCAGGGCGCCGAGGGCGAACAGGCGGTGCAGTGGGGGCATGGGTGTGCAGTCCTTGAGTTGAGAAAGCCGTTCGCAGGTGGCAGAGGCGCCGCTTCTATTGGGCGTATTCGCGGCCGCCACGCTCCAGTTGCCGCACCAGCGCATCCCAGTGCCGCTGTATCCCTTCTCCCAGCCCATCGGAGAAGCGCTTCGACTGCTCGTGCACCTTGGCGATGGCCGCTGGCGAGGCATGCAGCAAACCGTCGTTGCCGCCCGCCTGGGCCGCCACTTGGATGTTGCAGGCACGCTCCAGCCCATGCAGTTCGCGGAACGCGTGCTCCACGCTGATGCCGGCAGTGAGCAACCCATGGTTGCGCAGGATCAGGATGTTGCTCTGGCCCAGGTTGGCCACCAGGCGCTGCTGTTCGTCCAAGTCCAGGGCCACGCCTTCGTAGGCGTGGTAGACCACTCGGCTGTAGTAGGCCAGGGCGTGTTGCGAGATGGGCAGCAGGCCCTCGCGCTGCGCCGACACCGCCGCGCCATCGCGGGTATGGGTGTGCAGCACGGCCTGCAAGTCGGGCCGTGCGCGGTGGATGGCGCTGTGGATCACGTAACCGGCCTGGTTGATGCCCAGCCCCAGCGGGTCGTCGATGACCGTGCCGTCGACGTCCACCTTGACCAGGTTGGAGGCGGTGATCTCGTCGAACATCAGGCCAAAGGCATTGATCAGGAAATGCTCGTCGGGCCCCGGGACGCGGGCGGAGAAGTGCGTGTAGATGTGGTCGGTCCAACGGAACAGCGCGGCCAGGCGGTAGGCGGCCGCCAGTTTGACGCGCACCTCCCATTCTTCGGCGCTGACCCGCTCGCGCAGTGACGGTGGGGTGGAGGGCAAGGCGGACAGTGCAGGCATGGGGGACGCTCCGAGGGTTCAGTAGCCGCGTGCCAGGTCGACCAGGTTGGCCAGAGGCGCCTGCTCGCGGTAGCGGTGGAAGTTGTCGATGAAGGCTTCGAGAAAGGCCGGATGGCCGTCCTCGGACAGGGCCGAGGTGTGCGGCGAGAGAAACACCCGCGGATGCCGATACAGCGGATGCCCGTCGGGCAGCGGCTCGGGGTCGCTGACGTCCAGGCTGGCGCGACCGACCAGGCCGCTGTCCAGTGCGTGCAGCAAGGCGTGCTGGTCGAGCAGCCCGCCGCGGGCGATGTTGATCAGGTGCAGGCCCGCACGCGCATGGCTCAGCACCTGTTGGTCGATCACGCCACGGGTGGCGGCGGTCAACGGCACTGCGAGCACCAGATGGTCGCTGCCGGCGAACAGCTCGGCGAGGTCGGCGGCCTGGGTCACCCCCGGTTGCGCGGCGATCGCCTGGCCGGGTCTGTTCAGGGCCAGTACCGACATGCCCAGGGCCGTGGCCTTGCGCGCCAGGCTCTGGCCAATGCTGCCGAAGCCGAAGATGCCCAGGGTCCGGCCGCGTACTGGCGCCAGAGGGCTGAGGTGCCAGTCGGCGTCCTTGACCCACAGTCCCGGCAGTTGCTTGGCCGCGGCGAAGATCAGCGCCAGGGCGAACTCGGCCACATGCTCGGCGTTGGCGCCCTTGGCGCTGGTCACGGGCACGTGCTCGAACAGCCAGTTCGGGTAGGCGTCGATGCCCGAAGAGAGCAACTGGATCCATTTGACGCTCCACGGCCATCCTGCCGGTGCGCCCTGCAGGTGCTGGCCGCGCAGTTTGTGCGGCCGCAGGATCAACACGTCGGCGGGGGCGTCGACGCTCAATTGGCCGAGAGGGAGGTCGATGACCCGATGCCCGGGCAGGCGCTCGCGCAGCTGATGGTTGGACGCCGCGTCGAGCTGACTGGCGATGATCGAAGCGCTCATGGCGATACCCGTATGACGAAAGTGGAGGCGTGCTGAGTACGACGGTGGGGTGGAACGGCGCCAGGCGAACGGTTCATGCCACCTCCCGCGCCAGCGCACGACGGCCGGCCTGGTTGAAGACGACATCGTCCTGAGGGGTGTGGATGCGCGCGCACAGCACATTGCGGTAGTGCCGCTCCAGCGCCTGCTGGCGCGACAGACCAGGATTGCCGGCCGCTTCCACCGCCAGCGTCACGGCCTCGATGGCCTGGGCGCTCACCAGCTGCTTGAGTTGGCCCGCATGGGCGGCGGCGGTATGCCCGGCAGCGGCGCTGTCGAGCAGGCTTTGGTTGGCGAAGAGCAAGGTGTCGATGCGCCCGAGCACGTCCTGGAAGCGCGGCAGGCTGGCCAGTGGGGCGCCAAGATTGGCGGGCGCACGCTCGTGCAGGAAACCCACCAGCCAGTCGCGCGCGGCACGGGCCACACCGTCGTAGACCGAGGGCAGCAACACCGCCATCCACAAGTGGGCGCGGTCGTCCAGGGCCGGGAGCGGGGCGCTGGCCGGGCTGACGCCAACGGCATGGTCGAGCGGAATCAGCACGTCGTCGAAGCGCATTTCATGGCTGCACGTGGCGCGCATGCCCAGGTGGTCCCAATCCTCCACGATGCGGATGCCGGGCGTGTCGCGGTGTACCAGAAAACCGCCCACCAAGGGGTCGGCATCGTCGCTGCGTGCCCATACCAGCAGCCAGCTCAGGCCGTGGCTGCCGGTGCAGTAGCGCTTGCGTCCGTTCAGGCGCCAACCGTCCGCGGTGCGTCGCGCCACGGTGGCCGGCAGGCCGCCGCGGGCCGGGCTGCCGAGGTCGGGCTCGACGCGCAAGGCGTTGATCAAGGCGCCGCTGCGTACCGCATCCTCGGCCACCCGCCGGCGCAGGTGCTCGGGCCAGCGTGGGTCGTGTTGCAGACGTTCGTGCTGCAAGTACTGCATGACCAGGATCAGCGCAGTGGCCGGGTCGCCTTGGGCGACCGCGCTGACGATCCGCCGTGCCTGGACGAGGTCCGCACCGCCGCCGCCGAGCGCGGTAGGGGTGGCCAGGCCGAGCAGACCGTGGCGGTGCAGCAGGTCGAAATTGTCCTGGGGGAATTCGGCACTACGGTCGAAGCGTTCGGCGTTGGCTGCCAAGGCCTGCGTCAGCGCGGCGAGAACGCTGTCGGCGGGGTGGGTCATGGGCTTGAGTCCCTGGAATGACGTTGATGGGCTAAGACCGTATTCGTCTGGATAAAAGCTGTAAAAGTCTTTTTAGTTCTAAGCTAATTATTTGTTTTTCGAATTTTATGTTTATTATTTATGCGATTTAGGCATTTAAAGATGAGCCGTGCTCCGTCGCTCCTTCACGTTGGCGAGTGGCAGTAGCGATGGGTGCTTGAAAACATAAATGCATATTAGATTATTCCTAAAATCAATTTAATTTATCTAAAAGAACTCGTTACATTCGCTTCCTAAGGGCCGCACCACGCTGTCCATCCCGTTACCAAGGAGCGTCATGTCCATTCGATCGAAGCTGTTGATCCTCGCCTCGGCCCTGCTGTTGGCGGGGCAGGCCGCCGCTAGCGAGCGCCTGACCCTGCGCATCGGCGACCAGAAGGGCAACATGCGCGCCCAGCTGGAAGCCGCCCAGGCCCTGAAAGACCTACCTTACGACATCCGCTGGGCCGAGTTCCCGGCCGCCGCGCCCTTGGCCGAGGCTCTCAACGCCGGCGCCATCGACGCCGGCATCATCGGCGACGCGCCGTTGTTGTTCGTGCTCGCCTCAGGCGCGCCGGTCAAGGCCATCGCCGTCGACAAGTCCGATGCCTACGGCACTGCATTGCTGGTGCGGCCCGATTCGCCGCTGCACAGCGCCAGCGACCTCAGGGGCAAGCGCATCGCCACCGGCCGCGGTTCGATCGGTCACTACTTGGCGCTCAAGGCGTTGGACCAGGCCGGTTTGACCGAGAAGGACGTGGAGTTGCGCTTCCTCGGCCCGGTGGACGCCAAGATCGCCCTGGCCAACGGTTCGGTGGACGCCTGGTCGACCTGGGAACCCTACACCGCCTTGGCCGAAGTCAGCGGCCAAGGCCGGGTGTTGGTCAATGGCCGCGGGTTGTCGAGCGGCAACAGTTTCCTCGCCGCCACCGACCAGGCGCTGGCCGACCCTGCACGACGCGAGGCGCTGCAGGACTATCTGAACCGTTTGGCCGGCGCCCAAGTGTGGGCGAACAAGAACCTGGACAGCTATTCGAAGACCCTGGCCGCGATCATCGGCTTCCCCGAGAATGCCGCACGCCTGCAATTCGAGCGCCGTCAGCTGCGCTGGCAGGTGATCGACCCCACCACCGTTGCCGAGCAACAAGCCACTGCGGATTTCTATCAGGCCCATGGTCTGATGAACCAGCACCTCGACGTAGCGCCCACCTTCGCCAGCGGCTTCACCCTGAAAACCCGTGATGATGTGGCGGTGCAGCCATGAGCCGCGTGTCGACCTTGCGCCGCTGGGGCTTGGCCTTGCTGGCGGGCGCTCTGCTGCCGGGCTTGGCCCAGGCCGAGCAAACCTTACGCATCGGCTACCAGAAGTCGTCCACGCTGCTGACCCTGCTCAAGGCGCAGGGCACTTTGGAGCAGCGCCTCAAGGCGGACGGCATCCGCGTGAGCTGGCACGAATTCCCCAGTGGCCTGCCGCTGCTCGAAGCGCTCAACCTGGGCAATGTCGACCTGTCCGCCGATGTCGCCGACACCGTGCCGGTGTTCACCCAGGCCGCCGGTGCCAAGCTCACCTATTTCGCCCGCGAGGCGCCGTCGCCCACGGCGCAGGCGATCCTGGTGCCGGCCGACTCGCCGCTCAAGACCCTGGCCGACCTCAAGGGCAAACGCATTGCCGTGACCAAGGCCGCCGGCAGCCACTATCTGCTGATCCAGGCCCTGGCCAAGGCCGGGCTGAGCTTCAAGGACATCGCCCCGGCCTATCTCATCCCCGCCGACGGCCGTGCCGCGTTCGAAAACCGCAAGGTCGACGCCTGGGTCACCTGGGACCCGTACGTCGCCAGCGCCCAGCGCCAGCAACAGGCCCGCGTGCTCGCCGACGGCAAGGGCCTGGCCAGCTACCAGCGCTATTACCTGGCGGGCAGCGATTACGCCAAAGCGCACCCTGAGGTCTTGCAGCAGGTGTATAGCTCGCTGCGCGAGGTCGGCATCTGGACCAAGGCCCATCCGGGCGAAGCGGCGGCCATTCTCGGCCCACTGTGGGGCAATCTGGACAGCGCCACCGTGCAGCAGGCCAATGCGCGGCGCAGTTACGACGTGCAGCCGGTGAAGGTAGGGGATCTGGCCGAGCAGCAGCGCATTGCCGATGCGTTCCAGCGTGAGGGACTGTTGCCAAAGCGGGTGGATGCGCGGGATGTGGAGTTGTTCGAGCCTAAGTAACGGCGAAGGTGCAGAGGTTTCCTCGAATGTGGATTGGCGAGTAGCGAAAGGGGCACCAAACCTGCGTTAGCGGGATGTCACCTTCGCTACGATGGGTGCTTCAGGCTGCCGCTTCCTTGCATCCAGGAAGCTCGACCATGACCATCGGATCTACCCATAACCATCCTGCCGACCTGGCCATTACACCCCAATCGCCGGCCCTGCCCTGGGCAGCGCGTTTCCCCAATCCACCCGATCTATGTTTCGACTACCGCCGGCTGATCGAACAGGCTGGCGGCATTGCCCAGGCAACGCGGTCAGAGCACCGCATCGCCATCGTGGGTGCCGGCGTCACGGGCTTGACCGCTGCCCGTGAATTGCTGCGCTGCGGCTATACCCACGTCACTCTGTTCGAGCAATCGCAGCGTGTTGGCGGCCGCCATCTGACCGTGTCCAGCGCGCCGTCAGCATCCACACAGGCTTGCACCCCCTTCGAGTTGGGCGCAATGCGCATGCCCTTTTTCAACCGAACCGGCGAGTCACCCAAGACTGGGCGTTCGCTCATGGCGTACTACGCCGACCTCTTCGAGCTGCGCATTTCCGACTTTCCCAACCCTGGTACGCCATGGGTCAACGCCACGGGCATCTATCTGCGCGAAGGGCAGTTGGATGGGGAAGGCGATCCTACCTTGTTGATATGGCGCAATGCCCAGGGCCACACACCGCCGCCTACCGCAACGCTGCAGCGCGTACAGGAAAAATGGCTGAGCTTCGCCAAGCGTTTCGCAGTGCAAGTGGCCGGTAGGTATGGCACGGCCGAATGGCCGGCATTGTGGTCGGCCATCGTCGAGCGCTACCACCGCTTGTCGTTCCGCGACCTGGTGGACCTGCCCAAGCTGGACACACTGGACCCCGAACAACCGGGCGACTTCGGTGGGTTGGGCATGACGGCCGACGAATCGGCGATCTTCTACTCGATCGGCATTGGCGACGGCAGTTGGGGAGCGTTCTACGACGTGTGCTGCCTGTACCCCTTGCGCACCGCAATCTTCGGTTTCAGCAGCCATCTGCAACTGGTGCATGGGCGCGTGGACGAGCACGGCCAGCCACTGCCGGCACCCATCTACAGACCCAGTCGCTGCCTGACAGCCAAGGGCTGCCGTTCCAGTCGCCCGGTTATGTCGGCTTGGTGGCGATGGACGAATGCCTGCTGTTCATGAACATCGCCGAAACAGGCACCTCCCTCTACGAACACTGCGTCGCGCGCCAGGACGGCCTGTTGACCGACAGTTCCGTGGTCGCCCTGCAAAAACGTGAAGACGGCAGCATCCGGGTCAGCTAGCGCTGGCGGCACAGCACCCCTGACAGCACGCAATTGCGCAGCCAGGATTTCGACAGTGTGATCCTGACCCTGCCGTCATGGCTGATCGAGACCAACCTGCGCCTCGAAGGCTTCGGCAAGGCGCTGCTGCCGTATTCGGTGGTCGATGCCTGGAAGCACGCGCACTGGGAAACCAGCTGCAAGGTCTACGCTGGGTTGGACAAAGCCTTTCTCGACCGCCATCCGCAACTGCCGCAGATCCTGGTCACCGACAGCTTCGTCCACGACGTCTATGCCTACCGCTACAACGCCAGCTACGCGCAAGACTGCATCCTGCTCAGCTACACCTGGGAAGACGATGCCAGCAAACTGGCCAGCTTCGAGGACGGCGAACTGGTCGAAAAATGCCTGAAGGAACTCGACCGTATCCTGCTGCGCTGCACCAATATCGCCGAACCTATTTCACCTTATGTCGACACCAGCAACATTCGGATACAGCGCTGGCTCACCGATGCCAACGCCCTGGGCTGCGCCAAGCTGTACCGCGCCGGCACCTACTACGACGCGGTCAGCCTGATGAAATACAACCGCGACCTAGGCGGCGAATCGGGACTTTACCTGGCTGGAGAGTCCTTCTCCGTCGATGCCGGCTGGACCGAGCCTTGCCTGCGCACTGCCGTCGATGCCGTGATCAACCTGTGCCAGCACACCCAGGCACGCTTCAACGGCGACTTCACCCTTGACCACTACCCGCATTACCAAGTGCGTTGATGTTTGTCAGGAGGCGTGCCTTGTAGGGCGCCTCCTTCAAGCGCGTAAGACTATTCTTTCAAGCCCTTCGGAGTTTCCCGACTGTTAGTGCTCGACCATCCCCGCTGTACTGGCCGCCTTCCATAACAAACCCAAAAAAGGAAGCCGGAATGACCGACCACTGCACCCCTGTCAGCCCCGTCCGCATCGCCGTCATCCAGTTCGACCCGCAAGTGGGTATCGAGCACGGCGAGGGCAACCTCCAACACACGTTGACCCTGGCGCGTCAGGCGATCGCCGCCGGCGCCAACCTGATCGTGCTGCCCGAACTCTGCAACACCGGGTACACCTTCCTGTCCCGCGCCGAGGCCTACGCCCATGCCGAGACGCTGGGCGAAGGCCGCAGTGTGTGTGCCTGGGCCGACCTGGCCCGTGAGCATGGCGTTTACCTGGCGGCCGGATTCGTCGAGCGCGATGGCCTGAAGTTGTTCGACAGCGCCGTGCTGTTCGGCCCCGACGGCCTGCTCGGTCATTACCGCAAGGCACATCTATGGAACCAGGAAAAGCTCTGGTTCACGCCGGGCGACTTGGGCTTCCCCGTGTTCGAAACGCCCATCGGCCGCATCGGTCTGCTGATCTGCTGGGACATCTGGTTCCCCGAAGTGCCGCGCCTGATGGCTGCCCAAGGCGCCGACATCATCTGCAGCCTGAACAACTGGGTATGGACGCCGCCGCCGCTGTTCGACGCGGCCGGTCGCTGCATGGCCTCGTACCTGACCATCACCGCCGCCCACGTCAACAACCTCTACATCGCTGCCGCCAACCGCATCGGCAGCGAGCGCGACGGGCGCTTCCTCGGCTGCTCGCTGATCGCCGGCACCAACGGCTGGCCCATCGGCGAGGTGGCCGGCGCCGAAGAGGAGTGCATCCTCTACGCCGACGTCGACCTGACCGCAGCGCGCAGCGCGCCGATCTGGAACAGCCTCAACGACCTGCAACGCGACCGGCGCACCGACCTGTACGACGCCGCGCTCGGTTATCGCCTGCACGTACCTATGCCGCGCTGAGGAGGCCACATGAACCGTCCCGATTCTTCTGTCGTGAGCCCCAGCATGGTGCTGTTCGTGGCGCTGTCGATACTGTTGCTGGGCAGCCTGTTGGCCGGGCAATGGCCCGATTACGCCACGCTTTCCAGCACCCTGGACCAACCTGTCAGCCGCCTGCGCTGGATACTCGGCGACATCAGCGAAGTGGCGTTCTACAAACACGAGTTGCCAGCGCTCGGGCTGCTGTTGGGTGCCTGCCTGGGCCACTGGGCCAATACGCGCGGGTACCACTGGCAGGGCTTCGCCATCTGTTACGGCACCGGGCTCTGGCCCTGGGTGTTCGTCAGTTCCTTGCTCGGCCTGCTGTTCAGCCACGTGCTGTGGGGCTGGACATTGAACGGTGGTACCTGGCAGCCGACCTTCGTCGCCTTCGTCTCGCTACCGGCGGCCATGGTACTGATGTTCGGTGGCGGCTGGCGCGTGGCGCTCAATGGCGCGCTGTTGGGCGCGCTGCTGGTGACGCCTGCCAGCCTGCTGCTGGTCAACTACCTGTGTTATCCGCTGGGCCTGCCGGTAGTGATCGGCAACGTGCTGGGCATGGCCGTGGCGAGCGTGGTGGCGTTCGTGCTGTGCAAGCGGTGCCCGGTGCTGGTCAGCGGCGGCCTGCGACCGGAGCCTGTGACCGTCGCCGCACCGTCGCCGCGTTACGGCATCGGCTGGACCTTGCGCCGCGTGCTGGCCGATTTCAGCGAAGCGCCTTTCTTCGGCAACGAACTGGCCAGCCTCGGCTTGCTGCTCGGCGCCTTCCTGGCCTGGTGGCGGACCCCGGCCGCGCCGGCCTACGGCTCGCAACTGATCGTGCAGATCATCGCCGGGCAGGCGCTTGCCTCGCTGACCGGTGTGCTGCTGTGGCGCAGGCAGTGGCAGGCGCGCGGCTGGTACCCCACCTACATTCCGATCGTGTCGGTGGTGCCGGCTGCGGTGCTGACGGTGGGCGGGCATTGGCAGGTGGTGGTGGGCAGCGCGCTGCTGGGCGCCATGCTCGCACCGCCCTTGGCGATAGCGATCAGTTAGCGCTTGCCGAGCTACATGCACGGCTACATCGGCAACGTGTCGTCGATGGCGTTGACCACCTTGACCTTGGTGCCGCTATTGGCCTGGGCGTTTCCCGGAGGTGAAGGGTGAGCCGGCCGAACACGCTGCCCTGGGTGTCGGTCGGCAGCCTTGGCGGCACGGTCAGCATGCAGCCCGACGGCGAGCGCCTGGGCGTCACGCCGAGCTTGGACTGTGAAGCCTTGTTGCGCAGCGTGCCGCAGCTCGCCGACCTGGCACAGGTGCGGGCGCGCACGCTCTGCCTGCAACCCAGCGCCTCCCTGGACGTACCGACGTTGCTCGATGCGTTGAGCTGGGCGCAGCGCGAGGTCGAGGCCGGTGCGCGGGCCGTGGTGCTGACCCAAGGCACCGATACGCTGGAGGAGACGGCCTATCTTCTCGACCTGCTCTGGCCCTGCGCTACGCCATTGGTGATGACCGGCGCCATGCGCTCGGCGCAACAGCCGGGCGCCGACGGGCCGGGCAACCTGCTGGCGGCGGTGCAGGTGGCCCTGGCCGAGTGCAGCCGTGGGCGAGGGGTGCAGGTGGTGCTCAATGACACGATCCACCACGCCAGCCAGGTGCGCAAAACGGCCAGCCTGGCGCTGGCGGCGTTCGACTCGTCCGGCGTCGGGCCCGAGGGCATGGTGATCGAAGGCGTCGCGCACTATTACCGCCCGGCACGTGCGCGTGCGCCGCTGCCGGTGCCTACCGGGCCGGTACCGCCCGTAGCGTTGCTCGAAGCCTGCCTTGGCGCGGATACGGACCTGCTGTGGGCGTTGCCGGAACTGGGCTATGCCGGCGTGGTGATCGCGGGGTTCGGGGCAGGGCATGTGTCGCACGCCTGGGCCGAGGCCTTGGGTGAGCTGGCGGCGCAGATGCCTGTGGTCGTGGCCACGCGTACTGGCAGTGGGCCGACGGCGAGGTCGAGTTATGGGTTCGTCGGGGGAGAGATAGACCTCCAGGCGCGTGGGGTGCACATGGCAGGGGCTTTGTGCGCGCGAAAGTGCCGGGTTTTGCTGGGGTTGCTGTTGGCTTGCGGCAATGTGGGGTTGTTGGAGGGATGGTTGCGGTAAGTGCTGGTCTATCTGTCCTGTCCTGTCCTGTCCTGTCCTGTCCTGTCCAGGGAGGGGACGGCGGCGCTCTATTTGTGAGGCGCCGCCAAACAGCTCTCGAACCAGTTTGGGCTTGATCAGATACCGTGGCTGTCGGGCAACTACCTGTAGAGGTAAAGACTGGCCATCAAAAATCCTCCCTCGAGCCTCGCTTGAGACGCACTCGATGTTGCGTGGCGAAACGATGCGGGGGAGGCCATCGGCACGTCTGAAACGTCTCGTCGAGCGCGCCCAGATCCCACAACGCGATCATGTAGCTGCGTATCGGCTTCGATTTTGCCGAGGATGGTAAGCGATAAACCGGTCCGTGCGGCAAGGTCCTTACGACTTTAGCCGTTCAGTAAATGCGACAGGGCGGTCGATCAATTGCGCATCTGCCTTCAGCCCACGTAGGCTTTCAAGCCAGTCCATTCCAACGTTCAACGATAGCGAAGCCAAACCCATGATCCTGCGCACCCTCCGAAACTGCCTTGGCCTGCTCGTGCTGCCCATCGTGGCCGCGTGCAGCGGTAACCAGACCCAGCGCACCGTGGTGTATGAGAACACCGTGCACCACTGGCGAATCGAGTACGTGGTGGAAGAGAATTTTCCTGCCGGTTCGCATCAGTACTACCAGGTCTTTCTCAATGGACGTCCGCTGATACTGCCAGCGAACACCTTCAACGATAAGCACGATATCCAGAGGTTCCTGGCCGCGGGTGGATTCGACATTGGTGATTGGCGCAACGATTCGATCGTGGTTACGTTCGAGAACATTCAGGTGCGTGAAGGGGAGACGTTTCACTTGATCCGCTCAGTGATGATCACCCCGCAGCTCAACGAACGAGAGGTGGCGCTGACGGATTTGCTGACGCAGCAGCAGGTGTTGGTGGATCGGGTGGAAGCGCCGGCTGAAGGCGCAGGTTCGAAACCTTAGTTGGATAACACTTCGGGTAAGCGCTTTGCTCAAGCATGGCTATGCGCCCCGGTTGCCGGGTTCATCACCATGGGCCTCCCGGGGCTGTAGCGTATTGGGTACCGGTCTGACTGGTACATCGTGCTTATGCCTCGATAGCCCTTCTGTAGAGCTGCACGCTCATGAGACCCGTCTCGACGACTTACACGTCGAGGCATGCGGGCGTGGCTATCTTGGAGGCTGTGCTGGCTCCCAAGCTGATCGAGCGCTAGCGTCGGTTATATCCCTGGCATGGACCTGTTGCCGCGAGCACGGTCAGACTTGCTAAAGGCATCTGCGCGGATCGAATAGCTGCTCGAAGGGTTTTGCACGTGCTCAGGTAGGGCGGTGGGCTCAAATCGCCTAGTGCAGCGCATTGAGCGATTTGTTTTTCAAGATCCTTGAGACCATTCCGACAAAACTGTCCGTTTTATACACCCGCTGTATAGCTCAGGGCCCGACGGGTTGACGGCCGTTCGAGCCCTTCGGGCAAGAATTACCCTTTGTCAGCATCCGGAGTCGTCCCTGAAGCCTCACCAGGGCTCGACTGACCGTACTGAGCGTCGAGTCGTTCGTTGTTCTCACGCTTCAATGCCGCTGCCTTGTCGGCCATCGTATTTATGCCCGTTTTGAGCACGCTGTAGCGCTCGACCGAAGAGGCATAAGCCATGACCAGATAGGTCAGCTGATATTCGATTGCCTTTTTGATGTTCTCAAAAGCCGCCATGTCGACTTTGTTTTTACGAATGGCAATCGCGACCTTCTGCAATGTGTCGGTCAGGGCATCGGCCTTGGTCTGGAAATCCGAGAGGGTTGCAGCGATGGCAGGCGATGCCGCCTTTTCGGCATCCATGATGGTGTCGGATTGATCTCGAATGTCGCGAAACTCCTGAAGCGTGACGGTCTCGTCGGACAGGATGTCCTTGATCAACGTATTAAGCGCTTGGTCGCTTGATTGCAGGTTGAGACTCATGGTGGGCTCGCTCCGTCGTTGTCGACTACAGTTGCCGATACGGTAAAGCGATAGTGTGGAATTGAATACTGACAAAAATATCAGGCGCAGATGGACTGGATGAGACGGGTCGTCGCTGTGACCGTTGCTCGAATTGCGCTTCCCAGCCTTTCCTTGGAAGTGTACCCCGAGCAATAAAAAGGGCCGCCAAATGGCAGCCCTTCCAGTTCAAGCCCGGACGATCAATCCCAGCTCAACGCCCCACCGGTCTGATACTCGATCACCCGCGTCTCGAAGAAGTTCTTCTCCTTCTTCAAGTCCATGATCTCGCTCATCCATGGGAACGGGTTGGTCGTCCCTGGGTACTCTTCCTTCAAACCAATCTGCGTCAGACGACGGTTCGCGATGAACTTGAGGTAGTCCTCCATCATCGCCGCGTTCATGCCCAGCACACCGCGCGGCATGGTGTCGCGTGCGTATTCGATCTCCAGCTGAGTGCCTTGCAGGATCATCTGCGTGGCTTCGTCTTTCATCGCCGAATCCCACAGGTGCGGGTTCTCGATCTTGATCTGGTTGATCACGTCGATGCCGAAGTTCAGGTGCATCGACTCGTCGCGCAGGATGTACTGGAACTGCTCGGCGACGCCGGTCATCTTGTTGCGGCGGCCCATCGACAGGATCTGGGTGAAGCCGCAGTAGAAGAAGATGCCTTCCAGTACGCAGTAGTAACCGATCAGGTTACGCAGCAGTTCCTTGTCGGTTTCCGGGGTGCCGGTGTTGAATTCCGGGTCGGAGATGGCGCGGGTGTACTTCAGGCCCCAGGCGGCCTTTTTCGCGACTGACGGGATCTCGTGGTACATGTTGAAGATCTCGCCTTCGTCCATGCCCAGCGATTCGATGCAGTACTGGTAGGCGTGGGTGTGGATCGCTTCCTCGAACGCCTGGCGCAGGATGTACTGGCGGCACTCGGGGTTGGTGATCAGGCGGTACACGGCCAGGGCCAGGTTGTTGGCGACCAGGGAGTCGGCGGTGGAGAAGAAGCCCAGGTTACGCATGACGATGCGGCGTTCGTCTTCGGTCAGGCCGTCCTGGCTCTTCCACAAGGCGATGTCGGCGGTCATGTTGACCTCTTGCGGCATCCAGTGGTTGGCGCAGCCGTCGAGGTACTTCTGCCAGGCCCAGTCGTACTTGAAAGGCACGAGCTGGTTGAGGTCGGCGCGGCAGTTGATCATGCGCTTTTCGTCGACCGCGACGCGGGCGGCGGAGCCTTCCAGCTCGGCCAGGCCTTCGGCGACGTCGAGGTCGTTCAGCGACGCCTTGGCGCGCTTGACCGCGTCGGAGTCGGCGGCGGTGGCGGCGCGGGCTTCCTGGGCGGCGGCGTCGCCGGCGCTGTCGAGGCGGTCGAGGTTCGCGGTCGCGGCGGCCTGGCTCGGGGTGGCGGTCTTGGCGGCGACTTCGCCGTCTTCTTTATCGAATTCGTCCCAGCTCAGCATGGTGAATGCTCCGGCTTGATGGCCCTATGCAGGTAGGGCCGTTGAAAGGGGATGCGGTTCCTGACCCTTTGTCGGGGTGAGGCAGTGCACGCAAATCAGGTAAGCCCGGTGTGGGGCAGCCGAGGCGGCTAGGCCTCGGTTTGTTGTGTTGGGTGGTGCTGGTGCACGAGGCGTTGCGTCCATGATCCGTAGCTTTAGCCGCAAAGGGCGGCGGTGCCGTGCAGCTGTAGCCTCAGGGAAACTGCGGCTACAGCTGTTGGGGCTGCTGTGCAGGCCATCGCGGCTGAAGCCGCTCCTACACGGACCACTGCGCGGCGTCCGGCCTTATTGGCAGGCTTCGCAATCCGGCTCGTCGATGGCGCAAGCCTTCGGTACCGGGGCAGGGCCGGCGGCCTGGGCCGGGGCGCTGTCGCCGCCGCTGGACACGGCGTTGAGCTTGCCGGTGTTGATGGTCGACTTCTCGGTGCTGGTCGCGGCCAGGGCACGGAGGTAGTAGGTGGTCTTCAGACCGCGGTACCAGGCCATGCGGTAGGTCACGTCGAGCTTTTTGCCCGAGGCGCCGGCGATGTACAGGTTCAGCGACTGCGCCTGGTCGATCCACTTCTGGCGACGGCTGGCGGCATCGACGATCCACTTGGTCTCGACTTCGAACGCAGTGGCGTACAGGTCTTTGAGTTCCTGCGGAATGCGCTCGATCTGCTGCACCGAACCGTCGTAGTACTTCAGGTCGTTGATCATGACCGCGTCCCACAGGCCGCGCGCTTTCAGATCGCGCACCAGGTACGGGTTGATCACGGTGAACTCGCCCGACAGGTTCGATTTCACGTACAGGTTCTGGTAGGTCGGCTCGATGGACTGCGACACGCCGGTGATGTTGGCGATGGTCGCGGTCGGCGCGATGGCCATGATGTTCGAGTTACGGATGCCTTTCTGTACGCGGGCACGCACCGGCGCCCAGTCCAGGGTCTCTTCCAGGTTGACGTCGATGTACTTCTGGCCGCGGGCTTCGATCAGGATCTGTTGCGAATCCAGCGGCAGAATGCCTTTGGACCACAGCGAACCCTGGAACGTCTCGTAGGCGCCGCGCTCGTCGGCCAGGTCGCAGGAGGCCTGGATGGCGAAGTAGCTGACCGCTTCCATCGACTTGTCGGCGAATTCGACCGCGGCGTCGGAGCCGTAGGCGATGTGCTGCAGGTACAGCGCGTCCTGGAAGCCCATGATGCCCAGGCCCACCGGGCGGTGCTTGAAGTTCGAGTTGCGCGCTTGCGGCACCGAGTAGTAGTTGATGTCGATCACGTTGTCGAGCATGCGCACGGCGGTGTTCACGGTGCGTTGCAGCTTGGCGGTGTCGAGCTTGCCGTCGGTGATGTGGTTCGGCAGGTTGATCGAGCCCAGGTTGCAGACCGCGATCTCGTCCTTGTTGGTGTTCAAGGTGATTTCGGTGCACAGGTTGGAGCTGTGCACTACGCCCACGTGCTGCTGCGGCGAGCGCAGGTTGCACGGGTCCTTGAAGGTCAGCCACGGGTGGCCGGTCTCGAACAGCATCGACAGCATCTTGCGCCACAGGTCTTTGGCCTGGATGGTCTTGAACACCTTGATCTTGTTGTACTCGGTCAGGGCTTCGTAGTACTCGTAGCGCTCTTCGAAGGCCTTGCCGGTGAGGTCGTGCAGATCGGGCACTTCGCTCGGCGAGAACAGAGTCCACTGGCCGTCGTCGAAGACGCGCTTCATGAACAGGTCGGGGATCCAGTTGGCGGTGTTCATGTCGTGGGTACGACGGCGGTCGTCACCGGTGTTCTTGCGCAGCTCGATGAACTCTTCGATGTCCAGGTGCCAGGTTTCCAGGTAGGCACAGACCGCGCCCTTGCGCTTGCCGCCCTGGTTGACCGCGACGGCGGTGTCGTTGACCACTTTCAGGAAGGGCACGACGCCCTGGGACTTGCCGTTGGTGCCCTTGATGTAGGAGCCCAGCGCGCGCACCGGGGTCCAGTCGTTGCCCAGGCCACCGGCGAATTTCGACAGCATGGCGTTGTCGTGGATCGCGTGGTAGATGCCCGACAGGTCGTCCGGCACGGTGGTCAGGTAGCAGCTCGACAGTTGCGGGCGCAGGGTGCCGGCGTTGAACAAGGTCGGGGTCGAGGCCATGTAGTCGAACGACGACAGCAAGTTGTAGAACTCGATGGCGCGGGCTTCTTTGTCTTTTTCTTCCAGCGCCAGGCCCATGGCCACACGCATGAAGAACACTTGCGGCAGCTCGAAACGTACGCCGTCCTTGTGGATGAAGTAACGGTCGTAGAGGGTCTGCAGGCCCAGGTAGGTGAACTGCTGGTCGCGCTCGTGATCGATGGCCTGGCCCAGACGCTCGAGGTCGAAGTCTTTCAGCGCCGGGTTGAGCAGTTCGAATTCGACGCCCTTGGCGATGTAGGCGGGCAGGGCCTTGGCGTACAGCTCGGCCATCTCGTGGTGGGTGGCGCTGTCGGCCACTTCCAGGAAGCCCAGGCCTTCGGCGCGCAGGGTGTCCATCAGCAGGCGGGCGGTGACGAAGGAGTAGTTCGGCTCGCGCTCGACCAGGGTACGGGCGGTCATCACCAGAGCGGTGTTGACGTCTTTCAGCGCGACGCCGTCGTACAGGTTCTTCAGGGTTTCGCGCTGGATCAGATCGCCATCGACTTCGGCCAGACCTTCGCAGGCTTCGCTGATGATGGTGTTCAGGCGAGTCATGTCCAGCGGCGCCTTGCTGCCGTCGGCCAGGGAGATGCGGATGGTCGGGTGCGGCTCGACCACGGTGTCGGCGTTGGCGCGGGTGGCCCGCTCCTTGGCGCGCTGGTCGCGGTAGATGACGTAGTCGCGGGCGACTTTCTGCTCGCCGGCGCGCATCAGGGCCAGTTCGACCTGGTCCTGGATCTCTTCGATGTGGATGGTGCCGCCCGAGGGCATGCGACGCTTGAAGGTGGCGGTGACCTGTTCGGTCAGGCGCGCAACGGTGTCGTGGATGCGCGACGAGGCGGCGGCGGCGCCGCCTTCAACTGCGAGAAACGCCTTGGTGATGGCTACGGTGATCTTGTCGTCGGTGTACGGGACGACAGTGCCGTTACGCTTGATCACGCGCAGTTGGCCGGGCGCAGTGGCGGCCAGATCCTGGTTGGAAGCGGCGCCCTGTGGCAGCGTCGTCTGCAGGTTCTCGCGAGTTGTGTCGGTTTGCATCGGTGGGTGTCTCCACAGTTTCTATAGTGTTCGGGCGCCTTGTGGGCGCCCACCGGTACTGTCCACGTTATTAACCGCCGAACAACGATACGACGCGCGCGTTCGCTCGTTCGGGCGTGCCGACTCCGGGACAGACTCAGGAATTAGGGCAGACGAATGCCGCTCCCTGGCCGAAGTCAAAGGTTGCGGGCAGGCCCGTAACCCATTGCCGTCTGGTGCTTGGCGAAAGCTTGAGCACCTATGACCGGACGGGGCCCTGGTGGGCTGCTTCGGTCACCTCTGCAGGAGCGATTTGTCTGCTGATACCGCTTGAAGTTCCGCACAAAAAAGCATTTGAATTCTTGTTCGGACTTGTGTTTGCGATCGGGCGCAAAACCCAACATGTAGTGGTTGGCCGCGAATGCGATACAAGATAATGCGGTCTTGGACCCTTTGCAAGGCGAGCCGCCTGTGGATAAGTTGTGGGTACAGTGTGCGTGAAATCTCGTTATTCGCTGTAGGCCTTGTCCCAAGCAGGTTGCGGCGTTTTTCAGGACACAGCGACGCAGGCAAGAAATTTTGCGGTTGATTTTCAGCACATAAATTGCTTGCGACCGCCCGTCCAGCTGCAGCTATTTCAAACGCTGACCAGGCTCAAAAGATGCTTGTCGGTCAAGCGGAATTGTCCTTCCAGTTCTACGCCATTTCGCCAGCGCGGCGACAGATCCGTCAGCAGCCGCAGCCGCGCCGTGCCTGCCGGCGACCACTCCACTATTTCGGCATGTTCGAAGTAGAAGCGCTGCCGGGTGAGGGGGTAGAGCGTCTTGAACAGGCTTTCCTTGAGGGAGAAGGTCAGCGTCACCGTCAGCCCGATCTGTGTCGGGTCGAGGCGCTGCAGTTCGGCCGGAGTCAGAATCTCTGCGGCCAGGCGCTGGGCGCGCTCGTCGTCGAGCAGGCATTCCTGGTCCAGGCCGATGCCCTGGCAAGCGCCGTCGGCCACCACCACCGCCGCGGCCCAACCCTTGCCGTGGGTGATCGAACCGTGGATGCCGGCTGGCCAGACCGGGGAGCGGTCGGTGTGCGTGGCCGGCACATAAACGCGGCCATCGAGGCGCTGCAAGGCTGCGCGGGCACAGGTGCGGCCGGCCAGGTATTCGGCCTGGCGCTTGGCCACCGAGCGTTGCAGGGCTGCCGTCTGCTCGATGCCCGCGCGCTGGAAGTCGTCGGTCGCCAGCCGCGACGGGTCGAAGGCGCAACTGGCCAATACCGCGCCGGGCACGGGTCGCGGCAGGGGCCAGTGGAACTGGATCGGGTCGCAGCAGGCGGGCTGCGGTGGCAGTGCGGGCATCGGGTCACATCCGGGAAAAGCGGCTCATGGCGGTGCGCCAAGCGCACCTCCCATGCAATCCAGGGCGGCTCATGAGCCTGTTACAAGGCGCGTACGGGCAACGATTCAGCCGGCGACGAAGTTCGGCGGCGACACCAGTTCGACGGTCTGCTGCTTGCGCGGCGCGAGGATTTCGGCTTCGCCTTCGACCACCAGTTCGTCGTTCTGGTTATAGACATTGGTGGCGATGCGGACCTTGAATTTCGGCAGCTTCTCGAGGATTTCCAGACGCACGGTGAGGGTGTCGCCGATTTTCACCGGCTTCTGGAAGCTCATCTTCTGGCCCAGGTAGATGGTGCCGGGACCGGGCAGGGTGCAGGCTACGGCAGCACTGATCAGCGCACCGCTGAACATGCCATGGGCGATGCGCTCGCGGAACATGCTCTTGGCGGCGAATTCGGCGTCCAGGTGCACGGGGTTATGGTCGCCGGACATGGCCGCGAACAGCTGGATGTCGCGTTCTTCGACGGACTTCTCGTAGCTGGCGGTCTGGCCGACTTCGAGGGCTTCGTAGGGCGTGTTGCTGACCTGGGTCATCGGGGTTCCTTAACGGCGGTCGGGAAAACGAAGAGGGCTATGCGCGCAGGTCGACCGAGTACCAGCGCGCGTTCAAGCCCGCCAGTATATCGGCGGTTGGTGGTTTGCGATTGATTTCCTCGACCAACCGCTGCGTTCGCTCGAACCTGACACAGCGGTGAGCGTTGGAAAAATGCGCGGTGTGCAGTGGTGAAATTTGGTCTGGCCACGTGGGCGAAGCTTCAGAATAGGCTGCCCTGGGAAAATACGATTCACGATGTTAATGGCCAGCGCCAGCCGGGCAGGCAACTGCTAACGTCGATGGGTGCCGGGCCGGCTACACGGGCTCGGCGCCGCCAGGGGCAGGCCCCTGGCCAACCGACATCCCCGTCCAGGCAAAGGAACAACAATAAATGCACGCCGACTTCTGGAGCGACAAACGTCCGGCAGGTGTACCCACTACCCTCGACACCACCCGCTACGCCTCTGTGGTAGAGGTCTTCGAACACGCCTGCCAGCGCTTCGCCGACCGGCCGGCCTTCAGCAACCTGGGGCTCACCCTGAGTTACGCCGACCTCGACCGGCACAGCGCAGCCTTCGCAGCCTGGCTGCAGCAGAACACCTCGCTCAAGCCCGGCGACCGCATCGCGGTGCAACTGCCCAACGTGCTGCAGTATCCGATCGCCGTGTTCGGCGCCATGCGCGCGGGGTTGGTGGTGGTCAACACCAACCCGCTGTACACCGCCCGGGAAATGCGCCACCAGTTCCGCGACGCCGACGCGCGCGCCCTGGTGTACCTGAACCTCTTCGGTGACCGGGTACAGGAGGTGCAGGCCGACTGCGGCATCGAGTACCTGATCGAAGCCAAGCTCGGTGATCTGCTGCCCAGCGCCAAGGGTTGGCTGGTCAACCTGCTGGTGGACAAGGTGAAGAAGAAGGTGCCGGTCTACCAGCTGCCCCAGGCACTGCCCTTCAAACAGGTGCTGCGCGACGGGCGCCGCCTGCGCCACACGCCCATCCCGCAGACCCAGGCCGACATCGCCGTGCTGCAATACACCGGCGGCACCACAGGCCCGGCCAAGGGCGCCATGCTGACCCACGGCAACCTGGTCGCCAACATGCTGCAAGTGCTGGCCTGCTTCTCTCAGCACGGCGCCGACGGCCAGCCGATGATCGAGGAAGGCCGCGAGGTGATGATCGCGCCGCTGCCGCTGTACCACATCTATGCCTTCACCGCGAACTGCATGTGCATGGTCGCCACCGGCAACCACAACGTGCTGATCTCCAACCCGCGCGACATTCCCGCCTTCGTCAAGGAACTGGGCAAGTGGCGTTTCTCGGCGCTGCTGGGGCTGAATACGCTGTTCGTCGCGCTGATGGACCACCCCGATTTCAAGTCGCTGGACTTCTCCGCCCTGAAAGTGACCAACTCCGGCGGTACGGCGTTGGTCAAGGCCACCGCCGAGCGGTGGGAGCAGGTGACCGGTTGCCGCATCGTCGAAGGCTACGGCCTCACCGAAACCTCACCCGTGGCCAGCACCAACCCCTACGGGCAGATGGCCCGTCTCGGCACGGTGGGGGTGCCTGTGGTGGGCACCGCGTTCAAGGTGATCGACGAACAAGGCCACGAGCAACCCCTGGGCTCGCCAGGCGAGCTGTGCATCCAGGGGCCGCAGGTGATGAAAGGCTACTGGCAACAGCCAGCGGCCACGGCCGACACGCTCGACGCCGACGGCTGGCTCAAGACCGGCGACATCGCCGTGATCGACCCGGACGGCTTCACCCGCATCGTCGACCGCAAGAAAGACATGATCATCGTCTCGGGCTTCAACGTGTACCCCAACGAAGTCGAGGAAGTGGTCATGGGCCACCCGCAGGTGGCCAACTGCGCCGCCATCGGCGTGGCCGACGAGCGCACCGGCGAGGCGGTGAAGCTGTTCGTGGTGGCGCGCGAAGGCGGTGTCGATGTCGAAGACCTCAAGGCCTACTGCAAGGCCAATCTCACCGCCTACAAAGTGCCGCGACAGATCGTGGTACGTGAGGCACTGCCCATGACCCCAGTGGGCAAGATCCTGCGCCGCGAACTACGCGACTCGGCTTGAGTGCCGAATCGAAAAAGCCTACGGGCCAGTGCCGGATAGGCTGGCAGCGGCACTGGCCCGCGGGTTACGGCGCGCCAACGAAACGCACGCACCGCTTTTTGTGGTGTGACTGATATGCGCAAATAAGTCCTTTTAATGACCGATTGGCCCTCGCCCGAATGTGGTCGCTCCTTGGCAAAGCTGATACTCTCGGCGCGCTTTCGATGCTCCGGTTGCAGTCAGCCGTCATCGCCTCCCAATAATAAGTGCATGAATGCGCGAGAATTCGCTGTTGCTAAAGGAGTGGGGCTCCATGATCGAACATTTCTGGAAGGACAAGTATCCGGCCGGCATCGCGGCCGAGATCGATCCTGACGAATTTCCCAACGTCCAGACGGTCCTCAAGCAATCCTGCCAGCGCTTCGCCGACAAACCGGCGTTCAGCAACTTCGGCAAGACCCTGACCTACGGCGAGCTCTATGCCCTGTCCGGCCAGTTCGCCGCCTGGCTCCAGCAGCACACCGACCTGCAGCCCGGCGATCGCATCGCCGTGCAACTGCCCAACGTTCTGCAGTACCCGGTCGCAGTGTTCGGCGCCCTGCGCGCCGGCCTGATCGTGGTCAACACCAACCCGCTGTACACCGCGCGGGAAATGGAGCACCAGTTCAAGGACTCCGGTGCCAAGGCGCTGGTGTGCCTGGCGAACATGGCGCACCTGGCGGAAAAGGTGGTGCCCAAGACCGCCGTCAAGCACGTCATCGTCACCGAAGTGGCCGACCTGCTGCCGCCACTCAAGCGCCTGCTGATCAACAGCGTCATCAAGTACGTGAAGAAGATGGTGCCGGCCTATCACCTGCGCCAGGCGGTGCGCTTCAATGACGCCCTGGCCAAGGGCCGTGGCCAGGCGGTCGTCGAAGTCAGCCCGGCCGCGGACGACGTCGCCGTGCTGCAATACACCGGCGGCACCACCGGCGTGGCGAAAGGCGCGATGCTGACCCACCGCAACCTGGTGGCCAACATGCTGCAATGCCGCGCCTTGATGGGGGCCAACCTCAAGGAAGGTTGCGAAATCCTCATCACGCCGCTGCCGCTGTACCACATCTATGCGTTCACCTTCCATTGCATGGCCATGATGCTGATCGGCAACCACAACGTGCTGATCAGCAACCCCCGCGACCTGCCGGCGGTGGTCAAGGAACTGCGCAAGTGGAAGTTCAGCGGCTTCGTGGGGCTCAACACCCTGTTCGTGGCGCTGTGCAACCACGAAGGCTTCCGCAATCTGGACTTCTCAGCGTTGAAAGTCACCCTGTCGGGCGGCATGGCCTTGCAATTGAGCGTGGCCGAACGCTGGAAGGCGGTCACCGGCTGCGCCATCTGCGAAGGCTACGGCATGACCGAGACCAGCCCGGTCGCCACGGTCAACCCGGTACAGGCCATCCAGATCGGCACTATCGGCATTCCCGTGCCGTCGACCCTGTGCAAGGTCATCGACGACAGCGGCGCCGAGCTGCCGCTGGGCGAAGTCGGCGAACTGTGCGTCAAGGGCCCGCAGGTCATGAAAGGTTACTGGCAGCGCGAAGAAGCCACGGCGGAAATCCTCGACGACCAAGGCTGGCTGAAGACCGGCGACATCGCCCTGATCCAGCCCGACGGCTACATGCGCATCGTCGACCGCAAGAAAGACATGATCCTGGTGTCGGGCTTCAACGTGTACCCCAACGAGATCGAAGACGTGTTGGCCGGCCTGCCGGGCGTGGTGCAGTGCGCCGCCATCGGCATACCGGACGAAAAGTCCGGCGAAGTGATCAAGGTGTTCCTGGTGCTCAAACCCGGCACCACCTTGACCAAGGAGCAGGTGACCGAGCACATGCGCGCCAACCTCACCGGCTACAAGGTCGCGCGGCAGATCGAGTTCCGCGATTCGCTGCCCACCACCAACGTCGGCAAGATCCTGCGCCGCGAGCTGCGCGACGAAGAGCTGAAGAAGCTCGGCATCAAGAAAAGCGCCTGACCTGGCCGGCGCTCGCAACGACGCCGCCACCCTGCACCGACGAAGGCCCTCGCTGGGCCTTCGTCGGCAATCCGCCGAACCACGACCCCCCGCCTGCCTCAACAGCCCGCGCCGTGCCGAACAGGCACAAATCTGCGACAATCGCGCCCCTATGAATGCCGATCATGCCCAGACAGGCCAGCCCTGCTCACACCCGAGACCCATGACAGACCACACCATCGACCAACTGCTGCACAACCTCGACCACGCCATGATCGCCGACCGCCACCGCCTGCGTCGGCAACTGCACGACCTGCGCAAGCGGCCAGACGAAGCGCGCCTGGCGCAGTGGGTCGAGAAGGTACAGGCGTCTTGCGCCCAGGTGGTGGCCCGCGAGCAGAGCGTGCCGGTCATCCGCTACGACGACAGCCTGCCCATCGCCGCCAAGCGCGACGACATCAAGAAAGCCCTGGCCGAACACCAGGTACTGGTCATCGCCGGCGAAACCGGTTCCGGCAAGACCACCCAGCTGCCCAAGATCTGCCTGGAGCTGGGCCGTGGCCGCCATGGCCTGATCGCCCACACCCAGCCGCGGCGTATCGCGGCGCGCAGCGTGGCGGCGCGGGTGGCCGAGGAAGTCGGTACGCCCCTCGGTGGGTTGGTCGGTTATCAGGTGCGTTTCGAAGACCAGAGCGACGCCAACACCCTGGTCAAGCTGATGACGGACGGCATCCTGCTGGCCGAAACCCAGCACGACCGTCTGCTCGAACGCTACGACACGATCATCGTCGACGAAGCCCATGAACGCAGCCTGAACATCGACTTTCTGCTCGGTTACCTGAAGACGCTGCTGCACCGGCGTCCCGAGCTCAAGCTGATCATCACCTCGGCGACCATCGACCTGGAGCGCTTTTCCAAGCATTTCGACGACGCGCCGATCATCGAGGTGTCGGGGCGTACCTTCCCGGTGGAAACCTGGTACCGCCCGCTGACCAGCGAGCAGGACGAAGAGGGCAATGCGCTGGAGGACGACCTGACGGTCGACCAGGCGATCCTCGCCGCCCTGGACGAGATCGCCGCCCACGAGCGCGGCCAGAGCAAGGGCCCGGGCGACGTGCTGGTGTTCCTGCCCGGCGAGCGGGAAATCCGTGATGCCGCCGACATGCTGCGCAAGGCGCAACTGCGCCACACCGAGATTCTGCCGCTGTACGCACGGCTGTCGCCGGCCGAGCAGCAGCGCATCTTCCAGTCCCACCCCGGGCGGCGCGTGGTATTGGCCACCAACGTCGCGGAAACCTCGCTGACCGTGCCGGGTATCCGCTACGTGATCGACAGCGGCACCGCGCGCATCAGCCGCTACAGCTACCGTGCCAAGGTCCAGCGCCTGCCCATCGAGGCCGTGTCGCAAGCCAGTGCCAATCAGCGCAAGGGCCGTTGCGGGCGGGTCGAGCCGGGCATCTGCATCCGGCTGTACAGCGAAGAGGACTTCAACGGCCGGCCGGCTTTCACCGACCCCGAGATCCTGCGCACCAACCTGGCGGCGGTGATCTTGCAGATGCTGCACCTGCGCCTGGGCAAGATCGACGCCTTCCCGTTCATCGAGCCGCCGGATGGCAAAGCCATCACCGACGGTTTCAACCTGTTGCAGGAACTCTCGGCGGTCAACCGCGAAAACCAGCTCACCCCACTGGGCCGGCAACTGGCGCGCCTGCCGATCGACCCGCGCCTCGGCCGCATGCTGCTCGAAGGCGCGCGCCAGGGCAGTTTGCAAGAAGTGCTGATCGTCGCCAGCGCCCTGTCGGTGCAGGACCCGCGCGAGCGTCCACCCGAGCGCCAGCAGGCCGCCGACCAGGCGCACGCGCAGTGGAAAGACGCCGACTCGGACTTCGCCGCGCTGGTCAATCTGTGGCGCGGCTTCGAGGAACAGCGCCAGGCGCTGACCGCCAACCCGCTGCGCGCCTGGTGCCGCAAGCAGTTCCTCAATTACCTGCGCTTGCGCGAATGGCGCGACGCGCATCGGCAGCTGGCGCTGATCTGCCGCGACCTGCAACTGACCGTGAACAAGGAGCCGGCGGACTTCCCGCGCATGCACAAAGCCATCCTCAGCGGCCTGCTCAGCCAGATCGGGCAGAAGAGCGAGGAGGGCGACTACCAGGGCGCGCGGCAGCGGCGTTTCTGGGTGCACCCCTCGTCGGGCATCGGCCGCAAGCGCCCGCAATGGGTCATGGCCGCCGAACTGGTCGAGACCACCAAGCTGTACGCGCGCATGGTGGCCAAGATCGAGCCGGACTGGATCGAGCCGCTGGCTGGGCATCTGATCAAGAAGAACCACTTCGAGCCGCACTGGGAGAAGAAGCGTGGCCAGGTGGTGGCCTTCGAGCAGATCACCCTGTACGGGCTGATCGTGGTCGGCCGCCGCCCGGTGCATTTCGGCCCCATCGACCCGGTGGCCTCGCGCGAGCTGTTCATTCGCGAAGGCCTGGTCGGCGGGCAGATCCAGTCCCGCGCCAAGTGCCTGGCGGCCAACAAGCGCCTGCTCGAACAGCTCGATGCGCTGGAAGCCAAGGCCCGCCGGCGCGACATCCTGGCCGACGAAGAGACCCTATACGGTTTCTACGAAGCGCGGCTGCCGGCCGAAATCCACCAGACCGCGACTTTCGACGCCTGGTACCGCATGAACAGCCAGAAGCAGCCCGACCTGCTGATCATGCGCGAAGAAGACGTGCTGGCCCGCGAAGCCAGCGAGGTGACGGCGGCGCAGTATCCCGACAGCCTCAAGGTCGGCGATCTGCGCCTGCCCCTGACCTACCATTTCGAGCCTAACCATCCGCGCGACGGCGTCACTGTGCGGGTGCCGGCGCCGTTGCTGCCGAGCCTGCCGGGCGAGCGCCTGGAATGGCTGGTGCCGGGCCTGCTGGAAGCCAAGTGCATCGCTCTGGTGCGCAACCTTCCCAAGGCGCTGCGCAAGAACTTCGTGCCGGTGCCGGACTTCGTCAAGGCGGCGCTGGCCCGACTGAGCTTCGGCGAGGGCGCCTTGCCCCAAGCGCTGGGCCAGGAACTGCTGCGCATGACCGGAGCGCGCGTGTCGGACGAGGCCTGGGCCGAGTCGGTAGCGCAGGTGGAAAGCCATTTGCGCATGAACATCGAAGTGGTCGACGGACAGGGCAAGTTTCTCGGCGAAGGCCGTGACCTGGCCGAGCTGACCGCGCGCTTCGCCGCCGCCAGCCAGGCCGCGCTGGCCCTGCCGCGCACCGACAAGGCCGAGCAGCCGGTGCAGGCCAAGGCCTTCGCCCAGGTGGCGCAGACCACACAGCAGAAGATCGCCGGTCTGTCGCTCACCGTGTATCCGGCCCTGGTGGAAGAGGGCGGCACGGTGCGCGAAGGCCGCTTCTCGACCCAGGCCGAGGCGCAATACCAGCACCGCCGCGCCTTGCAGCGCCTGCTGTTGCAGCAGTTGGCCGAACCGGCCAAATTCCTGCGCGGCAAGCTGCCGGGGCTCACCGAGTTGGGGCTGCTGTACCGTGAACTGGGCCGCAGCGAAGCGCTGGTCGAAGACATCCTGCTGGCCAGCCTCGACAGCTGCATCCTCGAAGGCGAGGCCCAGCTGCCCCGCGAAGGCGCGGCCCTGGCGACCCTGGCCGAGCGCAAACGTGGCGGTTGGGCCGAGCATGCCGAGCGCTTGGCGCGGCAAACGCTGGAGGTGCTCAAGCTGTGGCATGGCTTGCAGAAACGCTTCAAGGGCAAGATCGACCTGAGCCAAGCGGTGTCGCTCAACGACATCCGCCAGCAACTGGGCAACCTGGTCTATCCCGGCTTCGTGCGCGAGACCCCGGGCCAGTGGTTCAAGGAGCTGCCACGCTACCTCAAGGCCATCGAACTGCGCCTGGAGAAACTCGGTGCCCAGGTGCAGAAGGATCGCGTCTGGAGCGGCGAGCTGAGCAACCTGTGGGCGCAATACAAGACCCGCCTCGACAAGCACGCCCAAGAGGGCAAGCGCGACGAGCAACTGGCCCTGTACCGCTGGTGGATGGAGGAATACCGGGTGTCGCTGTTCGCCCAGCAGTTGGGTACCAAGGTGCCGATCTCGGACAAGCGCCTGAGCAAGCAGTGGAGCCAAGTGGAGGGTTGATCGCGTAATTTGTGGCACACTGGCCGCCGTTTACTTACTGAGCCGACACCCCCGGTTTTACTGGGGGATGTCGCCGTTCCAACGTTGGTACGCCCGTGCCAGCATCCTGACCTTTCATGTGCCGCCGCCCGCTTGGAGGCTGGCCCCGATTAGAGGAACCACCGTGCATAACGTCGTGATCAGCGGCACCGGCCTGTATACCCCGGCCCAGAGCATTTCCAACGAAGAGCTGGTGGAATCCTTCAATACCTGGGCACAGCAGGCCAACCGCGAGCAGGCCGAAGCCATCGAGCGCGGCGAGGTCGAGCCGTGGCCCGAATCCAACGCCGCGTTCATCGAAAAGGCCTCGGGCATCAAGAGCCGCTACGTCATGGACAAGGCCGGCATCCTCGACCCGCAGCGCATGAAACCCAACCTGCCCGAGCGCAGCAACGAAGAACCCTCGGTGCTCTGCGAGATGGCCGTGGCCGCCGCGCGCCAGGCGCTGGAGCGCGCCGGGCGCACTGCTGCCGATGTCGACGGGGTGATCGTCGCCTGTTCCAACCTGCAGCGCCCGTACCCGGCCATCGCCATCGAGGTGCAGCAGGCGCTGGGCATCCAGGGCTTCGCCTTCGACATGAACGTGGCCTGTTCCTCGGCCACCTTCGGCATCCAGACCGCCGCCAACAGCGTGCAACTGGGCCAGGCCCGCGCGGTATTGATGGTCAACCCCGAGGTGTGCACCGGGCACCTGAACTTCCGCGACCGCGACAGCCATTTCATCTTCGGCGACGCCGCCACTGCGGTGCTGATCGAACGTCAGGACAAGGCCACCTCGGCGCACCAGTTCGACATCGTCAGCACGCGCCTGCTGACCCAGTTCTCCAATAACATCCGCAACAACTTCGGCTTCCTCAACCGCGCCGCCGAGGGCCATGCCGCCGATGCCGACAAACTGTTCGTGCAGGAAGGGCGCAAGGTGTTCCGCGAAGTGTGCCCGATGGTCGCCGAACTGATCGCCGAGCACCTGAGCGAGAACGGCATGCAGCCGAGCGATGTGCAGCGCTTCTGGCTGCACCAGGCCAACCTCAGCATGAACCACCTGATCGTCAAGAAGCTCTTGGGGCGCGAGGTGAGCGAGGACGAAGCGCCGGTGATCCTCGACCGCTATGCCAACACCAGCTCGGCCGGCTCGGTGATCGCCTTCCATCTGTACCAGGACGACCTGCAACCGGGCGCGCTGGGCGTGCTCAGCTCGTTCGGGGCGGGGTATTCGATCGGTAGCGTGCTGCTGCGCAAACGCTGATGGCGCAGCGGGCGTGAGGACGAAAAACGGGAAGCGATGCTTCCCGTTTTCGTTTTTCCAGCGATGGGGCTTAGAACTTCGCTTCCAGGTCAACCTGCAAGGTGTCGACGCTGGCATTGCTGTTGGGCAGGTTGGAATAGTCGGTCTTGGCCATCAGGTAGGCCGCGCCCAGGGAGAAGTTCTTGTCGATCTCGTAACCGACCTTGAGCTTGTGGCCGCGCGAGCCGGTGAAGCCATTGCCGAAGTCCGAGTCGGTGAAGGCGCTGACCACACCGTTGCGCTGCACGTCGCGGTAGTTGTAGTCCAGGCTCCAGGCGCCGAGCTTGGTCTTCACGCCGGTCAGCCAGGCCTGGTCCATGCCGTCGGTGCTTTCGGTGTTCTTCACGTATTGGCCATAGGCCGACAGTGGGATGGCGAAGCCGGTGTAGTCGATCTGGCCGAAGCCTTCGACCAGCTGGAACTCGTCGGTGGTGTTGCCCAAGGCTCGCAGGAAGGCCGACGGCTTGTCGTTGTCGTAGGCGTACAAGCTGGCGCCCAGGGTGAACTTCAACGCATCGGTGGCGGCGAACTTGGTGCCCAACTGCGCGTGGTACAGCTGCGCGTCGTGCTTGTACTGCACGCCGTCGCCGTCGACGTTGTCCTTGAGCGTGTAGTGGCCGGCGCTGCCGAACACTTCGGCGCCGCCCAGGTCGTGCTTGTAGGTGGCGGCCACGCCTTCGGGGTTCAAGTCGCTGTCCCAGATGATGTCGCCCATGCTCACCCACGGTTGCGGCATCTTGCCGCCGATCAGGTGCAGGTTGGGGATACCGGTGGGGTGCCAGTCCAGGTAGGCGAGGTCCACCCACAGCGATTTCTTCTCGAAGTAGTTGTCCAGGCTCTGGTTGGTCGAGCGGCCATCGGCGCTGCTGCCAGTGGCGATGCGCACACCGGCGTCGACCTGCGGGTTGACCTCGCTGTAGAAGCCGACCCGAGCACGTACGCGCTCGCGGTCCTGGTTGTTGCTGCGACTGATCGGATTGTCGACGTTGACGTCTTCGTAGCGCAGGCGTACGTCGCCTTTGACTTGGGTCTTGGCGGCCCAGGCGACTTTCTGTTCGAAGGAGCTCGCACGCTCGACCTGCGCCTTCTGCGCGGCCTTTTCCTTGTTCTCGTTGGCGAGGTCGGCCTGCAATTCGCTGTATTGCGCCTGATTGATCGAGCCATTGGCCCGCAGCATGTCCAGCAGCTTGGCGTCGACGGCAGCACTGGCCGGAGTGCTCAGGGCCAGCACCAGGCCGGTCAGGCTGAATCCGGTAAGTGTAGAAACAACGCGCATACAGTTCTCCCGTTGGAAAGTGTGGGGAGGCGCGGATGCCTGCCCCGGCAAAGTTGGCAAGTTTCCGGAAAGGCCCTGGCTAGACAGGTTTCTCGGGTTCCGGAAAACAGGCGCAAGTATTGCGAGGGGGCGTGACAGAATCGTGTCCGATTGATGGCGGTGCGGTTAAGGCATCAGGGTTTGAGTCGGGGTGGGTTGTTACTGGATACTGCATCGACCTCCTGCTTGAGTAGATGCCGTGATCAGCCTGCACAGCCTTGCCCACCTGCACGAACTGCCCGCGAGCACCTGGGACGCCTTCGTCCCGGCCGACCAACCCTTCCTGCGCCATGCCTTTCTCAGCGCCCTGGAAGACAGCGCCAGCGTCTGCCGGCAAACCGGTTGGGCCGCCGAACACTTGGTGCTGGAGCGCGATGGCGAAGCCTGCGCGCTGCTGCCGGCCTACCGCAAATGGCACTCGTTCGGCGAATACGTGTTCGACCATGGCTGGGCCGAGGCCTGCGAGCGGGCAGGCATCGCTTACTACCCCAAGCTGCTCGGCGCGGTGCCCTTCAGCCCGGTGAGCGGCCCGCGCCTGCTGACCCGTGATGCGGCGGACGGCCAACTGCTTTTGCAGGCATTGCCGGAGTACCTGGAGAAAGGGCAGTTGTCGGGCGCGCATATCAACTTCACCGACCCGGCGTTCGATGGCATGTTGGCAGGGCAGGCCGATTGGCAGGAGCGCCTGGGCTGCCAGTTCCACTGGCGCAACCGGGGCTACCGCGACTTCCAGGACTTTCTCGACACCCTGACCTCACGCAAGCGCAAGCAGATGCGCAAGGAGCGCGAGCAGGTGGCTGGGCAGGGCATCGCCTTCGAGCGCTTCACCGGCGCGCAATTGAGCCAGGCGCAGTGGGACTTCATCTACCGCTGCTATGCCAACACCTACGCCGTGCGCGGCCGTGCGCCGTACTTGACCCGCGCGTTCTTCAGTCTGATCGGCGAGCGCATGCCCGAGGCCATCCAGGTGGTGATCGCCCGGCAAGGCAGCCGCGACGTGGCCATGGCCTTGAGCCTGGTGGGCAGCGAGACCTTCTACGGTCGTTATTGGGGATGCCTGGACGAGTTCGACCGGCTGCACTTCGAAACCTGTTTCTACCAAGGCATGGAACTGGCCATCGAACAGGGCCTGAGCCGCTTCGACGCCGGCGCCCAAGGCGAGCACAAACTGATCCGTGGCTTCGAACCGGTGATCACCCGATCGTGGCATTACCTGCGGCATTCAGGCTTGCGTAAGGCGGTGGAGGATTTCCTGAACGAGGAACGGATCGGTGTTCAAGCCTACGCCGAACAAGCCCGTACTCTGTTGCCTTACCGCGAGTAGGAAAGTCTACTGCCTCAGCTCGATGCAGGGTCCTGGTGCGTCAGCCGTGAGTCAGGGCCGCATGGCGGCCCTGTCCCGCGACTCAATCAACGCCGACGAAGCCACCCGTCTGGTGCTGCCACAACCGCGCATACAGCCCTTTCTGCGCCAACAGCTCGGCATGGCTGCCGATCTCCTTGATGCGCCCCTGTTCCAGCACTACCAACCGGTCCATGCGGGCGATGGTCGACAGACGATGGGCGATGGCGATCACGGTCTTGCCTTGCATCAAGGTCTCCAGGCTCTCCTGGATCGCCGCTTCCACCTCGGAGTCCAGCGCCGAAGTGGCCTCGTCCATGATCAGGATCGGCGCGTTCTTGAGCAGCACACGGGCGATGGCGATGCGTTGGCGCTGGCCGCCGGAGAGCTTCACGCCACGCTCGCCGACATGCGCGTCATAACCGGTGCGGCCTTCGGCATCGGACAGCAGCGGGATGAACTCGTCGGCGCGCGCCTGGCGCACCGCTTCGCGCATCTGCGCCTCGCTGGCGTCGGGCCGGCCATACAGCAGATTCTCGCGGATCGAACGGTGCAGCAGCGAGGTGTCCTGGGTGATCATGCCGATCTGCGCGCGCAGGCTGTCCTGATCGACGTCGGCGATGTCCTGACCGTCGATCAGGATCTGCCCGCCATGGATGTCATACAGGCGCAGCAGCAGGTTGACCAAGGTCGACTTGCCCGCGCCGGACGGACCGATCAGGCCGATCTTCTCGCCAGGGCGGATGTTCAGCTCCAACCCCTGGATGACGTTGCGCGCCTCGCCATAGTGGAAGTCCACCTGGTGGAAGTGCACCGCGCCACGGCTGACCTGCAGCGTCGGCGCATCGGGTTTGTCGCGTACGGTCACGGGCTGGGCGATGGTCTGCAGGCCGTCCTGGACGATGCCGATGTTCTCGAAGATGCCGTTGACCACCCACATGATCCAGCCTGACATGTTGACGATACGGATCACCAGGCCCGTAGCCAGCGCGATGGCACCCACGCTGATCAGCGAGTGCGACCACAGCCACAGCGCCAGGCCCGTGGTGCCGACCACCAGCAGGCCGTTGAGGCTGTTGATGGTCAGGCCCATGCTGGTCACTACGCGCGAGGCGAGCTGGGTCTTTTCGGTCTGCTCGCGGATCGCTTCGCGGGCGTACTGCTGCTCATGGTCGGTGTGGGCGAACAACTTGAGCGTGGTGATGTTGGTGTAGCCGTCGACGATGCGCCCCATCAGCTTGGAGCGGGCCTCGGAAGAGACCACCGAACGCGATTTGACCCGTGGTACGAAGTACCACAGCGCCGCGATGTAGCCGAAGATCCACACCAGCAGCGGCAGCATCAACCGCCAGTCGGCCTCGGCGAACAGCACCAGCGACGTGATGGCGTAGATGAGCACGTGCCACAGCGCGTCCACCGCCTGCACCGCCGAGTCGCGCAGCGAGTTGCCGGTCTGCAGGATGCGCTGGGCGATACGCCCGGCGAAGTCGTTCTGGAAGAAGCTCAGGCTCTGGCGCAGCACGTAGGTGTGGTTCTGCCAGCGGATCAGGCTGGTCATGCCGGGGTTGATGGCCTGGTGCACCAGCAGATCGTGCAGGCCGAAGAACACCGGCCGCAGGATCAGCACTACCACCAGCATCCAGATCAGCTCACCGCTGTGCTCGCTGAAGAAACCGGCGTTGGGCGTGCCTTGGGCCAGGTCGATGATTCGGCTGAGAAAGCCGAACATCGCCACTTCGATCAGCGAGGCGACCAGACCGACCACCAGCAGGGCGAGGAAGCACGGCCAGACCTGGCGCATGTAGTAGAGGTAGAACGGCAGCACCCGGCTGGGCGGTGCCTCGCTCGGGGCTGCGCGGAAAATGTCGATGAGACGTTCGAAGCGGCGGTACAACATGGGTTACAACACTCCTGATCATTGCGTCCGCGGTGCGGTGCACATCCTTGTGCAGCCAGCGGTCAGTCGATGCGTTTGGCCGATTTGATGAACACCGGATCGGCCGGTACGTCGCGCATGCCTTTCTTCACGGTGGTGGGCGACTTGACGATCTGGTCGACCACCTCCATGCCCTTGGTCACTTTGCCGAACACCGCGTAGCCGCTGTCACGCCCCGGGTTGAGGAAGTCGTTGTCGGCCACGTTGATGAAGAACTGGCTGGTGGCCGAGTTCGGGTTGGAGGTACGCGCCATCGACAGCGTGCCGCGGGTATTCATCAGGCCATTGCCGGCTTCGTTGCGGATCGGGTCGTCGGTTTCCTTCTGCACCATCTGCTCGGTGAAGCCGCCGCCCTGAACCATGAAGCCCGGAATCACGCGGTGGAAGATGGTGTTGTTGTAGAAGCCCTTGTCGACGTAGCTGAGAAAGTTCTTGGTGCTGAGCGGCGCCTTCTCGGCATTGAGCTCGATTTCGACCGGGCCGAAGCTGGTGTCGAGCAGCACGTGCGGGGTCTTGTCGGACGCCATGACGCTGGTGGCCAAGGCCAGGGAGCAGGTGGCGAGCAGTAGTTTTTTCAGCATGGGCATGAAAGTCCTTGTAGGAAGAAGCCGCCGTCGAAAACCAAGGCGGAACAGGTTGGCAGGAATCGGATGAACGCAGCGGCATAGCCTGCCGGGATTCTTCGAGGACTGCCAGCCAGGGACGCCGAATCGGGCGGCATCTGGCGCCCGAGGTGTCGCCACAGTGGACGACCACCTGCGTTCGGACATTGGGTTGGCGTGAAGCGTTCCACCAGGCCCGGCAGGCGTAAACCTGTCCACTTGCGTGCGAAGCACGCTGTCTGGGGCTGCAGAGCGGCCTTGAAAGCGCAAGCGAACAGCCGCAGCCCGGCCGGCGAGGGGCTTCGACGGGCGGTGGCTTGCCTCGCTGTATGCCTGAATACCACCTCAAGCCTGCACGGGTGCCGCAAACGGCACATCCAGCGGCGCGGTGTCGAAGTTGCGCAGCAGCTCGATGAGGATCTGCGTGGCCGGCCCCAGGCTCTTTTCCTTGCTTGAATACAGGTAGAACAGCGGATGCCGACGCCCGCCCTGGTCCAGCGGCAACGGCTTGAGCACGCCGTCGCGCAACTCGCGCTCGATCATGTGCCGTGGCAGCCAGGCGAAACCCAGGCCGCTGCCGACGAAGGTGGCCGCAGTGCCCAGGCTGCCCACCGTCCAGCGCTGTTCGGCGCCGAGCCAGCCCACGTCGCGCGGCTGCGCGCGGCCCGAGTCGCGGATCACCACTTGCAGTTGGCTTTCCAGGTCCTGGAAGGTCAGTTCGCGGCCGGCGCGGTGCAGGCTGTGTTCGGGGTGGGCGACGGCGACGAACTCCACCGCGCTCAACTCGCTGCCCAGGTAGCCGCCGATGCTGTAGCTGCTGATGGCCAGGTCGGCGATGCCTTCGTGCAGCACTTCCTCGACCCCCGACAGCACTTCCTCGCGCAAGCGCACCCGGCAGCCGCGGCTCTGCGGCATGAAGGCGCTGAGCGCGCGCACCAGGCGCGCGCTGGGATAGGCCGCATCGACCACAACCCGCACTTCGGCTTCCCAGCCCTGTTCCATATGGTGGGCGAGGTCTTCCAACTGGCTGGCCTGTTTGACCAAGTGTCGCGAACGGCGCAGCAGCACGCTGCCGGCCTCGGTCAGCACGGCCTTGCGCCCGTCGATGCGCAGCAGCGGCACGCCGAGCTGCTCCTGCATGCGCGCCACGGTGTAGCTCACCGACGATTGCGAACGGTGCAACGCCTCGGCGGCCTGGGCGAAACCGCCATGGTCGACCACCGCCTGCAAGGTCCGCCACTGATCCAGGGTTACGCGTGGCGCTTTCATCTCGATCTCCCGATGGCCTAAGCTGCGCGCTTCAAGGAGCGCGCCCAATGAATAGATACTGCCTGGTGTTACTGAGTTGCCTGCCGCTGGCTGCCGTGGCCTATCCCATCGAGGTGGAAAAACGGCTCGACGGCGTCAAGGTCGATGCCAGCGCCAGCGACCCCGCGCCCGATCTGGGTGCGATCACCCTGAGCAACTACGGCCAGGTGCCAGCGGCCTGCAAGGTGACCTTGCGCAACGGCCCCGAAGCGCCCCGTGTTCGCCGCCTGACGGTAGAGCCCGGACAGCGCGCGGACGCGACGGTACGCTTTCACCGTGAAGTGCTGCGGCTGCGCATCGTCGTCGACTGCACAGCCAAATAAACGAAGTATTAGATAGATAGCACCCACTTTTTACGCTTTTTTATCGATCGGTCAATCAGTAATCTCGCCTTCATTGCAACGCACCCCGTTCCCGATGGAGGCTCCATGGCCCACGTACTGATCATCGAAAGCAGCGCCCGCCAGCAGGACTCGACGTCGCGTCAGTTGACCCGTGAGTTCGTCAGCCAGTGGCAGAGCGCGCACCCCGACGATGTGATCTCCCTGCGTGACCTCGCCGCCAAGCCGGTACCGCACCTGGACGCCGACCTGCTCGGCGGCTGGACCAAGCCCGAAGCCGAGCGCTCGGGCGCCGAGATCGAAGCACTGACCCGCTCCAACATCCTCACCGACGAACTGCTCGCCGCCGATGTTCTGGTGCTGGCCGCGCCCATGTACAACTTCACCATTCCCAGCACCCTGAAAGCCTGGCTCGACCATGTGCTGCGTGCCGGCATCACCTTCAAGTACACGCCCACTGGCCCCCAGGGCCTGCTGACCGGCAAGCGCGCCATCGTGCTCACGGCCCGCGGCGGCATCCATGCCGGAGCGGCGAGCGACCATCAGGAACCCTACCTGCGCCAGGTGCTGGCCTTCGTCGGCATCCACGACGTCGATTTCGTGCACGCCGAGGGCCTGAACATGAGCGGCGAGTTCCACGAAAAAGGCTTGCGCGATGCTAAGGCGCGTCTGGCCGCCGTGGCCTGAACCTTCCGAATTCCCAAAACCTGACACCCGTTTTCGCTCCTTTGGGTGTAGCTGCCCGGCCCTGATGGTCGGGCTTTTTTATGCGCGTGTTGAACTGCCGCTGCCCAGCCGCTAAGGTCGCCGCCTTGCATTCCGAGGGGCCACCATGGGCTATCTGATCGTCGTCGCGCTGATCCAGGCGTTTTCCTTCAACCTGATCGGCGAGTACCTGGCCGGCCAGGTCGACAGCTACTTCGCCGTGCTGGCCCGCGTGGTGCTGGCGGCGCTGGTATTCCTGCCGCTGACCCGCTGGCGCCAGGTCGAACCACGTTTCATGCGTTCGCTGCTGCTGATCGGCGCGTTGCAGTACGGCATCACCTACGTGTGCCTGTACCTGAGTTTTCGCGTGCTCAGCGTGCCGGAGGTGCTGCTGTTCACCATCCTCACGCCGCTGCACGTGACGCTCATCGAAGACGCCCTGAACCGGCGCTTCAACCCCTGGGCGCTGCTGGCCGCCGCCGTGGCCGTAGCGGGCGCCGCTGTGATTCGCTTCGATAGCATCAGCGGCGACTTTTTCATCGGCTTCCTGTTGCTGCAACTGGCCAACTTCACCTATGCCGCCGGCCAGGTGCTATACCGCCACCTGGTGGCACGCAACCCCAGCGAGCTGCCGCACTACCGGCGCTTCGGCTACTTCTACCTCGGCGCCTTGCTGGTGGCCTTGCCTGGTTTTCTGCTGTTCGGCAACGCCGCGCACCTGCCGAGCACGGCGGTGCAGTGGCAGGTGCTGGCGTTCCTGGGCCTGGTGCCCACCGCATTGGGCCTGTACTGGTGGAACAAGGGCGCCTGCCTGGTGCCCGGCGCCACGCTGGCGGTGATGAACAACCTGCACGTGCCGGTGGGGCTGGTGCTGAACCTGCTGGTCTGGAACCAGAGCGCGCCGCTGGGGCGCTTGTTGCTCGGCGGTGGGGTGATCCTGGCGTCGGTGTGGATGAGCCGGTTGGGGCAACGGCCGGTCGTCATTGACGGCGTTGGCCAAAAGCGATAACGCCGGACGGTGGAAGCGGATTAAAGGGCTTACACCCCGCTTACACACCCCCGGTGTACTAGAGGGCGATGCTTGCGGTCGAAACGAGCGCGTTCGAGGCCGCCTGCGCCACCATGATCCAAGACAGGAGTTGATTCGATGACCCAGGACAGTCCCGTGGACTACACGCGCATCCCAACCGGCATGTCGCCCTTTCCCAGCGCCGAGGCCGTATTCGTGCCGGACCAGCTCGATCTGGCCGAGCACCTCCACCCCTTGTTCAGCCTGGACATCGCCACGCTGAACCCGGAGTGGTCGGGCGTGCTGCACATGCTCAGCCCGCTGGAGCCCTACGAGGGCCTAGTGGGCGAACACACCGAATGGGAGGGTTTTCACGGCGACCTGCTCAAGACCAACTGGATCGGCTTCAAGGTCGAAGAGGGCCGCTATCGCCTGTGCGGCGATCCGCGCTATTTCTTCCTGCACCGCGACAACGGCCCTCAGCACGCGCAGTCTCCCGAGCTCAAGGCCGAGCTGGAGCGGCACTACGCCGATCAGCACCAGTCTTATGCCACCACCGTGCAAGCGTTCCGCGCCAGCGGCACGTTACGGCGCTTGGAATGGCCGGACTCGGAACCCCAGGAGTTCGTCATGCAACTGGGCGGCGACGTGGACGGCTGCGCCAACTGGGTCGAAACCGTCGAGTTTCCCATGCACATCGTCGAGGCCGACGACGACAGCGGCGATTCGGCCGTCTACCCCTTAAGCCCCGCCGGCCGGCGCTTCATGCACATCGCCAGCGTGCCGGGCTGGCATTACCGCACCCAGGGCGCGGACACCATCCTGATGTTCTACGAGCCGGTGGAAGGGTTGGTGCTGTTCACTTTCGACTACAGTTAGCGCGCCGCCCACGCATTGAACCGCTCCTCCAGCTCCTCGCCATGGTCGACCCAGAACTCGGCATCCACCAACTGCGCCTGGGCCAGGTTTTCCGGGGCGGTGGGCAGTTGCCGTTGCACGTCGGCGGGCAGTTTGGCCAGGGCGTCCTGGCGAATCGGGCCGTAAGGGATCTGGGTCGAGAACGCCTGCTGCGCATCGGCCTGGCTGGCGAAGCGGATGAAGGTTTCGGCCAGGGCCTTGTTCGGGCTGCCGCGCACGATGGCCCAGTGGTCCGGGTCGTACAGGCTGCCCGGCCAGACGATCGACAATGCCGAACCTTCCTTCTGCGCCGAGGCGATGCGGCCATTGTAGGCCGCCGACATCACCACATCGCCGGCCACCAGCCACTGCGCCGGCTGCGCGCCGGCTTCCCACCACTGGATGCTGGACTTGATCTGGTCGAGCTTCTTGAACGCGCGGTTCACGCCCTCAGGGGTGGCCAGCACTTTGTACAAGTCTTCACGCGACACACCGTCGGCCAGCAGCGCCACTTCCAGGGTGTACTTGGCGCCCTTGCGCAGGCCGCGCTTGCCGGGGAAACGCTGGGTGTCCCAGAAGTCGGCCCACGACGCCGGGCCTTGCTTGAGCTTCTGCGGGTTGTAGGCCAACACCATCGACCATACGTAGCTGGCCACGCCGCATTCGCTCACGGTGCCGGGCAGGAAGGTCGAGGCCTCACCGATGATCGATGGGTCCAGGCGCTCGAACAGCCCCGACTCGCAGCCGCGGATCAGCTCGGGGCTCTCCACCTCGACCACGTCCCAGGACACATGGCCCACATCGACCATGGCCTTGATCTTCGACAGCTCGCCGTTGTACTCGCCGGCCACGATCTTGCCCGCGCCGCTCTGCTCGAAGGGTTTGAAATAGGCGTTCTGCTGCGCGACCTTGGTCGCGCCGCCAAAGGAGATCACGGTCAGGCTGGAGGAATCGGCGACAGCCTGCAGGCTGGCGGCGGCCAGCAACGCAAGGCCTAAGGATGCGGTACGAGTACGCATGGAAACTCCCTCATTACATGTGGTTGTGATTATTCAGAGGCAGTAAGGAGTGCTGCACGCGGCGGGTCGCCAGTGGCGCCCGATGCTGTTCTTGTCAGGATTGAACCGATGGTGCGCCACTGCGGGCTGCGGGAAAACGATTAAAAATATGCTTCGGACCCATGAAAAAGCTCTCCAAGGTGTTAGGCCCTTTGCGCTACTGTGCAAGTCGGCTTTCCCTGCTGGCGCACGGCCACTCCGGCCCGCCGGCCCAACGAGGTGCCCGTGGCTGCCTACACCTTGCGGCAATTGAAGTATTTCGTGACCACCGTCGAGGCCGGCAGCGTGGCCGAGGCTTCGCGCCAGCTCTACATCGCCCAGCCGTCGATCGCCACGGCCATCAAGAACCTGGAAGGCAGCTTCAACGTCCAGCTGTTCATCCGCCACCACGCCCAGGGCGTGTCGCTGACCCCCAGCGGCAAGCGCTTCTACCACAAGGCCCGCGAGCTGCTGCGCATCGCCCACGAGTTCGAGCAGAACGCCCTGGCCGACAACGAGGTGATGAGCGGGCAGATCGACATCGGCTGCTTCGAGACCGTGGCGCCGCTGTACCTGCCGCAACTGATCGCAGGTTTCAGCCAGCAGTACCCCGGTGTGGACATCCGCCTGCGCGACGGCGACCAGCAAGAGCTGGTCCAGGGCCTGACCGCCGGTGCCTTCGACGTGGCCTTCCTCTACGACCACGAGCTGGACAACACCATCGAAACCGAGCCTCTGATGCCGGCGCAGAAGCCCTACGTGCTGCTGCCGGCCAACCACCGCTATGCCGGCCAGCGCGAAGTGTCGCTGCGCGACCTGGTGCGCGAGCCGATGATCCTGCTCGACGTGCTGCCCAGCCGCACCTACTTCGTCAGCCTGTTCCACGAACTGGGCCTGACACCGAACATCGTCTTCGGCTCGCCGTCGATCGAGATGGTGCGCGGCATGGTAGGGCAGGGCTTCGGCTTTTCCCTGCTGGTGACGCGGCCGTTTTCCAGCCACACCTACGACGGGCAGAGCCTGGTCACCCTCGACATCGCCGAGCCGGTCACGCCCTCGGGGCTGGTCAGCGCGCGGCTGAGCAAAGGGCAACTGACCAAACCGGCGCAGGCCTTCGTCGACTATTGCCGCGAGCGGCTGACGGCGCTGAGCCAAGCCGACTGAGTAATGCCTGTCAGTTAAGCGGGAGTGGTGTCACTTGGGGCCGCAAAGCGGCCCCGATTGCTTAACTGATGGGCATCAGGCCGACTGAGCGCGCCTAGCAGTGCAGGTGGTCGGCCAGGCGCTTGAGCATGGCGTCGCAGCCATCGAGCTGTTCCAAGGTGACGAACTCGTCCGGCTTGTGCCCTTGGGCCATGCTTCCCGGCCCGCAGACCACGGTGGGAATGCCCGCTTCGTCGAACAGCCCGCCCTCGGTGCCGAACGCCACAGTGGTGAAGGCATCGGAACCGCACAGATACGCCAGCAATTGCGCCGCCTCGCCGTCGGCCGGGGTCGCCAGCCCAGGGTAGGCGCTGAGCGGTTGCAGGCGGATGCCCGTGCCCGGGTCGACGGCATGCATGCGCGGTAGCAGCCGTTGCTCGGCGTAAGTGTGCAAATCGTCGACCACCTGCTGGGCATCGAAACCAGGCAAGGTGCGCACCTCGAAGTCGAAGGCGCATTCGGCCGGCACGATGTTCAGCGCACGGCCGCCGTGGATGACGCCGGTCTGCACCGTGGAGTAGGGCGGGTCGAAGCGCGCGTCGTGGTGTTCGGGCGCGGCCAGCGCCTCGCCCAGGTCGCCCAGATGGCCGATTAGCCGCGCGGCGTATTCGATGGCGTTCACGCCCGAGGGCGCATGGGCCGAGTGGCAGGCCAGGCCCCGCACCTCGCAGCGCATGGCCAGCTTGCCCTTGTGGCCGAGCACCGGTTGCAGTTCGCTGGGTTCGCCGATCAGGCACAGGCCCGGCTTGTGCGGGCGTTGGCCGAGCGCGGCGAGCATCGGCCGCACGCCCAGGCACCCCACTTCTTCGTCATAGGAAAACGCCAGGTGCACCGGGCTGCGCAGCGGCTTGGCCAGCAGCCGAGGTACGGCGGCCAGCACGCAGGCGATGAAGCCCTTCATGTCAGCGGTACCGCGGCCGTACAAGCGGCCATCGGCCTCGGACATTTCGAACGGCGGCACCGACCAGGTCTGGCCGTCCACGGGCACCACGTCGGTGTGGCCCGAGAGCACGATGCCGCCGGCGATGTCCGGCCCCAGGGTAGCGAACAGGCTGGCCTTGTCGCCGGCGTCGTTGAACAGCAGCTCGGCTTCGATGCCATGGGCGGCCAGGTACTGGGCGATGAACTCGATCAGCGCCAGGTTCGAATCGCGGCTGACGGTGGCGAACCCCACCAGGTGCGCGAGCAGCGCGCGGCTGCTGTGCTCATTCATCGCCCGGCACGCCATAGGTGGGCGCGGCGGTGGGATCGAGCGCGCGGGTCAGGTAATCCTGCATCTGCGGTTGGTAGGCGCGCCACAGCCCGTCAAGCTGGCCGATGGGGTCGTGTTCGGCCCAGTCCACGCGCAGGTCGACGATCGGCCAGACCAGATCGCCCGCGATCTTGAGCGCCGCCGAGTGCACCGGGCCCGCTTCGCCCCCGGCCGCCATCGCCGCGTGCATGGCCGTCAGCAACCGGTCGGCCAGCGCGCCAGGCGCCTGCTCGAACGCCTCGACCATGGCCTGGATCACCTCAGGTGCGGCCAGCAGGTTGCCCGCCGCGGCACACTGCTCGCCCTGTACGGCGTTGAAGATGCCCAGCGCCTGCTGCCCGCTGAACAGCGCCACCCGGCCTTGGTCGTCGATCACCGTCACTTGTCGGTACTGGCTCCAGCCGTTGGCGTTCAAGGCGCGCTCCAGCGCCTGTTGCGGGCTGAGCGACTGATGCTCGAGCAGGTCGAGGATTTGCGGGCCCAGTGCCGGCAAGGTCACGTTCTGCGTCGACACCGCGCCGACCCCCGCGCGCACCCAAGGGCAACGTGCGCCGACGGCGATGCTCGACGAGCTGATGGCGATGCCCAGTTGGCCGGTCTCGGCGCAACGGCCGATGATCGAGAAGGTCATGGGCGCACGTCCTCCGCTTCGGGGATCACGGCGATCACGTCGATTTCCATCAGCCACTGCGGCTGCCCCAGGGCCGAGACCACCAGCCCTGTGGAAATCGGATACACGCCGCGCAGCCACTTGCCCACCACTTGGTACACCGGTTCGCGATAGCGCGGGTCGATCAGGTAGGTGGTGGTCTTGACGATGTGCGAGAGGTCGCTGCCGGCCTCTTCGAGCAATTGCTTGACGTTCTTCATGGCCTGCTCGGCCTGCGCCGCGGCATCGCCCAGGCCCACCAGGTTGCCGTCGAAGTCGGTGCCCACCTGGCCGCGTACGTACACGGTGTTGCCGGCGCGCACGGCCTGGCACAGGTCGTTGTCCAGGGATTGGTTGGGGTAGGTGGTCTTGGTGTTGAACATGCGGATGCGGGTATGGGTGGGCATCGAAAGCTCCTCGAATTCGCTAGGAAAGAATGGCAGCGGGGTCAGACACCGGCCTGGCGCTGCGCGGCATCGCGGTAGGCGCCGTAGCTGCGTTGCGTGGCGATGTGTCCGGCCACGTGCTTGGCGTCGTGCCACACCCCCCAGATGAAGCTCGACCCACGGCGCGACAGCCACGGCAGACCGAGGAAATACACACCCGGCTCGCTGGACACGCCACGTTGGTGCTTGGGCTTGCCCTTGTCGTCGAAGGCATCCACGTGCAACCAGCTGTAGTCCGTCGAATAGCCCGTGGCCCAGATCACGCTGGTGATGCCGGCTTCGCGCAGGTTCAGGCTCAGGATCGGCTCGCTGACGCAGGCCGGGTCCGGGTAACGGTGGCGCGCCTGGGGCTCTTCCGGCAGGTCCAGGCCGTTGCGCGCGATGTAGGCGTCGGCGGCGTCGAGCACGGCCAGATAGTTGGCATCGCCTGCGGCCAGGTTGGCGGCAAGGTCGGGCTGGAAGGTCACCACGCCGTCGTCGAAGGATTTCGTCAGCCCGACCAGGGTCATGCCCTCATGGGCCAGGGCGCGGAAGTCCACGGTGTTGCCGCCGCGGGCGCCGCTGACGGCGATGGTCACGTGCTCGCGGCCCTGGCGCGGGGTTTCCGCATCCCATTCGCCGAGCACCCCCAGCCACCAGCAGAAGTCGCGGTTGCGGTAGCGCCGTGGCGGGCGGTCGTGGGCGCCGACCGAGAGGTAGACCTGCTTGCCAGCGCGCTGCAGTTCATCGGCGATCTGCGTGCCCGACGAGCCTGCGCCGACCACCAGCACCGCGCCTTCGGGCAATTGCTCAGGGTTGAAGTAGTCGGCCGAATGGATCTGGTACAGGGTGGAGTCCTGCGGCGCGATGGGCGGGATCACCGCCTTCTGGAACGGCCCGGTGGCGACCACGATGCGTTGCGCCTCGATCACCCCGTCGCTGGTTTCGACCCGGAAGCCGCTGCGGCCCGGATTGCGCACCACCCGCGTGACGTCCACGCCGGTGCGTACCGGCACATCGAACTTCTTCACATAGGCCTCGAAGTAGTCGGCCACGCGGTCCTTGCCGGCGAAGGCGTCCGGGTCCAGATCTTCGAAGTCCAGCCCTGGGAAGCGGTCGTGCCATACCGGCCCGTTGGCCACCAAGGAGTCCCAACGGCCGCTGCGCCAGGCCTCGGCGATGCGCTTGCGCTCCAGCACCAGGTGCGGCACGCCCTGGGCGCTCAGGTGTTCGCTGGCGGCGATGCCGGCTTGGCCGGCACCGATGACCAGGGTGTCGATGGATGTGGGTTGTGCAGGCATTGGGGGGTGTCCTTCGAGCGGGTCGTGGGAAGCGGGCCGGTGCGTCGTCAGGTCGCTGCGTGGCCCCTGTGGCGAAAAGGCTGCGGAGCAGACGTGGACTCATAGTGGGCAGAAGGACGGGGAAGCGAAACGATGATTTTTGTGGTGGCTGGAGAGGAAAAAGATGGAGGCGGATGCGTTTCCAGGCGATATGCCGGTCGGGTCTGGAAAGCATCTCCACCGTTATTGGCAATCTCTTGAAACGATTGGCCGGCAGGACGGCTCTGACCATTCAGCGCCGAAAAACTGGCCACCAGCCAGCAGCGCATGATGTTTGAACATGCTCGGCCCGGCGGCGGTTCGAAAGCTCAGAAATCTCCTGCGACAAATCGGCTGTTGACGGATAAAGGCAATTTGAAGTTACGGACGATTTAGTAGGCTGCTATCATTCCACTCCCGTGTACCGAGCCGCACCCCCATGACACAGGCCCAGACCCGTGCATGCCCGATGTCTTAGTTTCCGATCGCCCAGAAAAACATAACAAGACTGCCATCGACGCCCGAAAGGCGCAGGCGACGATTCAGGAAGCCAGCGCATCCCCAGACAGGGCAGGGCAGCCACTCGGTTCGTTGTGATTAGCCATAGGTGCTTTGCATGTTATTAGCCACACAAACCTCGAGGAGGAAGTTCCTGCTGTCCTCCCTGATCGCCTTGCCCGCCATGGGCATCGCCGTCAAAGGGCTGTCCGCTGCGGCCGCCGCCGAACTGGCCGCGCCGAGCCTGGATGGCTACAAGCCGACCTTCTTCACGCCTGCCGAATGGACCCTGGTCCTGGCCGCTTGCGACCGCCTGATCCCCGGCGGCGGTCGTGGCCCTGGCGCGCTGGAAACCAACGTGCCGATCTTCATCGACCAGCAGTTGGCCGGCGACCTGGGCAGCGAGGTGTACCTGGAAGGGCCGTTCGACCTGAACGCGCCCTCGACGCTGGGTTATCAATTGCCCTACACCATCCAGCAGATCTACCAGAAGGGTATCGCAGCGTTCGACGCCTGGTGCCAGAAGGCCTACGGCGAGCACTTCGCGCTGCTCGAACTGGCCAAGCGCGACGACGCCTTGAAGAAGCTGCAAAGCGGCGAAGTCGATTTCGCCGCCTCCGGCGAAAGCGTGCTCAACGGCAAGCTGTTCTTCAACGAACTGCTCAACCACACGCGTCAGGGCTGGCTGGCCGACCCCATCTACGGCGGCAACAAGGGCATGAAATCCTGGATCGCCATCGGCTTTCCTGGTGCCCGTGCCAGCTACCTGGAATGGGTCGCGCAGCACAACGTTCCGTACCCCCTCGGCCCGGTCAGTCTGACCGGTCAGCGCGGTTGAACCCTTCGCCCAGCGACACAGCATTCAAGGTTACCCATGTCAAACATCACCAATGAGGAAGTCGATGTCGTCGTGGTCGGTCTCGGTTGGACCGGCTCGCTGATGAGCATCGAACTGGCCCAGGCGGGCCTGCGGGTACGCGCCCTGGAGCGCGGCGAAGACCGCAGCAACGCCGATTTCACCTACCCCAAGCCGGCCGACCAGTACGCCTACGCCGTGCGCAACAAGGTTATGGTCACGCCCAAGGACGCGGCCCTGACCGTGCGCCACAGCATGACCGGCACTGCGCTGCCGACCCGTCAGTGGGGCGCCTTCGTGCCCGGCACCGGCGTGGGCGGCTCGGGTCTGCACTGGACCGGCGTGCTGATCCGCCCGACGCCCACCGATCTCAAGCTCAAGACCTACGCCGACCAGGCCTATGGCCCTGGCGTGCTGCCGGGCAACATGACCATCGGCGACTTCCCCTTCACCTGGGACGAGATCGAGCCCTACCTCGACAAGTTCGACAAGATCTGCGGCCTGTCGGCCAACACCGGCAACCTGCGCGGGCAGCTCATGCCTGGTGGCGACCCGTTCGAAGGCCCGCGCTCCAACCCGTGCCCGCTGCCGGCGCTGGAAGACACGCTGAACAACACGATGTTCGCCGATGCGGCGCGCAAGCTCGGTTACCACCCGTTCCCCAACCCCTCGGCGAACGTCTCGCGTGCCTGGAAGAACCCCTACGGCAACCAGATCGCGCCCTGCAACTACTGCGGCTATTGCAGCAAATATCCGTGCCTGAACTTCTCCAAGGCCTCGCCGCAAACCGCGGTGATGGACGCGCTCAAGCGCATGGACAACTTCGACTACAAGGTCAACGCCAACGTCCTCAAGGTCGAACTGCACCCTGACGGCAAGACCGCCAAAGGCGTGACCTACGCTGACGCCGACGGTAACACCGTGTTCCAGCCAGCCAAGATCGTCGTGCTCGCGGGTTTTCAGTTCGTCAATGTGCGCCTGATGCTGCTCTCGGGCATCGGCAAGCCGTACGACCCGGTCTCCAACACCGGCACCATCGGCCGCAACTACGCGTACTTGAGCGTCGGCGGCACCACGCTGTTCTTCAAGGACAAGCAGTTCAACCCGTTCGCCACCGCCGGTGCCACGGGGCAGATGTTCAACGATATCTCGCCCGGCAACTTCGACGGCCCGGCACTGGGCATCATCGGCGGGGCCAAGATCCACAGCTCCCAGGCCACCGGCACGCCCATCGGCACGTCCCTGCCGGCCGGCACCCCGGAATGGGGCCAAGGCTGGAAGGACGGCATGCAGGACTGGTATGGCCATTCGATGAAGGTCAGCATCTCCACCGGCTGCATGTCGTACCGCGAGCACTACGTCGACCTCGACCCGACCTACAAAGACCCGTGGGGTTTGCCGCTGCTGCGCATCACCTTCGACTGGAAGCCCAACGAACTGCGCTTGCAACAGCACCTGCGCGGCATCGTGCAGAACATCACCAAGGAGTTGAACCCGGACAGCTACAGCGAAAGCTACCTGGGGATGGACTCGCACTGGGACATCACCAAGTACGTCTCCACCCACAACGTGGGCGGCGCGATCATGGGTGAGTCGCCGGAAACCAGCGCGCTCAACCGCTACCTGCAGAGCTGGGACGTGCACAACGTCTTCGTGCCCGGCGGCAACGCCTTCCCGCAGAACTTCCAGGCCAACCCCACCGCGCTGATCGGCGCGATCACCCTGTTCGCGGCCCAGGCCATCAAAGATCAGTACCTGAAGAACCCCGGCCCGCTGGTGCAGGCGTGAGGAACGAGACGATGAAAAACAAATCCCGTTCCATATTGCTGACCCTGCTGGTGGTCGCCCTGGTCATCGCCTTGCTGGCCTGGGGCGTGAGCTTCCTGCTCAACCGCTCCGGCGACCCGACCGCCAAGCTCGAACAGCCCATCACCCCGCAACTGGTGGAGAAGGGCGCGTACCTGGCGCGCGTCGGCGACTGCGTGGCCTGCCACACCGCGCCAGGCGGCAAGTCGTTCGCCGGTGGCCTGGGCATCGGCTCGCCGATCGGCACCATCTACTCCACCAACATCACCCCGGATGCCAAGAGCGGCATCGGCAACTGGACCTACGGCGACTTCGAGCGGGCCATGCGCCGCGGCATCAACCACAACGGCGATGCGCTGTACCCGGCGATGCCATACCCCTCGTACGCCAAGATCTCCAACGAAGACCTGCAAGCGCTGTACGCCTATTTCATGAAAGGCGTGGCGCCCGTGGAGCAGCCGAACAAGGCCAACGACATTCCTTGGCCCTTGTCGATCCGCTGGCCGCTGGCGTACTGGCGCACGCTGTTCTCGCCACTGCCGGATGATGAGGCCAAACCCCTGGTCGCCGTCGAAGGCGCCAGTGCGCAGGAGCAACGCGGCGCTTATCTAGTGCAGGGCCTGGGCCATTGCGGCTCGTGCCACACACCACGCGCACTGACCTTGCAGGAAACCGGGCTGGACGAGTCGGCCAAGGGCTACCTCACCGGTGGCAACCTCAACGGCTGGGCCGTACCGTCGCTGCGCGGCATGCCGCACTGGACCCAGGAGCAGATCGTCGACTACCTCGGCACCGGGCGTAACAGCGCAGCCTCGGTGGCCGGCGAGATGAAAGATGTGGTCGCCAACAGCACCTCGCACATGAGCGACGCCGACCTGACCGCCATGGCGGTCTACCTCAAGTCGCTCGAAGGCAAGGAGCGCGAGGTCACCCAGGCCAAGCCCGACCGCGACCAGGCCACCACGGCCAAGTTGACGGCGGCCAAGGACCTGACCCTGGGCGAGCGCCTGTACATCGACAACTGCAACGCCTGCCACTTCGTCAACGGCGAGGGCGCACCCCATGTGTTCCCGCGTCTGAACGGCGCGTCGGTCGTGAACGCCGGCAACCCGGACGCGTTGATCAACGTGATCCTGGCCGGCGCGCAAACGCCTTCCACCGAGCGTGCGCCGTCGGTGCTGCCGATGCCGGGCTTCGCCAAGCGGTTGAGCGATTCGGAAGTGGCGGAGCTGGCCACCTTCCTGCGCGGCGGCTGGTCGAACGAGGCCGGCGCGGTGACGGCCGATCAGGTCAAGTCGGTGCGTGGCACGCTGCATGGGCATTGATGGCTGAACCGTAACGGCGCCTGCGCTGAACGATCACCCGCTCGGGAGTGCCTGGGCGGGTGATTTTTTTTGCGTTCGGGAAAGACAGAGTCAGGCCAGCTGCGAGGGGCGAGCTGCGTGATAAGCTGCCAAGCCCTTCTGAAATCCCGGTCATGCCTCAGGATCGATCATGCTCGATATCAACAACCTCCCGCTGTTCATGCTGTCCGTACTGCTGTTGTCCATCACGCCCGGCCCGGACATGGCCTATGTCATCGGGCAAAGCGTGGCCAACGGACGACGCGCCGGCGTGATTTCGGCGGCCGGCGTGGCGCTGGGCAGTTGCACCCATGCCCTGGCCAGCGTGGTGGGGCTCACGGCGCTGATCGCCGCGTCGCCGTTGATGTTCTCGATCGTCAAGTACGTGGGCGTGCTGTACCTGACCTACCTGGGCGCGAAGCTGATCCTCGGCACGTTCGGCAAAGCGCAGAGCGAAGTCGATCCCGCCGCGGGCATCAAGCGGGGCGCCAGCCTGGGCGACTTGCTGAGCAAGGGTTTCATCACCACCTTGATGAACCCGAAAGTGCTGCTGTTCTTCATTTCCTTCTTCCCCCAGTTCGTGGTGCCGGGCGGCGAACACCACACTGCCTCGTTCCTGGTGCTGGGGCTGGCCTATGCGCTGGTGGCCTTTGCCACCGACGTCACCTTCGCACTGCTGGCGGGCAGCGCGGCGGGTGGGTTGTCGAGGAATCGTGCGTTGCAGGTCTGGATGGACCGTGTGGTGGGTGGGGTGTTCATGGGGTTGGGGATGAGGTTGGCGTTCGTGCGCAACTGAAGCGCCGGTGCCTGGGCGGCCTCGCACTCAGATCTCGAGATCCAACAGCGCCGCCCCCAGTGCCTTGCCATGCGCATCCAACGCCAACGACCGCGTCACCCCCCCACGCAAAATGCCGGGCAACACGAAATTCAGCGCCCCCAACTGCGGCAGCGCGTACCGCCGAACGGGCGGCCCTGCCGGGTCCAGCAGTTCGGCGAAGTGGGCCGTGACGCGTTCCACCGTCAGCCATTCGGCCAAGCGCGGATAGTCGTTCGTGTCGAAGGCGATCACCGAGATGTTCGAGGTGTCGCCTTTGTCGCCGGTGCGGCTGTGGGCCAGCTCGCGCAGTTTCGTCGTCGTGTTCATGCCATGTCCTCCAGGTGCACGTGCAGCGTGACCGCTTTACGCGGCAGCAACAGCGACGCCACCGCCACCACCTGGCGCACCGACTTGCTCGCGCCGCCACCGCCGTAGGGACCATTGGTGTAGAGGGTTTCCACCTCGTTGCCGATGCGTACCGCATCGCTTTTGCTGGCGCAGCGCGCCGCCACCCGCAGGCGCACCTCCCAGGGTTCGCCTGCGGCGCGCTGGCCCAGGTCGTTGCCGTGCAGTGCGCTGACGCCGATCAGTTCGGTGCGGATGTCGTCGCAGGCCACGCCGGTCATTTGCAGGCGCTGACGCACGATGTCTTCGGCCAGGCGCCCACGGGCGACCGCGCCGGGGCCGCCGTAGGACATCTGCCCTTCGCCGATCCAACCGTCGAGAAAACCGACCGACACCTTCAACGCTTCAGGGCGCGCATGGCCGTCCGCGCCCTGTACCCGGACGTGGTCCTGGGCGGTGGCCTGGAACGCCACCTGGGTGAAGTCGGCGCTCACGTCGGGGGTGAGGTAGGCGACCGGGTCGTGCACTTCGTACAGCAATTGCTCGGTGCAGGTGGCGCTGTCGATGCGCCCGCCGGTGCCGGCCACTTTGCTGATCACGGCACTGCCCATCGCATCGATCTCGGCCAGCGGGAAGCCCAGTCGGTGCAGGTCCGGCACGTCCTTGACACCGGGGTCGGCGAAGTAGCCACCGCTGATCTGCCCGGCGCATTCGAGCAAGTGCCCGACCAGGGTGCCGCGCCCAAGTAGCGTCCAGTCGTCCGTGCGCCAGCCGAACTCGAACAGCTGCGGTGCGAGGAACAGCGACGGATCGGCGACGCGGCCGGTGACCACCACATCGGCATCGGCTTGCAGGGCTTGCACGATGCCTTCGGCGCCCAGGTAGGCGTTGGCCGAGATCAGCCGGTCGCCCAATTCACTTAAAGAGACGCCGTTGTCGAGGGTCTGTTCAGGCCGTTGCAGCAGGGTGGCGAGCACGTCGTCGCCGGTCAGCGCCGCCACCTTGATGCCGGTCAGGCCCAGGTCGGCGGCGATGCGGCGGATCTCACGCGCGGCGCCCAGCGGGTTGGCCGCGCCCATGTTGGTGACGATGCGCAGGCGCCGCCGCGTGCCGTCGCCTTTGCCGACATAGGGCAGCACGCGGCGCATGCGCTCGCCCAGCAGCGGGTCGAAACCGGCGTCGGGGTCGAGCAGTCGCGCTTGCTGCGCCAGGGCGATGGTGCGTTCGGCCAGGCATTCGAACACCAGGTAGTCCAGCTCGCCCTGTTGCGCCAACTCGATGGCCGGTTCGATACGGTCGCCCGAGTAGCCGGCGCCGGCACCGATTCGTATGGTTTTCATTCAGAAAACTCCAATGACCAGGGCGGTCAGGGTCATCAAGACCGAGGCCGCGAACAGGAAGGGGATGGTGAAGCGCTGGTGGTCTGCCAGTTCGATCTTGCACAGGCCCACCAGGAGGAAGGTTGCGGGTGTCAGCGGGCTGACCGGGAAGCCTGTGGTGTGCACACCCAACAGCGACGCCTGCGCCACTTGCATGGGGTCCACGCCCAAGGCTTTGCCGACTTCGGCGACCACCGGCATGATGCCGAAATAGAACGAATCGGGGTCGAACAGCAGGCTCAGGGGCATGGACAGGAAGCCCACCACCGCTGGAATCAATTGGCCGTGCCCGGCCGGGATCTGCCCCACGGCCACCTCGGCCATGGCCTTGAGCATGCCGGTGCCTTGCATGATGCCGGTGAACACGCCTGCGGCCAGAAGGATGCTGGCCATGGTCAGCGCGGTCTTGGCGTGGGCGTCGATGCGCGCCCGTTGCGCGTCCACGTTGGGGTAGTTCAGGCACAGGGCGAGTACGGTGCCGATCATGAACATCACCACCGGGTCCACCACGCCTGCGATCATCACGCCCATCACCACCAGCGTCAGCAGCAGGTTGGGCCAGAACAGGCGCGGTTTGCGCAGCGTGCGTTCGGCGTCGGTGAGCACCCGTTGGTGGGGGGTGACGTCGAGATGGTCCGGGCCTAGGCCCAGACGCCGTTCTTCGCGGCGCCCCAGCCAGTAGGCGCAGGCGAAGACGAACACCAGCCCGACGATCTGCACCGGAATCAGCGGTTGAAACAGGTCGGCCACCGGCACGTGCAACGCCGCCGACGAGCGCAGTACCGGCCCGGTCCAGGGCAGGAAGTTGACCCCGGCCGCCATGGCCGTGACGCAGGCCAGGATGCGCCTGTCCATCCCCAGGCGGGTGTACAGCGGCAGCATGGCCGGGATGGTCACCAGAAAGGTCACCGCGCCCGAACCGTCCAGGTGCACCAGCAGCGCCAGCAGGGCCGTGCCCATGACGATGCGGGTCGGGCGGGTGCCGACGCGCTTGAGGATGCGGTCGATGATCGGGTCGAGCATGCCGGCGTCGGTCATGATGCCGAAGAACAGGATGGCGAAGACGAACATGCCTACTACCGGGGCGACGTTCTTGATGCCGGTGATGATGAACGCGCTGGTACTCAGGCCGAAACCGCCGAGCAAGGCGGCGACGATGGGCAGGGCGATCAGGGCGACCAGGGGCGAGATGCGCTTGCTCATGATGCTGACGAGCATGCACAGGATGGTGACGACACCGAGGGTGGCGAGCATGGAGGTTTCCTCTCTGGCCTCTACGTTCGCGGGCGCGAGCGGAGGTCCTGTTGTTGTTTTGCAAGAGTAATAACAACGGCGCTACGCTCTGTGAATTGAAATATTCGGCAGACCTCGTTCGGAAAAACAAAATGAAGAATGCGCTCCAGCTCATCCGCGCCTTTCTCGCCGTGGCCCAGACTGGCAACTTTTCCAGGGCGGCCATGGCCCTGAACCTTTCACCCTCGGCACTCACCGTGCAGATCCAGCAACTCGAAGACTGGCTCGGCGTGGCCTTGCTCGAACGCAGCCCGCGGCACGTGGGCCTGACTGCGGCGGGGCAGAATGCGCTGCTGCCGATGGAGAAGCTGCTGCTCGACCTGGACAACATCGTCGATGCGGCCCGCGACCACGCCGCCTCCCGGCGCGGCGTGCTGACCATCGCGGCCTTGCCGTCGCTATGTTCCGGGCTGCTGCCGGGTGTCCTGCAACGCTTTCGCGAGCGCTTCCCCGGCGTCGAGGTGCGGCTGCGCGATGTCGTGGCGCAGCGCATCGACACGCTGGTGCTGGCGCGCGAGGTGGATTTCGGCTTGGGTGTGCAGGCGCGGCCGACCCAAGGGCTGGCCTTCAGGGCGATTCTCGAGGATCGCCTGTGCCTGTACGTGCCGCACGACCACCCATTGGCCACGCGCCCCGAAGTGACGCTGGCCGAAGCGGCCGCTTATCCCATGCTGCTGACCGGCCGCGACAGCAGCGTACGCAACCTGGTCGAACGGCTGTTCGCCGACGCGCGGCTGCCGTTGGCCGCGGGGCTCGAGGCCAACTACATGTCCACCGTGCTGGCGCTGGTGCGCCAGGGGCAGGGCGTGGCGCTGTTGCCCGAATCGGCTGACGAAGGCCGCACCGAGGTGAGCAAGGTGGCGGTGGCGCATCCGGGGGTGGTGCGCGAGATCGGCGTGATCACCCGGGCGGAGCAGGTGATGGCGCCAGCGGCAGTGGAGTTCTTACGGTTTTTGGAGAGTAAGGGCTTACCTGAGAATCGTTAATCTGAGCGTAACGTTTCGTCCGCTGTGTTGATTGATAGAACCCGTTTGTCCCCCTTAAATGACCTCCACGCAAGCGGACCCGTGGAGCTTCCAATGCCAACAACATCCTCCCCCCCACCGCAATGGTCGCGGCGGCGCGCCGAAAAGCAGCGCCGGCTCGATCAGGTGCGCGCACTGGCCGACGGTGCGGTGCTGCCCAGCGAGCGCATCGTCGAAGCCCTGCAACGGCTGATCGCCCCCGGCGACCGGGTGGTGCTCGAAGGCAACAACCAGAAGCAGGCGGATTTCCTTTCGCGTTCCCTGGCCAAGGCCGACCCCGAACACCTGCACGACCTGCACATGATCATGCCCAGCGTCAGCCGCGCCGAGCACCTGGACCTGTTCGAACGGGGCATCGCGCGCAAGCTGGACTTCTCCTTCGCCGGGCCGCAGAGCCTGCGCATCGGCCAACTGCTCGAAGACGGCCTGCTGGAAATCGGCGCCATCCACACCTACATCGAGCTGTATTCGCGCCTGCTGGTCGACCTGATCCCCAATGTCGCGCTGGTCGCAGGCTTCATGGCCGACCGCGAGGGCAACATCTACACTGGCGCCAGCACCGAGGACACCCCGGCGCTGGTCGAGCCGACCGCGTTCAGCGACGGCATCGTCATCGTGCAGGTCAACCAGCTGGTGGACGATGTGCGCGACCTGCCACGGGTCGACATCCCGGCGTCCTGGGTCGACTTCGTGGTGGTGGCCGACAAGCCGTTCTACATCGAGCCGCTGTTCACTCGCGACCCGCGCCACATCAAGCCGGTGCACGTGCTGATGGCGATGATGGCGATCCGTGGCATCTACGAAAAACACAACGTGCAGTCGCTCAACCACGGCATCGGCTTCAACACCGCCGCCATCGAGCTGATCCTGCCGACCTACGGCGAATCGCTCGGGCTCAAGGGCAAGATCTGCCGCAACTGGACGCTCAACCCGCACCCCACGCTGATCCCGGCCATCGAAAGCGGCTGGGTGCAGAGCGTGCACTGCTTCGGCACCGAACTGGGCATGGAACACTACATCGCCCAGCGCCCGGACGTGTTCTTCACCGGCCGCGACGGCTCGATGCGCTCCAACCGCATGATGTGCCAGCTGGCCGGGCAGTACGCCGTCGACCTGTTCATCGGCGCCACCTTGCAGGTCGATGGCGACGGCCATTCCTCGACCGTCACCCGCGGGCGTCTGGCCGGCTTCGGCGGCGCGCCGAACATGGGCCACGATCCACGCGGTCGGCGCCATGCCACCCCCGCCTGGCTGGACATGACCGAGCCGGTGACGATGCTCGAACGCGGCCGCAAGCTGGTGGTGCAGATGGTGGAAACCTTCCAGGAGGGCGGCAAGCCCACCTTCGTCGAGCGCCTGGATGCCGTCGACGTCGCAAAGAAGGCCGGCATGTCCCTGGCGCCGGTGATGATCTACGGCGACGACGTCACCCACCTGCTGACCGAAGAGGGCATTGCGTATCTGTACAAGGCGCGCACCCTCGAAGAGCGCCAGGCGATGATCGCGGCCGTGGCCGGCGTCACCGCCATCGGCCTGCGCCACGACCCCAAGGACACGGCGCGCATGCGCCGCGAAGGCTTGATCGCGCTGCCCGAAGACCTCGGCATCCAACGCACCCAGGCGTCGCGCTCGCTGCTCGCGGCCAAGAGCATTGCCGAACTGGTCGAGTGGTCCGGCGGCCTGTACGAGCCACCCGCACGTTTCAGGAGTTGGTGATGAGCGCATCCCTGCATTACGCGGCGCCCTTGCCGCTGTCCCACCGCTTGGCCGACCTGGCCGTCGAAGCGTTGATCGACGAAGCCGACCTGTCGCCCAAGCCGGCCTTGGTCGACCGCCGCGGCAGCGGTGCCCATAGCGACCTGCACCTGGGCCTGATGCACGCCTCGGCCCTGGCCCTGTGGCCGTGCTTCAAGGACATGGCCGACGCTGCGCAGGCAGTAGGCGAGGTCGGCCAGCCGCTGCGCGAAGCGCTGGGGCGCATCGGTCGCGAAGGCGAGGCGGCGATGCTGGCCACCACTGGCGGCGTCAACACCCACCGTGGCGCGATCTGGGCGTTGGGGCTGCTGGTCGCGGCCCATGCCCTGGCTCCAGCGGAGTTCGATGCGGCGTCGATTGCCGCGCGGGCAGGGCGCATCGCCCTGATCGACGACCGCTTCGCGCCCGTACAGCCCGCCAGCCATGGCCAGCAGGTGCGGCGCCGCTACGGTGCACGCGGCGCGCGCGCAGAGGCCCAGTCGGGCTTTCCCAGCGTGATCGCCCATGGCTTGCCGCAACTGCAGCGCAGCCGCCGCGCCGGCAGCGGCGAACAGCCCGCCCGGCTGGATGCGCTGCTGGCGATCATGGCCCGCCTGGACGACACCTGCGTGCTGTGGCGCGCCGGCCGAGAAGGGCTGGACGCCATGCAGCAGGGCGCGCAACGCGTGTTGGCCGCAGGCGGCAGCGCCACCCTGGCCGGCCGCCGCGCCCTGCGTACGCTGGACGAGCGCCTGCGCGCCCTCAACGCCTCACCCGGTGGCGCCGCCGACCTGTTGGCCGCCTGTCTGTTCCTCGACCTCCTTGGGAGCCATTGAGCATGGAAACCTTGTCTTTCACCTTTGCCGCCGGCGCTCCGGCGAACCGTCGCGCGCGGGTCGGTTGCGTCGGCTCGGGCGACCTGGAAGTGCTGCTCGAACCCGGTACCCACGGCGTGCTGGCGGTCAACGTGGTGACCTCGGTCAACGGCAGCGGCCCGCGTTGGCAGCAGTTGTTCCAGCGCCTGTTCGACGAGCAGACCTGGCCGGCCCTGAACATCGACATCCACGACTTCGGCGCCACCCCTGGGGTGGTCCGCCTGCGTCTGGAACAAGGCTTCGAGGAGATCGCCCATGACTGACGTCGCGCACCTGCTGCAAACCCGCAGCTTCGTCGAACTCGGCGCCCGCGAGCGAGCCAAGGCCTTGCTCGATGCCGGCAGCGCCCGTGAGCTGCTCGGGCCGTTCGACCGGGTGATGTCGCCCTGGCTGCCCGCGCAAGGCATCGTGCCGCAGTCCGACGATGGCGTGGTGATCGTCAAGGGCACCTTCAACGGCCAGCCTTTACTGGTGGCCGCCATCGAAGGGGTGTTCCAGGGCGGCAGCATGGGCGAAGTGGGTGGGGCGAAGATCGCCGGTGCCCTGGAGCTGGCGGTCGAAGACAACCGCAAGGGCATCGCCACCGCCGCCGTGCTGCTGCTGGAAACCGGTGGCGTGCGCTTGCAGGAGGCCAACCTGGGCCTGGCGGCCATCGCCGAGATCCAGGCGGCCATCGTCGAGCTGCGCCAGTACCAGCCGGTGGTCGGCCTGATCGCAGGCTCGGTGGGCTGCTTCGGCGGCATGTCGATCGCCGCTGGGTTGTGCAGCCAGTTGATCGTCACCCGCGAAGCCCGCCTGGGCCTCAACGGGCCGCAGGTGATCGAGCAGGAGGCCGGCATCGAGGAATACGACGCACGCGACCGACCCTTCATCTGGAGCCTGACCGGCGGCGAGCAACGCCATGCCTGCGGCCTGGCCGACGCCTTCGTGGCGGACGATCTGGCGCAGGTACGCGAGGTGCTGGGCGAGTGCTTGGCCACCGGCGAACCGGCCCGACCGCGCAGCCGCCGCCATGCCGACTTTCTGGCCTTGCTGGGTACGCTCGGCAGCCAGGTCGATCAACTGGACGCCGCCCAAGTGCGCGCCCTCTATCAGGAGCTACAGCCATGAGCCGAGGATTGCAGTGGATTCGAGCGCTGGCCGCAGGCCGAGAACTGCCTGGCTTTCCCGCCTCGGTGAAGGTCATCGACGGCGAACTGGGCAACCGTCCCGCACGCTTCCTCGCCATAGTGCCGGACGCGCAGAACCCGTTCCCGCGCGCCCGCCAAGGCGAGGTGGGGCTGCTCGAAGGCTGGGGGCTGGCCAAGGCGGTCGATGATGCCATCGACGCCGACGCGGGCGGCCCGGCACGGGTGCTGGTGGCGGTGGTCGACGTGCCGAGCCAGGCCTATGGCCGCCGCGAGGAAGCGTTGGGCATCCACCAGGCCCTGGCCGGTGCCGTGGACGCCTATGCCCGGGCACGGTTGGCCGGCCACCCGGTAGTTGGGCTGCTGGTGGGCAAGGCCATGTCCGGGGCGTTCCTCGCCCACGGTTACCAGGCCCAGCGGCTGATCGCGCTGGAAGACCCCGGCGTGATGGTGCACGCCATGGGCAAGGCCGCCGCCGCGCGCATCACCCTGCGCAGCGTCGAGGAACTGGAAACGCTGGCGGCCAAGGTGCCGCCCATGGCCTACGACCTCGCCAGCTACGCCTCCCTGGGCCTGCTGTGGGAACGGGTGGCGGTCGAGGCCATCGAGCAGCCCGGCCCCGACGACATCGACAGCGTGCGCGACATGCTGGTGCGCGCCGTGCAGGACATCGGCGACAGCACCGACCTGCGCTCGCGCCTGGGCGCGCCGAACCGGGCGATGTCGAGCCTGGTGCGCGAGCGCCTGCGCGCGCAATGGTGACGCCATGAATCCACACGACCTGCTGTGGGGCCTGCGCCCCGGGCACCTGGCCGCCAACACACCCGACTGGGTGCGGCAGGTGCTGCTCGCCGGCCAGCCGGTGGTGGTACGGCGTGCGCTGGTGGCGGCGGGGCGGGTGGCGGTGGGCGTGCGCGGCGCGCAGCGCTCGCAGCGGTGGGCGGCCGAATTACCTGTCGCCTGCGTACAGCGCCGGTGCCGGCCCGAGCAGTTGCGGGTTTCTGGTGAGGTCGAGCTGCCTGCGCTACGCGCGCTGCAAGCCGTGGCGCCGTTGTTGGAGGTCACCGGTCTGAGCTGGGGCCCGACCGGCGGGGTGGGCTATCAGTTGGCGACCGGTGCGGTGGTGCTGCACGGTGAGAGTGACCTCGACCTAGTGCTGCGTACCCCCGCGCCCTGGTCCCGCAGCCAGGCGCAGGCCTTGTTCGAAGCACTGGCGGCAATGCCGTGCCGGGTCGATCTGCAATTGGAAACGCCCCAAGGCGCCGTCGCGCTGGGCGACTGGGCGGGCACGGCACGACGGGTACTGCTCAAGCGCTGCGCAGGTGCCTGCCTGGTCGAAGACCCTTGGGCCTGCGCAGAGGTGCCTACATGAGCAGCTCGTTCTTCTTCTCCGGCCGGGGCTTGCGAGAGGCCGGCATGCTGCGGGCACTGCCCGATACGCCTAGGTTGCGCGCCTGCTGGGTCGAAGGCACTTCGGCATTTTCGGGAATACGCGCATGAGCAGCTTGTTCGCCTTCCCCGGCCAGGGCGCGCAGCGGGCCGGCATGCTGCATGAACTGCCAAACACACCCACGGTGCGCGCCTGCCTGGAAGAGGCGAGCGAAGCCTTGGGCGAACCGGTGCTGCACCTCGACAGCGCGCAGGCCCTGGCCGACACCCGCGCGGTGCAGCTCTGCCTGTTGGTGATGGGCGTCGCCCAGGCGCGCCTGTTGCTGGAGGACAACCCTGCGCCCGAGTACGTCAGCGGTCTGTCCATCGGCGCCTATCCGGCGGCGGTGATCGCCGGCGCGCTGGCCTTCGACGATGCCGTGCGCCTGGTGGCCAAGCGTGGCGAGCTGATGCAACGGGCCTACCCCGAAGGCTACGGCATGACCGCCATCCTCGGCCTGGACCGCACTGCCGTGGAACGCCTGATCGAAGCTTCCCCGGCGCCGGTGTTCCTGGCCAACATCAACGCCGACAACCAGCATGTGATCGCCGGCAGCGACTCGGCCATGGCTGCCTGCGCCACCCGCGCACTGGCCCTCGGCGCCAGCGCCGCCAAGCGCCTGCCCATGAGCGTACCGTCCCATTGCGCGCTGCTCGACGAGCCCGCGCGCGAGCTGGCCCAGGCCTTCGCCGAGGTGCCGATCAAGCGCCCGACCCTGGGCTACCTGAGCAGCACCTGCGCACGCCGGCTGCACGACCCACAGGCCCTGCGCGATGACCTGGCCTTCAACATGTGCCGCACCGTCGACTGGTACGCGACCCTGCGCAACGCCCATGAGCGTGGTGTGCGCCTGCTCGTCGAACTGCCCCCCGGTGTGGTGCTCAGCGGCCTGGCCCGGCGCGTCTTCACCCGCGGCACCGTGGTCGCCTGCCAAGGCACGCGCCGCGATACCTTGAATGCCCTGATACGGCGGGAGGTGAGCAGCGACCCTTGATTGCCCGCATTTCGAAGAACAACAACAAGCAACTTCGACTGAACGTGAGGACAACGACAATGATTATCTACGGTGTGGCACTACTGGCCATCTGCACGCTTGCAGGGGTCATCCTGGGTGACTTCCTCGGCGTGCTGCTGGGCGTCAAATCCAATGTCGGCGGCGTCGGGATCGCGATGATCCTGCTGATCTGCGCCCGCCTGTACATGCAGCGCAACGGCGGCATGAGCAAGGAATGCGAGTTCGGCGTCGGCTTCTGGGGCGCGCTGTACATCCCCATCGTGGTGGCCATGGCGGCGCAGCAGAACGTCGTCACTGCCCTGCACGGCGGCCCGGTGGCGCTGATCGCCGCCGTCGGATCGGTGCTGGTGTGTGGCCTGACCATCGCCTTGATCAGCCGCATGCACCGCGGCGAGCCGCTGCCGCAGGAACTGCCGGTGGCCGCTGTCGAGCCTGTCGCCGTACCGGCAGGGGGGCGCTGACATGGACCTCATTCTCAAAGCGCTGGAACACAACGGCCTGGTCACCGCGTTCGCGGTGGTGGGCGCGGTGATGTGGCTGTCGGTGATCCTCTCCAAGCGCCTGACGTTCGGCCGCGTGCATGGCTCGGCGATCGCCATCGTCATCGGCCTGGTGCTGGCCTGGGTGGGCGGCACGCTCACCGGCGGGCAGAAGGGCCTGGCCGACCTCACGCTGTTCTCCGGCATCGGCCTGATGGGCGGCGCCATGCTGCGCGACTTCGCCATCGTCGCCACGGCCTTCGAAGTGCAGGCCACCGAAGCGCGCAAGGCAGGGATGATCGGCGTGGTGGCGCTGCTGTTGGGCACCGTATTGCCTTTCATCGTCGGGGTGGCGGTGGCGTGGAGCTTCGGCTACCGCGATGCGGTCAGCCTCACCACCATCGGCGCGGGAGCGGTGACCTACATCGTCGGGCCGATCACCGGTGCTGCGTTGGGCGCCACCTCGGACGTGATGGCCCTGTCGATCGCCACCGGGTTGATCAAGGCGATTCTGGTGATGGTGTTCACCCCGGTCTCGGCGCGCCTGCTGGCACTGGACAACCCGCGTTCGGCGATGGTCTTCGGCGGCCTGGCCGGCACGGTGAGCGGCGTCACCGCAGGCTTGGCGGCGACCGACCGGCGCCTGGTGCCTTACGGTGCGTTGACGGCCACTTTCCATACAGGTCTTGGCTGCCTGCTCGGGCCGTCGGTGCTGTACTTCTGCGTGCGAGGGCTGGTGGGCTGAGGCTTGACCGTCGCAAGCCCCGGCTCGTAGCGCCGGGGTGGCGGTATTCATCCCCCTTCCAGGGCCGACGTTCCCGTCTTTCTGCGCGGGGAGTCGCTGCCGGCCTGAGGCATGTGTGCCCCTGACTCACACTACCGGGGCGACACCTTGGCGCTGATCGCCTTGCAGGCTGTACATGCGGCACTCGGCGACCAGCGCCAACAGGTTCGGGTCACGCTCGCGGGTCTTGAGGAACAGCACGCCGATGTGCTGCTGCAAGCGGTAGCGCGCCTGCAACGGGATCAGCCGGATGCGGTTCTCGTACACCGCCGAAATCCGCCCCGGCAGCAGCGCATAGCCCACCCCCGAACTGACCATGCTCAGCAAGGTGAAGATGTCGTTCACCTGCATGGCCACGTTCGGCTCGAACCCCGCCTGCTGGAACACCCGTTCGCCGTCGCGGTGGGTGGCGAAGCCCTGGGTGAGGGTGATGAAGGTGGAGTGGGCCAGGTCCGCCAGGTCCACCTCCTGCTCCTGGGCGAAGGGCGACTCGTTGGGCACGGCGAGGAAGATGTCGTCGGAGAACAGCGGCAACTGCTCGCAGGCCGGGTCGCAGGTACTTTCGTTGAGCGACACCAGGATCGCGTCGAGCTCCAGGTTCTTCAGGCGGTACATCAGGTCGACGTTCGAACCCAGGGTCAGGTCGATGTTGAGTGCGCTGCGCCGCAGCTTCAGGCCCATGATCAACTGCGGTACGGTCTTGACCGTCAGCGAGTACAGCGTGCCGAGCTTGAAACGCTCGGCGGAGAAGCCGGCCGCCTCGCGGGTGGCGCGGACCATCTCGCTGGTGTCCTGGATCAGCTTGCGCGCTTTTTCTTCCAGCACGTAGGCGCTCTCCAGCGGCGTCAGCGTGCGCCCTTCGTGTTTGAACAAGGGGCAGCGCAAGGCGTTTTCCAGCGAGTGGATGGCCCGGTGCACGCTGACGCTGCTGGTGTCCAGCGCACTGGCGGCGCGGGCCAGGTTGCCGCTGTGCATGAAGGCGAGAAATATTTCGAGCTTCTTCAGGGTGAGCTCTTCGTCGATCTGCATGGGTGGTCCATTCCAAGCTGCGTGATGGAAAAATCCTACGACTTTCCCTCGTTGTAGGCGCGAGTTTACGCGCCATGGAACGCTGAGCGGTGCTTCTCTCGCGCCCTTCGGGTCTTCATCCCACGGCCTAGGTCAGCAGTGCGCAAACCTTAGTCAAGGTTTTTCTGGATCAAACAGAGAGGGAGGAAATATTAAATATTGGGTTACAAGAAACAGTGATTGAATATTAAGAAGTGATTCTAATTGCTTATGGAGGGCAGTATTGCTTTTAGGATTATAAAAATGCATGCTTTCACCTGTTGAAGGCTGCTGTTTATAAGGGTGTGTCGCTAAGGGTTTGCGGGCTTTCTGCGAATTTTTGTGGAGTATTAATTCTAGAGCAGCCAGTGTGTGGGATTGCCCAAATCAAAAGGACAAGTGAATGGCAGATTTTTATGGGGCGGCAGCAGTAAGGCACTTCAGCGACGCTGAAATATTAGCGGCTTCCGAACGTTGGGACGGGGCAGGGCATCTCGTTGGGTTTTCAGCGGAGTGTTCTATAAAGCATGGGGTCGGCGCATTGAGGCCAGATGCAGACGGGGTGCGAAAGCATCTTCCGGAACTGACAGAGGTCGCGAAGCGGTTGCTCAATCAGAGGCGTCAGTCAGGAATTTACACGATTTTGAAAAACCCCATGTTCATGTCTGGATGGGCAGTAGAAGCGAGGTATTCTGATGATGGTGTAGTCGATCGAGAGCAATATATGGTCTGGCGGCAGCAAGCCTACGCCCTGCTACACGCCGTTGACTTGAGGGTGGCGAAATGACGCTGACTAGGTATGACGACGTTCTCCCTGGGCTGGTTGATCTGATCATTTTGAGGTTTGGAGAGGGTTTTTTAGAGTCGAACTTGATTCTGCGTGATGCAGATGGCTTCGTTACCGTCGTGGTGCGGGATGCTCTCGACGCTATACAACTTTCTAATTTCTCCAGTGAGCTTGAGGCAAAGTTAGGCATGTATGCCGCTAAGCCTTGTCTGGCTACGCCTGCTGAGCTTTATGATTGTTCGCTCGAAGACAAAAGCCTGGATAGATTTGAGTTTGTTGTCAGCGAGGGCGTCAGTGACGGTATCTTTATCAGATATAGAGAAAGGCGCATCGTAGGGGGCGATTGGGTTCGTGATATTCAACAGCCTATCGAAAATGCTCCAAAAGTAGTGGTGTTTTCAAGTTTAAAAGGCGGTGTCGGGCGCAGTACGGCTCTGTCGGTAGCGGCTGTACACCTCGCGGCTGCTGGGAAATCGGTTCTAGCTATAGATTTGGATCTGGAGGCGCCAGGGATTGGTGGCATGTTCTTAGAGAAAACAGCCCTCCCACTGTATGGCGCGCTGGATTTTTACGTTGAATTCGGTAGGACCGAGATAGACAGTGATTTTTTAAATTCAATGCAGGAAGACGTGTTCTCAAGCGCTTCAGGCGGATGCTTTACGATCGTACCGGCCGCTGGTCGAGCGTGCATCGCATACCCACAGAATGTGTTGGGTAAGATTTCACGGGCGTATCTGGAGGTGGTTGATGAAAACGGCAAGCCGCTTACCTTCCTCGATAAAACAAGGGAGCTGGTATCACGGTTGTGCGAGCTGAGAAAATACGATGTTGTCTTCGTCGATGCGCGAGCAGGTTTGAACGAAAGCACGGCTGCTACCGTGCAAGGACTGGGTGCAGACGTTCTGTTTTTTGGCGTAGACACGGCTCAGACGTGGGATGGGTACAGGTACTTCTTTTCTCACCTTGCCCGCCATAAGTCAGAGGCCAGTGATCAGGCTGACTGGCGCTATAAAATTAAAATCGTTCACGCTAAGGCAAGCCCCAACGAGAATTCATTAAAAAAATTCCGAGACCAGGCAGCTGATCTTTTCGGTGACTACCTTTACGATGAAATCGACGGTGACGAGTCGGCAGGTGGGCTGACCGAGGCCTTTGGGTTTGACCTTGATGACGCCACAGCCCCTCATTACGCATGGCCAATATTTGTAGCGCCTGAGTTCTACGAGTATGATCCGCTGAATGTTGAGCTGAAGCAAAACGATCCTGCTGTTATTGAACCCAGCTTCGGCATATTTATCGATAAACTCTGCGAGCGATTGGAGTTGCAATGAAGCTTGAAGATCATGATATCAATCACTTGCGTACAGTCATTGCCGAATTTAAACCGGATTCTTCATCCACTGCTACTCGGCCACTTTCGCTCGACGAGCTTTACACGCCGCCAACACATAAGGCTGCACTCGACTTTGAAAGGTCTTTGATTGTAGGTAATCGAGGTACTGGAAAAAGCGTATGGTCTGGCGCTTTGGCAAATGAAAAAACCAGAAAAGATGTCGCAAAGCGTTACTCATACGATTTTTTGAATTCGACTGAGGTTGAACTTGGATTCCATCAGAACGCGGCTGAGGTAGAAGGCGTAGCGCCGTCGCCAAAAGTTCTGAGTAGGCTTCTGAAGTGTGGATTTGATTCGGAGAGTATTTGGACTGCCGTGCTTCTAAAGGCGACTAAAAAGTACTCCAGTGCTCGAATAAAATCCGACTTTTCCGAGCTTGTTGAATGGGTTGATGATAATCCAGCGAAATGTGAAGAGCTGCTTCGAAAAGCCGACAATTATTTTAGATCGCAAAATAAAAAATTCATTCTCGTATTTGATGCGCTTGATCGGTTGGGTAAAAGCTGGGAGGAGATCCGCCCGTTGACACGCGGGGTTTTGACCTTGGCTTTAGGGATGCAAGGTTACTCATGCATGAGGGCAAAGGTTTTCATGCGTACTGACCAATATAAAGATAAAACAGTGTTTGCTTTTCCTGATGCATCGAAATTGACTGCTGCCAAGGTTGAGCTTCGTTGGCACCCTACCGAGCTGTATGGATTGTTTTTTCAGCAGCTTCATAAAAATCCTAGATCTGAAACTTCTTTTGCGAAGATATATAAGGCTGTCGCCGGTTCAAGCTTGAGAGCCTATTCAAAAATAGAGGAGCCAGACAAGCAAAGAGAAGCATTCACCCTCATCGCTGGAGAGTACATGGGGAGTGACCATCGTCGGGGTAGAACCTATACTTGGATAATTGACCACTTGGCTGACGCCTTTCAGGAAACAACGCCGCGTAGCTTTCTGGTGACGTTGCAGCGCGCCGCATCTGTTCGTCAAAAACCGAGCTCGACGGTTATAGATCATCACGGGATTAGAGAGGGTGTCCAATCTGCCTCCGAAATTCGAGTTGCACAGCTCTCTGAGGATTATCCTTGGATTGAGCAGGTGCTCACCGACTTGGCAGGCTTAGAAGTGCCCTGCTCACCAGACGCGTTTGTCGCGCGCTGGAAAGAGCGGAAAACGGTCAAGGAAATATATGAAATAGAAACAGATTTACCCGGTCCAGTCGAACTTTCAAAGTCTTCGAGTGACGAAGAGTCCCTGCTTCTCGATTCGCTCGAAAATATCGGTGTTGTCGAGTATCGAACCGAAACCAAAATAAACATGCCGGATATATTCAGGGTTGCTGCTCGGATCAAGCGTAGGGGAGGGGTAAAAACACCTAATTTCAGCCGTTCCGGCAAATAGTAAGTATGAAGGTGCTGGAGATTTTTGTTGATTATTATTTGAATCAATTGAAGTGCTGATCTCTTTCACTCAGATCGCGATTGAATATTTCGGTGGAACACTAGCCTTGTCTTCAAAGAAGATAATCCGCATCGATGACCTCCAAGTCTTCGTCACCACCGCCTCGGCCGGTAGCTTTTCCGCTGCCGCCCGGCTGCTGGACATCTCGCCCGCCCTGGCCAGCGGCGCCGTGCAGCGCCTGGAGCGCAGCCTAGGCGCGCGGCTGTTCGTGCGCTCCACACGGCGCTTGCGTTTGTCCGATGACGGTGAGCGCTATCTGGCCCACGCGCGTCAGGCCTTGGATGCGCTGGGCAATGGCGAAGTGGCGCTCAACGAAGGCCGCGACGAAATCGCCGGCACCCTGCGCCTGTCCATGCCCTCCGACATTGGCCGCAACCTGTTATTGCCCTGGCTCGACGCCTTTCAGCAACTTCACCCCAAGGTGCTGCTGCAACTGCACATCAGCGACCAGATGGCCGACCTGGTGGGGCAGCAACTGGACGCCAGCATCCGCTACGGGCAACTGGCCGACTCGGGGTTGGTGTCGCTGGCGTTGGCACCCTGGAACCGCCGCACGGTGTGCGCTTCGCCCGACTACGTGGCAAGGCACGGGCGGCCGGAAAAATTGCAGGATTTGGCTGCACACAACTGCCTGCGCTACGTGATGGGCGACCAGACCTACGAGCGCTGGTGCTTCCATCTGCCCAGCGGCGGCATGACCGTTCAGGTCACCGGCAACCGCGTCAGCGACGATGCCGATGTGGTGCGGCGCTGGGGCGTGGCCGGCTTGGGCATCGTCTACAAGTCGCGGCTGGACGTGCTGGACGATCTGCGCAGCGGGCGTTTGATCGAGTTGTTTCCGGGCGAACAGGGACAGCCGGCGCCTTTGCAACTGGTGTGCGCCCACCGCACCTCGCTCACACCGGCCATGCAGGCGCTACGGGCGTTTCTGGCGGAGCGGTTGGAGCTGTATTGGACGGTGGGGGTGTGAACGGCAAGAGCGCTCGCACCCCCATGCGTTACCAGTTACATGGAGGGCGAGCGCCGCGCTCATCGGAATGAAGGCGCTTCAGTCCATCTTCGCGGGCTGGGCGTCGATCTTCACACGCAACAGCTCATAGGGCTTGATGCGCTTGTCTTGCCCATCGTTGAAGTTCGCCGAGCGGTGCAGTTGGTTGGCGATGACATACAGATAGCCGTCCGGGCCGATCGACAGGGTGTCCGGCCAGAGCATCCGCGCATCCTCGACCACCGTCTGCCAACGACCGTCGGCCAGGCGTTTGCGGATGGCGTTGTGTTCGTAATCGCCTGCGTACACCGCGCCGTCGGCAGCGGCTTCGATACCGTCCGAAGCGCCTTTCTCGCCCAGGTCGACCACCGCCTGCTCCAGTGCCGTCTCGCTGACCTGCGGGTTGCGCAGCAACTCGGTCGGCACCGCGTACAGGTGTCGGCTGGACAAAGGGCAGAAGTACAACGTCTTGCCATCGCTGGACAAGGCGATGCCATCGGTCGCTATGGTCAACACCTCGGCTTCGCCTTTGCCATTGCGTGTCACCAGCGCGGGCTTGCCTTCGATCTGTGGCACGAAAGCCGGGTCGGCCGAAGTGGATCTGGCCCCCGACAGTCGGCGCACCGCCTTGCCGCTGGCCAGATCCACCACGATGATGCCGCCGGGGCCGCTCACCGAAGAGTCGGTGATGTACGCCGTGCCCTCGGCGCCGACCCGGAAGTCGAAACGCACATCGTTGACGTAGGTCGTGGGCAGCACGACCGCTTCAGGCAGCACGACCGTTTTCACCACGGCGTTCGAACGCAGGTCCATGGCCACCAGTTTCGCGCCGCCGCGGGTGGGCGCGGCGAACTTGGGCGCGGCCGTGTCTAGCGCCCATACGCGGCCTTTGCTGTCGGCGACCACGCTTTGCACGCTGATGAAGGCGTCGGCCGGATGCTTCGGATCGGGCGTGTTGGTCTTCTGGTCGGGGTAGGGCACCAGGCGCCCGTCGACGATCTCCGCGACCGTGTAGGGCACGTCATCGCCCCAGCGTGGGAAATTGACGAAAATCCGACCCGTCGGTGTCACCGTCACTCCTGTGGGCATCGCGCCTGTGAAGGCGTGCACCGGTTCCAGACGAGGGCTGGCGGCCTCACTGGCAAGCGCGCCGGCAGCGAACGAAACTGCCAGGGCCAGGCCCGCGGCTTTGAATAGCGTCTTCATGTTGGAATCCTTCGGCTGCGATCGATCAGAACCCTTCCAGGACGATCTTGCCCTTGGCCTTGCCGCTTTCCAGCAGGGCATGGGCACGCTTGAGGTTGTTCGCGTCGATGGTGCCGAAATGCTCGCCCAGGGTGGTCTTGATCACGCCTTCGTCGATCAGGGCCGACACCCGCTCCAGCAGGCGATGCTGCTCGATCATGTCGTCGGTGTGGTACAGCGAGCGGGTGAACATCAGCTCCCAGTGCACCGACAGCGATTTGCGCTTGAGCGGCATGATGTCGAGCTGCTCGGGGTCGTCGATCAGCGCCAGCTGGCTCTGCGGGCGCAGCACGTCGACGATCTGCGGCAGGTAGCTGCCGGTGTGGGTCAGGCTGATGACGTGGTCGATGGGGCCGAGCTGCAACCGTTCCAGTTGCGCCGCGAAGGGCTGGGAGTGGTCGATGACATGGTGCGCGCCCAGTTGCTCGACCCAGGCCTGGGTTTCGGGGCGCGACGCCGTCCCGATCACGGTCAGTTGCGTGAGCTGACGGGCGAGCTGCACGAGGATCGAGCCCACGCCGCCGCCGGCGCCGATCACCAGCAGGTTCTGGCCCTGGCCGCCGTTCTCCTGCACGCTCAGGCGGTCGAACAGCAGTTCCCAGGCGGTGATGGAGGTCAGTGGCAAGGCAGCGGCGCTGGCGTTGTCCAGGCTGCGCGGCTTGTGCCCGACGATGCGTTCGTCGACTAGGTGGTATTCGCTGTAGCTGCCGGGGCGGTCGATGGCACCGGCGTAGAACACTTCGTCGCCCTCTTTGAACAGCGTGACCTCGGCACCGACTGCGCGCACCACACCTACGGCATCCCAGCCCAGCACTTGCGGCTGGTCGCTGGTGCTTCGGGCGCGCACCTTGGTGTCGACCGGGTTCACGGCGATGGCCTTGATCTCCACCAGCAGGTCGCGCGCGCCGGGGGTAGGGGTGGGCAGGGTGTGGTCGTACAGCGAACGGGCGTCGTCGATGGGCAGGGCGGGGGTGTCGAATACGATGGCTTTCATGGGCGGGGCTCCTGGTTTGGGGAAAGTGACAGGCTAGGCGCGCTGCACCCGCTCGGATACAGGCGTTTCGCCGGAAGACTTTCCGCGTTTCGTTGAAAGTCCCAAGGTTGGGTCATGGCACGCAGGCCAACGTTCAAGTGCGTCGATCAGTTGCGCGCAGCAGGTTGCCCACCGTCAAGGCAGCGCCGACGAGCACGGCCAGCAAGCCGGCCAGTTCGAGCGCGGTAGGCCAGCGCCCTTCGAAACACAGGCCCAGCAGCGCCGCGAACGAGGACTCCAGGCAGATCAACTGCCCCGACAGCACCATGGGCAGGCGCTGGGTCGCGGCGTTCCAGGCCCAGGCGCCGACCACCGACGACGCGAGTGCGATGAAGGCGGCCCAGAGGTAGAAGTGGCCCGCCTGGACGATGCCGAAATCCGCGCTCGGAAATCGCGACAGGCCCAGCCCCCGCAACAGCGGTATCAGGCAGAGCGTCACCACGCCGGCACCGCTCATCATCAGGCCGGTCCACAGGCTGGTGAGCGCTGGAGGCAAACCGTCTACGGCGCGTTGGTTGAGCAAGCTGAAGAGCAGCCACAAGGCCACGGCCAAGACCGCAAAGCCCGCGCCCCATGCGGTCGCACCCGTCTGCGCCGCACTCGGGCTGCCCAGCGTCGAGCACAAGAGCCCGAACAAGATGCAGCCCAGCGGCACGGCCAAGCTGCGCCAGCGCACCCGGCGCTCCCGTGCATTGCCCAACAGGGCGAGCAGCACGGGCACCAGCCCGACCAGGGTGGCCGTCAAGACCGGCCCGCCGAACACCACACCCGCCGCGATGCAACTGCCGTAACCTAAGTAGCCGATCACCCCCAGCATCGCCGCCAAGGCCAACTGCCCACGCCCTAGGCAGCGCAAACGGCCACGCCACAGGATCACGGCCGCCAGCCCCGCTGCGCCGGCGAACAGAAAGCGCACCACCAGCAGATCGTAGAGGCCGTAGGCGCCCGTGACATGGGGCGCGATGAAGTTGAGCGACCAGGCCAGGGTCGCCAGAGTGGCCAGCCCTATACCGGTGGTCGGCGTCGACCGGGGAGTGGTCATGGGCAAACTCGGCTGGCGTGTCGGCCAAGGATGGCTAGGATTGCCCATGCGCCACAAACGAGTTTTCAGCCCTGAACGCATAACCCACGATTATGAATGACCTCAGAAAAACCCTGCCGCCGCTGACCAGCCTGCTGCCGTTCGAGGCGGCCGCGCGCCTGGAAAGTTTCTCTAGAGCTGCCGAAGAGCTGCACCTCACCCAGGCCGCGATCAGCCGGCAGATTCGCGGCCTTGAAGAAAACCTCGGCGTGAAACTGTTCGTGCGGCGCAATCGCGCGGTGTTTCTCACCGACGAAGGCCGCCGGTTGAGCGAGGCCGTGAGCGCGGCGTTGACCGCCATCGCCGACAGGGCGGGCTCACTGCGCCAGGCGCAGCGGCACGCGCGCGTCGTGTTGTTCTGCCAGCTGTGCGAAGCCTTCCACTGGTTGATGCCGCGATTGGCCACCTTCCGCGATGTCCGGGCCGACATCGAAGTGCAAGTGGTGACTTCGACGCGACCGCTTGCCGAGTTCACCGACCCTTTCGATGTCGCGCTGCAAACCACCGGGCGTGCCAGTGGCCGACATCGGCTGGCCTTCACGGCGGCCGACGAAGTCTTCCCCGTGTGCAGCCCGAGTTACCTTGGCAGTACCGGGCCGCTCAGCCTCGAAGCGCTTAGCACGCACCGATTGCTGCATTACCGCGCCATGGCGCACGATTTCATGACCTGGGCCGATTGGCTTGGCACCTTTTCGCTGGCCCAGGTCGATCCCTCGCCCGGCACTGTGTTCGACAGCTACCCGTTGATGCTGCAAGCGGCGGTCGCAGGCCATGGCATCGCCTTGGGCTGGCGCCGCACGGCGGGCAAACTGATCGAGGAGGGGGCTTTGCGGCAGGCCTGCGCGCAGAGCGTGCAGCTGCCGCAGGCGATTTCGGTGTATACGTGCGACGGTGCCGAGGCGCGGGGCGAGGTGCAGGCGGTGCTGGCTTGGTTGCACAGTCAGTTGGCTATCGAGCATTAATCTAGCAATCGCAGTTTTACCGTTGAAGAGGTTCGACCATGAACAACGCCCATTCACCGCTCGCCGACGTCCTCGAAGCACTCGCCTGCCTGCTGGAAAGCGACGGCGACCAACACTGGAGCCGCTGGATGCGTACGGCGCGGACACGCCTGCTCGACGGCGACCCCGACGCCATCCGCTACCTGCTGTCGGCCTACGGCGGCATGGGCTCGTTCAACGACCTGGTGCTGGGGCAGCGCTACGACAGCCACGGGTTTTCCTGGAAGCCGGGGTATGCCGAGCTGAACCGGCGTTTCGATGAGTTGCGCGGCGAGGCCTATGACCTGGCCCAGCGCATTCGGCGCGCACGGGCAGCGCACGAGGGTGGCCGCTAGCCGTTTGGTGCAAGGCCTGGCCTGAACCCGTATGCTCTCGGCGCCAATCAGAGGAGCCTTGCATGAACAGATTAGTCGTCCCCGCCGCCATCTTCGTCAGCGTGCTGGGCGTGGGCCAAGTGTGCGAACACTACGGCATGAGCGCCAACTGGAAGATCGGCGTGCTGTGCATCGTGGCGCTGGTGGTGCAGATCGCGGTCAGTCGCTTTCAGCGTCGCCAAGGGCCTGGACAGCCCTGATCCACTCGATCAGAACTCATCCTCTGACAGCCGCAGGCTCGCCGACTGACCGCTGGCGACCTTGTACAGGGTCACGGTGGTGATGTTGTATTCCGTGCCCCGCGCTGTGGTCTTCTCGGTCAGTTGCAGCGGCTGCGAGCGGGACAATTCCCCCGAGTCCAGATCCCGGTAACGCACGTCATAGCGACCGGGCGTGATGTGCTCGAGCGTGAATCGACCGTGGGCCGGCACGAACACCTGCCGAGCCGTCTGCGCGCCGTCGTCTTGCAGGGCGACCAGCTTGAGCAGCACATCGGCCGTATTGCGGCTGTTGTCGATGACGATCTGCGAATACCCCGTGCTCATCGCCTGCGGCTCGCCCGCGAGATAACCCGCCGTGCGCGGCCAGGGCAAGCCGTTCGGCGCCGTGGCGGGGCGTACGTAGGCAGGCTTGGCGTCCAGGTTGCGCAAGGCGTCCCTGACCGCGTCAGGTCCCGGCATGCCCGTGGCGTCCGCAGTCAAGGGCTGGGCGGAGGAGGGTGCCGGTTCCGAGAAGGTGAAATACCGCGACAACGACGTATTCGCCACGCCCCAGGCCACGCCCGCCACGACCAGCACCAAGGCCGCCGCCTGCACGAAGAAACGCGCGTGCAACAGCCCCCAACTGTTCTTCAACTGCTTGGCTTCGGCGGGCGTGCCCAATTGCCGGATCAAGGCTTCGAGGTTGTGCGTCAAACGGGTCTTCTCTTCGCCCGCCGCGCCGCCTTTGCTCAGGGTGTTGGGAATCTTGCCGCAGTACGCCAGCGCATGCTGGGCCAGCGACTGCGCCAGGTCCGGCCGGCCGGTGGCGCGGAAGTAGTACGCCTGGTGGCCCAGCATGCGGGCGTTGTCCAGCGGCGGCTGGGTACCGCCAAGCAGATTGGTGACCAAGGCCTGCAGCGAATACAGCGGCCCCCACGGAATGCTCCACCAGCCGAGCACCCAGGTGACGGCCGAGGCCTTGAGCGCCGCCTTGTGCGCGCATTCGCTGCAGAACACGCCGGCGATGGGCTTGCGCACGGCGACCAGCAGAAAGCTTCTGACCGAAGGGAACACCACCACCCGAGGCTGCGCGGAAATCTTCGCGCATCCGGCGCAGACGATGGGCGTTGGCACCGCTGAGGCTGTGTGTCCGCTGCCGCCGCCTTTGATCAGATAAGCCTCGTATTTGGCCCTGGCCGCAGGGTCCGACAGCACGGCATAGGCGTCGTTGAGGTGCTGGAACTGCTCGGTCGTGTCGCGGCCGGGATTGCGGTCGGGGTGCAAGTCCATGGCGCGTCGGCGGTAGGCGGTTTTGATCTGTGCTTCGGTGGCGCTCGGGAGCAGACCCAGTATCGAGTAATAACCCTTGGGGTCGGCTTTATCGGAATGCATTGAGCGGTCCTTGTTGCGTCGGAAGTGGGCCGGGCACGTTGGTTTTGCTGGGTGGCCTTTTCATTCATCGACTCGAACCGGGGAACCTTGAGCAAGATTCAACGAGTGCTCAGCCAGGCCGTTTGACAGTTCGCCTCAAGCGCAGCCTGCGGTTGTGAAAAATATGTCAAAAAATTACGTGGGCCGTATTGCTGCCGTAAATGCCGAATGGCATGATTGCGAACCAATATCATTCGCAAGCTTGTAGGAGCTTCTGCCGTCCATGCGCAAACCCATTCCTCTGACCGTGTCAGCGCTGTCGTTGATCACGCTCAGTATCTTCAATCAGGCCTATGCTGAGGACAGCATCCTGAACCTGCCGGCCACCACCATCGACACCACTTCAGTTGCGCAGGACGGCGCACCGGTGGCGGGTTACCAAGGCAAGCCCAGCAGCACGACCACCCGCTTGAACCTCACCGCCAAGCAGACGCCCCAGGGCGTCACCGAGATCAAGCGCGAGCAGCTGGACGACTTCAAGCTCAACAGCATCCGCGACGTGCTCACCAGTACGCCTGGGGTGAACGTGCAGAAGGTCGAGACCGACCGCACCTATTTCACCGCGCGTGGTTTCGACATCACCAACTTCCAGTACGACGGCATGGGCATGCCCCTGACCAACGGCCTGCTGGTGGGTGATTTCGACATGGCGCCCTATGAGCAGGTGGACATCCTGCACGGTGCCAACGGCCTGATGACCGGCAATGGCAACCCCTCGGCCACCGTCAACTTCGTGCGCAAGCGCCCGACTTACGAACCCCAGGCTTCGGTGACCGTGGGCGCAGGCTCATGGGACAAGCGCCGCGTCGACCTCGACGTGTCCGGCCCGCTGACCGACAGCGGCAACGTGCGCGGGCGCTTGGTGTATGCCAACGAAACCGGCAATTCCTATCTGGACCGCTACTCCCGCGAGAAGAACATCTTCAGCGGCACCTTGGCCTTCGACCTGAGCGAGCGCGACACGCTCACCGTCGGTTACGAAGACCAGAAGACCAATGCCAACGGCGCCAGCTGGGGCGCGTTGCCCCTGGTAGACAGCAATGGCAATGCCATTCACTACAGCGGTCGCTCCAGCAACATCGCGCAGCCTTGGGTGTATTGGGACGTGCACACCATCCGTACCTTCGCCGAGTGGCAGCACCAGTTCGACAATGACTGGAAATCCACCGTCACCCTGACCGGTGTGGAGCATCGCGAAGATACCGAGATGTTCTATATCCTCAGCAGCGCCGCTTCCGAGACCGGTTATCAGGGCCTCTCGTCCAAGTACAAGGACAAGAACCGCGAAGTGGACGGCGACGTCTCCTTCAGCGGCCCGATCAGCCTGGGCGGCCGCGAGCACCAGCTGACCTTCGGCGCCAACGTGGCGCGTACCCGTAACAAAGAAACATCGCTGTACGGCAAGGACTCGTACTATGTTCCCGTTTCGCTGGAAGACGCCCTGCACGGCAGCATCCCGCGCACGACCGATTGGGACGACGTCAACGCAGCCAACACCTCCAACTACACCGATCGCCAGAAGAGCCTCTACGCCGGTGCCCGCTGGAGCCTGACCGACGACCTGCACCTGATCACCGGCGCACGTATGCTCAGCGCCGACAGCGACGGCGTCAGCTACGATGCCGCGCGCGACGTGCGCATCCACGGCAAGGTCACCCCCTATGCCGGCGTGGTCTACGACCTGACCCCGCAGTACGCGCTGTACGCCAGCTACACCGAAATCTTCAATCCGCAGTATTCGCTCAACCCGCAGGGCCAGGTGCTCGACCCGCTGGAAGGCAAGAGCTACGAAGCCGGCATCAAGGGCAGCCTGCTCGACGACCGGTTCGATTTCAGCGCCGCCGTGTTCCACACCAAGCAGGACAACGTCGCCAGCTATGCCGGTTACGACGCCAGCCTGGGCGGTTACCTGTACAACGCCCAGTCCTTCGACAGCGACGGCGTGGAGCTGGAAGCCTCCGGCGAGTTGGCCCCCGGCCTGCAAGTCAACGGTGGCTATACCTACGTCTACATCACCGACGACGACAACAGCCGTGGCCGCCGCTTCATCCCGCGCCATCAGTTCAACGGCTCGCTGACCTACCAACTGCCCATGGCGCCGAAGGTCAAGGTGGGGGGCAACCTGACCTGGCAGAGCAAGATCGAGAACGACGACCTGCCGGCCGCCAACCAAGGCGCATACGCGTTGCTGGGTTTGATGGGCAAGTACGACATCGACGAGCACTGGAGCACACAGGTCAACCTGAACAACCTGACCGACCGCAAGTACCTGCAAAGCGTGCGTTATGCGCAAAGCAACTTCGGCGACCCTCGTAACGTGATGGCGTCGGTGACGTGGAAGTATTGAGTCAGGGCAGGCTTACAAGCGCACTGGATCTTGGCGCGTAAAAAGCCAACGCTCGCCAGTAACCGCGTTTGATGCATTGACCAAAAAAGGAGCGTGTCCAGCTGATGCAGCTGGGCACGTTCTACGATCTGCGATGGGTTTTCCATGCCGTCAATCTGACGCCGATTGCCTCCCATCGACGACACGCACCTTCATTCGCGCCCTTTGAGCCACAACCCAAACGTCTTCATCACCGCGACCACCGGCTCCAGCCGCCTTCCGTCGGCGGTGAGTTCGTATTCGACCGTCACCGGCACGGTCGCGAATACCGTTCGCTTGACCAGCCCAGCTTCTTCGAGCGCGCGTAAATCGAGTGTCAGCATGCGTTGCGAAATGGCTGGAATATCGCGCCGCAGTGCATTGAAGCGCTTCGGCCCGTCGAGCAGGTAGGACGCGATGAGCAGGCGCCAGCGCCCGCCCAGCAATCGCATCGCCTCTTCGACGGAACAGCCCGAGACGGTGTTTTTCATGGCCAAGCTCTAAGTTCAGGTAGGTATATATTTTGTACCTATACAACAAAACAGTGCGTTCTTCCTCTTTTATACCGGATCTCTAAACTGAGTCGAGCCGCCTGAACGTCAGTGCCGGCGGCGTTCCCTCACCGGTCTGGAGCCTTCACATGAAGCTGTATTACATTCCCGCTGCCTGTTCCCTGGCGACGCACATCGTGCTGAACGAACTTGGGCTCGAGGCCGTTCTGATCAAGGTCGATCACAAGAAACACCGCACCGAACTGGGCACGGATTACCTCGAGGTCAATCCGTTCGGCTATGTACCCGCGCTCGAACTGGATGACGGGACGGTGCTGCGGGAAGGGGCGGCGATCATGCAGTATCTGGGTGATCTGCAACCACGACGTGCGCTGGTGCCTGCGCACGGCACGCTGGATCGCTATCGGCTCCAGGAATGGCTGAGCTTTTTGAGTACCGAGGTGCACAAGGGCTTTATCCCGCTGTTGTACCCCGTACTCGCCGGCCACTATGTCGACGCGGTCAAACCCAAGTTGCAACAGCGATTCGCCTGGATAGACGAACAACTGTCCGGCCGGCCCTACCTCATGGGCGAGACGTTCACCGTGGCCGACGCCTATCTGTTCGCCTTGATCGGTTGGGGGCAGGCGCAGTGGCTGACCAGCTACTACAAGGCCGATATCCACTTCGACGATTTTCAGCATCTTCAGGCGTGGTACCAGCGGCTCAAAGCGCGACCTGCGGTGTGTCGCGCGCTACGTGCGGAGGGGCTCGCTTGAACACAGGCCCATCGCCCCGAGGCGCAGTGGCGACAAAAGGGAGATGACGTTCCCTTCATGGTGAACGGCACCTCCCTGCCTTGCTGTCATGCGCGCCGCTCTAGCACAGGCACTGCCTGGTGCCTGTATTCACGCGGCGAACGTGCCATGACACGTTTGAAGGCATGGCTGAATGCACTGTCGGAGTCATAGCCCAGCTTTTGCGCGATGCGCGAGACGGAGGTATCGGTGTTTTTCAGCCATCCCGCCGCCAACTGCATGCGCCAGCGCAACACGTAGGCCAACGGCGAGACGCCCGATTTGCGCTTGAAGCGCAGCGCGAAGGTGGAGCGGGAAAGGCCCGCGACCTTGGCCAGGCACTGCACCGTCCAGGCCCGCGCCGGATCGGCGTGAATCGCTTGAATGGCCGTGCCAATGCGCGGGTCGCTGAGTGCCGACAACCAGCTCGGCGCATCATCGCCCATTTGGCTCGAATAGAGCCGCAGCACCTGCACCAGCATGATGTGCCCCAAGTGCCGGACCACGAGCGCACTGCCCAGCGAGGGCTCGACCATTTCCTGGGCGAGCCGTTGCAATGCCCAGTTCAGGACGGACGCCTGATCGGAGCCGCTTTTGACGACGGCGACGTTGGGCAGGCCTTCCAGCAAGAGGTTCGCTTCGTCACCAAAGGCGAAGCGCCCCCCGATCAGGAAAAAGTCATCGGCAGTACCGCAACAGGCGATGCCATTGACGGCGTGTCGGTAGATCGTGTCCGAGTGCACGGCGGGTAACGCCAAGTCACTGCACAGGGAAAACGCTCGCCGATGCGGCAATAGAAAGCAGTCGCCCGCCACCAGGTGGAGGGGCGTTTCCACACCTTCCACTTTCAGCCAACAAGCGCCTTCGAGCACGGCGTTGAACTTGACGCCTTCGGGCGGCGGGAAATCGATCGCCCATTCGCCGCCCGCCCGCAAGCCTGCGAAGAATGAGCTTTGTGTAGTGAGCAGGGCCAGGGTTTCGGACAGCGGATCTACGAGCACTTCGGACGATCTCGATAAAAACCAGGACTTTGCTGCATTCCCAGTCCCAAATCCAGTTAGGACAATGACGCCTGTGTTCCTTATGCCTTTTTCAGCTTATCGAGGATGCGTCATGGCCGACCCGCAAACACCCATCGCTTCACTCTTCGATGCAGCCACCACGGCGGCGCAGCTCGTCGAAGGGCGCGATCTCTCCAACACCACCGCCCTGGTCACCGGCGGGCATTCCGGGCTGGGCCTGGAAACCACCCGTGCGCTGGCCTGCGCGGGCGCACGGGTGGTCGTTGCGGCGCGCGATGTCGCCGCCGCGCGTGCCATAACTGCCGGTATCGCTGGCGTGGAAGTGGCGCGCTTGGACCTGGCCGACCTGGCCAGCGTGCATGCCTTCGCCGAGCGCTTCTTGGCAAGGCATCGGCGTCTGGATGTTCTGATCGCCAGCGCAGGGATCATGGCGTGCCCCGAAACCCGTGTGGGGCAGGGCTGGGAGGCGCAGTTCGCCATCAATCACCTTGGGCACTTCGCGTTGGTGAACCTGTTATGGCCGGCGCTCAAGGGCGGGGCCAGGGTGGTGGTCGTGTCCTCGGCGGGGCACCATGCATCGCCCATCCGCTGGAACGACGTGCACTTCACGCACGGCTATGACAAGTGGCTGGCCTATGGGCAGTCGAAGACCGCCAACGCGTTGTTCGCCGTGCATCTCGACCGGTTGGCTCGGCACGAAGGCGTGCGCGCCTTCTCGTTGCATCCCGGCAAGATCCTTACGCCCTTGCAGCGCCACCTACCGCAGGCGGAGATGATCGCCGCCGGTTGGCTCGACGCGCGCGGCGAATTGGCCGACCCGACCTTCAAGACACCGCAGCAGGGCGCAGCGACGCAGGTCTGGGCTGCGCTGTCGGAACAGTTGCAAGGAAAGGGCGGTTTGTATTGTGAGGATTGCGACGTTGCCGCCTTGGCCTTGGACGAATCGCCCACTTATGTGGGTGTGCGGCCCTATGCCGTCGATCCCGAGCAGGCCGAACGGCTCTGGAGCCTGTCCTGCCGGCTCACTGGTCTCGATAGCTGTCTTTGAGGACAGCTGACCCAGGCGCAAAAGAAATGCCCAAGTGTCGCAATGCGACACTTGGGCATTCATGCCGAGCGCTTCGAACGACGCTCGGCGATGGGCGTGGCTATCCGCGCTTCAGCGGCGCAGCAGACGGCCCAGCACGACCAGGGCCACGGCGCCGATGGCGGCGGCGGCGACTGGTTTTTCCTTGGCGAAGGTCGACACGCAGTTCAGGGCGTCGCCATAGGTCTTGGTCAGTTGACCGGAGGCTTCACGGCCTGCGCCTTCGGCTTCCAGCTTCGAATCGCCGAAGATTTTCCCGGCTACGTTTTGTGCCTTGCCCGCTACTTTTTCTACAACGCCTTCGACCTGTTCGCTTTTCATAATTCACTCAACCTTGATTGTGTAAGTGGACGGCCCAGGGTAGGCCCGGGCTTGAGATAAGCTGCACTGACTTAGGGGCGATGGGCCGACGCTTAGTTCAACATTTCTGAAGAAGCGCTGAGTGCTTTAGCCGATCCGATCTCGCGCCATACGCTCACCAGGCGATGCGGCCAGGAAGAGTGCAACGCAAAGCAGGAAATGCGCATCGACGGTCAGCCACGGCAACCAGGCACGGTTCGAAAAAACCATGGCCGATCATGGCGCAGTCCTGCGCTCGCCTGCATACTTCGCCGATTTACTTTTGCTGGCGCATCGACACGGATCGAAGCGCCAGGCTTTTGAGGGAAGCGCACGACCGTGGCGACCGAGTGTTCGTTCGAAGACAAGACATTACTGATCGCAGCGCCTGACAAGGGCGATGGCGTCAACCTCTGCGCGCTACTGGGCGACACCTATTCCGTGCATGTTCATCGCAACGTGCAGAGCCTTTCGACGGCATTGGACGAATCCACCGGGGTGGTCATCCTCACCGAAGAAAGCCTCCTGGGCGGTGTCCTCGGTTTCAGTCGTGCGCTGGCGTCGCAACCTGCCTGGTCGGAAATCCCCATCATTCTGCTCGCCTCGAACGACGCGGGCGCCGGAAAAAGCGCCGACACGGGCCGGCACAAACTGCCGAAATCGGCCGGCCATGTGGTGGTGTTGGAGCGCCCCCTGAGTGCGGCTTCTTTGTTGAGCGCGACTGCCGCGGCGTGGCGCTTCCGCCTGCGCCAGTTCGAAATGCGTGACAACGTCGCGCAACTGGCCGAAGAGCGCAGTCGGTTGAACATCCTGTTGGAAAACATCCCGGTCGGCGTGTGTTTCATGGATACCGAAGGGGCGGCACTGGTCAGCAACCCGCTGTATCGCCAGTACGTGCCCGGCGGCACCATGCCTTCAAGGCAACCCAAGGAAGTGTCGCGCTGGGTGGGCCTGGATGCGCAGGGCAACCGCCTGGAGCCTAACCAATATCCCGGCGCCAGGGCTTTAAAGGGCGAGGCCGTCAGCGGTTTGGACTTCTACCATCATCAGGCGAACGGGCAGCAATCGTGGCGGCGCGTCAGTGCCGTGCCGCTGTACGACGAAGACCGCAGCATCATCGGTGCTGCCACCGTCATCGTCGACATCGACAAGGAGAAACAGGCCGCCCTGACGCTGCGGCGCTTCAACGAGGAACTGGAAATCCAGGTCGCGGCACGCACGCGCGAGTTGAACGCCGCCGTCGAGCAGTTGAAGGCCGAGAGCGAAGAACGCGCCCGCGCCGAAGAGCAATTGCGCCAGTCGTTAAAAATGGAAGCCGTCGGCCAGTTGACCGGCGGCATTGCCCATGACTTCAACAACATGCTCACCGGCGTGATCAGCGCGCTGGACCTCATGAAGCTGCGGATGATGAAGGGCCAACTCGAAGGCACCGAGCGCTTCATGGACGCCGCGCTGGCTTCGGCCCGCCGCGCCGCATCCTTGACTCACCGGCTGTTGGCCTTTTCACGCCGGCAGTCGCTGGATGCCAAACCGATTTCGGTCAACCAGCTGCTGCAAGCGCTGGCCGACCTGTTGCAGCGCACCGTCACCGAAAACATCGCCCTCAGGCTGGACCTGAGCCCCCAAGACCCGTGGATTTTCGCCGACGCCAACCAGTTGGAAAATGCGGTGCTCAACCTGGTGCTCAATGCGCGTGACGCCATGCCCGAGGGCGGTGAACTGACCCTGTCGACACGTATGGACGAGGAGCCGCATACCGACACCCCTCGCCATGTCTGCATACAGGTGCGCGATACCGGGCAGGGCATCGCCAAGGATTACCTGGACAAGGTCACCGAGCCTTTCTTCACCACCAAACCCATCGGCCAGGGCACCGGACTGGGGCTTTCTATGGTGTACGGCTTCGCCAACCAGAGCAATGGCCGGCTGGCGATCGACAGCGCGTTGGGTGAGGGCACGACGGTCTCCATCTGCCTGCCCGAGCATGGCAGCGTCGAAGCGGAGCCGGCCGTGCCCCTGTCCGAGGCCAATACAGGGCAAGGGCAGCTAGTTCTGCTGGTCGAAGACGACGACTCGGTGCGCCTGATCAACCAGGAAGTGCTGGAAACCCTGGGCTATCGCGTGCGCACGGCGGCCGACGGTGAACAGGCGCTGAAGCTGTTCAACGAGTTGAAACGGGTCGACCTGTTGCTGACCGATGTCGGGCTGCCGGGCATGAACGGGCGGCAGTTGGCGGAGATGCTCCAGCAGTCCCAGCCGCGCCTGCCGGTGCTGTTTCTGACCGGGTATGCGCAGGGCGCATTGGCGCGGGCGGATTTTCTCGGGCCTTGCATGCGCATGTTGACCAAGCCGTACACCTTGGAGCAGTTGGCGGGGGGTGTGGCGCGGATGCTGAGTGAAGGTGCTTGGTCCGGCACGACGTCTGGGCCGCAGTCATCACCCTGGCGCGAGGCCTGCGAAGACCGCGGCTAGCGGTGAGTGCGGCCCCGCCGGCAGCACTCACTTGCATGTGCTTCAAAACGCGCTTTGCGCTGTCGCGGGTAACGTTGCACAAACAGCAACAGGAAACGGGATCTATCTGAACCGGACCGAATACCCGGCCACTCGGTCGGGCAGCCCTGAATCCCTCAATCCGCGGGCGTATCCCGCGTCCGCAACCGTTCCGGCAACGCCCAATACAGCAAGCCCGCAGCCAGCAGGCCAACCACCCCGATCAGATACAACGCCGGCGTCGTGCTCCCCGTCACGTCACGGATGTACCCCACCATCACCGGGCTGACGATGCCACCGAACTGACCCAGGGTGTTGATCAGCGCGATGCCCCCGGCGGCCCCCGCACCCGCGCCGGCCAGCAACTTGGGAGGGAGTGCCCAGAACGCCGGAATCGACGCGATCACCCCACCGCCCAGCAGCGCCAGCGAGGCCATCAACAGCCACACGTGCTGAGCGAAGATCCCAGCGCTGAAGAAGCCCAGCGCGCCGGCGACGACCAGCCCGCAGACGAACTTGCGCCGCTCGCCCGTGGCGTCGGACAGCCGGCCGACGACGACCATGCTCAGCGCACCGAAGATGTAAGGCACGGCAGTCATCAGGCCGATGCGCAACGGGTCTTCCACCCCGGAGCTGCGAATCAGCTGCGGCGCCCAGAAGTTCAGGCCGTAGGAGGCGACCTGGATCAGGAAGTAGATCAGGCCCAGCAGCAGGAAGCCGGGGAGCTTGATCGCGACGAGCAGCGAGCCGTGGCTGTTCTGTTCGTGGCGGGCGATGCGGCTGGAAAGGAAACGCTTGTCGTCGGCGCTCAGCCAGGGCGCATCTTCGACGCGGTCATGGAGCATCTTCAGCACCAGCACACCGAGCAGCAGGCAAGGGATGCCGCCGACCAGAAACAGCCAGTGCCAGCCGCGCAGATCAAGCAACCCGTCCATGTGCCCGAGCACGAAACCGGATACCGGCGCGCCGAGCAGCCCGGCGAAGGCCGAGGCCAGGAACAGCGTGGAGGTGATGCGCCCGCGGTAGCTCTGCGGGAACCACAGCGTCAGGTAATACAGCACACCCGGGGCGAAACCGGCTTCCATGGCGCCGATCACGAAGCGCAGCACGTAGAACTGCCATTCGTGGGCGACGAACATCATCAGCGCCGTGGCGATGCCCCAGGACATCATGATGCGGGCGATCCAGCGCCGCGCCCCGACCTTGTACAGCATCATGTTGCTCGGCACTTCGAACAGCACGTAGCCGACCACGAACAGCCCGGCGCCCAAGCCATAGGCGGTATCGCTCAGGGACAGATCGGCCTGCAGCTGGAACTTGGCGAAGCTGATGTTGATGCGGTCGAAGAAGGCGAACAGGTAGCAGACCATGATCAGTGGCATCAGCCGCCAGGCGACCTTGCGCACGATGGCGCGTTCTCGGGCAGTATCGCTGGTCAGATCGGTGGAAGCAGTCGCAGTCAGACTCATGTGCAATCTCCAGATCGGCGCCATCGATGGCGCTTGATTGTTGTTGTGTTCTGGATGTCGCCGCTGAGGCCGCGCCAGGCGGCCCGCGCGGTCAAGCGTCGAAGGTTGGGGCGGGGTGCAGGTCGCAGTTGCGGCCTGCCTTGACCACCTGGCCCGGCAGGTCGTGGCCCAGCAGCGCCGGCAGGGTGCGCGACAGGTCGAGCAGGCGCGGCAGGTCGATGCCGGTGGCGATGCCCATTTCGTCGCACAGGTTCACCAGGTCCTCGGTACAGATGTTGCCGGACGCCCCCGGCGCGAACGGGCAGCCGCCCAGGCCGCCGAGCGAAGCGTCGAAGCGCCTGGCGCCGGCTTCATAGGCGGCCAGCACGTTGCACAGGCCCAGGCCGCGGGTGTTGTGGAAGTGCAAGGTCAGGTCCGCCGCCGGCACCCGCTCCAGCACCCGGCGCACCAGCCGCGCCACCTGGCGCGGGTTGGCCATGCCAGTGGTGTCGGCCAGTGTGATCCCGCGGATGCCCAGCGCCTGGTAACGCTCGACCAGCGCACAGACGCGGTCTTCGGCAATGGCTCCCTCGAACGGGCAGCCGAAGCTGGTGGCCACCGAGCCGTTCAGGCTCAGGCGCGTTTCGCCGACCGCCACCGCGATTTCCGCGAAGGCCAGCAGCGACTGCTCGCAGCTCATGCGCATGTTGGCGCGGTTGTGCGTCTGGCTGGCGGACATGACCAGGTTGAGTTCATCGGCACCGGCCAGGATCGCCCGCTGCGCGCCCTTGAGGTTGGGCACCAGCGCCACGTAGGTGACGCCAGGCTGGCGGGTCAAGCCCTGGAACACCGCTTCACCGTCGCGCAGGGCCGGAATGGCCTTGGGCGAAACGAAGGAGCCGGCCTCGATGCGTGAGAACCCGGCCAATGACAGCTGGTCGACCAGGGCGATCTTGTCGGCGGTCTCGACCCAGCGCGGTTCGATCTGCAGGCCGTCGCGCGGCGACACTTCCTGGACGACCAGGCGCTCGTCGTAATTGCTGATCATTGCACCACTCCTTCTGCCTTCAGGCGTGCGATGGCATCGCTGTTCAGGCCAAGCCCGGCGAGCACCGCATCGGTGTGTTCGCCCAGGGCCGGGCCCTGCCAGTTGATCTGCCCCGGCGTCTGCGACAGCTTGGGCACCACGCCGGGCATCTTCACCTCGGCGCCGCCGGGCAGGGTCGTATCGAGGAGCATTTCGCGCGCCTGATAATGCGGATCGGCGACGATGTCGGCTACCGAATAGATGCGCCCGGCCGGTACCTCGGCAGCCTCCAGCGCCGCCAGCACCTGCTCGATCGCATGGCTGCCGGTCCAGGCGCCGATCGCATCATCGAGCATCTGGCTCTGCGCAGCACGGCCGTCGTTGTGGCGCAGGTCTTCGCGTTCGGCCAGGTCCGGGCGGCCGATGGCGTGCATCAAGCGCACGAAGATCGGGTCGCTGTTGCCGGCGATGACCACGAAGGCCTGGTCCTGGGTCGGGTAGGTGTTGGAGGGCGCGATGCCCGGCAGCGCACCGCCGGTGCGTTCGCGGACATGGCCGAGCATGGCGTATTCGGGCACCAGGCTTTCCATCACGTTGAACACGCTTTCCACCAGTGAGACGTCGACGACCTGCCCGTCGCCCTGGCCGGTCTTCACGCGCAACACCGACATCAGCGCGCCGATCACTGCGTGCATCGACGCCAGCGAATCGCCGAGGCTGACCCCGACCCGTGCCGGGGGGCTGCCCGGCGTGCCGGTGGTGTAGCGGATGCCGCCCATGGCTTCGCCGATGGCGCCGAAGCCGGGTCGGTCGCGGTAGGGGCCGGTTTGGCCGTAACCGGAAATGCGCACCAGGGTCAGCTTGGGGTTCAGCGCGTGCAGCACGTCCCACCCGAGGCCGAGCTTTTCCAGCGCGCCGGGGCGCAGGTTCTCGATCAGCACGTCCGCGCCTTCGACCAGTTGCTTGACGATGTCGATGCCTTCGGCGGACTTGAGGTTGAGCGCCAGCGATTGTTTGTTGCGCGATTGCAGGTACCACCACAGCGAGGTGCCTTCGTGCAGCTTGCGCCACTTGCGCAGCGGGTCGCCGCTGCCCATGGACTCGATCTTGATGACGTCGGCGCCGAACTCGCCGAGCAGACGCGCCGCGAAGGGGGCGGCGATGAGGGTGCCGATCTCGATGACCCGAAGGCCGGTCAGCGCGGTCATGGGTGTGGCCTCTATTTATTGGAATTTCGACCAATCCTAGAGGCGCACCCGGCGCTCGGCTAATCGCGAATTTTCGAGAGGCCTTCGTGAATCGAGAAGGGCCTCAGGCCGGGCCCTGCAACAGATGTTCGTAAAGTAGCCGGGCCACCGGCGACAACGCCGCCGCATCGCGCACCACCAGCGACAGCGTGCGTTGCGCCCAGTCGTCCTCGATCGCCACCGCACACAGGCCCAACGGCTGACCGATCAGCTCGAAAGCCTTGCGCGGCAGCACGCCGATGCCCAGGTCGGCCTGGGCCATGCGGCACACGCCATCGAACCCCGGCACCTGGATGCGTTGCTTGAGCACCTGGCCACTGCTGCGCGCGGCGGCCTGAGTGCGCAGGTTGATGAAGCTATCGGCGTGCAGGCCCACTTGGTCGAAGCTCAAGGTTTCGCTGAACGGCAGTTGCGCGTGTTGGGCCAGGGCATGGTCCGGGCGCATCACCACCACCAGCTCATCGCGCCGGTACGGCACCGCGACCAATGTGCCGAGGTCGGTGTCCGCCGAGCAGATCCCCAAATCCGCCGCGCCTTCGCCGACCCCCCTGACGACCCCGGCACTCGGCCGTTCCTCGAGGTTGACGCGCACCTCGCCATGGCTGGCCATGAAACGTTGCAGGTCTTCGGGCAGGAATTCGATGATCGCCGAGATGTTCGCCATCATCCGCACATGCCCGCGGATGCCCTCCAAGTACTCGCCGACGTCGATGCTGATCTTTTCCACATCCACGAGGATGCGCCTGGCGTAGAACAGCAGCGTCTCGCCGGGGGCGGTCAAGACCATGCCCTTGAGGGTGCGCTCGAACAGCTCGATGCCCAGCACCTGCTCCATGTCCTGCAAGCGCTTGCTGGCAGCGGAGAGGGCGATCCGCTCGCGGTCGGCGGCCTTGGTCAGCGTGCCTGCTTCGTGGACGGCGACGAGCAGCTGCAGGGAGAGCAGGTCGAGGCGTTTGATGAGGTGGCGGTGGAGCATCGAGGTAGGCTCGGGTCGCGGGGGAGGGGCAGAAGTCTATCCGAGTCCGTGAGGCGTCACTGCGTTCTGATAGCGGCTGCGCTCGAAGGCGTGCCGCATGGAGCATCAACCTTGGTCGATCTTGCGACGATCCTCGCGCAGCACGCTGTGTCCCTGGCCCACGAGGGAGCGCGGGGCTGAAGCTGATCGCTGTGTGGGCGGCAGGCCATCCGCGCTGATTCAAATGGGTTGCGCGTTGTCTTAGGGAAGCGCGGCCAAGCCTGCGATAATGCCGCACCTGCCGAAGGCCTCCCTATGCTAATCATCTCCAACACCGTGCACTTGCCAGATTCCGACATCGAACTGACCTACATCCGCGCCCAAGGGGCAGGCGGGCAGAACGTCAACAAGGTGTCCAGTGCCGTGCACCTGCGCTTCGACATCCGCGCCTCGTCGCTGCCCGAGTTCTACAAGGAACGACTATTGGCGCTGCGTGACTCGCGCATCACCGGCGACGGCGTGTTGATCATCAAAGCCCAGCAATACCGCACCCAAGAACAGAACCGCACCGACGCGCTGGCGCGGCTTGCCGAGTTGATCGTCAACGCCGGCAAGACCGAGAAGAAACGTCGCCCGACCAAACCTACCCTCGGCTCGAAGACCCGCCGCCTCGACGGTAAAGCCAAGCGAGGTACGATCAAGGCGGGGCGGGGCAAGGTGGATTTCTAGGCGCCGTACGGTACCGATCTGGCAGCGTTCTAGGTCGCCAGGCATTCTGAAAACGAAAATCCCGTCACGACGCAGCGCTGCTTTCCACGTCCAGCTGCCGGCGCCGAAACTGCCCTGGCGGTAAACCATGGATCTGCCGGAAGCGCCGCGAGAAATACGCCTCGTCGGCAAAGCCGCACAACCTGGCCACTTCGCCCACCGGTTTCGAGCCGCCCAGCAACAGGCTGCGCGCCGCATGCATGCGCCGCTCGAGCACCAGTTCGCTGAAGGTCTTGCCGATTTCCTTGCGCAGCCAGTGACTCAGGTAAGTGGGCGACAAGTAAGTGGCCGCGGCGGCCTTGGTCAGGCTCAGGTCCGGATCGGCCAGGTGCTTGCGCACGTACTCGCTCATGCGCCCCAGGGCATCGCGGCGGCTGGCCTGGGCGGCGTTGTCCTCGGCCAGTTGCCTGAAGGGTTCGGCGTACAGCATGCACACCTGGCCGATCATCTGCAGCAGCAAGCCCTTGATCACCTCGCGGCTACCGAACTGGCGCTGCGGGTCGAGCTCGCGCATCTGCCGGACCAGCGCGCAGATCCGCTCGAAATCCGCCTGCCCGAACATGAAGTCCAGGTGCTCCTGGAAACGGAAGGGCGACACTTCCGGTGCCAGAGCGATCGACACTTCCTCCAGGTCCATCGGGTCGCATTGCAGGTGCGGCAGCAGGAACGTCTGGGAAAAGTTGATGACCATGAAATGGCTGTCGGCCGGGTGCGGGATCATGTGCATACGATGCGGCAGGACAAAGGCCAGGGCGTTGCGCGGGAACGGCCGCTGCACGCTGCCGATGTGTTGCACGGTGTCGCCGCCCAGGTTGACCTGGATCTGGAAGTATTCGTGGCGGTGCAGGGCGGTCTCTGCCGGACGCCCTTGCTCGTCGCGGATGTAGAAGTCGGCGCGCTCACTGCGTTGCTGCATGCCGTAGGTCGGCACCCGGCTGACTGAGTGCATGTCATCTCCCTTTTTATTGGATGGCTACCCGATGTCGGCTGCCAGGTTCATGGGGCGATTCTGTACAGCGTGACAGGGTGCTGGCAAGCAATTGTACGATGACTTGACGTCGGACCGGGCGAGCGGCGACTTGGACAAAACCTTTTCGATGTTTAGAGCGTCCACTCCCTTGAGCAGCATAAAACGGCTCTGTCACAGTAGTTTTAGCAGATACCGCGGTCCCCCAAGCGGAACCGATGTCATTGCCCTTTTTGGACAAGCCAGTAATTCGATGGGCCCCTGTATAAAATCGATCTAACCAGGGCGTTGCTTTTTTATTGTTGTACGACCACCTTGATAGCCGTCGCCGCAGACATCTACCAACAATAATCAAAGGTGCTCGCACAATGACTCTCGTCCACCGCTCGGCGCATGCGCCACCGCCTGTTCCTCACGTCCGGCCATCCGGCCAGGCCTGATCCCGCTCCTCCCAAAGGCACGAACTGCACCTTGCACATCGGCAAGGCCGGTTCCGTGCCGCCTGAAAACCTCGATAGATCCCAATAACAATGAGGTTCCACCATGTCGAGTCTTCCCAACCCCCAGGCCGTGCCAGGCGCCACCCGCGCGGCCCCTGCCGAAGCCGCCGGCTCCCTCGGCCTGCCCACCCGCCGACGCTGGTTCATGCTCAGCCTGTTGTTGATCGCGACCATCATCAACTATGTCGATCGGGTCAACATCTCCATCGCCGCGCCGTTCATGGCCAAGGACCTGGGGCTGGACAAGATCCAGATGGGCTTGATCTTCTCCGCGTTCGCCTGGACCTACGCGCTGGCCCTGGTGCCGGCCGGCTTCATCGCCGACCGCTTCGGCTCGCGGCTGACTTACGGCGTGTCGTTGATCAGTTGGTCGGCGGTCACCGTCTGCCAAGGCTTCGCCAGCGGCTTTGCCACGCTGTTCGGCCTGCGTCTGGCGGTGGGTGCCATGGAAGCGCCGGCGTTTCCGGCCAACAGCCGCGCAGTGACGGTATGGTTCCCGGCGCGCGAGCGCGGTATGGCCAGCAGCATCTACGTGTGCGGCCAGTACCTGGGCACCGCGCTGTTCACCGGCGCCCTGCTGTGGCTGGCCACTACGTGGGACTGGCGCCATGTGTTCTACAGCACCGGTGTGGTGGGCATCCTGTTCGGCGTGGTGTGGCTGTTCCTCTACCGTGACCCACTGAGTTGCAAGAAGGTCAGCAAGGAGGAGCTGCAGTACATCGAGGACGGCGGCGGCCTGGTGAAAAGCAGCCAGGAGCGCACCAAGTTCAACTGGCGGCAGGTGGCCGAGCTGTTCCGCTACCGGCAGGTCTGGGCGATCTGCATCGGCAAGTTCGCCAGCACCTCGGCGCTGTACTTCTTCCTGACCTGGTTCCCTACCTACCTGATCGAAGAGCGTCACTTGACCACCATCAAGGCCGGCATCTTCGCCGTGCTGCCCTTCATTGGCGCCACGGTCGGCATTCTGCTCGCCGGGATCGTCTCGGACCTGCTGATCCGCCGTGGCTACAGCATGTCCTTCGCTCGCAAGCTGCCGCTGGTGGTCGGCTCGATGCTCGGCATGTCGATCATGCTGGTCAACTTCACCGACTCCAACCTGGTGTGCATCGCCATCCTCACCGTGGCCTTCTTCGCTCAAGGCATCGCCTCGTCGTCCTGGGCCGCCGTGTCGGAAATCGCACCCAAGGAGCTGATCGGCCTGACCGGCGGGGTCACCAGCCTGGCGGCCAACATCGGCGGCATCGTCTGCCCCATCGTGGTGGGGGCCATCGTCCACGCCACCGGCACCTTCGCCTGGGCATTCTGGTTCATCGGCGGCGTGGCGCTGATCGGCACCCTGTCGTATTCGCTGCTGCTGGGCCGGATCTACCGCATCGAGTTGAAGGCGAAATAGCCCCGTTAACTCCAACGCGAAGCGGCTTGCGTCCAACTTTGCCGGACGCAGCCGCCTTAGGCTGGAGCCCTCGAATCGAACTTAAGCGAGCCAGGCCATCATGAACCACTTCGTCTTCACCCCCGTCCCGCAACCCAGCCTGCCTGTGCTGGGAAGCCAGCAGCGCTTTCCGGTCGGCCGGGTGTTCTGCGTGGGCCGCAACTACCCCTGGAGCGATGGCCAGCCGCGCAGTGCGCCGTTGTTCTTCATGAAGCCGGCCAGCGCAGTGGTCGAGGCGCACGGCGAGATCGCCTACCCGCCGCACACCGAGGAGTTTTGCCACGAGATCGAGCTGGTGGTGGCGATCGGCAGCGGCGGGGCGGACATTCCCGAGGGCCAGGCACTGGCCCATGTGTGGGGCTACGCCGCCGGCCTGGATCTGACCCGCCGCGACTTGCAGCGTGCCGCCAAGCAGGCCGGCCTGCCCTGGGAGGGCGCCAAGGCCTTTGACGGCTCGGCACCGGTCAGCGCCATCCAGCCGGTCGGCGACCAGGGCCATCCGCAGCGCGGGGCGGTGTGGCTGCAGGTCAACGGCACCGAGCGCCAGCGCTCGCACCTGCAAAGCCAGCTGTGGTCGGTGGCGCAACTGATCAGCCAGTTGTCCGCGACCATCACCCTGCTGCCTGGCGACCTGATCATGACCGGCACCCCCGAAGGCGTCGCCGCTTTGCAGCCTGGCGACCTGATCAGCGCCGGCGTCGAAGGCGTGGGGCAGATTGAGGTCCGCGTGGCGCCGCGCGCCGCCCGAACCGAACACTTTCAACGGGAGACGCAGCATGACTGACAACCACACTTCGAAAATCGCCCTGGTCACCGGGGCTGGCAGCGGCATCGGCAAGGCCGTGGCGCTCGGGCTGCTGCAAGACGGCTACACCGTAGTGCTCGCCGGCAGGCGCCTGGAGCCCTTGCTCGGCGTCGCCGAACAGGCGGCCACCCAGGGCTGGCAGGCGCTGCCGGTGGTCACCGACGTGCGTGACCCGGCCAGCGTCAAGGCGCTGTTCGCCACGGTCGTGGAACGCTACGGGCGCCTGGACGTGATCTTCAACAACGCCGGCGTCAATGCCCCGGCCGTGGCCGTGGATGAGCTGCCGGTCGAAACCTGGGACAACGTCATCGCCACCAACCTCAACGGCGTGTTCCTGTGCTGCCGCGAAGCCTTCGGGCTGATGCGCCGCCAGCAGCCCCAGGGCGGGCGGATCATCAACAACGGCTCGATCTCGGCGCACACGCCGCGGCCCTTCACCGCGCCCTACACCGCCAGCAAGCACGCGGTGCTGGGGCTGACCAAGGCCCTGGCGCTGGACGGCCGCGAGTTCGACATCGCCTGCAGCCAGATCGACATCGGCAACGCCCTGACCGAGCTGTCCGAACGCATGACCCGTGGCGTGCGCCAGGCCAACGGGCAAATCGCCGTCGAGCCGATGGTCGATGTGCAGCACGTGGCCGATGCGGTGCGTTACATCGCGGCGCTGCCGCTGTCGGCCAACGTGCTGAACATGACCGTAATGGCCACCAAGATGCCCTTCGTGGGCCGTGGCTGACCGCTGCACCGTTCCCTCTGTAGGAGCGGCCGGCCGGCGCACCGGTTCAGCCGCGAACACAACACCACTCAATTTTTCAAGAGGTAACTCCCATGAAACCAGAAGTCCTGCAACTGAGCCCGATCCTGATCCCACAGGTCCGCGAACGCCTCGAGCAACTGTTCGTCATGCGCCCCTACTACCAACAGGCCGACAAGGCCGCCTACCTCAAGGAGCACGGCGCCAACATCCGGGGCGTGGTCACCGGCGGACACACCGGCATCAGCCGCGAGGTGCTGGCGCAGTTGCCGCGCGTGGAAGTGGTGGCGGTCAATGGCGTGGGCACCGATGCGGTGGACCTGGCCTACTGCCGCGACCTGGGTATCCGCGTCACCGCGACCATCGGTGCCTTGACCGACGATGTCGCGGACCTGGCCATCGGCCTGCTGATCGCCGCGTGCCGTGGCCTGTGCACCAGCGACCGTTACGTGCGCACCGGCCAGTGGCAGCACAGCGCTACGCCGCTGGCACCTTTGCCGCTGGCGCGGCAGTTCAGCGGCATGCGCATCGGCATCGTCGGGCTGGGCCGGGTAGGGCGTGCGGTGGCGACCCGCGCGGCGGCGTTCGGCTGCCCGATCAGCTACACCGACTTGCAGGCCATCGACGGCGTGGATTATCGATATGTGGCTGACCTCACGGAGCTGGCGCGTGACAGCGACGCGCTGATCCTTGCTGCCGCTGCCGATGGTGGCAAGGCTATCGTCGATGCTGGCGTGCTCGAAGCGCTGGGGTCGGAGGGTTATCTGGTCAACGTGGCGCGCGGCAAGCTGGTGAACGAAGACGACCTGGTGGCTGCGCTTCAGGCGGGGCGGATCGCCGGGGCAGCGCTCGATGTGTTCGTCGACGAACCGCGGGTGCCGGAGGTGTTGTTCGGGAATGAGCAGGTGGTGCTGCAACCGCACCGTGCCAGCGCAACGGTGCAGACGCGTACGCGGATGGGGGAGATGGTCATTGCGAGTTTGGTTGACACGTTTGCGGGGAGGAAGCCGGCGGGGTGTGTGACAGGCTGAGGCGTGTTACGCATTGTCTATGAGTCGCCCCGTTTGTCAGCGGGCGCTGCGCATACCTTCTATGCGGTAGCGGCTAGAAGCAACCGGGGCGGTTTCAAAGGCTGGATGTGATCTCAGGCTAGTGCGTTGGGGACGGACGCTGGTCTGTTCATTTCCAGTGTGGTGGGCATGCTCACTTGGTTTCCATACGCTGCAACACGACTGGGTCAGGGTTTGGACCATTTGCAGTTGATGGAACGTGTTTACCAGCATGGGCATTCCGGGTTCGCCGGCGTTGGCGCAGATGTATTCGTCGAGGATGGTTTCGATGCCGACCATGAGTTCGCCGGTGTAGTGCTCTTGAAGCATTCAGTATTGGATTCAGACGGGACCTACAGAATCGTGGCGAGAGGAGGGGTAATGGCAGTCGACGCAGCTCTCCAATTCAAGGCGTTGAGCATCGTTCTATGGCGGACAGTAAGGAGCCGTCGTTGTCTGTTAATCGGGGATACCTCCCACCGCAATCCCACTCGCCTGAGAAAGGGCGGTTTCAAAGGCTGAGTGCAACACCCAACTGTTGAGTTAAGAATGGACTCTCATGATGCTTGGCCATCATCGCCTTCATCATTTCCATGAGGCATTTGTAATCAAAACGCTGGCGCGGACGGATATTCAGATCGTATGCCATGGCGTTCATTTGCTCTTGGCTATGCCCCGAAAGATCGGGGCCTTTGAGCAAGTACTGACGAATCAGGCCATGGATGTGCTCGTTACTGCCGCGCTGCCAAGGGCTGTGCGGGTCGCAAAAGTAAACAGCCACACCGGTACGCTGGGTGATCTCGGCATGACGCGCCATTTTTCGCCCTTGGTCGTACGTCAGCGTTTTACGCGCAGCCAGAGGCATTCGATTCAGGGCGGCGCTAAAGCCTTCTACAGCAGAGGTCGCGGTTGCGTCATGTATCCTGACCAACATCAAGTAGCCTCTGTGCTGCGCTCTATCAAGCAGTGCCCATGGCAGAAGCATTGGCGTTGCCCTTGATGAGATCCCCCCCATGACCCGGGGTCAGGCGGTCCTCGACCTCCGGCGGGCGTACATGAATACTGACCAGGTCGGGGATCTGCCCACGGCGATCTACTCTTCCAGAGCGAGGTCTGCGGGCTGTATTGCCCTGGCGAAGGCAGATGATTTCCTTGCGCAACTCACCGACAGGCAGGGCATAGATCGCGTTGTAGATCGTCTCGCGACAGACGTACGTGCCTTCAAAATTCGGGAGTTCCATGGCGCTGAGCTTGCCGGCAATTGCTGAGGAGAAAAGCGCTTTAGCAACAGGTAGACGACGAGGTCGAATAACTCGCCGTCAGGCACCAGTTTGCGCACAGGTCGGCAAACCGTTCGACGAAGGCGCATCTGCTGTTGGGCTCGGCTTGCAGAGTATTTCGACGCGCCTACGGCGTTACGGCGAAGCTTACGGCTGATGGACGAGGGACTGCGATCGAGCATTCGGGCAATGGCCCGCTGGGTCAAGCCCTGAAGCTCACCAAGCTGGATCTGGATGCGTTCTTCAATGCTGAGTTCATGATGAGACATGGCGACACCGTACCGGATGGGCTAGGTGTTGCACTCAGTTTTTGCCGCCGCCCCGGTATTGTTCAATGGACTAGTATTTTTGATAGTTGGAAGAACCGAGCTGGCACCGTATTGTTATGACCGCTTCGGGGTGGAGGGGTAAATAATGTTCTGGTATTCATGCTATGGTTATTCTCCAGCTATGGGTCTCACGTCTGCGCTTTTGGCTTTTAACGGCGAGGTGCGAGATCGCCATCTAAGTACTTACTTTCTTGGGCGCGGCGTTCGCGCCTATTCACCGATGCTCATGAGATTTTTTAGCCCTGATCCATATGCTCCTTTCGCTGGGGCGGGAATCAGTACCTACGGATACTGCGCCGGTGATCCAGTAAATCGTGTGGACCCTTCAGGATATGTGTGGCGTTATGTTCTGGAGCTCTTGGCCACACTCAAAAAGCATCCGACGCTGCCGGGTGGAGCAAGGGTCTTGAAAAATCACAACAAACGAAAACTGGCGAAGGAATTGGGCATACTCAGATCACGCCGCGGTGAGGATCCTAGAAGGCGGGTGCAAGACGCGGCCGATCTCATCAGTGAAGATTGGAGGCCGAGAAAGTTTGTTTTGGGTGCTAACAACGAGTTGGTGATTGCCTTGGCAGGTAAGAAGGGAAGCTCTGATTATGTAAGTCACCCTCTGTTGGCGGAGCTTCTGGACGATAAGCGGGTAGTCAGTGCAGGTACGTTCATTGTTGGGGCGGAGAGTAAAATATACATTCATAACGTCTCGGGGCATTACAAACCTCAGTATTCCGATCTCAATCCTATGGTTCGTAAAATTCGGGGGATGGGGTTGAAGCCAATACCGGTTAAAGTCCATTAGGGAAACTCCGAGCAGGCGCCAATGCCAAGTCTGTATGCACTTGAAGTACCTGATTCCCCGTCTGCGCATGCCAAGATGATTTCTGCTCGGGTGCGGCATCCAGCAGGGCCTTTACGCTGTCGGGAGCGACGAAGCAGTTCGGTATGTTCTTCGTCGCTCAAATAAATGGGGGCGGCAGGGCAGCCGGCTCTCATGTCGTTGCTCCAAGACTTTCCTAGTGTGGAAAAGCCTAGACTAAAACATGAGTATTATTTGCGAAACACCACACTAGGGCCTCTGCTCGAAACGCTGCAACACAAACTGGGTCAGCGCTTGGACCATCTGCAGTTGATGGGCGGTATTCACCAGCATCGGCACGCCCGTCTCACCGGCGTTGACGCAGATGTATTCGTCGAGGGTGGTTTCGATGCCGGCCATGAGTTCGAGGGTGTGGCTCAGGGCGTCGAGGGGGCTGAGGTCTTGATCGATGAAGTAGTAGTTGCGGGTGTTCTGGATGCGGGGCGGGTCGGGGACGGGCTTTTTCATGGCATCGGGCTCTTCGTTTGTGTCGGAAAAGCCACAACCCAACCTTCTCACGGATTTGGGTGGCGGCCCTGCGCAGGGTGAGAAACCGAGCAAACGAAGAAACCTCGGCCAGACCGAAGTCTGCCCGCGCAGGGCCACCATGAAGGCCAGCCAGATTCATCGTGTTCGGGTTCTCACACCCGGTCGTCGAAACGACGCGGTGGACGTTAGTCCTGAAGCATTTCCCCGACAACGGTGAAAATTCGGCCTGGCGCGTAGGATAGTTCGCCGGTGCGCTGATCTTGAAGCATTTGGTATTGGATTCAGAAAGGTCTTACAGAATCGTGGCGGGGAGAGGAGTGCGAGAGGCGCTGACTTATCTAGTCCATCCTTCACTGATGAACTCATTGCCTCGAAGGAAAAGCTCAAACATTGCCAAGCACAATCACCTTGCTACCTTCCATGGTCGAGCTACGCATCTCGGCTTCCAGCTGAGCGAGCGAAACGTCGATGAAATTTCTCGCCATCTGCTCGGCTTGATAACGGTACATGCCCAATTGCTGAGGCGTGCACGCCACCTTTTTGAAGGCCTCATGATTGTCGTCTGGATGCGCTTCAATCCATTCAATTTCGTGGCGTTTGTACAGGGAGTAGGCGAGCAATCCCAAGAAGTCATCCGGTGACTCCACGAGTTTACGGAAGACGTCGAAATGGATATCTGAGCACAAAGACGCCGGCCCGGAATCGGCCGACTGGTATAGCGACCGATCTGAGTCGACGTCGTGAATAATTGGCGGGGTCGGAATGTGGCCAGGAGGGCCAGGTTGCTGAGGGTGCAAAGTGGCGATCCGTGGTCAGCGAGACAAGCGATTGAACGCCTTTTTCATCAGGTTGTTGATCGTGTCGGCTGACAGCTTCGATGAGCGAGTAGCAACGGATTTTTTTGCAGATGCAGAAAGCATTTTGTTGCTCTCTTTAATCAGTGCAATCGAGACGTTAGACATCGCTAGCTCCTGGTTCAGGGTTGGAAGTCACATCGGAAACAAGTGGAGTTGGTCGGTTATCTTTGAGCGCAAGCGAAACCGAGTCAACGAATGGCAGCACATTTATGTTGTAGGAAAAAGTCGTTGTTCGCTCCGGAAATATAGTCGACCAAGTGCGCCTCAAAACCGCAAACCTCGTGATTTGAGGGCACGGCTTGAGGCCCCACAAATAAACAAATCAAGGGCGACCGTTCGCTGCCCGCCCCCGATACCCATGCTTCTCCAGCTCCAAGCCTTCGACAACCCGCTCCACCCCGGAAAACCCTACCCGCATATCCCGCCCTGTCGGCTGCTGATACAAACTCAACCCAAACTCCGGCAACACCGCCAGCAGGTAATCGAAAATATCCCCCTGAATCCGCTCGTAATCCGCCCATGCCGTAGTCCGGGTGAAGCAGTACAGCTCGAGCGGTACGCCCTCGGCGGTGGCCTCCATCTGCCGCACCATGCAGGTCATGTTCTGATGGATGTCGGGGTGGTTCTGCAGATAGGCCAAGGCATAGGCGCGGAAGGTGCCGATGTTGGTGAGCTTGCGGCGGTTCGCGGTGAGTTCCTCGCCCAAGCCTTGGGCCTCGTTCCACTCGTGAAGCTCCTTACGCTTGGTGGTGAGGTAGTCGCCCAGCAAACGCACGTTGATCAGGCGCTGTTCCTCTTCGCTGGTGAGGAAGCGCACGCTGGACACGTCGATACTCAAGCCGCGCTTGATCCGCCGCCCACCTGATTGCTGCATGCCACGGTAGTTGCGGAACGACTCGCTCATCAAGCGCCAGGTGGGGATGGAAACGATGGTCTTGTCGAAGTTCTGCACCTTCACCGTGTTCAGGCTGATGTCCACCACATCGCCATCGGCACCCACCTGCGGCATCTCGATCCAGTCGCCCACATGCAGCATGTCGTTGCTGGTCAACTGCACGCTGGCCACGAACGACAGCAACGTGTCCTTGTAGACCAACAGCAGCACTGCCGACATGGCGCCCAAACCCGAGAGCAGCAACAGCGGCGAACGGTCGATCAGGGTGGCGACGATGACGATGATGGCGAACACCCACAGCACCATCTTGGCCAGTTGCACGTAGCCCTTGATAGAGCGGGTGCGGGCGTGTTCGGTGCGGGCGTAGATGCCGAGCAGGGCGTCGAGCAGGCACGACAGCGCCAGGCTCAGGAACAGCAGCGTGGTGGCCAGGGCGACGTTGTCGAGGAAGTGCTCGGCGGTGGCGCCCAGTTGCGGTACCAGCTTCAGGCCGAACTGGATCACCAGCGACGGCACGGTCTGCGCCAGGCGGTGCAGCACCTTGTTGTGGCGCAGGTCGTCGACCCAGCGCAGTGCCGGTTGCCGCGCCAGCAGGCGGGCGCCGTGCAGCACCACGAAGCGGGCCAGGCGGCCGAGCAGGAAAGCGATCAACAGCAGCACGGCGAGGCCCAGGCCGGCGTGCAATATGGGGTGTTGGTCGAGGGTGCCCCAGACATCCAGGGCGTCGGTCCACAGTTGTTGGAAGTTCATAGCGATCAGCGAAGCCTGTATAGCGGTGTGATGTGCAATCGAGGTGCACGCGGGGGAGGGAGTTTGCCAAAAGAAACTCGGCTCCTTCGGCGGAAAACGTTACCCTATGCAACTGAATTCCCGCTACTTGCCCGAGGTTACCTCCGTGTTTTCCCAACTCACCCTGCACGAACGCCTGCTCAAAGCCGTGGCCGAGCTGAATTTTGTCGAGCCGACCCCGGTGCAGGCGGCGGCCATTCCCTTGGCCCTCGAAGGGCGAGACCTGCGGGTGACCGCGCAGACCGGTAGCGGCAAGACGGCCGCCTTCGTGCTGCCGATGCTCAACCGGCTGATCGACCTCAAAGGCCCACGGGTGGAAATCCGTGCCTTGATCCTGCTGCCCACCCGCGAGCTGGCTCAGCAGACCCTCAAGGAAGTGCAGCGCTTCGCCCAGTTCACCTACATCAAGGCCGGGCTGGTCACCGGCGGGGAAGACTTCAAGGAACAGGCTGCCATGCTGCGCAAGGTGCCGGACGTGCTGATCGGCACCCCGGGCCGCCTGCTCGAGCAGCTCAACGCCGGCAACCTCGACCTGTCCCACGTGCAGGTGCTGGTGCTCGACGAAGCCGACCGCATGCTCGACATGGGTTTCGCCGAGGACATGGAGCGCCTGTGCCATGAATGCGCCAACCGCGAGCAGACCCTGTTGTTCTCCGCCACTACCGGCGGTGCGGCCCTGCGCGACATGATCGGCAAGGTACTGAAGAACCCCGAGCACCTGATGCTCAACAGCGTTTCGCAACTGGCCGAGGGCACTCGCCAGCAGGTCATCACTGCCGACCACGATCAGCACAAAGAGCAGATCATCCAGTGGCTGCTGGCCAACGAGACCTATAAGAAGGCGATCATCTTCAGCAACACCCGAGTCATGGCCGACCGCATCTACGGCCACCTGGTGGCCAAGGACATCAAGGCCTTCGTCCTGCACGGCGACAAGGACCAGAAAGACCGCAAGCAGGCCATCGACCGCTTCAAGGAAGGCGGCTCCAAGGTGCTGGTGGCCACCGACGTGGCGGCCCGTGGCCTGGACATCGACGGCCTGGACCTGGTGATCAACTTCGACATGCCGCGCAGTGGCGACGAGTACGTTCACCGCATCGGCCGTACCGGCCGCGCAGGTGGGGAAGGCCTGGCGATTTCGCTGATCACCCACAACGACTGGAACCTGATGTCGAGCATCGAGCGCTACCTCAAGCAGCAGTTCGAGCGCCGGGTGATCAAGGAAGTCAAAGGCACTTACAGCGGGCCGAAGAAGGTTAAGGCGTCGGGCAAGGCCGCTGGCGTGAAGAAGAAAAAGACCGATAAGAAAGCGGGCGACAAGAAGGCGGGTGATAAGAAGGTAGCCGCCAAGCGTAAGCCAACTGCCAAGCCGAAGAAGAACGCGCCGCTGGCCAGCGCTGATGGTATGGCACCGCTGAAGAAGCGTGCGCCGGCTGCAGAGTGAGTTGTGCGTTTGCCGGGGCATGGACGCTGTAGGTGGCGGTGCCCTGGCAATGTTGCTTTAGCTTGATGCCAGTCAGTCAAAAATAGGTGGGCCTGGTTTGGACGGTGCGCTGATGCCGGGCCTAAGGTGTTGGGGCTGTTGGGGCTGTTGGGGCTGTTGGGGCTGTTGGGGCTGTTGGGCCGGCGATGCCGGCCATCGCGGCTAAAGCCGCTCCTACAAAGATTCGCCTGAGAGGCTTATGGTCGTGCCGTGCTTTTCAAGCAATCACCACCAACCGGGTCGGGGCGCTGAACTGGCTACTCTTCACGCTTGACCGATCAACCTTATCCCTTAGCCGGTCTTCTTCTCCGCCGCTTTCAGTTCTTGCACACGCCGGTCGATCAGTTGGCATTTGTCCGACAAGTCTTTGCTGGCGCTGTCCAGCTGCATGTTCTGCAACTCCTCGTTGATCTCCTTGGCTTTCTGCGGATCCTGCTCGGTCAGTTGCGTGACCAGGCCGGCCAGTGCCTCGCGTTTGGCGGTGGCTTCTTCCGGGGTGCAGGCCCAGGCGGGCAGGGTGCAGAGCAGTGCAGCGGCGCAGGCCAGGTTCGACAGGGGTGTCATCGTGCATTCTCCATTGCGGTGATGTGCGGTGGAGCTGCCACGATTGGCGAAGTTCAGCGAAACTGACTGAGCAGTCAGTCCATATCGTTGTGAACACCACCTCGCCGCGCCGGTCCCAAGCATGTCATTCATCCGTTGCTTCGCGAGGTTACGCCGATGTCTACCTATGACTGGGACCTGATCGAACGCCTGCTCCATGAAGTGCAAAACGGTGCGGGCGAAAACTTCACGCCACGCCCTTACGCCGAGCAGCACGCCGCTGCCAAAGCCGCCGCCGGCGAGCCGGTCGGGGATGTCGATGCGCTCAAGAGCCGTGCCTGCGAGTACGAGAAAGTGTTGTTGGAACGTGGTTTCATCGACCATCGCCCGGAAAGCGAAGGTGGCAATGGCGAGAACTTCGTGCTCACACCAACCGGTTCGCGGCTGTTGAGTTTGATCGACAGCAGCATTCCAGGGTTCGAGCATCCGCGCCAGGTGCTGGACGAGCAGCCCGATGCGCTGGACCCGACCACGTTCGAACAGGTCTCGGCTAAAGCGCAAATCTCTGGAGGGGCGTGCCAATAGATATGAGCTGACGGGCCTCATCTGTAGGAACGATGCCGTGGTTGCCCAGATGCAGGGGCCGCCACGGTTTGTGTCTTGTGTTCTCTCGCTCAGGTCTACGGAATTCGAAACAGAACACCGTCCGACCGGTGGCTGCCCACGAAATTTCAATCATTCGTAGATCTTGCCGCAGTACAGGAAAACCGCGAACTGCTGCCACGGATTGGATGGTTGCAGGCCTTGGCTGGCTCCGAAGTCACTGTCTTCGGCCCAGGCGATGGCACTTTCCAGGAATCCCTCGACCGTGTCGTTCTGCCACTCCGTGCTTTCGGAAGCGTGTGCGGTCTTGTCCGCCACCAAAGCACGCGCAAAGCGTAAAAACGTTTGAGGGTCATTGACTTGATGGAGCAGGGATTGCAAATCCATTGTTGTGTGTCCTTTTGGCCCACGCGACCAGGGCATGCGTACGACGCCGGCGTGTACTTGTAGGGGGGTCGTCATGCAATGACTTGAGGCTGGATTGACTGGGCGCGGTTATTGGCACACGCCCCCATTCCACCGAAATCCATATAGCCCTCGGCAGTCACTGCCAAGCACCAAATCCCGGATGAATCAAAGAAGTAATGATGCTGCGGGATGTCATTGACCACATAGGCTAAAAATCCTGGAAAAATCTCAGGCCTGATCGACAGTGCAATATCCAGCGCCGCGTCGTTGATATAGAAAATCTGCCCGTGTGCAGGCAGTGCGTTCAACACGTCGTATGTTTTCAGAAAGGCATTCAATTGCGGCGCGCAGTCCGCTTGGCCCAGATCGATGGGCGCTACGCTGTGCCAATCCAACTGTCCCCATGCGATCTTCGAACCCTTCCAAGGAAAGGCGTTGGACAGTCTGTCGGCTACCGGCTCCCAGTCTTCGATGACCTCGGGTCGAGGGCTGAACCTCTCGATGTTAATTAGCACCTGCTCTTCGAGATTCATTGTGGTCTCCCTGTAATCCGAGCGTGAGCCACATGGCCTGCGCCGCTCAATGGCTGATGACCTGGCCACTTGCAGCGTGGGTGAAGTCGTCTATTTAACACCTGCGATCGGGTTTGCCGAAGCATCACTGTACCCAGCCTGGCAAGTTCTGGGTCCGACATGACTACCGAATCAATGACGTCGGCGGTGTCGGCCATTGCTTCGAACGCTTCGTATAGACCCTGGCGGGCCACAGGCCTGCACCGGATAATCCCTACTTTCCTGTCTCAGCGAGCCATTGCCATGCCCATGCTCCACTTTCGAGGCCGCTCATGACCGTAGCGCGCAAACAGCCCGACCGCTTCGCTTTCCAGCTGATGATGCTGCTGTGCCTGATCTGGGGCAGTCAGCAGATCATGATCAAATGGGCCGCGCCGGACATCGACCCGGTGATGCAGGCGGCCTTTCGCAACGGCATCGCCGGGCTGCTGGTAGGCCTGTTGGTGAGCTGGCGGCGGGAGTGGGGGCAACTCCGCGACACATGGCGCGGCGGGCTGTTGGCAGGTGCCTTGTTCGGTCTGGAATTTCTGTTCATCGCCGAGGGGCTGAAGCTGAGTTCGGCGGCGCACATGTCGGTGTTCCTCTACACCGCACCGATCTTCACGGCCCTGGGCCTGCACTTCATGTTGCCCAGCGAGCGTTTGCGCCTGTTGCAATGGCTGGGCATCGCTTTGGCCTTCGCCGGTATCGCCGTCGCATTCGCAGGGGGCACGTCGTTGAGCCAAATGGATGGAAGGGTGCTGCTGGGCGATGCCTTCGGTGTGTTGGCCGGCCTTGCCTGGGGCGCCACCACGGTGGTGGTGCGCGGCTCGCGCCTGTCGGAAGCGCCGGCGTCGCTCACGCTGTTCTATCAGCTGTTGGTGGGCTTCGCCGGTTTACTGGTGGTAGCGCTGTTCAGCGGCAAGATCGGCCAGGTGTCGCTGACGCCCTTGGCCATCGGCAGCGTGCTGTTCCAGGGCGTGGTGGTGTCGTTCGTCAGCTACCTGACCTGGTTCTGGTTGCTGCGCAAATACCTGGCCTCCAACCTGGCGGTGTTCTCGTTCGTCACGCCCTTGTTCGGCGTGACGTTCGGCGTGCTGTTGCTGGGCGAGTCGCTGAGCCTGAATTTCGTATTGGGCGCATTGCTGGTGTTGGCAGGAGTGGTGCTGGTCAGTGCCGAGCCGTGGGTGCGCCGACAATTGCGGCGGTGGCTCGGTTGAGCATCTGAATGGCTTCCTAAAAGGGCGATATTCGATCTACAGCAACAAAGGGAAATAGTTAGCCGACTGTCGGGACTGTCTTTCAGCCCTTGAACCAAGGCAGACTTACCTCCATCTGTAGGATTAGTCGGGTGCGTAGTTCAGTAATCGGACTAAGATCTGTACGAAGCATCGCTGAAACGTTTTGCCGCAAGGCTTACCCGTAAAGGGGGCACCATGAACGACCTTATGCACAACTGGCTTCACGACCTGGGCGTCGCGCTCGGCCTCATCCCACCGCCGCTACAGCCGGTGCCGATTCCCACCGACGAGCAGCGCAAGCGCCAGCCGCGCCGGCGTTGATCGCAAAGCCGATGCCACAACGGGCGTCGGCTTTTTCAGGGTCGGGCCAAACGCCGGATTTTCCCCGAGTTGTGGCACACTGCCGCCGCCCAGGAGAAGCCTATGTCCCGACCTCGCTGCGAGCGCTGCCTGCGCCCGCTGACCCACTGCCTTTGCGCGCTGATTCCCCATCTTCATAGCCGCCACCGTGTGCTGTTGCTCCAGCATCCCAGCGAGAGTACCCATGCCTTGAACACGGCGCGACTGGCCGCGCTGGGCCTGGCCAATGCGCAATTGGCGGTGGGTGAAGTGTTCTCCGAATTGGCCGATTGGCTAAACATGCCCGATTACCGGCCAGTGTTGCTGTTTCCGGGGGAAGCGGCGGTGGCACTTGCCGATACAGGCTCGGCAGGAGATCCAAGGCCACTATTGCTGGTGGTGCCCGACGCCACGTGGCGCAAGGCGCGCAAGCTGCTGTACCTCAACCCGGTCCTGCAAGCGCTGCCCCGCGTGACCTTGAGCGGCGGTGGCGTATCGCGTTACCGCGTGCGCAAAGCGCCGACGGCCGAGGCGTTGTCGACCATAGAGGCCGTGGTGCAGGCGTTGAACGAGCTGGAGGGAGAGGGGCGATTCGATGCGTTGCTCAGGCCGTTCGAGGCGCTGATCGAGGGGCAGATCCGGGCGATGGGGGAGGAGACGTTCGCGCGCAATCATGGGGGCGGGTGAATCGATCGGGGCCGCTATGCGGCCCCGATTTGTACAGCTCGGGTCAGTAACTCAGTTGCCTTTGACCGACTTGCCGTCCACCGTGCCATCCTGCAGCACGATCACGTATTCCTTGCCATCGGTTTCCACCTGGCGCAATTGCACCAGCAGGTAATCCCAGCTCTTGGCGAACCACAGCTCAGTGATGCGCTTGCTCTGGCTCGGGTCGCGCACGCGCTCGACCTTGATCGCATCGACGTTGCCGGTTTTGGTGGCGACGCTTTCGGTGCCCAGGACGCGGAAATCGTAGGTATCGATCTCGTCACCGTCGACGACCTGATACGTCATGCTCTTCTTGCCGGCGGCCACGTCATGCTGCAGGGCCAACTGGTACGAGGACTTGTCCAGCACGCCGCGGTTGAGCGGCAGGCTGACGGCGTCGCCGCGATCGCTGCCGGTGACCTTCTTGCCGGTCCAGTCGAACTTCAGGTCGACCTTCTTGGCCTTGCCCAGCCCGCCACGCTCGAAGTGGTACGTCTGCGGTTGCAGCGTATCGTTCTCCATGCGCACGGTGCTTTGCTCGGTCAGGCTGGCGATCATCATCGAGGCTTTGAAGTTGAGGTCCCAAGTGCCGTTGGCGTTTTTCACCAAGCTGCGCTCGGCGGTGCCACTCATGGGCAGTTGCTTCCAGTCGGCGGTGTAGCTGGCCGAAAACGGCTTCAATTCAGCGGCCTGCAGGGGCAGGGCGAGCACGGCGAGAGCCATGAGCAGGGCACGACGCATACATTCTCCTAAGGTCGGATCAGGTGGCCGCTGGCCGGCAGCGGCGAGCCATCGAGTAACGCACCCTGGTCGCCGAGACGCAAGCGCCCTTCGGCGAACCAGCGCACGGCCAGCGGGTAGATCTGGTGTTCCTGGTGGTGCACGCGCTGAGCCAGGCTCTGGGCGGTGTCGCCAGGTTCAACGGGAATCACTGCCTGTACGACCAACGGCCCACCATCGAGTTCCTCGGTGACGAAGTGCACGCTGCAGCCGTGCTCGGCATCGCCCGCTTCCAGGGCGCGCTGGTGCGTGTGCAGGCCCTTGTAGCGTGGCAGTAGGGAAGGGTGGATGTTCAGCAGGCGGCCCTGGTAGTGACGGACGAAACCGCCACTGAGGATGCGCATGAAACCGGCGAGGATCACCAAGTCGGGTTCGAAACCGTCGACCAGCGCCATCAGCGCCGCGTCGAAGGCTTCGCGCCCGTCGAAACCGGTATGTTCCAACAGCGCCGTGGGAATCCCGGCAGCCTTGGCCCGTTGCAGGCCATAGGCGTCGGCGCGGTTGGCGACCACGCCGCATACGCGCACGGGGCTGTGCGCGTCGCGGCTGCTGTCGATCAGGGCTTGCAAGTTGCTGCCAGAACCCGACAGCAACACCACTACATTGCAGAAAGCCTCGGGCATCAGTGTGCCTTGACGTTGTGCAACACCACTTGTGCGGCGCCTTCGGCGGCCTGCTCGATACGGCCGATCACCCAAGGCTGCTCACCGGCATCGCGCAGCGAAGCGAGGGCCGCATCGACGTGCTCCTGTGCGACGCAGATGACCATGCCCACGCCGCAGTTGAGCACACGGTGCATTTCGTGTTCGTCGACGTTGCCTTTTTCCTGCAGGAAATCGAACACCGCCGGGCGCTGCCAGCTGGCCACATCGACCACGGCCTGAGCGTTCTTGGGCAGTACGCGCGGGATGTTGTCGAGCAGGCCGCCGCCGGTGATGTGGGCCATGGCCTTGACCGCGCCGGTCTGCTTGATCAGTTGCAGCAGGGGCTTGACGTAGATGCGCGTCGGGGCCATCAGCAGGTCGGCCAATGGGGTACCACCCAGCTGGGTGGCGTCGATGTCGGTGCCGGACACTTCGAGGATCTTGCGGATCAGCGAGTAGCCGTTGGAGTGCGGGCCGGAGGACGGCAGCGCGATCAGGGCATCGCCGGTCGCGACCTTGGAGCCGTCGATGATCTCGGCCTTTTCCACTACGCCTACGCAGAAGCCGGCCAGGTCGTAGTCTTCGCCTTCGTACATGCCGGGCATTTCAGCGGTTTCGCCGCCGACCAGCGAGCAGCCGGCCAGTTCGCAGCCGGCACCGATGCCGGTGACCACGGTGGCGGCCACGTCGACGTTGAGCTTGCCGGTGGCGTAGTAGTCGAGGAAGAACAGCGGCTCGGCGCCGCACACCACCAGGTCGTTGACGCACATGGCGACCAGGTCCTGGCCGATGCTGTCGTGCTTGTTCAGGTTCAGCGCCAGGCGCAGCTTGGTGCCGACGCCGTCGGTGCCGGAGACCAGCACGGGCTGTTTGTAGCCGGCCGGGATCTCGCAGAGGGCGCCGAAGCCGCCCAGGCCACCCATGACCTCAGGGCGTGCGGTGCGCTTGGCCACGCCCTTGATGCGTTCGACCAGTGCTTCGCCGGCGTCGATGTCTACACCGGCGTCCTTGTAGCTCAGGGAGGGTTGCTTGCTCATTGATCCAGGCCTTTAACGGGGAGGGATTCAGGAAAACGACCCTGACGGGCAAGGCCGGCGGTGGCGGCCGGCTGCCGGAGACGTCAGTGGTCTGCGAAGGCGCGCGATTTTATCAGGGTTGCCACGCAGCGGCCATCCTCAGGCCGACGGGCAGGGCGGTAAATAGGTAAAAACAGCAGCCTGCGCCATATAGAAGCGAAGCCTCTGTAGATAGAAGCGCACTGCCAATGCCGCGCGCCTGGCAAATCGCAAGCCGTTGATTTTCCTACCGCTGCCCGGCAGCGCGATTGTGCGCCCCGCACGGCGGGTATAGACTTTGCCGTCTTTTCACCTAAGGCCCCTGGGTTCTCGTGACCGCCGCCAGCATGAAACCGATCCAGTTGCCCCTGGGTGTGCGCCTTCGCGACGACGCCACCTTCATCAACTACTACCCCGGCGCCAATGCTGCGGCGCTGGGCTATGTCGAGCGGCTTTGCGAGGCCGACGCCGGCTGGACGGAAAGCCTGATCTACCTGTGGGGCAAGCAAGGGGTGGGGCGTTCGCACCTGTTACAGGCGGCCACGCATCGCTTTCAGCAGTTGGGGGAACCGGCGGTCTATCTGCCTCTGGCGCAACTGCTCGACCGCGGCATCGAACTGCTCGACCATTTGGAACAGTTCGAACTGGTGTGCATCGACGACCTGCACGTCATCGCCGGCAAGGCCGATTGGGAAGAGGCCATGTTCCACCTGTTCAATCGCCTGCGCGACAGCGGTCGGCGTCTGTTGCTGGCTGCGTCCAGCTCGCCCCGCGAACTGCCCATCCGCCTGCCGGACCTCAAATCGCGCCTGACCCTGGCCCTGATCTTCCAGATGCGCGGGCTTTCCGACGAAGACAAGCTGCGCGCCCTACAACTGCGCGCCTCGCGCCGCGGTTTGCAGATGACCGACGAAGTGGGCCATTTCATCCTCACTCGTGGTACGCGCAGCATGAGCGCTTTGTTCGATTTGCTTGAGCGCCTCGACCAGGCCTCGCTGCAAGCGCAGCGTAAGCTGACCATCCCGTTTTTGAAGGAAACCTTGGGCTGGTAACTGCCCAAGCGCTGCCTTCGATCACTGCAAAAACGAAAAGTCACATTTTTTTCGATTAAATTTGCAAATGGTTACAGGTGACGGCATAGTCTCCACCTTCCAAAACCACTTATCGCCACGGTCGTGCCCATGCTTACTCGCTTCGCACCCCTCGTGCCTCTCGCACTGGTGACCCTGCTTTTTGGCTGCGCCACTCAACCCGGCACCGTTTCCCAGCCTCAGGTTCAACCACACGTCGCTTCCCAGGTTTCGATCAAGGCCAAGCCATCGGCCTCTTCCGTCTTCACCGAACAAGACCTGGCCCTCGACGAAGAACAACACCCCGTCTTTTCCAGCGCCCAGCCCTACAAGCTGCCCGTGCTGGCCGACAGCATTCTGGAGCGTGGCAAGGAGCTGATCGGTACGCGCTACCGGTTCGGCGGCACCTCCGAGCAATCGGGCTTCGATTGCAGCGGCTTCATCGGTTACCTGTTCCGCGAAGAGGCGGGCATGTCGCTGCCGCGCTCGACCCGCGAAATGATCAACGTCGACGCGCCGAAAGTCGCGCGCAACAAGCTCAAGCCGGGCGACCTGCTGTTCTTCAGCACCAACGGCCGTGGCCGCGTCAGCCACGCCGGTATCTATCTGGGTGACAATCAGTTCATCCACTCCAGCAGCCGCCGCAGCGGCGGTGTGCGCATCGACAGCCTGGGCGATCGCTACTGGAGCAAAACCTTCATGCAGGCCAAACGCGCCTTGGCCATGGCGCCGACCAATCTCGCACGCAACTAATCGTTGCAGGGTGTTGTCGGTACACACGGCGATTAGCTGAAAAGCTAATCGCCGTGTGCATTTACAGAAAACGTCTAATCTAATTTCTCAACTCTTTCCGGCTATCGCCGATAGGTTTCCTACAGGACGTTCCGACCATGACGACAATGGTGCGCTTCGCTTTCCTGATGTCCGTTGCACTGCTGGGCGCCTGCTCCAGCCAGGCCCCAGCCCCGGTGCCCGCGCCGGTGGTCAAGCCGCAGATGACGTTCAACACCCAGCCAAGCTTTTCCCCCGTGGCCTCGGACGTGTTGTTCCGTGCCATCGGCCTGGTGGGCACGCCTTACCGCTGGGGCGGCAATACCCCGGACTCCGGATTCGATTGCAGTGGCCTGATCAAATACGTGTACAACGACGCCGCCGGCATCAGCCTGCCGCGCTCGACACGGGAAATGATCGTCATGCGCGCACCCAGCGTGAACATCAACGCACTGCAGTCGGGCGACATCGTGTTCTTCGCGACCGGTGGCGGCTCACAGGTCAGCCATGCGGGCATCTATGTGGGGGAGGGGCGTTTCGTGCATGCCCCGCGTACGGGCGGTACGGTGCGGTTGGACTATCTGTCGAACAGCTACTGGGCCAAGGCCTATCTGCAAGCCAAGCGGATCATTCCGGCGGGACATTTGGCGCAGAATCCCTAGGGTCAAAGCGGAGTTGGCGTGGGGCGCTCGGGTTGGATTCGAGGCATGGCGGTTGGATGCGTGGTCGCAGTCGGTTGAGCGGTATTGCCGACGGTAATGACAGGCACAACGGGTTCTGTGAGGCAATGCCGGCTCAGCTTGAGGGAAAGCTGGTTCAGCTTGAGGGAAAGCCGGTTCAGCTTGAGGGAGCGCACCGCCTGGGTTGGGCCGGCTTCGCCGGCCATCGCGGCTGAAGCCGCTCCTACAGTGTTCGGTTTGAAAGCGGCTGAAACCACTCATACAGTATGTGATGTAGAAGCGGTTTGAACCGTTCCCACAGCGTCCCGTGTAGGAGCGGCTTCAGCCGCGATGGACCGCAAAGCGGTCCCAGCCCAGGCCTACGCCGCCCCACGATCCAGACCGAGCGCCCCGAGCCATCTCATTTGCCAACCCCCGTCACCCGCCAAACTACATTCCCCACATCGTCCGCCACCAGCACGCCTCCGCGCCCATCGCCGACCACGCCCACCGGGCGCCCCATCGCTTTGCCTTCGTCATTGACGAAACCGCCGAGCAAGTCCACCGGCTGCCCCTTGGGCTTGCCGCTGTCGTCGAACGGCACGAACAGCACCTTGTAGCCGCTGAGCGGTTTGCGGTTCCAGGAACCATGCTGGCCGATCAACGCGCCCTGGGTGAAGGGCGCCGGCAAGGTGCCAGATGCGATGAAGGTCAGGCCCAGTGAGGCGGTATGCGGGCCGACGGCAAAATCCGGCACCAGAGCGCTGGCAACCTTGGCCGGATCTTGCGGATCGACGCGCGCGTCGACGTGCTGGCCGTAGTAGCTGTAGGGCCAGCCGTAGAAACCGCCGTCCTTGACCGAGGTGATGTAGTCGGGCACCAAGTCGCTGCCGATCTCGTCGCGCTCGTTCACCGCCGTCCACAAGGCCCCTGTGTGCGGCTCCCAGGCCAGGCCATTGGGGTTGCGCAGGCCGGTGGCGAACGGGCGCTGCCGGCCGTTGGCCGGGTCTACTTCCCAAATGGCGGCGCGGCCGCGTTCCTGGTCCAGACCGTTTTCGCCGACGTTGCTGTTGGACCCGACCGTCACATACAGCTTGCTGCCGTCCGGGCTGGCGATGACGTTCTTGGTCCAGTGGTGGTTGAGCGGACCGCCCGGCAGGTCGACCACTTTCTGCCCCGGGTCGCGTAATTGCATGGCACCTTCGGTGTAGGCGAAGCGCAGCAGTTTGTCGGTATCGGCAACGTAGAGGGTGTGGCCGATCAGCGCCATGCCGAAAGGCGAGTTGAGGTTTTCGATGAACGGGACACGCATTTCGGCGACGCCATCATGGTCGGCATCGCGCAGCAGTGTGATGCGATTGGCGCTGTGCACACCGGCGCCCGCGCGTTTCATTACCTTGTCTGCGATCCAGCCCTTGATGCCCTTGCTGTCGTCGGGCTTGGGCGGCGCATTGGTTTCGGCCACCAGCACATCACCGTTGGGTAGCACATACAGCCAGCGCGGGTGGTCGAGCCCCTCGGCGAAGGCGTTGACCTGGGTGCCCTTGGCAGCGATCGGTTTGCCACCGTCCGGCCAGCCGATGGCGGGGGCGATGTTCACCGTGGGAATGAGCGTCTTGTTCGGCGCCGGCAGCTCGGGCGTCGGGCCCGTGCCATCGGAAACCTGCAAGCGGGCGGACTCGCCGCACGCCGCCAGGCTTGTGGTCAAGGCAATCAGCAAACCGATACGCATCTGGGCCATGCAGGCATTCTCCGCAAACGGGAACCATCGACAAAATTGAGAGAGGCCGTATGGGAACGAGTTCCCTTGCGATGGATCGCGCAGCGGTTCCGGTAGCCCTCTCTGCGATCCGCCAAGCGAATGAGCGCGGTCCGTTCGGTGGCGCGTTCCAATCGTCGACGACAACCCGGGCCCACTCATCCCTGCCATCCACATTGACGCTCCGGGTGCAACCCTCTAACCTTCGCCGTTCGTTTCAGGTGCCCCGTGGACAAGCTTCCACCGGGGTGAAACTGGGAAGCCGGTGGGCGCCACAGCAGCGCGATTCCGGCGCTGCCCCCGCAACGGTAGGTGAGTCGAGCGACACGTACGGCCAGAAGCATCATCCTCTGGTGAACTGCGCAGCGCCCGAGGGCCAAGGCCCCGCTCACAAGCCCGGAGACCGGCCTGTCACTGTCTTATATCGGTATCACGGAGGGTGATGCGCGGTGCTCCGTGGCGTAAGGCCGTGGCTGCTGCGCGCCTCCGTGTCTGCCTGCCTTATCGACCTACCGGCGCCTGTTCAGGCGCCGCGGCCCGCGGAGACCCCCATGAACGAATCCCCCGAGCGCGACGAACGCCACTTGGCCCGCATGCAGCGCAAGAAAGCGCTGATGGACGACCGCATCGCCAATTCCCCCAACGAATGCGGCCTGCTGCTGGTGCTGACCGGCAACGGCAAAGGCAAGAGCAGCTCGGCCTTCGGCATGCTCGCCCGCGCCATGGGCCACGGCATGCGCTGCGGCGTGGTGCAGTTCATCAAGGGCCGCAACAGCACCGGTGAAGAACTGTTCTTCCGACGCTTCCCCGAGCAGGTCAGCTACCACGTGATGGGCGAAGGCTTCACCTGGGAAACCCAGGACCGCCAGCGCGACATCGCCGCCGCCGAAGCGGCCTGGGCGGTGTCGCGGCAATTGCTGCAAGACCCGGCCGTGGAGTTCGTCGTGCTCGACGAACTGAACATCGCCCTCAAGCATGGCTACCTGGACCTCGACCAGGTACTGACCGACCTGCAGGCGCGCCCGCCCATGCAGCATGTGATCGTCACCGGCCGCGGCGCCAAGCCCGAGCTGGTCGAGCTGGCCGACACCGTCACCGAGATGGGCGTGGTCAAGCACGCCTTCCAGGCCGGCATTCGGGCACAGAAGGGCGTGGAGCTGTGAGCGAACGCCGACACTGTCCGGCGGTGCTGATCGCCGCGCCCGCTTCCGGGCAGGGCAAGACCACCGTCACCGCCGCCCTGGCGCGCCTGCACCGCAACCTCGGGCGGCGGGTGCGGGTGTTCAAGTGCGGGCCGGACTTTCTCGACCCGATGATCCTCGAACGCGCCAGCGGCGCGCCGGTGTACCAACTGGACATGTGGATGATCGGCGAGGCCGAAAGCCGGCGCTTGCTGTGGCAGGCCGCCGCCGAGGCCGACCTGATCCTCATCGAAGGCGTCATGGGCCTGTTCGACGGCACCCCGTCGAGCGCCGACCTGGCCCGCCATTTCGGCGTGCCGGTACTGGCAGTGATCGACGGCACGGCCATGGCCCAGACCTTCGGCGCCCTGGCCCTGGGCCTGGCGCGCTACCAACCCGACCTGCCGTTCGCCGGCGTGCTGGCCAACCGGGTCGGCAGCCTGCGCCACGCGCAACTGCTCGAAGGCAGCCTGAGCGAAGGGCTGCGCTGGTACGGCGGGCTGTCGCGCGAGCGCGGCATCGAGCTGCCCAGCCGCCACCTGGGGCTGGTCCAGGCCAGCGAACTGAACGATCTGGACGCGCGCCTGGACGCCGCCGCGCAGGCGCTCGGCGAAAGCTGTGACGCCACCTTGCCGCCGCCGGTGGGCTTCGACGCGCCGGAGCCGGTCGAGGTGCGCCCGGCCCTGCACGGCGTGCATATTGGCATCGCCCGCGACGAGGCCTTCGCCTTTGCCTACGGCGCCAACCTCGACCTGCTGCGCGCCCAGGGCGCGACCCTGCATTTCTTCTCGCCCCTGCACGACCAAGTACTGCCCGCAGTCGACAGTCTGTACCTACCTGGCGGCTACCCCGAACTGCACCACCACGCCCTGGCCGCCAACGCACCGATGCTGGCGGCGATTCGCGCCCACCACGCAGCCGGTAAGCCGCTGCTAGCCGAATGCGGCGGCATGCTGTACCTGCTCAATGCGTTGACCGACGTCGCCGGCGAGCGTGCCGAACTGGTCGGCCTGTTGCGCGGCGAAGCCACCATGCAGAAGCGCCTGGCGGCCCTGGCCTTGCAAACGGTGACCTTGCCCGAAGGCACCTTGCGTGGGCACACCTACCACCACTCGCTGACCACCACCGACGAGACGCCCATCGCCCGTGGCCTGAGCCCCAACGGCGGGCGCGGCAACGAGGCGGTGTATCGCCTGGGCCGCACGACCGCTTCCTACGTGCATTTCTATTTCCCCTCCGACCCCGAAGCGGCGGCGGCGCTGTTGCGACCATGAGCGAACACGCCTTCACCGACGCCGAGCGCGCGGCGGTCTACCGCGCCATCGGCGAGCGCCGCGACATGCGCCATTTCGCCGGGGGCGAGGTGGCGCCGGCCCTGTTGCAGCGCCTGCTGCACGCCGCGCACCAGGCGCCGAGCGTCGGCCTGATGCAGCCCTGGCGCTTCATCCGCATCACCCGCCGGGCGCTGCGCGACGACATTCACCAGTTGGTCGAGGCCGAACGCCTGCGCACCGCCGAGGCACTGGGCGAGCGCGGCGACACCTTCATGCGGCTCAAGGTCGAAGGCATCCACGACTGCGCCGAGGTGCTGGTCGCAGCGCTGATGGACCAGCGCGAAGGGCACATCTTCGGCCGCCGCACCTTGCCGGAAATGGACCTCGCCTCCCTGGCCTGCGCCATCCAGAACCTGTGGCTGGCCGCCCGTGCCGAAGGGCTGGGGCTGGGCTGGGTGTCGTTGTTCGATCCGCAGGCGCTGGGCGACCTGCTGGGCCTGCCGGCCGGCGCCAAGGCGGTGGCGGTGCTGTGCCTGGGGCCGGTCACCGAGTTCTACCCAGCGCCCATGCTGGTCCAGGAGCGATGGGCCGAAGCCCGGCCCCTCGAAGACATGCTGTACGAAAACCATTGGGGAGAACGCCCGTGAGCGTCGCCATGCTGACCGTGGCCGGGGTGGCGCTCGACGCCTTGCTCGGCGAACCTTCGCGCCGCCACCCGCTGGTGGGCTTCGGCAACCTGGCTAGCGCCCTGGAGCGGCGCCTCAACCCTGGTGGCCGGGGCTGGCGCAGCCATGGGGTGAGCGCCTGGTGCCTGGCCGTACTGCCGCTGACGCTGCTGGCGCTGATCCTGTCGTGGCTGCCGATCGTCGGCTGGCTGGTGGACGTGCTGGCGCTGTACTGTGCGCTGGGCCTGCGCAGCCTGGGCGAACATGTGCTGCCGGTGGCCAATGCGCTGCGCCAGGGGGATCTGGACGAGGCGCGGCGCCGCGTGGGTTATCTGGTCAGCCGCGAAACCGCCGAACTCGACGAACCCGCCGTGGCCCGCGCCGCCACCGAATCGGTGCTGGAAAACGGCAGCGACGCGGTGTTCGCCACCCTGTTCTGGTTCGTCGTGGCCGGAGCGCCAGGCGTGGTGCTGTACCGCCTGAGCAACACCCTCGATGCCATGTGGGGCTACCGCAACGAGCGCTTCGAGCGCTTCGGCTGGGCCGCGGCGCGTATCGACGACGTGCTCAACTACGTGCCCGCACGCTTGGTGGCGCTGACCTACGCGTTACTGGGCAAGACGCGTCTGGCGCTCGCCTGCTGGAAGCGCCAGGCGCCGCTGTGGGACAGCCCCAACGCCGGCCCGGTGATGGCCGCCGGAGCCGGCGCCTTGGGCGTGGAGCTGGGCGGGCCGGCGGTGTACCACGGCGAGCTGCACGAACGCGCGCGCCTGGGCGCAGGCGAGGGCGCCGACGCCGACGCCATCGAGCGTGGTTGGGACTTGGTGCAGCGCAGCGTGTGGCTGTGGTTGCTGATCATTTGCCTGGGAGCCTACCTGGATGCTTGAACACGGCGGACGACTACTGCGCGCCAGCCTCGACTACGGCATTGCCCGCGGCGACTGGCTGGACCTGTCCAGTGGGATCGCCCCTTGGGCCTATCCCATTCCCGAGATTCCCCACGCCGCCTGGGCGCGCCTGCCGGAAACCGAAGACGGCCTGGAACAGGCGGCGTGCGCCTATTACGGCGCCACGCAACTGTTGCCGGTGGCCGGTTCCCAGGCAGCGATCCAGGCCCTGCCGTTGCTGCGCGCGCGCAGCCGGGTCGGGGTGCTGAGCCCGTGTTATGCCGAGCACCCGCATGCCTGGCAGCGCGCCGGGCACGAATTGCTGGCACTGGCCGACGACCAGGTCGAGGCTGCGCTCGACAGTCTGGATGTGCTGCTACTGGTCAACCCCAACAACCCCACTGGCCGGCTGCTGCCCCGTGCGCGGATGCTCGACTGGCATGCGCGCCTGGCCGCACGCGGCGGTTGGTTGGTGGTCGATGAAGCCTTCATCGACAACGATCCGCACCAGAGCCTGGCCGGCTGCGCCGAGCGCCCGGGCCTGATCGTGCTGCGTTCATTCGGCAAGTTCTTCGGCCTGGCCGGGGTGCGCCTGGGCTTCGTGCTGGCCGAAGCCGACCTGTTGCAGCGCCTGGCCGACTACTTGGGGCCGTGGACCATCGCCGGGCCGACCCGCGTGCTGGGCCAGGCCTGCCTGGCCGACGGCGCCACCCACGACCTGCAACGCATCCGCTGCGCCGCCGCCAGCCGCCGCCTGGCCGAGCAGCTGAGCGGCGCAGGGCTGGCGCCCAGCGGCGGTTGCGACCTGTTCCAGTACCTGCGCCTGCCGCAAGCGGCGCAGCTGCATGACTTTCTCGCCCGCCGCGGCATTCTCGTGCGCCTGTTCGAGGAGCCCGCCGCCCTGCGCCTGGGCCTGCCGCCCAGCGCCGCCGACGAACGTCGCCTCGGCCAGGCCCTGGCGGCCTACCAGAAGGACCACCCATGACCACCCTGATGGTGCAAGGCACCACCTCCGATGCCGGCAAGAGCACGCTGGTCACCGCGCTGTGCCGCTGGCTGCTGCGCCATGGCACCGCCGTGGTGCCGTTCAAGCCGCAGAACATGGCGCTCAACAGCGCCGTTACCGCCGACGGCGGCGAGATCGGCCGTGCCCAGGCGGTGCAGGCCCAGGCCTGCCGCCTGGCGCCGCACACCGACATGAACCCGGTGCTGCTCAAGCCCAACAGCGACACCGGCGCCCAGGTCATCATCCATGGCCGCGCGGTGGCCAGCATGAACGCCGTGGCCTACCACGACTACAAGGCCATCGCTCTGGAGGCCGTGCTGGCCTCGCATGGGCGTTTGCAGGCGCAGTACCCGGTGGTGATGGTCGAAGGCGCCGGCTCGCCGGCCGAAATCAACCTGCGCGCCGGCGACATCGCCAACATGGGTTTCGCCGAAGCGGTGGACTGCCCGGTGATTCTGGTCGCCGACATCAACCGTGGCGGCGTCTTCGCCCACCTGGTCGGCACCCTGGAGCTGCTCTCGCCCAGCGAGCAGGCGCGGGTGAAGGGCTTCGTCATCAACCGCTTCCGGGGCGACATCGCCTTGCTGCAACCGGGGTTGGACTGGCTGGAGGCACGTACGGGCAAGCCGGTGCTGGGGGTGTTGCCCTTCGTCAGCGACCTGCACCTGGAAGCCGAGGACGGCATCGACCGCCGGCAGACCGCCAAAGAAGCGCAGGTGCTGAGAGTGGTCGTGCCGGTGCTGCCGCGCATCAGCAACCACACCGATTTCGACCCGTTGCGACTGCACCCGCAGGTGGATTTGCAATTCATCGGCCCTGGCCAGGCGATCCCGCCCGCCGACCTGATCATCTTGCCCGGCTCCAAGAGTGTGCGCGGCGATCTCGCGCAGTTGCGCGCCGGTGGGTGGGACACCGCCATCGCCCGACACCTGCGCTACGGCGGCAAGCTCATCGGCATCTGTGGCGGCTTGCAGATGCTCGGCCATGAGGTGCGCGATCCCCATGGCCTGGAAGGGCCGGCCGGCAGCAGCGCCGGGCTGGGCCTGCTCGACTACGCCACGGTGCTGGAGCAGGAGAAACAGCTGCGCAATGTGCAGGGCGAGCTGAGCTTGGGCCAAGCGCCGGTGACCGGCTACGAAATCCACGCCGGCGTCACCCAAGGCCCAAGTCTGGAGCATCCGGCGGTACGCCTGGCCGATGGCCGTTGCGACGGCGCCCTGAGTGCCGACGGGCAGGTGCTGGCGACCTACCTGCACGGTTTGTTCGAGGGCCGCGAGTCGTGCGCCGCGCTGCTGCGCTGGGCCGGGCTGGAGGCCGTGCGGGAGATCGACTACCACGCCCTGCGCGAACGCGACATCGAACGATTGGCCGATCTGGTCGAGCGCCATCTGGATACCGCGCTGCTGCGTCAACTTTGTGGAGTGGACTGAACCCATGCACAGTTTCATCCTCGGCGGCGCCCGTTCGGGCAAGAGCCGCCTGGCCGAAGGCCTGGCGGCCGACAGCGGCCTGGCGGTCACCTACATCGCCACCAGCGCGCCGCTCGACGGCGAAATGCACGAGCGGGTGCGCCTGCATCGCGAGCGCCGCCCCAGCGAATGGGCCTTGGTCGAAGAGCCGCTGGCCCTGGCCGATGTGTTGCGCACCCATGCCGCCGAAGACCGTTGCCTGCTGGTCGATTGCCTGACCTTATGGCTGACCAACCTGCTGATGCTCGAAAACGACGCGCGGCTCAACGCCGAATGCGAGGCGTTGCTCGACTGCCTGGCGCAGTTGCCGGGCCGGGTGATCCTGGTCAGCAACGAAACCGGCCTGGGCGTGGTGCCCCTCGGCGAACTGACCCGTCGCTACGTCGACTTGGCCGGCACCCTGCACCAAGCGGTTGCCGCGCGCTGCCAGCAGGTAGTGCTGAGCGTGGCCGGCCTGCCCCTGACCCTGAAAGGACCTGCGCTATGACTTCACTCTGGTGGCAGGGCGCTTGCCGCCCTGTCGATACCGCCGCCATGGCCCAGGCCCAGGCGCGTCAACAGCAATTGACCAAGCCGGCGGGTTCGCTCGGCCAGCTGGAAACCCTGGCGATACGCCTGGCCGGTCTGCAAGGCCGCGAGCGGCCGAGCCTTGAGCAGGTGGCGATCGGCATCTTCGCCGGCGACCACGGCGTGGTGGTCGAAGGGGTGTCAGCCTATCCGCAGGCGGTGACCGGGCAGATGCTCGGCAACTTCGTCGCCGGGGGCGCGGCGATCAGCGTGCTGGCGCGGCAACTGGACGCCAGCTTGGACGTGGTGGACCTGGGCACCGTCGATGCGCAATTGACGCTGCCGGGCGTGCGCCACCTGCGCCTGGGCGCGGGTACCGGCAACTTCCTGCACGGCCCGGCGATGGACGAGGCGCAGTTGCACGGCGCCTTGCAGGCCGGCCGCGACTGCGCCCAACGCGCCCAGAGCGGTGGCGCGCAGTTGTTCATCGGCGGTGAGATGGGCATCGGCAACACGACTGCCGCCGCCGCCGTGGCCAGTGTGCTGCTGGCGTGCGCGCCCGATGAGTTGAGCGGGCCGGGTACGGGCCTGGATGCCGCCGGGGTGCGGCACAAAGCGGCGGTGATCGAGCAGGCTCTGGCGCTGCACAGGCTGCGTGCGGACGAGCCGCTGCGGGCATTGGCCTGCGTGGGCGGTTTCGAAATCGCGGCCCTGGCCGGCGCCTATCTGGCCTGTGCCCAAGCCGGCATCGTGGTGCTGGTCGATGGCTTCATCTGTAGCGTCGCGGCGCTGCTGGCAGTGCGCCTGAACCCGAGCTGCGAGGCCTGGTTGCTGTACGCCCACAGCGGCGCCGAGCCTGGCCATGCCCGTGTGCTGCAAGCCTTGCAGGCCGAGCCGTTGCTGCAACTGGGCCTGCGCCTGGGCGAGGGCAGCGGTGCGGCGCTGGCAGTGCCACTGTTGCGCCTGGCCTGTGCGTTGCACGGGCAGATGGCGACGTTCGCTGAAGCCGCCGTCGCGGATCGCCCGGCATGATCCTCGACCTGTTGCGCCACGGCGAGACCGAACTGGGCGGCGGCCTGCGCGGCAGCCTGGACGATGCCCTGACCGAACTGGGGTGGGCGCAGATGGACACGGCCGTCGCCGCTGCGGGGCCGTGGGACGTGCTGCTGAGCTCGCCTTTGCAGCGCTGCGCACGCTTCGCCGAGGGGCTGGCCGAACGCCTCGATCTGCCGCTTGAAATCCTCCCAGCCTGGCAGGAGTTGCATTTCGGCGAGTGGGAGGGGCGCAGCGCGGCGCAGTTGATGCAGACCGATGCCGACGCGTTGGGCCGCTTCTGGTCCGACCCCTACGCCTACACGCCGCCTGGGGGCGAACCGGTGGCAGCCTTCGCCAAGCGCGTAGGGCAGGCCTTGCGCGAGGCGCGCCAGCGTCACCGGGGCCAGCGGGTGCTGCTGGTGACCCATGGCGGCGTCATGCGCTTGCTGCTGGCCCAGGCCCGCGGCCTGCCGCGCGCGCACTTGCTGCAGGTGGAGGTGGGCCACGGCGCGCTGCTGCGCCTGGACCTGGACGGCTACGATGCCCGTGCCGAGGGGGCGCACTGACATGCTGCCCTGGTGGATCGCCTTGCAATTTCTCAGCAGCCTGCCGGTGAGCCTGCCGGGCATGCCGAGCCCCGCGCAAATGGGCCGCTCGGTGTTGTGGTATCCGGCGGTGGGCCTGCTGTTCGGCGCCTTGCTGTGGCTCGGCAGCTTGCTGCTGCATGGCAGTCCGGCGCCGTTGCAGGCTGCGTTGCTCTTGAGCCTGTGGGTGGGCTTGAGCGGCGCGCTGCACCTCGACGGCCTGGCCGACAGCGCCGACGCCTGGCTGGGCGGCTTCGGCGACCGCGAGCGCACCTTGCAGATCATGAAGGACCCGCGCAGCGGCCCCATTGCGGTGGTGACCCTGATGCTGGTGTTGCTGCTCAAGTTCTGCGCGCTGTGGGCCTTGCTGGAGCAGGGCGCCGGTGCCTGGTTGCTGCTGGCGCCTGTGGTCGGGCGTGCGGCGTTGCTGGCGCTTTTGCGCGACACGCCCTACGTGCGTGCGGGCGGCTTGGGCGCTGCCTTGGCCGAACACTTGCCACGCGACCGCGCATTTCAGGTGGTCCTGAGCTGCGCCGGCGGTTGTGTGTTGCTCGGCGGCTGGACTGCGGTGTGGGTCCTATCGCTGGTGCTGATCGCCTTCTGCTGGCTGCGCCGCGCCATGTGCAAGCGGTTAGGCGGGACCACGGGCGACACTGCCGGCGCCATGCTCGAGTTGCTGGAACTGGTGGTGGTCGTAGGACTGGCGTTGGTGCTGAGCTAAGGCCTGGGAAAGGTCTGACAGGATTGGGCGACTCACCCCGCACGGCGCGTCTACGTCTTGTAGAAGCGCCGCCGTGCGAAGGCTGGTTAAGCTTCAGCCCCCTTCAACGACCGAGTCTTCCTCCATGTTCCGATGGTTACTCGCCGGCCTGCTGGCCCTGGCAGCCTGGTCGGCCTGCGCTGCCGATCTGATCGATTTCTGGGACGAGCCCCGCAAGGGCGGCAACAGCTTCAATCGCCTGCCCCCAGACCAAGCCTACTTCGACGCCCTGGCCGACTACGGCGCGACCTGGGTACGCCTGTCCTATGACAAATGGGCGCCGGCCAAGCAAGATTTCCTCCTGGGTGATGCCGACGACTACCAGGGGCTGGTCGAGGCAGACCTGGACCAACTGGTGCAGGTGCTCGACCGCGCTCATCGAGCCGGACTCAAGGTGGTCATCGCGCCTTTGTCACTGCCTGGCATGCGCTGGTCGCAGAACAACGGCGGCGCGTTCGACGACCGGCTTTGGCAGCAACGCCGCTATTGGTCACAGGCAGCGGCCTTCTGGCGTGATCTGGCCAGGGCGCTCCACGCCCATCCCGCCGTCGCCGCCTACAACCTGATCAACGAGCCGGCGCCGGAGAAAATGGCAGGTTTGCCCGAGCACGCCGATGCGGCGACCATGCGCCAGTGGTACGCCGCCCAACGGGGCGGTACGCGCGACCTGCCGGCGTTCTACCGGCAGGTGGTAGCGGCGGTCCGCGAGGTCGACGGCGCCACCCCGGTGATGCTCGACGCTGGTTGGTACGCCGCCGCCGACGCCTTCGGCTATTGGCCGGCGCCGTTGGAGGATGCGCGGGCGCTCTACAGCGTGCATATGTACGAACCGTACGCCGCGACCAGCGCGCCCAATCTGCTGCGCGCGCAACCCTACGCCTACCCGGGCGGGGCGCCGTTCGCCGGTCAGTGGCAGCGTTGGGACGCCAAGCGCGTGCGCGACTACCTCGAGCGGCCCCTCCATTGGGCCGATGCCGTGGGCGTGCCGCGCAACCGCCTGGTGGTCGGTGAGTTCGGCTGCATGCGGCGTCTGCCGGGGTGCGTGCAGTACCTGGAGGATGTACTCGACGTACTCGACGAGCACCGTTTGCACTGGGCGTTCTACAGCTTCCGAGAAGATGCCTGGGACGGCATGGACTACGAACTGGGCAAGGCCAAGGTGCCTTGGCGTTACTGGCAGGCGATGGAGCAGGGCAAGCCAGACCCGTTGCCGCGTCAGACCACCGAAGCCTTCGAGCCGATCCTGCGCCGGTTGCGCCAGTAGTATTTCGACACATTTTCCTGGCACGCACTGTCGAGCGCTTTCGGCCTGTGAGACAGTGCGGGGCATTGCACTGTCAGGAGATAACGATAATGAACTCCCTTTGGCGCAACAGCGGCTGGGTGCTACTCGGCGCCGCGCTGATCCTTGCCTTGTCGCTCGGCGTACGTCACGGCTTCGGCCTGTTCCTGGCGCCGATGAGCGCGGACTTCGGCTGGGGCAGGGGCGTGTTCGCTCTGGCCATCGCCTTGCAAAACCTCGTGTGGGGCTTGGCACAGCCCTTCGCTGGCGCCTTGGCCGACCGGCTCGGCGCCGCGCGTGTGGTGGTGGTCGGCGGTGTGCTGTATTGCATGGGGTTGATGCTGATGGCCCTGGCCGACTCACCCTGGTCGTTGTCGCTCAGTGCCGGGCTGTTGATCGGCATCGGCCTGTCCGGTACCTCGTTCTCGGTGATTCTGGGCGTGGTCGGCCGCGCGGTGCCGGTCGAGCAGCGCAGCATGGCCATGGGTATCGCCAGTGCGGCGGGTTCGTTCGGCCAGTTCGTCATGCTGCCAGGCACCTTGGGCATGATTCAGTGGTTGGGCTGGTCGGCCGCGCTGCTCACGCTCGGCCTGTTGGTGGCTTTGATCGTGCCCTTGGTGGGCATGCTGCGTGATCGACCGCTGCCCCACACTGGCGTGGAGCAGACCCTGGGCCAGGCGCTGCGCGAGGCCTGTTCGCATTCGGGGTTCTGGTTATTGGGGCTGGGCTTTTTCGTCTGCGGGTTCCAGGTGGTGTTCATTGGCGTGCACCTGCCTTCCTACCTGGTCGACCAGCACTTGTCGGCCTCCGTCGGGACCACGGTGCTTGCCCTGGTGGGGCTGTTCAACATCGTCGGCACCTACAGCGCCGGCTGGCTGGGCGGGCGCATGTCCAAGCCGCGCCTGCTGACGGCGCTGTACCTGTTGCGCGCAGGCGTCATCGGGCTATTCCTGTGGGCACCGGTCAGCGAGTTCAGCGCCTACGCGTTCGGTATCGCCATGGGTCTGCTGTGGCTGTCCACCGTGCCGCTGACCAACGGTACGGTCGCCACGCTGTTCGGTGTGCGCAACCTGTCGATGCTCGGCGGCATCGTATTCCTGTTGCATCAATTGGGCGCATTCCTGGGGGGCTGGTTGGGCGGCATGGTGTATGACAGCACCGGCAGTTACGACCTGGTCTGGCAACTGTCGATCCTGCTCAGCCTGTTGGCCGCAGCACTGAACTGGCCGGTGCGCGAGCAGCCGGTGGTACGGTTGCAGGTGGCGTCGTGAGGCCTGTCTGGGCAGTGGGCGTCGTTGTGGGCGTAGTAGTGGTGCTGTTGCTGCTGGGGTGGTGGGGCTGGCGGCAAGGCGGGTTGGCGTTGATGCAACTGGGCATGGGGCAGTGTTGAGCGCTAATCTGCGCTTTTCGACCACTGGCTAGGACACACCCATGAAGCTGACGCGATGGATGGCAATACCGCTACTGACCTGGGCCGCCGCCGGTTCGACCTGGGCCGCCGAGTGTCCGGCCGTGCTGCAAGGCAGCTTGCCGGAGCTGCGCGGCAAGGGGCAAATCGACTTGTGCGAGCGCTATGCCGGCAAACCCCTAGTGGTGATCAATACGGCCAGTTACTGCGGCTTTGCTCCGCAGTTCGAGGGGCTGGAGGCCGTGTACCAGCAGTACCATGGACAGGGTCTGGAAATGCTGGGCGTTCCGTCGAACGATTTCAAGCAGGAAGACGCCGACAGCGCGCAAACGGCCAAGGTGTGCTACGCCAACTACGGCGTGACCTTCACCATGAGCAAGGAGCAACCCGTGCGCGGCGCCGACGCCATTCCCCTGTTCGCCGAGCTGGGCCGGCAAAGCGCGGCGCCCAAGTGGAATTTTTACAAGTACGTGGTGGACCGTAAGGGCCAGGTGGTCGAGCAGTTCTCCAGCCTGACCAAGCCCGACGACCCTGCCTTCAAAGCGGCCATCGAAAAGGCCATCGCTTCGAAACCCTGAGCGTGCGCAAGTCTTGGCCCGACGCCGTGTGCGGCGTTGGGTAGGGCATCAGTGCGGATGCACGGTCAGCGCTACCAGGCGCAGCACGAGGGGGCGCACGAACAGCACGCAGACGAAGGCCACCGGCATCGCCAGTCGGTAGGCCTTCAGGACGTTACCTAGGTACGCCTCATCGATGCCGGCAGTGGCTGCCGTGATCACGAAGCACATCAATAGGGCCATGATCGCCGACATATAGAGCGCGAACACATAGGGCGTAGCGGTCGGGCGCAGCTTGCGGCTGCGGGCAGGTTGGAATGCGTTCATGCAACCTCCTTGAAGTAGGGAAGCCGCAGGTTAGCCTTGGGTCGCAGGAGGCGAGTAGACCGCGGAGAATGAGTTCTCTATAAAGGAAAACTTACGAATGCAGGGAGGGAGCACTCGTGGACCTGCTCAATGCGATTCGCAGTTTCATCAAAGTGGTGGAAGCCGGCAGCCTTGCCGGCGGCGCGCGCAGCCTGGGCGTCAGCCCGGCGGCGGTGAGCCAGACGCTAGCGCGCCTGGAGCGGCACCTGCAAACGCGCTTGCTGTCTCGAACCACCCGCAGCATGGCCCTGACCGCGGCTGGGGCCCTGTACTACGAGCGGGTGCGGCATGTCGAGCGCGAGCTGGACTTGGCCGGCGAAGCGCTGAACACGCCTGACAGCGAGCCCCATGGACGGTTGTGCATCGCTTCCACCTCGGCGTTCGGCAGGCATGTGCTGGCACCCCTGATACCGGCCTTCAGCGAACGTTACCCGCGGCTTTCGATAGAGTTGCTGACGAATGATCGCAAAGTCGACCATGGTCGCGAAGGTGTCGATGTCAGTCTACGCATTGACGCACAACTCGACGGCCATTTGCTGGCGCGTCATGTGGTGCGCATTCCGTTCGTCTGTTGCGCATCACCCGGCTATTTGGCCACAGCCGGCTATCCCGCCACGCCCGAAGCACTGCGCGAGCATCGTTGCCTGGCGTTTCGCTATCCGGTCGACGGGCGCTTTCTGCGCTGGGGGTTCGTGCGCGACGGGCTACGGTTGGAAGCCGATTTCGACCCTGTGCTGATCAGCGACGACATCGATGCCTTGGCGCACATGGCCGTGCACGACGGCGGCATCGTGCGCCTGGCGGATTTCATCGCCCGGCCACACCTGGAGGCCGGACGCCTGGTCCCGCTGTTCGAGCCCAAGCAGCCCCACCAGCAGCAATCCGATCAAGCCTATGCGCAAACCGAACCGATGGATATCTACCTGTGCGTTGCCGACCGCAGCGCCATGACCCAGAAGGTCAGGCTGTTGCTGGAGTACCTGCAGCAGCACCTGGCCCCAAGATGGCCTATCCAGGCATGAAAAAGCCGCCCGAAGGCGGCTCGATGTTGCATTGAGCGTGAATCAGAAGCGGTAGGTGAGCGAAGCGCCCAAGCCGTGCGCGCTGTTCTCGTACTTGGCCTGGTATCTGCCCTTGGTGGCGCTGGCCTGGTTGACCTTGGTGTCTTCTTCCCACAGGTAGGAGTAAGCCACGTCGATGGTCATGTCGTCGGTTGGGCTGTAGCCGGCACCCAGGCTGAAGATCCGGCGGTCGCCGGTAGGGATGCGTGGCGAACGGTCGTGGTTGTTGGTCGGCGACTGGTCCACGGAGAAGCCGGTGCGCAGGGTCCACTGCTTGTTGACCTTGTAGGACGCACCGACGGCGTGGGCCCAGGTGTCGTGCCAGTTCTGATCTTCCTTGATGGTCTGGAAGGCCGAACCGGCCAGTGGCCTTGGCACGTCGTTGTCGACGGTGATGTCTTTCAGGCGGCTCCAGCGTGTCCAGGTGCTGCCGGCGTACAAGGTCCACTGGTCGTCCAGTTCGTGGGTGACCGACAGGTCGACCGACTCGGGCGTCTTTATGTTCAGCGAAGCGTCGAACTTGCTGCCGCTGTACGGACCTATAAGTGGTGTGCTGACCCGGGTCTTGCCTTCGAGCTTGTAGTCCACCATGGAGTGGTAGGTCAGACCGACACGGGTGCGGTCGGTGGCCTGGACCAGCAGGCCGACGTTGTAGCCTACGGCCGTATCGTCGCCTTTGATCTTCACTTCGCCGTCGTTACGCCCTGGGCTGGCGGGGTTGATCAGGTTCGAACCCAGCTCGCCACGGATACGGTTGAAGGTGGGGCCGATGCCGATCGAGACCTTGTCGTTGAAGGCGTAACTGACGGTAGGCTGGAAAGTGATGACTTCGACGTGGCTCTTCTTGCCCCAGTAGCGTGCGGCATCGTCGCTGCCGTAGTCGGTGACCAGGCCGAAGGGCACGTAGACGCCGAAGCCTACGCTCCAGTTGTCGTCCAGTGGTTTGACGTAGTAACCCATGGGCACACCCACAAACGGCACCATGTCCCCATCGGTTTCCCCACCGAGGTTGCTGCCGGGCCCAGAGATATCGGTTTTGGCGATGACCGCCGCGCCGCCGACGGTGACTTGCTGACGCTTGAGCCGCGACATGCCGGCAGGGTTGCCGTACACGGTACTGGCGTCATCGGCAGCGGAAGAACGACCCGCGAAACCCGTCCCCATGCCACTGACGCTTTGCTCGTTGAGCGCGAAGCCGGCGGCGAACAGCTGGGTCGATGCGAGGGCAACGGCCATGCTGAGGGAGGTTTTGAGCATTACTTTTTTCATTATTAGAAAACTCCTTGGGATCTCCGGGGCGAAACGCTACCAACAAAAACTACGCCGCGCTAGCTGTGTTATCGCGGCTAATCGTGCGTTTTTGTAGGACAATCCGACCAGAACCTTCCTTCTTTCTATGGGTTTGTAGGACGCTTCTTAAATAGCAGGCGAAAATGCGGGATTAACGCAGTTTTCCCAGGCATTTCGGAAATCGCGTAGCCGCCCATGCGGGCTAAAAATTTGTCGCCAAATGCGTGCCAAGCCCATGATGTCGTCTGCAGCCGGCAAAGCAGGGGTCTGTTGTTCGATCAATAGCCAGGCGATGGCGGTTGCATAGCGCAGATTGACCGTCAATTCCAAGTGCGGGCCGCCCAGAAAGGCATGCTGGCTGGCCAGTCCGCGAACCCGGCTGGCCATGTCCGGATCACGTGCGAGGAAGTGATCCCATAAAAGGTTGTGGCGGCTTTCGTCGATGCGGTAAAGGCCATGCCCGCGGCGATCGTGTAATGCCGCACCTAAGGACGACTGGCTGGCCGCCACGCCCAACAACAGCGCCTCGGCGCTGGCACAATGCCGATCGAGGTAGACCAGAGTGGGACGAATGACGTACTGGCTCAATTCCTTGGCAGCGATACCCATGGTGCCCTCGCAACGAGTAAGGGCCGACGGGCGCTGGAGCTTGGCAGCAGGGGAGGATCAGGCCCGTCGGAAGCGGCAAGCGCCACTCGAATTGAAGTGTAGTGTGAGAATCATGAGGTAAAGGGCTGTTTTTAAATCGATTACTGCCTGACTGCCCGGTCGATATGCCGGGTGGCGATTAGCCGGAAGGGTGTCAGGCAGTTATAGAAGGCTGGCATTCACGGGCTGAATGGCCAGGTATTCGCCAATCACGCGGTCAGCGATTGGCGAGTGCGGTCGATGACCGCCTGCAGCGGGGCAGCAGAGCTGTACTGCTCGACGTACAAGCGTTCGCTATGGCAAGCGATGCCGTTCTCGTCGACGAGGGTGAAGCTGAAGCTTTCCTTGCGTGGTGCCACGATCAGGCAAGTCAGCGGTGCGAAAGCCTGGGAAAGGGTCCCGAAGGCGGATTGGATATGATGAGTTGTCATTTTTTTGAGGTTCCTGCTCAAGACACGGGATTTGATCCGTGCACTATAGAAACGTTCCAGTGACGCCATTATTAAACGGCGAAAAACCTGGCTGGAACAAATAGCAGTCAGCAAGGCGCTGATAAGGGATGCGCTGGGCTGGCTGGTAGGTACTTGGGGAGGTGGGCAACGAGCCAGGGCGTAGGTTCAGGCCACTGGTGAAGATCCCGATCAATCATCAGGTGATTCGCGCTGCATCAGCGATAGGCTGTGAGGGAAATCATCGAGTGCGTCGGTCCTGGTTTCAGCGAGATGTCGAATATGAAGACAAGATCGCAAGGACGAGACGATTGGAATTGACGTTCTGCTTGGGTACTAACGAGACGCACCTTATCCCAATGGGAATCGACACGCAAGCATTATTTACTACCCATCGAACTAGCCGGCCATTATGCCCGTAAACCCACAGACTGACCAGCCATCCGCAACCCGCCAAGCCTTGGGCGGCCCGCTGTTGCTGCATGAACATGCCCGCAGTGCAGCACTTGTACACACGTGCCCTCTTAAAGGTTTCCCACAGCTGTGCAGGCCATTGTCGATCGCCAATGCCTTGACTGCTTGCTTAAGTCAATGAAAAAAAACACTATTTTTGACTGGTGAAAAAATCGTCAGTTTGACTGGAGGCCCCATTCTACAAGGGTTTGCAGGCCGATGAGGGGGGTTGTCCACCGAGTTATCCACAGCTTCTGTGGATTGTCGGCGGCGCTTGCTCTAGCACGGGCACCTTGCCAAGGGTCGCCGACCCTGCACACATTGCGCGGCCCACTTTGCAGGACCCACGCTGGAAGTGAAACCGTCAAGAAATGATCATCAAATTTTTTCCAAACCTTCTCGAACGTACGCGCGCCATCGGTCGCAAAAAGGAGTAGAGTGGCGCGCTTTTCCAAAACGCTGTTGCTGTGCGCCCATGATGTTTCGCGAAAAATCCGTTTCCAGCGTCGCTCCCCAAGCGCTGCCAAGACCCAAGCGTCTGTCCCTGAAAGTGGCATTGTGGCTGCTCGACAGCCCCCATCTGGGTGACAAACCACCCATCAAGCACTTCGCCGGCCGACTGCTCAAGCAGCCTGCCCGCCAAGGGGTCGTGGTGGCGCAAAGCCGTCTAGGTCAACTGCTATGCCGCGACTGCGGCCACCCCCGCGACCGCCGTATCGGGCACGAGCTGCTGCGCCAGGCGGCGCGTGCCGGTGATGCACAGGCCCAGCAGGCCTACGCCCGGCTCAACCGAAACGGTTGAAGCCAAGCGCGTGAAGGCCTGCACCCAGCCGAGCTGATAAGCTGGCGGCTTTTCTCTGGCAAGCATTGGGAGCCCTCATGGCCGTGGACCTTACCAGCATTCTGCTGGGCTTCATCGTGGCCGCCGTGCCCTGCCTGGGTTGGGCGCTGCAAATCCAGAGGCGGCTCGCCACAGCCCAGACCGACAAAGCCATGGCCGAAGAGCGCCTGGGCAGCGCGCAGCTGGCCCAGGAAGGGTTGCAGGCCCAATTGGACGCCACCCGCGACGAAATCAGCGATCTTAGCGAAGCCAACGCACTCAAGCAGGCCAACCTGGCCGCCCAGCAGCGCGAAGTCGAACTGCTGCAGATCGAACGGGACAACGCCCGTGACGCCGCCCATGCCTGGCACTTGGAGCGCAGTAACCGCGAAACTGAACTGCGCCGCCTGGAAGCCCAGGCCGCACGTTTGGAAGCCGAACTGCGCGAACAGCAGGAAAACCATCAGCAGCGCCTCGAAGACCTCCAGCAGGCCCGCGACACCTTGCGTGCGCAGTTCGCCGAAATGGCCACCAGGATTTTCGACGAGCGCGAGCAGCGCTTCGCCCAGACCAGCCAGCAGCACCTGGGCCAGTTGCTCGACCCGCTCAAGGAGCGTATCCAGGCGTTCGAAAAGCGTGTGGAGGAAAGCTACCAGCAAGAAGCCCGCGAACGTTTTTCCCTGGGCAAGGAGCTGGAGCGCCTGCAACAGCTCAACCAGCGTCTGTCGGACGAAGCCACCAACCTTACCCAGGCCCTCAAGGGCCAGAAGACCCAGGGCAACTGGGGCGAGTTGATCCTGGAGCGTGTGCTGGAACACGCAGGTCTGGAAAAGGGCCGCGAATACCAGACCCAGGTCAGCCTCAAGAGCGCCGACGGCGAGCGCTTCCAGCCCGACGTGCTGATCATGATGCCAGGCAACAAGCAGGTGATCGTCGACGCCAAGGTCAGCCTAACCGCCTACCAGCAGTACGTCAGCGAGTCGGACAACAGCCGCGGCCAGGCGGCGTTGAAGCAGCACGTGCAATCGTTGCGCAGCCATGTCAAAGGCCTTTCCGGCAAGGACTACAACCGCCTGGAAGGGCTGCACAGCCTCGACTTCGTGCTGCTCTTCGTACCCATCGAGGCGGCTTTTTCGGCGGCCTTGCAGGCCGAACCGAACCTGTTCCAAGAAGCCTTCGACAAGCAGATCGTGATCGTCAGCCCCACCACACTGCTGGCCACGCTACGGGTGATCGACAGCCTGTGGAAACAGGAGCGCCAGAGCCAGAACGCCCGCGAGATCGCCGAGCGTGCCGGCTGGCTGTACGACAAGTTCGTGTTGTTCATCCAGGACCTGGACGAACTCGGCAATCGCCTGCAACAGGTCGATAAAGCCTACGCGGCGGCGCGCAACAAACTGTGCGAAGGGCGCGGCAACCTGATCAGCCGCAGCGAGCAGCTCAAGCTGCTCGGCGCGCGCGCCAGCAAGAGCCTGCCGGCCGACCTGCTGGAGCGCGCCTTGACCCAGGAGGTCAGTGCACCAGGCTCAGATGACGGTTGAGCAAGGCACGCAACGCGGCGGGTTTGACCGGTTTGGAGAGAAAATCCAGGCCCGCGGCATGCACTTGGGCGATGGTTTCGCTGCGCCCGTCGGCACTGATCACCACCCCTGGCACTGGCTCGCCGAGCCGCGTGCGTAACCAGGCCATCAACTGCGTGCCGGTATCGCCCTCGTCCAAGTGGTAGTCCACCAAGGCCAGGTGCGGACGCACGCCGCTCTCCAGCAGCGCCTGGCACTGGGCGCGGTTGCTGGCGGTCCACACCTGGCAGCCCCAGCGCCCCAGCAGGCTGGTCATGCCCACCAGGATGCTGTCTTCGTTGTCCACGCACAGCACCTGCAAGCCTGCCAACGGCTGACCCGCCTGCTCCGGCATGGGGGCGGCGACAGCGGCAGGCGCGCGGGAGATCGGCACGCCGACGCGGAACACGCTGCCTTTGCCAGGCCACGAACGCACCTGCAAGGGGTGGCCGAGCACCCGGCATAGCCCGTCGGCGATCGCCAGGCCCAGGCCCAGGCCCTTCTCGGCACGGGTCTGGTGGCTGTCCAGGCGTTTGAATTCCTCGAAGATCACCTGCAGCTTGTCGTCGGCAATGCCAGGACCGCGGTCCCACACTTCGAGCCACAACAGCTCGCCCTCGCGCCGCGTGCCCAGCAGAATCGGCCCTCGACCATAGCGCAGGGCATTGGTCAGGAAGTTCTGCAGCACCCTACGCAGCAGCTTGATGTCGCTGGCCACCCGCAGGCGGCTGCCGCGCAGGCGGAACGCCAGCTGTTTCTCTGCCGCCAGCACTTTGAACTCGGCGCCCAGGGTGTCGAACAGCTCGCCCAGGGCGAACGGCTTCACGTCGGGGGTGATCTTGCGGTTTTCCAGGCGCGAGATGTCCAGCAGGTCGCTGATCAGTTCCTCGGCCGAGCGTAGCGAACTGTCCAGGTGCCGCACCAGTTGCCGGGCATCGTCGGTCAGGCCGTCGTCCTGCTGCGACAAGGCGGCGGAAAACAGCCGCGCGGCGTTGAGCGGCTGCATCAGATCGTGGCTGACCGCTGCCAGGAAGCGCGTCTTCGATTGGCTGACCGCTTCGGCATGGCTCTTGGCCTCGGACAAGGCCTGGTTCAGTTGCGACAGCTCGTGGGTACGCTCGGCGACCCGTTGTTCGAGGCTTTCGTTGGCATCCTTGAGCGCCTGCTCGGCGTCGCGGAACGGCGTGATGTCGGTGAAGCTCATGACGAAGCCGCCGCCGGGCATGGGGTTGCCTATCAGCTCGATCACCCGGCCGTTGGGGAACAGCCGCTCGGAGGTGTGCGCCCGGCCCTGACGCATCCAGTGCAGGCGCCGCGCCACGTGCACTTGGGCCTCGCCCGGCCCGCACAGGCCGCGTTCGGCGTTGTAGCGGATGATGTCGGCGATCGGCCGGCCCACGCCGATCAAGCCGTCGGGATAGTCGAACAACTCCAGGTAGCGGCGGTTCCAGGCCACCAGGTGCAGGTTCTGGTCGACCACGCTGATGCCCTGGTTGATGTTCTCGATCGCCCCTTGCAGCAGCGCGCGGTTGAACTGCAACACTTCCGAGGCTTCGTCGGCGATGCGCACCACGTCTTCGAGCTGCATGTCGCGACCTTCGATGGCAGCCTTGACCACGGCGCGGGTCGAAGAGGTGCCGAGCACCCCGGCCAGCAAGCGCTCGGTGTGCTCGATCCAGTCACCGTCGGCGTTCTGGCTGGGGTTGAAGCTCTTGCCCTGCAAGGCGGCGAAACGCACGAAGCTCTGCCGCGCGCGTTCCTCGCCGACGAAGCGCGCCGCCAGGTTGAGCAGGTCGTCGATTTGCACCGCCAGCAGCGAGCGGTGGCCGGGGCGTGCGCTGCTCTGCTGGCCGATGAAACGCCCGGCCTGCCAGTGCTCCGACACGCGCGTGCGCGACAGCACCGAGACCCAGGCGAACAGGGTGAAGTTGCCGGCCAGCGACAGCACCACGCCTTGTGTCAACGGGCTGATCGGTAGATTCAGCGGATTGCCGTGCAGCCATTCCAGCCCTGGGAACAGCGCCAGCGACCAGCCCAGGCTATGGGCGGTGATCGGCAGCACCAAGGTGTAGAACCAGAGAAAGGTACCGGCGGCCAGACCGGCGAACACGCCGCGGCGGTTGGCCTGCTTCCAGTACAGCGCGCCGAGCATGGCCGGGGCCAACTGGGTGACGGCGGCGAAGGCGATCTGGCCGATGGTCGCCAGGCTAGCCGTGGAGCCCAGCAGGCGATAGCTGACATAGGCCAGCAGCAGGATCACCACGATGGTCACGCGGCGCACCGAGAGCATCCAGTGGCGGAACACCTCGAACGGGCGCTCGGCGTTGTTGCGGCGCAATAACCAGGGCAGCAGCATGTCGTTGGAGACCATGGTCGACAGCGCCACGGCCTCGACGATGACCATGCCGGTGGCCGCCGAAGCCCCGCCGATGAAGGCCAGCAGGGCCAGGCTCGGGTGCGCCTCGGCCAGCGGCAGGCTGATCACGAACGAGTCGGACATCACCGTACCGGGCAACAGCATCTGCCCGGCCAGGGCGATGGGCACCACGAACAGCGCGGCCAGCGCCAGGTACAGCGGGAACACCCAGCGCGCCATGCGCACATCCTGCGGGTCGATGTTCTCCACCACGGTGACGTGGAACTGCCGCGGCAGACAGATGATCGCCATCATCGCCACGCAGGTCTGCACCACCATCGACGGCCAATTGATGGTTTCCTGCCAGTAGTGCTCCAAGTGCAGCGACTGGCGCGCCTGGCCGAGCAGGTCATCGAAACCGTCGTACAGGTTGAACACCACGAACACGCCGACCGCAAGAAACGCCAGCAGCTTGACCAGCGATTCGAAGGCGATGGCCAGGACCATGCCGCGGTGGTGCTCGGTGACGTCCAGGCTGCGCGTGCCGAAAACGATGGCGAACAGCGCCAGTACCAGCGACACCACCATCGCGGTGTCCTGCACCCGCGTGCCGGTGGCATCGGCACTGGCGCCGATCAGCAGGTTGACGCCGAGCACGATGCCCTTGAGCTGCAAGGCGATGTAGGGCAGCACGCCGACCAGGCAGATCAGCGCCACCACCACGGCCAGGCTCTGCGACTTGCCGTAGCGGGCGGCGATGAAGTCGGCGATGGAGGTGATGTTTTCCTGTTTGCTGATCAGCACCATCTTCTGCACCACCCAGGGGGCGCCGATCAGCAACAGGATCGGCCCCAGGTAGATCGGCAGGAACGCCCACAGCTGCTCGGCGGCTTGGCCGACGGCGCCGAAGAAGGTCCAGCTGGTGCAATACACCGCCAGCGACAGGCTGTAGACCCAGGCGCGCAGGCGTGGGGGCAGGGGCGTGCTGCGCCGGTCGCCGTAAAAGGCGATGGCGAACATGATGGCCATGTAGGCGAGGGCGACGACGGCGATCAGCCCGCTGGACAACGACATGAAAACTCCGCAGGGCAGTGGAACGGTCGGGTCAGAAGGCGCGAGTCTGGCACGTCGGGGGTATGCGCGTCAGGTTCGACGAAGGTCGGTAGGAAACGGCCGGCTCGGTATTTCCGGAAGGGGGGCGCCGTCACCGAAAGCACAATGACCGACCTGTGGGAGCGGCTTAAGCCGCGATGGGCTGCGCAGCAGCCCTGATACAGGCGATAGGGTGATGCCGGGTAGAGGGCGTAGTGCCCATTGGGCCGGCGTTGCCGGCCATCGCGGCTGAAGCCGCTCCTACAGGGCAGGGCCTTTCCACAGGGTTAGGGTCACCCCACAGGGTAAGGGCCCCCACAGGTTAAGGCTCTCCACAGGTCCGGGCATTGTCAGGGGCACAGGCATTGATGGTGACGGCGTTTGTTACGTAAGGCGCAAGACACTGTTGCATCTAAGACTAAGGTCGTCTGGTTGGCTTTACCGCTGCGCCTAAAGTTGACATGGGTATTCCCTAATCTGTGCTGCTAGGACAAAAACAATGAACGACAGCATTTATCTATCGATACAGAACAGTCCGCGTTTCAAGGAGCTGGTGCGCAAGCGCGAGCGTTTCGCCTGGATCCTGTCGGGCATCATGCTCGGGCTGTATTCGGCCTTCATCCTGCTCATCGCCTATGGCCCGCAGTTGCTCGGCGCCAAACTCAGCCCCGGCTCCTCGACGACTTGGGGAATCCCGCTGGGCGTCGGGTTGATCGTCGCCGCCTTCATCCTCACGGCCATCTACGTTCGCCGTGCCAACGGCGAATTCGACGAGTTGAACCAAGCCGTGCTCAGGGAGGTGCAGCCATGATGCGCCTTTCCACCTCGCTGCTGGCCCTGGCCGGCACCACCCTGGCTCCGCTCGCCTTCGCCGCCGACGCCCTGACCGGCGAAGTGCACAAGCAGCCGCTGAACGTCTCGGCCATCGCCATGTTCCTGGCCTTCGTGCTGTTCACCCTGGGGATCACCTACTGGGCCTCGAAGCGCAACCGCTCCGCCGCCGACTACTACGCCGCAGGTGGGCGCATCACGGGCTTCCAGAACGGCCTGGCGATCGCCGGTGACTTCATGTCGGCCGCCTCCTTCCTGGGGATTTCCGCGCTGGTGTACACCTCCGGCTACGACGGCCTGATCTACTCCATCGGCTTCCTGGTCGGCTGGCCGATCATTCTCTTCCTGATCGCCGAACGCCTGCGCAACCTGGGCAAATACACCTTCGCCGACGTGGCCTCCTACCGCCTGGGGCAGAAGCAGATCCGCACCCTGTCGGCCTCCGGCTCGCTGGTGGTGGTGGCCTTCTACCTGATCGCGCAGATGGTAGGCGCCGGCAAGCTGATCCAGCTGCTGTTCGGCCTGGACTACCACGTTGCGGTGATCCTGGTCGGCATCCTCATGTGCCTGTACGTATTGTTCGGCGGCATGCTGGCCACCACCTGGGTGCAGATCATCAAGGCCGTGCTGCTGCTCTCGGGCGCAAGCTTCATGGCGCTGATGGTGATGAAGCATGTGGGCTTCGACTTCAACACGCTGTTCTCCGAAGCGATCAAGGTCCACGCCAAAGGCGAAGCGATCATGAGCCCGGGCGGCCTGGTCAAGGACCCGATCTCGGCCTTCTCCCTGGGCTTGGCGCTGATGTTCGGCACCGCCGGCCTGCCGCACATCCTGATGCGCTTCTTCACCGTGTCCGACGCCAAGGAAGCGCGCAAGAGCGTGCTGTACGCCACCGGCTTCATCGGCTACTTCTACATCCTGACCTTCATCATCGGTTTCGGCGCGATTCTGCTGGTGAGCACCAACCCGGCCTTCAAGGACGCCGCAGGCGCTTTGCTCGGCGGCAACAACATGGCGGCGGTGCACCTGGCCGATGCCGTGGGCGGCAGCATCTTCCTGGGCTTCATCTCGGCGGTGGCGTTCGCCACCATCCTCGCCGTAGTGGCCGGCCTGACCCTGGCCGGTGCTTCGGCGGTGTCCCACGACCTGTACGCCAGCGTCTGGCGCAAGGGCAAGGTCAACGACAAGGATGAAATCCGCGTCTCGAAGATCACGACCGTGGCGTTGGGCATCCTGGCCATCGGCCTGGGTATCCTGTTCGAGAACCAGAACATCGCCTTCATGGTGGGCCTGGCCTTCTCCATCGCCGCCAGCTGCAACTTCCCGGTGCTGCTGCTTTCGATGTACTGGCAGAAGCTGACCACACGCGGGGCCATGATCGGCGGCTGGCTGGGGCTGATCAGCGCCGTGGGCCTGATGGTGTTGGGCCCGACCATCTGGGTGCAGATCCTGGGGCATGAGAAGGCCATCTATCCGTACGAGTACCCGGCGCTGTTCTCCATGGTCATCGCCTTCGTCGGCATCTGGTTCTTCTCGATCACCGACAAGTCCGCGGCGGCGGAAAAGGAACGTGCGCTGTTCTTCCCGCAGTTCGTACGCTCACAGACCGGCCTTGGCGCCAGTGGCGCGGTGTCTCACTGACCGGCATTGACCCTGCGTAATGCTCGACGCCCCGCTCGCGGGGCGTTTTTGCGTCCGGGGGGTGCCTAAGCGGCAGCCTTGGGAAATTTCCTCACGTCCTTGGGAAGGGTCTGGGTCCGTGCCTACAGCCTTTTACGAATAATCCTTGTGTCGACGGCATTCCGCCGGGCTGACGTTCTGCCTGCACTGTGCTTGCAGGCCCTTTCAAGGAGATTGAATTCGTGAAACGCATCCTTCTGGCCCTTCCCCTGGCCTTGCTCAGCGCCACCGCCGCGCTGGCGGCCGACCCCATCGAGAAGCAAGTGCAGGTCATCGCTACCGTTCCGACGGCGGCGTTCTATGTCGAACCGGTCGGTGGCGGCTGGATGAACGATCCGCAGGAGCTGCCGTGGAACTCGTTCCAAGGCGCGTTCGGCACTATCGACAAGCAATTGCAGGTCAAGAGCACCGTGGGCGACATTTCGGCCTATCTGGTCTCGCCCGCGATCATTTCCAGCGGTGCCAACGCCATCGGCCTGGAGGTCAAGGTCGCTGGCAAGGCGCTGACCACCACCGCCGCCACCGTGGTACCCGCCGCCCAAGCCAACGCCGGCGCGACGGTCGGCTTCCAGGTCGCAGCCGTAGCGCCGACCACCGGCAGCTTCGTGCCGGGCGATTACCAAGGCCTTGTCAGCATGGTGTTCGAAACCGCCGCGCCCTGAGCGCGCTCACTTTAAACCCCCTTCAATCCGTCACTGCCGGCCCTTGCGTCGCGTTCGTTCGCGGCGCAGGGGGCGGCACTGCCAACGGACAGCCAGATGGCCAGACTTTCTCTCTACCGTTCCCGGCGCGGCGCGCTGCGCGCCTGCCTGTGCCTTGGCGCTTGGCTGAGCCATAGCCCGGTCAGCGCCGGCGTACTCGGCGACCTGGTGCCGGCCCAAGGGCTGCCCAGCGGTTTCGAGGCGCATTTCTTCGAAGTGCCCCTGGCCGTCAGGGTCGATCTGGACGGTCGCTACCTGGGCGATGCCATGGTGGTGCTGTCGCGCGACGATCGCGTGCAACTGCTTGAATTCACCGACGTACGGGAGAGCCAGGAACCGCCTGCCGTACGCCGTCGCTGGCTGGAGCGCCTGAGCGCCGGCCGGCCCTTGGGCGACTGCCGCCAGGACTGCCCGGAAAAACTCAAAGCCATCCACTACAGCCTGGTCAACTCGCAGCTGTCCCTGCTTACCGAGAATGCCGAGCAGCAGGGCGATGCGCCGCGTTACCACGCCTTGCCCGAAGACGGCAGCTACGGCCTGCTGCTGCGCAACCAGCTCAACCTGGTCGACGGCGGCAACGGCACCACCGGCCGCTACGCGTTGCAGGGGCAGGGCAGCCTGGGCGACTGGAGCACCTTGGCCCAAGCGCAGGTGGACCGCGGCAGCGAGTACCGGCAAAGCACCCGCCATCGCCTCGACCAGCTGTACGCCGAGCGCGTCGTCGACGACCGCTTCTACCGCCTGGGCTACTTCACACCCGATGCCCAAGGCCTGACCCGCCAACCCAGGCTGTATGGCAACAGCCCGCAAACCACCCTGGGCGTCATGCTGGGCAGCAGCGACAGCCTGCTGATCGACGCCGGCCAGCCCAGCACCACACCGATCTACGTCACGCCCAACCGACCAGGCATCGTCGAGCTGTACCGCAATGGCGTGCTGATCAACAGCCAGTCCGTACAGCCGGGCCTGCAAACCCTCTACACCCGCGTGCTGCCGCCCGGCATCTACGAGATCGAAGTGCGCCTGATCGAAGACGGTCAGGAAACCTCGCGCACCCAGGAATTCGTCTACAAGCCCAGCACCTGGCGCAACCTCGACAGCCGTTGGCGCTACAACCTGTACCTGGGGCAGCGCTCCACGCTGCTGAGCAACTGGGACGACGACCAGGACGCGCGCCTGAGCGCCGGCGTGCTGACCAACTACCTGCTGCACCCCACCGCAGTACTGGGCCTGTCCGCGCAGCAGGTCGACCAGTCCCAGCAGTACGGCACCTCGCTCGACTGGGATATCCGCGAGCGCTTGAAATTCTACGGCAGCCTGTACCAGACCTCCGGCCAAGGCAGCGGCTACGACCTGCAACTGATCCACGACCATGAGCTCGGCTCGCTGGTCGCCAGCTACAGCCGCAGCCGTGTGCTGACCGAACGGGGTCGCCGGGCATCGTCCTTCGAGCGAGGCGACGTGACCCAAGCCTCGCTGTCGTGGAACCAGCGCCTCAGCAACCGCAGCACCGCCACCTTGAGGCTGGCCCACAGCAGCGGCGCGTCGGCAGGGCTTGGCATCGATTTGGGCTGGGCGTTCTACGGCAAGCTGCTGGGTTCGGACGCCAACTGGCGCGTGTCGCTGTTCGACCGGCCCGGCACCCTGAGCACCGGCGACACCCGCGACCGTGGCGTCAACCTGAGCGTGAGCATGAGCCTGGGCGAGCCGGGCCGGCGCATCGGCGCCACATTGGGCAGTCGCACGTCGCGCGACGGCAGCCGCGACCAGAACGCCGCCTTGACCTACCAGCAGAAAGTCGAGCTGGGCGCCTTGCACACGGTATCCGGCACCGCCAGCTTCGACCGTTACGGCACGGGCCTGGCGGGCAACCTGCAGTTCCACAACCAGTACCTGTATGGCGATGCCTTCGCCCAGCGCTCGTCCTACAGCGGCCAGTTCAGCGGCGGCTTCAACCTGCAGAGTCTGGTGGCCGTGGGCGGCGGCGCGATGGCCTTGAGCGGGCAGATCATTCCCCAGGACGCCGGCTTGATCGTCGATGTCGACACCGACCTGCCGGACCTGGAGCTGCGCGCCTACGATACCCAAGGCCCGAGCACGCGGCTGCGCCACGGGCGCAACCTGGTGCCGGTGTCGGCCTACAAGGCCGGCAACGTGCAGTTCGACTTCACCGGCGACGACGACCCGGTGGCGGTGATCCAGCCGACCACCGTCGACTACCACCTCAACCGCGGCGCGGTGGGCTTCAAGCAGGTGCGCGTGCTGCGCACCGTGACCGTGCTCGGGCGCCTGGTGGACGCCCAGGGCCAGGGTCTGGCTGGCGTGTCGGTGATCAACCATGCCAGCCGCAGCATCAGCGAGGCGGACGGTTGGTTCACGGTACAGATGAGCCAGTCCGCCCCCTCGCTGGAGGTACGCCAGCGCGACCGCTCGCTGTGCCAACTGAACCTGGACCTCGAGCGCTACACCCGCGAACAGCAGACCGTGCTGGCCGGCGACCTCACCTGCGTACCCGGACCGCTGCTGTCGGCGCAGGGCGCGGTGGCGCCCGGCGACAGTTGACAGCGCCTGACCGGCACGGCGCTGCCGGCCAGGCCCAGCCCTTTGCGTGGAGCATTGCAATGCATGAACGACGACCCTTCGCCCGTTACCTGCCGGCCCTGTGCCTGCTGCTGTTGGCCGGCAGCGGCGCCGCGCAGGCCGCAGACATCACCTTCACCGCGCGCTACGTCGGTGGCACCGACCGCGAGTTCGAAAACACCACACCGCCCTCGGGTTGGTGCAACGGCCTGCCCGATTACTGCGATGGCCATACCACCGTCGGCTTGCCGATCACCTACAGCAAGGTCAGCGTGGCGTACGCCCCCGATGTGCGCGATCGCTTCTACATCAGCATGCCCGGCAACCGTAAGGTCACCGTGACCAACAACCGGGGCGAGAGCCACACCCTCGACCTGACCTTCGCCAGCGTCAGCCAGAACATGTGGAGCTATTCGAGCAGCCCGCCACCGACCATGGGTGGCGACCTGCGCGGTGGCTGTACCGCGCTGACCAGCAGTTGGGACGAAGACCCGGGCGATCCGAGCATCCCTCGCTATGGCTACTACGCCTGGTGGATCAGCAACCCCGCCACCCCCACGCCCTGTTATTCCGACTCTCCCGAGTCCGCGCCGGGCGATCGCTTCGAAAGCAACATCGATTCGTTCTCCGTGGGCTACAACCTGTACCTGCCCAACCCCAACCGCATGCGCCAGGGCTTCTACCGGGGCAGCGTGACGTACCTGATCGGGCCGGGCCTGGACATCGATCTGGGCAACAACGTCAAGAATCTCAATGCCAACAGCCTGACCGTGAACTTCGAGTTGAGCGTCGAGCATGCCTTGGACATCCGCTTTCCGCCGGGTTTCGAGCACGCCGTGCTGGAGCCGCCAGGCGGCTGGCAGGGATGGATGGCCGGGCGCGGCATACCCCCCAAGGTGCATCGGGACCTGCCGTTCTTCCTCTGGTCGACCGGCCCGTTCAGCGTGTTCAGGCGCTGTCAGCATCGGGCGGGCGATGCCTGCGCCATCCGTAACGCGCAAGGCCGGCAGGTGCCGGTTCTGGTGACGTTGAGCTTGCCGCGCGGGGCCAGCACGGGCAACGCGCCCGTCGACAGGGCGCCGATCCCTTTCGGCCCGGCCTCGCCTTTACGCATCGAACAGTCGACCTCGCTCAGTGACGAGCGCAGCCAACTGCATTTCGAAGTGGACCGCTCCGGGGTCGAGGAAATGGTGCGCGACCCCGGCAGCACCTATGAGGGTGAAGTGACCGTGGTGTTCGACGCAGATCTATGAATCGCCATCAGAAATTTCTCTTTTTCTTTGGGACTTTTCCGGCATCCATTCCGCCACACCTTCGCAACAATGCGCCGGTGATGTTCTTTCGCTATCAATGAGGAGGGCCCATGGCTCTGGGTAAGTGCTTGATGGGGTTGGCCGCGCTGGCACTGGCCTGGCCCGCGAACGCGGCGCCGGAACTCAATGTCGGCACGCTGTACGACTATTTGCAGCCGGGCTCCAGCACACTGCTCAAGCGCATCCGCAACGGCGGAGACACCACGGCCTTCGTCAAGGTCAGCGTGATCGAGTTGGTCTACGACGCCCAGGGCGAACCGCGCGAAGTCGACCTCGAAGGCGTGCCGTTGAGCGAGCGTGGCCTGATCGTCAGCCCGGCGCGGCTGATCGTGCCGGCTCGCGGCATGCAGGCGATGCGCGTGTTGTACCGTAGCGAACGTGACCGCGAGCGCTACTTCCGCTTGCGTTTCATTCCGGTGCTGCCCGAGCAGGGCGACGGTTTCGCCCTCAGCGAGGCCGAGGCCAAGGCTTACGGCGACACGCTCAAGGCCGGTGTGCAGCTGTTGGCCGGCTACGGCACGTTGCTGTTCGTGCGCCCCGAGCGCACCCGCTTCGACACGTCTGTGCAAATGCGCGCAGGGCGCTTGCACATCCTCAATCGCGGTAACGCGACGGTGGTGCTCGACCATGTGCGCCACTGTGCGCCCACAGGACTGGAATGTGCCACGCCGACCAAACTGCACCTGCTGCCTGGGCGCGAGCGCGAGCTGCCCGCCCAGCCTGGGCGCACCTACAAACTGCAATTGCAGGAAGGCGACAAGACCCAGGACTTGGCCTTCGACAGCTGAACCGCCGCAACCGGTAGTGGAGCATGGACATGTACAAAGCCCTGGTGGTCGACGACCACCCCTTCATTCGTGCCAGCGTCCGCCTGCAGCTCGGCCTTGAGCAGGTACAGGTGGTGGGCGAGGCCGACAACGGCGTGGACGCTCTGCACCTGATCAAACAGCACCGTCCCGACCTGGTGGTGCTCGACATCGCCATACCCGGCCTCGATGGCATGCAGGTGCTGCAACGCATCAGGGCGCTGGAGACACCGCCCAAGGTGCTGGTGCTCACCTCGCACCTGGCCGATACCTTTTCGCTGCGCTGCATGAAGGGCGGGGCGGTGGGCTTCGTGTGCAAGAGCGACGATCTGACCGAGCTGGGCAAGGCGGTGTTGGCTATCCGCTCGGGCTACACCTATTTCCCCGACGTGCTGTTCAGCTCGGTGCGCCGCCAGGACGTGCAGACCCCCGAGGCCCACTGCCTGGCCAACCTCAGCGACCGCGAGATGGTGATCCTGCAGTACCTGGCGCGGGGCTTGAGCAACAAACTGATCGGCGAACTGATGCTGCTGAGCAACAAGACCGTCAGTACCTATAAAGCGCGCCTGCTGCACAAGCTGGGCGTGAACACCCTGATCGACCTGGCCGACTTGGCCAGGCGTAACGGAATCGTGTGATCGACGCGAACCGTGGGTAGCCTGCTGCAAGGCGCGGGGCTGCTGCTCTGGCTGCTGTTGTACACACCCTTTGGCTGGGCCGAGGAGGCACGCCCGCCGCTGCTGGGCCGCTCGTCGCTGGGCCGCACGCTGGCCCATCCGGACGACGAGCAACTGCGCTGGCTGTGGGCGCGCCGCAACTTGCGCCTGGGGGTGCTGCACCCTGACCACCCACCCTACGACCTGATCGGCCCTGGTCAGGAATATGAAGGCATCACGGCCGACTACGCCGGGTTGCTAGGCGAGCTTCTGCAACTGCCCATCGAGGTGCAGGTCTTCCCCTCCATGGATCAGGCCGCCGCCGCCCTGCGCGAGGGGCGGGTGGATGTCTTGGGCGGTGTTGGCCAAGCCCAGGCCCAGCGGGCCGGCCTGCGCTTGTCGCTGGCCTACGCTCAGGACGTGCCACGGCTGGTGTTCGACGACGAGCGACGCATCGGTTGCGCCGGCGACGCCGCGCTGCGCCTTGCCCTGCGCAACGGCTACCGCCAGGCCGAGCAGGTCCGCGCCTATTACCCCAATGCCCAGCTCGTGCCTTATGCCTCGGCCCGCGAGGCCATGCTCGCGGTCGCCTTCGGCCAGGCCGATTCCTTTCTGGGCGGCGCGTTGGAGAGCCATTACCTGGTCGGTCGCGGCCCGGGCACCCGCCTGCGGGTCCGCGAATGCCCCGGCTGGAGCAGCCAGGCAGTGGGCTTCGCCACCCTGGCCACGCAACCAACGCTGGGCCGTTTGATCGACCAGGTGCTGAACGAAGTGCCGCCGGCTGAACACGCGCGCATTCTTCAGCGCTGGGTGCCCTTCATCGAACCGCTGCTGGAGCCTGCGCCCTTGCACCTGAGCGCGGCGGAAAAGCGCTGGCTGCAGCGTCACCCACGGCTGCGCGTATTGCTTGGCAAACAGATGCTGCCGCTCAGCTATCAAAGCGACGACGGCCAGTTCAAGGGTTTGAGCGTCGATGTGCTGCAACGCATCGAGCGCATGACCGGCTTGGAGTTCGAGCTGGCCGCTGGCGGTACGGTGGAGCAGATGGTCGGCGAAGTGCGCCAGGGGCGCGCCGATCTCATCGCCGCGCTGACACCGAGCCCAAGCCGTGAAGCTGCGCTGACCTTCAGCCGTGCCTACCTGACCACGGCCAGGGTGCTGGTGACGCCGCCCGGCGGCCCAGCCGTCAACGACCTGGCCGCCCTGCAAGGGCAGCGGGTGGCGGTGCTGGCCAGCGGTTGGCCGAATCAGCATTTGCGCGAGCAATACCCGACCATTCAACGCGTGCCCAGTCGTGGCCCGCTGGACGCCGTGCTCAAGGTGGTCAATGGTCGCGCGCAGGCGGCGATCGTGCCCTTGGCCAGCGCCCGTGCCTTGCAGGCAAGGCTTGCGCCTGGCAGTTTCAGGATCGTCGGCGGGTTGGCCCTGCCGCCGGCGCACGTCGCCCTGGCCACGGGTCGCGGCGAATCCGAGCTGATTTCGATCCTGAACAAGGCGCTGGCCAGCCTGGCGCCCCAGGAACTCGATGGCATGGCCTGGCGTTGGCAGGGCGAGCTGATCGTCAACGACCACTTTTGGCACCGCCACCGCCGCGAGGTGCTGCAAGGTGCCATGGCCGTCACCGTGCTGCTGGCCTTGGCACTGGTCTGGGTGCGCTATCTGCGGCGGCTGGTGCGCGTGCGCGAGCGGACCGAGCAGGCACTGGCCGACCAATTGCAGTTCATGCGCGTGATGATCGACGGTACGCCGCACCCGCTGTACGTGTGCGACCGCAACGGGCGCCTGTTGACCTGCAACAGCTGCTACCTGGAAACCCTGGGCGTCAGCCGCGAGGAGGTGGTCGGCCAGTTGCTCGGCTGCATGCCGCACCTGGCCTGGCAGCGGGGCTGGCGCGAGGTGCTGGGCAGCGGCAAGGTGCAAGTCGAAGACCGCCACGTGGTCCTGGCCGACGGGCGCATGCGTACCTTCTATCACTGGATGCTGCCGTGCCTGGGCGGCCACGCCGAGGCCAGCGTGATCGCCGGTTGGATCGACGTTACCGAGCGCCATCACCTGCAAGCCGAACTGCAGCGCGCCAAGGAGCAGGCCGAGCGCGCCAACCAGGCCAAGAGCCACTTTCTCGCGACCATGAGCCACGAGATCCGCACCCCGCTCAACGCTGTGCTGGGTACGCTGGAGCTGGCGTTGGGCAAGGCCGAGCAGGGCGTGCTCGACCGGCTGTCGATCGCCGTGGCCTGCGACGCGGCGCGCGGGCTGCTGGCCTTGATCGGTGACATCCTCGACATGACCCGCATCGAAGCCGGGCATCTGGAGCTCAGGTTGGAGCCGGTGCAACTGGCCCACGAGGCCGGGGCCGTGGTGCACCTGTTCCAGCAGCAGGCCCAGGGCAAGGGGCTGACGCTGTCGTTGGCCTTGGAGGGCGAGGTGGAGACCCCCGTGTTGCTCGACCCGGTGCGCTTCAAGCAGGTCCTTGCCAACCTGCTGAGCAACGCCATCAAGTTCACCCAGCAGGGCGAAGTGCGCGCCGCCTTGCGTCTAGTGCCCGAACAAGGTCGGCTGGGTTTGACCCTGACCGTCGAAGACACCGGTATCGGCATCGCCGAAGCCGATCTGGCGCGCTTGGGCGACCCGTTCTGGCAGGCCTGCCAGCACGACCGTGGCGCCCGCCGCGGAGCAGGCCTTGGGCTGTCGATCAGCCGTACCCTGTGTGACCTGATGGGCGCGAGCATGAACCTGACCAGCAAGCTGGGGCAGGGCACTCGTATCGCCCTGCACTTGCTGGTCGATCGAGCCAACGGTCCAGTTCTGCTCGAGGCCGAGCCTTCGCCCCTGGTCCGTCAGGAAGCACCACGGCGCCCTTTGCGGGTGCTGGTGGCCGACGACTACCCCGCCAACCGGCTGCTGCTGGCCAATCAGCTCGGCCACCTGGGCCACCGGGCCAGTCTGGCCGAGCAGGGCGCTCAAGCGCTGCGCCTGTGGATGAGCCAACCGTTCGACCTGCTCATCACCGATTGCCGCATGCCGGTGCTCGACGGTCATGGGCTGAGCCGAGCCATCCGCCTGCACGAGCGACGCCATGGCCTGCCGCGTTGCCGCATCCTCGGCCTCACCGCCAATGCCCTGGCCAGCGAGCGCAGACGCTGTCTGGCTTCGGGCATGGACGACTGTCTGTTCAAGCCGCTGAGCCTGGCCAGCTTGCGCCAGGCGCTGGAAGCGGTGCCAGAGAGGGTGGAAGGTGCCGAGCCTGGCGCAGAGGGTGACGAAGCTGTGGCGGATTTCTCCAACCTGGCTCGGCTGGCAGGCGGGCAACCGGGCGCCTTGAAAGGCTTGCTGGAGGACTTGCTGGAAAGCAACCGGCGCGATGCGGCGAGGTTGTGCGAGCTGGCCAGAGCCGGCGATCGGCATGGGCTCGCCGAACAGGCGCATCGCATCAAGGGTGGCGCGAGGATGGTCAAGGCGCAGCGACTGGTGCGCGTGTGCGAGCGCTTCGAACGAGCGTGCGAAGGACCGGGCGCGGTGCCGGCCGAGTCGAGCGAATGGGTGGAAGAACTGTGCGAAGCGGTGTCGGCCGTACAGACCGTGCTGGAAAAGGCGTTGGAAGAGGACGGGTCTACATCGTACCGCTTTGGCGGCAAACCTTTGCAAAACGATCCCGATTACGCCGACGTGTCTTGCGTGTCGTAAGACGCAGTAGGCGATCGGGGCCGTCTTGGCGTGAGGGGTGGGTGGTTTGGATGCTGACCACCCACCCCTTTTGGCCGTTATATCCGGCCGAGCACCAGCAGAATCAGCAGCACCACCAGGATCACGCCGATGATGCCGGACGGACCATAGCCCCACGAACGGGAGTGAGGGAACACTGGCAGGCCGCCTACCAGCAGCAGAATCAGGACGATGATGAGGATCGTGGTCATGGTGGAATCCTTGCGTGAACGAATGGGTGGGGAACGTCTAGCGTCCGGTGTTCCATCAGGTTTGGCCGCTTGTGAATTCCGACCGATGGGCCGTGAAGAAAGTTTTATCGATTTGTCACCCACTTGCGTTTCATGCCGCTTTATTCAGCACGGTGATCGTTAGCGGCCCAGCGGGCGGACTTGGCTAGACTGCCGCCACACCCACGGCGTCGAGGCACGCGGCATGCACAAGCGAATGATGATTACCGGCGCAGGCTCCGGGCTGGGCCGCGAAATCGCCCTGCGTTGGGCCCGTGAGGGCTGGCGTTTGGCTCTGGCCGACATCGACCAGGACAGCGCCCGACAGACGCTGCAACAGGTGCGCGAGGCGGGCGGCGAGGGCTTCGCCGAACACTGCGACGTGCGTGACTACAGCCAGTTGACCGCCCTGGCGCAACGTTGCGAGGCGGAGCTGGGCGGTATCGACATCGCCGTCAACAACGCCGGCGTGGCGTCGGGCGGGTTCTTCGGCGAGCTGTCGCTGGAGGATTGGGACTGGCAGCTGTCGGTCAACCTGATGGGCGTGGTCAAGGGCTGCAAGGCCTTCCTGCCTTTGCTCGAGCGCAGCCAGGGACGGCTGGTCAACATCGCGTCGATGGCGGCGCTGATGCAAGGGCCGGGCATGAGCAACTACAACGTGGCCAAGGCCGGGGTGCTGGCCTTGTCGGAAAGCCTGCTGGTGGAGCTGCGGCCGTTGCAGGTGGCGGTGCATGTGGTCTGCCCCTCGTTCTTCCAGACCAATCTGCTCAGTTCCTTTCGCGGCCCGGACCCGGCCATGAAGGATCAGGTTGGCAAACTGCTGCAAAGCTCGCCCATCGATGCGGCCGACGTGGCGCAGTGCATCTATGCAGGTATCGAAGCCGAGGCGTTCCTGATTCTGCCCCATGAGGCGGGCCGCGCGGCCTGGCAGGTCAAATGCCAGGCGCCCGAGCGGATCTACAGCGAAATGACCGAAATGGCGGTGAAGATGCGTGCTCGGCGCGAGCCACGTTGACGGGTGAAGTCTGTAAGAGAATTTACTCTGGCTTGTAGGAAACGTCTCTTTTAGCGCCAGTCTATTGAGACGGCAGCCTTACCCCGGCAGTCTGCCTTTTTTTACGGCTGCTGGAGGACAACATGCTGGTATTTGTCAGAGAAATCGGCGAGTCCCTGGTCATCGGTGACGACATCGTCATCAAGTTGGTGGACGTCAAACGCGGCGTGGTGCGGTTGGGGGTCGATGCCCCGCGGCATGTCGACGTGCATCGCTCGGAGATCTATCGGCGCATCCAGGCGCATCGGGGCGAGGAAGAAGGGGCGCTCGCTGACTGCACGCAAAGGCGGGTTTTGCGCTGAGGCGTCCTACGGACTACCGCTCGCCGGCTGGCCGCATCGGGCCGAACAGCAGTCTCGACTCCCCCAATGCGCTGGGCCAGGTCCGCTGCGTCGTATTCGACGACTCACTCCAGCAATTCAGGCGGTACATCATGTTTGGCCAGCAGTTGGCACTGCTGGCTCTCCACGTCGAACAAGATGAACGCCTGCCCTTTGGCCAGCGCCTGGCGGACCCGTAGCACACGGGTCTCCAGGGGCGTGTCGTCACCGTTGTCGGTACCGTCGCGGGTGACGAAGTCTTCGATCAGCCGGGTCAGGGTTTCAGCTTCAAGTTGGTCGTATGGAATCAGCATAGTTCGGCTGCTAATAAGTGAAAGATCGCGCCATCCTACGTGAAAGGCTGTAACCCTGCGTAGGAATCACGGCTTCTGCCCCACCAGGCTGTCCACCGCCGGCACCCGTGTGTCGCTCTCCATTTGCGCATCGTGCTCCAGCTGATGGCTGAAGCGCTCCAGCGATGCACTGGCCGGCTGCGAATCGCTGGCGAACACCGGCGGGCTGAGCAGGTAACCGGCCAGCAGGCGGCTCAATGCCGCCAGGCTGTCTATGTGGGTGCGCTCGTAGCCATGGGTGGCGTCGCAGCCGAAGGCAACCAATGCCGTGCGGATATCGTGGCCGGCAGTCACCGCCGAATGGGCGTCGCTGAAGTAGTAGCGGAACAGGTCGCGGCGCACCGGCAATTCCTGTTCGGTCGCCAGGTTCAGCAGATGGCGTGAACGGTGGTAATCGTACGGTCCGGACGAATCCTGCATGGCCACGCTTACTGCATGCTCGCTCGAGGACTGGCCCGGCGCCACTGGCGCGATGTCGATGCCGACGAACTCGCTGACGTCCCAGGGCAGGGCTCCGGCAGCGCCGGAACCGGTTTCCTCGGTGATGGTGAACAGTGGGTGGCAGTCGATCAAGGGCTGGCGACCGCTTTCCACCACGGCTTTGAGCGCCGCCAGCAGCGCTGCGACTCCGGCCTTGTCGTCCAGGTGGCGGGCACTTATGTGGCCGCTTTCGGTGAATTCGGGCAGCGGGTCGAAGGCGACGAAGTCGCCGATGTTGATCCCTAAGGCTTCGGCATCGGCACGGGTGGCGCTGTAGGCATCCAGACGTACCTCGACGTGCTCCCAACTGACCGGCATCTGGTCGATGGCCGTGTTGAAGGCATGCCCGCTGGCCATCAGCGGCAACACGCTGCCACGGAATACGCCCGCGTCGGTGAACACGCTCACTCGGCTGCCTTCGGCGAAGCGGCTGGACCAGCAGCCGACCGGCGCCAGCGCCAGGCGGCCGTTGTCCAGCACCTGGCGCACGCTGGCGCCGATGGTGTCGAGGTGTGCCGAGACTGCGCGGTCCGGCGAATTCTGCCGGCCCTGCAAGGTAGCGCGGATGGTGCCGCGGCGGGTCAGCTCGAACGGGATACCCAGTTCTTCGAGGCGCTCGGCCACGTAACGCACGATGGTGTCGGTGAAGCCGGTGGGGCTGGGAATGGCGAGCATTTCCAGCAGCACGCGCTTCATGTAGTCCAGATCGGGTTCGGGTGGACGTTCAGCCATTGTCGGAACTCCTTACAGCTATCAAAGAGGGGCGAGGCTGTGCGGGAACAGCAGGTCTACGAAGCGCTCGGCGGTCGGCTGTGGCTCATGGTTGGCCAGGCCTACCCGCTCGTTGGCTTCGATGATCACGTACTCGGGCTGGCTGGCATCGGCCACCATGAAATCCAGGCCTACCACCGGAATGTCTAGCGCGCGGGCGGCGCGTACCGCCGCGTCGGCCAGAGCCGGGTGCAGGCGTGCGGTCACGTCTTCCAGCGTGCCGCCGGTGTGCAGGTTGGCGGCGCGGCGCACGGCCAGACGCTGGCCGGCGGGCAGCACACTGTCGTAATCGAAGCCCGCATCACGGATGCAGCGTTCGGTCTCTTCGTCCATCGGGATACGGCTCTCGCCGCCCGTGGCCGCCTGGCGACGGCGGCTCTGCGCCTCGATCAGCGCCTTGACGCTGTGGCTGCCATCGCCGACCACCTGGGCTGGATGACGGATCGCGGCCGCCACCACTTCGTAGGCGATGACCACGATGCGCAGGTCATGGCCGGGGTGGCAGCTTTCCAGCAGCACGCGGCTGTCGAATCGACGGGCATGCTCCACGGCCTGGGCGATGTCTTCGAGGGTAGTGAGGTTGACCGCCACGCCTTGGCCCTGCTCGCCATCCACCGGCTTGACCACCACCGCGCCGTGGTCTTCCAGGAAAGCCAAGTTGTCGTCGGCGTTGCCGGCCAGTTGCTGCACCGGCACCTTGAGCCCGGCGTCGTGCAGGGCCTTTTGGGTCAGGCGCTTGTCCTGGCAAAGGGTCATGCTCACGGCGCTGGTCAGGTCGCTGAGCGATTCGCGGCAGCGCACGCGGCGCCCGCCCATGCTCAGGGTGAACAGGCCGCTGGTGGCATCGTCCACTTGCACTTCGATGCCGCGGCGGTGGGCTTCGTCGACGATGATCCGCGCATAGGGGTTGAGCTCGGCCTGCGGGCCGGGGCCGAGGAACAGCGGCTGGTTGATGCCGTTCTTGCGCTTGACGGCGAAGGTCGAAAGGGTGCGGAAACCGAGCTTTTCATACAGGCGCTTGGCTTGCCGGTTGTCGTGCAGCACCGAGAGGTCGAGGTAGGCCAGGCCGCGGCTCTGGAAATGCTCGACCAGGTGGCGCACCAGCACTTCACCCACGCCAGGGCGGCTGCACTGCGGGTCGACCGCCAGGCACCACAGGCTGCTGCCGTGCTCGGGATCGGCGTAGGCCTTGTGATGGTTCAGGCCCATCACGCTGCCGATCACCGCGCCGCTGTCCTCGTCTTCGGCCAGCCAGTACACCGGGCCGCCGAGGTGGCGTGGTGTCAGGCGCTGCGGGTCGATCGGCAGCATGCCGCGCGCTTGATACAGGGTGTTGATGGCCTGCCAGTCGGCTTCGTTCTGCGCACGGCGAATACGGAAGCCGCGGAACACGCGCTGCGCCGGACGATAGTCGGAGAACCACAGGCGCAGGGTATCGGACGGATCGAGAAACAGTTGATGAGGCGCCTGAGCCAGCACCTGCTGGGGCGCGGCGACGTACAGCGCGATGTCGCGCTCGCCTGGGCGCTCTTCTTGCAGCGCCTGGGCCAGGCAGGCCGGATCGGGATAGGTATGCCCGATCAGCAGGCGCCCCCAGCCGCAATGCAGGGCACGGGGCTGATCATGGGGCTCGCTGCCGTCGACGGCCAGGCGCGCCTGCAAGCGCTCGTAGGAAGGCGCCTGGCCACGCAGCAGACGCTGGCCATAGGCAGTTTCATGGGCTTTCATCGATCAGATTCCTTGTTCGCTCAACCACAGGTTGAGCGCGGCCAGCTGCCACAGCTTGGAGCCGCGCAGCGGGGTGAGCTGGCCTTGCGGATTGCTCAGCAGGCGGTCGATTTCAGCCGGATTGAACAGGCCGCGGTCCTGGCTCGAGTCGGTGAGCAGGTCGCGTACCCAGCCCAGCGTCGCGCCTTCCAGGTGCTTGAGGCCCGGCACCGGGAAATAGCCTTTCTTGCGGTCGATCACCTCGTGGGGAATGACCCGCCGCGCCGCTTCCTTGAGCACTTGCTTGCCGCCATCGGGGAGCTTGAAGCGCGCTGGGATGCGGGCCGACAGCTCGGCCAGGCGGTAGTCCAGGAACGGGGTACGTGCTTCCAGACCCCAGGCCATGGTCATGTTGTCGACGCGTTTGACCGGGTCGTCGACCAGCATCACCGTGCTATCCAGGCGCAGGGCCTTGTCCACGGCGGCATCCGCACCGGGGCGGGCGAAGTGTTCGCGTACGAAGTCGCCGGCGGCATCGCCTTCGAGTATCCAGGGTGCCTGCACCGTGTCGCGGTACTCGGCATAGCTGCGGTCGAAGAAGGCATCGCGGTACGCCGCGTAGGGATCGGCCGCGCCGTCCACCTGCGGGTACCAGTGGTAGCCGGCGAACAGCTCGTCGGCGCCCTGGCCGCTCTGCACGCCCTTGCAGTGCTTGGCCACTTCCCGCGACAGCAGGTAGAAGGCGATGCAGTCGTGGCTGACCATCGGCTCGCTCATGGCGCGGAACGCGGCGGGCAGCTGGTCGATGATTTCGTGTTCGGCGATGCGCAGCTGATGGTGGCGCGTGCCGTAGTGCTTGGCGATCAGGTCCGAATACTGGAACTCGTCGCCGCGCTCGCCGCCGGCGTCTTCGAAGCCGATGGAGAAGGTCGACAGGTCTTCCACGCCGGTTTCGCGCAGCAGGCCGACCAGCAGGCTGGAATCGACGCCGCCCGACAGCAGCACGCCGACGTCCACTGCCGCACGCTGGCGAATCGATACGGCGTCGCGAGTGGCGTCCAGGACGCGGGTGGTCCAGTCTTCGAGGGTGAGGTTCTGCTCGTCGGCATTCGGGCCGTACTGCAACGTCCACCAAGTCTTGCGTTCGACCTCGCCGTGACGATCGACGCGCATCCACGTGCCAGGCTCGAGCTTCTGCACGTTGGCCAGCAAAGTGCGCGGTGCCGGAACCACGGCGTGGAAGTTGAGGTAGTGGTTAAGGCCCACCGGGTCGATCATCGAATCGATGTCGCCGCCTTTGAGCAGCGCGGGCAGGGTGGAGGCGAAGCGCAGGCGTTCGCCGTTGCGCGAGAGGTACAGGGGCTTGACGCCCAAGCGGTCGCGGGCGAGGAACAGGCGTTGGCTGTCACGCTCCCAGATGGCGATGGCGAACATGCCGTTGAGCTTGGGCAACAGCGCTTCGCCCCAGGCGTGGTAGCCCTTGAGCAACACCTCAGTGTCGCCGTCGGACCAGAAGGTGTAGCCCAGAGCCTGCAACTCTTCGCGCAGCTCGGGGAAGTTGTAGATGGCGCCGTTGAAGGCCAGCGACAGGCCCAAGGTGCTGTCCTGCATCGGCTGCGCCGAGCCGTCGGACAGGTCCATGATCTTCAGTCGGCGATGGCCCAGGGCGATCGGCCCTTGGCTGTGAAAACCCCAGGCATCCGGGCCGCGAGGGGCGAGATGGTGGGTGATGCGTTCCACGGCCGCGAGGTCCGCAGCACGAGGCGCTTGGCCAATAGGGGTAAAACGAAGCTCACCAGCTAATCCGCACATAAGTCCTTACCGGTTTTTCCGTTGGGGAGGGTGTGTGCTCCAAAAGCGGGCACCTAGTTAGTGACCTGTCGGATTTGCATGAGTTTTAGAACGATCTGTTATAAGCAGTCAAATCGGATCGGCTGATCGGGGTCCTATCACCAGTGGACAAATGACGACAACGTCTTGTACGGCCAGCATCACCAGCGCTCAATCGCATGTCACCCAATCTTCCACCCTCAGTCCGGGCACACGATTGAATTCCTTGAGATTGTTAGTGACGACGATCAATCCCTTGGAGCGAGCGTGCCCTGCAATCATCAAGTCGTAGGGCCCGATCGGTCGACCCGCACGTGCCAGGTCTGCCCGAATATCTCCGCTGTGCGCAGCCGCATCCTGATCGAACTTCATCAGGTCAAGACGCGCTGTAAATCTTTCGACGTCCGCAAGATTACGCTCGGGCCAGGCTGACCTTTCTGCCCCATAGACCAATTCCATGAGCGTAACAGTACTGATGCACATCTGATCCTGATGCCGATTGAACATCTCTCGAACGGCTTGCGGCTTGTTCTTTATCGTAAAAATACAGATATTTGTGTCCAGCATGAACTTGAGCATCAGAACGACTCACGTACTTGATCGACAGGTTGCTCACGGTCCTCCATGAAGTCTGCAGATACGCCTTCTCCGTCAAACCAACTGTCCCAAGACTCACCCGCGGGGGTAATGATTCGAGTACGGCCGATCGCGACAATGTCTACGCGTTTGACGTCATCAGGGAGTGCGACTGCTTTGGGCAGCCTTATCGCCTGGCTGCGATTACTAAGAAAAACAGAGCCTTGTTCCACGGTGATTTCCTGGGATATGTCTGATGTATATCCAAGGCTAACGCATGTTCGACGGTTGTCAACAACGAGTGATTGAAGCCTTGCTCCGATACTGTTGCCCTGAACGCATCTCTTCGCGCAGGCGCGGCTCAGTGGCTAACAATGTGTGATAGCTCCAGCACGCCTCAGGCCTACCGCCCGCCGCGAATCACCCCTCGCAAGACGAACCGATTCGGATGGCACGCCTCGGCCACCGCGCGCGGTACCGGCAACGGTTCGTCGCACAGCCAGGCGGCGATCAGTTCCCCGCTTAGAGGTGCAGTGATCAAACCGCGCGAACCGTGGCCGCTGTTGATGTACAGGCCTTCCAGCCAAGGGCAGGGGGTGTCCGGTACCTGGCGGGCGTCCTTGCGCAAGGCGGCGTAGGCCTGCTCGAACGCTTCGCGCTCGGCCAGCGGCCCGACGATGGGCAGGTAGTCCGGGCTGGTGCAGCGGAAGGCGGCGCGGCCTTGCAGGGTTTCAGGCTGCAGCGCTTCGGCGTGCAGGCGCTGGGCGAGGTCGGCAGAGATGTCGCGCAGCAGGCCGAGGTTGCTCTGGTGCTCGGCGGTGGTAGGCGTGAGGTCGTCGCTGTTGAAGTCGAAACTGGCACCCAGCGTATGTTCGCCGCCGCGCGGCGGCGCCACGTAGCCGTCGGCGCAGACCACCGTGCGCAAGGCGCTGCTTTCGGATGTGACGGGCAGGCGGGTGATCTGCCCGCGGATGCGCTTGAGCGGCAACAGCGCGCTGGCGTGCAGGCGCTGCACGTCGGCGGCATTGGCCAGCACCAGCACCGGCGCGCTGGCCAGCAGCCGCTCGCCGGCCCAGGCCTGCCACAGACCGCCTGCCCGTTGCAGGCTCAACACTTCGCTGTGGCTCTGCAAGCGAATGCCGGGGTGCTGCAACTGGGCCTGGCACAGGGCAGGGGGATGCACCCAACCCCCTTCGGGGTAGAACAGCCCGCCATGGGCCAGGGCGACGCCCGCTGCCTGTTCGGCCTGCTCACGGTTCAGCGGGTGCAGCAGGCTGACGTCGAAGGCGTCGGCCAATTTGCCCTGGCGCTTGGCTTCGCCTTCGTCGAAAGCCAGTTGCAGCACCCCGCAGGCATCCCAGTCGTGGCCCCGCTGCAGCTGCTGCAACCAACGACGGGTGTAGCCGAAGCCTGCCAGGACCATCTGCGACAGTGCCGTGCCGTGGGCCGAAAGCTTGAGATACAGCACGCCTTGCGGGTTGCCCGACGCTTCTTGCGCCGCCTCGGCATGCCGCTCCAAGACCGTGACTTGCCAGCCGCGCCGGGCCAGGCTGCTGGCGGTGGCGCTGCCGGCCAGGCCCGCGCCGACCACCAGAGCCTGGCGCAGACCGTGCGCTGGCGCAGGTGGACGGGCGTACCAAGGCGCGCCATCAAGGTGCGCCTCGCCGGTGAAGTGGCCGTGCATGACCTCCCACTTCTTGCCCAGCCCCGGCACCTTCTTCATGGCGAAACCGGCATCGACCAGGCCGCGACGCACCCAGCCGGTGGTGGTGAAGGTGCCCAGGGTCGTGCCCGGCCCCGACAGCCTGGCCAGTTGTGCGAACAGCGCAGGCGTCCACATGTCGGGGTTTTTCGCGGGCGCGAAACCGTCGAGGAACCAGGCGTCGACCCGCGCGTCGAGCTGCGGCAGCTGTTCGAGCACATCGCCGATCAGCAAGGTAAGGGTGACGCGCCCGCCGTCCAGGCTGAACTGCTGGAATCCCTCATGCACCGCCACGTACTGCGCCAGCAGCGGCTGCCAGTAGGCGGCGAGCTCCGGCCATAGCTGCGCGGCGCGGGCCAGATCGGCGTAGCTGAGGGGGTATTTTTCTACGCTGACGAAATGCAGCCGTGCGCCGGGCTGGGCATGGGCGTCGAACGCCTGCCAGGCGCAAAAGAAGTTCATGCCCGTGCCGAAACCGGTTTCGCCGATCACCAGGCACGCGTCTGCGGCCAGCGCGGCGAAGCGTTGTTCCAGGCGATTGCCTTCGATGAACACATAGCGCGTTTCGAGAGTCCCTTCATTACGGGAAAAGTACACGTCGTCGTAATGGCGCGAATACGGGCGGCCCTGTTCGTCCCAGTCGATCTGGGCATGGGCGGTGGGGGCGTGGGGCATGGTCGACTCGACGGCTGGCAGAGCGCGAATGGTAAGCCATCCGCCGGTGGGTTTGAACGGCCAGGCGCCGGTTCGGCCGTCACGGGTGAAGGTCGCTTGGCAGTCCCTCCACCGCACCACGCGCATCGTTCAGGCACCTTGGGCTAGTCTTGACCATCCATCGAAGGAGACACCATGTTCGAATCCGCGGAAATCGGCCACTGCATAGACGATGAAACCTTCGACGCCGAGGTGCCGGCCCTGCGTCAGGCGCTGCTCGAGGCGCAGTATGAGCTCAAGCAGCGTCAGGATTTCGCAGTGATCGTGCTGATCAACGGCATCGAGGGCGCCGGCAAAGGCGAGACGGTCAAACTGCTCAACGAATGGATGGACCCACGCCTGATCGAGGTCCGTACCTTCGACCAGCAGACCGACGAAGAGCTGGCCCACCCGCCGGCTTGGCGTTACTGGCGCGCCTTGCCGCCCAAGGGGCGCATGGGGGTGTTCTTCGGTAACTGGTACAGCCAGATGCTTCAGGGGCGCGTCCATGGCAGGTTCAAGAACGCCGTGCTGGACCAAGCCATCAGCGGCGCCGAACGCCTCGAGCAGATGCTCTGCGACGAAGGCGCGCTGGTGCTCAAGTTCTGGTTCCACCTGTCCAAGAAGCAGATGAAGCAACGCCTCAAAACCTTGCGCGACGACCCACTGCACAGCTGGCGCATCAGCCCGTTGGACTGGCAGCAGTCCAAGACCTACGACCGTTTCGTGCGCTTCGGCGAGCGCGTGTTGCGCCGCACCAGCCGCGACTACGCGCCCTGGCACGTGATCGAAGGTGCCGACGCCAATTACCGCAGCCTGGCCGTGGGCCGCATCCTGCTGGAAAGCCTGCAAGCGGCCCTGGCTCGGCCGCCCAAGGACAAACGCCAGGCCAATGTCGCACCACTGGGCCGTAGCCTCGACCAGAAGACGCTGCTCGATGCTCTGGACCTCACCCGGCGTCTGGAAAAGGACGACTACCAAGAGCAGTTGGTGACCGAGCAAGCGCGCCTGGCGGGCCTGCTGCGGCACAAGCACATGCGCCGGCATGCCCTGGTGGCGGTGTTCGAGGGCAACGATGCGGCCGGCAAGGGCGGGGCGATCCGCCGCGTCGCGGCGGCCCTCGACCCGCGCCAGTACCGCATCGTGCCGATCGCCGCGCCGACCGAGGAAGAACGCGCCCAGCCTTACCTATGGCGCTTCTGGCGGCACATTCCGGCACGCGGCAAGTTCACCGTCTTCGACCGTTCCTGGTATGGCCGGGTGCTGGTGGAGCGGGTCGAAGGCTTCTGCACCCCAGCTGACTGGATGCGCGCCTATGGCGAGATCAACGATTTCGAGGAAGAGCTGAGCCGAGCCGGCGTGGTGTTGGTGAAATTCTGGCTGGCGATCGACCAGCAGACGCAACTGGAGCGTTTCGAAGCGCGCGAAGACATTCCTTTCAAGCGCTACAAGATCACCGAAGACGACTGGCGCAACCGCGACAAGTGGGACGTCTACCGAGAGGCGGTGGGCGACATGGTCGACCGCACCAGTACCGAAATCGCCCCCTGGACCCTGATCGAGGCCAACGACAAACGCTGGGCGCGGGTGAAGGTGCTGCGCACGATCAACGAGGCGTTGGAGGCGGCGTTCGTCAAGCACGGGAAATGAACAAGGCGCGGCCCGTGTAGTGGTTGAAGGGGTGCAGCCAAGTTGCCCGAGCGCCGCTGGCATGGATTCGGCGGCACGCTGCTGCCGACACCAAAGAGCGCTTGGGGCAGGTTTCTCCAGGCTTCTAACCGTACGGCTGTCTATCTAGCGGTCAGGCAAACCACGTATGCCGAAAAGTGATCGATTGGAGAATTAATTTCCGACACGACCTACGCCACGCTTTCCCGTCAACCCTTAGACTTGCTGCCTGTGGGTTCACGTTCATTCCTAGAGGTCATCATGCACACCACGTCCGGGCGCTGGGTCCATGGGCTATTGCTGGCGCTACTGACGGTAGTGCTATGGGGCATTCTGCCGATCAAGCTCAAGCAGGTCCTGCAAGTGATGGACCCCATCACCGTCACCTGGTACCGGTTGCTGGTCTCGGGCGGGTTGCTGCTGGTCTGGCTCACCGCCCAGCGACGGTTGCCGCGGTTTCGCGGGTTGGGGCGCAAGCGCCTGGGGCTGGTGGCCCTGGCGATTGGCGGCTTGCTGGGCAACTACGTGCTGTACTTGGTGGGGCTGAAGCTACTTAGCCCAGGCACGGCGCAATTGGTGGTGCAGATCGGGCCGGTGCTGCTGCTCGTCGCCAGCCTGTTCATCTTCAAGGAGCGGTTCAGCTTGGGGCAGGGCCTGGGGCTGGCGATACTGCTGGCGGGGTTCGGGCTGTTCTTCAATCAGCGTCTCGAGGAGTTGCTGACATCCCTGGGCGTTTACACCACAGGGGTTTTGACCATCCTGCTGGCCACCAGCATCTGGGTGTTCTATGCCTTGAGCCAGAAACAGCTGCTCACGGTGTGGCATTCGCAGCAGGTGATGATGGTGATCTACCTGGGGTGCGCAGCGCTGCTCACGCCCTGGGTGCATCCCTTGGAAGCGTTGCAACTCGACCCGTTGCAAAAGTGGCTGTTGCTGGCCTGTTGCTTGAACACCCTGGTCGCCTACGGGGCGTTCGCCGAAGCGCTGGCGCACTGGGAGGCGTCCCGTGTCAGCGCAACCCTGGCGCTCACGCCGTTGGTCACCCTGCTGGCCGTGGCAGTGGCTGCGCGGTTGTGGCCCGAATACGTACAGGGCGAAGGCCTCAACGCTCTGGGCTATTTGGGCGCCGTCACGGTAGTGGTCGGTTCGGCGCTGGTGGCCCTGGGGCCGTCGCTGGTAGCGGGCTGGCGAACGCGCCAGGCCCGCCTGGGCAGAGCTTGATCCTCTGAACCGCGACTTCGAAGACCGCTTGTCCACCAGACAAGCGGTCTTGCCTTCAGCGCTTCATTGGCCGCTCAACCCTTGGCGCCAGGCGCCAACATGTTCTGCGGTTTGACCCACTCGTCGAACTGCGCATCGGTCAGATACCCCAGCGCCAGCGCTGACTCGCGCAGGGTCAGGCCCTCGGCATAGGCCTTCTTGGCGATTTCGGCCGATTTGTCGTAACCGATGTGCGGATTCAGCGCCGTCACCAGCATCAAACCCCGTTCCAGATGCTGGGCCATCTGCCCGGCGTCGGGTTCGAGCCCGGCCACGCAATGCTGCTGGAAGTTGCGCGCGCCATCGGCCAACAGCTCGATCGATTGCAGCAGGTTGTGGATGATCACCGGCTTGAACACGTTCAGCTGCAAGTGGCCCTGGCTGGCGGCGAAACCGATGGCAGTATCATTGCCCAGCACCTGGCAGGCCAGCATCGACAGTGCTTCGCACTGGGTCGGGTTGACCTTGCCCGGCATTATCGAGCTGCCCGGCTCATTGGCCGGCAGGCGGACTTCGGCGAACCCCGCCCGTGGGCCGGAGCCGAGCAGGCGTAGGTCGTTGGCGATCTTCATCAGCGCCACGGCCAGGGTTTTCAGGCCGCCGGCCAGGCTGGTCAGCGGTTCGTGCCCGGCCAGGGCCGCGAACTTGTTCGGTGCGGTCACGAACGGCAGGCCGGAGAGGGCGGCCAGTTCGGCGGCGATGGCTTCGGCGAAGCCCTGCGGGGCATTGAGCCCGGTGCCGACTGCGGTGCCGCCTTGGGCCAGTTCGCACACCGCCGGCATGCTGGCGCGGATGGCGGTCTGCGCATAGTCGAGTTGGGCGACGAAGGCCGAGAGTTCCTGGCCGAAGGTGATGGGCGTGGCGTCCATCATGTGCGTGCGACCGGTCTTGACCAGGTCGTGATGGCGCGCCGACTGTTCGGCGAGGCCTGCCGAAAGCTCGGCCACCGCCGGCAGCAGCTTGCCGTACACCGCTTGCGCGGCGGCGATGTGCATGGCGGTAGGGAAGCAGTCGTTGGAGCTTTGCGAGCGGTTGACGTGGTCGTTGGGGTGGACCGGGCTCTTGCCGCCACGCGGGTTGCCGGCCAGTTCGTTGGCGCGACCGGCGATCACCTCGTTGACGTTCATGTTGCTCTGCGTGCCACTGCCGGTCTGCCACACCACCAGCGGGAACTGGTCGTCGTGCTTGCCGGCCAGCACTTCGTCGGCGGCTTGTTCGATCAGGCGGGCGACGTCGGCGGGCAGATCGCCATTGCGGTTGTTGACCCGTGCGGCGGCCTTCTTGACCAGCGCCAGCGCATGCACCACCTCGCGCGGCATGCGCTGCTGGCCGATGGCGAAGTTGACCAGTGAGCGTTGGGTCTGCGCGCCCCAGTAGGCCTGCTCAGGAACTTCGACCTGGCCGAGGCTGTCTGTTTCGATACGGCTCATGCTGCGTTCACTCCTTTATAGTGCGACACCGCAGTTTAGGCCCCTCATCGAATGAGCCGTTCCATCGCTCTTCGTGCCACTTGAGCAGTGCCCCCATGCGGCGCAGAATGCTCTGGCTCAACACACCCCCGTTCAATTGAAGGAAATGCGATGACTCGTCTCCGCGCCCTCTGTGCCGCTGTAGCCCTGGCTTGTGCCAGCGGTCAGGTACTTGCAGCCACGCCAAGCCACACCGCAGCTGCCCAGGAGTTCCTGAAACTGGCCAACGCAGACAAACTGAGCACGCCGGTCTACATGCAGGTCCAGCAGATGTTCGCCCAGCGTTTCGAGCAGACCAAGGCGCCTGCCGCCAAGAAGTCGGTGCTCGACAGCTACCAGGCCAAAGCCAATGCCGCGCTCGACAGCGCCATCAGCTGGAAGAAGCTCGAACCGAAGATGGTCAGCCTGTACACCGCCACCTTCACCGAAGCCGAGCTCAAAGACCTGGTCAAGTTCTACAAGTCGCCGCTGGGCACCAAGGTGCTGCGTGAGATGCCCAAAGTCACGCAGCAGTCGGCCCAGCTGACCCAGCAGAGCCTGGAGCCTGCCGTGCCGCAGGTGAACAAGCTGCTCGACGACATGACCAAGGAACTGGTGCCCAACGCTGGCAAAGCCGCAGCACCCGCCAAGAAGTAAGCAGGAAGACCGCGATGAACATGCAGCAGCGCATCGAGCGGCAACTGGCCGCGCTGGCCCCGCAGCACCTTGAGGTGCTCGACGAAAGCCACATGCACAGCCGTGGCCAGGAAACGCACTACAAGGCGGTGATCGTCAGCGAGCAGTTCGCCGGGTTGAACAGCGTCAAGCGTCACCAGAAGGTCTACGCCACCATGGGCGAGCTGATGGGCCAGATCCACGCCCTGGCGATCCACACCTATACGGTGGAGGAGTGGGCCAAGGTCGGCGCGGCGCCGGCTTCGCCGGTGTGCGCGGGCGGCGGGCACTGACGCCGTTTCCCGCGTCTGTTAAACTTCGCAACGTCATACCAACGCCATCGCCGGGATTTCCCGGCGATGGCGTTTTCACGTCCAATCGATCGATCCGGTCCGCCCCTTACGCGGGTGACCACCTGGAGAAGCAAGAGCATGTCCCAAGCCATCGTGGTAGCGGCGCTGTACAAGTTCGTCACCCTGGAAGACTACGTCGAGTTGCGCGAACCGCTGCTCGCCTGCATGAATCGGCACGGCGTCAAGGGCACGCTGCTGCTGGCCCTCGAAGGCCTCAACGGCACCGTGTCCGGTACCCGCGAAGGCATCGACGGCCTGCTCGCCTGGCTGCGCGACGACCCGCGCCTGGTGGATGTCGACCATAAGGAAAGCTACTGCGACGAACAGCCGTTCTACCGCACCAAGGTCAAGCTCAAGAAAGAGATCGTCACCTTGGGCGTGCCGGGCGTCGACCCCAACCAACAGGTCGGCACCTATGTCGAACCCAAGGACTGGAACGCGCTGATCAGCGACCCCGAAGTGCTGCTGATCGACACCCGCAACGACTACGAAGTGGCCATCGGCACCTTCAAGGGCGCCGTCGATCCCAAGACCGAATCGTTCCGCGAGTTCCCCGAGTACATCAAGGCCAACTTCGACCCCAGCAAGCACAAGAAGGTGGCCATGTTCTGCACGGGTGGCATCCGCTGCGAGAAAGCCTCCAGCTACATGCTCGGCGAGGGCTTCGAAGCTGTCTACCACCTCAAGGGCGGCATCTTGAAATACTTCGAAGAAGTGCCCCAGGAGCAAAGCCTGTGGGATGGCGACTGCTTCGTCTTCGACAACCGTGTGACCGTGCGCCATGACCTGTCCGAAGGTGAATACGATCAGTGCCACGCCTGCCGCCACCCGATCGACGCCGCCGACCGCGCGTCCGAGCATTATTCGCCCGGCGTCAGCTGCCCGCACTGCTGGGACAGCCTCAGCGAGAAGACCCGGCGCAGCGCCATCGACCGGCAGAAGCAGATCGAGCTGGCCAAGGCCCGCAACCTGCCGCACCCGATCGGTTTCAACTACAAAGCCGAGGCCTGAGGCATGACGGCACGCCTGCTCTATGTGATGGACCCGATGTGCTCGTGGTGCTGGGGCTTCGCCCCGGTGGCCCAGGCGCTGATCGCCCAGGCCGCGCAGGCGGGCGTGCCGACCGACCTAGTGGTCGGCGGCTTGCGCAGCGCCAGTAGTGCCTTGGACGGCGCCACACGGCGCTACATCCTCGACCATTGGCAGGCGGTGGCCGAGGCCACGGGGCAGGGCTTCAGGTTCGACGGCGCGTTGCCCGACGGCTTCGTCTACGACACCGAACCGGCCTGCCGCGCCCTGGTGGCGGCGCGGCAGGTGGATGAGGCGCGGGTCTGGCCATTGCTGGCCGCCATGCAGTCTGCATTCTACGAACAAGGGTTGGACATCGCCCGGTCGCCCAACCTGGTCGATCTGGCCGAACGGGTGGGTCTGGAGCGCGGCCGTTTCGCCGAAAGCCTCAACGCTCCGGCCACCCGCGCCGCCACCGCCGCCGACTTCGCCTGGGCCCAGGGCCTGGGCATCGCCGGCTTCCCCACGCTTCTGGCCGAGCGCGACGGCCAACTGGCCTTGCTGACCAACGGCTACCAGCCGCTAAGTGCGCTGTCGCCGCTGCTGGCGCGTTGGCTGCAGCAGGCCACCGGTGCTTGACCTGCCAGGCTCGCCCGAGCCCGTGCCTGGCAGCACGTCCACGACGCCCGACCGCCTGAGCTGGGCGGAAATCCGGCGCTTGGCGCTGCTGCGCCCCAAACGCCTGTGGAGCGCCAACCTGGTCGCGGTGCTGGCCGCCTGTTGCAGTGTGCCGATCCCTTTGCTGCTTCCCCTGTTGGTCGACGAAGTGCTGTTGGGCCATGGCGACGCCGCCCTGCGCTGGATGAACCACCTGCTGCCCAGCGCCTGGCAGGTCGCCGCGGGCTACATCGGGCTGATGCTCGCCCTGACCCTGTCCCTGCGCCTGGCCGCGTTGGCCTGCAACGTGGTGCAGGCCAAGCTGTTCGCCGGGCTGGCCAAGGACATCGTCTACCGCTTGCGTATCCGTTTGATCGAACGGCTCAAGCGCATTTCCCTCAAGGAATACGAAAACCTGGGCAGCGGCACCGTGACCACGCACCTGGTCACCGACCTCGACACCCTGGACAAATTCGTCGGTGAGACCCTGAGCCGCTTCCTCGTGGCGATGGTGACCCTGACCGGGGTGGCGGCGATCCTGTTGTGGATGCAGTGGCAACTGGCCCTGCTGATTCTGCTGTTCAACCCGTTGGTGGTCTTTTTCACGGTCAAGCTCGGCAAACGCGTCAAACACCTGAAGAAGCTGGAAAACGACAGCACCGGGCGCTTCACCCAGGCGCTGGCCGAGACCCTCGACGCCATCCAGGAAATCCGCGCCAGCAATCGCCAGGGCTACTTCCTCGGCCGGCTTGGCCTGCGCGCCCGCGAAGTGCGCGACTTTGCCGTGGCCTCGCAGTGGAAGAGCGATGCCAGCAACCGTGCCAGCGGCCTGCTGTTCCAGTTCGGCATCGACCTGTTCCGCGCCATGGCCATGCTCACCGTGCTGTTCTCGGACCTGTCGATCGGGCAGATGCTGGCGGTGTTCAGCTACCTGTGGTTCATGATCGGCCCGGTCGAGCAACTGCTCAACCTGCAATACGCCTACTACGCCGCCGGCGCGGCGCTGAGCCGGATCAACGAACTGCTGGCGCGCGACGACGAGCCACACTATGCACCGGCCAGCGATCCGTTCGCCGGGCATCGGACGGTGGCCATCGAGGTGCGCGGTCTGAGCTTCGCCTACGGCGAAGAGCCGGTGCTGGACCGGCTCGACCTCGACATCGGCGCTGGAGAAAAGGTAGCCATCGTCGGCGCGAGTGGGGGCGGCAAGAGCACGCTCGTCCAGTTATTGCTCGGTTTGTACAGCCCGCAGGCCGGCAGCATCCGTTTCGGTGGTGCCACCTTGCAGGAGATCGGTCTGGAACGTCTGCGCGAGCAGGTGGCGGTGGTACTGCAGCACCCTTCGCTGTTCAACGACAGCGTACGCGCCAACCTGACCATGGGCCGCGACTGCGACGACGAGGCCTGCTGGCAAGCCCTGCGCATCGCCCAGCTCGACGCCACCATCGCTGCCTTGCCGGCCGGACTGGACAGCATCGTCGGGCGCTCCGGCGTGCGGCTGTCGGGTGGTCAGCGCCAGCGTCTGGCCATCGCTCGTATGATTCTCGCCGAACCCAAGGTGGTGATCCTCGACGAAGCCACCTCGGCGTTGGACGCCGCCACGGAATACAACCTGCACCGGGCCATGGCGCGCTTTCTCGATGGGCGCACTACATTGATCATCGCGCACCGTTTGTCGGCCGTGAAACAGGCCGATCGGGTCTTGGTCTTCGATGACGGACGCGTGGCCGAAGACGGCGCCCATCAGCAGCTGATCGCCGACGGCGGGCTCTACGCCAAGCTGTATGGACATTTGCAGCAAAGTTGATGAAGGCGGCGGTCTGCCAAACGTACTCTTGAGCCGGTTGAGAATCCCCCAGACAGATGGCAAATGGCCTACGCTGACCCCTGTCAGGTCATCCGGGCCTCATTCGCCGCAGTAGTAGGAGCGATATGGACGTCAGTCGCACGCAGTGGGCACCCAAGCTGGTGGGCATCATCTGGCCGTTCGTCGCGGTGGTGGTGTTCCAAGTGCTGTTGGGCATCGCCAGCTTGTATGCGTTGTCTGCCGTACGCGCCTACGTGGCAGGCGAGAGCTTGTGGTCCAAGGCGCAAAAAGATGCCATCTACTACCTGAGCCTATACGCCGAGACCCAGGACCCTTACAGCTTGCGCCGCTACCGCCAAGCCACGGTGGTCCCCCGTGGCGACCGCGACATGCGCGCAGCGCTGGACCGCTCCCCACCCGACCGGGCGGCCGCGCGCGACGGCATCCTGCGCGGCGGCAACCACCCCGACGACGTCAACCGCATCATCTGGTTCTACCACTACTTCAACGACTTCGGCTTCATGCAGCGCGCCGTGGACTACTGGGATACCGGCGACCGCTATTTGGGCCAGCTCGACGTGCTGGCCGAGGAAATCCATGCCGAGATCGCCGCTCCAGGGCCGGTCAGCGCGCAGCGCGTGGCGCACTGGCGCGCGCGCATCGTGGCCCTGAACGAGAGCGTGACACCAGTGGCCAAAGCTTTCAGCGACGCCTTGGGCGAGGGCTCGCGGGTGTTGCTGAGGGTGCTGCTGATCACCAACCTGCTCACCGCAGTGTTCCTCATCACGCTGGCCTGGCGCCGTTCGAGCAAGCTGCTGGCCCAGCGCCAGGCTTTCGCCACCGCCTTGCACTTGGAGAAGGAACGGGCGCAGATCACCTTGGCCTCGATCGGCGATGCGGTGATCACCACCGATGTCGACGGCGCCATCACCTACATGAACCCGGCGGCCGAGCAACTGACCCACTGGCAGGCCGAGCAGGCCCAAGGGCTGCCGCTGGCCGCCCTGTTCAGCGTGGTCGAGGAAACCAGCCTGAGCGACAGCCGCAGTCTGGTCGAGCAGGTGCTCGGCGGCAGCCTCAAGGCCGGTGCCGAGCACGCGCGCTGGGTGCAGCGGCTGGACGGCAGCACGGTGTCGGTGAACCTGGTGGGCTCTTCTATCGTCACCCAGGGGCAGATCAGCGGTATCGTGCTGGTGCTGCACGACATGACCCAGGAGCGGCAATACATCGCCAACCTGTCCTGGCAAGCCACCCACGATGCGCTCACCGGGCTGGCCAATCGTCGCGAGTTCGAATACCGACTGGAACAGATCCTTGACGCGCAGGCGCGCTCGCCCAGCCGTCATTCGCTGATGTTTCTCGACCTAGACCAGTTCAAGCTGGTCAACGATACCAGCGGTCATGCCGCAGGCGACGAGTTGCTGCGACACATATGCACGGTGCTGCACAGTGGTTTGCGCGAAGGCGACACCTTGGCACGCCTTGGCGGCGACGAGTTCGGCATTCTGCTGGAGTCGTGCCCGCCTGAGCAGGCCGAACGCATCGCCGAACAGCTGCGCCAAGCCGTGCAGAGCTTGCAGTTCGTATGGAAGGGCCGATCGTTCCAGACCACCATCAGCATCGGCCTGGTGCACATCAACGCCTTGCCGGGCAGTCTGGAGGCCTCGTTGCGCGCAGCCGACATGGCCTGCTACATGGCCAAGGAAAAAGGCCGCAATCGTGTGCAGGTCTACCACGCCGACGACAGCGAGTTGTCCATGCGTTTCGGTGAGATGGCCTGGATCCAGCGCCTGCACGTCGCCTTGGAAGAGAACCGCTTCTGCCTGTACGCCCAGGAAATTGCGCCTCTGCATGGCACGGAGGGACCTGCGCACCTGGAAATTCTCTTGCGCCTGCACGACGAAAGCGGGCGGATGATCCTGCCCGACAGTTTCATTCCCGCTGCCGAGCGCTACGGCCTGATCACTGCCCTGGACCGCTGGGTGGTGCTCAATGTGTTCAAGATGATCGAGCAGTGCATGCGCAGCGGGCACGACGAGCCACTGGCGATGTGTGCGATCAACCTGTCCGGTGCCAGCATCGGCGACGACAAGTTCCTCGACTACCTGCAGCGCCTGTTCGGCGAGCACGGCGTCCCGCCCAGCATGATCTGTTTCGAGATCACCGAAACCATCGCCATCGCCAACCTGGGCAGCGCGATCCGTTTCATCAACGATCTCAAGGGGCTGGGTTGCAAGTTTTCCCTCGACGACTTCTGCGCCGGCATGTCGTCGTTCGCCTACCTCAAGCACCTGCCGGTGGACTACCTGAAGATCGACGGCAGCTTCGTCAAGGACATGCTTGATGATCCGGTCAATCGGGCTATGGTGGAGGTGATCAACCACATTGGTCATGTCATGGGTAAACGCACCATCGCCGAGTTCGTCGAGAATTCGATGATCGAGCAAGCCTTGCGCGACATCGGCGTGGATTACGCCCAAGGTTATGTGATCGAGCGCCCGCAGGTCTTCACCTGCGACACCCTGCAGCGCCGGCGCGGCAATGCGCGGCCTTCGGGCCAGCAGCCTTTGGGTAGCCTGCATTGAGCGAAACGCCTGCACACACACGGAAAGCGACAAGGAGTTGAAAGTGATCGATGGATTCGTTCGGGTCGGACCACTGATGGACGCGGCCAGCTACCCGCTCTGGGCGCAGCAACTGATCGAGGAGTGCCGGGAGAGCAAGCAACGCGTGGTGCAGCACGCCTTCTATCGGGCCTTGCGCGACGGCAAGCTGCGCACCGCCACCATTCGCCAGTTCCTCATTGGCGGTTGGCCGGTGGTCGAGCAGTTCTCGTTGTACATGGCGCACAACCTGGGCAAGACCCGCTACCGCCGCCACCCCGGCGAAGACCTGGCGCGGCGCTGGCTGATGCGCAACATCCGCGTGGAGCTCAACCATGCCGATTATTGGGTGAATTGGTGTCAGGCCCATGGCATCCCTTTGCATGAGTTGCAGGAGCAGGAGGTGCCTTCGCAGCTCAACGCCCTCAACGACTGGTGCTGGCGGGTGTGCACTACCGAGTCCTTGGCTGTCGCCATGGCTGCGACCAACTACGCCATCGAAGGCGCAACCGGGGAGTGGTCGGCGGTGGTCTGCGAAGGGGATCAGTACGCCGAAAGCTTCCCCGAAGATCAGCGCAAACGCGCCATGAAATGGCTGAAGATGCACGCCCAGTATGACGATGCGCACCCTTGGGAAGCGCTGGAGATCATCTGTACGCTGGTCGGCGAGAACCCTGCGCCGGGCCTGCGCAATGAGCTGCGCAAGGCGGTGTGCAAGAGCTACGACTGCATGTTCCAGTTTCTCGAGTGCTGCATGGCGCTGGACGCGCAGCAATACGGCAAGGCCAGGCCGGCGCTGGCGGCCGGCTGAGCAGGGAGGCGGTTTTTCCGAAGTCTATGGCTTCATGCACTTCAACGCACCGAAGTCCTGACGCACCTTGTCGAGCCGTTGTACGAGGGTCTGACGTTGCTCGGCCGAGCTGTCGGCCAACAGATCGACGATCAGGCTCCGCGCCTGCTGTTCGGTACGTTCGAACGCCGCGCGGTACTGCGGCGTCCACAGGCTTTCCTTGTGCTGCAGCAACTGCGACAGGCGCGCTTCGAAATCCGCCGCATGGCGCTCACGCACCAGCGTCAGCAGTTGCTGTTGCCACAGTTCGCGATTGGCGATCCATTGCTGGTTCTGATCCCCCAACGCCTGCGACCAACCCGCCACCCGTTGACGCTGCGCAGCGTTCAGCGAGCCCAGCCAGGGTTTGAGGCGTTTTTCCATGCGTCTGGCACGCTCGGCGATCTGCTTGGGAAGTGGCGTGTCGACATATTCGGCACGCCGCTCGCGGATGTCGTCGGCAAACGCCTGCGCCATGGCGGTGACCTGTTCGTCGCTCATGCCACGCAGCAGTTCCCCGGCAGGCGGCGTGATGGCCTCGGCGACCCGGCCGATGGCTTCGCGGGCCTGTTCGGTGCGCTCGCGCAGGGCCTGGTCGGTGACTCGGTCCTCGACGACCAGCTGACGTACGCCGCCGAGCCACTCCAGGTAGCCGGGCAGTTGCGTCTGGCAGTGCCAGGCCAGCTGTTGCTTGAGCTGCTGGTCGAGCCAGGTCTTCTGCTCGCGGTTCATGTCCAGATAGTCGTTCAGCGACCACGGCACCAGGACGTCGAGGTTGCGGTAGGCCAGGTCGATACGCGCGCAACCGCTGACGGCGAGTAGGCAGAGGAGGGCGAGGAGGGTGCTGCGCAGAGGCTTGGCCAGACGGGTGAGCATGAGCGAATCCTTGCGAATGCGGGCCTGAGGTAGACGAGTGCGCCGGCCGTCGGTTCCGACGGGTGCCCTTTGAGGCGGCGAACGGGCTTGCGGTGTTAGGATAGTCGCCTTGTCACGAGGATCTTTGGAAAATGGCTCTGCTTGGGCGCTACAACAGTTTGCAAATCGTTAAACACACCGACTTCGGCCTCTACCTCGACGGTGGCGCCGATGGCGAGATTCTCCTGCCCCGGCGCTACATTCCCAAAGACACGCCGACCGAAGTCGAGGACTGGCTCAACGTCTTCATCTATCTCGACAGCGAAGACCAGCTGATCGCCACCACGGAAAAGCCCAAGGTGCAGGTCGGCGAGTTCGCCAGCCTGAAGGTCAAGGACATCAACGGTGCCGGCCTGTTCCTCGACTGGGGCCTGTCCAAGGACCTGCTCATGCCGTATTCGGAAGAGTCGCGACCCTTGAAGATCGGCGACTATTGCGTGGTCCACGCCTATCTCGACAAGCGCACCCGGCGCATTACCGCCACTGCGCGCCTGGACCGCTACCTCGACAACACGCCTGCCGCCTATCAGGCCGGCCAGCCGGTGCAGTTGCTGGTGGCCGGCGAAACGCCGATGGGCTTCAAAGCCATCATCAACAATCGCCATTGGGGCCTGATCCACAAGAACGAGGTGTTCAAATTCCTGCGCTCGGGCATGCACGAGCAGGGCTTCATCAAGGAAGTGCGCCACGACGGCAAGATCGCCCTGAGCCTGCAACCGGTTGGCGCCTCTCTGGCCGACGGCCTGCAAGAGCAGATCATGGCGCGCCTAACGGCGGCCGGGGGTACGTTGGCGGTGTGCGACAAGAGCGATCCGCAGGTGATCACCCAGTTGTTCAACGTCAGCAAGGGCAACTTCAAAAAAGCGATCGGCGCGCTGTTCAAGCAAGGCTTGATCGTCATCCATGACGATCGCATCGAGAAGGTCTGATCAGGCCTGTACGAAGGTGCTGAAATCCAGCTGTTCGCCGCCTGGGCGGGTGTCGCGCAAGCGTGAGTCGCGGTCGGCGCTCAGGGCCAGGCTGATGGTCGAGCGCCGTTTTCCCGGTTTGCGGACTTCCATTTGCTCCTGATGGGCACGCAGGAAGTTGATCGGCACTTTCAGATGCTGCAGCTCGTCGCTGTCAGGGGTGTGCAGCAACAGGTTGACCCAATCGGGCTGGCCTTTGCGCAGCAGTGCCACCGGTACTTCGAACCACCAGAGGTTGCGTTTGCCGTCGAGCGCGGCGAACAGCGTGTTGTCGCGGGTCAGCACCGGGCGGGTCAGTGCTGCGTTGCGCCGTTCGATGGCGGCGGGTTTGTCGAGTTTCATGCAGGTTCCTGCGCGTTGACGCTTCAAAGAGCCGGCATTGTGCGGGGCGCCGGGCGGGTCGGCAAGTTGCGCGCAGGAACCGATGGCCTGCGGCGTTCGACATCCGTAAAAAAACTTGAAACCTTTGCCCAAAGCGCCCGGTCAATAAGGTGTCGGCACGGTGAACGTGTCTTTATCTCAGGAGTTCTGCCATGAGCGGTACTGGTGACAAAATCAAAGGCGCGGCTAACGAATTGGTTGGTAAAGGCAAGCAAGCAGTAGGCAATGCCACCGACAACGACAAACTCAAAGCTGAAGGCACCGCTCAAGAACTGAAGGGCGAAGCTCAGAAGAAAGTGGGTGACGTCAAGAACGCTGCCGACAAGGCAACCAAGAATCACTGATCGATCCGTCATTTGAAAAAGGGCCGCTTAGCGGCCCTTTTTCATGCCTGGCATAATCGTGTGCCATATTCCAATGAGCACTTACAGCTTGGACGCTGTCTATTGGACTGGTTGTTACTTATCCAGGCCGTCCGGTGGGTGTGCCTCCGATGATCAAGCGGCGAAAGGAGACGCTAATCATGTTACCCGTCCTGCAAGGCCTGCCCCTGCACCGTGTATTGGTACGAACCGTACAAGAGTTTCTCGACGATGAGATGTCGACCTACGCCTCGGCCATGGCGTATCAGATGTTGTTTTCGTTGTTCCCTTTCCTGCTGTTCCTCATTGCCTTGATCGGTTTCCTGCATTTGCCGGACTTCTTCTCCTGGTTGCGTTTGCAAGTCGAACTGGTTTTACCCCCCGTGGCGCTGGAGTCGGTCAATCCGGTCATCGACCAGTTGCAGCAATCGAAGGGCGGGCTACTGTCGGTGGGTATCGTCATCGCCCTGTGGACCGCGTCGGCGGGTGTGCGGTTGATGATGAGCGCGATGAACGCGGCCTACGACGTCCCCGAGGGACGCCCAGTGTGGAAGCGCATTCCATTGTCGATCCTCTACACCGTCGGCATCGCCGGTATGCTGCTGGCGGCTGCGGCTTTGATGGTGCTTGGCCCGCAGGTGATGGAATGGATCGCTGCGCGGGTAGGTCTGGAAGAGTTCATCGTCACGCTGTGGACCGTCCTGCGCTGGCCGGTGATCATCCTGCTGATGATGATCGCAGTTGCGTTGATGTATTACGTGATGCCCGATGTGGAACAGAAATTCCGTTTCATCACCCCGGGTTCGGTGCTCGCCGTAGTGGTATGGATCGGGGCCTCTCTGGGCTTTGCCTATTACGTCAAGACGTTCGCCGACTACAACGCCATGTACGGCAGTATCGGTGCGATCATCGTGTTGCTGTTGTATTTCTACATCTCTTCGGCGGTCTTGTTGCTAGGCGCTGAAATGAATGCAGTGATCGAACACATGTCGGCCGAAGGCAAGGACAAGGGTGAAAAGGACTTCGACGAGGGCAAGGAACAGCAGACCATCTCGGTGCTGGGCCATACCCGTCCTGTAGAAGGCAAGCCGGACACCAAAGACATTCCAGAGGCCGGCGCCTCGGATCAGCCCGAGCATCGTCCCACCTGAAGCATCAGGCGGCGCGGCCTTACGCCAGGTCGCGCCGCATGGCGATCAGCGGCTTGCTGCGCTGGTAGCGTTGCAGCCGGCTGGCAAGCGCCTGTGGAAGCGTCGAGACCGACTCGAAGCCATGTCGGCCATAGAAGCCGGACAGCCCCGGTTCACAAAACAACCATACTGGCCCTGCCGAATCGCTCAGTGCCGCCTTGATCAACGCTGCGGCCACCCCCTGGCCTCGTTGCGGCGGCGCGACGAACACGCTGGTCAGCCAGGCGCCGCCCGACATGGGCGTCAGACACAGCCCGGCAATGATCTCTCGTGTGCGTGCCACCCATAGCTCCGCTTCTCCCGACGGGCGCATGGGAGACCCATGTTGGCGGTAGAACAGGTGCAGCAGTCGACGTTGCGTCGAAGGCAGGGGGCAACAGTAGAAGTCGGACATAGGCGGACGGTCTGGAAAAAGGGGTGTTGCAGCCTACTTGTCGCTTCTGCGCCTGACCAGTCAAAGGCTCACTTTACCGCGCAGGACATCGCGGAACATCGCGAAGTCGCCCAACAGGCTATAGAACGGATAGGTGAATGTAGCGGGGCGGTTCTTTTCGAAAAAGAAGTGGCCGACCCAAGCGAACCCGTACCCCGCCAGCGGCACGCTCAACAGCAGCCAACCATTGCCGCTGCCCACGCTGTAGGCCAATAACGCGATCACCAGTGAAGTACCCACGAAGTGCAGGCGCCTGCACATCGGGCTGCGGTGCTCGTTCAGGTAATAGGGGTAGAACTCGGCGAAATTTTGAAACTGCACGGGACGATTCACGGTTGCACTCCTGCCGATCGCCATCAGCGGCATGGCGGACTCAGCGAGTCTAGACTCGGTATTTGGCATGGCCAGTGACAATAGGCGCCAATTGAGTATCCTCTGCAATCAGAGTCGTCGCGGTCGGGGTATGCCATGAGTGAGAGAACCACTTCTGCCAGTTGGGCCTCGGGTATCGTCAAGGCACTGGAGTTGGAAGGCCTGGATTGCCGCGCCATGTTTCAAACGCTGGGTCTGGATTTCGCCGCGCTGGACGATCCGGATGCGCGGTTCGCGCAGGACGACATGACGCGCCTCTGGCAATTGGCCGTGCGCTTGTCAGGCAACCCTGCCATCGGCCTGAACATGGCGCGGGTCGTGCGTCCGGCCTCGTTCCATGTGGTGGGCTACGCCTTGATGTCGAGCCGTACCCTGGCCGAAGGGTTCGAACGCCTGGTGCGTTACCAGCGCATCATCGCCGAAAGCTCCGACCTCAGCTTCACCTTGGGCCCGCAGGGTTATACGCTGAGGTTGACCGTGCACGGCGACCATCTCACACCGACCCGACACAGTGCCGAAGCCTCCCTGGCCTGTGCGTTGGCCTTGTGCCGCTGGCTCAGCAGTCGCCCCATCACGCCGCGCCAGGTGCGGGTGCAAGGGCCGCCACCCGAAGACGTCGAGCCCTACAAAGCGGCTTTTCATGCACCGCTGGTGTTCGGCGCGACCCAGGATGCGCTGGTCTTCGACCCCCTCGACCTGGACGCGCCGCTGCCTACGGCCAACGAGGCCATGGCCATCCTGCACGATCGTTTCGCCGGCGAGTACCTGACGCGCTTTTCCGGCAGCCGTGTGACCCACCGCGTGCGGCAGGTGCTGTGCCGCATCCTGCCCCAGGGCGAGCCCAAGCGTGAAACCCTGGCCCAGGCCCTGCACCTGTCGCAGCGTACCTTGCAGCGACGCTTGCAGGAGGAGGGCACCAGTTTTCAAACGCTGCTCGACGACACTCGCCGCGAACTGGCCGAGCAATACTTGGCGCAACCCGGCACCACGCTGCTGGAAACCGCCTACCTGCTGGGCTTTGCCGACCCCAGCAACTTCTATCGAGCTTTCCGTCGCTGGTTCCAGGTGACGCCGAGTGAATACCGCGCCCGGGTCAATGGCGCCAGAACGCCGGCATGCACAACACCAACACGGTGATGATCTCCAATCGCCCCAGCAGCATGCCGCCGGCCAGGATCCACTTGGCCGCGTCCGGCAGGCTGGCATAGTTGCCAGCCGGGCCGATTACCTCGCCCAGGCCCGGCCCTACGCCCGAGACGGTGCCGGCAGCGCCAGTCAGCGCGGTCATCCAGTCGACCCCGAGCAATGACAACAGCAGGGCGATCGCGCAGATGGTGAAGGCGAAGAAGAACGAGAAGGTCAGGATCGAGCGTACGATCTCTTCGTCCAGGCGGTGGCCGTTGTACTTCTGCTTGATCACCGCGCGGGGGTGGATCAGTTGGTTGAGGTTGGCCTTGAGCAGGATGTAGGCCACCTGGAAGCGGAAGATCTTGATGCCGCCCGCCGTGGAGCCCGAGCAGCCGCCGATGAAGCCCAGGTAGAAGAACAGCATCAGCGAAAAGTTGCCCCACAGGCTGTAGTCACCCAAGGCGAAGCCCGTGGTGGTCACGATCGAAGTGACGTTGAGCGCTACATGGCGGAATGCGTCGAGCCAGGGCAGGTCGGTGGTGGCCCAGTACCAGCTGCCCAGCACCACCCAGGTCGCCAGCAACAGCCCGAGCAGGCCCTGCACCTGCTGGTCACGGATCAGCGCGCCGCGGTTGCCGCGCAAGGTGGCCACGTAGAGGGTGAACGGCAGGCTGCCGCAGATCATCACCACCACGGCCACCCAATGCACGGCCGGGATGTCCCACTTGGCCAGCGACAGGTCGGAGGTGGAGAAGCCGCCTGTGGAGATCGCCGACATGGCGTGGTTGATGCCATCGAACAGGCTCATGCCGGCCCACCAGAAGGCCAGGCTGCCGAGCACGGTGATGCCGACGTACACCAGCACGATCGACTTGGCGACCATGTGCGAGCGCGGCATCACTTTTTCCGAGCGGTCGGACGACTCGGTCTGGAACAGGCGCATACCGCCGATGCGCAGCAGCGGCAGGATCGCCACGGCCATGGCGATGAAGCCGATGCCGCCGAGCCAGTGCAGCATCGAACGCCACATGAGGATGCCCGGCGAAAGGTTGTCCAGGCCGCTGAGCACCGTCGCGCCGGTGGCGGTGATGCCCGACATGCTTTCGAAAAAGGCATTGGTGTAGCTGATGTGCTGGGTCAGTAGAAATGGCAGCGCGGCGAAGACACACACCACCACCCAACTGCTGACCGTGAGCAGGTACATGTCCCGTGGGCGCAGGTGCACATGTTCGGGGCGGCCTGGAAGGATCAGCAGCACGCCGGCGATGAGGGTGATCAGGCTGGACCAGAGGAACGACGGCAGATCGTGGGTGCGTTCGAACAGCACCAAGGTCGCCATCGGTACGGCCATGCTCACCGCCAGGGTGATGAGGAAGATGCCGATGATGAAACCCAGGGTTCTTAAGGTCGGCAACGCCATGTGATGTGCTCGGGCTCGAATCGAAGGGCGCCATTCTACCTACGGCGCCGCTTAAGTAAACGGCAGCGCACTGGAGGTAGGGGCAGGCATGGGACTTCCTGTTGCGCGTATGCGAAGGCTATCCATGGCGGTGTCGTGACGAGGTGTGCCTTGCATGGTCCGACGTATTGGGCTGGGAAGCCTTGCCACGCGCCGCGTGGATGTTCAGGCAAGCACTCGATGTGGCACCGACAACGCTAGCGGCCGTGCGCCAGCGCACGATCCCGTACTGTTTACGTGGATGCATTTCCCACGGAGGCTGGTGCAGAATGCCTGCACATTTCTCGACCCAGAGGTAGCCAATGGAGGCTCTCGACGCATTGCTCAACCGCGTGTCCGTAGCGCGCCTGACCGACCCTGCGCCCAACGCCGCCCAGCGTGAAGCTCTGTTCCAGGCGGCCTTGCGTGCGCCCGATCATGGGCAGTTGCGGCCTTGGCGGTTCCTGACCATCGAAGGGCAGGGGCGCGAGGCGTTGGGCGAGCTGTTTGCCGAAGCCGTGCAGGCCAAGGGCGATGCCAGCCCCGAGAAGCTCGACAAGGCGCGTGCCATGCCCTTGCGCGCGCCGCTGCTGATCGTGGTGATCGCGACCCTGCAGGAGCACCCCAAGGTGCCGGCCTACGAACAGCGCTTGGCGGCGGGGTGTGCGGCGCACGGCATCTTGCTCGCGGCGCATGCACAGGGGATTGGCGTGGTATGGCGCAGTGGTGAGCTGGCCTATGACCCCCATGTGCACCAAGGGTTGGGTTTGGCGGCCAACGAAGAGGTGGTCGGTTACCTGTACGCCGGCACGCCCGCCAAAGAGCCACGGCAGGCGCCCGTGCTCAAGACCGAGGACTTCGTTCAAGCGTGGGGTGCCCGGTAACCACCGGTCAGCCCCCGCTCACCACCACCGGCAACTCGATACGTGCTTCGAAGCCGCCTTGGGCATGATTGCCCAGCAGCAGACTGCCGCCATGGCGCTCCACCGCCTTACGCGCAATCGCCAGACCCAGGCCGTGGCCGGAGGCCTGCTGGCCTGGCGCGCGGAAGAAGGGTTCGCCCAACTGCGTCAGGTGCTCCTGCGCCACGCCCGGGCCATGGTCGCGCACGCTGACGACGATGCGCTCTTGCTCGCGTGAGGCGCGCACTTCGATGGGCTGACCAGGCGGGTTGAAGCGCAAGGCGTTGCGCAGCAGGTTGTCGACCGCGCGCTCGATCAATGTCGGCCAGCCTTGCAGCACCAGGCCGGGCTCCGCTTCCAGGCGCACGTCCTGTTCGGCGTCGCTGAGTTGCGCGTCCTTGCGTACGCTGCCGAGCAGGGCATTGAGGTCGACCGGCTCGGCGTGGGGCTGTTCGGCGTCGACCCGGGCCAGCTCGAGGATTTCGCTGATCAGGTCTTCCAATCGATCGCACTCGCGGGTCAGGCGCGGCCATAACGCCTGCCGCTGGTCGGCGTCGGCGCGCTCTGCCAGGGCCAAGGCGATGCGCAGGCGTGCCAGAGGCGAGCGCAGTTCGTGGGAGACATCGCGTAGCAACTGGCGCTGGCTGCCGATCATGCTCTGCAGGCGCGCGCCCATCTTGTTGAAGTCGTTGGCCAGCACGCCGAACTCATCGCGCCGGTCGGCCAGGCGTGCCAGGCTGTGTTGCTGATAGCTGGTCTGGCCAAGGTCGTGCACGGCGCCGCGCAGGCGGCTCAGTGGGCGGGTGATCGACAGCGTCACCAAGAGGCTGAACAAGGTCAGTACCACCAATGCGATGCCCAGCGCGCTGAGCGGCCACAGCAGGCTGTCGCGGTGCCAGGCGTCGAGTTCGGGGTGGGGGATGCGGTAGATCAGCAGGTAGGTTTCGCCGCTGGTGGGGCTGACGTATTCCTGAGTCAGGCGCCGCCACGGCAGGCGCCGGTCGTCGTTCTGCTGGCGCGCTTCGAAATCTGCCGCACGGCGTGGGAAAGTGCCCGGGACTACGGCCTCGCCACTGTCGTTGAGCACCTGCACGTCGATCTTGTACTGCTGCTTGCGCTGTTCGAGCAAGCGCTGCGCCGGGGCGATGCCCTGCTGCTCATAGCGCTCGGTCCATTGGCTGGCCAGGTGGTTCAAGCCAGGATGGCGGCTCAGAATCCAGGTGTCCTGGTTGAGCATGTGCCCAAGCAGGATCGACAACCCCGCCACCAGGGCGATGGCCAGCCAGAAGCTGGCCAGGATGCGCCAGAACAGGGATCGCAAGGTAAGCACCTCTCATCGACGAAAAAAGCCCGGCCCGCATGGAGCGGGCCGGGTCGGCAGCTGACAGCTTACTGGGCCTTCTTGGCTTTTTCAGCTTTCCAGGCTTGGAATTCCTTCCATTCGGCAGCGCGGGCTTCACGCTCTTTCTGCATGTCGTCGAAGCGCTTCTGCTGTTCCGGCTTGAGCAGCCCGCGAATGGCGCTCTGGGTCTTGTCGCGGCTGGCCTGGGCTTCCTTCTCCATGGCGGTCTTCTCAGCCGCTGGCAGCTTGTCCAGGTAACGCTGGTGAATCTCGCGATCGGCACGTTTCTGCTCGTGCATCAACTGGTCGACCTGCTGGCGCTGCTCTGGGGTCAGCTCAAGCTGGGCGAACGGGCCACCGCGGTGTGGCGGGCCATCGTGACGTGGGCCACCTTCAGGCATGGCCATGGCGACGGTGGGCAGCGCAGCGGCGAAGATCAGAGCGGTGAGGGTCTTACGCATGGTGTCTCTCCTGTCATAGGCCGGTGATTACCGGATGTGCCCAGTGTAGGGAGACGAAAGTCAGGGGCGGTCAGGGCAGGGTAAAGGCAGGGTAAAGATGAACGTAAGCAGTCGAAGTCCCCGCTGATCGAATGCCCCACCAAACCATCGCTCCCTCTCCGAACAGCAACCCCAACCCCACTCCATTGCCGTTGCCGTTGCCGTTGCCGTTGCCCTTCTACACAGCCAGCCCAGGCAACGCCAATCGCGACTTTAGCCGGCCGGAGTGGAGGTGTTCGTAGGGGCAGGGCGCGCAGCGCCCCTGAGGCGCAGCCGAAGGCGCGAGATGTAGGTTTGCGCAGCAAACCGTAGGCCGCGCAGCCCCGAAGAGCACCGTAACGCAGGGAACCCGTAGCGCAGCGAAGGGCCGGCTATCGGAGCAGGCGGTTTTTGCCTACTTTTGCCCAAGAGCAAAAGTAGGTCGCCGTAAAGGCGAAAAGGTGCCTAACCGCACCCACCCATCCAACAAGTAACCCCAACCCCGACGCACACGCCAACCACCCAACGCGCACAGCGTCACAAGCTGTAGTAATACCCCCGACTCCGCAACGCCACCACCCGAGGCCGCCCATCCCCATGCGGCCCAATCTTCTTACGCAAGTTGCTCACATGCATATCCAGACTCCGGTCATACAACGTCAACTTACGCCCCAGCGCCAACTGCGCCAGCTCCTGCTTGTCCAGCGGCTCCCCTGGCTGGCGCAGCAACGCCTCGAGAATCCGGCTCTCGGACAACGTCAACGTCATATCTCGCTGGTTGATGCTCACCACCCCCCGCACCGGGCTGAACACCAGATCGCCGATCTCCACCTGGGTCGGGCTCGCCGCAGGATGGCTGCGCCGCAACACCGCCCGCAACCGCGCCGTCAACTCACGCGGGTCGCACGGTTTTGCCAGATAATCGTCTGCCCCCAGCTCCAGCCCGAGAATACGGTCCAGCGGCTCGCCACGCGCCGACAGCATCAGCACCGGCAAATCGGTATGCTCGGTGCGCAACTGCTTGAGCAGCTCAAGCCCGCTGCCATCAGGCAGCATCACGTCGAGCACCACGGCCGCCGGAGCCTGTTCGGCCAAGGCCTGGCGCGCGCTCTGGCCATCGTGACAGGCGCGGACCGCGAACCCTTCCTGGCTCAGCCAACTGCCGAGCAACTCGCAGAGTTCCTGGTCATCATCAATCAGTAACAGCTCACTCATGGCTCACTCGACGGAAAAACGTGGGGTTGGAACGACGCAATGTCTGTGCAAGAGACACACGCGCCGCTCCAAAGGTCACGGCAAGACCTGTTTGAACGGTTTGACCACGACCTCGCCGTACACACCAGCCGTCACGTAGGGGTCGGCCTCGGCCCAGGCCTGGGCCGCCGCCAACGAGTCGAACTCGGCCACCACCAGGCTGCCGGTGAAGCCTGCAGCGCCTGGATCGTTGCTGTCGATCGCCGGGTGCGGCCCGGCCAGCACGATACGGCCGGCCGCCTGCAACTGCTGCAAGCGCTCGAGGTGGGCGGGGCGGGCCGCCAGGCGTTTTTCCAGGGAGTTTTCGACGTCGCGGGCAATGATGGCGTAGAGCATGTCAATCCTTGGGTGGGGTGGGAGGGGTGTCGCCGTCTTTGAGGTGACGGGACAGGTAGACACCTTGGGCGACCAGGAAGACCAAGGTCATGCCCAGGCTGCCGAACACTTTGAAGTCGACCCAGAAGTCTTCGAAGGTGAAGGCCACGTACAGGTTGGCCGCACCGCAGAACAGGAAGAACGCGACCCAGGCCAGGTTCAGGCGCACCCAGACCGCATCGGGCAGGTTCAGCGCGTGGCCCATGATGCGCTTGATCAGCACACGGTCGCCGATGAAATGGCTACCGGCGAAGGCCAGGGCGAACAGCCAGTTGACCACCGGCGCCTTCCATTTGAGAAAGGTGACGCTGTGGAACGCCAAGGTCAGGCCGCCGAACAGCAAGCAAGCCAGCAAAGTCAGCCACTGGCCCTTCTCCAGCTTGCGCTGACGGACGAACAGCGCGCCGTAGACCAGGATCGAGCTGGCGATGAGAATCTTGGTGGCACTGTAGATACCGCCCAGTTCGAAGTCATGGCCGGCGATATCGACGATGCGCGGGTCGAGTTTGTAGACGATGAAGAACAGCAACAGCGGGATGAAATCGATGAATTGTTTCACGGTGGCAGCCAGAAGCGGGATGTGGCGGCATAATATCAAACATCGATTCTCGCGGAAGCGCTGCTCTATGAATGTTGATCTGCACTGTCACAGCACGGCCTCCGATGGCGCCCTGGCGCCTTCGACCCTGGTCGACCGTGCCCATGCGCACGGGGTGCAGACCCTGGCTCTGACTGACCACGACACCCTCGACGGCCTGCCCGAAGCGCGCGAGCGCTGCCATGAGCTGGGCTTGCGCTGGATCAGCGGCATCGAGCTGTCGTGCACGTGGAACGGCGCCACCATCCACGTATTGGGTTACGATTTTGCTCTGGACGCCGCGCCCTTGCTGGCCGCCACCGAGCAGCTGCACCGTGGCCGCTGGCTGCGCGCCGAAGAAATCGACCGCCGTTTGGCGCAGAAGGGTATGCCCGGCACCCTCGAAGGCGCCCGTGCCGTGCAGCAGGCGCTCGGTGCCAGCGAAAACGCCCCGGCCCGCCCGCATTTCGCCGAGTATCTGGTGCAGGCCGGCCTGGTCAAGGACCGCGGCGAAGCCTTTCGCAAGTGGCTCGGCGCCGGCAAGCTGGGCGACGTCAAGCAGCATTGGCCCACGCTCGAGGAAACTGTCGCGACCCTGCGCCAGTCCAATGCCTGGGTGAGCCTGGCCCATCCCATGCACTATGAGCTGACCCGCTCCAAGCGCAGACGCCTGATCGCCGACTATATTCAAGCGGGTGGGCAGGCGCTGGAGGTGGTCAACGGCATGATGCCCGCCGAGCAGGTGGGCACGATGTCCATACTCACCCGTGAGTTCGGCCTGCTGGCAAGCGCTGGCAGTGATTTCCACGGCCCCGGCACCTGGGGCGAGATCGGTGCCTATCGGCCCCTGCCCGAGGACTTGCCACCGCTGTGGCGCCGATTCCGTCATGAACAGCCTATTGCGTGATGCACAGGACGACTACGTGAGCCAATTCTTCCAGATCCATCCGGACAACCCTCAGGCGCGCCTGATCAAGCAGGCCGTGGAAATCATCCGCAAGGGCGGGGTCGTGGTCTACCCCACCGATTCGGCCTACGCGCTGGGTTGCCAGATCGGCGACAAGAGCGCGATCGAACGGGTCCGCCGCTTGCGCCAGCTCGACAAACAGCACAACTTCACACTACTGTGCTGCGACCTCTCGCAGATGGGCCTGTTCGCCAAGATCGACACTGCGCGCTTCCGCCTGCTCAAGGCCCATGTGCCCGGCCCCTATACCTTCATCCTCAACGCCACCCGTGAAGTGCCGCGCCTGTTGATGCATGAGAAGCGCCGCACCATCGGCCTGCGCGTGCCGTCCAACCCCATCGTGCGGGCGCTGCTCGAAGAGCTGGGCGAACCGCTGATGAGCGTCAGCCTGATCCTGCCGGGGGACGACGAGCCGATGACCGACCCGCACGAGATCCGCCAGCGACTGGAAAAGCAGGTCGAGCTGATCATCGACGGCGGCTACGGCGACCTGAAGGCCTCGACCGTGATCGACCTGAGTGGCGAAGAGCCGGAACTGATCCGCGAAGGCTGCGGCGACCCTGCACCCTTCCTGGCCAACGCGTGAGCCAGCAGGAACATCTCCCCGCACCGGCCGACGAGGCGGCGCTGCCCATGCAGATGCAACTGGCGCTGGTGTACGGGGAGGCGCTGACCGAGCTGCCGCTGGACCTGTACATCCCGCCCGACGCGCTGGAAGTGTTTCTCGATGCATTCGAAGGCCCGCTCGACCTGCTGCTGTACCTGATCCGCAAGCAGAACATCGACATCCTCGACATTCCCGTGGCCGACATCACCCGCCAGTACATGAGCTATGTGGAGCTGATGCAGCACGTGCGCCTGGAACTGGCCGCCGAATACCTGGTGATGGCCGCGATGCTGGCCGAGATCAAGTCGCGCATGCTGCTGCCGCGTTCGGCCGAAGTCGAAGCCGAAGAGGGCGACCCGCGCGCCGAACTGATCCGCCGGTTGCAGCAATACGAGCGTTTCAAGGCCGCCGCCGAAGACCTCGACCAGTTGCCGCGCAATGGCCGCGACTACCAAGTGCCGCGCCTCGAAGCGCCCCAGGCCAAGGCGCGCAAGGTCCTGCCGCAGGTAAGCCTGGAAGAGTTGCTGATGTCGATGGCCGAAGTCATGCGGCGCAACGACCTGTTCGAAAGCCACCAGGTCACCCGCGAAGTGCTGTCGACCCGCGAGCGCATGAGCCATGTGCTCGACTGCCTGCGCGGTGGCGCTTTCGTGCCCTTCGTCGAGCTGTTCACCGCCGAAGAAGGCAAGCTAGGTGTGGTGGTGACCTTCATGGCGATTCTCGAGCTGGTCAAGGAGTCGCTCATCGAACTGGTGCAGAATGAGCCGTTCGCCCCCATCCACGTGCGTGTGCGCAGCACCCCCAGCCAAGAGCCGCTTGAGCACCATGAACCTGAATGAACCCCGTGACCTGGCGTCACTGATCGAGGCTTTTCTATTGGCCTCGGGCAAGCCGCAGACCCTCGAACGCCTGTACGAACTCTTTGAAGAAGGCGAGCGCCCGGCGCCGTCGGTGTTCAAGAAGGCCCTCGACGTACTCGGCAAGTCCTGCGCCGGGCGTGCGTTCGAACTCAAGGAAGTGGCCAGCGGCTACCGCTTGCAGATCCGTGCGCAGTACGCGCCCTGGGTCGGACGGCTGTGGGAGGAGCGCCCGCAGCGCTACTCGCGGGCCCTGCTGGAAACCCTGGCCTTGATCGCCTACCGCCAACCCATTACCCGCGGCGAGATCGAAGACGTGCGCGGCGTGGCGGTGAACAGCAACATCGTGCGTACCTTGATCGAGCGCGAGTGGATCCGGGTGGCGGGCCATCGTGAAGTGCCCGGTCGCCCGGCCATGTTCGCCACCACCAAAGGGTTCCTCGACCACTTCAACCTCAAGAGTCTCGACCAGTTGCCGGCCTTGGCTGAACTGCGCGACCTGGAGCCGGCGCCGTTGTTCGACGACCCCGACGATGCACCCGTGCCAGCGCATTTGCAGGCCTTGGCCGATGCCAGTCTGGCCGAGGGTGGGGACGATGCCGAGCCGCCGAAGGAGGAAACCAGTTTCCGTACGCTGTTGGTCGAGCTCGATGCGATGGAGGAGGGCCTGAAGACCGACTTCGACGATTTGCGCGAGGCGGTGGACGATGACCGCGCACCCGAATCTGCCGAAGTGCGATCGCTCACGCCCGATGACGCTATCCTCGACCGCTAATGGCTGCATGTGGCGCGCCCGCAGCGCCAGGTCGGCCCATGACGCGTCAACATTCCGATCAACAGCCGTGCGCCCGCCACCCAATCCACGTATGATGCGCGGCCCTTTTGGCGCATCCGCCGCCAATTCGATCGTCATGACACACCGGGAGGTGCCCTAATGAGCGACAAAGATCAAGAACTGCAACCCGTTCCCCCAGCCGGCGAAAAGCTGCAGAAAGTCCTGGCCCGCATAGGCGTCGGTTCGCGCCGCGACGTGGAAGCCTGGATCAGCGAAGGCCGCATCAAGGTCAACGGCGTGCCCGCCACCCTTGGCCAGCGTGTCGACCTGCACGACGCCATCGCCGTGGACGGCAAGCTGATCAAGCGCGAGGAAGCCGCCGAGGCGACCCGCCGCGTGATCATGTACAACAAGCCGGACGGCGAAATCTGCACCCGTGACGACCCCGAAGGCCGTCCGACCGTGTTCGACCGCCTGCCCAAGCCGCGCGAAGGCCGCTGGATCAACATCGGCCGCCTGGACATCAACACCACGGGTCTGTTGCTGTTCACCACCGACGGCGAACTGGCCAACCGCTTGATGCACCCGTCCTACGAAATGGACCGCGAATACGCCGTGCGCGTGCGTGGCGAAGTCGACGACGAGATGATCGAGCGGCTAAAGGCCGGCGTGACCCTCGAAGACGGCCCGGCCAAGTTCACCGACATCCAGAAGGCACCGGGCGGCGAAGGCTTCAACCATTGGTACCACTGCGTGGTGATGGAAGGTCGCAACCGTGAAGTGCGGCGTTTGTGGGAATCCCAGGGCGTGGTGGTCAGCCGCCTGAAGCGCGTGCGCTTCGGCCCGGTGTTCCTCAACTCCGACCTGCCGATGGGCCGCTGGCGCGAGATGAGCCAGGGCGAGATCGACATCCTCGCCGCCGAAGTGGGCCTGCAGCCCGTAGCGCTGCCCGTGCTCAACCTCAAGGCCAAGGAAAAGCTCGAGCGCCTGCAGCGCAAATCCAGCCGTCCGCTGGGTCGCAACGAGCGCGTACGCAGCCTGCGCCCTGCACAGGACGCCGCACCCGAGCGCGACGCGCGAAGGAGTCGTGACGAAGCGCCGCGCAAGGATCGCGGCAGCGCCGTGGCCGAACGCCCGAGCGAAATGCGCAAACGTACCGGCAAACCCCAGACCGACAAGCCAGCCGGTCGTGGTCGCGGTAAGCCGCGCGACTGATGCACAGCCGCAGGAGCGCCGGTTCAGGCGCTCTTGCGGCAGTTGCAGGATCAAGGTGGAAACTTGTCGCACCGCCTTGTAAAAAAATCCTTACAATCTAACCGGCTTTCTGAACCTTTAAAGCCGTTCTTTTTGAGTTGTAAAGAAATCCTGCCATAGATGCAGCCTGCTCCCGCCTTTCCCTCCTTTCCAGACCCTTGCCCCTTCCTCCTGCAAACGTTGAACTGACGCCATTGCCGCGTACGATTTTTCGGTAATTGCGTGCAGATAAAACAACAATTGGAGGCGCTATGTACGCCCATCACCTTGCCTTTCCAGGCCATCCCTCCAGGATCGCCGCGTTTTTCTTTCGGGAACCGACGCGACGCGTTGACGCCTGCGCGCTCGCAAGGGTATACAGGGCGCCGCTTTTACCTGTGACCCCTTCGCGCTTCGCGCACTTTTGCTGATGTCCGGCCGACCGCCCAGGCGGTGCTGCGTCCAGTAAGCCAAGGTAACCACCTTGCCCATTCCGCTGCGCCACAAGCGCGGTGGGTCCGATTCCGTCACAGATAAAAACAAGCAGGTGACTTCGTTCATGAGTGGACACAATTCGCAGTCAGGCGAACTCAAACGTGGCCTGAAAAACCGTCATATCCAGTTGATCGCCTTGGGTGGTGCCATCGGTACGGGGCTGTTCCTTGGCTCGGCCGGGGTGATGAAGTCAGCCGGGCCGTCGATGATCCTTGGCTATGCCATATGCGGTTTCATCGCTTTCCTGATCATGCGCCAGCTCGGCGAGATGATCGTCGAGGAGCCGGTAGCCGGTTCCTTCAGCCATTTCGCCCACACCTACTGGGGCGGTTTCGCCGGCTTTCTGTCGGGTTGGAACTGCTGGGTGCTGTACATCCTGGTGGGCATGTCGGAACTGTCGGCAGTGGGCAAGTATGTGCACTACTGGTGGCCGGAGATCCCCACCTGGGTCTCGGCGGCCGGTTTCTTCGTACTGATCAACGCCATCAACCTAATGAACGTGAAGGTGTTCGGCGAGGCCGAGTTCTGGTTCGCCATCATCAAGGTGGCGGCCATCGTCGGCATGATCGCCCTCGGTGCCTGGCTGTTGACCAGCGGTAGCGGCGGGCCCGAAGCCTCGGTGACCAACCTGTGGAGCCACGGTGGGTTCTTCCCCAATGGAGTCGGCGGCCTGGTGATGGCGCTGGCGATCATCATGTTCTCCTTCGGCGGCCTGGAAATGCTCGGTTTCACCGCGGCCGAAGCCGACCAGCCACGCACGGTGATCCCCAAGGCGATCAACCAGGTCATCTACCGCATCCTGATCTTCTACATCGGTGCACTGGTCGTGCTGCTGTCGCTGACCCCATGGGACGCGTTGGTGGCCAGCATCGATGCCTCTGGCGGCAGCTACGGCAGCAGCCCGTTCGTGCAAGTGTTCTCGCTGCTGGGTAGCGACGTGGCCGCGCACCTGCTCAACTTCGTGGTGCTCACCGCCGCACTGTCGGTCTACAACAGCGGCACCTACTGCAACGCGCGGATGCTCTATGGCATGGCCGAGCAGGGCGACGCGCCAGCGGGGCTGGCCAAGATCGACCGCCGTGGCGTGCCAGTGGCGGCGATTCTGGCGTCGGCGGCCGTTACGCTGATCGCCGTGCTGCTCAATTACTTCATGCCGCAGCAGGCGCTGGAGCTGCTGATGTCGCTGGTGGTGGCCACCTTGGTGATCAACTGGGCGATGATCAGCTACTCGCACCTCAAATTCCGCCAGCACTTGAACCGCGTAGGGCGTCAGCCGCTGTTCAAGGCACTGTGGTACCCCTATGGCAACTACCTGTGCCTGGCGTTCGTGGTGCTGATCCTGGGCATCATGCTGCTGATTCCGGGCATCCGCGTGTCGGTGTTCGCCATTCCCGTGTGGTTGCTGGTGATGCTGGCCTGCTATCGCCTCAAGGCGCGCAAGGCGCCGGCCGCTGCCGAGCACGTCCTCTAGCGCTTCTGTGTCCGGCCAAGCCTTCGCTCAGTGCTTTTCGCCAAAGGGTCGCCGCGGCTAGTTCGGAATACCGACCGGCCGCTCCTGGAGTTCGGCGCATTGCCAGTCAATACGCGCATCTCTGTGGGAGCGGTCTTCAGCCGCGATGGGCGGCAAAGCCGCCCCAATGGCTCCAGCACTGCTCTCGAGGTGACCGTCCTTTCAGACGTTGCGCAGCGCCTGGATTGGGGCCGCGCTGCGGCCCATCGCGGCTGAAGACCGCTCCTACAGGTATGTCAGCAACCGACCCTACAACTGCGCCAGCAACCCACCGCGAAACGCGCATAGAGTCACTGCGGCTGGATCGGAACGCCGACCGGCTGCTCCTGGAGTTCGGCGCATTGCCAGTCAATACGCGCATCTCTGTGGGAGCGGTCTTCAGCCGCGATGGGCGGCAAAGCCGCCCCAATGGCTCCAGCATCGTTCTCGAGGTGACCGTCCCTTCAGGCTTTGCGCAGCGCCTGGACTGGGGCCGCGCTGCGGCCCATCGCGGCTGAAGACCGCTCCTACAACTGCGCCAGCAACCAGCTGCGAAAAGCGCGCAGCGAGGGCAGGTTTTCGTTGCGCGGCGGATAGATCAGGTAATAGCTGCGCTGGCTGGCGAAGGGCGCAGCGGCGCTGCACAGTTCTCCCTTGTCCAATTCGTCCTGCACCAGCACCTGCGGCACCAAGCCGATGCCGATGCCAGCGCGCACTGCCTGGATCAGGTGCGAGGTCAGCTCGAAGCTCGGCCCCAGGCGCATGGTGCGGTGCGCCAGGCCCTGGTGGGAAAACCACTCGCCCCAGGCATGGGGGTTGTTGGCGACATTGAGCAGCAACTGCTGGCCAATACGTTCCGGCGTCCAGGCCGGACCGTCGGCAAGCGCGTCCGGCGGCAGCACCACCACCAGTCGTTCGGCCTGCAGGCGATGGCAGATCAACCCAGGCACGTCATGGTTGGCCACACCGATGGCAGCGTCGATCTCACTGGTGTCGAAATCGATGGCTTCGATGCGCGAATGGATGTGCACCAGCATGCCGGGGTGCGCGGCGTAGAAAGTGTGCAGACGCGGCAGCAACCATTTCGAACCGAAGGTCGGCAAGGTGGCCAGACGCAAGGTGCCTACGCCTGACTGATGCGCCATGGCCTGCAAAGTGGCGCTGCGGATGCGTCCCAGGGCCTCGCTCAATTCGCGCTGATACAGGCGCCCGACATCGGTCAACTGCACTTGCCGCCCCTCGCGGCGAAACAGCGTCAGCCCCAATTGCTGCTCCAGCGCCTGCACCTGACGGCTGATGGCGCTCTGCGTCAGCGACAGTTCGACGGCAGCACGGGTGTAGCTTTCGTGGCGCGCGGCGGCTTCGAAGGCGAGCAATAGCGACATCGATGGCGTGAGGTGGCGGTAATTCATTCATAGAACTCATGGATAGCGGCAGGAATATCCGTTTGCCCCCTGCGGCAAACTACAGGAACATTGGCCTATCCGTCATTGCCCCTTCGCCCACTCATGCGCGAATGACAATGATTTGCCACTCGGCGTCGACCTTGCCCGTGGCTGACCACCGTGAACCGCCATTATTCAGAAGGCCATCCCCGATGATCGCCCAATTGCCTGCCCAAGCGCCCGCCGCGCATTACACCACCTTCCTCGAGGCCCTGCGCGGCAGCGGGTTCCGTGGCCAGATCAGTGCCGACTACGGCACCCGCACGGTGCTCGCCACCGACAACTCGATCTACCAACGCCTGCCCCAAGCGGCCGTGTTCCCGCTCGACGCCGACGATGTCGCGCGCGTGGCCAAGCTCATGGCCGAGGATCGCTTCCAGCAGGTCCGCCTGACGCCCCGTGGCGGCGGTACCGGCACCAACGGCCAGTCGCTGACCAACGGCATCGTGGTCGATCTGTCCCGGCATATGAACCAGATTCTCGAAATAAGCGTCGAAGAGCGCTGGGTGCGGGTCCAGGCCGGGGTGGTCAAGGACCAGCTCAACGCCGCGCTAAAACCCCACGGATTGTTCTTCGCACCCGAGCTGTCGACCTCCAACCGCGCCACCATCGGCGGCATGATCAACACCGACGCCAGTGGCCAAGGCAGCTGCACCTACGGCAAGACCCGCGACCACGTCCTGGCGCTCGACACCGTGCTGCTCGGCGGCGAGCGTCTGCGCACCCAGCCTCTCGAAGAGGCCGCGCTCGAACAGGCCTGCGCCGCATCCGGGCGGGCGGGCGAGGTATACCGCGTGGCGCGCGACATCCAGCAGACCCAGGCCGAGCTGATCGAGCGCACCTTTCCCAAGCTCAACCGCTGCCTGACCGGCTACGACCTGGCCCACCTGCGCGACGAGCAAGGCCGCTTCAACCTCAACAGCGTGCTGTGCGGGGCCGAGGGCTCGCTGGGCTATGTGGTCGAGGCCAAGCTCAATGTCCTGCCGATTCCCAAGTTCGCCGTGCTGGTCAACGTGCGCTACGCCAGCTTCATGGACGCGCTGCGCGACGCTAACGCATTGATGGCGCTCAAGCCGTTGTCGATCGAGACGGTGGATTCCAAGGTGCTGCTGCTGGCGATGAAGGACATCGTCTGGCACAGCGTGGCCGAGTACTTCCCCGAGGACCCGGCGCGTCCGACCTTGGGCATCAACCTGGTGGAGTTCTGCGGCGACGACCCGGATGAAGTCAACGCACGGGTGGCAGCCTTCGTCGCCCACCTGCAAGCCGACCCCAGCGTCGAGCGCCTTGGGCACACCCTGGCCGTGGGTGCCGAGGCCGTGACCAAGGTTTACGTGATGCGCAAGCGTTCGGTCGGCCTGCTGGGCAACGTCGAAGGCGAAGTGCGGCCGCAGCCGTTCGTCGAAGACACCGCCGTGCCGCCCGAGCGGTTGGCCGACTACATCGCCGAGTTCCGCGCGCTGCTCGACGGCCATGGCCTGGCCTACGGCATGTTCGGCCATGTCGATGCCGGCGTGTTGCACGTGCGCCCGGCGCTGGACATGAAAGATCCGGCCCAGGCCGCGCTGGTCAAGCCGATCTCCGACGAGGTCGCGGCGTTGACCCGGCGCTATGGCGGCCTGCTTTGGGGCGAGCACGGCAAGGGCCTGCGTTCGGAATACGTGCCCGAGTACTTCGGCGAGCTGTACCCGGCGCTGCAACGGCTCAAAGGCGCGTTCGACCCGCACAACCAGCTGAACCCCGGCAAGATCTGCACCCCGCTGGGCAGCGCCGAGGCGCTCACCAAGGTCGACGGCGTGACCCTGCGCGGCGATCTGGACCGCGCCATCGACGAACGCGTATGGCAGAACTTCGCCAGCGCCGTGCACTGCAACGGCAACGGTGCCTGCTACAACTACGACCCCAACGACGCCATGTGCCCGTCCTGGAAGGCCACCCGCGAGCGCCGCCATTCGCCCAAAGGCCGCGCCTCGCTGATTCGCGAATGGCTGCGTCTGCAAGGTGCGGCCAACGTTGACGTGCTCGCGGCCGGCCAAGGTACGCAGGCCTGGTTCAAGGGCCTGCCGGGCCGGTTGCGCAACCGTTGGGCGCAGCGCCAGGGGCAGGAGGATTTTTCCCACCAGGTGTACGACGCCATGGCTGGCTGCCTGGCGTGCAAGTCGTGCGCCGGACAGTGCCCGATCAAGGTCAACGTGCCGGACTTCCGCTCGCGCTTCCTGGAGCTGTACCACCAGCGCTACCAGCGCCCGCTGCGCGACTATCTGATCGGCTCGCTGGAATTCAGCGTGCCGTACCTGGCCCATGCGCCGGGGCTGTACAACGCGGTGATGGGCTCGCGCTGGATCGGCCGGCTGCTGGAAGGCGGCGTGGGTATGGTCGACAGCCCCTTGCTCAGCCGCTTCAACTTCCAGGCCACCCTGAGCCGCTGCGGCGTGGGCATGGCCAGCGTGCCGGCGCTGCGCGAGCTGACCCCGGCGCAGCGCGCGCGCAGCATCGTGCTGGTGCAGGATGCCTTCACCCGTTACTTCGAAACGCCGGTACTGGCGGCTTTCATCGAGCTGGCGACACGCATTGGCTACCGCGTGTTTCTCGCCCCCTACAGCGCCAACGGCAAGCCGCTGCACGTCCAGGGATTCCTCGGTGCCTTCGCCAAGGCTGCCGTGCGTAACGCCCGCCAGCTCAAGGCCCTGGCCGATTGCGACGTGCCATTGGTGGGTCTGGACCCGGCCATGACCCTGGTCTATCGCCAGGAGTACACCAAAGTAGCCGGCTTGGAAGGCTGTCCCACGGTGCTGTTGCCGCAGGAGTGGCTGGTGCAGGCGCTGCCCGAACAGGCGGCGGTGCAGGCCGCGCCTTTCCGCTTGCTGGCCCACTGCACGGAAAAGACCAACGTGCCGGCCAGCACTGGGCAATGGCAGCAGGTGTTCGCGCGCTTGGGCCTGCGCCTGGCGACCGAGGCGACTGGATGCTGCGGGATGTCGGGCACCTACGGGCACGAAGCGCGCAACCAGCAGACCTCGCGTGTCATCTTCGAGCAGTCGTGGGCGCAGAAGCTGGACAAGGAAGGGGAGGCGTTGGCGACGGGATATTCGTGTCGCAGTCAGGTGAAGCGATTGACCGATACGAAGCTGAGGCACCCGTTGGAAGTCGTGCTGCAGTATGCAGAGCGGCGCCACTGAAACGTGCCAGGACGGTGCATCACCGTTACGGTGGTTGTGCCCGGGCACGGGTGCAATCGGTTGCGCCTTGGCACAGCGCCGGGAAGAGAACCGTTTCGCAGTTGCCCGGTGAGTCGAAGCGTTGAATGCCTGGAAGCATTTGAGGAGGCTCGCTCGAGCATCCACCTGGGTGTCGCCCGATGTCAGTCGGACCAAGTGTTGCAGCTGTCCACGCAGGCGGCTTGCAACAGATCGTTGCAGGCCGTCGAGTGGGTTGCGTCAGGTCCGGATATTCCATCTCCCAGGCAGGGCATCCTCCACGAAACGTAGTCGATAGTTGTGTATCGTCAATGGCCTGCCTGTCTCACGGCTTTTCTGCCAGATCTCGTAGTGGCTGCCCATGGCGTAAAACATGATCCGATCGCCTGGAGTGGCGACCGCTTTTATCCATCCATCGCTGGAGTCCAGGTATCTGTCTTGCGCTGCAGCGCCGATGATCTGTAGGTGGCCGCCCCAATCATAGCCTTGCGAGCAACCCTCTACGACTTTGACCCATAGAGCGGCAAGCTTGGCGCGGTCATCACTGGCGCGCTGGGCGTTGCCACGCCAAGCGGTTTGCTCGTCCGGTTGATCGATCGCCAGATAGCCATCCGCTGTACGCCGTACGGTCAAACGGGATGTCCATTGCGGCCCACGGGTATTCACTGAACCACCGGCTTCGTATGTATGAATCGCGTGAACTTGCCAGACGAATTCACGCAACCTTGTGTACTTGGGGTCGCTCAGCTCGGTTTGCACATACCGCTCGAGGGCCTCTTCATCTTTGCCCAGATTCTGTACATGAGTGACCATTCGATACAGAACTGACATGTTCCCATCCAGCGCGTTTAAGACTGCAAACTCCTGCACCAATTGCCATAACTGTCGCAGTTTGTCATGCCCACGCACAGTTTCCAGCTTCACCGTTTCTTCCGCGATCAGCTCTTTGCACTGCGGGGCATCCGGGTCGCCGAAGATCAAGAAATGGTCGGTGGGTGGGCGCTCCATGTCTGTGTGCCTTTCGCAAGTCGCCTGATGGAGGACACGAGTCTTCGCGTTTCCCAGCAGCGTAGCGAGGGTCTCGTAGGGCAACTACTGGCAATAATGTCAGTTCGCTCCGGCAAAAGGCGAGCCCGTGGGAAAGGTGGGCACGCACATTCAACGCAAGACGATCGTACGCACGGAGGCGGGCACCCGCCTGCAGGTTTACCTGCATGTGCCCGCCATCGTGGCTAGCGGCGATGAGCTGGGCTAGACGGTAGCCGAGCGCCTGCGGCTACGATTGCGACCCATGGGCGAATGCCCGGTACGGCAATAGGGCATGCTCGGCCAGGTCGTCAGGCGATGGACAAAGCAGGCAGCGACTTGACCAGGTCGTCCAGCGCTTTGATCTGCGCCAGGAACGGCTCCAGCTTGTCCAGCGGCAGCGCGCTAGGCCCGTCGCATTTCGCTTGATCGGGATTAGGGTGCGCTTCGAGGAACAACCCGGCCAGTCCGACCGCCATGCCTGCACGGGCCAGATCGACCACTTGTTCGCGGCGCCCCCCGGACGCTGCACCCGACGGATCCCGGTTCTGCAGGGCGTGGGTGACGTCGAAGATGATCGGCAAGTCGTCGCAGGTGCGCTTCATCACGCCGAAGCCGAGCATGTCGACCACCAGGTTGTCGTAGCCCATGCAGGTGCCGCGGTCGCACAGAATCAGTTGGTCGTTACCCGCTTCCTTGAACTTGTGCACGATGTTCTGCATTTGCGACGGGCTGAGAAACTGCGGTTTCTTGATGTTGACCGGCTTGCCCGTCTTGGCCAAGGCGACCACCAGGTCGGTCTGGCGCGCCAGGAAGGCGGGCAGCTGCAACACGTCGACCACTTCGGCGACCGGGGCGGCCTGATGGATCTCATGCACGTCGGTGATGATCGGCACGCCGAATTCGGCTTTGACCTTCTCGAAAATGCGCAGGCCTTCTTCCAGGCCAGGGCCGCGATAGGAGTGGATGGAAGAACGGTTGGCCTTGTCGAAGCTGGCTTTGAACACATAGGGGATGCCGAGCTTTTCGGTCACGCGCACGTATTCGGCGCAGGCTTTGAGTGCCAGTGCTTCCGACTCGAGCACGTTGATGCCGCCGAACAGGACGAAAGGCGCGGTGTTCGAGCAGTCGATGTGCTGGGTGATCTTGATCATTGTGTACTCGATGAAGAGGTGTCTGGACGGGTGTCGCGCAATGGGCATGGCGCGCCACAGATTGGAGGCGAATGTGGAAGGGATGTTACAGGCATTTTCGCCCATGGGTCAGCGTTCAGGAAGTGTCGCTCGCAGGTGAGGGGGCAAATGCGGTGTCCATCACTGTCAGAAACGCATCCGCCTCGGCTGACTGTTTGGGCGTGCCGTCCGACAGGCTGGACAGGTTTTCAATCGGTGGATTTACCCAAGTCGGTGCGCCGGTTCGACCGCTCGATTAGGACGTCCGATCTGGTAACCATTCCTCGCGAACAGGCAGTTCCGCTCGTCCGCATGCCCCGTTAGGGTTAGTCGCGCAGCCCGATCGTGCTGCTCATGTTCAATCACAATGGAGTGTCTACTTATGCGTAAGTCCATGTTTTCCGCTGTATTGCCCCTTGTCGCCGGTCTGGTATTTTCCGCTGGGGCCGCCGCCATGGAAACGGAATCCATGTCGATGTCCAAGACGGGCGAGAAGGCCATGCAAGGTGAAATGGCCATGCAGGGCGACAAAGTCATGCAGGGCGACATGGTCGGTCACTCCACCATGAAGCCCGGCATGCTCGACCTGAACATGGCCGACGCCGCCACGCTGCAAAAGGAACTGGCCGGCATCGGCAAAGCCAAGGCCGAAGCCATCGTAAAGTACCGAGACACCCATGGGCCGTTCACTTCCGTGGATGAGCTTTTGGAAATCAACGGTATCGGCAGTGCGCTGCTGGAACGCAATCGCGACAAGCTGATGGTGAAGTAGAGATGGGCGCAGCGCGTCGACTCGCTGGATAAAGAACAGGGCCGCTCGACGCGGCCCTGTCTGGTTCGAAACAAAGACAGCAAAGCTTAGCGATCACGTGCATCCTGTGCATCGGCCGCTGCGTTGCGCTCATGCACTTTCTTCAGCTGCTCCTCGCTCAAAGGCACCTTCTTGGCTGTGTCGCGCAGCATCATCAGGCCGCCGACGATCGAACCGATGGCGATGATCAGGATCAACCAGGCATACCAAGGCATTGTCATTCTCCTGCAACAGGGTGGATGTCGCTCATATGCCATGTGGAGCAGGTGCGCGCAACAATGGTTCCCTGACGCGGGCCGGAGAAGGATCGCGTCGCTGGCTGATTCACGGCGCCCCCGGCGGCGGCCACTTCGTTTACAATGCGCGCCGTTTTCGACTTGCCAAGAGACCTGACCATGTCCGCCTGCCAGACGCCCCTGATCGTCGCCCTGGATTTCCCTACCCGTGAAGCCGCCTTGAAACTGGCCGACCAGCTCGATCCGGCGTTGTGCCGTGTAAAGGTAGGCAAGGAACTGTTCACCAGCAGTGCGTCGGGCATCGTCGAGACGCTTTGTGCCAAGGGCTTCGAAGTGTTCCTGGACCTGAAATTCCACGACATTCCCAACACCACGGCCATGGCAGTGAAAGCGGCTGCGGAAATGGGCGTGTGGATGGTCAACGTGCATTGCTCGGGTGGCCTGCGCATGATGTCGGCGTGCCGTGAGGTGCTGGCTGCACGTAGCGGTCCGCAGCCCTTGCTGATCGGTGTGACGGTGCTGACCAGCATGGAGCAGGAAGACCTCGCCGGCATCGGCCTGGACGTCGAGCCGCAGGCGCAGGTGCTGCGTTTGGCGGCGTTGGCGGAAAAGGCCGGTATGGACGGCCTGGTGTGTTCGGCCCTGGAGGCGACGGCGCTGAAGGCGGCGCACCCGTCGCTGCAATTGGTCACACCGGGGATTCGTCCGGCCGGCAGTGCCCAGGACGATCAGCGCCGTATCCTCACCCCGCGCCAGGCGTTGCAAGCAGGGTCGGACTATCTGGTGATCGGTCGACCGATCAGCCAGGCGGCCGATCCGGCCCAGGCACTGGCGCAAGTGGTGGCCGAGATTCACGGCTGAACCTTGCCGCTCGCCATGAACGAAAAGGGCCGAACCCCTGCATAGGGTTCGGCCCTTTTGCCGAGCGTTACCGATCGCGCAGGCGCCTCAGACCTTCAGCACCAACTTGCCGAAGTTCTCGCCGCTGAACAGCTTCAGCAGGGTCTCGGGGAAGGTCTCCAGGCCCTCGACCACGTCCTCCTTGCTCTTCACCTCACCGCTGTCCAGCCAGCCGGCCATTTCCTTGGCAGCCTTGCCGTAGTCCTTCATGTGGTCGAACACGATGAAGCCTTCCATGCGCGCACGGTTGACCAGCAGCGCCAAATAGTTGGATGGGCCTTTGACCGCCTCTTTGTTGTTGTACTGGCTGATGGCGCCGCAGATGACGATGCGGGCCTTGAAGTTGATGCGCGACAGCACCGCGTCGAGGATGTCGCCACCGACGTTGTCGAAGTACACGTCCACACCTTTCGGGCACTCGCGCTTGAGACCTTCGAGCACATCCTCGCTCTTGTAGTCGATGGTGCCGTCGAAGCCCAGTTCGTCCTTGAGGTACTGGCACTTCTGCGCACCCCCTGCGATACCGACGACGCGGCAACCTTTGGTTTTGGCGATCTGGCCGGCAATGCTGCCTACCGCGCCGGCGGCGCCGGAAACGACCACAGTGTCACCGGCCTTGGGTTGGCCGACTTCCAGCAAGGCGAAGTAGGCGGTCATGCCGGTCATGCCCAGGGCGGACAGGTAGCGGGGCAGGGGGGCCAAGTTCGGGTCGATCTTCTGCAGCCCATCGGGTTTGCCGGTGAAGTAGTCCTGTACGCCGAGCGTGCCGCCGACATGGTCGCCGGGTTTGTAGTCGGGATGGTTCGAGGCGACCACTTCACCGACGCCCAAAGCACGCATCACCTCGCCCAGGCCTACGGGCGGGATGTACGACTTGCCTTCGTTCATCCAGCCGCGCATTGCCGGGTCGAGCGAGAGGTAGAGGTTCTTGACCTGGATCTGGCCGTCGGCAGGTGCTTCGACAGGTGCCTGCTCGAACGTGAAGTCGTCACGCTGTACGGCGCCGGAGGGACGCTTGCTCAGCAGGAAGCGGCGGTTGTTTTGGGTCATGGAAGGTCCTCGTTCGCTGAAGAAGGGGCTGGCGCAGGCCAGTGTCTGTGATGGACAGATTTCCTTTGATAGCGTGCGATCGAGTGTCGAGCAAGCTTGTTCCGGACTTGCAAATACCCAGCGATCGCTCCGACTGATAGCGCTTACCGGTCGGGTGTGCGCAGGGTCTTCTGCTTGAGGATGTAGAGGCTGACGCCCACCGCGCTGGTGAGCATGAAGGCACGTGCCCAGAACAGCGGCACGAGGTAGCAGGAGAACAGAATGCTGGTCCACATCAGGCCGATGGCCCAGACCTTGCCGCGCAGCGGAATACCCTGGCCGCCGAGGTAATCGCGGATCCAGGGGCCGAGGTGGCGGTGGTGAACCAACCAGTGGTGAAAGCGTGGCGAGCTGCGTGCGAAGCATGCAGCGGCCAGCAACAGGAAAGGCGTGGTGGGCAGTACCGGGAGGAAGATGCCCACCACGCCAAGCGCGACGCTAAGCCAGCCGATGGCCAGCAACAGGTAACGCATGGTGCGATCAGTGGTGACGAGGTTTGAGCAGCGCCGGCTTTTCGTCAGGCGCGTGCAACAGCAGGAACAGCGCGGTGAGCGCCTCCGGGATCTGTACGATCATGTCGTCCTGCAGGTTGGCGTTGCTGGCGATGTCGGCGAACTCGGGTTGTTCGTCGAACAGGCCCGAACCGACCATGATCGGCAGCAGCATTTCGCTGACTTCCTCTTCAGCGTTCTCGAACCAGGCCTCCTCGCGCAGGAACACGCCCTCCATGAAGCCGATGCACCAGCCACGCAGCTCCGAATCATCCGGGTCGTCGCCCAGGTCGAGGTCGCAAGGCAGCTCGAAATCCTCTTCGCTGGCGAGCACGCGGGCGATGTGGTTCTTGAGCGCGACGAGCGTGGTTTCCACTTCGACATGCTGGGCTTCGCTGGCGTACTGCGGCGGCTCGGCGAACAGGGCATCGATCCATTCGCGCTCAGGCACGTCTTCGGTGCTGATCGACAGCGCGGTCAGGAAGCCGTGGGCGGCGACGTAGTCCAGGGCTTCCTCGTGCAGCTCATCGGCATCGAGAAAGGCCTGCAGGCGGGTGAGTTGCTCGGCGAGGGACATTGGAGAAATTACCTGAAAGAAATAAACGTTGGGCGATTCTAGCACCTTGCAACACCTGCGAGGTAAAGGAAGACGTCCGTCACCGGCGCCCCTGGCGTCAGGTCGGCTGAGGTATAATCTGCCGTTTTTCATGCCAGGGGCAGCGTTTCAGGCTGCCAGGCAAAAGCCGCTTACGCATTCGCGGGTGTGCGAGGCGGGATTATCGTCCAGCCTATCGGCCGAACGGTACGACGATTTATGGAGTGGCAAATGCTCGAACAGGCTCAGCGCGTCCTCAAGGACATCTTCGGCTACGACAGCTTCCGCGGTCCCCAGGCGGCGATCATCGACTGCGTGGCCAATGGCGGCGATGCGCTGGTGCTGATGCCCACGGGCGGCGGCAAGTCGCTGTGCTTCCAGGTGCCGGGGCTGCTGCGCCCCGGCCTGACGGTCGTGGTGTCGCCGCTGATCGCGCTGATGGACGACCAGGTCGCCACCCTCAACGAGCTGGGCGTGGCAGCGGCGGCGCTCAACTCCACCCTGAGCACCGACCAGCAGCGCGACCTGGCCGGCCAGCTGCGCCGCGGCGAGCTGAAGATGCTGTACCTGGCGCCGGAGCGTCTGGTGCAGCAACGCATGCTGGATTTCCTGCGAGGCCTCGACGTGTCGCTGTTCGCCATCGACGAAGCGCACTGTGTGTCGCAATGGGGGCACGACTTCCGCCCCGAGTACCTGCAACTGGGCCAGCTCGCCGAGCTGTTCCCACACGTGCCGCGCATCGCCCTGACCGCCACCGCCGACATGCGTACCCGCGAGGAGATCGTCCAGCGCCTGCACCTGTATGGCGCCGAGCGTTTCCTGTCGAGCTTCGACCGGCCGAACATTTTCTACCGCATCGTGCCCAAGGAATCGCCGCGCAAGCAGCTCATGGCGTTCCTCAACGAGCGCCGTGGCAACGCCGGCATCGTCTATTGCCTGTCGCGCAAGAAGGTCGATGAAACCGCCGCCTATCTATGCGACCAGGGTTTCCCTGCGCTGGCCTACCATGCCGGCCTGCCCGCCGAGACCCGTGCGGCCAACCAGAAGCGCTTTCTCAACGAGGAAGGGCTGATCATGGTCGCCACCATCGCCTTCGGCATGGGCATCGACAAGCCCAACGTGCGCTTCGTCGCCCACCTCGACCTGCCCAAGTCCCTCGAGGCCTACTACCAGGAAACCGGCCGTGCCGGCCGTGACGGTCTGCCGGCCGACGCCTGGATGGCCTACGGGCTGCAAGACATGGTCATGCTCAAGCAGATGTTGCAGAACTCCGAAGGCGACGAGCGCCACAAGCGTGTCGAGCAGCACAAGCTCGACGCCATGCTGGCCTTGTGCGAGGAAACCCGCTGCCGTCGCCAGGCGCTGCTGGCCTACTTCGACGAAACCCTGGAGCAGCCTTGCGGGCATTGCGACAACTGCGTCGACAACGTGCAGACCTGGGACGCCACCGAGGCGGCGCGCCAGGCGCTGTCGGCGGTGTATCGCACCGGTCAGCGCTACGGCGTGGGGCACTTGATCGACGTGTTGTTGGGCAAGGACACTGAAAAGGTACGTAATTTCGGCCATGAGCGGCTGTCGGTCTTCGGCGTGGGCAAAGGGCGCGACGAAGCCCAGTGGCGTTCCCTGTTCCGCCAGTTGGTGGCGCGCGGGCTGGTCGACATCGACTTGGAAGGCTACGGCGGTTTGCGTCTGTCCGACACGTGCCGACCGCTGCTCAAAGGCGAGGTGAACCTCGAACTGCGCCGCGACCTGAAACCGCAGACGGTCGCCAAGACTTCGGGTGGCAGCCCTGCCAGCCAGTTGGTGCGGGGCGAGGAGCGCGAGTTGTGGGAAGCCTTGCGCACCTTGCGCCGCAAGCTGGCCGAGGAGCACAGCGTGCCGCCCTATGTCATCTTCCCCGACTCCACGTTGCTGGAGATGCTGCGCAGCCAGCCCACCAGCCTCCATGAGATGGGCCAGGTCAGTGGCGTCGGCGCGCGTAAGCTCGAGCGCTATGGCCAGGCTTTCCTCGAAGTACTCAACGCGGGCGAAGCGCCCTCGGCGGCGCCAGTGGTAGCCGACTTGCGTCATGAGTTGGTCAGCCTGGCCCGCGCCGGCATGACGCCTGCGCAGATCGCCGGCCAATTACAGTGCAGCGAGAGGAACGTCTACAGCCTGCTGGCCGAGGCCCTGAGCAGCCAAGCGCTGAGTCTCGACCAGGCGCTCGACTTGCCCGAGGAGCTCATGTCGGACATTCAGGATGCCTTCCTCGACGGCGAAGGCGAGCTGCCTCCGGTGGCGGCGATAGCGGCGCAGTTCGAAGGGCGGGTGGCCGAAGGCGTGTTGTATTGCGTACGTGCGGCCCTGGCGGCCGAGTTCGAGCTGTAGCGCCAGGCCATGGTCGACTTTGACGCATTGGCATCGCGCCTGTTGGCGAGGCATGATGCACCCCTAACGAAATGTTCTATGGAATTACCTCTTTTATGCCTCTGAACGATAACCAACACCGCTTCGGCATGCAGCTGGCACAGATGTCGCGGGGCTGGCGTGCGGAGCTGGATCGGCGCTTGGCGGGGTTGAACCTGTCGCAGGCGCGTTGGCTGGTACTGTTGCACCTGGCGCGCTTCGACGAGGCCCCCACCCAGCGCGAACTGGCCCAGAGCGTAGGCGTCGAGGGCCCGACCCTGGCGCGTTTGCTCGACAGCTTGGAGGCCCAGGGCCTGGTGCGTCGGCAGGCTGTGGTCGAGGACCGGCGAGCCAAGAAGATCGCGCTGTGCCCACCTGCCAAGCCTTTGATCGAGCAGATCGAGACCATCGCCAACGCGTTGCGCGTCGAGCTTTTCAGCGGTGTCGACGAGGCCGAACTGGAGCTGTGCATGCGTGTGCATGCCAAGATTCTGGACAATCTCGAGCGCTCCTGAATGGCGTCATCCGTCGTTGGCGGCCTGAACGGGCCGCCGTCGTCTTACCTGCGAGGCCTTGCCCATGTCGTCGAATAAACCGGACATCGTCATCACCTATTGCACCCAGTGCCAGTGGCTGCTGCGCGCGGCGTGGTTGGCGCAAGAGCTGCTCAGCACGTTTGCTGACGAGCTGGGCGGCGTGACGCTGTGTCCGGGCACGGGTGGCGTTTTCGTCATCACCTGCGACGGCGCGCAGTTGTGGGAGCGCAAGGCAGACGGCGGCTTTCCGGAGGCCAAGGTGCTCAAGCAACGGCTGCGCGACGTGATCGATCCCGAGCGCGATCTAGGCCATAACGACCGCTGACGCTGGGCCAGGCCTTTCGGCGCCCCCTTGCGCTTCACGCAGGTCCTGCGCGCGCGCCGTCAATTCTCTCCAACCGCCCGGTGCGCGCCGCGGCGCTCGCCCCACCACCACACCAGCAGAGCCAACACGCCGACCACCAGGCCGGCTACGACGATCGCGTCCCAGCCACGCCATTGGAACAACTGCGTGCCCAGCAGCGAGCCCAGCGCGCCGCCGAGGAAATAGCAGGTGATGTAACCGGCATTCAGGCGGGTACGGGCCTCCGGGCGCAAGGCGATCACCGCATTCTGGTTGCACACGTGCACCAGTTGCACCGCCAGGTCCAACGCCAGCACGCCCAGGATCAGGGCGATCAGCGAGGTTTCGGCCAAGCCCAGGGGAATCCACGACAGCAACAGGGTCACTAAGCCGACGGCCATGCCGCGCGCGCTTTGACCGCGATCGGCCAGACGGCCCGCCCAATTCGCCGCCAGCGCACCGGCCGCGCCGGCCAGGCCGAAAAGGCCGATGACCGCGTCGGAGAAGTGATAGGGCTCGCGGGCAAGGAGGAAGGCCAGTGGCGTCCAGAACAGCGCAAAGGTGCAGAACGCCAGCATCCCCAGCAGCGAGCGCACTCGCAGCACCGGCTCTTCGACGAACAAGCGGAACACCGAGCCGATCAGTGCGGGGTAGCTGAGTCCCGCAGGCTGATGATGGCGCGGCAGGCCACGGTACAGCGCCAGCGCGGTGATTGCCATCAGCACCGCGGCGAGCACGTAGATGCTGCGCCAGCCGCCCAACTCAGCGCTCAAGCCGGCTGCCGTGCGGGCCAGCAGGATGCCCAGCAGCAGGCCGCCCATCAACGTGCCTACGGTACGCCCGCGCTGCGCCGGATCGCTCAAGGCAGCGCCCATCGGCACCAGCACCTGCGCCACCACGGAAAACAGCCCGGTCAGAGCGGTACCGACGATCAGCCACGGCAGGCTCGGGGCGCAGGCGCTGACGATCAGGCCCGCCGTGGCGATCAGCATCATGCCGACGATCAACCGGCGTTGTTCGAACAGGTCGCCCAGAGGGGCCAACAGCAACAGGCCCGCACCGTAGCTGAGCTGGGCCGTCACCACGATGCTGCCGGCGCTCACCATGCTCAACCCGAACTGTTCGGCGATGCTGTGCAGCAACGGCTGGGCGTAATAGTTGCTGGCCACGGCCAGGCCGACGGCAGTGGCCATCAGCAGGATCAAGGCGCGGCTGAGCGTCGGCGTCGTCATCGAGGTTCTCGTGCAGGTTGGGGGTGGGCGGGCTGTCGAGTGGGGCGGACACCACCATCCGACAGCATCTAGATCACTTCGACCACGACCAGGGTGTGTGTTCCCAGCGTCACTTCGTCGTCGAGGCCCTTGCCCAGCAGTTGTTGCCCCAGCGGCGAACGAGGCGTGATCACCGTCACCTGGACGTGCCCTTGATCCAGCTTGAGGCCGGCTGCATCTGGGCCGAGGAACAGGTGGCGACGACCGCCCTCCGGCATTTCCAATGTCACCAGGTTGCTGACCTGTATGCCCTTTTGCGGGTCGAAATCGCGTAATTGCAATTGCCGGTAGGTCAGCAGCGCCTGGCGGATTTCTGCGGTGCGCCGGGCTTGGCCGGTGGCCAGGTACGAGGCTTCCAGGCCCAGGGTGTCGTATTTGTTCTCGGCGACGTTTTCTTCCGCCGTGGCCGTCTCGTAGGCGGTTTGTGCGGCCAGGCGCAGCACTTCGGCGTCGGCTTCGAGCGCGGCGATGATCTGGGCGAGCAGGGTGGGCTTGTGCATGGCTAGTTGCAGAATTCCGTGACGTGGGCCTGGCTGTTGGGGGTGGGGGCGGTGCGGTGCTGTTGCAGCCAGAACTGGCACTTGGGGTCGTTCGGATTGCGCAGTTCAACGGCGCGTTCCTGAGCGTTCGGGGTCTGCTGGCGTTGCAGATTCAGTTGGTAACGCTCGAACATCGCCTGCTGCGCATCGACGGGCGCAGGCGCAATGGCGTGCGGCTGCACGGCCTGCACCAGCGGCGCCAGCGGTTGTGGCCAGAGCTGCAAGGCCAGCCAGGCCGTCGCGGCAATGGCCAGCGCGCCGAGCCACAGGCCGAACGCCAGACACAGGATCAACTGCATGGGAGAGAGGGTGACGCTCTGCGCGTTGCGGGACATGCTGAGCTCCGGATCGGGGCGCAAGGAGTGGGTATTGTCGCATGCGGGTTGGGAAATTTTCAGTGCTGCGCTTCCGCACTTGCCGGTTTGCCCGCAAAATCCGTGGTTTTCCCACGCGCGATGGAGTGGACGTGAAGCCCACCTGGGACATTTTCTGTACGGTCGTCGACAACTACGGTGACATCGGCGTGACCTGGCGCCTGGCCCGGCAGTTGGCCCACGAGCACGGTCTGCACGTGCGCCTGTGGGTCGACGACCTGTCGGCGTTCGCGCGCCTGTGCCCCGAGGCCAACGCCCAGGCCGCGCAGCAGTGGCAGCAAGGCGTGCAGGTTCTGCGCTGGGGCTTGCCCTGGAACGAGGTGGAGCCGGGCGCCGTGGTGATCGGTGCGTTCGGGTGCAGTCTGCCAGAGGCCTACGTCGAAGCCTTGCGCATGCGCACCGAGCCTGCCTTGTGGCTGAACCTTGAGTACCTGAGCGCCGAAGCCTGGGTCGACGGCTGCCATGGCTTGATGTCGCCACAGGCGGGCGGTCTGCGCCGCTGGTTCTTTTTTCCGGGCTTCACCGAGCGCACCGGCGGGCTGCTGCGCGAAAGCGCGCTACTGGCGCGCCGCGCGGCTTTCGTGGCCGATCCGCTGGCGCGGCAGCACTTTCTCGAAGGCCTGGGCGTGCGCCCTGGCGCCGACGCACGGCTGATCTCGCTGTTCGCCTATGAAAACCCGCAGCTCGGCGCCTGGTTCGACGCCATGGCCGCTGGCACACAGCCCTGCCACGTGCTGGTGCCGGAAGGCCGAATCCTGACTGACGTACGGACCTGGTTGGGCGAACCGGAACTGACCGTCGGCGATGTGCGCCAGCGTGGCGCCCTGACCGTTCAGGTGCTGCCGTTCGTCAGTCAGGACGATTACGACCGCCTGCTATGGTGCTGCGAGTTCAACGCGGTGCGCGGTGAAGACTCCTTCGTGCGGGCGCAATGGGCAGGAGGCCTGCTGCTGTGGCACATCTATGTGCAGGAGGAGAACGCCCATTGGGAAAAGCTCGAGGCTTTCCTGCAACTTTACTGCCAGGGGCTAGCGGCCGAAGCGGGCGCAGCATTGGGTCAGTTGTGGCGCGCCTGGAACATGGATTTGGACATGGCGCAGGCCTGGCAGGCCGTACAACCTCACTGGCGAACGCTGAGCGAACACGCCGAACGCTGGCGTGCCGAGCACGCCGTTCGGCCAGACCTTGCCACAGCGCTAGTACAGTTTTATCGAAATTGGCTATGATACGCCGCCTCGATTTTTATAAATCCCCCCAGATTCGGATACGACGTAATGAAAACTGGTAAAGAACTGAAACCCGGCACCGTTCTGCGGATCGACAACGACCCGTGGCTGGTACAGAAAGCCGAGTTCACCAAGTCGGGTCGCAACAGCGCGATCATGAAGACCAAACTGAAGAACCTGCTGACCGGCTACAAGACCGAAACCGTCTACGGTGCCGACGACAAGCTGGACGACGTGATCCTGGATCGCAAAGAAGCGACCCTGTCGTTCATCAGCGGCGACTCCTATACCTTCATGGACACCACCGACTACACCATGTACGAGCTGAACGCCGAGGACATCGAAGCCGTTCTGCCGTTCATCGAAGAAGGTATGGAAGACATCTGCGAAGCCGTGTTCTTCGAAGACCGTCTGGTGTCGGTCGAACTGCCGACCACCATCGTGCGTAAAGTGGCTTACACCGAAGGTTCCGCCCGCGGCGACACTTCGGGCAAGGTCATGAAGCCTGCCAAACTGGCGAACGGCACCGAGCTGTCGGTCGCCGACTTCATCGAAATCGACGAACTGATCGAAATCGATACCCGCGACGGTTCCTACAAAGGCCGCGCCAAGAAGTAAGGCGGTTTGCACAACGCGAAAACCCGGCCTCGGCCGGGTTTTTTTGTGGGCACCCTTTAGAGTTTCTGCTGCAGGCTCGCGCGGATTTCCACCAGCTCGGCCTGGAGCGCCTGCAAGCGTTCCGCAGTGCGGCCGCTCGCTTCGGTGATCGACTGCGGCATGGATTGAGCGTCGCGGCGCAGGGTGCGACCTTTGTCGGTCAGCTGCACGATCACCACGCGCTCGTCGTCGCGGCTGCGGGTGCGCTTGAGCAGGCCCTCGCTTTCCAGGCGCTTGAGCAGCGGCGTCAATGAGCCTGGGTCGGTCAGTAAGCGGTGGCTGATCTCGCCTACCGTCAGCCCGTCCTGTTCCCAGAGCACGAGCATGGCCAGGTACTGCGGATAGGTCAGGCCGAGCTTGTGCAGCAGCGGCTTGTACACCTTGGTCATCATCAGCGAGGTCGAGTGCAGGGCGAAGCAGACCTGATTGTCCAATAGCAACTCATCTCGGCGCGCTTTGGTATCGGCGTTCATGCAAGTCCTTTAAGTCGAGATGTACGAAATATCCAGCGAACGCTTATCCGCTGGTAACCATCGCAGCTCATTACGCAGGGCCAATTGTTAGCGCGGCACCAGACTTAAGCGGCTATTGCAATTTCGAGCAGTGGCATGTTGCGAAGGTTCGTTTCAAATGCATGATCGGCGCGATAAAACCCGTAACGGGAGCAGGACTTGCGCCGTTTTCCGCCGAATCCTGACAGCTGGATGAAGCGGCATCGTATTACGAAACGTTTCTCAGCAGGTCTCGGCTGGTAGCATGGCCGCCTGGTTGATGACGTGGACGAGATCGATGGTCGAAGGGTTGATGTATCTGCTGTTGGGCGCGGCCCTCGGGACCGTGGGTGGGTTGTTCGGCATCGGCGGTGGGCTTATCGCCATTCCGGCCCTGGGCGTGCTGTTCGGTCTGGATCAGCAGATGGCGCAGGGTACCGCGCTGGTGATGGTGGTGCCCAACGTGCTGCTGGCCTTGTGGCGCTACCACCAACGCAACCGCATCGAGCTACGCCATGCGCTGCCATTGGCGGTGTTCAGCTTTCTGTTCGCCTGGCTCGGCTCGATGTGGGCGGTCGGGGTGGACGCCCAGACCATGCGCCTGGGCTTCGTCGGTTTTCTGCTGGCCCTGATGCTGTGGAACCTCTTGCGCCTGTTCATGCCTGTAGCACCGGCCAGCGCCACGCTGCGTCACGGTTGGCCATGGCTGGGCGTGTTGGGCAGTTTCGCCGGTGCCATGGGTGGGCTGTTCGGGGTAGGTGGCGCGGTGGTGGCCACGCCGATCCTTACCAGTGTGTTCGGCACCACCCAAGTGGTGGCCCAAGGGCTGTCGCTGTCGCTGGCCGCGCCCAGCACCTTTGTGACGCTGGTGACCTATGCGCTGCACGACAGCGTGGCCTGGGCCGTAGCGGTGCCGCTAGCGGTCGGCGGCTTGTTGAGCATCAGCTGGGGTGTAAAGCTGGCTCATGCCTTGCCGGAAAAAGTCTTGCGTGGGTTGTTCTGCGGTTTTCTGTTGATTTGTGCGGTCTTGCTGGCGCTGGAAGTTTGAGCGGCTGGGTGTGGGGCGGCGCACCGCCCGATAACGGCCGTCCAGCGTCAGCGACCAGCGCCGATTTGTCTCAGCGGCGCACGTCCTTCAACGTCTGGGCAATGAGAAATGCCAGCTCCAGCGACTGATCGGCGTTCAGCCGCGGGTCGCAGTGGGTGTGATAGCGGTCCGACAACGCATCTTCGGTCACCGGCCGTGCGCCGCCGATGCATTCGGTGACGTTCTGCCCGGTCATCTCGATATGGATACCGCCGGCATGGCTGCCTTCGGCCTGATGGGCCTGGAAGAACTGCTTGACCTCATCGAGGATCTGCGCGAAGTCGCGCGTCTTGTAACCGCTGCTGGCCTTGATCGTGTTGCCGTGCATCGGATCGCAGCTCCACAGCACCTTGCGGCCTTCGCCCTCGACACGGCGGATCAGCCCTGGCAGGTGGTCGGCGACCTTGCCCGCACCCATGCGCGCGATCAGGTTGAGGCGGCCTGGGTCATTGCTCGGGTTGAGGATGTCGATCAGGCGGATCAGGTCGTCCGGGTTCATGCTCGGGCCGACCTTCACCCCGATCGGGTTGTGTACCCCGCGCAGGAATTCCACATGGGCGCCGTCCAGCTGGCGGGTGCGGTCGCCGATCCACAGCATGTGCGCCGAGCAGTCGTAATGGTCGCCGGTCAGGCTGTCCTGACGTACGAAGGCTTGCTCGTAGTTCAGCAGCAGCGCCTCGTGAGCGGTGAAGAAGCTGGTCTCGCGCAGCTGCGGGGCACTGTCCAGACCACAGGCGCGCATGAAGGCCAGGGTTTCGTCGATGCGGTCGGCGAGCTGATGGTACTTGGTGGCCAGGGCCGAGTTGGCGATGAAGTCCAGGTTCCACTTGTGCACTTGGTGCAGGTCGGCGAAGCCGCCTTGGGCAAAGGCACGCAGCAGGTTGAGACTGGCCGTGGATTGGTGGTAGGCCTGCAGCAGGCGCTCGGGGTCTGGCACGCGGCTGACTGGGTCGAAAGCGATGCCGTTGACGATGTCGCCACGGTAGGCGGGCAGTGTGATCTGGCCGATGGTTTCGTCGTTGGTCGAGCGCGGCTTGGCGAACTGGCCGGCCATGCGCCCCACTTTCACCACCGGGCAGCCTGCGGCGAAGGTCATGACGATGGCCATCTGCAGCAGTACCTTGAACGTATCGCGGATCTTCGCGGCGCTGAACTCGGCGAAGCTTTCCGCACAGTCGCCCCCTTGCAGCAGGAATGCGCGACCCTCGGTGACTTCGGCGAACTGACGGCGCAGTTCGCGCGCCTCGCCGGCGAACACCAATGGCGGGTAGCTGGCCAGGCGCTGCTCGACCTTGGCCAGGTGCGCGGCGTCGGGGTAGACAGGTTGCTGCTGGATCGGCAAGGCGCGCCAGCTTTCGGGGCTCCAGGGTTGGCTCATCACGGACTCGACAGAATGATGGAGGGGCAAGGCGCCATCCTAGCAGCTGGGCACGCGCTTGTTGCAGTGGCGGCGTTGACGGAGAATGGCGGTTTTGCGCGCACGAGCAGGAGCTTGCATGACCACCGAGCGTAATGAACGGCTGCTGGCCAGGGTCGAAGACGCCTACGGTGTCATCAGCGTGTATGAAGTCGACGACTACCGTTTTCTCGAGTTCGGCGACGCCATCGAGCAGAGTTGCACATTCACCCCTGATCCGAGCTGGCTGGAGTACGACTACACTCGCGCCATGCTGATCGGCGCGCTGTGCCATCCGCAGCCGGACTCCGCGCTGTTCCTGGGGCTGGGTGCTGGCACCTTGACCCAGGCCTGCCTGAAATTCCTGCCCCTCGAAGACGTCGAGGCCATCGAGCTGCGGCCCGACGTGCCGCGGCTGGCCATGGAGTACCTTGGCCTGGACGACGACCCGCGACTCTATGTGCGCATCGGTGACGCCCTGGCGCTGCTGCCCACTGCCGAAAAGGCCGACCTGTTATTCGTCGATCTCTATACCGATCACGGCCCGGGCGTGGGGCACTTGGCCTGGCGTTTTCTGGAGGACTGCCAGCGCAAGCTCAACCCAGGCGGATGGCTGGTGATCAACCAGTGGGCCGCCGACGATGGCAAACCGTTGGGCGCGGCTTTGCTCCGCGGGTTGTACCACCGGCACTACTGGGAGCTGCCGGTCAACGAAGGCAACGTCATCCTGCTGGTGCCGGCCGACCTCGACCAGCAACTGGACTTCGACGGACTGCGCGCCCGCGCCGAAGCGCTGGTGCCGCGCCTGGGTTATCGCCTGGAAGGCCTGATCCGCGAGATCCGTCCCGCTACTTGAGTGCGGTCGTCGGCAGGTAGCACGCCCAGTAATGCTCGGCGTGGGCGGGCAGCCGCCATGCTCAGCGATACCGGCCCGGTATTCACGGGCGTGCCAAGGTCGCGCATCGTCCGAATCGAGCGGCTGTTCGGTTGACGCGGACAAGCCTGAGCGGCGACTTTCCCGGCTTTGGCCCAAACGATTCAGCCTTCGGCGTCCGGCGCTTGGACGCTGCAGTGGGAGCGAAAATTTTCCTCACGGTTCCAGCACGATTCGGGTATAGTACGCGCCGGTCTTTTAGCGGACCGCGAATCAGGTGGTGCAAATCCTCCGAGTCCAGCTTCGGCTGTACGTCCGCTAGGCGGACCCTCTCACACGTTCCTTTTTCAATCGTCTTCGCAAATCCCCGCCGCCAAAGCTGCCTGGGTGACCTCACGGTCTTTCAAGGCATGTGCAGCTTTGGAGCATGGGTCTTTGCGGATGCACTCTAGAGGCAGACCCATGACCCAGGAAACCGGCGGATTCGCCGCTCTCGATCTCAATCCGAACATCGTTGCCGCAGTAGTGGCTACCGGCTATGAAGAGCCGTCCGCCATTCAGCAGCAGTCGATCCCGATCATCCTCGCCGGTCACGACATGATCGGCCAGGCGCAGACGGGTACCGGCAAGACCGCAGCCTTCGCACTGCCGGTCCTCAACCGCATCGATGTGAGCAAGCGCGAACCGCAAGCCCTGATCCTTGCGCCAACCCGTGAGTTGGCGCTGCAAGTCGCCACGGCTTTCGAGACCTACGCCAAGCAGATGCCCGGCGTGAACGTGGTCGCCGTTTACGGCGGTGCCCCCATGGGCCCACAACTCAAAGCCATCCGCAATGGCGCACAAATCGTCGTCGCTACCCCAGGTCGTCTGTGCGACCACCTGCGTCGCGACGAGAAAGTCCTGTCCACCGTCAAGTTCCTGGTGCTGGACGAAGCCGACGAGATGCTCAAGCTCGGCTTCATGGATGACCTGGAAGTCATCTTCGACGCCATTCCCGAAACCCGTCAGACCGTTCTGTTCTCGGCCACCCTGCCGTCGTCGATCCGCTCGATCGCCGAACGTCACCTGCGTGACCCGAAACACGTCAAGATCCAGAGCAAGACCCAGACCGTCACCGCCATCGAGCAGTCGCACCTGATGGTCCACGCCGACCAGAAGATTCCGGCCGTGCTGCGTCTGCTGGAAGTCGAAGAGTTCGACGCGCTGATCGCCTTCGTGCGTACCAAGCAAGCGACCCTGGACCTTGCCTCCGCTCTGGAAGCCAAAGGTTACAAGGCTGCTGCGTTGAACGGCGACATCGCCCAGAACCAGCGTGAGCGCGTGATCGACTCGCTCAAGGACGGCCGCCTGGACATCGTCGTCGCCACCGACGTCGCTGCCCGGGGTCTGGACGTACCGCGCATCACCCACGTGTTCAACGTCGACATGCCGTACGACCCGGAATCCTACGTGCACCGTATCGGCCGTACCGGCCGTGCCGGTCGCGAAGGCCGTGCGCTGCTGCTGGTGACGCCGCGCGAGCGCCGCATGCTGCAACTGATCGAGCGCGTAACCGGGCAGAAGGTGACCGAAGCCCGTTTGCCAGGCCCACAAGCGGTACTCGATGCACGCATCAAGAAGCTGACCGCTAGTCTGGCACCGCTGGTGGCCGAGTCCGAAGCCAGCCATGGCGAACTGCTCGACCGTCTGACCGCCGACCTGGGCTGCAGCCCACGTGCCCTGGCCTCGGCGCTGCTGCGCAAGGCCACCAATGGCCAGGCATTGAGCCTGGCGTCGGTCGAGCGCGAGCAACCGCTGGTGCCGACCGGTGCGCCACGCGAGCGTACCGAGCGTAGCGGTGAACGCGGCGAGCGCAGCGGTGGCGACCGCGAGCGCCGTGCGCCGATGCCTTTGGGCGAAGGCCGCGTGCGTTGCCGTACCGCCCTGGGTGCCCGTGACGGTATCGCCGCCAAGAACCTCTTGGGTGCGATCCTCAACGAAGGTGGCCTGGCCCGTGACGCCATCGGCCGCATCCAGGTGCGCGACAGCTTCAGCCTGGTCGAACTGCCGGAGGAAGGCCTGGAGCGTCTGTTGTCCAAGCTCAAGGACACCCGCGTGGCCGGCAAGCAGCTGAAACTGCGTCGCTACCGCGAGGATTGATCCTGGCGTCGTCGTAACGTGAAAATCCCCGGCCTGTGCCGGGGATTTTTTTTGCCCGATGCCTGGGGCTGCGAGGCGTCGGGTAGGCTGGGGCGGCTTGGGGTAAGCTCGTAAGTTCACTCATACAGCGGGAGGCAGCATGGAACCGGCGTTCTGGCATCAACGGTGGGCGGCGCAGCAGATCGGTTTTCATCAGTCCGAGGTCAATGCCTATCTGTGTCGCCACTGGACCAGCCTGGGTGTGGCAAGCGGCAGCCAGGTGCTGGTGCCGTTGTGCGGCAAGAGCCTCGACCTGCTCTGGCTGGCCGAGCAAGGGCATCGGGTGCTAGGGGTCGAGCTGTCGCGTGAGGCCGTGGCGGCGTTCTTCGAGGCCGGCAAGCTGACGCCTAGGGTTGAGAAGCGTGGCGCGTTCGAGGTGTGGCACGTCGAGCAGTTGCAAGTCTGGTGTGGCGACGCCTTCGCACTGACGGCCGCCGATCTGGCCGACTGTTCAGCGTTCTATGATCGCGCAGCGTTGATCGCCTTGCCGCCGGCCATGCGCCAGCGTTACCTCGCGCATCTGCAGCAAAGCCTGCCCCAGGCAGTGCAAGGCTTGCTGATCACCTTGGAATACGACCAGGCGCTGATCAGTGGACCGCCGTTTTGCGTGCCCGAGCACGAGGTGCGCGAGGGTCTGGCCGGTTGGCAAGTCAATATGCTGGAACAGTGCGAGATCGCCCAGGAGAGTCCGCGGTTCGTGGCGGCAGGGGTGGACACGCTGCGGGAGCGGGCGTATCGGTTGGCGCGGTGAGAGGAGCGCAGACGCGACAAGGGCGACCGAAGTCGCCCTTGTTCATCCGTTGCCCTATGGCTCAGCCGCGCTGACGCAAGGCGTCGATACGGTCTTCGAGTGGCGGGTGGCTCATCAGCAAGCCGGCCAGGCCCTGCTTGAGACCACCATTGATGCCGAACGCCTTGAGCGTATCGGGCATGTGCACGGGCATGCCTTGTTCCGAACGCAGGCGTTGCAGGGCATTGATCATCGCGCCGGTACCGGCCAGGCGCGCGCCGGCTTCGTCGGCACGGTACTCGCGACGGCGCGAGAACCACATGACGATCATGCTGGCCAGAATGCCTAGCACCAGTTCGGCGACGATGGTCGCTACGTAATAGGCGATGCCGCGGCCTTCTTCGTTCTTGAAGATCACTTTATCGACGAAGTTGCCGATGATCCGCGCGAAGAACATCACGAAGGTGTTCACTACGCCTTGCACCAGGGCCAGGGTGACCATGTCGCCGTTGGCCACGTGGCCGATCTCGTGGGCCAGCACGGCGCGCACTTCATCGGGCGAGAAACGCTCCAGCAGGCCCTGGGAAACCGCGACCAGTGCGTCGTTACGGTTCCAGCCGGTAGCGAAGGCGTTGGCTTCGTAGGCGGGGAAGATACCGACTTCCGGCATCTTGATGCCGGCCTCGCGCGACAGCTCCTCGACGGTTTGCAGCAGCCATTGTTCGTGGCGCGTGCGCGGCTGCGTGATGATCTGTGTGCCCGTGCTCATCTTCGCCATCCATTTGGAGATGAAAAGCGACACGAGCGAGCCTGCGAAACCGAACACCGCGCAGAAGACCAGCAGGCTGCCCAGGTCGAGGTCGACCCCGTTGGCGGCCATGAACCCATCGAAGCCGAACAGGCTCAGGGTAATGCTTGCAACCAGCACCACCGCGAGGTTGGTGGCTACAAACAGCAAAATGCGCATCATGGTTGTCACGTTCTCCTGACAGAGGAAAGAGTTGCGTACTGCGGGGGTATATAAGGCGGGAGGCGGCCGGATTCAACCGGGGGACTATTTCAAACTGTGTAGGAAAGGACTGACGGCGTTATCCGAATGGCTCGCCAGACATGACTCAAAGCCTTGTAAGGCTATATCCACACAAGTGTTTGCCAGCCGGACGGCCCACCAAGCGCGACTTGGAAGGTGTCGCGCCCTGCCTGTCGAGAGGCTGGTAGTGGCTTGCAGCCAGAGCTCCTGCCACACGCCCCGAACACGGTTACTGGGAATAGCCACGCAGGAAATTGCCGATCCGGCCAATGGCCTGCTCCAGATCGTCTACCCGCGGCAGCGTCACCACGCGGAAATGGTCCGGCCACGGCCAGTTGAACGCCGTGCCCTGAACGATCAGTAGTTTTTCCGACAGCAGCAGGTCAAGGGCAAAGCGTTCGTCGTTATAGATCGGGCACACCTTGGGGTCGATGCGCGGGAAAGCGTACAGCGCACCCATGGGCTTGACGCAACTGACCCCCGGAATGTCGTTGAGCAGTTCGTACGTGCGGTTGCGCTGCTCCAGCAGGCGGCCGGGCGGCAGAATCAGATCGTTGATGCTCTGATAGCCGCCCAGCGCCGTCTGAATCGCATGTTGAGCCGGCACGTTGGCACACAGGCGCATGTTGGCCAGCATGTCGATGCCTTCTATGTAGCTCTGTGCGTGGTGCTTGGGCCCGGAAATGATCAGCCAGCCGGAACGGAAGCCTGCGACCCGGTAGGACTTGGACAAGCCGTTGAAGGTCAGGCACAGGAGGTCGGGCGCCAGGGCGGCGGTGCTGATGTGCACGGCTTCGTCATAGAGGATCTTGTCGTAGATTTCATCGGAGAACACCACAAGATTGTGCTGGCGCGCCAGCTCCAACATGCCCAGCAGCAACTCGCGCGAATACACCGCACCCGTAGGGTTGTTCGGGTTGATGATCACCAAGGCCTTGGTGTTCGAAGTGATCTTGGACTTGATGTCGTCCAGATCAGGGAACCAATCGGCCTGCTCGTCGCACAAATAGTGCACGGGATTGCCGCCTGCCAGGCTGACTGCCGCAGTCCACAGTGGATAGTCGGGTGCCGGAATCAGCACTTCGTCGCCATTGTTGAGCAGCGCCTGCATGGACATGACGATCAGCTCGGACACACCGTTACCTAGGTAGATGTCCTCGATGCCGACGCCTTCGATCTGCTTTTGCTGGCAGTACTGCATCACTGCCTTGCGTGCGCTGAACAGGCCCTTGGAGTCGCTGTAGCCCTGGGCCGTAGGCAGGTTGCGAATGACGTCCTGCAGGATTTCGTCCGGCGCCTCGAAACCGAAGGGCGCTGGGTTGCCGATGTTCAGCTTGAGGATGCGGTGGCCTTCCTCTTCCAGGCGCTTGGCGTGCTTGAGCACAGGGCCGCGAATGTCGTAGCAGACATTGGCGAGCTTGTTCGATTTGCTGAACTGCATGGTGTGGTCCCGGTTGAGAAGTCGCTGCGCGCCGCCGTTGCGAAGGTTGAGAAGAGCAGGGCGCATGCCAGATTGGCTGGCAAGATAAGCCCACTAATATACGTGTCACCGGCGCCATAAATAAAGCTGGCGCAGGGTGAAATTAAGCCCGCCGAGGTAGCTATGCAGAAGATCGATAAAACCCTGGAAGAATGGCGAGCGATGCTCGATCCGGCGCAGTACCAGGTGTGCCGTTTGAAAGGCACCGAGCGCCCGTTCAGCGGCAAGTACAACGACGAGCAGCGCGCCGGCGTGTACCACTGCATCTGCTGCGACCTGGCACTGTTCGATTCGACCACCAAGTTCGATTCGGGCTGTGGCTGGCCCAGCTTCTATGCGCCGATCGACGACGCCGCAATGATCGAAATCCGCGATACCAGCCACGGCATGATCCGCACCGAGGTCACCTGCGCCCAGTGCGACGCCCACCTAGGGCATGTTTTCCCCGATGGTCCGCCACCGACCGGCCTGCGCTATTGCATCAACTCGGTGTGCCTCGACCTCAAGCCGCGCGACTGAATGGAGCCGACCATGGCCGACGCACTTTTCGACATTTCCTGCTTGACCCTGACCGGGCAACACAAGCGCTTGGGCGACTACGCAGGCAAAGCGCTGCTGGTGGTCAACACGGCCAGCCAGTGTGGCTTTACCCCCCAGTACGCGGGCCTTGAACACCTGTGGCGGCAATACCAGAACCGCGGTTTGGTGGTGCTGGGTTTTCCCTGCAACCAGTTCGGCCACCAGGAGCCGGGTGACAACTTCGCCATTTCGCAATTTTGCGAGCGCAACTTCGGCGTCAGCTTTCCGCTGTTCCGCAAGGTCGACGTCAACGGCGACCTGGCCCATCCCCTGTTCAGCGAGTTGAAGAAGCGTGCGCCTGGCTTGTTGGGCAGCGAGCGCATCAAGTGGAATTTCACCAAGTTTCTGGTCGACCCGGCCAGCGGCCAGGTCGCCCGCTACGCGCCGACCACCAAACCGCGCGCGCTGGAGCGCGACATCGATCGCCTGGTCAGCCGCTGAGCGGCAGCCAGCGCTCGATCAGTGCGTGCAACTGCTCGCGGCGAAAGGGTTTGGCCAGGTAGTCGTCCATGCCCGCAGCGCGGCAACGTTCGCGCTCTTCGGGCAGGGCGTTGGCGGTCAATGCCACCACCGGCAGCTCGCTGCCACAGGCGAGCTGGCGGATGCGTCGGGTCGCTTCGTAGCCGTCCATCACGGGCATGTTGCAATCCATGAGCACCAAGTCGAACGCTAGGGTCTCGAGACATTCGAGCGCTTCGACACCGTTGGCTGCCACCTGCACCTGGCAACCCAGCTTGACCAGCATGCCTTTGGCGACCAACTGGTTCACGGGATTGTCCTCGACCAACAGGATGCGCGCGCCTTGCGCTTCGCAAGCCGGCGTGACGCCAGCGGCCGTGGGTTGTGCCAGGCTGCCTAGCAGGGCGCGACGCAAGGTCTCGTGCAGGGTTCTGCGCGCCAGTGGGCGTCCCAGTTGGTGCAGCGGCGCCCACGCCTGGATCTGCTCCAGAGACAGGAAGCGCCCGTAGGCGCTGATCAGCAGAATCGGCGTCGGCAGCTGTCGGCGCAGCGGTTCCAAGGCCTCGGGATCGTCGGTGATCAGCAGGTCCATGGCGGTTGCATCGAGGCTCTGCGCATCGTCGTGCCGCCGATAGTCCAGCCCCCAGGCCGGTAGCTGCATCTGCAACAGTTCGCTCAGGCCGCTGCCTGCCTGGCTCAGCGCATGCACCCGACCGCACATGACTGGCCAAGTCGCGGGGCGGCCGTTGCCCAGCAGTGGCAGGTCGGCGCTGAACGTACTGCCGAAACCGACGTGCGACTGCACGCGCAATTGGCCGCGCATGGCGCTGCACAGGTTGCGCGTCAGCGCCAGGCCCAGCCCGGTACCCCCGTATTGGCGAGTGATGCCGGCGCCCGCCTGGATGAAGGGCTGGAAGATGCGTGCCTGGGCCTCTTCGGGAATGCCGATGCCGGTATCGCGGACCTGCACCCGAACCCCGCCCACGATCGGTGTCAGGCGTACGTCGACGCGGCCGAAACGCGTGAATTTGAGGGCATTGGACAGCAGGTTGCTGAGTACCTGACGCACCCGGGTCGGATCGCCCAAGACCGTCGAGGGCATCTCGGGCGCGATCAGGCAGGTCAGCTCGACACTGGCCGCAGCGTTTTGCGATAGCAGGCTAGCCGTATCTTCAGCCATGGCCGCCACGTCGAAGCCGATACGTTCGAGCTGCAGTTGGCCCGCGTCGAACTTGGACAAGTCGAGAATATCGTTGAGCAAGCCCACGAGTACCTTGCCCGAGTCGTGGGCGATCGTCAGGTGCTGACGCTGCTCGGCCTCCAGCGGGCTGTCGAGTGTCAACCCGATCATGCCCAGCAGACCATTGAGCGGTGTGCGGATCTCATGGCTCATGTTGGCCAGGAACGCCGCACGCGCCTGGGCCATGTCCAATGCGCGGCCACGGGCGTCTTCGAGCTCCAGATTGATCTGGCTGAGGCGGTCGTTGCTGGCTTTGAGCGCCTGGGTGCGGGCCGACACGGTGTCTTCGAGCTCGTTGAGGTATTGCGTCAGGCGGTTTTCCGCTGTGCGCCGCTGCTCGATTTCGGTGGCCATGCTGACGAACTGCTGGTTGGCGACCTTGACCAGCACGCCGATCTCGTCGCGTTCGTGCCCACTGGGGCAGTTCAGGCGCGTCTGCCGTCCGCTGCTCAGCGCGCCGATCACCGTCACCAGGGGCTTGGTCAGCATCAGGTAGAACAAGGCCAGCAGCAGCGCCGTCAACAGCAAGCTACGAGTGAAGCCGGTGAGCAGGGTCAGGCCCGCGCGTTCGAGGAAGCGGCTACTGAACGCGTAGGTGTCGATGTCCAGATAAAGCGTGCCCAGGTATTCGTCCGGCATGTGGGCGAGAAACAGGCGGTCCTGGAACTGGCGTTGTTCGCCGAACAGAAAGTCCGACAGCCCGCGCCAGCGGCGTTCCTCACGCGGACGTTGGCTGTCGGCCAGCACCGTGTCGTTGTTGTCGATCAGCCGAGCGCGGATGATCGCGGGCGAGCGCAGCAGCCCGCCGGTGAGCTCTTCGCCGAGATCGGCGTCGATGTTGTAGGCGATGCGCGAGGCCGTGTCGTGGCTGATTTGTAGTACGGTGTGCAGTTCGCGGTTGATGGCGGCGTCTTCGCTGGCATAATCGATGCCGATCTGCACGACGCTGAGCAGGGCTCCCAGCGCGAAGCCCACCAGCACGGTGAGGCGAGCCTGCTTGTATGACAGGCGATTGGTGAACTTGATATCCATATGCCCCGGGCCGGTATCTGCGTGTGACGCAGCGCTAGCATAGCCCAAGCGTCGTAGCGACTGTGATCCCCTGCGCGTCAGGGCGCATCAGGCCCGACCTGCGCCCACGCCGCCCCATTGCCTTTCAGGAGTCGTCATGGACGCCCGCATGAACGCTTTTCTCGACCGCGCCGAATCGGTACTGACGCGCCTCGACCCACTGTTGCCTGCCTTGCGCCCGCACATCGACTGGAACGCCACCCTTGCCGCGCGCTGGCAGCGCGACGGCCGCAGCGGCTATCTACTGCCATTGCAGGTCAGCCTGGACATGCGACTGTCCGACCTGATCGGTGTGGATAAACAGCGCGAGCAGCTGGGGCGCAACACCCAGCAGTTCATCAGCGGCTTGCCCGCCAACCATGCCTTGCTCTGGGGCTCGCGCGGCACGGGCAAGTCCTCGTTGGTGCGCGCCCTGTTGGCCGAGCATGCCGACGCTGGCCTGCGCCTGATCGAAGTCGAGCGCGACCACTTGGGCGACCTGCCGCGCATCGTCGAGCAGCTGCAGGCGTTGCCGCAGCGTTTCATCCTGTTCTGCGACGACTTGTCGTTCGAAGCCGGGGAGGGCGACTACCGGGTGCTCAAGAGCGTGCTCGATGGCTCGCTGGAACAGGCGCCGGACAACGTGCTGCTGTACGCCACCTCGAACCGCCGCCACCTGGTGCCGGAAAAAGCCAGCGACAACGAAAACTGGCAGCGTGTGGACGGCGAGCTGCACCCCAGCGAGGCGGTCGAAGACAAGATCGCCTTGTCCGACCGTTTCGGCCTGTGGCTGTCGTTCTACCCCTTCACCCAGGAGCATTACCTCGCCGTGGTCGAGCACTGGATCGGCCAATTGGCTGTTTCGGCCGGCCTTCAATGGCAGCGCGACGAGGCCCTGGACATCCTCGCCGTGCGTTGGGCCACCGGCCGCGGCAACCGCAATGGCCGCTGTGCCTATCAGTTCGCCCGCTACTGGGTCGGACTGCAATTGTTGGAGCAACACTGAATGATCGATCTCAATGCGTCGGGCAAGGGCCTGGACGGCTACGACCTGCTAGCCGCACAAGTGCAGGCGTTGTTTGCCGACGAGCGCGACTTTATCGCCAACGCCGCGCAGTTTTCCGCGTTTCTCTACCACCAGATCGAAGACCTTAATTGGGCAGGCTTCTATCTCAATCGCAATGAAGAGCTGGTGCTCGGTCCGTTCCAAGGCCAAGTAGCTTGTGTGCGGATTCCATTCGGTCGTGGCGTATGCGGGGCGGCGGCAGCGACCCGGCAGACACAGCGGGTCGAGGACGTGCATGCCTTCCCTGGGCATATCGCGTGCGACAGCGCGTCCAACAGTGAGTTGGTGATTCCGTTGGTCAAGGACGGCAGGTTGGTCGGCGTGCTGGACCTGGACAGCCCGAAGCTTGCGCGTTTCACCGAGGCGGATCAGCTCGGGCTGGAGCGGCTGGCTGCGGTATTTCTTTCCTTGAGCGACTGCTGAGGCCAAGCGTGCGGCCCGGGTGCGCAGGCAGGCCGGGCCAAGCCAGAGGGGGTGTCAGTCGTACATCGCCTTTTTCTTCCAGGTCTCTTCGTCGTCGGTCTTGAGCCCTTCGGTCAGCTGGTTCTCGCTGTCGTCGGTAGGCTCCATCTGGTCGAGCACCTGGGCATCGGCGCGGGCCAGAAGTTTTTCCAGATAGAGGCGCTGTTCTTCATACAGTTTGGGTTCGGCTTGCTTGCTCAAATATTGCACGCCGCGCTCGAAAGCCAAGCGCGCCTGGCCCGGTTGCTGCTTTTGCAGCGCGCGCTGGCCCAGGTTGTTGAAGAACTCGATGTGCAGCAGCACCAGAATATGGTGCACCTCTTTCACCCACTGCTTGCCTTCGGCGTTCTGCAAAAAGCCTTCGGCGGTGGCGCGCACCACTTGGTTGTGCAGGATCTCCAGCAAAAAACGCACGTCCTTGGCCTTGGCTTCGGTCAGAATCGGGGCGGGCGGGTTGTTCACCGGGATCGCTTCGCCTTTGCCGATCAGCGCCTCGAGCTCGGCGATGCGCGCCTGCAGCCGCGGGCTTTTGCGCTCGACCGCCAGCAGGCGCTGGTTGACGTTCAGCTCCAGGCGGGTCATGAGCAGCTTCAAGGCGGGGCTCAGCAGTTGGCTGGGAAAGGTCTCGTTGAGCGTCTCGCAGCGTTTGAGCCGCTCGGTGAGCTCCATTTTGTTACGCGCCCGTTCGACCTTGTTGTTCTCCACCACGTTGTTTAGGTAGCCGATCACGATCAACAGCGTGATCCCGGCTACGATGAGCAGGGTGATCAGAAGTGGTGTCACCGTCGTTGCCTCTATATAGGAAGGTCTACCCGCGGAGTCTAGTGGCTCTGCCGGCAGGCGAACAGTGCGATGCCACGGGAAGCGCCGTCGGATGATGGCACCAGGCCCTGAGCTTGCCGAGCCGACGTCGGAAAAGCAACGACCGTCGCGTTCGGGCAGCGTGAGGTCGAGCTTGGACGGCGCGAAGTCATTGATTTAAATAAATTTCTACAAAGGTATTGACGACACCCGGCCGCGTCCATAGAATGCGCGCCACTTGCAGCGTAAAGCACACCGCTCGACGCTGTAGGTAGTGAAGATGTAGCGTGTCCCCTTCGTCTAGTGGCCTAGGACACCGCCCTTTCACGGCGGTAACAGGGGTTCGAGTCCCCTAGGGGACGCCAATGCGGGAATAGCTCAGTTGGTAGAGCACGACCTTGCCAAGGTCGGGGTCGCGAGTTCGAGTCTCGTTTCCCGCTCCAGTTTCTCCGGCAGCGCTTAACGGCGGGGCAGGAAAAGAAAATCCAGGCTGAATCGCAAGGTTCATGCATTGGTGCACTGAGAAGTGTTGGTTGCAAAGTGTTGTGTCCCCTTCGTCTAGTGGCCTAGGACACCGCCCTTTCACGGCGGTAACAGGGGTTCGAGTCCCCTAGGGGACGCCATTGCGGGAATAGCTCAGTTGGTAGAGCACGACCTTGCCAAGGTCGGGGTCGCGAGTTCGAGTCTCGTTTCCCGCTCCAGTTCAATACTGTGGCGTCTATGCGGTGCAGTGGTAGTGAAGGTCGGCAGGCGCTTCACGCCAACGGTGGTAAAAGCTTAAAATGCGGGAATAGCTCAGTTGGTAGAGCACGACCTTGCCAAGGTCGGGGTCGCGAGTTCGAGTCTCGTTTCCCGCTCCAAATAGAAAACCACTCCTCACGGAGTGGTTTTTTTTTGCGTGTCAAAAACGGCGCCGCGAAACAGACCACAACATAACGGTAATCTGAACCCCTACGCATCCGATGGGTTCGACTGCGTGATCGTCGAGCGGCGTCGGTGTCACCGTCGTTGCGGTGCTGGGAAAGAGGGTTGCTCGATCAATTGACCAACGTCGCATTCGAGTGGGGAAACTCGATCCAGCTGTTTTGATTGTCTACGCTCAAGAACGCTCGAATCTCCACATCCGATGGCACGACGAATACCTCCAGGTCTTGGCGGGTGAGTGTCCCTACCGTCATCGTTCCGGTGGACGAGGGCACAGGCGCTGCTTCGGCGACCATCACCGGATCTTTCCTCCCATCCTTGCGTTTACCCTCAACGTAAAGCCTGACGAACTGATGGGTATTCCTGTGTTGCCACGAAGTCAGCGTGAAGGTGGCCCTGCCTGTGCCTATGTTGCCAAGACTCAAATAGCTACCCGCGATTTTATCGCACTGGGGGTTGGGTAGGTTTTTAGGTACCTCTACCGTAAGGGCGTGGGGGCTTGATCCGTAGGTGGTGCCGCGGCGTGTCACCTCATAGAACATCTTAAGTTGGCTGGCCAGCCTGGCAGAGATGTTGAATGTGGGGATCGCGTACTCCCTGGCGCCCGACGAGACCGGCACGGACGTGCTATAGGCACCGTATTCGCCTGGCTCGGCCCAGAACACGGTTACCGTGTCGTCAGGTTCGAGGGTGGCCTCAGGCTTTATCACCAGCGTTCCACCGTTCAGGGCTCTACTTGGATCAAGCGTGCTGCTGCTGCCCGAGCTGCCCGTTTCCTTGAGGTAGGGGGCAGGGAAGCTCGGTGCTATGGGTGTGGCATTGACCAACAATGGGGTGGGCAGTGCGCGTTGCACTGCCGTACCTGTGCGGTCTTGAACGGTGTAACGGGCGTAGCGTATTCCGTCGCCCGATGCACGAATGAAATTGCCTGGAAATGTGAGCGTGAGCGGATGTTGTATATCGGCAAGCTCCAGCGTCCAAATGTCGACGCGCTCCGGGCCGCCGACTGTGGTGCTCCAATACCACGTTAGAACGTCGCCCGGTTCGATACCGGAGTAGGCCGGAACCTCGGCTTGCAACTGGTCACCGTGCGCTTGAAGGTACGCATCCGTCACGCCGCCTGTCGTGATCTCGCCCGCAAACCTCAACCCGCTGTCTTCCGGCAGTTGCGGTGGGGTTCGGTCGATACTCAGGGACAGAACGCTGGAGTCGGCCGAGTTGCCGTTGTAGAACGTCACGCTGTAGCGCAGGGTATGGGTTCCTTCGACCGACAAGCAAGACTCGGGTACCAACATGAACAGGTCCGTCTCGGCGATTGGCGCAGTCCAGCTTTTGCTGTCGATCTGGTCATCGTCCCAGAACAGCGTCAAGGTTTCAGGGTCCTCCGGCGCCGGTTGCGACTCAGGCCATAGCTCGAAATCGACTTGTAGCGGCACGAGGGTGGCACTGTAAGGCAGCAAATTGGTTGCCCCACCCTCGATGTCAGGCAGCAGCGCCTTGATCCGGGGTGGGGGCAGGCGGACGGTCGTTGTGTGCTTGCGGTGGCGGGACAAAAATGAGCGTAAGAACGTCATTAGCGACATTGTTTCCATCTCCTGTAGAGCGGACACAGGGGTCGGTGTCCTGCGACACCGCTTGGGGCAGCAGGTCTGGCTCACCTACCAGTTGTAGCGGACCCCAAAACTCGCACCCCAGGGTTGCTCCAAACGTTCGCCATTGGCGTAATCGAATTCCGCATGCGCTTGCCACTGCTGGGCCCAGGCCACCGCGACACCTGCACCCAGCTCGCCGCGCGAGCCTGCTAGGTCATTGTCGAAGCGATGCTCGTTGATCCGCACACGGTTGTTGTCGACGAATTCATGCGCGGCAGCAACCCGCACGTAGGGCTGCACCATGCGGCCTTGACCCCAATCGAATGTTCGCCCGGCCGTCGTGCCCAGCTTGCCTTGCAGAGAGCGGGTGACATCGCCACTGGCACTGAGTCCGTTGTCCAGACGATAGGACTGACCTTCGATCGCCATGCCCGCCAGTTGCGCGTAAGGTTCGACGAAGTAGCCGTCGCCAAGCTTCAGATGGCGGCCAAGTTCCAGTGAAACCCCCGCGCCATTGTTGCTGTAGTCGCCTTTGGTTCGGGTGCCGTCACTGAGGTGCACGTCGGCTCGGTTGCGATAGCGGTTGAGCTTGACCACGCCATCGAGGTAGTAGCCGTCGTCGGGGTCGAGCCAGGTGGCATATGCACCGACATGGTAGCTGTCCACCTGGCCCGAACTCCCGCCTTGCAGGTTCAGATCGGAGTTGCTGTAGCCTGCGGTAACGCCCGCCAACCAGTTGCCGTCACCGACGGGCAAACGGCCATCGGCGCCGAACGACACGCCTTGTTGCTGTTGCTGATAGCCGAAGTTCGAGGTGGTGGCATTGAACTGATTGCCATAGCTGCGCATCCAGCCACCGGCGGCACCGCCGTTGCGACGCACCTCACCCATGCGGCTGCGCAACGTGGTGAGTTCGCCATACCATACGGTCGGTGCGGTATTGAAGAGCGCCAGGGCAGTTTGCGAACCGGTGCTCAGCGTGCGCATCTTGGCGTCCAGATACCAGTCGTTGCCTTGTTGCACGAGACCATAGGCGAAAGCGCCGAGGTCCACCGGCCCGCCCTCCAGCGAGAAGCTGGCATCGCCTCCGGTGGTGCGTACCAGTTGCAGTTGGGTATCGTCCACGGTGTCTTTGCCCGTACTGGCCACCCGGATCTGGTGGTCGCCAGTGGCGCTACCGGTCACGTCCAGCAAGTCGCTCTGGCCGTCGGCGAAGTCGGTGTTCATCACGAAGGTGCCGTTGCCCGACAGGTTGCCTACCTGCAGGGTGCGGAACTCGCCAGGCTCTCCGAACGCTACTGAGCCGCCTGCCATCGCCAGGTCGTTGACTTGGGCATTGTCCACGAGGGTCCACTGGCTGCCACTGTTCAAGGCAAGCCGGTCGAGGTTTTCCAGGCGGCCCTTGAGGGTGGCTTGGTTTTCCAAAGTGAGCGTCGCATTGCCGCCGTCCGCCACTATGATGTCGCCCAGCAGGTGACTGTCGCTCACCGTGATGGTGGCGGTGCCCACCGCGCCCACCTCGATCAAGGTTCCGTTTCCGCCTTTGAGGGTCGAGCCGTTGCGTACGTCAATGTCGGCAGAGGTAGCCGCCGTACCCGACGTGCCCACCGCGATGGCCGAACCGGTGAGGCTTTCGACATGGCTGGCGTCGAGTGACAGACTGCCGGTCTGGGTCGACAAGCCACTGCCTCCACGAAAGCGCACGCCATTGAGCCCTCCGACGATGCGACTGCCGGCAGTGGCGTTGATCACACCATCTAACAGGTCCGCACCCACACCGTTGGCGTTGCTGCCAATCAACTGGCTGGATGCGAGGTCGAGTTGGCTGCTGTTGATCGATGCGCCGGCGATGCCGCCGGTGATGGTGCTGTTGCTGGCCGCAACGCGTGAAGGACTGAGGTTCGGGCTGCTCAGGTCAACGCCGATGATCAAGGCGCGCTGCACAGCGGTCACTGCACTGCCCGTGATCGTAGCCTCGCCGCTGTTGAGGCGCACGCCAGCTGCATTGCCTGTAGCATTGGTCTGGCTGCCCTGCAGTACCAACGCCGAACCCGTATTCACCGTGATGTCGCGGGTAGTGGCGCCGTTGGCGGTCAGGGTGGCGGAGTTGGTGATGAAGTAGTTGTCGGTTGCCGTCGTGCCGTCGATGGTTTGGTCGCTGATGACAGTTTGCGCCACGGCTGTTTGGCCGAGCATCAGTACGGGTGCCAGGGAAACCACACGCAGAGCGCGGTGCAGCGGTGAGGGATTTGAGGCGTCCATAGCGTTACCTTTGAAGATCCGAAAAAATCGCTCGGCCTCTTTTACGGGTGAAGGCCTTGCCAGTCAGCGCGGAAGCCTAGTGAGATTACAGGTAATCCGGTGTAGGAAAATTCCGGTGACTGGCGCGTTTCATCTGATTCGGCAGAGTTCGCGGCGGCCCATTTCAAGGAACCGGGCAGGTGGACCCCCCCACACCAAGGCCTACCCACGCCTCGACGTCTTCCGATCTGATCGTTTCTCCTTTGTACTCAAGCGCGTAATGCACGCGGCCCCGACCGTCCGGCCCCAGATTGTTGTAGTTGTAGATGGGCAGAATGTGAGTTTGGTAAGGCTTGATATCCCAAGTGAAGCCGTTTTCCGCCTGGGCCTGGGTGATGGTGATCTCTTCGGTCTTTTTCGCAGCCGGTATTTCGGTGTCGCCATCGCGTTTGGCCAGCGCCGTCCAGACCATCGTCACTTTGCCACCTTGAGGCAAGTACTTGGTCAGCGGTTTGACGGCAACCCGAAACGCCGGATCGCCCGTAGGATTGCTCGGGTCTTCCCACAACGATGAGCAGTTCAACCAACGGCCCTGCATACGCTCGAACTGGGCCGCCTCAGGCACCTCGGTAACGGCATCCGCAGCCACCAGCGCGGTGACGGAGCGCTGTTCGTTGCCTGCGTCTTCGGCTTTGCGAATGGTGTAGTGCACCGGCAGTTGGGCTTGGTTGCCCGCCGCGAGGATGTACGACCAAGGAATTTCCACCTTGATGGGTGAAGTGTCCGTGGTGTCGACTATATAGGTGGCTTCCTTGACCAAGGTGCCGGCCCAGTAGAAGTTCACAACCTCACCATCCTTGGCTGGCGTATAGAGGGTGAACAGAAGGTCTGCAGCTTGACCGGCATCGACCCGCTTGAGTTCGTTGTCGATATCCGAGGTCTTGCCTTTGACGATGGGCGCCACCAAGGCAGCGTTGATCGGGTCGGGCCAAGTCGGATCAGGATCGGGGCGGGGTGGGCCAACGACCGAAAAATCGACGTTGACGTCGATGCTTTCAGGCCCATAGGGAACGCCATGGCGCAACACCCGGTAGCTGACAGTTGTCACTACTTCATCATCAGCCGCACCGTAAGCCTGGCGCAGATGCTCGGAGGGTACCCCGATGACCAGCGGAAACGGCCGCGAACCGATTTGCTCGGTGAAAGGCGGTGCCGTGCCCCACGTGACTTCGACATCATCGGTCTGACGATGACTGGCGAACGCCGGGATCTCGACATTGACGCTGGCTTGCGCATCCTCCAGATCGATCAGGCCGTCGGCGGCCAAAGGCACGACGGGTTCTTTGAGCCCGCTTGGCAGGGCACCGAGATTGACGAAGACTTCGGCCACCTCTGAAATGCGGCTGCGGTTGGTGGCTTTGTCGAGCAACAGGTAAACGATATAGAAGTGGCCGTCACCGCGCGCTTCGACTTCCGCTTTGGGGATCAGCACGGTGCGGTCGTTGGGCACTTTGCCGGTTGCTACGGGATCCGGATAGGGTGCCACAGGTACGGTCGCGGAGTAATAGAGTGCATAGCTGTCGCTTGCGGCCCGCCCTGGATACTCGGGAAGCGTCAGTGGAATGCCGTTGGGATTGGCAACGAAATAGGCATCGGTGACCGGGCCGCTGGGCAAAGAGACCGGTTGCGGTTCGACCTCGCCCCAGGGTGGGGTGCTGTCGCAGATCAGAGGGATGGGGTTGGAGATGTCGCTATTGAAATTATGGAACAGGATGGAGTAACGCAACTGCAACGTACCGTCTCGCACCAATTCGTCCGTGGGTACCGTGATGGTCGCTGGAAAGTCGCTCGTCGCATCGTACTGGTGAGTTGTGCCAACGGGCCTGAACGGCCCTACGGCCCCCGCGCCATCGACGTTCGCCAGCTCCAACTGCAAGGTGTCGTATTCATCGTAGCCAGGCTCCGGCAGATTGGGCCAGCCGGCGATGACGACTTCCAAGTCTGCGCCCAGTACGTCTTTGTTCAAGGTGCCATCGCTGGGGTCGATGACACCGGGTACGCCGGGGTCAGGCAGGACGGTCAGCTGCGTGGCCTGCGTTTGAACGCGTTTTTTTTGATAGTCGACGCGAACGGCTGCGGCACGTTCGCGGGAGAAGGTTTTGCTCATCTGGCGCGCTCCGACTGGGTAAGGGATGTGTCCGATGCAAGAGCAAGGCGGGAAGGCCAATGCTTCCCAGAACTTGAGAGGATGCTAGCGTTAGGGGGCGGTGGCTGAAACTGGTAAAAATGCTAGGTGGGCATGAGGGGACAGGACAAAACCCGCTTTCGAAAGCGGGTTTTGTTAGGGGCGTTCTATCAAATGCTCGGACGAGCAGTATGGAAGCGATTCACAACCAAACCTTCGTTTGTCACAACCTGTTGGTCAAATCTTTTTCTGCGGAAGAATCGGCCTAGTTTAATCAAGGTTTTGCCTTGCTCGCCTGGCGCAGCAACGGTCGACTGCACAGTTTCAGGCAGCCCTGCCTGACCGACACTTGCCGCCACAGAACTGCGAGCGCCACGCTCGAAGAACTTCGTCATCACAGCCTTGCCCACAGACCTGATGCCCGTCGCCGCCCCCAGGCCGATACTGGCAAGCCCCAGATACCCGGCCCAATTTCCTGCCGTCTCGTCGTTGTTGACGGTCGCTACTGCCTGCGCCCCTGTGCCGGCCACTGCCAGCGCGGCAGTGGCTGTACTCAGGATGGCCGAAACCACGGTGGTGCCGGCGAATTTGGCGAGGATTCCGGTAAAGGTCCCGACTTGGGCACCGGCTGCCACTGCGCTACCGGCGCTGGCCACCGCCGCTGCCGCGCCCGCGCCGAACGCGCCCACCGCCGCCAACGAGGCGCCTGCGGTAAACACCGCAGCGATCGTGGCGACGACCGCTACGGCCAGCCAGATCCATTTCGTCGAATCGCCGCCGCCGCCGCTGCGCCCCAGCCAGTTCGGATCGTCTTCGTCCGGGCGCCTCGGTCTGCCCGTCGCGCCTGTGGCGCTATGGCCGGTGGGGTCGCGCAAGGTGACCGGATTGCCCAGGCAATAGGCGTAAGGGTTCAAGCCCCCGGTATCGAATGGGCTTTCCGAGTCCGGACTGTTGAAGCGCATCAATGCCGGGTTGTAGGCGCGGTAGCCATTGCCCAGCAGATACCAGCCACTGCCTGAGTCCAGCGCCTCGCCATTGAAGCCTAGCGCGCTTTCCAGTTGTGAAGCGGCATGGCTTTGTCCATGGGCCAGGTAGGTGGCAGTGCGCACCGAGCCGGCCTTGCACTCGGCCATGACACTGTGACTGGCGCTGGTCTGTAGCAACAGAGTGGCAGCAGGGTCGTCGCTTTGCACGGCCAGCGGTAGGTCGTCATGCCGGCAGTATCGGGTGGCGGTGGCGCCGCGCATCGCCAAGCTGAGTCGATCGCCTTCGAACCACAGCAGGGCCTCCTCATTACCATCGGTGACGCTGGCCATTAGCCTGCCCAGCCCGTCGTAGCGGTAACGCCCACTCTGCCCGACTTCCATCAGGCGATTCTGGCTGTCGTAACGCAGTTCGCGGCCTTGCTCGTCGATCTTCAGGTTACCGTTGGCGTCATACGAAAAGGTCAGCGCCAGGGACGTCTGACCCGCTTGGTAAAGCGTCAGCCCCGCCAATTGGCAACGATCGTCCTGATCATAGGTATATTGGATCCTTGCACTGGTGCCGTCGGCGAACGTGGTCAAGCCCGTGGAGATATTATCGAGGGCATCGAAGCGAAACACTTGCTTGGTCACCGGACGTCCTTCATCGTCTTGGGGCAAGAGCAGACCGCTGTAGTCGACGGTGTTCAGACGGCCTTTGGCATCGTAAAAGAACTGTTCTCGGTGGAGAACGCTTTGACCCTCCTGCAGCTCGCGCGCCTCCAGCAGACCATCCTTGCCCCACGTTTGCAGAAGCACCCTGGGCAGTTGCCCATCGAGTCGTTGTGTGCGGCGGCACTCGCGTCCGTGTTCGTCGTATTCGAGGTCAGTGGTCAGCGTGTTGTCATGGGCCTGGTCACGGCAGACGGTTTTGTACAAACGACCCAGAGAGTCGTATTCGAACGCTGCGTCCACGTTGCCTTGTGCGATGCTCTTCGCACGGCCGCGCTCGTCGTAACTATGTGTCGTTGCGACTGCGCCCGCATCCGTCCGGGTCGCGAGCCGACCTTGCAGCGAGTTGGAGTACGAAGTGGTCAGCTTGTCGTGGCCAGGCGTTACCCAGTGCTCATGGGTCAAGTGATTGTTCAGGTCATACTCGTATTCGCGCTGCCCCTGGTCGTTGCCGGCTTTCATCAGAAGCGAGGTGATCGGGTGATAGTCGAACACGGCCTGCTCGTCGACGGCGCTGCTGGAGGTCGGGAAAGGAGACAGCTCAAGTTTGTAGGTGTAGTCGATGGTTTCCTGCGCGGCGGTCGTCATGGATACGGGGGCGGATTGCCCAGGCTCATGCAGAAACCGTTCGAACCGTTTGCCGACACTGCGCGAGACCAGCCGATCCAGGCCATCGAACATCTGTGTCCCGACCTCGTAAAGTGGTTGTGACTCCATGTTGCTGATCACCACGATACTGACTGGCAGCTCGGCATCCGAATGCGCGGCGTAACGTCGCTCGACACGCGTCTCATCGGGCAGCAGATTGGCCGTCATCCGTGCGAAGGCATCGTATTCGAACCCGGTCGTGAAGCCGCGTTCGTCGGTCTTGCCGATGCAACGGCCCAGGCCATCGTAGGCCAGTTTCTGTTCGGCGACCGGTGCGTCTGCAAGGTCCAGTCGCTCGATCCGCAGCGGCTTTTCGAAGACATTGATGGTGGTTCTGACCTTTTCGCTTTTGAGCGTCTGCTTGGAGGCTTGAAGCCAGCGGGTCTTGAACACGTTGTTGTGTTCATCCGTTTGCGTCGGGTCGAAGCTCACGTGCTCTTGCACGCCGTCGGCACGCAAGGTGACGCTGCGCTCCCCCCAGGTGTCGTAGCGGTATTCGGTCGTCTGAAGTTGTTCCGGACCTGGGAAGGGCTGTCCATCCAGCCAGTCGTGCTGACTGATCGCAAGCTCCCGGCCCCAAGCGTCGTACTGGTTGGTGAGGATGGGCAAGTGCCGTTTGGGTTGTGCCGGGTCGAGGTGGTCCCGGGTTTGCTGCAGCGTCCTACCCAGCCCGTCGAAGTGCCGCGCGGTCACCACCCCCATGCTGTCCGTCGAACGCTGTTGCGCCTGCTCCTGCTCTGTGGCGCACAGGTGATAGTCCTCGCTGCGCATGGCTTCGCTAGCGCTGCCAGGTGCCACGACTTGGCGAATGACGCGCCTCAGGTCGTCGTATCGAGTGAACCGAGCCACGTTGTCTTCATCCAGATCCAACAGCATCTCGCCGGTCGACAAGGAGAAGCCCTGGGCCGTGGTCTTCTGTGTAGCGTCGTAGCCCGTGGTGGTCTGCTGAGTGCGCAACACACGCGCCTGCTCGAACCATTGGGGAGCGGCTTTTCCGCTGCGACCATCCTGCGCAACCAAGCCCCGCAACATGTCCCAATCGATGGTTTCGAAGGCATACGCATACTCGATACGCGTATCCAGGGTAGCGTTTGCATCTCTCTGCAGAGCCTTGCCACATGGGTAGGCCGAAGTGCGAACGCGCAAGCGGCCATGCACCATCGGTGCGTCCGACGTCGGGGTCTCCTGCTCTTGGGCGTTATAGCTGTAGTGAACCGTATACAGCTCGTGCTCGTCGGCGAGCGTTTCACTTTGCAAGGCCGTCCAATGTTGTTGGCCGCTGCCGGCAACGCTGTCGGCAAGCACGCCAAGGCGCTCGTATCGATAGGTGGTGGTCAACGTGGGTGCGTTGCCCGAATGACCGGCTGCGGGGGTGACGATCTTCTGCTTCAGGTGCTTGACGAAACCTTCCGGTTCACCGGGATAGCCATCCTGCGCAGCTGTATACCAAGTGGAGGTTTCCACCACGCCATTGGCCGCTTGGTAAGTCAGCAGGTTGCCATGGTCGTCGTAGGTACTGGCAACCCGGTCCGAGCGCACCCGCGTCGCGTCGTTCTTCAAGCGCCAGCGCGTTTGGACGGCATGGGGCAACTGACAGTTCTTCGGCTGTTCGCTGAACAGCCCGGCGCGTAAGTTGTAGGTCGTGATCTTCTCGAGGATGTTGTTACCAATGACCGTTTTGCCATCGTCGCTGAGCAAGCTGCCGTGGTAGGTCGCTTCGCGAGTGACCAGGTGGAACTTGTTGAACGTGCGCTCGATGCTACGTACCGGTTTGCCGTCGACCCACAGGGTTTCGGTAGTGCCGTAGTCGTAGTCCATGACCTTGCGGAACAGGTTGTCCAAACCATCGTCCTGCCACTGCAACGCTGCGTTGCCGCCGAGGAAGTTGTGCTGGTCTTTCGAGTAGGTGTAGCGCGTGTCGATCGAAGGCTGGCCATGGCCGGGGTGGATGAGGTGCTGAGTCACCCGCGGCAGGGGATCGAGGCCGGAGCCGATGGGGAACAGATGCCCCTCGTCCTGATAGAACACTTCCTCGAACCCGCCAGTGGGAGTGTGCACTTGGCTGATGCAGTCCATGTTGCGCAATCTGCTGTACTTGAACCGCCAGCTGGCTTTGTTTTCGGTGGGCAGTTCGATACGTCCGACCTTACGGTCTGCATCCACCAACGCCATGGTGTAGGAAGCACTGCCCGTGTCGGTCTGGAAGGTCAGTGTGACCAATGCGCTTTCCCGGGCAATCTGCAAAAGCGTCTCGCCCCGCATGTCGGTGACCTTGCTCAGGTAGGCCAATCCATTGTTGAAGTTGGCGTATTCGAGCTTGATCCATTGGCCTTGTTCGTTGAACACTTGTACCGGCAGCGCCCGACGATTACTGCTACTGCCCTGGGACTCGAGAATCTCGACCCGGCCCGAGCGGTGCACCAGGCGCCAGCGGCTGTCGGATTCTTCATAAAGATGGAAGCTGTCGATTTTCTTTTCTTGCATCGTCAGTTGCTGGGTCGCGCCGAAGCGCCCAGTCACCTTGTAGGTCTCGCCGCTGGCCAGGGAAACGATTCGGCGCTGGGGGTCCGGGTCGAATTGCGACAGTTGCAGGTTCCAGCCTTTACCGTAGCCGCTGTCCTGGAGATTGAGCGGGCTGTAGCGCAGCGCCAGCTCGAAATCGGGACCGAGCAGGTCGTTACCCCTCAGCGCGGGCAACGCAACGGACAGGGTATAAAGCCCAGTACGGGAGTCCGGGCCATTTTGCAGGTGGCTCAGAAAATTCAGCGCGTTCGAGCTTATCTCAGATGTAACCGTCATGAAGTATTCCTCGTATTGCCTGCAGGCGAGCTGCGGTTCTGAGGCAACGCTATCAAGTCACTGAACTATTGCCACCTGATAAAACTACCAGTTTCGAAGGGAAACAATCGCGCGTACAACTGTTGTCGAGCGGCGAGTGTTCATACCGTCTTCGTTTCAAAAACCGGTCCCGATTAGAGCGTCGGTGTGAAATGGGCATGACGGCGTAGGCGTTTTTAACAGCTTGCCAAAACGTATATTTAAGCCATCGCTGAATGATGACGGGTCCCGTGTGCAGTGAAGTTCGCCTTGAACCACGCCTCGCTGCGCGAACTGGCGCAACGGCATCACACAGTTTCGAGGCAACGGGTCCGCAATAACCAATAGTGACGCGGTGTATAGGAGTCGGTCCGATGAAGGATTCACAGCGGGCGTCTTGTAAAGACAAAACGAGGACAAAGCACACCAATAGGGTGTTGCCGCTGCCCATTGTTCCAGCATTGGACGGCGACTCGCTCGATCTGGAAAAATTACAAGGGCAGCCCCTCTATACGTATATCAAGTTCGATGGCCTGGGAATTGGCGACGAACTTTGGCCTCAGTTTTTCGGCTGCGGCGCCCAGGGCGAGGTGGAGGACCGTGAACGTACGCCTTTGCAAGTTCAAGAACTGGAGCCCGATGGCAGCTTCATGGTCGATTTCACCAATGAAGTGATGATGAGGCTTGACGGCGGGACTGTATTCTACTCCTACGCGAAAACCATCATTACTCGCGATGGTGCGGTTGAGCGATATGCCCAGGTGCAGTCGCCACGCCTTCTGTTTTATGTCAACAAACCAGTGTCACCCGTCGAGCAAGTACCCGCGCCGCATGTGCAGAGCAGTGACGGGTTGGTCATCGACTTGGCACGGATCACTGGCGACCTTTCGGTGGCAGCCGGTGCGTTTCCGGCAATGGCGGTAGGGGATACCGTTAAACTGACCTGGAGAGACGAATTTTACGAAGACACTGTTTCCAAAGTGTTGAAGGAGGAGGATCTGGATCGCCCTGTGGTGTGGTCTATTGACCGTCCCACACTTGAGTTGGCCGGTGATTGGTGCGAAATCAGCTATAAGGTGGTCTATGCGGGCAGCGGTTCTTCCGACCCGGTGAGCCAGTCCCCTGTTCAGCGCCTGACCATACTGACCGGCTCGCCACCCCAACTTCCAAGCCTGCCCCCACCTCAGGTGCAGGGTGATGCTGACGGGTATCTCGATCCAAGCAATCACCCGGATGGGTTGGTGGTCGAGATTCCCGATTACGGCATGCGATACGCTGACGAGGTGCTACTGCACGCAATGGGCGAGTCCACTCTACGCGCCAGCGTGCGGGTGGATCGCACTTTGATGGACAGTCGCCGGCTGCGCTTCTCGATTCCTGCGCAGTGGTTGCATGCCAATCTAGGCCAGACGATCAGCCTCGCTTACCAGTGGACCAGACCGGGGGAGGCTGCCGACTCGGCCGCCTTGGAATTGACCTTGCGCAAACCCCTGATCCTCAAGCTGCCGATCATCGGGGACGCCACTCCGCAAGACCCTGAGCCGCCAGAGCAACCGGATCCCGACATCGAGCAATACGGATTCATCTTTCCGATCCGCCTTGTCAACGGCGCCAACGTGCGGTTGCCAGAAGTGCCAGGCACCGATTGGGGCAAGGTGACCATGCATTGGGACGGCTACGGGGAGCTGGGCAAGTACAGCACGAGCACTCCCGTCATAGGCGACAACCTGCGCTACGTCATTCCTGCTTCGGCTGTGCCGGCGAACCTCGGTAGGCGTGTGAAGGTGTACTACACGGTGGAGCGTGCGGACGCTGCGGCGCAACGATCGCCCATCTACGGGCTGATGATAAGGGATTGGGATTCGTCGGCCTTCCAGCCCGTGCAGTGCCCCGGCGCACCGAACGGAAGGCTGTCGTTGCAGGCCGTCGAGGACGAGGTGCTCTTCACGTTGAGCAGCGACAGCTGGCAACTCTTCGATCAGGGTCAGATCGTCCGAGTTTGGGTAGTCGGCAAATCCAAACCCGAGCATGCATCGCTGCCGCCTGAAGTCATTCGCGACAATGTCGCCATTTCCGAAGACGAGTATTACGAAGGTCGATTGGTGATGGCATTGTCAAAGGCCTATTTGGAAAAGCTGCAGGAAAACACGACGTTCGAAGTGTATGCGTCGGTGAGCTTCGATGCGGGTGACAGCTTCAAGTCGATCGTGCCTGCGGATATTTTTTTGCTGAAATGAAGTTTCTACGTACATCTAGTTAGGCGCTTTGCATTCCGCGCACCATTTTAACTGATACGTATCACTGGAGTACTCTGATGGCGGACTATTCGCTGAGCCAACTTCTTGACTGGATGAAAGAACAACCGCGCACGCTGGGTTGGGGAATGATCTGTGCATTCGACCGTACCCAACTCAACACCTTGCTCACGCAAGAGTATATTCGCAGGTTCAAGACGTCCTCTTATCTCGATCCTATCAGCGGCACCATTCCCAATGGGGAAGATCGCCGCTTCGCCTTGAAAGACTTCACCCTCGACCGGCCACGGCTGTCGTTCGAAAACGTCGACCTCAACGATTCCAAGGCGCGTTTGCGTATGCGTGTCGTGGGCGGCACCCAGCTCGGGCTGAAAAGTGTGGGCGGGCAGTGGTATACCCGCGAAATCCGCGAAACCAGCCCCTTGCAGGGACCGGAGCTCAGCCTGAATCTGCGGCTGGACCAAGTGCCGGGCGTAGTGGGCGAAAACGGTGAACTGCGTCTGGACTTGAAATACAGCGACGACTTCCGCATGACCGTGTCGGAGGATCGGATCGAGCAGAATCTGGTCGGTGCTTATTTCCAGCAGAAGTTCGCTGCCCTCAATGACGAAACACGGGTGTTTCCCATCGGGCGTATCGAGCGGGGTGACAACGAACTGCTCAAACCCCAGTCGTTCGTCATGCGTACCCAAGCACGGCGACGTACGGCGGACGATCCCGTGGGCGCGGTGCTCGGCTTCGTGCGGTGGGAGGGTGATCGTGAAGGCACCTTACCCACACCGGACTCTGATTTTAGATATTTGATCCCCAATGACGGTGATCGCTCAGCCACGGTGATGATGGAATCCAGTCGAGTGCTACTGAGCCATGTAATGAAGGCATTCGCAGCCAAAGCGGCAAACAGTTCATTCAAGATCATTCGAGACGAAGCCGGCAGGATCGAGGCCGTGCGCGCACAAGAAGGAGATGTGGTCCTGCCAGATAGCATACTTCCAGTGTTCTTCGGCTCGGATATAGTTGAATTCCTGGCTTCTCTGGAGCCAGTGCTTATGACAAATAAGATGGAACTTAAATTATCCCCTTCGCGGGAGCTCAGTATTGTTTTCCCGGTCCATACGCGCATGGATCTGCGTGTGCACGACTTGTCGTTTTCGGGACTTAAGGAGAGGGAGGTATGGAAAAATTGTAACTACGGTATATCACATATCAGAACGCAGTCGAGTTTGAGCTATTCGATGAATGCCAAGTTTCGCTTAACGGATGCAAACGGTTTGCAATCCACGTACAAAGATGTCGAGCTGAAAGACGTGCAGGCGCCACACATTTGGTTTGACGACGCTACCCTCGGGCCCTCTAACTCAGGGGGGGACTGTGCATCATATTATAATCAATTTAGACTCATGGTTGCTGATGCCGTGCGTCGTATGGAAGAAGCCTTGTGGCATCCGACCGAAGGCATCGTCAACGTTGTGCAGATGCTGCTGGATTCCCACTTGTCACTCGACACGTCTATTCGCAATCTCATGCTCGACACACTTAAACTCAATTTTGGTAATGCCCTTATCGCAGACGAGTTACGCGCCCCGTACGACGTCGGCGTCTTCGGTCGAGTGAATCCTCTAACTACTTCGTTCGTGGTCAGCCCTCTGGAACACAACTTGGCCGCTGGCACGACCCGGCAATTCGCCGTCACCCCGGCGACCGGCGACCTGAGATGGTCGGTCGAACCCATCCTGGCGGGCGTATTGAGCGAGCAGATCGGCACCATCGATCCGCAAACGGGCTTGTACACAGCGCCAACCGCCGACTCGTTCGCAGGCCCTTTCGTCAGGCTGCGGGTGACTGCCATCAGCCAGGGCAACGGTTTCAGTAGCTCGGCACTGGTCACCGTGCTGCGCAATGCCTTGCAAGTCAATCCAGTGGCCTACGTGATGCAAGCCAAAGCAACGCTCAACTTGGAAGCAGGGTACCTGGGCGAAACCAGCCAACTGACGTGGGCGATCAAGGACACCTCCTTGGGTGGAGCGGTGGTAGGCCAGGGGTTGACTGCCCAGTACACCGCACCTCAGACGATGCCCCCGTCCGACCCCGACGACCCTTATGACGTTGGGCTGGCGTTCATTGCCGACGAGGTCGAGGTCCGAGATGCCGCCAGTGGAGTGCTGAGCACCGCGGTGGTGATCGTCGAATCCGCGACCAAGACGCCGATGTTGGTAACGCGTGAAGTCGATCCGGCCACCGGCAGTGTGCAACTTGTCGCGTTCATCAACGGCAGACCACGTGATCCGGCGAAAGTCGAGTGGGCGGTGCGCCATGGCCCAGGAACGTTCGGCACCACCAGTGGCCAGCCCAACGGCGTCTACACCTCGGGCCCGAGCGGCGACCAGACGTTTGCCCTCTTGACTGCCACTTACCGCAGTGAAGACGACGGGGTGTTCGAAGGCTACGTATTGCAGCCGTTACCCATCAGCGAGCTGGAGGCGGCGGTGCGTGGTACCGGGGTCTATGCGCTTGCGAATGTCAATGAGGAGACTCGACCATGAAAGAGCTGACGCATTCAGCGCTCACCCAATGGATACAACGCAACCCGGACCTTCTGAATGGGGACAGCATCACGTTTTTGCCACAGCCGCAGGCCAGATGGCTCTGGCACCACACCGTGTGAAGTGTTCCTCGTATTGCCTGCAGGCGCTACGGTTCTTGGACGACGCTACCAAGTCACTGAACTCTTGTGACCTGATAAAACTACCAGTTTCGAAAGGACGCCATCGCGCGTACAACTGTTGTCGAGCGGTGGGTGTGCTCACTTATCTTTTCGGGGGCATGATCGTCGGGGGCGTCGATAAGAAGTGCGTCCGACGGCGCAGACGGTTCTCATAGCGTTCTAAAACATGCGCCTGATCGAACGAAGCATATACCTCGCCGAGTTTTATGCGGGTGACGGCCTCAAGTCGATCATGCCTGCAGGTGTTTTTGCTGAAATTAAAGTCTCTATGCACACCTGTTTATGTTGGCGCTGCAGGCTGCGCGCCCTTTTCATTGAAACTGTATTTCTGAGGTGCCGTTATGGCGGACTATTCGCTGAATCAACTGATCGAATGGATGAAAGAACAACCGCGCACGCTCGGTTGGGGGATGATCTGTGCGTTCGACCGTACCCAACTAAACACTTTGCTCACGCAAGAATACATTCGCAGGTTCAAGACGTCTTCTTATCTTGAGCCTATCAGCGGCACCATCCCCAACGGGGACGAGCGTCGCTTCGCCTTGAAAGACTTCACCCTCGACCGACCACGGCTGTCGTTCGAAAACGTCGACCTCAACGATTCCAAGGCGCGTTTGCGTATGCGTGTCGTGGGCGGCACCCAGCTCGGGCTGAAAAGTGTGGGCGGGCAGTGGTATACCCGCGAAATCCGCGAAACCAGCCCCTTGCAGGGACCGGAGCTCAGCCTGAATCTGCGGCTGGACCAAGTGCCGGGCGTAGTGGGCGAAAACGGTGAACTGCGTCTGGACTTGAAATACAGCGACGACTTCCGCATGACTGTGTCGGAGGATCGGATCGAGCAGAGTCTGGTAGGTGCTTATTTCCAGCAGAAGTTCGCTGCCCTCAATGACGAAAAACGGGTGTTTCCCATCGGGCGTATCGAGCGGGGTGACAACGAACTGCTCAAACCCCAGTCGTTCGTCATGCGTACCCAAGCACGGCGACGTACGGCGGACGATCCCGAGGGCGCGGTGCTCGGCTTCGTGCGGTGGGAGGGTGATCGTGAAGGCACTTTACCCACATCAGACTCTGATTTTAGATATTTGATACCTAATGACGGTGGTCGCTCAGCTACCGTGCTGGTGAGCTATGGTCGGGTAGTACTTTCTCTGATGTTGGAAGGATTCAAAAAGAGAATGGCCGATTTTAGTTTCGAATACACCCGAGACACAACGGGCCAGCTCCTTGGCATACGGATACTCGAAGGTTGGACGTTGGCGCAACGTTCGCGGCACGGGATAGCCGGCGAGCCGGGGTCGGGCATACAGACTATCGATGTTGAAAGAGCTCAACACGGAGTGTTGGCAGACGGTCGTCAGGAACTTAAGTTGGATGCTGCGGGGCAGCTTAGGATTAAATGGCCTATGCCTATACTGTCCAGACTGGAATTCAATTCTTTGACACCCGCTGACGTCACAGATCAATCCACGTGGTCTAGTTGTAACTATTCGATTGCGCATGTCCGCTCTAGTGCTTCTCTTGACTTCACCCTACATGCCGCGCTTCGCTTGGGAAACGTGGATAGCGCCAGTGTAAAACTCGTGGATGCTAGCTACGATCACGCTGTGCAGCCAAGCTATGTGTCTGACGACAGAACGGCTAAGAATCGTGGCAGTGGGAATAATTGCGCCGCCTTTCAGACACGCGCAAACCTTCTGGCTATGGCTGGTATCACTGCTGCGGAACGTCACTTCGAACAGCGGGGGTTGGGTGCAGATTACCTTGCAAGCCAGTTTTTGGTTATGGAGTTGTCATACGGCCCCTCTATTCGTGAGCTGGTGTCCGATACGCTCAACCTTAATTTCGGCAACACGATTCTTGTAGACAAGCTCCTCTCCCCGCACGACGTCGGCGTCTTCGGCCGAGTGAATCCTCGAACGACTTCTTTCGTGGTCAGCCCTCTAGAACACAATCTGGTCGCTGGCACGACCCGGCAATTTACCGTCACCCCAGCCACCGACGACCTGAAATGGTCGGTCGAACCCATCCTGGCAAGCGTATTGAGCGAGCAGATCGGCACTATCGATCCGCAAACGGGCCTGTACACAGCGCCAACCGCCGACTCGTTCGCAGGCCCTTTCGTTAGGCTGCGGGTGACTGCCACTAGCCAGAGCAACGATTACAGCAGCTCGGCACTGGTCACCGTCCTGCGCAATGCCCTGCAAGTCAATCCGGTGGCCTACGTGATGCAAGCGGGCGCCGCGTTGAGTTTGGAAGCAGGCTACCTCGGCGAAGCCAACCGACTGACATGGACGATCAAGGACGCCTCCTTGGGCGGAGCGGTGGCAGGCCAGGAGTTGACTGCCCAATACACCGCTCCTCAGACGATGCCCCCCTCGGACCCCGACGATCCTTATGACGCTGGACTGGCGTTCATCGCTGACGAGGTCGAGGTCCGAGACACCGCCAGTGGCGTGCTGAGCACTGCGGTGGTGATCGTCGAATCTGCGACCAAGTCGCCGATGTTGGTGACGCGTGAAGTCGATCCGGCCACCGGCAGTGTGCAACTTGTCGCGTTCATCAACGGCAGACCACGGGATCCGGCGAAAGTCGAGTGGACGGTGCGCCATGGCCCAGGAACGTTCGGCAACACCAATGGCAAGCCCAACGGCGTCTACACCTCGGGCCCGAGCGGCGACCAGACGTTCGCACTCTTGACCGCCACTTACCGCAGTGAAGACGACGGGGTGTTCGAAGGCTACGTATTGCAGCCGTTACCCATCAGCGAGCTGGAGGCGGCGGTGCGTGGTACCGGGGTCTACGAGCTTGCGAATGTCAACGAGGAAAATCGACCATGAAAGAGATGACGCATTCAGCGCTCACCCAATGGATACAACGCAACCCGGACCTTTTGGGTTGGGACAGCATTACGGCCTTTTCAATGGCGCAAGCCAACCGGCTATTGCACAACGCCTTCATTCGCCGGCTGAGCGTCGGTCAAGATATCAATGGGATTTCAGGCGTCATCGAAGTCGAACAAACCGACCTGGCCTACCACTTGGCTGGCTACAGGTTGTCCGCGCTGAGCATGGATATCGGCCGCGCCACACATGAAACCGAAGAGTTCGAAGCTCAGGTACGGTTGTACGGTGGCACGTTGGTGAGAGCCGAACAACCTTACAAGGTGCTGAGCCTTGCGGTCCATGACGAGCTCGACGGCCTGGCCGCCACTCAGCAATGGATGCCCGAAAACGCTGACGGCAGATTGTCCATGGACATAGCCAAAGGCCAGAGCTTTCGTCTCGCCGTGAATGACGATTCGTCCGTCCAAGCAGCAGCAGGTCATTGGCTGCAAACGCAACTCGCTCTGCAGGATCAGGAAAAACGTGACGTCGTGTTGGCAGAAAGCTCGTCCGATTCTCCTGCCTTGCGCATTGGGCCTGTGCGCTTGCGCGGGCAGACCGGCTCGCAAGGCCCGGCCTTGCTGCTGTTCGCATCCTCGCGTTTGGGCCGAGTTGGCAAGTTGCCAAGCCCTGACGATGAGTTTCCCTATCTACTGGAGCAGCAAGCAACGGAAGACGCTGCACACCTGTTGAACATGGGCTTGCTGCACCGAAACAGTTTCAGCGAAGGTTTTACCGGACTTCTGGACGATATGGCGTTCGAGGAAGTGAGAGACGCAGATGGCGTGCTCACTGGCTTGCGTGCTACCCGTGGAACGCTGCAGATTCCCTCCACCCGTTACCAAAGCCGCGATTACCTCTTCGAGGGGCAGGCGTTCGAGCTGAATGCGGTGGGCGGACTGGTGGCGAACTTCGCCCAGGATCAATCCGGCCAGCGCTGGCAGGGCACGTGTACGTTCAGGTTCAGTTGTCTGCCCAACGGGGCTCATGTTCCGCTCGAGTACACGGCCAGCTTCACGTTGGACCTGCGCCATCGTTTTCACCTGCTGGCTGCTCCCGATACGGACTACAGCATGCTCGAAGGGCAGTTCTTCTCGCCCTGGCCGCAGGCGCAGGAAGCCACCGCCACGCAGGGCCTGCCTGATGACGCTGATGGGGAACTCAAGGCGCAGGCGGAAGACTTCGCTGCCTATGCGGTTAAGCAGGCGATTCTCTCGACAATGTCCAAACAGCTCAATCCCCGCGCCCCAGAGCAGTGGTTGGAGAGCATGCAGTTGCTGGGTAGCGGAACGCTGCGGCCTACGGCGTTCGAAATCCCGGCAGCGCTTGCCGCCTTCGGTCCGTTGCGTGCCGGCGGCTCATTTGGGTTGGCCAGCGCTGAGGTGATGCTCCTGCCAGGCGCGCGTCACACCTTCGTCGTCGAAAATCCACCCGAAAGGCCGTTGAGCTGGTCGTTGCAGAGCCTGCCGGGTGGCCCGACCAACCCTGGCACCATCGATCAGCAAGGGGGTTACCGTGCGCCGCCACAACACACGCTGCAAGGTCGTTCGGGCCAAGTGCTGGTTCAGGTCAGCGATGGCCTGGGTGCCATGAGTGCAGCCCTGGTGACCGTACGCCAGTACCCGCTGACGGCAAACCCCTTCATCACCACGGTGCAAGCCAATGGAGAGTGGGTATTGACCGCAGCCGCGATGGAGGGCGGGGCCCTTCGGTGGACACACGCCAATGAAATACCGGGCGAGAGCGGCCTGCTCGATCCACAAGCGCAAGGCCAGAAGTGTCGTTACCAGGCACAACCACCTGCCGCAGACAGGACCTATGTGCACGATGAAATTCTGGTCAGCAGCGCGGCGGGCGGCGAGCCGCAGAGCGTCCATGTTTTGGTGATACAGCGGCCTCCGGCGCTGGTGGTGGCGCTCTCGGAAGAGCCTCAAAGCGACGGTTCGTTGCAGTTCGTTGCCCTATTCAACGGCAGACCCCGCAAAGCGACATGGCGTTTGGCCGTTGGCACTGGCCACATGGACGAAAGCACAGGGCTGTACCAGCCAGCCAGCGGGCCGCAGGCACCCGGGATTCTGGTCATGGCGACGGTCGAGAGCGAAGATTTCGGTCTTCTCGAAGGCCACCAGATCATGCCGTTGAACACCGATCGATTCCCCGCGTTGAGCCGCCAATTGGTGGCGAACTCGGCGCGTCCATCCAATGTATCCGGGAGGGCTTGAACATGTCCGGTAATTCACTCGAGAACGTCCTGGCGCACATGGCCGGCGGCAACATCACCCTTGGGTGGGGGGCCGTCGCCGCATTTGGCCGCTCACGTCTCAACAGTCTCCTGCGCGACCAGTACCTGCAACGCCTGAGCGCCTTGCGCTTTGTGCCGTTGCTCAATGCCGATGTCGACCACAAGGACTTCATCCGTACCCGCAGCGTACTCAGAAAGCTGGAGTTCGGCGCGCCTTCTCTGTCATTCACGACAGCATCGCTCAGCGATTCCAAAGCCGAGCTGACATTTCCGATCGTTGCCGGCAATTACCTGCGTGAATCACCCGTGGCGGAGAACCTGTTGACGCGCTTCACCATCGATGAGGCCATGGGCTACCAATTGGTCGTGGACATCGATCTGAGTCTGGTCGTGGGTGAGGTCGATCGGCAGGGCAGGGTGACCCTGGATCTTGCCCAGGCCACTGCGTTTCGCTGCAATCTGGAGGTCCATAACGACACTGTCAACGCCTTGCTGGCGCAGGCCATGCAGGAGCATTTCAGCCGATTGCCACACCACCAGGGTCGCTTCGAACTGGGCATGCTCGATTTTGCCGGGTATTCGCCTCTGACCCCGACAGATTTCGTCATCCGTACTCAGGCGGCGCCCGGTGCACGAATCAGGGGCGCGGACAATTATGGAGACGGTGCAGTGCTGACCTTCATCCAGTTGCAAGGCAACACTGCGCGTGGACAACTGCCCACTTCCAGCTTCCCTTATCTGGTTCCGGACGATCGCGACGCCGAGGGCGGCGAACGCTATACGGCCGCTTTGGTGGTCGACAAGGCCATGCTTGCACACGTGACGGACGATCGTATCGATGTGCTCACGTCACTGTTGTTCCCGGCCTCGCATATCTTCGTCGAGCGTGCACGGCATACGCCGCACGACCTGGCGATTTTCGGCAGCGTCGAACCGCTGCCCAGTCTGCTCAGCATCGATCCGCCTTTCGTGGTGATCGAAGCCGGCGAGCGACAGCAGTTCACGTTGCGCGACCAGACCGGTAAAGAGGTAAAGGCTTCAAGCTGGCACGCCGTCAGTCGGCAAAGCCACAGCGAAGCGGGCGATGGGCTGATCGACGCGAACGGGCTCTACCGCAGCCCCGCCGCGCAAGACGTCGGCTATCCAAGCTTGACCATCATCGTCACAGCCGAACACGGCGATCAGAAAACCACCGCGCAGCTGCTGGTAAAATTCGAGCGCGCACAGATTGCGCCGCGGGTGGCGGTATTCTCGCCGCAGACCTCGGTAGACCTTGCCGCGGCCTTACAGGGGGGCGAAGCCATCGACTGGACACTGCCGGGCACCCCGCGCGGTGAGCTCGATCAAGATCGGGGCGCGCGCGTCACGTTCAACCCGCAAACCCTCGCAAGCAAGCGGCTTTTGAGCGTCCAACAGGTACTGGGCAAAGGCGTCGAGCAACGTCATGCGGCTTTGGTGATGCTCAATGGGTTGCAGTCGGTTGCGTTGGAGCCCATCCGCGCCCTGGACCTCGAGCCCGGGCAAAGCGTCGTCATCTCGGAACGTGTTCCGGACCTGCTGCCCGGTGCAAGGCGGCGTTGGCAGTTGATCGGCCCGGGCATGCTCGATGAAAACGGCGTCTACACGGCGGCTACGGATGATCAACAAGGCACCAGTGTGGTGACGTGCGAGCTGATACACAACGGTGTCGTGCTGGCGGCCGGTTATAGCTTGCTCGAAGTCGGTGAGCGCGAGCCATCATCCGATCCCACCTGGACGAACATTTCCTCCTACACCGTCAGAGTGCCGGCAGGGGAGGCCAACGATACAAAAGGGCAATTGCTCAACAATGGGTTTCAGTCGTTACGCTTGCAAGTGGTCATCGAGACTGAAAAAGCGGCAGATGGCAAGTTCTATCGGCTGAGTCACGATGAGCGTGCCAGCATCGGACTGAACTTCGAAATTTCCAAGCAACGCCTCGTCGCGTTGAACGGTAGCAGCCCCAATGAGGGTATCGAGAGGGACGACCTCAATCGCTGGGCGACGCGTCAAGTGCCTAACCGCTTCCAACTTTCCTATGGCCAGCGCGCCGTGTCAGACGCGACAGTCGATGATAATGAAGAGGCCATCACGCGGCAGGATATCTACTTGCACTGTGCGGATCGAGCGGGGGTCGCTACCAAGTTGTACAGCAGTTTCTATGCTGATAGGGGCGGGGTCTGGTCTTCCAATGCCAGTGAAGGCGAGCACAGTCGTGTAGAAGTCGTTCCCAAAGAGGTGCCGGATCCGAGTGCCTTCCAGTACAGCTGGGAGCGTGTGCGGGTCGCTGGTGGCACCGGTAGCCCAGGGAATCCGCCTGATGACGACTTTAATTTTCACCTGGTGACCATCGACTATTGGCAATTGAAACTTGTCGGCGGTCGTTTCGAAACGTGCCAGTTCTTGCCGCTGCAAGCCGCCAATGGCCTCGCGAAAACATCGATGATTCGTTGGGAGAGCGAAAATCCCCAGGAGATCATGTTCAGCTTTACGGGCTATATATTCAGGGACCCGCTGGAAACGTTCGAGCCGAACGTCCAATTCGACGAAGACCTGCGGACGTTGCTGGCAAGTCGCTCTGAACGGGACACCCCAGTTGATTTGGCCCGGTTTGAAGCGGGCACCCTGGTCATCACCAACCACCGGCTGCGCGACTTCAGTTGGCGAGCACCGGACAACGGCGGCCCTCGCGACAGGCTGTCGCACCGCCTCGCAGTAGTACTGCGCGATCTGCAGGGCAATCCGCACTATCGCCAAGTGCACTTCCGGCCACCTGAGCAGGTCGGGCATAGAAACTATCTGGAACAAGTGCTTTTCACGCCCGTTTGAAGACCCTCAGTCACCGAGTAGGGCGACGTATAACATCGCATGTCGAGGAGTTACGGTTATGAATACATTATCCGTTGCAAGTGTTGGCTGTGCCTTGCTGTTGGCGTGTGGAGCATCTTACGGTGCGCCAGCAGAAGCTCAGAACACAGGAAAAATCTTTTTCATTGGAAAAAACAGCATGGATGAGCCGGGAGGGAAAAGTTGCTCCCTGCCGATCACTAAAGGCGAAACTTTCATGGGCGATACAGCCTGTAAGAATGACGAAGTGTATTTTTATCGGTTCGACAATGTTCCTTCTGCCACGTTGATTACGCTGGATGCGGAGAATACTTGCCGAAGCGCTAACAATCCAGGCGATTGGCAGTTCGTACTGCGTTCCTATATCAATCCCACGACGACTGATTGGAAAAGAGTTTCTGACTTACAGTCTTCGAGCGCGGGCGATATCGTTACCGCAGGCGTTCTCTTTGAGCAGGGGTATTACAGACAAGGTGGGGTCGGCGGGAAACTGTCATGCGTGCGAATTCAGCCTTGATTAATCGGGCGTCATTAGCGAAAGGGGTTACATTATGACTGTGTCAACATCTGTCCATTCCAATGCCTTCAATTTTGCCAGCTACGTCAACAATGGCCCGGACTCCCGCACCGGGCTTTGCACCCAGTCCGTGACGTTGCCCGCGCTGCGGGGCAACGACCTGCTCGGTCCCGATTTCGAGCTGGCGCTGCGCTACAGCCCGCTCAATCTCCAGGACACCGGATACGGTAAAGGCTGGAACCTGCAATTGTCGCAATTCGATCCGGATCGCCGCATCGTTTCCCTGGACAGTGGCGAGACCTATAAAGTGACTGGCCGTCTCGGCACGACGCAGCAACTGACGATGCAGGAAAAGAAAATCGACAGTTTCCATCTCTATGAAGAGTCCGACAGCCGCTGGCGCCTGGTGCACCGCTCGGGCCGGGTCGAGATTCTCGAGTCCCAGGGCAGCAGTGGAAAACGTCTGGCTCTGCCGATACAGGTGTTCAACGAGCAAGGCCAATGGATCAAGCTCGAATACGCCAACTTCGACAATGGCTTCGCCTACCTGAGCAAGGTCACCGACATGCGGGGCGAGACGCTTTTGCAGATTGCCCGGGAAAGCGCATTGGTCACACTGACCTTCCAGACCGACACGGGCAGTGCCTCATATGCCATGAGGCTGGTAGACGCCGACCGTAAGGTCGGGTCGATTGAGTTGCCTACTGACAACAAGGCCAGCTGGCGATTCAAGTACAGCCGACAGCGCAATTTGGACTGCATCAGTCAGGTGCGTACGCCGACTGGCGGCTTCGAGGAAATATTCTACGAAGATGGTGGGCACTTGTTCCCCATTGGCTCCGGCCTCGAGCCGTTGCCGCGGGTGACCCGGCACCTCATCCACCCCGGCCATGACCAGCCTTCGATCGACACGCGCTACACCTACTCGAAAGACCAGCACAACTTCCTCGGCGGCAATGCAGTGCTGCCGTGGCAGGACGACGGTCTGGACAACTTGTTCCGCCAGGTCATCGACTATGACTACGGCACTATCGAAACCCTGTGGGTCGACGGCAAACCGGTGCGTAGCATCGAGCGCACGTTCAACAAGTTCCACCTGGTCACTCGCGAAGCGACCTACCACGGCAGCCTGCTCAGCGACGATGGCAAAACGGTTGTGGGCGACCATCTGCACGAGGTGTCCACCGGCTACAACCTGCTTCCCGACCGCACGTTCGCCGAGCAGCCTAAATACTGTCAGCTTCCCCACAGTGTCGAGACCCAGTGGTCGCTCAAGAGCAACCCTACGCACCTGCGCAAAGAAGTCACCAGCAGCGCCTACGACGATTACGGCAATCTGACTCGCCAAACGGCGGCCAATGGCATCGAACAGACTTATACGTGGTATAGCCAGAGCGAAGCGGGCTTCCCAGGCGATGCCGAGGGGTTCGTGCGTTACCTCAAGGAAAAAACCGAGATGCCTGCGAGTGGGCATGTAGGAACCGTCGCTGCGCGGACCAATCGTTACACCTACTTACGTCTACCGGTGCTGGACGCTTCCGGCGCATCGATGGCGCAAGATCACTGGTTGGCATCGCATACCGACACTTTGGCCAGTGGCGGGGATTTGAAATCGGTCACCACGTCCTATTGGGAAGCGCAAGACGAAACCGTTCAACCTTCGGCACCGATGGTACATGGACGCATCCACACCCAGGTAACGGCTTTCCCCGGGCCCAACGCGCAGGCACAGACGTTCGATACCCGTACCGAATTCACCTATTCGTTCGGGCAGGTCGATTGGCATGAGACGGCATCGGTCGAGGGCCAACGCGATCGCAGCCATATGCTCGCGCTGAAGGGGGCGTCGGTCTTGCAGATGGATCAGGCGCTGCGCGGCTACGATGGTGCAACGAAAACGTTGAGGACCCAACTGTCACGCGCGACGGGTCAGGCGCTGCTGAGCCACGACGACAACGACGTCGAAATTCTCAACCTCTACGACAGCCTGGGTCGGGTCACCCACGAAGTCGTCAGCCCCGGCAAGCCGGAAGAGGCCGAGCGACGCTATGAATACCAGCTGTGCGCCAACGAGGACGATCAGGCGACCCAGACGCAGTTCGATGTCAAGGGCGTCCAGACCGTCGCCTATTTCGACGGCATGCATCGTACGGTGAGCGAGGCGCGTGATGACGCAGCGCAGGAATGGTCTTCAGGGGGCTTGAAACCCATTTATCGGGCCAATCACGACGCCTGGGGCAATCTCATCAGCGAAACCGAAATCGACTGGTTCAAAGGTGCTGAACTGTCGCTCACCAACCAGATGCGCTATGACGCATGGGGTGCGCAGTTGTGCGTCATCACGCCCGATGGGGTGGCGGAGTTCAGTGAACAGGATCCCATCGGTGATGGGCAGACTGGACCGATCGTGCGCGAGTGGCGTCAGCAATTGCTGGATGAACAAGGCGCGGAGATTGAAAACGGCCAGAAAACTGCTGTGACCGAGACGCAGTTCAACCTGTTCGAGAGCCCTACTCGGATACGCCGACTGGCCAAGCAGGCGCCGGGCGATGAGCAGGAGACCCTGCCCATGAGCGAGAAGGTGTTCGAATATGACGGGTTCGGCCGCAAGGCCAAGGAGATCACTGGCCTGGTGGCAGCCAGCAAGCAGTCGGAGGCCTTTACCTATGATGCGTTCGACCGCCTGCTCACGCATCAATTGAGAGAGAACGAAGTCGTCGTCCGCAGCTACGCGCCGCACAGCGATGCGGACCTGCCGGTCAGCATCAAGGTCAACGATGTGTTGCTCGGCGAGCAGGCTTTCGATGGTATTGATCGGATGGTGGAGTCGATCACTGGCGGGCGCTCACAGACGTACGACTATCTGCCAGGGCAGATGCAGCCCAGCACCGTCGTCACGCCAATGGGTGCCGTCGAGTACGAATACGTTCCTCATTTGAGCGACCAGCCGGTTAGACGTACGTTGGGTGGCAAGGAGGCGAGCTACAGGTTCGACAAGCAGAATGCGCGTCTCGAGCATTGCAGCGAAGTGGATGGCCAGGCCTTTTCCCGGACCTATTTCAGCACCGGCGAGGTCAAGGTCGAAACGCGCGGCGAGTTCGAGATGGCATACGCTTACAGCTTGCGTGGACGCCAGGAAAGCTATGTCGACGTCATGGGACAAACCCAAGACTATGACTATGACGTGCACGGGCGGCTGATAAGGACTTCGCTCGGCTCGCTGCAGTCCGAGTTCACCTATGACGCGTTGGGCCATACCGCCAGTTATACGACTGCGGAAAGCGATGAGGGCGGCCACGTCATCAACGCATTGACCACAACCCTGGCCTACGATGATCTGGAGCGTGAAGTTTCACGAACCTTTACGTTTTCTGATGGCTCCGAACAGGTATTGGCTCAGACGTACGACGATTTCGATCGGATCATCAACCGTACGCTCAGGGATCAGACGACTACCCTGCGTGACGAGACGTACAAGTATGACACCCGTGGTCGGTTGACCACCTATGAGTGCACAGGAGACCTATGCCCTGTCGATCCCTACGGCAAGCAAATCAGTAGGCAGGTGTTTCGTTTCGATGCGCTCGACAACATCAAGCAAGTGTTGACTCAGTTCGACGGTGGTTCGAACAATGCGGTCTACCACTTCGAAAACCAAGACCCTGTTCAACTCAGCCGAATCACCAACACAGGCGGCGCGCCCTATCCTGCGGAAATCAAGCTCGAATACGACGCTAACGGCAACCTCACGCGTGATGACGCAGCGCGTTCGTTGGAGTACGACGCGTTGAACCGTTTGACCCGAGTGACCGATGCCGCGCAGGTCGAATGCGTGTATGGGTACGACCCACTGAACATCCTGAGCTCGACCGATAGTACCGCTTGATCCTGCTGCATGTGACAGAAAGAAGCCCGGACACCTCAAGGTGTCCGGGCTTTTTATGGCGTTCGCCAACGCTCAGCGATAGCGAATGGTGAAGTTGAGCGCGCCTTTCGCCAGCCCTGGTTTGACGGTCTCGGGAGCACCCGTCTGATAGAAACGGGCCCCAAAGTTGAGGGTGGTCGTACCGTCTTGCAAGGGCTTGAGGTCTACCTCCTGTTGCAGCGGTAATGGCGAGCTGTCTTCCTTCAGGACCTGGATGCCGACACCTTCGACCTCCGAATCGTTCGTGAGGCCGAACACGCCATCGAGTCCAGGCACCGGTGTCGATCCGTCGGTGCCGTCGAGCTCGATCGTCGCTCGGGTCAGCCCGCCCGGGTCTGTCTGGCAATTACTCAAGGTAATGGCGAAGGGGATGATGGACGTGGTGGTACCTACCGCCGTGAAGTCGGCTTTGTCCCAATCGCCGAGCTCCACAGGATCGGCGCTGACCGGATCACCTACCACGCTGCACTGCGCTTGCAGGACGGTAGCCTGCACGCGGTAGCGCACCACCAGGCCTAGCGCTTTGGCTGTGAAATGTCCGGTGAACAGCTCGCTGTCCACGTGATGCAGACCTGGGGCGATCTCGCCGGTCTTGACCAGCGTGACACGGTTCCAGAAGCCTCCGAGTCTGAACCCTCCGATATCGTTATTGGCCTGCATGGACGAGCCAAAAGGAATGAAGGGGTTGTGCGGCCCAGTGTCCGGCATGAAGTAACCATTGGCCGAGCCATTGAAAGGGGCCTCCAGCCTGATGCGTACGCCGACGCCTTCGATGTTGGTTTTCAGGATGTGGCCGTCGGAAGGCTCGCCCGTGACGGGGGGCAAGGGGTCTGGAAAGATCGGGGCAGTCGCGTTCATGTCGAACCGCCAGAGCACCGTGCCGTCGTTGAAGCAGCGGAATTCGGAATACGGAGTCGACTGAGTGAACTCGCGTAGTTCTGGTGTGCCGATCACATCGCCTGGCCGGGCGCTACCCGGCACATGTTGCACGCCTGGGAGCGTTCGCACGACATGCAATGGCGGTACGCCTTTGGTCCAGTCGCATATCTCGCCATAGCCCTTTGGGGCGTTTGCATAGGCCTGTTGGGCGCTGACGAGCGCGACGCAAATTGCCAAGTACTGCGGATATTTCATGGATATGTCCTGATCGGACCGGCAGATGCTGACCGGTCTTGACGGTAATGAGCAATGCAGGTGGGGCTACTCGCAGATCAGTGTCTGTAGACGGTAGCCCTGGACGTTTGCGATAGATTCGGGATCCACCTGGATCAGGCAACGGTCGGCGGGTGCGTCGCTCCAGCGGGCTTCGAGGCGTTGCATGCCTGAGTGCAGTGACAACATCGTCTGACCTGCTTGGCCCACGATCCCCATGACATTGCTGTCTGCGTCGTGCAGCGGAGTGCCGAACGGCAGTGGCATGTGCCGTGCATCGAGCAGCGTCAGAACTACCCGGTTGGTCTCACGAGCGCTGAACCGGTGCTTGACTACCGCCCCGCGGCGCGGCACCACGGTGGCGCTGCCGTTGTCGATTTCGATCTCGGGCCCCAGCTGGTTGGTATCGAGTACCACTTGGTTGGCTCGATAGGGTCGCAAGTGGGGTATCAAGGCATAACCCTTGGCATTGGTCTGCGACGCGCTGTGGTTTTGCACGCCCACGCCCGCAACGTCGGGCACGTGGACCAGCCCGATGGTTTCACCCAGATAAGGACCCAGTTCCACGCCATCTTCGTGAAGCAGCGCTGCGCCACTGAGGTTGAGGGATAGGCTGTGGTGATCGTCGGCAGCCGTGATGCCGGCACCTATCGAGGCCTGGGGCGCCTGGTAGGCGACGGACAAGCCGGCACTCTGCTGCTGCCGCTCGTTGACCGCGACGCTCGCGTTGTAACCCACCTGTTTGACCTGGCTGCTCAACGCGGCACGCTGGGAGGTGCCGTGGGCGGAGTGCTGGAGATCGAGACTCAGTGTGCTGTTGCGGCCGAACTCCAAGGGTACTGACACGCTCAGGCCGAACTGCCGATCACTGCCGGCGGCGTTTGCCGTCAGCGACTGCGAGCCTTGCAGGCTGTAGCTGATGCCCTTGTGCGTGGTGGTGAAGTTCAGTTGGAACTGGCGGTGGCTATCGCTACGCTGCCAGTAATACTGTTGCGAGAAGGTCAGGCTGAGGTTGCTGCGCTCGCCGATACGTTGATTGATGGAGCCTTCGAGCCGACTGCGGCGGCTGCCCAGAAAGCGTCGATCGCTGCTGCGCTGGCTGATCCACTCGTCGAAATCGCGGTAGCCCTGGGTGGAGTAACGGTATCCGGCGAAACGCAGTTGCATCCCACTGCCGAAGGACTTGCTGTAGCGGGCGCTGTAGCTCAACCCTTGCAAGGTGGCCTGCTCGACTGGGGAAATATCGCTCCTGGCATGGGTGACATCGAATGAAAGCGCCCCGAGGTCGCCCAGGTCTTTGGCGATGCCGACGGCCTCAGCGGTATAGCCCTGGCTTGCCATCAGCCCACCGTACAAAGTGGCGTTCCAGGCTACGCCCTTGGCCATGGTGGTTTGCCAGAGCAGGGGGTTCTGGCTGCCAAAGGCCGGGTTGTAGCGGCCCAGGGTGGTGCTGTAGCGCCATACGCCCGGACGTAGCAGGTTAGTGATACTGGTATAGGGCTGGGTAAAGCGCCGCACCTGTCCGTCGGCTTCGGTGAGCACCACTTCCAGTTCGCCGGAGGCGCCCACATTCAGGTCGTCGATGGCGTAGGGGCCTGGGCTGACATAGGTCGAGTAGATGGGGTAGCCGTTCTGCCAGACCTCGAGCTTGGCGCGCGTCTGGGCTACGCCGCGAAGGGTGGGGGCATAACTGCGCATCGCATCCGGGAGCATGTCGAAGTCGGAAGCCAAGCGGACGCCGACCACGGGAATGCCGGAGAACACGTCACTGCTGGTGAAGGTTTCACCCAGCGTCACATTGCCCCATGTGCCTGGCAAATCGTGTTGGGCGTAGGTGTAAGCACGGGTCCAGGTTTGTCGCCCATCCAGGTCGCGTCGCCAGGATTGGTTGCTGCGCAGCCGCCAGCCGCCCAGGTTGACGCCACTGTTCAAGTACAGATCCTCACTGCTGTAGCGTCCGCGCGTGCGGCTGTCGCTTCTTTGCATCGAAGCTTGATAACTGACGAATGCCGCACTGATGCCATTATCCCAGGTGGCAGGGTCTACCTGGCCAATCTTGTCCCGGCGTAGGGCAATCTGCGGGATGGAGATCGCCAGCCGTAATTGCCTTGGATCGAAGTCGACCTGAGCACCGGGTACCAGCCTGGGCAGGTCCAGGCAGGCGCTTGCAGCGGCTGAGGCGTCGGCGATGGCTTCCAGGCGCAGCCCCAACTCGCTCAACAGGTCGGGCGCAAGGCACGGCTGCAATGGCCCATCTGGAGGCGCGGCCTCGAAGTCGAGCTCATGGACACCCACGACACTCAGGTTGACGAGCACTTCTACAGGATAGCGGCCCGGTGGCAGCTCCTTGTGTTCGGACAGTCCACGCAAGGCATGGGCGGCATTCGCTCGCGGTTGTCCTGGCGACAGATACAGAAAGCTGGCCTGAAACTCGGTATCCGCCTGAGGATCGGTGCTCGCGAGCACTGCACCGGCCCAGAGGCATAAGGCGGTCGGGCAAAAGAGGCGCAGGCGAGGCCGCCTGCACCCGTGGGGTCGCAGGGTCATAGGATTTCCTTAGGCGTTAGCGCTGGGTGCAGTGGGAGTCGTGCACTGGGAGGGTCAGCGGTTTACTGGTGCCACCGTAATCGTTGATGACCGTGACGACGGCCTGCAGATCGCTGCCGTCCATACCGCTTGGCAGCGCGACGTCGAGCGTGGACAGCGGCGCTAGCATGTCCGACCCGGGGAGGGCCTTCTGTCGTTTGCCCTCGATCAGATCCAGGCGGCTGAACGTGTAGTGGTAGGGCGTGGGGTTTTCCAGGGTCAGGCGTGGACGGCCATCGCATTGCATTCTGCTCAGGCGCAGTTCCTTGAGCCTGTCCACCGGATTGCCCTGGACTTGCACAGGGCGGTAGAACAGCTTGATCCGTGTGCGCAGAGCGATGTTCAAGGCATTACGCTGATCGCCGATCGCCTGAGGAATTTCCTGCAGGTTGAAAAACAGCAGCGACTCGCGGTCTTGTGGCAGGTCGTTGGGCAACGCGCTGATCTGTACCGACTGTTCCTTGCCGGCCCCGAGCCTGAACAGCGCCGGGGCTGTCATGAAGGGTACGGCCGTAGTGGTGTCGTCGGCCTCGGTGTTGATCCAGGCCTGTGCGGCAAAGGGGCGTTGGCTGGGATTGGTGACCACGACCGAAGCACTGCGCTGGCTACTGTCATACACGATGCGTGTGCTGCTGATGGTGAGCGCAGCGTGGGCGCTGTTGAGCATGCAGGCCGTAAGCAGCAGGCAGCCGCCAAACAGCCTCAAGTTGCAAATGAGGGGAGGCATGAAGAAATGACCGAATGGCTGGAAACGGGAAACCAGGTGCGCAATGGCACCTGGCAAGGCATCAGGGCAATGTGACGGTGAAGTTCACATCCGCATTGGCAGCGCCGTCGGTCACGGTTCCGGTTTTGGTCAACGAGGCATAGAACTTCATGTCGGTCGTTCCGGTGGAGGCTATGTCGTATTCTTTAGAATCGGTTCTAGGCTTGATCGAGGCGTAGTCTTCGTCCTTGATCTCCAAGGCAATGCCTTCGGCGCCTGCGGTGCGAATGGCGTAGTACTGGCCCGTACTACCCGCATCGCCCGCTACGGAGTCGAACTTCACTTTCGCTTTCGTATTTGGCGCGATGACGCAGGTGGCATCCGCCTCGACTCGCAAGGCGAACGCAACATCGGTCGTGGAGTTTTGCGCAGCGAAATACTTGACCGGATAAACACCCAAGTCTACCCAACCCAAGCCGCCCAACGCGGGTTCTACTACTTCGATCGGGCAAGTGCTGCCGCCGTTGATATGCCCTTTGAAGAGAATCTTACCGGTTTCGGTGGCAGCCATCGCCGCATTGCTTGCCATGCCCAGCGCGAGCATCAGGAGGATTTTTTTCATGGTTGATCCATACGTTGAAAAGTTGGCATTGCTGCGTGCTCGGCACGCAGCATTTCAAGTTTCTTGAGCGCTCTTGAAACGGCGCTCATCGTATGAATATGTGGGGAATGCGACTGTAGGAAGAAAGCAATGAGGTGTGACGAATCTTCGACGAGTTTCACAATCGAGCAGCAATGAATCTCAATGGCGTTGGCGGTCGTCCGTTGCGCTTAAAAGCTGTTTTTCTGCATGCCAGTCGAAAGGCTGACCCTGTTGCTGCGCTTCGTAGCGCCGCTCCTCCAACTGTTGGTAAAGGTCCAGCTCCTCGTCAGGCATGTAATGAAGGCAGTCGCCGCCGAAGAACCAAAGTAGATCGCGTGGCACCAAGTGAGCGATTTGTGGATACCGCTGGATGATCTGGCAGAGTAGATCTTGGCCTAAATACTGGCTGTCCAGTGGGTGGGTCGGTAGTTGGGCCAGAAGTTCGTCGTAGCGCTCGAGAAACAGTGCATGGCTTTCCTCCGGTACCTGCTCGGCATCACCCAGAGCTACCAAAATGGTGCGAAGGTGAGCCAGCAGTTGCAGGTGATATGCCAAGTGGGGGTTGGTCATTACGATACTCCAGGTGCTATGAAACGAGGGCGGAGTATACGCCGCCCCAGCGTCTAAAACGTAAGAGGATGGTTTGCAATGGCGCGCCCAGGATCGGCTGAGCAGGTGACTCGGATGCGTATCAGGCTAGGTGCGGTATCTGCGGACCCTACCGACCCACGGAGGTATTGCATGGCTTCGCCCAATCGCAAAGGCGATGCCATGTCTCGCAATACGCAAGATGGCATCGTTGCGAATGAAGACGGACACCTTGCCGCGCGTGGGCGTCCGTTTCTGGTTCAGCGCACGTTGTCTTGTACAGGCAGTATCTGCGTTTTATCGAACGCGTCGACGTCGATCACCACTTTGCGAGCCCGCTCGGCTTCATGCAGTTGGCGAGCCTCTTGCGGCTCCAATACGCCGCTTTCCAGGGCCGCATCTATCGCCGATTGACCCGGGGCGGGTCGGACAGTCCCCTGTTTGATCGCTTCACGCAACGTTTTGTACAGAGCCGAAGTCTGTGCCAAGAGATCGCTGGCTCGTTGCAAGGCAGCCACCGGATCGCCGTCGGCCTGGGGTCTGAAGCATCCGGCGAGCAGCTCTTCCAATGCCGGATCGCCTTTGGCGCGACCTATCAGTGCCGCTACCGCTGCATCGAGCTCGTCGCTGGGCCCTGTGTGCTGGCGGCCGAATGGGAAGACCAGCAAGCGCAGTGCCCAGCTCACTCCTCGTTGAGGGAAGTTGTCGAGCAATTGATCGAGCGCGCATTCGGCCTTGCCCAAGCTTTCTTCCATCGCCCAACGCAGCAGCACACGCATGTATTCGGGTGAACCCAGATCGTGATACCGCTTGAGCGAGGCCGAGGCCAGATACAGATAGCTCAGCACATCGCCTAGACGAGCGCTCAATCGTTCGCGGCGCTTGAGTGAGCCGCCCAATAGCATCATCGACAGGTCCGCCATCATGGCAAAGGCAGCTGCCAGTCGGTTCAGGGCGCGGAAATAGCCCTGGCTCAGGCTGTCACCAGGGGTTTTTTCGAAGCGACCCAGGCCCAGACCCAGCACGAAAGTGCTGGCCGCATTGCTCAGTGCGAAGCCAACGTGCTGCATCAGCAACGGATCGAACGCCTTCAGCGCCTCTTCGTGGTCGGGCTGTGCCGCCAGCGCCATTTCCTTGAGCACGAAGGGGTGGCAGCGAATGGCTCCCTGGCCGAAGATCATCAGGTTGCGTGACAGGATGTTTGCGCCTTCGACGGTAATGAAGATCGGCGCGCCTTGCCAGTTGCGGCCCAAATAGTTGTTCGGGCCCATGATGATGCCCTTGCCACCGTGCACGTCCATGGCGTGCTGAATACATTCACGACCACGCTCGGTCAGGTGGTATTTGAGGATGGCCGACAGTACCGAAGGCTTTTCGCCCAGATCCACCGCTTGCGCGGTGAGCAGGCGGGCGCTGTCCATCAGCCAGGCGTTGCCGCCGATGCGCGCGAGCGACTCCTGGATGCCTTCGAAGGCCGCCAGCGGCACGTTGAACTGCTCGCGGACGTTGGCGTATTGGCCTGTGACCAGGCTCGTGTACTTGGCAGCGCCCGTGCCCACCGCCGGTAGGGAGATGGAGCGGCCCACCGACAGGCAGTTCATCAGCATCATCCAGCCTTTGCCAAGCATGGCCTGACCGCCGATCAGGAAGTCCAGCGGGACGAAGACGTCTTTGCCGCTGTTGGGCCCGTTCATGAAGGCAGCGCCCAGCGGCAGATGGCGGCGGCCGATCTCGACGCCGGGGGTATCGGTGGGGATTAGCGCCAGGCTGATGCCCAGCTCCTCTTGGTCGCCTAGCAGATGCTCAGGGTCATAGGCCTTGAAAGCCAAACCCAGCAAAGTGGCGACCGGCCCGAGGGTGATGTAGCGCTTGTCCCAGGTCAGGCGTAGACCCAGCACCTCCTCACCGTTCCACTGCCCTTTGCAGATGATCCCCGTGTCGGGCATGGCGCCTGCGTCGGAACCTGCGTGGGGGCCGGTGAGGGCGAAGCAGGGAATGTCATCGCCGCGTGCCAGGCGGGGCAGGTAGTGGTTGCGTTGCTCGTCGGTGCCGTAGTGCAGCAACAGTTCGGCAGGGCCGAGCGAGTTGGGCACCATCACGGTCGAGGCCAGATCGCCGCTTCGGGTCGCCAGCTTCATGGCGACTTGCGAATGGGCATAGGCCGAGAAGCCCTTGCCGCCATATTCCTTGGGAATGATCAGGGCGAAGAAGCCGTGATCCTTGATGTGCTGCCAGGCTTCGGGCGGAAGGTCCATGTCCTGGCCGATCTGCCAGTCGCTGACCATGGCGCACAACGCTTCGGTCGGCCCGTCGATGAACGCCTGCTCCTCTTCGGTCAGGCGCGGGGTAGGGTAGGCGAGCAGGGTGTTCCAGTCCGGGCGGCCGCTAAACAGTTGGCCGTCCCACCACACCGTGCCGGCGTCGATGGCTTCGCGTTCGGTTTGCGACATGGGCGGCAGAGTCCGACGCACCCAGTTGAACGTCGGCCCGCTGATGGTCTTGCGGCGCCACTCGGGCAGCACCAGAACTGCGGTACCAAGCGCGATGAAGACCCATAGTAGTATCAGCAACCAACCTGGCGCCTTGCTGAAGATGCCCATGAGCACCGTATAGGCGGCGACCGCCGCGACAATCTGCAACGGCGCCAGACGACGGTGCGTGAGATACGCGACGCCGAGCACCAGCACTACCAGCCACAACAGCAACATGAGCGTTTCCTCCGTGGAACGTGGGTATAGGCCTAAACCTTAGAGCGTAGCTTGCCTGGGGCGCTGGCCCTCATCAGAGCAGTGACAGGTTGTGTACCGGGGAGTTCGTTCCCGCTGCCAAGCCTCCGTCTTTCATGCCGGCTGCACGCACCTGGCCGTGAGGGTGGCGTACACTGGCCAGCCTCGTGCATTGAACAAGGACATCGCCATGCTGAAGATCTGGGGCCGCAAGAATTCGAGCAACGTACGCAAGGTGCTGTGGGTCGCCCATGAATTGGGTCTGGATTTCACCTCGATCGATGCGGGCGGTGCCTTCGGTGTAGTGGGCCAGCCCGAATACCGCGCCAAGAACCCCAATGGTCTGGTGCCCATGCTCGAAGATGGCGAGCTGACACTGTGGGAATCCAACGCCATCGTCCGCTACCTGTGCGCCGAATACGGCCGCGCACAGGGGTGGTATCTGGACGATCCACGTCAGCGTGCCACAGCCGACAAATGGATGGACTGGACCACCTCGGCATTGGCCGGGCCGTTCAAGCCATTGTTCTGGGGGCTGCTGCGCACGCCCGAAGCGCAGCGCGACTGGCTGGCCATCAATGCAGCGCACAAGCGATGCGCCCAGCTGTTTTCGATGGCCGACCAGGCATTGGCCACACAGCCCTATCTGTCGGGGGACACCCTCGGAATGGGCGACGTGCCCTTGGGCAGCTTCGCCTACGCCTGGTTCGAGTTGCCCATCGAACGCCCGCCGCTGCGCCACCTCGAAGCCTGGTACGCGCGCCTGACGCAGCGCCCGGCCTACCAGGCAGGCGTGATGAGCGCGCTGACCTGATCGAACACCTCGACGCTTTCGATAGTCACTATCGATACGCATGACTGTACTTGCGCGGCATGGCCTTGCACCATGCCGGCACTCATTGCGCCGGTGTCCTGTCCTGGCGCGCTCCGACTTCCTTTCTCGGTAATCGATCTTCTATGAGTTCTGCCCTGTCCATCCGGCAGCTGACCAAGACCTACGGCAATGGCTTCCAGGCCCTCAGTGGCATCGACCTGGACGTGGCCGAAGGCGACTTCTTCGCTCTGCTCGGCCCCAACGGCGCTGGCAAATCCACGACCATCGGCATTCTCTCGACGCTGGTGAACAAGACCAGCGGCACTGTCAGCGTGTTCGGCCACGACCTCGATCGCGAGCCGGCCGCGCTCAAGCGCAACCTGGGCGTGGTGCCGCAGGAGTTCAACTTCAACCAGTTCGAGAAGACCTTCGACATCGTCGTGACCCAGGCCGGTTACTACGGCATCAAGCCCGCGCTGGCAAAAGAGCGTGCCGAGCAATACCTCACCCAGCTGGGCTTGTGGGACAAGCGCGACGTGCCATCGCGTTCGCTCTCCGGTGGCATGAAGCGCCGTTTGATGATCGCCCGGGCGCTGATCCACGAACCACGTCTGGTGATTCTCGACGAGCCTACCGCAGGCGTCGATATCGAGCTGCGTCGCTCCATGTGGACTTTCCTCACCGAGCTGAACCAGAAAGGGGTGACCATCATCCTCACCACGCACTATCTGGAAGAAGCCGAACAGTTGTGCCGCAACATCGGTATCATCGACCACGGCACCATCGTCGAAAACACCAGCATGCGTCAGTTGTTGGGCAAACTGCATGTTGAGACGTTCCTGCTGGACATCAAGCAGTCACTGACCGTGGCGCCCACGCTGCAAGGCTACCCGGCGCGCTTGGTGACGCCGCATACCCTGGAAGTGCAGGTCGACAAAGACGTCGGCATCACGGCGTTGTTCGCTCAATTGGCGCTGCAAAACCTCGAAGTGCAGAGCCTGCGCAACAAGACCAATCGGCTGGAGGAACTGTTCGTGTCACTGGTGGAGAAGAACTTGTCGAAGGTGGCGGTATGAGCGTCGAACTGAGCACCAACTGGGTGGCCCTCAATACCATCGTCTATCGCGAAGTACGACGTTTTCTGCGCATCTGGCCGCAGACCTTGCTGCCGCCGGCGATCACGATGGTGCTGTACTTCGTCATCTTCGGGAACTTGATCGGCCGGCAGATCGGCGACATGGGCGGCTTCACCTACATGGAGTACATCGTGCCAGGGCTGATCATGATGTCGGTGATCACCAATTCCTATGGCAACGTGGTGTCGAGTTTCTTCGGAGCGAAGTTTCAGCGCTCCATCGAGGAACTGATGGTGTCGCCGGTGTCGCCGCACACCATTCTCATCGGCTATGTCCTGGGCGGCGTGTTGCGTGGCCTGGCGGTGGGCGTGATCGTGACCTTGCTGTCGTTCTTCTTTACCCACCTGCAGGTTCACCACTTGGGCATTACGGTCCTGGTGGTGCTGCTGACGGCCACCATCTTTTCGCTGTTGGGCTTCGTCAACGCGGTGTTCGCGCGCAACTTCGACGACATTTCGATCATTCCGACCTTCGTGCTGACGCCCCTGACCTACCTGGGCGGTGTGTTCTATTCGATCAATCTACTGCCGCCGTTCTGGCAAACCGTCTCGTTGGCCAACCCCGTGCTGCACATGGTCAACTCGTTCCGTTACGGCATTCTCGGCGTTTCGGACATCAGCATCGGCACGGCCATCACCTTCATGCTGGTCGCCACTGTGGTGCTGTATGTGGTGTGTGTGCGCCTGTTGGTCAGTGGGCGTGGCATGCGCGCCTGAGATTCTGTGCGTGCGTCGGCGCCACTGCCGGCCTACCCACCAGCGCCAGTAGAGCAGGGTGGTGCAGTAGCCGAGCAGGCCCAATACGACCGCGCACACCACCGAACCTAGCAGGAAAGGTTGCCAGAGGGTCGCCAACTGCCCGGTGACCCAATCGACGGTGATGTCTTCGGGTAGGCTGCGTGGCGGCACCTGCAACAACCAGGCGCCGGTCATGTAGGTGACGAAGAATACCGGCGGCATGGTCAGCGGATTGGTCAGCCATACCAGGCTGACCGCAATCGGCAGGTTACCTCGTGCTGGGATGGCCAGCGCTGCCGCCAGCAGCATCTGCATGGGAATGGGGATCAGCGCGGCGAACAGCCCGATACCCATTGCCCGTGACACCGAGTGGCGGTTCAGGTGCCAGAGGTTCGGGTCATGCAGAAGCCGACCGAAAAAACGTAAGCTCTTGTGTTCACGGATGCTGGTCGAATCGGGCAAGTAGCGTTTGAACAGACGACGCGGCATGGCGGCCCCCGGGCGTTGGACGGTGCAGTATGCCCGCATCTTTCGGCCGTCTCGTTCAGAGTTTGTGACAATTGTTAAGCGAGCAGCGCTTCCCCGTGGGCTATTGCTAATGGCTCGTTCATCAGGGGGAGCCTCGAACCATGCGCACAGGGATGTTCGCGCTGGCCCTGGGCCTGTTGTCACTGCGTTTTCTACCCGCATTGCCGTCGGTCGGTTGGTTGCTGGCAGGGTCGTTCTTAGCCATCGTTTGCCTGTACGCGCAACGTAGGTTCGCCGGTTTGTTGTTGTTCGGGCTGAGCTGGGCCTGCGCCTCGGCGCATTTGGCGCTGGCGGATCGACTAGCCTCTGAACTCGATGGCCGTACGTTGTGGCTGGAGGGGGAAGTGGTCGGGCTGCCAGCCCATTCGGCACAAGGGGTGCGTTTCGAGTTGCAAAGCGCGACCTCGCGCCGTGGCGATCTGCCCAAGCGAGTGCAACTGAGCTGGTTCGACGGGCCGTCCGTATTGGCGGGAGAGCGGTGGCGCCTGTCCGTGACGCTCAAGCGGCCGCATGGGCTGCTCAACCCACACGGTCCCGATCGTGAGGCCAGCCTGCTAGCCCGGCGCATCGGTGCCACCGGCACGGTCAAGGCTGGCGAGCGATTGCAGAGTTTGACGCCCGGCTGGCACGAAGCGCTGCGCCAGCGCCTACTCGGTGTCGATGCCCAGGGGCAGCAGGCTGCGGTGGTGGCGTTGGTGCTGGGCGATGGCAGCGGTCTGGGACAAGCGCAGTGGCAGGTGCTTCGCGACACGGGCACGGTGCACCTGCTGGTGATCTCCGGTCAGCACATCGGGCTGCTGGCAGGACTGGTGTATGGCTTGGTCGCGGGGCTCGCGCGCCTGGGCGTATGGCCCTTGCGGTTGCCCTGGCTGCCTTGGGCTTGCGGGCTGTCGCTGTTGGCGGCGCTGGGCTATGGCTGGCTGGCGGGTTTCCAGGTGCCCGTGCAGCGTGCTTGTTTGATGCTGGCGATGGTCCTGCTGTGGCGCTTGCGCTTTCGTCACATGGGCGCAAGCATGCCGTGGCTGCTGGCGTTGAACGGTGTGTTGCTGATAGAGCCGTTGGCCAGCTTGTTGCCAGGGTTCTGGCTGTCTTTCGCAGCGGTAGCGGTGCTGATCTATTGCTTTGCCGGTCGGCTTGGCGGCTGGCGACCTTGGCAGGCCTGGAGCCGTGCGCAATGGGTGATCGCCGTGGGGCTGCTGCCAGTGCTGCTGGCATTGGGCTTGCCCGTGAGCCTGAGCGCGCCGCTGGCCAACCTGCTGGCGGTACCTTGGATCAGTTTCATCGTCTTGCCCCTGGCACTGCTGGGCACCGGCTTGCTCGGGCTCGGCAGTCTGGGCGAGTGGCTGCTATGGCTGGCCGGTGGTGGGCTGAGGGTGCTGTTCGAAGCGCTCGGTCTCGCGGCGCTGTGGCGACCGGCCTGGCAGCCGTCGGCGCTGCCGATGTGGGCCTGGCTGTTGGTGCTGACCGGTGTGCTGGTGCTCTTGCTGCCGCGCGGGGTGCCGCTGCGGGGGCTTGGCGCGGTGATGCTGCTGGCGCTTTGGGCGCCAGTGCCGAGCGTTCCGCAAGGCCAGGCCGAAGTGCTGCATCTGGATGTAGGCCAAGGCCTTGCGGTGTTGGTACGGACCCGCCATCACGCTCTGCTGTACGATGCCGGCCCGGCATTCGGCGAATTGGACCTGGGTGAGCAGGTGGTGCTGCCGACCCTGCGCAGGCTGGGCATCAGGCAACTTGATCTGATGCTGATCAGTCACGCCCACGTCGACCATGCGGGCGGCGCCAGCGCGCTGCAACGAGGCCTTCCGATAGGTCGGGTGATCAGTGGTGAACCCAGTGAACTGCCTGGCGGCATGGAGGCCGAGCCTTGTCGCACCGGCGAGCGTTGGGCCTGGGACGGCGTCGAATTCTCGCTCTGGCATTGGTCGGGGGCTGCCAGCAGCAACGAACGCTCCTGCGTGCTGCTGGTCGAGGCCCAAGGCGAGCGCCTGCTGCTAGCCGGCGACATGGAGCGAGGAGCGGAACGGGCCTGGCTCGCCCAACCCGCGCCGCCCACCGTCGACTGGCTGCAGGCGCCCCACCATGGCAGCCGCAGTTCCTCCAGCGAACCGTTCCTGCGCGCCTTGGCAGCGCGCGGCGCCTTGGTTTCCAGGGGCCGCGGCAACCGCTTCGGCCATCCCCATCCGCAGGTGCTGGCGCGCTACCAACGCCACCGCATGCGGGTGCACGATACCGCGTTGCATGGCGCTTTGATGCTACGCCTGGGCAGCCATGGCGAGGTGCGCCGGCTGCGGGCCGAACGGCGCTTCTGGCGCGATCCGCCACCCGTTGAACAGGCCCTGCGTTGAGTGCTGACACCGATCGCTCGGGGCAAGCCAGTGGTAACGCTACCTATGGTAGAGTAACGGCCTTTTTTCGAGGGGGTGACTCACGTGTGGGAATTGGTCAAGTCGGGCGGTTGGATGATGCTGCCGATCATTCTGAGCTCCATCGTCGCCCTGGCGATCGTCGCCGAGCGTCTGTGGACCTTGCGCGCCAGCCGTGTGACCCCGCCGCACCTGCTGGGTCAGGTCTGGATGTGGATCAAGGACAAGCAACTGACCGGCGACAAGCTCAAGGCGCTGCGCGCCGACTCACCGCTGGGCGAGATCCTCGCTGCGGGTCTGGCCAACTCCAGGCACGGGCGCGACATCATGAAAGAGTGCATCGAGGAAGCAGCTTCGCGGGTCATCCATGAGCTGGAGCGTTATACCAGTACCTTGGGCACCATCGCGGCCATGGCGCCACTGCTGGGTCTGTTGGGCACCGTGCTGGGCATGATCGACATCTTCAGCGCCTTCATGGGCTCGCAGATGACCGCCAACGCGGCCGTGCTCGCCGGCGGGATCTCCAAGGCACTGGTGACAACGGCCGCCGGCCTGATGGTGGGTATCCCGGCCGTATTCTTCCACCGGTTCCTGTTGCGCCGCATCGACGAGTTGGTGGTGGGCATGGAGCAGGAGGCGATCAAACTGGTGGAAGTGCTACAGGGCGACCGCGAAGTCGAAATCAGCGGGGCCAAGGCGTGAAGTTCCGGCGCAACCGTCGTCGCGAGAGCGTCGACATCAACCTCGCGTCGTTGATCGACGTGGTGTTCGTCCTGCTGCTGTTCTTCGTGGTTACCACCACCTTCACCCGGGAAAACCAATTGCGGGTAGAGCTGCCCGAATCGGTCAGTGCCACGCCGCCCACGGCCGAATCTGGGCGGCAAGTGGAAATCACCATCAGTGCCGAAGGTGTCTATTCGGTCAACAACAACCTGTTGCCGCGCAGTGACCTCGACACTCTCATCGAGGCCGTGCAGCGCGCTTCCGATGGCGACAACAAGTTGCCGTTGCTGATCAGCGCCGATGGCAAGACGCCTCACCAGTCGGTCGTCACCGCCATGGATGCGGCCGGCAAGTTGGGCTTCAGCCAGTTGCGCATGACCACCGTCGAGGCGGTTCAGGGCACGCCGTGATGAGCCTGGCCGACCGCCTGTTGCATGCCTGGTACGCCGGTCACCCGGCGCTGGTGCTGTTGCGCCCCTTGGAGGCGTTGTACCGGCACGTGGTCCGGCGCAAGCGAGCGCAGTTTCTTTCCGGCGCGACGGCCAGCTATCGCGCGCCCGTACCCGTGGTCGTGGTTGGCAACGTCACCGTCGGCGGCACTGGCAAGACGCCGATGATCCTCTGGTTGATCGAGCGCTGCCGTCAGCGGGGCCTGCGTGTGGGCGTAGTGAGCCGCGGCTACGGTGCCAAGCCGCCGACGCTGCCCTGGCGGGTCGACGCGCAACAGACGGCAGAAGAGGCCGGCGACGAACCCCTGCTGATCGTGCAGCGTACCGGCGTGCCGCTGATGATCGACCCTGACCGCGGGCGTGCGGTCAAGGCACTGCTCGCGGCCGAGCCGCTCGATCTGATCCTCAGCGATGACGGCTTGCAGCATTACCGGCTGGCGCGCGACCTGGAGCTGGTGCTGATCGATGCCGCCCGCGGCCTGGGCAACCGGCGTTGCCTGCCGGCAGGCCCGTTGCGTGAGCCGGTCGAGCGCCTGCAAACCGTTGACGCCTTGCTGTACAACGGTGCCGCCAGCGATCCTGCGCCTGGTTTCGCGTTCAAGTTGCTGCCCAGCGCGCTGGTCAACCTGTGCACCGGCGAACGTCGCCCCCTGCACCACTTTCCTGCCGGCCAGGCATTGCACGCCGTGGCCGGCATCGGCAACCCCCAGCGTTTCTTCGATACCCTGCAAGCGCTAGACTGGCTGCCGCTGGCCCATCCCTTCGCCGACCATGCCCAGTTCAGCCCGCAAGCGCTGAACTTCAGCCCGTCGTTGCCATTGGTCATGACCGAAAAAGACGCGGTCAAATGCCGCGCCTTTGCTCAGCCCGACTGGTGGTACCTGGCGGTCGACGCCCAGCCCAGCCCCGCTTTCAGCGCCTGGTTCGACGCCCAATTGCAGCGCCTGCTCTGACTCTCAGCCACCTTTGGCCCCCTGGCCCCTAGGACGTACTCATGGACACCAAACTGCTCGACATCCTGGCTTGCCCGATCACCAAGAGCCCGCTCAAGCTCAGCGCCGATAAAACGGAACTGATCAGCAGGAGCGCCGGGTTGGCCTACCCGATTCGCAACGGCATTCCCGTCATGCTCGAAACCGAAGCGCGCACCTTGACCGACGAGGAGCGCCTGGACAAATGAGCCTCGACTTCACCGTGGTCATCCCGGCCCGCTTGCGCTCCACCCGCTTGCCCGGCAAGCCTCTACTGAGCATCGCCGGCAAGCCGATGGTGCAGCACGTCTGGGAACAAGCCTGCAAAAGCGGCGCTGCGCGGGTGGTCATCGCGACCGACGACATCAGCATTTTGGACGCCTGCAAGGCATTCGGTGCCGAAGTGGTGATGACTCGCGCGGAACACGAATCGGGCACCGACCGTCTGGCCGAAGTGGCCGCATTGCTTGGGCTGGCCGCCGACGCCATCGTGGTCAATGTGCAAGGTGACGAGCCATTGATTCCACCGGTGATCATCGACCAAGTGGCCAACAACCTGGCGACGCACCCCGAGGCCGGCATCGCCACCCTGGCCGAAGCCATACATGAGCCGCAGTCTGTGTTCAATCCCAACGCGGTGAAAGTGGTCAGCGACAAAAACGGCTTGGCTCTGAGCTTCAGCCGAGCGCCGTTGCCATGGGCGCGTGACCTGTTCGCCAAGCGGCAGGACCAGTTGCCTGAGGGCGTGCCGTATCGCCGTCACATCGGCATGTACGCCTACCGTGTGGGCTTTCTGCAAGACTTCGTCACCTGGGGCCCATGCTGGCTGGAGCAGACCGAGGCGCTGGAGCAGTTGCGAGCTCTTTGGCACGGTGTGCGCATCCACGTGGCCGATGCGCTCGAGGCCCCTGCCGTAGGCGTCGATACCCTGGAAGACCTCGAGCGCGTTCGTCGCCTGCTGGAGCACTGATGCGCATTCTGTTCGTGTGTTTGGGCAACATCTGCCGCTCGCCGACTGCCGAAGGCGTACTGCGTCAGCATCTGCAGCATGCCGGACTTGCCGATCGAGTCGAGGTGGCTTCCGCTGGCACTGGCGACTGGCATGTAGGGCAGGGACCCGACCAGCGTACCTGCCGCGCCGCCTTGGCGCGCGGCTACGACCTGTCGCGCCAACGCGCCCAGCAAGTCACCCCAGCGCATTTCGCCGATTACGATCTGGTGCTGGCCATGGATTCGAACAACCTGCGCGACTTGCAAGCGTTACGTCCGAGCCATGCCAAGGGCGAGCTGGACCTGTTTCTGCGCCGCTATGGCGCAGGGGTCGACGACGTGCCCGATCCCTACCATGGCGGTGCCGAAGGCTTCGAGCAGGTACTCGACCTGATCGAAGACGCTTGCCAGGCCTTGCTGGTCGAAATCAAGGGGCGCCTATGACGGCGTCATGGCAAACGAACGTATCGCTCAAGCCTCTCAATACCTTCGGCATCGACGTCAAGGCCCGCTACCTGGTGCAGGCGCACGATGATGCCGATGTGTTGCAAGCGCTGACCCAGGCGGCAGAACGTGAGCTGGACGTGCTGGTGCTCGGCGGGGGCAGCAACTTGTTGCTGACCCAGGACGTCGATGCGTTGGTCCTGCACATGGCCAGTCGTGGACGGCGCATCGTCGCCGACGACGGCGAGCATGTGGTCGTCGAGGCCGAAGCGGGCGAACCCTGGCACCCCTTCGTGCAGTGGACCATCGCCCAAGGCTTGTGCGGCATGGAGAACCTCAGCTTGATCCCCGGCACCGTCGGTGCCGCGCCCATGCAGAACATCGGCGCCTATGGCGTCGAGATCAAGGACGTCTTCGCCGGCCTGACCGCGCTGGACCGGCAGTCCGGCGCCGTGCGCGAGTTCAGCCTGCAAGAATGCGCGTTCGCCTACCGTGCCAGCGTATTCAAGGCCAACCCAGGGCGTTGGCTGATTCTGCGCGTGCGCTTCGCGTTGACGCGTACCCTCGATCCGCACCTGGGCTATGGGCCTGTGCGTCAGCGCTTGCAGGAGCAAGGCGTGGAGCAGCCGACTGCCCAGGCCATCAGTGAGGCGATCTGTAGCATCCGTCGGGAAAAATTACCGGACCCTGCCGTCCTGGGCAACGCCGGTAGCTTCTTCAAAAATCCGGTGGTATCCAGTGCGTGCGCCGACCGAATTCGTGCCGCCTATCCCGATCTCGTGGCTTATCCGCAAGGCGAGGAGGGCGTGAAGCTGGCTGCGGGTTGGCTGATCGAACGGGCTGGCTGGAAGGGCTATCGCGAGGGCGATGCCGGTGTGCACCGCTTGCAGTCGTTGGTATTGGTCAATTACGGCCAGGCCAGTGGTACTCAACTGCACGCCCTGGCCAGCAAGATCCAGAGCGACATTCGCGCGCGTTTCGGCGTCGAATTGGAGATGGAGCCCAATCTCTACTGAGGGCTATCCCAAGCGCTTTATAGCAGCCATGAAAAAGCCCCGCCAGTTCGCACTGGCGGGGCTTTTTAGTCAGCCGATGAATCAGCCTTGGTGCGGTTTAGGCACGTCGGTCGATTCAGGGGCAAGCGCGGTGTGGCGGGTGGCGGCATCCGCAGCAGCCTGGGCTGCGGCGGCGGCAGCTTCGGCCTCACGCTTGCGACGGCGAACTTCACGCGGGTCGTTCGGCGCGCGACCGTTCGACAGCATGACCGTCGCAGGCTCGACTGCGACCGGCTCGCTTGCAGGCGCTTGCGCGGCGGCAGGGTCGACGACCACGGGCTCGGTTTGCGCAGGCTGCTCGGAAGGTTCGCGGCTTTCGGCCACGGGCTCGGCTTCTACGGCCACCGGTGGCAACTGCGTTTCGACCGCTGCTTCGGCAGGCTTGGCAGCTTCGCTTTCGGCTGCGGCAGGCGCTTGCACCGGGGTGACCAGATCGATGATCTCGACCGTCGGCTGAACCACGACCGGTTGCTCGGCCTGTGCGGCCGGCGCTGCCGACTGCTTGGCTTCGCCGTCTTGGGCGGCAGGTGTGGCAGGCTCGTGCGCAGGCACGACTTCCACCACAGGGGCGATGCCAGGGTTCACTTCCAGTACCGGCTCGGCCGACTGTTCGACGCTAGGCGCGATGGCAGCGGTTTCGGTTTCGATAGCGATCTTGCTGGGAGCTACCTGGTCCTGGGGCGCCTGCACACGGGTTTCGCTCACGGCATCGGTAGCACGCTCGGCCTGCTGTTGTGCCTGGGCTTCGGCGTTGGCGCTGATGTTGCTGCTGGCGACGGCGGCGGTCACGGCAAGCCCTGCAGCCAGCTCGGCGGCCGTGGCTGGGGTTGCAGCTGGCGCTTCGGCTACAGCGGGCGCTTCGACTTGCTCGGACGATGGCTCGTCGTTGCCTTCTTCTTCGCCTTCGATCAACTCGCCGTTGCCGTTACGCTGACGCTCGCGACGATTGCTGCGACGGCGTTGACCGCGCGAACGGCGACGTGGACGCTCCTCGTCGTTGCCTTCCTGCTCGGCTTGAGCGTCTTCGTTCGAAGCCTGCTCGTCAGCGTTATCGGCAGACTGCTCGGTCACCCGAGGTTCGCGTTCTTCATGCGGCGCGCGCGATTGCTGCTCTTCGAGCGCAGCAGGGGCTTGCGGTTCGAGGCTGGTTTGCGCTGGGGCGGTCTCGACAGCCTGTGCATCGACCGGCTCTACAGGGGCGCGTTCTTCACGAGGAACATGCTCTTCACGAGCGGCACGCTCTTCGCGTGGAGTGCGCTCTTCACGAGGTGCGCGTTCTTCGCGTCGAGCACGCTCTTCACGAGGTGCGCGCTCTTCGCGTGGAGCACGCTCTTCACGAGGTGCGCGCTCTTCGCGTGGAGTACGCTCTTCACGAGGCGCACGTTCTTCGCGAGGCGTACGTTCTTCGCGTGGAGCACGCTCTTCACGAGGTGCGCGTTCTTCGCGTGGGGCGCGTTCTTCGCGAGGCGCACGTTCTTCACGCTCTACAGGTGCGGCGTCCAATGGCTCGCGCAGCTCGCGGACCGGGCGCTCTTCACGATTACCGCGGCGATCTTCGCGCGGCTGACGTGCGGCACGTTCTTCGCGCGGTGCGCGTTCTTCACGAGGGGCGCGCTCTTCGCGCGACTGGCGCTCGCCACGCTCTTCACGGGGCTTGCGCTCCTCGTCACGACGGCCACCGCGGTTGCGGCTCTGTTGACGGCCATTGCGGCGCTCTTCGTTGCGCTGCGGGCGCTCGCTGGCTGGCTTCTCGGGCGCGGCGACCGGCGTCGGTGCAGGCTCCTCCTTGCCGGCGAACAGGCTGACCAAAGATTTCACCAGGCCCTTGAACAGGCTTGGCTCTGGCGCGCTCTGCACGGGAGCTGCCGGCGCTGCGGTAGCGGCGGGCTGTGCTTCCGGCGTGCTTGGCACGGGCGCGCTGGTACGCGGCGGTGCGGTCTTGACCGCTGCTTCCTGGCGTACCAGGGTGCGCGTGGCGGTTTGCGGCTGGACTTCTTCGGTTTCGGTGGTGGCGATTTCGTAGCTGGACAGGTTGTTCAGCACTTCCGGGTTGTCGTCACGCAGGCGCTGCACTTCGAAGTGCGGCGTTTCCAGGTGGTCGTTCGGCAGGATGATGATGCGGGCGCGAGTACGCAGTTCGATCTTGGTGATCGAGTTACGCTTCTCGTTGAGCAGGAATGCGGCGACCGGAATCGGCACTTGCGCGCGCACTTCGGCGGTGCGGTCCTTCAGCGCTTCTTCTTCGATCAGGCGCAGGATCGCCAGCGACAGCGACTCGACGTCACGGATGATGCCGGTGCCCGAGCAGCGAGGGCAGACGATGCCGCTGCTTTCGCCCAACGAAGGGCGCAGACGCTGACGGGACATTTCCAGCAGGCCGAAACGCGAGATGCGACCCACTTGCACACGGGCGCGATCGGCTTCCAGGCACTCGCGCACACGTTCTTCGACGGCGCGCTGGTTCTTCGCCGGGGTCATGTCGATGAAGTCGATGACGATCAGGCCGCCGATGTCACGCAGGCGCAACTGACGGGAGATCTCTTCCGCAGCTTCCAGGTTGGTCTGCAGCGCGGTTTCTTCGATGTCGCTGCCTTTGGTGGCGCGCGCCGAGTTGATGTCGATCGAGACCAGGGCTTCGGTGGGGTCGATGACGATCGAGCCACCCGATGGCAGTTCGACCACGCGCTGGAAGGCGGTTTCGATCTGGCTTTCGATCTGGAAACGGTTGAACAGCGGCACGCTGTCTTCGTACAGCTTGACCTTGCTGGCGTACTGCGGCATCACCTGGCGGATGAAGGTCAGGGCTTCTTCCTGGGCTTCGATGCTGTCGATCAGCACTTCGCCGATGTCCTGGCGCAGGTAGTCGCGGATGGCGCGGATGATGACGTTGCTTTCCTGGTAGATCAGGAACGGCGCCTTGCGGTCGAGCGAAGCTTCCTTGACGGCAGTCCACAGTTGCAGCAAGTAGTCCAGGTCCCACTGCATTTCTTCGCTGCTGCGGCCAAGGCCTGCGGTGCGCACGATCAGGCCCATGTCGGCGGGGATGGTCAGGCCGTTGAGCGCTTCACGCAGCTCGTTGCGCTCTTCGCCTTCGATGCGGCGCGAGATGCCGCCAGCGCGGGGGTTGTTGGGCATCAGCACCAGGTAACGCCCGGCCAGACTGATGAAGGTGGTGAGGGCTGCGCCTTTGTTGCCGCGCTCTTCCTTCTCGACCTGGACGATGACTTCCTGGCCTTCGCTCAGCACTTCCTTGATGTTGACGCGGCCTTCGGGGGTCTTCTTGAAGTACTCGCGGGAAATTTCCTTCAACGGCAGGAAGCCGTGACGTTCGGAGCCGAAGTCGACGAAGGCGGCTTCGAGGCTGGGCTCGATGCGGGTGATGCGGCCTTTGTAGATGTTGGCCTTTTTCTGCTCGCGGGCACCGGACTCGATGTCCAGGTCATAGAGGCGCTGGCCATCTACCAGTGCTACACGCAACTCTTCGGGTTGAGTCGCGTTGATCAGCATTCTTTTCATGTTGTACCGTCGGTTTCCGGGCTGCCGGAAACGGCGTTCGGCACACACGACTTTCCATGGTCGGTGCCTGGGTGCGCAAAGGGTAGCGGGCTACCCCCGTGTCTAGCGACATTCGACACCAGCCGGTTGCCCAGCCTGCCGTGGTCGCGACGACGCGTCCTGATTGCTGTGGTGCCACGTGGCCTGCGGTCTGCGGATCAACCTTGCAGGTCGGGCGTGGGCGATAAGTGCTTGCGTGTCGGTCAGGCTGCGTTGAAGTCAGGCCCGGCATGCCCGTTGTCGCCGGCATGGTCCGCGTTCTGCGCCTGTATCACCTCACCTGACCGTCGCTGGGCGACGTCTCGAACAAACCCTGTGCACTCAGTCAGGAGGAGGAATCAGTCGCCGGCCGTGGACGCCAACCTGGCATCTACACAGTCCGGCGGCTATGCATCTCCACCCTGCACGTATCCCTTGAAAACTCGGGTGCTGCCGCGCGCTGAATCCGCAACGGGTTGCATTTTTCGCCAGCTTCGCTAGAAAGCTGACGCCATTTCATGTCTGAGGCAGGTATTTCCGAGACCCTCGCCGGGCGATGCAGGGAAGCGACGCGGAGGGCAGAGGGGGAGTGATGCGAAAAGAATCGGGAAGCAGGCATGATGCCGCGCTCGTCGTTTATTTTCAGTCTTCTCTACACAGCGCTGAGTGGCGATTCCAGGCAGTTCGTACAACTGGCGAAAGCCCCGTAGGACGGCCTCGCGTCCTCGAGAATTGCGAAGATTGGGGCTGCCGTACGGCTACGTACTGCATATCTACCGCCAATCTGCCGCTTATGGCGACGCTCGCGACTATATCAGCAATGATTAAGTGCTTCAAATCCATCAAATTGTTATGATCGCGCCATGACAACCAATACCCCCCCGACTTCCGGCGTCCAGCTGATCGAAGTTCCGCCGGAGCTTGCCGGCCAACGCATCGACAATTTCCTCATCACCGCCCTCAAAGGCGTGCCCAAGACCTTGGTCTACCGCATCGTGCGCAAGGGCGAAGTGCGTGTGAACAAAGGCCGAATCAAGCCCGAATACAAGCTTCAGGCCGGCGACATCGTGCGCGTTCCGCCGGTGCGCCTGCCCGAGCGTGACGCGCCGGCGCCGGTAGCCCAGGGCCTGTTGCAGCGGCTTGAGGCAGCCATCGTCTACGAAGACAAGGCGCTGATCGTCATGAACAAGCCGGCGGGCATCGCCGTGCACGGCGGCAGCGGCCTGAGCTTCGGCGTGATCGAAGCGCTGCGTCAATTGCGTCCCGATGCCAAGGAGCTGGAGCTGGTGCACCGCCTGGACCGCGATACGTCCGGCCTGCTGATGATCGCCAAGAAACGCAGCATGCTGCGCCACCTTCACGCCGCGTTGCGCGGCGACGGCGTCGACAAGCGTTACATGGCGCTGGTGCGTGGCCACTGGCCGACCTCCAAGAAGCAGGTCAACGCGCCGCTGCTCAAAAGCAACCTGCGTTCGGGCGAGCGTATGGTCGAGGTCAACGAAGAGGGCAAGGATGCGCTGACGATGTTCCGCGTACTGCGCCGTTTCGGCGAGTTCGCCACGATCGTCGAAGCGCGGCCAATCACCGGGCGCACTCACCAGATCCGTGTGCACACCTTGCATGCCGGGCACATGATTGCCGGCGACAGCAAATACGGCGACGAAGACTTCAGTCGGGAGATCCGCGACCTGGGCGGCAAGCGCCTGTTCCTGCATGCCTATGCGCTGACCGTACCGCTGCCCGACGGTGGCGAGCTCAAGCTCGAAGCGCCGGTCGACGACGTCTGGTCGCAGACCGTGGAGCGTCTCAGTGCGCCGTGACTATGACCTGCTGATCTTCGACTGGGACGGCACGCTGGCCGACTCGATCGGGCGCATCGTGCAATCAATGGCCGAGGCCGCCGATCGGGCGGGTGAGCCGCGCAGCGATGACGCAGCGGTAAAGGGCATCATCGGCCTGGCGCTGGACGAGGCGATCAGTACCTTGTATCCCCACCTGGATGTCGTACAGGTGTCACGCTTTCGCCAGCACTATGCTGACGTCTACATCGCCCTTGACCAGCAGCCTTCGCCATTGTTCGACGGCGTGGTGGAGTCGCTCGACGCCTTTCGCGCCGAGGGCTATCGCATGGCGGTGGCGACCGGCAAGGCGCGCCGCGGCCTGGATCGCGTGCTGCTGGCCAATGGCTGGGGGGATTACTTCGACATCACCCGTGCTGCGGACGAGACTCGCGGCAAGCCGCACCCGTTGATGTTGGAGCAGATCCTGAGCCATTGCGCCGTGCCTGCCGAGCGCGCGCTGATGGTAGGTGACTCGGCTTTCGATTTGCAGATGGCCAGCAACGCCGGCATGCACTCGGTAGCGGTCGGCTATGGCGCTATGTCGTTGCAGGCGCTGGCCGAGTTCGGCCCGCAGGTGTGCATCAGTCATTTTTCCCAATTGCGCGAGTGGCTGGCCGGCCAGCACCGCTGACGCTCAAGGTAGGTAGGCATGCCCGATCTTTGGAAATCTCCTGAGTCGCAAGGCGACGAGGACCGCAAAAGCTGGAAGCTTCTGGAGAAGACCCTGCTCGCCAGTGTGCAGGAACAGCGGCGCGCGCGACGCTGGGGCATCTTCTTCAAGCTTCTGACTTTCGCCTACCTGTTCGGCCTGCTGGCGCTGTTCACGCCGCTGCTGGATTTCGACGGCGCCTCCAAGCGCAGTGCCAGCCATACCGCGCTGGTGGAGCTGCAAGGCGTGATCGCCGATCGGGAGCCGGCCAGTGCCGACAATCTGGTCAAAGGCCTGCGCGAGGCGTTCGAGGATGCCAATACCAAAGCCGTGGTGCTGCGTATCAACAGCCCAGGCGGCAGCCCAGTGCAGTCGGGCTATGTATACGACGAAATCCGCCGACTGCGCGGCGAGCATCCTGACATCAAGCTATATGCGGTGATCGCCGATCTGGGCGCCTCCGGGGCGTACTACATTGCCAGTGCGGCCGATGAGATCTATGCCGACAAGGCTAGCCTGGTCGGCTCGATCGGCGTTACCGCGGCGGGCTATGGTTTCGTCGGCACCATGGAAAAGCTGGGCGTCGAGCGGCGGCTGTATACCTCAGGCGAGCACAAGGCCTTTCTCGATCCGTTCTCGCCGCAAAAGCCGGACGAGACGGCCTTCTGGCAAGGCGTGCTGAGCACCACGCACCAGCAGTTCATCGCCATGGTCAAGCAAGGTCGGGGTGATCGGCTCAAGGACAAGGAGCATCCCGAGCTGTTCAGCGGCCTGGTCTGGACCGGCGAGCAGGCCAAGGCGCTGGGCCTGGTGGATGGCCTGGGCAGTGCCGGCTATGTGGCGCGCGAGGTGGTAGGCGAGAAGGAGTTGGTCGACTTTACCGTGCAGGAGTCGCCGTTCGACCGCTTCTCCAAGCGCATCGGCACCAGCATGGCCGAGCGCCTGGCGCTGTGGATGGGCTTGCAAGGGCCGACCTTGCGCTGAGGGTAGAAAAGGCTTCATGAGCGGGGCGCGTCGTCATCACGGCGCGTCCCGTTTCGTATTCAGGGAAGGCGTACCTGTTCAGCCAGCAGCATGTCCACCAGGCGAATCAGCGGCAGGCCGATCAAGCTCGTCGGATCGTCCCCCTGCATGCGTTGAAACAGGCTGATGCCCAGGCCTTCGGCTTTGAAGCTGCCAGCGCAATCGAGCGGACGCTCGGCTTCGACATAGCGCTCGATACGTGCGCGATCCAGGGTGCGGAAGATGACCGTGAAAGCGATGCAGTCGACCTGGCAGTGGCCGGTCGCCGTGTTTAGCAGGGCCAGGCCTGTGAGAAAGGTGACCGAGCGGCCGCTGGCTGCGAGCAACTGCTCGCAGGCGCGTTCGACGGTGTGGGGCTTGCCCAGAATCTGCTCGCCCAGCACTGCGACCTGGTCGGAGCCGATGATCAGGTGGTCCGGATGGCTGTCGGCCAAGGCGCGCGCTTTGGCCTGGGCCAGTCGCTGGACCAGCGCGGCGGCTGGCTCCTGATCGAGGCGGCGCTCGTCCAGGTCGGGGCTCGCGCAGGTGAACGGCAGGCGCAGGCGTTGCAGCAGTTCGCGGCGATAGGGCGAGCTGGAAGCCAGTAATAAAGGAAGCATGGTGGTCTCCGAAGCGGGTGGCCGATCCTAACATACGACATGCCGCCTAATTTCCTTTGACAGGAGTAGGGGGCGTCCCTAGAATGCTGCGCCTATGTTGAATGACCCGATTCCACCTCACGTTGACCCGCGCAAATTGGCCGATCGCGGCGTAACCCTTCAAGGTTCGCTGCCACTCGCTGATTTGGAAAGACTCTGCGACCCGCTTTCCGACGATGTCGGTACGGTGCAGGCGAAGTTCGATTTTGAACGAGACGAACAGCACACGGTGGTTGTCCACACCGCGCTGGATGTCGAAGTCAAGATGGTTTGCCAGCGTTGTCTTGAGCTGGTCACCCTGCCGATCCATAGCGAATGTACCTACGCCGTGGTGAAGGAGGGTGCGAATACCCAGTCGTTGCCGAAAGGCTATGACGTGCTGGAACTGGGCGAAGATCCTTTGGATCTGCAGGCGCTGATCGAAGAAGAGCTGTTGCTCGCTCTGCCAATCGTGCCTGCTCATCATCCGGAAGAATGCCAGCAGCCGGCCGGTGCAGATGAGCCCGAGCCGGGCAAGGACGAGGTATCGCGGTCCAACCCGTTCAGTGTTTTGGCGCAGTTAAAGCGTGACCCAAACGTTTAGGAGTTAATCAATTATGGCTGTTCAGCAGAACAAAAAATCCCGCTCTGCCCGTGACATGCGCCGTTCGCACGACGCCCTGTCGGAAAACGCGCTGTCGGTAGACAAGAGCACCGGCGAAGTTCACCTGCGCCACCACGTTTCGCCAGAAGGCGTATACCGTGGCCGCAAAGTGATCGACAAGGGCGCTGACGAGTAAATCTTGTCCGCTCCGATCGTCGCGATCGATACGATGGGCGGGGACTTTGGTCCCCGTCTCATTGTTCAGGCGAGCATCGCCTGTCTCAAAGCTACGCCCTCGCTGCACCTGGCCCTCGTCGGCCAACCTTCCCTCATCGAATCGCTTGTCAGTGGTCTGCCTGCTGCCGAACGCGCGCGCCTGCAAATCGTCGCAGCCAGCGAAGCGGTCGGTATGGACGAGCGGCCCAGCCAGGCGTTACGGGGTAAGCCGGATTCCTCGATGCGCGTAGCGTTGGAGCTGGTGCGCGACGGCAAGGCCCAGGCGTGCGTCAGTGCCGGCAATACGGGTGCCCTGATGGCGTTGTCGCGGTTTGTCTTGAAGACGCTGCCAGGCATCGACCGTCCAGCCATGGTGGCGGCCATCCCCACGCGCGGCGGCTTCTGCCAGTTGCTGGATTTGGGCGCCAACGTCGATTGCACCGCACAGCAGCTCTACCAGTTCGCCGTGATGGGCTCGGTAGCGGCGCAGGCGTTGGGTATCGAGCAGCCACGTGTCGGCTTGCTCAACTGTGGTACCGAGGACATCAAGGGCAACCAGCAGGTCAGGCAAGCCGCAGCATTGCTCGGCGAGGCCGGCAACCTCAACTACGTGGGGTTCGTGGAGGGTGATGGGCTGTACCGCGGCGAAGCGGACGTCGTGGTGTGCGACGGGTTCGTCGGCAATGCCGTGCTCAAATCCAGCGAAGGCTTGGTCGGCATGATTGCCGAGCGTCTGCAGGCATTGTTCCGCCAGGGGCTGCTGGCACGCCTGGCAGGCCTGCTGGCCTTGCCATTGCTCAAGCGCCTAAGGGCGGACCTCGCGCCCGCTCGGCACAACGGCGCGAGCCTGTTGGGGTTGCAAGGCATCGTGATCAAAAGCCACGGTTCGACCGGCGTACAGGGCTTTCAAAGCGCGATCGAGCGAGCGTTGGTCGAAATTCATGTGAATCTGCCGCAACGTCTGTCGGGTCTTCTCGAAAGGCATTTGCCTTAGGCAATGACATCGCTGAATGATTAAATGTGACCGCTTGGTCGACCTCTACATCCAAGTTTTCAGACTGATTGTCAGGCCAAGCGCCTGATCATGTACACCGATCACTTCTTCATAAGGGCCTGTTCCATGTCTGCAACCCTCGCATTCGTCTTTCCAGGGCAAGGTTCCCAGTCGCTGGGCATGCTCGCCGAACTCGGTGCGCAGCATCCCTGCATCGTCGAAACCTTCAGGGAGGCCTCGGCCGCGCTGGGCTACGACCTGTGGGAACTGATTCAGGAAGGCCCCGAAGAGCAGTTGGCGCAAACCGACAAGACTCAGCCCGCCATCCTTGCCGCGTCAGTCGCGCTGTGGCGTCTGTGGCAAGAACAGTGCGATGTCCGTCCTGCGTTCGTCGCCGGCCACAGCCTGGGCGAGTACAGCGCCCTGGTCGTGGCTGGCTGCTTGACCCTGGCCGATGCCGTACGTTTGGTTGAGCGCCGTGGGCAGCTCATGCAGGACGCCGTGCCCGCGGGGCAGGGCGGTATGGCGGCGATTCTCGGCCTGGACGACGCGAAGGTGATCGAGCTATGTGCCCAGGCCGCCGAAGGTCAGGTCGTCAGCGCGGTCAACTTCAACTCTCCAGGGCAAGTGGTCATTGCGGGCGACAAGGCCGCAGTGGATCGCGCCATCGAGCTGTGCAAGGCCGCCGGCGCCAAGCGTGCGCTGCCGCTGGCGGTCAGCGTGCCGTCGCACTGTGCGTTGATGAAGCCTGCCGCCGAGCGTTTCGCCGAAGCGGTAAACGCCATCGACTGGCAGGCTCCGGCAATTCCCCTGGTGCAGAATGTCAGCGCAGCCATTCCTCGCGACCTCGACACCCTCAAGCAAGACCTGCTGGCCCAGCTTTATCAGCCCGTGCGTTGGGTCGAATGCGTGCAGACGCTGGCCGCGCAAGGTGCGGTCAACCTGGTGGAGTGCGGCCCGGGCAAGGTCCTGGCCGGCTTGAACAAACGGTGCGCCGATGGCGTGACCACCTACAACCTCAATACCCCTGAAGCCTTCGCCGCAACCCGCGCGGCGTTGGCCTGATCTAGGAGAAGCTTGCATGAGCCTGCAAGGTAAAGTCGCCCTCGTCACCGGTGCCAGCCGTGGCATCGGTCAAGCCATCGCGCTCGAATTGGGCCGCCAGGGCGCCACTGTGATCGGTACGGCCACGTCCGAATCGGGTGCTCAGCGCATCGCCGAGACCCTCAAGGAGCACGGCGTTGCCGGCACCGGCATGGCGCTCAACGTCACCAGTGACGAGTCCGTAGCTTCCGTGTTGGCCGCCATCGGCGAGCAGTTCGGTGCGCCGACCATCCTGGTCAACAACGCCGGCATCACGCGTGACAACCTGATGCTGCGCATGAAAGACGACGAGTGGTTCGACGTTATCGATACCAACCTCAACAGCCTTTACCGTCTGTCCAAGGGCGTGCTGCGTGGCATGACCAAGGCCAAATGGGGCCGTATCATCAGCATCGGCTCGGTGGTCGGGGCCATGGGTAATGCCGGCCAGGTCAACTACGCCGCTGCCAAGGCGGGCCTCGAAGGCTTCAGTCGCGCCCTGGCGCGTGAAGTCGGCTCGCGCAACATCACGGTCAATTCGGTGACGCCAGGTTTCATCGATACCGACATGACGCGTGAATTGCCAGAAGCGCAACGCGAATCCCTGCAGACCCAGATTCCTCTGGGCCGCTTGGGCCAAGCACAGGAAATCGCCAATGTGGTGTCGTTCCTGGCGTCCGAAGGCGCCGCCTACGTTACGGGTGCTACCGTGCCTGTGAACGGCGGGATGTACATGTAACCAGCAACTCAATGTGATGGATTGCGCAGAAAAATAGCCAGACTGCGACCTTAAAATCCGTTATAAAGCTGCATCCAGATTCCAGGCAGCGGGTCGGGTGACCATGAGGTGACGCATTAAGCTTGAAAAGCAGGCGTCTTTCTATAAAATTACTCACCGGTCAGCTGCCTGACATATGTCCATTAGGAGTGAAAACAAGGTATGAGCACCATCGAAGAACGCGTCAAGAAAATCGTTGCCGAGCAACTGGGCGTTAAAGAAGAAGATGTGACCAACGAGAAGTCTTTCGTCGACGACCTGGGTGCCGATTCGCTTGACACCGTTGAGCTGGTGATGGCTCTGGAAGAGGAATTCGAAACCGAGATTCCTGACGAAGAAGCTGAAAAAATCACTACCGTACAATCTGCCATCGACTACATCAATAATCACCAGGCTGCTTAAGCCGTTTGTAGTCGACGCTTCTTGTCGAGAAAAACCGCACTGCCGTCACTGGCGTGCGGTTTTTTCTTTGCGAGAACAGTAGTTATTTCAAAAGGAGAGTTCTGTGTCGCGTAGACGCGTCGTGGTCACCGGTATGGGGATGCTGTCGCCACTGGGCACCGATGTGCCGAGCACATGGCAGGGTATTCTGGCCGGCCGCAGTGGTATCGGTCCGATCGAGCATACGGATCTGTCTGCCTACTCCACCCGTTTTGGCGGTTCGGTCAAGGGCTTCGAAGTCGAGCAGTACTTGTCGCCCAAAGAAGCGCGTAAGCTCGACCTGTTCATCCAATATGGTCTTGCGGCCGGTTTTCAGGCGGTGCGCAATGCCGGGCTGGACATCACCGACGACAACCGCGAGCGCATCGGCGTGGCGATGGGCTCGGGCATCGGCGGCCTGACCAACATCGAAGACACCAGCCGGACCTTGCACGAACAAGGCCCGCGGCGGATTTCGCCGTTCTTCGTCCCCGGTTCGATCATCAACATGATCTCGGGCTTTCTGTCCATCCATCTGGGACTGCAAGGCCCTAACTACGCCGTTTCCACAGCCTGCACCACGGGCACGCATTGCATCGGCATGGCTGCGCGCAACATCGCCTATGGCGAAGCCGACGTGATGATCGCCGGTGGCGCCGAAATGGCGGCGTGTGGCTTGGGTATGGGCGGCTTCGGTGCCTCGCGTGCCTTGTCCACGCGCAACGATGAACCGACTCGGGCGAGCCGGCCGTGGGACAAAGGACGCGACGGTTTCGTCCTGTCCGACGGTGCCGGTGCGCTGGTGCTCGAAGAGCTCAGCCATGCCCAGGCGCGCGGTGCGACCATCTATGCCGAGCTGGTCGGCTTCGGCATGAGCGGCGATGCTTTCCACATGACTTCTCCACCCGAAGACGGGGAGGGCGCTGCGCGCTGCATGGCCAATGCCTTGCGCGATGCCGGTATAGAGCCGCATGAAGTCAGCTACATCAATGCCCATGGCACGTCGACACCTGCCGGCGACCTCGCCGAAGTGTCGGCGATCAAGCGGGTATTCGGCGAGCATGCCTATAGCGTCGCAGTCAGCTCGACCAAGTCGATGACCGGCCACCTGCTGGGCGCTGCTGGGGCTGTGGAAGCGATTTTCAGCGTACTGGCGATCAACAGCCAGATGGCACCGCCCACCATCAACCTGGACGAGCCGGACGAAGGTTGCGACCTGGACTTCGTGCCGCACCAGGCGCGTAGCATGCCGATCGACGTGGTGCTGTCCAACTCCTTCGGCTTTGGCGGCACCAACGGCTCGCTGGTGTTCCGCAGGTTCCCTGGCTGATGCACAGTTGGATCGACGGTCAGCCGGCGACTGCAGTGAACCTGCAGAATCGGGGTTTGGCCTACGGCGATGGTCTGTTCGAGACCATCGCCGTGCGAGGGGGGCGGCCGAGTTTGCTCGACGCACACCTCGCGCGGCTGGCGCAGGGCTGCCAGCGCCTGCTCATTCCCGCCGACATCGCGCTGATACGCGAAGAAATCCTGCGTTATGCCAGCGCACTCGGCGAGGGTGTGGCCAAGCTGATCCTCACGCGCGGCGATAGCCAGCGTGGCTATGCCAGCGCGCCGGCCGCCGAACCGCATCGTCTGCTGCAAGGCGCCCCTTTGCCGAACTATCCCGAGGCCCATGCCGAGGCCGGCGTACGGCTGTACCCCTGCCGCACGCGCCTGGCCGAGCAACCTTTGTTGGCGGGCCTCAAGCACCTCAATCGTCTGGAGCAGGTGCTGGCCCGTGCGGAGTGGCAGGACGCCGAGCACGCCGAAGGCTTGATGCGCGACATGCAGGGTCGGGTCGTCGAGGGTGTGTACAGCAACCTGTTCGTGGTCAGCCATGGTCGGCTGCTGACCGCCGACCTGTCCCGCTGCGGTGTGGCAGGCGTGATGCGCGGTGCCTTGCTCGAGCATGCGACGGCCCAGGGCATCGACGTGCAGGTCGGCGAGGTCACGATGCCAGGGCTGGAACAGGCTGACGAAGTATTCGTCTGCAACAGCGTGTATGGCGTGTGGCCGGTGCGTGCTCTGGATACGCTGAACTGGTCGCCAGGCCCGCTCACCCGTAAACTGCAGGCCTTTGCCCGTACGCTACTGGAAGCCTGATTCGTGAGACGTAAAATCCTCCTGCTCCTGGAAATAGGCCTGGTTCTAGCCGGCCTGACGTTTGGCTGGGCGGCCTGGAAGGTCCAGTCGGTGGTTGACCAGCCGCTCCGGTTGAGCGAAGAACGTATGCTCGAAGTCCCCACCGGCACCACGCCCAACCGCATGTTCTACCGCATGCAGAGCGAAGGGCTGCTCGATGAAGCCCTGTGGCTACGTTTGTACTGGCGTTTCAACATGGCCGACACCGCCCTGCACACCGGCGAATACCGGCTGACGCCGGGCATGACCATGGGCGAATTGTTCGGCGCCTGGCGCCGGGGCGATGTGGTGCAGTACACGCTCACCTTGGTCGAAGGCTGGAACTTCCGTCAGGTGCGTTCGGCATTGGCTCGCCATGACACCCTCGAGCATACCCTCGAGGGTCTGAGCGACACTGAAGTGATGGAAAAACTCGGCCATTCCGGCGTGTTTCCCGAGGGGCGCTTCTTCCCTGACACCTATCGGTTCGTGCGCGGCATGACCGACGTCGAATTGTTGCAGCAGGCTTACCAGCGTCTGGACGAGGTGCTGGCCAAGGAGTGGGCGGAGCGCGCCACCGGCCTGCCTTACCGTGATCCATACCAGGCCCTGATCATGGCGTCGCTGGTGGAAAAGGAAACCGGTATCCCGCAAGAGCGCAGGCAGATCGCTGGCGTGTTCATCCGCCGTCTGCGCCTGGGCATGATGTTGCAGACCGACCCTACGGTCATCTATGGCATGGGCGAGCGCTACAACGGGCGCATCACCCGTGCCGACCTGCGCGAGCCTACTCCCTACAACACCTACACCATGACCGGGTTGCCACCCACGCCGATCGCCATGGTCGGGCGTGAGGCGATTCATGCCGCGCTCAACCCGGCCGACGGCAGCAGCCTGTATTTCGTGGCGCGCGGCGATGGCAGCCACGTGTTCTCCGACGATTTGGAAGATCATAATTCCGCTGTACGCGAATTCCAGATCAAGCGGCGTGCCGACTATCGCTCCAGCCCTGCGGCGCCGAGTACCTCTACGCCGGAGCCCGCTCAGAGCGTACCTGCCGACTCAGCACCTGCTGCGTCCCAAGAAAGCATTCCCCCTGGCGTCGGCACCGAGCCCGACACCGTTGCACCGGCTGCGCCTGCGCAGACGCCGGCGCCCGACACTACTCGTTAAGGACTGCCCGTGAGCGGCTTGTTTATTACTCTTGAAGGGCCGGAAGGCGCTGGCAAGACCACCAATCGTGAATACCTGGCCACACGCTTGCGTGAACAGGGTGTGGAGGTGGTGCTGAGTCGCGAGCCAGGCGGTACGCCGCTGGCGGAGCGTATTCGCGAACTGCTGCTCGAACCCGGCAACGAGGCCATGGCCACCGATACCGAACTGTTGTTGATGTTCGCTGCCCGCGCCCAGCACTTGGCGCAAGTGATCCAGCCCGCGCTGACGCGCGGCGCGGTGGTGATCTGCGATCGGTTCACCGATGCTACCTACGCCTATCAGGGTGGCGGGCGCGGGTTGCCCGTATCGCGCATCGCCGTTCTGGAAGACTTCGTGCAGGGCGCCTTGCGCCCGGACATGACCCTGATCTTCGACCTGCCGGTACAAGTGGGTCTGGCGCGTGCCGCAGCCCGCGGCAGGCTGGACCGCTTCGAGCAGGAAGGCCGCGACTTCTTCGAAGCGGTGCGCCGCACCTACCTTGAACGCGCTGGCACGGCTCCCGAGCGCTACCGTCTGATCGACGCTGCACAGCCCCTGGAAAGCGTGCAGCGTCAGCTCGATGGGCTGTTGCCCGACATTCTGGATCGGTGCCGTGGCTGAAGCCTTCCCTTGGCAGACCTCGTTGTGGCAGCAAATGGCGGGCCGTGACCGGCATGCCCATGCCTATCTGTTGCATGGCCCGCAGGGCATCGGCAAGCGCGCGCTGGCCGAGCGGTTGATGGCGCTGCTGCTATGCCAGCGGCCGCAGGCGGGAGACGCCTGTGGGCAGTGCAAGTCATGCCTGCTGTTGCAGGCCGGCACGCACCCCGACCACTTCGTCTTGCAGCCTGAGGAAGCCGACAAGCCGATCAAGGTCGACCAGGTCCGCGAGCTGGTGGCGTTCGTCGTGCAGACCGCGCAACTGGGCGGGCGCAAAGTGGTGGTCATCGAACCGGCCGAGGCGATGAACCTCAATGCCGCGAACGCGCTGCTCAAAAGCCTGGAAGAGCCCTCGGGCGATACTGTGCTGGTGTTGGTCAGCCACCAGCCGAGCCGATTGCTGGCGACCGTCAAGAGCCGCTGCCAGCAGATCGCCTGCCCGCTGCCCGATCAGGCCCAGAGCCAGGCGTATCTGGCCACGGCACTGCCCGAGGCCGATGCCCAGGAGCGTGAAGAACTACTGGCCCTGGCCTGTGGATCGGCACTGTTGGCCGTTACCTTGCAGGAGCAGGGCGTGCGCGAGCAGCGCGCGCTGGTGGTCGAGGGGGTGAAGAAGCTGCTCAAGCAGCAGAAGTCGCCTAGCCAACTGGCTGAAGCCTGGAACGGCGTGCCGTTGCTGCGCCTGTTCGATTGGTTCTGCGACTGGTCGCATCTGGTACTGCGCTATCAGCTGACCCAGGACGAACAAGGCTTGGGCATGGCCGACATGCGCAAGGTCGTCCAGTACCTGGCACAGAAAAGCCGCCAATCCACCGTGCTCGACCTGCAAGTGTGGGTGCTGGAGCAGCGGCAAAAAGTGCTCGGCAAAGCCAACCTCAACCGCGCTTTGTTGCTCGAGGCCTTGCTGGCCCGCTTCGCGCAACTGCCCGCTTCGCGCTGAATCCCCATTTTCCGACGGATACCTGTTTTTCTATGCTCGTAGATTCGCATTGCCACCTCGATCGACTTGACCTCAGCAGCCACCAAGGTTCGCTAGATACCGCGTTGCAAGCGGCGCGCGATCGGGGGGTAGGGCACTTCCTGTGCATCGGCGTCAGTGCCGACAACGCCGGTGCGGTCAAGGCGCTCAGCGAGCAGTACGCCGACGTCGATTGCGCCGTGGGCATCCATCCCCTCGATGTGACGCCAGGCCAAGCTCCGGCCCTCGACTGGTTGCTGGGCGAGCTGGCCCATCCGCATGTCGTCGCGATTGGCGAAACCGGCTTGGACTATCACTACGAACCCGAGGCTGCCGAAGTGCAACAAGCCTCGTTCCGCTTGCATCTGCAAGCTTCGCAGCAGACAGGCAAGCCGGTTGTGGTGCACACCCGTGCCGCCCGCGCCGACACCTTGGACCTGCTGCGCGAATTCAGCTTGCCGCAGGCCGGCGTTCTGCACTGCTTCACCGAAGACTGGGCGATGGCCAAGGCGGCACTGGATTTGGGCTACTACATATCGCTCTCGGGTATCGTCACTTTCCGCAATGCCGACGCCCTGCGCGACGTCGCACGGCAGGTGCCTGCCGATCGCTTGCTGGTGGAAACCGACTCGCCCTATCTCGCACCGATCCCCCACCGTGGCAAGCCCAACCTGCCGCAATACGTACGTGAGGTGGCGGAGTTCGTCGCCTCGGTGCGCGGCGAAAGCTATGAGGGCTTGGCCGAACAGACCACCGAGAACTTCAAACGGTTGTTCCCGCTGGCGCGGGTGGCTTGACGGCCCTGCCAGCCAGGCAAAAAAAACCCGGGTCCGGGGGGGCGGAGTCCGGGTCAAGACCATTAGGAGTAGAACAAAAGGCGCTCGGTCCATGGCGCCTGTGCCGACGCATGGCCAGGGGGGTGCCAGGCGTCGGCCTTTATCAGTATTGGTCAGGATTGGCACAGTGCCAGTCAAGGTGATCACTTTTTAAACAGATGGGCGATGTGCCGCCGAACGGTCGGCCCAGGCCTTGGCAAGAAGGGCCAGCTTCGCGGGTTGCTCCAGGTCATCGCCCACTGGCGTCGATTTCGATGTTCCGTGCAATTTGCTGACGGTTAGGCATAATAATCCGCTTCGTTTTTCAGCCAGTCCTCCCCATGCAGAAAGAATCTCGTAAGGTCCGTGAGTTTCGCCGCCGCGAGCAGGAAATCCTCGATACCTCCCTCAAGCTGTTTCTTGAGCAAGGCGAAGACAGCGTTACCGTCGAGCTGATCGCTGACACCGTCGGCATCGGCAAAGGCACGATCTACAAGCATTTCAAGTCCAAGGCCGAGATCTACCTGCGGCTGATGCTCGACTACGAGGGTGACCTCAACCGGTTGTTGCATTCCGACGACGTCGACCGCGATCGGGAAGCCTTGTCGCGCGCCTATTTCGAATTCCGCATGCGCGACCCTCAACGTTACCGCCTGTTCGACCGGCTCGAAGAGAAGGTCGTCAAAGGCAACCAAGTGCCGGAGATGGTCGAGGAGCTGCACCGCATCCGCGCTTCGAACTTCGAACGCCTGACCTTGCTCATCAAAGGCCGCATCAGCGAGGGCAAGCTTGAAGACGTCCCACCGTACTTCCATTATTGCGCCGCCTGGGCGTTGGTCCATGGTGCGGTGGCTCTGTACCATTCGCCGTTCTGGAGCAATGTGCTGGAAGATCAGGAAGGGTTCTTCCAGTTTTTGATGGACATCGGCGTGCGCATGGGCAACAAGCGCAAGCGCGATCCGGAACCGCTGGCCTGATCCTGCGCACCGTTCGCACACCTGGCGCAAAAGCTGCATTGCACCCTTGAACGCCGGGTTTTCGACGCCGGCAGGGAGAGGAAGGATGCGGAGTCTGGTTTCGCTGCTGGCGTTTTGTGCGTTGAGCGGCTGCATGAACGTGAGCGACATGGGCGAGGGGGTGCGCTATCACATGAGTGACGCCGGCTTGCTCGATCACAGTGATACCCGGCGTACCTTGTCGATCCGCCTTCAGCCCGATTCCTACATCCTGATCGGCCAGGGCGCCTTCGTGCCGCCCGGTAAAGGGCCGCAACCCCGGCAGAACGTGGTGGCTGAAGAGGCTTTCAAAGCCTTCGTCGAATATTTCCCCCTGGTGCGCCGCGCCGACGGACCGCTGGGCCTGGAAGAGGCGCTGGCGCAGGCGCGTTCGCTGGGCGCGCATTACGTGCTTTACACCCGCTACGCGCGCACCGATGACCGTATCGGCAATGGCGACCAATGGTACGACGAACAGGCGGTCGACCGGCTGGGCTGGGATTCGGGCGTGGTGCAGATGATGCTCATCGAGACCAGCACCCGTTACCTGATCGATACCGTGCGCATCAAAAGCCGTGGCGGATTGTTGACGCTGCACGACAATAAACCCGAAGATTTGCTCGGTGCCCCCATGCGCGAGTACGCTCGAAGCCTTCTGGGCATGAGTCGCTGAGGGTGTGATGACCGAGTCGGACAAGGCGGGTGAATTGCTGGCACAGATTCCCAAAGGACAGGCGCGTGCGCCTGTGCACCTGTGGAATCCGGATTTCTGCGGCGACATCGACATGCGCATCGCCCGCGATGGCACTTGGTACTACCTGGGTACGCCCATTGGGCGCAAACCTATGGTGCGCTTGTTCTCATCGATCCTGCGCCGCGAGGGCAACGACTACTTTCTGGTCACACCGGTCGAGAAGGTTGGCATTCGCGTCGACGATGCGCCCTTCGTGGCGGTGCTGCTCGAGGTGACAGGGCAGGGCGAGCAACAGGTGCTGCGCTTCACCACCCAGGTCGACGAGCAGGTCGAAGCAGGGCCGGAGCATCCGATAGAGGTGAAGGTCGATGCCCATTCGGCCGAGCCATCGCCCTACTTGCGCGTGCACGACAACCTGCATGCGCTGATCAATCGCAATGTCTTCTATCAGATGGTGGAGCTGGCCGTACCCAAGACCATCGATGGTCGGCAATGGCTGGGCGTATGGAGTTCAGGGACGTTCTATCCGATTGGCGAGACCGAGTGAGCCGACGCTCGCGACTCATGGGTCGACCATAAAAAAACCTCCAGTGCGTGCGCATCTGGAGGTTTTTTGTTTGGCTCCGCGACCTGGACTCGAACCAGGGACCCAATGATTAACAGTCATTTGCTCTACCGACTGAGCTATCGCGGAATGTATGCGTATGTTACTGATTGCAAAGGGGAAGTCAACCTTCCCCTTTGCGTTTTTAGCGTCACAGCACTTCCACGATGACCTTGGTCACGACGTGGATGTTCGACTGATTGAGCGCCGCGACGCAGATGCGCCCGGTGTCCAGCGCATAGATGCCGAACTGCTCTTTCAAGCGCGCCACCTGCTCGGCGCTCAGGCCCGAGTAGGAGAACATGCCACGCTGGCGGCCGACGAAGCTGAAATCGCGCTGCGCGCCGTAGTGGGCCAGCAATTCGACCATCTGCTTGCGCATGCCGTGGATGCGCTGGCGCATCTCACCCAGTTCGGTCTCCCACATCTGCCGCAGTTCAGGGCTGTTGAGCACTGCCGCGACCACGCTGGCGCCGTGGGTCGGTGGGTTGGAGTAGGTGGTGCGAATCACCCGCTTGACCTGCGACAGCACGCGCGTGGCCTCATCCTTCGAGCCCGTGACGATCGACAGCGCGCCGACACGCTCGCCATACAGCGAGAAGGACTTGGAGAACGAACTGGACACGAAGAAGTCCAGGCCGGATTCGGCGAACAGGCGCACGGCGAAAGCGTCTTCGTCGATGCCGTCGCCAAACCCTTGATAAGCCATGTCGAGGAAGGGCACATGACCCTTGGCCTTGACCACGTCCAACACGTTTTTCCAGTCGTCCAGGCTCAGGTCGACGCCGGTTGGGTTATGGCAGCAGGCGTGCAGCACGATGACCGAACCCGACGGCAGTCGTTCGAGGTCTTCGAGCATGCCGGTGCGGTTGACGTCGTGGCTGGCAGCGTCGTAGTAGCGGTAGTTCTGCACCGGGAAACCTGCGGTTTCGAACAACGCACGGTGGTTTTCCCAGCTTGGATCGCTGATCGCCACGACGGCGCCGGGGCTCAGGCGCTTGAGGAAGTCGGCACCGATCTTCAAGGCGCCCGTGCCGCCCACCGCCTGCACGGTGACGACCCGGCCGGCGGCCAGCAAAGGCGACTCGGCGCCGAACAACAGCTTCTGTACCGCCTGGTCGTAGCTGGCGATGCCGTCGATGGGCAGGTAGCCACGCGAGAGCTGCTGCTCGGTGCGCTGACGCTCGGCTTCGATCACGGCACGCAGCAGCGGAATTCGACCGGCTTCGTCGGAATAAACGCCTACACCCAAGTTGACCTTATCGGTGCGGGGGTCGGCGTTGAATGCTTCGTTGAGGCCCAGAATGGGATCGCGGGGTGCCAGCTCGACAGCGGAAAACAGGCTCATTTTACCTTGGCTCTGATTGAAGGATGGGAGCACGCGCACCCTTCAGCCCACATGCACTGAAGCGGTGCACAAACGGGGAGTCAGTATAGTGATGACCTTGCTGCACTGCGACAGTCTGGCGCAGGTTTTCCAGCTTTTGACGCGATTTTTTTCCAACCATTGATCGGTTGGCCCGGTCCACTGCATAGCGACCGGTCGGGTGGCTGGGGAAAGGGTTCTCCAGCCTGCCCGAATGGGTATAAACTACTGGTTAAATTTACAGGTGGCAGAGGTTTCTCATGTCCGAGTTCCAGCTCGTTACCCGCTTCGAGCCCGCTGGCGACCAGCCCGAAGCCATCCGCCAGATGGTCGAAGGCATCGACGCCGGGCTTGCGCATCAGACCTTGCTCGGCGTCACCGGCTCCGGTAAGACCTTCAGCATTGCCAACGTCATCGCCCAGGTGAAACGCCCTACGCTGATCCTGGCGCCCAACAAAACCCTGGCGGCGCAGCTGTACGGGGAGTTCAAAGCGTTCTTCCCCAACAACGCGGTCGAATATTTCGTTTCCTATTACGACTACTACCAGCCCGAAGCCTATGTGCCGTCGTCCGACACCTTCATCGAGAAGGATGCCTCGATCAACGACCACATCGAGCAGATGCGCCTGTCGGCCACCAAGGCCCTGCTCGAACGGCGCGATGCCATCATCGTCACCACGGTATCGTGCATCTACGGTCTAGGCAGCCCGGACACCTACCTGAAGATGGTGCTGCACATCGACCGCGGCGACAAGCTCGACCAGCGCGCGCTGCTGCGCCGTCTCGCTGACCTGCAATACACGCGCAATGAGATCGACTTCGCTCGCGCCACGTTCAGGGTGCGCGGCGATGTAATCGACGTATTCCCGGCCGAGTCGGACCTCGAAGCCATCCGCATCGAGCTGTTCGACGACGAAGTGGAGAACATCGCCGCTTTCGATCCGTTGACCGGTGAAGTGATCCGCAAGCTGCCGCGTTTCACCTTCTACCCCAAGACCCACTACGTCACCCCGCGTGGCACTCTGCTGGAGGCAATCGAGGGCATCAAGGTCGAGCTCAAGGACCGGCTCGAATACCTGCATAAGCAGAACAAGCTGGTCGAAGCCCAGCGTCTCGAGCAGCGGACCCGCTTCGACCTGGAGATGATGCTGGAGCTGGGCTATTGCAACGGCATCGAGAACTACTCCCGCTACCTGTCCGGGCGCCCTTCGGGCGCTGCGCCGCCCACCTTGTACGACTACCTGCCCGCTGATGCGCTGTTGGTGATCGACGAGTCGCACGTCAGCGTGCCTCAGGTCGGCGCGATGTACAAAGGCGACCGCTCGCGCAAGGAAACCCTGGTGGAGTATGGCTTCCGCCTGCCATCGGCGTTGGACAACCGGCCTATGCGTTTCGACGAGTGGGAAGCCATTACGCCGCAGACCATCTTCGTCTCGGCCACGCCCGGGCCTTACGAAACCGAACACGCCGGGCGCGTCGTGGAGCAGGTGGTGCGCCCCACCGGGCTGGTCGATCCACCCGTGGAAGTGCGTTCGGCGCTGACCCAGGTCGACGACTTGTTGTCGGAGATCCGTAAGCGCGTGGAGATTGGCGAACGGGTACTCGCCACTACGCTTACCAAGCGCATGTCCGAAGACCTGACCGACTACCTGGCCGACCACGGCGTCAAAGTGCGTTACCTTCACTCGGACATCGACACCGTGGAACGGGTCGAGATCATCCGCGATCTGCGCCTGGGTACCTTCGACGTGCTGGTGGGGATCAATCTGCTGCGCGAAGGTCTAGACATGCCGGAGGTGTCGCTGGTGGCGATCCTCGATGCGGACAAAGAGGGCTTCCTGCGCTCCGATCGCTCGCTGATCCAGACCATTGGTCGTGCAGCGCGCAACCTCAATGGCCGCGCCATTCTGTACGGCGACCAGATCACCGGTTCCATGCGCCGGGCCATCGATGAAACCGAGCGGCGGCGCGAGAAGCAGATGGCGTTCAACGAAGCGCACGGCATCGTGCCCAAGGGCGTGGTCAAGGACATCACCGATATCCTCGAAGGCGCCACCGTGCCTGGTGCGCGTAGCAAGAAGCGCAAGGGTGCGGCGAAGGCGGCGGAAGAGAGCGCACGGGCCGAGGCCGAGCTCAAGACCCCGGCCGACATAACCAAGCGCATCAAGCAGCTCGAGGAGCGCATGTTCCAGGCTGCACGAGACCTGGAGTTCGAGACCGCGGCGCAGCTGCGTGACGAAGTGGGCAAGCTGCGCGATCGGTTGATCACCACGTGATGGACTGAAGGGCAGGGCGGGTCGTGCCACGCCGGTCCGCCCTGTACCCTTCAGATCCGCTCAAGGTTTGGGTCATTCACGACCCGAAGCTGCCATGGCTGGAGCAGCATGCCTGCTCCCTGCTACCATTCGCGCCTTTGTTTCATTGCCCTTCGAGACCTTCCATGACCACCGTTCGCACGCGTATCGCGCCATCGCCCACCGGCGATCCTCATGTCGGCACCGCCTACATCGCCCTGTTCAACTACTGCTTCGCCAAGCAGCACGGCGGTGAGTTCATCCTGCGTATCGAAGACACCGATCAACTGCGCTCGACTCGCGAGTCGGAACAGCAGATTTTCGACGCGTTGCGCTGGCTCGGCATCGAGTGGAACGAAGGCCCCGACGTGGGTGGCCCGCACGGCCCGTATCGGCAGAGCGAGCGCGGTGAGATCTATGCCCGCTACGCCAAGCAACTGGTCGATGCCGGGCATGCCTTCTACTGCTTCTGCACGGCCGAAGAGCTCGAGCAGATGCGTGCCGAACAGACGGCCCGTGGCGAAACCCCGCGCTATGACGGTCGCGCCCTGCAACTGAGCGAAGAAGACGTGCAACGCCGCCTTGCCGCAGGCGAGCCGCATGTGATCCGCATGAAAGTGCCCAGCGAAGGTGTGTGCGTGGTGCCGGACATGCTGCGTGGCGACGTGGAGATCCCTTGGGATCGCATGGACATGCAGGTGCTGATGAAGAACGACGGCCTGCCGACCTACTTCCTGGCCAACGTGGTCGACGACCACCTCATGGGCATCACCCATGTGCTGCGTGGCGAGGAATGGCTGCCTTCGGCGCCCAAGCTCATCAAGCTCTACGAGTACTTCGGTTGGGAGCAGCCCAAACTGTGCTACATGCCGCTGCTGCGCAATCCGGACAAGAGCAAACTGTCCAAACGCAAGAATCCAACGTCGGTGACCTTCTACGAGCGCATGGGCTTCATGCCCGAAGCCATGCTCAACTACCTGGGGCGTATGGGCTGGTCGATGCCCGACGAGCGTGAGAAGTTCTCGCTGGCCGAGATGGTCGAGCACTTCGACCTGTCCCGCGTTTCCTTGGGCGGGCCGATTTTCGATATCGAAAAGCTGTCGTGGCTCAACGGTCAGTGGCTGCGTGAGTTGCCGGTCGAGCAGTTTGCCGCGCGCTTGCAGAAGTGGGCCTTCAACAGCGACTACATGATGCAGATCGCTCCGCACGTGCAGGGTCGTGTGGAAACCTTCAGTCAGGTCGTGCCCCTGGGTGGCTTCTTCTTCGAAGGTGGCGTGAAGCCCGATGCCAGGCTGTTCGAAAGCAAGAAACTCAGTGCCGATCAGGTCCGCCAGGTCGTGCAACTGATTCTGTGGAAGCTCGAAGGCTTACGGCAGTGGGAGAAGGAGCGCATCACCGCCTGCATTCAGGCCGTAGTCGAGGCATTGTCGTTGAAGCTGCGCGATGCGATGCCGCTGATGTTCGCCGCCATCACTGGCCAAGCCAGTTCGGTCTCGGTGCTCGACGCCATGGAAATCCTTGGGCCGGACCTTACCCGTTATCGCCTGCGCCAGGCGTTGGACCTGCTGGGCGGCGTGTCCAAGAAAGAGAACAAGGAGTGGGAAAAGCTGCTGGCGACCATCGCCTGAAGGCATGCATGCAGGTGAGCTTTGTGCCCAACAGGCCGTGGTGAAAGCCGCGGTCTGCGCAGCCAAGGGCGTTCGCGCTAGGGCAGGGCGGTAAGTGACTGTTATCTGAGAAATTTTTTTTGATATTTTTCGAAAATAAGTTTGACAGGCTAGCGCTCTGAACTTAACATGCGCCCCGTCCACAGCGATGAACCACCATGAAGCGCCAGGCACCCAGCCAGCGGTTCGGTTGATCGAGACATTGTGGGGCTATAGCTCAGCTGGGAGAGCGCCTGCATGGCATGCAGGAGGTCAGCGGTTCGATCCCGCTTAGCTCCACCACATTCCGCTTCATGATTGAAACCATGAAGCAAGACCCGGTACAGCGCCTGGTCTTGAAGGTAAGAAGGTTCGTCCCCTTCGTCTAGTGGCCTAGGACACCGCCCTTTCACGGCGGTAACAGGGGTTCGAGTCCCCTAGGGGACGCCAGTTTTACACAAGCGATGGTCGTTTCGTCGCTGGGCCGAGAGGCTAGAAATCCGGGGCTATAGCTCAGCTGGGAGAGCGCCTGCATGGCATGCAGGAGGTCAGCGGTTCGATCCCGCTTAGCTCCACCAATTTTGCCAGGATGCGTTAGCGCGCATCTGCACGAAGGTTACAAGTCCCCTTCGTCTAGTGGCCTAGGACACCGCCCTTTCACGGCGGTAACAGGGGTTCGAGTCCCCTAGGGGACGCCACTTTTTCCCGCGTTTTGTGGGACTTAAAGGGGCTCACTCGCAGATTGAGTGAGTCTTTTGTTTTCGGGGCTATAGCTCAGCTGGGAGAGCGCCTGCATGGCATGCAGGAGGTCAGCGGTTCGATCCCGCTTAGCTCCACCATTTCTGCCAGGATGCGTGAATACGCGTCTGCACGAAGGTTACAAGTCCCCTTCGTCTAGTGGCCTAGGACACCGCCCTTTCACGGCGGTAACAGGGGTTCGAGTCCCCTAGGGGACGCCATTTTCACTCGCGTTTTGCGAGACTTCAAAGGCTCATTCGCATATTGAATGGGCCTTTTGTTTTTTCCGGCATCCGGTCATGCCTCCGCCTTGGCTTGCGGTCTGCAACCCGAAGATACATCCGTTAAACTCGGTCGTTCACCTGATCGTCGGAGCCGCCATGAGCTGGGACTTGCCAACGCCATTCATCATCGAGCTGCGCATCGGCGCGGAAGACATCGACGGCCTCGGCCACGCCAACAATGCCGCTTACGTCACCTGGCTGGAGCGTTGCGCCTGGCGCCATTCCCAGCGTCTGGGTCTGGACCTGGTCGAATACCGTCGGCTGGATCGCGCCATGGCCGTGGTTCGCCACGAAATCGATTACTTGGCGGCCGGTTACGAAGACGACGAGCTGCAACTGGCGACCTGGATCGTCGAATGGGACCAGCGCTTACGCATGCAGAGACGCTTTCAGCTCAAACGGCCGCGTGATGGCGCTACGTTGCTGCGTGCGCAAACCACATTCGCCTGTATCGAGCTGTCCACCGGCAAGCCCAAGCGCATGCCGAAAGAATTCATCGAAGGCTACGGGCCGGCCATGGCCAGTGCTTGAACGACTGCCCTGCGCGGTCGTCTTTTCCCCGAGAGTCGTTTATGCAAATTGCCTTGGCCCCCATGGAGGGGCTGGTCGACAACATCCTACGCGACGTGCTGACGCGAGTCGGGGGTGTCGACTGGTGCGTCACCGAATTCATCCGCATCAGCGATCGTCTGCTGCCGGCATCTTCGTTCCACAAGCTGGCGCCCGAACTGCGCAACGGCGCGCAGACGGCGGCAGGGGTGCCCATGCGCGTGCAACTACTCGGCTCCGATCCCCTTTGCCTGGCCGATAATGCCGCCTTGGCCTGCGAGCTGGGTGCACCGGTGATCGACCTGAACTTCGGTTGCCCGGCCAAGACGGTGAACAAATCGCGCGGTGGCGCCGTGCTGCTCAAAGAGCCCGAACTGCTGCATGCCATCGTCCGTGAGGTGCGCCGCGCCGTCCCTTCGCACATACCCGTCACGGCCAAGATGCGCTTGGGCTTCGAGACGCCGGACGGCGCCTTGGAGTGCGCCACGGCATTGGCGGAGGGCGGGGCGCAGCACCTGGTGGTGCATGCCCGTACCAAGGTCCAGGGCTACAAGCCGCCTGCGCATTGGGAGTGGGTAGCGCGGGTGCAGGACGTGGTCCGGGTGCCTGTGTTCGCCAATGGCGAAATCTGGACCGTCGAAGATTGGCAGCGCTGTCGCGAGGTCAGTGGCGCAGAGCACATCATGCTGGGCCGTGGCCTGGTGTCGCGTCCGGACCTTGCCCTGCAGATCGCTGCAGCCCGCAGCGGGCAGGCTTACGAACCGCTGCAATGGACCGCCTTGCTGCCACTGCTGCAGTGCTTCTGGAAGCAGGCCCAGGACAAATTGTCGCCACGCTATGCGCCAGGCCGGTTGAAGCAATGGTTGGCCATGCTGACGCGCAGCTACCCCGAAGCGGTGGTGCTGTTCGCGCAGGTACGGCGCAGCGACGACTGCCAGGCCATCACCCAGCTGTTGGATCTGCCTATCACTTCCAAGCACCACGACGATATGCATGTGGCCTGAGGGCAAGCGAAAAAATTTTCAGCACACGCCTTGAAAGCGGTTTGTCGGCCCCTATCTATTTGAGTACGCGATGCCGAAGTCGGGTCGCGCAGTGACTTTACTTGCTGAATCTCAGGAGTTTATGACCATGACTACCGCTTTCTCTCTCGCTCCCCTGTTCCGCCATTCCGTTGGCTTCGACCGCTTCAACGACCTGTTCGAATCGGCCGCCCGTAATGAGTCGGGCAGCAGCTACCCACCCTACAACGTGGAACGCCACGGTGACGATCAATACCGCATCGTCATTGCTGCGGCAGGTTTTCTCGAAGAAGACCTGGACCTGCAAGTGGAAAAGGGTGTGCTTACGGTAACCGGCAGCAAGCGCGACGCGGGCGCCAATGAGGTGACCTACCTGCACCAAGGCATCGCACAACGCGCCTTCAAACTGTCGTTCCGCCTGGCCGACCACATCGAGGTCAAGGCCGCAGGCCTGGCCAACGGCTTGCTCAATATCGAGCTGCTGCGCCTGGTACCGGAAGAAGCCAAGGCCAAGCGCATCCCGATCAATGGTGAGGCCAACGTGCTGAACTGATCCGGTAGAGCGCTTCCCGGTAGCACGCTGCAAGAAAGGGCACCTTCGGGTGCCCTTTTTCATTGCCGCTAGTACCTCGTCTGTTCGAGCAAGGCGCGGAATCGCTCGAGCGGCAGCGGTCGGCTGTGCAGGTAGCCTTGGTAACAGTGACAGCCCAAACGCTCGAGGAAGGCCAGTTGCTCGGGCTGTTCCACGCCTTCGGCAATGACTGCCAAGCCCAGGCTGTGCGCCATGGCCACGATGGCCCGGACGATCTCGGCGTCGTTGGGGTCGGTGGTTGCGTCGCGTACGAAGGTCTGATCGATCTTCAAGGCATCGACGGGCAAGCGCTTGAGGTAAGTGAGCGAGGAGTAGCCGGTGCCGAAATCGTCCATCGCAAAGCCCACGCCCTGGCGTTTGAGTTCATGCATCTTGCCGATGGTGTCCTCCAGATTGCGGATGACGATGCCCTCGGTGATCTCCAATGTGAGTACGCGAGGGGGCAAACGATACGCCGCGAGGCTGCGCAACACGCGCTCGACGAAGTCGCTTTGGCGGAATTGCCGCGGACTGATGTTCACGCACAGGCTGAACGTCTGCGCATCGACCAGGCCGCCTTCGACCAGAGCGGCGCAGGCCGCGCAGGCCTGATCGAGAATCCAGTGGCCCACCTCGACGATCAGCCCGCTCTCTTCGAGCACCTGAATGAACTGCCCCGGCGATTGCTGGCCCAGTTGCGGGTGATGCCAGCGCAGCAGCACTTCAGCACCGATGATGCGCTGTACGCGCGCATCGACCTGGGGCTGGTAGTGCAGCGCCAGCTCATCCCGGGCCAACGCCGCGCGCAGTTCGTTTTCCATGCGCAAGCGCTCGCTGGCGGCCTTTTGCATGGTGTCGTGGAAGAGCTGCGTCGTGTTGCGCCCGAAATCCTTGGCGCGATAGAGGGCGATGTCCGCGCGTTTGAGCAGGTCGGCAGGCGTCGTGCCATGGTCGGGTATCAGCGCCACACCGATGCTGGGCGTCACCTGCAAGCACTGGCCTTCGAGCGACATTGGCTCGGCGAGCAGGCCCCTCAAGGTGTCAGCCAACTCTCGGACGGTGCGCTCGACCGTCTCGCGGCAGCCTTGCAGTCCGCTGATCAGCACCACAAACTCGTCGCCGCCCAGGCGTGCGACCGTGTCGTGCTGGCGCACACTGGCTTCCAGGCGAGCGGTGATGATCTTGAGCACTGCATCGCCCACCGGGTGGCCCAGGGAATCGTTGATGTGCTTGAAGTGGTCGAGGTCGAGAAACAGCAGGGCGCCTCTCAGGTCGCGCTGGCGCAACCAGGCGATCTGCTGGCTGAGGCGATCCATCAGCAGGGCGCGGTTGGGGAGGTTGGTCAAAGGGTCGTGGTAGGCGAGGTGACGGATCTGCGCCTGGGCCGCGCGCAGCAGGCTGACGTCGCGTGCGGTCAGCAACAGGCATTCGACGTCGTTGAGCGTGATCGGCTCCACCGACACTTCCACGTTGAGGATGTCGCCGCGTTTGCTGCGCGCCAGCATTTCCCGATTGAGCGCCCGGCCCTTGGTTCTCACTTCGGAGATCAACCCAGCACGCTGCTCGTCATCGGCCCAGATACCCAGGTCGCGCGCAGTGCGACCGAGCACTTCGTAGGCGCTATAGCCGGTCAGGCGGCAGAATCCGTCGTTGATCTCGACGTAGCGGCCCGTGGCGAATTCGGTGATGGTGATGGCGTCAGGGCTGGAGTGGAAGGCCTTGGCGAACTTTTCTTCACTGGCCTTGAGCGCTGCCTCGGCGCGCTGCTGTTGAGTGATGTCGCGTAGGGTGGTCACACGGCAGGGTTGGTCGCCAACACGGATCGAGCGGCTGGAAATCACGCAGGTCAGCGCAGCGCCATCGCGGTGATGTACCTGCACGGCGACGTTGTCCAGCTTCTCGCCCAGCAGCGCTCGCTCGCGGTGCTCGATGCGCTGCGCCGCACCCACCCATAGATCGAGTTGTTCGCAGGTACGGCCGATCACCTGGTCGGCGTGCCAGCCGAACGTCTGGGTGAAGGCCGGGTTGATTTCGACGAACTGGCCCGTGTCTTGGCGAGTGACGCAGATCGGATCGGGACTGACCAGGAACAGGCTGGCGAATTTTTCCTCCGAAGCGCTAAGGCGCTGCTCGCGCTCCACCTGTTCGGTGATGTCGAGCAGGGTGCCGGCCATGCGCAGCGGCTGGCCCTGGTCGTCGCGATACAGCCGCGCGCGGCTTTCGATGTAGCGCGACGCGCCTTGCGGGAGTTGCACGCGGTAAGTGATCTGGTAATTGCCGGCCGGCCCCTCGCGCAGGCTGCGGTAGGCCTTGCGCATGTCCGTGCGCTCAGGCTCGGATACGCCTTCGAAAAACGCTTCGAACGATTCGTGGAACGCCACCGGCTCGAGCCCGTGCAACTGCGCCGCACGGGCCGAGCCATAGAGCAGGCCGCTGGGAATGTGCCAATCCCAGGTGCCCAATTGCGCCGAGTCCAGTGCCAGGTCGAGCCGTTCCTGGCTGTCCAGCAAAGCCTGTTCGCCGCGCTTGCGTTCGCTAGTGTCGACGAAGGTGCTGATCAGGTGCGTGACGCCTTCGAGTTCGATGCTCTGGGTCGAGAGAATGCCATCGTGGACTTGCCCGTCCATGGCTCGGAACTGCACCTCGAGGGTCACCGGGCCACTGTTGTCGCGCGTGGCTTCCAGTACTTGCAAGCGGTGCCGCAGGTCCACCCACAGCCCCACCTCCAACGTGGTCCTGCCGATGACATGGGCGCTCGGCCAGCCCAGGGTGTGTTCAAAGTGCTGGTTGACTTCGAAGATCATGCCGTCGTGGCGGCGGCTGAGCAGGATGACGTCCGGACTAAGCTGGAACAGCGTAGCGAAGCGCTTTTCCGAATTCATCAGCGCGGTTTCGCGTTCGCGCTGGCGGGTGACTTCGCGCACCACGCCAATCATCTGCCGCCGCCCGTTGTCGTCCAGCGTCAGGCTGCCGCTGATTTCCAGCCAGTGCAGGCTGCCGTCGGGCCAGCGGATGCGGTGGCGCATGGCCTGGCGCACCGGCTGGCCGTCGAGCACGGCCTGGAACGCCTGGCGGGTGCGCTCGCGGTCTTCTTCGGGCAGCAGGTCGAGGTAGTCGAGGTCGTGGGGCAGCGCGCATTGCGGATCGAAGCCGAACAGCGCATGGGTGCCGCGCGACCAGCTTACGCGGCCGCTGTCGATGTCCCACAGCCAGGCGCCCAGGTGCGCGCCGTTGAGCGCGGCGAGCAATTGCGGAGCGTTCTGCCAGGCTTGCTCCGAGGCCTGTGGGTCGATGGCGGGGATGCGCGGCAGGCGCACGAGGTGATCGGTGGAGTTGGGCATCGGTAGCAGACCTTGGCCGAGCGGCGTCCCTGGCGGTGAATGGCGTTCTGGCAGAAGTTCAGGCCACGTCGGCAGAGCTGTCGAGCAGCGCCATGAAGGCTTTGGCCGCGTTGGATAGCGTTCGTTCGGTGTGCTGGATATAGCCCAGACGCCGCGACAACTGCACACCGTCCAAGGCGATGGAGGCGACCTGCTCGTCGAGCATGGTGCGGGGCAACACGCTCCAGGCCAGGCCGATCGAAACCATCATCTTGATGGTTTCCAGGTAATTGGTGCTCATGGCGATGTTCGGCGCCAAACCCTGGCTTTCGAACAGGCGCTGCACGATGTGGTGGGTGAAGGTATTGCCACCGGGAAATACCGCCGAATGCGCCGCGACCTCGGCCAGTGTGACCCCTCTGCCGCGCGCCAGCGGATGCTCGGGCGCGGCGACGAAATCCAGGGCATCGGTCCAGACCGGTACGGCACGCACCAGTGGGTGTGGCTCGGGGGCCAGGGTGATGACGGCGACTTCGGCGCGACCATGGAGAATTTCATCGTAGGCCGCTTCCGAATCCATGAACTGAATGTCCAGTGCCACTTCCGGGTACTGGCGGGTGAACGTACGCAACAGCGGGGGCAGACGATGCAGGCCGATGTGATGGCTGGTGGCGAGGGTCAGGCGGCCCCCGACTTCGCCGGTCAGATTGGTCAGTGCGCGTCGTGTATCGTCGAGCACATTGAGAATCTGATAGGCCCGCGGCAGCAGCGCACGGCCGGCCTCGGTCAGGTTCACCTCGCGGCCCAGGCGGTCGAACAGGCGCACGTCGAGCTGCTGCTCGAGGCCGGCGATACGTTTGCTGATCGCCGGCTGGGTGAGGTGCAGGCGCTCGCCGGCCCCGGAAAAACTGCTGCACTCGGCAACGGCGATGAAGGCGCTGAGGTTGGCCAAGTCCATGGAAATCGGAATTCCTAACGGTTATGCAAAGTATGAAAAATATGAATTTGAGTTATTCAATGTAACCCCATAGCATTCGCCCATACAAGCCAAGTGGTCTTTGGCATAGAAAGACGCTGATGAGGAACAGTCCGATGGCTGGCAAAACGCTCTACGACAAGCTCTGGGAAGCACATGAGGTCAAGCGCCGTGACGATGGTTCGTCGCTGATCTACATCGATCGCCACATCATCCATGAAGTGACTTCGCCCCAGGCCTTCGAGGGCCTGCGTCTGGCCAAGCGCCAACCCTGGCGCATCGATACCAACATCGCCACTCCCGACCACAACGTGCCGACCACGCCAGAGCGCAAGGGCGGTATCGCCGCCATCGCCGACCAGGTCTCGCGTCTGCAAGTGCAGACCCTCGACGAGAACTGCGACGAATATGGCATCGTCGAATTCAAGATGAACGACGAGCGCCAGGGCATCGTCCACGTCATCAGCCCCGAGCAGGGCGCCACCTTGCCGGGCATGACCGTGGTCTGCGGCGACTCGCACACCTCCACCCATGGCGCCTTCGGCGCGCTGGCCCACGGTATCGGCACCTCCGAAGTGGAGCACGTGCTGGCCACCCAGTGCCTGGTGGCCAAAAAAATGAAGAACATGCTGGTACGTGTCGAAGGCCAGTTGCCGGGCGGCGTCACCGCCAAGGACATCGTGCTCGCCGTGATCGGCGAAATCGGCACGGCGGGCGGCAACGGTCACGCCATGGAGTTCGCCGGCAGCGCCATCCGCGATCTGTCGATGGAAGGGCGCATGACCATCTGCAACATGTCGATCGAAGCCGGTGCCCGGGTTGGGTTGGTCGCCGTCGACGACACCACCGTCGATTACGTCGAAGGCCGCCCGTATGCGCCCAAGGGCGAGCAGTGGCCGTTGGCCATCGCCGCCTGGAAGGGTCTGGTATCCGACGCCGACGCCGTGTTCGACACCGTGGTCGAATTGGATGCCACGCAGATCAAGCCGCAGGTCAGCTGGGGCACCTCGCCGGAGATGGTCCTGGCCGTCGACCAGCGCGTGCCGGACCCTGCCGCCGAGCCTGACCTGGTCAAGCGTGGCTCCATCGAACGCGCGCTGCGCTACATGGGCCTGAGCGCTAACCAGGCGATCACCGACATCAAGCTCGACCGCGTGTTCATCGGCTCGTGCACCAACTCGCGCATCGAAGACCTGCGCGCCGCTGCGGCCATCGCCAAGGGGCGCAAAGTGGCCGCCAACGTCAAGCAGGCGCTGGTGGTGCCAGGTTCGGGCCTGGTCAAGGCCCAGGCCGAGCGCGAAGGGCTGGACAAGATCTTCGTCGAAGCGGGCTTCGAATGGCGTGAGCCGGGCTGCTCGATGTGCCTGGCGATGAACCCGGACCGCCTGGAAAGTGGCGAGCATTGCGCGTCCACCTCCAACCGCAACTTCGAAGGTCGGCAGGGCGCCGGTGGCCGTACCCACCTGGTCAGCCCGGCGATGGCCGCCGCTGCGGCCGTGACCGGCCACTTCATCGATGTCCGCGAGTTGATCCAAGGGAGCGCAGCATGAAAGCCTTTACCCAGCACACCGGTTTGGTCGCGCCATTGGATCGCGCCAACGTCGACACCGACCAGATCATCCCCAAGCAGTTTCTCAAGTCGATCAAACGCACCGGCTTCGGTCCGAACCTGTTCGACGAATGGCGCTATCTGGACGTGGGGCAGCCTTATCAGGACAACAGCAAGCGTCCGCTGAACACCGAGTTCGTCCTCAACCACGCACGTTACCAAGGCGCCAGCGTCTTGCTCGCGCGCGAGAACTTCGGCTGTGGCTCGAGCCGCGAGCACGCGCCCTGGGCGCTGGACGAATACGGCTTCCGCAGCGTGATCGCGCCGAGCTTCGCCGACATCTTCTACAACAACAGCTTCAAGAACGGCCTGTTGCCGATCATTCTCAGTGACGAGGAGGTCGATGAGCTGTTCAAGCAAGTCGAGGCCTCTCCTGGCTATCAATTGGTGGTCGACTTGCAGGCGCAGGCCGTAACCCGTCCCGATGGCAAGGTGCTGCATTTCGAGATCGACGCCTTCCGCAAGCACTGCCTGCTCAACGGCCTCGACGACATCGGCCTGACCTTGCAGGACAGCGAATCGATCAAGGCTTTCGAGCGCGAACACCGCGCCAGCCAGCCTTGGCTGTTCCGCGACGCGTGAGGGCTCCAAGGCTACCGGTGCGTGCGTGATGCCGCACTGCGGCCTGCACACAGCGCCATATCCTGCCCAACCACCCCGTGCGTTGGGCGCAGCGCTACTGCACTATCAGTAGATCGACGGCGAGCGTCGGTTCGGCTCTGAGAGCTGACGGCGTCGACCGCACTAGACTTTCCCGGCGCGGCCACCTGTGCCGCTCCGATCCAAGGCATAGAGGAACGCATGAGCAAGCAGATTCTGATTCTCCCAGGTGATGGCATCGGTCCGGAAATCATGGCCGAGGCCGTCAAGGTGCTGGACGTCGCCAACGACAAGTTCGAACTGGGCTTCTCCCTCGAGCACGATGTCATCGGTGGCGCGGCCATCGACAAGCACGGCGTGCCGCTGGCCGACGAAACCCTGGAGCGGGCGCGTCGCGCCGATGCGGTGTTGCTGGGCGCGGTCGGTGGGCCGAAATGGGACAAGATCGAGCGCGACATCCGCCCTGAACGTGGTCTGCTGAAGATCCGCGCGCAGCTCGGTCTGTTCGCCAACCTGCGCCCGGCGATCCTCTATCCGCAACTGGCCGACGCGTCGTCGCTCAAGCCCGAGATCGTTTCGGGGCTCGACATCCTCATCGTGCGCGAGCTCACCGGCGGCATCTACTTCGGCGCGCCGCGCGGCCAGCGCGAGCTCGAAGGCGGGGAGCGCCAGGCCTACGACACCTTGCCGTACAGTGAAAGCGAGATCCGCCGCATCGCCCGTGTCGGCTTCGACATGGCGCGCGTACGCGGCAAGAAGCTCTGCTCGGTCGACAAGGCCAACGTCCTGGCTTCCAGCCAATTGTGGCGAGAAGTGGTGGAGGAGGTGGCCAAGGACTATCCGGACGTCGAGCTCAGCCACATGTACGTGGACAACGCCGCCATGCAACTGGTGCGCGCGCCCAAGCAGTTCGACGTAATGGTCACCGACAACATGTTCGGCGACATCCTTTCCGATGAAGCCTCAATGCTCACCGGCTCCATCGGCATGCTGCCCTCGGCCTCGCTCGACGCCCACAACAAGGGCATGTACGAACCCTGCCACGGTTCGGCGCCGGACATCGCCGGTCAGGGCATCGCCAACCCGCTGGCGACCATCCTGTCGGTGTCGATGATGCTGCGCTACAGCTTCGACCAGGCCCAGGCCGCCGACGCCATCGAGCAGGCCGTCAGCCAGGTACTGGACCAGGGTCTGCGTACCGGCGACATCTTCTCCAAGGGCAGCCGCAAGGTCGGTACCCGAGAAATGGGCGATGCAGTAGTCGCGGCCCTGCGGAATCTGTAATCTCTCTGGCCCGCCACCTCTTCCCTGTCGGTGGCGGCCCACTTTTAGCAAAGGTGTAGTTGCGATGAAACGTGTTGGTCTGATCGGTTGGCGTGGAATGGTCGGTTCCGTGCTCATGCAGCGGATGCTCGAAGAACAGGATTTCGATCTGATCGAACCGGTCTTCTTCACCACTTCCAACGTGGGTGGCCAAAGCCCCAATGTCGGCAAGGAAACCGCCCCGCTCAAGGATGCCTATAGCATTGATGAGCTCAAGACCCTCGACGTCATTCTGACCTGCCAGGGCGGCGACTACACTAACGAAGTGTTCCCCAAGCTGCGCGAGGCGGGCTGGCAGGGTTACTGGATCGATGCTGCCTCGTCGCTGCGCATGCAGGACGACGCGGTGATCGTGCTCGATCCGGTCAACCGCAAGGTCATCGACCACCAACTCGACATCGGCACCAAGAACTACATCGGTGGCAACTGCACCGTCAGCCTGATGCTGATGGGCCTGGGCGGCCTGTTCGAGGCAGGGCTGGTCGAGTGGATGACCGCCATGACCTACCAGGCGGCCTCCGGCGCCGGTGCGCAGAACATGCGTGAGCTGATCCTGCAGATGGGCTCGACCCACGCCACGGTCGCCGACGACCTGGCCAACCCGGCCAGTGCCATCCTCGACATCGACCGCAAGGTCGCCGAAGCGATGCGCAGCGATGCCTATCCAACGGAAAACTTCGGTGTGCCGCTCGCCGGCAGCCTGATCCCCTGGATTGACAAAGAGCTGCCCAACGGCCAGAGCCGTGAGGAATGGAAAGCCCAGGCCGAAACCAACAAGATCCTGGGTCGTTTCAAGAACCCGATTCCGGTGGACGGGATCTGTGTGCGCATCGGCGCCATGCGTTGCCACAGCCAGGCCCTGACCATCAAGCTGAACAAGGACGTGCCGCTGGCCGATATCGAAGGCATGATCAGCCAGCACAACCCCTGGGTGAAGCTGGTGCCCAACCACCGCGACATCAGCATGCAGGAGCTGTCGCCGACTCAGGTCACCGGCACGCTGAACGTCCCGGTAGGGCGCTTGCGCAAACTGAACATGGGTTCGCACTACCTGGGTGCCTTCACCGTGGGCGACCAACTGCTGTGGGGTGCGGCCGAGCCGCTGCGGCGCATGCTGCGTATCCTGCTGGAGCGTTGATCGAAGCGCCTAGCATCGTAGAGAAAGCCCGCTCCGGCCAGTGCCAGAGCGGGTTTTTTTCTTTATGGCCGGTGCCGGGCTGCGCCAGAGGATAGGGGCCTTGCCTTGGCTAGGTTCGGCCAATGCGGGTACAGTGCCGGTCCCGTTTCGCCAGAGGCCATGCCTGCATGAACCCCGCTTTCAACATTGCCGTCGTCGGCGCCACCGGCAGCGTCGGTGAAACCCTTGTACAGATTCTCGAAGAGCTGGCCTTTCCGGTCGCGACGTTGCATCTGTTGGCCAGCATGGAATCGGCCGGCAGCAGCGTGATGTTCGCTGGCAAGAAGCTGCGCGTGCGCGAGGTCGATAGTTTCGATTTCAGTCAAGTGCGCCTGGTGTTCTTCGCCGCTGGCGCGGCCGTGAGCCATAGCTTCGCCGAAAAGGCCCGGCAAGCGGGTTGCGCGGTCATCGACCTGTCCGGCGCGTTGGCCGGTGCCGTGCCGCTGGTGCCCGAAGCCAATGCCCAAGTGCTGGAGGGGTTGCCGCAGCCGGCCTGGATCACCAGCCCGAGCGCCGCCGCCGTGGCCCTGGCAGTGGCGTTGGCGCCGCTCAAGCGGCAACTGGACATCGAGCGTGTGCAGGTCACTGCGTGCGTGGCGGTGTCGGCCCAGGGCCGCGAGGCGGTCAACGAGCTGGCGCGGCAAACGGCCGAGCTGCTCAATGCTCGTCCATTGGAGCCGCAGTTCTTCGATCGGCAAGTGGCCTTCAACCTGTTGCCGCGCGTCGGCACCGAAGACGGGCAGGGCCATACCGTGCTCGAGCGGCGCTTGGTGAGTGAGCTGCGCGTGCTGCTCGGCCTGCCATCGCTGAAGATCTCGGTCACCTGCATTCAAGTCCCGGTGTTCTTCGGCGATAGCTACAGTGTCAGCGTGCAGAGTCGCCAACCGGTCGATTTGCCTGCCGTGCTCGCCGAACTCGACGGCGCGGCCAGCATCGAACGGGTCGAGGCCGATGACTATCCCACGCCGGTCGGCGACGCGGTGGGCCAGGATGTGGTCTATGTTGGACGGGTCCGTCTGGGCATCGATGAGCCGGAGCAGCTCAACCTCTGGCTGACCACGGACAATGTACGCAAAGGTGCGGCACTGAACGCTGTGCAAGTTGCCCAATTGTTGCTTAAACACATGCTGTAAAAGATACTGGATCGCTATTTTGCTTCGAAGCCGCGCGGGTTTCGGGACGATTCTTACAAGGACTGGGTCATGCTTCGATTTCGCAAACGGTTACTCGCCATCGCGGCAGCTTCGGCATTGTCGTCGGGTGCGGCCAACGCCCTGGTACTGGGTGAGTTGACCCTGAACTCGGCGCAGAACCAGCCGCTGGACGCTGAGATCGAGTTGCTCGACGTGCGCGATACCACCGCCGCCGAAATCGTCCCGACCCTGGCGCCGCCCGAAGACTTCAACAAAGCCGGCGTGGCCTACCCCGATTACTTGCAGAATCTGGTATTCACGCCGGTCATCACGCCCAACGGCCGCAGCATCGTGCGAGTGACTTCAACCCAGCCGCTGCCAGCGCCGGTGGTACGTTTCCTGGTTCAGGTCATGTGGCCCCAGGGCCGCTTGCTGCGCGACTACAACCTGCCGCTGAACCGTCCGGTCGCCGAACGGCCCAAGGCTGACGCCGCCATCGCGCCGGCGCAGAGCCAGGCAGCCAATTACACCACCAAGCGCCGTGACACCTTGTGGCAGATCGCCGCGCGCAACAGCAACGGCGGCTCGATCCAGCAGGCCATGGTGGCCATCCAGGCGCTGAACCCCGACGCGTTCATCGGCAACAACATCAACCAGCTCAAGACCGGCCAGGTGTTGCGCCTGCCCGACCGGCAGCAGATCCAGAGCATTCCGCAAAACGAGGCGGTGGCCGAAGTGGCCGAGCAGTACGCCGCGTGGCGCGAAGGCCGGCGTCTGGGGCCGCGTGCGCGGCAGTTGGACGCCACCCGTCGCGGCGAGGCCCAGGCGACGCCAGAGCGCATCGCCCAAGGCGACAACCTGCGCCTGGTCTCACCGGGCAACCAGCCAGGCAGCGCCAGCACCGAAGCGCTCAGCGACCAATTGGCCGTGGCGCAGGAAAGCCTCGACACCAGCCGCCGGGACAACGAAGAACTCAAAAGCCGCATGGGCGATCTGCAGAGCCAGCTGGACAAGCTGGAAAAGCTGATCGCGCTGAAGAATGATCAGCTGGCGCGGCTCGAAGCGCAGGGCGCTGCGCCGGCGACCGACCCTGCCCAGGCCACGGTGCAAGCACAGGCTACGGCACCCGGCCAGGTGGCGCCGGTGGTGGCCGATCCAGCGCCGATCGCGCCGGTGGTCGAACCCGCCCCGGCTGCGGTCGATACCACGCCCGATGCCGAACAACACACCACCGCGGACGAGGAGTCGGCCCGTGGCGACACACTCGACGAATTGCTTGGCAACCCGTTGTTGCTCGGGCTGATCGCAGGTTCGCTATTCCTGGTGCTGCTGTTGCTGGTGCTGTTGCTGCTGCGTAAACGCAAGGCCGACCAGGAAGCCGAAAAGCACCTGCGCATGGCCCGTGCCTTAGAAGAGGAAGGGCCGCGCGACCCCGATTTCGACATGCCGCTGGACGACGATGCGCTGCACGCTCCTACCGTCACGCTGTCGCCGGCCGTGGTGGCGGCATCGGCTGCCGCTGCGTCGGCCGATGCCGCGCCTGGCGCCGAACCGGACCCAGTGGGCCAGACCATCGCCCAGGCACGTCAGCACCTCAGGGCCGGTCAGCTCAACCAGGCTGCGCAGTTGCTCGAGCCTCTGGTGCAGTACTATCCGCGGCGCAGCGAAGCGCGCTTGGTGTTGATGGAGGTCTACGCCCGGCAAGGCGATCAGGACGCGTTCTCGGGTCAGGAGCAACTGCTGCCCAAAGACGGACGCCACCGCGCCGAGGTCGACGACCTGAAAGCGCGTTACCCGGCCATGTTGGCACTGGCGACGGGCTTGAGCGCAGCGGCCCTGGCGGCCGAAATGGACCAGCAGTACGTTCAGCAACTGCTCCATGAGCAAACCGAGGCAGCAGCGGCTCAGGCGCCTGTCGCGGCGGCTCGAGCCACTGCCGAGCCGGGCCAGGACGCAGCGCGGAATTCGAATGCCACAGACAGCCCAACACTAGGCGATGACTTCGACCTGAACCTGGACAAGCCTGCAACCTCCGCTAGCAGTGCCACGGCGGTAGACACCCGCCTGGATGAGGTCGAGCCGATCGCCGACTTCGGGCCGGCGCTGGGCGCGGCGGCCGAGCCTGTTGCCGCGAAGGCCGACGCGCAAGCCGATGACGATTTCGAAACCTTGTTGGCCCAGGCGCAACTCGAAGCCCTGGCGCCCGTCGCCGATAAGGAGCCACGCGCCGATGATCCGCTGGCCCTGGACGATTTTGCCGATTTCGACCTGAGCGATACCGATTCGGCCGATCTGGCCAATGCTTCGCCCGAGGCACAAACACCGGCTGCCAGCACCGAGCCAGTTGCCGACCTGTCCGACGATTTCGATCTGTCGCTGTCGCTGGACGACGATTCGCCAGCGGCGCGCAACTTCGCTTCGGAGGTCGACGACGTCAATGCCGAGTTGGACAAGCTGTCCCAGGACCTCGAGTCGCCGCCGCTGGACACGGGCGCCGTACAAGCGGCCGATCCGGTCGACGACCTCGACTTCGATTTCTTCTCCGGCACCGACGAAGTGACCACCAAGCTTGACCTGGCCCGTGCCTACGTCGACATGGGTGACCATCAGGGCGCGCGCGACATCCTCGACGAAGTGGTCAAGGACGGTGACGAAGGGCAGCGCAAGGAGGCCCAAGAGCTGCTCGCTCGCCTGGTCTGATCGGCTCAGCCGATGCCGGTGGGCCTGCACGTGGGCATCGGCGTTGTCCCCGATCTGGCCGGCAAGCGTTTCCCTTGTGCGTGTCGCTGATATAATCCGGGGCTCGTTCGATCCACAGGTCTGGTTTTCTTGAACAACTTCGACAATGACGCGGCCGAATCAGCCGCCGAAGGTATGACCCGCATCGCCCTGGGCGTGGAATACAAAGGCTCGCGCTACCGCGGCTGGCAACGTCAGGCCAGCGGCGTCGCCAGCGTGCAGCAAGCGCTGGAAAAGGCGCTGTCAAAGGTGGCCGACGAACCGATCAGCGTCTCGTGCGCCGGGCGTACCGATGCCGGTGTGCATGGCTGCGGGCAGGTCGTGCATTTCGATACCCGAGCCGTGCGCGACGAGCGCGCCTGGACCATGGGCACCAATTTCAACCTGCCCCATGACATCAGCGTCAGCTGGGCACAGGCGATGCCTGCCGATTTCCATGCCCGCTTTAAGGCGACCGCACGGCGCTATCGGTATGTCATCTACAATGACCCCATCCGCCCGGCGCACCTGGCCGAAGAGGTCACCTGGAATCATCGCCCGCTGGATGTGCAGCGCATGGCCGAAGCGGCCGAGCACCTGCTGGGCACTCACGATTTCAGCGCTTTTCGCGCCAGCCAGTGCCAGGCCAAATCCCCGATCAAACACATCCACCACCTGCGCGTCACCCGCCATGAGCGCATGATCGTGCTCGACGTGCGCGCCACGGCGTTCCTGCACCACATGGTGCGCAACATCGCCGGCGTGTTGATGACCATCGGTGCGGGCGAGCGACCCGTGACATGGGCACGCGAAGTGCTGGAAGGACGCGATCGGCGTCACGGCGGCGTGACTGCGCATCCCTATGGGTTGTATCTGGTGCAGGTGGAGTATCCCGAACAGTACGCATTGCCGCAGCGTTACATCGGTCCACACTTTTTGACCGGCTACGAAACCTTGGTTGACTGACGGGGCGGTCTCGCTTTGTTAATATCCGCCCCCTCATTTGCCAAGGGTTCGCAGCATATGAACAACGTTCGCAGCAAGATCTGTGGGATCACTCGAGTGGAAGATGCGCTGGCCGCGGCGCGCGCCGGTGCCGACGCCATCGGTCTGGTGTTCTATGCCAAGAGCCCACGGGCGGTGAACGTTCAACAGGCGCGGGCCATCGTTCAGGCGTTGCCGCCCTTCGTGACCACGGTCGGTCTGTTCGTCGACGCCTCGCGCTGTGAGGTGGGCGAAATCCTCGATGCGGTCCCGCTCGACCTGTTGCAGTTCCATGGCGACGAGACCCCAGCGCAATGCGAAGGCCATGGTCGTCCATGGATGAAGGCATTGCGGGTACGTCCAGGCGACGATCTTGAGGCCGCGTGCCAGCAGTACGCCGGCGCCAGCGCTTTGTTGCTCGATGCCTACGTGGCTGGGGTGCCGGGCGGCACCGGACAGTCCTTCGACTGGTCGTTGATTCCGGCCCGGTTGAGCAAACCGGTGGTCCTGGCGGGCGGCCTGTCGCCTGACAACGTCGCTGAGGCCATCGCCCGGGTCAAACCCTGGGCGGTCGACGTCAGCGGTGGGGTGGAGCAGGCCAAGGGCATCAAGGATGCGCAGAAGATCGACGCGTTCCTGCGTGCAGTGCGCGGGGCGTGAGCGCGAATGTGACGGGGCGCGTGGCGTCATCGTCCATAGCATTCGCGGCCGTGGGCGGCCTGACGATGTTCGGCGCCCCGGCACGGCACGTGCGCGTGCCGGTCAATCTATTGAAGTGCAGTGGCCCTGAGCGGCTGCATGTTTGTCACGATGATTTTTGAGTTCAAGGGCGGCGCGGCCAGGCAACAGCGGGTCGCTGCCATCCACTACTGGAGAAACAAAGCATGAGCAACTGGTTGGTAGACAAACTGATCCCATCGATCATGCGTTCGGAGGTCAAGAAGAGTTCGGTACCCGAGGGGCTGTGGCACAAGTGCCCGTCCTGCGAAGCCGTGCTGTATCGTCCGGAGCTGGAAAAGACCCTCGACGTCTGCCCCAAGTGCAACCACCACATGCGCATCGGCGCACGCGCGCGCATCGATATCTTCCTCGACGCCGAGGGCCGTGCCGAGCTGGGTGCGGAGCTGGAGCCGGTAGACCGTCTGAAATTCCGTGACGGCAAGAAATACAAGGACCGCCTGACCGCCGCACAGAAGCAGACCGGCGAGCACGACGCGCTGATCTCCATGAGCGGCACGCTCATGGGCCTGCCAATCGTGGTCAGCGCCTTCGAATTCTCCTTCATGGGCGGTTCCATGGGCGCAGTGGTCGGTGAGCGCTTCGTGCGTGCAGCCAACTATGCCCTTGAGCACCGCTGCCCGATGGTCTGCTTCTCGGCCTCCGGCGGCGCGCGCATGCAGGAAGCCTTGATTTCCTTGATGCAGATGGCCAAGACCTCGGCCGCCCTGGCGCGTCTGCGCGAGGAAGGCATCCCGTTCATTTCCGTGCTGACCGACCCGGTCTACGGCGGCGTCTCGGCCTCCCTGGCAATGCTGGGCGACGTCATCGTCGGCGAACCCAAGGCGCTGATCGGTTTCGCCGGCCCGCGCGTGATCGAGCAGACCGTGCGTGAAAAGCTGCCCGAAGGCTTCCAACGTTCCGAATTCCTGCTGGAGCACGGCGCCATCGACCTGATCATCTCGCGCCAGGAGCTGCGTCCACGCCTGGCCCGCCTGCTGGCACAGATGACCGGCCAGGAAACGCCCGAGCAAGCACGGGAAGTGGCTGCGGTCGCGTGATGAACCCTAACACCCTGGGCGAATGGCTCGCCTACCTCGAACAGCTGCACCCTTCGGCCATCGACATGGGGCTGGAGCGCTCGCGGCAAGTGCTGGAGCGTTTGCAGCTGGGCCCTTTGGCGTCGCGTGTGGTGACGGTCACCGGCACCAACGGCAAAGGCTCGACCTGCGCGTTCATCGCCGCCTTGCTCAAGGCCCAGGGGCTGCGTGTCGGCGTCTATAGCTCGCCGCACCTGCTGCGTTACAACGAACGGGTGCGGATCGACGAGTCGGATGTCGACGACGCGCAGTTGTGCCAGGCCTTCGCCGCGGTCGAAGCGGCGCGGGGCGACATCACGCTGACCTATTTCGAGATGGGTACGCTCGCAGCGTTCTGGCTGTTCAGCCGTTCGTCTCTGGACGCGGTGGTGTTGGAGGTCGGGCTCGGCGGTCGGCTGGATGCGGTCAACCTGGTCGATGCCGATCTGGCGGTCGTCACCAGTATCGGTGTCGACCACATCGAGTACTTGGGCGACAGTCGCGATTCGGTGGCTTTCGAGAAGGCCGGCGTCATGCGTCGCGGCAAGCCCGCGTTGTGCGGTGACCTCGATCCGCCCCAGCCGCTGCTGGACAAGGCCGGTGAATTGGCGTGCCCACTGTCGTTGCGCGGTCGCGACTTCGACCTGAACATCGATGGGCAGCAGTGGCATTGGCGCGGTCTGAATGCAGAAGGCCAGCCTCTGGCGCTACGCGATCTGCCACTGCTCGATCTGCCGATGGATAACGCCGCGTTGGCGTTGCAAGCCTATGCTCTGATGAGTCTGCCGTGGCAGCCCGAGCGCATTGCCCAGGCATTGCGTGGAACTGGGGTGGTGGGTCGTCTAGACCGGCGCGTCGTGCGTTATCAGGGCAAGTCGGTGGAGGTGCTGCTCGATGTGGGTCACAACCCGCATGCGGCGCATTACCTGGCCGCGCGCCTGGCGCAACGACCAGTGCTCGGCAAGCGTCGCGCGGTGTTTGGCCTGTTGGCCGACAAAGATCTGGTCGGGGTCGTCGAACCGCTGTTGAGCCAGGTCGACGAATGGGCTGTGACGCCCTTGCTCACGCCGCGCAGCCGTCCGGCTGCGGAGCTTGCCGATGCCTTGACGAACCTTGGCGCGGCGGTGAAGTCTTACCCCAGCGTCGACGCTGCTCTGAACGAGCAGTGCGCGCTGGCAACCGCGGACGACCAGATTCTGCTGTTCGGATCGTTCTTCTGTGTTGCCCAGGCGCTCGAATGGCTCGAGCGGCAGGTTCCGGAGAAGGAGTAGATGACAGTGCTGGATAAAGGGGTCAAGCAGCGCATCGTCGGTGCGCTGGTGCTGGTGGCGCTGGCGGTGGTGTTCCTGCCGATGCTGTTCACCCGGCAGGACGAGGTGCGCCAGGTCCATGTCGAGGCGCCCCAGGCGCCGGCTGCGCCGAATGTGGCCGACGTGCAGGTGGAGCAGGTGGCGGTGCCCGAGCCGCAGGCATTGCCTGAGAGGACGATGCAAGCGCCGGTCGTGGTCAATGAGTCGAACGCGCCGGTGACCACCCCACGTCAGCCGATCACGCCCTCGCCGCAGGTCCAGTCGCAGGCGCCCGTCGCCAAGGCTGCGCCGACGCCCGAGCCCGCCCGCCAGGCGAGCGCTCAGCCTGCGGCGAAAGCGGAGGTGGCGCCCAAGGTCGATGCCAATGGCCTGCCGACGAGTTGGTCTATCCAGTTGGCGAGCCTGTCCAGTCGTCCGGGGGCCGACAAGCTGCAGGCCACTTTGCGCAGTCAGGGCTACAACGCCTACATCCGCAGCGCTGATGGTCTGAATCGGGTGTTCGTAGGGCCGGTGATCGAACGTGCCGAAGCCGAGCGGCTGCGCGACGTGATCAACCGCCAGCACAGCCTCAAGGGCTTGATCGTACGTTTCCAGCCCGAACGCGGCTGATTCGCGACGGTACGCCGCCGGTCGTCCAGCCTGTCTGGGCCACCGGCGGTCCTGCCTGCCGTCGACTGACTTTCCGCTTACTCCCAGCTTCCTGCTCTGGTAAAATGCGCCGCCTCAAACCTCTGCAGGCAGCAATGTGGCATTTTCCTGGGTCGACTGGGCGATCATCGCGATCATCGCCGTTTCCTCACTGATCAGTCTCAAGCGTGGCTTCGTCAAAGAGGCGCTGTCGCTGCTCATCTGGATCGTGGCCGGGGCAGTAGCCTGGATGTTCGGCGGGTCGCTGTCGCATTACCTCGAAGGCTACATTCAAACGCCTTCGGCGCGTGTCATCGCAGGGTGTACCCTTTTGTTCGTCGCCACTTTATTGGTGGGGGCGATGCTCAATTTCCTCATCGGTGAGCTGATTCGCGTCACCGGCCTGTCGGGCACCGACAGATTTCTCGGCATGGCATTCGGCGCCGCGCGTGGCGCGCTGCTGGTAGTGGTCACGGTGGGCCTGCTTAGTCTAGGTCCCGTGCAGCAGGATTCGTGGTGGCAGGAGTCTCGCCTGATACCGCAGTTCTTGCTGATCGCCGACTGGTCGAAGAACCTGATTCTGGGCTTCACCGGTCAGTGGATGTCCAATGGAGTCAGCGCTCCGGCTGATCTTCCGTTCAAGGAACAATTGCTCGGGCCGCTCAAGCCCTGAACAGGTTCCATCAAGTTTTATCAAAGTAGGGGTCGCGTCGCATGTGTGGCATCACCGGTATCGTCGGTAAGTCGAACGTCAATCAGGCGCTGTATGACGCGCTTACGGTCCTCCAGCACCGCGGCCAGGATGCTGCCGGTATCGTGACCAGCCATGGTGGCCGGTTATTCCTGCGCAAGGACAATGGCCTGGTGCGCGATGTGTTCCAGCAGCGCCACATGCAGCGCCTTGTCGGCCACATGGGCATCGGCCACGTGCGCTATCCCACCGCCGGCAGCTCGACCTCGGCCGAGGCGCAGCCGTTCTACGTCAACTCGCCGTACGGCATCACCCTGGCGCACAATGGCAATCTGACCAACGTCGAGCAATTGGCCAAAGAGATCTACGAGTCCGATCTTCGCCACGTCAACACCAGTTCGGACTCCGAAGTGCTGTTGAACGTGTTCGCCCACGAACTGGCGGTGCGCGGCAAGCTGCAGCCTACCGAAGAAGACGTGTTCGCGGCGGTCTCGCACGTGCACAGCCGCTGCGTAGGCGGCTACGCGGTGGTGGCCATGATCACCGGCTACGGCATCGTCGGCTTCCGTGACCCTAACGGCATTCGTCCCGTGGTGTTCGGCCAGCGCCATACCGACGAAGGCGTGGAGTACATGATCGCCTCCGAAAGCGTGGCCCTCGACGTGCTCGGTTTCACATTGATCCGCGACCTGGCACCGGGCGAAGCGGTGTACATCACCGAAGAAGGCCAGCTCTACACGCACCAGTGCGCGACCAGCGCCCAGCTCAAGCCATGCATCTTCGAACACGTCTACCTGGCCCGCCCCGACTCGATCATGGATGGCGTCTCGGTGTACAAGGCGCGCCTGCGCATGGGCGAGAAGCTGGCCGACAAGATCCGTCGCGAGCGCCCCGAGCACGACATCGACGTGGTCATCCCGATTCCGGACACCAGCCGCACCGCCGCCCTGGAGCTGGCTAACCACCTTGGCGTGAAGTTCCGCGAAGGTTTCGTCAAGAACCGCTACATCGGCCGTACCTTCATCATGCCCGGCCAGGCGGCACGCAAGAAATCGGTGCGCCAGAAGCTCAACGCCATCGAACTGGAATTCCGTGGCAAGAACGTGATGCTGGTGGACGATTCCATCGTACGTGGCACCACCTGCAAGCAGATCATCCAGATGGCCCGCGAAGCCGGTGCCAAGAACGTGTACTTCTGCTCGGCAGCCCCTGCCGTGCGCTACCCCAACGTCTACGGCATCGACATGCCGAGTGTCCATGAGCTGATCGCGCACAACCGTACCACCGAGCAGGTGGCCCAGCTGATCGGCGCAGACTGGCTGGTCTATCAGGACCTGCCCGACCTGATCGAAGCCGTCGGTGGCGGCAAGATCAAGATCGAGCACTTCGACTGTGCGGTATTCGACGGCAAGTACGTGACCGGCGATGTCGACGAGGCCTATCTGGATCGTATCGAGCAGGCGCGCAACGACATGGCCAAGGTGCAGAACCAGGCCGTCAGCGCCATCATCGACCTTTACAACAACTGATTTGGGAGCGACGGCATGACGGATCAATGGGATGCCGGGCGACTGGACAGCGACCTGGAGGGTGTCGGTTTCGACACCCTCGCGGTTCGCGCCGGGCAGCAGCGCACACCCGAGGGCGAGCACAGCGAAGCGCTGTTCCTGACCTCGAGCTATGTATTCCGCACCGCAGCCGATGCGGCGGCACGCTTTGCCGGTGAAACACCGGGCAACGTCTACTCGCGCTATACCAACCCCACCGTGCGGGCGTTCGAAGAACGCCTGGCAGCCATGGAAGGGGCCGAGCAGGCCGTAGGCACCTCCACGGGGATGGCGGCGATCCTGGCGATCGTCATGTCCCAGTGCAGCGCCGGCGACCATGTGCTGGTCTCGCAAAGCGTGTTCGGCTCGACCATCAGCCTGTTCGAAAAGTACTTCAAACGCTTCGGCGTGCAGGTGGACTACGTGCCGTTGGCCGACCTCGCCGGCTGGCAGGCCGCACTCAAGGCCAACACGCGCCTGCTGCTGGTCGAGTCGCCTTCGAACCCACTGGCCGAAGTGGTGGACATTCCGGCGCTGGCCGACATCGCCCATGCGGGCGGCGCGCTACTGGTAGTGGACAACTGCTTCAGTACCCCGGCGTTGCAGCAGCCGCTCAAGCTGGGTGCCGACATCGTGTTCCATTCGGCGACCAAGTTCATCGATGGTCAGGGGCGTTGCATGGGTGGCGCGGTCGCGGGGCGCCGTGAGCAGATGAAGGAAGTCGTAGGCTTCCTGCGCACTGCCGGGCCGACCTTGAGCCCGTTCAACGCCTGGATCTTTACCAAAGGCTTGGAAACCTTGCGGCTGCGCATGCGTGCGCATTGCGAGAGCGCCCAGGCGCTGGCGCAGTGGTTGGAGCAGCAGGATGGCATCGAGCGCGTGCACTACGCAGGCCTTCCCAGCCATCCGCAGCATGAGCTGGCCAAGCGGCAGATGAGCGGCTTCGGCGCGGTGGTCAGTTTCGAAGTCAAGGGCGGCAAAGAGGCAGCCTGGCGCTTCATCGACGCGACCCGGGTGATCTCGATCACCACCAATCTCGGCGATAGCAAGACCACCATCGCCCATCCCGCCACCACCTCCCACGGTCGCTTGTCGCCCCAAGAGCGTGAGGCAGCCGGCATTCGCGACAACCTGATCCGTGTCGCCGTCGGCCTGGAAGACCTCGTCGACCTGCAGGCGGATCTGGCGCGGGGGCTGGCCGCACTGTGATGGACTGGCAAAAAGCGCAGCCCGGCCTCAATGGTCGGGTCGCTTTGGTCACCGGTGCCGCACGTGGTATCGGCCTGGGCATCGCTGCGTGGCTGATCTGCGAAGGCTGGCAGGTGGTGCTCGGCGACCTGGACCGCAAGCGCGGCTCCAAGGTCGCCAAAGCCCTGGGCGACAACGCTTGGTTCATCACGCTGGACGTGGCGGAGGAGGCGCAGGTGAGGGGAGCGGTGTCCGAGGTGCTCGGCCAGTTCGGTCGCCTCGATGCCCTGATCTGCAATGCGGCGGTGGCCAATCCGGACAACGGGCCGCTCGAAACCCTGTCACTGGCGAAATGGAATCGCACACTGGCGATCAACCTCACCGGTCCTCTGTTGCTGGCCAAGCACTGCGCGCCTTACTTGCGTGCGCACGGCGGTGCGATCGTCAACATCGCCTCCACCCGCGCGCGACAGTCCGAGCCCGACACTGAGGCCTATGCGGCCAGCAAGGGCGGGCTCGTGGCGCTGACCCATGCTCTGGCCGTGAGCCTGGGGCCGGACATTCGCGTCAACGCCGTCAGCCCCGGCTGGATCGATGCGCGCGATCCTTCGGAACGTCGCGCCGAACCGCTCAGCGATGAGGACCACGCGCAACATCCGAGCGGCAGGGTAGGGACGGTGGAAGATGTGGCGGCGCTAGTCGCGTGGCTGCTGTCGCGCCAGTCGGGTTTCGTGACCGGGCAGGAGTTCGTGGTCGATGGCGGCATGACGCGCAAGATGATCTATCGCTGATCGTTGTCGGCGTGCAACGACGGCGCCATGTGCCCCGTTGCGTTTTTAAGGTGGGTAGGCAAGGTTCTTAGCCTGCGTAGGCAGGCAGCGCCACCTAAGGATTTTGAAAAAAATCCAATGGGGGTATTGACTTAGCTTCGTTACCTGCGTAAATTTCGCGGCCTCAGCGAAGCAAACGTAACACACGGGTGATTAGCTCAGCCGGGAGAGCATCTGCCTTACAAGCAGAGGGTCGGCGGTTCGATCCCGTCATCACCCACCACTTCCTGAGAAGTTTCTGAATCTGAAAGTGCTTTAGGGCAGCTTCAGTAGAGAGGAACAGGACGTCAGTCCATATGCGCAGCGGTAGTTCAGTCGGTTAGAATACCGGCCTGTCACGCCGGGGGTCGCGGGTTCGAGTCCCGTCCGCTGCGCCACTTTTTATCCAGATGGGTGTTCGCACCGGTCTGAGGTCGCCAGGCAAGCCCTGAGGCCAGATCCCAGTTTCAAACGGGCGCAAGCCTGTACGATACGCAGCGGTAGTTCAGTCGGTTAGAATACCGGCCTGTCACGCCGGGGGTCGCGGGTTCGAGTCCCGTCCGCTGCGCCATCTTCGCATCGAGTTCCCTAGAACAACTCGACGCAGCATGGGAGCCGAGTCAATCGGTTCTCATGTCTGTCGCCAAGGCCTGTGTGCCTAAGTGGCAGAACGGTTTCACCGGGCGCAAGCCCATGCGATACGCAGCGGTAGTTCAGTCGGTTAGAATACCGGCCTGTCACGCCGGGGGTCGCGGGTTCGAGTCCCGTCCGCTGCGCCATATCCGCCTCAAGGTCCTTGAACGCCTTGAAGCACAAAGAGAGCGACCTCAAGGTCGCTTTTTTTGTGTCCGCCGTTTGGCCGCTCATAGCGCTGACTCGGGCTCGGCCGATACCGATGAGCGGTTCCTGTCGCCAAGGAATGTGATGCACAATACGGCCCATTCGATTTTTCCCGGTAATGGCAATGTCTAGATCCTCCGCCCTCGCTGTGCTTGGGCTAACGTTCTGCCTGGCAGGCGTATCCGGCTGTGCCTCGAAGAAAGCCGCCATTTACGAGCACGAGAATTTCGACAACTCGGGCACTTATTCGCGCAGCTTTCCTGTAAACGAAGCAGGCTCGTGCGAAGCGGCGCGGCGCGCGTTGCTCAGCCAGGGTTACATCATCACCAGCAGCGATGCCAATCAGGTCGCAGGCAACAAGAGCTTCCAGCAGAATAGCGAGAACCACCTGCAGATCAGCTTCAACGTCACCTGCGCGCCCGACAGCAGCGACGAGCAACGTTCGACCATGTTCGCCAACGCCTTGCAGGACCGCTACAGCCTGAAAAAATCCAATACCTCGGCAAGCCTTGGGGTCGGCATTCTCGGCTCGGTATCGATGCCTATCGGTTCGAGTGACGACTCGATGGTCAAAGTTGCCAGCGAGACGGTGACCGCCGCGCAGTTCTACGACCGTTACTTCGCACTGGTGGAGAGCTACTTGCCCAGGCCGAAGAAAGCACAGCGCGCCCCTGCGGTGGCGCCCCCGGCCGAGGCCGCCAAAGCGCCTGCCGTCGCGCCCGACCTCGGCCTGCCAGAGCCTGCCTCGGCACCGGCCGCCGCTGATGCCTCGGCACCCGTCGCCAACAACGCCCTCGCTGCCGGCGCGCAAACCGCCGCAGCGACTGCGCCAGTGACGGCCACCGGCTCGGCCGTGCCTTCCGCTCCTGCAACGCCCGACACTCAGGCACCCGTACCCGCCGCTGCCGCGCAAGCGGACAGCCCGCAAGCGACAGGCGCAATCGATGACAGCCAGGGCTCGCAACCCATCGCTCCACCGGCGGCCGGCGAGCCCATCCATGTCATGCCCGAACCGCAAACCCAGGCTGTCGAGGCGTCACCGGCGGATCAAACCGATAACGCCGTTACACCGCTTGTTACACAACCCGCGGAGTGACGTACGAACGGCCTGCTACGTTTTCTTGGGTGTCATCACGCGTTCATCCACAGGCACTAACGTGATGCCACGCACACCTCAACGACGACGGAGCCGGGCCAATGGATGATTATCAGGAAGAATTGCTGGAAGCCCAGGCCTTCGAGGCCGAAGGGTTAGACGGTGTCGAAGACGCCACCGAGCTTTAGTCCAACCGACGCTGCTGCCGTCGATAGCTTCCCGGAGTAACGCCTGTCCAGCGCTTGAACGCGCGCTGGAAGGCTTCCGCGGAGGTGAACCCCAACACATACGCCACTTCCCCAAAGCTCAATACCGTATCGCGAATATAGGTTTCGGCCAGATCGCGACGCATACCGTTAAGCAACTCGCGAAACCCGGTGCCTTCTTCGGCCAATTGGCGACGCAACGTCCAGCTCGGCAGGTTCATGCGCTGCGCAACGTCTTCCAGGCTAGGCTCGCAACCGCCGCTCAATTGCGGGCCCAGCAAATGCGTGATTCGTTCGCGCAAGCTGCGCACGCGGGTGAGTTGATCGAGTTCGGCTTCGCACAACTGCAACAGGTGCTGCCAGGTGCCAGGGCAGTGCAGAGGATTATGCAAATCGAGATCGGCGCGCCCCAGCCTTACGCGATTGGTTTCGCTGCCGAATTGCACAGGGTGTTCGCAGAGCGCCTGGTAGCGCTCGGCTTCGGCAGGCGTGGGGAATTCGATGTGCAAACGCTCGGCATATAATGGCCTGCCTGCCACGCTTGAAAGCTGCATCAGCCAACCGCTGAGCAACGAATCCACCACAAAGCGGTTGTAGGCGTTGTAGGGGCTGATGGAATAGAAGTTCAGCCATGCGCCATGGGCGTCTTCCTCAAAACTGCAGCGGCCCCGATAGTTGCTCGCGTACAGCGGCTCGAAACGTAGCAATGCCTGGGCCGCAGCGCGGACGGTCGGCGCCTGGCCTGCGGCAATACCAGCAAGCCCTGCATGGGCCAGGCGGCTATGGCGACCCATGCGCAGCCCCAACCCAGGATCGCCGCACAGCTCAATGGCGGCATGCCCTAAATGCATGTAGCGCGGAATCGACAATCGCGCCCCGACCTGTGCCAGGCGCGAGGCGTCCAGGTCATAGCGGTGCAGCAGGGGTTCAGGGTCATAGCCAAGCTCGCGCAGCGCATCGGCCAACGGCTGCACCAGCCCGACCGACAGGTCGCCCAGGCGCAGCGCAGCCCGGCCTTGCGCGTTCACAGCCACAGATTGAGCATGCGCGCGCCTTGGCTAGGCGGGGCAGTCAGGCTCTGGCCGGCGCGGTTGGCGAAGCCCTGGCCGCCCACGGTCTGCTCCCAAAACTGCCCGCGTGCGAAGACGCTGATGCTGGTTGCGCCACCGCCAGCGACCTGGGTCAGGCGCTGCCAGGCGTCTCCTTCGCTGACTTCACCCCGCTGCAAGGGCAGCGCTTGCGCGGCGGGCTGATGGCGGTTGCCGCGCCAGGGCGCCTGCCAGGGGGCCTGGCCGGTCACGAAAGCCGGATTGGCGATCAATTCCACCGATTGCGCGTGCAACTGCTGATAATTCTGCGGGTACCAACTGTCGCTACCCACCAGCACCGCCAGCCGCCCGGCCGGGGTATCGAGCACTTGCACAGGCGCGGCCGCGCCCGGTTCGACGAAGCGGCGCAGCTCGCTGTCGGGATAGCGTTGGCGCTGGGGCTGGCCCAGTAGGCTGCCGTCGGTGGCGAACACCACGCTGGCGTTGAACAGCGGCCCACTGCCTGCGTGCAGCACACCCTGCGCTATGAAAGGCGCGGGCAGGATGATCGAACCCGCTACCAGAGTGATCTGGAAACGTTTGGCGAGCCCACCGAAGAGTTGCTGGTAATCGGCGGCCATTTGCTCGGCCTTCATGCGCAGGTGCGCGTCGGCGCGTCGGTCATCGCCGGTGGCTCGCAGCATGGCCACGCCGTAACGCAGTGGGTTGCTCAACTCCAGCCACTGCCAGGCCTCGCGACGATGGGTCACCTGGTACAGCGCGTTCTTTTCGCCGCGTGCCCACAGCCAGGTGCCGATGTGTTCGGGCAGGACCACGACGGTACGGGCGTTGATCAGACCTTGGTCGCGAGCCTGTTGCAGGTAGGCCGCAAGCTTGCGCTCCAGGCGCGCGAGGTTTTGGTAGTCGCCCGGAAACAGCAGAGGCTCGACCCCCAGCAGGTTGCCACGCCCGCCCGGTTCGCCGTGGTTCAGCGCAAGCTCGACGCGCAGGTCCGACAGGTAATGCCCCTCGGGACGTTGCAGGGTCCAAAGGCCGTAGCCGCCAAGTGCTACGAGCGACAATAGCGCCAAAGCGCCGCAAAGCAGTTTTCGCATGAAACCGTATCTATCCGATGGCTGGAGCGACAAGGGTACGAGCAAACCGGCGCAGCGCAAACGCTCACCGACCGTTTTCGTTCGCGACAAGACCGAGTACAGGCCGCCTCTACTTTGACCGGCACGCGCGGGCAGTGTCAGAACCGGTTACCCATTTGTCAGTTGCGATCATTGAGGTGGCAATCATAGCTGGTTAATGTCCCTTCCATCCATGAAGAGGCCCATCTCCAGTACGAGGCCTCGCTTCCCGTGACCCTGCCATAGGACCTCCCCATGACGGCCTCGCCTTATCCGCACCTGCTGGCCCCGCTCGACCTGGGTTTCACCACTTTGCGCAACCGCGCCTTGATGGGCTCGATGCACACCGGCCTCGAAGAAAAGCCCGGGGGTTTCGAGCGCATGGCGGCCTACTTCGCCGAGCGCGCGCGCGGTGGCGTGGGGCTGATGGTTACCGGCGGCATCGCCCCGAACGAGGAGGGTGGGGTGTACGCGGGCGCCGCCAAGCTCAGCACCGACGAGGAAGCCGAGCGCCATCGCCTGGTCACCGAGGCCGTGCACCAAGCCGGCGGCAAGATCTGCCTGCAGATCCTGCACGCCGGGCGCTACGCCTATAGCCCCAAGCAGGTCGCCCCTAGCGCCCTCAAGGCGCCGATCAACCCGTTCACGCCCAAGGCGCTGGACGAAGCCGGCATCGAGCAGCAGATCGGCGACTTCGTGCGTTGCGCGGTGCTGGCCCAGCGCGCTGGCTACGACGGCGTCGAGGTGATGGGCTCTGAAGGCTATTTCATCAACCAGTTTCTGGCCGCCTGCACCAATACCCGCACCGACCGCTGGGGCGGCAGTTTCGACAACCGCATGCGCCTGGCCGTGGACATCGTCAGGCGCATCCGCGAAGCGGTAGGGCCGAATTTCATCCTCATCTTCCGCTTGTCGATGCTCGATCTGGTCGAAGGCGGCAGTGACTGGCAAGAGATCGTGCGCCTGGCCAAGGCCATCGAACAGGCCGGTGCCACTCTGATCAACACCGGCATCGGCTGGCACGAGGCGCGCATCCCCACCATCGCCACCAAGGTGCCGCGCGCGGCCTTCAGCAAGGTCACCGCCAAGCTGCGCGGCGAAGTCGGCATTCCGCTGATCACCACCAACCGCATCAACATGCCGGAGGTGGCCGAAGCAGTGCTGGCGGCCGGCGACGCCGACATGGTGTCGATGGCCAGGCCCTTCCTGGCCGACCCTGAATTCGTCAACAAGGCCGCTGCGGGCCAAGCGCAGTCCATCAACACCTGCATCGGCTGCAACCAGGCCTGCCTGGACCACACCTTCGCCGGCAAGCTGACCACCTGCCTGGTCAACCCGCGTGCCTGCTACGAGACCGAACTCAACTACCTGCCGACCGCCCAACCCAAGCGCATCGCCGTCGTGGGCGCAGGCCCGGCCGGGTTGGCGGCGGCGACCGTTGCCGCGCAGCGCGGCCACCGCGTGACGCTGTTCGATGCCGGCAGCGAGATCGGTGGCCAGTTCAACGTCGCCAAGCGCATTCCCGGCAAGGAAGAGTTCTACGAGACCCTGCGCTACTTCGCCGACAGGATCGAACGCACCGGCGTCGACTTGCGCCTGGGCACCCGCGTCGATGTGCAGGCCTTGCTCGAGGGCGGCTACGACGAAGTGCTCCTCGCCACCGGCATCAGCCCCCGGGTGCCGGCCATTCCCGGCATCGAACACCCCAAGGTGCTGAGCTACCTGGACGTGCTGCTCGAACGCCAGCCGGTCGGTCGGCGGGTGGCAGTGATCGGTGCCGGGGGCATCGGCTTCGATGTCAGCGAGTACCTGGTGCATCAAGGCGTGGCCACCAGCCTGGATCGCGATGCGTTCTGGAAGGAGTGGGGCATCGATACCCGGCTCGAGGCCCGCGGTGGCGTCGCCGGTATCGCTGCGCAACCGCAGCCACCGGCGCGCGAGGTGTACCTGTTGCAGCGCAAGACGTCGAAGGTGGGCGACGGGCTGGGCAAGACCACCGGCTGGATCCACCGTGCCGGCCTCAAGCATCGCCAAGTACGCATGCTCAACAGCGTCGAGTATTTGCGGGTGGACGATGCCGGGCTGCACGTACGCATCGGCGACGCCGAACCGCAAGTACTGCCAGTGGACAACGTGGTGCTGTGCGCCGGTCAGGAGCCGCTACGCGAGCTGTACGACGGCTTGCAGGCCGCAGGGCAATCGGTGCACCTGATCGGCGGTGCGGATGTGGCGGCCGAGCTGGATGCCAAGCGGGCCATCGGCCAGGGATCGCGATTGGCGGCCGAGTTGTAGCGGTTGGCGGCCGGTATCGCGGCTGGTCAGGCAGATCGGCATTGCCGACCCCGGTCCCTGTCACTCTGACTAACGGACCATGGCATGAGGATACCTGCGTTGCCGGCCGTGATGCCGGCGACACCGTGTGCCGGAGAGTGCGTTGTGCCCTGGCTGGATAAGCGCCAGCACTAGCGTCCCAACCCTAGCCGTTCGACTGCTGGGAACCGGATGACCAAGTGGCGGGATCAAGCTCGACTCACTGCGACAATCCTTCCACCACCCTGCGCAATGAAGCCGCCAGCATCGGTCCGTGCCCCAGCCCTTCGAAGGCCTGCACGCCTACCTTCACGCCATCGACCTTCGCCAGCTGCGCTGCCAGATCACGTAATTTCTGCCCCCCATCGTCCTGAACGCGACCTCCTGGACTATCCGGCTCCTCGGAGCCGCGCATCAGCAGCACTTCAGGTCGCGCGCTACCCAGGCGCCCGGCCAGACCCTCGGCTTCCCGCACCAGCACACCCTCGCGCCACCACAGCGACGGGCTGGCCGCGGCGTATTCGCTGAACGCACTTGGCCGGGTGAATAGCGTGTGCAGCACCGCCAGTCCTCCATAGGAATGCCCCCACAGCGTCTGGCGCGCCAGGTCGATTGGCGCCTGCGAAGCCACCAGTGTGCGCATGCGCCCGGTCAGCAGATCGAGAAACGCGTCCACGCCGCCGCTGGGCAGTTGGGTCAACGGATCGCGCTGTTCCCTCAAGCCTGGCACCGTTGGCGTGTAGTCATAGGTGCGCGCGGCGCGCTCGATGCGCTGTTCGCTTTGGTAGCCCACCGCCACCAGTAGCGGCGCCTGGCCGGCGGCCAGTGCGTCCAATTGCCGGCCGTCCAAAGCGCCCAGCGCGGCATTGCCGTCGAGCATCCACAGCACCGGATAGCCTGCCGCAGGCGCAGGGCGGTTCGGTTGGCCGACCCACAGGCGGTAATGACGCTGTCCGTCGAGCGAATCCAGGTCCAGCTGCGTGAAGCGGTAAGCCAGGTCAGTGCGCTCGAGCAGCGAAGTGTCCATGGTTTGCACGGGGTCGGGCTGCGCAAGGGCGGCCAGTGCCACGATAGCCAGGGCCAACGCCAGGGCCAGGGTCGTCTTGCTCATCGTTCGTCTCGTCGAGGCCTGGCAAGGGCTGCCAAGCGGGAGAGCCAGATGGTAGGCCGTCGAGGGCACAGGTAAAGCGTCTTAACCTTCTAAACCGTCGCCGGCCACCGGCAGGAGCAGGTGCAGGCACAGCCCCGGCTGCGCATTGCTGGCCCACAGCCGGCCGCCTTGCAGCTCCACGGCGCGGCGGGCGATGGCCAAACCCAGACCGAAGCCCGCGCCGCTGCCGGCCAGGCGTCGATAGGGTTGGAAGATGCGTTCCAGTTCGCCGTCCGGCACGCCAGGGCCTTGATCGCTCAGAAGCAGATGCCAGTACTCGCCCTCGCGCCAGCCCTCGAGGCGCACCTCGCCGCCGGCCGGCGAGTGGCGAATGGCGTTGCGCAGCAGGTTTTCCAGGGCCTGCGCCAGGCTGTCCAAGTGCGCCTGCACCCGGCAATCGGTACCCAGCGAGCAGGGCAGGCGGATACGCGGCCAACCGCTTTCGAAGCAGATGTCCTCGCACAGCGCCTCCCACAACGACAGCACCAGCAGCGGCTCGGTCGGCAGGCTGGGCTGTTCGGTGTCCATCCAGGCCAAGTCCAGGGTATTTTCCAGCAGCCTTTGCATGTCGGCGACTTCGCGGTCCAGGCGCTCGCGCAATTGCGCCGGCGACAGGTCGCTGTCGTGGGCGATGCGCAACCGCGCCAGGGGCGTGCGCAGCTCGTGCGACAGAGTACGCAGCAGCAGGCGCTGTTGCTCCAGGCTTTGGCGCAGGCGCCCGGCCATGTGCTCGAAGGCCTGGGCCAGCTCGCCCAGCTCGTCGCGGCGCTGCTGCAAGGGCAGGCCGGGGCTGTCGAGGTCGTCGGCGCGCAAGGCGTCGGCGCGGTCGCGCAGGCGGTTCAGCGGCACCACCAGGTGGCGGTACAGCACCAGCACCAACAGCAGCGCCAGCAGGGCGGGGGCCAGGCCATGGGTGACTATGTGGGTCCAGGGCGTGAGGCCGGTGGGCAACAGACGCTCGGGCAGTTGCATGACCAGGCGCCCCTGTTCGGGGTGTTGCGGAAACGCAATGCTGACGTAGGGCAGTTGGTCTTGCAGGCGGCGGCTCAGCGGCCAGTCGAGCTTGCGCATGAAGGTCAGGTGGCTGGCCTCCTCGGCGCTCAGGGGCGTGGTGCCCAGGCTCTGCAACTGCGGGCCGATGACCGCCACCCAGGTGGCTTCCTGCGCGGCCAGCCGCCTGCGCCAGGCCTCGATGGCCACAGCCCCGCCTTCGTCCCAGGTGTGCTCGGCCTGCGCCGCGTAGCGTGCCAGGTAACGTTGGTCGGCCTCCGACAGAAAATAGGTGCTGCGCTCCACCGACAGGCCCCAGGTCCAGATCAGCCAGACCAGCAACAGACAGAAGCCGACCTGCAGCACGGCCAGCTTCCACAACAAGGGATGGCGACGCATCAGGGCTGTTCCGTGTCGACCAGCAGATAGCCCTGGCCACGTACGGCCTGGATCTGCAAATGCTGGGCACCGATGTCGGCCAATTTGCGCCGCAGATTGCACACGTGCACGTCCAGGCCCCGGTCCAGTCGGGTGTAGGCGCGGTACAGCACGGTCTGGTAGAGAAAGGGTTTGCTCAGGGCTTCGCCGGGGTGTGCATGCAGGGTAGCCAGCAGGCGGAATTCGGAGGCCGTGAGGCCGGCCGCGCGACTCTCGTACAGGGCATCCTGGCGCTCGTGGTCGAGCCTGACCTCGCCGGCATCGCCGGAAGAGACCGGCCGGCGGTCGAACGCCACGCGGCGCAGCAGCGCATCGACCCGGGCATCGAGTTCGGCCAGGCTGAAAGGCTTGGGCAGGTAGTCGTCGGCGCCGCGGGTGAAGCCGCTGATGCGGTCCTGCTCGGCGCCCAGCGCCGACATCAACATCACCGGCACCGCCTGGCGCTTGCGCAGCGCATCAAGCAGGCTCAGACCGTCGATGCCTGGCAGCAGGATGTCCAGCAGCACCAACCCGAAGTCCGCGCGTTGCAGGGCATCGAGCGCTTCGGTGCCGGTGGCGCAGGCCTGCACGACGAAGCCGCGGTTGAGGAAGTGGCGTTCCAGATCGTGGCGCAGGCGCGGATCGTCTTCGGCGAGCAGGAGTGAGGTGGGCACGGCGGGCCTTGGATGAGAATTCATATCAGTTGCGAATCATCCCATTGCCGGTGGGAAGAGGGCAACGCTTGCCTGTGTTAATAAAGTTAAGCCTGCTGCACCCCAGATTCCTATTCGATATTCTTCGCAAATAACAAATTATTTCGTTTGAGAATCACTGCCATTTGCGCATATAGGGGCGACATGAACGGTTTTGAACGTGTGGGGAGCGCTGGACGGGTGCGGAGTTGGATCATGCTGGGGCTGCTGGCGCCCTTTTCCCTGTCGGCGCTGGCCGAAACGGTGGCCTTGCAGGCGGACGAGGAGGGCGCGCTGGACCTCCCGGCACTGACCATCGACGGCAACCGTCTGTACGACATGCTGCCGTCTGAAGCTACCGGCGGCTACAGCGTCGATGCCGCCACGGTGGGCACCAAGACGCCCGCCGCGCTCAAGGACATCCCGCAGTCGATCACCGTCTACACCCAGGACTACGTCAAGGACCGCCAGTTCGTGCACCTCGACGACCTGGCCAAATACACCGCCGGCCTGCGCACCTTGACCAACGACAGTGGTCGTTCGTCGATCTACGCCCGTGGCTACGAATACAGCGAGTTCAACATCGATGGCCTGCCGGCGCCGATGGCCAGCATCTTCGGCACCGTGCCGTCGCTGGCGGCGTTCGACCGGGTCGAGATCATGCGCGGTCCGGCTGGGCTGTTCAGCAGCACCAGCGAGCTGGGCGGCATCGTCAACATGGTGCGCAAGCGGCCGACCGCCGAATTTCAGGGCCATGTCGAAGGTCGCTACGGCACCTGGGACACCAACCATGAGGAAGTCGACCTCAGCGGCCCGCTCGACCAGGCCGGTCGCGTGCGCGGGCGTTTCGTCGCCTCGCGGGACGACACCAACGGCGAGGTGGACTACAACGCCAATACCAGCGACAGCTATTACGGCGCGCTGGACATCGACCTCGACGAAGCCACCGAGCTGTCGTTCGGCTTGATCCACGAAGTGAAGAACATCACCCCGCACAATGGCTACCCGGCCACGCTGTCGGGCGAAGTGCCGGACTTCAGCCATTCGCGTTTCCTGGGCGCCGACTGGAACTACTTCGACGGCAAGACCACCGACCTGGTCGCCGAACTGACCCACCGCTTCGACAACGGCGGCTACGGCCGCGTCGCTGCGCGCGGCTCGCACCGCGACACCGATTACCTGTACGCCTTCACCGCCACCAACGCCGTCAACGGCGCCAACTCCGAACGCGCCAGCGCCCGCGACTTCACCCAGGACACCTACTCGCTCGACGCCAGCTACAGCCAGCCGTTCGAAACCCTTGGCCAGATCAGCGAGTTCGTGGTCGGCAGCGACTACAAGAACTACGACAGCGAATACCGCAACGGCGCCACCAACCTGGGCGCCATCAACGTCAACACCTACTCGCCGAAGCGCTTCGCCAAACCTTCGCCCAACTACAGCACCGAGGTGGGTACGCAGGAAGAGGAGTACGGCCTGTACTCGAAAGTCACCTTCCGCCCGGTCGAGCGCCTGGCATTGATCGCCGGCGGCCGGTTCAGCTGGTACCGCGGCGATTTCTACACCACCACGCTCAAGAGCGGCGCGACGGTCGCCGACGACAAGCGCGTGGATGGACACTTCACCCCCTATGGCGGCGTGGTCTACGACCTGACCGACAACCACGCGCTGTACGCCAGTTATTCGCAGGTGTTCAAGCCGCAGTCGGAAACCGACCAGGGTGGCCGTGTGCTCAAGCCCCGGGAAGGCGAGCAGTACGAGTTCGGCCTCAAGAGCAGCTACTTCGGCGGCGACCTGAATACACGGCTGTCGGCCTTCCGCCTGACCGACGAGAACCGCGCCAGCACGTTGTACGACGCCAACGGCGTGGCCACCACGGCTTCGGTGGCTTCCGGCAAGACGCGGGTCAAGGGGGCCGAACTGGAAGTCAGCGGCAAGCTCACGCCGAACTGGGAACTGTTGGCCGGCTATACCTGGATGGACACCGAAACCGTCAAGGGCGATGCGCAGACCACCTTCTTCATCATGCCGCGCCAGCAGGCCTCGCTGTGGACCAAGTACACCCTCGACCAGGGCCCGTTGCAGGGGCTGGCGGTCGGCGGCGGCATCTCGGCGATGAGCGACTTCTACGCCGAAAACGGTGGCGTGCGCATCGACGCGCCGGGTTATGCAACGGTGGATGCACTGGTCTCGTACCCCGTGACCTCGAAGCTGACCGCTACCTTGAACGTCAACAACCTGTTCGATCGCGATTACCTGTCGCGGGTGGGTTCGACCTCGACCTTCAACTTCTATGGGCCGTCGCGCAGCATGATGGTGGGCGCGCGTTACGATTTCTAAGCCTTTCTCACTGCGCTTCTACCTGAACGGGTAGAAGCGCCATCACCACGGTGGCTGGCATCGCTATCCCGTCCGGGGCGCGCACGTCACCTGTTAGACTGTCGCCCCGCCCAACACCCGATGCTCGCATGCCGGCCCTCCCCGAATTCCCCATCGCCCCCTTGCAACCCCTGAACTTGCCCTGGCTCGAACGGGCCGGCATACAGGCCGCGATCCTGCGCCTTGACCTGATCGACTCGCTGATCGGTGGCAACAAATGGTTCAAGCTGCGCCACCACCTGCTCGCGGCTCACAGCGCAGGCGCGCCCGGCCTGATCGGCCTGGGCGGCAACCATTCCAACCATCTGCATGCCCTGGCGGCGGCGGGGCAACGTCTGGGGTTGCCCACCGCCGGTCTGCTGCGCGGCCATGCCCAGCACACGCCGACCGTCGAAGACCTCCAGCGTTTCGGCATGCAGTTGCACTGGTTGGGCTATGGTGGCTACCGCGCGCGGCACCAGTCCGATTTCTGGGCGCCTTGGCACGCGCGTTATCCCGGCTGGTACTGCATTCCCGAAGGCGGTGGCGGGGCAGAAGGGGCGTTGGGCTGTCAGGCCATCGTCGAGCAGGCGCGCGCGCAGTTGCCTGCGCTGGGTTGGGCCGACTACGACGCCTGGTGGCTGGCCGTGGGCACCGGCACTACCCTGGCCGGCGTGGTCCAAGCCGAGGCAGGCGCGCACCCCGTGCACGGGGCGCTGGCGGTGCCTGCCGACCACGGCGTGGCGGCCAGCGTGCGGGCCCTGGCCGGTGACCACGGCTATCGCCTGCACGACGCCAGCCGCGGCGGCTTCGCAAAGATGGACGAAGCGCTGCTGAACTTCGTCGATGCCTGCGAGCGTGACAGCGGCGTACCGCTGGAGGCGCTGTACAGCGGCAAGCTGCTGATGGCGCTGCGCGAGCAGGTCGCTGCCGGCCAGATCGCGCGCGGCAGCCGGCTGCTGCTGGTGCATGGCGGCGGCTTGCAAGGGCGGCGCGGTTACCGGTGAGGCAGCATGCGCCTCAAGGTGTTGTCGCGACGCACCCAGTGGTGGTACAGCCCGGCCACGGCATGCAGGCCGATCAACCAATAACCCCAGGTGCCGACCCGCTCGTGCCAGCCCTTGATGAACTTGGCGAGGTCCGGGTTGGGCTCGATCAATGCCGGCAACTCCAGACCGTAGAACGGAATGGGTTTGCCTGCGGCGCTGAGGATCAGCCAGCCGGCCAACGGCATCCCGATCAGCAGCCCGTACAGCAGCAGGTGCACCAGGTGCGCTAGGCCCGTTTGCCAAGCGGGCGGCTTGGGCAGGATAGGCGGCGTCGGGTTGCGCAGGCGCGTGGCCAGGCGCAGCCATACCAGCACGAAGACGGTCAGGCCGAGCATGAAGTGCAGGGCTTTCATCAGGTCGCGCTCGGCGCTGTCGCGGGGGAACAGGCCACGAAACTCGATGCAGGCGTAGACCGCCGCCAGCAGAACGAGGGTGAGCCAGTGCAGCAGGATCGATAGCCGCGCGTAATGCGTGGGTGGGGTGGTTGTGGTCATGGGTGGGTCTCGTCATCGGGTCACGGAACGGGTCGCGCTCTGTCGGCGCTCAGCAGGAAGGCATCACGCGTGCCGTCGCTGAGTCTAGACGCGAGTCGGCAGCTTGGCGGCACGTGGCCGAGCGGGTTCCGGCCGTACGTCCCAGTGGATTGCGGCGGGCGGGGACGCAGCCATAGGCAGCTCAGGAGGCTGCGTTGGTGGCACCCACTGCCTCTACAGAGGCTGGCGCCGGCCATTGATCGCTCACCAGAAACACCCGTTCGCGCTCCGTGCAGATGCCGTCGGTCTCAGGCGCCAGTCTGACCAGCAGCCGCGCCGTCGCTTGCGGCTCCAGCAAGGCCTGCCACTGCTGGAACTGCGCTGCCGACCACACACGCGCCTGCTCCACCCGCGCCGGCGCCAGCCAGCGTTCGCGCGGCAGTGGCTGCCAGTGCCCCGCCGGGCGGCTGGCGACGAAACCTGCCCAGTCGCTTTGCCGTACCCAATGCCCACGTAGGTGGTCGACCGCTGCGCCGGCAGGCGGCCTGCACCCTTCGGACCAGGGATAGAACAGGTAGCCGCCCAACCACAGATGCGACTGCGGCGTGTCGATCCCCAGCGCCGCCAGGGCAGTGCGCGTCTCGGGATGCGCCGCCATCGGCAGTTGGTGGTTGGCCAAGTGGGCAAGCTTGCTGCCCAAGCGGTCGTGGCAGCCAGGCCCCAACCAGTGCTCGGCCTGCTCGCCAGCATCCCGCTCAGGCCCCAGATAGAGTTTGATCGCCAACTCCAGGTGGTGCACCCCGGTGCGGTCGCGCAGCAGCACGTCGAGCTCGCCCAGGGTGCGCCCGCCCGCCCGGATCGGCAGGTTGCTGGCCAGCAGTTCGATACCCGGCGCGGCGATCAGGGCGAAGTGCCAGAGCCGCTCGTAATACAGGCCAAGGCGCCGGCTGCCGCGTTGTGCCAGCCAGGCGTCCAGCGATTCGGGTGCTCGGTCCAGTTGGCGCAACCAGTCTTCCAGCGCCTGCGGCGCGTCGGACCAGGCGCTGGCCGTCAGCGGATGGCGCTGGGCCCCGGCGCAGTGGCGCATCAGCGCGGGCGAGAGCAGCGTCCAGGCCAGGTCGCGTACGCTGTCCTGCCGTAGCTGGCCGGGCAGGGTGGCGAGCGCACGGAACGGGTTCATGCTGCCAATCTCGCTGGTTTGCCGCTGGCCGTCGGTTTCGCCCATAATTCACCCCTTAGTGCCGCAAAGGCCATTCGCAATCCGCCGTAGAGCCTAGCAGGAGCCCCATGGAGCAATTTCGCAATATCGGAATCATCGGTCGTCTCAACAGCGCCCAGGTGCTCGACACGATCCGCCGACTGAAAAAATTCCTCACCGAGCGGCACCTGCACGTGATTCTCGAAGACACCATCGCCGAGGTCTTGCCGGGGCATGGCTTGCAAACGTCTTCGCGCAAGCTGCTGGGCGAGGTGTGCGACCTGGTCATCGTGGTCGGCGGCGACGGCAGCCTGCTCGGCGCCGCGCGCGCCCTCGCCCGGCACAATACCCCGGTGCTGGGCATCAACCGCGGCAACCTGGGCTTTCTCACCGACATCCGCCCCGACGAGCTGGAAACCAAGGTCGCCGAGGTGCTCGAAGGCCACTATCTGGTCGAGAACCGTTTCCTGCTGCAAGCCGAAGTGCGTCACCACAACGAAGCCATCGGCCAGGGCGATGCGCTCAACGATGTGGTGCTGCACCCCGGCAAGTCGACGCGCATGATCGAGTTCGAAATCTACATCGACGGCCAGTTCGTCTGTAGCCAGAAGGCCGACGGCCTGATCGTCGCCACCCCCACCGGCTCCACTGCCTACGCCCTGTCGGCCGGCGGGCCGATCATGCACCCCAAGCTCGACGCCATCGTCATCGTGCCGATGTACCCGCATACGCTGTCGGGCCGGCCGATCGTGGTCGACGGCAACAGCGAACTGAAGATCGTGGTGTCCAAGGACCTGCAGATCTACCCGCAAGTGTCGTGCGACGGGCAGAACCACTTCACCTGCGCGCCGGGCGATACCGTCACGGTGAGCAAGAAACCGCAGAAGCTGCGCCTGATCCACCCTCTGGGGCACAACTACTACGAGGTCTGCCGCACCAAGCTCGGGTGGGGCAGCCGCCTGGGGGGCAGGGACGACTGATGCTCGATCCGGCGCGCAGTTTCGACATCATCGGCGACGTGCATGGCTGTGCCCATACCCTCGAACGTCTGCTCGACGCGCTCGGCTACCGCCGCCAGGGCGGCGTCTGGCGCCACCCGCGGCGCCAGGTGCTGTTCCTCGGCGACATCGTCGACCGCGGCCCGCGCATCCGCGAGGCCTTGCACCTGGTGCACGACATGGTCGAGGCCGGCGAAGCGTTCTGCATCATGGGCAATCATGAGTACAACGCCCTGGGCTGGGTCACCCCGGCACTGCCCGGCAGCGGCAAGACCCACGTGCGCGAGCACACGCCGCGCCATACCCGGCTGATCGAAGACACCCTCAACCAGTTCGCCCAGCACCCGGCCGACTGGCACGACTTCACCCAGTGGTTCTATCGCCTGCCGCTGTTCGTCGACGCCGGGCGTTTCCGCCTGGTGCACGCCTGCTGGGACCCGGACCTGATCGCGCAACTGCGCAGACAATACCCCGACGGCTGCGTGGACCCGCATTTCATCCAGGCGTCGGCAGTGTCCGGCAGCTTCGCGTCCAGCGTGTGCAACCGTCTGCTGCGCGGTACCGACATGCGCCTGCCCGACGGGCTGACCCTGACCGGTGGCGACGGCCTGACCCGCGCCTTCTTCCGCACCAAGTTCTGGGAAGACGACCCGCAGACCTACGGCGACATCGTCTTCCAACCCGACGCACTGCCCGAAGACGTCGCCCGCACGCCGCTCGACCCGAAACAGAAACAGGCCCTGCTGCGCTACCCGGAAGACGAGCCGCTGCTGTTCGTCGGCCACTACTGGCGCAGCGGGCCGCCCAGCCCGATTCGGCCCAACCTGGCCTGCCTGGACTACAGCGCGGTGCTGTACGGCAAGCTGGTGGCCTATCGGCTGGACCAGGAAACCCGCATCGATCCCGACAAGTTCGTCTGGGTCGACGTCGAACGCTCGCAGGCCCACCCATGACCTACATCGATGTGCTGCGCCTGCCGCTGAGCACCGACCTCGGCCCCTTCGTTCGCGATCTGCAACGCCTGCAACTGCCGCACCGAGTCAGCGAGGAGGGCGACGTGCAGGTGCTGTGGGCGCCCGAGGCCCTGGCTGGCGAGGTACGCGCGTTGTACGAGCGGCATCTGCGCGGCGAGGCGCTGCCGATCGTGCAACCACCTTTGATCGAGCCGTCGCAGCCGTCACCGCACGCCGCGCCTTCGTTGCTGGCCCAGGCCAAGGCCTGCAAGGTCACCACCCTGGTCATCGTACTGTGCCTGTTGGTGGCGGCCGTAACCGGGCTTGGCGACAACCTGGACACGGTCGGCTGGTTCACCTTCCTCGACGTGCAGGTGCGCGGCGACTACCTGTACTTTACCCCCTTCGCCCAAGGCTTGGCCGATGGCCAGTGGTGGCGGCTGCTGTCGCCGATGCTGCTGCATTTCGGGGTGTTGCACCTGGCGATGAACAGCCTGTGGTACTGGGAGCTGGGCAAACGCATCGAGCTGCGCCAAGGGGCTTGGGCGTTGCTGGGGCTGACCCTGCTGTTCTCATTGGTGTCGAACCTGGCGCAGCATTTCGTCGGCGGGCCGAGCCTGTTCGGCGGCTTGTCCGGCGTGCTTTACGGTTTGCTCGGGCACATCTGGCTGTTCCAGCGCCTGACGCCCACTCCACAGTTCGCCCTGCCCAAGGGCGTGCTGGTGATGATGCTGATCTGGCTCGTGGTGTGCCTGACCGGTGTGGTCGGCCAGCTCGGCATGGGCCAGATCGCCAACGCCGCCCACGTGGGCGGGCTGCTCATCGGTTGCTGCACGGGCCTCTTGGGTGGGGCTCTGGCGCGGCGTAAACTAGGCGCTTTCTGACGGCCGCTTGTGCCCATGCCCACTTGAATTCACGCGTGCAAGACTTATGTCTACACGCGTCGAGTGCGATTTCAGCCGTTCTCCTCTTTACTTCGCTTTGCGCGGGCTTCGCGCAACCTCCCTTCCAGACCGGGCCCATTGGCTCGCCCCAGGAGACGCCATGTCGACGTTCGAACACATGATCGAAAACATCACCCCAGACATCTACCAAAGCCTGAAGACCGCGGTCGAACTGGGCCGCTGGTCCGACGGGCGCAAGCTCACCCAGGAGCAGAAGGAGCTGTCGCTGCAGGCGGTGATCGCCTGGGAGGCCAAGCACCTGCCCGAAGACCAGCGCACCGGCTACATGGGGCCGCAGGAATGCGCCTCCAAATCCGCACCCATCCCCAACATCCTGTTCAAGTCGGACTCGGTACATTGATCGAACTCGCTCGTGGCTCGTTGAGCAAAATGGCCGTACGTCTCGACGCTACGGACGCGCACTACAGTTTCCGCCTGGGCGAAACCCTGGTGCCGGTCAACCCGCTGATCGGCCAGTCGCTGCGCCTGGAATACCTGGGCGCCATCCATTGCAGCCACTGTGGCAAGCGCACCAAGACCAGCTTCAGCCAGGGCTACTGCTACCCCTGCATGACCAAGCTGGCCCAGTGCGACCTGTGCATCATGGCCCCGGAACGCTGCCACTACGACGCCGGCACCTGCCGCGATCCGTCCTGGGGCGAGCAATTCTGCATGACCGACCATATCGTTTATCTGGCCAACTCCTCGGGCGTCAAGGTGGGCATCACCCGCGCCACCCAACTGCCCACCCGCTGGCTCGACCAGGGCGCCAGCCAGGCGCTGCCGATCCTGCGCGTGGGCACGCGCCAGCAATCGGGCCTGGTGGAAGACCTGCTGCGCAGCCAGGTGCCCGACCGCACCAACTGGCGCGCCTTGCTCAAGGGCGAGGCCGAGCCTCTGGACCTGATCGCCGTGCGCGAACGCATTTTCGACGCCTGTGCCGAGGGCCTGCGCGAGCTGCAAGGGCGCTTCGGCCTGCAAGCGATCCAGCCGCTGCCCGCCGCCGAAGTGGTGCAGGTGCGCTATCCGGTGCAGGCCTACCCGCAGAAGATCGTCAGCTTCAACCTGGACAAGAACCCGGTGGTAGAGGGCACGCTGCTGGGCATCAAGGGTCAATACCTGATCTTCGACACCGGCGTGATCAACATTCGCAAGTACACGGCCTATCAACTCGCCGTGCTTCAGTAAAAAAGGACCGCCCCATGCGCACCGAACAACCGCAAGCGATCTACCTCAAGGACTACCAGGCGCCTGAGTACCTGATCGACGAGACGCACCTGACCTTCGAGCTGTTCGAGGACCACACCCTGGTCCATGCGCAACTGGTCATGCGCCGCAACCCGGCCCACGGCGACGGCTTGCCGGCGCTGGTGCTCGACGGCCAGCACCTGGAACTGCTCAGCGTGCAGCTCGACGGCCAGGCCCTGAGCCCGGACGCTTACCAGCTCGACGCCGACAGCCTGACCCTGCACCCCAGCGGCGAGCGCTTCACCCTCGACACCTCGGTGCGCATCCACCCGGAAAGCAACACCGCCCTCGAAGGCCTGTACAAGTCGGGCAAGATGTTCTGCACCCAGTGCGAGGCCGAGGGCTTCCGCAAGATCACCTACTACCTCGACCGCCCCGACGTGATGAGCGTGTTCACCACCACGGTGATCGCCGAGCAGCATCGCTATCCGGTGCTGCTGTCCAACGGCAATCCGGTCGGCAGCGGCCCGGCCGAAGACGGTCGGCACTGGGCGACCTGGGAAGACCCATTCATGAAACCGGCCTACCTGTTCGCCCTGGTGGCCGGCGACCTGTGGTGCGTGGAAGACAGCTTCACCCGCCAATCCGGGCGTGAAGTGGCACTGCGCATCTACGTCGAGCCGGAAAACCTCGACAAGTGCGACCACGCCATGGTCAGCCTGAAGAAGTCGATGCGCTGGGACGAAGAGGTGTACGGCCGCGAATACGACCTGGACATCTTCATGATCGTCGCGGTCAACGACTTCAACATGGGCGCCATGGAAAACAAGGGCCTGAACATCTTCAACTCCAGTTGCGTGCTGGCCCGTGCCGAGACCGCTACCGACGCCGCGCACCAGCGCGTCGAAGCGGTGGTGGCCCACGAATACTTCCACAACTGGTCGGGCAACCGCGTCACTTGCCGCGACTGGTTCCAGCTCTCGCTCAAGGAAGGCTTCACGGTGTTCCGCGACGCCGAGTTCAGCGCCGACATGAACTCGGCCACGGTCAAGCGCATCGAGGACGTCGCCTACCTGCGCACCCACCAGTTCGCCGAAGACGCCGGCCCCATGGCCCACCCGGTGCGCCCCGACAGCTTCATCGAGATCTCCAACTTCTACACCCTGACCATCTATGAGAAGGGTTCGGAAGTAGTGCGCATGGTCCGCACCCTGCTCGGCGCCGAAGGCTTCCGCAAAGGCAGCGACCTCTACTTCGAGCGCCACGACGGCCAGGCCGTGACCTGCGACGATTTCATCCAGGCCATGGAAGACGCCACCGGTGCCGACCTGACCCAGTTCAAGCGCTGGTACGTGCAGGCCGGCACGCCACGCCTGGCCGTCAGCGAAGCCTGGGATGAGCAGACCCAACGCTACAGCCTGATCTTCCGCCAGAGCTGCCCGGCCACCCCGGACGGCCGCGAAAAACTGCCGTTCGTGATCCCCGTGGAAATGGGCCTGCTGGATGCCGACGGCCACGATCTGCCGCTGCAACTGCAAGGCGAAGCGTCCGCCCAAGGCACCACCCGCGTGCTGTCGGTGACCGAGGCCGAACAGACCTTCGTCTTCGAAGGCCTGGCCGCCAAGCCGCTGCCGTCGCTGCTGCGCGGCTTCAGCGCACCGGTCAAGCTGAGCTTCCCCTACGACCGCGACCAGTTGATGTTCCTCATGCAGCACGACAGCGACGGCTTCAACCGCTGGGAGGCGGGCCAGCAGTTGGCGGTGCAGGTGTTGCAGGAGCTGATCGAGCAGCATCAGCGCGGTGAAGCGTTCCACCTGGACCCACGGCTGATCGCGGCCTTGGGCACGGTATTGGGCGATGTATCGCTGGACCCGGCCATGGTCGCCGAAATGCTCTCGCTACCGGGCGAGGCCTACCTCACCGAAATCAGCGAAGTGGCCGACGTCGATGCCATCCATGCCGCCCGCGATTTCGCCCGCCAGCAGATCGCCGAGCAGTTGCATGCCGCACTGTGGGCGCGCTACCAGGCCAACCGCGAGGTGTCGCGCAGCACGCCTTACGTGGCGTCCGCCGAGCACTTCGCCCGCCGCGGCCTGCAGAACATCGCGTTGTCGTACCTGATGCTCACCGGCAAACCGGACGTGCTCGCCGCGACCCTCGAGCAGTTCGAGCATTGTGACAACATGACCGAGCGCCTGACCGCCCTGGCCGTGCTGGTCAACTCGCCGTTCAGCGCCGAGCGCGAGCAGGCGTTGCAGGCCTTCGCCGAGCACTTCAAGGACAACCCGCTGGTCATGGACCAGTGGTTCAGCGTACAGGCGGCCAGCACCCAGCCGGGCGGCCTGGCGCGGGTCAAGGCGCTGATGCAGCACCCGGCCTTCACCTTGAAGAACCCGAACAAGGTCCGTGCGCTGATCGGCGCCTTCGCCGGGCAGAACCTGGTCAACTTCCACGCCCCCGACGGCTCGGGCTACCGCTTCCTGGCCGATCTGGTCATCGAACTGAACGCCCTCAACCCGCAGATCGCTTCGCGGCAACTGGCGCCGCTGACCCGCTGGCGCAAGTACGACGCGGCGCGTCAGGCGCTGATGAAGGGGGAGTTGCAGCGGATTCTGGACTCCGGGGCGCTGTCCAGCGATGTGTATGAGGTGGTGAGCAAGAGCTTGGCGTAAGCCTCTCGACGCCGACCTCAAGCGTCGATCCTGCCGCCGCCGCGTTTTCCGCCCTGGAAAGCGCGGCGGCTACGGGTGCTACAGGCGATAGTCCAGCCGCTGCTTGGCCGCCCATTGCCGCGGCGACATCCCGTGTTCGCGTTTGAACGCCAGGCGCATCGCCTGCCCATCGGCGAACCCACACTGCACTGCGGTCAGCTCGATCGGGCTGCCGCGTGCCAACAGCTCCTGTGCACGTGCGATGCGTGCGCGTCTAAGCCAGCCGCTCAGGTTGTCTCCGGTACGGGTCCGAATATGCCGCGTCAGGCTGCGTAGACTCACGCCCGCACGCTTTGCCAGCACGTCCAGCGACGGTGTGCCGCGGGGGTCCTGCCAGAGCGCTTCGAGCAAGTCCGCCACGCGGTGCTCGGCGAGCGAGGCGGGCGCGGGGCGTTCGGGCAACTGCGCATGGCCGCCTGAGCGTTGCGGCGCGATGACCAGGTGGCGCGCGACACGATTGGCTTCGGCCTGCCCTGAAAAGCGCGCCACCAAGTGCAGGCAGCAGTCCAGTCCGGCCGCGACGCCGGCCGAGGTCACCACTGCGCCTTCGTCGATGAACAGCGCGCCGGGGTCGACGTCCACGGCCGGGAAGCACGCCGCGAACCGCTCCGCTTCGGCCCAGTGGGTGGTGGCGCGACGACCGTCTAGCAGACCCGCTTGCGCCAGGCCGAAGGTGCCCAGGCACAGGCCCACCACCACGGCGCCACGCCCGGCGGCCTGGCGCAACACCTCGACCATCGCCTGTGGCACCGGCTCGCGCGCATCGCGCCAGCCGGGAAGGATCACCACATCCGCAGCGGTGGTGGCGTCCAGCGAGGCAGGCACGTCGAAGCTCAACCCGCCTTGGCCCAAGACCTGGCGGTCGAGGGCGCAGACCGTGACTTCATAGGCCGCGCCAGCGGCCTCGAACACCGCAAGCGGCGTGGAGAGCATGAAGGGGCTGACATGGTCGTAGGCGAGGAGGGCGATGTTCATTGGCCGAATTTAATTGAAAGATGACCGTCCGGCCAGTCGTGGCCCGATAGCCAAGCGCCTAGAGTGGGTGCCATCTCACCCCCCACCCAGGACAGCCCCATGACCCGCGCGCTGATCGTGATCGACATCCAGAACGACTATTTCCCAGGCGGCGTGTTACCGCTGCACGACGCCCAGGCCACTGCGGCCAGGGTCCGCCAGGCGATCGCCCATGCCCGGGCTGCCGGCGACCGTGTCGTGTTGGTGCAGCACCTTTCGCCGGGCAGTACCGGATTGCTTGCCACAGGCAGCACGGGCGCGCAGATCGAGCCTTCCATCCTCGAAGCCGCCGGGGAGGCGCCGGTGGTCGTCAAACACGTGGCCGACGGCTTCCAAGACACGGCGCTGGCCAGTCACCTCGATGGCGTCGAGACCTTGCTGATCGGCGGGATGATGACGCAGAACTGCGTGGTGTTCACGGCCATGTCCGAGGCAGCCCGAGCCTACGATGTGATCGTGGTCGACGATCTTTGCGCGGCGCCTACCGAAGCGGTGCACCAGATTGCGCTCAGTGCGTTGCGCTCCAAACTCAAGGTGCAGAGCGCGGCACAGGTATGGCCGTCGGTGTAAGGGTGTCCGGGTTCGTTAGGTTGGGCTAGACGGCCACGGCTGGGCAGCCGAGCCCAGCCATGGCACGCCTGACGTGCTTCGCGACTCTGCAGACTTGTCTATCCAGCTATGCTGACAGGCTCTCAACCACCTGTTCGCCATCTGGTGCCCCATGACCGACCTCGATACCCGCCCCGTCCATACTGGCGCCTGCCACTGCGGCGCCGTACGTTTCAGCGTGCGTCTGAGCGACGGCCTGAACAGCGTACGACGCTGCAACTGCTCCTTCTGCCGCATGCGCGGCGCGGTGGCCGTATCGGCTGCCTTGGCCGACCTCAAGGTCGAACAGGGCGAGTCCGCGCTCACGCTCTACCAGTTCAACACCGGCGAAGCCAAACACTGGTTCTGCTCGCGCTGCGGCATCTACACCTTCCACCAGAGACGCTCCTCGCCCGACCAGTACGGCATCAACGTGGCCTGCCTCGAGGGCATGAGCCCGTTCGATTTCGAGCGCGTGCCGGTCAGCGAAGGCATCGACCACCCCAAGGACCGCGTCGACGGCAAGTCCCAGGTCGCCGGCTGGTTGCGCTATGAGCGCGCCTAGGCGCGAGCGGTCGGTGCTCGATGGGCGGCCTCGTCCTACTGAAGCTACCGTCGCCGCCTGCGCTTTCGAACGTTGTCGACGCGCCCATCACTGCGCTTTATGGCAGTAACAAATTAACCCGAGCCCGCGTTGTATTCCGTTCCGCTTCCCCGCTAGGATGGCCCATCGCTATCGCAGGGCGTCGTTCTCCGAGGGGCGCGCAAGCCGCCACGCCGAACACACGCGAACCGACCCAATAACAACAATAGGGGAAGGCCATGACGGCACGAGCAAGGGTTCGCGGCAGGCGCGCCGCCGCTGCGCTGATGAAAACGCTGCTGTGGGCGATGGCCTTCGCCACGGCGGTCAGCGCCGCTGAGCCGCCCTCCGAGCAGGCCGTGCCTTCGGCCCGCGCCGTTCACAGCCTGTTGATCGATGCTGCCCATGCCGGTGACCGCCTGGTGGTGGTCGGCGACCGTGGCCACATTTTGCTGTCGGACGACCAGGGCGCCACCTGGGGCCAGGCCCAGGTGCCCAGCCGACAGCTGCTCACTGCAGTGTATTTCGTCGATGCGCAGCACGGCTGGGCGGTCGGCCACGATGCGCAGATCCTCGCCAGCCGCGACGGCGGTGCAACGTGGAGCAAGCAGTTCGAAGACCTGTCCCGTGAGGCGCCGCTGCTCGACGTGTACTTCCTCGATACCCAGCGAGGTTTCGCCGTCGGCGCCTACGGCGCGCTGCTGCACACCGAAGACGGCGGCCAGCATTGGCAGGACGTCAGCGAGCGCCTCGACAACCCCGACCAACTGCACCTCAACGCCATCGCTGCGATCAAGGGCCGCGGCTTGTTCATCGTCGGCGAGCAGGGCAGCTTGTACCGTTCCAGCGACGGCGGCCAACAGTGGGCGCGGCTGGAAAGCCCCTACGACGGCTCGCTGTTCGGCGTGCTCGGCACCGCCACGCCCGGCACCGTGCTGGTCTACGGGCTGCGCGGCAATCTGCTGCGCTCCGACGATTTCGGCGACCGTTGGCACAGCGTCGAACTGCCTACCGCGCGCGGGCCGCTTGCCTTCGGCCTGGCGGGCGGCGCGCTGCTGGACGACGGTAGCGTGGTGGTGGTCGGCAACGGCGGCAGCGTGCTGCGTAGTCGCGACGACGGCCAGCATTTCAGCGTGCATAACCGCCCCGACCGCCAGGCGTTGTCTGCCGTGGCGGGCCGCGTAGGTGGCCTGCTGCTGGTCGGGCAGGGTGGGGTGCGTTTGACCGACGCCGACGGTGCGGATCAGGAGGTGCAGCCATGAATCCCACTTCGCGCAAACCCGACGACGAGCAGGGTTCCTGGCTGGAACGCCTGATCTTCACCCATCGCCCGGCGGTGATCGCGCTGTGCCTGCTGGTCAGCGCCATGCTGTTCTGGCAGGCCACCCTGATCCGCCCGTCCACCAGTTTCGAGAAGATGATCCCGCTGCAGCATCCTTTCATCGAACGCATGCTCGAACACCGCCACGACCTGGCCAACCTGGGCAACACCGTGCGCATCTCGGTCGAGGCGGTGAACGGCGATATCTTCGACCCGGCCTACATGGAAACGCTGCGCCAGGTGCACGACGAGGTGTTCTACCTGCCGGGCGTCGACCGTGGCGGCCTGAAATCGCTGTGGAGCCCCAGCGTGCGCTGGACCGAGGTGACCGAAGAGGGCTTCGCCGGCGGCGAGGTGATCCCCACCACTTACGATGGCTCGCCGGCCAGCCTCGATGCGTTGCGCGACAACGTGCTCAAGTCCGGGCAGGTGGGGCGCCTGGTGGCCAACGACTTCCGCTCCAGCATCGTCGATGTGCCGCTGCTGGAAAGCTACCCCGACCCGCTGGACCAGAGCCGCCAACTCAAACTCGACTACCGGCAGTTCTCCCACCAGCTCGAAGAAAAGGTGCGCGAGAAATTCCAGGCGCAGAACCCCAACGTCAAGGTGCACATCGTCGGCTTCGCCAAGAAGGTCGGCGATCTGATCGACGGCCTGCTGATGGTGGTGGTGTTCTTCGGCGTGGCGCTGTTGATTACCTTGGTGCTGCTGTACGGCTTCACCCGCTGTATCCGCAGCACCGTGGCGGTGCTCGGCACCACGCTGGTCGCGGTGGTCTGGCAACTGGGCCTGATGCATGCGGTAGGCTTCGGCCTGGACCCGTATTCGATGCTGGTGCCGTTCCTGATCTTCGCCATCGGCATTTCCCACGGCGTGCAGAAGATCAACGGCCTCGCCTTGCAGTCGAGCGATGCCGAAAGCCCCTTGATCGCCGCCCGGCGCACCTTCCGCCAACTGTTCCTGCCGGGCATGATCGCCATCCTCGCCGATGCGGTAGGCTTCATCACCCTGCTGGTGATCGACATCGGCGTGATCCGCGAGCTGGCCATCGGCGCGTCGCTGGGCGTGGCGGTGATCGTGTTCACCAACCTGATCCTGCTGCCGGTGGCGATTTCCTATGTGGGCATCAGCCGCAAGGCCATCGCCCGCAGCAAGGCCGATGCCCACCGCGAACACCGCTTCTGGCGCCTGCTGGCGCATTTCGCCAGTGCGCGGGTGGCGCCGGTGTCCATCGGCCTGGCGCTGCTGGCCTTCGCCGGCGGGCTCTGGTACAGCCAGCACCTGAAGATCGGCGACCTCGACCAGGGTGCCCCGGAACTGCGCCCCGATTCGCGCTACAACCAGGACAACCGCTTCATCATCGAGCACTACTCGACCAGCTCCGACGTGCTGGTGGTGATGGTCAAGACGCCGGCCGAACAGTGCTCGGTGCACGCCACGCTGGCGCCCATCGACGAATTGACCTGGACCTTGCAGAACACCCCCGGCGTGCAGTCGGTGATTTCCCTGGTCACCGTCTCCAAACAGGTGATCAAGGGCATGAACGAGGGCAGCCTGAAATGGGAAACCCTGTCGCGCAATGCCGATGTGTTGAACAACTCCATCGCCCGCGCCGACGGCCTGTACAACGCCGACTGCTCGCTGGCGCCGCTGCTGGTGTTCCTGAACGACCACAAGGCCGAGACCCTGGAGCGGGTTACCGCCGTGGCCCGCGATTTCGCCGCCGGCCACGACCGCGAGGGCTTGCAGTTCCTCTTGGCGGCGGGCAACGCCGGCATCGAGGCGGCGACCAACGAGGTCATCGCCTCGGCCGAGTTGACCATCCTGCTGCTGGTGTACCTGTGCGTGGCGGTGATGTGCCTGATCACCTTCCGCTCGTTCGCGGCGACCCTGTGCATCGTGCTGCCGCTGGTACTGACCTCGGTGCTGGGCAACGCGCTGATGGCCTTCATGGGCATCGGCGTGAAGGTCGCGACCCTGCCGGTGGTGGCGTTGGGGGTGGGCATCGGCGTGGACTACGGCATCTACATCTACAGCCGTCTGGAGCGCTTCCTGCGTGAGGGGTTGCCGTTGCAGGAGGCCTATTACCAGACGCTGCGCTCGACCGGCAAGGCAGTGCTGTTCACCGGGTTGTGCCTGGCCATCGGCGTGTGCACGTGGATCTTCTCGGCCATCAAGTTCCAGGCCGACATGGGCCTGATGCTGACCTTCATGCTGCTGTGGAACATGATCGGCGCGCTGTGGCTGTTGCCGGCGCTGGCGCGTTTTCTGATCAGGCCCGAGCGCTTGGCGGGCAAGCAGGGTGGGTCGCTGTTGGCGCATTGAGGTGCGAGGGCGGGTGGCGCTGCACTGCGAAAGACGATAATGCTGCGCCCCGCACGCCGGTATAGGGCCATGGGACGGTCTTCGGGGCCGCCTCAAGCCCCGTCGCGGTAAAGCGCGGCGCCGGCTGCCCGTTCCTACACGGTATACTGGCCGCCTTTTTTCGCTCTGGACGCCCCATGACCCTTCTCGCCGCACTCGAATCCTGCGACATGCTGCTGATCGACGACCTGCACTGCTTCGATTTCCACCTCGACGACGACGGCCTGATGGCCGAGTGCATGGACGGGCGGCAACTGCGCCGCTGGCAGTTCAACCCGCAGCAGGTCGCGGCCGCGCAACGCGAAGGCGATCAATGGCGCATCGATGGGGTCCAAGGGCAACACCGACTGGTGTGCATGAGTGCCCTACGCGCCACGGACGAGGACGACGATGAAGACGATCCACAAGCACCTGCTCACGGCTAGCCTGCTGAGCCTCACGTTGCAGACCCAGGCTGCGACCCTGCTGGTCGGCAGCTACACCGACGGCGACAGCCACGGTATCTACCGCTACCACTTCGACACCGCCCAGGGGCGCATCGAGCCAAACCCGTTGCAGGTGGTCAAGAGCGCCGATCCGTCTTGGCTGGTGCTGTCGGCCGACCAACGCTTGCTGTATGCGGTCAACGAAGGCCGCGATGGGCAGGTGAGCAGCTTCACCCTGGCCGACGACGGCGCCATCAGCCCGCTGGGCCAGGTCGACAGCAAAGGCGCGGACCCGACCCACGCCAGCCTCAGCCATGACCAACGCTACCTGTTCGTCGCCAACTACGGTGCCAAGGCGCCGGGCGGCAGCCTGGTAGCCTTGCCGGTCGATCGTCAGGGCACGCTCGGCGAGGCCATCCAGCACCTGCGCCATGCGCCCAGCAAGGTGAACGCCGAACGTCAGAGCGATGCCCACGTGCATTCGGTGGTGCTGGCGCCCGACGGGCAGCACCTGTATGCCAGCGACCTGGGCGCCGACAAGGTGTTCATCTACCGCTACGACGGCGCCAGCGACCGGCAGCCGCTGAGCCCGGCGCTGATGGCCAGCCTGCAGTTGCCCGCCGGCAGCGGACCGCGGCATCTGCAATTCGACGCCAAAGGCGAGCACGCCTACCTGACCCTGGAAATGTCCGGCGAAGTGGCGGTGCTGGACGTCAAACCCGACGGCGAGCTGCAAGTGCAACAGCGCCTGCCGTTGACCGAGCAGCAAGACCCGGCCTTCAAGGCGGCCGGTGGCCTGCACCTGTCGGCTGACGGACGGTTCCTGTACGTCAGCAACCGTGGCAAGGCCAACCAGATCGTCGCCTACCGCGTGGACCCGAAAGACGGCCGCCTGACTCTGCTGCAACGCCGCGCCACCGAAGGCGAGCACCCGCGTGAGTTCGCCGTGGCGCCCGATGGCAAGTTCTTGTTGGTGGGCAACCAGCACAGCGACGAGATCGTGGTGCTGCAACGCGACCCGCGCGAAGGCACGCTGGGTGAGGTGGTGCAACGGCTGCCGCAGGCGGCGCCGTCGGACCTCAAGTTCATCGAGTGATTGCGAGCCATGAGCCGGCCTGAGCCCGCTCTCGTCCGACTATAGGAGCAGCCGGTTCGGCGCTCCTATTCAGTCGTGATGGGGGGATCGCCGGCCCAATGGCTACAGCACCATCGACCTGGCATCAGCGCACTGCCTGGATCAGGGCCGCTGCGCAGCCCATCGCGGCTGAAGCCGCTCCTACAATGGGGACCAGTCCAAGGGGGCAGTCCAAAATTGTAGGAGCGGCTTCAGCCGCGATGGCCGGCACCGCCGGCCCCGATGGCTGCAATGCAAACTATCCAGAAGTCATGCATGCCTGGATCGAGGTCGCGCTGCGACCCATCGCAGCTAAAGCAGCGCCTACATTCGGGACTGCACCCCTGAAGGTTGGAGAGTTAGCTAGCGACTTCAGCGTCGATGGCTTTTCAATCGCCAACATCAGGGGAACCGAGTATCTACACAACCGTCCCAACGATCGAAACGCGCCGCTCGCCAGGTCGATGGGCACCCACGACGCCTCAGCCGACCACCTCCACATCGCTCAAGCCGTTGCCCTGACGCCGCACCTGGATCTGCACGGGAATCCGCTCGTGCATCTCCTGCACATGGGAAATCACCGCCACCTTGCGGCCCTGCGCCTGCAAACCATCCAGCGCGTCCATGGCCAGTTGCAGCGACTCGGGGTCGAGGCTGCCGAAGCCTTCGTCGATGAACAGCGATTCGATGCGCAACGTGCTGGAAGCCATCGACGCCAAACCCAGCGCCAGCGCCAGCGACACCAGGAAGGTCTCGCCGCCCGACAGCGAGTGTACCGAGCGCAGCTCGTCGCCCATCTCGGTGTCCATCACCAGCAGGCCCAAGGCGCTGCCGCCGCGCTTGAGGCGGTAGCGCCGGGCCAGTTGGCGCAGTTGCGCATTGGCGTGGTGCAGCAGCAGGTCGAGGTTGTAACCCTGGGCGATCTTGCGGAACACATCGCCCGAGGCTGAGCCGATCAGTGCGCTGAGCCGCGCCCAGCGCTGCCAGTGGCGCTCGGCCTGGTCGATGTCGGCGCGCAGCTCGGCACTGGCGAGTTGGCGGCGTTGGTCTTCGGCTTGCTGCGCGCGCAGTTCGGCGCAGCGCTGGTCGCACTGGGCGAGGCGTACCTGGGTCTCGGTCATGGCCTGCTGCAAGGCGTCGGGCGCCAGGAGCGGGATGTCCGGCCGCTGATGCTGTTGCAGGCGCTGTTCGCGTTCCTGCAAGCGCACGCGGGCGTGCTCCAGAGCCGAATCCGCTTCCTGCACGGATTGGCGCAGGGTGCCGTGCTGCGCGTCATCGATGGCCAGCAGGCGTTCGAGGCCGGCGTCGTCGAGGTCGACGTGCGCGGCGCGCCACTGGGCAATGGCCTGCTCGAGTTGTTGATGTTCCTGCTCCAGCTCTTGTTGCCGTGCCTGCTGGGCCTTGAGTTCGCTGGCCAGTTGCACGGCTTCGGTGCGGCTGGCTTGCAGCTGGCGTTCGGTATCGGCGTGGGCGACACGGGCCTGCTCAAGCTGCTGCTGTAGGTGCGCTTGCCAGGCCTCGGCGGTGGCGTGCTCGCCGATCAGTTCGGCCAGCGCAGTCTGTGCCGCCGCGTGTTCGGTGGTCAGAGCGTCGAATTGCGTACGCAACTGGGCGTGCTGTTCATGGCGGGCCTGTTGCTGGTCGAGCAGGCGTTCGAGCTGCTGCTGGCGCTGCTGGTGCTCCTGCTGCTGCTCCTGGCGTCGTTCGAGTTGCTGCAAGCGCTCGCTCAGCTCGCGGTCCAGGGCCATGAAAGCTTCGGCGGGCTGTTCGCGTAGGGCCTGGATACGTTCGCTGGGCAACACCTCGGCGAAGTCGGCGTAAGCCTGCTCCAGGCGCTGTTCGTCGGCTTCGAGTGCGCTGCGCTGCTGGGCCAGGCGCTGTTCGGCCTGCTGCTGGGCCTGTTGCGCGGCCTGCAGCTGTTCGTTCAGGCGCACGGCGTCCCGTTGCAGGCGGGTGAGGGCTTGCTGGCGGCGATCGTCGCGCTCGATCTCCTGCTCCAGGCGTTTGGCTTGGCTGGCCAACCAGGCGCCGCGCTTGGCCGCGTCCTGCGCTTCCAGGGCGGGCCAGAGCGTCAGCGCGCCGAGCTGTTGCTGCAAGGGCTGCGACTGCGCGTCGAGCTGCACCTGATCCTGCTGGTAGGCCTTGAGCTGACCGTTGACGCCACCTAGCTCGCTGCGCAGTGCATTGAGACGTTCGCCGAGCTGGGTGACGCGGGCTGCGGCGGCGGCTTCCTCAGCTTGGTCGTGCTGGCCGAGGCTTTCGAGCAACGCTTCGGGGCGGTGGAAAGGGTGTTCGAGGCTGCCGCACACACTGCACGGCTCGCCGTCGCGCAGTTGCCCGCGCAGGGCTTCGACGCTGTCATGGCGGGCCAGGCGCTGGCGTTCCAGCAACTGGCGGGTGACGGTGAGGGCCTGTTCAGCGGCAGCGTGTTCGGTCTTGGCGGCGGTGCCGTCCTGGATCAACTGCTGGCGTTGCTGGAGCGCGGCGTGCTGACGTTCGTTGAGCAAGCGCGAACGCTGCTGCAAGTCCTCGACTTGGGCATGCAAGCGCATGGCTTCGTCGATGCCGCGCTGTTGCTTGCGGTTGTCTTGCAGCATGGCGGCCAGCAGGTCGAGCTGTTCGTCGACCGCCTGCGGTTCGGCGCCGGCTTCGTGGTAGAGCAGTTGCAAGGTTTGACGCTGCTCTTGCACCTGCGCATTGGCTTGGCTGATCTGCGCCTGCAAGGCAGGCAGTTCGTCGCGGCCTTGGTTGAGACGGTTGGCCGTCTGCAAGACCTGCTGCAATTGCCCGCGGTAGGCCTGCCAGGCCTCGCCCAGCTTGGTCAGGCTTTCGCTCTGGGCCAGCGTCTGGTCGAGCTGGGCCAGTTGCTGCTGGTCGCGCTGCTGCGCTGCCTCTAGCTGCTCGCGCTGCTGCTGCAACGCCGCATTGGCCTGCCCAACCTGTTCGACCGCGCTGCTGGCCTTGGCGCGTTCGGCCTGCAAGCGGGTGAGGGTGTCTTGCGCCGCGAAAGCCTGACGCAAGTGCGGGGCGGCGTCGTCGTGCTGCTGCTGGCGCTCGGCCAACTGCTGCGCGGCGCTGCCCAAGGTCTGCTCCAGCGTGTCGCGATGCGCCTGCAACGTGGTTTGCCGTTGCTGATGCTCGGCGATGGCCACGGCCAGCGGCTGCAATTGGCCCGTGACCTGCTGCTGGCGCTGGAACTGATGGCGCTGCGGCGCGAGCTGCTCCAAGTGACGGAGATCGGCGCGCTGATTCGCCAGTACTCGAACCTGCTGCTCGGCCACCTCCAGCGCCTGTTGGGCTGCATTCAGCTGTTTCTGCAATTGCTGCTGTTCCTGTGCCCAGGCCTGCTGCCGTTCCAGCTCGCGCTGCTGGTCCTGCTCGGCCTTGAGCCGCTGCTGGGCTTCGTGCAAGGCCTGGTCGAGTTCGGCGCGAGCTTCGTCGGCCATGGGCTGCACGTGGCCGGCACGGTCGAGCAGGGCCTGATGCTGCTTCTCGGCGTCCTTGCTCTTGCCGAACGCGCGCTGGCCCAGGCGGGTGTAGATCGAAGTGTTGGTGAGCTTTTCCAGCAGCTCGCTGCGGTCTTTGTCGTTGGCCTTGAGGAACGCGCTGAACTCGCTCTGGGCCAGCATCACCGCGCGGGTGAACTGTTCGAAGTTCAGGCCCAGGCGGGTTTCGACCAGGTCGCGGAATTCGTGCTTGCCGCTGCCCAGCAACTGCTCGCCGTCCAGGTCGTACAGGCTCTGGCGGCTGTTCTGCAGCTTGCCGTTGGCTTTGTCGCGGGCGCGGTTGGCTTCCCAGCGGGCGCGGTAGCGGTGGCCGTCGACCCCGACGAAATCGACTTCGGCAAAGCCGCTGCCGCTGCCCCGGCGCAACAGGTTGCGCGGGTCGCTGGTAAGGATGTCGCCCTCGGCGTCGGGCAGCTTGGCTTCGCGGCCCAGGTCGTTGAGCCGCGGCACGGTGCCGAACAACGCCAGGCACAGGGCGTCGAGCAACGTACTCTTGCCGGCGCCGGTGGGCCCGGTAATGGCGAACAGGCCGGCGCTGGCCAGAGGTTCGGCGGTGAAATCGACTTCGATGGGGCCGGCCAGCGAGGCCAGGTTCTTCAGGCGTATGGCGAGGATCTTCATGGCTGCTGCTCCTCCAGTTGCACGTCCTGCAGCAATTGGGCGAAGTCGGCCAGGGTCTGCTCGTCAACCTCGCTGCCGTAGGCCTGGGTCCAGGCACGGCTGAACAGGTCCTGCGGGGTGAGCTGGCTGAGTTCCACGAAGCTTTGGCCCTCGTCGCCGGCGTCGGCCTTGCCGGCGTATTCGGCGCCAATGCGCACCAGGCGTACCGCTTTGCCAGCCAAGGCGGTATCGATCTGCTGGCGCAGGTCGGGCTGCGGCTCGTCCAGGCGCACGCGCACTTCCAGCCAGGGTTGGCGGTTGGGGTCTTGCAGCAGGTCGGGCGCGGGCAGCTCGGCCAGTTGCGTCAGCACCTCGGCCAACGGCGCCGGGCCGACCCGCTGCAAGGCCACCGCGCGTGGCACCAGGCGCGGCTCGATGCTCACCAGCTGGTCGCCTTCGAGTTCGATTTCCAGCACCTGGTGCGGGTAGTTGATTTCGGCGAACGACAGCGGCAGCGGCGAGCCGCTGTAGCGGATGCGCGACTCGCGGTTGACCTGTTGCGGCTTGTGCAGGTGGCCCAGGGCGACGTAGGCGATGCACGGGTCGAACAGCCGCGCCGGCAGGGCTTCGGCGTTGCCGATGATCAGGCTGCGCTCGGAGTCTTCCGACACCGAGCCGCCGGCCATGTGCGCGTGGCTGATGGCGACCAGGGCCTGGTCTTTCTTGCGCTTGGCCTGGGCGGCGGCGATCAGTTGCGTATGGACCCTGGCGATGCCCTGCAGATAGTCGTCGCCCAACTGTGGGCCGGTGACTTCGGCCGGGCGCAGGAACGGCAGCGCCAGACACCAGGCGCAGACCTTGCCGCGGGCGTTGGTCAGGGGGATCAGCAGGCGTTCGGCGTCCAGCTCGCCGTCGTCGAGCCAGTGCACCCGGCCCAGGGCGTGGGTGCGCAGGCGGCGCATGAGCGCGGCGGGCAGCTCGATGCGCGAGCCGGAGTCGTGGTTGCCGGCGATCATCACGATGTCGAGCTTGGGCTGCAGTTCGTGGGCGCGGACGATGAAGTCGTACAGGCGTTCCTGGGCTTTGACCGGGGGGTTCACGGTGTCGAACAGGTCGCCGGCGATCAGCAGGGCGTCGGGTTGGCGCAGTTGCAGTTGGCCGAGCAGCCAGTCGAGGAAGCAGGCGTGTTCGAAGTCGCGTTCCTGGCCGTGCAGGCTTTGGCCCAGGTGCCAGTCGGAGGTGTGGAACAGACGCATGGGGGACCTGTGGAGTCGGGCCGCGCCGAGGGTGGCGGGGCGGAGGAAGGGGGTGTTCAGCAATGGTGGTTATGGTAACTCATGGAAAGCGGTTGTCGGGGTTCTGGGCTGAGATAGGACGATGACTTGCCTGTTGTAAACAACGATCGCCCCGTACAGGCTCGGCCCCAAAGCGCAGTAGTGTCCGTGGGCGAATGAATCAGCAGAAGTCTGTACAAGCTGCCCATCGATATACGCCAGTAACAAAAGAGGGAAAAACCATGATCACGATCCTTGAAAATTCGCAGAGCGTGCGCGCCGCGCTTGAAAGTCTTCAGATGATTCTGGAACAGTTGCGCGGGCAATTCGTGGACGGCATCGAAGAGCCCGAAGATTACGCTTGCGCCACCGTCCTGCTCGACGAATTGACCGACGGTCATGCGCTCAACAAATATGAGAAGCGAATTCTCGTCGAGCTGGAAGACGCCATTCTGACTTACGAGCACAAAGGCGAACAGTTCAGCGCTATCCATGCTGCGATCAAGGCCACCACACCGGTGCAACTGATCGAGGACCTGATGGAAACACTGGGGCTGACAGGCTCGGATCTGCCTGAGATCGGGGACAAGTTCGTGGTATCCAAAGTGCTCAATGGCGATCGGGCAATCAGCGCCAGAATGGCGCTGGCCTTGGGCACGCGCTTTCATATGGACCCGAACGCGTTTTTTCCTGATGCGTCTGTACAGTCTGAAAAAAGCCAGTCAATGGCCGATTTCAGCTCGACAGGCTGCAAAACGAAACTCGCCAGCGCTTGCATCTTTTGCAATCGATGAGCCTGACGGGATCTGATTTTTCAACACAGCGCTGCCGTCGGCCTCTGGCAGATACTGACGTCCTATTGCAGCAAAACAAGACAGGCCTGACCGCCGCACCCCCTCATGTACCACGTCGACGTCTGCTTCGGGTCGAATGCTGTCAGTGGTGATCGGGTATTTCGATCCAACGCTGGCGGCAGTACCAAGCGTGGATGGGATGAAAGAAACAATCAGGATTGATGGAATGGCGTTACAACTAAGAAAAGCTTGCGTGACCGATCTACCGGCCATTTATCGCGGTGAGGAGAGCTATATCCTTACTTGGGAGCCTGCGCATGAAGCTTCATGGCGTAGTGACCTTGAGCGCCATTTGACGCGATGGACAGAGAACTTCGACCATCTAAAAATCGCTGTCATCGTGGATGCTTTCGCAGGTTACTCATTGTGGATTCCCGAGGGAAACTACGCAGAGCTTTGCACCCTCCACGTAGCCCCAGACTTTCGTCGCAGTAGCGTTGGAACAAAGCTGCTGGAGGCATATATGTTCGATGCCGCATGTCAGGGGTTCACTCAGTTACGGTTAAGTGTACGGCCTGACAATCCTGCAAGGGTGATGTACGAGAATGCGGGTTTTTTGTGCGTGAGTAGTGGTGCGAATGGCTATCTGATATACGAACGTTGCCTATAAATGTGCTCTGGTGTGCGCGGAATTCTGGCTGTTCGCTGGCTTTCGCGAACGTCCGTTATGGGTCGAAAGCTGCCAGTGGTGATTGGCGGCTACTGACCCAAAGCGGATGTTTTCGATAGCTTCAAACTGATCTTGCAAATAAAGGGTTGGTCGAGTCGAAATCATATGCCAGATATCGACGTTCAACCCACAACCAAGCGCGGGCCTCCGCAGCACTACATCGCCTGTTCGCTACGCTGCAACACGAATGTTGTCAGCGCCTGCACCATTTGCAACTGATGAACCGTATTCACCAACATGGGCACACCTGGCTCACCGGCATTGGCGCAGATGTATTCGTCGAGGGTGGTTTCGATGCCGGCGATTAGCTGGAGGGTGTGGGACAGGGCGTCGACCGAAGGAATGTCTGGGTTGATTGAGCAGAAGGTACGGAAGCTGTGTGTTTTGGGTGGATCGGGGACGGACTTTTTCATGGGTTGGTCCTTTGCTGATAAGAACTAACCGCCACCTGACCTTCTCACGGGTCTGGGTGGCAGCCACACGCGGGGTGAGAAACCGAGCCAGCAAAGGGAAACTCGGCCAGACCGAAGTCTGCCCGCGTATGGCCACCATAAAGGACGACCTGAAATGCTGATTCTCGGGTTCTCACGCCCGGTCGTCGAAACGACGGAGTGGACGTTATCCCTGAAGGATTTCCCCGACAACAGCGATAGTTCGGCACGGCGTGTAGGATAGTTCGTCAGCGTGCCGATTCTGAAACATTTGCTATGAAGTTCGGAAAGGTCCTACAGGATCCGTTGGGGCATGGCTCAATTTCAACATTGCGAGGGGATTGATGCAGGAGCGGCCGGTTCGGCGTTCCGATCAGCCGCGATGGGCCGCAATGCGGCCCCAGTCCCGGCAACGCATGAATCTTGGATGGTTTAGGTTGGGACCCTTGGGCCGGCGTTGCCGGCCATCGCGGCTAAAGCCGCTCCCACAGTGAAACCAAGGCAACGCGCGTTTACTTGGGGTAGAGGGGTGGCAGGCCGCCGTTTTCAGCGGTGGGCGCGGCGATGGCATCACCCTGCGGAATGTCACCGATCGCCCGCCACAAATCGCCACCTTGCCAATGCTGGCCACTCTCGCTGTACAACGCCCCGTTCAACCCGTCCAACGCCTCGGATAGCGGTACGAAGCGTGCCGCCATGTCCGCCAGCGTCTCCGGCTGCTGGCGCGCCCAGGCATCGAGGGCCTGGCGCGTGGCCTGCGGATCGTTGGCCTGGCAGGCGCGCTTGAGGTCGTCCAGAAGCGTGCGTGGGCTGGGGCCACTAGGCGCTACGCGCAACACCGCCGGTCGCGAGCGGGCGCGCCACCAGAGGGTGAGGCCGAGCGCGCTGGTGGCGGCCAGCAGCGCGGTCGCCAGTTGCCAGGGCCAGAGCAAGCCGATGCCGGCACGCGGGTCGCCGCCCTGAGCATCGCCGGCCAACGCCGGATTGTCCTGCACCAGCACGCTGCGCGCCGGCAGGCTGCTGTGCTCCAGGTGGTCCTCGCGGGTGTTCCACCAGGTCACCTCCACGCTGGGCAGCATCAGCAGGCCGCTGTGCACCGGCACCAGGGCCTCGCGCTCTTCGCGGTTGCCGATCATGCCGCGCTCGTCGGTGTCGTTGCGCAGCAGCGCCTGGTCGGGGTAGCGGCGCAGACCGTCGAGTTCGGTGGCCGGCAGGGGCGGCAGTTGGGTGCTGGAGAGACCCTGGGCGCGCAGGGTGATGCTGCGCGTCAGCGAGTCGCCGATGCGGGTGGGTTGCTGCGTCGGGTCGGGGCTCCAGCTTTCTTCCAGGCTCAAGCTGCGCGCGGGCAGCCAGGGCAGGCTCTTCGGGTAGCTGGCGGGAATGGCCTTGGCCGTCAAGGTCAAGGCGTTGGAGGTGACCTGCACTTGCCGCCCGCCACCGCTTCCCGCGCCATTGCCGCCGTCGGCGGCGGCCGTGGCGGTGAATGTCAGGCCCGCTACCTGCAGCGTGCCGCTTTGTTGCGGGTAGAGCGCGTAACGGGTTTCGATGACCCCGTGGCGCACGCCTTCGATGTCTTTTTCATAGGTACGTGACTCGCCCAGGGTCTCGACCTTGAGGCCTTCGCCTTGCACCGGGCTCAGGCTGCTGTCGTCGTACAGCGCCACCGAATGGTAGATGCGCACGGTCAACACCGCCTGCGCCTGCACGTACACTTCAGGCGCATCCAGGCTGGTTTCGATGAACACCTGCGCGGTGACGCCGGGGCGTGAGGCGTCACCCTGCATGACCTGCAGCTCGATGGGTTGGCTGTGCGACTGTCCCAGTTGCAGGGCGGGTATGGTCAAGGTGCCGCTGCGCCGCGGCAGCAACGAGACGATCCAACGCGTGCTGGCGCGGGTCTCGCCGTCGAGGGTGTGCAGGCTGTTGAGCTGGCGCGTGCCGCGCACCTCGAAATCGGCCTCCAGGCTCGACAGGTCGGGTTTGCCGAATTGGGTGACGTCCTGGCTCTCGAGGATCAGTTCGAGGGTTTCACCGGCCTGCACGCGGGTGCGGTCGACGCTGGCCTGCAGGGTCGGCTCGGCCTGGGCCAGCAGCGCCCAGATCAGGCTCAGTACGAAGGCGCCAAAGCGGCTCATGGAGACTTTTCCTGATGCAATTGCTGTTCATACCAGAATTTGCGCCGTAGCAACTGCGCGGGGTTGTCGGGAATTTCGCGCAGCCACTGCTCCAAGGCCTGGCGCTGCTCGGCGTCCAGGCTATTGGCGGTGGGGCGGGCGGGGGCGCTGACGCTGTCGTCCTCCTGTCCAGCGGCCTCGCTGCCAGGGGGCTGGCTGGCGCGGTCGGCGTCGCCTTCCTGGGCTTGGCCGGCACGTGCTTCGTCGCCAGGATTGTCGGGCAGTGGTGTGCCGGCCGAACGGCTGTCGCTGTCGCTTTCGCTACCGGGCATGCCCTGGGCGTCGGCGCCGGCGTTGAGTTGCGCCTGAGCGCTAGCGCTGCGCTGGTCGAGCAGTTGCTGGACCAGCGCCTGGTTGGCCAAGGCCGGTTGCAGGTCGCTCTGCCGGTCGAGGGCTTGGTCGTACGCATCCAGCGCCGCCTCCAGCTCGCCACTGCGGGCCAGGGCGTTGCCGCGGTTGTAGTGGGCCTGGGCACTGTCGCTTTCGGCGAAGGCCTGGGCGGCGCCGGCGAAATCACCGGCCTGGTACAGCGCCATGCCGCGCCACTGCGCATCGTCGAAGCGCTGCGCCGCTTGCGCCGGTTGCTGGCGTTCCAGCAGACGCATGCCTTGTTGGTCGGGGCGCAGCCACAGGTCGCGCAGCTCGAAGGCCTGGCTCGGTTGCGGCAGGGCCAGCAGCAGCGGTAGGCAGAACAACCAGCCGCGGCGGCCGGCGCAGGCGGCCAGCAACAGCAACGGCAGCAGCAGCCAATAGCCCTGGTCGAACCAGCTGTCGAGCTGCACGGTCTGGCCGTCGCTGCGCAAGTCGCGCGGGGCGTCGAACAGACCCAGGCCGCGCAGGTCGAGGTCGTCCACCCGCGCGTGGCGATAGCGCCCGCCGGTGGCGTTGACGAAGCGCTTGAGGCTGGCGCCGTCCAGGCGCGGCACGAGAATGCCGCCTCGCTCGTCCTTGAGGTATTCGCCATTGGCCTGGCGTATGGGCGCGCCCTCGGCGCTGCCGATGCCCAGCATCAGCAGGCTCGGCCCGTGGCTGCCCAAGGCGCGGCGGATGCCGCTGCGCTCGTGCTCGCTCAAGGACGAACCGAGTAGCAGCAGGCGGCCCTGGCCCAGGTCGCTCTGCGCCAGCAGCGCCAACGCCTTGCGTACGGCCAGGTCGGCGCGCTGGCCGGGCTGGGGCATGATCGAGGGGTCGAGGGCTTCGAGCAGGTTGCGTGTGGTGCCCAAGTCGTCCGACAGCGGGACCAACGTATGGGCACTGCCGGCATAGACGATCAGCGCGGTCTGGCTGTCGCGGCGTTGCTCGAGCAGGTCGAGGATCTTGCGCCTGGCCTGCTCCAGGCGGTTGGGCGCGGCATCTTCAGCCATCATCGCCGGAGTCGTTTCCAGCAGGATCACCAGCGGGTCGGCAGGCCGTTGGTGGCTTTGCTCGACCCGTTGCCAGCTCGGCCCGAGCAGGGCCAAGAGGATCAACAGCCAGGCAAGCCCCAAGGCGACCCAGGCCAGTTTGCGGTTGCTGCCGCTGCCGCCGCCCAGCAGCACGGCATGGAACTGCGCGGGTACGATCAACTGCCAGCGCCCGGCGCGCTGACGGCGATGCCACAGCTTGAACAGCAACCACACCAGCAATGGCAGGGCCAAGAGCCATAGCGGGCGCAGCCAGTGCGGCCAGAACTCGTTCATCGCCGGCCCCCCAGACGCAACCGCTTGAGCTGCTGGCGCAACTGAGGTAGGGGCTGCAGGAAACGCGGCTTGCGCCATGGGCGTTGCAGGCGGTTGTCGGGCCACAGCGCCGCACACACCAGCAGCACGCTGAGCAGCAGCGCCAGGGCCAGCGGCCAGGCGTATAAGGCCAGGGCGGCGCGGGCCTGGGTCGGCTGCTGGGTGACTGGTTCCAGTTCGTCGAGGGTGTCGCCGATGTTCACCAGTTCCGCGCCGCTGTGGGCACGGAAGTAACTGCCTTGGGTGATGCCGGCGATTTCTCGCAGCGAGGCTTCGTCCAGGTCCAGGCTGGGGTTGAGCCCGATCAGCCCTGGTGTGCCGGTGGCCGAAGGGTCGGCGCCGATGCCGATGGTGTAGATGCGTACGCCTTCCTGGGCCGCCAGGCGTGCGGCGGTCAGCGGGTGGATCTGGCCGCCGTTGTTGGCACCATCGGTGATCAGGATCAGCACCCGGCTGTTGGCCGGTCGCTCGCGCAGACGCTTGACGGCAAGGCCAATGGCGTCGCCGATGGCCGTGTTCTTGCCGGCGATGCCGATCAGCGCGTCGTCGAGAAAGCTGCGCACGGTACGCCGGTCGAAGGTCAGCGGCGCTTGCAGGTAGGCCTCGCTGCCGAACAGGATCAGCCCTACGCGGTCGCCCTTGCGGTCCTGGAGGAAATCGCCCATCAGCGCCTTGACCAAGTCCAGGCGGCTGACGTCTTCGCCTTGCCACTGCATGTCGGGGTAATCCATCGAGCCGGACACGTCCACCGCCACCAACAGGTCGCGACCGCTGGCGGCCACCGGCACCGGCTCGCCCAGCCACTGCGGGCGTGCGGCGGCGATCAGCAACAGCAGCCAGATCAGCACGTAGGGCGCTTGCTGGCGCCAGGTCGGCAGGCTCAGGCGTGCGCGGCGGCCGGCCAGCGCTTCCAGTTCCGGCAAAAAGCCGACCTTGAGCACCGACTCGCCGCTGTCGGCGGCGGGCAACAACAGGCGCAGCAGCCACGGCAGCGGCGCGAGCAGCAGCATCCACGGCCAGGCCAGTTCAAACATGCTTGCGAATCCAGGTATCGACCGCCTGGCTGAGGCCGGCGATGGCTTTGTCGTCGAGCTTGCACTCGGGCTTGTAGGCACCTTCGACCAACACCATCCAGCGCGTCAGCCCGGCTGCAGGACAGCGGTTGTCGAGGAACGCCAGCCACTGGCGGCCGTTGAGGGTATGGCTGTTGGCGCCTGGATAGTGGTTGCGGCACAGCCGCTTGAGCAGGGCGTTGATCTGTTGCAGCCAGGCACCGGCCGGTGCGCCGTCGTAGGGACGTGGCAAACGCGCCAGTTCGGCCAAGGCTGCGCTGCGCACCGGGTCCATGGTCGACTCGGCGGCCACCTGTGGCGGCCGACGTCGTGGCCGCCAACCACGCAGGCGCCAGATGCCCCAGCCCAGCAGCAGCAGGCCGACGAGCAGCAGCCACCAGCCAGGGGCGGGCGGCCACCAGCCGATGGCGGGTGGGGCGATCAGGGGTTGCAGGTCGTCCAGGGCGTTCATCGGCCGCTTCCGGCGCGTTGCGCGCTCGTGTGCTCGCGCAACTGCTCGATCAGCGCCGTGCGGGTCGTCAGCGGAATCAGCACCACACGCAGCTTTTGCGCCAGCACCTCCCAGCGCTCGATACGCGCCTGCGCCTCGCGGTGGTAGGCCTGGCGCAAACTGGCGTCGAGGGTGTCGAGTTCCAGTTGCCCATCGCCCTGAGCGAAGCGCAACAGGCCCGCCGCAGGCAAGGCATGGTCGAGCGGGTCGGAAACAGGCAACAGCAGCAGGTCGCAATGCCGCGACAGCATCGCCAAGTGCTGTTCGGCCTGCTCGCTCAAGGCGCGCTCGTCGCACACGACGATGGCCAGGCTGCCGGGGCGTAGCACCTCGCGGGCACGGCGCAGGGCCAGGCCCAGGCTGTCGCTGGGGGCGGTGTCGGTGTGCAGCGCCTGGTTGACCCGCGCCAGGCGGTTGAGCAATTGCAACAGGCTTTGCTTGCTGCGCCGGGGCTTGATCTCGTGGGGCTCGCTGGCGCCGAACACCAGGCCGCCGATACGGTCGTTATGGTCCAGCGCGGCCCAGCCGAACAGTGCCGCGGCCTGGGCGGCGAGCACCGACTTGAACATCAGCCCGGTACCGAAGAACAGGCGCTGGCTCTGCTCGATGAGGATGAAGATCGGCCGCTCGCGCTCCTCGTGGAACAGCTTGGTGTGCGGCTCTTGGGTACGCGCGGTGACGCGCCAGTCGATGTTGCGCACATCGTCGCCGGCCTGGTACACCCGCACCTGGTCGAAATCAACCCCGCGCCCACGCAGTTTGGAGTGATGCAGGCCCACCAGCGGGCTACCCTGGCCGGGTCGGGAGAACAGCTGGATCTCGCGCACACGGTGGCGCATGTCGATCAGTTCGCTCAGGCCGATGCGGATGCCGGGTTCGGCCGTATGGGCAGTGGGCATGGGGTCAGGCGACGGCGACGACGTCGAGGATGCGCTGTACCACGCGGTCCTGGTCGACCCCCGCAGCCTCGGCCTCGAACGACAGGATGATGCGGTGACGCAGCACGTCGAAGAGCACCGCCTGGATGTCCTCGGGGCTGACGAACTCGCGCCCGGCCAGCCAGGCATGGGCGCGCGCGCAGCGGTCCAGGGCGATGGAGCCACGCGGGCTGGCGCCGTAGGCGATCCAGTCGGCGAGTTCGGCGTCGAATTTGCCTGGGGTGCGCGTGGCCATCACCAGTTGCACCAGGTATTCCTCCACGGCATCGGCCATGTACAGGCCGAGGATGTCCTTGCGCGCGGCGAAGATCGCCTGCTGGCTGACCTGGCGTTGCGGCTTGGTTTCCCCGCTCAATGCCTCGCCACGGGCCTGCTGGAGGATGCGGCGCTCTACAGCGGCGTCGGGGAAGCCGATCTTCACGTGCATCAGGAAGCGGTCGAGCTGCGCTTCGGGCAGGGGGTAGGTGCCTTCCTGCTCGATCGGGTTCTGCGTTGCCATCACCAGAAACAGCGGAGACAGGTCATAGGTGCTGCGCCCCACGCTGACCTGGCGCTCGGCCATCGCTTCGAGCAGCGCCGACTGCACCTTGGCCGGTGCGCGGTTGATTTCGTCGGCCAGCACCAGGTTGTGGAAGATCGGCCCTTGCTGGAACACGAAGCTGCCGGTTTCCGGGCGATAGATTTCCGTGCCGGTAATGTCGGCCGGCAGCAGGTCAGGGGTGAACTGGATGCGGTGAAACTGCGCCTCGACCCCTTCGGCCAGCTCTTTGATGGCGCGGGTCTTGGCCAGCCCAGGAGCGCCTTCGACGAGCATGTGGCCGTCGGCCAGCAGCACGATCAGCAGGCGATCGATCAGCCGTTCCTGGCCCAGGATCTGGGAGGAGAGGAAAGTGCGTAGCGCATTCAACGCGTCGCGGTGTTCCATCGGAGGGGCTTCCTGGAGAGGCGCCGGGCGGGAGTGGGACATCCGTACCGGCAGGGGTTGCTACTTTAATCCATCCACGGGCATGCCGACCAATGGCAGCACGCATATTTATCAGCAAGATCTTGCGCTCGGTAGGGAAATGACCTGCATAGTGAGTCGACTTTCCCTATGCCGGTTTCAGACCGATTGGCATCTCCTGACGTCCCATCCGTCAGTAGGTGTAACCATATGTCTCTCAATGCTAAGACAACGTCTCCGCACACCCCCGCAATCCTGCGCGTCGGTCTGTTCTTCGACGGCACCGGCAACAACCAAGCCAACGCCGTACCCGAGGCAGGTTGCGCAGCGCCAGGCGCGACCGGCAGCTATGCCAACGCGCCGAGCAACGTTGCGCTGCTGCATCGGCTCTACCCAGAGGGCGCCGATGCCCAGGGCGCTATGCACTATTTGCCGCTGTACGTCGAAGGAGTCGGTACCCAGGCCGGCGCGCCCGACATCATGCTCGACCAGGCCAGCGGTGCCGGCCCTACGGGTGTCGAGGCCCGCGTGCAGCAGGCGTTGCAGTGCGTGGCCGAGCGCGTACGCGACTGGCCGCAGAGCCAACCACAGCGACGCCTGGCGGGTGTCGAATTCGACGTGTTCGGCTTCAGCCGTGGCGCGGCTGCGGCGCGGCATTTCGCCAACCGTGTGCTCGATCCCGCCGACCGCGACGCCGCCTGGGCCGCTGCGCTCGAAGGCGGCGTGACGCTCAACTTCATCGGGCTGTTCGATACGGTAGCGGCGATCCTCGACCCGATGACCCGCAATCCGGTCGCCGAGGGGATGGGCAAGTTGCGCCTGGGCCTGGCCGAGGGCACTGCCCGCCAGGTTTGGCAACTGGTCGCCGCGGACGAACGCAGGCACAACTTCCCGTTGGTGGCCAGCGGAAATGACCTGGCCGTGCCGGGGGTGCATGCCGACATCGGCGGCGGTTACCTGCCGTTGGCAGAAGAGGCTGTCTTGATGAGCCAGCCATTCTCCTGCCAAGTTGCGCTGTCGACTGACGCCCAAGGCACGGCGGCATACCGTAACGCCGCGCAGGTCTTGGACGCCTTATCCGAGGAACAGCGGAGCGGCGCGCTACTGCGCACCTGGGAGGTACCTAGCACCGACCACAAGGCGCGCTGTGAGGCCCCGACCAAGTGCGTTTACGCGGCGCCTTGCCGCGAACGAGAGGTAAGTGGGGCGTTGTCGCGGGTGTACCTGAGCATGATGCGCGAACGCGCCTGTGCCGCAGGCGTGCCGTTCGCCGCGCTGGATTCGCTGCAACTGGCGGCCCTACCCGAAGAACTGATGCCGATCAGCGCGCGTCTGCACGATTACGCCTTGGGGCGAAGCACGTCGCTCATGCTCGACGCCGAGCAACGGGCCTTGCTGCAGCGCCGCTACATCCACACCTCGGCGCATTGGAACACTGTGGATCGGTGGCGCGACAGCGTGCTCGACCCCGTGTTCGTCAATCGCCCGGCGGCCCAGGGCGTGCGCAGGGTGCATGCCAATCCTGCGGATTGACACCTTGGGTCGCCTGGAAAGGCTCAGGCCTCCACAACCAGCTCACCGGTGCCTTCGAGCAGGATGCGCAGGGTCTGGATCACTTCGGGCAGATCCGCCGCCGGCGTGGCGTGCTCGATCTCCAGCTGTTCGTCGCCCTTGAGTGCGTCACGGTCGCCCGGCGCGACTTTGAGCGTCAGGCGCGTGGCGCTGAAGGTCACGCTCAGGCCGTCGAGGGTCGAAGGCGCGTCGTCGAGGGTCAGGTCGAGGGTGTCTTCGTCGGGGTAACGGGTCATCAGGAACATCTGCCCGTTGCCGGCGAAGCAGCACAGGGTCGCCATGTCGTCTTCTTCATCGTCGCAGGGGGTGGCGAGAAATTGCGCTGTCTTCAGGTGCATGGCGAACTCGGAAATGGGATGAAAGGGAATTTTGCCAGGGGGAAATGGCCTAACGCTGCGACATATTGCCCCACCTTGACCGAATATGTCGCAGCCTCGGAAGCGGCCTGACCGACCAGTCGTTAAGCTGCCCAGCCGATGGTTACCCGTAAAGGCACAGTGTCGCCCACAGTCGCTTTTGCAGATACCCATCACACGCTGACCGTGCCATGCACGCTCAACGCCTGGTTTATCGCGTCTCAGATGTCTTTTCGACTGTGGTCGATGCGACCTGGGCGCGTACGCAACGCTTCCCTACGATCAAGAGCCAAAAGCGGAGTACCACAGATGGCGTTTTTCACCGCAGCCAGCAAGGCCGATTTCCAGCAGCAACTGCGATCGGCCCTGGCGCAGCACACCAGCGAACAGAACCTGCCCCAAGTGGCGCTGTTCGCCGAGCAGTTCTTCGGCATCATTTCCCTGGATGAACTCACCCAGCGTCGGCTCTCCGACCTGGTCGGCTGCACCCTGTCTGCCTGGCGCATCGTCGAGCGTTTCGACCCCCAGAACCCGCAAGTGCGGGTCTACAACCCCGACTACGAGCGTAACGGCTGGCAGTCGACCCACACCGTGGTCGAGGTGCTGCACCACGATCTGCCGTTCCTGGTCGACTCGGTGCGCACCGAACTCAACCGCCACGGCTACAGCATCCACACCCTGCAAACCACCGTGCTCAGCGTGCGCCGCGGGCCCAAGGGCGAGCTGCTCGAACTGCTGCCCAAAGGCTCGCAGGGCGAGGGTGTGCAGCACGAATCGCTGATGTACCTGGAGATCGACCGCTGCGCCAACGCCAGCGAGTTGACCCTGCTCAGCCGCGAAATCGAGCAGGTGCTGGCCGAAGTGCGTGTGGCGGTGGCCGATTTCGAGCCGATGAAGGCGCGCCTGCGCGAGGTCATCGAGCTGGTCGAGCAAAGCCCCTACGCTCCGGTGCAGCACGACAAGGCCGAAGTCGCCGCTTTCCTCGAGTGGCTGCTGGACAACCACTTCACCTTCCTCGGCTACGAAGAGTTCACTGTTACGGCCGACGGCGAAGGCGGGCGCATCAACTACGACCAGCAGTCCTTCCTCGGCCTGCCGAGTCGCCTGCGCGTGGGCCTGAGCGAAGAAGAGCTGCGCATCGAAGACTACGCCGTGGGCTACCTCAACGAGCCGCTGCTGCTGTCGTTCGCCAAGGCTGCGTTGCCCAGCCGCGTGCACCGCCCGGCCTACCCGGACTACGTCTCGATCCGCCAGCTCGACGCCGACGGCAAGGTCATCAAGGAATGCCGCTTCATGGGCCTGTACACCTCGTCGGTATACGGCGAGAACGTGCACGCCATTCCCTATCTGCGGGTCAAGGTGGCCGAGATCGAGCGCCGCTCCGGTTTCGACGCCAAGGCGCACCTGGGCAAGGAACTGACCCAGGTCCTGGAGGTGCTGCCGCGCGATGACCTGTTCCAGACCCCGATCGACGAGCTGTTCAACACCGTCATGTCGATCGTGCAGATCCAGGAGCGCAACAAGATCCGCGTGTTCCTGCGCAAAGACCCGTACGGCCGCTTCTGCTACTGCCTGGCCTACATCCCGCGCGAGATCTACTCCACCGAAGTGCGGCAGAAGATCCAGCAGGTCTTGATGGAACGCCTCAAGGCCAGCGACTGCGAGTTCTGGACCTTCTTCTCCGAATCGGTGCTGGCGCGCGTGCAACTGATTCTGCGCGTCGATCCGAAGAACCGTCTCGACATCGACCCGCAACAGCTGGAAAAGGAAGTGATCCAGGCCTGCCGTTCGTGGCAGGACGACTACTCCTCGCTGGTGGTGGAGAACTTCGGCGAAGCCCAGGGCACCAACATTCTCGCCGACTTCCCCAAAGGCTTCCCGGCCGGTTACCGCGAGCGCTTCGCGCCGCATTCGGCGGTGGTCGACCTGCAGCACGTGGTGGCACTCAGCGAGCAACGCCCGCTGGCCATGAGCTTCTACCAGCCGCTGACCCAGGTCGGCGAGCGCATCCTGCACTGCAAGCTGTACCACGCCGACACCCCGCTGGCCCTGTCGGACGTGCTGCCGATCCTGGAAAACCTCGGTCTGCGCGTGCTGGGTGAGTTCCCTTACCGCCTGCGCCATGCCAAAGGCCGCGAGTACTGGATCCATGACTTCGCCTTCACCTACAGCGAAGGCCTGAACCTGGACATCCAGCAGCTCAACGACGTGCTGCAGGACGCCTTCATCCACATCGTCGGCGGCGACGCCGAGAACGACGCATTCAACCGCCTGGTGCTGACCGCCGGCCTGCCGTGGCGCGACGTGGCGCTGCTGCGCGCCTATGCCCGCTACCTCAAGCAGATCCGTCTGGGCTTCGACCTGGGCTACATCGCCAGCACGCTGAACAACCACACCGACATCGCCCGCGAGTTGACGCGTCTGTTCAAGACCCGCTTCTACCTGGCGCGCAAGCTGACCCAGGACGACCTGGAAGACAAGCAGCAACGCCTGGAGCAGGCCATCCTCACCGCCCTGGACGACGTCCAGGTGCTCAACGAGGACCGCATCCTGCGGCGCTACCTGGACCTGATCAAGGCCACCCTGCGCACCAACTTCTACCAGACCGATGCCAACGGCCAGAGCAAGTCGTACTTCAGCTTCAAGTTCAACCCGCGGTTGATCCCCGAGTTGCCCAAGCCGGTACCCAAGTTCGAAATCTTCGTCTATTCGCCGCGCGTCGAAGGGGTGCACCTGCGCTTCGGCAACGTCGCCCGTGGCGGCCTGCGCTGGTCGGACCGCGAGGAGGACTACCGCACCGAAGTGCTGGGTTTGGTCAAGGCGCAGCAGGTGAAGAACTCGGTGATCGTGCCGGTCGGCGCCAAGGGCGGCTTCCTGCCGCGTCGCCTGCCACTGGGCGGCAGCCGCGACGAGATCGCCGCCGAGGGCGTGGCGTGCTACCGCATCTTCATCAGCGGCCTGCTCGACATCACCGACAACCTCAAGGACGGCGGCGTGGTGCCACCGGCCAACGTGGTACGCCACGACGAGGACGACCCCTACCTGGTGGTGGCCGCCGACAAAGGCACCGCGACCTTCTCCGACATCGCTAACGGCATCGCTATCGACTACGACTTCTGGCTGGGCGACGCCTTCGCCTCCGGCGGTTCGGCCGGTTACGACCACAAGAAGATGGGCATCACCGCCCGTGGCGCTTGGGTCGGCGTGCAGCGTCACTTCCGCGAGCGCGGCATCAACGTGCAGGAAGATCCGATCACCGTGATCGGCGTGGGCGACATGGCCGGCGACGTGTTCGGCAACGGCCTGCTGATGTCCGACAAGTTGCAACTGGTCGCAGCTTTCAACCACCTGCACATCTTCATCGACCCGAACCCCGACACCGCCAGCAGCTTCGCCGAGCGCAAGCGTCTGTTCGAGCTGCCGCGTTCGGCCTGGACCGACTACGACACCAGCCTGATGTCCGAAGGCGGCGGTATCTTCCCGCGCAGCGCCAAGAGCATCGCCATCAGCCCGCAGATGAAAGAGCGCTTCGCCATCACGGCCGATCGCCTGACCCCGACCGAGCTGCTCAACGCCTTGCTCAAGGCGCCGGTCGACCTGCTGTGGAACGGCGGCATCGGCACCTACGTCAAGGCCAGTAGCGAAAGCCACGCCGACGTCGGCGACAAGGCCAACGACGCGCTGCGCGTCAACGGCGACGAATTGCGCTGCAAGGTGGTGGGCGAGGGCGGCAACCTCGGCATGACCCAGCTGGGCCGCGTCGAATTCGGCTTGCACGGCGGCGCCACCAACACCGACTTCATCGACAACGCCGGCGGCGTGGACTGCTCCGACCACGAGGTCAACATCAAGATCCTGCTCAACGAAGTGGTGCAGGGTGGCGACATGACCGAGAAGCAGCGCAATCAGCTGCTGGGCAGCATGACCGAGGAAGTCGGCCAACTGGTGCTCGGCAACAACTACAAGCAGACCCAGGCCCTGTCGCTGGCCGCACGCCGTGTGCGCGAGCGCATCGCCGAGTACAAGCGCCTGATGGCCGACCTGGAAGCGCGCGGCAAGCTGGACCGTGCCATCGAGTTCCTGCCGTCCGAAGAACAGTTGGCCGAACGCCTGGCCGCAGGCCAGGGCCTGACCCGTGCCGAGCTGTCGGTGCTGATCTCCTACAGCAAGATCGACCTCAAGGAGCAGTTGCTCAAGTCCGAAGTACCGGACGACGAGTACCTGACCCGCGACATGGAGACCGCCTTCCCGCCATCGTTGGTGAGCAAGTTCGCCGAGGCCATGCGCCGCCACCGCTTGAAGCGCGAGATCGTCAGCACGCAGATCGCCAACGATCTGGTCAACAACATGGGCATCACCTTCGTGCAGCGCCTGAAGGAGTCCACCGGCATGAGCGCGGCGAACGTCGCCGGTGCCTATGTGATCGTGCGCGACATCTTCCACCTGCCGCACTGGTTCCGTCAGATCGAAGCGCTGGACTATCAGGTGCCGGCCGACATCCAGCTGACCCTGATGGACGAGCTGATGCGCCTGGGCCGCCGCGCCACGCGCTGGTTCCTGCGCAGCCGCCGCAACGAACAGGACGCCGGCCGTGACGCCGCGCACTTCGGGCCGAAGATCGCACAGTTGGGGCTCAAGCTCGACGAACTGCTGGAAGGGCCGACCCGCGAACGCTGGATGATGCGCTATCAGGGCTTCGTCGACGCTGGCGTGCCGGAGCTGCTGGCGCGCATGGTGGCCGGCACCACGCACCTGTACACCCTGCTGCCGATCATCGAAGCCTCGGACGTCACCGGCCATGACCCGGCCCAGGTGGCCAAGGCCTTCTTCGCCGTAGGCAGCGCCCTGGACCTGACCTGGTACCTGCAGGAAATCAGCAACCTGCCGGTGGAGAACAACTGGCAGGCCCTGGCCCGCGAAGCCTTCCGCGACGACATCGACCTGCAACAGCGCGCGATCACCATCTCCGTGCTGCAAATGGCCGACGCCCCGCAGGATATGGATGCCCGCGTAGCCCTGTGGATCGACCAGCACCGTGCGATGGCCGAGCGCTGGCGCGCCATGCTCGACGACCTGCGCAACGCATCGGGGCATGACTACGCCATGTATGCGGTCGCCAACCGCGAGCTGGTGGACCTGGCCTTGAGCGGGCAGGCGGTGGTGGTGCCGTCCTGATCCCCGGCTGAAACGAGAAAGCCCCGGCAGTGATGCCGGGGCTTTTTTATGGACGCGGCGGGTAAGCCATGCAATCTACGGATTGCTTCACTGCGGTGGATCAAGTCGGCTTGGAGCTTGAGTAAGGCACCCGCACGCATTCGATGATTGGCCTTTCCTGAAAAATGTCATCACCACCTTCGCTTTTGGATCGTTACTTATGGATACTCTTGCAAAATAGCAGGCTGTCACGGCTGTGTGTACCATACACATAAAAGTCGTGAGCAGAGCACATGCGCAGTAGAGAGGTCATATCACTTATTGAGGCAGATGGATGGGTCGAGATCGGTGTAAGGGGCAGCCATCATTATTTCAAGCATCCGTCCAAGCCAGGAAAGGTGGTAGTGCCGCACCCAAAGGTGCAGCTGCCAAAAGGTACGCTCAACAACATTCTTAAAACTGCCGGCCTCAGATGAGCTCGATAACAGACATTGTAAGGTCGGGTGTTCTTAGTACTCTCGGCTCTCTCCATCAGGAGGAATCCATGAAATTTCCGGTCGTTATCCATAAGGACTCAGACTCCGATTACGGCGTGACCGTGCCAGACGCCCCTGGCTGTTTCAGCGGTGGAGCATCGGTTGAAGAGGCACTGGACAATGTGCTTGAAGCCCTTGCCCTTTATTGTGAGGGGGCGTTGGCTGACGGTGATCCGTTGCCTCATAGCCAGCCCATCGACAACCATTTGAACAACCCGGATTATGAGGGCGGTGTGTGGGCTGTCGTCGATTTCGATATCACGCCCTATCTTGGAAAATCGGTTCGCTTCAACGCAACGCTGCCTGAGCATCTGCTTCAACGGATCGATGCTTATGTCGCTAACCATCCCGAGCAGAAAAGCCGATCCGGTTTTCTGGCGTCGGCAGCACTTCGGGCGTTAGCGGGCGCTTGAGGCGCCCGGATAAAAAGCTCGGAATAGCGCCGCGAGATCAGAGCGCCATGGACGCAAAAAAACGCTTGGTGCTAGGCACCAAGCGTTTTTTCGTGGGTAAGGCCGATTGAGGCTCGTGTACAGCAATGCCTACATCGATGTCGATTTACGAGGCGATCAACTGCCGCAACACATAATGCAAGATCCCACCCGCTTTGAAGTACTTTACTTCATTGAGCGTATCGATCCGGCACAGCACCTCCAGCTCCTGCGTTTGCCCGTCTTCGCGCGTGATGCGCAGCGTCAGCGGCATCGCCGGGCGGATTTTCGCGTCGGTCAAGCCGAGCACATCGATCCGCTCACGCCCGGTCAAGCCCAGGCTCTTGCGGTCGTCGCCGTCCTTGAACTGCAACGGCAACACGCCCATGCCCACCAAGTTGGAGCGGTGGATGCGTTCGAAGCTCTGCGCCAGCACGGCTTTCACGCCCAGTAGGTTGGTGCCTTTAGCCGCCCAGTCGCGGCTGGAACCGGTGCCGTATTCCTTGCCAGCGATCACCACCAGCGGCGTGCCTGCCGCCTGATAGCGCATGGCCGCATCGTAGATCGACAATTTTTCGCCACTAGGCACGTGCACCGTGTTGCCACCTTCCTCGCCACCCAGCATTTCGTTGCGGATGCGGATGTTGGCGAAGGTGCCGCGCATCATCACTTCGTGGTTGCCACGGCGCGAGCCGTAGGAGTTGAAGTCGCGTGGCTCCACGCCTTTATCGCGCAGGTAGCGGCCGGCCGGGCTATCGACCTTTATGTTGCCGGCCGGGGAGATGTGGTCGGTGGTCACCGAGTCGCCCAGCAGGGCGAGAATGTTGGCGCCGTGGATGTCCTCGATCGTCGGCAGCGGGCCGCCGATGCCTTCGAAGAAGGGCGGGTGCTGGATGTAGGTCGAGGCGTCGTCCCACACGTAGGTCGCGGCCTTGGGTACTTCGATGGCCTGCCACTGCGCATCGCCTTTGAAGACGTCGGCGTATTCCTTGTGGAACATTTCGGTGCTGACCTTGGCCACCGCGTCGGCGATTTCCTGCTGGGTGGGCCAAATGTCCTTGAGGTATACGGGCTTGCCGTCCTTGCCGGTGCCCAAGGCATCGCGCGACAGGTCCACGCGCACGCTGCCGGCCAGGGCATACGCGACCACCAGGGGCGGGGAGGCCAGCCAGTTGGTTTTCACCAAGGGGTGCACACGGCCCTCGAAGTTGCGGTTGCCCGACAGCACCGAGGCGACGGTAAGGTCGTTGTCGCTGATGGCGGTTTCGATGTCTTCGTTGAGCGGGCCGGAGTTGCCGATGCAGGTGGTGCAGCCGTAACCGACCAGGTCGAAGCCCAGTTCGTCCAGATAAGGCGTGAGGCCCGCTGCCTGGAAGTAGTCGGTGACCACTTTCGAACCTGGCGCCAGCGAACTCTTGACCCAGGGCTTGCGGGTCAGGCCGTGTTCGACGGCTTTTTTCGCCACCAGGCCTGCGGCCATCATCACACTGGGGTTGGAGGTGTTGGTACAGGAAGTGATGGCGGCGATCACCACGGCGCCATCGCGCAGCGGACGCGAGGAGTTCGAGCCGTCGTCGTAAGTACCCGCCTGATCGGCATTGCCGACCGCCACACCGCCGCCGCCCTCGCTTTCCAGACGGCCGACTTCCTTGCTCGGCGTCTTGGGTTGCAGGTCGAGGAAACCGTCGAAGGTCTTGCTCACTTCTTCCAGCGGCACGCGGTCCTGCGGGCGTTTGGGACCGGCGAGGCTGGCGCCGACATCGTGCATGTCCAGCGCCAGGCTGTCGGTGAACACCGGTTCCTGACCCGGTTCGCGCCACAGGCCCTGGGCTTTGCAGTATTGCTCCACCAGCGCCACGGTTTCGCTGGGGCGGCCGGACAGGCGCAGGTAATCGAGGGTGACGTCGTCGACCGGGAAGAAGCCGCAGGTGGCGCCGTATTCGGGGGCCATGTTGGCCAGGGTGGCGCGGTCGGCCAAGGGCAGTTGCGCCAGGCCGTCGCCGTAGAATTCGACGAACTTGCCCACCACGCCGTGCTTGCGCAGCATCTGCGTCACGGTCAGCACCAGGTCGGTGGCGGTGATGCCCTCGCGCAGCTTGCCGGTCAGCTTGAAGCCGACCACCTCGGGAATCAGCATCGACACCGGCTGGCCGAGCATGGCCGCTTCGGCTTCGATGCCGCCCACGCCCCAGCCCAACACGCCTAGGCCGTTGATCATGGTGGTGTGCGAGTCGGTGCCGACCAGGGTATCGGGGAAGGCGTAGGTGCGGCCGTCTTCTTTACGGGTCCAGACCGTGCGGCCCAGGTATTCCAGGTTGACCTGGTGGCAGATGCCGGTGCCCGGCGGCACCACGCTGAAGTTGGCGAAAGCGTCCTGTCCCCAGCGTAGGAAGGCGTAGCGCTCGCCATTGCGTTCCATCTCGATGTCGACGTTTTCTTCGAAGGCATGCGGCGTGGCGTAGTGGTCGACCATCACCGAGTGGTCGATGACCAAATCCACTGGCGACAACGGATTGATCCGCTGCGGATCGCCCCCGGCTTTAGCCACGGCGGCGCGCATGGCGGCCAAGTCGACCACGGCCGGCACGCCGGTGAAGTCCTGCATCAGCACGCGGGCGGGGCGGTACTGGATTTCGCGGTCGGAGCGGCGCGCTTCGAGCCACTGCGCCAGTGCGCCGAGGTCGTCGCGGGTGACGGTCTCGCCATCTTCCCAGCGCAGCAGGTTTTCCAGCAGCACCTTGAGCGACATGGGCAGCCTTTGCAGGTCACCCAGGGTTTTCGCCGCTTCCGGCAGGCTGTGGTAATGGTAGAGCTTGCCTGCGATGTCGAGGGTCTTGAGGGTATTCAGGCTATCAAGCGAGGGCATTGCCAACTCCTTCTGCGCCGGTGCCCGGCAATCGCGAAGGTTGCCGATGTCACCTCGATGTGACGGCCCGCACGGCACGGGCCTGGCTCGAATGTATGGCCGGTCATCGCCGGCCTGACCTTCTTCTGGACCGGCGAGGCGTGTCGCTGGTTCGATCTTCCTTTATCATTCGCCGCCTTGCCGCCGCCCGCCTGGCGCCGGATCAAGGCTGGCGCGTTGCGCGCCACCGTCGTGGAGTGAGAAATGAGTACCCTGTTCATGCATTGCCGGCCCGGCTTCGAGGGCGAGGTCTGCGCCGAAATCAGCGAGCACGCTGCGCGCCTGGGCGTGCCGGGCTACGCCAAGGCCAAGCCGCAGAGCGCCTGCGCGGAATTCGTCTGCACCGAGGAGGGCGGCAGCGAACGGTTGATGCAAGGCCTGCGCTTCGACCAGCTGATCTTCCCGCGCCAATGGGCGCGCGGTCAGTTCCTCGACCTGCCGGAAACCGACCGCATCAGCGTGTTGCTCGAACACCTGCGCGCACTGCCGGTGTTCGGCAGCCTGTGGCTGGAGGTGCTCGACAGCAACGATGGCAAAGAGCTGTCGACCTTCTGCAAGCGCTTCGAAGGCCCGCTGCGCAAGGCCCTGGAAAAGGCCGGACGGCTGGTCGAGGACCGCGGTCGCCCGCGTCTGCTGCTGACCTTCATCAGTGGCCGCCAGGTGTTCGTCGGCAGCGCCGCCCAGGACGATTCGGCGCTGTGGCCGATGGGCATCCCCCGTCTGAAATTCCCCCGCGAGGCGCCGAGCCGCTCGACGCTCAAGCTCGAAGAGGCCTGGCATCAGTTCATCCCCCGCGAGCAGTGGGAAGCACGCCTGGGCGACGACATGACCGGTGTCGATCTGGGTGCCTCGCCGGGCGGTTGGACCTACCAACTGGTCAAGCGCGGCATGCTGGTCACCGCCATCGACAACGGCCCGATGGCCGAAAGCCTGATGGACACCGGCCTGGTGCAGCATCTGATGGCCGACGGTTTCACCTGGAAGCCCAAGCAGCGGGTCGACTGGATGGTCTGCGACATCGTCGAGAAACCGGCGCGCAGCACGGCGCTGATCGAAACCTGGCTGGGCGAGGGGCTGTGCCGCGAGGCGGTGGTCAACCTCAAGCTGCCGATGAAGCAGCGCTACCCCGAGGTGCGCCGCTTGCTCGAGCGCATGGAGGCGACGTTCAAGGCGCGCAAGGTACGCGTGTCGATCGCCTGCAAGCAGCTGTACCACGACCGCGAAGAAGTCACCTGCCATCTGCGCCGGCTGGACCTTGCGCCGCGTTGAGCGGTCGAACCGATTCAATCTTCTGGAGCCTGACATGACCGATTTCACCCCCGACGCGGTGCTCGACGCCACCGGCCTGAACTGCCCGGAACCGGTAATGATGCTGCACCAGCACGTGCGCGACCTGGCCGCGGGCGGCCTGCTCAAGGTCATCGCCACCGACCCCTCGACGCGTCGCGACATCCCCAAGTTCTGTGTGTTCCTTGGCCACGAGCTGGTCGAGCAGCAGGAGCAGGCCGGCACCTACCTGTACTGGATCCGCAAGAAGGCCGACTGAGCCGCGCTGGAAGCGCTCCCGCAGAGCGCCTACACTGCGCTCCCCGATAAGGAGCGCGCCATGCTGATAGTTGCCGACGAAAACATTCCCTTGCTCGATGCGTTCTTCGCCGGGTTCGGCGAGATCCGCCGTTACCCCGGCCGGGCCATCGACGCGGCCTGCGTCAAGGACGCCGATGTGCTGCTGGTGCGCTCGGTGACCCGGGTCGACCGGCAGTTGCTCGAAGGCAGCCGGGTGCGCTTCGTCGGCACCTGCACCATCGGCACCGACCACCTGCAACTCGACTACCTGAACGAAGCCGGCATCCGTTGGCGCAGCGCACCGGGCTGCAATGCCCGCGGCGTGGTCGACTATGTGCTGGGCAGCCTGCTGACCCTGGCCGAACTCGACGGTGTGCGCCTGGCCGAGCGGGTGTATGGCGTGGTCGGCGCTGGCGAAGTGGGCGGGCGTCTGGTACGCGTACTGCGTGGCCTGGGCTGGCAGGTGCTGGTGTGCGATCCGCCGCGCCAGGCCGCCGAGGGGGGCGATTTCGTCAGCCTCGACACCTTGCTCGATCGATGCGACGTGGTTAGCGTGCACACGCCGCTGCAGCGTAGCGGCGAGCAGCCGACCTGGCACCTGTTCGACACCGAGCGGCTGGCGCGACTGCGCCCGGGCGCCTGGTTGATCAATGCCAGCCGCGGCGCCGTGGTGGACAACCAGGCCTTGCGCGAATGCCTGCTGGCCCGCGATGACCTGCACGCGGTGCTCGATGTCTGGGAAGGCGAGCCGCAGGTGGACGTCGACCTGGCCGACGTTTGCACCCTGGCGACGCCGCACATTGCCGGCTACAGCCTCGACGGCCGCCAGCGCGGTACCGCGCAGATCTACCAGGCGCTCTGCGAATGGCAAGGCTCGGCGCCGCAGGTGTGGTTGGCCGACCTGCTGCCGCCGGCGCCACTGGCGCAGATCGAGTTGGACGCCAGCTGCGAGCCGGACTGGGCGTTGGCCACGCTGTGCCGGGCCGTGTACGACCCGCGTCGTGACGATGCCGATTTCCGCCGCAGCTTGAGCGACGATCCACAGCAGCAGGGGGTCGCGTTCGATGCGCTGCGCAAGCGATACCCGGCGCGGCGCGAGATCGAAGGGTTGCAGGTGAAGATTCGCGGGGAGGCGCCGCAGTTGGCGCAGGTGGTGAGTGCGTTGGGGGCCGTGCTGGTTTGAAAGAAGTGTTGCGGGTGGCCGATGTTTGGGCGCACCCGCAACGAGCCGGGTCAGCGGCCCTGAAAGCTAGCCCCGATCCCGATAGGACCGGTCGGCACGGCTTTCTTCGAGGCGCTGGCACGCCTGCTGAATCATGTCTTCGGTAATTGGCACTTCGCGCCCTTCGGCATCGAGGATCGAACCGCATGGCTGCTGGAGACCCTGGGTATGGGTTTTCGGCGAATGCTGAGTGTGCTGCAAGCTCATGTCCTGTCTCCTGTTCGAAATATTCATTCAAGGTCGAGGGCGAGCGTTGGCCCTTGGTGTCAGGCACCGACGTCGCAAGGTCACCAGTCCACCAGAAAATCGGGCGCGATGCCAGTGGCCCTTTATATCGAATGGGTATACCTACAGGCGTGTGCTGCCGTGCACGGTGCTGACGGTCGGCACGTGAAACCTGCGCAAACGGCCCACGCCCTGGGGCGTGAATGATAGGCTGCCAGGCTCGCCTGCCCACCGGACCCGACCATGCTCAAGCCCGCCTCCACGCCGCACCGTCATGCCCTGAGCCTGGCTTGGCACTTCCTGCGCCCCTACCGCAAACGTGGGTTGCTGGCCTTGTTGGCGCTGGTGGTCACGGCCTTGGTGACGCTGTCGATGGGCCAAGGCATTCGTCTGCTGGTCGACCACGGTTTCATGACGGGTTCGACCCATCAGCTCAACCAGACTCTGGGTTTGTTTCTGCTGCTGGTGCTGGCCTTAGCGGCAGGCACGTTCAGCCGTTTCTATCTGGTGTCGTGGATCGGCGAGCGCTGCGTGGCCGACCTGCGCCGTGCGGTGTTCGAGCATTTGCTGACCCTGCACCCCGGCTTTTTCGAAGACAACCGCAGCTCGGAAATCCAGTCGCGCCTGACTGCCGATACCACCTTGCTGCAAGCGGTGATCGGATCGTCCCTGTCGATGTTCCTGCGCAACGTGCTGATGGTGGTGGGCGGTGTGGTGCTGTTGTTCGTCACCAACGCCAAGCTCACCAGCATCGTGGTGGTCGCGCTGCCCATCGTGCTGGCGCCGATCCTATTGCTGGGCCGACGGGCGCGCAGCCTGTCGCGGCAAAGCCAAGACCGTATCGCCGATGTCGGCAGCTACGTGGCCGAGACCTTGGGCCAGATCAAGACCGTGCAGGCCTACAACCACCAGCGCCATGACCGCGACGCCTTCGCCGAGACCGTGGAAGCGGCGTTCGACGTGGCGCGCCGACGCATCGCCCAGCGCGCCTGGCTGATCACCCTGGTGATCGTGTTGGTGCTCGGCGCGGTGGGGGTCATGCTCTGGGTGGGCGGCATGGACGTGATCGCCGGACGCATCTCGGCCGGCGAACTGGCGGCCTTCGTGTTCTACAGCCTGATCGTCGGTGCGTCGCTGGGCACCATCAGCGAGGTGCTCGGCGAGTTGCAGCGCGCGGCGGGGGCGGCGCAGCGGATCGCCGAATTGCTGGCGGCGCATCCCGCCATCGTGGCGCCGAGCGCTCCTGCCGCGCTGGGCAGAAGCCGCGGGCTGATCGAGCTGCAAGGGCTGCGTTTCGCCTACCCCAGCCGCCCCGACCACCCGGCGATCGAACAACTCGACCTGCGCATCGAGCCCGGCCAGACCCTGGCCCTGGTCGGGCCGTCGGGCGCCGGCAAGTCGACCCTGTTCGACTTGCTGCTGCGCTTCTACGACCCGCAGCAGGGGCGCATCCTCATCGATGGTCAGGCCATCGACCGTCTCGACCCCGACGTGCTGCGCGCTCAATACGCCCTGGTGGCGCAGCATCCGGCGCTGTTTCGCGGCAGCATCGAGGCCAACCTGCGCTATGGCCGCCCCGGAGCCAGCTTCGCCGAAGTCGAGCGTGCCGCGCGCAGCGCCCATGCCCACGATTTCATCGAGCAACTGCCGCAGGGCTACCAGACCCTGCTGGGCGAAGGTGGCATCGGTTTGTCGGGCGGTCAGCGGCAACGCTTGGCGATCGCCCGCGCGCTGCTGGTGGATGCGCCGATCCTGCTGCTCGACGAAGCCACCAGCGCACTGGACGCACAAAGCGAGCACCTGATTCAGCAAGCGTTGCCGCAGCTGCTGAGCGGGCGCACCACACTGGTGATCGCCCACCGTCTGGCGACGGTGCAGCATGCCGATCGCATCGTGGTGATGGACAAGGGAAGGGTGGTGGCTAGCGGCACGCATCGGCAGTTGCTCGACGGCAGCACGCTGTATGCGCGGCTGGCCGAGTTGCAGTTCAATTCACGCAGCGAATGACAGGCAAGAAAAAACCCGCACAAGGCGGGTCTTTTCGGGAGCTGGTCGGAGAGACAGGATTCGAACCTGCGGCCTTCTCGTCCCGAACGAGACGCGCTACCTGGCTGCGCTACACTCCGATGGGCAAAATGCTACTGCATCGCCTTTTTGCCTGCAAGCCCTTGTTGTGCAACGGCTGTTGGGCAAGAAGGCGACTCGGTCACAGCTCCTTGACGGTGCGGACCTGGTCTTTGTTCAGACGGGTGCGCTTGCCGTCGAGCTGCTCGAATTCGTAAAAGCCGGAATCTTCGTCATACGACGGAGTATCGACCGATTGGATTTCACGGCCGTCATTGAGGGTAATCACGCTGGGCGACGCGCAGCCGGCCAGTGCGCCCATGCCCAGGGCCAGCAAAAAGGCAGGAAGGGTCCGCTTGATCATCTTGTTTCTCCAATATGGGGGTGCTTGATGTGCGTCAGACGCATCAGGTCTGCGCAAGTTCCTCGACAGTCGAGCACAGCTGGTGCAAGACCGCCAGTGTCGCTGCCCGCGCATGGTCTGTCGGCGACGCTGTGATATAACGGCCAGCAACGTTTCCCCTGTGATGGACTCCCATGAAAGCCAAGGCAGATACCCCGTTCGTGCCGTTGAACATCGCCGTGCTGACGGTCAGCGACACCCGTACCCTCGATACCGACACCTCCGGCCAGACGTTCGTCGACCGTCTCGCCGCCGCCGGGCATCGCCTGGCCGCCCGCGTGCTGCTCAAGGACGATCTGTACAAGATCCGCGCCCAAGTCGCGACCTGGATCGCCGACGACATCGTGCAAGTGGTGCTGATCACCGGCGGCACCGGTTTCACCGGCCGCGACAGCACCCCCGAAGCGGTCGCCTGCCTGCTGGACAAACAGGTCGATGGCTTCGGTGAGCTGTTCCGGCAGATCTCGGTACCCGACATCGGCACCTCCACCGTGCAGTCGCGAGCCCTGGCGGGGCTGGCCAACGGCACCCTGGTGTGTTGCCTACCGGGTTCGACCAATGCGGTGCGCACCGGCTGGGACGGCATCCTCGCCGAGCAGCTCGACGCCCGCCATCGCCCCTGCAACTTCGTCACCCACCTGAAACAGGCCGCGCCCTGTGAAAGCCGTGGCTGAGGCCATGGCGCCCCGGCCGCTGATGCCGGTGGAAGAGGCCCTGGCGCAACTATTGGCGTTGGCCGACGGTGCGCCGATCTTAGACCGCGAGCAAGTGCTCCTGGCCGAGGCCGAAGGCCGCGTGCTGGCCGAGGACCTGATCGCCGGCCTCGACCTGCCGCCCTGGCCGAACAGCGCCATGGATGGCTATGCCTTGCGCCTGGCCGACTGGCAGGGCGAACCACTGCGCGTAAGCCAACGGATCTTCGCCGGCCATGCGCCCGAGGCCTTGGCGCCTGGCACCTGCGCACGAATCTTCACCGGCGCGCCGTTGCCGGCCGGGGCCGACTGTGTGGAGATGCAAGAGAACGTCGAGGTGTTGGCCGATGGCAGGGTGCGCTTCCTGCAGCCCCTGCGCGTCCAACAGAACGTGCGCCCCCAAGGTCAAGAGACCCGCGTCGGCGAACAGGTGCTGGCGGCCGGCACGCGACTGGGGCCGATCGAGCTGGGGCTGGCCGCGACCCTCGGGCACGGCGATTTGACGGTGGTGCGGCGGGCGCGGGTAGCCGTGCTGTCGACCGGCGACGAGTTGGTCGAGCCTGGGCAGCCGCTCGGCCCTGGGCAGATCTACAACAGCAATCGGCGTCTGCTGGTGAGCTGGTTGCAGCGCATGGGCTGCGAGGTGGTCGATGCCGGCATCCTCGCCGACGACCTCGAGCTGACCCGGCAGTGCCTGGCGGGGTTGGGCGATGTGGACTTGATCCTGTCCACGGGCGGAGTCTCGGTGGGCGAAGCCGACTACTTGGGCATGGCGCTGCGCGAGGCCGGGCAACTGGCGTTGTGGAAGCTGGCGATCAAGCCGGGCAAGCCGCTGACCTTCGGGCATTATCGCGGCGTACCGGTGATCGGTCTGCCGGGCAATCCGGCATCGACCTTGGTCACCTTCGGCCTCTTGGCGCGGCCCTACCTGCTGCGTCGACTGGGGGTCGGCAAGGTCGCGCCGCTGCGCTTCGAAGTCCCGGCAGGCTTCGCCTGGCCTAAGGCCGGCAGCCGCCGCGAGTACCTGCGCGCGCGCATCCAGGACGGTGCGGTGCACATCTACAAGAACCAGAGCTCGGGCGTATTGCGCAGTGCTGCCTGGGCCGATGGCGTGGTCGAGGTGCGCGAAGGCACGACGCCGCAGGTCGGCGATCGCGTGCCGTTCATTCCCTTCAGCGAACTGCTGGACTGACCTGACTGGCGGGCAGCCTGGCGCGTATCGTGTGCCAGGTACCCGACCGGTTCACCCTCGGTCCGTTTTTTCATATTTACAGCCGCCTGCTTGCAGCATTCCGACCTTCCCGAGTGTCGAGATTGCCAGGCACTTATCTGTCGGAGAATCGCAATGCAGCAGCGCAAGGCAATGCTGGTTTTGCATGGCAAGCAAGCCATGAACGAAGACGTGCGCACGGCCGTGGGCCAGTGCCGCGAGCGCGGCTGGACGCTGGACGTGCGCCTGACTTGGGAAGGCGGCGACGCGGCGCGGTTGGTCGATGAGGCGTTGCAGGCCGGCTACGGCACGGTGATCGCCGGAGGCGGCGACGGTACGCTGCGCGATATCGCCGAAGCCATGGGCCGGGCTGGTACTCAGGCCAGCCTCGTGCTGTTGCCTCTGGGCACGGCCAACGATTTTGCCAAGGCCGCTGGCATTCCGCTGGAGCCTGCGCAGGCGCTGGCGCTGCTGGACCAACCCGCGCAGCCGATCGACTTGGGCAAGGTCGGCGACCAGTGGTTTCTCAACATGGCGACCGGCGGCTTCGGCAGCCAAGTGACGGCCAATACGTCCGAAGACTTGAAGAAAGTCCTGGGCGGTGCGGCCTACCTGTTCACCGGCCTGACCCGCTTCAGCGAACTGCAAGCCGCTTCGGTGGAGCTGGTAGGTCCGGACTTCCATTGGCAGGGTGACCTGCTGGCGCTGGGCATCGGCAACGGTCGACAAGCCGGTGGCGGCCATGAACTGTGTCCCGAAGCCCTGGTCGACGATGGTCTGCTCGATGTCGGTGTGCTACCCGCGCCGCAGGATGTGGTCGGCGCGCTGCGCGATCTGTGGGGGGGCGATGGTTTGTTCGTGCGCACCCGTCTGCCGTGGGTCGAGATCAAGAGCGCCAAGGGCTTGAACATCAATCTCGACGGCGAGCCGATGCAGGGCGAGAGCCTGCGCTTCGAGGCCTGCCCCGGCGCGCTGCGCGTGCACTTGCCGGCCGATTCGCCCTTGCTCAGTCATCGAGGGTGATGATCTTCTCGCGCACGGCGTACAACACCAGCCCCGCCACGTCGTAGATCTGCAGGCGTTTCATGATGTGCGAGCGGTGGGTTTCCACGGTCTTGATCGACAGGCCCAGGCCATTGGCGATTTCCCGAGTGGACTTGCCGCGCACGATCAAGCGCAGGATCTCCAACTGCCGTGCCGTGAGACTGTGTCGCTCGCAGGTGGCCTGGCTTCGTTGCAATGCCTGGTCGATCACGGCATGGGCGATGGCCGGGCTGAGGTAGCGCCCGCCATCGCGCAAGGCGTCTAGCGCCTGTTCCAGTTCGGTGGCGGTCGTGTCTTTGAGCAGGTAACCCTGGGCGCCGGTTTCCAGGGCGCTCATGACAGTTTCCGGGTCGGTGTGCATGGACAGGATCAATACCCGGCAGCACGCGCCCGCCTCGCGCAATTGAGCCAGTGCATCAAGCCCGCTGGTCGAGCGCAACGACAGGTCGAGCAACACGATGTCAGGCGCCAGACGTGCCACCAGCTCGGGCAGGCGGTCGCCGTCTTCGGCTTCTCCCACCACCTGATAGCCCGGCACATCGGCGATCAGCGCACGCACGCCGGCGCGGATCAGCGAGTGGTCGTCCACCAGCAGCAATCTACAGGTCATGGGCAGCCGGGCTCCTGGCACGGGGGTGGGTGCGCGTGGGCCAGGGCAGCTTGGCCTCGATGCGCGTGCCGCGGCCAGGCTCGCTGTCCAGCGCCAGGCTGCCCTGCAGGGCCAGGGCGCGCTCGTGCATGCCGGCCAGACCGCGCTGGCCGGCACGGACTGGGTCGGGCGCTGGGGTGAAACCCGCGCCGTCGTCCTCGATGCGCAGCAGCAGGCCGGTCTGGTTGCGCCGCACTTCGATGTGCAGGTTCTCGGCCCGGGCATGGCGCAGGAGGTTGGTCACGGCTTCCTGGGTGATGCGAAACGCCGCCATGCTCAACGGTGCCGGTACGCCGTCCAGGCGTTGTGGGCAGTGCAGGGTCCAGCGCACCGGGCTGTGCTGCAGGGTGCGCATCAGGTGCGCGCGCAGGCTCTCCTCCAGGCCCAGGCTGGAGAGCTGACGGGGGTTGAGCAGGGTGGTGAGGTCGCGCACGTTGGTCAGCGTCTGTTCGAGCGTGCTGCGCACGGTGTTGCAATGGGGAGTGAGATCCCCGGACACCCGTCGTTGCAACCATTCGACCTGCAGCTTCGCGGCGGTCAGCAATTGGCCGATGTCGTCGTGCAGCTCCCGGCTCAGGTGCTCGCGCTCGCTTTCCTGCACCTTGAGCATGCGCCGCGCCAACTCCTGGGGTTGCAGGGTGATCGACCTACCGTACTGACGCAGTTGCCAGAGCACCATCAGCAAGCCCAGCAGGTGCAACGCCAGCCATTGACCAGGCGTCGGCAGGGCCTGTTGCCAATACCACAGTTGCGCGACCAGCGGGACGCCGCACGACAGACCGGACGACCAGCGCAAAAGCGTTGCGCGCAGAGGGAGACATCGACGGAGCTTCACGCATGAAGGCATGGTCAGGGGGATCACTGAATCGTTGCTGGAAGAATCGAAAACCAATAGCTCGCGCGTACCACGACGGTCTCGCGATACGTCTTTGCACAATTAAGGGTCGTTGAGTGCGCATAGCTTAACACTTTGAACGGACCAGGGCGGCACCCCTCTGAGGCGAGTGCGTCCCAGTGTTTTCAAGGGCTTGGCGCGATAAATTCCGGGCAAAGTGCCATTATCCTCGCCCGGTCGATCGCACTGTTTGGCAACTTGTGGTTTATCTGCGTTCACTGTTGGACAACTTCTGAAGTTGCGGAGGTTGGATCGTTTTTATGCGTAGTGATGCAACTTACCCGGCCCGTGGTGTTTCTGGCGCGTCGGCCCGATCCCGCGCCCCGCAGGTGTCATCGATCCTTGAGCGTGTCAGGTGCTACGAGCGTCTGGAGCGTCGCACGTGACGGTGGCTCGGTGGCCTGCAGCGCGTTGGCCAGCTCATCGAGCAAGCCGTGCTGTTCGCGTTCGTCCAGGTCGACGCGCCGGGTGATCGGGTCGAGCAGTTCCAGCTGCCAGGCGAGCAAGGTCAGGCAGGCCTGGGCGCAGCGCACCACGGGCACGGCCAACTGGTGTTGACGACAGGCGGCCGACAGCAGCTGGTGTAGACGCTCGGCGTAGGCGCCTACCTCTTCGGCACCGGCTGCGGCTGCGCGCTTGCCTAGCGTACCCAGGGCATGGAGCAGGCAGCGGCAGGCGTCGGCATCGTTGGCGATCAGTCGCAGATGCGCCAGGCAGTCGTCGGCCATGACCAGCAATTGCTCGGCGTCATGCACAAAAAGTTGCAGGCTGCTGGCAGTCCCGCCGCCAGTGTCGATGGTCAAGCGCTGTGGCCCACTGCTGACGCAGCTGGCCTCCTGAATACTGTCGGCGACAAAGGCCTGACTCCTTCCATGCAGTGCGGAGGGCGTCACATTAATGGCTAGTCGATAGCGCGAATATCAGGTTTGGCCTGAGGGCGGCTAGGGGTTTCCCCGATGCGACATGCTGCAACGGGCGCGGGCCTTAGGCTGGAGAAGGATGGCGGCAGTTAACCATGGTGTTAAAGTGACATCAATTATCTGAAAGGCGTAGGCCATTCCTTATCAAGTTGTGCCGATTCGCGCCGATACAGGGCCGATGACACTTTTCACATCAGGGGCAGTTCAATGGCTGGCATTCTCGACACGGTAGATCAACGAACGCAGCTGGTCGGTGAGAACCGCCTGGAAATTCTCATGTTCCGCCTGGTCGGGCGGCAGTTGTTCGCGATCAACGTGTTCAAGGTCCAGGAAGTGCTGCAATTGCCCAAGCTGACCCTGATGCCGCAGCGCCATGCGTTCGTTTGCGGTGTGGTCAACCTGCGCGGCCAGACCCTGCCGGTGATCGACCTGTCCCAAGCGATCGGTATGCGCCCCCTGCAACCGGGGCCGGACAGCACCATCATCGTCACCGAGTACAACCGCTCGGTGCAGGCGTTTCTGGTCGGTGGGGTCGAGCGCATCGTCAACATGAACTGGGAATCGATCCTGCCGCCGCCCACTAGCGCCGGTCGCCAGCACTACCTGACGGCGATCACCAAGGTCGACGAACAGTTGGTGGAGATCATCGACGTGGAGAAGGTGCTGGCCGAGATCGTGCCGTACAACGCCAAGGTCTCGCGCGACAAGCTCGAAGACCCGTTGCTGGCCGCTGCCCGCGGTCGCGAGATCCTTCTGGTGGACGACTCCAGCGTGGCGCTGGCGCAACTGCGTGACACCCTGTCGCAACTGGGCGCCAAGCTGCACGTGGCCAGCGATGGCCTGAAGGCGCTGCGCATGCTCAAGGCCTGGGCCGACGCCGGGGAAAACGTCTGCGAGAAGTTGCTGATGGTCTTCACCGACGCCGAGATGCCCGAGATGGACGGCTACCGCCTGACCACCGAGATTCGCAACGATCCACGCTTGCGCGGCCTGTACGTGGTGCTGCACACCTCGCTGTCGGGCAGCTTCAACGAGTCGATGGTGAAGAAGGTCGGTTGCGACAACTTCCTCTCCAAGTTCCAACCCGATCGCCTGGTCGAAGTGGTGCGCCAGCGCCTGGCACTGGACAGCACCGAGGCCTGATGGCTGCGCGGCGCGCGGCCTGGGTATAGGCTTGCGGTTCTTCAGCCAGGCGGGGCGCCTTTCATGTTTCTGAGTGCGATCTATCGGTATCCGTTGAAGTCCGGCCAGGCCGAGACGCTCGAGGCGTCTTCGGTGGGTGCCTTGGGTTTGACCGGCGACCGCCGTTGGATGGTGGTGCGCGAAGACAACGGCCAGTTCCTCACCCAGCGCGCCTGGCCGCAGATGACCCAGATCGGCGCCTTGCACCAGCATGACGGCAGCTTGATCTTGCAGGCGCCGGGCATGGGCGCATTGCACGTGGCGGTACCGGGCGACGAAGCGCCCCTGCGCGGTGTGACCATCTGGCGCGACCTGTTGCAGGTGCCCGACGCGGGCGAGGCCGCCGCCGCCTGGCTCAGTGCCCTGCTGGGCAAAGCGCTGCGCCTGGTCCATTGCCCGGCGCAGCGCGCGCGCTTCCTGCCCAGCGGCTACGGCTCGGTCGACGATCGCGCCGCCTTTCCCGATGGTTTTCCGCTGCTGCTGATCGGGCAGGCCTCCCTGGACGAGCTGAACCGACGCATCAGCCGGCCGATGGCAATGCTGCGCTTTCGACCGAACCTGGTGGTGGAGGGCGCCGAGGCCTTCGCCGAAGACACCTGGACACGCATCCGCATCGGCGACACCACCCTGCGCGTGCTCAAGCCCAGCGTGCGCTGCATCCTCGTCACCCTCGACCCGGCCAGCGGCGCGCGCAGCCCCGACAAAGAACCGCTGACGACGCTGAAGACCTTCCGCAGTCACGAGGGCAATGTGCTGTTCGGACAGAATCTGGCCGCCGATGGCGAGGGTGTGGTGGCGCGGGGCATGCCGGTCGAAGTGCTCGGCTGATGCGACGCAGCGTCTAGAGAAACGCGAATTTGGCCAGGAAGATCACGCACAACACCCACAAACTGAGCGAAATCTGCCGGTGCTTGCCGGTACAGGCCTTGAGCACCACGTAGCTGATGAAGCCCAGTGCGATGCCGTCGGCCACCGAAAAGGTGAGCGGCATCATGATCAGGGTGACGATGGCCGGGATTGAGTCGGTCGCGTCGTCCCACTCGATGTGCGCCATGCTGCCCATCATCAGCATCGCCACGTAGATCAGCGCGCCGGCGGTGGCATAGGCCGGAATCATGCCGGCCAAAGGCGCGAAGAACATCGCCGCCACGAACAGCAGGCCCACCACCACGGCGGTCAAACCGGTGCGACCCCCAGCGGCCACGCCTGCGGCGCTTTCCACGTAGCTGGTCACCGGCGGCACGCCCACGGCGGCGCCGAACACGCTGGAGGCACTGTCGGCCTTCAGCGCGCGCGACAGGTTTTCGATGCGGCCGTCGGCGCGAACCAGGTTGGCCCGCTGCGCCACGCCCATCAGCGTGCCGGCCGTGTCGAACATGTGCACGAACAGAAACGCCAGCACCACGCTGATCATGCTGACGTTGAACACGCCGGCCACGTCCATGGCCAGCCAGGTCGGCGCCAGGCTCGGCGGCAGCGAGAACACGCCGCCGTATTGCACCAGGCCCAGGCCCCAGCCGATCAGGGTGACGCTGACGATGCTGATGAGGATCGCGCCGAACACGCGGTGGTAGCTCAGCACCGCGATCATCAGGAAACACAGTGCGGCTAGTAAAGGAGCTGGCTCATGCAGCGAGCCGAGCTTGATCAAAGTGGCCGGGCTGGCGACCACGATGCCGGCGGTTTTCAGGCCGATCACTCCGAGGAATAGACCGACGCCCGCACCCATGGCATGGCGCAGGCTCAACGGAATGCTGTTGAGCAACCATTCGCGCACCCGCGACAAGGTCAGGACCATGAACAGCACGCCCGAGACGAACACCGCGCCCAAGGCCGTTTCCCAGCTGTAGCCCATGGTCCCGACCACGGTATAGGTGAAGAAGGCGTTCAGGCCCATGCCCGGCGCCAGGCCCACCGGCCAGTTGGCGTACAGGCCCATCAGCAGGCAGCCGAGCGCGGCGGCGATGCAGGTCGCGACGAAGGCGGCGCCATGGTCGATGCCGGCGTCGGCCATGATGTTGGGGTTGACGAAGATGATGTACGCCATGGTGATGAAGGTGGTCATGCCGGCGATCAGCTCGGTTCTGACCGTGGTGCCGTGGCTGCTCAGGCGGAACAGGCGTTCGAGCAGGCCGCCTTTCGCGGATGGGGCAAGGTCTACGACGGGCGCATCGGATTTGCGGCTTTCCACAGCGAGTACTCCTCGAATCGTTCTTGTTGTTCGGAGCCTTGAATCCTGCGCTCGGCACGTGGCGGCCCCGTGAGGGATGGCAGCCGTCCGACTCGTTTGTTGACTGTTGAGTCAGGAAGTTGCCTGCTGGATTATGCGTTTGTGTACAAATAATGCAAATAATGTTTTCGATTTCGAGTGCACAATTTGCAGTACAGGCGCTATATGGCGCTTGGCCAACCTGCAGAAGCGCCTCAGGCTGTGTACAATGCGCCAGTACCTTGGCCCATCATTTTCATTCGGTCGCGCCAGCCCCTTCGACGCCTCCCGCCGTCGAGGCCCCTTGGCCCGCCCCACGTGCACGAGCGCCCATGAACGAACAGCTGCAACCTCTGAAGAAACCTGTGCGCGCCACCAAGGCCGGGCGCAGCGGCACCCAGGACGACATCGTCTACGCCCATATCTTCGAGGCCATTCTCGAACAGCGCCTGGCACCCGGCACCAAGCTCAGCGAAGAAGCCTTGGGGGAGATCTTCGGGGTCAGCCGCACCATCATCCGTCGCGCCCTGTCGCGCCTGGCCCATGAAAGCGTGGTGCTGTTGCGGCCCAATCGCGGAGCCGTCGTGGCCAGCCCTACGGTCGAGGAAGCACGCCAGGTGTTCTTCTCGCGGCGCATGGTCGAACGCGCGATCACCGAGCTTGCGGTGCAGCACGCCACGGCCGAGCAGCTCAACGAGTTGCGCCAGATGGTGCGTGAAGAGCGCGACAGTTTTTCGCGCGGCGACCGTGGTGCGGGCATTCGTCTGTCCGGCGAATTCCACCTAAAGCTGGCCGAAGTGGCCGGCAACGCGCCGCTGGTGAGTTTCCAGCGCAGCCTGGTGTCGCAGACCTCCTTGATCATCGCCCAGTACGAAAGCGGCAACCGCTCGCACTGCTCGTATGACGAACACTTGCAACTGATCGACGCCATCGAGGCGGGCGATGCGCAGCAGGCGGTCGCGCTGATGATGCATCACATGGACCATATCGACACCAAGCTCAATCTCGACGAAGACAGCGCTTCGGACGATCTGCATGCGGTGTTTTCGCATCTGCTGCAGAAAAAGAAGGCGGGCGGCAAGGGCTGAGCCTGTCGGCGCAGTTCAAAGCGCGTATTCCTGGGAATGCGCTCTCGCACAAGTAGCAGCGGTCGAATCGAGGCTGCATTGCCCCCGCACGTTGGACACCTATCAAACTCATGGGCCAGTTCGTGTTGGAGCGGCCGGTTCGGCGCTCCGATCAGCCGCGATGGCCGGCAGTGCCGGCCCAATGGCGCGTATCCGAACCACCCAGGGCTGATGCGGTGACTGAACTAGGGCCGCGTTGCGGCCCATCGCGGCTGAAGCCGCTCCAACAGCAGGCCGTGGCGCGGCCCTACGCCCGCTTGTGCACGCAGCGGCCGGCGGCATAGGTCTCACGCACGGTGCGGTCGTCACCCAGCGTGGTCAGCACGAACAAGGTTTCCTCGATGCTTCTGGACTGCTGCAAGCGGTAGTCGAGCAGTGGCGTGGCTTTATAGTCGAGCACCACGAAGTCGGCCTCGTTGCCGGGGCGCAGGCTGCCGATGCGGTCGTCCAGGCGCAGCGCCCGGGCGCCGCCCAGGGTCGCCAGGTACAGCGATTTGAACGGGTGCAGCCGCGCACCCTGGAGTTGCATGACCTTGTACGCCTCGTTCAAGGTGTTGAGCAGCGAGAAGCTGGTGCCCGCGCCGACGTCCGTACCCAGCCCCACATTGACCTTGAAGCGTTCGGCTTGCGGCAGGTTGAACAGCCCGCTGCCGAGGAACAGGTTCGAGGTCGGGCAGAACGCCACGGCCGAGCCGGTCTCGGCCAGCCGCTCGCACTCCGCGTCGCACAGGTGCACACCGTGGGCGAACACCGAGCGCTCGCCGAGCAGTTCAAAGTGGTCGTATACGTCCAGGTAGCCGCTGCGCTCGGGGAACAGCTCCTTGACCCAGTCGATCTCCTTGAGGTTTTCCGACAGGTGCGTGTGCAGGTACACGCCAGGGTTCTCCTTGAGCAGGCGCCCGGCGGCGGCCAGTTGCTCAGGTGTGCTGGTCGGCGCGAAGCGCGGGGTAACGGCGTATTGCAGGCGCCCTTTGCCATGCCAGCGCTGGATCAGCGCCTGGCTGTCGCGGTAGCCGGACTCGGCCGTGTCGGTAAGGTAGTCCGGCGCATTGCGGTCCATCATCACTTTGCCGGCGATCAGCCGCAGGTCCAGGCGCTCGGCCCGCTCGAACAGGGCGTTGACCGACTCAGGGTGCACACTGCCGAACACCAGCGCAGTCGTGGTGCCGTTGCGCAGCAGCTCGGCCAGGAAGATGTCCGCCACTTGGTCGGCGTGGCCCTTATCGGCGAACTGGCGCTCGCAAGGGAAGGTGTAGGTGTTCAGCCAATCCAGCAGTTGTTCGCCGTAGGAACCGATCATGCCGGTCTGTGGAAAATGTATATGGGTGTCGATGAAACCCGGCGTGATCAACGCATCCGGGTAATGCACCACCTCGATGTCGGCGTCCAGGGTCGGCAGCAGGTCGCTGGCCGCGCCCATGGCCTGGATGTGGCCCTGGTCAATCACCAGCAAACCGTCTTCGACGTATTCGTAGGAAGCCTCGATGCCGACCTCGGCCGGGTCGGCGAGGCTGTGCAGCAGGGCGGCGCGGTAGGCTTTGCGGGTAGCGGTCATGGCAGGCTCTTCAAAGGGCATGGCTGCGCCGCGTGGGCGGCAGCAACTGGGTAATGGGGCCGGCGTTCGCGGCAGCGTCGTGCTGGCCGAAGCGGGCGTTGTAGGTGGCAATGATTTCCGCGGCGATGGACACGGCGATCTCGATCGGCAGCTTGCCCTTGACCTCGGCGATGCCCATCGGGCAGCGCATGCGTGCCAGGTGCGGGTCGGCGAAGCCGCGTTGGCGCAGGCGGTGCTCGAACTTGACCCGCTTGGTCTTCGAGCCGATCAGCCCGAACCAGGTGAAGTCATTGCGGGCGAGCAGGGCGGCGGCGAGCTCCAGGTCCAGCGCGTGGTTGTGGGTCATGACGATGCAATAGCAACCTGGCGGCAAGGCCGCCACTTCGTCGACCGGTTCTTCGCTGACGATGCGCTGCACGCCTTCGGGGATCGATGCGGGAAATTCCTCCTCGCGCGAGTCGATCCAGCGCACTCGGCACGGCAGCGCGGCGAGCAAGGGTACCAGAGCCCGGCCGACATGGCCTGCGCCGAACACGGCGATCTGCGCCTGCACCGCCAGCATCGGCTCGAACAGCAGCACCGTGGCGCCGCCGCAGCATTGGCCCAGGCTCGCGCCCAGGCTGAAACGCTCCAGGTGCGGGGTGCTGCGCCGTTCGGCGAGCATCTGCCGAGCGATGTGCAGGGCCTTGAACTCCAGATGCCCACCGCCGATGGTGTCGTGCAGCGCACCGGCGCTGACCACCATCTTCGAGCCGGCATTGCGCGGGGTGGAGCCGCGCTCTTCGATGATGGTCACCAGCACGCAGGGTTCGCCGCGGCGCTGGTGGTCGGCTAGAGCGTCGATCCATTCGTACATGGTGCGTGACCTCTTGGACGTGTTGCGTTGTATGGCAGGGCGGGGAGGGGGCCAGCGTTCGGCGTCTGCCTGTCAGGCCTCGAGCGAGGCTCCAACAGGCTCGTCAAAGTCCTGGGTGTTCGCAGGTCGCCACGGCGCTGCTCACAACTGTGCCTTGCGCATCTGCTCGCAGCCCCACAGCACCCGCTCGGGCGTGGCCGGGGCATCGATCTCGGGCTGCACGCGGTAGTCGGCCAGGCTCGCCACCGCATCCTTGATCGCGCACCATGCGGCGATGCCCAGCATGAATGGCGGTTCGCCCACGGCCTTGGAATGGAACACCGTGTCTTCCGGGTTCTTGCGGTTCTCCACCAGTTTGACCCGCAGGTCCAGCGGCATGTCGGCCACCGCCGGGATCTTGTAACTGGCCGGCCCGTTGGTGACCAGCTTGCCCTTGGCGTTCCACACCAGCTCTTCGGTGGTCAGCCAGCCCATGCCCTGCACGAAGCCGCCTTCCACCTGGCCGATGTCGATGGCCGGGTTCAGCGACGCGCCGACGTCGTGGAGGATATCGGTACGCAGCATCTTGTACTCGCCAGTGAGGGTGTCGATCACCACTTCCACGCAGGCCGCGCCGAAGGCGTAGTAGTAGAACGGCCGGCCGCGCGCCTGGCTGCGGTCGTAGAAGAGCTTCGGCGTACGGTAGAAACCGGTGCTCGACAACGACACCTGCGCCAGGTACGCCAACTGCACCAATTGCTCGAGGCTGAGCAGTTGGTCGCGTGCCCGCACATGGCCGTTGTTGAACGCCACGTCCTCCTCGCTGACCTGGAAGTGCCGCGCCGCGAATTCGGTCAGGCGCTGCTTGAGGATCTGCGCCGCGTTCTGCGCCGCCTTGCCGTTCAGGTCCGCGCCGCTGGAGGCGGCGGTGGGCGAGGTGTTGGGCACTTTGTCGGTGTTGGTGGCGGTGATCTGGATACGGCTGAAATCGACCTGGAACACTTCGGCCACCACCTGCGCGACCTTGGTGTTCAAGCCCTGGCCCATCTCCGTGCCGCCGTGGTTGAGGTGGATGCTGCCGTCGGTATAGATGTGGATCAGTGCGCCGGCCTGGTTGAGGAAGCTGGCGGTGAAGGAGATGCCGAACTTCACCGGGGTCAAGGCCAGGCCTTTCTTGAGCACCGGGCTGGTCTCGTTGAAGCGGCGAATCGCTTCGCGACGCTCGGCGTAGTCGCAGCTGGCCTCGAGTTCGGCGGTCAGCTCTTCCAGCAGGTTGTGCTCGACCGTCTGGTAGTAGTGGGTGACGTTGCGTTCGGTCTTGCCATAGTAGTTGGCCTTGCGCACGGCCAGTGGGTCGAGGCGCAGGTGGCGGGCGATGTGGTCCATCACCTGCTCGATGGCGACCATGCCCTGAGGCCCGCCGAAGCCGCGGTAGGCGGTGTTGGAGGCGGTGTTGGTCTTGCAGCGATGGCCGTTGATCGTGGCATCGCCCAGGTAGTAGGCGTTGTCGGCGTGGAACATGGCGCGGTCGACGATCGAGCCGGACAGGTCCGGTGAGTAGCCGCAGTTGCCCGCCAGCTCCAGCTCGATGCCATGCAGGCGCCCGCTGTCGTCGAAGCCCACGTCGTACTCGACATAGAAGGGGTGGCGCTTGCCGGTCATGGTCATGTCTTCGACCCGTGGCAGGCGCATCTTGGTCGGTTGCCCGGTGAGGTGGGCGATCACCGCGCACAGGCACGCAGGGCTGGCCGCCTGGGTCTCCTTGCCGCCGAAACCGCCGCCCATGCGGCGCATGTCGAGCACGATGCGGTTCATCGGCACGTCCAGCACTTCGGCCACCAGCTTCTGCACCTCGGTGGGGTTCTGCGTGGAGCAGTAGACGATCATCCCGCCGTCTTCGCTGGGCATCACCGACGACACCTGGGTTTCCAGGTAGAAGTGCTCCTGGCCGCCGATGTGCAGGGTGCCTTGCAAACGATGCGGGGCGCTGGCCAGGGCTGCTGCGGAGTCGCCGCGCTGATGGCGGTGGCTGTCGAGCACGAAGTGCTGCTTGCGCAGCGCTTCGACCACGTCCAGCACCGGCTCCAGGTCTTGGTATTCGATGACCGCCGCCATGGCCGCACGGCGTGCCGTGTCCAGGTCGCAGGCGGCGACGGCGAGCACCGGCTGGCCGACGTATTCGACCAGGTCGATGGCCAGCAGCGGATCGCCGGCCACCACCGGGCCGATGTCCTTCAGGCCCGGGATGTCCTCGTGGGTGATGACGATACGCACGCCGTCGATGGCGTAGCAGGGCGCGGTGTCGATGCGCAGGATGCGCGCATGGGCGCGATCGGAAGTGCGTGCATACACGTGCAGTTGGTTGGGGAATTCCAGGCGGTCGTCGATGTATACCGCCTCGCCGCTGACGTGTTTGTCGGCGCTGTCGTGCTTGAGGCTGCGCCCGACCCCAGAGCAGAGGCCCTGGCTGAACAGTGCGGCCATTTCGGCCTGGCTCTTGACGGCGTGGTGGTTAGACATAGGCGGTCACCCGGGTTTCGATGTGCGGCGATTGCAGCTCGATGAAGTATTTGCGCAGCAGGTTCTGCGCGGTCAGCAGGCGGTACTGCTGGCTGGCGCGAAAGTCCGACAGCGGCGTGAAGTCCTGGACCAAGGCCTGGCAGGCGCGCTCGACGGTGGCCTGGTTCCACGGCTGGCCGCACAGGGCGTCCTCACAGGCGCGGGCGCGTTTGGGGATGGCCGCCATGCCGCCGAAGGCGGCGCGGGCTTCGCGCACGTTGCCGTCTTCGATGCGCAAGTTGAACGCGGCGCACACGGCCGAGATGTCGTCGTCCAGGCGTTTGGACACTTTGTAGGCACGGAACGACCAGTCGCTCTGGGCGCGCGGTACGCGGATCTTCTCGATGAACTCGCCGTCCTCACGGGCAGTGACGCGGTAATCGATGAAATAGTCTTCCAGCGCCAGGGTGCGCTGGCGGGCGCCTTGGCGCAGCACCAGCTCGGCGCCCAGAGCGATCAGCAGCGGTGGCGAATCGCCGATGGGCGAGGCATTGCCGATGTTGCCGCCCAGGGTGCCCTGGTTGCGGATCTGCAAGGAAGCGAAGCGTTGCAGCAGCGCGCCGAAGTCGGGGTAGTCGGCGTCGAGGGCGTGGTAGCAGTCGGTCAGCGCGGTGGCGGCGCCGATCTCCAGGTGGCTGTCGGTGCGCTCGATGCGTTTGAGTTCGGCCACCGCACCGACGTAGATCATCACCGGCAAGGTCTTGTGCTGCTGGGTGACTTCCAGGGCCAGGTCCGTACCGCCGGCCAGCAGCCGCGCCTCGGGGTGCGAGCCGTACAGTTCGGCCAGGTCGGCCACGGTCAGCGGCACCAGGCAGCGCTTGTCGCCACTGTTGAGTTCGCCGGTTTGTTGCGGGGCAATGGCCTGCAACTGGGCGATGGTGCGTGCCTGCTGTTCGTCGAACTGATCGCGGCAGGGGTGTTCGCAGCTCCGTTTGGCGGCGTCGAGGATGGGGCGGTAGCCGGTGCAGCGGCATAGGTTGCCGGCCAGGGCTTCGTGGGTCTGGTGCAGGTCGTGGCCCTGGCTGTTCTTCTGCAAGGCGAACAGCGACATGACGAAACCTGGCGTGCAGAAGCCGCATTGCGAGCCGTGGCAGTCGGCCATGGCCTGCTGCACGCTGTGCAGTTGCCCGCCGTGCTTCAAATCCTCCACGCTGATCAACTGCTTGCCGTGCAAGGAAGAGACGAACGTCAGGCAGCTGTTGAGGCTGCGATAGCGTAGGGCAGGGCCGTCGCCCTCGTCGACCAGTTCGCCGACCACCACGGTACAGGCGCCGCAATCGCCGCTGGCGCAGCCCTCCTTGGTACCGGGTTTGCCCAGGTGCTCGCGCAGGTACTGCAGCACCGTCACGTTCGGGTCCAGGCTGTGCTCGCTGCGCAGCGTCTGGTTGACGAGGAACTGGATCACGGGGATGGCCTCATGAAAGTTTTATTGTTGTCGGGCGGACTCTAAGCATGGCTGACCATGGGGTCAATAATTATCTGACCTTAAAGTCAGGAAAATCGCCGCTCGGTTGTCCGACTGCCCTAATGGCGTTGGTTTGAAGCGTAGTGCCCATGCAGGCTGCGGGCCAAGCTGAAACCTATACAAAAGCCCGTCATGGCGCTGCGCCAGGCCTGGGCAAGTGCGCTACAATCGCGCCTTTGCCCAGCCGGGGCACTGCACGAGGGCTTGGAGCCTGGCCAGATCGCATCCAGCGAGCCCGCTGCGCAACCACTTTCCTCAGGCCCTCCCGTTTTCCAAGGACCACCATGACGTTCAAGGCGCCGGACAGCCTCTCCGAGCAGATCGCCCACCACCTGGCCGAGCGGATCATCCGCGGCGAACTCGCCCCAGGCGAGCGCATTCAGGAGCAGAAGGTCACCCAGGCCCTGAACGTCAGCCGCGGTTCGGTGCGCGAAGCCTTGCTCATTCTCGAGCGGCGGCACCTGGTGATCATCCTGCCGCGTCGTGGCGCACAGGTGACGCGCCTGGACGAGCGCAGCGTGCGCAGCCTGTGCGCATTGATGGGCGAGCTGTACATCCTGCTCGGCAACCAGGTGGCGCAGAAGTGGCAGCACCAGGCCGACCTGCAGCCTTTTCTGTCGATCCAGCAGCGTTTGCAGCACGCCCATGACCATCAGGACATCAAAGCCTTCGTCGCCGACAGTTTCGCGGTGATGCGCGCCGCTTACCCCTTCGCCGACAACCCCTACCTGCAGGAAACCGTCGAAAACCTGCAGCCGGCCATGAGCCGCGCCTATTACCTGGCCCTGGAGCAACGCAAGGCAAGCATGATCGACTACCTGGAGCTGTTTGCCCGCCTGCTCGAAGCCGTGGTCGCCCGCGACCTGGCGCGCATCCGCGAAGTCTTGCAGGCCTACTGCCAGCGCAGCTGCGAGCTGGTGCTGGCCGCCTTGACGAAGGGTGATCGATGCGCCTGAAGTGTATTCGCCTGGCCGGCTTCAAATCCTTCGTCGACCCCACTACCGTGAACTTCCCCAGCAACATGGCGGCGGTGGTCGGGCCCAATGGGTGCGGCAAGTCCAACATCATCGACGCGGTGCGTTGGGTCATGGGCGAAAGCTCGGCCAAGAACCTGCGCGGCGAGTCGATGACCGACGTCATCTTCAACGGCTCCACCAGCCGCAAACCGGTGAGCCAGGCCAGCATCGAGCTGGTGTTCGACAACAGCGACAACACCCTGGTGGGCGAATACGCCGCCTATGCGGAAATCTCCATCCGCCGCAAGGTCACCCGCGACGCGCAGAACACCTATTACCTCAACGGCACCAAATGCCGGCGCCGCGACATCACCGACATCTTCCTCGGCACGGGGCTGGGCCCGCGCAGCTATTCGATCATCGAACAAGGAATGATCTCCAAGCTGATCGAGGCCAAGCCCGAGGAGTTGCGCAACTTCATCGAGGAAGCCGCCGGCATCTCCAAGTACAAGGAGCGCCGCCGCGAAACCGAGAACCGCATTCGTCGCACGCAAGAAAACCTGGCGCGTCTGACCGACCTGCGCGAAGAGCTGGAGCGCCAGCTCGAGCGCCTGCATCGCCAGGCCCAGGCCGCAGAGAAGTACCGCGAGTACAAAGCCCAGGAGCGTCAGCTCAAAGCGAACTTGACCGCGCTGCGCTGGCGCGACCTGGATCTGCGTGTAGGGCAGCGCGAGGGCGCCATCGGCGACCAGGAGGTGGCCTTCGAGGCGCTGGTGGCCGAACAGCGCAACGCCGATGCCAGCATCGAACGCCTGCGCGACGGGCACCATGAACTGTCCGAGCGCTTCAATCAGGTGCAGGCGCGCTTCTATTCGGTGGCCGGCGACATCGCCCGGGTCGAGCAGAGCATCCAGCACGGCCAGCAGCGCTTGCGCCAATTGCAGGCCGACCTGCAAGAAGCCGAGCGCAGCCGCCTGGAAACCGAATCGCACCTGGGCCACGATCGCACCTTGCTGGCCACCTTGGGTGAAGAGCTGGAAATGCTCGAGCCCGAGCAGGAGTCGACCCTGGCCGCCGCCGAAGAGGCCGCCGCCGTGCTCGAAGAAGCCGAGTTGGGCATGCAGAGTTGGCAGGAGCAATGGGACAGCTTCAACACCCGCTCGGCCGAACCGCGGCGCCAGGCCGAAGTGCAGCAATCGCGCCTGCAACAGTTGGAATCCGGGTTGGAGCGCTTGCTCGAACGTCAGCGCAAGCTGGCCGAAGAGCGCGACCAGCTCGGTGCCGATCCGCAGGATGCCGCCCTGCTGGAGGTCGCCGAGCAGGTGGCCAGCAGCGAGATGCTCCTTGAAGAGTTGCAGGTCGAGGAAGAGCAGGCCGTCGAAAGCCTGGAAGTCGTGCGCGGCCAGTTGCAGCGAGCCAACCAGGACCAGCAGACGCGTCAAGCCGAGTTGCAGCGCTTGGGCGGACGCCTGGCTTCGCTCGAAGCCTTGCAGCAGGCGGCGCTGGAGCCAGGTGCCGGCGCTGCCGACTGGTTGCGCAGCCAAGGCCTGGAGCAGCGCCCGCGGCTGGCCGATGGCCTGCGCGTCGAGCCGGGTTGGGAGCTGGCGGTGGAAACCGTGCTCGGCGCGGATTTGCAGGCGGTGCTGGTGGACGACTTCGCTGGCCTCGAACTGGGTGCCCTGGAGCAGGGCGAGTTGCGCTTGTTGTTACCACATCCGGGCGGCGTTGCCGCTGCCAGCAGCCTGTTGGGCAAAGTCGAAGGCCGCGCCGACCTTGCGCCGTGGCTGGCCAACGTGACCCCGGTGGAAACGCTCGAGCAGGCCTTGGCCTTGCGTGCGCAACTGGCCGAGGGCCAGAGCCTGATCAGCCGCGACGGCTATTGGGTCGGCCGTCATTACCTGCGCGTCAGCCGCGGCAGCGAAGCCCAAGGCGGGGTGCTGGCGCGCGGCCAGGAAATCGAGCGGCTGGCCGAACAGCAGAGCGAGCATCAGGCGCTGCTCGAACACAGTGAGCAACAGCTGGTGGCCTTGCACGAGCAGCAACGCGCCGCCGAAGCGCAGCGCGAGCAGTTGCGCCGCCGCAGCCAGGAGGAAAACCGCCAGTTGGGCGAGCTCAAAGCGCGCTTGTCGGCGGGTCGCGCACGCGCCGAGCAACTGGCCCTGCGCCGACAGCGGCTGATCGAAGAACTGGCCGAAATCGACGAGCAGCGTGCGCTGGACATGGAGTCACTGGGCGAGTCGCGCTTGCTGTTGCAGGAAGCCCTCGACCTGATGGCCGACGACACCGGCCAGCGCGAGCAGCTGCTCAGCCGCCGCGACAGCCTGCGCGAAACCCTCGAGCGCGTACGCCAGGAGGCGCGCCAGCACAAGGACCACGCCCATCAACTGGCGGTACGCCTCGGTTCGCTGCGCGCCCAGCACGACTCCACCCGCCAGGCCCTGGAACGCCTGGAACAGCAGGCCGAGCGCCTGATCGAGCGCCAGGAGCAACTGAGCCTGAACCTGGAGGAGGGCGCTGCGCCCATTGAAGAGCTGTCGATGAACCTCGAAGCGCTGCTGGAGCAGCGCATGGGCGTCGACGAAGAAATGCGCCAGGCGCGCCTGCACATGGAAGACGCCGACCGCGAGCTGCGCGCCGTGGAAAAGCGCCGCACCCAGGCCGAGCAGCAGGCGCAGTTGCTGCGCGGGCAACTGGAGCAGATGCGCTTGGAAAGCCAGGGCCTGGACGTGCGCCGCAAAACCTTGCAAGAGCAATTGCTGGCCGATGGCTTCGATCTGCACGGGGTGCTCGCCATCCTCGAAGACGAGGCCACTGAGCAGAGCACCGAACAAGCGCTGGAGCAGGTCGAGGCGCGTATCCAGCGCCTTGGCGCGATCAACCTGGCGGCCATCGAAGAGTACGAGCAGCAATCCGAGCGCAAGCGCTACCTGGATGCGCAGAACGCCGACCTGGTCGAGGCGTTGGACACCCTGGAAAACGTCATCCGCAAGATCGACAAGGAAACGCGCAATCGCTTCAAGGATACCTTTGATCAGATAAATGCCGGTTTGCAGGCACTATTTCCAAAAGTTTTCGGCGGTGGCAGCGCTTATCTGGAACTGACGGGCGAAGATTTACTCGATACAGGGGTGACGATCATGGCGCGCCCGCCCGGCAAGAAGAACAGCACCATCCATTTGTTGTCCGGCGGCGAGAAAGCGTTGACGGCATTGGCCTTGGTATTTGCCATCTTCAAGCTCAATCCGGCGCCGTTCTGCATGCTCGACGAAGTCGATGCGCCGCTGGACGATGCCAACGTGGGTCGCTATGCCAGGCTGGTCAAGGAAATGAGCGAAACGGTGCAGTTCATCTACATCACCCACAACAAGATCGCCATGGAAATGGCCGATCAGTTGATGGGGGTCACCATGCATGAGCCAGGTTGCTCGCGGCTGGTGGCGGTGGATGTCGAAGCGGCCATGGCCATGGTCGACACATGACGCAGGAACGACGAGTCACGCTGTGTAGGCTTATTTCCTGACAACGGCGACAGACGGTGTAAAGTTTCGTGACGGCATGCTAGCTTTACGTCACTCGTTTGCACGCGGGTAAAAGCCTTGGCAGAACATAGGCTTGGCGCTGCGTGTTAAAGGGCTTTTGAACCCTTTGTTTTTCAGAATAATTTTTTACAGAGGCACGGGATTACATGGAAATCGGTCTGCGCGAGTGGCTGATCCTTATCGGCATCATTGTCATTGCCGGCATTCTCTTCGACGGCTGGCGGCGCATGCGCGGCGGCAAGGGCCGTCTGAAATTCCGCCTGGACCGCAGCTATTCCAACGCCCAGGACGACGACGGCAGCGCCGAGGTGCTCGGCCCTCCGCGTGTGCTGGACACGCACAAAGAGCCCGAGCTGGACGAAGAAGACCTGCCTTCGATGAGCGCCTCGGACCGCGACCGCGATGTGCCGCCGGTCAAGCCTGCCAAACGTGCCAAGCGCCCGGAACCGGCACCGATCGCCACGCCCCTGGTGGCCGAAGCACGCGAGCCCGAAGTGTTCAGCGCCAGCGACGACTATCAGGAAGACCCAGGCCGCAACAGCGGTTTCGCGGCTTCCGGCGAGCCGGTCAAGGAGGCTCCTGCGGCCGAGGAAGTATTGGTTATTAGCGTGATCTCCCGCGATCCGGGCGGCTTCAAAGGCCCGGCATTGCTGCAGAACATCCTGGAAAGCGGACTGCGCTTCGGCGACATGGACATCTTCCATCGCCACGAAAGCATGGCCGGCCACGGCGAAGTGCTGTTCTCCATGGCCAATGCGGTCAAGCCTGGCATCTTCGATCTGGACGACATCGACCACTTCAGCACCCGTGCGGTGAGCTTCTTCCTCGGTCTGCCGGGCCCGCGTCATCCCAAGCAGGCATTCGATGTGATGGTCGCGGCAGCGCGCAAGCTGGCCCACGAGCTCGACGGCGAGCTCAAGGACGACCAACGCAGCGTGCTCACCGCGCAAACCATCGAGCACTACCGCCAGCGCATCGTCGAGTACGAGCGCCGCGCCCTGACGCAGAAACGCTGATGCAGCCCAACGAGCGGGCGCGCACGCGATCCGCTCGCGACGATCGAAACGAAAGAGCAGCCCTGGCGGATGACGCCGGACAGTTAAGCTAAAACAGTGTTATTTGGGGCTGCCTTGCAGCCCATCGCGGCTAAAGCCGCTCCCACGGACGTAATCCTGTAGGAGCGGCTTTAGCCGCGATGGGCCGCAAAGCGGCCCCGATTGCTTAACTGACAGCCATTAGCCCTAGCCGCTGCTCTTTTGCTTTGCAGAGAACACGACCATGACCGCCGAAACCCGAATCCACGCACTGCGCGCCGAGCTCGACCAGCACAACTACCGCTACTACGTGCTCGACGAGCCGAGCGTGCCCGATGCCGAATACGACCGCCTGTTCAACGAGCTGAAAAGCCTGGAAGCCGAGCATCCGCACCTGGTGACCCCTGATTCGCCCACCCAGCGCGTCGGTGGCACGGCCTTGGCGGCGTTCGATCAGGTGCGCCACGCACTGCCTATGCTGAGCCTGGGCAACGCCTTCGAAGAAGCCGATCTGCGCGAGTTCGGCCGCCGCGTCACCGAGGGTCTCGACCTGCCCGGCGAGCAGGCGGGGGTGGACTACAGCTGCGAGCCCAAGCTCGATGGCCTCGCGGTCAGCCTGCTGTACCGCAACGGCCAGCTCGTGCAAGGCGCCACCCGCGGCGACGGCACCACCGGCGAAGACATCAGCAGCAACGTGCGGACCATCCGCAACGTGCCGCTGAAGCTGCAAGGCACCGGCTGGCCCGATGTGCTGGAGGTGCGCGGCGAGGTGTTCATGAGCAAGGCCGGCTTCGAGCGGCTCAACGCGGCCCAGGCCGACATCGGTGGCAAGACCTTCGCCAACCCGCGCAACGCCGCAGCCGGCAGCCTGCGCCAGCTCGACTCGAAGATCACCGCCAGCCGTCCGTTGGAATTCTGCTGCTACGGCGTCGGCCAGACCTCCGCGCCGATCGCCCCTAGCCACATCGAGACCCTGGAGCAGCTCAAGGCCTGGGGCCTGCCGATCAGCCGCGAGCTCAGGCATGCAGCCGGGACCGAAGAGTGCCTGGCCTATTACCATGACATCGGCGAACGGCGTACGGCGCTGCCGTATGAAATCGACGGGGTGGTGTTCAAGGTCAACAGCCTGGCCTCGCAGCGCGAGCTGGGCTTCCGCGCCCGCGAGCCGCGTTGGGCCATCGCCCACAAGTTCCCGGCCATGGAAGAGCTCACCGAAGTGCTCGACGTCGAGTTCCAGGTGGGCCGCACCGGTGCCGTGACCCCGGTCGCGCGCCTGCGTCCGGCGAAAGTGGCCGGCGTGACGGTGTCCAACGCGACCTTGCATAACATGGACGAAATCGCCCGGTTGGACGTGCACATCGGCGACACGGTGATCATTCGTCGCGCCGGCGACGTCATTCCGCAGGTAATGCAAGTGGTGCTCGAACGCCGCCCCGAAGATGCCCGCGCCGTGCAGATCCCCAGCGAGTGCCCGGTCTGTGGCTCGCCGGTCGAGCGCACGCAACTGGTCAAACGCAGCAAGGGCAGGGCGGTGGTCAGCGAAGGCGCGGTGTACCGTTGTGTCGGCCGCCTGAGCTGCGCCGCACAACTCAAACAGGCCATCATCCACTACGTGTCGCGGCGCGCCATGGACATCGACGGCATCGGCGAGAAGAGCGTCGAGCAACTGGTCGACGAAGGCCTGATCCGCTCGCCGGCCGATCTGTACGCGTTGCAGTACGAGCAGATCGTCGGCCTGGAAGGGTTTGCCGAGGTATCAAGCAACAAGCTTCTGGACGCGATCAAGGCCAGCCAGCGCCCGACCCTGGCGCGCTTCATCTACGCCCTGGGCATTCCCGACGTCGGCGAGGAAACCGCCAAGGTCTTGGCCCGTTCCTTGGGCAGCTTGGCCCGTGTGCAGGCGGCCTTGCCGCAAGTGCTGACCTACCTGCCGGACATCGGCCTGGAAGTCGCCCATGAGATCCACAACTTCTTCGAAGCCGAGCACAACCGTGAGGTCATCGGCCAGTTGCTCGCCAGCGGCATGCAGTTGCAGGACGAGGGCGAACTGGCTCCGGAGTTCGCTGCCAGCACCACCCTGGCCGGGCTGATCGCCAAGCTCGACATCCCATCGGTAGGCCCGACCGGCGCCGAAAAGCTGGTGGCCAAACTTGGCAGCCTCGACGCGATCATCGCCGCCGACGGCATCGACTTGCGCCAGGCGCTGTCGGCCAAGCCTGCCGACGCCGTACGGGAATTCTTCAAGGACCCGGCCAACCAGCAGCTGGCGCGTGCCCTCGAAGCGCAACTGCTCGAGTTCGGCATGCACTGGAATAGCGAGAAGAAGACCGCCGAAGGTCTGCCCCTGGCCGGGCAGACCTGGGTCTTGACCGGCAGCCTGGAGCGCATGAGCCGCGACATCGCCAAGGACCATCTGGAAAGCCTGGGCGCCAAGGTGGCAGGCTCCGTGTCGAGCAAGACCCACTGCGTGGTGGCCGGCCCCGGTGCCGGTTCCAAGTTGACCAAGGCCAACGAACTGGGGCTCAAGGTGCTGGACGAGGAGCAGTTCGTGGCCTTCCTCGACGGCCAGGGGATCGCCCTTTGAGGCAAGTCATTGAGAAATGATGGTTTTTTCTTGAGGCAGAGGTTGTAAGTTCCCTGTGGAAGGGTACAATGGCGCAGTTCGTCACATGGCGAACCGCGTTAGTGGTGGCCCTACCGGTCCCCCCGCAACGATTACCCGTCAACCTGGTCAGATCCGGAAGGAAGCAGCCACAGCGGGAACATTGTGTGCCGGGGTGTGGCTGGTGGGGCTGCCTCCATTTCAGGGGTCGAAAATCTTGTCGACCCTACCGTAGCGTCCTTTCCTGTATCGAATCCCACATCTGCCCCTCAGCGCGCCTCAAGCGCTTGAATGGCATCTGCGCGCCGCTTGCCTTTGTGCGATTGTTCGGCCGCCACCTTGACCAGCCGCTGAAAGGTCGGACATGCCAGATGATCCGTCTGCGGGCACTGCGCGGCATGTCGCAGGCCCTTGCTCATCGCTTGCAAGCGCTTTATCCGCGTATCGAGCAGGTCGGCCTGTTCGGAAAGGCGCGCGCGATCCACTTCTCCTTCGGTCAGCATCGCCATGACCTCGTCCAGGGAAAAACCCGCCGCCTGGCCCAGCGCTATCAGCGCCAGGCGCTGAACCACGTCGGGCGCGAACTGGCGGCGTTGGCCGTGGCCGGAGAGTGGGGTGATCAGCCCTTTATTGGCGTAGTAACGCAGGGTCGAGGCAGGTACGCCAGTGCGGCGGGCGACGTCGGAAATGTCCATGGGCTGGCTCCTTGACTTGAAGTCGACTTCAACTTGTAGGCTGCCCCGCAGGCTGGATCACGTCAATCTGCGGAGAATCGAAGTATGGAAATCGCAACCTTCATCGGCACGAGCCTGGCGCTCGGCGTCGGTGCCACCTTGGTCATGGATGCCTGGGCGCTGCTGCTCAGGTGCCTCGGCGTGCGGACCTTGGACTATGCGCTGGTGGGGCGCTGGCTTGGGCATTTGACGCGGGGGCAGTGGCGCCATGGGGCGATTGCCAAGGCAAGTCCCGTGCTCTGCGAGCGGCCGTTGGGCTGGGTGGCGCATTACAGTATTGGCGTCTGTTTCGCTGCTGTGCTTTTGGGTTGGCTGGGCGTGCCGTGGCTGGCCTCGCCCACGGTCGGGCCGGCGCTGGGTTTCGGTCTGGCGACTGTGCTATTGCCCTTGCTGGTGATGCAGCCGGCGATGGGGGCTGGGGTCTTCGCTCGGCGCACACCAACACCGGTCCGGGCATGTGTGCGCAGCTTGGCGACCCATGGGGTGTTTGGACTGGGATTGTATGGAACTGCATGGGTGATGGGGTTGGGCAGTTGAGCAGGCACTACTCCGGTCTGCCGAATCAGCAGCTACGCCTACCAAGAGCCGTCTTCGCTGCACAAAGCGGTGATGCGTTCCAAGCGGCGAGGTGCAACTTGAATGCACAACGCCAGCGTTAGGCTGGCGTTGTGTTTAAAGCGTATAGCGGTGAGGCGTAAGCGTCAGAGCGTCCACTTCAAGCTGAACATCACGTTGCGCGGGTCGCCGTAAGTACCATTGCCGGTCCCGTTCGGGATGCCCTGCCAGTACTTCTCGTCGGTGACGTTGTTGAAGTTGACGCGGCCGTCCCAGTGCTCGTCGAAGCGGTAGCCGGCCATCAAGCCCAGAATGGCGTAACTGTCCTGGGTCGAGTGGCCGGTGCCGACGCGGTAATAGGTTTCGCTTTGGGCGAATACGTCCGCACCGATACGAAACTTGCTCAAGTCGCCGGTCAGGTTGTAGGTGGTGGCGGCCTTGAACAAATGTTTGGGTTGCTCGGGCGCGAAGCGCTTGCCTTGATAAGTATCGTCTTTGCTGTACTCGCTCAACACGTAGACGTAAGAGGCCGAGAAATTCCAATCCGGGGTCAAGGCGCCGCTGATTTCTGTATCGATACCGCGGCTACGCACTTCACCCGCAGCGTCATAGCACGAGCGCGGTGGGGCGCAGCCCGAGACGTCGGCAGACAACAGGTAAGGACGGTTCTGCTGAGTCATGTCGAACAACGCGACGGAAGCGTTCAGGCCGCCGTCGAAGTATTCACCCTTCAGGCCGATTTCATAGCTTTCGCCGGTCGTAGGCTCCAGCACGCTGCCGGAAGAGTCCAGCGTATCTTGAGGTTTGTAGATTTCGGTATAGCTGGCGTAGGCCGAATAGGTGTCGTTCAGATCGTAGATCACACCCGCATACGGGGTGAATTCACGCGTGGCTTTATAGCTGCTGCCGTAGGTTTCGTTCTCGAAGTCGAACCAGCTCACACGGCCGCCCAGGATCACATGCAGCGGATCGATCGGGTTGAGGCGAACGACGGCATACCCTGCTTTTTCCGTCGTAACCGTCTTGTTGGCGTAAGCGCCACGGTCTTCGATGGAAGGTTTGACCACGCTGTCTGGGTTGAAATTATAGATATCGACTGGCGTCAGCTCCCAATAGCCGCCGCGAATGTGGTAGTCCTCATGACGCTTGCTGACGCCGGTCTGGAACTGGTGTTCGCGGCCAAAGGCCTGGAACGCGCCGCTCAACGAAGCGTCGAGGTTCAGCAGATCGTCGTCAGTGAGGTATTGGCCTGAGGCTGTGCCCAGGTCGTCCACCGAGGTGTAGGCGTAGGTGGGGTTGGTCGAACCCAGGTAGTTGGAGAACGTGTCTGACTCGTTCCACATCTTCTGCGCGGCGAACTTGGCTTTCCAGCCGTTGTTGAAGGTGTGGGTGATGTCGCCGAACAACGTGTAGTTGTCCTGGTCCCAATAAGCCCATTTGCCGGCCAGGTAGGTCGAGCGGGACAGGCCGAGGTTTTCGCCGTTCGGACCGCTTGGCAGGCTGCCCCAGTCGGAGGTTTTGTCCTCGCGTTGCTTGGAGGCGCCAACGGTGACGGTCGTAGCATCGTTCAGGTCGGCCTCCAGGATGCCGTAGAAGGTCTGGCGCTTGTTCTCGCGGACATCGATGAAGCTTTGGTTGTCCTCGTAGGCCGCCACCACACGGCCGCGCACGGTGCCACTGTCGTTGAGCTTGTTGGAGGCATCGACCTCGGTGCGGTAGCGATCCCAGCTGCCCGCGCTGGTAGTCACACTGACTTGCGGCGTAGCGGTGGGGCGCTTGCGTACCAGGTTCAACGTGGCCGAGGGGTCGCCAGCGCCCGTCATCAGACCGGTGGCGCCGCGGACCACTTCGATATGGTCATAGATCGCCAGGTCCGGCGAGGCCATGGTGTCGAGGGTGAAGGTGCCTACCGATGTCGGCAGGCCATCGAACATCAGGTTGTCGATGCGGAAACCACGGGCGCGGAACTCCTGACGGTCGGAGCCGAACTTGCGCAAGGTGATACCGGGCGCGAACTTCACCACATCGTTGAGATCGGTCAGCCCTTGGTCCTCGATCCGCTGCCGCGTAATCACGCTCACCGACTGCGGCGTCTGGCGAATCGACAGCGGCAGGCCAGCGGACGTACCCATCGCGCCGGTGGTATACGAGCGCGTCCCCTCGGTAGTCGTCTGCCCTTGAAGGCTGTCGGCATCGGCCGTAACGGTGCTCGCACCCAGTTCGACCACATCGGCGGCGTATACCAGCGTGCTGGCGCTGGCCAGCGAGATCATTAGCGCCAGGCGGCGCAGCGGAAAGCGGTTCATGCTCGGAAAACCCTCGGGCACAGCCCAGTCGGACCCTACCCAAATGGGTACGGTGTTGCAGTATTGGCTTGTGGGAAAATTCCCTATCTTTGTAGGGCACTGGGTGGGCAGTGCGGAGCGAAGGCTATGTGTTTGTGAAAATTATGTAAATAGAAATATTTACCATTCCCAATCGTGTTGCCGATGGACGGTCGTGAGTGCAGATGCCCAGGGTCCTGATCCTCTTCAAGGCCAATACAGGTCCCATCCCGCAGGTAAGGTGCAATTCTTCCCCCGCTCGGCTAGCATTAGCGCTCTTTGCTCCCCAGGTCGTGACGTTTTTCATGAGTTATCAGGTTCTTGCACGTAAATGGCGTCCGCGCTCGTTCCGCGAAATGGTCGGCCAGGCCCATGTGCTCAAGGCCTTGATCAACGCGCTGGACAACCAGCGCCTGCACCATGCCTACCTGTTCACCGGCACCCGCGGGGTGGGCAAGACCACCATCGCGCGCATCATCGCCAAGTGCCTGAATTGCGAAACCGGCATCACCTCCACCCCTTGCGGGCAGTGCTCGGTGTGCCGCGAGATCGACGAGGGGCGCTTCGTCGACCTGATCGAGATCGACGCCGCCAGCCGCACCAAGGTCGAAGACACCCGCGAACTGCTCGACAACGTGCAGTACGCGCCGAGCCGTGGGCGCTTCAAGGTCTACCTGATCGACGAAGTGCACATGCTGTCGAGCCACTCGTTCAACGCCTTGTTGAAGACCCTCGAAGAGCCGCCGCCCTACGTCAAGTTCATCCTCGCGACCACCGATCCGCAAAAGCTGCCGGCGACCATCCTCTCGCGCTGCCTGCAGTTCTCGTTGAAGAACATGACCCCCGAACGGGTGGTCGAGCACCTGGCCCATGTGCTGGCGGCCGAAAGCGTGCCGTTCGAAGAAGATGCCCTGTGGTTGCTCGGCCGTGCCGCCGACGGCTCGATGCGCGACGCCATGAGCCTGACCGACCAGGCCATCGTCTTCGGTGAGGGCAAGGTGCTGGCGGCGGACGTGCGCGCCATGCTCGGCACCCTCGACCAGGGCCAGGTCTACAGCGTGCTGCAAGCCCTGCTCGACGGCGACGCGCGGGCCTTGCTCGAAGCGGTGCGCGAGCTGGCCGAGCAGGGGCCGGATTGGAGCGGCGTGCTGGCCGAAATGCTTAACGTGCTGCACCGCGTGGCCATCGCCCAGGCGTTGCCCGAAGCGGTCGACAACGGCCATGGCGACCGCGAGCAGGTGTTGAACCTGGCCCAGGCGTTGCCGGCCGAAGACGTGCAGTTCTATTACCAGATGGGCTTGATCGGCCGGCGCGACCTGCCCTTGGCGCCTGAGCCGCGGGGCGGCTTCGAGATGGTGCTGCTGCGCATGCTGGCGTTCCGGCCTGCCGATGCCGACGACGCGCCGAGGGCTACGCTAAAGCCGGTGGGGATCAGCCAAGCCACAGCTGATTCCTCCAAAGCGGTGGCAGCGGCGCGTTCCGCAGTCGCCGAGCCTGTAGCCGAAGCGCCGCCGCCATCGGATCGAGCGGCATTGGCGATGGCGCCGGCGGCGGCCCAGCCTGCGGCGTCTGTCGCTGCGCCACCCAAGGCCGCCGCGCCAGCGCAGCCCACTGCACAACCGCAGCCCAAGGCACCCTCGGCGGCCAAAGCCGAGCCTACGCCCCTCCAGGCCCCGGCCCCCACCGACCTGCCCTGGGAGCCTGTGGCGCAAACGGCCCAGCCAGCGCGTGAGCAGGCGCCACCACAGCCTCGCCACACGTCCGACCCGCGCGACGACGAGCCGCCGTTCGACCCTTCGGCCTACGCCTCGGCGGGCATGGAGCGCGACGACGATGCGCCGCTCGACGACGACTACGAATCGCCGCCGCCCGACCCGGTCTCGTTCAGCTACCTGGACGAACTGGCCGAGCACGTGCAGGAAGCCGAGGCCCAGCCACCGGCCGAGCCGTTGCCTGCCGCCAAGCCGGCTACGGGCTTGGCTCTGCAATGGCTGGAATTATTCCCGGCGCTGCCGGTCTCGGGTATGACGGGCAACATTGCCGCCAACTGCACGCTGATCTCCACCGAGGGCGACCATTGGCTGCTGCACCTGGACCCTGCGCAAGGCGCGCTGTTCAACACCACCCAGCAGCGGCGTCTGAACGAAGCGCTCAATCAGCACTTGGGCCGCAGCATCGGCTTGACCATCGAGCTAGTGCGCCCGGAGCAGGAGACCCCGGCCCAGGCCGCTGCACGCAAGCGTGCCGAACGCCAGCACGAAGCCGAGGTGTCGATCGAGCAGGACCCGCTCATCCAGCAGATGATCCAGCGGTTTGGCGCCTCGGTGCGGCAGGATACTATTGAGCCCGTGCAGGCCCTGGCGAAGCAGGGCGATTGAACGAATAACCATGCGTCCGGCGCAGGCCGGGCGACAGCCTACGACCCACTCGAGGTATACCCCATGATGAAAGGTGGCATGGCTGGCCTGATGAAGCAGGCCCAGCAAATGCAGGAAAAAATGGCCAAGGCGCAGGAAGAACTGGCCAAGGCGGAAGTCACCGGGCAATCCGGCGCCGGTCTGGTTAGTGTCGTGATGACCGGCCGTCACGACGTCAAGCGCATCAGCCTCGACGACAGCCTGATGCAGGAAGACAAGGAAGTGCTCGAAGACCTGATCGCCGCTGCCGTCAACGATGCCGTGCGCAAGATCGAGCAGAACAGCAAGGAACAGATGGGCAGCATGACCGCCGGCATGCAACTGCCGCCAGGCTTCAAGATGCCGTTCTAAACGTTTTTTAGTTGTCTGAAGGGGGAGCGGCAGCCGCAGGGTTGCGGCTCCCTCGTTCGTTACGCCACCCGTTGAGAGCAGGTCTGCCCCATGAGCTTCAGCCCCTTGATCCGCCAATTGATCGACGCCCTGCGCATCCTGCCGGGCGTGGGTCAGAAAACCGCGCAGCGCATGGCCCTGCAACTGCTCGAACGCGACCGCAGCGGCGGCACGCGCCTTGCCCAGGCGCTGTCACAGGCCATGGAAGGCGTCGGCCACTGCCGGCAATGCCGCACCCTGACCGAGCAGGAGCTGTGCCCGCAGTGCGCCGATCCGCGCCGTGACGACGCCCAGTTGTGCGTGGTGGAAGGGCCGATGGACATGTTCGCCGTCGACCAGGCCGGCTACCGTGGCCGTTACTTCGTGCTCAAAGGCCACCTGTCGCCGCTCGACGGCCTGGGGCCGGACGCGATCGGCATTCCGCAGTTGATGGCGCTGATCGAAACCAAGGGCACCTTCACCGAGGTGATCTTGGCGACCAACCCCACGGTCGAGGGCGAGGCCACCGCGCACTATATCGCGCAGTTGCTGGCCGAAAAGAACATCGCTGCTACCCGCATCGCCCACGGTGTGCCCTTGGGCGGCGAGCTGGAGCTGGTCGATGGCGGCACGCTGGCGCACGCTTTCGCCGGGCGCCGACCCGTGGCGTATTGATCGGAGCAGGCGCCGGCTTGCCGGCACCTGATCGGGCAGGGGAACTCAGTACTCGGCGAGCGAGAACTCGGTCAGGCAGAAGGTGGGTACGCCCATGTCCTGCAGGCGCTGCGAACCCTGCAGCTCGGGCAGGTCGATGATCGCCGCCGCTTCGAACACCTGGGCGCCGGTGCGCCGGATCAGCTGGGTGGCAGCGAGCAGGGTGCCACCGGTGGCGATCAGGTCGTCGAAGATCACCACGGCGTCGCCTTCGCACAGGCTGTCGGCGTGCACTTCCAGGAAGGCTTCGCCGTATTCGGTCTTGTAGGGCTCGGAGAGCACGTCGGCGGGCAGCTTGCCTTGCTTGCGGAACAGGATCAGCGGTTTGTTCAACTGGTGGGCGATGATCGAGCCGATCAGAAAGCCCCGCGCGTCCATGGCGCCGATGTGGCTGAACGGCGCTTCGACATAGCGCTCGATGAACTGGTCGGCCACGTAGCGCAAGCCACGGGGCGACTGGAACAGCGGGGTGATGTCGCGGAAGATCACGCCCGGTTTGGGGAAGTCGGGAACCGGGCGGATCAGGGCTTTGAGGTCGAAGGTGTCGCTGTGCATGTTGCGGGTATCCTGGGGAAATCTGGCCGCCAGTATACCCAATTCATCCTGCCGTCAGGCGTCCATCGAGCCGCCGGCCAGCGCGCACAACTGGATCGGGTCGAGGATGTGCACTTCCTTGCCCTCGGCCTTGAGCAAGCCGTTTTGCTGGAAGCGGGTGAAGACCCGCGAGACGGTTTCCACGGCCAGGCCCAGGTAGTTGCCGATCTCGTTGCGCGACATGCTCAGGCGGAACTGGTTGGCCGAATAGCCCCTGGCGCGGAAGCGCGCCGAGAGGTTAACCAGGAAGGTGGCGATGCGCTCGTCGGCGGTCTTTTTCGACAGCAACAGCATCATCTGCTGGTCATCGCGGATTTCCCGGCTCATCACGCGCATCAACTGGCGACGCAGCTGCGGCAGTTGCACCGACAGCTCGTCCAGGCGCTCGAAGGGGATCTCGCACACGGACGTAGTTTCCTGGGCTTGCGCCGATACCGGATAGGCCTCGGTGTCCATGCCCGACAGCCCGACCAGTTCGCTGGGCAGGTGGAAGCCGGTGATCTGTTCCTCGCCGCTGTCGCTCAGGCTGAAGGTTTTCAAAGCGCCCGAGCGCACGGCATACACCGAGCCGAAATTGTCCCCCTGGCGGAACAGGAACTCGCCTTTTTTCAGCGGACGACCCCGTTTGACGATGTCGTCCAGTGCGTCCATGTCTTCCAGATTCAGGGACAGGGGCAGGCACAGCGGCGCCAGGCTGCAATCCTTGCAGTGGGCCTGGGTGTGGGGGCGCAGTTTGACTGGCTCGGACATTTCTTTCGATCCTTGTGGAAAAGCACACATAAGCCGTAAGGGTACCTTACGGGGTGTGCGGTAGCCAGCCGGTGCATTGGTCGCGCACCGCGGCTTGGGCGGCACCGGTAGGTGCCTGGATGGATGGTATTTCTCTCTGCAAGCCCCATGGCGGGCTGTCCATGCCCGCTAGACCCGATACGAATGGATGCTTCGACGGCGATGAAACTAGACCGAAAAAGACCATTTCCTCCTTAGGACTTGAGACTTTTCGTACAAGCCTTGGTGCTTGCAGGATAGGTCAAATGACGCGCGAAAACCGTTGTTGCGCGTGTTGGGCCAAGTAGGCGTCGAACACCATGCACACCGAACGCACCAGCAAGCGGCCTGCCGGCAGTACGCGAATGCCTTGACAGTCGAGGGTGATCAGGCCATCGCGCTGCAAGCCTTGCAGTGCTTGCCACTCGGCACTGAAGTAGCCACGGAAATCGATGGCGAACGCCTGTTCGATCGGCTCGAAAGCCAATTCGAAATGGCAGATCAGTCGCTGGATCACTGCGCGCCGAATGCGATCGTCGCGGTTGCATACCAGGCCCCGCTGGGTCGCGAGCTGGGCGCCCGACAAGCTCTGCTGGTAGGTGGCCAGATCACTGCTGTTCTGGCTGTAGAGGTCGCCGATCTGGCTGATCGCCGAAACGCCGAGGCCCACGAGGTCGCAATGGCCGTGGGTGGTGTAACCCTGGAAATTGCGTTGCAGGGTGCCTTCCTCTTGGGCGATGGCCAGTTCGTCGTCGGGCAGGGCGAAATGGTCCATGCCGATGTAGCGGTAACCGGCGGTGGTCAACTGCTCGATGGTGTTGCGCAGCATCTCCAGCTTGGCCGCAGGGGCGGGCAGGTCGCTGCCGTCGATGCGCCGTTGCGGCATGAAACGCTCCGGCAAGTGTGCGTAGTTGAAGACCGAGAGGCGGTCGGGCTGCAGGTGGATGATCTCCTCCACGGTGCGGGCGAAGCCTTCGGCGGTCTGCTTGGGTAGGCCGTAGATCAGGTCGAGGTTGACCGAGCGAAACTGCAAGGTGCGCGCGGCTTCGATCAGGGTGCGGGTCTGCTCCAGGCTTTGCAGGCGGTTGATGGCCCGCTGCACGGCAGGGTCCAGGTCTTGCACGCCCAGGCTCACGCGGTTGAAACCCAGCTCACGGAGCAGGCCCATGGTCGACCAGTCGGCTTCGCGAGGGTCGAGTTCGATGCCGTAGTCGCCGGAGTCGTCGTCGAGCAGGGTGAAGTGCCGGCGCAGGGCGCCCATCAACTGGCGTAGCTCCACATGGCTGAGAAAGGTAGGCGTGCCGCCGCCCAGATGCAGCTGCTCGACGGTCTGTCGGCCGTCGAGGTGGCAGGCGATCAGCTGGATCTCCTGTTCCAGGCGCTGCAGGTAAGGCTGGGCGCGGGCACGGTCCTTGGTGATGACCTTGTTGCAGGCGCAGTAGTAGCAGATGTTGGCGCAGAACGGCACGTGCACGTAGAGCGACAATGGGCGCACCGCGCGGCGGCTTTCGCGCAGCGCGTGCAGCAGGTCGAACGAGCCTACTTCGCTGTGCAGTTGCAGGGCGGTGGGGTAGGAGGTGTAACGCGGGCCGCTGAGGTCGTAGCGGCGGATCAGATCGGTGTCCCAACGCAGATCGTCGAGCATGTGGGCAGTCCCTGGACAAAGCAGCATGGGCCGCAGTCTAGGGGGGCGCTCAGGCGGCCATGTTGATTTGCATCAACGGCCAAATCGGTCGCACGGGCGCGCCGCTCAGTGGCCCATGAGCAAATGCTGGTGCGGCCCCGGCAACGTCCACAGGCCGAACAGCACAACCAGTAGCCCGCCCGCGCGGCGCACGTTGCGTCGCCGCAGCAGCGCCGTGACGCGCTCGGCGGCAAGCCCTGTGGCCAGCAGTACGGGCCAGGTGCCGACGCCGAAGGCCAGCATCAGCACCGCGCTGTGGCCAGCATCGCCCTGACTCGCGGCCCAGAGCAGGGTGCTGTATACCAGCCCGCACGGCAACCAGCCCCACAGTGCGCCCAGCAGCAGGGCGCGCGGCAGGCTCGACACTGGCAGCAGGCGCGTGGCCAGGGGTTGCAGGCGCCGCCAGAGGCCGCGCCCCAACCCTTCCACGCGGGTCAGCCCACTCCACCAGCCGGCCAGGTACAGGCCCATGGCGATCAGCAGCGCCGCTGCCAGCACCCGAATGCCCAAGGCCAGCGGCGTGCTCGCCACGGCCCAGCCGGCCAAGCCCAGCACCAGGCCGGCAATGGCATAGCTCATCACCCGGCCCAGGTTGTAGGCGACCAACAGGCGCAAGCGGCGGTTGCGTTGTTCGGCGGGGATGGCCAGGGTCAAGGCGCCCATCAGGCCACCGCACATGCCCAGGCAATGGCCGCCCCCGAGCAGGCCGAGCACCAGCGCAGAGCCCAGCAGCGGCAGCAGGTCAGCCATCGGCTTTGCCCGGGTCGCGTCGCTCGCTGGCGTCAGGTTCGATCGCGGCTTGGTGCGCCGGGTCCTGGTCGTCGAACAGGATGCTGTGCGCCGGGCTGTCGAGGTCGTCGTACTGGCCGCTGTCCACCGCCCAGAAGAAGATGTAGACGGCCACGCCGACGATCAGCAAGGCGGCGGGAATCATGATGTACAAGGCAGGCATGGTCAGGGCGCTCGGCGTGGAAGGAGGGCGGCGGCACGCTTCAAGGCTGGGCTCCGGCCAGGCATGGCCTGGATTCACCGCCTGTAGGCGAGGGGGGCAGCCGGGTCAGGCGCAAGGCGTTGAGCACTACGATCAGCGAACTGACCGACATGCCGACGGCCGCCCATACCGGCGTGATCCAGCCCAACGCTGCGAAGGGTAGCATCAGGCCGTTGTACAGCGTCGCCCACAGCAGATTTTGCAGGATATTGCGACGTGTGCGTCGCGCCAGGTCGAAGGTGTCCACCAGCGCTTGCAGGCGATTGCTCAGCAACACGGCGTCGGCGCTGGTCTTCGCCAGGTCCGTGGCGCTGCCCATGGCGACGCTCACGTCGGCGGTGGCCAGCACCGGCACGTCGTTGACCCCGTCGCCCAGCATCAGCACCTTGTGTCCCTTGGCTTGCAGGGCTTTGACCCGTGCCAGCTTGTCGTCCGGACGCAGGCCGCCCTGGGCCTGGTCGAGCCCGAGCTGCTCGGCCACTTCCAGCACCATCGGCGAGCTGTCGCCCGACAGCAGCAGCGTGCGCCAGCCACGGGCCTTGCAGGCGGCGACCAGTGCGGCGGCGTCGGCACGCAGGTGATCGTCCAGGCCGAACCAGGCCAGCGGCCCGGTCTGATCGCCCAGCAGCAACCACTGCCCCCTGGGGGCAGGCGCCGCCGGCACGTCGGCACCACTCAGGGCGCAGACGAACGCGGCCTGGCCGATGCGCAACCGCCGCGCCTGCACCTGGCCCTGCAATCCCAGTCCTGGCGTTGCGCGTACCGCATCGGCAGGCTGTGCGGCGCGGCCGAAAGCTCGGGCGATGGGGTGCTCGGAACGGGTTTCCAGAGCGGCGGCCAGGGCCAGGCAATGGTCGGCGTCGAGGTCTGCCAGTGGACGGATGGCGCGCAAGGTCAGGCGGCCCTCGGTCAGCGTGCCGGTCTTGTCGAACACCACTGTGTCGATCTGGTTCAAGCCTTCCAGCACATGGCCTCGGGTCACCAGTACGCCAAGCTTGTGCAGTGTGCCGGTCGCCGCGGTGAGCGCCGTGGGCGTGGCCAGCGACAACGCGCACGGGCAGGTGGCCACCAGCATCGCCAGGACGATCCAGAAGGCGCGGGTCGGGTCCAGTTGCCACCACAGGGCGCCGACTGCCACGGCGGCGACCAGCGAGCAGAGCAGAAACACCTGGGCCGCGCGATCGGCGATGCGCCCCAGGCGCGGCTTTTCCGTTTGCGCGCGCTCCAGCAGACGCACGATGGCCGACAGCCGACTGGCCGGGCCGAGGGTTTCGACCGCTACGGTCAAAGGGCTTTCGACGTTCAGCGTGCCGCCCGTCACCCGATCACCCGGCCTGCGCGCCAGGGGCAGATATTCGCCGGTGAGCAGCGACTCGTCGACGCTCGAGCGGCCTTCGACGATATGTCCGTCGGCTGGAATCACCGCGCCTGGCGGCACCTGCACGCGATCGCCGACCTGCAGCTCGCCGAGCAGAATCCGTTCGGCCTGCCCGTTTGCATCCAGGCGCAGGCACGAAGCCGGCAGCAGATTGACCAGTTGCGCCGTGGCCGCTGCGGTGCGTTGCCGGGCGCGGCGCTCCAGGTAGCGGCCGGTGAGCAGGAGCAGGGCGAACATGCCGACCGTATCGAAATACAGCTCGCCATGCCCGGTGACGGCCGTCCAGATGCCCGCGACGAAGGCCAGGCCGATGGCCAGCGACACCGACACGTCCATGCTCAGATGGCGCGTGCGCAGGTCGCGGGCGGCGCCTTTGAACAAGGGCGCGCAGCTGTAGAAGACGATGGGAATGGTCAAAAACAGCGCTACCCAGCGCAGGATGGTATGCAATTCGGGCGACAGGTCGGCGTTGAATTCCGGCCAGGTGGCCATGGTCGCCATCATCGCCTGGAACCACAGCAGCCCGGCCACGCCCAAGCGGCGCAGGGCGCTGCGGTTTTCCGCCGCCAGGCGTTCGCTGGCCTGGTCGGGTCGATAGGGATGGGCGGCATAGCCGATGCGCCGCAGCTCGGCCAGCAGGCGTGACAGGGGCAGGGTCTGGGCTGCCCAGCGCAGCGTCAGGCGGTGGCTGGAGAGGTTCAGCTGGGCGCTCTCGACGCCTGGCAGATGACGCAGATGCTTTTCGATCAGCCAACCACAGGCTGCGCAGCTGATTCCCTCGACCAGCAAGGTGGTTTCGCTGCAGTTGCCGTCCTCGCGCACGAACTCGCGCTGTACGTCGCTGCGGTCGAACAGGCGCAGTTCGTCCTGCAGCTGCTGGGGCAGGTCTGCGGGGTTGGCGCTGGTTTCGCTGCGGTGCCGGTAATAGTGCTCCAGCCCCCCGGCGACGATCGATTCGGCCACGGCCTGGCAGCCTGGGCAGCAGAACGCACGCGCCTCGCCCAGCACCACGGCCTCGAAAGCGGTGCCGGCCGGCACCGGCAGGGCGCAGTGGTAGCAAGGGCGGGGTGGGCTCATGGCTGGCGCTCGGCTCCGAGCAGCGCCTCGTCGCCCAGCTCCAGACGTGCGCCGTGCGTCACGTTCTCTTCCTCGAACAGCCGCCATACCCGGCCTTGTTCTTCGCCCAGCAGCTCGACGAAGCGCCGGCCCTCGACCTTGTCGTCCAGTTGGCCCAGGTAGCGGCCCGGCCCTGCGCGGTTGAGCAGCACCTTGCGGTCGCGGCTGGGTTGGGTGGGCGAGATCAGGTTCAGCGCCAGGCTGGCCGGCTCGCTGCGGCCTTCGAGGCGCAGTTCCACCTCGCCCGTCAGCTCGTCCAGGTACAGGCTCGCCTTCAACCCCAGCGATTGCGCCAGCAGTTCGCGGTCGAGCGAGCGGTTGATGCCCTTGCCGGCCTCGTAGTAGTTGTCGTTGACCAGGTTGTCGGGGTTGCGCACCGCGATGGCGACCATGGTCAGGCTCAGGCACACCGAGCAGGTCAGGATGCCGATCAGGATCCAGGGCCAGAGGTGTTTGTACCAGGGGCTGCTGGCAGTAACGGGCATGGCGGTTTCCCTTAGCGGATGGCGGGGCCGATGAAGCGGCTCTGGGCCTGCACCTGGGCATCGTCGTCATCGGCGCTGCGCAAGGTGAAGGTGATTGGGTTGGTGGTCGAGGGCAGCGCTTCGGGAGCGACCGACAGCTGCACCGGCAGGCTGACGATGTCGCCGGCCGCTACGGCGATCTCGCGCCGGCCGTCCAGGCGCAGGTCGGGCAGGCCGCTGGCATCGAGCACGTAGACGTGGTCGCGCTGGTCCTTGTTCATCACCTTGAGGCTGTAGACGTTTTCGATTCGGCCTTCGGCGTTCTCGCGGTACAGCACGCGGTCCTTGCTGACGTCCAGGCCCACCAGCGGGCGCAAGGCGAAGGCGGTGGCAAGCGCTGCGAGCATTGCCAGCAGTACCAGCGCATAGCCGATCAGCCGCGGGCGCACCATGCGGGTCTTCTGCCCGGACAGGTTGTGTTCGGTGGTGTAGCTGATCAGCCCGCGCGGGTACTGCATCTTGTCCATCACCGTGTCGCAGGCGTCGATGCAGGCGGCGCAGCCGATGCAGTCGATCTGCAGGCCGTCGCGGATGTCGATGCCGGTGGGGCAGACCTGCACGCACAGGGTGCAGTCGATGCAGTCGCCCAGGCCCTTGGCCTTGTAGTCGGCGTCCTTCTTGCGCGCGCCGCGGGCCTCGCCCCGACGCGGGTCGTAGGACACGATCAGGGTGTCCTTGTCGAACATCACGCTCTGGAAGCGCGAGTAGGGGCACATGTGCACGCACACCTGTTCGCGCAGCCAGCCGGCGTTGCCGTAGGTGGCCAGGGTGAAGAAGCCGACCCAGAAGTACGCCCAGCCGTCGGCTTGACCGGTGAACAGCTCGAACACCAGGTCGCGGATCGGCGAGAAGTAGCCGACGAAGGTCAGCCCGGTGAGGAAGCCGATCAGCAGCCACAGGCTATGCTTGGCGACCTTGCGTGCGAACTTGTTGGCGCTTGGCGGCGCCTTGTCGAGCTTGATGCGCTGGTTGCGGTCGCCTTCGGTGACCTTCTCGCACCACATGAAGATCCAGGTCCACACGCTTTGCGGGCAGGTGTAGCCGCACCAGACCCGGCCGGCGTACACGGTGATGAAGAACAGGCCGAAGGCGGCGACGATGAGGATGCCCGAGAGCAGGATGAAGTCCTGCGGCCAGATGGTGGTGCCGAAAATGTAGAACTTGCGCTCCGGCAGGTTCCACCACACCGCTTGATGGCCGCCCCAATTGAGCCACACGGTGCCGAAATACAGCAGGAACAGCGCGGCGCCGGCAACCATGCGCACGCGGCGGAACAGGCCGGTGAAGGCCTTGGTGTAGATGTTCTTGCGCGCGGCGTAGAGGTCGACGGAAACCATCCCCTGGGCAGGTGGGGTAACGTCCTGTACTGGAATCTGTTTGCTCATCATCATGTCCCACGGCGGTGGAGAAAGTGCCGCGGCGGATCCATGCCGGCCGCGGTCGGTATCGCTGGGGGGCTGGCCCCGAGCCGGATGATACGCCCGTGCCAGCCGCCCGGGACGGCACTGCGACCTTAGGCCGCATTGGGGATGGCCATTTAACGTGATATGGCCGAATGTCAATTGACCCAGGTCAGATCACCTGCTGATGACGTCTTCCCGGCAGCGTTCGACCCGTGCTCCGTGAGCCTCTTATTCGCCCTCCTTGGAAGGGTGCGACAGGCTGTACACATACGCCGCCAGCACATGCACCTTGTCGTTGCCCTGCAACTGCGCCTGGGCCGGCATCTGCCCTTGGCGTCCGTAACGGATGGTCTGCTGCAACTGGGCGAAGCTCGAGCCGTAGATGAACGCCGCAGGCCGGGTCAGGTCCGGCGCGCCCAGCATCGGCGTGCCTTTGCCCTCGGCACCGTGGCAGGCCACGCAATTGGCGGAGAACAGCTTCTGCCCGTTGCCGGCATCGGCGTTGGCGCCTTCGGGCAGGCGCCGTCCATTGAGCCCGGTGAGGACGAAAGCGGACACGTCCGCCACGCCCTGGTCGCCGATCACCGCGGCCCAGCCGGGCATCACCCCGTGGCGGCCGTTCAGGATGCTGGCCTTGATGGTGTCGGGCTCGCCGCCCCAGCGCCACACGTCGTCGGTCAGGTTGGGGAAGCCGAAGGCGCCCTTGGCGTCGGAGCCATGGCACACCGAGCAGTTGGAGGCGAACAACCGCGCGCCCATCTGCAAAGCCTTGGGGTCTTGCGCCACGGCTTCGACCGGCATGGCCGCGTACTTGGCGTACAGCGGGCCGAAGCGGGCATTGGCGCGGGCCATCTCCTTCTCCCACTCGTGCACACCGCTCCAGCCGCTGTCGCCAGTGGCGAACTCGGTGCGTTTGTCGTTATCCAGGTAGGCGTAGCCAGGCAGGATGCCGCGCCAGTTGCCCAGCCCCGGATACAGCACCAGGTAGCCCACGGCGAACACCAGGGTGGCGACGAACAGCCAGAACCACCATCTGGGCAGTGGGTTGTCGTATTCCTCGATACCGTCGAAGGCGTGGCCCACGGTGTCTTCGGTGGTGTCCTCGCGCTGGCCCTTGCGGGTCGAGAGCAGCAGCCAGGTCAGGCCGACCAGGGTGCCCAAGGTGAGTACGCTGACGTAGAGGCTCCACAAGGTGGTCATGGCTGCTTGCTCCCGGGCGCCTGGCTCGGCGCCTTCTCTTGGGTGGGCTCGACGTCGCGTGGCGGTTCGTCGGCGAACGGCAGTTGCGTCGCTTCGTCGAAATCCTGTTTGCGCCGCGGACTGAATACCCACAGGGCCAGCCCGACGAAGGCCACCAGCACCACCAGAGTGCCCAGGCCACGAATCATTCCGGTATCCATCAGCGTTTGCTCTTGATCAGGGTGCCCAGGCCTTGCAGGTAGGCCACCAGTGCGTCCATCTCGGTCTTGCCCTTGACCGCGTCGCGGGCGCCGGCGATGTCTTCGTCGCTGTACGGCACGCCGAGGGTGCGCAGCACCTCGAGCTTCTTCGCCGTGTCGCGACCGTCGAGGGTGTTTTCCGCAAGCCAGGGGTAGGCCGGCATCTTCGACTCGGGCACCACGTTGCGCGGGTTGTACAGATGCGCGCGGTGCCAGTCGTCCGAGTAGCGCGCACCGACCCGGGCCAGGTCCGGCCCGGTGCGTTTGGAGCCCCACAGGAAGGGGTGGTCCCATACGCTTTCACCAGCCACCGAGTAGTGGCCGTAGCGCTCGGTCTCGGCGCGGAACGGGCGGATCATCTGCGAATGGCAGCCCACGCAGCCTTCGCGAATGTAGATGTCGCGGCCCTCCACCTCCAGCGCGGTGCGCGGCTTCATACCCTCGACCGGCAGGTTGGTGACGTCCTGGAAGAACAGCGGCACGATCTGCGTCAGCCCGCCGATGCTCACGGCGATGACCATGAACAGCGCCAGCAGGCCGACGTTCTTTTCAACCACTTCATGTTTCATCGGTGCGCCCCCACGGTGACGATGCGTGCGGCGGCTTCGGCCTGGACCGTGTCGCCTGCACGCACGGTACGCCAGGTGTTCCAAGCCATCAGCAGCATGCCCGAAGCGAAGATCGCTCCCCCCAGCGCGCGGACGATGTAGCCGGCGTGGCTGGCCTGCAGCGCTTCGACGAAGGAGTAGGTGAGCGTGCCGTCGTCGTTCACCGCGCGCCACATCAGGCCCTGGGTAATGCCGTTGACCCACATCGAGGCGATGTACAGCACGGTGCCGATGGTCGCCAACCAGAAATGCGCATTGATCAGGCCCACACTGTGCATCCGCTCGCGGCCGTAGAGGCGCGGCAGCATATGGTAGACCGAGCCGATGGAGATCATCGCCACCCAGCCCAGGGCGCCGGCGTGCACGTGGCCGATGGTCCAGTCGGTGTAGTGCGACAGCGCGTTGACGGTCTTGATCGCCATCATCGGCCCTTCGAAGGTGGACATGCCATAGAAGGCCAGCGACATCACGAGAAAGCGCAGGACCGGGTCGGTGCGCAACTTATGCCAGGCCCCGGAGAGGGTCATCATGCCGTTGATCATGCCGCCCCAGCTCGGTGCCAGGAGGATGATCGACATCACCATGCCCAGCGACTGCGCCCAGTCGGGCAGGGCGGTGTAGTGCAGGTGGTGGGGGCCGGCCCAGATGTACAGGGTGATCAGCGCCCAGAAGTGCACGATCGACAGACGATAGGAGTAGATGGGCCGCTCGGCCTGCTTGGGCACGAAGTAGTACATCATCCCCAGGAAACCGGTGGTGAGGATGAAACCCACGGCGTTATGGCCGTACCACCACTGGATCATGGCGTCGGTGGCCCCGGCGTAGGCCGAGTAGGACTTGAACAGGCTCACCGGCAGAGAGGCGTGGTTGACGATGTGCAGCATCGCCGTGACCAGGATGAACGCGCCGTAGAACCAGTTGCCGACGTAGATGTGCTTGGTGTTGCGCTTGAGCAGCGTGCCGAAGAACACCCCCGCATAGCTGACCCAGACGATCGCCAGCAGGATCGCCACCGGCCATTCCAGCTCGGCGTACTCTTTGCTGGTGGTATAGCCCATGGGCAGTGTCACCAGCGCCGAGACGATCACCGCTTGCCAGCCCCAGAAGGTGAAGGCGGCCAGGCGGTCCGACACCAGCCGCGTCTGGCAGGTGCGTTGCACCACGTAATAGCTGGTGCCGAACAGCGCACAGCCGCCGAAGGCGAAGATCACCAGATTGGTGTGCAGCGGGCGCAGCCGGCCGAAGCTGGCCCAGGGCAGGTCGAAGTTGAGCTGGGGCCAGACCAGTTGCGAGGCGATGAAGACGCCAAGCCCCATGCCCAGTATCCCCCAGACCACCGTCATGATGGCGAACTGGCGGACGACCCGGTAGTTGTACGCGGTCGGACGGAGAACAGTGTTCATTGCAGGGTTCCACGGTCTTGTTGTTGTGTGGGTCGTCAATCGGCGCCGTGGAGGTGAGCCCTTGGGCTCTGGCAACGCACGCGCACTGGCGCCGATCCGTGTCACGGCCCTCCGGTGGGCGCGACAGCGACCGGGGAAGGTGAGCTGAGTGTACACAAACAAATGATTGTTATGTGTACCGTTTCTCCGATTTTTCTGATCGTTCGGTCAATGTTTTTCGAGGGTTGCTGCGGCGTTTGATCGAGATGTCAAAGGTCGAGCGGACCGAGCACAACGTCGCAGTCGTGGCCCGAGTGATCGCAGGATTGGAGGTCGGCGGGAGATGGATCGAAGCGAGAGGGGGTAAGGCGGGTCGGACGAGTGCGGGGCCTGGAACGGCCCCGCGAAGGGAGAGCGTCAACGAGCAGTGGTGGTTTCGGAGGCTTCCGGTTGCGACAGGCTGTACACATAGGCGGCCAGCAGGTGCACTTTGTCGTTGCCCTGGATGTCGCGCTGGGCCGGCATCTGCCCCTGGCGGCCATAGCGAATGGTCTGCTGCAACTGCGCAAAGCTCGAACCATAGATGAACGCCTGGGCCGTGGTCAGATCCGGCGCGCCCAGCAGCGGCATGCCTTTGCCCTCCGGTCCGTGGCAGGCCGCGCAGTTGGCGGCGAAGATCGCCTGGCCTTTGCTGGCGTCGGCCGTGGCGGTGTCGGGCAGAGGGCGATGGTTCAGGCCGGTGATGATGTAGGCGGACACATCCGCCACACCTTGCTCGCCGATCACCTCCGCCCAGGCCGGCATCACGCCATGGCGCCCGTCCATGATCGACTGCTTGATGGTCTGCGCATCGCCACCCCAGCGCCAATTCTGGTCGGTGAGGTTGGGAAAGCCGTAGGCGCCTTTGGCGTCCGAGCCGTGGCACACCGAACAGTTGGAGGCGAACAGCCGGCCGCCCATGCGCAGCGCCTGCGGGTCCTTGGCCACCTCTTCGAGGGGCATGGCCGCGTACTTGGCGAACAGCGGGCCGAAGGTGGCGTCGGCCTGGTCCATTTCCTTCTGCCACTCGTTGACGCCGGTCCAGCCGTCTTCGTAGCCGGGCAGCACGCCTTTCCAGTTGCCCAGGCCCGGGTAGAGGATCAGGTAGCCGACGGCGAACACCAGGGTGCCGACGAACAGCCAGAACCACCATTTGGGCAGCGGGTTGTCGTACTCCTCGATGCCATCGAAGCTGTGCCCCATGGTCTGGTCGGTGGTGTCGCTCTGGCCCTTGCGGGTCGAAAGCAGCAGCCAGGTCAGGCCGATCAGGCTGCCGAGGGTCAGCACGCTGATGTAGGTACTCCAGAAAGTGCTCATTGCCCGTTACTCCTCATGGCAGGCGCTTGCCCGTTAGGGGGCAGAGGTTCGTCGTCGAAGGGCAGCAGGCGCGCTTCGGCGAAATCACGGTCGCGGCGGCGGCTGAACACCCACAGCGACAGGCCGATGAAGGCGACCATCACGACCAGCGTGCCGATGCCGCGCAGGGTGCCGATGTCCATTCCCATCGCCTCTACCTCTTGTTCTTGATGGCGGTGCCGAGCACTTGCAGGTACGCCACCAGGGCGTCCATCTCGGTCTTGCCCTTGACCGCGTCGCGGGCGCCGGCGATGTCTTCGTCGGTGTAGGGCACGCCGAGACCGCGCAGAGCGCGCATCTTGGTGTCGGTGTGGCTGTTGTCGACGGTTTCTGCGACCAGCCAGGGGTAGGCCGGCATCTTCGACTCGGGCACCACGTTGCGCGGGTTGTACAGGTGGGCGCGGTGCCAGTCGTCCGAGTAGCGGCCGCCGACCCGGGCCAGGTCGGGGCCGGTGCGCTTGGAACCCCAGAGGAAGGGGTGGTCCCACACGCTTTCACCGGCCACCGAGTAGTGGCCGTAGCGTTCGGTCTCGGCGCGGAACGGGCGGATCATCTGCGAGTGGCAGCCCACGCAGCCTTCGCGGATGTAGATGTCGCGGCCTTCGAGTTGCAGCGCGGTGTAGGGTTTCATGCCTTCGACCGGGGTGTTGGTCACGTCCTGGAAGAACAGTGGCACGATCTGCGTCAGGCCGCCGACGCTGACGGCGAGCACCATCAGCAGGGCCAGCAGGCCGACGTTCTTTTCAATGACTTCGTGTTTCATCAGGCGCTTCTCCTCAAGCCAACTGGGCGTGCGCGGGAACGGCGGCGCTGGCCGGTGCGCGCACGGTGCGCCAGGTGTTCCAGGCCATCAGCAGCATGCCGGTGAGGAAGATCGCCCCGCCGACGAAGCGCACGATGAAGCCCGGGTGGCTGGCCACCAGGGTTTCGACGAACGAGTAGGTCAGCGTGCCGTCGCTGTTGACCGCGCGCCACATCAGGCCCTGGGCGATGCCGTTGACCCACATCGAGGCGATGTACAGCACGGTGCCGATGGTCGCCAGCCAGAAGTGCGCGTTGATCAGGCCGAGGCTGTACATGCGCTCTTTGCCGAACACCTTGGGAATGGTGTGGTACATGGCGCCGATGGAGATCATCGCCACCCAGCCCAGAGCGCCGGCGTGTACGTGGCCGATGGTCCAGTCGGTGTAGTGGGATAGGGCGTTGACAGTCTTGATCGCCATCATCGGCCCCTCGAAGGTGGACATGCCATAGAAGGCCAGCGACACCACGAGAAAGCGCAGAATCGGGTCACTGCGCAGTTTGTGCCAGGCCCCGGAGAGGGTCATCATGCCGTTGATCATGCCGCCCCAGCTCGGCGCCAGCAGGATCAGCGACATCACCATGCCCAGCGATTGCGCCCAGTCGGGCAGGGCGGTGTAGTGCAGATGGTGGGGGCCGGCCCAGATGTACAGGGTAATCAGCGCCCAGAAGTGCACGATCGACAGGCGATAGGAGTACACCGGGCGTTCGGCCTGCTTGGGCACGTAGTAGTACATCATTCCCAGGAAGCCTGCGGTGAGGAAGAAGCCCACGGCGTTGTGGCCGTACCACCACTGCACCATGGCGTCGGTGGCCCCGGCATACACCGAGTAGGACTTGGTCAGGCTCACCGGCACTTCGAGGTTGTTGACGATGTGCAGCAGCGCCACGGTCAGGATGAAGGCGCCGAAGAACCAGTTGCCGACGTAGATGTGCTTGGTGTTGCGCTTGGCCAGGGTGCCGAAGAACACCACCGCATAGGCCACCCAGACGATGGTGATGAGAATGTCGATCGGCCACTCCAGCTCGGCGTATTCCTTCGAACTGGTGTAGCCCAGCGGCAGCGTGACGGCCGCCAGCACGATCACCAGCTGCCAGCCCCAGAAGGTGAAGGCCGCGAGCTTGGGTGCGAACAACGTGGTCTGGCAGGTGCGCTGCACCGAGTAGTAGGAAGTGGCGAACAGCGCGCAGCCGCCGAAGGCGAAGATCACCGCGTTGGTGTGCAGCGGGCGCAGGCGACCGAAGCTGGTCCAGGGCAGATCGAAGTTGAGGGCGGGCCAGACGAGCTGGGCGGCGATGAAGACGCCGAGCCCCATCCCGACGATGCCCCACACCACCGTCATGATGGAGAATTGGCGGACCACCTCGTAGTTGTAGGCAGGTCTTAGGGTTGTGTTCATGTATGGGTTCCCATCCACGGTTATAGGCAGGCTAAAAAGCGAGGGAAGGATGAGAGAAGGGCAATTGGCCGGTATTGACGGGGATCAATGGGCACCGGTCGGAAAAGTTCCAGGCTTGCGCTGCGATGCGCCCCAGATGCGGGAGGGGAACGCCTGCCAGACGACGCTGATCCTGGCCCATGGGGCAGGCGCGCCGATGGACAGCCCGTTCATGCAGCAGATGGCAGCGAGGCTGGTAGCGCAAGGCGTGGCGGTAGTGCGCTTCGAGTTTCCCTACATGGCCCAGCGGCGGCAAGGTGGCACACGGCGGCCGCCCAACCCGCAAAAAGCGCTGCTCGAATGCTGGCGGGAAGTGCATGCCCAGGTGCGACCTTTGGTCACGGGTCGTCTAGCCATCGGCGGCAAGTCCATGGGCGGACGTATGGCCAGTCTGCTGGCCGACGAGCTGGGTGCCGATGCTTTGGTGTGCCTGGGCTATCCGTTCTACGCCGCCGGCAAACCGGACAAGCCGCGCACCGAACATCTGGCGATGCTGGGTACCCGCAGCCTCATCGTGCAAGGCGAGCGCGATGCGTTGGGCAATCGCCAGGCAGTGGAGGCTTACGCGCTGTCGCCCGCGATCGAGCTGTGCTGGTTGCAGGCGGCCGACCACGACCTCAAGCCGCTGAAGGCTTCGGGATGTACCCACGACGGGCATTTGCAGCAGGCGGCGCAGCGGGTGGCGGCGTTTCTCAAGGCGTGACGGGTGCGCGGAGCCGGGCGGCCCCGCAGCGCGGTCGATCAGTCGACGTACTCGCACAGATAAGCGGTAGCGACCTTGACCTGCAACTGGAACTTGCTGTTGGCAGGCACCTGGAACTGGCTACCGGCTTCGAAGGTGTCCCAAGCATCGCTGCCCGGCAGCTTGACGGTCAGCGCGCCCGACACCACGTGCATGATCTCGCGCTTGGCAGTGCCGAACTCGTATTCGCCGGCAGCCATGACGCCGACGGTGGCCGGCCCGCTGGCGCTGTCGAAGGCGATCGATTTGACGGTGCCGTCGAAGTACTCATTGACCTTGAACATGGCGCGACTCCTATAAACAGGGGAAAGAAAAGGGCTGGCCAGTATGCCCAAGGCACCGACCAGCGTCATCTGCTTTAGGCGTTGTCCGAAAAGCGCCGTTGCCGCGTCTCGTAACCTTTCATACGAAGTCCTGGCGCCCTTGCACCGGCAGGCTCAGGGGTAGCAGGCGGGCGGTGTTGCGCGCGTCTTCCAGCGCCCGGTGCTGTTGTCCGCTGAATTGCAGGCCGGCCAGGTGCAGGGCACTGTTGAGCCCCAGCGGGCGTTGCAGCTGGCGGGCCTTGGCGAAGCGTTGCTTGAGGTTGATGTGCGGCAGGTCCGCCAGCAGGCTGTGGATCTGATTCAGCCGCCACTCCTGCAGCAGTTGCTGACGGTCATAGTCGCCCCAGCTCACCCAGGCCTGTAGGCGCTCGCCATGCTGCGCCAACCAAGCCTCGAAGGCCATCCACACCTGGGCCAGCGGGGCCGCTGCATCCACGCTGGCCTGGTCGATGTGCGTCAGTTGCCGACAGAACGACGTCAACTGCGGCCTGCGCCTTGGGCGCACCAGGCGCTGGAAATGGTCGACCTCGCGGCCTTCGCGTGTCACCAGCGTGGCGCCGATTTCGATGATTTCCATATCCGTGACCGGCCAGCCGCCTTCGTCGGTCGTGGCTTCCAGGTCAATGACCAACCAATGGCCCATGGCAGGCTCCTTAGAGTGATGGCTACAGCGTAGCCAAGGTCTGGCTCAACGCCTGTTGCAAGCAGTTGTAACAACGTCGCAAAGCGCCTAGCGTGAAGGGGATAAGGCGTGCTGCCATCGCAACGAGGGTCATCTTGAGCCAACCGTCCCGTGTAAAGACCGCAAGGTGCGGCCTATCGTTCGTCCTGTGCTGGCTGATGGCGGCCATGGCCCATGCCGCCGAGCCGCAGCAAGTGCGCATCGGTGCCGCGCATTTTCCGCCCTACGCCGAGCGGCCCGAGCGCGGTCGCGACGAGGGCCTGCTGCAGCGATTGGCCGATGCGCTCAACGGCGCGCAGCAGCGCTACCACTTCGTGTTGGTGCCGACCTCGATTCCGCGCCGCTTCGCCGATCTGCAGAACGGCCGCACGGACCTGGCCATCTTCGAGAACCCCGCCTGGGGCTGGGACGCCATTCCCCATCAAGCGGTGGACATGGGCCTGGAAGATGCCGAGCTGTTCGTCGCACGGCGCGCGCCCCAGCGCACCCAGGCCTACTTCGACAGCCTGGCCGACAAGCGCCTGGCGCTGTTCAGCGGCTACCACTATGCCTTCGCCCAATTCAACGCCGACCGCCATTACCTGATGCAGACCTTCGACGCGAGCCTGACCTACTCCCACGAGAGCAACCTGTACATGGTCGAACGTGGGCGCGCCGATATCGCCCTGGTGACCCGTTCCTACCTCAGCGATTTTCTCGACCGCCACCCGGCCAGCGCCCAGGCACTGCTGGTGTCCGAGCGCATCGATCAGGTGTACCGCCATTACGCCATGCTCCGCCCCCAGGCGCCGATCAGTGCGCCAGCCTTCGCTGCGCTGCTCACCCAGCTACGTGGCAGTGGCGAACTGCAACGCATCTTCGGGCCGTACCGGATCGAGGTGAAGCCAGTACCCGGCGCTTAAATTCCGTGGTCGCGCGCACGTTTGTGCAAGGTGTCCCTTCGATCGTGAGCCTCGAACATGCCTGACGCCGCACCTGCACACCCCCTTACTCCACCGTGCTGGCGCAGCCTTGCCGCCGAGCGCAGCGCCGAGCGACTGAACCTGAGCCTGCAAGGTCGCCCCCTGATCCAGCTGGGTCTGGCGGCTGGCGCGCTGCTGACGGTGCAGGCGTTGTGCGCCGAGCGCCCGCACCAGGGCCTGTGGGCCGCTTGCTATTGGTGGTTCGCCAACCACCCCGACTGCCAACGCCTGACTTTGCAGCTGTCCCCGCCGAACATCGCCGTCGCCGGCCTGGCCTCGGGCCTGCTGCTCGGCAGCGAACGGCCCGACCAGTTCACCTGCGAGCGGGCGCTGTTCTGGCAACTGCCCCAACCCTGGCTGGGCGAGGCGCTACCGCCGGTGTATCCGCCGCAGATGGTGATGAGCAGCGGCAAACGCCATCCGCGTCGGCCACCCAAACCCACTGGCGAGGTGTACCGCCGCTACGACGCGCACCTCGGTGCCTGGGTGTCGTTGCGTGCGCTGAACATCGAAGAGGACCTGCCGCGCTTCAATCGCTGGCAGAACAACCCGCGGGTGTTGGCGTTCTGGGAGGAGGGCGGCAGCCTGGAGCAGCACCGCCACTATTTACAGAACCTTGCGGCCGACCCCCATACGCTGGCCCTGGTCGGTTGCTTCGACGACCAGCCGTTCGCCTATTTCGAAGCCTACTGGGCCAAGGAAGACCGCATCGCGCCGTTCTACCCCGCCGACGACTACGACCGCGGCATCCACATGCTGGTCGGCGAAGAACATCAACGCGGCCCGCACAAGGTCGCCAGCTGGATGTCAGCCCTGGTGCACTACCTGTTCCTCGACGATCCGCGCACCCAACGCGTGGTCGCCGAACCGCGCGCCGACAACCAGCGCATGATCGACTACCTGCAGGGCGTGGGTTTCCATTGCGACAAAGCCTTCGACTTCCCGCACAAACGGGCGGCGCTGATGGTGTTGGGGCGGGAGCGTTTCTTCGACCGTTGCCCGCTCGCCTGAGGGCTGCGGTCCAGGCCGGCAGGGGATGCCGGCCCTTGGAAGGTCGATGTTCAGGCGTGGCGGTTGGCCGTTTTGCGGCAGTGGATCAGGGCATCGCGGATCATGAAGTTGACCAGGGTCGGCGACACGCCCAGCTCCTTGGCGATGTCTTTTTGCGGCACGCCATGCAGGCGGTACATCTCGAAGGCGTAACGGGTGCGCTGGGGCAGTTCGTCGAGCGCCACGGCGATGTGTTCCAAGGTGCTGAAGTTGATGTGGCTGGCCTCGGGCGAGGCATTGAGCAGGACGACGTTGAGGCCTTCCTCCTCGGGGCCGGAGTACTTCAGCTCCATGGCCTGCTTGCGGTAGTGGTCGATGGCCAGGTTGCGCACGATCTGGAACAGGTAGCTGAGCTGGGCCTTGAACGAAGAGGTGATCTGCGGCGCGGCCGCGAGCCGGAAGAAGGCATCCTGCACCACGTCTTCGGCCCGCGAGCGGCAGCCGGTGATGCGAGCAGCGATCTTGACGAGGATGTTGCGGTTGTCGACGAATGCTTGGAGCAGTGGTGAATCGCACTTACTTGTGGATAGTTGTTCCGCCATGGAAATCACCTGGTCTCAAGAGGAAAAGGACATGCGGTTTGTCAGGCACGTCCCAAGACGGACGACAAATTATGCAAGATGATAATGATTGTCAATTGCGAAAGTTAATAAGTTTCGGAATTTTTCTGATTCATCGTGCTCGTGTTGTGCGACCCGCATGCGTCGAGCGTGCGTAGCCGAGCGTCGACCCCCCTTAGCGCTACCGGCACCCGCAGCGAGCAGCGCGAGACGTTCGAACGGACCGTGCAGCGGCCCTCTGGCGGGCTTCGCCGATGAGCTGGAACCCTGCACGCGTCTGACCAGAGACCTTAATTTCCGCAGTGCTCCGTCCGTTCCTTGGGTATCCCATCGCCGTCCGGCGCCGCGCCCCGCGCGGTTGCGCCGGCGCGATCTCCCCAGACTCTGGCAGGAACATTCCATGATGGACGCCTTCGAACGCCCGCTCACGCTGGTCCAGGCCCTGGCGCAGCGCGCCGCGCGCAGCCCCGAGCAGGTCGCCCTGCGTTTTCTCGCCGACCAACCCGGCGACCAGGCCGTGCTCAGCTACCGCGAACTCGACCGGCGTGCCCGTACCATCGCCGCCGCGTTGCAGGCCCGCGCCGGCTTTGGCGAGCGCGCGGTACTGCTGTTTCCGAGCGGCCCGGATTATGTCGCGGCGTTCTTCGGCTGCCTGTATGCCGGCATCATCGCCGTGCCGGCCTATCCGCCCGAGTCCTCGCGCCCGCACCATCAGCAGCGTTTGCTGTCGATCATCGATGACGCCCAGCCGCGCCTGCTGCTGACCGTCGAGGCGCTGGGCGAAAGTTTGCAGGGCCTCGAGGCGTTGCAGCGCACCGATGCGCCGACCCTTGTGGCTATCGACCGCCTCGATTCGGCCTGGGCCGAGGCCTGGCAAGCGCCGACACTGGTCGACGACGACATCGCCTTCTTGCAGTACACCTCCGGCTCCACGGCGCTGCCTAAAGGCGTGCAGGTCAGTCATGGCAACCTGGTGGCCAACGAGCAGTTGATCCGCCACGGCTTCGGCATCGACCTCAACCCGGACGATGTGATCGTCAGCTGGTTGCCGCTCTACCACGACATGGGCCTGATCGGCGGGCTGCTGCAGCCGATCTACAGCGGCGTGCCGTGCGTACTGATGTCGCCGGGCTATTTCCTCGCCCGGCCACAGCGCTGGTTGCAGGCCATCAGCGAGTACGGCGGCACCATCAGCGGCGGCCCGGACTTCGCCTACCGGCTGTGCAGCGAGCGGGTCAGCGACGCGGCCCTGGCCGGGCTCGACCTGAGCCGCTGGCGGGTGGCCTATTCGGGTTCCGAGCCGATCCGCCAGGACAGCCTGGCGGGCTTCGCCGAGCGTTTCCGCGCGACCGGCTTCGACGCTTCGAGCTTCTTCGCCAGCTATGGCCTGGCCGAGGCCACGCTGTTCGTCAGCGGCAGCCGCCGCGGTGGCGGCATCCCGGCCTTGCAGGTCGATGCCCAGGCGCTCGCCGCGCACCGCATCGAACCGGGCGAGGGCAGTGTGCTGATGAGTTGCGGCTTTGCCCAGCCCGGTCACGCCGTGCAGATCGTCGAGCCGCACAGCCTGGCCGTGCTGGCCGACGACCAGGTCGGCGAAATCTGGGCGGCCGGGCCGAGCATCGCCCACGGCTACTGGCGCAACCCTGAAGCCAGCGCGCGCACCTTCGTCGCCCGCGACGGCCAGACCTGGCTGCGCACCGGCGACCTGGGCTTCCTGCGCGACGGCGAGCTGTTCGTCAGCGGCCGCTTGAAAGACCTGCTCATCGTACGTGGGCAGAACCTCTATCCGCAGGACGTCGAGCAGACTCTGGAGCGCGAGGTCGAGGGCCTGCGCAAAGGCCGGGTGGCGGTGTTCGCGGTCGAGCAGCAAGGCGAGGAGGGCATCGGCGTGGCCGTGGAAGTGGGCCGCAGCGTACAGAAATCCCTGCCGGCCGATCAGCTGATCGCGCGCCTGCGGCAGGTGGTCGCCGAAGCCTGCAACCAGGCGCCGGCCGTGGTGCTGTTGCTCAACCCCGGCGCCTTGCCCAAGACCTCGAGCGGCAAGCTGCAACGCTCGGCCTGCCGCCAGCGCATGGACGACGACAGCCTCGACTGCTATGCCCGCTTCCCTGCACCTGTGAAATCCCGACAGGCACCTGCGGCCGACCACGATGTGCTGCAACGGCGCATCGCCGCGCTGTGGTGCGAGCAGCTCAAGCTCACGGCGGTGTCCGCCGACGACCACTTCCTGCTGCTGGGCGGCAACTCCATCGCCGCCGCCCAGCTCACTGCGCGTCTGGCCGACGAGCTGGGCGTGGCCCTGAGCCTGCGCTTGCTGTTCGAGGCGCCGACGCTCGCCGCCTACAGCACGGCGGTCGGCGAGCAGCTCGCCAACGGCGCCCAGGCGCCAAGCGCCATCGCACGGCAGGCGCAGGACCAGGCCGTGCCCCAGTCGCTGGCGCAGAACCGCTTGTGGCTGCTGTGGCAACTCGAACCCGAATCGGCGGCCTACAACGTGCCGGCCGGCTTGAGCCTGCGCGGCGAACTGGACGCCGAGGCGGTGCAGCGCGCATTCCAGACCCTGGTGGCACGCCACGAATCGCTGCGCACCTTGTTCAGCGAAGTCGATGGCCAGGCGCTTCAGCACGTCCATGGCGAACAGCCCTTCGTGCTTGATCGTCGCGATATGGAAGGGCTCGGCGAAGCCGAAGTCGCCGCTCACCGCGAGGCCGAAGCCCAGCAGCCCTTCGACCTGCGCCAAGGCCCGCTGCTGCGGGTGACCCTGGTGCGCCTGGACGATGAACACCACCAGCTGTGGGTGACCCTGCACCACATCGTCGCCGATGGCTGGTCGCTGAACATCCTGCTCGACGAATTCGCCCGGCTCTATGCCGCGCCCGGTAGCGAAGGACAGCTGCCTGCGCTGCCGCTGGCCTATGCCGACTATGGGCAGTGGCAGCGGCAATGGCTGGCCGACGGCGAGGCCGCACGACAACTGGCGTACTGGCAACAGCGCTTGGGCGACGCGCTGCCGGTGCTCGACCTGGCCACCGACCACCCACGCGGCAGCACCCAGGATCGCCGTGCCGCGCGCTTGCAGGTCAAGGTGCCCGCGCCGCTGTGCGCTGCGCTGGAGCGACTGGCCCGCGACCAGGGCGCCAGTCTGTTCATGATGCTGCTGGCCGGCTGGCAGGCGCTGCTGTACCGCTACACCGGGCAGGGCGACATCCGCGTCGGCGTGCCCAACGCCAACCGGCCCCGACTCGAAGCCCAAGGGCTGGTCGGCTTCTTCATCAACACCCAGGTGCTGCGCAGCGAGCTGGACGCGCAACTGCCGTTCAGCGCGCTGCTCGACCAAGTGCGCGGCCACACCTTGGATGCCCAGGCGCATCAGGACCTGCCTTTCGAGCAACTGCTCGAAGCCTTGCCCGAGGCCCGCGAACAGGGCCTGTTCCAGGTCATGTTCAACCACCAGCAACGCGACCTCTCGGCGCTGCGCCGGCTGCCCGGGCTGCTGGCCCAGGAGCTGCCCTGGCACAGCCGCGAGGCCAAGTTCGACCTGCAACTGCACAGCGAGCAGGACCACCAGGGCCGTCTGAGCCTGGCCTTCGACTATGCCGCCGCGCTGTTCGACGCCAGCACCGTCGAGCGCCTGGCCGGGCACCTGCTGGCCCTGCTCGAACAGGTCTGTGCGCAGCCGCAGCTGGCCGTGGGTGCCGTGCGACTGCTGAGCGACGCCGAGCATGAACGACTGCTGGCCTGGGGCGAGGCGCCGGCCGCCACGGCCACGCGCCTGTTGCCCGAGCAACTCGACGAGCAGGCCCGCGCCTGTGCCGAGCGCATCGCCGTACAGTGGGACGGCGGCAGCCTGAGCTACGCCGCGCTGCACCAGCAGGCCAACCGCCTGGCGCATTACCTGCGCGACAAAGGCGTAGGCCCGGACACCTGCGTGGCCATCGCCCTGGAGCGCTCGCCGCAACTGCTGGTCGGCTTGCTGGCGATCCTCAAGGCAGGCGGGGCCTACGTGCCGCTCGACGTCGACTACCCGGCCGAGCGCTTGGCCTACATGCTCGACGACTGCGGCGCCGAGCTGCTGCTCAGCCACAGCGACGTGCTGGGCCGCCTACCGCAGCGCGACGGGCTCAGCGTCATCGCCCTCGACCAACTGCACCTGGACAACTGGCCGTGCCAGGCCCCGCGCCCGCACGTGCACGGCGAGCACCTGGCCTACGTGATCTACACCTCCGGCTCCACCGGGCGTCCGAAAGGGGTGGGCAACACCCACGCCGCCCTGGCCGAGCGCTTGCAATGGATGCAGGCGCACTATGCCCTGGACGCCAGCGATGTGATTTTGCAGAAGGCACCGATCAGCTTCGACGTGTCGGTGTGGGAATGCTTCTGGCCGTTGCTCAGCGGCTGCTCGCTGGTGCTCGCCGGGCCTGGCGAGCACCGCGACCCTCAGCGCATCGCCCGCCTGGTGCAGCAGTTCGCCGTGACCACCCTGCACTTCGTGCCGCCATTGCTGCAGGTGTTCCTGCAAGAACCGGAGGCTGCGCGTTGCCACACGCTGCGGCGCCTGTTCTGCGGCGGCGAGGCGCTGCCCGCCGCGCTGCGCGACCGCGCCTTGCAGGTATTGCCGCACGTGCTGCTGGACAACCGCTACGGCCCCACCGAAACGGCCATCAATGTCACTCACTGGCGCTGCCAGGCCGGCGATGGTGCGCTGTCGCCCATCGGTCGACCACTGGCCAACGTACGTTGCCAGGTGCTCGATGACGACCTGCAACCGAGCCCCTTGGGCGTGCCCGGTGAGCTGTATCTGGGCGGTGCGGGGCTTGCCCGTGGCTACCTGGGCCGGCCTGGACTGACCGCCGAGCGCTTCCTGCCCGACCCCGCGGGCGCCGGCCAGCGCCTGTACCGCAGCGGCGATCGCGCCCGCTGGAACGCCGGCGTGCAGGCCCTGGAATACCTCGGGCGCCTCGACCAGCAGGTGAAGGTGCGCGGCTTCCGCGTCGAGCCTGAGGAAGTGCAAGCGCTGCTGTTGGCCCAGGCCGGCGTCGACCAGGCCGTGGTACTTGTGCATCAGGACGCCGTCGGCGCGCAGTTGGTCGGGTATTACAGTGGCCGCGAGCGCAGCGCCGAACTGCTCGCGGCCCTGGCCGCGCAACTGCCGGCCTACATGGTGCCCGCGCAACTGCTGCACCTGGCGCAGATGCCCTTGGGCCCGAGCGGCAAGGTCGAGCGTCGTGCCTTGCCGGCCCCTGCCTGGCAACAGCGCGCGCACGTCGCGCCGCAGACGCCGTTGCAGCAGCAGGTCGCGGCGATCTGGTGCGAGGTGCTGGGCGTCGCCCAGGTGGGTTTGCAGGATGACTTCTTCGCCCTCGGCGGCCATTCGCTGCTGGCCACCCAGATCGTCTCGCGCAGTCGCCAGGCGTGCGATGTCGAGCTGCCGCTCAAAGCGCTGTTCGAAGCCAGCGAACTGGGCGCGTTCTGCGCCGAGATCGCGCGCGTCCAGGCCAGCGGCCTGCGCAACCAGCAGGGCGCGATCGCCCGCGTCGATCGCCGTCAGGCGGTGCCGCTGTCGCATTCCCAGCAGCGCATGTGGATCCTCTGGCACATGGAGCCCGAGAGCCCGGCGTACAACGTCGGCGGCATGGCGCGCTTGCGCGGCGCGCTGCACGTGGATGCCTTCGAGCGCGCCGTGCAGGCACTGCTGGTGCGCCACGAAGCGTTGCGCACCACCTTCCCCAGCATCGACGGCAAGCCGTTCCAGTGCGTGGCCGACAGCGCCGGCCTGACCCTCGGCTGGCACGATTTCTCGGCGCTCGACGCCGACCAGCGCGAGCAGTGCCTGCAACAGCTGGCCGACCAGCAGGCCCACTTGCCCTTCGACCTGGAGCGCGGCCCGCTGCTGCGCGCCTGCCTGGCCAAGACCGGCGAGCGCGAGCAATATTTCGTGCTCACCTTGCACCACATCGTCACCGAGGGCTGGGCCATGGACATCTTCGCCCGCGAGCTGGGCGAGCTGTACGAAGCCTTCGTCGACGAGCGCGATTCGCCGCTGCCGCCCTTGGCGGTGCAGTACCTGGACTACAGCGTCTGGCACCGCCAGTGGCTCGAAGCCGGCGAAGGCCAGCGGCAACTGGACTATTGGAAAGCCCGCCTGGGCGACGAGCACCCAGTGCTGGCGCTGCCCAGCGACCGGCCGCGACCGGCGGTGCAGAGCCACCGCGGTGGCTTGTACCGCTTCGACCTGCCGCCCGCGCTGGTCGAGCGTGTGCACGCCTTCAACAGCCAGCATGGCCTGACCCTGTTCATGACCATGACCGCCACCTTGGCCGCCTTGTTGCACCGTCACAGTGGCCAACGCGACCTGCGCATCGGCGCGCCGGTGGCCAACCGCATCCGCCCGGAGAGCGAAGGGCTGATCGGCGCCTTCCTCAACACCCAGGTGCTGCGCTGCGAAGTGGACGGGCAGATGAGCGCCCTCGCACTGCTCGAGCAGATGCGCGACACGGTCATCGACGGCCAGTCGCACCAGGACCTGCCGTTCGAGCAACTGGTGGATGCCTTGCAACCGCCGCGCAGCAGCGCCTACAACCCGCTGTTCCAGGTGATGTGCAACGTGCAGCGCTGGACCTTCCAGCAAAGCCGTGAGCTGTCGGGCATGCAGGTCGACTACCTGGTCAACGACGCCAGCGCGACCAAGTTCGACCTGTACCTGGAAGTCACCGACCTCGACGGCCGTTTGGGCTGCTGCCTGACCTACAGCCGCGACCTGTTCGACGAGCCGCGCATCGCGCGCCTGGCCGAGCACCTGCAACGCCTGCTGACAGGCCTGCTAAACGATCCGCAGCAGCGTTTGTGCGAGCTGCCGATGCTGGGAGACGAGGAGCGCCAAGATTTGCTCGGCCAATTGCAAGGCGAGCCCGACCTGGACCTGACCCAGACCGTGCATGGCCTGTTCGCCGACCAAGCGTCACGCACGCCGGATGCCTTGGCGCTGACCTTCGCCGGCCAGCACTTGAGCTACGCCGAGCTGGACCAGCGCGCCAATCGTCTGGCCCACGCCTTGCGTGCCCGCGGCGTCGGTCCCGACGTGCGCGTGGGCCTGGCCTTGGAGCGCTCGCTGGACCTGGTAGTCGGCTTGCTGGCCATCCTCAAGGCCGGCGGTGCCTACGTGCCGCTCGACCCGGAATACCCGCTCGAGCGCCTGCACTACCTGATCGACGACAGTCGCCTGCAGCTGCTGGTAGCTCCCCAAGCGCTCCTGCAACGCCTCGGCGAGCTGCCGGCGCACGTCCATGTGTGGAGCCCCGAAGACGAGCACGCCGCCTTGGCCGAGTACCCCGTCCAGGCGCCCCCCGTGGCGAGCGTGGCGCAGCACCCGGCCTACGTCATCTACACCTCCGGCTCGACCGGCCAGCCCAAGGGCGTGGTGGTCGACCACGGCCAGATCGCCATGCACTGCCAAGCCGTGATCGGCGCCTTCGGCATGCGCAGCGACGACTGCGAGCTGCACTTCTATTCGATCAACTTTGACGCCGCCAGCGAACGCCTGCTGGTGCCGCTGCTGTGCGGCGCCCGCGTGGTACTGCGTGCCCAAGGCCAGTGGGGCGCCGAGGAGATCTGCCAGTTGATCCGCGAACAGCGGGTCAGCGTGCTGGGCTTCACCCCGAGTTATGGCAGCCAGTTGGCGCAGCACCTGCTCGCCCAAGGCGAGACCCTGCCGGTGCGCTTGGTCATCACCGGGGGCGAGGCGCTGACTGGCGAGCACCTGCAACGCTTGCGCGAAGCCTTCCAGCCCGGCGAACTGTTCAACGCCTATGGGCCGACCGAAACCGTGGTCATGCCGCTAGCCTGCCGCGCACCGACGTCGCTACCGAGCGATGCCGGCAGCGTACCGATCGGCCACCTGGTCGGCGCACGCACCGGCTATGTGCTCGACGAAGACCTGGCGCTGCTGCCGCAAGGCGGCATCGGTGAGCTGTACGTCGGTGGCGCGGGCCTGGCCCAGGGTTACCACGCGCGTGCGGGGCTGACCGCCGAGCGCTTCGTCGCCGATCCGTTCGGCGACGCAGGCGGGCGCCTGTACCGCACCGGCGACCTGGTACGGCTACGCGTCGATGGCCAGGTGGAGTACGTCGGCCGTGCCGACCAGCAGGTGAAGATCCGCGGCTTCCGCATCGAACTCGGTGAAATCGAAAGCCGTCTGCAAGACCATGCCCAAGTCGACGAAGCGGTGGTCTTGGCCCTCGACCTGCCCGGCGGCAAGCAGCTGGTGGGCTACCTGGTCAGCGCGCTGGCCCGCGCCGATTCGGCGGCCCAGGCGGCGCTGCGCGATGCGGTCAAGGCCCATGCCCGCCAGCAACTGCCCGATCACATGGTGCCGGCGCACCTGGTGCTGCTCGACCAGCTGCCGTTGATGGGCAACGGTAAGCTCGACCGCCGCGCCTTGCCCGCCCCCGATCTGCAACAGGCCCAGCAGACTTACCAGGCACCGTCCGGTGCGCTGGAAACGCAACTTGCGCAGGTGTGGGGCGAGGTATTGAACCTGGCCCAGGTCGGCGTGCAGGACAACTTCTTCGAACTGGGCGGCGACTCGATCCTGTCGATCCAGGTGGTCAGCCGCGCGCGACAGCTGGGCTTGCAGTTCACCCCGCGCGACCTGTTCCAGCACCAGACCATCCAGACCCTGGCGAGCGTAGTCACCCAAGGCGCCGAAGCGAGCCAGGTCGAGCAGGGCGCACGCCAGGGCGACAGCGCCCTGACGCCGATCCAGCACTGGTTCTTCGACAGCGACGTGCCGGCACCGCAGCACTGGAACCAGGCAGTCCTCTTGCACGCCCGGCAACCCCTGGATGCCGAGGCACTGCAACGGGCGCTGAACGCACTGGTGGCGCACCACGACACCTTGCGCCTGCGCTTCGCCGAGACGGCAGGCCGCTGGCAGGCCAGCTATGCCGCCGTCACCGACCAGACCTTGCTGTGGAGCGCCGAAGTCGCCGACCTGGACGACTGCCAAGCGCTGTACAGCGACGTGCAGCGCAGCCTTGACCTGTCCGAAGGGCCGTTGCTGCGCGGCCTGCTGGTCAGCGACGGGCGCGGCGAGCAGCGTCTGCTACTGGCGATCCACCACCTGGTGGTGGACGGCGTGTCGTGGCGCGTGCTGCTCGAAGACGTACAGGCGCTCTACCGCGGCCAGCCGCTGACGGCCAAGACCCATGCCCTGGGCGACTGGAGCGCCCGCCTGGTGCAGTACGCCGGCAGCGATTCGCTGCGCGACGAACTGCACTGGTGGCAAGACCAGTTGCGCGCCGTGAGCCATGAACTGCCGTGCGACCATCCACAAGGCGGCAACCTGCAGCGCAACGCCCGCAGCGTGGTCATCGACCTGGCGCCCGAGCATACCCAGCAACTGCTGCAACAGGCGCCCGCCGCCTACCGCACCCAGGTCAACGACCTGCTGCTGACCGCCCTGGCCCGCGTGCTGTGCCGCTGGACTGGCGCCCCTGACGCGCTGGTGCAACTGGAAGGGCATGGCCGCGACGGGTTGTTCGACGACATCGACCTGACCCGCAGCGTCGGCTGGTTCACCAACGCCTACCCACTGCGCCTCAGCCCGATCGCGGGCGCTGACGATGAGGCCCGCGGCGCTTCGCTCAAGCGCATCAAGGAGCAACTGCGCCAGGTGCCGCACAAGGGCCTGGGCTATGGCGTGCTGCGTTACCTGGCCGAAGACGGTGTACGCGAGCAGATGGCGGCCTTGCCCCAGGCGCGCATCACCTTCAACTACCTGGGCCAGTTCGACCAGCAGTTCGACGATGCAGCGCTGTTCCAGCCACTCGATGCCCCAGCGGGCTTGGCCCATGACCTGGACGCGCCGCTGCCCAACTGGCTCAGCGTCGATGGCCAGGTATACGGGGGTGCGCTGCAACTGCGCTGGACCTACAGCACCGAGCGTTACGCCGAGGCCACCGTACGCGGCCTGGCCGAAGCCTACCGCGACGAACTGCTGGCGCTGGTCGGGCATTGCCTGACGCCGGGCCACGGCGGCTTCACCCCGTCGGACTTCGCCCTGGCGGCCCTGACCCAGGCGCAAATCGACCAGTTGCCCGTGCCCGCCGCCGAGGTCGAGGACGTCTATCCGCTGACGCCGATGCAGGAGGGCATGCTGCTGCACACCCTGCTCGAACCCGGCACCGGCATCTACTACATGCAGGACCGCTACCGCATCGACAGCGCCCTGGACCAGCCGCGCTTCGCCGCCGCCTGGCAGGCCGTGGTGGCCCGTCACGAAGCATTGCGCGCCTCGTTCAGCTGGAACGCCGGCGAGGCCATGCTGCAGATCATCCACAAGCCAGGCGCCGTGCAGGTCGATTACCAGGACTGGCGCGAACTCGACGTCGACGCTCAGGAAGCGCGCCTGCAAGCGCTGCACAAGGCCGAGCGCGAGGCCGGCTTCGCGTTGCTGGAAACCCCGCCGTTCCACCTGCGCCTGGTGCGCGTGGACGAGGCGCGCTACTGGTTCATGATGAGCAACCACCACATCCTCATCGATGCCTGGTGCCGTTCGTTGCTGATGAACGACTTCTTCGTCATCTACCAGGCCCTGGGCGCCGGCCAACCGGCGCAGTTGCCGCCGCCGCCGCGCTACCGCGACTACATCGGCTGGTTGCAGCACCAGGACCTGGACGAAGCACGGCAATGGTGGCAACGCAACCTGGCCGGCTTCGAGCGCGCCACCGCGCTGCCCAGCGACCGACCGCTGCGCAACGACCATGCCGGCGACGGCATGCAGGTGGGCGATTGCTACACCCGCCTGGAAGCGTCGCAGGGCGCACGCTTGCGCGAACTGGCCCAGGCCCATCAGTTGACCGTCAACACTTTCGCCCAGGCGGCCTGGGCTTTGGTGCTGGCGCGTTACAGCGGCGAGCGCGACGTGGCCTTCGGTGTGACCGTGGCCGGTCGCCCGGTAAGCCTGCCGCAGATGCAGCAGACCGTCGGCCTGTTCATCAACAGCGTGGCGCTGCGCGTGCAACTGCCGGCAGCCGGGGAGCGCCTCAGCGTGCGCCAGTGGCTGCAAGGCCTGCTGGAGCGCAACCTTGAACTGCGCGAGTACGAATACCTGCCCCTGGTGGCGATCCAGGCGTGCAGCGAACTGCCCAAAGGCCAGCCGCTGTTCGACAGCCTGTTCGTGTTCGAGAACGCGCCGGTGCAAAGCGCGGTGCTCGACCACGCCCAGCAGCTCAATGCCAGTTCCGACTCGGGCCGTACCCACACCAACTTCCCGCTGACAGCGGTGTGCTACCCCGGCGACGACCTGGGCCTGCACCTGTCCTACGACCGACGCTACTTCGAGGCCAGCACGGTCGAGCGCCTGTTGGGCGAGTTCAAACGCCTGCTCCTGGCCCTGGTCGAGCACGTCGACGCCGACATGGCCGCTTTGCCGCTGTTGGGCGAGGCCGAGCGGCAGTTCCTCTTGCATGACTGCAACCAGACGGACCACGCCTATCCGCTGGAGCAGGGCTACGTGCGCCTGTTCGAAGCACAGGTCGCGGCCCAGCCGCAGCGCACCGTGGCCCGCTGTCTGGAGGCGAGTTTCGACTATGCGGGGTTGAACCTGGCGGCCAACCGCTTGGGCCATGCCCTGCTGACGACCGGGGTGGGTATCGATCAGCCGGTGGCCTTGCTCGCCGAACGCGGCCTGCCGCTGCTCGGCATGATCGTCGGCAGCTTCAAGGCCGGCGCGGGTTATCTGCCGCTCGACCCGGGCCTGCCGAGCGCGCGCCTGCAACGCATCGTCGAGCTGAGCCGCACACCGGTGCTGGTGTGCAGCGCGGCCTGCGCCGAGCAGGCCAATGCCCTGCTAGACGAACTCGCAGGCGCGGTTCGTCCGCGTCTGCTGATCTGGGAGGAGGTCCAGGCCAGCGCGGTGGCCAGCCACAACCCAGGCGTCCACAGCGGGCCGGACAACCTGGCCTATGTGATCTACACCTCCGGCTCCACCGGCTTGCCCAAGGGGGTGATGGTCGAGCAGCGTGGCATGCTCAACAACCAGTTGAGCAAGGTGCCTTATCTGCGCCTGAGCGCCGACGACGTGATCGCCCAGACCGCGTCGCAAAGCTTCGACATCTCGGTCTGGCAGTTCCTTGCCGCGCCCCTGTTCGGCGCGTGTGTGGAGATCGTGCCCAATGCCATCGCCCATGATCCGCAAGGCTTGCTGGCGCATGTGGCGCGGACCGGCATCAGTGTGCTGGAGAGCGTGCCATCGCTGATCCAGGGGATGCTCGTGGATGAACCGGTGGCGCTGGAGGGGCTGCGCTGGATGTTGCCGACCGGCGAAGCCATGCCGCCGGAGTTGGCGGCGCAGTGGTTGCACCGTTATCCCGACATCGGCTTGGTCAACGCCTATGGCCCGGCCGAGTGCTCGGACGATGTGGCCTTCTTCCGCGTCGACGTCGCGTCCACCGAGGGCAGCTACCTGCCCATCGGCACGCCGACCGACAACAACCGTCTGTACCTGTACGACGAGGAGCAAACGCTGGTGGCACTCGGTGCGGTGGGCGAGCTGTGCGTGGCCGGGACTGGCGTCGGTCGTGGCTACGTGGGTGACCCGCAGCGCACGGCCCTGGCTTTCGTGCCGCACCCGCACGGCGCGCCGGGCGAACGCCTGTACCGCACCGGCGACCTGGCGCGGCGGCGTGCCGACGGTGTGCTGGAGTACGTGGGGCGCATCGATCACCAGGTGAAGATTCGCGGCTACCGCATCGAGCTGGGCGAAATCGAAGCCCGTCTGCACGAGCAGCCCGAGCTGCGCGATGTGGCCGTCGGTGTACAGGACGGTGCCACTGGGCGTTACCTGGTCGGTTATCTGGTGGCACGCGAAGGCGTCGTAGGCGATGCGGCGCTGGTCGAGGTGTTCAAGCAGCGCCTGCGCGAGGCTTTGCCCGAGTACATGGTGCCGCTGCACTTCGCCTGGCTGAGCGAACTGCCGCACAACGCCAACGGCAAACTCGACCGCAAGGCGCTGCCAGCGGTGGAGATCGGCTTGGCTGCGCGTAGCGAGTACCTGGCGCCGCGCGACGAGCTGGAGCAGACCCTGGCCGATGTCTGGGCCGATGTGCTCGGCGTCGAACAGGTGGGCGTGCGCGACAACTTCTTCGAATTGGGCGGGCATTCGCTGCTGGCCACGCAGATCGCCTCGCGGGTGCAGAAACAATTGCAGCTCGACGTGCCGCTGCGGGCGATGTTCGAGTGCAGCACGGTGGAGGCGTTGGCCGAATATGTGCGGGGGTTGCAGAGCAGCGTGCTGGACGATGACAAGGTTGATCGGTTGAGCGATTTGATGGCGGAGCTGGAGGCGCTGTAGGCGGACGTGCGGCTCGCCAGCCTTTGCGGGCCGGGCCGTCGAGGCGTGTGCGGGGCTGTACGGCAGCCCCGCGTGGGCACGATCCGCACGATGGCAAGGTCGATAGCGCCGACGACTAGCGCTCGCCCAATAAAGTCTTGAGCGTCTCGGGCCGCGGGGCGCCTTGCTGGCGTTGCAGGCGGCCTTCGTCGTCGAGGTAGAAGATGGCTGGCGTGGCGTGCAGGCCTAGGGCTTCCATCGTGCGCTGGTTGGCTTGCAATTGTTTTTCGATTGGCGCCGGAATCTGCGCCAGCGGCTTGAGGGCGCTCGCCTTGCCGGCCGCTTCGTGGTCGTGCAATGCCTTGGCCGGGTCTTTCGCGGCCAGCAGCGCGGCCGACTTGCCCAGGCTGTCGGGGCGGATAATGCCGACCGGGATATGGCGCAATTGCACTTTTCCGGCCTTGACCCAGGGCCGTGCCTGCTCCCAGAACATCGTGCAGTACGGACAGTTCGGGTCGCTGAACACGTAAAGCGTGCGCGGCGCGTCAGGCTTGCCGTCGGCGATCCAGGTGGTCTGTTCCAGCTGGCTCCACGCAGCCTTGCTCATGGGCTGGTGGACCAGTTCGTCCAAGGGTTTGGCGCTCAGGTCATTGCCCTTGGCGTCGAACAGGTTGCCGACCAGCACGTGTTGGCCGTCGGCAGTGAGATAGAGCGCCAAGGCGTTGCCCTGGTATTCGGCGGCGTAGCCCTGGAGGCCGCCGGGCGCGTCGAAGCGGCCTTTGATCACGGCGCCTTTGGCTTCGATCTGTTGGACAGGGGCGGGCAGTTCGGCGGCTTGTGCCAGAGGGGCGCCAAGCAGGGCGACGGTGATCGGCAGAAGGGAAAGGCGCATGTCAGTTTCCTTGTTCGGAGGGGGTGGCGTCGAAGCGTTCGAGTGCGTTTCGCAAGCTGGCGCGCGACAGCTCGCCGAGGTGGCTGCCGAGCAACCGTCCCTCGGCGCTGTAGAACAGTGTGGTGGGCAGGGCCATGGAGCCGACTGTGCGCGCCAGATCGCCCGTGCCGTCGAACAGTACGTGGGAGAGTCTCAGGCCAGTGGTAGTTATGAAGGTGCGCACGCTGGCCGGCGTCTCGCCTTGGTTGACGAAGAGGAACGTCACGTGCGGGTAGGCGTGCTGCGCTTCCTGCAAAACCGGCATTTCCCGGCGACAGGGCGGGCACCAGGTGGCCCAGAGGTTGACCACCAGCGGGCGGCCACGATAGCTGTGCAGCGCCACGGCCTGACCTTGGGCATCGCGCAGGCTGATCGCCGGCAGTTCGGTGCCCTTGTCGTAGAGGTGGCTGGCCAGCGACGCCAGGCACCAGAACAAGGCGCCGCTGCCCAAGGCCCAGGCCAATGGCCGGCGCAGCGCTGGGCGCCGATTCCCGTACCACAAGCCACCCAGTGCGATACCGAGCACTCCGCCCCAGAGCTGGAATCCACCGTCGCGAATGTCGACGATCTGCGCGGGGTCCTCCCAGTACAAAGGCCAGTAGGCCACCACGAAGCCGATGCGTGCGCCCAGCAGTCCCAACAGAAACAAGTTGAACAATGCCGACTCGGGATTAGCCCCCTGTCGTCGACCCACGAGCCAGCCGACCAGGCTGGCCAGGCCCAGAGCGGCGAGTAACAGCAGGTGGTTGAGGGCCATGGTCAGCGGCCCGAGGGTGACGGTCAGCATCAGCCTTGGCCCCGCGTCAGTGTCCAGTGCTCGAGCAGCGCGGGGGCGTCGATGGCGCCGGTGATGCGCCGCGCGCGCCGCTCTTCACCTTCGGGGCCGATCCAGAGCAGGCTAGGCGGGCCTGGGACCTGGTAGCGTTGCAGCAGCGCGCGGCTGTCGGCGGAATCGGTGCTGACATCGACGCGGATCAGGCGCACGGCCGCCAGGCTTGCCTGCACATCGGCGCGGGAGAACACCTGCTGTTCCAGCACCTTGCAGGCCACGCACCAGTCGGCCGTGTAGTCGAGCATGACCCACTGGTTCGCCGCCTTGGCGGCGTCCAGGGCGGCTTGCAGTTGGCTGTGCGACGTTACCGTGTCGAACGCTGTCGGAGCGGGCGCTGCGACCGTGGCGGCGGGCAACGCTGCGAAAGGCCGCAGTGGCTGCCAAGGATCGTCACCGCCGGCTGCCGCACCAATCAGCATCAAACCGCCCCAGAGCCCGGCCATCGCTGACAGCGCGCGCAGTGCCGGCCTGGCGCGCAGCGTCGGCCAGGCGCTCCAGGCCAGCGCCAGTAGCCAGGCTGCGGCAAGACCCAACACCAGCGAAGCCGGCAGTAGATTGCGCAGGATGTACAAAGCCATCGCCAGGAATACGAAGCCGAATACCGCCTTGACCCGCTCCATCCATGCACCGGGGCGCGGCAGGAAACGATTGCCCAGGGTCACTATCAGCAATAGTGGCACGCCCATGCCCAGGCCGAGGCTGAACAACACCAGGCCGCCTTGCAGCAGGTCGCCGCTCTGCGCGATGAACAGCAGCGCGCCGGCCAGCGGCGCGGTCATGCAAGGACCGAGCAGCAGGCCGGACAACGCGCCCAGCAACGCCGCGCCCGACAGGCTGCCGCCTTGGGTATTGCGCCCGGCGCGGTCGAGGCGGTCGCGCAGGGCCACCGGCAATTGCAGTTCGAACGCCCCGAACATCGGCAGCGCCAGCAACACGAACAGCGCCGCCAGCGCGCCGAGCAGCCAGGGCTGTTGCAGCCAGGCTTGCAAGCTGGCGCCCAGGGCGGCGGCCAGTACGCCCAGCGCAGCGTAGACCGACGCCATGCTCACCACGTAGCTACCGGCCAACAACCCGCCGCGCCGGGCACTGGCGCCGTTGCCCAGCACCAGGCCGGCGAGGATCGGCAGCATCGGCAGCGAGCAGGGGGTGAAGGCCAGCAGCAGGCCGAGGCCGAAGAAGGCGAGCAGGCTCCAGGCCAGCGAGCCGTTCAGCAGATCGCTGGCCAGGGCCTGATCGCTGGCTTGCTCGGTGGTGATCGCGGGAGCTGCGGTCGAAGCAGGGCGGGCATCGGCCTCTGCGGCCTGCTCCAGTGCGACCTGTGCGTCCGACCTCGGGTCGGCTATCAAGCCGGTCGAGCCTTCGCCCAGATCGATCACCGTCGTTTGCGGCGGGTAGCACAATCCGGCATCGGCACACCCTTGCCAGCCCAAGCGCAAGGTGCCCCGCACGTTGGCCGGAAGTCGCAAGGCCAACCGTTCGCGGTACACCGGGCTGTCGCCGAAGAACTCATCATGGTGATTCAGTGCAGGCGGCAGGGCAGGGCGTTGCTCGACGGGCAGACCGTCGAACGTGAGCCGCTTCTGGTACAGGTAATAGCCCGGCTGGATACGCACATCGATCAGCCATCGGCCGTCGGCCTGGCGTTCGTGTGTCACGTCGAAGGCCTGCGTCACGGGCAGAAAATCCGGTTTGCTGGCGAAAGGGTTGGCGCTGAGCAAGGTGCTCAGCAACAGACCCGCGAGAAGGAGGAAGACGCGCATCACAGGTGCCTTGCTGACGGTGAAGGAGCGCGTAGCCTGGCGAGGAGTGATTAACGGGGAGTTAACGCCGAACGAGCGGCGGCGGGCCTTCAGGCCGCGCCGCCGACACGCTTACATGTCGTCGAAATAACGCTCGTGCCAATCGACCAGAGGCTGCGGCGAATTGAGCTTCTGCCCGTAGATCACCGAATAGGACAGCACGTTCTGCACGTACTGGCGCGTCTCGTCGAACGGAATCGACTCCACCCAGACATCGAAGCTCAGGTGCTTGGCACCGCGCAGCCACTGGCGCACGCGGCCGGGGCCGGCGTTGTAGGCGGCCGAGGCCAGTACCCGGTTGCCGTTGAACTGGCTGTGCACCTGGCTGAGGTAGGCTGCGCCGAGCTGGATGTTGGTGTCGGGGTCGAGCACCTGCGCCGGCGAGGCCAGCGGGATGCTGAACTTGCGTGCGGTTTCCTTGGCGGTGGCCGGCATCAGCTGCATCAGGCCACTGGCGCCGACCCCGGAGCGGGCGTCGTCCATGAACGCGCTTTCCTGGCGGGTGATGGCGAACACCCAGCTCGAATGCAGGCCGCGCACCTTGGCCTCGCGCACCAGGGTGTCGCGGTGGGCCATGGGGAAGCGGATGTCCAGGTCGTCCCAGTACTGCGCCTGGCTGATGGTGCGGATGGCCGGGAAGTACCAGCGCAGCTCGTAGGCCAGGCGCGCCTGGGCGACCATCTCGTCGCGGCTGAAGTGGCGGCTGACGTAGTACCACTCGCGGCGCCCGTCGACGATCTGCCCGCGCGCATGGAATTCCAGGGCGCGGCGCACGCCAGGGGTGTTGCGCACCTTGTTGACCAGCGCCTGGCTCAGCACCAGCGGCTTGTTGTTGAGCTGGTAGGGCGTCTGCGCGCGGTCGGCGGCGAGGAAGCCGTAGAAGTCGCGCTCGCGGGCCACGGCCTTGTACAGCTGCGGGATCTGCGGATCGTTGGGCTTGGCCAGTTCCAGGCTGCGCGCCTGCCAGTAGCGCCAGCGATTGCTGTTGGCCAGGTCTGCGGGCAGGCGGCGGGTCAGGTCGTAGGCGTCCTGCCAACGGCCCAGGCGCAGCAGCAGGCGCATGCGCCATTCGCTGACGGTGTCGTCGCGCAGCTCCGGGTCGTAACGGGTCATCAGGTCGAGGGCGCGCGGGTCGTAGCGGCGCGCCAGGCTCAAACCGATCTCGCGGGCGATGGCCACCTGCTCGTCACGGGAGAAATGCATGCGCTGGGCATAGTCGTCGAGCATCGACATGGCCCGTTCCGGATCTTGCCGGGCCAGGCGGCGCAGGCCCAGGCTAACGATGTCGGACATCGCCTCGCTGGGCGGGGCGAAGCGCGAGGGCTGGTTCAGCAGCTCGGGCTTTTGCGCCACATCGATCAGCAACTGGCCTTGGCCATTGAGCGTGATGAGGGTCTTGGCCAGGGCGTTGGCCAGGCCGTAGTTGCGCGCCTGCGCCGCGAGCTTGAGGCGTTCCCAGCGCCGCGCTTCGGTCAGTTGGCCTTCGGCCGACCACATGCCGAACAGCACATCGCAGGCCGCCGGTTGCGACTTGCCGGTGTGCCACAGCTTTTCGGCGCTGGCCAGGCCTTCGGCGTGCAGACCGTGGCTGAGCTGGTACTGGCCGTTGAGGCAGTCGAGCTCGGTGAAGTTGAGCTTGGGGTCGTAGTAGCGGGCGAAGGTGTCCCACTCGCCGCGCTCGGCCAGCCAGCGCAACCAGCGCAGTTTCATCCAGTTGGCTTGGGGCAGGTCGCCGTGTTCCTTGAGGAAGGCTTCGATCTCGCCGTTGCTGGCCGATTTCAGTCGCGCGGTGAGTTCGTCGTAGGCCAGGTACGGCGTCAGCGGGTAGTCGCTCAGGGCCTGGGCGTAACGCAGGTACGGGCCTTTGTCCCCCTTGGCCAGGGCGCGCTTGGCTTCGTCGTAGTACTGACGTTGCTGGATGAGGTCGGTGGCCTGGGCCGCGCCGCTGGACGCAGCGCCGAGCAGCAGGCAGGAAACGATCTGGAACAGGCGGCTGCGCATGATACGTCCGTGCAGTTGAACCATGGAAAGTGACGGCGTGGCCAGCACTGTGAAATGAGCGCCCTAGCTTAGCCGTTGCCCAGAGGCGGCGAAAGCGCCGCGCAGCGATTGGCCGATTGCGGACGAGCGGGGCGCGACAGGGCCTGCGCTTGATGCCGCGCCGCGCCAAACCGGGTAGACTGCGCGCCCGTTTTCTGGAGACCGCCATGACCCTTCTCAAATTCAGCGATGTGTCCCTCGCGTTCGGCGCCATGCCGCTGTTGGACAAGGTGTCCTGGCAGATCGGCCGCGGCGAGCGGGTGTGCATCATCGGCCGCAACGGCACCGGCAAATCCAGCATGCTGCGCCTGGTCAAGGGCGAGCAGCGCCCCGACGACGGCGATGTCTGGCGCAGCCCAGGGCTCAAGATCGGCGAGCTGCCCCAGGAGTTGCCCCTGGCCGATGGTCGCTCGGTGTTCGACGTGGTCGCCGAAGGCCTCGACGGCGTGGGCGCGTTACTGGCCGAGTACCACCACCTGAGCCAGAACATCGTCACCGACGAAGACCTGAACAAGCTCATGCACGTCCAGCACGAACTGGAATCGCGCGACGGCTGGCGCTTGCAGCAGTTGGTCGACAGCACCCTGAGCCGCCTGCAATTGCCGGCCGACAAGACCCTCGCCGAACTCTCCGGCGGCTGGCGTCGCCGTGTGCTGCTGGCCCAGGCGCTGGTCTCCGAGCCGGACCTGCTGCTGCTCGACGAGCCGACCAACCACCTGGACATCGGCGCCATCGCCTGGCTCGAAGAAGCGCTCAAAGGCTTCACCGGCGCCGTGCTGTTCATCACCCACGACCGTTCCTTCCTGCAGAACCTGGCCACGCGCATCCTCGAACTGGACCGTGGCGGGCTGATCGACTGGAACGGCGACTACGCCAGCTTCCTGGTGCACAAGGAAGCGGCTTTGGCCGCCGAAGAAACCGCCAACGCGCTGTTCGACAAGCGCCTGGCCCAGGAGGAGGTGTGGATTCGTCAGGGCATCAAGGCCCGCCGTACCCGCAACGAAGGCCGTGTGCGCGCCTTGAAGGCCTTGCGCGTGGAACGTGGCGAGCGCCGCGAGCGTCAGGGCAAGGCGAACATCGTCATCGAATCGGCGGACAAGTCCGGCAAACAGGTGATGGCGCTGGAGAACGTCAGCTTCGCCCATCCCGGCGGCCCGCTGCTGGTCAAGGACTTCTCCATGGTCGTGCAGCGCCAGGACCGTATCGGCCTGCTGGGCGCCAACGGTACCGGCAAGACCACCTTGCTGAAGATGATGCTCGGCGACCTGGAGCCCACCTCCGGCAAGGTCGACCGGGGCACCAAGCTGGAAGTGGCCTACTTCGACCAGTTGCGCCATCAGCTGGATCTGGAAAAGACGGTGATCGACAACCTCGCCGAAGGCCGCGACTTCATCGAGATCGATGGGCAGAACCGTCACGCCCTCAGCTACCTCGGCGACTTCCTGTTCAGCCCGCAGCGTGCCCGTACGCCGGTCAAGGCGCTGTCGGGCGGCGAGCGCGCGCGCCTGTTGCTGGCCAAGCTGTTCAGCAAGCCGGCCAACCTGCTGGTGCTCGACGAACCCACCAACGACCTTGATGTCGAGACCCTGGAACTGCTCGAAGAAGTGCTGTGCAACTACAAGGGCACAGTGCTGATGGTCAGCCACGACCGGGCCTTCCTCGACAACGTGGTCACCAGCACCCTGGTGTTCGAAGGCGAGGGCCGGGTGCGCGAGTACGTCGGTGGCTTCGAGGACTGGATTCGCCAAGGCGGTTCGCCGCGCCTGCTGGGCGTGACCGAAAGCAAGGGCGGCAAGTCCGAGCTCAACAGCGCCGTGGTGGAGAAGGTCGCCGAGGTGCAGCCGGCACCGGTGGCACAGCCTGGCGTAGAACCTGCGAAGAAGAAGCTCAGCTACAAATTGCAGCGCGAGCTGGAGCTATTGCCGCAGCAGATCGACGCGTTGGAACAGAAGATGGCCAAGGTGCAGGACACCATCGCCGACGCTGGTTTCTACCAGCGGCCTGCCGCCGAAACCGCGGCCGTGCTGGCGCAGTTGGAGCAGTTGCAGGGCGAGCTGGACGTGCTGGTGGAGCGTTGGGCGGAACTCGAAGGTTGAATTCGGGCCGAGCGGCCCGGTAATGCGCGCGGCGCCCCTTGGGGCGCCGCGACTGCATCAGCTGTCTTTTTTCTGCAAGCGCACCGCCAGTACATCGCAGGGCGCGCCGTGCAGCACGTCGTTGGCAGTGGAGCCGAGCAGCAGTGCCAAGCCATGACGACCGTGGCTGCCGACCACGATCAGGTCGCACTGCCGTTCCTTGGCCAGTTGATGGATCTCCTGACGGGGTTGGCCATAGGCCAGGTGCGAATCGCCGCGCTGGATACCAGCGTATTTGGTGAACAGACGGTCCATGCGCTCCTTGGCCTGGTCGAGCTGCTGTTGCTGCAACTGCGAGAGGTCCATCGGTACGTCGCCGCCGAACGCCATGGCCATGGGCTCGACGATGTGCACCAGCGATACCTTGGCGTTGTTCGGTGTGGCGATTTCCATGGCACGCTTGATCACGGGATCACACTCTTCCGTCAGGTCGACGGCGACCAGAAGATGAATGTAGGGCATGAGCGGCACTCCTGAGGATCGGGGGATAAGGGAAGTATGGTCGCTTTCGAGACGCTCGCCGTAAAACGGACTAACACGCTCATGTGCAACGTTTCAGGGGACGTACAGATATGACGGTATGGCTGGTTGTGTCAATCCTTGCGCTGATTCTCAGCCCGCTCGCCTGGCTGCGGCCCTCGCGCAAGCAGAGTCGGCAGATGGACCTGCGCCTGCAAGCGCGCCGCGCAGGGCTGGCCATGCAACTGGCGCCGCAGCAGTGGCCGCACTGGCTGGAAAAGCAGCCGCCCAGCCCTTGCCCGCAGTACCACCGCGCACGCCGTGCCGGGCGCGTCGACACCTGGAGCTATTGGCAGGTGAGCCCAGGCGTGTGGTGGAACCAGTGGCGCGAGGTGTGCGACGAAGCGCGGCTGGTGGCGGTGTTCGCCGAGCTGCCGGAGAGCGTCTACAAGGTCGAAGCCGATTCGCGCATGCTCGCCCTGTACTGGGGCGAGCGTGGCGACGAGGGTGTGGTGGAGACCGTCAAGCGAGCGCTCGATACGCTCGCCTGAGACGAGCCCTCACTCACCACTGCTGAAACGACATCGCGGGGCCGTACCCGTTTCGATGGCTGGGTTGACCAGTCGAGCGAAACGGGTACGGCCCCGCGATGCGTTCTGCTGCCGCAGAAAAGGCCAGGCAGGCCGGGAAACGCATTGACTATAGTCCAGTACGCGCATGTGTGGCGAGCCTGCATGCCTGGCATGAATGATCGCCGATCACGCTCGTCACGCCCTCGACCTAGGCGGTGCAGAATGACCGAACGGTCGGTTTGGCCGAATGCTTTCGGGCATTTGACATCCTTGATCTTTTCGGAGAATGTGTGCGCACCCGAATCAAACGGGCGTATGAATTGAGCGTTTAGATGTCCGAACGCTTCTACAGAATCCCGAACAGTCTGCTGGCGGGTGTGCCTGGAACACGCGGCGAATCGCGCCTGTGTCCGGCGACCGGCAGGTACCGTTCAGCTTCCATCCCATGGAGATCAGTTGATGATTTACGAAGGTAAAGCCATCACGGTTAAGGCTCTTGAAAGCGGCATCGTCGAACTGCAGTTCGACCTCAAGGGTGAGTCCGTCAACAAGTTCAATCGCCTCACCCTCGAAGAACTGCGCCAGGCCGTCGAGGCCATCGCCAGCGATGCCTCGGTCAAGGGCGTGATCGTCAGCAGCGGCAAGGACGTGTTCATCGTCGGCGCCGACATCACTGAATTCGTCGACAACTTCAAGTTGCCCGAAGCCGAGCTGGTCGCCGGCAGCCTGCAGGCCAACCGTATCTTCAACGCCTTCGAAGACCTGCAGGTGCCCACCGTTGCGGCCATCAACGGCATCGCCCTGGGTGGCGGCCTGGAAATGTGCCTGGCGGCCGATTACCGGGTCATGTCCAGCGAGGCCAAGATCGGCCTGCCGGAAGTCAAGCTGGGCATCTACCCCGGCTTCGGCGGCACCGTGCGCCTGCCGCGCCTGATCGGTCCGGACAACGCCATCGAGTGGATCGCTTCGGGCAAGGAGAACCGTGCCGAAGACGCGCTGAAGCTCGGCGCCGTCGACGCCGTGGTCGCACCGCAACTGCTGCACGCTGCGGCCCTCGACCTGATCAAGCGCGCCATCAGCGGCGAGCTGGACCACAAGGCCAAGCGCCAGCCCAAGCTGGACAAGCTCAAGCTCAACGCCATCGAACAGATGATGGCCTTCGAAACCGCCAAGGGCTTCGTCGCCGGGCAAGCCGGGCCGAACTACCCAGCCCCGGTCGAGGCCATCAAGAGCATCCAGAAAGCCGCCAACTTCGGCCGCGACAAAGCGCTGGAAGTCGAAGCGGCGGGTTTCGCCAAGCTGGCCAAGACCGCTGTGGCGCAAAGCCTGATCGGCCTTTTCCTCAACGATCAGGAACTCAAGCGCAAGGCCAAGGCCTACGACCGCATCGCCCGTGACGTGAAGCAGGCCGCCGTGCTCGGCGCCGGCATCATGGGGGGCGGCATCGCCTACCAATCGGCCGTCAAAGGCACGCCGATCCTGATGAAGGACATTCGCGAAGAGGCAATCCAACTGGGCCTGAGCGAAGCCTCCAAGCTACTCGGCAGCCGTGTCGAGAAAGGCCGCCTGACCGCCGCGCAAATGGCCGAGTCGCTCAACGCCATTCGCCCGGTGCTGTCCTATGGCGATTTCGGCACGGTCGACATCGTCGTCGAAGCCGTGGTCGAAAACCCCAAGGTCAAGCAGGCGGTCCTGGCCGAAGTGGAAGGGCAGGTCAAGGACGATACGATCCTGGCGTCCAACACCTCGACCATTTCCATCAACCTCCTGGCCCAGGCGCTCAAACGCCCGGAAAACTTCGTCGGCATGCACTTCTTCAACCCCGTGCACATGATGCCGCTGGTGGAAGTGATCCGCGGTGAAAAGTCCAGCGACGAAGCCGTCGCCACCACCGTGGCTTACGCCAAGAAAATGGGCAAGAACCCCATCGTGGTCAACGACTGCCCAGGCTTTCTGGTCAACCGCGTGCTGTTCCCCTACTTCGGCGGTTTCGCCCGTCTGGTCAGCGCCGGCGTCGACTTCGTGCGTATCGACAAGGTCATGGAGAAGTTCGGCTGGCCCATGGGCCCGGCCTACCTGATGGACGTGGTCGGCATCGACACCGGTCACCATGGCCGCGACGTGATGGCCGAAGGCTTCCCTGACCGTATGAAGGACGACCGCCGCTCGGCCATCGACGCGCTGTACGAGGCCAAGCGTCTGGGGCAGAAAAACGGCAAGGGCTTCTACGCCTATGAGACTGACAAACGCGGCAAGCCGAAGAAAGTCGCCGATCCTGCCGTGCTCGACGTACTGCAACCGGTGATCTACGAGCAGCGCGAGCTGAGCGATGACGACATCCTCAACTGGATGATGATCCCGCTGTGCCTGGAAGTGGTGCGCTGCCTGGAAGACGGTATCGTCGAAAGCGCCGCCGAAGCCGACATGGGCCTGGTCTATGGCATCGGTTTCCCACCCTTCCGTGGCGGTGCGCTGCGCTACATCGATTCGATTGGGGTCGCCGAGTTCGTCGCCCTGGCCGACCAGTATGCCGAACTGGGCCCGCTGTACCACCCGACCGCTAAGCTGCGCGAAATGGCCAAGAACGGCCAGCGTTTCTTCAACTGAGCGGTCAACGAGCTAGAGCGAGAGATTTGATATGAGCCTGAATCCAAGAGACGTGGTGATCGTCGACTTCGGTCGCACGCCCATGGGCCGCTCCAAGGGTGGCATGCACCGCAACACCCGCGCCGAAGACATGTCGGCGCACCTGATCACGAAATTGCTCGAGCGCAACGCCAAGGTCGATCCGAAAGAAGTCGAGGACGTGATCTGGGGCTGCGTCAACCAGACCCTCGAACAGGGTTGGAACGTGGCGCGCATGGCCTCGCTGATGACGCCCATTCCACACACCTCGGCGGCGCAGACCGTCAGCCGTCTGTGCGGTTCGTCGATGAGCGCGCTGCACACCGCCGCCCAGGCGATCATGACTGGCAACGGCGATGTGTTCGTCATCGGCGGCGTGGAGCACATGGGCCACGTCAGCATGATGCACGGCGTCGACCCCAACCCGCATCTGTCGCTGCATGCGGCCAAGGCCTCGGGCATGATGGGCCTGACCGCCGAGATGCTGGGCAAGATGCACGGCATCACCCGCGAGCAGCAGGACCAGTTCGCCCTGCGTTCGCACCAGTTGGCGCACAAGGCCACGGTCGAGGGCAATTTCAAGGACGAAATCATCCCCATGCAAGGGTATGACGAGAACGGTTTCCTCAAGGTTTTCGACTTCGACGAAACCATTCGTCCGGAAACCACCCTCGAAGGCCTGGCCGCACTCAAGCCTGCGTTCAACCCCAAGGGCGGTACCGTGACGGCCGGAAGTTCCTCGCAGATCACCGACGGCGCCTCGTGCATGATCGTCATGTCCGGTCAGCGCGCGATGGATCTGGGCATCGAGCCCCTGGCAGTGATCCGTTCCATGGCGGTGGCGGGAGTGGACCCTGCGATCATGGGCTACGGTCCAGTGCCTTCGACGCAGAAAGCGCTCAAGCGCGCGGGTCTGACCATCGCCGACATCGACTACTTCGAACTCAACGAAGCCTTCGCCGCACAAGCCTTGCCGGTACTGAAAGATTTGAAAGTGCTCGACAAGATGAATGAGAAGGTTAACCTGCACGGCGGCGCGATCGCCCTCGGCCATCCTTTCGGTTGTTCGGGCGCCCGGATTTCCGGGACTCTGCTCAACGTGATGAAGCAGAAGGGCGGCACCCTCGGGGTCGCCACCATGTGCGTAGGCCTCGGCCAGGGCATCACTACTGTGTTCGAACGGCGCTGATCCTTTCGTTGTCACAGCAGCCGGGGCCCAGTGCCCCGGCTTTTGTTTTTCCCTTATGTTCAGGAGCATGTGACATGCAGGTCCAGCCAGGCATCTACCAGCATTACAAAGGGCCTGAGTACCGCGTGTTCGGTACGGCCCGGCATTCGGAAAGCGAAGAGTGGGTCGTGGTCTACCAATGCCTGTACGGCGATTTCGGCCTGTGGGTACGGCCGTTGTCGATGTTCCTCGAGACCGTCGAGATCGACGGACAACAGGTGCCGCGCTTTGCGTTGCGCAAGGCCGAGGCGCCAACGCTCGGGGAGGGGAACGCACCGGGTCTGTAGGCCTTGGACGAAATATGCTTGCAGGGGGCGTTTCGGACCTCAGCGCAAACAGGCTAGGGTGAAGGCATGGCGGGTTATCCATCCGGGCCCGATCCGCGAGCCTTCTGCGCCGACCGCACCGCAGGCAGATTTCGTACACGGCTTGGGCGACTGCGCTTGACCTCATCTTGTCGCCACTATATATAGCGGTGCCGCGTCCGGCACCTGGCGCGTTATTCATCTCCAGATTCAGGAATACACCGATCCATGGGCAAATCGCTGGTCATTGTGGAATCCCCGGCCAAGGCCAAGACCATCAACAAGTACCTGGGCAACCAGTACGTGGTGAAGTCGAGTATCGGCCACATCCGCGACCTTCCCACCAGCGGTTCGGCCAGCGCCTCCAAGGAGCCGGCGGCCAAGCGTGGCAAGGCCGCAGCCGATGCGCCGGTGCTGCCGCCGAAAGAGAAGGCCCGCCGGCAACTGGTGGCGCGCATGGGTGTCGACCCTGACGCCGGCTGGAAAGCCAAATACGAAATCCTGCCCGGCAAGGAAAAAGTCATCGACGAGTTGCGGCGTTTGGCCAAGGATGCCGACACCATCTACCTCGCGACCGACTTGGACCGCGAAGGGGAAGCCATCGCCTGGCACCTGCGCGAAGCCATCGGCGGCGACGACAGCCGTTACAAGCGCGTGGTGTTCAACGAGATCACCAAGAAAGCCATCCAGGAAGCGTTCTCGCAGCCTGGCGAGCTGGACATCGCCCGGGTCAACGCCCAGCAGGCGCGGCGCTTCCTCGACCGCGTGGTCGGTTACATGGTTTCTCCACTGCTGTGGGCCAAGATCGCCCGTGGCTTGTCGGCGGGCCGTGTGCAATCGGTGGCGGTCAAGCTGGTGGTGGAGCGCGAGCGTGAAATCCGTGCCTTCAACCCCGAAGAATATTGGGAAATTCACGCCGACCTGAGCAGCGCCAAGAACGCCAAGGTGCGTTTCGAAGTCGCGCGCCAGAACGGCGAGGCCTTCAAGCCGCTGAACCAGGCCCAAGCCATGGCGGCGCTCGAGCAGCTCAAGACGTCCAGCTACAGCGTCAGCAAACGCGAAGACCGGCCGACCAGCAGCAAGCCTTCGGCGCCGTTCATCACCTCCACCCTGCAGCAGGCGGCGAGCAATCGCCTGGGCTATGGTGTGAAGAAGACCATGATGATGGCGCAGCGCTTGTACGAAGCGGGCTACATTACCTACATGCGTACCGACTCGACCAACCTGTCCGCGGACGCGGTCGAAATGGCGCGCAGCTACATCGAGCACGAATTCGGCAAACAGTACCTGCCTGAATCGCCTGTGGTGTACGGCAGCAAGCAAGGCGCACAAGAGGCGCACGAAGCCATACGGCCTTCGGACGTGAATACGCACCCGAGCAAGCTCAGCGGCATGGAGCGCGATGCCGAACGTCTGTACGAGCTGATCTGGCGCCAGTTCCTGGCTTGCCAGATGCCGCCAGCCCAGTACCTGTCCACCAGCATCACGGCAGTGGCCGGCAACTTCGAGTTGCGTGCCAAGGGTCGGATTCTCAAGTTCGATGGCTACACCCGCGTGTTGCCGCAACAGAGCAAACCAGGCGAAGACGACGTGCTGCCGGAAATGGCCCAAGGCGAGGCGTTGCAGCTGGTCGAGCTCGACCCGAGCCAGCACTTCACCAAGCCGCCGGCGCGCTTCACCGAAGCCAGCCTGGTCAAGGAGATGGAAAAACGCGGGATCGGTCGCCCATCGACCTACGCCGCGATCATCTCCACCATCCAGGACCGTGGTTACGTGACCCTGCACAACCGTCGTTTCTATTCGGAAAAGATGGGTGACATCGTCACCGAGCGGCTCTCGGAAAGCTTCTCCAACCTCATGGACTACGGCTTCACCGCCGGCATGGAAGAGCATCTGGACGACGTCGCCCAAGGCGGACGCGACTGGAAGAACGTGCTCGACGAGTTCTACGGGGATTTCAGCAAGAAACTGCTGACCGCCGAAGCGGCCGAGAATGGCATGCGCGCCAACCAGCCGACCATGACCAACATTCCCTGCAAGGAATGTGGCCGGCCGATGATGATTCGTACGGCGTCCACCGGTGTGTTCCTCGGTTGCTCGGGCTATGCCTTGCCGCCCAAAGAGCGTTGCAAGGCAACGGTCAACCTTGTCCCGGGCGATGAAATCGCGGCCGACGACGAAGGTGAATCGGAATCGCGCGTATTGCGCGGCAAGCATCGCTGCCCGATCTGCGCCACGGCCATGGATGCTTACTTGCTGGATGAGAAGCACAAGCTGCACATCTGCGGCAACAACCCGGATTGCCCAGGTTATGAGATCGAAGAGGGCAGCTACCGCATCAAAGGCTACGAAGGCCCGAGCCTGGAATGCGACAAGTGCGGGAGCGAGATGCAGCTCAAGACCGGCCGCTTCGGTAAGTTCTTCGGCTGTACTAATCCAGCCTGCAAGAACACGCGCAAATTGCTGAAAAATGGCGAGGCCGCGCCGCCGAAGATGGACAAGGTGGAGATGCCCGAGCTCAAGTGCGAGAAGGTCGACGACACTTACGTGCTGCGCGACGGTGCCTCGGGTCTGTTTCTGGCCGCCAGCCAGTTCCCCAAGAACCGCGAAACCCGCGCGCCGTTGGTCAAGGAGATCGTGCCGCACAAGGCCGAGATCGACCCCAAGTACCATTTCCTGTGCGAAGCGCCGCAGCAGGATCCGGAAGGTCGTCCAACCGTGATCCGCTATAGCCGCAAGACCAAGGAGCAATACGTGCAGACCGAAGTCGAAGGCAAGCCGACCGGCTGGAAGGCGTTCTACGACGGCTCGGCCTGGAAGGTCGAAGACAAGCGTTGAGAGGGCGCTCTACAAAGGGCGCTCACTCAAGCGGTATAGGCGGGGGCAAGGCGGGTGACCGACTTGCCCCCGCTGCATTTGGCTTGCGCTGAAGAGCAACCTGCCGTTACAACAGCGGTTCGCCCCACCTTCGAGGACACCACGCGCCATGGCCCAGGAACTGTATACCCGCACCAACCAGAAGTTGTTTTTCGCAGGGCTGGCCCTGGAGTCGATGAGCAAGGCCCAAGAAAGCCGAGCCATGAACGCTCAGGGTTTGATCCAGGCCGAACGCGAGGCGGCGCTGTTCCACCTGTACGGCGGCTTGTTGGGTCTGTGTCATGAGATCGCTGGCTTCTACCGACTGCCGCAGGCCAACGCCACCCAGGCAGAAGCATTGCTCAACGAAGACATGCTGCGCGAGATTGCGATTCCAGAGATGGCCGAGCTGTTGGAGCTGGCAGGCAATCCGCAGAGCTGGTTGGCGCGGCTGCTCAAAGCCCATGCCGACCTGTTTCGACCCCCAATGGCGAAAAAAACGCCCAAGACGGACGTTACCCAACCGCTGATCCAGGCGGTGAACCTGGATGCGCCTGACACACCGGCGCTCAGCTACGAAGAGTTGCAGAGCTGGCGCGCCCATCTGAAAGACGTGGCCAGACGTTTCCGTGACGCGCTGAGTGAGTGCTGATCCCCACAGTGGCTGTTACAATGATGGCCTTTCGTGGAGAACAACCCTTTATGTCAACGTCGTTTCTAGAAATTGTCGAGTTGCCTGATGGTCGCATCGAGCTGCGCCGCGCAGAGGATGAAGGGTCATTGGTGACCTTGAATTTCTCGGAGGATGCCAAGGTATTTCTGCAAGGACAGCATGTCGAAGTGGCCAAGGCCATGCTCAGCGTAGGCGTACAAATGGCGGGGCGGTTGGCCGAAGGCGAACTGGAACGTGACGAAGGGCCGCGTGTGTTGCACTGACGCTGCCGGACTGCCCACAGCTCGCCTTCGAAAGTGAGCGTTGCAGGCAAAGCCTGAACATCAGCTGATGCGGATGTTCAGGCTTTGTGCATTACCGGCACTGGCTGCGCGGATCAACAAGTGCCGAGCGCTGGCGTTGAGGCTGCCCAACCAACTGACGACGGTGTGGCTGCGTTTCAGGCGCAGCGCTTCGCCGGCCAGGTGCAGCGCGCTCTGGGTGCCACGGGGGTGTAGCAGTAGAATGCGTTCGCGGTTCAAACCCGCGTCGCGCAGCCAGGCCTGCGTCAGGCTGGCAGGCGGAGCGATCAGGGTGAGCCAGCGGGTGTCGTCTTTTTCGCTCAACTCTCGCAGGACGGGCGCCAGCAGGCTGTGACAGTGGCCAGACGCACCCCGTAGGCTCAGCTCGCTGAACAGTTCGGGCCGGCAGTAGTCTGCGGACGGTTCGCGGGCCTTCAAGCCAGGTAGCACGGGTTGGGCCAAAAACGCCTCAAACAGTGACAACTGGATATGCTCCGATGCGTGGGTGGACGTGTACATGGCGCCTCCTGGGTCAGCGGCGAATAACGCCGACGCTCAAACCTTCGATGACCAGTTCCTGATCTTTGAGATCGACTTCGATCGGCGCGAACTCGGGATTCTCGGCGATCAGCCAGACTTTGCTGCCTTCGCGCTTGAATCGCTTGACCGTGACTTCATCACCGATGCGTGCGACGACGATCTGGCCATTGCGGGCCTCGCGGCAGGTGTGCACGGCCAGCAGGTCACCGTCGAAGATGCCGACGTCCTTCATGCTGGTGCCATGCACCCGCAGCAGGTAATCGGCACGAGGATTGAAGAAGTCCGGGTTGATGTTGCACGATTGCTCGATGTGCTGTTCGGCAAGGATTGGCGCACCCGCCGCGACCCGACCCACGATGGGCAGGGTGGCGCTCTCGGGCTTGGCTTCGAGGCCCGGAATGCGGATGCCGCGTGAAGCGCCTGGTGTCATCTCGATGGCGCCCTTGCGGGCCAAAGCCTTGAGGTGTTCTTCAGCAGCATTGGGTGATTTGAAGCCCAGCTCCTGGGCGATTTCCGCGCGGGTGGGCGGGAAACCGTTGTCTTCCAAGCAGCGCTTGATGAAGGCGAGGATTTCGGCTTGGCGTGGCGTCAGTTTCAACATGGCATGCGCTCTGTTTTTTTATCCAGTGACTGGGATTATATACAGTAGTGATCCCGCTGCAAGCTTTCCCTTTGCACGCCGCCGCCCGTCGGTCATGGCATGCGAGCTCCAGGCCTGCGGCGGCGCGGGGTGTGGCAGTGATCGAGACGCCCTTGTCAAAATGCGACCGGCAGGTCACGCGACCTTGACAGCGGCGGGGTTGAAACGTATGTTTCAAACAACTGTTTGTCTGGCGAATAGGTAAGTCATGGCTCAATCCGAAACCGTTGAACGCATTCTCGACGCTGCCGAGCAGCTGTTCGCGGAACGAGGCTTCGCCGAGACCTCGCTGCGTCTGATCACCAGCAAGGCCGGGGTCAACCTGGCGGCGGTAAATTACCACTTCGGTTCGAAGAAAGCCCTGATCCAGGCGGTTTTCTCACGTTTCCTCGGCCCGTTCTGCGCCAGCCTCGAGCGCGAACTGGAGCGCCGCCAGGCCCAGCCCGAGCTCAAGCCGAGCCTCGAAGAACTTCTGGAAATGCTGGTCGACCAAGCGCTGGCCGTGCAGCCGCGCAGTAACAACGACCTGTCCACCTTCATGCGCCTGTTGGGCTTGGCCTTCAGCGAAAGCCAAGGGCACCTGCGCCGCTACCTCGAAGACATGTACGGCAAGGTCTTCCGCCGCTACATGTTGCTGGTCAACGAAGCCGCGCCGCGCATTCCGCCGCTGGAGCTGTTCTGGCGCGTCCACTTCATGCTCGGCGCGGCGGCGTTCAGCATGTCGGGCATCAAGGCCCTGCGCGCCATCGCCGAAAACGACTTCGGCCTCAATACCTCGATCGAACAGGTCATGCGCCTGATGGTGCCGTTCCTCGCGGCCGGCATGCGCGCCGACAGTGGCGTGACCGATCCGCGAATGGCCGACGCCCAGTTGCGTCCGCGCAGCAAACCCTCTGTCCAGGGCGCTCCGGCCAAGGCCTGAGGCTGCTCTTCTTGTATTCGAAGGATTTCCTATGACTGCCCGCCTGCAAGGCTCCCTGATGGTGGATATCGCCGGCACCTGGCTGACCGCCGAAGACCGCGCGCTGCTGCGCCAGCCGCAAGTCGCCGGCCTGATCCTGTTCGCCCGCAACATCGAAACCCCGCGCCAGGTGCGCGAGCTGTGTGCCGCCATCCGCGCCATCCGCCCCGACCTGATTCTGGCCGTCGATCAAGAGGGCGGTCGCGTCCAACGCCTGCGCCAGGGCTTCGTGCGCCTGCCGGCCATGCGCGCACTGGCCGACAACGCCAACGCCGAACAGCTGGCCGAGCATTGTGGCTGGGTGATGGCCAGTGAGGTGCTCGCCGTGGGCCTGGACTTGAGTTTCGCCCCGGTTCTGGACCTCGACCATCAGCGCAGCGCGGTAGTCGGCAGCCGCGCCTTCGAGGGCGATCCACAGCGTGCCACGCAATTGGCCGGCGCCTTCATTCGAGGTATGAACGCCGCCGGTATGGCGGCCTGTGGCAAACATTTTCCGGGGCACGGTTGGGCCGAAGCTGATTCGCACGTGGCGATCCCCACCGACGAGCGCAGCCTGGACGAACTGCGCCAAGCCGACCTGCTGCCATTCCGCAGCTTGAGCAGACAACTGGCCGCCGTGATGCCAGCCCACGTCATCTACCCTCAAGTCGACAACCAGCCCGCCGGCTTCTCGCGCCGCTGGCTGCAAGACATCCTGCGCGGCGAACTGGGCTTCGATGGCGTGATCTTCAGTGACGACCTGTCCATGGCCGGTGCCCATGTGGTGGGCGATGCCGCCAACCGCATCGAAGCTGCGCTGAGCGCCGGCTGCGACATGGGGTTGGTGTGCAACGATCGCGCGGCAGCCGAGCTGGCCCTGAGCGCTACGCAACGCTTGAGGGTCAGCCCTTCGCCGCGTATCGCCAGCATGCGTGGCCAGGGCTTCGCCCGCACCGACTACCGCGAGCAGCCACGCTGGCTGCAAGCGCTCAGCGCGCTGCGTGCTGCGCAGTTGATCGACTGAGCCTTCAGCGACTGCGTTTACCGGGCAGCGGTGCGAACAGGGCGTCGATGTCTTCGTCGGCCACGCGCCATTGCCCGGCTTCGCCATCCTCCAGCAAGCCGGCTGCCAGCGCGGCCTTTTCCTGCTGGAGTTGCTGGATCTTCTCTTCCACCGTACCTCGAGTGATCAGCTTGTAGACGAACACCGGCTTGTCCTGACCGATGCGGTAGGCGCGGTCGGTGGCCTGGTTTTCGCTGGCTGGGTTCCACCAGGGGTCATAGTGGATGACGGTGTCGGCAGCGGTCAGATTCAGGCCGGTGCCACCCGCCTTGAGACTGATCAGAAACACTTCGCTGGCGCCGCTCTGGAACTGCTCGACCGGCGCCCGCCGATCGCGCGTGTCGCCCGTGAGCAGGCTGTAGCGGATCTCGCGCTTGATCAACTCCTCTTCGATCAATGCCAGCATCGAGGTGAACTGCGAGAACAACAGCACGCGCCGACCTTCGCTGAGTAGTTCGCCAAGCATGTCGAGCAAGGCGCCCAACTTGCCTTTGTCGTGTTGTGGTCCTTTGGCGTCGACGCCTTTGACCAGTCGCAGGTCGCAACACACCTGACGCAGTTTGAGCAGCGCATCGAGGATGACGATCTGGCTGCGCGCCGCGCCGTTGCGGGCGATCTGCTCACGCACCTTCTTGTCCATGGCCACGCGCACCGTTTCGTAGGTATCGCGCTGGGCGTCGCTGAGGTCGACCCAATGCACCATCTCGGTCTTGGGCGGCAGGTCGGTGGCGACTTCCTCCTTGGTGCGGCGCAGCAGGAAGGGGCGGATGCGCCGGATCAGGTGGTTGAGCCGTTCGCTGTCGCCATGTCGCTCGATGGGGGTGCGGTATTCCTTGTTGAACTGCTTGCTGTCGCCCAGCCAGCCCGGCATGAGGAAGTGGAACAGCGACCACAGCTCACCTAGATTGTTTTCCATGGGCGTGCCGGTCAGGCATAGGCGCTGTTGGGCCTGTAGCTCGCGTGCCGCCTGGGCCGCCTTGCTGGTGCTGGTCTTGATGCTCTGCGCTTCGTCGAGCACCAGCAGATGCCAGCAATGCCCCTGGAGGTGTTCCAGGTCGCGCGGCAGCAGGGCATAGGTGGTCAGCACCAGATCGTATTCGGCCAGCGCGGCGAAGTGCTGGTTGCGGCTCGCTCCGTGCAGGGCCAGGACGCGCAGGTCGGGGGCGAAGCGCTGGGCTTCGTCGAGCCAGTTGGGGATCAGGCTGGTGGGCATCACCGCCAGGGCGGGTTGGGTCAGGCGCCCGGATCGCTTCTCCAGTAGCAGATGGGCCAGGGTCTGCAAGGTCTTGCCCAGGCCCATGTCGTCGCCGAGGATCGCCCCGGTGCCGATCTCGCGCAGCGCCTGCAGCCAGTTCAGTCCTTGTTGCTGGTAGGGCCGCAAGGTGGCATTCAAGCCCTGGGGTGGAGCCACCTGCAGGTTACGTGCATCGCGCAGGCGCCGGCCCAGGTCGCGGATCTGCTCGCCGCCGGCCCATTGCAACGGCAGTTCGGCGATCTCGTTGAGGCGCGCGGCGTCGGCGCGCTCCAGGCGTACGCTCGGGCCGCCGACTTCTTCATGCAGGTACAGCTCGCCCAGGGTGCGCATGACCGCGCGAATGCGGCTGTAGGGTAGGGCCACACGCAAGGGTGGGCTGTCATGGCGCGCGGCGTTGAGGTCGACCAGCAGGTGTTCGTCGTCGCCACGCCTGGCCAGCTCTTGGCTGCGCAGCAGCTCCGGGTTGCTGCGCAGCAACTGCAGCATGATCGGCAGCAGGCTGTGGCGCTCGCCCTCCACCACGATGCCCAGCTCCAGGTCGAACCATTCGTGTCCGGGCGCCTCGTCGATGTCTGCATACCAGTCCTGCACCTCATTGAGGTTGAAGGCGAAGTCGCGCTGCACGTCGATCGTCCAGCCCGCCTCACGCAGCGCCGGCAGGCCCGCGCGGGCGAAGCGCAGCCAGGCTTCGTCGTCGGCCAGTTGCAGCATCTGCCCCGCGCTGTCAGGCAGGGCCTTGCTCTGCCGGGTCGCTACTTTGAAGCCCCAGCCTTGCAGCGCCTTGCGCAGGGCCAGTTCGGCCTCCGGCTGGCGTTGGATGCGCTGGTGCGTGTTGCCCATCAGACGCGACAGAGGTTTGTCGTCGTTACCGCTGGCACGCAAGCCGTCGTAGTCGAAGGCCAGGGCGGCGCGGTGCTGCATCTGGCGCTGCATGCGTCCGGTCTTGGGGGCGTAGGCGCTGAATTCCACGCTGCCGAGCGTCAGGTGCGCGGTCGGTTGTACCTGATCGACGATTTCCTCATCCAGGGTGGTCGGGGTCGGTAGGCGCTGGTTCAAGGCGTTGAGCTTATGGCTCAAGGGCACGATCAGGTGTTCGGGCACATCCGGGGCCAGGGTCAGGTGCTGGGCGGTATGGGGGTCCAGCGCATGGTCGATGACGCCCACCTCTTCGCTTGCGCTGTCGTAGTAGTACAGCGGCAGCAATGCCATTACGTGGCCTACAGGCTTTTCCTCGCGCAGCCACACCCCCCGGTAATGGCCATTGTCCAGGCGAACCCAGCGAAACTCTGCCATACGCTCGCCGCCCTGGCGGATGAAGGGACGATCTTCGTCATGGAACAAGCGGCCGGTGTCCAATGCCCGTTGCAGCAGTTCGCCGCCTTCCTGGCCCTGCAGGGCAAAGCCTTCTTCGGCGCCGCTGGGATTGTTCAGGGTCGACAGCAGGCGCAGGATGCGCAAGTCGTCTTCCTGCACGAACCGTGGCGGCTCGTAGAGCAGTTCGTAGAGCGACTGGATGCGGCTGAAGCGTGTCTGGCCCTCCTGCACGATGCCCTTGCGCACTCGCAGCGCGCAGCCTGCGCCGTGCAAGCGCAGTTGATAGCAGACCATGCGCCCGCGCTTCTCTGCGCGGGCCGAGGCGTCGCGCGGTTGCAGGCCTTGCAGCCAGTGCTGCAGCTCGGCGGGCAGGCCGTTGGACGCGCGCTTGTCGCCGGCGCGCGCCTGCAGGCTGTAGAGCACTGCCGCGCAATGCTTGCAGTTGCGCCGCACCGGGCATGTGCAGCGCGCGACCAGCTGACTCTGCGGCTCGCCTAGATGCAGGTCGATGTCCTGCCGATAGAGCTGGCCTTCGCTGCCCGAACAGCGCGCCTGGACGCGCTTGGTGTTGCAGAGCTCGAGCCTGACCCGACCATCGCGGGCGTAGCGCTCACCGCGTTGCAGGACCGCCGTGGCGAAGGCGCGCGTCCAGTCGGGGTGCTGGCGCAGACGATGGCCCAGCTCGTCCTCGCTCATCTCACTGCTCCATCAGCTCCGGATTCATCTCTGGCAGTTTGCGCATGCCGGCCGGGGTGACCTTGACCAGCAGGGCCAGGTGGCCGCCGTCGAGGAAATTCAGTTGCCCGCGCTTCATGTTGCTGTTGCTCTGCTTGAACTGCTCGCTGCGCAGCACGCTGCCGTTGCCATCGATCTGGTTGACCCAGAAGCGCGCCTGCGCAGCGATGAAGCGCCCTTCGGTCAGGCTCAGCGTGCCTTCGATGGGCGAGCGGCCATAGACCTGCTCGCCGGCGCTCAGGGCCACGCGGCTCGGCTTGTCGCTCAGGGTCTGCTCCCAGGCTTTGTGCAGCAGCACGGTGTAGTCGCCGTTGGCTTGCAGGCGTTGCAGGGTGTCGTCCAGGCGCGCCGGACGCTCGGCGTCGGCGGCCAGCAGGGTGGCGCCCGCGCGCCAGTCTTCCGGGGCGGGGGCGTGGTACAGCGCAGGTTCGGCGTTCTGCCTGATCAGGATCATCTCGACCTGGTACAAGCCCTCGGCATTGGCGAGCGGAACGAACAGCGCCGCGAGCACGCTCAGGTAACGAATGGCACGCATGGGTCTTCCTTCAGGCAATCGGTGGGGTAAGGCGTTCGAATAGCGCTTCGATGGTCGAGAAACGCTCGTCGGCACGCTCCATGGGCACCATGAAGCGGAACTGCGTGGCGCCCTCGAATTTGTAGCGCTTGGGCTGGCTCTGGATCAGCTTGATCAGGGTGATCGGCTCCACTGCGGTCTCTGCTTCGAAGTCGATCTTGCCGCCATTGGGGCCGGCGTCGAGTTTCTTGATACCGAGCTTTTCCGCCTGCAGCTTGAGCAGGGTCAGACGCATGAGGTTCTTGGTCGGTTCGGGCAGCAGGCCGAAGCGGTCGATCATTTCCACTTGCAAGTCCTTCAAGCCCTCTTCGTCGACCGCCGAGGCGATGCGCTTGTACAGGATCAACCGCGCGTGCACATCGGGCAGGTAGTCTTCGGGGATCAGCGCCGGCAGGCGCAGGTTGATCTCCGGACCGCCGCCCAAGGGTTGTTCGAGATTGGGCTGGGTGCCTTTGCGGATGGCTTTCACCGCACGTTCGAGCATTTCCATGTACAGGGTGAAACCGACCGCCTGGATCTGCCCGCTCTGACCTTCGCCGAGCAGCTCGCCAGCGCCGCGGATCTCCAGATCGTTGGTGGCCAGCACGAAACCTGCGCCCAGATCCTGGGTGTTGGCGATCGCCTCCAGGCGCTTCTCGGCATCGCTGCTGATGCCTTGTCGCGCCGGGGTGAGCAGGTAGGCGTAGGCCTGGTGGTGGCTGCGCCCGACCCGGCCGCGCAGCTGGTGCAGCTGGGCCAGGCCGAACTTGTCGGCGCGCTCGATGACGATGGTGTTGGCGCTGGGCACGTCGATCCCGGTTTCGATGATGGTCGAGGCCACCAGCACGTTGAAGCGCTTGTGGTAGAAATCGCTCATCACCTGTTCCAGCTCGCGCTCGCGCATCTGCCCATGGCCGATGCCGATGCGCGCCTCTGGCACCAGTGCGGCCAGGTCGGCAGCGCATTTCTCGATGGTCTTGACGTCGTTGTGCAGGTAGTACACCTGGCCGCCGCGCAGCAGTTCGCGCAGCAACGCTTCCTTGATGGTGCTGTTGTTCGCTTCCATGACGAAGGTGCGCACCGACAGGCGCCGCGCCGGCGGGGTGGCGATGATCGACAGGTCGCGCATGCCGGCCACGGCCATGTTCAGCGTGCGCGGGATGGGCGTTGCGGTGAGGGTGAGGATGTCCACCTCGCTGCGCAGGGCCTTGAGCTGTTCTTTCTGGCGCACACCGAAACGGTGTTCCTCGTCGATGATGACCAGGCCCAGGTCTTTGAACTTGACGTCGTCCTGCAGCAGCTTGTGGGTGCCGATGAGGATGTCGATCTTGCCCTCGGCCAGCGCGTCGGCGGCGGCGGTGATGTCCTTGGCGGTCTTGAAGCGGCTCATCACCTCGACCTTCACCGGCCACTCGGCGAAGCGGTCGCGGAAGCTGTTGTAGTGCTGCTGGGCCAGCAGGGTGGTGGGCACCAGCAGCGCCACCTGGCGGCCGCTGTGCACGGCGATGAACGCCGCGCGCATGGCCACTTCGGTCTTGCCGAAGCCGACGTCGCCGCACACCAGGCGGTCCATGGGCTTGGCAGCCAGCATGTCCTGGCGCACCGCTTCGATGGCCGACTGCTGGTCTGGGGTTTCCTCGAAGGGGAAGCCGGCGCTGAAGCTTGCGTAGTCGGCGGCCGGATCGGCGAAGGCATGGCCCTTGCGCGCGGCGCGGCGGGCATAGATGTCGAGCAGTTCGGCGGCGACGTCGCGCACTTGCTCGGCGGCCTTGCGCTTGGCTTTCTGCCAGGTTTCCGAGCCGAGTCGGTGCAGCGGCGCCAGGGCGTCGTCGCTACCGGTGTAGCGGGCGATCAGGTGCAGGTTGGCCACCGGCACGTAGAGCTTGGCGTTCTCGGCGTATTCGAGGGTCAGGAACTCGGCCGCCTGACCGTCGATCTCCAGGGTGGCCAGGCCCAGGTAGCGGCCCACGCCGTGGTCGATGTGCACCACCGGTGCGCCTTCGCGCAGCTCGGTGAGGTTCTTGATCACCGCATCGTTGGCCGTTTCCCCACGTTTCTCGCGGCGCCGGCGCTGCATCACGCGCTGGCCGAACAGCGGACTCTCGGCGATCAGCGCAAGCTCGGGCTGCTCCAGCAGCAAGCCTTCGTCCAAGGGCGCGATGGTGATGGCCAGGCGCGCCGTGTGGGTAAGGAAGTCTTCCCAGCTGTCGACCGTCTTGGGCCGCAGCTTGAGCCGTTCGAGCAGCTCGAGCAGCACTTCGCGGCGGCCCGCCGATTCTGCCGTGAACAGCACCCGGCCGGGGAACTGCTCGAGGAACTGCGACAGCGCCGCCAGCGGCTGGTTGGCCTTGGCTTCGATGGCCAGGTCCGGCAGGCGCTGGGTAGGGAAGTGCTCGCGGCCACTACCGCTGCCCACGTCTTCAGGGCTGACCACCACCCGGGGCCACTGCTTGAGGCGGGCGAAGCAGTCTTCGACCGGCAGGAACAGCTCGGCCGGTGGCAGCAGCGGGCGGCTCAGGTCGCCGCGACGGTCTTCGTAGCGGCCGCGCACATCGTTCCAGAAGGTTTCCGCGGCCTGCTCGACGCCCGGTAGCGAGAACACCTGGGTGTCGCTCGGCAGGTAGTCGAACAGGGTCGCGGTGTCTTCGAAGAACAGCGGCAGGTAGTACTCGATGCCGGCGGGAATGATGCCGCTGGCCAGGTCCTGGAAGATCGCGCTGCGGCGGAAGTCGACGTCGAAGCGTTCGCGAAAGCGCGCCTTGAAACGGGTGACTTCGTCCTTCTGCATGGGGAACTCGCGGGCCGGCAGCAGGCGCACCGAGTCGACCTTGTCCACCGAGCGCTGGGTTTCCGGGTCGAAGGTGCGCAGGGTTTCGATCTCGTCGTCGAACAGGTCGATGCGATAGGGCTGTTTGCTGCCCATCGGGAACAGGTCGAGCAACGCGCCGCGCACGGCGAATTCGCCATGCTCGTAGACCGTGTCGACGCAGCGATAACCGCTGGCTTCCAGACGCGCGCGCATCTGTTCGACGTCGATCTTCTGGCCGATGTCCAGCACCAGGCTGCTGCCCAGCAGGAAGCGCGTCGGCGCCAGGCGGTGCAGGGCGGTGGTGATGGGCACCACGAGAATGCCGTGGTCCAGCTCCGGAAGCCTATATAGGCTGGCGATGCGTTGGGAAATGATGTCCTGGTGCGGCGAGAACAGGTCGTAGGGCAGGGTCTCCCAGTCGGGAAATGGCAGCACCGGCAGGTTGGGCGCGAAGAAGCGCAGCTCCTGTTCGAGGCGGTCGGCGGCCTGGCTGTCGGCGGTCAGCAGCAAGGTGAAGCGGCCGGCACTGCTGGCGGCTTCGGCAATGGCAAGGCTCAGGGCGGCGCCCTGCAGATTGCCCCAGGTTTGCTTGCCGGCCGTAGCCGACATTTTCGGGAGGCGCAGAACTGACACGGGAGATCGGGCTCCAAGCGTTGCGGCAAAGAGATCGATTGTACCGAGGGCGGGCAGTGCTGTCAGGCTCATGCGTGGTATTACCCGGCTACTACCCTGCGCACGTGTCGCCGATTGCCCGATAGCCCCAGTCGCTGCATAATGTAGCCCCTTTTTTCTGTCCCTACATGTGGAAGGTTCCCGTGACTCAGAAGCCCGACCAGTGCCTTGGTGAGTGGATCGATCGTGAAGCGCTCGCCGAGGCGATGATTCCGCTGATTGGTCAGCTCTACCGCAACAACAACGTGGTGAGTTCGATCTATGGCCGCAGCCTGATCAACCGTTCGGTGATCTCGATCCTCAAGGCGCACCGCTTTGCCCGCCACCGTCAGAGCGACGAATGCGAGCTGTCCGTGCACGAGACGTTCCCCCTGCTCAAGGCCATGAGCGAACTCAAGCTCGGCGCGGCTTCGGTCGACCTGGGCAAGCTGGCCAACAAGTTCAAGCAGCAAGGCAACGGCCGCAGCGCCGAAGCCTTTGTGCGTGAAGAGCTGGCCGATGTGGTCGGCAAGCAGGGCGCTGGCGAAGCCAAAGGCACCGACGTGGTGCTGTACGGCTTTGGCCGTATCGGCCGCCTGTTGGCGCGCATCCTGATCGAGAAAACCGGTGGTGGCGACGGCCTGCGCCTGCGCGCCATCGTCGTGCGCAAGGGCGCCGAGAACGACCTGGCCAAGCGCGCCAGCCTGCTGCGCCGCGATTCGGTGCACGGCCCGTTCGACGGCACCATCGTCATCGACGAAGCCAACAACACCATCACCGCCAACGGCAACCTGATTCAGGTGATCTACGCCAAGAACCCGAGCGACGTCGACTACACCCAGTACGGCATCAAGGATGCGCTGATCGTCGACAACACCGGTGTCTGGCGCGACGCCGACGGCCTGGGCCAGCACCTGGCCTGCCCGGGCGCCGCCCGCGTGATCCTCACTGCCCCAGGCAAGGGTGCGCTGAAGAACGTCGTACACGGCATCAACCACGGCGACATCACCCCGGACGACAAGATCGTTTCCGCCGCCTCCTGCACCACCAACGCCATCGTGCCGGTGCTCAAGGCAGTCAACGACAAGTACGGCATCATCAATGGCCACGTCGAAACCGTTCACTCGTTCACCAACGACCAGAACCTGATCGACAACTTCCATAAAGGCAGCCGCCGCGGCCGTGCCGCCACCCTGAACATGGTCATCACCGAAACCGGCGCCGCCACGGCCGCCGCCAAGGCGCTGCCAGTGCTCAAGGGCAAGCTGACCGGCAACGCCATCCGCGTACCGACGCCGAACGTGTCCATGGCCATCCTCAACCTGAACCTGGAAAAGCCGACCTCCCGCGAGGAGATCAACGAGTACCTGCGCCAGACCGCCATGCACTCCGACCTGCACAAGCAGATCGACTACGTCAGCTCGCAGGAAGTGGTGTCGACCGATTTCGTCGGTTCGCGCTACGCCGGCGTGGTGGACGCCGAAGCGACCATCGCCAACGACAACCGCGTCGTGCTGTACGTCTGGTACGACAACGAGTTCGGCTACAGCTGCCAGGTCGTGCGGGTAATGGAAGACATGGCCGGGGTCAACCCGCCAGCCTTCCCACGCTGATCGGCGTGTAACGCATCAACGGTACGGGAGCCCTTGGGTTGAGACCGGCCGTTGAGCCGAAATAGCGTTGATTGGGGCTGCTTTGCAGCTCATCGCGGCTGAAGCCGCTCCTACAGGATCATAATGGCCCTTTAGGAGCGGCTTCAGCCGCGATGGGCCGCTAAGCGGCCCCAATTGCTTAACCGACGGACACCAGCCCTAGGGTTCTCGTTTTTCGTGCGGCGTCGACTGCCCGGGCCTGGGCTGTGGCGGCGCACTCGAAGTATGCAAGATCACCAGGGAATAGGCGCTTGACGAACATGTAGTGCAGGCAGAATTGGCCTACGACGCGACCAAGGGTTAATGTGCGCGGCGTTCAGGCTTGTTTAGACTGCAACCCGAATTTTTCCATGGCGCTGCGGCGACATGGCCAAGCCCCGCCGCCGAGTCGGCCGCCGGGCCCGTTCTGAAGGAGTACGCATGGCTGTCTATAACTACGACGTGGTGGTGCTGGGTTCCGGCCCGGCCGGTGAAGGCGCGGCGATGAACGCTGCCAAAGCGGGGCGCAAGGTGGCGATGGTCGACAGCCGTCGCCAGGTCGGCGGTAACTGCACCCACTTGGGCACCATTCCGTCCAAGGCCCTGCGTCACTCGGTGCGGCAGATCATGCAGTTCAACACCAACCCGATGTTCCGCGCCATCGGCGAACCGCGCTGGTTCTCCTTCCCCAACGTATTGAAAAGCGCCGAGAAGGTCATCGCCAAGCAGGTCGCCTCGCGCACCGGCTACTACGCGCGCAACCGGGTGGACCTGTTCTTCGGCACCGGCAGCTTCGCCGACGAGCAGACCATCGAAGTGGTCTGCCCCAATGGTGTGGTGGAAAAATTGGTGGCCAAGCACATCATCATCGCCACCGGTTCGCGCCCGTACCGCCCGGTCGACATCGACTTCAGCCACCCACGGGTCTACGACAGCGACACCATCCTCAGCCTCAGCCACACCCCGCGCAAGCTGATCATCTACGGCGCCGGGGTGATCGGTTGCGAATACGCCTCGATCTTCAGTGGCTTGGGCGTGCTGATCGAACTGGTCGACAACCGTGGCCAGTTGCTGAGCTTCCTGGACTCGGAAATCTCCCAGGCGTTGAGCTACCACTTCAGCAACAACAACATCACCGTGCGCCACAACGAAGACTACGAGCGGGTCGAAGGATTGGACAACGGCGTGGTGCTGCATCTGAAGTCCGGCAAGAAGATCAAGGCTGACGCCTTGCTCTGGTGCAACGGCCGTACCGGCAACACCGACAAGCTGGGCCTGGAAAACATCGGCATCAAGGTCAACAGCCGTGGCCAGATCGAGGTCGACGAGGCCTATCGCACCGTGGTCAGCAACATCTACGGCGCGGGCGATGTGATCGGCTGGCCGAGCCTGGCCAGTGCTGCCCATGATCAGGGTCGTTCGGCGGCGGGCAGCATCGTCGACAACGGCAGCTGGCGTTTCGTCGACGACGTGCCGACCGGTATCTACACCATTCCGGAGATCAGCTCGCTGGGCAAGAACGAGCAGGAACTGACCCAGGCCAAGGTGCCGTACGAAGTGGGCAAGGCCTTCTTCAAGAGCATGGCCCGCGCGCAGATCGCCGGTGAGCCGCAGGGCATGCTGAAGATCCTGTTCCACCGCGAAACCCTGGAGGTGCTGGGCGTACATTGCTTCGGCTATCAGGCGTCGGAGATCGTGCACATCGGCCAGGCGGTGATGAACCAGCCCGGCGAGTTGAACAACCTCAAGTACTTCGTCAACACCACCTTCAACTACCCGACCATGGCCGAAGCCTATCGAGTCGCCGCCTACGACGGCCTGAACCGGCTTTTTTGACCGGCTCCGGCCGGTCGCCTGAGCCGGTCGGGGAGAGTGGTTTCAGTCTGTTCCGAGGGTGGTCCTGGCCAAACCGGGAAAGTCTGTGATCAGGCTGTCGACGCCAAAATCAGCCAGCCGGTGCATCAGTGCCGGCTCGTTGACCGTCCATACCGACACGTGCAAGCCCAGCGCCTGAGCCTTGTGCAGGCGTTCCGGGGTGCACAGCGTCCAGTTCAGCGCCAGCAGATTGCAGCCATAGTTCTGGGCGACCTTCAATGGGTCGAGCCAGGCATATTCGGCCACCAGACCGCGGGCTACGTCCGGCACCAGTTCCAATGCCGCGCCTAGCACCTCGCGAGAGCTGGAAGTAATGGTGATCTTGTCCAGCAGGCCGTGGGCCTGGGCCAGTTCGCGAATGGCCAGCACGGTGCTGGCGGCACGGGTGCGCGACGCGCTCTTGACCTCCAGTTGCCAGTGCTCGAACGCGCACTGCTCGAACAGCGTCTGCAAGGTCGGAATAGGGCAGGGCTGCACCCAGCTCGGGCCGCCCTGGCGTGCGTCGTAGGTCACCAACTCCGCCGCCGTGTGCTCGGCCACTTTGCCGCGCCGACCGGTGGTGCGTTTGAGGGTAGTGTCGTGGATGACCATCAATTCGTTGTCGGCTGACAGGTGCAGGTCGAGTTCGCAGCGGTCGACGCCGTGGGAAAGGCACTGGCGGAAACTGTTCAGCGTGTTCTCGGGGGCTTCGCCTTTGGCGCCGCGGTGGCCATAGATGAGTGTCACGGTCGTTCCTTCAGGTAGGGGGTGGGCTCAAGTCGGGTCTTGCTGTTCCAGTGCCTGACGCCGCTGCTGCTGCTGGTGCTGCAGGATGTGGCGAGCCAGCAGTTGCCGCTCGGCGTCGGTCAGGTCGGTGAATTCGGTACCCAGGGCATAGCCGCCGTCGACATTGGGCTCGCAGCGGCTGATCCGTCCGCGCAGCAGCAAGCCGTGACCCCGGGGCAGCAGCACCATCTGCAAGGCGACGCGGGTGCCTACGGCGAAGGGTTCGGCGCTGATCGAGTCGAGCCCGCCTTCGGAGAGCATCACCGCCTGCGGCTCGCCAAGCTGGCCGAGCATGCTCTGCGCCACCACGGCGCTGAGCAGGTCGATGCGCTTGTTCTGCGCGCGCAGAAAGGCGGCGAGGATGCGGTCCTTGTCGCTGAGCTGGCGCAGCAGGTGCTGGCTTTCGAAGTCGGCCAGGTGCAATTCGCCGAGCAGGCCCATCAAGGGCGGGGCGCTCTGCGCCAGCGGGGCGTCGCTCAGTTCGGCGGCGCTCAAGGGGCGGATTTGCAGTGCGATCCAGTCTTCGATGCGGTAGTATTCGCGGCGTTCTTCTGCGTCTGGAGTCGTCATGGTGAACCCATGGTGGCGGCAATGGTCGGAGTGTAAAGCTGCCTAGCACGCCCCGCCACAAAGACGTTCCCTTTCATCCGAACAAGCCCAGACATGTTCAGACCTCTCTTCGTATTCATTGGTACGCGCTACACCCGTGCCAAGCGTCGCAACCATTTCGTCTCGTTCATTTCCCTGACCTCGATGATCGGCCTCGCCCTTGGCGTGGTGGTGATGATCGTCGTGCTGTCGGTGATGAACGGCTTCGACCACGAGATGCGTACCCGCGTGCTGGGCATGATCCCGCACGCTACCCTGGAGTCGAGCCAGCCGATCGACAACTGGCCGGCGGTGGCCGAACGGGTCAAGCAAAACCCGCAGGTACTGGACGTGGCGCCGTTCACCCAGATGCAGGGCTTGCTGACCCACGACGGCAAGGTGCAAAAGGTGCTGCTCAACGGCGTCGATCCGAACCTGGAACGCAAGGTCTCGATCATCGACCGATTCACCCTGCAGGGTGGGCTCGACAAGCTCGCGCCAGGCGAGTGGGGCATCATGATCGGCGACAAGGCGGCGGCCAAGCTCGGCGTGGACATCGGCGACAAGCTGACCTTCGTCGCCCCGGAAGTCAGCATCACCCCGGCCGGCATGTTTCCGCGCATGAAGCGCTTCACCGTGGTCGGCACCTTCCACGTGGGTGCCGGCGAAATCGACGGTTACCTGGGTCTGACCAACATTTCCGACCTGTCGCGCCTGCACCGTTGGAAGGCCGACCAAGTCCAGGGGCTGCGCTTAAAGTTCGACGACCTGTTCGAAGCGCCGCGCATGGCCTACGACATCGCCCAGCACCTGGGCGGCGAGTATTACTCGCGGGACTGGACTCGCACCCACGGCAATCTCTATCAGGCCATCCGCATGGAGAAATCCATGATCGGCCTGCTGTTGCTGCTGATCGTCGCGGTGGCGGCGTTCAACATCATTTCCACCCTGGTGATGGTGGTCAACGATAAGCGCGGTGACATCGCCATCCTGCGTACACTGGGCGCCACACCTCGGCAGATCATGGCCATCTTCATGGTCCAAGGCACGGTGATCGGCGTGGTCGGCACCTTGATCGGCGCGGCGGTCGGCATTCTCGCGGCGCTCAACGTCAGTGCCGCCATCGCCGGCATCGAGCGCTTGATCGGGCACAAATTCCTCAATGCCGACGTGTATTTCATCGATTACCTGCCCTCGCAGATCCTGCCCCAAGACGTCTGGATGATCTGCGGCGCGGCCCTGGCCCTGAGTTTCCTCGCCACCCTGTACCCGGCCTGGCGCGCGGCGCGCACCCAGCCTGCAGAGGCGCTACGTTATGAGTGAGTCGCGCATGAGTGATAAAGCCGTATTGAGTTGCCGCAACCTGGGCAAGTCCTACGAGGAAGGCCCTGAGTCGGTGCAGGTGCTGGCTAACCTGCAACTCGAACTGCTGCCCGGCGAGCGCGTCGCCATCGTCGGCAGTTCGGGCTCGGGCAAAAGCACCTTGCTCAACCTGCTCGGCGGCCTCGACACGCCGAGCCAGGGCAGCGTCTGGCTGGCGGGCGAAGAGCTTTCGGCCCTGGGCGAGCGGGCCCGTGGCCTACTGCGCAACCGGGCGCTGGGCTTCGTGTACCAGTTCCACCACCTGCTGGCCGAGTTCACCGCGCTGGAGAATGTGTGCATGCCGTTGCTGATCGGCCGCACGCCGATTCCCGAAGCGCGTGAGCGTGCCACCGCGCTCCTCAAGCGCGTGGGCCTTGGACATCGTCTGAGCCACAAGCCGGCCGAGCTGTCGGGTGGCGAGCGCCAGCGGGTGGCCATCGCCCGGGCGCTGGTCAACCAGCCAGGCCTGGTGATGCTCGACGAGCCGACCGGCAACCTCGACCATCACACCGCCCAGGGCATCCAGGAGTTGATGCGTGAGCTGTCGGCCTCGTCGCGCACCGCCTTCCTGGTGGTGACCCACGACCTCAACCTGGCACGCCAGATGGATCGCGTGCTGCGCCTGGAAAACGGTCACCTGGTGCCGATCTAGGTTTTGGAGGGGGTCGGCTACGGCCCCTCGTTCACTTCTTCACTGGGTATTCCCGTCCATGTTCAGACCCTTGCCCTTGTTCATCGGCGCCCGCTACACCCGCGCCAAGCGCCGCAACCACTTCATTTCGTTCATCTCCATGACCTCGATGATCGGTCTATCGCTGGGCGTGCTGGCCATGATCGTGGTGCTGTCGGTGATGAACGGCTTCCAGCGTGAGATGAGCTCGCGCATCCTCGGTCTGGTGCCCCACGCCAGCTTGCTGGGCGTGGAGCCCGTGCAGAACTGGCGCGCTTTGGCCGATACCGCGCTGCGCAATCCGGCGGTGATGTCGGCAGCGCCCATCACCGACATGGAGGGCATGCTCTCGTACAAAGGTGCCATGCAGCCGATCCAGATCAGCGGCATCGAGCCGGCCGAGGAGGGCAAGGTGTCCATCGTCGGCCAACACATCGTCCAGGGTCGCTTGCAGGACCTGGTGCCCGGCGAATTCGGCGTGGTCATCGGCGAGCTCACGGCGCGGCGTTTCCGCCTCAACACGGGTGACAAATTGACCCTCATCGTGCCCGAGATCAGCAAGGCGCCAGGTGGCATCACCCCGCGCATGCAACGCCTGACCGTGGTCGGCATCTTCAAGGTCGGCGCCGAGCTGGACGGGGCGCAGGCCTACATCAACGTCGCCGACGCCGCCGAAATGCAGCACTGGCCCGCGGGTAGCGTGCAAGGCGTGCGCCTCAAGCTGCACGACCTCTACGCGGCGCCGCAGGTATCCAAAGCCATCGCCGCAGAATTGGGCGCCGCCTACCGCGCGGACGACTGGTCGCACACCCAGGGCAGCCTGTTCAGCGCAATGAAGATGGAAAAGACCATGATCGGTCTGCTGCTGATGATGATCATCGCCGTGGCGGCGTTTAACATCATCGCTACCTTGATCATGGTGGTGAACGACAAGGGCGCTGACATCGCCATTCTGCGCACCATCGGCGCCACCCCAGCGCAGATCATGGGCACCTTCATGGTCCAGGGCTCGCTGATCGGTATCGTCGGCACCCTGATCGGCGGTGCGCTGGGCGTGGTCGCTGCGCTCAACGTCAGCCAGATCGTCGGCTGGCTGGAGCGCGTCAGCGGCCAGCACATCTTCACCTCGGACGTGTACTTCATCAGCAGCCTGCCCTCGGAACTGCAATGGGGCGATGTGGCGCTGATCTGCACGGCGGGGTTGGTGATGAGCTTCCTGGCGACCTTGTACCCGGCCTACCGCGCTTCCCAGGTCGAACCTGCCATGGCCTTGCGTTACGAGTGATCCCTTGGGCGACCATGGCTTTTCCCCTGGTCAACCGAGCTCATAGGCCTCAAGACCTGGAAACGAAAAAGCCCCGGCATCGCTGCCGGGGCTTTTTCGTACTGCGTTACAACCTTTGGCTTACGCCTGGACTACCGGGATCTTCGCCGCTTCTGCCGCGTCGCGGAATTCCGCGATCTGGTCGAAGCTCAGGTAGCGGTAGACGTCGGCCGCCATGCTGTCGATGCTCTGGGCGTACTCCATGTACTCCTCTACGGTCGGCAGTTTGCCGATGATCGAGGCCACGGCCGCCAGTTCCGCCGAAGCCAGGTAGACGTTGGTGGCGTCGCCCAGGCGGTTGGGGAAGTTGCGGGTCGAGGTCGAGACCACGGTGGAGCCGGTCTGGACGCGTGCCTGGTTGCCCATGCACAGCGAGCAGCCTGGCATCTCCATGCGCGCGCCGGCCTTGCCGAAGATGCCGTAGTAGCCTTCTTCGGTCAGCTGGTGGGCGTCCATCTTGGTCGGCGGGGCCAGCCACAGACGGGTAGGGATGCCGCCTTTGACCTTGTCCAGCAGCTTGCCGGCGGCGCGGAAGTGGCCGATGTTGGTCATGCACGAACCGATGAACACTTCGTCGATCTTCTCGCCCTGGACGCTCGACAACAGACGCGCGTCGTCCGGGTCGTTCGGCGCGCAGAGCACGGGCTCCTTGACGTCGGCCAGGTCGATTTCGATGATTTCGGCGTACTCGGCATCGGCGTCGGCCGACAGCAGCTCAGGGTTGGCCAGCCAGGCTTCCATGGCTTGTGCGCGGCGCTCCAGGGTGCGTGGGTCGCCGTAGCCTTCGCCGATCATCCAGCGCAGCAGGGTGATGTTGGATTGCAGGTACTCGGCGATGGCCTTTTCCGGCAGTTTGATGGTGCAGCCGGCCGCCGAACGCTCGGCCGAAGCGTCGGACAGCTCGAAGGCTTGCTCGACGGTCAGCTCGTCTAGGCCTTCGATCTCGAGGATGCGGCCGGAGAAGGCGTTCTTCTTGCCCTTCTTCTCGACGGTCAGCAGGCCGCTCTGGATGGCGTAGTACGGAATGGCGTGGACCAGGTCGCGCAGGGTGATGCCAGGTTGCAGCTTGCCTTTGAAGCGCACCAGGATCGACTCGGGCATGTCCAGCGGCATCACGCCAGTCGCGGCGGCGAAGGCCACCAGGCCCGAACCTGCCGGGAACGAGATGCCGATCGGGAAGCGGGTGTGCGAATCGCCGCCGGTGCCGACGGTGTCGGGCATCAGCATGCGGTTCAGCCAGCTGTGGATGATGCCGTCGCCTGGGCGCAGCGACACGCCGCCACGGGTGCGGATGAAGTCGGGCAGGGTGTGGTGGGTGGTGACGTCGATCGGCTTCGGATAGGCCGCGGTGTGGCAGAACGACTGCATCACCAGGTCGGCGGAGAAGCCCAGGCAGGCGAGGTCTTTGAGCTCGTCGCGGGTCATCGGGCCGGTGGTGTCCTGGGAGCCGACGGTGGTCATCTTCGGTTCGCAGTAGGTGCCAGGGCGCACGCCTTGGCCTTCCGGCAGGCCGCAGGCGCGACCGACCATCTTCTGCGCCAGGGTGTAGCCTTTGCCGGTGTCGACCGGCGCTTCGGGCAGCTTGAACAGGTCAGTAGCACCAAGGTTCAGCTCGGCACGGGCCTTGTCGGTCAGGCCGCGGCCGACGATCAGCGGAATCCGACCGCCGGCACGGACTTCGTCGAGCAGCACTTCGGTTTTCAGCGCGAAGGTGGTGACCAGCTCGTCGCTGCCATGGCGGCGCACTTCGCCTTTGTAGGGGTACACGTCGATGACGTCGCCCATGTTCAGGTCGGTGCAGTCGAACTCGATCGGCAGGGCGCCGGCGTCTTCCATGGTGTTGTAGAAGATCGGGGCGATCTTGGTGCCGAAGCAGAAGCCACCGGCGCGCTTGTTCGGCACGTTGGGGATGTCGTCGCCGAAGAACCACAGCACCGAGTTGGTGGCCGATTTACGCGAGGAACCGGTACCGACCACGTCACCGACGTAGGCGACCGGGAAGCCCTTGGCGCGCATGTCGGCGATTTGCTTGAGCGGGCCGACCGAGCCGGGTTGCTCGGGCTCGATGCCGTCGCGGGCCATCTTCAGCATGGCCAGGGCGTGCAGCGGGATGTCCGGGCGTGACCAGGCGTCTGGAGCAGGGGAGAGGTCGTCGGTGTTGGTTTCGCCGGGCACCTTGAACACGGTCAGGGTGTATTTGTCGGCGATGGCCGGACGTTTGGTGAACCACTCACCGGCGGCCCAGGATTCCAGTACGGCCTTGGCGTTGGCATTGCCGGCCTTGGCTTTTTCCGCCACGTCGTGGAAGGCGTCGAACATCAGCAGCGTGTGCTTGAGCTGTTCGGCCGCGACGGCGCCGAGGGTGGCGTCGTCCAGCAGCTCGACCAGGGTCGCGATATTGTAGCCGCCTTGCATGGTGCCGAGCAGTTCGGTAGCGCGTTTGCGGTCGATCAGCGGCGACTGCACGTCGCCCTTGGCCACGGCCGAAAGGAAGCCGGCCTTGACATAGGCAGCTTCGTCGACGCCTGGCGGTACGCGGTCGGTGATCAGTTCGAGGAGGAAGGCTTCTTCGCCGGCGGGGGGATTCTTCAGCAGCTCGACCAGGCCTGCGGTTTGTTCGGCGTTCAGCGGCTGGGGCACGATACCCAGGGCGGCACGCTCTTCGATGTGTTTGCGGTAGGCTTCAAGCACAGTTATTACCCTCATCAGTGGTCCCAAAAGGGAGTCCGGGACGCTCATCCAGGCTTCCGGCAAGGCTGCGCAGCGACGGCGTTGTGGGCCGTCAGGCCAGGGTGCCGAAAATCCTTGCAGAAGCTGTTTTCAAAGTTTTACGCCTGTAGAACGGAAGGCTGATGAGGGGTTGGCGCCGTGCATGCGGGGCATGTGCCGGGCCAACGCCGTTCTACCGGATGACTGTGCTCGTGACGCTTTGAAAACAGCTTCCAACGGACATGGTTGCCTTGGAAAAGGCCGGATGATTCTACGGGAAAAAGTCTGCGATGGTAAGGCGCCCCGCGGGACTTTACGGGTGACCCTGGTTAGACAAAGGGCTAACATGGCGCCGTGTGCCACCGCCCAGCTGTCGTTTGCCCATGTCCAGCAAGTCCATCAAAACCCCCTGTGTCGGCCTGTGTTCCACCGTTTACGGCGACCTGGTGTGCCGCGGTTGCAAGCGTTTTCACCACGAGGTGATCCATTGGAACAGTTACGACGAAGAGGCCAAGCGTGCGGTCTGGCTGCGTCTGGAACAATTGCTCGGCCAGGTGATGATGGCCAAGCTGGAAGTGTTCGATAAGGAGCGGCTGCGTCAGCAGTTGGAGCAGCGGTCCATTCGCTACCTCGCGCGGCAGTCCGAATACTGCTGGGCGTATCAGTTGATCGCCCGCGGCGCCCGCATGATCCGAGACCTGGATGCCTATGGCATGGCGCTGTTGCCGGAGTTCCGCGATTGGGAACTGCCGGAACTGCGCGACGCCATCGATCGCGAATTCTTTCTGCTGTCCGAAGCGCATTACGAGCGCTACATCGCTCCGGCCTTTCTGGAAGACGCATTGCGTTAGAACTGATTCCCGCTGCTTGGCCTAAAGCGGCCGCTCTACAGTCGCCGCCTTTGTCTCCAACCAGCGGTGCATGCCCATGAGCGAATACGTTTTCCAACCCCTGCTGTCTTTCAATGCCAGGTGCTTCTGGCAATTCGGTGAAGAGTCGATCAGCCCACGCCAGTTGCTGAAATCCCGAGGTGAGCTGGTCAAGCCGATCTGGGTCGAATTCAACGACTGGAACGGTGATGACGGCTGGCTGATGTCAGGCCGTGACTACCGCCCCGAAGAAATCCAGTCCTCCCTGCACGACAACCTGCCGTTTCTCGAGCCCCGTCAACGCATCTACTGCGAATACTTCTGGTTCGGTGTCTATCAAATCGGCGAGCTGTACGCCTACGAAATACGCCCTGCCTACGCAGGCATCAACGTGTATCGCTGGCCGGAACTGGAATATGTGCTGGACGTTAGCCGCGGCGGATACCTAGGGATGTACCCGACCGATACCCCGGCGGGCAGTTCACCCCTGCACATGCCGCCGCGCGTGGAAGTGGGCATGCCCGATCCAGTACCTTCTCTGCATCTCGATCTACCGGGAGGCGACGCACCCTTCGACAGCCAGGGATTGCTGTTCCGTTACCGCAAGGGCAAGGTTACGCCGCTGTGGACCCTAGAGGGGCTCGATCCAAAGGATCTGCAGGATGGCGACATTCGAACGGGGCTCGAGTTGTTCGGCCCGACCGGACGTGTGACACGCCGCCTGATCGAAAAAGGCAGGGCTTACCTCAACGACCAGCGCGGCCAGCGTGGTCGCATGGCCATTCAAGTGATCAATGCGACAGTGCCGCCCCATCCCGCGCTGAGCGCCGCGACAGACGGGCGCTGATTAGCCTGCCGGGCCCGCGCGGCAACCGCGTGCTCCATGGTGCATTTCCCGCTGATAACGCCGGACCCGCTCGTTTACGTTCACCTTTGCCATTCCACCAAGGAGAACGACCATGGGCTATTACCAATTCATGCCGGAAAAGAGCTTCCGGGCCAAACTGTACTGGAGTACTACCGATTCGGCACCCGGCTCCTTTGAAGCCGCCCGCGAGCTACGGATCGGTACGACAACTAATGATGCCATAACGGAATCGGAGGGTTGGTTGCATGCCGGTGTCGACACCTTCACTAAAAAAGCGGTGAATTCATGGGGCGTGAACAAGCGTAAGTTCAAAACGCAATTCTGGTTCGGCTGCTACGAAACGGACGGGGAACACGATTACGAAATCCGTGCTGCCGGTTCGGATGAGAACACCCGGAGTTGGGAGTACTCAAATTATCGACTGGACATAAACAACAATGGGTATCTGGGGCTCTACTCGACCTCCGATGAACCCGGGCATGACGCCTTCGCTGCAAGGTCCATGATATGGCACCTAGAAGGTTTTCCAACCGAGGGGCTATCGCGAGGCATGATGGTGGGGCCGATGCAGTTGATCAGCCTGCATGGCAAAGCGGTCAAACGCATCAAAGAAGACACCCGTTATTTCGTCAATAAAAGCAGCCATCCTTACCTCAATGAAGACATGGGTGAAGAGGGCTGGTTGTTGATAGAGATCATGGAAATGGGCGTCGCGCGACCTTGAACGCATGCCCTGGCAAGCACAATGGTTGCCGGGGCATTGAGGTCGAGGTGGTTTTAATCGCCGGTATATTCGCACCCGCTGGTGCAGGTTTCATGGATCCGAACTTTGGACAACTCGGGCAACAGCGGTTTGACCTGATTCCAGATCCACTGCGCGATCACTTCGCTGGTAGGGTTTTCTAGGCCGGGAATGTCGTTGAGATAGTTGTGGTCGAGCCGGTCGTAGATCGGCTTGAACACCGCTTTGATCTCGCTGAAGTCGCGGATCCAGCCAGTGTGCGGGTCGAGCGGGCCAGTCAGGTGCAGGGCGACCTTGAACGAATGGCCGTGCAGACGACCGCATTTGTGGCCAGCGGGCACGTTGGGCAGGCGGTGAGCCGATTCGAAGGTAAATTCCTTGAAGATTTCCACGGGTGGACCTGTATAGCTGCGAAAGGCCGCATCTTACCCTGTTTCCATTCCACAACCTGCGCATTGTGCGACGGGCGTCGGTGGGCTTCGATTTCCGCCCCAGCGTCCCGATCGACAAAAACCGAGTCGTTCGCGCGGGGCGAAGGTCAGAGTCCCAGTTCGGGGGCAGCGCTGGGTTAAGATGGCGTCCGCGCTTTTCAGGTTCAGTTAAGCCCCCGGCAGTAGTCTTGATTGCGTAGACAACTTCTAGACCTCAATGGAGTACACCATGAAAACTTTGACTGCCCTGTTCACTGCCGCCACCTTGACCTTCGCCAGCGCCGCCGCCTTCGCCAAAGATGTTCAACCCGACGAAGTGGTCAAGCTGGTCGGCAACAAGACCATCAAGTCCCTCGACGAGCTTAAAGCCGCCGCCGTCGCCAAGCACCCCGGCTCGACCGTGACCGACAGCGAGCTGGAAGACGAGTACGGCCGCTACATCTACAAGGTCGAACTGCGCGACACCAACAACGTCGAGTGGGACGTAGCCCTCGACGCTAAGACCGGCGAAGTCCTGAAGGACGAACAGGACCGCTGATGCGACCCCTGGCCCGGCCCGTCCGCTACCTGGCCCTGTGCCTGCTGGCCGCCAGTTCGCTGGCGGTCGGCCGCGACCTCGACCAGGACGAAGCGCTCGAACTGCGGCACCGGGGCATCATCGTGCCCCTCGAGCGATTGCTCGAAGCCGCCTTGGGGCGTTACCCCGGGGCGCGCTTGTTGGAAGCCGAACTCGAGCAGGAACACGGCCGTTACGAATACGAAGTGGAAATCCTGACCCCGCAGGGAGTCGTGCGTGAAATCAAGTTCGACGCCGCGACAGGTGAGCTGCTCAAAGATGAGGAAGACGACTGAATGCGTCTGTTGCTGGTCGAAGACAACGTTCCCCTGGCCGATGAGTTGACCGCCGCGTTGCAGCGCCAAGGCTATGCCGTCGATTGGCTGGCCGATGGCCGCGACGCGGTCTACCAAGGGCAGAGCGAGCCCTACGATCTGATCATCCTCGACCTGGGTTTGCCCGGCTTGCCGGGGCTTGAGGTATTGGCGCAATGGCGTGCCGCCAGCTTGGCCACGCCGGTGCTGGTCCTGACCGCCCGCGGTTCGTGGGCCGAGCGCATCGAAGGCCTGAAGGCCGGCGCCGACGATTATCTGAGCAAACCGTTCCATCCCGAAGAATTGCAACTGCGTATCCAGTCGCTGCTGCGCCGTGCCCGTGGCCTGGCCAACCAGCCGAGCCTGGAGGCGGCAGGCTTGCAACTGGACGAGCGTCGTCAGTGCGTCAGCCGCGACGGCGTCGACATCGCCCTGACCGCTGCGGAGTTTCGCCTGTTGCGTTACTTCATGCTGCATCCCAAACAGATCCTCTCGAAAAGCCATCTGGCCGAACACTTGTACGACGGCGAGACCGAGCGCGACTCCAACGTGCTTGAAGTGCATGTGAACCACCTTCGGCGCAAGCTGGGGCGCAGCGTCATCGAAACGCGGCGTGGCCAGGGGTACTTATATGCCGGGAGCGGCGATTGAAGTCGATCCAAGGGCGCCTGAGCCTGGGGCTGATCGCGGTGCTGGTCACGGTCGGCCTGGTGTTGGCGCAGTCGACCCTGTGGTTGTTCGAAGCGGGCCTGCAACGTTACCTGGAAGCAGGCCTGCGCAAGGAAAGCGAAAACCTGCTGGCCGCGCTGGTGCGGGGTTCGACCGGCCTGCAACTGGACGAACGACGCATTTCCGCCGCCTACCACCGGCCTTTTTCAGGCTACTACTTCCGCATCGACTTTCCCGAAGGCAGCTGGCGTTCCCGCTCGCTATGGGACCTGGACATGCTCCAACCCAGCCAGGTGGGCCTGGAAGACAAGCAGGAGCTGGGGCCTGAAGGTCAGCAGTTGCTGGTCTACCGTGCCGACTACCGGCGCCTCGGGCGGGATATTTCCATTAGCGTGGCTCAAGACTACACGCCGGTGCGCCAAGGATTCCGGCATATGCAGCAGATCGGTCTCGGCCTGGGCCTGGTCGCCCTGACCCTAATTCTGGTCCTGCAACGCATCACCGTGACTCGTTCGCTGCGGCCGTTGGAGCGTGCGCGTCGGCAGATCGCCCAATTGCAGCAGGGCCAGCGCTCGCAGTTGGACAGCCAGGTGCCGGTGGAGCTGGAGCCTTTGGTGGCGCAGATCAACCACTTGCTGGCGCACACCGAGGACAGCCTGCGGCGTTCGCGCAATGCCCTCGGCAATCTGGGGCATGCGCTGAAAACGCCGCTGGCGGTGTTGGTCAGCCTGGCCAGCAGCGAGCGGCTGCGCGATGCGCCCGAAGTCAGTGCGCAGATGCAGGCGCAGTTGGAGCAGATCCACCAGCGTCTGAGCCGCGAACTCAACCGCGCACGGCTGGCCGGCGATGCGTTGCCGGGTGTGCATTTCGATTGCGACGCCGAACTGTCAGAGCTGGTGGCGACTCTGGGCATGGTGCATGGCGATGGCTTGCAGTTGCACTGCGACCTCGCGCCTGGGCTGTTATTGCCATGGGACCGCGAAGACATGCTGGAGCTGTTGGGCAATCTGCTCGACAACGCCTGTAAATGGGCCGACAGCGAAGTGCGCTTGAACATCGTCGAAAACGCCACAGGCTATCGGCTGTGGGTAGACGACGACGGACCGGGCATTCCGGAGACGGCCCGCCAGCACGTGCTCGAGCGCGGCTCGCGCCTGGACGAGCAGGTGGCCGGTCATGGTCTGGGCCTGGGGATCGTCCGCGACATCGTCGAGGCCTGGAATGGGCGTATCGCCCTGCTGCAAAGCCCCTTGGGCGGGCTGCGGGTCGAGATCGTGCTGCCGCGTAGAGCGCATTAGGGCGCCGCCGACCCGTGTGCCGAGCATGGCCGAATGCAAAAATATTGCACCGAGCCTGCAACCGTTTGAATTGGCCGCGCATGGCTCGATCGGTCAGACTAGCCGTTACTCGTACGATGTCGTCGCCCTAAAGGCGATCGCCTGGACACGCGCTGCTCGCCTGCCCAGGCCTTTACAATTGCCCGGATATCAGATTTCCCACGCCCATGACCACAGTGCTCCGCGTTCTGCGCCGTCTCATACCCCCTTCGCTGCATATCCCCCCTTGGCAATGGCTGCGCGCCGCACTCGGCACCGCGTTGGCGCTTCTCATCGCCGGTCATCTGTGCAGCCAGGCGTTCGGCACGCAAATCGCCCTGCATCTGCTCGGACCGTTGGCCGCTTCGGCGGTGCTGATATTCGCCGTGCATTCCGGCCCCTTGGCGCAGCCTTGGCCGGTGTTGGGCAGTTATGCCTCGGCGTGCCTGCTTGGCCTGTTGCTGCGCCATGGGCTGGGCAGCGAACTGTGGGTGGCCGCCCTCGCGCTCGGCGGCTCGCTGGCGCTGATGTGCCTGTTGCGCTGCCTGCATCCGCCCGGCGCGGCGGTGGCGGTCACCGCGGTCCTGGCCGACCCCGGGCTGGTCGCGCTTGGAGACCACCTGCTCGAACCTGTGCTGCTCAACGTTCTGGTGCTACTGGCCGTGGGCGTGGCCTACAACGCCTTGACCGGCGTGCGCTACCCCAAGGCTGGGGCGCCGCGCAAAGACCTGCACCACACCCGTGACCCCTTGCCCAGTGAACGGATCGGCGCGACCACCGACGACTTGGACCAGGCTCTGGAGGCACTGGGCGAGTACGTCGACGTGACCCGCGACGAACTCGAACGCATCATTCAGGCGACCGAACGGCAGGCGCTGCGGCGCAGCCTGGGCGGCATCCGCGCAAGTTCGGTCATGGCGCGGGACGTGCAGTTCGCCAGCCCTGACACCACGCTTGAACAGGCCTGGAAACTGCTGTCCTCGCACCACCTCAAGACGCTTCCGGTGCTCGACGCCGGCCAGCTGGTCGGCATCGTCAGCCTTAGCGACCTGGTGGCGCCCGCCATGGCGCGCGCGCGTTTCAGTTGGCGTGCACCCTTGGCCCGACAGCCTGTACGTCTGGCGCAGATCATGAGCCGCCGTGTGGTCAGCGTGGCCAGCGACGAGCCCCTGCACGAAGTGCTGCCGCTTCTTTGCGAGCAGGGTTTGCACTGCCTGCCGGTGCTGGAAGGGCAGACCTTGGTGGGCGTGATCACCCAGACCGACCTGATCGCCGGCCTCGCTCGGCACTGGATCAGCCACAGCTCGGCACCCTCAGATCAACGGGTCCCAGCGCTGTGACCAGTCGCTGTTGGCGTCGCTCAGCAGACGGCGCAATACCGCCAGCGCTTGCTGCAAGGCTGCGTCTTCTCTGCGCGGATAGACCAGGAAAGTGGGGTAGGTGAACTCGGGCGCCTGTGGCACGCGCTCCAGTACACCGCTATCGAGGTAGCTCTGCACCACACGGGTGCGGAAGTAGCCGCTGCCGCCGCGTTGCAAGATGAACTGCAGGGCCAGCGGCCCCAGGTTGAACGACAGTTCAGCGCGGGCGCAATCCGGCAGTGCGGCGTCATGTTGGCGACGGAAGGTTTCGCCCCAGTCGATGTACAGATAGGGCTCGTGGCGATCGACGCGGCGTACCCGCACCAATTTTTCTTCCAGCACCTGCTCGACCTGCAATCCAGGCCCGTAATGGGGCCGGTATACCAGCACAGCGTCGAGCAGGCCCACCTCGACCTTGCGCAGCAGTGCCTCGTCGTCACCGACTTCGCTGCGGATGGCGTGTTCGGGCAACGCATCGTGCAAGGCACCGACCCATTCCAGCAGCAACGGGTTGCCCAGGCTGATTTCGGCCCCCACCTGCAACAGTTGCCGGCGCCCCTTTGGCAAGGGCAGGTCGCGTCGCGCGGCTTCCCAAGTTTGCAGCAGTTGGTTGGCGTACGGTACGAAGGCCTCGCCATCGGGCGTCAGGCTCACGCCGTTGCGGCTGCGTCGGAACAGCGTGCAGCCCAGATGCCGCTCCAGGCGTTGCACCCGTGCGGTGATCGCCGTTTGCGACACGAACAGACGCTCGGCAGCAGCCACCAGGCTGCCGCAGCGGATGATTTCCAGAAATGTTCGCGCCTGTTCGATGTCCATGGGGTGCTCGTGTGCAGATCAATGTGCGGTGCTGGCCGCGCGCTGGCGCAACGCATTGGCCAGTTGCGCAAAGCGTGGGCGCTGTTCGACCGCAGCCTGCATGCAATGCTCGGCCAAGGCCTGCAACTCGGCGTCCACGTGCTGATCGAGGTCAAGCAACTCGTGCATGAGAATGCCGAACGCGCGCACTTCCAACGCTTCCAGCGCTTGGCCCGACGCTTCGCTTGCCGGGTGGAACGAGGCGGCGCCGAAGTCGGTGAGCAGGCACTGGCCGTTCGGCGCGAACAGAATGTTGTGGGCATACAGGTCACCGTGCAGCAGACCTGTGGCATGCAGATGGGCCGCGGCAGAGGCTACGCCCGCAAGCAGCCGCAGCAGCGCGGGCAAGCCCAGGCGCAGCGCCGTGTCGTAACGGTCGCGGGTGCAGCTGTCCAGGCTTGGAGGGCCGGCCAGGTTGCGCCAGTGGCTGTCGATACGGTGCATGACCAGGGCCGGCATGTGTTCAGGGTGATCGTCGACACGGCCCAGCACCTCGACCAGGTGCGGATGGTCGGCGGCGGCCAGGCACGCGCTCATCTCCGCCTGTGGTGAGCCATCGCTGGTGAGCGCGCCTTTGTAGACCTTCACCGCCACGGGAGCGGTTCGGCCTTGCCAGCTGGCTTGGTAAACGACGCCGGACGCGCCCCGTCCCACTTCCGCTTGCAGGGTCAGCGCCGACCATGGGATCTGCGGATAGTCCTGGGGCGCGGTGGGGGCCTGCAAGCGCATCGGCAGCGGGTTGCCGGCGTAGGCCAGCCAGGCCAGGCGGGGCATGCGCAGCAACCAGTCGGGTAGGGCAGGCAGGCGGTTGTTGGCGATGCGCAGCAGCTCCAGGCCCTGACACTGCTCGAGGCTTTCGGGCAGCGCCTGCAGACGATTGCCGGTGAGCATCAGCTTTTGCAAGTGCCGGCAATTGCCCAGGGCGTCGGGCAAGGTGACCAGCGCATTGTCGGTAAGGATCAAGGCGCGTAAGCCTGGGGGCAGGGCCTGCTCATCGACGCGAACGATGCGGTTGTTTCTGAAACCTACAGTGTGCAACTGGGTGCATTTGTCCAGCCCAGGGGGCAGTTCGGTAAACAGGTTGTGCGAACAGAACAGCACCTTGAGCCTTGTCAGGCGATGCAGGTCGTGGGGCAGCTCGCTCAGCTGGTTGCCCGTGAGGTTCAACACTTCCAAGCTATCGGCCAGATCGAAGATTTCGGGCGGGAACTCGCGCAGCTGGGCGCTGAGGTCTAGGCGCGTGGCACCGTGCAGGCGGCCAGCGTAGAGATCGTCGAGGGTGTGCATGAGCCGTGAGCCAGATCGCGGTAGGGCCGGCATGATACCGGGGGCCTACCGCGACGGCCAAGCAGCCGGGCGAAACGTGCTCAGGAGACGTCAGTTTCCAGCGTGCGGGGTCAGCCGCGCGCGTGAAGGTCTTTACGTTCCAATTGGCTTTCGATCATGTACTTGACCGCGAGGCGGCGCTCCTTGAGATGGCGCAGATCCTCGTCGACGAAGTTGCCGGCCGAGATGGACTCGGCAGCCAGCACCTGATTGTCGATGTCCACGTATTCGTCCAGCAGACGGTCCAGCTTGGCGTCCTGCTGACGGCGCTGCTGGACGATTTCGCGGGGGTATTGCAGATCCTGGTACAGGTCGTGTGAAACGGGCATGGCATCCTCCTGATGAGCACTGAAGTCATTCACAGTCTTGGAATGAGCAAACACGCCGTTGTTAAGCGAAGCGGGCAAAAAAACCGACGAGCGGTACTATGCTGGATGCGGTGTGTTTGCAGATCCGGTAACTCGCTGTTTTTCTGAAATATTTTTGCGATTGAGGCTTCACAGATCGAAAGGTCGCTGTTAAAGTGCCACGCATTCCTCGACAACAAGGGTTGTCATCCAGCAGGAACATCAATCCGACAGTGCAGCATCGTCGAATCGATACAGGGGCGTCGCCAAGCGGTAAGGCAGCAGGTTTTGATCCTGCCATGCGTTGGTTCGAATCCAGCCGCCCCTGCCATTTATTCCAAAGAATTCTCACTCGCCACAGCAGTCGCTGATGGTGGGTTTTTTCGCGTCTGCCGTTTTTGCTTCCGCAACTGGGGTGCAAGCGCAGGTACACTGAGCGCTTTTACCCAAGGCCCCTGGCATGTCCCAAGAGAGTCCGCTCACGCAGTACCGCAGCGCGCTGATGCGGGGCGAGATCGTAGCGGACGCGGCCCAAGCGAGCGCTGTGGAATCGCTGCAGACCTGCTTCGAAGCGCTGCACCAGGGTCGTCAAACCCAGGGCGTATACCTGTGGGGCCCTGTGGGGCGCGGCAAGACCTGGCTGATGGACCTGTTCCACCGCACCTTGCGCGTACCCGCGCGGCGCCAGCACTTCCACCATTTCATGGCCTGGGTGCATCGGCGACTGTTCCAGCTCAGCGGCACGCCCGACCCCTTGGGGGCACTGGCCGAGGCCCTGGCCCAAGACATTCGCGTCCTGTGCTTCGACGAACTGTTCGTCAGCGATATTGGCGATGCCATGTTGCTGGGGCGGTTGTTCCAGGCGCTGTTCGACCAGGGCGTGGCGATCGTCGCCACGTCGAATCAGCCACCCGCACAGCTGTACAGCGACGGTTTCAATCGCCAGCGATTCGTGCCTGCGATTACCGCCATGCAAGGGCACATGCAGGTGGTAGAGGTGGCAGGAGGGCAGGACCACCGCTTGCATCCCGGTCTCCATTGCCAGCGTTACTGGGTTGCCGAGCCTGGCGAAGGCGGGGCCTTGCAGCCTGTGTTCGAGCGCTTGAGCGCAGGCCAGGGCGTGAGTAGCGCGCCATTGAGCATCGGCACCCGACGCATCGAAGTGCTCCAGCGCAGCGGCAGGGTGCTCTGGTGCCACTTCGACGCCTTGTGCGCGCAACCCCTGGCCGCGACCGAGTTCATGGCCTTGTGCGACCAGTTCGCGGCGCTCCTGCTGGAAGGTGTGCCCTGCCTGAGCGGCACTCAGCGGAGCGGGCGCATTGCCCGCGGCACCGAGGACGGCGCCGAGCGGATCGCGGCGGGCGACCGCCATCTGCCCGCCCTGGCGCCCAAGGACGACAGCGTGCGCCGCTTCATCGCCCTGGTGGACGAGTGCTACGACCGCCGCGTGGCGCTGTACCTAGAAGCCGCCGTGCCATTGGACCAGCTCTACACCGAGGGCTACCTGGCCTTTCCCTACCAGCGCACGTTGAGCCGCCTATGCGAGATGCAACTGCAACGCTTCCCCTGCGCCGTCAACCTGCCTTGAACACCCCCAAGGTCAGCAGAACGACTACCAGGTAACGGCCGCCCTTGGCTAGCGTCACCAGCATCACGAAGCGCCAGAGCGGTTCGCGCAGGATACCGGCGATCAAGGTCAGCGGATCACCGATCACGGGTACCCAGCTCAACAGCAGCGACCAGGCGCCCCAGCGTCGATAGCGCCGTTGTGCGCGTGCGAGCTGGCCGGCGTTGAACGGAAACCAGCGGCGATGGCGCAGCTGCTCGACGATCCGCCCCAGCCACCAGTTCACCAATGACCCCAGCACATTGCCGAGCGTGGCCACCAGCAGCAGCCCTAGCCAGGCCTGCGGCTCGCGCAGGAGCAGGCTGGCCAGCACGGCTTCGGACTGCAAGGGCAGCAGCGTGGCGGCACCGAAAGCGCTGAAGAACAGGGCGGCCCACGCCAGCATCAGTATTCGGCGACCGTCACGTCCTTACCGTCGTGGGTCAGGCCGATCACTTTATAGGCGTCCTGGCGGTCGCCCATCTCCATGCCCGGCGAGCCCATCGGCATGCCGGGTACGGCGATGCCCTTGAGGTCGTCGCGGGCCAGCAACGCGTGAATCTGCTCGGCCGGCACGTGGCCTTCGACGAATTTGCCGTCGATCACTGCCGTGTGACATGAAGCCAGGCGCGGCGCCACGCCCAGGCGTTGCTTGACCGCGCTCATCTGCGGCTCTACATGGTCGTTGACGGTGAAGCCGTTGGCGCGCAGATGGCCGATCCACTGTTTGCAACAGCCACAGTTGGGGTCGCGGTAGACATCGATCGTCTGCGCCGCCTGAGCGATTCCGGCAATGGCGAGCAGGGCAAGGGTGAGCAGGTATTTACGCTGCATGTTCGAAGTGCCTCCCGGCGCAGGTCATAGGGTTCATCGAGCCGGTGGCGAGCATAGGGCCCTGTTCGGGCATTGTCACTGCACCGGGCTGTCAGCCTGCTGACAGCCACATGACCGAATCGTCAGGTGCGTAAATCGCGCAGCAACAGGCCGAACGCCAGCGGCACCTGCTCCGGAATCGGCAGGTACACCACATGGCCGTCCCCGGGCGCGACTTCGATGGCGTGCTGTTGCTTGTCGCGCAGGCAATGCAGGTCGAAATGGTAGTTGCCGCCCGGCGTCATCAGCTCCAGATGATCACCCAGGGCGAAGCGGTTCTTCACCCGGACCTCGGCCAAGCCTTCGACCCGCAAGCCGGTCAGCTCGCCGACGAATTGCTGACGTTCGGACACAGAGTTGCCGCGCTGGTAGTTCTGATATTCGTCATGCACATGGCGGCGCAGAAAGCCTTCGGTGTAACCGCGCTGGGCGAGCGATTCGAGGTTGTCCATCAGGCTGCGGTCGAACGGCCTGCCGGCGGCCGCGTCGTCGATGGCCTGGCGGTAGGCCTGCACGGTACGGGCGCAGTAGAAGTGCGACTTGGTACGGCCTTCGATCTTCAGCGAATGCACACCCATCGCGGCCAGGCGAGCCACATGGTGTACGGCGCGCAGGTCCTTGGCATTCATAATGTAGGTGCCATGTTCGTCCTCGAAGGCGGGCATGGCCTCGTCGGGACGATTGCTTTCCTGCAGCAGGAACACCTGCTCGGTAGGGGCGCCCAGGCCCAGGGTGGGCTCGACCTGACGGACGATCTCGCCGGTGACGTTTTCGCTCGCGGCGCTGGCCTGATACTTCCAGCGACAGGCATTGGTGCAGCTGCCCTGGTTGGCGTCGCGCCGGTTGAGGTAGCCGGACAGCAGGCAACGGCCGGAATAAGCCATGCACAAGGCGCCGTGCACGAACACTTCCAGTTCCATGTTCGGCACCTGCTGGCGAATCTCTTCGATCTCCTCCAGCGACAGCTCGCGCGACAGGATCACCCGCGTCAGCCCCAGGCTCTGCCAGAACCGCACGCTGGCCCAGTTCACCGTATTGGCTTGCACCGACAAATGCACCGGCATCTGCGGATAGTGCTCGCGCACCAGCATGATCAGGCCGGGATCGGACATGATCAGCGCGTCCGGCCCCATGGCGATCACCGGCGCCAGGTCCTTGAGGAAGGTCTTGAGCTTGGCGTTGTGCGGCGCGATGTTCACCACCACGTACAGCCGCTTGCCCAACGCGTGGGCCTCGGCGATGCCTTGGGCCAAGGTGTGGTGGTCGAAATCGTTGTTGCGCACCCGCAGGCTGTAGCGCGGCTGACCGGCGTACACCGCGTCTGCGCCGTAGGCGAAGGCATAGCGCAAGGTCTGCAAGCTACCGGCCGGTGCCAGCAATTCGGGCTTGTTGGGGAGGGTCATGGCGCACCTGGCAAAAGGCGCGAATGCTAAAGCTGGCAAGGTGCCAGAGTATTGATCTGCATCAACGGCACTTTTGCCGGGGCGCCGTGCACTAATGGGGTGAATTCTCGAGGAATCTTCATGAACGAAACCCTGTTGCAGAACAAGGCGCTGACCGTGCTGCTGGCCGGAGTCACCATCGCCTTCATTTGGATCTTGCTGCCCTACTACGGAGCGATGTTCTGGGCCGTGGTCCTGGCGGTCATTTTCGCCCCGATGCAGCGCAAGATGCTCATGCGCTTCAACAAGCGCCGCAACCTGGCGGCCGGGGCGACGTTGGCGGTATGCCTGACCATCGCCATCCTGCCGGTGATCGTCATCAGCGGCCTGCTGGTGCAGGAAGGGGCCTCGCTGTACCAGCGCATCCAGAGCGGCAACCTGGACATTGCCGGTTACGTGGAACAGGGCAAGCATATGCTGCCCACGTTCGCCCAGAACGGTCTGGACCGGCTCGGCGTGGGCAACCTAGACGGCCTGCGCCAGAAGATCACCCAGTTCGCCAGCCAGGGCAGCCAGTACTTCGCGACTCAGGCCTTCAGCTTCGGCCAGGGCACGTTCGACTTCATCGTAAGCTTCGGCATCATGCTCTACGTGCTGTTCTTCTTCCTGCGCGAAGGACCCGACACCGCGCGCAAGATTCGTCAGGCCGTACCGCTGCCTGAAGACCAGAAGCGTCGCCTGCAACTGAAGTTCAATCGCGTGGTGCGTGCCACCGTCAAAGGCAACCTGGTGGTGGCCATCACCCAGGGCGCTTTGGGCGGCGTCATCTTCTGGCTGCTCGACATACCCAGCGCGCTGGTCTGGGCCGTACTCATGGCCTTCCTGTCGCTGCTGCCCGCCGTGGGCGCAGGCATCGTCTGGGGGCCGGTGGCCTTGTATTTCCTGGCCACGGGCATGTACTGGCAGGCCATCATACTGACGGCCTTCTGTGTGCTGGTGATCGGCCTGGTCGACAACATACTGCGGCCCATTCTAGTGGGCAAAGATACGCGCATGCCGGATTACCTGATTCTGGTCTCGACCCTGGGCGGCATGTCGGTGTTCGGCCTCAACGGTTTCGTGATCGGGCCATTGATCGCTGCGCTGTTCATTTCCAGCTGGGCGATCTTCTCGTCCAGCAAGCCCAAGGTGAACCTGCCCGACTGACCCTCCTCGCAAGCGGCCCGGCCCGAGATTGCCGGGCCATTCCTATGTTCATTTGAAACTGTAAGACATCCCCACATAGGCCGCTCGACCCTCACCTGGCGTCGAGCGCGCCACGTCCTGGCCGTTGTCATCGAAGCCTGGCGTCACCGTAGCCGCGTAGCGTTCGCCGCCCAGGTTGCGCAGGTCGAGCCAGGTCTGCCAGTCCTGCTTGGGCGAATTCCAGCCCAGGCGTGCGCCGAACACGGCATAGGCATCGGCGTGCCGGCTGTTGGCATAGTCCACCTGGACCTTGGAAGCCAGCTGCGTGTTGGCGGCTGCGTAGAAACCGCTCGGCCAGTCGTAGCGTAACTCGCCCTGGTAGTAGTGCACCGGCAGCCCTGGCAGGCGGTTGCTGCCAAAGCGTGTGTCGTTGCGGTAATGGAAGTCGCTGTAGGTGTAGGCCTGGCGCAGGCCCAGGCGGCCACCGTCGGCGCGCTGCCAGAGCGTGCTGTCCAGCCCGGCCTCCAGGCCTTGGTGCACGGTGGGGCTGGCGTTGAACTCGGCCGTGCTGATGTTGGGCACCAGCTCCACCGCAAGCAGCTCGTGCCGCACCTGGGCGTAGTACCAGGCCAGGTCCCAGCGGCCTATGGCCGCGTCGCCACGCGCGCCCAGCTCGAAGGTGGTGGCCGTCTGGTTGCGCATTTCGATGGGCTGGATCTGCCCACCGGTCACTGGCGGCGAGCTCCAGATCAGCGACCATGGATGCGGCGGCTCGACCGAGCGGCTGAGGTTGCCGAACACTTGCAAGGCGGGATCGATGTCGTAGCGCAGGCCGATCCGTGGGGCGTAGTCCCAGTCATGCTGGCTGACCTTGCCGCCTGCGGTCGGGTAGCTGACGGCGCTTTCACGCCGGGTGTAGATCATGGCCAGGCCCGTGGTCAGCCACAGGTCGGGGCGCAGCTCGAGGTCGTTGCTCAGGTGCAGGACGGTGTCCGAGCCCTGATAGCTGAAGTCGCGCGTGCGTGTGCCTATCGGGCGCAAGCCGTTGGACGCTTCCGGCACGCGCACGAATTCCGAAGCGCCGGTGTTGGGCAGGTGCTTGCTGGTGCGCCAGCCCAGGGTGGTGTTGCTCTGATGCCCGGCCAGGGTGTCGCGGCGGTGGTAGTCCAGGGTGCCGCTGACATCGCTGTAGGCCACCTTCAGGCGGTTGGGGCCTTCGCGCAGGTCCATCGGGAAATCGTGATAGACCAGCCCCGCCACCAGGCTCGAGTCGTCGTCGAAGGTGTAGGTGGTCTTGTTCGCCAGCCAGGTGCTGCCCGGTTGCGGGCGGCTGGCGTCGCGGCGCAGGTAGACCGGGTTGGCAGCGCGTGGGTCGTGCTTGATCTGTGCTTGAGTCAGGCGCCCGGCCAGCTGGTTGTCGGTCTCGCGGTAGCGCAGGTAGAAGCGCGTTTCCAGGTGGGCGTTGAAACGATAGCCGAGGTTGGCGGCTACTCCTTTGGCGCGGCCCTCGCTGTGGGTCTGGTAGCCGTCATAGTGCATGTCGGTCAACGCCACATAGTAGTCGAGATCGCCCAGCACCTGCCCCGAGCTGATCTGGCGATGGCTGTAGCCGCGGCTGCCGACCTCGTAACGCACCTGCAAAGGCGCGGCATCGTAGCCGGTGTGGGTGATGTAGTTCACCGCGCCCCCCAGCGCCAGCGCACCGCGTTGCATGCCGTTGGCGCCGCGCAGCACTTCCACACGGTTCAGCCACAGCGGCTCGAGCAGTTCGTAAGGCGTGCCGCCGGGGCCGGTCAGTGGCAGGCCGTCGAACATCGCATACACACCCGAACCATGCGCGCCCGGTGCGCGGTTGATGCCAGAGCCGCGAATCGACAGCTTGATCCCCTCGTTGCCAGCCGATTGGGCAAATACCCCTGGCTGGTAGGCGAGCACGTCCTGATTAGTGGAAACGCGGCCCTGTTCGACTCGCTCCAGATCGACCAGATTGCTGGCGCCGGGCTGAGCCTGTAGACGCGCGGCCGCGCGTTCCTGCTCGGTGCTGGCATCGTCGATCAGCACTTGGTCCAGCTCCAAGGGCGCGGTATCGGCGGCACTGACCGCAACGGGAAACAGGGCGAGTAGGAAGCAGGGTAGGGCGGGGCGCATCATGCAACTCCAAGCGATGGCAAGCGGGCAGTGGCGTTGAGACGCGCGAAAGCGCCGTCGAAGCACGGCTTTTTTCGGCGATCGCGCCGTGTCGGTGAGCCGTGATTGTGAACCCGCGCTCTACAAGTGCAGGCGATGGAGCCCGGACCCATCGGCTTCGTAAGGTGGACGCCTCGCTATCCCGTTATGGGGTGGCCTCACGCTTGCGGAGCTCGATCATGCACACTGCATCTACTCTCCCGTTAAACCGGCAGCCTGAACCGACCATCCGTTTGACGCCACGCGAACAGCAAGTCCTGCTTTGGTGCGCCTACGGTAAAACCTCCTGGGAAATTGGCCAGATCCTGGGCTGCAAGGAATCGACGGTGAACTTCCATGTCGGCAACCTCCTGCGCAAATTCGAGGTGGAGACGCGGGTAGCGGCTGTGATCAAAGCCATCCGCTACAAGCTGCTGGACGATGGCGGGGAGGTGGGGGATGAGCGCTGAAGCAGGCCCGCCCGATCCACACTCCGATGATGTCAAGCGCTACGCCGACTGCCACGATCCGTTCTGGCCACGGGTCGATCTGGCCACCTTGCGCGAGCGGCTGTCGTTGCACGCGTCGGTCAGCGACGCGCAACTGTATCTGGCCGCGTGCGGCGCGGCCATCACTGCGGCCCAGGAGTTTGCCCAATGGCGTCGAGCACTGCGCGCCCGTGGTTTCAAGCGCCTGGAAGACCTGGCCGGGCACGCTTCGGGCCAAACGTTGTCGCGCTGCTACCGACAGTATCTGGAATACGAAACGCAGCGCGCTTTGTGCGCCGTACCCCAGGTGAACCGGCACCGTGCGAGGGTAAAACATGGCTGACGAATCGCTGATCCAGGCCTGTGAGCAGGCGGTTGCCTTTCTGGAGGTCGATCCGCGCGTGATCTTCGGCGCTGTGCTGGGCGCATTGCTGGTCAGCCTGGCCAGAGGACGTATGAAGGTGTGGCTGATGCTCGGTGCCGGCTCACGGCGCTCCGTACGTAAAAGCTTGGTACTGATGGTGCTCAGCACAGGGGTGGGGTGCTTGTTCGAGCCACTGATTCAGAGTTTGGCACCGATGCTGTCCAGCGGCATGGCCGCGTTTTCGGCGGCGGTGGTGGTGATTCCGATCAGTTTGAAGATCATGGTTTGGCTTGACGGTCTGGATCTGCACGAGCTGTTGCAACGGCTACGGCGTCGGGGCTGAAGCCAGGAGAGGCACCGTACAGTTGCCTGTTCCGCGCACCGACGCCAGGACGACGCCAGCGTGTCGATCATGCCCGTAACTCGCTCAGCTGCGCATGCAGCGACTGCACTTGCAGCTCCAGCTGCTGCAAACGTTGCCTGTCTTGAACCTGAACCAGAATCGCCTGGCGGTCGGGTTGAGTGAGGGTGCGCAATTGCGCCAGCAGCGCGCTTTCCCATTCGTCAAGACCGCCAGGCGCACGTTGCGGCTCTCCTTCGCCTAACAGCAGCCAGTCTAGGGAGCAGGCGTAAATACGGGCGATTTTTACGCAAAATGCGTAAGGAATGCTGTCGCGTACCTTCCAGCTGCTCAGGGTTTGCGGGCTGATGTGCAAGGCTTTGGAGAGTTGGGCGTCGCTCTCTGACTGGGTCAGCAATTTCAATCGAGCGAGCAGGAGGCTTACTGAGGTGTTACTCATTTTGAATATCCATGACTAGTTAACGGCTTTTCCTGAGCGTAAACTACTCGTTACAAATACTTCTCTCACGATTGAATCGGGAACCGCCGCTATGAGTATCGAAAATCCGACTATTAAACTCGCACTATTCATGAATACTGACATAAATTGCGGAAATAACTTATATGCAATGGCATCGACCGACCGTCGGTGGAGCCATTCGTGAGCGGGTATCGTCTGGTGTGCCCGCACTGCCACAGCCGCATGAGGATTCGCACCAGTGAGGGAAAACATATCTTTTTGCGTATCGCGTATCTGCAATGCTCGGCAGAAGCCTGTGGCTGGTCGGTGCGCGCCGAATTCGAGATGACCCACGAGCTGTCCCCTAGCGGGATGCCCAATCCCGATGTCAGTCTGCCCAAAGCCGATCGTGCCCTGCGCCAAGCGGCGTTGACCAAAGATACGGATGGCGCTGTCAGCGGCCGTTGAGATCGAAAAAAAAACACCCCGCCGAGGCGGGGTGTTTTGCGTAGTGCGTCAGATACTCAGCCCAGTAGCGGCAGCCCGGCCTGCTGGACAAGGTCCAGCAGCGGCTGCGGGTAGACGCCCAGTACGAAGGCCAGAATGGCGATAGCCAGCAGCATCACGCCACCAGTGCGCTGTTCCCACTTGAGCGGCGCATCGTGGCGACGCAGGTTGGGTTCGGCCAGGTACAGGGTCACCATCACCCGCAAGTAGTAGTAAACGCCGATGGCGCTGCCGACTACCAAGGCACCGGTTAACCACCACAGTTGCGACTGTACGCCAGTAGCGATGATGTAGAACTTGCCGATGAAGCCCGCTGTGAGCGGAATACCGGCCAGCGACAGCATCATCACGGTCAGCACGGCGGTCAGGTACGGCCGGCGCCAGAACAGGCCGCGGTACTCGTACAGTGCATCGGCGTCACGGCCGGCGTAGGGCGAAGACATCAACGTGATGACACCGAACGCACCCAAGCTGGTGATCACGTAGGTGACCAGATACACACCCATCGCCTCGACGGCCAAGCCCTTGCTCGCCACCAGGGCGATCAGCAGATAGCCGAAGTGGGCGATCGACGAATAACCGAGCAGACGCTTGAGGTTGCTCTGGGTCAGAGCCAGCAGATTGCCGACCAGGATCGACGCCACCGCGATAACGGCCAGCACCGTGCTCAGCACGCCGCTGCTGGCAGCTGGCGACAGCATGAACAGCCGTACCACTACGGCGAACACCGCCACCTTGCTGGCGGTTGCCAGGAAGGCTGCCACCGGCGCAGGAGCGCCTTCGTAGACGTCCGGGGTCCAGAGGTGGAAGGGCACCAGCGACAGCTTGAAGGCCAGGCCCACCAGCATCATGCCCAGACCCAGCTGCGCCAGCAGGCTCGGCATGCCGGTACTAGCCAGCGCCTTGCCGATCCCGGCGAAGCTCAGGCTGCCGGCATCGGCATACAGCAGCGCCATGCCGAACAGCAGAAACGCAGATCCGGCCGCCGACAGCACCATGTACTTGATGCCCGCTTCCAGAGAGCGTTTGTTGAAGAAGGCATAGGCCACCAGACCATAGACCGGCACCGATAGCAGCTCCAGGCCGATGAACAGCCCGGCCAAATGGTTGGCGCTGACCAGCACCAGGCCACCCAGGGCCGACATCAGCAACAGCAGGTACAGCTCTTCGCGGTTGCCGGGGTAGCCGGTGGCGCCTTCGCCCAGGTAAGCGTGCGCCAGCGTCACGCACGCCAGGGTCGCCACCAGCATCAAGGCCATGTACAGGCAGGCGAAATGGTCGATGGTGATGAGACCGGTCACCGCCAGGGGCGCGACCTTCATGGCCGGGATGATCGACAGCAGCGCCAGGTTCAGGCCGATGGTGGACAACAGGAAGGTTTGTGAGTGGTTGCGCTTCCAGGCGATCGCCAGCATCACCACGACGGTGGTGATGGTGGTGATCAGCATCGGCGCCAGTGCGATGAAGTGTTGAGTGGTGAATTCCATAACGCTCTTACCGGGCCGAAGCGAGTTGAGTGAAAGCGGAACCGAGCCACTGCTGCACACCGCTCATGGTGGCGGCAGAAGTGTCGAGGAACGGCTGCGGATACACGCCAAGCACGATCAGCAGGACCGCCAGGCCCAGCACCATGGTCAGCTCGCGGCCATCCATGCCGGCCAGCACGGTGTCGCCCTTGGACGGACCGAAGTAGGCGCGGTGGATCATGATCAGCGAGTACACCGAACCGAACACCAAGCCCGTGGTAGCGATCACGGTGATCCAGGGCACGTGGGCGAAGCTGCCGATCAGGATCAGGAACTCGCCGACGAAGTTGCCGGTGCCCGGCAAGCCCAGGGAGGCCGCGGCGAAGAACAGGCTGATGGCCGGCAGGTAGGCGATGCGGTGCCACAGACCGCCCATCTGACGCATGTCACGGGTGTGCAGACGCTCGTACAGCTGGCCGGACAGGATGAACAGCGCCGCGGCCGACAGACCGTGGGCGAGCATCTGGATCACCGCCCCTTGCAGCGCTTGCTGGCTGCCCGAATAGATGCCGATCAGCACGAAGCCCATGTGCGAAACGCTGGAGAAGGCGATCAGGCGCTTGATGTCGGTCTGCGCGAAGGCCAGGAAAGCCCCGTAGAAGATGCCGATCAGGCCGAGTGTCATGGCGATCGGCGCGAACTCGGCCGAAGCATTGGGGAACAGCGGCAGCGCGAAGCGCAGCAGACCGTAGGCCGCAGTCTTGAGCAGGATACCGGCCAGGTCCACGGAGCCTGCGGTCGGCGCCTGGGCATGGGCGTCAGGCAGCCAGGAATGGAACGGCACCACCGGCAGCTTCACCGCGAAGGCGATGAAGAAGCCGAGCATCAGCAGGTATTCGGTGCCTGCCGGCAGTTGCGTCTTCAGCAGGTCGCTGTAGTTGAAGGTCAGCACACCGGTGGTGTTGTAGTTGACCAGCACCAGACCAAGGATCGCCACCAGCATGATCAGGCCGCTGGCCTGGGTGAAGATGAAGAACTTGGTCGCCGCGTAGATGCGCGTCTTCTTGCCGTCCGCCGAGCTGTGACCCCAGAGCGCGATGAGGAAGTACATCGGCACCAGCATCATTTCCCAGAAGAAGAAGAACAGGAACAGGTCCAGAGCCAGGAACACCCCGACCACGCCGCCCAGGATCCACATCAGGTTGAGATGGAAGAAGCCGACGTGGGCCTGGATCTCTTTCCAGGAACACAGCACCGACAGCAGGCCGAGCAGGCCGGTCAGCAGGATCATCAGCAGCGACAGGCCATCGAGCGCCAGGTGCACGCTGATGCCGAAGCGCTGAATCCACTGGACCTTGAATTCCAGGGCCCAGGCCGGTTCCGCGCCGGGGGCGGGGGCGAGCGTGTAGTCGCCGTGGGCCCACAGCCACAGGCCGATGCCGAGCAGCAGGGACATGGTCAGCAGCGCGATCCAGCGCGGCAGGGTGGCGCCGAAGCGCTCAGCCAGCCAGCACAGGAGGCCGCCGATGAAGGGGATCAGGATCAGCCAAGGCAGAATCATGACGGGTTCGTTTCCTTTCGCAGAGTCGCAAGGTTCGCAAGATTCAGAGTCATACCGCCGCCACTACGATAGCGCCGAGCACCAGGACGGCGCCCACGGCGATGGAGGCGGTGTACCAGCGCAGCTGGCCGGTCTCGGTCTTGCTCATGGCAACGTGTCCGCCACGCGCCAGGCGCGGGACCAGACCGATGGTGCGGTCGACCGGGTCCTTGCGCAGGACATGGCTGATCCACAGGTACGGTTTGACGAACAGCTTGTCGTACAGCCAATCGAAGCCCCAGGCGGCGTACCACCAGGCCGAGAGGAAGCGCCCGATGCCGCTGTTGGCCACGGCGGTGACCAGGCGGCGCTTGCCGAGGAAAAGCATGGCTGCCAGCAAGATGCCGGCGATGGCGATGGCACCGGAGGCGATTTCCAGGCTGTGCTGGGCTTCGCCACCTTCGTGACCGGCGCTTTGCGGCAGTACACCGGCCAGCGGTGGATGGATCCAGGCACCGATGAAAGTCGACAGCACGATCAGCACGCACAGCGGCAGGCCGTGGGCCAGGCCGTGGCCGGCGTGGGCTTCGGTCTTGGCTTCGCCGTGGAAGGCGATGAAGATCAGGCGGAAGGTGTACAGCGAGGTCATGAAGGCGCCGACCAGGCCTGCGTACAGCAGGTTGGCGTTACCGCTGGCGAAGGCTTCCCAGAGGATCTCGTCCTTGGAATAGAAGCCCACGGTGATGATCGGCAAGGCCGCCAGGGCCGCGCCGCCGACCAGGAAGCTGGCGTAGGCCAGCGGCAGCTTCTTCCACAGGCCGCCCATCTTGAAGATGTTCTGCTCGTGGTGGCAGGCGTTGATCACCGAGCCCGAGGCGAGGAACAGCAGGGCCTTGAAGAAGGCGTGGGTCATCAGGTGGAAGATCGCCGCCTGCCAGGCGCCGACGCCCAGGGCAAGGAACATGTAACCGATCTGGCTCATGGTCGAGTAGGCGAGGATACGCTTGATGTCGATCTGCACCAGCGCGGCGAAGCCGGCCAGCACCAGGGTCACGCCGCCGACCACGCCCACCAGGTGGAGGATGTCCGGGGCCAGCAGGAACAGGCCGTTGGTACGGGCGATCAGATAGACACCGGCCGTGACCATGGTCGCGGCGTGGATCAATGCCGAAACCGGGGTTGGGCCGGCCATGGCGTCGGCCAACCAGGTCTGCAGCGGCAACTGCGCGGACTTGCCGACCGCACCGCCCAGCAGCATCAGCGTGGCAAGCACCATCCAGGTGTCGCCGGCCTGGAACTTCTGCGGTGCCAGCACCAGCAGTTCCTGCACGTTCAAGGTGCCCAGCTGGACGAACAGGATGAACAGGCCGATGGCCATGAACACGTCGCCGATGCGGGTGACGATGAACGCCTTGAGCGCGGCGTTACCGTTGTTGCGGTTGCTGTAGTAGAAACCGATCAACAGATACGAGCAGAGGCCCACGCCTTCCCAACCGAAGTAGATGAACAGCAGGTTGTCGCCCAGGATCAGGAACAGCATGCTGGCGATGAACAGGTTGGTGTAGGAGAAGAACCGCGAGTAGCCGGTATCGCCACGCATGTACCAGGAAGCGAACAGATGGATCAGGAAGCCCACGCCGGTGACCACGCCCAGCATGGTGACCGACAGGCCGTCCAGGTACAGGGTGAAGTTCGGCGCGAAGCCGTCCACCGACATCCATTGCCACAGCAGTTGGCTGTATGCGCCGCCTGCGGGCGGCGCGACGTTGAACTGCCAGATCACGTAGGCGGCTACGGCCGCCGAGAGACCGACCGAGCCGACGCCGATCAGTGCCGACAGGTTCTCGGAGAACCGCCCGCGGGAGAACGACAGCAGCAGGAAGCCGATCAGGGGGAAGACGAAAGTCAGAAAGAGAAGGTTCATCCGCGCATCTCACTGGCAGCATCGATGTCGAGGGTGTGGAAGCGGCGATACAGCTGCAGCAGGATCGCCAGGCCAATGCTGGCCTCGGCGGCTGCCAGGCTGATCACCAGGATGAACATGATCTGGCCATCGGGCTGTACCCAACGGGCCCCGGCGACGATGAACGCCAGGGCAGACGCGTTCATCATGACTTCCAGACTCATGAGCACGAAGAGAATGTTGCGCCGGACCATGAGGCCGACCAGTCCTAGACAGAACAGCACGCCGGCGACCGCCAGGCCGTGCTCGAGAGGGATAGTACCCATGGTTTACTCCTTCGCCTCGTTGCGGCCCAGGTGGAAGGCAGTGACCGCCGCGGCCAGCAGCAGCATCGAAGCCAGCTCGACCACCAGCAGGTAAGGGCCGAACAGGCTCACGCCCACGGCTTTGGCATCGACCGTCGCGCCACTGATGCCGGCACCACTCGGCGCGGCGAACAGCACGTAGAGCAGCTCGATCAGCAGCAATGCACCCAGCAGTACGGGCCCTGCCCAGATGCCTGGGGTGAGCCAGCCACGCTCCTGGGCGACCGAAGCCGGCCCGAGGTTGAGCATCATCACCACGAAGACGAACAGCACCATGATGGCACCGGCGTAAGCGATCACTTCCAGGGCGCCGGCGAACGGCGCACCCAGGGAGAAGAAGATCATCGCCACGGAGATCAGCGAGATGATCAGGTACAAAAGCGCATGCACAGGGTTGGTCCCGGTCACCACCCGAAGGGTGGAGACCACGGCGATCCCGGATGCGAAGTAGAACGCGAATTCCATCTTTCTGTCCTTATGGGAGCAAGCTCTTCACGTTGATCGGCTCGGCTTCGTTCTGCGCGGCGCCTTTCGGTTTGCCTGCGATCGCCATCCCGGCAACACGGTAGAAGTTGTAGTCAGGGTTCTTGCCGGGGCCGGAGATCAGCAGATCTTCCTTTTCGTAGACCAGGTCCTGACGTTTGAACTCGGCCATCTCGAAATCCGGGGTCAACTGGATCGCGGTGGTCGGGCACGCTTCCTCGCACAGGCCGCAGAAGATGCAGCGTGAGAAGTTGATGCGGAAGAACTCGGGGTACCAACGGCCGTCGTCGGTCTCGGCTTTCTGCAGCGAGATGCAGCCGACCGGGCAGGCCACGGCGCACAGGTTGCAGGCGACGCAACGCTCTTCGCCGTCCGGATCGCGGGTCAGTACGATGCGGCCGCGGTAGCGCGGCGGCAGGTACACGGCTTCTTCGGGGTATTGCAGGGTGTCGCGCTTGCGAAACCCGTGGGAGAACACCATCGCCAGGCTGCGCAGCTGGGTGCCGGTGCCTTTCACGATGTGGCCGATATATTTGAACATGGGTCAAATCCTCACTGGGCCGCGACGGCTGGCGTGTTGTAGAGCACGATCGCAGCGGTCACCAGCAAATTGATCAGGGTCAGCGGCAGGCAGAATTTCCAGCTGAAGTCCATCACCTGGTCATAGCGTGGGCGCGGAATCGAGGCGCGCAGCAGGATGAACAGCATGATGAAGAACGCGGTCTTGAGCGCGAACCACAGGAACGGCACTTGCGGCAGCAGATCGAACGGGCCGTGCCAGCCGCCGAAGAACAGCGTCACCAGCAGCGCCGACACCAGGATGATGCCGATGTACTCGCCGACGAAGAACATGCCCCATTTCATGCCGGCATATTCGATGTGGTAACCATCGGCCAGTTCCTGCTCGGCTTCGGGTTGGTCGAACGGGTGACGGTGCGTCACGGCAACGCCGGCGATGAAGAAGGTACAGAAGCCGAAGAACTGCGGAATGATGAACCACAGGTTCTGCGCCTGGTACTCGACGATGTCGCGCATGTTGAACGAACCGACCTGCACCACCACACCCATCAGCGCCAGGCCCAGGAACACCTCGTACGATACGGTCTGCGCCGAGGCCCGCAGGCTGCCGAGCAGGGCGTACTTGTTGTTCGACGACCAGCCGGCGAACAGCACGGCGTACACCGACAGACCCGCCATGGCGAAGAAGAACAGCAAGCCGATGTTCAGGTCCGCCACGCCCCAGACCGGGGTGATCGGGATCACCGCGAAGGCTATCAGCAGCGCGCTCATGGCCACGACCGGCGCCAGGGTGAAGATGAAACGGTCCACGAAGGGCGGGTTCCAGTCTTCCTTGAAGAACATCTTCAGCATGTCGGCGGCGATCTGGAACATGCCGAACGGGCCCACGCGGTTCGGGCCGTAGCGGTCCTGCCACCAGCCCAGCAGACGGCGCTCGACGAAGCTGAGCAGCGCGCCGCAGACCACCACGGCCAGCAGCACCACGATGGCGCGTACGACCGTGAGGATCACGTCGATCACTTCAGGGGTGAACCAACTCATTGTGCTGCCTCCTGCAGGCCTTCGACGGTGGCGCCGAAGATGGCCGGCGGAATGCCGGCCAGGCCTTTCGGCAAGGCGACCAGGCCCGCGCCCAGCGCTTCATGGATACGCAGCGGCAAGCGCAGCGCGACACCGCCCACGCTCAGGCTGAGCAGGGCGCCTTCGTTGACGCCCAGGCGGTCCGCTTCGGACTTGGCCAGGGCCACGTAGGCCTCGGGAATGCGCGATTGCACAGGAGCTGCGCGCGAGGAGTTCTCTTCGCTGCCGAACAGGTGAAACAGCGGCACTGCGGTCCAGGTGCCGCGTGCCGGGTTGTAGGCACCCGGAACGGCGCTGAACCAGCTAAGGCCGTCGCCTTGGGATTCGATCAGCCGTACGCCCGGATCGCCTGCGCGCAAGTGACCGCCGACCTCGTCCTGAAACTTGTTCCAGGCCTGCGGCGAGTTCCAGCCCGGCGACCAGGCGAACGGCACCTGCTGGCGCGGCTCGGCCGAACCCGAATAGCCTTCCATGGAGAAGGCGAAGGCGGTGTCCTTGTCTTGCGGAGTACGCGGCTCGTGCACGCTGATGTCCGCGCGCATGGCGGTGCGACCGGAGTAACGTAGCGGCTCGCGGGCCAGTTTCAGGCCCTTGATGCGGAAGGCGGCGCTCGGCGCGGCGGCGACGATGCCGGCCAGTTGTGGGCTGACCTTGGCGCACGCCTCGGTGACGTGGTCCAGTTGCGTCCAGTCGACGGGCTTGTTCAGCAGGGTGGCACGCAGCGCGTGCATCCAGCGCCAGCCTTCGTGGACCTTGATGCTGCTGTCCAGATACTGCGGGTCGAACACCTGGAAGAAGCGCTGAGCGCGGCCTTCGAGACTGACCAGGGTGCCGTCGCCTTCGGCGAAGGAAGCGGCCGGCAGCACCAGATGGGCGCGGTCGGTGGTCGGGGTCTTGCTGTGGTCGGCGACGATCACCACCTTGGCGGCGGCCAGCGCGGCATCGACCTTGGCGGCCGGCAGGCGGGCGTACAGGTCGTTTTCCAGCACCACGATGGCGTCGGCCTGGCCGTTGATCACAGCGTCCAGCGCAGCGTCGGCGCTGTCGCCACCGAACATGGCCATGCCCAGGCTGTTGGCCTCGGGCACCACCAGGCTCAGCGAGCCGTTCTTCTCGCGCTGCTTCAACGCCTTGGCGATGTTGGCGGCGGCTTCGATCAGGGCAGGCTCGGCCAGCGAGGTGCCGGCGATGACCAACGGACGCTGGGCGGCGACCAGGGCATCGGCGATGCGTTGCGCCAGGGCCGTGGCTTCTTCGTCGAGGTTGGCGACGGCAGGCGCGCTCGGGTCGATGGCATGGGCCACGGCGAAGCCGAGGCGGGCCAGGTCCACGGGGGCGGCGTGTACGCATTCTTCGGCGACGTCGTCCAGCTTGGTGTCGGTCAGCGACGCGATGAACAGCGGGTACAGCGCGTGCTGTCCGATGTTCTTCACCGCAGCGTCGAGCCACGGCTGCACTTTCATGCCTTCGGCCATGGCCTCGGCCTTGCCCTTGGTCGCCTGGCGCACCGACAGCGCGACACGGGCGGCCGTCTGGGTCAGGTCTTCGCCAAGCACGAACACGGCGTCGTGGTCTTCGATGTCGCGCAGGGTCGGCACGGGCAGAGGGCTATTGTTCAGCACGTCGAGCACCAGGCGCACGCGCTCGAGCTCGGCGGCTTCGATACCGGAATAGAAGTACTCGGCCCCGACCAGTTCGCGTAGGCCGTAGTTGCTTTCCAGGCTAGCCCGCGGCGAGCCGATGCCGACGATGGTGCGGCCGCGCAGCAGGTCGGCGGCCTTGTCCAGAGCCGCGTCGAGCGACAGCTTGCTGCCATCGGCCAGGTGCGGCTGGCGTGGACGGTCCTTGCGGTTGACGTAGCCGTAGCCGAAGCGGCCACGGTCGCAGAGGAAGTACTGGTTCACCGAACCGTTGAAGCGGTTCTCGATGCGCCGCAGCTCGCCGTAGCGCTCGCCGGGGCTGATGTTGCAACCGCTTGAGCAACCGTGGCAGATGCTGGGCGCGAACTGCATGTCCCACTTGCGGTTGTAGCGCTCGGAGTGGGTCTTGTCGGTGAACACACCGGTCGGGCAGACCTCGGTCAGGTTGCCGGAGAACTCGCTTTCCAGCACGCCGTCTTCGACCCGGCCGAAGTACACGTTGTCGTGGGCGCCGTACACACCCAGGTCGGTGCCGCCGGCGTAGTCCTTGTAGTAGCGCACGCAGCGGTAGCAGGCGATGCAGCGGTTCATCTCGTGGGCGATGAACGGACCGAGGTCCTGGTTCTGGTGGGTGCGCTTGGTGAAGCGGTAGCGGCGCTCGTTATGACCGGTCATCACGGTCATATCCTGCAGGTGGCAGTGGCCGCCTTCCTCGCACACGGGGCAGTCGTGCGGGTGGTTGGTCATCAGCCATTCGACGACGCTGGCGCGGAACGCCTTGGATTCGTCATCTTCGATGGAAATCCAGGTGCCGTCGGAGGCTGGGGTCATGCAGGACATGACGATGCGACCGCGGGTGTCGTTCTCGTCGGTGTACTGCTTGACCGCGCATTGCCGGCAGGCACCGACGCTACCGAGCGCCGGGTGCCAGCAGAAATAGGGGATGTCGAGGCCAAGCGACAGACAAGCCTGTAACAGGTTGTCCGCACCGTTGACTTCGAGCGCTTTGCCGTCTACGTGGATAGTGGCCATGGTTCAAAGTTCTTCGTTGGCCCGCGTGAGCAGGCGTGGCTAATGGAAATCGGTTTGCCCGCGGCCTGCCGCGAATCGTTCGGGTCGGCCAGCGGGCAGGCGGGCGGCACGGGCCGCCCGCACTTCATCTTGTTATGCGCCGACCACCACCGGCCCAGCCGGCAGAGGATGGGCCAGGTTCGGGCTCAAGGTGGCGCCTGAGGATGCAGGGGCGACACCGGCCTCGAACTCTTCGCGGAAGTACTTGATGGCACTGCCCAGTGGCTCGACGGCACCGGGGGCGTGTGCGCAGAAGGTGCGGCCCGGGCCGAGGAAGTTGACCAGCCCCAGCAGCGTCTCGATGTCTTCGGCGCGGCCTTGGCCGCGCTCCAGCGAACGCAGCATCTTCACGCTCCAGGGCAGGCCGTCGCGGCACGGGGTGCACCAGCCGCACGACTCGCGGGCGAAGAACTCCTCCATGTTGCGCAGCAGCGACACCATGTTGACGGTGTGGTCCACGGCCATGGCCAGGCCCGTACCCATGCGCGTACCGACCTTGGCGATGCCGCCGGCGTACATCTGCGCTTCGAGGTGTTCGGGCAACAGGAACCCGGTACCGGCGCCGCCTGGCTGCCAGCACTTGAGCGTGAAGCCGTCGCGCATGCCGCCGGCGTAGTCCTCGAACAGCTCGCGGGCGGTGACGCCGAACGGCAGTTCCCACAGGCCCGGGTTCTTCACCTTGCCGGAGAAGCCCATCAGCTTGGTGCCGTGGTCTTCGCTGCCGGCGCGTGCCAGCGCCTTGTACCAGTCGTTGCCGTTGGCGACGATGGCCGGCACGTTGCACAGGGTCTCGACGTTGTTCACGCAGGTCGGCTTGCCCCATACGCCGACGGCGGCAGGGAAGGGTGGCTTGGAGCGCGGGTTGGCGCGGCGACCTTCGAGGGAGTTGATCAGCGCGGTCTCTTCGCCACAGATGTAGCGACCGGCGCCGGTGTGCACGAACAGCTCGAAGTCGAAGCCCGAGCCGAGGATGTTCTTGCCCAGCAGGCCGGCGGCCTTGGCCTCGTCGATGGCGCGGTTGAGGTTCTTCGCCGCCGTGGTGTATTCGCCGCGCAGGAAGATGTAGCCGCGGTATGCCTTGAGCGCGCGGGCACTGATCAGCATGCCTTCGATCAGCAGATGGGGCTGTTGCTCCATCAGCATGCGGTCTTTCCAGGTGTTGGGTTCCATCTCATCCGCGTTGCACAGCAGGTAGCGGATGTTCATGGATTCGTCTTTGGGCATCAGGCCCCACTTCACCCCGGTGGGGAAGCCGGCGCCGCCGCGGCCCTTGAGGCCCGAGTCCTTGACGTTCTGCACGATCTCGTCGGGCGACAGCTGCGCCAGCGCAGTACGCGCGGCGGCATAGCCGTTCTTGCTCTGATATTCGCTGAGCCAGACCGGCTCGCCGTCTTCGCGCAGGCGCCAGGTCAGCGGATGGGTCTCGGCACTGCGCGCGATGCGGTTGGCCGGGCCGAAGGAAGTGATGGTCATGCGTAACCCTCCAGCAGCTTGGAAACGCCAGCAGGCTGCACGTCGCCAAAGGTGTCGTCGTCGATCATCAGCGCCGGGGCCTTGTCGCAGTTGCCCAGGCAGCACACCGGCAGCAGGGTGAAACGCCCGTCCTCGGTGGTCTGGCCCAGGCCGATGCCCAGTTCGCTCTGGATCTGGCTGACGACCGATTCATGGCCGCCGATGTAGCAGACCATGCTGTCGCAGACGCGGATGATGTGGCGGCCGACCGGCTGGCGGAAGATCTGGCTGTAGAAGGTGGCCACACCCTCGACGTCGCTGGCCGGAATGCCGAGCACCTCGCCGATGGCGTAGATGGCGCCGTCGGGCACCCAGCCACGGGCCTTCTGCACGATCTTCAAGGCTTCGATGGACGCCGCGCGCGAGTCCTCGTAGTGGTGCATCTCGTGCTCGATGGCCGAGCGCTCGGCTTCGCTCAGGGCGAAGCGGTCAGTCTGGATAAGCGTGCTGTTCATGCTTAGCGGTCCACGTCAGCCATAACGAAGTCGATACTGCCCAGATACGCGATGAGGTCGGCGACCATGCTGCCTTTGATCACCGAAGGGATCTGCTGCAGGTGCGGGTAGCTCGGGGTGCGGATACGGGTGCGGTAGCTCATGGTGCCGCCGTCGCTCGTCAGGTAGTAACTGTTGATGCCCTTGGTCGCTTCGATCATCTGGAACGACTCGTTGGCCGGCATGACCGGGCCCCACGACACTTGCAGGAAGTGCGTGATCAGGGTCTCGATGTGCTGCAGGGTGCGCTCTTTGGGCGGCGGCGTGGTCAGCGGGTGGTCCGCCTTGTACGGGCCTTCCGGCATGTTGCGCAGGCACTGGTCGATGATGCGGATGCTCTGGCGCATCTCTTCCACACGCACCATGCAGCGGTCGTAGGCATCGCCGTTGTGCGCCAGCGGCACTTCGAACTCGAAGTTCTCGTAGCCCGAGTAGGGGCGCGCCTTGCGCAGGTCGAAGTCGCAACCGGTGGAACGCAGGCCGGCACCGGTGGTGCCCCACTCCAGCGCTTCCTTGGTGTTGTAGGCCGCGACGCCAATGGTGCGGCCCTTGAGGATGCTGTTCTGCAGCGCGGCCTTGGTGTACTCGTCGAGGCGCTTGGGCAGCCACTCGACGAAGTCCTTGACCAGCTTGTCCCAGCCGCGCGGCAGGTCGTGCGCAACGCCGCCGATGCGGTACCAGGCCGGGTGCAGGCGGAAACCGGTGATGGCTTCGATCACGGTGTAGGCGCGCTGGCGGTCGGTGAAGGTGAAGAACACCGGGGTCATGGCGCCGACGTCCTGGATGTAGGTGCCCAGGAACAGCAGGTGGCTGGTGATGCGGAAGAACTCGGCGAGCATGATGCGGATCACGTCGACCTTCTGCGGCACCTGGATGCCGGCCAGCTTCTCCACCGCCAGCACATAAGGCAGGTTGTTCATCACCCCGCCCAGGTAGTCGATGCGGTCGGTGTAGGGGATGAAGCTGTGCCACGACTGGCGCTCGGCCATCTTCTCGGCGCCACGGTGGTGGTAGCCGATGTCGGGCACGCAGTCGACGATCTCTTCGCCGTCCAGTTGCAGCACGATGCGGAACGCGCCGTGGGCCGAAGGGTGGTTCGGGCCCAAGTTGAGAAACATGTAGTCCTCGTTGGCGCCTTGGCGCTTCATGCCCCAGGCTTCGGGGTTGAAGCGCGCCGACTCTTCTTCGAGCTGCTGCTTGGCGAGGGTCAGGCTGTAGGGATCGAACTCGGTGGCGCGGGCCGGGTAGTCCTTGCGCAGCGGGTGACCTTCCCAGGTGGGCGGCATCATGATGCGGCTCAGGTGCGGGTGGCCGGCGAAGTCGATGCCGAACATGTCCCACACTTCGCGCTCGTACCAGTTGGCGTTGGGCCAGATGCTGGTGATCGACGGCAAGTTCAGATCGCCCTCGCTGAGCGAGACCTTGATCATCACGTCGCTGTTACGCTCGATCGACAGCAGGTGGTAGAACACGCTGAAGTCGGCCGCGGGCAGGCCGCGGCGCTGGGTGCGCAGGCGCTCGTCCACGCCGTGCAGGTCGTAGAGCATGCTGTAGGGCTTGGCCACGCCGCGCAGGAAGCTCAGGATTTCCTTGAGCTGGGCGCGCTTGACCCAGAGCACCGGCATGCCGGTGCGCGTTTCCTGGGCGACGAAGGCGTCGGCGCCGAAACGGTTGTGCAGTTCGACGACCACATCTTGGTCGTCAGCCTTGTAAGGCGGAATGAAAATAGCGGTGTCCGCTGTCATGGTCTCGGTCGCTTTGGTTCAACGTAGAGAATGAAGCCAGGCCGCCTGCTCGGGGGAGCGGGCGGCAGGTCGCTGGATCAGACTTCGTCGGGGCTGCGCAGGTTGGTTACCGCGATACGCTGCTCGCGGCGCAGGTCTTTCTGCGCCGGCATCTCGGCACGGTAGATACCTTGGTCGCCCACGACCCAGGACAGCGGGCGTCGCTCCTGGCCGATCGACTCCTGCAACAGCATCAAGCCTTGCAGGAACGCTTCGGGGCGAGGCGGGCAGCCCGGCACGTAGACGTCCACGGGGAGGAACTTGTCGACCCCCTGAACGACCGAGTAGATGTCATACATGCCGCCGGAGTTGGCGCACGAACCCATGGAGATGACCCACTTGGGTTCGAGCATCTGCTCATACAGGCGCTGGATGATCGGCGCCATCTTGATGAAGCAGGTACCGGCGATGACCATGAAGTCGGCCTGACGCGGCGAGGCCCGGATGACTTCGGCGCCGAAGCGGGCGATGTCGTGGGGTGCCGTGAAAGCCGTGGTCATTTCCACGTAGCAGCAGGACAGGCCGAAGTTGTACGGCCAGAGGGAGTTCTTGCGACCCCAGTTGACGGCACCACGCAGCACATCTTCGAGTTTCCCCATGTAGATGTTCTTGTGGACCTGGTCCTCTAGCAGTTGGTCGGTGACGGTTGCCCGATCGCCGACCGGATACTGCTCGTTGGGCGCATCCGGGTCGATTCTGGTGAGATTGTATTGCATTGCCAAAGCCTCATTGTTTCAGCTTCGCTTGCCGCTTGCGGCGCGCTTCCGGTGCCCAGTCAAGAGCCCCCACACGCCAAAGGTAGACAAGGCCTGCCAACAGAATTGCTATGAAAACGAGTGCTTCGACGAATCCGGTCCAGCCGCTTTCGCGGACGGACACAGACCAGGCAAAGAGAAAGAGGGCTTCGATGTCGAAGATCACGAAGAGCATCGCGACCAGATAGAATTTCGCCGACAGGCGCAGGCGTGCGCTGCCGGTGGGCAGCATGCCGGATTCGAACGGCTCGTTCTTGGCGCGGCCCCAGGCTTTGCTGCCCAGCAGGCTGGACAGACCCAGCATGAAGGCGCATAGACCGACGACACCGAGAAGGAAGATGGCCAGGCCCCAGTTGTGGGCGATCAGTCCTGTCGAATCGGGCATGCTGAGAATCCTTATACAGAGCCCTTGGCCCTGCAAACTGAAAATAGTGTGAGCGGCGACCGGTTGAGCGGCGAATTAGTGTCGCGTAAGCAGTGACGAAATGTCGCAGCTGGATCAATTCGGCTGATTTTATGGGTAAACCCCATGCAAGTAAATTTACCCCGGCAAATTTATTCGTAGGATTAAGAACAAAAATCGCTCTTGATTGGCTGCAGCCCTTGTGTGGCGGGCATTAGCCGCGTTTTCGTTAATTATCTTTCTTGGGGCTAGTAATGTTCTCTAACTTGTAATGATAATTAATATCATCTGCGCAAGCCTGATTGTTTTAGTTGGTCTTTACCGGGGTAAGTTCGTTTCATCGAATAACCCAGTTTCGTGTAACGACCGCACGTTTTAGCGGAAAACGCTCGGTGGCACCCCGCCTCAGATCAATAAACGAGCTGCAAAACGGTGTCGAAGCGCAAGGCCTCGATCAACCGATCATTTCCAAGGCGACCGGTTGCGCCCGACAGGCTTGTGCCAAGCATAGCTGCTATTGGCAAGCCTGCCCTGCCAAGGCACGCATGCACGGGTTTGCAGGTTCGCCCTTCAACGCCGCGCTCAGCTCAGACATGGAAAAGCCCGGAGCGCTTGCGCGGTCCGGGCCTTGTGTCGAGCAGGCGCTCAGTGGAATTGCTCTTCCTCGGTGGAGCCGGTGAGGGCGGTGACCGACGAGGCTCCACCTTGGATCACGGTGGTCACGTCATCGAAGTAGCCGGTGCCCACTTCCTGCTGGTGCGCTACGAAGGTGTAGCCCTTGCTGGCGTCGGCGAACTCCTGCTCCTGCAGCTTGACGTATGCGGTCATGTCGTTGCGGGCGTAGTCGTGGGCCAGGTTGAACATGCCGTGCCACATGTTGTGGATGCCAGCCAGGGTGATGAACTGGTGCTTGTAGCCCATGGCCGACAGCTCGCGCTGGAATTTGGCGATGGTGGCGTCGTCGAGGTTCTTCTTCCAGTTGAAAGATGGCGAGCAGTTGTACGACAGCAGTTGGTCCGGGTATTCCTTCTTGATCGCCTCGGCGAAGCGACGGGCTTCGTCCAGGTCCGGCTTGGCCGTCTCGCACCAGATCAGATCGGCATAGGGCGCGTAGGCCAGGCCACGGGCAATGGCCTGGTCGAGACCGGCACGCACCTTATAGAAGCCTTCGCGGGTCCGCTCGCCGACCACGAAAGGCTGGTCGTAGGGGTCGCAATCGCTGGTCAGCAAGTCGGCGGCGTTGGCGTCGGTACGCGCCAGGATGATGGTCGGCACACCGGCCACGTCCGCTGCCAGGCGCGCTGCCACCAGTTTCTGTACCGCTTCCTGGGTGGGCACCAGGACTTTGCCGCCCATGTGGCCGCATTTTTTCACCGAAGCCAGTTGGTCTTCGAAGTGCACGCCGGCAGCGCCGGCTTCGATCATGCTCTTCATCAGCTCGTAGGCGTTGAGCACACCACCGAAGCCGGCCTCGGCGTCGGCGACGATCGGCGCGAAGTAGTCGATGTAGCCGTCGTCGCCTGGGTTCTTGCCAGCCTTCCACTGGATCTGGTCGGCGCGGCGGAACGAGTTGTTGATGCGCTTGACCACGGTGGGTACCGAGTCGACTGGGTACAGCGACTGGTCTGGGTACATGGATTCGGCGGAGTTGTTGTCGGCGGCCACTTGCCAGCCCGACAGGTAGATGGCCTGGATGCCGGCCTTGACCTGCTGCACGGCTTGACCGCCGGTGAGCGCGCCCATGCAGTTGACGAAGTCCTTCTCGGGGCGGAAGGACGGGTGGGCGCCTTGGGTGACCAGTTTCCAGAGCTTTTCCGCGCCAGCGCGGGCCAGGGTGTGTTCGGGTTGCAGCGAACCGCGCAAGCGCACGACATCGGCGGCGGTGTAGGTACGGGTCACGCCTTTCCAGCGCGGGTTCTCGGCCCAGTCTTTCTCGAGGGCTGCAATTTGCTGTTCGCGTGTCAGTGCCATGGAAAAAACCTCGTCGCATCGGTCATGTGAAATAGGTGCTGGGCTCGGCGCGCATTTCAGGGGCGTGGCGGTCGCATCGTTCGCGGCATTGTGCTGACTGAGCGGAGGTCGGGAAGGAGGGCAGGTCGGCTGGCGGGCGTGCTGGGCAGGTTGGCTCGTGGATGCCGTGCTGCGGTCGCGACGCGGGTGCCAGTGGCTGCGGTGGTGCGCTTCCGTCCCTCGGGACAACTTCCTCGGTGCAGTCACAATCTCGTCGAACCGCCTTGTGGGCTGGATGGACACGCGACGCCTTCCGGATGCTGGAAGCACGCCGCGAGGGCCCGGTGAGGGGCCCCTGATCAGCGGGAGCGGGGCCATCATGCCTAGGGCAAAAACCCACTGTCAACGATTTTGTAGTGGTTTTTTGTTGGCACTACATCTTTGGTCTAATACGACTTGTCGGTCAGTTTCAGGGCCTTCGGTCGAGTGTAGGCAGCGCCCTACTCAGTCAACCAAGTCGACCTTGACCCGCACCGTCGTGTTTTCGCCCCGCTGGGTGCTGTAGGTACGCGACGAAGTACGCTGGTCGGCCTGGCTCTGTTGATTGAAACCGGCCAGCGTGATCCATTCGCCCAAGTTGCCGGTGACCGTCGTGTCGCTGCTCTGCACCTTCACTACATCGGCACGTTCCTGGCTGATGCGGTCATGATTGTTGCTGATTTGCAGATGAACGCTGTTACCGCTGATGTTAGGCGTGACGTAGAAACCCTGGGTGACGTTGCGGTACTCGGTGTCGCTCTGCACACGCCCGTAGGCGTCGCTGGAGGTGCTGGTGACCGGAATGCTCTGACCTACCTGGATCAGCGCCGGCTGCCCTTCGCTGGCGCGGATCTGTTGCAGGCCACCTTCGCGGTTGTGCGTGGCATGGCGAATGACCTGGCCGTTGCCGCGATTGTCCTGGTAGTTGCTGTCGTCGGTGTCGACGCTGATCAGCAAGCGCTTGGGGGCGGTGTCCAGCTGTTGCAGCAAGGCGCGCAGTTCGTCGATGCGAGTCTGGCTGGCGTTGACCACCAGTTTGTTTTCGAAAGCGCTGACGCTGCCTTCGTTGCCGATGAAGGCCTGCGCCGTCGGCAGCAGTTGCGCGCTGGTGCGGTATTGCAGCGGTACGACTTCGGTGGCGGCCTGGCTTGGCAGGCTGACGGCCAGAAGCAGAAGGGCGAAGCGAGGCAGTGGCGGCATGGTGCAAGTCTCCAGGAGCGATGCTGCATGATGGCAAACTTATCGGCAGCGTGCGCGACCCCTCATCGCCCGCCTGAAGGCGGCGTATGGTGGTGGTCAGCTGACAAATTCCGTAACATCGCGGCGCTTCGTTGCACTCGCGTCTAGGCATTCAGGCCTATCGACCGCCATCGCACCCTTACAGGACCTACATGAAACCCGCCCGACTTCGCGCCGACCTGCTGGCCGGCTTGACCACTGCTTTCGCCCTGGTGCCCGAGTGCATCGCCTTCGCCCTGGTGGCTCACCTCAATCCTCTGATGGGCCTGTATGGCGCGTTCATCATCTGTACGCTGACCGCCTTGTTCGGCGGGCGTCCGGGCATGATCTCGGGCGCCGCCGGCTCCATGGCGGTGGTGATCATCGCCTTGGTGGTGCAGCATGGTGTGCAGTATTTCCTGGCCACCGTGTTGCTGGGCGGCGCGCTGATGGTGCTGTTCGGCCTGCTGCGCCTGGGCAAGCTGATCCGTCTGGTGCCGTATCCGGTCATGCTCGGCTTCGTCAATGGCCTGGCAATCGTCATCGCCATGGCCCAGCTGGAGCATTTCAAGACGGGCGAGCAGTGGCTCAGGGGTACGCCGCTGTACCTGATGGTCGGCCTGGTCGCCCTGACCATGCTGGTGGTATACGTACTGCCCAAGCTGACCCGCACTGTGCCGCCGGCATTGGTGGCGATCCTTGGCGTTGGCCTGCTGGTCTACCTGCTGGACTTGCCCACACGCACCCTGGGCGACATGGCGCAGATCGCTGGCGGCCTGCCCGCGCTGGCCTGGCCGCAGGTGCCGTGGAGCCTGGCGACGCTGCAGATCATCGCGCCTTATGCGCTATTGATGGCCATGGTCGGCCTGCTGGAAACCCTGCTGACCCTCAACCTGACCGACGAAATCACCGAGAGCCGCGGCTTTCCGGACCGCGAGTGCATGGCGCTCGGTGCGGCCAACATGGTCTCTGGGCTCTTTGGCGGCATGGGCGGCTGCGCCATGATCGGGCAAACGGTGATCAATTTGAGCTCGGGAGGGCGAGGACGGCTGTCCGGGGTCGTGGCGGGCGTGATGATTCTGCTGTTCGTGCTGTTCCTGTCGCCACTGATCGAGCGCATTCCGCTGGCGGCCTTGGTCGGCGTGATGTTCGTGGTGGCCCAGCAGACCTTCGCCTGGGCCTCGCTGCGCGTCCTGCACAAGGTGCCGGCCAGCGATGTGCTGGCCATCGTTGCGGTGACGGTGGTGACCGTGCTGACCGACCTTGCCGCCGCCGTCTTGTTCGGCATCGTCATCGCCGCCATCAACTTCGCCTGGCAACATGCGCGCGAGTTGTACGCCGATAGCCAGGTCGAGGCCGACGGCAGCAAGCGTTACCAGGTGCGGGGCACGCTGTTCTTCGCTTCCACCACGCCGTTTCTCAATCAGTTCGATCCGGCCGGCGATCCGGCCCAGGTGACGCTGGACTGCCAGCACCTGAGTTTCGTCGACTATTCGGCCGTGGCGGCATTGCAGACCCTGCGCCAGCGCTACGACAAGGCCGGTAAGCATTTGCGCGTGGTGCATTTGTCCGAACGCTGCAAAAAACTGCTGCACCGTGCGGGCGAGCGACACTGATCACTGTGGTGCAGGGCGCGCTACAAGGCGCCCTGCAGGCGAACGGCTCAGTCCGCCAAGGCCTGCAAGTGCCACTGGCCTTGCGCTTCGATTGCCAGGCCGCTGGCGCTGAGCAGGGTCAGCAAACGCTCGTGCAGTTCGCTTTCCGTGAAGGTCTTGAGTATGTCCAAGTCCAGCACGCCCAAGGGTTGCAGGTCGTTCTGGGTATAGGACAGCCAGGCTTTCTTCAGGCGATTGAGTACATCGCTGGCCGCCGTGCTGGCGAAGCGTCGGTGCACGGCCTTGCCGTCGAAGGTAAAGGTGTGCAGATGGATAAAATCGGGCTGCTCGCCGCCGTTCTCGGCGCAGCGGTGGCAGGTGCAGGGGCCATCGCCGAAGGCACTGCGCAGGTAGCCGTTGAATTCCACCACGGGCTTGAGCGTCAGGCGCTTGTCGGTCTCGAACAAGTCGGCGGTCATGGGTTGTTCGGTACTCACTCGGGTGTCCTCGTAGGTGGTGCATCGATCGGCGGGCACCCTACCAGATCGCGGCAGGCGAGACCATCGGAGGGCTAGAGACAAGTGCGCGGCGCTGCCGTACCCTACGCGCCCTGTAGCGCTTTCCCATTGCCACCGAGGTCGACCCGCTTGAGCACCTACCCCCACATCGCCACCATCACCGTCAGCACCGAAAACTACGCCGGTGACGTCGAGGCTTCGGAAAACCCCAATGTCCGCGTAGGGTTGGAAGCGGTCACCGAAACTCTGAAAAAGGTGCATTTCGTCGATACGCTGGCCGCTCCCGAAACGCCGACGCACATCTGCGTGACGCTGGAAAACGGCTTGGCCTATTACGGCCCTATCGTCAATGGCCATGCCGAATTGGAAGGCGGCTGGATCGCCTTCGAATGCGACATGCTCACCCCAGAAGAGCTTGGGTTGTAAGGTTCCAGCCCTCACGCGTCGCCATTGGACTTGCGCTTGCGCGGTCGCGAAGGTGTCGTGGCGCCGCGCGAGGCGGTCGAAGCGCCTTTGCTCTTCGCGCCGCGCTTCTTCTTCCACGGCGGGCTCTGACCGGCCGCCCCCAGGGGCGGGCCGTTGATCACCACGCGCAACCCCGCGCAACGCTGCACCAACTTGGTCATCCAGGCCGACTGCCGTTCGACGAACGCATCCAGGGTCATCTCGCCGTTTTGCACCATCTCCAGCGCCTGCTCCCAAATGGCGGTGGTGCCAGGGTCGGCGATCGCGCGCGGAACCGCATCGATCAGGCCATAGGCGGCGGGTGTGGCGGCCAGCGACTTGCCTTGCTTGCTCAGATAGCCGCGGTCGATCAGGCCCTGGATGATGCTGGCGCGCGTCGCTTCGGTGCCGATGCCGGTGGTGTCCTTGAGCTTCTGTTTGAGCAAAGGGTCGCTGACCAGCTTGGCGACGTTCTTCATCGCCTTGATCAGGTCGCCTTCGGTCAGGGGCTTGGGCGGTTGCGTCCAGAGGTTCTTCAGTTGCACCTGCTCGACGCTGCACGCCTGCCCCTGGCGCAGTACCGGCAGCACCTGGGTAGGCGCCGGCTCGCGGCCTTTGCTCGGCGTCAGCGCCTCGGGCAAGGCGCGACGCCAGCCCAGCTCTACGATCTGCTTGCCCACCGCGCGTAGGCAATGGCCTGCGCAATCGAAATCGGCCTGGGTGCGGTCGAATTCGTGATTGGGCAGGAACTGCGCCAGGTAACGGGCGCGTACCAGCGTGTACACCGCTTTGTGCTTGCTCGGCAGGCGCGAAGGGTCGCTGGCCACCGCCGTAGGGATGATGCCATGGTGCGCGGTGACCTTGCCGTCGTTCCAAGCCCGCGAGCGCCGCGTGGCGTCCAGGTATGGCCGCAGCGGTGCGAGGCTGGTGTCGGCGCGTTGCAGTGCAGCGAGAATGCCGGCCGCTTCGCTGTGCTGGCTGAGTGGCAGGTAGCCGCAGTCGCTGCGCGGGTAGGTGATCAGCTTGTGGGTTTCGTACAGTGCCTGGGCGATGTCGAGGGTTTCCTGGGCGCCGAGGCCGAGCTTTTTCGAGCACACCTCCTGCAAGGTGCCGAGGTCGAAGGGCAGGGGCGCCACTTCGCGCACCCGTTCGGTGTCGATCTTGCTGACATGGGCGATCCCGGCGGCTTGCATGGCGTGCGCGGCGGCTTGGGCGACTGCCTTGTTCAGGCAGCGGCCCTGGTCGTCGCTGGTCTCTTCCGGCGCACGCCACTGGGCGGTGAAGAACTGGCCGGCATGGCCCAGCTGCACCTCGATGGCCCAGAACTCCACCGGTACGAACTGCGTAATGCTGCGGTCGCGGTCGACCACCATGCGCAGCGTCGGGGTTTGCACCCGGCCCACCGGAAGCACGCCTTGGTAACCGGATTGGCGACCCAGCAACGTGAACAGGCGGCTCATGTTCATGCCGATCAGCCAGTCGGCGCGCGAGCGGCCCAGCGCCGAGTGGTAGAGGTTGAAGGTCTCCTCGCCGGGCAGCAGGCGCTCCAGGGCCTTGCGGATCGAGGCGTCGTCCAGCGCCGACAGCCACAGGCGCTTGATCGGACCGCGGTAGCGACAGTGCTCTACCAGTTCGCGGGCGATCATTTCGCCTTCGCGGTCGGCGTCGGTCGCGATCACCAGCTCCCGGGCCTGCTTGAGCAATTGCTTGACCACTTTGAACTGGCTGGCGGTCTTGGGCTTGACCAGCATCTTCCATTGTTCGGGGATGATCGGCAGGTCTTCGAGCACCCAGCGTTTGTAGCGGGCGTCGTAGGTGTCGGGCGGCGCGGTTTCGAGCAGGTGGCCAATGCACCAGGTGACGCACACGTCGGTGCCTTGCCAGCAGCCATCGCCACGACGATGGGCGCCGAGAACCTTGGCGATGTCCTTGGCCTGGGAGGGTTTTTCACACAGAAACACGCGCATGACCGGAAACGCTTCGTCAGGAAATCATGGCTGCTAGGATGCGCAAGGTAGAGCGCATAGGCAAGTTTTATCTGGATGGATGTACAGCTTTTTGTTGCGGCAGGAATATGGGGTGCATGTGAATAGGGGGCCGCTTGGCGGCCCCTCACCCCTGGAGTCGTTCAGCCGAGTTGCTCGGCTGCCTCGCGGATCATGTCCACATGCGGGATGCCGGCCTCGAGGAACTCCTCGCTCACCACGCGAAAGCCCAAACGTTCGTAGAACGCCGTGGCATGTACCTGGGCGCTGAGCTTCTGGGGCGTCAGCTGGCGCGTCTCGGCTTCCCGGATCACCGCCTGCATCAGCGCGTCGCCGACCTTCAGGCCGCGCCAGTCCTTGAGCACCGCGACGCGGCCGATGGTGCCGTCGGCCAGCAGGCGGGCCGTGCCCACTGGGTAGTCGCCTTCGAGCGCCAGGAAATGCACGGCGCTCTGGTCGTCGGCGTCCCATTCGAGCTCCGGCGGCACCTGTTGCTCGGCGACGAACACCGCTTCACGGATGCGGCGCAGCTCGGCGTTGTCCTGTTGCCAGTCGGCTGTGCGCACACGGATCTTATTCATCGGCGAACCCCAAGCTGCCTTGCTGGACGAGCTGGCACAGCAGCTGCGTGGCTTCTTCGTCTTGCAGCCATGGCTCCAGGTTGTCGCTGTGCAGGGCATCGGCGGCGCAGATCAGCTTGAGCAGTTCGCGCAGGTGGCCCGACAGCAGTCGGCTCTGGCCGCTGGCGAACAGCACCAGGTCGGCGTCCATTTCCGACCAGGCCATGCGGGCGCTGGGGTTGCGGATCAATAGCGCGCCTTGCTCCAGAGCAGCGAACAGGTCGGTATCGCTCAGCGCCTCACCGCTGACCTGCTCGGGGTAGCGCGGCTCGGTCATGAACTGGCCGAACCAGGTCAGCAGCAGACGCTCGTCGCCCATGTGCTCGGCCAGCAGCGCTTTGAGGCGGTCCAGCGCATCGTGCTGGATCTGGTGCGGATCGCTCACCGGCTGTGCGTCGGCGTCACTGTAGCGCGCCTCATCAGGCAGGAACTGGCTGAGGAAGTCGGTGAAATGGGTCAGCACTTCGGCGGCGCTCGGCGCGCGGAAGCCGACCGAGTAGGTCAGGCAAGCGTCTTCGGCCACGCCGTAGTGGGCCAGGCGCGGCGGCAGGTAGAGCATGTCGCCCGGTTCGAGCACCATCTCTTCGGACTGTTCGAAATCGGCCAGGATGCGCAAGTCGGCATGGTCGAGCAGGGCGCTGTCGCTGTCGCACATCTGCCCCAGTTTCCAGTTGCGCTTACCATGGCCTTGCAGCAGGAACACATCGTAATTGTCGAAGTGCGGGCCGACGCTGCCGCCAGGGGCGGCATAGCTGATCATCACGTCGTCGATGCGCCAGCTCGGCAGGAAGCGGAAGTGCTCCAGCAGCTCGGCCACTTCCGGCACGAACTGGTCCACTGCCTGCACCAGCAGCGTCCAGTCGCGCTCGGGCAGATCGGCGAAGGCGTCTTCGGCGAACGGGCCGCGGCGCAATTCCCAGGGGCGCTCGCCGTGTTCGAGCACCAGGCGCGATTCGACTTCCTCTTCCAGCGCCAGGCCGGCCAACTCGTCCGGGTCGATCGGGCTTTCGAAATCGCTGAAGGCCTGGCGCACCAGCAGAGGCTTCTTCTGCCAGTAATCACGCAGAAATTCACGCGCCGTCAGGCCGCCCAGCAGCTGCAGTGGAGTATCAGAATTCATGTTCAACCTATTGAAAAAAGAAGATTTTCGCTCGCCAATAAAAACGCCCGGCAAGGCCGGGCGTTAGGCGCGACGGGTCGCTTAGATGCGTTTGGCCTGGGCCACGGCGTTGCCGATATAGCTGGCCGGGGTCAGTTGCTTGAGCTCGGCCTTGGCTTCGGCAGGCATGTCCAGCCCGTCGATGAAGTTCAGCAGGGCCTCGGGGGTGATGCCTTTGCCACGGGTCAGCTCTTTGAGCTTCTCGTAGGGGTTTTCGATGTTGAAGCGGCGCATGACCGTCTGGATCGGCTCGGCCAGCACTTCCCAGCAGGCGTCCAGGTCGGCGGCGATGCGCGCGGTGTTGATTTCCAGCTTGCCGATGCCCTTGAGGCTGGCTTCGTAGGCGATGACGCTGTGGGCGAAGCCCACGCCCAGGTTGCGCAGCACGGTGGAGTCGGTCAGGTCGCGCTGCCAGCGCGAGATCGGCAGCTTGCTGGCCAGGTGCTGGAACAACGCGTTGGCGATGCCCAGGTTGCCTTCGGAGTTCTCGAAGTCGATCGGGTTGACCTTGTGCGGCATGGTCGAGGAGCCGATTTCGCCGGCTACGGTCTTCTGCTTGAAGTAGCCCAGCGAGATGTAACCCCAGACGTCACGGTCGAAGTCGATGAGGATGGTGTTGAAGCGCGCGATGGCGTCGAACAGCTCGGCGATGTAGTCGTGCGGCTCGATCTGCGTGGTATATGGGTTGAACTGCAGCCCCAGCTCGTCCTCGATGAAGGCGCGGGCGTTGGCTTCCCAGTCGATCTGCGAGTAGGCCGAGAGGTGGGCGTTGTAGTTGCCCACGGCGCCGTTGATCTTACCCAGCAGCGGCACGGCGGCCACTTGTGCGATCTGTCGCTCCAGGCGGTAGACGACGTTGGCCAGCTCTTTGCCCAAGGTAGTGGGCGAGGCCGGTTGGCCGTGGGTGCGCGACAACATCGGCACTTCGGCGTGGGCGTGGGCCTGGGCGCGGATGGCGTCGGCGATCTGGCGCATCAGCGGCAGCAGCACCTCGTCCCGGCCCGCGCGAAGCATCAGGGCATGGGAGAGGTTGTTGATGTCTTCGCTGGTGCAGGCGAAGTGGATGAACTCGCTGACCTTGGCCAGTTCCGGCAATTTCGCGGCCTGCTCCTTGAGCAGGTACTCGATGGCCTTGACGTCATGGTTGGTGGTGCGCTCGATGTCTTTGACGCGCTCGGCGTGCTCCAGCTGGAAATCGTCGGCCAGTGCGTCGAGCACGGCGTTGGCTTCGGCGGAGAAAGCCGGGACTTCAGCGATCTGCGGGTGGGCGGCCAGGCGCTGAAGCCAGCGCACCTCGACCAGGGCGCGGAAACGGATCAGGCCGTACTCGCTGAAGATGGGGCGCAAGGCCTGGGTTTTGCCGGCGTAGCGGCCGTCTACAGGGGAAACCGCAGTGAGCGAGGAGAGCTGCATGGGGTGTTCTCGGACAGTCGGGCTTTTGGAGGGCGCACATCGTACACGAATTTGCTCCTCGCGTCTCGTGGCGGACCGAAGGTCGCGGATGCGGCCTATGAGGCGCTGGAGGTGAATGGCTGAACGCAAGCAGGCAGCCGCGCTGTGGGCGATCCGCGATGGGCAGGGCTACCTACAGCGCTAGGGCATTGAAGACAGAGGGGCGACTCAGGCGCGCATCAGGTCGTATAGCTCATTGAGCAGCTTGCGCCGGCTGAACACCAGCTGCCAGCGATGCCCGCCCAGTTGCCGCCACAAGCGCGCGGCGCGGATGCCGGCCAGCAGCAGTGCGCGGATCTTCGAAGCATTGTTGGCCTGTTGCAGGAAGCGCGAGTCGCCCTGCACCTGGATGCGCTGGCGCAAAGTACTGAGGGTGTCCTGGTATAGCGCACCGCTTGAGGCGATGACGTTGTCGTGCACCAGCCCGAAGTGGTCGGCTTGTGACTGGATCTGCGGCAAGCGCTTGCCGATCAGTTCGAGCATGTCGCCGCGCTTGGCCAACTGCCGCTCCAGGCCCAGCATCGACAGCGCGTAGCGCAGCGGCTCACGCTGCAGGATGGCCGGGTCGCGCTCCAGGGCGCCGACCAGCGCACGGTACCCCTCGCGCAGGTTGAGGTCGTCGCCCCCGAACACCTCCAGGGTATCCTTGGGGTCGCGCACCAGCAGGCTGCCCAGCATGCAGCCCAGGTTCGCTTCGCTCACCTGACCGGTGCGGGCCAGTTGGTCGACCAGGACGGCCGCTTGGAACACACCGCCCAAGGCGATCAACTGCTCCTTGAGCGTGCTCATGGGCGCGGGCTCCACGGCTCGGCCGCTTCGATCACGCCGCCGCCCAAACACACTTCGCCGTCGTAGAACACCACCGACTGGCCAGGCGTGACGGCGCGTTGCGGTTCGTCGAACACGGCGCGGTAGCCGGTTTCGCTGCGCTCGAGGGTGCAGCTCTGGTCGCCCTGTCGGTAGCGCACCTTGGCCGTCAAGCGGCGCGGCGCGGCGAGGTCGACCGGGTTGACCCAGAATATCTCCGAGGCCAACAGCGCGCGGGAGAAGAGCCATGGATGCTCGTTGCCTTGGCCGACCACCAGCACGTTGCGCGCCAAGTCTTTTTCCAGCACGTACCAGGGTTCGTCGCCGGCGTCTTTCAGACCGCCGATGCCCAGGCCCTGACGCTGACCGATGGTGTGGTACATCAAGCCATGGTGGCGGCCGATCACCTCGCCCTCGGTGGTCTGAATCTCTCCCGGTTGGGCGGGCAGGTATTGCTTCAGGAAATCGCTGAAACGTCGCTCGCCGATGAAGCAGATGCCAGTGGAGTCCTTTTTCTTTGCCGTGGCCAGGCCATGCTCCTCGGCAATGGTGCGTACCGCCGGCTTTTCCAGCTCACCGACCGGGAACAGCGTGCGGGCGATTTCGCTACCGCCGACCGCGTGCAGGAAGTAGCTCTGGTCCTTGTTCGGGTCCAGGCCCTTGAGCAGCTCGGTCGCGGCCCCGGTGTCGCGGCGGCGTACGTAATGGCCGGTGGCGATCAGGTCGGCGCCCAGCGACAGTGCGTAGTCGAGGAAGGCCTTGAACTTGATTTCCCGGTTGCAGAGGATGTCCGGGTTAGGCGTGCGCCCGGCCTTGTACTCTTCGAGGAAATGCTCGAACACATTGTCCCAATACTCGGCGGCGAAGTTGGCGGTGTGCAGCTTGATGCCGATGCGGTCGCACACGGCCTGGGCGTCGGCCAGGTCTTCGCGGGCGGTGCAGTACTCGGTGCCGTCGTCCTCTTCCCAGTTCTTCATGAACAGCCCTTCCACCTGGTAGCCCTGCTGCATGAGCAGGACGGCGGAAACGGACGAGTCCACGCCGCCGGACATGCCGACGATGACGCGGGTCTGGGCGGGGTCTTTACGTGCTGGGTTGGTCATGATTACCGGCGTGTATCAGGGAAAAAACGCCGATTCTATCAGGCTGTCGGCCGCACGTCAGTCGCGCAGCAGGTCCAGGCTGTGCAGAGGACCGGCCAGATAATCGTCGAGGCAGCGCGGTACCAGCTCGCTGCGCCAGCGTGCAGGATCGGCCAGCAGTTCGTCACGGCTGAGCCACAATGCCCGCTGGATGTCGCTGTCCAGTGGGCGCTCGGCGTGGTGGCGCAGCGGACGGGCGGCGAAGCAGATGCGCTGGTAGGTCACGCCGTTGCTGGGAGCCGTGTACAGGTAGATGCCCACCACCCCGGTCAGCTCCACGTCCCAGGCAGTTTCTTCCAGTGTTTCGCGCAGCGCTGCTTGGCGCAGGCTCTCGTTAGGCTCCAGGTGGCCGGCAGGCTGATTGAACACGTGCTTGCCGGCCTTGAATTCCTCGACGAACAGGAACTTGCCAGCGTGTTCGACGACGGTGGCGACGGTGATATGGGGTTGCCAGGTCATGTTCCATTCCTCGGTAAAGGGGCGTCGCGGGCGCTCGGCGGCGTCCGGAAAGCACGAACCCCGGTGCGTGGCCGGGGTTCGTGGTAACGCTTGCGCTAAACCTTACAGGGCGGCGATGGCGCCGTTGAAGGTCTGGCTCGGGCGCATCACCTTGGCGGTTAGCTCCGGGCTCGGCGCGTAGTAGCCGCCGATGTCGGCCGGTTTACCCTGCACGGCGTTCAATTCGGCGACGATGGTCGCCTCGTTGTCGGCCAGGGTCTTGGCCAGCGGCGCGAAGCGCGCTTGCAGCGCTGCGTCCTGGGTTTGCGCCGCCAGAGCTTCGGCCCAGTACAGGGTCAGGTAGAAGTGGCTGCCGCGGTTGTCGATACCGCCGACCTTGCGCGAAGGCGACTTGTTGGTGTCGAGGAACTTGCCGGTCGCCTGGTCGAGGGTGTCGGCCAGTACCTTGGCCTGGGCGTTGTCGTAGGTGTTGCCCAGGTGCTCCAGGGAGGCGGCGAGGGCGAGGAACTCACCCAGCGAATCCCAGCGCAGGAAGTTTTCTTCCACCAGTTGTTGCACGTGCTTGGGCGCCGAGCCGCCAGCACCGGTTTCGAACAGGCCGCCACCGCTCATCAGCGGCACGATCGACAGCATCTTGGCGCTGGTGCCCAGCTCCATGATCGGGAACAGGTCGGTCAGGTAGTCGCGCAGCACGTTGCCAGTCACCGAAATGGTGTCCTTGCCTTCGCGGATGCGGGCCAGAGAGAACTTGATGGCGTCGACCGGGGCGAGGATGCGGATGTCCAGGCCGTTGGTGTCATGGTCTTTCAGGTACTGCTCGACCTTCTCGATCATCACCGCGTCGTGGGCGCGGGCCGGATCGAGCCAGAACACCGCAGGGGTGTCGCTCAGGCGGGCACGGTTGACGGCCAGCTTGACCCAGTCCTGAATCGGCGCGTCTTTGGTTTGGCACATGCGGAAGATGTCGCCGGCTTCGACGTTCTGCTCCAGGATCACCTGGCCATTGCCGTCGGTCACGCGGACCACGCCGTCGGCCTTGATCTGGAAGGTCTTGTCGTGGGAACCGTACTCTTCGGCTTTCTGCGCCATCAGGCCGACGTTCGGCACGCTGCCCATGGTGGTGGGGTCGAAGGCGCCATTGGCCTTGCAGTCGTCGATGGTGGCTTGGTAGATGCCGGCGTAGCAGCGGTCCGGGATGATCGCCTTGGCGTCTTGCAGCTCGCCAGCGGCGTTCCACATCTTGCCCGAGTCACGGATCATCGCCGGCATCGAGGCGTCGACGATGACGTCGCTCGGCACGTGCAGGTTGGTGATGCCTTTGTCGGAATTGACCATAGCCAGCGCCGGGCGCTCGGCGTACAGGGCCTGGATGTCGGCTTCGATCTGCGCTTGCAGGTCGGCCGGCAGGTCCTTGATACGGGCGTACAGGTCGCCGATACCGTTGTTCGGGTTGAAACCGGCTTCGCTCAAGGCCGAGGCGTACTTCTTCAGGACTTCGCCGTAGAAGGCTTCGACGATGATGCCGAACATGATCGGGTCGGAGACTTTCATCATGGTGGCTTTGAGGTGCACCGAGAACAGCACGCCAGCGGCCTTGGCATCGGCGATCTGCTCGACGACGAAGGCCTGCAGCGCCTTGCGGCTCATGGTGGCGCAGTCGATCACTTCCTTGGCTTTGACCGAAGTCTTGTCCTTGAGCACGGTGGTGTTGCCGTCTTTGCCCACCAGCTCGATGCGCAGGCTGCCGTCGGCCTCGATCAGTGCGGCTTTTTCACTGCCGTAGAAATCGCCGGTGCTCATGTGGGCCACGTGGGATTTCGAGTCGGCGGCCCAGGCGCCCATCTTGTGCGGGTGCTTGCGGGCGTAGTTCTTGACCGACAGCGGGGCGCGACGGTCGGAGTTGCCTTCGCGCAGCACCGGGTTCACGGCGCTGCCCTTGATGCGGTCGTAACGCGCACGCGATTCCTGCTCGGCGTCGGTGGCAGGCTCGTCGGCATAGTCGGGAATGTCGTAGCCCTGGGTTTGCAATTCCTTGATCGCAGCCTTGAGCTGCGGCACCGAAGCAGAGATGTTCGGCAGCTTGATGATGTTGGCTTCGGGAGTGGTCGCCAGTTGGCCCAGTTCCGCTAGGTGATCGCCTACCTGTTTCTCGGCGCCCAACTGCTCCGGGAATGCCGCGAGGATACGGCCTGCCAGGGAGATGTCGCGGGTTTCGACGGCGATGTCGGCGCAAGCGGTGAACGCTTCGATGACCGGCAGCAAGGAATAGGTGGCCAAGGCTGGCGCTTCGTCGGTGAAGGTATAGATGATCTTGGAACGGGTGGGCATGCGGGTTAACTCTCTGTGTTGCTGCGCGAGCCCGTGTCTCGAAATGCGCTGGGTAGGCGCAGCGCCCTGCAAGGGCGTGGTCGAGCGGCTGCGAGCGGTGATGGTGGATGCATCATTCGAGTGTCAATGCTGGCGGGCGGTAACACGCCAGGCTTGTGCCAGGTTCGCAGCCGTTGCAGGCCGATCCTGGAGGTGGAGCGAGCCGCATATTCCTAGGGTTCGCCCCGGTGACCCTACGGTCAGCGCCGGAGTATACCAAACCCTTCGACCTAATCAGCAAGGCTGAGCGTTATCAGCCCGCATATAAGACCAAAGACGTAGGAGCAATGTGGTTGATTGCCGCATGGGGCAAAAGGCTCTAGGGGAGGGCGGCACGAACGTATCGCCGGAGGCGGCCCTGCCATCAGGCAGGGCGAAAAGGCATCACACCTCGAGGAAATGTAACCGGATGGATGCGTTCGAGCGCTCGGCTGCGCCGGCGTCGCTGACGCTTGGGCGAATGTTTTCGGCATGCAGCCCCTTGGGGCCTTGAATGATGTCGAACACTACTTGCTGGCCTGCCCGTAACGTCTTGAAACCGTCCATCTGAATCTTCGAGTAGTGAACGAACAGGTCTTCGGCACGGCCGTCTTCATTGATGAAGCCGTAGCCCTTTTCGTTGTTGAACCACTTGACTTTCCCGGTCGCCATACCTACGTCCCTCTGCAAAGACCCCATCACTGGAGTATCATTCCTGGTATCCGCATCCAAATCTTGCGAAAAAATCTGGTTGACTGCGCGGAGCTTTATCGAACACGGTGGTCTCTATTGGTTGTAACACCGTTTAGCCGTTAGTCAAGGACGCTTCAGCGGCGCGCGAGCGGGCTGTTCGGGCGGTCGACCCTCCATTTAAACCTGCAGATGTGATGAATTTCTTTCCATGCATGCACACAGTCAGATTCGTCTAACATTCAATCAGGATCCCCCACACGAGCAGGAGGACCACGCTTCCGGTGTCGCCGTCGAGGAAGCCAAGCCCGCTCTGCAGGCGCCACCGATGTACAAGGTGGTTTTGTTCAACGATGACTACACGCCCATGGATTTCGTCGTCGAGGTGCTCGAGACGTTTTTCAATCTGAACCGAGAGTTGGCGACCAAGATCATGCTGACCGTCCACACCGAAGGGCGGGCAGTCTGCGGCCTGTTTACCCGCGACATTGCCGAAACCAAGGCCATGCAGGTCAACCAGTACGCTCGGGAAAGCCAGCATCCGCTACTCTGTGAAATCGAGAAGGACGGTTAATCGCCGACCACTTGGGTATGAGGTGAAGCTATGTTAAACCGCGAGCTCGAAGTCACCCTCAACCTCGCCTTCAAGGAGGCTCGTTCGAAGCGTCATGAGTTCATGACCGTCGAGCACCTGTTGTTGGCGTTGCTTGACAATGAAGCCGCTGCAACCGTTCTGCGCGCCTGCGGCGCCAATCTCGACAAACTCAAGCACGACCTGCAAGAGTTCATCGATTCCACCACCCCACTGATTCCCGTGCACGATGAGGATCGCGAGACGCAACCGACGCTGGGTTTCCAGCGCGTGCTGCAGCGCGCGGTGTTCCACGTGCAGAGCTCCGGCAAGCGTGAAGTCACTGGCGCCAATGTGCTGGTCGCGATCTTCAGCGAGCAGGAAAGCCAAGCCGTGTTCCTGCTCAAGCAACAAAGCGTGGCGCGCATCGATGTCGTCAACTTCATTGCCCATGGCATTTCCAAAGTACCGGGCCATGGTCCGAGCACCGAGGGCGAGCAAGACATGTCGGACGAAGAGGGCGGCGAAACCAGTGGCTCGAGCAATCCGCTCGACGCCTATGCCAGCAACTTGAACGAGCAAGCCCGTCAGGGCCGTATCGACCCCCTGGTCGGGCGCGAATCGGAAGTCGAGCGCGTGGCGCAGATCCTAGCGCGCAGACGCAAGAACAACCCGTTGCTGGTGGGTGAGGCGGGTGTCGGCAAGACCGCCATCGCCGAAGGCCTGGCCAAGCGCATCGTCGACGGCCAGGTGCCTGATCTGCTGGCGCAAAGCGTGGTGTACTCGCTCGACCTGGGCGCGCTGCTGGCCGGCACCAAGTACCGTGGCGACTTCGAAAAACGCTTCAAGGCGTTGCTGGGCGAGTTGAAAAAGCGCCCGCAGGCGATCCTGTTCATTGACGAGATTCATACCATCATCGGCGCCGGTGCGGCGTCTGGCGGTGTAATGGATGCCTCCAACCTGCTCAAGCCGTTACTGTCTTCGGGAGAGATCCGCTGCATCGGCTCGACCACGTTCCAGGAGTTTCGCGGCATCTTCGAGAAAGACCGTGCCTTGGCGCGACGCTTTCAGAAGGTCGATGTCTCCGAGCCCTCGGTCGAGGACACGGTCGGCATCTTGCGCGGCTTGAAAGGGCGTTTTGAAAGTCATCACAACATCGAGTACAGCGACGAGGCATTGCGTGCCGCCGCCGAGCTGGCCGCTCGTTACATCAACGATCGGCACATGCCGGACAAAGCCATCGACGTGATCGACGAGGCAGGTGCCTATCAGCGCCTGCAACCTGAGGGCAATCGCGTCAAGCGCATCGATGTGCCGCAGGTCGAAGACATCGTGGCCAAGATCGCGCGGATTCCGCCAAAACACGTCACCAGTTCCGACAAGGAGCTGCTGCGTAACCTGGAGCGCGACCTCAAACTCACCGTATTCGGTCAGGACGCGGCCATCGATGCCTTGGCAACGGCGATCAAGTTGTCCCGTGCGGGGCTCAAGGCGCCCGACAAACCGGTCGGTTCCTTCCTGTTCGCCGGTCCTACCGGCGTCGGCAAGACCGAAGCGGCGCGCCAGTTGTCCAAAGCGCTCGGGGTCGACCTGGTGCGCTTCGACATGTCCGAATACATGGAGCGGCATACCGTCTCGCGCTTGATCGGTGCGCCTCCAGGGTACGTCGGCTTCGATCAGGGCGGCCTGTTGACCGAGGCCATCACCAAGCAGCCGCATTGTGTACTGCTCCTCGACGAAATCGAAAAGGCGCACCCGGAAGTCTTCAACCTGCTGTTGCAGGTCATGGACCATGGCACCTTGACCGATAACAACGGGCGTAAGGCGGATTTCCGCAACGTGATCCTGATCATGACCACCAACGCTGGCGCCGAAACGGCGGCGCGTGCCTCGATCGGCTTCACCCATCAGGACCACGCCTCGGATGCCATGGAAGTGATCCGCAAGAGCTTCACGCCCGAGTTCCGCAACCGTCTGGACACCATCATCCAGTTCGGTCGTCTCTCCCACGAGACGATCAAGAGCATCGTCGACAAGTTCCTCATCGAGCTTCAGGCGCAACTGGAAGACAAGCGCGTGTTGCTGGAAGTCAGCGACGAGGCGCGCGGGTGGCTGGCCAGCTCCGGTTACGACGTGCAAATGGGTGCGCGCCCCATGGCCCGCCTCATTCAGGACAAGATCAAGCGGCCGTTGGCCGAGGAGATCCTGTTCGGCGAGCTGTCCGAGCACGGGGGTGTGGTGCATGTCGAGCTGCGCGACGGCGAATTGGTCTTCGATTTCGAGACCACGGCGGAAGTCGCGTAAGGTCGTCACCTGGGGTCGGAAGTTCGATCCCAGGTGCCCAGGTACGAAAAAGCCCGGCGCAATGGCCGGGCTTTTTTTACCTGAAGCTTAGCGGGCGCGGTAGGTGATGCGGCCCTTGCTCAGGTCGTACGGGGTCAGCTCGACCCGTACTTTGTCACCCGTCAGAATGCGGATGTAGTTTTTGCGCATCTTTCCGGAGATGTGCGCGGTCACGACGTGCCCGTTTTCCAACTCCACGCGGAACATGGTGTTGGGCAGGGTGTCGACGACAGTACCTTCCATTTCGAAGCTGTCTTCTTTCGACATTCAGTAAAGCCCTCGGTATTCAGTGAAACGCTCGACGCACACAGGCGGCGGGCAAAAAAGTGGCGTGGATTATGCCGGAAAAGTGTGGGTGCGGCCACTGCTTTCAATTCAGCGTGACCCAGCGCTGATTGATCAACAGTTCAATGGGCCGATACTGCGTCTTGTAGTTCATTTTCTTGCAGTTCTTGATCCAGTAGCCCAGGTAAACCGCCTCCAGTCCCTGGCGCAGCGTTTCGCCGACTTGCCAAAGAATGGCGTAGCGGCCCAGGCTGCGCCGTTCTTCGTTCGGTTCGTAAAAGGTATAGACGGCCGATAGGCCATTGGGCAGCAGGTCGCAGACGGCGATGGCCAGCAAGCGATCGTCGAGGCGGAATTCGTAGAAGCGGCAGAACGGCAAGTCGCGGACCAGGAACGTGGAAAACTGCTCGCGGCTGGGAGGGAACATGTCGCCATCGGCATGACGCTGTTCGATATAGCGCCGGTAGAGATCGAAATATTCTTCGCTAAAGGTAGGCCGTACGGCGGTGACACGCAGATCCTGATTGCGCGTCAGGATGCGGCGCTGCTGACGGTTGGGAATGAAGCGGGCCACGGGAATGCGCGCTGGCACGCAAGCGCTGCACTGCTGGCAATGGGGGCGGTAGAGGTGATCGCCGCTGCGCCTGAAGCCCATCTCGGAAAGGTCGGCGTAGACGTCCAGGTCCATCGGCTGGCTGGGGTCGAGAAACAGCGTCGTGGCCTGTTCGTCCGGCAGGTAGCTGCAGGTGTGCGGCTGAGTGGCATAGAACCTCAGGCGTGCCAGCTCGGTCATGATCAACCCCTTGCGGTTATGGCGTATTGCCTGTAAGTGTACGCCAGCCGTCAAGCCTGCGCAGCGTCAAGCCAGCGCATCCCGTTGGGCTGGTCGAGGTATTGCTCGAGGTATTCGGCGAATCGCTGCCGAGTGATGGCGCGGGCGCCAAAGCTGTGCAGGTGTTGTGACGGCATCTGGCAGTCGATCAGCACGAAACCGGCTGCGCGCAACTGCTGCACCAAGGTGGCGAAGCCTACTTTGGAAGCATTGTCGGCGCGGCTGAACATCGATTCGCCAAAAAACAGCTTGCCGATCGCCAGGCCATAAAGCCCGCCCACCAGCTCGCCCTCTGCGCGTACTTCCACTGAATGGGCGATGCCGCGCGCGTGCAGCTCGCGGTAGGCGGCTTGCATCGGTTCGGTGATCCAAGTGCCGTCGGCATAGGTGCGGGGCGCGGCGCACGCGCTGATGACGGCAGCGAAGTCGGTGTCGAACGAGACCCGGTAGCGGCCCTGGCGCATCAGCTTGGCCAGCGAGCGCGAAACCCGTAACTCATCGGGCAGCAGCACGGTGCGCGGGTCCGGCGACCACCAGAGGATCGGTTGACCGTCCTGGTACCAGGGGAAGCAGCCGTGGCGGTAGGCGGCGATAAGGCGCTCGGGGCTGAGATCGCCGCCGGCGGCCAATAAACCGTTGGGTTCGCGCAGCGCCTTGGGCAGCGCTGGGAAGGTCAGGGTGTCGCGGTTGAGCCAGGTCAGCATGGGGGTCGCAACGGCAGGGGAGGGGAGGAAAGCCCAGCATGGCGAGGTCGGACGAAGCGGTCAACGGTTGTGCGCAAGGCTCTGTGACGCGGTTTTTTCCTACACAGCAGGGGCAACTGGCACCATTGGGCACATTTGCTGTCACACCTGTGCAAAAACACAGCATAAGCCTTTGTCACGCAAGACAATGCGTGCTCAAATTGGCGCATTGGAAACCGTTCCCACGTGCCTGCTCCCGGGGCACCTGCCACGGCAGACACGGATCGGTAATGTTGAACGTTAAACGTAGTGACCCTTGGCCAGTGTCCGGCTGAACACTATCGGACGCGCAGTACGCGCAGGATACAGGCGTTTTGAAAAAGACCACCGCAACCCCGACCCCCTTGCCCGTGCCCGAGTGGCGCCAGCAAATGCATTACCGGCTCAAGGAAGGTGCGCTGATCGCCGTCGGCGCGCTGTGCCTCTATCTATGGATGGCGCTGCTGACCTTCGATGCGGCCGATCCGGGCTTCACCCATACCAGCACCGTCGATCAAGTGCAGAACGCCGCCGGCCGAGCCGGGGCGTATCTGGCCGACGTGATGTTCATGGTTCTGGGCTACTTCGCCTACATCTTCCCCTTGTTGCTGGCCATCAAGACCTGGCAGATTTTCCGCGAGCGCCACCAGCCCTGGCAGTGGAGCGGCTGGCTGGTGTCCTGGCGTCTGATCGGCTTGGTGTTTCTCGTGCTGTCGGGCGCGGCGCTCGCGCACATCCACTTCCATCCTTCGGCCAACCTGCCGTTCGCAGCCGGGGGTGCGCTGGGCGAAGGCTTGGGCGAACTGGCACGTAGCCTGCTTAACGTGCAGGGCAGCACCTTGGTGTTCATCGCCCTGTTCCTGTTCGGCCTGACCGTGTTCACCGACCTGTCGTGGTTCAAGGTGATGGACATGACTGGCAAGCTCACCCTCGACCTCTTCGAGCTGGTGCAAGGCGCTGCCAGCAGCTGGTGGGAGGCGCGCAACGAGCGCAAACGCCTGGTCGCGCAGTTGCGCGAAGTCGACGAACCTGTACTGACCGCCGCGCCGGTCAAACGCGAGCCGGTGAAGGCCCGCGAGCGCGTGGTCGAGCGCGAGCCGGCACTGGTTTCGCCGCCTGCGGCGCCAGCGCCTGCCGCTGCATCCGCCGCACCTGCGCCAGTTGCCGCACCCGCGCCGCTTGCCGCGCCTGCCAGGCCCGTTGTCTTGCCCGAACCCAGCGCACCGCGCGAAACCCGGCCAGCGCCGGTCATCATGCCGCCCGCCGCCAAAGAGCCGGCCAGGACGCCTGAACCGGTCAAGCGGCACGTAGCGGAGAAGCCTGCTCAGCAGTTCGTCGACAGCGCCGTCCAAGGCACGCTGCCGCCGATCTCGATTCTCGATCCGGCCGAAGAGAAGAAAATCGAGTATTCGCCTGAATCCCTGGCCGGCGTCGGCAACTTGCTGGAAGTCAAGCTCAAGGAATTTGGCGTGGAGGTCACTGTCGACTCCATCCACCCAGGCCCTGTCATCACCCGTTATGAGATCCAGCCTGCGGCCGGCGTGAAAGTCAGCCGCATCGCCAACCTGGCCAAGGACCTGGCGCGCTCGTTGGCGGTGACCAGCGTGCGCGTGGTCGAAGTCATTCCCGGCAAGACCACCGTCGGTATCGAGATTCCCAACGACAACCGGCAGATGGTGCGCTTCTCCGAAGTGTTGTCGGCGGCCCAGTTCGACGAATCCACTTCCCCGGTCGCCCTGGCGCTCGGCCATGACATCGGCGGCAAGCCGGTCATCACCGACCTGGCCAAGATGCCGCACCTGCTGGTCGCCGGTACCACCGGTTCCGGTAAGTCGGTGGGCGTGAACGCGATGATCCTGTCGATCCTGTTCAAGTCCGGGCCGGAAGACGCGCGGCTGATCATGATCGACCCGAAGATGCTCGAACTGTCGATCTACGAAGGTATCCCGCACCTGCTATGCCCAGTGGTCACCGACATGAAGGACGCCGCCAACGCCCTGCGCTGGAGCGTCGCCGAGATGGAGCGGCGCTACAAGCTGATGGCGGCCATGGGTGTGCGTAACCTGGCCGGCTTCAACCGCAAGATCAAGGATGCCGAAGCCGCCGGCGAGGTCATCCATGACCCGCTGTACCGCCGCGAGAGCATGGACGACGAGCCGCCGAGCCTGAGCACGCTGCCGACCATCGTGGTGGTGGTCGACGAGTTCGCCGACATGATGATGATCGTCGGCAAGAAGGTCGAAGAACTGATCGCCCGTATCGCGCAGAAGGCGCGTGCGGCCGGTATCCACCTGATTCTCGCTACCCAGCGGCCGTCGGTGGATGTGATCACCGGCCTGATCAAGGCCAACATTCCCACACGCATGGCCTTCCAGGTTTCCAGCAAGATCGACTCGCGCACCATCATCGACCAGGGCGGCGCCGAGCAGTTGCTCGGCCATGGCGACATGCTCTACATGCCGCCGGGCACCAGCCTGCCGATCCGCGTGCACGGCGCCTTCGTCTCCGACGATGAAGTGCACCGTGTGGTCGAGGCCTGGAAGCTGCGCGGCGCACCGGACTACAACGACGACATCCTCAATGGCGTCGAGGAGGCCGGCAGCGGCTTCGACGGCGGTGGCGGCAGCAGCGACGACGATGCCGAGACCGACGCGCTCTACGACGAAGCCGTACAGTTCGTGCTGGAAAGCCGCCGCGCTTCCATCTCCGCCGTGCAGCGCAAGCTCAAGATCGGTTACAACCGCGCCGCGCGCATGATCGAATCCATGGAAATGGCCGGTGTGGTCACGCCCATGAACAGCAACGGTTCGCGGGAAGTGATTGCGCCGGGCGGCCCGCGCGATTGATGATCAACCCGCCTGGCACTTCCGATGGGTGCCGGGCCCATTCATTGTTTGACGAGGATTTCCATGCGCGCGATTCGCATGCTGTTGGTTTCTGCCCTGACCGCCGCCGCTCTGCCTGCCCTGGCCGCTGAGCAGGACGTCGCCCGCCTGACCCAGTTGCTGGAGAAGTCGCAGACCATCGACGCCACCTTCTCCCAGCTGACCCTCGACGCCAGCGGTACCAGCTTGCAGGAGACCACGGGCAAGATGACGGTCAAACGCCCCGGCCTGTTCTACTGGCACACCGATGCGCCGCAGGAACAGGTGGTGGTTTCCGACGGCCAGAAGGTCACCCTGTGGGACCCGGACCTGGAACAGGCCACGATCAAGAAGCTCGATGTGCGCCTGAACCAGACGCCGGCGCTGTTGCTGTCCGGTGACGTCTCCAAGATCAGCCAGAGCTTCGACATCACGTCGAAGGAGCAGGGCGAAGTGATGGACTTCACCCTCAAGCCCAAGACCAAGGACACCTTGTTCGATTCTCTGCGCGTGTCGTTCCGCAAGGGGCTGATCAACGACATGCAACTGATCGACAGCGTCGGCCAGCGCACCAACATCCTGTTCAACGGCGTAAAAGCCAACCAGCCGGTACCCGACAGCCGCTTCCGTTTCGATGTTCCGAAAGGTGCCGACATCATCCAGGAGTGACCTGATCCCGCCATGGACCTGTTTCGAAACGAACCCGTCGCCCAGCCGCTGGCCGCGCGCATGCGTGCGACCAACCTGGACGAATACGTCGGTCAAGCGCATCTGCTGGCGCGGGGCAAGCCGCTGCGCGAAGCCCTGGAGCAGGGCGCCTTGCATTCGATGATCTTCTGGGGGCCTCCGGGGGTGGGCAAGACCACCTTGGCGCGGCTGTTGGCGCAGTTTTGCGATGCGCATTTCGAAACGGTTTCCGCGGTGCTGGCGGGGGTCAAGGAAATTCGCCAGGCCGTTGAAGTGGCCCGCCAACAGGCGGCCCAGTACGGCCGGCGCACCATCCTGTTCGTCGACGAAGTACACCGCTTCAACAAGTCCCAGCAAGATGCCTTCCTGCCCTTCGTCGAAGACGGCACGCTGATCTTCATCGGCGCCACGACCGAAAACCCATCGTTCGAGCTGAACAACGCGCTGCTGTCGCGGGCACGGGTCTACGTGCTCAAGAGCCTCGATGAAACCGCCCTGCGCCAATTGGTCGACCGCGCTCTGAACGAGGAGCGTGGCTTGGGCAAGCGTCGCCTCAGCGTCAGCGACGAGGCGTTTCAGATGCTCTTGGCCGCTGCCGATGGCGATGGCCGGCGCATGCTCAATTTCCTCGAGAACGCCGCAGACCTCGCCGAAGACGGCGAAAGTATCGATACCCAGATGCTGCAAAGCCTGCTGGGTGACAGCCGACGCCGCTTCGACAAAGGCGGCGAGGCGTTCTACGACCAGATCTCCGCACTGCACAAGTCGGTGCGCGGCTCCAACCCCGATGCCTCGCTGTACTGGTATGCGCGCATGCTCGACGGTGGCTGCGACCCGCTCTACATCGCCCGGCGTGTGGTGCGCATGGCCAGCGAAGACATCGGCAACGCCGACCCTCGAGCGTTGAGCCTGTGCCTGGCCGCCTGGGACGTACAGGAGCGCCTGGGCAGCCCCGAAGGCGAGTTGGCGGTGGCGCAGGCCATCACCTATCTGGCCTGCGCGCCCAAGAGCAACGCGGTGTACAGCGGCTTCAAGAGCGCCCTGCGCGAGGCTGCCGAACACGGCTCGCTGGAGGTGCCGCTGCATCTGCGCAACGCGCCGACCAAGTTGATGAAGCAGCTCGGCTACGGCGACGAATACCGTTACGCCCACGACGAGCCTGACGCCTATGCCGCCGGTGAAGACTACTTTCCCGAGCAATTGCCGCCTCGCCCCTATTACCAGCCGGTGCCGCGAGGCCTGGAATTGAAGATCGGCGAGAAGCTGCGTCACCTTGCAGATCTCGACCGCACCAGCCCTCGCCAGCGGAGAAAACCATGATTACCCTCATCGCAGCCGTTGCCGCCGGCGGTATCGCCGGTACACTGTTGCGCTTCGCGACCAGTCAATGGGTGCTGGCTAATTGGCCACGTCACTTCTACCTCGGTACGTTGGCGGTCAACCTGGTAGGTTGCCTGCTGATCGGCCTGCTGTACGGCTTGTTTCTGCTCAAGCCGTCGGTGCCGGTAGAATTGCGCGCCGGACTGATCGTCGGCTTTCTCGGTGGTCTGACGACCTTTTCGTCTTTTTCACTGGACACCGTGCGTCTGCTCGAGAGCGGGCAAGTCCCCATGGCGCTCGGCTATGCCGTCCTCAGCGTCATGGGTGGGCTGCTAGCGACCTGGGCCGGCCTGGCCCTGACCCGAATTTGAACCAACCTATTACATAACGAGAGAACGCTATGCTCGATGCCAAACTGCTACGCGGCCAACTCCAGGACGTGGCGGACCGCCTGTCCACCCGTGGCTTCAGCCTGGATGTCGCGCGCATCGAATCGCTGGAAGAACGCCGCAAGTCGGTGCAGACCCGCACCGAACACCTGCAGGCCGAGCGCAACGCGCGTTCCAAGTCCATCGGCCACGCCAAGGCCAAGGGCGAAGACATCGCGCCGCTGATGGCCGACGTCGAGCGCATGGCCGCTGAACTGGCCGAAGGCAAGGCCGAGCTGGACGGCATCCAGGCCGAGCTGGACGGCTTGCTGCTCACCCTGCCCAACCTGCCCGACGCCAGCGTACCGGTCGGCGCCGACGAAGACGGCAACGTCGAGGTGCGCCGCTGGGGCACGCCGGCCCAATTCGACTTCGACGTCAAGGACCATGTCGCCCTGGGCGAAGTCAGCGGTGGTCTGGATTTCGAAGCCGCCGCCAAGCTGTCGGGCGCCCGCTTCGCCGTACTGCGTGGGCCGATCGCCCGCCTGCACCGTGCCCTGGCGCAGTTCATGATCAACCTGCACACCAGCGAGCACGGCTACGAAGAGGCCTACACGCCCTACCTGGTGCAAGCTCCAGCTTTGCAGGGCACCGGCCAGTTGCCCAAGTTCGAAGAAGACCTGTTCAAGATCAGCCGTGAAGGCGAGGCCGACTTCTACCTGATTCCTACCGCCGAAGTGTCGTTGACCAACCTGGTCGCTGGCGAAATCCTCGACGCCAAGCAACTGCCGCTCAAGCTCGTCGCGCACACGCCGTGCTTCCGCAGCGAGGCCGGCGCTTCGGGTCGCGATACGCGCGGCATGATCCGTCAGCACCAGTTCGACAAAGTCGAAATGGTCCAGGTGGTCGCGCCCGCCACGTCCATGGAAGCGCTGGAAGGCTTGACCGCCAATGCCGAGCGCGTGTTGCAGGCCCTGGAATTGCCGTACCGGGTGCTGGCCTTGTGCACGGGCGACATGGGCTTCAGCGCCGTGAAGACCTACGACCTGGAAGTGTGGGTGCCGAGCCAAGGCAAGTACCGCGAAATCAGCTCCTGCTCCAACTGCGGCGACTTCCAGGCCCGGCGCATGGGCGCACGCTGGCGCAATCCGGAGACCGGCAAACCGGAGCTGGTGCATACCCTCAACGGTTCGGGTCTGGCGGTAGGCCGTACCCTGGTCGCGGTTCTGGAGAACTATCAGCAGGCCGACGGTTCGATCCGCGTACCCGAGGTGCTCAAGCCGTACATGGCAGGTGTCGAGGTCATCCGCTAAATGGATTACCTGCCGCTGTTCCACAAGCTGCAGGGCGGGCGTGTACTGGTCGTCGGCGGTGGCGAGATCGCCTTGCGCAAGGCACGCCTGCTGGCCGACGCCGGTGCCGAGCTGCGCGTGGTAGCCCCTGTGGTCGATGCGCAGTTGCGCGAGATGGTCGATGCCGGTGGCGGCGAAATCCGTCTGCGCGGCTACGCGGCCGACGACCTGCACGGTTGCCGGTTGGTGATCGCCGCCACCGACGATACCCAGCTCAACGCGCAGGTATCCCACGACGCCCAGGCCCTCAGCCTGCCGGTCAACGTGGTGGACGCGCCGGCCCTGTGCACCGTGATCTTTCCTGCCATCGTCGACCGCTCGCCCTTGGTGGTGGCGGTGTCCAGTGGCGGCGACGCACCAGTCTTGGCTCGCCTGATTCGCGCCAAGCTGGAAACCTGGATTCCAGCGGCCTACGGCGAACTGGCCGGGCTCGCGGCGCGTTTTCGCCACCGCGTCAAGGCGCTCTATCCAGACGTCAACCAGCGCCGCGGGTTCTGGGAAGAGGTCTTCCAAGGCCCGATCGCCGAGCGGCAACTAGCTGGGCAGGGCGCCGAAGCCGAGCGCATGCTGCGCGACAAGGTCGAAGGCGCACCGGCCCAGCAAGGCGGCGAGGTGTATCTGGTCGGCGCCGGCCCTGGCGACCCCGACCTGCTGACCTTCCGTGCCTTGCGCCTGATGCAGCAGGCCGACGTGGTGTTGTACGATCGCCTGGTGGCGCCGGCGATCATCGACATGTGCCGACGCGACGCCGAACGTATCTATGTCGGTAAACGCCGCGCCGAGCATGCCGTGCCGCAGGACCAGATCAACCGCCTGTTGGTCGAGCTGGCCAGCCAGGGCAAACGCGTGCTGCGCCTGAAGGGTGGCGACCCGTTCATCTTCGGTCGCGGTGGCGAAGAGATCGAAGAACTGGCCGAGCATGGCATTCCCTTCCAAGTGGTGCCGGGCATCACCGCCGCCAGCGGCTGTTCGACCTACGCCGGCATTCCGCTGACCCACCGTGACCACGCCCAGTCGGTACGTTTCGTCACCGGCCATCTGAAAGATGGCAGCAGCAACCTGCCATGGCGTGACCTGGTCGCGCCCAATCAGACCCTGGTGTTCTACATGGGCCTGGTGGGTCTGCCGGCCATATGCGCCGAGCTGATCGCCCACGGCCGCGCCGCCGATACCCCAGCAGCCTTGGTGCAGCAGGGCACCACACGCAACCAGCGGGTGTTCACCGGCACGCTGGCGGACTTGCCTGCATTGGTCGCGCGCCATGAAGTGCACGCGCCGACCTTGGTGATCGTCGGCGAGGTGGTCAAACTTCGTGAGAAGCTGGCCTGGTTCGAGGGTGCCGAGCAGCACTAGATGGTATGCGTAGCCCTTGCTGTCATCGCTTCGACGAGGCGGCAGGGGTGCGTTGCCAGTGCTCTTGGAAACATCGCGAATCATCGTCGTCGGCACGTCGAATCCTTTGTAACGAACCTGGCGCCATTCCAGCCCTCCAAGCCTTGATCACGAATCTTCGTACACGAGGTGGAGTATGCGTCGTACAACACTTTCAGCCGTACTATTCAGTCTGCTGCTAAGCGCCCCGATCCTGGCGCATGCCGCTGCGGTGCCCGCCGCGCGCACCCAGGTACCGGCCGCCAATCCGTACAACAGCCCGATCCAACGCGCCAATCCCAACAGCCAGCAAGGCAGTGTGCCCGCCACGCCTCCAGTGCGGGTGCCCTCCACCGTGCCACGCCTCACGCCGCCCACCCTGGAGAACCGCGGTATCGGTAACGGCGACAACCTGCGTCGCCAGCAACAGACGCCCAACTTCGAACCTTCACGCTCGCCCCGCGATACCCGGCGCACCCCCTGATCGACCGCTCGCACGCTTCGAAGGTCGTCCGCTTCGGCTATTACTGACCATTGCCCGTTTCCACTACTGGAAGGAACCGAACATGCCCCGACGCTTTTTACTCACCCTGACCGCCGCCGCCCTGCTCCCCTTGCTAGCGCACGCGGCCGACCAGCAGCGCCTGCCCAGTGAAGAGGGCGAGCTGACCATCGACACCGTCGCCGAAGGCCTGCGCCATCCCTGGGCGCTGGCCTTCCTGCCTGGAGGCAAGGACATGTTGGTCACCGAACGGCCCGGCAATTTGCGCATCGTCAACGCCGATGGCCAAGTAGGACCGGCCATCTCCGGCGTGCCAAAGGTGTGGTACGAAGGGCAGGGCGGGTTGCTGGACGTGGTGCTGTCGCCAAGTTTCCCCAAGGACCGCACAGTCTACCTGTCGTTCGCCGAGGTCGGTGAAGACGGCAAGGCCGGCACCGCCGTGGGGCGCGGCCAGTTGTCGCAAGACCGCACCCGTCTGGAGAACTTCAACGTGATCTTCCGCCAGACGCCAAAGCTGTCCGAAGGCAACCACTTCGGCTCGCGCTTGGTGTTCGACCGTGAGGGTTACCTGTTCATCGCCTTGGGCGAGAACAACCAGCGGCCCACGGCCCAGGACCTGGACAAATTGCAGGGCAAGATAGTGCGTGTCCTGCCCGATGGCGAGGTGCCCAAAGACAATCCGTTCGTAGGGCAGAAAAACGTCAAACCCGAGATCTGGTCCTTCGGCCACCGCAACCCTCAGGGCGCTGCGCTCAACCCTTGGACTGACCAGGTCTGGATCAACGAGCATGGCCCGCGCGGAGGCGACGAAATCAACATTCCCGAAGCGGGCAAGAACTACGGTTGGCCGATCGCGACCCACGGCATCAACTATTCGATGACGCCCATCCCGGAAGCGAAGGGCAAACATGTCGACGGCATGGAAGACCCACACCACGTCTGGGAGAAATCGCCCGGCATCAGCGGGATGGCGTTCTACGACAGCCCGACTTTCAAGAAAGCCTGGGACCACAACCTGTTCATCGGTGCGCTGGCCACCGAGGAGCTTATCCGCCTGCAACTCGAGGGCGACAAGGTGGTGCATGAAGAGCGCATGCTCGGCGAACTGAAGGCGCGCATTCGCGATGTGCGGGTGGGGCCGGACGGATACCTGTACGTGCTCACCGACGCCAAGGATGGGGCATTGCTCAAGGTGGGGCTGGGGGCGCAGTAGGGCACCGGTTTGGCTGCCTAATCGCGCCTGCCTTGATGCAGCGCCACGTGGGTGACATCACTGTCACCCGCATGGCATTGGCCGCCAGGGCAGGCCAAGCGTCTATTTACAGAAAACCCTCAAGGCGCCAACTCCGTTAGCGATCACAGTACCGGCACCGCCAGCAGGTCCTTGAGGGCCTGGGCCAGCACCTGCGGCTGCACCGGTTTCTGCATCACCAGGCTGGTGGGCAGATCCAGCCCCTCCAGCTCGGGATAACCGGTCAGGAACACCACCGGCAACGACGGGAAGCGCTCGCGTACGGCGCTGGCCAATTGTCCACCATTGAATTCCGGCATGGCGAAATCGGTCAGCAGCACGTCGATCTGATCGTCCAGCAGTGCCAGAGCCTGCTCGCCGCTGTGCGCCTGACGCACGCGGTAGCCATATTGGCGCAGCACGTCGCCGAGCAGGTCGCGCACCAAGTGGTCGTCGTCCACCAACAGCACGGTACGGTCCATGCCGCTGTCTTCCAGGTCGGTCGACAATGGTGTGCTCAGCGTCGGCTCGACCACCGGCAGCTCGCGTACGGCGGGCAGGTAAACGCTGACCTGAGTGCCCTTGCCGGGCGCGGTATCGATGCGCACACCGCCACCGGACTGCTTGGCGAAGCCGAACACCTGGGCCAGACCCAAGCCTGAACCCTTGCCGATGTCCTTGGTGGTGAAGAAAGGTTCGAAGACCTTGGCCACCACCTCTTCGCTCATGCCAAAGCCCGTATCGCGAATCGCCAGCATCACGTACTCGCCCGGTTCTGGGTCCTCGGGTCGGCGTGCCGGCTCGTGCACCGTGGTGTTGCGCGTCATCAGCACCAGTTGGCCACCGGCCGGCATGGCGTCGCGGGCATTGATCGCCAGGTTGAGAATGATCATCTCGGTCTGGGTCGGATCGGTCATCGCCTGCCACAGCGCCGGGTCCAGGTCCAGGCGCACGGAAATGTTGCCGCCCAGCGAGCGTTGCAGCAGCTCCTCGACGCCGTCCAGCGTGCGGTTGAGGTTCAGCGCGACTGGGTCCAGGCGCTGGCGCCGAGAGAATGCCAGCAACTGTGCCGTAAGCTTGGCTCCGCGCTCGCCGGCTTCGCGGATGTGCTGCAGGCGTGAACGGGCCTTGGTCAGGTCTTCGCGGTTGAGGTCGCGCTCCAGGAAGCTGGAGCCGGTGATGATCACCGTCAGCAGATTGTTGAAGTCGTGGGCCACGCCTGCGGTGAGCTGGCCGACCGCCTCCAGGCGCTGCATCTGCTGCAAGGCGGCCTCGATGCGTTCGCGCTCGGCGATCTGTTCGCGCAGGCGGCTGTTGGCCTCGACCAGACCCAGGGCCGACTCGCGTTCGCTGGTGATGTCGCGGGCCACGACGTAGAGCATATTGTCTTCGCGCACCACCACCCACGACAGCCAGCGCTGATCGCCGCTCACATGCTGCACCCGCCCGACGAAGCGCGCGCTCGTGCTGCCTTGGTCCAGAGCGGTCAGTGCATCGACGAACACCTGTTGCTCGGGGTAGGGGATGATGTCCAGCAGCGAGGTCTGGCTGAGACGCTCGCGGCTGATGCCCAGCGTCGCTTCCCACGCCGGGTTGAGCGCCACGGGCGTAAGGTCGTTGCTGAGCACGGCCAGCAGATCCTGGGACAGCTCCCAAGCCCGATCGCGCTCGCGGGTGCGCCGCTCGACGCGCTCGCCCAGCATCTCGTTGATCTGCTTGAGGCCCTGGGTCGCCTGACGTTGCTGGTGGATGTCCTGTATCACCCCGGAAAAGCGCACGCACTCGCCATCGACGAAGCGCGCTTGACCGCTGCTGAGCAGCCAGTGCGGTTCGTCGTGATAAGGCCGCTCGATACGGAATTCGGCGCGGTACTGGCCGTCACTGCCGGGCTGCATGGCCATGTCGACCGCAGCGCGGACCTGCTCCAGGTCTCCGGGATAGATGCCGTCGTAGAACACTTGCAGGGACAGCTCGGTGTCCGGCGCAAGGCCGAACAGCGCCTTGGCGCGCTCGTCCCAACGCAGGACGCCTTCGAGAGGGCGCAAGTCCCAGGTGCCCATGCCGGCCGCGTCGATGGCGATGCGTGCGCGCGCCTCGACGTCGGCCAGCGCTTCCTCGGCCGTGCGCCGCCGCTGGCGCTCCTGGACCTCGGTCAGCGCTCGGCGTACGGCCTTGGGCAAAAGCGACAGGTTTTTCTTCAAGACGTAATCGGTGGCACCCAGGCGGATCATCTCCACCGCATGTTCTTCCCCGTAAATGCCGGAGAGGAAGATGAAGGGTGTGGCCGGGGCCAACTGCTGGGCGATGGCCAGCACCTGGGTGCCCGACGAACTGGGCAGTACGCAGTCGCACAGGATCAGGTCGAAATCTTCTTCGAGCAGGGCGTTCTCGACGCCGACATGGTCGAACACCACCTTGGCCTGCATATGCAGGCCGTTACGCTCCAGGCGTAGCAGGGTCAGTTCGGCGTCCATCGAGCTGTCTTCGACCATCAGCAATTTCAGCGACATCTGCTGCATCCGGTCCGCCTCAGGTAATGCCGCGGCGAGGCAGGCGCAGCGAGCCGGGTGGCGGCTCGTTGAGCACGGCCCAGAACACCCCCAGGTCAGAAATGGCTGTGACGAATTCCTTGAACTCCACAGGTTTGACCACGTAGGCGTTGACGCCCAGCTCGTAGGCGCGCAGCAAGTCGGGCTCCTCGCGCGAAGAGGTCAGCATCACCGTAGGGATGCTGCGCAGTTCGGGGGTGGAGCGCACTTCCTTGAGCACTTCCAGGCCATCGACCTTGGGCAGTTTCAAGTCCAGCAACAGCACGGCAGGGTTGCCGTCGTCGCGGTCGCTGTAGGCGTTGCGACGCATCAGGTAATCCAGAGCATCGGCGCCATCGCGCATGACGATGACTTCATTGGCCAGCTGGCTGCGTTCCAGCGCCACGAGGGTCAACTCCAGGTCTCTGGGGTTGTCTTCGACCAACAAGATGGGTTTGAGCATGTTCGGTACGGTCCCTCAAGCGTGCTGGGGGTGGAGGGGAAGGGCGAAGTGGAACGAGGCGCCCTGGTCGATCGCGCCTTCGGCCCAGACGCGTCCGTCGTGGCGCTCGATGATGCGGCGCACACTGGCCAGGCCGATGCCGGTGCCTTCGAAGTCTTCCATGCGGTGCAAACGCTGGAACACCCCAAACAGTTTGTTAGCGTAGGCCATGTCGAAACCGACGCCATTGTCGCGGACGTAGATCTCGACTTCCTCGTCGTTCTCATGCGAGCCGATTTCGATACATGCCGGGTTTCGTTCGCGCGTGTACTTGATGGCGTTGGAGATCAGGTTCTGCAAGACCAGGTTGATGAACGCGGGGTCGGCGATCACCTTGGGCAGGCGGGCGACGTCCCAGACGATTTCCCGCCCGGCATAGTCGGGTGCCGACTCGGTGCGAATGGTGTCGATCAACGCATTGAGGTTGACGTCTGACATGCGCAAGGCCGAGCGGCCCATCTGCGAGAAGTTGAGCAGGTTGTCCACCAGGGTGCCGGCGAACTGCGCCGCTTCCTCGATGTGATGCAGGAAGCGCTTGCCACGCTCGGACAGCCCTTGGCCTTCGAATTCGCTGAGCAGCTCGCTGTAACCGGCGATGTGCCGCAGCGGCGCGCGCAGGTCATGGGACACGCTGTAGGAAAACGCTTCGAGTTCTTTGTTGGAGCGCTTGAGTTCACCGGCCAGTTGCGCCATTTCCTCGGCTTTGCGCAGCACGATGCCCAGGACTGCGATGCGCAGCTCCAGCACGCCTTCGACGATCAGCGGGTCCCAGGGTTGCGAGAAACCGCGAATCTCTTCGTGCCAGCGCTCGAAGCTGTGCCGCGGGCTGAGGCGGCCGGTGGCGTCGTCGATGTGCTTGTCCGGGCGCCCGGCCCAGTGCACGGTGCGCACCTGCTCGGGACGGAACCACAGCAGGTAGTGCGAATGGATCTGCGAGATCGCCACCGCCAGCACGCCGCCGGCATGGTCGGCAAGCTCGGGCAGCAGCGGAATGTCGCGGCGAATGTTATCGGTGTGGAACACGCCTTCCTCGTCGCGTTGCCCCAGCCAATGCACCAGTGCCAGCAATTGCGCTTCGGGCGGTGTGTCACCGATCAGGTCGCACCGCTCGGCACTGATGATGGCCACGCCCTTGGCGGCGGCGAAGTCGAGCATCACCTCCGGCAGTGCCAGCAAACCGTCGCTTACGCTGTCGCGGTCGGCCATGGACGAGAGCATGCGCACGATATGGCGGCGCAGATCGAGCAACTGGCGGGTATTGGTGTGCGACTCGCGTGCTTCGATCTGCAGCGACAGGACGCTGGCCAGCAGCTCACAGGCGGTGCGGGTCTGGAAGTCGACAGCGCGAGGTTCGGCGTGGTGACAGGAGATCAACCCCCACAATTGGCCGTCGACCACGATCGACAGCGACATTGATGCCAGTGTGCCCATGTTGCACATGTATTGCAGGTGCACTGGCGACACGCTACGCAAGGACGCGAAGCTCATGTCCAGCGGCTTGCCGGTCAAGGGGTTGAGCGTGGGCAGCAGCGCCGAAGGCTGGTAGGTGGCGTCCTGGATCAGGCGGATGCGGTTGATCCGGTACAGCTCGCGGGCCTGGCGCGGGATGTCCGAACCTGGAAAGCACAAGCCCAGGTAATGCGGATAGCCAGGGTCCACGGCTTCGGCGATGACCAGGCCGTTGCCCTCGGCATCGAAGCGATAGGCTTTCACCCGTCCGAAGCCGGTCAGGCGCTTGATCTGTTGCACCGACTGGTCGAGCAGCGCTTCGAGGTCGATCGCCTGGTTGAGGCTGCCGACGAAGCCGCGCACCAGGGGGTGATAGTCGGCGCGTGGGGTACTGCCGCAAGGTTCGAATTCGGCGATCAACACCTGGTCATGGCGGTGTACCAGCAGGCGCAGGGGTTCTTGCCAGATGGCGTCGGCATTCAGACGCACGTCGGCCAAGTGGAAGGGAAACACGTCGTCTTCCGGCACCTGGGGCAGGTGCGCATGCAGATCAAAGCCATCGAACAGCGTCGCGAACGGGCGCTCGAGCACGTCCTGTGCGCTGATGCCCAGCCACTGGCGCACGTTCTCGCTGGCCTGGACGATGCGCAGGTCGCGTTCGTCGAGGACCAGCATGAAGCCTTGGGGCTGGATGCTGCCCGGAATCTGAATAGGCTCCTGGGCGCAGCGTTCGACCGCTTCGTCAAAAGCGTTCTGGGCGGTTGTCAAGAAACACTCTCCGTTCATGGCCACGGGGCGAGGCCGCAAGCAGGTGAAAAAGGAAGGGAAATTCGTGCGCCCACGTTATCAGAAAAGTACGAATTGAGCGTCGGAAAGTGGCCATTTGAGGCCAGGCAGAGCACTAGGTTCTACGGAGGAAGATTTTTTGTACAGGTTTTTCCAATGGGCCTACCGTTCGTCGGCAAGATGACCTTGTACCAGTGGGCAGTGAGCCTTCTATAGGCCGCCGGTACGTAGCGGAATATGAAGTCAAGCCTGACTTATGACGTCGATGGCTATACCCATTCGAGCCTTTCACCGGCTTGGCGCTCCCGCTACCACGTGATGACAAGAACAGGCTTGCGAGGCGTAGAGGAAGGCCTGCGCAGTCGAGCCAAGCGGCATCGTGCACGGGTATCCACCCTGTACTGCCCAGGGCAGGTACCCGTGTAGCTCAGCGCAGTTCGGCGGTCAGTTCGAGCAAGGTGTCCAGCACGGCGCCCGCCAGCGCCTTGGAACGCGCGCCCGACCAGCCGGTGCGCGGATTGGGCGCGTCGTCGTGGTCCTTGAACGGCATCTCCAAGGTCAGCGACAGGCAATCGTAGGTCTGGCCGACGGCGTTGCAGGCCAAGGCCATATTGGCCTGGCCGGGCGCGTCGCGGGTGTAGCCGTGTACTTGTTGGAAGTCCTCGGTAAGCGCGCACAGCGTATCGCGAAAGCGCTGTTCCAAATCGGCCAGGCGCGGACTGTAATTCGGATTGCCCTCGCAAGCGGCGGTGAACACATGGGGAATCTCTTCGTCGCCGTGCACGTCGATGAACGCGTCCACGCCATGGCGCTGCATCTGCGTCTGAGCGAAGAACACCTCGGGGCTGAGTTCGACGCTGGCGTTCTGCCAGGCGCGGTTGAGGTCCTGGCCCTTGAGGTTGGTGCGCAGGTGGCCGTGGTAAGCACCGTCGGGATTCATGTTGCAGATCAGGTAGAGGTCGGCAACGGCCAGCAACGCCTGGACCTTGGCATCGTTCTGTTCGAGGCGGTCGATGACGCCTTCCATGAACCATTCGGCCATGTGCTCGCCAGGGTGCTGTTGGGCGATCAGCCAAAGCTTGCGTTTGCCGGGGGCGCCGTCGCCAGCGCGCAACAGGGGAATATCGCGACCCTGCACACTGCGCCCGCTGGCCAGCAGCGCCACGCCGGCGATGCCTTGCGCGCGTTCGATCAGTTGGTTGTGCCGTGCGCGTGGGTAGGGTTCGAAGTAGGCCAGCCACACGTGCGCCTGTTCGGCATCGAGGTCGATGTGCAGGGCGGTGCCGTCGAACTCGCTGGGCACGCGGAACCAGGTCTGCTGATCGTAGGAGGCGACCGCATGGTAGCCCGTCCAGGCGTTGGGGTAGGAGGTTCGGCTGGCGTTTTCCAGGCTGAAGCGATGGCGCTGGCCTGGGGTCAGGCCTTGGGCACGGAAGTGGAACCACTGGAAGTGACCGCTATGGCTGTCGGGCCGCAGGGCCAAGCGTACGTGTCGAGGCTGGGAGGCATCCACGACCTCGATGTTGCCCGAATCGAAGTCGCAGTCGATGTGCAGCGGGGATAGCGTCACGGCCATTGCCAAGCTCCTCTGGCGTTATTGTGCCGTCACTTTACCCCTCAGGCCCCCAGGCCGAAAGCCAGGACCGCCACCACGCCCAGGCCCACCGCCAGGGCGCAGCCGCCCAGCGACAAAGCGGCGCGCCCCTGACGGTAGCTGCTGCGCTCGCCCAGCGCCTGGGCTGGCGCCAACAGGCTGCGCCAGTGCAGTTCGGTGGCGTGGAACGCGTGCAGATGCGCAGGCGAGGCATCGAGCCAGCGACGAAAGTCGATGCGCTCGCAGGCGGTGGTGGCCGGGTTTTGCAGCCTGACATACCAATGACAGGCCTGAGCGGCGATAGCGCTCGGCGGCGGCAGGGTCGCATGCAGCGCCTGCGCCATCAGTCGCTCGACGCATTCGATACGCAGGCCGAGGCGCTCACCGATCTGGGCGAAGTCGAGACCGTCCAAGCGGCTGAGCAGAAAGACCTGTTGGGCGCGGCGCGGCAGGCGTGCGAAGCGTCGCGGCATGGCGTTGCGCAACGGTTGTTCGACGGCATGCGCAGGTTGCATCGGTGGCAGCGATACAGGGCTCATGGACAGCTCCTTGCGTAGCGGCGGGAAGTAGAGGGGGCGTCGTCCGTGACGCTACATGAGCTTAGTGGTAACGAGATTGATTCTCAAGTGCTGATTGGTGAAAGCTTCGTGCGCCTGTGTTCTCGCTATGCGGAGCTTTGCTATGATTCGGCCACTCAAGCGACAACCCTTCTTCATTAGCCTGAAGAGCACCAAAAAAAAGACCCAGCAAAAGCTGGGTCAAAAACCGTGATTAGCCTGATGAGGAGATAAACTGAACGCCCGACCTGAGGGCTTTCGGAATATCCAGCGAGTCTCTCGACCCGCTGAGTGCAATAATAATCGTTATCATTTGGCGGTCAAATGATTTTTAGCGATGTGGCGAAAAAAGCCTGAGCACTTCCTGATCGCGGTTTCAAAGCCGGTCCCGGCCTTCAACACCTACGCACCCTCATCCTTCCTGCGAATGCCGCTGCTCCAGCAGCGACCTGGCCATGTTGATCATGTGCATCAAGGCGTACATTACTTCACGCACATTGCCCTGCTGGTGACTGGCGCTTTCACACGCGGTGGCGGCAGCGCTGCGCAACAGGTTCATGACATGGGCGTCGACCATGTCGGGGCTGACGTCGTCGCGCACGGTCCAGGGCGTGCGATCGACCGAAGTGCTAGCTGCAGTAGGATTGAGGTAGTAGTCCAGCGCGCGGCGGGCGGCTTCGCTGTCCAGTTCTTTGTCTGAATATGTCGTGGGTTTCATCCTGTTACCAAATAGTGATGAGCGGGGAGGGAATGTTTCCCTACTATAGTACAAACGGTATTTGGCGAGACCGTTACAAATAATACCATTTGTGTATTGAGCGCAACGGGACAGGACGTATCGTGCGGGCGATGGATAAATGGATCGCATTGGTAAAGCTAAAACTGCGCGAGCTCGGCCTCTCACAAGAGCAGCTGGCCGAACGTGTCGGCGTCACCCAAGGCGGCGTCGGCCACTGGCTACGCGGTACGCGCACACCGAAAATCGACATGATGAACAAGGTCCTGGTGGCCCTGGGCATGCCGCATTTGCACGTATCCCTGAGCATCGCGCCGGCGAACGCTGTCGCCGAACGCGCTGGTCGTTACGGGGCGCAGGACGCTTCCGACACGGATGCTGAAACGGACATATCTCAATACATCTTGTGTTTCCGTTACCCGGTCTTGGCATGGGCCGAGCTGGATGGGCCGCTGCCGACCTCCAGCATCGTCACCGAACAGACCGATTACTGCGCCCAAGGCAACGCGTTTTGGCTGCGGGTCGAGGGCGATCTCATGAGCTCGGCCACCGGCCCCAGCGTGCCGGAGCACATGTTGGTACTGGTCGACCCTGGCGTGCCCGCCGCTCCTGGGAAGTTGGTGATCGCTCGTCAAGAGGGGACCACGGCCATGTTCCGGCAGCTGGTGGAAGATGGCGGCCAGCGCTTCCTCAAGCCGCTCAACCCCACCTATCCGAAACTGTTGTGCGGTGCGGGGTTCGAGGTGATCGGGGTTGTGGTGCGCTCCCATGGGGTGCACTGAGGTGACGAGGAGCTGCCACGGCACGTGCGCCGTGCGGCAGGGCTGCCGGCCGAGGCAAATTCGCACGCGCCCCGGCTGCCCGTTCTCACAAAGCCACCAGCAACGTTCCTTCGCTGACCATCTCGCCTTCGGCGCATAGCAACGCGCTCACCACTCCCGCTTCGGGCGCGCGAATGCTGTGCTCCATCTTCATCGCCTCCAGGATCACCAACGCAGCGCCTGCCTCCACGGTCTGGCCTGGGGTGACCAGGACCCGTACGATGCTGCCGTTCATCGGCGCGCTGAGCCCACCGGCCAGAGCGGCACTGCCTTGCGCGGCACTGGCCGGATCGTAGGCGCACAGGCCGTGCCATTGCTGCTGCCAGCGCAGATACAGCGTGTCGCCACGGCGTATGGCCGGCGTAGCAGGCGCTGTCGAATCCGCCACGGTCTCCATGCAGGCCGTACCCTCCAGCGCCACGACACGATCCATACCGTCGCACTGCAAGGCCACCACGCATCGTGCCGCCAGCCCCAAACGCAAGCCGTCGGTGCGCGACCAGGGCGACTGGGCATCGTCATCGCGACCTCGACTGCCCATCTCCTGCAACCAGACCTGCGCCGCACGCTGCCAGAACGCGTCGGGCAAGGCTTGTGGAGGAGGTAGCAGCACGTCCTGATGGCGGGCGATGAAGCCTGTGTCCAGCTGGGCCGCCGCGAACGCGGGGTGGGCGAGGATGCGCTGCAGGAACGCCAGGTTGGTCTTCACACCGCCGATGGCCATGCCCGTCACCAGCTGCAGCAGGCGTTGTCGCGCCTGTTCGCGGTCCTCGCCCCAGGCGATCAGCTTGCCCAGCATCGGGTCGTAGTAGGGCGAGACCGTGTCGCCTTCGCCGACCCCGCTGTCGATACGCTGGCCGGCGCCCAGCGCAGGCTCCCGGTACAGGGCCAAAGTGCCGGTGGCCGGCAGGAAGTCCTGCGCCGGATCTTCGGCATACAGACGCACTTCGATCGCATGCCCGCGCAATGGCACCTCGGCCTGGGTCAGGGGTAGCGCTTCGCCCCGCGCCACACGAATCTGCCAGGCCACCAGATCCAGGCCGGTGATGGCCTCGGTGACCGGATGCTCGACTTGCAGGCGCGTGTTCATCTCCATGAAGAAGAAACCGCCACGGGCATCGAGCAGAAACTCCACCGTACCGGCGCCCACATAGCCGATGGCCTGCGCAGCGCGCACCGCGGCCTCGCCCATGGCCTGGCGCAAGGCCGGGGAGAGGCCGGGCGCCGGCGCTTCTTCGACCACCTTCTGGTGGCGGCGCTGGATCGAGCAGTCGCGTTCGTTGAGGTACAGGCAATGGCCGTGGCGGTCGGCGAATACCTGGATTTCCACATGCCGCGGTTGCAGCACGTATTTCTCCACCAGCATGCGCGCGTCGCCGAACGATGCCTGCGCTTCGCGCTGTGCCGAAGCCAGGGCCTCGGCCAGTTGCCCCTCGTGCTCGACAACCTTCATGCCCTTGCCGCCGCCTCCGGCGCTGGCTTTGAGCAGCACCGGGTAGCCAATGCGTGCGGCGGCTTCGCGGAAGGTGTCGAGGTCCTGCGCCTGGCCGTGGTAACCCGGCACCAACGGCACCCCGGCCTGTTCCATCAAGGCCTTGGCCGCCGATTTGCTGCCCATGGCCTTGATGGCGCGCGCCGGTGGACCGAGGAAGACCAGCCCGGCGTCTTCGACGGCCTGGGCGAATGCCGCGTTCTCGGAGAGAAAGCCGTAGCCCGGATGCACCGCCTGGGCGCCGCTGGTACGTGCCGCAGCCAGCAGCTTGTCGATGTCCAGATAGCTGTCGGCCGCCTTGGCGCCGCCCAGGTCGACGCTGAGGTCAGCTTCGCGCACGTGCCGTGCCTGGCGATCGACGCCGCTGTGCACGGCCACCGTGGTCAGGCCCATGGCCTTGGCGGTGCGCAGGATGCGGCAAGCGATCTCGCCGCGGTTGGCGACGAGCAAGGTATTCAGGGTGGACGAGGTCATGGGCGCGGCTCCTGCTCGCGGGGAATGGCCTGCCAGGCAGGCAGGCGCTTGTGCAGGAAGGCCTGCAAACCTTCCTGGCCTTCGGCGCTGACACGGATTTGCGCGATGCACTGTTCGCATGCTTCCCGCACGGCCTGGGAAGGGACACTGCCGTCAACCTGGCGCAGTAGCGCTTTGCTGGCGCGCATTGCCTGGGGGCTGTTGAGCAGCAGCGTTGCGATCCAGATTTCGACCTGGGTGTCGAGCTCCGCCGCCGGGTAGGTCTCGGCCAGCAAGCCCAGGCGCTGCGCCTGCATGCCGCTGAAGCGCTGCGCGGTCAAGGCGTAACGGCGCGCGGCACGGGCGCCGATGGCCTGGACCACGAACGGGCTGATCACCGCCGGCGCCAAGCCGATGCGCACCTCCGACAGGCACAGCTGCGCATCGTCCGCACCGATGGCCATGTCGCAACAACCGATCAGGCCCAGCGCACCGCCGAACGCCGCGCCTTGCACCACGGCCAGGGTCGGCATGGGCAGCGCGTGCAGGCGGTACATCAGCTCGCCCAGCGCTTGGGCGTCGCTGAGGTTCTGCGCCAGGTCCAGTTGCGCCGCCTGCTGCATCCACTGCAGGTCGGCACCGGCGCTGAAGTGCCGGCCGCGTCCGCGCAGCAGCACGAAGCGCAGGGTGTCGTCCTCGCCCAGCTGGGTGAGCGCACTCGACAATTCGTCGATCATCTGCGCGTTGAACGCATTGTGCTTGTCCGCACGGTTCAGCCACAGGGTGGCGAAGCCGCGAGGGTCGTGGATCATTTCGAGGGTGTCGAAAGGCTTCATGGCGTCACATCCGGAAGATGCCGAAACGGCTGGGCGCGATAGGCGCGTTGAGGGCGGCGCTCAGGGCCAGGCCCAGCACGTCGCGGGTCTGCGCCGGGTCGATGACGCCGTCGTCCCACAGCCGCGCGCTGGAATAGTAGGGGTGGCCTTGGCGCTCGTACTGGTCGAGGATCGGCTGGCGCAGGCGTGCCTCTGCTTCGGCGTCGAACGGTTCGCCGCTGCGCAGGCTCTGCTCGCGCTTGACCTGCACCAGTACCCCGGCCGCCTGTTCGGCGCCCATCACACCGATCCGCGCGTTGGGCCACATCCACAGAAAGCGCGGGTCGTAGGCGCGGCCGCACATGCCATAGTTGCCGGCGCCGAAGCTGCCGCCGATGATTACGGTGAATTTCGGCACTTGTGCGCAGGCCACGGCGGTGACCAGCTTGGCGCCGTGCTTGGCGATGCCGCCTTCTTCGTATTTCTTGCCGACCATGAAGCCTGTGATGTTCTGCAAGAAGAGCAGGGGAATGCCACGCTGGCAGGCCAGTTCGATGAAGTGCGCACCCTTTTGCGCCGCCTCCGCGAAGAGGATGCCGTTGTTGGCCAGGATCGCCACCGGATAGCCATGCAGGTGGGCGAAGCCGCACACCAGCGTGGTACCGAACAGCGCCTTGAATTCGTCGAACTGCGAGCCATCCACCAGACGCGCGATCACCTCGCGCACGTCGAATGGCTGCTTGGCGTCGGCCGGCACCACGCCGTACAGCTGCTCGGCCTCGTACAGCGGCGCGCTGACCGGCTGGCACTGCACCTGGCCGTGCTTGCGCCAGTTCAGATTCGCCACACAGCGGCGCGCCAGGGCCAGGGCGTGCTCGTCGTTCTCGGCGTAGTGGTCGGCCACGCCGCTGGTGCGGCAGTGCACGTCAGCGCCGCCCAGGTCTTCGGCGCTCACCACCTCGCCCGTGGCGGCCTTCACCAAGGGCGGGCCGGCGAGGAAGATGGTCGCCTGCTGGCGCACCATGATCGCTTCGTCGGCCATGGCCGGCACGTAGGCGCCACCTGCCGTGCACGAGCCCATCACCACGGCGATTTGCGGGATGCCCTGGGCGCTCAGGTTGGCCTGGTTGAAGAAGATCCGCCCGAAATGCTCGCGGTCGGGGAACACTTCGTCCTGGCGGGGCAGGTTGGCGCCGCCCGAATCCACGAGATAGACGCACGGCAGCCGGTTCTGCTGGGCGATGGCCTGGGCGCGCAGGTGTTTTTTCACCGTCAGCGGGTAGTAGGAACCTCCTTTGACCGTGGCGTCGTTGGCCACGATCACGCATTCGACCCCTTCGATCCGGCCGATGCCCGCCACCAGGCCTGCGGCGGGCACCTCTTCGTCATACACCTGGTAGGCGGCCAACTGGCCGATTTCGAGGAAGGGCGAGCCTGGGTCGAGCAGGCGGTCGATGCGTTCGCGCGGCAACAGTTTGCCGCGCGCGGTGTGCCGGGCCTGGGCCTGGGCCCCGCCGCCCTGGCTGACCTGGGCCAGCAAGGCGTGCAGCGCTTCGACCTGGGCCAGCATCGCCTGGCGGTTGCGGGCGAACTCGGGCGAATGGGCGTTGAGCTGGGTTTTGAGAATCATCGTGAGCCTCGTTGGGCGGCAAGTCGTTGCGGCATGGCCGGCTGAACAGGTGAGGCTATGCCGACGGGCGACGTCACCATCGAATCGGCATTACCGGCTAGTGCGGGTCGAGCCAGAGTCGGCTGGTCCGGCCTATGGGCAGTGAGCGATACAGCGAGCGCTCACCGCGTTTCGTTGAACAACTCGCGGCCAATCAACATGCGCCGGATCTCGCTAGTGCCCGCGCCGATTTCGTACAGCTTGGCGTCACGCAGCAGACGCCCGGCAGGGAATTCGTTGATGTAGCCGTTGCCCCCAAGGATCTGGATCGCCTCCAGGGCCATCTGCGTGGCGCGCTCGGCGGTATAAAGGATCACGCCGGCGGCATCCTTGCGTGTGGTCTCGCCGCGGTCGCAGGCCTGCGCCACGGCGTACAAGTAGGCGCGGCTGGCGTTGAGCTGGGTGTAGAGGTCGGCGACCTTGCCCTGGATCAGCTGGAATTCGCCGATGCTCTGGCCGAACTGCTTGCGATCGTGGATGTAGGGCACCACCAGGTCCATGCAGGCCTGCATGATCCCGGTCGGGCCGCCGGCCAGCACTACGCGTTCGTAGTCCAGCCCGCTCATCAGGACGCGTACGCCGCCGTCGAGCTGGCCGAGGATGTTTTCCTGCGGCACTTCGACATCGTCGAAGAACAGCTCGCAGGTGTTGGAGCCGCGCATGCCCAGCTTGTCGAACTTCTGGCTGCGGCTGAACCCCTTGAAGTCGCGCTCGACGATGAACGCGGTGATGCCGTGGGCGCCTCGCTCCAGGTCAGTCTTGGCGTAGATCACGTAGGTGTTGGCGTCGGGGCCGTTGGTGATCCAGGTCTTGCTGCCGTTGAGCACGTAATGATCGCCGCGCTTGTCGGCGCGCAGCTTCATCGACACCACGTCGGAGCCAGCATTGGGCTCGCTCATGGCCAATGCCCCGACGTGTTCGCCGCTGATCAGCTTGGGCAGGTACTGGCGCTTTTGCGCTTCGCTGCCGTTGCGGTTGATCTGGTTCACGCACAGGTTCGAGTGCGCGCCGTACGACAGCGCCACCGACGCCGAGCCGCGGCTGATCTCCTCCATCACCAGCACATGGGCCAAGTAGCCCAAGCCGGCGCCGCCGTATGCTTCCGGTACGGTCACACCCAACAGGCCCATGTCGCCGAACTTGCGCCACAGGTCGGCGGGGAAGAGGTTGTCCTGGTCGATCTGCGCGGCGCGTGGGGCGATTTCGGCGGCGACGAAGGCGCGCACATGGTCGCGCAGCATGTCGAGGGTTTCGCCCAAGGCGAAGTTGAGGGAGGCGTAGTACATGGCGGCACCTTGTTGTTCTTGGAAATCGGCAGTGATGTTCGACAGCCTGGTCAGCAGGGCTGGACTTTGCGGGCCGACGTTTCGATTGCATTGGCCAAAGACCTTGTTGGGCTTACCGAGCGCAGGCCAGCACGGTCAACTGAAACTCGGACGTCTGGCCTTTCACCTTTACGTTAACGTAAACACGACGCTTGAGCCTGTCAATCTACCGATCACCTTTACGTAAACGGAATCCTGGGCCAGAGTACGTGCGGCTCGTTCGTACCCAGAACAATCACAAGAAGGGACGCCCATGACTCAACCCAGCTACAGCCGTGGCCGCCAGGACCCACCGCTGCTCACCCAGACCCTCGGCCAGGCGTTCGACGCCTGCGCCACCCGCCATGCCGACCGCGAAGCGCTGGTCGTGCGCCACCAAGGCCTGCGCTACAGCTGGCGGCAATTGGCCGAGGCGGTCGACACCCATGCGCGGGCCTTGATGGCGCTAGGCATCGAGCCCGGCGAGCGGATCGGCATCTGGGCGCCCAACTGCGCCGAGTGGTGCATCCTGCAGATCGCCAGCGCCAAGGTCGGCGCGGTGCTGGTGACCATTAACCCGGCCTATCGGGTCAACGAACTGGACTACGTGCTGCGCCAGTCGGGCTGCCGCTGGCTGGTCTGCGCCGACGCGTTCAAGACCTCCGATTACCACGCCATGCTCGTCGAACTGATTCCGAGCCTGGCGACCCACGCGCCAGGCCACTGGCACAGCGACGCGCTGCCGGCGTTGCGCGGCGTCGTCAGCCTGGCCGCGCAGCCACCGCAGGGCTTCGTCGCCTGGGCCGAGCTGGCCGGGCGGGCAGGGCAGGTGCCGTGGCCGGCCTATTGCGCCCGTCAGGCCAAGCTGCGCTGCGACCAGCCGGTGAACATCCAGTACACCTCCGGTACCACCGGCGCGCCCAAAGGCGCCACGCTGAGCCATCGCAACATCCTCAACAACGGCTTGATGGTCGGCCACAGCCTGGGCCTTACCGAGCATGACCGCCTGGTGCTCCCGGTGCCGCTGTACCACTGCTTCGGCATGGTCATGGGCAACCTGGGCTGCATCACCCACGGCAGCACCCTCATCTACCCCAGCGACGCCTTCGACCCGGAACTGACCTTGCGCTGCGTCGCCGAAGAGCGCGCCAGCGTGCTGTATGGCGTGCCCACCATGTTCATCGCGATGCTCGACTACCCGGCACGCGCGCAACTCGACCTGTCGACCCTGCGCAGCGGCATCATGGCTGGCGCCACCTGCCCGATCGAGGTGATGCGCCGGGTCATCGACCAGTTGCACATGGCCGAGGTGCAGATCGCCTATGGCATGACCGAGACCAGCCCGGTGTCGCTGCAGACCGGTGCCGACGACGAGCTGGAACGGCGCGTCACCACCGTGGGCCGTACCCAGCCCCACCTGGAAACCCAACTCGTCGACGCGCACGGCGCGGTGGTGGCCCGTGGCGAGATCGGCGAGCTGTGCACCCGCGGCTACAGCGTGATGTTGGGCTATTGGGACAACCCTCAGGCCACCGCCGAGGCCATCGACGGCGAAGGCTGGATGCACAGCGGCGACCTGGCGGTGATGGACGAGGAGGGCTATGTGCGTATCGTCGGGCGCGGCAAGGACATGATCATTCGCGGCGGCGAGAACATCTATCCGCGCGAGCTGGAGGAGTTTCTGCACACCCACCCGGCGATCGCCGAGGCGCAGGTGGTCGGGGTGCCGTGCGAGCGCTATGGCGAGCAGGTGGTGGCCTGGGTGAGGTTGCGTCAAGGGCAGACGCTGGAGGCCGATATGCTGCGGGACTGGTGCAAGGCACGCATCGCGCACTTCAAGGTGCCGCGGCATTTCCGGTTCGTGGAGCAGTTTCCCACCACGGTGACGGGCAAGGTGCAGAAGTTCAGGATGCGCGAGGTCAGCCTGAAGGCGCTTGAGTCGGGGGCTTGGTGTGATCCAGAGCGATCAGGTATTTGATGGATGTAGGTCGTAAACCGATGAGGGCCGTCCAGGCGGCGTAAACGATGCCACGAGCCTGGGGCGCGCGTTAGGGGTGCGCTGCATCGTAGAAGCAAGAACGCCGATCTCATGCTTCGACACAGCGGCGGCCGTTCGAGAGAACGAGCCGCGCTGTCTGCCTCCGGCGTAGCGGTGCTCGGCGACATCAACGTCCCGCTTCGATAGGCGGCTCGTTCGCAGGCGGATCCCCGACCGGCGTCGGCTCTCTGGCCGGATCATGGGGCTCCTGCTCGGGCGCCGGAGTCGGCAACTCCGGCTGGTCGATGTTCGGATCGGGTGTTTTTCCAGGCATGGGCAGGGGCATCGTGTCACCTCGCATCGTAAGTTGAGCTATTGGCCCTACGTGCGACCGCTGCCAAGCCGGCTTGGCTCAATTGTTTTTGAACCCTGGCACGTTTCGGCGGCTCTGAACCTTCACCGCCTAAAGTCTCAGGGAGCAAGCTCAGATGTCACGTAACGAGCCTTTTGAAAGCGTGCCCATGGCCAACGACCACCCGCAGCAGGCGATCAGCCTGTCCCAGGCGTTGATGGCGCCGCGCATCGTGATCGAAGACATCCAGCCGACCCTGGACGGGGGCGCCTTCGCTGCCAAGGCCGTGGTCGGCCAGCCGGTCGCGGTCAGCGCCAAGGTCTACAGCGACGGCCACGACCGCCTGGCCGTGGTGCTGCACTGGCGCACCGCCGCAGCCGATGCCTGGCATAGCACGAGCCTGATCGACATGGGCAACGACCTCTGGCGGGGCGAGTTCACCCCCGAGGCGCTCGGCCCGCACCAGTTCCGCGTCGAAGCCTGGATCGACCCGTTCGCGACCTACTGCTACGACCTGGAGAAGAAGTATCAGGCGGGTGTCGATATCGGCCTCGAACTGCGCGAAGGGCAGATCATGCTGGACCAGGCCGCCCACCGTTGCCAACCGGAACTGCAAGGCCGCTTGCACCAGGTGCGCGAGCGCTTGGAAGGCCTGTCCACCCATGAACAGGTAGCGACGCTGCTGGAGCCGCAAACCGCGCTATTGATGACCGAAGCCGAACACCGCAGCTACCTGACCCACAGCCCCGTCCTGCCCCTGGACGTCGACCGCGAAGCGGCGCTGTTCGCCAGCTGGTACGAGCTGTTCCCCCGCTCGATCACCGACGACCCGGCGCGCCACGGCACGTTCAGCGATGTCCACGCGCGCTTGCCGATGATCCGTGACATGGGCTTCGACGTGCTGTATTTCCCGCCAATCCACCCGATCGGCCGCCAGCACCGCAAAGGCCCGAACAATTCCCTGAACGCCGGCCCGGACGATGTCGGCAGCCCCTACGCCATCGGCAGCGCCGACGGCGGTCACGACGCCATCCATCCGCAACTGGGCAGCCGCGAAGACTTCCGCAAGCTGGTCGCCGCCGCCGCCGAGCACGGCCTGGAGATCGCCCTGGACTTCGCCATCCAGTGCTCTCAGGACCACCCCTGGCTACAGGAGCATCCCGGTTGGTTCAGCTGGCGTCCCGACGGCACCATCCGCTACGCCGAGAACCCGCCGAAGAAATACCAGGACATCGTCAACGTCGACTTCTACGCGGCCGACGCCGTGCCCGACCTATGGATCGCCCTGCGCGACGTGGTGATCGGCTGGGTTGAGGAGGGCGTGAAGACTTTCCGCGTCGACAATCCGCACACCAAACCCTTGCCGTTCTGGCAATGGCTGATCGCCAATGTGCGCAGCCAGTATCCCGAGGTGCTGTTCCTCGCCGAGGCTTTCACCAAGCCGGCGATGATGGCGCGCCTGGGTAAGGTCGGGTACGCGCAGAGCTACACCTACTTCACCTGGCGCAATACCAAGCAAGAGCTGAGCGAATACTTCCAGCAGCTGAATCAGGCGCCGTGGCGCGACTGCTACCGGCCGAACTTCTTCGTCAACACCCCCGACATCAATCCGTTCTTCCTGCAACAGTGCGGCCGCGCAGGCTTCCTGATCCGCGCCGCGCTGGCGACCATGGGTTCGGGCCTGTGGGGCATGTACTCGGGGTTCGAACTGTGCGAAGCCGCAGCCCTGCCGGGCAAAGAGGAATACCTGGACTCGGAGAAGTACGAGATCCGCCCGCGCAACTTCACCGCACCCGGCAACATCATCGCCGAGATCGCCCAGCTCAACCGCATCCGCCGGCAGAACCGCGCGTTGCAGACCCACTTGGGTGTGACGATGCTGACCTGCTGGAACGACAATATCCTGTACTTCGCCAAACGTACGCCGGAACGCGACAACTACATCCTGGTAGCCGTCAGCCTCGATCCGCACAACGTGCAAGAGGCGCATTTCGAGTTGCCGCTGTGGGAGCTGGGTCTGGAAGACCATGCCGATACCCAGGGCGAAGACTTGATGAACGGCCATCGCTGGACCTGGCATGGCAAGACGCAGTGGATGCGCATCGATCCGAACTATCAGCCGTTTGGTATCTGGCGGATCAGCCGTAGCGAATGATCCGGACTGTCGCAGTTGATCTGCCGACGGGGCTACGCGCCTGGCGTTTGGTGCAGCAGCCCCGGCGTTTGCGGAACCAGGTCCATAGGTAATGGGCGCAAGTAGTCGGCCATACGCCTGGATCGGGGGTATACGGTGTTTCATTTGGGGCCGCCTTGTGGCCCATCGCGGCTTAAGCCGCTCCTACAGGCGCTAGGCTCTAACAGGCGCGAGACTGGCGGGGCAATGGGTTTACCACCGACTTCAAGGGAGTTGCACATGGCCAAACGTTCGCGCCCGGCAGCCTTCATCGACGATCCGCTGTGGTACAAGGACGCGGTGATCTATCAGCTGCACGTCAAATCGTTCTTCGACGCCAACGGCGACGGCATCGGCGACTTCGCCGGGCTGATCGGCAAGCTCGACTACATCGCCGACCTTGGCGTCAACACCCTTTGGCTGCTGCCGTTCTACCCCTCGCCACGACGCGACGACGGTTACGACATCGCCGAATACAAAGCCGTGCATCCCGACTATGGCACCCTGGCCGACGCCAAGCGTTTCATCGCCGAAGCGCACAAGCGCGGCCTGCGCATCATCACCGAGCTGGTCATCAACCACACCTCCGACCAACACCCCTGGTTCCAGCGCGCGCGCCACGCCAAACCCGGCAGCAAGGCGCGCAATTTCTATGTGTGGTCCGACAGCGAACAGAAGTACGACGGTACGCGCATCATTTTCCTCGACACAGAAAAGTCCAACTGGACCTGGGACCCGGTCGCCGGCCAGTACTTCTGGCACCGCTTCTATTCGCACCAGCCGGACCTCAACTTCGACAACCCGCAGGTGATGAAAGCGGTGCTCGGGGTCATGCGTTTCTGGCTCGACCTGGGCGTCGACGGCTTGCGCTTGGATGCCATCCCGTACCTGATCGAGCGCGACGGCACCAACAACGAGAACCTGCCCGAGACCCACGCGGTGCTCAAGGCCATCCGCGCCGAGATCGACGCCCACTACCCGGACCGCATGCTGCTGGCCGAGGCCAACCAGTGGCCCGAAGACACTCGGCCGTATTTCGGCGAAGGCGAGGGCGACGAATGCCACATGGCCTTCCACTTCCCATTGATGCCGCGCATGTACATGGCTTTGGCCATGGAAGACCGCTTCCCGATCACCGACATCCTGCGCCAGACCCCGGAAATCCCCGCCAAATGCCAATGGGCGATCTTCCTGCGCAACCACGATGAGCTGACCCTGGAAATGGTCACCGACCGTGAGCGCGATTACCTCTGGAACCACTACGCCGAAGACCGCCGCGCGCGCATCAACCTCGGCATCCGCCGCCGTCTGGCGCCGTTGTTGCAGCGCGACCGCCGACGTATCGAACTGCTCACCAGCCTGCTGCTGTCCATGCCCGGCACGCCGACCCTCTACTACGGCGACGAACTGGGCATGGGCGACAACATCTACCTGGGCGACCGCGACGGTGTGCGCACGCCCATGCAATGGTCGCCCGACCGCAACGGCGGCTTCTCCCGTGCCGACCCGCAGCGCCTGGTGTTGCCGCCGGTGATGGACCCGCTGTACGGGTTCCAGACGGTCAACGTCGAAGCCCAGGCCCACGATCCGCACTCGTTGCTCAACTGGAACCGTCGCCTGATCGCCGTGCGCAACCAGCAGAGAGCCTTCGGCCGCGGCACCTTGAAGGCCTTGACGCCGAGCAATCGGCGCATCCTGGCCTATGTTAGGGAGTACACCGACCAGGCCGGCAACCACGAAGTCATCCTGTGCGTGGCCAACGTGTCGCGCACGGCCCAGGCCGCCGAACTCGACCTGTCGCAGTACGCCGACAAGGTGCCGGTCGAGATGCTCGGCGGCAGCGCGTTTCCGCCCATCGGCCAACTGCCCTTCCTGCTTACCCTCGCGCCCTACGGCTTCTATTGGTTCCAGCTGGCCAGCCACGAGCGCATGCCCAGCTGGCACCAGCAGCCGGCCGAGGCCCTACCGGAGCTGACTACCTTGGTATTACGTCGACGTCTCGAAGAGCTGCTGCAACCCCCCGCCCGCGATGAGCTCGAAGGCACCATCCTGCCGCAATACCTGCCCAAGCGCCGCTGGTTCGCCGGCAAGGAAGGCCCGCTCGACAGCATCAGCCTCAGCTATGGCGTGCGCTTCGGCAGTGACGAGCATCCTGCATTGCTCACCGAAATCGAAGTGTTGAGCAATGGTGTGGCCAGCCGCTACCAGCTGCCCTTCGGTTTGTTGCGCGAAGAGCACATCAGCACCGCCTTGCCTCAGCAACTGGCCCTGTCGCGGGTGCGCCGCAGCCATGAGGTGGGCTTGATCACCGATGCCTTCGTCCTCGAACCGTTCATTCGCCAGGTGCTGCGCGCCTGCCAGGACGAAAAGCGCCTGCCTTTGGAACAGGGGGAGTTGCAGTTCCACCGCACCGAGCATCTGCAAGGCTTTGAGCTCGACGACAACACCTCGGTGCGCTACCTCAGCGCCGAGCAGTCCAACAGCTCCGTGGTGGTCGGCGAGCACCTGGTGCTCAAGATGATCCGCCGGGTCAATGGCGGCGTGCACCCGGAACTGGAAATGAGCGCTTACCTGACCCAAGCCGGTTTCGCCAACATCTCGCCATTGCTGGCCTGGGTCAGCCGCGTCGACGAGCAGGCGCAACCGCACCTGTTGATGATCGCCCAGGGTTACCTGAGCAATCAGGGCGACGCCTGGGCCTGGACCCAGAACACCCTGGAACGGGCCATTCGCGACGAGCTGGAAGCACAGCAAGGCACCGAACAGGGCCATGCCGACGCTCAAACCGAACTGGCCGACTTCGCCGCACTGTTCGGCCAGCGCCTGGGCGAAATGCACCTGCACCTGGCAGCACCCACCGACGACGCCGCGTTCGCGCCGCAGGTCAGCGGCCATGACGACAGCCAGCGCTGGGCACAGCAGATCGGCGCCGAGCTGAACCACGCGCTGGACTTGCTGGCCCAGCATCGCGACGCGCTGGATGCCGATAGCCAGGCCTTGGTCGACGACCTGCAACAGCAGCGCGAGGGCCTGGCCCAGCACGTCGCCCGTCTGGCCGAGCAGGCTCAGGGCGGGTTGCTGATCCGCGTGCACGGCGACCTGCACTTGGGGCAAGTGCTGGTGGTTCAAGGCGATGCCTACCTGATCGACTTCGAAGGCGAGCCGTCGCGTCCCTTGCAGGAGCGGCGTGCCAAGCACAGCCCCTATAAAGATGTCAGCGGCGTGCTGCGCTCTTTCGACTATGCTGCCGCGATGATCTTGCGCAGCGCGTCTGCCGCGGACCTTTCCGAGCCGGAGCGACAAGCCCGACAACGTGTGGCCCGGCAGTATCTGCACCAGTCGCGACACGCCTTCGTCGAAGCCTACGGCCTTGCCACCGCCGCCATGCCCCATGCCTGGGAGCAAGGCGATGGCGAGCGGGCGGCGCTGGAGCTGTTCTGCCTGGAAAAGGCCGCTTACGAAATCACTTATGAAGCCGAAAATCGTCCTGCCTGGCTTGCCGTGCCCTTGCACGGCCTACACGGACTGATCAGTACCTGGGGAGAGACAGAATGAATGCTACAACGCGTGAAAACGGCGGCTTGCGCCAGCGCGACCTGGATGCGCTGGCGCGTGCCGAACACGCCGATCCGTTCGCCATCCTTGGCGCCCATACCGATCCTGACGGCGGTGTGACGGTCCGCGCCTTCCTGCCTTCGGCGCTAAGCGCTCGGGTGCTGGCCCGCGAAGACGATCGCGTGCTGGCCGACATGCAGCAGGGCAGCTTGCCGGGCCTGTTCTTCGCCCATCTTAAGGAACAGCAGCCCTATCGCTTGCAAATCGGCTGGGCCGGCGGCGAGCAAGTCACCGAAGACCCCTACAGCTTCGGTGCCCTGCTCGGCGAGATCGACATGCACTTGTTCGCCGAGGGTACCCACCGTGAGCTGGCCGAGCGTTTTGGCGCCCAGATGACCCAAGTCGACGGCGTGGACGGCGTGTGCTTTTCCGTGTGGGCGCCCAATGCGCGTCGAGTCTCGGTGGTCGGTGCCTTCAACGGCTGGGACGGACGTCGCCACCCCATGCGCTTGCGTTCGGAATCGGGCGTGTGGGAGCTGTTCATACCTCGCCTGGGCGCCGGGGAGTCCTACAAATTCGAAGTGCTTGGCCGCGACGGCGCCGTGCTGCCGCTCAAGGCCGACCCGCTGGCGCGTGCCACCGAGCTGCCGCCGAGTACTTCTTCCAGGGTCGCCGGGCCATTGGCCCACGCCTGGAACGACGAGCGCTGGATGAGCGAGCGCGAGCAGCGCCACGACATCCACGCGCCACTGTCGATCTATGAATTGCACGCCGGTTCCTGGCAGTGCGAAGTGGACGACGGCGGCGCCGTGTCGCATGTCTATAACTGGCGCGAGTTGGGCGAGCGTCTGATTCCCTATGTGAAAAACCTGGGCTTCACCCACATCGAACTGCTGCCGATCATGGAGCACCCGTTCGGCGGCTCGTGGGGCTACCAGCCGCTGTCGATGTTCGCGCCGACCTCGCGCTACGGCACGCCGGAGGACTTCGCCGCTTTCATCGACCAATGCCACCAGCACGACATCGGCGTGATCCTCGACTGGGTGCCGGCGCATTTCCCGACCGACGCCCATGGCCTGGCGCAATTCGACGGCACCGCCCTGTACGAATACGCCAACCCTCACGAAGGTTTCCACCAGGATTGGAACACCCTGATCTACAACCTTGGCCGCAACGAGGTGCGTGGCTTCATGCTGGCGTCGGCCGTGCATTGGCTCAAGCGCTTCCACATCGACGGCCTGCGCGTCGACGCGGTGGCCTCGATGCTCTACCGCGACTATTCGCGCAAGGTGGGTGAGTGGGTGCCGAACGTTCATGGCGGCCGCGAAAACCTCGAAGCCATCGAATTCCTGCGCCAGCTCAACGACATCGCCGGCCAGGAAGCGCCGGGCACGCTGATCATCGCCGAGGAATCCACTTCCTGGCCAGGCGTCAGCCACCCGACCCAGCAGGGCGGTTTGGGCTTCACCTACAAATGGAACATGGGCTGGATGCACGACACGCTGCACTACATCCAGAACGACCCGATCTATCGTGCGCACCACCACAACGAGCTGAGCTTCGGGCTGGTCTATGCGTACTCGGAAAAGTTCGTGCTGCCCATCTCCCACGACGAGGTGGTCCACGGCAAAGGCTCGCTGATCCAGAAGATGCCGGGCGACCAATGGCAACAGTTCGCCAACCTGCGGGCGTACCTGGCCTTCATGTGGCTGCACCCTGGCAAGAAGCTGCTGTTCATGGGCTGCGAGTTCGGCCAGTGGCGCGAGTGGAACCACGACGCCCAGCTCGACTGGTACCTGCTGCAGTACTCCAACCACAAAGGCGTACAGGATCTGGTCGGCGACCTGAACCGTCTGTATCGCGATCTGCCCGCCTTGCATGAGCTGGACTGCCAGCCTACGGGCTTCCAGTGGTTGATCGGCGACGACGCGCAGAACAGCGTCTACGCCTGGCTGCGCTGGAGCAGCAAAGGCGAGGCGGTGTTGGTGGTGGCCAACTTCACGCCGGTGGCGCGCGAAGGCTATCGCGTCGGCGTGCCATTCGAAGGCCAATGGCGCGAGTTGCTCAACAGCGACGCCGAGCGCTATGCCGGGAGCAACTTCGGCAACGGCGGCGCTGTGAGTGCCGAGCACCTGCCCAGCCACGGCCAGGCGTATTCTGTGTCGCTGAGTCTGCCGCCGCTGGGTGTGCTGGTGATGCAGCTCGAAGCGCCTTTGCAGGCGTAAGCCATTCGGGGTCGCTTCGCGGCCCCGTTCGTCCTTGCAGGCAGGGCCCTCGGTCGAGGGCCGGTCTCGCGTCACTCAAATCGGGTGCGGTGACGCATCGGCATCGTTGGCGGTTACAGGCGTGTGCATGTCCTCAACGCACGCATGCCCACCCAATCCAAGACCTCGAGATCGCAGGGCGACTGACGCTTCCACTCGCCTGCGGGCCAATTATTCGCTGGACGTGCGCATGGGCCCGGCGTGACCATCGGGCCCATCGGCCATCTGGAGACGCCCATGAAACGCCCCCTGCTCAACTGCGACATCGGAGAAAGCTTCGGCGCCTGGTCCATGGGGCTGGACGAAGAGGTCATGCCCTTGATCGACTGCGCCAACATCGCCTGCGGCTTCCATGCCGGCGACCCGGGCATCATGCGCCGCACCGTGGCCCTGGCCGTGCGCCACGACGTGCGCATCGGCGCGCACCCGGCCTATCCTGACCTGGCCGGCTTTGGCCGGCGCAGCATGGCCTGCTCGGCGCAGGAGATCGAAGACCTGGTGCTGTACCAACTGGGCGCGCTGGAGGCGATGTGCCGTGCCGAGGGCACGCAGGTGCGCTACGTCAAACCCCACGGGGCGCTGTACAACGACATGATGGCCGATCCCGTGCGTCTGGCAGCGGTGATGCGGGCCGTACGCGCCTTCGATGCACGGTTGCCGCTGATGTTGATGGCCACTGCCGACACCACCGCGAGCCGCGCATTGGCTGCCCAACACGGCCTGAGCCTGTGGTTCGAAGCCTTCGCCGACCGCGCCTACGAGCCCGACGGGCAATTGGTCAGCCGCCGTCTGCCCGGCGCCGTGCACCACGAAACGGCGCAGGTCGTGGCGCAAGCCTTGGGCCTGGCCCGCGGCGAGCCTTTGCTCACCCGCGACGGCAGCGCCTTGCGCTTGCAGATCGATACCCTCTGCGTGCATGGCGACAACCCGGCGTCGGTGGCGGCGGTGCGACAGATCCGTCAAGCCCTGGACGGTCTGCCGGCATGAACCTGCGCCTCGAAGTCGCCGCCATCGACTGCCTGACCCTGCGCCTGTTCGACGCCATCGACGAAGCCAACGTGCCCTGGCTGCTGGCCGCTGCCGAACGGCTTCGCGAAACCTTCGGTGCGGCGCTGGTGGATCTGGTGCCGTCGTACACCACGTTGATGCTGCACTACGACCTGGCGCAACTGGACGATGCCCAGGCCCGCGTCCTATGCCGGCAAGCCTTGAGCGGACTCACCCCTGCGACGGCCGAGCAAGGCCGCGAAGTGGCGTTGCCGGTGTGGTACCACCCAAGCGTCGGTCCCGACCTCGAACCGCTGGCCCGACAGCGCGGTCTGGCAGTGGACGAACTCATTGCCTTGCACAGCGGCCGCACCTATTCGGTGTTTGCCCTGGGCTTTGCGCCGGGCTTCGGTTTCATGGGCCTCGTCGATCCGCGCCTGGCCAGCCCGCGGCTGGCCACGCCGCGCAAGGCGGTGGCCGCCGGCAGCGTGGGTATCGCCGAGCGGCAGACGGCGATCTACCCAGCCGTCTCGCCCGGCGGCTGGAACCTGGTGGGGCGCAGCCCGACACGCTTGTTCGACCCGGCACTGGAGGGTTTCAGCCTGCTGCGGCCTGGCGACCGAGTGCGCTTCGTGCCGATCGAACGCGACGAATTCCTTTGCCTGGGCGGCGATGCGACGCCGATGGAGGCGCAGCCATGACAGCACTGATCGTGGAAAAAGCCGGTCCCCAGGCCAGCGTGCAGGACGGCGGCCGCAGCGGGGTGCGGCATCTCGGCCTGACCCAGGGCGGCGCGCTCGACTGGCTGGCCCAGCACTGGGCCAACTGGATGCTGGGCAACGCACTGAACGCCGCCGTAGTGGAAATTACGCTCGGCGGGCTGCACTTGGAATGCCAAGGCGAGGGTTGGCTGGCGCTGGCCGGCGCTGACCTCGGCGCGACGCTGGACGAACAGCCGCTGCAGGTCTGGCGCCCGTTCAAGGTGGCGGCTGGACAGCGACTGCGCTTCGCCAGCCCGCGCCTGGGCGCGCGTGCTTACCTGGCAGTGCCGGGTGGGGTGCAGGCGCCGTTGCTGGCCGGCAGTTGCGCCACGGTGCAGCGCGAAGGGGTCGGAGGCCTGGACGGGCAGGGCAGTGCTTTGCGCGTGGGCGACCGGTTGGCCTGGGCCGGCGAGCCGGCTGCTGTGCGCGCCGTGCCTGTGGCGCGGATTCCCGACCTGCTTGGCCCGGCGCACCTCGAGTTGATCCTCGGCGCCCAGGCCGGCGGCTTTACCGGACAGAGCCTGTTCGACGTCTTCAACCAATCCTGGACCGTGGACGCACGCAGCGACCGCATGGGCCTGCGCCTGACCGGCGAACCGCTGCGCTACACCGGGCCCGGCCTGATTTCCGAAGGCATCCCGCTGGGCGCGGTGCAGGTGCCGCCCGACGGCCAGCCGATCATCCTGCTCAACGACCGCCAGACCATCGGCGGCTATCCACGGCTGGGCGCGTTGAGCCCGTTGGCGGTGGCGCGGTTGGCGCAGTGCCTGCCGGGCGAGACGGTGCACTTGTGGCCGCAAGTGGCCTATGCGGCGCAGGAGCGCCACCGCCAGGTGGCGGTGAGGGCGGTAGGTTAAGCCCGCTGGACGGTCGCAACGGAATAGAGTCGAATTCATACTGTACAAGCCGATTACAATCTTTCGCGCGGCGGCTTTCGACTCGCCGCGTGGCGCCGATGAATGATGCTCATATGGAATTGAAACGGGTTCGCAGTACTTTCCCAGTCTTGAACCGTGACACCTAATTTTCCAGAGTGTTGTGCGGGATGAAAGTGGACGCCGTCTTGGCGCGAGGATAGGGCCGAAGGTTGTGGTGGGCTTACGCAATGGGATTGTCGGTACCCGCATTCAAAATGCCAAATTTTTCTTGAGGTGGCTGGCGCTCCGAGGATTCATGGAATTGGGAAGGGTGGCCGTAAGGCAATGGGATGGGTCGCCCTGATATCGGAAGGCATTTGTTGAAGTAGAAATTTGACTTGTGGATGTCTTGCCGGTAAATGTTCAAGTAAGTGCCTTCGTTCGGAAGTCTGATGGGAGGTTCTAAGCAGCGCCCTTACTTTTGGAGTGCTTTCGACATAAAACATCACGTCCTGTATTTCGTCCAGTAGGCTGGGGCTTGTTTTCAACGTTGGCCGACTTGGTGCTAAGTCAGGATTCCACTGAGACTTATTAGAAGGGCTGAATTCTTCAGCGAACGTTACTTTGCGCGCTGGTCGTTTATTGGCGGCCTCGATAGCCTCGATAGCCTCGGCGGTCTTGGCAGCCTTGGCAGCCATGGCAGCCATGGCTGACTTGAGAGCCTCGGCATCCTCGGCAGCCAAGTATCTTGTCGGGTGTACTGCTTTAGCAGAATCGAAAAATTTAGTGTCTCGTTTTGGCCGCCTTTGGATTTTTAAACCCTGGCCAAGGGGAGAGTGGCCAGAGGGGTCGGTATGGTTTATCGGATCCCCGGCGCAGTAGGCGTAAGTATTAGCGCCTCCCTCATTGAATGGGCTCGAACTGTCAGGGGAGAGAAACCGCATAAGGGTGGTGCAATACGCTCTGTGATAACCGGTCCCTAGTAAATAGAGGTGCGCGACGTGTGAATGGCAACCGCCGCAGAAGCCGACAGTGCCCAGTCGTTCAGGAGAATATCCATAGGCTGTGTATGATGAGGTGTGCATAATATGGATCCTCGCTGAAATGTGAATGTCCAGGCGGTCGTAAAATTCTTGTTGAGTCATGATTACCCAACTGCCAAAACCAAAGATCGCTTGTGGTGGTTTATTAGTCGCGAAATATGAAGGTTGCCAAGGTAAATGTTTTGGTGTTCCAGGTATGAGTATGGGGGGTTTTTTTTGCGAGTAAACTGGCAAACTTACCAGTTGCGCGCGGGTGCGTTTACTGTCTTCGATTGCGTGCCGTGTTGAACGAAATCGCACATTCAGTACGAGAAAAGCTTGCAGAAATTTTTGAGACGCCCTGGTCGTAACGCCTCCTGATAATTTGAACCGCAGGAGGTCAGTCTATGGCGCGGCCCGGTAATCGTCGCCGCAGCGAGCCTTTTGCGATTGGGTCTGCAAAAAGCCCGCTTTGCGGGACATCGCAGTTGTCATCTTCGCTGCGACATCCTAGGCCTGTAAGTCACCTCAAGCACCGTGTCACATGCTTGACCGACTGGTACGCGCTCAACCCCCACGGTCCCAGCTCGCGGCCGATGCCGCTGCCTTTGGTGCCGCCCCACGACGTTTCCACGAACACCGCTTGCACCGAGTTGATCCACACATGGCCTACCTCCAGTGCCGCCGCGACCCGTTCGGCACGTTCCAGGTCGGCGCTGGCGACAGTGGCGACCAGACCGAAGCGGCTGTCGTTGGCCAGGGCGATGGCTTCGTCTTCCTGGCTGAAACGTCGGGCGCAGAGGACGGGGCCGAAGATTTCTTCGGTCCATAGGCGGCTGTCGGTGGGAACATCGGCATACAGCGTCGGCGCGACGAACCAGCCCGGCCCGTCCAGTGGCCGTCCCCCCGCCAGGCAGCGCAAGCCCTCTTGCTCGGCCACCGCAAAGTACTCACCCACCTTGTGCCACTGGGCTTGGCTGGTCAGCGGGCCCATGTCGATGTCCTGCTGCAGCGGATTGCCGACCCGCAGCGCGTCGAGCGCCTCGGCCAGGCGCGGCAGCAGCGCGTCGGCGATGCCGTCCTGCACCAGCAGCCGGGAGGTGGCCGAGCACATCTGGCCGGCGTTCCAGGCGATGCCGGCGACGATCCACTCGACGGCCTGTGCGACGTCGCAGTCGTCGAACACCAGGATCGCCGACTTGCCGCCCAGCTCCAGGGTCAGCGGCCGGCAGTGCTCGGCGGCGCTGTGCATCACGCGACTGCCCACGGCGTTGCTGCCGGTGAAGGAGAGCTTGTCCAGGCCGGGATGGGCGCCGAGCGCCGCGCCCACCTCGGCCTTGCCGCCGACGATGTTCAGCACGCCTGCGGGCAGGCCGAGTTCGTCGGCGATCTCGCCGTAGGCGAGTTCGATCAGGGGCGTGACCTCCGAGGGTTTGAGCACCACCGTGCAGCCCGCCGCCAGGGCAGGGGCGATCTTCCAGGCGCTGGTCACCAGGGGGAAGTTCCAGGGCACGATCAGGCCCACCACGCCGATGGCTTCCAGGCGCGTATGCGAGCTGAAGCCGGACGCCGCCAGCGCCACCGGACGGTTCTGCCGGTCGCTCAAGCCTTCGGCCAGGTCGGCGTAGTAGGCGAAGGTCGCCACGGCGTCGTCGAGGTCGACTTCGGCTTCGTGGCGGGGTTTGCCGTTGTTGCGCATTTGCTGTTCGATCAGGCTGGCGCCGCGTTCGCCGAGGGCCTGAGCGAAGCCGCGCAGGTAGCGAGCACGCTCGTCAGGCGCGGTGGTTTTCCAGGCCGGCAGGGCCTGGCGCGCTGCGGCGACGGCCTGGTCGACCTGCTCGGTGCTGGCGGCGCGCAGTTCGGCGTAGGGCTGGGCCGTGGCGGGGTCGAACGCGTCGATCACGTCGGCGCCTTCGCCAGCCAGCCAGCGGCCGGCGATGTAGTGAGGGGTGTTCATGGGGGCTCCAGTGGCCTGAGTCAGGCGCGGGGGTGGATGATGGACAGTGGAATGTGAGTGGGCGCGGCAGTAGATGACGGGCGGTGGAACGTTGCGAGCGCCTATGGGGCTGCTGCGCAGCCCATCGCGGCTGAAGCCGCTCCCACCAGGCCGCTCCAGTGGGGACTTTGTGGGAGCGGCTTCAGCCGCGATGGCCGGCAACGCCGGCCCAATGGCGGGATCTCAAGGCGCAAAAGGCGGCGCCTCGGCCAGCTCGATCAACAACGGCCGGTCGCCCGGCGCCTCGCGCAGCAACGCTTGCAGATGCGCATGGTCGCGCGCGCGCTCGGCCAGGCAACCGAAGCCACGGGCGATGGCGATGAAGTCCGGCGTGTAGATGTCGACGCCCACTGGGGTGATGTCGCGCCGCTCCATGTAGCGCTTGATCTCGCCATAGCCCTGGTTGTTCCACAGCAGCACGACCACCCCCACCCGCGCCTCCACGGCGCTGGCGAGCTCGGGCAAGGTGAACTGGATGCCGCCGTCGCCCATCAAGCTGATCACCGGACGCGTCGGCTCCGCAAGCTTGGCGCCGATGGCCGCCGGCAGGCCGTAGCCCAGGGTGCCGTAGCCGGTGGATGAGTTGGACCAGCGGCGCGGGCCGGCCAGTTCCACCAGGTGGTTGCCGCTGTACACCGTTTGCGTGGAGTCGCCGACGAAACGCGCATCGGGCAGCACCTCGAGGATGCAGTCGAACAAGCGCCGGTAGTGCGCCCAGCCGCTGAAATCCTCGGCCAGTTGGCGGCGCGCCGCTTCGGCGCGAACGGCGCCATCGCGGTCAGGCACTGCGCGCTCCGGCAGGGCGGCGAGCAGCGCTTCGATGGCAAGGCCTGCGTCGCTGTGGAGTGCCAGGATGGGTGAGTGGTTGCGGTCCAATTGCTCGGCATCGATATCTATTCGAATCAGCGCGCCGCCGATCCGGAAGCCGCCGTCGAACACCACGTCGTAGTCGGTTTCGCCCAGTTCGGTGCCGATGGCCAGCACCACGTCGGCGTCCCATGCCAACTGCCGCACTGGCAGCAACGACTGGTTGCTGCCCAACAGAAGAGGGTGATCGGGCGGCAGCAGGCCTTTGGCGTTGATGGTCAGTGCCGTCGGCGCGTCCAGGGCTTCGGCCAGCTGGCGCACCAGTGCCGGCTGCGCCACACAGCCACCGCCGATCAGCAGCAGCGGCCTGTGTGCTTCACGCAAGTGTTGCGCCGCCTGCTCGATGAGCGCGGGCAAGGGAGCAGGTGGCGTTGTGACCAAGCGTGGTTGCAGGTCCAGATGGTCGGCAGAGGCCGTAATCACATCCAGCGGCAACTCGATATGCACCGGCCGGGGCCGCTGGCCGTCGAACACCGCGAACGCCCGTGCCAGCACTTCAGGGAGTTCCTCGACTGCTAGCACGGTTTGGCTGAACGCAGCGACGCCCGCCACCAGCGCACGCTGGTCGGGCAGCTCGTGCAGGTAACCCCGGCCCTGGCCCAGCCGGTTACGCTCGTTGACGCTGGAGATCACCAGCATGGGGATGGAGTCGGCATAGGCCTGGCCCATGGCGGTGAGGATGTTGGTCATGCCAGGCCCGGTGATGATCAAGCACACGCCGGGCTTGCCGCTGACCCGCGCGTAGCCGTCGGCCATGAAGCCCGCGCCCTGCTCGTGGCGCGGGGTGACATGGCGGATGCCGCTGCCGGGCAGGCCACGGTACAGCTCGACGGTGTGTACGCCGGGAATGCCGAACACGGTGTCCACGCCCCAGGCCTGGAGCTGCTGGACGAGAAATTCTCCACAGGTGGTCATTGCGGTTTTCCTTTCAGAGTGGAACGCGGTGCCGGCGTCTAGCGGCCGACACCGCATGCGGCGGTCGACGCCGCCCTCAGGCGGTCCGGGTGGCGTGCACCTGCGGCCGGGTCAGCAGGCTGCCGACGACGAAGGCCAGCAGGCCGATGGCAAGGCTGTAGTAGATCGGCGTATTGGCCTCCAAGCCGTCGCGGAACATGAACACCAGCGCCGTACCGCAGCCCAGCACCATGCTCAGGATCGCTCCGGTGGTCGTCGCGCGCTTCCAGTAGATGGCGCCGAGCATCGGAATCAGGATGCCGCCGACCAGCAGGTTGTAGGCCAGGGTCAGGGCGCCGATCACGTCGCTGACCACCAGCGCCACGCCCAGCACCACCAACCCGGTGAGGAAAGTGAAGGCACGGGCCATGCCCAGGGTCGAGGCGCGGCCGTTGCGCAGTTTGGGCAGCAGGTCTTCGGTGATGGTGGTCGAGGCGGCCAGCAGACCGGCGCTGGCGGTGGACATCATCGCCGCCAGGGCGGCGGCGATCACCAGGCCGCGGATGCCATCGGGCAAGGCGCTCTGTACGATCGAGGCGAAGGCGTTGTTGGCATTGGCCAAATCCGGCAGCAGCACCTTGGCGCACATGCCGATCAGCGCGCCGACCAGGCCGTAGGCCACGCAGTACACCCCGGCCAGGCTGCCGGCCACCCGCGCCACGCCCTCGCTGCGCGCGGTGAATACGCGCTGCCAGATGTCCTGGCCGATGAGGATGCCGAAGAAGTAGATCAGGAAGTAGGTGAGGATGGTGTCGTAGCCGATGGTGGTGAAGCTGAACGCCGTATCGGGCAGCTTGGCCTGCAAGGCGTCCCAGCCGCCGACGCGCCAGAGGCAGATCGGCAGCAGCACGAACATCAGGCCCACGGTCTTGATCACGAACTGGACGATGTCGGTCAGGGTCAGCGACCACATGCCGCCGATGCTCGAATACACCACCACCACGCCACCGGCCAAGAGGATGGCGGTGACGAAGGGCAGGTCGAACAACACCTGCAGCACGGTGCCGCTGGCCAGGGTCGAGACCACGGCGATCATCAGCGCGTAGGCGAACATCACCACCGCGCTGGCCTGGCGCGCCATGGGCGTGTAACGGCGCTCGAGAATCTGCGTCACGGTGCTGATGCGCAGCTTGAGCAGGGGTTTGGCCAGGAACAGGTTGAGTACGATGATTCCCGCGCCCAGGGCTGCGCACAGCCAGAACCCGGAAATGCCGTGCACATAGCCCAGGCGTACGGTGCCGACGGTCGCAGCGCCGCCCAGCACCGTGGCGGCCATGGTGCCGAGGTAGAAGGCCGGGCCGAGGTTGCGCCCGGCCACCAGGTAATCTTCCTGGGTGCTTGCGCGGCGCATGCCGTACCAGCCGAGCAGCAGCATGCCGGCGGCGTAAAGGATCACTACGGAAATATCCAGGAGCATGGTGTTGTTCTCATTGTTCTGGAAGTAAGGGACACCGGGCGCAGCACGCCCGGTGCACGGGAAACCACAGATGCGCTCAGGCGATACCGGCGCTGTCGAGCGTCAAGCCGACGGGGCTTTTCTGCCGCACCCAGCGCGGGCCCAAGGGGCCGTAGACCTCGGCCGGTTCCGGGAACAGGTTGAGCAGCGCCAGGTACAGCAGCGCCGCCATACCCAAGGTGATCGGCAGGCTGACGTCGATGCCGCCGGCCGAGTCGCCCAAGGGGCCGACGAACTGGCCGGGCAGGTTGACGAAGCACAAGCCCAGTGCCGCGCTCGGAATCCACGCCCCCAGGCCGCGCCAGTTCCAACCGCGCTGGAACCAGTAGCGTCCGCCGCGCTCGCCGCGAGTGAACACTTGCAGGTCGTCGGCGTGGTAGTGGCCGCGACGCACGATCAGGCCGAGGATCATGATCACCATCCACGGGCTGGTGCAGGTGACGATCAGCACAGCGAAAGTCGATACGCTCTGTACCAGGTTGAAAGCAAAGCGCCCGATGAAGATGAAGGCGATGGCCGCCACACCGATCAGCAGCGTGGCCACCGCGCGGCTCAGCACCCGCGGGAACATGCTCGACATGTCCAAGCCCGTGCCGTACAGCGCGGTGGTGCCGGTGGACATGCCGCCGATCAGTGCGATCAGGCACACCGGCAGGAAGAACCAGCTCGGCGAAATCGCCAACAGGCCACCGACATAGTTGCTCGCTTCGATGTACTGCGGCGCCTGGGTAGCCACCAGCGTGGCCGTGCACAGGCCGAACAGGAACGGGATCAGCGTACCGGCCTGGGCTGCGACCACCGCCAGCATGATTCGGCGCTTGGGGGTATGGCGCGGAATGTAGCGCGACCAGTCGCCGAGGAAGGCACCGAACGACACCGGATTGCTCATCGCCAGCAGCGCCGCGCCGATGAACGCCGCCCAGAAACCGGTTTGTTCGATGCTCAGGGTGCCGGCATAGCCGGCGTCGAACGGCCCGGCGAAGGCCGCTACACCCAGCAGGAACAGCAGGCTCGACGCCCACACCGCGACCTTGTTGACCCACAGCATGATGCGAAACCCATAGATGCACACCGCCAGCACCAGCACGGCGAACAGTCCATAGGCCAAGCCCAAGGTCAGGTCGTTCTCGGGCAGGCCGACCAACCGCTTGGCGCCGCCGACCAGGGCATCCCCCGAACTCCACACCGACAGCGAGAAGAACGCCACGGCGGTGAGCAGGGAGAGGAAGGAACCGACGATGCGCCCATGCACGCCGAAGTGTGCGCCGGACGACACCGCGTTGTTGGTGCCGTTGAGCGCGCCGAACAGGCCCATGGGCGCGAGAATCAGCGCCCCGACCGCCACGCCCAGCACGATCGCCCAGACGCCGGCCTGGAACGACAGGCCGAACAGCACGGGAAAGCTGCCCAGCACCGCCGTGGCGAAGGTGTTGGCGCCGCCGAAGATCAGGCGGAAGAGGTCGGTGGGCGATGCATCGCGCTGGGCGTCAGGAATCCGCTCGACGCCAAAGGTTTCGATACCCGTACTCATGGTGTGTCTCCGGTGCCTGTCACGGTTCTTGTAAGGCCGGTTCAGGCTCACCGGCCTTTGTTATTCACCCCCGGCTTTTCGCAGGTGGGCGGTGTTACGGCAGTACGGCAAGGCCCCCGGGTGTGGGGCCGTGGCAGGCGCGGGAAGGGTGGCCCCGCGCACGCCGGAGGGTCAGCTCGAGCTCGGGGCCGACAAGTGCTCGTGGCACGCCAGCCAGCGTCCGGCTCGATGGCGGAACACGATGGTTTCGCGTTCTTGCAAATCGTGTTCCTGCCCATCCAGGTACAAGCGTGTCGCGACGTCATGGACGAAAATCGCCACCTCATCGCCTTGCAGGCTGATGAGCGCGCCACTGGAGCGACAGCCCAGCACGGCAAAGCCCTCCGTCTGCCACTGCTGCCAGAGCGCGCGATAGGCTTCGAGCGACAGCGGTTGCGGCTGGGTGTGGAACACGAAGGTGGCGTCCTCGCTGAAACAGGCGAAGTAACGCGCCGTGTCGTTGCTGGCGAAGGCCGCCACCAAGTCCTCGGCGGCGGCCTGCACCTCGGCTTCTCGGCCCATCGACGCGGTTGTCATCGACGCACCACGCCTGGCAGCACACAGAGCATTTCGTACAGCAGGTTGGCGCCGAGCAATGCGGTGTTGCCGGTGGTGTCGTAAGGCGGCGAGACCTCCACCAGGTCGCAGCCGACCAGGTTCAGTCCCTGGCAGCCACGGATGATTTCCAGCGCCTGGATAGTGGTCAGACCACCGACTTCCGGGGTGCCGGTGCCCGGCGCCCAGGCCGGGTCGATGCCGTCGATGTCGAACGACAGGTAGACCGGGCCGCCATCGACCTTGGCGCGCACTTCTTCCATCAACGGCGTCAGCGACTGGTGCCAGCACTCTTCGGCCTGCACCACACGGAAGCCCTGGTTGCGGCTCCAGTTGAAGTCGTCGGCGGTGTAGCCCTGGGCACGCAGGCCGATCTGCACCACGCGGTCGCTGTCGAGCAGGCCTTCCTCCTGGGCGCGGCGGAAGGTGGTGCCGTGGGCGATCTTCTCGCCGAACATGTGGTCGTTCACGTCCGCATGGGCATCGATGTGTACCAGGCCGACCTTGCCGTACTTCTTCTTCATCGCCCGCAGGATCGGCAGGGTCAGGGTGTGATCGCCGCCCAGGGTCAGGGGGATGATGCCGTGTTCGAGAATGCCGTCGTAGTGCTGCTCGATGATGCGCACGGTGTCGAGCAGGTTGAAGGTGTTGAGCGCCACGTCGCCGATGTCGGCGACGTTCAGCGAATCGAAGGGTGCGGCGCCAGTGGCCATGTTGTAGGGGCGGATCATCACCGATTCGGCGCGGATCTGCCGTGGCCCGAAGCGGGTGCCGGAGCGCAGCGAGGTGCCGATGTCGAGGGGGATGCCGACGAACGCGGCGTCGAGCCGGGCGAGTTCGTCCGGGCCCTGCACATGGGGCAGGCGCAGCATGGTGGCGATGCCGCCGAAACGCGGCATCTCGTTGCCGCCCAGGGGTTGGTGGAGGGAGTCGTCCACGGTGGGCCTCACAGATTTTATGGTTGTCGTAGGCCGATTCTGGAGACTGCGCAGGGTGCGACAAATCGCTGCGAGCAAATAATCAGTTCAGAGATTTCTAAACTATCGGGCGGTAGACTGGCGCTCACCGTGATTTTCGCCAGGAACGCCGTCATGTCGTCCGCCTTACCCGACCTCAAGCTGCTACGCATCTTCGCCAGCGTGGTGCGCAACCAGGGCTTCGCCGCCGCGCAGCAGGAATTGAATCTGTCTACTTCGGCGATCAGCACCTACATGAGCCAGCTGGAGACGCTGCTTGGGGTCGCCCTGTGCCACCGCGGGCGCGGCGGCTTCAGCCTGACCGTCAAGGGCGAGCTGTTCCTCCAGGAGACCTTGCGCATGCTCGCCGAGCTGCACGAGTTCGAGCGCTACGCTGCCTCGTTGAAGGGCGAGCTGCGCGGTACGCTCAACCTCGGCGTGCTGGACTCCACCGTCAGCGATCCGGCGTTGCCGCTGGCCGAGATCATTGGCGCCTATACCCAGGAACACCCGGCCGTGCACCTGCACCTGGCCGTGCTGAGCCCGGCCGAGTTGCAACTGGGCCTGCTGGAAAACCGCCTGGACCTGGCCATCGGTGCCTTTTCGGTGCGCACCAGCGGTCTCGTCTACCAAGCGTTGTACAGGGAACAGCACTGGTTGTACTGCAGCGACCGGCACCCGCTCTACACGCAGACGCGCATCCCCGCCGAGGTGATCGCCCAGCAGCGCATGGTCGGGCGCGGCTACTGGAGCCAGACCGAGCTGGCGCGGCATGGCTTCAAGCACAGCGCGGCCACGGTGGAATCGATGGAGGCGCAGCTGATTCTGGTGCTGTCGGGGGCCTATATCGGCTATTTACCAGAGCACCATGCCCAGCAATGGGTAGAGCAGAAGCGCTTGAAAGTCCTGCTGCCCAATACCTTCGGCTACCAAGCGCCCTTTACTACGGCGATCCGCCGTGGGCGATCGAGGGAACCGTTGATCCAGAGCTTTCGCGACCGGATCAAGGCGCAATCGGGCAAAGACGCAGCAACGTTCTAAGAGCGGTTTCGCAACGGTTTAGAAGTGCACTTCCACCGCCAACGGCAAATGGTCCGACAGATGCGTCCACGGCCGATGGCCGAGGATCTTCGGCGCGTGGCTCTGCGCGTTGCGCAGGTAGATGCGGTCCAGACGCAGCAATGGCAGGCGCGCAGGGTAGGTGCGGGCCAGGCGGCCATGGTGGCGCTCGAAGGCCTCGTGCAGGTCGCGCTGCAAATGCAAGGTGCGGTTACCGTGCAACTGCCAGTCGTTGAAGTCGCCGGCGACGATCACCGGGGCGTCGGCGGGCAGGGAGTCGAGTAGGGTGCGCAGGAGTTTGAGCTGCTTCTGCCGATGGCTTTCAAGCAGCGACAGGTGCACGCAGATGGCATGCACCGGCTGCGGGCCAGGCACATCGAGCACGCAATGCAGCAAGCCGCGGCGCTCGGGGCCGGTGATCGACACGTCGAGGTTGCGGTGTTCGAGGATCGGGTATTTGGACAGCAGCGCGTTGCCATGGTGGCCGTCGGGGTAGACCGCGTTCTGCCCATAGGCAAAATCGCTCCACATGCTGTCGGCGAGGAATTCGTATTGCGAGGTGGTAGGCCAGCCTGGATGGCGGGCGGCGTGTCGGTCATGGCTGCCGAGCACTTCCTGTAGAAACACCACGTCGGCTTGGGTGCTGCGCACCGCTTCGCGCAGCTCCGGCAGGATGAAGCGCCGGTTGAACGCGGTGAAACCCTTGTGGGTGTTGACCGTCAGGACCCGCAGCCGGTGTACGGCCGGGGTCTGATCGGGAGAGGCGAAACCCGTGACGTCGGCTTCGTGGTTCACACATCCTCCTGAACTGCCGTAGGGGCGGGCAGGTACTGATTCGGACCTGGCCGCCCCTACGGGGTTCAGTCTTCCTCGCGCTGCAAGGCGAACAGCACCAGCGAACGGCCCGTCACTTCGTACTCGGTGTCGAATTGCAGTGGCTTGCCCTTGCGCAGCTTCGGCTGGTCGGTGTCGATCAGGCAGGTCCAGTGCTCGCCCTGTGGCACGGCAGGCAGCTTGAAGTTGACGGTGTCGTGGTGCGCGTTGACGATCAGCAGCACCGTGGCGTCATCGCCCGGACGTTCGATGCCGCTGACCTGCGCACGACCGTCCATCAGCAAGCCCACGCAGCGCCCATTGGCGTCTTCCCACTGCTCGACGCTCATCTCGTTGCCGTCGGGCGCCAACCAGGTAGCGTCCTTGACCCCGAGCGCTTCGTTGTAGTCGCCCACCAGGAAGCGCGAACGGCGCAGCACCGGATAGGTAGTACGTACGCGGTTCAGGCGCTTGACGAACGCCAACAGGTCTTGGCCTTCTTCGTCCAGATCCCAGTTGATCCAGCCGATTTCGCTGTCTTGGCAATAGGCGTTGTTGTTGCCGTGCTGGGTGCGGCTGAACTCGTCACCAGCGACGATCATCGGCGTGCCCTGGGAGAGCAGCAGCGTGGCGAAGAAGTTGCGCATTTGCCGCATGCGCAGTTCTTTGATGTCCGGGTTCTCGGTCGGGCCTTCCTCGCCGCAGTTCCAGGACATGTTGTTGCTGCTGCCGTCCTGGTTGTTCTCTTCGTTGGCCTCGTTGTGCTTCTCGTTGTACGACACCAGGTCGCGCAGAGTGAAGCCGTCGTGGGCTGTGATGAAGTTGACCGAAGCGTACGGGCGACGGCCACGGTTGTTGAACAGGTCGCCGGAAGCGGTGATGCGTGCGGCGAAATCGGCGAGCTGGCCTTCGTCGCCTTTCCAGAACGAGCGCACGGTGTCGCGGAACTTGTCGTTCCATTCGGCCCAGCCGGGCGCGAAGTTGCCCACCTGGTACCCGCCCGGGCCGCAGTCCCAAGGTTCGGCGATCAGTTTCACCTGGCTCAGCAGCGGGTCCTGGCGGCAGGCCACGAGGAAGCTGTGGCGTTCGTCGTAACCGTCGTGGTAGCGGCCGAGGATGGTCGCCAGGTCGAAGCGGAAGCCGTCGACGTGCATTTCACCGGCCCAGTAGCGCAGCGAGTCGGTGACCAGTTGCAGCACGCAGGGGTGGCTGAGGTCGAGGGTGTTGCCGGTGCCCGAGTCGTTGATGTAGTAGCGCTTGTCGTCGGGCATCAAGCGGTAGTAAGAGGCGTTGTCGATGCCGCGCATGGACAGGGTCGGGCCTTTCTCGTTGCCTTCGGCGGTGTGGTTGTAGACCACGTCGAGGATCAGCTCCAGGCCCTTGTTGTGCAGGTGCGCGACCATCTCCTTGAACTCGGCGATCTTGCCGTTGGCCAGGTACGTCGGGTGCGGCGCGAAGAAAGCGATGGTGTTGTAGCCCCAGTAGTTGTTGAGGCCCTTGTCGAGCAGGTGCTGGTCGTTGACGAAAGCGTGGATCGGCAACAGTTCGATACTGGAGACGCCCAAGTCCTTGATGTGCTTGAGCAGGTCGTCGTTGGCCAGGCCGCCGAAGGTGCCGCGCAGCTTCTCGGGCACCGAGGGGTGCTGCATGCTGATGCCACGGGTATGGGCTTCGTAGAACACGGTGCTTTCCCACGGCACCTGCACGCGCTCGTCGCGGCCCCAGGTGAAGGCCGGGTCGATGACCTTGCACTTGGGCACGAAAGGCGCGCTGTCGCGTTCGTCGAAGGTGGTGTCTTCTTCGCCCAGGACATAGCCGAACAGGGCCGGGTCCCATTTCAGTTCACCGACCAATTGCTTGGCATAGGGGTCGATCAGCAGTTTGTTGTGGTTGAAGCGGTGGCCGTTCTGCGGCTCGTACGGGCCGTATACGCGGTAGCCGTAGACCATGCCCGGGTGGGCGTCGGCCAGGTAGCCGTGGTAGATCTCGTCGGTGTACTCGGGCAGCTCGATGCGCTCGAGTTCGTTTTCGCCGGTCGAGTCGAAGATGCACAGCTCGACCTTGGTGGCATTGGCCGAGAACAGGGCGAAGTTGACGCCCAGGCCGTCCCAGGTGGCACCGAGCGGAAAGGGCATGCCTTCACGAATGCGCGAAGGGGCGACGGAGCGGTTTTTCTTCGGAGTACGTTGGGTCATGTCAGGTCTCGGGTGGCCAAAAAAAGTGACGGAGCAGCGCTACTGGCCTCCACGCCAATGGGTCCGTTCTCCAAGGAGTCGGACCGTTTAGCGAGTGATGCCTATACCGGGGTATCGCGGGGCGGGACCGTGGACCGGCACCGCTTGGCTTTGCACGGAACGTGCAGGAGATGATCGTGCTGGGGGTAAACAGGCCAAGCGTGACGTCCTGGGGATAGGACGCGACGCCTGTCGTTTCTGACCTGTTTACCGCTTTGCCTGACCGCCGCTGTGCGACGTTGCGTGCATTGCCGGAGACTGTCGGGCGATCACCCGGCAGAAGGTTTCTTCGCTGCGCGGGGTTTCTTCGCAGCTGGCGCTTTGGCAGGGGCAGGTTTGCTGGCCGAAGACTTGGCAGCCGACGATTTCGCCGCAGGTGCCTTGCCAGAAGTCGTGCTTTCGGCACCTGGCAGGGCGGCGCTCTTGGCGACGCTGGCGGCCTTGGCCGCGGCTTTTGGTGCCTTGTCCGCATCGGCGGCGGCCTTGCCTTTGGCACTGGCCCCTTTGCGCGGCTTGGCCTTGGGCGCTACCGCCTCGGCTTCTGCCAGCTTGCGGGCCATGTTCCAGTGACGCTCGTCTTCGCCGTGGGGTTGGCCCTCGGACTCCCAGATCTGGTAGGCGAACTCGCGGATACGTTTGTCTTCAACACTCATCACGATGCTCCTGGCTGCGCTTAATCATGTTCGATCAACAGATTGACCGGAAACTCGGCTAGAACGGCGCTCAACTTCAGCTCCTTAGTAGGGCTGACAGCGCTGTTTCCGAAAAGTCCCGAGCAAGTGGTGGAAGACAAGGCGAACGGCAAAATCACCCGCGTATCTTCCCAGGCATGGGCGGGGATCAACGGCGTGTCGGCGTGCTCGCCCAACAGGCTCGCCGCCAGGCGCGGCAGCACCACGACGGCGCGTTCGCCCTCACCGACGCGGGCGAACGCCATGACCTTGTCGGCATGCTTGCCTTCGACCGGCAGCGGCTGGTAGTCGCCGCGGCGGAACAGCTCGGGGTGCGCGCGGCGGCAGTCGAGTACGCGCGCGATCAGCGCTTGCTTGATGCGCCCGTCGCGCCAGTGCGCGACCAGTTCGGACAGCGCGGCGCTGTCGTCCAGGCTGGCGCGGCGGGCGGCATAGTCCACCGGGCGGCGGTTGTCGGGGTCGACCAGGGTCAGGTCCCAATACTCGTTGCCCTGGTAAAGGTCCGGGACACCGGGCACGGTCATGCGCAGCAAAGTCTGCGTCAGCCCGTTCAAGGCGCCTGGGGTGGAGATAGCCTGCGCGGCACTCTCCAGCGACTGGCGCAGCTCGGCGTGCTCGCGGCCTTGCAGCAGTTGCTCGGTGTAGCCGGTGCAGACCTTCTCGTAGTCTTCGTTGGGCGCGTTCCAGCTGCTGCGCAGCTTGGCTTCGCGCAGGGCCTTCTGCTGCCACTGCTGGATGCGCTCGATGTAGCTCGACACTGCGGTGCTGTCGTTCAGGTCCAGGTCCAGCGGCCAACTGCCCAGCAGCAGCTGGAACAGCATCATTTCGTCGCCCGGGCTCGGCACCGGGCCTTCGGCATCTTCCTTGCGCAATCCGCTGGCAAGCTCGCGCCAGTGTTCGATCCGCTCGGCCAGCCATGGGCCACGCTCGCTGAGCACGGCCAGGCGTGCGCGCACGTCTTCCCCGCGCTTATGGTCGTGGGTGGCGGTGGCGAGCAGGTTGTCGGGGAAGTCACGCAGCCGGCGCTTGGCTTCTTCGTGGAACTCATCGATCGGCGCGCTGAAGCGTTCGGCTTCGAAGCCCACATCGTTGCGCGAAAGCAGGCGCGCCGAACGGTAGAAGGCAGTGTCTTCCACGGCTTTGGCGGCGCTCGGCGCAGTCAGTTGCTGGAAGCGCACACAGGCATGGCGCAGCTGCTTGCGCGCCTTGCCCACCGGCAGCGAACGCCAGCGCTGGCCGCCAAGCCACTGTTCGAGGTGGCCGAGCACCGGCCAGTCGGCCTCGGGCAGCGTCTGGCGCGCGTCGTTGAGCGCTTGTTGGAAGAACGCCTCGTCTTCACTCGGACGGCCGCAGGCGTTGATGTAGGTGCGGTACACCGAGTAATGCTCGACCAACGCCTGCACACCACGGCGAATGGCGCCGAGGGTGAGGTCGCGGGTCATCAGGTCGTTGCGGGCGACTTGCAGCAGCGCTTGGGCGACCGATTCGAAGTCGCCGGCCAGGCTTGCGTTGAGTACCAGGCGGCGCGCCTGGCGCACTTCTTCGGGGAATTCGGGGCGTTCGCTGACGCGCTGCCATAGCTCGGTCAAAGGCGCTTCGCCAGCCGGGTCGTGCTGGGCCAGCGACACCTGGTTCATGAATTCGTAACCGGTGGTGCCGTCGGTGTTCCAGTCGCGGTGCAGGTGTTCGCCGGTGCCGAGGATTTTCTCCACGTAGATGGGAAAGTGTTCGACCGCCGTCTGTACCGGGCGTGCGGCGAGCAGGCTATTGACCCGACGGCGCAGCTTGCGGCAATAGCCACGAGGGTCGGCCAGGCCGTCGATGTGGTCGATGCGCAGGCCGTCCACCAGCCCGCGTTCGATCAGCTCGAAGAGTTTGGCATGGGTGGCTTCGAACACGCTGGCGCGTTCGACGCGCAGGCCGCCCAGTTCGTTGATGTCGAAGAAGCGCCGCCAGTTGATGTCGTCGGCGGCGGTGCGCCAGCTGGCCAAGCGGTAGGACTGGCGCTCCAGCAGCGCGTGCAGGCGCTGCAAACCGGCTTCGCTGCGCGCATCGAACAGGCGCAGCACGGGGTCCAGACGCGCGCCGTCGGCATGCAGCTGCGACAGTTCGGCCTGCAGCGGCTTGGCCGCCTCGAGCGGATCTTGCGCCTGGCGCAGGGCGTCGAAGCGCTCGGCCAGGGCTTGCAGTTCGCTGACTTCGCTGTGCTTGAGCACCTGGCCGTAGTCGAGCGGGCAGATCGGGAAGCGGTGTTCGTGGTGCGCCACCTCCAGACGGCCGTGCTCGGCGTCGAAGGTCAGCGGCAGTTCGCCTTCCTTGAGGGCTACGCCGTAGTCGTTGCCCAGGAACGGCAAGAGCAGTTGCCCGGCCAGCAGCGGGTCGTTGGAGTTCCACTGGATGTCGAAGAACTCGGCATAGGGGCTGCGACGGCCCCAGGCCAGCAGGCTCTGCCACCAGGGGTTGTCGGCACCGCCGACGGCCATATGGTTGGACACGGTGTCGAGGATCAGGCCCATGCCGTGTTGCCGCATGGCCGCCACCAGCCGTTCAAGGGCCGCTTCGCCGCCCAATTCCGGGTTGACCTGAGTCGGGTCGACCACGTCATAGCCGTGCCGGGAACCGGCGCGGGCCTTGAGGATGGGGGAGGCGTAAAGATGGCTGATGCCCAGTTGAGCGAAGTAGGGCACTAGAGGAACGGCGTGATCGAGGGTGAAATCGCTGTGAAATTGCAGGCGTACGGTCGCAGTCAAGGGCTTCATCGGTCGCGCTCCCACGCGTTATTGCGGGCCTTCGCCAGCAGTTGCAGACGCCGGAAGGCGTCATCATCGTCCAGCAGTTGTTCGGTGTTGAGGTCGAAGCGGCGGCGCCAGTTGGGATGGCCTTCGGTGGTGCCGGGCAAGTTGGGTTGTTCGTCGACGCCGAGCAGGTCTTCGAGCGGCAGCAGTACCAGCGGTGCGCGGGTTTCGCCGACGAACTGGATAGCGGCGTCGATCAGGGCTCTGTCATCGGCCAGAGGGCCGTAGTCGGCTTCCAGCAAGCGGCGCAGACCTGCGCATTCCGTGGCGCGGTCTTCGCGCCATTGCGTTTCGGCATCCTTGTCGACCAGACCCAGGCGGCTTTGCCAGTCGATGTCGCGGCTTTGCAACCAGCCGGCCAGCGGTGCCAAGTCGTGGGTGCCCGTGGTGGCCAGGGCGTTGTCCGGCCAGTCCTGCTGTGCAGTGAAACGGCCAGGGCCGTTCTGTTCGAAGGGCAGCACACGCATGCCCAACACGGCCTTGTCGGCCAGCTGCTCACGCAGGCCGTCCGGCACCGTACCCAGGTCCTCGCCGAGCATGATCGCCTGGTGACGTACCGACTCCAGGGCCAGCAGGCGCAGCATGTCCTCGAACGGGTAATGCACGTAGGCGCCTTCGCGCGGCGAAGCCCCGCGTGGAATCAACCACAGCCGGCGCAGGCCCATCACATGGTCGATGCGCAGGCCGCCGGCGTGGGCCAGGTTGGCGCGCAGCATTTCGATGAATGCGCGGAAACCGTTGCGTCTCAGGCCTTCTGGCGAGAAGCCGCAAATGCCCCAGTCTTGTCCGGAGCGGTTGATGATGTCGGGCGGGGCACCGACGGTGAGGTCGGCGAGCAGTTCGTCCTGTCGGCTCCAGGCCTGGCTGCCGGCGCCGTCGGCGCCTACTGCGAGGTCGGCGATCAGGCCGACCTTCATGCCGTTGGTGCGCGCCGCCTGCTGGGCCCGTTGCAGGCTGCGGTCGGCCAGCCACTGGCAGAACACCTGGAACTCGACCCGCGCCGGGTAGGTGTTGGCGAAGGCTTCGACTTCGGCGTGGTAGGGGTCGTGCCAGGCTTTCGGCCAGCGCCGCCAGTCGGCACCCAGGCCTTGGTCGACTGCCTCGGCTTGCAGCACTTCGAAGCGACAGTGATGCTCCAAGGCTTCGCCGCCAGCGGCGCGGAAGCTGTCGAAATCGGCCCGTAGCGGGTGTTGGCCTTGGCTGAAGTCCTTATACAAGGCCTGCAACAGGCGCTGGCGCATTTCGGCCGCGCGGGGCCAATCGACCAAGGGTTGCTGTTCCAGTTCATGCAAGGCGTCTGCCAGGCCCTCGGCTTCGATGGCAGCGCGCACCTCGCGTTCACCTAGCAAGGCGGCGGGGCTGGCATAGAGGGTGTTGAGCAGCAGACGGCTGGAGGGGGAATAGGGGCTGTAGTGCTCCTGCTCGAAGGCCGACAGCGCATGGATCGGGCTGATCGCCAACGCGTCGGCACCGCGCTCGGCGGCGCTGCGCGCCAGTTGTTCGAGCGCCAGGCAGTCGCCATAGCCACCGTCGCCTGGGCGGCGCAGGCTGTACAGCTGCGCCGCTAAGCCCCAGCAGCGGGCTGGCGCCTCTTCGACGGCGTCGTCCAGGCTGTAGCAGCGCGCAGGCGCGACGGCCACGGTCAGCGAGCGGCCGTCGACCTCGACCTGGTGGTAACCCAGCGGCAAGTCGTTTGGCAGATCGGCCTGATCACCCAAGGTGCACTCACGGACGTTGCCGCTTTCGTCGGTGCACCGCGCCGTGCTGCCAGCAGGAAACCAAGGCTGCAACGGCAAGGCGTGGCCAATGTCACATGTGAGCAGTTTAGGCAATGCCTGAAGGTCTTGTTGGCGTTCCAGTGCGGCCAGGCTTTCGTTGACTTCGGCGGTATCTTGCGCTGGATGCCCCAAGGCGCTGAGCACACCGCGCAGCACTTCGTCGCTGACTTGCTGAGGGCGGTCGTTGGCATCGGTCCAGTCCCGGGCGATGCCGACCCGTGCGGCCAATTGATGCAGGGCGTGGTCGCTCATGCGCTCTCCGAAACGGTAGGAATCAGGCTGACGACGCAGCTGTAGGCTGCCAACGACGAGTCGGAATGCGTGGTGTCGCCACTGTCGAACAGGCGTACGCCCGGGCCGGGCAGCCCGATGTCGACGGCGCTTTTGCCCAGGTTGAGGTCGATGCGCAGCTCCTGGCCGTTACCCAAACGCCAGCGCGCGCTGACGGCCTTGTCGGCCAGCACGCTGCAACCGAGCGAAGTGGTGCCCGGCAGATGCGGCACGATCAGCCGATGGCGCAGTTCCAGTAGTTGCTGATACAACCCGGGCCAGCCGGCGATGACGTCGTGACTATCGGGGTTGGAGGCCTGGAACGTAGCCAATGCATTGGGATCGGGAATTTTTTCCCGCGTTTCCGGGTTCGAGAAGGCGGCGAAATGTTCGAACTCGCCGCGTCGACCTTCGCGCACTGCGTCGGCCAATTCGTCGTGGAAGTCAGTGAAGAACAGAAACGGCGCCCGGCTGCCTTGCTCGTCGCCCATGAACAGCAACGGGATCATCGGTGACAGCAGCAGCAAGCCAGTGGCAGCGCGCAATGCGGCGGGCGGGGTCAGCCGGGTCAGGCGTTCGCCCAAGGCGCGGTTGCCGATCTGGTCGTGGTTTTGCAGGAACAGCACGAAGGCGCTGGGCCGCAGATGGCCGCTCGGTTCGCCGCGGGGTTCGCCATGGCGGTTGGCCTGGCCCTGGAACACGAAGCCTTCCGACAAGCAACGGGCCAACTGCTGGGTCGGCGCGTCCTTATAGTCGGCGTAATAGCCTTCGGTCTCGTCGGTGAGCAGCACGTGCAGAGCGTTGTGGCCGTCGTCGTTCCACTGCGCATCGAAGTGCTCTTCGAGCAGGAACGCCTGGTTATGTTCGTTTTCCAGCACCAGCCACACTTGGCGGTCGCCTTGGGTTTCGTTGCGTACTCGCTCGGCCAGCTCTTTGAGGAAATCCGGTGAGTCGATGGCGTGGACCGCATCCAGGCGCAGGCCGTCGATACGGTAGTCCTGCAACCACATCAAGGCGTTCTGGATGAAGAACTCGCGGACCGCCGGCTGCCGGAAATCGATGGCCGCACCCCAGGGGGTCTTCTTGTCTTCGTTGAAGAACGAACCGGCGTATTCGTGCAGGAAGTTGCCGTCGGGGCCGAAATGGTTGTAGACCACATCGACCATGACGCTGATGCCCAGGCCGTGGGCCTTGTCGACCAGCGCGCGCAGTTCTTCGGGCGTGCCGTAGCTGTGCTGGGCGGCGAAAGGCAGTACGCCGTCGTAGCCCCAGTTGCGATCACCAGGGAACTGACCGAGCGGCATCAGCTCGATGGCGGTGATGCCGAGCTTGGCCAGGCGTTCCAGATGCGCACCAACGCCCTGGTAACCACCTAGCACGCCTACGTGGACTTCCTGGATGACGGCGGTGTGCCAAGGACGGTTGGGGTAGGGATGCTGCCAGTGGTAGGCCTGGGTGTCGACGACTACGCTGGGGCCGGTGACGCCTTCTGGTTGATAGCGCGACGCCGGGTCGGCGACGTTCAGGTCATGGTCGATCTGGTAGCGGTAGTGCTGGCCGGCGGTGCAAGGCACGGTGCCTGCAAACCAGCCATCTTCTTCAGGTGTGAGCTCGAAGGGCGCTTGCCCCTCGAGCACTACGTTCACGTGACGCGCGTCTGGCGCCCAGAGGGCGAAGCGCGCGGACGTGGCGTCCAGCAGGTGTGCGCCATGTCTGTGCATCTTCGGATCTCCGGATCAGTAGTGGGCGACGTGTGCCTGTTTGACGAGGTCTTCGAACAGCCGGGCGTATGGGGTCACCGCCTGGCACCAGTTGAACGGTTGGGTCATCGACAGGCAGCGCATGGCGTTGAGCAGCTCAGGCTGGCTGTAGACGTAGAAGGCACGGTTCAGCGCCTCGCGATAGCTTTCGGGGGTGGATTCGTCGAACAGGAAACCGGTCACGCCGTTTTCGATGGTGTCGGCCAAACCGCCCGTGTTACGTGCCACCGGCAGGGAGCCGAAGCGTTGCGCGTACATCTGGCTCAGGCCGCATGGCTCGTAGCGCGACGGCATGAGCAGGAAGTCGCTGCCGGCGAACATGCGCCGCGCATCGGTTTCGTTGAAGCCGATGCGCACGCCGATGCGGCCGGGATGGCGCAAGGCGAGTTCGCGCATGGCTTGCTCTTCGGCAGGCTCGCCGCGACCGATGATCGCGATCTGGCCGCCTTGCTCGACGATGAACTCGGCCACCGCCAGGGTCAGGTCCAGGCCTTTCTGGTAGACCAGACGCGAGACCACGGCGAACAGTGGGCCTTCGCTGTCATCCAGACCGAACAAGCGGCGCACTTCCTGAGTGTTGCGCGCCTTGCCTTCCCAGTCGTTGAGGCTGAAGTTGTGTTGCAGATGCTCATCGGTGGCCGAGTCCCAGCTTTCGTCGATGCCGTTGGGAATGCCGCTGAGCAGCCCTTGCTGAGCCTTGCTGGCGAGGAAGCCGTCCAGGCCGCAGCCGAACGCCGGTGTGGTGATTTCCTGGGCGTAGGTGGCGCTGACGGTGGTGATGTGGCTGGAGTAGGCCAGGCCTGCTTTGAGGAACGACAGCTTGCCGTAGAACTCCATGCCTTCCTGTTGCAGGGCGTGCTCGGGAATGGCGAGTTCGGGGCAGCAGGCCAGGCTGTACACACCCTGGTAGGCCAGGTTGTGAATGGTGAACAGGGTCGGGGTGCTCAAGCCGCGCCAGTGCATGTAGGCCGGGGCCAGGCCTGCCGGCCAGTCGTGGGCATGGACCAGTTCCGGCGTCCAGTGGACCAGGCCTTCGCCTGCGGCGATCTCGGCGGCGGCTAGGCCCAGGCGGGCGAAGCGGATGTGGTTGTCGGCCCAGTCGCGACCGTCGTTGTCGCCGTAGGGGGTGCCTTCGCGCTGGTACAGCTCGGGGCAGATCAGCACGTAGATGACCAGCCCGTCAGGCAGGTCCATCCGACCGATCTTGCACGGCGGCAGCGCGGCATGGCCGCCCAATTGGCCGACGATGTGGATCGGGTTGTCGCTGTCCATCACCTGCGGGTAGCCAGGGATCAGCACGCGCACGTCGTGCAGGTCGGAGAGGGCGCGCGGCAGGGCCGCGGAAACGTCGCCCAGGCCGCCGGTCTTGACCAGATCGGCGATCTCCGAGGTGACGAAGAGTACTTTGCGTTTGTTCGGGTTCTGCTGGCGCTTGGCGCCGGGTGATCTGCCAGCCGTGATGAAGCCTGGGACCTGAGGTCCGCGGTGTTCCGTTTTGAACGTGTCTGCATGTGGCTCGACAGCGGCGCTGATCATCGTACTCTCCATCCCTAAATTCAGGCCCTCTGGGCCTTTGCGTTACATCGTGCTGGCTCTCTTCTCTGAACTGGTGAAGCGTCTTGCAATCCATGCCCCGAATTCTGTGCAACCTTGGAAACGCCTGGGCCTTCCGGGCCGCAAGCGTTAACGCGCTGTGGGGTGGGCAGGCCGTGAGAAGAACGTCTCTTGATAGCGCGGCCTGCTTAAGTGCTGACCGGTGCGTCGAGCGGAAAGTTCTACCCGTTTTGAGCGATAGTTCCGAACGGCAATGACACCGAATTTCGAGTGTAGGAGATACCCGGTTAAAAATGTGACCCGTCGGTCACAAAAGCGGGGCCTGTAAGCTCGTTTGCAAAGATCGCGCCCTTTGCAAGGTTGCCGGGCTAGCGCCGGCGTTCGTCACGGCCGAGGCCAGAAGTGCCACATGGGGCAATGCCAGTCAGTTAAGCTGAAATAGTGTTCATTGGGGCTGCTTTGCAGCCCATCGCGGTTGATCGGAGCGCCGAACCGGCCGCTCCTACAGAACAGGCGCAATCCTGTTGGAGCGGCTTTAGCCGCGATGGGCCGCCCAGCGGCCCCAATCGCTTAACTGGCTAGCATTGCCCCATGGGGTGGCATGCACAATGGCGGCCTGCACGCTTATGGCGCGACTACCGCCATAGAACAGGGCACCGCAGGGAGGCAGGACCCAGCGCGCGTCTGCGGCGCGCTGCGCGGACGCGTTCAGTGGCGCTGTTGCAGCGACGCCTCGGCGCTGGCGTGGGCTTGTGCCTGCGCGACCTCTTTCAACGGCACTTCCCCCACGGCCCGCGCCTGCTCGATCAGCAAGGCATCGCCTTGCTCCCCCAACAGGGCCTGCAAGCGCTGGAAATCGCCGCACCACAAGGTTTCGACATCCAGGTCGCGAGCCTTGTCGCGCGACGGATCGAAGGCCACCGCGCGCACCTGCAAACGCGCGCCCTCGGCCTGGCCGCCCACTTCGACGCCATAGCCTGGCGTAGCCGGTTTGCGCAACACCACGCGGCCGGTCTGCGCCCAGCCCGTGGCCATCCCTTCGCGCACCTCATAGCCCAGGCTGCTCAAACCGCGCAGCACCGCCTCGCGCCGTGCCTGGGCCGCCAGGGCCTGGGCGTGCGCGTCGAGCGCGGCTTGGGCTTGCGCGATCAGGGCATCCAGCTCGGCAACGCGGTCGCCCGGCCCGCACGCGTCCAGCTGCGTGCGCAGCGCCGCCTGCGTAGCAGCCTGTAGTGGGTCGGTCTCGGCCGTCGAATCAGCCAGTGCATGGAGTTCGCCTGCCAGGCCCCGCACCCGTTGCAGCCGCTCGCGCACCTGCTCGAAGGCGCGGGTGGCGCTGGCGAGGTCGATCACCAGGCTGTCCAGCAACAGCGCCCGTTGCCCGGGCTGCTGCGCCTGCTCGGCGTGCTGCAAAGCGAGCAGGAAGGGCTGCGCCGCGGATGCGCCTTGCAACAGCTGCAACTGCGCGATGTAGCGGTCTATACGCAACAGGCGCTCGTCACGCCCGATGCCTGCCCCGTGCGTGGCCAGCCACTGGGCGTAGGAGGGCTGTTCGGCGTCGCCCTTGAGCCGTTGCGCCAGCGCTTGCTGCGCCTCGCTCAAGGCGGTCGGGGAGGCAGCTTCAGACGCCAGCGCTGCGAAGCCCCGCGCCAGCACGGCATCCGCATCGTCCTGGCCAGGACGGTCACGCAAGCCGGCCAGCGCTGCCAGCACGTGCGCTGCCACTGGCTGACGGCTCGTCTCCAGTGCCTTGAGCAGCGCCTGGGCGTTTTCACGCACCCGGCGCGCCCGTTGACGCTGCTGCGCGGCCCGCTCGATCGCCTCACCTTCGCGCTCGCGCAGGTCGCGGCGCAGGAACTCGATTTCCTCCGGCACCGCTTTTTGCAATTCGCTGAAGCGCTCTTCGACCAACAACGTCTGCAATCGCGCGTGCCTGGCCTGGGTCGCGGCCAACTGCGCCGTGTCGACGCTGCCCAACTCAGCGGCCTGCGCCGTCCAGTCCGCCATGGCCTGTGCCAGGCGTTGCAGATGGCCCTGGCAGATCGCCAGGATTTCCTCGCGGGTAACGATACGTACGACTTTCGGCCCACTCATGGCGCTACCTCGGTGGAAGAGGCCGAAGCCTCTTGGGCGGGTGCGGGCAACGTGCTGCCCATGGCCGCTTCGATCGCCAGGCGCAGGCGTTCGCGCTCGGCGGCGGGGTCGTGATACCAGGCCTGCGACGACACCCGGTGCAGATGCGCGATGGCCCGGCCCAGTACCCGCGGGCGCCAGATTTCCCGCGCCCGGGCATGGGCCAGCAAGGCGTGGCAAGGCGCGTCGCACTCGATGCCGATGGCGTACAGGCCGGTCAGTGGGTGTTCGATGGCAAAGTCGAGGCCGAAAGCATCGCCCTCGCTGGCCGGCGCAGCCTGCCAACCCAGGCTGGCGATGTATTCGCCCACCAGGCGCACGAAGCCGTCACGCACACCGTCCTGGACGCGCGCCGGGAGGCTGCTGCGGTCGGTCTGCAAACGGTCGAGTAGACGTGCGCCATTGGCGAACTCCCCGGCGGTGAGGCTGCGGGCGTATTCCAGGTAGCCTTGCAGGTAGTCGCGCGGGCTGGCCGGAGCACGCTGGGTGTTGAGCATGTCGGAGATGTCGGCGATCGGCATCGAGGTGATCATCACCACCTTGCGCCGTGCCCGCGTCACCGCCACGTTCAAGCGGCGCTCGCCACCGGTCTGCCCGAGCACACCGAAGTTGCGGCGGAAGGTGCCCTGGCCGTTGCGGCCGAAGGTCGAGGAAAACACGATGATGTCGCGCTCGTCGCCCTGTACGTTTTCGACGTTCTTGACGAACACCGCCATGTTCTCGCCGTCTTCGCTGCGCTCGCGCTCTTCGGCGTAGGCCGCGCGGAAGGCCGGGTCCTGCTCGGCGCGCAGTTCCAGGCAATCTTCGATCAGCTCGGCCTGTTTGCGGTTGAAGGTCACTACGCCCACCGACTCGCGCGCGGCGAAAGGCTGCTGCCACAGATCGGCGAGGTAGTCGACCACCCGTTCTGCTTCGGCAGGGTTGCTCTGGTTCTGGTACACGCCTTCGACCTGGATCAGCTCCAATGGCTTGATGCGCTGGATGTTGGCCTGTGGGTGGCGCACCGGCACGTTCAGGCGATTGCCGTAGAACGAGGCGTTGGAGAAGCCGATCAGCTCGCGGTAGGCCGAGCGGTAATGGATCTGCAGCGTGGTGCTGGGCAGCACGTTGCGCGCCAGTTGCAGCAGGTCCGGGCAGTCCTTGATCTCGCGGCGGTTCCAGGTGTCTTCGAACGCCTCACGCTGTTCTTCGTCGGTGTCCTCGTCCGGTTCGTCGCCATCGAACACCTGCGCCTCGTCGCTCTCGATGCGGCTGGAGAAGAACGCGGTGGGCGGCATCTGCTTCTCGTCGCCGCTGACCACCGTGACCTTGCCGCGGAACAGCGTCGGCAAGGCGTATTCCACCGGCATCTGCGAGGCTTCGTCGTAGATCACCGTGTCGAACAGCCCGGCCTGCAGCGGCAACACGCGGCTGGCCACGTCCGGGTTCATCAGCCAGACGGGGCGCAGGTGCATCAGCCCGATGCGGCTGCCCAGCTCGATGAACTCGCGCAGACGCCGAGAGCGCTTGCCAGTGAGGCGGGTGAGGTCTTCCCATTGCTTGCGGTTGCCCAGACGATCGGGGTCGATGCCCTGGCCGAGCAGATCGCGGTTGAGCAGGCGCATCTGCACGTCGGCCTCGGCCAGGCTGGCGATCTTGGCCTGCGCTTCGTGCTGACTGAACAGCAGCTCGGGGTGGGCTTGCTCGATGCGGTGCTTCCAACCGAGGCGGGCTTCCAGGTTGAGCAGGCGGCGGACCGTGCCTTCGAGCTGTGCGGCTGGCACGGCGTCGAGGGCGTCCTGGCGCTGACGCAGCAAAGCCAGCAGCGCCAGTTCGGCGTCCGACAACAAGGTGGCGCGGGCGCGGAAGCGCTGATAGGCGGCAAGGCTGGGCAGCGCGTCTTGCAGGGCTTGCAGGCTGGCCTGGGTACTGCGGTTGTGGCGCACGGCATCGGCCAGCTCGGCCTCCAGGTCGGCGTCCAGCCACTGGCTCAGCAGTTCGAGGCGCACCAGGCTGGCCTGGCGCGCGCCCTGGCGCAGCAAGGAGGCGTCGACGTCGGCCAGCAGCGCCTGCACCTGGCGCGGGTCGCCACCGAGCGCGGCGGCATCGCTCTGGGCCGGGCGCGGCGATTGCGCTAACGCTTCGGCCAGTTGCCGCACCTGGTGCAGGTGGCGTTGCACGCTGCGCGCCTTGGGCAGCAGGTCGGAGCCGCTGTCGGCGGGTACCGGCGGCAGTTCGAGCGCGCGCTGTACGGCCTGCAATTGCCCGCGCAAGGGGCGCCAGGCGCGTTCCAACTGCGCGGCGCCCAGCAGGGGCAGCAGCGCCGTGTCGAGGTCGTCGTGGCCGAGGGGGGCGAGGAAGCCGTGCAGGCGGCGGCGACGCAGATGGTGCATCGGGTTGAGCCAGCGTTGCCAGCCCCGGTTGGCATGCACGCGTCGGGCGTCGTCGGCCACACGGGCGAAGGTCGTATCGTCGAGTTGGCCCAGCGCTGGCGACAGGTCGGCGTGATGCGCGCTCTGCTCCATAGCGGCCAGTGCCGCGTCCAGCGCGTGCAATTGGCTCAGCAGCGCGTGGCCACGCAAGGTGCCGTCGCCAGGGCTTTCGCGGAACAGGGGTAGCCATTGCGCCAGGCGCTGGCAGGCGCGCTCGTCGAGGCCGAGCAAGGTGTTGGCGTGGGCGGCGAGCCAGGCGCGGTAGGGGGCCGGATCGTCGAGTTCGAAGCTGGCCGGATGCGCCAGCAGGGCCGCTTCGCGCTGGGCTTCGACCTCGCCGAAGCGCTGCAAGGTTTCGGCGAAGGCCTCAAGGGTGGGGGCGTCGGCGGCGAAGGCTTGCAGGCGGGCCAGCGGGCTGCCCTCGTAGCGCGCCGGCAGCCACAGGCCGATCAGCGGGGCGCAACGCTCCTCCAATTGGGCCAGGCTGCCGATGTCGAGGTCGGCCAGACGCTGGCGCAGGGCCGGGAAGTGCAGCGGCGCGGGCCCCGACTGCAGCTCGATCAGTTCGCCGAGCAGGCGCCGGTAGCTCAGGCCGCTGTCGGGGTCTGGCTGGTGCAGGCTCTGGTGGTAGCGGTCGAGCTCGCCTTCAAGGGTTTCGATGCGCGCGGCCAACTGCTGGCGCTGGCGCTGCCAGGGCGCACTGGGATTGCCTTGGCCGAACAAGGTGTCGAGTTGCTCGCGGATGCCGCGAATGACTGGCTCGCGGTCGCGGTTGATGTCGTTGAGCATGACCACGCGCTGGCCCAGGCCTTCGGCGACCAGGCGCTTGTGCACCACCTCCAGCGCCGCATGCTTCTGGCAGACGATCAGCAGGCTGCGTTGGCGGCCGATGGCATCGGCCACCATGTTGACGATGGTCTGGCTCTTGCCGGTGCCGGGCGGGCCTTCGACCAGCAAGCCTGGGCCTTGCCGGGCCTGCATCACCGCCGCTTCCTGGGACGGGTCGCTGGCTACGGTGAAGTAACGGTGCAACTCGCCCACCGTCTGGGGCTCGGCGAGCTCGCCGGCGGTGGATTCGGCCGCCCGCAGGCGCAGCGCGGTTTCCAGGCCCGTGCCCGAGGGCGCGAGGCTCTTGAGGTGGCGCAGGTCTTCGCCAATGGCCTGGCCCATGAAGGTGACGTGGAACAGCACCGCCGCGCAGGCCAGTTCGTCCTGGTCCGAGGCCAGTTGCAGCGACGGGCTGGGCAGTGCGCCGAGCTGGCGCGCGCGGGCCGGGGCGAGCATGCCGAAGGCGTCCATCACGTCGCTGGCGCGCAGGGACGAGCGGCCCAACAGCTCATCGGCCGTGGCGCGCCAGCGCTTGCACGCCTCGACGCCCAGCACGCTTTCCAGCGCCGGGTTCAGGCGCACTTCTTCGCGCTCGCTGTCGAAGGCCAGGGCGGCTTGGCCGCGTTGGCCCACTTCCAGTTGCAGGCTCAGCGGCCACAGCAGCACCGGAACGATGCGAGGCCGCGCGTTACTGCGCGCGTCGCGGCTGAGCAGGAAGGGGAAGCCCAGGTACAGCCCGTCGATGCCGGTGTCGCGCTTGTACAGCGCGCTCTGCCGATGCAGGCCGTGCAGACGCGCGGCCAGGCCTGGGTCGAGTTGCAGCGTCTGTGGGTCGAGGCTGACCGCCCGGGCGTTGCGTTGCAGCAGGTGGTCGAGCAAGGCCGGGGCAGGGCGTCGCTCGCTGTGCAGTTCGTTGAGGTCGACACGGGCCGTGGTCTTGCCGATGGCCATGCGCACCAGCGGGCCGCGCATCACCGCGCTCACCACCTTCTTCTCGAAGAAGTCCAGGATCTGCGCGACGTATTGCTGCTTCTGCGGCTCCAGCCATTGGCTGGGTTCGATCGCCAGCAGCACCAGGGCTTGGGCCAGGGGCATGCGCCGTTCCAGCCGGAACTGTTCGGCCCACTGGTCGACCGCTTCCACACCGCAGCGGGCAAAGCCCTGGATGCGCTCGTCGACACTGCGCATCAGCTCGGCCTGCGGGCGTTGCAGGCGTTGCGCGGCGGTGTCGGCCTCGAACCAGCCCACTTCGTGCTCGCGCGCCAGCGCGGCGGCTTCGGCGACGATCGCGTCGGCGGCGCGGAACTGGTCCAGGCTCGCGCTGAGCAGCACGATCAGGTCTTCTTCGGCGATCAAGCGGCGCTGGCTGAGCGACTGCAAACCGGGGTGGTCGGTGTCGGGGAACAGCCGCTGGCGGGCCTCCCATTGGCTGGCCAGGGTGGCCCGCGAGGTCGACAGCAAATAGATGCGCAAGTCGTCTTCGACCAGCTCGATGTGTTGGTGCAGGGCGCGCTGGCGCACGTTCTGCGCGCGAGTCTTGAGGCGGCTGAGCCAGTGGTCGTTGTGCAGGCGTTCGAGCAGCTCGGGCACGTCGCCGCTGATCAGCGCATAGCCCTCCAGCGGGTGCTCCAGCAGCCAGCCGGGGGTGACGATCTCGCCGCGCAGGATCAGCGGGATTTCCGGGTTGAGCAGCTTCAGGGCGAGCATCAGGCGCAGGTCGTCGTGCAAGCCTTCGTGCTGCACCACTTGGCGCAGCCCCGCGAGCAGCGTGGGTGCCAGGCCGGCTTGTTCGGCCCAGGTCACGACCACCCCGCGCAGCAGGTGCTGCAAGGCTTCGGCCCAGTGCTCCGCTTGCGCTGCGGCGAGGGCGAAGACCTGGGCGTTGCGGTACTGGCGCTCGCCGAGCGACAGGCGCGCGCCGCTGCCATCGTCCGGCGTTTCGTTGGCGGCCGGCGGTGCCGGCACGTCCGCGCCGTCGAGCCAGGCCGCCACCTGTGGCCACTGCCAGCGCTGGTGGCGGTCACGGGCGAGCAGGCCGCGCAGCAGCAGGTGCAGGCGCGGCTCCAGGGTATCGGGCAGTGGCACGCCGTTGGCCAGCACATGGATGAGGAAAGCGTTGGCCTGCACGCCCTCGAAGCAGGCGCCGCGGGTCAGTTGTTCGAGCAGGATCATGCCCAGGCTCCACCAGTCCGACGCCGCGGCCACACCGCCGGCGACCGCTTCGGGCGCCATGTAGCGGCTGGTTTCCAGGGGCGAGACGATGTCCAGGTCGAACTCCGACAGGCGCGCCGAGCCGAAGCCGCTGATGACCATGTCCAGCGGCTCGCAGCTGCGCACCAGCAGGCTGGTCGGACGCAGGTCGCGGTGGCGCAGGCCGGCTTCGTTGAAGGCGTGCAGGGCCTGGCCCACTTCGCGCAGCAGATGGCTGGCACTGTCGAGGTCGACCACCACGGGGCCGAGGTCGGCCAGGCTGCCGCCGTCCAGCGCCTCGATCACTTCGAAGGCGCGGCCTTGCCAACGGCCGGTGGCGAACAGCTCGGGCACGTGGGCCAGGGGCAGGCGGCGCAGGACGTCGTAGACGGCCGGGTCCGGCTCGGCGCCGGGGCGGTAGAGGGTGAGCACGGCGCGTTGGCTGCTCTCGCGGTGCTCGGCCAGGTAGCGCTCGCGGATGCCGTCGGTGTTGCTGATCGCCTGTTCCAGTCGCCAGCCTTCCACTTCGCTGGGGGTGTCGCTGGCCGGCGCATCGCCCGTGGTCCCGTCGACAGGCGCGCAGGTGGGCAGCTCAGCGTTCGAGGCTTGAGCCTGCTTCGCCTGGGCGATGACAGCCACTGGCGCGCCGCAGGTCAGGCACATCAGGTCGCCGGGCTCCAGGGCATGGCCGTTGCTGCACTGCGGTGCCAGCGCGGGCGCCGAGGCGCTGACGGCTTTGGCCGGCTCTGTGGTCGATAGATCGGTCGGGGCCGCCGATTCGATAGGGTGACCGGCATCGGCCGCCTGGGCCTCGCCCGGCGCGGCCTCGTTCGGGCGCCAGCCATCGGCGTGGATCGGCTCGGCGGACAGGTCCCAGGCGCAGGGCTGACCGTGCACGCTGCCGGCGCAGAACAGCTCGTCCAGGCCACGCTCGGTGTGGCAGTTGGGGCAAAAACGCATCATGTCGGTGAACTCCGCTCAGCGCCGCTTCGATGTGTGGGCGCTGGTCTGTAACTGGTGGCCCTGGCTGTGCAGCAGGTCGCGCAGGCGCAATAGGTCGCCACGTCGCGGAATGCCTGCCATCCACACGCTGCCGGCCTCGTCGAACATGAGGTCCAGGGCTTTGTCGGCGGCGCGCAGGAGGCGTTGGCAATCGGCCAGGCGCGCTTGGCCCAAGGGCGTGAGCAGGCTCAGGCGCTGGTTGTCGCTGCCGCGCAGGGCGAGGGTCTGTTCGCTGTGTTCTTGATAAGGGTCGCTGATCAGACCGTCGATCAGCCCCTGGGTTTGTTCCAGTTGCGGGCCCAGCGCTTCCAGGCTGTGGCCGCTGTACACCAGGATGTCGCCGGCGCTGCGTTGGCGCAGGGCGCGCAGCAGGGCGAGAAGGGCGTCGAACTGCTCGAATGGCTCGCCGCCGGAGACCGTGACGCCGTCGGCCTGGGCCAGCCAGGGCGCGATCTGCGTCAGCAGCGCGTCCAGGCTCACCTGGCGCCTGCCGGGGCCCCAGGTGTCGGCCGAGATGCAGCCGGGGCAGCGCAGGCTACAGCCCTGGAACCAGATGCCCACACGTTGGCCCGGCCCCAGGGTGGTGACGGGAAAGTGCACCCGCGACAGGCTCAGGTGCATGTTCAGCGCGCTTCCAGGGTCAGGCCCGTGGCGTCCAGGGCGCCGATGCGCAGGGCTCGACCCGGCTGCACGTCCTGGTCGAACAGCGCCCGCGCCAGCGGGTTGAGCAAGTGCGCTTCGAGCTGGTTGCGGATGCCCCGGCCACCGTTGCCCAGGTCTTGCAGGCATAGGGCGTGCAAGGCCTGGCGCGCCGGCTCGCCGAGTTCGACGCTGAAACCCTGGGCGTGCAGGTCGGCGAACGTGGTCGCGACCATCTGCTCGAAGATCTGTGTGGCCACGTCTTCGCGGATGAAGTCGAAGACGATGATGTTTTCGCCGATCCGGTTGAGGATTTCCGGGCGGTTGAGCACCAGCTTGAAATAACGGTCGATCTCGCTGTGGACTTTGCCCTGCACCTGCTCGAACGGCTCGTGAGGCTGCACGTTGGCGACCCGCTCGCCGTTTTCGCCCTGGCGATAGATGCCCAGGTTGGAGGTGAACACGATCAGCGCTTCGGAAAAGTACACACGGTCGCCGCGCCCGGAGGTGAGCACGCCGTCGTCGAGGATCTGCAGGAACTTGTCGAGGATACGCGGGTGGGCCTTTTCGATCTCGTCGAACAGCACCACGCTGAAGGGTTTCTCGCGGATGGCGTTGGTCAGTTCGCCGCCCACGTCGTAACCGACGTAGCCGGGCGGCGCGCCGATCAAGCGCTGGTCGGCGTGTTCGGCACTAAATTCCGACATATCGAAGCGGATGTACGCGCCTTCGTCGCCGAACAGCAGGTGGGTGATGGTCTTGGCCAGCTCGGTCTTGCCGACCCCGGTGGGCCCGGCCAGAAAGGCCACACCGCGCGGGCGATTGCCCTTGCGGCTGGCGCCGACGCCGGTCACCGCACGCTTGACGATGTCGAGCATGTGCGTGACCGCGTGGCGCTGGCCCTTGACCCGGCGCTGGACGATGCCGTCGGCGCTGCGGATGCGCGTGCGGTCCAGGCTCAGCCAGGGGTCTTCGGTGACGCCCACCTTGTAGCGGCGCACGGCGTCGCTGATCTGCGTCATGTCCACGTGCTCGACCCGCGCCAGCTGGGCGATGGCGCTGAGGTCGAGCAGCAGCAGCCCTTCGGTGTTTTCCACGAAAGCCTCGACCGCCGCGTCCAGCGCCTGCGGCTCGGCGCCCTGGCTGCCGACGAGGCCGCGCAGCAGGGCCGGCGCCAGTGCGCGGCGTGCGCGTTGGTCGGGTTTGCCGACCGGGATGTGGCGCAGGCGCGGGTTGTCTACCAGCAGCCAGTCCGGCAAGTCGCCTTCTTTTTCCACCAGCCACAGCAAGGTGTTGAAGAACGGCTTGCGCTCGGCCGTGGCAGGGCGGCTGCGCGCCTGGTGCGAAAGCACCAGGGCCTGGGTGAACAGGCGATGCTCGGCGGCGCTGAGCTGGTCGTTGCGCACCGCCAGGCGCGAGGCGAAATCGAGAATCAGCGCCACGGGCTCGCCGCTGTGGGCGACCAGGCGCTCCAAGGTCACGCCTAGCAGGTCGATGCCGGCCGGCGCCACACCGTCGACGGCATTGAGGCCCAATGCCTGCAAGGCGGCCAGGCCGCCGGCCGGGTTGGCGCCGGGACGGTTCATGGCGCTGAAGCCGCTGACCGGGTTCCACAGCAGCACGTGGCTGAAGCCGGCATCGAGCAGGGCATTGCACAAGGTCTGGTTGAAGCTTTGCGCGGTGACCGCGCCAGGGGCGATCTGCGTGGCTTGCAAGTCGCGGATGTTGCCCGACAAGACGAATTGACTCTTGAGGGGCAGAAAGCGCACGAGATCGCGCAACCAGCGTGGCCGTTCGAAATAGACAATCCCTGACATGTTCGTGCTCGCGGCGTGGGTCGATAGCGCAGGGTATGGGGCGGGGGCGGTATTTTCCAGTTTTGCCGTAAGGAAAATACAGGATGTCTGTAGTCCGACGTTTTGGCCGGGCCTGGATCGCACGATGATGGCCCTGAGCCATGCCGTGCTGGCTGGTGGGGGAAGGGACTCGCTGCCGCGCAGGTTTCCGGCAGGCAAAGATTGTCCGACAATTTTCGCCAGGTGCCTTGCTTCCCGCTTCGCTTCGGCTAGTGTTGGCACAACGCTATCGGTCGATACGTCTTGGGTCTCAGGAGGAGCTTGGCATGCGCATTCGTGGTGATTCGTTCTGGTCGTGGGCCGACCCCACGCTGCACCATCGTCGGCACGACGAAACGCTGTCCGATGGCACGTGCCTCGACGTCCAGGTACGACTGTCGCGCACTGGGGCGACTCAACTGTTCCTTGGGGTGTACAACGCTTCGGGCTTGGCGTTGCATGAAGAAGCCCATGGGTCGCGCCCCGGTGAATCGATGACGCGCGCCTTGGCCTGGGGCGTGGTGCGTGCCCGCGAGGTCGCCGTCGAGCTGGCCGCCCTGGCGCCCGCATCCAGGATACGGGAAGTTCCTCTGCAGGCCACCGGCGCATGCTGATTGCATCGAGCGCTGCCTTCGCAGGCGCGTCAGGTTCTGACGCTGGCCTCTGCTAGCATCGACGGTTCACCGCAGCCAAGGAGTGGCGCATGAAGTCCGTCGTGATCAAGGTCCATCGTAGCGAATACCCTCAACCCATTCGTCTGGTCGCCGGCCAACTGTTGAGTGTTGGCCAACGCTATGAGGGCAGCGAAAGCTGGGAAGACTGGTACCTGTGCAGCTGCGCCGGACAATCGCCCGGTTGGGTGCCCGCGCAGTTGATCGAGATCCTGGGCGTGGGCCAGGGCCGTGCCCGGGAGCCTTACTGCGCCCACGAACTGGACGTCGAACCGGGCCAGTTGATCGAAGTGCTGCGCCCGCTCAACGGCTGGTACTGGTGCAAACGCTTGAGCGATGGCGAGTTAGGCTGGTTGCCCGCAGAGGTGCTGAGGCTTCCAGGTCAGGCTGCCAACGGCCTCTGATCTGCTTTTTTTTCACCAACCTGAATCTGTAACCGTATCAGTTGCGGCGCGACCATAGCGTCATCCCAGCCGAGCAGCCAGGCCTGCGTTGGGACGGCTACGCGCCGTGGCATCGGCGTGCGTCAGCCAGGCCGCTTCGCTAATGCACTGAGAGGTTTCAATGGGCAAGCTCGTGTGGTTTCTTGGGGGATTTCTGTTACTGACCCTCTGTATCGGCCTGCTGGGAACCATTCCACCCCCCTGACCGCCAGGCGTCTGGCCTGTTCCGCCCTCGGACAGGCCCAGGCCAGCTCGTGGTTTCGGCCGTGTCTATCTTGTCAAGGGCGGCAGGTCATGATCCCTTCACAAAGCTTGCTGTACCCTGCGCAGCGTCCTGATCCAAGGAGGCATACGCAATGTGGCACACCCATAAAGGTACAGCTGCAATGGGGCGGTGGCGCACGCATTTTCTCGAACACACCTCATTCCACGAAGACGATTACGCGCGGGCGCTGTTGCAAGCGCAGGTGCTCGAACAGGCCGGTGCCATCAGCACCCGCGAATGGATCGAACTGGTCAGGCAGGCCAATCAGGCTTTGTTGAAAATCGAGTGAATGGGGTAGGAAATTTGTCCACAGAAACCGTGGGTAGGTCTGTGGATAACGCGCCCGAAGGCTTGGCTTTAAAGGCTTCGGTTGGATTGCGCAGAATTTGTACAAATTATGTTTGCCATCGCCCTGAACTGTTTCATCCTGAACGTTTCCGTTTAGGTAACACTCCGCGCGGCGAGTGAAGGGCCCGAGGTTCCATGCCCTTCTGCACTTCAATTGTTCGAGAGATCCACATGGGCCGACAGTATCGACTCAGCAGCGAGCAGCCCGCAGGGGAGTTGATCGAACGCGTCGCCTCGGCGCTGAGTGCGTCCGGCTTCTACCGGTGCGTTGCTTCGCGGGCGGACTACGCAGGATTCATGCACTCAGGCAGCGACGCTGCGTGGGGTGTGGATATCGAGGTGTCGGTCGATCCGGAAGGTGTGCTGCTGCAGGTGCATGCCGGCAACGCCAGGCAGCTCATCGGCCTTATCCACGCGGACCTGGACACGACCGAGCGTTCGATCGCGGTCCATGAGCTGTGAGCTTTCCCCGCTATTGACCGTACACTTTGGCGCACCATCGCTCGAGCGAAGCTTGTATGCGCGTGACGGTCTGTAGGCGAGCCCGCGCTGTATCACCAGCCCTGTACATGCACGAAACACAACTTGTTGCCTTCCGGATCGCGGCAATAGGCCGCGTAGAAGCCTTCGCCGTACTGCGGGCGCAGCCCCGGAGTACCCTCGTCGCTGCCGCCATGTCGCAAGGCTGTGCGCCACGCGGCCTGTACCTGTTCCCGATCCTGCGCCGCGAAGCTGACCTGGGTGCCATTGCCTGCACTGGCCGGTCGACCGTTGAAAGGCCGTTGCACGTAGAATTGCGGCCATTCGGCGTTTGCGGCTTGCCAACCGGCCCCTTCAGGCCCCTGGTCGTCGACCTCCGGCAGGCGAACCAGGCCCAGACATGCCAGGACGGCCTCATAGAACGCGACCATGCGTGGCAAGTCGCGGGCACCTAGCTGTATGTGGCTGAACATGCGGCGTTTCTCCGGGGGGCAGGTGCTGCGCGCCTAACTCACTTCCCGCTGCGAGGATTGCTGCACCACGCGATTGCGGCCCTGTTCCTTGGCGCGATAGAGGGCCTGGTCGGCCTGAATCAGTAGGCTATCCAGGCTCTCACCCGGCACCAGGGCGCCACCGGCCAGGCCGATGCTGACACTGATGCGCAAGGCCTGACCATACCCTTGCAGCGTGAGGGACTCGACCGCCCGGCGCAGCCGTTCGGCGAGGAAGCTGGCCTGTTGCGGGGCCAAACCGGGTACCACGATGGCGAATTCCTCGCCACCCAAGCGCGCGAACAAGGCGCCTTTACCCAACTGGTCCTGCACGGTGCGCGCGAATTCGCGTAGCACCCGGTCGCCCACGGCATGGCCATGACGGTCGTTGATGGACTTGAAATGGTCGATGTCGAGCATCATCAGGGTGATCGGCAGCGCCGGCTGGCGGCAACTGTGCAGTAGAGCGCCGGCCTGGTGCGTGAAGGCGCTGCGGCTCAGGGCACCGGTCAGGTGATCGACCGCCGCTTGGTGCGCCAGGCGGCCGAGCAGTTGCCGGTTGGCATGGCTGACGCAGGCCACTACCAACGGGCCCAGCACCAGCATGGCGATCCCGAGGCGCGCCGACATCAGCGCGGTGACCGCCGTTTCGGTCTGCGGCAGGCTGAAGTGCATGACGTTTTGCGCCACGGCGACGATCAGCGTGCTGCCCGCGCCCAGCGTCAGCAGCGACAGCAGGAACGGTGAATAGCTCAGCGCACACCACACCAGGGCGGCGATTGGAAATGCGATGGCGCCAGGCCCCCCCACCGCCAGACCCACGCCCAGCGAACCTAGCAGCACCAGCAGCGGGGCGATCGGAATCGGCTGGCTGCCACTGCGCAGCAGGACGCGTGCCGAAGGGGCGCTTAGAACCACAGGCAGGACCAGGACACTGGTGGAGAACTGCTCGCTGAACCACGCCAGCCAGGTGGCGCGCACCGACTCGTTGAACCAGGGTGCGGCCACCAGGCAAGCCAGGCTTGCCGCCACCACGGCGGCGCTGGCGCTGGCGCCGAGCAGGCACAGCACGCCATAGGGCGTGTGCAGGCGACGGTCGTTGCGCGGCAGGCGCGCCATCAGCAGCCACAAGGTCGATACCACACCGAGGTTGCACAGGTTGAACCACAGCGCCGGGCGCCACTCGCTGCCGCAGGCGAGGTCGGCGGTGACCATGGCCAGGTAGACCAGGCACCAGCCAAGCGGGCTGGCCTGGCGAGGGTGGCGCAGCAATAGACCGGCCAGCACCGCATTCACCGGCCAGAACAACGACAGCGAGGCGAACGGGCGCGCCAGGATGCCGGCCAGCGTCAACACCAGCGTCAGGCTGAACAAGGCCAGGTAGACCACCAGACGCGACCGGGCTGAAAACACCATGAGCGTGGACCACATGCGCGGTGAAGAGGAAAGACCGAGCTTCGAGGTCAGGCTCGGCAACGACGCGGGAAGTGTGGTTCAAGCGAGTAATTGATGTCAAATGGATGTCATCGTAGCCGGTTCGTTGGCGATTGGCTGTACCGCAAGCGGGCAAATACCCGACTCACAAGGGGAACAGCCACGGCACCATGACCACCGTCACCAGCATCACCAATACCGTAAACGGCACGCCGACTTTGACGAAGTCGGCAAAACGGTACTGCCCTGGCCCCAGCACTAATGTGTTGACCGGCGAAGACACTGGCGTCATGAAGGCCGCCGACGCGGCCAGCGCCACGGTCATGGCGAACGGGTAGGGCGATAGGCCGAGTTGACTGGCCATGCTGATCGCCACTGGCGCCATCAGCACTGCGGTGGCGGTGTTGGAGATGAACAGACCGATCACCGCCGTCAGGGCGAACAGGCACGCCAGCATCGTACGCGGGCCGGCACCGCCGAGCAGGCCGACCAGGCCCTCGACCGCCAAGGCGATGCCACCGGTCTGTTGCAACGCCAGGGCGAAGGGCAGCATGCCGACGATCAGCACCAGACTCTGCCAATGGATGGCACGGTAGGCACTGTTCATGTCGATGCAGCGCCCTGCGCCCATCAACAGACAACCGATCAGCGCCGCCACCACGTTGGGCACCAGCCCGCTGACCATCAGCGCTACCATCACCGCCAGACTGGCCAGGGCTTGCGGGGCGCGGCGGCGTGCCGGGGCGACCTGGTCGATTTCGGCCGGCAGGCTGAGCACGATGAAGTCGTGCGGGTGCGTCTGCAGTTGGCGGATGGCCTTCCACGGACCGACCACCAGCAGGGTGTCGCCCATGTGCAGTGGAGTTTCCAGCAGGCCCTCTTCGATGGCCTGCTGCTCACGGCGCAGGCCCATGACGTTGAGCCCCAGGCGTGTGCGCAACGCCAAACCCAATACGGTCTTGCCCAGCAGGCTCGAACCGGGTGGCAGCGACACCTCGGCCATGCCCAAGTCCTGGGACTGGTCGATGAAGTAGGCGGCCTTGAAACGCAGGGGTTCAAGCTGCATCGACTGGCACAGGCCGTGCAGGTCTTTGCCCTTGTCAAACAGGTCGAGCAGCAGTACGTCACCCGCCTGCAACACAGTCGCCGAATCGGCGGCCATCACCCGCGTGGTGAATGTGTGCTGGCGTTCGATGCCCACCACGTTGGCGCCGTGGGCCGTGCGCAGCGCCAGCTCGCCCAACGAATGGCCGACCAGGGGCGAGTGCGCGCGGACTCGCAAGCGCCGCTCGCGGCCGCTGAGTTTGTAGTCCTGCACCAGGTCATGCAACGTCGGACGCGCCTGGCTGCGGCCCTCGGTGTGCGACTCGCCCTTGAGCCAGCGGCGCGTCAGGAGCATGTAACCGACACCCAGCACCAGCACCACCAAGCCGAACGGGGTGAAGCTGAAGAAGCCGAACCCTTCTACGCCATGGCGCAGCAACTCGCCATGAACCACTACGTTCGGCGGCGTCGCGACCAAGCTGAGCATGCCGCTGATCAGACCGGCGAAGCTCAACGGCATCATCAAGCGGCTAGGCGCGATGTGGAGACGCGCGGCGATGCTCAACACGATGGGAATGAAGATCGCCACCACGCCCGTCGAGCTCATCACCGAGCCCAGGCCCGCCACCGACACCATCAATAGCAGCAAAAGACGCACTTCGCTGTGGCCTGCCGTGTCGCTGAGCCATTCGCCGATGCGGTAGGCGATGCCGGTACGCACCAGGCCTTCGCCGATCACGAACAGCGCGGCGATCAAGACCACGTTAGGGTCGCTGAAGCCGGCCAGGGCCTGCTCGATGGTCAAGACGCCGGACATTGGCAAAGCGAGGATCACCAGCAAGGCGACCACATCCATGCGTGGACGGTTGCGGATGAACAGCACGACGGCGGCGGTCAGCAGGGCAAGTACCCAGAGCAGCTGGACATTCATGGGGCAGGTGATCCTTCACGTGAGGAAGCTGGAGGCGCGCATGGTCGAGGTTGCGCCGGAGCCGAGCGCAGACTGTGCAGGTTTTTACTGACGGGTGCATTGATGTGTTGCAGGTGTCGTGCAGTGGATGCGAGCACAAGCTCGTTATGCGTACTGGCCGCTAAAGTAGGTAGATGAAGGCCTTTTGCGAGTGGGTTCGCACTGCGCAGTAGGTCTTGCGGCTCATCGAGGGGCGGTGGTTGCGATTCTTGGGGGGTGGGCTGGAAGTATTGGGCAAAGCAGAGTTCGGGGTGAAACCGCCGCGTCGCTGCGGATGCAGACAGGCGCGGGGTCTCGAAGGTCAATGGCAGCGCCCGCACTGCGTTTCAGCGGGTAAGCGCGCTGCTCTCTGGGTGGACCCGGCGCAGGTTTATTTCTTGCCGGAATGAATCGCCAGGATCACACCATTGGTGGTCTGCACCAGCACGTAACGGCCAGCCATCTTCACCCAGTGGCTTTCTTTTTCTGGCGCCGGCAGACCCTTGGACTGCCAGTCCTTGACGGCCGCTTCGTCGCGCTTGTACTGGTCGGGCGCTTTATCGCCGACTTCCAGCTCACGGTTGCGCGTCTCGTTGGACTTGACGCTTTCTTGGGTCGATTCGGCGGCTTGTACCACCATCGGCACGCCGACCAGGGTGCCGGAGAAGAGCAGGGCGCAGAGCAGAGAGTTGGCTTTCATACCGGTGTTCCTTATGGACGTGTGTGCAAAATCCGACATCCCGGCGCGACGACAATTCACTTTGCGTGCTAGCCGGGTGCTAGAGTCACGTTCTTTTTTTCGAGGAATGAACATGCGAGCACTACTGCCGATGGCCGCCGCGCTGCTGATGGTCGGCTGCGCTTCGTCGACCATGGACGCCGCCCGTACCGGCGCGCCCAACGCCCAGCTCGATTCGCGCAAGAACGCCGATCTGGTGGCCCAGTGCATCCAGTACGGCTGGCAGGACGAAAAGGTGTTCGGGGTCGATGCCAGCGGTTACCTGCAAGCGCGCAAGGCGGGCGGCTTCACCGTGTATACCCGTGAGGCGCAGGCGTTCGTGGACGTCTACCCGCAGGGCGGCGGTACCCACGTCGATTTCTACGCGGCGCAGCAGGACAGCGTGGCCTTGCAGCGCAAGGCGGCCGCCGCTACCTGTTTGTAAGCGCGATACCCAGCGGCGGCTGCACGCTCATGCCAGATAGCCGCCGTCGACGGCCAGCGCAGCGCCCGTGGTGTAGCTCGACGCCGCGCTGGCCAAGTACAGCACCGCCCCCGCCATTTCGCTCGGTTCGGCCACGCGTTTGAGGGGAATGTGTTGCAGGGCGGTGTCGAGAATGGCCTGGTTCTTCACCAGCGCCGCAGCGAACTGCGTATCGGTCAGCCCAGGCAGCAGGGCGTTGCAGCGGATGCCGAACGGCGCGCACTCCTTGGCGAAGGCTTGAGTCATGTTGATCACCGCCGCCTTAGTCACCGAATAGATGCCCTGGAAATGCCCCGGCGTGACGCCATTGATCGAAGCCACGTTGATGATGCTGCCGCCGCCGTGCTCGCGCATCAGTTTGCCGGCCGCCACCGACATGAAGAAATAGCCGCGAATGTTGACGTCCACGGTCTTCTGGAACGCGCTGGGGTCGGTGTCGAGGATGTTGCAGAACTGCGGGTTGGTCGCGGCGTTGTTGACTAGAATGTCGAGCCGGCCGAAGCGCGCGCGAACTGCGTCGAGGGTCCGTTCGATCTGCTCCAGCTCGCCGATGTGGCAGGCCATGGCCGTGGCTTGACCGCCGGCCGCGACGATGACGTCGGCCACCTGTTGGCAGCCTTCGAGCTTGCGGCTGGTCACCACCACATGGGCGCCCTGTTGCGCCAGGAGCTGGGCGATGGCCGCGCCGATGCCGCGGCTGGCGCCGGAGACGAGGGCGATCTTGCCGTCGAGGTCGAACAAGTGCGTCTTGGACATGGGGCGCTCCTGAAACGGGTTAGAGGGGTGAGCGGGCGATGACCTGCTGGGTCATCTGTTCGAGCAGATGGTTCATGCGCACGAAGCTGGCGAAACGGGCGTCCTGGGTCTGGCGATGGAAGTAGCGGTAGTAGATCTGCTGGACAATGCCGGCCAACCGGAACAATCCATACACGTGATAGAAATCGACGTTGTCCAGTCGCAACCCGCTGCGCTCGGCATAGCGCGCGACGAACTGCCGGCGGCTGAGCATGCCCGGCGCGTTGCTCGGCTGGCGGCGCAGCTGCTGGATCGGCGCGGGGTCGTCGGCTTCGATCCAGTAGGCCAGGCTGTTGCCCAGGTCCATAAGCGGGTCGCCCAGGGTGGCCATTTCCCAATCGAGCACGCCGATGATGCGCGCCGGATCGGCCGGGTCGAGGATGACGTTGTCCAGGCGGTAGTCGTTGTGCAGGAGCGCCGGGCGCGGATGGTCGGCGGGCAGGTGCTCGCGCAACCAGGCGACCACCCGTTCCCAGCGCGGCGCGTCAGGGGTTAGCGCCTGTTCGTAGCGTGTCGCCCAGCCTTCGATCTGGCGCTGCACATAACCCTCGGGTTTGCCCAGGTCGGCCAGGCCGCAGGCTGCGTAATCCACTTGGTGCAGCTCGGCCAGGCGATCGATGAAGCTTTCGCACAGCGCCTGGGTCGCAGCCGGCCCCAGGTCCAGTGCCGGCGGCAGGTCGGCGCGCAGGATGATGCCTTCGACCCGCTCCATCACATAGAACTCGCTGCCGATCAGCGCAGTGTCGGTGCAGTGCAGATAGGCTTTGGGGCAATAGGGGAAACCGGCGTTGAGCTGGTTGAGGATGCGAAATTCGCGGCCCATGTCGTGGGCGCTCTTGGCCTTATGGCCGAAAGGCGGGCGGCGCAGCACCAGGTCCCGCTCGGCGTAGCGTAGCAGGTAGGTGAGGTTGGAGGCGCCGCCTGGGAACTGGCGCACGTCGGGGCTGCCGCTCAAGCCCGGCAGGTGGGCCTTGAGGTAAATATCGACCTCCGCCACGTCGAAGGCTTCGCCACTGCGGACGTCGATGGTGTGCTCTGTAGGCGACATCGGTCTTCCTTGTATTCTTTTCGACCAACCTGGGCACGGTAATCAGCGCACCGGCTGGCGACAAGCGATCCAGGCTTCGATAGACCGGGGTGTTGGCGGTCGATCAACTGCTGTGATGCGAGCGGGATGACGCAAGCCGAGGGTAAAAAAAACCGAAGCCAACAGGCTTCGGTTTCCAATTCCGCGCGCGGCGCCCGGGCGTGGCGAACGTCGCACTGGCGGGTTCAGGAGGGGAACAGCTCGCTGAGCTTCATCGACAGCATCATGTCGCCTTCGACGCGCAGCTTGCCGCCCATGAAGGCCTGCATGCCATCGGTTTCGCCGCTGACGATGCCCTTGAGGGTTTCGCTGTCGAGCACCAGGGTGCAGTTGGCGTCGGGGTTCTCGCCTTCCTGCAGCTCGCAGGTGCCATCCTTGATGATCAGCGCGTAATGCTTGTCTTCGTCGGTGATGTTGAAGCCGTAGACCAGGTCCAGGCCGGCAGCGGCGGACGGGTTGAACTTCTCTTGCATCTTCTTCACGGCATCGGCTACGGAGGTCATGGCGTGTTCCTTATCGGTTGTGGGTGACGGGATACAGGGTGGAAACGGATCGGTCAGCGGTAGGTGATCAATTCCGGTGCTCTGAGCAAACGCAGGTGCGCCTGGCTGTTGAAGGTACTCAGACCTACGGCGTGGCCCTGGAATTTCAAATGGCTGAACGAGGTGTTGACGATCTGCCAGTTCAGCGTGAAAGCCTGGGCGGGCGTCATGCCCGTCACGCGGTGAAGCAGGGCGGCGATGCTGCCGCCCGAGGTGAACACGGCGATGTCTTGGCCTTCCTGGGCTTGATCCAGCAGGCGCTGCAACCCCCGGTCGATGCGTGCGGTGAAGGCCTGCCAGGTTTCCAGGCCATCGTCGGCGCTGTGCTCGCCAGCGTGCCAGCGCTGCACCATCAGGGCGAACAGGCGCTGGAATTCGCTGCGGTGCTCGCGCGCGTTGCGCATCACGTCGAGCACATGGGGCTCGTGGGGGAGCAGATCGGGCAGCAGGGTACGGATCACGCCTTCGGCGTCGAACTCGTTGAAGTCGGGGTCGGTGTCCAGTGCGGGCACGGCATTGCCATGGGCTTGCAGGGCATCGAGCGCGATGCGCGCGGTGTCTTGCTGGCGGCGCAGGCTGCCGGCGATGCAGCGGTCCAGGTGCAGCCCCAGCTGGGCGAAGTGTTCACCCAGGGCCTGGCTCTGGCGTACGCCCAGTTCGGACAGCACGTCATAGTCGCTGGCGCCGAACGAGGCCTGGCCATGTCGGATCAGATAGAGATTGCCCACGGGGTGCCTGCACGCATTGGGAGTGCAGCGAGGTTAGGATGCGGCCGGCGGGCTGTCAACGAAAAAGCATACAAGCGTTTGAAAAGGGTGTTTGAAAGTTGGCGCGAAGGGTGTGAAGCCCCGCGCCTGTGCAAGAGATCGCGCGTCCGTTGCGGGCGCGCGTTCGATTTCAGTGGGCGCCGGCCGATTTGCTCAAGTCGCTTTCGGCCCACTCGGTATAGATGCAAGCATCGGCCACTGCCCAACGTACCTTGACCGTATCGCCCGGCTGCATCGGCATGCCCGCAGCCGACAGTGCCTTGACCGTCAGTTCCGTGCCCCCTGCGGTGACCACATGGCAGGTCTGGCTTTCCCCGAGGAACAGCACTTCGCCCACCTTGGCGCCGACTTCGTTCCAGCCGGCCGGCAGTGGCTCGCGCGCGGCCTGTTCGACGCTCAGGGCCAGGGCCTTTTCCGGACGCACCATCACCAGCGCGTCCTGCTCGACGGCAAGGCCTGGGGTCAAGCGGATGGCCAGCGATTGGCCCTCGAACGTACCTACCGCGTTGCCCCGGGCCTTGATACGCAGGAAGTTGGAGTTGCCCAGGAACGAGGCCACGAACGCGTTCGGCGGGTTCTGGTAGAGGTCGTAGCCGGTGCCCAGCCCAACGATCTTGCCGTGGCTGAAGATGGCGATGCGCTGCGACAGGCGCATGGCCTCTTCCTGGTCGTGGGTCACGTAGACGATGGTGATGCCCAGGCGCCGGTGCAGCTGGCGCAGTTCGTCCTGCAGGTCTTCGCGCAGCTTCTTGTCCAGTGCGCCGAGCGGTTCGTCCATCAGCAGGATGCGCGGTTCGTACACCAGGGCGCGGGCGATGGCCACGCGCTGTTGCTGGCCACCCGACATTTGCGACGGTTTGCGGTGGGCGAAGGGTTCGAGCTGCACCAGCTTGAGCATGGCATCGACGCGCTTGGTGGTTTCCGTGGCGCTGAGCTTGCGGATCGCCAGGGGGAAGGCGATGTTGTCGCGCACGTTCAGGTGCGGGAACAGCGAATAGCGCTGGAATACCATGCCGATGTCGCGCTTGTGCGGCGGCACCTGCACCAGGGACTGGCCCTGGACCAGAATCTCGCCGCTGCTCGGGGTTTCGAAACCGGCCAGCATCGACAAGGTGGTGGACTTGCCCGAGCCGCTGGAGCCGAGGAAGGTGAGAAATTCGCCGTCCTGGATCTCCAGGTCGAGGTTGTCCACGGCGGTGAAGTCGCCATAGTGCTTGTTCAGGCCGCGCAGGCTGACCAGGGTCTTGCCAGGCGCTTTGTCTTGGATCACTGCACTCATTTTTATTCTCTCCGCAGACTGCTTTTCACAGGCTCACGCGTTGGCTTCGGTACGCCGGCGCAACGCGGCGGCAATGAACATGACCAGCAGCGACAGGCCGATCAGCAGCGTCGAGGCGACGGCGATGACGGGGCTGAGGTCCTGGCGCAGGGTGGTCCACATCTTCACCGGCAGGGTCTGCAGGTCGGGGCTGGCCATCATCACGCTGAGCACCACTTCGTCCCACGAGACGAGGAAGGCGAACAGCCCGCCGGCGATCATTCCTGGGCGAATGGCCGGGAAGGTCACCTTGTAGATGGCTTGCAGGCGCGAGGCGCCGCAGATCACCGCCGCATCCTCGATGGACTGGTCGAACAGCTTCAGCGAATTGATGATCGAGATGATGGTGAAGGGTAGGGCGACGATCACGTGGCTGACCACGAAGGCGAACAGCGTGCCGGTGTAGCCCAGTTTCAGGAACAGCGCGTACACCGCCACCGCGATGATCACCAGCGGCACGATCATCGGCATGGTGAACAGGCCGTAGAGCATTTCGCGACCGGGGAAACGGCCGCGCACCAGGGCGAACGCGGTGGGCAGGCCCAAGGCGACGGCGGCGACGGTGGTCAGCACGGCGACCTTGAGGCTGGCGAGCGCGGCGTCAATCCACTCGGGGTTGGAGAAGAACTGCGCGTACCATTTGAGCGTCCAGCCCGGTGGCGGGAACACCAGCCACTGCGAGGAGCCGAACGACAGCAGCACGATGAACACCACCGGCAGCAGCAGAAACGCCGCGATGACGCCGGTGGTCAGGTACAGGCCCGTACGTAGCGGGCGACCCATGGCATTGGGGGAGAGGAGCATGGCGGATTACCTCGGGTTGCCGACCGGAGATTCCGGCTGCAGCTTCAGGTACAGGTAGAAGAGCACCAGGGTGATCGCCACCAGCAGCGCGGCGGCGGCGCTGGCCAGGCCCCAGTTGAGGAACGACTGCACCTGCTGGATGATGAACTCGGGCAGCATCATGTTCTGCGCCCCGCCCAGCAGCGCCGGGGTGACGTAGTAGCCGAGCGACATGACGAACACCATCAAGGCCCCGGAGAACAGTCCCGAGCGGCACAGCGGCAGGAACACCTTCCAGAAGTTGGTCCAGGGGCTGGCGCCGCAGATGGAACCGGCCTGCAACACCATCGGGTCGATGGCGTGCATGGTCGCCTGCAACGGCAGCACGATGAACGGAATCATGATGTAGCTCATGCCGATCACCACCCCGGTGAGGTTGTGCACCATCTCGATAGGGGTATCGATGATGCCCATGGCCATCAACGCCTTGTTGATCACGCCCGAACTCTGCAGCAGCACCAGCCAGGAGTAGGTGCGCGCCAGCAGGCTGGTCCACATCGACAGCAGCACGATGTTCAGCAGCCACCGGCCCCAGCCTTTGGGCACCAGGGTGATCGCCCAGGCCAGCGGAAAGCCGAGCAGCACGCTGATCAGCGTCACCAGGCCTGCCACCGAGAAGGTGTTGATCAGGACCCGGGTATAGGCCGAGTTGGCGAACAGTTGCGCGTAGTTGCCCAAGCCCGGCTCGGGTTCCAGCACGCCGCGCAGCAACAGGCCGATCAGCGGTGCGAAGAAGAACAGGCCAAGGAACAGCAGGGCCGGCAGCAGGTTGCGGCTGCCCTTCCAACGCTGGCTCAGGCTCGGGCGACGCACGGGGGCGGCGCCTGTGTCCGGCCCTTGGGCGTTTTGCAAGGCGTTGATGGCGACTTTCATTTGACCAGCCACTCGTTCCAGCGGGCGGCGATGGCCTGGCCGTTCTTGGCCCAGTAGGCGAAGTCCAGGGTCACCTGGTCGGCGGCGTAGGCGGTCGGCAGGTTCTTGGCCAGGTCGCTGTCGAGCTTGGCGACGCTATCGACGTTCACCGGGGCATAGGCGGTCTTGTTGGCGAAGTCGGCCTGGCCCTGCGCGCTGCTGGCGCTGGCCAGGAACTTCATGGCCGCGTCCTTGTTCTTGGCGCCTTTGGGCACGACCAGGAAGTCGGCCATGACCAGGTTCTGCTTCCAGCTCACGCCGACCGGCGCGCCGTCTTGCTGGAGGGCGTACACGCGGCCGTTCCAGAACTGGCCGAGCGAGGCTTCGCCCGAGGCCAGCAGCTGCTGGGACTGCGCACCGCCGCCCCACCAGACGATGTCTTTCTTGATGGTGTCGAGTTTCTTGAAGGCGCGGTCCAGATCGAGGGGGTAGAGCTTGTCGGGCGCGACGCCGTCGGCCAGCAGGGCCAGTTCCAGCACGCCTGGGCTAGGCCACTTGTACAGGGCGCGTTTGCCGGGGTAGGTCTTGGTGTCGAACAGGGCGCTCCAGTCGACCGGCTTGCTGGCGCCGAGCTTGCCTTCGTTGTAACCGAGTACGAAGGAGAAGAAGAACGAGCCGACGCCATGGTCGGAAACGAAGCGCGGGTCGATCTTGTCGCGTTGGATGGTGTTGAAGTCCAGCGGTTCGAGCAGGCCTTCGCTGGCGGCGCGCAGGGCGAAATCGGCTTCGACGTCGACCACGTCCCACTGCACGTTGCCGCTTTCGACCATGGCCTTGAGCTTGCCGTAGTCGGTCGGGCCGTCCTGGACCACCTTGATGTCGGTCTGTTTGCTGAAGGGGATGGCCCACGCTTCTTTCTGCGCATCCTGGGTGGTGCCACCCCAGCTGACGAAATTGACGCTCTCGGCAGCCATGGCCGCCTGGCAAGCCAGGGTCAGCAGGCTGGCGGACAGCACTGCACTTACACGTTTGCTCAACAGCATGGTTACGCCCTCGTTACTTTTGTTATTCGAGGCGGGTCAAGTGCACCCGCCAATCATGTTCGGGGAGCAGCTTTGTACTGGGTGAAGCGACAACGCTAGGTTCGGATGCAGCACGTAAATATCAAGGTCTACGGAATGTCATATTATGGTATTCCAAGATTTTGGCAAGTGATTGAAGGCTACCGGCCATCACTTGTCCTCCACCCCCGAACGTCAGGCTCTTTGGCGGGGGGCGCCTGCGCTCTGCGCGGATGTCTCGGCCAACGGACGGGCGATTTCGTGGCCCGCTGTAGCCCCCGCTCGTGTGCGCCTGATGCGTACTCAAACAGGCTCGAAGGGAATGCTCTGCACCACCTCCAGCTCGTAACCGGCCAAACCCGCGTACTTGAGTGGCGGGCCAAGGTGGTTGAGCTTGCCCACGCCGAGGTCTTGCAAGATCTGCGCCCCGGTGCCGACTTCCGAGTACACCCGCGATTGCCCACGCCGATACGGACGTTGCGGTTGGGTGAGCTGGGGAATGCGTTCGAGCAGCGCCTGGGAGGATTCATGGTTGGCCAGGACCACCACCACACCGGCGCCTTCCTGAGCGACCTTTTCCAGGGCCGCCCATAGGGTCCAGTTGGCGGGGCCGGCGTACTCGGCGCCGACTAGATCGCGTAGCGGATCGATCACGTGCACGCGCACCAGGGTCGGGCGCTCGCGGTGGATCTCGCCCATCACCATGGCCATGTGTACGCCGCCTTCGATACGGTCTTCGTAGCTGACCAAGCGGAAGGTGCCATGCACGGTGGGCAGTTCGCGCTCGCCAATGCGCTTGACCGTGTGCTCGGTGCTCAGGCGGTAGTGGATGAGGTCGGCGATGGTGCCGATCTTGATGCCGTGCTGCGCGGCGAACACTTCCAGGTCGGGGCGGCGGGCCATGGTGCCATCGTCGTTGAGCACCTCGACGATCACCGAGGCCGGGGCGAAGCCGGCCAGGCGCGCCATGTCGCAGCCGGCTTCGGTGTGCCCGGCGCGGTTGAGTACGCCGCCCTCGCGAGCGCGCAAGGGAAAGATGTGGCCCGGCTGCACGAGGTCTTCGGGGCGAGCGTCGGCGGACATGGCGGCGGCGACGGTGCGCGCGCGGTCGGCGGCGGAAATACCGGTGGTGACGCCGCTGGCCGCTTCGATGGACACGGTGAAGGCGGTGCTGAAGGCGCTGCCGTTGGCGGGCACCATCTGTTCCAGGCCGAGGCGCTGACAGTGCTCCTCGGTCAGGGTCAGGCAGATCAGGCCGCGGGCGTGGCGGGCCATGAAGTTGATGGCGGCGGCGTCGCAGCGCTCGGCAGCGATGAGCAGGTCGCCTTCGTTTTCCCGGTCTTCGTCGTCCACCAGCAGGATCATCTTGCCTTGGCGGTAGTCTTCGAGGAGTTCTTCGATGCTGTTGAAAGCCATGCGCTACGCTCACTTCTTGTAAAGGTTGTGGTATACCATCATACACATACCCTCTCGTGGAGCGCAGTGCATGAAAGCCTATTGGATCGCCCATGTCGACGTCAGCGACGCCGCGCAATACCAGCAGTACACCCAACGTGCGCCGGCAGCGTTCCAGGTCTATGGCGGACGTTTCCTGGCCCGTGGCGGGCGCAGCGAAGCGCTGGAGGGCCGACCTACGCCGCAACGCAGCGTGGTGATCGAATTCGACTCCTACGAGCAAGCCTTGGCCTGCTATCGCTCGGCCGAGTATCAACAAGCCTGTGTCCACCGCCAGGGCGCGGCCAAGGCCGAAGTCATCATTGTAGAAGGGTTTGCGCCTTGAACCCTGCCGCGTCGGCACACGGCTGAGGCGGGCCTCGGGGAGGCCGAAAAGTTTTTTGGCGTCAGCCTGTGCAGTACTCGGTCACCCTCACTCGGACGCGGATCGGTCGACCCATACCTCGACCCGGCGATTGCGCAGGCGCTCCTGCCACTGCACGTTGCCCGCCACCGGCAACGCATCGCCCAGGCCCAATACCCGCCACGCCTGCACCCCCTGGCGCGCCAGTTCGCGGCGCACCGCCAGCGCGCGCAGGCGCGAGAGCAGGGCGGCGCGGCCCGGCGTGTCTTTGCGGTCGCTCAAGCCCACCAGCACCACGCCGCCACGCAGCTTACCCGTGGCCCGCAGGTAGCCGGCTACCCGCTGCACGTCGCGCAGGGCCTTGGTGTCGAGCAGGGCACTGTCGGGTTGGAAGCGAAAGCTCACGTTCAGGCGCTCGGCGCTGCCAGCCAGGTGTCGGTAGGTCGGTGGCTGGTCGGGCAGCGGTGCCACGGCGATGGGCACGATCTGCTGCGCGACGAAGCCTTGCGCGGCGACGATGGCCTGGCCCGCGCCGCTTTGGGCGAACGCCGCGAGACCCTGGGCATAGGGCGTGGCCTGCGCGGGTAGATAGAAGTACAGGCGCCGTGACAATGGATAGTCCTCGCTGGCCACCAGCGCTCGACTGGGCGCCATCGCCGGTCCATCGCCGGCTGCGACCGCCAGTGTGCGTGCCGCGTGCAGCGTGCCCAAGCCGCTGAAGCCGATCGCCTGGCGGTCGGCCAGTACCTGGGCCACCAATGCGTCGGCCGACTCGAAGCGCTTGGCCTGGGCCGACAAGCGCAGGCGCTGTGGACGCAGCACCAGGCTGTCGAAGGTCTCGAACGTTCCCGAGCGCCCATCGCGGGCATACAGGTGAATCTCGCCGCCCGCCACGCCCAGTTGCTCCCAGCGTGTCACCTGACCAGAAAAGACCTGCGCCAGTTGTTCGAGCGTCAACTGCCTCAATGAGTTGTCCGGGTGCGTGACGATCGCCACGCCGTCGAGCGCGACCACTTGCTCGCTGGCTGCACTGCGCAAGTCGCCCACGCCGCTCAGACGCTTGAATTCGTCATCGTCGATTGCACGTGAGGCGCTTGCCAGGTCGGCCTGGCCTTCGGCCAACGCAATGAAGCCGGTGCGCGTGCCATGGGCGCCGATGTCGATGCGTATCGGCTGGCCCTGCGCGTCGCGCGCGCGAATCACCCACTCGTTGGCGAGCGCGCCGGGCCGCTGCTCGATGGCGGTCGCGCCGCGCGCCTGCAACATGCCTTGCACCAACGCCGGCACCAAGGCGCTGCCCAGCGTGTTGGAACCCTGGATCCGCAACTGGCTGGGGGCCGCCGAAGCCAGTATCGGCAACAGGCAGAGAAGGGCGATGAGACGCGACATACCAGGCAGGCTCTTGGAGGCGATGCGCGGCAGGTTACGCCGGTGGCGTGTCCAGCGGATGACAGGGACGCAGGACTGTATGGCTTTCTCTAGAGCGATCTGTGCCGCACGGCCCAAGCGCTGTCGCGTTATGCTGTTTCGAGATGTTTCTACAAAAAAATCTGCATAAGGAAACCAGTCGTGCCGCTCAAGGACCTACTGATCGCCCTGGTGGTGATCGTTGCATGGGGTGTCAACTTCGTCGTCATCAAAGTCGGCCTCGATGGCTTGCCGCCGATGTTGCTTGGCGCGCTGCGCTTTTTTCTGGTGGCGTTTCCCGCCGTGCTGTTGGTCAAACGGCCCAAGCTGCCGTGGCGTTGGCTGGCGGCCTATGGCGCGACCATTTCACTGGGGCAGTTCGCCTTTCTTTTCCAAGCCATGTACAGCGGCATGCCGCCCGGCCTGGCATCGTTGGTACTGCAGTCCCAGGCGTTCTTCACGCTCGGCTTCGCTGCACTGTTTCTCGGTGAGCGATTGCGCCCGGCGAGTGTGCTGGGCTTGTTGGTGGCGGCTGCGGGGCTGGCGGTGATCGGTAGCGAAGACAGCGCCCACGTGCCGCTGATCGCCTTGCTGCTGACCCTGTGCGGGGGCGCAATGTGGGGCATGGGCAACATCATCACCCGACGCTTCGGTTCGGTGGACCTGGTGGCCCTGGTGGTCTGGGGCGGCTTGATTCCACCGCTGCCGTTCCTGGCGCTGTCGTGGTGGCTGGAGGGGCCCGAGGCGATCAGCCATGCGCTGCTGAACATCTCGCTGAATTCGCTGTTGGCCCTGGGGTACCTGGCCTTCGTCGCCACCATGGTCGGTTACAGCCTATGGGGCGCCTTGCTGTCGCGGCACCCGGCCGGCAAGGTGGCGCCGTTTTCCTTGCTGGTGCCGGTCATCGGGTTGAGTTCGTCGGCCTGGTTGCTGGGCGAGCGGCTGACGGCGTTGCAGTGTTGGGGTGGGGGGCTGGTGATGTTGGGGCTGCTGGTCAATGTGTTCGGTCCGCGACTGGCGCAACGGTTTCACACACAGCGTAGTCCTACTGCCTGAGATGGGCTGGGCAATCTGCCTGGCTTTGCGGGGCCTCGATGTTCGTACATGCATGCAGCACCTTGGACCGGCAAGCTACATGCACTGCGCGCACTGCACGCACTGCTCGCTGACTGGCTTACATTCGAGCGCGACACCGGCCGCTACCGGGCGGTGTCGCGCTGGACTGGCGCGCGACACTAGACGTTTCTCACCGGTCAGCTGCTCTTGGCGTGCTGGTTGACGTAATCGACAACACTCTGAACGGTAGTAAACGCTTCAATGGGCTCGTCCTGAATCTTGATGTCGAATGCTTCCTCAAGGTCCATGAGTAATTCGGATATGTCGACTGAATCCAGGCCCAGACCATCGACTAACGTTGCGTCAAGCTTGATGTCGTCCGAGATTTTACCCGACTTCTCAGCAATGAGGCTCTTGACGCTTTCAGTGTAATTGGCCATGACAATCTCCAGTTCGTGGGTTATCTCGGCTCTGTTATAGCGATGACTGGACATCCCACGAAACTGGCAGAAATGCTAGTTACCCAGCCCTGAGCAATTCTTGACATCTCATCTTGGAGGCGACGCGCCATCGCAAAGTCTCGAAGTGTTTCGCGACGTTGCATAGGCGGAGCCTGCGCCATGACTTTCCGGGGCTCACCCCTTAAGATCGGTGCGTTGCATTTCCTGGAGACTCAACATGATTGTCACCACAACCTCACAGATCGATGGCCGCCCTGTCGCCCAATACCTCGGCGTGGTCAGCGCCCAGTCGGTTCAGGGCGTCAACTTCGTGCGCGATTTCTTCGCGCGCTTTCGTGACGTGTTCGGCGGGCGCTCGCAAACGCTTGAAAGTGCGTTGCGCACTGCGCGCGAGCAGGCCACCGACGAGCTGCAGCGGCATGCCAAGCAATTGGGCGCGGACGCGGTGGTCGGTGTGAACTTCGAAATCAGCATGCCCAGCGCGCAGGGCGGGATGGTGGTGATGTTCGCCAGCGGTACGGCGGTACGCTTGGCGTGAAGCTTCGCAATCGGCTCGACGGCGTGTGTTTTCGATCAATTCGTTGATCTTGGGCAGGGGATTGGCACATCGCGGTCGTGAGGCCTGCGCAGGTGTGCTTTTCTGTCGGACATTTCAGCAATGTCCACCGGAGAAATCCCATGAGAGTCAGGGAAGATACTTATTGGCAGTGGGCCGACGCCAACCTGCACAGTCGTTGCCATGACGAGGCACTCAGCGATGGTACTTCGTTCGAGGTCCAGGTGCGCTTGTCGCGCCTGGGCGCCACACAGCTGTTCCTGGGCCTGTACAACCGCGAAGGTGCGGCGATCCGCGAAGAGTATTATCGCCAGCGGCCGGGGGAAACCATGACCCGGGCCATGGTCTGGGGTGTGGACCGCGCACGCGCCTTGGCGACCGGCGCCGTCGAGCTATCGCCGCTGGCTAAACGAAAGGCCTGATGCAGTCGCAGAAACGCCCGACCAAAGGCCGGGCGTCAGGGTATAGCGAAGACTGCATCACTCCACCGATTCGATCACCTTCACCGCATCGCGCTCGCGGGCTGCGGGCCATTCCTGTTGCAGCGTTTGCAGCACGCGCGCCACGAATTCAGTGTCGGCGGCTGCCTTGCGCCCCACGAAGCCCTGGCCGCGGCGGTACACCTTGAAGCGCGCGCGCATGCTCGGCAGGTGAGCCTCGAACTGCTCTTCGTGGGAGTTGGGCGGCAGGCGGTCGAGGCGAACCTCGCCGGTCTGGCTGAGCCACAGCAGGTGGTCGTCGAAGCTGTCTTTGCGCGCCGCAAACAGCTGGGCCAATTGATCGATGGTCGGTTTGTCGTTCAGGTTCATCATAAAGCCCCCATTACCCATTGTCTGGTGTCGTTCCGAGTGTTCGCCACAGGCGTGTAGCGCACTACCAAAGCTGCTACAGCAGCATTGCAACAAGGGGCTTTCTCACGCTGTCTTTTGGACAGTTCCCGCTCCAGAGACGGTTTGCGTTACCGCGCAAGCCGCCTGGAATACCCGTGCCAGTGTCCCCGATCAGGGAGACGGTTCGATCATGCCCAAACTTCTGGAAGGTCGTCAATAATTTTGTAGTGAAAGTTTTTGGCCACTACATATTGTCGAACAATCCGCTTTGTCGTGTAGGCTGACGCGCGCTTTTACCGTTTCAACGCCGACATCGCCGTCGATACGAACCCTGCCCGAGGAACGGGGTCAGGGGAAAGCCGCATTCATAAAAGCGCCGTCAAGACGCCATAGCAGGAGATTCACCCGCATGCCGACAAAGCCTGACCCTGAAAGCAAATCCAGTATCAATCCTCCCGTCTTTTGGATAGCGGCCCTGTTGCTGCTTGCACTGGTGGTTTACGCCAGTGTGTTTCAAACCCACGCGCAAGCGCTCTTCGGCCATATCCAGGGCTGGATCATCGGTAACGTCAGTTGGTTCTATATCCTTGCGGTGGCGATCATTCTCGGCACCGTGGTCTTTCTTGGGGTCAGCCGCTATGGCGACATCAAGCTCGGGCCCGACCACAGCACGCCCGACTACAGCAGCGCCACCTGGTTCGCCATGCTGTTCTCGGCCGGCATGGGCATCGGTCTGATGTTCTTCGGCGTCGCCGAACCGGTCATGCACTTCGCCAAACCGCCTTTCGGCGACGGCGGTACGGTGCAGGCGGCGGGCGAAGCCATGCGCATCACGTTCTTCCACTGGGGGCTGCACGCCTGGGCGATCTACGCCATAGTGGCGCTGATCCTGGCCTACTTCAGCTTCCGCCATGGCTTGCCGCTGACCTTGCGTTCGGCGCTCTATCCACTGATCGGTGAGCGCATCTATGGCCCCATCGGGCATGCCGTAGACATCTTCGCCATCATCGGCACAGTCCTTGGCGTGGCCACTTCGCTGGGCTTTGGCGTGTCGCAGATCAACACCGGGCTCAATGCGCTGTTCGGTGTCCCCGTGTCGATTCCAGTCCAGATCGCGCTGATCATCGGCACCACGTTCCTGGCCACGGTGTCGGTGGTGGTTGGCCTGGACAAAGGCATTCGGCGGTTGTCCGAGCTCAACCTGGGCCTGGCGGTGCTGTTGCTGCTGATGGTGATGGTCCTGGGGCCGACCGTGCTCATCCTGCAGACCTTCGTGCAGAACACCGGTGGCTACCTGAGCGAAATCGTCAGCCGCACCTTGAACCTCAACGCCTACCAACCGACCGACTGGATCGGTGGCTGGACGCTGTTCTACTGGGGCTGGTGGCTGGCCTGGTCGCCCTTCGTCGGGCTGTTCATCGCGCGTATTTCCCGCGGCCGCACCATCCGCGAGTTCGTCACGGGGGTGTTGTTGGTGCCGACCGGTTTCACCCTGCTGTGGATGACTGTGTTCGGCAACACCGCCATCCACATGATCCTCGACCAGGGCTTCACCGACTTGGCCGAAGCGGTGAACCGCGACACGTCGCTGGCCTTGTTCGCCTTCCTCGAACACTTCCCGTTCTCCAGTGTGATCAGCACCTTGGCCATCGTCATGGTGGTGGTGTTCTTCGTCACCTCGGCCGATTCCGGCGCCATGGTGGTCGACATGCTGGCCTCGGGCGGGCAGGAGAACACACCCGTTCGCCAGCGCATTTTCTGGGCGTCGAGCATGGGCCTGGTGGCCATCGCGCTGTTGCTCGCCGACGGCCTCACGGCGTTGCAGACCGCCACCATCGCCAGCGCCTTGCCGTTCACCGTCGCCTTGCTGTTCAGCATGCGTGGATTGCTCAAGGCCCTGAAGCTAGATGCCACCAAGCGCGGGCTACGCCATCAGGCGCTGGCGATTTCGCCGACCGCCTCACGAGGGGCCAGCAATTGGCAGCGCCGCTTGCGCACCTTGGCGATGTTCCCGCGTCGCTCCCACGTGCTGCGCTTTATCAGCGACGTCGGTTTGCCGGCTTGCCAATCGGTCGCCGAAGAATGGCGCCGCCAAGGCTATGAGTGTGCCGTTGAGCAGGGCGAGGAGGGCGATGTGACGCTCAAGGTCGGGCCGAGCGAAGATACGTTCGTTTATCAGATCCGCCCGCAGGCCTATGCGATGCCCAGCTTCGTCAGCAGCGAGGCCGACGGCGAGGAGCGCAAGTATTTCCGTGCCGAAGTGCATTTGCGCGAAGGCGGCCAGGACCACGACGTCATGGGCTGGTCGAAGGATGAGGTGATCGGCGACATCCTCGATCACTACGAGCGCCACCTGCACTTCCTGCATCTGGTGGGATGAGATGCAAAAAGGGGCCGCGAAAGCGGCCCTTTTTCGCGCAGGTATCGCCTGTACTACGAACGCCTTGGCGATGCCTCAGTCCAGGTCGGCCGCGCTGTGGCGTTCCGGCACCCGGGTCTGTTCGTCTCCCCAGGTGCGGTTGACGCGCAAGCCACGCTGCACGGCCGGCCGTGCAGCGATGGTCTCGGCCCAGCGCAACACATGGGGGTACTCTTCGACGGCAAGGAATTCGGCCGCGTTGTATACCGTGCCCTTGACCAGTTGGCCGTACCACGACCACACCGCGATGTCGGCGATGCTGTAGTCGTTGCCGCCCAAATACGGGCTTTCTTCCAGGCGGCGATTGAGGACGTCGAGCTGACGCTTGGCTTCCATGGTGAAGCGGTTGATGGCGTATTCGATCTTCTCCGGTGCATACACGTAGAAGTGGCCGAAACCACCGCCTAGGTAAGGCGCCGCGCCCATCTGCCAGAACAGCCAATTGAGCGTTTCGGTGCGCGCCACGGGCTCGGTGGGCAGCAGGGCACCGAACTTTTCTGCGAGATACAGCAGGATCGAGCCGGATTCGAACACCCGCTGCGGCGGCTCGACACTGAGGTCGAGCAGGGCGGGAATCTTCGAATTGGGGTTCACGTTGACGAAGCCGCTGGAGAACTGATCGCCTTCACCGATGCGGATCAACCAGGCATCGTATTCCGCGCCGGTGTGGCCTAGAGCGAGCAGCTCTTCGAGCAGGATGGTGACTTTGACGCCGTTGGGCGTTGCTAGCGAATACAGCTGCAAGGGCTGTTTGCCGACCGGCAGTTCCTTCTCGTGGGTTGGCCCGGCGACCGGACGATTGGTGCTGGCGAATTTGCCACCGGAGGCGGCGTCGTTGCGCCAGACCTTAGGGGGGACATAGGCATTGCTCATGGGGGCTCCTCGATGTGGAAACGATGATGCGTCTTGGAGTGGACCGGTGAGGGTGGGTGGGGTTCGAACGCGGTCGGCGAAGTCATGGTCGCAATCACCTCCGAAGCGGGCCGCGCTGTCGACCGCTGGTCCAAAGCCAGGCACTCCTCGGCGGCTAGGCCATTCTACAGATCAGGCCCAACCATCAGGAGCGAACCTCATGCCTCAGGGTGACAAGACCAAATACACCGCCAAGCAGAAACGCAAAGCCGAACACATCGAACAGCAATACCAGAGCGAGGGTCTGTCGGCCGAGCAAGCCCAGGCCCGCGCCTGGGCTACGGTCAACAAGCAGTCGGGTGGCGGTGAGAAGGCTGGCGGCTCGGGGCGTAAAAAGTCCAGCAGCGCAAAGGCCACCGCACGTTCGGACTCGGCCAAGCGCGCCGCCAAGTCCCGTGAAGCGCACGACCGAATGTCCAAGGCGTCGTTGGAATCGCAGACGAAGGAAAGCTTGCTCCAACAAGCGCGTACTCAGGACATCAAAGGGCGATCCAGCATGAGCAAAGCCGAACTGATCGCCGCCTTGCAGCATCACGCCAAACATTGAGACGAAAGGCGCCGGGCCCTGTGTGCAAAGCCAGGGTCCGCGTGCCAGTCAGCGTGCCGAAAACCTCATGCATCTCCAAGGCGAGCGCGCGGTGCGTGCCTGCTACCGCACTTCGTTCCTAGATCGGCCGACTCACATAGGCCAGCGCCTGTTCAGCGGGGCAATCCAAAAAGCGCGTCGCTACGAATGCTCGATGCGGGGATTAACACTTAAGTATTAGTTGTAAGCGGATTCGATACTGTCGTCCTTTGTCGATTAAAGCATTCCTAAATTTCAGGTACATGCGTTTACAGATTTAGGTTGGGCGGTCGATATATAAATAACTACGTATGTCTCGTCGACAATCGAAATCATTCGCCCGTCATGTTAATGACGGCAATTAACCGACGATTATCAACCGATTTTAATTCGATGAAAAAAGGCGGCGACGCGGAACGATCGAGCAGGGCGTCTGTCTGCTTGGTGGCTCATGGCCATGAACCAGGATTGATCCGATATTCCGGGCGCTTGGGCCTTACAGCCAACGGTTTTTGATGTGCCACAATTCTGTCAGTTATCGATTTTCGCAGGCCCTTTTTGAACCATTTTCAATACCCCGACCTTTCACAACCCGTCATTGAAAACATTAATGGCGAAATGATGGCTATGTCTCCGGTTTTTTGTGATGCTGACTTTACGCAAATCGCGACCAGGCCAACGAGGGTGCAATGAACGGCGTACCCATCCCTTTCAACGAACAACAGCGTTTGGCCAAGCTCGTCGGGTTGTGCGTCATGCACGACGACGCGCGCGGCGAGCTGCGACCTTTGGTAGAGTTGGCCAGCGTCTATTTCAAGGCGCCCATCTGCCTGATCTCGATCGTCAGCGACCGCCAGCAGTGGTTCATGGCCAAAACCGGCCTGGCCGCAGACAGTACGGAGCGTGACGTTTCGTTCTGCGCCCATACCATCGTGCACACGCAGCCGTTCGAAGTGCTCGACGCATCGGTCGACCCGCGTTTTGCGGCCAACCCGCTGGTCACCGGCGAGCCGGGCATCCGCTATTACTGCGGGATGCCGCTGATGGTCGAGCAGACCTTCGCCATCGGCAGCCTCTGCATCATCGACACGGCTGCGCGCCCTGCCATGAACGTCACCGACCGGGCCATGCTGGCCAGCTTCGCCGAGTGCGCTATGCGCATCATCGAGGGTATTCGCCAGCGTAATTTCCTCGACCATCCGACCGGGCTGCTCAACCGCATCAAGCTCGAATGCGACGTCAAGGATCGCCTGGCGCGGCGCGAGCGCTTCAGCCTGATGGCCTTCGACGTGATCCAGGCGTCGGCGCTCAACGAAGTGGTCAAGGCCCTGGGGTACAACTTCGCCCATGACCTGACCTTGCAGATCAAGGAGCGCCTGGTTCGCCAGGTCGGTCCCGACCTGCAGCTGTACCGCATCAGCCCCACGCGTTTCGGCACCCTGGTGCCTGCCCAGTACGACGTCGAGGCCCTGGCCGCGCGCATGGTCGAAACGTTGCAAGAACCCATCGAATGCCACGGCATCCCGGTGCCCTTGGACGTAGGGGTGGGGGTCGGCCATATCGGCGAAGGCGATGGCGACGGTGTCGACCTTGAGTGGCTGCGCCGCGTGGTGGCCGCCGCCGATGCCGCGCGGCGCAATCCCACGCGCTATGCGGGCTATCAGCCCGAAGCCGATGCGGCGCAGCGGCGTGCCTTCATTTTGTTGTCGTCGTTGAGTACGGCGCTGCTCGGCCACGACCAGTTGCAGTTGCACCTGCAGCCGCGCATCGACCTGCGCAGCGGTGCCTGTTGCTCTGCCGAGGCGCTGTTGCGCTGGCAGCACCCCGAGCTTGGCGCCATTTCGCCGGCCGAATTCATTCCCTTGGTCGAAAAGACCGCCTTGATGCCCTTGCTCAGCCACTGGGTGATGAATGAGGTGCTTGCAATCCTGCTGCGCACGCGTGGCCAGGATTTCAGCGTGAGCATGAACGTCAGCGCTGGCGATCTGGAAAGTCCTGCCTTCATGGACGCGCTGCTGGTTGGTCTTGAACGTCATGGGTTGAGCAGCACGCGGGTGCAGTTGGAGTTCACCGAAAGCCTGTTGGTGGAGCACCTCGAAATGGTCCAGCAGCAACTGGCGCGGGCCCGCGCGGCCAACATCGACATCGCCATCGACGATTTCGGTACCGGCTACAGCAATTGGGCCTACCTCAGCCGCATTCCGGCTTCGGTGGTCAAGCTCGACCGCTCGCTGATCCAGCAGTCGGCGGCCTGCTCGCGCGAACGCATCTTGGTCCGTACCATCGTCGAACTGTCGATCGAGCTGGGATACCGCGTGACCGCCGAAGGCGTCGAAACGCTCGAACAGTTGTCCCATGTGCGCGCGCTGGGCTGTCACGAGGCACAGGGTTTCCTGATTGCCCGACCCATGCCCAGCGCAGCGTTCGAAGCCTGGCTGCACACGGCCGGCGCGGCACGGGCGCTTGCCTGAAGCCGCCGCCACCTCTCCTTCAACCCACAGTAGGTCTTGATCATGTTCAACCGGCATCTGAAAGCCACGTTGGCCGAGCGCGAAGCCGATCTTGCGCGCGCCGTACAGTTGCTGAGCCTGATGGACCAGGCCGGTATCGTCCTCAGGCTGGATGCCGATAACCGTGTCACCGAATGCAACGCCGCCTTCACCCGGGCCCTGGGCTATGCCGATGCGCAGGTCCTCGGCCAGAAGCTGTCCCAGCTGGTGCCTGGCTACGTGTCCAAGCTGCCGTGTTTCCATGCCTATGCCAAGGCCGTCGCGGCAGGTGTCCCGGTGCGCGACGACTACCGCTTCCTGCGCGCCAACGGTAGCCTGGCCTGGTTGCGCCTGACCTGGCACCCAGTGCGCGATGCGCAGGGTGCGCTGCAACAGATCGTCGGCTATGGCTGCGACGTGTCTGCGGAAGTCAGCCTGGCGCGGGAAAACCAGGCGTTGCTCGATGCGTTGCTGCGTTCGACCGCGACCATCCAGTTCAATCTCAATGGCACGGTGCTGGGGGCCAACGAGCAGTTCCTCGCCAGCATGGGCTATAGCCTCAATCAAGTGGTGGGCGAACACCACCGCATGTTCTGCGAACCCGAATACGCGGCAAGCTCCGCCTATGCCGAGTTCTGGCGCACTCTCAACGCCGGGCAGTACGTCAACGGACGTTTCAAGCGCCTGGACAGCCGTGGCCGCGAGGTATGGCTGGAGGCCAGCTACAACCCTGTCAACGATGCCGAAGGCAACCTGGTGCGTGTGGTCAAGTTCGCCTCGGTGGTGACCGACCAGGTGCAGCGGGAGAACGAGGTCAGGCGTGCAGCGCAAATGGCCCTTGAAGTGTCCAATAGTACCGATGTCAGCGCCAGCGAAGGCGCGTCCGTCGTGGATCAGGCGGTATCGACCATGCAAAGCGTTTCGCAGCAGATGCAGTCGGCGGCGGTCACCATCGAGGCGCTGGGCAAGCAGTCGGTGGTGATCAGCTCGATCGTGCAGACCATCGGCGGCATCGCCTCGCAAACCAACTTGCTGGCGCTCAACGCCGCCATCGAGGCGGCGCGCGCCGGCGACCAGGGCCGCGGTTTCGCCGTGGTGGCCGATGAGGTGCGGCAACTGGCGGCGCGTACCAGCAAGGCCACCGAAGAGATCGTGGGCGTGGTTGCGCAGAACCAGACCCTGGCCAGCCAGGCGATCGTGGAGATCGAGAACAGCCAGAGCAGCGCTGCGCTGGGCTTGTCGTTCGCGTCCCAGGCCGGAACTTCGATCAGCGACATCAAGGAGGGGGCCAGGCGTGTGGTGCAGGCGATCAGCCAGGTGAACCAGGACCTGTCTTGAGACACGGGGTAAAGTGTGGCTACGAAGCGAGCGAGCGCGGCATCGAGCCCATGGGGTTCGACTATCTGCACGGCATCGAGCGCCGACACCCCGTTCGGCCTTGCCTGGCAGCGCTTGGGCGACCCTGACACACAGACTTATCGGAACCCTCCATGACCCAATACCGTGGACTCTTGCTGGAAGACACCGGCCAGCCGGCCAGCGAAGAAGCCATCGCCTCGCTGGAGGCCCAGCTGGGCGCACGCTTGCCTGACGACTATCGCGCGTTCCTGCGCAGCATCAATGGCGCCGATCTCGACTACGACGTGGCCGTGACCCTGGCCAACGGTGAGCGCGATGTCCTGAGCTTTACGTTGTACGGCCTCGACGCGCAGAGCGAATGGGGCGCCAACCCGTTCGAGCTTGGGCAGTTGCGCGAAACCGACGGCTTTCCGTCGAGCGGGCTGTTGCCCATCGGTCGCGACGGTGGCGCCAGCGTACTGCTGTTGGACCTGCGCGAAGGTCGTCAACAGGTGGCGGCCATGGTCGCCGGGCTGCCGGCCTGGACCGGGCGGCGCCAGCAGGGCGACGAGTACGTGGTGCTGGCCGAGTCCTTCGACGCCTATCTGGCGCTGCTGCATCTATCGGACGCGACCGTGGCCGGCCATATCGAGCGTTTCATGGTCACTCCCGACAGCATTGCCGCCACCCTCGAATGGTTCGACAGTGGCAGCCCGGGGTGGCGCGAACGTTTCCGTGAGCAGTGGAACGCGCGCATCGTTCAAGCGCCGATCTGAGGCGCGGTTCAGAACCAGCGGTCGTTGCGTTTGCGGCCGCGGGTCAGAGCCGGCAGGATCAGGCCGGCCAGCAGCCCGGCGCCGGCGATGCTGCCGCCATAGACCATGTAGCGCATCATCACCTGTTTGTTTTCATCGCCCAGGCGTGCCTGGGTGTCTCTGAGGGCCGATTGGCTTTCGTCGAGCTGTTCGCTGAGGGTGGTATTGCGCGCTTGCAGCTCATCGACCAGCGATTTGCGCGAGTCGAGGGTCTCCTGCATGCCTTGTACGCGGTTCTTCCAACTGTCGTCGATGGTCTTGAGCTGGCCGGAGAGTTCGTTGACCTGGGCTTCGAGCTGCGGCACGCGCTCGTTCTGGCCGGGCACGGCTTGCAGGTCGCTGGTGAGAATCCACACCTGGTCGCCGTTTTCGCCACGTACCTGGCTGTAGTTGCCTTGGGTGCCCAACAGCGTGACTTTCTGTCCGGATTTGAGGTTGCCGACGATGCGATGACCGTCCGTAGGGCCGCTGCGCACATAGGTGCTCAGGCTGTCGCTGACCCAACGGGCATCGTTGGCCTGGGTCTCGGCGTGGGCCGGCGCGGCGAGCACGGCCAGGGCGGCGAACAGGCTGCCGCGCAGGACGGCAAGGGCGGGGAGGGCGAGGCGGGAATCAGGCATATCGATCTTCGCTGGAACGGGACGAATGAAGGCCCCATGCAGCGGGCCGTGATTCGGTCGGGTGGGTTGACCGTCAGCCAAAGACCATTTTTATAGCGGCAGGTTCACCAGTGGGTGTAGGAAAACACAGCGGATGTTGGAGCGGCCGGGTGGCCGCTCCGACGCCGTTCAGCTCACCACTTGATAGCACGGCACGTACGCAGCGCCGCCTGGCAGCTTCATCCGGTGCTGGTCGACGAACGCCTGCAACAGGCGTCCCAGCGGGTCGAGCACCGCGCTGTCGCCGCGGATCTGGTACGGCCCGTGGCGCTCGATCAGGCGGATGCCGTTGTCCTTGACGTTGCCCGCGACGATCCCGGAAAACGCCCGGCGCAGGTTGGCGGCCAGCTGGTGCGGCGGCAGGTCGCGGCGCAGGCTGAGGTTGGCCATGTTCTCGTGGGTCGGGTCGAACGGGTGCTGGAAGCCCTCGTCGATCTTCAGCAACCAGTTGAAATGGAAGGCGTCGTTACGCTCGCGGCGGAACTGTTTGACCTCCTTGAGCCCTTCGACCATGTGCCGCGCCACGGCAGCCGGGTCGTCGATGATGATCTGATAATGCCGCTGCGCTTGCTCGCCCAACGTGGCGCCGACGAAGGCATGCAGCTGCATCAGGAAGGCTTCGGCGCTACGCGGGCCGGTCAGCACGACCGGGAAGGGCAGCGAAGCGTTGTCCGGGTGCATGAGAATGCCCAGCAGGTAGAGGAATTCCTCTGCCGTACCGGCGCCGCCGGGGAAGATGATGATGCCGTGGCCCACGCGCACGAAGGCTTCCAGGCGTTTCTCGATGTCGGGCAGGATCACCAGTTCGTTGACGATCGGGTTGGGCGCTTCGGCGGCGATGATGCCCGGCTCGGTCAGGCCCAGGTAGCGGCTGCCGGCCATGCGCTGCTTGGCGTGGGCGATGGTCGCCCCCTTCATCGGGCCCTTCATCACGCCAGGGCCGCAGCCGGTGCAGATGTCGAGTTTGCGCAGGCCCAGTTCGTGGCCAACCTTCTTGGTGTACTGGTATTCCTCGCTGCTGATCGAATGGCCACCCCAGCACACCACCATCTTCGGCTCCACGCCGGGGCGCAGGGTGCGGGCGTTGCGCAGCAGGTGGAAGACGTAATCGGTGATGCCCTGGGAGCTTTCCAGGTCGATCCGCTGGCTGGCCAGCTCGCTCTCGGTGTAGACGATGTCGCGCAGGGCGCTGAACAGCATTTCGCGGGTGCTGGCGATCATTTCGCCGTCGACGAAGGCGTCGGCCGGCGCATTGAGCAGCTCCAGGCGCACGCCGCGGTCCTGCTGGTGGATGCGTACTTCGAAGTCGCGGTAGGCCTCGAGGATGGTCTTGGCATTGTCGACATGGGCGCCGGTGTTGAGGATGGCCAGGGCGCACTGGCGGAACAGGGTGTAGAGGGTGCCGGAACCGGCTTCGCTGAGTTGCTGAACTTCACGTTGCGACAGCGTCTCCAGGCTGCCTTTGGGGCTGACGGAGGCGTTGATGACGTTGCGTGTGGGCATTGGGTCTTTCCTGTGCAGGTAGAACATCCTTCTCTGTCGCCACCATACCGACAAAACCGGGCGGCAACGAGGGGGCAGGCGAAAAGCCTGCGGTGCCCGGTCCAGACACGCTGGGCCGGGCACGTCAGCGCGTCACTGCGCCGACAGGTGCTCGTAGAGGATAGTCGCGCCGATCAGCATCAGCACCACGCCGCCCAGGATTTCCGCACGCTTGCCCACCAGGGTGCCGAGTACCCGGCCGAGCATCACCCCAAGGGTGACCATGACCAGGGTCGCACAGCCGATGGCAGCGGCCGCTACCAGGATGTTGACGTCGATGAAGGCCAGGCCGATACCCACGGCCAGCGCGTCGATGCTGGTGGCGAAGGCGGTCAGGGCGAGCATCGTGAAACCGTGCTGGGTGGGCTTTTCCGCTTCCTCGTGGTCGGCCTGCAAGCCGTTGTGGATCATGTGCAGGCCCAAGAGCAGCAAGAGGGTGAAGGCGATCCAATGGTCCCATGCTTGCACGTAACCGCTGGCCGCCTGGCCGATGGCCCAGCCGATCAGCGGGGTGATGCCTTCGATGACGCCGAAGATCAAGCCGGTGCGCAGCGCTTCGCTCAGGCGCGGGCGGTGCAGGGTGGCGCCTTTGCCGATGGCCGCCGCGAACGCGTCGGTGGACATGGCCAGGGCCAGGAAGAAGAGGGAAATGGGATTCACGGTCAGGATCCGGTCGGGCTATGAGTCAACGACGCGACCACACGCCCGACCTTAGGCATGGATGCGTCGTTGGTCTCGCCAATCCGAAGATGTCCACGCCACGGCGGCTGCCGAGAATGTTGACGTGAACGCGCGGTGCCCAAGGCCGCCAGCGCAGGCTACTCCCCAACGAGGGCGGGCATTATGCCCGTTGGTGTCGAGAAACGGAATGCTTGTGTGGCGATGGCTCGGCTTGCGATTTCCCGACGATGAGCCACTGCGCCTGCCGGCCGGTCCGCGCCATCCCGCCACAGGGCCATGATCACACCTACGGATACCGAGGGTAGCCCCACCCGCAAACGGTCAGGCTGGCAATCGCGAACAGCTGCCTTATGCTGTTGCCCATCCCTTCCAAGGAGTCGCCCATGTCCTGGTCCGCCAGCCAATACGTTCGTTTCGAAGACCAACGCACGCGCCCGGTGCGCGATCTGCTCGCGGCCGTAGCGCCGCGCCCCGTCCGCCATGCCACGGACCTGGGCTGCGGGCCGGGCAACTCCACCGAGGTGCTGCTGCAACGTTGCCCCGACAGCCAGGTGACCGCCCTGGACAACGATCAGGACATGCTCGACCAGGCCCGCCAGCGCCCCCGCCTGAACGTGCCGCGCGTGCGTTTCGAGCAGGCCGACATCGCCCAGTGGAGCGCCGCGCAGCCGCAAGATCTGATTCTGGCCAACGCCTCCTTGCAGTGGGTGCCAGAACACCGAACGCTTTACCCGCATCTGGTCGGACAACTCAGCGAGGGCGGTAGCCTGGCCGTTCAAACGCCCGACAACCTCGACGAACCCGCGCATCGCCGGCTGCGCGAAGTCGCCGGCAGTGGCGAATGGGCCGCTACGTTCGCCGACTTCAGGCTGCCGCCACGCCACGCCGCGCCGTTCTACTTCGAGCTGCTGGCGCCGCTGTGCGAGCGGGTCGACGTCTGGGGCACCACCTACCACCACCCCCTGGCCGGCGGTGTGGACGCTGTGGTCGAGTGGTTCAAGGGCTCGGCGTTGCGGCCCTACCTGGCGCGCCTCGACCCAGCCGGGCAAACGGCGTTCCTGGCCCAGTACCGCGAGGCCCTGCGCGCGGACTACCCGGGCGCCGACGACGCCCAGGTGCTGCTGGCCTTTCCGAGGCTGTTCGTGGTCGCCACCCGCTAAAGCGCGCGGCGGTGGGGTGTACGGAGTTGTCGACACTTGGCCGAGGGCGTATAAACTGCACCCCACCTTGGCCGGTCGCTTCCTGAATCGGCCAGCGAAACCTAGAGAGTCGTCATGGGCGCACAGTGGAAAGCCAAACATAAAGAAGCCGCGGCCAACGCCAAAGGCAAGGTCATGGGCAAATTGGCCAAGGAGATTCAGATCGCCGCCAAGTCGGGTGCCGATCCGGACATGAACCCGCGCCTGCGCCTGGCCGTGGAGCAGGCCAAGAAGGCCTCGATGACCCGCGAGACCCTGGAACGCGCCATCCGCAAGGGTGCGGGGCTGGACGGCGACACCGTGCAGTACACCGCCGTCACCTACGAAGGCTTCGCGCCGCATCAAGTGCCGCTGATCGTCGAATGCCTGACCGACAACGTCAACCGCACCGTCGCCGAGATCCGCGTGGCCTTCCGCAAGGGCCAGCTTGGCGCCAGCGGCTCGGTCTCGTGGGACTTCAACCATGTCGGCCTGATCGAAGCCACCCCCGAAGGCGATGCCGACCCGGAAATGGCCGCCATCGAAGCCGGTGCCCAGGATTTCGAGGAAGGCGAAGAGCCGGGTTCGACCCTGTTCATCACCGACACCGGTGATCTGGGCGCTGTGCAGAAAGCCCTGCCCGAGCACGGCTTCACCGTCACCTCGGCCAAGATCGGCTACACCCCGAAGAACCCGGTCGCAGCCAGCAGCCTGAGTGCCGAGGCCCTGGCCGAAGTGGAAGCCTTCCTCGAAGCCATCGACCATCACGACGACGTCCAGAACGTCTACGTCGGCCTCACCGAGTGACCGAGCGCGCCGGGGCCCGCGCGTGGCCCCGGCGACCCTGAACCGCGACCAATGCGGTTGGCGTTTGCTCGCATCTCATGGCAGCGCCGAGCGCCTTTTCGCGTTCACGTCCCTTACAACCCCTCCAGGGTCGATGTCCGCCTGGCAGGTGCCCTGCAAGCTCGCTTCCCACACCGTCTAGGCCCCGCCCATGAACGCCGCGTTCGCCGCCCTGAGCCTCGCCCACCTGCGCACCCTCGACTGCCTCCTGCACCTGAAGAACCTCAGCCACGCCGCCCAGCGCCTGGGGTGCAGCCAATCGGCGTTGAGCCGGCAATTGGCGCACCTGCGCCAAGCGTTCGACGACCCGCTGCTGGTACGCCAGGGTCGCGGTTACGTGCTCAGCGAGCGGGCCGAACAGTTGCGTACGCCGCTACAGGCCGTGCTGCACTCGCTCAGTGCCTTGCCGCAACCCGCTGCGTTCGATCCCGCACGCTGCACCCGACGCTTTTGCCTGGCTGCCTCGGACTACGTGGCCGAGCACATGCTGCCGTTGCTGGTCGCCGCCCTGGCGCAGGAAGCGCCAGGCGTTTCCTTGGGTTTTCGCACTTGGCAGGCGGGCGACTACCCGTTGCTGGCCAACGGTGAGATAGACCTGGCCACCACGCTGTTCGACGACTCGCCGCCCAACCTGCATGGCCGGGTACTGGGCGAGGACCGCGTGGTCTGCCTGATGCACCAGGACCATCCCCTGGCCGCCGCCGAGCGCTTGAGCCAGACCGACTACCTGGCCTACGGGCACGTGCGTATCTGCGCCGGTGGCGACAAGGACAGCTTCGTCGACCGCCACCTGCGCGAGCACGGCTTGCAGCGCCGCATCGCCCTGGATGTGCCGTTCTTCACCGCCACCGTGCAGGTGGTGGCCAGCACCCATTACCTGGCCACATTGCCCGAACACATCGCGCGCCAGTTGTGCTTGCGCCACCCCCTGACCTGGCGCGCACTGGATTTCGTCGAGCACACGCAACGCTACTGGGTGGTGTGGCACCAGCGCTGGCACGGCTCGCCCGAACACCGCTGGTTGCGCGAACGGGTCTTTGCGCTGTGGTGCCATTCGCAGTTCAGCGTGCCGGGCAGCGCACCGCTTTCGCCATAGCAGCTATGCGCCCGGCGCGGTACTGCGGGTACCGTTGCCGGCCTACACTGGCGCATCGTTCAATCGTGCCCAGGAGCCCGTCGCATGACCCCCGAACAGTTTCGCCAGTACGGCCACCAACTCATCGACCTGATCGCCGACTACCGCCAGACCGTGGCCGAACGACCGGTTATGGCCCAGGTCGAGCCCGGCTACCTGAAAGCTGCGCTGCCCACGGCCGCTCCGCAGCAGGGCGAGCCTTTCGAGGCCGTGCTCGAAGACGTCCAGCGCTTGGTGATGCCGGGTTTGTCTCACTGGCAGCATCCGCAGTTCTATGGCTATTTCCCTTCCAATGGCACGCTGTCGTCGGTGCTGGGCGACTTTCTCAGCACCGGCCTGGGCGTGCTCGGTCTGTCCTGGCAATCGAGCCCGGCGCTCAGCGAGCTGGAAGAAACCACGCTCGACTGGCTGCGCCAGGCGCTGGGCCTGTCAGGGCAGTGGAGCGGGGTGATCCAGGACACCGCATCGACCAGCACCCTGGTGGCCTTGATCTGCGCCCGAGAACGCACCAGCGGCTACGCCTTGACCGCAGGCGGCCTGCAAGCCCAGGCCAGGCCGCTGATCGTCTACGTCAGCGCCCAGGCCCACAGTTCGGTGGACAAAGCCGCACTGCTGGCAGGATTTGGCCGCGACAACATCCGCCTGATTCCCACCGACGCCCACTACGCCTTGCGCCCCGAGGCCTTGCAGGCGGCCATCGAGCAGGACCTGGCCGACGGCCTGCAACCTTGCGCGGTCGTCGCCACCACCGGCACCACGGCCACCACCGCCCTCGACCCGTTGGACGCCATCGGCGCCATCGCCCAGGCCTATGGGTTGTGGCTGCACGTCGATGCCGCCATGGCCGGTTCGGCGATGATCCTGCCGGAATGCCGCTGGATGTGGCAGGGCATCGAGCGCGCCGACTCGCTGGTGGTCAACGCGCACAAGTGGTTGGGCGTGGCCTTCGACTGCTCGCTGTACTACGTGCGCGACCCGCAGCACCTGATTCGGGTGATGAGCACCAACCCCAGCTATCTGCAATCGAGCGTCGACGGCCAGGTGAAGAATCTGCGCGACTGGGGCATTCCGCTGGGTCGCCGCTTCCGCGCGTTGAAGCTGTGGTTCATGTTGCGCAGCGAAGGGCTGGACGCTTTGCAGCAGCGGCTGCGGCGAGACCTGGACAATGCCCGCTGGTTGGCGGCGCAGGTCGAAGCCGAGGCGGATTGGCAGCTGTTGGCGCCCGTGCACTTGCAGACGCTGTGCCTGCGCCACTGCCCGCCAGGGCTCGATGGCGACGCGCTGCAAGCTCATACCCAGGCTTGGGCCGCGCGGCTCAACGCCAGTGGCTCGGCCTACGTGACCCCCGCGCAGTTGCAAGGGCAGTGGATGGTGCGGGTCTCGATCGGCGCGTTGCCGACCGAACGCGTTCATGTGGAGGGGCTGTGGGAGGCGCTGCGTAAGGCGGTCAGGGGCTGAAGCCCCTTCTTTGGGTCAGGCGGGATGGGGTCTGGTCAGCTATGGATGGTGGCAGGCTATCGGCCCCCTAGAGCGGTTCTATTAGAACTGTCTCAAAGCTCGTCTACGCTCTTTCGAGGGGTTGCCCGGCCTGGTCGGGCGCCGCTTGGAATCGCCAGTGTCCGGCGACCCTGCCGACCCAACACCAGATCGCGCACTTTTGACGCGGCCGACTTTTGCAGGCACAACGCGCAACCGTGACAGACCCGAGCCGTAGGGAGATAGCCATGTCCACCGAATCGAAATGCCCGTTCCACCACACCGCAGGCAGCGGCACCAGCAACCGCGACTGGTGGCCCGACCAACTGAACCTCGCCGTGCTGCATCAGCATTCGGCGCAATCCAACCCGTTGCAGCCCGACTTCGACTATGCCGACGCTTTCCGCCAACTGGATTTCCAGGCGCTCAAGGCTGATCTGCACGCCCTGATGACCGACTCCCAGCCCTGGTGGCCTGCCGACTTCGGCCACTACGGCCCCCTGTTCGTACGTATGGCCTGGCACAGCGCCGGCACCTATCGCATCGCCGACGGCCGCGGCGGCGCGGGCTCGGGCCAGCAGCGTTTCGCGCCGCTCAACAGCTGGCCCGACAACGTCAGCCTGGACAAGGCCCGGCGTCTGCTCTGGCCGATCAAGCAGAAATATGGTCAGAAAATTTCCTGGGCCGACCTGATCGTGTTGACCGGCAACGTAGCGTTGGAATCGATGGGCTTCAAGACCTTCGGCTTCTCCGGTGGCCGGCCTGACGCGTGGGAACCCGATCAGGACGTGTACTGGGGTTCGGAGAAGGTCTGGCTCGGTGGCGATACCCGCTATGGCAAAGCGCAGGCCCCGGGCCAGGGCGACCTGGTGGCCGAGCCCGACAAGCACGGCGAAGAACAGAGTCGCGACCTGAGCCAGGACCGCAACCTGGAAAATCCTCTGGCCGCAGTGCAAATGGGCCTGATCTACGTCAACCCAGAAGGCCCGGACGGGCACCCCGACCCGGTCGCTTCCGGCCGTGACATCCGCGAAACCTTCGGCCGCATGGCCATGAACGACGAAGAGACCGTGGCCCTGATCGCCGGTGGCCACGCCTTCGGCAAGACCCACGGTGCCGCGCCTGCCGACAACGTCGGCGCCGAGCCGGAAGCAGCCGGTCTGGAGGCCCAAGGCCTGGGCTGGCACAACCGCTACCGCAGCGGTGTCGGCCCCGACGCCATCACCAGCGGCCTGGAAGTCACCTGGACCTCCACCCCGACGCGCTGGAGCAACGAATACCTGGAAAACCTCTTCAACTTCGAGTGGGAACTGTTCAAGAGCCCGGCCGGCGCGCACCAATGGCGGCCCACCCAGGGTCAGGGCGCAGGGCAGGTGCCGGACGCCTTCGATGCCGGCAAGCGCCATGCGCCGTCGATGCTCACCTCGGACCTGGCGCTGCGTTTCGACCCGATCTACGAACCCATCGCACGCCGCTTCAAGGAGCACCCGGAGCAATTGGCCGACGCCTTCGCCCGCGCCTGGTACAAGTTGATCCACCGCGACATGGGCCCGCTGTCGCGCTACCTCGGCCCGGAACTGCCGCGGGAAGAGCTGCTGTGGCAAGACCCACTGCCCAAAGCGCTGGCGCCGTTGTCGAACGCGGACACCGACGCGCTCAAGCGGCGCTTGCTCGCATCCGGTTTGAGCGTGAGCGAACTGGTGTCCACCGCCTGGGCCTCGGCGTCGACCTTCCGTGGCTCGGACAAGCGCGGTGGGGCCAACGGTGCGCGCATTCGTCTGGCGCCGCAGAAGGACTGGGCGGTGAACCAGCCCGAGCAGTTGCGCAAGGTGCTGGCCGTGCTGGAACAGGTGCAGGCGCAATGCCGCGCCGAGGGCAGGGACGTTTCCCTGGCTGATCTCATCGTGCTGGGCGGCACCGCAGCGGTGGAGCAGGCGGCCAAGGCGGCTGGGCATCCCTTGCAGGTGGCGTTCCACGGTGGCCGCAGCGATGCGTCACAGGAGCAGACCGACGTCGAATCGTTCGCCGTGATGGAGCCGCTGCATGACGGCTTCCGTAATTTCACCAAGACCCGGTACAGCGTCGGCGCCGAACGCCTGCTGCTCGACCGCGCACAGCTGCTGACCCTGACCGCGCCGGAGCTGACCGTGCTGATCGGTGGTTTGCGTGTGCTGGGCGTGAACCACGGCGGCAATACCCAAGGGGTGTTCACCGATCGGATCGGGGTGCTCAGCAACGATTTCTTCCGCCATTTGCTGGACATGGGCGTGGAGTGGAAGCCGACCTCTTCGGACAACGACGCCTTCGAGGGGCGCGACCGCAACACCGGGCAAGCGCGCTGGACCGGGAGCCGGGTCGATCTGGTGTTTGGCTCCCATGCGCAACTGCGGGCGTTGGCCGAGGTATATGGCAGCAGCGACGGCGAAGCGCGGTTCGTCCGGGACTTCGCGGCGGCGTGGGTGAAGGTGATGGAGTTGGATCGGTTCGATCTGGACCGTGCGGTATAGCTAGGAGACTCTGATGCGGAACATGTCAGCCAGCTAAGCCGAAACAGTGTTACTTGGGGCTGCTTTGCAGCCCATCGCGGCTAAAGCCGCTCCAACAAACAACTGTGGGAGCGGCCGGTTCGGCGTTCCGATTAGCCGCGATGGGCCGCGACGCGGCCCTGATCCAGGCAAACGCGTTCATCCTGTGGGCTCCGGATTGAGGCCATTAGGCCGCTAAGCGGCCCCGATTGCTTAACTGGCCGGTACCACCCTGATGCATGGCTCTTTTTTGGAGGCGCCTTTGCGCGGCTTCCAGCTCAGAGGTGAGCGGAGGGTTGCAGGCCGGGGCGCTGTTATCGTCCAACGTCCTTGAGCGCATGCCGTAGCTGTTCGATCATCTGCGCGATATGCGCCTCGCTCAACACCAAGCCCTGATCGGTTTCGATCAATTCTCCAGCCGCCACCCGCGCCTCGAACCAGTCCTCCACGAAACCTGGTGCATAGCCTCCAGTGCTGAACCCTTTCCCACCGAACGCGACCATCCCCCTATAGGCGTCGAGATACTGCTGTCGGCGCTCCACCCGGTGGCGGTGCTGATACACCCAGAACTGCACGTCGTACAGCAGGTAGGACAATGGGTCGGCGTGCAGGGCGAAGCAGCGTTTTTCTTCGAGCAGTCGCAGGCTGACCGCACGCACGGCCTCGCCGATGCGAGGAAACGGCGCGAAGTCCGTCAGCAAAGGTGCGAACATCTCCGAAAACTCGCCTTCGGTGACCCGATGCAGGTCGTCCTCGAACACTTCCTCGGAATTGTCGTACACCTCTTCGCTGACCAGCCCGCATACGAACGTCTCGAAGTCCTTGGCCAGCACGGTGATGTGATAGTCTCCTTCCTGATCGACGTGTACCACCTGGGGTTCGCCTTTGGGGCCGCAGGCACGGTAGTCGAGGGCGACCATGTCATGCCCGGCGCTCGGGGTGTCACAGATGTACACGCCGATATCCGGATAGCCCCATTCCTCGATCATGAAGCGGCTGCCGAACTCGCCGCACAGCGAGTACATCTTCTGCCGCCCGATGCTTAGGAAACCGCTGATGGCAGCGTGGTCACCGGCCCATGAGGTCGATTCTTCGGTGGGGAAGCAGGTGTTGCGCGGCAAGCCGCCGTTGTGCCTGCGCATGAACGCGACGTAGGACGCCGGCAAACGGTAGCCCAGTTCGGCCTCGACTTCTGCGATGCAGGCGTCGCTGGGCGGCACGTCGGTGTATTCCTTGCGGGCATAGTCGCAATCGTCCCAGAAGGTGTCCAGGTCGAGGTCGTGGGGAAAGCCGCTCATGCCAAGGCTACCTGTGCGAGAAGGGACCGAGGATCCGTGACGGGTGCGGTGCTGTTCATGGTTGCGTCCTTTGTGCGAACGATGATCGTGGTGGCCCGTCAGACTCACGGGCAATGGGGAAGTTCGTCGCTCAAGGCGTGCATTGCAAGCAAAGCGGCTATCGGTATTTAGTTTGGGCCAGCTGCGTTCCAGGCCCTACACTGGCACCTATCCATCGACTACCGCAGCAGCGCATCGGTCGCTGCCAGCCAGGAGGTTGCCTTTTCGTGACGTTCGATTCCCCGCTCGCCCGCCTGCCCGGCATCGCCATCACCCCTGACGCCATCGAAGTCCTGGCGGACGCCGCCCGCTACCGCCGCGCCTTGTTCGACCTGATCGAAGGCGCGACCCGGCGCATCGTCCTGGTCGCGCTGTATCTGCAAGAGGACGAAGCCGGCCAGGAGGTGCTCGATGCGCTGTACCGGGCCAAGGCCGCGCGACCCGAGCTGGACATCACCGTGGTGGTCGACCTGTTCCGCGCCCAACGCGGCTTGCTCGGCGCTGGCAAGCAACCCGGCAACGCGGCCTGGTACCAGGCGCAGCGCCGCCTGCAGGGCCTGGACGTGGCGATCCACGGGGTACCGGTACAAACCCGTGAGCTGTTCGGCGTGCTGCACCTCAAGGGCAGCGTGATCGACGACTGCGTGCTCTATACCGGCGCCAGCTTCAACAACGTCTACCTGCACCGCTTCGACCGCTACCGCCTGGACCGCTACCACCTGCTGCGCAGCCCCGCGCTGGCCGACAGCATGGTGCAGGTGGTGCGCCAGATCATCGACGGTAACGCCACGCCGCGTCTCGACCAGCCCGATGTGCCCGACAGCCGCAGCCTGCGCAGCAAGATCCGGCGTTTGCGCGAGCGCATGCGGCAGTTGCAGTACCGGGTCGCGTTGCCCGTCAGCGAAGGCCTGCGCGTCGTGCCGCTGCTCGGCATCGGTCGCGGCAACGCCCTCAACCATACGCTCTGCGCCCTGGTCCGCGCCGCCCGGGGCGAACTGGTAGTGTGCACGCCGTACTTCAACCCGCCGCGTATGCTGATGCGCGAGATTCACCTGGCGCTCGCCCGTGGCGTACAAGTCGAACTGATCGTCGGCCACCGCACCGCCAACGATTTCTATGTCGCGCCCGAAGAACCCTTCAGCGCCAGCGCTGCGCTGCCCTATCTCTATGAGGACAATCTGCGCGCCTTCGCCCGCCGTCAGCACCGCGCGTTGGAGCGTGGCCAGTTGCACATACGCATGTGGAACGACCCGGGCCACACCTTCCACGCCAAGGGCCTGTGGGTGGATCAGCGCTACAGCCTGTTGACCGGCAACAATTTCAACCCGCGCGGCTTCAATCTCGACCTGGAAAACGCGCTGTTGCTAGACGATCCCCACGGTGAGTGGTTGGGGCCACGCGCACTCGAACTGGATGGTATACGTCGACACACTGAATTGGTCGACCAAGCCAACACGTTGGGTGAGCAGGGCGACCATCCCAAAAAGGTGCGTACTTTCCTAAGGCGGCTGCGCTACACCCGCATCGAATCTCTGATCAAACGAGTGCTTTAACTATACGTGTGCGGTGCCATACGCAGCGAATGGCATCGCTTAGGCACCATGCGACGATTCACAACGGTCCAGCGGCTTGCTCCCTTAGGGCAGTGTGCTGCCTTGCACGGGCAACTGATAATTTTGCCAGTGACCATTCAACACCGCTGTCAACTAGACTGTGGTTTTTGAGGGGCTTGTGATGAATAACTTTTTCTATCAAAAAGAAAACATCAGCACTGTCTTTTCAGTGCGCACGAGCACCAGACTGGTCAAGTATGCTAGTCGAACGCTCGCTATCGTGCGGAGCCATGAGAGTAATGCGAGTCTGCTCAACACAGATCCGATGCAGACGCTGGTGGTGACTACCGCCGGTGCAAAGCGCATTTCGTTCAACTTTACACCTTTTGGCTACGCCGACGGTATTGAGCGCAGTTCCGTAGGGTTTTGTGGCGAGCGGCCGGATGAGCTACTGGGATGGTATCCCTTGGGAAACGGCCATCGTTGGTACTCTCCAACACTTATGCGCTTCGGCAGCCCCGACGGTGAAAGTCCGTTTTTGGTCGGGGGTATAAGTTACTATGCATACGCGCTTAATAATCCTATTACCCTGTCCGATCCAGACGGTCGCGCGCCCTTTGAATCGCTGGCAGCGCAGAACCGAGCACTTGTAACTTACAAGCACCTAAAGCCCCTCTATCGATTCGATGATCAACTTGGGGTCTACCATTCAAAGTCGGGGTTTTTTAAAAAACGCAAATTGTTGATTTATACGCATGGCGCTGAAGGAAAATTGCTGGTGCAGGGTGAGAAGGTAGGACCTGAGCAGTTTAGCGAGTGGTTAAAAACGAACGCAATCGATACGGCCCGGTATCGCGAGGTCATCTTCATGGCCTGCTTAAGTGGCTACAGTACGCCTGGAACTCGATCATTCGCTGAAGCCTTTTCAAATATTAATAACGTAAACACTCGAGGCGTAGACGGGATAGGTGTCTCTGGTTATCAGGATTTGGGCAACAAAGCCACTGTCAGACTATTGGCGGCAAGTGCCTTAGGCGACTCGGCCTCGACGACAGCCGCTGCTGGCATACCTTTTGCCCAAGGCATGAACCGCTTTAAACCGCAAAAACATACGTCGATTCGCTCAGGCAAATGAACGCTCCGCTGTCATAGGTTTGCACGGACCGGTTCCATGCTTATAGCAACGCTGCCTGGCTAAACTTTTTCACAGTTGCGTAGCCGCGTCCTGCGCCGCCACCCGTTGGCACAGCTCGATGATCTGCTCGCGCATCCAGCGGTTGGCCGGGTCCTGGTCGGTGCTTTCGTGCCAGTACAGGTGGGTCTCCAGCGGCGCCACGTCGATCGGCAGGGGCAGGTAGCGCAGCTGGTGGCGGCGGGCGAAGCGTTCGGGCACGGTCATCACCAGGTCGGACTGTTGCAGCACCTGACAGGCCATCAGGTAATGCTGCGAGCGCAGCACCACCTTGCGCTGCACGCCCATCCGGCCCAAGGCGAGGTCAACATAGCCCAAACCGTTGCGCCGGCTGGAGATGTGGATGTGCGCCATGCTCAAGTAGCTATCGAGGGTCAGGCGGGTGTCGGCCAGCGGATGGCCCTGGCGCAGGGCGCAGACGAAGCGGTCTTGCAACAGCTTGACGTGGCGCACCTGGGGGTCGGTGTTGAGCGGCGCGTCCACGGCGAAGTCCAGGCGGCCGGCGGCCAGTTCCTTGGTGGTTTCGCGACGCTTGCTGGGAAAGCTGTCGATCGTCACCCCAGGCGCCAGCCGGCGCAGACGCTGAAACAGGGGCGGCAGGATCACCGCTTCGATCAGGTCGGTCATGCTGATGCGGAAGGTCTTGCTCGCTTCCAAGGGGTTGAACAGCCGGCTTTCCTGCACCGACACCCGCAGCAGCGTCAGCGCATTGCGCACCGGGCCGATGATGTTCTGCGCCATGGGGGTGGGCACCATGCCCTGGGCGGTGCGTACGAATAGCGGATCGTTGAAGGTTTCGCGCAGGCGCGAGAGGGCATTGGACACCGCGGGCTGGGTGATGCCGACGATCTGCCCGGCGCGGGTGAGGTTGGCTTCGGTGTAGATCGCATCGAAAACGATGAACAGGTTGAGGTCGACCTTGCTGAGGCTCATATGCGCTGCTCGCTGACGGACATTGCGGCTGATCCTATAACGCTTATGAATGTTAATACACGTAAAAAATACACTGGATGGATTGGCTGCCTCTGGCCTAGGCTCTGCGCTCACACCCGCCGATCATCAGGAAAGCGTGCCCATGGATTTTGCTTACACGCCCAAGGTGCAAGCCCTGCGCGAACGCGTCAGCGCTTTTATGGACGAGCATGTCTACCCCGCCGAAGCGGTGTTCGCCCGGCAAGTGGCCGAAGGCGACCGCTGGCAGCCCACCGCCATCGTCGAAACCCTCAAGCGCCAGGCGCAGGCCGCCGGTCTGTGGAACCTGTTCCTGCCCGAATCGGAGCTGGGTGCAGGGCTGAGCAACCTCGAATACGCGCCGCTGGCCGAGATCATGGGCCGCTCGCTGCTCGGCCCCGAACCCTTCAACTGCTCGGCGCCGGACACTGGCAACATGGAGGTGCTGGTGCGCTATGGCACGGCCGAGCAGAAACGCCGCTGGCTCGAACCCCTGCTCAAGGGCGAGATCCGGTCGGCGTTCGCCATGACCGAGCCGGACGTGGCGTCCTCCGACGCGACCAACATGGCCGCCACCGCCGTACTTCAGGGCGAGCAGTGGGTGATCAACGGACGCAAATGGTGGACCTCCGGCGCCTGCGATCCGCGCTGCAAGGTGCTGATCTTCATGGGCCTGAGCGACCCCCAGGCGCCGCGCCACCAGCAGCACTCAATGATCCTCGTGCCCACCGACACGCCGGGGCTGAAGATCGTGCGGCCCTTGCCGGTATTCGGGTACGACGACGCGCCCCATGGCCACGCCGAAGTGACTTTCGACGACGTGCGCGTGCCCTTGCAAAACGTCATCCTCGGCCCTGGCCGCGGCTTCGAGATCGCCCAAGGGCGGCTAGGCCCCGGGCGCATCCACCATTGCATGCGTTCGGTGGGCATGGCCGAACGCGCGCTGGAGCTGATGTGCCGCCGCGCCACCAGCCGCCACGCCTTCGGTAAACCGCTGGCGCTGTTGGGCGGCAACCTCGACAGGATCGCCGAGTCGCGCATGCAGATCGAAATGGCCCGGCTCCTGACGCTCAAGGCGGCGCACATGATGGACAGCGTCGGCAACAAGGTCGCGCGCAGCGAGATCGCCCAGATCAAGGTGGTGGCGCCCAATGTGGCGTTGCAGGTGATCGACCGGGCCATCCAGCTACATGGCGGGGCAGGGGTCAGCGACGACTTTCCCTTGGCCTACATGTACGCCATGCAACGCACCCTGCGCCTGGCCGATGGACCGGACGAAGTGCACTGCGCGGCCATCGCCAAGTACGAGTTGAGCCGCTACGAACCGGCGCGGCCGTAACGGTGGAGGCGCTCGCCGATCAGGCGAGCAGGCCTGTCATACCCCCATCAATTCCCTGACCCGCGCCACCAGCGCCTCCACCGCGAACGGCTTGGTCAGAATCGCCATGCCCGGCTCCAGCTGCCCGTTGCCGATCGCCGCGCTCTCGGCATAGCCGGTGATGAACAGGGTCTTGAGGTGGGGCCGCAGCACTCGCCCAGCGTCGGCCAGTTGCCGGCCATTGAGCCCGCCCGGCAGGCCGACGTCGGTGATCAGCAGGTCGATGGCCGTGTTGGAGCGCAATACCGTCAGCCCCGCCACGCTGTCGGCCGCATCGATCACGGTGTAGCCCAGGTCATTGAGCACATCGTCGAGCAGCAGGCGCACGGTCGGTTCGTCGTCGACGATCAAGACGGTCTTGCCCGCCTGGTTGCGCACCGTGCTGGTGGCGCTCGGCTCGCTGCGCTGTTCGACGGTGTCGCCTTGCGAGCGCGGCAGGTAGATGGTCACCGTGGTGCCCTTGCCCAGCTCCGAGAAGATCCGCGCCTGGCCGCCGGACTGCTTGGCGAAGCCGTAGATCATCGACAGCCCCAGCCCCGTGCCCTGGCCGATCGGTTTGGTGGTGAAGAACGGGTCGAAGGCCTTGGCCAGCACTTCCGGCGGCATCCCCGTGCCGGTGTCGGTGACGCTCAGCGACAGGTATTGCCCAGTGGGCACGTCGAGCACCTTGGCGGCGTCCACGCCGATCCAGCGGTTGGCCGTCTCGATGATGATGCGCCCCCCTTCGGGCATGGCGTCGCGGGCATTGATGCACAGGTTGAGCAGGGCGTTTTCCAGTTGGCTGACATCGGCGCGGGCGCGCCATTTGCCGCCGACCGAGAACGTCTCGATGACGATGCTCGGGCCAACGCTGCGCTGGATCAGATCGCTCAGCCCCTCGATCAGTTTGACCACGTCGATCGGCTGCGGGTCGAGGGTCTGGCGCCGCGAGAAGGCCAGCAAGCGGTGGGTCAGGCCGGCCGCACGCTTGGCCGCGCCTTGGGCGGCGGCCATGTATTTGTCGATGTCGGTGAGACGATTCTGCGACAGGCGCAGTTTCATCAGTTCCAGCGAACCGGAAATGCCGGCCAGCAAGTTGTTGAAGTCATGGGCCAGGCCGCCGGTGAGCTGGCCGACCGCTTCCATCTTCTGCGACTGGCGCAGTTTCTCCTCGGACTGCACCAGCTCCAGGGTGCGCTCGGCCACCCGCTGCTCCAAGGTCTCGGTGAGGTGGCGCAGCGCGTTCAAGGCATGGTCGCGCTGCTCACGGATGGCGCGGCGCTCGCCGACGTCGATCAGCACGCCGGGGAAGTCCATGGGCGTGCCATCGGCGGCGTGGTCGACGCGGCCGTTGGCCTCGATCCAGTAGTAGTTGCCGTCGACGCGCTTGACCCGGTACTGGTGCGCATAGGCACCGCCGCGTTGGCAGGCCTCGTCGATGGCGGCGAGCAAGCCGTTGCGGTCTTCGGGGTGTACGGTGGCCACCACCTGCTCCAGGCTCAGGCCCACTCGACCCAAGGCCGGGTCCAGGCCGAAAGAGATGGCGAAGGCTTCGTCCACCGTGAAGCGGTCGTGTACCAGGTCCCAGTGCCAGGTGCCGATGATGGCGCCCGCAGCCAGGGCCAGTTGCACCCGTTCGACGTTTTCCCGGGCCAGCTGCTCGCTGACGCGCAAGCGGTCCTGGGCATTGCGCCGCTCGGTGACGTCGTTGAAGAAGACGCCGATCTGCCGTTCTTCAGGCTCGCCGACACGCACCGCGCGCACATCGAACCAGCGGGAAAACGACTCGGCATAGTTTTCGAACTGGATCGACTCGCCGGTCTTGGCCACGTGGCCGTAAGTCTGGAACCAGAAGGGCTCGAGATCGGGCGCATATTCGGTCACCCACTTGCCCTGCAGGTTCACTCCCGACTGGCGCTCGAACGCCGGATTGACCTCCAGGAAGCGGTAGTCGATGGGCTGGTCGTCCTCGTCGAACTTCACTTCGACGATGGCGAAGGCGGTATCGATGATTTCGAGCATGGTGAGGAAGCGCTCTTCGCTCTTGCGCAGCGCAGCTTCCGCCGAGCGCATGCGGGTCAGGTCGAGCATGGCGCCGATCATGCGCACGGCGTGGCCGTCGAAATCGCGGCTGACATAGCCACGGTCGAGCACTTCGGCGTAGGAGCCGTCGGCTCTTTGGAAACGATAGCCATCGCTCCAGGTGGTGCCCACCCCGTCGATCACCGCGCGTATCGAGGTGTAGACGCGGTCGCGGTCGTCGGGATGGATGTGCGCGACCCACCACTGGTAGCCCATCTGGCCGTGGTCGAGGCTATGGCCGTAGGCCTCGTGCAGCGCGTCGTTCCACTGCACCTGGCCGCTGCCCATGTCCCAGTCCCAAATGGCATCGTTGGTCGCCTTGGCCACCAGGCGGTGGCGTTCCTGGGCCTCGAGGATACTGCGTCCGGCCAGATGCTCATGGGTGCGGTCGCGCAGGATCTTCATGAAACCCAGGTGTTCGCCGCGTTCGCCGTGCAGCGGCATCAGCTCGCCTGAGGCCCAGAACCGCGTGCCGTCCTCACGCACGTGCCAGCGCTCGTCGGACACCCGGCCATCGCGCAGGGCCAGGCGCATCTCCTCGAAGGGGCGACCGCTGGCGCAGTCTTCGTCGGTGAAGAAGCGCTCGACGCTTTCGCCGCACATCTGCTCGGCGCTCCAACCCATGATGTGGGTCGCGCCGATGTTCCAGTCGGTGACCAGGCCCTGGTGGTCGCTGAGCACGATGGCGAAATCCACGGCGCTTTCGAACACCGCCCAGTGCCGTGCGGCCGTGCGCGCACGCCGTGCCTGCTCGGCGATGGCTGCGTCGGTGGTGGGGTCGGTGCGGTCCGGGTCGATGCCGGCGGCTTCGAGCAACCCGCGTAAGCGCAGCACTTCGGCGTGCAGGCGCTGCTCGGGATCGCACGCGGTGGGGGGCGACGGGTATTGGGCGGTCATGTTCTCAGGTCACGCTGGCAGCGGAGGGTGTCGATAGAGGTGGCTGGGCTTGGACCGGCGGTGGTGGTCCAGGGTTGCATGAAGACGAGGGGGCTAAGGCATTTTCCACCCGCCGCCCCGTAAGCAGGCATGGGTCCAGTATGCCTGAACGCGCGCGAAGTGACTGCCTTCTTCCATAAGGTGTGCGATGGGCACTGATGATTGCGTATGTTCAGTGGGGAACCGCGCGACCTGAGTACCGAGCGGTCACGTTTTCAACGAAGCTCATGTTCGAGGCGATCCGCGCTTTCTGGCTGGGCAGCGTGCAGCTCGACCCTATGCTGCGTGGCGTCGAACCACCCGGGCCACGAGCTGCGATGCCGGCTGCCCACCTCCACGCAGTCGATCAACGCTTCGCTGGCCAGCGCGGCCACCCGATCCGCCTTGGCGGTGCGGTAGCGCACGCTATGGATGCATTCGCGGTCGCCGAACTCGCAACGGTTAAGCCGTGTGCCGCCGCACGGGCCATTGGCCAGTCCCTTGGGGCAGGTCTCCGGGCACACGTACAAGGTTTGTTCCAGGCGGCAGCGCCCGCAGGTGTCGCAGCCCACCAGCGGTCGCTTCGCCGCGCGTTCCAGGCGATGCAACCAGCGCCCACCGCGGGCGCCTTGCCACAGCGGCCGGCGCACGAACCAGGCGAACGCTCGGCTCAGTGCGGTCGCGCCGCCGAACACCTGATGGTGCAGCGCTGCGAGCAATCGGACCCGCGTCGCTTCCTTGAACGACGGCTTCACCTGCGCTTGCCCCAACGCCCACTGAGCTCCCTCTGGACGAAAGTCGACCGGTGCTACACCCGGCATGTGCCAGGCCTCGGCCCAGGCCGCCTGCCACTGGGCCTGGTCCTCGATCTCAGCCTGGCAGGCGTCGATGGCCGTCTCCAAGGCGGTCATCTGCTCTGGCTCATGCATACCCGACAAATGCACCCCGGCGTAGCCGATGCGTTGCAGCTGGGTGATCTGCAATGCCAGGCGGCGCAGGCTGCGGCCTTGCGCGAACGCCTTGGACACCTCGGCCTCGGCTTCGAGCATGCGCAGCATCGAGGCCGATACCGTGACCCCGGCCACGTGCTGGAGCATCTTGGCGCGGCCATGGGTAACGGCAATTAGGCAGGCGATCAGCGGCTTGGGGGTAGGTTGGTCCTGCATCCAATTCCAGGCTTCGACGTGCTTGGCCATGTCGAAACCCAGTTGCAGGTCGAGAAAATCCGCGCCGGCGCGCAGCTTCTTCGCCGCTTTGAAATACTGCGCGCCGCCTTCTTCCTCGTAGTACTTGAACGGGTTCAGCGCCGCGCCCAGCAGCCAGTCCGGGCGGGCCTGACGCACGATGGCCAAGGCTGCGACCGACTCCAGGTAGCGCACCGGGTGGGCGCCGGGCTCGTGGCCTTGCAGGCGGTCGCCGGTCAGCACCAGCAACTGGTCGAGGCCGGCGGCGTCCATGGGTTCGAGCTGGGCCAGGAGGTCCTGGCGCTCGCGGTCCTTGCCGGAAAAATGCAGCAGGGTCGGCATGGGGCGCGCCAAGCTGGCATGGGCCTCCAGCGGCGACAGGTCCAGGCGGCTGCCGACCCGGTCGCCGATCGACACCGTCATCGGCCAGCCGCACAGCTCGCGACGGCCCATCATGCTTGCCAGTGCGTCGAAGCGCGCGGCCGAAGGTTTGGGCACGAACTCCAGGATGCAGACGAAGCGGCCCTGGTGCAGGGCGGTCTTGAGGGTGGGCATGGTTGGTCTCTCGGACGATAGGGCACTGAACCAGTCGGAAAACCTCGAAGCGCCCGGTTCGAACCCCGGCGGTACGTTTCGGCAGGGGGCTGACCTGCCGCACACGGCGCCTAGTGTGCCGCATTGCGCTGCCGCGCGTTGTCCGATCGCGCAGACGGCTTTGCTGAACCCGACATCGCTGGCGATCTGTCGCTGCTGTGCAGCGGACGGCCACTGCCGAGCCTTTCAAACGATCGCGTCGTGTAGAGGCGACCGGTTCGACGCGCCTGTCAGCCTCGCAGACCACCGGTCGCCTTTACCCGGCAGTCAGCCGGACGGTCATAGGTCGTTGGCCTTCTTCCACTATGGTGGGTGTAGCTGCGCCGAACACCTGTCGGCACTCATGCACATGCCAGTGCTGCAGGGCCAGGCCGATAGCGCGCAGCACGGCTACCGGACACGGCGCGGCAGAATGCGCCCAGGCCTTCAGCAAGCGCGATGTCGTGCTCGCCGTGCGCTGTGCCCAGCCCAGGTGTTCACCACGCGGCGCACTGGCTACAGCGAGGTTGGCGACATGTCTTTGATAGGTGTTTCAACGCTGGAACTGCGACAGATGATCGAGCAGGCGTGCCTGCCCGATCGCTGCGAAGTGTCCTGCCCGGATGGGGTCTGCCTGACCCTGCGCTTGGGCCAGGGTACGAACCTTGACGATTGCGTGACCCTCACCGGCGTACCGATCGACAGCTTGAACAGCTGCCGCGACCTCGTGGCGCTGGTCGGCCAGCTGCGCCAGCAGCAGCGCCGGCAAGGCGCTGGCACGGTGGCCCGCATCCATGCCTGAGGCCGGGGCAGTACTCCCCCCGGCTAGTGGCACGGCTCATGTGGCCAGTTTCCTTGCGCTCGACTCACGCCACTGGGCCGTTTTTATAAGCACTGCGCCAGAAAGCGTGCCGTACGGCTTTCTGCGCAGGCCGCGACCTCATCGGGCGTACCCGCCGCAACCACGCGACCGCCTTGGGTGCCGGCACCCGGGCCGATGTCGATCACCCAGTCGCTCTGCGCCACCACGCGCATGTCGTGTTCCACCACCAGCACGCTGTGGCCGCCATCGACCAGGCGGTTGAGTTGTACCAACAGGCGGTCGACGTCTTCAGGGTGCAGCCCCGTGGTGGGTTCGTCGAGCACGTACAAGGTCGCACCACGCGCTTGGCGTTGCAGCTCGGTCGCCAGCTTGATGCGCTGCGCCTCGCCCCCCGACAGTTCCGTAGCCGGCTGGCCCAGGCGCAGGTAGCCCAGGCCGATGTCGGCCAGTACCTGCAAGCTGCGGCGGATGGCCGCCTGCTCGGCGAACACCTCCAACGCCTGGCCGACGGTCAGTTGCAGGACGTCGGCGATGCTCAGGCCTTGCCAGGTCACGGCCAGCGTCTCGGGGTTGTAGCGCGCGCCGTGGCAGGTCGGGCAGGGCGCGTAGACGCTGGGCATGAACAGCAACTCGACGCTGACGAACCCTTCGCCCTCGCACTGCGGGCAGCGACCCTTGGCCACGTTGAAGGAAAAGCGCCCGGCGTCGAACCCTTGGGCCTTGGCCTGATCGGTATTGGCGAACAGCTTGCGTACGGCGTCGAACAGCCCGGTGTAGGTGGCCAGATTCGAGCGCGGGGTACGGCCGATGGGTTTCTGGTCCACATCCACCAGACGCTTGAGGTGTTCGATGCCCTGGGTGATTTCGCCCGTGCTGGGCAGCTCGGCGTCGTCCTCCAGGCTGGGCGTTTCGCCCTCGCTCGTCGCCGGGCCACGGCCCAGTCGCGCGCCGACCAGCTCCAGCAACGCCTGGCTGACCAGGCTGGATTTGCCCGAGCCGCTGATGCCGGTCACCGAGGTGAAGCAGCCCAGCGGTATGGCGACGTCCACCTCGTGCAGATTGTTGCGGGTTATGCCTTGCAGGTGCAGCCATTGCTCGGGCTGGCGTGGTGCACGTGCAATGCGCGCGTGTTCATCGAACACATAGGGACGGGTGCGTGAGTCGGCGATGTCTGCCAGCCCTGTCGGTGGGCCGCTGTACAGTACGCGGCCGCCCCGTTCGCCGGCATCGGGGCCGACATCGACCAGCCAATCGGCGCGGCGCATGGTCTCGACGTCGTGCTCGACCACGTACACCGAGTTGCCGGCTTCCTTGAGCCGCTGCAAGGCGCTGTACAAGGCTTCGCTGTCGGCCGGGTGCAAGCCGGCCGAAGGTTCGTCCAGCACATAGATGACGCCGAACAACTGCGCATTGAGCTGGGTCGCCAGGCGCAGGCGCTGCAATTCGCCCGACGACAGGCTAGGCGTGCTGCGCCCCAGCGACAGGTAGCCCAAACCCAGATCGAGCAGGCTTTGCAGGCGGGCCAGCAGCTCTTCGGCGATGCGTTGCGCGGCCAAGCGCTTTTCCGCAGGCAGGACCGGCTTGCCCGAGGGCTCGTCGCTGCCGGCGGCGACTCGCTGCAGCACCTCGCCCAACTCGTCGAGGGTCAGCTGCGACAGCTCGGCAATGTCCAGGCCATCGAAGGTCACGCTCAGCGCCTCGCGCTTGAGCCGTTTGCCATGGCAGGCCGGGCATGGCCCGGGGCGCATGAACTGCGACACGCGCTGGCGCATCTGTGCGCTTTGCGAATGCATGAAGGTGTGCAGCACGTAACGCCGCGCGCCGCTGAACGTGCCTTGGTAGCTGGGTTCGAGCTTGCGCGACAGGGCCGCGCGGGTCTGTGCCGGGGTCAGGCCGGCGTACACCGGTACGGTCGGGGTTTCGTCGGTGAACAGAATCCAGTCACGGGTCTTCTGTGGCAGGTCGCGCCAAGGGATGTCCACGTCATGGCCCAGGGTCACCAGAATGTCGCGCAGGTTCTGCCCCTGCCAGGCCGGGGGCCAGGCGGCCACGGCGCGCTGGCGGATGCTCAGCGAAGGGTCGGGCACCAGGGTCTGTTCGGTGACCTCGTAGACCCGGCCTAGGCCATGGCACTCGGGGCAGGCGCCTTGCGGGGTGTTGGCGGAAAAGTCTTCGGCGTAGAGCATCGCCTGGCCGTCGGGGTAGTGGCCGGCGCGCGAGTAGAGCATGCGGATCGAACTCGACAGGGTGGTGACGCTGCCCACTGACGAACGCGCGCTGGGCGTGCCGCGCTGCTGCTGCAAGGCGACCGCCGGCGGCAGCCCTTCGATGGCGTCGACGTCCGGTACGCCGGCCTGGTCGATCAGGCGCCGCGCATAGGGCGCCACCGACTCGAAGTAGCGGCGCTGGGCTTCGGCATACACCGTGGAAAAGGCCAGCGACGATTTGCCCGAACCCGATACGCCGGTGAAGACCACCAAGGCGTCGCGGGGAATCTGCACATCGACGTTCTTCAAATTGTGCTCACGGGCACCGCGCACGTTGACGAAACCGGTAGGGGTGAAAGGTGAAGGCGGTTTGGCGGGCATTGGGCGGTCCTGTCACGGCTAGAGGGCTGGCTGTGGCGGGCATGTCCTGAGTCGGCCCGATGGCTCGATCGCAGGGCTTGCCACTGCCGCACAGCGCCTGGCTATGGACCGTGGCCGATGCTTGCGGTTCGAAGCGCTACCGGTGGCGCAGATTGCACAACGACCGCGCGGTTTGGATTCAGGCGTGGTTCAGCGTCAGTGCGTGTTGCAAACGCTCGCGCATGGCCGTACGCAGCGCATGGGGGCGCTTGATCCGTAGCGAGCCGGCATGGGCCAGCAGCCAGGCCATGAGCTGGGGCTCGTCGTTCATCGTGGCAGCCACGTGAGCGCCGCCCTGGTTATCGCGCCGCAGTTGCATGTCGTCAGCCAAGGGCGCGTCGAGCAGTTGATCGGCTAGGGCGGCGTCCACCCATAGGTACAGCTCGATTTCGCGTGAATGCGGTGCACGCTCGGTCAGGGTGATGGGCACGTGGCCGTGCAGGGTAGGGTCGGGCCGCAGATACCAGCCGAACGGCGTGCCTTTGTCGTTGCAACGCAGCGGAAACAGCGTCGCCAGCTCGTTCAGGTCGCGCTCGATGGTGCGCTTGCTGGTGCTGTGGCCTGCCTCGGCAAGGGCACGGTGTAGATGGGTGGAAGTGGTCCCAGGGTGCTGGGTGGGCAACAGCTTGAGCAGTCGCCATTGGCGGGCGATGGTCTGTCGAGTGGAGTTGCTGGGCAAGGTCTAGTCCGGTGGTGGCACATGGCTATGCTCGTCAGCATAGCTTGCGTCGGCCACTGCGCCAAGCATCGAGCTGCGAAAGTAGGGCGTTCATTGCGTGCCGTAAAGCCTTGAAGTAGAGCGGGTGCGCAAAGGCCGGCCGGGTTGTGCCGTATCGGCGTGCAAGACGGGCTGGAAGATTGCGTCGCAGATGGCACGCGTGGCAGCCACGGGCGTTGAGCGTCCGCTATCGCTGTCCTGCCTTCTGTCCAGCTGTTTGCAGAACCCGTTGCCCGATTACCGCCAGCATCCGTTCGCATGGCCCTGAGCGGTTGCCGCTCAATCTCGCGGCGCGTACCATGCCTGGCAATCCTTCCAATAACAGTTTTCTCGCCGGCGCCCCCATGGGCGGATGGCGTATTTCTCATTGCTGCGTTTCGGAGAACCCCACCTCGCCCATGAACGGTCCAATCCCTACCTCGATTCCTGCTCCGGTGGGCGGCGGCAGCTGGCTCAGCGTCATTGCGCTGGCCTTGGCCGCGTTCATCTTCAACACCACCGAATTCGTGCCGGTGGCGCTGCTCAGCGACATCGGCCGCAGTTTTGCCATGACCCCGGCCCAGGTGGGGTTGATGCTGACCATCTACGCCTGGGTCGTGGCACTGGCTTCGCTGCCGATGATGCTGATGACCCGCAACGTCGAGCGCCGGCGCCTGCTGACGGTGGTGTTCGTGGTGTTCATCGTCAGCCATGTGCTGTCGTGGCTGGCGCAGAGCTTCGCCATGCTGCTGGTCAGTCGGATCGGCATCGCCCTGGCCCATGCCGTGTTCTGGGCCATCACCGCCTCGCTGGCGGTGCGTGTGGCGCCGCCGGGGCAGCAGGCCAAGGCGCTGGGGTTGCTGGCGACCGGCACCACGTTGGCCATGGTGCTGGGCATTCCGCTGGGGCGGGTAGTGGGCGAGGCCCTGGGCTGGCGCATGACCTTCCTCGGGATCGCCGCCGTGGCGCTGGGCACCTTGCTGTGCCTGTTCAAGTCGCTGCCGTTGCTGCCCAGCCAGAATTCGGGTTCGCTGCGCAGCTTGCCGGTTCTGTTCAAGCGCCCGGCGCTGGTCATCACCTACCTACTTGTCGCGCTGGTGATCACCGCGCAGTTCACCGCCTACAGCTACATCGAGCCGTTCGCGCTGGACGTCGCCAAGATCGGCGGCGAACGCACCACCCTGGTGTTGCTGCTGTTCGGCGGCGCCGGCCTGTTCGGTTCGGTGCTGTTCAGCCGTTACAGCGAGCGCTTCCCCCATGGTTTCCTGCTGGGGGCCATTGGTGTGTTGGGCGCGTGCCTGCTGTCGCTGCTGCCGTTGTCGGGCAACTTCTATGCGTTTGCGGGGCTGAGCATGTTCTGGGGCATCGCCATCCTCAGCTTCAGCCTGTCGTTGCAGGCCAAAACGCTGAAACTGGCCAGCGACGCCACCGACGTGGCCATGGCGCTGTTCTCGGGTATCTACAACATCGGCATCGGCGGCGGCGCGTTGCTGGGCAGCATCGTCAGCAGCCAGCTGGGCGTGGCCAACATTGGGCTGGTGGGCGGTAGCGTGGCGATCCTTGGGTTGTCGATCGCGATATTCAGTACCCGGCGCTTGACGCAAGCCGACGTGGCTGGCCCCAAGTCGTAAGCCTTCACCCGATCGCCCCCCTTCGCGATTCACAGCAGGCTGAGCCAGGCGGAGGCCAACAGCAGCCCCGCCAGGCCTCGGTTGAACCAGCGCAGCGCGCCTGGCGCCTGCAACCAGCGCGCGCTGCTGGCGCCCAGCCAGGCCCAGGCGGCCATGCACGGCAGCGCGACCAGCAGGAACACCACCGCCAGCAGCCAAACCGGCAGTGTCGGGCTGGCGAACACGCCGATCACCGCCACCGCCATCCACCACACTTTGGGGTTGAGCAACTGCAAGCTCGCCGCAGCGCCCGGGCCGAACGCCCGAGCTTTGGCCTCTTGCAGCGGCGCGCTGGCGCTGCGCAGCATCTGCACGGCCAGCCAGCTTAGCCAGGCCACTCCCAGCCAACCCAGCCAGCGCTGCACCTGCGGTTGGCCCAGCAGCCAATCGCCCAGCCCCAAACCCACCACTAGCACGATGCCCGCCGCCGCCGCGCAGGCGGCCAGCACCGGCGTGAGGCTGGCGCGCCACCCACGCCGGGCGGCATGGACCAGGATCAGCAGGTTGGTCGGCCCGGGGCTGATGCTGGCGGCGAAGGCGAATAAGGCGAAAGGCAATAAAGTGTCTGACATGGGCAGGGCTCTAGATGAATGCGAGCCCAGCGTGGCGTATGGGCGCCGCCTAGTCTGGAAGCTTTGTGCAGCGCTTGCGGTAGTCGGCGGGCGTCAGCCGGTAGGCGCGACGGAACCAGCGGCCCAAGTGGCTCTGGTCGGCGAAACCCAGACGCGAGGCGACATCCGCCGGGATAAAACCACGGGCCAGCAGACTGCGCGCCTGGGACAGGCGCAATTGAATCAGGTAGGCATGCGGCGCGAGGCCATAGGCGGCTTTGAAGGCGCGGGTCAGCCGGTAGCGGTCGGTGCCGCAGGCAGCGGCCAGCTCGTCCAGGCCGATGTCCTGATGGGCGTGGGCGTGCAGGTATTCCCGCGCGCCCTGGGCGGTCAGCGGCAGGCGTGGGTCGGGGTGCAGGCGCTTGCGCCATTGCAAATGGCGGGTGAGGGCGGCGAGCAGCTCGTCGCTGGCGGTCTGGCGCACGATGCGCAGCTCCTTGCCATGCAGCGCCTGGAACGCTCGCAAGGTGGCGCCGGCCAGCAGCGGGTCCTGGCACAGGGTGTCGGCAAAGCCCGGCAGGGCGTGCTGCGGCACCTGCTCGAACACGGCGCGCAGCTCGCGCTCCAGCCATTGGGGGTCGAGGTAGAGCATTGAGTAGGTGAAACCGTCGGCCGTCGGTGCGTGGCCGTCGTGCAGCTCACCGGGTTCGAGCAGGAACACCTGGCCGGGTGTGCTCTGGTGGCGCACGCGTCGGCAATTGAACTGCTGCACGCCCTGTTCGGTGACGCCTACCAGAAAGCTGTCGTGGAAATGCGGGTCGTAGGCGTGCCCGACGAAATGCGCGCGAACCGACTCGATACCGGTGGCGGCGTCTTGGTTGAGGTCGATCCAGTTGCTCATGGGCGTCTCCAGGGCGCCGGATTCAAGGGAGAAGCAGCATTCGACAGGTGCGCATCCGGCCGCTACCTCAGTGCTGGCAGGCAAACGCGCAGACGATGCCTAAGGTGCGATGGGCTGCGCTCGGCCAGACCGCGCTTACAGCCTAACCGCCGTTAGCCGACCGCGTCTGGAACGTCTGTGCAACCCTGAAGCCCGCGTTCATTGCAGCCCACCCGCATCGACCAACGCCAGCGGGTGCAGCGCGCGGAAATGCTGCGCTTCCTCCACCAACCAGTCGTGCACCGCCCGCGCGCCAGGCTGCAACAGCCCGGCCTGGGAGTACAGCAGGACATAGCGCTTATGGTTGGGGATCGGCACGCCGAACGGCACGATCAGCGCGCCGCGCTCCAGTTCGTCGTTGAGCAGTGTACGGCGGGCGATGGCCACGCCCACACCGGCGATGGCGGCCTCAATGCTCAAGTGGTTGCGGTTGAAGGTATGGCCGCGGCGCACGTCGAGCCCGCCTGCACCGATGCCGTCCAGATAGAACTCCCATTCGGCGTATTCCGAGCTGCCGCGCCAGGCGGTGATGTCATGCAGCAAGGGGTAGTGCACCAAGTCCGCTGGGCCATGCAGGGGCGGGCGGCCGCGCAGCAGGGCTGGAGAGCAGACCGGGAAGATCTGTTCGTCGAGCAGTGGCGTGGAGAGCATGCCCGGGTAGCTGCCATCGTTGAGGTCGATGGCCAGGTCGAATTCGCTTTGGTCCAGCGCCTGGCTGCTGTCTTCGGCCACCAGACGCAGCTCGATGTCCGGGTAGCGCTGCTGGAAGCGCGGCAGGCGCGGCGTCAGCCATTTCGCCAGAAACGAGGGGATCGAGCGCAAGCGTAGGGTGCCGCGGATTTCCCCGGCGTCCAGGCGCAACAGCTCGGCCTCGATGCTGCCGTAGGCATCGCTGACGGTCTGCGCCAGACGCTGGCCTTCGGCGGTGAGTTCCACGCCACGGGCACGGCGCACGAACAGCCGAAAGCCCAGGCGCTCTTCGAGCAAGCGCATCTGCTGGCTGACCGCGCCGGGTGTGATGTGCAGCTCCTGCGCGCAGCGGGTGAACGACAAATGCCGGCCGGCACAGGCGAACACATGCAGCCAGACGTACACCTGGCCATTCAACTGCCCCTTCATGGTTTAGTCCTGCTAAAGGCTTGGTTAGGAATTTTCGTTGGTCATTGTAAGCGCTGCGGAACACCATAGGCTTCAACAACAGTAAACATCTACGTTCCGCAGGCTCCGTGCGTCAGCCCCAGGGCGTCGCACCGCGAGGTATTAGCATGGCTATCAGTGTATTCGACCTGTTCAAGATCGGCATCGGTCCTTCGAGCTCCCACACCGTGGGGCCGATGCGGGCCGCCGCCACTTTCGCTCAGGCGCTGCGTGCAGCCAGTCTGTTGGAACAGGTGACACGGGTCCAAGTGCGCTTGTATGGCTCGCTGTCGGCCACGGGTGTCGGCCATGCGACCGACCGCGCTTGCCTCCTCGGCCTGATGGGCCAATGGCCCGATCAGATCGATCCGCACAGCATCGAGCCGCGCATCGCGCAACTGCACGAAGAGCGCTGCCTGATGCTCGACGGTAGCCGGCCGGTGGATTTCGACTATGCCCGCGACATGCGTCTGCTCGACGAAAGCCTGCCGTACCACCCCAACGCCATGACGATCGAGGCATGGCAGGGCGAGCAGAGCCTGCTGAGCCAGACCTATTATTCGGTCGGCGGGGGTTTCATCGTTGAAGAGCGCGAGATCGATGCACCGGCCAGCACCGACAGCCAGGTCGAGTTGCCCTACGAGTTTTCCTCCGGCGCCGAGTTGCTGGCCTTGTGCAAGACCTACCACCTGAGCGTCAGCCAACTGATGATGGCCAACGAGCGCGCCTGGCGCTGTGAAGAAGAAATCCGTTCCAGCCTGCTGAAAATCTGGGCCGCCATGCAGCAGTGTGTGGAAAACGGCCTGCACAACGAAGGCATCTTGCCCGGTGGCCTGAAGGTCAAGCGCCGCGCCGCCAAGCTGCACCGCAGCTTGCAGGAAATCGGCAAACCCAACGTCATCGGCTCGACCTTGAGCGCGATGGAGTGGGTGAACCTGTTCGCCTTGGCTGTCAACGAAGAGAACGCCGCCGGCGGGCGTATGGTCACCGCGCCCACCAACGGTGCGGCCGGCATCATTCCAGCGGTGTTGCACTACTACATGAAGTTCAACCCCGGCGCCTGCGACGACGACGTGGTCAACTTCCTGCTGGCGGCTGCCGCAGTGGGCATCCTGTGCAAGAAGAACGCTTCGATTTCCGGTGCGGAAGTGGGGTGTCAGGGGGAGGTGGGTTCGGCCTGTTCCATGGCCGCCGCCGGCCTGGCCGACATCCTCGGCGGCACCCCGGCGCAAGTCGAGAACGCCGCCGAGATCGCCTTGGAGCACAACCTGGGCCTGACCTGTGACCCGGTCGGCGGCCTAGTGCAGGTGCCGTGCATCGAGCGCAACGCCATCGCGGCCGTCAAAGCCATCAACGCCGTGCAGATGGCGCTGCGCGGCGACGGCGAGCACTTCATTTCGCTGGACCGGGTGATCCGCACCATGCGCGACACTGGCGCCGACATGCACGCCAACTACAAGGAAACCTCGCGGGGTGGCTTGGCGGTGGCGTTCGTCGAGTGCTGAGCAGCTCTGCTGTAACGAAAAATGGCGCCTGGGCACCAATGTCAGTCAGTTGAGCCAAAACTTGGCGCACTTGGCTGCTGCTTCGCTTCAGGGGCGTTTGGCTGATCACGTGGTGCATTAACTAGCGGTGCAAGCCTCTGCGGGGTAAGTCATGGAAAGTAATGAAATAGGTGGCTCAGTGTCTTGTCCGAACGCGTCATCGCACGCCAGCTGAACTCAACCACAATTACCTTTTCAAGGGCTGTCAGCTTTGCGATAAGCATGTTGACAGACCCCAAGCGGGCGTCCTGGGTACTACTCTCGATCTCTGGATTTTCGACGTTCTTCACGTTCAGGAAGTGGCGAGGCGGCAAGCTTTCGATTCGGCGCGCGGGGCTCAGCTCGACTTCACGACGTCGTACGGCCTGAACCCTGGATGCGCCCTTTCAAACTGCACTTGCTTCTGAGAAAGTAAGCACGCGCTCTAATCATTCCAAAAATTAACACGTGCAACTATTATGGCTGTTCCCACTGAAAATGCCCTTTCGGCTTCTGTATGTTCGATGTGTCTTGCCTGACCTGTGTGTTCGCAGCGTTCAGATGGGGTTGTCGAGATTCAGAATTTTCTTTAGCGGCCGCCTTTATGTATTTCCGGTATTCAATCGCATAGGATTCCATTTTGGATTTTTTAGTTTCCAACCAAATTCTTCGCCTATTAAAAGATTCCAATTTATCTGTGGCGTCAAGCCCATGTTTATCCATATGGCGTTGAGCCGCTTTGGATAGTTTTTTTGAAATTGTAATCTCTTTAAGGGCATTGGTCAGCCTAAGGTGTTGGTTATACCCCTGCTCAGCTTTATGAATACCTTCACCTTGGAGCTCGTAAACCTTGACCGCCTCTAGTTTTTCCAATTGAGACGATACATAAGATTTGTACTCGTTGGCTTTTCTTTTTGGTCGATCAGTCAAGAGGTTCTTGAAGAATTTGACGAAAGAGTGTCCAGAAGGATCGATATTGTTTATAGGATCTCCACCACAGTAAGCGTAGGCGTTTATACCTCCCGCACCAAATGGGCTTGCATCGTCCGAACGAATAAACCTCATGAGGGCTGGACTATAAGGCCTATGATAACCCACACCCAATAAATAACACCGTGCGGCGGCGTCGTGCAGCTCACCACTGAAGCCTAGCGTTTTTCTTTCCAAGAAATTTGGCGCGCTGAACCCATAAGGCATATAGGGAATACTGGCTGCTGAAACATGCATTCCAAGTACACTGCCTAGCCTGTCCGTCATGCAAATCTCGATTGGTGTTGAACCTTCCGTCTTTACTTCAGCTAGCAACGCATGCCCAGCTTTCAAATACGTACGATTTCCTTGATCGTCTAACAGAGAGCAGACACCCTCCGAAGATTTAAAGAAAATTTTCGTGGCTTCACTTTCGCTGCCCATAGAATCACCTTGTTTCATGTCCGTATACGGCGCATGCTGTGGCAATTTCTAAACGTGCGCTACTGATAAAATTACCAGGTGCCTAGTCCCAGCAAATCGCAGTGTCTTGGATGTTCAGTCCGAGACAAGTCGAATCGAAAGCTCGGATGTGGCCTGCCACACTGCCCTGGCTGACGATAGTGCAGCCTTCATCGAGCCACCTCGCTATCGCAACGGCGCGACCAATAAGTTTGGTGGCATATGTTTGATCGCGTCTGCCACTAGCACGGCATAAACATTGACCAAGGCTCACCACCATAGACCAACGGTCAGCTCGAGCGCATGAGCCGTATGATCAAAGACGCCACGATCAAGGCCGCTCATCATTCTCGACTTCGCTGCATTAGAGGTGCACATACTGGCTTTTGTAATGGCTTACAACTTCGCCAGATACTTCAAGGGTTTACGATGGCGCTCGCCGTTCAAGATGATCTGTGAAGACTGGACGAGAAACCCGGAGCGATCCACGATCAATCCGTACCCTCTCATTCCGGGACCGTACACCTCTTCCCCCAAGAGCATTTGGTCTTAATGCCATTTCGTGAGTGAGGGGCAGTACTTTTGCTAGACGCATAAAAAATCCGACGCCCGTTTCCAAGCATCGGATTCTGCAGCCTACGAGCCAAGGCTCAAGGCGTGTATCTTAACTGGCTGGCATTGCACCTAGACGCCGTTTCTTGCGGCCAGCGGCATCAGACCACCACACCCTGACTGCGCAGGTAATCGTCGTAGGTGCCGCTGAAATCGACCACGCCTTCGGGCGTCAACTCGACGATTCGAGTTGCCAGCGAGGAGACGAACTCACGGTCGTGACTGACGAACAGCAACGTGCCGGGGTAGTTCTCCAGCGCAAGGTTCAGCGCTTCGATCGACTCCATGTCCAAGTGGTTGGTGGGTTCGTCCATCACCAGCACGTTGGGCTTTTGCAGGATCAATTTGCCGAACAGCATGCGCCCCTGCTCGCCACCGGAGATGACCTTCACCGATTTGAGGATCTCGTCGTTGGAGAACAGCATGCGCCCCAGGGTGCCGCGGATGACTTGCTCACCGCTGACCCACTGACCCATCCAGTCGAACAGCGTCACGTCGTCTTCGAAGTCGTGCGCGTGGTCCTGCGCGTAGTAACCGACCTCGGCGCTGTCGGTCCACTTCACCGCACCGGCATCCGGCTGCAGCTCACCGACCAGTGTGCGCAGCAGCGTGGTCTTGCCAATGCCGTTGGGGCCGATGATCGCCACGCGCTCGCCGGCTTCGACGGTGAAGCTGAAGTCCTTGAACAGCACCTTGTCGTCGAACGACTTGGCCATCTTCTCGACCACCACCGCCTGGCGGTGCAGCTTCTTGGTCTGCTCGAAGCGGATGAACGGGCTGACCCGGCTCGACGGCTTGACTTCGGCCAGTTGGATCTTGTCGATCTGCTTGGCGCGCGAGGTGGCCTGCTTGGCTTTCGAAGCGTTGGCCGAGAAGCGGCTGACGAAAGTCTGCAGCTCGGCGATCTGCGCTTTCTTCTTGGCGTTGTCCGACAGCAACTGCTCGCGCGACTGGGTCGCGGCGGTCATGTACTCGTCGTAGTTGCCCGGGAACAGGCGCAGCTCACCGTAGTCCAGGTCGGCCATGTGCGTGCAGACGCTGTTGAGGAAGTGCCGGTCGTGGGAAATGATGATCATGGTGCTGTTACGCGCCGTCAGAATCGTTTCCAGCCAGCGGATGGTGTTGATGTCCAGGTGGTTGGTCGGTTCGTCGAGCAGCAGCACGTCCGGGTCCGAGAACAATGCCTGGGCCAGCAGCACACGCAGCTTCCAGCCAGGCGCCACTTCGCTCATCGGGCCGAAGTGCTGTTCCAGCGGAATGCCCAGGCCCAGCAGCAGTTCGCCGGCACGGGATTCGGCGGTGTAGCCGTCCATTTCAGCGAACTCGGTTTCCAGTTCGGCGACAGCCATGCCGTCTTCTTCGGTCATTTCCGGCAGCGAATAGATACGCTCGCGCTCCGCCTTGACCTTCCACAGCGGGCCGTTGCCCATGATCACCGTATCGACGACGTTGAATTCTTCGTAGGCGAACTGATCCTGGCGCAGCTTGCCCAGGCGGGTGTTGGGCTCGAGCATGACCTGACCGCCGCTGGGCTCCAGGTCACCGCCGAGGATTTTCATGAAGGTGGACTTGCCGCAGCCGTTGGCACCGATCAGGCCATAGCGGTTGCCGTTGTTGAATTTGACGGAGACGTTTTCGAAGAGCGGCTTGGAGCCGAACTGCATGGTGATATTAGCGGTGGAGATCAATTGCCTTACCTATCAGTAACTTACAGAATGCTTTTTCAGCCTGGGACCAATTTGGGACCAATCTGGAGCTTTTCGAGCTCCTGCCAATCAGAGGCTGAGTTGATCCAACGTGCATAAGTCGACAGAAGCATCTGCACGCTATGCCCGAGCTGTTGGGCGATGAATGCGGGGTTGAGACCGGACATTAAGCATATTGTCGCATAGGTGTGACGGCAGTTATACGGTGGTCGATAGCGGACACCCAGCGCCTTAAGGGTAGGGCGCCACTGATGGTGAACGTCCGAGGTCTGCTTGACGAACTCGCCGTTCTTTCCAGGCGGAAATATGAAGGGCGATTCAGTGAACTGGCCTTTCCCCAGCTTACGACGCTCGGCGTACTGGCGGGCAAACTCCAAAGCGTGCAGCGCTCTTTCGTTAAGCAACACGAACCGATCTCTGCCCGTTTTCGTCCTTTCCTCAACCACGCCCAAGGCGATTGTGCGCCGGACATGGATAGTCTTCTTCGTCTGGTCGAAGGTGTCCCACCGCAGGGCCAGGCCCTCGGATAGCCGTAAGCCAGTGAAAAACATAAACTCGAAGAACGCTGCATAGATCTGGCTGGGCCAATGCTTGTGTGCATACAACTGCGCGATGATTGCGTTGGCTTCATCCAGGGTGAAAGGATCAACCTCTTTTCGTGTCCTGGCCGGCAGCTGGATCGAGTCAGCCGGGTTGCGTGATATCAGGCCATCCAGTACCGCAGAGCGCAGGATGGTCGACAGCTTCACCATCGCATTGCGCTTTACCGCCGGCGACGTCCACTTCGATGCCGCTACGATCCTGCGGAGCAACGTTGAGGTGACTAGATCGATGCGCACCAGCGCCAGGTGTGGCACCCAATATAGGTTCAGCGTGCTCTTGTAGTTGAGCCTGGTGCCGGCAGTAATCTCCCGGCTATCCAGCCACAACTGCGCGTACTCCCCAAACGTTGGAATGCCGCCAATCACAGCAGCGGAGCTGGGAAACAACTCCGCGTATTTGTCATGATCGAGAAGGTTGAGTTTGACCAGGCTGGTTATTTGATCGCGAAGCTGGGATGCAGCTTTGATGCCTTTTTGTGACGCGGGGTAGGGAAGGGTTTCACTTCGGCGAGTACCTTCCCACATGAACCGGAGTCGGAGCGATCCATGATGAATGTCGATCCCTGGGGGTAAATCCATTGGCTTTCCAGCCATTCGTCGTACCTCTTTTTACTGTAAATAATTCGGCCGCCGTGCTTCATCCATACGCCCTCGGGGATCGCGGCGCGGAGCCGGCGGCCTTCCAAGGCGCGTTTGGTGCAGCCGAGAAGATCGGCCATGCGTTGTTCGGTGACTTTGTCAACGTCACCGGAGTCTTCGATATGCATAGGGGCTCCAGCGCCGCCAGCAGCGGCAGGTTGGTGTCATTGATGAAAGAGGGTGGAAGAGCTTGTAAACTGGCCTAGGGCTAGAGCCGGGGGGGGCATGGAAATTCTCCATGCAAGTGCCGCCTTCACTAGGCAGACTTTGTTGTTAAAATTTGGTAAGTGGCTGGATGGATCTAGTCATCTATGGACTACCTCTTTATTATGATACCGCTCTCTTGAGCGACCTAAGATTTCTCTACTTACTCAGGTGTTTAATGGATTGCGTTCAATTTCTTCCTTTTATTAGCAAGTTTGGGGACTGGCTTGGACCTGTAGCTGCAACAGTCGTCGGCGGCTACTTTGTCAACGTCTTCACTGAGAAAGCTCTTAATAAAAAGTCGCTGCGAGAGGCTCAGGCTGCGCGCATGACACTCTTAGAGTCTAAAGCTGAGGTAGTCCTAGGTGGTGCTGCAAAGGCCATAACAGAGAAAAACGCCAAAGAGCTTGACGTTGTTGACCCTGTCGTCAGGCTTTACTTCGATCAGGGAGTCGTGGATGCCTATGTATCTCTCAAAGAAGCACTTAAGGACGCCTATCTTAATCATGTGGTAAGCGCAGGCACTGTACGAGTTCAAGGGGAAAGTCAGAAAAGCCAGTTGGCCAGGGAGCTCAATAGATTCCTACGGGCTCAATTAGTTGAATGAATCCCATCAGGGCGATAGATAGCGCAAGCCGCGACTTATGGCACTAATTTTTTTAAATATTTGTGCGGCTTACCGTGGCTGGATGCGGTAGGGTGGTAATTTGATCTGGGATGCTGTATTACAGGAATCCGGCGTAGGGCTTTTTACAAGGAGCATTAATGAGCGATAATATTTTCACTGTTGGCGAATTGAAACGTCGACTCCAGGGTATTCCAGATGACGACATCCTAGAGTTCGATGGTGGCCTGACGTTCAACCGAATCAAACGTCGGGATGATGACTTAGTAGTGCTCGAATTTGCAGAGCCACAAGCCTACCTCGACGAAGAATTCCGTAAGCGAAATCCGCATGTGCAGGTCGCTTTTATATCTGACAGCGGTCCTGTTGACGGCGAGCCTGTTTGGACGGTTGATGTGAGCATCCGCTAGCTGTTCGCTTGTTCTACCAGGCCAGTCGGCAGCATATCGAAGTGCTATTGGCGCCGGTGTTGCCAAGCTCGGTGGGAACTAGATTTATATGCTTCTACGCTGTCGGGTGAAATCAACACCGATTTCCAGCTTGTTCGGGCGCTGTGGGCTGAGGGCAAGCAGCTTGCCTACGGTGCCCTAGCTGAGGCTGGTGTAGAAGTAGGCCCGATTGTGGTCTAGTGAGGCGTTAAGCTTTTCGTTGCTGGTCACGCGCTTAGTTCCATGGCGAACCTGTCGTGTAGGTAGCCTGAGCGCCGTCGCGGGCTGCTCGGTGATTGGTGCGGGCTGGCTTCATTGACTACGGGGTCGCTGACACGAGCGGCGCTTGATACCGTCGAAATCCCTTGACTGGCTGACGTGCAGCAAACCTTTTCGCCGTCATCAACTTCTCCACCCTTCCCCAGAGAAGTGGCTACTTTATCGGTCAGCTCTGCACGCGCTCATTCGTGCGCATCAGGGATGTTTTGGCCTGTCCTAGTTGTCCTCTTTTACTGACTGCGCCAGCCTCCATAGCTGAGGCGAAGCGCAGCGCGGCCTTGTAGCTGAAAGCGAAGCCCTGCACGGAATTGGTAGCCATGTCGACCACATCCCACGTTGGGCCTCTGCCTACCACCTGATAGCGCGGCACGCCGATTTTGGCGCGGGTCTCGGCCCGCAAATTACGGCTGTACTCGAGCAGCGCCGCGAGCACGGCTAACTTTTCCTGAAAAGCAGGATGCATGATGGTTTGCATGGATGATCCTATATGGGTCAGGCGTTGTGGGCGAAGGCCTCAGCCTTGCGGGCGATGCGCACGAAAGATTCGCGGCGCTCGGGTGCGCGGCGATCGCGGCGCATGGGGTCGGTGTCGCCCAGGACAGCGTGTATAGCTAGCAGTCCGGCCAGCACAATGCACAGAGGGCTGATGATCTGGCGGCCCATGGCCTTGGTGACCGCTTCGATGCGACGCCCAACCTCGAGCTTGTAGAGCACCGTTTCGATACGGTTGGCGGCGGTACCGGGGCTGATGCCCATACGCCGCGCGATTTCCTTGGTTGTCAGGCCCTGGGCGACCCAGAGTAGGGCCTCCAGTTCGCGAGGTGCCAGCGACTTTCCTAGTTGGCCAGTCCATGTGCCGCGCGTAATCTTTTCCATGAGTGGTCTCAGCTACTGAGCATATGGGGTTGAGAAGTCCCGGATTTTTACCCACGCCGGGCCGTGGTAGTCTCCGCAATCCCCACGACTGCGAGAGATAAAATGAAAAGTTATTTCCATGTTGCTGCGAATATGCTGGGAGATGGTACGGTTGTTATGCCCGGGAATTACGGTCGAAACTTAAGGTGTTACTCGACAGGGCCCGAGGGCCAGAAGGGAAATTTCTATGCTCTCGCTAGGGAGTTGATTTTCGAAGGAATTCGAGTGAGTGAGTTCGAGTCAAAGCCCTCTAGGCTCCACTCTTGTTTTATGTTCGAGTGCTACGAAGATGCTCGAAAATATGGGCGTCAAGTAAATGAGTTTGGTGTAATTTACGAGGCAACAATAATCGATTCCGCTGCCAAGATGCATAGGGGTGATTTTACGCTTTTTCAAAGCCGGAACTTGCGCAATCAGTCCAGCTTTTGGGAATTGTATGAGCGTATCGCCTATGAATATTGGTCGAACGCACCTCAACATCGCGTCGACGGCGACGGTAAGGTCACAATGTTAGAAAGTGTAGAGGTGGCCGAGATTGTCACGGAAAGTGCTATTCGTCTTGAAGGGACCGCCGGATATCTCTAGGAGTGTGGTGATGCACTAGAAGGGTCGCAATGCTGAAAATAGATCCAAGGGTCAGCGAAATTTTGCTCAGCAAAGCGTTGCGCCGTACGCCTAGTTAGGTCCAACGATTGACTAGAAGGCACCGGACCAAGTGCGACTTGTCCAGCGACGTGGGGCTTTTCCATAGCCCCATTAATTAGCTTATGAATCTCGCTCCGATGGACAGCAATGTCCGCCGGTGCCTCGACACCGATTCGTACTTGACCGCCTCTTATCTGCAACACCCTCACGCGGATGTTGTCGTTGATCACGATGGTTTCGCCTGTCTTACGGGTTAGTATCAGCATGGCCCTACTCCTTGGTTGGTTTCCCGTCTGACCCGCGTGCGCAGGCCAATCGGTGAAACCTATCCAAACCATGCCGTGCCGCGGTTATCCCAACCTGGCCGGGTCACACATTTCGTGAACGGTGTTCTTCTCGGCTGGCTGCATAGTTTGGCGTCCTCCCAATGAGGGGAGTCCGGCAGCTGTCCAGAGGCTGCGTGGTCGACGACTTAGCTTGTCCCGACCCAGGTGAGGGCCTGGGTGCGTCGAGGTGGTCACGTCAAGTTGTGTAAAGAGCGGCTTCAAAACGGGCTATGCGTTCCAATGGCTAGAACTATACGAATGCTCATAAATTCAGTCAATACGATTCCGCATAAATTTATTTCTGGCTAAAAAAAACCCGCTATCAGCGGGTTCGTGAGGCGGTAGGTGTCTACATCATGAACACTGATTTGGGCATTTTTCCGTCAACGACTGTACCCACGATTTCCCAGCGTTCGTCTAGCGGTTTCATTGGATAGGCAGGATTGAGGGGTTTCAAAAAAAGCTCGCCCGCATCCTTCACGAGCTGCTTGAAAGTAGCTTCGGCAGTGTCCAGCATTCTGGCGACCACAAACTGACCTGGTCTGGGCTCAATGTCCGGCGCTACAAGGATTAAAGAGCCTTCAGGAAATGAATGGGCTGTAGCGCTTGTCATCGAAGCTCCTACTACGCGCAGCCAAAACGCTTCTTCGCCGGCCCAGACGTCCGAGGTATGTCTAGGGCTGGTGGACAGATTTCCCACTTCAGCGGCTTCCTTTGCAATGCCTGCCTGGACCCAACTGATTTCTGGATAGGCGAATGATCTTGAGGGTTGTAGCGACATGGCAACGTTCGAATCAGTTGGCGCGCTCACGCCAAACATTAGCCAGTCAGGGGATACGCTGAGTGCTCTTGCAAGGCCCTCGATTGTCCCGCGACGTGGGCTTGAGCTTTCTCCTGAGAGAATTCGATTGATCGTAGGCTGAGGGACCTTCGACTGCCTACTTAACTCGCTTTCGCTGAGGCTCAGATCCCTCATTTTGGCCCTAAGCCTGCTAGCGACGGACATAACACTTCCCATATGCGCGAACGTATTCCAGCGATTCTATTGCATGAGACTATGCTTGTTCGTATGATTATCCATGCATAAACTCATAGGTAAGCCACATGACAATCCCTGAAATGTTGACCCGCTTGTTCCAGCTTGGGCTTTCGCAGGCGGATATCGCGAGGCAATGCGATACCACCCAGCCGACGATTTCTCGTGCTTCCAAGGGTGCCGCAGTTCGGTATGAGCTTGGCAAGGCGATTGAAAACCTACTGGATAGCCAGGAAAGACGAATCAGGACCGATCAGGCAGCTTAAGTGCGGTTGCTCAATTGCCAAGATTCTCCAGTGGGCAGCACCAAAAAGACAGATGCCAAATACACCTGATCATCCATCCAGGCCCAAAAGCTAGACGAAAAAAAACCGCCTGGCAGGGCGGCTTCTTGTTCAACACAGCGAGACGAATTATGCCTCTTACACATGATGCAGGCAACAACTTGCCTGAGCGCGTTCCTGCACCTGGGATTTACATATGAGCACCATCCTGATGACCGCCTGTTGGCCGCTTCAGGGCATGAGCCCTGCGCAAAAATCAGTGCTGATTTCCCTCGCCGATAATGCGAATGACGACGGTGTCTGCTGGCCGTCGTTGGCAACCATTGGCATCCGCACCTGCCTGTCGGAGCGCGCTGTTCGTAACGCACTGCGCTGGCTGGAAGAAGCGCATGTTTTGGCCAGTCATCAGCGCTTCGGCCGATCCACCTGGTACACCCTGACCCCGGCAGCATATGCCCCCGGCACTAAATGCCCCCCGGCACCAGATGCCCCACCGCCCCGGCAGGAAATGCCCCCCACCCCGGCACCTGCTGCCCCCAGAACCGTAAAGGAACCATCAATTGAACCGTCACCTACTGGCAATCGCGATTCGCGACCGCCGTCATGCCCAGTGCAAGACATCGTAAATCTGTTCAACCGGTTGCTGACTCCGCAACTGCCAGCAGTGGTGCTGGTATCCGAATCCCGCAAGAAACAGGTTCGTGCTCGTTGGGTCCAAAGCGATGTTCACCAAAGCCTGGATTTCTGGACCGAATATTTCGCAACTGTGGCCGAATCCGATTTCCTGATGGGCCGACTCCAAGGCAAGCCAGGCAGTGCGCCATTCCGCGCCACGTTCGACTGGCTGATCAACGCTGGCAACTTCGTCAAGGTCGTCGAGGGAAATTACAGTGCGTGAACTCTACAGCGCAGAGGCTGAACACGGCGTGCTGGGTGCGATGCTGCAACGCCCGGAACTGATTGACATCCTCGCTGATGGCTTAAGCCCCACATCGTTCTACTTCGCCGAGACGGCCGAAGTATTCCGCGCCATTCTCGAGCTGCATTCGGCCGGCAATGCTGTCGATCTGTTGACGGTTGGTGAGCACATCGGTCGGTTGCACACCGGCGACAACGCGTTGGCCTACTGCGCAGAGCTGGTGCAGGCCACCCCAAGCGTTGCCAACGCCCGGGCTTATGCCCGTATCGTGAACGACCGCGCCATCGAACGGGCGCTTTACGACTTGAGCGGCCAAGCGCTCGACATCGCCCAGGGCGCAGGCGACTTGCAATCCAAAATTGCCGCAGTCCAAGCCGCCGCGATGGCCATTGATGCTGGTAGCGATGAGGTCGAGGTCGTCAAGGCAAGTGATCTACTTGCCCAGCAGGTCGAGGTTTGGCAAGACCGGCACGACCGTCTGAGCCGAGGTGAAACCCTGATCGGTCTGTCCACGGGGCTGGCTGATCTCGATGAAAAGCTGGGTGGCCTGCAACCAGAGCAGCTGATCATCGTTGCCGGACGCCCAGGCATGGGCAAGACGACGCTGGCAATGGCGATCACGCAGCATGCAGCGATCCAGCAGAACAAGACCTGCCTGGTGGTCAGCTTGGAGATGAGCAAGGGTCAGCTGATCGACCGCGCGGTTGCCTCCGAGGGCCGCATTCCACTGAATTTGGTGAAGAGTGGTGCAGCATGCCAGTCCCACGGCAACCAGCTTGCGGCCGCAGCCCACAAGATTCAGCGAGCGCCACTGTTCATCGCTGACCGGGCTATTGGAACCGTTGGCCGTATCCGCTCGATGGCGCGCCGCCACAAGCTCAAGCATGGGCTGGACTTGCTGGTTATCGACTACCTGCAACTGATGGAAGGTGAGGGCGGTAACCGTACCGAAGAGGTCAGCAGCATCAGCCGAGGCTGCAAGCTGATTGCCCGCGAGTTGGGTATTCCAGTCGTGCTGCTCAGTCAGCTTTCCCGGGAGTGCGAAAAGCGTCCCAACAAACGCCCGGTGCCCTCGGACCTGCGCGAATCTGGCGCCATCGAGCAAGATGCCGACGTCATCCTGTTTGTGTACCGCGACGAGGTCTATCACGAAAACAGCGAGTACAAGGGCATTGCCGAAATCATCATCGGCAAGGGTCGAGATATTGAGACGGGCACCGTTCGTGCTGCGTTTGTTGGTCAGTACAACCGCTTCGAAGACCTGTCGACCAGCTGGGTGCCGCCAGTGAAAGCAGCTCCGACCAAAGAGCGCTCGCTTTCCGCTCGCTACGCGGGAAGGACGGCCGCAGCATGACCATGGAACTCCCTCCCGAACTTAGCGAGTACCGCTACGCGCTTTACTGTCGCAGTGATCGGCTCGACCTTTCGTACAAACCAGCGCCCCCAGTAGCGCTTTATCGCGACAAGGCTCTGGCCGCATCGCACGGCGCCAGAATGTGGCCCTCCACCTACAGCATCATTGATCTGCTTGGGGAAGAGCTTCCTTGCCGGGGAAGAGCATGAGCGCGACTGCCATCGTTAAGCTTTCGGACGCCGAGATCCGTCGACAGGCCGCTGTGGCCGGGGTACGTGACCTGCGCGACCCGCGTCACCCTGGGTTGAGATTTCGCTTCGACCAGAGCCGACAATCAGGTACTTGGTTCCTTGTGGTACGTCGGAAGTGGAACCGGCTGGCCCGCTTTCCTGATTACGGGCCGGCTGCGATATTTGCTGAGTTGCCAGCGCTTCGGCAGCGGTTGCTAGGCCGTCCAGATGAAGCAGTCGCCCTCGCAGGTCTTGTGACCTTCAGCGACCTACTGGAGTGGTTCAAGGGCCGTGTCGCCAGTGACGCCGCGCTTTCCGATTCTTGGAAGGGCACAGTAAGCACGGTGGTAGATCGGCACCTGCAGCCTCGTCTTGGCGACATGCCTATCTGCGCACTCACCCCGGCCGTCCTCGACAAGTCCCTGATGTGGCCTCTTCAAGCGACGTGCTCGACGTCCTACGTCCGACAGATTTTTCGAGTGTTGAGCCGTGCCATGAGCGCAGCACGCACGCTCGGGCTGATTCCCAGCAATCCCATGGCTGAGATGAAGTTCACGAATTTCATCAAGACCAAGATTTTGCCGAAAGATGGACGACTGCGGTCCGATCACCTGCGCGAGGTACTGCCCGCGCTAGGAGCACTGTTCGACGCATCGCCCGTCGACGCCATGCTGGCCCTGTTGATGATCTGCCACGGCACGCGCATAGGGGAGAGCCGGCAAGCCGAGTGGTCCGACTTCGCCTTCGGTCATGCCGAATGGTTCATCCCGGCCAGGCACACCAAAACCCGTACTGAACATCGGCTGCCGCTGACGTCGCAAGTGTTGGCACTGCTGCGCCGGTATCGCAACACACAACTCGACGGCGGCTATACCGGCCGGTACCTGTTCCCAGGCCGAAAGGGGCAGGCGATGAGCGCCAGCCAGGCCTCTTCCGTGTTTCGGCGCTTGGCCAGCCGCGAATGGTCGAGCCATGACCTGCGCAAGGTCGCGCGTACCGCCTGGCTGGATATGGGCGTGGATGGGTTCATTGGCGAAATGCTGCTGAACCACTCACTCGGCAAAGTTGCTGATACCTACATCAAGACCAAGGGCAATGGACTGCGCCGGGAGGCACTGGAGCAATGGCACGCATGGTTAGACGGGATCGGTTTCGCGTCCATCCACGGGTTGACCGGCGTGCAATCGGTCATTCCTCACAACGGACCGCAGGCCACACCGCGCAAGGCGCGCAGCCAAATCATCGAATTAGTCATAGGGGAGAATGCAGAACGTGAAAAAGGGCACGGACCGTGGCTTTGATCAGGCGCGAATCGACTTGGTTAAGTGCCCGACATGCAAGGGGAGGGCTGTAGTAAGAGGGGTGTTTTTTGAGCTGGCTTGTACCGCTTGCAACGGGTCAGGTTGGGTTGTTGAGGGATCTAGGTTGGTGCTTCCGCTCGACGAACTGGTAACCCAGCTCAGTTTCAAGCTACAGGCGGCAGAGCAGCAAATAACTCAAATGAAAAGGCCCAGCGAAACGCATGGGCCAGAGCAGCAGTATCAGGGGACCAACCGACGTGGCGCGGGTGGCTCCAACTTTACCGGGGATTGAAATCGAATGAAAAAACGGACCTACGTGGGTAAATCCCTGGGTGACACGGCGTACATGCTGGAGCAGTGGGGATGGTGGCGGATGGATGAAATGGGTGTACCCCAGTACGTGTGCCCTCTCTACGCTTTGATGCGTGACAATGCGCCGGCAGTAGGTGGAGCAAAGCAATACGTGATCACCGATGACCTGGCCCTTGCTGTGGATGGAGCCGTGGCCCGGCTGATCAAGCGTGATCCGCAGATGGGCGGCTTCATCTGGCTTTACTTCGGCGCGAAGTGGCCATCGCTGCGGATTGCCAGAGAGCACAAGATGGGAGAAGCCAAGGCCCGCGAGTTAATTAACACGGGCGTGGCATGGATCGACTGCGCATTGGAGCTTTTCCGCGAAGCTGCGTAAAAAAGCTTTCCGCGCGGATAAACACCTGTTTCTATAGCAGCGTGTCCAGCTTGCAACGCACTAAGACACTGACGAACCCCGGCCATTGAGTCGGGGTTTTTCGTTTCTGTGCCTCGGCTTTGCCGGGGCATTTTCATTTGTGCTCCCGATTCGGGAGGAATCGAGATGCAGACCATGCCCCCCGAAAAGGATCCGACCTTCTGGGTCATGCTTGCGGCCGCCTTGCGTGACCATGGCATGCCCGCCGCCTTAGCCACCATCCTCAGTTACCTGCGAATCCTCTATGACGACAAAGAACCACGTTGGGATCGCCGTCTGTTAGAGGCTGCTTTGGGCGGTGTGTTGGTCTTTATGGTGGGCATTGGCGCAGAGAAGTTCGGCATGACCGGCGGCTATGCCTATGCAGTCGCTGGCTTCGTCGGCGTGCTTGGGGTTGAGCAAGTACGCCAGTTGGGTCGCCGCTGGGCTGAGCGCAAGGTTGATACGCCATGAAAAAAAGGCCGCTCTTGGCTGTGTTGGCTGCCCTCGCTGCATTCGCGCTGCAAGGGCACATGAACTCTCACGATGCGGTGGCCAGTTTGAGCCCTGCGACTTACATCGAGGCGATGCAATGAGTGATTCCGTTGTTCTGAATTCGAGCTTGGTGCTCGGCCTGGAAAAACTGTGCGATCTGAAAGTGTGCGGGCAACGCCTGGCAGTGGATCTGCATGGGTCTGCCCGACTGGACGGTAATGCGCTCGAACGTGCCATGATTGCCTTCAATCGGGCAATGGATCAGCTCGAAAGCGTCGTTATGGGCGCACCGCACACCGAGGCGAGCCCGGAGATTCAAGGCGCTTCCGCGTTAGTCGAGCTGGCCACAGGGGAGGCATTGCTGGTAGGCAATCCGCTATCCGAAGCGATCGAATCGACCGCCAGAACTCTCGACAGCGCCAAGGGCCAGGTTCGGGAAGTGCTATTCGTCCAGTTGAACGGCTTACTGGCTGAGCAACGCAGCCAGCTCTTCACATCGCCGCCACCGACGCGCGACCAGATCGGCACCGTCTAGCGCACCAGGGGCTGGCCATGATCGACTTCAAACTGGACATAGACCGAGTCCAACTGACCCGCGAACTCTCGGACATCAAGAAGCGGCAGATCCCGTTCGCGCAGATCCTTGCCCAAACCCGGCTGGCCCAGCAGATCAAGGCCGGCATGCTGGAAGTGATGAAGCAGCGTATCGACCGGCCCACGCCGACCACGATGCGCAGTTTGTACGTTCAGGCAGCCACCAAGAACCGCGTGGCCAAGGTCTACTTCAAAGACGCTTGGACCTCGGGCATACCTGCCGACACGTATCTGCAGCAGGTCGTCCAGGGCGGACAGCGACCGCATAAGCGATTTGAGAAGTCGCTGATCGCCAAGGGGCTGATGAAGTCTGGGCAGTACGCCGTTCCGGTCAATGACCTGCTCAACCAGTACGGCAACGTGTCGCGCGGCACCATTACCCGCATCCTGTCGGGGCTAGGCGCGGCCGAGTCGGCAAGCGGCTTTCAGGCCAACGCTACCGGCAGCAAGCGCAGTCGACGCAAGGGCAACGCCAAGCGTTACTTCACCGGCACGGTCAACGACGAGCAGGGCATTTGGGAGCGCAAGCACACCGCATTCGGTGACGCGGCCAAGCCGGTCTTCCTGTTCAGCGACAGCGCGCCGCAATACCGCGTGATCTTCCCGTTCTTCAAGATCGCCGCGAACATCGCCAAGGCCCACGGCCCGACCATCCTCGACCGGGCTTTACGCGACGCGATCCTGACCGCCCGGGGCTGAGATTCTACGAAAACCCCTGGAGGCCCCGTATTCCGTGGCCTCCAGGGGGGGTTGGGGCTGCCGGACGGGGTCGATTTGGTGGGTTTTTGACCATTTTCGATGGGTCCTCCCGAGGGTACCGGGGGTAGGGGGTAATTCGGGCCCCGCTTCTTCGGTATGTACGACCCAATTTCAGAGGTTGGTTGTTGTTTCGTCTATGGCCATTTCAACGATTACCCGCAAGCCGTACTGGCTGAACAAGAAAAGCATGGCCGAAAGCCTCGGTATCACCGTCCAAGCCTTTGATAAATGGGGCGTTGAGCCGGTCGCCAAGATCGGCCGCGAGTCGTTTTATGACACCCGTTCGGTGCTGGACAACCGCCTGCAGCACCAAAGCGGGAAACAGCAACCGGGTTCAACCGAGGTCGATCCGCTGATCGGCTACAAGATTGATCTGGAGCGGTGGCGGCTGACCAAGGAACAGGCCGACACCCAGGCCCGCAAAAACCGCATCGGCGACAAGGAGCTGGTACCCGTCGGGTTCGCCACTTTCATGCTGGCCAGGCTGTCGGCGCTGCTGGCGTCCTACCTCGACACCATCCCTAAAAAAGTGAAGCTGCAGCACCCCGATTTGGAAATCCGGTTCATGGAGAGTTTCGAGCGGGAGATTGCCGTTACGCGTAACGAAGCGGCCGGTCTGGCCGAAACCATACCGGAGCTGCTGGATGAATTCGTCACCGCCCTGGACAAAGAGTCTGGTTGAGGCGGTCAGGCGTGGCTTGGCTGCGCTCTACAAGGAACCCCCGCTGTCGGCCGTGGAATGGGCCGACAAGCATTTCTACCTGTCGTCCGAGTCGTCCTATCAGGAAGGGCGGTGGACCACCGCACCTTTTCAGGTCGCCATCCTAAACGCGATGGGCAACGACCTAATCCGCATCGTCAACGTGATCAAGTCGGCGCGGGTCGGCTACACCAAGATGCTGATGGCAAATCACGGCTACAAGGTCCAGCACAAGAAGCGCAACTTGCTCATGTACTGCCCGACCGAGCCGGACGCCGAAAACATGATGAAGCGGCACGTCGACACGATGATCCGCGACGTGCCGGTGCTGCTCGCCTTGGCGCCCTGGTACGACAAGAAGCACGGCGACAACACCATCGACGCCAAGTGTTTCGAGAACAAAAAGATGCTGTGGTGCCTGGGTGGCAAAGCCGCCAGGAACTACCGCGAGAAAAGCCCCGATGAAGTCGTCTACGACGAGCTGTCGAAGTTCGACCCGGACATCGAGGGCGAGGGCGCGCCGACCATGCTGGGCGACAAGCGCCTGGAAGGCTCGACCTACAAAAAGTCGATCCGGGGATCTACGCCAGGCACGGCCGGCGCCTGCCAAGTCAGCCGCGCGGCTGAAAAGTCGTCGCGCTACATGCGCTTTCACATCAAGGCGCCTTGCTGTGGCGCTGAGCAAACTCTGAAATGGGGCGGCCCCGAAGAGCCCTACGGCCTCAAGTGGCGCAAAAGCGAAGACGGCGAGGTCGCTGCCGCCTGGTACCTGTGCGAACACTGCCAAGGCGGCACGTTCGAGTATCACGAAATGGTACAGGCAGCCGCCAAGACGGGTCGTTACATCTGCGACCGAACGGGCGTCTGGACCCGCGACAGCATGGAGTGGTTTAGAGCCGACGATAAGCCGATCGCGCCGCCGCGCTCGGTCACGTTCCATATCTGGACGATCTATTCGACCTTCACCACGTGGGTGGATATTGCCGCCGAGCGCGTTGAGGTCGGCAAAGACCGGGGCAAGCTGAAAACCTTCGTCAACACCACCCTGGGCGAGGTGTGGGAAGAGGACGAAACGGAAAAAGTCAGTTGGGAGCAGCTGCGCGAGCGGCGCGAGGTCTACACGGCTCAAGTGCCGGCGCGCGCGCTGGTGCTTATGGGGTCGCTCGATACCCAGGACGACCGCTATGAGCTGCGCGTATGGGCGTTCGGGTCTGGCGAAGAGTCGTGGTTGATCTATCGACGAGTGCTTACGGGCGACCCGTCAAGCGCCGAGCTGTTACGCCAAGTCGGCCTGGAGCTGCACCGCCAGTTCACCCGCGCCGATGGCACGGTGATGGGCGTTATGCGTTGGTGCTGGGACTCCGGCGGCCATTATTCCGATGAGGTTAAAGAGCAAAGCCGTAAGCATGGCCTGCACTGGGTGATCCCGATTTTCGGAGCCAGCACCTACGGCAAGGCCATTGCCACGTTCCCGAAGAAAAAAGACAAGAAGTCCAAGACCTACCTCACCGAGGTCGGTACCGACAACGCCAAGGAAGTGATCTACAACCGCCTCAAGCTGCAGCCAGACGGCGACCGGCCTGTGCCTGGTCTTGTTCACTTCCCTGCCGACGACTTGATCTGCGACGACGACGAACTCAAGCAGCTGACCAGCGAGAGCAAGGTATGGGTGATCGTGCGCGGTCGACGCGTACTGCGCTGGGACGCCAAGAAGCGGCGCAACGAAGCCCTCGACTGCTTTGTGTACGCGCTCGCCGCTTTGCGGATCAGTCAGCAGAAGTTCGGCTTGGACCTTGAGGTATTGGCACTGCAAAACCCAGCGGTGCAGGCCTACAAGATCCAGGCACAACCGCCGGAGCCCTACTTGGAGGCTGACGAAGATGCCGCCGAGCAGCAAAGCGAACCCAAAAGCGAGCCGGCGCCTGACCCCGTGGCAGAGCCGCCGGCGCAACCCCAACCAGATCATCAACCCGTAACCGGTGACTGGGTCGAAACAGGAGACAGCGGATGGCTGTGACCCCGCAGGAAATGGTAGACCTCTACTTGCAGGCCGAAGCCGACCTGGTCGTGGGCGGCAAGGACGTGCAGTTTGGTGGCCGGCGCGTGACGATGGCAGAGCTGCCGCAGATCCGCGCCGGCCGCTTGGAGTGGGAGCGGCGCGCCGCCAATGCCGCGCGCGGAGGGCGCCCGGGGCATTCCCTGGCGACGTTTGAATGATCGGTGACTTGGTCGACCGCGCCCTGGCGCCGTTCTTCCCGCGCGTAGTCGCCGAGCGCATGCGTGCCCGCAGCGTGATCTTGGCCTTCGAGGCCGCTAAGCCTTCGCGCACGCACAAGCCCAAGAAGCAGCCCAAAGACGCTGATAGCGAGCTGCATCACTCGCTCAAATCGCTGCGCGAGCAGTGCCGCAAACTGGACGAGGATCACGACCTTGTAACGGGCCTGTTTGACCGGCTCGAAGAGCGGGTAGTGGGCGGCCCGGGTATCGCCGTCGAGCCCATTCCCATGCGCTACGACGGCACGGTGCATACGCAATTGGCCGGGGCGATCAAAGCGCTATGGGGCGAATGGTCATTGGCGCCGGAGACTTCGGGCGAGCTGACCCGGCCGCAAATGGAGCGGCTGGTGTGCCGCACCTGGCTGCGCGACGGCGAGGCCCTGGGGCAGCTGCTCTTGGGCAAGGTGCCAGGTTATACGCACCTGCACGGCGTGCCTTTCGCTATCGAACTGCTGGAGCCTGATTACCTGCCAGTTGACTACGTGGATTACTCGGCCGGCATCGTCCAGGGCGTTGAGCGTGACAACTGGCGGCGCGTGCAGGCCTACCACCTGCTCGATGGCCACCCGGGTTCTATGGTCGGCCAGAAGTGGGCGTACAACACCAAGCGCGTCCCGGCCGATCGGGTGATCCACATTGCGAACCGTAAGCGCATCGGTCAGAACCGTGGCCAGCCGCTGCTGCATGCCGTGGTGATCCGCTTGGCGGACATCAAGGATTACGAGCAGAGCGAGCGGGTCGCGGCGCGGATCAGTGCGGCGCTGGCCATGTACATCAAAAAGGGTACCCCGGACGACTATGTGCCGCCCGGCCAGGGACAGACGCAGCAACAGCGCACGTTCCCGTTCGGCCCGGGCATGGTCATGGACAACCTGCTGCCCGGCGAGGAAGTCGGGACGATCGAGAGCAACCGCCCGAATCCCTTCCTTGAAGGCTTTCGCAACGGCCAACTCAAGGCCGTGGCCGCTGGCGCGCGCAGCACCTATTCGAGCGTGGCGCGCAGCTATGACGGCACCTACTCGGCGCAGCGGCAAGAGCTGGTTGAGGGCCAATTGGGCTACGACCTGCTGCAGCACGAGTTCATCGACTACTGGTGTCGCCCGGTGTACCGGGCATGGCTGCGCATGGCCGTCATGAGCGGCCAGTTGCGGATTCCGCCTGACGTGGATCAGCGGACCCTCTACGGCGCCTTCTATCAAGGCCCGGTCATGCCCTGGATCAACCCGGTGCATGAGGCAACCGCCTGGGAAATCTTGGTCAAGGCAGGTTTTGCCGACGAGGCCGAGGTGGCCCGGTCGCGGCAGCGTAACCCATCCGAACTCAAGGCCTCGCGGATCGCCGAGGTGGCCGCCAACCGCGCGGCCGAGCTGGTGCTGAGTTCGGATTACTACCACCAAATCTATGGGAAGAACCCAACAGATGCAGACGCAAAAAAGGAACCAGCCCCCGCCGCTGATGAGCCCGCAAGGGTCGGTCGGGACGACGACGGATAACCCCGGCAACAACTGGTACACCATCAAGGCCGCTGCTACGCGCGGCGTGGCCGAGGTGTATCTGTTTGGCGACATTGGCGACTGGGGGATCTCGGCGCAACAGTTCGCCAAAGACCTGCGCGCTGTAGGTGACGTGTCACAGATCAATCTGCACATCAACTCGCCGGGCGGTGCCGTCTTCGAAGGCATGGCCATGTACAACCTGCTCAAGAGCCATAAGGCGCGGGTGATCGGTACCGTGGTCGGCCTGGCCGCCAGTATGGGCAGCGTGGTGGCGATGGCCTGCGACGAGATCCGCATGCCGGCCAACGCCATGATGATGATTCACAAGCCCTGGGGCATCCAGGGCGGCGACGCCGAGGCCATGCGCACATATGCCGAAACCCTCGACAAGTTCGAAACCGGCATGGTGGCGGTGTACGTCGCCAAGACCGGCAAGAGCGCCGAAGAAGTTGAAGCGCTGCTGACGGCAGAAACGTGGATGACCGGCGCTGAGGCCGTCGCCCTGGGCTTTGCCGACACCTTGCTCGATTCGGTCGAGGCCTTCGCCACGATCAACTCCAACCGCCTGAAGGACTACACCAACATGCCCACAGCTGCACAGCAACTCTTCACCCCGCGCGGTTCGGTTACGCCGCCTGCAGGCGGGCCAGCACCGGCGCCGGGCAATCCTGCCGAAACCGTCGAGCAGATCACCGCGCGCGCCCTGGCGGCCGACGGTGCCCGGCGTACCGCCATTCAAGCAGCCTTCAAGCCCTTCACCGGGCAAGAAGCGTTGCGCGACACCTGCCTGAGCGATGTCAACTGCACGATCGAGCAGGCCAACGCCAAGCTGCTGGAGGTGATCGGTCAAGGCACGACCCCGACCGGTACCGTTCGCCATCACGGCCACATCACCAACGGCAATCTGGTGGGCGACTCCGTGCGCGCTTCGATCTACGCGCGTGCGGGCCTGGGCGAGTTGCAGGACGACAACGGGTTCAACTTCATGACCCTGCGCGAGCTGGCGCGGGCCTCGCTGGTCGAGCGCGGCGTCGGCGTCTCGACGCTGCACCCTATGGTCATGGTCGGTCTGGCCTTTACCCACGGTTCGAGCGACTTCGGCAACATCCTGCTCGATGCGGCCTACAAGTCGCTGCTGACGGGCTGGGAGAAGTCCGAAGAGACCTATCACCTGTGGACCAAGAAGGGCCGCTTGAGCGACTTCAAGGTCTCCAACCGCGTAGGCCTGGGGTCGTTGTCGTCGCTGCGTGAGGTTCGTCCTGGCGCTGACTACAAGAACATCACCCTGGGCGACACCGGGGAGACCATCCAGCTGGCCACCTACGGCGAGCTGTTCACCATCAACCGTCAGGCCATCATCAACGATGATCTCGATGCACTGACCGCGATTCCGCGCCTGATGGGTGAGGCCGCCCGGGCAACCATTGGCGATCTGGTCTACGACCTGCTCACCAAGAACGGCAAGATGAAAGACGGTCGACCGCTGTTCGATGCCTCGCGCAAAAACCTCTTCACCGGCGCCGCTTCGAAGCTGTCGATCGAGGCGATGAGCACGGCCAAGACCGCCATGGCGCTGCAGCAGGCCACAGTGGCCAAGGACGCCAAGCCGCGACCGTTGAACATTCGCCCGGCCTTCCTGCTGTGCCCAGTAGCACTGGAAGACAAGGCCAACCAGCTGATCCGCTCGGCCTCGGTACCGGGTGCAGACACCAATGCCGGCATCGACAACCCGATCCGCAACTTCGCCCAGGTCATTGCTGAGCCGCGACTGGATGCCGACTCCGCTACCAGCTACTACCTGGCGGCCAAGCAAGGCTCGGACACTATCGAAGTGGCCTACTTGGACGGGATCGAGACGCCGTATTTCGACCAGCAAGAAGGCTTCACCAGCGACGGTGTCGCTTCCAAGGTCCGCATCGATGCCGGCGTGTCCGCGCTCGACGCGCGCGGCTTGAACAAGTCCGCCGGCCAGTAACCGCTGCGCACTACCAAGCACCCCGCCTAAGCGGGGTTTGTTGTTTCTGGAGGAAGAGAATCATGGCGACCAACTATGTGAACAGCGGTGACACCGTCACCCTGCCGGCGCCGACCGGCGGATCGGTAAAGGGCGTGCCCCAGGTCATTAACGACCTGGCGGTGATGCCACTCGAAAGCGGCGCCAAGGGTGCGCCTATCACCTACCGCACGGCCGGCGCCTGGAGCGTCCCGGCCGACGCTGCCCTCAAGGCCGGCAACGCCGCCAGCGTGAAAGACGGTGCGCTGGTAGTCCCGGGTACTGACGGCTCCAAGCCCTACGGCAAGCTGCTGAGCGATTCCGCCGGCGGCTATGCCGAAGTGCTGATCGTGCAGTAATGGCCACGGCATCGAGCTTTCGAGAGCGCGCGGCCCGGCGCCTGGATCGGCCGATTCTGCGGCGCGTCGGCGATCGAGCCACGCGCGCGGACGGTCGTGAGGTGCTGGGGATCTTCGAAAACCCCTTCCACGATCCCCAGCTGGGGAGCAAGCGCCTAGCCTCGGCCATCAACGCCGAGGCCGTGCGCGAACCTCAGTTCAGCCTGCCGGTGGCAGACGCGGTCGGCTTAGAGAAAGGCGCCGCCCTGACCATCGAGCTGGCCCCGGAGGACGGCGGTGGTCTTTACACCGTCGTCCGGCCGGAGCCGGACGGTACCGGCTGGGTGACTCTTATCTTGACGGTGAAGCATGAGCGAACAGCAGACATCATCTAGTGAGCTGACCCAGCTGCACGCGGCCATGACCCAGGCCATGACCCAGGCGCTGCCCCAGCTACCGAACATCGCGGCCTATCCGGTGCTTGAGGCCGGCATGCAACTGCCGGCGATGTTCTACGCCCTCACCGGCATGGCCCCCGGGCCAGATCCGGGCGATGGCCGCACCTGCATCATGGCCACGTTCGAGGCCTTGATTCTGGTTGAGGAAGACCGCGAGCAGGCGCCGCTGCAAGCCGCGATCCTGGCCAGCAAGTTGGTCAAGTTGCTGGACGGGCAGTATTGGGGTTTGGACTTCGTCGACCAGACCCAGGACGTGCAGGCCATGCCGTCAGAGATCACGCCGGAGCTACTGAAATGCGTCGGCTGGTCGGTGCAGTGGCGGCAAACGGTCTACCTGGGCGGCACCGAGTGGCCTTTCCCTGACGAGCCGCCCGGGGCGCTGGTCTTTGCCTTCGACCCGGATACGGGGCCAGGCAATGAGGGCTTGTACAGGCCGGCGGCGGACATGGCATGACGTACGTTTCCGCACAGCACGACCGCATGCTGGAAGGGCAGGTAATCAAGGGTTACGTCGTGGGTGTGGATCTGGCCGCCGGCAAAGTGCGGGTGACGGACGGCACCGATTGGGTCAGCGCCTGGGTGCGCTGGCATGCCCTGGCCGCCGGCAAAGCCCGCCATTGGCGATCGCCGAGCATGGGCGAGCAGGGCGCGTTGATCAGCCCAAGCGGAGATCCTGCGCAAGGCACGTTTGTGCCGGGCCTGTACGGCAACGCTGGTGCCCAGCCGGACAACCGTGACCACGTCGAGGTATGGCGTTACGACGATGGCGGCTCGCTGGTCTACGACTGGCAGGCCAAGAGCTACACCATCACGCTGCCCAGCGGCACGGTCACGATCAAGGTTGGCAGCAGTACCGCGGTGATCACCGACGACAGCATCACCGCCAAGACCTCGACGGCAGCAGTAGAGGCACAAGCCGTGACGGTCAAGGCGCCCAGCATCACCCTGCAGGGCAATGTCCAGATCAACGGCGCGTTACGCGTAACGGGCGACATCTTCGGCGGCGCCAGGATCATCGACACCGCCGGCAACACCCCTAACCACAAGCATTGAGGCAGGCATGGATCAGCAACGGAAAAACGCACCGATCAACGGGACTGACAGCGAAACGGTGGCCAAGATGGTCGGCTACCAGATCACCGGGTTCTGTGACCGCATGCGTATGCGCGACTACTGGTGCCGGCTGCTGGCCGGTGACAACGATCCCGAGGTTATCGCCGAGGGCCTGTGCCGCGCCTTGAGCGGTGGCCAGTACATCGAAGGGCCGGCGCGCAATGTGACGATCAACTTCAACGTCCAGAGCGCGGCCGAGCCCCAGGCCCTGGCCGCCGCGCTGGCTGCAGACGTTGAAAAGGTCGTCGCCAGGCACGGCTAACCCCTCCCAACCCACTCAAAGCCCGCCGCGCGCGGGCTTTTTCATTGGAGCCACACATGGCCGCGAAGAAATCCACCGACACCGAGGCCGACGCACCTGTCGCCCCGGGGCGCGTCACCTTCCGCGACACCGTTTACACGTCGCGCTCACTGGTGCTGCCTGATAGCAACCGCGTGCTGCAGGTGCAGGCCCATACCGTTTCGGTTGAGCCGGACGACGTCGATGCCCTGAACTACCTGAGCAACCACCCGGACTTGGCCAGGGAGTAACCCCATGATCGGACTGGACCGCCGCACGGGACAGCCGCTGTCCGGTAAGGCCCATCTACGACAGTCCATCGAAGTGATTCTGACCACGCCTGTAGGCAGTCGCCGGATGCGGCCGGAGTTCGGCAGCAACCTGCGCCGCTACATCGACTTGCCCGTTACCGAGGGGTGGAAAAGCGCTGTGCAGGCCGAAGTCGCCCGCGCGCTTGGCCGCTGGGAGCCGCGCTTGAAACTGGAGCGTGTACGGGTGGTGTCAGTGGTCGACGGGAAGATAACCATGCAGCTGACCGGCCAGTACCTGGGCGACAGCGCGATTATCGAGGTGACGGCATGAGTACGATCGACCTTTCGGCGCTGCCGGCACCGCAGGTGCTGGAGAGCCTGGACTTCGAGGACACCTATCAGCAAAGCCTGGCCACGTTCCGCGAGGGCATGGGCGAGAGCTGGAACGCAGAGCTTGAAAGCGACCCGGTGCTGGCCTTGCTTGAAGTGGCAGCCTTTAGCCGCCTGCAAGACCGCGCGCGCGTCAACGATGCCGCCAAAGCTCTGCTGCTGGCCTACGCCAAGGGCACAGACTTGGACCAGCTGGCGGGCAACGTGCAGCTCACGCGCCTGGTCGTTCAGGCCGAGGATTTGACGGCCGTGCCGCCGATCGAAGAGGTGCTTGAGGAGGACGATGCGCTTCGGGAACGGGTGCAGCTGGTTTATGAGGGCCTGACCACGGCCGGGCCGCGCAACAGCTACATCCTGCACGCGCGTAACGCATCCGGCCTGGTTGCCGACGCGACGGCCGAAAGCCCCTCGCCGGCCACCGTGGTGGTAACGGTGCTGAGCCTTGAGGACGATGGCGCAGCAACTGCCAGCCTGCTGGCAGACGTGACGCAACGCCTGAACGACGACGACGTGCGTCCAGTCGGGGACCGGCTGATTGTGCAAAGCGCGCAGATCCTGCGATACGACATCAAAGCGGTTGTGTACTTCACCGGCAACGGCCCGGAAAACGAGGCGTTGCTGGCCGAGTGCAAGCGCCGATTAAAAGCCTGGATCAACCCACGCCGGCGGCTAGGAGTTGAGGTGCCCCGGTCTGCGATCGACGCGCAACTGCATATCGAGGGCGTCAGGCGTGTTGACCTGATCGGCTGGGCCGACCTCAAGCCGACCAAAGCCCAAGCCGCCTGGTGCGCGAGCGTGACCGTAACGCGGGGCATCTGACGTGACGAGCCTGCTTCCCTCCAACAGCACGCAACTTGAACGCGCAGTAGAGGCGGCCAGCCGTGACCCGGCCGGTATTCCTCTGCGCGCCCTGTACAACGCAGACACCTGCCCAGCGCCCTTGCTGCACCAGTTGGCGTGGGCCTGGTCGGTCGACCGCTGGGACGACACTTGGTCTGAATCGGTCAAGCGCTCGGTGATCCGCTCGGCGTTCTACGTCCATGCCTACAAGGGCACGATCGGTGCCTTGAGGCGAGTGGTTGAGCCATTCGGCTACCTGATCGAGGTGGTGGAGTGGTTTGAGACAGAACCCCAAGGTGTGCCCGGCACCTTTGCTCTGCGCGTAGGTGTCTCCGACTCAGGCATCAGTGAAGAAACCTACAACGAATTGAGCGCGCTGCTCGACGACGCGCGGCCCGTGAGCCGGCATATGACGGCCCTGGCCATCAGCCTTGAAACCGCCGGCCACCTCTACATCGGCGGCGCAATCTTTGACGGTGACGAGTTGGACATATACCCGCCGGCGATTCGCGACATTGAAGTCACAGGCTCGATAGGCCGTGGCGGTCGCGAACACACTATCGATACCCTGGACATCTCATATGGTTGATCAGAACACCCAGTTTTACGCCATCCTGACGGACATTGGCGCGGCCAAGCAGGCCAACGCGGACGCCCTGAACATCCCATGGACCATCACACATATGGCCGTGGGCGATGCCAACGGCACCGACCCTAAGCCCGAGGCGTCGCAGACCAAGCTGATCAAAGAGTGGCGCCGCGCGCCGCTCAATCAGCTGAAAATCGACGACAAGGACAAGTCGATTATCGTGGCCGAACAGGTGATCCCCGCCGACGTGGGTGGGCGCTGGATTCGCGAAATCGGCCTGTTCGATAGCGACGGCGACCTTGTAGCGATCGCCAACTGCGCGCCCACCTACAAGCCGCTGCTTAGCCAAGGCTCTGGACGTACCCAGGTCGTGCGCATGAGCCTGATCGTCAGCAGTGCCAGCAACGTGCAGCTCAAGATCGACCCTAGTGTCGTGCTGGCCACCCGCGAATGGGTGAGCGAGGAACTGGCCCGCCAAGACTTTAAGCATTCGGTACTCGCGGCCACCACGGGGAACATCGCCCTGAGCGGCCTGCAGGCGGTAGACGGTGTGTCATTGCCGGCAGGCGCCCGGGTGCTGGTCAAGGATCAGAGCGCAGCCAAAGACAATGGCCTGTACTTGGCCGCCATCGGCGCCTGGACGCGCTGCCCGGATGCGAATACCAGCGTCAAGGTCACGCCCAATCTGCTGGTCTTGGTCGAGCGCGGCACGCTCAACGGCGACAGCGCTTGGCAGCTGGTCACTGACGCCACGATCAGCCTGGGCGTTACCGCTTTGGCATTCGAAATGGTCTTCGGTCGCACTGGGGTGGCGCCTGGCACGTATCGCAGCGTGCAGGTCGACAAGTACGGCCGTGTGGTTGCGGGGACGAGTCCGACCACCGCCGCCGGCTACGGTCTGACGGATGTCTACACCAAGACCCAGGTCGACGACGCGTTGAACAAGAAAGCCAACTTGTCCTCGCCCAAGTTCACGGACGTGCCCGAGGCGCCGACCGCCGAGGTAGGGACCAGCTCCAACCAGCTGGCCACCATGAAGGCCCTGCTGCAGGGGCTGAGTGCGTATGGATTGGCGGACAAGTCCAGCCGTCCGGCCGACCTCGACGCGCTGCGCGGCACGCGCTTTTTCGGCTTCACGCACTGGACCATTGGTGCGCCGCCCGAGGCGGGGGCTTACGACGCTGTCGGCCTGCAGATCGAGTCCTATGGGCAGCGCACGCAGTTTGCGGTTTCGGGCGGCGCCAAGTTGCAGATCCGCACCGACGACAGCGAGGACTACAGTGGCTTCTCCGCCTGGGTCGAGTTGGCGACCGTGGACGCGCTAAGCGCGTTGTCGAGCGCAATGGACATCCAGCTGAGTCAGAAGGCTCCGCTGGCCTCGCCCAAGCTCACCGGCAAGCCCGAGGCGCCTACGGCAGGCAAGGGGACCAACAGCGATCAGCTGGCCACCACCGCGTTTGTGCAGGCGGCTATTGCCGCGCTGGTTGACTCCGCGCCTGGTGCGCTGGATACGTTGCGCGAGTTTGCAACGGCTTTGGGTAACGATCCGAACTTCGCAACCACAATGCTCAACGAGCTGGCCAAGAAGGCCACCTTGGCATCGCCCAAGCTCACGGGGATACCCGAGGCACCTACGGCAGCTGTGGGCACCAACACCGACCAAATCGCCACCATGAAAGCCTTGCTGCAGGGCATGGCGTCTTTTGGGATGACGTCCGGGCGATCCACCTTCGTTGATGATCTGAACGCGCTACGTGGAACCTGTTTTTTCGGTTTCGGTGAAAAGTCTGTCGGTGCGATTGAACTGGGCGGCGGGTACGACGCCATTGGCTTGCAGATTGAATCGATAGGTCAGCGCACGCAATTTGCGGTGCCGGGCGGAACCAGACTGTTCGTGCGCACGGATGACAGCAACGATGCCAGCGGTTTTGAGCCTTGGGCGGAAATGGCGTCGCTCACCGCGTTGAGCGCGCTGGCCGAAGTTGTGGCAATCAAAGCGCCGTTGGCCTCGCCCAAGTTCACAGGCTCGCCCGAGGCGCCTACAGCGGGGAAGGGGGCCAATACCAGCCAGGTGGCGAATACGGCCTTTGTCCAGACGGCGGTCAGCGCCGTGGTCGACTCGGCGCCAAACGCTTTGGACAACTTGAAGAAGATCGCCACGGCGCTGGGAAATGACGCGAACTTTGCCGACACGATGACAAGCCTGCTGGGTCTAAAAGCACCGCTGGCCTCGCCCAAGCTCACGGGCACGCCCGAGGCGCCGACAGCCAGCAAGGGCACCAACACCACCCAACTGGCCACCACCGCGTTTGTGCAGGCAGCGGTCGCGGCATTGATCGACTCGGCGCCGGGCGCGTTGGATACGTTGCGCGAGTTTGCAACGGCCTTGGGCAACGATCCGAACTTTGCAACCACGACGCTCAACGAGCTGGCCAAGAAGGCCAACTTGGCATCGCCCAAGCTCACCGGGTCGCCCGAGGCGCCTACGGCGGCCGTGGGCACCAACACTGACCAAGTCGCCACCATGAAAGCCCTGCTGCAGGGCCTGGCGGCATTTGGTCTTAGCGCCCGGTCGGCACACGTTGGCGATCTCGATGGCCTGCGTGGGACTGCGTTCTACGGGTACACCAATAACAGTGTGGGAGCGGAAGTTACGTCGGGCGGCTATGACGCTATCGGGTTTCAAATTGAAGGGCCCGGCCAGCGGACCCAGTTTGGCGTAACCACCGGGTCGAAGGTGGTCGTCAGAACCGACGATAGCAACGACTACAGCGGCTTTACGCCCTGGGTCGAAATGGCCACGGTTGAGGCGCTGAACGCCGCCGCTGCCGCTGCCGCGCCACCTGGCCAGGTTGCGCACTTTGCGTGCGAAACCCCGCCAACAGGGTGGCTCAAGCGTAACGGCGCCGCCTGGTCACGTACCGCCTACGCTGCCCTGTTCGCGGAAATCGGCACCAAGTTTGGCGCGGGCAATGGCACCACGACATTCAACGTGCCAGACGACCGCGAGTTGGTAGATAAGGCTTGGACCGACGGTTTGAACGCTGCTGATTCGGGCCGAGTGCTGTTCTCGACGCAGGCTGGCCAGAACGAGGCGCACGTTCACGCGGCCTCGACCAACCAGGCCGGCGCGCACTCGCACACCATGCAGTTCGTCCGCGAGAAAATCACGTCCAACTTCGTTAGCGATGGAGGTAACGCGGTGTTCGGCGACCAAGAGAGTGACGGCTATCAAACGCTTACGTCGGCGATTGGCGGTGTGCATACGCACGTAGTGAATATCGGCAGCAGCGGCGGCACTGAAAACCGCGTAGCTAACCGGGCCTACCTGGCCTGCATCAAGTATTGAGGTATCCATGAGCGAAGAAATCGTCGAGTTGGAAGAGCTGCCAGAAGTGGTCGAGCTGCTGCCCTGGTGGAAGCTGCCGGGTGTTGAGGCGCCAAAGGTGTGCAACGTGCATCGTGGCACCGGCGAGTACCTGGGCCTGTGCGAGGCTGACCCAAGCCCGCTTGAGCCCGATGTGTGGGGCTTTCCGGCCTACAGCTATCTGCTTGAGCCGCCTGTGCAGCAGGTCGGACTTGCCGCACTGATCAACCGCGATGCCGACGGTTGGGTCATGGTCGCTGATCACCGTGGCGCCACGGTGTACAGCACCGAGACGGGCGAGCCGCGTCAATGGCTGGCCTTGGGCGATTTGCCGGACGGGTACACCCTACAGGCGCCCGAAACGGCGTTCGACACCTGGCAGGAAGACAAGTGGGTGCCGGACGAGGCGGCCATTGCCGAGGCGGCGCGCCGCACGGCCTACCGCAAGCAGTTGCTGGCCAACCAGTACGCAACGGGACGCATCAACACCCTGCAAGATGCCGTCGATCTGGACATGGCCAGCGAAGCCGAAGCCGATGCGCTCAAGGCGTGGAAGATCTACCGCGTCAAGCTGGCGCGCTTGGACATCACCACCAACGCCCCGGCCGACGACGACTGGCCGAGCAGTCCCAACGACGAAGCGCTGGCCACCTGGCTGGCTTCGCAAGCCGAATAGACGCCCCGCACTGACGGGGCGTTTTCATTTCCGCAGTACCACAAGCCCCGCATGCGGGGCTTTCGCATATCTGGAGATCCATCCATGAGTTTCTTTCACGGCGTTACCGTAACGAGCGTCGACACCGGCGCGCGCAACATCTCTCTGCCGTCGTCCTCGATCATTGGCCTGGTCGACACGTTTACCCCGGCGCCGGCCTTCACCGCACAGGCCAATGACCTGGTGCTGATCACCAGCGAGCGCGAAGCGGTTTCGGCCTGGGGGCCAGACGCTGCGATCACCAAGGCCTGTGTCGCCGTCTTTACCCGATCCAAGGCCGTAATCGTCGCGTGTGGCGTCGCCAAGGTGGCCGAAGCGGCGGCGCAGGCTTCGGCGATCATCGGCGGCGTGCTGGCCAACGGCAAGCGTACCGGCCTGCAGGCGTTGCTGGACGGCAAGAGCCGCTTCAATGCCCAGCCTCGACTGCTGATTGCACCCAAGCACAGCTCGGCTCTGCCCGTGGGCACCGCGTTGGTGAGCCTGGCCGACAAGTTGCGCGGCCTGGCCATCATTGACGGCCCGGGCACGACCGACGAAGCGGCCAAAGCCTACGCCAAGAACTTTGGCGCCAAGCGCGCCTTCATGGTCGACCCCGGTGTGCAGTATTGGGACACCACGTCCAGCACCACGGTCGATGCGCCGGCCTCGGCCTGGGCCGCTGGCGTGTTTGCCTGGACCGACGCCAACTACGGGTTCTGGGCGTCGCCTTCCAACAAGGAACTGGTCGGAATCACCGGCACCACGCGTTCGGTGGAGTTTCTGGACGGCGACGAGACTTGCCGGGCCAACCTGCTCAATAACGCCAATGTGGCAACGATCATTCGTGACGACGGGTTCCGCCTGTGGGGCAACCGCACGCTGTCGAGCGATGCGAAATGGGCGTTCGTCACGCGGGTGCGCACCCTGGACATCATCATGGATGCCATCCAGGCAGGGCATAAATGGGCGGTCGACCGCTCGATCACGGCCACTTACGTCAAGGACGTGACCGAGGGCCTGCAATCCTTCATGCGCGATCTCAAGGGGCAAGGGGCGGTGATCAACTTCGAAGTCTACGCAGATCCTGACCTGAACACGGCCTCTCAACTGGGCCAGGGCAAGGTGTACTGGAACATTCGTTTCACCGACGTGCCGCCGGCCGAGAACCCTAACTTCCGTGTGGAAGTTACCGATCAGTACCTGAACGAAATCCTCGACAACGCTTAAGGAGCGCACAGCATGGCAATGATTCCCGAAACCCTGGCCAACTTTAACCTGTTCGCAGACGGCATCAGCTTCCAGGGCGATGTTCCAAGCCTGACCCTGCCCAAGCTCACCCTCAAGACCGAAGAGCATCGCGTTGGCGGCATGGACATGCCGATCGAGATGGATCAGGGCATGGAAAAGATGGAAGCCGGGTTTGTCACCACCGGTGTCCGCCGCGAGTCGCTGAAATTCTTCGGCCTGGCCGATGGCAAGGCGTTCAACGGCACGTTCCGAGGCTCATTCAAGGGCCAAGGCGGCAAGACCACCCCCGTAATCGTCACCCTGCGCGGCTCGCTGAAAGAGATCGACATGGGCGACTGGAAGGCCGGCGACAAGGCCGAGATCAAGCACAACATCGCAGTGACCTTCTACAAGCTCGAAGTCGGCGGCCGCACGGTGTACGAGATCGATCCGGTGGGCATGCGCCGCGTTATCGACGGCGTCGACCAGCTGGCCAGCCAGCGCGCTGACCTGGGCCTGTAAGGCCCTCTTTCCCCACTATCACATTCGAATCAAGGATCTTGCACCATGACCAATAAAATCGCCCCTGCCTTCCTCTCCGTCGCCGCTGACGGCGTCACCATTAAGCTGAGTACCCCCACCGAACTCAACGGCACCACGGTTGATTCGTTGCATATGCGCACGCCCACTGTGCGCGACATGCGCGCCGCCACGGCGGCATGCGGGTCTGATAACGAACAGCTCGAACTGAACCTGTTCGCCTCCCTGGCCCAGGTAGGGAGTAAGGACTGGGAAAACATGACCCTCAAGGATTACGAGCGCGTCAAGCTGGGCTACCGCTTTCTGGTCAGCGAAAGCTGAGTTCAGCCCCACCGTGCAAAAGCAGCTGGCCAAGCGTCTGGCTGCTGAGCTGAATTTTTCCGCCACCGAGATTATGACCATGACGTTTGCCGACATGGTGTGGTGGCTTTCGGACTAGAGCCCGGGGGATAGCTGATGTCGAGCAAACTGGCGTTAGCAGTGGTGATCGGCGGCGCCGTCAGTTCGTCGGTCGGCGCCGCGTTCAAGAACGTCGAAGGCCGCATCGACAAGCTGGAGAAGCAAGGCAACAAGGCCAAGGCCCTCAAGGGCATGATCGGCGAGACGATGCGCCTGCGCGACGAGTGGCGCAAAGCCCATGAAAGCGGCGCCGCCAACGCAAGCAAGCTGCTCAACAGGCTGGAGGCCAATAATAACGCCCTGCGCAAGCAAGGCGTCGAGGTGGGCAGGCTCGCATCTGAGTATGCGCGCCTTGGTCAGGTGGCCAGGGCGTCCGACCTGCAGATGAAAGGGCACCAGCAGGTCGAGCAGGGCCGGGCCTCGCTTAAGTCCAGCATTGGGCAGGCGGTGGTGGCCACCGGCCTGGTCACTGTGCCGGCCAAGATCAGCGCGGACTATCAGGCGATTATCCGTGACATCGCGATCAAGGCCGACATCGCCAACAAGCCAGAAGAGGCCCAGCTAAACCGGACGGTGATCGACACGGCCAGTAACACTGGCATGTCGCGCAACGACGTAGCGGATCTGGTCAACCAGCTGGTGGGCGCCGGCATGGAGCTGGACAAGGCGCTGTCGTATGCCCCAGTCGCGGCCAAGTTTGCGATCGGGCAGGGCGCCTCGGGGGTCGACACGGCGTCGATGATTCAGGCGCTCGAGCAGAACGCCAAGATCACCGACCCCAAGGTCATGCAGCAGGCCCTTGAGGCGATCGCCTATCAAGGCCAGGCGGGCAGCTTCGAAGCCAGCGACATGGCCAAGTGGTTTCCGCAGCTGCTCGCAGGCATGGAGAAGAACGGGATTACCGGCCTGGATGCCGTGACCTCGCTCGGCTCGATGCTGCAAGTGCAGATGAAGACTGCCGGCAGTTCGGATGAAGCGGCCAACAACTTCAAGAACTGGATGGAGAAGTTAGGCGCCGGCGACGTGGTCAAGGCTTACAAAGACGCCGGCATCGACTATCAGGCCTCGCTCAATACGGGCCTGCAGAAGGGCATGAACGTTATCGAGGCGTCCATGGCCCTGGCCATGAAATACGTCAAGGCGACCGACCCTGCCAAGGCTGCGAAGATCGAGCAGGCCAAGGCCAAAATCGATAAGGAGGTCGATCCAGAGAAAGCCCGGGCCGCGCTCGATGCCCTGGAAAAGACCCTGCGCACCGGCGACATCTTTGCCGACATGCAGGTCAAGGCAGCGCTCACCGCCTACGGGCAGAACCGGGGGCTGTACGAAGAGTTAAAAGCCGACTCCCGAAAGGCGTCGGGGATTCTCGACAAGAACCTGGCTGAGCGCCGGGAAACGTCTTCGCAGCTGTGGGCGGAGACAATGCAGTCGGTCAATGACTCGATGCGCAGCATTGGCGATGCCATCCGGCCGATGACTGATGGGGTGGCTAAGGCCATCACTGCTACGGCCCAGGGCTTTACTGAGCTATCGGACAACTCCAAGCCTGTCGTCGCCGGCATGGTGGCAGTTGGTGCAGGCTTCATAGCGCTAAAATCCGTGTTCAGCGCCTTCAAAATTGGTAAGGGGCTGCTGAACATTGGTCGCGGTGCGTTGCTTGGGCGTACCGGAAAGCCCGGGGAGGTGCAAAAGGTCTTCGTCACCAACCCTGGAGCTGGTGATGCTGACGGGGATGGTGACGACCAGCCCAAGAGCAAGCGGGAAATCGCCCTTGGCCTGCTGGCAAGCGGAATCAAAGCGCTTGGAGGCAAGGACGCGACCGAGCCTGAAAATGAAGGTGCCGAGGCTGCCGAGGAGGGCGGCAAAAAGCCCTTTAGCCTGATGGACACCGGGCTGAAAGTGCTCGATCTGCTGCGCCCCGACGAGGACGGAGCGGCCAACGATGGTGACGGCGGCAATGGTGAGCCGCAAAAGGTGTTTGTCGTTAACGCCAGTGCCATCGGAGGTGCTGTAGGCGGGTCGCCGGCCGGCCCGGGGCAAGGTGGTCAAGGCCGCCGGCGCGGATCGCGTCGACGCAGGTCCGGCCGCAACGGCGCCGGTCGACCACCAAGCCCGCCGCCGCCGCCGGCACCGCCACCGCCGCCGCCACGACCGGTACCGGGCCGCATGGCGCGACTGACCGGCATGGTCGGCAAGCTGGGCGCCGTGAGTAAAGGTATCCCCGGGGGTGCCTTGCTGGAAGCTGGAATCAACGCGGTTGACACCTACCAGAACGCCGAGACTCAGGATGAGAAGGCCGAAGGGTATGGCGGCGCCGCCGGCGGCCTAGCGGGCACCCTCGCCGGCGCCGCTGCTGGAGCAGCGATAGGGTCCGTCGTACCGATTTTGGGTACGGCGATCGGCGGTGCGGTCGGGGCTTACCTCGGCAGCCTGGGCGGCGAAGCCGGCGGCAGCTGGCTGGGTAAAAAGTTGTTTGGGTCTGACGACGAAGACAAGGACGAGTCCAAGCAGGCCCCGCCGGCGGAAGCCAGCCAGCAGACTGGACCGATCGAAACCAAGCCCACAGACGCGGCCGCCGCTTCACCGGTGGTGGTCAAGCCTAGTCCGGTGGTCGTATCGCCGGCGGCGCCAGGTCAGCCGGCGGCACCGATCGAGGCTAAGCCCGCCGGCGCGGCCACGGTCCCGGCTGTGGTGGTCAAGCCTAGTCCGGTAGTCCTGCCGCCGGCGGCGCCAGGTCAGCCAGCGGCACTGATCGAGGCCAAGTCCGCCGGCGGGGCCACGGTCCCGCCTGTAGTGGTCAAGCCTGGTCCGGTAGTCCTACCGCCGGCGACGCCAAGCCAGCCCGGGCAGGTCGAGATAAAGGCGCTGGCCAGGCCAGCAGAGGCCATGCCCAAACCGGCCGTGTCTGCGGCGGTGCCGCCTGCGCAGCCATTGCCTGCTGTCGGTGAGACGGTGGGTCAGCAGGCCAAGCCCGCCGGCGATCAGAAGGTTACATACGATCCGCCCGCCCCGGGCTATGGGGCCGCGTTTATGGTGCCGGCACTACCGGCTCAACAGGTGCGCTTCCCTGGCGCAGATCTGGTTCCACCAAAAAGACCGGTAGAGCGCCAGGACGACAGCGGCCCGCGCCTACCGCCTGCCGTGCAGGCAGCGCTGAAATTGCCCAGGGCTACCGACAGGCCTGCAAGCCCGTTGGCACTGCCGGCTAAGGCGCCGCCACCTGCAGCGCTGGGTGATCTGGTACGGGAGCTGGCCGTGCCGCCGGGGCAGACAGCGGCTGTACTCGCCAAAGCGCCGGCACCGGCCAAGGCAGCCGCGCCCAAGGTAGAGCAGCAATTTGAGTTCAAGCCGAGCCTACACATTACGGTCCAGGGCGATGTTAAAGACCCCGCCCAGCTGGCCCGTGAGCTGGAACCGCACATGCGAGCGCAGTGGGAAGCCTTTTCCCGCGAGGTCGCAGCGCGGCAGGCCTCTACGCAGCTGTTCGACGCACCGCACATTTGAGGAGGGGCTATGCCCTACATGGAGCTACTGCAATCAGGGCTGACCAACTTGGTAGCAGCAAAGGAGGCTGGCCGTACCAGCATGGATGGCATGGTCAACCCGCTCAACGGCGCTGTAAGCGACATCACCGGTGCGGCCTCGGATCTTGAAAGCGTTCCATTCGTTGGGCCGGCGATCGGCGCCAAGCTGCAGCGCACCATGCGCGCTATCAGCGTGGCCCAGTCCGCCGTGGGGCGGGTGACGTCGACCTACGGTCAGGCGGTTGCGGCGGTAGGCCAGGTGCAAGAGCGCCTTGGCGTTATCAAGGAGCAGGCCGGCCGGGCGACTGCCGCTATCGGGCGGCTCGCAGGCAAGTCTTCGCCGGCGCTGGCCAGCGTCGTGCCGAGCAGCGCACTAGCGCCGCAACTCACGCCCCAGGCCGATGCTGTGAAGGCTTTCCCGCACCTGCTGATCCTGCAGCCGGTTGAGCCAAATGCGCAGCCGTATTACTTCAACCTCGATACGGCCGCGTTCGACGAGCTGCGCCGGCAAACGTCGTTTAAGTGGGCAGGACAGGAGCGCTTGACGCGCAGTATCGCGCAGCAGGCGGTAGGGCTGGGCGAAGACAAGCTGACGCTCAAGGGGGCCATTTTCCCGGGCTTTAAGGGCGGTCTAAAGCAACTGAACACGTTGCGCAGCATCGGGCGCGCCTTGCAGCCGGTGGGCCTGACCACGGGCTATGGCGAGGTGCTGGGTACCTGGTGCCTGCTCAGTGTGGAAGAAGAGCAAAGCAACCTGCTCGCCGGCGGCATTCCGCGAAAACAGGCCTTCACCTTGGAGTTTGTAAGCTATGGCAATGACCTGCAGAACGTCTGATGGGGATCTGCTCGACAGCATCTGCTACCACCACTATGGGCATCTGAAAGGGGCGGTTGAAGCTGTGCTAAGCGCCAACCAGGGCTTGGCCGAGCATGACCAGCCCTATCGCGCCGGGGTACGCATCTATCTGCCAGATCTGGCGGCGCAGACCACCGAACTCATTCAACTATGGGATTGACCCTCCCGTTACGCGTAACGAACCCCGCCCAGTGCGGGGTTTTCTTTTCTGGAGCCTGAACCATGCAACCTACCTACCGGATCATTGCAGACGGCCGGGACATCACCACGCTCATCAACGATCGGCTGCTGATGCTGCGGATCTCGGACAAGCCCGGGATGGATTCGGACGAATTCGAGCTGCGCATTGACGATCGGGACCAAGCCGTTGCCCTGCCTTCGCGCGGAAGCAACGTCACGGTGATGATGGGCTATGTGGGCCAGGCGCTTACCCGGATGGGCGCCTATAGGGTCGACGAGGTGGAGGTAAGCGGCCCGCCCGACACGATTGTTATACGCGGCAAGGCAAGCGACATGCGCGGCAGCGGTAAGACCGTGCGTAGCGGTAGCTGGGAAGGCACGCCCCTGTCGCAGATCGTCAACGATATTGCCAAGCGCAACGGCTGGGAGCCGGTGTGTTCAGTGGGTACCAAGGTCGAGCGAATCGACCAGCGCAATGAGTCCGATTTTAACTTCATCACCCGCCTGGCCAGGCAGTACGACTGCACGGCCAAGGTGGCCGAAAGCAAACTGCTGGTGATGCCCCGCCAAGGTGGTCAGAGCGCGTCCGGCAAGACGCTGTCGGTCGTGACGATCAATAGAGCCGACGTGAGTCGGTACCAATTCCGGCTTGGCGATCGCAACACGCAGAAGGCCGTGAAGACCCAGCACCAAGACCCGAAGACCGGAAAGCTGCAGGTCGTGGAGCTGGCCAACGATGACGCCCCGGACAGCCTGCCGCCGGTGCATACCGATCGACACACCTACCCCAACAAGAGCGCTGCCGAGCAGGCCGCCAAGGCGCGTCTGGCCGCATTCAATCGCAGCACCGCCGCTGTACGCCTCGAAATGGCCGGGCGTGCCGACCTGTTCGCTGAACGATCGATCAATGCCCAGGGCTTCAAGCCCGGGCTGGACGGTGAGTATCTAGTGGACGGCGTGGAACAGGTATTTACCCAGTCCGGCTGGACCACGTCTGTGGAATGCAACGGCGGCAAAAAGGGCAAAGCAAAAGCCGCCGGCAAGAAAAAGAAAGAGACAAAACCCCTCAAGGTCGTGGACCTATGAGCTTCCCCCAATTCACCAATACCCCGCGCATCGCGGGGTTTTTTATTTGGAGCTGATCCATGACCCCACGCGGCATCCGCAACAACAACCCTGGAAACATCGACTACAACCCTCGCAACGACTGGGTTGGCCAACTGGGCCTGGAGGGGGGCGTGGCGAAACCGCGCTTCGCCTGCTTCGACTCGCCCGAGAACGGCATCCGCGCCTTGGGCAAGCTGCTGATCAACTACCGCAGTAAAGACGGCACGCCAAGCGTCGGCGGTAAGGGCATCGACACCGTGCTCGAAACCATCAGCCGCTGGGCGCCGAGCAACGAGAACGATACCCAGGCCTACGCTAGCGCGGTGGCCACGCGCATCGGCGTGCATCCCACGGCAATAATCGACATTAAGAGCCCGGCCACGTTGCGCGGCATGGTGGCCGGCATCATCGCTCACGAGAACGGCAGCAACCCGTACCCGGCGGCGGTGATCGACGAAGGCGTGCGGCGGGCGCTGGCATGACCTGGCCGATGCGGCTGGGCTTGCTGGCCCTAGTGCTGGGGTCGTACTGGGGCGCCTACCAGCACGGCCGGTCGGTAGAGCGCAGCGATGCTCTGGCCGCATCGGCGCAGCGCGACGGTAGCGCCCGACTTGCCGAAGCCGTGGGCGAGCGCAACGCCCGCGAGGAAGAGCAACTACGCGCCAAAGCGCAGGAGGAGGCAAGAGCCCATGCACACGAACAACACCAGGTGGCTGACGCTGGCGCTGCTGGCGCCGATGCTGCTGGCGAGCGGCTGCAGCACGACGCCGGTCAATTCGCCGCCGCCGTCAGTTGCCCCGGCCAGGATACCGCCGCTGTCGCCCGAGGCCAGGCAGCCACCCGCGCCGCCATGGTGCTCTCCGACTTGCTCGCACGGGCTGATGCTCGAGCGGGAGAGCTGGCGAAAGCTTACGATCGTGCCAGAATAGCGGGTCTAGCTTGTGAGGCTTCTTATAATATGCTAATTAATCCGCGTTGATGATACCATGAAAAGAACAGTTGTAGATTCAGCAGATACTAATCACCCTTTAATCAAGGAAGCGATTACTTCCCTGCGCCGTTATCATGAGGCTAAAGACGCTGGTAGTCCTGCTGCTGAGATTGAGCGCTTGCGACTCATCGCAGAATTTTCCTATCAGGCTGTGACAGATAGCCAGTCCTATTCACATAAAAATTCCAGTAATTAATCAGCGGCTAGTAAATGTGCCGCCTAAACTATGCTGCGAAGTCGATAGGGCTAGCTAAACTTGCGGCCCGTAGCCGCAAGTTGTCGAAGTTTAAATTCATCAAGCTAAAATAATCAGCAAGCTTTCCCCTGCGCCATATATTCAGTCTGCAGTATAAGCCGAAATAGTCAGATCGTGTTTATTTCCTATATTTGCCAATTGAACTGAATTTTCAGAAGACCAGTACATCAGTCTAAGTGCGGAGTGGCGTTTCGTAATATGCGTTCTCCATGCTTTTTGGCCATAAGAGGTTTTTTGAATTTTTTTATCTAGATCGTCGTAAAACGGATTCAGCTCGTATTTCGAAATGCCTGCAATTACATGGCAAATAACATCGTACGCTGTGCCGGCGAATCTACCTTTAGGACCGCATTGATGGGAAATTAAAGTTTCAATAAAATCGGTGCCAAACTCAAAATCATCCCAACCAATGGTAGCTGTTGATCCACGAGATTTTAGTATGGATAAAGCTCCTGAGTGAAATGCAGTTTTAAATTTAATTGGTGTATCGGCGGCCTCGAAAAGCGCAAACCCACTCACGTTTGCTGAAAATTGATCAAAATCTTTAAATACAGGCAGCGCGTTGTTAAACTGAATAGGTAGTTCATCTTCAGTTAGAGGTTCAATGGCACATATTTCGCCTGTGATCTGTATTGGCGACGTGTTTTCTGTAACTGGGTAGTGAAGTAATGATAAACTCTTATCATAAATGTGTGAGGCCAGGGAGATGTTTTCAACTAAGCTTTCTAGGGCTAGGGTTCTTTCCGGTGCGCATCCTGACAAATCAGGATTTATTTGCCGATCTGTCCATTCTGCTATGCATAGTGGTAGACATGTCTCAGGGTCAAATCCCATCTCTAGAATATTGTTTACTATCCTGGCAATATCCTGGCCTGAATATTCACTTTCGCTATCTGGGTCGATATTATGGTTAAAAATTCGAGCGCATGGATATTGTCCTAATGATTTCAACTTTAAAAGGGCATTATCTTCAATATATACTCGACTGCTCTCATTATCCAGCTCCCGTTTGACTGCTATCAAGCTTTCGACATAGATGGTCAAGTCATCTTTTTCACAGAATGCTGGAGACACGAGGTAGTCGCAGCTGACTATTATTTGCATTATTTGGTTTCCCCGTGTCGGGGAGAAGCTGTATTACGCAATAAGTTTTCTCTTTTCTTATTGCTAGCCTCGATCAAAATGCTTTCTACTTCATTGTCAGTTTGATCGAAGAAATCTGCCGGCCAGACTGGTATGGCTCCATAAGGAGTAATGTTAATTGACTGGAAGCTTCCTTGGCCCTTGTTTTTTTCAACAAATAAAATGGAAGATCTCGATCTTATAACATCATCTCTGCTTTGAGCTATTCTAAGTCGCAATCTGTTAATTACGTATTCGCTATGAGTTTCAATAATGCACTGTTTAGTGCCAGATGATATTGCAATAAAAAAATCTGCTAGCCGCGATTGGACTTTAGGGTGTAGGTGCAGCTCGGGCTGCTCAAAGATAAGTATGTCATCGTCTGATGAAAGTAAAGCCATTACTACAATTGGCAATACTTGGCTAACCCCTACTCCTACGTGAGTCAGATCTTGCCACTTATCTTCAGTAGTAGTCCGTACTAAAACTTCGTAGCCTAGCTTGCCGCGGTCTGTCGTACGTACTGAGGTTACAACGCCGAGATACGTTAACCACTCAGTGCATGCTACAGCGAGGGTGTCGTATCTGAAATCAATAGCGATTTTTCCCTCAGGTTGTTCTCTTACTCTCGGATACCTGATTCGAGTGTTACTGTTGATGTGTAACACAGCAGCCGTATATTCGCCTTTGAGCCCGACTCTGGTAGGCTCAGAGAGGTCAAAGGCTTGATACATTGCCTGAGGTTCGTTTCGCAACGGGCCTAAGTATTTGAGGCTTCTCTCAAATACGAAAGATAGATAATGTTCTAGCTCTTGAAATGCTGGCAGACTGAAGTTTGCCTTTTTTCTAATTTTTTTATTATTTGAATACCATACACCCTGTATGGTTTCACGATTTCTTATAAGAAAATCAAAGAACGATTTCTTAACTTTTTCGTCTAGACTTTCGACAATTGCACGCCAAGCAGTTATATCAACGCTAATTCCATTTAATTTAGAGGACTCGGGTAGAATATCGGAAGTAAGGACCATGGCTTGTTGCGCTAGAAGTGATCTGACGCGATGGATGTTAATATGCCTTGAGTTTTCACCTTCCATCATCGTCAAAATTTCATCTGGAATCTCAAAGCTTTTTACTCGGTCCTCGTATTCAGAATCTATAAGTGAACGAAGTTTGTCGAAAAAGGCTCCCGGGATATTTATTTTTCTTAGCTCTTCAGATTCCTCATGGGTCATGCTCTTCAAATATGCTGTCGAGCCAATTAGATATGGCACCAAGGCCATGCTAAGCTTCTTCGTATGATCGTAGTTAACTACAACTACGCTAGGCACAATATCAAGCTTACTGCATCCTTCGATTTTATAGTAAGGATATTCTTTAGATAACACATCTTTGCTTTTTGAGTCTAGTTCTTTGACTGTAAACAAATGCTCGGGGCTACTCTTGGATGAGTCTGGCTCCCCAAAAGAGATAGTCTCAGTTTCGCCCTCGGAATTTTTTACTTTAACTACACCGCGGATGATTTCAGGGTGGAACTCGCTATCGTAATTCTTACCGTTGTCACCTCTGCCACCAAATGTATAGTCAAGACTAACCTCGCGAATACTTGATATCCAAAGTTGTTCTTGGGTAAACTTCATGTTTATCTTGATGGAGATCGATTTTGCTTTTGAGTTATAATCCAGGATGTCCGAAAACGAGCCTAGCCTAACTAAAGGTCCATTCAGTGCTATCGAGCTTTTTAGATACCTTGAAGAGAATGTCTGACTTAACATCAGTAATGCTTGGATTATGGAGCTTTTACCTGAGCTGTTAGATCCACAGATTATCGAGAAGTTTTCAAAATCTAACGGTAGGGAAGTGCTTACTGATTTAAAATTAGAAAGATCTAATGATTTTATCATCCTGAAATCACGCTGCTTGGCAGCGCCTCCTTGGTAAGGAATAGCGATAGTCTGTGTTGGCACAAAGAATTTTGACCACTTAAAATTTAAGCTCCACTGCTGAAATCCGTGGTGATTTGCATGCCCCTTGAAATTTTTAAAATTCCGCTTTTCTGTATAATTCGATAATTACTAAAGCTTTTACCACATGGCGCCGTGCTTGAGGCCTTACCCTGAGCTGCTAACGCGCCAGCAGAAACTGTAACGCATGCCTCACGTCGACTCCGTCCTGCCAAAACGACAGCCGATGGGCCACGCAAATATAGAACGTCTCTAACAGGATGTTAAGCACATTTGTCATGCCGAAACGGCATAAGATCTGAATGGATCTTAGCGGACCATTTCAGGAACCACTCTGTGTGGATAGGAGGGGGGCAGGGTGGGGTACAGGGTAGCAGAATCAACCTCTCTCGACCTGCCACACCTCATGCCATGACGCATGGTGATGTTGGCGGTAGAGATCAAAGGGCTAACCTATCAGTTACTTACAGGGCCGGATCTCAACCTGATACCGATTTGATACCAATTTTGAGTTTTTCCAGCTCGCTCCAATCGGAGCTTGAGTTAAGCCAACGGGCATAGGTCGACAACAGCATTCGAACGCTGTGACCCAGCTGTTGGGCGATAAATGCGGGATTCAGACCAGACATTGAGCGTATTGTCGCATAGGTGTGACGGCAGTTATACGGGGGCGGCGTCGAATCCCCAGCTCACGAGCACCGGTATCCACTGCTTGTGCAGATCGGAGGTCTGCTTCACCTACTCGACGCTCTTGGAAGGCGGGAACACGAACGGCGCCAAGGTCACCGCGCACGTGTGGCTGCAGCGTCGGGTAAGGCGCTGGACTCGTTCGGCGTTACCGTCACCCAGCAAGGCGACGAGTTGGCGGCGGAAAAACAGCGGATAGACGGCTCGTTTACCCCGCTAGGCAACATCAACGCGGCGGTGCAGGCCGAGACGAAGGCCAGGTGTGCGTGTGCCAAGTTCTGAAGGACTACAGCGCCAAGGTATCGATTACTGCAAAGGAGCCAACAGTGGGGAAGACCGGACCCCCGACCGCCTGATCTAGCCTGGCCATCGCGACCCAAGTAGGGGTATCAGTATTCCAGCCTGCGAATTGGCACATTGCCTTGCTTGTACTGCCGATAGCCGGTGTAAGGAAGAACAACGGTGTCTACAACTCCCGACGCTGCCATGTCGAGCAGGATCGGAAATGTAGCCCAATGCGGGCCTGTTCGCGGAGGGGCGTTCAAGTTGCAGAACTGATAAGCAACGCCACTATACGCCCGGGGGATCGTATGACAATTGGTTTGCCATTTCGCCAGATCGTCCACGGCTTTTGACTCGTTGGACACCGTGCGCACGGTCCCGCACCCGCCCAACGCCAAGGCGAACGTCATTCCCATCCATAGTTCTTTCATGAAGTCACTCCCAGTGAGATAACCCGATCATAACGCGTCTTTCGTGTGGCCCGCCTGGCGCGGGCTTTTTCATGCTTGGAGAAAACCCATGCCGTTCTCTACTCGGTGGAAAGACGAAAGTGCTTGTAGGGTAAGCGGACCTTGAGGCCAGCCTGCGCAAGCCGGCCATACGGCGTGCGTGGCGCAGAGCATGCGAATTTCTCTGCTTACCTATCGCGACAGTAAGCGAGAGCAAAATTTGGTAAGCGGAACCGTCAGCTCATCGGCGACCTATTTGTGACCTCTTAGTCATAGTGTGATCTACACTGCTTGACCCGACGTATTTTGTCGCGTGTCCTGTAGGGGTGTCGTACCGGCACAGGCATAGGGAGGTGATTATGCGAGTACGAGGAAATAAGTATTGGAATTGGGCAGATGTCAGGATTCACAGCAGAACGCACGAAGAAATGCTTTCCGATGGGACCAATTTTGACGTCCAAGCCCGATTATCAAGGACTGGAGAAACGCAGATGTTCATTGGCGTGTACGCGCCTTCAGGAAGAACGATCCGCGAAGAGGCGTATAGCAGACGTCCAGGAGAAACCGTCACCAAAGCTTTGGCCTGGGGAGTGGAGCGAGCTCGGACGCTCGCATCCCAGGCCAGATGAACCACCGAAAGTTAACGCTTGCTCTGCATGCGATAGCTGGCGCGGATAACGAATCGGAGTCGCCGCGCCGGCCGCGCAGATCGTGGAAGCATGGCCCGTTTTTACGGCCATATGGCGGCAGTGGAAAGAAGGATAGGGTTGCAGCAGGAACTACAGAGGGAGCCAGAATAGGGACGTGCAGTATAAGCGTCCGCCCAACGTAATCGCCAGGCGCCACGGAAGGTCTAGCTCGAGCCTGCCGGCGCTGAACACCAGCCAGTTTGGGGGATAAGGGGACGCCGCGTCCGTGTTAACTTAGCGACCTTCTTGAGGCAACCGGTCCTACCAAGTGTCCACCGTATTCCCCGAGTTCATCTTAGAAAGAATCACATTGAGAAAGATACTGCCTGTGCATGTGGTCGACGTGTACAAGGCCCTTTCCGACCCTCGCGTGATCGCTCATTACGGCGTGTCCTATTCGAGTCTCACAGAGACCGAAGAACAAATGCGCTGGTTTGAACGAATCATTACCGAGCGGTCTGGTATCTGGTGGGGAATATCTCTCATCAACCAGGAGTCGTTGATAGGGGCATGCGGCCTCAACGACTGGTCCCACACCCATCGAAAAGCCGAGATCGGATATTGGTTGATGCCTGAGTATTGGCGTCAAGGTCTACTTTCCGAAGCGTTGCCGTCAGTGATTGACTACGGGTTCTGCAATCTGGGCTTGCATCGCATTCACGCAGACGTTGAGCCGGAAAATGAGCCCAGTTGCTTACTGCTGAGGAAGTTCGGATTCCAGCGTGAAGGCACACTGCGGGATGTGGAGTTCAAGGAGGGCAGGTTTTTGAGCCTCCACCAGTACGGTCTACTGTCTACAGACCCCAGGATCTGTACGAAACTCTGAGAAATCTAGTCATTGATCCACAGCATTAAGGAGTTTGTAGATTCCTCAGCCATCAACGGAAAGGAATCCTGTGATGGCGAAGCGGTACGAAATTTCGCACGAGACCTGAGATCTGGTCTCTGGCCCTTATTATCGAGACACCTAGGCGTGGTCGACCTCGAATCAGTGACCGTCTCATGCTTGATGGCGTGCTTTGGGTGCTGTGTCCCGGTGCTGCCTGGCGTGACATGCCGGAGCGCTTCGGCCCGTAGTCAACCGTGTACCAACGGTTCCGAGATTGGCGAAACAATGGGGTGGCCGCCCGACTTACGCAAGATGAGCTCGCCGGGCGCTTACGTACCCGCCAAGGGGTAGTGTTCGATACGACACGCATGGGGATGGCCATCGCCTTTGCACGTCCCATCCAGGTATCGATAGTCGATGTGCATCATCTGGCCTTTTTGGGGCCACTGTCTGCGTGGAAGCGTGTTTTGGTAATCAGCAGTTTCCGGTACGAATGTGATGGTCGCCCCCTTTTCCGGGCATTCCGCCGTGGCCGATGCCTGGCTTACCTTCACAACCTGGGCCTGTAGCTTTGGATAGGGAAGCTTCAAGACATCGGTGATATGTAGCTCCATACGGCAAATTTGCCATGCCGATGCTTGTACGGGTTGGCACATTACGAAGAAGGAAAAGGCAAATAGGGCGTGGCGCGTTGCACGGTAGTCCATTGTCGGCTCTGCCTCGAATATTGATATCCGAGGCATTATCAGACGTGGACTCACCGAATCATAGGGCGATCCTGTCTCGCGCGCATTCGGCCAAGTCGATGCGCGCCCAAGCCATGCAAGGTGACTTCAGCGAACGCTACGGACTAAATGCAAGGTGAAGGTCTTCACGCGATGAGCGCCAGAAAGCCTGAATCGGAGCTTGCCGACTCAGAAAGCACTAGAGTCGATGCTCCGGTCGTGGCTATATCGCATTTTCCGATTGTGGTGATCAGGCTGTGGCGGATATTCCCAACCGGGTCAACGGCCGTCTTTCTGCCTGGACAGCACCCACCGCCGCACCCCCTCGATAACCGTCTGACCTACCCCAAAATGCACGAAACCATGCGGCGCTTCTCGCACCACCCATAGGTCGACCGCCGCAGCCTCGCTCCAGCGCGTCGCCATCAGTAGCGTATCGTCCAGTAAAGGGTCGCGTTCCCCTACGACCATCAATGCGGGAGGCAGGCCGTCCAGATCCGCATACAGCGGCGACAGGGGCGGCGTCCGGCGTTGTTCATCGCTCAACCCTGGGGTCAATCGACGCAGCGCATTTACCATCCCTGGCCCGTCCAACACCAAAGTATCGGGACCTGCCGCGTGCACACTTGGGGTGCCCGCAAGGTCGTACACACCGTAGTAGAGCACCGTACCCTGGATACGTCGCAGCAGCTCGGGCCATGCTTTGAGGCCCAGCAAGCAGGCGGCGGCAAGATGCCCCCCGGCTGACTCACCCACCACGATCACCGGCAGCCCCCGAAAGGTGGAGTTGCAAGGGTCGAGCAACCAGCGTGCAGCTATGAGGCAGTCTTGTATCTGCTCTTCGATGGACGCACCTGGCGCAAGGCGGTAGTCGACAGACACCACCGCCGCATCGCAGGCATTGATGAGCCCCAGGTTCAACGCATCGTTCATGCTCGGGTTACCGATCACCCAGCCGCCACCGTGGATGTCGAGCACTACGACCTTGGGCGCACCTTTGGGGTACAGGACGCGTACCCAGGCCATCGCGTCTTCTACGCTGACTGTTTTGCGCTCAGCACGTACCCCATGGCGAACGAGTTTGGTGTTCCGCATTTGGCCTAATTTGAGCAGCCCTTGAATGCTTCGTAGAACAAGCTTGTGCGGGATGCGAAAGCGCGGCAGCCGAGCCAGGACTTTGTTGAGTCGGCGCATGTGCGCGAGCTCCTGGTCTGTGCCACCAACGGTTTGACGGTTCAACATGGCATGGGCTCCAGTAGTGCAGGTGTATACGTTGACCGCTTCGCTGCACTTGCGGTTGCAAGCCAATTCGACTACTGGCGCTGGCGCGGATTGGTCTTTGGCGGCTGGCGGGGCCGGGGTGGGCCACGGTGCCTGGTACTCAGCCATAGCGCCGTCAACAGCCGAATCCTGAGCCAGAGTCAGGGAGTCATGGGTTCACCCAATTGGAGTAGGGCATTGGAACCAGCCCAGCTGTTTCCATAGCAGCCTGTCCAACTTGAAACAGCGCGATGCCCTTGCCTTGGGTTCAGCGCCTCTTACATCCATAACCACCCGTGATTCTTCAATCCAGTAGCCTCGCAACCGCTGGAATCTCGTATTTGGGGTCGAGCCGGTGTAACACTTCAAAACCCCTTGCGGTCAAGATATGGCTCGCGCCGAATTTGTTCTGGCGGTCATGGACCAGGCCTTGCTCCACAAGCCAGGTAAGGACGCCGGCGAGCTCTGTGTCCAACGTATGCCATTCATCGGATGCGGATCGCCCACCGGATGTGTTGAGGGCAGGCGCCTCGTCACTGAGTCCGGCTTCATTGGGTCCTAGGTGACGGGCTGCTGGGAATGCTTCGTGTAGACCCGCCAAAATCCTCTGCGCGAGCTCATCGAACCTTTTTATATTGACTGCCATGTATGACCCTCACATCTTGCGACAGTCGAAATTAGCACAAAGCCGTTCCCGCGTTCGATTGTCGATGCAAGCGTCGAATTTGATCGGGCTGCGCTCCGGTGGTCGTACTGCAAATGGGTATGGTGCCCGCCATGTCATTTCTACGTTGCAATGCTCAAACATCTGCCAGAGCTTTCATGAAGCGATAGATGGCCCAGACCGACGTTGGCCCAGGCACAGGTACCTCCTGAAAAGCGCTCGGCAATGTCACGCGTCGCCCAGGCAACATCATCTAGACACACGATCGATCGGACGACGCATTGGTGTCCCAATCTCCAACGATCACGTCACGTCCGGACCGTTTGGCGCGGTACATCGCGCTGTCGGCTCTTTTGAGCGCTTGCCTGAACGGTTCATCGCTCGCGAACCACGCACACCCGATGCTGACGGTAAAGTCGATCTTGGCGTCTTCGTACGAGAACGACTCGTTGCGAACCGCGGCCCAGATGCGCTCAGCCAACGCTGCGGCTTGCAAGGTATCCGGCGGCTGCGAAATCACTAGAAACTCCTCGCCGCCCAAACGTACGAGGTGGCCGCCAGCAGGCAGAACGCTGGCGATACGGCTCACCAGTGCACGCAACACTTCATCGCCGACCGCATGGCCGAAGCGGTCGTTGATCGTTTTGAAATGGTCCACATCTATCAGAAGCAGAGCGGCATCGGTGTCGATCTTCGACAGCAGATCGTCGAGCCCCGAGCGATTGAGCGCATGGGTGAGCGGGTCTCGACGCGAAGCGTTGACCAGCGACCTGAAGTCGCGCTGACCCACCATCGCAATGACGGCCAGCATGAAGACGATGGTCATTGCGTGGTCGGTCAATATGAACAACGCGACATGGGTGTCGTTCTGGGCTTGGTCGTCCCAGGCGATGCCCGTCAGCACGACGGACAGGAGAATGACGATCACCGCATAGGCAGAGATGGACCGCGGGGAATACAGTGCATCGGACTTTTTGAGTACGTACCCTACTTGGGCCAGCGAAATCGCACAGTAAGCGACGATCGTGGCCTGCTCGGCGAGGATCGATGTATAGGAGGGATAGCCGAACGCGAGCGCGGTCAGCAGAGGGATCGTCGGCAAACCCAGCAGCCAGCCAGGAACGGCAGGCACACCGTCGAACACCCGATATCCTGCCCAGAACATGATGTTGGCGATCTGCAGCGCCGAATAGGTCAGGCCCGTACCGAGGTTGCCGTCCGGGAGGTAGGGCAGCCAGCAGGCGGTAAGGCCATACAACGAGCCGCCGAGGCCCCAATAGGCAAAACATCTATTGCCAGGCCTGCTTGCCCAGATAGCGAAGCACATGAGCCCGCACGTTAGATTCACCAATGCATCGGTGAAATGCAGCGTGGTCAGGTCCATTCGCAACCTTCCCTGTCATGGGTGTCGGTCGTGCGCCGGGTGTGCGAATTCGTATGGCTGCGTAGGGCGGTATCGTCCGCACTCCGTCCTGTCACTGCTGCTTCGGTCATCGGTTACGCCCTAAATGGTGTCATTTTGCCATATCTGCACGATGGACCCTGCAAATATGAAGAACGATCCCCAAACTGCCAGCTGGGCGGCCATTCCTTGTCGTCGATTGAAAATGGCACGGTTTATTCACTCGATGCCGCGTTAAACAAGGCGATGTTCAAGTGCGCCACTTCTCGCTTACTTAGCGGTCCGATGCCAACCAAATAGGCGAAGATGATGTTCTATTGCCGTGTCGGTCGAATGATGTCCAAAGAGGCCATGCCTCACGCCTGTCCGAAAAAACGCTCATCTACGTTGACCAATTACCAATGGCTGGATTAACTGTATATAAATACAGATAACCCTCAGGCCCTCCAACCATGTCAATCACCTACCTGGGTAAGCCAACCGACGGCACCGAACGTCATCCGGTTTATGCCTTCCTCATCCCTGCGGGTTTCCCTTCGCCAGCGGCCGATCACATCGAGCAGCATATCTCGCTGGACGAGTTGTTCGAGCTCCGTGCGCCTCAGGTGTACTTGGCCAAGATCGAAGGTGACAGCATGCAGGGCGCGGGGATTTACTCCGGTGATCTGGTGATCGTCGACCGAGGACGTGAGGCCGAGCATGGCGACATTGTGATCGCGGCCATCAACGGCGAACCTGTATGTAAACGACTTCACCGTCGCAATGGGGTGGTCATACTCAAATCGGAAAACCGTTCTTACCCGCCGCGCTACATCATGGAAGGCGACGAACTGTCCATCTGGGGCGTCGTTCGGTACAGCGTGCGCGACCATGCGCAGTGAGCAGGTATTCGCGCTGATCGATTGCAACTCGTTCTATGCGAGTTGCGAACGCGTGTTCAGACCCGACCTTGCCAAAACACCGATCGTGGTACTTTCGAACAACGACGGTTGTGTCATCGCCCGTTCATATGACGCCAAGCCGTTCGTGAAAATGGGTGACCCTTACTTCAAGGTCAGGGACACATTACGCCAGCACGGCGTCAAGACGTTCAGCAGCAACTACGCGCTGTATGGCGACATGAGCGAGCGCGTCATGAGTCTTATCGAAGGCATGGTGCCGAAGGTCGAGGTCTATAGCATCGATGAGTGCTTTGCGGATCTCACCGGGATCCGCGCCAACCTTAACGACCTGGGTCACGCTATCCGCATACGTATCTCTCAATGCACCGGAATTCCGGTGGGCGTAGGTATCGCGCCCACCAAGACCTTGGCCAAGCTCGCCAATCACACCGCCAAGCGGCTGGCGGCGCATACGGGCGGCGTGGCCGATATCTGCGATCCCTTCAAGCGCGACTGGGTGCTGCGCAATACTCAAGTGAGTGAGGTATGGGGGATCGGCCGGCGCATGACCGGCCATTTGGCGGAGATGGGCATACGAACGGCAATGGACCTGGCCAACGCGGACGCAAGAACGCTGCGCGAGAAGTTCAGCGTCGTGGTGGAGAAGACGGCGCGGGAGCTGAACGGTGTGTCTTGCCTGGCGCTGGACGAGACCGAGCCTGACAAGCAGGAGATCTGCTCGAGCAGAATGTTCGGCATGCGCCTGAGCGAACTGGCGCCCATCGAGCAGGCGGTAGCCACTTACGTCGCCCGAGCAGCCGAAAAGCTGCGGGCGCAAGGGTCGATGTGCAAGCGCATGCGCGTGAGCATCCGCACGGGCATGCACAGCGTAGGTGAGCCACACCATGCCCAGGGCGCGCTGGTCGAATTGCCCTATCCCACCAACGACACGCTGCTGCTGACCCGCCTGGCTACCGAAGCGGTGGGCCTGGTTTTCCGCGAAGGCTATCGCTACAGCAAGGCCGAGGTCTTGCTCATGGACTTGCGCAAGGCAGGCGAGTATTCCGGGGATTTGTTCGCGCCCGCCCAGCCCGTCGAATGCGATCGACTGATGCGGGTGATGGACACGATCAACAGCCGCTGGGGGAGGGGAACGGTGCGGGCGGCCAGCGTGCCGGCATCGCCGGAGTGGGCGATGAGGCGCGACATGATCAGCCAGGCGTACACCACTCGGATGGATCAGCTATGGACGATCCGTGGATGAGCGTTCGAGCGATCTGGCAGGTCGGGGCGCAAGGCCCGAAAGGTGAGCAGCGACTGCACTGCCTGAGTGAGGCCAGAGTTCACGCCAAATCGAATACAGGCGTTGTCGGTCACACGCTCGATGATGCCATCCACGCGCTGGGCGCCAACGCGTGCCTTGCATCGCATAGCCGACCCTTCGTGCCAGGCATCCAACCTCGCCCTCACGGGAACACCATGAACAAACACCTGCCCTTCATTGCCGACACGACGGCGTTGATCGTTTTCTTCACCACCACCGGCGCCTTGAACGAGCGGTTCGTTGCGGGCATGTCCTGGGAGCAAGTGCTGCACGCCCGGCTCAGCAGGCGTTGGTACGTCGCCTATCGGGCGTTCGCGCCGACATGCCCGGCGCTCGTTCAACAACTCGCACGCCGGACCAATCGAGGCTCGATCACGCGTGTGCAGGGCGCACAATCATCGAACCGCAACAGCAACTCGATGGCCGACTGTGCCATCAAGTCAGTGTTCTGGTCGTAACTGGTCAACGCGAAACGCGACCACGCCGCCGAAGGCATGTTGTCGTAGCCGATGATCCGAAAGTCCCGCGGTGCGTAAAGCCCGGCTTCGGCCCAGCGATCGACCAGACCGAACGCGATCAGGTCGTTGCCGCAGAAGATACCGTCGGGGCGCTCCGCCAAGTCGAGCAGTCGCGCGCCTTCCTGTCTGCCCCATTCGTAGTCGTAGCCGCCATGGCTGACCTGCAGGGACGAGTCGCCGAACGGTTGCACAGTGGTGGCAAAGCCGAGCGCGCGGGCACTGTGGCTCAGCGTATCTGCCGGGCCCAGAATGCCTGCGAAATGCCTGCTGCCGGAGTCGTACAGCAACTGCGCAGCCTGCCGACCGGCTTCGGCGTTGTCCGAGTTGACCGCGCAGATCCAGCGGCTTTGCACGGACGAGTTCAGCGTGACGATGGGCAGGCGATAGCGATCGAGTTCCTGGGCCGCCAGGGCCGAGGAGACGGAAAGGGCGCTGAGTACCCCGTCGACCTTCAACGACACCAACTCGCCCAAGGCCTCGTCGAGGTCGCGGTCGTTGTCGACCCTGACCACCAACGTCTGCTTGCCGGCCGCGGCCAGCGCCTGGGTGAAGGACTCCAACGTCATCGTATGGAAAGGGTTGTAGAGGCCGCCGATGACCACGGCGACGATGTCGCTCTTGCCCGAGCGCATGATGGCCGGCAGGCGGCTCGGGCGATAACCCAGGCGCGCGGCGGCTGCCTCGACGCGAGCGCGCATGGCCGGCGACACACTCGCCCCTTCGGCGAACACGCGTGAGACCGCCGACTGGGAAACCCCCGCTTCGCGGGCGACATCGTGCGAGGTGGGCGGGCGTTCACTCATGGTGGGCTGATCGGCACGCGGGCGACAAGGTAGGGCGGTTGGCGGCGGTCGACGCCAGCATGGTACTGCGGCAGGCGTGTCCACTGCCCCAGTACGACATAGACATAGTGTTCATCAGCAAAAATTCCGTCGGGCCATATGAAGCGGGGATCTTGGGCGATGGTTTCAAAGGTGCCATCCAGGTTACGGCGGAAAATGGCGTCGTGATCCGCCGCGGTAGTATACAGGCGCCCCCAGGGGTCGGTCGCCATTCCATCCGCCGCGCCTTTTTCGCCCAGGTCGACTATCGCATCGGCCAACGCGGCGTCGCTCTGGTTGAAATCGGCCAGCAAAGCGGCAGGTAGCGAATAGAGCCTGCGGCTGGACAGCGCCGCGAAATATAACGTGCCGCCGTCGGGCGACAACGCGACGCCGTCCACGCCACCCCCTGGAAAGGCAGGGGGGTTGGCAGACTGCTGCAACACACGGCCTTCCAACACCGTCTGGTAGCCGGGGTCTGCCTTGATCCGCGCATCGTTCGCCAGGACCCGGCGCTGCCTGGCACTGGCGATGTCGACCACGACCAACGCCGGGTGGCCATCGAACGAGCTGTCGGCGATGTAGGCGGTTCCTTGCGCGCCATGGCTCAGGTCAATGCGCAGATCGTTCAGATGGCTGTCCGGCAGCAAAGCCGACTGGATCAGCACCTTGGCCACGACGCGCCCCGTGGCGGGATCGAAGCCCACCAGCTTGGCGCCCCCAGGTGCGATGGCCTGGCCTTTGACCTTGCCGTCGTCGATCACCCACAGCCGGCCCTGCGTATCGGTCGTGATGCCATGCACCGACACCAGCCTCTGCGCGGGATCGCCGGTGGTGCTGCTAGCCATCGCGGCGTCGGGAAACGGCACCAGACGGCCATCTCGCCATTCCCCCAGCACGGGCCCTGCGTGGTCGGCATCGTGCTTCGGAAAGCTCAGGAACAAGCGCTTGCCGATCACCGCCACGCCCGAGGGGTCAAGGTCTGCGAGACGGGCGACGATCTCGACGTTGGCTGAGCGCGGGTGGGCCTGGTTCGCTTCATTGACTTCGAGAAACAAAGGGCTGTTGGCCAGGGTTGCGGTACTGATCAACGACAGGGCGATACAGGCGAATACACGCATGGGAGGGCCGTCCAAAATAAGGTCAGGCCCGATCATAGGCACCGATGGGATCCAGTTTCAAAGGATTTTGCATCGCGATGCAAATTTAATGAATCGCGATGCAACGAAATGTTTTCGGCCTGCTCTGTATGCAATGCGAGGGCGCCGATCTTTAGGCATGGCGCCCTGCCGACGAGATCCGGTGCGCAGCGTCCATGGCGCGGATGGGTCTCGGCAACTGCATCCAAGCCCAACCCCTATTCAGGAAAAACGACCATGTTCACACCTCTACCCCAGTCGCAAGACCGCATGCCGGGCCGCGAGTCCGAGCTCAATCCACCGGCCCAGCACATCCGCCCGAACTACCGGGGCAGTGGACGTCTGGCCGGCAAGCGGGCCGTGGTCACCGGGGGCGACAGCGGCATCGGCCGCGCTGTAGCCCTGCACTTTGCCCGCGAAGGCGCCGACGTCGCCATCGTCCATCTGCCCATGGAAGCCGAGGACGGCCAGTACACGCTGTCGCTGCTGGAGGCCGAGGGTGTGCGGTCGCTGGCGATCGTCGGCGATCTGCGCGACCCGGCGTTCTGTCGCCAGGTCATCGACGAAGCGGTTGCGGCCCTGGGTGGTCTGGACATCCTGGTGAACAACGCCGGCATCCAGAAAGTGGCCGATGACCTGACAGCCGTCAGCGACGAAGACTGGGCGTGGCACTTCGATACAAACGTGCACCCCATGTTCAGGCTCAGCCGCGCGGCGCTGCCGCATTTCGCGCCGGGCGCTTCCATCATCAACACCACCTCGGTCAATGCCTACGTGGGCAATGACAGCCTGGTGGCGTATTCCAGCACCAAGGGTGCGCAAGTGGGCTTCACCCGCGCACTGGCGCTCCAGCTCGCAAGCCGTGGGATTCGCGTCAACGAAGTCGCGCCGGGGCCTATCTGGACGTCGATCCAGCCAGCCGGCTTCGGCCCGATCGATCCGCAACTGGTCGCCGACATGGGCAAGTCCGTTCCGCTGGGGCGCATCGGCCAACCCAGCGAGGTGGCGCCGGCCTATGTGTACCTGGCCAGTGAGGATGCGTCCTACGTCACCGGCCAGACCATCCATGTGAATGGGGGGATGCCGGTCAATGGATAGGTCCCCCGCACGTCTCGACTGGCTGAACAGCCCCTTGCACCATCGGTGGCTCGACGAGCAGGGCCAGTGGCTGTTGGATTTCTCCAAGAACGCGCGCGTCGAAGACGGTTTCGCCGCGCTCGACGATGCGGGCCGCGTCTCCGACGGTCCGGCGCAGACGCTCATCACCGCCCGCATGACGCACGCCTATGCCTTGGCCTTCGCCCGCGGCCTGCCCGGCGGCCGGACCCTGGCCGTGCACGGCGTGACAACGCTGATGGACACGCTGCACGACGCCGAGCATGGCGGGTGGTTGCCCGCCGCCGGCGACCGGGCGGGGCGCAAGCAGGCGTACGTTCATGCGTTCGTGGCCCTGGCCGCATCGACGGCAGTGGTCACCGGGTTGCCGGGTGCCACGGCGCTGATGGAGCGTGCGCTGGCCCCCATCGAGCGGCATTTCTGGTCGGAAGAGGAAGGGGTGATGCGCGAGAGCTTTGCCGCCGACTGGACCGATGAAGAAGACTACCGCGGCGCCAACAGCAACATGCACAGCCTGGAAATGGCCCTGGCCGTGGCCGACGCCCTGGACGCGCCGCTCTGGCGCGCGCGTGCGCTGCGCATCGCCACGCGTTTCGTGGCGCAGTTGGCACGCGCGCAGGACTACCGACTGGCCGAGCACTTCGACCGTCGATGGCAGCCGCTCACCGACTACCACCAGGACCGGGCCACCGACGACCTGCGGCCTTACGGCCTGACCCCTGGCCACTTTCTAGAGTGGTCTTTCCTGCTGCTCAAGCTGGAGGCCGCGCTAGAGGCCCAGGACGGTTCGGCACCTGGCTGGCTGTCGGAAAGTGCCATCAGGCTGTTCGAGACCGGTACGCGCATCGGTTGGGCGGTGGACGGCGCGCCGGGCATGGTCTACACCGTCGACTGGCAAGACCGGCCCGTGGTGCACAATCGACCGCACTGGGTCATGGCCGAAGCCATCAAGGCGGCCCACGCCCTGTCCGTACGCACCGGCGATGCGGCCTATGCGGATTGGTACGGACGCTTTTGGGATTACACGGATCTGTACCTGATCGACCGGGTGAACGGCGGTTGGCATCATGAGGTCGATGGTTCGAACAGGCCGTCTTCTCGCGTCTATCGAGGCAAGGCCGATCTTTACCATGCGTACCAGGCTACCCTGACCGCGGTGGTGCCGTTGCACCGCTCCGTCGCCACCGCGCTGGTTTTTGGGCAGCAGGCCCAGGTGCTGCAAAGCGTCTAGCGCGATATTCGGCTTGGTAAAGGACGACCGTCGCCGCCATCATGGCGAAGCGCAAGGCGCTCGCTTGGCCTTTCGAAACGGTGGGTAGGGTGGCCCTTGAGGTCGATCTGCGCCCACCGCGCTTTCCACGAGCTTTCTCCATCGCATGAGGTGATCCAATGAAACGCCCCGTCTGCGCGCTCGCCGCTGCTGTCATATTAGCGGGCTGCGCTGCCCAACCGGAAAAACCGGTTATGCAGGCTGCCCAGTATCGGGCCATAGCGCTGTCCTCCACGCTCGGCGAGCAATGTGCGGCCGCCGGGATGATGGATGTCGATCTGGCCGCTGCGGGCAGCCGGATGCTGAAGGAACGAACGGCCGAGTTCGACTTCGATCCGTCCAGACTGCAAAACGAGCGCCAGCAAGCCGCCCTCGAAATCCAGCGACAGGGTACGCTGACGCGACCGGCCTGCGACGCACTCGCCTATGAAGTGATGCGGCTCCAGGCAGTCCGCGGGCAGGCCGGTGACGTGCACTAGGGCCTGATCGTCCTCAATTTCGCACCCCACCATCAAGGAAAGACGTTTCGAGCCGATGCTTCTGTAAGCCGTAGACCCAGTGCCGGCGCTTCCTCACTCTCTCGAGTCTTCCCCGATGCCATCATCCCGCCTCGACGCTTTCAACAACCTCAGCGTGCGTACCAAGCTCGCACTGGGCTTTTCGCTGCTGGTCGCGCTGATCATGCTGGTCGCCTACACCGGTTGGCAGACCGGCCAGATCCTGGCCGAGCGCAATGCGCGCATGCAGGAGGTCGCCAAGCTGAGCACCCTGGCCAGGGACATGCGCATCGAGCGGCTGGTGTATTTCGTCAATGCCTCCGACGAGCAGGCAGCCAAGTGGCTCGCTGCCCTGGAGGCGACCAACGCACAAGTGCAAGGCATGGCCCCGCACTTCCGTACGGCGCAGAGCCAGGCGCTGATCGGCCAGGCGGGTGGGCTGCTGAAGAACTACCGCGGCTTTTACGACCAGTCGGTGGCCGCTACCCGTGAACGCGAGGAGGCACGCAACAATGCCACCGCGTCGGCGGAAACCATGAACGAGGCGCTACAGCGGCTGTGGGATGTGGGCAATGCCGACGGCGGGCTCTATGACGACCGCCAGTCGCTGGGAAGCCTGGCACTGACCCTGCAGCGGATGCGCATCAGTTTCCGCACCTATGCCGCCACGCCCAGCCCGGCGCTGGAAGCGGCGGCCACCGAAGCGGTGACCGAAATGCTCAGCCAGACCCGTGAACTCACTAGTAGCTCGCTGCCGCAATCCTACGTGCAGACGATGATCGAGGAAGTGACCGCCTACCAGCAGCGCATCCAGCAGACCGTGCAAGCCCAGGGCCGGGTCGATGCCGGTCAGTCGGGCATCAGCAAGACCATCGCCGAACTGCTGGCACTGACCGACAAACTCACCGCCGTCCAGGTCGAGTTCCAGCAGGCCGACGTGCGCGACGCACAACGCACCCTGCTGCTCTGGCTGGCCATCGCCGTCTTTCTGGGCGGCGCGGCCGCATGGCTGATCACCCGCTCGATCGTGACGCCCTTGAAGGAAACCGTGGAAATCGCCGAAACCGTCGCCCGCGGCGATTTCACCCACCGCCAGACCGTCACCCGCACCGACGAACTCGGCGCCTTGCAGTCGAGCATGCAGCGCATGACACTCAGCCTGCACGGCCTGGTCAGCGAGCTGCGTGACGGCGTGGTGCAGGTCGCCAGCGCCGCCGAGCAGCTGTCGGCCGTGACCGAGCAGACCAGCGCGGGCGTGCAGGCGCAGAAGAGCGAAACCGAGCAGATCGCCACGGCCATGCAGCAAATGACCGCCACTACCCATGAAGTGGCGCGCAACGCCGGCCAGGCCGCTGCCTCCGCGCTGCAAGCCAGTCAGCAGGCGAGCCAGGGCGACCAGGCGGTGGACAAGGCCGTCGCGCAGATCGAGCGGCTGGCCGAGGAAATGTCGGCAGCGCAAAGCGTGATGAAGACCTTGCGCAGCCACGCCGACAGCATCGGTGGGGTGCTCGACGTCATCAAGTCGGTGTCGGAACAGACCAACCTGCTGGCCCTCAACGCGGCCATCGAAGCGGCACGCGCAGGCGAGGCGGGACGCGGTTTCGCCGTGGTGGCCGATGAAGTGCGCGGGCTGGCGCAGCGCACGCGCAGCTCTACCGATGAGATCACCCAGCTGATCGCCGCGCTCAACCAGAGCACCGACCACATGGGCAATGTACTCGAGCAGAACGTGCAGCTGACCGACGACAGCGTCGGCCTGTCCCAGGAGGTCGGACAGATGCTCAAGCGCATCGCCGGTTCGATCAAGGACATCGAGGCCATGAACGAGCAGATCGCTTGCGCGGCCGAGCAGCAGAGCGCGGCGGGCGAGCAGATCAGCCGTGGCGTCACCCAGGTGCGTGACATTTCTGACCAGACGGCGGCGGCCAGTGAGGAGACGGCGAGTTCCAGTGCGGAACTGGCGCGGATCGGGGTGCAACTGCAGGGGATGGCGGGTCGGTTCAAGGTTTGAGGCGGATGGCACCCTGGCCAGTCGGTCGCGCGACTGGGGTCTCTTGGGTTCTGCCTGAAACGTCCGGATATTCGTCCATGCCACGTTGAAGGTCGCAGAGGCGTCCATCGCTGGGCGCCCCGGCTAGGCAACGCCCAGCTAGGCGCCCCCTTCAACGACGACAGCGCATCCAGCGTCTTCAGCATCCTCGGCTCCGACATTGCCGTCTATCAGGAAAGCAGATGTCGCTCCAGGCGCCTTCAACCGGCAGGCGCACCCGCCACGAACTCCGCCATCGCATCGAGCACGGCGTCTGTGAAGTAACTCAGCGACGCGCGATCGAAGAGCAGTGCCAGCGCAGGTCCCCGCTCATCCCCGACATTGATCACGATCACATTGATCCGCGCCGCCGAAGTCTGCGCCACCGCACCGACCGCGAACGCCTCGGCACGCAGGTCGACGCCACAGAGCTTGGCCATCACGGCGCTGCACCGAACGCCGGACAACTGCAACCAGGCATGGCTGTCCTGACGCGGCAGCAAGTAGCTGCGCCGCTCGTCCTGGACCCATTCGGCTTCCTGCGCCGCGACACGTGCGCCCTGATCATCACCACAACCCAGCAACAGGTATTCGGTCGCCGACAGGCGTGCGACCCAGCTGCCGTCGGCCTGGCGTACGGCTTGGTTGGGGCGCTCGGGCAAGCGGTAGCCGAGGGCTTGCAGACAGCCTGCGCTGTCGCTGCCGCGCAGACCGTAGCGGGGCAGTTCGGTGAGGTCGCTCAGGCTGCAGGCCGTTGCCTCGACCGGCACGGGCCGGCGGCTGGGTGTGGGGGTATTCAAGCTGGTCATGGCTTAGAGCTCCTGGCGCGAGTTGTCGGGATCGTGGAACGGCAGCTTCACCACCGTGGCATGCACCAGCGCGCCGCCTTCGACGCGGATCGGGATGTGCATGCCCGGCGTGGCCTGGTGGGCGCCGGCGTAGGCGAGGCCGATGATCTGCCCCAAGGTCTGCGAGTACTCGCAGGAGGTGACGTTGCCGCTGATGTCCGGGCCATCGAGGACCAGGTGGCCTTCGAGCGGCTGCGGGCTGCCTTGTGGCAGGCTGAAGCCCACCAGCTTGCGCTTGAGCGGCTGGGCTTCGAGGATCTCGATCGAGCGCTTGCCGACGAAGAAGGGTTTCTTGCGACCGATCGCCCACTGCATGTCGATCTCGGCGGGGTGGGTCATGCCGTCGGTGTCCTGGCCGATGATCACGTGGCCCTTTTCCAGACGCAGCAAACGCTGCGCCTCGACTCCGAACGGGCGGATGCCCAGGCCGGCACCGGCCTGCATGAGCGCGTCCCATAGGCGTTCGGCATGGCGCGCCGGCACGTGCACTTCATAGCCCAGCTCGCCGACGAAACCGACTCGCAGGATGCGCGCGGCGATGCCGGCGACTTTGCCCAGGCGTACGCCGAGGTAGGGGAAGGCGGCGGCGGACAGGTCCACGTCGTCGCAGACCTGCTCCAGCACCTGACGCGACAGCGGCCCGGCCAGGTTCACCGCCGCCAGAGCAGCGGTCACGTTGGTGATGTCCACGTCCAGACGCCACTGGGCGTTCCACTTGAGCATCTGCTGGTAGAGACGATCGACCCCGCTGGTGGTCGCGGTGACATAGAAGTGCCATTCGGCCAGGCGCGCGCAGACGCCGTCGTCGATCACCACGCCGTGCTCGTTGGTCATCAGGGCGTAGCGGGTACGACCGATGGCCAGCTTGGCGAAGCCGAAGGTGTACAACCGCTCGAGCAGTTCGGCTGCGTCCGGCCCGCGCACGTCCAGGCCGCCCAGGGTGGAGACGTCGATCAGGCCGACCTTCTCGCGCACGTGCCGGGCTTCGGCTTGCATGCACGGGTCGCGCTGTTCGGGCGAGCCGTAGTAGGCCGGGCGCTGCCAGGCACCGGCGGGCATCAGCTTGGCACCGGCCTGCTCATGGCGGCGGTGCATCGGCGTTTGCCGGTAAGGGTCGAAGGCGCGGCCCGCCACGTGGGCGAGTTTCTCCGCCTGGAAGGGTGGGCGGGCGGTGGTCACGCCGGTTTCGCCAATGCTGCGACCGGTGGCCTGGGCCACCAAACGGGCGGTGGGCAGCGCCGAGTGCCGGCCCTGCGAAGGCCCCATGCCGACCGTGGAGAAGCGCTTGACCAGCTGAATGTCGCGGTAGCCGCTGCGGGTGGCATTGACGATGTCGCGCACTTGCAGGTCTTCGTCGAAGTCGACGAAGTCCTTGCCCTTGGGGTGGGGGAAGATCGGCCAGGGGAAATTGACCTTGGCTTCGAGCACCGAGTCGGGCAGCGCCGGTGCCGGCAGGCCCAGGGCGAGCAAGGCTTCGCCGGCGCTGCGGGTGGCGTCGGCCAGCACGTTGTCGAGGTGGTGGCGGCCGTTCACCGAGCCTGCGATGTCCAACCCTGGGGGTAATTGGTCGATGACGAAGGCGTCGCGCTCGACGTCGTAGGCCAGCTTGCCGCCGGCCTGGCACAGCAGTTGGTAGACCGGCATGTAGCCAGCCGACATGCACAACAGGTCGCAGGCCACGCGCATGCCTTGGGCACCGACCTTGCCCTGGCCGACGATGGGGCGGATGTCCGCACCACTGACGTGGCGCATGCCTGCTTCGTGCAAGGCTTCGTAGACGGTGCTGCCCAGGTGCAGGGGGATGGCGCGCCGCTGCAGTTCGGCGGCCAGGGCGGGATCGAGGGGAGCGGCGCGCATGTCCACCACGGCCGCCACGGCCACGCCTTGCTCTTGCAGATCGAGTGCCGCGAGGTAACCGTCGTCGTGGCCGGTGAGCACCACCGCGCGCTGGCCGGGCTTGACCGCGTACAGCTTCATCAGGCGCTGGGCGGCGCTGGTCAGCATCACGCCAGGGAGGTCGTTGTTGCGAAACACCACGGGCTGGTCGAAGGCGCCTGCGGTGACCAGACAGCGCATGGCGCGGACTTTGAACATGCGCTGGTGCTGGATCACCGGCAGGTAGTTGTCGGTGAACCAGCCGTTGCAGGTGGCTTGCAGCAGCACCTGGATGTTGGGGTGGCCGTCGATGGCGGCCAGCAGTTCCTGGCGCAGGGCGGCGGCGCGGGTGCCGGCGACGTCGAAGCGGGCATAGGTGAGCGAGCCGCCGAGCACCGATTGCTGCTCGATCAACAGCACCTTGGCCCCGGCGTTGGCGGCTTCCAAGGCGGCGCGCAGGCCGGCGGGCCCGGCGCCGACGATGGCCAGGTCGACGAACAGGTAGGCCTTGTCGTAGTAGTGCGGCTTGAAGTCGAGGTTCAGCACGCCCAGGCCGGCCTTTTTGCGGATCAGCGGCTCCCAGCGCTTCCACATGCCCTTGGGTTTATAGAAGGCGCGGTAGTAGAAGCCCACCGGCATGAAACGCGAGAACTTGCCGAGGTAGGCGTCGCGGTCGTCATTCAAGCTGCCGTTGTAGTTCTGCCCTTCGACCTTCAAGCCGTCGCGGACCTGCTCCAGGTCGGCCAGCACGTTCGGCTCGTCGGGCAACTGCACCAGGGTGTTGGCATCTTGCCCGGCCATGCTCAAAGGGCCACGCGGGCGGTGGTACTTGAACGAGCGCGACAGCAACCAGCGGCCGTTGCCCAACAGCGCGCTGGCGATGGTGTCGCCGGCGAAACCTTCGCAAGCCTGGCCGTCGAAGTGGAAACGCACGGGCCGCGCGCGGTCGATCAGCAGGCCCATGGGGGCGGGTAGGCGGACAGGGCTGTTCATCCGGCGATCTCCGGGGTGGCGGCAGGGGCGAAGTCGACGCGGCGGTCGAACATCTCTTTGGGGTCGAAAGTGCGCAGCACTTGGTCGCTGACGGTGTGGCGCTCGGCCAGGAACCAGTAGCTCGACGCGTTGTGCAGCCACCATTCGGTGACCACGCCGGCCCGATTGGCACTGTTGAACACGTAGTCGGCCCATTCGACGTCGCTGCTGGTGGCCGGATCGGGCATCGGCTTGAGCTCGCCGCCATAGGAGAACTCGCTGATGTTGCGTGGCCCGTTCAAAGGGCAGGTCAGAATCTTCATCGTCTCGTGCTCCTGTCAGTGGCTCGCGGCCGTGGCGCCCATTTCGTTGACCTGCTGAAAGCGGCTGAAGCGCTCCAGGGCGAAGGGCGCGATCAGCGCGGGCACCTTGCCACCGTTGGCGACCAGTTCGGCCATGGTCTTGCCGCAGATGGGCGTGGCCTTGAAGCCCCAGGTGCCCCAGCCGGCGTCCAGGTAATAGTTGTCGACCGGCGACAGGCCCATGATCGGGCTGTAGTCGGGGGTCATGTCGGTGCTGCCGGCCCATTGGCGCATCAGCTTGGCGTTGGCCATGAACGGGAACATCTCGATGGCGTGGGCCAGCAGGCTTTCCTTGAGGTCCAGGGTCGAACGGCTGCCGTACAGCGGGTAAGGGTCCGAGCCACCGCCGAAGACGATCTCGCCACGGCTGGTCTGCTGCACGTAGCAGTGCAGGGCCGAGGAGCTCACCAGCGGGTCGAGGAACGGCTTGAGCGGCTGGGTGACCATGGCTTGCAGCGGGTAGGTCTGGATCGGCGCGCGAATGCCCGCCTTGTTCATCAACAGCGAACTGGCGCCTGCCACCGCCTGCACTACGCAGCCGCACTGCACGGTGCCACGGTTGGTCTTCACCGCCTCGATGCGGCCGTTGCGGATCACCAGGTCCTGCACTTCGGTGAGCTGATGGATCTCCACGCCACGCTTGGCCGCCTGCTTGGCGTAGCCCCAGGCTACGGCGTCGTGGCGCGCGGTGGCGCCGTCGATGTGCCAGAGCCCGGCCAGCACCGGCAGGTGGCCGGGGTCGAGGTTGAGGCTGGGCACCAGTTCGCGGATCTGCTGACGGTCGATCATTTCCGTGCGGCCACCGAAATGCTTGTTGACCTCGGCGCGCTGGCGGAAGGCACGCACGGTGGCGTCGGTGTGCGCCAGGGTCAGCTGGCCGCGTTCGGAATACATGATGTTGAAGTCGAATTCGTTGGACAGGTTCTGGAACATGCGCACCGATTCGGCATAGAAGCGCACGCCCTCGCTGGTCAGGTAGTTGGAGCGGATCACCGCTGTGTTGCGCGCGGTGTTGCCGCCGCCCAGGTAGGCCTTCTCCAGCACGGCGACGTTGCTGATGCCGTGGTACTTGGCCAGGTAATAGGCGATGGCCAGGCCGTGGCCGCCGCCACCGATGATCACCACGTCGTAGTGGGGTTTGAGTTCGCAGGGTGGCGGCAGGTCGACATCGACCGGATAGTCGGCGCTCAGGCCGTGTTTCAGCAGGGCGAAGGGCATGGGGTGCGCTCCTGGCGAGTGGCCTGTTGCTGCAGCGCGAAGGCCTGCAGCGTGTTTTTCAGCAGGTAGGCGATGGTCATCGGGCCGACCCCGCCGGGTACCGGCGTGATGCCCGCGACCTGGGGCAGGGCCGCGGCGAAGTCGACGTCGCCGACCAGACGGCTGCGGCCGTCTTCGTCGATGCGGTTGATGCCGACATCGATCACCACCGCGCCGGGCTTGAGCCAGTCGGCGCCGATCAGGCGCGGCTTGCCCACCGCCGCTACAAGGATGTCGGCCTGGCGGCACAGCGCCGGCAGATCGCGGCTGCGCGAGTGCACCGTGGTCACCGTGCAGTCGGCTTGCAGCAGCAAGGCCGCCATGGGCTTGCCGACGATGTTGGAGCGGCCCACCACCACGGCGTGCTTGCCGCGCAGCTCGCCGCAGGCCTCGCGCAGCAGGCGCATGCAGCCGCTGGGGGTGCAAGGGGTCAGGACCTCGCGGCCTTGTGCAAGGCCACCGACGTTCTCGCTGTGGAAACCATCGACGTCCTTGAGCGGGTTCACCGCCTGCAGGACGCGGTGTTCGTCGATGTGCGCCGGCAATGGCAGCTGCACCAGAATGCCATGCACCTGCGGGTCTTCGTTGAGCTGCGCGATCAGGCTCAGCAACTCGGCCTGCCGGGTGGTGGCGGGCAGGCGATGCTCCAGCGAGCGGATGCCCACTTCATTAGCGCGCAGCACCTTGTTGCGCACGTACACCTGGCTGGCGGCGTCGCTGCCTACCAGCACCACGGCCAGGCCCGGCTGCACGCCTTGCTGGCGCAGTGACTGCACTTGCTCGCGCACCTCGACCAGCACCCTCGCCGCGCAGGCCTTGCCGTCGATCAGCTTGACGCTGGAAGTGGCGTTCATTTGAAGATCACCGTGCGGTCGTGGTTGAGGAACACCCGGTGCTCGAGGTGGTACTTCACTGCGCGGGAGAGGGCGATGGTTTCGGTATCGCGGCCGATGGCGACCAGGTCTTCCGGGTTGTAGGCGTGGTCCACGCGCTGCACTTCCTGCTCGATGATCGGGCCTTCGTCCAGGTCGCTGGTGACGTAGTGGGCCGTGGCGCCGATCAGCTTGACCCCGCGCTGGTAGGCCTGATGGTAGGGCTTGGCACCCTTGAAGCCGGGCAGGAAAGAGTGGTGGATGTTGATCGCCTTGCCGCTCAATTGGCGGCACAGGTCGTCGGAGAGGATCTGCATGTAGCGCGCCAGCACCACCAGCTCGGTGCCGGTCTCCTCGACGATACGCATCAGCGCCGCCTCCTGCGCCTGCTTGGTGTCCTTGCTCACCGGCAGGTAGATGAAGCGGATGCCCTGGCGCTCGGCCATGGCGCGCAGGTCGAGGTGGTTGGAAACCACGGCGGTGATGTGCATGTCCAGCTCGCCCTTGGCGTGGCGATAGAGCAGGTCGGCCAGACAATGGTCGAACTTGCTGACCATCAGCAGCACGCGGGTCGGGCGCGCGCTGCTGTGCAGGCTCCAGTCCATGTCGAAACGCTCGGCCACATCGCCGAAGCCGGCTTCCAGCTGCGCCGTATCGCCCGTGAAGCCGAGGTTGTAGCGGAACACCGCACGCATGAAGAAGCGGCCGTTGTCTTCGTCGTCGAACTGCGCCATTTCGCTGATGTAGCAACCTTGCTCGGCGAGGTACGTGGTCACTGCCGCGACGATGCCGGACACCGCCGGGCAACTGACGCGCAGGATGAAGTGGTCGGGAGCGGGGTGCATGCTCGGATCCTCGTGATGAAGTGGGGCAGGTCGGGCACAAGGGCGAAAGGGGGTGACACTGAATAATTCTTGGCAGGAATATAAATTTCCTTTTGCGGTTTTATAAGCAAACGGCACGAGGAGGTCTATAGCCAGAGGAAAATTTTTATCCTGTCAGGAATTTTTATTTCGGGTTCTAGCTGAGGAAGTGGCTCTAAGGCCTACCAGCACAGAGACAATTGACGGTCTTGCGCGTCCGCGCGCCGGACTTTGACTGCCGCCCCGATCAGCCGCACCGCCCGTCCTTGTCGCCGACCGTTCCACAGCTGCAGCAGCAACGAGCGGAGCACGCGCTCATCGATGACAGTGGCAGGGGCCTCGGTGCTGGCGATGGCGAAATCGTCGAACTTGAGCTTTATCTGGTTACGGATTACTTGCTCACCTGGTTCCAGGGTCGAGAGCCGCGCATGGAGCGCGGGCATCAACGCGAGCAAGGCCAGGGTGCAGGCCTCGAAATCCACACAGTCGGTGGCCAGCGTATGCTCCACGCCCAGCGAACGGATCGACCCAGGTGGTCGAGGTGCCGGTTCCATGCCCTGGCACAACGCCCACAGCTGATAACCCTGCACGCCCAACTCACGCAGCAGCGCCGGCAGCTTGGACACATCGACATCGCCACAGCGTCGGCAGCCGATGCGTTCGAGAACGGCCCAGGCCCGCGGGCCGACGCCGGGTAGCTTACGAAGGTCGAGTGTCGCAAGAAACGTCGGCACTTCATGTGGCGTGATCACATGTAGGCCATCAGGCTTGTTCACCTCCGAGGCAATTTTGGCTAAATACTTGAGCGGTGCTACGCCCGCAGAAGCTGTTAGCCCCAGCTCTACGCGAATGGCCTGGCGCAGGGCCACGGCCATGCGCGTGGCCGAGCCGTCGCAGTGCGGCAGACCGGTGACGTCCAGCGAGGCTTCGTCGAGCGAGAAAAATTCCACCCGGTCGGTGTAGCGTCGAAAAATTCCGTCCAGCTGCTGTGTGACCGCTTCGTAGCGCGCCAACCGGACAGGTAACCGCACGAGACCGGGGCATAAGCGCTGTGCGGTCGCGGTGGCCATGCCGCTTCTCACGCCCGACTGGCGGGCTATGTAGTTGGCGGTGCTGATCACACCGCGCTCGGCCGCACTGCCGCCGACGGCGACCGGGCGAGTGGCGAGGCTCGGGTCATCGAGCAGTTCGACGGCGACGAAGTAGGCGTCCATATCGATGTGGATGAATTTATGGGGCGGGTGGGTGCAAGTTGCAACGCCGGGATACTCGTTATCACTCAATAACGAACACTCCCAAGGATATACGACGCTCAGGTAGGTGAACTTCGTGCAAGCCTTGTACATGTTGCGCCAACCAAGGAAAACTTAAGTTCAATGTTTCTATTGCTGCGAGGTAGGCGACCGTAGCCCGGGTGAAGCGTTCACCTGGCGCAACGCATACAATGCCGGGTGGATAAGGAATGATGCATTCCGCGGCAATGAGGTCGAGGGCGTCGGCAACTGGAACCAAGCGAGCTCTGTTTTTTATCAGGCGCTGATTGGCAAGTTGCGGCGAATAGACCATAACTGGCTGTTCAGAGCTACTGAAAATAGCTGCTTGCAGCGACTCCAATTTAAGTTGTGCATATATATCATTGGCAGAGGCGCTCAGCTCGTTTAGCGATTGATTGCCCAGCTTAGATTGCCATTTTATAAGCGATGGCAGGGCTTGAGTTGCGGCTGTATTGCTCGCTAGCGTCTGTTCAAAGCGCGCGAGATGCTGAACCAAACGCTGAATATCATTTTCTGTTACGGAAGGAGTGATTAGCATCGTGAAGTTGTAGAGGTCGGTCTTCTCGGGAGTGATGTCATGGTCTTGAAGATAGCGGGTTACTAGGCATGCTGGGACTTTGATCTGACGGACATCATGGGGCTTTGTCAAAAATATTGCTTTGCAAGGATCTCTGTGGTGAAGTGCCGGTTCGAAACCTTGCCATTGCAAAGATGCGGCACCCATGCGCGGTTCGAACTGATAGGGGTGTACTGCGACTGGCGAGATTATTCTACATCTGCTTTTTACTTGATCCATCAAAAACAACGCATTCTCTACTGCCCGCTTCCAATGTCGGATACCTTCTCCATTGGCGTGCATGGCAGCGTTTATTTCCAGTGACATGAACAAAGGATATGAAGGGCTGGTCGAGGCATGCTGCATAAATGCACTGTTGAAAACATAAGATGGACAGTAGCGGTGTTGAGATCTGATGTGCCTGTCCTGCTTATGAATCTGTGAGGCTTGAGACAGGCCGAACATCTGTTTGTGCACTGACTGCGTGACGATGATGCCAGGAGATTCTGATGAAAGATCTAGCCCTAACGGTGTAAATTTTTTGAGTTTTGGTACAAACAATTCGTAACCCGACCAAGCAGCATCAAACAGTATGTAGTCGCACAGAGAGCCAATGCGATTGATTATTGCTCGAGCATCGACGATTATGCCATCGCAGGTTTCATGTTGTATGATGGCAAGCCTGAAGGGGCGCTTCAGATTGGATTTAGTAGTGGATCGAGCATTTGCCTTGCTTCTAAGTAGCTTTTGTTCAAGAGCTCCTGATTTATATCCGCCGAGAATGCCATCATCATCGCGAAGCGTTTCAATATATACGGGCAAAGCGCCGCATTGAATCAATGCGCCTATGAATACTGATTTATGATTGTTGCGATCCATCAGGACTAGGTCGCCTGACGTTAGCAGCGCGCTAGCGACAATCTTATTCGCGGTAGATGTACCGTTAAGTACGAACCAGGTATCATCGGCATTGAATACACGCGCTGCCAGTTGCTCGGCTTTCTGCACAGGGCCCTCATGGCTTAAAACGTCGCCCAGTTCGGGGGCAGCATGGGGAACATCCAACTTGAGAAAGCCTGGGCCTAGCATCCGCTTGAAGCGTACTCCAGCAGGGTGATCTTCATAACATCTTCCCCCCTGATGGCCAGGGCAAGCGAAAGTATGTCGATCAAGGGCAATGAATTTGGCAACAGCTCGTGTAAAAGGGGGAAGCGCAGCGCTTTCGAACGACAGAGCACTCAGCTCGATATTACGCTCATCGCAAGGCTGTAAAGGAATTGTGACGGTCTTATAGCTTTTTGAGAGTATCTGATAATCCGCTCCTGGGGTGAGTGCTAGAAAAACCGGAATTTTCCAATGTATAGAGGCATGTAGAACATTTGCGTGTAAAATATCATTGGCGCTTAGTAGTAGTGCCGAAGCCTGTGCTATATTTAGTGCATCGAACTCTTGTAGCTGAACACCAGGCCAGGCAGCGATATCTAGTACTTGGCTATGCATCAAGATAATCACCGGGGGGTTCTCCTTTTTAAAGTCCAGTATGATGAGGTCAATAAAAGAAACAGACTCATCCAGATAAAGGTGGCGGGGCCTGCCAGTAGAATGACGCCATTGGCCACGACGCCGGAGAGCGCATCGCCTAGCACTGCTGAAAAGTAGTAAATTGAAAAATTGGAGCCTATTTCGTTTTCTGATGAAAGTGTTTGAATGTTGGTAGTTATTGCTATATCTACGAAAGCTCCAGCAAAACCTGTCCCGAACAATAAGACAAAAAATAACCAATCACTGACACTTAGCGAGAAAGCTGTACTCATGAATAAAAAAGAATAAATCATCCAAAATGCGTGTACGCTCTTTGGCGTACACGCCTTGCTGAGCAAGGGATAGCAGAGTCCTCCTAGTACTGTCGAGGCTGCCAGTAAAGCCATAACGTATCCTACGACAGCCTCGGACGAAAAATGCACTATTACGGCAGCGGGTAGAATAAAACGAATCAAAGACGTTGCAAACATTGCGCACAGCGAAGTGCACGCGATAATGTTAAATAAGTCAGCATTGGCGCTGGGCAATTTTCTAGCGCGTTCCAGAGGTCGGATTAAGAGAGCGGTGAGCTTTAATTTAGGTTTTTCTTTTGTACAGGCTTGAGGCGCCAATAGTAGTGTGCTTATTGCAGAGGCGGCCATGCAAAGTGAGCCGAGCAGAAATGTCAAGTGACCAAGCACCATTGATGACAGGGCTGAAAACATGAGTGGGCCAGCTATGGCGGCACTGTCTTCGAGGACTTGTATCCCACTGTTCAACTTGTCAAGTGCCTTGCGCTCGACAAGTTTCACGCACAGGGTTCTAAACGAGGGTGCGTATAAACAGTCCAATGATGTAATTAGCATGGCGAGCATAACGACTAACAGTAAAGAAGGGACGGGCTGAATGGCAGTAAAAAACAGGGACAGCAATACGATCGATTTTAGCCACTCGACCCATCTCAACACGCGCCTCGTGTCGTAGTTATCTGCTAGCCAGCCGGCTAAAGACGTTAATGCTATACTAGGTATGTACCGGAAAAAATAAATAAGACCTAGCATGCCTAGATCAGCGTCGGTTAGCGATATGGCTAGAACGGCGAACGTGGTCTCAAACGAGAACTCACCCATTTTCGAGCAAAAAAAGCTGACAGATGTCACACGGACTTGCTGTTTGTTCTTCAAGCTATGCATAGGAGATATCACAATATCTTTCGGTAAATAAGCTCGCTTTCCGTGATAACGCGGCCTGGAGTGCTGAGGCGTTGAAATACCAAGTTTTTAAAATGCTCTTGTTCAGATTGCGGCATCAAATAAAACATTAGGTTGCTGTACCAGAGCCAGCCAAGGTGTGTTAGCGAATAGGTTGTTTTTGTCTCAGTTATCAAGCCAGCTGATATGAGCGACCTAAGGCGAGCCATTAATGCATCGGGGATTTTGTGAAAATTAATGTGAGCCTTGGATACATTCCCATGATAGGGGAGGCCCATGATCAAAGGTCTGGCTTCTGAAAGTACCGGGTCATGGAGGCTAATACGACATGAATAGTTATCACTCATCAGCTCTGAACAGTACCGTTCGCGAGATGACGTATTGGTGATCACAGCTCCATGCAGCGCAGAGATCGCGCCGGTACCAAAGCCCAACAGGTCTAGATCGGCGTAGCCGTATAGATGATCATGGTAGATGAATCGGTAGTCTTTGACGTAGGGAAGGGATGTTTGCGACGGTGCAAGCCGATAGCCATGTCCATTGTATGGGACGTATCCTTTAGAACGTAGATGTTCATCGAATAGTAGCTTCATATTAAGCTTGCGTAGCGCTGGGGTGACGTCTGGCGTGCGCGAGCGCAGGGCTTTGTGAAGCTTTACAGATGTCGCAACATTGTTTATTGGGTATATGTCTATATTTGATACGCCAAGAGCAACTGCATAATCGATATCGATCAGAGTCTGCTCTTCTGTACTGCCATTCATACCGTACAGAATGTCGCAAAGAACATGATCGAATTGTGAATTCAATAGTTGGCTGGATTTTTCGATGCGGTTGATCTCTGGATCTAAATTGAATAAGTTTCGCCACTCCTTATGGATTGTTTGTAGGCCAAATCGTGCGTGAGTAACGCCTAGTTCAGCTGTAGCTAGCACGGTTTCAGTATTTACGCTTGTGGTACTAAATTCGAAAGAGAACTCAGAGACTTCGCTCAAGTCAAAATTATCGTGTAATGCTTTTCTTATTGATCGTATATTGGCTGGTGACAGCAGGGATGGTGTGCCTCCTCCAAAAAATACTGCCTTGATCGGAGCTGAGTTGAGATCCATAATTTTGGATTTCAGTTCAATTTCCTTGATAAGCGCTTTGGTATAGGCATCTATCTGTTCCTGGTTTTTATAAAGTCCTTTGGTAAAAGGGCAGAATGAACAAATTTTTTCGCAAAAAGGAATGTGGAAATAGAGCGCTCTTGATGTGGAGTGTCGACTCGCAGAGGCAAAGATCTCGGCAGCATTAATGTTGTCAGCGCTAAATGAATGGGCAGTTTGACTAGGAAAGAAAAAATTATAGAGTGGAAACTGGTAGTCGAATTTGATTACACCGTTGTCAATTAATTTCATGGAAATCATCCAGACTATGGTTGATATGGGTGCCTCTTGCCAACGTTCTGCGATTAAGTACTGCTGCATGGTGAAAATAGATATAGATGTCTGTATTTATGGCGTCATTGGTTCTTCCACATGTGTAGACGTCTATGCTGATATACCTATTTTCTGGATAGGTGTGATAGGAAAGGTGGGACTCTGAAAGTAGAAATAGACCAGTTACGCCGCTGCCGCCAGAATGAAATTTGTGCACCAAATCATCGAGAATGGTGAAGCCGGAGTTTCGCAAGGATTCGCGGAAAAAATCGTGCAGAAGATTTTCATTCTGCAAAACATGTTTAGCCGCACCCTCTATATCCCAGAGTGTGTGGAAGCCTGTATCTTTCATATATCTATTCCATGAGTAAGGGCCGGTGGAGGCGACTTACATCGCCTCCACCGGAGGGTTACCACATACAGACGCCTTGAGTAGTTACGGTATGACTATCGGTTTTGAAAATATCGATTGCAGATTTCATGGCTAACTCCTTTTTGGATTATGCGCCTCGGCGAGACGCGAGATAGAAGTTAGTTTTATGTAGCTGCTGAGGCAAGCGGTGTTTGTAAGTGGTTTTTACAAGATCTAAGTCGGTTTATGGCGCTGTAGGAAAGTTCCTGCGAGCAAACTTATGAAGCTGCAGATAATTATTCCCTAAAAAAGCTTAAATCATCCGAATTCCTTCGCGTCAGGAGCGTAATCCAGAAAATTTGAGCACACGTAGCTTTCCGTGCTGTGCGCCGATAAACAGAGATGTTTATTGTTCCTACACAGAAATCCGCTCGAAATGAGAACGTGCGGCTACCCGCCGCTCAATTCGAGTGCTCTGCATAGGAGAACCATCCCCAAACGGCCGCTCACTCCACCCCATAGTTCATGATCGACAACATCCGAATCGGCACTTGCACCAGCTTCTCCGGCCCATGCGGCGTATCGCCATCGAACGTCAGGCTGTCACCGGCCTGCATGGGATACAGCTGGTTGCCGTGGCGATACACCAACTCACCTTCGAGCAGGTGCAGGAACTCGGTGCCCGGATGGGAGAAGGTCGGGAATTCCTCGCTGGCGTCGTCCATGGTCACCAAATAGGCCTCGAAGCTCTTCTTGGGCCCTCGCGTGTGGTTGAGCAACTGGTAGGTATGTCCCTTGTCGGTGCCCCGACCGACCACTTCCAGACCGTCGCCGGCCTTGACCAGCAAGGCGTTGCCGTCGCGCTGGTCGTATTGCGCGAACAGCTTGGACATCGGCATGCCCAGCACGTCGCACAGGCGGCTCAGGGTATCCAGGCTGGTCGACACCTGGGCGTTCTCGATCTTGCTCAACATTCCTTGGCTGATGCCGGCGATGCGTGCCACGTCAGCCAGCTTCAAGGCCTGGGCCTGACGCTCACGTTTGAGTTGCAAGCCGAGAAACTGCTCCAGGCGCAGTCGGGGTTCGGTCTCGGTGGACATGTAGGCTCCTGCACGGTTTCAGTTCAAGAATATTATTTTCGCACCAGGAATTAGCACGGAAATACGGCTCAATACCAGGTTTCCTCCGGTGAAAGGAAGTTTCCCATATAGACAGAGGGAAAAGTGCGCCTCCTGAGATTTCCAGCGCATTCAGCAAAGTTGGCAAGCCCGTTGCATTCCTGTAATGAAAGTAAGTTTCCTGATTGGAAATACCCACCGGCCTACCTTGCCGTGCCCTCATCCAGGAGTGATCAACCCATGTTGCCAGCAGACACCCAGCGCATCCTCGACCAGTTCGGCATCAAGTATGTGCTGGCGCAATTCGTCGACATCCATGGTTCGGCGAAAACCAAATCGGTGCCGGTCTCGGGCCTGAAGATGGTCGCCGAGCAGGGCGCCGGTTTCGCCGGCTTCGCCATCTGCGGCATGGGCATGGAGCCGCACGGCCCCGACTTCATGGCCCGTGGCGACCTGTCCACGCTGACCCCGGTGCCTTGGCAGCCAGGCTACGGCCGGGTGGTCTGCGTCGGCCACGTCAATGGCCAGCCCTGGCCGTACGATCCACGCTACGTGTTGCAACGGCAGGTGCAGCGCCTGGCCGACAAGGGCTGGACCCTCAACACCGGCCTGGAACCGGAATTCAGCCTGTTCCGCCGCGACGAGCAGGGCAAGCTGCAACTGGTCGATGCTTCCGACAACCTCGACAAGCCCTGCTACGACTACAAGGGCCTGTCGCGCTCGCGGCTGTTCCTCGAGCGCCTGACCGAAGCCCTGCAACCGGTGGGCTTCGACATCTACCAGATCGACCACGAAGATGCCAACGGCCAGTTCGAGATCAACTACACCTTCAGCGACGCCATGGAATCGGCCGACCGCTTCACCTTCTTCCGCATGGCCGCCGGCGAGATCGCCAACGATCTGGGGATGATCTGCTCGTTCATGCCCAAGCCCGACCCCAAGCGCGCCGGCAACGGCATGCATTTCCACCTGTCGCTTGCCAGCGCCAGCAACCCCAACCTGTTCCACGACGACAGCGACGTCAGCGGCATGGGCCTGTCCAAGCTCGCCTATCACTTCGCCGCCGGCCTGATGGCCCACGGCCCGGCGCTGTGCGCCTTCGCCGCGCCCACGGTGAACTCCTACAAACGCCTGGTGGTGGGCCGCTCGCTGTCCGGTTCGACCTGGGCGCCGGCCTTCGTCGCCTGGGGCGCCAACAACCGCTCGGCGATGGTGCGCATTCCCTACGGTCGCCTGGAGTTCCGCCTGCCCGACGCCGGCTGCAACCCCTACCTGGTCACCGCCGCGATCATCGCCGCAGGCCTGGATGGCATCGACCGCCAGCTCGAACCTGCGCCGATGTGCAACGAGAACCTCTACAGCCTCGGCCTGGACGCCATCGCCGCGCGTGGCATCGCCACCTTGCCGCAGTCGCTCAAGGAGGCCGCCGACGCCCTCGAGGCCGACCCGCTGTTCCGCGAGGTGCTGGGCGCCGAGATCGTCGACGAATTCATCAAGCTCAAGCGGATGGAGTGGGTGGAATACAGCCGCCACGTCTCGGACTGGGAGATCCAGCGCTACACCGAATTCTTCTGAACCGCGCGCCGAGCAACGTCCGGCCGCCACCCACACCCTTTGCCGTTCACCACGGACACCTTGCAGCGTGCCGCTCGCCGCGCGCTGCCCAACGAAAGTGAGGCTTTTATGTGCGGAATCGTAGGTCTGTACTTGAAGAAACCCGAGCTCGAAGCCCAGCTCGGCCAACTGTTCGAACCCATGCTGCAAGCGATGACCGACCGCGGCCCGGACAGCGCAGGGTTCGCCATCTATGGCGATGAAGTGGCCGACGGCTGGCTCAAGCTGACCCTGCAAGCCACCCGTGCCGACTACCCCTGGGCGGCCCTGATGGGCCAGCTGGAGGCGCGCCTGGCCTGCTCGCTGGACTGGTTCCAGAACGCCAGCGCCGCCGTGCTCAAGGTGCAGACGAGCGAGGCGGCCGTACGTGCGGCGCTGGCCGAGTTCGCCGACGAGGTGCGTATCATGAGCGCCGGGCAAAGCATCGAAATCCTCAAAGGCATGGGCCTGCCGGCCGAAATCTCCAGCCGCTTCGGCCTGGCTGGCATGAAGGGCAGCCACATCATCGGCCATACCCGCATGGCCACCGAAAGCGCCGTGACCATGGAAGGCAGCCATCCGTTCTCCACGGGTGCCGATCTGTGCCTGGTACACAACGGCTCGCTGTCCAACCACTTCCGCCTGCGCCAGGTGCTCAAGGCGCAAGGCATCAGCTTCGAAACCGACAACGACACCGAAGTCGCGGCCGGCTACCTGACCTGGCGTCTGCAACAGGGCGACACCCTGGCCCAAGCCTTGGACGGCGCGCTGCAGGACCTCGACGGTTTCTTCACCTTCGCCATCGGTACGCGCAACGGTTTCGCCGTGATCCGCGACCCGATCGCCTGCAAGCCTGCGGTGCTGGCCGAAACCGACGACTACGTGGCCATGGCCTCGGAGTACCAGGCCCTGGCCAGTCTGCCGGGCATCGATAAGGCCAAGGTCTGGGAGCCGGCACCGGCCACCTTGTACGTCTGGGAGCGCGAAAGCGCCTGAGCCCCGAACCACTGGAGACAGCCATGAAAACGATCGACCTTTCCAGCGCCTCGGTGCGCGACCTCAACCAGGCCCTGCACGGCGACGTGCAAGACCGCGAATGGCACGTCAGCCACCCGGCCGGCAAGCACAACCTGGCCGTGGGCATCGACCAGGCGATCTCGGTGGATATCGACGGCCATGCCGGCTACTACTGCGCCGGCATGAACCAGCAGGCCAACATCACCGTGCACGGCAACGTCGGCGTGGGCGTGGCCGAGAACATGATGTCCGGCTCGGTGCGCATCAAAGGCAGCGCCTCCCAGGCCGCCGGCGCCACCGCCCACGGCGGGCTGCTGGTGATCGAAGGCGACGCCGGGGCGCGTTGCGGCATTTCCATGAAAGGCGTGGACATCGTGGTCGGCGGCAGCATCGGCCACATGAGCTGCTTCATGGGCCAGGCCGGGCGTTTGGTGGTGTGCGGCGATGCCGGCGATGCCTTGGGCGATTCCCTGTACGAGGTGCGCATCTACGTCAAGGGCTCGGTGCAGTCGCTGGGTTCGGACTGTGTCGAAAAGGCCATGCGCGCCGAGCACCTGGAAGAGCTGCAAGCCTTGCTCGACCAGGCGGGTCTGGCGCATAGCGCCGCCGATTTCAAACGCTACGGCTCGGCCCGCGAGCTGTACAACTTCAAAGTCGACAACGCCAGCGCGTACTGAGCCAGGAGCTTACCCATGAGCGAACAATTCCCCCCCGTGCTGCGCGAGTCGGCCACCTTCGACCGATTGACCATCCAGGAGATCCAACGCGCCGCCGAGACCGGCATCTACGACATCCGCGGCGGCGGCACCAAACGCCGCCTGCCGCACTTCGACGACTTGCTGCTGCTGGGCGCCAGCGTCTCGCGCTACCCCTTGGAAGGCTATCGCGAGAAATGCGGCACCGATGTGGTGCTGGGCACGCGCTTCGCCAAGAAGCCGATCCACCTGAAGATCCCGGTGACCATCGCCGGCATGAGCTTCGGCGCGCTGTCGGCCAACGCCAAGGAAGCCCTGGGTCGCGGTGCCACCATCGCCGGCACCAGCACCACCACCGGCGACGGCGGCATGACTCCGGAAGAGCGCGGCCAGTCGCAGCATCTGGTGTACCAGTACCTGCCGTCGCGCTACGGCATGAACCCCGACGACCTGCGCAAGGCCGACGCCATCGAGATCGTCCTGGGGCAGGGCGCCAAGCCGGGCGGCGGCGGCATGCTGCTGGGCATGAAGGTCACCGAGCGGGTGGCCGGCATGCGCACACTGCCGATCGGCGTCGACCAGCGCAGCGCCTGCCGCCACCCCGACTGGACCGGCCCGGACGACCTGGCGATCAAGATCGCCGAACTGCGCGAGATCACCGACTGGGAAAAGCCGATCTACGTGAAGATCGGCGCCAGCCGCCCGTATTACGACGTCAAGCTGGCGGTCAAGGCCGGTGCCGATGTGATCGTGCTCGACGGCATGCAGGGCGGCACGGCGGCGACCCAGGAGGTGTTCATCGAGCACGTCGGCATTCCCATCCTGCCAGCCATCCCGCAAGCGGTGCAGGCCTTGCAGGAGATGGGCATGCACCGTCAGGTGCAACTGATCGTCTCCGGTGGCATCCGCAACGGCGCCGACGTCGCCAAGGCCATGGCCCTGGGCGCCGATGCGGTGGCCATCGGCACCGCCGCACTGGTGGCCCTGGGCGACAACCATCCGCGTCTGGACGCGCAGTTGCGCGAAATCGGCTCGGCAGCAGGCTTCTACGACGACTGGCAGAACGGCCGCGACCCGGCCGGCATCACTACCCAGGACCCGGAACTGGCCAAGCGTCTGCACCCCGAAGAAGCCGGCCGGCGCCTGGCCAACTACCTGCGCGTACTGGTGCTCGAAGCCCAGACCATGGCCCGCGCCTGCGGCAAGTCGCACCTGCACAACCTCGACCCGGAGGACCTGGTGGCCCTGACCGTGGAGGCCGCCGCCATGGCCCGCGTGCCGCTGGCGGGCACCGCTTGGGTGCCGGGGCAGACCCAGTACTGATCCACACCGATACCGCCGGCCCGCATGCCGGCGGTTTTCATTCGTACAGGAGCGAACCGATGAAGCGTGCCTTTGCCTTACTCGCGTTGGCCGCCGCGCCGCTGGCCCAGGCGGCCGAGCCGGGCCTCGACACCGGCAACACGGCCTGGATGATTTGCGCAGCGATGTTCGTGCTGCTGATGTGCCTGCCAGGCCTGGCGCTGTTCTACGGCGGCATGGTGCGGGCGAAGAATTTCCTTTCGGTGTTCACCCAGCTGTTCGCCGTGGCGGGCGTGATCGGCGTGCTCTGGGTGCTGTTCGGCTACAGCCTGGTGGTCAGCACCCAGGGCATGGTCGCCGGGCAGTTGACCCTCAACAGCTTCATCGGTGGCCTGGACAAGGCGCTGATGCTCGACATTGGCCATGACAGTTTGGTGGGCAGTATCCCGGAGGGGGTCTACGCGGTGTTCCAGCTGACCTTCGCCATCATTACCCCGGCATTGATCGCCGGCGGCTTCGCCGAGCGCATGAAGTTCGGCGCGGCGTTGCTGTTCATGGCGCTGTGGTTCGTGCTGGTCTATGCGCCCATCGCGCACATGGTATGGGGCGGGCCGGGCGCGTTGATGGTCGACTGGGGCGTGCTGGATTTCGCTGGCGGCACCGCCGTGCACATCAATTCGGGGGTCGCGGCGCTGACGGCGGCGTACATGCTCGGCAAGCGCAAGGGCTATCCGCAAACGCCCATGCCGCCGCACAACCTGGGCCTGACCCTGGTCGGCGCGGGGTTGATCTGGGTCGGCTGGTTCGCCTTCAACGTGGGCTCGGGCCTTGCCGCCAACCAAGGGGCGGGCGTGGTCATGCTGGCGACCATGGTGGCCGCGTGTGCAGGCATCGTCGGCTGGCTGCTCACCGAGCATCTGGTGGACGGTCGGCCCACGGCGCTGGGTGCAGCCTCTGGTGCATTGGCCGGGCTGGTGGGCATTACCCCGGCGTGCGCCTTCGTCGGGCCGCTCGGCGCGTTGGCCATCGGCATCCTCACCGGGGCCGGCTGTTTCTTCGCCGTGACGCGGCTCAAACGCGCGCTGGGCTATGACGACAGCCTCGATGTGTTCGGCCTGCATGGGGTAGGGGGGATGATCGGGGCGGTGTTGACCGGTGTGTTCGCCGCGCCGTCTTTGGGTGGCTATGTGGAAGGCGTGACACCGGGGCGACAGGTGCTGGTGCAGTTGCAGGGGGTAGGTTTCACCTTCGTGTACTGCCTGGTGGTGAGCCTGGCGATCCTCGCGGTGCTCAAGCTGACCATCGGTTTGCGTGTCGACCGTGAAGACGAGGAAGAAGGGCTGGACCTGACGACGCACAACGAGCGGGCCTACAACCTGTAGGTAGAGCCGCCGGGTGGCACCGCCTGCCGCACCAACGCTTTTGGATGGCGAGCGTCCGAGCCAGGGGCTGGCCTGATGTCAGTCAGTTAAGCCGGAGTGGTGTCACTTGGGGCCGCTAAGCGGCCCCGGTTGGTTGACTGATCGGCGTTAGGGCCTGGCATGGCTTGGATCGACGGCGAGCGGTGTGGCGCTAGGCCGATGCGCGCGTGGCCTCGGCGGCTCGCGTGGCGGTATTGCTCTTGTAGATCAACACCAGCGCCACGGCCAGCAGGCCGATGGCGACCTTGCGCGAAGTGTCCAGTTCGATCACGGCATTGCCGAACCAGCCGAAGTCGTCGATCAGCAGGCTCATCAACAGCTGCCCGCTGATCACCGCCACTGTCGCCGCCGCGGTGCCGATACGCGGCACGGCGAAGACGATCACCAGCATGTACACCACCCCGAAGAACGCACCGGTCACCTGCCAGCGCGGAACGCTGAACAGGTTCATCGCGTGTGACGGTTCGAACAGGAAGGCATACAGAAAACTTACCATCGCCCCCATCACGAACGTCAGCCAGGCGCTTTCCAGCACGCCCACCTGATGCCCCAGGCGCCCATTGATGGCGGACTGCGCGCACAACACCGCGCCGCCCAGAACTACGATCACCAGCATGATGAACAGCATCGATTTCCCCTTACGAATTGATCAGCCACAGCGCGCCGAGGATCGCCACCAGGGCGCCCAGGCGGTAGCCGTCGACGTGTTTTTTCTCCGCGCCCAGCCAACCGAAGTGGTCGATGACCAGGCTTGCCGCCACCTGTCCGAACAAGATGCCGACCATGGTCAGGCCGACGCCGATGTGCGGCGTGGCCAGGGTCAAGGCGCCGACGTAGAGCGGGCCCAACAGGCCGCCTGCCAGCATCCAGCGCGGCTTGGCGAACATCGCTGCCAGCTTCGGCCGGCCGAAGATCAGGCCGAAGGTCAGCAGCAGCGAGCCCAGGCTGAAAATGCCAAACACCGCCCAGCCGTGGCCGACGGTTTCGCCCAACGGGCCGAGCAGCCCGGCTTCGACGGAAAGCCCCATGCCCGCGAGCACGACGAGGGGCACTGTCCAGAGTTGTTGCATGAGGGTGGGTCTCCTGAATCAAGGGCGGCATGGTATTTCGGTGCGCTAATCGCCACAATTGCGGCTCCCGGCAAAACACCATTGCTGTAATCGCAATGCCCAGGTCGCTCGTCAGGGCCTTCGGCTCGCCTGTCCCAAGGACCCACATGCACCTCAAAGCCCATCGCTTCTTCGTCATGGTCGCCGTGACCGGCAGCTTCGTCGCCACGGCCCGGCACTTCCAGGTGCCGGCCTCTTCGGTCTCGCGGTTCATCGCAGCGTTGGAGAAAAGCCTCGGGCAGCAATTGCTCTATCGCAATACCCGTGGCGTGCGGCTGACCGAGGCGGGGGAGCGCTACTACTACCAACTGCGCGAAGTGCTCGAGCTGCTCGATGCCGCCGACGAGTCGCTGCAGGGCAGGTCGGATGCCGTGCAGGGGCTGGTGCGAATCAATGCGCCGGTAGCCTTGGGCAAGTTGCAGATCGCCGGCCTGCTCAACCGCATGGCCGAGACCTACCCGGACATCACCATCGAGTTGACCTTGACCGACGCCTTCATCGATCCGATCCAGGAGGGTGCCGACATCACCTTGCGTGTCGGACACCTGCAGCCCTCGGGCCTGATCGGCCGCCAAGTGGCCGAGCAGAAGTACGTGCTGGCGGCCAGCGCTGCCTATGTCGAACGTTTCGGCGCACCCGCCTGCCCTGAGGATCTGACCCAGCATCGCTGCCTGGTCTACAAAGGTCTGGCAGGTGCGCAGCGCTGGTTCTTCCGGCAGTCGCCGCACGCGGCGCCGCAGGTCATCGACGTGCAGGGGCCGTTGCGTAGCAACGACGCGCAGGTCTTGGTGGCGGCCGCACAGGCCGGCCGGGGCATCGTGCTGTTTCCGACCTGGCTGTACGACAAGCACGCCTTCGCCAGTGGGCAGATGGCGCGGCTGCTGCCGGACTGGACGGCCGCAGTCGAAGCCGATCCGGGTGCGATCCATGTGCTGTCGCCGCAAAGCCGCCTACGTTCGCGCAAGGTCAGCGCCGTGACCCAGTACTTGATCGAGGCCATTGGCGAGCCACCCTATTGGGACGCGTTGGCCTGAGTCTGTCGGAGCGCTCGAGGCGGAAGGCTGTTGCACGTTGCGCCAACTGGTGCAGGATATCCGGCTCTTCCCAACGCCCCCTAAGGAGCCCCCATGTCCGGCAAATTCATTTCGCGCTGGTTCTACGCCTCGCTGACCAGCGAAACCAAACCCGCTGGCCTTTTCGGCAACAAGACCAAGGAGGTCTACAGCAGCCGCCACGTCAACTTCGACGAGTATGCCAACCTGCTGCGCGACATGTACGAGGCCTATGACGCCGAGGGTTACGACGTGGTCAACGTGGTGCCGGTCTCGATGGGCCAGACCGAGCAATGCCTGCAGAGCAACGGCAACTACGTCGGCGATGTGGGCTTCTCGATCACCCGCGGCGCCGTCGTGATCGGCAAGAAACGCGAGCAATGAGCGCCGGCCTCAGCCTGCGGCCAGCGTCTTCTCCATGGCCTTGACCACGGCGCCGCGCATCTTGGCCGAGAGAAACACGCTAGGCAGGCTGCCGATCGGTCCGTGAATGGAGCGGGCGGGTCGGTCGGTGGCCCGCACGTAGTCGAGAATCTGCAGGGCCTGGACCCGGTCGCAGGCCCACAGCAGATGACCGCGGATCGACCATTGCCACCACAGGTCGTCGGGCCAGGCCAGTTCATGGACGAAGCGCGCCATGCACGCCCGGCAATCGACCACGCCACGATGCAACACCGCATAGCCCCGGCCATCGTCGCCGCCATGCACCAGGTGCTGACCCGAACGACCCTTGGGCGCCTGCCAGGGCAGCACGTCGGGGTAGCGCTCGACCACGAACCAACCTCCCCAGACAATGGCCGTCTGGCCGGTGGGCGCTGCCCGCAGGAATGCGAACGGCTCATGGAACTGGGCACAGGCGCCGCAGCGGGGGCACTTCACCGTCACTTGCTCGGAGGCGTTCATGGGCGCCGCGCACCCTGGGGCGGATGCCCGTCATCGACCTGATGCGGGTGCATGGAATCGATCAGTCGCAACTGCCGGACCCTCCGTCGCTGGACCCGCTGTCGCTGGCGCTGTCGGACGACGAGCAATCTGCCTGGTGAGGGTGAATGGCGTCGTGCGGGGCGTGCCGCGAGGCGCACTCGGCCAGGGGCAGGCCGGCGAGCATCGGCCCCAGAGGGCTAAGAGCGTCGGTAGGCTGCGCCGAGGCTCTGGTGGCCTGAGGCTTGCACCTGAACAAGCGGCCGAACACGTTGGGCATGAAGACCTCTGGTTCCGTGAAGTCGATAGTAGGACGTGCAACCTGCCTGCTCGAAGGCTGATCGTCAAATAACGTGGCACCGGAACTTGCTCTGCCTCGCATACCCAAGGCCACTGCCGCTGCGGTGTTCGTCCTCGGCTGAAAAGATCCGCGTCCAAAATCGCTAAGTAAACCGCTGCGGAAAAAGTTGTACGCCGTTGGGTAGTCGTCCAATTAAATGAAACCACATGCTACAGAAACGCCAAACGCCGCCGATGCAGGTGAATGACGCCAGGGATCAGGCCTTTTCCATCAAGAGGTTATCCCATGTTTTCCTTCCTGGCGCCGCGGCGCGACCGCAAGGCTCTGCACGAATTGGTCAAGGCCGTCACCACGCTGCAGCCCCCTCACCTCGAACAGCGCTCGCGTAACCAACCCGTGATGCAAGCCTGGCAAACCCTGCAAGCGCGTGAGCAGGCGCAGCTTCAGGCGCGCGCCGACGTCGAGCAGCAACTGGCTGCGACCGAGGCGGAGTTGGCCCAAGCCAGCGCCGCTGCGCAACGCCATCAGGTGCGCTTCGATCTGGTCAACCGTGCGTCCAGCGAGGGCCTATGGGACATGGAGGTGGTGGCCGGTGACCCGGTCAATCCGCACAACGTGTTCTGGTGGTCGCAGCAATTGCGCCAGATGCTGGGTTTCCAGGGCGAACATGACTTCCCGAACGTGCTGTCGAGCTGGGCCGACCGCCTGCACCCGCAAGACAAACAGGCCACCCTCGACGCCTTCGCGCGCCACCTCAACGACCGCTCGGGCAGCACGCCCTACCGGGTCAAGAACCGCCTGGCCATGAAAGACGGTACCTATCGCTGGTTCTATGCTCAAGGCGAAACCCTGCGCGACGGCAAAGGCGCGCCTCTGCGCGTGGCCGGCTCGCTGCGCGACATCCACGACCAGTTGGAGCGCGATCGCGAGCACGATGTGATCATCACCCGTTTCGAATTGGCCCGTGAGATGCTGTCCGACGGCTTGTGGGACATGGAAGTGATCGCGGGCGATCCGGTCAACCCGCGCAACCCCTTCTGGTGGTCGCCGCAGTTCCGTCGCCTGCTGGGCTTCGAAACGGTCGAGGAATTTCCCGACGTGCTCGACAGCTGGGCCTCGCGCCTGCATCCGGAAGACAAGGAGCGCAGCCTGTCGGCCTTCGCCGCGCACTTGACCGACCGCAGTGGCAAGACCCCATTCGACATCGAGTACCGCCTCAAGCATCGCTCGGGTGAGTACCGCTGGTTCCGCGCCCGCGGCCAGACACGGCGCAACGCCGATGGCCTGCCGTTGCGGGTGGTGGGGGCACTGGTGGACGTCCATCTGCAGCACGAACAGCGCGCGATGCGCCAATCCCAAGCCGACTACCAGAAGACCCTGGAAGCCAACATCGCCCAGTTGTCGAGCATCGTCGCCACCATCCAGAGCATTGCCAGCCAGACCAACCTGCTGGCACTGAACGCGGCCATCGAAGCGGCCCGTGCCGGCGAAGCGGGGCGCGGTTTCGCCGTGGTGGCCGACGAGGTGCGCAAGCTGGCGACGCGCACTACCGAGGCGACCGAGCAGGCCGCCAGCATGATCGCCCGCTGATTGCGGGCTTGCTATGGCCGAGGCGCTGGGTTCAGACGCGCTCGTCTGGATCCAGTTCGCTCAAAGTGACCGCAAGTTTGGCGGCCGCCTCGTCGGTGTCGACGAAATGCTCGACACCGTTGTCGTCCGTAACGCGAAATACCTGGGTTACGCCTTCTTGGCGATGGTGAGGGGGGATGTCATCGCCTTCGAGTTTCTTGACGGTCACTGGCATGGCTATTCTCCAAAGTGGATCGTGGGCAGAGCGAAGGGTGTGCGCACCTGTCGTACGAGGTGGCGCGGCACCGCCGTCCAGGTCGGAGCAGGGCCCGCTGCACCGTTGGACCGCAGCTTGCGCGCAAGCTCCCGTCCGATCCTCGATTGTCGTCCAGAGCGGTCTCGAGTTCGCCTGGCGAGCAGCGCCGAAAGGCGAGGCGTGTTGATATGGGCGTCGGTCATGTCCGCATCTCTCCCGCGCCACTGCGGATGTGTAAGATGGTTCAACGCGAGCTTTCGCGCCTGGTCCACCTACCCACCAGCACGTCACAAGACATCGGCGTCTCGCCCGAGTAAGGAGCTGCAATGTTCACACGCATCATCATCGGTATCTTGATCGGCCTGGCCGCCGGTTACGTGGTCAATGGCAAGGTCGCGGTGTCCCCCAAGACCGTGCAGATTCTGCAGATCTTCGCCGGTATCGTCGCCGTGGCGTTCATCGCCTCGTCCTTCATGTTCGGACCGCTGCATGGGGTGCTCGCCGTCGCCGAAATCGCCGGGGGCTACTTCCTCTATACCCAGGTGATCCAACCAAAGACACGCAAATGACGCTGTTTGCCGGCGGGGGCTCGCAGTGCAGCGGGTGGCCGCCGGTCCGACTGAACATATGGTCGTCTATCGCTGCCCAACGTCCGTCACTTTTCAGTCGAGGACGTTGCACATGACCGATTCCAAGCAAGAGCAACCCAAGCCCACCCCTGCCCAGCAGGACGACGTACCGGCGCACGCCACCGAAGAAGAACGCGAGCGACTCAAGGACAAGAACAAGGACGGCATCCCACCTGGTTACTGCTGAGCCTTGCGACGCGCGCTTGCCGCCTAGCGAGACGAGTCAAGCGCGCCGACCGGTCCGTGCCGTTACTGCACCGTGACCTGGTCGGGCTGGTGGTTGACGATCTGCAGGCCGGTGCTCTGAATGGCCGCCTGGATGGCTTCACGGCGGGTCATTTCGCCTTTCACCACATTGGGTTTCACCGCGCCCGTGCTGTTCAGATCGGACTTGATCACGCAACCGCTGTCGTTGCCGATGTCCTGCGCGACTTCGTCGAAACGCGAAAACGACAGGTCGAACCTTGCCACTTCGTCGCATTTGCCCTCAAGGTTCGGCGTGTTCGGAACAGGTGTGTCATGGCTGCAGCCAACCAGGGCAGCGAAGGTAGCCAGGGCCAGATAGCGTTTCATCGGGTACTTCCTTATTGAACGAATGACGTCGACTCGGTCGAGCACGGGTGCGTGCCACCAATGCCGGTGCAACCCTACCAGTTTGGCTCGTCGAAGGGGTAGGGCAGCGTGCAGGTGAATGCCGTTCGTCAATGCCATCGCACTTCGGCTCGCGGCGTTCTTCCAATGTTGCAGATGCAGATGGCCTGCGTCCCCTAGCGGAGAACGATCGTGATCAAAGATAACAATGGACCCGCAGCACCTTATCCAGGCCCGAGCAGCGACACCCCAGATACCGGCGAAGGCCACGGTTCGGGACTCGAGCAGACGTCGTCCGAGCCCAAGCAAGGCGTCGGTTCTCAGGAAGGCAAAAAGCCCGAAGATTGGAACCCACCGGCGGGCAACCCTGGCTCGGACCAGGATTCGCAGGTGCCCCGCGAGAACGGTACCGCCAGGACCGAATGATCCGAACGGCACCTTAACGACAAAGCCCAGCATCAATGCTGGGCTTTGTCGTTAAGGTCATTGAGGTCGTTCGAGGCGGTTCGGGCGCAAGGGCTGGTCAAACCGATTCGGCTGGCTCCACGGCTTGGTCTTCGATGCACGCATACAGGATGCACCCCACCAGGCGTGCGAATAGGGACAGCACTTCGGCCAGGTCCGGGTCGTCGAAATACGCTTCGCGGGTATCGAGCGCGCATAAAGCGCCGTACAAATCGCCATTGGGCAGGAAAATCGGCACCCCGGCGTAGCTGTCCAGGCCCAGCTGATTGACGATGGGGCGCAGGGCGAAACGCGAGTCCTGGCTTAGCGAGGGCACCAGCAGGGCCTCCGGCGTGCGCAGGAACTCGCTGCAGATGGTGCGTTCCAGCGGGAAGGCATCGCCTTGTTCCAAACCGAAGTCGCCTCTGTCCAAGGCCGCGCAGATGACCCAGTCGTTGTCGTTGAACTTGGCGATAGCCGCAAACGGCATGGCCGTGTACTTCAAAACCAGCTTGAGAATGTTGGTAGTACCCTCGATTTCCGCGATCGCCGAGCGTTCCGCGCCTGAAAGGTAATACTGGTGCTGTGACGAATAAGGCGACATGCGCTGCAAGCCTCGGTGAGCGGGGGGATGCGGCAGTGTGAGGGGAGTGCAGCGATTCGCGCAAGCCGTCAATTAGCGTCGAAAAACGTTCCCAAGAACTGGCTCTACCATGTGATTAATCAGGAGGTAGCGCCGCCGTCGGTCCGGCAGCGGGCACTGCCCGCTTCGAGGGTGCTCACAGCTATAAGGACGGGCATTTCGCCCGTCGGCTAGGAGACTCGACGATGGACAACCACCCAACCGTGCCACGCGACCCCGCACCGCAAGACCCGGCCGCCAAGCGAGCCCCTGAGCTGCACGACGATGACGCTGGTCTCGACGAAGAGATGCCGGACGTCGAGGTCAACGATTCGGTCACACCCGAGCATCCAGTCGATCAGTAGGCGGCGTGCCGCTGCAATCGCTGCCGAGCGATAATTCGTACCCTACCGCCACACCTATCTCTGCATGAGGTACCTCGCCATGAGCACCGATTCAAGAGACCCTGGTTTTTCCTCCCCAGACGATCCCGACGCGCCCGACCCGAGCCGCGACCCATTCGACCCGGCCATGCCCGACCCAGGGCGCCCCGACGTGCCTGGCGACGATCCATTGATCACCGATCCCGACAAGGACGGCTGGGATCAGCGACCGGACGGCCCTGCCGGTGACGATCTGCCACTGACGGACGCGTTGAATCCGCCGCGGGCTTGATCCAGTGCCATGACGTAAGGCGTGCAGGACAGTGCCAGGTCAGTCGTGGCGTGGCTCTGCCCGCCCGAGGCGCTCGTTGAACGGCGCGCTGATCAGGCAATTGAACCCTGCCGCCTCATAGGTGAAGGCGGCCGAGCCGTTGAACGCGTTGCGCAGCGCCCCATTGACCATCAGCGTGCCATAGCCTTTGCGTGACGGCGCCAGCACCACGGGCCCGTTGAATTCCTGCCAACTCAAGCTGAAACCGTCGTGCGAATCCTCGGTAGAACGTGGTTCGGTTTGCCAGCTAATGTGCAGTTCGCCCCCCGGTTGCGAAAGCGCGCCGTACTTCGCAGCATTGGTACCCAGCTCGTGGACCACCATGGCAAATGCCGCAGCGGCTTCCTTGGCCAATAAAATGGCGGGGCCGTCGAAACGGATCCGGTAACGGTCGCTGTAGGGAGACAGGACCTCGCTCAGCAGCGAGGCCAGCGGCATTTCCGCCGGGGACAGCGCCAAGGCATGGGCGCGCTGCATCATCACCATGCGCTGATCGAGCATGTACCGGAACTGCTCGGGCTCCGGATAGTTTCGCAGGGTCAGCACCGCCACCCCGGAAAGGGTCGAAAACAGGTTGCGCATGCGGTGTTCGAGCTCACCGATCAACAAGGTCTGCGACTCCTGGGTGCGGCTGTACCGGCAAAACAGCGCGCACAGGCCCGCAGCGCCCGACAGGAACACCCGCTGCTCCTTGGTCAAGCCTGCGTCCATGGGATGGACGACTGCGAGCGATCCGTGCACCTCGCCATCCGCGCCGATGGCCGGGACCGAGATCAGCGAAGTCAGGTCGTGCTTGCGAAACTCGTCGCGCCACTGCTCGGAAAAACGCTCGTCCGACGCCACATCGGGCACTTCGACGGTCTTGCCAGTGCGCACGGCATGGCTACAGGAACCCCGGCCCGCGCTGATCGGATTGCCGATCAATGCGCTGGTGAAGGTCGTGGGCATGGCGGGGAATATAGCGTGACGAAAGGTATTGCCGGGCGTGTCCAGGACCAGGATGCCGACCACAGCATCGGGGATTTCGACTTGCAAGGCCAGTGCGAATTCGCCGAGCAGGCCGTGAATGGAGACGCCCGAGGCCATCACTTCCAGTGCGCGGTCTCGAAAGTGACTAAGGAATACACGCATGGGTGATGTCTCTGACAATCAGGCTGGAGAGTATTGCACCCAAATTGCCACTGTTCCACTTGTGTGGACGCTAATGTCGTCGTCTTCCGTGCAAAGCCGGGTGCAAGCACGGTCAGGCGGCGCATTCTTGCATGTGCTTGCCCACCGCCACCCTTACGGCCCCTGGCAAGGCCACGCCGTTCTTTTCCGCGAGCAGTTCGGCCATGACGCTGACAGCGATCTCCGCAGGTGTCTTGCTGCCGATATGCAGACCGATAGGGCCGTGCAGACGTTGCAGCGACGCTTCGGTCTGGCCGAAGTGCTCGATCAACCGTTCGCGGCGGCTTTGCGAGTTGCGCCGCGACCCGATGGCGCCGATGTAGAACGCCGGCCCTTGCAGGGCTTCGAGCAGGGCCAGGTCGTCTAGGCGCGGATCGTGGCTCAGGGCGACGATGGCACTGCGCTGGTCGGCGCCGAACGCCCGTACCACGTCGTCCGGCATGCCCGGCAGGTGCTCGACGCCGGCCACCGACCAGGTGCTGCGGTATTCGCTGCGCGGATCGCACAGCGACACCTTGAAGCCGTTGAACAGGGCCATGGTCGCCAGGTACTCGGCCAGCGCCCCGGCACCGATCAACAGCAAGCGGTAGCCTGGGCCAAGCGTGGTGTGCATGACCTGGCCCTGAAGGCCGGAGACCGCGGGCTGGTCGGTGACGGTCAGCGCGACCTTGCCGCTGTCGAGTTCGAGCCGGCGCTGCACCAGGTGGCCCGCATCCAGTTCGGCGAGCAGCGCGCGCAACGATTCGACTTCGGGCGCGAATTCCAGCACCAGTTCCAAGGTGCCGCCGCAGGGCAGGCCGAAACGGTGCGCCTCGTCGGCGCTGACGCCATAGCGCACCACTTCGGTGACCCGCTCCGGCATGCCAGGGCCGCCATGTGCATGGGTATAACGCTGGATCAGGTCGTCTTCGATACAGCCGCCGGAGACGCTGCCCACCACGCGGCCGTCGGCGCGCAGTGCCATCATCGAGCCCACTGGACGCGGGGACGACCCCCAGGTGCCGGCGACGGTTGCCAGCAGCACCCGTTCGCCGCTGGCCAGCCAGTCGCAGGCAGTGCGTAGAACCAACAGATCGATGCTTTCCATGAAAATCCTTCGCGCGGTGAACGCCATAGCGCGGGCGACAGTGCCCCATGGCGCTTGGACCGCGGCGGGCACCGGAGCATTCCTTTTCGATGGCAAGTTTCGAGCAACGTGACGGCCCCTAGGCTCGGCGACCGCAATCAGACTGCCGTCCAGGCTCACGCGTGCGGCGGTTTGGCCGCGGTCGTCGCCGCTTTCAGATGGCCTTGGTCATCCAGCAGCCAGGCGTCCATCACCTCGCGCACCACCGGACCCGCCACGCGACCGCCGGCCTCACCGTTCTCGATCATCACCGCGACCACGATGCGCGGCGCTTCGGCCGGGGCGAAGCCGACGAACAGCGCATTGTCGCGATGTCGCTCGAGGGTTTTCTCGCGGTTGTAGCGCTCGCCCTGACGGATGGCCACCACTTGCGCGGTGCCGCTCTTGCCCGCGATGCGGTACTGGGCGCCGGCTGCGGACGCACGGGCGATGCCGCGCGGATCGTGCATCACCCGTTGCATGCCCTGGCTGACCTCGTCCCAGGCATGGGCATCGCGCAGCACGATGTCGGGCATGGGGTTGGGGTCGACCGGCGCCTGGCCGCCCACGCTCATCGCCAGGTGCGGCCGGTGCCATACGCCCTTGCTGGCCAGCAGGCTGGTGGCCTGTGCCAGTTGCAGCGGCGTGACCTGCATGTAGCCCTGGCCGATGCCGAGGATCAGCGTCTCGCCCGGGAACCAGGCCTGGCGCCGGGTAGCACGCTTCCACTGCGCCGAAGGCATGAGCCCGGCCGCTTCCTCGAACAGGTCCAGCGACACTTTCTGCCCCAGACCGAATTCGGCCATGTAGTCGTGCAGGCGGTCGATGCCCAGCTTGTGCGCCAGGTCGTAGAAGAAGGTGTCGTTGGAGCGCATGATCGCGGCCGACAGATCCACCCAGCCGTCGCCACTGCGGTTCCAGTTGCGGTACTTGTGGGCATAGTTGGGCAATTCGTAGTAACCGGGGTCGAACACCCGGCTGGCGGGGCTGATCACGCCGCTGTCCAGGCCTGCGATGGCGACTTCCGGCTTGATCGTCGAGCCCGGTGCATAGAGCCCGCGCAGCACGCGGTTGAACAGCGGGCGGTCGATGGAATCGCGCAGGGCGGCGTACTGCTTGAAGCTGATGCCCTTGACGAACAGGTTGGGGTCGAAGCTGGGGTTGCTGACCATCGCCAGGATGTCGCCGTTGGCCGGGTCCAGCGCCACCACCGCGCCGCGGCGCTCGCCCAGGGCATGTTCGGCGGCCTGTTGCAGGTGCGCGTCGAGGCTCAGCACGATGTCCTCGCCCGGCGTCGGGTCGCGGTGGTTGAGCACGCGCATCACCCGACCCTGGGCGTTGGTTTCCACTTCTTCATAGCCGACGTGGCCGTGCAGGCGGTCTTCGTAGAAGTGCTCGATGCCGGTCTTGCCGATCGACTCGGTGCCGCGGTATTCAGTGGGGTCTAGGGTCTTGGCTTCGCGCTCGTTGATCCGCCCCACATAGCCCACCGAATGGGCGAAATGTTCGGCCAGGGGGTACTCGCGGATGAACTGCGGTTCCACTTCCAGCCCCGGCAGGCGGAACTGGTTCACCGCGATGTGTGCGATCTGCTGCTCGCTCAGGCCCACCATCAGGGTCACCGGCTCGAAGGGCTTGCGGCCGCGACGCAGGTCCTTGTCGAACTGCTGGCGGTCTTCGGCGTCCAGGCCCAGCACTTCGGTGAGCTGGTCCAGCACCTGGGCCACGTTGCCTGCGCGCTCGCGGGTCATGGTCAGGTTGAAGCTGGGCCGGTTGTCGGCCAGGACCACGCCGTTGCGGTCGTAGATCAGGCCGCGCTCGGGCGGGATCGGCAGCATGTGCACGCGGTTGTTTTCCGACACAGCGCTTTGCTTGTCGTGTTGGATCACCTGCAGCACGTACAAGCGCCCGACCAGAGCACCGACCAGGGCCACGGTCAGGCCTGCGCAAACCAGCAAGCGGCGGTTGACCAGCGATTTTTCGCGTTCGTGGTCCTTGAGGGGAATGGGCTGGGGCATGACGGGCTCTGGGTAGCGGGCTGGCGGGCGGCGGCGCCTGGGACGCGAGCGTGCGGATGCTACGCAAGCCGCCCCCGGGGCTCAAGGCGCTGGCGGCGTACGGGCCCTGGCCGGCGCGGTGGACCCCGTAGCCAGGGCATCGCAGGTCCATGAACAATGTTTCATGGGGGCGGGCGCAGCCTGGGTGAAATCGCCCTGGCACCGTGCAGGAGTGCTCGCCGGCTGGCTATACTGCGCGCTTTTTGCCGTCGCACGGGGAGGGCGCATGCGCCAGGTGCTGCTGATCAATGACGTCCAGGCCACCTTCGAGCCGCCCGAATGGCTGGTCGATGGCGTACGTGCGTTTTCGGCGCGGTTGCTGACGGCGGCGACGCTGACCTTGCACGACGAGGCACGCACGCCTTTCCAGCGCCAGGCGGGCTGGCATCCGGCGCGTAGCGACGAAAGCCTGCACGAGGCGGATCGGGTGTTCGTCAAGCATGGTTATGGCCTGCCGGCCGAGGCGTTGGACTACCTGCGCGAACTGGCGCCCGAGCGCGTGCTGGTATGCGGAGTAGGGGTCGACAGCGGTCTGCTGGCAGCAGGCTTTGCCTTGTTCGATGCCGGGTTGATGCCGACGCTGGTCACCGACCTGAGCATCGGCTCCTGGCTGGACCGCTCGGGGCAGACGGGCCAGGCCTTGTGGGTCCAGCATCTGCGACACGTCACGACCCGGGCCGAAGTACTGGCCGGCTTGCAGGAACCCGCGCCCTCAGCGCCCCGGTAGGCGTACGTGCCTGGCCAGTAACCCTTCGAACAGCTCCCACAGCTCCGGCGCCGTGCTGAACGCCACATTAAAACGCATCCAGCCCGTGGGCTGCGCGTCGACCATGAATAGCTGCCCCGGGCCCAGCATCATGCCCTGGCTCAGCGCCTCGTCGAGCAGCACCGCGCTGTCCGGCAATTGCGGGTGACGGGTCCAGATGTACATGCCTTCGTCGGACTCGACGAACAGTTCGAAGCCTAGCCGTTGCAGGCGTGCGCCGACGTCTTGATGGGCCTGGGCCAACCGCTGGCGCAAGCGCTTGAGGTGCTTGCGCCAGCGCCCGTCGATGATCGCGGCGTAGACCACGCGCTCCATCACCTGCGAGGTGGTCAGCCCCGAGCGCATCTTCAGGGTCAGCAGCTGTTGGATCAGTTGCGGGTTGGCCAACAGGTAACCCACCCGCACGTTGGGCGAGATGCTCTTGGAATAGCTGCCCACGTAGACCACCTGCTGCAAGTGATCGAGGCTGGTCAGGCAGGGTTGCGGCTCGGCGATCATGTCGGCGTAGAGATTGTTCTCGATCAGCCGGAAACCGTGCTGGCTGGCCAGTTGCAGAAGCCGGTGCAGTTGCGCCAACGGCGTGCGCGAGCAGGTCGGGCTGTGCAGGTGCGGCTGGGTAAAGAAGGCCGTGGGCCGGTGCACGGCCAGCAGCCGTTCGAGCTGGTCGAGGTCGTAGCCGTTGGGCGTGCGCGGCACGCCGACCAGCGTGGCGCCCTGGAAGCGCAGGATGCTCATCAGGTTGGGGTAACCAGGGTCGTCCACCAGCACCACATCGCCTGGGCGGACCAGCGTGCGCACCGCCAGGTCCAGCGCCTGGCTGGCACCGTGGGTGAGCAGCAACTGCGCCGGGTTGGCGACGATCGACAGTTCCTGTTGCAGGTTCTGCGCGGTTACGGCGCGCAGTTCCGGCAGCCCCAAGGGGTCGCCGTAACCCGACAGCTCCAGAGGGCTGCCGGCCACCTGGCGCAGGCCGCGACGCAGGCCGTCTTCATACATCCAGTCGTTGGGCAGCCAGCCGCAACCGGGTTTGAACGGCAGTTGGCGGGTTTCGAAGATCTGTTGCAGGTACCACTCGGCGTTGAACGAGGGGAGTGCGGCGTCGCTGTCGCGCGCGGGGCTGTCGAGGTGCTCGCCACTGACGCGGCTGACGAAGAAGCCGGCATTACCGCGGCTGATCAATACGCCCTGGGCCACAAGGCGGTCGTAGGCCTCGACCACGGTGAAGGTGCTGACCGAGTAGGTCGCCGCGAACGCCCGGATCGAGGGCACCTTGGCGCCCGGCTTGAGGGTGTGCGCGTCGATCAGCTCGCGTAGGCCGTCGATGATCTGGTTGACCAGCGGCGTAGCGGAGTCTGGACGTAGTTCGAGCATGTTGGGGCCTTGGGTAATGCGGACGTGCCGGGTGACGAGCGGTGTACAGCATCGACGGCCTGTACAGTGCAGTGCGGATTTCACTGCGCTGTGCATGGCTCAATGTGTCAGACATTTTTACATTAGGTATCAGATAGCGCCACACACTGGCCGAAATGACCTGTTTCGGACATGCGTCCAGGGTGCTGAGCGGTCGAATGTCGAACGGGCGCGGACCCTGCCTGAAGCAGCGGCAATACCCATCCGACGCTCGAACATAGCAACAACCGGCAGACGTCGCCTCAGGACGGCGAACCGGTGGAGGCCGAACGCGCTGGAGTCTAGCCGGCGTTCGGCTTTTTTACGTTTTGGTAGGACTGCCGGCGATGCCGGCGACTTGCCAGCAGGCTGCCAAGGAAGGCCTGAACGTCTGTGTGCGGCGTCGCCGCACGAAATGAACCTGGGTTCGGCAAGGCAGAGCGGGAGCAGGGCGCACAGTCGCGTCCGAGCGATGCGTTCGTTTTGCCGATAGAGGCTGCCACGCATGCCGTGGTCTGACCCGACGCGTCCCGTTTGGTTCGATGTCTGCACATGCTGTACAGGTGAGGCCGCTGCCCATCGGGGTCTCACTCAAATTCCTTGGATAAAAAGAAGCACGGGGTACACCACTGATGGACGCAACATCCACCTCCACCACTTCCGCGACCGTGGAGAACGAGAGCAAGCTCAGCGCTTCGCTCAAACCGCGCCACCTGACCATGATGTCGATCGCCGGCGTCATCGGCGGCGCCTTGTTCGTCGGTTCCGGCAGCGTGATCCACAGCGCTGGGCCCGCTTCGGTACTGGCCTACCTGGCCGGCGGCATCCTGGTCGTGTTGATCATGCGCATGCTTGGCGAAATGGCCACGTCGTCGCCCGACACCGGTTCGTTCTCCACCTATGCCGACCGCGCCATCGGCCGTTGGGCAGGTTTCACCATCGGCTGGCTGTACTGGTGGTACTGGGTGATCCTCATGGCCTGGGAAGCCTACGTGGCGGGCAAGATCCTGCATGGTTTCTTCCCCGACGTGAGCGTCAACGTGTTCGTGCTGGCGACCACGCTGATCCTGATCACCGTGAACTTCTTCAACGTCAAGCACTACGGCGAGTTCGAGTTCTGGTTCGCGTTGATCAAAGTGGTGGCGATCTGTTGCTTCCTGATCGTCTGTACGGCGGCAGCGTTGAACATCTGGCAGTTCGGTGAAGTGCGCGGCATCACCCATCTGACCGCCGAAGGCTTCATGCCCAATGGCTTCACCACGGTCATCGGCGCGTTGCTGGGGGTGATGTTCGCCTTCCTGGGCGCGGAGATCGTCACCATCGCAGCGTCCGAATCCAAGGACCCAGCCCGTCAGATCGTCAAGGCCACCAACTCGGTGGTGTGGCGCGTGTGCCTGTTCTACGTCGGCTCGATCTTCCTGATCGTCTGCCTGGTGCCGTGGAACGATCCGCACCTGGGCATCTCCGGCTATGGCGCCTACCGCCGTACCTTGGAGCTGCTAGGCGTGCCCTACGCCGAGCTGCTGATGAACTTCGTAGTGCTGACTTCGGTGAGCAGCTGCCTGATCTCGGGCCACTACACCGCTTCGCGCATGCTGTTCTCCCTGGCCAAGCGCGGCGACGCGCCGGCGTTGTTCAAGCGCACCCGTGGCAACAGTGGGGTGCCGGTGCTGGCCATCATCGGCTCGTGCCTGGTTGCGGTGTTCTGCGCGCTGATCAACTTCAGCGAGACCCTGCGCCCGCAAGACGTGCTGGAAACCCTGATGAACACCACGGGCATGATCGCCTTGCTGGTGTACCTGGTGATCGCCTTCTCGCAGCTGCGCATGCGTCGCAAGCTGATCGCCGAAGGCAAGGAAATCCAGCTCAAGATGTGGCTGTTCCCTTGGCTGACCTACCTGGTGATCGCCTTCATCGTGGTCTGCCTGGTGGTGATGGCCTTCATGCCCGACTACCAGATCCTGGTGGTCTCAACCGGTGCTGCGGCGGCCGTGGTGGTGGTGATGGGTATCATCCACCAGATGCGCAGCGCCAAGCGCGCGTGATCTGAGGGTATGGAAAACCCGCGTTCGCCAGGGTTGGCGAACGCGGGTTTTTTTGTGGCCGCTCGGCGGGATCGCTTTAGCCTTCTCCCTACAAGGCCCTGCCCGCCGCTGTACCTCTAGCTGACTGGCCCGCTGTGGCTTGAGAGAGGTGCCGTCGCGACAGATGCTCCGAGAGGAAGTCCACGAACACGCGTATCTTGGGCGACAAGTGCCGACTAGGCCGCCACTGGGCCCAGAACTGTCCTCCGTCCGTGGTCCACCCGTCCAGAAGCGTTTGCAGCGAGCCGGCGGCCATTGATTCACGCACTAGAAAGTCCGGCATGTAGGCGATGCCCAGGCCGTTTTGCGCCGCCATCAGGATCGCTTCCATGTTGTTCAGGGTCATCGCCGCAGGGGGCACGATGGAGCGAGGCGAGGCGCCTTCGGCCAGGTCCCAGGGCATGACCTTGCCTGTCGTCACGAAGCGATAGAGCAAGCAGTCGTGCGACGTCAGTTCGGCAGGCGTGCAGGGCCAGCCCTTGTGCGCCAGGTAGGCAGGCGACGCACACAGCACGAACTGGAACGGTCCCAGCTGCCGCGACATGAGTTTGGAATCAGTCAACCCGCCGCTGCGCACCAGCACGTCGAAACGGTCGTCGACCAGGTCGACCAGATGGTCGCTGAAGTCCATGTCCAGTTCGATTTCAGGGTAGTTGTCGCGAAACTCGACCATCAGCGGCATGACCAGGCGATAGCCGATGGTCGGCAGGCTGATGCGCAAGCGACCGCGTGGCGTCTGCGCGACATGCGACAGCATGGCTTGGGCATCTTCGAGGTCGTCGAGGATGGGCCGGCAGCGCTCGTAGAACAGTTGGCCCTCGTCGGTAAGGCTTACTTTGCGGGTGTGGCGCTGGAAAAGCCGTACGTTCAGCGAGGCCTCCAGGCGGGCAACGTTCTTGCCCACAGCCGAGGCGGAAATGCCGATGGCCCGGCCTGCCTTGACGAAACTCAGGAGTTCGGCCGTTCTCACGAACGCCAGGATGCCATTGAGACTTTGCATTGAATTACATCCTTTACGTCCGTTGACAGTGGAGCGGCAGAGCGTTTTTCAGCAATTGCGGACCTTATAGATTCTGTTGCCCATCTTGCAACATAAGGATTCACGTCATGCAGATCGCTCAAGGTGCCTCGCCAAGAGGACGTTTACATGTTCTGTGCGCTATTTGCCTTGCGGCGCTGGTGCTGCCATTGAGCTTCACGGGTGGCGCCGTCGCCACACCTGCGATCGGTCGGGCCTTGGCCGCTGAGCCGTCCCAGCTTCCCTGGGTCACCAACGCTTTCATGCTCAGCTTTGGAAGTCTGCTCATGGCCGCCGGCACCCTATCCGATGCCTACGGCCGCAAGCGGCTGTTCATCGCAGGGTTGGCACTGCTGGCAACGGTCAGCATCGCCCTTGCCGGTGTGTCCAGCATGCGCTGGCTGATCGTGCTGAGGGCGGTGCAAGGGGCTGCCGCTGCGGCCACCCTGGCCAGCGGTTCTGCGGCACTGGCCCAGGTGTTCGAAGGTCGGGCGCGGGCACGTGCGTTCAGTCTGCTGGGTACCACCTTTGGCATAGGGCTGGCCTTCGGCCCCCTCGCAGGCGGCCTGTTACTCGAGCATTTCGGTTGGCGTGCGATCTTTGCCACCCCCGCAATCTTCGCGGCAGTCTCGCTGCTGGTGGCGGTGGTCTGTATGCGGGAGACCCGCGCCCCCAAGGCATACGCGTTCGATTGGGCAGGCGCTGCCAGCTTCTCGGTCATGCTCGTGTTGCTCACCGCAGCGATCGTTCTTGCGCCCCAGACTGGCTGGCGCACGCCTTTGGTCATTGGGCTCCTGGCGGGTGCGGCGCTGAGCATGGCGGCGTTCGTGATGATCGAACTGCATATCGAGCAACCGATGCTCGAGCTGACATTGTTCAGGTACCCGCGGTTCATAGGCGTGCAGTTACTGCCTATCGGTACCTGCTATTGCTATATCGTCTTGATCGTACTGCTCACGTTTCGCTTGGGTGTCGAAGGTATCGCACCTTCGGACAGTGGCTTGCTGCTGCTGGCCCTGTCTGCGCCGATGCTGGTCGTGCCGCTACTGGCGGCCTGGCTGTCACGATGGATCCGGGCAGGCAAGCTGTGCGCGGTCGGTTTTTCGATCGCCGCTGTGGGTCTTTATCTTCTGGCGCATACGCCTACCGAGGCGGGGTCACGATTCGTGGGTACGATGCTGACGATCGGTATGGGCACAGCGCTTCCGTGGGGGCTGATGGATGGGTTGGCCATTGGCGTGGTGCCTCGCGAGCGGGCCGGCATGGCTGCGGGTATTTTCAATACCATGCGAGTGGCAGGTGAGGGCATTGCGCTGGCGACTGCCGTCGCGTTGCTCAGCGTGCTGGTGGCCGGCCGGCTCGAACCCCTCATACCTGGCCAGCGCAGCAGCGAGATAGCCCAGCTTCTGTCGCTGGGCACGCTGGACCCTGCATTCGATCCGCAGTTGCTGCGTGTCGCCTACCTCGACGGTTTCGATACGCTGATGCTGATATTGAGCGGCGTCACCTTGGGGGTAGCCGTCGCCACTTGGATGCTGCTGGGCCGAGGCGAACAGGCGGCCCCCTATGAGCCGCCGACAGCCGAGTCCCCGGCTGCGTCACACAGCACGCCTGGAACGGCATCAGGGCGAAACGTCTGATCGCGGGACGATCACTGGTCGTTCAGGTCGACCAAGGGTGTCGGTCGCACCTGCGTTTCGCGGCCTTTCTGAATATTGCTTATCTGCTTGAGGGCCTGGTCCACGGCAGTCCTGTCCGCCAGCAAGCGGTAGCTGATGCGGAACTGCCGTTGCTCCTTCGGCCCGATCGTGGGCACCAGATTCAGCGGCCGCTGATAGCGGCGGTTGTAGGAGAAGCTGGTCCCCGGTTCCAGCCCGGTGACGTAACCCTGGCCTTGCGTGTCGGTGTTCTTCCACAGCGAGAACACCGGCAACGTCTGCGTGTTGAAGCCCACCGCGACGCCCAGGTTGGCGGCCTTGTTGTGCAAGACGGTCAAGGTGTCGCCCTTGTCGTCGGCATAGGGCACCACGTTGTACACCGTCTCGTCGTAGTCCTTGGTGGGCGCACGGTAGGTCTGCCAGTCGGCCAGATCGCCCTTGGCCTTGTCGTTGAAAGGCGACACCTGCTTCACCGGAGCGACGAAGCGGGCACCTTCTTCGAGCAGCGGCGTGCTGAAGTTGCTGTGGTACAGCGCCTGGTATTCCTTGGGGTAATCGCCGCCGTTGGTCAGGGTGTCGTTGAGGGCGAACGCCGCGCTGCCAGGTTCGGTGACCAGTTCGGTCGCGACCGAGAAATCGACCTTCTTGAACGCCTGCTCCTTCAGCTCGCCGCGCAGGGTGATGGCATAGGGCGGTCGTTCTTCGATGTGCAGGGTGACTTTGCTCGCCGGAATGTTGGCCGCGCGGCCGTGCAGGGTCAGCAGCTCGCCGTTGTCGACGCCCGGATGGCCGACCCATTCGTAGCCGCAGCGGGCCACCAGCTCGTTGAAGCCCTCCAGCCAACCCAGGCCGTTACGGCCGTTGAGCTCGATGAATGCGGGGTTGACCACGTCCTTGACTGGGGAGTCCCAGCCCATGCGCACGTCGCCGACCGAGGCGTGCAGCACGTTCATGCCGCGCGTGGGCACGACCGAGAGCTTCATCGTGCCGTTGTCGATGTCGACGATGCTGACGCCTTCCTGCCGCCCACCGTGCAAGGTGCGCAGGGTGACGCTGAACGGCTTGTCGGTCTTGATGCCCAGTTGCGCGCTGGTGATCTGCCAAGGCTGGGCGGCTTTGTCGGTGTCGAGCAGGACGTAGTCCCAGGCCGAGGCGGGGGTGGCAGCGGACAGTGCGCCGAGGGCGACGAGGAATTTGAGCGGGGTCATGGCAAGGGCCTTTCTTTGAGTTGTGCGTTTTTATAGACCCACATAAACGTTTCAGCAAGCGCGGCGAGTGGCGGCTCGGCGAGTGTTGGGAGGGCTCGCGATACCCGCCGGGGCAAAGGCGGGCGCAGATCCTTCTACGCCCCGCCGCGCCGATGTGCAGTCCGATTCAACTCGGCACGTTGAATACGTGCCGCAGATAGCTGACGAAATTCTCGTCCCGGCACTGCGTCTTGCCCGGACTGTCGGAGATCTTCGCCACCGGCGCGCCGTTGCACTCGGTCATCTTGATGACCATGTTCATCGGCTGCACGCCTGGGATGTCGCAGGTCAGCTGGGTGCCGATGCCGAAACTCACGTTGATGCGTCCGTGCAGGGCGCGGTACAGCGCGAGCGATTTGGCGAAATCCAGACCGTCGGAAAAGATCAGCGTCTTGCTGGCCGGGTCTATGCCCAACCGCTGATAGTGGGCGATGGCTTTTTCGGCCCAGGCCAATGGGTCGCCCGAATCATGGCGCAAGCCGTCGAAGAGCTTGGCGAAGTACAGGTCGAAGTCGCCCATGAAGGCGTCCATGGTGATGCAGTCGGTCAGGGCGATGCCCAGCAGGCCGCGGTACTCGCGCACCCAGCATTCCAGCGCCGCGACCTGGCTGTCGACCAGGCGCGGGCCGAGCTGCTGGTGGGCCATGAACCATTCGTGGGCCATGGTGCCGATGGGCTTGAGTTCGTGCTCGCGGGCCAGATGCACGTTGCTGGTGCCGACGAAACGGCCGGGGAAGTCGCGCTTGAGGATGTGCACCACCTCTTCCTGGACCGGGTAGGAGAAGCGCCGGCGGGTGCCGAAGTCGGCCAGTTGCAAGCCTGCAAGTTCGGCGTCGCTGGCTTCCTGGTGCAGCCAGTCGAGCTTCTGGTACAGACGCTCGCCCACCTGCTCCAGACGCACGTCGCGGTAACGCTGGCGGTTGCGCACCTCGGAGACGATCGCCAGCAGCGGAATCTCGTAGAGGATCACATGCAGCCAAGGCCCGCGTACGCGGATGGCCAGTTGGCCACTGTCGTCCAGGCCGATGTGGACGTAACGCAGGTTGAAGCGGAACAGGCTTAGGAAACGGATGAAGTCCGGTTTGATGAAGGGGATCTTTTCCAGGTAGGCCAACTGGTCGAGGGTGACCGAGACCTCGGCCAACTGCTCGACCTGGTAGCGGATTTCGGCCAGGTACGGGGAGAGGTCTTCGCCATTGCGGCAGCGGAATTCCCACTCCACTTCGGCGTTGGGGTAGTTGTGCAGCACCGCTTGCATCATGGTGATCTTGTAGAAATCGGTGTCCAGCAGGTTCTGGACGATACGGTCGCCGAAGATGTGTTCGCTCATTGCAAGGTCTCCCGCAGTTCGTTGAGGGTCTGGTCGAGGGCGCTCTCGTCGGCGCACAGGCGGATGCCGTGGGCCACCATGGCCTCGCAGGCGCTGGCGCAGCCCGCCGCGCTCAGCCCGCGGCAGGCCGGTAGGTAGAGCAGCACCTGCAGGCCGGCATCGCGCAGTTGGCGGGCGGTGGTGGCGACGCAGTAGTCCAGGGCCAGGCCGCCGACGATCACCACGCTCACGCCCTGGGTTTTGAGGTATTCGATGGCACCGGTGGAGCGGCGCTCGGCCAGGTCGTGGTAGCAGGCGCCGTAGGGGTGCAGGTCGGGCTCTACGCCCTTCCAGACGAAGTAGTCGTAGTCGATGGGTGCCGGCAGGCCGGGCAGCAGCTCGAATCCTGGCGTGCCCGGGACGCAGTGGCTGACCCAGGTCAAGTCAGCGTTGGGCAGGTCGAGCGGTTGCAGCATCTGCGCGTGCTCGGCCACGACCCACACGGCATTGCGCGGGTGGGCGTCCTTGCTGCCCAGACGCAGGTCGGCGCGCTGGGCCATGGCTTGCAGGGCGGGGACGATTTCGTGGCCGCCGGGGACGGGCAGCTCGTCGGGTGCGTTGCAGGTGAAGCCGTTCTGCGCGTCGACATCGAAACTGGCGATCTTCATCACATGACTCCTTATGCGGGAATGCCTATATAATTCACCTGGTGCAATAAGTCTGTCAAGCCTTGGATCTTTAAAAACGTGGGTCTTGTCACGGATTGCATTTCTGGTGGAATATCTCGACTTCCCATTCCTGGAGTACGCCATGAGCCGTGCCGAAGTTCTGGCCAGCGTCGACATCGTCGCGCTGCGCATGGCCCCTGACACTGCAACCTTGCAAGTGCTGCTGCACCGCCGTGAACGCGAACCGCACCTGGGCGACTGGGCGCTGCCTGGCGTCATCGTCAACGGCCGCAGCCTCGACAACAGCCTGGCGACCGCCGCCGAGCGCGCCCTGCGGGAAAAAGCGCGGGTCGAGCCGCGTTACCTGGAGCAGGTCGGCACCGAGGGCAACGCCTTTCGCGATCCGCGCGGCTGGTCGCTGAGCACGTACTACTTGGCGTTGCTGGCGCCCGATACCGCGCTGTCGAGCGACGACCTCGGGTTCTTCGAACTAGACAGCGTCTTGCAGCGCAAGGTGCTGCTGCCCTTCGACCATAACCTGCTGGTGCGCTTGACCCGCGAGCGTCTGGCGACCAAAACGGTGTACAGCAGCTTGCCGCTGTACCTGGCGCCCGAGCGCTTCACCGTGCTCGACGTCTTGCACGCCACCCAGGCCTGCCTGGGCGCGACGGTCAACAACACCTCGCTGCGCAAGCGCCTGGAGCGCATGAAGGAGCTGGGGTGGGTGAGCGATACCGGGGAGCGCAACCAACCGCGACTCGGGCGGCCGCAGCAGTTGTACCGGCATATGCCCCAGGCCGATCGGTTGTTCACCTTCGAGCGCAGCTTGTTGCCCGAAGGCCTGGGCAGTTGAGCCGCGCCGGCGCCCTGGCGCCGGCGCAGGGCATGGGTGCCAGACGCCCCGCAGTCTCTGGCCTGCAACCCGTTACATACAGGCTATGCTGAGGCCATGACCCAACCCACGCCCTTGCGCCAACCCTGCCCACCCGGCGCCTGCGACTGCGGTCGCGAGCGATTGGCCGAAAGCCCGTCCCCGGCCCAGCGCATCCTGCTGCTGACCCGCCAGGAAGAGCGGCGCCTGCTCGAGCGCTTGGAAAACCTGCAAGACCTCGCCGACCTTTATCGCCTGCAACAGCGTCTGCAAGACAACCTCGGCATCCGTTTGCACATCGGCCCTGGCGACCACGAAGTGCGCAGCGGGCGCGGCGTGCAGATCGACATCGACGCGCAACCCGGCCTGTGCCGTAAAACCCGTCGGGAAATCCCCGCAGCCATCCGCCGTGGGCTGGAGCGCAATCCCGAAGTGCTTTATCGCCTGCTTGACGCCCACGATTTGCTGGGCGGTGCGTGAGGGGGCTTGACCTACGGTGTGGCTGGCCAAGTTTTGCGGTTATGTCTGACTAATTTCTCAGAATGCTCCTACGTCTTTTGAAGACCTGCCCTGCGTCCCATGCAACGGCCCCATCTTCAAGGAGACAAGCAATGACTTCCGTATTCGACCGTGACGACATCGTGTTCCAGGTAGTGGTCAACCACGAAGAGCAATATTCCATCTGGCCCGACTACAAGACGATCCCCAACGGCTGGCGCACTGTCGGCAAAAGCGGCTTCAAGCCCGAATGCCTGGCCTACATCGACGAGGTATGGACCGACATGCGGCCTTTGAGCCTGCGCCAGAAGATGGCCGAAAGCGCAGCCTCCTGAGGCCCTGCGAGTGACCGCACTGAACCTATTGTGCCTGCCGTATTCGGGAGCCAGCGCCATGGTCTACGCGCGCTGGCGGCGCAAGCTGCCCGCTTGGCTGAGCGTACGCCCGGTGGAGTTGCCTGGACGTGGCGCACGCTTCGGCGAAGCGTTGCAGACCGACATGCAGGCGTTGGCCCGGCAACTGGCCGCCGAGCAGCGGCTGGTGGCCAGCAAGCCTTATGCGCTATTGGGGCACAGCTTGGGAGCGCTGCTGGCGTTCGAACTGGCCCATGAACTGCAAGCCTTGGGCTGCCCTGCGCCCTTGGCCCTGTTCGCCTGCGGTACGGCGGCGCCGACACGCCGCGAGGAATACGACGGCAAGGATTGGCGCGAGCCCAAGTCCGATCCTCAGTTGATCGAGGAGCTGCGCCAACTACAGGGCACCCCTGAAGACGTGTTGGCCAACGAAGAACTGATGGGCCTGACCTTGCCGATCCTGCGGGCCGACTTCCTGTTGTGCGGCCGCTATGCCTATCGCCAGCGGCCGCCATTGCGCTGCCCGCTGCATGTGCTGGCTGGAGACGCCGACCGTGCCACTCAGGAGCAGCTGATGGCTTGGGGGCCGGAGACGCTGGGGCCTTTCGACCTGCAAATGTTCGCGGGCGGGCATTTCTTCATCCATACCGAGGAAGAGCGCGTGCTGGATGCGCTCACCAGCCGTTTGCAGCCGCATCGTCTGCGCGCTTGATTGACGCTTGATTGACGTGGCTCCCCGCTTGAGGGAGGCTAAGCCGCTATTTCAAGCACGGGACGTCCGCATGTCGATCGATCGGCTTCAGGCCACGCCGTTGTCCTGCCCATGGCAGGCGCCCGGCAGCGCACTGTATGCGGCCACACCCCCCACGATGCCTGCCCGCTCTTGGCGTCTGCGCGCCAGTTGCACCGGATTGATGGTGCTGGCGTTGTTGCAAGGCTGCGCCGGTCAGCGCGCAGCCGCGCCCGACCCTCAGGACGACCCTGCCGCGGTACGCGCCCGGCTAGTGCGTTTGCTACCCGCGCACCTCGACGACCGCAAGGGCTGGGCCGAAGACATCCAAGTCGCCATGGCCGCCCAGCGCCTGCCCGCCGACCGCAGCAACCTGTGCGCGGTACTGGCGGTGGCCGAGCAGGAGTCGACCTTCAACGCCGATCCCAAGGTGCCAGGCCTGGGCCGCATCGCCCGGGAGGAGATCGACCGGCGTGCGGGGCGCTTGCACATACCCAAACTGTTGGTCGACGTCGCGCTCGACAGCACCTCGGCCAAAGGCAAGACCTACCAGCAGCGCCTGTTGGCGGTGCGCAGCGAAGGCGAGCTGAGTGCGCTGTACGACGACGTCATCGCCAGTCTGCCGCTGGGCCGTACGTTGTTCGCGGGGCTCAACCCAGTGCGCACGGGCGGGCCGATGCAGGTCAGCGTCGATTTCGCCCAGAAGCATGCGCAGGATTACCCCTACACCTACAGCGGAACCTTGCGCCAGGAAGTGTTCACCCGCCGTGGCGGGTTGTATTTCGGTATCGCTCACCTGCTGGGTTACCCCACCCATTACACCCAGCCGCTGTACCGCTTCGCGGATTTCAACGCCGGTTGGTACGCGAGCCGCGACGCTGCGTTCCAGGCGGCGTTGAGTCGTGTGACGGGCACTCCGCTGGCGCTTGACGGCGACTTGATAAACCCTGGCGCACTGATGCCCGGCAAGACCGAGCAGGCGGCGCGAACCCTGGGCGGCAGGCTTGGGCTGCGCAACCCGCAGATTCGTCGGCAGTTGGAGCAGGAAGACGGGTTGGCGTTCGAAGAGACCAGGCTTTATATCGGAGTTTTCGCCTTGGCTGATGCCAAAACCGGCAAGCCAATGCCACGCGCGGTGTTGCCCGGCATCGTTCTGGAAAGTCCAAAGATCACACGCAAGCTCACCACGGCCTGGTTCGCCCAGCGTGTGGATGCGCGCTACCAGCGCTGCATGCAGCGTTGACGGAGGAGGGCGTGATGGGTGTGACAGGAAGGATGTCGCGTGTCGGTCGGTTCGCAACCTAGGGCAGAAACAACGGCGTGACCCGCGCAACGCAGGTCAGCGCCGAAGGTGCATCACTGCTTGGGCGCGGTGTTGCCGGTACCCGGCAGCGAGTTGGTGCTGCCATCGTTGTTCTTTGGCGCAGGCATGCCTTGGGCGGCGTCGGCATTGGTGCCGGTGCTCGCGCCCGTGGTGGTATTGGCGTTGGAGTCGTTCTTGCCCGCGCCGCCAGGGGCGTTCACGCTGGTGTCGGTGCCAGGAACGGCAGTGCCGGAGGCGCCAGCGCCGTGGGTGGTGGAATGGCCAGTGCCGGAAGTGCCGGTGGAAGTGCCGGTGGTAGCGGCGAAGCTGCCAACCGAGGCCAGGCCGAGGCTCAGGGCGAGTGCGATGGAAAGCGGGCGAATGCTGATCATGTGAATCTCCTGAAGGAAGGGATCTTACATTCGGTTCGGCTGCGCCGGCCGGGCGGCGGTGCCCGGCAGACGACAGACGGTCATGCGTGTGAGGTTACTGGATGTTACGCGCTATCGGTTTTGGGCGGAGTGGGGCTCTCGACCGCTTCGACGTCCGCGTAGGAATGCGTATCGGCCATGGTGGGGTGCTCGTGGGCCGCATGGATCAGCTCTTCGGTCACCCGCAGCTCGGCACCGGTAGGCGAGAAGGTCGCCGACGGCGCGAAGGGTGCCGGATGCTCGGGAGCCGGGCGCTTGCCACGGCGCCACAGGAAGAACCCGACCATGCCCAGGTTGACCACTGCGAAGGCCCAGAACAGGCCGGTCTCACCATAAGCGGTCATTGCGGGCGAAATCATCAGCGGGGCCATCGCCGAACCCAGCGAGTTGATCAGCAGCATGCCTTGGATCATCGGCACGATGGCGTCGGCCGGTGCCCGGTCGGCCGCATGGCTGACCGCGACCGGGTACACCGCGAATACTCCGCCGCCCAGCAGGAACAGCAGCGCGGGCAGCAGTGGCGAGCCCGATGGCAACAGCAGAATACCCAACGACAGCGCCACGCACACCGCCCCCAGCACGATCAACACGTCCTGGCGGTCGGTGCGGTCCGACCAGCGCCCTACCGGGTATTGCAGGAGCATCGCGCCGAGGATCACCCAGGCCATCATGCGGCCTACCTCACCGGTGTCCAGGCCAATGCGTTGCAGGTACAGCGGCAGCAGCGAGTACACCGCGGCAATGGCCACGCCCGAACCGAAGCAGCCCACCAGACCGCTGGGCGTCACGCTGAGCAGCTGGCGCGGTTTGAGCGGTTCCACCTGGTCGAGCAGGGGCGAGACCCGCGGCAGCACGCCGATGGGCAGGATCGACAGCGAGGCCAGCATGCCGGCGACCATGAACGGTGCGGTCGAGCCCCAGCCGGCCAGCTCGCCGAGAAACGCTTGGCCCAGTACCCCAGCGCCGTATAGCGCGATCATGTACAGCGCCAAGAGGCGCCCGCGAATCTTCGCGTCGCCGGCCAGCAGCATCCAGCTTTCGATCACCAGGAACACCCCGACGGTGGCCCAGCCGTTGATCAGGCGCAGCACCATCCAGCCCCAGGTGTCGACGAACAGCCCTTGCAGCAGGATGGTTGCGGCGATTAGCGAGGCGAAACAGGTATAGGCGCGGATATGGCCGATGCGCAGGATCAACCGGTCGTTGAACAGCGCGCCCAGCGTCAGGCCGAGAAAATAGGCGGACGCCACCACACCGATCATGGTGGCCGACTCACCGGCCTCGCCCAGACGCAGGGTGGTCAGCGAAGATAGAAAGCCGTTGCCCAACGCAACGATGAACAACCCGAGCAATGGCGCCAGCGCCATGCCCAGCAAACGCACGGACATACGTACCTCTAGAAGTAGGAAAACAACGGACGCCCTTTCCGGCATGCGGGATCGAGCAGGCCTTGGAGGCCGGCGCTGCAGCAAAGTGCCAGGGAATGTCTGCGACCGGGGCATGACGCGACCGCAGGCCGCGAATGAGCGGGCGGGCGGAGGGATCCTGGTCGATCAGAGCGGCGCAGGAGCGTAGAGGGTCATGGCGACGGGTTGCCAGCGTTCGTGGCGACTGGACGAAAAGGCCGGGCGGATTCTACGGCTCGGCGAGCCGCCAAGCCGAGAAATCTGCTGCGACAGGATGACGCAGCTTCGCTCGCAGGCGGGGTAGGGACCTAGCCGCCCGCCCAGACTTGAGCCCGCTAGCCGCAGGCCCAGTCCAACTGCATCGACGCGAGGTCTACCTGGCCCGTGCCACAGCCGAAATTGAAGCCGCCGAAATCCTCTTCGAACTCCAGAAAACGTGGGCCGAACTCAGGATAACCCTGCACCGGCATCATCGTGCCGCCCAGATGGTTACGCCCGAAGAAGCGTTCCAGATCGAGCCCCTGCGCCGACTCGCCGAAGGCCGGCACATAGCCGCTCTCCACGCACTCGTCGTCCCACTCCCGCGGCGGCTTGCCCACGTTGGGGTCGCCCTCGCGCAGCTGCGCGAGGATGGGCAACGCCGTTTCCAGGCCGGCACCGGGCAGCAGCTCCAGAGGCGGCGCGTCGGGTTCGCGGATGCGCAGGTCATGGAAATAGACCGGGTAGGGCTGCGTGTGCCAAGTCGGCTCGGGCCCGAGCAGCCCATTGGCCGGCAGGCGCGGCGCCGGGCAGAGCGGGCCGTCGAACTCGGCTTGGGTCAGCCACAAACCGGCGTATTGCGTGCCGAGGATGTCGCGCATGTCGAAGCGTGCGGGATGGCGATCTCTGGCATGCTGCCAGAGCGCGCGCAGTGCCTGGTCTTGTGGGGCGGCTTCAGGCAGCTCTGCGGCAAAGAAGGCTTCCACCGCTTCATTGGCCGACAGTTCGTCGAACTGATCGTCGACGAACAGGCTCAAGGCCACGCGCGCATCGCCCTGGGTGCGGTACTGCTCTGGAATGTGCAGGGTGAAGGCATGCCGCAGCGGGTGACCGAAGGTCTCGCTGAGTGGCCATTGACTGGGGCGAATGCCGGGCGGTAAGCCCAGACACCAGCCCCCAGTCCATTCGGCGCCGCGCTGAGCGTTTGGCAGTGGACGTTGCGAGTGGCGCAGCAGGTCGTAGGCGCAGGTCAGGGTAGGGTCGGCGGATGGGGTGCGCGAGGCGTCGGGCGAGGAAGGCATCAGGCGAAATCCGGACAGAGGGGAACGCTGCGTAGGGTATCGCAACGAACGGCCCGGCAGCGGTTTTGGCCCGTCTAGCCTTCAAGAATGTGAGCGAGCGCAAAACCTGCGGATAAAACCGTTGCATGTCGGGGTTTGCGAGGCCTTGCCCCGTGCGAAGACGACTTTGAGCATCGCCCCGAAGCGTCTTTCGGGTCAGCGGCCTCGGCGGCGCGACACCCGCGCTTCGATGTTCTTGCGGCCGATGAGCAAGGGTGGTGTTTCGGTCACCGGCTCGTCGGCCAGCCACTTGTACATCACCAGGCAATCCACCAGACCAAAACGGGCATGGCGATAGGCTTTGGGCAGGCGCCCGACGGTTTCAAAGCCCAGTGCCTGCCACAGCGCGACCGCTACCTCGTTGGTGGCCACCACCGAATTGAACTGCAGCGCCAGTAGGCCAGCCTGGCGCGCGAGTTTCTGCGAGTGCTCGCACAGCGCCCGCGCCACGCCGCGGCCGCGTGCCGCTTCGCAGACCATGTAGCCGCAGTTGCCTACGTGCGAGCCGGGGCCGGCGGCGTTGGCTTTGAGGTAGTAGGAGCCCAGCAGTTGCCCCTCGTCTTCGGCCACCAAGGTGTGCAGCGGCAGTTCCAACCAGAGCTGGCGTGCCTGCTCGAAGCTGATGTCGGGGGCGTAGGCGTAGGTCTCGCGCGCCTGGGCCACGGCCTGGAAAGTGGGCCAGAAACGCTCGAAGTCGTCCGGGGTCATGGGTCGGATGTGCATGGGCAGGCTTTCCTGTGCGAACGGACCGCGCAGTGTGGGACGCCCCAGGCCGCCCGGCAAGTGCCGGCGGCCCAAGACGGCCTCAGATGTAGATGAACACCAGGACCAACGCGGCCACCACGGCCCATTTTTCCAGGTAGTAGCGCGTGCGGTTGCGCTTCTTCAGCGCCTTGCCGCGTTCGCGGATGCGGTAGATGCGGGTGAACAGGCGGTTGATCGCGCCGGTCTTGTCGTTGGCATCGTTGGGTGCGGCCGCTGCGGACATGACGTTGCGGCTGAACCAGCGGTTGAACGCAGTGGCCCAGCGGTACTTGAGCGGGCGTTCGATGTCGCAGAACAGGATGATGCGGTTGTGTTCGGTGGTGTTGGCGGCGTAATGGATGTAGGTCTCGTCGAACACCACCGCCTCGCCGTCGCGCCAAGCGTACTTTTCGCCGTCGACGTCGATGTAGCAGCCGTCGTCGTTGGGGGTGTCCAGGCCCAGGTGATAGCGGTAAGAGCCCGCGTAGGGGTCGCGGTGGCGCACCAGCTTGGCGCCCGGTGGCAGCGTGGCGAACATGGCCGCCTTGACCGTGCCGATGCCTTGCAGCAGTTCGGTGGTGCGCGGGCACAGGCTCAGCGCAGACGGATGACTCTCGCCATACCACTTGAGGTAGAAGCGTTTCCAGCCGGTCTTGAAGAACGAGTTGAAGCCCACGTCGTCGTAGTTTTCCGACTTCTTGATCTCGCCGCCATGCAGCAATTGCACCGCCTCTTCGCGGATTTCCTGCCAATGCGCCTGCAAGGGTGCGAGTTCAGGAAAGGCCTCGACCGGCAGATAAGGTTTGGCAGGATGGCGGGAGAACAGGTAGAGGAAACAGTTGATCGGCGCGAGGAAACTGGAGTGATCGCCCAACTGCCGAGTCAGTTTGTGGCGTACGCGACCGCGCAGGTGCACGTAACTGATGGACAGGACGAAGATCAGGACGAGAGCGATTTTCATGAACGGTACTTACTGATAGAGGCGGCCAAGGGAATGGCCCAAGCGCGCCAGCATAGCAATCGGCTTCCTGCTTTGTACAATCCATTACATAGCTGTCGGCATGTGTAACGATGCTCGGCTGGCGGCCGCACCCCCGGCAGTGCTTGCCGGGAGCGCAGCGCCAGGTCAGCCGCGCAGGGCCGCCGTTACTTGCTCGACGCTGGCTTTCAGCCCGCCAAGCGTGTCTTCGGCGTCGCTGTCGACCACCACCAGCTTGGCGCCCGCTGCTTTGATGACATCGGCCACGGCGGGGTCGGGCTGGCGATGATGCAGTACCAGGGCTACGTCGTTCGCCTGGAGGTTGTCACCAAGCAGCTTGAGGGCCGCCGCGTCCCATCGATCGCCTGCGGGCAACGGCTGGTCGATGAGGTCCAGGTTCATGCCGCCGGCCAGATAGCTCAGGCGTTCGGAGAGGCTGACCACGCTCAGGTTGTCGACCTCAGCCAGTTGCGTCTGGCTGGTTGACTGCAACGCCAACAACTGGCGCTTGAGCCCCGCGAGGTTGTTCTGGATGCGCGTCTTGTCGGCGGGCGCCAGACGCTCCAGGTCGTTGGCCAGCACGTCGGCCATGCGGCCGAGGTTGGTCGGGCTCAGCCAGGGGTAACCGGCGAAGGCATCGTCGCCCTGTACGGCGATACCCGGCAGAGCACCGTCCACCGGCCGCGCGGCGTCGATTTCGACGATGCGGATGTTACTACGCCTGGCCATCGGGTAGAGCGGATCGTCGCGCCAGATCGAGCGCAAGCCGATCACGGCATCGGCCTGGCGTGCGGCCTTGTCCAGGCTGGCACCGCCGCGGGTGCTGAAGAACGACGGCTGACGGCTGGCCGGCAGGTTGGCCGGTGCGGCGCGCTCGAGCCGTACCGACGTGCCCTCGAGCAGCGTGGCGGCCAGGCTGTGGGTGACGGGCAAGGTGGTCAAAACGGTCACTGCCGCGCCGGACGAACCGGCGGCGTCGGTGCCCGCGCTGACGGCAGGCGCGGCCAGGCCCAGGCAGGGCACACCGGCCAGAGCCAGGGCGAGGGTCAAATGCTTGAGAGACAGGTTCATGCCGGGTTTCCTTGCAGGCGCGGAAGGAGGGCGCGGGCGAGAGCGGCCAGGGCGAAGCACACGCCGGCCACCAGAATGATCGCCGCGCCCGAGGGAATGGGCAGGTCGAAGACGATCGGCAGGAGGATGCCGGCCAGGGTGCTGAGGGTGGCGATCAGCACCGAAGCGAAGAAGAAGCCCTTGAGCGACTGGCTGACCAGGCGTGCTGCCGCTGCAGGGATCACCAGCAGGGCGCCGACCAGGATGGCGCCGATCACTTTCACCGCCGCCACCGTGACCAAGGTCACCAGCACCACGAACAGGTAGTCGAGGGTCTTCACCGCTACGCCGCGCACCGCGGCCAGTTGCGGGTTGAAGCTGGCGAGCATGATGCGGTTGTACAGCGGCACCGCCAGCGCCACCACCAGCAAGGCGACGATGCCAAGGACCAGCAGGTCTTCGGGGCTGACCGTCAGCACCGAGCCGAACAGCACGTTCTCCAGGATATGCACGTTGATCTTGCCGGCCAGCATCAGCAGCAGGCTGGCGCCCAAGGCCAGCGACACGGAGAGGAACACGCCGATCAAGGTGTCGGGCGACAGCCCGGTGCGGTTGCGCAGGAAATTGAGCAGGATGCCGAACAGCAGGCAGTAACCGAACAGGCTGCCGTAAGGGCCGGTATAGGGTTCGCCTAGCAGGATGCCGATGGCGACACCGGTCAGCGCGGCATGGCCGACCGCTTCGGAGAAGAAGGCGAAGCGTTTGACCACCACCAACGTACCCAGCCCGCCCAGGACCGGCCCGATCATCGCGCCGGCCAGCAGGGCGTTGATGACGAAACCATAGGCCAGCGCCTCGGGCAGGTACCCGGCCGCTGCCCACTCTTGAACCAGTTGACGAAACACTTCGAAGCTCATCAGGCGGCGCCCTCGCGGCGTGGATGGACGGAGAACAGGCTGAGCAGACGTTCCGGGGTCAGCGCCTCTGCCGGCGCGGCGTCGAACAGCACCTGGCGGCTCAGCCCGGTAACGCGGTCGGCCAGGCGCAATACGGCCTGCAAGTCGTGCTCGATCCACAGCACCGTAGTGCCCGAGGCGCGCCAGGCATGCAGCAGTTGCTCAAAGACCTGGATGCCGGCTTCGTCGAGGGCCGACATCGGCTCGTCGAGTACCAGCAGTTGCGGCGCCGGAATCAGCCCTTGGGCCAGCAGCACGCGCTGGCGTTCACCGCCCGACAGGGCGCCCATGCGCCGCTTGCGCTTGTCGAGCATGCCTACGCGCTCCAACGCCTGGTCGATGGCCGGCCGCACGCGGCGCGACAAACCCAGGAAGGCCGGACGGCGCTGGCACATGGCGGCCATGAAGTCGTCCACGGTCATCGGTAAGCCGCGGTCGAACTCCAGGGCCTGGGGTACGTAACCGACCACTTCGCTCGAGCCGGGCCAGTGCAGGGTCAAGCGCCCCTGGTGTGGCATCTGCCCGAGCAATGTCTTGATCAGCGAGCTCTTGCCGCCGCCGTTGGGGCCGACGATGGCGTGGAGGCTGCCGGCGGCGACGTCGAAGCTGACCTGCTCGAGGATGCGCGTGCGGCCCAGGGTCAGGTCGATGCCGGCGAACTCGATGCGCGGCCCGCCGACGCCGATGGGCTGGGCGGCGGTCATGTGCGGTTCTCCTCGATGGCGCGCACCACGGTGTCGAGATTGCGCTGCATCTCCACCTCGTACTTGTCCTTGGTGTACTCGCCGTAGGAGATGTGCGTCAGCGGATACAGGCGCACGCCGGCTTCGCGCTGTATGGTCTCGACGTAGGCCGAAGGGAAGTCCATCTCCGAGAAGATCACTTTGACGTCCAGCGCCTTCAACTGGTCGATGGTCTTCTTCAACTGTGCCGGGCTCGGCTCGATGCCGTGTGCCGGCTCCACCACGGCGGTGACCTCCAGGCCGAAGTCGCGCAGCAGGTAGTCGTAGGCGGCGTGGATGGTGGCGACACGGAAATTGGCATTGGGCGCCGCACTGACCTTGGCCAAGGCGGCGGCGCGCAGGCCGCGCAGGCGCTTGGCGTAGGCGCGGGCGTTCTTGGTGTAGTACGCCGCGTTGGCGGGGTCGATCTCGCCCAGTTGGCGGGCGATGTTGTTGACCTGGGCGATGGTGGTGCTGATCGACAGGAAGGTGTGCGGGTTGACCACCTTGCCGGCGCCGCGTGCGGCGATGCCGGTCGCGGCCAGCAGGGGCACGTTGCGGTTGGCTTCGATGGTCTCGATGTCGGGCTTTTCGCTGGCCGCGATCATGCGGTCGGCGAAGTCGTCATGGCCCACGCCGTTGAGCACCACCACGTCCAGCGTGCCGATGCGCTTGATGTCTTCGGCTCGCGGCTCGTAGGCATGCGGGTTGAAGCCGGCCGGAATCAGCGGCACCACTTCGGCCTTGTCGCCGACGATGTTGCTCACGTAGCTGTAGTAGGGGTGCAGGGTGATGCCGATGCGCAGGGGTTTGCCGGCATCGGCCAGGGCCAGGGCGGGCAGGGCGCAGGCGACCAGCAGGGCAAGGGCGCGACGCGCCAGGGCGGAGCGGAACATGGAGGAATCCTTGTTTCAGTGGCGGTGCTGGCGGGTGACCCCAGCGTCGTAGTGGCTGACGACCTGCTGCCAACCGGCATCGGCCAGACCCGTCGCGGAGCGGTCGAGCGGTGGTGCGGCTTCGCCGCCTTGCCGGCGCAGCCAGACCGCCGGCTCTGAATCGGCCTCGGCGGGCAGCAACAACAGGAAACTGCCAGCCACGTCAGTGGCCTGGCTGCGGCCCAGGTAGGCGTCTTCACCCAGGCGTTGCCATTGGTGGCGGCCGCGGCTTTCGCTGCTGGCGTCGACCACGAACGGCGGCAGCCCTTCCTCGGCCAGGACGTCTATGTCAGGGCTGCTGCCGGTGTCTTCGCGCAGCAGGCGCATTTCGTCGGCGGCCACCCGCAGGTCGGTGTACAGGCCTTGCTCGGCTGGAGTGAGGTCGCGGCGGGCGTCGATCTCGTGGGCGCCCAGCGCCACTTCGTCTTCCCGGGCACCGCGTGCGCCGACCACGGCAGCGGCCAGCAGCACGATCACCAGCGCGGCCAGCAGTACGTAGAGGGTTTCGTGCCCGGCACCGGCCGGGCGCACGACTTGGACGCGGCTCATGGCGCGGCGATGTCGGCGTGGTCGACTTCCACCACGTGACCGGGGCCGGCGTCGAACAGCACGTAGAACTCGCCGTCGGGGCGTTTGAAAGTCAGGGTCGAGTCGTCGCCGAGTTTGCCGCCGACCAGTACCTGCTCGTCGTAGCCGATGACGTCGAGGGTCACCCCGGGCGCGCCGCTACCGTCGGAGAAGCCCCCTTTGCAGGTGATTTCGCCGTCGCCTTTCTCGTCGCATTCGCACATCGGGTTGTGGGCCAGGGCCGGGCCTGCGGCCAGGATCAGCAAGGGCAGGGCGAGCCTGCGGATCAGGTGTTTCATGGGTTGCCTCCTTGTTTGGCGAGCCAGGCTGCGGTTGCAGGCGATGCGTCGGCCAGGGGTACGGATGCCTGGTACAACTTGCCGTCCCAGCCTTCGATGGTGATCCAGATCTGGGCGTCGGGCCGGGTGCGTGGCGGAATCGGCAGCGAGGTGGCCATGCGGTACTGCGAGCCGAACAGGATGCTGCCCGCCGCGCGCAGGCTGCGTGGCTTGCCGATGCGCAGGTAGATGGCCTTGACGCCTTCGTCGCAGGTGGCGCACAAGGCCAGGTTGAAGACTTTGAAGTAGCCGGCCGGGCCGTCCTGCACGGGCGGTTGGTCGAGCATCTCGGCCAGGCTCACGCTCCAGCGACCCACCGGGATGTCGGCCTGTATATGTTGGCCCAGGCCGTCGTCACCGCGGAACAGGCGCGAATCGGCGAAGTATTTGGGCATGAATGCCAACGGAATCAGGATCAGCAGGATGTTCAAGTGGAAGCGCCACTTCAGCCACCAGTGCCTGAAGCCGGTCGGCGGCAGGGTCTGCGCACGGCTCATGGTTGCACCTCCATGGCGGGCTCGGGCGTTTTGCGCGTCGTGTCGGCGATCGTCCGCGCCGGTCGCTCGCGGCGCTTGAGGGCGGCGGCAGTGGCTTGGGCAGTGCGCTTGGTCCAGATCAACAGGCCGCTCAGCACCATCAGCGTCAGAACCAGGCCGAAGAAGAACCACACCAGTTTGATCGCCAGACCGCCGAAATCACCGGTATGCAGGGGGCGCATGGATTCGGTGACGAACTCCAGGGCCGAGCGGTCCGACAGCAGGAACTGGCTGTCGATCTTCTGTGTATAAGGATTGACCGCGGCGGTTTGCATCATCAGCGGGTACCAGCCACGGCCGAGCATGTAGATGTGGCTATAGGCCGTGCCCGGCATGAACACGTAACTGATGTCCAGGTCCGGAATGCTCTGCTGGGCGATGCGTGTGGCCTGGTCCAGGTCGATGCGCGGTGCTGCACTGCCATCGGGCATCTGCGGCACTTGCTCACGGGCGATCACCGGTACGATGGGCTCGCTGGAGATGGTGATGTGGTTGTCGGCCAGAATCGCCTGGATCAGGAACCAGGTGCCCGTGATGGAGATGACCGCGATGAACCAGATCGACCAGACCCCGGCCAGACGGTGCAGGTCACCCCAGAAGATGCGCGAACCGTGCCCGGTACGCACGGGTTTGAAGAAACCGCGCCAGAATTTCTTGTACACCACCAGGCCTGTGACCAAAGACGCCAGCATCGGCAGCCCGAGCAGCGACACCAGGTACCAGCCCCAGCTGTAACCGCTGGTGAAAGGCACCAGCCACCAGCCGTGCAAGGCACGGGTGAAAGCCTGAAAGTTGAAGTCCGGCGCCTGGCCCTGGATCGCGCCGGTATAGGGGTTGACGTAGAGCGTAGGCTTGGAGCCGTCTGGCCGGGTGACGCTCAGGTTGAGCGCGAAGTGCGAGCCATCGGGTTGGTTGAGCCGTTCGATGGTAAGGCCAGGTTCCGCCTGCTTCACTGCATCGAGCACCTGCTGATAGCTCAAGCGCTCGGCGTCCGGGGAAGGGGCGGTAGCACGCACATCGGGGTTGGCCAACCAGACGATCTCGTGGCTGACCACGGCGAGCATGCCCGTGAAGCAGACGATCAACACGAAAAACCAGATCGGCAGCGCGAGCCAGCTGTGGACCAGGAACCACAGCCTGGATTTGGATTTTTTGGGAGATTGAGCCATCAGTCGTTCTTCTAGAAATGGGGTCGAGCGAACGCCCAGCCTAAATGGGCCGCACTAGTAAGGACGAATGAGAATAAAAATCCTACGCACTTAATTGAAAGAATTTGTTTCAAGCACTGAAAAACCGGCCTGTGCTGTTGTCGCACAGGCCGGTTTTCCAGTGGGGCACAGCCTGAGGTGGTAGCTATCTCAAGCGCTGTTGGCCAGCGCCGACCGTTGCATGCGCTCACGTTGGCAGCCCAGCTCCTGAAACAGTGCCTCACCAATTTCCGCCGCCCGCGCTGGCAGCACCGACAGCAGGGTATCGCTCAAGCCATGGCTGCTTTCGCAGAAGCCTTGCAGGTACACCGAGGCTTGCAGGTCGGGGCTGGTCAGGACGCGGTAGTTGCGGTCTACCGCATAGTCTTCCAGGTAGCCGGCCAGCGGCGCGAGCAGCTCGCGGTGGGAGCTGCGGGCATAGCCGGTCGCCAAAATCACGGCATCGTAACGGTGGGTCTGCTGCTGGCCGGTGGCAAGGTCGGTGATGGTCAGCTCGATGCCGTCCGTGTTGGCGGCCACGGTTTCGACCTGGCGTCGGCACAACACGTTGTGGCGGAACTGATGGGCCACTTTCTGTCGATAGAGGATGCCGTAGATGCGTTCGAGCAGATTCAGGTCCACCACCGAGTAGTTGGTGTTGTGGAACTGCTCGATCAGCTTGCCGCGCTCGGCCGCCGGCTGGTTGAACACCAGGTCGGTGTAGTCCGGGGCGAAGATTTCATTGACGAACGGGCTGTCGTCGGCAGGTTTCAAGCTGGCGGCGCGCAGGATCATGTCGACCTTCACCGACGGGTAGCTGTCGTTGAGGTCGATGAACGCTTCGGCGGCGCTCTGTCCCGAGCCGATCACCGCGACGCGCATGGCCTTGCCTTGGGTGCAGGGCAGTTTGGCGACGCTGCTCAGGTACTGGGAATGGTGGAACACCCGAGGGTCGCCCTTCAGGCTACGGAAAATATCCGGAATCTTCGGTGTGCCGCCGGTGCCGACCACCACCGAACGGCTACGGCGCACGATTTCTCGGCCCTGGCCGTCCTGCGAAACCACCCGCAGGTGCTCGACCCGGCCTTGATGCACCTCGGGCTCGATACGCAACACCTGCTCGCCGTACTGCGCCTGGGTGGCGAAATGCTCGGCGGCCCAGCGCAGGTAGTCGTTGTACTCCAAACGGCAGGGGTAGAACGTGCCCAGGTTGATGAAGTCGGCCAGGCGCTGCTTCTGGTGCAGGTAATTGACGAAGCTGTAGGGGCTGGTGGGATTGCGCAGCGACACCAGGTCCTTGAGGAAGGAGATCTGCAGCTCGCTCTGGCTGGCCAGGGTCTCGCCATGCCAGCGGTAGTCAGTCTGCTTGTCGATGAACAGGGCGTCGAGGGCATGGCCGTGGGTGTGCGCGAGTTCTTCCAGGGCGATGGCCAAAGCCAGATTGGAAGGGCCGAAACCCACGCCGATCAGGTCTTTCATGGGGGCTGAAGGTGAAGTCTGGCTCATGGCGGATGTCCATAGGAGTGGAGAGCGGCATGCCTGCCGAGGGGTGCAGCGCCTGCACGGGTACATCAAGGGAACGAGCCAGTGCTGGGGGAATTTAGCGCCGGCGCCTGCGCTGCGGCGTAGAAAAGCGGGCCTTAGGTCCTACAGTTTTCGGACGAGCTGCCGATACAGCGGCTACGCCCCATCACGCCCATTCCAGGAGGACCCATGGTGAATTTTTCCAACCTCGTCGTGCCGTCAGCGATGAGTCCTGCTTCAGCCTCTGCCACCACGGACAGCTCCAGCGCCAGCGAACAGACCTCGACCGTGCAGCTGCAAGGCAAGGCGTTCAACGAGGGCTTGCAGACCCAGGCGCCCGCGGCGGGCGGCACCAGCAGCGAAGACACCGAGTCGGATGCGATCAAAGAACTCAAGCAAATGATCAAGGATCTGCAGAAGCAATTGGCCGAAGCGCAGCGCCAGTTGGAATCGATCAGTGCCCAGCAGACGAGCGACCAGGCCAAGCAGGCCGCCATGGCCGCCCAGCAAGCCAATATCGCCACGCTCAATGCCAGCCTGATGACCGCGACCAGCCAGTTGCTGGCAGCGCTGTCCGAAGCCAACAAGGGCAGTGCCGGGAGCATGGTCAGTACCCAGGCCTGAGCCTGGAGGCGTTTGCGAATGCGGCGTCGATCCGGGCTGCGCCGCTCAGCAACCCTGAACAGGTAAAAGCCTCATATGCACCTACCTGGCAGGGGTTGCCGACTGTATGCGGCCCGCACCTGGCAGCGGCAGACCGCTTAATTAATTAGGCTGCTAATAAAGTCTTTGACATTCACTGCCTAGGCAGTAACATTTGCACACACTTAGCCTGGGCGCGTGCGATGCCATTCTTCACGCCAGACAACTTTTCCGATTGCTCCCTCGGCTTGCTGCTAGGGCGCGCAGCGATCCTCAAGGACCGCATCCTCGATGCGCATTTGGAGAGCGAAGGCGTGACCGCTGCGCAGTTCAAGGTGCTGGTGATCGTCACCCAACTGGCGCTCGATACGCCCGCCGAAATGTGCCGGTGCCTGGGCCTGGACAGCGGCTCCATGACGCGCATGCTCGATCGCCTCGAACAAAAGGGGCTGATCCAACGCCAGCGCTGCCCACGGGATCGCCGCCAGGTGCGCCTGGTGCTGACCGTCGAAGGTCAGCGCCTGGCCGATCGCCTGCCCGAGGTCGGCGCAAAGGCCATGAACGAGTTGGTCGGCGTGCTCGAGGCCGAGGAACTGAGCACCCTGGAGCACCTGTTGGCCAAGATCCTTCTCGCTGCCGGCGACCCGATGACGGTGCGTCGTTTTAGCAACCGTTAAACCCTCCGATTTTTTCAAGGTACTGCCATGGCCACTTCCCCTGATGCCAACGCTCCCGCCGAGCGCGCTGGCCAAACCGCCGACAAGCCCGCCAGCTCGCGCAAGCGCAAGCTCTGGCTGCTCGGCCTGTTGTTGCTGGTGATCCTCGGCGCGGCAGCCGGTTGGGCGTGGTACAGCCTGATCGGGCGCTGGGAAGAGAACACCGACGATGCCTACGTCAACGGCAACGTGGTGGAAATCACGCCCCTGGTCACCGGCACGGTCACCAGCATCGGTGCCGACGATGGCGATCTGGTCCAGGCCGGGCAGGTACTGCTGCGCTTCGATCCGTCCGATACCGAGGTGGCCTTGCAGGCCAGCCAGGCCAAGCTCGCGCGTACGGTGCGCGAAGTGCGCGGGCTGTACAGCAACGTCGATGCGCTCAAGGCCCAGGTGCAGTCGCGCCAGGCGGCGCTCAAGACCGCACGCGACAACTACAACCGGCGCAAGGCGCTGGCCGATGGCGGGGCGATTTCCGCCGAAGAGCTATCCCATGCCCGCGACGACCTGACCACCGCGCAAAGCGCCGTGGACAGCGCCCGCCAGCAACTCAACACCAGCACCGCCTTGGTCGATGACACCCAAGTGGCCTCGCACCCCGAGGTCATGGCCGCCGCCGCCGAGCTGCGCCAGGCCTACCTCGACCATGCACGCACCACTTTGGTGGCACCGGTGACCGGCTACGTGGCCAAGCGCACGGTGCAGTTGGGCCAGCGCCTGCAACCCGGCACTGCGACCATGGCGGTGATTCCGCTGGACGAGGTGTGGATCGACGCCAACTTCAAGGAAACCCAGCTGCGCGACATGCGCATCGGCCAGCCGGTAAGCGTGACCGCCGACCTCTACGGCGACGACATCGAGTACCGCGGCACCGTGCAGAGCCTGGGCGCCGGCACCGGCAGCGCCTTCGCCTTGCTGCCGGCACAGAACGCCACCGGCAACTGGATCAAGATCGTGCAACGAGTGCCGGTACGCATCGCCCTGGATCGCGAGCAGTTGCAGCGCCATCCGCTGCGCATCGGTCTGTCCACCGTGGTCGAGGTCGATCTGCACGACCAAGATGGCCCGGTGCTGGCCCAGCAGCCACCGCAACAGGCCACCTACAGCACCCAGGTCTACGACCAGCAGTTGGGCGAGGCCGATGCGTTGATCGCCCGCCTGATCCGTGACAACAGCGCCGCCGGCAAGACGGCCACGCCATGAGCCAGCCGGCCGCTGCCCAGTTCACGCCGCCGAGCCTGTTGCTGACCACTATCGGCCTGTCGTTGGCGACCTTCATGCAGGTGCTCGACACCACCATCGCCAACGTGGCCTTGCCGACCATCTCCGGCAACCTGGGCGTGAGTTACGAGCAGGGCACCTGGGTCATCACCTCGTTCGCCGTGAGCAACGCCATCGCCTTGCCGTTGACCGGCTGGCTGAGCCGGCGCTTCGGCGAGGTCAAGCTGTTCATCTGGGCGACCTTGCTGTTCGTGCTGGCGTCGTTCCTCTGCGGGATCGCCCAGTCGATGCCCGAGCTGGTGGGCTTTCGCGTGTTGCAAGGGGTGGTGGCCGGGCCGCTGTATCCCATGACCCAGACGCTGTTGATCGCCGTGTATCCCCCGGCCAAGCGCGGCATGGCCCTGGCCTTGTTGGCGATGGTGACGGTGGTGGCGCCCATCGCCGGGCCGATTCTCGGCGGTGTGATCACCGACAACTACAGTTGGCCGTGGATCTTCTTCATCAACATTCCGATCGGCTTGTTCGCCGCTGCGGTAGTACGCCAGCAGATGCGCGCGCGGCCCGTGCACACCAGCCGCCAACCCATGGATTACATCGGCCTGCTGACCCTGATCGTTGGCGTCGGGGCCTTGCAGGTGGTGCTCGACAAGGGCAACGACCTGGACTGGTTCGAGTCGCCGTTCATCGTCGCCGGCAGCCTGATCTCCCTGGTGTTCCTGTGCATCTTCGTCATCTGGGAGCTGACCGACCGCCATCCGGTGGTGAACCTGCGCCTGTTCGTGCACCGCAACTTCCGCGTCGGCACCATCGTGCTGGTCGGCGGCTACGCTGGGTTCTTCGGTATCAACCTGATCCTGCCGCAGTGGTTGCAGACGCAGATGGGTTACACCCCGACCTGGGCGGGCCTGGCGGTGGCGCCGATCGGCCTGTTACCGGTGCTGATGTCGCCGTTCGTGGGCAAGTACGCGCACCGTTTCGACCTGCGCCTGCTGGCGGGCCTGGCGTTTCTGGCGATCGGCGCAAGTTGCTACATGCGCGCCGGCTTCACCAGCCAGGTGGACTTCCAGCATATCGCCCTGGTGCAGTTGTTCATGGGCATCGGCGTGGCGCTGTTCTTCATGCCGACCTTGAGCATCCTGCTCTCGGACCTGCCGCCGCACCAGATCGCCGACGGCTCGGGCCTGGCCACCTTCCTGCGTACGCTGGGCGGCAGCTTCGCGGCATCCTTGACCACTTGGATCTGGATTCGCCGCGCCGACCAGCACCATGCCTACCTGACCGAACACATCACTCCGTACGACCCGGCGACCCGTCATACCCTGGAGCAGATGGGCGGCGCCAGCCTGCAGAACTACGCCCAGCTCGAGCAGATCGTCAACGGCCAGGCCTACATGATGTCGACGGTGGACTACTTCACCCTGATGACTTGGATCTTCGCCGGGTTGATTCTGCTGGTGTGGTTCGCCAAGCCGCCGTTCAGCGCCAAGGCGCCGCCGGGTTCGGGTGGGCATTGATCTCGCCTTGGCCTAGAACGAGCGGATGATCCGCCCCAAGGTTTCCATGGCCCGCTCGGAGGTCTCGCTCCAGGGGCTGCCGTAGTTCAGGCGGATGCAGTTGCCGAAGCGCCGGGTCGGCGAGAAGATCGGCCCTGGCGCGATGCTGATGCCTTGGGCCAAGGCCATGTGGAACAGCTTGAGGGCATCGATGCGCTCGGGCAGTTCCAGCCATAGGAAATAGCCGCCGCTGGGTCGGCTGACCCGCGTCTGTGCCGGAAAGTACTTGGCCACGGCGGCGAGCATGTTGGCCTGCTGGCCTTCCAGGGCGTAGCGCAGCTTGCGCAGGTGGCGATCGTAGCCGCCGTGCTGTAGGTAGTCGGCGATGGCGGCCTGGGCCGGCATCGAGGCGCACAGCGAGGTCATCAGCTTGAGCCGCTCGATCTTCTGCGCGAAGCGTCCGGCGGCGACCCAGCCGATGCGATAGCCCGGGGCCAGGCTTTTGGCGAACGAGCTGCAGTGCATGACCAGCCCGTCGGTGTCGAAGGCTTTGGCCGGTTTGGGCGCGTGCTGGGCGTAATACAGCTCGGCGTACACATCGTCTTCGATCAACGGCACCTGGTGCTTGCGCAGCAAGGCCACCAGCGCCTGCTTGTTGGCCTCCGGCATGCTGGCGCCCATCGGGTTCTGGAAGTTGGTCATGCTCCACACGGCTTTGATCGGATGCTTGTCCAAAGTCTGCGACAGCACGGCCAGGTCCATGCCTTCGCGCGGTTGCACGGGAATCTCCACCGCCTTGAGCTTGAGCCGCTCCAGTACTTGCAGGCAGGCGTAGAACGCCGGCGCCTCGATGGCCACCAGGTCACCCGGCTCGGTCACCGCTTGCAGGCACAGGTTGAGCGCTTCCAAGGCACCGTTGGTGATCAGCAGCTCCTCCATGGGCAGCATCAGCCCGGTGACCATGTAACGCAGGGCGATCTGCCGGCGCAGTTGCGGATTACCAGGCGACAGGTCGGTGACCGCCACCTGCGGGTCCATATTGCGCCCGGCGCTGGCCAACGAACGGGCCAGGCGTTGCAGGGGGAACAGTTTGGGGCTGGGGAAGGCCGAGCCGAACGGCACGGTGGCCGGGTCCTTGATGGAGTCGAGGATGGAGAACACCAGGTCGCTGACGTCGACATCGGTCGATTCGCTGATCGGCGCCAGGGTGTGCGGCTCGGTGAAGGCGCGCGGGGCGTGACTGTTGACGAAATAGCCCGACCGCGCCCGGGCGCGGATCAAGCCGCGACGTTCCAGCAGGTAGTAGGCCTGGAACACGGTGGAAGGGCTGACGCCGTGGGTTTGGCTGGCATAGCGCACCGACGGCAAGCGCTCGCCAGGGCCGAGCACCCCGCTGCGGATCAGTTCGGCGATGTCGTCGGCAAAGCGTTCGTAGCGTTTCATGGCAGCTCGGCGGGCAGGCAGGTGGGCGGGGCAGTCGGCGTCGACCGCCTGCCACTATGGCCGCGTCGCTGTTTGCAGTACAGCCTCAATTCACGCCGCTAAAACCGTATCAGTGGTGGCGCTGTTCAGATCACCGAGCCTGGCACACTGGCCTTGAGGTGCTTGCGTCCGTCCTTGGCGCCTGCCACGGTCAGCGCATCGGCCTCGGCTTCGGTAATTGGCACGCGCTGCCCGGCGGCCACGGCGACCGACATGCGCAACTGTTCGTCGGTGACGATTTCGATGTCGGAGCCGGCGGTTTCGAGGCGCAGGTCGGCGCCGGTCAGCGTGCAACGATGGTTGGTTTCGTCGATGTGAACGGGCATGTGGAGTTCCTCTCTCTCTCTGTGGGTATGCAGAGGTTGTGACTACCCGCCCGATCGATTGCTCCTGGAAACCGGCGAACGGCGGCCAAGGGCACTCCCGCAGTGCGCCAGGGTCAATGCCCTAAGCTGAACGAAGGAGCGAATGCCGATGGACGATTGGCTGGACAACGTATGGACGGCAGTGGCGGCGGAGTTCGCCGACGTCACGGACGAGCAGGAAGTGGCGCGGATTCTGGTGCGTCTGATGATGGCCGCGGTGCTGGGCGCGGTGCTCGGTTTCGAGCGCGAGCACCGCGGCAAGTCGGCGGGCGTGCGCACGCACATGCTGGTGTCCATGGGTGCCGCGCTGTTCGTGCTCGCCCCGAGCATGGCCGGTGCCGACGAGCAGGCGATGAGCCGGGTGATCCAGGGCATCGTGGCGGGTATCGGTTTCCTCGGGGCCGGGACCATCCTCAAGGGCAACGGCAGCGACCCCAGCCACGTCAAGGGGCTGACCACGGCGGCGGGGCTGTGGATGACCGCGGCGATCGGCACGGCAGCGGGCATGGGCCGTGAGGCCACGGCGTTGATCAGCACGGTGCTGGGCTTGTTGGTGCTGAGCAGCATGCCAGCGTTGGTCGAACGGATCGGCGGGCAGCGCGAGGACAAGAAGAAGGAGGAAGAAACCAAACCTTGATTCGAACTCAGGGCGGGTAGAGGCGGGATTCGGCAATCCGAGCACGCTGAGCCACTTCACGGCCCGTGCGATTGCTCTCTCGATGTCCTGACTTAGGCGGGTGACGCGCCAGTGGCAGCCTTAGGGGACGATTGCGGCTGAAGCCGCAGCCGCAAAAGCCGTAGAAAGCACTAAGGGGAGCCGAAGCTCCCCTTGAGGTATGTTGCCTGCGCTTTCTTATTATTCGGGACGTACCGTTTGTTGTTTTTGTCGGTGTGTCCAGGTGTGGCGGTGGCCCCCATACGGGGCTCAAGAGCAAACGTATTTTTTTGAGCGCTGATCGATGTTCATCATTGCTGATCCAGCCTGACCGTCGCTACCTGAGGGTAGTTTTGTTGTTCTGTGCCAGGTGCGGGGCAATACCCCGGAAAACCCATCGACTTCAAAAAGATCTGCTTGCTACGCTTCTGCCGTGTTGTTCTTGTTATGTCAGAACCGTTGTCTGTTGTTTTTATTGGGTGATGCGTTTTGTTGTTCTTGTTGTACGAAAGGTATAGCAGATGGCGTGCCAACTTTTTAAATTCCTTTTAAAACAGCTAGTTAGCTTGACAGGCCAGCTCAGCCACTCCTGAAATTCTGTCGAATTGTTTCCCTGTTACCCGATTTTTTGCCAAGCGCTGGGGGGCGGTAACACTCGATGCCCCACGTGTGTCACTGCGAGGCCGTCGCTGCGCTGCGTGCGCGTGCCACCCGCGAACCGCTGGCACGCCCTAGAACGTCGCTGATGCGTTGCCCTGCAGCGATCAACAGATCCAGGTCGATGCCGGTTTCGATGCCCAACCCATGCATCAGGTACACCACGTCTTCTGTGGCCACGTTACCGGTAGCGCCTTTGGCATAGGGGCAGCCACCCAGCCCGGCGACGGAGCTGTCGAACACGCCGATGCCTTCGAGCAGGCTGGCGTAGACGTTCGCCAGGGCTTGACCGTAGGTGTCGTGGAAATGCCCAGCCAGTTGCATGCGGGGCACCACCTGGCCGACCACATCGAACAACCGCCGTGTGTCGCCGGCTGTGCCGGTGCCGAGCGTGTCGCCCAGCGAAACCTCGTAGCAGCCCATGCCGTGCAGGGCCTGCGCCACTGGCGCTACCTGTTCGGCGCGCACCGTGCCTTCATAAGGGCAGCCCAGTACGCACGACACATAACCCCGTACCCGTACGCCTTCGGCCTGTGCCAGCGCCATCAGTGGTTCGAAGCGCTTGAGGCTGTCGCTGATCGAGCAGTTGATGTTGCGCTGGGAGAACGCCTCGGAAGCGGCCGCGAACACGGCCACTTCCTTGACGCCGGCGGCCAGCGCATCTTCCAGGCCGCGCAGATTGGGCGCCAGAGCCGCGTAGGTGACACCTGCGCGGGGCGTCAGCCCAGCGAACACTTCGGCGGAGCCGGCCATCTGCGGCACCCACTTGGGCGAGACGAAGCTGCCGACTTCGATGTAGGCCAAGCCAGCCGCGGTGAGGTCGTCGACCAGCCGGACCTTGTCAGCCACGCTGATGGGTTGGGCTTCATTCTGCAGGCCGTCGCGCGGGCCGACGTCGACCAGACGTACGGAGGAGGGCATTGGCATGATCGTGTTCCTTGATGAAGGATCAAAGGGTAAGGGGCGCGGCAGTACTGGCCAGTGCCTGCTCGCAGCGCTCTTGGGCAGTGTCCAGCTCCAAGTGCATCTGCTGGATGTCGAGCATCTGCTGTTCGAGCTGGGCGCGGCGCTCGGCGATTTTGGCCAGCATGCCGTTCAACTGTCGGGCGTTGCCGCCTGCAGGGTCGTACAGGCCGATCAGCTCGCGGCATTCGGCCAACGAAAAGCCGATGCGCTTACCGCGCAGGATCAGCTTTAGGGTGACTTTGTCGCGGGCTGAATAGATACGCTCAAGGCCACGTCGCTCGGGCGCCAACAGGCCTTGTTCTTCATAGAAGCGGATGGCGCGGGTAGTGATGTCCAGTTCACGGGACAGGTCGGAAATGCTGTAAGTGTGGCTGCTCATGGTCGGGCTCGGGCGCAAGGTTAAACCAACCTATAACCGCCTTGACGTGAACGTCAAGCAGCACGCGAGTGGGCCGAGGCGATTGCCGTCCAGACGGTTTCCCTACTTTAGGTGGAACATCTGCGCCAGATTGGTCTCATAGGCTTCAGAACCCGAGTTTTGGCCCCTTGATTTCGATGGCCTCCATGCGATGAACCTCTATCCTGACGGCGCCGTAGAGCGCCCGCATACCGTTCCACCTGGATTCTTGCGCGAAGGTGGAGCGGTCGCTGCCTTGCTGCGCACCTTGGACCTGCACAGTTCGCCCCTGGGTCCTGCCCAAGCTTGGCCGCCCAGCCTGCAAACCTTGATGGCGACCATATTGCCGGCCAAAGCGCAGATCGTATTGTTCTGGGGCCCTGAGTACGTGGCCCTGTACAACGACGCCTACGCTCCTACCATCGGCGCCAAACACCCCCAGGCGCTGGGCCGCCCGGCCCAGGAAAACTGGAGCGAGCTGTGGGATGACCTCGAGCCGTTGCTGCGCAGCGTGCGGGAGACCGGTGAGACGTTCGCGGCCAGCGACCGCCCGTTCTACATCGAGCGCCACGGCCTGGGCGAAACCGCCTGGTTCGATGTGTCCTATTCGGCGGTGCGCGAGGTCGACGGCTCCATAGGGGGCGTGCTGTGCATCGTCACCGAAACTACCGCGCGGGTGCAGTTCGAGCGGCGCCAGGCCTTTCTGCTGGAGTTGGGCCGTACTCTGCCGCAGATCAAGGACGCGGCGCACATTGAGGCTTTCGCGATACGGCGTCTTGGCGAGCACCTGGGGGCATCGCGGGTATTTTTCGGCCACGATGCCGGTGACGGCCAGCGCTTTCACATCGAGCAGCAATGGCTCGCCGGGGTGCCTGTGCTCGAGCGCGAACAATCCTATGCGCACCATGGCGAGCACCTGCACAAGCGCTTGGCACAAGGCCAGGCGGTGGCCGGGGACTGCACCGAGCCGGGCAGTAGCGGCCTGTGCGCCAGCCTGCTGGTGCCGGTACATACGGGCGAGCACCTGGATGCCACCTTGGCCGTGCACTTCGACACGCCCCACGCCTTCATCGACGACGAGCGCCTGCTGATCGAAGAAACCGCCAAGCTGGCTTGGACGGCCATCGTGCATGCCCGCGCCGAAGCGAGCCTGGTGGCCATGAACGCCAGTCTGGAGGAGCGCGTATCGAGCATGCTCGCGCAGCGGGAAGCGTCGATGCTGCAACTGCACGAATCGCGCAAGATGGAAATGATCGGTCAACTCACCGGCGGAATCGCCCACGATTTCAACAACATGCTCACCCCGATCATCGCGTCGCTGGAGCTGATCCAGCGACGCGTGCCCGATCCCCGTTCGGGGCGCTTGATCGACAGCGCGCTGTTGGCTGCCGACCGGGCACGAACGGTGGTCGGCCGCCTGCTCAGCTTTGCCCGGCGGCAGACCTTGAAGCCCGAAGTGGTGGCGCTGGCCGATCTGATCGAAGGCATGCGCGAGCTGATCGCACGTTCCCTGGGGCCAACCATCGTCTTGCAAGTGGATATCGATGCCGATCTGCCGGGCGTGGTCATCGACCCGAGCCAATTGGAGCTGGCGCTGCTCAACCTGGTGATCAACGCCCGCGACGCCATGCCCCACGGCGGGCGTCTGGAAATTCGCGCAGGTTTGGTGGAAGACTGTGATGCGCGGCCGGCCGGCATCGTCGCCGGGCAGTTGATCTGGCTGCAGGTGGCCGACGACGGCTGCGGTATGCCCGAAGCGGTCCTGGCGCGTTGCACCGAGCCGTTCTATTCGACCAAGACCGTGGGTCAGGGGGTGGGCCTGGGTCTGCCGATGGTCCAGGGCCTGGCGTTGCAGTCGGGTGGGGGGTTCACCTTGCGTTCCCAGGAGCGCCAAGGCACCCAGGCGACCTTGTGGCTACCGGCGACTGCGTTGCCGGCTGCAGGCCGCGACGGCGATTGCCCCGAAGCGTTGCCTATCCCGAGCGGTTGCCATGTGTTGTTGGTCGACGACGAGGAAATCGTGCGCCAGGCCACGGCGTTGCAGCTGCGCGACTTGGGCTACAAAGTCACCGAAGCGCAAAGCGCCGCGCAAGCCACGGCGCTGCTCGAAGCCGGCTTCGTGCCCGATCTGCTGTTGACCGACCAAGTGATGCCCGACATGACTGGCGCCGAGTTCGCCCAGCAGGCCCGGCAGCGCTTGGCCCAGCTGCCGGTGCTGATTATCACCGGCTATGCCAACCTCAGCCCGAGCGAGCTGAACGGTTTCGAGGTGCTGCGCAAGCCGTTCCGCCGCGCCGAGCTGGCGCAGGGTCTGGCCCGGTTGCTTGAGTTCAATGCTGGCTAAACGGTTGGTTAAACCTGGCCGTGGGTCTCCAGCAAAGCCCACAGGCGTGGATCGTCGAAGTCTTCGATCACCAACTGCGCACCGGCCTCCAGCAAGCGCTGTGCCGGCTGCGTGGTGCTCAAACCTACCGTGAAGATGCCTGCAGCGCTCGCTGCCGTGACGCCTGGCAGTGAGTCTTCGAACGCCAAGGCTTGCGCGGCTTCAGCGCCCAAACGTTGGAGCCCGGTGAGGTAGGGCAATGGGTCGGGTTTGGCCCGGCTCAGTTCCTCGGCGACGAGCACGTGCTCGAATGCCTGATCCAGGCCCATGGCACGCAGCATGTGTTCGGCGTTGAGCCGTGGCGCGTTGGTGACCACGCACAAGCCGACCTTCAAGCGGCGTGCATGCTCGAGCACACGCAGCAGGCCAGGCAGAGGCTGCAAGCGCGGCGAGCGCTCGCGAAATAGCGCTTCCTTGCGGTCGGCCAAGGCTTGACGCTCGGCAGGCGACAGTTCGGGAAACAGGTCGGCGAACAGTGCGTGGTTGGCGCGCCCGCTGACCTGAGTCTCGAACTCGGCAGCGCTCAGCTCGCGGCCATCGTGCTCGAAGAGCAGATCGCGAAAGGCTTGCAGGTGCAGGGTGTCGGTGTCGGTAAGGGTGCCATCGAGGTCGAACAGTAAAGCGGTGAGCATGGGAAGTCCTTCAGTGAGCGGTTCCTTAACAGCGACCGTCGTCCTTTGCGGGACAACGCTGGCCGTTTCAGGTGTATGCGAACAAATACCTCAGACGATGGCCAGTCGCTGTTTGCATGTTGGCGCAGGGAAGGCCTCGTCGATGGCGTGCAGGTCTTCAGCGGTCAGGCGTAGGGCACCGGCCGCCGCATTCAGTTGCACATGCTCGGGCTTGACAGCCTTGGGGATGGCGATCACGCCACCGCCTTGGACCACCCAGGCCAGGCTGATCTGGGCCGGGGTCGCCCCGTGCGCTTCGGCGATTCTGGCCAGCACGGGGTGCCCGAGCAGGCATCCGGCTTGCGCCAGCGGGCAGTAGGCCATGACCGGCATGCCTTCGGCGCGGCTCCAGGGCAGCAGATCGAATTCGATACCGCGCTGGCTGGGGTTGTACAGCACCTGATTTGCGGCGCAGGCCGAAGAGGGCAGGCCTTGCATGTCGTCCAGGTCGAAATTGGACACGCCCCAGGCACCGATCTTGCCCTGTTCGCGCAGGCGCTCGAAGGCTTCGATGGTTTCCTCCAGTGGATGCTGGCCGCGCCAGTGCAACAAGTACAGTTCGAGGTGGTCGGTGCCCAGGCGCTCCAAGCTGCGCTCGCAGGCCTCGGCCACGCCGCGCCGGCTGGCGTTGTGCGGATACACCTTGCTGACCAGGTAGACCTTGTCGCGGCGCCCGGCGATGGCCTTGCCGACCACACGCTCGGCACCGCCCTCGGCGTACATCTCGGCGCTATCGATCAGCGTCAGGCCCAGGTCGATGCCTTGTTGCAGCGCGGCCACTTCCGCCGCCTGCTGGTCGGGGCGCTCGCCCATGTACCAGGTGCCTTGGCCAATGACCGGAACGTCGCAACCTGCCAGTTTCATGTAGTGCATGTCATCTCCGGAATCTGTGTGTGGGCCAGCAGCACATCGAGCAACGCTTGGGCTGCGGTAGAGAGTTTCTGTTCGCTCAGCGCCATGACGCCGATGCGCCGTTCCACGCTGGGCTCGACCAGAGGCACGCAGCAGGCGCCCAGTTCCTGCATCTGCCGGATGCACAGCGCGGGCACCGCACTCACGCCCAGACCGCTGGCGACCATACGGCCGATGGTGGACAGCTGGTGGCTTTCGAACGCCACGGCCAGCGATCCTGCTGCAACGGGCGCATGTTCTTCGAGCAGCAGGCGTACGGCGGAAGGGCGCTGCAACGCGATGAAGTCCTGGTCGAGCAAATCGCGCCAGGCCAGGTGCGCATGGCTCGCCAGCGGCGAGTCGGCAGGCACCACGGCGACGAATCGGTCCATATAGAGCGGATGGAAGTGCAAGCCTTCACCGCTGTCCGGTTCGAAACCGATGCCTAGTTCGACGCGGCGGTGGCGCACCAGTTCCAGCACCTGTTCGTTGATGACGTCGTGCACGGTGACGTTGACTTTGGGGTAGCGCTGACGGAATACCTTGAGTGCCGGTGGCAACAGGTTGCCGGCGAACGACGGCATCGCCGCCACCGCGACGCGCCCTAGTTGCAAGGTGAAGCGCTGGCGCAGTTGCTGTTCGGTGTCGTCCCATTCGGCCAATAGACGCCGCGCCAACGGCAGCAGCACCTCGCCTTCGGCGGTCAGGGCGACGCTGCGGGTGGTGCGCGTGAACAGCGCGCCGCCAAGGTTCTCTTCCAAAGCCTTGATGGTCAGGCTCAATGCAGGTTGCGACACATGCAGATGCTCGCCGGCCTGGGCGAAGCTCTGGAACTTGGCCACGCTGACGAAAGCGCGTAGCTGCTTGACGTTCATGGCAGGTGCTCTTTTGGAAGTTTTATCAATCCATCACGAAAACAAAATTAACAAATAAGTCGCCAGGCGTGAACATGGCGCTACCTTCTCTTTCGCACAAGGCAACCCACCATGGCCGGACTCGACAAGCGCGTCAGCAGCTATCAACAAGCCCTCGAAGGGCTCACGGACGGTATGACGGTGCTGGCCGGCGGCTTCGGCCTCTGTGGCATCCCGGAAAACCTCATCGCCGAAATCAAGCGCCTGGGCGTGCGCGGCCTGACGGTGGTGTCCAACAACTGTGGCGTGGATGGATTCGGTCTGGGCGTGCTGCTCGAAGACCGACAAATTCGCAAGATGATCGCTTCTTACGTGGGCGAAAACGCGGAATTCGAACGGCAATTGCTCAGCGGCGAACTGGAAGTGGAGCTGACCCCTCAAGGCACCCTGGCGGAAAAGATGCGTGCAGGCGGGGCCGGCATCCCGGCGTTCTTCACCGCCACCGGCTTCGGCACACCCGTGGCCGAGGGCAAGGAAGTGCGTGAGTTCAATGGCCGTTCCTACATTCTCGAAGAAGCCATCACCGGCGACTTCGCCATCGTCAAGGGCTGGAAGGCCGACCATTACGGCAACGTGGTGTACCGCAACACCGCACAGAACTTCAATCCGCTGGCAGCCACGGCCGGCCGCATCACCGTGGTGGAGGTGGAAGAGCTGGTGGAGCCGGGTGTGCTGCTGCCTAGCGAAATCCATACCCCTGGCATCTTCGTCGATCGGGTGATCGTCGGCCAGTTCGAGAAGCGCATCGAAAAACGTACCCTCAAGGCCTGAGCCCTGGCCTCATTCCTCCAAGAGAACCCGATCATGGCCCTGACCCGCGAACAAATGGCGCAACGCGTCGCCCGTGAACTGCAAGACGGCTACTACGTCAACCTTGGCATCGGCATCCCTACCCTGGTGGCCAACTACGTCCCGGCCGACATGGATGTGATGCTGCAATCGGAAAACGGCCTGCTCGGCATGGGCGAGTTCCCCGATGAAAGCCAGCTCGACCCCGACATGATCAACGCAGGCAAGCAGACCGTCACCGCCCGCCGCGGCGCGTCGATCTTCGACTCGGCGCAATCCTTCGCGATGATCCGCGGCGGGCACGTGGACCTCACCGTGCTCGGCGCCTTCGAAGTGGATGTGCAGGGCAACATCGCCTCCTGGATGATTCCAGGCAAGTTGGTCAAGGGCATGGGCGGCGCCATGGACCTGGTGGCTGGCGCGGAGAACATCATCGTCACGATGACCCATGCCTCGAAAGACGGTGAATCCAAGCTGCTGGAACGTTGCAGCCTGCCGCTGACCGGCGCCGGTTGCATCCGTAAGGTGCTGACCGACTTGGCCTACCTGGAAATCCAGGACGGTGCTTTCATCCTGCGGGAAACGGCGCCGGGAGTCAGCGTGCAGGAGATCGTCGACAAGACGGCCGGCAAGCTGATCGTGGCGCCCGATGTGAAGGAAATGACATTCTGACTCGGTAAGCGACCGCTAGTGCGCCTGCCGCCATAGCCGGCGGCGGACGCTCCACCCCGTCACTCGGCTGCCAGGCGAGTTCGCGCGTGGCGCTCGGCCTTGTACTGCAAGGCCACGGCCGGCGCAGGTTTGGTAGCGCCGGTTTCCAGCCACTGGCGCATGCGGCTGGCATCGGCGAAGTGGGTGTACTTGCCGAAGGCATCGAGAATCACCATCGCCACCGGGCGGTTGTCCATTTTGGTCAGCAATACCAGGCAGTGCCCCGCCTCGTTGGTGAAACCGGTCTTGGTCAGGTTGATGTCCCAGTTGCTCTTGTTGACCAGGTGGTCGGTGTTGCGAAAGCCCAAGGTGTAGTTGGGCTTGCGGAACGCCACGGTCTTTTCGCGTGTGGTCGACAGTTGGCTGAGCATGGGGTAGTTGCGCGACGCGATGAGCAGCTTGGCCAGGTCACGCGCGGTAGAGACGTTCTGCGTCGACAGCCCGGTCGGCTCGACGTAGCGGGTATGGCTCATGCCCAGGCTGCGCGCTTTGGCGTTCATGGCTTTGATGAAAGCGCTGTAACCGCCGGGGTAATGGTTGGCGAGGCTGGTGGCGGCGCGGTTTTCCGACGACATCAGGGTGATCAGCAGGGTTTCGCGGCGGTTCAGTTCGCTGCCCAGGCGGACACGCGAGTAGATGCCTCTCATGTCAGGGTTGTTGGCGATGGTCATGGTCAGCATTTCGTCCATCGGCAACTTGGCGTCGAGCACGACCATGGCGGTCATCAGCTTGGTGACCGAGGCGATCGGCCGCACGCGTTCGGCGTTGCTCGAATAGAGTTCTTTGCGTGTGTTCAGATCGATCAACAAGGCACTGCCGGAGGCCAGGTGCAGCCTGGCCGGGTCACGTTGCACCTGGGCCGGGGCTTGCGCGGCAGCGGCGGGAAGGATCGCGGGTCCTGTGAGCAACAACAGCAGGCTGAGGATGGACAGGGAAGTTTTCACGTCGAGGCTCACTAATGGTGGGTATGTCATTGGCTGCGAAAGGATTTCCCCTTTCGAAACGCGGCGCATTGTGGAGTATGGGCCAGACGCTGTCGATTGCTTGTCAAAGCCGCCAGGCCGTATGACAAAAACTTCATCCATTCGTCGGCCGGAGGCTGCACGGGCGCATAAAAAAGCCCGCTGAAGGCGGGCGATGGGTATCGGGAAAGCAGTGCGCATGTGGCAGGTTTCACCAGCGTGGCGGTGGTGGGCCGTAGTAACCCGGCGGCGGGCCGTAATAACGGCGGTAGTGGGGTGGCGGCGGTGGTGCCGGTACATAGCGCTCCACTACGTAGGGCTGCTGGTAATACACCGGGGGTGGGGCTTGCACGTACACCGGCGGCCTTTCGACATAGACAGGCGGCGGTGCCTGCACATAGACCGGCTGCGGCGCGTAGTAGGTCGGCTCGCGGTCGACATAGACGGTACGGTCCTGGCCTCCAGACACGGCCGCGCCGACCACGGCGCCCACGACGGCCGCACCCAGGATCGGTCCCGCTCCACGCCAGCCATGGGCAGCGGCCGGGCCACTCACGGCCAAGGCCCCGATCAGCAACGCGATCACTGGCAGGTGACGCTTCATAACGAATCCTCCGAAACACCCCAGATTCAGGGGCGTAGCACTATGACCGCAGTTTCGAATCAATGCAGCGCCTGGCAGCGTAAAGGTTATGTAAGGTCGGACGAATGGTGTGTCCGAGGTTCGTTATCGAGCGCGATGGGGTATAACCCAACCACCGTCTAATTCGATTCCATAACGAGGAGCTCAGATGACGCCCATCGCAGCCAACCCCGAAACCGTCCTCTGTATCTCTCTGGCCGGAAGGCCAGGCACCTTCGGGGTGCGCTTTCACAACCACCTGTATCGGCAACTGGGCCTGAATTACTACTACAAGGCCATGACCACCCAGGATCTGCCCGCTGCCGTTGCGGGTATTCGCGCTTTGGGGATTCGTGGCTGTGGTGTGTCGATGCCATTCAAGGAAGCCTGCATGGCGTTGGTCGACACGATCGATCCTTCCGCCGCCGCGATCGATTCGATCAACACCGTGGTCAACGACGCAGGACGGCTGACGGCCTACAACACCGATTACCTTGCCGTACGCCAGTTGCTCGAGCAGCGACAGGTCGATCCAGCGACGGCCTTCGCAGTGCGTGGCAGTGGCGGCATGGCCAAGGCCGTGGCCTGTGCATTGCGCGATAGCGGTTTTGCCAACGGTACCATCGTAGCGCGCAACGAGGCGGCCGGCCGCAAACTGGCGCAGGCATGCGGCTACCGCTGGATGCCGGACATGCAAGGCCTTGGCCCGTTGCCCATGCTGATCAACGTCACGCCCATCGGCATGCTCGGCGGAGCCGAAGCCGATCAACTGGCCTTCGAGCAGGCGGCCATCGCCGAGGCGCAGTGGGTATTCGATGTCGTCGCCCGGCCGGAGCGCACGCCATTGATCGCACGTGCGCTCGAACAGGGCAAATCGGTGATAACCGGCGTCGATGTCATCACCTTGCAGGCGCTGGAGCAGTTCGTGCTCTACACCGGCATCCGGCCCACGCCTGCCCAGGTCGATGAGGCGGTGGCCTTCGCCCGTGAGGGCTGAAGGCTGGGCGCTTCATGGAGCGGAGCCTGTCCGGCGTCGGTGCCAGGCCCCGCATGACGGGTCAGAAACGCTGGGCGTGTCGATCGAGCTGCTGATCCACCAACCAACGGCCATGGGCTAGCGCCGCCTGCTGAGCGTGCTCGAGATCGGCCATGAACTTCATTTCCACGGGCAGCGACAGGCGCCTGCTGACATGTCCATCAGGCGCCGTAATGAGGCAGCCGGCAGCGTAGGGCAGGGGGGAATCGGGATGGGCCATCACGCTGGCGGTGATGGTGTGATCGCGGTATTCACAGTGCAGGGTATGCATGGTCTTTACCTCGCGGTGGTTCGCAATAGGTGCTCTTTTGCTATACCACAGCGAGGCGGGGTGCAGACGGCGCCCGACGAACGTACGGGCGCCGGTGGATCACATCGGGGCTGGCTGGATGATTTCGACCCAGTAGCCATCCGGGTCCTTGATGAAGGCCAGGTGGTGCATGCGGCCATCGCTCAAGCGCTTCTGGAACGGTACGTTCAGTGCCTCGAAGCGTGCGCAGGCACTGGTGACGTCCGGGACGGAAATGCAGATGTGGCCGAAACCGCGAGGGTCGCTGTTACCGTCGTGGTAGGCGAAGTCGGCGTCCTCTTCGGTGCCGTGGTTGTGGGTCAGTTCCAGCACGCCCGGAATCGACTTCATCCATTGGTGGCGCGCGTCGTCATCCGCTGGAATCGCGCTCTTGTCGGTCAGGGCCAGGAAATACAGGCTGAAACCGGCTTCGGCGAAGTCGCGCTTGTCGACCAGAGTGAAACCCAGAACGCGGGTGTAGAAGTCCAGGGACTTCTCGATGTCCTTGACCCGCAGCATGGTGTGGTTGAACACGAAGTTGTGGGTAGCGGCATCGGGTTGGGCGGTGATGCCCGGGAGGTTTTGCAGATCGTTCAGACTCATGGGGTCTCCAGATGATAAAGCCGGGCCTGGGGCTCCAGCGAAACGAACAGGCATGCATGATACGGAAGAAATGCGATCCCACAAATGAAAACGCCCCGCACGAGGTGCGAGGCGTTGGAATTAGAGGCCCGCGTGTGCGGGCGCGTGATGGGGTCGCTAGTCCGTTAGCTGGTTCGATAATGCCGCGCCCGCTGTGAAAAATCTGTGAACGCTTTGTTCATGTTTCATGCGCGCAGCCAAGTTTCTACCGTGTCGCTGCCGTATTCCTCTTTCCAGGCTTTCAAGCCGCGATGATTACCGCCTTTGGTTTCGATCAGCTCGCCGTTGTGTGGGTTCTCGTAGACCTTGGTCACACGTGGGCGGCGGTGCTGCTTGCTGGCCGGCGCAGGCGCCTTGGTCGGGGTTTTCGGGTCGAGGATGGCGACGATCTCGCGCAAACCCTTGTTATAGTCTTTCATCAATACCAGCAGCTTCTGCTCGAACTCGATTTCGCGCTTGAGGCCGGCATCTTTCTTCATCGATTCCAATTGGACGATCTGGTCTTGCAGGGCTTTTTCCGCGGCGCGGAATTCGGCGAGTCTGGACATGGACACTACTCCTTGAGAACAACGGGGCCGGATATGCGGATATGAACAGGCGCTTGTCAACTTCGACGTCAGGTGCAAGAAACTGTCCGATGCGAGTCAGTGTAGTTGTCGGTACGGGCGCGGTAAACCCAAACTTCGATGAAAAATTATGTAACTAGTAGCCGTTGGGGATTGCACAGTTCGCGCAATAACTTGCAACTTCAAAGTGAACTTTTCCCCGGGCTGGTATAACGCCCTGCGCCCCGCCAGGGGTCATTCAATCTGGGTCAGGAGGCCAACCGATGAAACAGCTGCTCTTGATCGGCATCGGTCCAGGCGACCCTCGGCAAATCACGCTTGAAGCGATCGAAGCACTGCAGCATGCCGACGTATTCTTTTTGATCGACAAAGGTGAGGAAACGCGCGACCTGGTCGAGGTGCGCCGGCAGTTGATCGAGCGTCACGCGCGTCCTGGCAATTACCGCGTGGTGCAAATCGATGATGTGCAACGCGATGCGCAGGCCAGTGATTACAAGTGGGCCGTGCGGGCCTGGCATGAACGGCGTGCGGTTTTGTATGCCCGCTTGATCGAGGACGAATTGTCGGTTGGCGAAGTGGGAGCGTTTTTGTTGTGGGGCGACCCTGGGTTGTACGACAGTACGTTGCACGTGCTCGATCTGGTCAGGCAGCGCGGCGTCGAAGTGGCGCTACGGGTAATTCCCGGCATCAGCAGCGTCCAGGCGTTGGCCGCGCGCCACGCAGTACCGCTCAATGACACAGGTGGGCTGCTGACGATAGTTCCCGGCCGGCGATTGAGCGAACTTGCCGACATCGACAGTGTGCTGGTGATGCTCGACGGCCAAAACGCATTCGAGCACATCGCGGTCGACGGCCTGTTCATCTACTGGGGCGCTTATCTGGGCAGCGAAGACGAGATGCTCGTCTCAGGCCCATTGCAAGACGTGAAGGAGCGGATTGCGCAGATGCGCAGGGAGGCACGTGCCCGCAAAGGCTGGATCATGGACACGTACCTGTTGAGAAGAATGCGCTGAGGGCGCTTAAGGCCGCTCACCCAATATCGAGCGGATCTTGTCGCCAAGCGCTTCCATGCTGAACGGTTTGCCAATCATGTGCATGCCTTCTGGAACCGCCATGCTCTCGGCATAGCCGCTTGCAAAGAGTACGGGCAGCGTCGGTCGCAGCGCGCGCGCCTTGGCCGCCAGCTCGCTGCCGTTCATGTCAGGAAGGCCCACATCCGTCATCAGCAGGTCGAGGTGGTGCGTCGAATCCTCGAGAACGGCCAACGCCTGTTCGCCGCTGTCGGCTTCGAGGACGTCTTTGTAGCCTAATTCGTCGAGCACTTCGACCATCAACATGCGGACGATGTCGTCGTCTTCGACAACCAGTAGTTGCATGAATCAATCCTGTTCTAAGGGGGTGTCTACTCAGTGCCCTGGGGCGATGAGAAGTTCCGCAGGATACCCCCGAGCGCACACCGATGGAACGTTTAGCGAATCCTGCCCATCCAAGACTGGCTAAATGCCTGCCCTCGCGCGCGAAGCGCTGTAGAATGGCGCCCTTTTGCCGCAGGGCAAAGACGGGCGTCGGCAGAATCGGCACGGCCTTCCGCTCCACCGTTCAACAGACTTTCTTCGTTCGGGCGTTAACTGATGATTCAAGCAGCTTCGATGGACCAACGCAGTTTCCGCAAACTGCTCAGCCGCAACGTGGGCTTGCCTTTGGGCGTGGGGCTGCTGAGTGCCGTGGCTTTCGTCGTGGTGGTCAGCTACCTGTTGTCGGCCATGAAGTGGGTCGAGCACACCGACCACGTCATCGGCAACGCCAACGAAACCGTCAAGCTGTCGATCGACATGGAAACCGGCATGCGCGGTTTTCTCATCACCGGCGACGAACGTTTCCTCGATCCCTACGAAGTCGCCAAGCCACAGATCTTCGGCAGCCTCGATGCACTGCGCGAGCTGGTCAGCGACAACCCGCAACAGGTCGATCGCATCGAACGTCTGAAAGCCCTCCAACATGCCTGGAACGACTTCGGCGGCGAGATGATCGAGCAGCGTCGCAAGGGCGAGGGTTTCCGCGAAGCCATCGGCAATGGCCGCGGCAAACGCATCACCGACCAGATGCGCAAGGAATACGCCGCGTTCATCGACAACGAACAGCAACTGCGTGCCGCCCGCACCGAAACGGTCAACGACGTCACCACCTTGATCATCAGTGCCTTCATTGTGCTGATCGTGGGCCTCACCGCCTTGCTGGCCTACCTGGGCCGTCGCGATCTGCTGGCGCTCTCGGCCAGCTATGACGAGAACCTTTGGGCGCAGCAACGCGCCACCGAACGCTTGGAGCATCAGGCCTGGTTGCGCAACGGCCAGACCCAGCTCGCCGGTGAGGTGCTGGGCCAACTGACTTTGCCCAAGCTGGGGGACAGCATCCTGCGCTTCTTCGCCAGCTACCTGGGCAGCGTGGTGGGCGCAGTCTACGCGCGCGACGAGCACGGGCAACTGATCCGCGTGGCCAGCTATGGCCTGGACGTCGAACAGCAGGCGCGCGAACAGCGGCTGCAAGCTCATGATGGTCTACTGGGGCAGTCGGTGCGTGAGGGCAAGGTCATTCGCCTGGACGATCTGCCCGAAGGGTTCCACAAGCTCAGCTCGGGACTCGGCAGCGGCCTGCCGCGTAGTGCCATGCTGGTGCCGGCCAGCCACGACGGTGAAGCCAACGGCGTGATCGAGCTGGGCTTTCTGCGCCCCCTGCAACCGCGCGACGAAGAATTGCTCGAACGCTTGGCCGGCAGCCTCGGCACGTCCATCGAAAGCGCGCGTTACCGCCAGCGCCTGCAAGAAGTGCTGGCCGAAACCCAGCAGCTCAACGAAGAGCTGCAAGTCCAGCAGGAAGAGTTGAAGACCGCCAACGAAGAGTTGGAAGAACAATCGCGCGTGCTCAAGGAATCCCAGGCCTATCTGGAAACCCAGCAAGCCGAGCTGGAGCAGACCAACGAGCAACTGGCCGAGCGCACCGACGCGCTGGACCGCAAGAACAGCGAGCTCAATACCGCGCAACAGGAACTGCAGGCGCGCGCCGACGACCTGCAACGCTCCAGCCAGTACAAGTCCGAGTTCCTGGCCAACATGTCCCACGAGCTGCGCACGCCGCTCAACAGCTCGCTGATTCTGGCCAAGCTGCTGGGCGAGAACGCCAGCGGCAACCTCACCCCTGAGCAAGTCAAGTTCGCCGATTCCATCTACTCGGCCGGCAACGACCTGCTGAATCTGATCAACGACATTCTCGACATCGCCAAGGTCGAGGCCGGCAAGCTCGAAGTACGCCCGCAGACCACGCCGTTGGAGCGGCTGGTCGATGGCCTGCGCGCCATGTTCCTGCCGCTGGCCAACGACAAAGGCCTGGCCCTGGAAGTGCATCTGCAAGGGCAAGTGCCGGCCACCTTGTACACCGACCGCCAGCGCCTGGAGCAGATCCTCAAGAACCTGCTGTCCAACGCCATCAAGTTCACCGAACAGGGCAAGGTCAGCCTGACCATCAGCCACGACCCGGCGCGCGGTATCGTCTTCGCGGTCCAGGACAGCGGCATCGGCATCCCCCAAGACCAGCAACAGGCGATCTTCGGCGCGTTCCACCAAGTCGACGGCACCAGCAACCGCCGCTACGGTGGTACCGGCCTTGGCCTGTCCATTTCCAGCGACCTGGCACAGTTGCTCGGCGGAGAGATCACCGTGCAGAGCCAGCCAGGGCAGGGCAGCCTGTTCAGCCTGGTACTGCCCGAGCGTTACGAAGCCGAGGAGCTCGTGGACGACATCCCCATCCTGCGTCCAGTACTCGATCGCCTGCCGGCCCCACCGGCGCCCAACGCGCCGATCGCGCGGCCCAGCCTGGCGCAGGCACCGGCTTTCGCCGACGACCGTGAGCTGGCGCCGTTCGACAATCGCTGCATTCTGGTCATCGAAGACGAGCCGAACTTCGCCCACATTCTTTACGATCTGGCCCACGAGCTGGGGTACAACTGCCTGCACGCCCAAGGCGCCGACGAGGGCTTCGAGCTTGCCGCGCGCTACCTGCCCGATGCCGTGCTCCTGGACATGCGTCTGCCCGACCACTCCGGCTTGACCGTGCTGCAACGCTTGAAGGAACGCGCCGAAACCCGGCACATTCCGGTGCACGTGATCTCCGTGGAGGACCGCGTCGAAGCGGCCCTGCATATGGGCGCGATCGGTTATGCGGTCAAGCCTGCCACCCGCGACGAGCTCAAGGAAGTTTTCGGGCGTCTGGAAGCCAAGCTCACGCAAAAGCTCAAGCGCATCCTGCTGGTCGAGGACGACGACCTGCAGCGCGAGAGCATCGCCCGCCTGATCGGCGACGAAGACATCGAGATCACCGCCGTGGGCATGGCCCAGGAGGCGTTGGATCTGCTGCGCGAACACGTCTACGACTGCATGATCATCGACCTGAAACTGCCCGACATGCTGGGCGGCGAGCTGCTCAAGCGCATGACTTCCGAAGACATCTGCGCCTTCCCCCCGGTGATCGTCTACACCGGACGCAACCTGACCCGCGAAGAAGAGGCCGAACTGCTCAAGTATTCGCGCTCGATCATCATCAAGGGTGCGCGCTCGCCCGAGCGGCTGCTCGACGAAGTGACACTGTTCCTGCACAAGGTCGAGTCGCAGTTGTCCCACGAGCGCCAGCGCATGCTGAAGACCGCGCGCAGCCGAGACCGGGTGTTCGAAGGCCGGCGCATCCTCCTGGTCGACGACGACGTGCGCAACATCTTCGCCCTCACCAGCGCACTCGAGCAGAAAGGTGCCGTGGTGCTGATCGGTCGCAACGGCCGCGAGGCCATCGAACGCCTCGAGGAGCATCAGGACGTAGATCTGGTGTTGATGGACGTGATGATGCCGGAGATGGACGGCTACGAAGCGACGCGCCTGATCCGTCAGCAACCGCGCTGGCGCAAGCTGCCGATCATCGCCGTGACCGCCAAGGCCATGAAGGACGACCAGCACCGGTGCCTACAAGCCGGCGCCAACGACTACCTGGCCAAGCCCATAGACCTTGACCGCCTGTTCTCGCTGATTCGCGTGTGGTTGCCGCAGTTGGAGCGCATTTGACTATCGACCGTGATACCGACATCGAGATCAGGCTGCTGATCGAGGCGATCTACCTCAAGTACAGCTATGACTTTCGCGACTACTCCGGCGCTTCGATCAAGCGCCGGATCCTGCACGCCGTGCGCCAGTTCGACTGCCGCACGGTGTCGGCGTTGCAGGAGCGGGTGCTGCACGACCCCGGCATGTTCATGGAGCTGTTGCAGTACTTGACGATTCCGGTCAGCGAAATGTTTCGCGACCCCAGCCACTTCCTGGCCTTGCGCAACGAAGTGGTGCCGCTGCTGCGCACCTGGCCTTCGATCAAGCTGTGGATCGCCGGGTGCAGTACAGGCGAAGAGGTGTACTCCATGGCCATCCTGCTACGCGAGGAGGGTCTGCTCGAACGCAGCATCCTGTATGCCACCGACATCAACCCGTATTCGCTGGAACGCGCCAAGCAAGGCATCTATTCGTTGCAGAACATCCAGGCCTACGAGCAGAACTACCGCCAGGCCGGTGGCCGCCGCGATTTTTCCGAGTACTACACGGCAGCCTACGGCAACGCGATCATGGACGGCAGCCTGCGCGAAAACGTGACCTTCGCCGACCACAGCCTGGCCACCGACAGCGTGTTTTCCGAGACCCAACTGGTGTCTTGCCGCAATGTGATGATCTACTTCAACAAAACGCTGCAAGACCGTGCCTTCGGTCTTTTTCACGAGTCGCTGTGCCATCGCGGTTTTCTGGTGCTGGGTAGCAAGGAGTCGATCGACTTTTCCGCCTATGCCGATCGATTCGAGGCGCTGGTGCGCCCCGAACGGATCTTTCGCAAATCATGATCACGCCACAGGCCATCGTCATCGGCGCCTCGGCAGGCGGGGTAGCCGCCTTGTTCGAGGTGCTCGGGCAGCTGCCGCCAGCCTTCGGCATACCGATTCTCTGCGTGCTGCATTTGCCGCCTGATCGGCCCAGCCATCTGGCTTCGGTGCTGCAGCGCCGTTTGGTGCGACCCGTGCGCGAGGCCTGCGACAAGGAACGTATCGTCGAGGGCATGATCTACGTCGCAGGCCCTGGCTATCACTTGTCGGTCGAGAAGGACTTCAGCCTTTCATTGAGTCAGGAGGACCCGGTGCATTATTCGCGTCCGTCCATCGACTTGCTGTTCGAGTCCGCCGCCGATGCCTATGGTGCCAACCTGCTCGGCATCGTCCTGACCGGGGCCAATCAAGATGGCGCCCAGGGGCTTGCCAGAATCAAACAACAGGGTGGTCGGACCATCGTCCAGGACCCCCATGACGCACAGGTGGGGCTGATGCCGCAGGCGGCACTGGCATCGCATCCGCCCGACCACATTCTTTCTCTGAGCGGTATCGGGCAGTTGCTCGCCACCCTGGAAGCCAGCGCATGCTAAGCCACATCACCGCGAAACTGTTGATCGTCGACGACCTGCCGGAAAACCTGCTGGCGCTTGAGGCCTTGATACAGGGTGCAGACCGCCAGGTGCATCAGGCGCTGTCGGCCGACCAAGCACTGTCGCTGCTGCTCGAACACGACTTCGCGCTGGCCATTCTCGATGTGCAGATGCCTGGCATGAATGGGTTCGAACTGGCCGAATTGATGCGTGGCATGGAAAAGACCAAGCACATTCCCATCGTTTTCGTCAGCGCCGCGGGCCGCGATATGGACTATGCCTTCAAGGGCTACGAAAGCGGCGCAGTGGATTTTCTGCACAAACCCCTCGACACCTTGGCGGTGAAGAGCAAAGTCTCGGTATTCGTCGATCTGTACCGCCAGCGCGAGGTGCTCGATCGGCAGCTCGAGGCTCTGGAGCGAGGGCGTCAGGAACAGGCCCTGCTGCTCGATCAGTTGCAGGCCACGCAGACCGAATTGCAGCACGCGGTACGCATGCGCGACGATTTCATGTCGATCGTGTCCCACGAGGTGCGCACGCCACTCAATGGCCTGATCCTCGAAACCCAGTTGCGCAAGATGAACCTGGCGCGCGGCAATCTGGCGGCCTTCAGCCCGGAAAAACTGCAGTCGATGGTCGAGCGCGACGAACGGCAGATCAATAGCCTGATCCGATTGGTCGAAGACATGCTGGACGTGTCGCGGATCCGCACCGGCAAGCTGTCGATCAAACCCAAGCCATTCGATTTGAGCGCTTTGCTGCTGAATCTGGTCGAACGTTTCGACGCTCAGGCCGAGGCGCTGCAAACACGTATCGAGCTGAACGCGTGTCGGCCCATGTGCGGTAACTGGGACGAATTCCGGGTCGAGCAGGTTCTGGCCAATCTGTTGTCCAACGCTTTGCGCTATGGCGATCGCAAGACCGTGTACGTGCGTATGCATCAGGAGGGCGATATGGTCTGTGTGCAGGTCCAGGACCAGGGCATCGGTATCAGTGAGCTGAACCAGAAACGTATTTTCCAGCAGTTCGAGCGCGTGGCAGCGCAGCACGCGCGCAGCGGTCTGGGGCTGGGTCTGTACATCTCCGAACAGATCGTATTGGCCCACGGTGGGCGCATCGAGGTGCACAGCGAGGAAGGTAAAGGCTCCACGTTCAGCGTTTACCTGCCGTTGCCAGTGGTAGCGGCACAAAGCGACCACGCACAGGCAACCTCTGTCTGAGCGCGAGGTCATAGGGGCGACTTGTTGAATTCGAAGGCTTTGTTATGAGTGAAGATGCACAAGATGTAGTGCTGGTGGTCGAGGACGAGCCTGCGATCCGCATGGTGTTGAGCGAGTATCTGTCGCACATGGGTTACCACGTGCTGGTCGCCGCCGACAGCCAAGAGGCTTTTGCGATCCTGGCCACCAAGCCCCACCTGGATCTGATGGTCACCGACTTTCGTTTACCGGGCGGTGTGTCGGGGGTGGAAATCGCCGAACCTGCGGTGAAGTTGCGGCCCGACCTGAAGGTCATTTTCATCAGTGGCTATCCGGCGGAGATCGTCGAATCGGGCAGTCCCATCGCGCGGAAGGCACCTATTCTGGCCAAGCCGTTCGATCTGAATACGCTGCACGAACAGATCGAAGATCTGTTGCGCTGAAGGGTAGGGTCGATACAGCCCGTCACTCTGCCTGGATGCGGGGCACGCGCGATGAGTACGCCATGCGAATGTGTCCAGGGAACGTTTGGCTACAGTTTGTAATAGTTTGTCGCTGTGAGATTTGTCTGCATGGGTTGTAGGATTAATTTCCGCAATTTCTATCAAGGTCCCTATGAGCGCTTTCACCGAGCCTCCCTGCTTCAGGTCGCCAAGACCTTCCCGCCCGATCGCTTCCCTTGACCTTGCCGTGAGTATCCGCTGATGGAATGGCTAGCTGACCCCACGGCCTGGCTAGGCCTCTTGACGCTGATCGTGCTCGAGCTGGTGCTCGGTATCGACAACCTGGTATTCATCGCCATCCTCGCCGACAAGCTGCCACCGCATCAGCGCGACCGCGCGCGGATCATCGGCCTGACCCTGGCGCTGGTGATGCGCCTGGGCCTGTTGGCGAGTATCTCGTGGATGGTGACCCTGACCGCGCCCTTGTTCGAGGTGTTCGGCAAGAGTTTCTCCGGACGCGACCTGATCATGCTGTTCGGTGGTGTGTTCCTGCTGTTCAAGGCCACCATGGAGCTGCACGAGCGCTTGGAAGGGCATGCTCCGCAGAACAAGGGGCCGCTGCGTCACGCCGCGTTCTGGCCCATCGTGGCGCAGATCGTGGTGCTCGATGCGGTGTTCTCGCTGGACGCGGTAATCACCGCCGTGGGCATGGTCGAGCACCTGTCGGTGATGATGATCGCGGTGATCTTCTCCATCGGCATCATGATCATCGCCAGCAAGCCGCTGACCCGCTTCGTCAATGCCCACCCCACGGTGATCATGCTGTGCCTGGGCTTCCTGATGATGATCGGCTTCAGCCTGACCGCGGAAGGCCTGGGCTTCCATATCCCGAAAGGCTACCTGTACGCCGCCATCGGCTTCTCGCTGCTGATCGAGCTGTTCAACCAACTGGCCACCGCGCGGCGCAAACGCAGTGTGCAAGGCCAGCTGCCGCTGCGTGAACGTACCGCCCATGCAGTATTGCGTCTGCTGGGCGGGCGTCGCGTCAGCAGCGACGAAGTGGGCGAAGACATCGCCGACCTGGTCGAGGATGGCGAGACCCAGGTGCTGTTCGATCGCCGCGAGCGCGTGATGATCAGTGGCGTGCTGAACCTCGCCGAGCGCCCGATCCGCACGGTGATGACGGCACGCGCCGAGGTCGATGCCATCGACCTGGCGCTGGACCCCCAGGCCAATGCGCTGAATCTGGCCCATTCGCCTTACTCACGCCTGCCGGTAATTCGTGCTGGGCACATTGAGGAGCCACTGGGGTATGTGCACAAGAAGGAGCTGCTGAAGGCACTGCTGTCCGGCAGCCAGCCCGACCTGGAAAGCATGGTACAGGTGCCGTTGAACCTGCTGGAGAGCTTCAGCATCCTCAATGCGTTGGAGCAGATGCGCGCGCAATCGACGCACATCGCCTTCGTGATCAACGAGTTCGGTGATTTCACCGGGTTGCTGACCATGACCGACATCCTTGAATCGATCGCCGGCGAGCTGCCCGATGCCAGCGAAATCGGTGGGCCGGAGATTGTCGAGGAAGGCCGCGGCTTTGTCGCCAGTGGCGCTCTCAATCTGAGCCAGGTCCAGGCGCGCACCGGTTTCGCCGCACGCGCCACCGAGGACTATCAGACCCTCGCAGGGCTGGTGATGAGCCTGCTCGACCGATTGCCGGTGATCGGCGACCGCTTGAGCTGCAATGGCTGGACGTTGACCGTGGTGGCGGTCGAGGAGCGGCGCGTGCGCCAGGTTCGTCTCAGCCGCGACGATGACGCTGCCGCGCCAAGTGCCTGAGGCCTTCGAGCACCAGCACCAGCACCGCCGCCCAGATCGGCAGGTAGGTCAGCCACTGGTCGGGGCCTATGGTCTCGCCCAGTAGCAGCGCCACGCCTACCAGCAGCACGGGTTCGACATAGCTGAGCAGGCCGAACAGGGTGAACGGCAACGAGCGGCTGGCCACGACGTATGCGATCAGCGCGCTCGCACTGATCGCGCCGAGCAGCGGAATCAACAGATAGAGCCTGGCATGCTCGGCCAGGTCGGCTGACGACAGCGGGCCCTGGACCACGAAGTAAACCGCCCAGGGCAGCAGCAGGAACATGTCGCACCACAAACCGCCCAGATGTTCGGTACGGCAGCGCTTGCGTAACACGAAATACACCGGATAGCCGCACATCACCACCAGGGTTTCCCAGGCGAAGCTGCCGTGCTGGAGCAATTCGTGGGCCACGCCCAGCGCTGCGCAAGCCACCGCTATGCATTGCAGGCGGGACAACCGTTCGCCGTACACCAGACGCCCGGTGGCGACCATGGCCAAGGGCAGCAGGAAATAGCCCATCGACACTTCCAGGCTGCGGCCGTGCAGCGGTGCCCAGAGGAACAGCCATAGCTGAACGCCCATGAGCCAGGAAGTGCCGAGCATGCCGAGCAGCAGGACGGGGTTGCGGCACACGCGTCCTATGACTTCGCCGACCCGTTGCCAGTCCTTGGTCACCCACATGAACAGGGTGAGGCAGGGCAGGGTCAGCAAGATGCGCCAGCCGAAGATTTCCTCGCCGTCCAATGGCGCGAGCAGTGAGGTGTAGAAGTACATGACGGCGAACAGACACGACGCCAATACCGAAGTAACGATGCCCCTGGACACGATTGCCCCTTTCCTTAGTTGGACCTGTGGTCAATCGCGAATGATCTCAGGCGACGTCTTGGCGGACAAGGCCGGCGGCTTTGGACGTGCGGCCAGGGCGGTGAGGAAGTCGGCCACGGGCATGGGCTTGGCGAACAGATAGCCCTGTTGGTATTCGACTTCATGGCGGACCAGATAATCGCGTTGCTCGGGCGTTTCCACCCCTTCGGCGACGATGCCCAAGCCCAGCTTTTCACACAGCTCGATGATGCTTTCGAGGATGTGCAGCGACAGCGCCTCGCCGCCGATCATGGCAACGAAGCTGCGGTCGATCTTCAGGTAGTCGATGTTGAACTGGTGCAGGTAATTGAGGCTGGACTGGCCGGTGCCGAAATCGTCGAGCGCGATCATCACGCCCATCTCGTGGAGCTTGGCGAACAAATCGAGGGTGGCCGCATCGGGCTCGATCAGTCTGCGCTCGGTCAGTTCCAATGTCAGGGCGACGCGGCCTGGCGGAAACTGTGCGAGAAATTGGGCGCAATCATCGAGCAAAGCCAGGTCGCGGCAGTGATCGGCGGTGATGTTGAAGGCGATGTGGAACCCGTCGTCGAGCAGTGCGGCGAACGGCGCCAGGCTGCGTGCGGTGCGCTCCATCAGCGCGCGGGTCATGGGGACGATCTGCCCGCTGTGCTCGGCGTAGGGGATGAACAGGTCGGGTCGCACCAGTCCCTCGCGCGGATGCTGCCAACGCATCAGTACTTCGACGCCGGCCCAGTGATAATCGCCGCTGCGCACCACCGGTTGCAGGTAGGGAACGAATTCGTCGGCTTGCAGCGCCCGCTCCAATTCAGCGCGGGACGAGGAGGCGCGGCGTATCTGCCAGCGACAGGCACTGCCAGCGAGCAGGCCGAGGCCCAGTAGCAAGAGGAACAGCGTAGGGTAATGGCTGAGCATGAAGACTAACGACAGGTTTTCCCTGAATCCGGCCTGGGTGCTGATCGGATAGCGGGTCGACGCCAATTGCGCCAAGGCGTGCGCGGGGGTAGGCGGCGCACCGGTATGCACTTGTCCGTCGGCGCCTAGCCAATGCTCACCCACGCGGATCTGCAGGGCCAGGTCTTCGCCGTAAAGGCGCAAAAAGGTCAGCAGGTGTTCGCCATCGACCGTCACCAGCACCCCGCGGCGGGCTTCGCCCATTCGGTAGATCATCAACGGATGGCCGGGTGTGACGGAGTTGCCATCCATCAACCAGAGGGTGCCTTCCGTATAATCGTCTACATCGACCGCTTCGTCGTAACCGCCGAGCAGCGATGTGCAATACACCCGTTCCCGGTCGAACAGCACAGTGGAGCGTACGAAAGCATTGCGCGTGACTTCGGCGCGCAGGGCCAGGCTGGACTGTTCGCAAGGCTGACCGGCCAGCGGCAGCAGGGCATGGGCAGCCGCAGACAAGTGATCGAGGATGCGCTCGGCTTGCTGCAGCACCTGAAGGGCTGCGCCGTGGCTTTGCGCTTCGAGCTCGCGTTCTGCCTGCCAGCGCAACGCGGGTGTGCCGATCAGCAGCGGCAGGATCACCAAAGCCCAAGGCAGAAGAGTGCGCCAACTCCAGTGGGTGGGGCGGCGAGCCGTTAAGGGCATGGGTTGTGACCTTGTCGCATAGGGAAGTTTTGCCACAGGATAGCCGCTTGTCGGCAAGAGGCAACAATGAGCTGGCGACAAATACTATTACGCTATGTAGAATCGGTTTACGAATAAAACAATAAGCCTTCCACCGGAGGGCAGTCCGTCGAGGCCGAGCGGTTATGGCGCGTTATGGATTCAAACTGATCATTGGTGATTTCCTCGCTCGCAGCGTGCGCGGCGTGCCGTGTTCACCGCCGGCTCAACGAAAAAAACAAGGTTACACAGACCGCTAATTTTTTCGTTGACAAAGGACAATCCCATGACTGATCTCTTCGACAACCCAATGGGCCTGATGGGCTTCGAATTCATCGAACTCGCAGCGCCTGCCCCAGGCGTGCTCGAGCCGGTACTCAAGGCGCTGGGCTTCACCCATGTGGCTACCCACCGCTCCAAAGCAGTACACCTGTATCGCCAGGGCGATATCAATCTGATTCTCAACAATGAACCCAAGAGCGTGGCGTCGTATTTCGCCGCCGAGCATGGCCCTTCGGTCTGCGGCATGGCGTTTCGCGTACGCAATGCTCACCAGGCCTATGCCCGGGCCTTGGAGCTGGGTGCGCAGCCCGTCGAGATAGAGACCGGCCCCATGGAACTGCGTTTGCCGGCGATCAAGGGCATTGGCGGCGCGCCGCTGTACCTGATCGACCGCTATGAAGAAGGCAGCTCGATCTACGATATCGACTTTACCTTCCTCGAAGGCGTGGACCGCCACCCGCAAGGCGCGGGCCTGAAGATCATCGACCACTTGACCCACAACGTCTATCGCGGGCGCATGGCGTATTGGGCGGGATTCTACGAGAAGCTGTTCAATTTCCGCGAGATTCGCTACTTCGACATCAAGGGCGAGTATACCGGGCTGACTTCCAAAGCCATGACCGCGCCTGACGGCATGATACGCATCCCGCTCAACGAGGAGTCTTCCAAGGGAGCCGGGCAGATCGAAGAGTTCCTGATGCAGTTCAACGGTGAGGGTATCCAGCACGTGGCCTTCCTGACCGACGATCTGATCAAGACCTGGGATGCGCTCAAAGGCCTGGGCATGGTGTTCATGACGCCGCCACCGCAAACCTATTACGAAATGCTCGAGGAACGGCTGCCCGACCATGGTGAGCCGGTCGATGCGCTACAAGCGCGTGGCATTCTTCTGGACGGCGCATCCGAGCAAGGTGATCGGCGGCTTTTGCTGCAGATCTTTTCCGGGACCCTGTTGGGCCCTGTGTTCTTCGAGTTCATTCAGCGTAAGGGCGATGACGGCTTCGGTGAGGGCAACTTCAAGGCATTGTTCGAATCGATCGAGCGCGACCAGGTGCTGCGCGGCGTGCTGCAAACCGATTGAAGCCAACGCGATGCAGGTGCCGTCAAGACGGTATCTGCGTCGTCTTGCGGTGATTGCGCGCTCTCAGCAGATGAGCGCCGAGGCCAGTCACCAATCCGACCACCAGTAGCCACGGCAGGGCATTGAGCGCATAGCGCCAGAACATGCGCCGGAAGGTGTCAGGGCCGTAGCCTACGTGTACGGTGTAGTCGTATTGCGTCGAGAGCTTGCTGGCGCGGTTGAGGGTCAGGTTGGCATTATTTAGCTCGAAGCCGTTCTGAGTGATCCAAATCGAGTGATCTACGAAATCCAGTTGCAGGATTTCGCCGTGGGTGAACTGCGAGAGCTGGCTGTGCAACTGCCGGCCTTTCACGGTGGCCAGCAGGGTGTGGTCATCGGCGTGCCAGGCGAACGTCAGCAGGCTGTCCAGCGCGTTGTCGGGGGTCGGTGCGTTCAATGTGATGCGTTGATCGCCCAAGCGTTCGAACGCAGCCGCTGTGGGCCGGTCCGTTTCGCCCGACACACAGATGTTGCCGTTGGCCTGTTGCAGGGCCAGGGCTTGCAGCATTGGATTGGTCTTGACTCGAGTAGTCAATTGCGCGCTCACCCCTGAGCACTCTTTGAGAGGGCTGTGCATGGCCATATTGCTCGTCTCGCGTATCGCGTCGAACACCCTGTCCACCACATACAACGCACGCTGCCCTGCGGCTCGGGCAGCGACATCCAGGGCGCGATCGATTTGCTGGACGATCACCAAAGTGCCGCAAAAAATGGGAATCAGGCAGATTCCCACGATCAGCAGGAGGCTGCGAAACGAGTGCGTAGGCTGGCGAAGTGCGGTCATGGGGGAAGGATCCTCAAGCGGCAGACGTACACGCGCAACAGTTGCGCGCAGGGAATCAGCGCAGAGTAGGGGAAAAGCTCATGAGGTCTGGGTGGGTAAATTCCTGTAAAGCATGCGCACTCGATACCTGTCTTGTAGGACTTGTCACAGGCCCAATCGAATAAGCCCAGGCCACGTGCTAGCCTGAGTATATTCCCGCCTCCCGGAGTCATCATGGTCAATGCCCATATCTCGCATGAATGCTATCTGCAAGCGGCTTTCGAACAGGCCCAGAAGGGGTTCGACGAAGGCGGCATTCCCATCGGCTCGGTGCTGGTACACGACGGAAAAATCATCGGCCGCGGACACAACCGCCGTGTTCAGCAAGGCAGCGCCATCCTGCATGGCGAGATGGACGCGCTGGAAAATGCGGGCCGCCTAAGCGCGGACGTTTACCGTGAATCGACGCTCTATACCACGCTCTCGCCTTGTCCCATGTGCAGCGGGGCGATTCTGCTATATGGCATTGGCCGGGTCGTGGTAGGCGAAAATCGAAGCTTCATGGGGGAAGAGGATTTGCTACGCAGTCGCGGAGTGGATGTGCAGGTAGTCGACGATGAGCCCTGCCAGCAGTTGATGCAGCGCTTCATCGATCAGCACCCCAGCATCTGGAACGAAGACATCGGCCGCTGACACTTCGGTGGGCCTCACGCCAAAAGCTCACCGTTACATGGGAGAGTAGGCTGCTGTTCAGCGGGTCAAAGCCCCTGCTGCAAAGCAGGGTCGTCGGCGTTTTGCCGTTCCAGTTCGGCTGACAGCACCTGTACGTTCTGCAACTGGCCGGTTTCCTTCCAATAGGCGATCAGCAATAGCCTTGCCCGACGGTCGTTAGGGTGTTGGTCCAGAAGGGTCTGCAATTGCGTCTGCGCCGCATCGACCTGCTCCAGCGTATGCAACGTGGTTGCCAAGGTGTAGCGATAGTCGGCATTGTCCGGCTCCAGCTCCACGGCTTTGGAAAAGGCCAGCAAGGCGTATTCGGTTTGCGCGTGGCGCAACAGCCATAAGCCCAGTTCGTGCTGCAGAAACGCGGAATCCGGGTTTTCCAGCAAGGCCTTGGCCAACACCTGGCGCGAGGCATCGTGCTCACCCTGGCGTTCGAGCAACCGTACCTGGGTGGCCAGGGCGTCGGCGCTCTGCGGGTTCAGCGCCAAACAGCGGCGCAGGGCGGCGGCAGCTTGAGTGTAGGCTTGCTCGTGCAGGTACAGCCGTGCGAGGTGCAACTGCGCGTCAGCATCGTCGGGCTGGCCTTCGAGCACTTGCTGATAGGCCTCGAGCGCCTCTTGCAATGGGCTGAAGTACAAGCCGACGGCATCGGGCGACAAGCCCAGCAACGCATCGACCACGGCATGCCGCACGCTCAGGTCGTCGTCTTCGAGCAGCGGCCCAAGCGCCATGCTGCGTTGCGCGGGCGGTAGCAGGCGTTTGATGCCCATCACCGCAGCCCGGCGTACCAGCGGGTCGTCGTGGGTCAGGTCCTGCTTGGCCAGCTTCAGGGCAATGGAGGAGGGGTAGTTGGGCAGCTCTTCGTAGAGCGCAGCGCGGCGCATGGGCGACAGGTCTTGGCGTTGCAGCTGTTGGTAGAGCAGGCGGGCGGCTCCCGGCTGGCCATCGTGCGCCAGCCGCAGCGCTTTGGCATAACTGGCCGGCGGCGCAGCGCTCGGCGCCGGCATCGGCTCGCGCCAGAGGTAGCTGAGCGTCCCCACGCCGACAGCCGCCAAAAGCGCGGCGGTCAGGAGGCGGTTGCGTCTAGGCATCGTCTGGTCCTTGGCAAAAGCAAGGGTCAGAGCTTGGGACAGACGCCGGGCAATTGCAACGGCTCAGGTATTGGCACCCTCTGCATCGGTCGCAGGGTGGGCATGGCCTTGCAAGCGCGCTGCAGTCACCTCGCCGAAGAGTTCCACCGGTTCCAGGAGGTTGCCCAAATAGCGCGGATGCAGCAGCCAGAGGTCCACCTGTGGCTTGAAATCGCTGACGCTCAGTACCTCCAAGCGTTCGCGATGGGCACTGCTGCGCAAGAGCGGCTCTGGCACGAGCCCCAATCCTTGGCCATTGGCAACCAGCCCCAATTGCAAATCGGTGCCGAAGGTCTCCAGGTTGATCGCAAGGTTCAGCCCCTGTTCGCTCAGGGCGCGCTGCAGGCCGGCGCGAAAGCCGCAGCCGTCTGGATTGAGCACCCAGCCTTGGCTGTAGCAATCCTTGAGCTTGCATGCACGACGGGTCACGCTGCCCTTGGCCGCAACCACCTGCAAGGGCAGACGCAGCATCGAGCGCCCGACGATGCCTTCGGGGAAAATCTTGCCGGGTGGGAACAGCGCTGCGGCCGCGTCCAGCTCGCCGTTTTCCATCCGCGCCAGCAAACTGCTGCCCCAACCACTGCTGACTTGGGTGCGCAGTGTCGGGTAGCGCTCGCGCAGCGCGCCGAGGGCATCCAGCAACACCACATCGCCCAGGGTTTGCGGTACGCCCAGACGCAGGCTGCCTGACGGAGCGCCGTCGTTGGCCACCAGCTCGTGCAGCGCATCGATCTCGCGCAGGATCGCCTTGCACTGTTCGTACACCCGCAGCCCCATGGGCGTGGGCTTGAGCGGCTTGGTGTTGCGGTCGAGCAGGATGGCGCCCAGATCCTCTTCGAAGTGCTGTACCCTGCGTGTGATCGCTGGCTGAGTCAGCTGCAAGGCCTGCGCCGCGAGGTTGGTGGACTGGCAACGGATGACGGCCACGAAGGCATCCATGTCATCGATTTTCATATTCGGCACTCACATAGTGGCAGGAGCAAAGATGCCGGCCTAGCATAATGTGCCTGCTGCTTCGGGTGCTAGCGGGGCTTGCGCGATGCACCGTCGTCAGCTGGCGCGGCGCAAGGTCAGGTTGATTCGCCGGCTGCCCATGCGCGGGTGCTCGCCTGGTTTGATCGGCTGCACGCCATGGAAGCGCAGGCGGTCGTCGCCGCCCCAGACCAGCACATCGCCATGGCCGAGCGGCACCTTTTGCGTGGCGTCGCCGCGTTGCTGCCCGCCCAGCAGGAATACCGCCGGCAGGCCCAGGGATATCGACACGATGGGCTGGCTGAAGTCGCGCTCGTTGCGATCCTGATGCAGCGACAAACGTGTGCCTGGCAGGTAGTGGTTGATCAGGCAGGTATCGGCGTGGAAGTCGTTGAAGCCAGCGGCGCCCGCGGCCTCATGTGCCAGTTGCGCGAGCAGCGCGGGGAGGGCGGGCCAAGGTGCGCCGCTGATTGGATCGTGCGTGGTATAGCGATAGCCGCGTCGGTCGCTGACCCAGCCCAAGTCGCCGCAGTTGCTGAGGGCCACCGCGATGGTCTGCCCGCCAGGCGTTTCCATGTGCCGAAAAGGCGCGGCGCGCAGCACCGGACGCAGCGCATCGAGCAGCGTTTCGAGACGTGGCAGCACGAAGCCGGGCAGCAGCACGGTATGGGTGGCCAGGCGTTGGGCCTGGCTACCGAACAGGTCGAGATCGGACTGCATGATGGCCGTACGCGTGGGTGAATGGGGGCTCATTCTACCCCTGGCCTGTCCACAGACCAACGCCCGCGTGCGCCGCCCGGATGCTGGCATCCTGGTGGCTCTTGGTGCAACCACTGCTCGGGCGGGGCTTCGCAAGCGCTGCCATTACGTGCACAATCGCGCCCCTCTTTTCGGTTGAGCTGGCCAAACCCGCGGGTTTGGCCGCGCTCAGCCTGTTGCAGTCTTGCGAGTGGAGTTGCACCCGGAATGAATGAGCAGGCCCCAAGCGTTGAACAACAATACCAATCGACTCCGACAGCCCTGGCCAGCTGGTCACGTCACGACACCACCTGGATGCTCGGCCTGTTCGGCACCGCCATCGGCGCCGGCACGCTGTTCCTGCCGATAAACGCAGGCCTGGGCGGCTTCTGGCCGCTACTGGTGCTGGCTCTGCTGGCACTGCCGATGACCTACTTCGCCCACCGCGGCCTGACCCGCTTCGTGTTGTCGGGCCGTGGCGGCGACATCACCGAGGTGGTCGAAGAGCATTTCGGCCTCACGGCCGGTGCGGTGATCACCGTGCTGTACTTCTTCGCCATCTTTCCGATCCTGCTGATCTACAGCGTGGCGCTGACCAATACCGTGACCAGCTTCATGGAGCATCAACTGCACCTCGAAGCGCCTCCTCGCGCGCTATTGGCGTTCGGTCTTATCCTCGGCCTGCTGGCCATCGTGCGCTGCGGTGAAGCGGCGACGGTCAAGGTCATGAGTCTGCTGGTCTACCCCTTCATCGTCGCGCTGGCGTTGCTGGGCCTGTATCTGATTCCGCACTGGACCGGCGGCATTCTCGAAACCGCGCACCATGTGCCAGCAGGTTCGGCTTTCCTGCACACGGTATGGCTGGCGATTCCGGTCATGGTGTTCTCCTTCAACCATTCGCCGATCATTTCCGCCTTCGCCGTGGACCAGAAGCGCCGCTACGGAGCACATGCCGACGAGCGCAGCGGCCAGATCCTGATGCGCGCCCACCTGCTGATGGTGGCCATGGTGCTGTTCTTCGTCTTCAGTTGCGTGCTGACCCTCGACACCGCGCAGTTGGCCGAAGCCAAGGCGCAGAACCTGTCGATCCTGTCGTACCTGGCCAACCACCTGGGCAACCCGATCATCGGGTTCGTCGCGCCGATGATCGCCTTCGTGGCCATCGCCAAGTCGTTCCTGGGCCACTACATCGGGGCCAGCGAAGGCCTCAAGGGCATGCTCGGCAAAACCGGCCTGCGTTCCAGCGCCAAGACCCTCGATCGTGTGGTGGCTGCGCTGATGCTGGTGGTGTGCTGGATCGTCGCCACCTTGAACCCGAGCATCCTGGGCATGATCGAGTCGTTCGGCGGCCCGATCATCGCCGTGCTGCTGTTCCTCATGCCGATGTACGCCATCCGCCGCGTGCCGGCGATGCGCAAGTACAGCGGGGCGATGTCCAACGTGTTCGTGACCCTGGTCGGGCTGGTGGCGCTGACCTCGGTGGTGTATGGCTTGCTGAGCTGATCGCCTGACGAACGACCCTGCCCGGGCGCGCCTAGCGGCCCGGGCTTTTTTACGTCCATGGCGAGCAGCGCAGGGGCATTAATTCGTTCGCCATCGTAGGCACGTCCGGCGCTTCGTGGTTAACTCGGTGGCTTTCCACAACCGTCATCGAGGAATGCATTCCATGGCTCAAGTCACGCTCAAAGGCAACCCGGTCCAGGTCAACGGCCAACTGCCACAGGTCGGTGCGCAAGCGCCAGCCTTCTCCCTGGTCGGCAAAGGCCTGGCCGACAAATCGCTGAACGATTTCGCCGGCAAGCGCAAAGTGCTGAACATCTTCCCCAGCGTCGACACGCCGACCTGCGCCACTTCGGTTCGCAAGTTCAACGCCCAGGCCAACGAGCTCGGCAACACCGTGGTGCTGTGCATCTCGGCCGACCTGCCATTCGCTCAGGACCGCTTCTGCGGCGCCGAGGGCCTGGACAACGTGCAGAACCTGTCGACCCTGCGCGGTGTCGAGTTCCTCCAGGACTACGGCGTGGCCATCGCCGACGGCCCGCTCAAAGGCCTGGCCGCCCGTGCCGTGGTGGTACTGGATGAAAACGACCGTGTGCTGCACAGCGAGCTGGTGAGCGAAGTGGGCGACGAGCCGAACTACGACGCCGCGTTGGCTGTCTTGAAGTAAGCCCGGCCAGCCGGCCCCTGCGGTCGGTTCGTTGCGCCTGTGTGAGAACGGCCTGGACAGCGCTCCAGGCCGTTTTCATTTACAGTGCCCGGCGCCCCTGACGTCAGCCCTGGGTAAAGCCGGGGTAAAGGCGCTTTGCTAAAACCCGTCAGATGATTATCGTTCACCTCCTTTCTCCCGCCGTTTTGCGAACAAGGTCTGTTCAACCCATGCAAGCTTCCGTCTCTCGCTCTCCTCGCCGCTGGCTGATCGGCCTGTTGATTGTGCTGCTACTGGCTGCGTTGGCCTGGTGGCTGTGGCCCGGGGCCTCGAAAGAAACGGCGGCCAAACAAGGCGGCAGGCCAGGTTTCGGCGGCTCGGGCGAGGCCGTGCCGGTGCGCGTCGAGCCGGCCCAGGTTGGCGACTTCCCGCTCTACTACAAGGCGTTGGGTACGGTCACCGCCACCAATACGGTGAATGTGCGCAGCCGCGTCTCCGGCGAGCTGGTGAAGATCCACTTCGAGGAAGGCCAGCAAGTGAAGGCCGGCGATCTGCTCGCCGAGATCGATCCGCGCAGTTACCGCATCGCCTTGCAGCAGGCCGAAGGCACCCTGGCGCAGAACCAGGCGCAGTTGAAGAACGCTCAAGTCGATGTCGCCCGGTATAAAGGGCTGTATGCCGAAGACAGCATCGCCAAGCAGACCCTCGACACCGCCGAGGCGCAGGTCGCGCAGTTCCAGGGCTTGGTCAAGACCAACCAAGCCGCGGTCAGCGACGCGCGACTGAACCTGGAGTTCACCCAGATCCGCGCACCGATCAATGGCCGCGTAGGGCTGCGTCAGCTGGACCTGGGCAACCTGGTCGCCGCCAACGACACCACAGCCCTGGCGGTCATCACCCAGACGCAACCGATCGACATCGCCTTCACCCTGCCGGAAACCGAGTTGTCTACTGTGCTCGAGCGCTACCGCACAGGCGCCCGCCTGCCGGTGGAAGCCTGGGACCGCACCGACAGCAAGCAGCAGGCCGTAGGCGTGTTGGCGAGCCCCGACAACCAGATCGACACCACCACTGGCACGCTGAAGTTCAAGGCGCGTTTTGAAAACCGCGACCAGGCCCTGTTCCCCAACCAGTTCCTCAACGTTCGAGTGTTGGCCGACACCCTCAAACAGGTGGTCATGGCGCCTGCCGCAGCGATCCAGTTCGGCAACGACGGTACCTTCGCCTATGTGGTCAACGCCGAAAACAAAGTCAACGTGCGCAAGCTCAAGGTCGGCGCCAGCGACGGCGAGCGCAGCGTGATCCTCGAAGGCCTGGCGGCGGGCGATCGCTTGGTGCTCGAAGGCACCGACCGCTTGCGCGAGGGCAGCCTGGTCGAAGTGGTGCAGGACAGCGCCGACGTCCCCACCACCCCCGGCCAGCACCTGCAAGGCCAGGAAAAAGACGGCACCGCCGAGCCGAGCGCGCCTGCCAAGGCGGGTGCATGAACCTCTCGCGCCTGTTCATCCTGCGGCCGGTCGCCACCACGCTGAGCATGCTCGCGATCGTGCTCGCCGGCCTGATCGCCTACAAGCTGCTGCCGGTATCGGCCTTGCCCCAGGTCGACTATCCGACCATCCGTGTGATGACCCTGTACCCCGGTGCCAGCCCGCAGGTGATGACCAGCGCGGTCACCGCGCCTCTGGAGCGTCAGTTCGGGCAGATGCCCGGCCTGACCCAGATGGCTTCGACCAGTTCGGGCGGCGCCTCGGTGCTGACCTTGCGCTTCAGCCTGGACGTCAACATGGACGTGGCCGAGCAGCAGGTGCAGGCCGCCATCAACGCCGCCAGCAACCTCTTGCCCAGCGACCTGCCGGCGCCGCCTGTGTACAACAAGGTCAACCCGGCCGACACCCCGGTGCTGACCCTGGCGATTTCCTCCAAGGTCTTGCCGCTGCCCAAACTCAACGACCTGGTCGATACCCGCGTCGCGCAGAAAATCGCGCAGATCAGCGGCGTCGGCATGGTCAGCATCGCTGGCGGCCAGCGCCAGGCGGTGCGCATCAAGGTCAACGTCGAGGCGCTGGCTGCCGCCGGGCTCAACCTCGAAGACGTGCGCACCCTGATCGGCGCCTCCAACGTCAACCAGCCCAAAGGCAACTTCGACGGTCCGACGCGGGTGTCGATGCTCGATGCCAACGATCAACTGCGCTCGCCTGAGGACTACGCCAACCTCATCCTCACCTACAACGATGGCGCGCCTCTACGCCTCAAAGACGTCGCCGAGATCGTCGACGGCGCCGAGAACGAACGGCTGGCGGCCTGGGCCAACGAGAACCAGGCGGTGCTGCTCAACATCCAGCGCCAGCCGGGGGCCAACGTCATCGAGGTGGTGGACCGGATCAAGCAACTGCTGCCCTCGATCACCGACAACCTGCCGGCTGGGCTGGACGTCAGCGTGCTCACCGATCGCACCCAGACCATCCGCGCGGCCGTGACCGACGTGCAGCACGAGCTGCTGCTGGCCATCGTGCTGGTAGTGATGGTCACCTTCGTGTTCCTGCGCCGGGTCAGCGCCACCTTGATACCGTCGATCGCGGTGCCGCTGTCGCTGATCGGGACGTTTGGCGTGATGTATCTGGCCGGCTTCTCGATCAACAACCTGACCCTGATGGCGTTGACCATCGCCACGGGCTTCGTGGTCGACGATGCCATCGTCATGCTGGAAAACATCGCCCGCCACATCGAAGAGGGCGAGACGCCATTGCAAGCTGCCCTGAAGGGCGCGCGACAGATCGGCTTCACCCTGGTGTCGCTGACCCTGTCGCTGATCGCCGTGCTGATCCCGCTGCTGTTCATGGCCGACGTCGTGGGGCGTCTGTTCCGCGAGTTCGCCATCACCCTGGCGGTGGCGATCCTGATTTCCCTGGTGGTGTCGCTGACCCTGACCCCGATGATGTGCGCACGCCTGCTCAAGGCCGAGCCCAAGGAACACGAGCAGGGCCGCTTCTACCGCGCCAGCGGGGCGTGGATCGACTGGCTGATCAAGCATTACTCCAGCGCGCTGACCTGGGCGCTCAAGCACCAGCCCTTGACCCTGCTGGTGGCCGTCGCCAGCCTGGCGCTCACGGTAGTGCTGTACATGATCGTGCCCAAGGGCTTCTTCCCGGTGCAGGACACCGGGGTCATCCAGGGCATTTCCGAAGCGCCCCAGGCCACCTCGTTCGCCGCCATGAGCGAACGCCAACAGGCGCTGAGCCACATCATCCTGCAAGATCCGGCGGTGCAGAGCCTGTCGTCCTACATCGGTGTGGACGGCGACAACGCCACCCTCAACAGCGGGCGCATGCTGATCAACCTCAAGCCCCACGGCCAGCGCGACGATGACGCAGGCGCGGTGATCGAGCGCTTGCAGCCGCAATTGGACAAGCTGGTGGGCATCCGCCTTTACATGCAGCCGGTGCAGGATTTGTCCATCGAAGACCGGGTCAGCCGTACCCAGTACCAGTTCAGCCTGTCGTCGCCCGACGCCGACATGCTGGCGCAATGGAGCGGAAAACTGGTGCGCGCCCTGCAGCAGCGCAGCGAGCTGACGGATGTCGCCAGCGACCTGCAGGACCAAGGCTTGCAGGTGTACCTGACCATCGACCGCGACAAGGCCAGCCGCCTGGGCATTACCACCGCACAGATCACTGGCGCGCTGTACGACGCCTTCGGCCAGCGGCAGATTTCCACCATCTACACCCAGGCCAGCCAGTACCGCGTGGTGCTGCAATCGCAGAACGCCGGCAGTGCCGGCATCAGCGCGTTGGAGTCGATCCACGTCAAGGCCGCCGACGGCGGCCAGGTACGCCTGTCGGCCTTGGCCACGGTGGAGCAGCGCCAGGCAGCGCTGGCGATCTCCCACATCGGTCAGTTCCCGGCGGTGATGATGTCGTTCAACCTGGCCGAAGGCGTGTCGCTGGGCGAAGCGGTGAAGGTGATCGAACAGGTGGAGCAGGACATCGGTTTGCCGATCGGTGTGCAGACCCGCTTCCAGGGCGCGGCCGAAGCGTTCCAGGCCTCGCTGTCGAGCACCTTGCTGCTGATCCTCGCCGCCGTGGTGACCATGTACATCGTGCTGGGGGTGCTGTACGAGAGTTACGTGCACCCGGTGACCATCCTCTCGACCCTGCCTTCGGCCGCGGTCGGCGCCTTGCTGGCCTTGCTCATCAGCGGTAACGACCTGGGCATGATCGCCATCATCGGCATCATTCTGCTGATCGGTATCGTCAAGAAGAACGCCATCATGATGATCGACTTCGCCCTGGAGGCCGAGCGCAACCAGGGCATGGCACCGCGTGACGCGATTTACCAGGCGGCGCTGCTGCGCTTCCGGCCGATCCTGATGACCACCCTGGCGGCGCTGTTCGGCGCGGTGCCGCTGATGCTCGCCACCGGTTCCGGCGCCGAGCTGCGTCAGCCGCTCGGGCTGGTGATGGTCGGCGGCTTGCTGGTGAGCCAGGTGCTGACGCTGTTCACCACGCCCGTCATCTACCTGTACTTCGACCGTCTGGCGCGGCGCTGGCGGCCGCACGCCGATGCGCGTAAGGCCCAGGCATGAACCTGTCGGCACCCTTCATCCAGCGGCCGGTGGCAACGCTGCTGCTGAGCCTGGCGATCATGCTACTGGGCGGCGTCAGCTTCGGTTTGCTGCCGGTCTCGCCGCTGCCGCAACTGGATTTCCCGGTGATCGTGGTGCAGGCCAACCTGCCAGGCGCGAGCCCCGAGGTCATGGCGGCGACCGTCGCCACGCCGCTGGAGCGCAAGCTCGGCAGCATTGCGGGAGTCAGCACCCTGACCAGCAATTCCAACCAGGGCTCGACGCGGGTGATCATCGGCTTCGACCAGGGCCGCGACATCGACGCCGCAGCCCGCGAGGTACAGGCCGCCATCAATGCCGCGCGCAACCTGTTGCCCAGCGGCATGCGCAGCATGCCCACCTACAAGAAGATCAACCCGTCGCAAGCGCCGATCATGGTGCTGTCGCTGACCTCGGACGTGTTGCAGAAGGGCCAGCTCTATGACCTGGCCGACACCATCCTGTCGCAGAGCCTGGCCCAGGTCAGCGGGGTAGGCGAGGTGCAGATCGGCGGCAGTTCGCTGCCAGCCGTGCGCATCACCCTCGAACCGCAACTGCTCAACCAATACGGCCTGGCCCTGGACGATGTGCGCAACGCCGTGGCCAATGCCAACCAACGCCGGCCCATGGGCTTCGTCGAGGACGCTGGGCGCAACTGGCAGGTGCGCGCCAACGATCAGTTGGAAAAGGCCAAAGACTACGAGTCGCTGGTGATCCGCCAGACCGACGGCGCCATCCTGCGGCTGTCGGATGTGGCCACGGTCAGCGACGGCGTGGAGAACCGCTACAACAGCGGCTTCTTCAACGACCAGGCCGCCGTGCTGCTGGTGGTCAACCGCCAGACCGGCGCCAACATCATCGAGACCGTGGAGCAGATCAAGCAGCAACTGCCGGCGCTGCAATCGCTGCTGCCGGCCAGCGTGCAGCTGAACATCGCCATGGACCGTTCGCCGGTGATCAAGGCGACCTTGGCCGAAGCCGAACACACCTTGTTGATCGCAGTTGGGCTGGTGATCCTCGTGGTCTACCTGTTCCTCGGCAACCTGCGCGCCTCGCTGATTCCGAGCCTGGCGGTACCGGTATCGCTGGTGGGCACCTTCGCCGTGATGTACCTGTGCGGCTTTTCCCTGAACAACCTGTCGCTGATGGCGTTGATCCTCGCCACGGGCTTGGTGGTGGACGATGCCATCGTGGTGTTGGAAAACATCTCGCGGCACATCGAGAACGGCGAGAAGCCCATGCAGGCGGCTTATCTGGGCGCCAAGGAAGTGGGCTTCACGCTGCTGTCGATGAACGTGTCGCTGGTGGCGGTGTTCGTCTCGATCCTGTTCATGGGCGGCATCGTGCGGAGTCTGTTCATGGAGTTTTCCGTGACGTTGGCGGCGGCGATCCTGGTTTCGCTGTTGGTCTCGCTGACCTTGACGCCGATGCTCTGCGCGCGCTGGCTCAAACCGCACGAGGCCGAACGCAATCGCCTGCAACGTTGGAGCGACCGCCAGCACGAACGTATGGTCGCCGCCTACGACCGTAGCCTGGGTTGGGCCTTGCGCCATCGGCGGCTGACCTTGCTCAGTTTGCTGGCGACCATCGTGCTCAACGTCGCGCTGTACGTGATCGTGCCCAAGACGCTGATGCCGCAGCAGGACACCGGACAGCTGATCGGCTTCATCCGGGGCGACGATGGCCTGTCGTTCACGGTCATGCAGCCGAAGATGGAAATCTACCGCCGCGCCCTGTTGGCCGACCCGGCCGTGCAGAGCGTGGCTGGTTTCATCGGTGGCAACAGCGGCACCAACAATGCCATGGTGCTGGTGCGCCTCAAGCCCATCGCCGAGCGCAACATCGACGCGCAGAAGGTCATCGAACGGCTGCGCCGCGAATTGCCCAAGGTGCCGGGCGGGCGGCTGTTCCTGATGGCTGACCAGGACCTGCAACTGGGCGGCGGTGGCCGCGACCAGAGCTCATCGCAATACCTCTACACCTTGCAGAGCGGCGATCTCGAAGCCCTGCGCGAATGGTACCCGAAGGTCACCGCCGCGCTGCGCGCCTTGCCTGAGCTGACCGCCATCGACGCCAACGACGGCGCCGGCACCCAGCAGGTGACCCTGGTGGTCGACCGCGACCAGGCCAAGCGCCTGGGCATCGACATGTCGATGGTCACCACGGTGCTGAACAACGCCTACAGCCAGCGACAGATATCGACCATCTATGACAGCCTCAACCAGTACCAGGTGGTGCTGGAGATCAACCCACGCTATGCCTGGGATCCCAGCACTCTGCAGCAGGTCTATGTGATCACCGCGGACGGCGCGCGGGTGCCGCTGTCGACCATCGCGCGTTACGAGAACACGCTGGCCAGCGACCGCGTCAGCCACGAGGACCAGTTCGCCTCCGACGACATCGCCTTCGACATCGCCGAAGGCTACAGCCCCGACCAGGCGCTGGCCGCAGTCGAGCGCGCGGTGGCTCGCGTGGGCCTGCCGGAAAGCGTGATCGCCAAATTGGGCGGCACCGGCGATGCCTTCGCCGAGACGCAGAAAGGCCAGCCGTTCATGATTCTCGGCGCGCTGGTCTTGGTGTACCTGGTGCTGGGGGTGCTCTATGAAAGCTACATCCACCCCCTGACCATCCTTTCCACACTGCCTTCCGCCGGGGTCGGCGCCTTGCTGGCCTTGTACCTGACCGGCGGCCAGTTCAGCCTGATCTCCATGCTCGGGCTGTTCCTGCTGATCGGCGTGGTGAAGAAGAACGCCATCCTGATGATCGACCTGGCGCTGCAATTCGAGCGCAACGATGGGTTGAGTCCGGAAGCCTCGATCCGCCAGGCCTGCCTGCTGCGCCTGCGACCGATCCTGATGACCACTCTGGCGGCCATGCTCGGCGCCTTGCCGTTGCTGCTGAGTGCGGCCGAAGGCGCGGAAATGCGTCAGCCTCTGGGCCTGACCATCCTCGGTGGCCTGTTCATCAGCCAGATCCTCACGCTGTACACCACTCCGGTGGTCTACCTGTACCTCGACCGCCTGCGCCATCGCTTCAACCGTTTGCGCGGCGTGCGCACCGACGCTGCCCTGGATACCCCGCTATGACTTTCGCCCAGACTTCCCTTCACCGTGCCTTGCAGCGGTTGAGCAACGGCCGTGGTTCGCGTGTGCTCGGCGCCGGGCTGTGCCTGGCGCTGCTCAGTGCCTGTAGCCTGAGCCCCGACTACGAACGGCCCGCACTGTCGGCACCGGTGCAGTTCAAGCACGCCGAGGGCTGGACCCAAGCCAAGCCTGCTGATGCCGTAGAGCGCGGCGCTTGGTGGCGGCTGTACGACGACCCTCAGCTCGATGCGCTGGTCGATGCGCTCAACGCCAACAACCAGACCGTGGCCCAATACGCCGCCCAATACCGCCAGGCTACCGCGCTGGTGCGCAGCAGCCGTGGCGCGCTGTTCCCCAGCCTCGATCTGAGCGTGGGCAAGACCCGCGCCGCGCAAGGTGCGGGCAGCAGCAATTCGGGCTTGTCGAACAACAGCAGCGGCATTCGCGACACCTACAACGCGCAACTGGGCGTGAACTGGGAGATCGACCTGTGGGGCAAGCTGCGCGAAACGCTCAATGCCAATGAGGCCAGCGCCGAAGCCAGCATCGCCGACCTGGCGGCGATGCGCTTGAGCCTGCAATCCGAACTGGTGCAGAACTACCTGCAACTGCGCGTCATCGACGAACAGAAGCGCTTGCTCGAGGCTACGGTGGCAGCCTATCAACGCTCGCTGCGCCTGACCGAGAACCAGTATCGCGCCGGCATTTCCGGCCCCGACGCCGTGGCCCAGGCCCGTACTCAGCTCAAGAGCACCGAGGCCGACCTGATCGACCTGGCGTGGCAGCGCGCCCAGTACGAGAACGCCATCGCCGTGCTGATGGGCAGGGCGCCAGCGGACTTCTCCCTGCCGGTTAGCGAGTCGATACCGCAGTTGCCGGCGATCCCTCTGCAACTGCCTTCGCAACTGCTCGAACGTCGCCCGGACGTCGCCGCCGCCGAACGTCGGGTCATGGCCGCCAATGCCAGCATCGGCGTGGCCCGCGCTGCGTATTTCCCGGACCTGAGCCTGAGCATGAGCGGTGGCTATTCCAGCAGCAGCTTCCGCAACTGGATCGAACTGCCCAATCGGTTCTGGTCGGTCGGGCCATCGTTGGCCATGACGTTGTTCGATGCCGGCCAGCGCAGCGCCGAGGTCGACCGTACCGTGGCCGTATACGACCAGACCGCCGCGCAATACCGGCAGACCGTGCTCGACAGCTTCCGCGAGGTGGAGGACTACCTGGTGCAGTTGCGTGTGTATGGCGACGAGGCGGTGGTTCGCCAGGAAGCCTTGGAGGCTGCCCGCGAGTCGCTGCGCTTGACGCAGAACCAATACCGCGCAGGATTGATCGGTTACCTGGATGTGGTCAACGTGCAGGCCACGGCCCTCAGCAACGAGCGCAGTGCGCTGTCGTTGCTGCAAGGCCGGCTGGTCGCCAGCGTGCAATTGATTGCGGCGCTGGGCGGCGGCTGGGACGAGCGGCAGGCTGCGGCGGACACCCAGGCGCTGACGCCGCGCTGAGCGGGTGCCCTCAGCTGGCGTTGCGCAGGGTGCAGTAGGGGACGAAGGCGTCCATCTCCGCCTCGACCGATTCGATGATCCACTCGACGTCGGCCGGGGCCATGATCGCCGCGCAAGGAATGCCGGCAATGGCCATGAGGGTTTCGCCGCTGGCGCGGTCGAACAGGCGCACGATCATGCTGTTCGGCGCATCCATGCTGGCCTCGAAGCCCAGCGGGTGGAAATGCCAGCGCATCATTTGGCAAGCGTTGGGAAACGTCATCTTGTTCATGCCAGCCTCCGTATTCAGGTGAACCGGTGATGGGGCATCTATGGGCGCGCCCTTGTGGGAATCATTACCTTAGCAGCCATGTCAGAGAAGGTTCCGCTCAAAGCATGATTATTTGATGACGGTGCGCGCTCGGTCACATTCGGGTCGAGGGCTTGCGGCGGCGCGTTAGAGCGGTGCGGCAAGGATTTGCAAATATTGGCGCGCCAGTTTTCATCGGACCAACGGTCGACCCTAAGGTGTGGAGCCTTGCCCGTGCGTAATTGAAGCCAGGTTCGAAGGTGCGCGACGAATGGGTTACCATGGCCCGCTGTATCGCCGGCAGCGCTACGACAACCTGCGCGCGGTGGCCTGGTTCGCCCGTACACCCAGACGCGCCCGGCTGAATCACCTGCGTGCGTGACGGTCCTGCGCCGCCGCCTGCGCCTTGCAACAGGATCCGCGCTTTGTCTGACCTCCTGCAAAACCCTCTGCTGCAATACCTGACCCGCCTGGCACCGTCCAGCCAGCAGACCATGCGCTATGTGCTGCAAGACGCTGCAGACCGGCTAGGCTTCGAAGACCAGGACATCACCGAAGTGCCCTGGCAACGCCTGGAGCCGGGGCACATCATCGGCCTGGTGGCAGCGCTACGCGCCGATGGCTACGCGCCAAATTCCTCTTCGCTGTACGTCAACGCCATTCGCGGTGTGATGAACGAGGCCTGGCGCCAGGGGTTGATCGATCACGAGCACCTGCTGCGCATCCGTGAGGTCAAACCCGACAGCGGTACCCGCCTGCCGCCCGGGCGTAACCTGCGCCGTAGCCTGATCCGCGAACTGATGGACGTGTGTGCCGCCGATCCACGGCCCCAGGGCGTGCGTGACGCAGCGATCATCGCCTTGCTCTACGGTACGGGCATGCGCAAGTCTGAGTCGGTGGACATCGACCTCGACCAAGTGGACTTCAAGGAGCGCAGCCTACGGGTGCGGGGCAAGGGCAACCGTCAACTGCTCAAATACGCACCGCCTTGGGCGTTCGAGAAGTTGCAAGCCTGGCTCGAGCTGCGACGGGCGCAACTACCGGCAGGGGCAGAGGACGACGGCTTTCTGTTCAACCGCATCCGGCGTGGCAACCACATCACGCGCGCGCGCATCACCAAGCACGCCATCTATTACATCGCGCGCCAACGAGGGGCTCAGGTAGGCATCAAGATCATGCCCCATGATTTTCGCCGCGCCTTCATTACGCGGGTGATCGAAGAGCACGATCTGTCGATTGCGCAGAAATTGGCGCACCACGCCAACATCCAGACGACGGCCGCTTACGACCGCAGGGATGACAACGAACGGCGCAGGGCAGTGGATCGATTCGACTACTGACCTGCGCCGTGCGCCGCTCAGGGCTGCTGGGTGGCGCCAGGGGTCATGGTGGCGCCGCCAGCGTCGGTGCCTGTGCCGGTACCCATTCCAGGCAGACTTTGATCATCGGCAGGGTTGGTCAGCGTGCGCTGATCCTCGCCCGGCAAGCGCTGATCGTCTCCTGGCAGACGTGGGTCGGTGTCGCGCGGCATCGGTTTCTCCACCGGATTGAGCGTGCTGTCCACGCCTGGGGTCGGGGCGGGGTTATGCGGGTCGTCCGGGAAGGTGGTACCCGTGCCCGCGCCGGCGGCGGCAAATGTCAACGGCGAGACGAGCAGGGCGGCTAACAGCAGGGATCGTTTCATAGCGGCGCACTCCAGCAATGATCGGGAGGGCCATCGCCCCGTCTGCCAACACGGGAGTGGGCGCGCCAGACAGGCGGGGCGAAGGCCTCTGGAGCTTTTGGCCGTCGGCTCCAGGGGATGGTGCGGTCGCCCCGATCAACGGTCACACGACCGTCGATAGCGCCATGATGAAGATGATGCCGACCACCGACAGTAGCGTTTCCATCATCGTCCAGGTCTTCAGGGTCTCGGTCACGGTCATGTTGAAGTATTGCTTGACCAGCCAGAAACCTGCGTCGTTGACGTGCGACAGGATCAGCGAGCCGGCGCCGGTGGCCAGCACCAGCAGCTCACGGTTGACGCCGGGAATCAAATCAACGACCGGGGCGACGATGCCGGCACCGGTGATGGTCGCTACGGTCGCCGAACCGGTCGCCACACGGATCACCGCTGCTACCAACCAGGCCAGCAGAATCGGCGAGATTTCCGCCTGCACCGCCATCTGCCCGATCACGTTGCCCACACCGGTATCGACCAGCATCTGTTTGAAGCCACCGCCCGCGCCGACGATCAGTACGATGGCCGCCGTGGGCGCCAGGCTCTGGTCGAGCATCTTCATGATCTGCTGGCGCGAGAAGCCGCGCGCCGAGCCGAAGGTGTAGAACGCCAGCAGCAGGGCGGCGAGCAGAGCGGTGATGGGGTGGCCGATCAGGTCGAGCCACTGGCGCACGATGTGTTCTGCGGGCAGCACCACGTCGGCGAAGGTCTTGAGCAGCATCAATGCCACCGGCAGCAGCACGGTGATGAGGGTGACGGTGAAGCTCGGCAGTTCACGGGCCTGGGATTCGCGGGCGATCTGGTCCATCAGCTCTTGCGACGGCGTACCGGGGATGTAGCGTGAGATGAAGGTGCCGAACAGCGGGCCGGCTATGATCGCGGTGGGCAGTGCCACCAGCAGGCCATAGAAGATGGTCTTGCCGATGTCGGCCTTGAAGATGCCGATGGCCAGCAGCGGTCCTGGATGCGGCGGCACCAGCCCGTGGACCACCGACAGGCCGGCCAGCAGCGGAATACCGATCTTCACCAGCGACACACCGGTGCGCCGTGCAACGATGAACACCAAGGGGATCAGCAGCACGAATCCGATTTCGAAGAATAGCGGGATGCCGACCAGGAAGGCCGAGAACATCATGGCCCAGTGCACGTTGCGCTTGCCGAACGCGCGGATCAGCGTCTGCGCGATCTGGTCGGCGCCGCCCGAGTCGGCCATCAGTTTGCCGAGCATGGTGCCCAGCGCCAACACGATGCCGACGAAGCCTAGCACGCCGCCGAAGCCGTCCTGGAAGGATTTCATCACCTTGGCCACCGGCATGCCGGAGGTCAGGCCGAGAAAACCTGCTGCCAGGGTCAGGGCGACGAAGGGATGAACCTTGAAATGGGTGATCAGCACGATCAGCCCGACGATGGTGACTAGTGCATCGAGCAGCAGGAAGGTATCAGTAGCCATTCCGAACATGGGAGTAAGCCTCGGTTTTATCGTTGTTGTGTCTGCGGGCCGCGTTTTCTAACGAATACAGGGTGCTTCAGACAGCGCTGTCTTGGGTGAGCCGGGAATACGGCACTCAGGCCGTACGGGCAAGGCCTGGCTCACCAGGGTGCTTTAGCCAGGCGTCGACCTGCTCGGCCAGGGTCACGATGGGGCGAGTCGCGTCGAGGGTCAGGGTCAGCGCCTCCCCGGTCGGCGATTCCAGAGCGGCGAACTGACTGTCGATCAGACTGGCCGGCATGAAGTGGCCTGGGCGGGCCAGCACACGCCTCTCCGCTTCCAGGGGCGTCAGTTCGAGAAACACGAAGCCCAGGGCCGGCACGGCCTCGCGCAGGGTTTCCCGATAGCGCCGCTTGAGCGCCGAGCAGGTCAATACAGGCCGCTCGCCCGCGGCGATGGCTGCTTGCAGCTCCTGGCCCAGACGCACCAGCCAACCGGCGCGGTCGGCATCGTCCAGGGCGATACCGGCACTCATCTTGCGAATGTTTTCGGCAGGGTGGAACGCATCGCCCTCGATCAGGCGGCCGCCACTGGTGGCGACGATGGCAGAGCCGATGCAGCTTTTGCCGCAACCGGCCACGCCCATGACGACGAGGGCAGACAGGGAAGGATTCATCAGTACCTCCTGCGGGGTAAGACAGCGCTGTCTTGGCGGTGGCATGAGCCGGCGGCGCGTGACTTTCCCGAGTTTTATTGATCTTGTGCTGAACGCAGTATGGACGCTTAGGCAACGTCGGCCAGCAAGGATACGTTGCCTGGGGCGTGAGACAGCGCTACCTTAGTGACCGTTCCCAGCCCATGCAAGTAGTAAAAAATTACAATTCTCATGACTCGCTCTGGCTCGCGTACTACAGGTCGTCCTACCCTCGCTGAAGTGGCCCGGCTTTCCGGCGTTTCCCCGATCACCGCTTCACGGGCACTGCGTGGCGTGGCTACGGTTGCGCCAGAGCTGGCCGACAGGGTCCGCGCGGCTGCCACCACCCTGGGCTACGTCGCCAACTCCGCTGCGCGTGCGTTGGCCTCGGCACGCAGCCACTCGGTGGTCGTGCTGATTCCTTCGCTATCCAACCAACTGTTCATCGATACCCTGGAAGCGATCCATGCCGTCATGCGCCCGCGCGGTCTGGAAGTACTGATCGGCAACTACCACTACGACAGCGCCGAAGAAGAGAACCTGATCCGCAACTACTTGGCCTACCAGCCATGCGGAATGTTGCTGACCGGTTTCGACCGCAGCGAGGCGTCATTGCACATGCTCGCTGCGAGTGCCATACCCTGCGTGCACATGATGGAGCTGGGCGGACAGGCGGAGGGCTTTGCGGTGGGCTTCTCGCAGTTCGAAGCCGGACGCGCCGCCGCACGGCATTTGCTCGAGCGTGGCCGGCGCCGGCTGGGCTTCATCGCCGCGCAACTCGACCCACGCGTGATGCAACGGGCCGAAGGCTTTCGCCAGGGGCTGCGGGAGGCTGGCTTGAGCGCGCCCGAACTGGAGTTGCTGGTGCCCGAGCCTTCCTCCATCGCGCTGGGCGGCGCCTTGTTCAGCCAGATGCTGGCGCGTGCCAGCGATGTCGATGGCTTGTTCTTTTGCAACGACGACTTAGCCCAGGGCGCCATCCTGCAAGCCCTGCGCGAAGGTGTAGCGGTGCCGCAGCGCGTGGCCATGATCGGGTTCAACGACCTGCCGGCTTCTGCACACATGGTCCCGCGCCTGACCTCGATCCGCACCCCACGGGCAGCGGTAGGCCACGCGGCGGCCCAAGCCTTGCTCGCGCTGCTGGACGGCAAAGCCGTGGCGACGCCGCAGCAGGATCTGGGTTTCGAATTGATGGTGCGCGAAAGCACCTGAGGGCTTCGGGAGCAGCCTTGGGTGAGGCATGAGGCGGTCTGCCTCTCGACCCACCTTCACGCACCTGCTCGGCACTGTCGTACCAGGCCGCGTACTCAGAGTTTGAAGCGTACCTTGATCGTGCTGAGCCCTGTGGAGGTATCCAGGGTGATGGCCTCTTCGCCATAGCGCGAATAGCTCTTGACCATTCGCATGCCCAGCCCGGTCCCGCTCGGTTTGGGGTAGTGGTCCGGGAAGCCGTCGCCTTCGTCGGACACCACGATCAAGGCATCTTGCGCCTGGCGCACGACGTCGACGGTGATGGCGCCGCGTCCGTATTTCAAAGCGTTAGTCACCAGCTCCGAAACCACCAGCCCCAACGGCGCCATGCGTTCGGCCGGTAGCAGGAAGTCTTCCACCGTCCATGTGATGGGCGGATCGCCGAAAGCCGCCTTCATGTCGGCGAGCAGCGCGCTCAAGTACTTGCAAGCGCTGACCTCCTCGCCTTGGACGTCCAGATACAACTGCTCATGCACCGTGGCAATGGTCTGCACACGGCTGGCCGCAGTGCGCAGCTGGGCCTTGACGGTGTCTTCGGTGGACAGGTTGGCCTGCAGCAACAACAGGGTATTGACCAGGTGCAGACTGTTCTTCACCCGGTGGTGGGTTTCTTCGAGGTGCAGACCGTGTTCGGTCAACTGGGTGTTCTGCGCCTCGACCAGCGCCGTCAGGCGCTGCTCCTGTTCGTGGCGCTCGGTGATATCGCGCGAGACCGCGATGATCTTTTCGATCTGGCCATCACGGCCAAGAATCGGCGCGGCGGTGACGTCCCACCACTTCGGCTCGCCTTTGGCCGTGGGGCAGCCCGACTCGAAGCGCACCGAGTTGCCTTTGCCCACTTGAACCAAGGCATTTTCGATGGCGGCTTTTGCATTGTGGGGCCACAGATCGATCCAGTGCTTGCCAGCGACGGTGCGCATGTCTTCGATCTGCATCCGGCAAAGGCCAGCCTCGTTGAAGAACTCGATCTTGCCATCGTGCGAGAGGATCTTGACGCAGTCGGGGCTGGCGTTGAGCACGGTCTCCGAATAGGCGTGGGGGCTACCGCGTTCCAATTGGGCGGCCAGCCGCTCGGTGGCCATGGAGATGATGTTGGCCAGCCCTTCGAGGAACACCACGTCGCTGTCGATGAAGTCCTCGCCATCGCGGCTGTCGACCTCCAGTACGCCGAAGGTGGCTGCCATGCCGCGCACCGGCACGTTGATCGCGCGTTCGATGCCGTAGTCGCGCAACAGCGACGGCGTCCTGAACCTCAGTTCCTGGCCCAGGTGATTGGAAATGATCGGTCGATTGTTGGTGAAGGCATAGCCTGCTGGGCTGGCGTCGTCCGCGCCTACGGTGGCCGTGCCGATGTCCTCGGGCAACCAGCCCACCCCATGGGTGAGACGAAACAGCGTCGTACCCGGCACAGGTTGCAGGACCTTGGCGAAAGGCGTGTCCATGCCTTGGGCCGCAATGGCGCAAGCTTGGGTGAGCAGATCGTCGAGGCAGCCCATTTTCAGCGACTGCACGGCGAAACCCACCACCAGTTCGTGCTGTTTGCGCAGGCGGTTGTGCGAAATCTGCAACGCAGCGCGAATGACTTCGTCGGGTGACAGGTGAGGCATGGCAAGTGTCCAGCGTTGGCAGAGGAGGAGGGCGGCATACAAGCGCCCAGGGCAACGCATGCGGTTCGATGCAATGCGGATGTCGGGTCCGGGGCTGGAACGCGGTGCAATTTACACGGATCGCGTCGATAGGAGTAGCCATCGTCTGCGTATCTGATCGGGTGCGTCGAAATAGGTAGACCTCGCATCGCTCATTCGATCACGGAAGATGCCTTGAATCCGTGAGAGCGGATCAATGGCATTGGCAAATCCTGTGCATCCGTTTGGAGCGCAACCATAGGGCGAGCCATGCGACCGATAGCGTCGCGCTGCCGACGAACGTAGTGGCAGATGGCTTGCCAGGCCAAGGTGTCAAGGTATGCTCAGTTCACCGTGCATAAAGGAGGCCGGCGTCATGTTCGAGTTTCATCGCAAATCCGATCTGGTCGAAATTCAGCGCGGTCGTCAGGCCCTGGCGCGCAGCGAGGCCAGGTACGCTGCCCTCGACCGAGCCATGGCGATCATCGAATTCGCACCCGACGGCACCATCGTCCATGCCAACGCACGGTTCTGCGCGGCCACCGGTTACGCATTGGAGGGACTGCAGGGTCAGCACCATCGGCTGTTCTGCGACCCGGCCTATGCGCAGAGCGCGGCCTATAAGCTGTTCTGGCAAGACCTGGCCCAAGGGATCGCTGCCAGCGGCACGTTCGAGCGCCGCGACCGCGATGGCCACGAGGTCTGGCTGGAGGCCAGCTACCTGCCGGTGCTGGACGAGCGGGGTGAGGTGGTGCGGGTGATCGAGGTCGCGACCAACATCACGCGCAGAGTCCGGCAGACCCACGAGCAGGACAGTCTGCTCAAGGCCATAGGCCGGTCGATGGCGATCATCGAGTTCACTCCGCAGGGCGAGGTGCTCACGGCCAACGACAACTTCCTCGCCACGTTGGGTTACACGCTCGATGAAGTGGTCGGGCGCCATCACAGTCTGTTTTGTCTGCCCAAGGAGCGCGAATCCGCGCAGTACCGCGAGTTCTGGGCCTCGCTCAACCGTGGCGAGTACCACTCGCACCGCTTCGAGCGGGTCGGTAAAGACGGGCGCTCGGTGTATCTGGAGGCTTCCTACAACCCCATCTTCGACAACAGGGGCCGATTGCAGAAGGTGGTCAAGTTCGCCACCGACATCACCGCCCAAGTCACTACGCAGCACACGGCCGCAGAGGCGGCACACGCCAGCTCGGTTCAAACCGATGTCTGCGCACGCAAAGGCACCGAGGTGGTGCAGCAGACCGTAGCGGTGATCGAGCAGATCTCACAGGAGCTGAACGATGCCGCGCGCAACCTGGATGCGGTCAGCCGGCAGTCGGACACCATCGGCCAGATCGTGCTGACCATCCGCAGCATTGCCGAGCAGACCAACCTGCTTGCGCTCAATGCCGCCATCGAGGCGGCCCGTGCCGGCGCCCACGGGCGTGGCTTCGCGGTGGTGGCCGATGAGGTGCGCAATCTGGCGGCGCGCACCAGTAAAGCCACGGTGGAGATCGTGCAGGTGGTGCGGCACAACCACGACTTGTCGCTCACCGCCGTAGCCAGCATGCAGTCGAGCCTGGACCGTACCGGTCAAGGGGTGGCACTGGCCAGCGAGGCGGGCACGGTAATCATGCAGATCCAGCAAGGCTCACGCGATGTGGTCGAAGCGATCAACCAGATCAGCTCGACGCTTCAATTGCATTGAGCTCCTGTGTCAGCTCGTCCGCCAGTGACTGTAGGCACGCTTCCAGTGCCTGGCGTGCGGGGTCGAGCGGCTTGCCGGTGGCACAGGCCAGCTCCAGGGCTTCGCAGCGCTCGACCACCGCCTTGACCTTGAGCATCTTGGCGCCGCCCTTGATCCGATGCACCAGTGCCTGCACAGCCTCCACCGTGGGCACCGAACCCAGCCCGCGCAGCGCCTGCAAGTCTTCGGCATTGCTATGGGCAAGCTGCTCGAGCAACCGGCGCACCAGCTGCTCATCGCCCTGGGTGAGGTGTATCAGGCTGTTCAGGTCGAAGCCGCTGCCCCGCGTGGGCAGCGCCTGTGGCTGCATGCTCTGGGTAGGCAGATGGGCCTTGAGCGTGCGCAACCCGACCGGTTTGAACAGGCAGTCGTCCATGCCACTTTGCAGGCAGCGCTGGCGCTCTTCGATCTGGGCGTTGGCCGTGATACCGATGATGACGCACGCCGGTCGCTGCCCTTGGTGCTCCAGCTCGCGGATGCGCTGAGCCAGGGCATGACCGTCCATCACCGGCATGCTGCAGTCGGTGATGACCAGATCGAAGGCATGGTCCTGCCAGAGTGCGAGTGCCGCCACTCCGTGTTCGGCCAGCATCACCCGATGGCCCAAGCCGGTGAGCTGCTTGTCCATCAACAGCAAATTGGCAGGGTAGTCGTCGACCACCAATATGCTGAGCGAGCAGGTAGGTGTCGGGGTGTCGTTGCGGGTCGGCTGAGTGGGCGCCACCGGTTGTGCGGTAGGCAAATCGAGGACGACGCTGACTCGAGTGCCGACGCTTTCCACGCTTTGCAACTCCAGCTCGCCGCCCATCAGGTGGCACAGCGTACGGCTGATCACCAACCCAAGACCGGCGCCTTGGCGCGCCTGCCCGCTGCCGAGCTGGGTAAAGGCGGTGAACAGCCGAGCCTGGTCGGCGGCGCTGATGCCCACGCCACTGTCCTGCACCTGCAGCTCGACAGACAGGCTGTCGTCGCTCGCTGACGGGGTGACCTGCAGCGACACCACGATCTTGCCATGGTCGGTGAACTTGATGGCATTGCTCAGCAGATTGGACAGCACCTGACGAAAACGCACCGGATCGATCAGTACCCAAGCCGGTCCGCCGGGTAACTGCAACTGAACCTCCAACCCCTTGATCCGCGCATTGCCTTCGAACACGCGCACGGTGGTGCGAACGCTTTCCAGCAGGTCCACCGGCGCCGGATGCAACGTCAGGTGGCCGGCTTCCACGCGGGAAATGTCGAGGATATCGCCGATCAGTTCGAGCAGACCGACGGCCGAGTCGTGGGCGGTCTTGAGCGAGACGGTATCGCAGTGCCCACTCCGGCTGTCTTCGAGTGCCAGTTCGAGCAGGCCGATCACCGCGTTCATCGGGGTACGGATCTCGTGGCTCATGGTTGCCAGGAAGGTGCTTTTCGCCTGACTGGCCTGCTCAGCGTCGTTCTTCGCCTGGCTGAGTTGCTCCAACAGGCTTCGACTCAACGCCAATTGCGCCTGCAGCGCTTGCTGGGCTTCGGTGCGCTGGTGGATCAGCTTGCGCAAGTAGGTGTTCCAGAACACGACACCGGCCAACAGCACCAGGGAAAAGACAGCCAATTGCAGCATGAGCGTGCGGTAGTTGCGCCAGGGGCTGTCGCTGGCCACTGCATTGACACGCCAGCGGTTGATCAGTTGTTCCAGCTCGTCGGGCGGAATGCTCATCAGCGCTTTGTCGAGGATGTTTTGCAGCAGCGGCAATTGTGGTGCTACACCGAATGCCGCCACGGCTGGCTCCTCGTCCAGCAACGAGGCGATTTTCAGAATGTCCTTGAACACATGGTTGATGTAGTAGGTCGCGTTGACCTGCGAACTCAAGGCCACGTCGGCGTCGCCATTGGCGACGGCCTCCATCATGCGCAGCGGGTTGGCGACTTCGATGAAACGCAAGTGTGGGTAACGGGCGTGCAGCTCCTCGCGCATGGGCGAGCCTGCCAAGAGGGCAACACGCTGTTGGTTCAGCAGGCCGGTGGCAAGAGCCGGCTGGTCGCTGCGCGTGACCAGCACGCGCGGGCTGACCAAGTAGGGCCGGGTGAAGCGCAGGCGTGAGGCGCGCTCGGTGCCATAGCCTAGGGCACCCACCAGCTCGGCATCGCCACGGACCACTTGGTCGACCATCTCTTGCACCGAGTCGCTGCGCACCATCTGGAAGCGCAAACCCGTGCGCAGACCGATTTGCTCGAGCAGGTCGACGGTCGCACCGCGCGGTTGCTGGTTGTCGTCGGTGAAGGTCAGCGGCGCCAGGCTTTCGGTGACCATCACCCGCACCGTAGGGTGCTGATCGATCCAGCGGCGTTCTTCGCTGGTCAATGCATTGAGGTTACGTTCCAGCAGTATGCTGGTGTTGCCGCTGGTCCAGCGTCGCAGGATATTCAGCCGCTCGCTGTTGTAGACGCGCGCCAGGGCTTGATCGACCAGACGTTTGAGCCGGGGATTGTCGCGGCGCAGGGCAAAGGCGAAGGTACCGGTCGGCTGATCGACGAACTGGTCGATCTTCAATTGCCCTGGATAGCTCATGCCAATCAGGTAGTCGGTGCTGATGGCATCGCCCAGGTAGACATCGGCCTGATTCAAGGCCACCGCAGCCAGACCGGCCAGGGTCGAGCGGTACAGGCTCAGTTGCGCCTTCGGATAGAGGCGCTGCACGGTGGCGGTAGGCAGGTAGTGGTCTACGGTAGCCAGGCGCAACCCGGTGAGGTCGTCATGCTTGCGCAGACGCCGGCCTGGCTGAGTGACGATGACTGGCAGGTCGTCTGCATAGGGTTGGCTGAGGGTCAAGCCAGCATCGTCGGCCTCGAAGGCATTGGAGCTGCCGAGCAAGTCGATCTGTCCATCGTGCAGCGCTCGGATCGCTTCGGTGCGGGTCGCGAAGCGCTGTACCTGGATGGGAATGCCCAACTGTTCGCCGATCAGCCCTGCGTAGTCCGCACTGAGCCCCTCGTAGTCGTGCTGACTGGTGTTGATCTCGAACGGCGGATAGTCCGGTGTAGAGCTGCCCACCACCAAGGCCTTGCGCCGTTCCAGCCAATGGCGATCCTGCTCGTCGAGGGTCATGGGTGGCGCTGCGCTCTGCGAGCGGGCGAGTAATTGGCGAGGCTGGCTGTCGACCTGTGACCAGGCGTCGGCCGAGAAGGCCAACAGCCCGGTCAATAGCAGCGTTGGCAGCATCGGCTTCATTCCTAGGTCAGTTCACGTTATTTCGTTTGGCCAGATCGACCATTTCCACCAGCGATTCGGTCTTGAGCTTGTCCATGATGCGCCCGCGGTAGGTGCTGATGGTCTTGGCGCTGAGGTTCATCTTCTCACCGATGGCCTTGTTGCTTTCCCCTCGGGTAAGCCTGCGCAGCACTTCGACTTCGCGGTTCGACAGGCTGCCCAGACGGGTGGCCTCGCTTTCCAGAGAACTGCTGTTGACCGACATCTGGGGAAAGGTCGAATAGCCTTTGACCATGGCCTTGAGGGCGAAGACCAAGGCGTCGAGGTCTTCGTCCTTGTTGACGAAGGCCGAGATGCCAGCATCCAGGCAACGTCGCACATAGAGGTCGGCCGGCTGGCCGGTGAGGACCATGATCTTCGGTGCAGGCTCCATCAACTGCAAGCGCTTGATCACTTCCATGCCATCCAGGCGCGGCAAGGCGATGTCGAGGATCACCACGTCGGGCGACAACTTACGGGCCATTTCTACCGCTTGGATGCCGTCGCTCGCGGTACCGAGCAATTGGAACTTCTGGTTTTCCAGCAACATGCTGACGGCGAACCGGATAGCCGCGTGGTCATCGACTACGAGGACGCTGGTCATGGGGAAACTCCTATCGGAAATGTGGTCCGTTTCCTGAAATCACCCAGGAACACGCCGCTACCTCAGCGGAGGACGCGCACCATACGTCGAATCGGATGGCTTGGTAACGGTCGTGACTGAAGTGTTGAAAAAGCAGGACAATTCTGAGGAAGTTTCCTACAAGCCCTTCGGGTGATCCCAGTTTAGGCCATCTCCAGGCGATTGCACTGATACAGGTATTGAAGCCCTTCTACCTGTCTCAGGGTCGATACAAATGAGCATGGCTGGCGCGGTACAACGCCGATTCGGCGAAGGGGGTGTCGCCTAGCACATGGCCGACCAGAATCAGCGCCGTGCGCCGAAAGCCCTTGGCGGCGACCTGATCTGCGATGTCTTCCAACGTACCGAGCACCCAGTCCTGGTCTGGCCAGCTGGCGCGGTGCACTACGGCGACCGGGCAGTGACCGCCGTAATGCGGCAGCAGCTCGTCGACGATGCGCGACAGGTGTTTGATACCCAGGTGAATGGCCAGCGTGCAGCCGTGCCGGGCGAGGTCGGCCAAGCGTTCGCCTTCGGGCATGGGCGAACTGTTGCCGTAGCGGGTGAGGATTACCGTCTGCGCCACGCCCGGCAGGGTCAGCTCACAGCCGAGCAGAGCGGCGCTGGCTGCGGTGGCGGTGACGCCCGGAACGATCTGGTAGGGGACGCCATGAGCGCGCAATTGCGCGATCTGCTCGCCAATGGCGCCATACAGGCTAGGGTCTCCGCTGTGCACCCGGGCCACATCCTGACCCTGGCGATGGGCGTCGAGCATGGCCTCGACGATCTGTTGCAGGTGCAGCTCGGCGCTGTTGAGCAGCGTGACGGCCCGATGGCCGGACAGCACGGCCTCGGGTACCAGGGAGCCTGCATAGATGATCACTGGGCATTGGCGGATCAGGCGTTGGCCCTTGACCGTGATCAGTTCGGGATCGCCAGGGCCGGCACCGATGAAATAGACCGTCATGTAACGTCCTTGCAGAGGGGAAGGGGCCGCGATTATCCCCGCCAAGCCAGCGCAAGGGTAGCCGGCCCCGACACCTGCCGCGTCACACGTAAGGCGCAGCGACCTTCCACCTGGCGCGCGGCCGCCAGCGCCGCGCTTTCGGCCACTCCCCAGCAGCCGCTGTGGGCGAAAGCGACGGCCGAGCGGTGACTGAGCAAGGGTTGCAGATCTTCCAGGCTGACGACGTCGAAGACCAGCAGTGGAACGTGCAACTGCCCGGCCAGCTCCAGCAGCCCCGGCTCCTTACCCTTGCTGGCGATGCTGGCCAGTGCGCGCACGGCATTCAGGGGCAGGCCATGACACTCGAGGGTTTGCAAGAGCAGCGCCGACAACTGTGTGGCATCGCAGCCCTTGCGGCACCCGATGCCGGCATACAGCGCAAGGGCGTCAGGCACGTTCGGCGCGGCGATACAGCCAAGTGCTGAGCAGGCCCAGGGCAACCCAGAAGGCTGCGTTGGTCAGCCAGGAGGCAAGCTTGAACTGCGCCGCCAGCGCTTCGGGCGCCAGGCTTTCGTGGACGGCAGGTTGCGGAGCGCCGATCAGGTGCGGCACGACCAGCAGCGCGGCGCCGAGCAGCTTGAAGAGCCAGGAACGGCTGAACGCCAGCAGCGCCAGACCACAGGCCGTGGCAGCCGCAGTGCCGATCCACCAGGTCTGCCGCTGGGCCAGGTCGGCGGCAGCCGTACCAGGCAGCTCGGGCGGCAGGCCCAAGGTCGGCGCCAGGCAGAACACCGTAAAGCCTGCCAGGCCCCAGAGCGCACCACTGGCGACGCGATTGGGTTCGCGCAGGCTGTACAGCGCCGCCAGCAGCAAGGCGAAGCCCACGGCCACGACCAGGTTGCCGCCGGTGGTGGCCAGCACCCGTTGCCAGCCGTCCTCGGGCGACCACGCCTCAGCGGCATGCTCATGGGCGGCACCGCCTTCGGCATGGCTGTGCCCCTGGACCGCAGGCGCTGCGTTTTCGTAGGTTTCGGCCTGAAGGATCAACGGGCTGACCCACAAACTTTGCAGCAGGGTCAGCAACATCGCGGCGAGCAAGCCGCTGAAGCCCGCGGTACGGGCGATGCGAGTGAACATGCCGGCGTCCTCAGTGGCAGGGGAAGGCTGCGCTGTGGCGCGTGTCGTGGGCGGCGTTGTGCACGGCGTCGATGTGCGAGAAGCCGGCGAAATACACAAGGCTCAAGCCTAAAAGGCCGGCACCGATGGCGATGACCAGGCGCTGGCTGAGGGTGGTGGAGGGGCTGATGGCGGGTTTGCTGCTGACGATGGGCATGACGTGTTCCTCGGCTGGGAATCGGTAGGTCACGCACGGTCGCCTCAGCGCGGACACGCCAAGTGCAGGCAACGGCGCCCGCCCACCGCGGGGGTTGATCGAGACGTCAGGCCGGTCTCCGGGCTCGCGAGCGGGAGCTTGGCTCCCCAGACAGTGCGTCGACCTTCCCACGTGGCTGGCGCCGACGCAGTGGTGTTGCAGACGCATGACTCGCTTACCGTTGCGGGGGCAGCACCGGCATTGCCTGGCCTGCTGTTGCAGACCGCGACGCACCGGTTTCCCGTTTCACCCCACAAGGGGCACCTGACGCAAGGGCGCTAGCAAACCATGGGGCATGATTCCCGTCAATCGGCCGCCCCTCGGCGGCTGCGGTTGACCCCACGCGGGGCACTGCGTAGCCTTGCCGTTTCGAGGTTCTCAGGGGGCACGGTTTCCCTCACCCACTGAGCTAAGACGGGAACGCGGTAGAGCCGCGGCTGCCCCCGCAACTGTAAGCATCCCAGCCGATCGGCACAGCCACTGCGCGCACGCGGGAAGGCGCCATCGGCACGGTCGCGATGGCCAGGATGCGAGCCAGGAGACCTGCCTCGGTACGCTTTCGACATCAACCGGGCGGGGTGATCCGGTGGCGAGCACGCCTGGCCTATCCGGTCGCGGGCGATCGTCCCGCATGCCCGCGCCGTCTGCCAAGGGCACTGAGACATGAAAACACTGGCCAAGCTTCCCGTCACCATCGTCACCGGCTTCCTCGGCTCGGGTAAAACCACCTTGCTCCGGCACATGCTGGACAACGCCCAGGGCCGCCGCATCGCGGTCATCGTCAACGAGTTCGGCGAATTGGGCATCGACGGCGACCTGCTCAAGCAGTGCAGCATCGGCTGCACCGAAGAGGAGGCGGTGGGCCGGGTCTTCGAGCTGGCCAACGGCTGCCTGTGCTGCACGGTGCAGGAAGAGTTCTTCCCGGTCATGCGCGAGCTGGTGGCGCGCCGCGGCGATCTGGACCACATTCTCATCGAAACCAGCGGCCTGGCCCTGCCCAAGCCGCTGGTGCAAGCCTTCCAGTGGCCTGAAATCCGCAACGCCTGCACGGTCGATGCGGTGATCACCGTGGTCGACAGCCCGGCGGTCGCGGCCGGCACCTTCGCCGCCTATCCCGACCAAGTGGACGCCCAGCGCAAGCTCGACCCCAACCTCGACCACGAATCGCCCCTGCACGAGCTGTTCGCCGACCAATTGGCCAGCGCCGACCTGGTCGTGCTGAACAAAGCCGACCTGATCGACGCCGAAGGCTTGGCTCGCGTACGTGCCGAAGTCCAGGAAGAATTGCCGCCGGCGGTCAAGATCATCGAAGCCAGCAGCGGCCGCCTGCCGCTGGACGTGCTGATCGGCGTGGGCGCCGAGTCCGAGGCGCATATCGACGGCCGCCGCACTCACCATGACTCGCACCACGACGAAGACGGCGAGCACGACGACCACGACCACGACGCGTTCGACTCCATCTCCCTGGAGCTGCCCGAAGCCGACGAGCGCTTGCTGCTCGAGGCATTGGCGCAACTGGTGGCCCAGCACGACATCCTGCGCATCAAGGGCTTCGCCGCCATTCCCGGCAAACCCATGCGCCTGCTCATTCAAGGCGTGGGCAGCCGCTTCGACAAGCACTTCGACCGCCCGTGGCGTGCCGATGAAGCCCGTATCACCCGCCTGGTGCTGATCGGCCAGGACCTCGACGCCGAACAGCTCGGCGCGCGCCTGCACCAAGCCCTGGGCGCCTGATCGATGCACCTGCTGCGTACTCAGCCCGGCGGCTTCGTGCCGGACGATAGCATCGCCGACCTCGGCCAGACCCCGGCCGAGCTGGTGATCCTGTGCAGCGGCGATTCGCACCTGGCGCTGCTGGCCGATACGCTTGAGCACCTGCCGGCGAACTTCCCCAGCGTGCGCCTGGCCAACCCCATGCAGGTGCAGAACCACGGCTCGGTCGACCTGTACGTCGACGAGGTGCTGCGTCACGCCAAGGTCATCCTGCTGTCGCTGCACGGGGGCGTGGGTTACTGGCGCTACGGCATCGAACAGTTGGTACAACTGGCCGAGCGCGGTGTGGAGCTGATCCTGGTGCCGGGGGACGACCGCCCCGACCCCGAGCTGACCGATCTGGGCAGCGTACGCGACGCCCGCGCCGAGCGGCTCTGGCACTACCTGCGCCAGGGTGGCAAGGCCAATGCCTTGAACCTGTTCAACTGCCTGGCCAGCACCTGGTTGGGCCGCGATTACCCCTGGCACGAGCCGCAGCCCTTGCCACGCACGAGCGTCTACCACCCTCAGGTGGGCAGCGCCACGCTGCAGGACTGGTATGCGCAATGGCAGCCGGAGTGGCCGGTTGCGCCGCTGTTGTTCTACCGCTCGCATTTGCAAGCGGCCAACACCGCATTTCTCGACGCGTTCTGCGAGCGTCTGCAAGCCGCCGGCCTCAACCCGCTGCCCATCGCGGTCGCCAGCCTCAAGGAGCCCGAGTGCCTGGCCCAGGTGCAGAACTGGATGGACGAAGTCGACGCCGAGGTGATCATCAACACCACCGGCTTCGCCCTGTCCAGCCCGGAGCGGCCCAACCTGCGCCCGTTGCGGCGTGACGTACCGGTGCTGCAAGCGATCTGCGCCCAGGACAACCAGCCGGCCTGGGAAGCAAACGAGCAAGGCCTGGGCGCGCGCGACCTGGCCATGCACATCGTTCTGCCGGAATTGGACGGACGCATCATCACCCGCCCGGTCAGCTTCAAGGACCTGGCCTGGCGCAGCGAGCGCAGCCAGGCCGATGTGGTCTGCTACCGCGCACATCCCGAACGCATGGATTTCGTCGCCGAGCTGGCGCGCCGTTGGGTGGTCCTGGCGCGCCTGCCCAACGCGCAGAAACGCATCGCCTTGGTACTGGCCAACTACCCGACCCGCGACGGTCGCATCGGCAACGGCGTGGGCCTGGATACGCCCGGCGCGGCGCTCAATATCCTGCAAGCCCTGGCCGACCAGGGCTATCCGGTGGACGCGCTGCCCGAGACCGGCACTGCCTTGATTCAGGCCCTGCTGGGCGGGGTGACCAACGACCTCGACCACCTGGACCAGCGTCCCTGCGCCCAGAGCCTGAGCCTTGAGGACTACCAGCAGGCCTTCGCCCGTCTGCCGGCGGGCAACCGCCGAGCGGTGCTGGAGCGCTGGGGCGCGCCCGAGCAGGACCCAATGTGCCGCGCCGGGCGCATGATGGTCGCCGGCCTGCGCTTCGGTTCGACCTTCGTCGGCATCCAGCCGGCCCGGGGCTACCAGCTCGACCCCAGCGCGGTCTACCACGACCCCGATCTGGTGCCGCCGCACGGTTATCTCGCGTTCTACTTCTGGCTGCGCCACGCCTATGGCGCCGACGCACTGATCCACGTCGGCAAACACGGCAACCTGGAATGGCTGCCGGGCAAAGGCGTGGGGCTGTCGGCCGAATGCTGGCCCGATGCGCTGCTCGGACCGATGCCCAACGTCTACCCGTTCATCGTCAACGACCCGGGCGAAGGTGCCCAGGCAAAGCGCCGGACCCAGGCCGTGATCATCGACCACCTGATGCCGCCGCTGACCCGTGCCGAGACCTACGGCCCGCTGCGCCACCTCGAACGCCTGGCCGACGAGTACTACGAAGCGCAACTGCTCGACCCACGCCGCGCCCGCGAGCTGCAGCGCGAGATTCTGGAACTGGTCAAAGCCAACCACATTGACCGCGAACTGCAGCTCGAAGGCCAGTTGGACGACGCCGCACTCTGGCTGCCACGCCTGGACACCTACCTGTGCGACCTGAAGGAATCGCAGATCCGTGACGGCCTGCACGTGTTCGGCCAGTCGCCCGAGGGCCGCTTGCGCCGCGATACCCTGCTGGCCCTGCTGCGCGTGGAGCGCTACGACGGCCAAGGCGCCAACGCCAGCCTGCTGCGGGCGCTGGCCAAGGCCCTGGCGCTGGGCTTCGATCCCCTGGACTGCGACCTCGGCGAGCCTTGGCGCGGCGCCAGGCCCGCGTGCCTGCTGGGCGTCGACGACAGCCTCTGGCGCACCCATGGCGACACCCGTGAGCGCCTGGAGCTGCATGCCTTGGCGCTGATCGAGGCGACCCTGGCCGGCACCTTGGCCTTGCCGGCCGAACCTGCCTGGCAACCGGTGCACGCCGTGCTCGACGGTCTGCTGGGGCAAATAGCCCCAGCGCTGGACGGGTGCGGCGAGGCCGAGCTGCAAGGCCTGCTGGCCGCCTTGGACGGGCGTTTCGTGCCCGCAGGGCCCAGCGGTGCGCCGAGCCGCGGGCGCCTGGACGTGCTGCCCACCGGGCGTAATTTCTACACCGTGGACGTGCGCAACCTGCCTACCACCACGGCCTGGCGCCTGGGCTTCGCCTCGGCCAGCCTGCTGCTCGAACGGCATCTGCAGGACCACGGCGACCACCTGCGCCAGCTCGGCCTGTCGGTGTGGGGCACGGCCACCATGCGCACCGGCGGCGACGACATCGCCCAGGCCATGGCGCTGATGGGCGTGCGTCCGGTGTGGGCCAGCGGCTCGCAGCGGGTCGACGACTTCGAGATCCTGCCGGTGAGCGTGCTCGACCGCCCGCGGGTGGACGTGACCCTGCGCGTCTCGGGCTTTTTCCGCGATGCCTTTGGCAACCTCATCCGCTTGTTCGATGCCGCCGTGCAGGCCGTCGCCGCCCTGGACGAACCTGACGACTTGAACCCCCTGGCCGCCCGCGTACGCGCCGAGCGCAGCGCGCTGCTGGCCAAGGGCGTCGACCCCGAGCAGGCCGCCCGCGAAGCCGGTTGGCGAGTGTTCGGCGCCAAGCCCGGTGCCTATGGCGCGGGGGTGCAGAACGCCATCGACGGGCGCCTGTGGCAAAACCGCGAGGACCTCGCCGAGGTCTACCTCAACCACGGCAGCTACGCCTATGGCGCCCAGGACGAAGGCACCCCGGCGCGCGCGCAGTTCGCCCAGCGCCTGAGCCAGGTGCAGGCAGTGGTGCAGAACCAGGACAACCACGAGCACGACCTGCTCGATTCCAACGACTACTACCAGTTCCAGGGCGGCATGCTGGCCGCCGCAGAAACTCTGGCGCACACCCAGGTGGCGAGCTACCACGGCGACCATAGCCAGGTCGACCGGCCACGCATCCGCACCCTCAAGGAAGAGCTCAACCGTGTGGTGCGCGCCCGTGCGCTCAACCCCAAGTGGATCGACGGGGTGAAGCGGCATGGCTACAAAGGCGCCTTCGAGATGGCCGCGACGGTGGACAACCTGTTCGCCTTCGACGCCACCACGCACTTGATCGACGACCACCACTACCAATCCCTGGCCGACGCCTACGTGCTCGACCCAGCCACCCGCGAGTTCATGCGCGAGCACAACCCCGAAGCCCTGCGCGACCTCACCGAGCGCCTGCTCGAAGCGCAACAGCGCGGGCTGTGGCAGGCGCCGGGCGAGTACCGCGAAGCCCTCGAATCCCATTTGCTCGAAGGCGAGGAAGATGCCTGATATGACCGAACCCGTGCAGTTCCCGCTGGCCGCCGTGGTTGGCGCCGACGACCTGAAGCTGGCGCTGTGCCTGACCGCCATCGACCCGCAGATCGGCGGGGTGCTGATCGAAGGCCCGCGCGGCATGGCCAAGAGCACCTTGGCCCGGGGCCTGGCGGCGCTGCTCGACGACGGGCCCTTCGTCACCCTGCCTCTAGGCGCCAGCGAAGAGCGCCTGGTCGGCACCCTCGACCTGGACGCCGCGCTCGGGCAGGGCAAGGCGCAGTTCTCCCCCGGTGTGCTGGCGCGGGCCGATGGCGGGGTGTTGTACGTCGACGAGGTCAACCTGTTGCCTGACGCCTTGGTGGATCTGCTGCTGGACGTGGCCGCCAGCGGTGTCAATCGGGTGGAGCGCGACGGGATCTCCCACCGTCATTCGGCGCGCTTCGTACTGATCGGCACCATGAACCCTGAAGAGGGCGAGTTGCGCCCGCAACTGCTCGACCGTTTCGGCTTGAACGTACTGCTCGACGGCTCGCCCGCCCCCGAGGCGCGCCAGCAGATCATCCGCCGGCGACTGGCCTTCGACGCAGACCCGCAAGGTTTCAGCGCCCAGTGGCAGGCCGCGCAGGCGCAATTGCGCGAGCGCTGCCAGGCTGCCCGGGCGGCATTGGCGCAGATCGAGCTGGACGACGCGTCCCTGGCCAACATCGCCGCCCAGTGCTTTGCCGCTGGCGTGGACGGCCTGCGCGCCGACCTTGTTTGGCTGCGCGCGGCCCGTGCCCACGCCGCTTGGCGTGGCGCCAGCCAGATCGCCGAAGAGGATATCCAGGCGGTCGCCGAATTCGCTCTGCGTCACCGCCGTCGGCAACCGGCGCCCGAACAGGCGCCCAGCCCACCACCGCCGCCTGCCGGCCAGGCCAGCGAACCGCAGGCAGGACCTGGCGATTGGGGCGCATTGCCGCCGCAAGCCGTGAACGGCGGCGCCCGGCGTGAGGTACCGAACTGGGCAAAAAAGCCCTGAGCATCCGCGCGCGTGGCGCCAATGCGGTGGATGCTCGAACTCGACCGGGGCGCTTGGTCGGCGTGCCCCGAGGCAAGGCGCGTAGCGCCGGCGAGGGCCGCGTGGCCTGGGTGTCCACCTTGCTCAAGGGCCGGCCCAGACATCGTCGCGACCTGTGCTGGCAACAGCGCCAGGCCCAAGGCCCGGAGCTGTGGCTGGTGATCGTCGATGCCTCGGGCTCGACCCGCCGCAACGGTGCTTTGGCCGAGTGCAAAGGGTTGCTGGCGCAGATGTTCGATCAGGCCTATCGGCAACGCGCTCGCCTTACCTTGCTCACCGCCAGTGGCCGCGAACCGCGCTGGCAGCGCCATGGGCTGAAGGCCTCCGCAGCCTTGCAGCCTTGGTTGCAGGCCCTCGGCGCCGGGGGCGGCACGCCGCTGCTGGCGGCGTTGGCACAGGCTCGCGAGTGGCTGGCCGCACGCGCACGCCAGCATCCGACCGAAGTGCAGCGTTGCTTCGTCTTCACCGACGGCCGCTTGCAACGCTGGCAGCCCTTGGCACCCCTGCCGTGCGCCAGTGTGTTGGTGGACATCGAGCGAGCGCCGGTGCGGCTGGGGCGGGCGCGGCAACTGGCCGATGAGTTGGCTGCCGAGTATTGGCATTTGGATGCCTTGAGACGGATCGAGTGACGTGCTCTTGCCGTAAGAGGCGCTTTATGCCGTATGGGCGCTTCGGCCTGAGCACAATGGGACTGGACGAGGGACAGCGTGCCCCTTGATTGACGCACCCCGAACAGGCCGTTCTTGCCTCTAAAGCCTCACCACGCTACAACCTCAACGGCCACCGCCAAGGAATCCCCCATGCAAGGCAAGGCCCGCAAGATCGTCCAAGCCATCCTCTACGAAGTCATAGCCGTGGCCTGCGTGGCGCCGGCCCTGGCGTTCCTGTTCGACACTGGCATGGCGCATTCCACGGTGCTGTCGCTCCTGATGTCGGGTATCGCCCTGAGCTGGAACATGGCCTTCAACTGGGCGTTCGAACGCTGGGAAGCCAGTCGCGCCCAGCGTCAGCGCACGCTGTGGCGCCGCTTGCTGCACGCGCTGGGGTTCGAAGGCGGCCTGGTGCTGTTGCTGCTGCCTCTGGTGGCGTTCTGGTTGGAGATCGGTCTTTGGCAAGCGCTGCTGACCAACCTGGCGCTGTTCGCTTTCTTCTTCGTCTATGCGTTCGCGTTCCAGTGGGCCTTCGACAAGGTGTTCGACGTGCCGTTGTCGGCGCAGCAGGGTGAGTGCCGAGGTTGAGCGGCATAGGGCAGGGCGCGCCGTCGGCGCCCCGCACTGCGCATCATCGAGCGCGCAGGCGCGCCATGCTCAAGGCGTCCACATAGATACCGTCGCGTACGGCGTAGTCGCGCAAGCGACCTTCCACCTCGAAGCCGAACTTGCGGTAGAGGGCCATAGCCGGTTCGTTATCGGCGAATACCGTCAGTTCCACGCGGCGCAGGTTCATCCAGTCGTCGGCGACCGACAGCGCCGTCTGCAACAACCGCGATCCGATTCCTTGCCCTTGCCAGGCCTTAGCCACGCTCATGCCCAAGCCACCGACATGGCTTTGGCGAATGCGTGGTGACTGCTCCAGGCTGATGTTGCCAATGACCTCGCCTTGGTGCAGCGCCACCAGCTGGACACGCCGTTCACTGCTCGCCGCCAACCGTTGGCGCCAGACTTCGGTGGACTGGTAGGGCATTTGCAGCACTTGTCGGCACACCGCTGGCTCGTGGTACAGCGCGGTGATGCCGGTCAGGTGGGTTTCGCTCAGGGGTACGATGTCGATGCGGGGGGTGTCGCTGTTCACGGGGCTCATCCTTGTGGTCATGTGCAACGGGTGTACTCGGGGCTTGGTCAGGTTCGACGGCTCGCTATGCTGACCATGGCAACCTACCATGGCAGACGCTGTCGATTGACAGCTTCGTCTCTCAACTGCCTAAAACGGTGCCTATGCAGCCCATCACTGCCAAAGACCTCGCCCTCGATCTCGACAACCCGCGCGGCGCAGATGTGTTCCTCTGGCTGGTAGCCGCTTTTCTGATCGGCAAGCGTATCCGCGCCTTGGTAGCCGTCGCGGCCTATCGGCAGGTGGTGGAACGACAGGGTTTGGATTCACCGGCCAAGTTCGTGGAGTGCGGTCACGCAACCTTGGTGCGCTTGTTGGGCCAGGCAGGCTATACGCGTTATGACGAATCGACAGCCCGACGCCTACAGGCATTGGCGCGGAAGTTCGCGGTGCAGATGCCCCACCAGCATGCAGGCTTGCTGGCTGGAAACACCACGCGTGTGGACTTCGAACGATGGTTGCTCGAGTTCGAGGGCATCGGTCCGAAAACGGTCGAGATCTTCATGCGCGAGGCACAAGGGCTTTTCGCGCTTTCCAAGCAGAGCTGACCTGGATGAGCGCTGGTTCGCAGCCAATCGTTCCGAACTAGACCACAGATGGATCAGGCTCGTTCGCTTCTCAACCAACGTTCATGGTAGTGCACCAAACGCGTCAGACCATGCAGTGCTGCATTGTGCAGAACATCCGCACGCTCCCCGAAAAAACGCTGGGTGGCGGTAAACACAGCGTCGGTCTCACCCGCAAAAGCCCAAGCGAAACAGAGGGTGCCAGGCAGCACGCCCGAGGCAGGCGCAGGGCCTGCCACGCCCGTGGTGGCAATGGCTACGTTGGCAGGGCTGTCTCGTAGCGCGCCGCGGACCATCTCCCAGGCCACCGCTTCGCTGGTCAGGCCAAAGCGTTCGATGGTGCCAGGGTCGACACCGAGCAGGCGCTGCTTGGCTTCTGGCGAGTAAACGACGTAACCGCTCTCGAGCACTTCGCCCGCACCTTCGTGCTCGGCCAGCATCGCCACCATGCGCCCTGCGGTGCAGGATTCGGCGGTGGTGAGCAGCAGATCGTGGGCTTTGAGATAGTTCAGAACGGCCAAGGAGGGGTCGCGTGTCATGACGGAGTTACCTTGATGTCTGTAGAGCGTTGAACAGGCATAGGCTGATCGGTTCGAGCGAAACTCATGGGTGTGTCGATGTTGGCAGAAAGGGGTGGGGCCCGCCGTAGCGGGCCTGGTTTCTATATCTAGAGAATCGGCTTGCCGCCGGTGACGGCATAGCGTGAACCCGAAATGTAGCTCGACTCGTCGGAACCCAACAGCACGTAGATCGGCGCCACTTCCACCGGCTGGCCGGGGCGACCCATGGGGTAGCCGGAGCCGAAGCTCTTCACCGCTTCATCGGGCATAGTCGCTGGAATGAGCGGGGTCCAGATCGGGCCGGGGGCGACGCTGTTCACGCGGATGTTGTCTTTGGCGAGCATTTGCGCAAGCCCGGCGGTGAAGTTGGCAATCGCGCCCTTTGTGGTCGCATAAGGCAAAAGTGCTTGTGAAGGGTCGTCGGAGTTGACGGAGCTGGTATTGATGATCGAACCACCACCGCGCTTTTTCATGTGTGGGACCGCTCGCTGACAGATGCGGAAAATAGCGGTCATGTTGACGTCGAACGTCATAACCCATTCATCATCTGAAATGTCTTCAAGATTGTCGTGAGACATTTGGAAGGCAGCATTGTTGATCAGGATGTCTATGTGTCCGAACTCGGCCAAGGTCTTGTCGACCGTGTCGTAACAGATTTGCTTGTCGGCGAGGTCGCCCGGTAGCAGCAGGCACCTGCGGCCCGCAGCCAGGACCCAGCGCTCGGTTTCCTTGGCGTCTTCGTGTTCGTCCAGATAGGCGATGGCGACATCAGCACCTTCCCGGGCATAGGCAATCGCGACGGCACGGCCAATGCCGCTATCGCCACCGGTAATGAGCGCGATCTTGCCTTCCAGACGGCCATGGCCCGTATAGGACTCCTCGCCGCAATCGGGATACGGATCCATTCTCGCCTGCGAACCCGGCACGGATTGAGGCTGGGACGGGAAGGGCGGTTTGGGGTACTCACGCATGATTGAAGCTCCTGTAAAAGATAATGCTCATGAATCTTTCGAAGGGCGTGATCCACACGTGTTGTAGCGGATATGAAATTCGGCGACGGACGGCAGTCGACCACTCAGATCGGCAGATAGTCGCTGCGCTGGACAATGCCGCGGTGTTCGCCTTCGACCAGGTGTACATAGCGCCCGCTTACCAGGTCGATGGGCAAGCAGTCGTCGATGTCCAAGACCGCGTCGGTGTGTGCCTTGATCCAACCTTCGCCATGCGGTGCCTGCCTAGGCGTTTGGCAGTGGCTTTGTCCGGTGCGGCTATCAGCAGGTAGCGGTGCGCTTCGCCGAACACCCCGGGTTCGTAACCGCCCAGATTGAGAAAGAACAGCCGCAGCGCCCCTGGTGCCGGGCTGGCCTGGCTGAACTCGATACGGTAGACGTCCACGCCGTCAACTTCCATCCAGGCGTCGATGTGCAATCCCTTGGGGCTGCCGAACCAGTTGGCGCGCAGTTGCGGGTAGGTGTCGGCCAAGGTCTCGGCCTGGGCGAACAGCACGTCGTGGACTTCGATGCTGGCGCGGGGGTGGCGACCGCCGAGCATGACGATGTAGAGCATGAAGGTATCCAAGGTAGGTCGGCTGCGGTGGGTCATTGGCTTGAGCGCCATTGGACCAACGCTTGTGCAGTGTGAGGATCAGCGACTTCGAGACACCGCTGTCAGTCGGCCGCCGTTTCGAACAACCGGTGCTCGTCGGCATACCTCAGCAGACGCTCGTCCAGTTGCTCGGTGTCCTGGTAGAACCGAGTGTCGAGGGCATCCAGTGCAGCCTCGCATTCGAGGTCCCGTTCGTCTGCATAAGTAGGCATGCTCAGCTGACGTGCATCTTGCTCGCTGGGCACAGGTTCAGTGCCGAAGAGCACACGTTTGGCTTCTTCGAGCAGGGCCAGCGTTTGCGTCGCACCGAGTTCGAGAAGGCCCGCGCAAGCGTGCGCATAATGATCGCCTGAAGAGTTGCCGAAATACTGGTCGAAGCCGCCATTGTAGACTTCGCCTTGTAACACGCTGACAGCGTAATAGTGCTGTTCTGCCAATTTCAGCCCCGTGAAGCCTGCGGCCGTGTGGTACACGCGGTCGACCAATGCGTTCCAATACAGGGCTTGCGGGCTGGCCAGGTACCGCCTGCGCTCTTCGGCGCGGCGTTTGCCGGCTTCGATATTTTCCCGATAACCGCCTTTGCAGGGCATGCATAACCCGTCGTTGCGCTCGAAGGTGGAAGCCACTATCGGCGTGGCACAAAGACGGCAGGGTTGTTTGTCGCTCATGGGGGCTCCGGCAAGTTGTATCAAGGCAAGGCGCATCAGCGCATCCAGTCAGGCAGCACGGTGAATTCGAGAGGATTGGGTAATTCGAGAGGATTGGGTAATTCGAAATCCTGCAGCAACGTTCGCGCTTCTTGTCGGGAAATGAAGGCATCGGCGTCTCTCGAACGGCTCCTGGGGCCGTCTTGGAAAGCCACCGTCATGTTCAAAAGGGGTTTGCACATCAGCGCCCTGGCTTAGTTTCATAGCAGGCTGTCCGGGTCCCCGAAAAACATCTGAATCCGCGACCGCAACCACCGCTCCGCCGGATCGTTGTCCTGCGCCCCCCGCCACGCCATGTGCAACTCGAAATGCTGCACCGGCAACGGTAGCTCCTCAGCCCGCAACCCGCCCGCCGCCGTCAGCACATCGGCCGTGTAATCCGGCACCGTAGCAAGAATGTCGGTGCCTGCCAGCAAACTCCCCAACCCATTGAACTGCGGCACCGCCAGCACCACCTGGCGCTTGCGGCCCAGCTCTGCCAGCGCTTCGTCGATGAAGCCGGACAAGTCCCCGGCGAACGACACCAGCGCGTGGGGACGGCTGCAGAAGTCGTCCAGGCTGATTGCCCCAGGCATCGTATCGGCGCGCAACAGCTTAGGTGCGCTACGGCGCAGCACCTTGCGTTTGGCGTTGGCCGGCAGGTCGGCGGTGTAGCTAACGCCCACGGAGATTTCGCCCGAGGCCAGCAGCGTGGGCATCAGCAGGTAGTTGACCCGCCGCACCACCAGCACGATGCCGGGGGCCTCGGCGCGGATGCGCTTGAGCAGCAGTGGCAACAGGGCGAATTCGGCGTCGTCCGAGAGGCCCATGCGGAATACCGCGTTGCTGGTGGCTGGGTCGAAGTCGGCGGCGCGGCTGACGGCGGTGGAAATCGAGTCCAGCGCTGGGGAGAGCAGGGCGAAGATCTCCTGAGCGCGGGCCGAGGGCTCCATGGTGCGCCCGGTGCGCACGAACAGCGGGTCGTCGAACAGATTGCGCAGGCGCGACAGCGCTGCGCTGATCGCCGGCTGGCCGAGGAACAGCTTTTCGGCGGCGCGGGTCACGCTGCGTTCGTGCATCAGGGTCTCGAACACGATCAGCAGGTTGAGGTCTACACGGCGCAGGTCGTTACGGTTCATGGGCGGGCTTGGCCTGTTGCCTGGGCGGGAGCAGAGGTGAATCTTACGGGCAAAGGCTGTTACCCTGCATCGTTTTCAGGCTGGCATGGGCCAATTTGCCTCGAACCCAATCGATGGCAGGCATGTCGACTATTAATCACCACTGATGGCCTAAGCGCTGGCCTCCGGATACAGTCCGGTCTTATGAGATTCACACAGTCGAGGTAGGCGATGTCCCGCATCATCCGTTTCCACAAGTTCGGCGCCGCCGATGTGCTGCGCTGCGAGGAACGACCCGAGCCCACGCCGGCCAGGGGCGAGGTGCAGGTGCGCGTGCAAGCCATCGGTGTGAGCTGGTACGACGTACTCTGGCGGCAAGACCTGGCGTTGTCCCAGGTGCGTCTGCCCTCGGGCATCGGTCACGAAATGGCCGGCGTGGTGAGCGCTGTGGGCGAGGGCGTCGAGGACCTGGCGGTCGGTGATCGGGTGGCAAGCTTCCCAGCGACCAGTCCCAACGACCACCCAGTGTACGGTGATGTCATCGTGCTGCCGCGCTGCGCTTTGACACGCTACCCCGACGTGCTCACGCCCATCGAAGCCAGCGTGCACTACACGCCACTGCTGATCGCCTATTTCGCCTACATGGACCTGGCCCGGGCCAAACCTGGGCAAACTGCGCTGGTGACCGACGCCAGCCACTGCGCCGGCCCTGCCTTCGTGCAGCTTGGCAAGGCCTTGGGTTTGCGAGTGCTGGCAGCCACCAAACGGGCCGAGCAGCGTGACTACCTGCTGGGCTTGGGGGCCGAGTACGTGATCGTCACCGAAGAGCAGGACCTGCTCCTGCAGATCAACAAGTTCACCGCCAACCGCGGTGTGGACATGGTGCTCGACGGATTGGGCGGCCCGCAGATGTCGCTTCTGGGCGATGTGCTGGCGCCGCGGGGCAGCCTGGTGCTCTACGGCCTGCAAGGCGGTAACCAGACGCCGTTCCCGGCCTGCGCGGCATTCAAGAAGAACATCCAGTTCCATTTGCACTGTGTGAGCAACTTCACCGGCAAGCCGGAATTGGGCATCGACCAAGACAAGCCGGCCCTGCAGCGCGCTCTGCAAGACATCAACCGTTTCACCGCCGAGCACTTGCTGACGCCGCAGATCGTCAAGGTCTATCCGTTCGAGGAAGTGGTCCAGGCCCATCGCTACATGGACGACTGCCCTTGTGGCGGGCGCGTGGTACTGGACCTCGCCAGCGCGGAGTGATCGTTCCCGCTTGGGTATGGGCGTGCGCCCTCCCAGGTGGGGGCTAGGAAAACTCCTACGCGGCAAAACAACCTTTCCTACACATTTCTGGAATAAACCCTCATCGCTAATTCCTTGGTGAATTATTACCGTCACCAGTAGGAAAGGCTTCCTCTCGATCGTGCTGATCGCAGGACGCCGGTTATTCGTTCGCCCGAGTCGCTCAGGGACGAGGTAATCACGCGATGAGTGAGATGCACGACCATGCCATGCAAGCCATTTTCGGGCAGGTGCTCGAACGCTTGCTCGACCACCTGAACCAAGCGCAGCGGGCCTCGCTGCAACTGCTGATCCAGCGGCTGCTGGTAGCCGCAGGAGGGGTTGAGCGGATCGGCGAGTTCCGCTTGCTGGTGCTGCACGGCAACGACCGCTCCAGTGCCCATCTGCTGGCCTGCTTGCGGGCGGCGCAGCTGAGCCTTGCCCAGCGCTTTTCGCAGACCTTCGCCCTGCGCGTGCTGGTGCTGTGCCAGCCAGGCATGCAGGCCTTGGAACGGGCCAATCATCTACGCTGCTTCGACGCGCTCTATTTGCACGATGACAGCCGCGTCGAGTTGCTCCTGGCCGACGCCGACGGTTTGCGGCCCCTCGATGCCCACGTTTTCGCGCTGGAGCAGCCGCAGGCATCGGCGCGCGAGGCCTGGTTGCTGTTCGGACACGCCCAGCAGGGCTCAGCGGGTGCGCTGCTGGGCAGCCGATTGTGGTTGCAGTTGGCCAAGGCCTGCGCACCCGCACTGCGGGCCCGAAATGGCGCGAGCGCGCTGGTCACCGCCATGCCACACCTCCAGCGCCTGCGCCTGCTGGCCTGGAGCCGGCGCTGCCTGCGCCTGATCGAGCCTGGTAGGGCACTGGCGTTTCAGTGCGCAAGCGCGATGATCCAAGCGCTTGCGCGCCTGCAGACGCGTCTGGCGCAGTTGCCTGCGCCGGCGGGTGACTTGGTCTCAAGATCGGCTGCCTATGGGCGCAGCTTGCAACTGTTGAGCCTTGACGAGCTGCTGCTGCACATCGGGCATCAGGATCGTCTGCAAGGCATGTTGGGCTGTCGCTTCGACAACGACGCATACGGCAAAGGCCTTCATGCCTTCACCGATCTGCCGCTGCTCGGTTATCTGCGCGAGCTCCAGGCCAAGTACCTGGGGGCTGCGCGGGAGCGGCCGAGCACATTGCCGATGCAGACGCCGTGGTTGCGAGTGGGGCCGGCCAGTGAGTCGAGTCTGGGCAGTGAAAGCGAGCAACGTCTGCAACGCGGCTATGGCCTGGGCGAGGAACAGCTCGCCTGCCTACTGTTCGCGCCCTTCGTGGAGCATGGGGCTCGACTGGAAGCCTTCGTGCAACGTTGCCACCCCAACATGCAAGTGGCCCTGCCTTATCTTCACAATGCCCTTCAGGGCCGGATGTGCCCGGACCCCGTGGTGCGCTGGCTAGTGAATGTCAGTGGTTTGTCGTTGGCGCGTCTGCGCGGGCTTTATGGTTTGCAGGCCGATACCCGTACCCTCTGCCTGCAGCGCCATCTGGCCAAGCGCGACTCCAGTTTGCGGCTGATGAAGCCCAGCGCTCGCTAAAGCCGCGCCATGTTCACCGCTCGATGTTGTCTTGAGCTATACAGTTGAGAGGGAGGTCCGATTTCACAGGCGATTTTTCTCCACTGCGCGTGCTCCAAGTCCTAACGTGGCACAATGCCCGTCTGCCAGTCGTGTTCACAAGTCGCAATACAATTCCCGTACTTTCAACGACTTGGAGGGCTACGCACGGAGCGTGTCCAGGCTCATACTGAGGCCATTTCGTGAAGTGCCGGTACGGTGCTTCGCGCTTGACAGGATGCGGCCCTGTGGTGTCCGCAGTTCAACCATCCTTAGGTAACCCATGATCTGGTTTCTGGAAGGGCAAGCGTCCCAACGCGACATCCTGCTGGGCGCTCGCGAAGCGCTGCCTTCGCACGTCAGAATAATCGCCTCCCATCGCGGCGATCGACCGGAAATCACCGGTGTGGCCGACCTCGCGCTGCGCGAACCTGAAACGTCTGGAGAGCGCGTCGAATGGGTGATCCGTACGGCTTTGCAGCACGGCGTGCACGTCGTAGTGGCCGGGCGCTTGGGCGCTGCATATGAAGCCGAACGCCACGCCTTCGAAGCCGCTGGGCTGACCCTCGTCACCGGCGGGCTGAGCGTGCAGACGTTCCAGTGGGTCGACGACAAGGCCGTGTTCACCGCCCGTGCCGAAGCTGCTGGACTCGCTTGCATCCCTGCCATCACCGTCACCAGTGCCGACGAACTGGCCGCTGCCTATCAGGCGTGTCGCTCCAGTGGGGAGGTGTGCATCAAACCGGTGGTCGGCATCTATGGCCAAGGCTTCTGGCGCCTGCGCGAAGGTCTCGACCCGTTCCGCTGTTTCGCCAACCCCGACAGTCGAGAGGTGGACTTCGCAACCTACCTCCAAGCCTACGCCGCGCAATCGCCGCGCGAGCCGTTGCTGGTCATGCCCTACCTACCCGGCGCCGAATGCTCGGTCGACATGGTCTGCGAGGCTGGCAGGGTGGTGGCCTATGTCGGGCGCCGCAAGTCCGGCGTGCATCAGCGTTTCGAGCGCGACACGCCGGCCACCCGGCTGGCGCTGGCCGCCGCGGAGCATTTCCAATGCGACGGCATCGTCAACGTGCAAACCCGTGACGATGGCGACGGCCAACCCAGGCTTCTGGAAATCAATCCACGCTATTCCGGCGGCATCGGCTATACACGCCTGACGGGCGTCAATCTGCCGGGTATTTTCGCGGCGCGCCGGCTGGGGTTGCCTGAGCCGCACGGTGAGTGGATCGAGAGCGTCAGGGTGAAGCCGATCACTGTCGCCGTTGCCGCGCCGGAGCGTTGACATCATGCCCTGCAAGTTCGCAGTCGCCATTGATTGGCCAGGCCCTTTTCACTCTCGGAGCGAGCCATGCTGACACCCGGTGCCAATACAGCCCTAGGCAGCTCCGAAACCGACTGGGTATTGACCACCGCGCTTGCCGACGCCTTCGGTGCGTCGGTGGCGGTGGCGTTGCTGCCGGTCAACGAGCGCCGCGCGCCCACCGGGCCTGCGGCGCTATTGCACGTCGAACAGACGGGCTGGATGACCTGGAGCGGCGATCCGTCCTACGTCGGTTGCAAGCTGCGTCTGGATGCGTTGCCCGCTGGCAGCGACCGTGTCCTGCTGCTGGTGTACCGCTATGACAACCTTGGGCCTCTGGGCGTGGTAGGCGCCTTCACCCTCGATATCGAGCAGCGGATTCGCTACACCCTCGATGTCAGCGGCCACGGCGAGAGCGCATTGATCCTGGGTGAGTTTTACCAACGTGGCGGGCACTGGAAATTCCGCGCACTGGCCGAAGGCTCGGCCTACGGGCTCGCGGCCTTCGGCAGGCGGCTGGGCATCGAGCTGGACGAGGCGCATCCGGACCGACCTGCAGAGCGCGGCGGCAGCCCCGACGCCGGCCCCTCCAAGGCGACCGGTACCGGGTTTGCGGTCTCGAGCAACATGCTCCTGACCTGCGCGCACGTCATCGAAGGCATGCACACGATCGAGATCAATGCCTTCAGTGGCCGGCACCGGGCCGAGCCGATCATGGTCGACGGTACCAACGACATGGCCTTGCTGCGGGTCGACGGCGCCGTGTTGCAACCCCTGCCCATCGCTACGGCAGGCGGATGTGGCCTGGGCGATCCGGTCACGGCGGTGGGATTTCCGCTGTCAGGCTTGGCCGGCGGCGGTGCTCATGTGACCCAAGGCGGTGTGTCGGCCATGTTCGGCCTGCGCAACGACACGACTTTGTTGCAGTTCACGGCCGCCATCCAGCCCGGCTCCAGCGGCAGCCCGTTGTTCGACGCCAGCGGTGCGGTCGTGGGAATGGTCACCTCCACGGTCGCCGACGCGCAAAGCATGAATTTCGCCGTGAAAGGCCAACTGCTGGCAGCCTTTCTCGAAGCTTGCCATGTGCCATTTCTGACACACGCGGCCAGCCCGCTGAAGAGTGCTGCCGAGATCGCCAGAATCGCGCAGCCGTCGCTTTGGAAAATCGAGGCGCGCCGATGATGAGCCGCCTCAGCTGCTTATACAGACGTTGTCCTAGGGACTTCTTCCACACAGGGAACACAGTGCATTGAACCAGCAACCCATCCGGCTCAGCGCGACCCTCACGCGCGGCGTGCTCGAAGTCGATGTCCAGGGCGGCGACGTACCTGCTCGATCGCTGTTCGGCTTCGCCGAGCGGCGTAACCCCAAGCGCGCGTTCCTTTTCGTTTCGCGCGTGCTGGGCAAGCACATTCCCGTCGAACCGGCGCTGATGGAGCAGTCCTATCGAGCTTTGGCCGCGCAGATTCCCACCGACCTGCCAGGCCCAGTGCTCATGCTCGGCATGGCCGAGACGGCTGTCGGACTGGGCGCCGGCGTACACCGCGCCTATAGCGCCAGGCGTGACGACACGATGTACCTGGTCAGCACGCGGCACCCCGTCGGCGAGCGGATCTTCGCCCGCTTCGAAGAAGAGCACAGCCATGCCAGCGCCCATCTGATCCACGAACCGACCGATCCGGCGCTCGCTGCGCGTCTGCGCAGTGCGCGTTCGCTGGTGCTGATCGACGACGAAGCCTCGACCGGGCGGACCTTCGTCAATGTGCACCGTGCGTTGCTCGATGCGGGTTTGAACCACATCGAACGCGTCGTCACCTGCGTACTGACCGATTGGTCGAGTGATGCCCTGGGCAGCCACCTGGGTTCCACGGTACAGCAGGTGTCACTGCTCAAAGGCAGCTACCGGTTCAAGGAAGACCCCACCGCACCTCTGCCGCAGATGCCGGAGACTGGTACCGTAGCGGTCGGCGACTGGCCGGTGGACCCAGCCAACGATTGGGGGCGCCTGGGCACTTGCGGTATCGAAGACACGCTCGGCCCGAATGTTCGCGTCAGTCCAGGCGAGCGGGTCTTGGTCCTGGGCACCGGCGAATTCGTGTGGAAACCCTTTCTCCTGGCCGAGCGCCTCCAACGGGATGGGGCCGACGTGCGCTTCAGTTCCACCACTCGCTCACCGATCGCGCTGGGCCATTGCATCGAGCATGCGTTGAGCTTCTCCGACAACTACGGTCTGGGCATCGTCAATTTTCTTTACAACGTGGCGCCCGGCCAGTTCGACCGTGTGCTGATCTGCAGCGAAACGGCGGCCGAAGCCGTGCCGCGTTCGCTGATCGAAACCCTTGATGCGGAGGTCATCGTCGATGGCGAATGAACGCCCCCTGGTCCTCGTAGACCTGGACGACACGCTGTTTCAGACCGCCCGCAAGATGCCGTCAGGCAGCGCCCGGCACCCGGCTTCGTACGACGTCGCAGGCGAAGTGAGCGGTTATCAGAACCCCGTGCAGCAGGCTTTGCTGAAGTGGTTGTTGAGCGGCGCCGACGTCGTCCCAGTGACGGCCCGCAGCGCCGAGGCGTTCGCCCGCGTCAAGCTGCCGTTCGATGGCGACGCGATCTGCGCCCATGGCGGTTTGATCCTGGATGCCGAAGGCCAAGTGGATGCCCATTGGCACGCTGTCATGAACGAAGTGCTAGGCCCGTTCCACGAACGTCTGCCGGCGCTGTGCGACACCGCGCTGGGCCTGGCAGGCGAGCTGGGCCTTTCCCTGCGCGGCTGGGTGGTGGAGGAGGCCGACCAGCGCCATTATGTAGTCGTCAAACACAATGACGGCCACGATCACGACCTGCTGAAAGTGCTCAACGCACTCGAAGCCCGGGGCTTGCTGGCGGACATGCACAGCCACCGCAATGGCAACAACCTCGCACTGCTGCCCGCCGGCCTGTCCAAGCGCCAGGCGGTACGCCATTACCTGGAGCGCGATCGACGCGAACGGGGCGAACGCCCGGTATTGGGCTTTGGCGACAGCATCACCGACCTTGGCTTCATGAACCTGTGCGATTTCTGGGCGACCCCTGCGAGCAGCCAGTTGGCGGCCTTGGTGCAGGAGCATGCTGATGCGTGAACTCCGCCTGCCTTGCGCAACCGTCGGTAGCGGCAGCTATCTGCCCGATGACGTACAGTTCCTTCTGCGCCCGGTAAACCTCGAGCTGACCGACGTGCTGGAAAAGGAACGGCTGATCCAGACCCAGCAGAAGCATTACTCGGAAATGATCAGCGCCGAACATGCGCCCTCGGCCACGCACATGGCTTTGTATGAACGCAGTCTGCACCAGAATGGCGAGCGCATGGCCGCCGACGTGCAGGCCCTGGCACTGGCGCTCGCCGGACACGCGCCGGGCACGACCCTGGCGCTGGTGTCCTTCGTGCGTGCAGGGCTGCCGCTCGGCGTGCTGCTACGCCGGGCATTGCGCGATCTGGGACGCGATGTGCAGCATTACGGGGTCAGCATCGTGCGCGACCGTGGCATCGATCAGGAGGCGCTGGATGCGATCATCGACGCCCATGGCGCAGACAGCATCCTGTTCGTCGATGGCTGGACCGGCAAGGGTGCCATCGCCGGCGAGCTGCAACGTTGCCTGGGGGCAGACCCGCGCTTCACCGACGCACCGCGCCTGGTCGTGCTCGCCGACCCGTGCGGGCGAGCCTGGCTGGCGGCCTCGGCCGAAGACTGGATCATCCCCTCGGGCATCCTGGGCGCTACGGTATCGGGTCTGGTGTCGCGCTCGATATGGCCGGTCGAAGGCGGCCTGCACGGTTGTGTGGTCTACGATGCGCTGCGCGAGCACGACGTGACCCGCAGTTTCATCGAACGGATCGAGGCGGCGCGGGTAGGGGTGGCCGTAGCACCGGCCCGGCCCTGGACGCCTGTCCAAACCGCGGGATTGCAAGCCGAAGCCCTCGCGGTGGTGCAGGGCCTGGCCAGGCGTTTCGACATCGCCAACCTCAATCGCATCAAACCCGGCATCGCCGAGGCGACCCGGGCGGTACTGCGCCGCGTGCCCGATCAGGTGTTGGTGCGCGACCGCGCCGACGCCGACGTTCAACTGCTCATCCACCTGACCGACCGCGCCGGTATCGAGGTTCAGGCCGTGGGCGATGAACTCGGTCCGTATCGAGCGGTCACCATCATTCGGGGGGTCAGCCGATGAAACACATTTCTCCATTCGCCCTGGGCGCCACGTTGTACATGCCGGCCACCCGGCCGGACATTCTCGAGGTTGTGCAGGGCACGAAACTGCCCGGCCTGCGCTCGTTGGTGATCTGCCTGGAAGACGCCGTGGCCGCCACCGACGTCGACCACGCGTTGGCGTCGCTACGCGAAGTGCTGGCGCAGAGCAAAACCCGGCTGCGCCACGACCAGGCCAACAGCGGCCCGCTGGTATTCATCCGGCCGCGCGATGCCGACATGGCCGCCCGGCTCAACGATTGGGCCGATATCACCAGCGCCGATGGTTTCGTGTTGCCCAAGCTGTGCATGGCCAGCCTCAACCAATGGGCGCTGGCGGTAGCCAATCCCGACCTGCTGCTGATGCCGACCCTGGAGACCCGCGAGGTCTTCCACCCCAACGCCATGGCCGACATGGGCTCTGCACTGCACGAAGCGCTGGGTGAACGCGTACTGGCGCTGCGCATCGGCGGCAACGACCTGATGAGTTGCCTGGGCCTGCGTCGCAACCCGGCCACCACCCTCTATCAAACCCCGATGGGCTACGTGATTCCGATGCTCGCAGGTGTGCTCGGCGCGCAGGGCTTCGCGCTGACAGGTCCGGTGTTCGAGCAGTTGGCGACGCCTGCGTTGCTGGCCGAGGAGCTACAGCTGGACATCGCCCACGGTCTGGTCGGCAAGACCGCGATCCATCCCACTCAGATCGCGCCGATCAACGAGGCATTTAGGGTGTCCATCGAAGACCTCAATTGCGCCCGTATGATTCTCAACGACACCGCGCCTGCGGTATTCAGGCACAACGATGCGATGTTGGAGCCGGCCACCCACCAGAGCTGGGCGACCAACATCCTGGAACGCGCCAAATGGCATGGAGTGAAGCCCGCCGAAGGCGGGATCGCAGAACCGGTACGATTAGCGGAGGTCGCTCGATGACCCAGGAAATGATGGAGGCGGGCCCTGCAGGCGCAGATGTTCTGTCGGTATTCGACTTCGATGGCACCTTGACCCATCGCGACAGTTTCTTGCCGTTCCTGCTGTTCGCGTTCGGCAAGCGTGCCTTCGCCGCCCGCGCCCTGCGCATGCTGCCCGACTGCCTGCGCTACATCGGCAAGGGCATGACCCGCGACGAACTCAAGGCGATTCTGATCGCCACTTTCCTGACCGGCGTGGAAGAGCAATGGGTGCAGCGCAAGGCCGGCGAGTTCAGGGCGGCCTACTGGAAACGCCTGATGCGCCCGGCCGGGGTCCGCTCGGTGGCAGCTGAAGTCGCCAGCGGCGCGCATGTCACGATCTGTTCAGCATCGCCGCGTATCGTGCTCAAACCTTTTGCCGAGCACCTGGGCATCAAACTGATCGCCACCGAACTGGAAGTGGTCGATGGCCGCCTCACCGGTGCCATCAGCGGGAGCAACTGCCGCTGCGAAAACAAGGTACTGCGCCTGGAAGCGATCTATGGTGCGCTCGAGCAGTACCGCTTGCGGGCTTGGGGCGATACCCGTGGCGACCATGAACTGTTGGCCGCAGCGCAGGAACCGCATTGGCGGCACTTCCACCCGCGTTGGCAACGTGGGCGGCTGAACATTCGCCGTATCGGCGCCAAGCTGCAAGAAGGCGAAGTGATGAAGCACTCGGTCACCGGCAACGCCGCTGCGACCCGGCAGCATGACGATCAACAAGGAGCGTAACCATGGCACTCACCCTTTCGAAGAACCAAAGCATTTCCCTGGAAAAGACCGCCGGTAGCGGCCTGTCCAAGGTCACCCTTGGGCTGGGCTGGGACCCGGTCAAGGCCGGTCTGCTGGGCAAACTGTTCGGCGGCGGCGGCGGGATCGACCTGGACGCTTCGTGCATCCTGTTCGACGCGAACCTCAAGTCGATGGACGTCGTGTGGTTCCGCCAACTCAAATCGCGTGACGGATCGGTGGTGCACAACGGCGACAACCGTACCGGCGAGGGCGATGGCGACGACGAATCCATCCAGGTCGATCTCAATGGCCTGCCGGCGGCAGTGACTCACCTGGTGTTCACCGTCAATTCCTTCACCGGGGAAAACTTCGAGCGCGTACAGAACGCCTATTGCCGCATCGTCAACCCGGCGAACAACGTCGAGCTGGCACGTTTCAACCTGTCCCAGCAAGGCGCACATACCGGCCTGGTCATGGCGCGTCTGTCGCGTGGCGCGGGAGGCTGGGAGTTCCATACCATCGGCTCGACCGCCAGCGGGCGTACGGTCGACGATCTGGTCGGTCTCGCGGCCCAGGCGGTGCGCGCATGACCAGCCTCGCGCCAGGCGCCAACGCTGCGGTCGACACCGCGCTTAGCCGGGTGGAAGTGGTCTACTCGGCCATCCCCGGTGCCGATATCGACGTCTCGGCGTTCGCCCTGGCCGCCAGCGGCAAGGTGCGCAGCGACGACGACATGTGCTTCTACGGCCAGCCCAGCGTGTTGTCAGGCGCTCTACAACTGGTCGAAGGCAATCCTGGGCGCGCGGTGTTCTCGATCGACCTGGCCCGTCTCGACGCCGCTATCGACAAGGTCGCGCTGACTGCCACCATCCACGAGAACAAGGCCGCTTTTGCGCGCGTTTCCAGCCTCAGCGTTCGCCTTTCAAACGACATAGAGGCGCAGATTCCGACGGCAGGCATGAACGAAACCGCGCTCATTCTGGGCGAGTTCTACCGCCGGCAGGGCGCCTGGAAATTCCGCTGCGTCGGCCAAGGTTTTGCCGGCGGGCTGGCCCCGCTGGCGACTCATTTCGGGGTGGACATCGCCGCTCCCGAACCTACTGCCGGCCCTGCATCGACGCCGAGTCCTGCGCCCGCATCGGCACCGGCCGCCACACCAGCGCCCCCTCCTGCGCCCAAGCCCAGCGTGAGCCTGAGCAAGATCACCCTCGACAAGTCCCGCGCTTCCATCAGCCTCGACAAAAAGGCCGGCGGCTTCGGCGAGATTCGCGTCAACCTCAACTGGAACAAAGGCAAGACGGGCTTCTTCGGACGCAGCAAATCGGTCGACCTCGATGTCGGTTGCCTGTTCGAACTGCAAAACGGCTATAAAGGCGTGGTTCAGGCGCTGGGCAATGCGTTCGGTTCGCTGCACGACGAGCCGTATGTGCAACTGATGGGCGATGACCGTACCGGATCCGTGTCCGGCGGCGAATGGCTGCACATCAATGGCGACCGTTGGAGCGAAGTGCGCCGCATCCTGGTCTACGCCTTCATCTACGAGGGCGCGCCCAATTGGACGGAGACCGATGGCGTGGTCACCATTTTCGTCCCAGGGCAACCGGAAATCGAAGTACGTCTGAACGAAGAGGGCGGTCGTCTGGGCTGCTGCGCCATCGCGCTGCTGGAAAACGACGGCGGCTCGGTCAAAGTGACCCGCCGCGTCGATTTCCATCGTTCCCAGGAACCGATGGACAAGGCTTACAACTGGGGCATGCGCTGGAGCGCAGGTTCCAAGTGACTCATCATTCGCGGGCCGAGCCCGTCTGTAGAGGTGATACCCATGCTGGCATGGCTCAAAACCAACGCGGCTAAAGCCCGCGAAACGCTGACCACCGAAGTGGCCAAGCACAAGAACCGCAAATTCATGGAGGCGATTTCCAACGCCAGCGCCATGGTCGCCATGGCCAGCAACGGCGCGGGTGCCGAAGAAAAACAGAAGATGGCGGCGTTTCTCAATACTTCGCCGGAACTCAAGGTGTTCAGCCTCACCGACGTGCTGGCCGTGTTCAACGACGCGGTGGCCAAGTTCGAATTCGATCCGCAGATCGGTCAGGCGGAAGCCTTGAAGGTCATCGGCCGGATCAAGGACAACGAAAGCGCCGCGCGCCTGTTGGTACGTGTGACCTGCGCCATCGGGGCGTCGGACGGCGAGTTCGACGAGAAGGAAAAGGCGGCTTGCCGTCAGATGTGCATGGAGCTGGGCCTCAACCCGGCTGATTTCGAACTCTAAGGTAAACAACTGTGGAAGCTACCCATATCGGTTTTCCCCCGCTGACCATGGCGGTCTTCATCGGCATCGCGGTCGGCGCGCTGCTGCTGGACATGGTCACGCACCGTGGCGACAAGCAGATCACCCTGGCCAACGCCTCCATCTGGTCGGTGTTCTGGATCGCCATCTCCCTGGCATTCGCAGGCTTTCTCTACATCCATCACGGCCCACAGGTCGCCAGCCTGTTCGTGACCGGCTATGCCCTGGAAAAAGTGCTGAGCGTCGACAACCTGTTCGTCTTCATGGCCATCTTCGCCTGGTTCAAGGTGCCGGATAACCTGCGTCACCGCATCCTGTACTGGGGCATCATCGGTGCCATCGTCTTCCGCGGCGTGTTCGTAGCCATCGGTACCGGCCTGCTGGCCTTCGGCCCATGGGTCGAGGTGGTGTTCGCGGTGATCGTTGCCTGGACGGCGATCATGATGCTTAGAAGCGGCGGGGACGATGAGGAAGAGGAGGACTACTCCAAGCACATCGCCTATCGCTTCGCCAAGATGCTGTTCCCGGTCTGGCCGAAACTGCACGGCAACCACTTCTTCGTGCGCCGCAAGGAACTCGAAGGTGAGCTGCTCAAGCCCGAGAACAAGGGCATGAGTCTGGCTGCCAAAGGCACTTTGTTCGCCACGCCGCTGTTCCTCTGCCTGGTGGTGGTGGAAGTCTCCGACGTGCTGTTCGCCTTCGACTCGGTACCGGCGGTGATCGCCGTCAGCCGTGAGCCGCTGATCGTCTACTCGGCCATGCTGTTCGCCATTCTCGGTCTGCGGACCATGTACTTCGTGCTCGAAGCGCTCAAGCGCTACCTGGTGCACCTGGAGAAAGCGGTCGTCGCTCTGCTGTTCTTCATCGCTCTGAAACTGGCGCTCAACGCCACCGACCACATGTTCCACCACGGCTACACCATCGATCCGAACACCAGCTTGCTCATCGTCATGGTGACCCTGGTCATCGGCATCCTCGCCAGTGTGATCTTCCCCGCGAAGGACGACGCATCGGCAGAATCCAAGTGAAATCTCGGTAAAACACAAGGAGTTAGTCAAATGGCACTCAGCCTTTCCAAAGGTGGCAACCTCAGCCTGACCAAGACCGATCCCTCCCTGACTCGGGTGATCGTAGGCCTGGGTTGGGACCCGCGCGCGACCGATGGCCAAGAGTTCGACCTCGACGCCAGTGCCTTCCTGCTCAAGGGCGACGGCAAGGTGCGCAGCGAAGCCGACTTCATCTTCTACAACCAGCTCAAAAGCGCCGATGGCTCGGTCGAGCACACCGGCGACAACCGTACCGGTGCCGGTGATGGTGACGACGAAGTGATCAAGGTCGACTTGAGCCGCGTCCCGGCCGATGTCGAAAAGGTGGTATTCACCGTGACCATCCACGATGCCGACGCGCGTCGGCAGAACTTCGGCCAAGTGGGCGGCGCCTTCATCCGCGTGGTCAACGAGACCAATGGCAACGAAGTGGTGCGCTATGACCTGGCCGAGGACGCCTCGACCGAAACCGCGATGATCTTCGCCGAACTCTACCGCAACGCCGGTGAGTGGAAGTTCCGCGCCGTGGGCCAGGGTTACGCAGGCGGCCTCAAAGCCGTTGCGACCGGCTTCGGTCTGGCATTCTGATTTCTCACTTTTGAAGAAGGAACACACCCCATGGCAGTCAGCTTGAGCAAAGGCGGTAACGTATCGCTGTCCAAAGAGGCCCCGGGCCTTGCGGAAGTCACGGTCGGTCTGGGTTGGGACGCACGCGTCACCGACGGCGCAGAGTTCGACCTCGACGCATCGGTGTTCGTGGTGGGTGAAAACGGCAAAGTACTGAACGATGCCGGCTTCATCTTCTACAACAACAAGACGTCGGCCGATGGTTCCATCGAACACTTGGGCGACAACCGCTCGGGCCAAGGCGATGGCGACGACGAGCAGGTCAACGTGAAGTTGACCGGTTTGGCCCCGGACGTGAAGAAGCTGGTCTTCGCCGTGACCATCCACGACGCGGATGCGCGCAAGCAAAGCTTCGGTCAGGTGAGCAACGCCTACATCCGCGTCGTCAACAAGGCCGATGGCAAGGAACTGGCACGCTACGACCTGAGCGAGGACGCCTCTACCGAAACGGCCATGATCTTCGGTGAGCTGTACCGCAATGGCGACGAGTTCAAGTTCAAGGCCATTGGCCAAGGTTTCGCGGGTGGCCTCAAGCCCCTGGCCGAAGCTCACGGTGTAAGCATCGGCTAACCCCGACGCTATGAAAAACCCCTGCATGCAGGGGTTTTTTTCGTCTAGGCGATGATGTTTTTACTTTTCGCTTCCCGCAGCCAACCGGGAAATTCCTCCATCAGCCGGTCGTACAGCACTTCTTCGGAGACGTCGTGCAGGTCATCCAGGGCGAAGAAGTTGCAGTTGTCCACTACACGGCCAGCCATGTCGTCGAGCTTTTCCAGTATCCCGTAATTGGACCCGCCCAGGCCGACGAACTGCCAGAAGAACGGCTGGTTGGACGCTTCCATCATCAGGCGGGTGATGGCGCGGTTCTCGTGCACACCACCATCGCTGACGAACAGGATGTATACCGGAGTCCTGTCGCCCGCCTGGCGGTAGTAATCCATGACCAGGCGCATGGCCTTGGGCTCGTCATTGATCCTTGCGCCCACCTCCCACTTGCGCCAGCCACCTTGATCGCTGGTCACGTAGTGCTGGTAATTGTGCAGCGTGGCAGGGGAGAGTTGCACCGGTTTGGCGCCAAAAGCGAATACGTCCAGCTCGCCGTCGTCATCGAAGGCCACCGCCAGCGGCAGTAGACGATCGAGCACTTCCTGGACACGGCCACGGCTGTATTGGCCATTCATCGAGCCCGAGGCATCCAGCACCACCGCCACCTTGGCCTTCACCTGAGTGAGCTTGTTCTTTTCCAGGCTGATTTGCGCCTTCTTGGCCAGGTTGACCAGCGCCGGTGCCGCCGCGGCGACTTTCTTCTCTAGCGAGAAGGTGGCCTGCACGGTAGCGGCAGCGGGCACGGGTGCCGGCTCGTCCAACACCTCACCGCCGAAGTGTCGAACCAATGCAGCCAGACCTTCGCTGAAGCCTTGCAGGTTGGCCAGCACGCGCCATTCGCCGCCTTTACGATAAACGTCGAGCACCATGATGGCTTTTTCGGCATTGAAGATACTCGGCCCGAACGCGCAAGTGGCTGCGGTGGCCTGACCGGTGCCTGCGACCGTGAAGCGGCCACTCCCGATCGCGTTCATCGCCCCGTCGCCATCGATGGCTGCGGTGAACACCAGCCGTTCGATGCTGGCCGGCAGCGCGGCCAGATCGATATCGAATTGGCCTGGGCCACGCAAGCGAATGGCTTCTGCAGGGGCGCTGGGTTGATTGAAGAACACCATGAAGCGGTCGTCCGAGAGCTTGCCTTGACTGTCGAGGCCGAAGCAGGCGAAGTCGATTTCATGCCGACATTCGATGCTGACCGCCACGCTGACGCGCGTACCGAGGCCGAGGCTGCTCAAAGGGAGGCGCTGACCCTGAGTAAGTTGCATGGGATCTCCTTGTTCAAATGCTAAGCAGGGCAGGGAGGCCGCTGCGCATCATGAGACCTTGGCGCAGCGGCAATGTCGGCAATCGCTTTCAGCGCGGCGGCATGTCCGGCGCCATCGGCCGGTGGCGGCGACGCAGGCGGTTACGTACCGCCAGCACGACGCCCAACACGATGAGCAGCAACACCGCGAAGAACAGGGTGTTGAACACTGGGAACGGCGTGCTTGCGGTATGGGTGGCCTTGATGTCGGTGACGTTCGGGAACATCGAGAACATCTGGAAGCGCCAGCCGTAGTAGCGGATCACCGCCAGTTGGTTGGCGTCGCGCGAATAGTCCTGGGCCTTGGCCTGCAGGTCGGCGCTGTCGAACTTGAAGTACCAGGGGAAGCCCCAGCCGGTGTCTTCGTTGCGGTACACGGTCACGTCGCGGGTGGCGTCGTTGGTGACGGTGTTGATGAAGTAGACGTCGCGGGTCGGCCCGTCGGCCGGGTTCTCGGCGTTGATCACGCCATCGGCGTCCATGCGCTTGACCTCGACCCCGGTGACGCGCACCACTTCATGGCGCGGCAGGTAGTAATGCAGGCTCAGCGCCAGGGCTGCGAACACGAGCAGGCACAGCACCGCGATCAAACGTTTCAACCAAGGCATACGGGGTTCACTCTGCTGGAAATGGGCGAATATGCAGGGGAAACGATAGCGGGTGTAACGCTTAAATGTTGCAAAATCCTTCGCCTTTCCGAACCTGCGTCTAGGTATGTAGACGCAGAGCCGAACCTAGGCCGAAACAGCCCCATGTAGCCGCCCTTGGATGAGACAGAACAATGCCGCTCGTCAGTCAAGCCACACAAGCGAAATGTCGAGTATCGCCACCTAGCCAAGCATTCACGGGCGATTGAAAAAGAGAGCAGCAAGCGCGCGGTAGCCATCCGATCCATGGCGCTTGTCACTGGAGCGGGTCTGTATGTATAAACAGTGCCCCTTTTACGCTGCCCGGCCCTTGCACTGTGATCGCCCACTCCGTCGAAGACCCGCTCTACTACCTGTATAACTTCCGCCAGGTGCTGGCCTGGGTCGGGATGCGCTATGCCGATCTGCTCGACGACGACGAGCAGGCATTCGTCCGGCGATTCGTCGAACTGCCCGAAACGTCCCAGGCCTTGCTGGTGCGCATGGTGATGCGCAAAGGCGAGCTATTCCGTGACGATCGGCTCGACTACGCAGAGATCGGCGACACTCACCTGGCCTTGCGACCCCTGCTGGAGCAAGGCTGGGTCCGTGACGACGCGCCGTTGAGCCTGGAACAGTTGGGCGCCGTGCTGCTCAAGGACGAGCTGGCCCAAGGCTTCGGCCATCTGCTGGCGCGGCCACGGGCTGCCAAGTCCCAACTGCTGTTGCAGCTTGCCGAGCTGCAACTGCCGGCCCGGCCGCTGGCCGAGTGGCTTCCGCAGTTGCCTGTGCGCATTCTGCACTGGCAGCTGCAACCGCTGTGCGATCGCCTGAGGCTGCTGTTCTTCGGCAATCTCTACCAGGATTGGTCGGAATTCGTCTTGGCCGACATGGGCGTGTTGCGCTTCGAACGGGTGGCCTTCTGCGCTGATTCCCGCGCCTTGCGCCAGCGCAGTGAAATCATCCTCGCCATGGCCTTGCATCAATGCGCCGAACGCCTGGACGCGGGCGCCTCGCCCGCCGAGCTGCATGCGGCCGTGCAGGGCCTGCATGCCGACAACCCCTGGCTGGAGCGGCGCCGCTCGCGTTTGCTGTTCCAGGTCGGCCAGCAGTGCGAGCGGCTGGCCGACTGGCCGCTGGCGCTGGCGGTGTATCGCGATTGCAGCCACGCCGAGGCACGCATTCGCCAGGTCCGCGTGCATGAGCGCAGCGAGCAGTGGCAGGCGGCGTTCGAGCTGGCGACGCAGATGGCGGCGGCGCCTGCCAACGCTTTGGAGGCTCAGGCCTGCGAGCGCATGCTGCCGCGCCTGTTGCGCAAGCTCGGCGGCCCGCCGCAGCCGCGCCGCCGCGCCCGCGCGGTACGCACGCTGGAACTGGAACTACCACGTGAGATGGCCGCGCTCGGCGTCGAGCGTGCGGTGCGTCAGCATCTGCTGGAAGACGCGGGCGGCGAGGTGCATTACGTGGAGAACACGCTGTTCAACAGCTTGTTCGGCTTGCTGTGTTGGGATGCAGTGTTCGCGCCCATTCCAGGGGCTTTTTTCCACCCGTTCCAAAGCGCGCCGCAAGACCTGCACGACGTCGATTTCCAACTGCGCCGCCAAGCCCACTTCGACCGTTGCATCGAGCAATTGGCCGACGGCAGCTATCGCCAGGTGATCGTCGAGCGCTTCACCGCCAAGTACGGTTTGCAGTCGCCCTTCGTCATCTGGCAGGTGCTGACCCCGGCGCTGCTCGAGCAGGCGCTACACTGCCTGCCACCGGCGCATCTGCAAGCCTGCTTCCTGCGCCTGTTGCAGGACATCCGCAACAACCGCACCGGCATGCCCGATCTGATCCAGTTCTGGCCCGACCAGAACCGCTATCGGATGATCGAAGTCAAAGGGCCCGGCGACCGCCTGCAAGACAACCAGTTGCGTTGGCTGGCCTTCTGCGAACAGCACGGGCTTCCCGTGGAGGTGTGTCACGTGCGTTGGCGCGAGGCGGCATGACCTACAGTGTGGCCGTGCGGGCGCTGTGCGAGTTCAGTGCCAAGGTGGGCGATCTGGATCTGCGCTTCACGCCGTCGCCCACGGCGCAGGAGGGCATCGAGGGCCACCGCCGCGTGGCGGCGAGCCGGGGCGCTGACTACGAGGTCGAGGTGCCCCTCAGCGGTGAATACCCGGGCTTGAAGGTGCGCGGTCGGGCCGATGGCTACGACCCGGTGCGCAATCGTCTGGAAGAGGTGAAGACCCACCGCGGCGACCTGTCCCGCCAGCCTGACAACCATCGGCAACTGCACTGGGCCCAGGCCAAGGTCTACGCCTGGCTGCTGTGCCAGAGCCGTGGGCTGGACGCGATCGAAGTCGCGCTGTTATACCTGGACGTCGACAGCGATCGCCAGACCCTGATCGACCAGACCTGCAGCGCCACGGAGCTCGAGGCGTTCTTCGACCTGCAGTGCCAACGGTTCCTGGTGTGGGCGCAAACCCAGGAACGCCGCCTGGCCGAACGCGATCAAGGCCTGCAAACCCTGGCTTTTCCCTATCCGCAGTTTCGTCAGGGCCAACGCCAGTTGGCCGAAACCCTGTACAAGGCGGTCAGCACCGGTCGTTGCCTGCTGGCCCAGGCCAGTACCGGTATCGGCAAGACCCTTGGCACGCTGTTCCCGCTGCTCAAGGCCGTGGTGCCGCAACAGCTGGACAAGGTGTTTTTTCTCACGGCCAAGACCCCCGGACGCAAGTTGGCCCTGGACGCCTTGCAGCAGATCGAGCGTGCCAGCACCCAACCGGCGCTGCGCACCCTGGAGCTGATTGCCCGCGACAAGGCCTGCGAGCATCCGGGCAGCGCCTGCCACGGCGAATCCTGCCCCCTGGCCCAAGGCTTCTACGATCGGCTGCCCGCTGCCCGCGAGGCCGCAGGGCTGCGACCGGTGCTGGACCAGGCCAGCCTGCGCGAGGTGGCCCAGGCGCATCGGGTCTGCCCCTATTACCTGGGCCAGGAGATGGCGCGCTGGGTCGATGTGGTCGTCGCCGACTACAACTATTACTTCGACGCCCACGCCTTGCTGTTCGGCTTGAGCCAAGCCAACCAGTGGCGCGTGGCGGTGCTGGTGGACGAGGCGCACAACCTGGTCGAACGCGGCCGGCAGATGTACAGCGCCAGCTTCGACCAGGGGCAGCTGCTGGCCTTGCGGCAGAATCCGCCTGCCGGCCTGGACAAGACCCTCGACAAGCTCAACCGCCAGTGGAACGCCCTGTTCAAGGACCAGGGCGCGCCGTACCAGGCCAGCGAGCGGCTGCCCGAGGCGTTCCTGCGGGTGTTGCAGCAGTTCCTCGGCCAGGTGCAGGAACGCCTGGAGCAAACCCCGACGCAGATCGACCCGGCGCTGCTGCAGTTCTACTTCAATGCCTTGCAATTCAGCCGGGTGGCGGAGCTGTTCGACGAGCACTACCTGTTCGACATCACCCTGCGCAACGGCCCGCGCAAGCGCAAGTTGGCGACCCTGTGCCTGCGCAATGTGGTGCCGGCGCGCTTGTTGAACCCGCGCATGCGCGCCGCGCGCAGCGTCACGCTGTTTTCCGCCACCTTGGGCCCGCAACGCTTCTACCGCGATCTGCTGGGCATGCCCGACGACACCGCCTGGCTGGAGGTGCAGGCGCCGTTCCAGGCCGAACAACTGGAGGTGCGCATCGTCAGCCAGGTGTCGACCCGCTACCAGCAGCGCCAGGCCTCGGTGGCGCCCATCGTCGAGCTGATCGCCGAACAATACCAACGCCAGCCTGGCAACTATCTGGCGTTCTTCAGCAGCTTCGAGTACTTGCAGCAAGTGGCCGGGCACCTGGCCGAGCGCCATCCGCAGATTCCCACCTGGGCCCAGGCCGCTGGCATGGACGAGGCCGCGCGTGAAGCCTTCCTCGAGCGCTTCGTGGTCGATGGGCGAGGGGTGGGCTTCGCGGTATTGGGTGGAGCCTTCGCCGAGGGCGTCGACTTGGCCGGCACACGCCTGATCGGCGCGTTCGTCGCGACCTTGGGGCTGCCGCAGGTCAACCCGGTCAACGAGCAGTTCAAGCAGCGCCTGCACCGCCAGTACGGCGCCGGCTTCGACTACGCCTATCTGTATCCGGGCGTGCGCAAGGTGATCCAGGCGGCCGGGCGGGTGATCCGCGGCGACCAGGACCGTGGCGTGTTGATGCTGATCGACGAACGCTTCGCCGAGCCACGGGTGCAACAGATGTTTCCCGGTTGGTGGCGGTACGCCACGGAATAATCGCCGTACTCGTCGCCCGATGCTGCAACTCTTCGTACACTGTGCGCTCTTACCCCTACATTCCGTGATCTCGAGGTTTTTGCATGACGCTCAGTCCATTGGCAGGCAAGCCAGCTCCGGCCAGCGTGTTGGTCGATATTCCCCGCCTGTTGACCGCTTACTACACCGGCCACCCGGACGCGGCCATCGCCGCTCAGCGCGTGGCTTTCGGCACCTCGGGCCACCGCGGTACCTCTCTGGAACTGAGCTTCAACGAAGACCACGTACTGGCCATTTCCCAGGCCATCTGCCTGTACCGTGAAGCCAATGGCATCACCGGGCCGCTGTTCATCGGTGCCGATACCCATGCGTTGTCGGCCCCAGCCGCGGCCACCGCGCTGCAAGTGCTGGCGGCCAACGGCGTGCAGGTGATGCTGTCCAAGGACGACGAATACACGCCCACCCCCGCGGTGTCCCACGCTATCCTCTGCTACAACCGCGGGCGCACCGAAGGGCTGGCCGACGGCGTGGTCATCACCCCATCGCACAACCCACCGCAAAGCGGCGGCTTCAAATACAACCCCACCAATGGCGGCCCGGCCGACAGCGACATCACCAAGTGGATCGAAGCCAAAGCCAACGAACTGCTCGCCACGAGTCTGGCGGGGGTCAAGCGCATCAGTCATGAGCAGGCTCTGCAGGCGCCGACCACGCACCGTCACGACTATGTCAGCCACTACGTGGCGGACCTGGAAAACGTCATCGACTTCGACGTGATCCGCCAGGCCAACCTGCGCCTGGGCGTCGATCCGTTGGGCGGGGCTGGTGTGCGCTATTGGGCCGCCATCGCCGAGCGCTACCAGTTGAACCTGGAAGTGGTGAACAGCGAAGTCGATCCGACCTTCCGCTTCATGTGCGTCGACTGGGACGGCCAGATCCGCATGGACCCATCTTCGCCCCACGCCATGCAAGGCCTGATCGGCCTGCGCGAGCGCTTCGACGTGGCCTTCGCCTGCGACCCGGACCACGACCGCCACGGCATCGTCACCGCCGATGGCCTGCAGCAACCGAACAACTACCTGGCCGTGGCCATCGACTACCTGTACCGCCACCGCCCGCACTGGAGCCCACAGGCCAAGGTCGGCAAGACCGTGGTCTCCAGCGGCATGATCGACCGCGTCACCCAGCGCCTGGGCCGTGAGTTGTTCGAAGTGCCGGTGGGCTTCAAGTTCTTCGCACAGGGCCTGTTCGACGGTTCCTTGGGCTTTGGCGGCGAAGAAAGCGCGGGTGCATCGTTCCTGCGTCTGGACGGTTCGGTCTGGTGCACCGACAAAGACGGCCTGATCCCGGCCTTGTTGGCCGCCGAAATGACTGCGCGTACCGGCCGTACGCCGAGCCAGGCCTATGCCGACCTGACCGCTACCCTGGGCAAGCCTTACGCCACCCGCGTCGAGGCCAAGGCCGACGCACGGCAGAAGGGCCTGCTGAGCAAGTTGGCACCCGAGCAGGTGACTTCCAAGGAGCTGGCCGGCGAGCCCATCGAGCAGATCCTCAGCCACGCGCCGGGCAACGGCCAGGCCATCGGCGGTTTGAAGGTCATGACGGCCAACGGCTGGTTCGCCGCACGCCCCTCGGGAACCGAAGACATCTACAAGATCTATGCGGAGAGCTTCGTCGATGAAGCGCATCTGCAGCGTCTGGTGGCCGAGGCGCAAGTGCTGGTGGATACCGCCATCGCTTGATCGCGCTTGGCGGTTGACATGAGGAGTAACGGGCGGCGCTCCGGTCCACTGGTCGGCAGCGCCGCTCTGGCACCAGGCGCTGTTTACCCTTTATGGGCGGAAGTCGGATCCATCAGGTCGGCATTGCTGGCCATCGCGGCTGATCGGAGCGCCGAACCGGCCGCTCCTGCAGGGGCCGCGGGGTTTAGAAGGTAGCCGTCAGGCCGGCGTTGCCGGCCAGTACGACCGGTCAGGGCGCCGAATCGGCTGCTTCTCTAGAGTCACGCCTGTCCTGTAGGAGCGCGGCCGGTTCGGCGCACCGATTAGCCGCGATGGGCTGCGGAGCAGCCCCAATCAACATCCCTTCGCCAACCGAGCGACATTGGGCACGAGACCGCTCTGCGGTCTTTGCCCCTTTCAGGCATAACACTGCCTGTATTTCTCACAGCACCCTGAAACCATGCGTGCCGTCGCGCTCCAGTTGCGCGACCAACCCGAACTCCCAATCCAGATATCCCTGCATTGCCTCGCGCGGATTATCGGTGCCCTCGTAAGGGCGCCGGTAGCGGTCGGTACGCGGCACCGCCAAGTGTCGTTCGCCGCTGTCCAAGGCCCGCTCCTCGGCGATCCAACGCGCCGTGCCGCCTTCGAGCACAAACACCGGCACCTGCGTCAGCGCTTGCAAATCCCGGCTGGCGAAGCGTGCCAAGAGGCTGCTGCCGCAGGTCAACACGTAGCGTTCGGCCGTTGGCAAGCGTTCCAGCGCCTGCGGCAGCTGCGCACGGATCGCCCAGTGCGCGCCAGGAATGTGGCGTTGCACGTAGTTGGCGCTGGTAGTGAAGTCCAGCAGCACCGTACCGGGCTGTTCCTGCCATTGCGCCAGTTGCGCCGGGCTGATCGTGTCCACCGCCGGTGGCGTCGGCAGAGGCGTCCGGCCTTCGCCGACTTCGCTGAAGTCCTCGGCACTCAAGCCGTCGAGTACCGCCACCTGCCAGCCCATTTGCGCCAGCCACGAGGCCGTCATGTTGGCGCGTACGCCATCGTCGTCCACCAGGACGATGCGCGCGCCGCGCACGCTGGCCACGTGATCGGTTTCCTGCACCAGTTGCCCGCCCGGTACCGAGCGACTGCCCGGCAGATGTCCGGCGCTGTAGGCCTGCGGCGTGCGCACGTCGAACACGTAGGTGGTGCGTGCGACATCGGCCTGCCATTGCGCCAACTGGTCGCCGGTCACGCGCAGCACGCCAGCGCGGTCGGCGACGGTACGGGCTTTGTCGGCCGCAGCCTCACGGTGTGCGGCACTGGCCTCGGGAAACGCATGGGCTTGACCATGGGCCAGTGCCTGACCGGCCAAGGTCCAGCCGATGGTGCCGTTGCGTAGTGCTGCCACCGGGTTGGCGATGCCGGCATTGAGCAGCGACTGGGTGCCGATGATGCTACGCGTGCGCCCGGCGCAGTTGACGATCACCTGGGTCTTGGGATCTGGCGCGATGTCCGCCACGCGCAATACCAATTCCGCCCCCGGCACGCTGATGCCACCGGGAATGCCCATGGTTTGGTACTCGTCGAAACGACGTGCGTCGAGCACCACCACGTCGGCTTTTTCATCCAGCAGCGCTTGCACGGCCTCGGCCGACAGTGAAGGCGTTTGCCGTTCGTGCTCGACCAGTTCGCCGAACGCTTTGCTCGGCACATTGACGTCGCGGAACAGCTCGCCGCCGGCCTCGCGCCAGCCGGCCAGACCGCCGTCGAGCAGCGCCACATCCACATAGCCCAATGCGTGCAAACGATCGACGGCGATCTCGGCCAGGCCTTCGCCATCGTCATAGACCGTGATGGCCGTGTCGCGCCGTGGAATGCGCGCATACGCCTCCAGTTCCAGGCGCGACAAGGCGATGTTGCTGGCGAACAAGGGATGGGCTTGGGCGAACGGGTGTTCCTCGCGGACATCGATCAAGGCCAGTTCCTCGCCGGCGAGCAACGCGCGCTGGATGGCTTGGAAATGGCGGGTAGGGCGTGCAGTCATGGCGCGGGGCGCTCCTTGGACAAGTCCCAGAGATTGGGCAGGTGGCGGTTGGAATAACCGGAGATGAAAGGTTTTTCGCTACCGTCGGCAAGGTAGACGGCACGCTTGACGGCGCCGATGTTGCCGCCATAGACGTGGATACTGATCGAGACCTGGTCGGAAAACGCGTTGCTGACCTGATGCACGTCGCCGATACGCGGCGACACCGCCTCGACCTGCCCGGGGCGCAAGCGCACCGGAGCGCCGTGCGCCACCAGGGTGCCTGCGCTGTCACGCGCATACGCCTGGGCGTCCTCGGCGCCACGCAGCATGCCGATCAGCCCCCAAACCCGGTGGTCGTGCACCGGCGTGCGCTGGCCCGGCCCCCAGACGAAGCTGACCACGCTGAAGCGCTGACGCGCATCGCAATGCAGCAGGTATTGCTGGTAGTGCTCCGGGTGCGGCTCGGCGAGTTCCGTAGGCAGCCAGTCGTCGTGGGCGACCAGCCGTGCCAAAAGGGCTTCGCCCCGTTCGAGCAGGGCGGCTTCCGCAGGCTGCTGGTCAAGCAGCTCGGTCAGTTCGGCGAGAAACTGGCGAAGACGTTCAGGGTGAATGTCATGGCTCATGGAAACGGCTCTTGCTGTCGGATTGACTGCACCCTAACAAGCTTAAAATTATTATTAAAATGCAAAATAGACATAAGCTAATATGCAAAATAATTTTCATGCGCAGTGCCAAAAAGGCATTAGGTTATGTCGAAAGCGAATTTCACAGCCCCGTATAAAGACGTTTAGATTATAAAAAAAGCGTCGCTTATGATTAAAACACCTACCCGGACACCAGCTCTCAGGAGCGATTCGAGACCGCACGCGCGGATCGGCCCAACTTGCCTAAATGGCACATGGAGAACGAACGTGCGCTATCTCAAACGCTGGGCCGCCTTCGCGCTGGCCTCGACCCTCAGCCTGAGCGCGGCCGCCCAAACCCTGGTGGTCGGCGATCAAAGCTTCAACACCCGCGCCGTGATGGAAGCGGCGGGCGTGCTCGACGATCTGCCTTATACCTTGGAGTGGAAACAATTCACCGCAGGTTCGCCGGTGGCCGAGGCACTCAACGTCGGCAGCCTCGATTTGGGCCTGTTGGGCGATGCGCCGCCCCTGTTCCTGGGCGCTCTAGGTGCGCCGATCAAGGTCATCGCCGTAACTCGGCAGAACCTCGCCGGCGTGGCCATCGTCGTGCGCAAGGACTCCGACATCCATAGCCTGCAAGACCTGCGCGGCAAACGCGCGGCGGTGTGGAAAGGCTCGTGGAGCCAGCAACTGCTGCTCAGTGCCTTGGACAAGGCCGGCGTGCCGCGCGACAGCGTGTCATTGAGCTATCTCGGTGCCTTGGATGCTTCCCATGCGCTGGACGGTGGTTCGGTCGATGTGATCGCCACTTGGGAGCCCTATGTGACGCAACTCGAACGCAACGGGGCGCGGGTGATCGCCACGGCCGAGGGACTGATTCCAGCGCAAAGCTTCGTGGTCGCCAATGCTCAGGCCGTGGACGGCAAACGCACGCAGATCGAAGACTTCCTGCGCCGATTGAAGCAGGCTCGGGCCTGGACCCTGAGCGACCCAGCGCACACCGAGGCCTACGCCGATGCCTGGTCCAAGCGCACGCGTGCCGACCGCGACATCGCCCGTGCCTGGTTCGCCCGCGCACGTACCGACGTGGGGCCGCTGAATGCGCAGGTGGTCCAGGAAGCGCAGAAAACCGTAGCGTTCTTCGCCGACTTGGGCCTGATCAAGTCCTACTCGGCGGCGACCTTGTTCGATGACTCCTTCGCTGCCGCCTTGCAGCCCGTGGCCAGTGGCACCGCTGACAACCGTCAGGCAGGAGCGACCCAACCATGAGCCAGCGTCAGATCAAACTCGGTGCCCTGACCATGGGTTGCGGCGGCCCCGGCCGGCACAACCTGTGGCGCGACCCGGCGCTGCCGAGCGACGCCAGCGTCAACATCGACTGGTACATCGACATCGCCCGTCAGGCCGAAGCGGCGCTGTTCGACCTGATCTTCATCGTCGACAGCCAGTTCATCACCGAGGGCTCGCCGCCGCACTACCTCAACCGTCTGGAGCCCTTGACGCTGCTTTCGGCGCTGGCGGTGAGCACCCAACGGCTGGGCTTGGTCGGCACCTTGACCACCTCCTACAACGCACCCTTCAACGTCGCGCGCCGGTTGGCGTCCCTCGACCTGATCAGCAAGGGCCGTGCGGGCTGGAACGTGGTCACCAGTGGCGACGCCGGCACGGCCGGCAACTACGGACGCGACGAGCACTACGACTACGACACCCGTTACGCCCGCGCCAAGGAACACGTGGAGGTGGTGCAAGGGCTGTGGCACTCCTACGAGGACGGCGCCCTGGTCCGCGACCGCGACACCGGACAGTTTCTCGACCCCACCAAACTGCACGCACTGCACCACCGCGGCGAGCACTTTCAGGTGGTCGGCCCGCTAAACATCCAACGCTCGCCGCAAGGCCAGCCGGTGATCTTCCAGGCTGGCGACTCGGAGCAGGGGCGGGCCCTGGGCGCGGCCACGGCGGACGTGATTTTCACCCACGCCGCCAGCATCGCGCAGGGACAGGCGTTCTATCGCGATGTGAAAGGCCGCGCGGCCCAACTGGGGCGAGACCCCGAGCAGTTGCTGGTGCTGCCGGGCGCCGAGATCTATGTGGGCGATACCGATGCCCATGCCCGCGAGATCGAGCGGCATTACCACGAGACCGACCACAGCTTCGAGCTGGCGCTCAAGGAGTTCGGCCGCAATTTCGGCTGGCACGACTTCAGCCAGTACGACCTCGACGCGCCATTCCCCCAGCAAAGCCTGGAGTACGCGCGCAGCAGTTTCTTCACCAACGCCCAGCGCATCGCCAGGCATGCTGCCGATAACGGCTTGAGCCTGCGCCAGGCCGTGGAGTTCGGCAGGCAGATGCGTCCCGGTGCTTTCGTAGGCTCGGCCGAGACCGTGGCGGCAACCATGAGCGAATGGTTCGAGGCGCGGGCGTTGGATGGCTTCAATCTGTATATCGGCCACCCGGAGCAGTTCAGGCGTTTCACCCAGGAAGTGATTCCGTTGCTGCAGGCGCGGGGTCTGTATCGCACCGCCTACGAAGGCACCACGTTGCGCGACAGCTTGGGCCTGGCGATTCCCGCCAACCGGCGCTAATGGCGCGACCCGGATAGGCGCAACGGGGGAATGCCCCCGACGCGCCTGAGGGGATTACTTGTCCATCTTCTCCAGCTCATCGCTGATGTCCTTGACCCGCTCGGTGGCCTGCTCGCGCAGCTTGGGATCGGTGGCGGTCTGCATCATGTAGTTATTGAGCTTCTCGCCGATGACTTTGGTTTCTGGCGTCTTGCCCAATTGCTGAGCCTTGGCCGGGTCCTTGAGCATGGCCGTGACCTGCGCGAATTCGGCATCGCTGAAGTGTTCTTCGCTGTACAGCTTGTGGATGTCGTCGCGGTATTCGTCGAAGGTGAAGTGGTCGCGCACTACCTCTTTGATCTTCTCCACGGGCAGGTTGGGATGTGCCGACGCAAAGGGCGGCACGATGCTGTCGATGGTGCCCTGGTAGTTCTGTTGCAGCGGGAATTGCGCGTCGATCTGCGCCTCGCGGTCGTTTTTGCCGCACGCGGCCAAGGCGCCGACCAGCAGCAGGGGCAGGATGAATCGAGGTGAACGCAGCATGGGGTTGACCTTTGCTTGAGTGAAATGAGCGCCAGGCACGGCTAGACGGCCGCACCGAGCAGGTAACGATGGTAGAAGTCGAGCGTCGCCAGGTTCTTGTGCTTGGCCTCGAACATGATGTCGAAGGCGTCGACGAATTGCAGCGCGTAGCGATTGGTCCAGTCGTTCCACATCAGTTCGCTATGACCATACAGATCGCGTTTGTTCACCGCTTCGAGCAACGCGGGGATCTCTAGTTTGCGTTCGGCGCTGAAACCCAAGTCCTGCAACCGCTCGGGCGGCTGCGAGTAGTGCATCACCGGGCGCACGCCGCGCCAACTGTCGATGATGCGCGGCAGGCGTGGATCGTCGCGGGCCACATAGTCGTTCTCGTGGATCCAGGCGTGATGGATGTCGAGCACGACTGGCGCCAAGTCGGCAAGGCCCAGGCAGTCGTCCACGCCATAGGTCTTCTCGTCGTTTTCCAGGGTGATGACGTTGCGTGCCACCTCCGACAGGCGCGGCCACACCGCGCGCATGCCGGCCGCCCCCAGGCGGCCAGCGATGTGCACGTTGCACTTGAAGTCCTGAAACTGCTTGCCGTAGCCCATCATGCGGATCATGTCGGCGTGGTACTCGAATTCGGCCAGGCTGGCTTCCACCACCTCCGGACGGTCCGAGCCCAGCACGCAGTACTGCCCAGGGTGGAACGACAGGCGCACGCCGGCTTCGCGCGCCCGCGCGCCGATGGCGGCGAAGCGCGGCGCCAGCAAGGCCTGGATGTCGGGGGCCTGGTAGAAGCTGGCGACGTCCCGGTGGCTGTAGAGCGGCAGCAGATCGCTGGACAGGCGCAGCATGTGCAGTGCCGGCGGCAGGCCGGCAACGTAGTCGACCAGGCGCAGCTGCGCTTCGAGGTTGTGCTGGATCAGATCGATCAGCTTGTCGCGGGCCGCCTCCAGGCTGGCCGATGACAGCCAGCGCAAGGTCGTGGTGCGGGTGTTGAAGGCCCGCTCGATGGCTTCCAGTTCCTTGATTGAATGGCTGCGGTGCGGGTGGCGGTACATACAGGCAAAGCCCAAGCGGGGCATCGTTGGCTCCAAGGTTCGGCGACAGGCAGGCAGTGGACCATGGCCCGAGGCAGAACGATCCATTGCCCGCCACGGTGCCGGGGGTGAACCGTGCGCGGCGTCGGCCGGTCTCACCATCAAGGCGCCCGTGCCGGGCACCCGACACCCACTTTTCAGGATGTGCAGCATGCGAGAACGCCCTTCGGCCCGGTTGCTGGTGCTCGATTCGCAGCAGCGGGTCCTGCTGTTCCATTTCGTCCACCATCAGGGGGCCCTGGCCGGCACCTCGTGCTGGGCCACGCCTGGCGGAGGGGTCGAGGCCGGGGAAAGCTTCGCCCAGGCGGCGCGGCGTGAGCTGTGGGAGGAAACCGGCATCGAGGTCAGCGAGGTGGGCGAGGCAGTGGCCGAGCGACGCTTCGACATGACGTTGCCCTGTGGCGAGGCAGTGAAGGCCGTCGAGCAGTTTTTCGTGGTGCGGGTGGCCGAGGCTACGGTATCCGAGGTCAACTGGACGGCGCTTGAGGTAGAGGTGCTTGCCGAGCACCGCTGGTGGACCCGTCAGGAGTTGTTGGAGACACAGGACATTGTCTGGCCCGACGATTTGGTGGCTTTGTTGGCCCGGGTTGGCCGCCCGCGTGGGTGAGCCATGGTGGCATGTGCGGTGTGTCGGACGCGTCTTGACCGTAATCGACGACCGTAGCGAAGGTCGCCCACACTTCAAGTGCCTCACCTCCCATAAGATCGACACTGACCAGGCTGGAAGCAGGGCACACGTCAATCCGCTTCCACCGCCTGCCGCTGCATCCTGCCCAACGCCCGTTCGATCTCCTGCATACGTTGCGCGGCGCGTGCCTTGGCATCCGGGTCGTTGGCGCTTTCACGCATCAGGCGGGTGAGCTTTTCGCTGAGTTGCCGGCCTTCCAGGCTCTGGCCCAAGGCTTTGGCCTTGGCCGGGTCGGCCGTGGCGGCCAGCACCAAGTCGAATTCGGCGTCACTGAAGTGCTGCTCGCTGTACAGCCGCAGCAGGTCGTGGCGCTGGTCCTCGGTGGTCAGGTGCTCACGCAGCACCTGGTCGACCTGCGCTTCGGACAATGCCGGAAAGCGCGGCGCGAGTAGCTGGGCCATGCGCTCGATGTTGTGCGTGTAGGCCTCTTGCCACGGCAACTGGGCGAGAATCTTCTGTTCGCGGGTCGGAGGGTCGGCGGGCTGGTCGCAACCGGCGAGCGTGGCCAGCAGCGTCAGCAAGGCAAGAAAGGGGCGGGACATGCGCGTACGACCTGGGCCAAGGCGGGGCGCCAGTGTACTGCATGGCAGCGCGGCCAGGTTGCGGGCAAGCGCCGACTGCGGTAGAACGCGCGTCTTCGCCACTCGACATTGGACACCCATGCCCACCTGGACCTTGCAGCGCGCCAGCGCCACTGACGCCGACGAGATCGTACGCTTCGTCGACAGCGCCCGCGCCAGCCTATTTCCCAAGCTCGCCGACACGCCCACGCCCAAGGACTTGCTGCATTTCGAACGCACCTACGTGAATGGACAGGGGCGTTTTCTCACCGCCCGCGATCAGGGCCGACTGATCGCAGTGATCGGTTACGTGCCCTATGACCACCGCTTCGTCCAACTCGATTATCGCGGTGTGGACGTGGTGGAGGTGGTACGCCTGTTCGTGCTGCCCGAGTATCGCCGCGTGGGCCTGGCGGCGGCGCTGTTCCAGGCCTTGCGCGACGAAGCGGTCGCCGCCGGCGTGGAATGCCTGTACCTGCACACCCATCCGTTCCTGCAAGGCGCCATCACGTTCTGGCAGCGTCAGGGTTTCGTCATCGAGCACATCGAGAGCGACCCGGTGTGGCAGACCACGCACATGGCGCTGCCCTTGATCGCCCCTGGGCAACTACCGACCTGAGGCGGTCTTCAGGCCGGTGACAGCGCCTCGCGCCATGTGCGCAGTTGCTCGAGCGTCGCCGTCGCGCCGCCGCACACCACCACCAGCACATTGCGGTACTCGTCCAACCCCTCGGCCGCGTAGGCCAGGGCCAGCGCCGCGCCGCAGGCCGGCTCGACCAGCACACGATGATCGTGCAGGAAGCGCTCGCAGGCTTGCACGGCTTGCAGGTCGGTCACCCGATGGCTCTGCACCGGGTGCGTGCGATGGCAGATTAAGGCCTGTTCGGCCACGCGCTTGGCGCCCAGGCTGGTGGCGATCGAGTCGAGCCGCTCCAGCTCCACCAGCGCATCGGCCTGCACGGCCGCGTTGAACGAGGCGGCACCTTCGGTTTCCACCGCCAGCACCGGTACGTCGTTCCAGCCGTTGCGCTTGAGGCCCTGCACCACACCGCTGAGCAGACCGCCGCCGCCCACCGACAGCACCACTGCATCGGGCCGCAGCCCCGTATTGGCGACTTCGTCGATCAGGCTGGCGTGGCCCTCCCACAGCAGTGGGTCGTCGAAAGGATGGATGAAGGCGTCGTGTTCGCCGACCAGGGTCTGCGCCAGTGCATTGGCTTCGTGCCAGGCGCTGCCGTGCACGATCACCTTGGCCTCTTCCAGGGCCAGCAGTGCCCTGGCATGGGCGCTGGTGGTTTCCGGCACCACCACCGTCACCGGTACGCCCAGACGGCGCCCGGCGTAGGCCACCGCCAGGCCGGCGTTGCCGCCCGAAGACGACACGAAGTGCCGTGCACCGCGGGCGTGGTGCACCTCGCAGGCATGGCCCACGCCGCGCAGCTTGAACGAGCCACACGGCTGCAAGGCATCGAGCTTGATCCAGACGCTGCGCTGCGCCGCCAACGACAGTGGGCGCGATTCGAGCAGGGGGGTATTGAAGTGCAGCGCCATCGGGCAACTCCGCAAATGAGGTCGGCCGAGCACCATAGCGGTGCCCGGCCGGCAAATCAACGCGCGCCCAACGGCGGAGTGCGCGGCGGCACTTGGCGGCGTTGGCCGGTGGCTTCGAAGGCGCCGGCATAGCGCAGCAGCGCCGAGTCGTCGTAGGCCTTGCCGGCGAAGGTCAGGCCCACCGGCATGCCGATGTCGGCCATCACGCCCATGGGCACCGTCACCGTGGGAACGCCCAGGTGGCGGATCGCCAGGTTGCCATTGGCCACCCACACACCGTTGCTCCAGGCGATGTCGGCCGAGGCCGGGTTGACGTCGGCGTCGGCCGGCGCCACATCGGCGACCGTCGGGAACAGCACGGCGTCGAGGCCGAGTTGCGCCATCCAGTCTTCCAGGTCCTGCTTACGGGTCTGCTCCAGGCCGCGCAGGCCGTCGGGCAAGGTGTCGATCTGGTCCCAGGTTTTCAGGCCGCGCTTGGCCATGTTGACGTACTCGTCCATGCCGGCGGCGAGGTCGTCTTCGCGGTTGGGCAGGGTGCCGGGGTCGTGGGGGAAAATCTGCGGGCCGTCGACATCGGCCAGGCGGTTGAGCGCCGGGTCGTCGTTGGCCCGCAGGAAGTCGTCGAAGGCCCAGCCTGACAAGGCCCACAGCTCATCGTGCAGGAATTCGCGGCTGACGATCCCGCGGTTGTACACCGTGGGTGCGCCGGGGCGGTCGCCCTCGCAGTTGGACACCAGTGGGAAGTCCACTTCGACCACCTCGGCGCCGGCCGCTTCCAGCGCCTGGCGCGCGGCTTGCCACAGGTCGATGACGCTGGCGCGGGTGTGGATGCGCTGGCCGGTCGGCCCGCCGATGCCGGGTTTTTCCGAGGTGCCGGCCGCGTCGTCGGCGTTGATGTACATGCGCGGTACGCCCAAGCGCTTGCCGCGCAGGGCATTGGCGTCCGCGGCCAGGGCAGGGTAGGACGCGGGGCGCACGCTGCTGGCCGCCGGGATCGGCACCCAGGGTTGCAGCCGCCACAGGTCGCCGCGCGGGTTGGGATCGTCGGCCACCACGACATCCAGCACTTCCAGCAGGTCGGCCATGGTCCGCGCGTAGGGCACCACCACGTCCATGGTCGGGGTGAGCGGCCAGTTGCCGCGTACCGAAATCACCCCGCGCGAAGGGGTGTAGGCGCATAGACCGTTGTTCGAAGCAGGGCCACGACCGCTCGACCAGGTTTCCTCGGCCAGGCCGAAGGCGCTGAAGCTGGCCGCCGTGGCGGTACCCGCGCCGTTGGACGAGCCGGAGGCGAAGGGCGCGGTCAGGTAGGCGGCGTTGTACGGGCTTTCGGCACGGCCATAAACGCCGCGCTGCATGCCGCCGTTAGCCATGGGCGGCATGTTGGTCTTGCCCAGGCAGATGGCGCCGGCGGCGCGCAAGCGCTCAACGGTGAAAGCGTCGCGCTGGGCGACCAGATGCTGGAACGCCGGGCTGCCGGAGGCGGCGGTCAGGCCTTTGACCAGGTAGCTGTCCTTGGCGGTGTAGGGAATGCCGTCGAGCGGTCCCAGCAGCTCCCCTCGGGCGCGCCGGGCATCGGAGGCCTGCGCTTCGCGCAGCGCCTCGGAGTTATGTACCACCACCGCATTGAGGGCAGTGGCAGTCGCAGGACCATCGTAGGCCGCGATGCGCGCCAAGTAGGCTTCGACCAGCTCGACCGCAGTGGTGCGGCCAGCGGCAAGCGCCTCGCGCAGGTCGGCGATGGAAAGCTCGGTTACCTCGATCATGCAGTCACCTGGAGAAAATAAGGATTGGTCCGCCGCTGTGGAGTGCAGCGCTTGGGTCGCGTTGGCCGCGACGCGTAGGCGGTGAAACGGGAAGGCACCGGGCAGGGCGTCGGAACCACTCGCCAGCGGCACGGGGGAAACGCTTCACGCTGTGGCATCGTGGCAGTGTACAAGAAGCGTAGGCGCGAAGCAGGCATGCGGCCCGGCAATGGGCCTTTGCAAGGCGGCACGCCAGGTGGTGGGCCTGGCGTGCCGTGAGCGCCTTCGATTGAAAGGATGGATCAGTGCGCGCGTCGTTCGATCGCCCGCGTCAAGCTGTCGATCAGGCCCCGTTCGGTTTCCTCGCGCTGCTGGCCGATACGCCTGACGGCCTCGAGGTACTGCCCCTCGCTGATCGGCACACGCTGCAGATCGCCTGCAGCGTCGAGCAGGGGCTGGCCCAGCACGTCTTCCAACAGCGTACGCACCGAGGGCGGCAACTGCGTGATCGGTTCGGCGTGCTCGTCCTGGCTGTACTCAAGGTACTCCAGGCCCGCACGCCAGAAATCGGTCAGGGCTTCGAACTGCTGGGCATGCTGCGTGCGCAGGGTATGCTGCCACTGTGGTTGGTCCACCAGCCACTGGCGCCGCAACGCAACATCCTGATCGAGCCTGCCCACTTCGGAGGTGACGTTCTGCACGATGCGTGCGTTGATGTTGGCCAGTTGCGCGTAGAGCATCCCCGAGCTCGATTCGGGGTAATCCAGTGGGTCGGCCAATATCTGCCGTAGCGCCAGCCGTATTTCGATTTCATCGACCGGCACATCCAGCAGTATTCGGTCTGAACTGACGGCGACGTCGTCCAATTCATCCAGCGGCGGTAAGTGGCTTTCGTCGCCCGTGGTCTGAGCTTCCAGCACAGCGGCCCTGCGCACGCTGCGATGCCAGGCGATGCGCTGCGCAAGGGCGTTGACCTGCTCGCGACGGAAGACCTGGCGCAGCACCTGATACTGATCGAGCAGCGGATCGGCGCCCAGGCCCGCCTGCTGGATCAACAGGCGTACCTCCAGCGCGCTGAAAGCGTCGGCACCGGCGTCGCCGCAAGTGGGCGGGAACAGGTCGGCTTCCTCGTTCAGCGCCTGGCGCAGGGCGTCGTCCCGGCTGGCACGTTCGAGCATGTCCCACACCCGCTCGCGCAAGCCGTCTTCGTGGCTGCGCGCTTCGGCGGAGCCGCTCAAACGCTCCAGCACACCGGCTAGGGGTTGGTTCTCGCCTTGGGCGAACAAGGCGTCCCACAAGGCATCCTGCTCCGGGGTGATGCCGGTACGCCAGCGCACCTGCCACGCAGGCACTTCGACCGCGTTTTCCTCGACGCTTGCGCGCGCTTGCCGCAGGCGGGTGCGCGTGGCGGGGTCCATGCCGTTGAAGTCCATGTTCCAGCGGCGCTCTGGCAACCCTGCCGCCAGGTCCCGCGCGTAGGGTGTGGCGAGCAGGGTCTCGATCTGGGGCAGGGCATGGATACGGTTCATCGACAGTTCGACGCGCCGCAGTCGGTACTGGGGTTGGCTCATGAGCACGGTCAGACCGTCGGGCCAGGCGTCGAGCCCGCAGTCGACCATGAGCAACGTGCGCAGACGGGCCATATAGCGCAGGTCCGGCGCGATGCCCAGTGGATTGAAGCTCAGCGACAACTGCTCGGGATGCACCAGGTCCTGGAAGCGCAGGGCTTGCGCTTCGGTCAGCACGATGCCGTTGCTGGACAGGTTCAACACATCCAGGGGCAGGCGCGCGAGCAGCGATTGCGCAGGCTCGTCCAGGATCAGCCGGTTGCGCCTGAACGATATACCGCGCAGACGGCGCATGGCGATTAAGGCCTGCTCGGCGTCGCTGCCCAGTTGGGCGATGCCGTTGTCGGCAAGGTCCAGCACTTCGAGGTTGGGCGTGGCTCTCAACGCTTGGAACAGCGACTGGGTGTCCATCAGCGGGTGCTGGATGACGCCCAGCCGTTCGACGGCGGGAAAGCGTTCGAGGAACGTGGTATCGAGCCGTTGCAGGCCCAGATCTTCCAGGCGCAAGCTGCGGATATGGGGGAACCGCGCCGTGATGGTGGGCAGCTCGCCGATTTGCAGATGTTCCAGGGCGAGGGTGGTGTTAGGGGTGTTGCCCATTCTGCGCCAAGCTGCGGTCAGTCGCTCACCGAAGCGCAGGCGATCGTCGCGCTGCAGGTTGTCGGTAGCCGCTCGCGCCCAGTCGCGTAGATCGAGTTGCAGCACCTCCAATTCGGCTCTGAGTGCCACGATCGCTCCGCTCAAACCAGCGCCGGTTTGCAGCTCGGTGCTCAGCGTCATCAGTTCGTTCTCGCTCAACCCAGGGTAGATCGATCCCAGTTCGTGCAGCGCAACAATATTCATCCGTCGTGGCACACCGCGCCCGCTCAAGGGATAGCCGATGCGCCCATGGCTGAGTGCCAGCGGCGAGCGGTAACCCGGCCGGATCGGTTGCTGCCCGATCAGCTCGGCACTGCGCGTACGATCGTCGATCGCCCGTTGCCAAAGCGACATACCCTGTAATTGCGCATCTTCGGCCTGCCATCCCTGGGTCAGTAGGCTGGAGTCGTGATTGGCCAACGTGGGGCGGTACAGCCCGAGCAGAGCCCGGTTCAAACGAGCGTTTGCCTGCATCACACGGGCTTCTTCCAGCATTCGCAAGGGAATGCGGCCTCCCGGCGCGAGCATGGCCTGGCGTTCCGCTTCACTGGCCTTACCGACGATGGCATCGATTGCGACCACGGGCACCCCGGGGAACTGTCCCGCCAAGCGCGCCCCCGTATCCGATAACGTGGATGCCAGAAGCTGGTAGAAGCGCTGCGTGATCGCACCTCGCTGCTCCGACAAATGTTCGGCCAAGCGCGCCTGAACCCTGTCGGCAAGCGAATCGCCAGGCTGCGACGGATCGTCCAGTACCGAAGGGTCGGCCATCTGATCGAGTGAGGTGCGTACCAGTCCTCCTGCTTCCAATTCAGTGCGACTGACCCGTATGACCGCATCGTCAGGCTGGGTCGGCAGGCGACCGTACAGGGTCGAAGTTTGGGCGCCTTGCGGCTCATCGAAAACCTCGATCAAGTGGTTCTCGGGCCAGCCTTCGAGGTGCACCAGGCTCGGTAGGGCGAAGTTGTCCGAGGCCTTGAGCGGCCCACCGGTACGGATTTGGGCGATCGCCTGTGTGACACGCTGGTCGGCCTTGAGCCAAGCCATGGCGTCCTTGAACAGCGCTGGCAACGGTTGCCCATCGAGGTGCAGGGCCTGTAGCGCTTCCGGCACGATCCCGGTGCTCAGCCAGGCCCCGCGCACATCGTCCAGGTCCAGGTATCGATTCTGCTGGCCAAGACGCGCGAGTAACCTGTCCAGGTCCCATTGCAAGGGGCGCTCGAGGGCCAGCCGCCAAGCCCCTTCACCGTTGTGTGCCAACGCCGGCGCATAAGCCGTGCTGTCGCTGGGATGACGCACTCGCCAGGTGCCTTCGCCGTCTTCGAACTGTTCGTACAGGGCGCCGTCGATGCGCACGAAGTCGCGCCCTGCGACGCGGTACTGGCCTGCGGCATTGGCCGCCGGTAGCAAAGGCAGCTCGGTTTCGCTGGCATAACCACGCAGGCTGGGGCTCCACAACCGCTCGGCCCCTTCGACGGTGATGCTGTGCATGGCATCCACGAAGCCCGAAGCCTGCAACGCTACGCCGCCGCCGACCACGGCGGCCGACACGGCGACGTTGAGCAATACCGACTCGAGCTGCGCCATGGCCTCGATGTTGTCGCCGTCCTCCCAGGCAGCGATGCCCTCGAACACGTTGCCAGTGATCTGCGCGGCGGCGATGGTCAGCAACAGCGGATTGAGCATGGGCACGCACATTGCCGCTACGTTGAGCACCGTCAGCCCGACATCGAACCAGTAGGCCAGCTGTTTCAGGCGCACCGCTCGATCGACATCGGCCGTGGGCACAGCGATGCTGCGCGCATCGCCCTTGAGGCGGCGAACATGCTCTTCTTCGAGCGGGTTCCACAGCGGGTGGGTCAGCGGGTGTTCGGACGTGTCCAGGTGCACCGTGTTGCGCCGGGTCAGTGGCTCAGCGTCGGGGTCTTCGAACAGCGCGCGCTTGAGTCTCACGTTCAGTTCAGGCTGCAAGCGGTGTGGCGCTAGTGCCACCAACCGGCGCAGAACGTCGGGCTCGGCCAGACGCGTGCGCATGTCGGTGAAGGCTGCTTGTAACGATTCGAAAGCGCGTATCGGGGTGGGGCTGTCTGGCCAGTACATGACCACTGTGGCATCGCTCTGCGGATCCTTGTCGGCGATCAACAGCAGTTCGTGGATCGGCACGCCGAACAAGGCGATCTGCCAACAGCGTAGCGGGCGGGTCAGTGGCCCATCGCTGCAGAGCGCTTGCAAGGCGCCCGACCACATGGGGGTGACTGCACCTTTCATCGCAGCGATACGTACCTGGACACGGAACTCGTCTTGGCGCGCAGCGACGGCAGCAGCACGGATGGCAGTGGCCGAAGCACCGTCGTACACCTCGCTCAGGTGCTCTTGGTAGCGTTGACCCAGGTCCAGAGCACGGCAGTGGTCGATGAAGTCAGCTACGTGCAGGCCCGGGATGGGCGAGAAGTCGTCAGCGCTGTGCTGCAACTGGCTCAGGCGCGTGGTGTCGTGGAGGCCTTCGAAGTTGTGCAGCGCAGCTTCCAGCAGGCTACGTAGCTGTGGCTTGCCCTTGGCGATCACCGGCAGCAGCTCGGTGGGCACGTTCGGGCCACTGGGCGGTGCGGGCTGCGCGATCTCGACGGGTTGGTAGCGGTACTGCGCATCGAGCACCGACATCGACAAGCCCAGCCGCTGTTGCAGCAAGGGCGCACAGAATTCGCTGACGCCTCGAAGGCCTTTCAATTGCGCCTGCAACGCCTTGGCGCTGGTTCGACGCCGGTCGAGCGCGCGCAACAGTGCTTCGCGATCCAATATCCCGGCATCGGCGTACCAGGGGTAGGGTTTGCCATCGGCGTCCAGATAGACAGGACGGGCTCGCGCTATAACGTCGCGAATGGTGCTGGCCGGCAGTTGGCGGCTCCATTGCGGCAAGGTGCGCAGTATTTGGGCGTAGTGCAGTGGGGTGGCTTGAGTCACGACGTACTCCTCAGGGATAGGAGCGCCGATGAAACGAAAGGAACGGCGGGTGCAGGTAGTATGTTGACACCACCTGCGCAAGGTCTTGGTTCGCTAAGAGGTGCCCGCTCGCGCTCGGTCCAGCGCCGGGCTGGATGCTGGTAAGCGAACGTCAGTCGCCGCTCACTGCTCGCTCCACGCGCTGCCGCTCCCATAGGCTGAGCAGGTCAACAGGGTTGGTGCCGTAACGAGGCCAGTCGTCCAGGCTTGCACACCCGCCCGTAGCCGTGCGGCAATCCAGGCAGCGGGCCAGGCCCTCGGCGTCGATCAGCAAGGTCAAGGCCCAGCCATCGATGTCGACGCGAACCTCGCCTTCGCCGCTGCGGGCCACGATGCGCAGGTCCCGCACCCCCAGCGCAGCCTCGCGCAGGCGTTGGTAGATCTCGCGGGCGCTGGGTGCGGCGGCTTCAGAAGTTCGCGGGGGTGTTGGCACTGATGATTTCGGCCTCGTCCTGACCAAGGTTCTTGAACGCATGGGGCAGGGTGGTGGGGATGTAATAGCCGTCCCCGGCGTTGAGCACGCTGACCTGGCCGTCGATCCACAGCTCGACGGTGCCACGGGTGACCAACCCGCATTCTTCGCCTTCGGCATGCACGATCGGCTCGCCCGAATCGGCCCCCGGCGCGTACAGCTCGCGCAGCATGCGCATCTGGCGGCCTTCGACGCTGGCGCCGACCAGCAGCATGCGCAGACCGTTGCGGCCCAGGTCGGGCTGGTCGCCTGCGCGGAACACGTAGCGCTCCTCGCGGGCCGGTTCGTCGAAGCTGAAGAATTCGGCGAGGGACATGGGAATGCCTTCGAGCAGCTTTTTCAGCGAGCTGACCGAGGGGCTGACGCGGTTCTGTTCGATCTGCGAGATGGTGGAGTTGGTCAGGCCGCTACGGCGGGCCAGTTCACGTTGGGAGAGGTTGTTGCGTTCACGCACCAGCTTGAGTCGAGTCCCGGTGTCCATAGCCGCCTTGTTGTCAGAGGTGTCGATAAAAATGGGCGAAACATTAAAACACACTCCGCCCGGAGGCGCGCTGCGCCCTCCGTGTATGAGGGCCTAGCGCGCCTCCGGGCGGAACGGCGTGCTCAAGTGCGGGGACGGCATCCGTTCACTCGGGACGACGGCGACCCGGCCACATGCTCGCCAGCACGCCGTCGCGCCTGACCAGCGCATGCATCAAGGCGGCGCCCAGGTGCAGCAGCACCACGCCGAACAGCGCGTAGCCGGCCCAACCATGGGCCAGGCGCAGCACGGCGTACAGCTGCAGGTCGTGGGGCGCGATGGCCGGCAGTTGCAGCGGGCGCGGGTAGCCGCCGGCCGACAGCATCGCCCAGCCCAGCAGCGGCATGCCCAGCATCAGCGCATAGAGCACCAGATGCGAGGCCCCGGCGGCCCAGCGCTGCAAGCGCGGCAGATCGCTCGGCAGCGGCGGGTGCGGCACGCTCAGACGCACACCGATGCGCAGCACGACCAGGGCGAGCAAGGCCAGGCCCGTGGCCTTGTGCAGTTGCAGTAGCAGCGGGTGGCGCAGCGACAGGTCGCTGACCATGCTCACACCGATGAACAGCATGGCCAGGATCAGCACCGCCATCAGCCAGTGCAATAGCCGCGCCAAAGGGTGGAAGGTGGTAGGCGCGCTCATGGCTTGGCTCCTGGGCTGAGGGTTTCGCGGCTGCGTCGGTCGAACGACACGGCATAGGCAGCCGAACGGGCGGCCAGAATCGGGTCGGCCGAGGCCTTGATGCCGCTGGGCAAGATCAACGGGTCGAAGTTGAGGTCGCGGCAGGCGCCTTGTTCCGGGCCATCTACACGTTCGATCAGCAAGGTGCCGGCGTCGATGCTGCGCCGCTCGGCAGGCCACGGCTGGGCCGGATCGTCCACCGCGTCGCCGGCTTCGGCCAGGGTCAGGCGCAAGGTCCAGCGCAGCGGGCCTTGGGCCAGGCGGCGCTGCAGGTCGTGTTGCAGGAACTGTTTGTCGTCCACTTGGCCGGGCAAGGGTTGGAAAGGTGTCTGTGGCACCAGCTGCCAGCGCACCGGCTGGGCGTTGCCACGGGCATCGACCAGCACGAACGCGTTGATGCTGTGGTAGGCGGTGCTGGCGAAGCTGTCGCTGGGCTTGTAGCTCGCCGCCCAGCGGCGCCAGGCGGCGGTTTCCGGGTGTGCGGCGAAAAACGCCTGCTGACGTGCCGGATCGGGTTTGCCGGTGGCGGGGTCCGGTGTGCTGGCCAGCACTTGGTCGTAGAAGCCCTGCGCGGTACTCACGGCCAGCACCGGCGGATTGTTCATGCCCGTGCGCCAGGTTTGGCCGTCGTCGCTGCGCAGGTCCAGGGCCAGGCTGCGCGTGGGCACGGCGGTGTCCGGGGCGAACGGGTTGGCGCCGCCGATGGCGAAGCGGCCGATCACTGGCACTTCGGCTTGGCTGAACACGCGCGCCGTCGACAACGAGGCCGCCTGGCCGCTGCTCAGGAAACGACCCGCCACGCACAGCCCTTTGGCGTGGTTCTTGCGGTAGCCCGGATGGTGCCCGGCCTGGGCTTCGAAGGTGTCGATGATGCGTTGCGGGGTCAACGCCGAGTCGCCGAGCCAGCCGCTGGCATAGGCGAAGGTACCGGCCAGTGTCGCCAGGGCGCCGCCGATGGCGACCAGGCGCAGCCATTTGGCCGAACCGTGCAGGGGGGTGTTCATGGGAGAGGGTCCGAAGCAGTCGATGAGCGAGTACGACGCAGCAGGTGAAATTTTATTCCGCCGGCTGGGAATAGATTTCCCGGCAAAGCGTCTGCTGCACATACCCCATTGCGGCGCACACCGGCTATGCACGAACTCGACGAACACCAATGGCGCGACCTGCTGCTGCGGCTGCGGCGCTTCGCCCTGGGCCTGACCCGCCACGCCGCCAGCGCCGACGACCTGGTGCAGGCCACTGTCGAGCGCGCCTTGAGCCGCCGCGGTCAGCAGCGCGACCCCGAGCAACTGCGCGCGTGGCTGTTCACCATCGAGTACCGGCTGTTCCTCGACGGCAAACGCCGCGAGCGTCTGCATGCGCGGTGGCTGGCCTGGTTCGGACGCAGCGAAGCGGAACACGACGGCCCCGCCGACGAGCCGCAGGCCAGTGTGCTGGCCCAGGCCGATCTGCGCGCGTTCGCCCGTTTGCCCAGCGAGCAGCGCGCGTTGTTGCTGTTGGTCAGTGTCGAAGGTTTGAGCTACAAAGAGGCCGCCCAGGCTCTGGACATTCCCATTGGCACGGTGATGTCGCGCTTGTCGCGTGCCCGCGCGGCCTTGCGCGACCTGACCGAAGACACACCGCGCCCCCCGGCCTTGCGGAGACTGAAATGACCCGTCTGACCCCTACCGAAGCCGAACTGCATGCCTTCGTCGACGAGCGCCTCGACGCCGCTCGACGCGCCGAGGTGCAGGTCTGGCTCAACGCCAATCCAGAGCAGGCCATGCGCATTCAGGCCTGGCAGGACGATGCCCGGCGCCTGCGCGCCGCCTTGGCCGGGATGTCCGGACAGCCCCAGGGCGAGCCGCTGCAACTGGCGCAGTTGCAACGCCGTCTGCGCCAACGCCGGCAACGGCGCCTGGCCAGCGCGGCGGTGCTGGTGCTGGCCTTGGGCTTGGGCGGCGTCGGCGGCTGGCAGGCGCGCAGCATCAGCGGGCCTGGGCAGGCGTTGCCGATGGCCGACGCCTTGCAGGCCCACCGGCTGTTCGCCAGCAGCGCCTCGCTCGACATCCAGGCGCGCGAGCCGCAGCGCTTGCAGGCCTGGCTCGACCAGCACTTCGCCCGAGTCGGCCAACTCCCCGACCTGAGTGGCTACGGTCTGCTGCCTGTGGGCGCACGGTTGTTGAGCAACGAGCAGGGCGCCGCCGCGTTGCTGGTGTTCGAAGACGGCAAGGGCCAGCGTGTCAGCCTGTTCCTGCGCTCGCCCGGCGAGCGCTATGCGCGCATGCCCAGCGGCGAGCGTACCGAGGGGCAACTGGCGGCCCGCTATTGGTCCCATGGCGCCTACAGCTTCGCTCTGGTCAGCGCTGCCGACGACGTGCGCGGTGAGCCACTACGTCAGGCGCTGGACCTCAGCTTGTAGCGCTGGGGTGAAATCCCGATCCCGCTCGGTTAGGGTTCACAGGGCGACGAGAAACGTCGCGGCCCGTCAAACCGCTCCGATCGCTCGCAAGGAACTGCCATGATCGAGATTCGCCCCGCCACCCGCGCCGACACCCAGGCCACCTTCGACATCCGCCGCGCAGCGATCCACGCCCAGTGCATGGGTGTCTATTCGCGCGAAGACATGCTGACGTGGACCCAGGGCGAGCCTGAACCCTGGTACGCCGATCTGGTGGAGCGTCACTTCCACCTAGCCTGCCTACGCGGCGAGGTGGTGGCGACCATCATGCTCGGTCCCCAGGTGGGCGAGCTGGGCGCACTGTTCGTCGCGCCCCACGCCATGGGCCAAGGCATCGGCCGACGCTTGGTGGAGCACCTCGAAGACTTGGCGCGCGCCGCCGGATGGAGCCACCTGAGCCTGGAGGCCACGCTCAATGCCGCCGCCTTCTATCGCCGCTGCGGCTTCGTCGGCGATACCGAGGCGGTGTACCACTCGCCCTCGGGGGTCAGCTTGCGCTGCGTCCCGATGCACAAGGCGCTGCAACCGGCATGACCGGTCGTCAATGGCTGGGATACACACAAAACGAGCCGAAGAAGGCATAATGCCACCATTCTGAAATCCAGGGTCTCCCCGATACAGGGGCAAGCGCCTTCTTCGCCGATGCCACAGGTTCGTTTCCATGTCGCTAGTTGCCAGCCCCGATGCCATGTACCGCTTGCTCATCCAGAGCGTGGTGGACTACGCCATCTATCTGCTCACACCCGAGGGTATCGTCGCCAACTGGAACGCCGGTGCCCAGCGCGCCAAGGGCTACAGCGCCGAAGAAGTGGTGGGGCGGCATTACTCGCTGTTCTACACCGAAGCCGAGCGCTTGGCCGGCTGTCCCGACCTCAACTTGGCCCAGGCGCGGCAGACGGGGCGCTTCGAAGAGCAAGGCTGGCGTCTGCGTAAAGACGGTACGGTGTTTCGCGCCCACGTGGTGATCGATGCGGTGTACGACGACGATCGACAACTGGTCGGATTCGCCAAGATCACCCGCGACTGCACCGAGCAGTACCGGGCGCACATGGCCCAGCGCGAGCAGGAGCGCAACTTCCGCCTGCTGGTGCAGGGCGTCAGCGACTACGCCATCTACCTGCTCGATACCCGTGGCCATGTCGCCAGTTGGAATGCCGGTGCCGAACGCACCAAGGGCTACCGCGCCGAGGAGATCGTCGGCCAGCACTTCTCGGTCTTCTACACCGAGCAGGACCGCCTCGATGGGCTACCCCAGGCCGGGCTGGAAACCGCCCTGCGCCTGGGCAGGTTCCAGGCCGAGGGCTTGCGCCAGCGCAAGGACGGCTCGCATTTCTGGACCAGTGTGGTGATCGAAGCCATCCACGATGAAGACAGCGGCGAGTTGCTCGGTTTTTCCAAAGTGACCCGCGACATGACCGAACAGCGCGGCTACGAACAGGCCCTGTTGCGGGCCAAGGAAGCGGCGGAGCAGCACAGCCATGAAATGGCCGGGCTCTCGCAGTTCCTCGATTCGGTGATCGCCAACATTCCGGCCAGTGTGATCGTGCAGGACGCCAGCAGTCGCCAGATCCTGCTGGCCAACCAGCAGGCCGAGCGCCTGTTCGGCGGCCAGGCGGCGAGCATGATCGGCCAGTTGCCTGAGCAGTGCCTGCCCGACGTCACGGCCAGTTACCTGGCGCAGCAGTTGCAGCGCGGCGCGCTCAATGGCCGTCCCTTCGCCGACGAAACCCGTGTGGAAACCGCACTCGGCATGCGCACCTTGCGCAGCCGCGTGCTGCGCTGCGAGCGCTCCGAGGGCCAGGCCGACTACGTGCTGTTCGTCGCCGAGGATGCCACCGAGCAATTGGCCGCCCATGCCCAGATTCACTACATGGCACACCACGACGCCCTGACCGGCCTACCCAACCGCACGTTGTTCAGCGAGCGGCTCAAGCAGGCGCTGGCGCGTGGCGAAGAACAGGGCAAGCTGGTCGCGGCGCTTTGCCTGGACCTGGACAACTTCAAGAACATCAACGACAGCCTCGGCCATGCCTTCGGTGACAAGCTGCTGCGGGCCCTGGGCAAGCGCCTGCGCGGGGAGCTGCGCGAGCACGACACCCTGGCGCGCTTGGGCGGCGACGAGTTCGCCGTGGTCCTGACCCGGCTCGACAACCGCGAGGCCGCCTACCAGACCGCCCGACGTCTGATCGCCGCGATCGGCCCGGCGTTTCGCATCGAAGGCCACCAGTTGAGCATCGGTGTGAGCATCGGCATCGCCGTCTCGCCCGATGACCATACCCAGGCCGAGCAACTGCTGCGCTACGCCGACATGGCTCTGTACGAGGCCAAACGCAACGGGCGCAACCGCTTCGAAAGCTTCCACGTCGAACTCGACGTCGCCGCGCGCCAGCGCCGCCTGGTGGAGACCGACCTGCGCACCGCGTTGCACTTGGGGCAATTGCAGTTGCACTACCAACCGGTGATCGACCACCGCAACGACCGCGTCAGCGGCTACGAAGCGCTGCTGCGCTGGCAGCACCCGGTACGCGGCATGATCATGCCCATGGATTTCATCCCCATCGCCGAGGAGACCGGGCTGATCCACGACATCGGTATCCGCGCCTTGAACCTTGCCTGTCAGGAGGCGGCAAGCTGGCCCGGCGAGCAGACCGTGGCGGTCAATCTGTCACCGGTGCAGTTCCGAGACGTCAACCTGCCCAACGTCGTGGCCCTGGCTCTGGCCGACTCGGGCTTGGCGGCCGCACGCCTGGAGCTGGAAATCACCGAATCGGTGCTGCTGGGCAACAGCGAGGAAAACTTGCAGACCCTGCGCGCGCTCAAGGCGTTGGGTGTGTCGATTTCGCTGGACGATTTCGGTACCGGTTACTCCTCGTTGGGCTACCTGCGCTCGTTCCCCTTCGACCGGATCAAGATCGACAAGTCGTTCGTGCACGACATGTGCGAGAGCCGCGAAGCCATGTCGATCATCCGTGCCATCACCGAGTTGTCCAACAGCCTGCGCATCAAGACCACCGCCGAGGGCGTGGAGTCCACCGAACAGATGCGCCGCCTCAAGGCAGAAGGCTGCTCGCACCTGCAGGGCTATCTGTACGGTCGGCCGGTGCCGGCCAGCGAGCGCTTGATGCGTTTGCAGCCTGCGCAAGAGTAGGGTGCGCCGTACCAGCGCGACGCCGCCGGGCGGCCGTGTGAAGCCACCGGGGCGAGTGGACCTGCAAGACCACGGACATCGAATGCCAGGGCTGCATCTTGTAGGGCGAGCCAGGCACGTCATCCAGCGCAAGAAACTGGTCGATTACCGAACAGGGTGCGAGGTTTTCTGCATGCTTTCTTCTAGACTCCGCTTGCGCGTAAACGGTCCGCGACGAGTCGACTGGCCCGCTGACTTCGCCAGACGCTGACCGTGCCCCTGGGCGCCTGAACTGTCGTCACCTGCGACGATCGAAATGGGCAGCCTGACAGTCGTTCAGTGCGGTCGCACCCTTATGGCCGGCCGGCCGCCTGCCCGGCATGGCCTTGTCGGTCGCCTACGCCCATAATCGCAGCACGCAACACCCTTTGCCCCCTCGACGCCGTGCCCCATGGCGTCTCTGCGCGAGACCTGCATGAGTTCCAGTACCCCACTGTCCGGCGTCAACCAACCCTTGCAAGGCATGGCCCTGTTGGTGATCGCCACTTTCCTGTTCGCCAGCCACGACGCCTTGTCGAAGTTTCTCGGCGGCATCTATCCGATCGTGATGGTGGTGTGGGCGCGCTACGTGGTGCACACGCTGCTGATGGCCGGCATCTTCCTGCCCAAATCCGGCATGGCCGTGCTGCGCACCCGTCGCCCCTTGTTGCAGACCTTGCGCGCCCTGAGTCTGCTCAGCACCAGCCTGTTATTCACCACCGGTCTGCATTATCTGCCGCTGGCCGAAGCCACGGCCGTGAACTTTCTGGCGCCAGTGCTGGTGACGGCGCTGTCGGTGCCGCTGCTCAAGGAGCATGTGACCCGTAGTCAATGGCTGGCGGTGGTGCTGGGCTTCGTTGGGGTCGTGGTGATGGTGCACCCGGGCGGTGCGATGTTCACCCCGGCGATCCTGTTTCCGCTAGGCTCGGCCTTGGGCTTCTGCTTCTACCAGTTGCTGACCCGCAAGCTCTCGACCATCGACAGCCCGACCACCAGCAATTTCTACGCGGGGTTGTGCAACACCCTGGTCATGAGCGTGCTGGTGCCGTTCTTCTGGGCCACACCGCGCTGGGACCATGCCCTGCTGATGCTGGCGCTGGGCGGATTCGGCATGAGTGCGCATCTGCTGCTGACCCAGGCCTTCCGCTTCGCAGCCCCCGCCTTGCTGGCACCGTTCAGCTACTGCCAGATCGTCTTCGCCGGTTTGCTGGGGTGGGTCATCTTCGGCCACATGCCCGACAGCATCAGCTTGATCGGCATCGCCATCATCTGCCTCAGCGGCTTGGGTGCGGCCTTGATGCAACGCCGTAAGTAACCACTGACCGCAGGGCTTGAACGGCAAAGGGGGCACGTCGCTGGCGACGTGCCCCCTTTGCATGACGGCGGATGAATCAGTGGCTCATGGCGCGCAGGCTGTTCTGCCGGTTGGCCTCGTACGTCTCCTTGGCCATGGGCAGGGCATCGGCCTTGCCCAGGTCTTCCATCGCCAGGCGGTGGGTTTCCGGCGCCAGGTAGGCGGCCAGTGCGCAGATGCAGGTGATGAAGAAGGCCAAACCACCGACCACCAGCGGGATGTTGTCCGAGCCGGGCGGCGCCACGGCAGCGAACAGCGCCGGCAGCATGGCGGTTAGCATGGTGCCGATGTTCTGCGCGATGGCCATGGCCGAGACGCGGTAGCGGGTCTGGAACAGCTCGGGGTAGAAGCTTGGGAACACGGCGTTGTAGCCCTGGTACACCAGGCCCCACATCAGGATCGAGGTGACCACCGCCATCGGCACGTTATGGATGCTGATCGCGTACAGGTAAACGAACGCCAGCAGGCCCGAGCCCAGGCACCCGGCGATCATGGTCGGGCGCCGGCCGATGCGGTCCGACAGGTTGCCAACGAAAGGAATCACTAGCACGGCGACGATGTTGCCGATCACCGGAATCCACAGGTACACGCTCTTGTCGAAACCGATGCCGTAGGCTGGCTGCACTGCGTAGGCGGCGCCGAAGACGGTGGCCACCACTGGAATCACGTTCATCAGCGCCATGAACATCACCAATACGATGTGCTTCCAGCTGTAGCGGAAGGCGTCGCGCAGCGGCGACTTGGCCACCGCGGCCTGTTTTTCTTCGTTGACGAAGGCCGGCGTCTCGTGGACTTCCTTGCGGATGATGAACCCCGCGACCAATACCAGAACGCTGAGCAGGAACGGGATACGCCAGCCCCAGTCGTTGAACGCTTCGCTGGGCATGAAATAGGCCAGCGGCAGAAACACTGCAGCGGCCAGCACCTGGCCGGCTTGCACGCCTTGCAGGGCGAAGCTTGCGTAGTAGCCGCGGCGGCCCAAGGGGGCGTGTTCCATGATCATCGAGCTGGCCCCGGAAATCTCCCCGGCCACCGCAAAGCCCTGCACCAGTCGCAGCAGCACCAGGATCAGCGGCGCGGCGATGCCGATGTCGTGGTAGGTCGGCAGCAGCCCAACGGCCATGGTCGACAGACCCATGAGGAACATGCATAGCAGCAGCACGTGCTTGCGCCCACGGGTATCGCCCCAGTGGCCGAGCACGACGGCACCCAGTGGCCGGGCCAGGTAGCCGACGCCATAGGTCGCCAGCGAGGCGATGATGGCCATCTTCGGGTCCATCGACGGGAAGAAGATCTGCGGGAAGATCAGCGCCGCAGCCTGGGCGTAGATGAAGAAGTCGTAGTATTCCAAGGCCGAGCCGATCCACCCGCTGGCGGTCGCTTTCTTGGCTTGGGAGCTGGATTTAGCCATGGTGTTCTCCGTTGTTCTTGTTAGTCACCGCGCGCGGCGGTGTCGGCAACGCATCGGGGGTACGCGGATTCAGGCGGGCGTCGGCAGGCCCGCAATGAGTGCCGGCAGCGGCGGTCGAGCAGGGCGAAAGGCGCAAGGACGGTAACGTGCGCGAGGCGTGCGGGAGCGGGCAAGGACGGCAGGGCTGTGCATAGGGGGTTACCCGATTTATTGAAATTATTGTTTGGTGACGCAACGTGCGCCCTCGCAGTGTCCAACCCTCGGTCGACAAGGCAGTGCGATCCGAAGGTGAGGGGTAGGCGCAGCGCAATGGTTGTCCAGTGCCATGAAGTGAATCAATTCGTGTGATTCGGTTCTGTTCGGTAATCGAACGCAAAACTAACCATTCCGTACAAATCCCGTTGTGGGCGCGACTTTACCTGCCAATAATCGATCCTGCCAAGAAACCCGTTGCGCGCCCGGTGCTCGCGCCCACTGAGCCGCGCGCTACTTTACAAGGAATTGCTGCATGAAACGTTCGATTGCCACCGTGTCCTTGAGCGGCACCCTGCCGGAAAAGCTCGAAGCCATCGCCGCAGCCGGGTTCGACGGCGTCGAAATCTTCGAGAACGACCTGCTGTACTACGCGGGCAGCCCGCGCGAAGTGCGGCAAATGTGCGCTGACTTGGGCATCGCTATCACCTTGTTCCAGCCGTTTCGCGACTTCGAGGGCTGCCGCCGCGACCGCCTGCAGCGCAACCTCGACCGCGCCGAGCGCAAGTTCGACCTGATGCAGGAGCTGGGCACGGACCTGGTGCTGGTGTGCAGCAACACCCAGGCCGACGCCTTGGGTGACGAAAGCGTCCTGGTCGACGACTTGCGCCTGCTGGCCGAGCATGCCGGCCGGCGTGGGCTGCGCATCGGCTATGAAGGCCTGGCCTGGGGCCGTCACGTCAATACCTACCAGCAGGTGTGGAATGTAGTGCGCCAGGCCGACCACCCCTCGCTCGGCGTCATCCTCGACAGTTTCCATACGCTGTCGCTCAAGGGCGACCCCAACGCGATCCGCGACATACCGGGGGACAAGATCTTCTTCGTGCAAATGGCCGACGCGCCGATCCTGGCTATGGACGTACTGGAGTGGAGCCGGCATTTCCGTTGCTTCCCCGGCCAGGGCGAAATGGACATGGCCGGTTTTCTCGCGCCGATTCTGGCCAGCGGCTACCGCGGGCCGTTGTCGCTGGAAGTGTTCAACGACGGCTTCCGCGCCGCGCCACCGCGGCAGAACGCCGTCGATGGCCTGCGCTCGCTGCTGTATCTGGAAGAGAAGACCCGCCTGCGCCTGGCTGCCGAAGGCACCGAACTGGAGCCAGGCGTGCTGTTCGCGCCCGCACCGGCCAGCCAATACCAAGGCGTGGAGTTTCTCGAGTTCGCCGTGGACGAAGCCATTGGCGCGCGCCTGGCAGGTTGGCTCAAGCGTCTGGGCTTCAGCGAGGCCGGCGAGCACCGCAGCAAGGACGTGCGCCTGCTGCGCCAAGGCGACATCAACTTGGTGCTCAACGCCGAGCCCTATTCGTTCGCCCACAATTTCTTCGAAGCCCATGGCCCGTCGTTGTGCGCCACGGCGCTGCGCGTCGACCAGGCCGCGCCGGCCTTGCAGCGCGCCACCGCCTACGGTGGCCAGCCTTACCGCGGCCTGGTCGGGCCCAACGAGCGCGAAGTGCCCGCCGTGCGCGCACCCGACGGCAGCCTGATCTACCTGGTGGAGCCTGCGGGCAGCGGTCAGAGCCTCTACGACACTGACTTCAAACTGGGTATGCCAGTAGGTGGGGAAGGCGGCCTGCTGCGCATCGACCACATGGCCCTGGCCCTGCCGGCGGAGATGCTCGATACCTGGGTGCTGTTCTACAAGAGCCTGTTCGATTTTACCGCCGACGACGAGGTGGTGCTCCCTGACCCCTACGGCCTGGTCAAGAGCCGCGCCCTGCGCAGCCAGTGCGGCACTTTGCGCCTGCCGCTGAACATTTCCGAAAACCGCAATACCGCCATCGCCCATGCCTTGTCCAGCTATCGAGGCTCGGGGGTGCACCACATCGCCTTCGAGTGCCAAGACATCTTCCGCGAAGTGGCGCGGGCCAAGGACGCCGGGGTGCCGCTGCTGGAAATCCCCCTCAACTACTACGACGATCTGGCCGCGCGCTTCGACTTCGACGACGAGTTCCTCAGCGAGTTGGCCTACTACAACGTGCTGTACGACCGCGACGCGCAAGGTGGCGAGCTGTTCCATGTGTATACCGAAGCCTTCGAAGACCGTTTCTTCTTCGAAATCCTCCAGCGCAAAGGCGGCTACGCCGGTTACGGCGCGGCTAATGTGACGGTGCGCCTGACCGCCATGGCCAAGGCGCGCAGCGGCGCTGCACACAAGTCGCTACGCTGAGCCAAGGCATGCCGTGGCGCCCCTGGCGCCACCGGCGGTCCATCGTGCTTCCCTGGGCTGCCGCCCTCACGGATAATCGGCCGACGCCAACAATAACCTGTGAGCCGGTATGAGTGATGTGCAAGTCAACCCTCGCGAGCCTAGCGCCACGCGGGGCCGCAAGCCGCGCAAAAATAACCCTGAGAAGACCCGCGAAGACATCCTGAAGGCCGCCATCCAAGAGTTCGTCCAACAGGGGCTGGCCGGTGCACGGGTGGACGCCATCGCCGAGCGCATGGCCACCTCCAAGCGCATGATCTACTACTACTTCGGCAGCAAGGAGCAGCTGTACGTCGAGTGTCTGCGCAAGCTCTACGGCGACATCCGCAAGACCGAACACGATCTCGACCTCGAGTCGCTGCCGCCGGTGCAGGCAATCCGCCGCTTGGTGGAGTTCACCTTCGACCACCATGACCGCAACGTCGATTTCGTGCGCATGGTCAGTACCGAGAACATCCACTACGGCGAGTACGTCAAGCAGACCCCACACATCCGCGAGATGAGCAGCATGGTCCTGGAAATCCTCGGCCGGGCTGTGACCCGTGGGGTGGAGGAGGGGGTGTTCCGTCCCGGCATCGAGGTCATCGACCTACACATGCTGATGAGTTCGTTCTGCTTCTACCGTATTTCCAATCGCCACACCTTCGGCGAGCTGTTCCAGATCGAGTTGTCGAACGAGCAGGTCAAGCAGCGGCAGAAAGACATGATCTGCGACGTGGTCATGCGCTACATGCAAGCCTGAGGCTGTGCGCGGGCAGGCGCTACCGCCTGTGCCCGCTGGTGTCAGAGGCTGGCGAAATGCGCCTGCATGCGCTCGGCGTTCGCCGCGCGGCCACTGAACAGTTCGAACGCCTTGACCGCCTGGAACACAGCCATGGTGCTGCCGTCCAGGGTCTGGCAGCCGAGCGCGCGGGCATGCCGCAGCAGTTGGGTTTCCAGCGGAAAGTAGATGATCTCGGCGACCCACAGCTGCGGATGCAGCAGCGCTGGCGGCAGGGGCGTGCCGGGCAGTTTGGCCATGCCCACGGGGGTGGTGTTGACCAGGCCGTCGGCAGTGGCCACGGCGCGGGCCAAGTCCTGGCCGAGCACGGCGCGGCCGGCGCCGAAGCGTTCGCTGAGGTTGGCCACCAGGGCTTGCGCGCGCGACGCGTCGACCTCGAACAGCAGCAGTTGTTCGACGCCTTCGGCTAGCAGCGCGTGGGCCACAGCGCACCCGGCGCCGCCTGCGCCCAACTGCACCACCTGGCGCCTGCGCACCGCAGGCAAGCCGCGCCGAAACCCTTCGGCAAAACCCAGGCAGTCGGTATTGTGGCCCACGCGTTTGCCATCGCGCAGCACTACGGTGTTGACCGCACCGATGCCGCGGGCTTCGCTCGACAGTTCGTCGAGCAGCGGCACGATCGCCTGTTTGAATGGAAAGGTGATGTTGAGGCCGGTGAAACCGGTGCGTTCGGCCGCTTGCAACAGGCTTTCGAGGGCGCTGTCTTCGAGCTGCAGGCGGTCGACGTCGATCAGGCGGTAGAGATAGCGCAACGATTGCGCGTCGCCTTCGCGTTCGTGCAGGGCAGGCGTGCGCGAAGCCTGGATGCCTCGGCCGATCAGGCCGGCGAGAATCGATTCGTGCAGGTCGCTCACTGGGCGCGCTCCTTGAGCAGTTGGGCGAAATGGCTGAGCGCCAGGGCATAGCTGTGGCTGCCCAGACCGCAGATCACGCCGACGGCGACCGACGAGACGAACGAACGGTGGCGGAAGGGCTCGCGCTTGTGCACGTTGGACAGGTGCACCTCGATCACCGGCAGGTCGCTGGCGATCAGCGCATCGCGGATGGCCACCGACGTGTGGGTCCAGGCGGCCGGGTTGATGAGAATGCCATGGCAGCGGCCGCGGGCGGCGTGAATCCAGTCGAGCAATTCGCCTTCGTGGTTGGTTTGCCGAAACTCAAGGGTCAGGCCATGCACGTCGGCGCTCGCGGCACACAGGTTGGCGATGTCGGCCAGGGTCTCACTGCCGTACTGGTCGGGCTCGCGGGCGCCCAGCAGGTTGAGGTTGGGGCCGTTGAGCACCAGGATTCGAGGGTTCATGGGGGCTATCGCTTTGTTGTTGTTGAATATTGCCGATCTTTGTACCAGGCAGTTAATTCGTCAACAGGGCAATGCCAATGAGCATGGAAAGTGGGCGGTAATCGCACCGGAGCGCTGCAGGGCGCGCGTCGCAGCTTTGCAAAGCAGCCTTGGTCGGATTCACAGCGCCAACCGACTCATCAGCGCCAGCCGATCCAACAGCACCTCATCGTGGGACACCACCAGCACGCTGCCGCAGAACTGCGCCAGCATCCGTTCCAAAGCCTCCAGTGTGGCCAGATCCAAGTGGTTGCCGGGCTCGTCGAGCAGCAGCAGGTCGATCGGCTGCTGGCGGTGCAGCAGTGCGACCAGCGTCGCTTTCATCCGCTCACCCCCGCTGAGCAACTGACTGGGCAGATCGACCCGCGCAGCGTCCAGTCCTGCCTGGGCGAGGCGCGTGCGCAGGGCGCCGGAATCGAGCCGGGCATTGGCCTCGCGCAGATGTTCGAAGGCACTGCGGCCAGGTGGCAGCGCACTGGCCTGCTGGTCGAGCAGGGCCACGGTGCCGTGCAGGCGCACGCAGCCGGCGCGTGGCGATAGATCGCCATGGATGAGTTTGAGCAGGGTGGACTTGCCACTGCCATTCGCGCCGGTGACCGCCAGGCGTTCGCCGGCCAGCAAGCGCAGGTTCAGGGGCTTGGCGTGGCCGTAGGGCAGTTGCACATGCTCCAGGCTGAGTAGGATGCGGCCGAGAGGACGCTGCGCGGTGGGCGGCTGCACGCTGATCGGCGTTGTGTATTCGACGAGGCGGGCGGCTTCGCCGATCTGCGCGTGCAGGGTTTGGCAAGCCTTCAGCTGCGAACGCTGTTGTTTGCCCGCTGTGGCCTGGCTGCGTTGCTGCTGGCGATCGATCAGGATCTGCGCTTGGTTGGCCTGCCGGGCATCACTGCGGCCTCGTGACTGCTGCTGCGCTTGGCGTTCACACTGTTTCTGCGCGTCGAGCGCGTCACGCTGGCGTTGCCGTTTGAGCCGGTCCAGGTCGTGCTGCGCACTGACCTGTTCGCCGGTCTTGGCCTGGCGATAGGCGCCATAGCCACCGCCATAGCTGCGCAGGCCCAGTGCGCTCAGTTCCAGCGTGCGCTGCAGTGGTTCGAGCAGCGCGCGGTCATGGCTTATCAGCAGCAGGCCGCGCGGCCATTGCTCGATCAGCGCTTGCAAGTAGGCGCGGCCCTCCCGATCCAGGTGGTTGCTCGGTTCATCGAGAATCAGGTAATCGGGTTGCGCAAGAAAAGCCCCGCTGATGGCTACACGCATCGCCTGCCCAGGGCTCAGGTCGCGGGCGCTGGCGTACAGGTCCAGGCCGCCGAGCCCTTGGCGGTCGAGCAGCGCGCGTAGCTGTTCGGCCAGCGTCCAGCGCTCGCCCACCGTGTCGAAATCGGCCGGATCGGCACTGCCCTGGGCAATGCGGCGCAGGGCATAGAGCACCGGTCCGAGCTGCGCCAGGTCGGCGACGCTGCTGCTACGCCGGAGAACGTGCTGGTCGAGGCGATGCACCTGCCCATGTCGCAAGCAGCGTCCTGCCGTGGGTGCCAGGTCACCGGCCAGCACTTGGCCGAGCAGGCTCTTGCCTACGCCATTGGCGCCGACCAGGCCAGTGGGGCGTCGGTCGAGGGTGGCGTCAAGCTCGTCGAACAGGACCCGGCCGTTGGGCAGGGCATAGGTGACGCGGTCGAGCGTCAGGATCGAAGGATTCGTCATGGAACAGTCCATTCATGCCGCGACATCCCCAAGGCAAGGCTGGGGGGTGAAGGCTGGCCGTCTGGGAGACGGCGGCATCAATGGCGCATCGGACGAACACCTCGGTAGGGGGAAAAGATCGCCAGGGTAATGGACCGGGCGATTGGGGTAAAGATCAACCGGTCCGTTTGGTCTATGCAATGAAAGGGGGGCAAGGGCCTGCGATGTCGGGCGCAAAGCGCAGCCCTGCCAAGTACGAAGCGCCGATACCGAGTTCAGGCTTGGCGGCCTGCCATGAAGCAATTAGAATCACTCGCATTTACATCCTCCCTTTGCCTGGCGTGCCTCTGTATGACCGACTCCGTTGCGGCGCCTTCCCCTTGCCTGAGCACGCTCTACCGCGACCACAGCCGTTGGCTGGAAAGCTGGCTGCGTCAGCGGCTCGGCGACCGCTGGGCGGCGGCCGACCTCACCCAGGACACTTTCGTGCGCGTGCTGGCCGCCGAGCGCAGCAACCGTCTGCCGAGCCTGCGCGAACCGCGTGCCTACCTGCTCACCGTGGGCAAGCGCCTGCTGGTCAACCATTACCAGCGGCGCAGCCTGGAGCGGGCTTACCTTGAGGCCCTGCAACATCTGCCCGAAGCACTGGCACCTTCGGCCGAACAGCGCTGGCTGGTGTTCGAGGCCCTGCAAGCGCTGGACGAGTTGCTCGACGGCCTGCCCGTGGCGGTGCGACGGGCGTTTCTCTGGGCGCAACTCGAAGGGCTCGACTACGCCAGCATCGCCGAGCGCTTGCAGGTGTCTGCCCGCACCGTCAAACGCTACATGGCCCAGGCCTACGAGCATTGCTTGCTGGCGGACCTGTGAGCGCAGGCGTCGACCGCCACGCCCGGCGACTGGCCCGCGAGGCGGCGCAATGGCTGGCGTTACAGGATGCCGGGGAGATGGATTCCGATGCCGAACGCCGGCTGCAAGGCTGGCGCGCGCGCAGCGCCGCCCACGAGGCGCTGTGGCAGCGGGCCGAGCAGCTGCGCCAGCGCTTCGCTCAAGTGCCGGCGCCGGTCGGCCTGAGTTGCCTCGATCGCCCCGACCCGCAGCGGCGCAAGCTGCTGGGCCAGGCACTGACCCTTGCGGCCTGTGCCCCATTGGCCTGGCTGAGCTACCGCGAACTGCCCGTCGAACGCTGGCGCGCGGACTTCGCCACTGCAACGGGCGAGCGTCGTGGGTTGGCGCTCGCCGATGGCAGCCGCTTGCAGCTCAACACGGCCAGTGCGGTGAACATCCGCTACGGCGCGAACCTGCTCGACGTGGACCTGCTCCAGGGCGAAATCGCACTCGACGGTCGCGGGCCTTTGCGCATACGCACCCGTCACGGCCATCTCGATGCCGACGGCGCCAGCCTGTGCGTGCGCGATGGTGCCGAGCGCTGTCTGGTGTCGGTGCAACGCGGCGAACTGCGCGTGCAGCCGCGGCAGGGGCGCGAGCGGCGTCTGGTCGCCGGTGAGCGTGCCTGGTTGGGCGCGGCGGGCGCAGAGGGCGTACAAGCCTTCGACACTCGACTGCTTGGTTGGCAGCAGGGCGTGCTGATCGTCGAAGACCAACCATTAGGCCAATTCCTGCGCGAGGTGCAGCGTTATCGCCCGGGCCTGCTGCGCTGGCCGGCCAGCCTTGAGCGGTTGGCGGTGACCGGCACCTTCGTGCTCGACGACACCGACCGCATCCTGGCGTTGCTGGCCGCCAGCCTGCCGCTGCGGGTGCAATACCGCACACGCTACTGGGTGACGTTGAGTGCGCGTGAGCAGCCCGCCTGAGGTGCCGGTCGCGCTCCACGGCTTAAGTATTACAAGCTGTGGCACGATGGAATCGCAGCGCGCCGATGCAGTCCCAACTGACACGCAGGCGTTGCAGAGGCCTGCCGTACAAGGAACGACACCCCTTTTTTTCGATGCCAAGGAGACACCTAGATGAAAGCCAAAGCACTGCTGATGACCGCCCTGCTGGCCAGCGCCGGCCTGGCCCAGGCCGCCCAGACGGTCGAGCTCAAGCTCGCCGGCCCCGATGGCGCAGGCAAGTCGATCGGCACCGTCAGCATCGAACAGAACAAGTACGGCGCGTTGCTGACCCCGGATCTGAAAGATCTGCCACCCGGCATACACGGCTTCCACCTGCACCAGAACGCTTCCTGCGATCCGTCTCAGGACAACGGCAAGACCGTTCCCGCCGGCGCCGCAGGCGGTCACTGGGACCCGGACACCACCAACGCGCACAAAGGCCCTTACGACGACACCGGCCATCGCGGCGACCTGCCGGCGCTGTACGTCGGCGCCGACGGCAAGGCCACCTACCCGGTACTGGCGCCACGCTTGAAGGCCGAGGATTTCAAGGGCCACGCGCTGATGGTTCACGCCGGCGGCGACAGCCACAGCGACCACCCGGAAAAACTCGGCGGTGGCGGTGCGCGCATGGCGTGCGGTGTCGTCAAGTAAGAGGAGTGCAAGGCCGCTCCAGCCGATCGGCGTCGATCGGCTGGAGGACAGGGGCGAGCTCAGGATCGCCTCTGCCGCATCCGTGGGGTTCTGGCGATCGGGTTCAGTCGGCCAACTCCAACCAGATCGGCGCATGGTCCGAAGGTTTTTCCATCGCGCGCAGCTCGTAATCCACCCCGGCATCCTTGACCCTTGGCAGCAAGCCATTGGACGCCATGATCAAGTCGATGCGCAGGCCGCGCTTGGGCGTGTCCTCGAAGCCACGGCTGCGGTAGTCGAACCAGCTGAAGCGATCGTCCACCTCGGGGTGCAGGTGACGGAAGCTGTCGGTCAGGCCCCAGCTCTTCAAGCGCCCCAGCCATTCGCGCTCTTCAGGCAGGAAGCTGCATTTACCGGCCTTGAGCCAACGCTTGACGCTGTCCGGGCCGATGCCGATGTCGCAATCCTGCGGCGAGATGTTCAGGTCGCCCATGAGGATCAGCGGTTGCTCGTTGTCGAACTGGCCTTCGAGCAGGGCTTGCAGATCGCTGTAGAAGCGCTGCTTGGCTGGAAACTTGGTGGGGTGGTCGCGGCTTTCCCCTTGTGGGAAATAGCCGTTCATGATGGTGATCGGCGTGCCGTTGGCATCGGCGAAGGTGCCCCAGATGAAGCGCCGCTGCGCATCCTCTTCGTCGCCCGCGAAGCCTTTGAACAGCGCCAGCGGCGCCTGGCGCGAGAGCAGGGCGACGCCATAGTGGCCTTTCTGCCCGTGGTAGTGCACGTGGTAGCCCAGCGCCTGCACCTCGGCCAGGGGAAACTGCTCGTCGCTGACCTTGGTTTCCTGCAGGCCGATGACGTCGGGCTGGTGCTTTTCGATCAGCGCGGCCAATTGATGGGGACGGGCGCGCAGGCCATTGATGTTGAAACAGACGATCTTCATGGGGGAAACGCTGGCCCTGGTCAAAAGCCGGATGCTAGCGGACTGCGCCTTCGACTACCAGCGTGCACGGCCAGCGGTGAACGAAGCGAAGCGGCGCCCCTCCAAGGCTAAACGCCCATCCCAGGAGTTCCACCGCCCATGACGACACCGTCTGCCACGCAGGTTTGCATGCTCGACAGCGGCTTTGCCCGCGAGGTGCGCGCGCTGCTGTTCCAGGCCTATGCGCCCGAACCCACCTACACCTACCTGTTCGACGCGAAACGCGCCGGTTACGAGCGCAGGCTGCGCGTGGTGATCAAGGAGTGGGTGCGTCAGCACTTCAACTTCAACCTGCCCGCCATCGGCCTGCTCGAGCAGGATCGCCTAGTGGCCGTCGCGCTGATCGTCCCGCCGCAGCGCCGTCTTGGCGTGGCCGACAGCTGGGCCTGGCGCCTGCGCATGATCCTTGGCGCGGGGCTGCGCAGTACGCGACGCTACCTGGACTACCAGGGTGCGCTTTCGACCTGGCTGCCCACCGACCAGGTGCACGTCTTGCCGCTGCTGGGCATCCATCCGCAATTCCAGGGCGAGCACTACGCCCACACGTTGTTGCAGGTGGTGCACGACTGGTGCGCCGAAGACCCCAACACCGAAGGCGTGGTGCTCAACACCAGCAACCCTCATGCGATGCTGTTCCTGCAAGGTCAGGGCTATCAGATGCTGGGCGAAGTGGCGGTGGGGCCGGTCAGCGAGCAGGTGTTCTTCCACCCGGCACCGACTTCGTCGCACGTTTTACCGACATGAATCCACAGCAAAGCGCTTTCATCGACACCTCCCTCTGGTAGCATGCCGCGCATGACGTATTCAGGAAGAGTTACCTGGGGCCTGATCATCTGGGTCGCCAGTTTTAGCGCATGGGGCCAGAGCGAATTGGTGGTGCGGGTCAAGCCGGCCAACAAGGCGCTCAAAGCCAATGTCGAGGGCTATGTCGGCAGCCTGGGCGACCGGGACGAAGACGCCTTGCTGCGTTTCAGTCGCGGTGCCGAGGAGCAGGCGCGCAAGGCCGCCCAGGCTCTGGGCTACTACCAGGCGCAAATCGCCTCCGAGGTGCAGCCGCCGGCCACGGCCGGGCAAGCGCCGCGTCTGGTGCTGTCGATCGTGCCCGGCGAACCGGTGCGGCTGCGCAACGTCAATCTGCGCGTCGAAGGTCCGGCCAGCCAGATGACAGCCTTCCGCGTGCCCGACGGCAAGCTGCTGCAGGCGGGCCAACCGCTCAACCATGGCGACTACGAAAGCGCCAAGCAGTTGATCGAGAACCAGGCGTCGCGCTATGGCTTCTTCAGCGGCCACTTCACCCAGCAGCGCCTGGCCGTGGACCCGCGTGCCGGCATTGCCGACATCGACCTGGTGTACCAGAGTGGGCCACGCTACCGCCTGGGCGCGGTGACGTTCGACGGCGACACGCCGCTGGACGACGATCTGCTGCAGCGCATGGTCGGCTTCAAACCCGGTACGCCCTACGACTCTGCGCTGATCGCCGAACTCACCAACGATTTGCAGTCCAGCGGCTATTTCGAAGGTGTACGCGTGGATGCTGCGCCGACGGCGGCCGTCGGCGAACAAGTGCCGGTGGCGGTCAATCTGGAAACCCGCAAGCCGCGTACCCTGGGCCTGGGTCTGGGCTATTCCACCGACGTCGGGCCGCGAGGCAAGGCCAACTGGACACGCCACTGGGTCAACCCGCAAGGGCACAGCTACGGCTGGGAGACCGAGTTGTCGGCGCCACGGCAGAACGTCGGCCTGTGGTACGACGTGCCGCTCGACCCGCCGCTCACCGACAAGCTGCGTTTCGCCGGCGGTTACCAGAACGAAGAAATCGCCGGTACCGACACTGTCAGCAAGCTGCTCACCGTCGGCCCCGAATGGCACAGCAAGCTGCCCAGCGGATGGCAGCGGGTCATCTCGCTCAAGTACCAGCGCGAGGAATACAAGCTCGGCGACGACTCGGGCCTGAGCAACCTGCTGATGCCAGGCATCAGCTATGCCTATCTGCGCAGCGACAACCGTATCGATCCGCACAACGGCTACCGCGTCCAATTCGACACCAAGGTGGCCAAGGAAGGGCTGGGTTCGGACACAAATCTGCTGTACGGCAACGTTACCCTCAAGGGCCTGACCACGGTGGCGCAGAACCACCGTCTGCTCGGTCGCGTGCAGTTCGGCGGCAGCGCTACCAACAGCTACAGCAACAACGTGCCGCCTTCTTTGCGCTTCTTCGCCGGTGGCGATCAGAGCGTGCGCGGTTATGACTACCAGACGCTGTCGCCGAAAAACAGCGACGGCGATCGTATCGGCGGGCGCTATATGGTCGCGGCCAGCGCCGAGTATCAATATTCGCTGACGGAGAAATGGCGCGTGGCGACCTTCATCGATCAGGGCAATGCCTTCAACACCCTGGACCTGCCCAATCTCAAGACCGGTGTCGGTTTCGGCGTGCGCTGGGTGTCGCCGATCGGGCCACTGCGCCTCGACCTGGCCAAAGCGCTGGACGACGACGGCGGCATCCGCCTGCACTTCTCGATGGGGCCGGAACTGTGAGGGCAGGGGTGAAGAGAGGTTTGCAGATCGGCGCACTGGTGATCGTCGCGCTGCTGCTGGTGGTGATCGTCATCCTGGCTGTGGTGCTCGGCAGCCAAAGCGGCAGCCGCTGGGCATTGAACCAAGTGCCTGGCTTGCAGGTGAGCGATTTCCAAGGCCATCTCGGCGGCCATTGGCAGGCGCGCGAACTGGTGTGGGACGACGGCAAGAACCGCGTCGCCGTCCAAGCGCCCCAGCTGGACTGGACGCCGGCCTGTCTATTGCGCTCGGCGCTGTGCATCGACCGTCTGCAAGCGCAGCGCATCGACATGGCCTTCGCCCCCAGCGAGCCCGATCCGGACAGCGGCCCGCTCCAGCTACCGACCTTGGACCTGCCGTTGTCCATCGAGCTGGGTGAGTTGCAGGTGGGCCAGTTGCGCCTTGACGGCAACGACCTGTTGGGCGATCTGCAACTGGCCGCACACTGGACTGCCCAAGGCCTGCGCATCGACCGCCTGCAGGTGCAGCGCGAGGACTTGCACGCCGAGCTGCAAGGCCTGGTGACGCCCAATGGCGACTGGCCCTTGCAGTTGAGCGGCATCGTGCAGTTGCCGCCGGTTGACGGCAAACCGTTGCACCTGCAACTGGACGTCAAGGGCGAGCTGCAGAAGACCTTGGCGATTGAGGCTGTCACCCAGGGTTACATCGACGCGACACTGACCGGCCAAGTGCAAGCGCTGGCAGAGCATTTGCCTGCAACAGTGCAGGTCCGTTCGAAGACGTTCAAACCTAGTCAAGCGTTACCAGATACCTTGCAATTCAATGAGTTGCAGATAGATGCTCATGGAGACTTGGAAGATGGTTTCGCGCTTAGCGGTTCAGCCAGCCTGCCAGCGGACAAGGGCCCCATCGCTTTGGCGCTCACAGGCCGGGCCGATGCCAAGGGCGCCCAGCTCAAAGCCCTCGACCTGACCGCCAGCGAGCAGCAACGCCTCAACCTGCAAGCCAACGCCGACTGGCAGGACGGCCTCAAAGCCGATGTTCGATTGGACTGGCTAGACTTCCCTTGGCTGCGCCTGTACCCGCTCGAACAGGCGCCACAGGTCACGCTCAAACGCTTCAAGGCGCAAGTGAACTACGTCGATGGCAACTACAGCGGCCGGTTCGATGGCGATCTGGACGGGCCGGCCGGCGCCTTCAGCCTGGCCAGCCCGTTCGAGGGCGATCTGACCCAGGTGCGCCTCCCCAAGCTGGCCCTCAAGGCTGGGCAAGGCAAGGCGGCGGGCAGCGTCGCGCTGCGCTTCGCCGATGTGCTGGCCTGGGATGTCGACCTGCAACTGTCGGCGCTCGATCCGGCCTACTGGGTCGCGGAACTGCCCGGCACCCTGGCCGGCCCCCTGCGCAGCAAAGGACAGATGAAAGACCAGCACCTCGATCTCGACGCGCAACTGGACCTCGAAGGGCGCCTGCGCGGGCAGCCGGCCATGCTCAAGGTCGATGCCCAAGGGGCTGGCGAGCGCTGGACGCTGGGTGCGCTGGCCATCCAGTTGGGCGCAAACTCGATCAAAGGCAGCGGTAGCCTGGAACGGCGTCTGGCCGGCCGCATCGACCTCGACCTGCCGCGCTTGGGCCAGCTCTGGCCTGGTCTGCAAGGCCAGGCCAACGGACGACTGGATGTGGCCGGCACCCTCGACGCCCCGCAGGGGTCGTTGAAGCTGCTGGGCATGGGGTTGGCGCAGGACGCCAACCGCGTCCAACGCCTGGACCTGGCCGCCAATCTGGACAAGAACCAGCGCGCCGTAATCGACCTCAAGGCCACGCAGATCCAGGCCGGCGACACGGCGCTGGGCAACCTGGTCGCCAATGGCAAGGGCACCAGCACCCAGCAGGCCGTCACCCTGGGACTCGATGGCCCGCAGCTCAAACTCGACCTGGCGCTCGACGGCGCGCTGGCCAAAGGCGACTGGCGTGGCCGCCTGGCCAGTGGTCGGGTACAGGCCGGTGGCCAGGACTGGCGCCTGCAAGGGCCGGCCAGCGTGAAACGGCTCGCCAGCGGGCAACTGGACCTGGGCGCCCACTGCTGGCGCTCCGGGCAGGCCAGCTTGTGTGGCGACGATCAGCGCCTGGCGCCCGATCCGCGCATTCGCTACCACCTCAAGCAATTCCCATTGGAAAGCCTGGCGCAGTGGCTACCCAAGGACTTCGCCTGGAAGGGCTTGCTCAATGCCGACGTCAATCTCGACGTGCCGACCGGCGGTCCCAAGGGCACCGTGCGCGTGGACGCCAGCGGCGGTACCTTGAGTCTGCGCGACAACGACCGCTGGATCGATTTCCCCTACCAAACCCTGCGTGTGGACAGCACCTTGGCCCCGCGGCAGGTCGATACCCGGCTGACGTTCCAAGGCAACCGCCTGGGCGCGCTGACCCTCAACGCTCGTATCGATCCGGTCGCCACGAGCAAGCCGTTGTCTGGCGATTTCGATTTGCGCGGGCTGGATGTGGCCGTGGCCAGACCCTTCGCACCGATGGTCGAGCGCCTGGCCGGGCAACTCAATGGCAGTGGCCGGATCTCCGGTACGCTGCTCGCGCCCCTGGTGAACGGTAACGTCACGCTCAGCGGCGGCGAAGTCAGCGGCCCGGAATTGCCTCTGAGCTTGCAGGACTTGTCGATCCAGGCTGCGATCGCCGGTGAGCAGGTACAGCTCGATGGCCGTTGGCGCAGTGGCGAAACGGGGCGTGGCCAGATCGGTGGGCAGATCACCTGGGGCCAGGCGCTGGGCGTCGATGTGCGCGTGCAGGGCCAGCAGTTGCCGGTCACCGTCGAGCCCTATGCCACCTTGGACGTGGCGCCCGATCTGAACATCCGCCTGATCGACGACAAACTGGCGATCGTTGGCAAGGTCCAGGTTCCCAAAGGTGACATCACCATCCGCCAATTGCCGCCCTCGACGGTCAAGGTGTCGGATGACACGGTGATCGTGGGCGAGCAGACGGCCGAAGGCAAACCGCCCATGGCGATGGCGATGGACATCGACGTCGAGGTGGGTCAGGAAAAGCTGGCGTTCAGCGGCTTCGGCCTCACCGCCAACCTCAAGGGGCGGGTGCACATCGGCGACAACATGGATACACGCGGCGAACTCAACCTGGCCGACGGACGCTATCGCGCCTATGGCCAACGCCTGACCATACGCCGCGCGCGGCTGTTGTTCGCCGGGCCCATCGCCCAGCCCTATCTGGACATCGAAGCGATCCGCCAGGTCGACGACGTCACCGCAGGAATCCGTCTGACCGGCAACGCCGAACAGCCGACCGCTACGGTGTTCGCCGAGCCGGCCATGAGCCAGGAGCAAGCGCTCTCGTATCTGGTGCTTGGGCGGCCATTGGGCAATACCGGCGAAGACAACAACATGCTCGCCCAGGCCGCGCTGGGGCTGGGTCTGGCCGGCAGCGCAGGCGTGACCGGCGACTTGGCCACGCGGTTGGGCATCGAGGACTTCCAGCTCGATACCGAAGGCAGCGGCAACACCACCAGCGTGGTGGCCAGTGGCAATCTCAGCGAGCGTTTGAGCCTACGTTATGGAGTAGGCGTGTTCGAGCCGGCCAATACCATCGCGCTGCGTTACAAGCTGAGCAAGAAGGTATACGTGGAGGCCGCAAGTGGCGTGGCCAGTTCGCTGGACATCTTTTACAAGAGGGATTTCTGAGGTTGCCGGAGCGTTGCGACTGTAAAGCGTTTCGAGCGGCTCGCTAGGGCCAGGGTGCTGTGGGCAGGGCCTGCGGCATCCTGGCTGTAGGTCTGGCTCATGGCTGGAGCATATCCAGTAGGGAAGGGATCAGTGCTGACGGCGAATGTTGCCGATCTGTCGCAGACTCAGGCCGTATTTGTCAGCCAACAAGCTACGCGAACAGCCATTGGCACTTTCTTGCAGGATTTGCAGGTTGCGAATCTGTCGCTGGAAATGATCCACCTTGGGGATTTCCAGGGCCATTCCGGAGAAGCGCTTGATCAGCGAATCCAGCGCATCGACGGGCAGTACGTCGATCAGGCGGGTACGTTCGCGGTGTTTGGGGATGTACTTGGGCCGACCGCCATAGGCTTGGGTCAGTTTGTAGGCATTTTCGATGCCGATGCACTCGATGAGCGACTGCAGTGACTCGGGAAGTTGATGGGTATCGATGTGGGACAGATCGGGCATATCCATGGGTGAGATCCTCAGATTGGGGTGGGCGCGGTAGGCATTCGGCACGTGGCGACGCGCTGAAATACCCCGGAACCTGGGCGAATTGTCGAACAGCATCTGAGGGGTCGCTAGGCGACAATCGGGCCGCCTCTCGTAGTCATTAAGGGGCCAAGTTCGCAGGCATCATAGTGCGCAGACGTAAGAAGATTCGCTTAGCAGGCCCGCTAAGCCCGATTTGTCGGGGTGGGATGTCAGTTCAAATTCAAATGCCTGATGCCACCCTCGAGCGACGGAACGAATCCATTCGACAAGGCAGCGTCCGCGCCGGCGCGGTATGATGCGCGCCACGTCCAATCTCCCTTTCACTCGATGCACCTGGAATTTTTTCGATGACACACATGCAGCGCCTGAAATACTCGATCCTGATTCTTGTGGTCATGTTGTGCCTGATGCTGGGCCTGTCCCACTTGCAGAAGCAGGGCACCATCAGCGAGCAAACCTTCCAATACCTGGCTATCGCCATTGCAGTCGTGGTCGTGGTGATCAACGGGATTCTGCGCCGCAAAGTCAGGCAGCGCTGATTCAAGGCCGGTCATTGCGCCCGGCCATAACGACCGTTATCGCTTTTCGAGTACCGCCAATGCGGGTGGGTTGAGGCTGTAGCACTTGTCGTCGCCCAAGGTGAGCACGCCTTCCACACACAAGCGCTTGAGCACCTCACGCACACTCAGGAACGACAACGGAATGTCCAGTTGCTCCAACTGTGCATGTACGCCACGCACACCGATACGGCGGCTTTGCTTGTCGGCCATATGCAAGGCGTCGATCACCTTCAGCCGGATCAGGCTGGTACGCAAGCCATAGACGCGCAGCAATTCGCGGATCTGTTCGTTGCCCAGGCGATCCTGGGCGGCCTGCGCCGTGCCGGCTGGGCCTATGCTCACCGGCTTGTTTTGTCCAGCACGCGGTATCGGGTTGTACATGTGCAGAATGCTCCCTTTCGTTTTCGATCCCAAATGTGTGCGCCTCAATGAAGTAAGACGAACGAGAACGCAAAAACTGCACCCAAGGTAAAAAAAAATGTGCCGGAGCGGTGCGATACCGTCTTCACGCCTGCACCTTCCCCAAGTAAATTTCTGCGTCCTTCGCTTCGTTTGATCGTGATGACCCTCGAATCGATCAGGAGCACTTGTGACCACACGTTCGCGCCCGCTGGCGTGCCTCAGTCTGTCAGCCGTCGTCCTCGCCGCCGTCGCTGCCCAAGCCCATGCCGCGCCTCTCGAGGCCAGCGCGCAGATTCGTCGCACCACATTCGACGTGCCGCATATCCTGGCCAAGGACGAGCGGGGCCTGGGCTATGGCATCGGTTACGCCTATGGTCAGGACAACCTGTGCCTTCTGGCCGACGAGGTGCTGACCGTGAGCGGCGAGCGGTCGCGCTATCACGGCAGCCAAGGCACGACCGTCGATCGGCGTAACAACCTCGACAGCGATCTGTTTTTCACTTGGCTCAATACGCCAGCCGCGGTCGACGAGTTCCTGCAGGCGCAACCCGCAGCCGTGCGCGCCTTGCTCGAAGGCTACGCCAGTGGTTACAACCGTGTGCTCGCCGAACGCCGCGTCCAAGGCCTGCCTAGTGAATGTGGCGACGGCGCGAGCGTGCGGCCTATCACCAGTCGCGACCTGATAAAGCTGACCCGCCGCCTGCTCGCCGAAGGCGGTGTCGGGCAGTTCGCCGAAGCGCTGGCCGGCGCCACGCCCCCCGGCCTGGCCAAGGCGCCCGCCGCTTCGCATTTCGCCAGCGCCCTGGCGCGCCAGCAACGCTTCGCCAGCGAGCGTGGCAGCAACGCCATCGCGGTCGGCGCGCAGCGCTCGGCGAACGGTCGCGGGTTGCTGCTGGCCAATCCGCACTTCCCCTGGATAGGCGGGTTGCGTTTCTATCAGATGCACCTGACCATCGCCGGCCAGCTCGACGTCATGGGCGCTGCATTGCCCGGACTGCCGCTGATCAACATCGGCTTCAACCCACACCTGGCCTGGACGCACACCGTCGACAGCTCCAAACACTTCACCCTCTACCGCTTGCAGCTCGACCCCAAGGACCCGACCCGTTACCTGCTCGACGGTGTGTCTCGACCTTTGCAGCGCCAGACGTTGACCGTCGCCGTCAAAGACGAGCAGGGCCGGCTCAACCCAGTACGCCGCGAAGTCTACAGCTCCGTCTTCGGGCCCATCGTGCAATGGCCTGGGCGCCTGGACTGGGACGGCCAGCACGCCTATAGCCTGCGCGATGCCAACCTGGCCAATACGCGAGTGCTGCAACAGTGGTACCAGATCAACCGTGCCGACAGCTTGGGCGCGCTGAAACGCTCTATCGGTGAAACCCAAGGCATCCCATGGGTCAACACCCTGGCGGTGGACGCTGGCGGCGAGGCGTTGTACCTGAATCAGTCGGTGGTGCCCTATGTCGACCAAGCGCTGCTGGCCACGTGCAGCGACCCGGCGGCGGCCGGTCAGCCACTGGTGGTGCTCGACGGCTCGCGCCAGGCCTGCGCATGGAAGATCGACGCGCAGGCAGCACAGCCGGGCATTTTCCCGGCCCAGCAACTGCCCAGCCTGCAACGGCGCGATTTCGTGCAGCACTCGAACGATTCGGCCTGGATGGCCAATCCCGCGCAACCGCTGACTGGCTTCTCGCCTGTGGTCAGCCGCGCCGAACATCCGCTGGGCCTGCGCAGCCGCTTTGCGCTCGAACGCCTGAAAGGGCAGGGCAAGCTCGACGCCGCTGCGTTGCGCGACCTGGTCCTGGACGACGAGGTGTACCTGGCGCAATTGCTGCGCCCCGATCTGCAACAGTGGTGCGCCACCGTGCAGAGCGATTTAGCGGCCCTGTGTGCCAGCCTGCAAGCCTGGGACGGCAAGGCCGACCTTGACAGCGGGTTGGGCTGGATCCACTTCCAGAACCTGTTCGCCGATCTCACCAACCATCCTGAACTGTGGCGGGTGCCATTCGACCCTGCCGATCCGCAGCACACGCCGCGCGGTCTGGCAGTCGAGCAGGCGGCGGTACGCACCCATTTGCGCGAGGCGGCGTTGGCATCGTTGCAAAAGGTTCGCGAGGCGGGTATCGCCGACAACGCGCAGTGGGGGCAAATCCAGCAGTCTGCCGCGGGCACCCCGGTGGCGGGAGGGCCGCAGGCCCTTGGGGTGTACAACTCGATGGTCAGCGTGCCGGTGGCGCCGGGTAAGCGGCGGGTGGTGAGCGGCACGAGCTACTTGCAGGTGGTGAGCTTCACCGCGCAAGGGCCGCAGGCCCAGGGGTTGCTGGCGTTCTCGTTGTCCAGCGAATCGGCTTCGCCGCATTACGACGACCAGACCCGCGCCTTCGCCGCGCGCCAGTTGGCGCCACTGCCGTTCAGCCAAGCGCAGATCGAAGCCGATCCCCAGTACCGGGTCTATAGCATCAGTGAGGCCGACGAGGCCCAACGGACGCGCTAGGCGCGGTCCGCAGGCGGCTGCTCGATAGGGAAGCTGTCCAGCTGCAGGCCGTGTTCGTCGGCTTGCAGCACCCAGCCGCTGCGGTCCCAGTCGCCCAGCACGATGCGCCGTGCCGGCTGGCCTTCGACCAGCAGCTCATGGACCGCCGGGCGATGGGTGTGGCCATGGATCAGCGTACGCACGCCATGGGCCGCCATCTGCCGCGGTACTTCGTCGAGGGTGACGTCGACGATGTCGCTGGCTTTCATGCGCGTTTGCGCACGGCTTTCGCTGCGCAGCTTGCGCGCCAGCTTGTGCCGGGTGGACAGCGGCAGGTGACGCAACAGCCAGAGCGTCAGCGGGTTGCGCAGGTAGCGGCGCAGTTTCATGTAGGCCACGTCTTGCGTGCACAGGGTATCGCCGTGCATCAGCAGCACCGGTTCGCCGCCCAGTTCCACCACGCATGGATCGGGCAACAGGGTGCAGCCGGCGGCCTTGCAGAAAGCCTTGCCGATGAGGAAGTCGCGGTTGCCGTGCATCAGCAGCACCTGGGTGCCGCTGTCGCTCAGTTGGCGCAGGGCTAGACAGATCGAGCGCTGGAAAGGCGTCATGGCGTCGTCGCCGATCCAGGCTTCGAAGAAGTCGCCCAGGATGTACAGCGCCTCGGCCTGCCGCGCACGGCCCGAGAGCAGATCGAGAAACGCCCGAGTGATGTCCGGGCGTTGTTCTTGCAAGTGCAGATCGGAGATCAGCAGTATCACTCAACGATCTCGGCTTTCTCGATCACGACCGCGTCTTTCGGTACGTCCTGGTGGCCAGCGGCGGAACCGGTGGCAACCTTCTCGATGGCGTCTACCACTTCACGGCCTTCGATCACTTCGCCGAACACTGCGTAACCCCAGCCTTGGGTGTTCTTGCCGCTGTGGTTGAGGAAGTCGTTGTCGGAGGCGTTGATGAAGAACTGCGCGGAGGCCGAGTGCGGGTCCATGGTGCGGGCCATGGCGATGCTGTACTTCTGGTTCTTCAAGCCGTTGTCGGCTTCGTTCTGGATGCTGGCGCGGGTTTTCTTCTGGCTCATGTCAGCCGAGAAGCCGCCGCCCTGGATCATGAAACCTTTGATCACGCGGTGGAAGATGGTGCCGTCGAAGTGGCCTTCCTTGACGTACTGCACGAAGTTCTCGACGGTCTGCGGGGCTTTCTCGGCGTTCAGTTGCAGGACGATGTCGCCGTGGTTGGTGCTCAGTTTGACTTTGGACATGCGGGAACTCGCTTTTTGAGGCATGTGGAAATGGGCGCTGCGCCAGGCGCATGCGCTTACCTGACGAGGGATGGGACCTGCGCGACACATCGAAGGTGCCGCGCCTGGGCCTGACCGAGACAAATCACACGGGATTGCCGTGTTCGGCTGTCAGCCCCTTGACTGCATCGGCTATGATAGGCGTTTTGATTCGATCGGCCTACCCGGCCCGACACGTGCATTCAAGGATCCTATGAGCAAGCCCACCGCCGACCACGCGCCCAACGCTGCCGCCAAAGGCGCTCCCGTAGCCCCAGCGAACTTCCTGCGGCCCATCGTCCAGGCCGATCTGGACGCCGGCAAGCACGCCAGCATCGTCACCCGTTTCCCGCCAGAGCCCAACGGTTACCTGCACATCGGCCACGCCAAGTCGATCTGCGTCAACTTCGGCCTGGCCGAGGAGTTCGGCGGCGCGTGCCACCTGCGCTTCGACGATACCAACCCGGCCAAGGAAGACCAGGAATACATCGACGCCATCCAGCGCGACGTCAAGTGGCTGGGCTTCGAATGGGCCGGCAAGGTGCGCTATGCCTCCGACTACTTCGGCCAGCTGCACGAGTGGGCAGTCGAACTGATCAAGCGTGGCAAGGCCTATGTCTGCGACTTGACCCCCGAACAAGCCAAGGAGTACCGCGGCAACCTGGTCGAGCCGGGCAAGAACAGCCCGTTCCGCGAGCGCAGCGTCGAGGAGAACCTCGACCTGTTCGCGCGCATGAAGGCCGGTGAGTTCAAGGATGGCGAGCGCGTGCTGCGCGCCAAGATCGACATGGCCTCGCCGAACATGAACCTGCGCGACCCGATCCTCTATCGCATTCGCCATGCGCACCATCACCAGACGGGCGACGCCTGGTGCATCTACCCTAACTACGACTTCACCCATGGCCAGTCCGATGCCATCGAAGGCATCACACACTCCATCTGCACCCTGGAGTTCGAAGGCCATCGCCCGCTGTACGATTGGTTCCTGGAGAACCTGCCGGTGCCGGCGCGCCCGCGCCAGTACGAGTTCAGCCGCCTGAACCTGAACTACACCATCACCTCCAAGCGCAAGCTCAAGCAGCTGGTCGACGAAAAGCACGTCGAGGGCTGGGACGACCCGCGCATGTCGACGCTGTCGGGCTACCGCCGCCGCGGCTTCACCCCGGCGTCGATCCGCAACTTCTGCGACATGATCGGCACCAACCGCTCCGATGGCGTGGTCGACATGTCGATGCTCGAGTTCAGCATCCGCGACGACCTCGACCGCACCGCACCGCGCGCCATGTGCGTGCTGCGCCCGCTGAAGGTGGTCATCACCAACTACCCCGAGGGCCAGGTCGAGCAACTGGAGCTGGCGCGCCACCCCAAGGAAGACATGGGCGTGCGCACGCTGCCATTCGCCCGCGAGCTGTACATCGATCGGGACGACTACATGGAAACCCCGCCCAAGGGCTACAAGCGCCTGGAACCGGCCGGTGAAGTGCGTCTGCGCGGCAGCTACGTGATCCGCGCCGACGAAGCGATCAAGGATGCCGACGGCAACATCGTCGAGCTGCGCTGCTCGTACGACCCGGACACCCTCGGCAAGAACCCCGAAGGGCGCAAGGTCAAGGGCGTGATCCATTGGGTGCCGGCCGCGGCCAGCGTCGAGTGCGAAGTGCGCCTGTACGACCGCCTGTTCCGCTCGGCCAATCCTGAAAAGACCGAAGACGGCGGCACCTTCCTCGACAACATCAACCCCGACTCGCTGCAAGTGCTCAGCGGTTGCCGTGCCGAGCCGTCGCTGGCCCAGGCCCAGCCCGAAGATCGCTTCCAGTTCGAGCGCGAAGGTTATTTCTGCGCCGACCTCAAGGACAGCCAGCAGGGCCGTCCCGTGTTCAACCGCACCGTCACCCTGCGTGACTCCTGGGGCAGCTGAGGAACCGTCGTGCTTACCGTCTACAACACCCTGAGCAAGCAGAAAGAAGTCTTCAAACCGCTCGACGGCAACAATGTGCGCATGTACGTGTGCGGCATGACCGTGTACGACTACTGCCACCTGGGCCACGGCCGCAGCATGGTGGCCTTCGACCTGGTCACGCGCTGGCTGCGCAAGAGCGGCTACGCGCTGACCTACGTGCGCAACATCACCGACATCGACGACAAGATCATCAACCGCGCCAACCAGAACGGCGAGCGTTTCGATGAGCTGACCGCGCGCATGATCGACGCCATGCACGAGGACGAACGCCGTCTCAACATCCTGCCGCCGGACCAGGAGCCGCGTGCCACCGACCATATCCCCGGCATGCACGCGATGATCCAGACCCTGATCGACAAGGGCTATGCCTATGCACCGGGCAACGGTGACGTGTACTACCGCGTCGGCAAGTTCGTCGGCTACGGCAAGCTGTCGCGGCGCAAGGTCGAGGACCTGCGCATCGGCGCACGCATCGAGGTCGGCGAAGCCAAGCAGGACCCGCTCGACTTCGTGCTGTGGAAGGGCGTCAAGCCTGGCGAGCCGAGCTGGGATTCGCCGTGGGGGCCGGGCCGTCCGGGCTGGCACATCGAGTGCTCGGTAATGTCGACCTGCTGCCTGGGCGAGAGCTTCGACATCCACGGCGGCGGCAGCGACCTGGAATTCCCGCACCACGAGAACGAGATCGCCCAGAGCGAGGCGGCCACCGGCAAGCCGTACGCCAACGCCTGGATGCACTGCGGCATGATCCGCATCAATGGCGAGAAGATGTCCAAGTCCTTGAACAACTTCTTCACCATCCGCGACGTGCTCGACAAGTACCACCCCGAGGTGGTGCGCTACCTGCTGGTCGCCAGCCACTACCGCAGCGCGATCAACTATTCCGAAGACAGCCTGCGTGACGCCAAGGCTGCTCTGGAGCGGTTCTACCATGCGCTGCGCGGGCTGCCGCGGGTGGCGCCGGCCGGTGGCGAGGCGTTCGTCGAACGTTTCACTCAGGCGATGAACGACGATTTCGGCACGCCCGAAGCCTGCGCCGTGTTGTTCGACCTGGTGCGCGAAATCAACCGTCTGCGCGAGAGCGGCCCTGAGGCAGCCGCTGGGCTGGCCGGGCGTCTGCGCGAGCTGGGCGACGTGCTGGGTGTGCTGCAGCTCGAGGCCGACGATTTTCTGCGCGCAGGCGCCGAAGGCAAGGTCGACGCCGCCGAAGTGGAAGCGCTGATCCAGGCGCGCCTGCAAGCGCGCAGCGAGAGGAACTGGGCCGAGTCGGACCGCATTCGCGACCAGATCACGGCCATGGGCGTGGTATTGGAAGACAGCAAAGGCACTACGACCTGGCGTCTGGCGGACTGATCGACAGGTCGTGAAGGCGGGCCCCATCGCAAGGATCGCCGGCCCGCCGTGCCGCTGACGCGCTTCGCCCAAGAGCATCCTGTGCGGTTGGCCACGCCCGGCCAGCTGCACACGCCCGGCGGCGCCCCATCATTTCCCTTTTTTCGGCCCCGAATCTCCAGGGGCTGCAAGCCTTAGAAGGTATTCGCAATGGTAAAAGCGCGACCGCGCCCGGCGGTGAATGGGGTGGCCTCGGCCGATCGGGTGCTCACTGTCCTGACGGCCTTCCAAATGGGTGACACGGCGCTGAGCCTGGTGGACCTCGCCGAGCGCACTGGACTGATCAAGAGCACCATCATGCGTTTGATGGTGTCGCTCGAAACCCACGGTTTCATCACGCGTATGGCCGACGGCCGCTATCAGTTGGCCAGCGAGGTGATGCGCCTCAACGCCGTCTACCAGGAAGCGCTGGATCTGGAAAGGCACGTGATGCCCAGGCTGCACCACCTGTCGCAACAGACGGGCGAAACGGCCTCCTTCTATGTCCGGCACGGTGCCTACCGGATGTGCCAGTACCGGGTCAATTCGCCTCACAGCCTGCGCCTGAATCTGCAGCCCGGCGACATGCGTCCCATGGACGAAGCCGCAGGCGCGCAGGCGCTGAGGGCCGGTTATGCGGCCGGTATGGCGCTCGACAGGCCCTATTATTCCCGCGGCGCCACCGACCCGCATGCCGCTTCGATGGCCTTGCCCATCTATGGCGCCCAGCAAGAGCTGATGGGGGCGTTGGTCATATCGGGTCCGGCCAGTCGCCTCACGGAAGAGACGGCGCACACCTTGCGCGAGGTGTTTTTCCACACCGCACGCGATCTGATGCGCAGTTTGGGCTGTAAGACCGAGGAGGGCGCAGCGTCCGTGAAGTGACGCTGCGAGTGGGTTCGGGCTCAGCGGCTGCTGGCCTGCATGCGACCTTGCCGACGCCAGCTCCGTGCACGCGGGGCCAGGCAATCGGCTGGGGTCGGCGGGTATGCATCGGTTCCTGCCCGTGCAGCGGTTGGGCAGGAACCATGTGCGAGCGCGTTACTTGGCCACGGCCGCTTGGGCCGCCTGGGTCTGTTCCTGCTGACGCTTGCGCCCGATGATCAGCACCAGCACGCCTGCCAAGGCGCACAGCGCAGCCAGCGGCATGAGCGCGATGGCATAGCTGCCAGTGGCGTCGTGGATGGCGCCGTAGGCGTTGACCATCAGGCCGCCGCCGATCAGATTGGCCAAGGCACCGACGGCCGCCAGGCCCGCCGCTGCCGTCGAGGACGACAGCCAGCCCGACACCAGCGCCCAGAACGGACCTTTCATGGAGTAGGCGCCGATCAGCACCATGCTCAGCATCAGCACGGTAGCGGGCAGGGACGAGGTGAAGAGGGTCATCAGCAGGCCAGCCGCGATCAGCAGCATGGTCATCGCCGTATGCCAGCGACGTTCACCAGTGCGGTCGGAGCTGCGGCCCCAGATCACCATCATCACCGACGCCAGGCCATAGGGGATGGCATTGACCAGGCCGATCTCCATCGAACTGAGCCCAAAGGTCTTCAGCAGTTGCGGCGCCCACACGCTCATGGTGCTGCCGGCAGCCGACGCGCCCGAGTAGATCAGGGCCAGCAACCAGATGTCCTTGTGCCGCAGCAGTTTCCACAGCGAGATGTGGCCGATCGCAGTTTTCTTCGCCGACTCGTCGGCCAGGCGCCGGATCAGCCAGCCACGCTGCTCGTCGGTGAGCCATGTGGCCTGCTCGGGACGATCGGTCAGCACGAACAGGCAAGCGACGCCGAGCAGTACGGCTGGAATGCCTTCGATGATGAACAGCCAGTGCCAACCGCGCATGCCCAGCCAACCGTCGAGGCTCAACAGCAGGCCGGAAAGCGGCGAACCGATGAAGTTGGCCGCCGGGATCGCGACCATGAAGATCGCCACCATGCGTGCGCGGTAGGCGGCGGGTAGCCAGTAGGTGAGGTAGAGCAGTACGCCCGGGAAGAAGCCGGCTTCGGCCGCACCGAGCAGGAAGCGCATGACGTACAGCGAGTTGGCGCCGCCCACGAAGGCGGTACCGGCGGAGATGATGCCCCAGGTGATCATGATCCGAGCGATCCAGATGCGCGCGCCGTAGCGCTGCATGGCCAGGTTGCTCGGCACCTCGACCAGGAAGTAGGCGAAGAAGAACAGGCTGCTGGCGAAACCGAAGACCTTGGCGGTGAGGCCAAGGTCTTCGTTCATCTGCAAAGAAGCCATGCCGATGTTGCCACGGTCGATGATGGCGATCAGATAGCAGACGATCAGGAACGGCAGGATACGCCAGGCGACGCGACGCATGGTGGCGCGTTCAAGTTCGCTGACGGGTGTTGTGGTCGCAGTCATAGAGCGCTCCAATTGTTATTTTTTCTGGAGTTACGCGGATCTGGGTGGGGCTTTTTGCGGCAAAGCCCGGCCGTATGGCGAGAGGCTAGTTGTCCAGCAGGTGGCGGTTGACCACGCAGCGCGGGTCGAGCGGCTCGCCTGCCCAGGCCGCGAACACCTGCTGCAGCGCGAGCAGGCCTACGCGGTCCCGTGCGGCCGAAGTGTTGGCGCCGATGTGCGGCGTGGCGACCAAGGTCGGCAGGCTCCACAGCGGGCTGTCGGCCGGCGGCGGCTCCGGTTCGAAGGTGTCCAGCCCGGCGCCGGCAAGCTGGCCCGAGCGCAGGGCCTCGACCAGTGCTGCGGTGTCCACCAGCTCGCCACGGGCCGTGTTGATGAGGATGCTGCCAGGGCGCATGCGGGCGAACTGAGCGGCGCCCATGAGGTGGCGGTTGGTCTCGGTCAGGGGGCAATGGAGGCTGATGATATCGCTTTCGCCGAGCAGTCGGTCGAAATCGGTTTCCCGTTCGACGTGAGCACGTTCAGGCAATTGTCGCAGGAACGGGTCGTAGACCTTGACCTTCATCTGCAAAGGCGCCACCAGGTCCATCAGCACACTGCCGATCGAGCCGAGGCCGACCAGCCCGAGCGTCTTGCCGAACAGCTCCACGCCGTTGGCCGAGGCTTTGTCCCAGTGCCCGGCACGCATGCGCGCGTCGAGCGATGCCGTTTGCCGCGCCACGCTGAAGAGCAGGGCGAAGGCATGTTCGGCGACCGACTGCGCGTTGGCCCCGGCCGCGATGGTCACGGGGATGCCACGCGCGGCGGCGGCCTGGATGTCGATGGTGTTGTAACCCACGCCGTGCTTGGCGACCACCTTGAGGTTGGCAGAGGCGGCGATCATCGACTCGCTCAGTTCGCCCTGGCGGACGATGATCGCGTCGGGCTGCTCGGCGCGAATGATCGCTTCTAGCTCGGCAGCGGGCAGGTAGGGCGTCGTGGGAATCACACGCACGCCCTGGTCAGCGGCCAGGCGCATGGCGTCGGGTGCGAGTTCGGGTCCGGTCAGCAGAACGGTTTTGGTCGTGCTCATGATGTATGCCTTGTTCTTGTGATTGGAGCATCTGCGCCACGCGCTGTGGCGGGTTGAGCAAACACTAACCATATTGAAATGGCGTTGCAATAACCAAAATAGAAACCTGTTGCCGCTGGGTAAAGGAAAGCTTCAGAAGCATTGCAATGGAATAAATGAAATGCCATTCTGAAAAAACAAAAAACGAGCGGACTTGCCGCTCACCTATGACCCCAGCAAGAGGTTGGCCACATGAGCATTGGATTCAGAGTTCTGCAGCGTGCCCGCAAAGTCGACGCCGAATGGGTCGCCCGCTACCGTGACGTGCCAGTGGCCAATGTCAGCGATTCAATGAACCGCATGACCGCCGGCGGCGCACGCATCCGCCCCATGCACCGCGCTGGTGTGCTGGCGGGTGCGGCATTGACGGTCAAGGCGCGTCCGGGCGACAACCTGATGCTGCATTACGCCCTGGACATCGCCGAACCCGGCGACGTGGTGGTGGTGGATGCCGGCGGTGACCTGTCCAATGCCCTGATCGGCGAGATGATGGTCGCTTACGCCATCAAGCGGGGCGTGGCCGGAATCGTCATCAATGGCGCGATCCGCGATGCTGGCACTCTCGGCGCCGGTGATTTTCCGTTGTTCGCGGCCGGCATTTCGCATCGCGGCCCTTACAAGGACGGTCCAGGCGAGATCAACGTACCCATCGCCATCGACGGCATGGTGATCGAGCCCGGTGATTTGATCATCGGTGACGACGACGGCCTGTTGTGCGTCCCGTTCGATCAGGTGGGCGAGGTGTACGACCGTGCCGCAGCCAAGCATGCGGCCGAACAGAAACAACTCGACCAGATCGCCCAGGGCACCAATGACCGGACCTGGGTCCTGGCCTCACTGAAAGCCAAAGGCTGCCTGTTGCCTTGACCTGCGCGCAGTTGCGCGGCTGGGCCGAGCGGTCGCCGTACCCACAGGAGTAGCGCTTTGCCCGATCCACACCGCGTCCCCGTACGCGCCTGGCCCGCCCCCGTGCGGGCTTTGGCGCATCCAGCCTTCCAGGTCTATTTCACCGGCCAAGCGGTGTCGACCCTGGGCAAGTGGGTGCAGCAGGTCGCCCTGGCCTGGCTGGCCTACCACCTGACCGATTCCCCAGCGCTGCTCGGCGTGATCGCTTTCGTCACCCTGGCGCCGCAGTTGCTGATCGGCCCCATCGCCGGCGCCTGGACCGACCGCCATGACAAGCGCCGCCTGCTGATCGCGGTGCAGACATTGCTGGCCCTGCAGTCACTGGCCCTGGCCGGCTTGGCCTATGCCCACCTGTTGAATGCGTCGAGCCTGGTCGGCATGGCCTTGCTGCTGGGCCTGCTCAACGCTTTCGAGACGCCGCTGCGCCAGGCGTTGATCGGCAGCTTCGTCGCCGACCCGGCCGACCTGCCCAATGCCTTGGTACTCAACGCCATGCTGATCAACGCGGCACGCTTCGTCGGCCCGCCGCTGGCCGGCGCGCTGATCGCTTGGGCGGGCGAAGCCTTGTGCTTCCTGCTCACGGCGCTGGCGTTTTCCGCGCTGCTGGTGGGCCTGATCAAGGTGCGCGGCAGCCCTGCCAGCAAAGCCAGCGGCTCGACCCGAGAGGTCATCCGCGAAGGCCTGCGCTACCTGTGGTGCACGCTCGATGTGCGGCAGCTGATGGTCAGCGTGGTGGTGGTCAATGTCCTGGCCTCGTGCTACACGGCGCTGCTGCCGGTGCTGGCCAAGTCGGTGTACCAGGGGGATGCACGGACTCTGGGCTGGCTGTGGGGCGGTGCCGGCGCAGGGGCATTCGTCGCCACACTGGTGCTGGCAGTCAGCGGTTCGTCATCGCGCCTGCGTACGTTCATCACCGCGGGTGCCGTGCTTTGCGCGGCCGGTCTGCTGGGTCTGGCGGCACCTGGGCCGTTGCCGGTGGCACTGGTGGCACTGGGCGCACTGGGGTTCGGCATCACGGTGAGCAACGTCAGTACCAACATGCAATTGCAGAGCGGCGCACCGAGCGCTTTGCGCGGCAGGGTGGTGTCGTTCTACATCGCCTTGCGTTTCGGTTTCGAAGCGATCGGTGGTCTGCTGGCGGGCGCTGTGGCCGCCCACGTCGGCGCGTCGCTGACCCTGGGGCTTGCCGGCGGGGTGTTGCTGCTGGTGACGCTCGCGCGTGAAATCGCCAGGCGGCGCCGCTAGCGCACCAGAGCAATGGCTAGGGCAGGGTGGCGTGCGCCTCGGAGGCCAACCGTCAAACCCTATGCGAGGGTAATGCACGGCCTTGGCAGCTGCGCTGGCAGCGCCGTGCATCAGGCACGGCCAGCAAGGCCGGCCGTACCGCCCACCCAGCCTTCAGACCCGGAACTGATCCATCAACCCCTGCTGCTGGTTCGCCAGCTGGTTCAGCGACTGGCTGACCCGCGCCGATTCGTTGGCCTGCCCCGACAGCGACTCGGTCACGTCACGGATGGTGGCGATGTTGCTGTTGATCTCTTCGGCCACAGCGCTTTGCTCTTCCGCAGCGCTGGCGATTTGCAGGTTCATGTCAGTGATGACCGACACCGCATGGCCGATCCGTTGCAGCGCAGCCGCGGCGGCAGACACCTGTTCCACGCCCCCTTGAGCCTGCTGATGGCCGCCTTGCATGGCGCCGACCACCTCCTGGGTGCCGGCTTGCAGGGCTTCGATCACCTGGCGCGTTTCCTCGACCGACTCCTGGGTCCGTCGGGCCAGGTTGCGCACCTCGTCGGCCACCACGGCGAAGCCGCGACCCGCTTCGCCCGCGCGGGCCGCTTCGATGGCGGCGTTGAGGGCGAGCAGGTTGGTCTGTTCGGCAATCGAGCGGATTACTTCGAGCACCGAACCGATCTTGTCGCTGTTCTGTGCCAAGCCCGCTACTTGGGCCATGGCCGTACTCATGTCGGCGGCCAGGTGGTCGATGCTTTGCGTGGTGCGTTCGATCACCGTCAAGCCTTCGCGGGTAGCCTGGTCGGCGTCGCGTGCCGCTTGCGCCGCCTGGGCCGCACTACGGGCGACATCCTGGGCGGTGGCGCTCATTTCGTGGGACGCCGTGGCAGCCTGATCGACTTGACGGTACTGCTGTTCCATACCCGCGCTGGTCTGGCTGGCGATGGCTGCCGATTGGTCGGCGGTGCCGCGTGCGGCCTGCACCGACGCCTTCACCTCGGCGATGGTCGGTTGCAGCTTGTCGAGGAAACGGTTGAACCAGCCGGCCAGCTCGCCCAGTTCGTCGCGCTTGTCGTAGGTCAGGCGGCGGGTGAGGTCGCCTTCGCCGCTGGCGATGTCCTTGAGCATGGCCGCCACACCCAGAATCGGCCGAGTCACACCGCGCGCCAGCAGCCAGACCAACAACAGGCCGGCGATGGCCGCGGCGATGCCAAGAGCCAGTTGCAGCAGCATGCCTTCACGGTTGAGGGTGTCGAGCTCGCTTTTCAGGGTTTCAGCAGGCGCTGTCAACACGCTCTTGGGCAAGTCCAGCAACACGCCCCAGCGTTTGCTGCCGGGCACCGGTTCGAAGCTGGTCAGCACCTTGAGCCGGTGCTCGTGTTCGACCACCTGCTGCGCCTGGCCCTGGCCGAGGGTGCGCACCAGCTCCGCGCCCTGGGCCGGGTCGACCTGCTCATAGCGCTGCGCGAGCTTGCTGGCGTCGGCGCTGTAGCCGGCCAGCAACCCAGCGGGGCTGAGAATGCCGACGGTGGTGCGGCCCTCGTAGAGGCCGGCGCTGGCGCGTTCGCTGATGGCTTGCAGACTGTTGAGGTTGATGTCGGTGGACAACGTACCGATGGCTTTGCCGTTCTCCATCAGCGGGAAGACGATGCTGGTCATCAGCACCTGCTGGCCGTCGATGGCATAGAAATAGGGTTCGCTGATGCACACCTTGCCCGTGCTACGTGGGCAGACCCACCAGGTGTTGGCCGGCTCGCCGCTCGGGCCGATGCTGGTGTCGGCCATGTCCCGCTCGGGCAGGGCCATGGCCGTGAGCTGGCCAGGACGCGGTTGCGACCAGTACAACGCGAAGCGGCCGTCGGCGTTGCTGCCCAGGGCCCCCTGACCGGCGAACTGGCTGTCTTGGCGGTCGAGGGCGTTAGGCTCGAAGACCAGCGAGAACCCGAGCAGGTCAGGGTTGCCTTGCAAGGCCTTGTGTACCTGGTCGGTCAGGTCCTGGCGCAGGTCGCGGGCGTCGAACTGACGCTTGCGCGCCTGCTCGCGCACGAACATCACCTGGCGCGCGACGCCGGCGCCGTACTGATAGGCGTCCATGAACTGACGGCGCACGTTCAGGCCCTGGGCCTCACTCTGCGCTTCCAGCCGCGCCTGGGCGACCTTGCCCAGCATCTGCATGCTGCTGGCTTCGACCAGGCCGGCGCTGGCGTTCATGCGATACAGCGATAGGCCGACCAGCAACGTGACGATGCTGGCCAGGCACAAGCCGGCCAGCAGGGTGATCTTCCATTGGATGGACAATTGACGCAGCGGCATGAGGCACTCTCTTGGAATCGGTTCTAGTTCTGGACGACACCACCCGCGTAATCCCGTGGCGCTGCCACGCACTCCTGCCCAGCCGCCTCGAATGGAGGCGCGCCCTGCAAGCGCCCGGCTTGATCCCTCCAGCCTGGCGTCGGCCCGCGGGTCCGTCGTTGGTTTCCTGGGCTCGCAACTGCATCGGCGGCGCGCGTTTTTTCTTTATCCGAGCGTTCAAGAAAAACCTGGCGAGCGTGCGAGACGTGGGCTGCGTCGCTTTGACAAGCGGGCAGGGCTGCTTCAGAGTGTGCGCCCTCCAAGAACAACCATCCTTTCGTACCGGCCTTGCCTTGGGCAGCCTGGCGCCGGTGCGCTCGCTTTCGTCTGTCGCAACGAGGTACTCGAAGAAATGAATGCAGTCATTGCCGCGGTCGGCGTCATGCTGATCCTGAGCCTGTCCCGTGTGCACGTGGTCATCGCGTTGATCATCGGCGCCCTGACCGGTGGGCTCGTCGGAGGGCTGGGCATCGAAGGCACGCTGCTAGCCTTCAACACTGGCCTGGGCGGCGGCGCGACGGTGGCGTTGTCCTACGCCTTGCTCGGCGCGTTCGCCGTAGCCATTGCCAAGTCAGGCCTCGCCCACGCGTTGGCCGACCGCGCGCTGGCGATGTTCGACCGCCAGGGGCAGGCCGAAGGCGGCAAGGTCAAGTGGCTGCTGATTGGGCTGCTGCTGGTGGTGTCGGTGGCATCGCAAAACATCCTGCCGATCCACATCGCCTTCATTCCGCTGCTGGTGCCGCCGCTGTTGTACGTGCTGACGCGCCTGCGCATCGACCGGCGAATGATCGCCTGCGTGATCACCTTCGGTTTGATCACGCCGTACATCTTCCTGCCGGTGGGCTTCGGCCACATCTTCCTCAACCAGATCCTGCTGGCCAACGTCAGCCGCGCCGGGGTCGACGTCAGTGGCATCAACGTCACCCACGCCATGGCCCTGCCTGCGGCCGGCATGCTCTTCGGCCTGCTGGTGGCGGTGTTCGTCAGCTACCGGCGCAAGCGCGACTACGACCTGGCGCGTATCGAGCAGGTCGAACAGGTCAGCGTGCAGTACAACCCGCTGACCTTGCTGGTGGCCGGGCTGGCCATCCTGGCGGCGTTCGTCGTGCAGCTGTGGCTGGATTCGATGATCATCGGCGCGATGGTCGGCTTTCTGATCTTTTCGCTGTCGGGCATCGTGCGCTGGAAAGACACCGACGACCTCTTCACCGAAGGCATGAAGATGATGGCCATGATTGGCTTCATCCTGATTTCCTCGTCGGGCTTTGCCGAAGTGATCAAAAGCACCGGCGAAGTGAAGTCGTTGGTCGAGGCCGCGGCGCAGTGGATCGACCACAGCAAGGGCATCGGCGCGCTGTTGATGCTGTTGGTGGGGTTGCTGGTGACCATGGGCATCGGCTCGTCGTTCTCGACCGTGCCGATCCTGGCGGCGATCTTCGTGCCGCTGTGCCTGCAACTGGGCTTCGACCCGCTGGCCACGGTGTGCATCGTCGGTACGGCAGGGGCGTTGGGCGACGCCGGTTCCCCTGCCTCGGACTCGACCCTGGGGCCGACCTCGGGCCTGAACGTCGACGGCCAGCACCATCACATCTGGGATACCGTGGTACCGACCTTCCTGCATTACAACCTGCCGTTGCTGGGCTTCGGCTGGATCGCGGCGATGGTGCTGTAAGGCTCAACCGCGCGGTGGTGGCAGGGCGATGCGGTTGAGCACGGTGCCGCCATCCTTGCTGCGGGTCAGGTAGACCGGCAGCACCTTGGGCAACATGGCCACCAGGCGCTCGACCTCGCCGGTGTTGTACACGCCGCTGATGCGGATCTTGCCGGTGCTGTCGTCGGCGACGCGCAGCGGCTTGTCCAGATAACGGCTGATGATGGGCAGGGCCTGTTGCAGGCTGAGGTCGTCCAGCACCAGCTTGCCGCTACGCCAGGCCAGGCTGCGTTCGTAGTCGTCGTCCTGGGCCAGTTGCGGCTCGAAGTCGCCCTTGCGGTAGGTGGCCTGCATGCCAGGGCTGAGGCGATAGCCGCTGTCGCCATCGCTGCTGACCAGCACCGAGCCCTGTACCAACGTGACCTTGACCTGATCCTGATACTTCCACACGTTGAATTGCGTGCCGGTGACGCGGGTTTGACCGCGCCCGGCCTGCACGATGAACGGGTGCTCGCTGTCGTGGGCTACCTCGAAGAAGGCTTCGCCTTCGACCAGGACCACCTTGCGCTGGTCTTTGAAGTTGAAGTACCGCAACTCGGTGTGCAGGTTCAGCTCGACCTGGCTGCCGTCGCTCAACTGCACCGTCTGGCGGGCGGCGCCACTGCTCAAGTGCTGGTAGCTGTTGGGCAGCAGCCCTTGCTCCCAGCCGAACCAGCCGGCAACGGGCAGTGCCAGCAGTGCGCAGGCGAATGCGGGCGCGAAGCGACGCAGGCGATAGCGCAGCGGCGGACGACGGTAGGGCGGGTTGTAGACCACGTGCGTATGGCGGCGCGGCACATGCTCGACGTTCTGCCAGATCGCGCCGATGGCCTTGTACTCCTCGACGTGCCGTGGATCGGCCGCCAACCACTGTGCGAACGCCTGGCGTTCGGCTTCGGTGCAGTCGTCGGCATGCAGGCGCATGCACCAGTGCGCGGCGGCATCGGTAATCGCATCGGGGTCACTGGGTGGCAGGCGTTCGTGGTTCATCGGCGCTCCGGGTTTTGCGCATTCTAACCCCGACGGCCCCTGTGCGAGAACCGGGATAATGGCGAACCACTATCAGATGCGATTTTTCTGCTGGTTTGCTGGACCGGTTGCTGCCCACTGCCAGCTTGCATGGCAGCCGAAATGGAGGGTGCCTGCGCGATGCGCAGGCGAACGGTTGCATACAGTACTCGTAGTCATCAGGGCCCGAACACAGCGGCCCCTTCGAACCTTGTCGTAGGGGCATCGCCATTAGACGCGCCCTTTGGCATTCAGCGGGTGCTGGCCACCACCGTCGGCTCCCAGCCTCCGCCCAGGGCTTTGTAGATGTCGACGATGCCCTGGTACAGCTCGACCTCGCCTTGAGCTTGCGCATCCTCGGCCGCCAGACGTTCGCGCTCGGCATCGAGCAGCACCAGATAATCGACACTGCCTTCGCGATAGCGTATCGAGGCCAGCTCCGCAGCCTTGCGGCTGGCCTCGCTCTGGCGCACCAGGGCGCGCAGCCGCTGCTGACGCTTGCCGTAATCGCTGAAGGCATTGGCCGACTCCTCCAAGGCCAGCAGCACCTGCTGCTCGTAGCTGGCCAGCGCGCCCTCGGCGTCGGCCTTGGCGCCGCGCAGGCGGGCGCGCACGCTGCCCAGGTCGAACGCCGCCCATTGGATGCTCGGCCCCAAGGCCCAGGCATTGGCTGCGGCGCTGCCCAGTTGCGAACCTCGCCCGGCGGTGAAGCCAAGGAAGCCGCTGAGGCTGACCCGTGGGAACAGATCGGCGGTGGCCACGCCGACCGAGGCCGTGGCGGCGGCCAGTTCGCGCTCGGCGCGGCGGATGTCCGGGCGCCGGCGCAGCAGCTCGCCGGGGTCGCCCACCGGCAGGGCCTTGGCGATCGCCGGCAGAGCACTGGGCGAGAGGTCGACGTTCAGCGCATCGGCGCGCTGGCCGAGCAGGGTGGCGATGCGGTTGCGCGCCCGTGCCTGCTGCGCTTGCAATTGCGGCACCGTCGCTTCGACGCCGGCCAGGCGCGCCTCGGCGCGCATCACGTCCAGCTCATTGCCCACGCCGGCATCGCGCAGCCGCTCGGTGAGCGAGCGCGACTGGCGTTGGTTGTCGAGGTTATCGGTGGCGATGCGTTCGCGCAGTTGGGCACCGCGCAGTTGGCCGTAAGCATCGACCAGCTCCGCAATCAGGCTGACCTGCAGCTGTTGCACGTCGGCGGCCGCAGCATCCTCACGGGCCTGACTGGCTTCGATCTGCCGTTGGATGCGGCCGAACAGGTCGAGCTCCCAGGCCATGTCCAGGCCCAGGTCATAGCGCTCGATGTTGACTCGATCGTCGGTCTGCCCCGGAATCTGGCTTTTGCCCAGCTCGCTGCTGGCGCGGCTGGTGACCGTGGGTACGCGGTCCAGGCTGTCTTCTTCACGCAGTGCGCGCGCGGCCTTGAGCCGGGCGAACGCCACGCGCAAGTCGCGGTTGCCGGCCAGCGAGGCACTGACCAACTGGTTCAGCACCGGGTCGTCGAACTGCCGCCACCAGGCGCTCTCGAAGCGCGCGCGGTCCAGGCGCTGGCCTTGCAGTTGTGCGTCCAGCTGCGCCGGCACGGTATCCGGCGCGTGGTAGTCAGGGCCCACCGCACAGGCCGCCAGGGCCAATGCCAGCAGGCTCGGGGTCAGGGCTTTGAGCAGGTTCATGGCTGGCTCTCCAAGGCGGCGGGGCGAACGGCGGCCTTGCGCGCCTCGCGACGTTCGACGAAACGGCGGATCAGGAAGAAGAACACCGGGGTCAGGAACAGGCCGAACAGCGTCACGCCGATCATCCCCGAGAACACCGCCACACCCATGGCATGGCGCATTTCGGCACCGGCGCCGGACGACAGCACCAGCGGCACCACGCCCATGATGAAGGCGATCGAGGTCATCAGGATCGGCCGCAGGCGCAAGCGGCAGGCTTCCAGTACGGCCGCCAGCGGGTCGAGGCCTTCGGCTTGCTTGTCCTTGGCGAATTCGACGATGAGGATGGCGTTCTTGCACGCCAGGCCCACCAGTACGATCAGGCCGATCTGGGTGAAGATGTTGTTGTCGCTACCGGCCAGCATCACCCCGGTAATGGCCGACAGCAGCGTCATCGGCACGATCAGGATCACCGCCAGCGGCAGGCTCCAGCTTTCGTACTGGGCCGCCAGCACCAGGAACGCCAGCAGCACGCAGAGCGGGAACACCAAGAGTGCGGTGTTGCCCGAGAGGATCTGCTGGTAGGTCAGGTCGGTCCATTCGAACACCATGCCGTTGGGCAACTCCTGATTGAGCAGCCGCTCGATCGCCGCTTCCGCTTGGCCGGAGCTGTAGCCGGGGGCTGCGGCGCCGTTGATCTCGGCGGTGATGAAGCCGTTGTAATGCATCACCCGGTCGGGGCCGGAGGTGTCGCTGACCTTGAGGAAGCTCGCCAGCGGGACCATCTCGCCACGGTCGTTGCGTACCTTGAGCTGGCCGATCTGCTCGGCATCGAGGCGGAACTGCTGCTCGGCCTGGACGTTGACCTGGTAGGTGCGGCCGAAACGGTTGAAGTCGTTGGCGTACAGCGAGCCCAGGTAGATCTGCAAGGTGTCGAAGATGTCGTTGATCGCCACGCCATGGGTCTTGGCTTTCTCACGGTCGATGGCGGCATCGACCTGCGGCACGTTGACCTGGTAGCTGGTGAACAGCCCGGCCAGTTCCGGCACGTCATGGCTCTTGGCGATGATGTTCTGGGTTTCGCGGTACAGCGCTTCGTAGCCCAGGTTGCCGCGGTCTTCGATCTGCAGGCGGAAGCCGCCGATGGTGCCCAAGCCCTGGACCGGTGGCGGTGGGAAGATGGCGATGTAGGCGTCTTCGATGTCGGCGAACTGGGCGTTGAGCGCGGCGGCGATGGCGGCGGCCGACTGGCTCGGGTCCTTGCGTTCGTCGAAGGGCTTCAGCGGCGTGAACACCACACCGCTGTTGGGGCTGTTGGTGAAGCCGTTGATCGACAGGCCCGGGAAGGCCACCGAATCGGATACACCCGGTTGCTTCAAGGCGATTTCGCTCATGCGCTTGATCACCGCTTCCGTCCGGTCCAGGCTCGCCGCATCCGGCAGTTGCGCGAAGGCCACCAGGTATTGCTTGTCCTGCGCAGGCACGAAACCGGTGGGCGTCGAGGCGAAGCCCAGGTAGGTCAGGGCCATCAGCCCGGCATAGACGAACAGCGCGATGCCGCTGGAGCGGATGACCCGGCCTACGCCTGCCACGTAGCGCAGCGAGGCGCGCTCGAAGAAGCGGTTGAACGGGGCGAACAGCCAGCCGCCGAGCAGGCGCTCCAGCAGACGCGAGAAACGGTCCTTCGGCGCGTGGTGGTCCTTGAGCAGCACCGCGGCCAGGGCCGGCGACAGCGTCAGCGAGTTGAAGGCCGAGATCACCGTGGAAATGGCGATGGTCAGGGCGAACTGCTTGTAGAACTGGCCCGTCAGCCCGGAAATGAACGCTGCCGGCACGAACACCGCGCACAGCACCAGCGCCGTGGCGACGATGGGGCCTGTGACCTCGCTCATGGCTTTCTGCGTGGCCTCCATGGGCTTGAGACCCAGGCCGATGTTGCGCTCGACGTTCTCCACCACCACGATGGCATCGTCCACCACGATGCCGATGGCCAGCACCAGGCCGAACAACGACAGCGCATTGAGCGAGAAGCCGAACAGGTGCATCACGGCAAAGGTGCCGATCAGCGACACTGGCACTGCCAGCAGCGGAATGATCGAAGCGCGCCAGGTCTGCAGGAACAGGATCACCACCAGGACCACCAGGATCAGCGCTTCGAACAGGGTGTGCACCACCGCTTCGATGGAGCCGCGCACGAACACCGTTGGGTCGTAGACGATGCTGTAGTCCATGCCCTCGGGGAAATCTTTCTTCAGCTCGGCCATCTTCGCCCGCACCTCGTCGGAGATGTCGATGGCGTTGGAGCCTGGGCGCTGGAAGATCGGAATGGCCACGGCCGGTTGGTTGTTCAGCAGCGAACGCAGGGCGTACTGGCTCGAACCCAGCTCGACGCGGGCGACGTCTTTGAGGCGCGTGATCTCGCCATTGGTGCCGGCGCGCACCACGATGTTCTCGAACTCCTCTTCGGTGACCAGGCGGCCTTGGGTATTGATCGACAGCTGGAAGCTGGTCGCCCCGGGTGCGGGCGGCGCACCGAGCTGGCCGGCGGCGACCTGACGGTTCTGCTCGCGGATGGCGGTGACCACGTCGCTGGCGGTCAGGTTGCGCGAGGCGGTCTTGTTCGGGTCGAGCCAGACCCGCAGCGAATAGTCGCCCATGCCGAACAGCTGCACGTCGCCGATGCCGTTCAGCCGCGCCAGCTCGTCCTTGACGTTGAGGATGGCGTAGTTGGACAGGTAGAGCATGTCGTAGCGCTGGTCGGGCGAAGTCAGGTGCACGACCATGGTCAGGTCGGGCGAGGCCTTGTCGACGGTGATGCCGATGCGCGTCACTTCCTCGGGCAGCTTGGGCTGGGTGCGGGTCACGCGGTTCTGCACCTGCACCTGGGCATTGTCCAGGTCGGTGCCCAGGGCGAAGGTGATGGTCAGGGTCAGCTTGCCGTCGGCGGTGGACTGCGAGGACATGTACAGCATGTTCTCGACCCCGGTGATGGCTTGCTCCAAGGGCGACGCCACGGTTTCACCGATGACCTTGGGGTTGGCGCCGGGGAAGTTGGCGCGCACCACGACGGTCGGCGGCACCACTTCGGGGTATTCGCTGATCGGTAGCTGGAACAGCGCGATGCTGCCGGCGATCAGTAGGATCAACGACAGCACTGCGGCGAAGATCGGCCGAGTGATGAAAAAGCGCGAGAAGTTCATCGGTCTGAGTCCTTAGCCGCGAGGGGCCGAAACGCTGGCGAGCTTGGCGTCGCCCGCTGCGGCCTTGGGGGCCGGTTGGCTGGCTTGCAGCGCCTGGCGCTGGCGGGCGAGGGCGGCGAGGGTGGCATCGCTGGCCATTGGCGCTTCCTGGGGCGTGACCTTGCTGCCGGGGCGTACCCGTTGCAGGCCCTTGACCACGATACGGTCGTCCTTGCCCAGGCCGCTGCGCACGATGCGCAGGCCTTCGAGCTTGGGCCCGAGTTCGACGCTGCGGTATTCGGCGGTGTCGTCCTTGTCCATGACCAGCACGAACTTCTTGCCCAGGTCCGTGCCCACGGCTTCGTCGTTGATCAGCACGGCGTCGTACTGGGCGCTGCCGACCAGTTTCAGCCGCGCGTAGAGGCCGGGGGTGAATGCCCCGTCGCCATTGTCGAACACGGCGCGGCCGCGAATGGTGCCGGTGCGCGGGTTGACCTGGTTGTCGACGAAGTTCATCTGGCCCAGGTGCGGGGTGTCGGCCTCGTTGCTCAGGCCCAGGTACACCGGGGTGGTCTGGCCGCGCTGGCCTTGGCGGGCGAGCTGTGCGTACTTGAGGTAGACGCGCTCGTCGGCGTCGAAGTAGGCGTAGACCTTGTCGGTGGACACCAGCGTGGTCAGCGGCGTGACGTCGGCGCTGACGATATTGCCTGCGGTGAACTGCGCGCGGCCTACGCGCCCGGCGATGGGCGCGGTGACGCGGGTGAAGCTCAGGTTCAGGCGCGCCAGGTCGAGCTGGGCCTGGATCGCCGCTACACCGGCCTTGGCTTCGGCGGCAGCGCTGCTGCGCGATTCGGCGAGTTCTGCGGAAATGGCGTTGCTATCGCGCAGACGGGCGCCGCGCTGGGCTTCGTTGTCACTGCGGCTGGCATTGGCGCGGGCTTGCTGCAGTTGCGCCTCCAGACGTCGCACTTCGGCCTGGAACGGGCGCGGGTCGATCTGGAACAGCAGGTCGCCTTGCTTGACCTGCGCCCCTTCGGTGAAGGCCACGCGGTCGATCTGTCCGGAAACCCGTGGCCGCACCTCGACGGTTTCCGGCGCTTCCAGGCGGCCGGTGAACTCGTCCCATTCGTTGATCGGCTGTTCGATCACCTTGGCCACGGTGACCTTGGGAGCTGCGGGCGCCTGCACCGCGTCGGGCGCGCGGCCGCAGGCGCTGATCACCATGACGGCCAGGGCCGCCAGGGGAAAACGCAAGGGAAGGGAGGAACGTTGCATGGGAGAGCCCGCCATTGACCGATAGGAAAGTGGGCGGAGTGTGCGCGGGGCGGGAGAAGCGGACGAATCGAATGGGACGAAGGTTATTATCGATCTGAATGATGCAAAGTATGTCTGCCGGTTGATGATGGCGCTAGGCGGCCCAAATGAGAGCCGCCCATCCGCTCGATCAGGCCACGTCGACCAATACGATCTCGGCGTCTTCGAGGGCCGTCACGCGCACTTCACGTTCCTGCTCGATCGCCACGCCATCGCGCGCATTGGCGCGTAGCCCGTTGACCTCGATCACACCGCGCGCCGGTACCAGGTATCCACGTCGGCCAGGTTCGAAGGTGTACACCGCGGTTTCGCCCGCGCGCACCGTGGCGGCTGCCAGGCGCGCGTCGGCACGGATGCGCAGAGCCTGGTCATCGCCGTCGCGGCCGCTGGCCAGGGTCACGAAACCCTCGTCGCGCTCGCCGCGAGGGAAGGGCCGGGTACCCCATGAAGGCGCCTCGCCCCGGCGCTCCGGAATGATCCAGATCTGGAACAGGCGCACATCGACAGGTTCGCTGTTCCATTCGCTGTGCACGATACCGGTACCCGCACTCATCACCTGCACGTCGCCGGCTTCGGTACGGCCTTTGTTGCCCAGGCTGTCTTCGTGGCTGATGGCGCCTTCGCGGACATAGGTGATGATCTCCATGTCGCGGTGCGGGTGGGCAGGAAAGCCGCTGCCGGCGGCGATCAGGTCGTCGTTCCAGACGCGCAGGTTGCCCCAGTTCATGCGGGCCGGGTCGTGGTACTCGGCGAAGGAAAAATGGTGGTGGGCATCGAGCCAGCCATGGTTGGCATGGCCGAGGGTATCGAAGGGGCGCAGTTGCAGCATGGGAGGCTCCAAGGTTGAAGGTGGAATGGATGCATGATGCGCCGCGGAATCATCGATAAAAAGCGTAAATTTTGGCTCTAAAACATTCAATGAATAGATATTTACACTTGCCTATCCGCCTGCGATTCATCGACTAATACACTGATCTACAAGCAATCACTGGCGCTTTCCTACAGATGCGGCGAACATGCCCCGCTGATTTGAAGAACAAGGAAACGACCGTGTCCGACGACTTCCCCGAGGTGCCGCTGGCGCTGACCCCTCCGGCCCAATTGCCCTGGTTGCGTCGGTTCGCGGCGCGTCTGTTGGGCCGCGGCCTGAGCGGGTTGCAGGCGCAGCACCGCGACTCCTGGTTGCTCGGCCACGCCAGCGGCCACCGTAAAGGCCATGGCCAGGGCAGTCGGGAAGGCTTCGAACAGGGGCATGCCGAGGGTTTCGAGGCCGGTCGCCAGGTGCTGGTGATCCGCGACAGCCGCGAACCCACACCTGCCGTGCCTGGGCAGGACTTGAACCTGTTCGACGATTGGCGCTTGCCGCTGAGCGCCGAACTGAAGAAACGTTTCAAAGCCGATGTCGCCGAGCGCCTGCCGGCCACCGCCCAGCCGAGCGCGGCGCAATGGAAGTTGATCTTCAGCGACACCCCGTCCACCTGCGTGGTGGCCGGAGCAGGGGCCGGCAAGTCGACCTCCTTGGTGCTGCGGCTGTTGCTGCTGCACCGCTACCTGGGCTTCGAACTCGATGCCATGACGGTGGTGACCTTCACCCGCGAATCGCGCAAGGACTTCATCAAGCGGCTGCTGAACGTGTTCGGCCTCTGGCAAGTGGCCCTGGACCAGGCACAGGCCCGTGATCTGGTGCGCACCTTCCATTCGCGCATCCTGCCTTGGGTACGCGGCCTTCCGGGCTTCGGCGAGTTGCGCGCGTTCGAGACGCTGGGCAACGATCTGCCGCAAGGCCGTGAGCAGGACGCCGACAGCAATCCGTTCGACTTGCGCTTGAACGATGCCCAGCGCCAGCAGATGAACCTGTGCTACCGCGACTTGCTGCACAGCAGCCCGCGTTTCGCCGAGCTGGTCGCACAGATGCGCTGCGAGGCCATGCAGTTGAAGGCACTGGACCCCGAGCACCCGGACGTGCAGAAGCGTGCGCAGGTGACCCAGCTCGCCGCCCAGCGCGACGAAGAGCTGTGCGATGTGATCGAAGACCTGTGGTTCGCCGCAGGCGCCTGGCCGATCCCGGGCATCGAGCCGTGCCGGGAAACCCTTGAGATCCGTGGCAGCCGGTTCCACGTCCATGGCCGCCTCGAAGGGCTGGATGCCTGGGTCGTGCTGGGTTTTGATCCCAATGAAAGTGCGCAATACCAGCGTCCCGGCGCCAAGCTGACGGTACGCGCGGAGTGGGCGGTCAAACGCACCTTGTTTCAAGCTTTCTGCGATAAGCCGTTGATATGGCTGGATAACTACGCTTCTGCTCAGCGCTTGGCGGCGGCCCTGGCCGGTGATGCGGTGGCCGGACCAGGCTTCGAATTCAAGGTCAAAGGCGAGCTGGCTGCCGCACCTTTGCTCGATGGGTTCATCGCCGCCAGTAACTTCATCGAAAACCTCGGCCTGGAGGTCAGTGCTGCAGTGGCGGCCATGCGCTTCGCGCCGGGGGACAGCGACGCTGCCTTCTTCGAGGCCCTGGCGCTGTACCACCGGGCACTGGAGGCCCATCTGCTGGCGCAGTCGCCGCCGGTGATGACCTACAACCGCATGTTCGCGCTGTTCAGCGAGCGTAACCCGGAGAATCTGCATCTGCTGCCGGACGCGCTGCTGCGCCCGCTGGCGCACGTGATGGTCGACGAATTCCAGGACGTCTCGCCGCAGATCGTCAGCTGGCTGCGAGCCAGCCTGCGGGAGATTCGCCGCCGCGGCCCGCAGTTGCATGCAGGGCGCAATGCGCAGCAATCGTCCTTTTTGTGCGTGGGTGACGATTGGCAGTCTATCTACGGCTGGCGCGGCAGTTCGCCTAGCTTCTTCATGGCCTTCACCAAGACCTTCCTCTCACCAAGCCATACCCGGGTGATGATGGTGGAAAACTACCGCAGCCAGCAGTCGATCATCGATGCGGCCGAGCATCTGGTGCGTGGCACGCCTGCGATCCCCGGCAAGAAGGCCACGGCGAGCGGCTTGGCGGCGGCGCTGCCCAATACGCCGGTCAACGTCATGGACCGTGATGAGGCGGCCCTGGCCGCAACGCTCAAAGAACACTACGACGCTGGCGAAACGGTGATGATGTTGTTTCGAAAAGGAAGCGATAAGTTACTGATTTCAGAGCATATTGAAGCTGTAGTTAAAGCCGATTCCAGGTTGCCTGCCGCAGAGCGGCGCCTGCGCCAACTGACCTACCACAGCGCCAAGGGCTTGCAGGCCGATGCGGTGTTCATGCTCGGCGACTGCCAATACCAGACCAGCTCGCCCTACAAGAACCAAGTCTATCGCCTGGCAGGCCTGGGCCGTGCAGGCGACGCGCAGCCCTTCGACACTGCGCAGAAAGACGAAGTGCAGCGGCTGGCCTACGTGGCCGTGACCCGTGCGGTGCGGCACTGCTACTGGCACGTGGAAAAGTCCACCGCCGATGCGCCACAGGTGCCGCGCGCGTCCCGCCAGGTGCAAGGCCAGCTGCCCTGTTTCGACGACCAGCGCTTGCCTTGAAGCTGAGGTAGCGCCAATCGGGCAGGGCGCAGCGATTGTTGGTATGGTGCCGGGCATTGTTCGCCGAGGTGCCGATGTTCTACCTGCCCCTGACCCACGACGACGCCGAGGCCCTGGCCCGCGGCGCCGATGACGGCTTGCTGCGCCAGGCCGATGCCCTGCAAGCCGCCGCGATTCTGTTCGTCCTCAACTTGCCACGCCAGGCCACGGCGGCGCTGGGGGTGGAAGCCTTGGAGCGGCGCTTCGCCGAGGTGCTGGCGATCGCCGACGAAGTCGAGGCCAACGCCCCAGGTCGGTTCCTGGAGCAGGTGCGACAGCGCTTCGAGGCCGTCACCTTCGCCAAGGGTCTGGGCCTGCTGGGCGTCAATGGCATCAGCCTGCTCGATGCCGATGTGGCTCTCGACAGGTCCAGCTTGCGTACGCCCGAAGGCGGCTGGGATTTCGGCTTCTCGCCGCGCTATCGCCAGCAAGTCACGCCACTGCACTCTGCGCCACTGCCGGGGCTGGCCAGCGACCTGGTGCTGAGCGACCCGCAGCAACGGCTGCTGCGCGAATTCCTGTGCGGCGCCGAAGAGTCGGTAGCGGTGCAGGGGTTCGCCGGTACCGGCAAAACCTTCCTCATCCATCAGCTGGCGCGCCTGCTGGAGCCGCCGCGCACCTTGCTGCTGGCGCGCACCGAGGCGCAGTTGCGGGCGTTGCAGGCACGGGTCAAGAACGCCGATGCGTTCACCGCGCTAACGTTCGGGCAACTGGCCGACCTGATCCTAGACCGCGACCAAACTGCCCAAGGCTGGCGCGTGCGCGACCGTTACCGCACCAAGCTGTCGTGGCGGCCGCAGGAGGCCAAGGTGGTGCAGTGGCTGGGTATCCCCGACGTCGGCCCGCTGGCGGCGCGCGAGGTGGTTGCCGTGTGCATTGGGGCGGTGCGCAGCTTCTGCCACGGCGGTGAGACCGAGGTGCAACTACGCCACTTGCCGTGGGCCGGACCGGGCCTGACGCCGCTCGACCAGGAAATACTGCTGGAGATGGCCCGGCGCTACTGGCAAGCGCTGATCCGCCCTTCGGCGCGCGAGGTGCAACTACCGATCCGCGACTACCACCGCATCAAGCTGCTGTCGCTGCTCGACGAGGTGATCGACGACCGCTTCAGCCATGCCATCGTCGACGAGGCCCACGAACTGTCGGCGCCCATGCTGGCGATTCTGGACCGTAGCCCGCAATCGATCATCGCTCTGGGCGACGAGCTGCAAAACCTCAACGGCCTGAGCGCCCACCACGGCAGCTTCATCCGCCAGCGCATCATCCATCGCTCGCTACGCGCGGGGCCGGCCATGGACGCAGTGCTCAACCCCTTGATCGAAGCCCATCCGGCCAGCATCCAGGCCGCCTTCACCGGCACCGCCGAGCATTACACCCGGATCAGCTTCTACGACGCGGTGAGCGTGCCCGAGCAGCCCACTGTGTTGCTGGTGGATGACGAATGGGGCCTGTTCGGCTGGTTCCAGCGCCTGAGCCACCAACGGGTGCCGTTCGTGCTGTTGCCCGAAGCGCGCAAGGAGTTCGAGTTGTTCGTCGAAGACTGCATCGAGCTGTTCCGCTACGGCACTCGGCCACGCCACCGCCTGTTGTTCCGGTATGCCAGCTGGCAGGCCCTGGAGCAGGACAAGAGCAACGACCGCGCCTTCGCCGCCGTGGCGCAGATGCTGCGCAGGGGCTATACCGCCGAGGACTTCGCCAAGGCCAAGAGCCGCTACCGCTGGACCAAAACGCCGACCCTGTTTCTGGCCCGTGTGGAAGACGTGAAGAACCGCGAGTTCTCACGCGTCATGGTTTCGCCAGAGCTCATGGTCGCGCCGAGTGCCGGTGGTGGGCGCAACGAGCGTGCGCGCACCCTGGCCGGTTTGTACACCGCCTGCTCGCGCGCCCGGCACGAGTTGATCGTGCCGGGCGGGATGCTCGATTGGGTCAAGGACCAAGGCCGCGGCTGAAGCGCGGCCCGGGCGGTCAGTTGCGGTCCAGCCACACGGTCTGCACGTTGGTGAACTCGCGTACGCCGAAGTGCGACAGCTCACGACCGAAGCCGCTTTTCTTCACGCCGCCGAAGGCCACGCGGGGGTCGGAAGCGCAATAGCCGTTGATGAACACGCCACCGGTGTCCAGGGCGCTGGTCATGCGTTCGGCCAGGACCAGGTCTGCCGTATAGATGGTCGCCGCCAGCCCGAACTCGCTGTCGTTGGCCAGCTCCACCGCGTGCTCGGCGTCGCGAGCGCTGATGATCGCCGCGACGGGGCCGAACAGTTCTTGCTGGAAGGCGGTCATGTCACGGGTCACGTCACCCAGCACGGTGGGCGCATAGAAATTGCCCACGCCCTCGAGTTTGTGGCCGCCCAGCAGCAACGTGGCACCTTCGGCAAGGCTGGCCTGGACTTGGCCATCCAACTCGTCACGCAGGTCGAAGCGCGCCATCGGGCCGATGTAGGTGTCGTCGTGCAGCGGGTTGCCCAGGGTCAAGGCGCGCGTCGCTTCGACGAACTTGGCGGTGAAGGCCTCGACAACGGATGCTTCGACGATCATGCGCTTGGCAGCGGCGCAGACCTGACCTGTGTTCTGGTAACGACCGATGACCGAGGCCTTGACGGCGGCGTCGAGGTCGGCATCGGCGAGCACGATGAACGGATCGGAGCCGCCCAGTTCCAGCACGCACTTCTTCAAGGCGGCACCTGCCTGGGCGCCGATCGCCATGCCAGCACGCACGCTGCCGGTCAGGGTGACGGCGGCGATGCGCGGATCGTTGATCGCACGGGTCACGCCGTCGGGGGTGACGTTGAGCAGCTCGAAGACGCCCTGCGGCAGACCGGCGCGCTGGAACAGCTCCAGCAGCAGGTAGGCGCTGCCCATCACGTTGGGGGCGTGCTTGAGCACATAGGTGTTGCCCGCCAGCAGTGCCGGCACGGCGCCGCGCAGCACCTGCCAGACCGGAAAGTTCCACGGCATCACCGCCAGAATCGGCCCCAATGGGCGGTACTCGATGCGCGCAGTGGCGATCTGCGTGGCTTCGGGGGCGAGCATGGCCGGGCCATGCTCAGCGTACCAACGGCACAGGCCCACACACTTGCCGACTTCGCCACGGGCCTGGCTGATCGGCTTGCCGATTTCCCGGGCGATCATCTGCGCGAAGGCTTCGGCCCTGGCTTCGAGGGCATCGGCCAGGCGCACCAGGTGTTCGCTGCGCTCTGCCAACGACACCTTGCGCCACTGCTTGAAGCCGTCGGCGGCACGTTGCAGGGTGGCCTGTTGAGTGGCGGCACCGTCGAACGGGTAGTGGCCAATCTGTTCGCCAGTGAACGGATCGACGGAGATGGCGTGGGTCTGGCTGCTGATGGTGGTCATGGCGAACTTCCTCTGCTCATGGATGAGTAAGGCCAGACTAATGGTTCACCTGACTACTGAAAACTGAATAATAATGAGCGAAACTTTCACATTTGGAGAATGGCTGTGGATTTGGTGCAACTGGAAATGTTCAAGGCCGTCGCCGAGCACGGCAGCATCAGCGCAGCGGCGCAGCAGATCCACCGCGTGCCGTCGAACCTCACGACCCGCATCAAACAGTTGGAAGAAGACCTCGGGGTCGATTTGTTCATCCGCGAAAAGAGCCGTCTACGCCTGTCACCGGCAGGATGGAATTTTCTCGAGTACGCCAGGCGCATCTTGGATCTGGTACACGAAGCCCGGCTGACAGTCGCCGGCCAAGACCCGCAAGGCACCTTCGCCTTGGGTTCTTTGGAGAGCACCGCCGCCGTACGCATTCCAGCGGTGCTCGCGGCCTATAACCAGCGCTACCCGAAAGTGGACCTCGACCTGTCCACCGGCCCCTCTGGGACCATGCTCGAAGGGGTACTGAGCGGGCGCCTGGTTGCCGCCTTCGTCGACGGGCCGGTGCTCCACCCCACGCTGGAAGGCATGCCGGTGTTCGAAGAGCAGATGGTCATCATCGCGCCTCTCAACCACCCCCCTGTAACCCGCGCCCAGGACGTCAACGGCGAAAGCATCTACGCCTTTCGCGCCAACTGCTCGTATCGCCACCACTTCGCCAACTGGTTCGTCCAGGACGATGCCGTGCCGGGCAAAATCCACGAAATGGAGTCGTACCATGGCATGTTGGCCTGTGTCAGTGCCGGCGCAGGCCTGGCCATGCTGCCGCGCAGCATGCTCGACAACATGCCCGGGTGCAGCATGGTCAGCGCCTGGCCGATGTCCGAGGACTTCCGCTATTTGAAAACCTGGCTGGTCTGGCGGCGTGGGACGGTATCGCGCAGTTTGAGTACGTTCATCCAGTTGCTCGAAGAAAACGTCTCGCAGCAGCTCTAATGCAGGCGGTTGCTTGGCGTCGCAATTAACCCTCAAGCGTCTGTTAGTGCCACCGGTCCGGCAACGGCACAGAGTATCGAATCCTTTTCATTGGCCGTACTCCCAGGCTATGTACGGCATGTTGTCGTGCATTTTCTGAAGCCCTATAGGTGAAAGATCATGGACAAGAAAGACAGCAAGACGAGTGAGAAGTCGGGTAGCCACGGCGGCAAGGGTAACGGCGGCAACTTTGCCAACGACCCGCAAAAAGCGTCGGAAGCCGGTAGGAAAGGCGGCAAGGCATCCAGCGGTACGAGCAAAGACAATTCAGGTTCGGGCGGTGGCAAGGGCGGACGCTCCTAATACCGACCCAGACGCAGTGTCAGCCTAGCTGGCACTGCGATTTTTCACCCCTCCGTTTTATGCAGCACCCCCCCTGTCATGAAGGAGCTGCCCGTGGCGAGAGCGATCTGGAAGGGCGCCATCAGCTTTGGCTTGGTCCACATCCCCGTCAGCCTCAATACCGCGGTACGCGACGAGCGTGTCGACTTCGACTGGCTCGACAAGCGCAGCATGGACCGCGTGGGCTATAAGCGCATTAACAAGACCACCGGCAAGGACATCGACAAAGACAACGTGGTCAAGGGTGTGGAGTACGAAAAAGGCCGCTACGTGGTGATCAGCGAAGACGAAATTCGCAAAGCCAGGCCTGAAGCGACGCAGACCATCGATATTTTTTCCTTCGTCAAAGCCTCCGAAATCCCCCTACAGCACTTCGACACCCCGTATTACCTGAGCCCCGACAAACGTGGCGGCAAAGTCTACGCCCTGCTGCGGGAAACTTTGGAAGCCTCTGGAAAAGTGGCTTTGGCTACGGTGGTGTTGCATACCCGTCAGCACTTGGCCTTGCTGCGCCCTCTAAACGATGCCCTGGTTATGATCACACTGCGGTGGCCTGACGAGGTCCGCGGCCTGGACACCCTCGAGCTGAATCAGAAAGTCACCAAGGCGACCCTGACCAAGCAGGAGCGCGACATGGCCAAACGCCTGGTGGAGGACATGAGTGGCCCCTGGTCGCCGGACGAATATCATGACGCCTTTCGCGACACCATCATGCAGCTGGTGCGGGAAAAGGCGCGCAAGGGCAAACTCAGTGCCGTGAAAAAGCCCAAGGCCGGTGGTGTTGGCAAAGGTGCGGACATTCTCGACCTCACCGAACTGCTCAAGCGCAGCCTGGCGGGCAAAGGCGCTGCCAAGAAAACCGGCGAGAAGAAAAGCTCGACGTCTGCCGAGAAGAAGCCGGCCAAGCGCTCACGTAAAGCGTCCTGACCGGCGGGGTGTCATTGCCGTTGCGCAAGCTGTACCAAATTCCCGCACGTATCGTCGAAAACAGCCACGATGAAACCTTCGTCGCTGGTAGGCGGTTTGACGAATTCCACCCCTGCCTCTGTTAAACGCCGGTATTCACCTTCGACGTTCCTTACTTCGAAAGTGATGGCAGGCAGGCCATCGGCCTTGAGAGCTGCCTGAAAAGCACTGGCGGCCGGGTGCAGATTGGGTTCAAGCGACAGTTGGACGCCGTGTGAGTCTCCCGGTGCAGTGAAGGTCAGCCAGCGGTGTTGGCCCATCGGAACATCTTGTTTGGGCTCGAATCCCAAGACATGGTGGTAGAACGTGCCGGCTTTAGCTTGGTCATCGACGAAAATTCGCGTCACCACGATCTTCATGGCGTTTCCTTGGTGTTGTGATTGTTCGTGTCGGTAAAGCTTTTCAGCGGTAAGGACCGTTCAAACGGTGTGTTATTCGAACCAGTACTCATGCATGCGCTGCAAGAATTCGTCAGTCAGATCGACGCCGCAGGCGCTGCCCAATACGGCGTCGACGTGGCACTCGGGACATACTGCGGTCTGGTCGTCGTCGGTCCATTCGCTGATCTTGACCGGGGTGAAGCGGGCCAGGCAGGCGAAGCAGGCGCAATATTTGCTGGTGAGCAATTGCTCGCGATTCCACGAAGAAAAGCGGTGAGCATTGAGGATGTCATGGTTCACGAATCTGCTCCGTCAGGGGTCGGGGACGGACGCAAGCGCGGTAGACCCGGTTGACGGGTACGACGTCGGCGCCCTGGCTGCATGCCTGTGAGATAGGCGCGACGGGCGGAAGGTTCCGCGTGACCAACGGCGGGAAGGGCAAGGGCGGTGGGGGCTCTGCCCCGGGGGCAGTCAGTCTTGCGATTCGCCGCTCACGCCCAATACCGACTGCTGCTGGTCGGTCACGAGTAACTGAACGTTGCCTGCGTCGTCATCGGGCGCGAGTTCCGCCAAGGGTACGCCCTCGCCGCGAAAGACTGTGCGGTTCGCTCCGGGCTGGACCAACGAAATCAACTTATCGTTCTGATAGAAAAACTGGGTACTGACGCGTGATTGGGTCATGGCTAAAAGCTCCTGGCAGCGAGGAGACGCAGCATTGGGCCCGGCCGGTAGGCACGACCCGGAGCCGCGTCGCGGATGACCATGTTCGCGGCTCGATGCGCGAACTGCGAACGTGGCGTATGGCCGTCAGTGTTGTCGACCGCTCCGATGCAGGCAACTGACAGAAATGCCAGGCTATGCCTTGACGCAAGTGTTGGGGGACTGCCCGACGTAAGCCAGGCAGCAGCGCAAGCATCAGCGTTTGGGGTTGAGCGTGAGGTGTGCGTGACGGTTGACGTCTTTGTACAACAGATAGCTGAACGGACCAGGCCCCCCGGCGTAGCAAGCCTGAGGGCAGAATGCGCGCAGCCACATGAAGTCGCCGGCCTCGACCTCGACCCAGTCTTGGTTCAGGCGGTACACGGCTTTGCCTTCGAGTACGTAAAGGCCGTGTTCCATCACGTGGGTTTCGGCGAAGGGGATCACGCCGCCCGGCTTGAAAGTGACGATGTTGACGTGCATGTCGTGACGCATGTCGGCCATGTCGACGAAACGCGTGGTGATCCAGCAGCCCTCGGTGCCGGGCATTTCGATCACGGTGGCGTTGTCGCGATGGGTCACGAAGGAGGCCGGAGCGTCCAGGCCCTCTACGCGCTGGTAATGCTTGCGCAGCCAATGGAAGCTGACGTTGCTGGCGCTGCGGTTGCGCAGGCTCCATTCGGCGCCAGGGGCGATGAAGGCGTAGCCGCCTGGGGTCAGGGTGTGCTGCTGGCCGTCCAGGGTGATGTCCAACTGGCCTTCGACGATGAACAGCACCGCTTCGGCGTTGGGGTCCAGTTCCGGACGCTCGCTGCCGCCTTGCGGAGCGACTTCGACGATGTACTGCGAGAAGGTTTCGGCGAAGCCGGTCAGGGGTCGCGCGATGACCCACATGCGCATGTTGTCCCAGAAAGGCAGATGGCTGGTGACGATGTCGCGCATCACGCCTTTGGGAATGACAGCATAGGCTTCGGTGAACATCGCGCGGTCGGTCAGCAGTTCGGTTTGACCCGGATGACCACCGTGGGGAGCGAAATAGGAGTGCTTGGACATGGACGGTCTCGACGTTGTTGTTATCTTCCCGTGCCGTGGACCACACCGGCCGGTGCGCCGCCAGGAAGGTAGGGCGAGCATAGGGGCGAGGAGCGAATATCTACAAATTAAATGTGAAAATTTTAGGTATTTACTTTATGAATGAGCATAGACGTTTATAGATCCCATGGATGGGCCGTTCTGCGGCCACATGCGATACATCGAGCGCTCGAAAGACCCTAGAAGGGGCTGGCCACATCACAACACTTGAATAGATTAGGTGGCCTGCCCAGCGGATTCACGGGTTCAAGCTAGAATCGACATTAAGTAATCTACTTTATGAAATACACGCAACTGACTGAATTTATTCATTTTTTATTCTTAGAATGCTGGATGCATTGTTCGGTGTAAGTCTTGTTGATATCCGCCGGAGGTAGCTGCGAGCGGCTGCTGTAGGTTTGCTCGGTGATCCCCATCGCCGTCATGCGCATCCAGGATTTCGCGAACCTGTGGTTCTGCAGGCGCTTGCGCTGGGTATACAGGTTTACACCTGACAGCTTGGCCTGTTGCGCACTGCCGGCGATCTGCCCACCCCATTTGCAGAGCTGCCGATCATGCTCGGTCAACGGCCGGGCATGAGCCTGGACGCTCAGTAAGGTGAGGGCACCGAGTGAAAGTAGAAAAAGCCGCATGTAGTTGTCCTAAGCATTTGTATAGCCAGGATTTTGCTTGTATCAAGGATAGAGCAGGGCCAGCAAAATGCTGTCAGATGAGCTCAGGGCGGGTTGTAGCGACGAACGGCGTCTCACAGTGTTTCCACTTGATCGAGCGCCACATTGCGTGGCGCTCGATCGAAGTAGCCTACTTCAGGCCACGACAGCGCAAGGCCTACCCTGGGTTTGGTTGACGCGTGCACGGCAAGCGTCACCGAACGCCTTGAACAAAGCGATGGAATTCGGATTGCTGGCCGCTTGCCACTCAGGATGCCACTGCACTGCGAACAGGAAGGGCGACAGGCTCGGGCCATGAATCGCTTCGACCAGGCCATCTTCTGCCACTGCCAGTGCTTCCAGACCCTGACCGAGCGTGCGCAAGCCTTGGCCATGCAGCGAGTTGACGCGGATACGGTCGGTGCCCAGCGCGGTTTCCAGCCAACTGCCGGCAGCGATCTGCACCCCGTGGGCCGCCGCATATTGAGCCTCGACAGGATCGTCGGGGTTTTCCCGGTGATCGTTGAAGCCGGGTTCGGCATACACCTTCTGATAGATGTCGCCACCCAGCGCAACGTTGATTTCCTGCATGCCACGGCAGATGCCGAAGATCGGCAGGCCACGTGCCAACGCCAATTGCACCAAGGCAATGTCGAACACGTCGCGGTGTTTGTCCTGAGCCTTGCCTGGGGTCTGGTTCTCCTGCCCGTACAGGCCAGGGTCGATGTTGCTGCCAGCGCCGGTGAGATACACCCCGTCGGCCATGGACAGATAGGTTTCCAACTCGTCGATGCCGCAGCAGGTGGGTACCAGCACGGGCACGCATCCGCCGAAATCGACCAAAGGGGTGATGTACTTGTGGGTCATGACCTGATAGTCATGGCCTTTGCGCTCTTGCGTGCCCATGGTCATCAGGACCACAGGTTTGCGCAGGGAAGTGGAGGTACTGCCAATGTTGCTGTTGGACATATGTCACCTTGGGACAGGCACGGCCCGTCATGATCGTGCAGGGCGGAACCGGATGGCTCGACGCGCCTGACACCCCGAGCACTGCCGGTACAGCGGGAAACGCTGTCATCCGGTCGGGGGGTGGCCACAGCTTGCCAGAGCCGTTCGATATGTCAAACGACCTACAAGGCCACTGGCTATCGCCACGGCCGGACCGGCCAAGCGTTTGCACGCCGCAGGCCTTGCCCGGCAAGGCTTGCCCCCCTTGGTTAGTCAACAATACTTGACGGGCGCAGTCGAATCATTGCGCAGCTGCAATGATGTTTCGCTAACGTATTGGAAATCTTGAGCTATGCACCTATGTGCGGAAACTGATGCGCACCCAGGCAAGGCCATCAGGGATGGCTGACTAGGACCAGGCTCTGGTGCGCATCCGGTCGTTCTTGCAGTGCGTACTGCACCGATGGACTGCTTCCAGCGCCGACGGCGATCAGGCTCTGCAAGTAACTGAATGTCGCAGGATCGGTGGTGACGATGGTCACCAGACTCGATTCGCCATGACTGGCCAACTGCTCGCCCAGTGACTGCAGCTGCTGGCCAAGCGCCGGCGAGCGCTGCTCGACCAAGCGCCGTGGGAGCATGATCTGGAGCGCGGCGGAGACCTCGGAGGGCGGCGGGGCAGGCTCGACTTCAGGCGCCTGGATTGGGAGGCGCTGGGGCAGCACATCGTCCGTCGACTGACAGCCCGCGAGCGACGCGATGCCCATCAGGCCCAAGACCAAGACCGCAAAGCGAGAAGGCACAGCCATACCGATGTCACTCCTAGATGTTGCCGCCGGGAATAGGGCAATCCGGGCCGATGCTAGCACGATGCCAGGCCGACGCACCGCTTGCCTGGCGCCTACTCAACCAACCCGCCCTGACAGAGCGCCGAGCGGTCAGCACCGATCCACGGCAAGCGCCGAATCGCTACACACAACGCTTTTGGTCCGGCCAAGTCATTACTGAATCGAACCGAGCCATCGACGGCCTCATTCCGCTGCGCTCCCTGGTTGCGTCATGCCTGGGCCACGGCCATGCTGGTGTATCTCGCCCCCTGGAAGGAGCTCCCTGTGTCTGTCCCTGATTCCGCCTCGACCGTGCGTATTCCCTTCACCGAACTGTTAGCGCTGCTGCGAGGCATTTTCCAGCGCCATGGCTGCAGCGACTCAGTCGCCGCCCTACTGGCGCACAACTGCGCCAGCGCCCAGCGCGACGGTGCCCACAGCCATGGTGTGTTCCGTGTTCCGGGCTATGTCTCGACGCTGGACAGCGGCTGGGTCGACGGCAAGGCCGAGCCGCGCGTCAGCGACGTGGCGTCAGGCTTGGTCAGCGTCGACGCCTGCGGCGGCTTCGCCCAGCCTGCGCTGGCCGCAGCGCGCGACCTGCTGCTCGACAAGACGCGCAGTGCCGGGGTGGCCGCGTTGGCGATCCACAATTCCCACCATTTCGCAGCGCTCTGGCCCGACGTCGAACCGTTCGCCGAGCAAGGCCTGATCGCCTTGAGCGTGGTCAACAGCATGACCTGTGTGGTGCCCCACGGCGCGCGAAAGCCGGTCTTCGGCACCAACCCGATCGCCTTCGCTGCACCCTGTGAAGGGCAAGCGCCCATCGTCTTCGACATGGCCACCAGCGCCATGGCCCATGGCGACGTGCAGCTCGCCGCGCGCGCCGGCCGGCCCTTGCCCCTAGGCGTGGGCGTGGACGCCGCAGGCGAGCCGACCACCGATGCGCAAGCGGTGCTGGAGGGCGGAGCGCTGTTGCCTTTCGGCGATCACAAAGGCTCGGCGTTGTCGATGATGGTCGAGCTGCTCGCCGCCGCGCTCACCGGCGGTCATTTTTCCTGGGAGTTCGACTGGACCCGCCACCCAGGCGCGAAAACGCCTTGGACCGGGCAGCTGCTCGTGCTCATCGACCCCAGCAAGACCCAAGGCCAGCGTTTCGCCCAGCGCAGCCGCGCATTGCTCGAACGGATGCAGGAAGCGGGCCTGAGCCGGCTGCCAGGCGAGCGCCGACACCACGAACGCGCCATCGCCTCGCGTGAAGGCGTGGCGCTGGCGGCTGAGGCGCTGGCTCAACTTCGCGAGCTCTGAATACGGCGCTTGCGCGGTTGCAGGCGCGCATTGCGTCGCGGTGATGTTCCTCGGCCGACAGGACGGGTATGCTCAGGCAGCTTTTCCCCCCGACCTGAGCCAAGGAGCTGTGCGCTGTGTTCAAACATGTCGATGCCTATGCGGGCGACCCGATCCTCTCATTGATGGAAACCTTCAAGGCCGATCCGCGCGCCGACAAGGTCAATCTGAGCATCGGTCTCTACTACGACGAGGGCGGGGTGGTTCCGCAACTGGAGGCGGTCGCCGAGATGGAGCGGCGCCTGGCCGACCAGCCGCATCAGGCGTCGCTGTATCTGCCGATGGAAGGTCTGGCCGCCTATCGCCAGGCGACCCAGGCGTTGCTGTTCGGTGCCGAGCACCCGGCCCTGCAGGCCGGCCGCATCGCCACGGTGCAGACCGTGGGCGGCTCCGGTGCCTTGAAAGTGGGTGCCGACTTCCTCAAGCGTTACTTCCCGCAGTCGCAGGTGTGGGTCAGCAACCCGACCTGGGACAACCACCGCGCGATCTTCGAAGGCGCGGGTTTCACCGTGAACACTTACCCGTACTTCGACGCGGGCACCCGTGGTCTGGACTTCGCCGGTATGCTCGCCACCCTGCGAGGGCTGGCCAAGCACAGCATCGTGCTGCTGCACCCGTGCTGCCATAACCCGACCGGTGTCGACCTTGACCCGCAGCAGTGGCAGCAAGTGGTCGAAGTGGTCAAGACGGGCGAGCTGATCGCGTTTCTCGACATCGCCTACCAGGGCTTCGGCGAAGGCCTGGAGCAGGACGCCTTCGCCATCCGCGAAATGGCCCGCGCCGGCGTACCGTGCCTGGTCAGCAATTCGTTCTCGAAGATCTTCTCGCTGTATGGCGAGCGCGTCGGCGGCCTGTCGGTGGTCAGCGACGACACCGACAGCGCCCAACGCGTGCTCGGCCAGCTCAAGGCCACCGTACGCCGCAACTACTCCAGCCCGCCGTGCCATGGCGCACAACTGGTGGCCGGGGTGCTGAACGATGCCGGGCTGACTGCCGTTTGGGTGGCCGAAGTCGAGGCCATGCGCCAGCGCATCTTGGACATGCGCCAAGCGTTGGTCGATCAGCTGAGCGAGCTGCTGCCCGAGCAGGACTTCCAGTTCCTGTTGCGCCAGCGCGGCATGTTCAGCTACACCGGCTTCAGCGTGGCCCAGGTGCAGCGTCTGCGCGACGAGTTCGGTGTGTACCTGATCGACAGCGGCCGCGTGTGCATGGCCGGCCTGCGCAAGGACAACCTGCGCCGCGTCGCCGAGGCGTTCGCCGCCGTCCAGCACGGCTGAACACCTGTAGGGGCGGCCGCCCGGTCGCCTCTACAGGTAATGCTCCGGGCTGTTGAAGTTCTCCAGGCGCGGATCGCCCTCGGCGCACTCCACCGCCAGCAACGCGCCACGGGCCAAGGCCCGGTGCAAGCTGCGTTCCCCTTCATCCCAAGCCTCGCGTAGCATGCCCAGACTGGTGCGTGGCAAGACGCTGAACATCGGCTGCCAGAACCCACCCTGGCGCACCATCGCCGCGCTTCCACCCGCAAGGGCCCGGGCCAGCAGCGCGTCCAGCAGCGCCCGGTCGATGCGAGGCGCATCGCAGGCCAGCACCGCCATCCAGGGTCGGCGCGCTACCGCCAACCCCGCCAACACGCCCGCCAGCGGGCCTGGAAAATCCGCTTGCTCGTCGCTGACCACCTGGTCGGCGTAGGTGGCGTACAGCGCGGCATTGCGGTTGCAGGACAGGATCAGGTCATCGGTCCAAGGCCGCACGACGTCATGCACATGGGCGATCAACGGCTGGCCGTGCCAAGGAACCAACCCCTTGTCACGGCCGCCCATGCGCTGCCCGCGGCCACCCGCCAGGATCAACACCGAACAGCAAGAAACATTCGACATGAAAAAGGGCTCCGAGCGATGACGCCCGGAACCCTCCCATGTGGCCAGCGCCGTGTCCAGTCAGTCGTGCTCCACGCTGGCTTGCGGCGCATCGGCCGCCACGCGACGGCCGGCCAGGCGCATCACCACCACGAAGAACACCGGCACGAACACCACCGCCAAGGTGGCGCTGAGCATGCCCCCGATCACCCCGGTACCGATGGCCTGCTGGCTGGCCGAACTCGCGCCCGTGGCGATGGCCAGTGGCACCACGCCGAGGATGAACGCCAGCGAAGTCATGACGATGGGCCGCAGGCGCAGACGCGCGGCCTGCAAGGCCGCATCGCGCGCGTCCAGGCCTTGGTCCACCAGGGCTTTGGCGAACTCGATGATGAGGATGGCGTTCTTCGCCGACAGGCCGATCAGCGTGATCAGCCCCACTTTGAAGAACACATCGTTGGGCATGCCACGCAGCGTCACCGCGAGCACCGCGCCGAACACCCCGAGCGGCACCACCAGCAGCACTGCGGTCGGGATCGACCAGCTTTCGTACAGCGCCGCCAGGCACAGGAACACCACCAGCAGCGACAGCGCCAACAGCAGCGGCGCCTGACTGCCGGACAAGCGTTCCTGCAACGACAGCCCGGTCCATTCCAGGCCCACGCCCGCCGGCAATTGATCGACCAACCGCTGCACTTCGTCCATGGCCTCGCCGGAACTCAGACCCGCGGCCGGCTCGCCGGAGATCGACACGGCTGGGTAGCCGTTGTAGCGGGTCAACTGCACCGGGCCGGTCACCCAGCGCGCGCTGACGAAGGCGGCCAGCGGCACCATCTTGCCGCTGGCATTGCGCACGTGCATGTTCAGCAAATCTTCGACCTGGCTGCGCTGGTCGCCCTCGGCCTGCACCACCACCCGTTGCATGCGGCCCTGGTTGGGGAAGTCGTTGACATAGGCCGAGCCCACCGCCGTATCGAGCACCGCGCTGATATCGGCGAACGAGACGCCCAATGCGTTGGCCTGGCGCCGGTCGATGTCCAGTTGCACCTGCGGGCTCTCGGCCAGCGATGCTTCGCGTACGTTGGTCAGCAGCTTGCTGTCGGCCGCCGCAGCGAGCAGGGTGTCGCGTGCCGCCATCAACTGCGCATGGCCGAGGCCGGCGCGGTCTTGCAGGCGCAACTGGAAGCCGGTGGATTCGCCCAGGCCGTCGATCGGCGGCGGTAGTACGGAAAAGGCCACCGCATCCTTGATCTGGCCGAACGCCGCATTGGCGCGATCGGCGATCGACTGCGCGCTGGCGTCGCCATCGCGCTCGGACCAGTCCTTGAGCGTGGTGAAGGTCAGGGCGGCGTTCTGCCCGCTGCCGGAAAAACTGAAGCCCAGGATCACAGTAGTATCTGCCACACCCGGCTCTTGCGCGTTGTGCGCCTCGATCTGCGCCGCCACCTGCTCGGTGCGGGCACGGCTGGCGCCCGGCGGCAGTTGGATGTCGGTGATGGTGTAGCCCTGGTCCTCGGTCGGCAGGAAGTCGCTGGGCAACTGGCTGAAGCCATAGGCCAGCGCGCCCAGCAACGCCGCATACACCAGCAGGTAGCGCCCGGACCGGGTCAGGGCCTGCCCGACCCAGCCCTCGTAGCCCTCGGTCATGCGCGCGAAGCGGCGGTTGAACCAGCCGAAGAAACCACGTTTTTCTTGGTGCTCGCCCTTGGCCAGCGGCTTGAGCAGCGTAGAGCACAAGGCCGGCGTCAGGCTCAGGGCCAGGAACGCCGAGAACAGGATCGACACCGCCATCGATACCGAAAACTGCTGGTAGATGACGCCCACCGAACCGCTCATGAAGGCCATGGGCAGGAACACCGCCACCAGCACGAGGGTGATGCCGACGATCGCGCCGCTGATCTGGCCCATGGCCTTGCGCGTCGCGTCACGCGGTGGCAGGCCTTCCTCGGCCATGATGCGCTCGACGTTCTCCACCACCACGATGGCGTCGTCGACCAGGATGCCGATGGCCAAGACCATGCCGAACAGGGTCAACACGTTGATGGAAAAGCCGAGCCCCAGCATCACGGCGAAGGTGCCTGCCAGCGCCACCGGCACCACCAACGTGGGGATGAGGGTGTAACGCACGTTCTGCAGGAACAGGAACATCACTGCGAACACCAGCAGCATGGCCTCGAACAGCGTGGTGATCACTTGCTTGATCGATACCTTGACGAAGGGCGAGGTGTCGTAGGGGATGTCGTACTGGGTGCCTTCGGGGAAGAACTTGGCCAGCTCTTCCATCTTGTTGCGCACCAGGGTCGCCGTCTGCATGGCGTTGGCGCCCGGCGACAGTTGCACGGCGAAGGCGGTGGAGGGCTTGCCGTTCAGACGCGTGCCGAACTGGTACTCCTGCGCACCGACTTCCACCCGCGCCACGTCGCCGATGGTCACCACCGAACCATCGGGGTTGGCCCGCAGCACCACCGCAGCGAACGCTTCGGGCGTGCTCAGTTGGCCGTTGACCACCACGTTAGCGGTGATTTCCTGGGTCTTGCGTCCTGGCAGGTCGCCGATGCTGCCAGGTGCCACCTGGGCGTTCTGCGCGGCGATGGCATCGGTCACATCGACAGGCGTGAGGTTGTAGCCCACGAGCTTGCGCGGGTCGATCCAGATGCGCATGGCCCGCTCCGACCCGTACAGCTGCGCCTTGCCAACCCCTTTGAGGCGGCGGATCTCGTTCATCACGTTACGCGCCAGGATGTCGCTCAGGGCCGTCTCGTCGAGGCTGCCGTCCACCGAAGTGAGGGTGCCGAGCAACAGAAAACCGGTGGACACCTTTTCCACTTGCAAACCCTGCTGGGTCACGGCACGCGGCAAGCGCGACTCGACCACCTTCAGGCGGTTCTGTACGTCGACTTGGGCCAGGTCCGGCAAGGTGCCAGGCTCGAAGGTCGCGGTGATGGTCGCACTGCCCAGGCTGCTCTGGGATTCGAAATACAACAGGTTATCGGCGCCGTTGAGCTCCTGCTCGATCAGACTCACCACGGTCTCGTCGATGGTTGTGGCCGAAGCACCGGGGTAGACGGCGTAGATTTCGATCTGCGGCGGCGCGACGTTGGGGTACTGCGCCACTGGCAGCTTGGGAATGGCCAAGGCCCCGGCGAGCAGAATGAAGAGCGCCACGACCCAAGCGAAGATGGGCCGGTCGATGAAAAACTGCGGCATGTGTCAGCGCCTCACTGATCGTTGTGCGTGGCGAGGTCAGGCGCCGCATCGGCCGCCTCGACCTGCACCGGGTCGCCTGGCTTGATGTGCTGCAGCCCCTCGACCACCACGCGTTCGCCGGCCTCGAGGCCGGCGGTGACGATCCAGCGGTCGTCCTGCACCGACCCCAGGGTGATCGACCGTTCGCTGACCCGCGACTGCTCGTCGACCACCATCACCTTGGGCAGACCTGCGGTGTCGCGACTGATGGCGCGCTGCGGCACGCTCAAACCCTGGGGCTGCACCGCTTGCTCCAGGCGCACGCGCACGTAGCTGCCGGGCAACAAGTCGAGGTCGGGATTGGGGAATTCGCTGCGCAGGGTGATCTGGTTGGTGCTGGCATCGACGCTGATGTCGGAGAACAGCAGCTTGCCGGGGCGCGGGTAGGGCTGGTCGTCGTCCTGAATCAGGGTGACTTCGGCCTGGTCCTGGCCCACCTGCTGCAACTGCCCGGCACGCAGAGCGCGGCGCAGGGCGTTGATCTCGCGGGTCGACTGGGTGACGTCGGCATGGATCGGGTCCAGCTGCTGGATGGTCGCCAGCGGCGTGGTTTCGCCCTGGCCAACCAGCGCGCCCTCGGTGACCAGCGCACGGCCGATGCGTCCGGAGATCGGCGCGGTGACCGTGGCGTAGCCCAGGTTCAGCCGCGCCCGCTCCAGCGCAGCCTTGGCCTCGGCCACGGCTGCCTGGGCCTGGAGGTCGGCGGCGTGGGCGTTGTCGGCTTCCTGGCGGCTGATGGCGTTTTCGTCCACCAACTGGCGGTAGCGCTGGTCTTGCAGGCGTGTCTGGTAGCGCGTGGCTTCGGCACGGGCCAAGGCGGCGCGGGCGCTGTCCTGGTCGGCCTTGAGCGGCGCCGGGTCGATCAGGAACAGCACGTCGCCTTGCTTCACGTCACTGCCTTCGCGGTACACGCGCTTGAGCACCACGCCCGCGACCCGGGCGCGCACTTCGGCCACACGGGGTGCGAGCAGGCGGCCACTGAGTTCGGTGCTGATGGCCAGCGCTCGTGGTTGAAGGGTTTCGACGCGCACCTTGGGCGCCGGGGGCTGTTTTTCCTGGTCGGCGGCATCGTTGCAGCCGACCAGTGCCAGGCCCAGCAGGGCGAGCAGCGCGCAGCGCCGCAGGTGCAGGGGGAGTGAGGTGGGCATACGGACTTTCCCGAGATTGACCGGCCGTATGCTACGGCAAGGCTTGCCGTCCAGCTGTGAAGCTCTGTAGGACGAGTGTGAAAAACTGTAAAGAGTCGGCCTTTACTTGCGTAGGATTCTTTATCCTGCGCCGACTGCCATCGCTGACGGACCCCTTATGCCGAACATTCTTCTGGTCGAAGACGACAGCGCCCTGTCCGAGCTGATCGCCAGCTACCTGCGCCGCAACGATTTTCACGTACACGTCATCGCTCGGGGCGATCAGGTACTCGAGGCCGTGCACCGCGAGCGTCCGGACCTGATCGTGCTCGATCTGATGTTGCCCGGCCTCGACGGCCTGCAAGTGTGCCGGCGGCTGCGCCAGGAAACGCAAAGCCTGCCGATCCTGATGCTGACCGCGCGCGACGACAGCCACGATCAAGTGCTGGGTCTGGAAATGGGTGCCGACGATTACGTCACCAAGCCCTGCGAGCCGCGGGTGTTGCTGGCGCGCATCCGCACCCTGCTGCGCCGCAGCAGCGTCAACGAACCGCGCCTGGACCACGACCAGATCCAGATCGGCGGGCTGTCCATCGACCTCGCCGAACGCAGGGTCGGCTGGCGTGGCGAGGAAGTGGAGCTGTCCAGCGGCGAATACAACCTGCTGGTGGTGCTGGCGCGCAATGCCGGCGAAGTGCTCAGCCGCGACCGCATCCTGCAACAACTACGTGGCATCGAGTTCAACGGCACCGACCGTTCGGTGGACGTGGCCATCTCCAAGCTGCGGCGCAAGTTCGACGACAGCGCGGGCGAAGCACGCAAGATCAAGACCGTGTGGGGCAAGGGCTATCTGTTCAGCCGCAGCGAATGGGAGTTCTGAGCCGCCATGCTCAAGCTGCTGATTCGTCTGTACCTGCTGATCATCGTGGCCTACGCCAGCGCGATCCTGCTCATTCCCGACACCATCGTCAGTGTCTTCAACAGCCGGTACACCGCCTACAACCTGGAAATGGCCAAGGGTGTGCAATCGCTGCTGGTCCAGCAATTCCGCCAAATGCCCAAGGCGCAGTGGCCGGCCGTAGCGGCAGACCTCGACGAGCGTTTCGCCCCGCTGCAAGTCAGTCTGCTGGCCCTGGAAGACGCCAACCTGTCGAGCGAAGAGCGCCAGCGCCTGCGCCAGGGCCTGAACGTGGTGCGCCTCGGTGACTGGGGCTTCTATCAAACGGCGCTCGCGCCGATCGACGACACCTGGGCAGTGCGCCTCTATAACCCGCCCGACCCGCTGGACATCAATCTGCTGTCGTGGGGCGTGACGGTGCTGATCGGCGCCGCCTTGCTCGGCTGCATCCTGATCTGGGCCTGGCCGCACTGGCGCGACCTGGAACGGCTCAAGCACACCGCACGGCGGCTGGGTCGCGGGCAGCTCGGCGAGCGCACGCACATCTCGGCGCACTCCAACATCGGGGAACTGGCCGGGGTGTTCGACACCATGGCTGGCGACCTGGAGCGCCACCTGAACCAGCAGCGCGAGCTGCTCAACGCGGTTTCGCACGAGTTGCGCACGCCCCTGACGCGCCTGGACTTCGGCCTGGTGTTGCTCTACGACGAGGTGCCCGCCGCCAGCCGCAAGCGTTTGATGGAGTTGGTCGGGCACGTCCGCGAGCTAGACGCGCTGGTGCTGGAGCTGCTGTCCTACAGCCGTCTGGAGAATGCCGAGCAGGTCCGCGAGCGGGTTGAAGTGTCGCTGCCCGAACTGCTCGACAGCGTGCTCGGCGGTTTCGCCGAGGAACTGGACAGCCGCGCTATCGCCTGGGAGGTGTGCGCCGACGAGCCCCTGCCGCGCTTCGTTCTCGACCCACGGCTGACCGCCCGCGCTGTGCAGAATCTGGTGCGCAACGCCATGCGCTATTGCGACGGGCGCCTGCTGCTGCGCCTGCACCTGGAGGCCGATGGCGGTTGCGTGTTGACGGTGGAGGACGACGGTATCGGCATTCCGCCCGAAGAACGCGAACGTATCTTCCAACCGTTCTACCGCCTGGACCGCAGCCGCGACCGCAGCACCGGCGGTTTCGGTCTGGGGCTGGCGATCAGCCGACGCGCCATCGAAGGCCAGGGCGGCAGCTTGACGGTCGGACAGTCACCACTGGGTGGCGCACGCTTCGTGATCAGGCTGCCAGGGGCCTGAGGCGGGGCGCTGCCTCGACGGCCTGCCCCTGCCGCGTTTTGCCAGGGCCTTGCACCTGGCGGGCAGGCCTTAGCTGGAGTGGGCCAGTGCGCTGTCCTGCAGCTCGTCCATCGGCAGCTCTTCGTCGGGCAGTGCAGTGATCACGCTGAAGTCACTGATCTCCACTTCGCCGCCGCCGTAACCCAGCAGGTGGAAGGAAAAGGCCTTGCGCAGGGTGGGGTTGTCGAAGTCGAACTGCACGTCCAGCGGTTGCTCGGCCGTGACCTGCATCTCTTCAGGAAAGCCGAGTTGCACGTCCTGCTCGAACTCCTTGGCCTTGAGCTGGATGTAAGCGGTGTGTGCCGGGTCCAGCATGCGCACTTTGAGGTGCACACGGGTCCGGCTGCCTTTGGGCATTTCCAGGTACTGGGCGCCGATCAAGTTATCGGCCCAGTCGTCGCGGATCTGCGGTTGCAGGGCAATGGCGCTGGGGCCGCCGAACTGATAGCGCAGGTTCAGCGGCGTGTTCAGCAGCGACTGATCCAGGGCCTCGGCCAGCCCCGCGATCTGCGGACCACGGCTGTAGTCGGCCTGGCCCAGATAGGTGGCGCGGTCGGCGATGAAGCCGCGGCTGGCATAGCGTCGGCAGCGTTGTTGGAAATCGCATTCGGTAAAGGTGTCGTGGCCGTCGTGGTAGCGCAGCATGCCGTTGGTGAACGAGATCATCTCGCGGCCCGTGTCATAGCTGCGAAACAGCGACCGCCCGCCGAGCGAGGCCGGGATGGGCAGGGCGAAATAGTCGAGCAGCGAGGCGGTCAGATCGACATGGCCGAAGGTACCTGGCTTGAGCCGCGGCAACTGCGCCTGCTCAGGCGCCAAAGTCAGGTTGAAGCCCCACGAGGACGCCAGACGCACGCCATCGATGCCGTGGGACTCGTCGGATGTGATCACCACCAGCGTGTCCTTGAGCACGCCTTGACGCTCCAGCTCATCGAGGAACCGGCCCAGTGCATCGTCCAGATGGGCCACGGCGGCCTGTTTGGGCGAGCCATAGCGCTCCAGGTAGGCGTCGGGCGCAGCATAGGGTTGGTGGGTGCCGACGGTGAGCAGGGTGAGCATCCAGGGTTGCGGCCGCTCGCGCAGCTCACCGATGTAGTCCAGCGCCCCTTCGAAGAAAGCGCGGTCGTCCTTGCCCCAAGGGAACTCAAGGTAATTGTCGTTGGCGAACCACTCCTGCCCGTGTACGGCCTCGAAGCCGATGTGCGGCATGATGCGGTCCTTGGCCATGAAACGCAGCCCGGCCGCTTGCAGGTAGTGGGTGGCGAACCCTGCTTCGCGCAGCTGGGCTGGCAGGCAATCGCGGTTGCGCGCTTGCTGGGTCAACAGTTCGACGCCCTTGGGCGTGCCATCGGCCAGTTTGTCGTAGTCGCCGCACAGCATGGCGTAAAGGCCGCGAATGGTCTGGTGGCTGTGCAACACATAGTCGGGCGTGTTCATGCCGCGCTCGGCCCAGCGGCTGAGGTTGGGCATCAGGTCCTGGTCGAAGTGGCTGTGCAGTGCTTCGCGGTTGGGCCGCAGGTAGGCGCCGGGAATGCCTTCGAGGGTGATCAGCAGCAGGTTGCGCGCCTGGCCCGGGCCGTCGAACAGCCGTTGACCGATCAGATCGCTCTGGGTCAGCCCGGCCGTGGACAGCGCCGGCGCCGGCGTATCGGTACCCAGCCAGTGGCTCACCTCGCGCTGCACCTCGCCGGTGCCGGCGGCCAGCAACTGGTGACTCAAGTTGTATTGCCGCCAAGGCTCGGCCTCGGACGGCAACACATGTTGGCCGGCCCAGTGCACGCCGAGCAGTACCAGCGGCAGCGCCCACAGCGCGTTTGGCAGCGGTCGCTCGCTGACACCTTTGCCGCGCCAGCGGCTCAGCAGCCAGGCGAGCACGCCAGCGCCCAGCAGCAGCGGCAACCAGCCGTGGGCGAGGGCACCGCCGGCGGAGTTCTCCAGGAACTGCGCGTCGAACAGGTAGCCCAGGTCGGCGCTGGTCGGCAGTCGGCCGACGGCACTGACCAGTTCGGCCGAAGCTACCAGCAGCACGGACCAAAACAGCAATACTGGCAATGCCACCCACCAGGCCCGGCGCTGCACGAGCAGCAGTAAAGCGCTGCCGATGGCCAGGTCCGACAGGTAGCCGGCCGGGTTCGACCAGCCCAGCAGCGCACGGCTGGCCAGCGGAATCAACAGCACCAGGGCGGTCAAGGTGAGGGTGCGGGCGCCGTAACGCAGCGGCGTGCCGGTAGGGTGGCTCACGAGCAAAGTCCTTGTTGTCATCGGGTGGTCACAAACATCTGGATGATGATAACAGGGCACCGCTGCGGGCGAGCCGGAAGCGGCAAGTGGTACAGCAAGGTCGGCCTGCACTGGATCGGTGTTTCAGCGCTGAGCCACCCGCTGGTTCAGGTCGAGCGGCCCAACAGCTGCGCCACCGCCTCGATCGCCGCCTGCCGACGTGGCTCCCAGGCGCCTTCGAGAGTCTGCACGGGACGCTGGTGCAGGATCAGCCATTGCAGGCTGTCATCGAAAAACCGTTGGCGCTCGCTCAGCGCCGGCTGGCAGCGCATGCCATCGCCGACCCAATCCACGCCCTCGGGCCGCAGCAGCAGATGCAGGTCATATCGTCGGGCCAGCAGCGCCTCCTCCAACCAGCCTGGGCAGTCGCCGAACAACGTTCGGCTCCAAAGGATGTTGCTGAGCAGATGGGTATCGAGAATCAGCAGGTCGGGCGCCTGGGCACGGGCCTGGTCCTCCCAGGCCAGTTGCCCCTCGGCGATGGCAGGAATGTCGGCATAGCAGGTGTCGCGTTGCTCGCGCTCGATGAAATGACGCACGTACTCACCGACCAGCACACCGCCGAACACCCGCTGCAATTCGCCGCTCAGCCAGCTCTTGCCGCTCGATTCCGGGCCGCACAACACCACCGTTTTCATGCCGGCACCAGCGCAGGATCACGTCGCCATTCGAGGAACCCGCGCACGGCGATCAGGGTGAACAGGGCATACAGCCCGGCGGTGAGGTACAACCCCTTGTAAAGGAACAAACCGACGAAGATCACGTCGAGCACCACCCACAGCGTCCAGCATTGCAGACGCTTTTGCGCCATCCACAGTTGTGCCACCAGGCTGAAGGCGGTGAGGGCGGCGTCCAGCCAGGGCTGCGCGGCGTCGGTCCAGTGCGCCATGGCCGCGCCCAGACCCAGACTGGCGAGCAGGCCCAGCGCCAACCCGGCGCCCATCGCCGGCAGCCCCAGGCGCGTCACATGGCGGGCCTCGGCAGGGCGGCCTGGGCGGGTCCACTGCCACCAGCCGTAGAGCTGCAACACGGCATAGATCAGTTGCAGGAGCATGTCCGAATACAGCCTCACCTCGTAGAAGATCCAGCTGTAAAGCACCACCATGACCAGCCCGATGGGCCAGCACCAAGGGTTCTGTTTGACCGTGAGCCAGACGGCGACGACGCCGAGCGCGGCAGCGAACAGTTCTAGGCCGGACATCGGCATTCCTGTAACGGGTAGAGGGGCCGCGATTGTAACCCGGCATACAGACAATGCTACCGTCCAGAAGCTGGACCCTGCTTTGTGCCTATACCGTAGGAATTGGATGAAACCTTTGTGACGCTGAACTTTTCTGCTGGTATTGGTCCCAAGGGTCGCTGTAAAAAGGCGCGTTTCTTCGTGCTTGCAGGCTTATCACGCAGACACGGGCGAGCCATGCCACCTGCATTTGTCCGTGCCTTCGTGCCGGCCGACAACGACTACTCTCGCATCGACTGAGGTATGGATGGATTTTTGGAGTGCCGCTCAGGCAATCATTCTGGGCATCGTCGAAGGGCTCACCGAGTTCCTGCCGATCTCCAGCACCGGTCACCAGATCATCGTCGCCGATCTGATCGACTTCCGCGGCGATCGGGCCATGGCGTTCAACATCATCATCCAGCTCGGCGCGATCCTCGCGGTGGTCTGGGAGTTTCGCCGCAAGATCCTGGACGTGGTGGTGGGCCTGCCGACCCGGGCCCCCGCCAGACGCTTCACCCTCAACCTGCTGATCGCCTTCATGCCGGCAGTGGTGCTTGGGGTGATCTTCGCCGATACGATCCATGAGTATCTGTTCAACCCCATCACCGTGGCCGCGGCCCTGGTCATAGGCGGCGTGATCATGCTCTGGGCCGAGCAGCGCGAGCATTGCATAGAGGTCGAGCACGTCGACCAGATGCGTTGGGACCATGCCCTGAAGATCGGTTTCGTGCAGTGCCTGGCCATGATTCCCGGCACATCGCGCTCCGGCTCGACCATCATCGGCGGCTTGCTGTTCGGCTTGTCGCGCAAGGCGGCGACCGAGTTCTCCTTCTTCCTGGCGATGCCGACCATGGTCGGCGCAGCGGTGTACTCAGGTTACAAATACCGGCATCTGTTCCAGCCGAGCGATCTGCCGGTGTTCGCCATCGGGTTCGTGGTGTCGTTCATTTTCGCCATGATCGCGGTGCGGGCGTTGCTCAAGTTCATCGCCAACCACAGCTACGCCGTATTCGCCTGGTACCGTATCGTTTTCGGCCTGCTGATCCTGGCCACTTGGCAATTCGGTTGGGTCGACTGGTCGACGGCGAGCGCCTGAGATGGCGAAACAAGGACGACAGCGGCCAACGCAAGCGGCTGGTCGGCGCGTGCCGGCGACCGGCGAACGCTCCAGCCACCCCTCGGCCGAAAGGGCCGCGCCATCTCGACGGCAAGCGCCCGATTCGACGTCGGGCCTGCGCCACCCATGGGTCAAGCTGACCGTTTTCCTCATGCTGTGTGGACTACCGGGCATTGGCCTGGTGCATCTGGCTGCAACGGCCGGCACCTAGGCCTGGCTGGCGCCATGGATGCTGGGCGCATACCTGGCCGCCAGCCTCGCTACCCTGGCGCTCTATGGGTACGAAAAACGCCAGGCGCGCTTGCAAGGTCAACGCATACCCGAGCGTTGGCTGCACCTGTTGGAACTGTGCGGAGGTTGGCCCGGCGCACTCTTGGCGCAGCAACTGTGGCGGCACAAGACGCGCAAGCTGACGTATCAGGCCGTGTTCTGGCTGATCGTGGCCATCCATCAAGGGGTTTGGCTGATGCCAGTGCTCAATGCCAGGCTGGCCGGCTGATCACGTCCGCCTGCCGGCCGACGGCTTGGGCATCACACATACCGCTCCCCACAGGTTTCGAACGACGCCGCCAGGTGATCGATCCAGGCGCGCACTGCCGGCAGCAGTCCGCGTCGATGCGGGTAGACCGCTTGTAACCAGGCCAGTGGCAACGACCAATCAGGCAGCAGACGCACCAGCTCGCCACGCGCCAGTTCCGCCTCGCAGGAAAGGCTGGGCAGCGCGGTGAAGCCCAGTCCCGCGCGCACCGCTGCATTGCGCATGACGAAGTCGTCCACCGCCAGGCGCGGCTCCAGGGCTAGCTCATGGCGACGGCCATCTTCGTGCAGCAGACGCAGGTGCACCAGGCGATCCGCTTCGACCGCGCCCAGCACCGGCAGACCGGCCAACTGCGCGGGGTCGCTCAAGCCAGTGGCAAAACCCGGCGCGGCCACCAGTTGCATCTGCGCCTGAGCCAGACGGCGGGTGACCAGTGCCGCATCTTCGTCGCCCGGCTCGCGTACGCGCAAGGCCACATCGATGCCTTCGGCAATCAGGTCGACCCGGCGGTTGACCAGGACCAGATCCAGCTGCACTTGCGGGTACTGCGCCAGAAAGCCGCTGACGATGTTCGGCAGGAAAGCATGGCCCAGCGCCACCGGGCATGACACCCGCAGCCGCCCGCGTGGCTCGCTGCTCATGCTGGCCACCACTTCGTCGGCCGCCTCGGCCTGCAGCAGCATCGCCTGGCAATGCTGCAAGTAGCGCTCGCCAACCGCCGTCAGCTTGAGCTGGCGCGTGGTGCGTTGCAGCAGGCGTGTGCCCAGCCGCTCTTCCAACTCGGCAATGCGCCGGGACAGGCGCGATTTGGGAATGCCCAGGCGCCGGCCGGCTTCGGCGAAACTTCCGGCGGCTACCACCTCGGCGAAATAGAACAGATCGTTGAGGTCTCGCGCGGTCGAGTGGAGGCGTACAGAGGTCATGGCGCTGGCCGTTCGCAGAAAGGACGGCATCATAGCCAGCACAACCCAGTATCGAAAAGAGCACGCCTGCAGCACCGAACATCTTAGCAGCGCCAAGCGTGCCGGAATCGATCGTCCTACTAATAGGACGATCAAGCGTATTTTTGCCAACTTATCAGTCATTGCTATCTCCCTTAGGATGGCCAGCATCCAGAGCAGCTTGCTGCTTGCCTGCCCTATAGGAGACTTCCATGAAACTGTTGCACATCGACTCGAGCATCCTCGGCGAACATTCCGCCTCGCGCCAACTGACCCAGCAAGTCGTACAGGCCTGGCAGGCGGCGGACCCCAGCGTCGAGGTCACCTATCGCGACCTGGCTGCCGATGCCATTAGCCACTTCTCGTCCGCTACCTTGCTCGCCGCCGGCACCGCCGAAGCCGCGCGTGACGCTGCCCAAGCCTTCGAGGCCCAGCTCAGCTCGCAAACCCTGGCCGAATTCCTCGCGGCCGATGCCGTGGTGATCGGTGCGCCGATGTACAACTTCAGCGTACCGACCCAGCTCAAGGCCTGGATCGACCGTATCGCCGTAGCTGGTCAGACCTTCCGCTACACCGAATCCGGCCCCGAGGGGTTGTGCGGCGGCAAGCGCGTGGTGCTGGTGTCCACCGCCGGCGGTCTGCACGAAGGGCAGGCGAGCGGCGTAGGTCACGAGGATTTCCTCAAAGTCTTCTTTGGCTTCATAGGTGTCACCGACTTGCAGATCGTACGCGCCCAGGGCCTGGCCTATGGGCCTGAGCAACGCGACGCAGCGCTGGCCGCAGCCCAGGCGCAGATCGCCGATGGGCTGTTCGCCGCCTGATCGAAATGCGTGTGTCTCGAACCGGCTGGCGCTTCCTGCATCAGCCGGTTTTTTTCATTGAAATTTCATCTGGATGTGCTGCGCCAAGCTCTAGCCTCTGCATTATTCAGTCAACGCCGAACGCCTCTGTATCCCAATCGGGACAGACGCCCGGAACATCGTTCTGACCTTACTGCAACCCTGCATGGGAATCGCGACATGGGCTCGCTGCGTCTCGCAATCATCCTGGCCCTGAACACGCTGATCCTGCCCGCTCAGGCGAGCGCGTCGAGCGTCGGCCTGCAAACGCTGAATGTGGTGGACCCGGTGGACGGTCTGCCCATGCAGGCACTGGCGTTCTATCCGTCCGAGGCGGCCCCTGCCTCGACCTTGCTCGATGGCTACCGGGTCGAGGCCGCCGAACGGCTGCCGTTGGCGGTCGGGCGTTTTCCGTTGCTGGTGATGTCGCCTGGCAACAGCGGCAGCCCCCTGGCCTTGCACGATCTGGCCACGGCTCTGGCACGGCGAGGTTTCGTGGTGGTGGCGGTGGAGCATCCAGGCGACAACGCCCGCGACCACAGCCGTCTGGGCGCATCGAGCAACCTGTATGGCCGACCGCTGCAGGTCAGCGCTGCGATCACTGCGGCGCGTGCCGACGCCCGCTTGGGCGCCGTCCTCGACCACGGCAAAGTAGGCGTCATCGGTTACTCGGCGGGCGGCGAAACGGCGCTGATCCTGGCCGGCGCCGAGCCGGACCCGGCCCGCCTGCAACAGCACTGCGCGCAATACCCCGACGACACCGACGCCTGCCAGCATCAGGGCGTGTTGCGTGTGGACCATGCAGAGCTGAAGCCGCAGGCCGATCCACGGGTAGGCGCGGTGATGTTGATGGCGCCGCTGAGTTTGCTGTTCGGTCGCCAGTCCCTCGCTCAGGTGCAGGTGCCAGCGCTGATCTACAGCGGTGACCACGATCAGCTGCTCATGCTCGAACGCAACGCCGAAGCCTTGGCGCGCAAACTGCCGCAGCCGCCCGATTATCGCTTGCTGCAAGGCGCAGGGCACTTCGTCTTCATGGCGCCGTGCGACCCCCAGCAGGCGCAGCGCATGAAGGTCTTGTGCGAGGACGCCGAAGGCGTGGACAGGCAGCGCGTCCATCGCACGTTGCAGCGCGAGGCGGCGAAATTCTTCAGGAAGGCTTTGCAGAGCGACGAACAGCAGGTGCAGCGCTGACTCGATGGGGTCGGTGCCTCAGGCCACCGACCGGCCCCTTGCGAGCCGGACAGGTGGCGGACCAGGCGGGTGGTCAACCGCCGGACTGATCTTCCGGCGGCACTTGGCCTTCGGGCCATTCGGGTGCGGGTGGAGCGTCCTGATCCGAGGTGGTGTCGCTACGGTTGGGATCTGTGTTGGGGTTGTCGTGTTTGGGTTCGCCTGGAATGTGCAGGTCGTTGTCGATGTACGGGTCAGTGTCGCGTGGATCGGCCATGGCCAGTCTCCTTCAGGTTTTGCATTGACGACAGAACCTTAGGTCCGCACACGCGCCTAGGTGTTCAGTCTTTCGAGGCGAGCAAGACGGGCGGCGCTGCGATGGCCAATTCACCGAAGCGCTGCGCGGCGTCGATGTAGCGCAATGCCGATTTGGCATCCTTCCACCCCACATAGCTCATCAGCGACTTCAGCTCCCAGCCGTTGGCCGTGGCCCACGTGGCGAAACCACGCCGCAGCGAGTGCCCGGTGTACAGGGCTGCGGGCACCTGCGCACGCTCGAGCATGCGCCGCAGCAGACCGATCAGGCTGTTGCTGTTGAGAGGTGCGTCGCCCAGGTTGCCCCAGCGGTCGAGCTTGCGGAACACCGGGCCGTGGGCCAGGCCTGCGACTTCTATCCATTGCAGATAGGCATTGACCGGGCACAGCGCCTTCAGCGCCGGAGTGCGGTGCTGCACGCCCTGGGCCTCACGGTCGCCCTTGCTGCGCGGTAGGTACAGGCTGATGCCGACCCCGGCCTGGGCCTGGATGTGTTCGACCTGCAGCCGGGCCAGTTCGTCGCCGCGAAAGCCACGCCAGAAGCCCAACAGCAGCAAGGCGCCGTCACGCCGGGCCCGCAGCAGGCTGGGCAGGTCATGCTCGGTAAGGGCTTTGGCCGCCTCGCGTTCGAAACAATCGATGGCACTTTGCAGGTGTTGCAGCAACAACGGCGCCGCCTGGCGCGGTGGCGCCGGATGCAGGGTGCGAATACCGCGCAGCACCTGGCGTACCAGCGGGGCCTTGGTCGGATCGGGAAAGCCCTGGCTGACATGCCACTGGCTGAGTGCCGCCAGGCGCTGGCGCAAGGTGCTGACGGCGTGTACGTCGGCGTGCTCGGCCAGGTAGCGGGCGATGCTGTCAGCAGTCGCCGGCAGAAAGCCGCCCCAGTGCACCTCGAAATGCTCCACGGCCGCCTGGTAGCTGCGGCGCGTGTTGTCGCGGGTGGCGGCGCGTACGTAGCGCTCGATGTCGGTCATGGTGGCGGCTTCAAGCAGGAAATGCCGCCACCTTAAACCAGTGCCCGGTCACGGCCAAGCGCATGGCTCAATGGCTGCACGCTATACGCGCGGCACCACGAAAGGGCGGGTACTGCTCCAGTTGCGTGGCGCACAGCGGGCGGCTGAAGTGATAGCCCTGGGCGATGTCGCAGCCGGCGAGCTTCAGGCACACCAGCTGCTCGCGGGTTTCCACGCCCTCGGCCACCACTTCCAGGCCCAGGCGCTTGGCCAGGATGATGGTCGAGGACACGATCGGGCTGTCGTCATAGCTGTTGCACAGCGGCGCGATCAAGGCACGGTCGATTTTCAGCTTGCTCAAAGGCAGCGCTTGCAGATGGGCGAAACCGGCGTAGCCGCAACCGAAATCGTCGAGGCTGATGGCCATTCCAGCCGCGCGCAGCCGGCGCAGATGTTCGAGCGCCATGCCTTCGCCGTCGAGCACCGTGGTTTCGGTGATCTCGAGTTCCAGTTGCGACGGTGTCAGGCCATGGTGGCGCAGCTTGGCCAGCAGCCGCTGGCTGAAATCGCCCTGGCGCAATTGCAAGGCCGACACGTTGACCGCCAAGCGTGTCGCCACCTCGCGCTGCGACCAGCGCACCAGTTCGACACAGGCCATGCGCAACACTTCCCAGCCCAAGGCGACGATGAAGCCGCTGCGTTCGGCCAGACCGATGAAACGGTCGGGATAGAGCAGCCCGAATTGCGGATGCTGCCAGCGCACCAAGGCTTCGTAGCCGGTGACCTGCAGCGTGTCCAGGCGCACCTGGGGCTGATAGTGCAGGACGAACTGGCGTTCGGCCAATGCATTGCCAAAAGCTTGCTCCAAGGTGAACGCCTGGATGTCGGAGAGGTTCAGCGACGGGTCGAAGAAGCGGTACTGGGCCCGGCCGGCCTGCTTGGCCGAATACATCGCGGCGTCGGCGCAGCGGATCAGGCTGTCGATGTCCTGGCCGTCGCGCGGGCAGATGCTCACGCCGACGCTAGGGCTGGTGTTGACTTCCTGTCCGTCCAGGGCGTAGGTGGCCGAGAGTTTCTCCACCAGGGTGCGCACCCAAGCGTCGATTTGCTCTTCGCTGCGCTCGCCGGCCAGGAGCACGACGAATTCGTCGCCGCCAAAGCGCGAGGCTTGGTCGGTGTCTGCCAGCAGTCGTCGAATGCGCCCGGCGACGGCTTGCAGCAACAGATCGCCGACCTTGTGTCCGAGTGAGTCGTTGATCGACTTGAAGCGGTCCATATCGATGAACAGGATGGCCAGCAACTGTCGCCGACCGCGTTGCACGATCAGCGTCTGGCCGGCTTGTTCGACGAACTGCCGCCGGTTCAGCAAGCCGCTCAGGTGGTCGGTGGCCGCGGCGTGGCTACTCAGCCGGTGCGCGTCTTCCAGACGGCCGATCAATTGCTGGTTGATGCCTTGTGCCTGCTCCAGCGCATTGAACGCGTCCTGACGCTTGTGCAGCAGGCGCAAGCCCCATGCCAGACAAGCGAGGATCAGCGCGGTCATGCACAGGTTCAGCCAGAGCTGGCGTGCCGTGGCCGCGCTGGCACCCGCGAGGATTTCTTCGTGGCGCTGACTGACCACCACGCTGAAGCCGTGGTCGGGCAAGCGCCGATACAGGCTCTGATAGACGCCTTGCGCGTTGGCTTGGGTGATCAAACCGGCATCGCCAGCATCGGCGGGCAGCGTCGGCATCAGCATCTGGCCCGCTGCCGTCACGCCTTGATGGTCGATGCGTAGCCGCTCCTGACCATCGTCCTGCAGAACACGTACCAGGCCGCTGCGCCCCAGATCGATGTAGTGGGACAGCGCCGCCAGATAACCCGCATCCAGTTCCACCAGCAGGACGCTGTCCAGTGAGCGCGCGGGTTCACGGCCTGCGTGACGGCGCGCAGGCGCGCTGAGCGGCAGCATGAACAGCAAGCGCGGCGCGGCGGATGACGCATTGGTCGGTAGATCGAGGTGGACCAGCAGTGGCGCGAAGCCGCTGCGCCCGACCTGCCGGATCAGCTGCGCCATCCAAGCCCGAGGAAGACTGACCCTGTCATCCGGCTGGCTCGACGACAACAGCAAGCCTTGCCGATCGTAGAGCGACATGCGCGCGAAGACAGGGTCCTGTGCCAGCAACAGCGCCAAATTGAACGGTGCCGGTCCTTGGTCATCGGCGCTCGCACGCGCCACCCGCCCGATCACCTGCGCGCGGTCGACGACCTGACGCAAGCTTTGGGCCATCACGCTGGCAAGGTTCAAGTGCTCGGCAGCCTTGGCTTGCAACGCCTGTTCGCGCAGGGCGGTCCTCTGCGAAAAATGCAGCCCCCAAAGAAACAGCAGGGTGACGACGCATAACGTCAGCAGCAGCTGTGGAAGCAGACCGGCGGAAGAGAACGTACGACGGGTCACGGCAAGGGCATCTCGGCCTGGAGGGTGGCCGGGAAGGTACGGCAGGCACATGACAGCCGAATGACTAGTGGCGAAATGCCTGTCTGCTGTCGATCTCATCACCTTTTTCAACCTTCTGTGAGGCCTGCGTTTCGACATCTAACGAGACGTGTGTCTCGAACGCCACGCTACGGGCGTTTTCCAGGAGCGCCTAAACCGGCCATTTCGTACTGGTCGCTACCGGGAATACCTGTACAAAGCCGCAAATAGCCTCTCAGATGCGATAAGCCGTGATTATTCAATGTGATAAATCGCTTTAAAATTTGTAATTTTCAGAGCAATATATATCGTAATTACATAGTACGTAATACAGTACGAAATTGTTGGAGTACGTATGGCCAGAGGCGGCATAAACAAGGCAGTGGTGAAACAGGCGCGTCAGGCGCTAGTGGCTCGAGGGGAAAATCCCAGCATCGATGCGGTCCGCGTCGAACTGGGTAATACCGGCTCGAAAACCACCATCCACCGCTATCTCAAAGAGCTGGAAGCGCAAGACCCGGCCGCTGGCGGCGCCCCCACGCTCAGCGAACAGCTCACCCATTTCGTCCAGCTGCTGGCTAGGCAGGTGGAAGACGAAGCGCGGGCCGAGCTCAACAATGCGCAAGAGGCATTCGACCAGCAGCGCGAACACCTGCAAACGCAACTCGACCTGGCTCAGCAGGCCCTCGCGACAGCCCATCAGCAGCAGCAGGTGCAAGCAGAGGCGTTGGCTGCCGAGTCCGAGCGGCTGAACGAGACCGCCGCCTCCCTGCAAGCCGAACAATTGCGCAATGCCAGCCTCAACCAGACCCTGGGCGAGTTGCAGGTACGCTTGACCGACAAGGACGAACACCTGCGCTCTTTGGAGGAGAAGCATCGGCATGCCCGCGACGCCTTGGAACACTACCGCGCCGCTACCCGCGAACAACGCGAGCAGGACCAGCGTCGCCACGAAGGACAGGTGCAACAGCTGCAGGTCGAACTGCGCCAGGTGCAGCAGAGCGTCGTCGTCAAGCAGGACGAGCTGACCCGCCTGCACCGCGACAACGAGCGTCTGCTCGCCGAGCAGCGTCAAGCCGTTGCGCAGCTCAAGGTGCGTGACGAGCATCTCGAACAACGCGACGCGCAGATCGACGGCTTGCGCTCGATGCTCGCGCAAGTGCAGGGGGCCAGCGACGAACTGCGGCGACAGGTAAGCAGCCAGGCGCAAGCGTTGGAGCAGCGGCAGGGCATCTGTACGGAGCAAGCTCGGCAACTGGAGCGTTTGCAGGTGGAGTTGCAGAGCGCCAGGGAAGGATGGCAGGCGTGCAGGACGCACGTGGATCGACTAGAGAAGCGGCTTCAAGCTGGGATACAGACTCAAGAAGGCCCCACGCCTTAGGCGAGGGGCCGGTCGGAATCAGTGTTCGCTATCTTTGGCCGCTTCGGCGGCCTTGGCCGACTCCACACCCGCGCTGGACAGTTTGATCGGATAGCTGACGCTGACATTGTGTTCGTCCACCGTCACGCTGCCATCATGGATCAGACCTTGGTCCTGCAACGTCTTGAGCATACCGGCCACGGCTTTTTCGCCACGGTAGTTATCGAGGATCTCCTTGCCCAGCCCGTGGGGATGGGCATGCAGGAGACGCGTCAGCAGTTCGGATTGCAGTGCTTGGTTGCTCATGTAGTTACCTCGAGGTTGGGTTCATCTGAACAGCGATGGCCGCCATGTGCAGTACGGTTGAGCCTGTCGCAGCGCAAACGTTTGAATTTTTTCTGCGCCACGTTGGTGCACTGCGAAGGAACCGTGCCGTTCGCTCGCGGTTCCCATGCTACACAAGCGCTGCGTAGCTGAGTCGCGGGCGCTATAGTCACGGCCGGATAGCTCTACAACAGGGATCGCAATGCGTTCAGGCAAACCACAGGACGACGAAAGCCTGCTTACCGCCAGTGGGGAAGCGCGCGCGGCGACGCTGTTCCGTCTTGTCGCCAGTTTCATGGCGGTGGTGATGCTCGCCTTCGTGCTGGTCGAGGGTTGGCGCATTTGGCGCGACTACCGACACGCCTTCGTCAATGCCGAGAACTCGGTCAGCAACCTGGCTCGCGCGACCGCCCAGCATGCCGAGGACGCCATCCGCCAGGTGGATGCCATCACCGCCGCGCTGGCCGAGCGAGTGGAGGGTGACGGGATACTCAACCTCGATCGCAAGCGTCTGCATCGTCTGCTGCATCAACAGGCGCAGATCATGCCGCAACTGCACGGACTGTTCATCTACGACGCTCAGGGCTACTGGCTGGTGACGGACAAGACCTCCGTTCCGCCCAACGCCAACAATGCCGATCGCGATTACTTCGAGTACCACCGCACCCACCCTTCGCGCGACGTGCACATCGGCCCGGTGATCAAGAGCCGCTCGACCAGCGAACTGATCATCCCCATCTCGCGCCGCCTCGATGCCCCTGACGGCAGCTTCGCCGGCGTGTTGCTGGGGACCATCAAGGTCGATTGGTTCCTGCAGTATTACGGTGACTTCAAGATCGACCAGCGCGGTGCATTGGTGCTGGCGATGCGCGACGGGACCATCCTGGTGCGCCGGCCGTTCAGCGAGAAGATCATCGGCACCAGCCTGGCCAAGAGCGACATCTTCCTCAAGCATCTGCCCAATGCCGACCAAGGCGTGGCCGAAGCCACGGCGGTGGTGGACGGTACCCAGCGCATCTATGGCTTTCAGGCTTTGCCGACTTACCCTCTGGTGGCCGAAGCAGGTTTGTCGCGAGCGTCGATCGTGGAGCCGTGGCGCCATGACATGATCAAAAGCGTATTGATCCTGGTGCTGCTGTTGATCGGCCTCTCTGCCTTCGGCTGGATCGTGCTGCGTCAGTTACGCGAGCGCATCGCCATCGAGCGGGCATTGCTGCAGGCGCATCAGACATTGAAATCCCTGGCGCTGACCGATGCCCTAACAGGCCTTGGCAACCGTCGCCGACTCGACGGCGTACTGGACTCGGAATTGGGCCGCGCGCGGCGCCAGGGTTATTCGTTGGCGGTGGTGATGCTCGACCTGGACTATTTCAAACGCTACAACGACCACTACGGGCATCCAGCCGGCGATCGGTGTTTGCAGCGGGTAGGGGAAGTGTTGCAGGCGGCGCTCAAGCGTCCAGGCGATCTGGCGGTACGCTATGGCGGCGAAGAGTTCACCCTGTTGTTGCCCGACACCGGCGTGGACGGCGCCATTGCCCTGGTGCAGGAGATCCTCGACAACCTGCGCAGACTGGGCATCGAACACCTGGCCAGCCCCTTGGGCATCGTGTCGATCAGCGCCGGTATCGCCGTGGATTATCCGGCGCGGCAGGCCTTGACGGCGGCAACCTTGATGGCGGCGGCCGACGGCGCGTTGTATGCCGCCAAGGAGCAAGGCCGCGACCGCCTGCACGTGACCTGCGACGTGGCGGACGGCGTTGGCTGATCCTGGCTGATCCGCCATGCCTTCTTTGCTCGGTCGCTCGTCAAGGCGCACCCCACGACGCAGGAGCGGTCTGTAAACCCGATATGGTCTACAGCGCGACCAACGCTCGTTCAGTCGACTGCCAAAGCAGGTGTCAGCAACTGCCAGCGTACCGAACTGACGCCTTTCTCCAAGCTCACTCGACTCACCATTCGTTCCAATTGCAAGGGCGCTTGCGCGCCACCCAGCAATTCGGCGCGCACCTCGAGGCGGTCGCTGTCGGCCAGGTCCTCGCTGTGCAAGGACTGCAAGCGCAGTTGCGGATCGTTGAGGCTGTGCAGCATCAGGCTGCGCACTTGAATCTCATCCTGCGCGCGGCAGATCACCCGGACTTCGAAGTGCTGCTCCACTTCGCTGGCGGGCACCACGTCCTGGCGATCGAGGCGCTGAGCGACCTCGCGCAGAAGAATGTTGGCGCACAGCACCACCAGGCTGCCCAATGCCGCTTCGAGCAGCAGACCCAGGCTGCACAGCACCCCGACTGCCGCCGTACACCACAGCGTGGCGGCCGTGTTGAGGCCGCGGACGTTGAAACCGTCGCGCATGATCACGCCGCCACCAAGAAAGCCGATGCCGGACACAACATAGGCTGCCACCCGCGAGGCATCGGCCGGTTGCATGCCGGGCACCGCTTGGGTCATCAGCACGAACAGGCAGGCGCCGGTGCTGACCAGCGCATTGGTGCGCAGGCCGGTGAGGCGCTGGCGCAGTTGACGTTCGGCGCCGATCAGCGCCCCGAGGAGGAGCGCGGTGGCCGCGCGAAGCAGAAAGACGTTCCATTCCATGACAACAAACCTCTGTGCAGGCCACTGCCTGCGTCTTTGCCGCACGGGGCGGCAGGGATCGAACCAGAGATGCGCAGGGCCGCGAGGGTACGGAATGGGAAGCCTGGCCCAAGGGCCGGGGTTACCAGGGACGGCGCGGGCGCCGAGCCTGGCGGTTGCACTGCCGGACTAGCGCGCCCTACGGGCCTGTCGCACATGACTGGGGCTACTGTCCAATGCAGGACTCCTGTAGGGGGATGCGAAAGTGCGAGGCGCACGTTAGGGATACCTAGGGGGGAGGTCAACGGCCATTTCAGGTTGCCGGGCAAACACAGAAATGTCCTACACGACAAGCGCATTGGCGGGGCCGACCACCAGGGTGGTAACCTTGCCAACCCTCGCTTTTTCGCGGACCCGTCCCATGCTGTACAACCTCGCCGTCCTGTTCGGCACTCTGCTGGCGATGGAGGGTGTCGGCACCCTGGCCCACAAGTACGTCATGCACGGTTGGGGTTGGTGGCTGCACCGCTCCCATCACCAACCCCAGCTCGGCATGCTCGAGCTCAATGATGTCTACCTGCTGGCGCTGGCCTTGATTGCTGTCGGGCTGGTGGCATTGGGCCGGACCGGGTATGCGCCGCTGCAATGGGTGGGCGGGGGCGTGGCCGGCTACGGTGTGCTGTATGTCGTGCTGCACGACGGCCTGTTCCACCGCCACTGGCCGCGCGCGCCCAAGGCGCTCAACCGGTACCTCAAGCGCCTGCACCGTGCCCACTGCCTGCACCATGCGGTCAAGGGCCGTAACAGCGTGTCGTTCGGGTTTTTCTACGCGCCGCCCTTGAATGTGTTGCGGCGCCAATTGCGCAGGCGCATCCGGTAACGAGCGCGGCTGCACGAGCGCGACTGCATTGAACATACACATCCAGACACACAGCAGCGGGCTCGTTGAATGCTCAACGGCTAGCCTTAGAAATTTCCGCCACATTTTCGGAGATTTCCTATGTATGGGCGCCGCGATGTCCTACGCGCCAGTGCTGCGCTCGGCCTGCTAGCCGCCAGTCCTTGGTTGGCCGCCGCGTCCAGCGGCAGCGGCTTGCTCACCCGCACCATCCCCGGCAGCGGTGAGGCGTTGCCGGTCATCGGTGCCGGTACCTCGGGCAGTTTCGAAGTGGAACCGGATTCGGCGGCCTATCAGCAACTGCAACAGGCGGTAGCCGCGTTCTTCGCCGGGGGCGGGCGGATCATCGACACCTCGCCCAACTATGGCGGCGCCGACGCCGTGCTTGGCCAGCTTTTGCAACAAGGTGGCTGGCGCTCGCAATGCTTCCTGGCCACAAAGATCGCCGCCGACAGCCGCGAGGCCGCCGAACGGCAATGGGCTGGCACCTTGCAAAGCCTGCGCACCGACAAGGTCGATCTGTTGCAAGTCCACAACCTACGCGACTGGAAGCGGCAACTGCCCTACGCCCGCGAACTCAAAGCCCAAGGCAAAACGCGCTACGTCGGCATCACCCATTACCTCGACAGCGGCCACGCCGACGTCGAGCGGATCGTGCGCCAGGAGCCGTTGGATTTCGTCCAGATCAACTATGCCGTCAATGCTCCCCACGCCGCCGAGACCTTGCTGCCGCTGTGCCAAGCCAAAGGCGTCGCCGTGCTGATCAACCGCGCCTTCGACGACGGTCGCCTGTTCGCCCAGGTCAAAGGCCAGGCGCTGCCTGACTGGGCCGTTGAAATGGGCATCGGCAGTTGGTCGCAACTGTTCCTCAAATTCGCCCTCAGCCACCCGGCGGTCACGGCGGTGATCCCCGCCACGGGACGGCTGGACCGTCAGCTCGACCAGCTCAAGGCCGGCCAAGGCCCAATGCTCGATGAAACGCAGCGCCGCGCGCTGATCAAGCAGTTCGCCTGAGCCGATGCGTACGCTGCCTCAGCGCCTGCACCGCTGGCTGAACCTCGAGCCCGGCGAAGGCCGACCGGTGTGTGCGGGGCTCGTCTTGTTCTACCTGCTGTTCTGCGGCTACTTCATGCTGCGCCCGGTGCGCGAAACCATGGGCGTGGCGGGCGGCGTCGACAATCTGCAATGGCTGTTCACCGGCACCTTCATTGCCACGCTGGTGTGCCTGCCGCTATTCGGCTGGCTGGTGTCCAAGGTGCGGCGCCAGCGCATCCTGCCTTGGACCTACGGCCTGTTCGCCAGCCACCTGCTGGTGTTCGCCTGGCTCCTGGCCCAGGACCCGGATGGCGTAGGGCAGGCCAGAGCGTTTTATATCTGGCTGTCGGTGTTCAACCTGCTGGCGATCTCGCTGGCCTGGAGCGTATTGGCCGACCTTTTTTCCAGCGAGCAGAGCAAGCGCCTGTTCGGTGTGCTCGCCGCCGGTGCCAGCCTGGGCGGACTGAGCGGGCCGATTCTGGGCACGCCGTTGGTGGCACCGCTGGGGCACGCGGGCCTGCTCCTGCTGGCGGCGGGGTTTCTGCTGGGCAGCATCGGCGCGGCACTGTACCTGCAACGCTGGCGGGTGCGTCATCCACTGCCGTCCAATAGCGAACAACCGCCTTCACGGCCACTGGGCGGCAATCCCTGGGCCGGCGCGAGTGCGGTGCTGCGCTCGCCATTCCTGCTGGGCATCGCGCTGTTCGTGCTGCTGTTGGCCAGCGTCAGCACCTTCCTGTATTTCGAACAGGCGCGCATCGTCAGCGAGACCTTCACCGACCGTACCCGGCAAACCCAAGTGTTCGGCTTGATCGATATCGCGGTGCAGACGCTGGCCATCCTCACGCAACTGTTCTTTACCGGCCGCCTGGCGAAGCGCCTTGGCGTAGGGGTGCTGCTGATGGGCGTACCGCTGCTGATGGCGGTCGGGTTCGTGGCGCTGGCACTGTTGCCGACCTTTACTCTGTTCGTTCTGGTGATGGTCGCCCGGCGCGCCGGCGAGTACGCCCTGGTACGGCCGGGCCGGGAAATGCTGTTCACCGTGCTACCGGCCGAAGACAAGTACAAAGCCAAGAACTTCATCGACACCGTCGTCTACCGCGGCGGCGATGCGCTCAGCGGTTGGGTGAAGCGAGCCCTGGACGTGCTCGGCGACCACCCGCAAGCCGCCATGCTGATCGGTGCCGTGTTGGCACTGGGTTGGGGATTGACCGGGCGTTGGTTGGGACGCCGTCAACGCCTGTTGGAAACCGCACAGGAGACTCGACGCTAGCGTTTGCGCCCTCATCGGTTGCCGATAAACGATTCGGCCCGTCCATGCTGGGCACGGACGGGCCGAAGAGGGAGTGCTTATCGCTGGTCGGCTGGCAGCATCAGTGCGGCGCGCGGTGAATGGTCTTGAGCAGGTCTTCCGGGCTGATATGCCCCACCACCTGATGCACGCCACCGCTGCCGGGGGTCGGCAGGTCGATGATGTGGCCCTTCATCTTGCCGATCACATGCATCTCGCACGGCTTGCAATCGAATTTCAAGGTCAACACCTCATCGCCCTGCACCAGCTGCATGGGCGCTACCTTGGTGCGTACGCCGGTCACGCCTTTGGCCTGCTTGGGGCACAGGTTGAAGGAGAACCGCAGGCAATGCTTGGTGATCATCACCGGCACCTCGCCATGCTCTTCATGTGCCTCGTAGGCGGCATCGATCAACTGCACACCATGCCGGTGGTAGAAGTCGCGGGCCTTCTGGTTGTAGACGTTGGCCAGGAACGACAGGTGCGCTTCCGGATAGACCGGCGCCGGTACGGTTTCGGCCTTGCGCGACCCACGGGGGTGAGCCTGCACGCGCGCCTCGGTCAGCGCCTCGACCGCTTCGCGGCGCAGGGCCTTGAGCTGCGAGTTGGGAATGAAAAACGCCTCTGGGGCGTCCAGCGCGATGGCGCTGGCGTGGTACTGGGTGGTGCCCAACTGGCCGAGCAGGTCGTGCAACTGCTCCAGCGCCTGCTGCGGCTTGTTAGCGGGGCCGAACGGACCGTCCAGACGCACCTGCGCGCGGATGCCTTCTTCGCTGGTGGCGGTCAGTTGCAGGTGCGACTCGCGCAGCTCGGCCTGCCAGCTCACGCCCACCCGGCGCTCGGCCGAGGTGCGTTGCAAGGCCTGCTGCCAGTTGTGGTCGAGGTTGCGCGACAACGGGTGGTTGGAGCGCAAGGCGTGCAGCCCGGCCGGCATTTCGTTGGGCTCCACGCGGTAGCGGTACTGGGTGACGCCGTCCTGCTCCGAGGTGGAGCGCAGCTCGGCGATGTTGGCGCGGAAACCCACCACTTCACGTTTGACCAGCACGTTGAGGCCGTCGCCATTGCTCAACGGCACCTCGGTCAGTACCTGCAGGTCGCGCTTGCCGACCTTTTCCACCACGCCCACCGGCAAACCGGTGAAGGTCGGCGAATCGAAGGCGCCGATGTCGATCTTGCGGTCGCTGACGAAATAGTCGGTGCTGCCGCGGTGGAAGGTCTTGTCCGGGTCGGGCACGAAGAAGTGTTCGGTACGCCCGCTCGAAGCCCGCGCCAGCTCCGGGCGGTCTTCGAGGATGGCGTCGAGCTCGCGGCGGTAATGGGCGGTGATGTTCTTCACATAACCCATGTCCTTGTAGCGGCCCTCGATCTTGAACGAGCGAACGCCGGCATCGACCAGGTCGCGCAGGTTGGCGGTCTGGTTGTTGTCCTTCATCGACAGCAAGTGCTTTTCGAACGCCACCACCCGGCCCTGGTCGTCCTTGAGGGTGTAGGGCAGGCGGCAGGCCTGGGAGCAGTCGCCGCGGTTGGCGCTGCGCCCGGTCTGCGCATGGGAGATGTTGCACTGGCCGGAGAAGGCCACGCACAGCGCACCGTGGATGAAGAACTCGATGGCCGCATCGGTCTGGCTGGCGATCTCGCGGATCTGTTGCAGGTTCAGCTCACGGGCCAGGACCAGTTGCGAGAACCCGGCCTGGTCGAGGAAGCGCGCGCGTTCCAGGGTGCGGATGTCGGTCTGGGTGCTGGCGTGCAGCTCGATGGGCGGAATGTCCAGCTCCATGACCCCCAGGTCCTGCACGATCAGCGCATCGACGCCGGCGTCGTAGAGCTGGTGGATCAGCGCGCGGGCCGGCTCCAGCTCGTTGTCGTGAAGGATGGTGTTGATGGTGGTGAACACCCGCGCGTGGTAGCGACGGGCGAAGGTCACCAGCTCGGCGATGTCTTTGACCTCGTTGCAGGCGTTGTGCCGCGCGCCGAAGCTGGGGCCGCCGATGTAGATGGCGTCGGCGCCGTGCAGGATCGCTTCACGGGCGATGGCTACGTCGCGGGCGGGGCTGAGCAATTCGAGGTGGTGCTTGGGAAGGGACATATCGTTTTTAGAGGCTGGTCACGGTCGAGGCGGGGGATTGTAGCGGCGAAATGCGTGTGGGGCACCCTCGAGCTGCCCAGTTGCAGGCCGGGCTGCCGTATAGCGACCGGCCCGTGCCTGCGAAGCGGCGTTCAGAACTGGTATTCGAGCCCGGCGCCCGCGTACCAGGAACGCCCCGGCGCCGCTTCGTAGAAGCGCCCGTTGCGGTCGCCGACGATGACGGAGCCGACGTACTGGCGGTCCAGCAGGTTGTCCAGGCGCACCATCTGGTTGAAGGTCCACGGTCCGAGGTGCTGCTCGAAGCGCGTGCGCCAGTTGAACACCGCGTAGCCGGGCGCGGCACGGGACTGGTTGCTGTCCTCGACCTGCACCTTGCTGCGCAGCTGGCCCTCCAGGCCCATGCTGATACCCGTGCTTGGCTTCCACAGCAATTCGGCGAACAGGTTGTCGCGTGGCACACCGGGCAGCCGGTTGCCCTTGTCGATCACCGCGCCGCTCTGCTCGAAGGCTTGAGCATAGGTGGCGTCGAGCAGGGTATAGGCCAGGTTGGCCTGCCAGTGCTCGTCCAGCTCGCGCTGCACGCTCAACTCCAGACCCCGGCGCAAGGTCTTGCCGGCGTTGCGGTAGCTGGTACGGCCATCGCTGGCGGCAGCGACCACGATTTCGTCGCGGGTGCGGATTTCGAATACGGCCAGGTTCACACGGGTCTGCGCATCGGGACGCGCCTTGAGGCCCAACTCGTATTGCGTGCTGGTGGCCGGCTGCAAGCCGAAATTGAACGCTCCGCCAGCGCCCGGCGCATAGGCCATCTCGGCCTGGGTCGGAGTTTCAACGGCCTTGCCCAGGCTGACGTAGCCTTGCAGCTCGGGGGTGAAGGCGTACATCGCCGAGATGCTGGGCAACGTGTTTTGATAGGTTTTCGAGCCGCTGGAATCACCGTCGCCGAGGAAGCGGTCGTCCACCTCCATGCGCATGCTGCTGTGGCGCAGCCCGGCGTCGAAGGTCCAGCGGTCGAACTGCCAATGGGCTTGGACGTAAGGGTCGAGGCTGGTGGCGGTGTCGGTTTCCTTGCGCCGCAGTTCGCCTTTGACGCCCAGGGTGTCGCCGCTGAAGTTCTGGAAGCCGCGGCGGTCGTCGCGGCTCTGGTCGTAGTCCAAACCCGTGGTCAGGCTCAACTCGCCAGGCGCGCTGGCGATCGGTTGGATCCAGCGCAGGGTACCGCCGTGGAAGGCGCGGTCGAAGTCGATCACGCCGCCGCCGCGTTCGTTGGCAGGATTTGGCTTGCCATTGACGCGTCTTGGAATCGACAGGTACTGGATCACACTGCGCTGCCCGCCATACAGATTGAACTGCAAGGTCGCATCGCCGAACGCACGTTCGTAGTTCATGCCCAGTTGCTGGTGATGGATGCTCTTGCGCGTGTCGTACTGCTCGGCCACGGCGGCGACCGAGCGCGGGTCGTGCCGGTAGGCGTCCCAGCTCTGCCCGAGCGGATCCTGCGTGCCGTTCTGCTCAAGGGTACTGGCGATCAACGCCAGGCGGCTGTCCTCGTCGGGACGCACATGCACCTTGGCGAAGGTCTGGTCGCGGCGCGCGGCACTGTGGTCGCGGTAGCCATCGGTGTCCATGCGCGAGGCATCGAGGAGGAAACCCGCCTGGTCGTTGCCGCCTTCGCCGTACAGACGATTCTTGACGAAACCGTCGCTGCCCACCGTGGTGGCCGCGCCGACCTTGGGCGCGCCGCTGCCGTCGCGGGAGAACATCTGGATCACGCCACCGGCATTGCTGCCATAGATGGCCGAAGCCGGACCCCGCAAGACCTCGATTCGTTCGGCCACGTCGAGGTTCAACGAAGCGGCCTGGCCCTGGCCGTCCGGGGTGCTGGCCGGGATGCCGTCGCTGATCAGCTTCAAGCCGCGGATGCCGAAGGCCGAACGGGCGCCATAGCCACGCGAGGAAATCTGCAGATCCTGGGCATAGTTCTGCCGGTTCTGCACCACCAGGCCCGGCACCCGATTCAACGCCTCGGACAGGTTCACCCCCAACTGGCCGTCGGCGAACTGCTCACGCTCGACGGTATCGACCGAAAACGGCAGGGCGAAGCTGGCGCTCGGCGCATAACTGCCGGTCACCACCAAAGGGTCGAGCAAGGTCACGGTTCCAGGCGTCTGCGCCCAGGCGGCGCCGCACAGGCCGAGGCCCGGCAGCAGCGCCGTGAGCGGACGGCGCCAGGAGAAACAAAAGGGCATGCGAAGGGGATCCTGCGAAAGCGGTGTGACAGCAGCGCCGAGCGCCGAGGAAAAAGGCGGCCGTGGCTTCGGCCGCCGCAGCGATTACTGGGGGCCGATCAGGCTTTGGCAGCCATGGCGGTCACTTCCACGCGCATACCGTCGAAGGCCAGCGACGCCACGCCAACCGCAGCGCGCACCGGCCAAGGTTTGGCGAAAAAGCGCTGGTACACGGCGTTGAAGGCCGCGCGGTCGGCCATGTCGGTGAGGTAGATGGTCAGGTGCAGCACACGGTCCAGGCCGCTGCCAGCACGTTCCAGGGCATCCTTGAGCGCCTGCAAGGTGCATTCGCACTGGGTGACGATGTCGCCCAGCTCCAGGCTGCCGTCGGCGCGGGTCGGGATCTGCGTGGTGACCAGCAGTCCGTTGAATTCGGCGACGTCGGAGGAGATCGACTCGGCATCGCTGTCCGGGGTGAAGGTGATGTCGTGATGGGCCATGGAAATCCTTGCCGGCTGAAGGTGGAAAGCCGCCAAGCCTACTGCAGCGGCCCGTCGCGGTCGAGGCTGTGGACTGTGATGGCTTGTAATGCGCGCCCCGCATCCGCAGAATCGCGCCCCCACAGAGTCGAAGCGCATACCGAGGTCAGGGTTGAACGAGAACACACTGTCGCAGCGCCTGGAACGGGTCGCTGCACACGTCCCGCAGGGCGCGCGCCTGGCCGATATCGGCTCGGACCATGGCTATCTGCCCATCGCCCTGACGCTGCGCGGCACCCTCGTCGGCGCCATCGCCGGCGAGGTGGCGCGCACGCCGTTCGAGTCGGCCCAGCGCATGGTGCGTAAGCACGAACTGCAAGACGTCATCGATGTGCGCCTGGGCAGCGGCCTGAGCGTGCTGCGACCGGACGATGCGGTCAGCGCCGTCACGATGTGCGGCATGGGCGGTGAAACCATCCGCGACATCCTCGCAGCCGACCACCAGCGTCTGAACGGCAGCGAGTTGCTGGTGCTGCAACCCAACGTGCGCGAATGGGTCACCCGTGGCTGGCTGAACGACCATGGCTACCGCATCGTTCATGAGGAAATGCTCGAAGAGAACGCATTCACCTATGAGATCGTCGTGGCACAACGGGGCGACGGACCACGCTATACACCGCAGGAATGCTACTTCGGCCCGCTGTTGATGGCCCAGCGCAGCCCGCTGTTCCTGGCCAAGTGGCGGTTGAACCTGCAACGCAAGCAGCGGGTGATGGCCAGCTGGCCCAAAGCACGCGATGTGTCGGAAGCGAAAAGGCAGGAAGTCGGGCAGCAGGTGCAATGGATCACCGAGCTGCTGGGCTGACCTCGGCCAAGGCCAGCCCAGGCGGGCTCAAGAACGTGCGGGGTGGGTTTCGGTCTGCTTGCGCAGCGCCTTGGCGCGTTTCTCCAACACCAGGTAGGCGACCACGGCGATCACCAACGGGATCAGGTAGTACAGGGTGCGGTAGCCCAGCAGGGCCGCGACCAGATTGCCCTGGCTCAACTGGCCTTGCAGCAGCGCGAGGAACACCGTCTCCAGCACGCCCAGGCCCGCCGGAATGTGCGCCACCACGCCGGCCACGCAACTGATCATCAGGACGCCGAACACCGAGGGGAAGAACACTTCCTGCGGCATCAACCACCAGATCAGCGCGGCCATCAGCAGCCAGTTGCTGCCACCCAGGGCCACCTGGCACAGCGCCAGACGCAGCGACGGCAAGGTGATCTCGTGCCCGCGTACCGACCATTCGCGGCGCTTGGCCAACCCGCAAGCCAGCAGATAGGCCGCGACCACCGCCAGCATCGCCACACCGATCAATTGCAGACCGGTCACGCCCACCGCCCAGTTGTCCGGTAACTGCACCTGGCGCAAGGCGAATACGCTGCCTGCGACCAGCATGTAGCCCATCCAGTTGGTCAAGATCCCCAGCGTGAGAATGCGCGTGATGGTGGCGTTATCCAGGCCCAGGCGACCGTACAGCCGATAGCGCAAGGCCACGCCACCCACCCACGTGGTGAAGTTCAGGTTGAAGGCGTAGCAGACGAACGCCACCGGTAACACTTGCCGTGCGGGCAGCTTGTGCCCGGTATAGGCCCGCGCCAGCAAGTCGTAGCTGGCGAACACCCCGTAGCTGCACGCGGCGATGCCCAGTCCGATCGCCAGTGTGCTGGGCTTGTAAGCCATCAATGAATCGCGCACTTCGTTCCAGTCCAGGTTGCGCGCCAGGGAATAGAGCAAGGCGGGGATGAGGACGATGAACAGCAGGGTCAGCACGCGCTTGCCCCAGGTCATCCAGGTTTGCTTGGCTGGCATCAGGTCGGCCCCTCGTGCAGGTCGGTGTTGTTGGGGTGGGTATTGGTGCTGTGCTGGACCTCCGGTTGCAACGATTGCAGGCGTTGGCGATGCGCCGGCAGCCAACCGGCCACACGGGGGAAGAAGCGCGTGACATGGAAACCGATGAAGATCAGGGGCGCGCGCCACCAGTAACCGCGGATCATGCGCTCCAGGGTCACGGTCTTGCAGTGGTGGTCGAGCAGCTCCTGCAAGTGCGTATGCAACTGCTGGTTGAAAGCCCGGTCGCGGATCATCAGGTTGGCTTCCAGGTTCAACGACAGGCTGAGCGGGTCGAGGTTGCTAGAGCCCACGGTCGCCCACTCGTCGTCGATCAGCGCCACCTTGCCGTGCAGAGGCCGCTGGATGTATTCGTAGACGTGCACGCCGTGGCGCAGCAGGTAGTTGTAGAGCAGGCGCGACACCGCGCGCACCCAGCGCATGTCCGGCTGGCCCTGCAGGATCAGGATCACCTCCACGCCACGCTGCGCCGCATTGCGCAGTTCGCGCAGCAGGCGATAACCCGGGAAGAAATAGGCGTTGGCGATGACGATGCGCTCGCGCGCCATGCGGATGCCTTCGATGTAGTAGGCCTCGATGTCCTTGCGGTGCATGCCGTTGTCGCGCTCGGCCACCACGCACGTCACCTCGCCGGTGGGTTCGAGCTGCGGATGGACTTGGCTGGGCGGCTGCAAAACCCCACTCATCAGGCGCTTGCTGGCCGAATGCAGTTGGGTCACCACGGGGCCGGTGACCTCCACCGCATAGTCCTGCTTGGCCATGGCCCCGAACTCGCCCAGGTGGTCGATGCTGAAGTTGATGCCACCGATGAAGGCGCGCACGCCGTCGATCACCACGATCTTGCGATGCAGGCGGCGGAACAGGTTGGTGCGCATGCCGGCCACCCGCGGTTGCGGGTCGAAGGCATGAAAGCCTACGCCGGCCTGGGTCATGGACGAGACGAAGGCATCGCTCAGCGAAGCCGAGCCATAACCATCCACCGCCACTTCGACCCGCACACCACGGTTGGCGGCGTCGATCAGCGCCTGGCGTAGCTGCTGGCCGACCTTGTCGTCGTAGATGATGAAGGTTTCCAACAGCACCTCTTCCCGCGCCTGGGCGATCGCCTCGAACACCCGGGGATAGAATTGCTCGCCGTTGATCAGTAGGTCGACTTTGTTGCCTTGTGCCCATGGGCGTTTCATAGGATCACCTGCGCAGCGAGGGGAGCATGGTCGGAAAGGTGCGACCAGGGGTATTTGGACAGGACCTGCGCGTGGCTGGGCATGGCATTGCGCAGGTAGATGCGGTCCAGGCGCAGCAGCGGCAGGCGTGCCGGGAAGCTGCGCGCCGGCGTGCCATACCGCTCGCCGAAGGCTTCGACCAAACGCTCGGAGAGCACCGCGTCGGCCTTGAGGCGCCAGTCGTTGAAGTCGCCGGCGATGATCACCGGCGCGTTGGACGGCAGGCTGTCGAGCAACTCCAGCAGCAGCCGGACCTGGCGCTGGCGGTGCGCTTCGCGCAGCCCCAGATGCACGCAGACGGCATGCACTTCGTCATGGCCCGGCACTTCCAGGCGACAGTGCAACAGCCCACGTTGCTCATTGCCTTCTACCGACACGTCGAGGTTGTCGTAGGACGTGATGGGGAATTTCGACAGCAGCGCGTTGCCATGGTCGCCATGGGGGTACACGGCATTGCGGCCATAGGCGAACTGCGGCCACATGCTGTCGGCCAGAAACTCGTATTGCGGCGCCTCGGGCCAGGTCGGATGGCGTTCGGCGTGCTCGCGATGGCTGCCGTGCACTTCTTGCAGGAACACTAGGTCCGCGTCGGTGGCACGGGCCGCGTCGCGCAGCTCGGGCAGGATGAAGCGTCGGTTGAAGGGGGTGAAACCCTTGTGCACGTTGAGCGTCAGGACGTTCAGGCGGTTGACCGCCGTAACGGCGGCCGCAGCGGGACTGGATTGCGTGCTGCGGACAGTCATGGTGCTACTCCGAGCATGCGCGTAGCTGTTGGCCACGTTCGCACAGAATGTATGGCTGCTGGGCAGCGGCGGGAGTCGAGGCGGGGTTCGCGCACGCGGGAAGTCTCCAAAAGTCGATATGGAATCGACCTGTGGCGGGTCCGCGAGGTTCACCGGACGACGTAATCAGCTGCGGGCTGTAAACCCCGTTGTCAAAAGCCTTCGTGAGCAGTGCCCAGGGCAAGCGGCGTCGGTCACACAGCGCCACGCCCGAGCGCTGTGCAGGGCAGGGCCGGTGGAACTTTGCCCGGCCCCGCGATTCCACCGAAGACGCATTCGCGCCACCCGCCCTGACGGAGGCCCCCATGGCCAGACACATCATCCACTACACCGGGCCGATCAACTCATCGACCTGCGGCAACCTCATCAACACCTGTGCCAAAGCGCTGCACCAAGAGGCGACGCTCATCCAGATCAACGTAGCGACCATGGGCGGCGAGTGCAGCTACGGCTTCACCCTCTACAACTTCCTGCGCTCGCTGCCGATTCCGGTGCACACTCACAACCTGGGCACCGTGGAGTCGATGGGCAACATCCTGTTCCTGGCCGGCGAACGCCGTACGGCCTGCACCTACAGCAAGTTCCTCTTCCACCCGTTCCACTGGACACTACACGGCTCGGTCGACCATGGCCGCATGGCCGAATACGCCATGAGCCTGGACTACGACCTGCGCCTGTACGCCGATATCGTGGCCGAGCGCACGGCGGGTGCGGCCGAGCCGTTGGACGTGCCGCGCTACCTGATGTCCCACCCGCGCATTCTCAGCCCCAAAGAGGGCCTGGCCAGCGGCATGCTGACCGAAATCGACGAATTGCCGATCGAGGCGGATGCGGTGCAGTGGAGCGTGCATGCCTGAGTCTAGGAATGGGGTGCGGTGCAGCAGGGGCCGCATGTGCGGCCGCGTTGCCCGGGCTCAGTAAGGTTCGCTGGCACTCAGCGACTCGATGGTGTCGATCAGCTCGTCATAGCCCACCGGCTTGTTCAGATGCCGGTCGAAGCCGGACTGCCGCGACTTGTGCTGGTCCGCGCTGGCGCCGTAGCCGGTCAAGGCGATCGCGGGCGTGCTGCGCAGGTTCGGCAACTTGCGCAACGCCTTGATCAGCGCATGGCCGTCCATACCGGGCATACCGATATCCGAGAGGATGATGTCGTAACTGCCCGTGCCCGCTGCCGCCAAGGCCCGGATGGGATCACTGAACGCGGTGACCTGGGCGCTCTCCATCTCCAACAGTTGTTGCATGACGTCGAGCACATCGGGCGAATCGTCCACCAGCAGCACATGCACGCCACTCAGGCGTCCGAGCTCTTGCTCTTCAGTAACGGCTGCGTACGCCTGCCGGTCGTTGTTGCAACATTCGAGACGTACGGTGAAGGTGCAGCCCTGGCCCAAGCCTGCCGAGCGGGCCACCACACTGCCTCCATGCGCTTCGACCAGTTGGCGCACCAGCGACAGGCCGATGCCCAACCCCTCGCGGCCGGGCTGTGCAACCTGCGGCTCGGCCTGGCTGAACAGCTCGAAAATGTTTTCGAGACTCTCGGGGTTGAGCCCGATGCCATGGTCGATCACGTCCAGTTGCGCCCAGCCGTCGTGGCTCGATAGGGCCAAGTGGATGTCACTGTGGGCAGGGCTGAACTTCATGGCGTTGTTGAGCAGGTTCCAGATGATCTGCTCCAGGCGTGTGTTGTCACCGTCGATGTACACCTCGACGTCGCTGGGTGGCAGTTCGAGGATGACATTGCACGGGTACTGCTCGCTCTGCACTACGGCATGAATACCACGCAAGGTGGCGCATAGGTCCACTGGCTGGGTCTTGAGCTTGAGCTTGCCTGTGCGGATACGTGCCACGTCGAGCAGATCGTCGATGATCCGCGCCTGGCTGGTGACCGCTTCGCAAATCACCCCCACCGCCTTGCTGGCTGAGCTGGAACCGCTCAGCAGCGGCAGGCGACGCAGGATTTCGGCGTTGAGCTGGATCAGGTTGAGCGGGTGCTTGAGCTCGTGGGACATGACCGCGAAGAACTCGTCCTTCAAATGACTACTGCTCTGCGATTCGGCCAGGCGCTTGCTCTGCTCGTCGTGCAGGCGCTTGTGCCCGGTCAGGTCACGGGCGATCTTGACATAGGCCAGACGGTTGCCGGCCAGTTGGGTGACTTCGCCACTGCAGTAGAAGCGGCTGCCGTCTTTGCGCACGTGCCAGCGTTCGTCCTGGCCACGGCCCTGACGCCTGGCTTCGCGCAACTCGCGCTCGGGTATGCCGTCGCGGCGATCGTCCGAGGTGAAGATCAGTTCGAAATGACGACCGATCACTTCGTCCTTGGCATAACCGAAGATCAGCGCAGCGCCGGTGTTCCAGTCGGTGATCACACCATGTTCATCGAGCAGGATGATGGCGAACTCATGGGTGCTTTCGGCTACCAGGCGCATGCGCTCTTCGCCCAGTCGCAGGTTCTCTTCCGCAGCGCGGCTCTGGCTGATGTCGATGAAGGTCAGTACGGTGCCGTCGATGTGCTGCTCGCTGGAGCGGTACGGCAACAGGCGTGCCAGGTACCAGCGCTGGTTGCGTCCGACGACCTCGCGTTCGATGGTGGTCTCGCGCTCGGCCACGGCGCGTGCGTCGTCGGCGAGCTCCGGGTATTCCAGGCGGTGGGTGATGTCGAGCAGCGAGCGGCCGGTGTCGACGGGCAGCATGCTGAAGATGTCGGTGGCGCGCGGGGTGAACCAGCGGATGTGCAGATTGCGATCGACGAACACCGTGGCGATGTCGGTGGAGGCGATCAGGTTGCTCAGGTAGTCGTTGACCTTGTCGGTTTCCTCGACCTTGGTCTTGAGTTCGTAGTTGACCGTGAGCAGTTCTTCGTTGATCGACTGCAACTCTTCCTTGCTGGTCTCCAGCTCTTCGCTGGCCGAGCGCAGCTCTTCGTTGATGGCCTGCATTTCTTGGTTGGAGGCGGTCAGCTCTTCGCTGGATATCTCCGATTGCTCGATGGTTTCCTGCAATTGCAAACGCGTGCGCTGCAGCTCGCCTTCGAGGGTGGCGAGGATCATGTCGTCGGTCTGCTGGATACCGGTGGTCACCGCTACCGGACGATCAGGTTCGCGCTCTTCGAACACCACCAACAGGCATTCGCTGCCGCTGGGCTCGTCGGTATGCGGCTGAACCAGGATGTCGACCTGGCTGCTGTCGAGGTTGACCGACCGCGAGGTCACGGCCTGCCCGGTGTGTTGGGCTTGCAGAAGCGTACTGCGCAAGGCCGGGCGCAAGGGTGCCAGCACCAGATTCAGCAGGGTGCGGCTGGGTTCGCCGCCCATGTGCCGCAGGAAGCGCCCGGCGCCATCGCTCATGTGCAGGATATGGCCGTCGGGGTCGACGATCAGACTTGGCGGGGTGCGCCGGGCCAGGGCACGGTGATGGATTTCGGCGTAGGACAGCTTGCGACCTGGACGTCCCTTGGCCTTTGCCGGCTCGCTACTGGTCAGGCTGTCGCTCGACGCGGGCAGTTGGCTGGAGCGCCGCGCGCGGCTTTGCACGTTGCGCGCACGGAAGATGCGGTTGCGCTTGTCGATGGGCGTGAACAACTCGGCGGCGACGTCGGCCGACTCGGAACTGCCGAGGAACAGGTAGCCGCCTGGCCGCAGGGCGTAGTGGAACATGCGCAGGATCTCGCGCTGCACGTCGCGGTCGAGGTAGATCAGCAGGTTGCGGCAGACCACCAGATCCAGATGCGAGAACGGCGGGTCGGACAGCAGGTTGTGGCGGGCGAACAGCACCTTTTCGCGCACTTCCTTGCGCACCCGCAGGTGCTGCTCTTCCTTGACGAAGAACTGGCGAATGCGCGCGGGCGTGACGTCGGCTGCGATCGACTCGGTGTACAGCCCGGCCCGGCCCTGGGCGATGGCGCGCTCGTCGAGGTCGGTGGCGAACACCTGGACCTTGGCACTGCGCTGCTCCATGGCCAACTGCTCAATGACCATCATGGCCACGCTATAGGCTTCCTCGCCTGATGAGCAACCGGCCGACCAGATGCGCATCTCGTGGTGCTCGAGCGGGTCGTCGCGGTCACTGACCAGCGACGGCAGCACATGGCGCTCCAGCGCTTCGAAGGCCTCGCGGTCGCGGAAGAAGTTGGTCACGCCGATGAGCATGTCGGCCAGCAAGGCCTGGGCCTCTTCGGGTTCGCCTTCCAGGTAGCTCAGGTAGCCGCGCAGGTCGGTCTGGCCGGTGACGTGCAGGCGACGCTCCAGGCGGCGCAACACGGTGGCGCGCTTGTAGTGATGGAAGTCGTGACCCGTGCTGTTGTGCAACTGCGCGAGGATGTCGTCGAGCAGGGGGTCGGCGCGTTCCGGGTCGGCCTGCTCGGTGCCCATGGCGGGAGGGCGTTGGTCGTCGTCGATTCTGGGCAAGTTCACCTGCCGCGCAGTGCGCCACAGCTCCATGAGTTTTTGAGGGATCTGCGCCACCGGCAGGACCATGTCCACCAGCCCGGTTTCCAGCGCAGCGCGCGGCATGCCGTCGAATTCGGCATCGTCAGGGCTCTGGACCAGCGTCACACCGCCTTGTTCCTTTATTCGTGAGAGCCCTACGGCGCCGTCGCTGCCGGTGCCCGACAGCACGACGCAGAAGGCATGCTCCTGGTGCACATCGGCCAGGTCACGGAAGAACAGGTCGATGGCCGTGTGCGCGCCGCCAGGCCGCTCGGCGCGGCGTACACGCAGGTAACCGTCGTTGGTGGACAGCCGGTTGGCGGGTGAGATCACGTAGATGTGGTTCGCCTGGATCGGCACCGGTTCGGTGACCTGTCGCACCGGCATCGAGGTATGGCGCTGGATGATCAGATCGGCCTGGCTGTGGTGGTCAGGCGACAGGTGCAGGACCACGACGAAGGCCATGCCGGTGTCGGGCGGGGTGTGCTCGACAAAGCTGCAGATGGCTTTCAGGCCGCCAGCCGAAGCACCGATGCCCACCACGGGAAAGGCCAGGTGGCTGGGGCTCAGGTATTTATTCTTGGGGCCCGCAAGGGTGGACTTTGGAGAGCGTGGGGTCATCGGCAATGCCTTGGGCGAGCGAAGAGGGTCCTGGAAGCAGTCACCAGGCAAAATGACTGCGAGTATAGGCCTGTCGCAGATCGATCGACGACAGCCGGAGGTAAACATTCGCCACAAGCCACCTGGGACTCAGGATCCGGGTAAAGGTCGCACAGTTGACCGTATCGAGCAGCCAGCGCAAGCGGCCTGGCACCGTTTGTCAGCTGGCCTCGGGCGTCATGCAAACATCCTGTCCCTATCGCGCTCACACCCTGTACAGCGTCCGCAGCCGGCCGCTGCCTTCGACCTCATAGCCAGTAGGGAGAACACCATGGCGCGCGATACACAACAGCCCAGCCAACGTGGCGGCACCAAGGAGACCAACGCCGGCAATTTCGCCAACGACCCGGACCGTGCCGCCCGCGCAGGCCAGAAAGGCGGCAAGGTGTCGGGCGGCAATTTCGCCAACGACCCGCAGCGCGCGTCCCAAGCCGGCCGCAAGGGCGGTCGGAACAGCCATCGGGGCAGTGGCGCGCAATAGCCTACTACGCAACGTCCGAGCCTTTGCTAGGCTGGATGGAAGACCCCACGTGGATCTGTTTCCCGTGGGGTCGTTTCTTTTTCGTCTGAAGGAGAATCACGATGCTCGCATTGACCTACCAAGGCGCAGGTGAGTTGCAGTTGCTGTCCGTGCCCGACCCCGTCCTTCAGCAGGACGACGACGTGCTGGTGCGGGTGACGCTGTCGGGTATCTGCGGATCGGACTTGCACCTTTACCACGACAAGATCCCCAGCGTTCAGAAAGGCGACATTCTCGGCCATGAGTTCATGGGCACCGTGGTCGAAGTGGGCAGCGCGGTGACGGAGGTGGCCAAAGGCGACCGGGTGGTGGTGCCGTTCATCATCGCCTGCGGCGAGTGCTACTTCTGCAAGCAACAGCTGTATGCGGCTTGCGAAACCACCAACCCTACGCCTACGGTCATTTCCGGCGAGCACCCCACCCATAGCGGGGCCGCATTGTTCGGTTACGGACATCTATATGGTGGCGTGGCGGGCGGCCAGGCCGAATACGTGCGGGTGCCCAAGGGCAACGTCAATGCCTTCAAGGTGCCGGCCGGCATCTCCGACGAGGCGGCACTGCTGCTCTCCGATACCCTGCCGACCGCTTGGCAGGCCGTGCTCAATGCCAAGGTCGGGGAAGGCTCTTCGCTGGCGATCTTTGGCGCCGGCCCGGTCGGCCTGCTGGCTGCCGAGTGCGCACGCATGCTGGGCGCCGGGCAGATATTCCTGGTGGACGAATACAGTTACCGGCTCAAGTTCGCCGCTGATACCTATGGCGTGATTCCGGTCAACTTCTATCACGACAAGGATGCGGCACGGACCATCCTCAAACAGACCCAAGGCGAGCGGGGCGTCGATGCGGTCATCGACGCAGTGGGCTTCGAAGCCAGCGGCACCACGCTGGAGTCGGTGATGAACATGTTCGGCTTCGAGGGCAGCAGCGGCAAGGCGCTGCGCCAATGCATCGAGGCCGTGCGCCGCGGTGGCATCGTCAGTGTGGCGGGTATGTATTCGGGCTTGATGCACAGCCTGCAACTGGGTGCGGCGTTCGACAAAGGGCTGTCGTTCCACATGGGCAAGACCCACGTGCACAAGCACCTGCCGGAGCTGTGCGAGCACCTGCTAGCGGGCAAGCTGCATCCTGAACGGCTGATCACTAACCGGTTGCCGCTCAAGGATGCCGTGCGCGGCTATGAGATGTACGACGAAAAACGCGAAGGTTGCTGCAAGGTCGTGCTGCAATTGGGCAGCTGATTTTCCACTTGCTCTACACCATGGCCTGACAATCGGCACATCGCCATCAGGCCTTTGGTATAGGCGCGTCGATTTCTTTTGAATTTTCCCGAACTTCGTCGATCAACCACACGTCATCCATGGAGAATTAGGAGGGCCCTTCGATGCCAGCTCCACAGCTTTACATCATCGACTACCGACTGCACGACCAAGAGCGCAGCTTCATCATCCGTCTGGAGCGCATGGACAATGCAGAGGCGTGGCACTGGGCAAGCTGTGACGCCGGGATCGGTATCATTCCCAAGTTCGGTAGGGAAAAGATCCGCAAGGTCAGCCGGCCGATGGCCGAGCGCTATGGCATCACTGAGGTGCACTGGCGTCTGTCCGGCAGCCGGGAAACCCCACCGGGCGGTCAAGCCCATGGGGCGCACAAGCGCGGTGGTGGTGAAGACGTATCCAGCGGTGGTGAGACGACCGTTCTGGCCTAGTGTTCCTGGCCTCTGCGAATATGCATGTGTTCGGCATATTCCCCGCCTTGGCAGAGGCCTGATGTTGCAAACCTTTCGATGCTGTCCACGCAGCGCTCCGTTCGTATCTTTGCTCATCTCTGCCGGGTTACCCGCAGGGGCGAACCCAAACAATTTCCTTCATCACCAGTACGCCTTGGCGTAACGATCGCGTTCGATTGAGCTTTGTCCATCTCCACGCCGTATTCGGCTGGGGTACCTGTGTGTCTGGCACCTGGGGCACGACGCATGTCGAGTCGGCGCATGGCCGTGGTGACCAGGCATCTTCAATCGAGCAATTTGATAGCCAAGGGAAGAGATGATGGCGGGGAGGGTAGCGAGGTGGATTGTCATCTCGTAAGGGAAAGTCGAGGCTAAATTGGCGCTGCTATTGATAATCAGCATGCATCAATCGATGAAAAACTAGCACTAATCGTTTCAAGATGTGTCATTCATACTTCCGCATCAAGCGTAACAAGCATTTCAAAAATATCGCTGGAGAATGACCATGCATGCTTCACCTTCTGCTGCGGGTTCTGCCCGATCCCGAGCCGCAGCCGTATTCCGCGTTACCTCAGGCAACTTCCTCGAACAATTCGACTTCTTCCTGTTCGGCTTCTATGCCACGCAGATCGCCACCGCGTTCTTCCCTGCTTCCAGCGAGTTCGCCTCGTTGATGATGACCTTTGCCGTGTTCGGCGCAGGGTTCCTGATGCGTCCGCTGGGCGCCGTGGTACTGGGTTCTTACATCGACGACGTCGGCCGGCGCAAAGGCCTGATCGTCACCTTGTCGATCATGGCCAGCGGTACGCTGTTGATCGTTCTGGTGCCCGGTTATGCCAGCATCGGCCTGTGGGCACCGGCACTGGTGCTGATCGGGCGGTTGCTGCAAGGCTTCTCGGCCGGTGCGGAACTGGGCGGCGTCTCGGTGTACCTGGCGGAAATGGCTACACCTGGTCGCAAAGGTTTCTACACCAGTTGGCAGTCCGGCAGCCAGCAAGTGGCGATCATCGTCGCCGCCGCACTGGGCTATGGCTTGAACCAGTGGATGACGCCCGCCCAGATCACCGACGGCGGCTGGCGGATTCCGTTCGCCGTGGGCTGCATGATCATCCCGTTCATCTTCCTGCTGCGTCGCAACTTGCAGGAAACCGAAGCTTTCGCCAAGCGCACCCACCGTCCAACCATGAAACAGGTGATGGCGACCTTGGCCAGCAACTGGGGCATCGTGCTGGCCGGCATGCTCATGGTAGCGATGACCACCAGCGCCTTCTACCTGATCACCGTGTACGCGCCGACCTTCGGCAAGACCGTGCTCAACCTCAGCACCACCGACGCCTTGCTGGTGACGTTGCTGGTCGGCGTCTCGAACTTTTTCTGGTTGCCCATCGGCGGCATGCTCAGCGACCGCGTCGGCCGCAAACCGATGCTGGTGGCCATGACTGTGATGACCGTGCTCACCGCCTACCCGGCGCTGTCGTACCTGGCCCAGGCCGCAAGCTTCGCGCACATGCTCGAAGTGCTGCTGTGGTTCTCGTTCCTCTATGCGATGTACAACGGCGCGATGATCCCGGCACTTACCGAAATCATGCCGCCGGAAGTGAAGGTGGCTGGCTTCTCTCTGGCCTACAGCCTGGCCACGGCACTGTTCGGCGGCTTCACTCCGGCCATGTCGACCTGGCTGATCCACCTGACTGGCGACAAAGCGGCGCCTGCCTACTGGGTGACCTTCGCCGCCGCCTGTGCCTTGTGCGCCACGCTGGTGCTGTACCGCCGCCTGGCCGCGCAACCTCGTCTTGCCGTTTGATCATCAGGAAAAATCGTTATGCACGCACTGCACAGATCCTCACTGGCTACACTGTTTCTTGCCTGCACGGCGCTTGCCGGTACGGCCCAAGCCGAATCGCTGAACGTCATGACTTCGGGTGGTTTCTCTGCCGCCTACCAGCGTCTGGGGCCGGAATATGCCAAGCTGTCGGGTGACACCCTGACCACCATTTCCGGGCCTTCCATGGGCCAGGCCGCCGAGGCGATCCCCAACCGTCTGGCCCGTGGCGAGCACGCCGACGTCGTGATCATGGTCGGCTATGCGCTGGACGAGCTGATCAAGCAAGGTAAGGTCGACCCTGCGTCGCGAGTGGAACTGGCCGATTCGCGCATCGGCATGTCGGTCAAGGCCGGTGCGCCCAAGCCGTCGATCGCCACCGATGCCGAGCTCAAGCAAGTGTTGCTCGATGCCAAATCGGTCGCCTATTCGGACAGCGCCAGCGGCGTGTACATCGAGAAAGAACTGTTCAAGAAGTTGGGCATCGAGGCGCAACTCAAGCCCAAGAGCAAGATGATCGAGCGTACGCCGGTAGGCTCGGTGGTCGCGAAGGGCGATTATCAGCTCGGTTTCCAACAGGTTGCGGAGTTGCTGCCGGTGAAAGGGGCCGATTTCGTGAGCAAGATCCCTGAAGACCTGCAATCGGTAACCCGCTTCGCGGCCGGTATCCCAGTCAATGCCGACCACCCCAAAGAGGCCAAGGCACTGCTCGATTACTTGGCGTCGCCTGCCGTACAGCCGACCGTGCAAGCTACTGGCCTGGATTCAGTCCCCCGCTGAGACAGGCTGCATCGCACGGATCCGCGTTTCCAGCTCCAACGCCGCCGGGGTCAGGGTTCGACCCCGGCGCTTGATCACGCCCACATCGCGATACACCTCCGGCTCCACCAGCGGCACGCTCACCAGCATCGGGTGGTCGCCGATGGGCATGGCGATGGAGGGCACCGCCGCCACGCCAAGACCTGCTTCGACCAAGCCCAACATTGTGGTGACGTGCCGCGTCATGCACACGCAAGGACGGGCAGGGCGTAGGGTCGAGAGCGCCTGATCGAGCAGCAGACGGTTGCCGGAAGTGTTGTCCAGGCCGATGTATTCATGGTTGAACATCTCTTCCCACGTGACGTTGTCGTGGCCCGCCAAGGCGTGGTCCTTGCGGCAGGCCAACACGTAGCGCTCGCGAAGCAGGCGCTCGAACTCCAGCTCCGGTGCCAGGTTGCCGGTGAAACTCAAACCGAAATCCGCTTCGCCGAACGCCACGGCCGTGTTGACGTCGTTGGCACTGGCATCGAAGACGCGTACGTTGATGTTGGGATAGGTGCGGTGGAAGGCGCTGATCACCGTGGGCATGAAATAGTAGGCGGTGGAGGGCACGCAGGCGATGGTGACCTTGCCGGTCATCATGAAGCTGCTGTCGCCCAGGGTCATCAGCGCGGTGTCGACCTCATCGAGGATGCGCTCGGCGCGCGGAAGGAAAGCGCGGCCGACGCTGGTGAGATCGACTCGGCGGGTGGTGCGCACCAGAAGCTTGACGTTGAGGGCGGTTTCCAGCTTTTCGATACGCCGGCTCAGCGCCGGTTGGGTGATGGAGATCGCTTCGGCGGCCTTGCGGAAGCTGCCGTGCTCGACGACGGCGCGGAAGGCCAGGAGGTCGTTCAGATCGAAGTTGAGGGACATGGGGGCGGTCGCGCGCTGGAGGCTGAAGGATGGGGGCTGACTTTACGTGAGTTGACCGGACTGGGCCATTACGCAGCGGTAATGCTTAATCGTGCGGTGGTAGCCACTCGAATAAGAGGCTAGGGTAAGAGACGCTTTGAAAGCCCTCAGACGTAATGTCGAGCGGTAATCAGTTAATTCGACTAAATGAATATTTAGTTGAGTTAGCCATGAATGGCCCTATGTGCAGGGGAGTGAAACCAGCGAGGGCGAGATGCCGTCTAGCCGCGAACGGCATCAATCATCCGTTCATGGATAGCCGAAGTGTCTTCAAACTACTGAACAAGGATGCTGTACGTGCCAATTTATCTAGCTGTCGACGCCGAACTGCTGCCCGGCACCGGTTTGGTAGTAGAGGCTCCGGCGCACGAAGGCCCGAATGTAGTGGTATTCGAAGACGACGGGGAAACCGGTTATTTCTATGCACTCGACATCGCCAACGGCGACAACCCCATACAGGATGCCTTACACATCTATGACGTACAGCAGATTTCAGACCGCGACAAGCCTTCAAACCTGCGCGTGGGTTGGTCGAAAGACCATGAGAAAGCCGTGCTATTGATCAACGATTACCCCCATGCAGTGTTCGATTTTGAGGCAATGCGCGGGTATTGCCGCAGTGGATTTCCTGAATCTTCGGGCACGTCCTGGTCTGAGTCTGGACATCAATGGGCGGATGATGCGTTGGGTTTGTTCGAGTAGGTCTATCGGTTGTATGCCTTCTAAATGCAGTAGGCATCCGACAAGGCGCTTGACTTGGGTTGAGCGGCCTAACCCGAGGCCTGATCGGCATGCAGCACTAGAATCGTGTTTGAGTCTGCGCACTTGGGTGGACATGTTTGTGTTGGTGCTTGAACGAACGGCGGGTTGTATTGGGTGACGTTGGGAATTTGGAAGCAGTGGGTCGTTTGGGGTTAGACAAACAGTCTTGAGGCAGCCGAAGCGCTTGATGACCATGGCACGTGTAGGAATGAGCGATTCTTCGGTTTGAATAGATCTAGGATCTGTATGGGTGTTTTGCAGAGATGACACGGGTGCCAGTTGATCTCTGGGCTTTCACGGTCTACCCATACCCACATTGAAGCACAACGGCCGGATGCGCATAATGTGCATTATGTTAAATTAAGAATTATTTTGCTCTTTCCCTCCGGGTATTCAGCCCCAGACTCCACAATCTGATTGTCACCGTTGCGAATCACGGACACTCCGCCCCCTTGAACCCCCACAACCCCCAGCCCGCAAGGCCTCCAGCCACACGGGACGGCCTCCGAATGCCAGCAAACCTCAGAGTGGATAATCTCTTCAAGCCATGCGCTCCGGGCCTTACAGCCGTTCCCGCGATTCCGACACTGGAATCCAGCGCCCCGGTAACTCTTTAGCAGCGAAGCGTTCACGCAGCTCATACGCAAACGACGCTCCGAGCCGTTTTCCTGCGAACGCGACGATAATACGGACACTTTCCAAGGCCTGCCCTGAGCAGCCACCAGGTGGGTTCCCCGATTCTGCTGCCTTTGGTGTTATTCTCGGTTAATGCGGACACTTTCCGAAATAGACCTGCTCGACAATAATGCGGACACTCTCGTATAAACAAGCTTGTAATGCGGAAACCTTCGGGAGCGACATGGACATTAGAAAGATGAAGCGTATTTCTACGTATATTGCCACCTCATGCGAGTGCCTAAAGAGCTTTGAAAGAAATTCGTCATCCTGCTGCCAATATAGTAAAAATTCGCATAACTCCATAAGTTCTGCGCCCAATGGTGAAGACTGAAGCGAAAACAGCAATATTCCTATAAACCGAAAATCATTTAGCGACCAGCGCGTTACCATTGCTCGATGCTGCAGAAGCGGTTTTCTTATATGTGGCCCAGCCAGGCAGATCCGCAAATGCGAATATCGCTAATTCTTTTCTGGTCATATGTCAAGCAAGCCTGAAAGTCACTGACGGATGGAGTGAGTGAGCTAAAAAATTGCCGAGGTTGCAGCCGGCCAAACTTGGCGCTACTATCCGGCAATTCCCATTAACCATGGCTAGTCGACTGAAGTAAGTAATTGAAGCGGGCGGTGTAGGAAGTGAAAACTTCCTATAAACAGCCAGATTAGGAAGTTTCAATTGCTGACGTATGACAGCCCATTACGGTAAGTAAGATGCCCTGCACTCCCCGGCCAATTTTTGAATCTCACAGTGATTTCGTGGATCAGGATTTCACTGTAGGCCGGCCATTGATCGCGAGCGTCGAGCGATTCTTGTTACTCGTCGAGTGACTGGACCAGTTTTCGTACTGGCCCAACATCGTGGTCAGGCCCTCCCCGACTTGATAGATATTGACGCTGTTGAAGTACTACAGGTTGTTGTAACCGATGATATCGCCGATACCGGCCCAGGCAGCCGAAAAAGTCGAGCTGTTACCGCCGTCAGTGGTGCCCTCCGGCAGATGGGTATTGGTCGTCACACCTTTGGGGAAGGCCTGAAACCAATAGCTCAGCGGCGGATTTCCCGAGCGCCTCGAAACTGTCGTTAAAGAAGTCGGAATCAGAGAACTGGGCTTGTGGCCCGGAGTTGGAATACGGCGGAGACCATGTCGTCCATGTCGGGCTGGTGAGGGTTCAGCACTCCAACGGTCAGCGTTAAAGCGGTGTCACTTGAATTTTGTATCGCAACTTGAACGACATAAACGCCGTCCGCTTGCTCAATCGGCATGATCCTGATCCTCCCACAGCGCAAGAGAGGGCCGACACTTCAGTGCCGGCCCTCTCTTTCAGAGACGATCAGAAATCGCCGCTCTTGACTGCTGCTATGATCCTGGCGCTCGTACTTGCATTGGAGATGATCACTTGCAGAGTGGGATTATTGGTCTGGGCGTTGATGATCTGATTACTGACAGCCAGATCAGTTGCCGTGTTGCTCACGCTACCGGAGACTGGGGAGCCCGACGGCCAGTTCCAGGTTGGATTGATGGTGCCCCCAGCGGCTGGAGTCAGTAAGAGCTGGCCTCCGAGAGCCGTCAGGGTGTTGGGTACACCGTTAACGTAGGATTGCTGGGTAGTTGCTTCAATCACCGTGCCGGGAACCGGCGCCGACGCCCACTCTCCGCCAGTCAGGAGGCCGTAGTTGACGGTGATGTCAGCGCCGCTTGCATTGAAGATTTCGATGGTAAGGGAACGTACGAATGTGCTCATCCTTGGCCTTCCATTGGGTTGTTTAGTAGCAACATGCCATGTGCGAATTTCAAGCTAGTAAACAGGGGTTTGTTCCGCAAGGTTGATCCGAAGATTTTTTTAGGAAGTCCGCATAATTCAGAGATTCGCCAAATCGCTAAAATATCTGTAAGCGTCCAGGTGAATAGGCCCCGCTTCCATAGAGACCTCCGAGCCTCACAATTGAGGCTCTTAGGAGGTGCCATGAGCAATCAGATCCGGGATGAATCACACCGCTCAATTCTGAGCTTGCCAGGGACTACCCGATTTCCAACCAGATCCCGAAACATGTTTTTTGAAAACCAGCATCCATCACCCTTTGGACTGCGACCTTCAGTGGTCGGGGCGGCGAGGCTAAGACGGGTAGGGAGAACTAGCTATGAACATCAAACGATGAACAGTCGCATTCATTTCGAGAGCTTGAGTCAGTAAATCTCAGGTCCGTGAGCTCCTTATGAACATATAACATCGCCCACTTGTTAAATTAAGCTTTATTTCGATCCTTCCCTTCGGTTATTCAGCGCCAGATTCCACAACCTGATGCCTGCATTGAATGGAGCTTCGATAAAGCAAGGATCGCCTGATCCCAGTTGGCAACATGATCAATCCCAGGCTTAGCGCACTGACTGCACTGGATGGATTGAAACTGCTCGACGAACCCTGACTCTTCAACGCCCAAGGCAGCCACAAGCGAATGCTGATCGATGCATATGAAGCCGACCGCGAGCCCACTCTTCGACGCCTGGATCCGGTCAGTGAATGACGATCGCAGACAAATCCAAAGCCATGATCACCGGCAAACTCCGGAGCTTGATGACCCTTGGCTATTTTCAGGATTCAGGACCACGATGTGTCCATTGATGACGTTGCTGTATCGATCGAGCAGACCGAATGGTTGAGTGAGCGACTTCACGCGCCTGGGTAGCGTACCGAGGTTTTCGAACCGGCGATGAACAGTCACGATTTCCCCGAAGCACAGGCCATGGCTTGCAGTACCGCCACACCAGACCTGGCGTGGCGGTTCGATCTCGAGCATCCGGGTTCGAGCGAGGCGGAATCCTATGGCCGCATCACACCGTCTCGGATATTGCACATGAGCCCCTGATGCCCCTGAATCCTACTCAAAACGCCTTGCTCAACGTCGCCCAAGCCCGCACCGTAGACTGGCTACCCGCTACCGAAGGCTCGTTGCCCACTGGAGTCGCCAATGAGGCCGACGCGCGCCATTGCTGCGGTCCGCTCCAGTTCAGACCGACACCAGCACCGGACAACGTCGCACTGTTGTCCGTCACGCCAATGGGACGACGGTTGATCTTCACGTAGGCGCTGTCGAAGAAGCCAATCGCCTGCCAGCGCCCTGCCCATCCCGTCCCAAGGTCGTGACGCAATTCGAGCGTGCCCGCATAGCCAATATCGCCCGACAGCACGCCAACGTCATAGGCACGGACACTGTAGGGCCCACCGACGGTGACTTTCTCGGCGGAATCCAGGTTCACGTCGCTCCACTGAGCGGCCAGGCTCAGGTAAATCGCATCGGCCGGCGTCAGGCCCTGCAGGCGGGAGAAGTTGGCGTTGAGCTTGGAAAAGCCTCCTTCGGGTTGGCTCGTGACCGGTCCGCTCTTGACGTTCACGCGGCCGCTGGTCAGGCCGATGCTCCAGGCGCTGATCGCGCCGCCCAGAAGATCGTCGCGGACATCGCCGTTGAGGCTGAGCACCCAATTGTTCAGGTCGCGATCGTTACTGAGGTCGGTGGCATCGATGTCGTCGCGCAGGCGCTTGTTGTCGAATTGCGCCTGGGCATAGAGGTTGGCGTTTCGACTGCGCAGCAACGGTTGGCTGAGCCAGACACTGGCCAATTCAGCAGTGCCGTTGGCGTCCAGGTCGCTGAAACTGTCGCCGAGCCTGTAGTTCAAGTGCGAGTAGGCAGCGCCGGCCCGAGTGCCCGCGCCGTTGAGCAGTGCCTCATAAGACAGTCGCCCGAAGTTCATGCCGCTGCCGGACGTCACCAGGGTAGTCGTGAAGACATCGCCAAGGTGCAGCGGATTGAGCAGCGTCAGGTTGGCCGACAGACGCTCGCGGCCGACGTAGCGGTTGCCGAAATTGTCCACAGCGACGGTGGCCAGCGGCACCGGGTTGTCGACTGTAGCGACGTCCAAGTCGGACGTCCCTACGGCAGCGCCCGGCTTGAGTGTTGCCGCCACGCCGACACCTGGAATGTCAGACAACAGCAAAAGGCTGCGATTGAGGGACGCGTCATCGATGACCGCCCCACTGCGCAGCGGAGCCAAGGTGGAATCGAGCAAGCTGTCGCGCACGTCGCTTCGGTTGTTCAGTTGCACTTGGCCATAGCGCGCTTCGACTACCAGGATTTTCACGGCGCCTTCGCTGACCGTCTGGGCGGGAATGATGGCCCGAGCCAGGGGGTATCCTTGCTGCTGGTAGAAGGCTGTGATGCGGCCGGCCAACGCGTCGATCTGCGACAGCGTCATCGGCCTGCCCTCCTCCTGTGCGACCAAGCCGTGCAGCTCATCGACAGAAAAGAGGGTGTTACCGGTGATGAGCAGCTTGTTCACCAGAAACGGCGGCGACTCGGGCAGCGGCGCCTGGCCACCTGACTGCACCTCTACCGCCGGCGCCGCCGAGGGCGTCGGGGATGGCAGGCTGGGTTCGACCTGCTGCAAGATCACACCCGCATCCGGCAACGTCTGCGCGACGGCCGGATGGGCGAAACAGGCCAGCGCCAGTGCGGCGGCCATGGGATTGTGAAGGAATGGCGATACGGTCATTTTTTTCATTGGATTATCGCTTGTCACTGGCGGCGAATGGCGGCAATTGAACACCACCGTTCTGGATAGTCAGTAGAGGCGCAGGGGCTGCGAACGCGGGCGTAGCCTCAAGGAGGACGTCGTCGCGGTCGCCCTCCCCGCTACGTGGCTCGTCGCCGACCTGCTGAACGTTGCGCACGTCGAGGGTCGAAGAGAAACTCAGCGCCCTGGGCTGCACTTTCGCCTGCGGGGCGAGGATGAACGACTGCACCTGGGCAACCGCGTCCTGTACCGTCAGCACCGGTTCGATCGGCAAAGGCGATACGATGGGCAGCGCCAGGATGTCAGCCAATGCCGTGGTCTGGCCGGCCAGCAGGTAGTTACGGCTGTCGGCGCCTAGCAGTTCGTTGTTCAGAGTGACCGTTTTACCCGTGCCCACGGAGGCGTCGGCGAAGGTACCTGCCGACGCCAGCTTCACGTCGTCTCCCGCAACGAGCCCATTGAGGCGTGCGCCACTGGCGTCGACCGCCGCCGCCCTGCCCCCGTCGAAGAGCTTGGAGCTGGCGCTGATGCCCGACACCAAGAGACTGGCCGGGGTGACGTCCGCCGAAAGGCCCGTGGGTAACACAAGCGTGTAGTTCTGTGCGTCAGCGCCGGTGAGGCCGAAGCCGTCGACCCTGACGGCCTTGCCCGCACCAACGTTCTTGTCGGCGAACGCAGCGGTCCCTGGGCCGCTGAGGAAAACGCTGTCGTTACCCAATGGGTTGATCGACGCGGCGCCAATCAAGGTCGCAGCTGTCGTGCCATCGTAGATTTTGTTGGCGGCGGCGAGGCCTGAGAGGTCCAGTGTGGCTTTGCGGATGTCGGCAGTAAGCGCGGTCGGCTGCACCAAGTTGTAGTTGCCGGCATCGGCACCGCTCAACGAGTAGCCCGAAACCCTAACCGCTTTCCCCACCCCAACCTGCTTGTCGGCAAAGTTGCCGCTGGCATTTCCGCTCAGGGTAACGGAATCGCCCGTCAGGGCCGAGACGCTGGCCGTCCCGCTCAACGTGGCGGCGGTGGTGCCGTCGTAGACTTTGCCGTTGGCGCTGAGCCCGGCCAAGGCCAAGTCGGCTTTGGCAATGGTGGCGGTCAGCCCGGCGGGTTGGATCAGCGTGTAGTTACCGGCGTCGGCTCCTGCAAGGGTGTATCCACTGACCAGCACGGACTTACCCATGCCTGCCTGTTTGTCGCTGAACGCACCTACGCCGGAACCATCGAGACGCAGCACGTCGTTGCCAAACCCTGTGACCAAAGCGTTGCCCGCCAAGGCCGCAAGGGTGGTGCCGTCATAGGTCTTATCGCTCGCAGTGACGCCAGTGATCGCCAGACTCGCTCTGCTGATCGAAGCGTTGAGGCCGATCGGTTGGACGAGGTTGTAGTTGCCGGCGTCGCTGCCGGTCAGGGTATAGCCACTGGCAGTGACGGTCTTGCCCGTACCGGCATTCTTGTCCGCAAAGGCGGCGATGCCGGTATTGCTTAGCGACACGGCGTCGTTACCGAACGCATTGACCTGCGCGGTACCGTTTAGAGTCGCTGCGGTAGTGCCGTCATAGACCTTGTCGGCAGCGGCAACCCCAGTGACCGCCAGAGTCGCTCTGCTAATCGAAGCGCTGAGGCCGACCGGTTGGACGAGGTCGTAGTTGCCCGCATCGCTTCCGCTTAGGGTGTAGCCACTGGCCGTAACGGCCTTGCCTGTGCCGGCATTTTTGTCGACAAAGGCGGCGGTGCCGGTACCGCTTAGCACCACGGCGTCGTTGCCGAACGCATTGACCTGCGCGGTGCCGTTCAAGGTTGCGGCAGTGGTGCCGTCATAAACCTTATCGGCAGCGGCTATACCAGTGATCGCCAGATTAGCTTTCGTAATATCCGCAGTCAGGTTGCTCGGCTGTACCAGGGTGTAATTGCCGGCGTCGGCACCGCTCAAGGCATAACCGGTGACCGTCACGGCTTTACCGATGCCTGCGTTCTTGTCGACGAATAAGCCAGTAGCACTCCCGACGAGGGAGACCGCATCGGCGCCTAATGGCGATACGCTCGCGGTGCCGTTCAGCGTAGCGGCTGCGGTGCCGTCGTAGACCTTGCTATTGGCGCCCAGGCCCGTCAGGGCCAGAAGCGCCTTGCCGATCGTGGCGGTGAGGGACGTTGGCTGGAGCAGGTTGTAATTACCGGCGTCTGCACCGCCAAGGCTGTAGCCGCTGACGGTCACGGCTTTGCCCGTGCCGACATTCTTGTCCGCGAAGGCAGCGGTACCGGTACCGCTTAGCGCAACGGCATCGTTGCCGAACGCATTGACCTGCGCAGTGCCGTTCAAAGTCGCCGCGGTTGTCCCGTCATAAACCTTATCGACAGCGGCAACGCCAGTGACCGCCAGATTGGCTTTCGCGATATCCGCCGTCAGGTTGCTCGGCTGTACCAAGGTGTAGTTGCCGGCGTCGGCGCCGCTCAAGGCATAACCGGTGACCGTCACGGCTTTGCCAGTGCCTGCGTTCTTGTCGACGAACTGACCATCGGCGCTCCCGACGAGTGAGACCGCATCGGCGCCTAATGGCGATACGCTCGCGGTGCCGTTCAGCGTAGCGACTGCGGTGCCGTCGTAGACCTTGCTATTGGCGCCCAGGCCCGTCAGGACCAGAAGCGCCTTGCCGATCGTCGCGGTGAGGGACGTTGGCTGGAGCAGGTTATAATTACCGGCGTCTGCACCGCCAAGGCTGTAGCCGCTGACGGTCACGGCTTTGCCCGTGCCGACATTCTTGTCCGCGAAGGCAGCGGTTCCGGTACCGCTTAGCACCACGGCATCGTTGCCGAACGCATTGACCTGCGCAGTGCCGTTCAAAGTCGCCGCGGTTGTCCCGTCATAAACCTTATCGACAGCGGCAACGCCAGTGACCGCCAGATTGGCTTTCGCGATATCCGCCGTCAGGTTGCTCGGCTGTACCAAGGTGTAGTTGCCGGCGTCGGCGCCGCTCAAGGCATAACCGGTGACCGTCACGGCTTTGCCAGTGCCTGCATTCTTGTCGACGAACTGACCATCGGCGCTCCCGACGAGTGAGACCGCATCGGCGCCTAGTGGCGACACGCTCGCGGTACCGTTCAGCGTGGCGGCGGCGGTGCCGTCATAGACCTTATCGTCAACTGCAACCCCAGTGACTGCGAGATCCGCTCTGCTGATAGAAGCGTTGAGACCGATCGGTTGGACGAGGTTGTAATTGCCAGCATCGCTCCCGGTCAGGGTATAGCCACTGGCAGTGACGGCCTTGCCCGTACCAGCATTCTTGTCCGCGAAAGCAGCGGTACCGGTACCGCTCAACGCTACAGCATCGTTGCCAAAGGCATTGACCTGCGCAGTGCCGTTCAAAGTCGCCGCAGTGGTGCCGTCGTAGACTTTGTCGGCAGCGGTGACGCCAGTGACCGCCAGATTGGCTTTCGAGATATCCGCAGTCAGGTTGTTCGGCTGTACCAGTGTGTAGTTGCCGGCATCGCTCCCGGTCAGGGTATAGCCACTGGCAGTGACGGCCTTGCCCGTACCAGCATTCTTGTCCGCGAAAGCAGCGGTACCGGTACCGCTCAACGCTACAGCATCGTTGCCAAAGGCGTTGACCTGCGCAGTGCCGTTCAAAGTCGCCGCAGTGGTGCCGTCATAGACTTTGTCGGCAGCGGTGACGCCAGTGACCGCCAGGTTGGCTTTCGAGATATCCGCCGTCAGGTTGTTCGGCTGTACCAGTGTGTAGTTGCCGGCATCGCTCCCGGTCAGGGTATAGCCACTGGCAGTGACGGCCTTGCCCGTACCAGCATTCTTGTCCGCGAAAGCAGCGGTACCGGTACCGCTCAACGCTACAGCATCGTTGCCAAAGGCGTTGACCTGCGCAGTGCCGTTCAAAGTCGCCGCAGTGGTGCCGTCATAGACTTTGTCGGCAGCGGTGACGCCAGTGACCGCCAGGTTGGCTTTCGCAATATCCGCCGTCAGGTTGCTCGACTGTACCAGCGTGTAATTGCCGGCGTCGGCACCGCTCAAGGCATAACCGGTGACCGTCACGGCTTTGCCGCTGCCTGCATTCTTATCGACGAACTGACCAGTAGCACTCCCGACGAGGGAGACCGCATCGGCGCCCAATGGCGATACGCTCGCGGTGCCGTTCAGCGTAGCGGCTGCGGTGCCGTCGTAGACCTTGCTGTTGGCGCCCAGGCCCGTCAGGGCCAGAAGCGCCCTACCGATCGTCGCGGTCAGGCCCGTTGGCTGGAGCAGGGTGTAGTTGCCGGCGTCCGTACCGCCAAGGCTGTAGCCGCTGACGGTCACGGCCTTGCCGACGCCCACATTCTTGTCGTCGAACGCGCCCGTACCGGAACCAGCGAGGGTAAGCACGTCGCTGCCCAAACCCGTGACCGAGGCGTTGCCGGTCAAGGTCGCAGCCGTGGTGCCGTCGTAGGTCTTGTCGCCCGCGCCCACGCCTGCGACGGTGATATCCGCCCTGGCGATGCTGGCGCTGAGGCCGGCAGGCTGGACCACATCGTAGTTGTCGGCGTCGGCACCCACCAGGGTATAACCGCTCACGGCGACGGCCTTGCCTACGCCGGCATTCTTGTCGGCGAAGGTGGCGGTGCCGGTACCGGCGACCGACACGACATCGCTGCCGAATGCGTTGACCGATGCGAGACCGTCCAGGGTCGCCGAAGTGGTGCCGTCATATGTCTTGTCGGCGGCTACAAGCCCTGTGATGCCAAGGCTAGCCTTGGCGATATCGGCGACGAGCGCCGGCTGTATCAAGGTGTAGTTACCGGCATCAAGGCCGGTCAGCATGAGGCCCGAAACGAAGACCGATTTGCCGGCCCCGGCATTTTTGTCGGCGAAGGTGCCGCTTGCGTTGCCACTCAGAGTAACGGCATCGGCGCCGATGGGCGTGACGCTGGCTGTGCCATTGAGCGCAGCAGCCGTGGTGCCGTCGTAGGTTTTGCCATTGGCGCCAAGCCCGACCACTGCCAGGCTGGCCTTGCCGATGGTGGCCGTCAGGCCGGTCGATGGCACCAGATTGTAGTTGCCGGCATCGGCGCCGCCGAGGGTGTACCCGCTGACGCTCACAGCCTTGCCGATGCCCGCGTTCTTGTCGTCGAAGGCCGCTGAGCCGCTGCCCGTGAGGTTGAGTACATCGCCACCGTAGCCCGTGACCGAGGCGCTGCCCGTCAATGTGGCGGAAGTGGTGCCGTCGTAGGTCTTGTCGGCGACGGTCAATCCGTCTAGGGCGAGATCGGCCTTGAGAATGTCGGCAGTCAGCCCTGTCGGCTGAATGGCGTTGTAGTTACCCGCGTCGGCGCCGGCCAGGGTATAGCCCGTCGTCGTGACGGCCTTGCCCACGCCAGCGTTTTTATCGGCGAACGTGGCATTGCCTGTTCCGTCCACCGTCACCACATCGCTGCCCAAGGCTGCGACCGCTGCGGTCCCGACCAGTGTCGCGGCCGTGGTCGCATCGTAGACTTTGTCGGCGGCCGCGACGCCCGTGATGGCAAGGTCGGCCTTGGCGATAGTGGCGCTGAGGTTGGTCGGTTGCACCAGGTTGTAATTCCCGGCATCGGCACCGGCCAGCGTGAAACCCGAGACAGACACCGCCTTGCCCACCCCAGCGTTCTTGTCGAGGAAGTTGCCGCTTGCACTGCCGGTTACGGCGACGACATCGGACCCGATGGGCGAGACGCTGGCCGTACCGCTCAAAGTGGCTGCAGTGGTCCCATCGTAGGTTTTGTTGTTGGCCACGATCCCGGAGAGAGCCAGATCGGCCTTGCCGATGCTGGCAGTCAGCCCTGCAGGTTGAACCAGCTCATAGTTGCCGGCGTCCAGGCCGCCGAGGGCGTAGCCGGAAACGTCGACCGCCTTGTCGGCCCCAGCGTTCTTGTCGAAAAAGCTCGCGCTCCCGGTTCCGCCCACCGAAACGTCGTCGCTCCCCAGTGCAGCGACGGCCGCAGTGCCGGTCAGCGTTGCTGCCGTAGTGCCATCGTAGACCTTGTCCGCAGCGGACACGCCCGACAACGTCAGGCTGGCTCGGGTGATGGCCGCGCTCAGGCCGGTGGGCTGGACGATGCTGTAGTTGCCCGCGTCCGCGCCGCTGAGCGTATAACCCGTGACGCTGACCGCCTGGTTGTTCGCCACGTTCTTGCTGGCGAAAGTACCGATACCGGTGCCGGCGACCGAAACTACATCGCTGCCCAGCGCTGCGACCGTTGCAGTCCCGCTGAGCGTGGCGCCCGTCGTGCTGTCGTAGACCTTGTCTGCGGCAGCGATGCCCACAACCTGCAGGCTGGCCGGCGTGATCTCGGCACTGAGCCCGGTGGGCAGGACCAGGTTGTAGTTGCCAGCCGATGCGCCGGTCAGCGTATAGCCCGTCACGTTCATCGGTTTCAGGGTGCCGACGTTCTTGGAGTCGAACGTGCTGCCCATGCCGCTTCCCGCGACCGCCACCGCATCGCCGGCGACGATCCCGGAGGCCACTGCCGACCCGCTCAACGTGGCCAACGTCGTCCCGTCATAGGTTTTGCTGTTGGCGGCGATGCCAGTCAACAGCGCGTCGGCCTTGAAAATGTCTGCGGTCAGGCTATCCAGACCGTTGACCGCATACTTGCTCGCGCCGCCTCCGCCAATGTTGACGCCGCTGATGGTCACGGCCTTGCCGGTGCCCGCATTCTGGTCCGCAAAGGCCACGCTGGCACGGCTGAAATCGAAGAAGGCATCGGAGGGCAGGCTGCCGCGCCCGGCGATATTGCTGATGGAGGTCGCCGCCGTGCCATCGTAGGTTTTGCTTGCCACGTTGGCGGTGAAGTTCACCAGCATGTAGGCCTTGAAGTTGGCGGCATTGACCTGGTTGTTGCCATTGTCGGGATCGACCAGCCCCGCATAGTCGGTGGGCCTGCTGTAGAAGGTGGGGTTGTAGTAGAAATCGACCGAGCCGGTGTCGGCATACACCGCACCGTTCCTACCCAGGTCGATGGTGCCGATGCCGGTACCCGTGTTATCGGCACGCAAGACGATGTTGCCCCCACCGCCGCTGGCGTCGATGACGGCGTTGCCCTGGAATTGGACGTTGCGCAAGGCGCTCAAGGTCAAGGTCGTCGAGCTGCTCCAGCTGCCGATGGCGATACCGTCTTGCAGGATGATGTCACCGTTGCCGCTGACGCCAGGTCCGCAGACGACGACCGTGCAGGAGACGTTCTGTCCGGTCTTGATGGTGACGTTCGAGGTCTCCAGCGCCTGGGTGATCTGGTCGTACCCGATGTCGTAGGCTTCGCCACTGAAGCCGCCGATTCTCAGGTCCTGCGGGTCGAGCAACCACTCGCCCGTCCGCCCCTGGGCGGCCGAGGTGTCCACCGTCGCTGCAGCGCCCACCTTCAATCGCTTGCCCGACGTTTCCACGGCACCGCCGTCACCGCCGCGCTGTCCGGCTCGGGCACTGATCGCGCCCTCGAACGTGGTGCTGCCATCGGACCAGACGGCGACCTTGCCGCCCTTGCCCTGGCCGAGGGCATCGGCCTTGAGGGTGCTGCCCGCCGCCACGGAGACCGTCTTGGCATTACGCTCGGGCCCGGCGCCCAGGAAGTTGCCGCCCACCAGTGCCGTGCCGCCAGCCAAGTCCGCACTGACGTCGATCGAGCTGTGGGCCTCAAGGTTGACGGTATCGCCGAGCACCTTCACGACGCCCCCAATTTCGCCAGGGTTGCGGCCTGAAGCGTCGAGCGTGCCGCTATTGCTGACGACACTTTGCGCACCGCCACCCAGCACGATGGTGCCGTTGACGTTCTGCACGCTGCGCGCTTGAACGATGCCGGTGTTGTTGACCACGCTGGCCAGCACTGCGTCCTTGGCCCCTGCCGACATCACCACTGCGCCGCCGTCGGCCTGAATCAGCCCGCCGTTCTGCGCCAGCCCCTGCAGCGTGCTCTTGTCCACCTGAAGGTTGACCAGCTTGTCGCCGGTGAAGGACAAGGTGACTTCGCTGCCTGCACCCAGTGCCGTCGCGCCGCCGGGCGTCTTGATCGTGCCCTGGTTCTCGACCTTGTTGCCCACGAAAGCGACGTAGCCGCCCTGCTTGGTCGCGATGTTGCCCTGGTTGACGACAGTGCCCGTGCCCGAGCCACTGAAGGTCTGGTTGGACGCGGACAACGCCCGGTCGCTGATGTCGAGGGTGGACGCCACCAGCGCGCCCACGTTCACCTGCGACCCTGCGCCGAACACGATGCCGTTGGGGTTGACCAGATAGACCTTGCCGTTGGCGTCGAGCTGGCCGAAGAACTGCGTGGGGTTCGCATCGGCGATGCGGTTGACGGCGACCGCGCTGGTGGAAGGCTGGACGAACTTGACCGATTCGGCACTGCTGGTGTTGAACGACTGCCAGTTCACCGAGAGGTTCTGGCTGCCCTGGGTGATGGTCGTGGTGGCGCCTGCCTGGCTGATGCTGCCATTGCCCGCCGTGATCTCACCGCCTTGTGGCCCCGCCTGCGCCAGCGGCGTGGCGACGCTGGCCACGGCCATCACGCCCAGGGACAGTTTGCGCAGGCTCTTCTTGCCCGGCCCGAGGGTGAGTTCGGACACCGCGATCAGGGTTTGATGCGCCGGGCTCCAGATAAGACGGTAGACGTGGTTCATGGTCGATATCCCATGCGCGTGCGAGCGCTGATTGTTGTACGTCGGGGCTCACCGTCGGTTCGCCTCGGGCCTGCTGAAAGCGGCCAGATGCTCCGCCACTCGACGGTCGAGCGCCGGTTGCCATTGCGCCGGCATGACGGCCAGCACCAAGTGTTCGATACGTTCGATTTCGGCCAGTTGCTGGCGCGTGTGCGGCGCAGACTTCGCGGCGCTGTTCCACATGTACACCTTAGCCAAGTCCTGGGGCGTAAGGGCCCCGGTTTGCGGATCGAGCGGCGCGTTGGCGTAGACGATGGCCGTGGCCAGATAGGCCGGGGCATATCCCTGTCCCGCCGCGTGCTCCAACCAGAACCTGGCCTTTTGCGGATCGGCGTCACCGCCCACCCCCTCGCTCTGCATCATGCCGAGCTGGAATTGCGCCTCGAGGACATGCCGTTCGGCCGCCTGTTCGTACCAGAATCTGGCCAACCCCAGGTTTTGCGGGACTGCGCTACCTTCACGATAGTAGTTGGCCAGGGCCATCATCGCTGGCGTCGACTGGGCCTGGGCTGTCAAGGTGCACAGGGCCAGGCCCCTGGGCACATCCTTGGCGACCGACCGGCCTGCGATGTACAGCTCGCCGGCTGCACACGCCGCCGCGACGAGCCCACCGTCCACGGCCGCCTGGTACCACTTCACGGCGGCCTGGCCGTCCACCGGCATTCCAATGCCCTGGGCGTTGCAATCACCGTAGAACTGTTGCGCTGCCGGGATCGAGGCGTGCGCCGCACGACCGAACCAACGACAGGCCGCTGCGGGATCGGGCAACCGACCCCAACCGCCCCGCTCCATCAGGCCCAAGGAAAACTGGGCAAGTCCATTGCTAGCGGCGTGCCGTTGGTATTCTTGAAAAGCCACCTCGAAGTTGCGTTCGGCCAAGGCCTGATCTGCACGCTCAAGGCCCTGACGCAAGTCGCGCACGGGGGAAGGGATCGCCGCTGCGTTCGCGCCCATGCTCAACAGCAAAAACAACATAAGGATCGGACGCACGACGGCTCCTTGTCTGGGACTCGGGCCGGAGCGCGCAAAAACGCGTCCCGGCCGGTCTCAAGGCTAGTTGTTGGGGCTCGGATAGAAGCCGTTGACGGCGATGAAATACGGCATCACCAGATAAGGCGGCATGGTCGGCACCTCGGCACCGCCTCCGATCGTGCTGGAGGTGCCAGACACCAGGGCATTGCCGCTCAGGGTGGTGGTGGCGTTGCCTGTCACGGTCACCGGGGCGGTGATGCCGTTGTTCACCTGCATGGACAGATTGCCCGAGATGGACGCAGCGTTGAGCGTCACGTCAGGCGCCCCGGTGCTGTAGAGGTTGCCCTGCGCACCGCCACTCTTGCCCAGCAAATTGCCGCCCGCCGTACCTACCCCACCGGTGGAGGAGCCTTTGAGCTGCAGACCGCTGGCCGGCCCAGCCAGCGTCACGCCCGACAGGTTGGCGGTGGCGCTGAGGCTGGCCAGCGTGGTGGTGGCGGTCACGGTGCTCATCGATACCGGCAATTTGTCCAGCGTCATCGCATGTGCGGGCAGTTGCGCGATGCTCAGCTTGACGGACATGGCGCCCCCCGTCGCGCCGACCGGCAGTTGGCTGGAACGGGCGTCGAAGCCGACGATGACCTTACCGCGCAAATCGGGCAGGTTGAAGGTGGTGCGTCCATCGCCGCCATAGGTCGTACCGATCAGCGCGAAGAGGGGGGTGTATTGGCTGACGCTAAGCGCCTGCCCGGCGGCCTGCAGATACTGGTTGCCAGCGAAACCCTGCATGTAGCTGGTCCCGCCTGGAAACGCCATGACGCACACGCTGGCGATGAAAGGTTCGGGCGTACAGGCAACACTCGAGGGGCTCCAGGCCAGTAAGCCGAAAGCGGTGGCCAGGGTTAACACAGAAACTGAGGTGGGCAATGGGTATTTCATCTTGCGCAGATTCCTTTAGGCAAGTTGCAGAGGCAGACCGTTATTTCAATACGCAGCCGCGTGACACCGGTGTTTCCGTGAATCGGATGATGAAACGTTTTCATTGCAGGCTCGACGCGACACGCAGGCGCGCGTTCAGCACTCGGTACGGTTATGCAGACGTCCTAGGGGTGCGGCAGGGGCGACACAAAGCACAGGAACCGCTGAGCACGGCACCCACGCGTTACATCGAGGTATCACCAGAGGTTGAGCGAACATCCTGTGCTCCTGTCTGCCGCTATCTGGACAGATGTCCATGCCACTCGCGCCGGGCGCGCCGAGCGGTCGCCCTTCCAAGTGATGAGCGCTCGTGTCGAGCGTTCAGGCGGGAGAATAGCCTTTAACTGCGAAGTGTGTAGGTTTTTTCCTAGGTGTTCAGCGCCAGAAAGTCGTGGTGCTCACTCAGCGTCCCGGTAGTCTGCATAGCGATAGCTCGGAGTCAGGCCTTACGGGCGGCAAGCAGCCTCTGTTTATGGCGGTCGATCACCTAACGGACTCCACCTATGCCACGTTTTTCAACGCCGCTAGCAAGCGCAATGTCGCTGCGGTTCTACAAGCGCATTATCCAATGAAGAAGCCTTGATATTCGTGTGCCAAAGCGTCACGGGGAATGGTTGCCGAAACGACATTTTTCATCGACGTCTACACCTGGAAAGCGGAAAATAGACAGCCTCCACCCGAGCACGGAGCCACACCCTCCCCCATGCGTCCCAACGTCCTCCAGCTCCCCAAAAACTCCCACGGCCGCGACTTCGTCGTCGGCGACATCCACTTCAAAACCACCGATCTCCACCGCGCGCTTCACGCACTCGGCTTCGACGAAACCAAGGACCGGCTGATCGCCGTGGGCGATCTGATCGACCGTGGCCGTGGTGTACTGGATGGCCTGAAGCTGCTCGGCGAACCCTGGTTCTTCTGCGTCCAAGGCAACCACGAACGAATGCTGATCGATGCCTATGAAGCTGCCCCCGAAGCACGCTACTCGGCCCATGGCGCCGGTTGGTGGATGACCATCGCCGACGAGTCCAAGGCGATGATCATCGGCAAACTCAAAAGCTTGCCGATCGCCATTCAAATCGAGTCGGATCGAGGCATCGTTGGCGTCGTCCATGCCGATGTGCCGGCAGGCATGGCCTGGCCCACCTTCGTGGAGCAGCTTGGTAACCCCGACCTTGAGCACATCGCCTTGTGGGGCCGCGATCGCATCATCGGGCACCACCGTGGTGGCGTACCGGGTGCATGGCGCGTGTGCGTCGGCCACACTTGGACGCCACAGCCGCTCAGGCTGGGCAACGTGCTGGCGCTGGACATCAACGGTGGCGCCGAGGGCCCATTGGCCATTTTCGACGTTCAAGAAGACAAGGTGTTCGTCGACGGCATCGCTGCCTCGATCGAACAGGCCGAGTGCTTGGGCGAACAACTGCGGTCGCTCGAGCAACGTGCCGGGGCTCTCCAAGGGGTGGCGAACGGTAACGCCCTACCCGATTCACAGGCCCTGGCCACCGAGCTGGGGCTCATGGCCAAGAGGGTCAATGCGATGTGGCAAGACGTTCGCGAAGGTATCGAACAGCAGCAGCAACTGGTCAACGCGCTGCATGGGCTGAGCCTGGCGAGTGGTGAACGGCGACGTGTGAAACTCGATGCGCTGTGTGCCCAGCATAAGGACACCCAGATCGAAGGACTCCTGCGTCGTTTACTGGGCTGATGGGGCCGGGGGGCCTCGGTCACCGCCACGAAGACGATGACCGAGGCCCTACCGATCAGAACCGGAACGCCACTCCCGTGGTGACGTTGATCGGATCTCCAGGATAGAAGTTCGCAGAATCCTGCCCCTTGGCGTCGTATGCGGTGTTGGACGCAGTGGCATAGCGCTCGTTGGTCAGGTTGCGCGCGTCGACGAACACTTCCCACTTCTCGCTCGGCGCCTGGTAGCCGAATTTGACGCCCCACAACGTATAGGACGGCGCGCTCCAGCTGTTGGCGAAATCCACGTAGTAGCTGGACGCTGTGCGCGCGTTGAGCTGCGCATAGAAGCCGCTGGCCTGCCGATACTCCAGCTCGGCTTGATACACCTGCCGCGGCAGGCTGGGCAGCTCGTTGTCGCCGAAGGTCGCGTCGTGGCGATAGTGGAAGTCGTTATAGGTGTAGGCCTGCCGCAACGTCACGGTGTCGCCTTCGGGGCCGTCCCACAGCAGTGCATTGAGGCCGGCTTCGATGCCCTGGTGGAGGGTCGAGCTGCCGTTGGACGTCGCGACCAGCTGGTCTTGCGTAGCGCTGGCCTGGCGCACCACCACCGACAGCAGCTCTTTCTGGACCCAGGACCGATACAGCGTCAGGCTGCCGTCGAAGATGCCCTGCCCGCCTCGGATCCCGAACTCCACCGTATTGGCCTTCTGCGGACGCACGTCGCGGATGTACGGCGTGCCGGTGCTGCCCAACTGCCAGGTCACCGGCGGATCGACCGAGCGACTGACGTTGCCGAACAGCTCGAATGCCGGGGTCAGCTGATAGCGCAAGCCGATACGAGGCGCGATGTCATGCTCTTGGTAATCGACCCCACTGGCGAACGCGGTCGTGTTGGTACTGCTGGAATATTGAATGTCGGCCCGTCGGCGGATTTCGCTGAACGACAGGCCGCTGGACAGCCACAGGTCATCGGTCAGCTGCAACTCGTTGCCCAGGGAAAAGACGGTGTCGCGCGAGCCGGTGTAATCGGTTTCCTGCTGTTTGCGCCCGGTGCTGCGAAAATGCGAGTTCACGTCGGCCAGGTAGGCGCGCGTGGTGCTGAGGGCCACCGTGCTGTCGCTGGGCAGGCCCAGGAAGGTGTCGCCCTGACGCTGATAGCGCAGGGTCAGGTTGATGTCCTTGGAGCGCCACTGTTGAGGCGTCGCCGAATAACGCCAGCCGTTCAACAACGGATAGTCGTTGTAGCCCAAGCCGATTTCCAGTTTGGCGTCGTCGTCGAAGGTGTAGAGGGTCTTGCTGCCCAGCAGGGTCGAACCGTCCTTCTTGCGGCCGAACGGCACGGCGTTGCTTCTGGGGTCGTGTTTGAGCTGGTATTTGGTCAGGGTGTTGCCCTGGGTCAGGGTTTCTTCGCGATAACGCAGGAAGAACCGCGTCTGCAGTTTCGGGCTGAACACATAGCCGAAATTGGCGGCGATCCCCTGCCCTTCGTTGGGCGTATTGTGCTGGTAGCCATCGCGCTCGTTGTGGTTGACGCTGACATAGTAGTCAGCGTCGCCGACCACACCGCCGGTGCTCAGCACCTGCTTGCGATAACCGAAGCTGCCGGCCTCCAAGCGTGCATAGTTGCCAGGGTCGGTACGGCCGGTCTTGCTGACGAAATTGATCGCCCCACCGAGTGATAGCGCCGCGTAGTTGAAGGCATTGGCCCCGTAGAGCACTTCGGTGTGGTCCACCGCCGCCATGTCCAACATGTCTTCCTGGGTGCCGCCGGGGCCGGTGAGCGGCAGGCCGTCGTAGAGGAATTTGATGCCCAGCACATAGCCCTGATAGAAACTGTTGAGGCCCGAACCGCGGATCGAGATCTTGTTGGCGCCCGAGCCGCTGGTGGCCTGAGCGAAGACGCCCGGCTGTAGCGCCAGTACGTCTTCGGCATTGGAAGCACGGCCCTTCTCCACGTCCTTGTTGTCGATGACCGCCGTTTTGCCTGGCACCTTGGCCAGTTGTCTTTCGGCTTTCTGTGCCTCGCGGACCTCGGAGCCGGTCACGGTGACCGTGGCCAGCCTTGGCGCCTGGGCGGTGTCTTGGTCGGCGGCCATCGCAGCGCCCTGTACCGCCATCAGTAACAACCCCAGGCTCGAAGCGGTGGCCAGGGCGTCTCGTCGTCGAGACTGTCTATCGAACGGTTGCACCTTCAATTCGCCTACTCCCCATGTTGAAACGTGTGCACGGCTAGTTATAAGTTTTGAATGAACAGGCAACTAAGCAGGGTTCATGCCAAGCGAAATCGGCCAATTTCGGCAACTCTATTAGCCTCAGTCATATATAAGCCCGACACTTTGCTGGTCAACTGTTCATTAACAAACAGTGCAATAAGCGCATCATCATATGTTTCGACCTTGGACATTCGGTCTAACGACCTCCACATACATTCAGGTCTATGCTTAGCAGAAAGAATCAGTTCAATTTTCAAAAAATACCTGCTAAGGCCCGCGCTAGACGGCGCGCACGCTTATAACAGAATGTTGCTCCCTCATAACCGCCACTGTTTGCACTGCAACACACCTCAAACAATAAGTGGCACACCGCGCATGTTCACCTGCCCCTGACCTTTACAACCCCGCGTCTTTTCAAGCACTTGCAACTTGGTACGGCTCTTGCTCTTCATTCTCTACTCACGTTCGAGTCGAATGCGGTTATGTCCTCACGTTCATTCCATGACGCCACATTGCATTCGCGTTTCGTCAAACAGCCAAGGAGTCAATCAATGGCCAATGCCCAAGCAGTGGGCGCACTGGACACGTTCCGGCGCCAAGCGCCGAGCGGCGAGGTGCTCGACTTAGGCCGGGTCTATCGGGGTCCGTTGTCCCAGTCGAAGCTGCACACCACGCCCAAGCGTGTCCTCAGCCGTCGCGAGGCCGCGCTGCTCGGTATTTTTGCGCTGGCGTTGCACGGTGCGGTGATCTACTGGATCAACAGCACGCCTACCCCGGCGCTGCCGGTGGTGCCGCCGGAAATTCCGCCGATGACCATCGAGTTTTCCCAGCCGGCGCCGCCGGTGGTCGAAACGCCTCCTCCTGCGCCGGAGCCGGTCGTGCAGCCCGAGGAGCCACCACCGCCCGTGGTGGACGAGCTGGCGAGCAAGCCTGCGCCGCCCAAACCTGTGCCCAAACCCAAACCCAAACCCAAGCCGGTGGTCAAGAAGACGCCGCCCAAACCCGTGCCCAAGCCCGCGGTGCAGCCTGCGCCGCCGCCACAGCCAGTCGCCGCGCCAGCACCTCCCGCGCCGCCCAAACCGGCACCAGCGCCGGAACCAGTCACTCCGGCTTCGGCCAACGCTGGTTACCTGAACAACCCAGCCCCGCAATACCCGGCCCTGGCCATGCGCCGTAACTGGGAAGGCACCGTGCTGCTGCGCGTGCATGTGCTGGCCAACGGCAAGCCGGGTGACGTGCAGATCCAGAAGAGCAGCGGTCGCAGTCAACTCGACGACGCTGCGCTGGCGGCCGTCAAACGCTGGAGCTTCGCCCCGGCCAAACAGGGCAACCAACCCGTGGACGGCTACGTCAGCGTGCCGATCGACTTCAAGCTCAACTAAACCCTTCGAACGTTCCAACCCTACGCGGGCTACCTCACCAAAGGCGCATCGCTATAACGAATTCAATGCCTTGCCGGAGAGCGCCACATGAACCTTATCGCCTCACCTTTCGAATCCATCGAACACGCCGTCATCTGGCTGTTGATCGTCTTTTCCGTCGCCACCTGGGGGCTGACGCTGCTCAAGGGCGTGCAGTTCGCTCGCCTGAAAGGCCAGGACAAGCGCTTTCACAAGCAATTCTGGGCCGCATCGAGCCTGGACTCGGCGGCCGACCTGGCCCATACCCAGCCTGGCGCCGCCGCCCGCGTCGCCTTGGCCGGTTATGCCGCCATCCAACAGGTGCCGGCAGGCACCCAGGCCGTCGACCTGAGCCAGTCGATCAACCACCAGGACCGCCTGGAGCGCGCGCTGCGTCAGCAGATCGTGCGCGAACGCCGCTCGCTGGAAAGCGGGCTGGCGATCCTCGCCAGTATCGGCAGCACCTCGCCCTTCATCGGCCTGTTCGGCACGGTCTGGGGCATCATGTCGGCGCTCAAGGGCATCAGCGCAGCAGGCTCGGCCAGCCTCGAGACCGTGGCGGGCCCGATCGGTGCGGCATTGGTCGCCACGGGCGTGGGCATCGCGGTCGCCGTACCGGCAGTGCTGGTTTACAACTACTACCTGCGTCGTCTGAAACTGACCGTCGCCGACCTCGACGACTTCGCCCACGACTTCTACAGCCTGGCGCAGAAGAATGCCTTCCGCGTGCTGCTGCACCCGGTGCTGAACAAAGCCGGTGCCACCGCAGCCGGGCAGAAAGTGAAGGAGGCCTCCTGACATGGCCTTCTCTACCCAAGACAGCGATGAAGTGCTCAGCGAAATCAACGTCACGCCCTTGGTGGATGTGATGCTGGTGCTGCTGGTGGTGTTCATCGTCACAGCGCCACTGCTGACCAACTCGATCCCGATTAACCTGCCCAAGACCGAGTCGGTGGCCCCTGTGGAACAGAAGGATCCGCTGGTGGTGAGCATCGATGGCAAGGGCAAGCTGTTCATCGACAAGGACGAGATCCAGCCGGACCTGCTGGAGGTCAACCTCAAGGCGGCCAAGGACAAGAACGCCGACGTGCGTGTGCAACTGCAAGCCGACGACGGCGTGAACTATGGCGAAGTGGCGCGGGCCATGGCGTCGATCGAAAAGGCCGGTATCACCAAGCTGTCGGTGATCACCGCCAAGTGAGCCTGAGCCTGCCGCGGCTGCAGGCGCGCACCCCATCGCGGGTCGGGGGGCAGGTCATCGAGCGATGCCCTGCCCCCCGACCCTCATCCAGAGGCACACCCATGCATCTACTTACCCTCCCTCCCTCTCCCGCACTGGCCACATCGATCCGCGCCACTGCGCAAGTCTTCGAAGATCCCACCTCCAAAGCCCTGCTCAAGCACCTGCAACAGGTCGCGCCCAGCGAGGCCAGCGTGTTGATCATCGGCGAAACCGGCACCGGCAAGGAACTGGTGGCCAGGCACATCCACAACCTGAGCGCGCGCAAGGGCCAACCGTTCGTGGCCGTCAACTGCGGAGCCTTTTCCGAATCGCTGGTCGAAGCCGAGCTGTTCGGCCATGAGAAAGGCGCCTTCACCGGCGCGCTCAGCGCCAAGGCGGGCTGGTTCGAAGAAGCCAACGGCGGCACGCTGTTCCTCGACGAGATCGGCGACCTGCCGATGTCCATCCAGGTCAAGCTGCTGCGTGTGCTGCAGGAGCGCGAAGTCGTGCGCCTGGGCTCGCGCAAGAGCGTTCCGATCAACGTGCGGGTGCTGGCCGCCACCAATGTGGAGCTGGAAAAAGCCATCAACGCCGGTCACTTTCGCGAAGACCTGTTCTATCGCCTGAACGTGGTCAATCTGGAGCTGAGCCCATTGCGCGAACGCCCGGGCGACATCCTCCCCCTGGTGCGGCACTTCATCGACAGCTACAGCCGCCGCCTGAACTATGGCCCGATCGTGCTGAGCCCCGAGGCCGAGCGCAAGTTGGCCGGCTACAGCTGGCCCGGCAACATCCGTGAGCTGGAGAACGTCATCCACCATACCTTGCTGGTCTGCAAGGACGGCGTGATCCACAGCGATGACCTGCGCCTGTCCAACCTGCGCCTGGAGCGCCACGAGGCGTCGCCCGACAGCGGCCAGTCGGCGTTCGGGTTGCTCGAACAGGCCATGCAGCGCCTGTTCGAAGAGCAGGTGGACAATCTGCACGAGCACGTCGAGCGCACGCTACTGGGCGCAGCCTACCGCTTTTGCCACCACAATCAGGTGCACACTGCCGAACTGCTGGGCTTGAGCCGCAACGTCACGCGTACGCTGCTGATCAACCTCGGCGAACTCAAGGTCAACAAGCGCCGCCAAGCGCAGGCCGCGATCGATGAGCGCACGCTGCACTTGTCGATATGAGCCCGCCACCCGCCCTGACCCATCGGCAGGGTCAGGGCAGTACCCGCCTACGCTAAGTCAGATCGCCTCGCCCAACTCATCGCTGAACTGCTGGCTCCACAACCTGGCGTAGTGACCGCCCTGGCGCAGCAATTGCCGATGGCTGCCGTCCTCCACCACCCGACCCTTGTCGAACACCAGAATCCGGTCCAGGTGCGCCACCGTGGACAGCCGGTGGGCGACCACCAATACGGTCTTGTCGCCCATGATTTCATCGAGCTTGTCCTGGATGTAGCGCTCGGTGATCGAATCCAGACTGGACGTGGCTTCGTCCATCACCAGAATCGGCGCGTTCTTGAGCAGCACCCGGGCGATGGCGATGCGCTGGCGCTGGCCGCCGGACAGCTTCACGCCGCGTTCGCCCACCAGCGACTCATACCCCTCTTTCATGCTGTCGATGAATTCCTGGGCTCCGGCCCGATGGATCGCTTCGTCGACCTCCTCCATCGAAGCATCTGGCCGCCCATAGTGGATGTTTTCGCGAATGCTGCGGTGGAACAGACCCGGTTCCTGGGGTATCAGGCCGATCTGCTGGTGCAGCGAATGCTGCGTGACATGGCGTACGTCCACGCCATCGACCAGCACAGCGCCTTCGCGCACGTCGTACAGGCGCAGCAGCAGGCTCAACAGCGTCGACTTGCCCGAACCCGAGGTGCCGACGAGGCCGACCTTCTGCCCGGCGGGAATGACCAGGTTCAAGTGCTGAAAGATCCCCACGTCGCCACCGTAGGCGAAACCCACATCGCGGAATTCGATGGCACCGTGCTCGACCTTCAGCGCCTTGGCGTGGGGTCGATCGACCACTTCATGGGGCCGGATGAGCGTACGCACGCCGTTGGAAATGTTGCCGGTGGCCTCGAAGAAATCCAGGAAGCGCCGGGACAGGTTGCCCACGTCGCCGACGATCAACAGCGAAAGGCTGGTGGACATCACGAAACCGGCGATGTCGATGCGCTGATTGCGCCACAGGTACAGGGCCAGCAAGAGCAGACCCAGCTTGAGCACTACACCGCAAGCGGTCTGAAACCAGCGAAACTTTTCCATGTAGCCCAAGGAGCGATGGGCCGCGGTCACCTCGCGGTCGAGAAAGCGGCCCAGGTAGCTGTGCTCGAAGGCATGCCGAGCGAACAGGCGGATGTTGGCCAGGTTCGACACCGCATCCACCACCTTGCCCGAGCTCGTGCTGCGCGCCGCCGAATACTGTTGCGCCAGCGGATGGCTGCGCCGCGCCAGCAGGTAGCACACGGCGACGAACACCGTCGACCAGCCGACCATGAACGCCGCCATCAGAGGCGATACGGTCCATAGCAACACCGTTGCCAGGCTCAAGGTCAGCACCAGGGGGATGAGGTCGAACAATACGATGCTCAAGGTCTGCGTCACGCCCAACGCCACCTCCGACACCCGGTGGGCGAGCGCGCCGGCGAACTCGTTGCTGATGAACCGGTGCGAGTGCCGTTGCAGGTAGGCATAGACCGTGTGGGTCACCGTGCGCCGTTGCAAGGGCAGCACATGGATGTGGCAACTGGCAGCACCGCGGGTGAAGAGCATCTCGCAGACCAACAAGGCGGCGAACAGGGCCAGCGGCCCTTGCAACAGATCATAGGCCTGATCGGCTTGCAGCCCGTTGCTCACCGTGCGGGTGATCAGCCCCAGCCCGTAGGGGATCGAGACGGCGCAGACCACGGCCGCGATCTGCAACAGCAGAATCGCCACGTACCAGCCCTTGAAGCAACTGACGAAAAAACGCACGAACGCAGCCGGCGTCGCCGGTAGATGCTGGACGTCCCAGCCGCGCAGCTGTCGGTCACGGGGCAAGAAAGACGAGAAGAACGAATACATGGCGAGGGGGTTCCTGGATGACGCCTGTGGCCGCGCAGCTTCCAGGCAGGATAGGGGCAACTGTCCGCCGTCCGCAGCGCAGGTACGCAGTAGTCGATCGAGGCTGTGCCTGACGGAGCTTGAGCACTAACCGTTATCAGGATTCGTGCCAGCCCCTGCAGGCCCGGAATTGCGCGCCGCATGGCACCTGAGCCAACGCGCATCAGTCTGGTTTGCGACACTGGCTGCACGTCCGCTGTGCGCAAACCGACAGTTCAGCGCGTGCGCCGGCCCAACACCGCACTTCCGGCGTTGCCCGCCAAGCGGCGATAGACCAGCGCCGAGGCCATGCACAACCCGCCGGCCAACCCCATGACCCAGGCGACGTCGCTCTGGGTGACCGCGGCGTGGCCGCGCACGGCCATGACCAGGCTCAGTCCGGCAGCGGCCAGGCCCACCGAGACGCTCATCGTCAGTTGCACACTCATCGCCGAGAGGCTACTGGCGCCGCTCGACCGCTCAGGTGGCACGTCGGCGTAGGTCAGCGCACCCAGGGTGCTGAACTGCAGGGAACGGATCACGCCGCTGACGAACAGTACGAGCACGATCACCCAATACGGCGTCGACGGATCGAACAGCGCGGTGGCCGCCAGGCTCAGGCCGGTCAGCACGGCATTGCCGATCAGCGTGCGCTTGAAGCCGAAGCGGTTGACGATGCCCACTGCCAGCAGCTTCATGACGAATGCGCCGACGCCGCCGACGAAGCTCAACAGACCGGCCTGCAATGGGCTCAAGCCGAAACAGACCTGGAACAACAGCACCAGCAGAAAGGGCTGCGCAGCACTGCCGATGCGCATCAGGTTGCCGCCCCAGAAGGCGATCCCGAAGGTTGGAATCCGCAGCAAACGCAGGTCGATCAACGGGTGGGCGGCACGTCGGGCGTGCCGCACATACCCCAGCGCGCCGAGCAGGCCACCGACGATCAGCAGCACGGCCCACGCGCGCGGTAGCAGACCATGGCCCAGCGCTTCGCAGCCGAACACTAGCCCTGCCAGCCCCACAGCGCTCAGCAACAGGCCCGGCTTGTCCAGAGGCCTGGCATCCAGGCCGGGATAGTCGGGAACATGCCGCAACACCAACCCCACCCCAAGCACGCCGATGGGCAGATTGATCAGAAAGATCCATTGCCAGGACAGCAGGGTCACCAGCAGGCCACCCAAGGGCGGGCCCAGCACCGGCCCGATCAACGCCGGGATGGTCAGGTACGACATGGTCCGCAGCAGATGTTCGCGCGGCGACCAACGCAACAGGATCACCTGCCCCACCGGCACCATCATCGCCCCGGCCGCGCCTTGGGCCATGCGCGCCAGCGACAGCTGCAACAACGAGGTCGAACAGGCGCAGGCCACGGACGCCACGGTGAACAGCCCGATGGCGACCACGAACACCCGCCGCGGCCCGAACCGCTCCGCCGCCCAACTGCTGATCGGCACGAACAGCGCAGCGGCCAGCAGATACAGGGACACCACCAGGTTCATGCGCACACTGGGCTCGGAAAATTCCGTAGCCATCTGCGGCAGTGCGGTGAGCACGGCCGTCGCGTCGATCAGCTCCATGAACAACGCGCAGCCGATGATCATCGGGATGCGCCAGAGGGGCGTGGCGGTCGCGACGGCGCTCGTCGGGTCGGCCCGCGCAGCCAGGCTGTGCTCGATGCCCATGGTCGGTGTGCACCGCTTGCGCGTCAGAACAACCCCGAGGTCGGCGGCGGCGTGCCTTTGAGCTGCCAGGCACCCACCGCTGCGGCTTTCCATTGCCGCGGGTTGTGGTTGGCCACGGTGCGCGCGTTGCGCCAGTGGCGATCCAGGTTGTGGCTGCGCCCGGTGGTGGACGCCCCGCCCACATCGAACAGCCACTCGGCGGCCTTGAGCGCGGATTCGGCGGCGATGTACTGCGCCTGGGCGACTTCCACTGCGGCCTGGTCGACGGCCTGTGGCAGCAGGTCCGCCGCCCAGGCGCGGTCGATGGACTCGGCCGCGCGCAGCACCACGGCCTCGGCCGTGAAGGCCCGGGCCGAGATGTCGCCCACGCTCAGCTCCACATAGGGATCGTCGACCGAACGGGTGGCCGTACTGTGCTTGATCGGCCGTGCATGCCGATTGGCGAAATCGACGGCATCGTTCAGGGCGTTGCGGGCGATCCCGGCCTGCACCGAGGCCAGGAACAATTGCAGGAAGGGCGTGACAATGGTGCGCTTGCCTTCCTCTACCGTGCGGGTGCGGATTTCTTCAGGCCTGACCAGCACGTCATGCAAGTGCGTGGTGCCACTGGCCGTCAGGCGCTGCCCCATGGCATCGAAATCGTCGAGCAACTCCAGGCCCTGGCGGTCGCGCGGCAGGATGAACGACACCGGCTGGTCGTTCTCGTCCAGCGCCACCGCACTGACCCAGTCGGCGTACAGGGAGCCGGTGCTGTAATACTTGCTGCCACTGGCCCGGTAGTGGTCACCCTCACGCACGATGCGCGCGCTGACCGACCCGTTGGCGCCGCCGATTTCCCAGCCGGCGTTGCCCACCACCGCCCCCTCTAGGTAACGGGCGAACCAGCGTTCGCGCTCTGCCTCGGCGCCTTCGGCAGTCGAGGCCAGCAAGCCTTCGACGAAACCGAAACCGGGGCGCAACGCCTGGGCGACGTTGGAGTCGGCGGCGGCGATGCGCACCAACAGCGCGACGACGTCCTTGACCGCCCCCCCGGCACCGCCGTAGCGCGTGGGGATGCGCGTGGTGAACAGCCCCGCAGCGGCGATCTGCGCGACCGCCTCATAAGGGAGCTGCCGCTCGCGTTCGCGTTGCGCAGCACCGGCGGCGATCTGCGGCAACAGCAGGTCGGCGCGGGCGTTGAGTGTTTCGACCGTGAGGGCGACGGGTTGGGCGACAGCGGACAACGTACTCATGACAGTTCCTTGTGCAGGCTGCGGCTTGGCAGCACTAGATAGCGATTTTCCACAGGCGGGATTCGTCGAACAGCGACGTCGGGTGCTCGGGTTCCAGGGGCGGCACCACCAGCGCGGCGCCCGAGCCGGGCAGGCGCGGCACGACCCCGAGCAGACGACGGGTGTATTCGTGTTGCGGGTGGTCGAACAGCGTCTCGACCTCGGCGCTTTCCACCACCTGGCCGTGACGCATCACCAGCACGTCGTCGCTGACATGGCGGATCACACCCAGGTCATGGGAAATGAACAGGTACGCCAGGCCCAATTGCGCCTGCAGGTCGGCCAGCAGATCGAGCACTTGCGCCTGCACCGAAACGTCCAGCGCCGACACCGGCTCGTCGCAGACGATCACCTTGGGATTGCTGGCGATGGCCCGGGCGATGGCCACCCGCTGGCGCTGGCCGCCGGACAGTTGCAAAGGCCGCCGACCCTGCAGATGCGGGTGCAGCCGTACTTGTTCCAGCAACTGTGCGATGCGCGCCGGTTGCTGCGCGGGCTCGACACCGGCGACGTCCAGCGCATCGGCCAGAATCTGCCCCACGCTCCAACGCGGGTCGAACGAGCTGAGTGGGTCTTGATAGATCACGCTGATGTCGCGCCGGTGCAGGCGCCGCTCCTTTTCCGGCACCTGCCGATCGCCCGCCGCGGCCCAGAGCCGGTCGAGAAAGCGCACTTCCCCGGCGTCGGGTTGCAACAGGCCCAGGACGATGCGCGCCACGGTGGTCTTGCCCGACCCGGACTCGCCGACGATGCCCAGCGTTCTGCCGGCGCGCAGCTCGAAGCCGACCCCCTCGACGACCTGCAGCACCTGTCGATCCGGGCCCAGGTAGCGCTTGCCCAGCCCGACGGCCTTGAGCAGCACCGGCGCGTCCTGTCGCGTGCGCGGCGCCTGGAGGGCGGTGGACTGTCCCGGCGACAGGCGCGTACCGCGCGCGTGCTCGGCGGGCACGGCATCGAGCAGTGACCGTGTATAGGGGTGGCGCGGTGCGCGCAGCACCTGCTCCATGGGGCCTTGCTCCACCGTCTCGCCGTGCCGCAGCACCAGGACCTCGTCGGCCAGTTGCGCCACCACGGCCAGGTCGTGGCTGATGATCAGCAGCGAATCGCCGCGGGCCTTGATCTGCTGCAACACTTGCAGGATCTGCGCCTGCACCGTGGCGTCCAGCGCCGTGGTCGGCTCGTCGGCGATCACCAGGCCCGGATCGAGCGCCAGTGCGCTGGCGATCAGCGCGCGCTGGCGCAGGCCGCCGGACAGCTGGTCGGGGCGTTGCCGGGCGCGCAGGCGCGGCTCGGGGACCCCCACCAGCTCCAGCAGCTCGACCACACGCTCGTGGCGGCTGTGCGAGTCGCCCCAACGATGGGTCTGCAACACTTCGAGGATTTCCTTGCCCACCGGCCGCAGCGGGTCCAGCGACACCAAGGCATCCTGCAATACCACGCCGATGTCCTTGCCGCGCAGCGCCTGCCAGCCGCGCTCGGAGAGGCTGAGCAGGTCGCGCCCGGCATAGTTCAGACGCCGCGCGGTGATCCGCGCGCCCTCGCCCGCCAGCCCGATCAGGCTGCGCGCGGTCACGCTCTTGCCCGAGCCGGACTCCCCGACCAGGGCCAAGGTCCGGCCCGGCTCCAGGGTGAAGGACAGGTTGCGCACCACCGACTGCCCGGCGAACTCGATGGACAATCCTTCGACGATCAAGCGTTTGCTCTCGCTCATGACAGACGGCCCTCGAGGCGTTGTTGCAGGTAGCGGCCGGCCACGGTGGTCGACAGCGTGGTCAGGACGATGAACAGCCCTGGAAAGAAGGTCAGCCACCAGGCATGGGCGATGAAGTCGCGGCCCATCGACAGCATGGTCCCCCACTCCGGAGCCGGAGGCCGGGCGCCCAGGCCGAGAAAGCTCAAGGCCGACGCCCAGACGATGGCCTGACCTACGCCCATGGTCAGGGTCACGATCAAAGGCCGCATGGCGTTGGGCAACAGTTGCCGCGTGATGATGCGCAGCGGCGCATGCCCCAGTGCCCGCGCCGACTCGATGTAACCGGCGTTGCGCACTGCCAGGATCTGACCGCGCACCATGCGCGCGTAACCCGGTGCGGCGCCCAGACCGGTGGCCACGATCAACGGGCCGATGCCACTGCCGAAGATGGCCACGAACAGCAGCGCCAGGATCAGGCTGGGAAAGGCGAACAGCACCTCCAGCAACCAGCCCACGCTGCGGTCGAGTTTCGCCCCGCCCAGGCCGCTGAGCAGCCCTAGCACGATGGCGATGCCCATGGCGATGGCGGTGGCCGCGATGCCGATCAGCAGCGACTGGCGGGTGCCGTGGATGACCCGGGAAAAGATGTCGCGCCCGGACTGGTCGGTGCCGAACCAGTGCGACCAGCCCGGCGGGTGGAAGGCATCGCGCGGCACGATGGCCAGCGGATCGCTGTGGGCGAACCACTGCGGCGCAATGGCCGCGACGATGACCAGCGACAGGAACGCCAGCGCCAGCAGTGGCCCGACGCGCAGGCGCCGCGGGGTGCGCTGTACGCGTACCCTGGCCTGGGAGTTCTCCAACGTCAGTTCGCTCATGCCACAGCCCCTTTTTGCCGAGGGTCGACCCACAGGTACAGGAGGTCGACCAGAATGTTGGCCAGCACGTAGCCGGCGGCGACCACCAGACTGATGCCGATGGTCAGCGGCAGGTCCTGGGTCTGCACCGCCTGGTACAGCTGACGGCCCAGGCCCTTGCGGGAAAAGATCACTTCGATCACCACCGCGCCACTGATCAGCGCGCCGATGGCCCAGCCCGACAGGGAAATGCCCGGCAGCACGGCGTGGCGCAAGGCATGTCGGTAACGCACCGCCAGGTCGCCCAGGCCGCGGGTGCGTGCGGTCAGCACGAAGGGTTGTTCGAGGGTCAGTTCCAGCGACTCGCGGGTGACTTGGGCGATGAACCCTGCCAGCGGAATGGCCAGCGCGAACGACGGCAGTACCAGCGTGCGCCAGCCGTCGCTGCCCGCTGGCGGAAACCAGCGCAGGCCAAAGGCGAACACCGCCAGCAGCACGATGCCGAGCCAGAAGTGCGGCAACGCCGCCGACAGCGTTTCCGCCAGCGAGGCCAGGCGGCCGACCCAGCGCCGCCGCCCGGCGGTCCACACCGTCAAGACCAGGACCAACAGCCAGGACAGCAGCAGCGCGGAGAACATCAGCTCCAGCGTCGGCCCCGCTTGCTCGGCAAGCACGCGGGTCACCGGCAGATGCTGGGAGTAGGACACGCCCAGATCGCCCTGCACCAAGCGCAGCAGATAGAGCCCGTACTGCACCGCCAAGGGCTTGTCCAGCCCATACTCGCGGGTGACTTCGGCGATGGTTTCCGGGGTGGGGTTGCCGCTGGGGCCGCCGAGGATGGCCTGTACCGGGTCGCCGGGCATCAGGCGCAAGGCGAAGAAGGTCAGGGTCGCCACGGCCCACAGCACCACCAACCCGCCGCCCAGGCGCCACAGGGCACGGCGCCCCAGCTGCTGCAGACGTTCGCGGCGCGGCTGGGCCGGTACATCGTTCACGCTCACTCCGCTCATTTGTTCACCCATGCGTCATAGAGGTAGGTCACCGCCAGCGAAGGCTCCAAGCGCACCCCTTGAGTGGTCTTGTAGATGCCAAGGCGCGTGCTTTGCGGGTAGGTGGTCAGTTGCAGGTACTTGCTCGAGGCGATCTGCTGGGCTTTGTCGTACAGCGTCTTGCGCTGCTCCGGGTCCTGGGTCGCCAAGGCGTCCTGCAGCAGCTTCTCCAACGCCGGATCGGTGTAACCGGCAGTGTTCTGGTGGTAGCCACCGACACCGGCTGGCTGGATGAAATCAGCGCCGAAGATGATGCGCAGCACATCGGCGGTGTTGGTGTTCCAGTACCCCAGACGGACGTCATAGTCCCAGTCGGCCTGGCGCTTGGTGGCCTGCACGTCGCTCATCTGGTCGACGATCAGATCGAACCCGGCCAGGCGCGTGGTGGCCTGCACCTGCTCCCACAGCGTGTATTCCGACGGTGGCGTGCGGTTGCCCATCACCACGTGGACGCTCAGCCGCTTGCCGTCCTTGACCCGATAGCCTTCGCCGTCGCGTTGCGTCCACCCGGCCTGGTCGAGCAGTTGGCCGGCGCGCGCCGGGTCGTAGTCCTGGGCGCCTTCGAAGGCCGGACTGTAGAAGCGCGTGGCCGAACTCAGCGGGCCGCCGGCGCGCGGGAACTCGTCGAAGTACACGCTCTTGAGCGCGCCTTCGATGTCCGCACTGCGCACGAAGGCTTCACGTACCCGCAGGTCGTCGAACGGCGCCCGGGTGGTGTTGAGGGTGCCATTGGTGGGGTTGCCGGGACGCAGGGCGACCAGCACCTGAAGGTCGGGGTTGCGCCGCGCCGCTTCGTGGGATTCGGGGGGCAGCGCCTCGATCACGTCCACCTCGCCGGCCTGCAACGAGGCGAAGCGTACCGACGGTTCCTGGATGAACTTCCAGATCACCCGGTCGAGCCAGGCCGGGCCTTGGTGTTTGGCGGTCGGTGGTGCCCAGTTGTAGTCGGGGTTGCGCACCAGCTCGACCTGGCTTTGCCGGTCCCAGCGCACGACCTTGAACGGGCCGCTGCCCACCGGGCTTTCGCAGTTCTCGTCCCGTGGCCGGGCCAGCGCGGTCGGCGACTCGATGCCGAGGAACCCTTGCGCCAGCACTTCCAGAAACGCCGCATAGGGGGTGGCCAGGTGGACCACCGCCGTGCTGTCGTCGATCACCTCGGTGCGGCGGTACTGGCGGATGTACCCGCCTGCGGTGCTGGACTGGGTCTTGGGGTTGGCCATATGGTCGAGGTTGGCCTTGACCGCCGCCGCATTGAACGGCGTGCCGTCGGTGAAATGCACGTCGGTGCGCAAGTGGAAGGTATACGACAGGCCGTCCGGCGAGACCTCCCAGCGCTCGGCCAGCCAAGGCCCGATACGCCCTTGGTCGTCCATCGACACCAGCGAGTCCAGGTATTGCTGGCCGATGAAGACTTGCGGCATGTCGCCTGCCACGTGCGGGTCCAGGCAAGTCGGCTCGCGGTCCGTGGCGTACACCAGCGTACCGCCACGTACCGGCGTGTCGCTGCGCGCCACCTGGGCGCTGTCCTGGCCGCAGCCCGCAAGCATCCCGCAGAACGCCAACAGACCGATGAGGGGAGCCTGGCCGAGCCGCGAGCGTGCCGGGCCGCCAGGGGGGCGCAAATACAGATCGGGTTCTCGCATGGATCCTGATGCCTATGGTTCGGGGATTGAACCATTGCACAGGGCGTGCCGCTTTTTCGGCCCGTAAATACGGGGCTGGGCGGCTACGAGCGATGTCGGGAGCGACAATCTGTGGATGTACTGTTGGATGCCCAACATCGACCGATGCGGCTGGCCGAACAGCAAGGCTCGGCCACGCCAGCCGCTCCAACATAACAGTGCTCGTCAGGCCGGCGGTGCCGGCCATGGCGGCTGATCGTAGCGCCGAACCGGCCGCTTCGACAGTGCTGCGCGTTGTCAGGCCAGCCCGTTTGGCACCCCGATCACCTGGATACTCACTGTTGGAGCGGCTTTAGCCGCGATGGACCGCAAAGCGGTCCCAACCCAGGTTACGTCCGATGCCGTCAGCAAGGTTGGCGTGGGACCGCTCAGGCGCTGCCGCCCTGCTCGGCTCGTGCTCAAATGGCGATTTGCAGATAGAACCCTGGCGCAGGTCGCTCGTCGGGCCGACGTCGCGTTGCCGGGTGCCGAATATCCAGGTTCGGGATCGCCGCGATCAGCGTGCGGGTGTACGGGTGCTGGGGTCGGTCGAACACCGCGCGCACGGAACCGGTTTCCACCACCTGGCCGTCCTTCATCACCAGCACCCGCTCGCTGACATGGTTGATCACGCCCAGATCGTGGGAGATGAATAGGCAGGCCAAGCCCAGACGCTGCTTCAGGTCGTCCAGCAACGCCAGGATCTGCGCCTGCACCGACACGTCCAGCGCCGACACCGGTTCGTCGCAGATCAGGATCTGCGGCTCGCTGGCCAGCGCCCGGGCGATGGCGATGCGCTGCCGCTGGCCACCGGACAGTTCGATCGGGCGCCGTGCCAGCACCGCCGCGTCCAGACGCACCAGCGCCAGCAACTGCTGCGCGCGGGCGCGCCAGGCCTTGCGCGGCACATCGGCGACGGCCAAGGCCTCGAACAGCACGCGCTGCACGCTGTAGCGCGGATCGAACGAACTCAACGGGTCCTGGAACACCACCTGCACCGCTCGCCGCGCCTGGCGCTTCTGCGCGCGATCGAGTTGCGACCACGGCCGACCGGCGATGCGGACCTCACCGCTGTCAGGGCTTTCCAGACCCAGGATCAACCGGGTCAGGGTGGTCTTTCCGGAGCCGGATTCGCCGACCACCCCCAGGGTTTCGCCGCGTCGCAGTTGCAGCGACGCCGCTTTGAGCACCGTGCGCCTGTGCCCGTCCGGGCCGACGAACGACTTGCTCAGCGACCGGGCTTCCAGCAACACCTCGGTCGTAGCCGGCGCCTGCGCGGCCACCAGCGCCAAGGGTTGCCGATGGGGCTGAGGCTGGAAATGCACGGCGCGTGCGGCCTGCAACAGCGACTGGGTATAGGCATGCTGCGGATCGTGCAGTATCTGCTCGGTCGTGCCCTGTTCGACGATCACGCCGTGGTGCATCACCGCCACGCGGTCGGCCAGGCGTGCCACCACCGACAGGTCGTGGCTGACCATCAACAACGCGTTGTCTTCACCGCGCAAGCTTTCCAGCAGGGCGATCACCTGCGCCTGTACCGTGGCGTCCAACGCTGTGGTGGGTTCGTCGGCGATGATCAGCCGCGGATTGCAGGCGATCGCCGAGGCGATCAGCGCACGCTGGCGCAAGCCGCCGGACAGCTGCCAGGGGTACTGGCTTGCGCGCAGTTCGGGTTCGGGCACGCCGACCGCGCGCAGCAGCTCCAGCACACGCGAGCGCCGCGCGTGTGCGTCGAGCGTGGTATGCACCTGCAATGGCTCCTCGATTTCCGCGCCGACCCGTCGCAACGGATCGAGCGCACCTAGCGCATCCTGCATGACGAAGCCGACACTGGCACCGCGCAGGCGTTGCCAGGCGCGTTCGTCGAGACGGCGCAGGTCGATGCCCTGGAACGCCAGTTTGGCGGCGTCGATCTGCGCGCCGGGGCCGGTGAGGCCGGCCAGGGTGCGTGCCGTCACGCTCTTGCCCGACCCCGACTCGCCGACGATGGCCAGGCACTCCCCGCGTTCGATCCGCAGGCTGACGCCGTGCAGCACCGGCTTTGCCTGGCCGAAGCGCACGCTCAGGTCGCGGACGTCCACCAACGGCCCAAGGGCATGGATGTGCGTGTTCATAACGGTTTTCCTTCGCTGCGACGCAGCAGTTCGCGGCCAATGGCGCTGATGGAAACGACGGTGAGGATGATGAGTAACGCAGGCCAGGCGACCAGCCACGGCGCATTGGCCAGAAAGCTGCGGCCGATGGCCATCATCCCGCCCCATTCCGGGGCCGGTGGCGGCGCGCCGAAGCCCAGGAAACTCAAGGCGGCGCCGGCCGTGATGGTGCCGCCGACACCGATGATGGCCAGGATCAGCACCGGCTTGAACGCATTGGGCAGGACATGCCGCCACACCACGGCCAACGGCGACTGCCCAAGCGTCGTCGCCGCTTCGACGTACCCGGCCTGGCGCACGTTGAGGGTCTGGGCGCGCACCAGGCGCGCATAACGCGGCACGGCCGCGATGCCCACGGCAAGGATCAGGTTGGCGGTGCCTTGGCCGAAGAAGGTGATGATCACCAGCGCCAACAGCAGGTCCGGGAACGCCAGCAACACGTCGATGCCGCGCATCAACGATGCGTCGAGCCAGCGCGGCCCGAGCCCCGCCAGCAAACCGAGCAGCGTGCCCCAGGCCAAGCCCAGCGCCGTGGCCGCCAGGCCCATCAGGAGCGACGGGCGAACGCCGAAAATCAGCCGGCTCAGCACGTCACGGCCATTTTCGTCGGTACCCAGCCAGTAGCCGGCCGAAGGCGGCTGAAAGGCCAGCCGCGCCGTAGCGTCCAGCGGATCGTACGGCGCCAGCCACTGCGGTACGGCGGCGGCCACCAGCAACAGCAGCACGAACGCCCCGGCGATCCACAAACCCGGACGCAGCCGTGTCCACTGACCCAGGCCCAGCGCGCGATGGCCGCCGTTGCCGAGGGCAGGCCCGATGACGACGGTTTCGATTGACTGAGACATTGCGATCTCCTTCTGCACCTTCAAACGGTGGCGCTACGGCGCTTGCGCGCTGCGAACCGCGCATTGTCAGACGTACCGCCCCACGCTCAGGTGCGTAGGCCGGGCATAGGGGCTCAGGGCGCCGGATTGGGCGTGCGGTTGTGCACGGCCTGCACCTGCGCCTTGATTTCGTCGCTCAGGGTCACGTCCAACGCGCTGAGGTTGTCGCGCAATTGCGCCAGCGTGGTCTGCCCGGTCAGGGCGCTGGTGACGAAAGGCTTGTCGAGGACGTAGGCCAAGCCCAATTGCGCCGGCGTCAGGCCATGTTGACGGGCGATCTCGACGTAGCCGGCGACCGCCTCCTGGGCCGATGGGCTGTCGTAGCGGTTGAACGTGCGGTACACCGCCGAGAGCCGCGAGCCTTCCGGGCGTGCGCCATTGAGGTATTTGCCGGTGAGTGCGCCGAAGGCCAGGGGCGAATAGGCCAGCAGCCCCACGCCTTCGCGGTGGCTGAACTCCGACAGCCCACCTTCGAAGAGGCGATTGAGCAGGCTGTAGGGGTTCTGGATGCTGACGATGCGCGGCAGGCCCAGGCGTTCGCTGTGCTTGAGGAACTGCGCGACGCCCCACGGCGTTTCGTTGGACACGCCGATATGACGGACCTTGCCAGCCTTGACCTGCTCGGCCAGCACCGCCAGGGTCTCCTCGATGGCGACGCTGCCCGTATCGTCCTGGTAGGGGTATTCGCGCTGGCCGAAGATGTTGGTGGTGCGGTCGGGCCAGTGCAGCTGGTAGAGGTCCAGGTAGTCGGTGTTCAAGCGCTTGAGGCTGCCTTCCAACGCCTCGACGATGTTGCGTTCGTCCAGACGGCTCAAACCGTCGCGGATGTGCCGCTGGCCGTTGGCGTCGCGCGCCGGCCCGACGATCTTGCTCGCCAGCACCACGTCGTCGCGCCGCCCACTGGCGGCCAGCCAGCTGCCGATGTAGCGCTCGGTGGTGCGCCAGGTCTCGGCCTGGGTCGGTGTGGGGTACATCTCGGCGGTGTCGATCAGGTTGACGCCGTGCTCCAGCGCCAGCCCGATCTGCTGGTGGGCATCGCTTTCGCTGTTCTGATGGCCCCAGGTCATGCTGCCCAGGCCGAAAACGCTCACGTTGATGTCGCTGTTGCCCAATTGGCGGTAACGCATGGTGGATCCTTATCGAAAGAGAACCGACGCCGCAGGTCAGGCCCGCAGCGCGTATTGGTTGGTGGGAAACGGCAACCCCAGGTGCTCGCGCAGGGTGCTGCCGGTGTACTCGCGACGGAACAGCCCTTGCCGCTGCAGCAGCGGTACCACTTGGTCGACGAAGACCTCCACGCCGGAGGGGAACATGTCCGGCATGATGTTGAAGCCGTCCGCCGCGTGCGCCAGGTACCAATGGCTCAGGGTCTGGGCGACCTGCTCGGGGGTGCCGACCAACAGGCGGTGACCGACCAGAATCCGCCGCGACAACTGGCGGATGCTGAGGTTTTCCCGGCGTGCCAGGTTCAGTTGCGCTTCGAGAAAGCCCTGCGAGCCGCGCTCGAAATCCGCCACGGCGCCAATGCGCTGCCACGGCAGCGGTGCGTCCGGGTCGAGCTCATGGGCCGCGATGCCGATGCGCCCCGCTACCTGTTCCAGCAAACCGTGCTCGCCGTGCCAGGCGTTGAGCTCGTCGAAACGCGCATGGGCTTCGGCCTCGGTACTGCCGATCACCGTGGAGAGCCCCGGCATGATCTTCAGGTGGTCGGGGTTGCGCCCCCAGGCGGCGGCGCGGCCTTTCATCTCGCGGTAGAACTGCTGGCCGTCCTCCAGGGTGGTCTGGGTGGTGAAGATGGCATCGGCGTAGCGCGAGCCGAGGGCCTTGCCGCCTTCGGACGACCCGGCCTGCACCAGCACCGGCCGGCCCTGGGGCGAGCGTGGCACGTTCAGCGGCCCCTTCACCGAGAAATGCTGGCCGACGAAGTCGATGCTGTGCACCTTGCCCGGATCGGCAAAGCGCCCACCCCGGGCGTCGCCGATCACGGCGTCGTCTTCCCAGCTGTCCCACAGTTTGAGGGCGACGTCGATGAACTCGTCGGCGCGGGCGTAGCGGTCGACGTGCAACGGCGCACCGGCCAGGCCGAAATTCTGCGCAGCCGCATCGCCTGCGTTGGTCACCACGTTCCAGGCGGCCCGGCCGCCACTGATGTGGTCGAGCGAAGCGAATCGCCGGGCGAGGTTGAACGGGTCGTTGTAGGTGCTCGAGGCGGTGGCGATCACGCCGATGCGCTGCGTGGCCAGGGCCACGGCGGTCAGCAGCACAGTCGGTTCCAGGCGGCCGGCCGGTTGCTTGGACACATCGCCGACCAGCGCCGGGCCGTCGGCAAGGAAGATGGCGTCGAGGCAACCCCGCTCGGAAATCCGCGCGATGTTGCGGTAGTACTCGACATCCAGATAGGCGTTGGCGGCCACCTCGGCCGTGCGCCAGGCTCCGGCGTGCGCGCCGAAGCCAAGGATGTTCATGCCCAGGCTCATCTGCCCGGCGCGGATGTTGCTGCTGCTCGTGCTCATACTGCGCTCGCTTCGTCGCGCACGCTGGCCGCCTGCTTTTCGGCGTCGGCCGCCTGCAGACTGCGCCACGCCGCGTTCGGGGTGATGTCGTTGAGGTAGTAGTTGCCCAGCGCCCGCTCGCGGTGGATCGCCGGATTGTGCGAGGCCAGCGTGCGCGCGTTGCGCCAGTGGCGGTCGAAGCGCTGGCTTTCGCGGGTGGCCGAGGCACCGCCGACTTCGAACAGCAGCGTGGTGGCCTCCAGTACCTGTTCCAGCACGATCTGCTGGGCCTGGTAGGCGCGGATCTCGGCCTCGGTGTAGTGCTGCTCGGCCACGTAGCCGCCCTGCTCCGCCTCATGCACCTCCTGCAGTACCTGCGCCACGGCGAGGACTTGCGCGCGCGCCGCATAGGCCAGGCTGGACAGGCGCCCGATGACCCGTTGCACCAGCGGATCGTCCTTGGGGCTGGATTGCCCCGGAACGCCGAAGGTACGGGTCCGGCCCTTGACGAACGCGGTCGCGTCGCGCAACACCGCGTTGGCGATGCCGGCCAGGGTCGCCAGGTGGAACAGCTGGTAGAACGCACTCAGGTACGACTCGGCGCGCAGTTCGTCCTTCTTGAAGCGACGCACGATGTGCTGGGTCGGCACCTGCACCGAGGCGAAGCGCGTGGTGCCGCTGCCCGTCAGGCGCTGGCCGAATCCGTCCCAGTCGTCCTCCACCGACACGCCCTGCGCATCGGTGGGCACCGACAGACTGACGAAGTCCTCACCGTCCAGGGCCACCGCGGCAATCCAATCGGCGTACAGGGTGCCGCTGCAATAGAACTTCTCGCCGTTGAGCGACCAGGCCGTGTCGGGGTTGCCGGGCTCCTGGGCGTCGAGGGTCACCGAATTGCGCGTGGTGTCCGTGCGCTCCGCCATCGCCGCGCCCCACAACTGGCCGTCCGCCACTTTGGCTAGCCAGTAGGCCTGGGATGCCGGGTCGAGGCTGGACAGCCGGCCTTCAACGAAACCGAAGTGCGCGCGCAGGATCTGCGGCAGGTTGGAGTCGGCCTCGCCCAGGTCGATCAGCAAGCGAAACAGCTGCGGCAGGCTGGCGCCCAGCCCGCCCTGGGCCTTGGGCACGCGCAGGGCGCCGAAGCGCGCCTCGCGCAGCCACGAAACGGCGTCATGGGCCAACGCCCGTTCTTGCTCGCGGGCCACAGCGCCCTCGGCGATGCGCGCGAAGATTGCGCCGAAACGCGCCTGCAATTGCTCGTCGGTCACGGGATCGGAAATGGCAGTAGTCATGTTTTTTCCTTGTCGAAAGAGGCTTCGTCCGGTAGGCGACGCTCACGCATGGGCGCCTCGCGGGTCGATCCAGCGGTTGATCAGGTCGACGGCCAGGTTGACCAGTACGTACACGGCAGCGGCCAGCAGGGTCACGCCCAACACCATCGGCACGTCCTTGTTGCTGGCGGCCTCGAGCATCAGGCGGCCCAGCCCCTGGCGGGCGAACAGCAGCTCGATGACCACTGCGCCGCCCAACAGGCTGGCGAACATGAACCCGGCCAGGGTCACCAGCGGCACCAGCGCATGCCGTAGCGCGTGACGCAGGCGCACGGCCGTTTCAGAAAGGCCGCGCGCCCGGGCCATGGCGATGAAGGACTGCTCCAGGGTGTCCTCCAGAGACTGGCGCAGCAGTTGGGCCAGCACCGCCGCCACGGGCAGGGCCAGCGCCACGGTGGGCAGGATCAGCGCACGCCAGCTGTCGGAGCCGGACGGCGGCAGCCAGTGCCAATGGAAGGAGAACACCAGCAACAGCAGGATGCCGATGACGAAAGACGGCGACGACGAGACCACCAGCTCGGTCCCCGAGACCAGCGACCGGACCCAGCGCGAGCGGTTGGCCGTGAATGTCGCGACGACCAGCGCCAGGATCACGGCCAATACGCCTGCGCTGATCGACAGTTGCACGGTCGCACCGATCTGCTCGCCGATGGCCTGCGCGACCGGGATGCGCAAGCGGTACGACTCGCCCAGATCGCCGTGCAGCAGACGCCCCAGGTAATGGCCGTACTGCACGATCAGCGGTTGGTCCAGGCCGTATTCGGCGCGAACCCGAGCCAACGCTTCGGGGGTAGGCAGCGCCTCGGGGCCGCCGAGAATCGCCAGCGCCGTATCGCCGCCGCTGAAGTTCACCGCCAGAAACGTCAGCGTCGCCGCCCCCCAGAGCACGCCGACCCCGGCCAGCAGGCGCAGGGCGACACTGGCGAACGGATTCATGGCCGCCCCCTGTCCAGCCACACGCTGGGGAAATACGGCACGTTGTGGGAGGCGTCGAAGATCAGGCCCTTGACCTCGCGTCGATACGCAGCCAGCACTTGGCTCTCGACCGAGGGCACGGCGGGCACCGTTTCGGTCAGGCGCTTTTGCGCGGCGCCGTACAGCCGTCGCAGCTCGTCCGGGTCACGTGAGCGTCGGGCGGCGCTGAGCAGGCGGTCCAGTTCGGCATCGCGGAAGTTGCCCGAATTCTGGCCGATGAGCTTGGCCGTACTGATCGATTGGCTGTGATAGAGCACGAACAGACCGTCCGGCGTGTTGGTGTGCCAGTACCCCGCCGCCAAGGCCTGGAACTTGCCGGCGTAACGGCGCTCGGTGACGCGGGTCACCGGCAGCACTTCGATCGGCATGTCGAAGCCGACCTTCTTCAGGTCGGCCTGGATCGCCACCGAAACGCTGGCGGGAAAAGCTGGATTGTCGTAGGTCAGCAGCGTGGCCTTCAGGCGCTGGCCGTTGCGCGTGCGATAGCCCTGGGCGTCGCGTCCGGTCCAGCCGGCCTGGTCGAGCAAGGCGTTGGCTGCCGCGACGTCGTAGGCCAGCGCAGCGCCATTGGGCTGATAGAAGCGCGTATTGGCCGCCAAGTAGTCGGCCTTGCCGATGAACTCGCCGAACCCGGAAATCCAGGCCAACCCATCGCGGTCGATGGCTTTGGCCACGGCTCGGCGAACCCGCACATCGTCGAAGGGCGGCTGCTCCACGTTGAAGGTCATGCTGCGGCTCGGATTGCCTTTGCGGATGCGGCTGCGCAGCACCAGGTCGGGGTTGGCGCGAATGGCGGCGGCATTTTGCGGCGGCGCATCCAGGGCGAAATCCGATTGCCCCGACTCCAGCGCCGTGAAACGGATCATCGCCTCGGGCACGTAACTGAGTTCGATGCGATCCAGGTAGGCCTCACCGACGTGCCGGGTGACCGCTGGCGCCCAGTCGTAGCCCTTGCGTTTGACGAACACCGCACGCTGGTCGCGGGTGTAGCTCTGCAGCACGAACGGCCCGCTGCCTACCGGGTGTTGGGCGATGCGCTTGGGCGCTTCACGGATCTGTCTGGGTGAGACCATGCCCAGCCACGACTGCGCCAGCACGTCGAGAAATGGGGTGTAGGGTTCGCGCAGATGGGCTTGGAAGGTGTATTCGTCGATGACCTTGCCGCCGATGTAGGGCGCGATGTAGGCGGCGGCCAGGGGCGACTTGGTGGCCGGGTCGCGCATGTGCTCGAGGTTGGCCTGCAAGGCCGCAGCGTCGAAGCGCTCGCCGTCGCTGAAGGTGACGCCCTGACGAAGGTGGAAGGTGTAGGTCTTGCCGTCGGCGGAAATGTCCCAGGAGGTGGCCAGCCACGGCGAGATGTTGCCTTGTTCGTCCTGCGCCACCAGGCAGTCGAACAGGAGCCGCCCCATCCACTGCATGTTGCCGTGGGACAACGCATGGATATCGAAACTGCCGGCATCGGCGGCCGCCGATACCCGCAACGTTCCGCCTCTGCGCCCAGGCGCCTGTTCGTGGAAGTCCGACGCGGGATAGGTGACCACGCCGTCGACCCGATCGCCGTCTGCGTGTGCCTGGGCGGACGTTGGCGCAGGCGCCGGCGAACAGGCCATGAGCGCCAGGCAAATAGATAAGATTGGCAGTGTGTTGTAACGTGCGACCACAGCAAGTTCCCTAGTTATTCCGGCTGAAGTCTTTTCGATAGCAGCCCGTATAGGGACTATGCAGTGAGCATGCCAGGCTGATTTGCCCATTCATTTAAACGGTATCGAATGCCTGTCCGCCGTAGATATATTCCGCGCGAGGCCGTATAGATCGGGCGCTGCCCCTGGCCTGTTGAAGCGCTTGACTTTCGTTGGCCACCCGCGCGTCTGCGAGATCTTAATCTAACGATATAACCCGAGGCCTTAGTCGGCCTGCTGGATAACTTACAGACTGTGTTTTTACTGTTGGATTTTCGACATATTCCACAGCTGCGCCACTGTTTCAAAACAAACACCGTTTCAAAAAAAAAGCTGCCCACCAGCAAGCGGTTTTATCGATGGCATTAACCGAGGCCCTGATTTATCGCCCAGGAAGCGTTGGCATGGAAACTGCTGTAAGCACTGCAAGCATGACTATACGAATAGAAAGCTGATGCTCATTTATCTATTCATTGGGGAACACGTTAGATGTATTCAGCTTTTCGCGGAGCGTTGCACAGATTGCCGGTGGCCATTCGCAAGGCCACCTGGCTGACACTGGGATTGGGCTCGGCCCTGCTGCTGGCCCCCGGCGTACACGCCGACGAGCAAACACCTGAGACCGACACCCTCCAGACCGCCACACCACGGCTCAATACCGTCACCGTACAGGCGCGCAAACTTAGCGAAGCACAGAGCGCCAGGAGCCAACTGGCCGAAGTGCCGGGTGCCACCAGCGTGGTCGACAGCGAACAGGTGGGCAAAGGACGCACGGCCACCTTGCAGGACACGCTGGCTTACCAACCCGGTGTGTTCGTGCAGTCCACGGGCGGTAACGATGCGGCCAAGATTTCGATTCGCGGTTCGGGCGCCAACACCTCGCCTGGGTATTTCCGCGAGGGCATCAAGTTCCTGTTCGATGGCCTGCCCATCACCGGGCCAGGCGGCACCCCTTACGAATTCCTCAACGCCTCCGGGGTGAACTACACCGAAATTCTGCGCGGGGCCAACGCTTTCCAATACGGCGCACTGGCCTTGGGCGGCGGGATCAACTTCGTCAACCACACCGGCTACACGGCGCCGGGCCTGCGCCTGCGCGCCGAAGCCGGCAGCTATGGCTACCAGAAGCAAAGCCTGAGCCTGGGCGGCGTGGAAGGAGACTTCGACTACTACCTCAACGCCGACAACTACCGCAACGACGGTTACCGCGACTACAGCCTGTCGAAGAGTCAGGGCATCGTCGCCAATTTCGGCTACAGGTTCAGCCCGAAACTGGAAACCCAGCTGCTGCTGCGCTACCGCGACGAATATCACAACGACCCTAGCCCCACCACGCTCGACGCCGTCAAGCACCACACCCGCGACGCCAGCACCACGGCCGCCAGTAGCGGTGCTGGCAGCCGCCGTCCGGGCAGCGTTTGGGTGGGCAGCAAGACCACCTACACCTTCGACGACGACTCGAAACTGAGCGTCGGTGCGTCCTACTACGAGTACGCTCACAACAACAGCCCCAACAGCCCGTCCAACCCCAGTTACTGGGACTGGCACGATCTCTCGTTCGTGCTCGGCTACGAGCGCACCGATCAGCTGTTCGGTCACGAGAGCCGCAGCAATCTGGCGTTCACCTCCACCGAACACCTCAAAGGCGAGGTCAACTCCACGTTCGCCAGCAAGCAAACCCGCAAGTTCGTCGACTACGGTTCGTCGTTCGACCACGTGTTCTCGCTGGGCAACGATCTGCAGTTGGTCGACGGCCTGTGGCTGACCAGCGGCGTTTCCGCGGTCAACGTGCGTCGCCACGCCGACGTGAAACAAGCCTTGCAGGCCAACACCACCAACTACCCCAGCGATGTGACCTATGACAACTGGAGCCTGGCCCCGCGCCTAGGCTTGCGCTACGAGTTCACCCCGCAGTTGCAGGCCTTCGCCAACGTCAGCCGCTCGATCGACCCGCCAGCGTCTTGGGAGTATTCGGGTTCCGGTCCGGCGCTGCCTTATGTGCGACCGCTGGTGGAACAGAAAGCCAACACCGTCGAAATCGGCGTGAAGGGCTCGGCAGGCATCTTCGACGGCAGCCTGGCGCTGTACCGCTCGTGGGTGCGCGACGAATTGCTCAACGTGCAGATCATCGCCCCGACCGCTACGGCGGCGGCAGTTACCGGCGCCTTCAATGCCACACCGACCATCCACCAGGGTGTGGAGGCCGGCCTCGATACCCGCCTGTGGGAAAACCAGTCTGGCGAGCAGATCACCCTCCGCCAGGTCTATACCTACAACGACTTCTACTACCGTCATGACCCGACTTTCGGCGACAACCAGTTGCCTGGCATTCCCAAGCACATCTATCAGGGCGAGTTGCAATATGAACACCCCAGCGGCTTCTACACCGGGGTGAACGTGCAATCGGCGTCGCGCACCGCCGTCGACTACGCCAACACCTTCTATGCGCCCTCCTACACCCTCTTCGGCGCCAACGTTGGCTTCGAGGCGCCGAACAAAGACTGGAAAGTGTCGTTGGACGTGAAGAACCTGGCCAACAAGAAGTACGTCACGGCCGTACAGCCGATCTACAACGCCAACGGCCAGGACACGGCGGCGCTGTATCCCGGCGATGGCATCGGCGCTTATGTGGCGGTGGAAGTGCGCTACTGAAACCCCTGAGCTGCCACAGGGGTCCGGGCCCTGTGGCTCGCTCTTGCAGCGATGGAGGCGTCTGACAGGGCACCGAACCGCTGCTCTGGGCATGACTTGCGGTCGGGTCGGCACGCGCGCTATGACCCGCTGCTGCTCCAGATACTGCGCAGCAGACGCGCCGCCACACGCGGATCGAGCGCCGAACCGCAAAAAAATGCCACCCGGTTGGCATTACTGAGGTTTGCTTTCTGCCCGGCCCAATCGTTGTACTAGCATACCTTCCACCCGCAATACGGCCTCAGGATGCAGGCCCGTACCACGGCGAAACACCGCACCACACACCTCAGGGACGACACGATGAATTCGCACTTGCTCTATCCGCAGATCGGTCAGGTGATTGCCAGCGCCGGCAGCCGCCAGTTCTCCCGCTTGCTGCACAACTTGATCCAGGCGCACCTGACCATCGACGCCATGCACATACGCCCGTCGAGCACCGCGTCCGCCGCGCTGGCCAGCGGCTCGCCGCTGATCGACGAGACGGTGTTCTCCTCAGGCTATGGCCTTGAGGATGGCTTGGACGACCCATCACGGCTGCACCTGATCAGACCCAATGGCGATGCCCGCTACGAAATCCAACTGCGCCGCGCAGGCTCGGCCTTCGGCTTTTCGGCCCAGGAACGCAGCCAACTGGACGCCATCACGCCATTGCTGCTGCCCATGCTGGAGAAGCACGTCGACGCGCTGCGGCCGTGTGCCGGTCCGCCCGGACCAGAGCGCCTGCGCCAGCGCTTCCTCGAACGCCTGGCGCAATCGGGACTGAGCTTGTCCGAGCGCGAGTGCCAGGTCTGCCTGGGCCTGCTGGCCGGCCACACGGCGCCGCAACAGGCCGAACGGTTGCAGCTCAAGGTCAACACGGTGGAAAGCTACCTGCGCCGCGCGGCGATCAAACTGAACATCGGCGGGCGCCATTCGCTGATGCGTTGGATGTACGGAGTAGGTTGACGCCCTGCGCTGTATCGGGGGCCACCTTGGCGGGATCACTTGGGCGGCCCTACCTGGGCGCCCCGCCAGATGCCACGGCCGCCCCCTCCCCGACGGACCTCGCTCAATCCCGCGCCAGCGCCTCGATCGGGTCCAGACGCGCCGCGTTGCGTGCCGGAACGAAGCCGAACACCACGCCGATCAGCGTCGAACAGGCGAACGCCATCACGATCGACCCGGGCGAGAAGACCATCTCCCACTGTTTGACGAACAGCTCGAAGAGCGAACCGATTCCGTACGACAGCGCGATCCCTACCACCCCGCCGAACAGGCAGACCATCACCGCCTCCACCAGAAATTGCTGGCGAATGTCCGACTGCCGCGCGCCCACCGCCATGCGGATGCCGATCTCGCGGGTGCGCTCGGTCACCGACACCAGCATGATGTTCATCACGCCGATGCCGCCCACCACCAGCGAGATCACCGCGATCAGCGACAGCAGCAAGGTCAGCGAGCGGCTGGTCTTCTGCACGGTCTGCATGATGCTGTCGAGGTTGTTGGTGAAGAAATCCTTGCTGCCATGGCGCTGCAACAGCAGCTTGGTCACCTCCTCTTCCACGCGCTTGCTCGGCACGCCGTCCTTGATGCGCACGCTGATGCTGTCCAGATGGCGCTGGCCCAGCACGCGCCCGGCGGCGGTCTCGTAGGGCATCCAGATGTTCAGTTGATTGCTGGCGAGGAACAGGTTGTTGTTCTCGGCGGTGACGCCGATCACCGTGCACGGCAGGTTGCCGACCAGAATCACTTGCCCGAGCGGATCGACGTTGCCGCCGAACAGCCGCGTGCGCGTGTTGTGGTCGATCACCACCACCTGGGCCTGACGACGGGCGTCGTCGGCGCTGAATACGATGCCCGAAGCCAGGGGGATGTTGCGCACCTGGAAGTAATGCTCGCTGACGCCATTGAGCTGCACGTCGACATCCAGGTTGCGGTAGCGCACCAACGTGCTCTGGCCGATCACCGGGGTGGCGCTGTCGACGTAGTACAGCGCGTTGAGCGCGGCGGCATCGGCCGGTAGCAGGGTCTGGATGGTCTTGGCCCGGCTGTCGCCGAAGTTGCTGCCCGAATAGACGTCGATGGTGTTGCTGCCGATCGCCTGGATGTCCTTGAGCACATAGCCTTTGGCGCCTTCGCCGATGGCCGAGATGGACACCACCGAAGTGATGCCGATGACGATGCCGAGCATGGTCAGCAAGGTGCGCATGCGGTGCGACACCAGCGCGATCCAGGCCATCTTGAAGGCTTCGCGGAACATGCCCAGGCGCGCCAGCAAGCGCTGCGCGGGCTGTGGCTGCGGGGCCGTGTCGGCCAGCGCGTCGGGCAGCACCGGAACTGCATTACGCCGGTCGCTGACGATCCGCCCATCGCTGACTTCGATGATGCGCTGGGCATGGGCAGCCACCTTGGGGTCATGGGTGACCAGGATCACCGTGTGCCCGGCAGCGTGCAGTTCCAGGAGGATGTTCATCACTTCCTTGCCGCTGGCGGTGTCCAGGGCGCCGGTGGGTTCGTCGGCGAGGATCACCTGCCCGCCGTTCATCAAGGCGCGGCAAATGCTCACCCGTTGCTGCTGACCGCCGGACAACTGGCTGGGACGGTGCGTGAGGTGTCCCGCCAGGCCCAGGCGCGCCAGCAGCTCATGCGCCCGCGCATGCCGCTGCCCCTGGGCGGTGCCGGCGTACACCGCCGGTATCTCGACGTTGTGCAGCGCGTCGAGGTGCGGCAGCAGGTGGTAGCGCTGGAAGATGAAGCCGAAATGGTCGCGGCGCAATGCAGCCAGGGCGTCGTCGTCCAGCTCGCGGGTTTCCTGCCCGCCCACCCGGTAGCTGCCGCTGCTGGCGTTGTCCAGGCAACCGAGGATGTTCATCAGCGTCGATTTGCCTGAGCCGGAGGCACCGATGATCGCCACCAGCTCGCCGCTGCGGATCTCCAGGTCGATGCCTTGCAGCGCCAGGAATTGGCGGTCGCCCGCGGTGAAGCTGCGGCTGACGCCGTGCAGGCGCAGCAAGGGTTCGTCGTGGCCGCTGGAGACGGCTGTATGCGGATTGAACTCGACCGTCATGTTCACGCTCATGCCCCTGCCTGGCCGGCCACCGGCTCACCGATCACCACCCGGTCGCCTTCGGCCAGGCCGTCTTCGATCTGCACCCTGACGTTGTTGTTGATGCCAGTGCGCACGTTGCGCGCCTGGGCGAAACCCTTGGCGTCGAGCACCCGCACCGGGAAGCTGCCGTCGTCGTTGCGCAGGCCCAGGGCCGCCACCGGCACGCTCAGCACCGCAGCGGCGGTGTCGAGCACGATGTGCGCCTGGGCGGTCATGGAGATGCGCAGGCGATGTTCGGGGTTGGGCACGTCGAACAGCGCGTTGTAGAACACCGCGCTGTTGGGCTTGCCGATACCTCCCTCGCCCTTGTCGGTGCTTTGCGCATAGTGTTGCGGGGCCGGTTCGGTGCCGCGCAGGGTGGCGTGGTAGCGCGTGTCCTCGCCCAGAATGGTGAAGTACACCGCCTGGCCCGGCGTGATGTGGATCACGTCGGCTTCCGAGACCTGCGCCTTGACCGTCATGGTGTCCAGGTCGGCCAGCTTGAGCAGCACCGGGGCCAGTTGGTTGGCGATCACGGTCTGCCCCTGTTGCGTGACGATCCCCACCACATGACCGGTGATCGGGGCGTTGATGCGGGTGTAGCCGAGGTTGACCCGGGCCGTGTCGATCTCCACCCGGGCGCTCTGGATCTGCGCGTCGAGCGAGCGCACGGCCGCCTGGCGGACTTCAAACTCCGCTTCGGCGCTTTCGAAATCCTGGCGCGAGACCGACTCGTCGCTCTGCAAGTCGCGGTAGCGCTCGTACACGCGCCTGGCCTGCTGCAGCTGGGCCTGGGCCGAGCGCCGTTCGGCCTGGAGCTTTTCTTCGTCGACTTCGGCCTGGCGCAGTGTGTTGCGCAGCACCAGCGGGTCGATTTCGGCCAGCCACTGGCCTTGCTTCACCTTGTCGCCCAGTTTGACCTTGAGCGACTTCAACTGCCCCGACACCTGCACACCGACGTCCACCTGCTTGATGCCTTCGAGCGTGCCGGTGGCCAGCACCGCATTCTCGATGTCGCCGCGCACGACCGTGGCGGTGATGTATTGCGGCGCCTTGGCCGGCGCCTGCACTGCGTACAGCGTAATACCGGCGACCAGCGCCAGCGCGGCGCCAAGGCCGTATCTGCGAAACCTGGACTTGTCCATGCATGCTCACTTTGTCGTTGAACGGCCGCACCTGCCTGCGCAGGCGCGCCCCGAGCCGCGAGCGCGATGCCCGTCGCATCGCCCGCTCGCGGTAATGCCCACCCTATTGCGCGACCTTGCCCACCGGTCGCGCCTGGCCGTCCTGCCACCAGGCCGCCAGGCTGAACACATCCGGCACCTTGAGGATGCTGAAGTGGTTGCCGGGCCCGCGCCACAGCGCCAATTGCGGCATCAGTTGCCGCCAGCCGACTTCCATCGCCACCTGTTCGCGCGCGTTGCCGGCCGCATCCAGGCTCGGGTCCTCGACCAGCACCAGGCCGACCGGGCCGTGGTAAGGCAGGGTCGGTCGATAGCCGGTGCGCAGCGCCGTGGCGAAGGTGCGCACGGTCCCATCGAGGATCCTGGGCTGCGAGCGCGCCGGCAGCAGCCCGACCCGCACCATGGCCGCGTGCACTTGGCGCAGTTGCTCGTCGTCGCTGGCCTGGACGAAGGCGCGCGGCTCGATGCCCAGGGTTTTGCCGGTCGACCATTGCAGCGCCTCGATCAGCCGTTGCAACGCTTGCTCGAAGGTATGCGCCTGGCCACAGGTGGCGCCCTCGCCCGGCGCTTCGCTGTCGATCAGGGTCAAGGAGCCGACGACGCGCCCCTTGGCCTGCAAACGCGCCGCCAACGCATGAGCGACCCAACCGCCGAACGAATGGCCCACCAGGTTCAGCGGCCCTTGCGGGTACAGCGCTTCGATGGCCCGCACATGGCAATCGGCCGCGGCTTCGACCGAGGCGTGCGGCACCGAGAGGCCATCCAGCCCACGGGCCTGCAAACCGTACAACGGCCAGTCCGGCCCCAGCGCATCGGCCAGGCCGATGAAGCTGGTGATGCTGTCGCCGGCGCCAGGCACGCAGAACAGCGGGGCATGGCCCGGTTGACCGGTCTGGATGGCCACCAGCGGCTGGTAAGTGGCCGCCTGTGGGCCTGGGCCGGCGGCGACGCCTTCGAGCGCTCGGTCGATGGCCGCGCCAAGCGCGGCCACCTGCGGTGCCTGCATGAGGCTGCGGTGGTCGCCAGGCACGCCGATTTCGATCAGGGGCTGGTTCGGCAACGCCGCGTTCCAGCCAAGATCGGCCAGGCTGTCGCTGCCCTGCTCGGCGCGCAACAGGTGCACCGGCATGCCTAGGGGCGCCAGGCGGTAGTGGGCCAGGGCGTGGCCGTGGGCCAATTCGCGAGCGAAATAGTGGTGCAGTTGTTCGTCGCTCATGCTGGACCACAAGCCGTACAGCAGGTGCTGCTCGCGGCAGCGGGCGATCAGGGTGGCAAAGTCGGCCGGCTCGGTGTGCAGGCGTTGCAGCTCGGCCAGAGGCGCCTGCCCCGCTTCGCCTTGGGTACGCCAGAAGGCCTCGCAGTTGAGCAGCAGCTGCCGCTCCAGTGCGCGCGGCCCCTGCCAGCGTGATTTGCCCTGGTCGGCCAGGCGCGGCACGTAGGTGTCGATCAGGCCGAGGAACTCCACGGGCTCGTCCGCGCCCAGCAACTGGTTGGCCATCTCCCACGCCAGCACCCCGCCGAACGACCAGCCGGCCAGGCGATACGGCCCGTGCGGCTGGATCTTGCGCAGTTGCTCGATCTGGTAACGCGCCAGGCATTGCAGGGTGCGTGGCTGCGGTTCGCCGCAGGGCACACCCGGCAAGCCGTACACCGGGTAGTCGCCGGCCAGGTGCTGGCCCAGGACCGGGAAATAGAAGTCCAGGCCGGTGAATTCGTGCACCAGGAACACGGCTGGCTGGCTGCCGGTGGCCCTGACGGTGACCACGCTCGGCGCTTGTGCGGCCCGGTTGGCGTCCAACTGGCGGGCCAGGGCCGCGACGCTCGGCTGTTGGAACACGTCGTTGAGGACGGCGTGCAGTCCAGCCTTGGCGAGACGGTCAAGCAAGCGGATGGCCGCCAGGGAGTGGCCGCCGAGTTCGAAGAAGTTGTCGTGACGCCCTACCCGCTGCACGTCCAGCAGCTCGCCCCAGAGGGTGGCCAGCAAGGTTTCGGTGTCGCCTTCAGGGCTCTCGTACGCTCGCTCCTGACCTGCCAGGGGCATGGGCAGTGCCTTGCGGTCCAGCTTGCCGTTAGGGCTCAGCGGCAACGCAGGCAAGTGCACGAACAGCGCCGGCACCATGAAGGCCGGCAAGTGCGCCAGCAGCGCGGCGCGCAGCGTTTCGCCCTCGTGGGGCAAGCCGGTGTAGTACGCGACCAGACCTTGGTCGCGGGCGACCACCACCGCTTCCTGAATGCCGGCGATGGCGGTCAGCCCGGCCTGAATCTCGCCCAGCTCGATGCGCAGACCGCGGACCTTCACCTGATCGTCGTTGCGCCCCAGGTACTCGAGGTTGCCGTCGGGCCGATGCCGCGCCAGATCGCCGGTGCGGTACAGGCGTGCGCCAGGTTGGGTGGCGAACGGGTCTTCGATGAAGCGTTCGGCGCTCAGCTCGGCGCGGTTGAGGTAGCCACGGGCCACCTGCACGCCGCCGATGTACAGCTCACCGGTCACCCCTTGCGGCACCGGCTGCAGCCGCGCGTCGAGCACGTACAAGGTGGTGTTGGCGATGGGCGTGCCGATCGGCGTGTTGTCCGGCGCGCCGACGCAGTGCCAGGCGCTCACGTCCACCGCCGCCTCGGTCGGGCCGTAGAGGTTGTGCAGGGCGACGTCCGGCAGGTGCGCGTGGAATCTGCGCACCAGGCTGCCCGGCAGGGCTTCGCCGCTGCACATCACCCGCTCCAGGCGCCCAGCGTCGAAACCCTCGCCAGCGCCCTCCTCGGCCAGCGCTTCGCCATGGGCCAGGAACACGTCCAGCATCGACGGCACGAAATGCAGGGTGGTCACGCCTTCGCGGCGCATCACCTCGCCCAGGTACTGCGGCTCGCGGTGCCCACCCGGCCGCGCCATGACCAGCCGGGCGCCGGTCTGCAACGGCCAGAGGAATTCCCACACCGAGACGTCGAAGCTGAACGGGGTCTTCTGCAGCACCACATCCTCGGCACCGAGGCCGTAGGCGTCCTGCATCCACAACAGCCGGTTGAGCACCCCGCGGTGCTCGTTCATCACCCCCTTCGGCAGGCCGGTGGAGCCGGAGGTGTAGATCACGTAGGCCAGATGCCGCGAGGTGAAACCTGCAACCTGCGGGTTGCTGGCCGGCTGCGCGTCCCAGGTCGGCCGGTCCAGGTCGACGATCCGGCCGCCCTGCGGCACTTCGCGCGTCGCCGCGTGCACCAGGACCGCCACCGGCGCGCTGTCGTCCAGCATGTGTCGCACGCGTTCGGCCGGATAGTCCGGGTCGACCGGCACGTAGGCGCCGCCCGCCTTGAGGATGGCCAGCAAGCCGACCACCATCGACAGCCCGCGCTCGACGCAGATCGCCACGCGATCGTCCGGTTTCACCCCAAGCCCGATCAGGTGGTGCGCCAGGCGATTGGCCCGCTCATTCAATTGCCGGTAGCTCAACGCGTCTTCTTCGGCGCTCACCGCCACGGCCTGGGGCGTGCGTTCGACCTGCGCTTCGATCAGCCCGTGCAGGCTTTGCTCAAGGTCGTAGCCCACCGCAGTGTCGTTGTAGCTGCGCAACAGCCGCTCGCGCTCGTGGGCATCGGGTAGGACGGTGTGGGCGGCAATGGCCTGGGCACCTTCAGCGAAGGTGCGCAGCAGTCGCTCCAGGTAGCCGGCATGGCGCTCCACCGTGGCCCGGTCGAACAGGGCCGTGGCGTAGACGATGCCGCCGGCGAAGCCCTCGCGCCCCTCGCCCATGCTCAGGCTCAGGTCGAACTTGGCGACGCGGGCCTGGCCGCCCAGCGCGGTCGCTTCCACGTCGCCCAGTCGCAGCGCCTGCCGGTCGGGGCTGCCGTCCCAGTCCAGCGACACCTGATAGATGGGTGTATGGGCCAGGCTGCGCGGCGGGCGCACGGCCTCGACCACCTGTTCGAACGGCAGGTCCTGGTGCGCCTGGGCCGCCAGCACCGTGGTCTTGACCCGCGCCAGCAGGGTGGCGACGTCCGGCGCGCCGGCGGTGTCCACGCGCACGGCGATGGAATTGACGAACATGCCGATCAGGCCATCCACTTCGGCCTGCCGACGGTTGGCCAGGGGCGAGCCGACGACCACTTCGTCCTGGGCCGCCAGCCGCGCCAGCAACACCGCCCAGGCCGCCATGAACAGCATGTAGGGAGTGACGCCCTGTTCGCGGCACAGCGCCTTGAGCGCAGCGCTCAGGCCCGGATCGAGGCCGATCGGCACGCTGTCGCCGCTGTAGTCCTGACGGTCGGGCCGTGGTCGGTCCCAAGGCAGGCTGATAAGGGTCGGCGCGCCTTGCAACTGCGCCGTCCAGTAGGCCGCTTGCTGGCGCAAGGTCTCGCCATCCAGCGTGGTGCGCTGCCAATGGGCGTAGTCCAGGTACTGCACGGCCAGCGCCGGCAACGGATCGTCGCGGCCCTGACTGAAGGCGGCGTACAGCTCGCCCAGTTCGCGCACCAGCACGCCCAGCGACCAGCCGTCGGCCACCAGATGGTGCAAGGTCAGCAGCAGCACATGGTGCTGCGGCGCCAGTTGCAGCAACCGGCCGCGGATCGGCAGGTCCCGCTCCAGCGCGAAGGGTCGTCGGGCTTCCTGCTCGGCTTCTTGCTCGACCAGTGTTGCCAGTGCTTCGTCGTCCTGGGCAGGCAACTGGACCTTGGTCAAGCTGAAGCTTTCGTGCGTCAACAGTACTTGCGCTTCGCCATCCCGCTCGACGAAACGGCTGCGCAAGCTCTCGTGCCGCGCCACCAGTCGCTGCAACGCCCGCTCCAGCGCCGGCGTGTCCAGCGCCCCGCGCAAACGCAGGCCCAGGGGAATGTGGTAGGCCGCGCTATCCGGCGCCATGCGCGCCAGGAACCACAGGCGCTGCTGGGCGAAGGACAACGGCAGCGGCGCTACGCGCGGGCTCGGTTGAATCACCGGCAACGCCTCGGCCGGGCGCTCGGCGAGGCAGGCGGCGACGGCCGCCAGGCGGTCGTCGGCGAACAGGTCGGCCAACGCCAGTTCCACGCCCAGGCGCTCGCGTACCTGGCCCAGCATGCGCATGGCCAGCAGCGAATGGCCGCCCAGCTCGAAGAAACGGTCGTCACGCCCGACCTGCGGCACTTGCAACAACGCCTGCCAAAGCTCGGCCAGGGCCTGCTCCAGCTGGCCTTGCGGCGCCTCATAGGCCGCCGCCGCGAAATCCTCCGGGCCGGGTAGCGGCAGCGCGGCGCGCGCGACCTTGCCGTTGTTGCTCAACGGCATCTGCGCCAGCGCCACGTAGGCGGCCGGCACCATGTAGTCGGGCAAGCGCGCGCGCAGGTAGCTGCGCAGGTCGCTCGCCTGCAACGCCTCGTCCAGGCGCGTGAACCAGGCCACCAGGCGCGACGGCCCCTGGGACGCAGGCACGGCCATGACCACGACGTCGCCGATGCCCGGGCATTGCGCCAGTTGCTGCTGGATCTCGCCCAGCTCGATGCGAAAGCCGCGGATCTTCACCTGATCGTCGTTGCGCCCCAGGCATTCGAGCCGGCCATCGGCCTGCCAGCGCACCAGGTCGCCGGTACGGTACAGCCGGGCACCGGGCACGGTGCTGAACGGGTCGTCGACGAAGCGCTCGGCGGTCAGCGCCGGACGGTCGAGGTAACCCAAGGCCACGCCGTCGCCGCCGAGGTACAGCTCGCCGACTGCGCCAAAGGGCGCCAAATGCCCGTGGGCATCGAGCACGTACGCCTGGGTGTTGCCGATGGGGTGGCCGATCGGTACGTGGCTGGCCTGGGCGTCCAGCTCGGCCACTTCGCAGGTGACGGCGAAGGTGGTGGTTTCGGTCGGGCCGTAGCCGTTGATCAGGCGTACGCCCGATGGCTGCGCCAGCAGCGCACGGAACGCGGCCGGCTCGGCCCGCTCGCCGCCACTGAGCAACAGGCGCAGCCCGCACAGCGCTTCGGGCAGCAGGTGCACATACTGGTTGAACAGCGCCGTGGTCAGGAACAGCACAGTGATGCCCTGCTCCACCAGCGCGGCCGCGAAGCGCTGCGGGTCGAGCAGGGTCGCGTGGTCGACCACCCGCACCTGGCCGCCGTTGAGCAGCGCGCCCCAGACTTCCAGGGTGCTGGCGTCGAAGGCCGGGTTGGCGGCCAGGGCCACGCGGTCCTGGGCGTTGAAGTCGGCATAGCCGTTGTTCAGCACCAGCCGCGCAATGCCCCGGTGCGGCACGCACACCCCTTTGGGCATGCCGGTGGTGCCCGAGGTGTACATCACGCAGGCCATCGCATCGGCCGCGCGAGGCAGCGCGGGGTCATGCGCGGGCTGGTCGTCGAGCATGAGCCGGTCGAGGTCGATGCGGGGGGCCGCAAGCGGCGCGACCGTGTCGCTCTGAGTCAGCAGAACGGCGGCCTGACAGTCTTCGACCATGAACGCCTGGCGTTCGACCGGAGCGTGGATGTCCAGCGGCACATAGGCCGCAGCGCATTTGAGCACGGCCAGTTGCGCCACCAGCAGCGGCAACGAACGGGGCAGCAGGATCGCGACACAGGCGCCCGGCGCCACGCCTGCGCCGACCAGGTGGTGGGCCAGGCGGTTGGCGCGCGCGTTGAGCTCGGCATAGCTCAGGGCCTGCTCGCCGTGCACCGCCGCAGTCGCCTGGGGATGGCGGGCCGCCTGGCGTTCGAAGAGGCGCTCCACGCTCTGCTCGCGGGGATAGTCGCGCTCGGTGGCGTTGAGCGTGCGCAGCAGCAGCTGGCGCTCCTGCTCGTCGGGCAGTGGCACCTGCTCCACGCTGGCCTGGTCGTTGTCCACCATCGCCCACAGCAGTGTGTCGAAATAGCCCAGATAGCGGCGCACGGTGCTTTCGTCGAACAACGCCGTGGCGTAGTCGAGGCTGCCGGCCAGCGCGTCGCCCTGCTCGCCCAGGTTCAGTGCGAGGTCGAACTTGGCCACCGGTTCGGGCTGGGCCACGGCTTCAAGCCGCAACCCTGGAAGTTGCAGGGCCGAACCCTGGGTGGCCTGCCAGTTGAGGGTGGTCTGGAACAGCGGCGTGTGCGCCAGGCTGCGTAGCGGGCGCACGAGCTCGACCACTTGTTCGAAAGGCAGGTCCTGATGGGCCTGGGCCTCCAGCACACGTGCGCGCACCTGTTCGAGCAATGCCTGGGCGGTAAGCGCCGCTTGCGTGTCGATGCGGATCGCCAGGGTGTTGACGAACAACCCCGACAAGGCTTCCAACTCGGCGCGGTTGCGGCCGGCCATCGGGCAGCCGATCACGACCTCGCCCTGCCCCGACAGCCTGGCCAGCAGTGCCGCCCAGGCGCCTAGCACGACCATGTACAGCGTCAGCCCATGGCGCCTGGCCAAAGCACGCAGGCCTGCGCCCAGACGCGGTTCGAGCTGCAACGGCAGGCTCGCGCCGGTGAAGTCCTGGCGCTCGGGGCGTGGCCGGTCGGTCGGTAGCTTGAGCAGGCTCGGCGCCCCGTCCAGCGCCTCGCGCCAATAGTCGGCCTGGCGCTGCAACTGCTCGCCGGCCAGCCAGCGCCGTTGCCACACGGCATAGTCGCCGTACTGGATGGCAAGCGCCGGCAGCGGGTCGTCCAGGCCTTGCCGATAGGCCGAGTACAGCGCGCTCAGTTCCTGGGTGAGCACACCGAGCGACCAGCCATCGGCGACGATATGGTGCACGGTCAAGGCCAGCACATGGTAGTCGGCGTCCAGGCACAACAGACGGGCACGCAGCAGCGGGCCGCGGATCAGGTCGAAGGGTGCGCCGGCCGCCTCGTGCAACTGCGCCGCCAATGCCTCCGGGTTCGATGTCTGGCGTTGGAACCAGCCGTCCCCGGCATCGGCGGCGAGGCTCACCTCGGCGCTGTCGCCACAAGGCACGAAGCGGCTGCGCAGGGTTTCGTGGCGCTCGACGATGCGCCGCAACGCACGCTCCAGCGCGTCGGCATCCAGCGGCCCACGCAGGCCCAGCGCCAGCGGCACGTTGTAGGCCTGGTTGCCGCCTTCCATCTGTGCGAGGAACCACAGCCGCTGCTGGGCGAACGACATCGGCAAGGCCTGCTGGCGCGGCGCCGGCACGATCGCCGGCAGCGCGCTGCGTCCGGCGCTGGCCAGCACGGCGGCCACCGCCGCCAGTTCGGCGTTGGCGAACAGTTCGGCCAAGGCCAGCTCCACGCCCAGACGCAGGCGCACCTGCGAGACCATGCGCATGGCCAACAGCGAATGGCCGCCGAGGGCGAAGAAGTGATCGCGCCGACCGATCCGCTCGACGTGCAGCAGTTGCGCCCAGATCTGCGCCAGGGCCTGTTCGATGTCGCCCTCGGGGGCTTCGAAACCCTGCTCGAACGACGTCGAACGATCTGGCATGGGCAGCGCGCGGCGGTCGAGTTTGCCGTTGGCGGTCAGCGGCAAGGCCGCTATCTCGACGAAGGCCACCGGCACCATGTATTCCGGCAGGTGCGCTTGCAGCTGGGCTCGCAGGCCCTCGGGCGTCGCCGCTTCGACCCCCGACTGCGGTGTGAAGTACGCCACCAGGCGCAGTTGCCCGGGCTGGTCCTCACGGGCCAGTACCACGCTTTCGTTGATGCCGGGCAAGCCGGCCAGGCGGCTTTCGATCTCGCCCAGCTCGATGCGCACGCCGCGGATCTTCACCTGGTCGTCGTTGCGGCCCAGGTACTCCAGGGTGCCGTCGGCCAGCCAGCGCACCAGGTCGCCGGTGCGGTACATGCGTGCGCCCGGTGTGGTCGTGAACGGGTCCTGGAGGAAACGCTCGGCGGTCAGCGCCGGGCGCTTGAGGTAGCCCCGCGCCACGCCGGCGCCGCCGATGTACAGTTCGCCCGGCACGCCCAGCGCCACGGGCTGGCGACGCGCGTCGAGCACGTACAGGCGGGCGTTGTCCACCGGCCGGCCGATGTGCAGCGTCCCGCCCGCCTCGACCACGCCCGAGCTGGCCACGACGGTGGCCTCGGTCGGGCCGTAGTTGTTGACCACGTCGAAGCGCTGGGTGCGGTTGAACGGGCGCAGGCGGTCGCCGCCAACCAGCAGGGTGCGCAAGGTCGGGTGGTCGAGCTGGTGGCTGAAGGCGTACTCGGCGACGGGTGTGGGCAGAAAGCTGACATCCAGTGGCTGGGCCTGCCACCAGGCGAGCATGGCGTCGAGCGCTTCGTGGCCGTCGGCGTTCGGCGCCAGGTGCAAGGTGGCGCCGGCGCACAGGGCGGGCCAGACCTCCCAGGCCATGGCGTCGAAGCCGAAACCCGCCAGGCACGAGGTGTGCCGGCCCTGGCGCAGGTCGAAGGCGCGGCAGTGCCAGTCGACCAGGTTGTCGACGCTCTGGTGCTCGACCATCACGCCCTTGGGCTGGCCGGTGGAGCCGGAGGTGTAGATCACATAGGCCAGGCGGTGCGCGTCGAGGCCCGGCACGACCGGGTCGTGGTCGCGTACCGGCCATTCGGGCCGGTCGAGCAGCAGCACGGGCACTTGCCGCGCGCCCAAGCGCCCACACAGGGCGTGCTGGGTCAGGATCGCCACCGGCGCGCTGTCGTCGAGCAGGTACTGCACGCGCTCGTCCGGGTGGGCGGGGTCTACCGGCACGTAGCCGGCACCGGCCTTGAGCACGGCCAGCAGACCGACCAAGGTCTCCAGGCCGCGCCGGGCCACCACCGCGATGCGGTCGTCGGGCACTACGCCGAGGCCGATCAGGTGATGGGCCAGCGCATTGGCCTGGCGGTTGAGTTCGGCATAGCTCAGACAGGCGCCATCCTGGGTGGCGGCCGTGGCGTGCGGATGCGCCTGGGCCTGACGCTCGATGCGTCGCTGCAAGGTCAGGTCGCCGGCGTAGGGGGCCTGGCAGGCATTGAAGCCTTCCAGCAGTGTCTGGCGTTCGCTGTCCGGCAGCATCTGGAGCGTCGCCACTTGGGCCTGCGGCGTGCGCAGCAGGCTTTCCAGGGTCTGCCGCAGGTAGGCGCAGACCCGCTGCGCCGGCACCTCGACACTGGCCAGCAGGGTCAGGCGCAAGGCCTCGCCCAGGTCGTCGACGCTGAGGGTCAGCGGGTAGTTGGTCGCCTCGACCGAATCGACCACGTCGATCCCGGCCAGCGCTGCGCGCCGTGGCGCATGGGTGGCCGCCGTGCTGTGGCGGTAGTTGAGCAGCGCGTTGAACAGCGGCGCCGGGGCCGCCACGCCGCTGCACCGCTGGGCCAACGCCAGTGGCGCATGCTCGTGGCGCATCAGCGCGCTCAGGCGCTGGTGGGTGTCGCGCAGCGCCGTCAGCAGGTCCACCTCCTCGAGGTCGACCCTGAGCGGCAAGGTGTTGATGAAGATGCCCAAGGCCCGGTCCGTGGCCTCGGCGCCTTGCAGCCGGCCCATCAGCACCGTGCCGAACACCACCTGGGAACGGCCGGTCAGACCGCCCAGCACCCGGCCCCAGGCCAGGTGGAACAGGCTGGCGAGGCTGACGCCCTGTGCCCGCGCATAGGCACGCAGGCCCCGGCACAGCTCAAGGGGCAGATCGAGCGCATGCTCGTGGTGTACGGCGCCGTCGCCCTGTACGTCCTGGAGGCCATAGGCCAGGGTCGCCTCGTCGATGTCGCCGAGCATGTCGCGGAAGAACGCTTCGTGCTGCGCCTGGCCGATGCCCAGCACCGCTTGCGCCACATAGTTGCGAAACGGCACCGGGGTGCCCAGGTGCTGCGCCTGGCCGGTGAGGAAGGCGATCAGTTCCTGGCGCACCACCTCCAGGGCACTGTGGTCCATGGCGATGTGGTGGAACTGCAGCGTCGCGCTCAAGGGGCCGTCGGCCTGCGCCGGCTCGCGCAGCAGACGGATCAGCGGCGCCTGGGTCAGGTCGAAACGGTGGCGCGCGGGATCGTCCTGCACCAGCGTCAGGATCGGCAGCTCGACCTGCCGCCAGACCACTTGCAGCGGGGTCTCCAGGCCCTGCCAATGCACCGAGGTGCGCAGGATGTCGTGGCGGGCGATCACGCCGCGCAAGGCCTCGGCGAAGTCCTGCAAGCGCTGTTCGCTGGCGAATTCGAAGCGCGCCTGCATCACGTAGGGGTCGTGCCCGGTGGCGCTGGCATGGTGGAACAACATGCCCTGTTGCAGCGGCGCCAAGGGGTAGATGTCCTGCACGTTGGGGGCGCCGCCGGGGATGCCGGCGACCAGCCCGTCGAGGCTGGCCTGGTCGAGCTCGATCAGGTTGAGCAGCGCCGGCGTGAGGTGGGTGCAGCCGGGTGCGATGAGGTTGTCCGGCACCTGCACCGCGCCTTGTTTGACGGCCACGTACTCGCCGCGCTCGATCATCGCCACCAGCGCGGGCTTGTGCTCGCGCAGGCGCGCCACCAGGGCCGCGTCGGTCAATGCCTGGCGGTTGCCCTGCACTATCAGCTGGCCGTCCTTGAGCGCCAGTTGCACGTTGTTGGCCGTGAGGGTCGTAAGTAGTTGGTTGATGCTCACAGGACGATCTCCATTCTGTCTGTGATGGCTGCGTAGCCGGCCAAAGTGGGTTGTTCGAACAGGGCGCGCACGTCGGCTTCCAGGCCCTGTTCGCGCAAGCGCGAGGTCAGGGTCACCGCCAGCAGCGAGTGGCCGCCCAGTTCGAAGAAGTTGTCGTGGCGCCCTACCCGCGCCACGCCCAGCAGCTCGCTCCAGATGGCGGCCAGCAGGGTTTCGGTGTCGCCTTCGGGCGCTTCGAACGGGCGCTCCTGCGCCACGCCCGAGTCGGGCAGCGCCTTGCGGTCGAGCTTGCCGTTGGGGCTGAGCGGCAGCGCGTCCAGGTGCATGAACTGCGCCGGCACCATGAACTCGGGCAGATGCGCGAGCAGCGCGGCGCGCAGGGTGTCACTGGTCTGCGGTGCACCGGTGTAGTACGCGATCAGGCGGTGTTCGCGGGCGACCACCACGGCCTCCTTGACCCCGGTGACGGCGGTCAGCCGCGCCTGGATTTCGCCCAGCTCGATGCGCAGGCCGCGCACCTTCACCTGGTCGTCGTTGCGCCCCAGGTAATGCAGCGTGCCGTCGGGCGCATGCCGCGCCAGGTCGCCGGTGCGGTACATCCGTGCGCCCGGCCGGGTGCTGAACGGGTCGTCGAGGAAGCGCTCGGCGGTGAGTTCGGGCCGATTCAGGTAGCCGCGGGCCACCTGCACGCCGCCGATGAACAGCTCCCCGGCCACGCCCTGCGGCACCGGCTGGCCTTGGCCATCGAGCACGTACAGGGTGGTGTTGGCGATGGGCGTGCCGATCGGGGTGTCGTCCGGCGCCGTGACGCACGGCCAGGCGCTGACGTCCACTGCGGCCTCGGTCGGACCGTAGAGGTTGTGCAACTCGACGTCGGGCAACTGCGCGTGGAATCGGCTCACCAGGCTGCCCGGCAGGGCTTCGCCGCTGCACAGCACGCGCTTGAGGCCGTCGGCCGCCGCCTCGCCATGGGCGAGGAAGACGTCCAGCATCGAGGGCACGAAGTGCAGTGTGGTCACGCCTTCGCGGCGGATGGCCGTGCGCAGGTACTCAGGATCACGGTGCCCGCCCGGCCGGGCCATGACCAGGCGCGCGCCGGTCTGCAACGGCCAGAGGAACTCCCACACCGAGACGTCGAAGCTGAACGGAGTCTTCTGCAGGACCACGTCGTCGGCCGTCAGGCCGTAGGCGTCCTGCATCCACAGCAGTCGGTTGACCACTGCGCGATGCTCGTTCATCACGCCTTTGGGCAAGCCGGTGGAGCCCGAGGTGTAGATCACGTAGGCCAAGTGCCGCGGGGTCAAGGCCACGACCACCGGATCGGTCGCCGGCTGCGCCTGCCAGGTCGGCCGATCCAGGTCGATGACGTGCGCATGCGACGCCACCTCGCGGGTCGCGGCATGCACCAGCAGCGCCACGGGCGCGCTGTCGTCGAGCATGTGCCTGACGCGCTCGGCCGGATAGTCGGGGTCGACCGGCACGTAGGCGCCGCCCGCCTTGAGGATGGCCAGCAGCCCTACCACCATCGACACGCCGCGTTCCACGCAGATCGCGACGCGTTCGTCGGGTTTGACCCCCACGTCGATCAGGTGATGCGCCAGGCGGTTGGCCTGCTCGTTTAGCTGGCGATAGCTCAGGTCGCCCTCCTCGGCACGTAGCGCCAACGCATCCGGCGTGCGCGCCACCTGGCGCTCGATCAGGCCGTGCAAGGTGTGCTCCAGGTCGTAGGGCACGGCGGTGGCGTTGAAGTCCACCAGCACGCGCTGGCGCTCCTGGGCGTCGAGCACCGGCACGTGCTGCAAGGCGAGTTCCGGCTGGTCTTCGAGGGCTGTGACCATGGCTGCGAGCACCTGGTGCATCTGCCCGCAGATGCGCGCCGCGCCGATGTGCGCCGGGGTCATGGCCACCAGACGCAAGCCGTCGCCCAGGTCGTCCACGTTCAAGCCCAGCGGGTAGTTGCTGCGCTCCTGGCTTTCGAGGGTCTCCATGCCCTGGCTCGCCTGGCGCTGGCTGGCACTGGCCTGGGTGCTGTGACGGTAGTTGAGCATCGCGCTGAACAGCGGCAGTGGCGCGGCCACGCCACTGCAACGCTGGGCCACGGCCAGGGGCGCGTGTTCGTGGGCCAGCAGCGCGCTGAGGCGCCGATGGGCCATCTGCGCCCCTTCGCGCAGGCCGGTGCCTGCCAGGTCGATGCGCAGCGGCAAGGTGTTGATGAACATGCCCAGCGCCCGCTCGGCGCCCTCACCGCCTTGCAGACGGCCGAGCAGCACGGTGCCGAACACTACGCGGTCCTGGCCGCTGGCCGCGCTTAGCAAGCGGGCCCAGGCCAGGTGGAACAGGCTGGCCACACTGACGCCCAGTAGCCGCGCCTGCTGGCGCAGGCGCTGGGCCAGGTCGTCGGGCAGCCACAGCTGGGCCTCCTCGATGTCGCGGCCGTCGCCCTGTACGTCGCTCAGGCCGAACGGCAGGGTCGGCTCGTCGATGTCGGCCAGTTGCGCACGGAAGAACGCCTCGTGCTCGGCCTGGCTGACGCCCAGGCGCGCCTGGGCCACGTAGTTGCGGTAAGGCACCGACGGCTGGGCAGGCTCCGCGTCGCCTTGCAGGTAACCGACCAGCTCTTCGCCGACCACCGCCATGGCGGTGTGGTCGAGGACGATGTGGTGGAACTGCAAGGTGGCTTCGATGCGCCCTGCGACCTCGCTGTGCAGCAGACGCAGCAGCGGCGCGCGAGACAGATCGAGCTTGCCCTTGGCCGCTTCGCCAGGGCTCGCAGCGGTGTCGATCAGCGCGAGCGGCGCCGTGCGCCAGACCACTTGCAGCGGCTGCGGCAAGCCGTCCCAGAGGATCGCGGTGCGCAGCACGTCGTGGCGGGCAATGACCTTGTCCAACGCCGCGGCGAAGCGGCTCAGGTGCTCGCGGCTGGCGAAGGCGAAGCGCGATTGCAGCACGTAGGGGTCATGCTCCGCCGCGCTCAGGTGGTGGTAGAGAATCCCTTCCTGCAAGGGGGCCAGGGGGTAGATGTCCTGCACGTTGGCGGCGCCGCCCGGCACCTGGGCGACGATGCGCTCGATGGCGTCGGCGTCCAGCGCCACCAGCGGCAGCAGGTCCGGGGTGATGTGGGTGCAGCCGGCTGGAATCAGGTTGTCCGGCACCGGGACCTGCCGCGCCGCGCCGAGGGTGGTCGCCAGGGCGGCGATGGTCGGCTGGCCGAACAAGGTGCGCACATCGACCGGCAAGCCTTCGCGGCGCAAGCGCGCGGTGAGGTTGACCGCCAGCAGCGAGTGGCCGCCCAGTTCGAAGAAGTTGTCGTGGCGGCCCACCTGCGGCACGCCCAGCATGTCGGCCCAGACCTGGGCCAGGGCGGTCTCCACCGCGCCCTGCGGAGCGGCGTAGGCCTGGCCGACCAGCCACTGCGGGTCCGGGTCCGGCAAGGCCTGGCGGTCGAGCTTGCCGTGCTGGGTCAGCGGCAGGGCCTCGAGGCGCATGAACGCCAATGGCACCAGGTGCGACGGCAGGCTCGCCTGCAATGCGCCGCGCAACGTTTCGACGGCCACCGGCGCGGCCTCGGTGAACCAAGCCAGCAGCCGCTCGTCGCGCACCAGCACCACGGCTTCGCGTATGCCAGGCTGCGCGGCCAGTGCGGCTTCGATTTCGCCAAGCTCCACGCGCACACCGCGGATTTTCACCTGGTCGTCGTTGCGCCCGAGGAATTCGAGGGTGCCGTCGGCCTGCCAGCGCACCAGGTCGCCGCTGCGGTACATGCGCGCCTGGGCCTCGCTGTCGAAGGGGTCGGCGAAGAAACGCTGCTCGGTGAGGTCCGCGCGGTTCAGGTAGCCACGGGCGACGCCTGCGCCACCGATGTACAGCTCGCCGACCGCGCCGACCGGCACCGGCTGGCGTTGGCCGTCGAGCACGTACACGCGGGTGTTGGCGATCGGTCGGCCGATGTGCAAGGCGGCGCCAGGTTGCAACTGCCCGGAGGTCGCCACCACGGTGGTTTCGGTCGGGCCGTAGTTGTTGACCAGCGCAAAGCCTGGATCCCGGTCGAAGTGGCGCAGTCGGTCGCCGCCCACCAGCAAGGTGCGCAGGGTCGGGTGCTGACGCTCGCGGCGCAGGGCCTGCTCGGCCACTGGAGTGGGCAGGAAGCTGACCTGCAAGGGCTGCTCCAGCCACCAGTCGAGCAGTTCGTCGACGTGCTCGCCGGCAATGCGCGCGGGCGGCAGGTGCAGCACCGCGCCGCTGCTCAGCGCCGGCCACACTTCCCAGGCCACCGCGTCGAAGCCGAAGCCGGCCACCGTACTGGTGTGGCTGCCGGCGCCCAGCTCGAAGGCCTCGCAGTGCCAATGCACCAGGTTGCACAAGGTGTGGTGCTCGACCATCACGCCCTTGGGCTGGCCGGTGGAGCCGGAGGTGTAGACCACGTAGGCCAGTTGCTGCGCATCCAACCCGGCGATGTGCGGGTCGTCCTGCACCTCGCCCTGCCAGGCGTCGCGGTCCAGCAGCACCTGCGCGGCGTCGCCGAGCAGGTGCGTGGTGCTGGCATCGGCCAGCACCAGCGTGGGCGCGCTGTCGTGCAGCAAATAGGCGATGCGCTCGCCCGGGTAGCCGGGGTCCACCGGCACGTAGGCGGCGCCGGCCTTGAGCACGGCCAGCACAGCGACCAGGCGCTCGAAGCTGCGCGGCAGGCACACCGCGACCCGGTCGCCCAGGCGCACGCCACGGCGCAGCAGGTGGTGTGCCAGGCGGTTGGCGCTGCGGTTGAGTTCGCCATAGCTGAGCACCTGGCCGTCCTGCACCAGGGCCGCCGCTTGCGGGGCTCGCGCGGCCTGGGCTTCGACCAGGGCATGCACGCTGCGGCCTTGTGGATACGCGCGGGTCGTGGCGTTGAAGGCTTCGAGCAGTTGCCGGCGGGCCGGCCCATCGAGGATCGACAGCCCCTCGACCGGGGTATCGGCGGCCTGCGCCAGGGCCTGGCCCAGTTGCGTCAGGGCCTGGTCCATCCACTGCGCGACACGTTCGGCGCCGATGCCCTCCTGGGCCAGCACGCTCAGGGCGAAGCCTTCGCCCAGGTCGTCGACGCTGAGCGTCAGCGGATAGTTGCTGCGTTCCTCGCCCCCCAACAGGCGCACGCCTTGCAGGTGGGCATCGTTCCTGGCGGGCGTGCCGGCGCTACTGTGGCGGTAGTTGAACAAGGCGCTGAACAGCGGCATCGAAGCCGCCACGCCACTGCAACGCTGGGCCAGCGCCAGGGATGCATGCTCATGGCCGAGCAAGGCCGACAGGCGCTGGTGGGTGACCTGCACGGCCTGCGCCACGGGGGCGGTCAGGTCGATGCGCAGCGGCAGCGTGTTGATGAACACCCCCAGGGCACGGTCGGCGCCCTCGCCGCCCTGCAGGCGGCCCATCAGTACGGTGCCGAAGACCACGTCCGTACGGTTGGCCAGCACCCCGAGCACCCGCGCCCAGGCCAGGTGCGCCAGGCTCGCGGCGCTCACGCCCAGGCGCCGGGCCTGCTCGCGCAATTGCCGGGCCACGGCGGGCGCGACCGGCAAGTGCGCCTCTTCGATGGCGCCGCCGTCGCCGCGCACATCGGCCAGGCCGAACGGCAGCGTGGGGGCGTCGAGGTCGCCCAGCATGTCGCGGAAGAACGCCTCGTGACCAGCCGCGTCCGCGCCCAGACGCGCTTGCGCGACATAGGTGCGGTACGGCACCGGCGCAGGCAGTCGCCCGCCGTCGCCGGCCAACAAGGCCTGCATTTCGTCGGCGATCACCTCCATGGCGGTGTGGTCGAGGACCAAATGGTGGAATTGCAGGATCGCCACCACGCGGGCGTTGCTCGGATCGTCGGCATGCACCAGGCGCATCAGCGGGGCGTGCGCGAGGTCCAGGCGCTGGTGACGGGCGTCGAAGCGCGCTTGCAGGGCGCCGATCACGTCGTCGCCGACCAGGTCGTCGATCGCCGTCACGGCCATTTGCGCCTCGCGCCACACCACCTGCACGGGTTGCTCCAGCCCATCGCTGACCACCGCGGTGCGCAGAATGTCGTGGCGGTCGATGACCTGCTGCAACGCCCCGGCCCACGTCCGCAACTGAGCCAGGCTGTCGAAGGCCAGGCGCGATTGCAGCAGGTACGGGTCGCCGCGTTCGGCGCTCAAGTGGTGGTAGAGGATGCCCTCCTGCAACGGGGCCAATGGGTAGATTTCCTGCACGTTGGCGGCACCGCCCGGAACACTGGCGACGATTCGCTCGATGGCTGCCGGGTCGAGCTCGATCAGGCTGAGCATGGCCGGGGTGATCCGCACGGCATCGCATGGCACCCGGTTGGCCGGCACCTGCACTTCGCGCCCGCTGCCCACCGCCGCGGCCAGCGCCGCCAGGGTCGGTTGGGCGAACAGCACGCGCACATCGGCGCTCAGCCCGGCGTTGCGCATGCGCTCGACCAGAGTCACGGCGAGCAGCGAATGGCCGCCCAGTTCGAAGAAGTGGTCGTGGCGGCCGACCTGCTCGACCTTGAGCACGGCTGCCCAGATGGCTGCCAGTGTGCGCTCCACCTCGCCCTGCGGCGCTTCGAAGGTGCGGCTGAGCACGGCGTGGGCGTCCGTTAGCGGCAGCGCCCGGCGATCGAGCTTGCCGTTGGCGGTCAACGGCAGTGCGTCCAGGCGCACGTAGGCCGCCGGCAGCATGTAGTCCGGCAACTGGCCTTGCAGGTGTTCGTGCAACGTGGCGAGGGCCGGCACGGGTGCGTCGGCCGTGAAGTAGGCCACCAGGCGCTTGTCGCCAGGGGTGTCTTCGCGCAGCACCACGACGGTGTCGCGGACACCGGCGCAACGGCCCAGGCACGCCTCGATCTCGCCCAATTCGATGCGGAAACCGCGCAGTTTGATCTGCTGATCGGCGCGGCCCAGGTAGCGCAGGCTGCCGTCGGCCTGCCAGCACACCAGGTCGCCGCTGCGGTACATCCGTGCGCCTGGCTCGGCGCTGAACGGATCGTCGAGGAAGCGCTCGGCAGTCAGCGCCGGCTGGCCGAGGTAGCCCAGGGCCACGCCGTCGCCGCCGATGTACAGCTCGCCGACCGCGCCGACCGGCAGCGGCTGCTGGCGGGCATCGAGCACGTAGCAACGGCCGTTGCCGACCGGTCTGCCGATGGGAATGCTGCCCTCGCCGACGCTGGCGATCGCATGGGTGGTGCTGAAGGTGGTGGCTTCGGTCGGGCCATAGCCGTTGAGCAGGTGGGCCGGCGCGCCTTCGCGCAGGACCCGGGCGATCACCGCCGGGTCGAGCACGTCGCCGCCGACCATCAGGTAGCGCAGCCTGGCCAGCGCCGGCAGCAGGTCGTCGGCGAACTGGTGGAACAGCCCCGCGGTCAGCCACAGCACGCTGACCGCCCGTTCCAGCAGCACCTCGCGCAAGGCCTGGCGCGACAGCACCTGGTCCTGGTCGATGACCACCAGCGCGCCGCCGTTGAGCAGCGCCGCCCAGACTTCCAGGGTACTGGCGTCGAACGCCGGGTTGGAGGCGAAGGCCACCCGGTCCTGGGCGGTGAAGGTGGCGAAACCGTTGTTGATCACCAGGCGCACGATGGCCCGGTGCGGCACCTGCACGCCCTTCGGCGCGCCGGTGGAGCCGGAGGTGTACATGACGTACGCCGCGCTATCGGCATCGACCGCGATGTCTGGCGAATGCGTCGGGTACTCGGCGAAGTCATGCCGGTCGAGTTCGACGCGCAAGGCCTCGCCCAGGTGCGGTTCGCCGCTGTGGGTCAGCAGCACCTTGGCCTGGCTGTCGGCGACCATGAAGGCTTGACGCTCGGCCGGTGCATTGCCGTCGAGCGGCACGTAGACCGCCGCGCATTGGCTCGCCGCCAGCTGCGCCGCCAGCAGCTCGAACCCACGCGGCAGCAGCAGTGCGACGCGGTCGCCTGGGCCCACGCCCAGGCTCAGCAGGTGATGGGCCAGGCGGTTGGCCTGCTGGGCGAGCTGCCGGTAGCTGAGCTGCCGCTGCCCGTGCACCACCGCGAGCGCGTCCGGGCTGCGTGCGACGCAGGCCTCGAACAGCCGGTGCACGGCCTGGTCGCGCGGGTAGTCGCGGCGCGTGGCGTTGAAGCCGTGCAGCACTTGCTCGCGCTCGGCGGGTGGCAGGCACCCGAGCTGTGCCAGGGCCGTTGTCGGCGCCTGCTCCAGGGCCTTGGCCAATTGGTCGAGAGCGGCCTCGAGCAGGCGGCAGACGTGGCTGCCGTCCACCTGCGCCACGGCCTGTACGGTGAGCACGAAGGCATCGCCCAGGTCGTCGACGTTGACCACCAGCGGGTAGTGGCTGCGCTCGTGCGCCGCCAGTTGTTCGATGCCCTGCCAGGCGTCGCGCAGCCCGGTCTCGGCCGGCACGCTGTGGCGCACGTTGAGCAGGCTGGTGAACAACGGCTGGGTGGTCGGCACGCCGCTGCAACGCTGCGCGGCGGCCAGGGAGGCCTGCTCGTGGGCGAGCAACCGGGCCAGGCGCTGGTGGGTCAGGCGCACGCCCTCGGCGACCCCTTGCGCACCCACGCTGACGCGCAGCGGCAAGGTGTTGATGAACATGCCCAGCGCCCGTTCGGCGCCCTCGCCGCCTCGCAGGCGGCCGAGCAGCACGGTGCCGAACACCACCTCCTCACGCCCGGACAGCGTGGCCAGCACCTGCCCCCAGGCCTGGTGAAGCAGGCTGGCAACGCTGATGCCCAACCGCCGCGCCTGCTCACGCAACCGGGCGGACAGGTCGAGGTCGAGCGCCTGGCGGGCGTCGAACACGGGTTGGCCATCGCTGTGCGCGGAGCGCAGACCGAAGACTTCGGTCGGTGCGTCGATGTCGCCCAGCAGCTCGTGGAACAGCGCCTGCTCGGCTTGGCTGTCGCCGCCCAGACGTGCCTGGGCCACGTAGTTGCGGTACGGCACGCTGTCGAGCGGCAGCGCCTGGCCGTGCAGTACGGCGGTGACCTGCGCCACCAGCTGCGCCACGGCGGCGTGGTCGAGGATGATGTGGTGGATCGACAGGGTCGCTTCGAGGCGCCCATCGGCTTGCAGAGGGTGAAGGCGGATCAAGGGCGCACTGCCCAGACTGAGGGGCGTGGCGTCCTCAAGCGCCCAACCGGCTCGGACCGAAGGCACCTCGCGCCAGACGACCTGTACGGGCTCTTCGAGATGCTGCCAGTGCAGGCTGGTGCGCAGCACATCATGGTGCGCGATGACCTGGTCCAGGGCCGCGGCGAACGCCTCCAGGGTGGCCTGGTCGGGGAAGGCGAAGCGGGCGTGCAAGATGTAAGGGTCGGTCCCTTCGCTGGCCAGGTGATGGTAGAGGATGCCCTGCTGCAACGGCGCCAGGCCGTAGATGTCCTGCACGTTGCGCGCACCGCCCGGAATCTGTGCGACCAGCCCGTCGAGCGAGGCCTGCGACAGCTCCGCGAGCGGCAGCATGGCCGGGGTGATGTGCGTGCAGCCGGCCGCAATGCCGTTGGCCGGCACTTGCAACGCGCAGTCGTCGCCGATGGCCGCCGCCAAAGCGGCCAGGGTCGGCTGGCCGAACAGCACGCGGATGTCGGCCTGCAAGCCCTGCTGGCGCAGGCGCGAGGTGAGGCTGACCGCCAGCAGCGAGTGGCCGCCCAGCTCGAAGAAGTTGTCGTGACGGCCAACGCGCGTCACCCCCAGCAGTTCGCTCCAGAGCGCGGCCAACAAGGTTTCCGTGGCGCCAATCGGCGCCTCGAACGGGCGCTCCTCGACCGCGCCCGGCGCAGGCAGCGCCTTGCGGTCGAGTTTGCCGTTGGGGCTGAGCGGCAGCGCGTCGAGGTGCATGAACTGCGCCGGCACCATGAATTCGGGCAGGTGCGCCAGCAGGGCCTCGCGCAGCGTTTCGCTGCAGTGCGGCGTGCCGGTGTGGTAGGCGATCAGGCGCTGGTCGCGGGCGACCACCACCGCCTCCTGCACGCCATCGATGGCGGTCAGGCCTGCCTGGATCTCGCCCAGTTCGATGCGCAGGCCGCGCAGCTTGACCTGGTCGTCGTTGCGGCCCAGGTACTCGAGGTTGCCGTCGGGCAGGTGCCGGGCCAGATCGCCCGTGCGGTACAGGCGTGCGTCGGCATGCGGGGCGAACGGATCGTCGACGAAACGCTCGGCGGTGAGCGCGGCGCGGTTCAGGTAACCGCGGGCTACCTGCACGCCGCCGATGAACAGCTCGCCGACCACACCCTGCGGCACCGGCTGGCCCTCGGCATCGAGCACGTAAAGGGTGGTGTTGGCGATCGGCTTGCCGATCGGCGTGTTGTCCGGTGCCGTGGCGCAGGGCCAGGCGCTGACGTCCACCGCCGCTTCGGTCGGGCCGTAGAGGTTGTGCAGGGCCACGTCCGGCAGGTGCGCGTGGAACCTGCGCACCAGGCTGCCCGGCAGGGCTTCGCCACTGCACAGCACGCGCGCCAGGCGCCCCTTGTACAGGGCGCTTGCCGAGCCCTCGCCATGGGCGAGGAACACGTCGAGCATCGACGGCACGAAGTGCAGCGTGGTCACGCCCTCGCGGTGCAGGGTCTCGCGCAGGTACTCGGGGTCGCGGTGGCCGCCTGGGCGGGCCATGACCAGGCGCGCACCGGTTTGCAGCGGCCAGAGGAATTCCCATACCGACACGTCGAAACTGAACGGCGTTTTCTGCAAGACCACATCGTCCGCTTCCAGGCCGTAGGCGTCCTGCATCCACAGCAGGCGGTTGACCACCGCGCGGTGTTCGTTCATCACGCCCTTGGGCAGCCCGGTCGAGCCCGACGTGTAGATCACGTAGGCCAGGTGGCGTGGCGTCAGGCCAGCGACCACGGGGTTGCTGGCGGGGTATGCGTGCCAGGTCGGCAGGTCCAGGTCGATCACCTGGGCGTCGCCCGGCACGTGGCGGGTGGCGGCATGCACCAGCACCGCCACCGGCGCGCTGTCTTCGAGCATGTGCCGCACGCGTTCGGCCGGATACTCCGGGTCGACCGGCACATAGGCACCGCCCGCCTTGAGCACGGCCAGCAGGCCCACCACCATGGACAGGCCGCGTTCGACGCAGATCGCCACGCGGTCGTCCGGCTTGACCCCGAGGTCGATCAGGTGGTGGGCCAGGCGGTTGGCCTGCTCGTTGAGTTGGCGGTAGCTCAATGCGCCTTCTTGCGCATTGACCGCCAACGCCTCCGGCGTGCGTTCGACCTGCGCTTCGATCAGGCCATGCAGCGTGCGCTCCATTTCATAGGCGACCTGGGTGTCGTTGAATTCGACCAGCACGCGCCGACGTTCCGGTGCGTCGAGCACCGACAGGCGCTGCGCTGGCAACTGCGGGTCGTGCTCCAGCGCCGCGAGCATGGCTTCGAGCACCTGGCCCATCTGCGCGCAGACCCGCGCCGCGCCCACCTGCGCCGGGGCCATGGCCACCAGGCGAAAATCTTCGCCCAGGTCGTCCACGTTCAGGCTCAGCGGGTAGTTGGTGCGTTCCTGGGCGTCCAGCACCTCGATGCCTTCCCAGGCCTGCTGCTGCTCGGCACTGCGTTCGGCGCCGTGGCGGTAGTTGAGCATCGCGCTGAACAACGGCAACGGCGCCGCCACGCCACTGCAGCGCTGGGCCAAGGCCAGCGAAGCATGCTCGTGGGCAAGCAGCGCGCTCAGGCGCTGGTGCGTGGCCAGCGCTGCGTCGCGCACGCCGACCTGGCCCAGGTCGACGCGCAGCGGCAGGGTGTTGATGAACATGCCCAAGGCCCGTTCGGCGCCCTCGCCGCCTTCCAGGCGGCCGAGCAGCACGCTGCCGAAGACCACGCGGTCCTGGCCGCTGGCCGCGCCCAGCACGCGGGCCCAGGCCAGGTGGAACAGGCTGGCGACGCTGATGCCGAGTACGCGCGCCTGCTGGCGCAGGCCGGTTGCCAGTGCGGGCGCCAACGCCTGCTTGGCCTCCTGCATGTCGCGGCCGTCGCCCTGCACATCGTTCAAGCCGTACGGCAGCGTCGGCGCATCGATGTCGCCCAACTGCGCGCGGAAGAAGGCTTCGTGCTCGGCCGCGCTGATGCCCAGGCGCGCCTGGGCCACGTAGTTGCGGTAAGGCGCAGGAGCCGGCGCCGGGGCGGGCTGACCCTGCATGAAGGCCAGCAGCTCCTGGCCGATGACCTCAAGGGCGGTGTGGTCGAGCACGATGTGGTGGAACTGCAGCGTGGCTTCGATACGGCCATCGTCGCAGGTGTGCAGCAAGCGCATGAGGGGCGCGCGGGCCAGGTCCAGGCGGCTGTCGCAAGCGACGCCTGCGTCCTCAGCGCCAACGGGCGTTTCGATGACTGCGAGCGGTGCCTGGCGCCAGACCACCTGCACCGGCTGCGGCAGGCCGTCCCACAGCACGCTGGTGCGCAGCACGTCATGCCGCGCGATCACCTGCTCCAGCGCATCGGCGAAGGCCTGCAAGCGCTCGGCGCTGTCGAAGCGCATGCGTGAATAGAGCACGTAGGGGTCGTGCTCGGGCGCGCTCAGGTGGTGGTAGAGAATCCCCTCCTGCAACGGCGCCAACGGGTAGATGTCCTGCACGTTGGCGGCGCCGCCCGGCACGCTGGCGACGATACGGTCGATGGCGGCCTGGTCGAGGTCGATCAGGCTGAGCAGCGCGGGCGTGATGTGCGCGCAATCGGCCGGAATACGGTTCTCGGGCACGGCGACCTGCCGGTTGCGGCCCAGGGTGGCCGCCAATGCGGCGATGGTCGGCTGGCCGAACAGAGTCCGCACATCGACCTGCAACCCTTCCAGGCGCAGGCGTGCGGTGAGGCTCACGGCCAACAGCGAATGGCCGCCGAGGGCGAAGAAGTTGTCGTGCCGCCCCACCCGCTCGACGCCGAGCAGCTCGGCCCACAGATGGGCTAGCAGGCGTTCGGTGCCGTCTTGCGGCGCCTCGTACGTCGTTTGCTGGAGGCTGGCGTCCGGCGCTGGCAGTGCCTGGCGGTCGAGCTTGCCGTTGGGGGTCAGCGGCAGCGCGTCGAGGTGGACGTACAGCCCCGGGACCATGTAGTCGGGCAGGTGCGCGAGCAGCGTCTGGCGCAGGCTGTCGGCCGCCTGTGGCGCACCGGTGTAGTACGCCACCAGGCGTTCGTCGAAGGCCAGCACCACGGCGTCGCGCGCTGCGGCCTCGCGCAGCAGGCAGGCCTCGATTTCGCCCAGCTCGATGCGCAAGCCACGGATTTTCACCTGGTGGTCGTTACGGCCGAGGAATTCGAGGTTGCCGTCGGCCCGCTGGCGCACCAGGTCGCCGCTGCGGTACAGCCGCTCGCCGGCCGCGAACGGGCTGGCGATGAAGCGTTCGGCCTGTTGCTCGGGCAGGCCCAGGTAGCCGCGGGCGACCCCGGCGCCGCCGATGTGCAGATGGCCGACCACGCCCCACGGCACCGGCTGGTCGTAGCGGTCGAGCACGTAGAGCTGGGTGTTGTCGATGGCGCGGCCGATCGGCAGCACGTCGTGCGGCAACGGCGCGTAGGGCTCCAGGGTCCACAGGCTGCAATCGACGGTGGCTTCGGTGGGGCCGTAGACGTTGTGCAGGCGCACGCCCGGCAGACGCTGGCGCACCAGGGCCGCCAGGGCCGGCGTCAGCTCGCCGCCGCCGCATACGATGTCGGTCAGGCTGGTGCACGCGGCACTCTGCGCCTGGTCGAGGAATTGGCGCAGCAACACGGGCACGAACTGCACCACGTTGACCTGCTGCGCCTGGATCAGTTGCGCCAGATAGTGCGGGTCGCGCTGGCCGTCCGGGCGCGCCAGGACCAGGCGCTGGCCGCTGCACAGCGGCCAGAACAGTTCCCACACCGAGGCATCGAAGCTGACCGGGGTCTTGTGCAGCACACTGCCGGTGCACAAGCCCTGGCTCCATTGCACCAGGTTGACCAGGTTGCGGTGCTCGACCATCACACCCTTGGGCAGGCCGGTGGAGCCGGAGGTGTAGATCACATAGGCCAGGTGCTGCGCGCCGAGGCCCGGCACGCGGGGGTTGTTGATCGGCTGCTCGCCCCAGGTCGGCGCGTCCAGGTCGATCACCGGGATCGACGACGACTGCACGTGCGTACGGGTCGCTGCGTGGGCCAGCACCGCCAGGGGCGCGCTGTCGGCCAGCATGTGCGCGATGCGCGCCGCTGGGTAGCCAGGATCGACCGGCACGTAGGCCCCGCCCGCCTTGAGGATGGCGAGCAGGCCGACCACCAGCGACAGGCCGCGCTCGACACAGATCGCCACACGTTGGTCGGGTTCGACCCCCAGCGCGATCAGGTGGTGGGCCAGTCGGTTGGCCTGTTCGTCGAGCTGGCGATAGCTCAGCTCGCCTTCTTCGCCCACCAGGGCCAGCGCGTCGGGAGCGTGCCGCACCTGCGCTTCGAACAGCTGGTGCAGAGGCTGCTGTTCAGACTGCGCACGCAGGCTGCCGGCAGCGGCGTCGAGCAACCGCTGGCGCGCTTCGGCGGGCAGCACCGTCAGGTGCTGGACGGGCAAGTCGGGCTGCCGCTCCAGGGCATCCAGCAGGCCGAGCAACACCTGTTGCAGTTGCGCGCAGACGCGCTGCGCGCCCACGTGCGAAGTGACTTGCGCGGTCAGGCGCAGGCCGTCGCCCAGGTCATCGACGTTGACGCTCAGCGGGTAGTTGCCATGCCCGCCGCTGGGCAAGGCTTCGATGCCTTCCAGGGCTTCGCGCTGCACCTGCTGCTCGGCGGCGCTGGCACCGTGGCGGTAGTTGAGCATCGCGCTGAACAGCGGCAACGGCGCCGCCACGCCGCTGCAGCGCTGGGCCAGGGCGAGGGAAGCGTGTTCGTGCACGAGCAGCGCGCCAAGGCGCTGGTGCGCCAGGCGCACACCGTCGCGCACGCCCAGGCCATTGAGGTCCAGACGCAACGGCAAGGTGTTGATGAACATGCCCAGGCCGCGGTCGGCGCCCTCGCCGCCTTGCAGGCGGCCGAGCAGCACGGTGCCGAACACCACGCTGTCCTGGCCGCTGGTGGCCGACACCAGCCTTGCCCAGGCCAGGTGCACCAGGCTGGCGGCGCTGACGCCCAATTGCTGGGCCTGTCGGCGCAGGCGCTGGTAATGGTCGGTGTCCAGCTGCACGGTGGCCAGTTCGAACGCGCCGGCCTGGGCCTGGGTGTCGGTCAGGCCGTACGGCAGGGTCGGCGCGTCGATGTCGCCCAGTGCGGCGCGGAAGAAGGTTTCGTGCTCGGCTTCGCTGATGGCCAGGCGCGCCTGGGCCACGTAGTTGCGGTACGGCACCGGAGGCTGGGTCGGGGCCTGGCCGCGCAGGTGGTCGCGGATTTCTTCGAGCACCACTTTCATGGCGGTGTGGTCGAGCACGATGTGGTGGAACTGCAAGGTGGCTTCGATGCGCTGGCCAGCGTCACCTTGGCCGTACAGCAGGCGGATCAACGGCGCTTGGCTCAGCTCCAGAGCCGGGGCGGACGCCGCTGTCGACGCGCCTTGTTCGATCACCGCGAGCGGTGCCTGGCGCCACACCACCTGCACCGGCTGTGCCAGGCCGTCCCAGAGCACGGCGGTACGCAGCACGTCATGCCGGGCGACGACCTTGTCCAGGGCCTCGGCGAAGGCCCGCAGGCGCGCCGGGCCATCGAAGGCGATGCGCCATTGCAACAGGTACGGGTCCGCGCCGACGGCGCTCAGGTGGTGGTAGAGAATGCCTTCTTGCAGCGGTGCCAGCGGGTAGATGTCCTGCACGTTGGCTGCGCCACCGGGCACCGTGGCGACGATGCGGGCCAGGCTGGCCTCGTCGAGGTCGATCAACGGCAGCATCGCCGGGGTGATCTGCGTGCAGTCGGGCGCAATGCGGTTTTCCGGCACCCTGACTTGGCGGTCGCTGCCCAGGGCGGCGGCGAGCGCGGCCACGCTGGGCTGGCTGAACAGCACCCGCACGTCGGTCGCCAGGCCCTGCTGGCGCAGGCGCTCGATCAGGGTCACAGCCAAGAGGGAATGGCCCCCCAGCGCGAAGAAGTCGTCGTGGCGCCCTACCCGCTCGACGCCCAGCACCTCGGCCCAGACGGCCGCCATGCGGGTTTCGGTCTCGCCTTGCGGCGCCACGTAGCCTTCGCCGAGCAGGTCGAGGGCATCGGGTTCGGGCAGTGCCCGGCGGTCGAGCTTGCCGTGGGCGGTCAACGGCCATTGCGCCACCCGCACCAAGGCTTGCGGTTGCAGGTGCGCCGGCAGGCTGGCGAGCAGGCCCTGGCGCAGTCGCTCGAGCGGCACCGGCACGGTTTCGCTGAACCAGGCCAACAGCCGCTCGCCGCGCACCAGCACCACGGCATCGTCGATGCCGGGCTGCGCGCGCAGGGCGGCTTCGATCTCGCCCAATTCCACGCGTACACCGCGCACTTTCACCTGGTCGTCGTTGCGGCCCAGGTAATCCAGGGTGCCATCGGCGTTCCAGCGCACCAGATCGCCGCTGCGGTACAGACGTGCGCCCGGCTGGCGGCTGAAGGGGTCGTCGAGGAAGCGTTCGGCGGTCAGTTCGGGCCGGTTGAAGTAGCCGCGGGCCACCTGCGCCCCGCCGATGTACAGCTCGCCGGCCACGCCGATCGGCACCGGTTGGCGTTGCGCGTCCAGCACGTAGACACGGGTGTTGGCGATGGGCCGACCGATGTGCAGCGTCGCACCCGGCAACACCGTGCCGGAAGTGGCCACCACGGTGGTTTCGGTCGGCCCGTAGTTGTTGACCAGTGCGAAGCCGGGATCGCGGTCGAACTGGCGCAGGCGGTCGCCGCCGATCAGCAGTGTGCGCAAGGTCGGGTGCTGGCGTTCGCGGCGCAGTGCCTGCTCGGCCACCGGCGTCGGCAGGAAGCTGACCGCCAGAGGCTGCTCCAGCCACCAGTCGAGCAGCTCGTCGACGTGCTCGTTGCCTATGTGCGCCGGAGGCAGGTGCAGGGTGGCGCCGGCGCACAGGGCCGGCCAGACCTCCCAGGCCAGGGCGTCGAAACCGAAGCCGGCGACGCTCGAGGTGCGCTCCCCGGCTTGCAGGGCGAAGGCCTCGCAGTGCCAGTGCACCAGGTTGGCCAGGGTGTGGTGTTCGATCATCACGCCCTTGGGCTGGCCGGTGGACCCGGAGGTGTACACCACGTAGGCCAGTCGCTGGGCGTCCAGGCCCGCCACCTGCGGGTCGCTGTCGAGTGTGTGCCAGACGTCCGCCTGGTCGAGGTCCAGGCGCGGCACCGCGCTGGGCAGGCCGCCGAGGCTGGCGTCGGCCAGGAGCAAGGCCGGCGCGCTGTCGCCGAGCAGGTAGGCGATGCGTTCGGCCGGGTAGTCGGGATCGACCGGCACGTAGGCAGCACCGGCCTTGAGCACGGCCAGCAGGGCGACGATCCGTTCGACGCTGCGCGGCAGGCACAGCGCGACCCGATCGCCGCACCGCACACCGCGCTCGATCAGGCGATGCGCCACGCGGTTGGCGCGTCGGTTGAGCTCGCCATAGCTCAGCGCCTGGCCGTCCTGGCTCAGCGCCGAGGCATCCGGCGTCTGCGCCGCCTGGGCTTCGACCAGGGCATGCACGGTCTGCCCGCGCGGGAAGCTGCGAGCGGTGGCGTTGAAGTCGCCGAGCAACTGTCGGCGCGCCGTCTCGTCGAGGATTGGCAGGCTGTCCAGCGTATGGGCCGCACCTTGCTCCAGCGCCTCCAGCAACTGGCCAAGTGCGGCGCCCATCCACCCGATCACCCGTTGCGCGCCGATGCCTTCGACCGCCAGCACGTTGAAGCTGAAACCTTCGCTCAGGTCGTTGACGCTCAGGGTCAGCGGGTAGTTGCTGCGCTCTTCGCCGCCGAGCAGGCGCACGCCTTCCCACAGGCCTTCGCCCTCGTGCGGTGCGTCGGCGCCGCTGTGGCGGTAGTTGAGCAAGGCGCTGAACAGCGGCGCCCCAGCCGCCACGCCGCTGCAACGCTGGGCCAGCGCCAGGGGCGCGTGCTCATGGGCCAACAGCGCCGACAGGCTGCGGTGCGTGGCGCGTACGGCGGCCTGTGCCGTGGCGCGGGTATCGACCCGCAGCGGCAAGGTGTTGATGAACATGCCCAACGCCCGCTCGGCGCCCTCGCCGCCTTGCAGGCGGCCCATCAGCACGGTGCCGAACACCACGTCGTGGCGGCCGGCGAGCGCCCCGAGCACCCGTGCCCAGGCCAGGTGCATCAGGCTTGCGGCACTGACGCCCAACTGACGAGCCTGGCTGCGCAGGCGTTGGCCGAGCGCGGTGTCCAGCGTCTGGAAAGCGGTCTCGATGTCGCGGCCATCGCCTTGCACGTCGGCCAGGCCCAGCGGCAGGGTGGGTTCGTCGACGTCGGCCAGCATCCCGCGGAAGAACGCTTCCTGGCCTGCCGGGTCCGCCAGGCGCGCCTGGGCCACGTAGTTGCGGTACGGCACGGCGGCCGGCAGCGTGTCGCCCTGGCCGAACAACAGGGCGCGCATCTCCCGAGTGACCACGTCCACGGCGGTGTGGTCGAGGGTCAGGTGGTGGAACAGCAGGATCGCCACTACCTGATGATTGGCGGGGTCGAGGCTGTAGTACAGGCGGGTGAGCGGCGCTTGGGCAAGGTCCAGGCGGTGATGGCGGGCATCGAAACGCGCGTGCAGTTGCTCGATGCGGGCCGTACCCGGCTCATCCGCCAGGTCGTCGATTTCTCCCACCACCAGCTCGGCCTTGCGCCACACCACTTGCAGCGGTCGATCCAGGCCTTGCCAATGCACCGAGGTGCGCAGGATGTCGTGGCGGTCGACGACCTGCTGCAAGGCGCCGGCCCAGGCCAGCAGCCGCTCGACGCTGTCGAACGCCAGGCGCGTCTGCAACAGGTAGGGGTCGCCCTGCTCGGCGCTCAGGTGGTGGTAGAGGATGCCTTCCTGCAAGGGTGCGAGCGGGTAGATCTCCTGCACGTTGGCAGCGCCGCCGGGCACGCCGGCCACCAGGGCATCGATCGTCGCCTGGTCCAGGTCGACCAGGCTGAGCATCTCGGGGGTGATGCGCGATGTACCGGGCACCACGCGGTTGGCCGGCACGGCGGCATCGACGCCGATGGCCGCCGCGCTGGCGAGCGCCGCCACGGTCGGCTGGGCGAACAGCACCCGCACATCGATCACCAGGCCCGCTTTGCGCAGGCGTTCGACCAGGGTTACGGCGAGCAGCGAATGGCCGCCCAGCTCGAAGAAGTCGTCGTGCCGCCCGACGCGCTCGACCCCCAGCACTTCGGCCCAGATCGCGGCCATGGCCGCTTCGGTCGGGCTTTGCGGCGCGGCGTAGTGCCAGCTGGCCAGCGAACCGGCGTCGGGGTCGGGCAAGGCGCGGCGATCGAGCTTGCCATGGGCCGTCAGCGGCAGTTGCTCCAGACGCACGAAGGCCAGCGGCACCAGCTGCGCAGGCAGGCTGGCCTGCAAGGCTTGGCGCAGGCGTTCGGGATCGACCGGCGCGGCCTCGGTGAACCAGGCCAGCAGGCGCCCCTCGCGCACCAGCACCACGGCATCGGCGATGCCTGGCTGCGCGTTGAGCGCGGCCTGGATTTCGCCAAGCTCCACGCGCACACCGCGCACCTTCACCTGGTCGTCGTTACGGCCCAGGAAATCCAGCGTGCCGTCGGCGTTCCAGCGCACCCGGTCGCCGCTGCGGTACAGGCGCGCGCCGGCCGCGTCGCTGAAAGGGTCGGCGAGGAAGCTGCGCTCGGTCAGCTCCGGCCGGTTGAAATAGCCACGCGCCACCTGCGCGCCGCCGATGTACAGCTCACCGGCCACGCCGACCGGCACCGGTTGCAGGCCTTCGTCGAGCACATAGACCTGGGTGTTGGCTATGGGGCGGCCGATGTGCAGGGCACCGCCCGGGCTGAGCTGCCCGGACGTGGCGACCACGGTGGTTTCGGTCGGCCCGTAGTTGTTGACCACGGCAAAGCCTGGATCGCGGTCGAACTGGCGCAGGCGGTCGCCGCCGACCAGCAGGGTACGCAGGGTCGGGTGCTGCCGGTCCCGGCGCAGCGCCTGTTCGGCGACCGGCGTGGGCAGGAAGCTGACCTGCAACGGCTGGCACAGCCACCAGTCGAGCAGTTCGTCGACGTGCTCGTTGCCGATGTGCGCAGGCGGCAAGTGCAGGGTCGCCCCCGCGCACAGGGTCGGCCAGACCTCCCAGGCCAGGGCGTCGAAGCCGAAACCGGCCACGCTGGAGCAATGCGACTCGGCCGTCAGCGCGAACGCCTGGCCATGCCAGTGCACCAGATTGGCCAGGGCGTGGTGTTCGATCATCACGCCTTTGGGCTGGCCAGTGGAGCCGGAGGTGTAGACCAGGTAGGCCAAGTGCTGCGCGTCGAGGTCGGGCAACAGTGGATCGCTGTCATCCGGCGCGAATGCGCTGGGCTGGTCCAGGTCCAGCCGTGGCAGCTCCGGCAGACCGTCGATGGCCGTGGTCGCCAGGACCAGGGCTGGCGCGCTGTCGCTCAGCAGATAGGCGATGCGCTCGGCGGGATACGTCGGGTCCACCGGCACGTAGGCGGCGCCGGCCTTGAGGGTCGCCAGCAGGCCGAGGATGCGCTCGGCGACGCGCGGCAGACACAAGGCGACCCGATCGCCGACCTGCACGCCCTGCTCGATCAGACGATGGGCCAATTGGTTGGCGCGCCGGTTCAGTTCGCCATAGCTCAGGGTCTGCTCGCCCTGCACCAGCGCGAGCGCCGCAGGTGCACGTGCAGCCTGGGCTTCGACCAACCCATGCACGGTCTGGCCCTGCGCATAGCGCTGCGCGGTGTCGTTGAAGCGTTGCAAGACCTGCTCGCGTTCGGCCGCCGGCAGCACAGCCAGGCCTTGCAGGGGCGCGCCGGGGTCGTGCTCCAGTGCCTCGACCAGGCGGGCCAGTACCTGCTCGAACTGCTCGCATAGGCGCGTCGCACCCCACTGCGGCAAGCTCTGCACGGTCAGGCGCAGGTCGTCGCCGAGGTCGTCGACGCTGACGGTCAACGGATAGTCGGTACGCTCCTCGGCACCGACGATGTCGATGCCTGGGGCCACCGGGATCACCTCGGCCGCATCGCCCGCCGCGCTGTGACGGTAGTTGAGCATGCTGTTGAACAGCGCGGCCGGCGCCGCGACCCCGCTGCAACGTTGGGCCAGGGCCAAGGAGGCCTGCTCATGGCCGAGCAAGGCGGTCAGGCGCCGGTGCGTGGTCAGCAGCGCCTCGCGCACGCCCTGCGCGCCGAGGTCGATGCGCAGCGGCAAGGTGTTGATGAACATGCCCAGGGCGTGCTCGCTGCCGTCGCCGGTGGTCATGCGCCCCAGCAGGACGCTGCCGAACACCACGCTCTGGCGCGCCGACAACTGCCCCACCAGGCGGGCGAAGCCCAGGTGCAGCACGCTCGCCGGGCTCACTCCCAAGGCCCGGGCCTGGCTGCGCAGGCGCTGGCTGAGGGCGACAGGCAGGGTCAGCCGCGCCTGCTGCAGCACCTGGTCGCCGGCGTCTTGCTGGGCGAAGGCCAGGGTCGGCTCGTCGATGTCGGCGAGCATGTCGCGGAAGAAGCGTTCGTGGGCCTGCTCGTCCAAGGCCAGGCGCGCGGCGGCCAGCACGTTGCGAAACGGCATGGGCGCCGGCAGCTGCGCCGACTCGCCGGCCAGGTGCGCCTGGATCTCGCGGCGCACGATGTCCAGCGCGGTATGGTCCATCACCACGTGGTGGAACATCAGCAGGGCGACCCAGGTCTGGCCTTCGCCGCGGGCGTGCATCAATTGCATCAGCGGGGCTTGGCGCAGGTCGAGGCGGTATTGGCGGGGGTCGAAGCGCTCGCACAGACGCGTCAGCGCCTGGCTGCCGTCGACCGCGATGGCCTCGCGCACCAGCGTCGCCTGCCGCCACACCACCTGCACCGGCTCGTCGAGGTACTGCCAGTGCAGCGCGGTGCGCAGGATGTCGTGGCGCTGGATCACCCATTGCAGCGCATCGGCGAAGGCGTCCAAGTGCGCCTTGCTGGCGAAGCGCAGTTGCACCTGGGCCAGGTACGGATCGCCGTCACCGGCTGCCAGGTGCTGGTAGAGCATGCCTTGCTGCAACGGCGCCAGCGGGTAGACGTCCTGCACGTTGGCCGCGCCGCCCGGCACGCTGGCGACGATACGGTCGATGGCTTGTTGGTCGAGCCGCACCAACGGCAGCATGTCGGGGGTGATCTGGAACGCCGGGCTGAGCCAGTCGTCGTCGCGCTCGGCGAGCATCTCCAGCAAGGCCGGTTTGTGCCGTGACAGGGCGTCCCACAGGGCATCGTCCAAGGTGTCGTCGTCGCCCAGGACGATCAGGTCCTGGTCTTCGCGCTGGAGTCGGATCGCAAGGAGGGAAAGAGCGGCCATCAATTCACTGAAGAGCATCGGTAAGCATCCTGCTTTGCCTGGAAATAGGAGTCGCGGACAGGCTAAAGGAGCGTGACCGCACGGTCTGACAGGGGAAGCAGGGACAACCGCGCACAGCGGCACGCCGGCAGCCGGCTGTGCAGGCAGGCCGAGAGGCCCGCCCACATGCCGCTGGCGGTGGCGCACCGCGCCGGCCGTCGCCTGCGGGGGTTAGAGGCGCCGGCGCTTGCCCAGGCTGGGAATGGTGGTCTGCGGTATCACCACCGCGACCTGCTCGCGGCGTGTGCTGGCCGCCAGCCCCGCCAGGGTCGGCTGGCTGAACAGCGTGCGCGCGTCGACGTGCAGGCCGGCCTGGCGCATGCGCGCCACCAGCCCCACCGCCAGCAGCGAATGGCCACCCAGCTCGAAGAAATTGTCTTCGCGGCCGACCTGTTCGATCTTCAGCACCTCGGTCCAGATGGCCGCCAGCGCCGTCTCCAGCTCGCCTTGCGGCGCCTGGTACTCGCGGCTGATCACCGCGTCCGGGCCAGGGGCCGGCAGCGCCTGGCGATCGACCTTGCCGTTGGCGCTCAGGGGCAGTTGCGCCAAGGCGACGAAAGCCTGAGGCACCAGGTACTCGGGCATGCGCGCCAGCAGGTGGCTGCGCAGCGCTTCCAGGGCGGGCAACGGCCCGGCTTGAGCACAGGTGAAATAGGCCACCAGGCGCTCCTCGCGCATGAGCACCACGCTTTGCCCGATGTCCGGGTGCGCCATCAAGGCCGCTTCGATCTCGCCCAGTTCGACGCGCAGGCCGCGCAGCTTGACCTGGAAGTCGTTGCGGCCGACGAAGTCCAAGGCACCGTCTGCGCGGTAGCGCACCAGATCGCCGGTGCGGTACAGCCTATCCCCTGCGACGAACGGGCTGGCGATGAAGCGCTCGGCCTGCAGCGTCGGCAAGCCGAGGTAGCCGCGGGCGACGCCCACGCCACCGATGTGCAACTGCCCAACCGCGCCCAACGGCAACGGGCGGTCGTGCGCGTCGAGCACGTACAGGCGGGTGTTGGCGATGGGCCAACCGATGGGCGGTGCCTGCGCAGGGAGCGGCTCATGCGCGTGCAACGTCCAGGCGGTGCTATCGACCGTCGCTTCGGTGGGGCCGTAGACGTTGTGCACGCGCACCGCCGGCAAACGCGCACGCACCTGGCGCAGCAGCGCCAGGGTCAGCTCGCCGCCGCCGCAGAAGACATCGGTCAGGCTAGTGCAGCGCTCCACCCCCGGCTGTTCGAGGAACTGATGCAGCAGGGCCGGCACGAACTTCACCGTGGTGACGCGCTGCGCCTGGATCAATCCGACCAGATACGCCGGGTCGCGGTGGCCGTCGGGGCTCGCCAGCACCAGACGCAAGCCGGCGCACAGCGGCCAGAAAAGCTCCCACACCGAGCCGTCGAAGCCGAAGGGCGCGCGCTGCAACAGAGCATCGCCCGGTTTCGGCGGGCAGATCAGCGAGCCCCAGTGCATGAGGTTGCACAGCCCGCGATGCTCGACCATCACGCCCTTGGGCGTGCCGGTCGAGCCGGAGGTGTACATCACGTAGGCCAGCTGCGCCGGCCCGAGGCCAGGCACCTGCGGGTTTTCGGCGCTACAGGCCGGCCAGGCGTCGTGGTCCAGGTCCAGGAGCGGTGTCGACTGCGGGTCGAACAGGCCACGGGTCGCACCCTGCACCAGCACCACGGTCGGCGCGCTGTCGTCGAGCATGAAGCGCAGGCGCGCCGCCGGGTAGCCCGGGTCGAGCGGCACGTAGGCGCCACCGGCCTTGAGCACGCCGAGCAGCGCCACCAGCATCGGCACACCGCGCTCCACGCAGATGGCCACCCGCGCATCGGGCTTCACGCCCAAGGCGATCAGGCGATGGGCCAGGCGATTGGCCTGGCCGTTGAGCGTGCGGTAGTCGAGGCTGGCGTCTTCGCTTTGCAAAGCGGTGGCCAGAGGCGTGCGCCGCACCTGGGCTTCGAACAGCGCGGGCAGCGTACTGCCCAGCGGGCTCTGGGGGTCTTCGGTCTGGTTGAAGGTGTGCAGCAGGCGCTGCAATTCGGCGGCCGGCACGCTGCACGTGGCTTCCAGCGGGCGATCGACTGCTTGCGGTTCGGCGAACTGGCGCAACGTGGTCAGCAGCGCGTCCAGCAGACGGGGCGCGCCGACCGCTTGCGGGGCGCGCAAGCCCAGCTGCAAGGCATCGCCCACGTCATCGACGGTCAGCACCAGGCTGTGGCTCAGCACTTCGCTGGCGCTCAGCAGCTGCACACCGGGTAGCACCTCGCCCTGGGGCAAGGCGCCCTGGCGGTAGTTGATCAAGCCGTTGAACAACGGTGTGGCGGCGGGCAAGCCGCTGCAACGCTGGGCCAGCAGCAAGGGGGCGTCTTCGTGGCCGAGCAAGGCGGCCAGGCCGGCCTGGGTCTGTGCCAGCGCCTGCCCCAGCGAGCGGCCGGCCAGGCCGACCCGCAACGGCAGGCTGTTGATGAACATGCCCAATGCGCGGTCGGCGCCCGCACCGGCCACGGCCCGGCCCAACAGCACCGTACCGACCACCACTTCGTCGCGCCCCGACAGGCTGCCGAGCACCTGGGCCCAGGCCAGGTGCAGCACGCTGGCCAGGCTGATGCCCTGCTCCCGCGCCCGCGTGCGCAGCAGGCCGGTCAAGCTGCTGTCCAGGGCCGTCGCATGGCTGTGCAGCGCGTGCTCGTCCACCGCTGCGCCGCCCAGCCCTGGCAGAGGCGCGGGCGGTTCGATGCTGGCCAATCCTTCACTGAAGAAAGCCTCGTGCCGGGCCAGGCGTTCGCTGGCGCCACTGCGCGCTACGTAATCGCGGTAGGCCACAGGCGTTGGCAAATGCCCGCCGCGCCCGTGCATGAGCGCGTCGAGCTCGCCGAGCAGCACTTGCAGGGAGACGGCATCGTTGACCAGGTGGTGGAAGCGCAGCACGCCCAGCCAACGGCCCTGCGCCGGGTCCTCGGCGCTCACCCAGGCCAGCAAGGGCGCCTGGCGCAGGTCCAGGGGGCGGCGTTGCGGGTCGTAGGCCGCGCGCAATTGTGCCGCGACGTCCGTGCCGGGTCGTTCGGGCACCCACGCTTCGATGGCTAGGCGCGCCTGGCGCCACACCACTTGCTGCGGCTGCGCCAGGCCTTCCCAGGCCAAGCTGGTGCGCAGGATGTCATGCCGGTCGATCACCTGCTGCAACGCCTCGGCGAAGGCCTCCTGACGCTCGCGGCTGGCGAAGGCGAACAGCACGTGCTGCTGGTAGGGGTCTTGGGCGTCGGTGACATGGTGGTACAGCAGGCCTTGCTGCAACGGTGCCAGCGGGTAGATCTCCTGCACGTTGCCGGCGCCGCCCGGTACGCCCGCGACGATGCCGTCGATGGCGGCCGGATCGAGCGTCGTCAGCCTGAGCATCGCCGGGGTGATCCGCTGGCAGCCCGGCGGTACGCCGTTGCCGGGCACCGCGGCGGACTCGCCCTGCACGACGGCGGCCGCGAGGCTGGCCAGGGTCGGTTGGCCGAACAACACCTGCACGTTGGCCTGCAGGCCTTGCTGGCGCATGCGCTCGATCAACTGCACCGCCATCAGCGAATGGCCGCCCAATTCGAAAAAGTGGTCGTGCCGCCCTACCCGCTCGACCTGGAGCAGCTCGGCCCACAGCAGCGCCAGGCGTCGCTCGATTTCACCCTCGGGAGGCGCGTGCTCGCGGCGCACCTTGGCCGCTTCGTCGGCGGCCGGCAAGGCACGGCGGTCGAGTTTGCCGTTGGCGGTCAGCGGCCAGTGCTCCAGGCCGACGTAGGCCACCGGCAGCAAGGCGGCGGGCAACCGCTCGTGCAGGTGGTCGTGCAGCGCCCGCGGCGCCACCGGTGCCTGGGCGACGAACCACGCTTGCAGTTGGCCGTCGCGCAGCAGCACCACGGCTTCGCGCAGTGCCGGGTGGCAGACCAAGGCCGCTTCGATTTCAGCCAGTTCGACCCGTACGCCACGCACCTTCACCTGGTCGTCGTTGCGCCCCAGGTATTCCAGGGTGCCGTCGGCCAACCAGCGCACCAGGTCGCCGGTGCGGTACAGCCGAGCGCCGGGCTCGGCGCTGTAGGGGTCGTCGAGAAAGCGTTCGGCTGTCAGTTCCGGCCGGTTCAGGTAGCCACGGGCCACGCCCTGGCCACCGATGTACAGCTCGCCGACCGCACCGATCGGCAACAGTTGGCGTTGTTCGTCCAGCACGTACAGGCGGGTGTTGGCCACGGCCTTGCCGATATGCAGCGCCCCACCGGCGTGCACTTCGCCCGAGGTCGCCACCACGCTGGCCTCGGTCGGTCCGTAGTTGTTGACGATCCGGTAGCTGCGCTCGCGGGAAAGACGGCGCAGGCGGTCGCCGCCGATAAGCAGGGTGTGCAGGGTCGGGTGCGGCTCGCCCTGGGCGAAGGCCCGTTCGGCCACCGGGGTCGGCAGGAAGCTCACGTCCAACGGCTGCGCCCGCCACCAGCGCAGCAGGGCGTCGATGTCTTCGGCGCCGTCGCGGGCCGGCGCCAGATGCAGGGTCGCGCCGCTGCACAAGGCCGGCCAGACCTCCCAGGCCATGGCATCGAAGCCGAAGCCCGCCAGGCTCGATTGGTGCCGGCCAGGCCCTACCTCGAAACTGGCGCAGTGCCAATCGACCAGGTTGGCCAACATGCGGTGTTCGACCATAACGCCTTTGGGCAGACCGGTGGAGCCCGAGGTGTAGATGACATAGACCAGGTGCTGCGGCGTGAGCCCTGCCACGACGGGCGCCTCGTCGCTCGCCCCCTGCCAAGTGCAGCGGTCGAGTTCGATGTGCGGCAGGTCGTGCGCGGGCAGTCGATCGCTCAATCGGGCGAGGGTCAGCAGCACCCGCGGCGCGCTGTCCTGCAGCAGGTAGGCCAGCCGCTCCGGCGGGTGGCTGGGGTCGATCGGCACATAGGCGGCCCCGGCTTTGAGCACGGCCAGCAGACCGACCAGGGTGTCGAGGCCGCGCTGGGCGACCACCGCCACGCGCTCGTCGGGCCCGGCCCCCAGGTCGAGCAGACGCCGTGCCAAGTGGTTGGCGCGTCGGTTCAGCTCGCCATAGCTCAGGGTCTGGCCTTCGTGCTGCGCTGCTATCGCATCGGGCCTGGCCTGGGCCTGGGCCTCGATGCGCCGATGGATCAGCGCAGGTGTCGACTGCGGCGCCACGGCGGCGTCGTTCCAGCGCTGCAACTGCGCATGCTCGCTGGCGGTCGGCAGGTCGAAGGCGGCGACGCTCAGGGCCGGCTGGCGCAACCCTTGTTCGAGCACATGCAGCAGTCGCGCGGCGAGCGCCTCGACCTCATCAGCGCCGAACCAGGCGCGGCTGTACACCAGGTGCAGGTGGGCTTTGTCGCAATGGCTGTTGCTGCGCAGATGCACGCTCAACGGCGTCGGCTCGTGGCCGTTGCACACCATCACGGTGTGGCCGCTGGCGGCGCCGAAGCGCAGGTCGTTGTCGTCCTCTTCGAACGACACCATCAGCTCGAACAACTGTGGCCGTTCCTCACGCAGCGCGCCGAGGGTGCGGTTCAGTTCGCTGAGGGCGAAACGCTGGTGGCGGAAATCCTGCTTGAGCGTATCGCGGATGCCTTGCACCACCTCGGCGAACGAGCGCTCGCGACCTGAGGCCATGCGCAGGGCGCTGACCTGGGTGAACAGCCCCAGGGTCGACTTGCAGCGGGCATTGCCGCGGTTGCGCACCGGCACGCCGAGCACCCATTCGTCACGTTGCCAGGTGCGTGCGCAGCACACGTGCATGGCGGCGAGCAGCACATGGAACGCCGAGGCTTGCAGGTCGCTGCCCAGCTGGCGCATGCGTGCCAGCAGGCGCGCATCGAAGGGTCGTTCGAGCACTGCGCTGGGGGTGCCGTCCGGCGCTGCGCCGCGCTCGCGCTTGACCAGCAGCGCATCGGGCAAGCGCTGGTACTGGCTCAACCAGTAGTCGCGGTCGCGGCTGTGGCGGGCCGACGTCTGATACTGCGCGTCGTCTTCGATGAACTCACGGTACGACGGTGCCGTGGCCGGCAACGGCAGGCCCTGCCCAAGCAGGCCGTAATGGTCGGCGATCTGCTTGAACCACAGGTCGACGCCCCAGCCGTCGAGGATCAGGTGATGGGCTTGCAAGGCAAAAAAGTAGCGCTGCTTGCCCAGCTTGATCAACTGCGTGCCCCACAAGGCGCCGCCTTCCAATACGAAAGGCGCCTGCATGCGTGCGCGCAACAGGGCCTGGGCAGCGGCGACGGGATCGTGCTCGCCGCTGAAGTCGTGCTCGGTCAGCGCTACGTCCAGCCCCTCGGCGAAGTACTGGCGCGGCATGCCGTCGGTCGCCACCAACACCGTGCGCAGTCCATCGTGCAACGCCACCAGGTGCGCCAGCGCGGCGCGCAGGCGAGCCACGTCCAGCGCGCCGTCGAGCTGCACATAAGCGCCAATGTTGTACAGCGGCGAAGGACCATGGCTGATCTGGTCCAACCAGATGTCGCGCTGGGCAACGGTCAAGGCAAAGGTTTGGGCGGCGGGCATGGGCGGGTCAGATCCATCTGAGGGGGGAGATCGCCCGATTCAAGCACTGCCATGCCCCGGCGTCTGGCCCCCGAAACCCGGACATGCGCCGTCCTGTCCTGGGTCGCTGAAATGCCTGTAAGCCAATGGCCATAGGTTGCATAGGCCAATGACCTACAAATTCGCCCCCGGCTGGAGGCACGCCGAGCGTCGCCGGGATTATGGCGTCAATCTACTGGCCACCATCCCGCACGCGGCCGCTCGACCCATCTGTCCAGCGGGCGCTTATTACTGCATGTTTCGCTCCGCTCGAGGGGCCCTCGCGTTGTCAAGGCAGGTCCGCCACTGCCCATCGAACCGACTCTCTGCCCCGTAAGTAACCCTCTTCATGGATGATAAGGACATGCACTCGACCGCCGCCCCGCAATACCGCCCCAACCCCGAGCTGTACCTGCGCCTGGGCGAGTTGATCGCCAGCAGTGGCGCCCATGACTTCGCCGAGCGGATGTTGCGCCTGGTCGACGCCCAAGTGCCGATCGACCGGCTCGAGTTCAGCGAGTGGACACTCGACCCTGGTCAGGCCTGCCTCAGCCAGGTCAAGGCGCTGGGCAGCGCCGGCACGCCCGTCGTAGGTCGCGACAGCCCGCGCTCCCCCCTGCTGCCCAGCATCCTGCGCATGGACGACCCGCTGTTGATCAAGCTCAAGGCCCCATTGCACATGCGGCACGCGGCCCACCAGTGCCACTTGGTGTCGCGCAGCGGCGACCGCCGCTGGGTGATCTGCGTCCAGCGGCTACCGGATCGGCAGGCGTTCAGCCTGGCCGAGCTGTCGCGGCTCAAGGCCCTTTCCGACACGTTGCTGCCGTTGCTCGAGCACCATGGCCAGTGGTTGGCGCATAGCGTCGCCGAGCACGGACCACAGATCGCCGACCCGGACGCCGGCTCCCTGCGCCGCGCCTTCGCCGAGCGCCTGGCACAGCACGCGGTGAAACTTTCCCTGCGCGAGCAGGAGGTCTGCCTGGGGCTGCTCACCGGGGCCACCGTGCCGGAAATGGCGCAGCGTTTGAGCGTGAAGAACAGCTCCGCGGAAACCTACCTCAAACGCGCTACCGCCAAACTGGGCGTCAGCGGGCGCCACGGCCTGGCCAAATGGATGGCGGGCGCTTGAGCGTGGCGCGACAGCCCACGGCTCGTCTGGCCTGGAGCTTATGCGTCGCGCTGCTGTACGGCTGCTCCCTGGCGCCCGACTACCGACGCCCGGCCGCGCCGGTCGCCGAGCGGTTTCCGAGCGGCCCGGCCTACCTGCACGATGAGGGTACGGATCAGCCCGCGCAGGATTGGCGGCAGGTGTTCCTCGACCCCGCATTGAGCCGATTGATCGACATGGCTTTGGTCAACAACCGCGACCTGCGCACCGCCGTGCTGAACGTGGAGGCCTACCGTGCCCAGTACCGCATTCAGCGTGCCGACCTGCTGCCCAAGGTGTCGGCCGACGCCCAGACACAACGCCGTTACCTGCCGCGGCGCATGACCGGCACCGACCAGGGCGCGATCACCTCGACGTCGTCAGCGACCCTGGGCGTCAGTGCTTACGAGTTGGACCTGTTCGGCCGCGTGCGCAGCCTCAGCGAGCGGGCGGCGCTCACCTATCTGGCCAGCGACCAAGCCCGGCGCAGCGCGCAATTGAGCCTGGTGACAGGCGTCGCCAGCCTCTACCTGACCTGGCGCGCCGACCAGGAATCGCTCGCGCTAGCGCTGGACACCCTGGCCGTGGACGAACGCGACCTGAGCCTGACCGCCCATCAGCGCCGTATCGGGACCGTATCGGCACTGGACCTCATCCAGGCCCGCACCCGCGTCGACACCACGCGCGCTGCTGCGGCGCGTTACAAGCGCCAGGCAGCGCAGGACCTCAACCAATTGAGCGTTCTGGTGGGCGTGCCGGTGGCCGACGACCTGGACGCCGTGCCGCTGGCACAGGAGCAGATCGTCGGCCTGTCAGCGGGGATGCCTTCCGAATTACTGGAGCGTCGCCCGGACATCCTCCAGGCCGAATACCAGCTACGCGCCGCCCATGCCGACATTGGCGCAGCGCGGGCGGCGTTCTTTCCCAGCATCAGCCTGACCGCCAATGCGGGCAGCACCAGCCCGCAACTCGATGGCCTGTTCGCCGCGGACAGCGGCACCTGGCTGTTCCAACCCCAAGTCACGCTGCAGATTTTCAACGCCGGCAGCCTGCGCGCCAGCCTGGACTACGCGCGGCTGCAAAAGAACATCCAGGTGGCCGAATACGAAAAAGCCATCCAGACCGCGTTCCAGGAAGTCGCCAACGGCTTGGCGGCACGCTCGACCTACCGGCGACAACTGGGTGCTCGGCGCGATCTGGTGGCCTCGAGCCTGCGCTATTACACGCTGGCCGAGCGCCGCTACCGTAGCGGTCTGGACGGCCGCCTGACCTTGCTCGACGCACAGCGCGCGCTGTTCGCCGCCCAGCAGGGGTTGATCGACGACCGGCTGGCACAACTGCTCACCGAGGTGAACCTGTATGCCGCGCTGGGCGGCGGCTGGTTGGCGCCGACCGTAGCTGCCCGTGGCGCGCCTGGCGAGCGCATGGCCAGCCTTGCCGTTGCCCGTGCAGGCGCCGGGAGCCCGCCTGCTCGTAGAGACTGAGCGCGAGCGTTGCTGCGGGTGCTGTCGGTTCGAACCGCCCGGCCACGGTGCGGAGTCGGCCGATCCGGTGGCCCCGCCGGTGCCTCGCGAGCGGCGGCAGCTTTTGGTTATTAACTGGATATTTGGATATTTGCATTTATAGATATGACGTGTAGGCTGTGCCCCTTCGGTCGCCCCTAGGCGGTGTTGTCCGCACACCACCGCCCACTGCCGCCGCATGACCTGGACAAGGCTTACGCCCTGTCATATCTGTAATTTTCGATATGTAGATTTCTGAAATGAACCACGCTTGCCTCTTCACTCCTACCACCCTCGGCCCCTACACCCTGCGCAACCGCATCGTCATGCCCCCGCTGACCCGCTCGCGCAGCAGCCAACCGGGCGATGTGCCCAACGACCTGATGGCCGACTACTACCGCCAGCGCGCCAGTGCCGGCTTTATCGTCACCGAAGGTACCCAGATCGAACCCCGTGGCCAGGGCTATGCCTGGACCCCCGGCATCTACACCGCCGAGCAGATCGAGGGCTGGAAGAAAGTCACCCAGGCCGTACATACCGAAGGCGGCGTGATCTTCGCCCAGTTGTGGCACGTGGGCCGGGTTTCGCACACCTCGCTGCAACCCAACGGCGACGCGCCGGTCGCGCCGTCCGCGATGGGCACCACGCGGGTCCAGGTGTTCGTCGAAACCGGTCCGGGTGCCGGTGCGCTGGCTGATCCGTCCACGCCCAGGGCCTTGTCTACCGCCGAAGTGAAAGACCTGGTGCAGCTGTACGCCCAAGCCGCACGCAACGCGCTGGCGGCCGGCTTCGACGGCGTCGAGCTGCACTGCGCCAACGGTTATCTGGTCAACCAGTTCATCTCGGCGCACACCAACCAGCGCACCGACGAATACGGTGGCTCGCTGCAGAACCGCCTGCGGTTCCTGCGCGAGATCACCGAAGCGGTGGCCGAGGTGGTCGGTGCCGAACGTCTGGGCGTGCGCTTCTCGCCGCTGTTCGCCACCACCGACGAGGCGCGCGCCTACCTGGGCCTGGTGGAAGCCGATCCGCAGCAAACCTACGTCGAAGCGGTGAAGATCCTCGAACAGGTGGGCATCGCCTACCTTTCGCTCGCCGAGGCCGACTGGGACGGCGCCCCCGAGCTGCCGGCCGCGTTCCGCCAAGCGGTGCGCGCAGCCTTCAGCGGGCGCATCCTGTATGCCGGCAAGTACACGGCCGAGCGTGCGGCGGCGGCCATCCAAGGCGGCTGGGCGGACCTCGCCGGTTTCGGCCGGCCGTTCATCGCCAACCCCGACCTGCCTGCGCGCATCGCCAATGACTGGCCGCTGAACCCGGTCGATCCGACCAGCATGTACGGCGGCACCGAAATCGGCTACATCGACTACCCGCGTTACCAGGGTTGAAGCACCTGCTGCACGCATCCTGGGGATGCGTGCAGCACACCGTGCGGAAAACCGGTAACATCGCGCCCATTCCCCCGCTATTTATGTCTCGTCATGCCCATCGATCTCATTGAAGCGCTCAAGGCCCTGGACAATCCCACTCGGCTGACCATCCTGACCCTGCTGAAGAACCCGCGGGAGAACTTCCCCGAGCAACAGGCGGACCCGGAGCAGATCGGCGTGTGCGTGGGGATCATCCAGGAGCGGGTCAAGTTGTCCCAGTCGACGGTGTCGAACTACCTGGCGGCGCTGCAACGCGCGCAACTGGTGACTTCGCAGCGCATCGGGCCATGGACTTACTACAAGCGTAACGAAGAGAAGGTCGCGCAGTTGCTCGAGGTGTTGGGCAAGACCATCTGAGCGACGGCAACGTCTCACACCACGGCATTTTCAGCACTACCACCCTTCTTCTGCGCCTGAGCGATAGCCGAAGAGGCCATCGACGGTCTAGCGCCTAGGTCGCAGGCGCCTTTGCCGTCTGAGCGGCCTTTCCGTCTTTCTGAACTTGACGGCTCGCAGTCATGCTAGAGCGGCGTCTGCGCCGCGCTGCGCTGTCGACGGCAGCGCTCTGAGCAGTAGCGCACCTCGCCCCAGCAACGCTCCCATTTCTTGCGCCAGGTGAAAGGCCGCTGGCAGACCACACAGATTTTCTCGGGAAGCTCGCTTTTTTTCACGTTGCCTGTCTCCGGTCGGCGGCCTTGAAGGAAGGCCCGAAGGTGGAGCTTCGAGCCCTGCATCGGACTCCATTCGCCAGTCGCAGTTCGGGGGTTTCGCGCACAGACGTTGGCCGCCACAGCACCACAGAGGCTGGGCATGCCCCTCCCCAAGAGCAGACACTCTGACCGATCCGCAGGCCTCTCGCGCCATTGAACGATCCACCCCCTCGCGCGGGTCATACCCTCATGCGCTACGCCGTGACGCCACCCACTCCAGTAACGTGAGGCTTCCATGAACACCATCCACGCCGGCGTCCTCGACGTCGCTTACCGGGAAACCGGCGCCGCCGACGCGCCTGTCGTCATCCTGCTGCACGGCTTTCCCTACGACCCCCACGCCTACGACGAGGTCGCCGACCTGCTGGCTGCCGCCGGCTGCCGCTGCATCGTGCCCTTCCTGCGTGGCTACGGTGCGACCCGCTTTCTCGACCCGGCTACCCCCCGGTCGGGCGAGCAAGCCGCGCTCGGCGCCGACCTGCTGGCGTTGATGGATGCGCTGAACCTGCCCAAGGCCGTGCTCGCCGGCTACGACTGGGGCGGACGCGCGGCCTGCGTGGTGGCGGCGCTGTGGCCGGAGCGCGTGGCAGGCTTGGTGAGCTGCGAGCCGGGCTACAACATCCAGGATATCGCCCACGGCCAGCAACCCGCCGCGCCGGAAACCGAAGCCCGGCTGTGGTACCAGTACTACTTCCACGGCGCACGCGGCCAGGCTGGCCTGACGGCGCATCGCGAGGCGCTGTGCCGCCTGCTCTGGTCGCAGTGGTCGCCGACCTGGCGCTTCACCGAGGCGCAATTCCAGGCGACAGCAGACGCTTTCCACAATCCTGATTTCGTCGACGTGGTGGTCCATTCCTATCGGCACCGCTTTGGCCTGGTGGAAGGCGACCCACGTTACGCCGACATCGAGGCCAGGCTCGCGCAGCAGCCGGAGATCACCGTGCCCAGCGTGATCCTCTCGGGCAACAGCGACGGGGTGGCCCCGCCGCAGCCTGAGACGCTGTCCTTGCAGCGGTTCAAGGGGCCGGTGCGGCGCACGCGTTTGGATGGCGTAGGCCACAACGTGCCGCAGGAGGCGCCGCGGGTGTTCGCGCAGGCGGTGCTCGACCTGTTGGAACCCTTGAACGGGGCGAGTCGCTGAATCGTCAGGTTGGCGCCCCGTGTCGCCTTAGGGTCTGTGTGAAAAGCCTTGAGACGAAGGTCAGGCAAGGCGAAAACAGCCGAGGAAGCGGAGTTTACAGGTTGTAAATGAGCATTCCGAGGCTGTTTTCAACGCAGCATCACCGAGTATCAAGGCTTTTCACACAGAGCCTAGGACCTTAATGATGCTCAGTCCTGTACCGACCAAGGGCGAGCCAGGCTGGGCCCAGCCCAATCCAGCCTGGCCGGACCCGGCTGACTCAATGGGCCTCACCTTCCCCCTCGCCATCGACCTCGTCGTCTTCCTCGGTTTTGCTGGGAGGATTGGCAGGTTTGTGCGGATCGTTCACGTAAGGGACTTTGCTTGGACCTTGCTCTTCGAGGCCTTCGGTTTGCGGTTGCATGCGTGTTTCCTCCAGTGGGTGGGTCATTGGATAAGGTCGCGCAGCCATATGTTCCAAAGCACAGGTGGCCAGAGTCGTTCGACGTGGCCCTCCTTCCCAGGCGGCAATGAAACTATCGCGCCGCAAATCCACTCAATCGGCCAACGCACTCATCTCGAAGGTATCTCCATGATCGCTCGCTGGCGCTGGGCCTTAGGCCAAACCACGAAACGGCTCTGGTTCCGCGCCACGCTGTTCTCCCTGGCGGGCGTGCTGACGGCGCTGCTGGCCATCGTCTTCAGAGACTTCGTGCCGCCCTCGTTGCCGGCCAAGGTGGGGGCCGATTCGGTGGACAAGATCCTCGGCATCATCGCGTCGAGCATGCTGGCGGTGACCACCTTTTCATTGAGCACGATGGTCTCGGCCTACAGCGCCGCCAGCAGCGGCGTCACCCCGCGCGCCACCACCTTGGTGATGGAAGACTCGACCACGCAGAACGCGTTGGCGACCTTCATCGGCTCGTTCCTGTTCAGCCTGGTCGGCATCATCGCGTTGAGCACGGGCGCCTACGGGGCCCAAGGGCGCGTAGTGCTGTTCGCGGTGACGATCCTGGTGGTGATCCTGATCGTGTACACGCTGCTGCGCTGGATCGACCATCTGTCCAAGCTGGGCAGGGTCGGCGAAACCATCGACCGGGTCGAGAGCGCGACCTTGGTCGCTCTGCGGCGCCGGGCCGAATGGCCGTTTCTCGGGGCCGCAGCCTATCCGAGCGATTTCACCCCGCCGGCCACCGCCACCAGGGTGTTGAGTAGGGATACGGGCTATGTCCAGCACGTCGATGTGAGCGCCCTGGCCGCCGTGGCCAAGGCGCACCGGGTCGAGGTCTATCTGGACGTGCTGCCGGGCAGCTTCGTGCATATCGGCGCGCCATTGGCACGTATCGTCTGGGACCAGGACAGCACGGCCGCTGCAGCGTTGGACGACGACGTACTGACCGCCTTGACCATCGGCCTGCGTCGATCGTTCGACCAGGACCCGCGCTTTGGCCTGTCGGTGCTGGCCGAGATCGCCTCGCGGGCGCTGTCGCCGGCCACCAACGACTCCGGCACGGTGATCGACGTGATCGGCCGCGGCGTGCGCTGCTTTTCCGCGTGGGCGTTGCAGGCACCCGCGGTCGAAGGCATCGAACCGGACTGCCGCCGGGTGCACGTGCGCGGCATCGACGTGCAGGACCTGTTCGACGATTTCTTCACCCTGATCGCCCGCGACGGCGCGGGGCTGCTGGAGATCGACATCCGCTTCGTCAAGGCGCTGGCAAGTCTCGCGCACGTGGCGCCCGAGCGGTTTGGCCGCGAATGCCAAGTGCATGCCGGCCTGCTGCTCAAACGCGCCGAATTGGCGTTGCCGCTGGAAGAAGACAAGGTGCGGTTGCGGTCGTTGGCCAAGGCGTTGCTGCCATACGGCGGCAGCCTTTGAGCTCACTTGGAGACTCCTGCGGGTTCAAGGCCAGGTGTGGTGCATGCCCAAGGCTGCATCGGGCCGGGCAATGGCACCTGCGGATGTTAGCGGCTGGCGTCGAGCAGCCTGGCGATGGCGGCAGTGACCTCGGCAGTGGCCGATGCCAGCGCGCCTTCATTGCGACATAGCCATCCACCGTGCTCCGCCATCGCCCGCTCGAATGCCGCCGTGCAGGCCGCGTGCGCTTCGAAGCTATGCACGACCGTACTGCGCAAACCTTGACGGCGTGCCGCCGCCCTCGCCCATGACACCTGCGGTGCGGTGGTCACCCCTATCTGCAGGTCCGGCACGCTGACGCCGCGCGCCAGGTTCAGGCGCAGCACGTCGGCGAACGGCACGCTGCGACGAAACGCGGCATCGGAGGCATACCAGCGGTCCATGAGGATGAGACTGCCCGGCGGTTGCTTGGGCAACACCTGCTGCGATATCCAGGCGCGGCTGTCGGCCAGGCGCTCGCAGACTTGCCACTCCAGCTCGGCGCAGGGCGTTCTGGCCAGGGCGTTGACCAGCGCCATGGTGGCCGCGCGGTGCGGGTCGTGGTTGCGTTCGCTGAGGCGAACCACCGTATGGCCTTCGACTCTGAGCGCCTGGGCGACGGCTTCGAGCAGCGTGGTCTTGCCGACGCCTTTTGGGCCGTCGACGGCGACGAACAGGGGCTGGGTCATAGATCGGTGACAGCGGCGGCAGGAAGGGTCGGCAGTGTGTCATACAATGCTGCGGCGGGGTGCGCGGTATAGCGCTTGGCCATGGCTACGCGCTGGGTCAGCGACCCATCGGTTGCATCAAGCTTGCCACACGCTGAGGCCCTGTTTGCCCTGGCCCACGATCACTCGCTGCTGGCACCAATCCACCAACACCACGCCATAGCGCGCATTGAGCGCACAGAACGCCTGCACGAGGCACTGGTGGTCGGCGTGCTCGCCCAGCGAAGCGCCCAATACGGCAATGCCGTCGGCGTTGGTATAGCCGTACAAGGTGACCTCATTGCCGATAGGGACGCTGAAGCCGCCGGCCAGACAGCCCAATATGGCTTCACTCGTACAGATCAGTGGCGTCGGCTCGGGACTGGCGCCCAGCTCGGCGACCAACTCGGCTTCGGCCGCCACGCCCGGAATGACGATGCCGTCGCTCAACACCCGCGGGTAGGCCTGGCGCCAGCCCGAAGCTTCGCGGTGTGCGGCTTCGAAGATTTTGAAATCACGCAACAGGCGCTGGCTTTCCGGCAACTGCGCGGCAGGCAGAAATTCCAGCTGACGCCAGTCGTCTTCGTGCAGCACCAGACCATGCCGAGGCGGCGCGTCGGTCAGCGGTTCCACCACGGGTGCATCGTCGGCCAGCGTCGGCAGCGTGAACAGGACTTCGCCCGGATCGACCAACACCGGTCCAGGTGCGTCAGGGTTGGCCGGGTCGTGGCCGAACAAGCCACGCAAGGCGTCATAGATCTTGTTCATACAGGCGCGCTCCTTCTACGCTCGCCCCCGGATCGGCCGGGGTAGTGCCGGGGTTCGCCGGCGATGTAAAGGCTGGGTGCGGTCGTGCCTGAGGTCCAGCAGGTCATGGGTGCGCAGCCGCGTGATGGCCGTAGGGCATGGCTTTTCGATATTCGATAGACATCAACGTTCGGACGCGAGTTGTACAAGGAAAGTTCGGCGTATAGGAAATTTGCTGGGGCGGGCCGCCAAACGGCGTGGGGATGGGTCGATTTGCCGAGGGGGCCGCGACAGGGACTCACCCTGGCTGCGAACGGTGGACTTCACCAGCAAGGGCCGTAGCCCCTCGCTGGTGCATCTGCAGAGGCTTAATCCAGCAGATCAGCCGGTACTTTGCCGCCGTTCTCGGCCAGTTTCTTCAGGACTTGGGCGTGCAGCCAGGTGTTCATGGCAGCGGAGTCGTCAGTAGAGCCGGTGTAGTGCAGCTCGTTGGCCAGGTCTTTACGCGACGTCAGGCTGCTATCCAGGCCCAGCAGTTTGAGCAGGTCGACGATCGAGGTGCGCCAGTTCAGCTGTTGGGCGCCGGGCAGCGAATCCAGATGCTGGGCGATGTCGACCTGGCTCGCGCCGGCTGGCGCGGCACCGGAGGTCTGTGGGGCACTGGCGTTGCCAGCAGTTGGCGCGGTGCCAGTGTTTTGCGGCGCAGGCGCGGCATCGGCGGACGGTGCAGCGTGCGAACCCAAACCGAGTTTTTCCAGGATGGAACGGAACAAGCTCATGTCATTCTCCTTGATTCAAGCTGCCAGCCCTTGGTGAGCGATGGCTACTGAACAATGACCCGAAGTGGTGCGGCAAAGTTTGATCGGATTTGTGCGGATGCACGATTGCAGGGTGTCGGAAGCGCCAAGCAGTCACCTCTTGCCCTCGACTCGATCCACTACGCAGCGCCAGCAGCGTTCGATCTCCCGAGTCACAGCGGTGCTGCGCGGGCGCCGGGATGAGCCGTTGACGCGTAGGTGGGCCAATAGCCAGGCATCGCTCCACCCCGCCCATTCACCGGCCGGGCTATAGAGGTTGTGCCTGAGCACCGGATACACCTCCGCCCAAAGGATGCGTTCGGCTTCCGCCAGCGTGTAGCCGGTCGTGCACAGGGTCCGCGCGATGCCGTCGAGGGTCGCCTCACCGACTTCGGTGTCCAGAAACAGCTCGGACAAGGCCTGCCACAGGTGCAGGCGCGTGGCGCAGACGTCGGTCATGCCAGGCCGACTCGCATCCCATGCGAGGCAGAGCTGGGCCACGTCAGGCGCACGCTTCTGCGACCTCGATGTGGCTCAGCCCCAAAAGCTGCGCCTGGGCCATGATCTCTTGCGCAGTGGCGTCTGCCGCCGGGATCAACAGGCTGTTCTCGCTGTCGCCGAAGTGCAGCAGGATCAGGTGCATCGCCGCTTCGTGCGCGGCGAGGTGCGTTTGTTGCAGCTCCAGGCGATGGCTGTGAGGTTGGCCGGCCACGCGATAGTCGAGGGTATAGAGGGGCATGGAAAGCGCTCCAAAAGTGGAAAGACGAAAGCGAACACCAAAATGCTGACCCATTAGTCAGCAATTAGTTCGTCAAGCTCGCCTTGAGCATTCTACCGAGGGGCTTGAAGGTATCTGCCGACTGTCTTTCACTTACCTCCGATCAAAGGCCCCGATCCAGGCAATGTTGCCTTTAGGCCGGCGGTGCCGGCCATCGCGGCTGAAGCCGCTCCAACAAGCACTAGGTACAGCGGCAGGTCGACACTATGAAGGGTCGACGCCTTCGACTTCGTCGCTGAACCATTGCGCGTAAGGGCTATTGGCCACGTGCTTGCGGTTGTAGTCGGGGCTGCCGTCCTCCCACCACACCGGTCCGCGCTCGCCCAGTGCGACCTTGGCGGCATCCACCGAAGCGCGGGCACGGCGCATGGCTTCGGGATCTTCGCTGGTTTTAGCGGTCTTCACGGCGCGGCGCGCGGCCATCAACGCCTTGACCAGGCGTTGGCGCTCTGCCTCGCTCAGTCCAGGGTTGGTGCAACGCCACAGCTGCCCCTTGACCACGAAATAACGTCCGTCGGGGGTGGTGGGATACATGCGCGAAGGTTCCAGACAGATACGTGGCGGAATAGGGGTTGCGCTAGAAAACGACCTGCAAGCGGGGTCGACAATTAGTTCGGATCGGAGAGCGCTGCCAAGGCGCGGTCGGCGGCGTCCTGGAACACTTGGCGCAAGGCCTCACCCTGGGTCTCGCTGATGACCTTGGCGACGATCAGGCCATGAGCGAAGCCCAGCGCCAGGCTCTTGGCACACAGCAGTTCGTCACGGTCTTCGACATCGGCGATGTCGCCCAGGTACAACGCCGCCGGATGCTCGTATCGCTCGGCCAGGCTGAGTACGCGCAGTGCGTCGAGGGATTGGGTGAACTGAGCCGCTGCGGACCCACCCAGGCTCAAATGCTCGTACTGAAGCAGGCTCAGACGGTCTGTAACGGTCATGGTGAATCTCCCTTTCCTCGATGAGGTCGTTGTGCTATCGGCGCAGCTCGCATGCCGATCGGTGTAGGTGGCGAAGTGTGCATGAGGGTATCAGAACGGCACGCCGCCAGGGCGCTACCGTGTAGGTTATTTCCAGGTGAATGGGTCGCTCAGCCAGGCGCGTCGTCGGGCTCCGCGCTTTTACCCAACAGGGTGTTGACGCCATTGAAGAATCGCTCGAGTGCGAAAGGCTTGGTCAACACGGCCATGGCCGTCTCCAGGGGCCGATCTTCGAGCACATGGGGCTGGGCGAAGCCGGTCATGAACAGCACCGGCAGCGCGGGCCGGCACAGGCGACCGGCGTCGGCCATCTGGCGGCCGTCGAGGGTGCCCGGCAAGCCGATATCGGTCACCAACAGGTCGATGTGCACGTCCGAGCGCAGCAATTGCAAACCGGATTGGCTGTCGGCAGCCTCCATGACGCGGTAGCCATGGCTGACCAGCAATTCGCTGACGAACATGCGTACCGAAGGTTCGTCATCGACCACCAAGACCGTTTCGCCCTGGGCCGCCATGGCCTCGGGCAGGATCGGCGGTATCTCAGCGACGGGCGTGGCGGCCATCGCCTGGCTCGGCAACTGCAGGTAGACGCGTGTGCCCTCGCCTTCCACCGACTCGATGCGCACCTGCCCACCCGACTGTTTGGCGAAGCCATAGATCATCGACAGGCCAAGGCCGGTGCCGGCGCCTACCGCCTTGGTGGTGAAGAACGGCTCGAACGCCTTGGCCAGCACTTGGGGGCTCATACCAGTACCGTCGTCGGCCACGCACAGGGTGAAGTAGCGACCGGCGGCCAGCTCGGGGTCCAATCCAGGCCCCGCTTCGAGCCACTGGTCGAAGGTGCTGATGGTCATGCAACCCCCGCCTTTGAGCGCGTCACGGGCGTTGATGCAGAGGTTGAGCAGCGTATTTTCCAGCTGCGCCGGGTCCACCAGGCAAGTGACGGCGCTGGCGCTGAGGTCGACCTTGACCGTGATGGACGGGCCGACCGTGCGTCGCACCAGATCCTCCAGCCCACGGATCAGCGCGTTGACGTCAGTAGGCACCGGCATCAGGTTCTGCCGCCGCGAAAAGGCCAGCAAGCGATGGGTCAGTGCCGCCGCGCGCTGCGCCGCGCCTTGGGCCACGCTCAGGTAGCGCTCGGCATCGGCCAGACGGCCTTGGCCCAGGCGCAGCTTGATCAGGTCGAGGCTGCCGCTGATCCCCGCCAGCAGGTTGTTGAAGTCATGGGCGATGCCGCCGGTCAACTGGCCCACCGCTTCCATCTTCTGCGACTGGCGCAATGCGGCCTGTGCAGCCTCGCGCTCAGCCACCGCCTGGTCGACACGGGTTTCCAGCTCACGGTTGAGTTCCTGCAAGGCCGCTTCGGTGGCCTTGCGTTCGGTGACGTCCATGGACGAGCCGATCAGCCCGACCACCACGCCTTGCTTGTCGAACAGCGGCGCTTTGTTCGACAGCCAGATGCCCTCGGTGCCATCGGGCATGTTAACGCGCTCTTCGACCTGCTCGGGCCGGCCCTGGCGCATGATGCGCTGGTCGGTTTGCATGATCTGCCGCGCCTGTCCCTCGTCCTCGAGAAACTCCAGATCGGTCTTGCCCAGATAGAAGCTCGGCGGTTTGCCGATCAACAGCGTGGTGCCATGGTTGGCCACCAGCATGCGACCTTGCCGGTCCTTGGCGTAGACCACACCCGGCACGGCCGAGGTGAAGGTGTGCAGCATGGCCGTGACCCGATCGCGTTCGGCTTCGGCGGCACGCCGTGCTTCGATGTCCAGCAGAACGCCGGGGAAACGCACGGCGCGCCCCTGCGCGTCGAGTTCGGCGCGACCGCTGCCTTCGGTCCAGTGGTACTGGCCATCGCTGCGCAACACGCGGTACTCACAGCGGAAAGTGCCGCCGCGTTGCATCGAAGCGTTCATCAAGGCGGTGACGTGATTACGGTCGTCGGGGTGGATCGAGGCGAAGGCTTCCCCCACGCAAATGCCAGCAGCGCAACGATCCGGGCACAGCCCGAAGGCTTCGGCAAAGCGCTCGTCGGCGGTCAGGCGGTCATCGGGCACGCTCCATACCCAGGTGCCGATGATCGCGCCAGCGTCGAGTGCCAGTTGCAGGCACTCCTGTGCTTCGCTCGGGGCACGCGGCTCGGGTTCATCGCTTTCATGGGGATCGACGGGGGGCTTGTCGAAGAGGTCCATCGTTTGCCTCGGTCCTGACTCTGGACTGTCTGACCGTTTGCCGGCATGGGGGTTCATGCGTGCTGCAGGGTTTGTGAACGCCAGGCTGTCAAGGGCGTGAGGCGGCGTCTCGGGCGAGTACGCCGCGCGTTGCGACAGACAGGCTCATTGCATCAGGATCGCATGGGAAAACTCGATCGACGGCACGGCCACCAGGCTTCGCTGGCGGGTCAACCAGTCGCGCATCTTGGAGGAATCGAAGATCTGCCCCTCTTCCATCATCTGCAGAATGAGGGCTTGGGACATTCGGTAACAACCACAGTGCGAGCAGCTTCTTTCCTCCCAACCGGAGGAACACTCGACGGACTCCGCCTGGCCAGCACAGATCAAACAGCTCATGGAACCCCCTTATTGTGTTGTTGGGGAAAGGAAAGTGTGCGAATCAACTCACCATCGGTACAGCTACCGTAGGAATGAGAAATTCGTGCCAAAGTACGCCAATTGGCTTAAACGATTCGCCTGGCTACAGAAAATCCACCAGCGCGGGCAGCTGCATCGACAGCAGCGCCATGGCGGCTGCGGTCAAGGGCGTGCGTTGCAGCGCCTGCAACCCGACCCACTTGCATTGGGCTATCTCGTTGGCAGGGATCGGCTTGGAGCGACCGTCGAATTGTGCGGTAAACACATGGTGGAGCGTACTGTCGGTGGTCACGCAACACAGGGCCAGCAGGCCTTGGTCGCCTAGGCTGACCTCTTCTTCGAGTTCGCGCGCCGCAGCCTGCTCGGCCGTCTCCCCCGGTTCGATCGCACCACCTGGGAAATTCCACTTGCCGCCTTTCTTCTTCACCAGCAGCACCTGTCGGCTACGCAGGCAAAGGATGGTGGCTCGCAATTTGGTTTCATGCTGTTTCTTCAAGGCCATTCGGCATCCCCTTTGACAATCGCCTGAACACAGGCCCGGGTCTTGCGCGCCTGTGCGAATGACCTGCGCCAAGCCGCCTAAGTTCAATGCAGCGAAGGCACATTGCTATTAGCGCATGAGACCGGGCACCCACTCCTGCCAGCACAAGGCGTCCGGCCGACCGGTAAAGCATGAGTTGGCAATCCTGCGCCCAGCCATTATCGTTCAGCCATTTCGACCTGAGTGGCCTGCCATGAAGTGGTTCCCCCTGCTGTTGACCCTGTGCCTGTCCGCCCCTGCCCTCGCCGACCCCGAAAGCAATGCCGACGGCAGCGACGCGCGCGCGCCCTGGACGTTGCTCGACCAACACGACACGCCCTATACCTTGGACGACACGACCCAGGTGTTGCTGGTGGCACGCAGCATGGCCAGCGCCAAAATGGTCAATGCGGCGGTCGGCGACGCACCTGCCGGTTACCTGGAGGCGCGCAAGGTGATCTACGTGGCCGACGTCGAACGCATGCCGTCGGTGGCGAAGATGGTGATGGTGCCGGCGATGCGTTCGGCCAGCTACCGCATCGTGCTCGACCAGACCGGCGCGGTGGCCGGTCGCTACGGCGGCGACCGCGACACCGTGCAATGGGTGCAACTCGAAGGGGGGCAGATGGTGCAGCAGCGCCGCTTCGGCGATGTCGAGCAATTGCGTACGGCGTTGGCACAACTGCCGCACTGAGGCGGGCCGGGCGCTGGACGAGACGATTCAGCCCAAGCGCAAGGCCCGACCCCGGGGCTTGTTGGGAAAGATGGCAGCTCGTCTACACTTGCCCTCACCTTTGCCCCAGGACACCCCACCATGAAAACCCTTTCCGTCTTGCTGGCCAGCCTTGCGCTGGGCCTGGGCCTGCTCGGCACCGAGCGCGCCACAGCCGCCACACCCGCCGCGCCCATCCATTTCGGCGCCATCGGCTGGGAAAGCGGCGCGCTGACCACCGAGGTCCTGCGCCTGATCGCCGAGCTGGGGTATGGCTACAGCACCGACACCCTGCCAGGCAGCACGGTGAGCATGGAGGTGGCACTGGCGCGCAATGACCTGCAGGTGATCGCCGAAGAATGGGCCGGCCGCAGCCCGGCGTGGGTCAAGGCCGAGCAGGCCGGCCAGGTGTTCGCGCTGGGCGACACGGTGAAGAACGCCGAAGAAGGCTGGTGGGTACCGGCCTACGTGATCAAGGGCGATCCGGAACGCGGCTTGCCCGCTCTGGCACCCGACCTGCGCAGCGTGACCGACCTCAAGCGCTACCCCCAGGTGTTCAAAGATCCGGAGCAGCCCGACAAAGGCCGCTTTCTCAACAGCCCCAGCGGCTGGACCTCGGAAACCGTCAACAGCCAGAAACTCAAGGCCTATGGCCTCGACGGCCAGTACAACAATTTCCGCAGCGGTTCGGGCGCCGCGCTGGACGCCGAAGTGACTTCGGCCATCAAACTGGGTAAGCCGGTGCTGTTCTATTACTGGAGCCCCACGCCGCTGATGGGCCGGTATGACCTGGTGCGCCTGGAGGAACCGCCTTACGATGCGGCCGCCTGGGCCACGCTGACCGATCCGCGCAATGCCGCGCCACGCGGCAGCCGCTCGCTGCCGGCCAAGTTGTCGATCGGTGTGTCGGCAGCGTTTCGCGAGCAGTACCCGGACTTGGTCGCGGTGTTCGAAAAGGTCGACCTGCCCATCGACGTGCTGAACAAGACCCTGGCCGACATGAGCAACACCCGCCAGCCTGCCCGCGAGGCCGCCAGGGCATTCCTCAAGGCTCATCCGCAGGTGTGGAAAGCCTGGCTGCCCGCCGAACGGGCGGCAAGGGTCGAGGCCGCACTGTGAGCGGCGGCTTTCCCGAAAGCCTGCAGTTCTCCTTCGCCGACGGCATCAACGCCTGGGTCGATTGGCTGGTAGTGCATTACGGCGACCATCTGCGCAGCGTGTCCAACCAATTGCTGGGCCTGCTGGTGGGGTTGGAAGACCTGTTGCGGATGATGCCCTGGTGGCTGCTGGTGGCCGTGGTCGGCGCGCTGGCCTGGCATGCCAACCGCAGCGTGCTGCGGGCACTGCTGCTGATGGCGCTGGTGACCGGCATCGGCATGCTCGGCTTGTGGGACAAACTGTTGCAGACCTTGGCCCTGGTCCTGGTGAGCACCGGCCTGTGCGTGCTGATCGGCGTGCCGCTGGGCGTGCTCCTGGCCACCCGCCCGCTGGCGCGGCGGCTGCTGTTGCCGGTGCTGGACGTCATGCAGACCCTACCGGCTTTCGTCTATCTGATTCCGGTGCTGATGCTGTTCGGCCTGGGCAAGGTGCCGGCGGTGTTCGCCACGCTGATCTACGCCCTGCCTCCGCTGGTGCGCCTGACCCACCTGGGTCTCGCGCAGATCGACCCGTCACTGCTCAAGGCAGCACGCGGGCTGGGTGCCAGCCGCTGGCAAGGCTTGCGCCGGATCGCCTTGCCACTGGCCATGCCGAGCATCATGGCCGGGCTCAACCAATCGGTAATGATGGCTCTGTCGATGGTGGTCGTGGCCTCGATGATCGGCGCCCGCGGCCTGGGCGAGGACGTGCTGGCCGGTATTCAGACCCTCAACGTCGGCCAAGGGCTGCAAGCGGGCCTGACCATCGTGGCACTGGCCATGGTCATCGACCGTATCAGCCAGGGATATGGCCATGCGGGGGCACGCGGGCGCGGGGTGCGGCCACGTGCGTGAACCGCGTCGCCACCGAAGCGAAGACGGACGCCTCGTGTGCCGGGCCGTCACCTCCGCCATTTGTGCGTTGCGTCGCACTTTTCCCGGTGAAGCCGGTCTACTGCCTCCTTTAGCCGCTTACCGGCGGCGCCTTCAGCTCGATGCACGGCGCAGGGCCAAACGCCCGGTGCTTGTGTAGGATGGCAGCGCGTCCCTGGGAAAGGGCCGCTGTCAGTCATAGGGAGATCACCATGCGCGTCCTCACCTCAGCGGCCTGTTGCGCCGCCTTGTCGCTCGGCCTGACCCTGTCGCCCCAGGCGCTGGCGGTCAGCGGCGAAGAAGCGCACCTGATCGACGCCATCAACACCTGGCGCAGCCAGGCCCAGCCCTGTGGTGGCGAGGCCTCCCTCGAGCTGCCGCCGCTCAACAGCGACACGCGCCTGGCGCTTTCCCCCGAGGGCACCCGCGACCTGCAACAAGCCATGAGCCGCGCGGCCTACCCGATGGTCAACGTGCAGGCCATCAGCCTGTCCGGGCCGCGCGATGCCAATGCGGCGATGAACGTGATCAAGGAAAGCTTCTGCCAAGTGGTGCTCGACCCGCAGTTCGTCGACATCGGCGTCAGCCAAGAAGGCCGCGATTGGCGCATCGTGCTGGCGCGCCCCCTGCTCAGCGGCCGCCTCGGCGATTGGCAGGCCGAAGGGCAGAAGCTGCTGCAAGAGGTCAACGCCGCGCGCAAGCTGCCGCGCCAATGTGGCGGCCAGCCTTTTGCCGAAGCGCCGCCGCTGACCTGGAACGACGTGCTGGCAGGCGTCGCCGCCAACCACACCCGGGCCATGGCCAACCAAAACTTCTTCGACCACATCGACCGAGACGGCCGCACTCCTGGCGACCGTGCCGAGCTGGCCGGCTACCTGTATCGGCAGATCGGCGAGAACATCGCCGCCGGCCGCGACACGCCACGCAAGGTGGTCGATGGCTGGCTGGCCAGCCCCGGGCATTGCGCCACCCTGATGAATCCGGCTTTCCACGAGCTGGGCGCCGCGTATGCCGTCGACCCGAAGAGCGACGCCGGGATCTACTGGACCGGGCTGTTCGGCACGCCGCAGTAGGCCAAATACCCTGCGACAATTGGTCACCAAATTTTATGTACCAACTTGTTAATTAGCTTGCTAAGCGCTTAGACTCTCGCCCATTCCACCTGCGAGAACTCTTGGCATGAAACCCACATCGCGCCCTTCGGGCGTTTCTCTCCTGCTTCTGGTCGGCCTGGGCGTGGTCATCGCCCTGCTCGGCCTGCTCCTGGCCGCTGGCGGCATCAAACTGATCAGCCGCGGCGGCTCCTGGTACTTTCTGCTCGGCGGCGCGGCCATGGCCCTGGCCGGCGTACTGATCGCCCTACGCAAACCGCTCGGCGCCTGGCTGTTCGCCGCCTTTCTGGCCGCCACCGCTGTCTGGGCTGTGGCCGATGCCGGCCTGGCATTCTGGCCGCTGTTCTCGCGGCTGTTCATGTTCAGCGCCATCGGCTTGGTGATTGCATTGGTCTATCCACTGCTGGTACGTGCCAACGGCGGTGAAGCCGGGCGCGGCGCCTACGGCGTTGCGGGCGTCATGGCCGTGCTGCTCGCGGTCACCGTGGTCAACATGTTCGTCGCTCACCCCAGTGTCGCGCCCACCGGCAACGGCCCCGGCCTGACCCCGGTCGACCCCGCCATTGCGCAGAAGGACTGGGCCCACTACGGCAACACCGAAGGCGGCAGCCGCTTCGCGGCGCTGGACCAGATCAACCGAAACACCGTCGACAAACTCAAGGTCGCCTGGACCTACCACACCGGCGATGTGGCGATCAGCGACGGCAACGGTGCCGAAGACCAGCTCACGCCTCTGCAGATCGGCAACAAGGTGTTCCTCTGCACGCCTCACAACAACCTGATCGCGCTCGATGCCGACACTGGCAAGGAGCTGTGGAAAAACGCCATCAACGCCCAGTCCAAGGTCTGGCAGCGTTGCCGTGGCCTGGCCTACTTCGACGCCAGCGCGCCGCTGGCGCAGCCGACCCAGCCCGACAGCACTCCGGTGGCCGCTGCCCAAGTGGCGCCTGGCGCCAATTGCCAGCGCCGCCTGCTGACCAACACCATCGACGGCCGCCTGATCGCCGTGGATGCCGATACCGGTGCGTTCTGCGAAGGCTTCGGCAACGACGGCCAGGTCAACCTGCTGGAAGGCTTGGGCAATGTCCCTGACTCCTACTACCAACTGTCGTCGGCGCCGCTGATGGCCGGGACTACGGTAGTGGTCGGCGGCCGCGTGGCCGACAACGTGCAGACCGACATGCCGGGCGGTGTGCTGCGCGGCTTCGACGTCATCACCGGGCAGATGCGCTGGGCCTTCGACCCTGGCAACCCCGAACGGCGCGAGGCGCCGCAGGCCGGGCAGACCTACGTGCGCAGCACCCCCAACAGCTGGGCGCCGATGTCTTACGATCCGGCGATGAACACGGTGTTCCTGCCTATGGGCTCGTCGTCGACCGACATCTATGGCGTCGAACGCACGCGCCTGGACCACACCTACGGCGCCTCGGTGCTGGCGCTCGACGCCACCACCGGCAACCAGAAGTGGGTGTACCAGACCGTACACAACGACCTCTGGGACTTCGACCTGCCCATGCAGCCGAGCCTGATCGACTTCACCCGCGACGACGGCACCACCGTGCCTGCCGTGGTGATCGGCACCAAGGCCGGGCAGATCTACGTGCTCGACCGCGCCACCGGCCAGCCGCTGACCAAGGTCGAGGACGTGCCGGTCAAGCCCGGTAACATTCCCAATGAGCCCTACTCGCCGACTCAGCCCAAATCGGTAGGTATGCCGCAGATCGGCGCACAGACCCTCACCGAGTCGGACATGTGGGGCGCCACGCCCTACGACCAACTGCTGTGCCGCATCGACTTCGAGGGCATGCGCTACGACGGCTTGTACACCGCACCCGGCACCGACCGCTCGCTGAGCTTCCCGGGCTCGTTGGGCGGCATGAACTGGGGCAGCCTGTCGACCGACCCGGTGCATGGCTTCATCTTCGTCAACGACATGCGCCTCGGCCTATGGGTGCAGATGGTGCCGGCGCAGAAAAACACGCCCGCCTCGTCCGGCGGCGAAGCGCTGAACACCGGCATGGGCGCCGTGCCGCTCAAGGGCACTCCGTATGCCGTGAACAAGAACCGCTTCCTGTCGATCGCCGGCATCCCTTGCCAGGCGCCACCTTTCGGCACCCTGACCGCCATCGACATGAAGACCCGTCAGGTCGCGTGGCAAGTGCCGGTTGGCACCGTGGAAGACACCGGCCCCTTGGGCATCCGCATGCACCTGCCGATCAACATCGGCCTGCCGACGCTGGGCGGCACCCTGTCGACCCAGGGCGGCCTGGTGTTCATCGCCGGGACTCAGGACTTCTACCTGCGCGCCTACAACAGCGCCAATGGCGAGGAAATCTGGAAAGCCCGTCTGCCCGTAGGCAGCCAAGGCGGCCCGATGACCTACGTATCGCCAAAGACCGGCAAGCAATACGTCGTGGTCACCGCAGGCGGTGCACGCCAGTCGACGGACCGTGGGGATTATGTGATCGCCTATGCGCTGCCGGAGGGCGAGCGTAAACATTGAAGGCTTGTGCGATTGGTGGAGCCGTTCTTACGGCTCCCTTGCAGGCCACCTCCATGCTCCGCACACAAAAAAGCAGCCATACGGCTGCTTTTTTCGTATCAACCCCGCTGCGCAGAATCAGCTAGAGCGTCGGTCGCCACCGCTGGCGCTCTTGGCGCAGCCGCATTGGCCCATCTGGCAGGCTTCGCCGTGGGCATGGCCACTGGCGCAAGCATCGCAGCAGTAGCGCTTGCCACCGCGCTCGACGGCATGGTTGTCGAGTTCGCAGTTGCAGTGCGGGCAGGCACAGGTCTGGCTGGTCATCGTACTTTCCTCCAAGGGTTGTGCGCGTGGCCGGTGGTCCGGTGTCACGCGTTATTCCGGTCGTCCGGAATCTCGTCGTCCGACCATGGCTTGCCATCCAGCGGATGGGTATGGGCCAGTTCGGCTTCGTCCTGGCCGTGGCCGGCACCGATTTCCTCGGCATCCACCTCGGTCAGATCCTGGTCGGCAGGCGTCTCGGCGCTGCCCAGGTCGTGCTGGTCGAGCGCGCCGTCGTCGGGCAGCAGCGTCTCCGGGCTCATGTCGTCGTCGGTGACGCCATCTTCGTGCACGCCTTCGCTCAGCGCCTCGCCGCCGGTCATACCGGCTTCGGCGGCACGCTCCTGCGGAAACTCCAGGTCGGCCTCGGCTTCAGGAAGCTCATCGCCGATGCGGCCTTTGGGCGCATCGTCGTCCTCGTTGAAATCGAGAGGGTGGACACTGCCGATACGGTCCTCGATGGTGTCGATCTCGGTCGGGGTATATGCGCGCTTTTCGTCTGCTTGGGCCATGGGAGGCACTCCATCGAATTTAGTCCATACGGTCGACTGCACCAGGGGTCGAATGATTCAGTTTCTCGCACTCTCTCTGCTCGACCGTTTTATTGAACTCCCCTGACGCAGCCGCGCTCCTACCCAGTGGACGTCCATTCCCTTACGGAGCCTATCGCCATGGCCAAGCCGTTGCAGGAATACCAGCGCAAGCGGAATTTCGCCGCCACGCCCGAACCTGCCGGCACAGGCCGTAAGACGCGCAAGGCTCACGCGTTGCAGTTCTGCATCCAGAAACACGATGCGAGCCACCTGCATTACGACTTCCGCCTGGAACTCGATGGCACCCTGAAAAGCTGGGCGATCCCCAAGGGCCCTTCTCTAGACCCCAAACAGCGCCGCCTGGCCGTGCACGTGGAAGACCATCCGCTCGACTACGCCAGCTTCGAGGGCTCCATTCCCGAAGGCCATTACGGCGCAGGCGACGTCATCGTCTGGGACCGCGGTATCTGGGAGCCGGAAGGCGACGCCCGGGCAGCCTACGAGAAAGGCAAACTGCGTTTCCGTCTGCAAGGGGAAAAGCTGTCGGGCACCTGGAACCTGTTCCGCACGCACCTGGCGGGCAAGAAGGAGCAGTGGCTGCTGATCAAGTCCAACGACGAGCAGGCGCGTAGCGAAGACGATTACCGCATCGTCGAAGCGTTGCCTGACAGCGTACTGAGCGATGCCGTTCTGCCAGGTCTGGGCGCTGAGGCACAGGTCGCAGCGACGTCCAATACCAAGGCTACCGCCAAGCCCAAAGCCACCGCCAAGCCCGGACGACGCAAAGCTTCCTTGCCCGAGCAGATGAGCCCGCAACTGGCGACCCTGGTGGACGAGCCGCCTGCGGGCGATTGGCGTTACGAAGTGAAGTTCGACGGTTACCGCCTGCTCGCTCGAATCGATGGCAAGGACATCCGCTTGTACACCCGCAACGGCCATGACTGGAGCGCCAAGATGCCGCGCCAGGTCGAGGCACTGCGCAAACTGAGGCTCAAGTCGGGATGGCTCGACGGCGAAGTGGTGGTCATCGACGACGAAGGCGTAGCCGACTTTCAGGCGCTGCAAAACGCTTTCGACGAGAGCGACGACAGCGCCCTGACCTACTACCTGTTCGACGCCCCTTGGCTCAACGGCCAGGACCTGCGCGATGCGCCACTGCACGAACGCCGTGCCGCCCTGGCGGATGCGTTGCGAGGCAACGACTCGGACGCCCTGCGCTACTCCGAGGATTTCGAAGCGCCGGTCGATTCTTTGTTGGCGAGTGCCTGCCAGTTGCAGCTCGAAGGCCTGATCGGCAAACGTGCCGACAGCCCTTACCGCGAACAGCGCAGCCGCGATTGGATCAAACTCAAATGCCAGCAGCGCCAGGAATTCATCGTCGTCGGCTATACCGACCCCAAGGGCAGTCGCCAGGGCCTGGGCGCCCTGCTGCTGGCGCTGCACGACGACCAAGGCCGGCTGCGCTATGCCGGGCGGGTCGGCACCGGTTTCAACGCGCAGACGCTCGAACACCTGCACGATCGCTTGCAACCTTTGCGGGCCGAGCAGCCCGTTCTGCTCAACCCGCCTGTCGGCGCGGCCGCACGGGGCGTGCATTGGCTCAGCCCGGCACAGCTGGTCGAAGTCGCCTACACGCAGATGACCCGCGACGGCATCGTGCGCCATGCGGTATTCCATGGCCTGCGCGAAGACAAGCCCGCGCAAGGCATCAGCCATGAACGGGCCGTGCCAGCCGCGAACGAACAACGGCCCGGCAAGGCCGCTTCCAACGGATCTGCGACAGCCAACCGTCGACAGGCATACAACGGCGAGCTGCACCTCACCCATCCCGATCGCGTCATCGACCCAAGCACGGGCGTGACCAAGCGCCGTATCGCAGAGTACTACGCCCAAGTCGCGCCTTGGATGATGCCGCACCTGCAACGCCGCCCCGTGGCGCTGGTACGTGCGCCAGAGGGGCTGGGCGGTGAGCTGTTCTTTCAGAAGCACGCCGCGCACCTCAAAATTCCTGACATCCGCACCTACGCCAAGGGCGAAGCCGGCCAAGCGGCCATGGTGCTCGGCAGCACCACTGCCCTGTTGGGCGCGGTGCAGATGAACACCGTCGAGCTGCACACCTGGAACGCTACCGAGACGTCCTTCGACAAGCCCGACCGCTTCGTGCTCGACCTCGATCCCGACCCGGCCTTGCCATGGAAGGCCATGATCGAAGCCACCCAACTGACCTTGACCCTGCTCGACGCGCTGGGGCTGAAGAGTTTCATCAAAACCAGCGGCGGCAAAGGTTTGCACCTGGTCGTACCCCTGACCCGACGCGCCGGGTGGGATGAAGTCAAAGCCTTCACCCAGGCCATCGTCGAGCACCTGGCCGGGCTGTTCCCTGACCGCCTGAGCGCGGTGGCTGGCCCCAAGAACCGGGTCGGCAGGATTTACATCGACTATCTGCGCAATGGCTTGGGCGCGACCACCGTGTGCGCTTATTCCTTGCGTGCCCGACCGGGCATGAGCGTGTCGGTGCCGATCGCCCGTGAAGAACTCACGGGTTTGAAGGGCGCCGATCAGTGGAACATCGACACGGTGCTCGAACGCCTGACCGACTTCGAAGACCCGTGGGCCGACTTCGCCAGCACGCGCCAATCGATTACCAAAGGTATGCGCCGCCAGTTGGGCGTGGAGCGATGACCGCTGCGCTCGACACCGACACCGCCCTCAAACACCGCTCCACGGACAATGGAATTGAGCCGATGCGTTCCACCGCTACCGCCACACCGTCGCTCGACACGCTGCTCGACGACTTCGCCGCACGGGCCGTCGCACCAGGACTCGACGCTGCGCACGAAACCCTGATGCGCTCGCTCTGCGGCAGCCATTACGACACCTTGCCACTGCCCGGCCAGGGCCGCACCTTGCAACGCTGGCAGACCCTCGCACGGGTGGCGGGCTGCGACTTGGGCTTGGCCAAGCTGTACGAAGGTCATACGGATGCCCTGGCCATCCTGGCCGAATGCGCACCGGCTGGCTTCGCTCGCGAGGGTATCTGGGGCGTATGGGCAGCCGAACCGCCGGACGCACGTGCGCGGATCGTCGCCCGTGATGGCGACCAGGTGCGTCTAAGTGGGCGCAAGGCCTGGTGCTCGGGCGCACTGCAGATCGACCGCGCGCTGATCACGGCCTGGGGCAGTGACGATCTACCGCAACTGGTGGCCATCGACCTCAAGCATTCCACGCAGCGCGTCACCACTCAGGGCTGGCAGGCAGTGGGCATGGCCAGCACGGCAAGCGTCGAGATCGACTTCGACCACAGCCCCGGCATCGCCATCGGCGCTCCCGGCCAGTACCTCGACCGACCAGGCTTCTGGCAGGGCGGCGGCGGCATAGCAGCCTGTTGGTACGGTGCCGCCGAGGCACTGGCGTGCTACCTGCGCGAGCACTGTCGCACGCCGCGCGCCGATGCCCATGCCTTGGCGCATTTGGGGGCGGTGGACGTCGCTTTGCAAAGCGCTCGGCTTGCCTTGCACGATTGCGCGCGCTGGATCGACCGCTACCCCACGGCCAATGCGGAGCTGCCGGTGCGGCGCACTCGCGCGGTGGTGGAAGCAGCTGCCGAGGTGGTCATTCGCCATGTGGGTCGCGCCCTGGGGGCAACGCCCTTCTGCCGTACCGCTCATTTCGCCAGACTCAGCGCCGACCTGCCGGTGTACTTGAGACAAAGCCATGCCGAGCGCGACCTCGCCGCCTTGGGACAACAGCTCGCGCAGAGCGCCTCGGGAGACTGGTCGCTATGAGCGTCGATGCCGATTATTTCGCCAGCCTCTACACCGACAACGACGACCCTTGGGCCTTCCGTACCCGCTGGTACGAACGGCGCAAGCGCGACCTGATCATGGCCTGCCTGCCACGCCAGCACTACACCCGCATCTTCGAGCCGGCCTGCGCCAACGGTGAGCTGAGCGCATTGCTGGCCGAGCGTTGCGAGCGATTGGTCTGCCAGGACCTCGACCCCCGGGCCGTCGCGCTGGCACACGCACGCTTGAGCGGTTTCGAGCACGTCAGCGTGCAACAGGCACGGATGCCCGGGGACTGGCCGCAGGAGCGTTTCGACCTGATCGTGCTCAGCGAAGTGGGTTATTACCTGTCGGTGCAGGATTGGCTGCAAGTGATCGAACGATCGCGTGCAAGCCTCACCGACGACGGCGGTCTATTGGCCTGCCACTACCGCCACCCCATCGAAGGCTGCCCGCAGGTCGGACCTCAAGTACAAGCCGCCCTGGCCGAGCATCTGGACCTGCACCAGGTGGTGCTGCACGAGGAAGTCGATTTTCAAATGGCCTATTGGGCCCGCCAACCGCGCGCCGTCGACCTTGAGGAGACCTGCCCATGATTGCCGTGGTGATTCCCGCACACAACGAAGCCCGGCGCCTGGGCCACTGCCTACGCGCCGTACAGGCCGCCGCCGCGCAGGCGCAGACTTTGGGGTACGAGGTGGAAATCCTGGTGGTGCTCGACCGCTGCCAGGACGGTACTGCAGCGGTCGCCAAGCGCTACGGCGTAGCGACCCTGAGCGTAGACGCCGGCAATGTCGGCATCGCCCGCCAGGCTGGCGCCCGGTACATGCTCGAGCGCGGCGCGCGCTGGCTGGCCTGTACCGACGCCGACAGCAAGGTCCCGCCCCATTGGCTGAGTTGGCAGATGCAATGCGCCGCCGATGCGGTCTGCGGCACCGTGCACATCGAGCGCTGGCAGCCCTGGCAAACAGCTTCGTTGCGCGCGCTGTACCGCAGCCGCTACGAGGCACGCGAGGGTCATCGACACATCCATGGCGCAAACCTGGGCATATGTGCGCAGGCCTATGAACGCGTAGGCGGTTTTCAACCGCTGGCGGCCCATGAAGACGTACATCTGGTGCAAGCACTACAGGCCAGCGGCGCGCAGATCGTCTGGACCGCACGCCACAGCGTGGCCACCAGTAGCCGCGGCGACGCCCGGGCGCGTGAGGGCTTTGGCGACTACCTGGTAAATTTGGCTGCGTCCGAGCCAGTCGAGCCAGTGGCCGCATATTGAGGGGTTGATGTGCGGCCAGTGAGGTTCAAGGCAATGCGGCGACCGCATCCACTTCCACCAGCATGCCGTCCAAGGCCAGGCGCGGCACGGGAATCAGCGTACAGACCGGTGCCAGGCGCCCCGCCCAGGCTTGGCCGGCCACCTCGACCCATTCGGCCAGCCGCGCCTGACTGTGGTCGACCACCAGCAAGGTCAACTTGCATACATGCTCAAGGCCGGCGCCTTTGGAGGCCAGGGCCGTGGTGAGGTTGCCCAAGGCCTGCCTGGCTTGCGCGGCGAATGTCGGTGACAGATGACCGTCCGCCTCTTCGCCACCCTGCCCCGCGACGAACAACAGGCGGCTGCCCGCTCGTACATCGGCGACATGGGAATAGGCATTGGCACTCGGGTCGTAGAGCCCGGCTGGATTGGTAAGGCGAAAAGCTGAAACATCCATGTTGAGATCGCTCACTGAAACATTCGAAGGTGGACATGAGACCACATTCCTCGAAGGTCAGACAGTGTCAGCGCTTGAAGCGGAGCCGGATGCAACATCTGGAGTGTCGCAGGGCCGCTCCTACAATGAAGGAGGCCGTCGATCTGCCAGCCATGGAGCCGGGTGGATCGAACGACCTTGGTGTTCGGGCCGCCGGGGCGGCCTTGCGAAAGCGGAAAAAACGCGGAGCGTATCGGATTACTTCTCTTCCAGCACGTCACGGCCCTTGACGGCCCGCGGGCCTTTGACCAGCCAGCAGAGCAGGCCCAGAATCGGCGCCCAGACCACGAACACGATCCATAGCATCTTGCGTTCGGCGCGGCGTTCGCTGCCGATGATGTGCCAGATGGCCCAGATGTCCAGCAGGATGATCACTGCCGCGATGATGATCCAGATCGTTCCGATTTCCATATACGTTCTCCCAATGAGCGAGTAGTACATTCGGTCGCAAGAAACGCCAAGGGTTCCCTTCCAGTTACAGCCCATAGGGTCATTGCCGCACGCAGGCATGCTTTCGTCGCGTCTGCGGCCACCGGATCCGAAGAGCGTTCGCTTACAGCGATCGATGGCCGATCTTGCTCATGCGTTGCGCTACCCCACGGACCGGTCAAGCCGTAGCGTCGTGCACGCGGGGTATTTCGAGTCGATAGGCTGCTTGAATACCCCACATCGCTCCCCTTCGCACACATCTCGACGCCCCTCACATAGCTGCCAGCGCCATGCCATTCGCCGATGTTGTCTTTCCCTGATGCCCATCGCACACTCAGCGCCGTCACGTGCCAGCGGAGTCCAGAGTGGCCACAATCCCCCGTCAGTTCAGCAAGAAGGCCATTACCAGCAACATGCTACGGCTCAAGCCCGGCGTGGCCGATGCGCAGGCGCCCTACCGCGTCGATTTCGTGTTGCTCGAACACTTCTCCATGGCCAGCTTTACGGTAGCGATGGATGTGCTGGTCACGGCCAATCTGCTGCGCGCCGGCAGCTTCAGTTTCACGCCGCTGTCGATGTCAGGCGATCGGGTGCTCAGCGACCTGGGCCTGGAGTTGATCGCCACCCCCCTGCAGTCCCGCGCGCTGGAGGGGCATGACCTGCTGGTAGTGTGCGGCGGCCTGCGCACGCCTCTGAAGTACCCGGAACTCGACCGGCTGCTGGACGATTGCGTGCACCGTGGCGTGGCCCTGGGCGGGCTGTGGAGCGGCGCCTGGTTTCTCGGCCGCGCCGGCGTGTTGGCCGACTATGGCTGCAGCATCCACCCCGAGCAACGCGCGAGTCTCGCCGAGCGCAGCCCGCAGACCCGCATCACCCCGGCCAGTTTCACCCTCGACCGCGACCGGCTCACGGCCGCGAGCCCCAACGGCGCGATGGAATTGATGCTGGGCCTGGTCCGGCGCTTGCACGGCGACGCCCTGGCCGAAGGCGTGGAGGAAATCCTGTCGTTCTCCGGCGCGCGCTACCGGCAGGTCGGGCCGGGGGCGAAGAAGTCCATGAGCTTGCATCTGCGCACCATCGTCGAACTGATGGAGAACAACCTCGAAGAAACCCTCAGCCTCGACCAACTGGCGGCCTACAGTGGCCGTTCACGGCGGCAGATCGACCGCTTGTTCCAGGCCCAGCTCGGCACTTCGCCGCGCCGCTACTACATGGAGTTGCGCATCACCAAGAGCCGGCGCCTGCTGCAGTACTCGGACCTGTCGGTGATGGAAGTGGCGGTCGCCTGCGGCTTCGTTTCGGTATCGCACTTCAGCAAGTGCTACGCCGCCTATTTCGGCTACCCGCCTTCGCGCGAGCAGCGCCTCGGCGAGTAGGTTCAGTCGGCCACGTCCGGCAATGCCTGCCGCGCACGGTGCTCGCCCATCCAGCGCTGCAGATCGGCCGCCGGCATTGGCCGACCCAACAGGTAGCCCTGCCCTTCGTCGCAACCGGCCTCGCACAGGAATGCGTACTGCCCCGGCGTTTCGATGCCTTCGGCGGTGATGCGAAAGCCCAACGCATGGCCCAGGTCGATGATGGCCCGAGCGATCGCCACCGCATCGGCGTCGTCCGGCAGGTCCTTGACGAACGCGCGGTCGATCTTCAGGTGGTCGATGGGCAAGGCGCGCAGGTAGGCCAAGGACGAATAGCCGGTACCGAAGTCGTCCACCGCAGTGGCCACGCCCAGGGCCTGCAAGCGCTCGAGCACGGCGAACGCTTGCTGCTGGCTTTCCATCAACACGCTCTCGGTGATCTCGACCTCCAGTAGGCTGGCAGACAGGCCATGCCGATCCAGGGCGTTGCGCAGGCTGGCAACGTAGTCGCTGCGCTCGATCTGCAAGGCTGCGACGTTGATCGCCAGGGTGCCGGGCAGGCATCCGGCCTCGCGCCACTGCGCCAGTTGCGCGCAGGCCAGGGTCAGCACTTGCTCGCCTATGGGGATGATCAGCCCGGTGCGTTCGGCCAGGGGGATGAATTCCCCTGGTGAAATCAAGCCGCGCTCCGGGTCGCGCCAGCGCAGCAGCGCCTCGACACCGGTCAGGCGCCCATCGAAGGCCAGTTTCGGCTGGTACCACAACTCGAACTCGTCGTGTTGCACGGCCCGGCGCAGGTTGCGCTCCAGCTCGAGGCGCCCCTGCAAGCGTGCGGTCATGTCGGCGTGGTAAGTGCGCCAGCCGTTGCGTCCGCCTTCCTTGGCCACGTACATCGCGGTGTCGGCGTGGCGCAGCAGGCTGTCGACTTCCACACCGTGCTGGGGGTACCAGGCCAGGCCCACGCTGCCGGTGATGAGGGTGGCGGTGCCGTGCAGGTCGAACGGACGTTGCAGCCCCGCGAGCAAGGCCTCGACGCGCGCCACGACCGGATCGTGATTGCCCCGCAACATGAATGCGAACTCGTCGCCACCCAGGCGGCACAGCGCGTCTTCGGGGGCCAGCGCCTGCATGAAGCGCTGTGCGGCTTGTGCCAACAGCAAGTCGCCCATGGCGTGGCCCAAACTGTCGTTGACCTGCTTGAAGCCGTCGATGTCCAGCATCAATACCGCCAGGCCCTGACCCTGCCCGAGCGCGACCGCCAAGCGCTGCTGGAACAGCACGCGGTTGGGCGAACCGGTGATCACATCGAAATGCGCAAGGCGTTCCAGCTTGGCTCGGGACTCGTCCAGGGCCAGGTTGCGTTCGGCCAGGAGTCGCTGGCCACGGGTCAACTGCGCCACGAACAGGCTGAACAGCAAGGTGCAGCCCATGGCCAGGAGAAACAGCGGCGAGCGTACCGGGTTGGGCTGCGGCCAGCCTCCCAGGGGCGCGGCCACCATCTGCCAATCGCCGCCCGGTACCTCCAGCAGCAAGCTGGCTTTGGGCGCCTCGAAACCCTCTGCGGCGCCCCAGATCATTCCGCCTTCGGCGCCGCGCGCGTCGGCGCCGCGGATGGACAGCTCGAAATCCTGATAAGTGCTCAACCCCGCAGCGCGCAGCAGGCGGTCGATGTCGGCCACTACCGACACACTGCCCCAGTAGAACTTCACGCCGCGGTGGCCGTGCAGGAACACCGGTCGCCGGTAGATCAGCCCCGTCCCGCCTTCACGCAGCGTCACAGGGCCGGCCAGCACCGCCTCTCGGCGATCGCGGGCCAGCTTGACCAAGGGGTATTGGTCGGGCAACAGCCGATAGTCCAGGCCGACCACCGCCTGGTTGTCGTCGAGCGGATAGACCTCGGTGATCACATCGTCCGGCGCCAGAGTGATGCTGCGCATGTAAGGCGACACCCGCAGCGCCTCGCGGGCCATGCTCTGGAAGTGCGCCGTGCTGATCCGGCCGTCGGCGATGATCAGTTGCGCCAGCCCTTCGGTCTCGCCGAAGGTGGCGCGCAGTTGCGCCTGCAAGCCAGCACCCAGGCTCGAAAGCCGCGCGTTGAGCATGGCCAGTCGTTCACTCTGATCACGCTGGGTGTCCAGGTGCCCGAGCAGCAGCGACAGGCCCAGCCCCGCCACGGCGAAGGCCACCGGAAACAGGCGTTGCAGAGGGCGGCGGGCACCGGGCACGGGCGTGTCGATGGACGGCGTTGGGGTCGGGGTGCTCATAGGCCTGCTGATCACTCGATTGCCTGTGTATCGGCAGCGGAACGCGAATGTTGAGCCACACTGGTGTTTTTTCCAAGCTGGGGCCATGCTCCAGCTGAATCGTTACACGGTAGCTGACTGCGAGGTGTCTGACCGATGGATCATCTGCTCGATACGCTCTACCCCACCCCCCACGACATCCCCGAACAATGGCGCCTGGGCGAGCCGCTGGAACAGCGCGATTACCTGGTCGCCGGCGAGCTGCGGCACTGGGACGGGCCGCTTGCCACGGTGCGCAGCCCGGTCTGGCTGAAACACCCCGACGGCGAGCGCCAGGTGGTCCTGGGCAGCGCCCCGCTGCTCGACGCCGACACCGCCCTGACCGCCTTGGACGCTGCCGTGCAGGCTTACGACAAGGGCCGCGGCGTCTGGCCGACGATGCGCGTGGGCGAGCGCATCGAACACGTCGAGCGATTCCTCGGGCTCATGCGCGAACAGCGCGCAGCGGTGGTCAAGCTGCTGATGTGGGAGATCGGCAAGCACCTGAAGGATGCAGAAAAGGAATTCGACCGCACCTGCGACTACATCACCGACACCATCGACGCGCTCAAGGCGCTGGACCGCCGCTCCAGCCGCTTCGAGCTCGAACAGGGCACGCTTGGCCAGATCCGTCGCGCGCCACTGGGCGTGGCGCTGTGCATGGGGCCTTACAACTACCCGCTCAACGAGACCTTCACCACGCTGATTCCTGCGCTGATCATGGGCAATACCGTGGTCTTCAAACCGGCCAAGTTCGGCGTCCTGCTGATCCGCCCGCTGCTCGAAGCCTTCCGCGACAGCTTTCCGCCCGGCGTGATCAACGTCATCTACGGCCGCGGCCACGACACCGTCAGCGCCTTGATGGCCAGCGGCAAGATCGACGTGTTCGCTTTCATCGGCACGCACAAGGCGGCGGCTGCCCTGAAAAAGCTCCACCCGCGCCCGCATCGCCTGCGCGCCGCGCTGGGCCTGGATGCCAAGAACCCTGGCATCGTCCTGCCCCAGGTGGACCTGGACAATGCGGTCGACGAAGCCCTGACCGGCGCCTTGTCGTTCAATGGCCAGCGCTGCACGGCGCTGAAGATCCTGTTCGTTCACGAAGACGTGGTCGATGCGTTTTTGGAGCGTCTTCAGCGCAAGCTCGCCGCACTTATGCCGGGTATGCCCTGGACCCCAGGCGTGGCCCTAACGCCCCTGCCCGAACCCGGCAAGATCGACTACCTGCAAGGCTTGGTGGCCGATGCCTGCGAACACGGCGCACGCGTGCTCAACTCCGCAGGCGGCTCCAGCCGCGGTTCGTTCTTCTATCCGGCGCTGCTCTATCCGGTCAGCCCGGCCATGCGCGTGTACCACGAGGAGCAGTTCGGCCCGCTGGTGCCCGTGGTGCCCTTCCGCGACCTCGACACGGTGATCGACTACGTGCTCGATTCGGACTACGGCCAGCAGTTGAGCCTGTTCGGCAACGACCCGGCCACCACCGGCCGGCTGATCGACACCTTCGCCAACCAGGTCGGGCGCATCAACCTCAATACCCAATGCCAGCGCGGCCCCGACACTTACCCCTTCAACGGACGCAAGAACAGCGCCGAAGGCACCTTGTCGGTACACGACGCGCTGCGGGTTTTTTCCATCCGCACCCTGGTGGCGACTCGCTTGCAACCTGCCAACAAGGCGCTGATCGGCGACATTCTCAAGCAGCGCACTTCGAGTTTCCTGACCACCGACTACCTGTTCTGACCGCGTTCGGGCAGCGCCACCCGCCGCCGGCTTGAAAGCTCGGCGGCTTTGGCCGAAGCTGATGGCACGTTGCCTGGAATCCGACATGCGAATCATCGACAAGAATGCCGCGCTGGTGCGCACCCTCACCCCCGCCGAAGACGTGCTGTTGACGGGCTTCGTCGAGGCCAGCCTGATCGGCCCGCAGGTGCTGCATGCCAACCAATGGCTGATGAAGGTGCGCAGCGCCAACCAGTGGCTGGCGTGCGAGTGCCGCACCGATGCACTGCCGGTGCTCAACGTCAGCCTGAACGGCAGCACCGGCACGCTGTTTCTGAAGAACAACCCTGGCACCGCCGAACATGCCCCTGGCTGCCCGTTCAGCAAAGCCATGCGCGATACTCACGACGGCAATACCGGCAGCACGCCGCCCCCGGCTTGGCTCGCACCCGATACGCCGCTGCGCCTGTTGGGCGACTTCGCCGCCCCTGCTTCGTCCACGCCAGTCGCACCGCGTGGCCGCATCGGCACGCCCCAGGACAGCTCGCAGTTGGTCTCGCTGCTGCTGACCTGGATCGAAACCAGCGGCTTGAACCTTTACGCCACTCACCTGAAGCACGACCTCACCGCGCAGTTCGCCGCCCTGCGCGCCGTCGCTGCGCGCTACCCGCTACTGGCACGGGTGCCGGCCAGCAACTACCTGGAAACGCGCCTGGACATGAAGCACATGATGATGCTCAAGGCCCGTCTGCGCGACGCCACGGTGTTCGGCGCCCACCGCCGCCACGGCCTGCTGCTCGATTGCGTCGAGCGCATCCAGGGGCGCAAGGTTTTCACCACCCGCAGCGAGGACGGCTTCGACTTCCAGGGCCATCACCTGTACTGGGGCGGCAGCCGTACCGAAGGGCCTTTGCTGGCCTTGGCGCTGTACTCGCCGACCACGGCAGGCAGCCAGTTCTACGAACTGATCCACATCGCCAGCGTGCCGGTGCTGTCGCGCGCGCATTTGTTTCCGGTGTACCGCGACGAAGAACGCGAACCGCTCAAAGCGCTGGTGTCGCTGATCGACTGGATGGCCGGCAAAGGCGTCAAGGTGCAGATGCGCCGGCCGGTGATCGGCGGCCAAGTGATGGATGAGCTGGTGCTGACGTCCGACCAGGACCGGGTACTGTCGGTGTCGCTGCTCGAACAGCCGATCGGCCCGGAGCCGGAGGTGGATACCTTCAAGCGCTACGCCGACTTCAAAAGCCTGGAGACCTTCCGCAAGTACGTGGCCGGCTTCTTCATGCGCGAACGCTGAGACATGGATCGCTCGGCGTTCATGGCAGGGGCGCCGACAGCAAGCGGCGCCGTGCAGGCAGGACGGTGTGAGCCGCCACGTTCATCGAGCCATGGCTCAGAAGGCGGCCTTGAAAATCGCCTCGATCTCGCTTTGCACCGCGCTGCGCGGGTTGGTCAGGCCACAGGCGTCCTTGAGCGCGTTGGCAGCCAGCAAGGGCACATCCTCGACCTTCACGCCCAAGGCGCGCAGCCCATTGGGAATCTCCACTTCGGCCGACAGCCGCTCGATCGCCGCGATGGCCGCCGCTGCGCCCTGGCCTTCGTCCAAGCCCGCAATGTCGACGCCCATGGCCTGGGCCACATCGCGCAGGCGCGCGGCGCTCACCTGGGCGTTGAAGCGCTGCACGTGGGGCAGCAGCACTGCGTTGCACACACCATGAGGCAAGTCGTAGAAGCCGCCGAGCTGGTGCGCCATGGCGTGCACGTAGCCCAACGAAGCATTGTTGAAGGCCATGCCGGCGAGGAACTGGGCATAGGCCATCTGCTCGCGGGCCTGGAGGTCGTCGCCCTGCCTGACCGCCTGGCGCAGGTGCTGGCCGATCAGGCTCACGGCCTTCAGCGCGCAGGCGTCGGTGATCGGCGTGGCGGCGGTGGAAACGTAGGCTTCGACGGCATGGGTCAAGGCGTCCATGCCGGTCGCAGCGGTCAGTGAGCGCGGCATGCCGACCATCAACGATGGGTCGTTGACCGAAAGGATGGGCGTGACGTTACGGTCGACGATGGCCATTTTCACGTGGCGCACCTCGTCGGTGATGATGCAGAAGCGGGTCATTTCGCTGGCAGTGCCGGCCGTGGTGTTGATCGCGATCAGCGGCAGTTGCGGTTTGCCCGAACGGTCGACGCCCTCGTAGTCACCGATGTGCCCACCATTGGTCGCGCACAGGGCGATACCCTTGGCGCAATCGTGGGGCGAGCCGCCGCCCAGGGAGATCACGCAATCGCAGCGTTCGCGCTGCAACAGCGCCAGACCTGCCTCGACGTTGGCGACGGTGGGGTTGGGTCGGGCGCCGTCGTAGACCCGCGAATCGATGTCGCGCTCGGCCAGCAGCCCGGCGATGCGCGTCGCCACGCCGGCACGCGCCAGGCCCTGGTCGGTGACGATCAGCGCTTTGCGCAGGCTCAGGCCGGCGATGGCGGCGATCGCTTCATCGAGGCAGCCCAGCCCCATGATGTTGACGGCGGGAATGAAAAACGTGCTGCTCATGACGCGGTCCTCGAAGCGACGGGTGGGGCGCTGAGGATGGGCCGTCGGCAGGTACCGAACGTTGATCCAGAGCAAGTAATGGCAACACGCCAGTCCGGCCTCGGGCGAGCGGCGGTCGCTGTTGGATGCGCTCGACGACGCAGCCCTATGGCTCGGCGCTCAAGGCGGCCGATGCTGGGCGGTGACTGCCCCACACGGCAGCGGGCCGCGCCGCTAGCCCAGGCTGCGGCGCGGGTGCGCGCCGAGCCTTGCCAAGCGCGCGATGCTTCGATCCGCTCGGCGGTGACGCTCGCTTTTATCCAGGTTTCGAACTGGGCAATTTCGAATGGGTCTGTTGAGCTCTCGCCGAGCTTTCGGCACAGCTGCGCATACAGGGAGTCCGCATGCCTAGTTCACATGGCGCTAGCGCCTATCGCCACGCCACCCGCCTGACCTTCTTCACATTGGGCCTGACCATGGCCGCCTGGGCGCCGCTGGTGGCTTACGCCAAGCAGCGCCTGGGCCTGGGCGACGGCGCCTTCGGCAGCCTGCTGCTGTGCATCGGCTTGGGTTCGTTGCTGGCCATGCCGTTCGCCGGACGCTTGGCCCAGGCGCTGGGCTTGCGCAAGGTCATGCAACTGGCGGGTGTCGTGTTCAGCGCGTCGCTGGTGGCGCTGGCGCTGATCGAATCGCCATGGGCATTTGCGCTGACGTTGTTGGTGTTCGGTGCCTGCCTGGGGGTGGGCGACATCTGCATGAACCTGCACGCCGCCATGGTCGAAAAAGCCGCCGACACACCGCTGATGTCGGGCTTTCACGGCGTGTTCAGCGTGGGCGCTTTTGCCGGTGCGGCAGGCGTGACGGCACTGCTCAAGCAGGGCATGACGCCCTGGCAGGCGGCCTTGTGCGCGGCCTTGCTGGCGCTGGCGCTCTTGGGCTTGGCGTATCGCTACCAGATTCCCCGGTTGGACGCGCTGGACGATGCGCGCTTCCAATGGCCCAAAGGCGTGGTGGTGCTGTTGTCGCTGCTGGCGTTCATCGCCCTGCTGGTCGAAGGGGCGATGCTCGACTGGAGCGCGCTGTACCTGAACGACGTGCATGACGTCGACCTGGCCTCGGCAGGCATTGCCTACAGCCTGTTCACCCTGGCCATGGCCTGCGTGCGTCTAGTGGGCGATCGCCTGGCGCATTGGCTGAGCGACACCCGGCTGCTGGTCGGTGGCGCGTTGTTGGCGTTAGTGGGTCTGGTGATGGCGCAGACCCTTTCGCTCCCCGGCGCCTTGCTGGGCTTCGGCCTGGCGGGACTGGGGCTGGCCAATGCGGTGCCGGTGCTGTTCCGCGCGGCCCTGCGCCAGAAACGCATGGCCGCCGCGAGTAGCCTCAGCGCCGTAGCGACCCTCGGTTACCTGGGCATCCTGCTCGGGCCAGGGTTCATCGGCCACTTGGCGCAGTGGTCCTCGCTGCACGGAGCGTTCTGGGCACTGGCAGGCGCCCTTGGCGTAGTGGTGGCGCTGGGGCGAGCGGCGGTCACTCTGGACCGCTCGACCGCCTGAGGTAACCGGTCGATTCGCTCCGCTCCGATCCGAGCCCGATCAGCTTGCGCTCGGCGTCATGGCCGAGCGCGGCGTCTGTTGCAGATCCTCGCGATAGTTGCGGGTTTCCGGCATGCCCAGCCAGACCAGGCAGAAGGCGACGGCGGCGATGGCCGCTAACGTCAGGAAAGCAGCGTCGTAGCCTTGGCTCTGCACCACCAGCCCTGCCAAGCCAGGGCTCAACGCGGCCCCTAGACCGAACGCCGCCGACAGCGCCCCAAGGCTGACGTTGAAACGCCCTGTGCCCTGGGTCAGGTCCTTGACCACCACCGGGAACAGCGCACCGAAAACGCCAGCACCGATACCGTCGAGCAGTTGCACACCGACCAGCCAGAACGGGTTGTCGGAGAACACATAGAGCGCGCCGCGCAACGGCAGAATCAGGAAACCGGCCAACAGCAGCGGCTTGCGCCCCCAAGCGTCGGCTTTGAGCCCGACCAGCATGGCGACCGGCACCATCACCAGCTGCGCGGCGACGATGCAGGCGGACGTCAAGGGTGTGGCCAAGTGCAGGTTGACCTGCGCCAGCTTCTGGCTCACCAACGGCAGCATTGCCGCATTGGCCAGGTGGAACAGCGCGCAGCATACGGCGAACACCAGCAACGGCCGGTTGGCGAGCAGCACCTTGAAGCCCGATGCCTGGTGGCTGTCACCTTCGCTGGCAGTGAAGCCGCGCGCCACGTCGTGGTCGATGGCCTCGCCTCGTACCAGGCTTACAGCGACGATGCTGCCCAGGGTCATCGCGGCCATCAGATAGAACACCACCACAGGCCCATACAGCCACGCCAGCCCCCCGGCCAACAACGCCGAAAAGGCATTGCCGGCATGGTTGAAGGTTTCGTTGCGGCCGGTACGGCGGGTGAAGGCTTTCGGGCCGGTGATCCCCAAGGAAATGGCGGCGATGGCCGGCGCGAATACCGAGCCCGCCATGGCGCTCAAGGTCTGGGTGATGGCCACCAGGCTGAACGAGGTCACGAAAGGCAGCAGCAGGCAGCTCCCAGTGACCACCAGGGCGGCCACCACGACCACCGTGCGCTTGGCGCAGGTACGGTCGATCAGTGCGCCGGCCGGCGTTTGCGTGAGCAAGGCGGCGATGCCGGCCAGGCTCATCACCAGGCCGATGCTGGCCGGCTCCCATTTGTGCACCGCAAGCAGGTAGATGGCCAAGTACGGCCCCAGGCCGTCGCGCACATCGGCCAGGAAGAAGTTGAGCCAATCGAGGGAACGTTGGTCGCGACGTTGCATGATGGAGGGCACTCGGGGGGTGGTTTCAGCGTAGACCTGAGCGCTGAAACGAACGTTCTTCGCCCTCGAATGAATATTTATGAAATCGGTGGCGATCGCCCCTCTGACGTGCCGAGCCGCCGCGGAATTCACCTGGGCGGATCCACTGGCGGACAGGCCCATGCCCGGATGCAAAGCCGCTTAGCCCTTATCCAAAGTCCGTACAGCCGGTCAACGCTGCACGCAGCGCCGACCGGTCAGGTTCACTGCACCTGGTCGTGGGCAGGCACGGCATGGGCCAGATCGGCCCGGCTCGGCTCCACCCGATGGAAGGTCACCGGCACCGCTTTGGACGCAGGGACCTTGCTGCGCTCGGCATGGTGCCAGAGCGGCACCAGCGGATTGCATTCCGGGTAATACCCGGCCGCGCACCCTTGGGGGATGTCGTAGGCGATGATCTGCAAAGGGCCGACCTCGCGGCGCACTTCGGGCTCGACGGCCGTGCGCACGTTGACCCAGTCGCCTGGCGCGAAGCCCAGCCGCACCACGTCGTCACGGTTCATGAACACCACGCTGCGCGTGCCGCTGACGCCGCGGAAGCGGTCGTCGTAGCCGTACACGGTGGTGTTGAACTGGTCGTTGCTGCGCAGCGTCATCAGGTTCAGCACTTCGCGGCGCTCGCCAGCGAGCGCGGCGTCCGGATTCTCTTCGAGGTCCGTTGGGGTGGTGAAGCGGGCCTTGCCGGTTTCGGTGTGCCACTCACGCTTGCAGGCGCCCAGCGGCCGGTGGAAGCCGCCGCGCTGCCACATGCGGGTTTCCATGTCGTGGAAGATTTCCGGGTAGGTGTCGCTGATGCCTTTGCGAATCAGCGCGTAGTCGCGCCGCCAGGCGTCCCACGGCACTTGGCACTCGGCGCCCAAGGTCTGTTCGGCAATGCCTGCGATGATCGCCACCTCCGAGCGCAGCATGTCGCCGGCAGGCTCGGTGGTGCCCTGCCAGGCGCGCATGCAGCCGGTGCTGTCTTCGGTGCTATAGACCTGCGCCTGACCGTCCTGACGGTCGATTTCGATGTGGCCCAGGCAAGGCAGCAGCCAGGTCTGCCCGCCGGGCACCAGGTGAGTGCGGTTGAGCTTGGTGGCCACCTGCACGTTCAGCGCTAGGTCGGCCCATGCCGGCTCCATGCGATCGGTGTCGGGTACGGCGCGCAGGAAGTTGCCGCCCAGGCCGATGAAGCCTTTGACCGTACCTTTGAGGATGCCCTCGCAGGTGTCGACGGTGGCCAGGCCTTTCTGTTCCGGAACCTTGATGTTGAACAGCGCATGCAGTTTGTCTGCCGGCACCTTCTGCGGGTCTTCGGTGATGCCCACCGTGCGCTGGCCCTGCACGTTGGAATGGCCACGCACCGGGCATGCGCCTGCACCGGTCTTACCGATGTTGCCGCGCAGCAGGAGCAGGTTGACCATCATCTGCACGTTTTCCACACCCTTGCGGTGTTGGGTCATGCCCATGCCCCAGATCACCAGCACCCGCTGGCTGCGGGCATACACGGTGGCCGCTGCCTCCAGGGCGGCGCGGCTCAAGCCGCTGTGCCGCTCCAGGTCGGTCCAGCCTTGCGCCTCGACCCAGGCGCGCAACGCTTCGAGCCCATCGGTGTGCTGAGCGATGAACGCGTCGTCCAGCACCGCCGCGCGGCCAGCGTCGCGTGCCTGTCTGTCCAGCTCGAACACCGCTTTGATGATGCCGGTGATCGCCGCCAGGTCGCCGCCGATGCGCACTTGATGGTACTGGGTGCTGATCACGGTAGAGTCCGGCCCGAGCATTTCCAGCGGCGACTGCGGGTTGACGAAGCGCTCCAGCCCACGCTCGCGCAACGGGTTGAAGGTGATGATGGGCACATGACGCTTGCGCGCTTCCTGAAGCGGGTGAAGCATGCGCGGGCTGTTGCTGCCCACGTTCTGCCCGAAGAAGAAGATGCAATCGGTGTGTTCGAAGTCTTCCAGGGTCACGGTGCCCACGGGCACGCCGATGCTCTCTTGCAGGCCCACCGACGTGCTCTCGTGGCACATGTTGGAGCTGTCGGGCAGGTTGTTGCTGCCGTAGGCACGGGCGAACAGCTGGTACATGAACGAAGCTTCGAGCGAGGCACGACCGGAGGCGTAGAACACCACCTGTTCAGGCGGCAGACGCTTCAGCTGCTCGCCGATGCCTGCGTAGGCGTCGGCCCACGTAGTAGTGCGGTAGCGGTCCGTGGCCGGGTCATAGCGCAGTGGGTGGGTCAGGCGCCCGTGCTGTTCCAGGTCGTGGTCGTTCCAGGTGCGCAGTTCGCTCAGGGTGTGCCGTTCGAAAAAGTCCGGCCCCGTGCGCAGGCGCGTGATTTCCCAGGCCGTGGCCTTGGCGCCGTTTTCGCAGAACTCCAGGGCATGCGGGTCGCCCGGCTTGCCCCAGGCGCAGCTGACGCAGGCGAAGCCTTTGGGCTTGTTCTGCTTGAACAACGCCAGCGGTCCCTGCGCCAGCGCCTGCTCGCGCCACAGAATCTGCATGACCGAGCGCGCCGAACCCCAGCCACCGGAGGCAGACGAGTAGGGCTTGAAATGAGCGGTGGGGTGGATGAGCGACATGGCACGCCTCGGGCGATGTGAGGGGGGATCATGGTTTCGAAGGTGCCGCACCCACTAAAGTTCAAGCGCCACGGTGGCCGGCCAACTATGCGCTGCCTGGTTATCGACGGTGCACGCCGCCGAGCGGTGAGATTGCGGCATCGCCCCCGGTGGTCGGCAAGGATGGGCAGTCCGGAACTCATGGCTTATGGCCAGACTCTGCTGATCAATCACCGCAATCAGAGGCGCAGTCAGCGCCCGTGCGCTGAGCCCCCAGCCGAGGAGATACCGATGAGCGCCCCTACTCCCCCTGCCGTGCCGTTGGTCTTCGAGCCCGGTTTCGAGCAGATTCCCGACGACGAAGCGCAGACCAGCCAGGAATTGGCCGACACCCTGCGCACCATCATGCAAACCACCTTCGAACACCGCGGCCATGCCGACCGCAGCGTGCATGCCAAAGGCCACGGTCTGCTCGAGGGCAAGGTGACGGTCGCGGACAACCTGCCGCCCCATCTGGCCCAGGGTGCGTTCGCCAAGCCGGGTACGTTCCAGGCGTATCTGCGCTTTTCGACCAACCCGGGCGACATCCTCGACGACAAGGTCTCTACACCCCGTGGCTTGGCCCTGAAGATGGTCGGCGTCGAAGGCGCACGCCTTGCAGGCAGCGAGGGCGACGTGACCCAGGATTTCGTCATGCAGAACGCCAAGGCCTTCACCGCCGCAACGCCCAAGGACTTTCTCAAGACTTTGAAGCTGCTGGCCAAGACCACCGACAAGATGCCGCGTACCAAGCAGGTGATGTCGGCGGTGCTGCGCGGCGTGGAAGCCACGATCGAAGCCGTAGGTGGCGAAAGCGGCACGCTCAAGAGCATGGGCGGCCACCCGCAGACACACATCTTGGGTGAAAGCTTTTCCACCGTGGTGCCCGTGTTGTACGGCCCTTACTACGCCAAGGTGGCGCTGGTGCCGGTAGCCCCGGCGCTGACCGCCCTGACCGACCAGCACGTCGACTTCGAGGGCAACCCCGATGGCTTGCGCGCCGCCGTCAGCGCGTTCTTCGGGCAGCACGGCGGCACCTGGGAAGTGCGTGTGCAGTTGGCGACCGACCTGGAGCACATGCCGATCGAAGACGCCTCGGTGCAATGGCCCGAAGACCTCAGCCCGTACGTGACCGTCGCGCGCCTCGACGTAGCGGCGCAGCCGACCTGGTCGGACGAGAAAGTGCGTGCCATCGACGACGGCATGGCGTTCAGCCCGTGGCACGGCCTGGCGGCGCACCGCCCGCTCGGCGGTGTCATGCGCTCGCGCAAGCCTTCCTACGAAATGTCGTCGGGCTTCCGGGCGACCCATAACGGCTGCCCGATGCATGAACCGCGCAAATAAATTTAAACCTTCGCTCCATTGCGCGGATCAACCAGAGGCACCGTTTTTGCCCCTGCCTCATCGCAACGCTGAGCATAGGCGGCTTCATGAACACACCCTTTTGGAGACACCATGAGCTCGACACTGACAGGCAAACGCGTACTGATCATCACCTCCGACACCGGCATCGAGCGCGATGAACTGCTCAAGCCGCTCGAAGCCCTGAAGGCCCAAGGCGCTGAAGTGACCCACGCATCGATCGGGGGCGCCGACACGCAGACCTTCCTGCAAGACACCGAGAAGGACCGCGTGGTCAAATCCGACGCCAAGCTGGCCGACGTGAAAGCCGACGACTACCACGCCCTGGTCATCCCCGGCGGCACCGTCAACGCCGACAATCTGCGCCAGGACCAAGACGCCCTGCGTCTGATCAAGGCATTCAGCAGCGCCGGCAAAGTGGTGGCTGCCATCTGCCACGGCCCGTGGGCTCTGATCGATGCCGGTGTGATCGAAGGCAAAACCTTGACCTCGTTCGCCAGCGTGAAGACCGATCTGGTCAACGCCAAAGGCAAGTGGGTCGATGTCGAGGTTCAAACCTGCGACGCGAACGGCTGGCATCTCATCACCTCGCGCACGCCGAAGGACCTGGATGCCTTCAACGACGCCATCACCAAGGCGCTGGCCTGAGTCGTGACTTGCCCCTTCGGCTGGGTCGAAGGGGCAAACACTGGATGGCCGAGGAATTCCTGTGGTGCTGTGATGTCATAGCGAGATCGGAGGGGTTTTCGTAGGACCATTCACAGGCCCTGATCACCCTGCAAGTACCCGTACATAGAGCATCCGCAATGATCGAAGCCTCATCGCCGGCCCGCGCACCGCACATCCTCCTGGTGGAGGACGAACGTATGATCCGTGATCTGATCGTATTCGCATTGGAAGACCTGGGCGCGACCGTCAAAGCGGTGGAAACCGCCGACGAAGGCTTTGCCGCACTGGAAATGGCCCCTTGGTCACTATTGCTGACGGATGTACAAACCCCTGGTGAACTCGACGGCATGCAACTGGCCTGGCGTGCCCAGGAGCGTTCCCCAGGCCTGGGTTTGGTCGTAATGAGTGGCTACCACGATGGCTTCAACATGCCGCTGCCGGAAGGGGCCGTGTTCCTGCCCAAACCGTGGTCGATCGATCAGTTCTACCAGGTGATCGAAGGCCAACTGGCCCGGCGTCCCTCGCTGCGCCCCGCAGCCTGACCATTGCACCGGACAGCCTGCCCGGTGAACAATTGCCGTCTGTCGGCGCGACCCGTATCGCGCCTTTTCACTGTCTTGCGTGTTGGAACATCCCATGGATCTGCAACGTCGTCACAATGTGCACGTCTCTGGCAGCGGCGACGCTACGTTGATCTTCTCCCACGGTTTCGGCTGCGACCAGGCCATGTGGCGCTTTCTGCTCCCACACTTCGCCCAGCGCTACCGCACCATCAGCTACGACCTGATCGGCGCCGGCGGTTCCGACCTCAGCGCCTACGACCCGCACCGCTACGGTGAACTGTGGGGCTACGCCACCGACCTCAACGCCCTGATCGACCGGTTCGCCGAGGGCATGGTAGTGCTCGTCGGCCACTCGGTCAGTGCAATGATCGGCGCTCTGGCCGACCGTCTGCACCCGGGTCGGGTCGCGGCCCATGTGATGATCGGCCCTTCGCCCTGCTACATCGACGATGAAGGCTACGTCGGCGGTTTCAGCCGCGCGGACATCGATTCGCTGCTCGACACGCTCGACAGCAACTACCTGGGCTGGTCGAGCACCATGGCCCCCGTGATCATGGGCGCGCCTGGCGAACCCGAGCTGGGCCAGGAGCTAGCCAACAGCTTCTGCCGTACCGACCCGGACATCGCACGCCATTTCGCCCGCGTGACCTTTCTGTCGGACAACCGCGAGGACGTGGCCGGGCTGCCGACGCCCACGCTGATCCTGCAATCGACCGACGACATCATCGCTCCGCAGGCCGTGGGTCACTATTTGCACGAGGTGCTGCCCAACAGCGAGCTGGCCGTCGTGCCCAACATCGGGCACTGCCCGCACATGAGCGCGCCCAGCGCCTGCGCAGCCGCCATGGACGCCTTCCTGGCCAATCGGGTTGGCCACCATGCTGGTCGGTGAACACTGCCTGCCGGACGCCGAGGCGCTGCTCGATCAAGCCCCTTGTGCGCTGGTGGTCACGGCCGAGGACGGCACCATCTTGCGCCACAACCAGACGTTCTCGCGCTGGCTCGGGCTCGAACCGCCTGTGGTGCTGGGTAAACGCTTCCAAGACCTGCTGACCGTCGGTGGGCGGATTTTCCACCAGACCCACTGGGCGCCGCTGATGCGCATGCAAGGCTCGGTCGCCGAGGTCAAGCTGGAGATGCGGCATGCCGATGGTCGCCTGATTACCATGCTGCTCAATGGCGTGCGCCGCGAAACCCAGCATGGCGTGCATTACGAGCTGGCGATGTTCGGCACGGTCGACCGCGACCGCTATGAGCGCGAGCTGCTGGGCGCCCGCAAACGTGCAGAGCAGCTGTTGGCCGAGCGCACCGCCGCCGACCTCGCCTTGCAGGAGACCCGCGCCGAGCTGGCCGAAGCCTACGAGCATGCCGAACGCCGTGCCACCTTGGCCGAGCAGATGGTCGCGGTCGCCAGCCACGACCTGAAGAACCCACTGACCGCGATCAAGATGGCCACCGGGCTGCTGGCCCGGGGCGGCTGGGCGGCTCGCCAGACGCAACTGATCAGCACCATCAGCCAGTCGTGCGACCGGGCCGAGCGGATGATCGCCGACCTGCTCGACCTGGCCTCGGTGCGCTTGGGCCAGGGCATCCACATCCAACAGCAACGGACGGACCTGCGACGGCTGATCGACGACAGTGTCGACGAATGGCGCGTCGCTCTGCCCCATGCCTGCATCCGCCATCTCGCCAAAGGCAGAGGCGTCGCCTGGATAGATTCCGACAGGCTGCATCAGGCTTTGGGCAACTTGGTGGGCAACGCTGCCGCCTATGGCGACCTGCGGCACTGCATCACCCTGACCAGCGACATCGCCGAAGGCTTCGTCACGCTGTGCGTGCACAACCACGGCCCGGTGATCCCGGAGCCTCTCGTCCAGCAGCTCTTCGAGCCCATGACCCGTGCCACCGAACGCAGCGCAGGGGTTCGCTCGGTGGGGTTGGGGCTGTTCATCGTCAAAGAGATCGTCTCGGCCCATGGCGGAGCGATCGGCGTTCATTCCAGCGCGGCGGCAGGGACCACCTTCACCCTGCGCCTACCCGACGTTTCATCGACCGAGCACCACGAGAGCCGCTGCATGAACCCAATCGATCAGCTTGAACAGAACATCGAGCGCCTTGGCCGTCTGGCCGACGCCTTGCAAACCGTGGCCCCCTGCCCCACGTCGCGCCTGCTGCTGGTGACCTGGTTGGCCGAACACCTGCACAGCGAGGCCGAGGCCGACGCGATCGACCGCCTGCTGCCCGAACTGCCGGCGCCGTTGGTGGCCGACTATCGCGCCTGGATCAGCAAGGGCGGTGCCTAGACCCTTCGCCTAGATTTTCAGGCGGCGCATCGCCCGGTGCGACCGGGCGCGCGGCGGCCGGTAGGGTCGCGATCCGCCGGACCCTGGTCCGACGCTGCACTTACCCAGTACAACCCGATACCCTTTTGGGACCGCTCGCCCCCTCGACCTGAACTTTGCCCACCGCCAAGGCTTCCTCTGCATTAGACGATTTCGTCTCTACGCCTGAGCAGGAGCTATGCACCATGAGAGCATTGACGTACCACGGGGCAAATGACGTAAAGGTCGACAGCGTGCCCGACCCCGAACTCCAAGAAACGGACGACATCATTCTCAAGGTCACCGCCACGGCCATTTGCGGGTCCGACCTGCACCTCTACCGCGGCAAGATCCCCCACACCGAACACGGCGACATCTTCGGCCATGAATTCATGGGCGAAGTGGTGGAAGTCGGCCGTGACGTAACGGCCGTACAGCCCGGCGACAACGTGGTGATCCCATTCGTGATCGCCTGTGGCAGCTGTTTCTTCTGTGCGCTGGACCAGTTCGCTGCCTGCGAGACCACCAACACCGGACGTGGCGCGATCCTCAACAAGAAGCAGATCCCACCAGGCGCCGCGCTGTTCGGCTTCAGCCACCTCTATGGCGGCATTCCAGGCGGCCAAGCCGAATACGTGCGAGTGCCCAAAGGCAATGTCGGCCCCTTCAAAGTGCCCAAAACCTTGCCGAACGACAAAGTCCTGTTCCTTTCCGACATCCTGCCCACTGCCTGGCAGGCGGTCCTCAACGCCGGTGTCACCAAGGGCTCCAGCCTAGCCATTTACGGTGCCGGCCCCGTAGGGCTGCTCAGCGCCGCCTGCGCACGCAAACTCGGCGCCGAACAGATCTTCATGGTCGACGACAACGACTATCGCTTGACTTATGCCAATCGGGCATATGGGGTGATTCCGATCAACTTCGCCGAAGACGACGATCCGGCCCGCACCATCATCGAGCTGACCGACGGCAAGCGCGGCGTGGCAGCCGTCATCGACGCGGTAGGTTTCGAAGCCAAGGGCAGTACCACCGAAACCATACTGACCACCCTCAAACTCGAAGGCAGCAGCGGCAAGGTCTTGCGCCAGTGCATCGCGGCCGTGCGCCGGGGCGGTGTGGTGAGCGTGCCAGGCGTGTATGCCGGGTTCATCCACGGCTTCCTGTTCGGCGACGCCTTCGACAAGGGCCTGACCTTCAAGATGGGCCAGACCCACGTGCAGCGCTACCTGCCAGAGTTGCTCGGCTACATCGAGGACGGCAGCCTCAAGCCCGAAGAGATCGTCACGCACACCCTAGCCCTCGAGGAAGCGGAGCTGGGCTATAAACTGTTCGACAAACAGGAAGACAACTGCCGCAAGGTGATCCTGGTTCCAGGCGCCGCCGCGGGCACTATGGGAGATGACTATGTCCACGCCTGAACACGCCAAGTCCGCCATCCCTTCGCTCGACCCGGCCACTGGCATGAAGCTTGGCCAACGTTACCGGGTGGAGCCTACCGAAAGCGGTCACCCTTTCGAAGGTTTCTTCCTCGACGGCAAATACTTCCTCAACGCCGACCTGCTGACAGCCGTGGGCTGGCTCGAAGGCCAGCGCTTCGTCTACGACCAGGTCGATGGCAAGGGCGAGCCAGTGTTCGCCGAGCGCCATGCGGGGGACATCAGCGACCTGAACCTAACCGTGGTCGATGGGCCGGTGCTCGCGTTGACGCCTATGGATGAGATAGAGGACCAAGCCGCGACTGGGTCAAGTAAGGACGAGCAGGGTCAAGCAGTGGATGCCGATGCCGACGCGCATGGATCACAGCAAAAGGGGGCTTCCACAGAGCATGCAACCGGGCAGTCCGATGAAGCGGCCGACGCCGATGATTCCGGCGAAACTGGTGAGAACGAGGGCACTAGTGACGAGCGCGAAGCAGGCGGCGGCGATGACGATGGTGATGCAGATGATGCAGATGGTACAGACGGGACAAATGACGCCCTGGAGTCGGACAAGTCCGAAGCCAGCGCCTGCCCGGTCAGTCAATCCACCAACCTGCTGTTGACCGGCATCGCCGGTCTTGCAATAGGTTTGCTCATCGGCGTATCGATCGGCCGTCACGAGCGTTAAGACCGGCGCCGCCCTTTCAGCAAGGGCGGCGATTCTTACACTACTTGTATAGGGCTGGGGCGCTGACTAAAAAATTACTGGCCCCTGTTAACGTCGGTCCATCGAACCGAGGTAACCCTATTTGGGGCTGCTTCACAGCCCATCGCGGCTGAAGCCGCTCCTACAGGATAAGCATCAGCCTGTAGGAGCGGCTTCAGCCGCGATGGACCGCAGAGCGGTCCCGATTGCTGTACTGACCGGCACAACCTAAAAAAGCACCACTACTGGGTCATGCCATCACGGGATCACTGCTTGGCAGCGTCCTGCTTGACAGCTTCCTTGTCGTGAGCAGCGTCGCCACCGTGGGCGGCGGCCAGCTTACGCGCGGCTTCCAGATGCTCTTTCAGCTTGGGCAGCGTGTCGCCGGCGAAAGCTTTCACTTCGGCGTCTTTGCCTTCGTTCACTTCTTCCTGGAACAGCTTGATGGTGTCTTCGTGCGCCTTGACCTGGTTGTTGGCGTAGGAGCGGTCGAAGGACTCTTCACGAATGTCGAGGATCAGCTTCTTGGCTTTGTCCAACAGCTCTGCGTCGGTCGCGACCTTGATGTTCTTCTGCTGAGCGATGGCCTTGAGCTGCTCGTTGGCCTTGGTGTGGTCGTCGATCATCATCTGAGCGAAGGTCTTGATGTCGGCCGATTGGCTCTTTTCCAGTGCCAGCTTGCCCGCTTCCACTTCTGCAATGCCCTTGGCAGAAGCTTCGTCGACGAAGTCGGCGGCGCTGGTGGCTGCCAATGCTGCATGGCTGGCGAAGGCGAACAGGACACCGCAGATACCGGCTTTGAGTTTGGTGTTCATGCGTAACTCCTTGGGCTTGATTCCATTGAACAGTGAGGTGTTATGGGGTCTGACCCGCGCCCAAAGCGCGGGGTTCAGGTTTTTTGAGCGTTACGGAACGGTCAGGTCGGCTTTGAGGCGCTGTCCTGCGTAGCCCTGGGCTTGCTGGGCCTTTTCAACCACTGCAGCGGCGCCGAAGAACTCATGGGTGACGCCTTCATACACCTTGCGCTCGACGCTGACGCCGGCTTGCTCGAGTGCCTGCTGCAGCTGCGCGCCATCGTCGCGCAGGGGGTCGATCTCGGCATTGATCAACGTGACAGGCGCCAAGCCGCGCAGGTTGGCCTTGACCAGGCTAATGCGTGGGTCCTGCACGTCAGCGGGTGTGCGGCTGATCTGTTTGACGAACCAGAGCATCATCGGCCGGTTCAGCGGCATGGCGTCGGCGTATTTTTCGTAGGATGCGGTGTGCGTGTCGGCCTGAGCCACCGGGTAGACCGCGAGGATGTGGCGCGGCGCGGGCAGGCCGGCGTCGCGGGCGGCGACCGCAGTCGCCACGGCCAAGTTGCCGCCCGCACTCTCTCCGGCCAGGGCCAAGCGTTTTGGGTCGCCTTGGAGGGTTTGCGCATGGGTGGTCAGCCATTTGTAGGCGGCCAAGGCATCGTCATGGGCGGCAGGAAATTTGTATTCGGGGGCACGGCGGTAGTCGATCGAGACCACTACGGCGTCGGCCTGCTTGGCCAGGCCGCGTGCGCCGGCGTCATACACGGTGCGGTCGGCGATCACCCAGCCACCGCCGTGGAAGTACAGCACCACAGGATGCGGACCGGTGCCTACCGGGGTATAGACCGTCGCGGGCAGGCTTCCCGCAGCGCCGGGGATGGTCACATCGCGACTGGTGACGCCGGGCACCAGTACCTGCGGGTCGGTGCTGCGCTTGTCGTCGGTGAGGACGCCCTTGACAGCGTCAGCCAGAGTCGGCTGTTGCCGTGCTTCGGGCGGGGCGATCTTCTCGATGGCTTTGCCGTCGAGGCTGGCGAGTTTATTGAGTACGGTCTGCATGTCGGCGTCCGCGCGCAGCAGGCTTTTGGTGCCGCTCACAGCCAATTCGGGCACTGAGCGCTTTTGCGGGTCACGGGCGCAGCCGCCGACGGCGACTGCCAGCCCTAGCAAGGTCGCCGCGGCCAGATAACAGTGTCTTTGCATGGTGCTCTCCTGAACCTGGGCGACGATCTGCGCCCTACCCAAGATCAGGTCGGCTTTGCACCTCGGTGTTCAATAAAAAAGCGGCACCTCGGTGCAAGCGGTATCAAGTGACCTGGATGTACACGGCGTAACTGCCTAGCAGCACCCAGAACACCAGGAAGATCCAAGGCGTACGCAGCGAGAACAGCAATGACTTCTTGTGCCCGGCACGGGAAGTTTCGGTTTCACTGAACAGCGGCGTTTCGTCATACATCAAGGTCATCATCGGTTGGCTGCGCAGCAGGTGGCTCTGCTTGATCTGCCAGTGGTCGATGATCTTGTAGGCGGCGCGAATGCCAGGCCAGGCGTTGAGGGAACTGAGCACGCCTAGCAACGCCAGAAAGGCCGGAACGATCATGGTGAACATCTTGCCCCACTCAGGGTTGAGGTTGCCCATGGCCGAGACGAAAGCGATCACCAGAAAGGACTGGGCAGCCAGGTAGGCGTCAGTGCGGTTGGCAAGGATGCTGGTCTCGTACTGGATTTCGCTGCGGTAGAAATCCAGGCGCTCTTTGAGGGTGCCGAAGACATGGGTGTTACGCGCCTCGATCTCGTCTTCGGGAGTGGAGGGCGTGATGATCAGTGACACGGTAGAGCTCCTGCAGGTTGTGCCTGCCTAGAGGGGCGCCTGCGTCCATCGCAGACACCTGAGATGCTGAATAGAACAGCGCGCCTGGGAAAGATTCAGTGCGGTTGCCCGGTCCATGCTCAAGCCGTCGCATGCCGGGCAACCCGCAAGGTCCTAGGCTTTCCGTCAATCGGGCCGTGTCTTGCCCTGCTCACGACCGGTCTGCTGCGCCGTGGATTCATGCTGGCCCTCTTGGGTCGCATCCGGCCGATGGGCATCGTTGTCACGCTCTTGCTCGCCTTTGGATGGACCGGCGGGTGGGCGAGCGTCGGGTAGTTTGCTGTCGTTCATGGAAGCTCCTTAGCCTTTGCTGTGGTTGGGTGATGAAGGGCCGGTACCGGGCTTGATGCCGCGTGGCCCAGCGATGCCCCAGATGACCATACCGATGATCGGCAGCAATACGACCAGCAAGGTCCAGAACAGCTTGGTGCCTGGTGACTTCTCGCTGCGGGACACGCTGACGATGATCCACAGATCCACCAGCAACACGATCACCGCGCTACCGATCCAGAAATAGGTGTTGAGTTCATACATGCCGAACGTCCTCCCAGATGACTATGGCCAAGGCGGTTCGTACCGCCACTGTTACAGGTGAAGGCAATCGACAGGATAAAGTTCATCCGCGATGGCACCTCCGGGACAAGCGGAGTGTCGAAGGCGGTTCGATGCCGCAGCGCATCGCTGAATTCGCCACACGAGCCCTGAGTCCGCCGCCATGAACCAAGCCCCCCTGCCGATGCATCCCTCGTACGATCTACGTCCACAACGCCCTGCCCGCCGCTGGCGTGCGCTTGCGCTGGTGGGAGGGGCCATCGCCTTGGCGATGCTCGCCGGGAATGCGGGGCATGCGTGGCTGGGTACGGCTCAAGCGACCAGTATCGACGGACGGGTTCAGGTGGAGTACGCCCGCGGCGTGCGCAGTGGCGCGCAGCAGACGCTGGACATCAGTGTCCGTGGCGAACCCGGTAAGATGGTCAAGCTGATCCTCGCAGGCACCCTGTTGCGCGAATCGACCGTGGAACGAGTAGAGCCTGCGCCGCAGGCCAGCCTGGGTGAGGGTAAAGCGCTGTTGCTGCACCTGCCGGACAACGGCAGCGAGCCACGCCGCGTTCGGGTGACGTTGAGCAGTCAGACGGTGGGCAGGTTGGAGGGCACGTTGCGTACTGGGCCGGGTAGCGTGGTGCGCTTGAGCACCTATCGCTACCCTTGAAACCCTGCGAAGCGCCCGCTTACTCGGTGGGCGACTCGGTGTTGATGTAATCCGGGTGCTCGCCCAGCGAGAAGGTGCGACGTTGCTCGCGACGGGCGTGCGGGCGAGCGGCGAGCGCATCCAGGGTCTGGGGTTGTCCGGTCTCCAACGCGCGCTTGATCGCCATGATCACCCGCACGTCACGCCAGCCTTCGTCACCGTTGGCCTCCGGGTCTTGCCCTTGGAGGATGCAGTCGGAGAAGTAGGCTGTCTCACCGGCGAACTGGTCCACCACGGGGCTTACGTGGACACGGTTGTCGCCCTCTACTTCAGCGTGGTACTTGATCGCCACCCCTTCTCCATAACCGAAGCACGGCGAAGCGTCGATCACACCCTTGCTGCCCAGCAGCAGGAAGTGCTCGGCATCGGGCAGGGTGTAGCTGACGGTGAACTGCGCCAGGCGCTCTTCGGGGAAGCGCAGGTTGACGGTGACGGTATCCCACGTGGCGATCTCGCTGCCGGGCGACTTGACGCCGATGGCCGACACTTCGATGGGCTCGGCATTGAACAGCTGGCGCACCATGTTCAGCGGGTACGGCCCCATGTCCAGTACCGGACCGGCCGCGAAGCCGTCCTGGGCGCGGTGGTTGCTGGGTTTGACCGTCTGCGTGAAGGTCGAAGTGAACAGGCGTGGATCGCCGAAATCGCCGCCTTGCACGCGCTCGATCATGTCCACCGTACCCGGCTCGCTGTGCAGGCGGTAGGCGATCATCAGCTTGGCCTTGGAATTGCGCTCGGCCTCGAGGATCTTCTGGCAATCCTCTTCGGTGCTGGCCATTGGCTTTTCCAGCAGGACGTGGATGCCCTTCTCCAGCGCAGGCACGACGAACTCGACGTGGCGGAAGTTGGGAGTGGCGACGTATACGGCGTCCACTTCGCCCGAATCGAGCAGCTCAGCGTACTGTTCGTAGGAATAGGACTTGGCGCTGTACAGCTCGGCCAACTGGTCGGCCTTGACCGGATCGCCGGTGACGATGGCGGTGATTACCGAGTTGTCGGTCTGGCCGACGCCGGGCATGAACGCGCCTTGAGAAATGGCGCCTGCGCCGACGACACCGTAGCGAATCTTGCGGTCTGGGTTGGGCATTGCATGCTCCTCGTTCGCGATCAATGTATGAAATGCACGAGGAGTGGGCAGCCAGTGGCTGCCGAGGGTTCCATCTTTTTTGCGGCGACACCTGTGCAGGCGCTCTAGCGCATGGCCTGCGAGGCCGAGTGGGGATTTCACCGGCCTAATGGCAAAACGGCGCTCAGGCCTAATGCGGTGGGTGAGCCCTCAGCGAGCGCGAGGTGATCGAACCGCCCGCCTCGCCACGCCTCACTGCAACCAAGGCGGCGGCGGTTCCTCGCCCTTGACCGGGCCACGCTCTGCATCTTCCCGCGCCGCGCGGCGCCGAGCGTCTTCGGCACGGGCCGCATCGATTTCACGCAGCACGCCATGCACATCGGCGTCGTGCTCGTCGTCGGCGAACTCGCCGGTCAGCGGCGAGTCGGGCTGCAATTCGCCCGCCTGGTACAGCGCCCACATTTCGCGGGCGTAGCGCGTGCGCTTGAGTTCCGGCGCGAACTGGCCGAAATAGCTGCTCATGTTCGCCACGTCGCGCTCGAGCATGTCCAGGGCATGGTTGTTCGCCGCGGCATCCACCGCTTGCGGCAGGTCGATGATCACCGGGCCGTCCGGCCCCAGCAGCACGTTGAATTCCGACAGGTCGCCGTGCACCAGCCCCGCACAGAGCATCAGCACGATCTGGCGGATGACGAACGCGTGGTACTCGCGCGCCTGCTCGGCCTCGAGGTGCACATCGTTCAGGCGCGGGGCGGCGTTACCGTCGGCATCGACCACCAGCTCCATGAGCAGCACGCCGTCGAGGAAGTCGTAGGGCTTGGGTACGCGCACGCCCGCCCCGGCCAAGCGGAACAGCGCCGCCACCTCGGCGTTCTGCCAGGCCTGCTCGGTTTCCTTGCGGCCGTACTTGGAGCCGTTGCTCATGGCCCGCGCCTGACGGCTGTTGCGCACCTTGCGCCCTTCCTGGTACTGCGCGGCCTGGCGGAAGCTGCGTTTGTTGGCTTCCTTGTAAACCTTGGCGCAGCGCACCTGCTGGCCGCAGCGCACGACATACACCGCCGCTTCCTTGCCGCTCATCAACGGGCGCAGCACCTCGTCGACCAGGCCGTCTTCGATCAGGGGTTCGATTCTTTTTGGCGTCTTCATCAGCTCGGGTCTGGGTCCTGTCCGGTCGGCCATGTGGGTATGGGCGGTCATCCTCTCATAGCGGGGAAGAACTTGCTCGGGTAAGGCGCCAAAGGCCGCCGCCATTGAAAAAATATGCGGTTCAAGGCTGAATTATTTAGTGTCCATTTGTATCTCACCCCTGAGACCGGGCCCGCCATTAAACGTATTGGCCCGGTCGTGCCGGCACGTGAAAGGAAAACAGCAGAATGAAATTACGCAAGAAAAAAGTCCGCCCGATCGGGCTCAAGGACATCACCATCGTCGACGATGTGAAGATGCGCAAAGCCATCTCCGCCGCGGCGTTGGGCAACGCAATGGAATGGTTCGACTTCGGTGTGTACGGCTTCGTCGCCTTCGTTCTGGGCAAGGTGTTCTTCCCCGGTGCTGACCCCAGCATACAAATGATCGCCGCCTTGGCGACCTTCTCGGTGCCCTTCCTCATTCGCCCGCTGGGCGGCATCGTGTTCGGCGCCATCGGTGACCGCATCGGGCGACAGAAAGTGCTCGCCGCCACGATCATCATCATGTCGCTGAGCACCTTCGCCATCGGTGTCATTCCCTCGTACGCGGCCATTGGCATCTGGGCGCCGATCCTGTTGCTGCTGGCCAAGATGGCCCAGGGCTTCTCGGTCGGTGGCGAGTACACCGGCGCCTCGATCTTCGTCGCCGAATACGCGCCGGACCGCCGTCGCGGTTTCCTCGGCAGCTGGCTGGACTTCGGTTCCATCGCAGGTTTCGTGCTCGGCGCAGGCCTGGTGGTGCTGATTCAGAGCATGATCACCGAAGCGCAGTTCGAATCCTGGGGCTGGCGCATCCCGTTCCTGCTGGCGCTGCCGCTGGGCATCATCGGTCTGTACCTGCGCCATGCCGCGGAAGAGACCCCAGCCTTCCAGCAGCACGTAGACAGCCTCGAGCAAGGCGACCGCGACGGCCTGGCTTCCGGCCCGAAAGTCTCGTTCAAGGAAATCGCCACCAAACACTGGCGCAGCCTGCTGACCTGCATCGGCGTAGTGATCGCGACCAACGTCACGTACTACATGCTGCTCACCTACATGCCCAGCTACCTCACCCATAATCTGGAATACAGCGAGAGCAGCGGGGTCATGATCATTATCGCGATCATGGTCGGCATGCTCTTCGTGCAGCCGGTGATCGGCTTCCTCAGCGATAAGTGGGGCCGCCGTCCCTTCATCCTGGTCGGTAGCATCGGGCTGTTCGCGCTGTCGATTCCAGCGTTCAAACTGATCACCAGCGGCGACACCGGCATGATCTTCGGCGGTTTGCTGATGCTGGCGATCCTGCTGAACTTCTTCATCGGCGTCATGGCCTCCACCCTGCCGGCGATGTTCCCCACGCACATCCGCTACAGCGCCCTGGCCAGCGCCTTCAACATTTCGGTGCTGATCGCCGGTATCACGCCGACCCTGGCCGCCTGGCTGGTGGAGAGCACCAACGACCTGTTCATGCCGGCCTACTACCTGATGGTCATCGCAGTGATCGGCTTCATCACCGCCGTCACCATGAAGGAGACCGCCAACAAGCCGCTGCGCGGCGCGGCGCCTTCGGCTTCGAACATCGAAGAAGCCCGTGAGCTGCTCGAAGAGCACCACGACACCATCGAGCAGAAGATCGAAGACATCGACACGCAGATCGCCGAACTGGAAACCAAGCGCGCCAGCCTGGCCCAGCAGCATCCGCGGATCGACTGACCTGCCGCACCCTGCCCGGGCCGCCTTGCGCGGCCCGGCCCTTTCCTGCCCTACCCGCTGCCGCCAGCGCTTCGCTCGACCCCGCCATACACCCCGCCAGCGATGCGACCCTTACGCCACTGCCTACCCTCTGCAATACCGAACAGCGTCTGCGGCATCGCTCTAGCCTGCCGCTCGCCGGTCAGTTTTGCCCTGGCTGGCTACGGCAGGTATCCTGACCCACTCGCGCAAAGGACCCCCTTGACGATGACCTTGAACAGGCCTTTCTGGCTGCTCACCGCAGTCGTGCTGCTGATCCCGACGACCCAGGCCCAGCAGATCAAGCGAGAGCTCGGCGATTTCGATTTCACCCTGGCCACCACCCCTTCGCGCACCATGGCCGAAGGCTTGATCTCGCCCGCCGCAGTCGGCTCGTTCCACGGCGGAGTGGACCTCAGCCACCCCAATGGCGTGTATTTCGGCCAGTACGCCCCGAGCATGGGCCTGACCAAGACCTCGACCCTGAAGCTGGACAACTACGCCGGTTACAAGCAGGAATTCACCGACAGCCTCGGCTACGAAGTGGGCGTGATCCACTACACCCAGCCCAACCAGCCCGAAGCCAACAGCTACGCGCTATACGGCGGTCTGTCGCTGTTAGGCAGCCGTTTCGGCGGCGCCTTCAACGACTCGCCCGACAACCGCACCGGCACGCTGTTCGCCAATCTGGGGCGCCTGCCCCTGCTCGATGCCGATTTCACCCTGAAGGTCGCCCACCATCAGCTCGGTACGCCGTTCACCATCGGCGAGAGCGGCCAGGTCGACAGCTTCAACGACTGGTCGCTGAAGTTCTCGCGCCCCTGGCGCGGGGTGGACCTGGACCTGGAGTACAGCAATTCGAGCCTGACCGGGAGCGGCTGCGATGCGTATTCGGGGATCAACAGCACCTGCGACAGCATGGTGACGTTACGCGCGCAGCGGCGTTTTTTCTGAGCCGTTCAGTCGAGCTGTGATGGGTCCCTTGTGGCCCACCACGACCGATGGGAACGACCCACCACCGCTGCCAAGAAGGTGTCGGCAAGGCACAAAAAAACCCGGCGCACCAGGCGACCGGGTTTTTGTTTTAACGCGTTTACAGATTCAAATCGGCGTCCTTGTCGACATTGTCCTGCCCCAGCGGATCGATGTGCTCGGGATTGGCCGGATCCTGACGCTTGTCGATCTGCGGCGGCGGGGTCAGCTCGAGGATCTTGCTGGTGTACTCCCACTCCTCCTGCACCTTGACCGGGTCGTCGTTCAGGTGCGTGCCATAGGACGGCACGATCTGCTTGACCTTGTCCTGCCAGGCCGGGGTCGCCAGCTTGTCCTTGAACACTTTCTGCAGCAGGTCGAGCATGATCGGCGGTGCGGTGGAGGCACCTGGCGAGGCGCCGAGCAGGCCAGCGATGCTGCCGTCTTTGGACGTCACCACTTCGGTACCCAGCTTGAGCACGCCGCCCTGCTCTTCGTCCTTCTTGATGATCTGCACGCGCTGACCGGCTTGCCACAGGCGCCAGTCTTCCTTCTTGGCGTGGGGGAAGTAGGTTTGCAGCGCCGCGAAGCGGTCGTCGTCCGACTGCATGACCTGGCCGACCAGGTACTTGACCAGGTCGAACTCACGCGCGCCCACCCGCACCATCGGCCAGGTGTTGTGCAGGGTCATGCTGCCGAACAGGTCGAGCAGCGAGCCTTCCTTCAGGAACTTGGTGGAGAAGGTGGCGAACGGCCCGAACAGGATCACGCGCTTGCCGTCCAGCACGCGGGTGTCCAGGTGCGGTACCGACATGGGCGGCGCGCCGGTGGAGGCGATGCCATAGGCCTTGGCCATGTGGCGCATGGCGACGTCCTGGTTCTCGGTGACCAGGAACGAGCCGCCGACCGGGAAGCCTGCGTACTCCTTGGCTTCGGGAATGCCGGATTTCTGCAGCAGGGTCAGCGCTTTGCCGCCCGCGCCGATGAACAGGAACTTGGCGTTGGTGGCGCCTGTGCTGCCGTCCTTGAGGTTCTTGTACTCGACGTGCCAGGTGCCGTCGTCGTTGCGGCTGATGTCCTGCACTTCGGTGGACACCTTGACGTCGATGTTCGGCCGGCTTTGCAGATAGCTCACGTACTGGCGGGTGATCTCGCCGAAGTTGACGTCGGTGCCGATGGGCGTCCAGGTCACGGCGAGCTTCTGGCTCGGGTCGCGCCCTTCCATCATCAGTGGGACCCACTTGGCGATCTGCGCGTGGTCTTCGGAGTACTGCATCGGGCGGAACAGCGGGCTGGCCTGCAAGGCCTCATAACGCTTCTTGAGGAAGCGGATGTTGTCGTCGCCCCACACGAAGCTCATATGCGGCGTGGAGTTGATGAACGAGCGCGGGTTCTTCAACACGCCCTGCTTGACCTGCCAGGCCAGGAACTGACGGGTGATCTGGAACGATTCGTTGATCTCCACCGCTTTGGTGATGTCGATCTTGCCGTTCTTTTCCGGCGTGTAGTTCAGCTCGGCCAGGGCCGAGTGGCCGGTGCCGGCGTTGTTCCAACCGTTGGAGCTTTCTTCGGCGACCTTGTCCAGGCGCTCGACCATCTCCATCGACCACTCCGGCTCCAGCTCGTTGAGCCAGACCGCCAGGGTGGAGCTCATGATGCCGCCGCCCACCAGCATGACGTCCACCTGCTTGGTTTCGGCCGCCTGCGCGTTGCCCAGCGCCACCGCCACCGCCAGGCCCGTCAGCGCCTTGTGCATCGTTTTCCTGCCCTTCATACGTTCTCCCTCGGAGTCGAAAACGCCCCGATTGCTTTGATGTACCCCAGTCACTGGGCCGCCGGCCTTCCAAGCCGACGACGAGTACGCCGCGTCGCTTCGCGCAACGGGTTGCACACGGGGGCGGATACGCCCACCCGCCCGCGGCGTGTGCTGTTGAAAGCCTCACCCCCCAGGAGTTCCGCAACCTGCCGAGCGTAGGGCAAATCTGCCACTATCCGACCACCTGCACTTGCAAGCGGCCCCATCCGATAATACTGTATGAATATTCAGTGCCAGGTGTATGCCATGCAATTGATCGCCAAGTTGGGCATCCTTGCCGATGCCGCCAAATACGATGCTTCCTGCGCCAGTAGCGGCGCCCCCAAGCGCAGTTCCAAAGGGCGTGATGGCCTTGGTGCGACCAACGGCATGGGCATCTGCCACAGCTACACGCCCGACGGCCGCTGCGTGTCGCTGCTCAAGATCCTGCTCACCAACTTCTGCCTGTACGACTGCCAGTACTGCGTCAACCGCCGTTCCAGCAATGTGCCGCGCGCACGCTTCAGCCCCGAGGAAGTGGTGCGCCTGACCCTGGACTTCTACCGGCGCAACTGCATCAGCGGGCTGTTCCTAAGCTCGGGCATCATCCGCTCGGCCGACTACACCATGGAGCAGTTGATCCGCGTGGCGCGGCTGCTGCGTGAAGAGCACAACTTCCGCGGCTACATCCACCTCAAGACCATCCCCGATGCCGACCCGCTGCTGATCGCCGAAGCCGGGCGCCTGGCCGACCGGCTCAGCGTCAACATCGAATTGCCGACCGATGAGAGCCTGCAACGCCTGGCGCCGGAAAAGAACGGTGGCACCATCCGCCAGGCCATGGGCATCATCCATCAGGAACAGCTGGCGGTGGCCGACGAACCCAGGGCGCCGCGCTTCACGCCTGCCGGGCAGAGCACCCAGGTGATCGTCGGTGCCGACGCCACCGACGACAGCACCTTGCTGCGCAACGCCGAGTCGCTGTACCAGGGCTATGGCCTCAAGCGCGTCTACTATTCGGCCTTCAGCCCCATTCCCGACAGCCCGGACAGCGTGCCGTTGGCCGCCCCGCCGCTGCTGCGCGAGCATCGGCTGTACCAGGCCGACTTCCTCTTGCGCGGGTATGGCTACAACGCCGGCGAGCTGTTCGCGAAGTCCTCGAACCTGGCGCTGGACATCGACCCCAAACTGGCCTGGGCGCTGGCCAACCGCGAGCAGTTCCCGATGGACGTCAACCGTGCCGAGCCGGCGTTGCTGGCGCGCATTCCAGGTATCGGCCTGCGCAGCGTGCAGCGGCTGGTGGCGCTGCGCCGTGAGCGGCGCATTCGCTATGACGACCTCATCCAATTGCGCTGCGTGTTGGACAAGGCGCGGCCGTTCATCATCACCAGCGACTATCGCCCGTCCAACGGCGACTTGCGCAGCGGCCTGTTGCGCGAACGCTTGCGCGAGCCGCAGGCGCCGGTGCAGATGGGTTTGTGGGGATGATCGCGCTCGACTGCGACGACCTGTTCGGGGTATGGCGCAAGCAGGCGCGAGTGTTGTTGGGCCACGGTATCGACCCGTCCCAGGTCACCTGGAACCAAGGGCCGATGGACGACCTGCTGGCGCAGCCGTTGCCTTTGCCCGAAGGCCCTGGGCCGTTCCGCGCCACGGTACCGGCGGCGCTGTTGGAACAGCTGCAACAGGCCGCGCGCTATCAGGGCGAACAGCGCTGGAACCTGTTGTATGAGGTGCTGTGGCGCGTGGCCCACGGCGACCGGACGGCAATGATGGCGGGCGACCGTTTGGGCAGCGAGCTGCAGCGGCGCATCAAGCAGGTCAGCCGCGAGGCGCACCACTTGCACGCGTTCGTGCGCTTCGTGCCTTTGCCCGGGCCCTTGGCCGAGCGGCTGCAATTGGACCTGGTGGCCTGGCATGTGCCTGCCCACGACATCCTGGAAAGCGCCAGCGGGCATTTTGCCGAACGGCTGGGGCGCCAGCGCTGGCTGATCGCGACCGACCGGGACGGAGTGCTGTACGACGGCGCCAAGATGGACTACCGGCGCCACTGCCCCGCCGAATGGCAACAGTGGGCGCAGCATGCCGACGACCCCGGTGCGGAATTGTGGCGCACCTACTACCGGCACATCTTCAACCCTGCCCGCCTCAACCCCGAAGTGCTGCGCCAGCACATGCCGGGGCGCTTCTGGCGGCATTTGCCCGAAGGCATGCTGATCCCGCAACTGGTGGGTCAGGCGCGGCATGGCAAGCAGCGCGACGGCCAGGCGCCGGAGGTGGCGCAGCAGGCCGGTAAGCAGATTCAGAAAAAGGGCTGATATCAGCCTGTGTGTAGGCTCTGTTTCCGCTCGAGACTTCACCCAATGTTTTCGGTCAAGAGCCATCGCGGCTAATCGGAACGCCGAACCGGCCGCTCCCGCAGGGCCGTGGGCGCTTGGATGCGTTCACTGCAACCCTGAATCTCCATGTGAACCGCAGGGCTCGGGCGCCTTCAGGCGAACAACCGCTCCAACATCACGCTGAGGGTCCGTTCCCTCAACATCGCCTGGTCCAGGTATCCCTGCGCCGCTGCGACATGGGTTTGCAGGCGGCGACGCACCTGGTTTTCTCCACACAGCGCCACCAGCGTCGACTTGCCATCGTCCTTGCCCTGGTCCTTGCCGCTCGATGGATCGCGATCGCGCAGGTCGTCACGCAACTGAAAGGCTTGGCCCAGCTCCAGCGCAAAACTCTGCAGAGGTGCACGCACGCACGGCGTGGCGTCGCCCAGATCGCAGGCCATGTCCATGATCGCCGAGAACAGCACGCCGGTCTTGAGCTGGTTGGTCTGGGCGATTTGCGCAGCGGTCCGCGCCTTGCCGCCATCGCGCAGATCCTGCAACTGACCTTTGACCAGACCCTGTACACCGATGGCCTGGGACAGCGTGGTGACCAGACGGTTGCGCACCTCGGGCCGCACATCCTCGATGGCCGCCATGAGGCCGAAGGCATGGCTGAGCAGCGCGATGGCGCTGAGCACGGCCACGTCTTCGCCAAAGGCCAGGTGCAGGGTGGCGCGGCCACGGCGCAGCGCGGCGTTGTCCATGCATGGCAAATCGTCGAGCACCAGCGAGGCGGCATGCACCAGTTCTACGGCGCAGGCCACGTCCATGGCGGCCGCGCGCGAAGCGCCCAGCCCTTCGGCGGTGAGCACCAAGAGCATCGGGCGCAGGCGTTTGCCCGGTGCCAGGCTGCATTCGCGCATGGCGGCGGCGACCAGGTCACGGGCGTTGCCGGGTGCAGGCAAGACGGCGTCGAGACGGGCCTCGAACGCTTCACGCAACGGCTCTAGGGAGTGCGCAAGGCCGCATTCGGCGGTGAGCGGCGTGGTTGCTGTGGTCGTCATCCTGGCCTCTTCATTGTTGTGCGGCAGCTTTACTACGGTAGCAAGGAACGACTGGAACGTGCCGTTGCCTGATGCAATAACTCAAAGCTTAGCTATACAAGTTAATCCGTGTTGTACAACTCTTACCTCATGCACTGACCACGCACCCAGACAAATGATTCACCGGCCACTGGAACCCGGCATGAAGAAAACCTCGCTGAGCCAACGCAAGGACGACCACCTGGACATCGTATTGGACCCCGCCCGGGCCACGGCCCGCACCGACGGCGGTTGGACGAGCGTGCGTTTCGAACACTGCGCCCTGCCGGAACTGGCCCTGGACGACATCGATCTGCGTACCCGCTTCCTGGGCAAAAGCCTCAAAGCCCCGCTGCTGATCAGTTCCATGACCGGGGGTGCGGCACGCGCCGAGGCGATCAACCTGCACCTGGCCGAAGCGGCCCAGCAGCTGGGCATCGCCATGGGCGTAGGCTCGCAGCGGGTCAGCCTGCGCGAGGGCTTCGACCAAGGCCTGACCCGCGCCTTGCGCAGACACGCGCCCGACGTGGCGTTGCTGGCCAACCTCGGCGCCGTGCAGCTGCGCGAGGCCGATGGCCTGGAACTCGCCCGCCGGGCGGTGGACAGCCTGCAAGCCGATGCGCTGATCCTGCACCTCAATCCGCTGCAAGAAGCCGTGCAGCCCGAAGGCGATCGCGATTGGCACGGTGTGTTGCAGTTGATCGAACGGCTGTGCCGAGCGCTCGAAGTGCCGGTGATCGCCAAAGAGGTCGGCGCAGGCATCAACGTCGCCACCGCCATGGCGTTGAGCGATGCCGGCGTGCAGGTGATCGATGTGGCCGGCACCGGTGGCACCAGTTGGGCTGCGGTCGAAGCCGAACGCATCCATAACCCCAGCGACCGTGCGGTGGCCATGGCCTTCGCCGATTGGGGCATGCCCACCGCCACCTGCCTGCAGGCCGTGCACCGCGCCCTGCCCGGCATGGCGCTGATCGCCTCGGGGGGTATCGCCGACGGGGTCGAAGCGGCCAAGGCCATCCGCCTGGGCGCGCAATTGGTCGGCCAGGCGGCGCGCGTGCTGCCCGCCGCGATGGAATCCACCGAAGCGGTATTGGCGCATTTCGACATTCTCCTGCGCCAGTTGCGCATCGCCTGCTTCTGCACCGGTTCGCGCAACCTCGACGCGCTGCGCCGCGCACGTCTGCAAGCACCCCAGGGATGAGCCACTTCGCGGTCGTGGCACCGCCCTACCCCAGCCACTTCCAGGCATTGCAGGCCGTGGCCGGGCATCTGTTGGCGCGCGGCCATCACGTCACCTTCTTCCAGCAGGCCGATGCGGCGCATTGGCTCAGCGATGCCCGTATCGGTTTCACGGCGTTGGGCGCCACCAGCCATCCCCCCGGCAGCCTGGCCCAGGCACTCGATCTGGCCGCGCGGCCCAACGGCCCACTGCGCCTGCGCCGGTTGATCCGCCAACTGGCAGGCACCAGTGCCATGCTCTGCGAACAATTGCCCGATGCCCTGCGCCATGCGCAGGTGGACGCCGTGCTGTGCGACCAGATGGAGCCGGCCGGTGCCCTGATCGGCGAGGCCCTGGGCCTGCCCACCGTGTCGATGGCCTGCGCGCTGCCGGTCAACCGTGAACCCGGCCTGCCGTTGCCAGTCATGCCCTTCGCCCCGGGCCGCGACGCGCGCCTGTACGAGGGCACCGAGCAGGTCCATGACTGGCTGATGAAGCCCTTGCAAGTGGTGATCGACGCCACTTGCCAACGCCATGGCCTGCCGTCGCGCCAGGGCATGCACACCTGCCTGTCGCCACTCGCACAGATCAGCCAGACCCTGGCACCGTTCGACTTTCCTCGCCAGGCGCTGCCCGCCCATTTCCATGCAGTCGGCCCCTGGCGGCGCGATGGCGGCGTCGAAGGGGAATGGTTGCTCGACCCGCAGCGCCCCTTGGTGTTCGCCAGCCTCGGCACCCTGCAAGGGCACCGTTTCAGCCTGTTCCTGCGCATCGCCCAGGCCTGCAAAGCCCTGGACGTGCAGCTGCTGCTGGCCCACTGCGGCGGCCTGGACGCCGCGCAGCAGACGCGCCTGCGCTACAGCGGCGCGAGCATCGTCACCGACTTCGCACCGCAACAATGGGCGGTACGCGCAGCCCAGGTAGTGATCAGCCATGGCGGCCTCAACACCGTGCTCGATGCGGTGGCGGCGCATACACCGCTGCTGGTGATGCCCATCGCCTTCGATCAGCCTGGCGTCGCGGCGCGGATCGCCTACCATGGGTTGGGCGAAGTGCTGCCGCGCTGGGCCGGGCCACGGCGCATCGCCGCCAGCCTCGAACGCTTGCTGGCCCGCCCTGCGACCGACCATCCCGCGCTGAGCGACGCACTGAACACAGCGGGCGGTGCGATGAGCGCCGCCGACATCATCGAGCGGGCCGTCACAACCGGACGGCCCGTCCTGCATAGCGATCTACCATGAACTTCGACCTGATCCTGGCCGGCGGCGGTCTGGCCAACGGCCTGATCGCCTGGCGCCTGCGCCAACTGCGCCCCGAGCTGAACATCCTCTGCCTGGAAGGCGACGCTGCGCCGGGCGGCAACCATACATGGTCGTTCCACGAAGCCGACCTCGACCACAGCCAGCGGCAATGGTTGGCCCCGTTGGTGGGCCATACCTGGCCCAGCTACCACGTACACTTTCCAGGCTTCTCGCGGCATCTGGCCAGCGGCTATGCCAGCATCGACAGCGCGCGCTTCGCCCGCCTGCTGAGCGAAACGCTGGGCCCGACGCTGCGCTGCAACAGCCGCATCCAGCAGCTCGACGCCACCAGCGTGCTGCTCGACAGCGGCGAGCGCCTGCAGGCGGCGGCCGTGATCGACGGGCGTGGCCCACTGCCCAGCCCGCACATGGTGCTGGGCCAGCAGGCGTTTCTCGGCCAGGTGGTGCAACTGCACAAGCCCCATGGCCTGGCCGCGCCCATCGTCATGGACGCGCGGGTACCGCAGGGCGACGGCTATCGCTTCGTCTACGTGCTGCCGTTCAGCGAAGACACGCTGCTGGTGGAAGACACCCACTACGTCGAACGCCACGCCCTCAGCGCCGAACAACTGCGCGAGCACATCGCGCAGTACCTGCAGCAACACGGCTGGCAACCCAAGCAGGTGCTGCGCGAAGAGCAAGGCGTGTTGCCGATCATCCTGGCCGGCGACTTTCCTGCTTGGCAGGCCGAACAATCCGGCCAGCTCAGGGCGGGCCTACGCGCCGGACTGTTCCATTGCACCACCGGCTACTCGCTCCCCGAGGCCGTGCGCCTGGCGGACTGGCTGGCACGCCAACCGCGCCTGGAACAGGCCAGCCTGGCTCCGGCGTTCGCCGACTACCAGCGCGGCCGCTGGCAGCAACAAGGTTTCTACCGCCTGCTCAACCGCATGCTGTTTCTCGCCGGCTTGCCGCAGCAGCGCTGGCAAGTCATGCAACGTTTCTACCGGTTGTCCGAGCCCCTGATCGCCCGTTTCTACGCCGGGCGCAATACGTGGGCCGACCGCCTGCGCATCCTCAGCGGCAAACCGCCGGTCCCTGTTGGTCAAGCGCTGCGCGCCGCGCTGCGTCATTCCCCCCGCCATTTCGAGGAACATTCATGACCCCTGGTAAAACGGCTGTCGTCATCGGCGCCGGTCTGGGCGGCCTGGCCCTGGCCATCCGCCTGCAAGCCGCTGGCGTCGCCACCACCTTGCTGGAACGCCGCGATCTGCCAGGCGGGCGCGCCTACGTCTACAAGGACGAGGGCTTCACCTTCGATGCGGGGCCGACGGTGATCACCGACCCTTCGGCCATCGAGGCGCTGTTCGAGGCGGCGGGCAAACCCATGCGCGACTATGTCGAGCTGCTGCCGGTCACACCCTTCTATCGCCTGTGCTGGGAGGACGGCACGCAGTTCGACTACGGCAACGACCAGGCCGACCTGGAACGGCAGATCCACGCCCTGGAACCGGCCGACGTGGAAGGCTATCGGCGTTTCCTGGCCTACTCCAAGGAAGTGCTCGCCGAAGGTTACGTGAAGCTCGGGGCGGTGCCGTTCCTGTCGTTCCGCGACATGCTCTCGGCCGGCCCGCAGCTGGCCCGTCTACAAGCCTGGCGTAGCGTGTACGGGATGGTCGCCAAGTTCATCCGCAACGAAAAGCTGCGCCAGGCGTTTTCGTTCCACGCCTTGCTGGTCGGGGGCAATCCGTTCTCCACCTCGTCGATCTACACCCTGATCCATGCCCTGGAGCGTGAGTGGGGCGTGTGGTTCCCGCGCGGCGGCACCGGCGCATTGGTCCAAGGCATGGCCAAGCTCTTCGAGGACATCGGTGGGCGTCTGGTGCTCAACGCCGAGGTCAGCGGCTTCGACACCGAAGGCGACCGCCTGACCGCTGCGCGCACCGCCGACGGTCAGCGTTGGCCGGCCGACACCATCGCCTCCAACGCCGACGTGGTGCACACCTACAGCGACCTGCTCGGCACCCACCCACGCGGGCGCAGCGAGGGCGAGCGGCTCAAGGGCAAGCGGTTCAGCAATTCGCTGTTCGTCGTGCACTTCGGCCTCAAACGCGAGCAGCCGCAGTTGCGCCATCACACCGTCTGCTTCGGCGCGCGCTACAAGCCGTTGATCAAGGAGATCTTCGCCGGGCCGCAGCTGCCCGAAGACTTCTCGTTGTACCTGCACACGCCCTGTGCCACCGACCCGAGCCTGGCGCCACCGGGCTGCTCGAGCCATTACGTGCTGGCGCCGGTGCCGCATTTGGGCAATGCCGATGTCGACTGGCACGAAGAGGCGCCGCGTTATCGCGACCGCATTTTCAGCTATCTGGAGCAGCACTACATGCCCGGACTGCGTGACGATCTGGTGACCTGCCGCACTTTCAGCCCGGTGGACTTCCGCGAACAGCTCAACGCCCATTTGGGTTCGGCTTTCTCCCTGGAGCCGGTGTTGCAGCAAAGTGCCTGGTTCCGCCCCCACAACCGAGATGCGCAGGTCAAGAACCTGTACCTGGTCGGTGCAGGCACCCACCCCGGCGCCGGTGTACCGGGCGTGATCGCGTCGGCCAAGGCCACCGCGCAATTGATGATCGAGGACCTGCACGGATGACCGAGCCGGCCACCGATCCGCTGCTGCAACATGCGCTCGACAGCATCGCCGTGGGTTCGAAGAGCTTCGCCAGCGCTTCGCGCCTGTTCGACTCCGACACCCGGCGCAGCGCGGTACTGCTGTACGCCTGGTGCCGGCATTGCGACGACGTGATCGACGGCCAGCAAGCCGGCCATGATGCAGTGCCGCTAAGCCCGGCCGAAGCGCGCCTGCGTCTGGCCGAGCTGCGCGCCCGCACGCAGACCGCCTACCTCGCTTCACCCATCGACGACCCGGCCTTCGCTGCCTTGCAGGCCGTGGTGCAGCGTCACGGCATCGCCCGCGAGGAAGCGCTCGACCTGTTGCAGGGTTTCGCCATGGACGTCGATGGCCAGCACTACCAGACCCTCGCCGACACCTTGCAGTACTGCTACCACGTCGCCGGCGTGGTGGGGCTGATGATGGCGCGGATCATGGGCACCCAGGACCCGCAGGTGCTCGACCGCGCCTGTGACTTGGGGCTGGCGATGCAACTGACCAACATCGCCCGCGACATCGTCGACGACGCCGAAGTCGGCCGTTGCTACCTGCCCCAGCAGTGGCTGGACGAGTTCGGCATCACCCTGGCGACCTTGGCCGAGCCACGCCATCGACCGGCGCTGGCGGTGCTGGCCACGCGCCTGATCGATCAGGCCGAGCCCTATTACGCCAGCGCCGAGGCAGGCCTGGCGGCGCTGCCCTGGCGTTCGGCCTGGGCCGTGGCGAGCGCCGGGGCCGTGTACCGGCGTATCGGTATCCGCGTGCGGACGGCCGGCGCCCAGGCCTGGGACACGCGCGCCTCGACCGGCAAGCTGGAAAAGCTCGGCGCGCTCAGCGGGGGGTTGTGGACGAGTCTGCTGCGGCGTCTGCGCCGCTATCCGCAGCGCGACCCTCGGCTGTGGACGCGCGCGCCGATGCCGAACGCAACGGCCCGTCGTGCCGAGCCCGCAGCTGCGCCTTGAGGCGCTCGATGGGCGGCGCGTAGATGAAGCCGAACGACACGCAGCCCTCGCGGCCATGCACCGCGTGGTGCATCAGGTGGGCCTGGTACAGACGTTTGAGGTAGCCGTTACGTGGCACGTAACGGAACGGCCAGCGGCGATGCACCAGCCCATCGTGGGCGATGAAGTACAACAGCCCGTAACCGGTCATGCCGGCACCGATCCATTCCAGGGGATGCCAGCCGGCATTGCCCAAGGCGATCAATAGGATCGCCAGCACGGCGAACACGGCGGCGTACAGATCGTTCTTCTCGAACCACCCATGGCGCGGCTCGTGGTGCGAGCGGTGCCAGCCCCAGCCGATGCCGTGCATGAGGTACTTGTGGGCCAGCCAAGCGACGACTTCCATGCCGGCCAGGGTGATCAGAAAGATGGCGAGGTTGGTCAGCATGGCGTCCGTTCGATTCCAGGGAGTGAGGTATGGAGTGCTGCGCCTAGGATAGCGTTCCCAGGTGTAGCAGCGTAAACGGTGCGACGGATTGATTTGGATCGCATTCCAATGCAGGCAAAAAATGAAAACGGTAGTGGCTTACATGAAATTTGTTATAAGATAACGTTTCATTACAAGCCCATCCCCTTGCCTGCGATCCTCCATGACAAGCGCACACGCCACCCCAACCCCGATCACCCAACGCCTGCAAAGCATCGACGCGCTGCGTGGCCTGGTGATTATGTTCATGTTATTGGACCACGTCCGCGAAACTTTCTTCCTGCACCATCAGGTCGGCGACCCGATGGCGATCGCCACGACCGAACCCGGTCTGTTCTTCAGCCGCACCCTGGCGCATTTGTGCGCGCCGGTGTTCGTGCTGCTCACAGGCCTTTCGGCCTGGCTCTATGGTGAGAAACACCAGGGCCGGGGCGATGTCGCAGCGTTCCTGTTCAAGCGCGGCCTGTTCCTGGTGGTGCTGGAGTTCACGGTGGTCAACTTCGCCTGGACCTTCCAGCTGCCGCCGAGCGTGGTCTACCTGCAGGTGATCTGGGCCATCGGCGTGAGCATGATCGCGCTGGCGGCGCTGGTGTGGTTGCCGCGTGCGGCGCTGATCGCGCTGGGCCTGGTGATCGTCGTCGGGCACAACCTGCTCGACGCCGTGCATTTTGGCGAAGGCTCTGCGCTGCACGTGCTATGGGCGATCCTGCATGACCGTGGCTGGCTGGAGGTGTCCGAGCACATGCGTCTGCGCACCTCGTACCCGGTATTGCCGTGGATCGGCGTGATCGCCCTGGGTTATGCCATGGGTCCTTGGTTCGCCCGCGGTAGCGATGCGGCCCAGCGTCAACGTCGGCTGTTGACCACCGCAGCGCTGGCGCTGCTGGCGTTCGTCGCGTTGCGGCTGTTCAACGGTTACGGCGAAGCGCCCTGGAGCAGCTACCCTAGCGCCCTGCAAACCCTCATGAGCCTGCTCAACATCACCAAGTACCCGCCTTCGCTGCTGTTCCTGTGCCTGACCCTGGGCGTGGGCCTGCTGTTGCTACGCGGCTTCGAGCGCGCCGGCCAGGCACGCTGGATCGGTGTGCTGGCAGTACTGGGCGCAGCACCGATGTTCTTCTATCTGTTGCACCTGTACGTGCTCAAGCTCGCCTATCTGGTGTGCGTGGCGCTGTTCGGCCTCAATCAAGGGCAATACTTCGGCTTCGACAGCATCGGCGCGGTATGGCTGTGTGCGGTCCTGCTGGCGCTGGCGCTGTACCTGCCGGTGCGCGCCTTCGCCCGGCTCAAGGCCCGGCGCCGCGACATCGCCTGGCTCAAATACCTGTGAAGAGGTTCCCTGCCAGCGGGTGATGGTCTACCATGCCGCCCGCCGGTTTCCCCCCAGGAATTAATAGGGAATTCGTCGCCCGCCCAGCCGCGGGCCAAACGAAACTGCCCCCGCAACTGTAGGTGCCGAGCCTGCTCCTCGAATGCCACTGGACCTGTCCGGGAAGGCCGGAGCCAGGCCAGGACGCACCAGTCAGGAGACCTGCCGGCACACATTCACCGACCGGCGGGGTGTCCGGGACGGCCATCGGCACCCTGTCCAGGGTGGCACCGCCTGCCTCGCGCAGGCGGCGCAGACGATGCCTGTCCGTGCGCGCGGTCCGCTGCACCACGATAGGAGATCGTTCCAATGCTACGCTTCACCGCCCTGCTCACCGCCCTCGGCTTCTCCGGCTTGGCCCAGGCCGCCGCCACGCACTACCCGCTGACCGTGGACAACTGCGGCATGCCGCAGACTTTCGCCGAGGCGCCGCAACGTGCGGTGACCATCGGCCAGGCCGGCACCGAAATCCTCTACGCCTTGGGCCTGGGCGAACGCCTGGCCGGCACCTCGCTGTGGTTCAACGATGTGTTGCCCGAGTTCAAGGCGCAGAACGACAAGGTGCCGCGTCTGGCCGACAACGACCCGAGCTTCGAGGCCGTGGTCGGCAAACGTCCGCAACTGGTCACCGCGCAGTTCGAATGGATGGTCGGCGAGCAAGGCGTGGTCGGCACGCGCCAGCAGTTCCACGAGCTGAACATTCCCACCTACCTGCTGCCCTCCGACTGCGAAGGCAAGGACAACCTGGTCGGCGCCGACGGCACCCGTTTGCAGCCGTTCAAGGTCGACTCCATCTACAAGAGCGTCAGCCAGCTGGCCGAAATCTTCGACGTGCAGGCCCGCGGCGAGGCGCTCAATGCCCAACTGCGTGGGCAGTTGGAGAAGGCCCGAGCGCAGTTGGCCGGCAAGGACCTGTCGGGCACCAGCGCGCTGTTCTGGTTCTCCAGCGCAGACCTCGACATCGACCCCTATGTGGCCGGGCGCCAAGGGGTGGCCGACTTCATGCTGCAAACCCTCGGGGTGCGCAATGTGGTCGAGTCCCAAGAGGAATGGCCCACCGTCGGCTGGGAGACTCTGGCCAAGGCCAATCCCACCTGGCTGATCATCGCGCGCATGGACCGTCGCCGCTTCCCGGCCGACGACTACCGGAAAAAACTCGAATTCCTGCGCACCGACCCGGTGGCGAAGAACCTCGACGCGGTCAAGCAAGGACGCATCATCATCCTCGACGCCGACGCTATGCAGGCCGGGATCCGTCTGTTCCGGGGGCTGGAGACGCTGTCGGACGCCTTCGCCAGCGGTAAAGCGGCGCCGTGAGCCAGCGATTGCTACCAGGCGGTGTCCTGGCACTGCTGGCGCTGGTCGGCGCCTTGCTGGCCGGCATCAGCATCGGCGAAACCAGCGTGGCGCCACGGGTGGTCTACCAAGTACTGGCCAACCACCTGTGGCAAGCCGGCTACGCGGTCGACCCGATCGATGCCGGCATCGTCTGGAACTACCGCCTGACCCGCACCCTGGTGGCAGCGGCGTGCGGGGCGGGCCTGGCGACCTGCGGGGTGATCCTGCAAGCCTTGCTGCGCAACGCCCTCGCCGAACCCTACCTGCTGGGTTTGTCGGCCGGCGCTTCCACCGGTGCGGTAGCGGTGGGCCTGCTGGGTATCGGCGGCGCGGCGCTGTCGCTGTCGGCCGGGGCCTTCATCGGCGCGCTGGCGGCCTTCGCCCTGGTGGTGCTGCTGTCCCGTGCGGCCGGACCTGCGCACAACAACGCGCAAGTGATCCTGGCCGGCATCGCCGGGTCGCAGCTGTTCAACGCCATCACCGCCTTCCTGATCACCAAGTCGGCCACGGCCGAGCAGGCGCGCGGCATTCTGTTCTGGCTGCTGGGCAACCTCAGCGGGGTGCGCTGGCCGTCGGTAGGCCTGGCGGTTCCGGTGGCGCTGCTGGGCCTGGCGGTGTGCCTGTGGCATCGGCGCAGCCTCGATGCCTTCACCTTCGGCGCCGATTCGGCGGCCTCGCTCGGGGTGCCAGTACGCCGCACGCAATTGCTATTGATCAGCTGCGCGGCGCTGGTTACGGCGGTGATGGTGTCGATCGTCGGCGCCATCGGCTTCGTCGGGCTGGTCATTCCTCATGCGCTGCGGCTGCTGCTCGGGCCGGGGCATACGCGACTGCTGCCGGCCAGTGCCTTGGGCGGCGCGCTGTTCCTGATTTGCGCCGACATCCTCTCGCGCACCTTGCTACCTGGGCAGGTGATTCCGGTAGGCGTGGTCACGGCGCTGATCGGCGCGCCGGTGTTCGCCTTGATTCTGGTCAGCCGCCGGGGGCGCTCATGAGCAATCTCGCGGCCGTGCGCCTGGCACCGCTGAGCTGCGCGGGTCTGGGCCTGAGCGTGCGCGGCCACCCGCTGCTGCACGACATCGACCTGCAACTGCTGGCCGGGGAAACCCTCGGCGTGGTCGGCCCCAATGGTTCTGGCAAGTCCACCTTGCTCAAGCTGCTGGCTGGGTTACGCACGCCCAGCCAGGGCAGCGTGCAACTGCTCGGCGAGCCGCTCGCAGATTTGCCGCGGCGGCGCGTCGCGCAAACCCTGGCATTGGTCGAGCAACAGGCCGACACCCACGACGCCATCAGCGTCTTCGAAGCCGTTGCCCTGGGCCGCACACCCTGGCTGTCGGCGCTGGCCCCCTTCGGCGAGACCGACCGCGCCATCGTCGAGCGGGCGCTGCGCGACGTCGATGCCGTGCACCTGCAACGACGGGTGTGGGGCTCGCTGTCGGGCGGCGAGCGCCAGCGCGTGCACATCGCTCGTGCCCTGGCCCAGCGACCGCAGGTGTTGCTGCTCGACGAGCCGACCAACCACCTCGACATCCAGCACCAGCTGAGCCTGCTGCACTGCGTGCAGGCGTTGCCGATCAGTACCGTGGTGGCCTTGCACGACCTCAACCAGGCCCTGACCTGCGACCGTCTGGCCGTACTCGACCAAGGCCGCCTGGTGGCGCTCGGCGCACCCTTCGACGTGCTCACACCCGCGCGCCTGCTGAGCACCTTCGGCGTGCACGCCCATTACCTCACCGACCCTTACGACGGCGCGCGCATCCTGCGCTTGCGCACGCCCTGACGCTGGAAACCTACCCATGCTCCGATTCACCGCTGCCGTGTGCCTCGCCGGCCTGATGTTCGCACCCCAGGCCCAGGCCGAGATCCATGAAGTGAAGATGCTCAACCGCGGCGGCGACGGCGCCATGGTCTACGAGCCCGACCACCTGCGCATCGCCCCGGGCGACAGCGTGCGCTTCATACCCACCCACGCCAGCCACAACGCCGCCACCCTGCCCGCGCTTTGGCCCAAGGGCACCGAGCCGTTCAAGGGCAAACTCAATCAGGCCACCGAACAACGCTTCAGCGAGCCGGGGCTGTATGGCATTCAGTGCATTCCGCACCTGGCCATGGGCATGGTCATGCTGATCCAGGTGGGCGATGCCGACTTGAGCGCGGCGCAATGGCCGAGCGATTTGCCGGCCCGCGCCGCAACGCGTCTTCAAGCGCAACGCGCGAAGCTGGAGGCCGGACGATGAGCCATCTGACCCGCGCCGCCCTGCTCCTGCCGCTGCTGGGTATCGCACCGCTGGCCGCCGCCGAATCCGACGAGTCGGCGCAATCGGCCGCCAGGGGGTTCGTCGAAGACAGCCGCTGGAGCCTGCTCAACCGCAGCGTCTACGACCGCCGCGACTACCACAATGGAGGCCGCAACGGCGCGGCGCGCAACGCCTACAAGCCTCGCAGCGAGCGCAGCGACCTGGCCGAGGAATGGGGTTATGGGGCGATCGGCACCTTCACGTCGGGCTTCACTCAAGGCCAGGTAGGCTTCGGCATCGACGCCCACGCCTTGCTCGGCGTCAGGCTCGATAGCGGCGGCGGCCGTGCCGGCAAGGTGCGCTTGCTGGCCGTGGACAACGACGGCCATCCGCAGCGCAGCTTCGACCGCGCCGGGGCGGCGGTGAAGATGCGCGTGTCCAACACGGTCCTGAGTTACGGCGAGCAACGCCTCAAGACCCCGGTGTTCAGCGCCTCCGACAGCCGCTTGTTGCCGGAGACCTTCACCGGCTGGTGGCTGAACAGTGACGAGATCGACACCCTCAAACTGGTGGGCGGGCACTTCACAGACGATGCCGACCGCAACGCGTCGAGCCACGGCAATGGCCTTGTAGTCAACTATTCCAACGGCAAGCGCGGCGACAGCATCGATGTGGCCGGCGCGGTGTGGAACCCCACGGCCGCGTTCGGCGCCAGCCTCTATACTTCGCATTACGACGACACCTGGAACCAGCAATACCTGGGCAGCACCTTCAGCCACGCGCTGGACGCGCACCGCAGCCTCAACCTGGATTTGAACCTTTACCGTACCCGCGATACCGGCAAGGCGCTGTCCGGGCGCATCGACAACGTCACCTGGAGCCTGATCTCGCGCTATCGTCAGGATGCCCACACCCTGAGCCTGGGCTGGCAGCAGGTACACGGCGACACGCCGTTCGACTACGTCAGCCGCGGCGCCATCTACCTGACCAACGCCGTGCAACTGTCGGACTTCAACGCGCCCAATGAGAAATCCTGGCAGGCGCGCTATGACTTCGACCTGTCCAGCGTCGGTGTGCCTGGCCTGCTGCTGAGCGCGTTGTACGTGCGCGGTTTCGACATCGACGGCAGCCATGTCGACTCCAGCGGCGGCTATGCCTATCTGGGCTATGGTCAAGGCGGCAAGCACTGGGAGCGCGACCTGGAAGCGCGCTATGTGGTGCAGTCGGGCCAGGCCAAAGGCCTGACCTTCTCGCTGCGCCACGACGTGCACCGCGGCAACACCGCCCAGGCCGAACTGGACAGCAATCAGGTGCGCTTGGCGGTGGAATACCCGCTGGGCGGCGGTTTCTAACCGCAGGAAATCTCGGCCGAGCTACCACAGGGGATGCGCCATGGGCCGTCCATCCCCGCGCCGCAAACCTCCTGGCACCCGCAAAGGGGAGCGGCTGTGCCGATGGCATGGCACCCAAACCACCTGCCATCATTGCGTCACACCCCCTTGCGACACTGCCTGCCACCGGCCCCGCCGTGACGGCAACGCCAACGCTCTCAAAGCCCCACTCGCCCCGAGCTGACGAAAAGCGCCGCGCGCCCTTTCGATCCGAGGCCAGTGAAGGCACAATGCGTGTCTTTTTTTGGCCGGCCGGGCCGGGAGGCCTTTTCCATGATCAAGACGCCGTACTACCTCATCGACAAGACCAAGCTGCTCAGCAACATGGAGAAGATCGCCTACGTGCGCGAGCAGTCCGGCGCCAAGGCGCTGCTGGCACTCAAATGCTTCGCCACCTGGTCGGTGTTCGACCTGATGCAGCAGTACATGGACGGCACCACTTCGTCCTCGCTCTACGAGCTCAAGCTCGGCCGGGGGAAGTTCGTCGGCGAGACCCACGCCTACAGCGTGGCCTGGGCCGACGACGAAATCGAAGAGATGCTCGCCAACTGCGACAAGATCATCTTCAACTCCATCGGCCAGCTGCAGCGCTTCGCCGAGCAGTCCGCCGGCAAAACCCGTGGCCTGCGCGTCAACCCGCAGGTCAGCAGCTCCGACTACCTGCTGGCCGATCCGGCGCGCCCCTTCAGCCGCCTGGGCGAATGGGACCCGGAAAAGATCGAAGCGGTGATCGACGACATCTCTGGCTTCATGTTCCACAACAACTGCGAGAACGGCGATTTCGGCCTGTTCGACCAGATGCTCACGCACATCGAGCAACGCTTCGGCCACCTGCTGCACAAGGTGCAGTGGGTCAGTCTGGGTGGCGGCATCCACTTCACCGGCGAAGGCTACGACGTCGACGCTTTCTGCAAGCGCCTCAAGTCGTTCTCCGACACCTACGGCGTGCAGGTGTACCTGGAGCCTGGCGAAGCGGCCATCACCCAGAGCGCTTCGCTGGAAGTCACCGTGCTCGACACGCTGTACAACGGCAAGCACCTGGCCGTGGTCGACAGCTCCATCGAAGCGCACCTGCTCGACCTGCTGATCTACCGCCTCAACGCCAAGCTGGCGCCGAGCGAGGGCGAGCACACCTACATGATTTGCGGCAAGTCGTGCCTGGCCGGCGATATCTTCGGCGAATACCAGTTCGCCAAGCCGCTGGCCATCGGCGACCGTCTCTCGTTCGTCGACGCGGCCGGCTACACCATGGTCAAGAAGAATTGGTTCAACGGTCTGAAGATGCCGTCCATCGTCGTCAAGCAACTCGATGGCAGTATCGACGTCGTCCGTGAGTTCGGTTTTGAAGACTACGTTTCCAGCCTGTCCTAAGACGGCATTCAGTAAGGAGCAACAGATAAATTGAAGAAGAACGTTCTTATCATTGGTGCAGGAGGTGTCGCCAAGGTGGTGGCCCACAAGTGCGCACAGCATAACGACGAGCTTGGTCGTATTGCGATCGCGTCACGGAACATCTCCAAATGCCAGGCCATCATCGACAGCGTCAAGGCCAAGGGTAGCCTCAAGGTACCCGCAGACATCCAGGCCTTTTCGCTCAACGCACTCGACGTCGAAGCGACCAAAGCGCTGATTCGCGAAACCGGATCGCAGATCGTCATCAACGTCGGCTCCGCCTTCCTCAACATGTCGGTGCTGCGTGCCTGCATCGATACCGGTGTCGCCTACCTGGACACCGCAATCCACGAAGAACCCGGCAAGGTGTGCGAAACGCCGCCCTGGTACGGCAACTACGAGTGGAAACACACCGAAGAGTGCCAACACAAGAACATCACGGCCATTCTCGGCGTCGGTTTCGACCCGGGTGTGGTCAACAGCTACGCGAAACTCGCGCAGCAGCAGTATTTTGACCGCATCGACTCGATCGACATTCTCGACGTCAATGCCGGTTCGCATGGCAAGTACTTCGCCACCAACTTCGACCCGGAGATCAACTTCCGCGAGTTCACCGGGCAAGTGTGGAGCTGGCAGAACGGCCAGTGGACCAGCAACAGCATGTTCGAGGTCAAGCGCACCGACGATCTGCCGGTGGTGGGCGAGCAGAACCTGTACCTGACCGGCCACGATGAAGTGCACTCACTGTCGAAGAACCTCGACGTGCCCAACGTGCGCTTCTGGATGAGCTTCGGCGAGCACTACATCAACGTCTTCACCGTGCTGAAGAACCTGGGCCTGCTTTCCGAGCAGCCGGTACGCACCGCCGAAGGCCTCGACGTCGTGCCGCTGAAAGTGGTCAAGGCCGTGCTGCCCGACCCAGCCTCGCTGGCGCCCGGCTACACTGGCAAGACTTGCATCGGCGATCTGGTCAAAGGCACCAAGGACGGCCAGCCGCGCGAAGTGTTCATCTACAACGTGGCCGACCACGAAGACGCCTTCGCCGAAACCGACAGCCAGGGCATCTCCTACACCGCGGGCGTACCACCCGTCGCAGCGGCCCTGCTGGTCGCCCGTGGCGAGTGGGACGTGCAGCGCATGGTCAACGTCGAAGAGCTGCCGGCCGAGCCGTTCCTCAAGGCACTGGACGTGATGGGCCTGCCTACCCGGGTGAAGGACGAGCATGGCGATCGTGCCTGGGATGCACCCGTCTAAAGGCTAGCGGCGAGCCCCGATGGCGTGGGCTCCAGGCCTTGCAAGACGAAACTGCCCGTGGTGCGCCGGACGATGTCCGGTACGCTGCGGGCAGTTTTTTTGTGGCAATCGTCGGGTAGCCGAGAAACTCGCATGACGAGGTCGGCCGCCCCGCGCTGGCGCACAATTCAAGTCCGCTGAATGCCTCCCTGACGTAAGTCTCCCTTCCCGCAACCATTTTCCGAAAAGGACTACAAGCGACAGAGAAAAACCTCTAGGCCTTGCGCTTTTCTGCGCGCCTTACCCGCTTCCATCATTCCCCCTATGCGTGCAAACGCCTCGCGCCCAAGGGGAACGACATTGACGGATTACCACCACAAGCTCAGCCACCTCGCTGCTGAAGACATCGAAACCTTGTACCAGCGCTACTTGGCCGGCGAACCCATCGCCGCGCTGCTCGTCGAGTACGCCGTCGATGTGCCAGCCAGCGGTTTGATCAGGGCCTTCCCGCCCCTACCCTGTACCGACCTGAACTGCCCCTGGTGCGAGCGGCCGCTGCATACCCGTCGGCGCGGCAAGTCGCAACCGGCGCGCAGCGTCAACGAAGCCTTCTGCCTGACCTGCGAGCACCGCTACTACTTTCCCGCCTACAACCGGCTGCAACGCTACTGCATCTGTGCGCCTTGCAGTCAGGAGCGCGATCACGCCCGGCATGACCAGCAAGCGCGCCTGCGCGAGCAGATCATCGCCCATTGGGCGGTCGGGTCGGCGTCGATGGTGCCGTACGCCTCACTCGGAATCGGCAGCAAACTCGCACTCATGGCCATCATCGAAGCGCGCGGCAGTGCGTGGAGCGACCGTATCGAGCCTGTCGAGCCGGGGCACGGTGCCCTGCTGTTGAGCCCTAGCGAAACCATGGACACGGCCCTGTTCGAAAGCGTGCGCCTGCAAACCCTGCTGCTGGTCGACCCGCACTCGCCGCTCGAAGCCTTCGTGCCCAACCCCGCTGTACCGCGCCTCGGGCGCGTACACTGGATCTGCAACATCACCCTCGACGGCCAGCAACGCGCAACGCTCACCGAGGTCTATCGACATCTGCATCGCGACTTGGCCCGCGGCCCTAAGCCCGAATGGCACCGCGAGCTGACCCAACTGATCCGCAGCCTGGCCGTCGAGGAAGTCTACGGGCAGATCGAACGCCGCTGCGCCGAACATGGCTTGGCCTTCCGCGCCCGCGAACGCAGCCAGGCGGTGGCCGAGTCACTGCTCGAACACCTCTCGGTCTGCCATGTCTGGGACCTGGCCAATACCGCCCTGCACGGTGCACTGCAATTCGCCGATCACTGCAACGTTAATTCCATGCACGTGGTCGGCACCCTCCCCGGCAAACTGAACCATCTGGGCCGCCGCGCCATCGGCGAGCGCTGGGCGCCGCGCGGATCGCGGCAGACGGCTGGGTCGCTCAGATCGGTGTACAGCCGGCTGTTGCACGGCTTGCTGCTCGGCAATCCCGACGGCGGCCTGGAATGCCCTCTGAACCTGTACGCTCAGGCCCTGCCCTGCACATCGCGCGCTGTCTCTTCGGCACAACTGCCGTGCATGCAGGGCGATACCGCTTGACCTTGACCTTGCCCATGCCGAGGCGGATGGCGCTCGCCCATGGGCAAGTTCGGTACTCAAGGCCGCGAAGGCGCTCGCGCCAGCATCAGCGTCATCAAGCTTTCATGCTCGATAGGCCGGCTGAGCAGGAATCCCTGCACCTCATGGCATTGGTCCGCGCGCAGTACGGCCAGTTGCTCGGCCGTCTCCACCCCCTCGGCCGTCACCGTCATGTTCATCGCAGTACCGAGGTTGATGATCGCCTGCACCACGCGTCGATCGTTGGTATTGCTGGCCAAGGCCTGGATGAAGCGCTTGTCGATCTTGATGCTGTCGAAGGGATAGGTGCGCAGGTAACCAAGCGAGGAATAACCGGTGCCGAAGTCATCCATGCTCAGACGCACGCCCAGTTCCTTGAGCGCGTTGAGGGTCTGCAAAGCGCTTTCGATGTCGTTGAGCATCACGTTTTCGGTAATTTCCAGCTCTAGACGGTGTGCTGGCAGGCCGCTGCGAGTCAGTGCCTGATGCACGTCGCGCACCACGTCGCTGCGGACGAACTGGTGCACGGTCGGTCAGTGCAACTGACGACCGGGAAACGATGGCGCCAGCAGTCAGGCGCAGGCGACGCGGGTCACTCGACCCGCAAGCGCCAATACCCGTGCCAGTTCAGACGCAGCTCAGCCAAGGGCAGGACATCGACGCGCCGCGCCATCGACAATGCACCGCCCAGCACATGCTGCAAGGCTGCGCGCATCACCCAAGGGTGGGTAACGGCCAGCCATTGCCCAGGCGGCAAACCCTGGTCGAGCCAGGCACCGACGCGGGTGCTCAACTGCCGGAGCGACTCGCCGCCATGGGGTGCGGCCAGCGGGTCGTCAAACCAGCGTTCCAACGCCTCGGGCGCGTCAAGCTCCACGTCCTTGAGCGTCAGGCCGCACCAATGCCCCAGGTCGATGTCGGACAGTGCCGCCTCCACCTTTCCCGCCAAACCCAAGGCCGAGGCAGTCTGCAGCGCACGCTGCTCCGGCGCGACCAGGCATTGCAGGGCGTGCGGCCAGGAACGCGGCGCAGGCGGGTCGCGCAGCGCATCGTCTGGCCGATGGAAGCGCCCTACCCGCTGCGCCTCGGTCGCGCCGTGGCACAGCAAGGTCAGCTCGATGGCCCGCACCGCCGCCGCTCAGCGTCAGCCTTGTCGAGCTGACATGCGCGCCCGCGCCGCGTGCAGCTTCTTGTAGCTCTCGAGCAGGCGCTGGTGTCGCTCCAACCCTTCGAGCTTCATGCTGGTCGGGGTCAGGCCGTGGAAGCGCACGCTGCCTTGTACCGAGCCCAGCACCGCTTCCATGCGCGCCTGGCCGAACATGCGGCGCAGGTTGGCTTCGTAGTCGGCAAGGTGCAGCTCGTTGTCCAGCTCGATTTCCAGCACTACGTTCAGCGCCTGGTAGAACAAGCCGCGTTCGACGGTGTTGTCGTTGTATTGCAGGAACATCTCCACCAGTTCCTTGGCCGGATCGAACTGCTTGAGCGCCACGTGGATCAGCAGCTTGAGCTCCAGCACGGTGAGCTGGCCCCAAGGGGTGTTGTCGTCGAACTCGATGCCGATCAGCGTCTTGATCTCGGTGTATTCGTCCAGCTCGCTGTTTTCCAGACGCTCGACCAGGGCCTTGAGCTCGCGGTCGCTCAGGCGGTGCAGGTTGAGAATGTCTTCGCGGAAGTACAGGGCCTTGTTGGTGTTGTCCCAGACCAGATCGTCCACCGGGTAGATCTCCGAGTAACCCGGCACCAGGATGCGACAGGCCTGGGCGCCCAGGTGCTCGTACACCGCCATGTAGCTTTCGTGGCCGAGCGCTTCGAGGATGCCGAACAGCGTGGCGGCTTCTTCGACGTTGGCGTCTTCGCCCTGGGCGGAGAAATCCCACTCGACAAAGTCGTAGTCGGGTTTGGCGCCGAAGAAACGCCACGACACCACCCCGCTGGAATCGATGAAATGCTCGACGAAGTTGTTGGGCTCGGTCAGCGCGTGGCTTTCGAAGGTCGGCGCCGGCAAGTCGTTGAGGCCTTCGAAGCTGCGGCCTTGAAGCAGTTCGGTGAGGCTGCGCTCCAGCGCCACTTCAAGGCTCGGATGCGCACCGAAGGAGGCGAATACGCCGCCGGTGCGCGGGTTCATCAGGGTCACGCACATGACCGGGAATTCGCCGCCCAGGGACGCGTCCTTGACCAGCACCGGAAAGCCCTGGTCTTCCAGCCCTTTGATGCCGGCGACGATGCCGGGGTACTTGGCCAGCACCGCTTCGGGCACATCCGGCAGGCACAGCTCGCCTTCGAGAATCTCGCGCTTCACTGCCCGCTCGAAGATCTCCGACAGGCATTGCACCTGGGCTTCGGCCAAGGTGTTGCCGGCGCTCATGCCGTTGCTCAGATAAAGGTTTTCGATCAGGTTCGACGGGAAGTACACCACCTCGCCGTCGGACTGGCGCACGAACGGCAGCGAGCAGATGCCACGGGCTTGGTTGCCGGAGTTGGTGTCGATCAGGTTCGAGCCGTGCAGCTCGCCGTCCGGGTTGTAGATGGCCAGGCAATGCGCGTCGAGAATCTCGCCGGGCAGCTCATCGTCGGGGCCCGGCTGGAACCAGCGCTCGTCGGGATAGTGCACGAACGGCGCGTTGGCCAGCTCCTCGCCCCAGAACTGATCGTTGTAGAAGAAGTTGCAGTTCAGCCGCTCGATGAACTCGCCCAGCGCCGAAGCCAGGGCGGCCTCTTTGGTGGCGCCCTTGCCGTTGGTGAAGCACATCGGCGACTGGGCGTCGCGCAGGTGCAGCGACCAGACGTTGGGCACGATGTTGCGCCACGAGGCGATCTCGATCTTCATGCCCAGCCCTTCGAGCAGGCCGGACAGGTTGGCGATGGTCTGCTCCAGCGGCAGGTCCTTGCCCGGGATCAGCGTGCGCGCGGTGGAATTCGGGTCGAGCATCAGCAGCGACTGGGCGCTGGCGTCGAGGTTCTCGACCTCTTCGATGATGAACTCGGGGCCGGTCTGCACCACCTTTTTCACGGTGCAGCGGTCGATCGAACGCAGGATGCCCTGGCGATCCTTCTCGGAAATGTCGGCCGGCAGCTCCACTTGAATCTTGAAGATCTGCTGATAGCGGTTTTCCGGGTCGACGATGTTGTTCTGCGACAGGCGGATGTTTTCCGTGGGGATGTCGCGGGTCTGGCAGTAGAGCTTGACGAAGTACGCCGCGCACAGCGCCGAAGACGCGAGGAAATAATCGAACGGGCCCGGCGCCGAACCATCGCCCTTGTAGCGGATCGGCTGGTCGGCGATCACCGTGAAGTCGTCGAACTTCGCTTCGAGGCGAAGGTTGTCGAGAAAGTTGACTTTGATTTCCATGGGCGATTACCGGGTACCGTCTGAACAAAAGTGGCGGCGATTATCCGGATTTTTGCCGGGGAAGTCTTGCCCGGCGGGCCGATGGCTTTTGCTATGATGGCCGCCCTCCCAGGCACCCAGCGCTGGGTGCCTATGCCCCGTATACCGAGTGCCCGCCATGAACCGTCGCAAGAAAATCAACCAACTGCTCAAGGCCAACGCCAAGAAGGCTAGCGCCAAGCTCGCGCCACGCAGCAGCAAGCCCAAGTACGTCAGCAAGGCGGACCGCGCCAGGCTCGAGGCCGAGGCCGTACAGGCGCCAGTGGTGGACTGAGCAGACCTGCGGCAGTGGCCGACTCGTCGCTCTGATCGACGCTGATGGCTCTTCAGCGAAACACAACGTGTGAAGGCTCGACCGGGAACAGAGCCTGCAAGGAGCTGGACGATGAACATTGTGGCCGCACAGATCGCTTGTACCCCTGGCTCGTTCGGCAGCAGCGTCGAACGCCATCTGACCGTGATCGAGCGCGCCGCAGGCCTTGGCGCCGCAGCGTTGTTCTTCCCTGAGTTGTCGCTGACCGGATACGCTCCGAGCCGGGCGGCGCAACAGGCCATGCACCTGGACGATGCGCGGCTGGAGGTGTTTCAGTACGCCAGCGACCGCCATCGGATGTCGATCGCCATTGGTATGCCGACCCGGCATGGGTCGGGTGTGCAGATCAGCCTCGTATTCTTCCAGCCGGATCGACCGAGACTCGGCTATGCCAAGCAATGGCTGTATGCGGACGAGCAGGCATTCTTCGTGCCCGGCGATACGGCGATGCTGTTCGAAACTGGCGGCTATCGGTTGGCGCCGGCCATCTGCTTCGAGTCGATGCAACCTGAGCATGCTCAGGCGATGGCCGACCTGGGCGCTCAGATGTATCTGGCCAGCGTCGCGAAATCCGCAGAGGGCGTGCAGGCGTCGTTGCGGCATTACCCACTGATTGCCCAGCGGCATGCCATGCCGGTGGTGATGGCAAACGCTGTCGGCCCGGTCGAAGGATTCGTTTGCGCCGGTGGTTCCGGCGTATGGGACGGCGATGGCAAGGTGTTGTGTCAGGCAGGCACCGATGATGAAGCGCTGGTGTGTTACGACCTGGCCAGCGGGCGAGCTGAGGTGGTCGTCCTGGCTTGACGCCACGCGATCCGATCAAACTTTCAGGCCCGTGCGCGTTCTGTTGAACAGACACCTGATCTTTGAGGAGACGCCATGAAACCCACCGATTCGAACCCAGCCGACAAAGTCCCACGTCCGATTTCCTCCGAACAGGCGCAAAAAGGCGAAGGCTCGCCAGATCCGGTTCTCGAGCAGGGCGACCCGAGCACCAAGATCGTCGACAAGGTCATCACGCCGACCGAAGTCAAGGAACTCGAAGAGCAGACCCGCCAGATCAATGAGCGTCTGGCCGAGGTCGAGGCCAAGACTTCGCGCTGAACGCCTGCCTAGCCTATGGCGTGCCGTGTGACACACGGTGCGCTGTCAATACCCTCCCCCAAGCCGTTTCTCCGCCGACTCACGGCCACTTCCCGACGATGCTTCACACCAGGGGGCGCCTCCTGAGACCGGCACTTAGCCCCCCCGCGCAACCAACCCCCCTTGCCTGACCTCATCAATCCGCTACCCTCGACGCTCACCGTTCAAGGGCACCTCATGTTCGATTGGGAAGATTTGCGTTATTTCTCCGCCTTCGTCAGCGCTGGATCGCTGTCGGCTGCCGCCAAGGCCTTGGCCGTGGACCACGCCACCGTGGCTCGGCGCATCGCCTCGTTGGAAACCTCGTTGCACCTCAAACTCGTCGACCGCCGCGCGCGGGTGTACCTGGTCACAGAGCAAGGCCAACGCGTCGCGGCCTTCGCCCAGCAGATGCTCACGACGTCTTTCGCCCTGGAGCATTTCGCCAGCGCCGGGCAGGCGCAGGTGGAGGGCCAAGTGGTGCTCAGCGCCCCACCCGCCCTGCTCGGCAGCCTGATCGCCCGACGTTGCGGCGAGTTGTTCGCACGCTACCCCGCGCTGACGCTGAAGCTGGTCGGCAGCAAGTCCCGCGCCTCCCTGGCGCGTCGCGAGGCGGACCTTGCCATCAGCCTCACCCGTCCTACCGAGCCTACTTTGGTGGCGCAGTTGCTAGGCCACCTCGAATACCGTTTGTACGCCGCCCCCGCCTACCTGCGCAGCGGGCAAACGCCGGTATATATCGGCTACGACGCGTCCCAGGCCAAGTCACCTCAGCAACGCTGGCTGCTCCAGCAAGCGGGCGACGGCACCTTCGTGTTGCACAGCAACGACCTGCGCATCCAGGCCGAGGCGGCGGCCGGCGGCGCCGGTATCGCCTGCTTGCCGGCGTTCATGGCCGAGGAGCACCAGCTTGAGGCGGTCAGCTGCGCAGGTGCCTCGACGAGCATCGAAATCTGGCTGGCCGTGCACGAAGACGCGCGCAACACTCCGCGCATCAGAGCCGTGATCGACTTCGTCCAAAGCTGTTTGCAGCCGCTGTTGCGCTTGTGAATTTCTGCACATGGAATCTGCGCATACGGGGAATTTCCTTACAGGCTCCGCGTCGTTAACTTAGTCAGCACTTCCACGCCCCCCCCGCTGGGCGCGCATTTGGCAATAGGAGACTCGCATGCAATACGTGAAACTCGGCAACACCGGTCTGGACATCTCCCGGCTGTGCCTGGGCTGCATGACCTTTGGCGAACCGGACGCCGGCACCCACCCCTGGACCCTGGGCGAAGCCGACAGCGGGCCGATCATCCGCCACGCCGTCGAGCAGGGGATCAACTTCTTCGATACCGCCAACAGCTACTCGGCCGGCACGTCCGAGGAAATCCTCGGCAAATGGCTGAAGGCCTATACCCGCCGCGACGAAACCGTGATCGCCACCAAGGTCTTCTACCCCGCCAACATGTGGCAAGGCGACGCCCGCCCCAACGAACAGGGCCTGTCACGCAAAGCCATCTTCAACGGCATCGACGCCAGCCTGCGCCGCCTCGGCACCGACTACGTCGACCTGTATCAGATCCACCGCTGGGACTACCACACGCCCATCGAAGAGACCATGGAAGCGCTGCACGACGTGGTGAAAGCCGGCAAGGCGCGCTACATCGGCGCCTCGTCGATGTTCGCCTGGCAGTTCGCCAAGGCCCAGCAAACGGCCGCCGCCAATGGCTGGACCCGTTTCGTGTCGATGCAGAACTACCTGAACCTGCTGTACCGCGAGGAAGAGCACGAAATGATCCCGCTGTGCCGCGACCAGGGCGTCGGCCTGATGCCGTGGAGCCCCATGGCGCGCGGTCGCCTGACCCGCCCCCAAGGGCAGCAGACGGCGCGGATCCTCAGCGACGAGTCGGGCGCGTCGTTCTTCGCCGGCAGCGAAGTGGAAGACGGCAAGGTGATCGATGTGGTCGAGCAAGTCGCGCTGGAGCGTGGCGTGCCGATGGCGCAGGTGGCGTTGGCCTGGGTGCTGAATAACCCTGGCGTGTCGGCGCCGATCGTCGGGGCGTCGAAGCCGGCGCAGCTGGACGATGCCATTGCAGCACTCGAGTTGAAGCTGACTGCGGAGGAGATCGCCCGATTGGAAGCGCCGTATGTGCCGCACAAGGTGACGGGGTTCAAGTGATGCAACCGGGCGCGGATCTCGACCCGCGCCCGTTCCCGCCTTTGAGGTGCGCTGCCGCGACGGCGGTGCACCTGTTCCAGTTTCCGGCGCACGGTGTGTCGCCCTTGCCCGTGGTGTGGGCCAGTGGCTCGGTGTTGGCGCTCAACCGAGGGTTCGCACCACGATAGCGGTGGCCTCGGCCAGCGCCGCCTCTCGCCAGGGCGACTTCGCTTCAGCGGCGCGGGTGTAGAGCGTCAGCACCCAGGGCGCACGGTTCGGCGGCCAGATCACGGCGACATCGGTCGCAACGCCGTAATCGCCCGAGCCGGTCTTGTCGCCGACCGTCCAATCCCCCGGCACGCCAGCACGAATGCGCTTTGCGCCCGTGGTGTTGCCCTTTAGCCAGGTCTGCAATTGCTGCTGGGCCGGCCCGTGCAAGCCGTCGCCAAGCGCCAGACGCTGCAAGCTGGTCGCCATGGCCTGCGGCGTGCTGGTATCGCGCGGGTCGTCGGGCAAGGCGCTGTTCAGGCTCGGCTCGTTGCGGTCCAGGCGGAACACATCGTCGCCCAGACGCCGGGCGAAAGCCGTGAGCGCTGCAGGGCCGCCGAGCACCTCGAGAAGCAGATTGGCCGCCGTGTTGTCGCTATGTTGCAAGGCAGCCGCGCAAAGGTCGGCGACGGTCATGCCGGCGTCGACGTGCCGTTGGGTGATGGGCGAGTAGACCACCAGCGTCTTGGCATCGAAGCGGATGCGCTTGGCCAACAAATCGGGCTGTTTTTGGCTCAGGTGCAACACCGCACCGGCGAGCATGACCTTGAAGGTGCTGCACAGCGCGAAGCGCTGGTCGGCGCGGTAGGCCAGGTGGCGGCCGCTGCCGGTGTCCAGGGCGTAGAGGCCCAAGGTGATGCCGTGGGTGTGTTCGAGCTGCTCGAACTGGCTGTTGATCGAGCGTGTCGCCCAGGCGGGTAAGGCCAGAAGTGCCGAACCGGCCAAGGCGCCTTGCAGCAAGGCGCGGCGCTTGAAAGCGAGGGACATGGCGAGGGTTTCCACTGTAAACACGGGAGCGTGGAGGCTAGTGGGTTTGTACCGGTAAGCCAAGGGCGTCAGGCGTGATGGGGGCAGATGTCTCGAACGATGCGCTCCGCATGGTTGCCCAGGCTTTCACCCACCGTTCATTTGCTGGACGTCGCTGGGCCGGCTCGACGTGATGCTATTGCTAAGGCGCAGGCAGCTCGGTCAATTCGACGTCATCCAGGAGGGTTTTGGCCAATGCGCTCAAATAGGTCGCGGCGCCCAGCAGCTTGTGGTCGTCTTCGAGATCGCCCTGCTCAACCAGATGGGTGATGTAGCCCAGGAGGATGGACGCGTGCTCGTGGGCGCAGGTGATTGGTACGCTGGAGGCTAGCCGAAACGCCGGCAAAACTGTCATGACTGGCGTCGAACGGAGGTCTTGATCTATGGCGGGATGTCCGGTCTGAGGATCATTCATGGCTAATCCCTCGGTTTGAAAAAAACTGACTGCGGCAGTCCATATTCCGTAGGCGGGAGATGCCTGGAAAACGTGGCGGATCGGGGACGATTTTCTTCATGTGGTCACCTGAATGCAGGATGGACGCTGCACCTTCCGTTTCCACGCGTTGGGTGGCAGCTGTACACGGGGTGGAAACCCGAGCGCATTCAGAAACCCGGTAGGCACAAGGCCTCCCGCGTACAGCCGCCATTGAAGACGATTTCTGAATGCTTGCGCGGGTTTCCACACCCGGCCGCTGAACGTTTCAGCGACCGAGAGAGCCTAGGGGGCAAGGGTTCCGTGGGCAATCAGACGGGAGTCGACAGATTGCGTAGGGTATTTCCTAGGACTGGTGATGAACAGCAGGCCGGCGTAGGAATGTGCCCAGCTTAACGTAGGAAATGTAGATGCATTGGAGGTGGGTTATCTTGTCGGCTTCTACTGCCCTATCACGACAATCCAATGCTCTATTCGCTCGTCTCCAATGGCCGACTGCAGGGGTCCGATCAAGCCGGACCGAACGTACCTTGGTGGAGTTTCACGAAAACGGTCCTGGCGGCAACGGCGCTGTCGCTCGTGCGAGACGGGTTGAACGGCTTGGACGACCACGTACCCGATGAGCCTTTCACCTTGCGGCAGTTGCTAAGGCACGAGGCAGGATTCGCTGATTACGGCGAGCTCCCGGCCTACCATGCCGCTGTCGCGAACGGCGAGTCCGCGTGGCCGGTCGAGGACATGATGCAGCGCTTGGACGGCACCAGGCTCAGGTACGACCCTGGAACAGGTTGGCGCTATTCCAATGTCGGCTACTGGCGGGTGGGCCGGCTCATCGAGCGTCTGACAGCACTGACACTCGATGAAGCCGTGGATCGCCGCACTCTGGCACCATTTGGGCTACAAAGCGTTCGCTTCGCGAGAACGCGTGAAGACATGCGAAGCAGCCCTCTCGGCGCCACCCCGGACTATGACCCGGCCTGGGTCTACCACGGCTTACTTATCGGGCCCCTGTCGCAAGCCGTGCTTTGCCTGGAGCGACTTCTCGCCAGTGACTTTCTCCCTCCAACGCTCATTGGGGAAATGCGTACGGCACGGATGTTGGGAGGCCCCATCGCCGGACGTCCGTGGTTTACGGCCGGCTATGGGCTCGGTGTGATGCAGGGTTCGATCGATGGTGGTATCACGCTGTGCGGGCATACGGGTCAAGGACCAGGCAGCACATTTGCCGTTTACCGCGCGCAGATCGGTGATGCGTCAGCGTGTTGTGCTGTGTATGCGTTGAACGGGACCGAAGGATCTGTCGAAACGGCCGCTGTAGAACGGCTCTTGCGAGCGTTCCAATAGCGCGAAAGCTCCACCACGGTGGGACGACAGCGGTGCGCAAGGTGGAAAGACCGGAAATGGCGGCCGCCAGGTGCCAAGGATTTCTGCGTACAACTGTCTTATCGACAGCTAATGTTTTCAACAGCCGGTATGGTCTGAATGTCAGGGACACATATGGGTCCCAGATGCACCAGTACTGGTTGCGTAAGACGTTTCCTAAACACGACGATGAAGACCTATACGCATAAGAATATTTCGCGCCCCGCGTGAAAAAAATACACAATTTGAAAAGCCCTTTCTGTCCGGTTCGTCTGATTGGAAGCGCAAGCGCGATTTTAGCCGCTTTTTTCCAAGCGATAAAAAATCTTTGGTAATGAAATACGGTTCTGGGCATAAATTCACAGGCGACATTAAGGGGAGTAAGCTCGTTCCTCAAAACATATCACGCATCCATGACCGGCTTACCAGGGATCATACCTCCGTGCCTTCTGAACATGATCTTGTATTTTCTTGGTGGAATACCAGCTTGGCGCCTTCAGCCATAACCAGATCCACTGCCACTGAAAAACTGATAGCTTGCCGAATCGTCATCGAATTAATTACGATTGTTCAAGCTGACTTTATTGCCCTAGGCGAGATGTCGGAAGAAGACCTGGCACATATCTCGCAAGTCTGCGCGGAATTCTCATACCGTGTGCACCCAGGGTTTACAAGAGCAGGCAGATCGCGCTTCGATACCTGCTATCTTGTGAACACGGCCAAGATCGATGTAATCCGTACGACCGACATCATTTCCACCAAAAGCGAATCCACGCTCAAAATTGCCAAAAGGGTAGAAATTGCAAGCCTCGTCGATGGCACGGTATTTCATATATTCGTGTCGCATTGGCCTAGTCGAATGTGGTGTCCCGAAAATCATGCAGACCGCCAAACCTATGGGTTGAGATTGAGGGACTCAGTCGAAGAGCTGTTCGCCCACTATAAGGACTGCCCGTATATCATCATGCTAGGCGATTACAATGACGAGCCTTTCGCTCAATCGCTCAGTGACCAAGTCTTGGCGAGCCGCGACGTAGAACTGGTCCGACGAAAGCGCACGCTGCTTTTCAACCCTTTCTGGCGTCACCTGTGCAGCCAACCTGGAGCCCATTCAAGCGCCGGCAGCTACTTTCACGCGGGAGGCACGCTCACAAAGTGGCGCACGTTCGATCAAATAATTTATTCTCAAGCTTTTCTCACCTCGAACAGATGGGTCTACAGGGAAGACAGTGGTTTGGTTTATGGGCCCGCACCGCTCATGGAACTGGTCACGCACCCTGAATTCAAGTTTGATCATTTGCCAGTCTATGGCAGAGTGAAAAGGAATACTGAACATGGCTAAATTCATCGAATCATTCAATCAAGGCATTCAGGCCGCGGACCAAGCGGCCAGGAATCTCGAAGAAATAGGTTCTGTCATCAGTCAACTCAGCGATGAAGTTGAAATTGCCAGTAGTGGAAAAATAAAAATCGAAATCACGCAACAGAACGAACCTATCAACAGATTCACATTCCAGATCGAAGACGCGTTTGACGGCACGCGTTACGAAGCGCTTACCGCATTCAATCCTGTGCAGCCCGAACATCAGGAAGAGTTGGCCAGATGGAAAGTATCAGACAGCGGCTATCCATGCCGCATAGAATTTCCGGACTCCGAGGTTTTTTGTGAGGATCGAGCTTCTCTCGAAAACGCATTGGCCAAATTGATCGCGACACCGGCAGTCGGCAAGAAGCTCAAGCACCTTATCGAATCCACAACGCAAACGCCCGATGTGTAAGCCTGTGAATCCCAGGCTCTTCGATGATTAGATAGCCGCTGCCGGCTGGGCTCCAGAACCTGGGCGGCCGCTGCCTCTGCTTGCGATCAACGATTGCGGCTTGTCGGAATACAGTTGCCAGGTGCTGGAACGCGGCCGTGTCGGCTATGAGATCGTCTACTTGACCTCAGGGGTGGCGGGGTTGCAATCGGCATTGAGAGCAGGACTTGGCATTGCGTGTCTCAACGCTAGTGCCATACCACTTGGCGTCGAGCCTTATAGGGCTGGTTTGCCTGCGTTGGCGCAAGCCAAGTTCCTGCTACTCCCTCCGCGTAAGGAGGAGTCTGCGCTAGTGGAAAATGTACGGCGATTGCTGCTGGATCATTTGGTATAGGGCTCGAGACGGGACAACGCTCTTTTCAGTCCAATCCATAAGTAGAGGCCCAGCGAACACACAGCTGAGCGAAAACTGACGCATAGCTTTTATGTGCGTCATTTCTGTACGTTCACGCACGCGCCAGGGAAACGAGGCATGGCCAGTGCTCGAGCCTTTGCCGAGAACCCGATCAATCAGGCATGCACACCCGTAGTCGATGGCCATCCGGATCGAGGGCCACAAATGTCAGTCCAAACACTGCGCGGTGAAGCGATTGCTCGATACGCACGCCTTCAGCCGCCCACTTTCGATGCAGATCTTCCACCTGCCTTTCCGTCTCCACCAGAAAAGCCACTTCGCTACGGTGGCCGCTGCCGCCGCTTTTGTAATCTTTGGCATCGGTCGACCAGAGACCCAAAGCCGTCCCCCCATCAAGTAAGAAAGACACATAACTGGGGAATGCCGACTGCGGTTTTCGGTCGAGCAACCTTTCATAAAAGGCGCCGCTTTGCTGAGGGTCTTTAACGTACAACAGGAACAAGTTCGGGCTTGCCATGGAAATATCCTCGCGTGGTGAAAGCCCGATGCTATTCGACGCTACTGACAGAAAATGTCAGCATCTATGCATGACCCGCACTCAACGACTCCTTTCCCTCCTGCAAATCCTGCGCGCGCGCCGCCATCCCGTGACGGGGCAACGGCTCGCGGAGGAGATGTCGGTCAGTTTGCGCACGGTGTATCGCGACATCGCCACGCTGCAGGCGCAAGGCGCCGACATTCGGGGTGAGGCCGGCATCGGCTATACGCTTCGTCCAGGCTTCGTGCTGCCACCGCTGATGTTCAATGAGCAAGAGCTCGATGCCTTGATACTCGGCATGCGTTGGGTGGCACAGCAACCTGACACGTCGCTGGCTCAAGCCGCCCTCGGCGTACTGTCCAAGGCAGAAGCGGTGTTGCCATCAGCCGTTGCTGATGGATTGTTCAAAACGCCGTTGTTCGCTGCATCCGCTCACTCTCGAGATGCCTATGGATTCGATGCGCAGGTGCTTGCGCGATGCCATACGCCTGGAGAAGAAAGTGCGTTTGGCCTATGTGAGTAAAACAGCCGTCGAGACGGAGCGCACGGTTTGGCCGCTGGGAATTGGCTATTTCGAGGATATGGAAATCCTGGCGGCGTGGTGTGAAACGCGCGGGGACTTCAGGCACTTCCTTTTGGATCGAATTCGATCCCTGACACGCCTCGATACCGACTTCAAAAACCAAGGGGGGTGGCTGTTGGCGAAGTGGCGAAGCTCGCGCCTGGATGTAACTCCGTGAACATCGCCCCTTGATGCTGGAGCTCGCAAGCCGGGTTCGCGGCATGCTCAGCGGATCGGCCCATGGCTAATGTGAAGAGACATACACAGAGGGCGTGGACGGCGCAGGCAGTGCATAGGTCGCCTTCATCCACTCGACCTCCGCCTGAGGCGTGCGCCCAAAGAACCGTTTGAATTCGCGGCTGAATTGCGAGGCGCTTTCGTAGCCCACCTGGAATGCCGCTGTGGAAGCGCTCATCGCATTGCGCAGCATCAGGAGTCGCGCCTGATGCAAGCGCGTCGACTTCAGGTATTGCATGGGCGACGCGTCCGTCACGCTGCGAAAGTGCAAGTGGAAACTGGGCACGCTCATGCTCGCTTCCTGGGCAAGGGACAGCACATCCAGGCGCTCCTGGTAGCAGCTGTGGATCTTGCGGATCGCCCGGGTGATCTTGCCGAAGTGCCCCTGGCGATCGAGCGCGGCGCGCATCGAGCCGCCCTGCTCGCCCGTCAGAATGCGGTAGTAGATCTCTCGCACCAGCGACGGCCCAAGTATGTGCGCTTCGGCCGGATCGCTCATCGCCTCGAGAAAGCGCAACGTCGAAGCGCGCAGCGAATCGTCCATCGGCGAGGCGTACATGCCTTTGGGCTGGGCATCGTTCGGCCCGAGCAGTTCGTCCATTTGCAGGATCAACTCGCTGGCGACCTGTAAGTCGAGGCGCATGTAGACCGCCAGCATGGGCTGCGCCTCGCTGGCGTCGGTCTCCATGGTGAAAGGCACAGGCACCGACACCACCAGGTAATGCTGGGCGTCGTAGACATACACGTCATCGCCCAGGTAACCACGCTTGCGTCCCTGGCACAGGATCACGATACCGGGGTCGTATAGCACTGGCGTGCGCGTCAATGCCCGGTTCGACCGCAAGAAGCGGACGTCTTCCAACGCGCTGAGGTTGTAGCCCTCGACGGGCGCTAGCCTTTCCATCAGGTGCACCATGCGCGAGGTACTGGGATCGGCCTGATTCATCGATGTCCTCTCTGCTGTTCGCTCAACCATCGGTGGTCAGGGTCAACGCTTCCCATTGGTCGATCTCCTTGGCCGCGCGACTCAGCCTGTCACGCACCAGCCCCAGGGCGTCGCTACCCAACAACAGATGCGCCGGTGGCGTCGGACTGGCGATGACCTGCAACATCGCCAGCGCCGCTTTGCGTGGGTCGCCGAGCTGCCTGCCGCTCTTTTCTTCGCGGGCCTTGCGTATCGAGTCGAAATTGGCGTCGTAGTCAGCGATGCTGCGGGGGGTGCGCTGCATCGAACGACCGGCCCAGTCGGTGCGAAACGAGCCAGGCGCCACGGCGGTCACGAAGATGTTGAAAGGTAGCAGCTCTTTGCTCAGCGTATCGGAGATCCCTTCGAGGGCAAACTTGCTACCGCAGTAGTACGCGATACCCGGCATCGTGATGGTGCCGCCCATGGACGTGACATTCAGAATTCGTCCCGCGCGCCGCTCGCGAAAATAAGGCAGAAACGCTTTGATCACCGCGACCGCGCCGAACACGTTGACGTCGAACTGGCGACGCATCTCCTCCAGTGGCGACTCTTCGAGGACGCCTTCGTGGCCGTAGCCGGCGTTGTTGACCAGCACGTCGACCGGACCGTGGGTCGCTTCGACGGCCGCCACTACGCTGTCGATCCGAGCGAAGTCGGTGACATCCAGCATCACCCCATGGGCGCGCTCGGCACAGAGCGCCTCGAAAGTTTGCAAAGCGGCATCACTGCGCACCGTGCCGATGACCCGGTAGCCTGCTGCGAGCGCTTCTTGCGCCAGCGCGTGGCCGAAGCCGCTGCTCACGCCAGTGATGAAGAGGGTTTTACTGCTGTTCATGGCAACTCCGGTCAGTAGGGACGAGGCCATGGTAGCTATCGAAAACTCGACCCCCTATGCCGGTTCGTATTTGAGCCTTGCCTATTCCTATTGGAGCCAACAGCTGAGCGGACGTGCATCGCTGACAGAACCCACTCCCTTGGCTGGTCGAGGCATGGGGATGCACAAAAGGAGGGGTATCGCCCACCAAGCGAACTCAAGAACGACGCCACGAGAAATAAGCCAAGCGCCCGAGCCGAAGCTCCGTAACGGCAAGCCCCAGCAAAATCAAACCCGCCCCCGCCAGCCGTTCAGGGGGCAAGCGATCGCCCGCGAGAAAGTAACCGAACACGCCGCTGAAGACCGGCTCGCAGATAAGGATCAACGCAACCTTCTCCGGCGCCAACACTGCCTGGACGCGGTTTTGAATGGCGTAGGCCAAGGCAGTCGCCACCAGCGCCAGGGTCAGAATCGTGAGTGTCGAAGGCAGCGTACCGGGCAAGGAAAACTGATGGGTGCCCAAGCTCCAGGCCAGGGAAGCCACACCGACGACGCCCAACTGTATGGCAGCCGAGGCCATCGCAACGTCAGGCGTCGTGAAGGTCGAAACGATCACGATATGGATCGCGAAGCAGGCGGCACAGCCCAGAATCAGCAGATCACCCTGGTGCACGGCGAACCCGTCCAGGCTCAATAGGGCCAGGCCGAGCATGGCGAGGGCCGTTCCCACCGCTTGCTTGAGACTGGGCCGCCCCCTGCCGATGAGAAAAACGAACAGCGGCGTGAAGACCGTGCACAAGCCCGTGATGAATCCGGCGTTCGAGGGCGTGGTGAGGGCCGTTCCGGAAGTTTGCAACGAGAACGCGGCGAAGAGCACCACACCCGCACACAGAGCACCCACCCAATCGCGGCACTGCAGGTTGTGGAATGAGCGGATAGAAAACGGCAACAGTGCCAGCGCCGCCAAGGTGAACATCCAGGCGTTCAGCGTGGAGGCCGCCATGCTGCCCAGCAGCGTGTGCTTGGCGACGAAGCTCCAACCCCAGATGGCCGTGACCGCCAATAGTGCGATTGACCAGAACGTGCGATGCGACATGGCGAAGCCTCCGGCAGGCATTTATACCGAATGCCTCACCAAAAACCGTATGTCAGCGGTACCCAGGAGGGCGCACGATAATTGAGCGCATGGGTATTGGCAACCATCGACGCCTCACCTGGGAAACTTCCGCAAATACCAAACGCTCCGCCCTACTGTTAGGCCATGGCAACGACCCCTGCATCCTTTCTCACTGGCCACCACTGCAACACCGCCCACACCACCTCCAGCACCAGTACCCCCCACACCAGCTGCGTCGCCCCTTGCCCCAGCGCATACCCCTGCCAGCACGCGAACAACACCCGCCCCGCCGCGTCATAACGTCCGAACCGCCGCTGCGGGTGACGGATACGCAACCAGGCCCACACGCAAACGATCGACCCCATCAGGTTCGCCATCAGCATGTGCAACGGCCCGAACGCTGGCATCTCGCCCGCCAAGCCAAGTGCCTGGTGCAGCGCCGACAATTGCCCCTGCAGCAGCACGAACGTCCACGGCGTGGCGAACGCCAACGTTACCAGCAGATCGTAGACGCCACTGGCCTGCACCAGCCTCAGATAACCACGTTCGCTCCACATATCCACGCTTCCTCGATCAATGAAGCCGGCAGGCTAAAGCCTGGGGTATGCTCCAAGGTCAACCCCCTACAAGGACGTTTCGATGCGTATCGGCGAACTGGCGCAGGCCTGTGGCGTAAGCCGGGATACCTTGCGCTTCTACGAAGAACGCGGGCTGATCCGGTCGCAGCGGTTGGCCAACGGCTACCGCGACTATCCCGCGCAAACGGTGCAATTGATGGATTTCATCCGCAATGCCCAGCGCTTGGGCTTCAGCCTGGGCGAAATCGGCAGCAACGTCGGCCACCTTTGGCAGGCCGACGACCCAGATCGGGCCGTGGCGCTGTTGTTGCAAGAAAAGCTGGGAGTGATCGAACAACGCCTGGTGGCGCTAGAGCACCTACGCGATGCCCTGCGCCACAGCCTCACCCTGGCCTGCCCACTGCGCAGCACAGCGGCCGGCGCGGCATCGGGCCTGGCGCAAGCGCCTCATCATCAGGCAGAGGCATCCAACGCCTGAGCGCCGCGCAGCGCGCGCGCCCGTTGTCGGCGCGCAAAGCCCAGCACCATCAGCAAGCCGATGCCGGCCATCGCCGCGCCAGCCGCCGGCAGCGCGGCATACCCAAAGCCTGCCTGAATCACCCCGCCACCTACGGCGGCGCCCACGGCATTGCCCAGGTTGAACGCACCGATGTTCACCGCCGAAGCCAGGTTGGGCGCGTCCTTGGCCGCTTCCATCACCCGCATCTGCAATGGCGGCACCAGGGCGAAGCTGGCCGCACCCCAGACCACCACGGCGATGGCGGTCGGCACCGACCAATCCAGCAGCGCCGGCAATACCAGCAATACGCCGATCAACACCACCAGCGACACGATCAAGGTGCGGTCGATGGAGCGGTCCGCCGCCTTGCCGCCCCACAGGTTGCCCAGGGTCAGACCGATGCCGAACAGCACCAGCATCGCCGTGACGAAGGCCGTCGACGCGCCCGCCTCGACCTGCAGGATCGGCGCGATGTAGGTGAACACCGTGAACATCGCGCTCGAACCCACTACCGTCAGCGCCAGAGCGGCCAGCACCTCGGGCTTGCACAGCACGCGCACCTCCGTCTTGACCCCGACGCCAGCCGGCGCTGGCAGCGACGGCAAGGCGAACCATAAGGCGGTCATCGCCACCAGGCCCAACCCGGCGATGCCCCAGAACGAAGCGCGCCAGCCCAGCAGCTCGCCGAACCAGGTCGCCAGCGGGACGCCGCCGATGGTGGCCAGCGTAAGCCCCATGAACATGGCCGCCACCGCGCCAGCGCGTTTGTCCGCCGGCACCACGCTGGCCGCGACGATGGCGCCGATGCCGAAGAACGCGCCGTGGTTCATCGAGGTGACCAGGCGTGCGGCAAGCAGGGTGAAGTAGCCGTCGGCCAGCGCCGACATGAGGTTGCCCAAGGTGAAGATCGCCATCAGCCCGATCAGCAACTGGCGGCGGCCCAGCCGCGCAGTGGCCAGGGTCATCAAAGGCGCGGCGATCAGCACGCCCAGGGCATAGGCGCTGACCAGCATGCCGGCGGCCGGGATGGTCACGCCCAGGTCGGTGGCGATACCGGGCAGCATGCCCATTGGCGCGAATTCGCTGACACCGATGCCGAAGGCACCGAGGGCCAGGGCAAGTAAAGGGGGATTGATACGCATGGAAATAGCTCCTGATCTTTGCTGCGAATGCTACGATCCCTCGCTGCGCCGCACTAGACGGCGCCTTGGCCAAAGACTTTTGCATGGGAGGCACAGATGGAAGTCAATGGACGCTCGGGTGAGATGGAGGTGTTCGCGCGCGTGGCCGAAGCGGGGAGCTTTTCCGCCGCCGCCCGTGCCTTGGGCCTTACCCCGTCGGCGGTCAGCCGGATCGTGGCGCGGACCGAACAGCGTCTGGGCACGCGGTTGCTGTTGCGCACCACGCGGGCCATCACCCTGACGCCTGAAGGCGAGGCTTACTTGCGCGGGGCGCGGCGCATTCTGGCGGATTTGCTGGAAGTCGAAGAGGCGATCACCGACCAGGACGTGCCACGCGGGCGGCTGCGGGTCAGCGCGGCGCTCGGGCATGGCCGCTTGAGCGTGGTGCCGCTGGTCGCAGCGTTCAGCGCCCGCTACCCGCAGGTGACGGTGGACCTGGCCTTGGGCGATGAGGTGGTCGACATCCTCGGGGGCCAGGCCGACGTGGCGATACGCTTCGGCCTGCTGCCCGACAGCTCGCTGAGCGCCCGGCAAATCGGCGCCACCGGCCAGGTCATCGTCGCCTCGCCCGATTATCTGGCGCGTTGCGGCGTGCCTCGGCAGCCTGAGGATCTGGCCGCGCACAACTGCCTGCGCTTCAATTTCCGCCGCGCCGCGCCTGACTGGCCGTTTCGCCGCGACGGCGAGGCCTTCAGCCTGAAGATCGCCGGCAACATCGCCTGCAGCAGCGGCGAGGCGCTGGCACAATTCGCCCGGCTGGGGGCCGGTATCGCCCGCATCGGCCGTTTCTCGGTGGCCGACGACTTGGCCAGCGGGCGTTTGCTGCCGTTGCTGGAGGACTTCAACCCTGGCGACCTGGAGCCGATCCACGCCGTGTTCGTCGGCGGCGCGGCGATGCCGGCCAGGGTGCGGGTGTTCGTGGACTTTCTGATCCAGCACCACCAGCCGCACCACTGGTGCCAACCTAAGGTACCGGCCGCTTAAACCCCTTCGCCCGCGAGAGGCAGGCCGTCGTCTTTGCGAATGCTCGGCGTTAGGTGCCGAGCGCTCCTCTGGAGCGCCTTCGATCTCAGCCCCTACCCTGCCCCAATGGCTCGCCTTGCGCCGCTTCCCTCAGCATCGCCTCGGCCAGCACCCGAAACCGTTGGGTCAATACGTTCTCGGGTCGGTCGGAAGGCAGCAGCAAGTACGTATAGAAACGCAACTCCGGCGCGAACGGCCGCAGGTCGATGGCGGTGTGCAAGTACTCGGCGGCCACCAGCGGGCTGACCACGCTCACCCCCAAGCCAAGTCCGACCAACGAGCACACGGTGGCGGCATGGGTCGCGTCCAGGTTGAGCACGCGGGGGTCTTCGTCGGCGAACAGCCGATCGAGCCGCGTTCGGGCGCCGTCGGTGTGCGACAGCGAGATGAACGCCTCGCCCTTCAAGTCCGCAGGGGTCACGACCTGCAGCGCACCGAGCCGGTGGCCCTTGGGGAAAATGCACACGCCAGGCACGTCGCAGATGATCTGCGAACGTACACCCGCCATGTCCTCGGCCACATAGGACACCAGGCAGACGTCGCAGAACCGCGTCGCCGCCCAATGCGCCACGTTCGGCGAGTCGTTGGTGTGGATGGAGATGTGCACGTGCGGGTTCTGCTGGCGGAAGCGCTGGATGATCGCCGGCAACAGGCCATGGGTCAGCGAGGGCACCGCGCCGATGCGCAGACGCCCAGTGCCGCCGCGCTTGAGGTGCTGGGCGGAGGTTTCCAGGCTGTGCAGCCCGATGAACGCGCGCTCCACGTCGGCGAAGAACTGCGCACCCTCGTCGGTGGGGACCAGTCGCCCGCCTACCCTTTCGAACAACTTGAAGCCATTGGCCCGTTCCAGTTGGGCGATCAGGCGGCTGACGTTGGGCTGCGAGGTGTGCAGCGCCTGCGCCGCTGCCGTCATCGAGCCGCAGAGCATGACCGCGCGGAAGGTTTCGATCTGCTTGAAATTGATGGCCATATCATTTCTGCATGACGGGTTGTTGTATTGTCATTTGATTGCATGACGCGCAGATTTTATAACTATCACTACATCGACGTCTGCCCCGACGCGGCGCGATACCCTCGAGCGCATACCGGCCACAACACGAACAAAAACCGGTGCTCCAGCTTCATTTCAGCTCTGCCCTTGTACTCACGCATCGCCCCGATCCACTGGCGCGGTGCAGACCGGTAATCAGGAGGCATCATGTCGTTCTCGTATAAGAAACTAAGCGCTGCATTGGCCCTGTCGTGCATGCCGTTGGCCGCAGTGTGCACCGTGCAAGCCGCCGACCTGCCGCCCGTGCCCACAGCCATCAAAGAGGCAGGCCAGATACGGGCCGGCGTGCGTTGCGACCAACCCCCCTATGGCTATCAAGACAACAAGGGCGAATTCGCCGGCGTGGAAGTGGAAATGGCCAAGCAGATTTCCCTGTGGGCCCTGGGCTCCAAGGACAAGGTCAGCTTCACCTGCGTAACGGCTGAAAATCGCGTGCCGCAGCTGCTGGGCCGCAAGGTCGACTTCCTGATCGCCACCCTGGGCGTCACCCCGGAACGCCAGCGGGTGATCGACTTCACCACGCCCTACCGCTGGGGCGCCAGCGACGTGGTGGTGAAGCAGGACAGCCCTGCACAAAAAATCGCCGACCTCAAAGGCAAGACCCTCGCCACGCTCAAGGGCTCGGTGCAGGCCAAGTGGTTCGAGGACCACATGCCCGACGTCAAGACCCTGCGCATGAACAGCGCCGCCGACGCGCTGCAAGCCTTCCGCCAGGGCCGTGCCGACGCCTACACCCATGATGCCGCCACCTTGGTGGTGGTCGCCGACAACGACAAGGACGCACGGCTGATCGGCGAGCCGTTCCAGATCTCCGATGCGGCCATCGGCGTGCGCAAGAACGAAGCGCAGTGGCGCGACTTCCTCAGCGCAGCGGTGCTGCGCATGCGCCAAGAGCACCTGTACCGCGGCTGGGTCGAGCAGTTCGTGCCCCAGAACATCCAGGGCTACTACATCAGTGTGTTCGAGCAGGCCAAACCTGCCGAAACGCTCTGACCGGCCGCCGCCATGGATTTCGACATCCATTACCTGATCGAGCAGTGGCCGGCCCTGCTCGACGGCGTGCTCATGACCCTGCGCGTCACGGTGCTGGCCATCCTCTGTTCGCTGCTGATCGGCGTGCTGGGCGGCGCGGTGCGCGTCATGCGAATCCCGGTGCTGTCGCAGGTCGCGGCGCTGTATGTGGAGTTGATCCGCAACACGCCGATCCTGGTGCAGCTGTTCTTCATCTTCTACGGCCTGCCGGCCATCGGTTTGGGGCTATCGCTGTTCTGGTCGGGGGTGGTGTGCCTGTCGCTGTGGGCCGGGGCCTACCAGATCGAAAACATCCGCGGCGGGCTGGCCACCGTGGAGCGCGGCATGCGCGAGGCGAGCCTGGCGCTGAGTCTCAAACCGCTGCAGTACTTCGCCCTGATCGCCATGCCGATCGCGTTCCGCACCAGCCTGCCGGCGATGCTCAACACTGCGATTTCGCTGTTGAAGAACTCGTCCTACCTGCAGGCCATCGGCCTGGCGGAGCTGACCTTCGTCGCCGTGGACCGCATCGCCACGGACTTTCGCGCCATCGAGATGTTCACCGCCATCTGCGTCATGTACCTGGTGCTGGTCGGTGCCCTGGCGCTGTTGACTGCGCGGCTGTCCGCCCACCTGCAACGTCCTTTCAGGCAGTGAGGCACCTATGAACTTCATCCTCGAAAACTGGAGCTTCGTGTGCAAAGGCTTGTTGATGACCCTGTATCTGGCGCTGGTGGTGCTGCTGTTCACCACGCTGATCTCGGCCGTGCTCGGCGTGCTGGCCACGGTCAAGCACCGCCTGCTGGCGTGGGCGATCCATGCCTATGTCGAGCTGTTCCGCTCGATTCCGCTGATCGTCAACGTGTTCTTCATCTTCTTCGGCGCGCCGATGTTCGGCGTGGACCTGAGCCCCTTCGCCGCCGTCACCGTGGGCCTGACCCTGTGGGGCAGCGCCAACGGCATCGAAATCGTCCGCGGTGGGCTGGAATCGGTGTCCGTGCACCAGTGGAAAAGCGCCTGGGCGCTGGGCCTGCGCCCTTGGCAGATCTACCTGCACGTGATCGTGCCGCAGTCGATGAAGGCCATTCTGCCGGCCTACACCGGGCTGCTGACGATCCTGGTGCAAGCCACCTCCTTGGGCGCACTGGTAGGCGTGGGGGAATTCCTCAAGGTCGGCCAAATCATCATCGAACGCGAAACCGTCATGACGGGCGTCAGCCCGGCCTTCGCCGTCTACGGCGTGGTGTTGCTGGTGTACTTCGTCATCTGCTCCGCACTGACCTGGCTCAGCCGTTATCTCGAACGTCGTCTGGGTCGCCCGGCGGCACGTCCTTCACTTGGAGAGGTTCCAGAATGCAAGCATCCAAAGTCAGTCGGCGCCTGAAAGAAAGCACTGCGCCCGAGGTGAACGAGTACATCTACCGCCCACGCCTGGAAGGCTTCGCCAGTGGCTTTGCGAACCTGGGCAACGTCAACAAGGCGCACATCCTGATGCTCGCCGAACAGGGCCTGATCCGTGGCGAGCATGCCAGTGTGCTGGCCAGGGGCGTGCTGGACATGGAGCAGGCCGGGCCGGAGGCGGTCGAGCTCGATCCTTCCCGCGAGGACGCCTATTTCAACTACGAGGCGCACCTGATCGAGCACATCGGTGCCGACATCGGCGGGCGCCTGCACACCGGCCGCAGCCGCAACGACATCCTCGCCACCCTCGACCGCCTGCGCTGCCGCGACCTGTTGATGGACCTGATCGACGAACTGGCGACGGTGCGCGCCACGGCCCTGCACGGCGCCAAGACCTACGCCAACGTGGTGATGCCCGGCTACACCCATCTGCAACCGGCGCAACCGATCACCTACGGTTATTACCTGAGCGCGGTGGAACAGGCGCTGGAGCGCGACAGCAAGCGCCTGATCCAGACCCTCGATTCGATGAACCAGTGCCCGCTCGGTGCCGCCGCGTTCGCTGGCACACCCTTCGACATCGACCGCGCGCGCACCGCCGAACTGCTGGGCTTCGACGGCTACCTGGACAATGCCCTGGACGCCATCGGCTCGCGCGACTTCCTGCTCGAGAGCCTGTCGCACCTGAGCAACCTGGCGGTGTTCTGGAGCCGCGTCGCGCAGGACTACTTCGTCTGGAGCACCCATGAGTTCAACCTCATCGACTTTCCCGACAGCGTCGCTGCTACCTCCAGCATCATGCCGCAGAAGAAGAACCCCACCGTGCTGGAGTACCTCAAAGGCCGCAGCGGGCATATCGTCGGCCTGTTGATGGGCGCGAGCGTGACCATCAAGGGCACCAACTTCTCCCACACCGGCGACGGCAACCGCGAAGGCACCCGTGGCTTCTGGGAGGCGGCCGAAGAGAGCCTGCGCTGCCTGAAACTGCTGGACCTGGTGCTGCGCACCGCCACCCCCAACGTCGACCTGGCAGCCCGCCGTGCCGGCGAAGACTTCTCCACCGCCACCGGCTTGGCCGACCTGATGGTGCGCAACGTCGACCTGTCGTTCCGCGAGGCCCACCACGTGGTCGGTGGCGTGGTGCGCATGGCCATGGACCAGGGCCTACCGGCCCACCGGATCACCACGCAGATGGTCGATGCCTGTGCCCTCGAGCAACTGGGCCATGCCTTGAACCTGCCGGAGCAGCACGTGCGCGAGTGCCTCGACCCGGTCTGCAATGTGCAGGGCCGCCGCTCCGCAGGCGGCCCCTCGCTCGGCGTCCTGCTGCCAAGCCTGGTGCGCGCCAGCGAACGCCTGGATGCCGAGCGCACCGCTAACCGGCAACGCCGCGAGCGCATGAGCGCGGCCGACCTCAACCTGCAAGCCCTGACCCGGGCGCGGGCGGGCCTATGAGCACGATCCTGACGGTTCGCGACCTGCATAAGCGGTTCGGCACGCACGAGGTGGTCAAGGGTGTGGACATGGATGTTCGCCAAGGCGAAGTGGTGGTCATCATCGGCCCCAGCGGCTCGGGCAAGTCCACTTTCATCCGCTGCCTGAACAGCCTGGAGCCGCCCTCCCAAGGTAGCGTGGTGATCGGCGGTAGCGACCAGGCCAGTGCGGGTGACCGCAAGGCCCTGGCCAGGCTGCGCGAGGACGTGGGCATGGTGTTCCAGGACTACACCTTGTTCCCGCACATGACGGTGCTGGCCAACATGACCCTCGCCCCGGTCAAGCTCAGGCGCGCGACCCAGGCGCAAGCCCAGGCCCATGCCCTCGCCCTGCTCGACCGCGTCGGCCTGCGGCACAAGGCCGAGCACTATCCGGCAGCGCTGTCGGGCGGCCAGCAACAGCGGGTGGCGATCGTGCGCGCCTTGGCCATGAGGCCCAAGCTGATGCTGTTCGACGAACCCACCTCCGCCCTCGACCCGGAAACCGTCGGCGACGTGCTGAACGTGATGAAGGGCCTGGCGGCCGAAGGCATGACCATGATCGTCGTTACCCACGAAATGGGATTCGCCCGCGAAGTGGCCGACCGCGTGGTGTTCTTCGACGCCGGCAGGGTGGTCGAAAGCGGCCCGCCGTCCGAGATATTCACCGCACCGAAGCAGCCCCGCACCCGGCAGTTCCTGGACAGCGTCCTGCACTGAGCGAACGGCAAGGAGTTCGAAATGAGCGAAGCGATCCGCAACCCTCTGCAGCCACAACCCATGATCCAGATGGAAAACGTCAACAAGTGGTATGGCGACTTCCAGGTGCTCAAGAACATCAACCTCAGCGTGCAGCAGGGCGAGCGCATCGTGCTGTGCGGCCCGTCCGGCTCGGGTAAATCGACCACCCTCCGCTGCCTGAACCGTCTTGAGGAGCACCAGGAAGGCCGCATCGTCGTCGGCGGCGTCGAACTGACCCAAGACGCCCGGCAGGTCGAAGCCATCCGCCGCGAAGTCGGCATGGTGTTCCAACATTTCAACCTGTTTCCGCACCTGACCATCCTGCAGAACTGCACCCTCGCCCCGGTCTGGGCCCGCAAGATGCCACGTCGGGAGGCGCAAGCCCTGGCGATGCATTACCTGGAACGGGTACGCATTCCCGAACAGGCCCACAAATATCCCGGCCAACTGTCAGGTGGCCAGCAGCAACGCGTGGCCATCGCCCGGGCGTTGTGCATGCAACCCAAGATCATGCTGTTCGACGAACCGACATCGGCGCTGGACCCGGAGATGGTCAAGGAAGTGCTCGACACCATGGTTGCTCTGGCCGAAGACGGCATGACCATGGTCTGCGTGACACACGAAATGGGCTTTGCCCGGACCGTGGCCCATCGCGTGGTGTTCATGGACCAGGGCGAGGTGGTCGAGCAGGCGACGCCCAAGGCGTTCTTCGAGCGCCCGCAGAGCGAGCGGGGGCGATTGTTCTTGAGTCAGGTGCTGCATTGAACCTGCGCTGTACGAGGCATCGACCCGCATAGGCAAGCGGGCGCGCCGTGGGGTCTGCGCTGCACGAGCGGTCGCTAGGAGTTTCGACGCCGCTCAACGTCGATTCACCACCCGCGCCAGCGCAAAGGTACTGGCCACCGCCAGCACTACCGCCACCGCGATCGCCGGCCCTGTGCCCCACGCCATGATCGTGGCATGCATCGCCAGATAGAAACCGATCACCCCCACCGCGCCAATGGCATTGCCGCGCACGATGGTCGCCAGCTCGAAACGCCCGCCCTGCACATGGGCAAACACCATCAACGGCCAGGCGATCACCGGAATCGGCGCCAGCATGCCGCTCGCCACCGGCCCCAGCCGCTCGGCGCTGGTGGTGATGGCCAGCAGCAGCAAGGTGGCGGTGGCCATGCGCAGGGGGATCACCCAGCGTGGCGTCGGCACCAGGCGGGCACTGCCAAGGCTGGGATGGGGCCGGGTGGCGACGAGGTTGGCGACCAACATCGCCACGGTGACCGCCACGGGCAACGCCAGGCCGCCCAGCTGGCTCATGCACCAGGCGCCGACACCGTAGAACGGCAACGACACGCAGCATGCCAGCCAGGCCGCGCAGCGCCGGGTGCTGAGGAAATAGCACAGGTAGGTCGCCTGCACCGCGGCCAGTCCCGCCAACGCGCCGGGCACCGCGTGCAGGGCGAAGGCCGGGCCTTGTTCCAGGCCGATGAACAGCATCACCAGCGCCGAGGTCAGCGGCAGGCCGGACAGCAGGCCGCCCAGTTGCGTGCCCCAGCGCTTGCCGGCCAGGGAAATGCCCAGCATGAGCATGGGCGTGATCAACAGCTTGAGATAGAAAACGGACATGAAGGTGTGTCGAATCATGACAGGCGGGTGTGCAGCATGCCGCAAAGCGCGGCGCTTGGGGAATCCTGTGGGAACGATTGCAGCGTGCGCGGGCCTCACGCTACGTCACCCCGGCGCCTGCCAGCGGCGCAGCTTTAGAACGAGGACCGACCATGAGCCTGATTCCCGACCTGAACGGTCCTGCCGAAGTGGTGATCGTCGGTGCCAGCCAGGGCATCGGCCTGGCGCTGTGCCGCGCCCTGCTCGACCGCGACGATGTGCGGCGGGTATGGGCGGTCGCGCGGACGGCGGCCGGCAACGCCGATCTGGCGCAGCTAGGCGTCCGCCACGGTGCGAAACTGCAACGCATCGACTGCGATGCGCGCGATGAGCAAGCGTTGGCCGATCTGGCCGCCGCACTGCGGGCCGACGGAGCAGCACCGAATTTGGTGGTATGCACGCTAGGCATCCTGCACCAGCAAGGCGCCCGGGCAGAGAAGTCACTGGCGCAACTCGACCTGGCCGGTCTGCAAGCCACGTTCGCCAGCAACGCCTTCGCCCCGATCCTGCTGCTCAAGCACCTGCTGCCGCTGCTGCGCAAGCAACCCACGACCTTCGCGGCGCTGTCGGCGCGGGTCGGCTCCATCGGCGACAACCATCTGGGCGGCTGGTACAGCTACCGGGCCAGCAAAGCGGCGCTGAACCAGCTGCTGCGCAGCGCCAGCATCGAGCTCAAGCGCTTGAACCCGCAGGCCACGGTGCTTTCGTTGCATCCGGGGACGACCGACACAGCATTGTCCCAGCCGTTCCAGGCGAACGTGCCGGCCGAACGACTATTCACCCCAGCCTACACCGCAGACCGCCTGTTGCAGGTGATCGCCCGGCATGGGCCTGCCGACAGCGGCAGCTTCTGGGCCTGGGACGACACGCCGATCGAGTGGTAGTACCCCCGCGAACGCACGTCGACCAGGCTAACGTCAGGTGCCAGGACGGCAACGCCGTTCTGGTCCGAGCCCCCGTCCCCTCACGTCCTGAACTTACCCACCAACCCGTTCAAATCCACCGCCAACCGCGACAGCTCCGCACTGGCCATGCTGGTCTGGTGCGCCCCCGTGGCGCTCTGCACCGACAGGTCGTTGATGTTCACCAGGTTGCGGTCCACCTCGCGCGCCACCTGGGCCTGCTCTTCGGCGGCGCTGGCGATCACCAGGTTGCGTTCGTTGATCTGCGAGACGGCGCTGGCGATGGTGTCCAGGGCCAGACCCGCACCGCGGGCCATGTTCAAGGTCGATTCGGCGCGTTCGGTGCTGGTGCGCATCGATTCCACGGCCTGTTCGGTGCCGCCCTGGATGCTGCCGATCATGCGTTCGATGTCGCTGGTGGACTGCTGCGTGCGGTGCGCCAGCGCCCGTACCTCGTCGGCCACCACGGCAAAACCGCGCCCGGCTTCGCCCGCCCGCGCCGCCTCGATGGCGGCGTTGAGCGCCAGCAGGTTGGTCTGGTCGGCCAGGCCGCGGATCACGTCCAGCACCTTGCCGATGTCGCGCGACTGCCCAGCCAAGTCCTCGACCAGTTGCCCAGTGGCTTGCACATCGCCGCTCATGCGCTCGATGGCGCTGACGGTTTCCAGCACCAGGTCGCGTCCGTCGCCGGCCGTGCGGTTGGCATCGGCCGACGCCTGCGAGGTGCTCACGGCGTTACGCGCCACCTCTTCCACGGCGCTGCTCATTTCCGTCACGGCAGTAGCGGCCTGCTGGATCTCGGCGTTCTGCTGGGCCAGGCCCCGGGCGCTTTCGTCGGTGACGCTGTTGAGCTCTTCGGCAGCCGACGACAACTGCGTGGCGGAACCGGCGATCTGCTGCACGGTGTCGCGCAGTTGCGTCTGCATGGTCGCCATGGCCTGCAGCAAGCGCGCAGGCTCGTCGGTGCCGCTGGCGTCGATGGGGTGGGTCAGGTCGCCGGAGGCGATCCATTCGGCGGTGCGCAAGGCGTTTTCGACCGGTTTGACGATGCTGCGGGTGAGCAGGAAGGCGAAGGCGAAGGTCAGCAAGGTCGCGAAGATCAACAGACCGATCACCAGTTCGATGGCCGATTGGTAGCTGCTTTCTGCGGCGGCGTTGCTCTGCCGGCTCATTTGCGTGTTGAACTGCACCAGCTCGTCCATCACCTGGTTGATGGCTTCGGAGTTGTGCAGCATGTCGCCGTTGAGCAGCGCGCGCAGCTCGTCGAGGCGCTCGTTGCGGCTGAGGTCGCGGGCGCGGCTTTCCAGTTGCCGGTACTCACCCAGCAGCTTGCCGAAATGGTCGAAGATCACCTGTTCGTTCGGCGCTTCCACCAAGGCCTGGTAGGCCTGTTGGGCCTTGTCGGTCTGGGCGTGGCGCTCGTCCATGCGCGCCAGAGTGTCGGCCTGTGCCTGCGGGTCGCGATTGCTGAGCAGGGTGTAGCCGAGGGTGCGCAGGCGCTGGTTGACGCTGGTCAGTTCGTTGAGCGCCTTGATGCTGGGGATGCTGACCGATTCGATTCTGAGCCCGGCCTGACGGATCTCACCCATCTGCACCAGAGAAAAGATCCCCAGCCCCAGCATCAGCAGACCGACGAAAGCAAAGCCCAGCAGGGCGCGGGGGGCGATGTTCAAACTGCGTATCGACATGGAAACGTTATCCGATGGGGATCGCGTTCCATGCGACAAGAAAAAGGGCCTATCCGGTTATCGGTAAGGCCCGGCGAGTCTTGAGCGCAATCGTGAGAAATGACCGACCCCGTAGATAGGGCCAGTCGGCTTTACAGCACGCTGGCGAGAAACTCGCGAAAGCGCGGGTGCTGCGGGTCGTCCAGCAACGAACGGGCGTCGCCCTGCTCGACGATCTTTCCCTGATCCATGAACACGATATTGTCCGCCACTTCACGGGCAAAACCGATCTCATGGGTCACCACCACCATGGTGATGCCCGAGTGCGCCAGCTGCTTCATCACCTGCAGCACTTCGCCCACCAGTTCCGGGTCCAGGGCCGAAGTCGGCTCATCGAACAGCAGCACTTGCGGCTGCATGGCCAGGGCACGGGCGATCGCTACGCGCTGCTGCTGCCCGCCGGAAAGCTCGCGAGGCCAGGCATCGGCGCGGTGAGCCAGGCCCACCTGCTCCAGCAAGGCCATGGCCCGCGCCTGCACCTCGCTGCGTTTCTGCCCAAGGATGCGCAAGGGTGCATCGACGATGTTCTGCAACACCGTGCGGTGCGGGAACAGGTTGAACTGCTGGAACACCATGCCGATGCGCTGGCGCTGCGCGGCCACGCGCTTTTCCGGCAGTTCGTGCAGCGTCTGCCCTTTGCGCGTGTAGCCGATCAAGATCTCCCCGACGTGGATGGTGCCGCCGTCGAGCTTCTCCAGATGGTTGATGCAGCGCAGCAAGGTCGATTTGCCCGAGCCCGAAGGCCCGAGGATCACCGTCACCGAACCGGCCGCGATGTCGAGGTCGATGTCCTTGAGCACCGTATTGCCGGAAAACTGTTTGCGCACCCCGCGCAGGTGGATCGACTCGCTCATGCTTCGGACTCCTGGCGGGTGACGCTACGGCCCAGCCAGTTGCGCCGGCCTTGGGTGTTGCCGCGGCTGAAGCGCACTTCGATGAAGTGTTGCAGCACCGACAGCACGGAGGTCATCAGCAAGTACCAGGCAGTGGCCACCAGCAGCAGCGGAATCACTTCATAGGTGCGCTGGTAGATGATCTGCGCCGAGTACAGCACGTCCTGCAAAGCGATCACCGAGACCACGGCGGTGGTTTTCAACTGGCCGATCACCTCGTTGCCGGCTGGCGGCAGGATGGTGCGCATGGCCTGGGGCAAGACGGTCTGGCGGAAGATCTGCCCGGGGCGATACCCCAGTGCCTTGGCCGCCTCCAATTGGCCGACGCCCACGCTCTGGATGCCGGCGCGAATGATCTCAGCGGCATAGGCCGACTGATGGATCACCAACGCCAACACCGCTGCGCTGAACGGGCTGATGACCTCGTTGGTGGCCGCGCTCCACACCTCGCCCACCCACGGCAGGCTCAGGGCCAAGCGTGGGTAAAGGGCGGCGATGTTGTACCAGAGGAACAGCTGCACCAGCATCGGCACCGCGCGGAAGAACCAAGTGTAGGCCCAGCTCACCGCCACCAGCACCGGGTTGGACGACAGGCGCATCAGCGCCAGCAATGTGCCCCCGGCGAAGCCGAACACCACCGAAATCAGGGTGAGCTTGATGGTCATCAGCACACCGTCGAGGATCGACGTTTCGGTGAGGTTGGCAGCCACCACGTCCCACTCGAAGCGCGGGTTGTCGAGCATCGAGTGCAGCACCAAACCCAGCACCGCGATCACCACCGCAGCGCTGGCCCAACGCCCCCAATGGCGGTTGGCGACGATGCGCAGGCCGGCGCCGTCGGCGTCGAACCCTGGCTTCATTTGATGTTTTCTTCGTTGAGGCCAGCCGATTTGACCGCACCGAAGCCGATTTCCCACTTGTCGAGGATCTGCTGGTAGGTGCCGTCGGCGATCAGCGAGTTGAGCGCGGCCTGGATCGGTTTACCCAGCGGCGACTGCTTGGGCAGCGCGATGGAAACGATGGTGTCCTCGATGGTGATCTCGCCGGCCAGGGTCAGTGCCTTGACGTGGCTGGCTTGGTAACGCAGACCCTCGTAGGGGCCGAAGAACATCGGTACGCGGCTGCTGATCACGGCCTGCACGCCGGCCGGACGGTCGGGGAAGATCGGTACGTTGATGGCTTTCTTGCCGGCGGCCACACAGGCGTCGCTGGCCTGTTGCAGGCGCGTCACCTGGGAGGTGCCGGCACCGGCGCCGACCGTCTGGCCGCACAGGGCGTCGAGGCTGTCGAACGGCCCGAGGTTGGCGTCGGCGCGGCCGATCAGCGCCAGCTTGGAGGCGTTGTAGTAGCCGACGAAGTCCACCTGCTCCAGGCGCTTGGCGTTGGCGTCGATGTTCGCCAGGGCAGCGTCGTAACGGCCTGACTTGAGGCCCGGAATGATGTTGTCGAAGCCGCCGGTGTCCTTGAGTTGCAGCTGCACGCCCAGGCGGTCGGCCACGGCGCTGATGATGTCGATCTCACGGCCGGCGAGGGTCTTGTTATCGGCCTGGTAGAAGGTGGTCGGCGGCGTGTTGGGGTTGGTACCGGCGACGATGTAGCCGCGCTTCTGGATCGCCTCGGGCAAGCTGGCGTGCAGCTTTGCATCCGCTGCGGGTTTGGCGGTGGCGTCGAACGGCACACTGCCCGGCGCGGGCGCGGCAAAGGCGCCGGGAACGGCCAGCAGCGCGGCGACGGCGCTGATCAATGCAGGTTTATTCATGGCTCATTCCTTGTCGGCGGCCGTCGGGGCGACGGCGGCGAAGTTGTCGGTGACGCTGGGCAGGCCCAGGTTTTCACGCAGGGTGGCGTATTGGTATTCGGTGCGGAACAGCCCGCGGCGTTGCAGCTCGGGAATCACCAGCTCGACGAACAGCTGCAACTGCTCGGGCAACACGGCCGGCATGATGTTGAAGCCGTCGGCGCCGCCCTGTTCGAGCCAGGTCTGGAAGTCGTCGGCGATGTCTTCGGCGGTGCCGACGATCACGCGATGGCCCCGGGAGCCGGCGGCCACGGCAGCCAGCTGACGCAGGGTGAGGTTTTCCCGCGCGGCCAGCTCGGTGAGCAGCTTGACCCGGCTCTGGCTGCCCTCGGTGGGCTTGATTTCCGGTACCGGGCCGTCCAGCGGATACGCGCGCATGTCGGTGCCGAAGCGGGCCGACAGCTGCTCGATGCCGTTGTCGATGTCCACCAGTTCGTTGAGCTGGTCCCACACCGCCTGGGCCTGTTCGCGGGTGCGGCCGACGATGGGCATGACCCCTGGCAGGATCAGCAGGTGGTCGGGGTTGCGCCCGGCCTCGCGGACGAACTGCTTCTGGCTGCGGTAGAAGGCTTGGCCTTCTTCCAGCGAAGCGGCGGCGGTGAACACCACTTCGGCGGTCTGCGCGGCCAACTGCTGCCCGGCCGGCGAGGAACCGGCTTCGATGATCACCGGGCGGCCTTGGGGCGAGCGCGCGATGTTCAGCGGGCCCTGCACCTGGAAGTGCTTGCCCTTGTGGTTGGCCGCGTGAATCTTGCTCTCGTCGCTGTAACGGCCGCTGGCCTTGTCGCGGACGATGGCGCCCTCCTCCCAGCCGTCCCACAGCTTGAAGGCCACGTCGAGGAACTCGCGGGCCACTTCATAGCGATCGGCATGGGATGGCAGGTCTTCGCGGCTGAAGTTGCGCGCGGCGTCGGCGGAGAACGAGGTCACCACGTTCCAGGCCATGCGGCCGCCGCTGATGTGGTCGACCGAGCACAGGGCGCGGGCCAGGTGGAACGGCTCGTCGAAGGTGGTCGAAGCGGTGGCGGCCAGGCCGATGTGCTGGGTCTGCACGGCCAGGGCCGAGAGCAGGGTCAGCGGCTCCAGACGCGACATGGTCGACGGCAGACGGTGCACGCTGGTGGCCAGGGCGTCACCGACGAAGAACATGTCGAACTTGCCCTGTTCGGCGGTCTTGGCGATCCAGCTGAACCATTGGACGTCGGTGGGCGAGCCTTGGGCGCCGTCGGCGCGCCAGCCGCCGACGTGATGGCCGAGGGCTTGCACGAACAGGCCCAGGCGCAGTTGACGGGGTGGCGTCTGTTGCAGGGACATGGAGAATTCCTTAATCACAGCGAATGAGGGCGACCAGGCGATGCAACGCGGCATCGTCGGCCAACTGGAGGTCGGCGCACAGCGCATCGAGGCGCTCGGCGGGCAAGGCGTGCAGGTTGCTGCGCAGCTTGGCGAGGACGTCGGTGGGCGCGGCGGCCGTCTGCTTGCGGGTCACGCAGTGGCTGGAGGTGCGGCCATCGGCGAAATGCAATGTGACGCGATGGAAGCGCAGATCGGGGTCGAGCTCGTCGGCGGGTGCGCTGAGGTCGGGTACGCGCCGGACTTTGGCGGCCAGTGCGGCGATGGCCGGCTCCACCGGTTGCTCGCCGTAGCGCTCCAGCGCGATGACGCCATTGAGCAAGGCATCGGCGATCACGTATTCGAGGCTGAAACGGCCCTGTACGCCGGTCTGCGCTTGGCGGATCGACGGCGCCGTGTCGGCACCGGGCGGGAAGCTCACTTCGACGGCATCGATAGCGTCGAGCGAAAAGCCCTCTGCCGCGCGCAGTACGAATGCCGCTTCGATGGCGCTGTGGGTGCCGCCGCAGGTGGGGTAGCGCTTGAACTCCAGGCCCGGCGTGCTGATCCGCCAGGGTGCGCCCCATTCGGCCAGCAGGTCGTCGGGCCGCGCCGCGCCCAGCCCGAGAATGTCCAGAAAGGCCTCCAACACGGTATCGGGCTGCGCCGCGAAGCCGTTCTGCGCCAGGCGTGCGCTGTCGACGGCCTGACGCGCCGCGAAGCCTGCGTGCAAGGCCTTGCCGGCGCTGCCGAACTGCGCGCGCAGCCCTGCCGCTTGCGTGGCGGCAAGTCCCAGGGCGATCTGCGTCTGTTCGACGCTCAGTCGCAGCAGGCGACAGGCCGCGCCTGTGGCCGCGACGACACCGAGGGTCGCCGTGCTGTGCAGACCGGCGGCGTAGTGACGGGTACCGATGGCCTTGCCCAGACGCCCGCACAGCTCCACGCCAATGACGTAGGCATCGAGGAAAGCGTCGCAGTCCAGGCGCGGCGACGAAGGCGCGAGCGCCAGCAGCGTCGAGAGCACCACCGTGCTCGGATGCCCGCGGAAGGTGGCGTGGTAGTCGTCGAAATCCAGCGCATGGCTCATGTAGCCCAATTGCAGCGCGTGGTTGTCGCTGCCCGGCTGCGCAGGAAATGCTCGGCGCACCGCTTCGAGGCTGGCGTCGTCGAGCAGGCCCAACTGCACCGGCAGCAGGCACGCGAAGTAATCGACCACACCCTCGCGTGCTTGCTGGCGTTGTTCGTCCCGTGGTCGGGTGTGTAAAAGCGCGTCAGCCAACTGCCCGCTCAGGGAAATACTCAAGAGGCACACCTTTGAATGCAAGGCTTTGACATGCATCAACTGAATGGATGGGGGACAAAGTTTCCTGTTCTATAAAAACTTTTACCAATAACCAAAAGTTATCGATTATTCCATGTCGTTCTATGGCTATGGCGTTTGCTCTTATCCTCCAGAGCACGCAGGGTGGCTCAAGGCTATCGGCCACCGCGAGCTGCACGCTTCAGGCATGCAACTGGCCCACAAAGACTATGAGCCTGGCGCCGCTGGCAGGGTTCCACCGATATGGGCGGGTCTTGCCCAGCCCTACCCAGACCTGCGACTCACAGCTGCAACAACAGCAACGCCGCGATGAGTGCCGGCGGCATCACCAGCAACCCCAGACGCATGAAGCCCCAGGCGCTGACCTGCTCGCCCTCGCGACGGATCGCCACCAGCCACAGCAAGGTGGCCAGAGAACCGGTGATCGACAGGTTCGGGCCGAGGTCCACGCCGATCAGCAGCGCGGCGGTGGTACGGCTGGGCAGCTCCGCCAACTGGCCCATGGACCCGGCGATCAGCCCGGTCGGCAAGTTGTTCATCAGGTTGCCGGCGACGGCCGCCAGCATGCCGGCGGTCCAGCTGGCCTGCGCCTGGGAATGCTGCGCCAGGGTTTGCAAGGCCAGGGCCAGACGCTCGACGACACCCGTCTGCGCCACCGCCTCGACCAGCACGAACAACCCCGCCACCAGCGGCAGCACGCCCCAGGCCACGTGCTCGAGCACCGGCACCGGCGAGCGCCGCTCGAGCACATGGATCAACGTGGCGGTGGCCAGCCCTGCGCAGAAGGTCGGCAGGCCCAGCTCCCAGCCCATGGCCGATGCCAACAGCAGCACCAGCGCCGTGGCACCGATACCGATCGCGCTCAGGCGGCCACCGCGGGATAGAGGCTGCACCTCGATGTGCGTAGCCAAGGGGCGTACCACCTGTCGCCGCACGGCCAGGCGCAACACCAGATAGGTCAAGGCGATGGCCGCCAGCGACGGCAGGCCGAACAGGCGCAGCCAGTCGAGCAACGGCGGCATCTGCGCGCCGAACACCACCAGGTTGGCCGGGTTTGAGATCGGCAGGACGAAACTCGCGGCGTTGGCGATGAAGGCGCAGATGAACAGATAGGGCAGTGGCTCTGCCTTGGCCGCGCGGCACGCGGCGTACACCGCAGGGGTCAGCACCACGGCGGTGGCGTCGTTGGACAGCAGCACGGTCACCAGCGTACCGACCAGAAACACCAGGTCGAACAGGCGCTGGCCCGAGCCCTTGGCATGGCGCACCGCGTACATCGCCAGCCAATCGAACAGGCCCTGCTGCCGCGACAGCTCGGCGAGCACCATCATGCCGACCAGGAACAGGTACACATCGCGACCCTCGGCCACGGCCGCCAGGGTCGTCTTCAGCGGGACCAGCCCCAACAGCGTCAGCAGTACAGCGCCGCCCACCGCCCAGACCCATTCCGGTACGCGCCAGGGGCGTAGGATGACGGCAGCGGTGGCAACGGCGGAAAGGGTCCAGATGGCGACGGCAGGGTCGATTGCGGGCATGGGCGAAGCTCGGAGAAGGCCAAGGGGAAAAGGCGGCCCGCCAGCGCAAGGCGCAGCAGGTCGAAGCACAGGCTCTGACCCTGGGCGAAGGTTTTTTTCTCCGTGCCTGCATCCAGATTTCATCCTGGCGGGTATCCCCTACAGGCAGCGTGCTCAGGCGCATGCCCAAGCGCCGGTGGATGAGCCGCCGGTCGCCCATCAAGGAGATTCACCATGACCTTCAAACCTGCATCCCTGTTGCTCGTTGGCGGCCTGTCGCTGGGCATCGCCCTACCCGCCGCCCAGGCCCAGACCTCGGTGCCGGCGGCCGTCGCCGTGCCGCCCGGGCACGTCATGGTGCTCCAGACCACCGGGGTCGGCGAAATCACCTATGAGTGCCGCGATAAAGCCAACGCCCCCGGCCAGACCGAATGGTTCTTCGTAGGGCCCAAGGCCACCCTCAAGGACCGCAGCGGCAACCCGGTCGGCGAATACTTCGGCCCACCCGCCACCTGGAAGGCCAGCGACGGCTCGAGCATCACCGGCACCCAGGTAGCCATCGCGCCGGCCGGCACAGGCGACATCCCCTATCAACTGGTCAAGACCAACCCGGCCGAGGGCAAGGGCGCCATGCAGCCGGTGCGCTACGTGCAGCGCCTGGCGACCCGCGGTGGGGTCGCACCGGCCAGTGCCTGCACGGCGCAGAACAAGGGCGAAAAGCAGGTGGTCGAGTACCAGGCCGACTACCTCTTCTGGGCAGACAAATGACCGGCCGCGCAGATTTGCACACGCCCCTCTGACACGCCGAACGAATGCCTGCCCGCGTGCGTCGGGCAGGCAGATTGCCAGCGCTGGTCTACCCTGAGCAGCAACCGTTTCCGCGACTGCCCGCGACGACCAGGACCGAACCTACCTTGAGCGAGCCCGCCGCCCCTTTCGATTTTCAACATTGCCTGCACGCCTGCGCCCGTGGCGACCGCCGCGCCCTGCAGGCCCTGTACGACCACGAAGGCGCGCGTCTGCTGGGCGTGGCCCGGCGCATTACGCGCGACACCGCCAGCGCCGAAGACGTTCTGCACGACGGCTTCGTACGCATCTGGACCCGCGCCGGCAGCTTCGACGCCAGCCGTGGTTCGGCGCCCGGCTGGATCTACAGCGTGGTCCGCCACTTGGCCTTGAACCACGTGCGCGATGGGCAACGCGATACGCCACTGGACACCGACCAGCTCGACAGCCTGCGTACGGACGCCGAGCACTGGCAGACGGTCGATACGTACCTCGCCTCGGGACGCATCTACCACTGTCTGGACGCGCTCGACCCGGTGCGTCGTGCCTGTGTGCTGCACGCCTATGTCGAAGGGTGCAGCCACCGTCAGATCGCCCAGCTGGTGGATGCGCCGCTGGGTACCGTCAAGGCCTGGATCAAACGCAGCCTGAGTGCGCTGCGGGAGTGCATGGGATGAACCGTGAAACCGACCCCCAACGCCCGGACGACCTCGATCAGCTGGCGGGCGAGTACGTGCTGGGCACCCTGCCCGGCGCACAGCGCGCAGTGGTGGCCAGCCGCCTCGACCATGACCTGCCCCTGCGTGAGGCGGTCGAAGCCTGGCAGACGCGTTTGCAGGCGCTTGACGCCCTCGCCCCACCCGTCGCGCCCAGTGCCGCGGTCTGGGAACGGATCGCCCGCAGCCTCGATGGCTTTGCCCCGCCCGCCCAGACACCGCGCTGGTGGCAGCGTCTGGTGCTGTGGCAAGGCCTGGCCGGTGCGGGCGCCTTCACCAGCGCGCTGCTGGCGGTGATGCTGTGGTTCTCCTCGCCGGCGCCGAGCACTTATGTGGTGGTGCTCGCAGCGCCCAGCGACCGCGCGGCAGGCTGGGTGGTGCAGGCCAGCAACACCCGTAGCCTGCAACTGATCCCGCTGGAGCCGGTCGAGGTGCCCACAGGCAAGGTGCTGCAGTTCTGGACCAAGGTGGACCGCTGGAAGGCGCCGGTGTCGTTGGGCCTGGTGCAGCCGGGCGAGCGGGCCCAGGTGCCGGTGGAGCGCTTGCCGCCGCTGGAGGCCGACCAGTTGTTCGAACTGACGCTGGAGCAGGCCGGCGGCTCGCCGACCGGGCGGCCGACCGGGCCGATACAGTTCATCGGGCGGGCGGTGAAGGTGATTTGACCAGGGTGCCGGAGCCTTACCCGCTCACGCACAGGTCGAAACGTTCGGCATCCACCCCGGCTAGAAACGTCCGGCTCGCGGCGCGGTCGTGGCCCTCGAAAACTCCGTAACCGCAATCGTCATGGGGATAGACCACCAGCCCGCTGTGCTCGAAGGCGACGAAGAAATGCCCTTGAAAACCGCCATGCAACACATTCATCGCCATGATCGAATAGGCCACCGCCAGCAGCCCCTCCAGCCCATGGCTGGATACTGCGACGTGGCGCAGGTCCGACGCTACGCGCGCCTGGGATGGACTCAGGCAAGTGATGAGCCCCGTGCGGTTGACGGCTTGTGCGTAAAGGTGACGGGCTTCGCCGGCCTTGTATCCGAGTCCGCGCAACTGCCTCTCGGTATACGGCGTGACCAGCGAGGTACCTACCGTGATGGGCTGGGGATGGCGCTCCAGGTAATTCACCAAGTGCTCGTTGGCGGCCTGTGCCGCCACTCTGCGGTTCGTGCCCTGTTTCGCATCGAAATGCCCAACCCATCCGGGGGATCTGGAATAGGCCCCCAGGTCGATCGGATGGAATGCCTGCGAGGGCGCCGCCGACGCTAACGGGACGACACTCAAAGATTTCCACTCCAGGCCAGGATCGACAGCACGAACCCGCCGATGGTCATAGCCGCCGACGCGATGGTCGGCAGAACCACAGCGAACAGGCTCAACGGCGACACATATGGGGATACTTCAAGCGCGTAATTGGCGCGGATGCTGTCCGGGTTCAAGCAGGTGATGGCGACCTCACCGGGCGCGGCACAGTCGAACGCGCCGAGCGGCATCGACTTCTTTCCCGACATGTCGGTTCTGTCCACCTCAAACAGGTGAAGCAAAGAACGGCCATAGGACCGGTATTCCAGGGAAGCGCCGCTCTGCAACGCCACGACTCGGAACTTGGCAGAAAAGTGCGCTACGCCCGTCAGGAAGGTCATGGGCGGAATGACCACGTTGATTACATAGCGGCCAGGCGTCGGAATGGCGACGGTCAGCGGCTGGGCACTGGCCGGAAATCGAACGCTGAGTTCGGGGAAAATCAGGCGCCGCGCCCGGCCGATGCAACGGATCAGGCCGTACAGGCCCAACACCATGGCGATTGGGGCCAGAATGGGGAGATAGGTGCTGAGGAAGTCCACTGTCGGTCCCTGTAGAAAATCCTGGGCATCCTATTTGAGCCGTTTCGCTTGGCGCAACCTGGGCAGCGGAGAATTTGCCTTGGCCGTAAACGCCAGGCAAAGAAAAGCCCGCTGGGGAGGGCGGGCTAAGTGTTTCACGGATGTGGCTTCACTGTGCCAAGCCATAGGTGAAAATGCCGTGAAGAGGATGTCGCAAAACCATGGCGAGCAAAAAAATGTGCAGCACTTCGCGCGGCCCTTGGTCGGGCCGTCGAGGGCAAGCAGTAGGCGCTCCCCCAAGCACTCCCAAGCGCCGCAGATCAAGTTGCCGGACTTCCAACGCATGCCGACAGTCGCTAGCGCCAACCAAGCCCCTGTCGAATACAGGCCAAATCGATTTCAACCTGTACCTACGTCGACGGTATTTGTGAGAAAAACCCTGACAAAGCCATTGAACCGCCACCCACCCGTGCAGTAAGCTCGGGACCATTCACGGAGTACGACATGCACACACCCCTTCACATCCAGAGCCTTGCCAGCGGTCGCCCTAAGCGTCCGGCGGTGCCTGGTTGCGTGTCGGTCTCCAGCTATTACTTCGGGTATTGGTTTAGCCACTAGGCGCCGCTGATACCCACCACGGCGCCCACTCTCGAGGGGCCGCCGAACCTGAGAATACTCAAACCCCCGGTCGGCCTCCCGCCCGGGGGTTTTGCGTTTTCAAGCCCGCACATTTCAACTCATCCAAGGACACCACCATGCACCACGTCGACTATTACCGCCCTTGCACCCTCGCCTGGCGATTTAGCCAATCCCGTTCGGGCCAGCCTGCCGCCTCCGATCGGTCCGTCCCAGGTGGCACGACTCCGCGTCGAACATTGCGAACAACCTGTCGAACACACCACTAGCGCCGACGTCGCGGGCCAGCGCCCGCCGCGCGCTTCAGGAAGATCATCATGCCCCGTGCCACCCTTGCCCTGACCCAGTCCCCATCGCAGTCCCAACAGCCCGCCCAGGCCCAGGCCGCCAACAGCGCCCTCAGCCGCCGCCTGCCCAGTACGCACCAGCTCAAGCAGCAACTGCCCCTGCCCCATGACCTCGCCATGCAAGTCGACCGGCACCGCCACGCCATCCGCGCCATTCTCGACGGCCGCGACGAGCGCCTGCTGGTGATCCTCGGTCCGTGCTCGCTGCACGACCCGCGCGCGGCGCTGGAATACGCCGAGCGCTTGCAAGCGCTGGCCGCCGAAGTCGACGACAAGCTGCTGCTGGTGATGCGCGCCTACGTGGAAAAACCGCGCACCACCGTGGGTTGGAAAGGCCTGGCCTACGATCCGCACCTGGACGGCAGCGACGACATGCATGCGGGTCTGACGCTGTCGCGCGAGTTGATGCTGGGCCTGCTGCAACGCGGCCTGCCGCTGGCCAACGAGGTGCTGCAACCCTTGGCCGCCGGCTACTTCGACGACCTGCTGAGCTGGGCCGCCATCGGCGCGCGGACCACCGAGTCGCAGATCCACCGCGAACTGGTCAGCGGTCTGGGCTTGCCCGTGGGCTTCAAGAACGGCACCGACGGCGGCGTCGCCATCGCCTGCGACGCCATGCGCAGCGCCGCCCACCCGCACCGCCACTTCGGCATCGACGCGCAGGGCCATCCGGCCATCGTCGAGACCCTCGGCAACCCTGATACCCACCTGGTGCTGCGCGGTGGCCACAGCGGGCCGAACTACAGCGCCGAACACCTGGCGCAGGCGCGCCAGGGTTTGGGCAAAGCAGGCTTGATGCCGCGGATCGTGGTCGATTGCAGCCATGCCAACAGCGGCAAGGACCCGGCGCGCCAGCCCGCAGTGTTCGACGCGGTGTTGCGCCAGCGTCTGGAGGGCGACCGCTCGGTGGTGGGCATGATGCTCGAAGGCCATCTATTCGAGGGCGCGCAGTCGCTGGGCAAAGGAACCTTGCAGTACGGCGTTTCGATCACCGATGGCTGTCTGGGCTGGGATGCGACCGAGCGACTGCTGCGTGAGGCGGCGCAGCGGCTGTAAGCCCGATCAGGGTGTCGGCGACGCCGGCGCCCGCGGCGAGGCCACAGGCTGGGACGACAACGTGACCAGCTTGGCCGCTTCGTCCTTGAAGAACGTGAGCCGCACGCCGAATTTCTCGCGCAACAGGCGTGTGGCGTCCAGGTATTCGTCTTCGATCACCGAGCCGCCGCGCCCGCCCGAGGAGCGCACCATGCCGACATTGACCAGTGTCCTCGCGTACGGGTCGTCGCTGTCCGGGGTGAAGTGGTACACCACTTGCCCCTGCTCATTCAGCAACTGGTAGCGGGCGTCGCTCTGCGCCGCGTTGCGGTAGTGCTCGGTGCGGCGGACGTAGCGCGGGGCCGCCAAGTAACGCACCGAACCTTGCAGGTACGGGTTGTCGCCGCCGCGTTCGAGTTGGACGTCACCCTGAGCCAACTGAATCAACTCGTCGAGGTCTTCGATCTGGCAGAAGAAATGCCCGGTCCGCTCGCTGATGGCGGTCTCGCCCGCCAGCAACCCGAATGTTGCGTAGCGTTGGCCATCCACCTCGACAGCCAGTTGATAGCCACGCAGCACTTGCTCTTCCTGGAACCAACCCAGGTGCCACGCCACCAGCCCAGCCACTGTCAGCAGGGGCGAAAGCATCAGGGCGGTTTTTGACCATTTGTTCCACATACCACGCAGGCTCCATCCCGTTTACCGCCGCGCAGTATACGCGCGATGCGCTGGCTGCACGGCGGGCGTTGGCTCGACGCTTGCTGAATCGACTTACCTATCTGGAAGACATATCCCACGCACTGAGTTAGGCTGGCGCTTTATTCAAAGGAGTACTTCCCATGGCCAAAGCCACCGCCCGCCACATCCTGGTTTCCGACGAAGCCAAGTGCAACGAATTGAAAACACAGATCGAAGCCGGCGCCGATTTCGCCCAGGTTGCCAAAGACAACTCCAGCTGCCCTTCCAGCCGCCAAGGCGGTGACCTGGGCTCGTTCGGCCCGGGCCAGATGGTCAAGGAATTCGACACCGTGGTCTTCAGCGCACCGATCAACGTCGTGCAGGGCCCGGTCAAGACCCAGTTCGGCTACCACCTGCTGGAAGTCACCAGCCGTCAGGACTGAACCTGAATTGGCCCGTCGCCCTTTTCAGCGGCTGGCCTGGCAGCGCTGCAAGCTCTGGCTTGCGGCCTGCCTGCTCGGCGCGGCCGCCCTGCCCGCCCTCGCAGCCCCCAGCCACGCCCTCACCGTCTACGGCCAAACGCCGCGTTACCCCGCCAACTTCAGCCACTTCGACTACGTCAATGCGGATGCGCCCAAGGGTGGCAGCCTGCGACGCTCTGCGACCAATCTGGGGCAGTTCGACCACATCCTGCCGTACATCGACAAGGGCATCGGCGTCAGCGAAGTCGATGGCTGGCTGTACGCGCCCCTCGCCGTGCGTTCGCAAGACGAGCCCTACACCGTCTACGGCCTGATCGCCCGCAGCCTGGAGCGCGGCCCGGAGGACGCCTGGCTGCGCGTCGAGCTCGACCCACGCGCGACCTTCGCCGATGGCCGGCCGGTGCGCGCCGAAGACGTGCGCTTCTCCTTCGATACGCTGACACGCCAGGGCAGCCTGACCTACCGCACGCAGTTCGCCGACGTCACCCAGGTGACGGTGGAAGACGCGCACCATGTGCGCTTCGACTTCGCCCCCGGCCACGGCCGCACCCTGCCTCTGGACGTGGCCAGCCTGCCGGTGCTGCCCGAACACGACTGGCAGCAGCGCGACTTCGCCAACGGTGCCGGCTTCAGCGCACCGGTGGGTAGCGGACCGTACCGCATCGCCAAGGTCGACAACGGCCGCAGCATCACCTTCGAGCGCGACACGCAGTGGTGGGCCAAGGACCTGCCGGTCAACCGCGGGCGCTACAACTTCGACCGATTGCGCGTGGAGTACTTCAGCGACACCGAAGTGGCCCGTCAGGTGCTCAAGGGCGGCGGTTACGACTACAACCGCGAGTTCTCCGCCACCGCCTACACCATCGGCTACCAAGGTGCGCAGCTCGACGACGGGCGCCTGCAACGCGCGCACCTGGGCCCAGGCAAGCCGCAAGTGGCCCAGGGCTTTGTGTTCAATCTGAGCAAACCGGTGTTCCAAGACCGTCGCACCCGCCAGGCGCTGGCGCTGCTGTGGGATTTCGAATGGAGCAACCGGCAGATGATGCGCCAGCTGTACATCCGCCAGCAGAGCGTGTTCTCCAACACGCCCCTGGCAGCGCGGGCGTTGCCCGATGCCGCCGAGCGGCAACTGCTCGAACCCTTGCGTGGGCACGTGCCGGACGAGGTGTTCGAGCGCGTGTTCGTGGCGCCGGTCAGCGATGGCAGCGGCCTGGTGCGGCCGCAACAGTTGCAGGCCCTGGCACTGTTGCAGAGCGCCGGCTGGCGGGTCGAGGGCGACCACTTGGTGGATGCCCAGGGCGAACCCTTGCGCTTCACCTTCCTCAATGGCCAGGCGGGCCTGGAACGCATGCTGCTGCCGTGGAAGCGCAACCTGGCGCAAATCGGCGTGACCCTCGACATCCGCAACGTCGACCCCGCGCAGTACGTCAATCGGCTGATGGCTCGCGATTACGACATGGTGGTGTCCGGCTACCCGGTCAGCCTGTCGCCGGGCGCCGACCTGCTCAACTATTTCGGCTCGGCCGCCGCCACCGACCCCGGTTCGAACAACCTCATGGTGCTGCGCGACCCCGCCGTGGACCGGCTGCTGCACGGCCTGGTGCGCGCCAGCAGCGAAGCCGACATGCTGCGCCACGCCCATGCCCTGGACCGGGTGTTGCAGTGGAACTACTACTGGATTCCCAACTACTACCCACCAGGCAGCTCGACGGTCTGGTGGAACCGCTTCGGCCAGCCCGAGCATCCAGCCTTGTACGACGAAGGGCTGGACGCCTGGTGGGAAGTCAGCCGCACGCCCTTGACCAACGCGCAAATGGCCGAGCGCCGCGAGAACCGTCCATGACCACCTACCTGTTGCGGCGCCTGCTGCTGATCGTCCCGACCCTGCTGGCGATTCTGCTGGTGAACTTCGCCATCATCCAGGCCGCACCCGGCGGCCCCGTCGAGCAGGCCGTGGCGCGTTTGCAAGGAGTCGGTGCTGGCGGTGCGGCAGGCGCCAGCGCCGACGTGCTGCGCGGCGAGTCGCGCGCCAGCCGTGGGCTGGACCCTAAGTTATCGGACGACATCAAGCGCCAGTACGGCTTCGACAAGTCGGCGCCCGAACGCCTGTGGCTGATGCTCACCCAGTACGCCCGGCTGGACTTCGGCGAGAGCTTCTTTCGCGGCGCCAAGGTCACCGACCTGATCCTCGACAAGCTGCCGGTGACGCTTTCGCTCGGCCTGTGGGCGACGCTCATCACTTACTTGGTGTCGATCCCGCTAGGCATTCGCAAGGCGGTCCGCCATGGCAGCCGCTTCGATGCCTGGAGCAGCCTGCTGATAGTCGTCGGCTATGCCCTGCCCTCGTTTCTGTTCGCATTGCTCTTGATCGTGCTGTTCGCCGGCGGCACGTCGCTCAACTGGTTTCCAGTGCGCGGGCTGGTGTCGGAAGACTTCGATCAACTCAGCCTGCTGGGCAAAGTCGCGGATTATTTCTGGCACTTGGTGCTGCCGGTGGCAGCCTTGGTCATCGGTGGCTTTGCGACCCTGACCCTGCTGACCAAGAACGCCGTGCTCGACGAAATCGCCCGCCAGTATGTGGTCACGGCGCGGGCCAAGGGCCTCAGCGAACGGCGGGTGCTGTACGGCCATGTGCTGCGCAACGCCATGCTGCTGGTGGTGGCCGGCCTGCCCCAGGCGCTGATCACGGTGTTCTTCGCAGGCTCTCTGCTGATCGAAGTGATCTTCTCGCTCGACGGCATCGGCCGCATGAGCTTCGACGCGGCAGTGTCGCGCGACTATCCGGTGGTGTTCGGCAGCCTGTTCATCTTCACCCTCGCCGGCCTGTTGATTCGGCTGATCGGAGACCTGGCCTACACCGTGCTCGACCCGCGCATCGACTTCGACGCGAGGGCGCACTGATGGTGTCGCCCATGACGCGCCGGCGCCTGCAACGCTTTCGCGGCCATCGCCGCGGCTGGTGGTCGTTGTGGCTGTTCAGCGGCCTGTTGCTGCTCAGCCTGGGCGCCGAACTGGTGGCCAACGACAAGCCGCTGCTGCTGGGCTACCACGGCGAGCTGTACGTGCCCGCGCTCAAGCGCTACAGCGAGCGGCAGTTCGGCGGCGAGTTGCCGTTCCAGCCCGACTACCGCAGCCAGTACGTGCGCCAGTTGATCGCCGACCAGGGCGGCTGGATGCTGTTCGCACCGATTCCCTTCAGCGCCGACACCCCCAACTACGACTTGCAAGTGCCGACCCCCAGCCCGCCCAGTGCCGACAACTGGCTCGGCACCGACGACCAGGGTCGCGACGTGCTGGCGCGGGTGCTGTATGGCACGCGGGTGTCCCTGCTGTTCGCCTTCGCCCTGACCGCCATCAGCGTGGTGGTCGGCATCGCCGCCGGTGCCTTGCAGGGCTACCATGGCGGCTGGGTCGACCTGCTCGGCCAGCGCCTGCTGGAAGTGTGGTCGGGGCTGCCGGTGCTGTACCTGTTGATCATCCTCAGCGGCTTCGTGGAGCCGAACTTCTGGTGGCTGCTGGGAATCATGGCGCTTTTCTCCTGGCTGGGCCTGGTGGACGTGGTGCGCGCCGAATTCCTCCGCGGGCGTAACCTGGAGTACGTCAAGGCGGCCCGCGCGCTGGGGCTGTCGGACCTTCAGGTGATGGTGCGGCACATCCTGCCCAATGCCCTGAGCGCCACGCTGACCTTCATGCCGTTCATGCTGACCGGTGCCATCACCACCTTGACGGCGCTGGACTTCCTTGGCTTCGGCATGCCCGCCGGCAGCGCCTCGCTGGGCGAGCTGGTGGCCCAGGGCAAGCAGCATCTGGAAGCGCCCTGGCTGGGGTTCACGGCGTTTTTTGTCTTGGCGCTGATTCTGGCGTTACTGGTGTTCATCGGCGAGGCGCTGCGCGAAGCGTTCGACCCTCGGCGCTGAGCACGGGCCTTCTTACGCGGCGATTGCGCGCGTAAAAAGGCCCGCAGGGGTCAGTCTTCGAGCGGCTTGGGTGGAGCAGCAGGTTTGGTGGGCTTGACCGGTTTGCCGTCCTTGCCCGCAGGCTTGCCCACGGCTGGCGCAGCAGCCACAGGTTCGGGCGCGGTGACGGCTTTCTCGCTGGCCGGCAACTCGTCCACGGCTTTGAACACCGCTTGCGCGTCGAGCGGCTCGGTGCTTTCGCCGTCCCTGAGCACGTGCCGCTCGCCGTCCTTGCCGATCAGGATCACCCGCGTGCCTTTGCTGGCGCCCAGCTTCAGCTCGCGAATCAAGGCCATGGTGGCCTGCTGTTCGAGGTGCTTGTCCTCGCGCATGCCCATCATGTTGGCCACGCTGTAGAGCACCAGGTTGCGTTCCTTGAAGCCTGCTTCGGTGGTCGAATCCTTGCTGGCCTGGCTCAGTTCGCGCAGGGTCGGGTCAGCCGAGCTGGGGGCGATCACCACCAAGGGGCGCGCCTTGCCCAGCTCCTTGGCCAGGGGGGCATCGCTGTCGGCGGCCAGCAGCGGACTGGCGGCGCAGAGCAAGGTGGCGAGGGTCAGGGATCTGACGAGCATGGGCATCTCCTTGTTGATTCGAGTAGCGACGAACCGCCTGGACAGTCCGGATCAGCGAGTTGAGTCAGCCGCGGTTACCGCGGATGACAGAGAGGGTAACCTCCAGCTTTGGATCAGGACTACAAGAAATAGGAAATTTCCCACGTTATCCAGCAGCATAGTCCAGGGTCTTGTGTGTAAAGACCCCGGACTTTGCCAGATGTGGCTCACTGTGCGGCGTGGGCGTCAAGGATCTCCTCGGTGAGGGTCAAGATCAATGCTGTACGGCTTGCCTCGCGCTCGTCGCGCACAGTATTCATTTGGCTGAGGTATTCGCTTTCGGCGCTCGCGCCGGCTTCGGCTTGCTCCATCAGCTCCGCCAGGCGTGCCTGGAATGAGGCGTCCATGGCCTCGAAACGATCGCCGTAGTGACGCTCCAGCCAGGTCCGCCAGAAGTCACGTTGTGCCAGGGACTGCACCCGCACCTCCTGATCTTCGGCCGCCAACACCTCTAACCGGGCTTGCTCCAGACGTGCCGAATCAACGCCGGAAACCGCAGCGAACAGCATGTCCTGAGGTTGTGCTGGCAAATCCAGCGCTTCGCGCAAGCCTACCCGATACGCCAGCACCACCTCGATCTGGTCTGGATTGGCGCCGTCGGCCTGTCGCGCCTCGAGGTCACGCAGCGCGATGCGTTCGACCTCATCAAGGCGCCACAATTGGCGGCCCAGACGGATCAATGCCTGCTCCTGCGACCTTGCGCTGGCGTGCGCCTCACGCAAGGCGCGCCACACCAGCAGATGCAGCTCCAGGCTACTGAAGGACAACGCCGCGCTGTCCTGGCAGGTCAACGGCAAGTTGGCCAATGCGAACACTTCCTCGGCGAGATCGGCATGGGCATGAAGCGCGTCGAGCAGGGTCCATACCCGCATGCCCAATCCAGCCTCATGATGATGGAAATCGGCGGTCTGCCGAAGACGGTCCAGCAGATCGAACAGCCCTTGAGCGCCATCGCGCGCGCGTAGTTCTTCCCACAGCGCCGCGCGCTCCAGCTGTGGCTGCTCGGGCAGCTGCAACAACCAGGCATCGCGTACGGCGGCCGCAGCGGCCTCAGCCTCGGCGGGCGTCGTGGCCGCAGTCACCGTGGGCGCTGCTGCGGCACCTGCGTCGCCCCAGCCCTCGAAGCGGGCCATGGTCGCCGCGTCCAACGGATTGTCGTCCAGCAAGACCCGCTGGTTCACCCACTGCGGTACGTTGAAATAAGCGTCGGGCAGCGTGCGGATGTGGTTGTGGCGCAAGTCCGCGACAGTTGTGCCTGCCCGCCCCAGCAACCCGGGCGGCAGACGGGTTTGCTCGGTATGCGACAGATTCAGGTAGCGCAGATCGGCCATGTCGCGCACCGAGAAGCTCCTGCGCAATGGATTGTCCGCCAGACTGAGCAGTTGCAGGTGCCGCATGCCAGCCAAGCGCTCGACCTGTTCGTCGTCGAGGTTGATCTCGTTGCTGTCGAGCGACAGTTCGCGCAATGCGGTGAGCTGGTCCAGACCGCGCGGAATCCGACGCAGTATGTTGCCGTCGAGTTCCAGCACGCGCAGTTGCGGAAAACGCGCGAGAAAGTCGGCTTCGATGTCGTGCAGCCCCACCTGCTGCAATGACAGGGTATGGACGTGGGCAAAGCTGACCTCGGCCGACAGGCGCGGCAGCACTGGCAAATAGATGCTGCGCAAGCGCAAGTGATACCCCTGAGCATGCTGGTTGCCGGGAAAAAGATGGGGCGTCAGGCGTCGCCAGGCGGCCAGCAGATGGTCGGCGAAGCGGTGGCGATCGTTACGCACCAGGATACCGGTCCCCGCCCTCACCCAGCGGCGCAGCGACCTCTGCAGGGATCGTATTTGGGTATCCAATTGCGTAAGCACTTGCTCGACTTGTTGCCCGCTGTCGCGGATCTGTTGGGCCCAGATCTCGACCTGCTGGTCATTCATCAGCGGATAGAACCTGCGCACCCGCGCGCCCAAGCTCGCTGGCGCGACGCGTCGGCCACGACCGCTGAGCGGGTAGCCCAGACCACCGTCGGCCAAACGCGTCGGCAGGCGGAACCAACCTTCTTCCGGGCGCTGGCCCAACAGGCTTGGCAATGACTCACGGTCCATCATCGCTTGGCGCGCGACCAGCACCCGCCAATTGTGCGCCAACGGCTCGGCGACACCCAGCGCCTGCCGCTGGGCGTCGTCGAAGCCCGTGGCGAGGGTTTCGAACAATTCGCCTGGCGCGGCAGACAGCCGGGCACCTTGCGCATCGAACAGCTCGAAGCCGCTTTCGGTCAGCACCAGATCGAGCTGGCGCGCCTCGTGCGCCGTTGCGCTGCTCCACACGGGTGCGCCAGCGCGACCGCCTTCGAACAGGCGCCAGGCGATCCGCTCGGCAACGCCTGGCAGACGTTGGCTCAGCGCCATGGTCAAGCGCGCGAGGTCGAGGCCTTGTGGCGCGTCGATCCAAAGACTTTCATAGGCCTTGGCCACCCGTATCCGGCGCAGGCTGCGCCGGGCGGCAAGGGCCATCCTCAAGGGGACGCGGCCGCTGTCGAGCAGCTCGCGCTCGGTGACGCTGCCGGTATCGACCAAGGCTTGCGCCGCACGCCGAGTCAAACCGGGAAAATCACGCGACAGCACCTGGGCAGCAGCGGATGCGGGCGCTTGCTGGGCGTGCAGAAATCGGCTGAAGACCTCGCGCCGTGCTTGCCACAGATGCTCGGCCAAGGCCTGGTCGCTCAGTTCGGCGGCTTCAGGCAAGGCCCGCACCTGGGCAAGCAGACTCGCATCACCGACGACCTCGCCACCGCGCAATTGCTTGATCAAGGTGCGCAGGCGCGTATCCAGCGCGACCCGCTCGAGACTGTCCAGCAGCAGGGCATCGATCGTTTGGCCACGGACGTTCAGCGCGCGCAGCGTGTCGGCGTCGATGTCGGTAGCGTGCAGCACGAGGTCTATCGCCTCGTCGTCGAGAGCGGTCGAGGTCAGCGCCAGCCGACGGAAAAGGTAACGCGGTTCGGCCCATCGGCCAGGCGTTTCGTGCCATAGCCGCCAGGCGCCGGCGCCGTTGTCGCTAAGCGGATGGACCGCACCGTCCGCCGTGTGCAACGCCCAAGGCTGATCTTCATCGGCACGGCTCACGGGGTAATGTTCGCCGTCGAGCTCCACCCAGCGCTGTTCGCCAAGCTGGTACAAGCCGTGCTCGTCACGCACCGCCTGGGCCGGCAACGGGGTGCGTAAGACGTCGATGCGCGGCACGCCCAGGCGTACTTGGCCATCGCCCAAGGTCTGTGGCAAAAGGCTGTCGACCCACTCCGACCTGGACCAGGCCTTGGCAGCCAATGCGCCTGCGCCACCCACCACCGCCAGTGTGGCGACCTGCGCGGCGACGTCGAGCAGGTGGTGCATGGCTTCGGTGTGTTCGCCCTGCCGCCAAGCCGCGATGCCCAGGTAGGTTTGATCGAGCAACTCCCACGCCGTCACCGCCAGCAGCGTAACGCCCAGTGCCGGAATGAACAGCCCGGCCAGGTTCAGCAGGGTCCACCCTTCGGCGGCCAGGCGCTGATCGTGTTCGCGCTGTACGTCCAGGTCGATATCGACCACGGGCACGGCAATCATGCGCGCATCGTCCTTGATCTGCTCGATCTGTGCCTGCGCCAGCGCATCGAACACCGGTGTGGTGCAGGCCATCACGCGTTCGTCGAGGCGGATATTGGCCAGGTCGCCGACCCCTGCATAACCCTCGATGACTGCCGAGAAGAAGCGCTGACTGTCCCGCCGCCGTACGAAGCGGGCGAAGAATCGTTGGTACTCGGGCGTGCGTAGAAGCATGCCCAGGTCATTGGCGAAGTGACGCAGGCTCTCATAGCCTCGCAACACGCCGTGCGGGTCGCCGGGGATGTACACCCAGACGCCGTGTATCGAGCTGCCGTCGGCGTACCCCGGAAAATTCTGGCCGTCCACCACGACGATGCGCTCCAGGGTATGGCCCAGCAGGCGCAGCCTTCCGACCTGCAGCTGTGGGTCGCCCCCGGCCAGGGGCATGTGGAGATTGCATACATCGCTCAGCAGACTGTGCCCGAACCCATCCACGTGCCCCTCGATCCAGGCACGATGAACCTCAACCAGCAAGGCATAGCGCAGATGCCTGGCCAGTATCGAGTGCGGTTCGGGGCTATCGTCGGGTAGGGTTTCCAGTACCTCGTGCAGGTGCCGTTGGTACTGGCCGCCAAGGTCCAGCGTGCGGCAAAAACCGGCGAAGGCTGCGGCGTCCGGCAACTGTGCCTCGGGTTCCGATGGGCCTTGCAAGCGATTGCCAACGAGCATGCCCCCAGGTTCGGCCTGTTCGGCAGTAAAGTTGGCCAACGCCGCTTCTAGTAAAGGCTGTGTGCGGTAGACCGCCGCGGTGACCGGATAGCCGATCGGCTGGGAAGTGATCACTGGCTCGCGTTCGCCTTTGCGCCAGAGCATTGAGGCTTCGTCGATCTGTGGCCACTGCGCGCGCAGCGCCTGTTGCAGACGCGGCCGGCAGAACGCCTCGATGCCTTGCAACTGGCTCAATACGTGCTGCCAGCGTTCGCGCCAGTACAGGCTCAGCGCGCTGGCTTCGCGCAGTAGTTCGATTTGCGCCGCGCTGGCTTTACGCAGCCATGCCGGGAGCGCGTTCTGAATCAGCTCGTCCTGATAGCGCGCCGCCTGGCTGACGGTCGATGGCGTGTTGGTCGGCATGCTCCTGCCCTCTTCTGAGAAAAAGAGGAAAGGCTAGCGGCGGTGCCTGGGACGGCTGCGGTGCTTATGTCACTCAGAACAGCGGCATCTGCCGACCGACCAGGGCAGCGAAGTCATCATCGACGAAAGGCAGGATGGCGTCGGCCACAGGCTTCAACTGGCGATCCAGGTAATGGTCGTAGTCCGGCGCCGAACGCAGGGTTTCGAGGGGCTCGGGCCCGGCCACGGTCATCACGTAGCTGATCCAGCGACCGCCCTTGTGGTAGTGCCGCGCCCGCCCCAGGGCGGCGCTGGCGGCATCGGCCAGGCGCGCCGCACGCACGTGGGGCGGGACGTTGCGCTGGTAGTCGTCGAGCGGGCGGCGCAAGCGCTTGCGGTACACCAACTGCGCGTCCAGCTCGCCGGCCAGGGTGCTGCGCACGTAGTCGCGCACGTAGTCGTGGTAGGGCTCGTCGCGAAAGATCCGCCCGTAGAGCCCTTGCTGGAATTGCTGGGCCAGCGGCGACCAGTCGCTGCGCACCGACTCCAGGCCCTTGTAGATCACCTGGAATTCACCGTCGTCGCGCTGCACCAGCCCGGCATAGCGTTTCTTGCTGCCTTCGTCGGCGCCGCGGATGGTGGGCATCAGAAAGCGCTGGTAATGGGTCTCGAATTGCAACTCCAGGGCGCTGTCCAGCTGCAGGGTGTCGGCCAGGTGCTGGCGCCACCACTGGTTGACCTCGCCCACCAGCGAGCGGCCGATGGCCGCGGGGGCGTCCTGGCTGTGTGCGCCCTTGAGCCAGACGAAGGTAGAGTCGGTGTCGCCATAGATCACCTCATAGCCACGGGCTTCGATCAGCGCGCGGGTCTGGCGCATGATCTGGTGCCCGCGCAGGGTGATCGACGAAGTCAGGCGCGTATCGAAGAAGCGGCAGCCGTTGGTGCCGAGCACGCCGTAGAAGGCGTTCATGATGATCTTCAGCGCCTGCGACAACGGCGCGTTGCCGTCGCGCTTGGCCTGCTCCCTGCCCCGCCACACGCGCTCGACGATCGCCGGTAGGCAGTGTTGCGTGCGCGAAAAGCGCGCGCCGCAGAAGCCTTCGACCGAATGCGCGTCGTCCGGCTGGTGCAGCCCTTGCACCAAGCCCACCGGATCGATGAGAAAGGTGCGGATGATCGACGGGTACAGGCTTTTGTAGTCCAGCACCAGCACCGAGGCGTACAAGCCTGGCCGCGAATCCATGACGAAACCGCCCGGGCTGTTCTGCTCGGCGCGACCGCTGGTGTTCGGCGCCACGAAACCCTGGCGGTGCATCAAGGGCAGGTACAGGTGGGAGAACGCTGCCACCGAGCCGCCGCTGCGGTCGGCCGCCAGGCCCGTGACGCTGGCGCGCTCCAGCAGAAACGCCAACAGGCCGGTGTGGGCGAAGATCCGTGTGACCAGCTCGCAGTCCTTGAGGTTGTAGCGGGCCAACGCCGGCTTGTCCTCGGCGAACATGCGGTTGATCTCGCCCATGCGCGAATAGGGGGTGGCGATCGCCTTGCCCTCGCCGAGCAGAGTCTGGGAAACGTTTTCCAGGCTGAAGGAAGGGAAATTCCAGGTTGCCGAGCGCAGGCCTTCGATGCCGTCGATCAACAGGCGTCCGGCCGCAGCGGCGAAAAAGTGGCTGCGGCTGTCGTTTTCGCGCAGGGTCATCGGCTGGCCGTCGCGGCCCAGGTAGAGTTTCACCTGGTGCTTGTCGGCCTGGGTCTGCAACACGCGCAGGTCGAACTGCACCACGTTCCAGCCGATGATCGCGTCCGGGTCGTGGCGTGCCAGCCAATCGTTGAGCGAGGTGATCAGTTCGGCGCGGGTCGCGCAGTAGGTCAGGTCGAAATCCTGCGGCTCGTCCGGTCCATTGGCCGGGCCGAGCATGTACACCTGGCGCTGGCCGCAACCCTCCACGGCGATGCTGTACAACTCGCCGCGCTCGGTGGTTTCGATGTCCAGCGACGCCAGGCGCAGCGCCGGGCGGTAGTCGGGAGCCGGTTTGAGCTGCGCGTCGCACAGCACACCCTGGGCGTCGGGCTGGCCAGTGAAGGACACGCCGGCGGTGATGAAGCGCTCCATCAGGTAGCGGTCCGGGGGCTTGATGTCGGCCTCGAACACCTCGATGCCTGCGGCGCGCAGGCGTTTTTCCAGGTGCAGCAATTGGCGGTACTGGGTGCAGTACAGGCCCAGCACCGGGCGCTGGTCGAAATCGCGCAGGGCCAGAGGACGTAGTTCCACGCCCGCTTCGCCGGCGATCAGCGCCTGCGCCTGCGCACGGTTGGCTTCGGCGACGAACGCCACCGAGGGCTGCGGCGCCAGGCGCACGCAGCGCGGTCCTTGGTCGGTGGCCAGCCAGAACTCGAGCACCGTGCCTTGCGCGGTGTCGTACCAGTGCCGGGTCAGGAGAAAGCCCTGCTGTAACGCCAAAGGGGGACCTCGGTGGAAGGGTTTCAACTGGGGCGACCAAGGCCCGTGCCTACAGGCTGCCAGGGAACTGCCGCCAGTCTACCCCTTCCTCACTGCACCGGCAGGAAGTTCATCAGCAGCAGGCTCTGCGCGTAGTTCAGGCCGATACGCCGGTAACGCTCGTCGAGCATCTGCGCCATCAGGTCGAGGCGTGCGACGATCTTGCCGAACTCCACGGCGAAACTGAGGTTGCTGCCGGCTTCGGAAATCTCGTTGGAAAACAGCAGCAGCACGCCTTGGGCGTCTTGCCGCTGACCGAGCATCCAGGTGGCCTTCTCGATGTTGCGCGCGGCGTTGTTGACGAACAGCGGATCGATGGTGTCGGTGACGAAGAATTCGGTGCGCCCGCCATGGGCGGTGATCAGCATGCTGCCGATGGCATAGATGAACGCGCCGACGCGGTCGCCACGGAACTCGGGGTCCAGCGCATAGCTCAGGGCCGCCAGGTCGCGACGCTGGCCCAGTTGCGCCAGGGGTTGACCCTGCTCGATGGCCTGGCGGATCTGTCGTTCGGCGGTGGCGGCGTCGAGGTAGCCGGACTGTTTCCACTGGTTGGGGTTGCGCTGGTAGAGCTTGTTCATCAGCAGGTAAAGGCTGTCGAGGTTGTCGCGCATCGACAGCGTGGCCATGCGGTCGACGCTGGTCTGGAACAGCTCGCTGGGTTTGCCGTCACTCAATTGATGGAGGATGTCGCGGCCTTGGTCGCGGGCACAGCCGCTCAGGCTGGCGAGCAGGCACAACAGCAGACAGGACGCTGACAGGTGTTTGCGAACGGGCATCGGGACCTAGTCGATATCGGGTGGCGGCACCGGGGGTCGGTGCGGCCTGGCCAGACATAGAACCCTAGAGAGGGGAAAAGTGCGGTGCCCATGCCTGGCGTACGGGCCAAGGCACCGTTATGCGCTCGATTGCCGGGCCGACGTGAAGCCTGGGTGTCGGCCGGTTCTGGAGGCTGTCGGGGGCTCAGGTCGGCAGGCGAGAGGCCGTCGTCACTTCGCGCCCTGCAACAGCGCCAGCACCTGCGCATGCAAGGCCGGATCGCCACAGGCCACCACACAGCCGCCGTTCTGTGCCGAGCCACCGTCCCAGGCGGTCATGATGCCACCCGCGCCTTCGATAATGGGCATCAACGCCTGAACGTCGTAAGGCTGCAGGCTCGCCTCCACGATCACGTCGACGAAGCCGCTGGCCAGCATGCAATAGGCGTAGCAGTCGCCGCCGTAGCGCAGCATGCGGACCTTGCCGGCCACCCGCTCGAACGCCGCTTTTTGCTGGGCCCCCTCGAACATGTCGGGAGTGGTGCACATCAGCGAGGCGGCGCCTAGGCTCGCGCAGGCCCGGGTGCGCAGACGACGTTCGCCGAGCCAGGCGCTGTCGCCGGTGCCGATGAAGCGCTCGCCGGTGAAGGGCTGGTTCATCACCCCCAGCACCGGGCGCTTGCCATCGTTCAAGGCGATCAACGTGCCCCACAGCGGCAGACCGGTGATGAAGGCACGCGTGCCGTCGATAGGGTCGAGCACCCAGGTCAGCGGGCTGCTGCCCTGGGCCACGCCGTGCTCTTCGCCAAGGATACCGTGGCTCGGATACTGCGCCTGGATCAGCGCGCGCATGGCCTCTTCGGCGGCCTTGTCGGCCACGGTGACCGGGTCGTACAGCCGCCCGCCTTTGTCCTCTACCGCCAGGCCCGCCCGGAAGTACGGCTGGATCGCGTCGGCGGCGGCATCGGCCAGCGTTTCGGCGAAGGCGCGGAATTCGCTCAACTGTTCGGCGTTCAGGGGCATGGCGATAGAGCCTCGCTGCGGGAAGGGGCAGGCATCATACCCCACGTCCCTGCCCCACGCAGCCGCGTGCGGGTCAGCGCATCTGGTGTTTGCGCAACAGGCGATAGAAAGTCGGACGCGACACGCCCAGCACCCGCGCGGCCAGGCTGAAGTTGTTGCTGTGGCGATCGAGCACATCGCGCAGCGCCTGACGCTCAGCGCGGTGTTTGTAGTCCTCCAGGGTGCCGAGCGGTTGCGCATCCTGTGCGCTGGCCTCTAGGCCCAAGTCCTGGGCTTCGATCTGCCGCCCCTCGGCCAACACCAACCCGCGTCGCACCCGGTGGCCCAGCTCGCGTACGTTGCCGGGCCAATCGTGCCGGGCCATCGCCGCCAAGGCGCTGTCGCTGAACGAGCGCGGGCGGCGTCCGGTTTCCAGGCCATAGAACCGCGCGAAATGGTCGGCCAACAGGGCCAGGTCGCCGTGCCGGGCACGCAGCGGCGCGATCTCGACGTGCAGGGCATTGAGCTGCCGATAGAGGTCGTCACGGAAACTCCCGCGTTCGACAGCCTGCACCAGATCGCTGTCGGTGGCCGTCAACAGCCGCACGTCCACGGCGAGCGATTCGAGGTGTTTTTCCTGAAGCACGCGTAACAGGTCGGCCTGCAGGCCCAGCGGTAACGCGCTAATGGCACCGAGAAACAGCGTGCCACCTTGTGCCGCTTCGATGCGCCCGATCTGACGCGGGTGCGCGTCGGCCGGGGCGCCCGGCACCTGCCCGAACAACTCGGCTTGCAGCAGGTGCTCGGGAATGGCCGCGCAGTTGACCGCCACGAACGGCCCACTGCGGCGTTGCGACTGACGATGCAAGGTCTTTGCCACCAGCGCCTTGCCGGTGCCGCTTTCGCCACGGATCAGCACGGGCGCGTCGGCGGACGCCAGCTTGCCCAGCAGCCTGCGCAGTTCGCGAATCGGCCGGCTGTCGCCGAGCAGTTGGTCATCGGGCAGTTCGAGCGAAGGCGCGCTTTTGCCGCGCAGACGCGCCATGCCGTAGGCACGGCCCAGCGTGACCAGCACGCGGGCCGCGTCGAACGGCAGGGTATGAAAGTCGAAGAACCATTCGCAGACGAAGTCGCCCACATTGTGCAGACGCAGTTCTTCAGTGCTGAGCACGGCGATCCACTCCGTATCGCTGCGCTTGATCAGTTCTTTGACTGCGACAGGATCGCGCAGGTGCGCGGCGCGCAGGCGCAACACGCCCACATCGCACGGTTGCTCGCGCGCTTGCTCCAGGGCCGACGTGCTGACATCCCATCCAGCGGCGAGCAAATCCGGCAGCAGCCGGTGGCAGTCATCGCACGGGTCGACGATGAGCAAGCGACGCAGTGACGCAGTGTCAAGCATGGCCATCCCTTGGCGTCGGTTTATGGTTTTCCAACGGAAACAATCGGTTGCGACGCCTGATTAAAAGTAGCAATTAATTGACGATGTCCTACGACCGTTGGTCTGTCAGATGCCCGGCCAATCATGGGTCGGGGAATTTTCCAAATTCGATCGCGTCACACGGGCGCGCAGTGAAAATGCCCGCGGCGGCTGCGGCGAAAAGTTTTTTGAAAAAGGTGTGACTCCGTGGCTGGCGGCGCGCATCACTACCAGTAACCCCGCCCAGTAGCAGCCGATTCGAACTACCGTGCGGACACCTATTCGCAGTACAGGAACCAAGAGAGAGCTACCCATGAACGCCCCGCTCCGTGTCAACGAAGCACTGCTGATCGCCGACCACGCTTTCGAGCCTTTCCAGTGTGTAGCCTGGGATGCGCCTAACGGTACCGGAGAGCTGAGCCTGGCGGTGATCGACCGGACCAACACGCGCATCGGCGGCAAGCAAGTGTCGTCGCGCACCTATTCCGACCTTGCGCAATGGGGCCGACTGATCGAAGAAGTGCGTGCCGAACTCAATAGCAAGGGCTACGACTTGCAGCCTTGGTCGATGCCCAAGTAAGAGGCGGTTCCGCTCATCCGTTTTCGAAATGCGCCGTCTCTTGCACATTGCTGCATGCGAGACGGTGCTTTGGCCTGATGTTCGCCCGGTTCATCCAGTTTCGAACTCATCGACTGTGTACTGCGCTTCATAACAGCGCGCGGCGCTCACTTGAGCGTTAGCTGTCTTCTGATCATCAGGCTTACCCCTCTGCTGACAAAGGTTTCGCCACGGACTGACGACCGCCCGTGACAGAATTTTTCCCCCGCCCGTCAGTCCATTAGACTTCAGCCAACGCCTCACACACCGCGCAGACCCGCCATGGACAAGTACGCCCCCCGCCAGTGGCAAGAGCACGAACGCCCGGTGCTGCCCGGCTCGCCTTCCACGCCTTTGCATGCGCCGAGCAAGCGCCTGGCCTATGGCCTGGTCGGGCTGCTGGTGGCCATCACCGGTGGGCTGGGCAACGCGCTGGTCACCGCCAACCTGTTGTTCCTGCAAGGCGCGCTGGGTGCGACCAGCGCCGAGATGGCCTGGTTGCCGGCCGCCTACGTGATGACCAACGTGTCGATGAACCTGCTGCTGGTGAAATTCCGTCAGGAATTCGGCTTGCGCGCTTTCACCGAGGTGTTTCTGGTGCTGTACGCGCTGGTGACCTTCGCCCACCTGTTCGTCAACGACCTCAATTCCGCCATCGCCGTACGCGCGGCCCACGGCATGGTCGGTGCGGCGCTGAGTTCGTTGGGGCTGTACTACATGATCCAGGCGTTCCCGGCCAAGTGGCGCCTGCGCGCCATGGTGCTGGGCCTGGGCGCCTCGCAGTTGGCCCTGCCGCTGGCGCGGGTGTTCTCCGAAGACTTGCTGCAGATCGCCGAATGGCGCGGTCTGTACCTGTTCGAGCTGGGTCTGGCGATTACCGCGCTGGGTTGTGTGCTGATGCTCAAACTGCCGCCCGGCGACCGTTTCAAGACCTTCGAGCCGCTGGATTTCCTCACCTTTTCGCTGATGGCCGGCGGCACTGCCCTGCTCTGCGCGGCGCTGTCGTTGGGGCGTATCGAGTGGTGGTTGGAGACGCCCTGGGTCGGCGCCGCCCTGGCCGCGTCCATCGCGCTGATCTGCGCGGGCTTGGCCATCGAGCACAACCGCCGCAATCCGTTACTGATGACCCGCTGGCTGGGCAGCGCGGCGGTCATTCGCCTGGGGCTATGCGTGATCCTGATCCGCATGGTCAGCTCGGAACAGTCCACCGGCGCGGTGGGCTTTCTGCAAGCGCTGAACATGGGCAGCGAGCAGATGCGCTCGCTGTACGCGATCATGCTGCTCGGCGCGGTGGCGGGGCTTGCGACCAGCGCCTTGACCATCAACCCGGCGCACCTGATCTGGCCGCTGTCCATCTCGGTGGCGGCCATGGCCGTCGGTTCGTTCATGGACAGCACCTCGAACAACCTCACGCGTCCGGCGCAGATGTATTTCAGCCAGTTCCTGCTCGCCTTCGGCGGCACCTTCTTCCTCGGCCCGTGCATGGTGCTGGGCATCAGCCACGTGCGCGCCAACCCACGCAATCTGGTGAGTTTCTCGGTGCTGTTCGGGATCTGCAACAACCTGGGCGGCCTGATCGGTGCGGCGCTGTTGGGCACTTTCCAGATCTGGCGGGAGAAGTTCCATTCCAGCCAGATCACCGAACGCCTGAGCGCCTTCGACCCGCTGGTGGCCGCGCGGGTGCAGAGCGGCGGCGCCAGCTATGCCGGGCAGTTCGCCGACCCGGCGCTGCGTACCGAAGTCGGCACGCGCTTGCTGGCCAACGCGGCCACCCGCGAGGCCAACGTGCTGGCCTATAACGATGTGTTCATGCTGATCGGCGGGGTCGCGATCCTGACCCTGCTGTGGATCAGCCTGCGCAGCCTGTGGGTCTGGTACTCGACCCGCCGCGCCCCTTCCTCCCCCTCCACTGCCGGTGCCACGAGCCAATGACCCAGCAAGAAACACCGTCGACCACCACCACCGCCCTGGCCGAGACCCCGGAAGGCAAAGCGCCGCCCAGCGAAGCGGCCAGCCCCTCGCGCGGTCGGCGGGTGCGCCTGTTGTCGGCCCTGGTCTTCGCCGGCATCGCTTTGGCCGGCGTGCTGCTGGTGCTGTATGCCTGGCGCCTGCCGCCGTTCAGCAGCCCCATCGAGAGCACCGAGAACGCCTTGGTCAAAGGCCAGGTCACGACCATCGGCCCGCAGCTGGCCGGTTACATCGTCGAAGTGCCGGTGCACGACTTCCAGTTCGTCAAGGCCGGCGACCTGCTGGTGCGCCTGGACGACCGCATCTACCGCCAGCGTCTGGCCCAGGCCATCGCCCAACAGCGGCAACAGGAGGCCGCGCTGGCCAACAACCTGCAACAGCGCCGTAGCGCCGAAGCCACCATCGCTCAGCGTCAGGCGGCCATCGCCGACGCCGCGGCCCAGGGCGACAAGGCCAAGGCCGACCTGCGCCGCAACCAGGCGCTGGTCAGCGACGGCTCGGTATCGCGCCGTGAGTTCGACGTCACCCGCGCCGCTGCGGCCGCCGCCCAGGCCAGCCTGGCCCAAGCCAAGGCGGCGCTGGCCATCGCCCGCGAAGACCTGCAATCGGTGATCGTCAACCGCGCCTCCTTGGAAGCCGCAGTGGAAAACGCCAAGGCCAGCGTGGAACTGGCGCGCATCGATCTGGACAACACCCGCGTAGTGGCCCCGCGCGACGGGCAGCTCGGGCAGATCGGCACGCGCCTGGGCGCCTATGTGAACTCGGGCGCCCAACTCATGGCACTGGTGCCCGACACCTTGTGGGTGATCGCCAACATGAAAGAGACGCAGATGGCCGATGTGCGCGTGGGCCAGGCGGCGAGCTTTACGGTCGATGCGCTCAACCACCGCAAGCTGTACGGCCACATCGAGCAGATCGCCCCGGCCACCGGCTCGGAGTTCGCCTTGCTGCAGGCCGACAACGCGACCGGCAACTTCGTCAAGATCGCCCAGCGCATTCCGGTGCGCATCAAGGTCGATCCCGACCAGGCGGACGCGCAGCGCTTGCGCCCAGGGATGTCGGTGGTGGTGAGCATCGACACTGCGCAGTAGGTGCGTACGGCAGATGGAGCGCTTGGACGGGAATGTTTCCAAGATGGGTTGTGGCGCCAAGGCATGTCTATAATGCGCGCCCTCCTTTTTCTGACCCCTTTTCGACCATGATCAAGCTGTTATCTGCGTTAAGCCTTACATTCGCCGTCGCTTTTCCCACTTTCGCAAGCCCTCCGGATACCTTCACCGAAGCCAAGGTAGTGGCCAAGCAGAAGGTCTACCTCGACCAGGCCAAAAGCGCCATGGGCGAGTTGTATTGCGGCTGCAAGTGGGAGTGGGTGGGCAAGTCAGGTGGGCGCATCGACGCCGCCTCCTGCGGCTACGCCACACGCAAGCAGGCCAACCGCGCCGAACGCACCGAATGGGAACACATCGTGCCGGCCTGGACCTTCGGCCACCAGCGCCAGTGCTGGCAAAACGGTGGGCGCAAGCAGTGCGTCGATAACGATCCGGTCTTCCGTGCCATGGAAGCCAACCTGTTCAACCTCTACCCCGCCGTCGGCGAGGTGAACGGCGACCGCAGCAACTTCAACTACGGCATGACCTCGGGCGTGGCGCCCCAGTACGGCCAGTGCAAGACCCGCATCGACTTCAAGGAGCGCACCGCCGAGCCCCGCGACGAGGTCAAGGGCCTGGTGGCACGCACCACGTTCTACATGTTCGATCGCTACAAGCTGAACATGTCCAACCAGCAACAGCGTCTGCTGATGGCCTGGGACAAACAGTTCCCGGTCAATGCCTGGGAGAAGGAGCGTGACCGCCGCATCGCCGCGATCATGGGCCACGGCAACCCCTTCGTCAGCGGCGCACGGCAGTGGACCCAGGGCTATCGGCCGGTAGGCGACGGCCTGGTGAGTGCGCTGCCCGCCGCCTCCGCCGCTGCCAGCAAGCCTCCGACCGCGCCCGTGGCCAAAGCCCAGGCCAGCCACGGCAGCATCGTCGGCAACAGCAACAGCCACCTCTACCACCTGCCCAGCGGCTGCCCGAGCTACGACAAAGTGGCGGCGAAAAACCGCGTCAGCTTCGAGTCCGAAGCCCAGGCCCAGGCGCAGGGTTACAAGAAGGCCGGCAACTGCCGCTAAGGTGCAAAGCGCGCTGCCGTGGTTCAAGGCATGCGCGCCGTAACCCGCCTTCCAAGGCAAGGCATTGCCAGCAGGCCACGGTCGCCGCCCGGTTCCAGGCGCGCACCGGTTTCACGGTGTGCGCCCTCCACGCACATCGTGCCATTAGGCGCAGGCAATCTGCGATCGACCGTGGTCCCACGCCTTTCTCTACGCTCAGCGCGCGGCATCACCTTCAACGCCAAGCGCCTGCCATGCCGCCAGCGGCAAAGGCGGCGTTTGGCTGAAGATCCGCCGCCACATCAGCGCCAGCATCTGCCGGTCGACCAGACCGCCGGCATGGCTACCGCGCCAGCGCGACGGCTGCACCGCCTGCCACTGCCCTTGGGCATCGCGCCGGGCCATGACGAAACGGAAGTTGTAATCGCTCGGCGTACCCATGCGCAGGTCGCTGACCACCAGCGCGTCGCCGATCACGTCGTAGCGCAGCCAGTCGTCGGTGAACCAGCGCAGGCGCTCGTACAGCGCCACACCGGCCAGCGGCTGCGCCGCCTCCAGGTGCAGCGGCTGACGCTGCATCTCGGGCGGCGCATGGTCGAACAGGCTGCTGACGCCTTCGTAGTACTGTCCGTCGGGGGTGGTCGCCAGCACGCGCCAGATGAAGGTGTTGAACGCCATCGGCACGGCGCGCACGCGCTCGTGGGCGATGCCTTGCGCGTCCAGCGCGGCGGCGAAGCGCTGCTCGGTGAGCAGGCGTGCGCCGACCCCGAAGCCCAGGTACAGCGCGCCGAACACCAACGCCGCGGCGAGCAGGCGACGCGCCCGCTCACCGAGCCCGACCACGGCGGCGTACAGCACCGTCAGCAGCAACGGCACGCTGTACACCGGGTCGACGATGAACACCCCTGCCCAGCTCTGCGGCGTCACCTGTAGCGGCCAGAGCAGTTGCGTGCCGTACACGGTGAAGGCATCGAGCAGCGGATGGGTGACCAGCACCAGCCAGAACGTCAGCAACAGCCGAGGCCAGCGGTAGCCGTGGTCCGGCCAGCGCCAGCGGGCCAACGCCATCACCACTGCGGTGAGTACGACGGCAAGGCCGGTCAGCATGAACAGCGAATGGGAAAAGCCCCGGTGGAAGGTCATCTGCGAGACCGGATCGGCGTAATGCACGAACACGTCCAGATCCGGCACCGTGGCCAGTGCCGCGCCATAGGCCAACGCGCGGCGGCCCTGGATGCGGCCCAGGAGCGAGCCTTGCAATGCAGCGCCCAACAGGGCTTGGGTGATCGAATCCATGGAGCGGCAGTTCCTCGAGAGACCGGCGGGCACGCTACTGGGATCGGGCGCGAGGGGCAAAATTCCACACGATCGACGGCTCTGCGCAAATGGCAGGTCGTGCGCTGGGGTTGAACTCCGGCGCTCGTGGCGGCCTCTCAACCACGACACCCTAGGCTGGCTGCATGCTCGCGCCCCCGCGCAAGCCGAGGTTCGCCGCCGCGTCGTCTGCCCAGGAGCCCCGCCCCATGCACGATGAAAATCTGATCCAAGCCAGCGGTGGTACGCCGTGGCAGCAGTGGCAACATTGCGCGCACCTGGCCCGCGCGGTCTGGACCGACCCGCAGCAGCTGTGCCCACCAGGCCGTCGACTGGTGCTGGTCGCGCCGCATCCGGACGACGAAATCCTCATGGCCGGGGGCCTCCTGGCTGGCTTCCACGGCCGCGAAGACGATCTGGTGCTGATCTCGGCCACCGATGGCGAAGGCAGCCATCCCGACTCCAGCCAGTGGAGCGAGCGCCGGCTGCGCCATCAGCGTCCGCTGGAGAGCCGCCATGCCCTGCAAGCGCTGAACCTGGACCTCAACCGCCTCGACTGGCGCCGCTTGAACCTCAAGGACGGCGGTGTGCAACGCGACGAGGCGTACCTGGTCAACCACCTCAGCCAACTGCTCAAGCCCGGCGACGTGCTGATGGTGACCTGGCGCGGCGATGGCCACACCGATCACGAAGCGGTAGGTCGCGCCGGCGCACAAGCGGCGCAAGCGCGCGGCGCGCAACTGGTCGAAGTGCCGGTCTGGGCCTGGCACTGGGCCGGCCCGGACGACCCGCGCCTGCCTTGGGAGCGCGCGCGGCGCCTGCAAATCGACGAGGCCCGCTTGGCGCGCAAACGCCAGGCGATTCATGCCCATGTCAGCCAACTTAACAGCGACGAAGGCCGCCCTCCGGTTGTGCCTTCCACGTTGCTCGACTGCCTGCTGCAGCCGTTCGAGCTGGTTTTCGTGTAGCGGAATGCAGTGGATACGGTGTTGGGTGCGACCGGTTAGGCGTAGCCAGGCCTTTCGGACGACCGCGCTCATGCTGGAGCGGCTTTAGCCGCGATGGCAGCAGCCCCGATGGCTCCGATCGATTTCAGTCAGGTGCCTAACAGCGCCTGAACCAGGGCGGCCAGTCGGCGGTAGGTGAGAGACAGATGGCGCCTATCACCGTAGGCCAGCATCAGCGGATGCCTGCCTTTACTGGTCCTGTGCAGCATCCGGCTCGGCCAACCCCTTCACATCGATGAAACGAAAATCCGGCTTGGCGCCCAGACGCGCGTTGTAACGGGCGTTGAAGGTGAAGGGGTCATGGGTCGCCTCGTCCAGGGGCTGTCCGTACTGTGCGATGACCGCCTGCCGCTCGTAGCCCATCAGCAACAGCAAGGTCGGAAAGATGTTGTAGTGGCTCGAGCCATTGCGGTTCTGCGCCAGGTGCGCCTGCCAGTCGAGCGTGCTCAAACCCTGACCTTGCAATACCAGCAGCGGCACCAGGCCCTCCTCAGCCTGTGGATCGCTGCCGCAATGGGTATTGAGCCCAGGATTGCCGCGCTGATGCAGGTCCTGTCCGTGGTCGGAGGTGTAGATCAGCACCGCATCGCTCAGATCGGCTTGGCTCAGGAGGCGTCGGAAGAACTCCCCGACGTTCCACAGCAAGGTATTGCGATAGGCGTTGCGGTAACGCTGCCAATCCTGCGCGCCGCCCGCGAAACCGGCCCGCTCGCCCGTGTCGGCGACGTCCAGGAAGCGCCCGCGCGGGAGCGCTGGGGTGTAGCGCATGAAGGCGTCGGGGTATTTGTCGTGTACGGGAAAATGCGCGCCGATCTTGTTCAGCACGATCAGTTGCGGTGTGGGGCTGTGCAGCAGTTGCACCAGTTGCGCCACGGCTGCCATGTCGCGCTGCTGCACCGGCGTGTCGTCGAATTGCACGAACTGGTCGATGTCGCGCTGTTCGTCGCGGGTCATCAGGTTCTGCAGGGCGCCGCCGGTACGCTGCCCGTCGAGGTAGACCGTGCGTAGCCCTGCGGCCTTGGCGTATTGCCAGATCGACGGTTGCGTGGCGTTGATGCGCAAGTAATCGGCGCGGGTGCCGCCATAGCGCAAGGTGACGTTGGTGTCGGCACTGCAATTGGCCGCCGAGGCGGCGTAGCCGAAGTTGAACAGCTCGGCGCCCGACAGGCGCCCGCCCAGGTGGCTGTCGACCCCGCCCGGCGTGTTGATGTCCAGATAGTTGCCGGCGATGCTTTCGTCGATCACCAGCACGATATGCCGCGCCGCCACCGCGCCAGGCCGGGCGAGGCCCACGGGCTGACGTGGCCCTACGCTGTCGTTGAGGCTTTCGTAGCCGAACAGGGCCAGGTACGCCAGCGGCGTGTACATCACTGGCAAGCCCCGCGCGCCCTCCCCGGCGCGCACGAACAACACGCCGATCAGCAACAGCAGCGCCAGCGCTGGCGCCGCCACTGGCAACCCACGCGGTAGGCGCGGCGTGGCAGGCGGGCGCAGGCCGACACCGAGCAGCAGCAACGAGGCCTTGGCCGCGGCCAGGCCGATGGCCGCACCGTACTGCTGCAGCGCCTCGTCGACGAAGCCGCCGGCATACGCCATCGACACGAACGCGCTGTAGGTCAGATAGCCCTGGGTGATGTGCGTATAGGCATCGAACATCGCCGCGCTCAGGGCGAACGCCAAGGCCAGGCCCCAACGCACCAGCACAGGACGGGTCCAGGCACCGAGCACCAACGCACCCGCCAGCACGCCGAACAGGACGAGAAACATCGCCAGCGGCAAGCCCAGGCCGAGCGCTTCGAGCCGCTCGCGGTAATAACCGTGAAACGACGCCAAATATGCCGCGACCAGCAGCAGTTTGAGCCAGGCACGCATGATCCGGGGCACTCCAATCAGGGGATTCGCTTGAACCCTAGCACCCCTTACGCAAACCACAAGGCGGTGAACGTCAAATTTACGTCGATCCCAAGATGCCGTTTTCTGACGAAAAATGGATCTCCCTTCATCAGAATCTATGAACAGTAAACGAACTTTATCAATGACTTACACCGTTCATCAGAATATTAAAAAATTTGTGACATTGAATTGTCGCGCTAAGTAACGGATATAAAAGGGTTTGATGGCCAAGTGCCGCGTCATTAGGGGCTGTAAATTCAACGATACATGCCATTGCTTTGACGCATTTTCCCCACGCTGCGCTATACCCCTTTCACACCGTTTCACTACCCTCACTCACTCCTTGAGGCGCGCCGGTATGGATGTAAGCGTTTTCGGTACTGGCTATGTGGGCCTGATCCAGGCCGTCGCGTTGGCCGACGTAGGCCACCGCGTGTTGTGCGTGGATGTCGACGCGCACAAGATCGAACAGCTGCGCCACGGCGTACCGCCGATCAGCGAGCCAGGCTTGTCGGATTTGCTGGACGACAACCTGCGCGCCGGGCGCCTGTCGTTCAGCACCCAGGCCAGCGACGCGGTGGCCCATGCCGAGCTGCTGTTCATCGCCGTCGGCACCCCGCCCGACGAAGACGGCTCGGCCGACCTCAGCCACGTGCTCGACGTGACTCGGCAAATCACGGCCCTGATGCAGGCCGACCGCACGCTGATCATCAAGTCTACGGTGCCGGTGGGCACCGCCGACCAGGTACGCGCGCTGGCACTGGAAGAGTTGCAGCGCCTGGGCAAGGAGGCGCTGCGCGTCAGCGTGGTCTCCAACCCCGAATTCCTCAAGGAAGGCAGCGCGTTGGCCGACTGCATGCGCCCGGACCGTATCGTGGTGGGCAGCGACGACCCGCAGGTCGGCGAACGGCTCGGCGAGCTGTACGCGCCGTTCAGCCGCAGCCGCGAAAAGCTCATGTTCATGGACAACCGCAGCGCCGAGCTGACCAAGTACGCCGCCAACGCCATGCTCGCCACCCGCATCAGCTTCATGAACGAGCTGGCCAACCTCAGCGAATGCCTGGGCGCCGACATCGAAGCGGTGCGCCGCGGCATCGGCGCCGACCCGCGCATCGGCTACCACTTCATCTACCCCGGCTGCGGTTTCGGCGGCTCGTGCTTCCCCAAGGACATCCGTGCGCTGCTGCACAGCGCGCATGCCAACGGCATGCCTCTGCACCTGTTGCAAAGCGTCAGCGACGTCAACGACCAACAGCGCCGCCTGCTCTTCGCCAAACTCACCCAGCAGCTCGGCCGACCGCTCGAGGGGGCCTCGATCGCCGTGTGGGGCCTGGCCTTCAAGCCCAACACCGACGACATGCGCGAAGCGCCCAGCCGCTACCTGATCGAAGCCTTATGGGCCGAAGGCGCCAGCGTGCGCGCCTACGACCCCCAGGCCATGGACGAGTGCCGACGGCTGTACGGTTATCGCCAGGACCTGCACCTGTGCGCGACCCGCGACGACACCCTGCAGGACGCCGATGCGCTGGTGATCTGCACCGAATGGAAGCACTTCCGCGTAGTCGACTTCGCCCTGCTCGCCAGCAAACTGCGGGCGCGCCTGATCGTCGATGGGCGCAACCTCTACGACCCGGCGCAGTTGGCCGGCCACGGCCTGCGCTACAGCGGCATCGGTCTGCGCCAGGTGCCGGCCCAGGCGAGCGCGTCATGAAGGTGCTGGTGACCGGCGTGGCCGGCTTCATCGGCGCCCATACCTGCCTGCGGCTGTTGACCGACGGGTACGACGTACACGGCATCGACAACTTCAACGACTACTACGACCCGGCCCTCAAGCATGCCCGCGTGCAATGGGTGCGCCGCGAAGCCAGCAGCAATGTGATCAACGGCAAGTCCATCGGCCGGCTGACCCTCGACAGCCTCGACCTCGCCGACCGCGACGGCATGGCCAGCCTGTTCGCCAGCCAGCGCCCGGACGTGGTGATCCACCTGGCGGCCCAGGCCGGTGTGCGTTACTCGCTGCAAAATCCGCACGCCTACCTCGACAGCAACCTGGCCGGCTTCCTCAATGTCCTCGAAGGCTGCCGACGGGTGCCGGTCAAGCACTTGCTGTACGCCTCGTCCAGCTCGGTCTACGGCGCCAACCAGCGCACCCCGTACCGCGTGCAGGACGGCGTCGACCACCCGCTGTCGCTGTACGCTGCCACCAAGAAGGCCAACGAGGCCATGGCCCACAGCTACAGCCACCTGTACGGGGTGCCCTGCAGCGGCCTGCGCTTTTTCACCGTGTACGGCCCCTGGGGCCGCCCGGACATGTCGCCGATGCTGTTCGCCCGCGCCATCAGCGAAAGCCGGTCGATCCAGCTGTTCAATCAAGGCCGTCACGAGCGCGACTTCACCTACATCGACGACATCGTCGAAAGCCTGGTGCGGCTGATGCCCAAGCCCCCGCAAGCCAATCCCGGCTGGAACGCCCATGCGGCCGACCCCGCCAGCAGCCACGCGCCGTGGCGGCTGTACAACATTGGCGGGCAGCGCCCGGTGCAACTGCTCGATTACGTGACGTTGCTGGAAAAGCACTTGCAATGCTCCGCGCACATCGAGCTGCTGCCGCTGCAGCCGGGCGATGTGCTGAGCACCTGCGCCGATGCCAGCGACCTGGCCCAGGTCACCGGCTTCATCCCGCAAATTTCCCTGGACGAAGGGCTCGAACGCTTCGTCGCCTGGTTCAGGAGCCATTACTCGCACAGCCCGTCGCCGCACAGCCGTGCGCGCGGGAAGGCGGATCGACGGAGAGTGTCATGAGCGACCTATCGAGCGACATCGCCGCGGCGCCCCTGGGGCAAGACAAGCGCCTGGACCCCGAACACCGCCAGCGCATCGACGCGGCGATCCACAAGCAGGGCCGCGGCTGGCTGCGTGGGCGTCCGGGCGGGCGGCCCTGGACCCTGTCGCGTACCAATCGGGTGTGGTCGTGCCTGGCCGCTGCGCTGCTGCTGGCCGTACTGGCGCCGCTGTTGCTGGTGCTGGCCGTGCTGGTCAAGCGCTCCAGCCCGGGCCCGGTGTTTTTCGTGCAACGCCGCACCGGCTACCGCGGGCGCAGCTTCGGCATGTTCAAGTTCCGCACCATGGTCGCCGACGCCGAAGCCCTGAAGGAGTCGCTGCGCCACCTCAACAAGCACGGTGCCCACTCCATCGACTTCAAGCTCGACCGCGATCCCCGCGTCACCTCGGTGGGCGGCTGGCTGCGGCGCAGCAGCCTGGACGAGCTGCCCAACCTGATCAATGTGGTGCTGGGCGACATGCGCCTGGTCGGCCCACGGCCCACGTCGTTCGGCGCCCAGCGCTACCACGCCAGCCACCTCGCGCGGCTGTCGGTCTACCCCGGCATGACCGGCCTCTGGCAGATCTCCGGGCGCAGCGACATCGACTTCGACCAGCGCGTCGCGCTCGACCTGCACTACATCAACCAACAGAGCCTGATGCTGGACCTGAAGATCCTGCTCAAGACTCCCTTCATCGTCTTCACCGGCCACGGAGCACATTGAGATGGACGGTTCCACATCGCGCAGCCTGAGCATCGCCACCCCCAGCGAAACCAACCTGGCCGCCACGGTGCTCGACCTCGGTCAGCGCACCCTGCTGCTGACCGCCGCCAACGCCGGCAGCGGCACCAGCACCAGCGCCCTGGCCCTGGCCAGCCAACTGGCGTTGATGAGCGCAGGCGAGGTGCTGCTGGTCGACAGCAGTCCGAACGGCAACAACCTCAGCCAGCAGTTGGGCGCAGGCAAACTGCGCGGCTTCAGCGACCTGCTGTTCGACGCCGATGCTCCGCCGCTCGTGCAGGAAAGCCTGCTGCACCTGCCCGACCAGCCGTTCGACCTGCTGCCGGCGGGCACCTACCGCCGCGGCCGCCAACGGCTGGACCCCGAACGGCTGCGCGCGCTGCTGGCCCAGCTCGGCCAGCGCTACCGGTTCGTGGTGATCGACGGCCAGGCGGTGTACGCCAGTGCCGACAGCCTGGTGCTCGGCAGCCTGGTCGATGGCGTGATCCTGGTGGTCACCGCCGAGCAGACCCGTTTGGAGGTGGCCCACGCCACCGTGCAGCGCCTGGTCCAGGCCGGCGCGACGGTCATCGGCAGCGTGTTCAACAAGCGCAAGTACTACATGCCCAAATGGCTGTACGACCACCTCTAGGCCCGCACCCAGGAGTTCGCCATGAATTACCCAACGCTTGTCCTGTGCCTGCTGACCCTCGCCGGGTGCGCCAGCCAGCACACCCGGCAGATGCCGGTGCAGATCCTCACCGCCGCCCCGGCCAACGCCCAGGAAAGCGAATTGCCGCGCCGCGAGCAGGTGCTGCGCCCGCAGGACGTGCTCGACGTGATCTTCCACGTCAGCACCACCGGCGCCGGCGCCTACCGCATCCAGCCCGGCGACAACGTCAGCCTGAGCTACCTCTCGGCCGCCTCGCTCAACGGCAACCAGCTGGTGCTGCCAGACGGCAGCATCGAGCTGCCGCGCGCCAACACTTCGGTCAACATCGCCGGGCAGACGGCCGACGAAGCCCGCCGCACCATCCAGCAGGCCTACCGCAACAAGAGCCTGTTCCAGCCCAACCGCGACCAGCTGTCGGTGCAGGTGCTCAGTGCCAACAGCAGCGAGCAGGACCTCAAGAGCGCCCTCAACCACCCGGCCACGGGCCTGAGCCGCGAAATCACCGTCGGCACCGACGGCCAGGCGAGCTTTCCGGAAATCGGCGCGGTGGCGCTCCAGGGCATGACCGTCTCGCAGTTGCAGGCCTACCTCAACAGGCGCTACGCCGACCTGCCGGGGCGCATGAGCGTCGATGTGATGCTCAAGTCCACCGCCGCCAACGAGATCTTCGTGCTCGGCGAGGTGGCGCAACCGGGCGCCTACCCGATCCGCCGGCCGATCTCGGTGCTCGAAGCCCTGACCCTGGCCCGCGGTCCCAACCTCAAGGCCCGGCTCGACTCGGTGATGATCCTGCGCCGCACCGGCAACCAGGTGCAGGCCATGCCCTACGACATCGACAAGGCCCTGGACGCCAGCGCCGCGCAGGTGGCCTACCTGCAACCCGACGACATGCTCTACGTGCCCAAGACCAAGCTCGCCAGCGCCGGTGACCTGGCCCGGCAACTGGCCGACGTGGTGCTGTTCCAGGGCGTGGGGTTCAGCTTCGGCTACCGCGTCGACAACAAAAACGAAGACTGATCAACCAGGGGCATGGACATGAACCGCAAAGAAAACTATGTGCATGAATGCCTGCGGGCGCTGTTCGCCAACCGGCGCACGGTCAAGCGGGTGTTCCTGGTCTTCGCCGTGGTGGCGCTGTTGTTGCCGCTGGTGCTCAAGCAGACCTTCGAGATCAATGCCGAAGTCATCGTGCAGTCGAAAAAGCTCTCGCAAAGCGATGGCAACAGCGCGCTGCTGCAAGAGAGCGACAAGTTCGTGCCACCGACCCTGTCGGACATGGAGACCGAGAGCACCATCCTGCGCTCGCCAGCGCTGATCCGCGAAACCATCGCCCAGTTGCGCGCCGAGGGTCGCTACGACGTGCCGCCGACCTTGCTGCAACGTTTCGTGCTGACGCCGCTGCGCACCGGCGTGGTCAACCCGTTGCGCGAGCACCTGGTCAATCCGTTGCGGACCTGGATGGGCCTGGAGGTCGACCCGGTGCGCGACACCGAGCTGGACAACCTCACCGAGGACGCCATCAAGTACCTCACGGTCGAGACCCTGCCCGGCTCCAACGTGGTCTCGGTGAGCTACGCCACCCCCGATCCGCAACTGGGCACCCTGCTGGTCCAGCGCCTGCTCGACAACTACCTGCGCAACCGCCAGGACCTGCAATCGAACGAGCTGCCGGAAACCTTCTACGAGCAGAAGAAACTGCACTACCAGACGCGCATCAGCGACCTGGAGCAGAGGCGGCTAGCGATGCTGCAGGGCATCGGTTCGTCCGACCCCCGCGAAGAGATCACCTTCCGCTTGAATGCCATCAACACCGAGGAGCAGGCGCTCAACCAGTACCGCGACCGTCTGTTGCAAGGCAGCCAGTGGCTGGCCTACCTCAAGACCAGCCTGGCCGCCGCACGCAACGCCAACGTGCGCGACTACGCCTTCCCCTTCACCTTCACCACCACTAACGACAACGAAAACGTGGCCTTCGAAGACCGCGAGGTGCGCCAGTTGGGCCAGCAGCTGAGCAACCAGTTGCTGGCTTACAACAACGACCTGTCGGTGTTCCAGCCCGGCAGCGAGCAGATGCTGGTGCAGCGCGAGCAGATCGCCAAGTCGCGCCAGCAGTTCCTCAAGGTGGTGGCCAACCGCATCCAGGAGCGGGAAAAGGACCTGGCCGTGGTGCAGGGGGTGATCGAACAGAAGACCCAGCGCATCGCCGACTACAAAGCGCGGGTGCATCAGTTGCAGCAGACCCAGAGCCAGTCGCGCCAGCTAGATACCGAGATCGATGCGCTGCACAAGGCCTTCTTCACCTACACCCAGCGCTTCGAGGAAGCCCGCGGCGAACGCCAGCTCAGTGCCGAGCAGTCCAACGCGCGCATCCTCAGCGCGCCGTACGAACCGACCGAGCCGGCCTTCCCACGCCCGGGCCTGATCATTCCGTTCGGCCTGCTGACCGGGCTGCTGCTGGCCGTCGCGCTGGTGTACCTGCGCGAGTTCTTCGACCGCCGCTTCAAGCACCCGGCGCAGATCACCCAACAGCTCGACCTGCCGGTACTGCTGGTGCTCAACGACCACGCCCCAGTGCTGAGCAATCCGCATCGGCGCTGGTCGTTGCCGCGCCTGGCCCATTGGGTGCGCAATTGAACGGCGCCGAGGCTCCCGCACGCCCGGTGCTGCACCTGCTGGGCAGCGGTGGTTTCTATGGCGCCGAGCGCATGCTGCTGGACCACTGCCTGAACACGCCGGGGCGACACCAGGTGCTGTTCCTCGGGGCGCCGGAACCGCTGCTCGCGCGCTTCCGCGCTGCCGGCGTGGCCTGCGCCAACCGTCCGCGGCTGCTTGCGGCATTAACATTCGTCGGCCAGCTTCGCGGGCAGCGGCCGCTGCTCAACAGCCACAATTTCCGCGGCCTGCTGACGGCGTGGCTGGCGGCGACGCTGTGGCGCTTGGCGCTGGTCAGCACCCAGCACGGGTTCACCCCGAGCAGCCGCAAACAGCGGCTCTACACCTGGCTGTCCATGCGGCTGTGCCGTACGGCTGCGGTCGGCCAGGTGGTCTGCGTGGCGGGCAGCATCGCCCGCCTGCTGCAAGCGGCCGGCGTGGCGGCGGGCAAGTTGGCGGTCATTCCCAACGGGCTGCCCGAAGCCACAGTTAGCGCTGTGCGGGCGCGCAGCGGCGCGGGCTGGCAGGTGGGCTACGTCGGCCGCCTGAGCCTGGAGAAAGGCCCCGATCTGTTTCTCGATGGCATGATCCCGCTGTGCCAGCGCCAGCCCAAATTGTGCGCGGTGATGATCGGCGACGGCCCGCAACGGACGGCCTTGCAGACACGCATCGACGCATCAGGCTTGGGCGCACGCATCCGCCTGGTCGGCTTTCAGGCCGACATGGCGCCGTGGATGGACCGTCTGGATGCGTTGGTGATCAGCTCACGAACCGAAGGCACGCCGATGATCCTGCTCGAAGCGATGCAGCAACGGGTGCCGGTGGTGGCCTTCGCCGTGGGCGGCATACCCGATGTCATCGAGCATGGCGTGAGTGGCCTGTTGGCCCCGCCGCTGGCGGTGGCGCAACTGGGCGAGCACCTCGAGGCCCTGCTGCTGGACCCGGCCCAGGCCGCCGAACTGAGTGCCCGCGCCTGGCAACGCCAGCGCCAGCACCACCACTTGCCGAGTCTGGCCCAGCATTGGGCGCGGGTGTACCGGCACGCATCCCTGGAGGTCTGCCCATGATCCTGCCGCTGTCGCTGATCGGCCTGCTGACGCTGCTCAGCTTGGGCCTGCTGGCCAGCCCCTGGCCGTACCTGGCGCCGGGCACGGTGCTGGGCCTGGCGGGCCTCTTGGCGCTATACCGCAAACCGGCCTGGGGCCTGCTGGCGATCGTTGCCCTGGTGCCGTTCGAAGGCCTGTTCAAGGACAGCGAACTGACCGGCGCCAAGCTGATCGGCGCGTCCCTGGCGCTGGTGCTGGTGGTACAGCTGCTGCTCGGCCAGCTGCCGGCCGAACGCCTGCGCAGCAACCAGTGGCGCCTGCTGCTGCCGTTTCTCGGCTTCTACCTGTTGAGCCTGCTGCTAAGCGACAACCTCGGCCTGTCGCTGGGCCACCTGCGCACCATGGCGGTGGGCTTCGTCTTGTTCGCCATCACCCTGCTGGTCGGCCGCGACCTCAACCTGGGCATGCTGTGCAAGGTGGTCAGCCTCAGCGTGGCGGTCACCTGCGCGATGGCGGTGCTCTCGGCCAGGTTCCAGGAACAGGGCCGCGCCCGTGGCCTGCTGGACGACGCCAACGTGTTCGCCCTGCTGATCGCCGTGGCCGTGCCGCTGGCGCTGTGGGCGCTGCTGCACAGCCGCGGCCGGCTGCAAAGGCTGCTGTGGCTGGGCTGCCTGGGGCTGCTGCTGGCCGGCATGACCAAGACCGACTCGCGCTCGGGGCTGGTGGTGGTGCTGACCAGCCTGGCGATCGCCCTGGTGCACTACCGCGCCTGGCTGACGCGCATCCGCCCGCGCCACCTGGGCTTCGTCGTGCTGGGGCTGGCCCTGCTGCTGCCCACGGCGGCGGCGTTGCTGCCGGCGAGCTACGTGCAGCGCATCGAGTCGCTGGTGCTGCTCGGCGCAGGCGCCAGCGGCAACCGCGACGAGTCCCTAGGCCGGCGCGCCTCGTACATCGTGGTCGGTGGCGAGATGATCCGCAGCGACCCGCTGCTCGGCGCCGGGCCCGGCACCTTTCCACTGCACTACGCCACCACGGGCTTCGCCAACGGCTTTGCGCCCAACGCCAAGGCGAGCAACCTCTATCGCCAGGCGCACAACACTTACCTGGAGCTGTTCAGTGAAACCGGCATCCCGGCCGGGCTTCTGTTCTGCGCCATGATCGTCCTGGCCTGGCGCAACCTGTGGCGAGCCCGCCGCCTGTGGCTGGAGGCCGGGCAACGGCCACGCGCCGACCTGCTGACCCACCTGAGCATGAGCATGCTCGCCCTCGGGCTGTTCCTGCTGTTTCTCAGCGCGCCGAACCACAAATACCTGTGGATCATGCTGGCGCTGTCCAGCGTGCTGCGCAGCGAGGCCGAACACGCCTGCGAGGAGCGCAGCGCATGAACCGGATCAGCATCGTCATCCCCATGTTCGACGAGGCCCGGCACATCGCCCGCACTCTGGTAGCCGCGCGCGAGGCGGCCACCCAGGCGGGGCTGGTCTGCGAGCTGATCGTGGTCGACAACGGCTCGCGCGACGACGGCCCGGCCCTGGCCCGCGCCTTGGGCGCCCGGGTGCTGGCGCTGCCGGGGTTGAGCATCGGTGCGCTGCGCAACCGCGGCGCGGCCATCGGCCAGGGCCAGTGGCTGGCGTTCCTCGACGCCGACGTGGAAGTGCCCGCGCACTGGCTGGTGCGGCTGTTGGAGCTGCACAAAGAGCAGCGCGGCGACGTCTTCGCCCTGGCCTGCGACACGCCGTCGACGGCCCCCTGGTATGCCCAGGCCTGGCAGCGCCGCACCTGGCGCAGCGGCACGCTGCACGTGCGCTGGTTGACCACGCAGAACCTGCTGATGCAGCGCCGCTGGTTCGATCAGGTCGGCGGCTTCGACGAGCGCTTGAGCACCGGCGAAGACAAGGATTTCACCTGGCGCCTGACCCAGGCCGGCGCGCGCTTGACCAGCGTGCGTGCGCCGGCCGTGCTGCACTGGGGCTTCGAAGGTCGCTGGGGCGAATGGCTGGGCAAGGAGCTATGGCGCCAGGGCGGGCATTTGCAGTTGCTGCGCCAGCACGCGCCGAGCCTGCGGCTGTGGCGTTTTCCGCTGCTGGCGCTGGCTGCCGGTGCCTGCGACCTCGCGGCGCTGCTGGCGCTGCTGGGCGGCCACCCAGCGCCGACCTTGGCGCTGCTGGCCGTCGGCGCGCTACCGGCTGCGGCGCTCGGCATCCGCCAGAGCCTGCGCCAGCGCGACCCGCTGTTCACCCTGCAACTGTGCGGCCTGCACTGGCTGCGCCTGCGCGTGGCCGCTGGCGCCGTACTGCTGAGCCTGTGCAACCGCTACCCGAGGAGGCCCGCCCGTGGCTGAAGCGATCTTCTGGACCTGCCTGGCCTTGCCTGCCTTCGCCTGGCTGGGCTACCCCCTGTTGCTGGTGCTGGTCGGGCCGTTCTGCAGACGCCAGCCGTCACTGTCGCCTGTGCCCTTGCACGTCAGCGTGGTGATCGCCGCACACAACGAGGCGCGGCACATCAAGGCCAAATTGCGCAACCTGCTGGCGCAACGCGTGGAGCTCGCCAGCCTGCAAGTGGTGGTGGCCAGCGACGGCTCCAGCGACGGTACGGTGGCCTTGGCCAGCAGCCTCGACGACCCGCGCATTCTGGTGCTCGACCTGCCTCGGCAAGGCAAGAACGACACGCTCAACACGGCGGTGGCGCACTGCTGCGGGGAGGTGCTGGTATTCACCGATGCCGACGTGCAGTGGCTCGACGGTACGTTCGCTGCACTCCTGGCGCCCTTCGCCGACCCGCAGGTGGGCGCCACGGGCGGCAACATGGTCATCCCGCTGGGCGGCAAGGGCCTGAGCCATGGCGAAGCGTTGTATCGCCGCCAGGAGGCCTGGCTGCGCCGTCTCGAACAGCGCGCCGGCTGTTGCGTGTCGGCCGACGGCGCCTTGCAGGCACTGCGCCGCGCGCTGTACCAACCGATCCCCGCACGGGTCAACGACGACTTCTTCATCAGCACCTGCGCGCCGGTGGCAGGCATGCAGGTGGCCTATGTGGACCAAGCGCGCGCCGTCGACTACGGCACCGAGGACGCCGGGCGCCAATTCAGCCGCCGACAGCGCGTCACCGTCGGCGGGCTGATCAGCCTCAAGGCCCGCCGCCGCCTGCTCGACCCTTTCCGCCATGGCCTGTACGCCATCGCCCTGATCAGCCACAAGCTGATCCGGCGCTTGGCGCCAGTGCTGTTGCTGCCCTTGCTGTTGAGCAACCTGCTGCTGCTCGAGGCTGGCGGCTTCTACCGTCTGGCGCTGCTCGCCCAGGTGCTGGCCTACGCCATCGCCCTGGCTGGATTGCTCGACCGCCGCCAGCGCCTGCCCAAGCCTTTCCGCCTGGCCGCCTTCGTGCTGGTCACGGCGGCGGGCATGAGCCTGGGGCTGTGGCACTTCCTGCGTGGACGCAGCTACGCCCAATGGGCGCCCGACCAGACCCGCTGAGGACTCGCCATGCCGATCAAGACCCACCTCAAACGCGCCAGTGGTTGGCTGTACCTGAATTCGCCGGCGGGCCGCCTGCAACTGCGCGGTGGCGGGGTGATCCTGATGCTGCACCGAGTGCTGGCCGACGACGCCAGCGCCGAGCTGCCGCACCGCAACGAGCTGTGCCTCGGGCCGCAGGCCTTCGACCGGCTGTTGCGCTGGCTGCGCCAGCATTTCGACTGCGTGCCACTGATGAGCCTGCTCGACCCTGAACGACCGCCACGGGCCGGACAGCGACCGCGCGTGGCGCTGACCTTCGACGACGGCTGGCGCGACAACGCGCTGCATGCCTTTCCCCTGTTGAACCAGCATCGGGTACCGGCGAGCATCTTTCTGTCCACCGACTACATCGGCAGCCGCCAGCGCTTCTGGTGGGAAAGCCTGGGCGAAACGCTGTGGGGCAGCCACGGTCAGGCACCCTGCATGGCGCTGCGCAAGCGTCTGGGCGAACAAGGCTGCCCGGTCCCGACGGCGGTGTTCGCCGCGCCTACGCAGGCGCTGCGCAGCCAGGCCCTGGCGGATTATCTGCAAAGCCTCAAGGCGCTGCCGTCCCCGGTGCTGCACCGGCTCACCGAAACCTGCCCGGCCGAATCGCTGCCGCAAGCACTGGACTGGCCTCAGGTGCGCCAGCTGGAGGCATCGGGGCTGGTCAGCTTCGGCCCCCATGGCGCCAGCCACGCGCTGCTGCCGGAGTTGGACGATGCCAGCCTCGACGCGGAACTGGCGCGCAGCCGTGCGGCGCTGCAACGGGGCTGTGCGCATCCGCTGCCGGTGTACTGCTACCCCAACGGCGACCATGACGCACGGGTGCGTCAGCGTCTGGCGGCGCATGACTATGCGTTCGCCCTGGGCACCCACCCAGCGATCCACCAGGCCAAGGATGACCCCTTGGCGCTGCCGCGCATCGGGGTCAGCCAACGCAGCGCGCGCCACCCTTCGCTGCTGGCGTGGCGCATGTGCCTGGGAGCGCGTCGATGAAGGGCAACGGTTATCTGCGCCACATGGTGCTGAGCCTGGGCACCAACCTCGCCATGCTGGTGCTGCGCCTGGCGCGCAACATCTTGCTGGCGCGCATCCTCGGCCCCAGCGAGCGTGGCCTGTTCGCCTTGCTCAACACCCTGCCAGACCTGATCGCCGCGCTCGGCTGCGGCGGCCTGAACACCGCCCTGGGTTACCAGGCGGCCAAGCAGCGCAGCATGGGCCTGCTGCTGACCCAGGCGCTGCTGTACGGCTGCTTGCTGGCGACCCTGCTGACCTTGCTCAGCATCGTCCTGGCCCAGGCGCTGGGCACGCGCCTGGAGGCCACCGCGCAACTCGGGCTGCTGGTTTGGCTGTTGCTGCTGGCGGTGCCGCTGTCGGTACTCAAGACCGCCCTGCTGACCCTGCACAACGCTTCCGGCGCCACTGGCACCTACAACGCACTGCGCCTGCTCGAATCGCTCGTACCGCTGCTGCTGTTCGGCGGTTTGCTGTGGTGGTGGCGCGACGCCGCTCTGGAAGCGGCGGTGCTCAGTTGGCTCGGCGGTTTGGGCCTGTTCGTCGCACTTGGCTTGTATTGGCTGGGGCGTGCCCACCCCATCGGCCTGCGCTGGGACCGCAGCGGCCAGCGCGAGCTGCTGGCCTACAGTGCCAAGAGCCACCCCGACATGCTGTTTCGCCAGGCCATGCAGCGTGGCGACTTCCTGCTGGTCGGCACGCTGCTCGGCAGCGCCCCGCTGGGGCTGTACGCCATGGCCACCGCGGCAGCCGAGCTGTTGTTCATCGTGCCCGAAGCGGTCACCACGCCGCTGATGAAACGCCTGCTGCGCCAGGAGACCGAGATGAGCCGGCTGACCCCCCTGGCCCTGCGCCTGACCTGCACCAGCATGCTGTTGGCCTGCCTGGGCATGGCGCTGGTCGGCGAATGGTTGATCGTCACCTTGTTCGGCAGCGCCTACCAGCCGGCCTACCCGGCGCTGCTTGGCCTGCTGCCGGGGCTGCTTGGCGTCAGCCATGTGAGCATCCTGCGCCTCGACCTGCTGGGCAAGAACCGCCCAGGAGCGGTGTCGTGGATCATGGGCATCGGCGCTGCGCTGAATCTGGCGCTGAACCTGCTGCTGATTCCCGCGCTGGGTATTCTCGGCGCGGCGCTGGCCTCGTCGGTGACTTATCTGGCCGGGGCGGTGATGATGCTGGCGCTGTATTGCCGGCTCAGCGGTGTCTCGCCGTGGCGCACGTTGATCGTGCTGCCCAGCGACTTAGCGCCCTTGCGGCGGATGCTGCAACGGAGCCCGGCATGAGCCCGCGCACCTTGTTGGCCTTGGCCGCCCTCATCCTGGCCGGGCCAGGCCGGGCCGAGCCGCTGACCTGGAGCGACCTGCGCGACGGTAGCCTGTACCTGCAACCGTCTGGCAACGACACCTTGGACATCGACTGGCGCCCGGCCTGGCAGGCCGATGCCGCTGAGGAATACCTCTACCTGCTCGACGGCCACGGGCACTTGCAAGGCGAGCGCCATATCGAGCGCACGCAAACCTCCGGCGAGCAGCGCTGGCCGCTGGCCGCCAGCGAGCACGCCTATCAACTGGAAGTGCCGGGCTACAGCTTCCGACGCTACCGTGTCACGCTCGATGCCAGCACCCGCGCCCAGTTCGCACCGGCCAAGGTGCACTTCAGCGTGCAGGCCCCTGCGAACACGGTGCTGTACTTCCGCGTCGAGGCCGGCGAACACGCAAGCCTCGCGGGCAAGTTCCATGGTGGGATACGGGCCTTGCGCGTCGAACGGCTAGACGACGGACAGGCTCAGGAACTGCCGCTCAAACCCTATCGTGCCTACTGGCAATTCGACCGCCTGGCTCTGCCCGTGGCCGAGCAAGCGCGCACCTATCGCCTGCGTCTGATCGGCCGCGGCAAGGCGGCGTTCTGGCTGGACGGCACGGCCAACCTGTTCGCCCAACGCGCCGACCACCTCGGCCCGCTGGCCCTGGCCGACGGCCAAGTGACGTTGCGTGTTGGCCGCAAGGTACTCGGGCGCAGCGCGAGTCTGGGCGTGAACGTGCCATACCAGTTGCCGCCGAAGGCCAGCTACCCCGCCATCGACGTCGTGCGACCGCAGGCGACCGGTTGGTACAGTTTTGTCGACGTGCTGCGCCGCCAGCCCGGCTATGAGCGTCCGATGCGCCGCTTCTACCAGGACCGCTACCCCATCGCCCAGGACATCACCTTGCTGGCCGGCAGCGGACGGCGCGCCGTGCTCGACCCGGAGAGCGACACCCGCGAGGGGCTCGACGCCTGGCTCGCCACCAGCGTCGAGCTGGGTGGCAAGGCGCTGCACTACGTGGCCTTCGCCGACGAGCCGAACCTCAACTACCCCGACTACGCCCGCTATGCCCGCGACTTCAAGATCCTGGCTGCCCAGGTACGTCGCTACCCCGGTGCGCGCGAGGCCGGCGTGCGCATCGCCATGCCGGCCAGTTCCAACCTGGTCAACGGCCCGCTGCACGAAGACAGCGCCGCACGCATCGGCCTGGACTGGGCGCGCCGCCTGCTGGCCAGCCACGGCGAGCAGATCGACGCGCTGGCCTGGCACCAGTGGATGGTGCGCGATCTGCTGGCCACGCGGATCTACCGTGCCCAGGTGCGCCAGGCCGCCGAGCTGGTCGGGCTTGACGCCCAAGGCCGCCCGCGCAAGGCCCTGCTGCTCGACCAGACCAACATTTCCAGCGGCTCGAACCTCAGCCCTTATGAACAGAACACCGATTTCGCCGGCCTGTGGTGGGCGTCAGTGGCTATCAACGCTTCGGCCGATGGCCTGCTGGACATGCTCAACTGGTTCCACCTGGGCGACGAAGCCGCCTGGCCCAAGGGCATGGTCGAAGTCGACGAAGCCCGTGGTCGTTTCACGCCGAAGCCCGTGGCCCTGGCGCACCACTTCATGCAGCGGCACTGGTTGTCGCACGTGCTGGCGCTGGGCAACGACGGTTTCGAAGTGGACGCCCTGGCCATGGCCGACGGCGATCGGCGCAGCCTGTTCGGCGTCAACAAGGCCGACCGTACCCAGCACCTGCGCGTCGACGACCTGGGCAAGGCCTGCCGTGGCGCCACCTTGCAGCTGTTCGGCCCCGACCAGCAGCCGCGAGACGCCAACTTCACCTGCACGGACGGGCAAGCGCGGCTTGTCCTCGCCGGGCGCACGCTGTTCGCGCTGACCTGGACCGATGGTCAATGAACCCGACCCCCTACCCCGCCTTGGAGGCACCATGATCTCTGCATTGAGTACTCTTGAGCAGTACGTCCGGCGCAAAGGCCTGCGCGGCGCCGTCAATGGCATCGTGCGGCGCTTCGTCTATCGCCATGAGCAACTGCTGTGGATGGAGCGCGACCTGGTGACGCCCGTGCCCCCGCACAGCACCAAGCCTGCGCCGCCCTTGCACATGGAGCGCATCACGGTGCACAACGCGTCTGCCTTCGCCCGGCACTTCGGCGACCGCGTGCAGACCATGCGCGAACTGGCCGCCGAGGGCCACGTGGGGCTGATGTGGCTGGACGAGGACGGCGACGCCTGCGCTTTCGTCTGGGGCAGCACCCGCGACTACCACGACCGCCATCACTTCGGCTGCTGGTTCCCGGTAGGACCTGGCGAGTTCTTCCAGTTCGGCGGCGAGTCGATACGCCGTTACTGGGGCACGCCGATTTCCACCGAGGCGCAGCTGTGCCTGTGGCAGGTGATGCGTGCCCAGGGTTGCGTGAAGGTGGTCGACGTGTGTGCGCTGCACAACGTCCCGGCGTTGCGCTTGCACTTGCGCATGGGCTACCACGAGCAAGGGCGCATCCAGCACGTGTACCACCTGTTCGGCTACAAGTTTTACCGGCAGAGCCGTTATCACGGCTCGCGCCTGGACTGGCTGCGCAAGCCCACGGCCACCCCTCCCGCGACGGCGGTCTGAGCATGGCCGTGGAGCTGCGCTGGTGCCATTCACTGAGCGAGGCCGACTTTCCTGCCACCGAATACGAAGCGCTGCGCCAGCGCGTGGCCGGCAGTACGCCATTCAACCATCTGGGCTGGCTGCGCGCCGCCGCCCAGGCGCTGGGACCGGGCCAGGAACTGGCGGTGCTGCTGGGCTACGCGGAAGGCGAGCTGCGCCTGTGCCTGCCGCTGGTGCGCGGCCGCGAGGCGTTCGGCCCGCTACGCGTGGCGGTGGTGCGCCACCTGGGCTACCCGTTGAGCGACCGTATCGGGTTGCTGAACGCGTTGCCGGTGCAAGCCGCCGGCCAGGTACTGCGCTGTATCCGCCGGCGCCTGCCGCATGCGCTGCTGCAATTGAGTGAAGTGTCCTCGGCGACGGCCGACGAGCCCTGGCTGACCTGCTGGACCCGTCGCAGCTCGACCTTCGAACGGCGTCTGAGCTGCCGCGTGCCAGTGCACCGCATCAGCGCCGCCGACCGCCAGGAAGTCAGCGGTGACCCGCGCTACAAATTGCGCCGGGCGCGCAAGCGTATCGCTGCCTGCGGCGCAGTGGAGCGCCGCGTGCTGGCCGATGCGGCGAACATCGACGCGCTGCTCGACGCGGTCAGCGCGGTGGAGGACGCCAGTTGGAAGGGCGACGACGCGGTGGGCATCTTCTCCGGCGCACAGCGCCGGCAGTGGATGTACCAGGCCTTCACCGCGTTGGCCGAGCAGGGCCAGGTCTGTGCCGTGCTGTTGGAGCTGGACGGACGCTGCATCAGCTATCGCCTGGGCCTGCTCGAAGATGGGCGTTTCTACGACTACAACCTGGCCTTCCTGCCCGAGCACCGCGACCTGGGCAGCGGCCGGGTGCTGCTCGAAGCGCTGATCTACTGGGGGCTGGACGAAGGCTGGACGTGGATCGATGCCTCGCGGGTAAGCCTGGACAATTCCAGCCATCAACTGCACGAGCGGCAGACGGGGTTCATCGAGCACTGGCGCTTGAGCTGTTTCAGCTGGCGGCCGAGCGGGGTTGCATTGGGCATCGCCGTGCGCGGTTGGCAGTGGCTCAAGCTGCGCGGGCGTGGGCGCAGCCAGCAATCATAAAAAGTCCCGCCACTCTCCGTTGACGCGTGTGTGCTGGAGTTGCCTAGGCAATGCCCATTTATCCGACTTGAGCTTGACATGAAAGCGGACGCGATTATCAAACGACATGGGTCATAAACTCCTCAACGAGCAGAGGGTCGAATAAAGTCCGTCGATCAAACGGACTGAAGTTCTTGACGAATATTCCCGCCGCTCCCTCTAATGTATCGAATTGCATCTCTAAAAGTATCTCTTTCCCATATTCCTAGGATCGCGACTTCGGCGCTGAGAGCAACTGCTGAACTTGCCAAGCCAGGCGTGCCTAGCATGCGTAGCCCGTTATTTACTACAAGACCTGTGCCCCCTGCTACGGTAACTCTTGCGCCCCACCGAGACAGAACCTGAATCTCTTGCGCAAAATCGGTCGTAAAATTGGTCACCAAACGACCTACATCAGCCGCCGCCTCCAAGTATGGAATACGAAACCTTACGAGTGGCTCATTTGCAGGGGATGTGGGTGCTCTATGTACGGCGACGTAGACATGCGGACTTGACAGCACCTGATCATTTACGGCTGATAGAGGTGTGTAAAAGGCGACTTGAGGGGACCTAGCCTTTAGCCAATTGATACTGTTTCTCAACCATTCCCACCATTGCCCTGTGGGATCGTGCTTATTGATGGGATCGTTTTGACCATAGCTATAAGCGTTGGGCCCGCCCTTGCCGAAAGGCGAGTGCCCATCAGGCTGGAAAAATCGCATCAGCACCGAACTGTAGAACCGATGCCCGTTGCCAAGCGCATAAGCATTCAACAGCGTATCGAGTCGCCGCCCACTGTAAGCGACAAGATATGCCGAGGGCGCTATATGCAGAAAACCATAAGGTGAATAATTCTGATGAACGTCTCCGGGGTAGCTGAGTAAAGGCGTCTTCGCATCATCCGTTTGCAGAAGCCGGCTTGACAATGTGTTCTCGCCCAGCTCGGCGAGCGCGAGGCCATTGCCTCCTAGTAGACGTCGAGGCATAGGTCCCAACGAACATATCAGCCGATTGTTTTGAAAAAAGAATCTCTGCGTCTTGAAGGGACGTTTTAATGAACTCATGAGGACATTCCCGACATATTCGAATTAGTGCTTTCCTAGACGAGTGTGCTCTGCCAGCCCCTACTCCTCTACTGTCATAACTGCCAGGTCGCTTGAACGACAGCCAGCTAGAAGCCGCTTGACGAATCGGCTTAACGTCGTGTTCTAGACTGCTCAACACCATGGGGCTATACATCGAGCAACATCGTTTCAAAAGGCTGCACCTACAGGCCTACTCAGTCATTGGCCCCTCACCGTTGTCATACCCCCTACGCGTACGCGTGCTGAGTGCGAGCTGAGCCACGGCAAAAATGCAGCACCGCGCTGCAGATTTGCCGATTGTCCGGGCCTTCTGCCCATGCCAGCATCGGCCGACCCCGCGTAGCGCAGCGCTTCCTGGACAACGACAACCCCGCAAGGAGATCGCGATGACCGCACAGGCCCCAATCCCGCCCGCCACCCAAGTGCTGGCGAGCGTCCGCAACCGCATCGGCCACCTCACCCTGAACCGCCCCGAGGGCCTCAACGCGCTGACCCTGGAGATGGTGCGCAGCCTGCAGCGCCAGCTCGACACCTGGCGCCATGACGATCAGGTGCTGGCCGTGGTGCTGCGTGGCGAAGGCCCGAAAGGCTTCTGCGCCGGCGGCGACATCCGCTCGTTGTACGACAGCTACAAGGCCGGCAGCACCTTGCACGAGGTGTTCTTCGAAGAGGAATACGCGCTCGACCTGTGCCTGCACCGCTACCCCAAGCCCTTGATGGTGCTGATGGACGGCTTCACCCTCGGTGGCGGCATGGGCCTGGCGCAGGCCTGCGACCTTCGCGTCGTAACCGAACGCAGCCGTTTGGGCATGCCCGAGGTGGGCATAGGTTACTTCCCCGATGTGGGCGGCAGCTATTTCCTTTCGCGCCTGCCCGGCCAGTTGGGCGTGTATCTGGGCGTCACCGGCAACCAGATCCAGGCGGCCGACGCCCTGTACTGCGGGCTGGCCGACTGGTACCTGCCCAGCGCCGTCCTGGCCGAGCTGGACGCTGGTCTGGACCGTGTGCAATTCGGCAGCTACCCACTCAAGGACCTGCAAGGGCTACTCGCCAAACTCGGCCAGCAGCGTCTGGAAGACGCACCGCTGGCGGCCCTGCGCCCGGCGATCGACCACTATTTCGCGCAGGCCGACGTGCCGGCGTTCATCGAACAACTGCGCGCGGTGAACCTCGGCGACAGCCATGCCTGGGCGCTGGCCACCGCCGACCTGCTGGAAACCCGCTCGCCCCTGGCCATGGCGGTGACCTTGGAACTGGTGCGCCGCGGCCGCGAACTGACCCTGGAGCAGTGCTTCGCCCAGGAGCTGCACGTTGATCGACAGTGGTTCGAACACGGCGACATCATCGAGGGCGTGCGTGCCCTGCTGATCGACAAGGACAAACAGCCGCGCTGGAACCCGTCGACCCCCGCAGCCGTATCCGACGCCCAGGTGGCGCGATTCTTCGAAGGCCTTTGACCCGGAGCCCCGCATGCATGACATCGAACTGAACGAAGAGCAGGTGATGATCCGCGACATGGCGCGCGATTTCGCGCGCAACGAGATCGCCCCGCATGCCCAGGCCTGGGAAAAGGCCGCCTGGATCGACGACGGCGTGGTGCGCCAGATGGGCGAGCTGGGCCTGCTCGGCATGGTGGTGCCCGATACCCAAGGCGGCAGCTACACCGACTACGTCGCTTACGCCCTGGCGGTAGAGGAAATCTCCGTGGCCGACGGTGCCACCGGCGCCCTGATGAGCATCCACAACTCGGTGGGCTGCGGCCCGCTGCTGGCCCATGGCAACGCCGAGCAGCAAGCCACCTGGCTGGCGCGCCTGGCGAGCGGCGAGGTCATCGGCTGCTTCTGCCTGACCGAACCCCAGGCTGGCTCCGAGGCGCACAACCTGCGTACCCGGGCCGAGCGCGTGGGCGACCAGTGGGTGCTCAACGGCGCCAAACAGTTCGTCAGCAACGGGCGTCGTGCGGGCCTGGCCATCGTCTTTGCCGTGACTGACCCGGAGCTGGGCAAGAAGGGCCTGTCGGCCTTTCTGGTACCTACAGACACGCCCGGCTTCCATGTCGAGCGCAGCGAACACAAGATGGGCATCCGCGCCAGCGACACTTGCGCAGTCAGCCTGAACGACTGCCGCATCCCGGCGGCGAACCTGCTCGGCGAGCGCGGCAAGGGTCTGGCCATCGCCCTCTCCAACCTCGAAGGCGGGCGCATCGGCATCGCCGCCCAGGCCCTGGGCATCGCCCGGGCGGCGTTCGAGGCGGCGCTGGGCTACGCCCGCGAGCGGGTGCAGTTCGGCAAGCCGATCGCCGAGCACCAGAGCATCGCCAACCTGCTGGCCGACATGCAGGTGCAGGTCAACGCCGCGCGCCTGTTGATCCTCCACGCCGCACGCCTGCGCAGCGCCGGCAGGCCTTGTTTGTCCGAGGCCTCGCAAGCCAAGCTGTTCGCTTCGGAAATGGCCGAGCGGGTGTGTTCGAGGGCGATCCAGGTGCATGGCGGCTATGGCTATCTGGAGGACTACCCGGTCGAGCGCTATTACCGCGATGCGCGCATCACGCAGATCTATGAAGGGTCGAGCGAGATCCAGCGGCTGCTGATTGCGCGGGAGTTGAAGCATTACGCGCTGTGACGCGTCGGCATGGACTGGCTGAGCGAGGGGCCCGGCCGCCCTAAGCGAACCCCATAAAAGAACGCCCATACACAGGCTGTATGGGCGTTCTTTTATGGGGTTCCAACGCGTTGACCGTCTGCCTCGCGGTAACGCGCCATCGAGCGTTGTGGCCCCTTCACTTCTCTCGAACTCAGCCCAGGCAATTGCGCCGGCTGCATTCGGCCTCGGCTTCCGGCCGGTCCTTCAGGCTCAGCGGCAGACGTTGTTTCTCAAGGGTGTCGTACAGGTCGAATCGCGGATTGCACAGGCTGGCCCACGCCCGAGCCCGACGTTTGTGGATGTCTTTTTCGACGGGCAATGCCGGCACGATGACGAAACGTTGTTGCATAGGCGCCCCCCTGGCAATGCCTAACTATTAGCCTGACCATTGGTAGCCTTCAAGCTCACTCATAGTAAGCCGACAGGCGGCGTCGATCCAAGCGCGCATTGCCATGCTTCGATGTTCGCCGCGCCATGGGGAATGCCGAAAGCATCATTCGGATGGTGCGTAACCGGTCATCTCCAGGTACCCGCGCCCGCCGCTACTGCCCTCGATGCGCACCGGTCCCTCCCAGTAAGGAAATCGAGTGTGCATCCAGGCCTGCGGTTCCAAGGCCTGGACTTGGACGTCCAGTCGTTTGCTCGGCACCTGCACGCGCCATTGGGTCGGTACCACTTGGCCTTCACGCTGGCGCGTGGAGGTTTGCGGCGTCAACTGGATCTGCTCGCCCTGCAAGGGCTCGCTCTGGCCGTCGGCGCCGATCCAGGTGCCGGCGCGGTAGGGTTTGCCGTGGTCCTGTCGCACCTGGAACAGCATCAGCTTGGCCCCGCCGTCCAGGTGCAGCGAGAACCAGTCCCACCCCGACTGCCCGGCCGCCAGCGGTTGGCTGCTCCACTCGCGGTCGAGCCAGGCGTTGCCGGTAACCGGGATGCGCTGGCCGTCGCGCTCGACGACTCCGCTGACCTGGTAGAACGGCTGGCTGTAGTAGTACGACGCCTGGCCCTGGCCGGACTTTTCGCTGTAGCCATGGTCGCCGTGCAACACCAGGGGTTTCTGGCTGGCGAGGTTTAGGTCGTAGGCGAACCCCTCCCCTTGGGCGCGCATGTTCAGGTCGCGGATCTGCGCATCGCCGGTCAGCGCCCAGTCGTCGATCCACGCTCGCAGTGGCGCGGTCTGCACACCGGCCTGGCCGATGCCGCCGCGGGCCAGACGCTCGCTGGATTGGTGCCCGCCAGGCCCGGTCAACGCGGCGTGGGCCATCCACAGGTTGGCGCTGCTCCAGCCGGGCTCGACCGCCCCTGGGCGCAGCGCCGAGCGGAACAGTGTCCATTGCACGCCCCAGTCGCGGCCCTGGGCGTCGTGCAGGTTGGCGGTGACGTACCACCATTCGATGCGAAAGCCGTCGTGGGCGCCGTGGTCGCGTGGGAACACCAGAGGGACCCCACGTTGCACTTGGGTATAGGCGGCCGCTTCCTGGCCGAGGCCGGCGTAGCTGCGCGGGGTCGATTCGGGCGCGTCGCATCCGGCCAAAAACAGGCTCAGCAGCAGGCAGCATTCACGCTTCATGGGTGAAGGTCCTCAACAGGTCGGCCGGCTGGCGACGCGCCAGTTGCCAGAGCGGCCAGGCGCTGGCCGCCAGGCTGGTGAACAGGCCAAGGCCTGCTAGTTGCAGCAGTTGCCCTGGGAAGATCATCAACGGCAAGCGCCAGCCGAACGCCTGCACGTTGACCACTGCCACCAGGCACCAGGCCAGCAACAGCCCCAAGGGCATGGCCAGGAGTACGGTGAGGCTGGCCAAGAGCAGCGTTTGCCCAAGGGACAGGCCGATCAGGCGCATGCGCCCTACCCCCAATGCCCACAGCGGTGCCAGTTGCCCAAGGCGGCTCTGGCCGAGGGTCAGCAGGCTGATGAACAGGGCCAGACCTGCCACGCCGAGGGTCAGGGTATTGAGCGCCGCGGTGGCGGCGAACGTGCGGCTGAACACCTCGGTCGACCAGGCTTTCAAGGTGGCCTGCTGCACCAGGCGGCTCGGCCCCAGTTCGAAGCGCTGCTGCAATTGCCCCTGCAGCGTGCCGAGCTGCCCTGGCGCCACGGCTACGGCGATACCGCTGAGGCTGGCTTGCGGCACGTGGGCGCGCAGCCAGGGTGCGCCGACCAGCACATGGCCCTTGGGGTTGCCGTAGTCGGCGTACAACCCGACTACGGTCAGCGGCCGTGGGTCGGCGCCGGTCGCGACGGGCAGCTCGACGCTACCGCCCAGCCCTACGCGCAGACGTCGCGCCAACTGCTCGCTGAGCATCAGCCCGGTGCCGGCGGCCAACTGCGTCCAGGCATCGTCACGCTGCGACAGAAGCGGCCAATGCCGGCTGTACCAAGGTGCATCGACGATCCCCTGCACTTGCGCCGGCCACTGTTGCAGGCGCAGTTCGGCGCGCCAGGTAGGCAGGCGCGCGGTCACGCCGGGCTGCTCGGCCAGCCAGCGGTCGATGGCCTCGGCCTGCTCGCTGTCGCGCGGCGTTAGGTACAGGTCGGCGGACAGGCGCTGGTCTAGCCACCCGGTGAAGGTGCGGCGAAAGCCTTCGGTCATGCTGCCCACGCCTACGCTGGCGGCCAGGGCCAGCAGCAGCGCCATCAGTGCCAGGCTCAGCGCAGGCAACTGCTGCCGGCTGTCGGCGACGAACCACTGCGCCAGCGGTCGCCTGCACAAGCGTGCCAGCCCCGCCAGCAGACGATCGAGCAGCAGCGGCAGCAGCAGCGCCGCCGACAGCATCAGGCAGGCCATCAACGTGAAAGCGCTGGGCAGCCCCTGCCCCCACGCCCAGCAACCGACGGCGACCAGCGCCAGCCCCAGCGCAGCCAAGGCCTGACGACGCAGCCATGGCCCCTGCGCCCGGCGCCAAGCCTGCGCCTGGGCCAAGGCCAGCAACGGTAGCCGCGCGGCACGCCAGACCGCGCTGATGCCGGCCAGTAACGCCCCGGCCACGCTGACCAGCAGGCCGCTGGCCCACCAGGCCGGGGACAGGCTCAATTGCCCGGCCACTTGCGCGCCATAGAGGCCGCGCATGCTGGCGGCCACATCAGGCAGCAAGGCGGCCGCCAACAGGTAGCCGCCCGCCACGCCGGCCAGCCCGCCGAGCACGGCGAACAGCCCCAGTTCGAGGGCCAGCGCGGCCAGCACCGTGCGCAGGTTGATGCCACAGGCGCGCAAGGTGCGGGTCAGGCCACGCCGCTGTTCCAAGGCCAAGCCGATGGCCGCGTGGGCGATGAACAGGCCCACCACGAATGCCAGCAGGCCTAGCGCCGTGAGGTTCAGGTGGAAGCTTTCGGTCAGACGCTGCAAGTCGCCGTCGTCTTCGGCGGGCGCCACGCGCAGCTGCGCCTCGAACTCGCTCGGCAAAGGCCGTACAGCACCGTCCAACAACAACCGCGAGACCTGCCCCGGCGCTTGCAGAATGCGCTGCGCCTGGCCGATGTCGACCACCACCACGCCCGGTGCCAGGCCCGCCTGCACGTGCAGGGGTGGCAAGCGGATGCCCTCGGCGGTGCTGGCGACGTCGCCCTCGCGCAGTCTCAGCCGGCGCAAGGTGTCCGGGCCGATCCAGGTCTGCCCGTTAGCACCGATGAAGGCCGGCAGGTCGAAGCCTTCGGCGCGGGTGCCGGCCACGCTGAAGCCGCTGGGCAAGCTCAGCGGCTCGATACCGATCAGGCGTACGCTCAGTTGCGCGTCGCCGGCCAGGGCGACGCGCCCTTCCAGCACCGGACTGACCGGCCAGCCGAGCAGGCGCAGGCGTACGTACAGGCTCTGGTCGAAACGCTCGTGGGTACGCCCCAGCAGTTGCACCTGGCTGGCCGTGCGCAGCACCGCACTGGCCCGCGCATAGTCGCTGCGCGCCTGGCTGTTGAGCGCCTGCACGCCGGTCCACAAGGTGGTGGCCAGGCACAGGCCGAGAAAGATGCTCACCCCTTGCAGGCGGTGCCGGCGCCAGTGGCTGAGCAGCGTGTGCAGGGCGATGCGCAAGGCGTTCATCGGCACGGCTCGGGCAGTACCCGTCCGGCCTGCAAGCGGCAACGCAGTTGCAAGCGCTCGGCCAGGCGTTCGCTGTGGGTGACCATCAGCACGCTGCTGCCGGCCTCCTCGATCAATTGCAGCATCAGCGCCAGCACTTCTTCGCTGCTGCCTTCGTCGAGGCTGCCGGTGGGTTCGTCGGCCAACAACAGCGCCGGACGCCCGGCCAGCGCGCGGGCGATGGCCACGCGTTGCTGCTGCCCGCCCGAGAGCTGCTCGGGGTAGCGCCGCAACAGCGTACTCAGACCCAGGCGTTCGACCAGATAGGTAGCCCAGGTGGGGTCGTGACGTTCGGCCAGGCGCGCCTGGAAGCTGAGGTTACTGGCCACGTCCAGGCTGGGGATGAGGTTGTACTGCTGGAACACCAGGCCGATGGATTCGCGCCGCCACTGCGCAAGCCCCGCTTCGCTGCGCGCATCGAGGGCCTGACCGTGGATGAGGATGCGCCCGCTGTCGGCCCGGTCCAGGCCGGCGATCAGGTGCAGCAAGGTGCTCTTGCCGCTTCCCGACTCGCCCATCAAAGCCAGGCTGCTGTGGGCGTCGAGGTGCAGATCGACGCCTTGCAGCACCGGCAACGGGCCCTGCGCCGTGGGATAGGTTTTGTGCAGCTTTTCGATGAGCAGCATGGGGCGTCCTTGGGATTGAACAGGCGATGCGAAGAGTCGTGTCGCCCGATGGCGATTGCGCAGCGCTGGGCGGAGGGGGTCAAGGCCAGGATCTGCCATACGCCAGTCAGGCCCGTTTTATGGACCAGCTAAGCTGTGAAGCCCGTCGTTGGCCACGTGCACCTTCCAGATGGACCCTGCGCAGGCCGAGGGGTGCGGTCGGGATCAGCCGGCGGCGCCTTGCAGCAGATCGCCGAGCACCTCGGCCAAGGCCTTGACCATGACGTCGGCGGTGGGGCGATGGACCAGGACGATCTCATAGCTGTCCACCTCGGGCAGCCCTTCCCCGACGCCCAGCACGCGGTGCATGGCCGTCGCGGCGCGTGGTGGCAGCAGGCTGATGCCCATGCCATCTGCCACCGCCGCCTGCAGGCCGCTGAGGCTGGAGCTGGTGAAGCTGATGCGCCACGCACGGCCCGTGGCTTCCAGGGCGTTGATCATGTCGTCGCGGTACAACCCGCGCGGCGGAAAGGTCACCAAGGGCACAGGGTCGAGGCCGAAGGCCGGTGTGTGGGCACTGTCGACCCATTGCAGGCGCTCGGGCCAGCGCGCCACGCTGTCGCGGGCATTGCGCCGCTGCTTGAGCAGAACCAGGTCGAGTTCGCCATTGTCGTAGGCCTGGCTGAGGTCGCGGCACAGGCCGCTGGTGACTTCGAGCTTGACCTGCGCATGCTGCCGAGCGAACGCCGCCAGGGCGGTGGTGGTGGCCCCGCCGACGAAATCTTCCGGCACACCCAGGCGCACGGTCACACCGACCCGCACGCCGGCCAGGGCTTCGAGCATCTGGTCGTTGAGCGCGAGCATGTGCCGGGCGTAACCGAGCAACGTCTGTCCGGCATCTGTAGGCAGCACGTCGCGGTTGCCACGTACCAGCAAGCGGTGGCCGACCATGTCTTCCAGGCGGCGGACTTTCTGGCTGATGGTCGATTGGGTGGAATGCAGGCGCGCGGCCGCGGTGGTGAAGCTGCCGCAGTCGGCGACCACCACGACAGCGCGCAGCAGATCGAGATCGAACAGGGCTCTATTGGCTTGGGTGATGGCAGGCATGGGGGCATCGGGCTGGCAAATGGCAGGTGGGGTTCTAACACGCCGACCCTGGGACGGCAACGGCGGTTGAACTCACCTCCCGTTCGGCGCTCAAAAAGGCGTGCCCACTCTCGGCACCCCTATTCCTTCCGGAGGTTTCGCCATGCGTAAGCTCATTCTCGTTCCTGCTCTCATGCTTCTGTTGCCTGCCGGCGCAGCCTTTGCCCGTATCGATGGTCGCGACGTCGCTACTTCGGCCGGCGTATCCGCGTCGCTCTACTCCACCTTCAAGGACGACAAGCGCATCCTGCCGGCCCGCGACGACCTGTCGGCCTTCGTCGCCAGCGGTGGCGCCATTCGCGGTGCCTACGTCGAATCGGCCCTGCAGCAAGTGCGTCAGGCCAACCCTGGCTTGCAGATCGGCGACGAAGAACTGGCCCAGGCCATTCTGTCGCAGGACGATCCGCTCGCAGCCAACTGAGTCGACCAAAACCCAAAAAGCCCGGTGCCACCGTAATGGCCCCGGGCTTTTTCATGCCTGTGCGATCAGGCTTTCAAGGTAGCCATGTCGATCACGAAGCGGTACTTCACGTCGCCCGCAATCATGCGCTCGTAGGCTTCGTTGATGTTGCGGATGTCGAGCATCTCGATGTCGCAGCTGACGTTGTGCTCGGCGCAGAAGTCCAGCACTTCCTGGGTTTCGGCGATGCCGCCGATCAGCGAACCGGCGATCACTCGGCGCTTGAGCACCAGGTTGGCGGCATGCACCGGTGGATCGATCGGTTCGATCAGGCCGACCAGAATGTGTACACCGTCGAAGGTCAGGGTTTCCAGATAGGGATTGAGGTCGTGCTGGACCGGGATGGTATCCAGCAGGAAGTCGAAGCGGCCGGCGGCGGCACGCATCTGCTCCTCGTCGGTGGACACGATCACATGGTCGGCACCCTGGCGGAAGGCTTCCGCAGCCTTGGCCTGGGAACGGGTGAACAAGGTCACTTCGGCGCCCAGGGCCTTGGCCAGCTTGATGCCCATGTGGCCCAGACCGCCCATGCCGAGGATGCCGACCTTGTGCCCAGGGCCGACGCCGTGGTGCTTGAGCGGCGAGTAGGTGGTGATACCGGCGCACAGGATCGGCGCGGCAGCGGCGGGGTCCAGGCCTTCGGGGATACGCACCACGAAGTGCTCGCTGACCACGATGCTGCTGGAGTAGCCACCCATGGTGTTGCTACCGTCGACGCGGTCGGGGGTGGCATAGGTCATGGTCGGGCCTTCCTGGCAATACTGCTCCAGGTCCGCTTCGCAGGCTTTGCATGTGCGGCACGAGTCGACCATGCAGCCAACGCCTACCAGATCGCCGACCTGGTAGGCGGTGACGTCGCTACCGACGGCGGTCACGCGGCCGATGATTTCGTGGCCGGGCATCAGGGGGTAGACGGCGATGCCCCACTCGTTGCGGGCCTGGTGGATGTCGGAGTGGCACACGCCGCAGTAGAGGATGTCCAGGGCGACATCGTCCGGGCGTGGGCTGCGACGCTCGAACTTCATGGGTGCCAGGGGACTGGTGGGGGTTTGGGCGGCGTAACCGATGGCGGTGTACATGCGGGACCTCGCGGACAAAGTGGCAGACGGAAATCGTTACAAACGAAGTAAATCGTTTCAGGTGAAGCATTGTGCCCATTCAGACCACGCCAGCCCATTGCAGATTCTCCGGGAGGCTTGCCTGATTCTCCGAAAATTTTCTGCGGGCACTGGCGCAATAGGTTCAATCTGCGATGATCCGCCTGTCTGATTCTCTACCTGGGTTTTCCATGCAGCTCACCCGTCATGTCGATGCCAACGCCCGACTGTGCAAACTGATCGGCGCCCTCACCACACGGCCCGGCTTCGTGCCCACGCACCTGCCGCAAGTGCAGGTACTGAGCTGGGACCACTATGTGGCCAGCAGTCCGCAGATCTACGAGCCGAGCCTGATGATCCTCGCCCAGGGCAGCAAGCTGGCGCGTCTGGGGCCGCGCACCCTGGAGTACGGTGCCGGGCATTACCTGGTGCAAGCGCTGTCGGTGCCTTTCATGTGCGAGACCTTCGCCACCCCTGAAGCGCCGCTGTTGGGCGTGGCGGTGGACATCGACCGCAACGTGCTGGCCGAACTGGTGCAGCAACTGCCGCCCACCGATCGCGTGCAGGCGCAGACGCCGCAGTCGATGACCTCGGCGGCCCTGGACGCACCGATGCGCGCCAGCGTCGAACGGCTACTGACCTGCCTGCAAGACCCGTTGGACGCCCAGGTACTCGGCCCAGGCCGGGTGCGCGAAGTGCTCTACACCGCCCTGCGCGGCCCCCAGGCAGGGGTGCTGCGTGCGCTGGTGGAGCAACAAGGGCACTTCGCCAGGATCGGCGCCGCGTTGAGCTTTTTGCGTGAGCACTACCCGGAACCCCTCGGCGTCGAAGCCCTGGCCGAGCGCGCCAACATGAGCGTGTCGACCTTCCACGAACACTTCAAACGCTGCACGGAGCTGGCGCCGATGCAATACCTCAAGCGCCTGCGCCTGCTCAAGGCGCAGCAGATGCTGCTGGGCGAAGGGGTGGGCGTGGCCCAGGCAGCACATCGGGTGGGCTACCAGAGCACGTCGCAGTTCAGCCGCGAGTACAAACGGCAGTTCGCCCGCAGCCCCGGCGAAGAGCAACCCTATCAGAGCCTGCCGGTGTGAGCCTCAGGGTTGGGCGGGTGGCTGGCTGTTCCAGCGTTCGAGGTTGTGCGTGACCCAACGTTCGGCCAGTCCGCCGTCCACCAGCCCTTGCATCAATGCCGACAATTTTTCGCGCAAGACCTGGGTGTTGCACGGCGAGGCCTTGGACAAAGCCAGATACAGACCTTCGCTGGAAATCGGCGGCTCCAGCACACGCAACGCCTGATCGATCCCCAAGCGTTGGGCCAGCGCCGCGCCGGGATGACGTTCGTAGATCAGGTAATCGTTGCGCTTGTGCAGGAGCTTCTCGAAGGCCTGGTTGGCGCTGGGGACGGGCTCCAGGTCGAGATTGGCCTGGGCATACTCGTCGAAAGCCTGCCCATAGCTGTTGGCGACCAAGGTGCCCCCGGTATGGCCTTTGAGGTCGGACCACTCCCGGTAGGCGAAGACCTCGTCACGGCGCACCCAGACCATGCTCGGTGTGGAGAGAAAGGCTGGCTGGATGAAGTCCACGTCCTGCTCGCGCTCGTCGGTGCGGAAGTAACCGACGATGCCATCGATACGGCCTAATCGCACCTCTTCCTGAGCCCGTGGCCAGGGCCCCGCATCGCGTACCTGTACGGTCAACCCCAGCTTGCCGCCCAGATGGTGCATGAGGTCGGCGTTGGCGCCGATCAGGTGCCCGGGTGCGCCAGGGTCGCGCCACAGATAAGGTGGGTATTCCGGGTTGCCGGTCACGACGAGTTCGGTGCAGTTCTCCTGTGCCTGCGCGCACGACAAGCCCATCAGCCAAATCACCAACCAGCACGCGCGGCGTTCGAACATCGACGACTTCCTTGGCATAGGTCTGCAGACAGCCTTGATGCTAGTACAGAGTGACTATGCCCATAGGTCGCGTCGAAATCAGGCTGTGAGCGATGTCTCATTTGCCTGGCGCTCGCTGTCGGGACAGCCGGCCAGGCACGCTCAGGCCACATTGGGCATAATGGCCGCCATTTTCCGTACGCCGCGCAGGATATCCATGAAAGCCCAAGCCCGCCACATCCTGGTCAAGACCGCCGCCGAGGCCGAACAGCTCAAGCAGCGCATCGACAAGGGCGAAGCCTTCGACGTGCTGGCCCGCAAGTTCTCGACCTGCCCTTCGGGCAAGCGCGGAGGCGATCTGGGCGAGATCCGGCCGGGGCAGATGGTCGGGGCCATCGACCAGGTGATCTTCAAGAAGCCGCTGCGGGTGGTGCATGGGCCGATCAAGAGCAAGTTCGGGTATCACTTGGTGCAGGTGTTCTACCGGGATTGAAGCAGGGGCGCGCGAAGCGCTCTATGGCGGCGCTGCAGGACGGTCTCTACCGTCGCGACAACAGCAATCCAAGCCCCGCACATCCCAGCAGGCCAGCGCTGATCCGGTTGAACAAGCGCCGGGGACGAGGTTGTTCGAACCAGCGTCGCAGATAGGCTCCGAGCGCTGCATAAAAAACGATGGCCACGCCTTCCAGTAGCAAAAACAACAATCCTAGCTTCAGTAACTGCTCGGCCACAGGCATAGGGCTGCTGAGGCTGACGAACTGCGGGAGAAAGGCCGTGAAGATCAGAATGGCCTTTGGGTTGCCCGCCGCCACGAAGAACTCCTGACGCGCGAGTTGCCAACTGTTGAGGGTCAGCTCCGTACCTTGACGATCTACCCCGACAGGAGCTCGCCAGAGCTGCCAAGCCAGATAGAAGAGGTACGCCGCACCTGCCAGCTTGACCAGCGTGAACAGGGACTCGCTGGTATGTAGCACCACGGCCAGACCCATGGCTGACAGGGCGATCATCCCACCGAACGCGAGCAGTCGACCAGTGCCGGCCAGGCACGCGTGGTGCAGGCCATAGCGACTGGCATTGTGCAGCGAGAGCAGATTATTCGGGCCAGGGGCCATGTTCAGGGCAAAACAAGCAGGCAGGAACAGCAGCAGGATGGACAGATCCATTGTTCTTCTCCTCGGGCAAGAAGACAGTCTCGAGGGTGCATCCCAGCAGGGTCAATGACAGCTGCGCGAGAGATGGGCGGTACAGTCGTCGACCTTGTGTCACTGGTAGCACGCGCGCAAGCACACGGAGTCCAGCGGTAAGAGGGCAAGGCGGCTGGTGGACGAAACCCGTCTTCGGAGGGTCGGGCATGTTGGGTGTGGCCGGCAGTTCTCTTTTTCCCAGCGGCGTAGTGGACGCCAGCGATCACCTTCGACAACAGCGGTCTCGATCAAGACTTGGCGTCGCGCGAGTGACCCAAGCAGTGTTCAGCGAGTAGACTTTTCTTCTTTCGACACGCCCAGCGCTACCATGCCCAACAGCCAACACTGGCACGACCCCACCCTGCCCTTCGTCGAGGCCCGTCGCGCCTGCGATAGCCGCGCCTGCTACAAAGCGCACAGCCATCCGACCTTCTCGATCGGCGCAGTGGATGCCGGGGTCAGCCATTTTCGTGGTGCAGGGCCCGGCAGCCAGCGCCTGACGGCTGGCACGCTGGTGCTGGTGCCGGCGCAGCGGGTGCATGCCTGCAATCCCGAGCCGGGCGGCGCGTGGAGTTACCAGATGCTGCATCTGGACGCCGAGTGGCTGATGCGACTGCGGCACGAGCGTGGCATTGCCGTGCAAGGGGCCGGCACGGCGGCGCTGGTCACGCGGGATGCCGGCCTGTACCGGCAGTTCTGTCGATTGACCACTCTGCTGTTTTCCGAAGCCAGTACCTTGGAGAAGGAAACCGCTCTAGTCGGTTTCATTGGCGAGCATGACGAACAGGCTTTCGCCCCCCTGCCCATGGCACCCGCTGAAGATACCGCCGCGCTGAACCTGGAAGAGGGCTTGCAGGGCTTGGCCGACGAGCGATTGGCGCATTTGAACCTGGAAGATCTGGCGCGCTGGGCTGGGCTGGATCGCTATGCCTTGATCCGCGCCTGTCGCCGGGCAACCGGAATGACACCCCATGCCTGGCTCTTGAACGCGCGTATCAACCGGGCACGGGTGCTGCTGCGCCAAGGCGGCGATCTGGCGGAGGTCGCCTACCGCTTGGGGTTTGCCGACCAGAGCCACTTTCAGCGGGTGTTCAAGGCTCATGCCGGGACCACACCGGGGGCATATCGCGCCGGGCGCTGAACGGTTTCGGTAGGGCGTCGGGCTCAAAAGCCGGTGCGCGGGATCGATGCCCAGCGTGGCAGTTACCGACGAGTACGATAAGCCCTGCGGTCCCCCACGGTGGTGGGTTGGCGCTTTGCCTGGACGCGCGGGCTTGCACGGTCGAGCCGCTGGACTGCTAGCTTGCGCTTCGGGTTGGGCTGCGCCATCCGGGGGTCATCCCGCTCGCACAATTGTTCAATACAACCCCTCCCGCCCTGCGCCACCCTGCGGCCTCACCCGTTCACGAGTCCGCCCTATGGAACAGTTCCTGCTCATCGCCCTCGCCCACTTCCTCGCCCTGCTGTCCCCCGGCCCGGATTTCTTCCTGGTGGTGCGCAACGCCGCAACGTCCGGCTGGCGCGTCGCCAGCGGCGCTTGTTTGGGGATCGCCCTGGCCAATGGCGTGTTCATCGGCATGGCCTTCGCCGGGCTGTCGCTGCTGCGTGAGGGCAGCGCGTTGTTCGTCGCCCTGCAACTGGTCGGCTGCGCCTATCTGCTGTACATCGGTGGCCTGTTCCTGCGCCACGCCGGCAAGCAATCGCTGTTGGCAGCCGACACGACGACAGGCACGCGGCGCGGCTGGTGGCGCAATCTGGGAGCGGGCTTCGTCTGCGCCATCCTCAATCCGAAGAATGCGTTGTTCTATGCCAGCCTGGCGAGCATGGTCAGCGCCAGCAGTATGGGTTGGAAGCTGGTCTATGCGGGATGGATGTTCAGCATCGTGCTGCTGTGGGATTTGCTGGTGGCGGCGGCGTTTGGCCGTGACGCGGTACGCAGACGTTTCGACCGCGCTTTGCCGACCTTGCAACGGGTGTCAGGGGCGATGCTGATCGCGCTAGCGCTGGGGGTACTGGCACATGTGATTGCGGCTTGAGCGCAAATGTGCGGGGGCTGTTGGTTGGGCGCTCCGATCAGCCGCGGTGGGCCGCAAAGCGGCTCTAAGCCTGTAAGCGTGTTTGCTGGGTCCTGCGCGGCGCATGGACTAGGGCGGCGATGCCGCCCATCGCGGCTGAAGCCGCTCCCACATGGCACAGACCTCCTGCGGCTGAGACCGCTCCCATATGGCACCGATCTCCTGCGGCTGAAGCCGCTCCCACATGGCACCAAACTCCTGCGGCTGAGGCCGCTGCAACATGGCACCGAGCTCCTGTGGGAGCGGCTTCAGCCGCGATGGCCGGCGCCGCCGGCCCAACGGCCATGACACCATCGACCTGGCATCAACGCATCGCCTGAAGAGGACCCGCTGGTAGACGATGGCTGCAGGACAGCTGGCGCCTACATGCCTGCAAATGTCGACTGCAGTGCTTGTGTCATGGGCATTACGGGTACCGTCCGCAGTTTCCGACTGGATCAGAGCGCCCCGCTCTGCCCAGCTTGGCCGCCTTCGAGCTTGAGCAGCAACTGCTTGGCCGGCAGGCCGCCGGCGAAGCCGGTCAGGCGCCCGGAAGCACCGATCACGCGGTGGCACGGCGCGACGATGGAAATGGGGTTTCGACCGTTGGCGGCACCGACGGCGCGCACGGCTTGGGGTTTGCCGATCTGGCGGGCGATTTCGCCGTAGCTGCGGGTTTCGCCGAACGGGATGGTCAGCAAAGCCGACCAGACCTCGCGCTGGAAGTCGGTGCCGGTGAAGTCCAGCGGCAGGTCGAAACGCTGGCGCGAGCCTGCGAAATATTCACCCAGCTGGCGGGCCGTTTCCTGCAACAGCGGGTGCTCGTCGTCGCGCTGCAGGGCGCCCAGACGCACGCGGTTCTCACGCTCGTTCTCCCAGAGCACGGCAGCGAGGTGTTCGTTGCGCGCCACTAGCGTGAGCACGCCTACGGGCGAGGCCATCAGGGTGTAGATGCAGGACATGGGAGACTCCGCCAGTTGGACACATACCAGAGCAAAGGCAGCCGCTGCAGGCGGCCCGTTTCTCGAAGGGTGCACCAAGCTATCAGGTCGGCGTGAGGTTTGCGACTAACGGGCAGCGAGCGCTTGCGCGTTCTGGAGCCACCCCGACCTAACTGGAGACGTATGCAAAAAGGGCTAACCGGCGCGGCGCTTCCGTTCACTTGCCAAGCACCTAGGAGAGGCCGAATGCAACCAACGTGGTGTCGATCAAGCCTTGAGGGCCAAGGCTGCAGTACGGTCCATTTGCAGTTGCCAACGAAGGTTCAAACGAGGCGCGTAGCTCGATCAAGCGTTAGAACAAAAGCCGTAGTATGACTGTTGCAGTTACGCTCTAGGGTGTAAGCGAGGGCCGCGCTGCGGCCCATCGAAGTTTCAATCAAGCGTTCGAACGAGGGCCGCAGTGCGGCCCTCGCCAGTGCAGCGCAAGGCCCCAATCGCTTAACCCAGCACCTTGTCCACAGTCAGCGGATAATCACGAATCCGGCGCCCGGTCGCGTGATACAGCGCATTGGAGACAGCGGCCGCCACCCCCACCACACCGATCTCGCCCACGCCTTTGGAGCCGAGTTCGTTGACGATGTCGTCCGGCTCGTCGACGAAGATCACCTCCACCTCGCCCATGTCGGCGTTCACCGGAATGTGATACTCGGCCAGGTTGTGGTTCATGGTGCGGCCCAAATTGTGGTCGACCTCGGCCTGCTCATGCAGCGCCATGCCCACGCCCCACACCACGCCACCAAGAATCTGGCTGCGCGCGGTCTTTGGGTTGATGACCCGGCCTGCCGCCACGGCGCTGACCACTCGGCTCACGCGCACGGTGCCCAGCGCCTCGTCGACACGCACCTCGACGAACACCGCCGAGTGAGTGGCGCAGGCGAAGCCCTGACGCTTGGAGCCAGGTTCGGCGGTGATCTGCACTTCCAGAGCGTCGTCGTCAGCGCCTTGGAGCAGCGCGTCGAGATCGAACGCCTGCTCGCCCACGTGCAGCCGACCTCCATGCACCTGGAAGTCCTCCGCCGCCGCCTTGGCCAGCTCGGGGAAGCGCGATTTGGCAAGTTCCACCAGTTTGCCGCGCAGCAACTGACAGGCCTGGCGCACGGCCGAGCCCACAGACGACACGGTGAATGAGCCGCCTTGCAGAGGCGCTGTGGGCAACGAGCTGTCGCCGAGCTGGAAGGTCACATCCTGCATGGCCATACCGGCGGCGTCGGCTGCGATCTGGGTCATGACGGTATAGGTGCCGGTACCGATGTCGGTGGTGGCGCTGCTGACCCACAGTTTGCCGTCGGCATCGAGGCGTGCCTTGGCGCTGGCTTTCATCTGCATCGATTCCCAAACGCCACCGGCCATGCCCCAGCCGATCAGCTCGTCGCCCTCTTGCTGGCTGCGCGGCGCAGGGTTGCGCTGCTCCCAGCCGAAGCGGCGGGCGCCCTCTTCGTAACAGGCCAGCAGGGCCTTGCTCGAATAAGGCTTGCCTTCGTTACCGTTGCTGTCGGCGAAATTGATGCGGCGCAGGGCCACGGGGTCGATACCGACTTTTTCCGCCAGCTCGTCCATGGCGCACTCCAGGCCGATCAGGCCGAGCGCCGCGCCGGGCGCGCGCATGTCCAGCGGGGTGTACACGTCCAAGGCCGCCAGTTTGTAGGTCATGGCGACGTTGTCGCAGCGGTAGAGCATGCCGCTCCATTCCACCACGTGCTCGCTGAAGTCTTCGAAGCGCGAGGTCTGGCCGGTCGCGGTGTGGTGGATGGCCAACAGGCGCCCTTCACTGTCGGCGCCCAGCTCCAGTTTCTGCAACGTGCGCGGACGGTAACCGAAGGTGAACATCTGCTGCCGGGTCAGGGTGACGCGCACCGAGCGCTTGAGCTTGAGCGCGCCCATGACCGCCAAGGCCAACTGGTACTGCGGACGCAGGCCCGAGCCGAAGGCCCCACCGACGAACGCGGCGCAGATGCGTACCTTTTCCTTGGGCAGCTCGAACACACTGGTCACGTAGTCCTGGCTGTTCTGCGTGCCTTGGGTCTTGTCATGGATCAGCAGGCTGCCGTCGTCCTGGTAGATCGCCGTGGAGGCATGCGGCTCCATGGGGTTGTGGTGTTCGTTGGGCGTGCTGTATTCGGCGTCGATCGTAAAGGGTGCGGCCGCATACGCCTTGGCGAAGTCGCCACGGGGCTTGGGCAGTTCGGCCGGGGCGTCGTAAGCCTCATCGAGCGCGGCGCGCAGGTCGGTCTCGTAGGTTTCGGTGTCGAACTCGAAGCGCACCAGGCTGCCGGCGTAGCGCGCCAGCTCCAGGTTTTCGGCGATCACCAGTGCCAAGGGTTGACCGCTGTACAGCACGCGCTCGTTGAACAACGGCCGGAACGGATGGCCATCGGCGGCATCGTCATCCTGGTACGGCTCGTCGTCGCCCGCCATGGGTGGGCGGTTCTGGTGGTGGATGACCTCGACCACGCCTTCCAGCGCCAAGGCTGCGCTGCAATCGATGGAACGGATGCGCCCCTTGGCGACGTTGCCGCAGACCACGCTGCCGTACAGCAAGCCTTCGTCCGGGTACTCACCGGCGTAGCGAGCCTCGCCCGTAACCTTGGCCGGACCGTCGGTGCGGTCCAGCGGCTGCCCACTGACGGGCTTTACATGCGCATTCATGAGGTGGCTCCTTGGCGCTGCTGGGCCTGGCCCAGGGCACGGATGATGGCGTTGTGCGCGAGCGTGACCTTGAAGGCGTTGTGCTCCAGAGGTTGCGCGCCTTGCAGCATGGCTTTGGCAATTTCACCGTAGGTCGCGGCGGTGGCCGGCTGGCCCTTGAAGCGCGCCTCAAGTTCGGCGTCGCGCCAGGGTTTGTGCGCCACGCCGCCCAGGGCCAGGCGCAACTCACCGATGCGGTCGCCGTCCAGAGTCAGCGCCGCAGCCACCGATACCAGGGCGAAGGCGTAGGACGCACGGTCACGGATCTTCAGGTAGCGCGCGTGCTCGGCGAAGCGCGGGGCCGGCAGCTCGACGGCGGTGATCAGCTCGTCCTCGGCCAGGCAGTTGTCGTGCTGGGGCTGGTCGCCCGGCAGGCGATGGAACTCGGCGAATGGAATCTGCCGGGTGCCCTGCTTGCCCTGTACATGCACGGTGGCTTCCAGCGCTGCCAGTGCCACGCACATGTCCGAGGGATGGGTGGCGACGCACTGATCGCTGGCGCCCAGGATCGCGTGGTTGCGGTTGAGCCCGGTGCGTGCCGGACAGCCGCTGCCGGGCTCGCGTTTGTTGCACGGCGTGCCGGTATCGTAGAAATACGGGCAGCGGGTGCGTTGCAGCAGGTTGCCACCGGTGCTGGCCATGTTGCGCAGCTGCGGCGAAGCGCCGGCGAGGATGGCCTCGGCGAGCAGCGGGTAGTCGGCTTGCACACGGGGGTGCCGGGCCAGCTCGGCATTGCCCACCAGGGCACCGATGAGCAGGCCGCCGGTGGCGCTGGCGCTGACCTCGCGCAATGGCAGACCGGTGATGTCGATCAGTTGTTCGGGCTGGGCGACGTTCTCCTTCATCAGGTCGAGCAGGTTGGTGCCGCCGGCGATGAAGCGCGCATTGGGGCCGGCCAGGCGCACAGCGCTGGCGATGTCGCTGGGCTTGCTGTAGGCGAACGGGATCATGGCCGTGCCCCTCCCTGGTCGCTGGCGATCATCTGCGGCAGCGCTTCTTCCACGGCTGCGACGATGTTGCCGTAGGCACCGCAGCGGCACAGGTTGCCGCTCATGCCTTCCTGGATCTCGGCGCGACTCAGGGCCTTGCCTTCGCTGGCCAGGGCCACGGCCGAGCAGATCTGCCCTGGCGTGCAGTAGCCGCACTGGAAGGCGTCGTGGCGGATGAAGGCTTCCTGCAAGGGGTGCAGGCGGCCGTCTTCGGCCAGGCCTTCGATGGTGGTGATGCTGTCGCCCTGGCACATGATCGCCAGGGTCAGGCAGGCGTTGACCCGCTGGCCGTTGCGCAGCACGGTGCAGGCGCCGCACTGGCCGTGGTCGCAGCCTTTCTTGCTGCCGGTCAGGTCCAGGCGCTCGCGCAGCAGGTCGAGCAGGGTCAGCCAGGGCTGCACCTGCAGGGTCTGGCGCTTGCCGTTGATGGTCAGCTCAAGCGGCTGGCTGGCCGTAATACAGTCGGAATCGCTCATCTCTCAAGCCTCACGGTCGGTATGCTGTCGTTATGTGCAGCCGCAGGCTGCTTATTCTGCTTATCAAAGTCCGACCGGGAGCCACTGGCATGCGTTCAAAGCAACTGAGTACCGTCCGCCCGGAAGGCGCTGCGCCCTGCGCCGCCTTGGTGCTGGCGGCGGGCCGCGGGCGCCGTTTCGGCAGCGACAAGCGCCTGGCGCGGCTGGCCGACGGGCAGACCGTGCTGGCGACCATCGTGCGCCGCGCACAGGTGCAATTCGACGAGGTCTGGGTGGTCATCGCCGGGCACGACGACGCGCAGGCACTGGGGTTGCCCGAAAACGTGCGGATAGTGCGCGCGCAGAACGCCGACCAAGGCATGGGCGCGAGCCTGGCGGCAGGCGTCGTGGCGATGCGGGAGAGCCAGGCCTGCGTGCTTGCGGTGTTGTTGGGCGACATGCCTTGGCTGGCGGACGACACCCCACTGCGCTTGCGCGAAGCGGCGACGGCCGACTGCATCGTCCTGCCCTGCCGCGATGGCCGCCGCGGCCATCCGGTCCTGTTCGGCCGGCGATTCTGGCCCGAGCTGGAACAGGTCGGTGGCGATCAAGGCGGCCGCGCCGTGTTGCAAGACCATCCCCAGGCCTGTCTCGACGTCGAGGTGGCCGACCCCGGTATCTGGCTCGACATCGACACCCCTGGCGACTTGGCAGGCCGCTAGGCGGCACCTCGACCAGCGCGCATTTGCCGGGTGAGCGTTTCCGAACCGACGCGGTTTGTATTATCGTGGCGTGTGCGCATCAACAGCACGGACAAGACAATCGAGGGTGTCATGAGCAACGAAAGCATTAACTGGGACAAGCTGGGCTTTGACTACATCAAGACCGACAAGCGCTACCTGTCCGTGTGGCGCGACGGCGAGTGGGACAACGGCACCCTGACCGACGACAACGTCCTGCACATCAGCGAAGGCTCCACCGCCCTGCACTACGGCCAGCAGTGCTTCGAAGGCCTCAAGGCGTACCGTTGCAAGGACGGCTCGATCAACCTGTTCCGCCCCGACCAGAACGCCGCGCGCATGGCCCGCAGCTGCGCCCGCCTGTTGATGCCGCAGGTGCCGGCCGAGGTCTTCATCGACGCCTGCAAGCAAGTGGTCAAGGCCAACGAAAAATTCGTGCCGCCGCACGGCAAAGGTGCACTGTACCTGCGCCCCTTCGTGATCGGCACCGGTGACAACATCGGCGTGCGCACCGCGCCGGAGTTCATCTTCTCGGTCTTCGCCATTCCGGTAGGTTCGTACTTCAAAGGTGGCATGAAGCCGCACAACTTCCAGATCTCCAGCTTCGACCGCGCCGCCCCGCAAGGCACCGGCGCGGCCAAGGTCGGCGGCAACTACGCCGCCAGCCTGCAGCCGGGCGCCGAAGCGAAGAAGGCCAACTTCGCCGACGCCATCTACCTCGACCCGCTGACCCACACCAAGATCGAGGAAGTCGGCTCGGCGAACTTCTTCGGCATCACCGCCAACGACGAATTCGTCACGCCCAAGTCGGCCTCGGTGCTTCCGGGCATCACCCGCCTCTCGCTGATGGAACTGGCCGCCTCGCGTCTGGGCTTGAAAGTGGTCGAGGGCGATGTCGAGATCAACGCGCTGGACCGCTTCATCGAAGCCGGCGCCTGCGGTACCGCTGCGGTGATCACGCCCATTGGCGGCATCGAATACAACGGCAAGCTGCACGTCTTCCACGACCTGGAAAAAGTCGGCCCGGTCACCCAGAAGCTCTATGCCGAACTGACCGGCATCCAGAGCGGTGACGTCGAAGCGCCGGCCGGCTGGATCGTCAAGGTCGACTGACTTTTCCGGCTTGCAACGCGGGGTGCGCCCGCGGCGACCTACCCGACGTAGGCGTCGGCGGGCGCACCCCGCGCGCATTTGCGGCAGATGAATTTTTCTTAAATCGGCCAACGGCTATTCTTTGGCACAATCCGGACTCAACCCGCTGCCCAGGTATAAGCATGCCCCGCGTACTGACCATCGAAGATGACGCCGTCACCGCCCAGGAAATCGTCGCCGAGCTGACCAGCCATGGCCTCGAGGTGGACTGGGCGGACAATGGTCGCGAGGGGTTGTCCAAGGCCATCGGCGGCGGCTACGACCTGATCACCCTCGATCGCATGCTGCCCGAGGTCGACGGCCTGACCATCGTCACCACCCTGCGCAACCTCAAGATCGCCACGCCGATCCTGATGATCAGCGCGCTGTCGGACGTCGACGAACGTGTCCGTGGCTTGCGCGCCGGAGGCGACGACTATCTGACCAAGCCATTCGCCTCCGACGAAATGGCCGCGCGCGTGGAAGTGCTGCTGCGCCGCAACAGCGTGCCGGTGACCCAGACCCGCCTGCAGGTCTGCGACCTGGAGCTCGACCTGATCAGCCACGAGGCCCGGCGCGGCGAGCACACCCTCAACCTGCTGCCCACCGAGTACAAGCTGCTCGAATACCTGATGCGCCACGCCGGCCAGGTGATCACGCGGATGATGATCTTCGAGGAAGTGTGGGGCTATCACTTCGACCCAGGCACCAACCTGATCGACGTGCACATTGGCCGCCTGCGCAAGAAGATCGACTCGCCCGGCCAAGCGCCACTGATCCGGACGGTACGGGGCTCGGGCTATGCCATTGCCGAACCCGTCTAAGGGCTGGAGTTCGTCCACCAGCCGTCTGCTGGCGCTGTACAGCTTTCTGTTCGTCGCCTGGAGCAGCATCCTCATGGGGGTGCTGTACTTCGAGGTGTCGAGCTATCTGAACAAGCTCACCCGCCATTCCATGCTGCAACGCCAGCACCTGTTCGCGCACATGAGCGGCAAGCAGCTCGACGATGCCCTGGTCGCGAGTGAAGCCTTCGAGCAGCGTGCCTTCGATGCCTACGGGCTGTTCGACGCCAAGCTCAACCCCCTGGGTGGGCGTGTTCGCGCGTTCCCGCCAGGTTTGGCGCTCGACGGCACCATTCACGAGCTCAAGCAGTGCCTGGACGTGGGCAATCCGCATTTGCCGCAGGACAGCTGCGATGCCGTCGCCATCCAGATCAAGGATGGCCGCTGGCTGGTGCTGCTGCGCGACAACGGCTCGTTGTTCGTGGTCACGCGGATCATTCTCGATGCTTTGCTCTGGGGTATTTCCCTGACCCTGATTCCAGGTTTCGCCGGCTGGTATTGGTTGCGCCGGCGCCCGCTCAAGCGTATCCGTGCGGTGCAGGCCAGCGCCGAGCTGATCGTGGCGGGCGATCTGACCCATCGTTTGCCGCTGTCGTCGCGGCGCGACGAACTGGACATGCTGGCGGCCATCGTCAACGCCATGCTCGACCGCATCGAGCGGCTGATGCATGAGGTCAAGGGCGTGTGCGACAACATCGCCCACGACCTGCGCACGCCACTGACCCGGCTGCGCGCCCAGCTGTACCGCATCCGCCAGCAAAGCGCCGAGCACGATCCGCTGGCCGAGGCCCTGGACCAAGCCATCGGCGAAACCGATACGCTGATGGCGCGCTTCCGCGGGCTGCTGCGCATCAGCGAACTGGAAGACCGCCATCGCCGTGCTGGCTTTCTCGAACTCGACCCCCATGGCTTGTTGCTGGAATTGCACGATTTTTACCTACCCCTGGCCGAAGACGGCACCATTCGCTTGAGCCTGCAGCAGCCACCGCAGCTGCCCCCTCTCAATGGCGACCGCGAGCTGCTGTTCGAAGCGCTGGCCAATCTGGTGGGCAATGCCATCAAGTTCACCCCCGAAGGCGGCCAGGTACGCATCGTCGCCAGCGTCGACGACAAGGCGCTGCGGGTGGCGGTGGAGGACAGCGGGCCAGGCATCCCCATCGATGAGCGCCAGGCCGTGCTCAAGCGCTTCTACCGCAGCGAGGAAGGCCATCGCCATGCGGGGTTTGGGTTGGGGCTGTCGATCGTGGCGGCCATCGTCGACCTGCATGGTTATGAGCTGGAGATAGGGGAAAGCGATCTGGGCGGTGCCAAGTTGGTGTTGAAGTGTCCTGCTCAGGGCGCGCGCTCGGCTTGAAGCCCTGCAGAGATCCAAGCTGGGATGCCGGTCATCGCAGAGGATCGGGGCGCCGAACCGGCCGCTCCCACAGCACCCTAGCCGTTCCTCAACCCAAGGCCTGACGCACTTTTTCCAGCAAGTCCGCGATATGGAACGGCTTGGTCAGCATGTCCATGTCTTCCCCCAGAAACGCCTGTTTGTCCAAGGCCGTCTCGGCATAGCCGGTCATGAGCAGCGCCGGTAGGCCGGGGCGGTAGGTGCGCGCCATGTCCACCAGTTCACGCCCGCTCATCGCCGGCAGGCCGACATCGCTGAGCAGCAGATCGACGCTGGCGTCGTGACGAATGCAGTCGAGGGCCTGTTCCACAGAATCGGCCTGGCTGCAGCGGTAGCCAGCGTCGAGCAACACTTCGACCACCGACGTACGCACTGACGCCATATCCTCGACCACCAACACGTGCTCGCCCTTGCCCGGCTGTTCCAGCCGCGGCGGTGGCGTGGCGATGTCCGCGGCCTCGCCACTGGCAGGCAGCATCAGCGTCACTTCGGTGCCATGCCCCACGCCACTGCGCAGCAGCACGTTGCCGCCGGACTGGCGGGCGAAACCATAGATGGTCGACAGGCCCAGCCCCGTGCCCTGCCCCAGAGGCTTGGTGGTGAAGAACGGGTCGAAAACCTTGTCCAGCACGGCTGGCTCGATGCCGGCGCCGTCGTCGCGTACCGTCAGCGAGACGTACGGCCCATCCTTGAGGTTGGGATCACCACTGGACCATACCGGCGAGGTGGTGACTTCGATGGTGCCGCCTTTGGGCAAGGCGTCCCGGGCATTGATGATCAGGTTGAGCACGGCGCTTTCCAGCTGCACCGGGTCCACCGACGCGATGGCCGGGCGGTTCGACAGCGACAGCACCAGACGGATGCGCTCGCCGATGGTGCGGGTGAGCAAGTCTTGCAGCGACAGCACGTTGCGGTTCACATCCACCGGGCGCGTGTCCAGCGGCTGCTGACGCGCGAACGCAAGCAGGCGATGGGTCAGCGAGGCGGCGCTCATGGCCGAGCTCAACGCGGCGTCGGCATAGGTCGGGATGCGCTCCAGACGGCCCTCGCCGATGCGCTTACGCATCAGCTCCAGGCTGGTGATGATGCCGGTCAGCAGGTTGTTGAAATCGTGGGCGATGCCCCCGGTCAGGCGGCCCAGGCCGTCCATCTTCTGCATCTGCAGCAGCTGCGCCTCGGTACGCGCGCGTTCGGCCACTTCTATGGCGAGCTGGCTGTTGGCATCGTCCAGGCGCGCCAGGTGCGAACGCTCGCGATGGCGGTGCTCGGTGACGTCTTCGACGAACACCAGGCACAAGCCGGGCGAGCGGTACGGCGACAACTGCCATTCGGTTTCGCGCAACTGGCCGTGCTGGTTCATGCCCAGCATGCCACGCCAGCGCGTACCCTCTGCCAAGTGCAGACGCAGTGCTTGCAGCACCGCGTCCTGGCCTTCGGCGAAGCACTCGCACAGGTAGCCAGGGGTACGGTTGTCCTGCATCAGGGTGGCGAAGGCATGGTTGCATTCGTGCACCTTGAGCTCGGCATCGAGCACGGCGATCGGCGCCGAAACGTTGTTGAAGATTTCGCGGAAGCGTGCCTCGCTTTCGCGCAGGGCACGTTCGGTGTCGCGCACCCGCAGCAAGGTGCGCAGGGTCGCCAGCAGCACGTCCGGATCGACCGGGTGGATCAGGTAAGCGTCGGCGCCGTTGTCCAGGCCGGTGATGATGTCACCGGTCTGGATCGCCGCCGCCGACACATGGATGATCGGCAACAGCGCGGTGCGGCTGTCCTGGCGAAGCCGCCGCACCACGTCGAAGCCGCTCATGTCCGGCAGGTTGACGTCGAGGATCAACGCATCGACCGTCGTCTCGCCCAGCAGGGCCAGGCCTTCGCCGCCGGTGCCGGCCTCGAGCACTTCGAAGCCGTGCATGGCCAGGCGCCGCCGCAGAGCGTAGCGGGTCACCAGGTTGTCATCGACGATCAGCAGGCGTTCGTCATTGCGCATCGGCACGCTCCCGGGTCAGCGCCAGGGGAATCACCACGTAGAACGTCGAGCCCTGGCTCGGCTCGCTGAGCACACCGACCTCACCGCCCAGCAGCTCGGCGAAGCGCTTGCACAGCGACAGGCCCAAGCCGGTACCGCGCAGGCGCTTTTGCAGCGGCGAGTCGACCTGGCTGAAGTCTTCGAACAAGGCACCGAGCAGTTCCGGCGCGATGCCGATACCCGTATCGCTGACGGCGAAGCGCACGCGGTCGTCGCCCAGCAGCTGCGCCGACACCCGCACTTCGCCACGGGTGGTGAACTTCAAGGCGTTGGAGATGAAGTTGCGCAGGATCTGCGTGAGTTTCTTGTCGTCGGTGTAGAGCCGTGGCAAACCCTGGGACTCTTCGAAGATCAGGTCCACGGAGCTGCTGTCGACGATGGGGCGGAACATGCCGCGCAAGGCCGAGAACAGATCGAACATGTCGAACCAGCCCGGCGAGATGGTGATGCGCCCGGCCTCGATCTTGGCCAGGTCCAGCAGGTCGTCGACCATGTCCGACAGCTCGCGGGTGGCGGCGCTGACGAAGGCCACCTGCTTGTGCTGTTCGCTCGACAGCGGGCCGTCCAGTTCGTCGGCCAGCAGCCCCGTGATGCTGAGAATCGACCCCAAAGGCGTGCGGAACTCGTGGCTCATGTAGGCCAGAAAGCGGCTCTTGAGCTCCGAGGCCTGGCGCAGTTGCTCAGCTTGGTTGTCAAGCTCGGCATACAGCGCAAGCACGCCCTGGTTGGTCTCGTCCAGCTCGGCGCGCAAGGCCAGGGTCTCGGCCTGCAAACGGGTAATCAGCGCTGCCTGCTGGGCAGCGTCAAGGGAGGTCGAATCAGGCATGGCTCAGTTCCAGATCGATGACCAGCACCGTTACGTCGTCGCGGCCGCGGCAGAAGTCGCGGTGCAGCACGGCAGCGATCACTGCCGGATGACGATAGACCAGGCCAGGGTAGTTGTTCAGGCTCCAGCGCGACTGCAAGCCGTCGCTGAAGAGGATCAGCAGGTGACCGTCGATAGCGGACTGTTCGAACACCTGCGCCTTGCGGTACTGCCCACCGACGATGCCGGACAGCGACGCCAGGCCACGGCTGCCGTCGCCTTTGACCAAGGTAGCGCCGATGTTGCCGACGCCCAGATAACGCAACGTGCGTGCGCCGGCGTCGTACTGGGCCATGCCCACTGCGCCACCGCGGCTGCCGTACATGGCCACGTGCATCCGTTCCAGGACGTGCAGCGGCGCTTCGAACGGCACTTGGCCGAACGCCTGCGCGCCGGCCTTGGCGGCGCGCTCGGCTTCCTCGCCATGGCCGAGGCCGTCGATCACCAGCGCGCTCAAATCGCCTTCGCGCAGAGCCACTTGCCAGGTGTCGCCACAGGCCGGATCGTCGTGCAAGGAATGCTGGCTGACGCCAATGCGCAAGTCATCGTCGACACCGTCTCCCGCATACAAACGCGCAAGCACCACCGAGCCATGGCTGTCGGTGTGCACGTCGAACACCTGGGCACCGCGCACTACGCTGCCCAGCCCGATACCTTGGGTGCCGCTCGAGGAGAAGCCGTCGGTCATGCAGTGCACGGGATCGAACCCTTGGCCATGGTCGATGCTGAGCAGCTCCACGCCCGCCCTGCCCTGCGCGCTCACCAAGCGGCGCAGGTGCAGCACGCCCTGCCCCGCATGCTTGAGCAGGTTGCTCGCCAGTTCCGTGGCCACCAGGGCCACACGGCCCGTGTCGTTTTCATCGAAACCCAGCGTCTGCGCCAGTTTCTGCGCCGTGCGCCGGGCATGGCCGACCTGGCTGGGATCGTCGATGGCCAGTACCGTGGTGAGGCTGGCGGTAAGCGTCATATCCATCGTGTGATCGTGATCCGTGTGCCTTCCCCAGGAGCGGTGTCCAGCTCGAACTCGTCGACCAGGCGGCGTGCGCCGGTCAGCCCCAGGCCCATGCCGCTGCCGGAGGTCCAGCCGTCGGTGAGGGCCAGGCGTGTGTCGGCGATGCCGGGACCTTCGTCGCGGAACAGCATGCTCAACCCCACGCGGCCCATGCGGTCGAGCACCGACCAGTCCATGTCGCCGCCGCCGCCATAGACCACGGTGTTGCGCGCCAGCTCGCTGACGGCCGTGACCAGCTTCGTCAGGTCGACCAGCCGCATGCCATGGTCGGCGGCCAGCTTGCGCACGAACTGTCGCGCCAGCACCACGTCCTGTTCGATGCGTACCGACAGGCTACCGCTTTGCAGGACGTTCATCGCTGCGCCACCCGTTGCCGCAGGATCTGCATGCCGCGCTCGACGTTGAGCGCAGTGCTCACACCCGGTAGGGTCAGGCCCAACTCGACCAAGGTGATGGCCACGGCCGGCTGCATGCCGACCAGCATGGTCTGCGCGTCCATGATCCGCGACAGGCCGGAAATGCTGGCGATCATGCGGCCAATGAAGGAGTCGACCATGTCCAGTGCCGAGATGTCGATCAGCACGCCGCGTGCCGATGTGCAACTGATGCGCTCGGTGAGGTCTTCCTGCAGGTTCAGTGCGAGTCGGTCATGCATGTCCACCTGAATGGTGACCAACAGAAATTCGCCCATCTGCAGGATCGGAATACGCTCCATGCCTCAACCCCGCTGGTCTGCGCCGGTGTCCAGGCGCTTGATCGCCAGCTTCAGCGCATCGGCCAGGTTGGCCTTGGTGGTGATGGTGCTCAGGTCCAGGCCCAGGTGGACGATGGTCTGGGCGATCTGCGGGCGAATGCCGCTGATGATGCAGTCGGCGCCCATCAGGCGGATGGCGGTGACGGTCTTGAGCAGGTGCTGGGCGACCAGGGTGTCGACGGTGGGCACGCCGGTGATGTCGATGATGGCGATTTCAGAACCGGTGTCGACGATGCGTTGCAGCAGCGATTCCATCACGGTCTGGCTGCGTTGCGAATCGAGGGTGCCGATCAGCGGCAGCGCCAGGACACCGTCCCACAGCTTGACCACCGGGGTGGACAGTTCGAGCAGTTCGTCCTGCTGGCGACGGATCACCGCTTCACGGGTGGTCTGGTACGCGCGTACGGTGTGCATGCCCAGGCCGTCGAGCAGCTCGGAGACCACCAGCAGTTGTTCGGCCAGCACCGCGGGCTGGTCGTGGTAGTGCTGTTGCAGCAGCTGGAACAGCGGGCCTTTGAGGGCAAAGATGAAGAACGCGGTCTGGTGCGAATCGTGGCCGAGCTGTGCGCGGGATGCGGACAGTCTTTCCAGGAAACGACGCAGTTCGTCGGAGCCCGCGCCGGAGACGGCGCCTTCTTTCAAGCTCGCCAGCAGCAGGTCGAGGAAGCCGCTGGTCTGTTGGCGCAGCTCCTGCTCCTTGAGGTTGCGCGTGGCGCCATTGGCTTCGAGGCTGGCGATCCAGCCATCCAGTAGTTGGCTCTGGTTGCTGTTGATCGCGTCCAACGTACTGCCCTGCAATGCTGCCATGTGCCGTGTGCTCCAAAAGGGAAGAAAGCCGAAATGGCCGGCCTGCTGTGACTGACCGTGGCGGGCCTGAATAGTTTGTGTCGGGTGCGTGAGAAGATCGCATTGTGCTATCGCGCCAAACTGGCGACTCAAACGTATCGGCAGGTCGCTGCCTGGGCTTGAGGCCAGACCGGCCGTGGCGCGCGCGGAGTGTGCAGCGTTCCGGCGCGCCTGCCAAGAGGAGGTCGGCGCGTACGGCAAAGTAGAGGGCCATAGGCCCATGGGCGCCATGAACACGGCGCCGGAAAGTTGGCGAAGGATGGCCCGATAGCGATGCTTGGGGGTGAAGGGACCCCGGTCTGGATCGGCCAATCCAGGCCGGCGTTCGCCTTAGAACGCTACGGTCGTGGACAGCAGCCAGGTGCGTGGCGAAGACAGCGTCAAGCCGGCTTCACTGTCGTCCGAGGCCCCTGCCGAAGCCCAGTAGCGGTCGTTCAGCACGTTCTCGACATTGGCGCGCAGGGTTACGTCGCGCCCTTCGACCTTGAAGGCGTAGCGCGCGCCCAGGTCGAAGCGTTCCCAGCCGTCGATCTGCTTGCTGTTGGACTGGTCCAGGTACTGCGAACTGGAATGGATGCCACGGGCGGTCAGGGTCAGCCCGCTCAGATGTGGCACGTCCCACTCGGCCCCCAGGTTGACGTTGTAGCGCGGCGTCGCCGGCGCACGGTTGCCATCGAACTGCCCATCGAGGGTGTCGCGCAGCTCGCTGTGGATGTACATCACTCCTCCCAGCAGGCGCACGCCCTCCAGCGGCTCACCGAACAGGTTCACCTCAAGCCCCGTGTTCTCGCGTTTGCCGTTGGGGCCGAACACGCGGGTGCCGGCGTTGGTTTCATAGGCCGGCTGCTTGATGCGGAAGGCACTGGCGGTGACGGCGTAACGGCCGAAATCGTACTTGGCGCCGACCTCTACCTGGCGACTGATGAACGGCGGGAAGATCTCGTCTTCGTTGATCGACGTGCTGGGGGCGATCTTGCCCTGGCTCAGGCCTTCCATGTAGTTGGCATACAGCGACAACTGCTCGGTGGCCTTGAACACCACACCGGCCGAAGGCGAGAGCTTTTCTTCGTCGTAGGCCGTGTCGCCCTTGATGCCGTTGCTCCAGTCGTCGACCTGCACGCGTTGCCAGCGGGCGCCCAGGGTCAGCAACAGGCGGTCCTCGAAAAAGCCCAGGGTGTCGGACAGTGCGACGCCGGTGAAACGGTTTTCCGTGTAGACCTTGTCGTCCAGGCGCGTAGGCCGGCCTGGCGTGGGCGTCGGTACCGGGTCGTAGAGGTTGCTGGGTGCGGCGGCGTAGCGCCCGCCGCCGTTTTCGAAGTCCATGTAGAAATAGCTGGCCGCCAGGTTCAGCTCATGGCTGACCGGGCCGGAGTGGAACCAGTTGCGCAAGCCGGCCAGGCCCGTGCGCACGTTCTCGTCACGGGTGAAATCGCGCGGCTGCACGCTGAAGTCGCCGGCATCGTTGGACACCGGCACGTTGTGGCGCAGGAAGTCGTGGTCGCTTTTGCGCGCCCCGACCGCGCCATAGGCCAGCAGCGAGTCGCTGATGTCGTATTCGGCGTTGAACATGCCGAAGGTGTCGTTGGTGCGGGCCTTGCTCCAAGGTTGCGCGTAGTTGTCGCGGACCTTGTCGGCATCGGGCACCTTGGCCCGCGCGCCGACGATCACCCGTTCCTGCGGTGCATCGGTATCGCGTTCGGTGTGGCCCATGTCGGCCGACAAGCGCAGGCGTTCGCCACGAAAGTCCAGGCCGAGCACGGCCATTTGCCGATCGACGCTCTGGTGGTCCCAAGGCGTATCGCCCGATTGCTTGACGCCGTTGAAGCGCACACCGAACTGATCGCCTTCGCCGAAACGCCGCGCCACGTCCACCGCGCCGCCCAGTTGGCTGTCGGAGGCGTAGCTGGCGGTGAACGCGGTCAGCGGGTCGTCACCGGCATGCTTGGGCACGACGTTGATGCCGCCGCCGACGCTGCCGCGCGGGGAAATGCCGTTGATCAGCTGGCTGGGGCCTTTGATGATGTCGACGCGGTCGGCCATTTCCATGTCGATGCTGTAGGTCGGCAAGATCCCGTACAAGCCGCCGTAGGACACGTCGCTGTTGAACAGGCTCAGGCCGCGCACGGTGAACTGCTCGAAGCGCCCGCCTGCCGGATTGGTGACCCGCACCGAGGGGTCGCTGGCGACCATGTCGCCCAAGGTGCGCGCTTGCTGGGCCTGAATGCCTTCGCTGCTGTAGGTGGTCATGCTGAAGGGCGTGTCCATGAAGTCGCGTGCGCCCAGCAGGCCCTGGGAACCGCGGCGGGTGACCTGACCGCCGGCGTAGCGCTCGGCATCCACCGCACCGCTGTTCTGCGCGCCTTGAATGGTCGTCGGGGCAATTTCCAGCACGTCGGCCGAGCCAGGGCTGGGCACCAGGGTGTAGCTGTCGGTGCCCACCGCTTGCAGTTGCAGGCCGCTGCCTTGCAATAGGCGGGCAAAGCCCTCCTGCACACTGTAGCGTCCTGACAGCGCCGGGCTTTGCCGGCCAGCCACCAGGGCCGGCTCCAGCGCCAGGCTGACGCCGGCCTGCCCGGCGAAACGAGTCAATGCGGCGCCCAGGCTACCCGCCGGAATCTGGAAGCTGCGTGGCGCGGTCTCGGCTAAAGCCTGCGCGGGCATGGCGCCCCACCCCAGGACCAGACACAGGGTGGGCGCCGATATGGAAGACGCCAGGCGCGGGCGTTGGCGTGGAAATGCGGGCATGGTACGGCTCTCGTAGGGCTCATTTGCCCTAGATGACAGCCCAGGCGAAAAAAGGGGACAGGCCGCCGCGACTATTTTTCACTAGGCCAGACGCTTGGCTGGCCGAGCGATGCTCAGCGGTCGGTCGATCCATGCCCAGGCTTGGCCTTGACCGCCAACGCACGGTGTTGCAGCAGGCAGATATAGCCCAAGCCCAGCAAAGTCAGCAGCAACCAGGCCAGCGCCACGACCAGCTCGGTGGCATAGCGCGCCACGCTGGCCTGAATGCCGGCGAACGATTCGAACACCCTGACCCGCGCTTCGCCGCCATCGTGGTTGATGCGCACCCCGGCCTGGGCGATCTGCGAGTAGTCGCCGTCGAAATAGATCCACACCCGGGCCTGCGCGTCGGCACCGATGGCCGGAATTTCCACCGTGCTGGTCGCGGTTTCCAGCAGGTTGTCGTTGCCCGCCTCGTCGCGCACCTGCACCAGCCCCTTGACCGGCAGGCGAATGCGCACGTTGCGGATCGGCGTTTCGCCGGTGTTGCGCAAGGTGATGAACAGGCCTGTGCGGTGGTCCACCAAGCCGGCCTCGAAAGGCTTGGCGAACAATGTGCGATACGGCGCCTGGGCCAGGTCGACGAACTTGTCGAGCTGATCGTGGCTGAGCGCCGTGCCAGCTATGCTGCGGGCATGGTCGTACAACTGCTCGTACTTGAGCGCATCGTTGGTCTGGCTGATGCGCTCGCTGAACTGGCTGGGATAGGTCAAAGACTGGTAGGTCAGCTCGGCCTCGAGCCGCGGATCGTGCCTGAACGCCAGGTACAGCGCAGCCACGCAGACCAGCGCAACCAAGACGCCCGCAAGGGACTTACCGACTTTTTCCCAGTTCAACCTGGTGGTTCCTTGTGTCTTAGCATGGATGTGGCATGGTCGATGGCACACCCGCTTGCGTGCCAAAGCGCGAGCAAGCGTGCCAACTTCGGTGGGCCGGTGCAACACGCACGTGCGCGATCGGCCGACTGGCGATCCCGGACGAACGTACCGCGCGCGGCATCGTCATACACACATACCCAGGAACTGCGCACAAAGAGGACGCCCGATGTCGCACCCCGACCCGTCGTATGTGAAATGGCTCGAAGACCAGTCGATGCTCAAAGCCTCCCAGGACCGGGCACGGCTCTATTCCGGCCAATCGCGCCTGTGGCTCAACCCCTTCGCCGAAGCCCAGCCGCGTCGCGCCACGCAGATCGCTTCGGTGTGGCTGACGGTCTACCCCGACGCCATCATCGCTCCAGAGGGGTGCTCGGTACTGGGCGCGCTGGGCCATGAGGCCCTATGGAAACGCCTGTCCGACATGGGCGTGCAGGGCATCCACACCGGCCCGATCAAGCGATCCGGTGGCGTGCGCGAGCGCGATTTCACGCCTAGCGTGGACGGCAACTTCGACCGCATCAGCTTCGACATCGACCCGCTGTACGGCACCGAGCAGGAACTGGTGCAGATGAGCCGCCTGGCCGCGGCGCACAATGCGGTGACCATCGACGACCTGATCCCCTCCCACACTGGTAAAGGCGCCGACTTCCGTCTGGCCGAGATGGGCCACGGCGCCTATCCAGGGCTCTACCACATGGTCGAGATCCGCGAAGAGGACTGGAACCTGCTGCCTGACGTACCGGCAGGCCGCGACGCGGTGAACCTGCTGCCGGCGCAGTGCGACGAGCTCAAGGCGCGTCACTACATCGTCGGCCAGTTGCAGCGGGTGATCTTCTTCGAGCCCGGCGTCAAGGAAACCGACTGGAGCGCTACCCCGCCCATCACTGGCGTGGATGGCGTGACCCGCCGCTGGGTCTACCTGCACTACTTCAAGGAAGGCCAGCCGTCGCTGAACTGGCTCGACCCGAGTTTCACCGCCCAGCAGATGATCATCGGCGACGCCCTGCACGCGCTCGACTGCCTGGGCGCGCGTGGCCTGCGCCTGGACGCCAACGGCTTCCTCGGCGTGGAAACCCGCGCCGAAGGCACCGCCTGGTCGGAAAGCCACCCGCTATCGCTGGTGGGCAACCAGATCATCGGCGGCATGATCCGCAAGGCCGGCGGTTTCAGCTTCCAAGAGCTGAACCTGACCCTGGACGACATCGCCGGGATGTCCAAGGGCGGCGCTGACCTGTCCTACGACTTCATCACCCGTCCGGCCTACCAGCATGCGCTGTTGACCGGCGACACCGAGTTCCTGCGCTTGATGTTCAAAGAGATGCAGGCCTTCGAGATCGACCCTGCCTCGCTCATCCATGCGCTGCAGAACCACGACGAACTGACGGTGGAGCTGGTGCATTTCTGGACCCTGCACGCCCACGACATGTACCACTACAAGGGTCAGACGTTGCCCGGCAACATCCTGCGCGAGCACATTCGCGAAGAGATCTACGAGCGTCTGTCGGGCGAGCATGCGCCGTACAACCTGCGCTTCGTCACCAACGGCATCTCCTGCACCACGGCCAGTCTGATCACCGCAGCGCTGGGCATCCGCGATCTGGCCGAGATCAGCGAAGCCGACATCGAGCAGATCCAGAAGGTGCACCTGCTGCTGGTCATGTACAACGCCATGCAACCGGGCGTGGTGGCGCTTTCGGGTTGGGACATGGTGGGCGCCCTGCCGCTGCCGGCCGAAGCGGTGGCCGAGCGCATGCTCGATGGCGACACGCGCTGGATCCACCGCGGCGGCTACGATCTGGCCGGGCTGGCACCCAATAACGAGACGTCGGTACGCGGCATGCCACGCGCACGCGCCCTGTATGGCAGCCTCGATGCCCAACTGGAACGCGGCGACTCGTTCGCCTGCAAGGTGAAGAAGCTGCTGGCCGTACGCCAGGCCTATGGCATCGCCACCGCCCGCCAGATCCTGGTGCCCGATGTGACCAGCCCTGGACTGTTGGTGATGGTGCATGAGTTGCCGGCCGGACGCGGCATCCAGATCAGCGCGCTGAACTTCGGCCAGACGGTGATCGCCGAGGAGCTGCAATTGACCGGCTTCACTCCAGGCACCGTGGTGGACATGATCAACGAAACAGTGGAGGGCGATCTGACCGAAGACGGCCGCCTGACGATCAACCTCGACCCCTACGAGGCGCTCTGCCTGCGTATCGTCAACAGCAGCAGCCATATGTGATGGCCGTTGGTCGGGGGCTTTGACCGATCCATTGGAATGACCCGCTATCCAGGCAGTCATTTATCTAGAGAGGACCGCAAAGCAAAGGAGCTTTCTATGAACCTGGCGATGACCCTTTTTAGCTTGATGAGTGCTTGGGCAGTGGTGGCGTTGGCGTTCTTGTGGGGGGTGCTGCGCGTTGCGCGTCGTCACCATGGGGAAGCGAGCGTACGGCCCAAACCGATGCGTCACCATAAGCTGGTATTGAGCAATGTGGCTGCCTGAAGGCGGCCACGGCATGGCCTGGAGTGCCGGGACCGCTGTCGATGAATGCGTCCGCCCGCCTCTTCAGGCCATTGCGCCACGCTGTCAGCCCACCGGGGCTGCGCCAAGATAGGCGATCACCCGTTCTGCCGCCATGTCAGGTTTCTCCTGCATGAAACAGTGGCCGCCCGATACCTGTTCTTGCGCGATCGCTCGATTGACTCCCGCCGCCCGCCGCGCCGACGGCCCTACGAATGGGTAGCTGCCATCCCCATGCAAGATCAGCGTCGGCACCCTGATCCGCTTCAGGCTCGGCCACAGACTCCGAGGCATCGAACTGAATATTTCGGCCTCGCGCGCAGGTCGACACCTTAGCTGAATCCCTTCGGGACATGCCATCAACGCATGCTTCAAATAAGCCTCCAGCGCCTGCGGCGTCCATCCCTTGAAAATCCCTCTTCCCTGCAGAGCCGCCTGGGCGCTTTGACGATCCGGCCACTGGCTGCGCCGGCCCGCCGCCTTGCGCGCCAGGCCATGGCGCGTGTGCAGGCCCAGCCGGCGCGCCACCCAGAACGTTGCGATCATGCGCGGACTGAACAGAACCGGGTCGAGCAGCACCGCGCGTTCGAACAGCGCAGGGCGCTGTGCCAGGATCAGGGCCGTGAGCACCCCGCCGAAGCTGTGCCCGACTGCATAGCGCGGCACCTGGCCATAGACGGTACGACCGGCCTCGAAAGCCTCGAGCGCCAGTTCCGCGCTGCGGTTCCAGCCGCGGAACACCCCACCGTGGTCACTCTCGCCATGCCCCTGCACATCGCTGAGCCATAGATCGAAGCGCTCGCTCAATATGAGCAGCATGGGCCGATAGACCAAGGCGCAAAAACCGTTGCCATGCAGCACATGCAACAGTGGCTTGCCGCTGGGCGGCGAGCGCCAGCCCCGTAAGGTGAAACCTTCGACAGTGGGGTAAGACCATGGGATCAGGTGCATCGTCGACTCGCTACCGCCGTCAGGAGAACGCCGATTCTACGAACAGCAGCGGGTACAGGGAAATCACCAAAAGCAGGGCCATCAGGACATTGAACAGCATCAACCAGCGCGGATTGCGCAACAGGTTGCGCAGGGCGCTGCCGAACATGATCCAGATCCCGACACTGGGCAGGTTCACCAGCGCGAAGACCAGGCCGATCACCAGGACGTTGTACAGATAGCCCTGGGCCGGGGCGTAGGTGGTGATCGCCCCCACCGCCATGACCCAGGCCTTGGGGTTGACCCACTGGAACGCCGCCGCACCCAGAAAGGTCAGCGGCTTGCGCTCGCCGTCGGTGCCTTCGGCCATCGGGCCTGAAGTGGCGATCTTCCAGGCCAGGTACAGCAAGTACGCAGCGCCGGCGTAACGCAGCAAGGTGTAGAGCATCGGCCAGGTTTCGAACACCTTGCCCAGCCCCAGCCCGACTGCGATCACCATCACCATGAAGCCGATGCTCACGCCCAGCGCATGGGGCAGGCTGCGGCGCACGCCGAAATTCACGCCCGAGGCGAGCAGCATGGTGTTGTTGGGGCCTGGGGTGATGGAGGAGACGAAAGCGAACAGTACGAAGGCGGTGAGCAGATCGTAGGAACCGAGCATGGTCTGGTGTCCGAATGAGGTGGCAAGGCCGATCTAAGGTAGCGAAAGGCCGGCTGTGGCAGACATGTACAGTTACGTTATATTTAACCAATACACCTGACTGTAACGCTCAATCTGGTTGAAAGATCGCCTCGATCGGCTGCTCGAACAGGCGTGCCAAGTTGAATGCCAGGGGCAGGCTGGGGTCGTAACGTCCGGTCTCGATGGCATTGACGGTTTGCCGCGACACGCCCAAGCGCGTCGCCAGCTCCGCTTGCGACCACCCCCTTTCGGCGCGTAGCTCGCGCACACGGTTGTTCATCGATAACGCCTGACACCGAACACCGTACCTAGCGCCCACAGTGCGCCCATCAACGGCCAGACCATGAACATCGACAATCGCGGCAAGCCTGCGGTTTCCAGGAATCCATAACTGAACGTGATCAGTACCGTGGCCACGAACGCCATGCCCAAGGCTTCGAGCTGGATGCGCCGGTGCAATTCGTCGAGGCTGCGCAGTTGGCGGATCACGACCCAGGCCATGGCGACCAGCGCCGGAACCGGTGCCAGGGCCACCGCAGCTTTGATCAAAGGCGTCGACAACAGCGGCAGGTAATGGCTGCTGACCAGCACGGCCAGGGCGTACAGCACCATGGTCAGCGCGAATGCTGGGGCAAAACGGGTGAACGACATATCTGTGACCCCCATGTAAAGGAGGCTTTACATTGCCCGCACCGCCTCGCTGATGTCAAGCAGGCTTTACATTGCCTTGAGGGGTGAGCCTGCGGCTAGAATACGCACCCCGCCATCAAGGAAGCCCTGCCATGTCCCTTTCCATCCGTCCCGCCCAGCGCAGCGACGCACCACAGATCCTCGCCTTCATCACCGAACTGGCCGAGTACGAGCGCGCCCGGCATGAAGTCATCGCCTGCATCGTCGACATCGAACGCAGCCTGTTCGACGCACCCGGCAGCGTCAGCAGCCTGATCTGCGAGCGCGACGGGGTGGCCATCGGCTTTGCCGTGTACTTCACCAGCTATTCCACCTGGCTGGGCCGGCACGGCATCTACCTCGAAGACCTGTACATCACCCCCGAGCAGCGCGGCGGCGGGGCCGGTCGGGCGTTGCTGCAACACATTGCCCGCGAGGCGGTGCGTACCGGCTGCGGTCGTCTGGAGTGGAGCGTGCTGGACTGGAACACCCCGGCCATCGGCTTCTACGAAGCAGTGGGCGCCCAGGCCCAGGACGAGTGGATCAAGTACCGGCTCGAAGGCGAGCGGCTGCAACACTTCGCCGAAGGCCGTGTGACTCAGGCCCGCTGATCCCCCCATTCGTTGCTCAGGAGGCAGGCCATGCCCTTCCCCATCGATGACAAGCTGGTAGTGGGCGTTGCCTCCAGTGCGCTGTTCGACCTCACCGAGTCGGACCATATCTACGAAAGCGAAGGCGTCGAGGCCTACCGCTCGCATCACGAGCGCAACATCGACCAGCCCTTCGCCCGCGGCGTGGCTTTTCCCTTCATCCGGCGTTTCCTGCGCATCAACCAGGCCTTTCCCGAGCAACTGCCGGTGGAAGTGGTGCTGCTGTCGCGCAATTCGCCGGAAACCGGCCTGCGGGTGTTTCGCTCCATCGAGCACTACGGGCTGGACATCAGCCGCGCCGCCTTCATGTCGGGTCGCTCGCCGTATGAGTACATCCCGGCCTTCAACGCTTCCCTGTTTCTCAGCGCCAACGAAAGCGACGTGCAGCGGGCCATCGACGCCAACTACCCAGCCGGGTTGGTGCTGCCAAGCAAGGTCTACGACGACGAGATCGACAACGAACTGCGCGTGGCCTTCGACTTCGACGGCGTGATCGCCGACGACGAAGCCGAAAGCGTCTACAAGCAGGCGCTGGACCTCAATGCCTTCCAGGCCTACGAATCGAACCGCAAGGCGATCCCGCACCGGCCTGGGCCGCTGGCCGATCTGTTTCGCAAACTGTCGTCGATTCGCACCTTGGAAGATCAGAGGCTGGCCGAGTGCCCGGACTACCAACGCATCCTGCGCATCGCCATCGTCACGGCGCGCAATGCGCCGTCCCACGAGCGGGTGGTGACCACGCTGAAGGACTGGGGCGTGTCGCCAGACGAATCGTTCTTTCTCGGGGGGATGGAAAAACGGCGGGTCTTGTCGATCCTTAAGCCGCACATGTTCTTCGACGACCAGCGCAGCCACTTGGACTCGGCCGCCAGGGACCTGCCCATGGTGCATGTGCCCTTTGGTATAGCCAACCGAGCCTTGCCGTCTACCTAGGAGGGCGCCTTCTAGGGGAAGACGCGTTGAGCGCCGCGCCGTTCAGTCGTGTTCGCGGGCGACGGCGGCGGCCAGCTGTGCCAAGGTGTCGAAGTGCTCGGCAGCGTCCAGCGAAGGCGAACCTGCGTCAACCAGCCACAGTCCAGATACCGAAAAGATCGAAGCCCCGGCAGGTGAATGACCGGGGCTCGAACGGCGTAACCCATGCATTGCAACGGGCGTAGTGATTACCGACCGGTCAGCTGCCGACTGTTGTACCAATACAGGTAGGCCAAGCCCAACGGCGCGATGAAAATCGCCAGGAACCAACACATCAACATGGTCATGAGCTTCACGAACAACATCAGCAACGCGTTCACGAAGAACACATTGTTGCCCATGATGAAACCGATGATGCGCTCATAGACGAAACGCGAGTAGGGATAGAGCAAGGCACAAGCGATGGCCATGACGATGCTGCCTACGCCGATTCCGCTAGGCGCATTGGCCTTCATGTAGATGAAGAACGCGGCGAACAATACGCCAAAGAACAGCTGCCGTGCATAGTAGCTGGGGGTCAGACCACCAAAAGTCATCGCAAGAACTTGCCGCATAAGATCCATCTCGAACGTGGGAAAAGGCAGCATTTTATCCCGAGCGCCCCCCGCCAGTACAAGCGAGTAGTGACACGGCGTTCGAAATGCGGCCGTCCTGTTCTGGTGCCCACCATAAAAAAGCCCGCATGCGCGGGCTCGTTTCATATGACTCGATCAAATCGGATGGCTGTAGAACAGCGCGTAGGATTCGATGCCGTCGTTGGGTTGTTTGATGCTGGCGTTGGAATAGTGCGTGGCGCGGATGCCCACGCGCTGGTTGTCGCCGAACTTCAGACCCGCGCCAATACGGTCTTCGAAGTTGAAGGCGCTACCGAACTCCTGGTCGCCGGCCGAAGTACCCGAGAACACCGCAACACCGATACCGGCCTCGATGAAGGGCTTGATGTCGCCATTGCCGAATTCATAGACGAATACGGGCGCGAACGATAGCGAATGCGCACCGCCTGCGGCTTTACCGGCTTCCCAGTAGGTGTAGCCTGCGTCCCAATAGCCGGTCAGACGACCCACGTCGGACTCCAGCCACGACTTGTCCCAAGCGAAGCCCACACCGACGCGCGCGGTCAGGCCGCCCTGGCTGGTAGCGCCGATGGCGCCTGACAATTCGGTCGCCTGAGCGGAGACGGCAAAGAGCGAAAGCACCGCAGCAGCGATGACTGTTTTCATGATCACGGTTTTCCTGAGTTATTACTTAGCAAGCTATCTGAGCACAGTGATATCACACTGGTCGGTCAATGCAAGTAGATGCTCGAAGGCGCGTAAAATTCGTGATCAGGTTAACGGCTATCCGGCCATTTTCCAGTCCAAACGGGCTTTAGCCGTATGGAATGTGAAAGCGTCGGCATTAAACACCGCCTGGCGAGTCCAGCACTTGGCGCACTTTGCGCGCCAGATCATGGGGCAGGTAGGGTTTGGAAATGACGTCGAACTCCGAGCCGCCTACATCGGTACGCTCGATGGAGTTTTCCGCATAGCCTGTCGTCAGTAACACTTTGGTCTCGGACTTGAGCGCCTGCACCTTGCGCGCGAGCGTGACGCCGTTCATGCCGCCGGGCATGATCAAATCCGTGAACAGCAAATCGAATTCATGCCCGTTATCGATCAGCGCCAGCGCTTGTCGGGCATCCGCCGCGACCGTCGTGACATAGCCGTACTCTTCAAGAATGGTGCAGGCCAGTTGCGCAACATCGTCGCGGTCCTCCACGACCAGCACGCGCTCATCGCCAGACTTGGGCAAATGCGCATGACGTTTGTCGACGGCCTGCACGTCGCTTTCATCGGACGGGAAATACAAACGCAATGTGGTACCGACACCGTGCTCGGAATAGATACGTGCACTGCCCCGGGACTGTTTGGCGAAGCCGTAGACCATCGACAATCCCAGGCCAGTACCTTTGCCTTCTTCTTTGGTGGTGAAGAACGGGTCCATGGCACGCGCCAACACGTGTTCGGACATGCCTTCGCCGGTGTCGGTGATCGCCACGCAAGCGTAGGTGCCTGGAAGTAAACCTTCATAGGCCGCCCGCACTTCTTCGGTGATGACCACATTGCGGGTTTCGATGTGCAGTTCCTGGCGGACGCTGCCGACCATGGCATCGCGGGCATTGATCACAACGTTCAGCAGAGCGATTTCCGCCTGCGCCGGATCGATGCGGCAGTTGGCCAGGTGCGGATCGAGATCGAGCTTGATCTCGATGCCTTCGCCCAAGGTGCGATTCATCAGCACTTGAGCGTCCTTGACCAACTGATTGAGGCTGATGACCCGCCCCTGGAGTTTCTGCTTGCGCGAGAACGCCAGGAGTTGTTTGGTCAGGGTATTGGCCTTTTCCACCGCATCGTTGGCATAGGTAAGGTTGCCAAGGATCTTCGCCAGATCCGGTGACGACTTGCCGGCCACGGCTTTGGACAAGGAGATGTAGCCGCCGATGACCTGCAACAGGTTGTTGAAGTCATGAGCGATGCCACCGGTCAATTGCCCCAGCGCTTCCATCTTCTGCGATTGGCGCAAGGCCTCTTCCGCGTCGCGACGACGGCTGACGTCCAATTGCGAGGCGAAGAAGTAGGTCAGCTTGCCGGCTTCGTTGTAGATCGGCGAGATGAACAGCGCATTCCAGAACGAGCTGCCGTCTTTTTTGTAGTTCAGCACTTCGGTGGAAAAGTCGTGGCGTTGCTCCACGGCTTGGCGGATCGACGTGATCACTTCGGGATCGGTGTCCTCACCCTGTAAAAAACGGCAATTGCGCCCGATGATTTCCGCAGCGTCATAGCCGGTCATTTCCAGGAAGGCATGGTTGGCAAAAATGATCGGGTTGTCGGGCCGGTTCGGGTCGGTGACGATCATCGGCATCCGCGTACTTTCCACGGCGGCGAAGAAGATGTCTTTCGGGTGCCCCAGCACGTCGGCAGTGAAGCGGTTGTCGACACGAAGATCACTGTTGGACACTGCCCAAACTCCTGTTGATTCACTGCGTTGCAGTGGCGGTATCGCTCCGCAGATAGAGTTCGGAGTGGCGGCGGGGGTAATCGTTCCGCGAGCGTTGTACATCGTTGGAGAAGATGTACAAGCGGGCACGGTGTCGCCGGGCCAAACCTGAGCCAGCCCATTGGCGGGATCAGGTTTGGGAGGGGGTTCAGAAATCGATCGAAGCGCTAACCGAGAAGGTGCGCGGGGCGCCCAGCACCAGGTAGTTCGAGCCGGGATAGCCGCCGGTCGATGCCCAATAGTCGCGGCCCGCGACGTTGTCGAGACGAGCGCGAAGCGTGACGTCCTTGTCGTCGACTTTGAAGCCATAGCGGGCGCCGAGGTCGAGGCGGGTCCAGGAGGGAATTTCCATCGTGTTGGCCGTATTGACGTATTGGCGACTGGTATAGGTGACCCGGCTGGTGAGCGTGACGCCCTGCAACCCGGGCACATCCCATTCGCCGCCAATGTTGGCCTGGGTTTTAGGCACGCCGATGGCGTCATTGCCATCGTCCGTACCGTTTTGGGTTTTGCTGAGCTCGGCATCCAGCAGTGTCACGCCCCCCAGTAGCCGAACGCCCTGCATGGGCTCGCCGAACATGGACAGTTCAATGCCTCTATTGCGCTGTTCGCCGCCGTCCTTGAAGACCTGGTTCTCGACGATGCCGACCGGCTTGCGTGTTTCGAAGATGGCGACGCTCCCTCCCAGGCCACCGCCGTCGTATTTCACGCCCAGTTCGGTTTGCTTAGCCACGTACGGAGCCAACGATTCGCCGACATTGATGATCGGCGCAGACGACCCATCCGGCAAGGTCGTAGTCGCGCCAGCGGTGTCGCCTTTGGTCAAACCTTCAATGTAGTTGGCGTATACCGAAAATTGCTCGTTGAGCTGATACACCACCCCAGCAACGGGCGTCGTTTCATATCGATTGTATTTCGAGGTCTTGTCGCCGGTTGTGTAGTCGTAGCCCGTGACGTCCAACCCTTGGCGACGAGCGCCGAGCATGACTTGTAGTTGATCATCGAAGAACCCCAGCGTATCGGCGATTGCCAGGCTTTGCGTGTGAGTGCGCGCTGTGATGTGCGGACTGGACATGGAGCCTGTAACTTTCGGACCTTCCGGCCTCGCGACGTCGACAGGGTCGTACAGACCGCTGCTCAAGGCCCCACCTGTGGCAAACGCATTGCGATCCTTGGTATCGAACATCGCCCCCGATATGACCCACTGATGCGACACTGGCCCTGTCTGCACATTCAGCCGCGCACCTACTTCGCCGGTGGTGACAGTCTCTTCGCGATAGTTGTCGAAGCGACTGGCCGAGATAACGCCTGCCCCTCTATAGATCGGGTTGGCCAACACGTTCTTTTCCTCGCCTTTACGCATGCCGACAGCTGCCCAAGTAGTCACGGCATCGGTCAGGTCATATTCGGCGCGGAACGTACCAAACGTCTGTTTCTCTTTCGCATAGGTCCACGGCTGACCGAAGTTCTTGTCTGCGCTCGGTGGGCTGGGCACCTCGTTACCAAACCTCACGCTCGGCAACGGGTTGTCGATGAAGTGATACTGATGCCCAATATCCGACGACAACCGCAGCCGCTCCCCCTGGTAATCCAGCCCCAAAGCGAACATGTTCAAGCTACGGTCTTGGTCCTCGACCGCCGTCTCCCCCGCCCGCTTGGCGACGTTCACCCGTACCCCGAACTGATCGCCCTCGCCAAAGCGCCGCGCCACATCGGCCGCCACCGTACCGAATCCCCGGTCTTCGACACCGGCGGTAAGACGCGTCAGCGGCGCGTTCGGCGCACGTTTGGGCAGGATGTTGATCGCACCGCCGATACCCGTACCACCCGGCGCCGCTCCGTTGAGAAACGCGCTGGCCCCGCGGAACACCTCGACCCGCTCGATGAACTCCGACGCCACGTACTGCCGGGGCAGCAGCCCGTACAGGCCGTTGTAGGCGATGTCATCGGAGTACAGCGGAAAGCCGCGTACCATGTAAAGCTCCTGGAAGTTGCCGAAACCCCGGGCGATGCGCACCGAAGGATCGTTCTGCAGAATGTCGGCGACGCTGTGCGCTTGCTGGTCCTGGATCAGCTGGTTGGTGTAGGACGTGGAGGTGAACGGCGTCTCCATGTAGTCCTTGTTGCCCAAGATACCGACCCGCCCTCCGCGGGCCACTTGCCCGCCTTCGTATTCGGGCACCAGCCCTTCGCGCGAGGCGTCGGCGCTGGCCGATACGGCGGTTTCCTCCAGCTCCAGCACGGGCGCCTGGGCATCAGTGGCCCGGGCAGCCGGCCCGTCGACTGCGGGCAGTTCCAATGCGGTCTGCGCCACTACCTGGGGTGAGGCGAAACCGACGAGCAAACCCATAGGCAGCCAGAGGGAAGTCAACGCGTTCTTGCGGGGAAAGTGTGGAGTGGGCATGAGCGGACCTGTTGAGCGGGACGGCCAAATACGAATAGCCAGAAGGCAGATGAACAAGCGGCCGGAATATAACAAACAAGAATGATTCTTTGTTGTGTATTGTTTACTAATACCGTGCGTATTTGATTCGCATCAACGCGATACAGCGCTTCTTCTACATACCGATCCCCAACCAGTATCTAACGTATCCAGGACCTTAGAGTGACAACGCCCCTGGCGTTGCTGGGCGCAGTAACGCCCCAGCAGCTGCGCAAAACGCGTCTCACCCTGCCATGAGACGCTCTTTCAAGCGGGCGATGAAGTCGGGATCGCGCAACTCCACGCTCGTCTCTCGGCGCAACGCCAAGCTTTGCCACTCGGGCGACTCGCAGTAGCGGTAATAACCGTGGGACAGCCAGTTCCAGCTGCCCACGGTCGCCGCGCAGTCGTCGACCAGAAGAATCTTTTCATGGGTGCCCTCCGGCATCCGCACCACGTTGGCCTCCCCCAGGTAGCGACGGTAAGCCTCGATCAGCCCGGCGTCGCCGTCGTCCGCGTCGGCCTTGTCGACGCGATCATGGCCGTAATAGACCGTGACCGCGACCCCCCGCTGCTGGGTGGCGCGCAGGATCTTCAACGGTGGATGGTTGGGGCTCGAGCCTTGTCGAATCCACGGCACGACCACGGTGAACGAGCGTTGGCTGGAGGCCGCGAGCGCTTCGAAGGCCGGAATATGGTCACAGTCGAAATAGTGCTTGACCCCATGCCTGTCGGCCCCTTCGAAGGAAGGGCTCTGATGCTCCATCTCGACGAAGAACGAAGCGGCGCATCGCTCGGCCATGCGCGCCAGGGACTTGCCGGCCGCAAGCAGGCGCTGTTGGTTGCCCACCACAATGAACTGCTGCTTGGCCCGCGATACGGCCACGTTGAGCAGGTTCGGCTTGCCGTTCTGGAACGCGTCGCGGTCGGTGCGCTGGAAGATGACCGGCGAATAGACGATCACCTCGAAGCCGACGCCCTGGAACTGATGGACCGAGCCGATCTTCAAGGCCTGGCGGTGCTTGAGCCGCTCGCCATAGCGCTTGATCAACAGGTTCTTCTGATTGGCATAGGGCGTGATGATGCCCACGTCCTGGGTCAGGTCGTAACCGGCTGCCTCCAGCTTGTCCAGTAGCAGGCCGATGGCGTCCACTTCGTCCTCGTTGGTATTGGGCAGCGTGCCACGCCGCCCCGGCACGCCATAGAACATGAGGTTGAACCCTCCCATGCCGGCACAAGCGGCGGCGATCCTGGCGTCGGGGGCTGCGGTGCATACGTGCACCCCGCGGTACTCGGCGATGCGCATGAACAGCTCGGCGATGGCCGGTTGGCAACGGCGGTGCTCGTCCAGGACGATGCCGTCGCCCACTTCGTCGACGCTGCCGGTGGCCGTGCCCGCTGCACGGTGATAGGCGGTGACCAGCATCGGCGAGACCGCTTCGTACCGCGTGTTGTCGTGGAAGTGGCGGGCCTTGAGTCTTTCCGCCGACGCGTTATCCAGCGAGCGGATGGGTTCGATCTGCAAGGGGTCGCCCACCACGACCGCCCTCTGACTGCGTGCCAGTAATGGCACCAGCGCTTCCACCGAGATCATTCCGGCTTCGTCCACAAGGCTCAGGTGGTAAGGGGCGAAGCCATCGAGGTCAGCCAGCTTGTAGCCCGCCAGCTTGTGGATCGACACCAAGGTCGACGCCATCAGCGGATAGGCCAGGGTGATGAGCCGATAGAACTCGTCGAGTTTGTCCTTCCAGCGGTAGAAACCGCTGTCCTGCTTGCCGCTGAGCAGGCTGGTCCACAGTGAAAGCGCCTGGCTTACCGGGGCTTTCTGCCTGAGCAGTTCCTGCCATAGGTAGTCGATCGCACAGTCGAATAGCCTGCGTTGCTCGGCGATGAAGCGCAAACGCAGGACGTCGAGCCAGTCGCCTTCGGGGAAGGCCTGCACAAGCGCGTGCTTGGCGGTTTTATAGCGCCGCAGGTGGTCCACGCCGGCGGTGAGGTGCGCCACGTCGGCCGCGAGCCGCTGCAACGCCTTTGCCCTGTCCCTGTCGGCATCGGTTTCGATGTCGGCGGCGGCATCCAGCCACTGCTCGGCCCCTGCGGTCGCCATCATCCCCCGACGGTTACGCGCCAGTACCGCAAGCTGCGCGGGCTGCGACGCGTCCAGGTCGAACTGCCGGAAGTCTTCGGCATGGGCTTGGCGCAGGTGCTCTCGGGCGGCGCGGTATCGGCCGCCGAACCAGATGGCCAGCAATCGCGCCAACCCGCGGATCGGGTACTCAACGAAATGGTGCTGAACGTTTGCGCTCAGCGGGCAGCTCAACCATCGGGCATACAGCGCAAGGGAGAAAGGCGCGCTTGGCAGTTGGCCATAGCCTGTAGCCAGCCACTGCCCGGCTTGGCTGTGCCGGGTTCTACGCGCAGCGAGTCGCTCGCGTGCGTCGCTGCATTGTCGTGCGATGTCCGCACCGCGCTCGACGCTGATATCCAGCGCAGCGCACTGCTCGCTCACCTCACGACCGAGCGCCTTCAACCGCGACTCGTAGGTTTCGGCCGACACACCATCCAAGGTCGCGGCGGCTGCCTGGTACTGCGCGTGCAGCGCATGGAAGCGACCGAGTTCGGTGTCGATGGCGCGGCGGGTCGCGACGATCGTGGCGGCCAACGCGTCCTGCTTGTCCGGATCATGCGCCTGGCTGTCGAGCTGCTCCAGCAAGGCCCCGACACGTTGCAGCTCTTGCGTGACCTGCGCGTTGTCTCCGCCCTGGAAGTACAGCCAGTTGAGCCCTTGCAAGGCGGGATCGCCACGCAGGTCGTCGATGACGTTTTCCACGGCCTTCTTGGCGGTCGAGGTCACGACCAGGCCCAGGTTGCGGTCCTCGCCCTCGATACAGCACAAGGCCCGTTCGACCAGCTGGCTGGCGATCAGCGACTTGAACAGTGTGGTCTTGCCCGTGCCCGGCGCGCCCTGCACAGCGGACAACGCCGCACCGCCGGCGATCTGCGCCAAGGCCAAGGTCTGCCCGCGGCCCAGCGGATACTTGCGTTCGAACAGCCCGTAAGGCGTTCGCCTCGACGACGTCGGGCTGGACGCCCGATCGTCGCAGCGGTAAGAAATGTAGCGCTCGAGCAATGCCGAAACCGGCCGTTCGCCGGCTTTCAAGAGTTCGCTGTAGTCCTTCAACTGCTCGCGGCTACTGAAATCGGCATTCACCTGAGGGCAGACGATGCCTGTGAACGCCGTTTCCAGTGAAGCGCCCACCGGCTTGCCGGCGCTTTCGCTCACCTCGTTCAGACGCTGCTTGATCCACCGCAGAAAAGCTTCGAACAGGGCAGCGAAATCCGCCTGGGCCTGCTCCATGCAAGCGGCCGCGATGCTCATCATGTGGCGCTCGGCGCCCAGCTCTTGAATATCGACGTTCAAGTATTGCCTGAAGGCTTCCAGGTTCGGCGCCACTTCGTTTCCCTGTTTCACGGGCACGATGAACGACGGCGTCGTGGCGCCGCACCACGTATCGGGCAACGAATAGCGGAACAATGGAACGAAGAAGGCTTTCTGGCCTTCGATGACACGCAACAGAGGAAAGCCCAGTTGCAGCGGTTCGGGCTGGCGCTTGCCGTGTTCGTCCACGTGGGTGAAGCGGCTGCTCAAGGTAGCCGCTTGGGCTTGAGACAGCGCGAAGCTGAAGCCTTGGTCGCTTTCCTCCAGGCCGTTCCTGCTCAGCCTGATGTGCTGGTGCTCGTGCACATCCCCGGACTTGATACGGCTCTTGGCGATGCCGGCCGCCTCCACGAAGGCGCGCCAACCCTGCAAAACTTCCGTGTACTGCTGCCTGTCTTGCATTGAAACGACCCAAGTCTGCGCGAACGTGGGGGCGATTCTACGGGAATGCGCGAGCAGTAGCCTAACCTTGGCCTCTGCTGTACATCGCCCGCGAAGCCGACGCTAGGGTCGTGCGACAGGCGCCTTGCACGCGACGGCACACGGGGTGGTTCAGCCAGGCCGCCGCTGAGGTTTGGCCGAGGGACGTCGGGCGGTACCGAACCCGGTGTCCGGCACGCCCAGGAGGTCAGACCCGGAATCGGCCCGACATGTCCTGAAGTTGCACGCTGATGCGCGCCAACTCCGTACTGGCGTTCGCCGTTTCCTCGCTGGAGGCTGCGGTTTGATCGGAAATGTCGCGCACATTGGTCACGCTGCGGCTGATCTGCTCGCCGGCCGCGCTTTGCTGTTCGGCGGCGCAGGCGATCTGATCGTTCATCGATTCGATGTCCTTGATCGAGTGGGCGATCTGTTTGAGCATCTGTCCCACTTCGCGCGACAGCTCGACGCTGTTGCCGGTCAACTGCACGTTCTGCTCCAGCACGGCGGCCATGTGACCAGTGCTCTGGTTCAAGCCGGCGATCAGCTCGATGATCTCGTCCGTGGATGTGCGGGTGCGCTTGGCCAGGTTGCGCACCTCATCGGCCACCACCGCGAAGCCCCGGCCCGCCTCTCCGGCACGCGCCGCCTCGATGGCCGCGTTCAACGCCAGCAGGTTGGTCTGCTCGGACACCGACTTGATCACGTCGAGCACGCCACCGATGCTGTCGGCGTGACCGCGCAGGGTCGCCATCACCGACTTGGCCGAGGCCATCTCCTGGGCCAGCAGCTCGATCTGCTCAACCGCCTTGACCACGGCTCGGTCGCCCTGCACCGCCTGACGACTGGCGCCCCGAGCGGAAGCGGCCGCTTGACCCGCGTTTCGCGCCACCTCATGGGTGGTGGCGGTCATTTCCTGCATGGCCGTGGCGATCTGATCGGTTTCCACTTTTTGCAACTGCACGCCCGTGCTGGTCTGCTCGGTGATGGCCGACAGCTCTTCGGCGGCACTGGCGACCTGCACCACGCCATCCTTGAGCTGGCTGACCAGGCCGTGCAGGTTGAGCGTCATGCGCTGCATGCTGGCCTGCAATGCGCCGATCTCGTCGGTACGGGTCACGGTCTGCCGCTGGGTGAAGTCGCCGCGCGCGACGGTCTCGGCAAGGTCGACCGTTTCCTTGAGCGGGCCCACGATGGAGCGGGTGATGAGCCAGGCGGCCGCGACGCTAAGTGCAATCGCCAGCAGCAGCCAGATCAGCAGCGCCTGGAGCGCCTCGCTGACGTCCGAACTTTGCAATTCGGCCTGCCGTGCCGTCAATTTGTCGGCTAGCACGAGCAAACTGTTGATCGTTTGGCTGATACCCGTCTGCCCAGCATCGGCGCCGGCTTGCGCCTGGACCACTTGCTGCACGTGGCTGCGATAGGCATCAAGCTCGGTCGCCAGCTGCTGCACCATCGCTGACGGCAACGCACTGACCTTCAGCGCCGCCAGGCTGCTTTGCACCTCTTCTACGGCCTTGATCGCAGCGGCTTCGCTGGTTTTGCTCGGCGCCGCGACGTAGCTGCGAAAACCCGTGTGCATCCGCTGTACGCCCATCGACAAGGCCACCAGCGTTTGCCGGTCTTCGCTACGCCCCCCGTCGGCATTGGCGACGCCCCACAGCCGCTGGAGCGACTGGGTGAGTGCTTCTGCCGAGGCCAAGGCCGTGGCACGCGCGGCCTCACGTTCGCGCGTAGCCGTCACGGCCTGTTGCTGGAAGCCGCGGTATTGCTGCAACAACGTACCGGCTTCGCGCAGGAACGCTTGGTTTTGCGGCGACTTGAAATTAGGCGAAACGGTACGCAGCTGGGTCTCGGTCTTGTCCAGCGCAGCCAGCCATTTACCGGCCTGCTCGTCGGTGGCGCTGACGAAGTACACCAATCGCTCGATGCGCATGTCCCGGGCCATCGAACTGAAGGTGGCGATGTCGCGCATGCGGTCGCCTCGGTCCGCCAGGGAAAGGGTCGCCCGCCAGCCGGTGAAGGCAACCAGCAGGATCATGGCGACGAGCAGCGAAAAGCCCAACGACAGTTTTGTACGCACACCCAGGTTGTTGAATGATTGCCGCATTGGAAACACCAGTGAGAGGGTTGACTAAACGCGCGAGAAATTACTGGCGCCTCGTCCTCATCGGCGTGAAAGAACAATGCTTGATGCTTGAGCGGGGGAATATCTTTTTCACCGCGCGAAGAACGTTTTCATCGCTTTGGTGTATTCAGTCGCCGTTGCAGAGCCTGTGCTCGAAGTTCCCGCACTCACGGCGTCAAGGCGCTGTAGGAGGCCTCGCAGGCAAGGCCGGCCACTCGGGCGCGGTCATAGGCTTTCGCCAGCTCTCCCGCTCGCGCATCAGCCCGTGCGAGCAGGTCGGAGAGCACCATGGCGGCGCGGGTGGCTGCCTGGCCTCGGGCGACAGCGGCGGGATCCGTGCCGGGGCAACCGACGCCGGCCGCGAACTGGCCGGCGGTATGGCGCAACCGCTCGCCAGCAGCATCGGCGCCAGCAGCGTCAGCAGCGGCCACCTGGGTTTGTGCGTACGCATGGGCTTTCACCTCCTCCTGCGCTTGGGCGCGTCGTTGTTCTTCGTGGCGGGCACCGCGCTGGGCCAGGACTTCGGCCAGCCGATCGGCGCTGTCGCGCTGCGCCGATGCAGCCTGGGCCTGACTACGCTCCACCGAACGACCGTGCTCGTAGGCGCCCCAGTAGGACGCCAGCACCAGAGCCAACAGCCCCAGCCGCACCGGCCCTATCATGCCAGCGCCCGTCGGACGCCCTCGTCGATCACCGCCGACCGATAAGGGTTGGCACCGTTCTCGTGCGCGATGATGGCGAGCACGATGCCGCGCAGTCGCGTCGGGTCCTTGATGTCGATGCTGTCGGTGGTCTGCACACCCAGACGCTCAGCCACCGCCTGGGCATAGGCCTGAGTGTCGTTTTCGTTGCTCGGCGCCCAGCGGTTGACGATTTCCAGCACGGTGTCGATGCCTTTACCGCCGACGCCCGGCAGACCGGCTTTGTTGCGGTAGTTGATGAGCAGCTTGCCCAGGGCGCGGATGCCGTTCTCGGGCGAGTCGAAACGGGCGAAGCGCGGGTTGGCCACGCCCTCCTCCAAGCCAAGCTGGCCGACCCAGGCGTTGCGGGCGTTGTAGTCGATATTGCCGGGGTTGTTGTTGCGGATGCCGCGAGGGGTCATGGGGATGCTCCATGCAAAAGAGGCCGCCTTTTGGACGGCTGGGGAAAAATGCGTTGGGTAACGGATATCGCTTGATACATGGGTCGCTGGAAATACGAATAACGTTCGATGCAATGACCTCTTTTTATCCAAATAGCGTTCAGCCCGGTGCCTACGGAGAATGGATTGTGCATCTACCCAAACTCTCCTCATGAGAGGACACGGGCGCGCCAGCAAAAGATGAAAGCACATTGCCACTATTTCAGATACCATCGCCGCCCTCGCCGATTCGGCGAGTGCACAATTGAAAAATCAGCAAGGGGTCAGGGATGTACGTGCTTCGCAATACGGTCGCAGCTGTGATGGTCGTCATGATGACGGGCTGCGCCACAGGACTTGATTCCGCTCAAGAATCCGAACTGGCCAAATACCGGGCCACCGATATGGCCGTTCAGGAAAAAAGCCCGGGTGCCGCTGCAGGCCTGGGCATCTTGCCAGGAGGTGGTTCGTTCTATGGCCGTTCCTATGGCTATGGTGTGGTCAATCTGCTGCTGTGGCCCCTCTCGATACTGTGGGACCCAGTCAGCGGTTACAACGCGGCAGAGTCCATCAACTACCAGGCGACCAGGGCCCGTGTCGCCAGCCTGAAACGGCATGACATGGATGCACTGGATACCCGACTGGCGAGTAAACAGATCGACCTGGAGAAATACACGCTGGAAAAGCGCAAGGTCGACGAAAAGTACTCCAGCCTTTGAAGGCGAAGCCCGCAGCGATGCGGGCTTTTCGTTTGGGAACAGGCTATTGGCTAACTTGTCGTTAAGCGTGGACTTGGTGCGCTCGCGCTAGCCTTGTCGAGGCCTCTACGCACTCAGGCGGCATTGTCTGATGCATCTCTTGGCGTTGGCTCGACTGGGTCCTTGGCCGTGATCGAGACTTCAGCTGTGTATTCCTTGAGCACCTGTGCGGTGTAGACCTGGGCGCCGGGGAACTGAGTCAGGATTTCGCGGGCGCGGGCGATCGCTTCTTCCTGGGTGGCGTAGCGGGTTTTATTGGCGACGTCGTAGTCGTTGGTCAGGTTGATGGCTACATAGGGCATGGGTTTTCTCCAGGCAAAAAAATACCCGCGCGGGGCGGGCTTGGGATGTTTGACCTTCAGGTCTTGGGGTACTGCTGCTTGACTCGTTGGAGGGTGGAATAGAACGGTTCGGCTTTGGGTATCGCTCCTTGGTCCATGGCATGCCAGAGCATGTCGAGCTGTTCTTCGAGCGGTGGGTATTCGGCGGCGCGCCGTGCGCCGTGATCGTATTTATGCTGGATTTTCAAAGATGAACTCCTGATCTTGGCAGGGCCAAGCACTTACCTTGATGGAATAGGCGCCTGGCTGCGAAAACTCCAGCTCTATATCCGAACCATCTGCGATGTATTCAACATCTTCAATCGCCACTACCGCGCCGGCCGTAACGCCAGTAAGGAGGCCTCCTGCCAGTGCAGCGCTACCGATTGGGCGAGCCAAAAGCCGCCCTTTGTCGACATAGCTGAGGGCCGCGTTCGCAGGCTCGGGTATCTGTAGCAAGGGCAAGTTGGTATTGAGCCGCATTGTCTGTTCAACCGAGGCCACTGGCCCACTAGCCACCAAGACAATGCGCCCCTGCTGGTCATAGGCCAGCATATGATTGGAACTCATCGTTTACACCCCATGGCAAAAAGGTTCATGTTGCGCACGCCGACACCAGTGTTCTCACCCCACCAGCGCACCTTGATTACATAAGCACCTGGCCCTGCATACATCGAGCTGAGCAAGGAAGGGAAGCCGTCCGCCCAGTCCCCGCCGCCTTCTGCAACCACGCTGTCGTTGATCAGCATCTGAAACATGTAGCGGCGAATTCCTGAGCCAAAGCCTTGGTAACAACCGAACTGAGCCATGATGTAACCGGGGTCATCCATCTGTATGGCAACCGCGATCAAGTCTATCCAGGCATTTACCCCTGCACCCGCTGCATGACTAGGATTGTTGGCCACGGTAGGCACTGTTACCGCGTTTCCTCGGATGCGGAGGGTGTCCACCTCGGCCGTCCCAATCTTGGCTGCGGTTATAGCTCCGTTTGCGATCTTGGCGTTATTGACAGCTGCATCCTGGATCTTTGCTGCACCGATACTCGCATCGCGGATGTAGGCATCGGCGATGAATGTCTGCCCGCCCACCACGGAAAACGGCGAAGATAGTCCTGCACCGTTCGAATTAAGCAGTGCGAACTGGTCCGCATAGATGACGAAAGCCGACTGGACAACACCGCCCTGCTCGTTAATGCCGATGCCAAACCCGCCCCAGTGGTGCACGCCGTATTGATTGTTGATCTGCACACGCATGGTGTATTGCGCGTTAAGCATGTTTTTCATGCCCGTCTGGGCGGTTGCGACTTGCTGTACCGAGGCGCGGGCGTCTCCCAGGTTGCTCTGCACCGTGTCGACGCGCTGGCCTAGAGCCGCGTCCGCACTGGCCCGAGCTTGCGCTTCGCTCTGGATCGAAGCGTTGGCGCTGCCCACGCTGCTTTGTACCGTGTCGATCCTCCGACCCAGCGCTGTATCGCCAGTGGAGCGGGTAGACGCCTCACTCTGAATCGCCGCATTGGCGTTGCCCACCGATGTCAGCAGCCCATTAATCCGCTGCGTCTCCGCCGCCAGCTTGTCGCCTTGCTGGGTGACATTGACGCTCAGCGAATCGAACGCTCTGCCCGACGCTGCGACCGATCTCCGGCCAGCCGCGATGTAGGCGATGTCCACCTCGCCGTTGGCATCGCCCGAGTTGTACATGTCGAGGCGGATGGCCCAGATCTTCTTGCCGTTCCAGCCGGCGTGCCCCGACAGATCGAACTCGATGTCCTGCCAATCGCCATTCGAGGTGTTGATAGGCCAATTGAACCGCCGAACCTCGGCAAGCCCGCCCTCTTCGTTGGCCCAGTACATCGCCGCATTGGTACGGCCGGTGTTGCGCCGGCGCAGCCTGATGCGGATCAGTGGGTTCTCGGCACCTTCGATGACCGGAAAAGTATTGGTCACTTGGATGTTGGTGGATTTGGCAACAGTTGCGTATTGCGGGCCTGCGGTGAGGGTAGCTCCAGAGGTGTTGGCCTTCCACCCCTCGGTCGAGTTGGTGAATTCCCAGACCTGCCCCGCCACGAATGGCAGTGCATTGCCGATTTTGGCCTCCAGGTTGGTGATGCTGCTGGATTGCGCCGTAAGCCCGCTCTCGGTGGCTGTAACGCGGTTGGCCACGGTGGTCAAGGCAGCTGAAGATGCCTTACTGGCCAGGCCAGTCGAGCCGTTGTTGACGCTGTTCTCCAGGCTGGTCGTTCTGCTCGACACCGAGGTGATGTCCTTGCCCTGCTGGCTGACGCTTGAGGTCAGGCCGTCGACGGCAGTAGACATGGCGCCGATGGCGTTGGTGTTGACCTGCGCACTGTCCCTCCAGCCCGTAGCCTTGGCCCCGACCTCGTACTGAGGTCGAGCAAGCTCTGCATAGCCGGCCGTGACCGCGCCCGTGGTGCTGTAGACGCGGTAGTACAAGTTGCACCCGGCCGCATCCGACGGTGAGACGGCGGCGAACTGAATCCGCTGGCTGTCTGGCCCGATCGGCACCAATGGCGAGGCCGGTGCATTGATCACGGTCCCTGACCCGTCAACCCATTGCATGAAAATCCGAATCGAAAACCCGCTGGTCCCCCGGATGTAGATCGAAGCCGTCAGCGTCTGGCTCGGCCCGACCTTCGGCCTGCGGGTATCACCGGTGGCAGTCGGGCGGAGTGACTTGTAGCCCGAGGACGTTGTCATTCCAGCCGTCACAGTCATGCGGTGGGCTTTTTCGCCTGCATTGAGCCAGGACTGCACAAGGCTTTCGGTCGACGTCGCGGGCCCCTCCACCTCCCAACCATCGGCCGGCCCTTTCACGGATGCATATTTCGTCATGCCTGGGTTGTACAGCAGGTTTTCGCCGCCGAGATCGCCCAGGCTATTGTTCAGCTCGGTCAGCTGACCGGAAACGCTGGTAACCCCACTCTCGGCTTTGTCGACCCGGCCCGTCAGGGCCGTAGTGGCCAGGGCGGAGGTCTGAGATTGATCGAAGCTGTTGCCAATGTTGAAGGCAGACGGCTCGACCTGATCATTGACCGCCGCCTCGAACATGAAGCGGTCGTAGTAGGTGACCCTATTAGCGATCCCGGAGCGGTTGCTCTGGATGGCCAGTTGCATCTGTGTGCCGTTATAGGACGGGTCGGTCAAATTGATGACGCCTACATACCTGGCCCACGAGGTAGTAAGGGCGAACGTAGGCGAGTTCGAGGTCTTGAACGACGAACCGTCAGCCAAGAGCACGCGCGCGTAAGCCCCCACTATGTGGCCGTCCGTTTCAGCCTTGGCATAGAACGACACCAGGTACTTGCCCGGCTTGAAGCCCATGTTGCATCCAGACGCATTGAGCGCCGTGGCCAGGCCAAAAGTGTGCGAGTCGACGGCACGACTATCAGCCCTCAGCGCGTAACCCTTGAGGGCCTGAAGATCGGCCACGGTACCAATGTTGACGCCACCGTTGGAGTACATGGCGGGCAAGTCTTTCGTGAAAGCGCAGAATTCCGCCGGTACCAAGTTGACGCCGCTGGCGCCCAGGTTGCTCATGCTCGCGTTGATACTGGTCAGGGCGCGGCCGTTGGCAGTGATCGCGGTCCCTTGCTGTTCCACGGTGTTGGTCAAGGCCTGCACCGTCGAGGCATCGGCTTTGGTTTCAACCTTGCTCAGAGCGTTGGCAGCCGCTGCCGCCGCATCGGTGGCGACCTTGTCGGTCACCGCCGTCCACGCGCTTCCGTTCCACCGCTTCGGCGTGTTGGCGCCGTTGGTGGTGTCGATCCAGAGGTTTTGCGCCTGGCGCTTGTCAGTCGCCGGCGCAGCAGACCCGTAAACGACCTCGCCCTTGGCGCCGGCCGCCGTTGCCGCCGCTTGCGCGGCTTGCTGCGCAGTGGTGACGTTGCTGTTGGTGGCAGTGAGACCGCCCTGCAGACTGACGATCGACTGGCCCTGGGTGGACAGCTTTCCTTCTGCTTCAGCGACGGTGTTGCTCAGGCTGGAAACAGCCTCTGCCGAAGCGGCCGCCGAGCGCCTGCCCACAGCGATATAAGCGATATCGACCTCGCCGCTGGTATCGCTGGCGTTCATCATGTCCAGACGGATGGCGTACATGCTCTTGCCGTTCCATCCAGCGTGACCGGACAGGTCCAACTCGATGTCCTGCCAGTCCGTGGTGGTAACGCTGAGAGTCCAGTCCAGGCGGCGCGCCTCCGCCAGTCCACCGTCTTCGTTGGCCCAGTACATCCGGGCCGCGGTGCGCGTGGTGTTTCGGCGACGCAAGCGCAGACGCAGGTAAGGGTTTTCCGCGCCAGGCAGCGTAGGAGTGAAGCTGCACTGTAGGCTCTGCGACTTGGCCATGGTCGCGAACAGTGGCCCGGCGGTGAACGTAGAGCCGGAGGCTGTGGCCGCCCACACTCGCGTGGAACCAGTGAACTCCCAAGCCTTGCCCGCCACGAATGGCTGGGAGGCGGCGACGCTGTTTTTCAGTTCGGTGATGCTGCTGCTCTGGCTGGTCAAAACGCCCTCGGCGCTGTCCACCCGGTTACCCAGTGACTGCACCGCCGAGGCGTCGGCCTTCTTGCTCACGCTGTCGGTCAGCGAGGTCAGCGCCTGGCTTTGCGAACTGATCAGCTGGTCTTGAGCCTTGTCCTTGTCCTCGCTCGCCGTCACCCGACTGGAAACCTGCTGCAGCGCCTGCGAGCTGGCCTTGCCGTCAATGCTTGTCTGCATGCCGTCCAGGCGCGTGGCCTGGGACGTCAGCTTGCCCTCGGCATCGCTGACACGGGTGGTCAGACTGCTAACCACCGAAGCATCGGCCTTGGTCTGCGCCAGCGCCAAAGCGCCAGCCGCCGCCGCAGCCGCATCGGTCGCCGCCTTGTCGGTCACCGCCGCCCAGGCGCTACCCGTCCAACGCTTGGGTGTATTGGCGTTGCCAGTGGTATCGATCCACAGATTCTGTGCCAGTCGATCGGCAGCGGCCGGCGCTGCCGCCTGGATGAGCACCTTGCCCTTTCCGCCCGCCAAGGCGTTGGCTGCGTCGGCAGCGGTCTGCGCCGCGGTGACGTTGCCATTGGTAGCGATCAGGCTCGTTTGCAGGCCGCTCAGCTGCGAGGCCTGCGCCGTGCTCTTGCCGTCCAGGGTCGAGACGTCGGTTTCCAACTTCGAGACGCGCGTAGCGGTACCGGCCGCCGTGACGATGGACTGGCCCACATCGGTCCAGTAGTCGACATTCGGCGGCGGCGTGTTCAGCGCCACGGCCTTGGTGGCCTGGTACAGCTTGCCGTCGGCACCCAAGGCGTTCTGGTTGATGCTGTAGGCCTTGTCCTTGCGGTACGGCAGCGAACCGGCCAGGGTCGAAACATTGGCGATCTGCTGTTGCAGGTCGGTCTTAGCGTCGGTCACGCTCTTGCTGACGGTCGCGAGCTGCCCATCGAGCGTGCTCTTGACCCCCGACAGCGCGTTGTTCACATCGCCGATCTGCTTGGCCAGCTCGGTCTTGGCGCTACCGACCCGCTCGTTGACCGACCCTGGGCCGTTGCCATCGACGAGCGCGATCTTCTCGATCTTGCTGGTGAGCTCCTTGCCCAGCTCGCTCTCGCCGATCTGTTGGGCGATCTGCTCGAGGATGGGGCCGGCATCGGCGCTGGCCTGGCCGCTGACCAGCGCAGCGTCCACCGGGTACCACGGCCCGAGGTTGCCGGAACGATCGACCAGGCGCGCCCAGAAGTAGAACCGCTGCCCGGCGCGCAAGCCCTGCAGGGTGTGCTTGTCTTGCGGGTACGCCAGATCGGCCAGCTTCGTGGCCTTGGTCAAGTCCGTGCCTTCGCCGTACCACAGCTCGGTGTGCTGGGTATCCTCAGCGCCGGCCGGGAACGTCCATTCCAAGCCGATGCCGAACAGCAGGCTTTCGGTGGTCAGGCTGGTGATCGCCGGAGGATTGCCCGCCTTGCCGTTGAGCGGGGTCAGCGCGGAGCTTTTCCAGGCGGACGAAGCGTCGAACGCACTCACGGCACGCACGCGTGCCAGGTAGGCGCCGGCATAGATGCCGATGACGTCCACGGAGGTGGTGCCGGTGCGTTGCAGCCTGACCCAGTTGCCGTTGTCCTTGCGCCACTCGGCGTCGTACCCCACTGCGCCTTGAACGGCGTCCCAGGCGATGGTCATGGTGTTGACCGCGATGCCCTGGTCGACCATGTGCGAGGACGACAACACTACATTCGCCGGCGCCTGGACCGTGGTCACCGGAATGACGCTGATCGGGCGCTCGTCGAGCTTGGCGCCGGTGTCGATGGCGGCGAACTTGCTCGGGTTGAACTCCAGCGCGGTGATCTCGTAATGCCCTTCCTGGGTACGCGAGGTCTTGAGCACGCGGAACAGCTGGATGGCCAAGTCCTGGTGGTCGATCGCCCATTGCAGTTGCGGCTCTGGAGCGACGTCGTAGGCGGTGGTGACGGTCACCTCGCGGCCCTGCACCGCCTGCACCGTGCGCGCTTGGGCAGTGCCGTTGGGCAGGTTGACGATCAGTCGGTCGCCGGCCTGGATTTCGGTGTCGCGGTCCAGGGTGATCGCACGACCGGCGGCCGCCGCGATCCGGCCGCCGTTGGGACGCCCCGCCACCAGTTCGTCCGCCACGGGAATCACGTAGCCTGGCAAGGGGATGCGGCCTTCCATGCCGGTCTTGAAGGTGACGGTGCGGTCCTGGTGGTTGCTCAACAGGGCCCATTTGCCACGGCGCTGGGCTTCGGAGGCGCGGGTGCAGCCGATGGCCGAGATTTCGATGGGGCGGTCGCGGTAGCGGCGCTGCAACGCCAGGTCGGTGACCGGAATCACATCGGTGTCGTAGTTGTTGGCCGGGTTGTCGTAGCTGACAAGCGCACGGCTGTAGTGGCTGCTGCGCTCGGCGCCGCCATAGACGAAGTCGCCGTCGATGACGTTGGCGCGGGTGAACACATAGTCCACATCCTGCGCACGGGGCATGTCGGCCTGCATGAACAGCGCACCGTGGGCCCAATAGACCATACCGCGGTAGATGGCCGAGAGGTCGCGCAGCAAGGTCCAGGCATCGGCGCGGCCTTGCAGGTTGAGGTCGCAGAGGAAACGCGGCTCCTGCCCGCCGATGCCATCGGGTACCGGTTGGTCGCAGTACTGGGCGATGCGGTACATCTCCCATTTGTCGACCATCCACGGCTTGATGCGCTTGCCCAAGCCGAAGCGGTCCTCGACGCACAGGCCATAGGTGACCAGTGCCGGGTTGTTGGTCCAGGCCTGCTTGAAGGCGCCGTCCCAGACGCCCTCGTAGGTGCGGGTCAGCGGGTCGTAGTTGCTCGGCACCGGCCAGCGCTTGGCCTTGCACCTGACCGACACGGCCGGGATGTTCTGGAACTGCTGGGCGTCGAACTCCACATAGAGCAAGGCGGTGTTGGGGTAGCGCAGCTTCTGGTCGATGATTTCGGTGTAGCCGGCCACGCTCATGGTGTCGGCGACGGTGCCGGTGTTGGCATTGGCGGTCAGGCGCCGCACGCGCAGCATCCAGCCCGAAGTGGCCTTGGGCAGGTTGAGCCGCACCGAGCGCTGGTAACCGTTGCTGGTCTTGCCTTCCACCGCGCCGCGGTGAGCTTCGACATAGGCACCGCCGTCGCTGGCGATGTCGATGGCGTACTCGATGCGGTAGCCGTTGGTGTTGCCGCTGGCGTCCTGCCTGAGCAAGCGCGGCCAGGCCAGGCGTACGCGCACCGCCGAGAGCTGGGGGTCGTGCAAGGCGCGGGTGAAGGGGGCGTCGCTGCGCAGCTCGACGCCGACCGAGGTTTCGCTCTCCACGGCGGGGATGCCCTGGATGTAGTCCTGCTCGATGCTGCCGCGGCGCCACTCCCACTTCACGCCCGGAAAGTTGACGTTACCGTTGGCGTCGGTGATCGGCGTGTTGTCGAGGTAGATGTCGCGGTCGGTCGGCACGCCGTCGAACTCGCCCTCGCCCACGGCCAGCAGGATTTTGGCGATGTTGGTCGATTGCAGGCTGTCGGGTGCCTCGACCGGGGCCTTGGGCTTGCTTTCGCCGCCCTTGGCACCGGTGATGTCCAGGTGATTGATCACACCCATGTTTTCCTCCGAACATAAAAAAACCGCCCGGAGGCGGTTGCGTGTGCTGATGGGCCGTCAGGCCTTGTCTTGCGCTTCGATGGACGCCGAAATGATCGACCCACCCCAGCGGCGCTCGCCGATGCAGATGGGGACGGGGTTGCCGCTGGCGGTGGTGTTGCGGGCGGAGCCGAAGGCGTAGGACGGCAGATTTTCGGGCGCGCCGCTCATGGACAGGCCTTTGGCTTGAGGGCTGAGCATTTGGATGACGCCTCCGACCATCATGGAGGCTCCCATCATGATCATTGCTGAACCGAAGGGTGAGGCGGCCCCAAATGAAAAACCAGTAATAAGCAGACCTGCAACGACTATTACCGCCCCTACGACAGTTTGAAGCAGGCCTGCGCGCTTGCTTCCTTCGACGACCGGCACAATTCGAACCTCCGTGCATCCGCCCCGGGATAACGCTTCCTGGCCCACATTTATACCATTGCGGAAAATGGCAAAGCGCATACCCAAACGCTGTAGACGTTTTACCTCTTCCTCAAAACCTGGGACGGTCGCTTTCAGTGCCCGGAAAGCCTCGTAAACGCTTCCGCTGTCGAGGATTCGAAAATGCAGCCGCCCGAACTTCTTCGCCAGCGAGCGCGATAACTTGATGATCGTCATTGGATGATAATGATTTGTAGTTGACATGCACGAATCCAGGCAATCAAAAAAGCCGCTCGAAAGCGGCTTCAACTATAGGTTTGCACTGTTTTTTGTCTACAGACAACCTTGTAGAGCTGACAGGCGTTTCTTGGCAATCCAGTTTTCCAACACAACGTAATACTTAACTTCCGAGCCCGTTCCTTGAGGCTTGATATCGGCGAAATATTCCGACCCCACTGTATGAACCGTGTAGCCGGATGAGTGACCCGCTTGAAGGGTCGCGCCCGGAGTGCCACCGAAAATAGGCTGATTTTCCCACTCATATTGCACGCACTTGCCCAAGATCTCATCGGATTTTGTTGAGTGAAATACCTTGTACGGGCCTTTTTGGCGGGCTTCGTTCATGGTTGGGGCAATGCACCCTGCAAGCAATGGCAGCACCAATCCAGCTATCATAATTCGCACGTTGCTTCCTCCCAGAAAACGGCGACTGTAGCAGCCTGGCTAGGCAGCATCTAGATCAAGTGAAAGGCCGCTAACGGCCCGACTAGCCCCGATGGGAGCATTGTGACGCGCAACGAATCGCGACTGAGGGCGTTGCTGGAAAGCTCACTTACCAGTGCCGCGATCGGGTCAGCATCCACGAAGCAATCTCAGGCCGAACAATCTACTGGGGCCGCGCGGACCAAACCACCACCCTTTATGACAGCACAGGAGTACCGGTCTTCCAGAGTTTGATCAATCCCGCTCCAACCGGTAATCCAGTTAATGCGGATCTGGCCAGAAAGCGTGTCGACTCGTTATCTCCGATCGCCCACGACGGTGAATAACTCATGATGGACAAATAATTTGCTTGGCTGTGCGGCTTCCGGCCTAACTAACAGCAACGTTGAACTGTTCGGATTTCACAAGCGTGCAGCCAAGACACGTGTTGTGTCTAAGCTAATGCCAGCTTTCCAGTTGCACACCTCTACCAGCGGCCCCACCGCATTACTTGGCGTTCAGGTGACGCAATACAAGGCGTGTCCGATCAAGCCATGGCCCGCCATACACGATGACCTCCGATGGCCTGCCAAGTAGGTGGTGCAACATGAACGGACCAGGCCCGAACACCTCGACATGCTCACCCGGCAGTTGCGCATCGCTGCCGAGGTAAATCCCCGCATGGTTCGGATGCGCCGTACGGCCCACGGCCATGACGATCATATCGCCGCGCTGCGGCTCGCCCACCGGGTAGAACCCTGCCGCCTCATAGGCCTGTTCGTACAAACTCGGCCCGTCCGCCCGCTCCCACCAGCCCTCCTCCCGTGCATAGGCCGGAAACTCCAGCCCCCACGCGCGGCGGTACCAGTCCGCGCACACCTGCCAGCAATCCCAGGCGCCATGCACGAAAGGCCGTCCGAGCAAAGGAGTGTGGCCGGTGGGCGTGATGCTGCGCAAGTCGCCTTCGGGCCACGACAGGATGTGCCAGGGCAGACCGGTGGCCTCGCACATGGCCAGATCCCGTGGCGAAGGCCGACTGGTCGCGTCGGGGTGCGAGTGGACGATGCCGATGACCTCGCCCTGGTCTTCGGCGGCGGCGTATTGCGCGGGCGAGATGCGAAATTCTTCGGCAGGCTCAGTCGCGGTGTTGGTACAAGGGATGTAGCACTGGGCCGGGCCGGCGGCCACGATCAAGCCGCAGCTCTCCCGCGGGTACTCGGCGGCGGCGTGCGCCTGCACAGCGCTGAGGATGTCTGGATGCATGGTCAACTCCGTGCGATCAGTGAAACGGCCGGAAAGCCTCCGAACGGCAACGGGTTGCCTTGGCCAAAGCGCACGGTGCAGCCCGAATCCAGGCAGCCGTTGCATTGGTCCTTGGCCGGGTCGTCGGTGGGTTTGCCGTCCAGGTCGTGGTAGGGACCGGTATAGCCGCAGTTGGCGCCGCGGTAGCCGGCGATCATTGCCCAGTGGCAGAGCTGGGTCATTTGCCGGCCGATGGTTTCGCCACCGACGTCGCCCGGGCTGGCCAGCTCCCAGGCCACCGTGGTGCCGTTTTCCGCCATTTTCTGGTCTAGATACCAGACCTCGATCGCTTCCTCGGTCGGGTCCGCTTCGGGGTTGCCGTCCGGGAAGTTGTTCGCGTCCAGGTAGCGCGCCAGGGTATGGCGCAGGGTCAGCTTGAATTCGAGCAGGTCGTCGAAGGCCAGGCACAGGGCGGTGATGCGCCCTTCGACGTTGCCCACGGTCAGGGTCGGCCGTACCGACGTGCCGTCGGCGTTGGCGGCGATGCCGTCCAGTTGCAGGGGCCAGGCACCGTACTCCTGCCCCTGCCACCAGATCGACTTGGCCGGCAAGGTGTTGGCCGCATCGCCCGCGGCGGCCAGCTCTTGCGCCGAGTGAGGGATGGCGTGGCTGTGGAAACGCAAGGTGTCGGCGCCGAAGTCCGACCCGTCGAGCTCGAACAGCAGCACTTCGCTGCCCGGCTCCAAGGTCTGCAGTTGTTTGATCAATGACATGGCGATGCCTCAGGGATGGAAGGCGCGCTCGAAGGTGGCGCTGAGCCGGTACAAGCCGCCACCGAGCGGCGTGGACCGCACGTCGGCGCAGGTGTAGAGGCCCAGTTCGCCCAACGGTGGCGTCCAGAGAAAAGCTTTGGCGCCGGCATGCCGGTCGAGAAAGACCAGGATGCGCCGCGCTTGCTCGTGCGAGCCGGTGACGCTGATCGGGTAGCGGTCCTCACGGTTGTTCGGCCCGTCGCCGACCACCTGGCGGTAGCCGTTGCCGAAGCGTGCGGCGCGGGTGCGGTACTGGATCTCGCCGGCTTCGCCGCGCTCGATGTTCCAGCGAAAGGTTTCGATAGCCATCAGCGTCTCCCCTGGCTGCTGCGGTAGCTCATGCCGCCCGGCCGCCAGGACTCGGCCACGGCGCGCTCGGCGGCGGTTTTCATTTGTTGCTCCATGCGTTGCTGCAATAGCTGCGGGTCGAGCTGGCCGCCCTCGCCGCTGCGCTCCTGGGCGTTGGCGTTGACGTTGACCACGGTGCTGACCTGGATCGCCGTACCGCCGCCGCTCGCCGCCTGGAAAGCGCCGGACCTGGGGCTGGACGAACCGCTGTCGATGGCAGTACCTGTGTTGAGGTTTTCCAGGTAGTCGCGCATGCCCGGCTTGCTGACGATTTCTCGGCGCAGCACGAACTCACCGCCATGCACGACGCCGGCGGGTTCGTATTTGCCGCCGTTGCCGGTGTAGCCGCCGTCGGAGAATCCGACGTTGTACTTCAAGCCTGCTGCCGCTTGGCTCAGGTCAGGTGTAAACGACAGGGCGCTTGAGGAACCCGAGGAAGCGGCGCTTGACGAGGCGGCTCCGCCCAGCGCGCTGATCGCCGCGCCAGCCAGGCTCGACAACAGACTCGATGCCGCCTGACGCGCCGCCAATCTGGCCATGTCGGCCAGCACCGATCGCGTGAAGTCGGAAAAGGAAAACTTGCCGGTGAGCGCGAAATTGACGACCGAGTCTTCCATGGATTTGAAGGTATCGGTGAAAAGCGCCTCGGTCTGCTTGGCGACCGTAGTAGCAGTCTCCTGATAACCCTTCAACGCCTTGATGCCACCTTCTTTGGCCTCGTCGCCAAAGAGCGCAAAACCTGTTTTAGGCTTTTCGTCTTTCTCCGATTTGCTGTCTTCGGGAAACAAGCTGGATACGCTATCGAGCTCGGTCTTGACGGGAAAGAGCGGGGTCGTCAAAAGCCTTGAGCTGACTGGCGAATCTTTCTCGAACGCCGGCGTGGGATACGGCATCGCCTCCACACCCTGGGCGGGTAAAGGGACGATACCGGTGACCGACGCTTGTTTTGCATGGGGCGTTTGCCGCGCACGTACAGGAGCATGTGGAGCGATCAGTGCGGCTGGAGGCTTGTGCGGCGTTTGCAGCGCCGTTATCTGTTCTTGCAAAGCTTTTTCGGCACGTGCGTATTTCGCTTCCAGCTCCGGACCGAAGCCGCCCTGCGCGCCAAGGGCATCAGCTTTGGCCGCCCGCAAATCATCCATTCGAAGCTGCAAGCGTTCGAGCTGTGTCATCGCCGCGTTCGCTTCTCGGCCGATCTGCTTTGCAGCCGAGATGGCAGCCTCTTCACTGCGCTGCCTTACAGCCGCCAACTTGGTCGCCGTCTGCTGTTGCTCAAGCTGAAGCTTGAGCTTAGCCAATGCCTCTTCATCCTGCGCCTGGGTGCGTCCCACCGTCATCATGTTCGGGTTTTCATCGAACACAGTGGGATACCGATCATAGTTGCTGGGCGTTTTTATCCTGGTTTCGAGCTCGGCTATCTGCTGAGTCAGCGTCGTTTCCCGACCGATGTTCTTCATTGCATCGAGCGCATGGGCAGCGGCGTTCTGAATGCCTCGCCAGCCACGCTCGACGATGCCCAGGTTGTCGTCGATCTGCTGGGCACGGGTGGCTAGGGTCTCGGCGTAGGCGTCAGTGAGCACCTGGGCCGCAGCCGTCTGGTCGCCCTGTGCCTGTAGTGCTTCGATCTGACTGTAGGTAGACGCAGTCAAAAAGTGGTACTGATCGTTCAGCGCCTTCGCTGCCGTGACAGGATCTTCGGCAATGCGGGCGAACTCGGAAATGGTTGTAGAGACCGATTTGCCGGTGGCGTCCTCCATGGCCAAAGCGGCGCTGGCGATGGTTTCGAAGCTGCCTGTAGCGATCGAACCGTTGCTCGCAAGCTCGGCCAGTGCCGCGGCAGCCTCCCCGATGGTGCCATTGCCAGCCCCGACACGCGCCGCCATGTCGCCCAAGGCATCGGCTGCGACGCCAGCGTACTGCCCGCTGAGGATCAAAGCCCGATTGTAGGCGTCGGCCTCCTTGCTACCCTCGGCATAGCCATACACTACCGCGCCAACGGCCGCCGCAGCGGCGCCAGCGCCCACGGTCAGGGCACCTGCCCCCCTGATCAGTCCTGGCATGAGGGTGTCTATGGCATCGACCACGGTTTTGGCATTGCCAACGGTATCGACCGCAGTATTGAAGCCCTCAAGCGCACCGCCCAGGCCACTGCTAGCGGCGGGCTCGGCGTCCTTGCCGATATTCGCGGCCGGCATGCGGCTCAGATCTGCCTGCTGACGAGCGATTTCGGCCTGTAGATCGCTAAGCGCCTGTAGCTCACTCAAAATTTGCTGCGTAGTGCGCTGCACGTTGGTCAAGGTGGCCGACCAAGCCTTGTCTGCCTTGGTCGCGGCCTGCTCGCTACGCTGGGTAGCGAGGGTGAGTTTGTCGAGGTTGCTGGCTGCCTGGGCAGCCTGTGTGGAGTCAACCCGTACCCTCAATTCGGCAAGTGTTGCCATGGTTTACTCCCTGGATTGCGCCATGACGGCCAGTGCTTCGGCTTCCATGGCGCGCAGGTCGGGGAAAAGCGCCCCCAAGGCGCGGCGCCCGATGCCAAGCATCGAGGCCACGACTGGAAGCGCGGTATAGTCCAAACCGTACGGCCCGCCCGGCGCGATGCGCCATTGCGTGCCCAGTGCCTCGAACACGCGCAGGGCCGGCCACAGATCGGGCCAGACCTGCAGGTCGTCTTCGGCAAGGTCTGCGGCCGTCAGCCCGAACGCGGCCAACTGTTCAGCCCGCGGGCCAGGCGCATAGAGCGCTCTGGCCGCGGCCTTCAGTTTCCCAGGCGGGCCGGGGCATAGGCGCTCTGGTAGGCGTCGATGACGGCCTGGGGCGCCCCGGTGCAAGTCTGCACCAGGGTGTGCAGGGCAGCGTCATCGAACGGGTCGTCCAGATCCCAGCCGAGTACGATCGCCTTGAGTTGCTCGGCCTGGAAGCGGATCTCCTCGGCAGTCATCGTTGCCCAGCTGACGCCCTCCTCCTTGGCGCGGGCGATCAGCGCGTCACGCGCTTCGCCCCACTCGTCGAACAGCTCGGCCAGGGCCAGGCGGTCGAGGTAGCGGAACTCGAACTGCACCTCCAGCGGCGCATGGCCGACCCGCGGCAGCGCCACGCTGGCGCTGAAGGTCGGGTTGTGGGCAAGGGTGATCTTCGCCATGTAGCCTCCTTAAACCGCTGCCAGGTAGCGCAGCGGACGGTTGGACAAGGCGATGTTCACGGTACGGGTCATCAGGCTGTTGCGCTCCATGGTCGGCGAGCTGGAGATGGTGACGTAACCGGTGTAGAGAATCTGGTCGCCGCCAGGCAGCTTCAGACGCACCACGGCCAGGTCCTTGGCGTCGCCATAGGCTTCGATCAAGGACACATAGGCGGCTTCGGGCTGGTCTTCGACGGTGATCGCCAGGGTGATCGGGTTGCGGTTGGTGGGCAGTTGGCGGTCGTCGTCGTCTTCCAGGTAACCGACCGTGAGGTACTGCTGTTCGCCGCCGGTAGCGGTGAAGGCGGTGACCTTGGAGATCTGCGTCCAGTTGCTGGCCGGCAGCACACTGCCGACACCGCTGCCGGCGGTGTATTTGTTGAGGTTGGAGGTGTCCATGCCGTCCAGGCGGAAGGCGTCGGCGGTGACGCCGGTGACCCGTGCGGCACGGTCGTTGATCAGCGACCAGCCGGAGTTGACCAGTACGGTATCGCCGTTCTTCAAGTTATGGCCGGCCGCAGCGGCCGAAGGCGCGGTGGCATTGGTCAGCGCGGTGAAGGCCACGGCTTTGCCCAGGGTGCCGGCGATTTCCAGTACGGCGCCGTTAGGGAGTGGGAAGCGTTCGGTCATGATGTTTTCCTTGGAGGTAGGTATGAAAAAACCCGCCGAGGCGGGTTGGGGTGTTGCGGTACATCGAGGGGTCTGCTCGGCGAAGCGCGCCGATCAGGTTCAATCGATTCGTTTGCAAGCCTGGCGCATCAGCCAACGCTTGCAGCGCAGCCAATAGGTGAGGACCAGCATGTGTCGGATACCGGCCAGGGCCAAGGCCACATGCAGGGTCACCGCCGCAGTGCTGGGGTTGAAGAACAGGTGATCGCCGGCTGCCAGCAAGGCGTAGCCGCTCAGGGCGATCACGGCGTACAGCAGTTTGCCGAACACACCGTCGCGTACCTTGGCGCTGAGCACTGCCCAGCTGGCCCAGAAAGCGATGCCTCCTGCCGCGGTCGCGTTCAAGTACTCGAGGATCATGCGCTGGGCCCTCCGAACTTCGACTTGATGATGGCCCACAGGTCGGCCGCTTTGATGGCTCGCAGGATGGCGGCGATCAACGAGCCGCCGAAAGTGCCCAGCAGAAAGCCCACGCCAGCCACGCTGCGTGGCTCGGTAATGGCGAAATAGCTGCTGACCATGCCGGTCAGGTAATGCGCGCAGGCCATGCCAGTAAGCAGAAACAGCGACCAGGCCTTGCGATCGGTGAGGTCGTCCTTGTGCCAACGGGTCGCGATCAGGGCGCCCATCAAGCCAGCGAAGGCCAGGTCGAACTTGTCGAGCAGCCGGTGTAAGAAATCCATGCGCTCGGCTCCAGAGGCGGGTTCTTGAAAGCGCCTTCCGATGCGAGCCGAAACGCAGGCAATAAAAAACCCGGCGCGGTGGCCGGGTTTCCTGGAAGGCGGTATTTGTTTACAGCTGTGACGATGGGTAAATAGTGCCACCAACCGAGCAGGAACACAATACGTGTTAAGCAATTTTTTTCATTTCATGGATTCTACCTGCGACGGCGGCCAAGGCGCGCTGATCCAGGTCTTCACAACACTCGAACGCCGAGCGCACATGACCGCCCCATTCACGCTCCCAACTCGCCGACGCCAGGCGAATGCCGTAGTGCGCATCCAACCAGGCACGAAAGGCCTCGGGCGCAGCCAGCGGGTCGGCATTGGCCGATTGCCCGCCCTGGTGCATGTAGCGGTAGCGCGCCATCACGCCTTTGACCAGGTATTGGAGCTTTTCGCGTTTGGCGGCCGTCATGCGCGCGGCACGCTGTTGGACCATGAGGAAGACCGTCTCTTCGGCATCCTCCTGCTCGCAGGCATCCAACCGTGGCGCATACATGTAGTTGCCGAACGCGCGTAATGGCCGGCTGAGCCCGGCGATGGCCGCCTGCACGCTGCCGGCCAGGGTTTGATGTACAGCCTGGCTGGCACGGCGCTGGCCCTGAGTGGTCTGCACTTTGGTGCCTAGCTGCGCGACCGATGAGGCGAACACGCTCTGGCTGCTGGTCGAACTATAGGTGCAATCATGCCAAGCTTGGCGGGCGGTATTCAGACGCATGCCATGCCCTCCTCGCTTGTCGCCGGGCAGAAGCCGGGGGCGCAGCGTCGGCGCTGCCGGTAAAGGGCTGGAAGTGGTCCTGTATGGACGATGGTTGATGTGTAGCCTTTGAGTGTGATGGATGAACGCATAATCGGCCTCGGGAGCATCACCGGGGCACGGTCCCGGCATCAGTGAGCCTGGAGTAGCGCGTCGCAGGGCTGAAGGAAGCGACTGGATCGCCACACTTGCTCACCCGTGACAGTCGAAGGCGGATCAGGCATGCTCCGACAACGAACGGACACAGATAAACACGAATAGTGGTTAATGTAAACACGATAAGTGTATGTCGATCATTTCATTTCGTGATGAAATAGCGCCTATGAACGAACCCCTCCATCAGCGCATCAAGCGCCTCCGTAAAGCCTCCGGCCTGTCGCAAGCGCAACTGGCCGAGGCCTGCGGGTGGAAATCGCAATCGCGGGTCGGCAATTATGAAGCCGGCACGCGTGAACCGACCCTGGCGGACATCGGTGCAATGGCCACGGCGCTTGGTGTGGACTCGGCAGAGTTGTTGCTAGACACACCCTCGTCATCACCTTCGGCGACAGCTTCAATGTCTGCCGCTGACATGGTCCGTGAAATGCTGGCCAAAAAAGGCACAGCACTTTCCACCGAAGCCCGCGAGCGGTTGCTGGCCGCCGCCGAAGAACCGACCGAGCCGCCAGTCCACATTGTCGAGGACACTCGCCCAAACCTTGCTGGTGATGAAGTCTGGGTGGCGCATTACGATATTCGCGCCGCCATGGGCGGCGGACAGATCCCCCACGATTATCCGGAGATGCTCCAGGACGTGCGGGTCAGCCCCAAGCGCTTGCGGGAAATGGGCGTGACCTTCACCGAGCACCACCATCTCAAGTTGGTGACCGGCTGGGGCCAATCGATGGCGCCGACCATCAAGCACCGCGATCCTCTACTGGTCGATGTGAGCATTCGCGAGTTCGTAGGTGACGGCATCTACCTCTTCTCCCACGACGACATGCTCTACATCAAACGTTTGCAGAAGAAAGGACGCCAGCACTACAAGATGATTTCCGACAACACCAATCATCCTGCCGAGGATATAAGGGTCGATGAAACCTATATCCAAGCCCGGGTGTTGTTGGTGTGGAACGCCCATTTGGTGTAGCGGCGCTGTGCGAGGGACATGTTGCGCGCCTCTTCCGCATCACCGCCAAACGGTCCTTGCACGGCCGTCGGTGACGGTGGGGTCAAAATGGTGGGTCTTCATGCTCGGCGTTGCGCACCTGCGCAATGCAGTCATCTTGCTCCGACGACGGCCGGCGCCCCCAGCGAACGGTCACACTGTCATCGTCATTGAATGTCAGCGCCAGCTCCGGCGTTTGGCCCAAGGCTTCCAGCATCGACGCCCATTCCGTTTCGCCATCGCTGTGCAGGCGATGGATGGTCACCCAGCGCTGCATCTGCGCGACCGGGTGGTTGATCATCGCAGAGGCTCTGAGATTCAAGCGCTCCAACCCGTTCATCCGTTCAGGGTAAGCGGGCGTGGAGGATCCGTCGGTAGTCACTGCCAATCTCCTATAACTGTATGTACGTCCAGTGTTTTGGCGAGCATACATTAAGCCGTGGGAAACGTGAACCAGGTTTGTAAGCTGATTCGCTAACCAGGTTAAAGAATGGGCTGGCATCCTAGGGAGATCTGGAAAAGGCCATGAGCATCTTTCGACGTCTGCTTGAGCCCTGCAAATCTGCAATATAAACGCTCATCCTGTGGCGGATGAGCCGGGAGAACCGATAAAAAGCCCGGGCCTTAGCCCGGGGTTGAAGGGCTGAAAGGTATTACCGGATCAAGAGGCCGAGTAGTTCCAATGGCTCAAACGCTTGGCGAAATACGGCGTCACCAGCGAAACGGTCGCCGCTTGATCGGCTCGGTCGAGGCTCATCTTCTCGCCGTCCGAACCCGGTCCAGTGATCCACAAGGTGGCAGGTACCTTCTCGGTCACCAGGCGATCCAGCAAGTTCTTCAGCGCCGTGCGCGCTGCATCGGTACTGGGAATACCCACTTCACCGATATAGGTGGCCATCTTGTTGTGGGCCGCATAGGTGAACATCGGGCCGAACACCGTATCGGTGAATACGTTGGCGGCAATTTTATCGTTATCGCTCACGTAGGCGCCGCTCGAACTGCCGTTGTAGTCGCCATAGCCGTGCACTTCCCACACGATCGAGTTCGCAGGGTCGACGATGCGCGATTGCAGATCGCTCGAGTACCGCTCCCAGCTTCTCGCGCTCGCATAGTGCAACCCGCAGATGAACACCGGCTTCCTGGAACTGTTGCGTAGGTACTTCAGCACCGTGTTCATGGTGTTGATGTACAGCGTTTTCATGCCCTCTTCCGTGATGTAATCGGTCGCGCTCGTATTGTCGGTCTGCTCATAAGGTTCGTTGCCCAACCCCCAACCCAACACCATTGGATCGTCGCAGGCCTGAACGAGTTTCTGGTGGAAGTTGGCCAGGTGGATGGCAGTCCAAGCCGCACCGCTGATGCTGTTGTTGTCATTGATCAACACCGGCTCGGTGGCTCTCCATTTGTTGCCTTGATTGCCGGCCTGATTGGCGGGCAGCAGCCGACCGGTCATTTTGCCGTTCGACGTTTCGTAGCGCATCAGGCGCATGTAGTGGTGCGGATCGGGAATGATCTTGGCTTGGCCATTGGAGTCCTCTCGTATCCAGCCCAGCATTTCCTTCCATTTGCTGACGAACGTCGCGTCGAGGCTTGCGCCCTGCCCTGGCAGCCCTTCGTTGGTAAGGCCGATCGCGCGTTGTACCTCGAAAGGAAAACGGATCAACCGGACGCCGCGCTGTTTGACCCACAGGGTGATCGTATCGCGCGACGGCCAGAAATAATGCGTACCGGCCTCGCCTGGGACGATCTGACGAGCGTTGGCATGGGAACCGAGGTTGATCCCCAGAAGCGGGATATCGGTCAGCGTATTGATGCCAGTGCTTGAGTTAGCCATGGTTTGATGCCTCGTGTTGAGTAGGGTTTGAGGGCAGTCGGGCTGCTCTGTCCACGCTCTGAGGCGTTAGCGCTGGGCTCGAGGCCCTAAGGTGATTCATCGTTCCGCAACGGGAACATTTGATCTGAAGCTCGGTGTATTCGCCTGTGCGAGCGAGCAGTCGATTGCATTTGCCACAGCGGCAGTCGGTCATCATGTGCGAGGCCTTTTGGTGTTTGCCACCCCTTTTGCAGGGACGTTGAGCGCTGGCTTGCCTGGTTGGCGGCTGGCTTGTATGCCATGGGGACAGGGAGGCGCGTGCGCTGCCTCCGCTCAGTGTTTGGTCCGCCATAGAAACGACAAAGCCCCGAACGTGTCGGGGCTTTCAGGTTTTTGCGGGCACAAAAAAACCGGCGCTTGGGCCGGTTTTTTTCGAAGCTGCCCAAGGCATGACTTCAAGAGTGGGGAAACTTTGCCACTACCCGTTCGGGAATGCAACAGCCTTTTGCATGCTTTGTGCGAACGTTGAGCTTGGGGCGCTTCGTGTGCGGGAACGGCACGCGACGATATGGATAGGTTTGGCCGCCGGGGGTGGGCCAGAGGTCGGCCGTAACGGCTGTCGAAGCCGTAGGGAAAGATGGAGTTAAGAAAAGAACAAATTCTCGGGAAATATGGTATCCACGGAGGGCTCGCGCGGGCCGGGACCGACAATCTTGATGGGAGGCGGGCTTGAAACGGAGAGGCCACGCAAAATTCACGCAAATGAAAAAGGCCACTCCTTACGGAAATGGCCTAGATCATTGAGGTATTTTGGTCGGGACGGAGTGATTCGAACACTCGACCCCTTGCACCCCATGCAAGTGCGCTACCGGGCTGCGCTACGCCCCGACACGTTCTCGGTACCGCTGAGAACGGAAAGAAATGTAACCTAAGCATTTGATAATTGGAAGCTTTTTTTCAAAAAAATCCAAGCTAGCCTTGGTTCACTTCTTCAATACGACCAGCACATCTTCCAGCTCGGTAATCATCTGCCGAATCAGTTGCTTGTACTGGGTCGTATCGTCCTTCGCTTCATCACTGGACAGGCGTAACCGCGCGCCACCGATGGTAAAGCCTTGGTCGTACAACAACGCCCGAATCTGACGGATCATCAGCACATCCTGTCGCTGGTAATACCGCCGGTTACCACGTCGTTTGACCGGGTTGAGCTGCGGGAACTCTTGCTCCCAGTACCGCAATACGTGCGGCTTTACCGCGCAAAGCTCACTGACCTCACCAATGGTGAAGTAACGTTTGCCCGGAATGGGGGGCAGCTCGTCGTTATGGCTTGGTTCCAGCATAGGCCTCAACCCGGGCTTTCAGTTTCTGCCCTGGACGAAAGGTGACGACTCGGCGTGCAGTGATCGGGATCTCTTCCCCTGTTTTGGGGTTGCGGCCCGGACGCTGACGTTTGTCGCGAAGATCAAAGTTGCCAAAACCTGACAACTTGACCTGCTCGTTGTCTTCAAGTGCATGTCGTATTTCTTCGAAAAACAACTCGACCAGCTCTTTGGCCTCGCGCTTGTTAAGCCCCAGCTCCTCGTACAGCCTCTCGGCCATCTCAGCTTTCGTCAGAGCACCCATACGCTATTTCCTTAACGTGGTGTTCAACTTCTGTTCGAGCGAGGTGAGAATAGTTTGCAGGGTGGCGTTCACCTCATCGTCATTAAGAGTGCGCGATGGATGCTGCCAGGTCAAGCCGACGGCCAGGCTTTTTCTATCAGGATCAATACCTTTACCTTGGTAGACGTCAAACAGCTTGAGGTCGGTCAACCACTCGCCTGCATGGTCTCGAATAATGCTCAGAACGTCGCTGGCTGCTACATCGCGGCCTGCGATCAGCGCCAAATCTCGACGCGTTTCAGGGAACTTGGACAGCTCCTTGAAGGCAGGCAGACACCCTTCAACGACTTCACTCAATAACAATTCGAAAACAAATACCGGCCGATCCAGATCCAGCGCGCGCGCGAGTTCGGGATGGATGGCGCCTACGAAACCCACTTCCTTGCCGTCGCGCTCGATACGAGCGGTTTGCCCAGGATGCAAAGCGGGATGTTGCGCTGCCTTGAACGTGAAGCTGTTCAGGCTGCCCGCATAACCGAGCACGGCTTCCACATCCGCCTTGACGTCGAAGAAGTCGATACCGTCGCGGCCATTGGCCCAACCCTCGGGCACGCGGCTGCCAGTGACGACACCAGCGAGCATGGGCTCTTGCTTGAGATCGCCCAACTGGCCGACGAAGCGCAGGCCACTTTCGAACAAGCGAACCCGATCCTGCTGGCGATTGAGGTTGTGCTGGAGCGCCTTGACCAGACCCGGCCACAGCGAAGCACGCATGGCCGCCATGTCGTTAGAGATGGGATTGGCCAGTTGTAGAGGCTCGATACCTGGACTGAACAGCTCGAACAGTTTTGGATCGATGAAACTGTAGGTGATTGCCTCTTGATAACCACGGGCGACCAACAAACGACGCAGGGTTGGCAGTTCACTGCGTGCTTCCTGACGTGCCTGAGGCGCCAGGCGCGCCTGCGGATAGCGAACCGGCAGGTTGTTGTAACCGTACAGACGCGCCAGCTCTTCGATCAGGTCGACTTCAAGGCTGATATCGAAACGATGCGATGGCACACTTACAGTCCACTGCCCTGCCCCTGCGGGCTGTACGCCCAAGCCCAGGCCGTCGAGCAGTCGCTCGATCTGAGCGGCATCCATTTCCATCCCAAGCATCTGGCTGACACGCTCGGCGCGCAGCGTGATCGGCGCGATGTGCGGCAGGTGCTGCTCACTCACGCACTCGATGATCGGGCCGGCTTCGCCGCCAACGATATCCAACAGCAGACCCGTCGCGCGCTCCATCGCCTCGCGGGCCAGATCGGAATCGACGCCCCGCTCGAAACGGTGCGAAGCGTCGGTGTGCAAGCCGTATGAACGCGCCTTGCCCGCCACGGAAATGGGCTCGAAGAATGCGCTTTCCAGGAACAGATCACGGGTCTTCTGAGTGTCGACGCCGCTGTGCTCGCCACCCATGACGCCTGCGATGGCCAATGCCCGGGCGTGGTCGGCAATCACCAGGGTGTCGCCACGCAGGGCAACTTCCTGACCGTCCAGCAACACCAACTTCTCGCCCTCTTCGGCCATGCGCACTTGGATACCGCCGTTGATCTCGGCCAAGTCGAACGCATGCATCGGCTGACCCAGTTCGAGCATCACGTAGTTGGTGATGTCGACAGCCGCATCGATGCTGCGCACGTCGCTGCGCCGCAGGCGTTCGACCATCCACAGCGGCGTGGGCTTGCTCAAGTCCACATTGCGGATGACCCGGCCCAGGTAGCGCGGACATGCCGCCGGCGCCAACACCTGCACCGGGCGCTGCTCTTCATGCACAGCGGCAATCGCTGGCACGTGCGGGCGGCTGACGGGTACGCCGTACAGTGCGCCTACTTCGCGGGCCAGACCTGCCAGTGACAGGCAGTCGCCCCGGTTTGGGGTCAGGTCCACTTCGATGCTGGCATCGTTAAGATTGAGATAGGCGCGAATGTCTTCGCCGACGGGAGCGTCAGCGGCCAGCTCGAGCAGACCGTCGTTCTCTTCACTGATCTGCAGCTCTGCAGCCGAGCACAGCATGCCGAACGATTCGACACCGCGCAGCTTGGCCTTCTTGATCTTGAAATCGCCCGGCAGCTCGGCACCGATCATGGCGAACGGAATCTTCAGGCCAGGGCGCACATTGGGTGCGCCGCAGACGACCTGGAACGTTTCTTGACCGTTGCTGACCTGGCAAACGCGGAGCTTGTCCGCATCCGGGTGTTGTTCGGTGGCGACCACTTCGCCTACCACGATACCGCTGAACTGGCCTGCGGCGGGCGTCACGCTATCCACCTCCAGACCGGCCATGGACAGACGGGCGACCAATTCGTCGCGAGAGACGTGCGGGTTTACCCAACCGCGCAGCCACTGTTCACTGAATTTCATGCTGTTCTCCTGAGATATGCGTCAAGTACGGGCTAGCGGAACTGCGCGAGGAACCGCAAGTCGTTGTCGAAGAACAGACGCAAATCGTTGACGCCATAACGCAACATCGCCAACCGCTCGGCACCCATGCCGAAGGCGAAGCCCTGATAGGTTTCGGGATCGATGCCGGACATGCGCAACACATTGGGATGCACCATGCCGCAACCCATGACTTCCAGCCAGCCGGTCTGCTTGCAGACGCGGCAGCCTTTGCCGGAACACATCACGCATTGAATGTCGACTTCTGCGGACGGTTCGGTGAACGGGAAGAAGGACGGGCGGAAGCGTACGGCCAGTTCCTTTTCGAAGAATACCCGCAGGAATTCTTCGATCGTGCCCTTGAGGTCGGCGAAGTTGATGTCGCGATCGACCAGCAAACCCTCGACCTGATGGAACATCGGCGAGTGGGTGATATCCGAATCGCAGCGATATACACGGCCCGGACAGACGATGCGAATCGGCGGCTGGCTCGACTCCATGGTGCGCACTTGTACCGGCGAAGTGTGCGTGCGCAGCAGCATGTTGGCGTTGAAGTAGAACGTATCGTGCATCGCCCGCGCAGGGTGATGACCGGGAATATTGAGCGCTTCGAAGTTGTGATAGTCGTCTTCGACCTCAGGACCTTCGGCGATGCCGTAGCCGATGTGGGTGAAGAATTGCTCGATGCGCTCGAGGGTACGGGTAACGGGGTGCAGCCCACCGGTAGTCTGACCGCGGCCTGGCAAGGTAACGTCGATGCACTCGGCCGCCAGACGGGCGTTGAGTTCAGCTTCTTCGAATGCCGCTTTGCGGGTGTTGAGGACGACGGTGACACGTTCCTTGGCATCGTTGATCAGCGCGCCGACCTTGGGCCGCTCATCAGCCGGCAGATTGCCCAGGGTCTTCATCACCTGAGTCAATTCGCCCTTCTTGCCAAGAAATTGGACCCGGATCTGTTCCAGGGCATTGATGTCTTCAGCGCGCTCCACGGCCTCAAGGGCTTGGGAGACCAGCGCATCCAGGTTTTCCATGTACAGACTCCAGATACAAAAATAGGGGAAGAGCTTTGAAGGCTCTTCCCCTATCGATGACGTTTTACACCCGCAGACGCTAAGCGCCTGCGGATGATTGTCGTGGGTACTTAAGCCAGAACGGCTTTAGCTTTCTCGACAATTGCAGCAAACGCCGCTTTTTCGTTCACTGCCAGGTCAGCCAGAACTTTGCGGTCGATTTCGATCGACGCTTTTTTCAGGCCAGCAATCAGACGGCTGTACGACAGACCGTTGGTGCGTGCACCGGCGTTGATACGAGCAATCCACAGTGCGCGGAACTGACGCTTCTTCTGGCGGCGGTCACGGTAGGCGTATTGACCCGCCTTGATGACAGCCTGCTTGGCAACACGGAATACGCGCGAACGTGCACCGTAGTAGCCTTTAGCCAGTTTCAGGATTTTTTTGTGACGCTTGCGAGCGATGACGCCGCGCTTTACACGAGCCATGAGTAACTTCCTCTATCTTTGACCAGAATTAACGAACGCGCAGCATGCGCGCGACTTTTGCGACGTCGGACGGGTGCAGCATGCTGCTACCACGCAATTGACGCTTACGCTTGGTCGACATTTTGGTCAGGATGTGGCTCTTGAAAGCGTGCTTGTGCTTGAAGCCGGTCGCCGTTTTCAGGAAACGCTTCGCAGCACCGCTCTTGGTTTTCATTTTTGGCATGTTGGAACTCCGCATTCGATAAAATTACACATAACCATCAGGCCTGCCGTGCCCGGGAGGTTATTTCTTTTTCTTGGGGGCGATGACCATCATAAGTTGGCGTCCTTCCATCTTAGGATGCTGCTCAACGGTGCCGTATTCGGCGAGGTCAGCTTCGACCCGCTTCAACAGCGCCATGCCCAGCTCCTGGTGGGCCATCTCACGACCACGGAATCTCAACGAGATCTTGGCCTTGTCCCCATCTTCAAGGAAACGTACCAGGTTGCGTAGTTTTACCTGGTAATCTCCATCCTCCGTCCCTGGACGAAACTTGATTTCTTTGATCTGGATGATCTTCTGGTTCTTCTTCGCCGCAGCCTGCTGCTTTTTCTTCTCGAACAGGCTTTTGCCGTAGTCCAAGACTTTGCACACAGGCGGTACAGCGTCAGCAGAAATTTCTACCAGATCCAGCTTCGCTTCTTCAGCGATACGAAGTGCTTCGTGGATCGAGACGATGCCCAGCTGTTCACCGTCAGCACCGATTAACCGAACCTCTTGAGCCGAGATATTCTCGTTGATCGGGGCCTTCGGTGCAGCACGTTTATCGTTTCTCATTTCACGCTTAATAGTCATTACTCCGATTCTTGGCGACCACGCCGGGAAACCGCTTGCGAGAGTAGCTCGGCAAATTGCGCGACGGGCATCGAGCCCAGGTCAGCGCCTTCGCGGGTGCGTACGGCAACGGTTTGCGTTTCGACTTCGCGGTCCCCTATAACCAAAAGGTACGGGACCTTGAGCAAAGTATGCTCGCGGATTTTAAAGCCGATCTTCTCATTTCTCAAGTCGGACTTGGCACGAATTCCGCCAGAAGCCAACATTTTTTCCACATCCAGGGCGAATTCGGCCTGTTTGTCGGTGATATTCATGATCACTGCCTGGGTCGGCGCCAGCCAGGCCGGGAACACGCCAGCGTAATGCTCGATGAGCATGCCGATGAAGCGCTCGAAGGAACCCAGAATGGCCCGGTGCAGCATCACCGGACGCTTGCGGGCGTTGTCCTCGGCGATGTAGCTGGCGTCCAGCCGCTCCGGCAGGTTCGGATCGTATTGCAGCGTGCCGCATTGCCAGTTACGGCCCAGGCAATCGCGCAAGGTGAACTCGATCTTCGGCCCATAGAAGGCGCCTTCGCCCGGTTGGTATTCCCACTCCAGGCCCGATTCGTCGAGCGCATCGGCCAAAGCGGATTCGGCACGGTCCCACAGCTCCTCAGAACCCACACGCTTGGCGGGGCGCGTGGACAGCTTCATGGCGATGTCCGTGAAGCCGAAGTCCTTGTAGACATCCAACGTCAGACGAATGAAATCAGCCGCCTCTTTCTTGACCTGATCTTCGGTGCAGAAGATGTGCGCGTCATCCTGCGTGAAGCCACGCACCCGCATGATGCCGTGCAGCGCACCGGAAGGCTCGTTGCGGTGGCACGCACCGAACTCGGCCAGACGCAGCGGCAGGTCGCGGTAAGATTTGAGCCCCTGATTGAACACCTGCACGTGGCACGGGCAGTTCATCGGCTTGACCGCGTAGTCGCGACTTTCCGACGAGGTGGTGAACATGTTTTCCGCGTAGTTGGACCAGTGCCCGGAACGCTCCCACAAAATTCGGTCCACCACTTGCGGCGTCTTGATTTCGAGGTAGCCGTTGATGCGCTGGACGGTACGCATGTACTGCTCGAGCACTTGGTAGATAGTCCAACCGTCCGGGTGCCAGAACACCATGCCCGGCGCTTCTTCCTGCAAATGGAACAGGTCGAGCTGCTTGCCGATCTTGCGGTGGTCGCGCTTTTCGGCTTCTTCGATGCGCTGGATGTAAGCTGCCAACTGCTTCTTGTCAGCCCAGGCGGTGCCATACACGCGCTGTAACTGCTCGTTCTTGGCATCGCCGCGCCAGTAGGCGCCGGACAGCTTGGTCAACTTGAAAGCCTTGAGGAAGCGGGTATTCGGCACATGCGGACCACGGCACATGTCGACGTATTCTTCGTGGTAGTACAGACCCATGGCCTGTTCGTCAGGCATGTCTTCGACCAAACGCAGCTTGTATTCCTCGCCACGCGCGGTGAACACGTCGATGACTTCGGCACGCGGGGTCATCTTCTTGACGACGTCGTAGTCCTTTTCGATCAACTGCTGCATGCGCTTTTCGATCGCCGCCAGATCGTCTGGCGTGAAAGGCCGCTCGTAGGCGATGTCGTAATAGAAGCCCTCGTCGATCACCGGGCCGATGACCATGCGCGCGGTCGGATACAGCTGCTTCACTGCGTGGCCGATCAGGTGGGCGCACGAGTGGCGGATGATCTCCAGTCCCTCTTCGTCTTTAGGGGTGATGATCTGCAACGTGGCATCGCGCTCGATGAGCTCGCAGGCATCGACCAGCTTGCCGTCGACCTTGCCGGCCAGGGTGGCCTTGGCCAAGCCTGCGCCGATCGAGGCGGCGACGTCGGCAACGGTTACGGCATTGTCGAACGAACGTTGACTGCCATCGGGAAGAGTAATGGTGGGCATGGCGCCTCCTCTCCTAGTGGTGACCCCTACCAAAGGTCACGTGGGTTGGGATGAGCCAGTACAAGATCCGGTCTGCCTTCACGATGTGAAGCCTGCCTCACGGCGGCAGAAGCCTTTCGGCTTGATCAGAAACGAACCAGAGTGACTGGAAGGTAATAAAGAAGAATTCGCAATGCCCCGCTGGGCGTATTGCGAGCCGAGCATGCTAGCACGCGGGTTTGCGGGCAGTGCAGAAATATTTGGACTGCCTGGGTGATCACTGAACTCTTCGCAGGGGTGCCAATCAGACCCTGTGAAGCATCCTATTCTTGATCAGACCTAACTCAAGGAGTGTCAGGTTATGCGACTTCAGTCTCTGTTGGCGTTCGCGGCGCTCGGCGCGCTTTCACTGCCCTTCTCCGCCACTGCTGGCGAGTGGCCCGCTGGCAAGCACGAGGCGTACATGAGCCAGTGCGAGCAAGTAGCGACCGGACAGGGCTTGAACGCCCAAGCCGCCAAGGCGCACTGCCAATGCGGTGCGCAAGCCATTCAGAAAAATTTCAGCACCGCTGAAATCGAGGCGCTGGACAGCAAGAACGGCGTCGACCCGAAGCTGGCCGAACGCGCCCGTACGGCGGTGACACAGGCCTGCGCAGGCAAAAGCTGAGGCGCGAAAGCACCATTGCCATTGGCTTTGTTGAGCTGAATCAACATTAATCGAAGGTAATTGGCGCTAGACGGCTGGAAATGCACTATGATGTCCCCGTGCTGCGTCGCCTTGGCAACATTGCACCACCGAAAATTAAATGTCTGGAGATCCACCCATGTCCAATCGCCAAACCGGCACCGTCAAATGGTTCAATGATGAAAAAGGCTTCGGCTTCATCACCCCACAAGGCGGCGGCGACGACCTGTTCGTTCACTTCAAAGCCATCGAATCCGACGGCTTCAAGAGCCTGAAAGAAGGCCAAACTGTTTCCTTCGTAGCCGAGCGCGGCCAGAAGGGCATGCAGGCTGCTCAGGTACGTCCGGAGTAATTCGGCCGTTCTACAAAAAACCCGCCTCACGGCGGGTTTTTTGTTCCTGTAAATCAGGCAATCCTCAACCGCAGCTGACGCGATTGACTATCCCCTGCTCGTTCACGTTCAAGTTGAGACGCTCGGAACGATATTCCAGCGTGACCATGTCATGCGGCTTGAGGATACGCGCGATTTGAGAGCCGCTTGCGGTACGTGCCTGCTCCAACAACGCCGGCGTGGCTTGCTTGCCCATGGCGAAGTCGGCGCCGTTGGCTTGGCAACGGCCATTGTCGCTGTGGGTGGCGGCAGCTGCGGGCGCTTGCGCCGCGTCTGATTGGCCATCAGTGCTGCAGCCTGCTAAAGCGGCGATCATCAGCAACGATGCCAAGGAAGCGCGAGTGCGGATCATGAATCCTCCTAATCAAATGACAGAATCTGCCTAATGCGACCATGGTCTTGGCCGATTCGTTGCAAAAACGCCTGAGTCTGCCTGATTAGGGCCTTTGGTAAGTGAACCTAATCGTGACTGAATTTTGCACGGCATGCTAAATTCGGTCTCGGTTCGTCCATCGCAATGAAGCCCTTGGATGCAGACGAACCCTCTTTCAGGCCTGCAACGAGACTCCACCATGAGCAACATCACCCTGGACGCCGATATCAAGGTCAAGATGGCAGGCGGCCATCGCGCTTACAGTCCCGCTTCGCCAGAGGAGCTCATGTTGATCGCGGTCGACCTTCTGGTTCGCGAGTTGGGCGGCGAAGCCGCGCGCACCTTCATGGGTCAAGTGCTGGAACGGCATGCGCCCTTAGTAAGCACCGCCCCAGTCACATCCCAGGTTGTCAGTCTGACACCCAGCTGAGCAAGCCTTACGAGACCGGCCGATCTCGGTCCGGACAGGGCAGCCGAAGCAGGTTCGTGGCCGCTCGCCCCTGCTGACCAGTTCATCCGGCCTTTCGGTACCCACCTGCGAATTTTGCAAGAGTCAACGCGCGAGCTCGGCCAAGACAAATCATTCGGCAATCCGAACAAATTCAATGACACCGTTCGGATTACCGTCCGCAAAAACCGCTCGTTTTGGGAAAACGACGCCGCGATCCACTCTCTGCACTCCGGCGCCATAGGAAAAGTCTCCTTCTACCAAGAGATGGTACGAAACCTGCCTTATCCTCGGCGCGTTACAGCCAACAGCTTCTCAACGGAAAAGAGAGACAACAATAATGAATGCTGCACTCAAGACGTTCGTTCCCAGTGCTCTGGCGCTGTTCCTCATTCTTCCGGCCAGCGTGTCGGCCGAAGAAGCGAAGACCCAGAAAAAACTCGCCAATGTGGTGATCCTGGCCACGGGCGGCACCATCGCCGGCGCAGGCGCCAGCGCGGCCAACAGCGCGACCTACCAGGCAGCCAAAGTAGGCGTCGACAAACTCATCGCCGGGGTGCCGGAGTTGGCCGACGTGGCCAATGTACGCGGCGAGCAGGTCATGCAGATCGCTTCGGAAAGCATCACCAACGAAGACCTGCTCAAGCTGGCCAAGCGCGTCTCCGAATTGGCCGATAGCGCGGACGTCGACGGCATCGTAATCACCCACGGCACCGATACGCTGGAAGAAACCGCTTATTTCCTGAACCTGGTCGAGAAAACCGAGAAGCCAATCGTAGTCGTCGGTTCCATGCGCCCTGGCACCGCCATGTCGGCCGACGGCATGCTCAACCTGTACAACGCCGTGGCCGTCGCGGGTGATCAGCAGTCCCGCGGCAAAGGCGTACTGGTGACCATGAACGACGAGATCCAATCGGGTCGCGACGTCAGCAAATCGGTCAACATCAAGACCGAAGCGTTCAAGAGCGCCTGGGGCCCGATGGGCATGGTCGTGGAAGGCAAATCGTACTGGTTCCGCTTGCCGGCCAAGCGCCACACCATCAACTCCGAGTTCGACATCAAGCAGATCACCACCCTGCCGGCCGTGGACATCGCCTACAGCTATGGCAACGTCTCCGACACCGCCTACAAGGCCCTCGCGCAGAACGGTGCAAAAGCCCTGATCCATGCCGGCACTGGCAACGGTTCGGTTTCCGCGCGCGTGGTTCCGGCCCTGCAAGAGCTACGCAAGAACGGCGTGCAGATCATTCGCTCGTCCCACGTCAATCAGGGCGGTTTCGTACTGCGCAACGCCGAACAGCCCGACGACAAGAACGACTGGGTCGTGGCTCACGACCTGAACCCGCAGAAAGCGCGGATTCTGGCCATGGTCGCCATGACCAAGACCCAGGACAGCAAAGAGTTGCAGCGGATCTTCTGGGAATATTGATCGGTCGCAAGTGGCCCTCCTGAGATAATCGCAAGGCTCATCGACCACTCGGCCGGCGCAATGCCGGCCGAGTGCTAAGTGCCTTCATCACGCAAAACCTTGCAGATCACGCCGCATGCGGCGGCTCATCGTGCAACGAGATGCGTGACGTCTCCGCCAATCCCAAGCCCCCCACCAGCGCCAGCACGGCGATCACAACCAAGTAGAATGCAGGCGCCAGGCTGCTGCCACTCTGAGCGATCAACCACGTGGCGACCAAAGGCGCGGTACCGCCGAACAGGGTATAGGCCACGTTATAGGTGATGGCCGATGCGGTATAGCGGCTGCGCGTCGGGAAGCTTTCCGAGAGCAGCGCCGCAGTGACCACCCCACTGGTCAAAGCGCCGACCGCTAGCAGGATCACGCCTATCAACGCGTAGGGCAAAGAGCCGGAACTGGCCAGCCAATAAGCCGGAAATACACAGACGATCACCCATCCACAGGTGAACATCACCGTACGACGACGACCGATGCGGTCGGACATGGCGCCCGCCACTGGACAGCCCAATGCCGCGAACAGCAGTGCCACGGTGGTCACCAGCAACGACTCGGCACGCGACAGGTTGCCGACCAGTTGCAGGTAAGTGGCGAAGTAAGTAGTGAACATGTAGAACGACAGCGCCGTTAACGAAATGAAGGCCCCCAGGCTCAGGATCGACCGGCCGTGGTTGCGCAGCGTGTCCTTGAGCGGCGAATGCGCATGTTCGCGGCCTTCGGCCATAGCGGCCTGGAAAGCCGGCGTTTCCTCCATGCGCCAGCGCAGATAGAGCCCTACCAAGCCCAAGGGCGCGGCGATCAGGAATGGAATGCGCCAGCCCCAGCTGCCCATGGCCTCGGCCGATAGACTCGCCTCCAACCCATAGGCCAGCACCGCTGCACAAGCAAAGGCCGAGAACGTCGAAACAGGTACGAAGCTGCCATAGAAGGCGCGTTTATCGCGGGGCGCATGCTCCATCAGGTAGGCACAGGCCCCGGCATACTCGCCGCCAGCGGAAAAGCCCTGTACGCAGCGCGCCATGGTCAGCAGTATCGGGGCCATCAGGCCGATGCTGGCGTAGGTCGGCAACAGCCCGATCAGGGTCGTGGAGCCTGCCATCAGCAAGATCGTCATCGACAGCACCCGCTTGCGCCCCAAACGGTCGCCCAGCGCGCCAAAGAACACCCCGCCCAGTGGGCGCAGGGCAAAGGCGACCGCGAACACGGCGAAGGTCTTGAGCAGGCCGACTCCGGGGTCGGAACTGGCGAAAAACTGGCTAGCGATCAGCGTGGCGAGAAAACCGTAGACCGCGAAGTCGAACCATTCGACGAAGTTGCCAACGGCCGACGCTGCGATCACCCGACGCAGGGTGGCGGGGGATACCTCATGGGGTGTGGACATGCACATGCTCTCCGATTTCCATAGGCAGCCTGAGGGTGTGCTGCGAACGGGCAGCGTTATGGTTGTTGTGCCTACAGTAGAGCGCCCTCGAACTGGCCGAACTGTGGTGGAAGCGACACTGGGTTATCCATTTGCAACCCATCCCGGATCAGGCATAGCATTTTTTTCTAATCAGATCGGTTCTCTTGGAATAGCTTTCTCTATTTTCTGCAAAACCAGTCAGATAACGAAAAATCTGTACAAATGTCAGCCTTTAGCATGTTCTCTTTTGCAGACCCGCCCTCGCGCACGGAGCCCATCGCCACCATGTCCCGCCCTGCCCCGCTGTACTTCGATTACGCTGCCACCACCCCGGTCGACGAACGCGTCATCGAAATGATGCTGACCTGCCTGGGTCGCGACAGTCACTTCGGCAACCCTGCTTCCAGCGGCCACGCTTTCGGCCAGGCCGCTCGCAACGCCGTCGAAACGGCCCGCCAGCAGGTGGCGCAGCGTGTCGGTGCGCAGGCAGAGCAGATCGTCTGGACGTCGGGTGCGACCGAGTCGAACAACTTGGCGCTCAAAGGCATCGCCCAAGGATGGGCGCAGCCGGGTCACTTGATCACCAGCGCCATCGAGCACAAGGCCGTATTGGATACGGCCGATCAACTGCAGCATCTGGGTTGGGACGTGACCCGTCTGCGTCCCGAACGTGACGGGTTGATCACGCCTGCGCAGGTGGCCGCTGCGCTGCGGCCGGAAACGCGTCTGGTGTCGTTGATGGCCGTCAACAACGAGCTGGGCACCGTCACCGATTTCGCCGCCATCGGTGAACATGTGCGCGCGCAGGGGGCATTGCTGCACGTGGACGGGGCCCAGGCAGTCGGCAAGCTGCAACTGGACATGCGCACTCAGGCCGTCGACCTGATGTCGTTTTCCGCACACAAAGCCTACGGCCCCAAAGGCATCGGCGCGCTGTACGTAGGCGAGCGGGCACTGCCGGTGCTGCGCGCGCAGATGCACGGCGGCGGGCACGAACGCGGCCTGCGCTCGGGCACGCTGCCCAGCCATCAGATCGTCGGCATGGGTTCGGCCTTCGCCTTGGCCGGACAACCGGGCGACGCCGAGTATCTGCGCATCCAGCAACTCAGCCAGCGGCTGCATGACGGCCTGCTGGCGCTACCTGGCGTGCGCCTCAATGGCTGCCCTACGCAACGCGTACCGCATACGTTGAACCTGACCATCGACGTCCCCGGCTTCAACGCTGCGGCCCTAGCGGGTGAACTGGCGGTCTCCTCCACCTCGGCATGCAACTCGGCCAGCCAGGCGCCTTCCCACGTGTTGCTGGCACTTGGCCTGGCGCCGCAGGCGGCACGCAACAGCGTACGCATCAGCCTGGGTCGCTACAGCTCCGAAACCCAAGTGGACGCGGCAGTGGCCGTGTTCACACGGGTGCTGGGCGCAGCCAGCGCGGCCTTGTGGTAGGCCGCTACAGCTCCTCGCGAACTGCGTGGCCGGCCGAAAACGGGTAGACTCGCCGGCCCGCAACAGCCCATCCGGAGCCTTCCCTCGATGTTCATTCTCAGCCGTATGGACGGTGTGCCTCCCGAATCCTTTCAAGACCAGATTCGCCAATTGGTGATCGAGAACGTGAGCGAGCTGAACAGCCTGGGCCTGTCGTCCGACAATCCGCTGTACCCGTTGTATCAGTACGGCGTGGGACTGGAAGTGCACCAGTACCTGCAGTCGCTGAACGGTGCCGACCCGTTTCAGGTCAGACTTACCCTGGCTTTGGACGCCGAAGCGCCGGAGCGTGTGCTCGGATTCGCGCTGTTCTTGCCGGCCGTCGACGACCTTGAGGCCTGCGCCCTGGCTTTTTTGGCGGTAGCGTCCACCCATCGTCGCCAAGGCGTGTGCACAGGATTGCTGGACGATGTACGCAAGCAGTTTCCACGCGTCGAACTGCATGCCCTTCCCCATCAGGTGGCCTGGTTCGAAGCCATGGGGCTGCAAGCGGTTGCGGCCTGCGGCCCACAGGTGCTGATGAACACGACCGGCGATCCAAAAAGCGCATTGGTCGAGCGGCTGGAAGTCGATCCGATCTACAAGACACTCGAAGTGGGGCAAATCCATGCCTACCTGGTCAACCAGCATGGCGACCAGGCCATGGTTGCGGCCGAAGCACAGCGCGACGAGCGCATGGATGACCTTGCCGAGCAGGCCAGAGCCTGCATGCGAGCACGCCGCCGCTTGCATTGAGTGTCCTGGTGATCATTCGTACAGGTACTGGATACCGCGCTGCATGGCCGCAGGCACCTGGCTCAGCAGGTAGTCGCGCAGTTTCTGCATCTGCCAGGCCTTGGGGCTGCTCTTGAGCCAGGTCATGTAATAGCCGTCGCCGGTAGCTACGGCCTGTTTGAACGGGGTGACCAAGCGCTCCGCTTTCAAGTCGGCGCTTGCCAACACCAGGTCGACCACCGAAATCCCTAGCCCCTGTTGCGCTGCGGAAATGCCCTGATCGAGGGTGTCGAACACTTGCCCCTGGTCGATACTCACGTGCAGGGCATCGAGGCGCGCTAACCAGCGTCGCCAATCGCGCCGATCGGGTGAGGGGTGCAGCAGTTCGCAGCGCGCAAGCACGCTCAGGTCGGGCTTGGCTTGATCCAGATAATCGGGATGGCACACCGGAATGAGCCATTCGTCGAAGAGCTTGAGGCTTTCGACCTCGGTGGGAAATCGGCCGTCGCTCAGCAGGATGGCGCAATCGAAAGGTTCTGAGTAGAAGTCCACCGAGTCGATGTCCATCCATACGCTGGACAGTTGCACGGCGCAGGTGTCATCGACCTTTTTGAAACCATCCAACGCCCTGAGCAGCCAACGCACGGTCAACGTGGACGGCGCCTTGAGACGTAGCGCGTAACGGTCGTGGCGGAGCAAGGCGCAGGCGTTTTCGATGATTTTGAAGCCGACCTTGAGCTCCTGCGCCAAGGAGCGGCCTTGTTCGGTCAGATGCAGCTTCGGGCCGCGGCGATCGAACAGGCTGCAGCCGAACAGGTCTTCGAGGGTTTTGACATGGTGGCTGACGGCGCCTTGGGTGAGCGCCAGCTCTTTCGCTGCACGGGTGAACGATCCATAGCGCGAAGCCACTTCGAACGCGCGTAAAGCGTGCAGCGCTTGAATCCGCTCAGACATCGCAACCGCCTTTAGTATGAGTGAGACTAATAGTAGCTCACAGTAGCACGCGTTTTACAACTTCACCCGCTTTGCCGAGAATGCTTCGGCTGCTGAGTGCAGCCCTGTGTAACTCTTCCAACAGGAAACGAACAACTCGGCACGAAAGCCAAGGGTCGCCGATCACTGGCGCTTCGGCATCCTCGAGCGTTCGGAAACACACTGACGAATACGGCCTCTGTCGTTTCGATCAAGCTTTGGCCACCAAGGATGGGGCCACCCAGACACTGCGTTCGCAGGTCGCGTGACCACGCCCCAAACCGTCCGATAAGCCTCACCTGGGGACTTCATGTTTACCGGCTACGGAATCTGCTACCGCCTGGATGCACCGGAACTGGCTACCGCCCATGCCGACGACCCCACGCATTGGACCTGCAACGCTGTCGAGCACTGCCGCCACACAGTGCTCGATCCCGAATTTCCCTGCCTGTTCGGGCGCAAGGCCATGGCGGCTCGCACGTGCCATGTGCTTTTCGCGCGTGCGTACACTGCAACGGCGGACATCGCCAGAGGCGTGGCGCAGTACATCGATCTGCTACGCCCCCTCCCCCCTAAAGCGCGTATCGGCAGCCCACTGCTGGCGTTCGTCGAGACAGACGAGCACAGCACCCTGGCCGCCCAACAGGCCTGGGCGTGGTCGATATTGCAGGGTATGCACGCTCTCGACCCGCGCCCCTGGCCCGCTTCCCTGGCGCGCGACCCGCATGATCCGCAGTGGGCCTTTTGCTTCAACGGCATGCCTTTGTTCGTCAACATGAGCTTTCCGGGCCATCGCTTGATGAAAAGCCGCCACCTGGGGCCACACATCGTGTTCGTCATCAACCCACGGGAAAGCTTCGACGAAGTCGCCAGCGCGACCACGTCGAGTGGCCAGCGCATTCGTGCCAAGATCCGTCAGCGGGTAACGCACTACAACGAGGGCGTAATGCCGCAGACCCTGGGTTTCTTCGGCCAACCCGACAACTTCGAATGGCAGCAGTACCAACTCCACGAGCCTGGCGCTTTGGAACCGCAGCGCTGTCCCTTCCGGGCCATTCCTGCCCCACATCCCGACACCGAGAACGAATCGTGAATACCGCGCTAACCGCCACCTACGCCCTCACCGTTTTACTGCTGATCGCGACCCCCGGCCCCGTGGTGGCTCTGGTCGTCAACACCGCTGCCACTTCTGGGTGGCGCCGGGCGCTGTGTACGGCGCTGGGTACCAACTGGGCGTCGCTGATACTGATCGCGGTGGCGGCCTGGGTGATCCTGAGCAGCGCCGCCGTCGATCCGGCCTGGCTCAGCGCCATGAGCCTGGTGGGCTGCCTGTTCATCGGCTATATCGCTTACGGCACCCTCAAGGAGGCCCTGCATACGCCCTCGGCCGACGATGCGCCAGCCCCGCCACGCAGCGCTCGCGGCGGGCTCTGGCAGGGCTTCATGGTGGGCATCTCCAATCCGAAGGACATCATCTTCTTCATCGCCTTCTTTCCGCAGTTCATCCAGATCACCGAATCGTTCGGGAAAAGCATGATGGTACTGTCCTTATTGTGGATCGCCATCGATTTCGCCGTGCTCAGTCTGTACATATTCGCCATCGGCAAGATTGCCTCGGCGCGTAGCAACCGCATGATCACGCTGGTCTCAGGCGTCATGTTGTTGCTGATCGCCCTCGTCGGAATGGTTTACAACCTGCGCACCCTTTTAGCCTGATCGCGGCCCTCAGGCTTCAAGACAGGATCAGGAAATGGCAGGCCGTACCACGCACCCTGTCATCCCGTTGAGCTCGTCCGATTCCACCGCTCCCATCTTTCGGGGAGACGCAAAGCGTGGCTAGAATACGCGGCAGTTCAGTCCGGCCCGAGGCACACGCTTGTCATTCATGAACCTTCCTACCGCCGACGCTCCATTGACCTCAGGCCAACCGTGCCTGCCCGAGGCCGTCCAGTGACCCGCTGCCTGGCCCTGCCCTGGTTGTTGGCGCTGTGCATGCCGATGGCCGCGCAAGCGCTTGAGGTCAAGATCGATGCCCATGCCGACCTGCTCTACCGGCAGGCACTGCCGCTGCTGGAGCAGGCCGATGCGCAGAGCGACAACAGCACGCTAATGCCGACCGCTGCACAAGACCCGGAATTGAGCCGCCAGGGTCAGGCCATGGCCCATACGCTTCCCACTGCCGTGGCATTGCTGAAGAAATCGGTGGCCTTGGGCCACCCTGTGGCCAAGTACCGCCTGGCCCTGTACTACATGACCTACCTGCCGGCCGCCGAAATCCCCGATGCGGCTTGCCCGCTACTCGAAGAAAGCCTGAGCCAGGGTTTTGCACCGCCGGCCTCGGCCATCGCCACGTGGTGCCCGCCTTATAACGGCAGCCCAGCCTACCGCGAAGCGCTCTATGCTCTGCCCGGCATGGCGACCCTGTATGCCGCCTACTACCCGCAACCGGCCGCCGTGCTGGCATGCAGCCGCAAGCAGCCACAGGGGCTGGCCATGCTCTGGGGCGGACAACGCGACTTCCAGGCCGAGATCTATCGCCTGCTCGGCGACCTAGACCCTATCCGCCGCCAGGCGCTCTGGCAGAAAGCCGTCGAAATCAATGGTTGCGCGACTGCCCAGCAACGCCTGACCAGTTACCGTTGAGCGGGCGATATGAGCAAGATCGTTCAAGCCAGGGGCGGTCTTGTAGGCGCATGCTGAATCTCTTTGTCGACGAGCCGCATTCATGCCTATCCCCGCCCGCGCCCGCACCGCATTCCTTGGAGGCAGCGTTGCCATTTTGCCGCTATCGCTCGCGGTAGCGCCTTGGGGTCTGCTGGCCGGCTCCATGGCGATCGAAGCGGAGCTCAGTGGGTGGCAGGCACAGGGCCTATCGGCCATCGTCTTCGCCGGAGCGGCGCAACTGGTCGCGATCGGCATGCTCAAGAGCGGCGCAGGCCTGCTGTCGATCTTGCTCACGACACTGCTGCTGACTTCGCAACATCTGCTCTACAGTTTGTCGATGCGCCCGCTGCTGTCCGATCAACCCCTACGCTGGCGTCTAGGCCTGGGCTTTCTACTCACCGACGAACTCTTCGCGCTCACCAGCCATCATGACCGACAGCAGTTCGACCGCTGGCACGCGCTGGGCGTAGGGCTGACGTTCTATGTGGCCTGGAACCTGTTCACCCTGGCCGGTATCGTGCTGGGGAAAAATATCCCGCACCTCGACCGGTTAGGCCTGGATTTCTCCATCGTCGCCACCTTCGTCGCGTTGATCGCGCCGCGGGTACGCTGCTCAGCGAATTTGGTGTGTGTGATCGTTTCACTGTTCTGCTCGGTGCTGTTCAGCCACTGGCACTGGGAAACCGCCCTGGTCGCGGCCGGCTTGCTAGGCATGGCCGCAGGTTTCACTTGGCAAAAACTGTCTGGAGAGCGCACATGATCTGGCTACTGATCTTCGCCATGGGCGCTGCGGTGTTCCTCAACCGCTACGCCTTTCTGGAACCGCGCCTACCACTGCGCCTGAGCGCCAACGCCCGACAGTTCCTGGGCTTTGCAGTACCCGGCATGCTCACTGCGATCTGCGGACCAATCATATTTCTGCCAGGGCATCGGTTGTCCATGAGCTTACTCAACCCGTACCTGCTGGGAGCGGGGGTGGCCGTCGTGCTGGTGCTTGTGACCCGCAGCGTTCTACTGAGCGTGCTCGCCAGCATGTTGGTGTTCTTCGCGTTGCGCAGTTGGTTGCCATGAACACCCCTGGCCGCGAACAGACCCACTTGTGGCAGGCACCGGCGCTGGGCGATGTCGAGATGCTGCACGCACGCTATTTTCAGCAGCGTTTCGCCCCGCATGTACACGAGGGCTACGTGTTCACCGTGATCGAATCGGGCGCTCAACGCTTTTGGCACCGTGGCAGCGAGCACTTGGCGCCCGCGGGCAGCATGGTGCTGATCAACCCCGATGAACTGCACACCGGAGCCACGGCCCACGAGAGCGGCTGGCGCTATCGGGGATTCTACCCAGACCATGCGCGTGTCACCGGGGTGCTGGACGAGCTGGAGCTGACCCGTCATGGCCTGCCGCTGTTCAAGCAAAGCGTGATCCAGGACCCGGCATTGTCCCAAGCATTCGGCGACTTGCATCGATTGTGCGAAGCAGGCGCCAGCGCGTTGCAACAACAGACCGCTTGGCGTCAGGCGGTCTTGGCACTGGTGCAACGCCACGGTCACAGCGCCGACCTGGCGCCGCCTGGCCGTGAGCCGCTTGCCGTGGCGCGCGCCCGCGAACTGCTGGAAAACCATCTGGCAGACCCCCCTTCACTGGAAGCGCTGGCCGCTGCGGTCAACCTTTCGCCGTTCCATTTCGCCCGAGTGTTCCGTCAAGCTACCGGTCTGCCGCCCCACGCCTGGCTCAAGCAACGGCGCCTGAATCGGGCACGAGCATTGCTCAAAGGTGGACTGTCGGCCTCGGAAGTGGCCTTCGCATTGGGCTATGCCGACCAAAGCCATCTGACTCGGCAATTCAAGCAGGCGTATGGCGTTACACCTGGGACTTACCGCGAAGCCTGCACCCTGTAGGCAGCAGACATGGGCGAGAACGTCAATGACGTAACGGCGCTGCCAGAGCGGCAGATGCCGACAATACCGTGCGCGTCATCCTCTGTGCGCGATTACCGTGGAAATTCTCTACTACACTTCATGGGCTAATCGGAGGATTTCGCCATGTCCGAAAAACAGATCACCACGCTTCTATCGCTGATGAACCAGCGCCAGGCTTGTTTGAGTAGTGCCTGCAAAGAGATCGCCAACTGGATCGACCAGCAAGGCGATGTACCTGCGGCCGGAAAGATCCGCGCCAGCCTCAAGGCCTTGGAGGCCGACGAAGCGCAGGTGCGCAAGGCATTGACTTCGCTGAGCCTGGACAGGCCCCTACCGCGCTTTCGCAGCTGAACACGCGTGCAACCAATAAGGGCCGCTGATGCGGCCCTTATCGATTCAGTGCTTCATGTGCATGTGGTCGTGTCCGGCACCCGCCTCGGCGGCCAGCGGACGAACCTCGGCCTGCACTTGGACAGTTTCCTTGGCGCCCTTGGCATCCTCGATGGTCAGGGTCAGCGGTACGGATTCGCCCTCCTTCACCTGCCCGTTCAGGCCCATCAGCATCACGTGGTAACCGTTCGGATCCAGGCTGACAGCCTTGCCAGCCGGCAACGGGACGGCTTCTACTTGGCGCATGCCCATGACATCGCCGTTCATGGTCATCTCGTGCACCTGCACGGTCTTGGCCACAGGCGACGCCACGTCCACCAGTTTGCTGTCGGCATCGGCGGTCAAGGTCATGAACGCGCCGGTCGACTGCTGCTGCGGCACGCTGGCGCGTACCCAGGCGTCGCTCACAGTGGTCTGCGCAAAAGCCGGCAAGGCGAGACTCAACAGTGCAACGGCGGCCAGGCCGCGCTTGATCGGTTGCAGGGAAACAGCCATTAGCAAATCTCCATCAGGGTGGCCAGGTCCTCGGCGCATTCCTTGGCGTTCAAGGAGTGGCCCAGGCTCAGGCGCAGAGTGCCACGTGTGTCATAGACGTAGCTGGTGGACGAATGAGAGATGGTGTAAGTATCGCCGGTCGGGACCTTCTCGTAGAACACCCGGAACTCCCTGGCTACTTGATCGATTTCTTCCGGGGTGCCCGTGAGCGCGACGAACGACGGGTCGAAGGCTTTGACGTAGGCATCGAGCACTTGCGGAGTATCGCGCTCGGGATCCAGGGTAATGAACACCACCTGGAACAGGTCGCGGTCGCGGCCGCGCAGCAGGCTGCGGATCTGCGCCGCGCGCGCCAGGGTGGTCGGGCAGATGGCCGGGCACTGGGTGAAGCCGAAGAAGATCATCGGCATGCTGCCATAGAAGCTCGACAGCGTACGCACATTGCCCTGAGTATCCTTGAGGCTGAACTTGCGCCCCAGGATCTCATTGCTCATGTTCTTGCCGTACTTGAAATCGAGCCCGCGTGCCGGGTTGCAGCCTGCCAGCAAGCCCAGACCCAGGATGCTCATCCCGGTCACCACGGCGCGCCGGGTCAACAGATCAGTCATGGAACCATCCTTTACAGGGAAGGTGCCGACCTGTCGAGCAGGCCGGCCGGAAAACCGCGGGCATTCTTGCACGACACCTTGGACACGGCCAGCCGTAAGGCTAGAAGCAAGCCGAAAGGCCCATGATCCGGGCCGCGACCCGTTGTCGCAGCCCTTGAATCAGTAACAGTTTGTTGCTAAGCGCAGGCAAAAAGAAGCCGGAGGGAGGCTACTCCGCTCCGGCGCTCGCCTGCTTTCAGTAGTAGGCGTTTTCTTTCTGGCTATGGTCGGTGACGTCGCGTACACCTTTGAGCTCAGGCACGCGCTCGAGCAGCGTGCGCTCGATACCGTCCTTGAGGGTCACATCGGCTTGACCACAGCCCTGGCAACCGCCACCGAACTGCAGCACGGCGATGCCGTCTTCGACCACTTCGATCAGGCTGACTTGGCCGCCATGGCTGGCCAGACCCGGATTGATCTCGGTCTGCAGGTAATAGTTGATGCGCTCGTTGAGCGGGCTGTCGTCGTTGACCATCGGCACTTTGGCGTTGGGCGCCTTGATGGTGAGCTGGCCGCCCATGCGGTCGGTGGCGTAGTCGACCAAGGCGTCCTCGAGGAACGGCTCGCTGACGGCGTCGATGTAGGCCGTGAAGCTTTTCAGCCCGAGGGCGGTGTCTTCAGGTTTTTCTTCACCCGGCTTGCAGTAGGCAATGCACGTCTCGGCGTACTGAGTGCCTGGCTGGGTGATGAACACGCGAATGCCAATGCCGGGCGTGTTCTGCTTGCTCAGCAGATCGGCCAGGTAGTCATGGGCGGCGTCGGTAATGGTTATAGCGCTCATGTAGGTTCCTCACAGACTTGCCGGCAGTGTACGCCAAACCGGTGCGGCGGACAAAGTCCTAGCATTTGACTCAGGAAAGCGCCGGCGCCTGCTTTGATTGGCTGCGCGCCTCGAGCCAGGCCCGACCACGCCGGTACAGTCCGCGCTCCAGCCACTGGTAGCTGACCCACGAAGCCAGGGCGATGAGCGGCACGCACAAAGCGAAGACCAGGTAAGGATCGAGTCGCAGGCGCTGGCTCAACAGCCAACCGGCCCACAGTACCAACACATGAATCAGGTATACCGAATAGGAGCAGTCGCCCAGCGTCTTCAGCATCTGATTACCCCGGAAATAAGGTTCCAGCGCGATGAAGGCCATCACCACCAGCGCGCTCGGCAAACCCCAATGCAGCAGGCGGTCAGACGCGTCCAACCGGTAGATGGCGTAACCGGCGACGGCCAGCACGGCCAGCGGCAGCCACAGCCCCTCGCGCAACAGACCGCGGCGGTAGACCACGCCAATGCCGATGCCGAGCAGGAATTCGTAGATGATGCTGTTGTTGTAGAAACGGCTCACCACGCCCAGGCGTCCCAACACTTCACTGGCCAGCAGCAACGCCACTGCGACCACTATCAGCTGATGGCGCTGGCGCACGAAGAAGGCCAAGGCGAACAGGCCATAGAAGAACATCTCGAAATTCAGTGTCCACCCCACGTTGAGGGTTGGGTACAAACCGAAGCCTCCCGGGTTTTCCGCAGGGATGAACAGCAGCGACAGCAGCAGGTGCTGCCATTCGAACGTCTGATGCGGCATCCAGCGGCTGGCGCAAAACAGCAGCAAGGCCATCAGCCCGGTGTAGAACCAGTAGGCCGGCACAATCCGCAGTAGGCGCTGGAGCATGAACTGGCGCGGGGCGATGGCCTTGTCGCGGGTCGACAGGTAGATCACCAATCCGCTGATGACGAAAAAGATATCGACCCCTACCGCACCGCGCTCGGTGAACAAACGGCCCAGCGGGCTGGAGGCATGGAAGTCGAAGAAGATTTGCATGAAGTGGTGGCAGACCACCACCCAGGCGGCGAACGCCCGCAGTGCTTGGAGGGAATACAGCATGCGTGTTCCTACGTCGTTAGTGCATTACTGCCCTGCCGAGCGCTGGAAAAGCTGACCCGGCAAGACGACCACATGCCTACGACCGCAGTACACCGGGAAAGGTCAGTGCCCTCCCCGCCACCCTCTCACAGGTTTTCGTAGCGATTCATATCGAGCACGCCGGCCTCCACAGGCTCGGTTTCTTCGATGAAACGGCTCATATCGTGGAAGTAGTCCCAGAATTGCGGATGGGAACGGCGTATACCCCAACGCTGCACGATGCGCTCGAATTGCGCCTGGTCGTCGCCTGCAGACTGCAAGGCATCGACGAAGGCCGGCACTTCACTGGCAGGCACGTTGAACATGAAGTTCGGGTAGCTGGTGAGCACACCCGGATAAAGCGTCAACGTATCGAGCCCTGGCTGGTAGCGGTAGGCCTCGCCAAGCAGGAAAGCGACGTTGCTGTGGGCGCGGTTGCGCAACAGGCTGTAGACCTGGCGCTTGCCGTCCGGCGCCTGAATTCGCAACAGGGTCGCTTCGGGCAACTGGTCGATGACCTTCAGCCCCGCAGCCGGGCGCGAGACCAATCGGCTGAGCGACTGCTCCGCGTTGCGGAAGGCTTCGGCCTGGTCTGGCCGCGAGCAGTAGGCGCCCGTGCAGCGGTTGATCGGATCGGGCGCGACGTTCAGGCCCTGGGTACGCTGCAACAACTGTTGGCCGAAGTCGCGCACAGCGTGGTGCTCGCTCAAGGCCAGGCCGCTGCGGGTATCGGTGTCGATGTCTTCGTAGTCGAGCCAGATCTTGATCTTGCCGCTGTCCTGATACCAGTCGCCCAGGATCGCGCCACGCTTGTCAGCAGGCATCAGGCGCAGGAAGTTGACTTCGGCGCCGTTGCGGATCAGGTCGAAGTACAACCGGGTCTGCAACTGGTGCGACAGGTTGCCGAACACGTCGAAGTTGACCGCCAACTGGTAATAGGTGCGTTCCAGCAGCGGGTAGTCGAACAACCAAGTGGTCTGCGGCACATCGCCGATCAGGCCCTTGTTCACCGTGGCGCTGTCGAAATGGCGGAAGATGCTCAGCAGCGCGTTGTCGTTGCCCGTCCACAGCGTGGCCCAGGTCGGTGCTGGCGCTGCGGCGTACGCGTCGCGGCGCAGGCCTTCGTAGGCGTTGCGCTTGTCGCGGTAGGCGCGCCACAGGCTCAGCACGCTGCCCACGTCATCGATCTGTCCGGGCATGGCCAGCAGCGGCGTGGCTTCGCCCCGGTAGCGGGCATCGGTGATGTACAGGTCTTGGTCGGGGTCCTGGAACAGCGCCCAGAAGTGGTCGCGGATCACGTCCGTGGCGATTTGCCCGCGGCAGACCGGCCCGCGAATGAACGTGCGCACGAAGTATTCGGCGTTGTCGAGCATGAATTGATAGCGCGCGCGGGCTGGAATGGCCTCGAAGGTTTCGAACGGGTTGGCGCGGCGTTGCGGCCCGTAGCCGGGCAGCGCCGTCACCTGCCAGTCGCCGGCGTAGAACAGCTGCTTGACCCGTGCCAGCTTGGCTGGGTTCAGCGGGTAGGTGATGTGGGTCTTGTGCACGATCACGCCCTTGACCGGGACCAGGCGGTAATAGAAGTCGCCGCCCGGTGGGTCGTTCGGACGACGGCTGGCGATGATGTCCACTGCCTTGCCCGATGGCGTGCGTGAGCGTACCCACTGGAAGAAGTGCCCTGCCTTGCCGCCCTCGAAGTACACATGGGCCAGGAACAAGTGCTCGTACAACCAGCGTCCGGCCAACGCTTCACTGGCGCCTGGACGGTTGAGCAAGGTCTCCCAGTCGGCGATCTGCCGTGCCTCGACGGCGGTGGGTTCGAGCGCCGTGGAATCGACCGGCGCGCCGGCCGCCAGCCAGCGCTGCAACGTCTGGTATTGCTGATCGGTGAGGCCCGTGACGGCCAGCGGCATGCCCTCTTTGGGGTGCGCACCGGCATAGGCTTCGAACTCCTGCGGCGCCGGGCACATGTTGGTGCGGTTCAGGCCCAGGACGATGCCCTCAGGGATCTTCGCGTTGGGCGTCAACGGCGCTTTATGGCCGAGTTCGAGCATGCGCGCCATCAAGGCCGCTTGACTGCCCTGATTGTCGAGCACCGAATAGAAGCCCTTCTTGCGCCAGCCATCCTCGTCGACGGCGTCATAGAACAGCCGCGTGGTCGGTGCAGCGGTACGTCGCTCGCCTTGATACACCGGCATCTTCGAGCCGCCGCGCAGGGCACCCTCGACACTGCCGAGGTTGAGCTGGCAGGCGGCATCGTTGCAGGCGTGGCAGGCCACGCACTTCTCGGTGAAGATCGGCTGGACGTCGCGCGTATAGGAAATCGAAGGGCTGCTCGCAAGGCCCTGGGCCAACGCCGGCGTGCCGCACAGCGCAACGACGGCGCAGGCGACGAAGGCGGCTAATGAACGGTGGATCATGTAGGGGAAGTCCTGGTTCTAAATGGCCATCAGGTATGGACAGTTGCAAAAGGTAAATGGCTCGGGTGCGTCAACATGAGTGTTATTCATGCAAAAGGGCATGGCGTCTAAAAACCATGCAACTTTGCTATCATCGCGCACCTTCTGATATCGCCCGACCAGGTAGTTTGCCATGTCCGACCGCATCGCTCGTCTTCACGCTCTTCAGCAGGCACTCAAAGAGCGCATCCTGATTCTCGACGGCGGCATGGGCACCATGATCCAGAGCTACCGTCTGGAGGAAGCCGACTATCGTGGCACGCGCTTCGCCGATTGGCCAAGCGATGTCAAAGGCAACAACGACTTGCTGCTGCTGAGCCAGCCCGAGGTCATCGCCGCCATCGAGAAAGCCTACCTCGACGCCGGTGCCGACATCCTCGAAACCAACACCTTCAACGCCACACAGATTTCCCAGGCCGACTACGGTATGCAACGCCTGGCCTTCGAGCTGAACGTCGAAGGCGCGCGCATCGCCCGCCAGGTGGCCGACGCCAAGACCCTGGAAACGCCGAACCGCCCGCGCTTCGTCGCCGGCGTGCTCGGCCCGACCAGCCGCACCTGCTCGATCTCGCCCGACGTCAACGACCCCGGCTACCGCAACGTCACCTTCGACGAACTGGTCGAGAACTATGTGGAAGCGACCCGTGGCCTGATCGAAGGCGGCGCCGACCTGATCCTGATCGAAACCATCTTCGACACCCTGAACGCCAAGGCGGCGATCTTCGCCGTGCAGCAGGTGTTCGAGGACGACGGCATCGAACTGCCGATCATGATTTCCGGCACCATCACCGACGCGTCCGGCCGTACCCTGTCGGGTCAGACCACCGAGGCCTTCTGGAACTCGGTGCGCCATGCCAAGCCGATCTCGGTGGGCCTGAACTGCGCCCTGGGGGCCAAGGAACTGCGCCCGTATCTGGAAGAGCTGTCGACCAAGGCCGACACCTTCGTCTCCGCGCACCCCAACGCCGGCCTGCCCAACGCCTTCGGCGAGTACGACGAAAGCCCGGCGGAAATGGCCGCAGTGGTTGAAGAGTTCGCCGCCAGCGGTTTTCTCAACATCATCGGCGGCTGCTGCGGCACCACGCCCGGGCACATCCAGGCCATCGCCGAGGCCGTGGCCAAGTACGCGCCGCGGGCCATTCCAGAAATTCCCAAGGCTTGCCGCCTGTCGGGCCTGGAGCCGTTCACCATCGATCGCAGCTCGCTGTTCGTCAACGTCGGCGAGCGCACCAACATCACGGGTTCGGCCAAGTTCGCCCGCCTGATCCGCGAAGAGAACTACACCGAAGCGCTGGAAGTGGCCCTGCAGCAGGTCGAGGCCGGCGCCCAGGTGATCGACATCAACATGGACGAAGGGATGCTCGACTCCCAGGCCGCCATGGTCCGTTTCCTCAACCTGATCGCCGGCGAGCCGGACATTTCCCGCGTCCCGATCATGATCGACTCCTCGAAGTGGGAAGTGATCGAAGCCGGCCTGAAGTGCATCCAGGGCAAGGGCATCGTCAACTCGATCTCCATGAAGGAAGGCGTCGAGCAGTTCAAACACCATGCCCGCCTGTGCAAACGCTATGGCGCGGCCGTGGTGGTGATGGCTTTCGACGAGGTCGGCCAGGCCGACACCGCAGCGCGCAAGCGCGAGATCTGCCAGCGCAGCTACGACATCCTGGTCGATGAGGTGGGCTTCCCGCCTGAAGACATCATCTTCGACCCGAACATCTTCGCCGTCGCCACTGGCATCGAAGAGCACAACAACTATGCCGTGGACTTCATCGAAGCCTGCGCATACATCCGCGACCACCTGCCCTATGCGTTGACCTCGGGCGGTGTGTCCAACGTGTCGTTCTCCTTCCGCGGCAACAACCCGGTGCGCGAAGCGATCCACTCAGTGTTCCTGTTCCACGCCATCCAGAACGGCCTGACCATGGGCATCGTCAACGCCGGGCAGTTGGAAATCTATGACGAGATCCCGGCCGAGTTGCGCGAGAAAGTCGAAGACGTGGTGCTCAACCGCACTCCGGAAGGCACCGACGCCCTGCTGGCGATCGCCGACGACTACAAGGGCGGTGGCGCGGTCAAGGAAGTGGAGAACGAGGCCTGGCGCTCGCTGCCGGTCGATCAGCGCCTCGAGCATGCGCTGGTAAAGGGCATCACCGCGTTCATCGTCGAAGACACCGAGGAGTGCCGCCAGCAATGCGCGCGCCCCATCGAGGTCATCGAAGGCCCGCTGATGAGCGGCATGAACGTGGTCGGCGACTTGTTCGGCGCGGGTAAGATGTTCCTGCCCCAGGTGGTCAAGTCGGCGCGGGTGATGAAACAGGCGGTGGCGCACCTGATTCCGTTCATCGAAGCGGAGAAAGGCGACAAGCCCGAGGCCAAGGGCAAGATCCTCATGGCCACGGTCAAGGGCGACGTGCACGACATCGGCAAGAACATCGTCGGCGTGGTGCTGGGGTGCAACGGCTACGACATCGTCGACCTGGGCGTCATGGTGCCGGCCGAGAAGATTCTGCAGACCGCCCGCGACGAGCGCTGCGACATCATTGGCCTGTCCGGCCTGATTACGCCGTCGCTGGACGAAATGGTCCACGTGGCGCGCGAGATGCAGCGCCAGGGCTTCGAATTGCCGCTGATGATCGGCGGTGCGACCACGTCCAAGGCCCACACGGCGGTGAAGATCGAGCCCAAGTACAGCAACGACGCGGTGATCTACGTCACCGACGCCTCGCGTGCGGTAGGCGTGGCTACGCAGCTGCTGTCCAAGGAGCTCAAGCCCGCCTTCGTCGACAAGACCCGCCAGGAGTACGTTGAGGTCCGCGAGCGCACGGCCAACCGTAGCGCCCGCACCGAGCGCCTGAGCTATGCCAAGGCCATCGCTGCCAAGCCTAACTACGATTGGGCCGGCTATCAGCCGACGGTGCCGTCGTTCACCGGCGTGAAAGTGCTCGACGACATCGATCTGCGCACCCTGGCCGACTACATCGACTGGACGCCGTTCTTCATTTCCTGGGACTTGGCCGGCAAGTTCCCGCGCATCCTCACCGACGAAGTGGTCGGCGAAGCGGCCACCGCGCTGTACCAGGATGCCCGCGAAATGCTCGACAAACTGATCGACGAACGCTTGATCAGCGCGCGTGCGGTGTTCGGCTTCTGGCCGGCCAACCAGGTGCGCGACGACGACATCGAAGTCTACGGCGACGATGGCGCACCGCTGGCCACCCTGCACCACCTGCGCCAGCAGACCATCAAGCCTGACGGTAAGCCAAACTGGTCGCTGGCCGACTTCGTCGCGCCCAAGGGTAGCGGCGTCACTGACTACGTGGGCGGTTTCATCACCACTGCCGGCATTGGCGCCGAGGAAGTGGCGAAGGCCTATCAGGACAAAGGCGACGACTACAACTCGATCATGGTCAAGGCCCTGGCCGACCGCCTGGCCGAGGCGTGCGCCGAGTGGCTGCACGAGCAGGTGCGCAAGGAGCACTGGGGGTATGCCCGCGACGAGCACCTGGACAACGAGGCGCTGATCAAGGAGCAGTACCGCGGCATCCGCCCTGCCCCGGGCTACCCCGCCTGTCCGGACCACACCGAGAAGGAGACCCTGTTCCGCCTGCTCGACGGCACCGCCTTGGGCGAAACCGGTCCGAGCGGGGTGTTCCTCACCGAGCACTTCGCCATGTTCCCGGCCGCAGCGGTCAGCGGCTGGTACTTCGCCCACCCGCAGGCGCAGTATTTCGCCGTGGGCAAGGTCGACAAGGACCAGATCGACAGCTACAGCGCGCGCAAAGGTCAGGACGTGAGCCTGAGCGAACGCTGGCTGGCGCCCAACCTGGGTTACGACCACTGAGAACGGTCAGCCAGCGCGTGCACAGGGACGCTCCAGAAGCGCCCCTGTGCAGGTTGGGTGATACCAAAAGCGAGCGGCGCGCTCCATGCTCGTCGGTCGAACGCAAACAGCCTGGACGTTGGCGCGCCCAGGCTGTTTGCGTTCGACCGACGGCGTTGACGGTAGATCAGCTGTGGTTGGCCCAGTACGCCGCCGTGATGACGACCAGCACGATCAGACACAGGATCGCCCAGGTGTCGACACTGCCGTGGGACTTGCGGACCTTGGTTGGATTACCCATTGCATGGCCTCTTGTTAGCACACGGGGATGTCCGTGGTCCTCAGAGTAAAGACCAGCAAAGCCCTTCTCTCAAGCAGGGTTTTTCGCCGGGTATCCGAAACAGCCGCCACGGGTGGTGAAACCAGGGTACGCGAGTGATCGAGCGCTACATCGGCACGCTAGGCTATGGCGAGCGCACTTGCAGGAAGGGATAGCGGTAATCCGCCGGGCGCCCCTTGGCGCTCAAATGCCGCAGGTCCAGGCCAAGGTCTTTGCGGCGCAGGCTCAGTAGCCACTGCTGCGCCTCGGTGCGATCGATCAAGTGCAGCACCGACACCTTGTGTTCGCGCAACCCGTCGCGGTCAATGGGAACACCTTGGGCGTCGTCGTGCAGCATCACCATCGCCCAGCCACCCACCGTAAAGTGACCGCCCGCCAACACGCTCAAGCGCCCGTCGACGCGCGCGCGCAAGGCTTCGGGCGAGGCATTGACGGCGCTGAACAGTACATCGCGCCCCGGCACGCGCCCGGCCTCTTGGAAGGCGCGCATCGCGCCGAAGGCCATCTCTTCGTTGGCGCACCACACCAGACGCAGTCTTGGGTAACGCTGCACCAGCACCTGAGCCTGTTCGTAAGCGCGCTGACGGCTCCATCCGCCATACACCACCTGGCGCAGCCTCACTTGGGGAAAGTCCGCCAGGGCTCTACGCATGCCTTCCTCGCGCAGTTGCGAAGCGGGCGTGTTCTTCACTGCGGCGAAGGCCACCAGATCGATCGGGCCGTCTTCATTGGGCAACTGCTCGAGCAACCCATGCAGCATTTCGAAACCGGTCTGCTCATCGTTGACGCTCAAGGTACCGAGCACCGGCGCATAGGTCTCGGGCTGCGTATCGACACTGTGCGTCTGCGCAGGGGTGAGGGCGTTGTTGACGATGAACACCTTGACCCCACTGCCCTGGGCCAGGCGCAGGATCTGCGGGGCCACGTACTGTTCGTTGACCATGACCAGGTAATCGGGCTTGTCGGACGCATTCAGCGCTCGTCGCGCCTGATCCAGAATGAGCGCGGGTTGGCTCTGACCGTATTCGATGCGCAGCTGCATGCCGAGGTCGTCGGCTGCGGCATGCATGAACGAGGAATAACGGGACCAGAAGTCTTCCTGGCGATAGCCTGGGTTGAGAAACACCACAGAGGTGGCCTGCGCGGCGAACGATAGCGACAAGCCAAGCCACAGGCCAAGGGCCTTGAACATCGGGACGGGTTCCTGCTGGAGCAAACGTCGGAGTATAAACAGGTATATGTCGCACATAAACGAACACGGCTTGGCTATTAGGCCAAGCGGTTATTTGCATATGCAAAAACATCACTTTAGCGCATAAACGCAACCTGCTATCTTCCCCCGGCTCCGAGACGGAGTGCGCGGCCGTGCGCGCGAATAGCTGCCTGCAGCCTGAGACAGGACTTATATGTACGTATATGACGAGTACGATCAGCGAATCATCGAGGACCGCGTCAAGCAGTTCCGTGATCAAACCCGCCGTTATCTGGCCGGTGAGCTGAGCGAAGAAGAATTCCGCCCTCTGCGTTTGCAGAATGGCCTGTACATCCAACGTTTTGCGCCGATGCTGCGTGTCGCTGTGCCCTATGGCCAGCTGAACGCCACCCAGGTCCGCACCCTGGCCAAGATCGCGCGAGACTACGACAAGGGCTACGCCCACATCAGCACCCGGCAGAACGTGCAATACAACTGGCCGGCGCTCGAAGACATCCCCGACATCCTGGCCGAGCTGGCCACCGTGCAGATGCATGCGATCCAGACCAGCGGCAACTGCCTGCGCAACACCACCACCGACCAATTCGCGGGCGTCGCGGCCGACGAACTCGTCGATCCCCGGCCCTGGTGTGAAATCGTCCGCCAGTGGACCACGTTCCACCCCGAATTCGCCTACCTGCCGCGCAAGTTCAAGATCGCCATCAATGGCTCGAAGGACGACCGCGCCGCCATCGAAGTGCACGACATCGGCCTGGAGCCGGTGCGCAACGAGGCCGGCGAGCTGGGCTTCCGCGTGCTGGTCGGCGGCGGTTTGGGCCGTACGCCAGTGGTCGGCTCGTTCATCAACGAATTCCTGCCCTGGCAAGACCTGATTAGCTACCTCGACGCCATCCTGCGCGTGTACAACCGTTACGGTCGCCGTGACAACAAGTACAAGGCGCGGATCAAGATCCTGGTCAAAGCCCTGACCCCAGAGGTGTTCGCCGAAAAGGTCGAGGCGGAAATGGCTCACCTGCGCGGTGGCAGCAGCACCTTGACCGAAGCCGAAGTCGAACGCGTATCGCGCCACTTCGTCGATCCGGACTACAAGGCGCTGGAGAACGTCGACTTCACTGGCCTCGAACAGGACTTCCCAGGTTTCGCCCGCTGGCGCGCGCGCAATACCCGCGCGCACAAGCGCCCCGGCTATGTCGCGGTGACGCTCTCGCTCAAACCCACCGGGGTCGCCCCAGGCGACCTGACCGACAAGCAGCTCGACGCCGTGGCGGACCTGGCCGAGCGCTACAGCTTCGGTTTCCTGCGCACGTCCCACGAACAGAACATCATTCTGGCCGACGTCGAGCAGCGCCAGTTGCACACGCTGTGGCAGGAACTGCGCGAGGGCGGCTTCGCCACGCCGAACATCGGCCTGCTCACCGACATCATCTGCTGCCCGGGCGGCGACTACTGCTCGCTGGCCAACGCCAAGTCGATCCCGATCGCCGAATCGATCCAGCGCCGCTTCGACGACCTGGACTACCTGTTCGACATCGGCGAGCTCGATCTGAACATCTCCGGCTGCATGAACGCCTGCGGTCACCACCACGTCGGCCACATCGGCATTCTCGGCGTGGACAAGAAGGGCGAGGAGTTCTATCAGGTCTCGCTCGGCGGCAGCGCTTCGCGCGACGCCAGCCTGGGCAAGATCCTCGGCCCCTCCTTCGCCCAGGAGCAGATGGCGGAAGTGATCGGCAAGCTGATCGACGTGTACGTGGAAAAACGCACCGAAGACGAGCGCTTCATCGATACCTACCAGCGGATCGGCATCGACCCATTCAAGGAGCGCGTCTATGCAGCGAATCATTAAGAACGGCCAGATCATCGACGAGACCTGGCACCTGCTGCCCAAGGACACTTCGTTCGACGAACTGACCAACTGCGACGACTACATCGTGCCGCTGCAGATGTGGCGCGATCATGGCCATGCCCTCAAGGCCCGCGATGGTGGTCTGGGCGTATGGCTGGATGCCGACGAAGAAGCCGAGGAAATCGGCGAAGACGTCGCGCAGTTCCAGGTCATCGCCCTGAATTTCCCGGCGTTCACCGACGGGCGTAACTATTCCAACGCGCGCCTGCTGCGCGATCGCTATCAGTTCAAGGGCGAGCTGCGTGCCATTGGCGATGTGCTGCGCGACCAACTGTTCTATATGGCGCGTTGTGGTTTCGATGCATTCGCGGTCCGTGCCGACAAGGATCCAGAGGACGCCCTCGCGGGCTTGAAGGACTTCTCGGTCACCTATCAGGCCGCAACCGACGAGCCGCTACCGTTGTTCCGCCGTCGTTGATGCCGCCCTGGGGCCGCCAAAGGCCCCAGGACGCCTGCCTGTAACTCAGTAGGGTGCCGACTTAACCTCTTGGAGCGTCAATCTCGACAGCAGCGCCTGCTCTGCCCGCTGGCGCTCGGCCGCCAGTTGCTCGACCTTGTCCAGGTAAGCCTGCTCGCCGAACAGCGTGTTCCAGCCTTCGAGACCTTCGAGCCGCACATGAAACGGTGCGTTCATCTCTTCTATCAGATGCCCGAAACGCTGGCGCAGATGGTCTACCCAGAAATCACGCTGTACCAGCGATTGCGCGATCGCCTGATGGGTTTCGGCAGCCAGAATGGTCGTGCGTGCAAGGTTTATATCAGCGGCGGTGACCGGGCTGTATGAGCCGAAGTACATGTAATCTGGCTGCTCAGGCAGCCCAAGCGGCCCGGACAAGTAAACGCGATAGGACATGATGACTTCGATGTCGTCCACCGGAGGCGCCGCGGGCCTACTGCGGAGGACTTCGATATGACCCGCGGCCAATCGGTCCACCTCGTCGAGTCGATAAAGCGAGCGCCCCAGCTTCAGCAACCTCCGTGTGGCCATCGCACCTGTATAACCCTGGGTGCATTCGGCGACCAAGACACCCACCTCGAGCTGGCTGAGCACAAGCAACTCGCGATCAGAACAGGTGCGCGGGCCGGCCGCTTGTTGGAACAACGCTTCTCTGACCTGACTGTCGCGCTCGCAGGCGCGCAGGATTCTCCAGATGCGCGCGCGGAACCGCTTCGGACGCTGCAGGTACTCGTTGGAGTGAGTCAGATCGGCAAAAAAACGCAGCAGATCACCGCTACCTGGCTCAGCCTCCAACCTGTCCCAGATAGCTTGGTGCTCGGCACGCTCCCCGCCGCTCAGTTCGCCCAGCCAATGATCGCGCGCCACGGTGTCTACCCGCATATGGGCGTGGGTAATGTCCCGCGCTTGGGAAGCGGCCTCCTCCGCCTGCGTGGCCTGATTGATTTGATCAACGCTGGTGCTTTCGAGTGGATTGTCGTGCACGAACAGACGTCTTAGAAAAAACTCAGACCACGAAGGTTGCACCCGCCTGATGGCGTTGTCTCGCAAATCGACGCTCTCGACGAAGGGCCGCTGCCGCACCCAGTCCGGCACCTGCGCAGTCGAGGTATCGCGCAGTGACACGTCGCGCAGGTCGCGCAACGCGGCAAGGTTGGGCACGGCCTGCAGCGGATTGCCGTCCAGTTCGAGCCGGTCGAGATGGGCCAGCGCCGCAAGACGCTGATCGCTCTGGGCATCCCAGACGATTCGGTTGTGTCCCAGACGCAGCCGTCTCAGGTGCACCAACGTTTCGATGCTCTCGGGCAGGCGCGTCAACTGGTTATGGCGCACATCGAGCAGCCGCAGGTTGGGGAAACGACTCAGGAACGAAGCCGGTAGCTGGGTCAGGGCCATGTCGCGCAATACCAGCTCCTGCACATGACCGAAGTCGACACTTTCCGGCAGCGAAGGCAGTTGGCCAATACGTTCGCCTGCGATGACCAGTCGCGCACTGTCGGGGCCTCCACGCTTGCGGCGCCAGCAGCGCCGAATACGTGAAGCCACTTCACGCCGTCGAAGTGATTGAAGCAGCGTGCCTGGCTCCGCCTGCCAGGCTTCGAGAGCGGACCTCAAGGTTGCCAGTTGCTGGTGCAGTTCGTGCAGGTAGTTCCAGGGGTCGATGCCGCGCGCGCGCAGGTCGCTGAGCAAGGCTTCGATGTCCGATGCAGAGTAGGTCGGATAAAGCTGGAGCAGGCCACGGCTGAACGCCTGCTGGCTGCTTTCGCCCCGCCCACTCAGCGGATACCCCACGCGGCCATCACCGAGTCGCGACGGCGGTCTGAACCCCTGGCGCTCGGTCGCCATGCCCAGGATACGTGCCGCGTCGCCACGCGATCGATTCGCCTGCTGGACGAGACGCTCGCCCAGCGCCGTGGCGCTCAGATCTGCCTGACCAAGCAATGTTTTTTGCAAACCATCCAGTCTGAGCAAGAGCGCTTCGGTCAGCGTGTCCTCCAGACGACTGCCTGACACGAGGGCACCTGAGGCGTCCACGCAACGATACCTACCTTGGTGGTTGACGATCACTCTAGCCTCGGCGTCCGTCGCTGCGGTCGAGTGGGCCAGCAGAGGGCCCTGCGGGGTGTCCTGACGAATCTCTATCCGCACGTTATCCGGCCAAGGCGCCACCGCTTCGATGAGACCCAAAGCCAACTTTTCCGTATCGCGCCCGGCCAATTGGTCACGCATCAATCCCGCGCACGCACGGTCCAGGCGCGCATCGTGCAGGACCCAGCGCGCTTGCTGGGCCAGCGCCAATGGCACGCGCTGCTCGTCAATCATGCGTTGCACCTGGGCCTGGGTGGCGCGTTCGACCAGTTCGTTGGCACACAGCGGGGTCAGACCTGGGAAATCGCGCCTGAGCACCTGCGCAGCAGGCTGTACGGAAGGCTGAAGCGTAGCGACCTGTGCCTCGAACGCCTCGCCTCGTAGGTCGGGAAATCGAACGTGTACGTCGTAGCGTTGCAGGGCATCACGCAATCGCGCCGGCGCAGACGCGACTTCCAGGTGCAGGCCACGCAGTTGGTCTTCGGTCATGCCAGTGGCGCAAAACGCAAAGTGCGCTGCCTCGTCGCTGGCCTGGGCGGCTTCGCTGTCGAGCCGGCGCACTAGTTCACCGACATCGTTCCAGTACTGAGGTTGCTCCAGCGCATGCCACCATCCGCCCGTTTCGTTGCTCTCGACAATGGGCGCATAGGCCCCTTGGCGCGCTGGATGAACGACCCGCCAGTGAGCGTGTTCGTGGGCGCGCTCAAGGCGCAGCCTGCCGGCCTGAGTGTCGACATGACGAACAGTGGGCGATGACGCCTCCTCTGCACCTGCTCGGCTGGTATAGCCCGTCAGTGTCGGGTCGAGCAGGCGCAACGTACCGGACGAACCCACGACCGGCGCAAGACCGTCCACGAACAACGTACGCTGGGCCAGACCCAGCACAGCCACAGGCGCGCCTGCCACCAGAGCATTGCCCGCGATGTCCTCGGCCACGTTGAACAGGTGTGCGAGTGCCATTTCACGGTCTCCCAGCTGCCAATCTTCGTAACCCTCATACACTTCTTGAGCCAATTGCAGGGCGGCGATGCCCAGCATCGCCACGCCCAGTCCAGGTACGAAAAAGCTGACCAGTCCGAACAGATCGAGCCCGGCGTTGACATAGCCTTCCAGTCGAGCGGCACGGACCTTGCGGTTTTCCTCGTCGGTCGGCACTGCCAACACCTTGGCGTCAGCCAAGAGACCTTCGACTTGGCGCAGGCGCAAATGAGCGAACACGTCGCCATCGATCGGCGTGTGTCGACCATCGATTTCTATAGGGGTACTGGCACTTCCCTCGCTCAAGTTGCGCGCCAGTGCTTGGCTGAACGCCAGTTGATCGGCCCTGGCCAGCAGTTGCGTGAAGAACGCCGCATACCCAGGCACCGCGAAACGCCCGGCCAAGGCGATCGAAAGCGCGCGCCAAGAAGCGTGCATGGAGACCCTGGCGACCGGATCGCCGGGAATCCAGAAGATGATGGTTTCGAGGTTGGCATCCGGCGAAGCGTCGACCCGTACTTCGATAGCCAGCACACCATTGACCCGCTTGCCCAATACGCGTACCTCGTGGGCCTTCAACACATGCGCATCGGGTGGTACCACGTGCTCGGGCGCGGCAAGCGCCGCCAGACGGCGGTAGTTGTCCTGGTCCAGACCGCCGCGCAGGCGAGCCAGGCAGGCGTCTGCGGCGAGCGTCGTGCGAAAGGCTTCCTGCAGCGTATGCTCGACGGTGTCGCGCGTGCCGTCCTCGGGTCTTAGCACCGCCTTGATCCGACGCTGGTACTGCCCACCGATGTCCAGTGTTCGACATAGCTGGGCGAAGCGCTCGGGCGCCAAGGCAATGGGCGTGTGGGCGGCGTCGACGATTTGCGTCGCGGCCGAGAAAGCAGCCGCCTGCGTCTCGCTGGGATCGAAGTTATGCAGGGCCGCCGCCAACAGACTCTGTCGACTGGTGTGGCGCCTGTAGGTCTGCGCTATACCCAGGCTGGCACTGGCTTCTGGCAGATGCGTCACCAGGTCCAGTTGGCTGGTACGCACATCCAGCCGGCACGCGAGTTCACGCTCCAATACGGGAGACAGCAAGGCCTCGCCAAACAAGGGCAATGCGGGAATGGTATCGAGCACGCGCTGGGCTTGGGCATGGGCATGCTGCTGCTCGAGCAGGTGCCTGCGCAGGGCGGCACGCTGCTCGGGCGAGGCCGTTCGAAACCAAACGGGCAATCGATGCGCAATCAGCATGTCGATGCTGGTGGTCGGGGCAAGATGGTCGGACATGGCGAGGCCTCTCGTGTGGGGGAAAAGCCAAGTCTGAGCGACGTGTTTCTCGCACACTCGGTAGCTATGTCTAGGGAGTCACGTACCTGCCTGTGGCTACCGCTGGGGGAACTGGCGAAACGTGCAGGTACGACCGTTACCAGGAGCTATCCCATCGCGAGTGAATCGGGCTGCGCCACTCAGGCGCAGCACCTTTTTTCAGAACACGTCGATCGGGTATTCGACGATCACCCGAACCTGATCCGCCGACCCACTGGACTTGCCGTTGCCGATGCGGTGGGTGGCCTGTCGCACCTTGAGCGACAGGTCCTTGGCCGGCCCGCTCTGCACCACGTAGCGCACCGTCAGGTCACGCTCCCAGTGGTCCTCGCTGTCGGCGTAGTAGTCATAGACGCTGCCGGCGGCGACCTTGCTGCCATCGACACCCGTGCCGCGGATGTAGCGAGCCTGGAACGTCAAGCCCGGTACGCCATACAACGACATGTCGAGGTCGTAGAACGCGCCCCAGGAACGCTCGTTAGGGCCGTTGAAGTCGACCAGTTGCGAGGAGTTGGCCAGGTAGATCGAGTCATGGTAGGTGCCCGGCCCCATGCCCAGATAGTCGAACGGTTGATCGCCGTCGATGCGCTGGTGGGTCAGCTTGAACGTATGCGCGCCTTGTGTGTAGGCCACTGCCATCGACCAGGCGGTGACATCGATCTTGCCCGCCAGTTGGCGCCCTTCGTCATCAGTGCGATACAGGTTGAAATCGAAGCTCAGGCTCTGGGTATCGCTCAGCAGCAGCGCGTACAGCGAATTCACGTAGGTCTGGCGCCAGATGTCTTCGTAGCGCGAGGTGTACAGGCTCAGGCTCAGGCGATCGTTGACCGCGTAGGTACCGCCCAGGAAGTCGACGGTGCCGGTACCCACGCCTGCGTAAGCGGCGTAGAAATCGTCGTCGCTGTTGGTGCTGTTGAAGTCCTTGGCGGCGGTCAGGTGCGCCGCTTCCAGGTTCAGGCCCTCCAACTCGGCGCTGGTCAGCCAGAAACCTGTGGCGGTCGCGGGCAGCAGACGGGTATCGGCCGGGGCGAATACCGGGTTGTACGGGCGCAGGTTGTTGCCATAGCGCAGTTCGGTGGCAGACACCCGCAGCTTGACGGCCCCGCCGCCCGAGCCGGCAGCGTCTTTGGCGCCATCGCCGTCCGGTACCAACACCCCCGCCCCGGCACGCCCGCGACCGCCGTCGAGCTTGAACGCCGAATAACCACTGACGTCCAGACCCAGTCCCACGGTTCCTGTGGTGAAACCGGAAGTGTAGTCGAAGCGCAAGCCCTGCCCCCACTCGCGTTGATCGCCGCCCTTGCCTTTGGTGTCGTGGTCCCAGTAGAGATTACGGGTCAGCCCCTTCAAGTGACTGCCTTCGATGAAACCCTGCTCCTGCGAATCCTGGGCCATGGCCAACGGGGCGGCGGCTACAGTGGCCAGCGCCATCAGGCTCCTTGCGGTAATCAACATGCTCGACTCTCGATAATGGTGTATCTGCAACAAAACAGATGGAAAAGTTGGCCGGCTAGCTTACGGAACGTGTCTAGCCTGCGCCAGGCAATCGATCGTCAGGTCGCAGGGAGTACGGGCGAGTCCTCGCTCGCCCAGGGCCCAGTCACCGGATCACAGACGACGTATCGAGGGGCGCAGACGGAGCGAAAGGTTAAAGTCATCGTACGACCTCTCTATATATTTGATTTTTAGCGGCCATTATTTCCAAAAAACCGCAAAAAAATCCTAGCCACCTCAAAGGTTGTACGATAACTTACCTTCAGATCGCAGCGACAACCTTCACCCCAAGCGCCACAGGATGCTTACAACAATGAATCCACAAGAACTGAAATCCATCCTCTCTCACGGCCTGCTGTCTTTCCCGGTCACCGACTTCGACGCCCAAGGCGACTTCCACCAGGCGGGCTACATCAAGCGCCTGGAATGGCTGGCCCCCTACGGTGCCAGCGCCCTGTTCGCCGCAGGCGGCACCGGTGAGTTCTTCTCCCTGGCCGCCAGCGAATACAGCCAGGTGATCAAGACCGCAGTCGACACCTGCGCCACGTCGGTGCCGATCCTCGCCGGCGTCGGCGGCGCCACGCGCCAGGCCATCGAGTACGCGCAGGAAGCCGAGCGCCTGGGTGCTAAGGGCCTGCTGCTGTTGCCCCATTACCTGACCGAAGCCAGCCAGGACGGTGTGGCCGCCCACGTCGAGGCCGTGTGCAAATCGGTGAAGATCGGTGTGGTGGTGTACAACCGCAACGTCTGCCGCCTCAATGCCGATCTGCTGGAGCGGCTGGCCGAGCGCTGCCCCAACCTGATCGGTTACAAGGACGGCCTGGGTGACATCGAGCTGATGGTGTCGATTCGCCGCCGCCTTGGAGATCGTTTCAGCTACCTGGGCGGTCTGCCGACCGCCGAAGTCTATGCCGCTGCCTACAAAGCGCTGGGCGTACCGGTCTATTCCTCGGCCGTCTTCAACTTCGTGCCGAAAACGGCCATGGACTTCTACAACGCCATCGCCCGTGACGACCATGCCACCGTCGGCAAGCTGATCGATGATTTCTTCCTGCCGTATCTGGACATTCGCAACCGCAAAGCCGGCTACGCCGTGAGCATCGTCAAGGCCGGTGCCAAGATCGCCGGCTATGACGCAGGCCCAGTGCGCACGCCGCTCACCGACCTTACTGCCGATGAATACGAAATGCTCGCCGCACTGATGGACAAAATGGGTCCGCAGTAAGCACAGCCTGCGGCCTGCCAAAAGCCGCACGCCGGAGTGGGTTCGCCCCACTTCGGCCACAACTCATGAGCCCGCACAAAAATAACTAGTGGGAGTACGACCAGCATGCAAGCGAGCAAAAAGACGCATGTGCGCTACCTGATCCTGTTCATGCTGTTCCTCGTGACCACGATCAACTACGCCGATCGCGCCACCATCGCCATCGCAGGCTCGAGCCTGCAAAAAGACCTCGGCATCGATGCCGTGACCCTTGGCTACATCTTCTCCGCATTCGGCTGGGCCTACGTCGCCGGGCAAATTCCCGGCGGCTGGCTGCTCGACCGTTTCGGTTCCAAGAACGTCTATGCCGTCAGCATCTTCACCTGGTCGCTGTTCACATTGCTGCAAGGCTTCGTCGGCGGCATGCCGGTGGCCTGGGCAGTGGTGACCCTGTTCACCCTACGCTTTCTGGTGGGCTTTGCCGAAGCGCCTTCCTTCCCCGGCAATGCGCGCATCGTCGCGGCCTGGTTCCCGACCCAGGAGCGCGGTACCGCCTCGGCCATCTTCAACTCCGCACAGTATTTCGCCACCGCGCTGTTCGCCCCGATCATGGGCTGGATCGTGTTCAGCTTCGGCTGGGAGCACGTGTTCGTGGTCATGGGCGCGTTGGGCATCGTGTTTTCCCTGGTGTGGCTGAAAACCATCTACAACCCCAAGCAGCACCCGCGCATCAGCCAAGCCGAGCTCGAACACATCGAGCAGAACGGCGGCCTGGTGGACATGGACCAGAAACGTGGCAACGACGGGCCGAAATGGGGCTACGTCAAGCAACTACTAACCAGCCGCATGCTCCTGGGCGTGTACCTGGGCCAGTACTGCATCAACGCCATCACCTACTTCTTCCTGACCTGGTTCCCGGTGTACCTGGTGCAGGAACGCGGCATGACCATCCTCAAGGCCGGCTTCATCGCCTCCTTACCGGCGATCTGCGGCTTCATCGGTGGCGTGCTTGGTGGGGTGATCTCGGACTGGCTGCTGCGTCGCGGCAACTCGCTGACCTTCTCGCGCAAACTGCCGATCGTCTGCGGCCTGCTGCTGTCGACCACCATGGTGTTCTGCAACTACGTCGACGCCGAGTGGATGGTGGTCGGCTTCATGACCTTGGCCTTCTTCGGCAAAGGCATCGGCGCGCTGGGCTGGGCGGTTGTGGCCGACACCTCGCCGAAGCAGATCGCCGGGCTCTCGGGCGGGCTGTTCAACACCTTCGGCAACATCGCCTCGATCACCACGCCGATCGTCATCGGCTACATCATCAGTGCCACCGGCTCGTTCAAGTGGGCATTGGTGTACGTCGGCGCCAACGCGCTGGTGGCGGTGTTCAGCTACTTGGTGATCGTCGGCCCGATCAAGCGCATCGAACTGCGTGACGATGCACCGAAGTCACCGCCCGAGCCTGCCGCCAACGGTGAATTGGCCAGCTCGCGTCCCTGAGCGAACACGCCCGTGCCGGTCGATCCGGCGCGGGCGGATGTACAAAAAAGCCTGAGAACCTGACAAGTAGGCCCGATATGCAGCTGATCGAACATTCCGACTCGCCCCACTACGTCCGCCTGCACGAGGACGACAATGTCGTGGTCGTCGTCAACGACGGCGGTCTGGGCGAAGGTGCCCGCTTCGCCGACGGTCTGACCCTGGTCGAAAGCGTGCCACAGAGCCATAAGGTCGCCACCGTCGCCATCGCCAAGGGCGAACCGGTACGCCGTTATGGGCAAATCATCGGACATGCACTGGAAGACCTGCGCCAAGGCAGCTGGGTACAGGAAAGCCAGCTCGCCATGCCAGCCGCGCCCGAGTTGGACAGCCTGCCGCGCTGCGATGCCGTGCCACAACCGTTGCCGCCGCTGGAGGGCTTCACCTTCGAAGGCTACCGCAACGCCGACGGCACCGTCGGCACGCGCAACATCCTCGGCATCACCACCACGGTGCAGTGCGTGACCGGTGTGCTGGAACATGCGGTCAAGCGCATCCGCAGCGAACTGCTGCCCAAATACCCCCACGTCGATGACGTGGTCGCCCTCACCCACAGTTACGGTTGCGGCGTGGCGATCAACGCCCGCGACGCCTACATCCCGATCCGCACCGTGCGCAATCTGGCGCGCAACCCCAACCTGGGCGGCGAAGCGCTGGTGATCAGCCTGGGCTGCGAGAAACTCCAGGCCGGCCAGGTCATGCACGACGACGACCCGTCCGTGGACCTCAGCGAGCCATGGCTCTATCGCCTACAGGACGCCAGCCTGGGCTTCGTGGAAATGATCGAGCAGATCATGGCGCTGGCCGAAACCCGCCTGAAGAAGCTCGACCAGCGCCGCCGCGAAACCGTGCCGGCCAGCGAACTCATTCTGGGCATGCAGTGCGGCGGCAGCGACGCCTTCTCCGGCATCACCGCCAATCCGGCGCTGGGTTATGCCGCCGATCTGTTGGTACGCGCCGGCGCCACCGTGCTGTTCTCGGAAGTCACCGAAGTGCGCGACGCCATCTACATGCTCACCTCCCGCGCCGAGAACCAGGACGTCGCCGAGGCCCTGGTGCGCGAGATGGACTGGTACGACCGTTACTTGCAACAAGGCGCCGCCGACCGTAGCGCCAACACCACGCCGGGCAACAAGAAAGGCGGCCTGTCGAATATCGTGGAGAAGTCTCTTGGGTCGATCGTCAAGTCCGGCAGCGGCGCCATCCAGGGCGTGCTAGGGCCAGGCGAGCGGGTCACGCGCAAGGGCCTGATCTTCTGCGCGACGCCTGCCAGCGACTTCGTCTGCGGCACGCTGCAACTGGCAGCCGGGATGAACCTGCATGTGTTCACCACCGGGCGCGGCACGCCCTACGGCCTGGCCATGGCGCCAGTGGTCAAGGTCTGTACGCGGACCGAACTGGCCCAGCGCTGGCCGGACCTGATCGACATCGACGCCGGGCGCATCGCCAGCGGCCGCTCGAGCATCGAAGAGCTGGGCTGGGAGCTGTTCCACTATTACCTGGACGTCGCCAGCGGCCGCAAGCAGACCTGGGCCGAACAGCACCGTTTGCACAACGACATCACCTTGTTCAATCCGGCACCGATCACCTGATTACCCACGCCTTTAGGAGCTCCAAATGCCAGAGATACTCGGCCACAACTTCATCGCCGGCCAGCGCAGCGCCGCTGGCACACAGCGTCTGCAAAGCCTGGACGCCACCACCGGCGAGGCCCTGCCCTACAGCTTCGCCCAGGCCACCGCCGACGAAGTCGACCAGGCCGCCAGGGCGGCAGCCGCCGCGTTCGTCGAATTCCGCAACCTGAAACCAGCACGGCGCGCCGAATTCCTCGACGCCATCGCCGCCGAGCTGGACGAACTGGACGACGCCTTCGTCGCCATCGTCTGCCGCGAGACCGCCTTGCCGGCTGGGCGTATCCAGGGTGAGCGTGGTCGTACCAGCGGCCAGATGCGCCTGTTCGCCCAAGTGCTGCGCCGCGGCGATTTCCTCGGCGCACGCATCGACCAGGCACTACCCGAGCGCCAGCCGCTGCCACGCGTGGACCTGCGCCAGATGCGCATCGGCGTTGGCCCCGTGGCCGTGTTCGGCGCCAGCAACTTCCCCCTCGCCTTCTCCACCGCCGGCGGTGACACGGCTGCGGCCCTGGCCGCCGGTTGCCCGGTGGTGTTCAAGGCGCACAGCGGGCACATGGCGACGGCAGACGTGGTCGGCTGTGCGATCCAGCGGGCCGCCGAGCGTACCGGCATGCCGCAGGGCGTGTTCAACATGGTCTACGGCGCAGGCGTCGGCGAGCCGCTGGTCAAGCATCCGGCCATCCAGGCCGTCGGCTTCACCGGCTCGCTCAAAGGTGGCGACGCGCTGTGCCGCATGGCCGCCGAACGGCCGCAGCCGATCCCGGTGTTCGCCGAGATGTCGAGCATCAACCCGGTGATCGTGCTGCCTGGCGCCCTGACCAGACGCGGCGAAACCATCGCCCGCGAGCTGGCCGGCTCCGTTTGCCTGGGTGCCGGTCAGTTCTGCACCAACCCAGGGTTGCTGATCGGCTTGCAATCGCCGCAGTACACCCAGTTGCTCAGCGAGCTCGGCCAGCATCTGCAGCAACAGGCTGGACAGACCCTACTCAACGCGGGCGGCCTGCGCAGCTATGTCGGCGGCGTAGAACACCTGCATGCCCACGCCGGTATCGAACACCTGGCCGGTCAGGCCCAGGAGGGCACTCAGGCCCGCGCCCAGCTGTTCAAGGCCGACGCCCAGCTGTTGGTGGACGCTGACCCCCTGTTGCAAGAGGAAGTGTTCGGCCCTACCACCGTAGCCGTCGAAGTGCAGGACCCGCCACAGTTGCGCGACGCCCTGCTGGGCCTGCGTGGCCAACTGACCGCAACGTTGATCGGCGAGCCCGAGGACTTCGAGGCGTTCGCCTGGCTGGTGCCGCTGCTGGAGGAAAAGGTCGGGCGCATCCTGGTCAACGGCTATCCGACCGGCGTGGAAGTCTGCGATGCGATGGTCCATGGCGGACCTTATCCGGCCACCTCGGATGCACGCGGCACCTCGGTCGGTACACTGGCCATCGACCGCTTCCTGCGCCCGGTGTGCTACCAGAACTACCCGCAGGCGTTGCTGCCGGAGGCGTTGCGTGACAGCAACCCGTTGGGGCTGCGTCGCTTGGTCGACGGGCAGTGGAGCGAAGACGCGATTTAAGCGTCCTGAAACTACAAAGCCCCGCCTATGCGGGGCTTTGCTTTATTGGTGTCCCTTGGAAGCACTGCACGCGCAACCGCCCTCAACCCTTCTGGGATTCAGCCTCTTCATGCGCCTGGCGCAGGCGCTCGCGGCTGTTGCTCAGATGCATGCGCATGGCCATCTTGGCCCCCTCGCCGTCGCGCCGGGCAATGGCTTCGTAGATCGCTTCATGCTCGTGCCTGAGCCGACTCATGTAATGGGCCTGGTCATCCTGCGCCAATCGCGCCGAATTCACCCGCGTGCGCGGGATGATGCTGGTACCCAGGTGGTCGAGGATGTCGGCGAAGTAGTGGTTGCCACTGGCCTGGGCGATGCGCAGGTGGAACTGGAAATCCGCCGATACCGCGTCGGTGGCATGCGCGGCGCCTTCGTTGAGCTCGTCCAGTGCCGCGCGCATGCCGGCCAACGCTTCGTCGCTACGGCGCTGAGCCGCGAGCCCTGCCGATTCGACTTCCAAGGCGATGCGCAGCTCAAGAACGGCCAGCACTTCGCGCAGGGTCACCACGGTCGCGGGGTCGATCCGAAAACCGGCCGTCGTTCCAGCGTTCAGCACGAAGGTGCCGATGCCATGGCGGGTTTCCACCTGCCCGGCCGCCTGTAGCCGGGAAATCGCCTCACGCACTACGGTGCGGCTGACACCCTCCTCGGCCATGATCTGCGATTCGGTCGGCAGCTTGTCACCGCGCTTGAGCTGACCACTGCGAATGCGCTCGGTCAGCACCGTGACCAGTTCCTGCGCCAGACTGCGTGGCTTGCGCCGGGTCTTGGCCTGTACCTGTTGCTCTGTCATGCCCTGTGTGTCACCTGGAGAAGTTGCCATCATGATAGCGCAAGCGGTTGTACGATCACATGCGCTGGCGTAACGGTGCGCGCGAATTCGGCACAGGCCAGGGGGTAGATCGTCGGAGCAGCCAGCGTTGAATTCGCTGAGCGCCAGCAGATGGGGATCGGTAGGCCAAGGCTTTGCAGCTGGCGTCCATCAGGAAAGGTTACCTATTACAACGAAATGTCTGACGAGCAGTACAAACCGATACTACATACGAAATATTCTCATTTTCATTAATGTCCAGTCCGACTTCACGATTCGATCAAGGACTGGTTTCCCCATGAAGCACCCTGCCCTTCCTCTGAACCTGCTTACGGCAGCTTTGCTTGCCGCCCCCCTCTCACACGCCGCGCTGGTGGAAGAGCCTTCGCAAGGCAATGCCACCGAGTTGGAGACCTCGTTCGTCACTGCCAGCAGCACCAGCACGGACGTGCGCGACGCGCCTGCTAGTGTCAGCGTCATCACCCGCGAGGAGATCGAGCGGCAACCGGTCTATGACCTGGGCACATTGTTGCGTCGTCTTCCAGGCGTCACCGGCGGCTTCGGCCCGGTGGGCGAACAGTCGAAAATCAAGCTGCGCGGCCTGGACGACCAGTACACGGTGATCCTGGTCGATGGCAAACGTGTCGGCAATTCGGCAGACACGCAGTACCGGCGCGACCTGGCGCGCCAGGACCTGAACTGGATCTCCCCGAACATGATCGAGCGTATCGAAGTGACGCGCGGGCCTATGTCCTCGCGGTACGGCGCGGACGCCATGGGCGGGGTGATCAACATCATCACGCGCAAGGTCGCGCGAGCCTGGGATGGCTCGCTGAGCGTCAACACCACGGTGCCGCAGCATTCGGACCGTGGGCAGACCGAGCAGACCGGTTTCAATCTGTCGGGACCGCTCACCGAAACCATCGGCCTGCGCCTGGGCGCCAACATCACTCGCCGGGCCAGCGACGAGGCGCAGCCTCGGGCGGATGCTCAAGGCGCCACGCTTCGCAACGATGGCGCCGGAGGTGCCAAGGACCAGCACGTGAACGCGCTGCTGGACTGGCGCATCACCGACGCGCACAGCGTGTCGATGGAAGTGGTCCAAGGCGTGGAACGCTCATGGGGCTCGAAGGTACCTGGGTCGCAGGTAAGCGCGTTCGGTGCCGGGCATCTGACTCGCGACGGTTACGTCGCCTCCTATCAAGGCGATCTAGGTTTCGGCACCGCCCAGCTCGATGCCTATGTGAATCGGTTCGAAAACCGCATCAGCAAGGAAAAAGCCAACGCCGAAGAGAAAATCATCGATGGTCACTTGAACGTGCCGTTCGAATGGATACTCCAGCAGCGCATGACTCTGGGTGGGCAGTGGAAGCGCGACGCGCTGACCAACACGCGGACGCTGGGCGCTATCCCCATCGACCCTGAAGGCAAGCCCGTCACCGGTTCGCAATCGCAAGGCAGATACTGGTCGGCCTTTGTCGAAGACGAGCTGTTCGTGCTCGATAACCTGTCCTTGACCCTGGGCAACCGCTTCGACCACAGCCAGCGCGATGGCAACCACAACAGCCCGCGCGCCTACCTGGTCTATCATCCCCACCCCGACTGGACCCTGCGCGGCGGCATCGCCAAGGGCTATCGTGCGCCGAGCATCAAGGAAACCAGCGCAGGCGCGGCCACCCGCTCAGGCGGCAATGGCTGTACTTCGTTGCGGCCGCTGGGTTACGTGTCCGGTGGCTGCTGGATGGCAGGCAATCCCGATCTGCGGCCTGAAACCAGTCTCAGCAAGGAAGTTGGTATCGCTTACGACAACGATGGCTGGGAAGCGGGCCTGACCTACTTCCACACCGATTTCAAAGACAAGATCGAATACAAACCGCTGGGCTGGCACCAAGGTTACTGGTGGACTCAATTGACCAACGTCGAACAGGCACGCACGCGTGGCTTGGAAGGCACATTGCGAGTACCACTCATAGCAGACCGCGTCACATGGCGGAGCAATGCCACCTATATGTTGGAAAACCGCAACCTTGCCACCGGCGAAGCGCTGATCAACTCACCTAAGCTGTCGCTGTTCAGCGCTGTGGAGTGGCAGATCGACCCTGCCCTGACTACCGAGTTGTCAGCACAACATGTGGGCAAACAGCGCGGTGCCGCCAGTCACTTTGTGGCGCCTTACACCACCTATGACCTCACTGCCCAATGGGCCGCAACCAAGTGGTTGAAGGTCAATGCCGATGTGCAGAATCTGTTCGACGAGCAGCCACGACAGAGCGCGACCCGATTTTATGTACCGGGCCGGGCCTATTTTGTGGGGGTGACGAGTTATTTCTAGATGCGTGGAAATAGCATGCCTACTTACACATGTCAGATTACTAAACGGACCGTTTAACGCCCTCACCGGCATACAGCACTTAAGCTCATGGGCCACCCATCGGACACAGGGAACGTCTATGAGCATCAGTAGCAAAAAGCGGCGTGACGGTAAGAAAGCCAAAGCCAAAGTCAAGCGCAGTGGCTTGCCACCAAAGCCTCCTGCGCTTTACCAGCTCGATCGCTTGCGTAAAGACTACATCAAAAGCTGGGGCATCAATTCCGATGGCCATCTCGCCCAAGGCCATTACGAATGGATGGCCGCCAGGGTCGATGGCTTTCAGCGAACCCTGGAAATAGGCTGTGGGGTCGGTCACTCCACACTGGCCTTGTTGGCACAAGGGCACACCGTTGTCTGTATTGAAGAGAATCCCTACTGTATCGCCGCTACCCAGAAGCGGGTGGCCAGCCACGGTTATTCCGTCGCGGTCGTCTCGCGCGAGAAGCCGGAAAGCTTGGGTGATAATGCCTATCGACTGCGTTACAGCGATGTTGAAAACGCCCCTCAGGTGGTCTGCCTACTCATCGAGGGCGATGCCCTGAGCGATCCAAAGCTTGAGGCATGGCTTGAACGCCAGCCCAAGTTCGACTCGATCGCCTGCTGGTTGCTCGGTACGCACGACGCGCGCGGGCATAACATCGCTATCGATCTGGCGATGATGCCGACGTCCCGCGAACACCGCATCTACGTGCAGAACAACGTTTATGAAGTGGCGGATCGAATTCTTCGTCCAGGCGGCATACTGACGGTGATTGACCAGACAGAGACCCCCTCAACCCAAGCGCTTATCGAAAAAATAATGGAGCACCACCGCGAACAGGCCAGTGTCACCTCGCTTGTGGTCCAGCGCGTTGACCATGTGCCGTATGTGGCATCGGAGGAAAAAGGCGCGATGCCCATGCTGGTGACATTCGCCGAGGATACGCAGCAGAGTCTCGTGTCTGAGACTGCCCCCACGATGTCGCTTTGCTCGACCACTTCGGTCAAACCCTGAACCGTTACCGCTGCCTATTTACTTCCATAGAGCAGCGGTGCGCCGCCAACGCTGCGAAGCCTAGCCTATCTTTTTGCCACACCGAGCTCTGTAAGAATGCCTGAGCCCCAGTTCTGCCTCGAGTCTGCTACACCAACGCACCGGATCGCCAACAGATGCACAATGCGCTGAAACGAAAAAAGACGCCGAAGCGTCTTTTTTCAATGATCTAAAAATTACGATGCAACTTGTAGATCGATATTTGGAGCGGGAAACGAGACTCGAACTCGCGACCCCGACCTTGGCAAGGTCGTGCTCTACCAACTGAGCTATTCCCGCGTCGTGATGGGTGCCATTCTAACGCATCGCCAAATGGCGTCAACCCCTTGATTCAAAAAAACTTTTAACGCTGCTCGGTGCCTTCGCGCAGGTGCGGCCAGGCCGCGATCAGGTAGTGCACCATAGAGATCAACGTCAGCCCTGCCGATACCAGCAGCAACCCGTAGCCCAAAACCACCCAGACGCTCGCCACCGGCGGATTGCCCAACAGGATCACCAGCGCCAGCATTTGCGCGGCGGTCTTCCATTTACCCCAGTTGGACACTGCTACGTGCGCCCGAGCACCGATTTCCGCCATCCACTCGCGCAGCGCCGACACCACGATCTCGCGGCAGATGATGATCGCTGCGGGGAGCGTCAGCCAGAAGTTGGCATGCACCTGCACCAGCAGCACCAGGGCGACCGCCACCATGAGTTTGTCGGCCACCGGATCGAGAAACGCACCGAATGGAGTACTTTGCTGCAGCCTGCGGGCCAAGTAACCGTCCAGCCAGTCGGTGGCGGCGGCGATGGCGAACACCGTACTTGCTGCCATGTAGCTCCAATGGAACGGCATATAGAACAGCAAGATGAAGATGGGGATCAGCAGAACCCGTAGAACGGTGAGCAAGTTTGGAATATTCATCAGTACGACTGGCTGCGAGTTGAGCTCGACATACTACTCGCTATGCAAGCTGGCATAAATCGACTCGGCGAGCTTTTTACTGATACCCGGCGCTTTGGCTATTTCATCGATGCTGGCGCGGTTGAGCTCCTGCAGCCCGCCAAAGTGCTTGAGCAACTCGCGACGGCGTTTAGGCCCTACGCCGGCTACGTCTTCCAGGCTGGACGTCCGCCGTGCCTTGCCGCGACGCGCACGGTGACCGGTAATGGCGAAACGGTGCGCCTCGTCACGGATCTGCTGAATCAAATGCAGCGCCGGCGAGTCGCCCTTGAGCGTGAACTCATGGGCAGCGTCGTTGAGGTACAGCGTTTCGAAGCCCGCTTTACGCGTAACGCCCTTTGCCACTCCGAGCAAGGTCAGATCCGTAAAGGCCAGCTCCTGCATGACTTCGCGCGCCATGTTCAGCTGGCCCTTGCCACCATCGACCAACAGCACGTCGGGCAGCTTGCCTTCGCCGTTCTTGATGCGACTGTAGCGCCGGGTCAGGGCCTGCTGCATGGCGGCATAGTCGTCACCGGCAGTGATGCCTTCGATGTTGAAGCGGCGGTAGTCGGCCTTGATCGGCCCTTCCGGCCCGAACACCACGCACGAGGCCACCGTCGCCTCGCCGCTGGAGTGGCTGATGTCGTAGCATTCCAGGCGCTGCGGCACCTCGTCGAGGTCGAGCACTTGGGCCAGCGCTTCGAAGCGCGCGGCCATGTGCTGGCGGTTGGCCAAACGAGCGTTCAGCGCCTGCTCGGCATTGGTCACCGCCATCTGCTGCCAGCGCGCCCGGGTACCACGCACCCGGTGGGTGATGTCCACCTCGCGACCGCGCAGCGTGTGCAGGGCCTCGATGATGGTCTGGAAGTCTTCATGGACCACGTTGACGATCAACTCCCTGGGCAGCTCACGCTCCGGATTGCCGACGTAGTATTGCGACAGGAACGCGACCAGTACTTCCGAGACCTCTTCCTCGATGCCGACTTGAGGAAAGAAATTTTTGCTGCCCAGCACCCGGCCGCCACGCACGCTGATCAGGTGTACGCACGCGCCGCCCGGGTTGACGAAGGCGGCGATGACGTCGACCTCGCCCGAGCCGCCTTCGATGTGCTGCTGGTCCTGTACGCGCCTGAGCAGACCGATCTGGTCGCGCAGCGCGGCGGCCTTTTCGAAGTCCAGGGCCATGGCGGCCTGTTCCATTTCCACATTGAGCTCGTTGCCCAACTGCTGGCTGCGCCCCTCCAGAAACATCACCGAATGACGCACGTCCTCGGCGTATTCCTCCTGGCTGACCAAATCGGTACACGGCCCTTTGCAGCGCTTGATCTGGTATTGCAGGCACGGGCGGGTGCGGTTGGCGTAATAACTGTCTTCGCATTGGCGAACGGCGAACGTCTTCTGCAATACGCTCAGGCTTTCGCGAATCGCACCGGCACTGGGGTAAGGGCCGAAGTAACGACCCTTGGCGCGCTTGGCGCCGCGATGGATGCCGAGCCGTGGGAAAGGACCATCCGACAAAAACACGTAAGGATAGGACTTATCGTCACGCAACAGAATGTTGTACGGCGGTCGCCATTCCTTGATCAGGTTCTGCTCGAGCAGCAAGGCCTCGGTTTCGTTACCGGTGATGGTGGTCTCGATATGCGCGATGCGCCCCACCAGCGCCATCGTCTTCGAGGCCAGGCCGGTTTTGCGGAAATAACTGGCCAAGCGCTTCTTGAGGTTCTTGGCTTTACCGACGTAGAGCAGCCGCGATTCGGCATCGAACATTCGGTACACGCCCGGACGACCACTGCAGGTCGCCAGAAACGCGCTGGCATCAAAGGTTTGAGACATGGACCACTTCTAAGGCTAGAGACTTGCGTCGACCATTCCGTGGCGGACGGCCAGCAACGTTAATTCGACGTCGCTGGTCACGGAAAGTTTTTCGAAAATGCGGTAACGGTAGGTATTCACCGTTTTGGGCGACAGGCATAGCTTGTCAGAGATGATCTGCACTTTCTGGCAGCCGACGATCATCAGAGCGATCTGGATTTCCCGTTCGGAGAGACTGTCGAACGGCGACCCTTCGGGTTGGAATGGCTTGAGCGCCAGTTGCTGGGCAATTTGCGGGCTAATGTAGCGCTGCCCCGCGAACGCCAGGCGAATGGCGTGCACCATTTCATCGAGGGCAGCGCCTTTGGTCAGATAGCCAGAAGCGCCGGCTTGTAACAGGCGCGTGGGAAAAGGGTCTTCTTCGCAGGCGGTGACGGCCACGACCTTGCTGTCGGGATGGCTGCGCAGCAACTTGCGCGTGGCTTCGAGACCGCCGATGCCAGGCATCTTGACGTCCATCAGCACCACGTCCGGTTTGAGTTCACGGGCCAGCTTGAGGGCCGACTCGCCAGAGTCTGCCTCGCCCACTACATGCAGCCCCTCGATGTCACTGAGCATGCGGGTGATGCCGGTGCGTACCAGATCGTGATCGTCGACCACAAGGACCCTAATCAAGCCAGACACCTCGTCAATGGGGCGATTTGTAAGTTGCCACCTTAACAAAATTTTTCAGCCGCAACATATCGACTAAACGCTAGAGAATGCTGACGCGATGGATGATCCCATGCGGCCTCTGACCCTAGTGGCGCTCAATCTGCCAAGCGGTGCAGGACATGCCACAGAGCGGCGCGGTCTTTGTCGGGGAGGCGGCGGAAAGCTGTCAGCAGCCGGTCTTCATCGCCGCTTAGGCTGTCGAGCGGCAGCGGCGTCGGCAGCCCGGTCAACACGTACAGCGGGTCGACGCCTTTGGCAGCCACGGCCGCCAGGTAATCCAGACGCGGGGTACGGTCGCCGTTTTCATACTTGCCCTGGGCGTTGGGTTCGACGCCACCAATATCGCCGAATACCCGTTGCGTAAGGCCCAAGCGCTCTCGTTCTTCCCTGAGTCGCGCGCCGAATCCGTTCATGCCCTCTTTCCTTTTCACTTTGCGTTATCGATCTAGGAGATATCCCACATCCGTGGAGGACTATTCCTAAGCTTTCGGCACTATGCCCATTGCCAGGGGGCCAGGCAAGCCCTGGCTCGCGCCTCTCCCGAGCACCTTGCGCATTGCGCTAAACCACATCGGCGTCTTTTTGCACCGCGCATTGCATGAGCACGAAGCAACCGTCCTGACCGACTTCGTCGAAACCGACTCGCCGATACAAGCGTCGTGCCGGATTGCTGCTGAAGGCCATGAGACGCAGCAACGGCAAACGCCGTTGCTGCGCCCAACGCTTCAGTTCTTCGAGCACCCAGCGCCCTACCCCCTGTTGACGATGCTCGGGCAGCAAGTGCAGCTCACGGACGAACAACGCTTGGCGGTCCTGGCTCAGGCTGCAAAAACCCAGGGTCCGCTCACCGGCCTTGATCAGCCATTGCTCGCGCCAGCTCCAGGATTTGTCGAACGCCGCGTCCGTCCACAGCAGTGCGAACTGTTGGAAATACGGCAGCATCGCGCAGCGGGTGAGGTCACGCGCGAACGGCAGATCGAGGTCGCTGGCAGGCGAAAGGCGAAGCCCGTGGATTGCGTGGGCTTCATCGCTCATGGCGCGCTCACCAATGTCACGAAGCAGCGCACATGACAGGAATCTGGGGTCGATGGTCGATAGCGCATGAACGGCCTTGCGAGGATAAAGGGGGGGAACCATCAGCCTAGGCGCTGCCCAATGAATCGTCGAACCATCATTGGGGGATTGGAGAACTGTCGATAGGTAGCAGCAACAGGGCACGCCCTCGCCCATCGCACTGGAAGCCGTGCCCCACAGGCTTTACCATGCGTCCTTCCCCGAGCGCGACCTTTTGTCGCGCCTGTGCCAGACAAGACCGAGCCGATGCCCTTCGAACTCTCCGTAGAACCTCTCACGCTGCTGATCCTGACGCTGGTCGCTTTCGTCGCAGGCTTCATCGACGCCATCGCCGGTGGCGGCGGCCTGCTGACCACGCCAGCCCTGCTGACGGCCGGCATGCCACCGCACCTGGTGCTGGGCACCAACAAGCTCAGTTCCACCTTCGGCTCGGCCACCGCCAGCTTCACCTACTACCGGCGCAAGCTGTTCCATCCCGCGCAGTGGCGCCCTGCCTTGGCCGGCACGCTGGCCGGGGCTTTGCTGGGGGCGGTGGTGGCCCACTACCTGCCCGCCGAATGGCTGAACAAGATGCTCCCGGTGGTGGTGTTCGCCTGCGGCTTGTACCTGTTGTTCGGCGGCACGCCCAAGGCGCCGCTGGATGCCGACGCGCCGATCAAGAAGACCTGGCAGGCGCCGCAGGGCTTTACCCTGGGGTTCTACGACGGCGTGGCCGGCCCGGGCACCGGGGCATTCTGGACGGTCAGTACCCTACTGCTCTACCCCATCGACCTGGTGCGCGCCAGCGGCGTGGCCCGCAGCATGAACTTCGTCAGCAACGTGGCGGCGCTGACGGTATTCATGGTGTCGGGACAGGTCGACTACCTGGTGGGCCTGGCCATGGGCTTGTCGGTCATGGTCGGTGCCTACTTCGGCGCACGCACCGCCATCAAGGGCGGCAACAAATTCATCCGCCCGGTGTTCATCAGCGTGGTGCTGGCGTTGACCGTGCGCCTAGCGTGGCAGCACTGGTTCGGGCAGGCCTAAGCGCCGGGCCACGTACAGGTCGATAAGGTAGCGCGCGATCGACCGACCGGCCGGCAAGGGCGGTAGATCGCGGATGTCGAACCAGCGTGCGTCCTCGATCTCATCGGGCTGCATGACGATTTCACCACCCGCATATTCAGCGTGAAAGCCGAGCATCATCGAATGCGGAAACGGCCAGCATTGGCTGCCTACGTACTGGATATTGCGCACTTGCAACGCCACCTCCTCGAACACCTCGCGCTCCAGGCAGTCTTCGGCCGATTCCCCCGGCTCGGCGAACCCCGCCAACGTGCTGTACACACCCGCGACGAAACGTGGCGAGCGCGCCAGCAAGATTTCGTCGCCGCGGGTGATCAGCACGATCATGCTCGGCGAAATCCGCGGGTAATGGCGCAGGCCGCAGGCTTCGCAATGCATGGCACGCTCACCCCTCACCTGCACGGTCGGCCGGCCACAACTGCCGCAGAAACGGTGCTCGCGCGCCCAGGTGCCGATCTGCGCGGCATAGCCGAGCACCTTGTACAGCAGAAAATCGCCTTCGAGCATGAATTGGCGCAGGCCCTGCCAGCGACAGCCCGGCACTGCGGCCACTTCACGCAGTTCGAGGAGAAAGACCGGCTCGCCGTCCAGGTAGCCAATGCCATGCTCGCTCGCCACGTTCAGGCCTCGATCGGCCAGCCATTGGCGGGGAAACAGCGCCTGTTCGTCCTTGAGCAGAAAGCCCTCGGGACTACGCGCCACGGCCAGCCCTCCGGTGGTGGTAAGGGGGTCGAGTACTGCTGTGGTCCAACGTGCTGACATGACGGTCTTCCTGGGCGAGCGACCGACGTGATGGGGCGCGGTCGCTTGAAAAATGGATCTGGCGAGGTGGACTTGAGTCGCAATGGCTAGTTGGCCATCGCGCCAGCCACAGGGCTTGAGACCCGCACTAGTCGCGGAAGGTCGGCCGCTGCTTGCCCAAATGCGCGGCCATGGCGATGCGCAAGTCTTCGGACTGCAACATGGCGGCGTTCCAAGTGGCGATATAGTCCAGCCCATCGTCGATGCGGTGGTCGCGCATGTAGCCGAGCATGGCCTTGGTCCCGGCCACTGCGATCGGCGACTTTGCCGCGATCTGCCGAGCGATGTCCAGCACCTCGGCCAGCAAGGCTTCGGGATCGGCATACACACGATTGACCAACCCGATGCGCAGTGCTTCATCGGCCTGCACGCGGCGCCCGGTGTAGGCCAACTCACGCAAAACGCCGTCGCCGACGATACGCGGCAAGCGCTGCAGGGTACCGACGTCGGCAGCCATGCCCATGTCGATTTCCTTGATGGAGAATTGCGCGTCGCTGCTGCAATAACGCATGTCGCAGGCGGCGATCAGGTCGATGGCGCCGCCGATGCACTGCCCATGAATGGCGGCCAGCACCGGCTTGCGGCATTGGTCCACGGCATTGAACGAGGCCTGCATGCGCAGGATGGTACGGCGCAGTTGCCGGGCATTGCGCCCCACGTCCTGGCCCAATTGGCTGGCGACCGAAGCCAGCAGCGCCAGGTCGATACCAGCGGAGAAATGCTTGCCCGCGCCACTGATGACCACGGCGCGTATCGCATCGGTGTCGTCGATCCATTGGAAGATGTCGACGATCTCGGACCAGAACGCCGCGTCCATGGCATTGGCTTTCTCCGGGCGATCGATCTGGACGTGGACGACGTGCTCGGTCAGTTCGACGTTGAAAGCGCTGTATTCGGTCACCGGCGATGCTCCATCAGGCAGGACAAAGGCCGAATATAGCGCAGCGCCGCTGCCGCGTATCGGGCAAACCCCGGACAGCAGCGCGCCGCCCCGGCAAAGGGGCGGCGCGTGGCAGACGCGACCTAATCAGGCTGGCGCGGTGGTGCGGATCAGGTGGTCGAACGCGGCCAGCGAAGCTTTGGCGCCCTCGCCTACGGCGATGACGATCTGCTTGTATGGCACGGTGGTCACGTCCCCGGCAGCGAAGACGCCCGGGATGTTGGTCTGGCCCTTGGCATCGACGATGATCTCGCCGCGCGGCGACAGCTCGACGGTACCTTTGAGCCAATCGGTGTTGGGCAGCAGGCCGATCTGCACGAAGATGCCTTCGAGTTCCAACGCATGCTCGGCATCGCTGGTGCGGTCCTGGTAGCGCAGACCGGTGACCTTGTGCCCGTCGCCCAGCACTTCACGGGTCAGCGCGCTGGTGATCACCTTGACGTTGGGCAGGCTGTGCAGCTTGCGCTGCAAGACGGCATCGGCGCGCAACTGGCTGTCGAACTCGATCAGCGTGACGTGGGCCACGATGCCGGCCAGGTCGATGGCCGCTTCCACACCGGAGTTGCCACCGCCGATCACCGCGACGCGCTTGCCTTTGAACAGCGGACCGTCGCAATGCGGGCAGTAGGCCACGCCACGGTTACGGTATTGCTGCTCACCCGGCACGTTCATTTCGCGCCAACGCGCACCGGTCGCCAACACCACGGTCTTGGCGCGCAAAGTGGCGCCACTGGCCAGACGCACCTGGTGCAGACCGCCGTCGGTGGCCGGCAGCAAGGCTTCGCCGCGCTGCAGGTTCATGATGTCGACGTCGTATTGCTTGACGTGTTCTTCCAGCGCCGCGGCCAGTTTCGGGCCTTCGGTTTCCTGGACGGAGATGAAGTTCTCGATGGCCATGGTGTCGAGCACCTGCCCGCCGAAACGTTCGGCTGCGACACCGGTGCGGATGCCTTTACGGGCTGCATAGATGGCCGCCGTGGCGCCCGCAGGGCCGCCGCCGACCACCAGCATGTCGAAGGCCTGCTTGGCGTCGAGCTGCTTGGCTTGGCGGCTGCCGGCATTGCTGTCGAGCTTGTTGACGATTTCCTCGAGACCCATGCGCCCTTGGCCGAAGGGCTCGCCGTTCAGATAAAGGCTCGGCACGGCCATGATCTGCCGCGACTCGACTTCGGCCTGGAACAGTGCGCCGTCGATGGCGACATGGCGCACTTTGGGGTTGAGCACGGCCATCAGGTTCAGCGCCTGGACCACGTCCGGGCAGTTCTGGCAGGACAGCGAGAAGTAGGTTTCGAAGTGGAATTCACCATCCAGCCCTTGGATCTGCTCGATCAGCTCGGCACTGGCTTTCGAAGGGTGGCCGCCGACTTGCAACAGGGCCAGCACCAACGAGGTGAATTCGTGACCCATGGGGATGCCGGCAAAGCGCAGGTTGATCTGGCCGTTGGGTCGGTTGAGCGAGAACGATGGACGACGTGCGTCGTCTCCATCCACGCGCAAGGCAATGAGGTTCGACAGGCCGGCGATCTCCACCAGCAGGTCGTGCATTTCGCGGGACTTCGCGCCGTCGTCGAGGGAAGCAACGATCTCGATCGGCTGGGTGACCCGCTCCAGGTAGGTTTTCAGTTGCGATTTAAGCGTGGCGTCCAACATACGGGCGATTTCCTTCTTACAAAACTCGGATACAAAAACGCCCAGGCGGTGTCGCCCGGGCGCTTTTACGGGGCGGTAGACAGATCAGCTGTGGCGGCTAGCGACCGCCCGCGGGGTACGCATCGACTGGACTTAGATCTTGCCGACCAGATCCAGCGATGGCGCCAGGGTGGCTTCGCCTTCTTTCCACTTGGCCGGGCAGACTTCGCCGGGGTGGGCGGCGATGTACTGGGCAGCCTTGACTTTGCGCAGCAGTTCGCTGGCATCGCGGCCTACGCCACCGTCGTTGATTTCGACGATCTTGATCTGGCCTTCGGGGTTGATCACGAAGGTACCGCGGTCGGCCAGGCCGGCTTCTTCGATCAGCACGTCGAAGTTGCGCGAGATGACTTGGGTCGGGTCACCGATCAGTGGGTATTTGATCTTGCCGATGGTGTCCGACGTGTCGTGCCAGGCTTTGTGGGTGAAGTGGGTGTCGGTCGATACGCCGTAGATCTCTACGCCCAGCTTCTGGAATTCGGCGTAGTTGTCAGCGAGGTCACCCAGTTCGGTCGGGCAGACGAAAGTGAAGTCGGCCGGGTAGAAGAACACGACGGACCACTTGCCTTTCAGGTCGGCTTCGCTCACTGGAACGAACTCGCCGTTGTGGTAAGCGGTTGCGTTGAACGGTTTGACTTGGCTGTTGATGATAGGCATCAGACGTTTCCTCGGATGGGTTGAAATCAGTTGACGGAGGAAATCCTAACCAACGAACGCGATAAAGGCTCATTGGCAAACCTGATGCTGGTGATTGGTTTTGGCTATAAAGGTGGGATATCAATAGAAGCGATCGTGCTGAGCGCCGGGAGCGGCGCTCACGCACGGGCCTGTACCGGCGCTCTGCAGCGACGTGTTCAGGCCCGCATGGGACGCGCGATCAGCGCGTAACAGTGCGCATCGTGACGAACTCTTCCGCCGAAGTCGGATGCACGCCGATGGTTTCGTCGAACTGTTGTTTGGTTGCGCCGGCCTTGAGCGCGATGCCCAGACCCTGAACGATTTCGCCGGCATCCGGCCCGACCATGTGGCAACCCAGTACCCGGTCGGTATCGACATCCACCACCAGCTTCATCAAGGTCTTTTCCTGGCTTTGGGTTAGGGTCAGCTTCATCGGTTTGAACCGGCTTTCGAATATCTGCACCTTGTGCCCTGCTTCCAATGCTTGTTCTTCGGTCAGGCCGACCGTGCCAATGGGCGGCTGGCTGAAGACAGCGGTGGGAATGTTCTGGTAGTCGACCGGGCGGAACTGCTCGGGCTTGAACAGTCGACGGGCGACGGCCATGCCTTCGGCCAGCGCCACGGGCGTCAGTTGCACGCGGCCGATGACATCGCCGATCGCCAGGATCGACGGCTCGGTGGTCTGGTAGTGTTCGTCGACGCGCACGTAACCGCGTTCGTCCAATTCCACACCCGTGTTTTCCAGCCCCAGGCCATCGAGCATGGGTCGGCGGCCAGTGGCATAGAACACGCAATCGGCGATCAACTCGCGACCATCTTTCAAGGTCGCTTTCAGGCTGCCGTCGTCGAGTTTGTCGATACGCTCGATGTCGCTATTGAATTGCAGGTCGAGGCCGCGTTTTTCCAGTTCCTCCTTGAGGTGGTCGCGCACCGAACCGTCGAAGCCGCGCAGGAACAGGTCACCGCGGTACAGCAAGGTGGTGGCGCTGCCCAGTCCTTGGAAAATGCCGGCGAATTCGACGGCGATGTAACCGCCGCCCACCACGAGCATGCGCTTGGGCAATTGCTTGAGGTAGAACGCCTCGTTCGAAGTGATGGCCAGTTCTTTGCCAGGAATGTCCGGCACCTGTGGCCAACCGCCCACGGCGATCAGGATGCGCTCGGCGCTGTAGCGCTGACCCTCGACTTCCACTTCATGGGCGCCCGTCAGGCGCGCATGGCCTTGCAGCAGGGTCACGCCGCTGTCGACCAGCAGCTTGTGGTAGATACCGTTGAGCCGCTCGATTTCGCGGTTCTTGTTGCTGATCAGGGTGCCCCAGTCGAAATGCCCTTCTTCCAGGCTCCAACCATAACCGGCAGCCTGCTCGAGTTCGTCGGCGACGTGCGCGCCGTACACCAGCAATTTCTTCGGCACGCAGCCGACGTTGACGCAGGTGCCGCCCAGGTAGCGGCTTTCCGCAACGGCCACCTTGGCGCCAAAACCCGCAGCGAAGCGCGCGGCGCGTACACCACCGGAACCTGCGCCAATGACGAACAGGTCGAAATCGTAGGCCATGATTCAAACTCCAAAAAAAACCACCCCGAGGTGGTTGTTGCCGATCGAATCGGCCGGGTACGTGCAGTCTGGCGGTTAAATCTGGCGACTGCCAGCAGCACGCGGCATGTGCCACGCGCTGCTGCAGGTCGATCAGTAGGCTTTGCCGGACTTGTAGTAGTTCTCGAAGCAGAAGTTGGTCGCGTCGATATAACCTTCGGCGCCACCGCAGTCGAAACGCTTGCCCTTGAACTTGTAAGCGAGCACGCAGCCATCTTTGGCCTGCTGCATCAGTGCGTCGGTGATCTGTACTTCACCGCCCTTGCCCGGCTCGGTGTTCTTGATGATGTCGAAGATATCGGGTGTCAGGATGTAGCGACCGATGATGGCCAAGTTCGACGGCGCATCTTCGGGCTTGGGCTTCTCGACCATGTTGGTGACGCGATAGATGTCGTCACGAATCATGTCGCCGGCGATCACACCGTACTTGTTGGTTTCCTGGGGATCGACTTCCTGGATGGCCACGATCGAGCAGCGGAACTGGTTGTACAGTTTGACCATCTGGGTCAGTACGCCGTCACCGTCGGGGTTGACGCACAGGTCGTCGGCCAGCACCACGGCAAAGGGTTCGTCACCGATCAGCGGTTGGCCGGTGAGAATGGCATGGCCCAAGCCTTTCATTTCGGTCTGGCGGGTGTAGGAGAACGAACACTCGTCAAGCAGACGGCGGATACCGACCAGGTACTTTTCCTTGTCGGTGCCCTTGATCTGGTTTTCCAGCTCGTAGCTGATGTCGAAGTGGTCTTCCAGTGCGCGTTTGCCACGACCGGTAACGATGGAGATCTGGCTCAGACCCGCATCCAGTGCTTCCTCGACGCCGTATTGGATCAACGGCTTGTTGACCACCGGCAGCATTTCCTTGGGCATGGCTTTGGTAGCAGGCAGGAAGCGGGTGCCGTAACCGGCTGCCGGGAACAAGCATTTCTTGATCATAAACGTCCTTAAAGGGGGGTATGGCCATGTGGCTCTGGCGCAGTCTAATCAGGCGGCACGTACCTTACAATGCCCGCCCAAGCGGGGCTTCATGCCACGACTCAAAGGGGTTCGGCCTATATTCACGCCGATAGTTCCCGCAGGAGCGTGAAGGTTCCGAAAGATGCAAGCCGAAAACAATTTCTAATAGCGGCCGGCCATGACGGAACGGCGTCGAGGCCGCACTCACGAACCTGAAATGCACGCCGTCGTTGCATCGCGCACATCGCCGGGGCGCAGCGGAAAGTTGCTCAGGCGTTCACGCAGTTTGATCGCACTGCCATTGCTGCGCTTCTGAATCTCGACCAACGCTGCGGGGCCCGCACCGGCACCGAGCTTTTGCGGCACGATCAAGCGCAGCCCTTCGCCCTGTACTTCCTCGGTCAAGGGATCGCGGCTACTGGCCAAGGTTTGCTTGATGCAGTCGGCATATTCACGTGGCGACTTGCCCGATATCACGTCCATGGTCTCGTGCGATTGCTCGAGCTCGGACACGCTGGCACAACCTGCGAGCGCCAGCGAAAGCGCAGCCAAAACCCATTTCATCCCAATGTCTCCTGCAATTCCAAACCCTTGTTGACCATCGCCAGCGCATTTAGCTCCGATGAATCACGCTGTCGTTCGCTCAACGCCGCCGCGCGGCGGAAATCCCCCGGCATCGTGATAAAGTTGCGGCTTTTCAGACCGTACCTGCGGAGCAACGCATGAAATTCATCCACCAACGCGAGCACTTGAATGAAGACGACATCGTCGTCATCGAGTCTTCTCAGCCCTGCAACATCCGTCTGATGAACGACGCCAACTTCCGCAGCTTCAAGAATGGCGGTCGCCATACCTACCATGGCGGTGCCTTCGACAAGTTCCCCGCCAAGATCACCGTACCCAGCTCCGGGTATTGGAACATCACCCTCGACACCGTCACCACCCGGGCGATTTCGGTCACACGCAAGCCGACCTTCACCCACAAGATCAAGATCATTCGACGCTCCACGTCCCAGCTGAGATAAACCGCCATGACCCAGAACCTCAAATACGTCATCAAATACAAACTCGACGGCCAACGTCGCTGGGACTTCGCGGTATTGAGCGACGCCTCGCACGAGCAGGCGATGGATGCCCTGCGCAAGATCCATGGCGACGATGTCAGCAAGATCAGTGAGGTACAGGTCAGCAAGGCGCTGTAGCTTTACCTACATAACGCAAAGTCTGGAGGTGGTGCATGTACGCTTGGCCCGATCGGCGAATCCTTGACCTGCTCGATATCGAGTTGCCCATTCTGCAAGCCCCGATGGCTGGCGCCGGCGGCTCACCCCTGGCGATTGCCGTGGGCCGTGCCGGTGGGCTGGGCGCGCTGCCTTGCGCCATGCTCGATGCCGCCCAGGTGCAAGCCGAAGTGACGGCGTTCCGCCAAGCCTGCAACGGGCCGCTGAACCTGAACTTCTTCTGCCATCGGCCACCCTCTCCCGACCCTGAGCGCGCCGCGCGCTGGAAGGAAGCGCTGGCGGGTTATTACGCCGAGCTGGGTGCGGACGTGCAGGTACCGACACCGGTGTCGAACCGCCAGCCTTTCGACGAACAGGGCTGCCAGTGGGTGGAAACCTTGCGGCCCGAGGTGGTCAGCTTCCATTTCGGCCTGCCGCCAGAGCCTTTGCTGCAACGGGTCAAAGCCACCGGTGCCAAGGTGCTCGGCAGCGCAACCACGGTCGCCGAGGCCGTGTGGCTCGAGGAGCACGGCTGCGACGCCATCATCGCCATGGGTTACGAGGCAGGTGGCCACCGCGGCATGTTCCTGAGCGAAGACATCACCACGCAGATCGGCACCCTGGCTTTGGTACCGCAGGTCGCCGATGCCGTTGGCGTTCCGGTGATCGCTGCGGGCGGTATCGGCGACCACCGCGGGCTGGTTGCCGCGCTTGCGTTGGGCGCCAGTGCCGTGCAAATGGGCACTGCCTACCTGTTCTGCCCCGAGGCAAAGGTTTCCGTAGCCCATCGGCACGCCCTGCTCACCGCGCCGGCAGCCGACACGGCGCTCACCAACCTGTTCACCGGGCGCCCGGCGCGCGGCATCAATAACCGGTTGATGCGCGAGCTGGGCCCCATGAGCGAACTGACACCTGCATTTCCGTTGGCCGGCGGCGCCTTGATGCCTTTGCGTGCCTTGAGCGAAGCCCAGGGTAGCGGCGATTTCAGCAATCAGTGGGCTGGTCAGGGGCTGCGCCTCGGGCGCAGCGTACCGGCCGAAACCTTGACCCGCGACATCGCCCAAGCCGCCTTGGACCAACTGCGGCGCTGAGCACGGCAGACTCCGTTACCTGATGTCCCACTTCCCGCGGGCGGGCCGGTCGCTATATAGTCGGCGCCATAACGCCAACCTGCCCGCTGGAGCCTGTTCGATGCGCTTGCACCCAACCTTCGTCGCCCTCACCGCCTTGTTCATGCTCAACAGCGCCTGGGCCGATCAAGTCCAAGTGGCGGTTGCCGCCAATTTCACCGCGCCCATCCAGGCACTGGCCAAGGATTTCGAAAAAGACACCGGCCATACCCTGGTCGCTTCTTATGGCTCAACCGGCCAGTTCTATGCACAGATCAACAACGGCGCGCCGTTCGATGTCTTCCTGGCGGCCGACGACAGCACACCGGCAAAACTGGAGCAGGAAAAGGCCATCGTGCCTGGGTCGCGCTTCACCTACGCCATCGGCACCTTGGCACTGTGGTCGCCCAAACCCGGTTACGTCGACGACAAGGGCGAGGTGTTGCGCAAGAACGACTTCAAGCACTTGTCCATCGCCAATCCCAAAGCCGCACCCTACGGGCTGGCCGCCACGCAAGTGCTGGAGCAGCTCAAGCTCACCGATGCCACGCGCGCCAAGCTGGTCGAAGGGCAGAACATCACCCAGGCCTATCAGTTCGTTTCCACCGGCAATGCCGAATTGGGTTTCGTGGCGCTGTCGCAGATCTACAAAGACGGCAAGGTCAACGAAGGATCGGCCTGGATCGTCCCGGCCAACCTGCACGAACCGATTCGCCAGGATGCGGTGGTCCTCAGCAAAGGCCAGGACAACCCGGCGGCCAAGGCCTTGGTCGATTACCTCAAGACCCCTAAGGCCGCGGCGGTGATCAAGTCCTATGGCTATGCAATCTGATGCTCGACGCCAGTGACCTGGGTGCGATTTGGCTGACCTTGAAACTGGCCAGCCTCACGACCCTGATCCTGCTGGTGCTGGGCACGCCGCTGGCCTGGTGGCTGACGCGCACCCGCTCGTGGCTGGGTGGCCCGGTCGGCGCGCTGGTGGCCCTGCCGCTGGTACTGCCGCCCACGGTCATCGGTTTCTATCTGCTGTTGGCGCTCGGCCCGCATGGCTGGATCGGCCAGGCCACGACCGCCTTTGGTCTGGGTACCGTGGTATTCAGCTTCACAGGGCTGGTGATCGGCTCGGTGGTGTATTCGCTGCCGTTCGTGGTGCAGCCGTTGCAAAACGCCTTCACCGCCATCGGCCACAGGCCGCTGGAAGTTGCAGCGACCTTGCGCGCCAGCCCGTGGGACACGTTCGTGCACGTGGTGCTACCGCTCGCCAAGCCTGGCTTCATTACGGCCAGCATTCTGGGTTTTGCCCACACTGTCGGCGAATTCGGCGTGGTGCTGATGATCGGCGGCAACATTCCGGACAAGACGCGCGTGGTGTCGGTGCAGATCTTCGACCACGTCGAGGCCATGGAATATGCCCAGGCCCATTGGCTGGCCGGCGCCATGCTGGTGTTTTCCTTTTTGGTGCTGCTGATGCTCTACGGCCCGCGCCGAGACAAAGCAGGATGGGGTTGAAATGAATAGTGGCATCCACGTACGCCAGCGCCTTGAGCGCGGCGACTTCGCCCTGGACGTCGATCTACACCTGCCTGGTCGCGGCGTCAGTGCGCTGTTCGGCCATTCGGGCTCCGGCAAGACGTCTTGCCTGCGGTGCCTGGCGGGTCTGGAGCCGACCAGTGAGGGCCTTGTAGAGGTCAATGGCGACGTCTGGCAAGACAGCGCACGACATCTGTTCGTCCCACCCCACAAGCGCCCCATCGGCTACGTCTTTCAGGAGGCCAGCCTGTTCGCCCACCTGACCGTGCGCGACAACCTCGAGTTCGGTTGGCGTCGTGTTGTCCCAGGGCAGCGCCGGGTGGGCCTGGAGCAGGCTTGCGAACTGTTGGGCATCGGTCATTTGCTGGCGCGCGCACCCGCCACGCTGTCTGGTGGCGAGGCGCAACGCGTGGGTATCGCTCGGGCGCTGCTGACCAGCCCGCGATTGCTGTTGATGGACGAACCGCTGGCCGCGCTCGATGGCGCCCGCAAGCGTGAAATCCTGCCCTACCTGGAACGCCTGCACGCCGAGCTGGACATTCCGGTGGTGTACGTCAGCCACAGTCAGGACGAAGTCGTACGCCTGGCCGACCACCTGGTGCTGCTCGAGCAGGGTCGGGCCCAAGCCAGCGGGCCCTTGTCTGCGCTGCTCAACAGGCTCGACCTGCCGTTGAGCCAGGCGGAAGATGCGGGGGTGGTGCTGCAAGCCGAGGTGGTCGGCTTCGACGAACGCTATGGCTTGCTCGAACTGCGGCTGCCCGGCCTGCACGACACCACGCTGCGCATCGCGCACACCGAGCAGGCCCTGGGCACAGCAGTGCGCATCAAGGTGCAGGCCCGCGATGTGAGCCTGGCACTGGCCGCCGATCAGGCGTCGAGCATCCTCAACCGTCTTCCCGTGCAGGTACGCCAATGCCAGGCAGCGGACAACCCCGCCCATCTGCTGGTAGGGCTGGATGCCGGGCGCCACGCGTTGCTGGCACGCATCACCCGTTACTCGGCCGACCATTTGCAAGTGGCGCCCGGTCAGCAACTATGGGCGCAAATCAAATCGGTGGCGATTCTCGGCTGAGCATCCGCGCCACTGGCGTTGTCCACCGGATAACCCCTCATTGGACGCTGCCATGCTCGACTGCCCTCTGCCCGCGTCACTGCACTACGTCGACGACACCCATGCGGGCCTGACGCGCAAGCGTTGGCGCGACCGCTTCATCTACCACGACGCCGACGGCAAGCGCATCGACGACGAACCGACCTTGAAACGGATCGCCGCGCTGGCCATTCCGCCGGCCTACACACAAGTGTGGATCTGCGTCGATCCGCAAGGCCATTTGCAGGCCACGGGCCTGGACGCGCGCGGACGCAAGCAATACCGCTACCATCCCGAATGGCGCGAACTGCGCGATGCCCACAAATTCGGACGCATGCTGGCGTTCGCCGAGGCACTGCCGGCGCTTCGTCGCACCGTAGAGCGCGACCTGTCGCGCCCTGGCCTGGACCGCACCAAGCTGCTGGCGCTCGTGGTGAGCCTGATCGACCACACACTGATCCGGATTGGCAACCAACGCTACCTGAAGGACAACCAATCCTACGGGCTGACGACCCTGCGCAACCGTCATGTGAAAGTCAAAGGCACGACGATCCGCTTCGAGTTTCGCGGCAAGCGTGGCGTGGAGCACAGCATCACCGTGCGCGACCGGCGCCTGGCCGGCCTGGTCAAGCGCTGCCAGGAGCTGCCTGGTCAAGAGCTGTTCCAGTACGTCGATGCCGACGGCGATCGGCATCGAATCGGTTCGAGCGACGTCAACCAGTACCTGCAAACCATCACAGGTGCCGACTTCACGGCCAAGGACTACCGCACCTGGGCTGGCAGCAGTCTGGCGTTAAGTCTGCTCAAACCCTTGCCTTGGCAACCGGAAACCCATGCAAAACGGCACTTGGCCGATATCCTGCGTCAAGTCGCTTCCCGGCTGGGCAACACCCCTGCGGTATGTCGCAAGTCCTACATCCATCCTGCCGTGCTTGAACACTTCGTTCTGGGCCATCTGGAAGCATTGCCTAAAGTCCGTAAGCGCAAGGGCATGGAACAGGAAGAGGTCGCTCTGCTGCATTTTCTTCAACAGCTGAACACCGTACCTGTGGCTGATTGAGTAGCTCTATGCAGGCCATGGTGCGAGGTCATTTCACAGACGAGGCCGATCGCCTTATTCTTGCTCCATACCAGCCTAGGACGATTGACATGAGCCTTGGGCTACGACCGAACCTTGTGCAACTCCCGTCGCGCAGGGTTCGGTTTGGAATTACCGCCAATAGAAAGCGTCTTCATTAAGACGGACGAGGGCCAAGCCCTCACCATTGGGCCTGAGGCGCAGTGGCTATAGACATCACCAAGGAGAAGTACATGCTGATACTCACGCGAAAGGCTGGCGAAGTGATCGTCATCAACGACAACATCAGAGTCACCGTATTGGGTGTCAACGGCTCACAGGTGAGAATCGGCATCGACGCACCTAAGGACATTCAGGTGCATCGCGAAGAAATCCAAAACCGCATCGAAGCGGCCAGAACGGCTGGCAAGCCTGAAGATCACTGACAGCATCCGGCATTCTTTTGCCTCGCAAGACGGTGTCTGCAGGGGTATGCCTTGCGCGGAGCAGCTGTTTACTCGCCACTGCGAACGGAGCACCCTGGAACTGGCCAACTCGCGAATGGATTCGATTAAGAACGATCTGGTGACTACGGCCCAGGAATTGGAGTCACTGCGCACGGCACTCGATGGTCATGCTCGCTATCTGCAGCGAACGGGGCAGGTCGACGAGATGGCAGCCATGGCTACCCAAGTGGACAAGCTGAAAATGGCTGCCGAAGACCTCCGCCAGATTGCAGCCGGTATACGTCCATGAAGCAGCTTGGGTTGACTGCACTATAACGTTGGGTTATAAAGCGCGCTTGATTGCAAGGCGCTTCCATTATGGAACGTCGCCGGTCGCTTAGACCCTTTCAACTGTGCGAGTGTGGTGGAATTGGTATACACAGCAGACTTAAAATCTGCCGGCGTGAGCCTTGCGGGTTCGAGTCCCGCCACTCGCACCATGTTTTGAAAAAACGCCTTCGGGCGTTTTTTGTGTCTGGCATTCACCCCATCTCGAAGCGTTTCGAGACATCCGGATTCGCTTTCGAAACGTGATGCTTGTTCAGCTTCCTCCCCTCTGCTCAATCATCAGGGCAGTCTTGCCAGGCAGGGTGACTGAAGTCTTCGTCATCCAGATCATCCCCGTCCTCGACATCGAAGTCGTGGGTTTGCGCTTCGGGCTCAGACTCGGGCTCGTCGTCGAAAAATTCCCGGTCCAGCAAGTGATCGTGTTCGGGCTCGTGGATATCGTCATCGTCGCGCATGCGGCCACCTCCAGAAAAATTGAGCTTGTATAGATCGAGTCGGCGCGCAAATCAATCCCGAACGTTTTAATGCCGACATAATTCTGATCGACACACTATGGCAACGCTCCCTTCAAGCGCTTAGCCCGCTCACGTAGAGCGGGCTTTTTTTGAAGAATCTACCTATCTCACACGTTGTCGACACAGCCTTCACGAATTTCTGACAACTGCACGGGCATCCTGAAACTGCTTCGTACGTTCTAAGTATTTAACCCGCCCTCCCCTGGCGGGTTTTCTTTTTTCCCTGTTTTTTCAAGCGCCTACACCGTTGGTCGGGCAGCCTGAAAATTCGGGAATTCCCTTGCTGTCCGCCAAGTCAAGAACTAGGAACCCAGTAAGAAACGACGAGGTAACAGCCATGACCATCGAAGCCGCTACTCTGGTACAACTGGCCGCCAAACTGCGTAAACAAGGGCTCAAGCGTGTCGCCGACATCATCTTCCTGCGTGCCCCTTGCCGGGTGAACCATCGCTGGATCTGCACCGTGCTGCGTCGTACGGCATGAGCCGCGCCACCTTTCCCCGCCGTTGCCTGCCTTTGATACAAAAAACCCGCACACTTACGTATGCGGGTTTTTTTCGCTGCTGAGTAGCCCGATCGGCCTACCCTGGCGCCGAATCACAACTTGAAGCGCCCCACCAAGTCGTTGAACGAGACCGCCAAGCGTGACAGCTCCTGTGCCGACGCGGTGGTCTGATGCGCCCCGGCGGCGGTCTGAGTCGACAGGTCCTGGATGTTGACCAGGTTTTTGTCCACTTCCCGCGCCACTTGCGCTTGCTCCTCACAGGCGCTGGCGATCACCAGGTTGCGATCGTTGATGCTGGCGATGCCGGCAGCGATCTGCTCGAGCGCTTCGCCTGTCGCCATCGCCAGTTGCTGCGTATTGACCACCAGCGAGTGGCTTCTGTCCATGGCCACCACCGCCAAGTCAGCGCGGGACTGGACCGAGCCGATCATTTGCTCGATCTCTACGGTCGAAGCCTGGGTGCGCGCAGCCAATGCCCGGACTTCGTCGGCCACCACGGCGAAGCCGCGGCCTTGCTCACCAGCCCGCGCGGCCTCGATGGCGGCGTTGAGCGCCAGCAGATTGGTCTGTTCGGCGATGCCGCGGATCACATCCAGCACCTTGGCGATTTCCTTGACCTGGTCGGCCAACTCGCCAACCGTGCTCGAAGAGCCCTGAATTTCCACCGTGGCATCGTTGACCGCCGTCACAGCGCCACGTGCCTGGGTCACCCCACGGTTGGCCTGGTCGGTGGCCGTACGCGAGGCTTCCGAGGTGGAAACGGCGTTGCGGGCGACCTCATCCACCGAAGAAGTCATCTGATTGACCGCCGTGGCGGCCTGGCGAATTTCGTCGTTCTGTTTGACCAGCCCGCGACTGCCATCTTCGGTGACGCTGTTCAACTCTTCGGCGGCCGAGGCCAGTTGATTGGATGCATCGGAGATCTGGTTCAAGGTGCGTTTGAGGCTGTTTTGCATGTCGCCCAGAGCATTGACCAACTGGCCTACCTCATCGCCCGAGTCGCTGGAGATGGTTTGGGTCAGGTCGCCCTCGGCGATGCGCTGCGCCGATTTCACGGCCGAGCCTATGGGGCGCGCGACCATGCGGCTTATGAGCAGGCCCAGGGCGAAGGCGGCGATGAAGGCCAGCGCAATACCGATGTAAAGGGTGAAGGACACCTGCCGCTCCTGCTCGACCGCGTCTTCCCCGCCTTCCTTGATCTGCCGGTTGTTGGACTCGACCATGATCGAGAACTCATCCATGATTTTGGCGTAGAGCGCGGCCAAGTCGCCGCTGATGAGCTTGCGCGCAGTCGCCAGATCGCCGGCATTCGTCGCAGCTATGACGTTTTGGAGCTGCTGTTGGTAGAGCGGCCAGTCACGTTCGAGCTGGTCGCCAGCGGCCCTTTCGTCATCGGCCAACGGTGTTTGTCGATAGAGCGCGAACGCCCGCTCGCTCGCGGCCTGGTTGGCCGCCATGCTCTTGAGGATGCCGTCCTTGGTCGCCTGGGGAGCCCCTTCGGCGTTGGCAGTGATCAGCGCATAGAGATCGCGCTGCTGGGCAATCGCTTCCGAGCGCGCCTCAGCGGTTTTGGCCACAGAGACCAGGTTATTGGAAAAGACCAACCCCAGGCCTTGCGACATCTGGCTTACGCCACGACTGCCCAACAGACCCACACCCAAGGTAATGACGGCGCAAGCACCGAAGGCCGTCAGCAACTTGGTGGAAAGACGAGCATTTTTTAGCAACATAGCGTTTCTCGGAAAACTCAATAGGAGTAATCACGCTATCGACACCATTTGGGAAAGATTGAGAGCCGTAGGGAGCTGAGGCAGGTAAATAGAGCGCCATGGATTGCGTGCTGCCAACTCGATGCGACGGTCATGGCTTGTACGTTTCGACCGGGTGTAGTCGTTGGGCTCGCAAGTGATCGCTGGCCACCCGCTGCCTACAAGCCATCAGGATCCGCGCAGGAGCCGTCACCTCCTGCGCGGGCATTCGCTTGCCGATCGTTTCAGCGGTCCGGTTTGGCCCCCCCCAATGAGCGAGCTGCGCGCAGCAAGGCCAGATGTGTCAGCCCTTGCGGCAGGTTGCCCAGGAAGGCGCCGCTGTGCGGATCGACCATCTCCGAGTAGATCCCCACGCCCGCCCCCAAGCCCCTGACGGCGGCACGGAACGTCTCCTCGGCTTGCGTGCACTCATCATGCAGCGCCCAAGCTTCGACCAGCCAGAAGGTACACGCCAGGAAACAGCCCTCCTCCTGATCGGCACCGCTGTAGCGGTAGTGGAACGCACCGCAGCCCAGCTCGCGGTGCACCGCCGCCAGGGTAGAGGCCAGGCGATCCTGATGGGGGTAACCGAAACGCACGGCCAAGGCGATCGACGCGTCCAGCCGGTCACTGCCGGCATAGAAGCTGTATGCCTGCTTCTGCTCGTTCCAGCAGTGGGTTTCGATCCACTGTTCGATGCGTTGCCGCTCGCGGTCCCAACGGTCGCGGCACGTGGTCGGCAAATGGCCGCGGTCGGCCAGCTCGATGGCACGGCTCAGGGCCTGCCAGCAACTGATCTTCGATTGCGTGTAGTGCTGCGTTTCCGGTAACTCCCAGATGCCGGAGTCGGCTTGGCGCCACAGGTCCGCACATTCGTCGGCCAGCCTCGACAGCATGACGGCATTACCCGAATCCAGCACGCCGCCGCAGTCGATGAAGCAGCGCGCCGTTTCGAAAATGTCGCCGTACACACCGTGCTGCAGTTGGTCGGTGGCATCGTTGCCTACCTGAGGCGGCGAATGCTTGTAGCCAGGCAGGTCGATAGGCCGCGTGCCCTGCCCCACTGCGCCATCGAGGGTGTAGAACACTTTGGCGCCATGCTCCTGCAGACGGTTGAGCAGCCATGTGAAGCCTGCCTTGGCCTCCAACTGCGCGCCGATGCCGAGAAACGCCTCGATGGTGTAACCGGCATCGCGGATCCAGGCGAACCGGTAGTCGTAGTTCTTGTCGCCGCCGATGCGCTCCGGGAGCGAAGTCGTGGCAGCGGCCATGATCGAGCCGCTGGGCGACGACAACAGCAGCTTCAACGCCAACGCGCTGCGCACCACCAGCGACTGGTACGGGCCGTCGTAGTCCAGGCCCTCGGTCCACTGGCGCCATTCGCGGTCCGAGCCATCGATACGGGCGTCGATCAGCTTCATGGGCGGCACGATCAAAGGCTCGTCGCGGCCGGCGATCAAGGCTACCGTGCTGCGCTCGCCGGCTTTGATGGTCAGGGTGGCGCGCACGCCAAGGTCGTCTTCGCGCTCGATATGCAGGTGTTCGTCGTGCAGAAACATGCCGAGGATGTCGCCGGCGTGGAACACGTGACCATTGCCGGTGGGCGTGAGGTAGCTGCTGACCGTGTCGGCCTGGGTGCCGAAGTCGATGCTCAGCTCGAAGGTGACCTCTCCGCTCAACCCTTCCAGACGCCTGGCCAGCTCTCCCCAAGGCAAGCGCCCGGCCGGGCCGCTGTTGAGCGACTCGAGCAGGCGCACTTGACCCTGTTCGGTGAGAAACAGCGTTTCCAGTACGTTGCTGTCGGTGAGATAACGCCGCTCGATCGAATAGGGGCTCGTCGGCCTCAGCGCAAAAAAGCCGCCCGTATCGGGCGCCAGCAGCTTGTCGAACAAAGGCGGCGAATCCATGTGCGGTACGCACCACCAGTCGATGGAACCGTCGCTGCCCACCAACGCGACGGATCGCCCGTCACCCAAAGCACCGTACTCCTCCAAGGGCAACCAGCCCCCCTCATCACGCGCTGGTGTCAGCCGCTGAGGCTCCAGCTTCAATTCGCTGCTCATAAGTGCCTCCGCGATAAGGTTAATGATGTGACTGGGGAGCGGTGCGGCAAGTTCGACGCGGGGGTGTCTGGCGTAGTGCTTTGAGGTGCGTGTGTCCAGGCGCAAAAAGCCTCCGGGTACAGTTGGAAGCAGGGCCGCCAAGACATGCGTCCGGCGCCCCAAGATCCTGAGGCATTGAACAACCCTTCTTGCCCATAGTGGATGAATGCCGTGGGTGTCACCTGGTGACATTGACCATTGCGTAAGCCACGCTAAGGCCCGCCAGCCCATGCAAGTTCAAGTGCGGGATGGCGCCATACAGATCATTGGGGCTCGCGAGGCGGATAGGCATGCATTACTGGAATAAAGCTAACTTTCAAGGACTGCTGGCGGTCGCGGACAGTTTGGAGGCCCGCCCTGAACTCAAACCGCTGGCGAACTACTGCCGGTACCGTGAACGAGGGCTACGCCGCGCGGCCTTCGCCGAACTTGAGGCCTTCCTGGCTGCATCGCGTCGTTTCGATAGCGCAACCGCACGCAGCGCCGCCGTCGAAGTGCTCGAGGCCAACATGCGCACCTTGGGAGCACACCAGTTCATGACCCAGCCACTGATCGCTCGTTTTCTGGTGCCCACGTTGAAGGCCTGGATGGAAGAGGATACCGAGGCAAGCCTTCCGGTACGCTGGCTCGGGATGCTCGAACGCGATGCCGAACTGCTCAACCGAGCGCTCGCCGCCTGCCCCGAAGATATGCCCGTACGCAAAATTCTGATCGATTTCTCACTGGGGTGGGTTGACCACGCTACCCATCATTTGGACGAGTCCGTGTTCTTGGGCAGCCCCGAAAAGGCGACCTCGGCGCTGGAGCGGGCCAAAGCCTTGATAGCGCAGGCACCCGAGCCCGAAGCGCTGGCCTACCTGAACGATGAGGTCCGGTACTTCGAGTGTCTCGTTGCGGATTGGAAAGCCTATGTGCAAGCGCCTGAAGGCAGTTTTACCGAATGGTGCTGCAAACGAGGGCGAAGCTATCGGATGCCGGTGAAGGTCTATTACGAGCGTTGAGTAAGGATCGAGAGTTTTTGTCTATGAACAAAAGCCCGTATATAGGACTCTTTGAGGGCTTTGGAGCCTATCGCCATCCCGATGAAGTCAGCCCACGGAATGACCTGGGTTGCGGAAACGATGTCAGAAGTTGCGGAAAATTTTGCCTTTCCTACAGACAAAGAAAAACCCCGCAGACCAGAATCTGCGGGGCTTTCGAATATGGAGGCCGAGGTCGGAATCGAACCGGCGTAGACGGATTTGCAATCCGGAGCATAACCACTTTGCTACTCGGCCTCAAAGTTCGGAGTTAGCATCCAACTTCGCTATCTCCTTGAAACTAAACGACTTTTTCAAGCTGTTTGCGTTTCGATGGGGGCCATTATGTCCGCATTCCCCAGACCTTGCAACCCCACCCGTGAAAAAATTTCCAAGCCACTCAAGGTGTTAACGCCACCGGCCCAGCTTGCTCCAGAGGCTGACGAAACCGCTTTCGACCGCTCCGCTCGCCGTCATACCGATGCGCTCGGACAGGCTCTTGCGCTCGGCGAAGTGCAGATGGAACAGCTGTGCCTGACGCGCCCGGGTACTCAGGTATTCGTCACTTGTGCCCAGTTCATCGACCAACTGCCGATTCAACGCTGCCACACCCAGCCACACTTCGCCGGTGGCCACTTCGTCGATGTGCAGCTGCGGACGGTATTGGGTCACGAAGTTCTTGAACAGCTCATGGGTGATGTCGAGGTCTTCCTGGAATTTCTCCCGGCCCTTCTCGGTGTTTTCGCCCAGTACCGTCAAGGTGCGCTTGTATTCGCCGGCGGTGAGCACTTCGACATCGATGTCGTGCTTCTTCAGCAGGCGGTTGACGTTGGGCACCTGCGCCACCACGCCGATCGAGCCGATCACGGCGAACGGCGCGCTGACGATCTTCTCGCCAATGCAGGCCATCATGTAACCACCGCTGGCGGCCACTTTGTCGATGCACACGGTCAAGGGAATCCCGGCTTGGCGAATGCGCGCCAACTGCGAGGCGGCCAAGCCGTAGCTGTGCACCAGCCCGCCCCCGCTTTCCAGACGCAGCACCACTTCGTCCTGGGGCGTGGCCAGGGTGAGCAAGGCGGTGATTTCGTTGCGCAGGCTTTGCGTGGCGGAGGCCTTGATGTCGCCGTCGAAATCCAGCACGAACACGCGCTGCTTGTCGGCGGCTTTGTCCTTGCGCGAACGTTTCTTGGCCTTGGCCTGCTGTTTGCGCAGCGTCTTGAGCTGGGCTTTGTCCAGCAGCCCGGATTCGAGCCGCTCGCGCAGCGCCTTGTAGAAGTCGTTCAGGCGTGTGACCTGCAACTGCCCACCGGCACTGCGCCGGCCTTTGCCCCGCAGGCCCACGAAGGCTGACAACACGACCAGCAGCGCAATGACCACGGTCGCGGTCTTAGCGAGAAAGCTTGCGTACTCGGCAAGAAAATCCACGGTGTCCTCGGAAATGCTGAAATGAAGGGGCCCATCCTACCTAAGCCCGGGACGGATGGGTACGACGGGCTTTGCATCCGCTACAAGCCATGGCGCAACCCTGCCTGGCGCCTCGGCGAAAGTTAATTGCCAACCACTCTGCAAAACCCGCCGAAAGCCCTGGAACCCGCGGTCTAGCGCTGTTCAGGGTAGTGGCGTTATGTAATCATTTTTGCCGCAACACCCGGAAGGTAAGGATCGCCTTGCCCCACTGCGCATTGTCTCCGGAGCCTGGCCCTTGGGTAGCCGCTCACACCACGCTTTGGCGACGTGCCGCCAACGTTCAGGAGCAACCCATGCAGTTTCGTAATATGAAGATCGGTAGACGGGCCGCCAGCATGTTCGCCCTACTGGGCGTGCTGGTGCTGACCATGGGCCTGCTCGCACTGTACGAAACCCGGCAGATGGACACCGCCACCGACGACATTCGCATCACCTGGCTACCGGCGATTTCCGCCCTGAGCGACGTCGGCACCGATATCGGCCGCGCCCGCGCCATGACCTTGCGCACACTGCTCGACGAGGATGCCGAGCTGCGCCAGCGCAACCTGGCCACGACGCAAACGCTCGACAAGCAACTGCTGACGCGTATCGAGGACTATCGCCAAACCATCGTCGAAGAACAGGACCGGGTACTCTTCGCCGCGTTCAACAGCGCCTGGCAGCGCTATCGCGAAGGGCAGGCGCAGGTGTTCGAGCAAATGACCCAGGGTCAGGTCGCCGAAGCAAGGGCCCGAGTCACCGGCCCCTTGGCGGCCGATGCCGACGCGATGATGACTGCACTTGGTGCACTGATGACCTTCAACAACAACGGCGCGCGGGACGCGTCGCAAGCGTCCAGTGATGTGGCCGACGAAGCGTTTACAGTGATCGTCGCAGCCCTGGTGGTCATCATGCTGGCGCTGGCCGCCATCGCTACCCTCCTCACCCGCAGCATCGTCGTGCCCTTGGCCGAGGCCGTGACCGTGGCCGAACGTGTGGCGACCGGCGACCTGACTCACACCATTGCCATCAAGGGCCGAGACGAGCCGGCCTTGCTGCTGCGCGCCTTGGCAGGCATGCAGCAGAACCTGCGCGACACCTTGCGCAGGATCGCTGCCTCTTCCGACCAACTGGCGTCTGCCTCCGAAGAGCTGCACACGGTCACCGAGGACACCAGCCGCGGGCTGCACCAGCAAAGCGCCGAGATCGACCAGGCTGCCACCGCGGTGAATCAGATGACCGCTGCGGTCGAGGAAGTGGCGAGCAACGCCGTGAGCACCGCCGATGCCTCCAAGGGTGCCGACCAGAACACCCGTGACGGCCGCCAGCAGGTCAACCAGGCGCTGGTTTCCATCGAGCATCTGGTCAGCGACGTAGCCAGCACTGCCCAGGAGATCGAGCAGTTGGCCAGCCATGCCAACGACATCAGCCGGGTACTGGACGTGATCGGCGCGATCGCTGGGCAAACCAATCTGCTAGCACTCAACGCTGCCATCGAAGCGGCGCGTGCCGGGGAAGCCGGGCGCGGTTTCGCCGTGGTGGCCGACGAGGTCCGGGCCCTGGCCCACCGCACCCAGCAGTCGACCGAAGAGATCGAAGAAATGATCGCCGGCATCCAGACCGGCACTGGCCGCGCGGTCAGCGCCATGCAGAGCAGCCAGGGCCGCGCCAACGGCACCTTGAGTGTGGCCCAGGGCGCCGGCCAGGCATTGGAAGTCATCGCTGAAGCCATCGCCTCGATCAACCAGCGCAACCTGGTGATCGCCAGCGCCTCGGAGGAACAGGCGCAGGTGGCGCGCGAGGTGGATCGCAACCTGGTCAACATCCGCGATCTGGCCATGCAGACCTCGGCCGGCGCCAATCAGACCAGCGCGGCGGCCCAAGATTTGTCGCGCCTGGCGGTGGACCTCAACGGTCTGGTGGCGCAGTTCAAGCTCTGAAGCCCACATCGCCATGAACACACACCGTTCGCCGAACGATTGCAACGCTGAGTGCGGCGATGAAAGCAAGCGTCATCCATGGCGACAACGACCTTCCTAATGGTGCTGCAACAACGACGAAGGGCCGCATCAGCGGCCCTTCTTCGCACGGCGTCATCGCTTCACTTAGTGGTTGGCCGGCACCACTCGGGCAGTCTTGACGCCTTTGCCATGCTTGCGGCGGGTCGCCAGGCAGTAGTACAGCGGCGCCGTCACCAGCAGGCCAAAGACCCACGACAAGTCGGCCCCCTCGACGATGTTCGAATACGGGCCGACATACAGCGAGGTGTTGGCGAACGGCAGCTGCACGAGGATGCCGCAGGCGTAGGCGATGATCGCATGGTGGTTGAAGCGGCCGTAGATGCCGCCGTCGGCGCTGAAGATCGAGGCGATGTCGTACTGGCCCTTCTTGATCAGATAGAAGTCGATCAGGTTGATCGAGGCCCAGGGCACCAGCACCAGCAACAGCGCCAGGATCAAGCCGATGAACTGGCCGATGAAGTCGGCCGACGCATTCAGCGCCACGGTGCCGCAGCCCAGCAGGATCACCGAGGCCAGGACCACGCGCAGTTTCACGCTCGGCGTCCAGTTGGCGAAGAAGGTCTGGATCGCGGTCACGATCGACAGTACAGCACCGTACAGGTTGAGGGCGTTGTGGCTGATGATGTTGAGCAGGAACAGCACCATCAGGATCGGGCCCAGCCAGCCGGTGGCCTGCTTCACCGCGTCCATGGCGTCGGTGCCTTCCGGCACGCACAGCACGGCGACCGCGCCGAAGCTGAAGCACAGGATGGTGCCGAGGGTGGCGCCGAAGTAAGTGGCCCAGAATGGTTTGGCGATACCCACTTCACGCGGCAGGTAGCGCGAATAGTCGGAGGTATAGGGCGAGAAGCTGATCTGCCAGATGGTGCCCAGCGACACGGTGGCGATGAAGCCCGACAGGTTGAAGGCACCGCGGCTGAAGAAGTCGGCAGGCAGGTCCTGAACGAACATCATGATGAAGCCGGCCAACAGCGCCGAACCCATTACCCAGGTGCCGATGCGGTTCAGGCTATGGATGAAGCGGTAGCCGATGACACCGATGGCGGTGGCGCTCAGGGCGCCGATGACGATGGCGGTCGGCATGGGCACGCTCGGGGCGATGCCGTGGATCGACTTGCCGGCCAGCACGATGTTGGAAATGAAGAAGCCAATGTAGATGAGGGCGGTGAAGAACACGATCAGCAACGCGCCGTAGCGTCCGAACTGACCGCGGCTTTGCACCATCTGCGGAATGCCCAGCTGCGGCCCCTGGGCCGAGGCCAAAGCGATCACGATCCCGCCGAGCAGGTGGCCCAAGGCGATGGCGATCAGCCCCCAGAGCAGGTTCAGGTGGAACACCTGCACGACCATCGCCCCGGTGACGATGGGCAGTGGCGCGATGTTGGTGCTGAACCAGAGTGTGAACAGATCGCGCGCCTTCCCATGGCGTTCGGCGGGCGGAACGTAATCGACCGTGTGGTTTTCGACAAACTGCTTTTGCGAAGACGGCTGGGACATAGGATTTGAGCTCGGAGGTCGTTTTTATCGTTGTAGGAAACCGCATCGGGGCGGCCTCTCAGCTGAAGACCATATTATGGTATTCCAACTTTTTGACAACTCTGATCCGCTGATGAATTCCGCAACTGATACGTTTCAGCCCGCCTCTTGGCTTGAACTGGATTGGCCCGAGGCCTTATGAAACCTGGTCTCCAGCCGCCCATCATGATTTTTTCGAGCCAAGAAATTTATGCTTGCAAATTAGGTATTACGGTATACCATCAGACACATCAACGATAAAAAGCGGCCCACCGCTACCCCTTTGAGGACTCCGTCATGATCGACGCCACCCTGTACAAAAACGTCATGGGTTCCTTCCCCTCCGGCGTCACCGTCATCACTACCCTCGATGACGAAGGCGCGATCGTCGGCCTGACCGCCAGCGCGTTCTCCTCCCTGTCGATGGAGCCGCCGCTGGTGCTGTTCTGCCCCAACTACACCTCCGAGTCCTACCCGGTCCTGATCCAGCAGAAGCGCTTCGCCATCCACCTGCTCTCCGGCGAGCAGCAGGCCGAAGCCTATGCCTTCGCCCGCAAGGGCAAGGACAAGGCCGCCGGCATCGAGTGGACCTTGAGCGCCCTGGGCAACCCGATCCTGGCCGGCGCCACCGCCGTCATCGAATGCGAACTGTGGCGGGAGTACGAAGGTGGCGACCACGCCATCATGGTCGGCAAGGTGCTGAACCTGATCGTGCCCGAGCAGGCCGCCCAGCCGATGGTGTATTGCCGCGGCAAGATGGCCAGCCTGCCGTCCCTGGCCTGACTTCCTGATTAACGCACGGGCGCCGACGCGCCCGTCGAGCTACACGGCGTCTGCCCGGCAGACGACACCTTTCACGCGTCGAGGAATACCCCATGAAATTTTCGCTGTTCGTGCACATGGAACGTTGGGATGACCAGGTCAGCCACCGCCAGCTGTTCGAAGACCTCACCGAACTGACCCTGATGGCCGAAAAAGGCGGTTTCAGCACGGTATGGATCGGCGAACACCACGCCATGGAATACACCATCTCGCCCAGCCCCATGCCGCTGCTGGCCTACCTGGCCGCGCGCACCGAGACCATCCACCTGGGCGCCGGCACCATCATCGCGCCGTTCTGGAACCCGATCCGCGTGGCCGGCGAATGCGCCCTGCTCGACGTGATCAGCAACGGCCGCATGGAAGTGGGCCTGGCCCGCGGCGCCTACCAGTTCGAATTCGACCGCATGGCCAACGGCATGCCGGCCACCGACGGCGGCAAGGCACTGCGCGAAATGGTCCCGGTGGTACGCAAGCTGTGGGAAGGCGACTACGCCTTCGAAGGCGAGGTGTACAAGTTCCCGACCTCCACCAGCGTGCCCAAGCCCGTGCAGACCGGCATGCCGCCGATGTGGATCGCGGCGCGCGACCCGGATTCGCACAATTTCGCAGTGGCCAACGGCTGCAACGTCATGGTCACCCCATTGATGAAGGGCGACGAAGAAGTGCTGGACCTGAAGAACAAGTTCCAGGCCGCGCTCGACAACAATCCGGATGTGCCACGCCCGCAACTGATGGTGCTGCGCCACACCCACGTGCACAGCCCCGAAGAACCCGAGGGCTGGAAGGTCGGTGCCGAGGCGATCTCGCGCTTCTACCGCACCTTCGATGCCTGGTTCGGCAACAAGACCACTCCGGTGAATGGCTTCCTCGAGCCGAGCCCGGAATCCAAGTTCGCCGAAGTGCCGGCTTTCGCCCTGGACAACATCCGCAAGAACACCATGATCGGCACCCCCGAAGAGATCATCGCGCGCATCAAGTACTACCAGGAACTGGGCGTCGACGAATTCAGCTTCTGGTGTGACAACAGCCTGCCGCATGCCGAGAAGAAGAAATCCCTCGAGCTGTTCATCAAGGAAGTGGTGCCCGCCTTCGCCTGAATTCCCATTGCCTGACTCAGTGCAGGACGCGCCCGCCCTGGTGACCGACGGTCCCGGCGCGGGCTTTTTTTTAAGTCTTCGCTCGGTGAGCGACACGGAACGCGTCATGAATACCGGACCAGCTCCCCTCGGCTGCACGGCGCACGGGAAATTTGCCGCAGGCACTTGCACAACAAATATTATGGTATACCATCAGACAACAAGACCCGATAACCTCCCCTGGAGCCGCTCATGAGTTTCGAAATCCGCAAGATCGTCACCTACTCCGAAGAGACCCGCATCGAAGGTTTCAAGGCCGCCGACAAGCCCGTGACCATGGTCGGCCTGGCCGTCGTGATCAAGAACCCATGGGCAGGCCGTGGTTTCGTCGAAGACCTGAAGCCGGAAATCCGTGCCAATTGCTCCGAGCTGGGTGCGTTGATGGTCGAGCGTCTGACCGCCGCCATCGGTGGCGCGGACAAGATCGAAGCCTACGGCAAAGCCGCCGTGGTCGGTGCCGATGGCGAGATCGAACACGCTTCGGCCGTGATCCATACCCTGCGCTTCGGCAACCACTACCGCGAAGCGGTGCAAGCCAAGAGCTACTTGAGCTTCACCAACAAGCGCGGCGGCCCGGGCACCTCGATCCAGATCCCGATGATGCAGAAGGACGACGAAGGCCTGCGCTCGCACTACATCACCCTGGAAATGCAGATCGAAGACGCGCCGCGTGCCGATGAAATCGTCATCGTGCTCGGCGCAGCCGACGGCGGCCGCCTGCACCCGCGCATCGGCAACCGCTACATCGATCTGGAAGAACTGGCTGCCGAGAAAGCCAACGCTCAATAACAATAACCAGACAAGCCGGGGCGACTTTTCAGCGTGCCGGCTTTCAAGGAGCGTCATCCATGATTCAGCCTGTCGCTGAACGTACGCCGGCCGGGACCAGCTACCTGAGCCAAGGCCAGGGGCATCCCGTGGTGCTGATCCACGGCGTGGGCCTGAACAAGGAAATGTGGGGCGGGCAGGTCGTGGGCCTGGCCAACGACCACCGCGTCATCTGCTACGACATGCTTGGCCACGGCCAAAGCCGCCTACCCGCTGCCGACACCTCGTTGCAAGCCTATGCCGACCAGTTGGCCGAGCTGCTCGACCACCTGCAAATTCCCCAGGCCACCGTCATCGGCTTCTCCATGGGCGGCCTGGTGGCACGCGCCTTCGCCCTGCACTACCCGCAGCGCCTGTCGGCACTGGTGGTGCTCAACAGCGTCTTCAACCGCTCCACCGAACAGCGTGCCGGCGTGATCGCGCGCGCGGCCCAAGCCGCCGAACTGGGCCCGGACGCCAACGTCGATGCGGCGCTGGACCGCTGGTTCAGCCGCGAGTACAAGGCCGCCAACCCGGCGCAGGTCGCCGCCATCCGCCAGACCCTGGCGCAGAACGACCCGTCGGGCTACCACACCACCTATTCGCTGTTCGCGACCCAGGACATGTACCGTGCCGACGACCTGGGCAGCATCCAGGCGCCCACGCTGATCGCCACCGGCGAGCTGGACGCAGGCTCCACGCCGACCATGGCGCGCCAACTGGCCGCGCGCATCCCCAATGCGCAGAGCGTGGTGCTGGCCGAACAGCGGCACATGATGCCGGTCGAAGCGCCACGCGAAGTCAACAGGATGCTGCTGGACTTCCTCACGCACGCGCGCACCCTCAACGAATCCGCCAAGGGGATAGTGGCATGACCCTCGTACGTTTCCAGATGTGCATCGACGGCCAATGGGTCGATGCGCAGAACGGCAAGACCTTCGACAGCCTCAACCCGGCCACGGCGCAAGCCTGGTCGCAACTGCCCGACGCCGATGAAAGCGACGTGGAACTGGCCGTACAGGCCGCCCAGCGTGCGTTCGACGGCAGCGCGTGGCGCGGCCTGACCGCTACGGCGCGCGGCAAGCTGCTGCGCCGTCTGGGCGACCTGATCACCGAAAACAAAGAGCACCTGGCGCAGCTGGAAAGCCGAGACAACGGCAAGCTGATCCGCGAAACCCGTGGCCAGGTCGGTTATCTGCCCGAGTTCTTCCACTACACCGCAGGCTTGGCCGACAAGCTCGAAGGCGGCACCCTGCCGTTGGACAAGCCCGACCTGTTCGCCTACACGGTGCATGAGCCGATCGGCGTCGTGGCCGGCATCATTCCGTGGAACAGCCCGCTGTACCTGACCGCGATCAAGCTGGCGCCTGCCTTGGCCGCCGGTAACACCATCGTGCTCAAGCCTTCTGAACATGCCTCGGCGACCATTCTCGAACTGGCCCGCCTGGCCCTCGAGGCGGGCTTCCCGGCCGGTGTGGTCAACGTGGTCACCGGCTACGGCCCGACCACTGGGGCCGCCCTCACCCGCCACCCGCTGGTGCGCAAGATCGCCTTCACCGGCGGTGCGGCGACCGCCCGCCACGTGGTGCGCAGCAGCGCCGAGAACTTCGCCAAGCTGTCGCTGGAGCTGGGCGGCAAGTCGCCGAACATCATCTTCGCCGACGCCGATCTGGACAGCGCCATCAACGGCGCCGTGGCCGGCATCTACGCCGCGTCCGGGCAGAGCTGCGTAGCCGGCTCGCGCCTGCTGGTGCAGGACGAGATCTTCGACGAATTCGTCGGCCGCCTGATCGAGCGCGCCAAACGCATCCGCATCGGTAACCCGCAAGACGACGCCAGCGAGATGGGCCCCATGGCCACCGCGCAACAGCTAGCCGTGGTCGAGGGCCTGGTCGCGGCGGCCAAAGCCGAAGGCGCCAAGCTGCACCTGGGCGGCAAACGCGCCGAGGTGGAAGGCGAAGGCTGGTTCTACGAGCCGACCCTGTTCGAATGCGACAGCAACTCGATGACCATCATGCAAGAAGAAGTCTTCGGCCCCGTAGCTGCGGTGATTCGCTTCAAAACCGAGGAAGAGGCGCTGGCCATGGCCAACGATTCGCAGTTCGGCCTGGCCGCCGGCATCTGGACCCGCGACCTGGGCCGTGCCCACCGCTTGGCCCGCGACGTGCGCTCGGGCATCATCTGGGTCAACACTTATCGGGCAGTATCGGCCATGGCGCCGATCGGCGGCTTCAAGAACAGCGGCTACGGCCGTGAAAGCGGCATCGATTCGGTGCTGGCCTATACCGAGCTGAAGACCGTGTGGATCAACTTGTCCACCGCGCCGATGCCCGATCCCTTCGTGATGCGCTAAGAGGTAACGCCAAGATGATCGAACCTGGCATCTATAAAGAGGTGATGGGCTCCTTCCCGTCCGGTGTCACGGTGGTCACCACCCTGGATGCCGAAGGCGGCATCGTCGGCATCACCGCCAGCGCGTTCAGCGCGCTGTCGATCGATCCGGCGCTGGTGCTGTTCTGCCCCAACTATGCGTCGGACACCTATCCGATTCTGCGCGACAGCAAGAAATTCGCGATCCATCTGCTGTCGGCCGAGCAGACTGCGGCGGCCTATGCTTTTGCCAGCAAGGGCAAGGACAAAGCCAAAGACATCGAATGGCACCTGAGCGAACTGGGCAACCCATTGCTGCCCAGGGCCACCGCAGTGATCGAGTGCGAGTTGTGGCGCGAATACGACGGTGGCGACCACGCCATCATCGTTGGTGCGGTGAAGAACCTCATTCTGCCGGCCGAACCGCTGACGCCGATGGTGTACCACCGCGGCAAGCTCGGCGCGCTGCCGGCACTGGGCTGATCGACTGGTCGCGGTGGCTCGGCCGACCGCACACTGTTTAGGGGGCTACGCGACTCACCCTCGGTCGTGGCCCCCGTTTTTATTTCGGAGCGCTGCATGAGCAACGAAAAGTACGAAAAAGGCTTGGAAATCCGTACCCAGGTCTTGGGCGAAGACTACGTCAACCGCTCGATCCAGAACGCCGACGAGTTCACCAAGCCCTTGCAGGAACTGGTGACCGAATACTGCTGGGGTCATGTGTGGGGCCGGGATGGTTTGTCGCTCAAAGAGCGCAGCATGATAAACTTGGCCATGATTTCCGCGCTCAATCGCCCTCACGAACTCAAGCTGCACATCCGTGGCGCGCTGCGCAACGGCCTGAGCCGTGAACAGATTCGCGAGATCCTGCTGCAGGTCGGCATCTACTGTGGCGTCCCGGCAGCGGTAGACAGCTTCCGCCTGGCCCGTGAGGCGTTCGCCGAAGCCGACGCGGAGTCAACCCGATAACAACGGGCTGTTTGAACCACTGCGGGAAGCACTCGGTGCCTGGGTGCTCTCGCGATGTTGGCGCACAGCCTCTATTAGAGCGCACCTGATGAAACGCCAGCCCCTCGACGACAGCTTCAAGGTCAACCGCAATCCCGTCACCCTACGCGAAATCGTGCTCGACAAGCTGCGCGGCGCGATCATGAACTTCCACCTGCTGCCCGGCGACCGCCTGGTCGAACGCGACCTCTGCGACCGCCTTGGCGTCAGCCGCACTTCGGTGCGTGAGGCGCTGCGACACCTGGAGTCCGAAGGGCTGGTGGAGTTCGCCGATGCCAAGGGGCCGCGCGTTGCCATCATCACCCTGGAAGACGCGCGCGACATCTACGAGCTGCGCTGCGTACTCGAAGGGCTGATCGTGCAGCTGTTCACCCTCAACGCCAAGAGCAAGGACATCCGTGCGCTGGAGCGCGCCCTGGAAGAGAACCGCGAATCGCTGGAACAGGGCGAGCTGCAGCAGGTGCTCGACTCGGTGCAAGGCTTCTACGACGTACTTCTGGAGGGCTCCGGCAACCGTGTTGCCGCCCAGCAACTGCGTCAGTTGCAGGCGCGCATCAGCTACTTGCGCGCTACCTCTGTTTCGCAAAAGAACCGCCGCGGCGCCAGTAACCACGAGATGGAAAAAATCGTCGAGGCGATCAAGAGCGGCGATCCGCAGGCCGCCCACCAGGCGTCGGTCGACCATGTGCGCGCCGCCGCCAAGGTCGCCCTGGACTACCTGCGGCAGAAACAGGACGACGCAACCCCACTGCGCGCGATCGCCGAACCCTTGACCGTCAAGGACCCTCGCATAGGCCGCTGACATGCCCAACGCGCTGCGTTTCTGCCCTCTTTGCACCCAGGCGCTCACCCAGGGCATGCCGCCCGGCGACACGCACGAGCGGCTGTACTGCGCTTGCGGCTACATCCATTACGTGAACCCCAAGATCATCGCCGGCTGCATCATCGAGCGCGATGGCAAGTACCTGCTCTGCCAGCGCGCCATCCCGCCGCGACCGGGCACCTGGACATTGCCGGCCGGGTTCATGGAAGCGGGTGAGACCACCGAAGAAGCTGCCTTGCGCGAGGTCTGGGAAGAGACGGGCGTACGGGCCGAGATCGTCTCGCCCTATTCGATCTTCAGCGTGCCGAAAATCAGCGAGGTGTACATCATCTTCCGTGCGATGGCCGCCGAGGAAACTGGACGGTATGGGCCGGAAACGCTCGATTACCGTTTCTTCGAGCCAAGTGAAATTCCTTGGGACGAGATCTACTACCCCGCTATCCGGCAGATTCTGGAACGCTACATTCTCGAGCGCCAAGCGGGGGTGTATGGCATGTACATGGGTAACGACGACAGCGGCAAAGTGCATTTCATGCGTTGAGGGCGGCGACGACATTCCGCCCCATCGGCAAAGACCTGTCTTGTTTTTCAACACAACCAACGCGAAAAACCGCGAACCGGCCCATCTGTAGGCTTGCGCAACCTCGTGGGCTCAAATACTGTACGCACATCCAGCCACCTAGGAAGCCTTCCATGGCCAGCACCGCGCCGCAGACGCCCAGCAGCTACGTCCAACTGGGCACTCGCATTCAAAAGATCATCAACGGCCCGACCGCACAGCGCAGCAAGGCGGCTTTGATCTACCGGCTGCCCGACGAATCGTCAAAGGACTGGGAAACCCTGCTCGAGGAAATCGCGGAAAACGACAATGTCACCCTCGCCCACCGCGACGACGGTGGCGTGCAGGTATTCTGGACGGTACCCAAGGACGACTGAATCCCAATGCGCTCGCGCTACGTCAGCGCTTGCAGATAGGCACTGGCCCGATGGTAGCGATGCAGCCGCTGCAAGTCGGCTGGGGTAGGCTCGGAAATGCGCGTCATATCGCTGTTGTCGGCAAGATCGGCCAGCTTGACCGTCCGCGCCAGAGGATCACTGCCCAGGCGCACGACAAAGTCTTCGTAGGGCTCGCCAATTCGCCGACTGAGCGCGAGCAGCGCGGCCAAGGTCTTGAGGTTGAAACCGTCGCGGACAAGATCGACCAGGCTCACTGTCGTATCCTCGAGCACATCGTGCAACACGGCGACGATGCGCTCCTCGGGCGTATGCACCTTCATCATGACCCGTAGCGGATGCAGAATATACGCGGCACCGCCCTTGTCGACCTGCCCGGCGTGGGCAATGGCCGCGATGACGATGGCCTTTTCCACTGTAGACATCAGGCCTCCCTTGCATGTGGCTGTGCATGTTCAAGCATAGCCGGGAGGACAGCCCGCGCGCGAGCCTCACACACCCCTCGCCAATCTTTCAGCGGTCGATACCGTGCTGGATGACCACCGAGTCGGTTCCCAGCCGCGCCATGACGTCTGCCTTGCGCGCCTCTGCCTCGGCCTTGCTCGGGAACGGCCCCATCAGCACCACCGGCTTACCCTCGCGGTACTCGACGGATGAAGGAATGCTTTTTTCCAGCAGCCGCGCCGTCATGTCGCTGACCGCGCCCATGTTCGCGCCCTGCACCACCTCCACATCCCAGCCATCGGGGGCCGGCTGGTCGGCCACGGCTTCGGCACGCCGCTGCAGTTGCGCACCGCCACACACTTCACGGATTTGCAGGTTGTCACCCGAGTCGTCGACGATGATCCGGTACTGTCCGTCTTGCTTGATGGCGACGTAACTGCGGTAGGCCTCGTACTGGCCTTGGTCGTCCTTGCCGCGGAACTGCCCGCAGATGGTGCCTTGGGTATCGATTCGCACGTTGGCGAATTTGGCCGTCTTGGGATTGCTGAGGTGTTCGGCCACTTGCTTGTGCACGCCTTCGACTTCATTGTCACAGCCGACCAAGGCCATCGCCGCCATTACCACTGCCAGTTTGCGCACGCGTCTATCTCCCGTTTCGAAGGGTTCGATTCTAGCATGGGGAACCTTGGCCGCCGGATACATGGGCAGGGTCGGGGAGCCGCCGGGGACGCGGCTTGCGACATCGCGCGACACAATGCCGCGGCTCGAACACGTTGAATAGCTGGAACGAAAAAAGGGCGACCCTTGCGGGTCGCCCTTCTTGCTGCCCGCAGAGCGGGACTTTATTTGGTAGGCACAATTGGATTCGAACCAACGACCCCCACCATGTCAAGGTGGTGCTCTAACCAACTGAGCTATGTGCCTGTCGTGTGGGGCGCATAATAGAGGGCAGTTGCTCCCCTGTAAAGCGCTTTTCTTCAAATTAATCAAAAATTTGCGTGGCTCGCCTTCGATACCTTGGGTGTGCCCCAAAAGGCTTTCGCGCAGAACCTGAATGCAAAAAGGGCGACCCCTGAGGGTCGCCCTTTTCGTCGATTTGGTAGGCACAATTGGATTCGAACCAACGACCCCCACCATGTCAAGGTGGTGCTCTAACCAACTGAGCTATGTGCCTGTCGTGTGGGGCGCATTCTACGTGATCGCAAACCACTGTCAACTATTTTTTGCGCTAACTTCCTGAATCCTAATCAGTTTATGGCTTTGCACGGTGCGTGCGCGGGCAAGTGTTTTTTCGGCTGCAGCTAGCGGGTGTTTATTATTATTGATAGCATGCGCCCAACCGTTAAAAATATAAAACACGAGGTTTATCCCGTCATGGCTAACACTCCCTACCCGCAGTCCTACTATGCCGCCTCGGCCAACGCGGTACCGCAGCGTCCGGCGCTACAGGGTGAAGTGGAAACCGACGTCTGCATCATCGGAGCCGGTTACACCGGGCTTTCCAGTGCCCTGTTCCTGCTCGAGAACGGTTTCAAGGTCAGTATCGTCGAGGCTGCTAAAGTAGGCTTCGGCGCTTCTGGGCGCAACGGTGGGCAAATCGTCAACAGCTATAGCCGCGACATCGACGTGATCGAGCGCAGCGTTGGCCAGCAACAGGCACAGTTGCTGGGGCAGATGGCATTCGAAGGCGGCCGTATCATTCGTGAACGCGTGGCCACTTATGGCATCGACTGTGCGCTCAAGGACGGCGGCGTGTTCGCAGCCCTCAAGCCCAAGCAGATGGATCACCTGGAGTCACAGAAGCGCCTCTGGGAACGTTACGGCCATACCCAGCTCGAATTGCTGGACCAGACGCGCATCCGCGAAGTGGTGGGCTGCGAAAACTATATCGGCGGTTTGCTCGACATGAGCGGCGGCCATATCCATCCCCTCAATCTGGCTTTGGGCGAAGCGGCGGCCGTGGAATCGCTCGGCGGCGTCATTTACGAGCAATCACCAGCAATCCGCATCGAGCGCGGTGCCAATCCGGTGGTGCACACCCCGCAAGGCAAGGTTCGCAGCAAATTCATCATCGTTGCCGGCAACGCCTATCTGGGCAACCTGGTCCCGGAGCTTGCCGCCAAGTCCATGCCATGCGGCACTCAGGTCATCGCCACCGAGCCGCTGAGCGACGAACTGGCCCGTAGCCTGCTGCCGCAAGACTACTGCGTGGAAGACTGCAACTACCTGCTCGACTACTACCGTCTTACCGAAGACAAGCGCCTGATCTTCGGCGGTGGCGTGGTGTACGGTGCCCGCGACCCCGAGAATATCGAAGCGATCATCCGTCCCAAGCTGCTCAAGGCATTTCCGCAACTCAAGGATGTGAAGATCGATTACGCCTGGACCGGCAATTTCCTGCTGACGCTGTCGCGCTTGCCGCAGGTGGGCCGCATTGGCGACAGCATCTATTACTCGCAAGGCTGCTCCGGCCACGGCGTCACCTATACCCATCTGGCCGGCAAGGTGCTGGCCGAGGCATTGCGTGGTCAGGCCGAGCGTTTCGATGCCTTTGCCGGCCTGCCGCACTACCCCTTCCCTGGCGGGCAGTTGCTGCGCGTGCCGTTCAGCGCCTTGGGCGCCTGGTATTACAGCCTGCGCGACAAGCTCGGCTTCTGAGACAGGTGCGGGCCCCTCGCCCGCCCCCCTTCACACGCCTCATTCCTGCAAACGGCCGACCGCCTGACGCGCCGCCACTTCCTGGCCATCGCGTGCCAAGGCTTCAGCCGCCCGTAGCCAACGCTCGCGGTCGACCTGGGCAGGCAACCGCTGCGGCGGCTGAATCAGCACGGCCCAACTACCCTGCTCCGCCCAAGCCTGCTCGAACGCTTTGAAGTCCATCGGCAGCCGCCGGCTCATGCCTGCGCGCAACAGCACCTGTCGTTTGTAGCGATCGTAGCCGACCAGCACCGCATAGCGCGGCTCGGCCCAGAAGCTCGAACCCTCCTGGTAGCGCAGCAGCACCGGATCGCCCGCTGCCACCTGTCGCAGCAAAGCGTCCAAGCGCTTGTCCAGAGGGTACACGACCATGCCGTACTCATGGGCAACACGCGGAATCGAGGTCTCCAACCGATCCGCATCTTGGGGCAAGCGCAGCGGGCCGTCGAGCAGGCCCGGGGTGATGTTCACCCCTTGTTGCGAAAGCATGGCCGCCAGCGCCAACGCTCCGCCATGGTGGGCATTGCCGCGAAAAAACGGCACGCTGCTGATTTCGACCCGCTGCGCCAGGTCTTTGGGCAGGGCCTCCGGCGTTCCGGCGCAGCCGCTCAGACCGATCAGCAACGCACCCGCGACCAGCCAACGGCGTCCAATGGAACTGCGCAAAGGGGAAGAATGCTGCGACATGGGTTCTCGCTTGTCGTGGCCAAGCGGACGACGCCTGGCATGACCCACGATCATAGGCCGCGTATTGCACGCGGTACAGCGCGGCGCGAGTCGTCGAAGCTGGACCGAAGGGCATTGAGCCCTATCGACTTGCAGCTAGACTTGAGTTCGTATCCACCACCCAATCATGCGTGCCTGGGGAAGGAGCCGATCATGAGTCTGACGATGGCGATACTCATGCTGATAGCCATGTGGGCCAGCGTGGCCCTGGCAATGTTATGGGGGGTGATGCGCATTCTGCGCCGCCACGCTTCCCTGCCACCCCCCAGGAAACCGCGCGGCAACTTGCGCAAAGCTTCCCCGCACTGACCACCAGAGCCTCTCGGCCCGAGGGTTTGGCTTGTCCGTCAGTCCCCAGTCGCGTTGCGCTTGGTCCGGGCACGACGCGAGAGGATGTTCAGCACCTCGATCAAGGTCGAGAACGCCATCGCCGCATACACATAGCCTTTAGGCACATGCGCACCGAAGCCTTCGGCGATCAGGGTCATGCCGATCATGATCAGGAAGCCCAGCGCCAGCATGACCACGGTCGGGTTGTCGTTGATGAACTTGGCCAGCGGATCGGCCGCCACCAGCATCACCACCACGGCACTGATCACGGCGATGATCATGATCGGCAAGTGCTCGGTCATGCCCACGGCAGTGATGATGCTGTCGATGGAAAAGACGATGTCGAGGATCAAGATCTGCACGATCGCCGCCGAAAAGCCCAGCGTCACGGTAGCGCCGGCCTTGGCCTCTTCCTTGGAGCCATGCGGATCGACGCTTTCGTGGATCTCCTTGGTCGCCTTCCACAACAGGAACAGGCCACCGGCGATCAGGATCATGTCCTTCCAGGAGAACGCATGGCCGAACACTTCGAACACCGGTTCGGTCAACTGCACGATCCAGGCGACGGTGCTGAGCAGCGCCAAGCGCATGACCAATGCCATGCTGATCCCGATGCGCCGGGCTTTGGAACGGTGCTGCTCCGGCAGCTTGTTGGTGAGAATCGAAATGAAGATCAGGTTGTCGATACCCAGGACGACTTCCATCGCCACCAGCGTGGCCAGCGCCACCCAGGCAGTAGGGTTCGAAGCGAGTTGCAATAGGTAGTCCATGGGTCGAATCTCTGCGAAGGTCGTTGAGGCGCGCTAGGCGCGGGATCGCGCACAGAGTAGACAAGGCGAAACATCAGGAAAATTCGTTTTTTCACCAGGTATACTTCGCTTTTCTCGAACCAAATGTTTCAGATGCTCAACTATCGCCAATTGCACTATTTCTGGGTCACTGCCAAGACCGGCAGCATCGCTCGCGCCAGCGAACAGCTGAACCTCACGCCCCAGACCGTCAGCGGACAAATCGGCCTGTTCGAGCAGACCCATGGCATCGAACTGTTCCAGCGTGTGGGTCGCCAACTCGAACTGACCGAAAGCGGCCGTCGCACGCTCGAGTACGCCGAGCAGATGTTTCAGATCGCCAGCGAACTGGAAGGTGTGCTGCGAGCCGCGCCCGACCGGCAACAAGTGCTGTTTCGCGTGGGCGTGGCCGACGTGGTGCCCAAGTCCATCGTCTACCGCCTGCTGGCACCAGCCATGGAACGGGATCGGGCGCTGCGCATCAGTTGCCGCGAAGACAAGCTCGAACGCTTGCTCGCCGACCTTGCCGTCCAACGGCTGGACTTGGTGATTTCCGACCGCCCCATGCCCAACCATCTCGATATTAAGGGCCACAGCCAGAAACTAGGGGAGTCGGGCCTGAGCTTCTTCGCGACGCCAGCCCTCGCCGGCCAGCTTGCCTGGCCTTTCCCCGCCTGCCTGGACAACGCTCCGTTGCTGATCCCCGGGCAGGACAGCATGCTGCGCAGCCGCTTGCTGCGCTGGCTCGCCGAGCAACGGGTGCACCCCAGGATCGTCGGCGAGTTCGACGACAGCGCCCTGATGCAGGCCTTCGGCCAGTCCGGCAGTGGCCTGTTCGTCGCGCCCAGCGTGATCGCAGAAGAGGTCTGCCGGCAATGCGCCGTGGAGCAGATCGGCCACACCGACGCGGTGACCGAGGCGTTCTATGCCATTTCCGTCGAGCGCAAGGTCAAGCATCCGGGCATTGTGGCGATCACCCAAGGCGCGCGGCGCGAGCTGTTCAACGGGTGCCCGGAGGTCTGACCGGGACGAGAACGTCTATGGTAGAGTCCGCCGCTCACTTTCCGAGGCTTCGCTGTATATGTCCGCCGTTCTTCGCCTGCTCACCCGTACCAGCCTGGTCATCCAGATCGTCATCGGCCTGGTCGCCGGTATTCTCCTGGCTGTCCTGGCGCCCAGCGTCGCGACCAGCCTGACGCTGCTGGGTAGCCTGTTCGTGACGGCGCTCAAGGCCGTGGCGCCGATCCTGGTCTTCGTGCTGGTGATCGCATCGATCGCCAACCATCAGCAGGGGCAGCAGACGCACATCCGCCCGATCCTCTGGCTCTATTTGTTCGGCACCTTCGCTGCCGCCGCGCTGGCCGTGGTGGCGAGCATGCAGTTCCCATCGACGTTGGTGCTCGATACCGCGCAAATCGACATGAGCCCGCCCGGTGGCATCGGCGAAGTCCTGCAGGGGCTGGTATTGAGCGCGGTCCAGAACCCGGTCAAGGCGCTGGCCGAAGCCAACTTCATCGGCATCCTCACCTGGGCGATCGGCTTGGGCATGCTGCTGCGCAAGGCTGGCAAAGCGACCCGGGGGTTGACCGAAGACCTGGCCACGGCGGTGACCGACCTGGTGCGCGTGGTCATCCGCTTTGCGCCCCTGGGGATCTTCGGCCTGGTCGCCTCGACCTTGGCCCAGGCTGGTCTGCAAGCCTTGCTGGGCTACCTGCACCTGCTGGCGGTACTGATAGGCTGCATGCTCGCGATCGCGCTGGTGATCAACCCACTGATCGTGTTCTGCATGATCCGCCGCAACCCCTACCCCCTGGTATTGATGTGCCTGCGCGAAAGTGGCATCACCGCGTTCTTCACCCGCAGTTCGGCGGCGAACATCCCGGTCAACCTGGCGTTGTCGGAAAAGCTCGGCCTGCATGAAGACACCTATTCGGTGTCGATCCCGCTGGGCGCGACCATCAACATGGCCGGCGCAGCGATCACCATCACCGTGTTGACCTTGGCCGCCGTACACACCCTGGGCATCACGGTGGACCTGCCCACGGCGCTGCTGCTCAGCGTGGTGGCGTCGATCTGCGCCTGTGGCGCATCGGGCGTGGCCGGCGGTTCGTTGCTGTTGATTCCGCTGGCCTGCGGGCTGTTCGGCATTCCCAGCGAAGTCGCCATGCAGGTGGTTGCCGTCGGCTTCATCATCGGTGTGGTGCAGGATTCGGCGGAAACCGCGCTGAACTCCTCGACCGACGTGCTGTTCACCGCCGCCGCATGCGAAGCCATGGAGCGACGCAGCGCCTGACCCATTGCGGCCAGCCCATGTTGGCCGCCCCTGGGGAACGATTGCCTCAGCCCCTCACACCCCCTACGCTAATGGCCTTTTCATTGCATCGAGACAAGGCCATGTCAGAACAGCAAAGCGCTGGCGAAGCACGTTTGAACGACGTCGAGGTGCGCATCCTCGGCGCCTTGATCGAAAAGCAGGCCACCAGCCCGGAAAGCTACCCCTTGACGCTCAACGCGCTGGTCGTCGCCTGCAACCAGAAGACCAGCCGAGAACCGGTGATGAACCTCTCGGCCGGTCAGGTCGGGCAAGCGCTGCGCGCGCTGGAAGCGCAGGACATGGCCCGCTTGCAGATGGGCAACCGCGCCGACCGCTGGGAGCATCGTCTGGACAAGGCGCTGGAACTGGTCCCAGCACAGCGTGTGCTGCTCGGTTTGTTGTTCCTGCGCGGCCCGCAGACGTTGAGCGAGTTGCTGACCCGCAGCCAGCGTTTGCACGCCTTCGAAGACCTGGACCAGGTCCAGCATCAGCTCGAGCGCCTGGTGACCCGCGAACTCGCTCTGCACCTACCGCGCCAGTCGGGCCAGCGTGAAGACCGCTACACCCATGCGCTGGGCGACCCCGCACACATCGAAGCCACCCTCGCCGCCCGCCAGCACGGCACGAGCGATCAGCCGCGTGACGCCGGCAGCGCTTCCGAAGATCGCCTTGCAGCCTTGGAAGCACGCATTGCCGCATTGGAAGCGCGCTTGTCAGCGCTGGAAGACTGAGCCCGCTGGCGTGTCGGCATCGGGAAAGTGGCGGCAACTCTTGCGCTCGGCCAGCTCACGCGCGGTCGGGCGCTGGTCGACGAAGACCGTGCTGCCATCGGCATAGATTTCCAGATAACCCCAGTGCAGGTCCCGTTCTTGCTGACCGGGCTTGGGCGGCACGTGCCACCAAGGTTCGCGACTGATCAAACGCATCGGCAAGCTCCAAAGGAGGGAATGGCTTCACTATAGCCATCCCTCCCCATCTGCGAGCGACTACTCGCCGCCGCTGGCGCGGTCGCGCACCGGGCATTGCGCCCGGTACAGGTTCAGCGCAGTGTTGATCACCCCGATGTGGCTGAACGCCTGTGGGAAGTTGCCCAACATGCGCTGGCTTTGCGGATCGTATTGCTCGGCCAACAGGCCCACGTCGTTGGTCAAGTCCAGCAAGCGCTGGTACAACGCCTCGGCCTCGGCTTGGCGCCCGACCAGCACATAAACGTCGCACAGCCAGAACGTGCAGACCAGGAATGTCCCCTCGCCCGCCGTCAGGCCGTCGGTGCAGTTGTCGCTGTCGTAGCGCAGCACCAGACCTTCGTGCAGCAAGCGTTGCTCGATTTGTTCGAGGGTACGCAGGAAGCGCGGATCATCGGCCGGCAGGAACCCGGTCAGAGCGATTTGCAACAGACTGGCGTCCATCTCCCTGGATCCATAAGCCTGGACGAAATACTGCCCGCTTGGGTCCAGCCCTTGCTCGCACACCTCACGGTGTATCTGCTCGGCGACCTGCCGGTAATGCTGGCTCTGGCCGCTGTCCTCGCGCGTTTCGGCCAGGCTCGCAGCACGGTCGAAAGCCACCCAGGCCATGACCTTGGAATGCACGAAGTGTTGACGCCCACCGCGCACCTCCCAGATGCCCTCGTCCGGCTCGCGCCAGATGCTCTCAACGTACGGCAGGATCAAGCGCGCGATGGCTGCGCTGCGCGGATGACGCGGCAAACCGGCCTTGAGCGCCTGGCTCATGGCGTCGGCCACTTCGCCATAGATGTCGAGCTGGCGCTGATCGGCCGCAGCGTTGCCTACCCGTACGGGCTGCGAGTGCTCGTAACCGGCCAGCCATGGCAGCGTGTATTCCTGCAAGTCACGCTCGCCCGCCAGGCCGTACATGATCTGCATCTGCTCGGGGTTGCCGGCCACCGAGCGCATCAGCCATTCGCGCCAGGCCTGGGCTTCGTCGACGTAGCCCAGGTTCATGAAGGCGAGCAGCGTCATGGTGGCGTCGCGCAGCCAGCAGAAGCGATAGTCCCAATTGCGTTCGCCACCGATGCGTTCGGGCAACGAGGTGGTCACGGCCGCGACGATGCCGCCTGTAGGGGCGTAGGTCATGGCCTTGAGGGTGATCAGCGAACGACGAACCTGCGCGCTGTAGGCACCCACTTCCGGGCAACGGCCCGCGAAGGCCTGCCACTGATCGATGGTGTCCTTGAGCGCCTCGTCGGCATCGAACCCTGGCTGCACCGGCAGGTGCGAGCGCTGGTGGCGCAAGCTGAACACTTCCCGCGTGCCTTTGCCGACCCGGAAGCGTGCGACCGTGTGATGGTCCATGGCGTGGGTCGCGACCGTACTGCTGAGGATCACCCGGTCCGGTCCGGCCACGGCGCTCAAGGTCAAGGGGTCGAGTTTCTCGACCCAAGGCACGCTGCGGCCATAGTCGAAGCGCAACACCAGGTCCATCTCGAAATTGACCTCGCCGCTGAGGCCTTCGACGATGCGCACCACCGAATGGGTATCGTTGAGCGGCATCAGGTCGAGGACCCGTGCGCGCCCTGTGGCGGTGACGTAGAGCGTCTCCAGCACCAGGGTGTCTTCCAGGTAACGACGCTCGCTATGCTCGACGGTATCTGTCGGCGCAACGCGCCAGCGACCGTTCTCTTCGTTGCCCAGCAGGCTGGCGAACACGGCCGGCGCATCGAAGCGCGGCAGGCACAACCAGTCTAGCGAGCCGTTGCGGTTGACCAGCGCGGCGCTGCGGCAGTTACCGAGCAAGGCGTAGTCTTCGATCAGTGCGGGCATCGGGTGTCCTCAACAATACGGGTGGAAGTCGCTGCAGGCCGGTACCCAGGGTTTGGCTCGGCCGTCAGCCGAGCCCATGCCATTCGCGCTTGTCACGGGTCAGCAGTTCGTTGCCCGCTTCGGGGCCGTCCTCACCGGCTGGGTACTCGTGTACCTCGCCGCCGCTGACCCAGGCATCGAGGAACGGCTGCACCGCGCGCCAGCCGTTCTCGATGTTGTCCGCGCGCTGGAACAGCGTCTGGTCACCGGTCAGGCAGTCGTAGATGAGCGTTTCGTAGCCCGTAGCCGGGGTCATGTTGAAGAAGTCCTTGTAGGCGAACCCCAGCTCGACGTTCTGCGTGATCAGTTCCGGGCCGGGGCGCTTGGCCTGCAGGTCGAACCACATGCCTTCGTTCGGCTGGATCTGGATCTTCAAATAGTTGGGTTTGGGCCGCGCCAGAGCCGAATCGCGGAACTGTGCGTAGGGCGCCGGCTTGAAGCAGATGGCGATTTCGGTGTCGCGCACGCTCATGCGCTTGCCCGTACGCAGGTAGAACGGCACGCCGGCCCAGCGCCAGTTGTCGATCATCACCTTCAACGCCACGTAGGTTTCGGTCTGGCTGGCGGGGTCGACGTTGCCTTCCTGGCGATAGCCAGGCAAGTCATTGTCACCGCGCTTGCCCGCCGCGTACTGGCCGCGTACCGAGTTCTTCAACGCCAGCTTGCTCGACCATGGGCGGATGGCGCCAATGACCTTGGCCTTCTCGCCGCGTACGGCGTCGGCGCCGAAGGCAGCGGGCGGCTCCATGGCAACCATCGCCAGCAGCTGGAACAGGTGGTTGGGCACCATGTCGCGCAAGGCGCCGGTGCCGTCGTAGAACGCACCGCGGGTTTCGACCCCCACGGTTTCCGCTGCGGTGATCTGCACGTGGTCGATGTAGTGGTTGTTCCAGAACGACTCGAACAGGCCGTTGGAGAAGCGGCTGACCAGAATGTTCTGCACCGTTTCCTTACCCAGGTAATGGTCGATGCGGTAGATCTGCCGCTCGCTCATCACCTTGAGCAGGCAAGCGTTCAGCGCTTGGGCGCTGGCAAGGTCGGTGCCGAACGGCTTTTCGATCACGACGCGGCGAAAGCCGCCCGCGGATTCGTCCAGCAGGCCGGCCTCGCCCAGACGCTGCGCCACTTCCGGGAAGAAGCGCGGCGAAGTAGCCAGGTAGAAGATCGCGTTGCCGTGGTCGGTCTTGGCGATGCGCTCGCCGATGGCCTGGTAGGTGGCCATGTCGAGGAAATCGCCGGTCTGGTAGTCCAAGCGTTTGGCAAGACTTGCCCAGAGCTTCTCGTCGACGCTCTTGGGCGCACCTTCGCCGCCGGCGTCACGCTCGGCGAGGAAGTCATGCAGGCGCTCGCCGAACGCTTCGGCCGTGGACGCGTTGTGGTCCACACCGACGATACGCAGGTTGCGGTCCAGCAGACCGTCGCGGCTGAGGTTGTACAGCGCCGGCATCAGCAGGCGCTTGACCAGGTCGCCGCTGGCGCCGAAGAGGAACAGCGTGCAGGGCGGTGCGGCAGGCGTCTTCTGTGCGGTCATGGGCGTTTGTTCTCGACGTGGCCACCAAAGCCCAGACGCATGGCCGAGAGCACTTTGTCACCGAAGGTGCCCTGCTGCTGGCGCGAACGGAAGCGGGCGAACAGCGCGCTGGACAGCACCGGCACAGGCGTGGCCTGCTCGACGGCGGCATCGATGGTCCAACGTCCTTCGCCACTGTCGGACACCGAGCCGCTGAACTGCGACAGCTGCGGGTCGGCGACCATGGCGTCGGCGGTCAGGTCCAGCAGCCAGGACGTGATGACGCTGCCACGGCGCCACACTTCGGCGATCTCCGGCAGGTTGAGGTCGAAACGCTGGGCCTCGGGCAACTCGTCGCTGCCTTTGCTGCGCAGCAGGTCGAAGCCTTCGGCGTAGGCCTGCATCAAGCCGTACTCGATGCCATTGTGTACCATCTTCACGTAGTGGCCGGCACCGGGTGGGCCGGCGTGCAGATAGCCATGTTCGGCACGCTGGTGCTCGCCTTGCAGGCCATGGGTGCGAGGAATCTCGCCGACACCTGGGGCCAGGGCGCTGAACAGGGGCTCGAGGCGCTCGAAGACGTCCTTCTCGCCGCCGATCATCATGCAGTAGCCACGGTCCAGGCCCCATACGCCGCCGGACGTGCCGACATCCAGATAATGCATGCCCCGGCTCGCCAGCTCGACGGCGCGGCGCATGTCGTCTTTGTAGAAGGTGTTGCCACCGTCGATGATCGAGTCGCCGGGTTCGAGCAAATCGGCCAATTGCGCGATGGTCTGCTCGGTGGGGGCGCCAGCCGGCAGCATGACCCAGACGGCCCGCGGCGCTTGCAGTGCCTTGACCATTTCGGCCAGATCGTGAACGCCCGTGGCGCCCTCGCCAGCCAGCGTTTGTACGGCTTGAAGGTCACGGTCATGGGCCACGATCTGGTGGCCCGCACGCATCAAGCGTCGTGCAATGTTGCCGCCCATGCGGCCAAGACCGACGATTCCTAATTGCATGTGCCGGTGCTCCTACTTAATGAGATGAAAAGAGAATGAAGATATTCAGATTAGTCCAGCGGGTCTGCTGAGGGTTCAGCACCTACAGCACATTACTACGGCGGCTCCGACCCCTTTGGTGGCCGGGCCAATGGGCGTCTTCAAAACGCCTTCACAGTGAAATGTCGCGCGACCTCCTGGGAAAAATGCGTGCAGTTTATCCGTGCATAGCGCTGGTAGTCGCGCGTGACGGCAAACGCAGAGCCTGGCATCAGCAGGATCTTCTGCGCTTCGAGGGTGGTGATCAGCGGTTGCAGGTTCGGTAAGTCCGGGTGATAGGCCCAGATGAACATGCCGCCTTGTGGTTCGATATCGAAGCGCCAGCCCCGTGCCAGCAGCAGTTGCTGGGTCTGCACCTGCTGACTGATCAGGCGTTGCTGTACGTCCTTCATGTGCCGCGCATAGGTGCCGTCGGACAGGATCGTGTTGACGAAGCGTTCGCAGAACGCCGGCACAGCCACGCAGGTCAGCAGTTTCAGGCGAGTCAACGGCTCGATCAGTTCCTGCGCACAGGCGATGTAACCGACCCTCAGCGAGGCCGAAAGGCATTTGGAAAAGCTGCCGATATAGATGACCCGTTCCAGGTTGTCGAGCTCGGCGAAAGTCTGCCGCACGCCTGGACTGAAATCGCCGTAGACGTCGTCTTCCACGACATAGAACTCGTGTTCGATGGCCAGGCGCAGCACCTTGAAGGCATTGTGCGGGCTGATGTTGCCACCGGTGGGATTGTGCAGGGTGCTATTGCAGAAGAAGGCGCGCACCTTGTGGTTACTCAAGTAGGCTTGCATCTCAGCGATGTCCGGCCCGTCCGCTGCCCTCGGAATGCCTACTACATGCCCGCCGGCGAGCTGGATCAGACGGATCAGGTTGCCGTTGCCCGGCTCATCGACGAACACATGGTCGCCCGGTTTGATCAGCAGGCGCGCCAGCAGGTCCAGCGCCTGGGTCGCACCAAGGGTGGTGATGACCTGGTTGGGCCTGGCGTCCACGCGGGTCTGACGCTTCATGTGCACGCACAGCTGCTTGCGCATGGGCAGGTGCCCAAGGATATCGCCGTATTCGGCCAACGAACTCTGCTCCAGGCGCGCAGTGCGGCGAATCGCCTTGGCCAGCGATTCGGTGTCGCGCCATTGCGGCGGCAACCAACCGCAGCCCAGTTTGATGTAGTGCTGGCCGCCTTGCAGGAGCCGGAACAGCGGGTCGCTGTCCATGCTGAGCGGGTCATGGCTGACGGCGATCTGCGCAGCCCTGCTGGTGACGAAGTAACCGCGGCCCGGAAACGCGGTCAGCTCGCCTTCGCTGACCAGCCGCGCGTAGGCCGAAACGGCATCGTGGTAGCTATGCCCGCCCCCCGCCAACTTACGGATCGACGGCATGCGTTGCCCGGCCAGCCACTCGCCATTCGCCAGCCGCTGCTTCAAGTCGTCGTACAGCGCGCTGTTGCTCATGGGCCATCGCCAAACCGTTAGGAAATAAATGCTAACAGTTAACTGAAAAGGTTGTCGACTGTTCGTTTGCGGCAGTTCGAATAGTGCGACTATCACTTCAGCGGCGTCTCTCGATTAATGCCCTGTCAACGCCAATACCCAAGACCAGATAACTGGAAAGCGCATCGATGGCCAACATGGACATGCAACCTCATGCACCCGTTCGGCTGCCCGTTCATTATGAATCGGCGTCGTTCTGCACCATTAAAAACTTACTGACCGCGGCGCTGCTGGAGTGCTGTTCGACACAGGAATTTTCCATACTCAACGACACTTCGTTGATTCAGGAAGTTGCCGAAACATGCCACGAAGACTTGCTCGCCTTCGCCTCTAAAGATCCAGCCTCGGGCTTCGATCCGATTTTCATCGCTAGAAGTTACACGTCTTACGCGGCCGTCCTGCATTATCGCCTCGCGCACCAAGTGCATCTGCACGTTGGCGCGCGCATCACAGATGCGCAGTGCCTCGCCGGCATGCTGTCGCGCCGCGGCAAGATGCTCTCGGGTGCGGAAATCCACTTTCGCAGCCGCATTGGCGAGCGCTTCATCATCGACCACGGTGTGGGCACGGTCATCGGTGAAACCAGCGTCATCGGCGACGATTGCTACATCCTCGGCGGCGTCACTCTGGGCGCCCGCGGCATCGGCCACAACCCATCGGGCGCCAGGCATCCACGCATCGGCAACCGTGTTCAGATCGGTGCGTTTTCCAGTGTGCTAGGCCCAGTGAACATTGGCGATGACGTGTTCATCGGCCCCAATTGCATCATTAGCAAAGACGTCCCTGCGCGCGCCCGGGTGCAGGTCAGAACTTCCCTGCAAATGGTAGTGGAACCATGAATACATTGCTCAATAACGAAGTCCTGCGTAGCACTGAAAAGTTGTATTACCAAGACCAGTATTTAACGTCGGCCACCACGCAAGTCACCCGTGTGCATGCCGACGCGCTGGAACTCGACAGTACCGTGGCCTATCCCGAAGGCGGCGGCCAAGAGGCCGACCACGGCACCATCGAGTTGCCCATCGGCACGCTGCGCTTCATCTGGGCGAAAAAACTCTATGGCACGCCCATTCGCCTGGACGGTTTCAAGGGCGGAAAGTTGGGCGGCATCATCTTGCACATGATCCATCCGGACGACTTGCATTTATTGGAGCGGGTCACCGCGCACATGCCGGCCCGGGTCAGTATCGACGCGCTGCGGCGCGATCGCCTGACGCTGTCTCACAGTGCCAGCCACTTTCTCTACGCCGCCGCCGTGCAACTTCGTCAGGAACTGGAGCAGTGGACCATCGGCTGCCACATCAAGGAAGACGGCGCGCGTTTCGATTTCCTCGTCGAAGAATCCTTCAGCGCCGAGGAAGTGCGCGAGATCGAGCGCCTGGCCAATGAACTGATCGCGCATGAGGACGTGATCGGCAACACCGCCGTACAAGGCCTGGAAGACGCACGACTGTGGTCGTACCGAGGGATCGAAATCCCCTGTGGCGGCACCCACCTGCAATCGCCGCAGCGCATCGGCCGGCTGAGCGTACGCCGCAAACGCCTGGGCAAGAGCAAGGAACGGCTGATCTGCGAATTCCCCGAAGCCTCGACCGACCTGTCGATCTATAGGGAGCAGCACGCATGAACCCTCGCCTGCCCCGCCGCACCTACCTGTACTTCACCGCCCAGTCGATCAACCTCACCACAGCGGTGATGTCGGTGACCATGGCCGCCATCGTCGGCTCGGCGCTGGCACCAGCTGCGCAGTGGTCCACCCTGCCCTACGGCGTGCAATTTCTGTGCGTGATGCTGGCCACCTACCCTGCGTCCCGCTTGATGAGCCGCACCGGTCGCAAACCGGCGTTCATGCTGGGCGCGCTGCCGTTGGTGGTGTCTGGCGTCAGCGGCTTCATGGCAGTCGAGCATCGGCAGTTCGCGCTACTGGTGCTTAGCCACGCCGCGCTGGGGGTGTACATCGCCTTCGCCAACTTCAACCGCTTCGCGGCTACCGACAACCTCCTGCAAGCGCTCAAGCCCAAGGCGCTGTCGCTGGTGGTGGCCGGCGGCGTGGTCGCCGCCGTGGTCGGCCCGACGCTGACCGAGCTGCTGCGTGAGGTGGCGGGCTATGCGCTGTTCTCGCTGTGCTACGCCGCGTTCATCGTCTTGGCCGGCCTGTCGCTGCTGATCGCTTTGTGCTTGCCTGCCTCGCCAGCCAACCCGGCCAGCGCACAAAGGCCGAAGGCCAACCGCGACGCCGCCATCCCTCTCACACCGACGCTGGTCACTGCCATGGCGATCGCCGCCATCGGCTACGGCATCATGAACTTGCTGATGATCCAGGCCTCGATGCACATGCAGCACATGCACGACTCGTTCTCCGACGTGCGTCTGGCGATCCAATGGCATGTCATCGCCATGTTCGCGCCCTCCTTCTTCACAGGCACGATCATCGAAAAGCTGGGTCTGCGCACCACGCTGTGTACGGGCCTGGCCATGCTCATCGGCTGCACCCTGCTCAACATGACCTTGCACGGTTACGCGGCCATGACCGTATCGCTGATCGTGCTGGGTCTGGGCTGGAACCTGACCTACGTCGGCGGCGGCGCGTTGCTGGCGCAAAGTCTGCAAAACAGCCCCGGCGCCATGCAGATGCAAGGCAAGAACGATCTGGCCATCGCCGTGTGCGCCACGTTGGGCGCCTTCACGCCGGCCGTGCTGCTCAATTCGATCGGCTGGGTGGGCACCAACGCCCTGTGCCTGAGCCTGTGCGTGATCTTGTTGCTGGCGACCCTTTATGTGTTGCATAGCAACGCGCAGCCGCACTACACGGCCGTGGGCAACAGCAAATGAGCAAACTGATCCGCACCGCAGAGCGCATCCTCACCAAACTGGAAATGCATAACCCGGGCGGTAGCCATAAATACCGCGCCGCCAAGCACATCATCGACTGCGCGGTGCGCAACGGCGATATCGTGCCGGGTGAAACCACGGTCATCGAGAAAACCGGTGGCAACTTCGGCTTCGGTCTGATCGCCGCTTGCCACCGCCATGATATCGCCGTGGAGCTGGCGGTGGGGTTGAGCTTCAGCCAGACCAAACGCGACCTGCTCGAATGCTTCGGCGCTACGCTGATTGGCAAGGACATGCTGCTGGCAGGCGCCACCCCCAAGGACGTGGTGATGTATCGGCTGGAGCAACAGGCAGCACTGGGCAAGTCGTACTTCTATACCGACCAGTTCAACAATGCCGTGGGGGTCGACGCCCATCGCTATCAGACCGCCACGGAGCTGGCGTGTCAGCTGATCCAGGCCCGGGCCGGCAAGGAATTGCTGTTCGTGGGTTGTGCAGGCACTGGCGCAAGCTTTTCCGGAATCACGTTGGGGCTCAAGGATCAGGGTTTCGACGTCGAAACCGTGCTGGTCGATCCGGCCGGCTGCGATTCGAAAGCGGGCATCTTCGCTGACCACCGCTTCGAAGGCATGGCGGTCGGCGTCTGCCCGCCGTTTCTGGACTGGGTATTGGTCGATCGGCATTGCAGCGTCACACAGGAAGAGATGCTGATGGCGCAGCGCACCTTTTATATGCAGAGCGGTGCCTTTGTCGGCAACACGGCAGCCGCGTGTTTGGCAGTCGCTCAACGGATGGTGCGCGAACCTGAGCACGCGCACAGGACGATCGTGACCATCGCCTACGATGCGGGGCTCTGGTATCAGGATCTGCAGAAATCGGTGACCGAGCAGGCGCGGCGCTCGGTAGAGGGGTGCGAAGGTTGATGACAAGCAGTAGGCGGGCATGCCACATGGGGTGCCTGGCGTAAATTAGCGGTCGCAAGCGGGAATTATTGCTTGCGCGTTGTTCTCGTAGAGGAAGCCTTCGGCAATTGTCGTCACGCCAAGGGCATATCGATCCCCGTGATTGTCGAGGGTGCGCAAGTGCTGGAGACGGAGGCAAGCAAACATGAAAAGCAGAATACGATCAGTAATTCTCGTGGGACTGTTGTGCGCAGGCGTGCAACAGGCCAATGCGGCCAATACCTATGGCCCCCAGCTGGAAGGCTTCGCCTATCCCTACCCTTTGAAACATCTGGCGTTGACGTCGCAGGGCGAACATGTGCAGATGGGGTACCTGGACGTACCGGCCAAAGATCCGAAGTCGACGCTAGGCACCGCCGTTCTGCTGCACGGCAAGAATTTCTGCGCCGCGACCTGGGAAGGTATCATCAAGCAGCTTAGCGACGCCGGCTACCGGGTCATCGCGCCCGACCAAATCGGGTTCTGCTCTTCGAGCAAACCCGAACGGTACCAGTACACGTTTCAGCAGTTGGCTCGCAACACGCACGCCCTGCTACAGCACTTGGGGGTAGAGAAGGCAAGCGTGGTCGGTCACTCGACCGGCGGCATGCTGGCCGTTCGCTACGCGCTGATGTACCCCGCCGACACGTCGAAGCTGGTACTGGTCAACCCGATCGGTCTGGAAGACTGGAAGGCCTTGGGCGTTCCCTATCGAACGGTGGATCAGTGGTTCGAGCGTGAACTGAAAGTCACTGCCCAATCCATCAAAGCCTACGAACAGAAGACCTATTACGACGGCCGCTGGAAGCCTGAGTACGATAAGTGGGTGGACATGCTGGCCGGTTTGAACGCCGGCCCTGGCAAGAAAGAGGTGGCCTGGAACTCGGCGCTCGTCTACGACATGATCTTCACGCAGCCGGTGGTGTACGAGTTCCCCAAGATCCAGGTGCCTACTCTGTTGATGATCGGACAAACCGACACCACGGCCATCGGTAGCGATATCGCCTCGGCAGAGGTGAAAGCCAAATTGGGAGACTACCCGGCGCTTGGCAAGGCTGCGCAGAAAGCCATACCGAAGGCTGAGCTGATCGAGTTTGCCAAATTGGGGCATGCGCCGCAGATGGAGGAGCCGGAGGCGTTCAATGAGGCGTTGGTGCGCTGGTTGGGGAATTGATTTTGAGGGGCCGGACGCCATCGCACTGCGTGCTGAATCGAGGAAGCGGGGTCGTTCTTTGAGCGGGCTGCCCGGGACCTTGGGCAGCCTCTGGAGCGTCCCAGAGGTATCGCGCCGAGGGCAGGTCGGCCTGGTGCCTTTGGCCTGCTCAGAACGCAAAAACCCCCGATTTCTCGGGGGTTTGAATGTGGCGGAAGCGTAGAGATTCGAACTCTAGGATAGTTGCCCATCGACGGTTTTCAAGACCGTTGCCTTAAACCACTCGGCCACGCTTCCAGCTGTTTTGCGGGCGCCATAATACCTCAATGACACACGCTGTCAAACTCTCTATGTCGCGCTTTCTCAGGGCTCTGATATGCTCTTGCGACAACATGTTTCAATACTCACAGGAGTGTCGCCATGCGCGAACAGGATTACGCCGTCCGGGACGGTCAGCAGATCGAGCAGCAGGAGGTCAGCAAAGTCCTGCGCAACACTTATGGCCTATTGGCACTTACCCTCGCTTTCAGTGGCCTCATGGCCTTCGTCGCCCAACAGATGCGTGTCGGCTACCCGAACGTGTTCGTGGTGTTGATTGGCTTCTATGGCTTGTTCTTCCTGACTGCCAAGTTACGCGATTCGGTATGGGGCTTGGTCTCAACCTTCGCCCTGACCGGTTTCATGGGCTTCATCCTTGGCCCGATTCTCAACCGTTACCTGGGCATGGCTGGCGGCGCCGAAGTCGTGAGCTCGGCTTTCGCCATGACGGCGCTGGTGTTCGGTGGCCTGTCGGCCTACGTGCTGATCAGCCGCAAGGACATGAGCTTCCTCAGCGGCTTCATCACTGCAGGCTTCTTCGTCCTCTTAGGCGCGGTGGTTGCCAGCTTCTTCTTCCAGATTAGTGGTTTGCAGTTGGCGATCAGCGCCGGCTTCGTCCTGTTCTCCTCGGTCTGCATCTTGTTCCAGACCAGTGCGATCATCCATGGTGGCGAACGTAACTACATCATGGCGACGATCAGTCTATATGTGTCGATCTACAACCTCTTTGTCAGCTTGCTGCAACTGTTTGGCCTGATGGGCCGCGACGACTGATGCCCTATCGCTGACATGCCATAAAAAGCCCGCTTCGGCGGGCTTTTCATTACCTGTTGTCTAGTCCTGAAATAGGTTTACACCTGTTCAGGTAGGCCGACAGGCCTCAAAACGCCCGATGCACCGCATCGGGCGTTTTGTTTTTCAGGGCCGTATGGGGCCGTTCTGTGTTGTAGATCTGTACCGCCTCGTCAACCATCTGCCTCGCTTGCTCAAGATCTTCAGGGCTGCTCAACAGCAGCTCCATCTTGAGGATTCCGTTGATTCGCTCGGCCAGCGCGTTCTGGTAGCAGTCATACCCATCAGTCATGGAGCACTGAACATCGTGTCGTTGGTGCAGTGACTGGTATAGCGCCGAGCAATATTGGATGCCTCGATCCGAATGGTGAACTAATGGCTGGCGACGACGCCGCTTTCGTAATGCCTGCTTGAAGGCTTGTGCCACTGACTCGGCATGTAGGCTTTCATGGACGTGGTGACCCACAATTTTCCTGGAGTACGCATCCGTTAACAGACTCAGGTACAGCGGGCCGTTACGCGCGGGCAGGTAAGTAATGTCGGCAACCCAGACGTGCTCCGGCCTTGTCGGAACGACTTGGCTTGGGCCGGCCTTGAGTAAGTTGGGATGGCGGTAGAATCGATGAAAACTCTGTGTTGTCTTGTGATAGGCCCGCTTGGGCAGCACCAGCAAACGGCGCTCTCCCAAGACCTGAAACAGCCTATCTCGACCGACCTGGAATCGTTTGTCAGGCTGGCAATGCAGCAGATAGTGCAGCTTGCGTGTACCCAGACGAGGCTGGCGCATCCGGACTTGCTGCACAAACTCAACCACCCGATCTGCCTGGCGTTCCTTTCTATCAGCAGCTCGGTTGCGCTTGTAGTAAGCCTGACGACTGATGCCTAGAAACTGACAAGCCCTGGCAATGCTCAGTCCTGCGACTTGACCTTGCGAGAGGACTTGCCGGATCGCTTTTTTACGACCGAGACGCCATAGTCATTTTTCAGAACATCAACGACCGTTTCAAAGAACTGGGCCTTATGGCTCATCAGCTCAAGCTGTTGCTCAAGCTCTTTGATCCGCTGCTCTGGAGTGAGCGGTTTGAGGTCAGACATCGCGCAGCTCCTCTCGTCGCGGATCGAGGCCCCCTGGCTCCAATCCTGCCGACCATGCTTACGCAACCATACCAGAACCGTCGACCGACCCTGGATGCCAAACCGCACCTGGGCCTGCTTGTAAGTCAGTTCGCCTTTTTCAATCTGATCAACCACCGCCAATTTAAAAGACAGCGAGTAATCACCCTGTGTGCGCTTTACACCTTGCTCCATCTGACTCTCCAGAAACTCGGGATTAGAGGTGTAAACCTTATTCAGGACGGGACATGTCGATCAACACCGCCGCCCTTTTCAACAAGCGGCACAGGTTCAACCCGTACCCCTACCCCAACGCCCACCATGGCCGTAGAATGCGCTCCTTTTCCTGGGGCAGCCTTCCATGAGTTCGCACGAGCACGGTACCGGCGCGTCTGCGCCTACCCACGATTTAATCCTCGGGCTTGATGACAAACCCCGGCCGTGGATCGGCGTCCTAGCAGCGCTGCAGCACCTGCTGGCCATCATCGTACCCATTGTCACACCTGGCCTTTTGATCTGTCAGGCACTGGGTGTGTCATCGCGTGATACCAACCTGATCGTGTCGATGTCACTGGTAATCTCCGGCATCGCCACCTTCGTGCAATGTCGACGCTTCGGACCGTTCGGCGCAGGGCTGCTGATCGTGCAAGGAACCAGTTTCAACTTCGTCGGACCACTGATCGCCGGCGGATCGTTGATGGTCAAGCAAGGTACGCCCGTGGAGACGGTGATGGCGGCCATCTTTGGGGTGGTGATCGCCGGCTCGTTCATCGAGATGGGTATTTCGCGGACCTTGCCCTTCGTCAAACGCCTGATTACTCCTCTGGTAACTGGGATTGTCGTACTGATGATCGGTCTCACACTGATCAAGGTCGGCTTGATCAGCATGGGTGGAGGCTTTTCGGCAATGGCCGACGGTACCTTCGCCAATCGCGAAAACCTGCTGCTGTCGGGGGTGGTACTCGCAATCATCGTACTGCTCAACCGCATTCCCGTGGTCTGGATGCGCAGTTGCGCAATCGTGATTGCATTGATGGCTGGCTATGCGTTGGCCGGCTACCTGGGAAGGCTCGATTTCACCGGCATGCACGAGGCGGCATTGTTTCAGGTACCAACCCCCCTCCACTTCGGGCTGGGATTTTCCTGGGCATTGTTCATTCCCATGCTGGTCATCTACCTGGTGACTTCCCTGGAAGCCATCGGCGATGTGACTGCCACGAGCAAGGTGTCCCAGCAACCGGTGGAAGGCCCGTTGTGGATGCAGCGGATCAAAGGCGGGGTCTTGGTCAACGGTGCCAATTCGTTGCTGGCAGGCGTGTTCAATACCTTCCCCAGCTCAATCTTCGCCCAGAACAACGGGGTCATTCAGCTGACCGGCATTGCCAGCCGCCATATCGGCATCTGGGTCGCTGCCATGCTGGTGCTGTTGGGGCTGTTCCCGAGTGTGGCGGGTATCATCCAGGCCGTGCCTGAACCGGTGTTGGGCGGAGCGGCCATGGTGATGTTCGGCGCGGTAGCGGCATCGGGCATCAACATCCTGGCCAGCACGACGCTCGATCGTAGGGCGCTGCTCATCATCGCCGTGTCCCTGGCCCTGGGATTGGGAGTCGCCCAAGTGCCGGAATTCCTTGCGCATATGCCAGGCGCCGTACGCGCCGTGTTGGAATCCGGCGTGGCCACTGGCGGGATCTGCGCCTTGCTGCTCAACTGGTTTCTGCCCGAAGGCACTCGCCAACCCTGAGCCGCAGCAACGATGCGAGACTGCCGCCTGGGGCGTTTTGCTCTATCATGGCGGCAGTTCTCTGTCAGAGTCGTTCATGAAATTCGCGATCGCGGTCTTCTCTCCCGCCCATGCGCCTTCCTCCCGTCGTGCACTGCGTTTCGCCGAAGCGGTGCTCGAGGGCGGGCACGACATCACGCGCCTGTTCTTTTACCAAGATGGCGTTCACAGCGCCTCAGCCAACATCGTCGCGCCTCAAGACGAGATCGATGTCGCTGCGCAGTGGCGTGCTTTCATTCAGAATCACCGGCTCGATGCAGTTGTCTGTATTGCCGCAGCGTTGCGTCGTGGCGTACTCAACCAGGAGGAAGCCCAACGCTATCAACGGCCTGCGGCGAACCTGCCAGCGCCTTGGGAATTGTCCGGCTTGGGCCAGCTGCATGAAGCGGCGCAATTGGCAGATCGCCTGATCTGCTTCGGAGGCGACTGAATATGGCCAAATCCATGTTGATCATCAGCCGTCAAGGACCTTGGAGTGGCCCTGCGGCTCGCGAAGCCTTGGACATCGCCCTGGCGGGGGGCGCGTTCGATCTGGAGCTGGGCATGCTGTTTCTCGATGACGGTGTCTTGCAACTGGCGATCGACCAACGACCTGTGCACCTTGAGCAAAAGAACCTCAGCGCCAACTTGCAAGCATTGCCCATGTTCGGCGTCGACCAACTGTTCGCCAGCCGCTCGAGTCTGATCAGGCGTGGCCTTGGTGAACAGTCACTGACTTTGGCCGTCGAGGTGCTCGATGACGATGAACTGAGCGCTTTGCTTGAGCGTTTCGACCACGTGGTGACCCTGTAATGACGACTCTGCACATAATCGCGCATTCTCCTTGGAACGACGATCGGCTTGACAGCTGCCTGTGTCTGCTTGGCGCTGAAGACGCTGTGCTCTTATGTGGCGAGGCGGTCAATGGGCTGCGCCCTGGCAGTGAAACCGCATTGCAGTTGTGTGCCGCGCAGCTCCAGGGGCGCTTGTTCGCCTTGCAAGAAGATCTGCACGCCAGGGCCATTTCTCAGGATTACGCCAAAGCGCTCGACTACTCAGGCTTCGTCGAACTGTCGCTGCATTACGACAAGGTGAACAGCTGGTTATGAACGCATTGGATATCTGTGGACACCTGGTTGGCCTGGATGAAGAAGGTTTCCTCGCCGACCTGAACGAGTGGTCCGAGCCTGTGGCGCTGGCGTTGGCGCAGCGCGAAGGCATCGAACTGACACCCGATCATTGGCAGATTCTCGTCTTGCTCAGAGCCTTCTACGAACAATATCAGCTATCGCCTGCCACCCGCCCCCTGATCAAATATGCGGCCCTCCATCTAGGCCCGGAAAAAGGCAACAGTCCCCATCTCAACCGCCTGTTCAACGGCACTCCTGCCAAGCTCGCCGCCAAGCTTGCCGGCCTTCCTAAACCGACCAACTGCATATGACCGAACCGCGCCCCTTAACCCTGGAAACACCAGCCGAACACCCTTTCGCTGAATTCGTCCGCACGCTTGGCAAAGGCAAACGCGGAGCGCGTGGCTTGACTCGCGAGGAAGCTCGAGCCGCCATGGGCATGTTGTTGGAAGAACAAGTGGAGGATGCCCAGTTGGGCGCATTTCTCATGCTGCTCAGGCACAAGGAAGAAACTGCCGAGGAGCTGGCCGGATTTACCGAAGCGCTACGCCAGCATCTGAACCCGCCGTCTATCGCGGTCGATCTCGACTGGCCGACCTATGCTGGCAAAAAACGCCATCTGCCTTGGTATCTGCTCGCTGCCAAATGTCTGGCCGCCAATGGCATACGTATCGTGCTGCACGGTGGCGGCGCGCATACCGCAGGGCGGCTGTACACCGAACAAGTGCTCAGCCTGCTGGACATACCCTTGTGTCGCAGTTGGCAGGCGGTGGCCATTGCGCTGGAAGAACACGCCCTGGCCTTTTTCCCGCTGCAAGACTGGGCGCCGCAACTGCAGCGAATGATCGACCTGCGCAACGTGCTTGGCTTACGCTCCCCTATCCATTCGCTGGCTCGGATTCTCAACCCGTTGGCCGCTCGCTGCGCCCTGCAAAGCATCTTCCATCCCGGCTACCAAGCCGTGCACCGTGAGGCCAGCCAGCTATTGGGCGACCATGCCATCGTCGTGAAAGGTGACGGCGGCGAGATCGAAATCAACCCGGACGTGCTCAGTCATCTGTACGGTGCAACCGACGGCCAGGCTTGGGACGAACAATGGCCTGCATTGAGCACGCAGCGCCATGTGAAGCCCGCATCCTTGCAGCCTCAGCACCTTGTGGATGTCTGGCAAGGTAAGGCGCAGGACAGCTATGGCGAGTTGGCGATCGTCTCTACTATGGCCCTGGCATTGCGCGGCCTAGGCAGCGAGCGCGAGCAGGCTTTCGCGATAGCGCGCCAGTACTGGAACGCACGCTGCAGCGCTCAATAGCACCCACAAAAGGCAACTTCCGCTTCATCCATTCGAACACCGCCAGCCTGCTGGGCTCCAACGACAAACATCACGTGGCGAGGAGTACGGCATGGGCCTTTTGATCGATGGGCAGTGGCATGACCAATGGTATGAAAGCGACGAAGACGGTGCGTTCAAACGCGAACAGGCGCAACGACGCAACTCGCTGCCCAAAGCCGAACCGGGTCGGTACCACCTCTACGTATCGCTGGCCTGCCCCTGGGCGCATCGAGCGCTGATCCTTCGCGAACTGAAGGGCCTGGCCCCGCTGATCGACGTGTCTGTGGTGAGCTGGCGGATGGCCGAGCATGGCTGGACCTTCGACCAGCGTGAAGGCTCGTCGGGCGACAAGCTTGACGGGTTCCAATACCTTTATGAGCGCTACACCCAAGACGACCCCCGCTACAGTGGACGCGTGACGGTTCCGGTTTTGTGGGACTGCCACGATCAGCGCATCGTGAACAATGAATCGGCGGACATCATCCGCCTGTTCAACTCAGCGTTCGACGAATTGACCGGCAATACCCTGGACTTCTATCCTGGGCCGCTACGTGCCACGATCGACGAGCTCAATTCGCGCATTTACCCAGCCGTCAACAATGGCGTTTATCAAGCTGGTTTCGCCACGACTCAAAAAGCCTATGAGCAGGCCTTCGACGACGTCTTCGGTGAGCTACGAGCGCTAGAAGGTCGGTTGCAATACAGCCGCTACCTGGCGGGGGCGTATCTCACCGAAGCAGATGTGCGTTTGTTTACGACCTTGATCCGATTCGACGCTGTGTACCACGGGCATTTCAAATGTAATCTGCGTCGTATTGAAGACTATCCAAACTTGTCGAACTGGTTACGTGAACTGTACCAGTGGCCCGGTATCGCTTCGACTGTGAACATGGAGCATATTCAAAAGCACTACTACCTGAGCCACAAGACCATCAACCCGAACGGGATCGTGCCCAAGGGGCCTCAGCAGAACTTCAATGCCCCACACGACCGAGAGCGTTTATCGGGCCGAGGAATCTGGCAGGCTGTCGCTGCAGACTGATACAGATGCGTATGAACAGCGAGCGATATTGCCCGACCTGATCCTATCAACGGCTTGGGCTTACCTGCAGATTGCTTGGGATCTCACTCATGGCGGTACTAGCACGTTTTTCTTTTGTCATGCGGTTACTGGTGGCCCTAGCCACGGTGTCTGTGCTGAGCGCCTGTTCAATGTTTGCGCCACAAGACCCAGTGATGGTCACTGTCATTGGCATCGAGCCACTGCCTAGAGAAGATCTTGAGCTGCGCATGGAGGTCAGACTCAGGGTGCAAAATCCTAACCAGGAAGTCGTGGATTTCAAAGGGTTGGCCATGGAATTGAGCCTCAATGGCCAACCCTTCGCCTCGGGCGTCAGCCGCCAGCAAGGACGTATCGAAGGGTACAGCGAACAGACAGTTACAGTACCTATGAGCATCAGCGCGCTGGCAATACTACGCCAGGCTTATGGCATGGGCAGGGCGGTATCGTTTGAGGGCATGCCTTACCGATTGCAAGGAAAGCTGGCAACCGGGCCATTGGGCGCCGTGCGTTTTGAAGAAAAGGGACGCTTGAGCATGCCCGATAGCGAAGGCATGTGAGCGATTGACTGTTTACGTTACCTAGCGTCTAGAAAGGAAGATGCCAGCCCGGACGCTGCGCTACTCCTGCAGGCACATTCAGCGGTTGCTGCCGGCCGCAGACATCATCTTGTTTACTTCGAGGCGTACCAAGTTGCCGTACTCTGCTGGACTCAGAGCATCCAACTCTGCTCTGGCCCACTCGGACCATTTGCCTTTGCGTCGAGACTTTTCCGAGATGAGCCTAGCCGCCTCGCCCTTAGCCTTACCGAGATTGCCTTGCCAAAAATCGAAGAGTCTGGATTTTTCAGCCTCGATTTGTGCGCGCTCGACGAAGCTCATGTTGGCCAAATTGAAACTCATGCTGACGGTCCTCCTGCCTGAAATCGAGGCGGGCATTCTACACGGGAGGCCCAGGATAGCGGGAGTCGGTTGCAACTTTCCTTACCCAGCGGTATCCATTTCTATATTCCCACTCAATGAGGACGTATTCATGGCCAGAAAATCCAATGCCCAAGTCGACGCCGATCAGATCAAGGATCAAGTCTTCAGCGATCTGCAATCACTGATCGAGGAGTCTGAAAAGTTGCTCAGCCAGAGCGCTACGCTGGTAGGCGAAGAAGCCGACACCCTACGCGGGCAGATCAGCAACAAGCTGCGCGAGGCTCGTGATGCTGCGAGCAATCTACGCAACAAGGCCCAACCTGCCGTCGAAGCCACCCAGGAGTATATCGGTGGCCACCCCTGGCAGACAGTGGCTGTCTCGGCCGGCTTCGGTCTTGTCGTAGGTTTGTTGCTGGGCCGCCGCTACTGAATCGATTGCCGGGCCGTTTGAATGATCAAGCGGCCCTGACCATAGGCACGCCACTGTGAAAACGCATCTCCTGATCTACTGAACTGATCAAGTCGGCTTCAACCTCTTTCACTTTCTCTATCACCCTAGCGATATCCGAGCGCTCTCCATAGTGATGCGCAAGTTTGAGGTACCCCTGATAATGCCGTGCCTCACTTTTCAATAGCCCGTGATAGAAAGTGGCAAGCTCATCGTCCAAATGTGGAACCAGGGCCGCAAAGCGCTCGCAGCTGCGAGCCTCTATAAAAGCCCCTACCACTAGCGTGTCCACCAATTTGGCCGGCTCATGTGCCCTGACCGCGCGCCGCAGGCCTGAGGCATACCGGCCTGCGGACACTGGACGCAATTCCACTCCCCGCCGCTTCATGATGCGTAAGACTTGCTCATGATGCACCAGCTCTTCGCGCGCCAGGCGCGACATCATATGGATCAAATCGAGATGCCCGTTGTATTTGGCAATCAGGCTGAGTGCAGTGCTGGCGGCCTTGAACTCGCAATTTTTATGATCGATCAATAGCGTTTCCTGATCTGCGAGTGCGGCTTCGATCCAGGCATCGGGGGTACGGCAACCTAGAAAAGCGTCAATTTCAGGTGTCAGGGACATGGGTTTTCTCAATATGCGGACTAGCTAGACGGGCGATTATACCGATGGCGCGAGCCGATGCCAGGGTTGTACTGAGGGGCTTGAACAGCCTTTAAACAAGATAATTCGGCGTTGCATAAAAGACAAAACCCCTACCTGCATGTGCAGATAGGGGTTTTGCGAAATGAATCTTGACGATGACCTACTCTCACATGGGGAAACCCCACACTACCATCGGCGATGCATCGTTTCACTGCTGAGTTCGGGATGGGATCAGGTGGTTCCAATGCTCTATGGTCGTCAAGAAATTCGGTTGCCGGTTCGTCGTTGCCGACGGGCCAGCCAATTCGGATATGTGATGATCTGTGTGCGAATCTTCGTCGATGCGTCTTCCACCCAACCTGCGCTTGGCAGATTGCTTGGGTGTTATATGGTCAAGCCTCACGGGCAATTAGTATTGGTTAGCTCAACGCCTCACAGCGCTTACACACCCAACCTATCAACGTCGTAGTCTTCGACGGCCCTTTAGGGGATTCAAGATCCCAGTGAGATCTCATCTTGAGGCAAGTTTCCCGCTTAGATGCTTTCAGCGGTTATCTCTTCCGAACATAGCTACCCGGCAATGCCACTGGCGTGACAACCGGAACACCAGAGGTTCGTCCACTCCGGTCCTCTCGTACTAGGAGCAGCCCCTCTCAAATCTCAAACGTCCACGGCAGATAGGGACCGAACTGTCTCACGACGTTCTAAACCCAGCTCGCGTACCACTTTAAATGGCGAACAGCCATACCCTTGGGACCGGCTTCAGCCCCAGGATGTGATGAGCCGACATCGAGGTGCCAAACACCGCCGTCGATATGAACTCTTGGGCGGTATCAGCCTGTTATCCCCGGAGTACCTTTTATCCGTTGAGCGATGGCCCTTCCATACAGAACCACCGGATCACTAAGACCTACTTTCGTACCTGCTCGACGTGTGGGTCTCGCAGTCAAGCGCGCTTTTGCCTTTATACTCTACGACCGATTTCCGACCGGTCTGAGCGCACCTTCGTACTCCTCCGTTACTCTTTGGGAGGAGACCGCCCCAGTCAAACTACCCACCATACACTGTCCTCGATCCGGATAACGGACCTGAGTTAGAACCTCAAAGTTGCCAGGGTGGTATTTCAAGGATGGCTCCATGAGGACTGGCGTCCCCACTTCAAAGCCTCCCACCTATCCTACACAAGCAAATTCAAAGTCCAGTGCAAAGCTATAGTAAAGGTTCACGGGGTCTTTCCGTCTAGCCGCGGATACACTGCATCTTCACAGCGATTTCAATTTCACTGAGTCTCGGGTGGAGACAGCGCCGCCATCGTTACGCCATTCGTGCAGGTCGGAACTTACCCGACAAGGAATTTCGCTACCTTAGGACCGTTATAGTTACGGCCGCCGTTTACCGGGGCTTCGATCAAGAGCTTCGCTTGCGCTAACCCCATCAATTAACCTTCCGGCACCGGGCAGGCGTCACACCCTATACGTCCACTTTCGTGTTTGCAGAGTGCTGTGTTTTTAATAAACAGTCGCAGCGGCCTGGTATCTTCGACCGGCATGAGCTTACGGAGCAAGTCCTTCACCCTCACCGGCGCACCTTCTCCCGAAGTTACGGTGCCATTTTGCCTAGTTCCTTCACCCGAGTTCTCTCAAGCGCCTTGGTATTCTCTACCCAACCACCTGTGTCGGTTTGGGGTACGGTTCCCGATTGTCTGAAGCTTAGGAGCTTTTCTTGGAAGCATGGCATCAACCACTTCGTCGCCTAAAGGCAACTCGTCATCAGCTCTCGGCCTTAAGATCCCGGATTTGCCTAAGATCTCAGCCTACCACCTTAAACTTGGACAACCAACGCCAAGCTGGCCTAGCCTTCTCCGTCCCTCCATCGCAACAATCGCAAGTACAGGAATATTAACCTGTTTTCCATCGACTACGCTTTTCAGCCTCGCCTTAGGGACCGACTAACCCTGCGTCGATTAACGTTGCGCAGGAAACCTTGGTCTTTCGGCGTGCGAGTTTTTCACTCGCATTGTCGTTACTCATGTCAGCATTCGCACTTCTGATACCTCCAGCAAGCTTCTCAACTCACCTTCACAGGCTTACAGAACGCTCCTCTACCGCATCACCAAAAGGTGATACCCGTAGCTTCGGTACCTGGTTTGAGCCCCGTTACATCTTCCGCGCAGGCCGACTCGACTAGTGAGCTATTACGCTTTCTTTAAAGGGTGGCTGCTTCTAAGCCAACCTCCTAGCTGTCTAAGCCTTCCCACATCGTTTCCCACTTAACCAGGATTTTGGGACCTTAGCTGACGGTCTGGGTTGTTTCCCTTTTCACGACGGACGTTAGCACCCGCCGTGTGTCTCCCATGCTCGGCACTTGTAGGTATTCGGAGTTTGCATCGGTTTGGTAAGTCGGGATGACCCCCTAGCCGAAACAGTGCTCTACCCCCTACAGTGATACATGAGGCGCTACCTAAATAGCTTTCGAGGAGAACCAGCTATCTCCGAGCTTGATTAGCCTTTCACTCCGATCCACAGGTCATCCGCTAACTTTTCAACGGTAGTCGGTTCGGTCCTCCAGTCAGTGTTACCTAACCTTCAACCTGCCCATGGATAGATCGCCCGGTTTCGGGTCTATACCCAGCGACTAAACGCCCTATTAAGACTCGCTTTCGCTACGCCTCCCCTATTCGGTTAAGCTCGCCACTGAATATAAGTCGCTGACCCATTATACAAAAGGTACGCAGTCACCTAACAAAGTAGGCTCCCACTGCTTGTACGCATACGGTTTCAGGATCTATTTCACTCCCCTCTCCGGGGTTCTTTTCGCCTTTCCCTCACGGTACTGGTTCACTATCGGTCAGTCAGTAGTATTTAGCCTTGGAGGATGGTCCCCCCATATTCAGACAAAGTTTCTCGTGCTCCGTCCTACTCGATTTCATTGACAAGAGATTTTCGTGTACGGGGCTATCACCCACTATGGCCGCACTTTCCAGAGCGTTCCACTAATCTCAAACCAACTTAAGGGCTGGTCCCCGTTCGCTCGCCACTACTAAGGGAATCTCGGTTGATTTCTTTTCCTCAGGGTACTTAGATGTTTCAGTTCCCCTGGTTCGCCTCTTGCACCTATGTATTCAGTACAAGATAACCAGCTTGTGCTGGCTGGGTTCCCCCATTCAGAGATCTCTGGATCACAGTCTGTTTGCCGACTCCCCAAAGCTTTTCGCAGGCTACCACGTCTTTCATCGCCTCTGACTGCCAAGGCATCCACCGTATGCGCTTCTTCACTTGACCATATAACCCCAAGCAATCTGGTTATACTGTGAAGACGACATTCGCCGAAAATTCGCAATTTGCGCTTACGCGCAGAACTCACAAATTTTACCTTAGCCTGATCACCACCAGTGAAAGTGGCCATCAGTCTATTTCTATCACATATCCGAATTTTTAAAGAACGATCTGACAAAAGTCAGAAATCAACATTCAGTGCACTCAAGCGTTGAGTGGAATGTTCATTTCTAAGTTCTGAACAGCAAAACGATGCTAAAAAGTGGTGGAGCCAAGCGGGATCGAACCGCTGACCTCCTGCGTGCAAGGCAGGCGCTCTCCCAGCTGAGCTATGGCCCCGTGTGTCGTAGCGTCTAGCCGCACCATGAAATGGTAGGTCTGGGCAGATTTGAACTGCCGACCTCACCCTTATCAGGGGTGCGCTCTAACCAACTGAGCTACAGACCTATAACAGGGTCGCGTTACAGCATCGTCTTCGTACAATGAATCAAGCAATTCGTGTGGGAGCTCATCAGCAGGCTGATGTCGTCGATTAAGGAGGTGATCCAGCCGCAGGTTCCCCTACGGCTACCTTGTTACGACTTCACCCCAGTCATGAATCACACCGTGGTAACCGTCCTCCCGAGGGTTAGACTAGCTACTTCTGGTGCAACCCACTCCCATGGTGTGACGGGCGGTGTGTACAAGGCCCGGGAACGTATTCACCGTGACATTCTGATTCACGATTACTAGCGATTCCGACTTCACGCAGTCGAGTTGCAGACTGCGATCCGGACTACGATCGGTTTTGTGAGATTAGCTCCACCTCGCGGCTTGGCAACCCTCTGTACCGACCATTGTAGCACGTGTGTAGCCCAGGCCGTAAGGGCCATGATGACTTGACGTCATCCCCACCTTCCTCCGGTTTGTCACCGGCAGTCTCCTTAGAGTGCCCACCATAATGTGCTGGTAACTAAGGACAAGGGTTGCGCTCGTTACGGGACTTAACCCAACATCTCACGACACGAGCTGACGACAGCCATGCAGCACCTGTGTCAGAGTTCCCGAAGGCACCAATCCATCTCTGGAAAGTTCTCTGCATGTCAAGGCCTGGTAAGGTTCTTCGCGTTGCTTCGAATTAAACCACATGCTCCACCGCTTGTGCGGGCCCCCGTCAATTCATTTGAGTTTTAACCTTGCGGCCGTACTCCCCAGGCGGTCAACTTAATGCGTTAGCTGCGCCACTAAAATCTCAAGGATTCCAACGGCTAGTTGACATCGTTTACGGCGTGGACTACCAGGGTATCTAATCCTGTTTGCTCCCCACGCTTTCGCACCTCAGTGTCAGTATCAGTCCAGGTGGTCGCCTTCGCCACTGGTGTTCCTTCCTATATCTACGCATTTCACCGCTACACAGGAAATTCCACCACCCTCTACCATACTCTAGCTTGCCAGTTTTGGATGCAGTTCCCAGGTTGAGCCCGGGGATTTCACATCCAACTTAACAAACCACCTACGCGCGCTTTACGCCCAGTAATTCCGATTAACGCTTGCACCCTCTGTATTACCGCGGCTGCTGGCACAGAGTTAGCCGGTGCTTATTCTGTCGGTAACGTCAAAACAACCAGGTATTCGCTGACTGCCCTTCCTCCCAACTTAAAGTGCTTTACAATCCGAAGACCTTCTTCACACACGCGGCATGGCTGGATCAGGCTTTCGCCCATTGTCCAATATTCCCCACTGCTGCCTCCCGTAGGAGTCTGGACCGTGTCTCAGTTCCAGTGTGACTGATCATCCTCTCAGACCAGTTACGGATCGTCGCCTTGGTGAGCCATTACCTCACCAACAAGCTAATCCGACCTAGGCTCATCTGATAGCGCAAGGCCCGAAGGTCCCCTGCTTTCTCCCGTAGGACGTATGCGGTATTAGCGTTCCTTTCGAAACGTTGTCCCCCACTACCAGGCAGATTCCTAGGCATTACTCACCCGTCCGCCGCTGAATCGAAGAGCAAGCTCTTCTCATCCGCTCGACTTGCATGTGTTAGGCCTGCCGCCAGCGTTCAATCTGAGCCATGATCAAACTCTTCAGTTCAATACTGCTTGGGTTTTTAAGAAACCCTAAACTTGGCTCAGCAATCTCAAATGACTATGTGATTTCTCGCATGGTCACTTGTGATGCTGATAATCTTGGTGACTATCAGTCCGTACTCACAAGCACCCACACGAATTGCTTGATTCAAATTGTTAAAGAGCGGTTGGTTGAGCCTTTCGTCTCAACCGAGGCGCGCATTCTACGCCGTCCTCAGTGTCTGTCAAGTGTTTATTTTGAAGTGTTTTGCGAGAATCTCGTTCAACTTCAACCACTTGGCTCGCTGCGATCTCTCGTAGCGGGAGGCGAATCATACAGCGTTACAACCTGCTGTCAACTGCCTTTTTCACCGCTGCCGATCAGAAGATCGAAGCGCTTCCAGCCTTCAGAAAACGTTCAACTCATTGAATCTCAAGGAGTTTTCCGCTCCGTTTGCCCCGGAAGTGGTGCGCAGTATAAAGAGATCTGGCGAGGGGTCAAGGGCTTATTCGGAATTTCTGCAGAAATTTCTTCTGCCTTGCCTCAGGCATCTTATAGCGCACCTGCTTGCCGCCCATGCTCGGTATTGCGCACTATAATGCGCACAATCAATCCATCAGGATGCACGCGCTACCTATGAGCACCTCCCGCCGCCCTCTTGCAGGCGTTATATTCCCCGTTGGCCTTTTGCTGATCGCGATGCTGTCCATTCAATCTGGCGCTTCGCTGGCAAAGAGCCTATTTCCTCTCATTGGCGCACAAGGCACTACCTCGCTACGACTGATCTTCGCTAGCGCAATAATGGTGCTCCTGCTTCGGCCCTGGAGGGCACGCATGGAGGCCGCCACATGGCGTAGCGTCGTTATCTATGGGATGGCGCTTGGCGGCATGAACCTGCTCTTCTATATGTCGGTGCGCACCGTCCCTTTAGGTATCGCCGTCGCTTTGGAATTTACCGGCCCACTAGCTGTTGCCCTCTTGGGCTCACGCCGGTTGATAGATTTCATCTGGATCCTGCTGGCAGTCACCGGACTTGCTCTGCTAATACCCTTGGGCGGATCTGGTGCAGCTGTCGACTTGACAGGCGCCAGCTACGCCCTAGGTGCCGGCGTGTGTTGGGCACTTTATATTCTCTTTGGTCAAAAGGCCGGAGCTGAGCATGGCGTGCAAACCGCTGCCTTGGGCGTAGTCATTGCGGCGGTGTTCATCGCGCCAGTGGGTATCGCACATGCAGGGAGCGCACTGTTGAACCCTGGACTCATACCAGCGGCTTTAGGCGTAGCTGTTTTGTCCACCGCCCTTCCTTATAGCCTTGAGATGATCGCTCTCACCCGACTCCCAGCCCGCACCTTTGGCACGCTCATGAGCATCGAGCCTGCGATCGCCGCACTATCCGGATTGATCTTTCTCAGCGAGACGCTGACCAAGACCCAATGGCTGGCGATTTTAGCCATCATCATCGCCTCCGTAGGCGCGACCATGACCATGCGAAAACAGGCGCCTCCTCCCTTGGCAGTCGACTGACGTAAGAATTGTTTGCATTCACGACAAAGCTATTGTCCCACCCATCGCCTCGCTTTAAGCTGGTCTTCGTTTCAGCCGTTTCACTCGAGCCGATATGATCCTGTAATGCATTCAGGATCCGACCCTGTGATTACCACACCGCCAGGTCAACCACCTGGCATGTATAAGGACAGAAATGAAACGTATCGTCCTCATCCTGACGATCCTTGCTTTAGCGGGCTGCGCCGCGAATACCAAAACAGAGGTCAAACGGGGTAAGAAAGGTCTGCACATTGACTGCTCCGGCCTCTCATCCTCCTGGGAAAAGTGCTTCAGCAGTGCTGCTAGTGCTTGCAATCCAAAAGACTACAAGGTCATCGCCCGCTCTGGCGCTGCGAAGTCCGAGCCTGGTGACTATCTGTTTGGGATAAATCCGGCTGGCTATACCAGCCGTAGCATGATCGTCATCTGCCGCTGAGACCTACAAGGCAGCTATGCAGGCTGCCTTGCCCAATCGACTCATATGCTTTGAGTACGCTTCTCCAACCAAATCAGGGCATCGCGCTCCAGTAGCGGAGCAAGCCGGTGGAACACCAGACCGTGGTAGGCATTCAGCCATGCACGCTCGTTCGCATCGAGCATCTCGATCAGCAGACAACGCGTATCAATGGGGCACAAGGTCAAGGTCTCGAAATCAAGGAAACGGCCAAACTCGCTACCACCCACATCGCGCGTTACTACTAGATTTTCGATCCGCACACCCCATCGCCCAGGACGATAGGTACCAGGCTCAATCGAAGTGATCATCCTGGCACGCATGGCTGTATGCGCTGACGCTGCTGAACGAAAGGCAATCACCTGCGGCCCCTCGTGAACATTGAGAAAATAGCCGACGCCATGACCGGTCCCATGCCCATAGTCCACCTGGTCAGCCCAGATCGGCGCACGCGCGATCGCATCCAGCATGGGTGAAAGGGTGCCCTCGGGAAAACGCGCCCGCGACAAAGCGATCACACCCTTGAGCACCCGCGTGCAATCCTGCCGCTGCTCGGTGCTTGGCTCACCGATGGGCACCATGCGAGTGATGTCGGTTGTCCCACCCAGGTACTGCCCTCCAGAATCGATCAACAGTAAGCCATTGCCCTCGATCCGAGCATGGGAGTGGGCAGTGGCACGATAGTGAGGCATGGCACCGTTCGCATTGAACGCTGCAATGGTGGCGAAACTTGGCGAAATGAAGCCTTGGCGCTTAGCGCGCGTTGCGGTCAGTTGCTCATCGATGGTGAGCTCGGTGACTTCTCCACGGTGGAGATTGGACTCGAGCCATGCGAAGAACTCGCACAAGGCAGCACCGTCCTGCTCCATGACATGTCTAACGTGAACCAGATCACCGTCGGCTTTTTGGGACTTGCTGAACTGGGTAGGATTGATGGCTTCGACCAACTCGATAGTCGGCTGCAGATTTGCGACCAACCCTAAAGTTACCCGAGCCGGATCTAAGAGCAACCGCGTGCCAGGGCTAAGAGCCTGCAAGACCTCGGCTGTCTCACTGTAATCGCGTAACTCCACACCGTCGCCTTCGAGTGACCGACGCAAGGGTTCATCGACTTTGCCCTTATCGATGAACACTAGCGCTCGCTGCGGCTCGACCAATACATAAGCTAGGAACAATGGGTTATAGGCCACATCGCTACCGCGCAAATTGAGCAACCAGGCGATATCGTCTAGCGAAGCGATGACATGCGTTTGCACGCCTTTATGACGCATGGCCTCACGCAGTGCAGCGAGCTTGCTGGAGCGATCGACGGTTGCGTATGGGAATTCGTGTTCATACACAGGAAAGCGTGGCAATGCAGGGCGGTCGGTCCAGATGTCATCTAACAAATCGGTATGTGTCTGGAGGGTAATACCACGCACCTTCAGATTGGCCTGCAAATCACGGCCACTCGCCAGAGCCATCACATTGCCGTCGACGCTCACTACGCTCCCGGCAGGTAGCTGCTCGGCCAGCCACTGGGCAGGCGAAAGCTGACCTGGCTCGTACTTGATCAACTTTACGCCACTGCCGCCAAGCTCTAACTCCGCCTGTTCCCAGTAACGACTATCGGCCCACAACCCCGCAAACTGCGCAGTGATGATCAGCGTCCCGACCGACCCCTGAAAGCCCGAGAGCCATCGGCGACTTTGCCAATGCTCGGGTAGATATTCGGACAGATGCGGGTCGGCAGAAGGTACCAATAACGCGTCCACGCTGGCGCGCCGCATCGCTTCGCGCATTTGCTCGATACGCTGCAGCGCGGTTGGCGGAACCAAGGACTCATTGCTCATGCACGCTTCGCCTCCAAATTAGTCAAGAGCCTCACTGTAGCAGCCCAATTCATACCTATGACCTGCACTGAACACCTACTGTCAGATGCGGAAAGTTCGACAGCATTTATAGTCTTTTCCTACAGATATCCTTAAGAGCTCACTAAGCGGCAGTTAAGGTTCGATGCAAGACACGACGACTCAACCTTGCCGACCCCAGCTACCGAAGCGGCAACGCATGTGGATGACCATCGAGCCGTTGAGTCCATACATCTAGCGAGCAAACCACCGCCGCGGCCCCAAACTCGACCTCGATGAACCCTGAGCACCGAATCAAATGACCACATTGCGCACGAACCGAACCAAAACGTCGCCGTCGTTGCGATACCCATATTGACAGTTGCTGGCGAACACGAAGAAATCACCTGCGGGCAGGACATGCTCGACACCTTCAATGACGAGGGTCAGGCAACCTTCAGCGATATAGATCTGCTCGCTCCAACCCTCTGCATCCGCTTCGCTGATGTAGTGCTCACCAGGCTCCAGACGCCACTCCCATAACTCCACTTCACGCGTGGATGGGCTTGCGCCCAACAAAACGGCTTTGCTGCCAGCCTTGCCAACCCATGCCAATGCGTTGATACGACGGTCGTCCCGCTCATCATGCGCCTGAATCAGTTGAGTGAAAGGCACCTGTAGCGCGTGGGCCACACGGTCGAGCGTCGCAAGACTGACGTTCTTCTCACCCGCCTCGATGGCTACGAGCATTCTGCGACTCACGCCCGAACGTTCCGCCAATGCGCTTTGGCTCATCGCGGCCGCATTGCGCAACAGGCGAACGTTATGACTGACATGTTGCAGTACAGACTCACGACCTTCGGACGATTTGGGCACACTCATGCTCACTTTCATAAATTGCGCAGTATACTGCTCATTTTGCGGCGATTGGGCGCCGCCCTTCTCGAGCGTGCAAGCCGATGAACAGTGCTCCAAACAGCAAGCGTCCGCCTTTTTCGTTTCAACTAAGCCAAGCAGAAATTGTGCTGATCTTCATCACCTTTTTGTGGGGCGGCACGTTCCTGTTGGTGCACAACGTCATGGCAGTCAGCGGACCGATGTTTTTCGTAGGGCTACGCTTTGCGGCAGCGGCCCTGTTCGTGGGCATGATCTGCTCGCGCAGCCTGGCTAGGCTGACGTTGTTGGAGTTGAGGGCAGGATTGCTGATCGGCACCTGCATCATGTTTGGCTATGGCCTGCAAACCATGGGCCTTCAAACGATCAGCAGCAGTCAATCGGCTTTTATCACCGCGCTGTACGTCCCTTTCGTCCCTTTGTTGCAATGGTTGGTACTCGGCCGCCGCCCGGGGCTGATGCCAAGTGTGGGCATTGGTCTAGCCTTCGTCGGCTTGATGCTTCTGGCAGGGCCTGAGGCTGGTACGCTGAAGTTGAGTTGGGGCGAAGGCGTAACACTGGTAAGCGCCGTAGCCATCGCCGCCGAGATTATCTTGATCAGCCGTTATGCAGGTAAGGTCGATGTACGTCGAGTGACCGTCGTGCAGTTGGCCACGGCCTCGCTGCTTTCATTCCTGATGATGGCCCCCACGCAAGAGCCGGTACCCGATTTTTCATGGTTTCTGGTACTCAGTGCACTGGGCCTGGGCCTGATGAGCGCAATCATTCAGGTGGCGATGAACTGGGCACAGAAGTCGGTATCGCCGACAAGAGCAACCCTCATCTACGCCGGCGAGCCGGTCTGGGCTGGCCTGATCGGACGCCTTGCCGGCGAGCGCCTGCCAGGCCTGGCACTGGTAGGCGCAGGCTTGATCGTGCTTGCGGTAGTGGTCAGCGAGCTCAAGCTTCAGCGCCGACCCACTCCTGGCAAAGACTTTGAACCTGGGCGATGCTGCGAGGACAAAACCTAGCAGCGCTCCCATGCCAACCGCGGCAGCTCGCAAAACCATGTAATAGAAAAGTACGAGATTGCCGTCGGTTTGTAGGATTCTGCGACAGCTTACGTGTTGGTGATCAACATTTCGGCACGTATCATTCTTTGCAAACTCCTGCCGATTGGAACGCTATGTCCTTGATAGTGCTATTGCTTCTGCCCTTCATAGGCAGTTGCCTGGCGGCCGTCTTGCCGCACAACGCGCGCAACGCCGAATCCATTCTTGCGGGGGTGGTAGCGCTGGCCGGCACCCTTCAGGTTGCCTTTCTCTACCCGCAAATCGCTGACGGCGGCGTCATTCGCGAGGAATTTCTCTGGCTTCCGAGCCTCGGGCTCAACCTGGTCCTACGCATGGACGGCTTCGCCTGGATGTTCAGTCTTTTGGTGCTGGGGATCGGCGCACTGGTGTCGCTCTATGCGCGCTATTACATGTCTCCCCAGGACCCAGTACCACGGTTCTTTGCGTTCTTTCTCGCGTTCATGGGCGCCATGCTGGGCCTAGTGATCTCCGGCAACCTCATTCAATTGGTGTTCTTCTGGGAGCTGACCAGCCTGTTCTCCTTCCTGCTCATCGGTTACTGGCACCACCGGGCGGATGCCAGGCGCGGCGCCTACATGGCATTGATGGTAACCGGCGCAGGAGGCTTGTGCCTCTTGGTCGGCGCATTGCTGTTGGGGCATGTGGTAGGCAGTTACGATGTGGACCAAATCCTCGCGGCGGGGGACAAGATTCGCCAGCACGCGCTGTATCCGGTGCTGCTGCCACTGATCCTGATTGGTGCATTGAGCAAGAGTGCGCAATTCCCGTTTCATTTCTGGCTACCGCATGCAATGGCAGCACCTACACCAGTGTCGGCCTATCTGCATTCGGCGACCATGGTCAAGGCGGGCGTCTTCCTGCTGGCAAGGTTCTGGCCTGTACTGTCTGGGAGCGAGGAGTGGTTTTGGATCGTCGGCGGTGCAGGTGCTTGTACGCTCTTGCTAGGAGCCTTCGCCGCCATGTTCCAGAACGACCTGAAAGGGCTTCTGGCTTACTCCACCATCAGCCACCTGGGCTTGATAACTCTGCTGCTGGGGCTCAATAGCCCATTGGCGGCGGTGGCCGCAGTATTCCACATCCTCAACCACGCCACGTTCAAAGCCTCGTTGTTCATGGCCGCAGGCATCATCGACCACGAAAGCGGCACTCGTGATATTCGGCGCTTGAGTGGCTTGTTCCGCTTGCTTCCCTACACCGCGACATTAGCTATGGTCGCCAGCGCCTCGATGGCCGGCGTACCTCTGCTCAACGGTTTCCTGTCCAAAGAGATGTTTTTCGCGGAAACCGTTTTCATTAGCTCTTCAATGTGGGTCGAAATCGCACTACCGGTCATCGCCACCCTTGCCGGCACTTTTAGCGTGGCCTACGCGCTGCGCTTCACGGTCGATGTGTTCTTCGGGCCTCCCGCCAAAGATCTACCCCACATTCCCCACGAGCCGCCACGCTGGATGCGTGCCCCGGTCGAGCTGTTGGTCCTGGCCTGCTTGGTCGTCGGTATCTTCCCGGCACAGTCCATCGCGCCCTTGCTGGCCGCCGCGGCATTGCCCGTGGTGGGCGGACCGTTGCCCGAGTACAGCCTGGCCATCTGGCACGGCTGGAACCTGCCCATGATCATGAGCCTGGTGGCCATGTCCGGTGGCGTCGTGCTTTATCTGGTGCTGCGCAAGCAACTGCGCCTTGGCCGCTTCCACTCTGCCCCGCTGATTGGACGATTGAACGGGAAGCGGCTGTTCGAGCGAGGCCAGGTTCACCTCATGCTGTTGGCGCAACGTATCGAGAAATCGTTGACCAGCCGGCGTCTTCAAACCCAGCTGTTCATGTTGGTGCTGGCTGCGTTCATCGCGGGGCTTATCCCGATGTTCTACAGCGGCTTGACCTGGGGCGAGCGACCGAAGATTCCGGGCTCAGGTGTATTCGTGGCGCTTTGGCTGATCGCGATCGCCTGCGCCATCGGCGCCGCCTGGCAAGCCAAGTACCATCGCCTGGCCGCGCTGACCATGGTCAGCGTTTGTGGCCTGATGACCTGTATCACCTTCGTCTGGTTTTCGGCACCCGACCTCGCGCTCACTCAACTGGTGGTCGAAGTGGTAACAACCGTGCTGATCCTGCTCGGCTTACGCTGGCTGCCACGACGGCTGGAGGGCGTATCGCCGCTGCCGGGCAGCCTGGATCGGGCGCGGATGCGGCGAGTGCGCGACCTGGTGTTGGCAAGTTTGGTCGGCGGCGGCATGGCGCTGCTCTCCTACGCGATGTTGACGCGCCCTACGCCCAACATCATCTCTTCCTTCTATCTGAGTCGAGCCCTGCCCGAAGGTGGCGGCACCAACGTGGTGAACGTGATGCTGGTCGATTTCCGCGGTTTCGACACCCTCGGCGAGATCACCGTGCTGGTAGCGGTAGGCATGACCGTATTCGCCCTGCTCCGGCGCTTCAGGCCACCCAAGGAAACCATGCAACTGCCTGTTCAGCAGCGCCGCCTGGCACCTGATGTGATCACCGACCTGGTCAACCCGCGAAACGCCGCCGACACCGCGCTGGGCTTCATGATGGTACCTGCGGTACTGGTGCGCCTGCTGTTGCCCATGGCGCTGCTGGTGTCGATGTACCTGTTCATGCGAGGCCACAACCAACCTGGTGGCGGCTTCGTCGCGGGCCTGGTGATGTCCGTGGCATTCATTCTGCAGTACATGGTGGCGGGCACTCAGTGGGTCGAAGCGCAGATGAGCCTGCGGCCTCTGCGTTGGATGGGTGTCGGTCTGCTGTGCGCAACGCTCACAGGCGTCGGCGCCATGACCCTGGGCTACCCATTCCTTACTACACATACCGCTCACCTGGATTTGCCAGTGCTGGGTGATATGCATGTGGCCAGTGCGCTGTTGTTCGATGTCGGCGTGTTCAGCGTGGTGGTCGGGTCGACACTGCTGATTCTGACTGCCCTTGCCCACCAGTCGATCCGCGCCTACCGACCGAGTGGCCAGAGCAAACCCAAACAAGCAGGAGCTGCCTGATGGAAGAAGTCATAGCCGTTGCCATCGGGGTGCTCGCCGCGTCGGGCGTATGGTTGATCCTGCGCCCCCGTACCTATCAAGTGATCATGGGTCTGTGCCTGCTTTCCTACGGGGTGAACCTGTTCATCTTCAGCATGGGCAGCCTGTTCATCGGCAAGGAGCCGATCATCAAAGACGGTGTACCGCAAGACTTACTGCACTACACCGATCCATTGCCGCAAGCCCTGGTACTGACCGCGATCGTCATCAGCTTTGCCATGACCGCTCTTTTTCTGGTGGTGATGTTGGCTTCGCGGGGCCTGACCGGGACCGACCATGTCGATGGCCGGGAGCGCGAAGAATGAGCGTGATGAACCAGATGATCGTCATACCCATTCTGCTGCCGTTGCTCACCGCCGCCTTGATGCTGCTGCTTGGCGAGAAGCACCGCCAGCTCAAGGCGCGCCTCAACCTGCTCTCGAGTTGTGTCGGGCTCGCTGTGGCGATCACCCTGTTGTTGTGGGTCAAAAGTCAGGGGTCGGCCGAATCGATCGGCGTCTACCTGCCCGGTAACTGGCCGGCCCCTTTCGGCATCGTACTAGTGGTCGATCATCTATCAGCGTTGATGCTGACCTTGACTGGGATACTCGGTGTCAGTGCCCTACTCTTCGCCCGGGCACGTTGGGCCAACGCAGGCGCCAGTTTCCATGCCCTCTTTCAAGTGCAACTGATGGGTCTGTACGGAGCCTTCCTGACGGCAGACCTGTTCAACCTGTTCGTGTTCTTCGAGGTGCTGCTCGCCGCATCCTATGGCTTGCTGCTGCACGGTTCTGGCCGCGCACGGGTCAAGGCTGGTCTGCACTACATCGCGATCAACCTGTTCGCCTCATCCTTGTTTCTGATCGGCGCAGCCATGATCTACGGCGTTACGGGAACGCTGAACCTTGCCGACCTGGCGCTGAAAATCCCGCTGGTGCCCGAAGCGGATCGCGGCCTTTTACATGCCGGCGCGGCAATCCTGGCAGTGGCTTTCCTGGCCAAGGCAGGTATCTGGCCGCTGAATTTCTGGCTGGTCCCGGCCTACGCCTCGGCCAGCGCACCAGTGGCAGCGCTCTTCGCCATCATGACCAAGGTAGGTTTGTATGCCCTGTTGCGTTTATGGATGCTGTTATTTTCCGGTCAGGCGGGGGCATCGGCGTATTTCGGCGGCCAATGGCTGATCGGCGGTGGCCTGGCCACCCTGGCAGTGGCGGCAGTATCGCTACTTGCAGCGCAACGCCTGGAGCGCATGGCATCGCTGAGCATCCTGGTATCGGCCGGGACTCTATTAGCGGCAGTTGGGTTCGGCCAGCCAGTGCTGACCGGCGCCGCGCTGTTTTACTTGATCAGCTCGACACTGGCATTGAGCGCACTGTTCCTGCTGGCCGAACTGATCGAACGCTCGCGCTCGGCCAACGAACAACCGCTGTATGACGAAGAGGATGCCGTACCGGCACCGCTGGAGTCGTTGCACCCACCCCGGGGGATCAACCTCGATGACAATCAAAAGGCGGTCATCGGCCAGGTTATCCCTTGGACCATGGCGTTCCTGGGCTTGAGCTTCATCGCCTGCGCCTTGCTGGTCATCGGCATGCCGCCTCTGTCAGGCTTTATCGGCAAGCTGGGCTTGATCAGTGCGCTGTTCAATCCTTTGGGCCTGGGCATGGCGCCCGAGCAACCGCTGCCCTCTACCGGCTGGCTGCTGATCACCTTGCTGGTACTTTCGGGTCTTGCTTCACTGATCGCCTTTGGACGCGTAGGCATCCAGCGGTTCTGGAAGCCCGAAGAACGTCCATCCCCTGTGTTGCACCGTTACGAGTGCGTGCCAATCGTCATTCTACTGGGCTTGTGCCTGGCCCTGAGCATCAAAGCCGAACCGGTACTCAGGTACACGCAAGACGCCGCTGCCAGCCTGCAAACGCCAGACCGTTACATCGAGGCCGTACTGTCGAGCAAACCCTTGCCAGGGCCGACCACCCAGCAACTGGAGGTACAGCCATGAGCCGTCTGTTTCCCGCTCCATTGTTATCGGCGGCGCTCTTCGTACTGTGGTTATTGCTCAACCTTTCGGTCAGCCCTGGCAACGTCTTGCTGGCGGCTGGGCTTGCGCTGTTCGCACCGCTGCTTTTGGCCCCACTTCGTCCTCAGCATGCTCACGTAAAGCGTCCTTGGACCATTGCGAAGCTGATCGGGCGCGTGGGCTACGATGTCGTCCATTCCAACTTGCAAGTGGCAGTGAAGGTGCTGACCTTGCACGCTAGCCCTCCCCGTTCGGTATTCGTCCATATCCCCCTGGACCTACGCGACACGCATGGGCTGGCTGCGCTATCGATGATCACCACGGTCGTACCAGGCACGGTCTGGTCTGAGCTGGCGCTGGACCGCAGCATGTTGCTGTTACATGTGTTTCATCTCGAGGATGAAGCCGCCTTCATCGAGCATTTCAAGCGCGTATACGAACGCCCCCTGATGGAGATCTTCGAATGACCGGGTTGCTCGCCAATGCCGTTCTTGCCAGCCTGTTCATCCTCAGCATCGCCATGTGCCTGGCATTGGTCAGACTATTTCGCGGTCCTTCAGCGCAAGACCGGGTGCTGGCGTTGGACTACCTGTACATACTGGGAATGCTGATGATGTTGGTGCTGGGTATCCGTTACGCCAGTGACACCTACTTCGAAGGTGCGCTATTGATTGCACTGTTCGGCTTCGTAGGTTCATTCGCACTGGCCAAATTCTTGTTGAGGGGCGAGGTGATCGAATGAGCGAAACCGTCGAACTGCCGTTCTGGCTGGAAGCGATCACGGCGGCGCTGCTGCTGACCGGTAGCCTGTTCGCGGTGCTGGGTGCATTTGGGCTGGTGCGTCTGAAAGACTATTTCCAACGCATGCACCCCCCTGCACTCGCCTCGACCCTGGGCGCCTGGTGTGTGGCGCTGGCGTCGATCCTGTATTTTTCCAGCCTCAAGCAAAGCCTGGTGCTGCACGCTTGGCTGATACCGATACTGTTGTCGATCACCGTGCCGGTCACAACGCTGCTGTTGGCAAGGGCTGCGCTGTTTCGCAAACGTGCTGCGGGCGACGATGTTCCTGAAGAGGTGAGCGGACGGGATGGAGGCAACTAAGCGCATAGGTCTTTTGCAAGACGCTGCAGCTCCCGTCGCGCTTGCTTGGCCAGCGCTAGGGGACGCGTCCGATAGAGCTGCGTCGCGACCCAATTGTGCCAATTCCCCACATGCTCGCTACGCCTGCTCAGCCACTGCTCGGCCAGTGCCGTGGCTTGACGCCCAAAGTCGTCCGCACTCCTGCACTGAGCTTGGCTAGACGTCATTCACTGGCCTTGAACGTGGTCAGCTCGCCTTTACGCCATTTCGCCACTTTACCCGTGACCGCTTTAAGCAGCTTGCCCAGACCCTCGGCGACTTGTTCGTGCGCGGCGAACACCAACATGACGCCATGCCCTTCGCGGAACACGATGCCTTCGCCTTGCTCGACCGAAACGAATGCGTAGTCGCCTACGCCATAAACGTTGAATTTGATATCGCGAAAGCGTAGTTCCAGCTTTCCGCCCTCGCGGCTCGGCAACACGGCAGCGCGAAAATGGTCACCGACCTTGAGCTCCAAGCGCTGCTTATCGTCGACCACCAGCGCGCTTTCAAGATCAACTTCAGCCATGTACAACCCTTCCGGGCTTTGTTCGCTGATGTAAACGAAACGCCCTTGGAACAGTTTGACGAGTTGGGCACGCAAATCACCCAGGACAAACAATGCGTGTGTATCCAGCGTACTGACTGCCAATGAATAAATCCTCGAAACGGTTATACCCTGCTCCCGGACGGCATGCGTGTAAGACCGGACAGCGGGACTTCAAGTTGAAGTGGAAGACTACTGATCACCCCATACGGTGTCTGTCGAACTAGGCTACGACTCACGCAGGAATGGTGACATCCATGCCTAGGTCGTTTTCCCGACCAGGCATACGGTGTTTTCTGTCGGAACGAAACGTAACGTCTGACACCCTGAAGGCCAACAAAGGTGCGATAGATATCCAGGCATTCAGAGAGAATCAGCCTTGGTATCCACCTAAACATTCCGAGAAAAGAATATGCACGAAAATGCCAAAATTCGTCGAGAGGAAATGAACGTTCCCTGCGCAAAGCTCGGCATAAACTTACCGCGATTCATTGTCATTCCAGCAGGTGTCGACTTCTTCCACATCAAGGAAAGCGCCACCGGACGGATCAAGGGTTTTCGTCGACTCCACCTGGATGCCTGCCTACTGGCCAGATCACTCGAGCCCTGACGTCGCGTGACGCCAGCACTTGACCGCATGCCAGCACACAGGTTCAGCCTTCTCTTCACCACAGACATGCGAAAACCCCAGGGATCGCTCCCTGGGGTTTCCGGCGACCTGTCGATCACACTTGACGCAAGTGGCGATCGAGCTGCTCGTGGCGCTCTTGAGCCTCGATGCAATATTTGGTCGTCGGGCTGATCAACAAACGCTGCAAGCCGATAGGTTCGCCGCTGTCGTCGCACCAGCCAAAGCTTTCGTCTTGAATACGACCCAGAGCCATTTCCAGTTGCGGCAGCAAACGCTGGTCGCGCTCGATGGCATTGACCAGCCAGTGCCGTTCTTCTTCGACGGAAGCGACATCGGCCGGGTCCGACGGGGTGTCCAGGCTTTCGATGGTGCTACGGCTCAGCTCGATGCGCTCGTGGGTGTCGACTTTCATCGCTTGCAGGAGCGAAGTGAAGTAGGCGAGCTGATCGGCATTCATGTAGTCATCGGCCGACATGGCCAGTAACTGTTCCTTGGTCATCGACTTCTCTATGAAAAAAGGTGCATTTGGGCAGTCCGTGGGCCGCCAGCGTCGCGCAGAGGCAACGGAATTGTTCGAGCGCCAGTGCGATGCTCGTTTGCAGGGGGCGGCAGTCTAAGGTGCCGCGTCGCGGTGGGCAACCTAAATGAAGCGACTCGCCCCGAAAAGGGGTGCGCCCACGGGTCCGGCACGGCGCCGTGATTGCCGGACACTATAGACGACGCCGGTCGCTATATTGGTTGGAAATCGGGTGAAACGCTGCCTCAGCGGTCTTTGAACTGGGCGGTACGCTTGGCCACGAATGCAGCCATACCCTCTTTCTGATCCTCGGTGGCGAAGGCCGCATGGAATACGCGCCGCTCGAAACGCACACCCTCACTCAGCGTGACTTCGAACGCGCGGTTGACGCTTTCCTTGACCATCATTGCCACAGGGATCGACTTGCTAGCGATGGTGGCCGCCACTTTCAAGGCTTCTTCGAGCAAATCGGCCTGGGGCACGATACGCGCTACCAATCCAGCGCGCTCTGCCTCTTCGGCGTCCATCAAGCGACCACTCAAGCACAGCTCCATGGCCTTGGCTTTACCCACGGCACGGGTCAGGCGCTGGGTGCCGCCCATGCCCGGCAGCACACCGAGGTTGATCTCGGGCTGACCGAATTTGGCGTTGTCGGCGGCGAGGATGAAATCGCACATCATCGCCAGTTCGCAACCGCCACCCAAAGCGAAGCCGGAGACGGCTGCGATGATCGGCTTGCGCCGGTTGGCGATGCGGTCGGCGTCGCTGAACAGGTCTTCGGTGTAGATCTGCGGGTAGCTGAGCTCGGCCATTTCCTTGATATCGGCGCCTGCGGCGAAGGCTTTGGCCGAGCCGGTCAGCACCACACAGCCGATCTGAGGATCGCGTTCGAGCTGGTCGAGAGCCTGATTGATCTCGGCGACGATTTGCGCATTCAGGGCATTGAGGGCCTGGGGGCGATTGAGTGTGATCAGGCCGACTTTGCCGTGAATGTCTAACACGATGCTTTCGAATGCCATGCAGTCTGCTCCTTCAAAGGTTGCGCGCAATGACCATGCGCTGGATGTCACTGGTGCCCTCGTAAATCTGGCACACACGCACATCCCTATAGATCCGCTCCAGCGGAAAGTCGCTCAGATAGCCATATCCGCCCAAGGTCTGCAAGGCATCGGAGCAGACCTGCTCGGCCATTTCTGAGGCGAACAGCTTGGCCATCGACGCCTCGACCAATGCAGGACGCCCGGCATCACGCAGTGCTGCGGCATGCAGCACCATCTGTCGCGCCACGGCGATGCGCGTAGCCATGTCGGCCAAGCGGAATGCGACTGCCTGGTGCTCAATCAGCGCCTTGCCGAAGCTTTGCCGTTCGCGGGCGTAGTCGCGCGCCACCTCGAACGCCGCTCGGGCCATGCCCACCGACTGCGCCGCAATGCCGATGCGCCCGCCTTCGAGGTTGGCCAGGGCAATGCGATAGCCCTCGCCCTCCTCGCCCAGACGATTGGTAAGCGGAATGCGCAGCCCGTCGAAATGCAATTGACAGGTGTCGGAGGCGTGCTGGCCGAGTTTGTCTTCGACCCGCGCGACGTGGTAGCCCGGCGTATCGGTAGGCACGATGAAAGCGCTGATGCCACGTTTGCCGGCCTCGGGGTCGGTCACCGCGAAGACGATCACCACGCCTGCGTTCTGCCCAGAGGTAATGAACTGCTTGCTGCCGTCGAGCACGTAGTGCTCAGCGTCGCGCCGGGCGCGGGTTTTCAAGTGGCTGGCGTCAGAACCGGCCTGGGGTTCGGTCAGGGCAAAGGCGCCGAGCATCTGGCCTTGCGCCAGCGGCGTGAGGAAACGCCGTTTCTGCTCCTCATTGCCGAAGTTGAGGATCGGCACGCAACCTACCGAGTTGTGCACGCTCATGATGGTCGAACATGAGCCGTCACCGGCTGCGATCTCTTCGAGGGCCAAGGCATAGGCCACGTAGCCGGTGTCGCTGCCACCCCACTGTTCCGGCGCCAGCATGCCGAACAAACCCAGGGCGGCCATCTCGTCGATGGCTTCGCGAGGAAAACGATGGGCCTTGTCCCACTGTTCGGCGAAAGGTTTGAGTCGCTCCTGGGCGAACCCACGGATGGCGTCGGCAATCTGTTGCTGCTCTTCGTTGATCAACATGGCTTCCCTCAATACAGACATTCGACGGCGATTGCCGTGGCTTCGCCGCCACCGATGCAGATAGCGGCCACGCCTCGGCGTAGGCCGTTCTGGCGCAGCGCCGAGAGCAGAGTCACGACGATGCGCGCACCCGAGGCGCCGATGGGATGGCCCAGGGCGCAGGCGCCCCCATGCACATTGACCTTGTCATGCGGCAGCGCCAGGCGCTGCATGGCTGCCAAAGTCACCACGGCGAAGGCCTCGTTGATTTCGAACAGGTCGACCTCGGCCAGGGACCAGCCGGTGCGTGCCATCAGGCGCTCCATGGCGCCGATGGGCGCGGTGGGAAACAACGCGGGCGCGTCGGCGAAGGCCGCATGGCCATGGATCACCGCCAACGGCTTCAAGCCGCGCCGTTCGGCCTGGGAGCGACGCATCAGCAACAGCGCTGCAGCGCCATCGGAAATCGAGCTGGCGTTGGCGGCGGTCACCGTGCCGTCGGCGCGAAACGCAGGGCGCAGCTGGGGAATCTTCTCCAGACGCGCCTTGGGCGGCTGCTCGTCTTCGCTGACCAGACGGGTTTGCTTGCCTTCGGTGACTTGCACCGGGACGATCTCGGCGCTGAAGCGGCCCGCGGCCATTGCGTGTTGCGCGCGGGTCAGCGAGGCAATGGCGAAGGCGTCCTGCTGCTCGCGGCTCAAGCCGTGGGTCTGTGCGCAGTCCTCGGCGAAGGTACCCATCAACCGACCCTTGTCGTAGGCGTCTTCCAGGCCGTCGAGGAACATGTGGTCGAGCACTTTGCCATGGCCCATGCGGTAACCGCTGCGGGCCTTGTCGAGCAAATAAGGTGCGTTGCTCATGCTTTCCATGCCACCGACCACCACCACCTCGGCGCTCTTGGCACGCAGCAGGTCGTGGCCCAGGATCAACGCTTGCATGCCCGAGCCGCACATCTTGTTCAGAGTGGTGCAGGTGGTCGAGGTCGGCAGCCCCGCGCCCAGTGCCGCCTGACGCGCCGGCGCCTGGCCCAGGCCTGCGGGCAATACGCAGCCGAATAGCACCTGTTCGACCTCCGAGGGCGCGACGCCGGCACGCTCGACGGCAGCCGCGATGGCGATGGCGCCAAGTTGCGGTGCGGTTTTCGACGCCAAGTCGCCTTGCAGCCCACCCATGGGCGTGCGCACGGCACTGACGATGACGATGGGATCAGCGGGAAGGGTCATGATGGTTTCCTTGGAAATCGTCAGCGAGCGGCCATGCGCAAGGCGCCGTCCAGGCGGATCACCTCGCCGTTGAGCATGCTGTTTTCAATGATGTGACGCGCCAGCGCCGCGTACTCCTCGGGGCGCCCCAGGCGCGGTGGAAACGGTACGCCGGCGGCGAGCGAGGCACGCACGTCGTCGCTCATGCCTGCCATCATGGGTGTTTCGAAGATGCCGGGAGCAATGGTCATCACCCGGATGCCATGACGGGCCAGCTCGCGCGCAACGGGTAACGTCATGCTGGCGATGGCGCCCTTGGACGCCGCATAGGCGGCTTGCCCGATCTGCCCGTCGAAGGCGGCGACCGAGGCCGTGTTGATGATCACCCCGCGCTCGCCCTCGGCATTGGCAGGGTTTTCAGCCATGGCAGCGGCGGCCAGGCGCATGAGGTTGAAACTACCGATCAGATTGACGCCGATGACCCGGGCAAAGCTGTCGAGCGCATGGGGCCCTTGTTTGCCCAGCACCTTCTCGCCCGCCACGATGCCGGCGCAATTGACCAACCCATGCAAGTTGCCGAAGTCGCGAAGCGCCTGCTGCATCGCCGTCTGCATGGCGCCTTCTTGGCCGATGTCGGCAACCGCGAAGCGGGCGTTGGTGCCCAGTTCGCGGGCCTTGGCTTCGACTCGGTCGGCGTTGAGATCGACCAGGGTGACTCGTGCGCCGGCCTCGACCAGCATCCGCGCAGTTGCTGCACCTAACCCTGACGCGGCGCCGCTGACCATGAAATGGGAATCGCCTATGAGCATGTCCGTCGTCCTCAGCCCGACGACGGTGGTTGTAAGGGGCCTCGTTGGGAGAAAAAAAGCGCAACCGTCGTGGCGACGATGTTCGCGCCGCACATTGGCCGGAACAATGGTCAAAGCCGTCAGCCTGCATGACCGCTTTGGCCATTGTTCCGGTCGTCGCACTTCAGCGTGGATATGTTAGCGCGGCGGTACCTGCGTATCGAGGGTGTCGAGCAGCTCCAGAGTCAGTTGCAGACGCAGCGCCTCCAAAGCGCTTTCGCGGCGCACGTTGAGTGCGTCCCAACGTTGCCGGTACTCCTCGCTGCTGAGGTTGTCCATGTCCTGGTCTAAGGTGGAGCCTTCGGCGTCAAAGTCCTCCCGGACCTGAGCGAAGGCCTGCTCATGGTGCACGTCAAGGTAGCGCTGCCAGAATGTGCGCTGCACCAGGCTCTCAGCTATAGCCTGGTTGGTCTCACCATCGCGTACGTACTGCAAGGCCCGCTCCAGATCCTGCGGCGGCACGTTGGCGATTCTCACGTAGTGCATGCTGCTGGGCTGAAACGGCAGCTCCAGAGCCTCGGCCAAGTGTATGCGGTAATAAAGGCTAACTTCGATCTCGTCGACGCCGCGGTCCTGTGCCACACGGTTTTGCATGTCCTGGCGGGCGAACGCTTCGACCTGGGCCAGACGCCACAGACGTCGACCCAACGCGATCAAGCGCGCCGCACGCCCCTGCTCATTGGCATCGGCATTGGCCCGGGCTTCCAGAACCTGCACCTGCAGGTCGCTGAAACGCTCGGCGACACTGTCGGCGCAGGTGGTTGCCTCGTTGGCACGGCTGAATATGGCTTCCCGCAGTTCGGGATCGCTGTCCAACGCGGTGACCATCGACCAGACCTGATCGGCCAGGTGCGCCGGTGCCTGAGTGAAGTCGGAGGTACGCGGGAGTTGTGCGAACAGATCGATCAAACCGCTGCTGCCAGGCAGTACCGATAGGCGATCCCAGCGGCTGGCCTGTGCAGCTCGGTCGGCGCTCTCCACTCGGCTCAACCACTCTGCGCGTGCAGCGGCCGGGGTCAGGCCCACGCCGGGCGCCTGCTGCTCGAGCGCATGGACATTAGGGTGTGCGTCCAGGCGGACCAGGGCGCGCAGTTGCTCCTGACCGAGCGGATTGTCCTGGATCATAAAGGCGCGTCGATAGGCCAAGGGCATCTGCAGCACGGCATCAGGAATGGTACTGAGGTAGTTGTTGCGCAAGTCGGCCGCTTCGAGCAAGCCGCAGAGATCGAGCCCAACCGGCCATACGCTCAGTTGGCAATAGCGCAAGCTGATCCAAGACAGCCGATGCAAAAGATGGAAACGCAGCTCGAAGCTGCCCAAGGGGTTGTAACTCAGATTCACGGACCGCAGGTTCGGGAGACTGGTGATGGCGTTCTCGCTTTGGGCGCTCAAGCGTATGCGGTTATGGTCGAGGCTCAATCTCTGCAAGCGGATGAGATAAGACAAGCCTGAAGGGATACCAATCAGTTCGTTGCTGCCGAGGTTGAGTCGGCGCAGGTTATCGAACGCCCGCAGGAAGCTGGTCGGCACTGTCCTCAAGCGCATGTTGCGTAGGATTACGACGGTGACGTGAGGGAAATCCACTCCATCGGGCAGTTCCGGCAGATGCACCACAGGGATGCCACTGAGATCCAGGCGTGTCTCGAAGGCAAGGCCGCCTGAGCCAGGCGCGCGCGTGCCTACTAAGCGCCAGCAATTGCGCAAGCGCAATGCCACCTGCTGTCGCCAACCGTGATGATTGGTTGTCGATGTCTCGCCCGCCCAACTCACCAGCGTTCGGTCTAGACGAGCATAGGTCGCTTCCTGTTCGAGCAGTATCTGTAAAGGCGACATGTTCGAGTTCGAGATCATCTCCAGATAACGCTCGACGTCTTGCTCGTTGAGTCCTGGGTACAGCGCCCGAATACGGTTGCGCAAAGCCTGATTGGACGACGCCACGCTGCCTCGACCACTGAGTAAGTAGCCGATCCGGCCGTCGGCCAGGCGTTGTCCAGGGTTGAGCCAAGGCGCCTCGGCACGCCAGCCGAGCAGTTGCAGCCGACGAGCAGGGGTCTCGGGCAATTTCAACAGCAGGCGTTCGCGCAGGTCGGTTGCCCTCGAATCGACGCCCAGGCCCATGCGCTGCGCCTGCTCGGTCGTAAGCAGTGCCGTCAGCGTCTCGAACAACCCTTGCGGATCGTTGATCTCCAACTCCAGGACGCGCTCTTGATAGTTGTACAACATGAAATGATCGTCCGTACGGACCAGTATGCGTAGCGCGTCTGGATCGGCTTGAGGGTCCATGATCGAAATACGCCGCCCCCAGACACTGCCTTCACGCACCTCAATGTTGAGCGCAGCCGGCCAGTGCGGCAGGCGCCGAAGCAAGGCCACCACTAGATCGGCCGTGTCGTCGTTATAGGCCTCGTCGAAGTACAGCCCCTCGATCGCCCTCCCTAGACGGGCATGCTGCCTGATCGAACGTGCACGCCGCGCAAGCGCCAAGGGCAGGCGGCGTTCGACCAAAGCCACTTGTCGTTCGACCTCGCCACAATCTCGTACCACCTCGGCCGCGTATGCATCCGTCAAGCCTGGAAAATCGCGCTGCACCAGACGCATCAATGCATCGTCCGGCAAGCGCACCTGGTTCAGATACTCGAACAGCGGTCGGCGTAAACTCGCCTCCTGCGCCAACAGCGTCTCGCGCATCAACTCGCCATAGAGTCCATCGATGCCCGGCTGTCTCAAGCACCAAGCCTGGATCTGCTCATCGACCACTGGATGCCCATGGACCAATCCACTGAAGAATCTATCGATACGCAAGCGCGTTTCGAAATGTCGTAGTGCTTCACGCAAGTTCACGGGCAGCGGACGATTCTCCACCAGCAAACCGCGCAATTCGTCGCCATCCATGCCGGCGATACGCAGCACTTGCCTGACCTGCGTGGCGTTGAATGGCGGATCATGGGGCCAGAGGGTGTTCAGCATTCGTACATCGTCATGCCATTCAAGGGGCCGTGCGAAGAACAGCCGCCAGCTACGCTGGCCATTGTGCTGGACGACGGGGGCATAGGCCTGCGGGCGTTGCGGATGGCGCAGCCGCCATAGACCCTCGGGATCGGGCCGGTGCACTTCGTACCAGGCTTGGCCTTGGCGCATCCAGCGTCGCTCGCCCTCGCCGTACAAACCATCGGGGCGTAAAGGGGCCTGCGGCGCCGGGACCACGTAGGCGCTGGTGTCGGGCGACCACAGACGCCTATCGCCGTTGTCAAGAGCCACAGGTTGCAGCCCATCGACCAGTGCGCTACGGGCGAAGCCACGCGCGACCACCGTCGCGCCGCCAGCGACGGCGGCAGTCACGGCAACCGTTTCGGCTACCCCCAGAAAGTGCTCCAGCGCTTCGTGCTGATGTCCATGACTCCAGTCCTGCGCGCCTTCGAACGCCTCCGACAGTACCTGTACCAGCATTTGCCCAAGCAGCACGGCGCCCACTGCTGGAATGAAGAAACCGGCCAGGCCCGCCAACGCCAATCCGGCGCTCTCCCATTGCTCGAGCCGCTCACGAGCCGCCGTTGCGTCGGCCAGTGCAGATGGCACCAACAGCAGTTTGGCATCGGCCTTGAGGCCCCCGACCTGCGAAGTGACCAGTTCTGTGAAGGGATCGCCTGCGATCGCCTGAGCTTGCACCTGGAGGTCTGGGACGTCGTCCTTGAGCCGTTGACCGAGCTGCTTGAGAAAGGCTGGGCGCTGCTCCAGGCGGATGAGTCGAGCGAACGCCTGCTGATCGGTGTTAGGGCGCAGATCGTCGAGCAGAGCCGTGTTCAATGCCTCCCAATCGTCGAACGCACGCAGTGGCCGCTTTGGATCGCTCGGCAGGTACAGCACAACGCCTTTCCACTGGCCCTCAGCGTCGCGCAGTTCGAAGGCTAGTGCATCGGTCAGCAAGCGTCCAAGCATGCTCACGCGGACCACGCTCGCGCGCAGGCAATCGCCACAGACAGGTGCGGTCGGACTGAGCAAGATCTGTAGTGCAGTATGCGCAGGCGCCGGTAACTGCCCCTTGAGCAAGGCCACTTCGGCCGTCAGCAAACAGCCGGCACGCTTGTCTTCGGCCAGCAAGGCGCAGGTCTGCTCGGTGAAGACATCGTCGAGCAACTGCTGATAGGCAGCGCCGACATCGACGAGACGGCACTGCGCGATCAAGGCATCGGTGTCAGACACCACAAGGTCGAAGTCCCCTGCCGCCACCAGACCTGTCCCCACGTAGTAGGAGGTATCGGCCGGAAAATTCTGCATCAGCCTCAGCAGCGCCGGCTCGCGCCGGTAGACCGGCTGCAGAATGGTCCAGCCGGGGATCGTGATACTGGGAATACTCGGTTTCACCACCAGCCATTCGAGCTGCTCGACCGTCGTACCCTGAGATAGAAATCCGACAAGGTGCCGATTGAACTCATGCTTGGCGAAGTCCTGCAACGAAATCAGCTCGACGGTAGCCTGGCGCATCCGCTCGTGGCTGATGCGATAGGCCTGGAAGCGGTCACGCAGGCTGTTGATTTGGGCCGGTGTCGCATCGACCAGCCAAGGCTTGAGCAACGTCCTGATGAATTGGTCGGTGTAGGGGGCACTTTGTGGATCGGCGGGGACGGTCATGAGCAGCTCCTGAACAAAAGATGCCCAAGGTGAACAAGCGGCGGCGCAAGCAGCAGCTGGAATCCGCTCCACGGGTCAGTGCTTGTCCGCAGCGCCGCTGAGCGTGCGGTAGTGGCCAGGATTGCACCCGAACCACTTGCGGAACGCTTTGTAGAACGAGCTGCTTTCGGCATAACCAAGCCGCTCGGCGACCTCGACCAGGCTGAGCTGCGGATCGGCCAGCCAGCTCACCGCCAGTTCGCGACGGACGCTGTCTTTCAGGCCCTGATAGCTCTGCCCTTCTTCGGCCAAGCGCCGCCGCAGCGTCGACAACGACAGGCACAACCGCTTGGCCTGGCAGTCCGCGTCGGGCCACTGTGCCGGATCCAGCGCCAGTAGGTCTGAACGAATGCGTCGCCCCAGGCTGGACGGGTCTCGGTAACGAACCAGGATGTTGCCCGGCGCATGGGCAAGGAACCGTTGCAGGTCTTGGGGGGTGCGCCGAATCGGCTGATCCAGACTGTCGGCCGCGATGATCATGCGCGTGGTGGTGCGATCGAAGCGCAGGTGTTCGGAAAACATCACCCGGTAGTCATCGCAGAACGGCGGCGCTGCGCAACGCAGGTCCACGGCCAGAATGGCGATGCGTCGCCCTGCCAGCCAACACGCCAACCCATGGACGATCATCCACAACGTGAAGTAGGTGAAAGCGCGTTGGGGCGCTGAGCAGGGTTCGTCGAACACGATCTGCGCAATGCTGCGCTCGCGCAGCAGTCGAGGCTTGAGGTGGGCCAATGCCAGGCTGAGGTAGTGCAGTGCGGTGTCGAGCCCATCGCCGACGCTCGCTTGGACCAAACTCGCACGCCCCATGAAGGCCAAGCTGCCGAGCGGCAAACCGCGCGGGTCCATGGCGAAGAACTCGTCGTCACACTGTCGCGCCAGGCGTCGCCACAGGGCGGCGTAGGTCTGGCTGGGAAGACGCCCGTCAGGCTGCTGAACGGACCGCGGGTCGATGCCCAGACGTTCCAACAGGGCGTCGCTGTCAGACCCGGCTGGACAGCTTTGCAGCAGTGCTTCGCGCACCAAGTGCATGGAAATGGTGTCTTTGTCGCTCATCGGCGCAGGCATCCAGGCGCAGGGAAATGGGCCATCTTACCGAGCTGGCCCACCCGGACAAACCTGCTCGACTCATACCGAGCGGTTGAGCTTCACCCAACCGGCGAATCGGTCGATGAACGATTGCAGGAAGGGACGGGTTTTTTCGTTCAACTTGCCGGCATCGTCGAACAGGTTGGCAGCGCCGCCGACATAGGCTTCCGGCATCTGCATGCACGGCATGTCGAGGAAAACCAGGGTCTGGCGCACGGCATGATTGGCACCAAAGCCGCCCAGCGCACCGGGCGAGACGCTTACCACGGCCGCTGGCTTGCCACTCCAAGCACTTTGGCCGTAGGGGCGCGAGCCTACGTCGATGGCATTTTTCAAGCAGCCGGGGATCGAGCGGTTGTATTCGGGCGTAACGAACAATACCGCGTCGCTCGCGTGGATCTCTTTGCGAAAACGCGTCCAGGCCGCGGGCGCGTCAGCTTCGATATCCTCGTTGTACATGGCTAGGTCGCCGATCTCGACGATCTTCAGCGACAAGCTGGAGGGCGCAAGCTCCGCGAGCGCGCGCGCCACCTTACGATTATAGGAATCCTTGCGCAGACTGCCGACGACGACGGCTACCGAATACTCATGGCTCATGGCGATTTCCCGACTCTGCTGTGAATGAAAGGCTGTAGCCATAGATGACCACCACGCGCGTTCAAGGTTTTTTCGGTTCTACGGAAAACTTACTGGCTGCTGTATCGGTCTATGCCTACAGACATTTCCTAATATTTCAGAGGTTTCCTCGCCCATGGCAGCAGTAATGGTCGGCCAATTCCACGCTCGTGACGCCGAAGGCCGTATCTATCCCGTTCATGAGTTTCAAGAATCCACCCTGCAAGAAGACGGTAGCTCCCTGGGTTCGCCCATCGTCACCTATCGTCTGGCAATCGGCGATCGCGTCAACCATTTGGGTGAAAACCGCTTCGAACTGGTTAGCAACGGTGTGGAGCTGATTCGCGTGCCATGAGCATGGTCGGGGACGGGAACACCTCGTCCCCGCGTCCGCCACGAACCAAGCGTTCTCCCCACACTGGTCTCGCATAGGCTAAGGATACGCAGGGCCAACCGTCACTCAGCAACTCCACCACCATTTCCGCCTAACCTACCCGGTACCCGCTGCGCGCAGGCCTGGCGCTTCTCAACCCAGATTTTCCCAAAGCGCTGGCGCGCCCGCTGCCTTGGCGATGGCGGCCAAGCGCTCGGCGTGGGCCTCCAGCTCAGTGGCACTGGCCAGCACCACCGGGCCCGGCTGGCGACCGCTGATGCGGCGGATCTCGCTGGGCCTGGCAGCCGAACCGTCTCCCTCCTCGGCGCCATTACCCGCCAGCGACAGGCTGGTCTGCCCGCCGGTCATGGCCAGGTAGACGTCTGCCAACAATTCGGCGTCGAGCAAGGCGCCGTGCAGGTCGCGCCCGGAGTTGTCGATGCCGTAGCGTTTGCACAGGGCATCGAGGCTGTTGCGCTGCCCCGGATGGCGCGAGCGCGCCATCATCAGGGTATCGAGAATCGGGCAGTGCACCGAGATGTCGGCGCGATCCTGCTGGCCGACCAAGGCGAATTCGTTGTTGATGAAGCCGACGTCGAACGCCGCGTTATGGATGACCAGGGTGGCGCCCTGGATGAAGTCGAAGAATTCGTCGGCCACTTCGGCGAAGCGCGGCTTGCCGATCAGAAACGCGTCGGTGATGCCATGCACGCCGATGGCGCCTTCGTCGCTTTCGCGGTCAGGCTGCAAATAGACATGGAAGTGGCGGCCGGTCAGGCGCCGGCCGATGACTTCGACACAGCCGATTTCGATGACCCGGTGACCCTCGGTCACGGGCATGCCGGTGGTTTCGGTGTCGAGGATGATGAGCCGTTTGTCTTGCTGCTGCTCCACGCGGTGACTCCAACTTGCATCACAGGAAATGACCTGGATTGTACCGCAGCCCAGCCAACGGCGCCGAGCCAAGGTACGACCGGTCAACGGCTGGCGCGGACCTCGTCGACGCCGCGGTTGGCCAACTGATCGGCACGTTCGTTACCCGGATGGCCGATGTGGCCGCGGACCCATTTCCAAGTCACGTTGTGGCGGTTCACCTGCTCATCGAGCAGGACCCACAGATCGGCGTTCTTCACCGGCTCCTTGGCGGCGGTCTTCCAGCCGCGCTTTTTCCAGTTGCTCATCCATTCGGTGATGCCCTTCATGACGTATTGCGAGTCGGTGGTGAGCACCACGTCGCATTCGCGGGTCAGCACCATCAGGCCCTGGATGGCGGCCATCAGCTCCATGCGGTTGTTGGTGGTGTTGAGCTCGCCCCCCCAGAGTTCCTTTTCCGCGCCCTTGTAGACGATCAGAACGCCCCAGCCACCCAGGCCGGGGTTGCCCTTGCAGGCACCATCGGTGTAGATCTCGACGCTATCGGTCATGTACTGCCTATTCGCTTGAAATGATCGAGGCTCGGCAGCGGCGACGTTCAGCCATCGCTGCGCCGGCGATTGACCTTGGCCAGTGGCAGGGGCAAGAGCTTGCCCATGGGCTCGCGGCGTGCCTGGCGCAAGGGCCGCAGGCCCACCACCATTTTGCGCGCCACCAACACGTAGACCCCGCCGCCGCCCAGCTGCCAACGACCGGCGCGCTGTTCCCAGCCCATCAGGCGCTGTTGCCAAGCCTTCGAGGAAAGCGGCGGACGATAGCACCCGAACCGACGTTTCTCCAGCGCGAAACCCAGCAGGTTGAGCCAGTCGCCGACCCGCGACGCCGAGATGCAGCGCGCCTTGCGCAAGGCGCCCTTGCCCAGCAGGTGGCGCACGCCCCAGGTACTCCAGGGGTTGATGCCGACCACCAGCAGGTGCCCCCCGGGGCGCACCGCCATGGCGGCCTCGCGCAGCAGGCCGTGGGGCGACAGGCTGAAGTCCAGGCCATGCTGCAACACCACCACGTCGGCCGCATGCTCGCTGAGCGGCCAGGCCTGCTCTTCGCACACGATCTCGACCCCTGGAAACGGCGCACCCAAACGCACGTTGCGCTGGACCTGCGGCGCATTGGGCGAGGCTTCGGCGCAGGGCCCGTAATGCACCAGGAAGCCGCCGAAGAAACGCGCCAGCTCTTCTTCGAGCAGCGCCTGCTCTTCATTCAGCATCAATCGCCCGATGGGGCTGTCGAACCAGTGCCGGGCCTGCCCGATCAGTTCGACCCACTCGGCATCGGCCTGGGCAAACACTTGGTCGCTCATTGCATGTTCCTCGGGTAGTTCTCTGGCCGCACCTCCAGCATCAGACCGGGTCTGAAAGGCTAAGATGCCTGTATGTCCCACCTAGAGATTCGGATCCGCGCCATGATACAGATCGATGCACTGCCTGCTTTCTCCGACAATTACATCTGGTTGTTGCAGGATACTGCCACACAGCGCTGTGTGGTGGTCGACCCAGGGGACGACCAGCCTGTGTCCGCCTGGCTCGACGCCCACCCTGACTGGCACCTGACCGACATCCTCATCACCCACCACCACCAGGACCACGTCGGCGGCGTCGAGACGCTCAAGGCCAAGACCGGCGCGCGGGTGCACGGTCCGGCCAGCGAACGTATTCCCGGCCGTGACGTGGCGTTGCGCGATGGCGATCGGGTCGCGGTGCTGGGCCTGGCATTCGAAGTCATTGAGGTGCCAGGCCATACCCTTGGGCACATTGCCTTCTATAGCGCGCAACCCCAGGCCCCTTTGCTGTTCAGTGGCGATACCTTGTTCGCCGGTGGCTGCGGGCGCCTGTTCGAGGGCACGCCTGCGCAGATGCATGCCTCGCTGGAGCGGCTGGCGGTTCTGCCTCGGACCACGGAGGTGTACTGCGCCCATGAATACACCTTGAGCAACCTGCGCTTCGCCGCTGCCGTCGAGCCCGACAACGCAGAGGTACGCCAGCGCCTGAGCGAGGTGGAAAAGCTGCGTGCCCAGCAGCGCATCACTCTGCCCTCCACCTTGGGTCTGGAGCTTCGCACCAATCCCTTCCTGCGCACTGCTGAAACATCTGTTAAACAAAAAGCAGACGAGCGGACAGATCGGGTAAACCCTAGTTCCATCGAGGTTTTTGCTGCCTTGCGGGCCTGGAAGAACGCTTTCTGATAACCCCAAGATATATCGCAAGGCTGCACCAAGGTTGACCATCCGGGAAGCGGTTCCTAGAATCGCCCAACTTTTTTGCCCGGATAAACGTGCCTGCCGATGTCATTCCGTAGCTGCAGACCCTCTCATTCCATCGCCCTCAGGCGCTTGGCCCAAGCCAGCGCCCTGGCCCTGGCAGCCACCTTGGTGGGTTGCCAGAGCACACCCAAGGTCGACGAAAGCGATAGTGTTCGCGCGCCCAACTACCAGGCTCGGATCAAGCACAAGCCCGTCGTCCGGGTGCTCGCGCCCGTCGCCCCGCAGCCGCCGCAAGACGTCTGGGTACGCATGCGCCAAGGCTTCGCCTTGCAGGACATCGACGCCAACCCGCGCATCGAGCAGCAACGCCTGTGGTTCGCCAGCAACCCGCGTTCGGTGGAGATCACCGGCGAGCGCGGCAGCCTCTACATGCATTACATCGTCGAGCGTCTCGAAGAGCGCGACATGCCCCTCGAGCTGGCCCTGCTGCCTGCCATCGAAAGCGCCTACAACCCCATGGCGTACTCGCGTGCCCATGCCGTCGGCCTCTGGCAGTTCATTCCTTCCACCGGCAAGCACTTCAACCTGCGCCAGACCAATTTCTACGATGGCCGACGCGACATCACCGCGTCGACCAACGCCGCGCTGGACTACCTGAGCCGCCTGCACGACATGTTCAACGGCGACTGGCTGCTGGCACTGGCCGCCTACAATGCGGGCGAAGGCACGGTCAGCCGGGCGATCGAGCGCAACGAGCGACTGGGCTTGCCCACCGACTACTGGAACCTGCCGCTGCCCCAGGAAACCCGCGACTACGTGCCCAAGCTGCTGGCCCTGTCGCAGGTGGTGAACGCCCCGGAAGCCTATGGCATCACCCTTAGCCCCATCGCCAACGAGCCCTACTTCGAAGCGGTCGCCATCAACGAGCGCTTGGACCTGTCGCGGGTAGCGGCTTTCGCCGACATCGACGAAGACGAGCTGATCCAGCTCAACCCCGCTTTCAAGAAACGCATGACCGTCGATGGCCCGCAGCAGTTGCTGGTGCCCACCGCCAAAGCCCAATTGCTGGCCGCCAGCCTGTCCAACCTCAAGCCCGAGCAATTGGTCAGCCTGCAGCCGAACAAAGCCGTGTTCCAGGCAGCCCTGGCCGAAGCCAAAGCGCCGGTGGCGGCCACGCGCAGCTACCGGGTCAAGCGTGGCGACAACCTCGCCGCCATCGCCCGCGCCAACCGCGTCTCGGTGCGTGACCTGCAGCGCTGGAATCGTATGTCCGGCAGCAGCCTGAAGGCTGGCCAGGTACTGGCGCTGCGGGGCGGCAAGGCCTCCAGCGCACCGAGCGCCGCCGCCAATCGTGTAGCCGCCGCGCAGAAGCGCTCGACCCAGTACAAGGTGCGCCAAGGCGATTCCCTGTACCTGGTCGCCAAACGCTTCAACGTCGAGATGCAGCACCTCAAGCGCTGGAATCCGCGCAGCGGTAAAGCCCTCAAGCCAGGCCAGACCCTGACCGTGTACGTGGGTCGCTGAGCCCTTCGGCAATGCCCTTGTCCAGCTGATCGACGCCTCCGACCACGAGGCGTCGAGACAGCCCCAGAGCGTATTGTCCGGCACCACGCACAGGCATCTTTTTCCAACCCGGACAAGCTGTTACTGTAGCCCGACCCAAGCCCAACGCCTGTGGATCGGATGCCGATTTGATACGTCCCCTCCTGCTGTCAATCAGTCTGGCCTTGAGCTTTTGCGCCAGCGCCGCCGTTAGCGAAAGCCACGGTTACGCGCAGTTCGGCACGCTCAAATACCCCGCCAGCTTCACCCATTTCGACTGGGTCAATCCGCAAGCGCCCAAGGGCGGTACGTTGCGGGCCATGGCCTTTGGCACCTTCGACACGCTAAACCCCTACACCTTCAAGGGCTCGAGCCCGGTCAGCACGCCGAACTTCCAGCAATATGGGGTCAGCGAGCTGAACGAAACCCTTATGGTCGGTACGGGCCAGTACGATCCCTCGGGTGACGAACCCACCTCCAGCTATGGCCTGATCGCCCGCTCGGTCGAGTACAGCGAAGACCGCAGCTGGGTGGTGTTCAATCTACGGCCCGAGGCCCGCTTCCACGACGGCAGGCCGATCACCGCCGCCGACGTCGCCTTCAGCTACCGCACCTTGCTCAAGGAAGGCCATCCGCAGTACCGCACCAGCCTGCAGGAAGTGCAGCGGGTCGACATTCTCGGCCCACTGCGCATCCGCTTCGTGTTCAAACGCGCTGGTAACCCGCTGCTGATCCTGCGCCTGGGTGAAATGCCGGTGCTGCCCAAGCACTACTGGGAAAAGCGCGATTTCAAGGCCACCACCTTCGAACCGCCGCTGGGCAGCGGCCCGTACCGCATCAGCGAAGTGCGCCCGGGCCGGCGCCTGGTGTTCGAGCGGGTCAAGGACTACTGGGGCAAGGATTTGCCCGTCAACCGTGGCAAATACAACTTCGACCGGGTGGAATTCGAGTTCTACCGCGATGCCACGGTGGCGTTCGAAGCCTTCAAGGCCGGTGAATTCGACCTGTACATCGAGCACCAGGCGAAAAACTGGGCCAACGGCTACAACTTCCCGGCCGTGCGCCGTGGCGAGGTGATCAAGGCGCAAATCCCCCACCGCATCCCCACCCAGACGCAAGGCCTGTTCATGAACAGCCGCCGCGCGCCGTTCGACGATGCGCACGTGCGCCAGGCGCTGGGCCTGATGCTGGACTTCGAGTGGAGCAACCGCGCTCTGTTCAGCGACGCCTACAAGCGCTCGACCAGCTACTACCCCAACAGCGAATTCGCTGCCAGCGGCCTGCCAGTGGGCAAGGAGTGGCTGCTGCTCAAGCCGTTCCGTGATCAACTGCCCGCCAAGCTGTTCACCGAGCCCTACCAGGTCAGCCACACCCACGGCCACGGTATCGAACGGCAGACCCTGCGCCAGGCGCTGGCGCTGTTCGCCAAGGCCGGCTACACCCTTGACGGGCAACGCCTGGTCGATGCCAAGGGCGAACCACTGCGCCTGGAGATCCTGCTGGTCAACCCAAACCTGGAGCGGATCTTCCAGCCCTATGTGGAAAACCTCAGGCGCATCGGCATCGCGGCGGGCCTGCGCACCGTCGACCGGGCGCAGTACAAGCAGCGCCTGGACCAGTTCGATTTCGACATGATCCTCATGACCCTCGGCCAGACCCTCAGCCCAGGTCTGGAACAGTGGCAGTACTTCCACTCCAGCCAGGCCTCGATCAAGGGCAGCAAGAACTACGCCGGAATCAACGACCCGGTGGTCGACAATCTGCTCGACACCCTGCTCGCCGCGCAGAACCGCGACGACCAGATCGCCGCTGCCAAGGCCCTGGACCGTGTGCTGTCCTGGCACTACTACATGATCCCCAACTGGTACCTCGACAACCACCGCCTGGCTTACCGCAACCGGTTCGCCTTCGTCACCACGCCGCCCTACACATTGGGGCTGAACAGCTGGTGGCTCAAACACCCGGAGACCAATCCATGACGCCGATGCCGCGCCTGTGCGCCCTGGCCGCCGGCCTGCTGCTCGCCTGCCTGAGCCTGGGCGCCACGGCCGCTCCCCAGCACGCCGTGACCCTGTACGACGAGCCGCCCAAATACCCGGCCGATTTCCGCCACTTCGACTACGTCAATCCTGACGCGCCCAAGGGCGGAACCTTCCGCCAGTCCAGCTTCGGCAGCTTCGACAGCCTCAACCCTTACATCACCAAGGGCGTGCCGGCTGACGGCGTCGAGATGATCTATGACACCTTGACCCGCAAGAGCCTGGACGAGCCGTTCACCGAATATGGCCTGGTCGCCGGCAAGATCGAGAAAGATCCGGCCAATCGCTGGGTGCGCTTCTACCTGCGCCCCGAGGCGCGCTTCCACGACGGCCACCCGATCCGCGGCGAAGACGTCGCTTTCACCTTCAAGACCCTGGTTACCAAAGGCTCGCCGCTCTATCGCCAGTATTACGGCGACGTCGCCGACGTGGTGGTGGAAAACCCGTTGCAAGTGCGTTTCGACTTCAAACATGGCAACAATCGCGAACTGCCGATGATCCTCGGCGAGCTGCCGGTACTGCCCAAGCACTGGTACGCCGAACGCGAGTTCGACCGCGGCAGCCTGGACATTCCGCTGGGCAGCGGGCCGTACAAGGTCGCCGAGGTCAAGCCGGGGCGTTCGATCCGCTACGAGCGGGTCAAGGACTACTGGGCCAAAGACTTGCCGATCAACCGCGGCCAGTACAATTTCGATGCCATGACCTTCGACTCGTACCGTGACAACGTGGTCGCTCTGCAAGCCCTCAAGGCCGGCGAGTTCGACTTCTGGGAAGAGCGCATCGCCAAGAACTGGGCCACCGCCTACAACGTGCCGGCGGTGCGCGACGGCCGCCTGTTGCGCGAAGAACTGCCCAACGGCACGCCCAGCGGCATGCAGGGCTTCGTCTTCAACCTGCGCCGGCCGTTGTTCCAGGACGTACGCGTGCGTGAAGCCCTGAGCCAGCTGTTCGACTTCGAGTGGACCAACAAGCAACTGTTCTTCGGGGCCTACACCCGCACTGGCAGCTATTTCGAGAACTCCGACATGGCCGCTCGCGGCACGCCGAGCCCGGCCGAACTGGCCCTCCTCGAACCGCTGCGTGGCAAGATCCCCGAACGCGCCTTGACGGAGGCGTTCCACAATCCGGTCACCGACGGCAGCGGCATGATCCGCGAACAGCAACGCAAGGCCTATGGCCTGTTGCAGGCCGCCGGCTGGAAGATCGTCGACGACAAGATGGTCGATACCCAGGGCAAACCGGTCTCCATCGAGTTCCTTCTGGTACAGCCTGAGTTCGAGCGCGTGCTGTTGCCGTTCAAGCGCAACCTCGCCGACCTGGGCATCGAGCTGAATATCCGCCGGGTCGACGTCTCGCAGTACATCAGCCGCGTGCGCTCGCGGGACTTCGACATCATGGTCGGCAGCTTCGGCCAATCCAGCTCGCCGGGCAACGAGCAGCGGGAGTTCTGGTCGAGCATCGCCGCCGACAACCCCGGCAGCCGCAATACCATCGGGTTGCGCGACCCGGCCATCGACCAACTGGTCGAATCCTTGATCGGCGCCGATTCGCGTCAATCGCTGCTCGACCATACCCGTGCCCTGGACCGCGTCCTGCTGTGGGGCTTCTACGTGATCCCCAACTGGCACATCAAAACCTGGCGGGTGGTGTACGCCAACCACATCGGCCACCCCCCGGCCTCGCCCAAATCCGAGATCGGCATCAACACCTGGTGGATCAAGCCCGACGTGGCGCCGGCCGCGTCCAAGCCTACCGCCCCTGCCGACGAGGCGCACTGACATGCTGGCCTATATCCTGCGCCGCCTGCTGCTGATCATCCCTACCCTGCTGGGCATCCTGGTCATCAACTTTCTCATCGTCCAGGCTGCGCCCGGCGGGCCGGTGGAGCAGATGATCGCCAAGCTCGAAGGCTTCGAAGGCGCCACCAGCCGCATCGCCGGCGGCGGTGCGGAAGTGTCGGTGGCCGGCTCCAACTACCGTGGCGCGCAGGGCCTGGACCCGGCCCTGATCGCCGAGATCGAGCACATGTACGGCTTCGACAAGCCAGCGCCCGAGCGGCTGTGGATCATGATCAAGAACTACGCCCACCTTGATTTCGGCGACAGCTTCTTCCGCGACGCCAAGGTCATCGACCTGATCGCCGAGAAGATGCCGGTGTCGATCTCGCTCGGATTGTGGAGCACGCTGATCATGTACTTGGTGTCCATCCCCTTGGGCATCGCCAAGGCAGTACGCCACGGCAGCCACTTCGACGTGTGGACCAGCTCGGCGATCATCGTCGGCTACGCCATCCCGGCTTTCCTGTTCGCCATTCTGCTGATCGTGCTGTTCGCCGGCGGCAGCTATTTCGACTGGTTCCCCTTGCGCGGGCTGACGTCGAACAACTTCGAGGAACTGTCGACCACCGGCAAGGTGCTCGACTATTTCTGGCACCTGGTGCTGCCGATCACCGCGCTGGTGATCGGCAACTTCGCCACCATGACCCTGCTGACCAAGAACAGCTTCCTCGACGAAATCAACAAGCAGTACGTGGTGACAGCCAAGGCCAAAGGCCTGAGCCGGTCGCGGGTGCTGTACGGGCATGTGTTCCGCAACGCCATGCTGCTGGTGATCGCCGGCTTCCCGTCAGCGTTCATCGGCATCTTCTTCACCGGCTCTTTGCTGATCGAGGTGATCTTCTCCCTCGACGGCCTGGGCCTGATGAGCTTCGAGGCGGCGATCAACCGCGACTACCCGGTGGTCTTCGGCACCCTGTTCATCTTCACCCTGCTCGGGCTGGTGGTGAAGCTGATCGGCGACCTGACCTACACCCTGGTCGATCCACGCATCGATTTCGCCAGCAGGAAGCACTGACATGGCTCTTTCCCCTCTCAACCGCCGACGCTTCGAGCGGTTCAAGGCCAACCGGCGCGGCTGGTGGTCGCTGTGGCTGTTCCTCATCCTCTTCGGCCTGAGCCTGGGCGCGGAGCTGATCGCCAACGACAAGCCCATCGCCGTGCACTACGACGAGCAGTGGTACTTCCCGGCCTTCAAGCGCTATCCGGAAACCACCTTCGGTGGCGAATTCCCGTTGGAGGCCAACTACAAGAGTCCGTACATCCGCCAACTGCTGGCCGAACAGAAGGCCTGGGTGCTGTGGGCGCCGATTCCGTTCAGCTACCAGAGCATCAACTACGACCTCAAGGTGCCGGCCCCTGCGCCGCCCTCGGCGCAGAACTGGCTGGGCACCGATGACCAGGGCCGCGACGTGCTGGCGCGGGTCATCTATGGCTTCCGCATCTCGGTGCTGTTCGCGCTGACCCTGACCGTGGCCAGCTCCATCATCGGCGTGATCGCCGGCGCTTTGCAGGGCTACTACGGCGGCTGGGTGGACCTGGCCGGGCAGCGCTTCCTGGAAATCTGGTCGGGGCTGCCGGTGCTGTACCTGCTGATCATCCTGGCGAGCTTCGTGCAGCCCAATTTCTGGTGGCTGCTGGGCATCATGCTGCTGTTCTCGTGGATGAGCCTGGTCGATGTGGTGCGCGCCGAGTTCCTGCGTGGGCGCAATCTGGAGTACGTGCGCGCCGCTCGTGCCTTGGGGATGCGTGACGGGGCGATCATGTACCGGCACATCCTGCCCAACGCGATGATTTCGACCATGACCTTCATGCCGTTCATCCTCACCGGCGCCATCGGCACCCTGACCGCCTTGGACTTTCTCGGCTTCGGTCTGCCGGCCGGGGCGCCGTCGCTCGGTGAACTGGTGGCCCAGGGCAAATCCAACCTGCAAGCGCCGTGGCTCGGCATCAGCGCCTTCGCCGTGCTGGCGGTGATGTTGAGCCTGCTGGTGTTCATCGGCGAATCCGCCCGCGACGCCTTCGATCCGAGGAAATGACATGCACCCAGACAACCTGATCGAAGTACGCGACCTGGCCGTCGAGTTCACCAGCGGCGACCAGATCAACCGCGTGGTCGATGGCATCGGCTTCGACATCCGCCGTGGCGAGACCCTGGCCCTGGTCGGCGAAAGCGGTTCGGGCAAGTCGGTCACCGCGCACTCGATCCTGCGCCTGCTGCCCTACCCCATAGCCCGCCACCCCAGCGGCAGCATCGGCTACCAAGGCCAGGACCTGCTGCAACTGGGCGAAAAGCCCATGCAGCGCATTCGCGGCAACCGCATCGCGATGATCTTCCAGGAGCCGATGACCTCGCTCAACCCGCTGCACAACATCGAAAAGCAGATCAACGAAATCCTTCTGCTGCACAAAGGCCTGACCGGGCCGCAAGCCACTGCGCGCACCCTGGAGCTGCTGGAGCTGGTGGGCATTCCCGAACCGCACAAGCGCCTCAAGGCGCTGCCCCACGAACTGTCCGGCGGGCAGCGTCAACGAGTGATGATCGCCATGGCCTTGGCCAACGAGCCGGAGCTGCTGATCGCCGATGAGCCGACCACGGCGCTGGACGTCACCGTGCAGCTGAAGATTCTCGAATTGCTCAAGTCCCTGCAGGCGCGCCTGGGCATGGCGCTGCTGCTGATCAGCCACGACCTCAACCTGGTGCGGCGCATCGCCCATCGGGTATGCGTGATGCAGCAGGGCAAGATCGTCGAGCAGGCCGACTGCTCCGCGCTGTTCGACGCACCGCAGCACCCTTACACGCAGATGCTGATCAACGCCGAACCGAGCGGCGAACCGGCCGTCAACCCCGTCGCCCCGCCCTTGCTGGAAGTGGACGCGCTCAAAGTCTGGTTCCCGATCAAGAAAGGCCTGCTGCGGCGCACGGTCGACCACGTCAAGGCGGTGGACGGCATCCACTTCAGCCTGCCCAGGGGCCAGACCCTGGGCATCGTCGGCGAAAGCGGGTCGGGCAAATCGACCCTGGGCCTGGCGATCCTGCGCCTGATCGCCAGCCAGGGGCATATCCGCTTCGACGGCCAGGCGCTGGAACACCTCGACGCCAAGCAGGTCAGGCCGCTGCGCCGGCAGATGCAGGTGGTGTTCCAGGACCCGTTCGGCAGCCTCAGCCCACGCATGAGCGTGGCCGACATCGTCGGTGAAGGGTTGCAGATTCACGGTATCGGCACTGCCCAAGAACGCGAAGCGGCGATCGTCGCCGCGTTGCAGGAGGTGGGCCTGGACCCGGCCACCCGCCATCGCTACCCCCATGAGTTCTCCGGAGGCCAGCGCCAGCGCATCGCCATCGCGCGGGCGCTGGTGCTGAAGCCGGCGCTGATCCTGCTCGACGAACCCACCTCGGCCCTGGATCGCACCGTGCAGCGCCAGGTGGTGGAACTGCTGCGCTCCTTGCAGAGCAAGTACAACCTCACCTACCTGTTCATCAGCCACGACCTGGCGGTGGTCAAAGCCCTGAGCCATCAACTGATGGTGATCAAGCAAGGCCAGGTGGTCGAGCAAGGTGAAGCGCAGGCGATCTTCCGCGATCCGCAGCATGCCTACACCCGGCAGTTGCTGGAGGCGGCCTTCCTCGCGCCGGGTAGAACCGTCTAGGGCGCCAGCAGACGGTAGCCGACGCCGACTTCGGTGTGAATCAAGCGCGGTGCGGTGGGGTCGTCGCCGAGTTTTTGCCGAAGGTGGCCGACCACGATGCGCAGGTAATGGGTGTCGTGGACGTGGCTCGGACCCCAGATGTCCTTGAGCAGTTGCTGTTGAGTGATCACCCGGCCGGGATGGCGGGCCAGCTGCGCCAGCAGGCTGTACTCTTTGCGGGTCAGCTCGATGGCGGCACCGGCGAGGGTGACGCGGCGCTCGGCCAGGTCGATGGTCAGGGGGCCGACACTGACCGTCGGCTCCCCAGCCCCGGCCACCCCACTGCCCGCCCGTGGCTGACGCAGCAGCGCGCGCACCCGTGCCAGGAACTCCTGAATGCCGAAGGGCTTGGTGACATAGTCGTTGGCGCCGCCGTCCAGGGCATCGACCTTCTGCACTTCGCTGGCGCGCACCGACAGCACCATCACCGGCACATCGCTCCATTCGCGCAGGCCGCGCAATACGTCTTGGCCGTCCAGATCGGGCAAGCCCAGATCGAGCACCACCAGATGCGGCTGCGCCAGTGCCGCCTGGGCCAACCCCTCTTGGCCCGTGGCGGCCTCGACCACTCGATAGCCTTGGGAACCCAGGCTGATGCGCAGGAACTTGCGAATCTGCGGTTCGTCGTCGATGACCAGTACGGTCGCAGGTGGGTTCATGGCGTCTCGGGGTCCGGGTCGGGTTGCTCGGGCAGTGGCAAGCATAGGGTGATGCAGGTGCCATGGCCATCGATCCCGTCAGCGACTTCGATCTGCCCGCCGTGGGCGCCCACCATGCCCTGGCAGATGGCCAGGCCCAGGCCCGTGCCCTGCCCGCCGCGATCGCCGCGGGCGGCGGTGTAGAACATGTCGAAGATCCGGCTGCGCTCGGCCTCGGGAATACCCGGCCCCTGGTCACTGACCGCCAGACACAACAGCTGCCCGCGGGTGCTGACCTGTAGCCGCAGGCGGCCCTCGACGGGCGAAAAGCGCGCGGCGTTTTCCAGCACGTTGACCAACGCCTGCTCGATCAGCGCGGCGTGGACGAACAGCAGCGGCAGGTCGCCGGGCAGGTCGAGCTCGACCCGCAACGGTGCCAGTACGCCGCGCAGGCGCTGCAAGGCGCTGCCGACGATATCGGCCGGTGCCACCCAGTCGCGCGCCAGGGCCAGAGAACCGTGGCCCAGACGGGTCATGTCGAGCAGGTTCTGGATGTAGCGGTCCAGCCGCTCGGCTTCGTCGCGGGTGCCTTCGAGCAGTTCGCGGCGCTCGCTGGCCGCGATCACCTCACCCAGGGCCAAGAGGCTGTCGATGCTGCCACGCATGGCCGTCAAGGGTGTGCGCAGGTCGTGGGACACCGAGGCCAGCAGGGCACTGCGCAACTGTTCGGTTTCCCCTTGCAGGCGCGCCGCCGCCAGTTGCTCGGCCAGGCTAACCCGGGCCAGGGCCAAGGACACGGGCTGGGCCAGCGCCCGCAACCGCCCCAACGCTTGCCGCGCCAATGGCCGCCCGCCGCAGGCGCGGGCCGCGAGCAAGGCCAGCGACTGTTCGTCGTCGCGCAGCGGCCACCACCACCAACGGCCCTCGGGCAAGGTGTCGGTGCCGGCACCGGCCGCCTGCCCGTGCTGCCAGGCCCATTCGGCGGCAGCGCGCTCGTTGACCGCGAAGGTCTGCGGCTCAGGGCCGGTCGCGCCCAGGCCTGCCTCGGCGTCGCGGCGTACCAGGCACACCTGTAGCCCCGTGGCATCGGCCAGGTGCTGGCCTGCGGCGGCGAACACCGCCTCGCGGTCGGTGGCCCGGGCCAGGCGCTGCGACAGCTCGAGCAGTTGCCGGGTTTCGTCCTGGGTCTGGCGCAACACCTGCAACTGACGACGCTGGCGCGCCGCCAAGTTGCCGGTCAGGGCCGCCATCAGGAGAAAGAACAGCAAGGTCAGCACGTCTTCTTCGCGCTGGATGCTCAGGGAAAAGCTCGGCGCGATGAACAGGAAGTCGTAACTCAGAAACGACAGCACCGCGCAGGTCAGGGCCGGGCCGAGGCTACTGCGCACGGCCACCAGCAGCACTGCCGCGAGAAACACCAGGGAAATGTTGGGGAGTTCCAGCACGCTGGCGACCGACCAGGCCAACGCGGCGGCCAATACCGTGGCCAGCACCGCCTGAAGGTAATGCCGTAGCGGCCCCAAGGGCCGACGCGGCGTGGGTGGGGTGGCTACGGCGTCCAGCTCGTCATCGAGCACCGTGACTTCCAGGCCGCAGCGCTGGCGCAACAGGCGCTGCCCGACGCCTGCCCCCAGCCACGGGCGATACCAGCGTCGACGGCTCTGCCCGACCAGCAACACGCTGGCGCGGCGCTCGCGGGCGTGCTGGACCAAGCTGCGCGCCACTTCGGCCGCGCGCAGCACCACCACCTCGCCGCCCAGCCGTTCGGCCAATTGCTGTGCGGCCTGCAAGCGTAGCCGGCTGGCGTCGTCGCGGGGCTGATCACGCTCGATGTGCACCAGGCTCCAGGGCAAATGACGGCGCTGCGCGATGCGGCTGGCATGGCGCACCAGGCGCTCAGCCTGGGCATCGCCGTCGACGCCCACCAACAGACGTCCCTGCACCGCCGGCGCCCGCTCGCCACGCTGGCGGTAACCCTGGGCCAGGTCGGCATCGACCTGCGCTGCGGCGGTCTGCAAGGCCAGCTCGCGCAAGGCGCTGAGGTTGGTCGGGGAAAAGAACGCGTCGATGGCCGCCCGCGCCTGCTCGGGCACGTACACTTTGCCCTGGCGCAAGCGCTCCAGCAGCTGGCGTGGCGGCAGGTCGATCAGCACCAGTTCGAAGGCTTCCTGCACCACCCAGTCAGGTACGGTTTCGCGCACCTGCACGCCGGTGATACCGCGCACCTTGTCGTTCAGGCTTTCCAGGTGCTGGACGTTGACCGTGGTATAGACGTCGATACCGGCGGCCAGCAATTCCTGCACGTCCTGCCAGCGCTTGGCGTGGCGGCTGCCGGGCACGTTGCTGTGCGCCAGCTCGTCCACCAGGGCCAATTGCGGTGCCGCCGCCAGCAGCCCGTCGAGGTCCATCTCCTGCCACTGCGCGCCCCGGTACTCGCAGCGCAGCAAGGGCAACTGCGGCAGGTCGAGCAACAGCGCCTCGGTCTCGCTGCGGCCATGGCTCTGCACCACCGCCGCCAACACTTCGACACCCTGGCGCCGGTCGCTGTGGGCGGCTTGGAGCATGGCGTAGGTCTTGCCGACGCCGGGCGCGGCGCCGAGAAACACTTTCAGCCGGCCGCGGCCCGGGCGCGGCAGCGCGCCGAGCAGCGCATCGGCGCGTTGCGAGTCAGTCATGGATCATCCTTCTTTGGCCATCGGCGCCCTATGCGCCAACGCCTGATTGAGCAACAACACATTGACCACGGGTGGGCCGAGCAAAGGCCGCAGCGTGGCCCCATCGACCAGGCCTTGCAAGTCCGCCAGCGGCAGGCCGCGCGCAGCCGCCACAGTGGGCATCTGCCAGGCCACGGACGAGAGCGGCAGGTGCGGGTCGAGGCCGCTGGCCGAAGTGGTCAGCAGCGCCAATGGCACAGCCCCCCGGCTCGCGCCCTGCCAACGCTGCGCCTCGGCCAGCACACGCTCGGCCAGCGCGGGATTGCTCGGTGCCAGGTTGCTGGCGCCGCTGGGCAGCGTGGCATAGTCGGCCGCCGAAGGCCGCGACTGGAACCAACCGGCCCCCGCCAGCGGTTGGGCGATCAGGGAAGAACCCCGTACTTGCCCGGTTTGGTCATGCAGCAGGCTGCCATTGGCTTGGGTCGGAAACAGCCATTGGCCGAGGCCTGTGACCAGCAACGGATACAGCCCCCCGGTGAACAACGTCATCAACAGCAACAGGCACAGCGCCGGACGCAGGTAAGCGATCATCACAATCTCCTTCAGACCAGATTCAAGGCAGTGAGCAACAGGTCGATCAGCTTGATCCCGGCGAACGGCACCAGTAGCCCGCCCAGCCCGTAGATCAGCACGTTGCGCCGCAGCAGTTGCGCGGCATTGGCCGCCTTCACCGCCACGCCGCGCAGCGCCAGCGGAATCAACGCGACGATGATCAAGGCGTTGAACACGATGGCCGAAAGGATCGCGCTTTGCGGGCTGTGCAATTGCATCAGGTTGAGCGCGCCCAGTTGCGGGTAGATGGCGGCGAACAGCGCCGGCAGGATGGCGAAATACTTGGCCACATCGTTGGCGATGGAAAATGTGGTCAGCGCGCCGCGGGTGACCAGCAACGCCTTGCCCACCTGCACCACGTCCAGCAGTTTGGTCGGGTCGCTGTCCAGGTCGACCATGTTGGCCGCCTCACGCGCCGCCTGGGTGCCTTCGTTCATGGCCACGCCGACGTCGGCCTGGGCCAGCGCCGGGGCGTCGTTGGCACCGTCGCCGCACATGGCGACCAAGCGGCCCTCCTGCTGTTCCTGGCGGATGCGCGCCAGTTTCTTCTCCGGCGTGGCTTGGGCCAGCACGTCGTCGACCCCGGCTTCGGCGGCGATGGCGGCGGCGGTCAGCGGATTGTCGCCGGTGATCATCACCGTGCGGATGCCCATGGCGCGCAGCTCGGCGAAACGCTGGCGAATGCCGGGCTTGACCACGTCCTTGAGGTGGATCGCGCCCAGCACGCGGTCGTCGACGCAGACCAGCAGTGGCGTGCCGCCGCTTTGCGCGATGCGATCCACCTCGACACGCAACGACGCGGGCAGTTGCTCGGGCGCAAGGCCGACGAAGTCCAGCACCGCATCCACCGCGCCCTTGCGGTAGCGCTGGCCGCGCACATCGATGCCCGACAAACGGGTCTGCGCGGTGAAGGCGATGGCCTGGTACTGGCTGGCGGCGGGTTCGATCAACGCCCGTTCGGCACGCACGAACTCGGCCACCGACTTGCCCTCGGCGGTATCGTCGCCCAGCGAAGCGAACAGTGCCGCCTCGGCCAGCGTCTCAGCGCCGACCCCCGGCGCACCGTGCAGCGCCGCGCAGCGGCGGTTGCCGAAGGTGATGGTGCCGGTCTTGTCCAGCAGCAGGGTCTGCACGTCGCCGGCCGCCTCCACCGCGCGGCCCGAGCGGGCGATGACGTTGAGCCGCACCAGGCGGTCCATGCCAGCGATGCCGATGGCCGACAGCAGGCCGCCGATGGTGGTGGGAATCAGCGTCACCAGCAGCGCGGCGAGGAAGATCAGCGGCAGGCCGGCGCCGGAGAAGCGCGCGAACGGCTGCAAGGTGACCACGACGATGAGAAAGACCAGGGTCAGACCGATCAGCAACAGGTCGAGCGCCACCTCGTTCGGGGTCTTCTGCCGCTTGGCGCCTTCGACCAGCGCCACCATGCGGTCCAGGGTGGATTCGCCGGGGTTGCTGGTGACGCGTACCAGTAGACGGTCCGAGACCAGCCGCGTATTGCCGGTCACCGCCGAGCGGTCGCCGCCGGACTCGCGGATCACCGGTGCCGATTCGCCGGTGATGGCCGCTTCGTTGACGGCAGCGATGCCTTCCAGCACTTCGCCGTCGGCGGGGATCAGCTCGCCGGCCAGCACCTCGACCACATCGCCCTTGACCAAGCTGCTGGCCGCGACCGGTTCGAAGCGGCCATCGGCGCTGCGACGGCGGGCCCTGAGGCCCTGGCTACCGGCGCGCAGGCTGTCGGCGCGCGCCTTGCCGCGGCCTTCGGCCAAGGCTTCGGCGAAGTTGGCGAACAGCACCGTGAACCACAGCCACAAGGTGATCTGCACCGCGACGCCCGTCTCGACGCCGCTGTTGGGCGCCAGGCACAAGGCGGTGGTCAGTACGGCGGTGAGCAGCACCACCAGCATCACCGGCGAGCGCTTGAGCTGGCGCGGGTCGAGCTTGACGAAAGCTTGCAGCAGCGCCGGACGCCACAGCGCACTGAAGCGCGTGGCCTGGTTCGGGTCGGCAGGGGTGCCGAGATCGGCAACGGGTAGGTTCATCATTCGATTCCTCAGAAACCCAAGCTCAGGTGTTCGGCGATCGGCCCCAGGGCCAGGGTCGGCAGGAAGGTCAGCCCGCCCACCAGCAGCACGGTCATCAACAGCAGGCTGGTGAACAGCAGCCCGTGGGTGGGGAAGCTGTCCACCCCCGCTGCGCTGCCGCGCTTGGCCGCCAAGCTGCCGGCCAGCGCCAGCACCGGCAGGATGTAGCCGAAGCGGCCGATCAGCATGGCCAGGGCCAGCAGCAGGTTGTGCGCCGGGGTGTTGGCGGCCCAGCCGGCGAAGGCCGAGCCGTTGTTGGCGGCGCTGGAGGTGAAGGCATACAGCAGTTGGCTGAACCCGTGCGGCCCCGGGTTGCTCAATGCGCCTTGGGCGCCGGGCAGGCTACTGGCCAGCGCGCCGAGCACCAGGGCGCCGCAGGGCATCACCAGCAAGGTCGCCACCAGCAGCTTGACCTCCCGCGCCTGCAACGATTTGCCCAGGTACTGCGGCGTACGGCCGATCATCAATCCGGCCAGGAACACCGCGATCAGCACGAACAGCAGCATGCCGTACAGCCCGGCCCCGACCCCGCCGAAGATCACTTCGCCGACCATCATGTTGGCCAGCGTGACCAGACCGGTCAGCGGGTTGAGGCTGTCGTGCATGGCGTTCACCGAGCCATTGGACGCAGCCGTGGTGGTCACCGCCCACAGCACCGAGGCGGTGGTGCCGAAACGCGCTTCCTTGCCTTCGAGCGGTGCGCCCTGCTCCACCAGCGGGCTTGCCAGCGCCGGATTGGGCTGATGCTCGGCCCACAGCGCGGTGGCGCCGCCGAGCACGAACAGCGCCAGCATGCAGCCCATAATCGCTCGGCTCTGGCGCAGGTCCTTGACGTAATGGCCGAAGGTGAACACCAGCGCCACCGGGATCAGCACGATGCCGACCAACTCGAACAGGTTGCTCCAGGCACTGGGGTTTTCGAACGGATGCGCCGAATTGACGCCGAAAAAACCGCCGCCATTGGTGCCCAGCTGCTTGATCGCGATCTGGCTGGCGACCGGCCCCAGGGGCAGGGCCTGACCGTTGCCTTGCAAGGTGACGGCTTGCACCTGGTCGAGAAAGGTCTGCGGCACGCCCTGCCAGACCAGCAGCAGCGCCAGGAGCACACTGAGCGGCAACAGGCCGTAGAGCGTGGCGCGGGTCAGGTCGACCCAGAAATTGCCGAGGCTGCGCGCCGAGCGCCGTGCGATACCGCGGCACAGCGCGACCAGCACGGCCAGACCCGTGGCGGCGCTGAGAAAGTTCTGCACGCTGAGGCCGAACATCTGGCTGAACGGGCTCAGCGAGGTCTCGCCGCTGTAGGCTTGCCAATTGGTATTGGTGACGAAGCTCACTGCGGTGTTGAGGGCCAGCGACCAGGACTGCCCGGGCAGTCGCTGGGGGTTGAGCGGCAGGTGCTGTTGCAGGCTCAGCACGCCGAACAGCAAAGCCAGACCCGCCAGATTGAAGACCAGCAAAGCCAGGGTGTACTGCTGCCAGGTGTGTTCACGGCCCGTGTCGACCCCGGCGAGACGATAACAGCCGCGCTCCACAGGGCCGACTACCGGGCTGAGCCAAGTACGCTGGCCTTCCATCACGCGGTAGTAGAAGCGCCCCAGCCAGGGCGCCGGCAGCAGGATCAGGAGAAAGAAGCCGAGCAGCAAGGCGTAGTCGTAGCTGTGCATGGCCGCCCCTAGTTCCGGTCGCTGCATAGCAGCGCGTGCAACAGGTAAGCCGCCAGCGCGACGGCCAGCAGCAGTGAGACGGTGTCAAGGATGGTCATCGATGCATTCCCCAAGTGATGGCGACCGGCGCCGTGGGGAAATTGTCCGAGGACGCGCCGTAAAGGCGCGAGGGCGATTGCCGGAGGAAGGCGTAAAGAATGCGTAAAAAAGGTGGGTTTCGGCTTGTCGGCGAACCATGACGGCCCGGGCGCGGTACAGCTGCCCAGGCACAAGCGTCACATAAGCAGTGCCGACCACCCAGCGGCCGCCGCCAAGGCAACCGCCGCCGCTACCTCACGCGTCGGGCGCCTTGGGGTCGTCCGCCGCCCCGGCATTGTGGCTCCAGTCGAGCAACAGGCTGTAGCCCACCGCCAGCAGCGTCGGGCCGATGAACAAACCGATGAACCCGAACGCGATCAGGCCGCCGAACACCCCAAGCAGCACGATCACCAACGGCAGGTCGCCGCCGCGGCTGATCAGGTAGGGTTTGAGCACGTTGTCCACGCCACTGATGACGAACGTGCCCCAGATGCCGAGGAACACCGCCATGCCGTACTCACCCTTCCACGCCAGCCAGGCCGTGGCGGGCAACCAAGCCAGCGGCGGGCCCATGGGAATCAGGCTGAGCATGAAGGTGACCAGCCCCAGCACGATGGCCCCCGGCACGCCGGCGATGAGAAAGCCGATCAGGGCCAGCAGCGCCTGTGCGGCCGCCGTGCCGATCACCCCATTGACCACCCGCTGGACGGTGCCGGCCACCAGGTCCAGGTAGTAACCGGCGCGCGCGCCCATCAAACGCTGCAGCAAGCGCAGCACGAAAGCCGCCAGGCGCGGGCCGTCGCGGTAGAAGAAGAACACGAAGATCAGGCTCAGGCTGAGTTCGAGGACCCCGCTGCCGATCTGCGCACTGCGTGCCAGCAGCCAGTTGCCGGTCTGCCCCAGGTACGGCTTGACCGACGCCAGCAGTGCCGGGCCTTGCTGGTCGACCGTGTCCCACATGCCTACCAGCCGCTCGCCCACCAGGGGCAACGCGCCCAGCCAGGCCGGCGCCGGCGGCAGGCCATCGACCCGAACATCGCGCACGAAGGCCGTGGCATCGCGGATATGGTCGGCCAGGTTGAACCCCAGCCACACCAACGGCAGCACCACCACCACGATCCAGGCGCTGGTGAGGATGCCCGCCGCGAGCGTTTCGCGCCCGTGCAGCAGGCGGGTCAGCAGGCGCATCAGCGGCCAACTGGCGAAGGCCAGGATCGCGCCCCACAGCAGCGCGGAAATGAACGGTGCCATGACCCAGAGGGCGGCGCCCAATAGCGCCAGCAGAAGGATCTGCACGAACAAACGATCGTTGTTGGGCATCACGAGACTACTCAGCGGATCAATTCCAAATGCAAACCTTCGGTGGCGGCCTCGCCCACTTCCAGGCGGGCGCTGCGCACACCGGCCTTGATCAGTTGCTGGCGCCAGTCTTCGGCCTGGGCGCCACTGAGGCTGGCGCGCAAGGTGCTGTCGAGGTTGAGGCTGCGCCCGAGCAGCTTGACCCAGGCCGCTTGCGGCGTGCCGAGGTCAGGGTAGTCGAGCTTGCCGGTATCGCGCATCTCGCGCAGCACGGTGGCTGGCGTGGGTAGCAGCTCGCCCAGGGGCGCGGCGGCGACGAACTCTTCGACGTGCAGGTACGCGCGGCGATTGCCGCGGGTCACGCTGTACAGCGCCACCAGAGTGTCGGCCTGCTCGGCGGAGCGGCGCAGCAGGATGAACGCCTGACGCTCGTCGCCGCCGTTGAGCCGGGCGTTGGCGAACACGTCGTTGGCCCACAGGCTGGCTTCGCCACAATCGCGGCCCTGACACCAGAACAGCGGGTAACCGCCCTCGGCCTGCAAGGCCTCGCGTGCCTGGGTGAAGGCTTCACGCGCGCTGCGCTCAACCGGCAACTCGTAGGTCAGCGAGCTGACCTGCCCGCGGGCTTCGACCTTCTCGTCCAGGCGCAAACGACCGCTGATCTTGCGCAGTGGGCTGAGCGGATAGACGCGTTCCTGTTCGGTGGCTGGGCGTTGGTCGACCACCTTGGCATCCTGCGGAACCGGCAAATTGCCTGCCAAGAGACAAGAGCTGGACAGCACCAGGCCGGCAGCGAGCGCGCTGCGCAGGAAAACGAGGGCGCTCATCGGCCACACTCGCAGTGGCACAGGTGGCGATGAGGTGGTTGGACGTTTGGCATGGAATGACTTTCTCCCTAGTCGGCCCGGCAAGCCTCGACACTTGCCGGGTGCAAGTCAAGGAAAGCCAAAAAAGCGATTGAAACAGTCTGCAACAAGGGTTGCGCCGGGTTCGTCGTTCAGGTGCAGGTGATGGCCGCCTGGCAGCACCACCTGTTCGAAGGGTAGCTGTTCCAGCAGCCGAGGGTGTGGGGCCAGCAGCCCGTCGGCCGCCACCACCAGGCAGGTCGGACAACCGACGCGCTGAGCGAAGGCCAATGCCTGCGCCTGGCTCGAGCGCGCTGGCGACGGCAGGGTCAGACGGCTGTCGCTGCGCCAGCTGTAACCCCCGGGCACCGGCATCAATCCGCGCTGGGCCAGAAGCTCGGCCGCCTCGCGACTGACTGCGACCATCCCCTTCATGCGCGCACCCACACCTTGCTCCAGCGTGGGGTAGACCGTTTTGGGCCGGCTTTCGCGGCGAAGCTGCGCTTTGAGGGCCATGCCCAGCCGTTCGGCGGCACTCTGTTCCTCGCCGGTGGGTGGCAACGCGCCGTCGATCAGCGCCAGGTGGCTGACCCGCTCCGGCAAGGCGCCGGCCAGTTGCACGGCGACCACCGCACCCAGGGAGTGGCCGAGCAGGCCGAAGCGCTGCCAGCCCAGTTGCTCGGCGACGCGCAGTACGTCGAAGGCATAGTCGGCCAAGCCGTAGCTCGCGCCCGCCGGACGGTGCGCGGAATGACCGTGCCCGGCCAGGTCAAGGGCGACGATGCGCAGGCCTTTGAGTCGGGGTACCAAGCGGGCGAAGCTGTTGGCGTTGTCCAGCCAGCCGTGCAAGGCGATGACCGGCAGGCCCTCGGCCGGCCCGAACAGGTGCGCGGCCAACTCGATGTGCCCCAGGTCCAGACGCACTTCTTCGACTGGCCTGCTCATGCCTGCCCCCAACGCGCGAACAGTGCCTTCAGCAGGCTGGCGGTGTCGGCCGGTCGTTCCAGCGGAAACATGTGTCCGCCCGGCAGGCAGTGGTACTCGCCAAGCGGTAGGCCGCGCACGGCCCGGCCATGGTGCGGCCGCACCACCCCGCTCTGTGCCCCACGCACCATCGCCACAGGCAGTTGCAGGTGCTGGGCGGGCCTGGGCAGGCGATGCGGCAATGTGCGGTAGATGCTGATCTCGGTAGCGGGGTCGAAGCGCAAACGCAGGCCTTGCTCAGCGTGTTGCAGGCCGTGTTCGAGGTAGGCGTCCAGACACTCGGGGTCGAACTGGCGGAACAACGTCTTGCCACTGAAATAGGTCCGTGCGCTGTCGCGGTCGGCGAACGCCTCGCGACGACCCAGGGTGCGTCCGGCCGGCGTGATGCGGTCGATGAAGCCCAGGCGCTTGGCCAGGTGGATCATCCAGCGATCGACACGGGTCAGCAGCGGCGAGTCGAGCATGACGAGGCCGCGATAGAACTGCGGTGCGAGCAGCGCGGCGTGCAAGTGCAGCAACCCACCGAGCGAATGCCCTACCCCCCAGACCGGCGCCGCCTGGCCAGCCAGGTGGTGCAGCAGTTCCTGGACCAACTGCAGCCAGTTGTCATCGACCGGAAAGCGTGGGTCATGGCCGTGCCGATCGAGGTGGGTGACGGTGTAATCCGGCGCCAGCGCGGCGAACAGTTTGCCGTAGGTGGCCGAAGGAAAGCCGTTGGCGTGGGCGAAGAAGATGGGCTGCGACATGGCGCCGGGTCCGAAGACGGAATGAGCGCCCATTGTCTGTTCGGCCCGGGAGGCCGGCAATGCCCAGAACGGTCATTGCCCATGGCGATCAGGTCAGTCACGGCGAGTCGAAACTGAGCAGCGAGCGTCGCAGGCAAGCCTGCATGTACGCGATTTGCGCCTCCAGCGCTTCACGCGCCAGGGTCTGGTCCGGGCGCCCGAGCTTGCGCCGGCGCAGGGCCAGGCAACTGCTTTGCAGCAGGTGCGCCATGCGCGCACTGAGCATGCGCAGCTCTTCGAGGTCGTCGGGGTGGCCAAGCTTGCGGATCAGTTGATCGAGCTTGGCGTTGGCGCTGTCCTGAAGCAGGCGGTACTCGGCAAAATCGAGCGATTGGTCGCTCTCCACTTTCAACACGGTCGCGCGCAGATCCGCCGACCCTACCAACTCCAGATACCGAGTGCTCATCAAGACGACTTCCCTGGGCTCTGCCCCTGCGTGATAGCGAAAAACTAGCAAGGGCCCGCAGCGATCGACAACTGACAAAAATGTCAGTTGCGCGGCCTTCAGGAATGATGAAGCGCCTTGAGGGTCATCAGGCCAGGCAACGGCCAGTCGCCTTCCAGTTCGGCCAGGCTGGCGGTGCCCAGCGGCGCGGGCTGTTGACGGTGGCCCTGTTCGAGCAACGCCACCAGAATGCCGACCAAGGGTTGATGGCTGACCAGCAACACCTGCTCCAGCTCCAGACTCTCGAGCATGGCGATGACGTGCTGCGCATCGCTGTCGGGCGTCAGCCAGTCGACCGTCGTGACCGGCAGCGCCAAGTTCGACGCGCCGTGCACCAGCGCGGCGGTTTGCTGGGCCCGCACGTAGGGACTGGCAAGGACCGCCTGGAGCGGCTGGTCTTGCAGGTGCAGGGCGCTGCGCAGCACCTGCTCGCGACCCTGGGCGGTGAGGCGTCGCTCGGCATCGCTGTTGGCGCGCAGCTCGGCCTCGCCGTGGCGCAGTACCCACAGCTTCATGGTTTGGGCGTCTCGTCTTCGGCAGGCGCGGCCGGCTGCACGGGATGGGCCGGCTGCACGGCCGGTTCGACCACGTGCGCCGCTTCGCCCTGTGGTGGCCGCGGAGTTGGCCAGTCGCTGAACGGCCAGGGTTTCTGGTCGGTATGGAAGGTGCCGAAGCGACCGATCTGCGCCAGGTACTGGCTGAGGCTGTCGCCAAGGCTCATCACGCTGGCGCTCGGAGCGCCGTAGACCAGGCGGTAGACCAGTTGCACCAGCACCAACGCGCCGAGCAGCACCTCGGCCAGTTGCCAGATCAGCAGAAAGACCAGCATCCACAGCACGCGCAGCAGGATCGATTCGTGTTCACCGTGTTCCGGGGTCGGGTTCATGTGTCACTCCTTGGCTCAGTTGAAGCCGTCGATCGAAATGAAGTCGACGTCGGTCTTGGGTTCGGCGCGCATCAGGTGCTCGATCACCTGATCCAGCGTACGCCCTTCGAAGAGAATGGCATGCAGGCCGGCGACCAGGGGCATGTACACCTGCGCCTGCTGGGCCTTGGCCATCAGCACCTTGATGGTGTTGACGCCCTCGGCGACTTCGCCCAGGCGTTCGACCGCCTCGGCCAGCGACAAACCCTCGCCCAGCGCGTGGCCCACTTGGTAGTTGCGGCTCTTGGGCGAAGAGCAGGTGACGATCAGGTCGCCGACCCCGGCCAGGCCCAGGAACGTCATGGGGTTGGCACCTTGGCTGACGGCAAAGCGGGTCATCTCGGCCAGGGCGCGAGTGATCAGCATGCTCCTGGTGTTCTCGCCCATACCCAAGGCTGCGGCCAGGCCGGCGATGATGGCATAGACGTTTTTCAAGGCCCCGCCCAGTTCCACGCCGAAACGATCGGTGCTGGCGTAGACACGGAAGGTGCGGCCGTGCAGCACGGCCTGTACCTGTTGGCACAGGGCCTGGTCCTCGCTGGCCACCACAGTGGCGGTCAACGCATGCTCGGCGATTTCGCGCGCAAGGTTGGGGCCCGAGAGCACGCCGATACGCGCCTGCGGAGCGATTTCCTCGAGAATCTGGCTCATCAGCTTGAAGCTCTGCGCTTCGATGCCTTTGGTCAGGCTGATCAAACCCTTACCGCCGAGCAAGGCGGCATGGGGCGCCAGCACGCTGCGCAAGGCACTGGAAGGCAAGGCCACGAACATCAGGTCGCAGCCTTGCAGGGTGGCGAGCAGGTCGCTGACTGGCTCGACGCCATCGTGTACACGGATGCCCTTGAGGTAACGCGGGTTTTCACGCTTTACACGCATCGTTTCGGCTTGCTGCGGGTCGCGCATCCAATGGCGTACCGGTACGCCGTTCTCGGCCAGCAGATTTGCCACGGCGGTGCCGAAACTGCCGCCTCCAAGCACCGCGACGGGTTGCTGTTGAGTCATATGTCGTCCATCGAACCGTTGAATTGAGTGCGCCAGGCGCATTATACGGGTGTGCCTGCGCATCACCAGCGCTGGCAGGCAAGCTGCCGCTCGCGCCGAGCGCACTGGTAAAAGCCGCGTGGTGGTTTACCATAGCCGGCTTGCCCTCGACCCAAGGCCGTCCTGTGTCCCCTGGCGCGTCAATAGTCCCTTGCCTACCCTGCTGTGGCCCATGCGACGACTTCGCCGTGGGCGCTCGCCTGCCGCTGCCTGTCAGGCTGGCGTGTAGCGGTATGACAATAGCCAGGCTCAAAGGATTCAGCGGTGTCGCCCGGACCCAGGCGATACCGCGCGATGCCGTCGCTGGAGCGCGGCGCTGATGTGGCGGGCATTACGCATCGTGGGGTTGTGGCTGCTGCCCTTGGCCGGATCGTCCGCCGCCGAAGTGCTGCTGGTCGGTGCCCAGGCGCAGCCCAGCTACCGAAGCTTCAGCGCCGGCCTGCAAGTGCGCCGTGGCGACGACGTCGTGCAGTTTCGCAGCGTTGAGCAAATGCCCGCACCGGCCACCCTCAAGCCTGATGTGCGCCTGATCCTGCTCGACGATGCGGCGCTGGACTGGCGCCTGAGGCAAAGCGCCGGCCCTACGGCCCTGGTGTTGCGCATCAACCGCGTCCAGGCCCAGCAGCGCTGGCCGCATCAGCGCCCAGCCTTCCTGACCCTGCTATGGAGCGATCCGCCACCGGCCCGGCAATTGCGCCTGATCCACTACCTGCTGCCCAAGGCTCGCCGGGTCGGCGTGCTGTACAGCGAACGCAGCCAGTTTCTGCTCGATGAACTACGCCCCGTCGCCCGTCGCCTGGGCCTGGAGATCGTGCCGCAAGCCTGGAACGGCCCGCGTGACAGCCGCGCGCTGCAACAGGTACTGGCCGACAGTGACGTACTGCTAGGCCTGGACGACCCCGAACTGTACAACGCCCTCACCGCGAAGAACCTGCTCCTCAGCAGTTACAGCCGTCAACTCGCGTTGATCGGCCCCACCGCAGGCTTCGTGCGTGCCGGTGCCCTGGCCAGCACCTTCAGCGACCAGACCGACTGGCTGGCCGTGCTCGACCGTCTGCTCGACCAGCCCGCCGCGCAGTGGCCGCGCAGCCTCTACCCCAGCCAGTTCGGCGTCAGCGGCAACCAGCGGGTGGCGCATACCCTGGGGCTCGAGCCCATCGACTCCACCGCTGCCGCCCTGGCGATCGAAGAGGCGCCAAGCCCATGAGCAAGCGCCTGAGTTGGGACATCCATACCCGCACCCAGATCATCAGCCTCGGCCCTGCCCTGTTGTTGACCCTGCTGCTGATCGGCTTCTTCACCTTCGTACGCCTGCAGGACCTGCGCCAAGAGCTCAACCACACTGGCCAACTGATCGCCAACCAACTGGCGCCGGGCTCGGAGTACGGCGTGATTTCGGGCAACAACGACATGCTCGAAAGCCTCATGCGGGCCACTTTGAGCATTCCCCACGTGCGCTTTCTCGAAGTGCAGGACAGCCGCAACCACATCCTGGTGTACGTCGAGCAGGCGGACGAAAGTCTCAACCGCGCGCAACGGGTGGAAGTGTTCCAAGCGGCCATCCGTTTGCAGCAGATTCGCCTGGACGACGACTTTCTGCAGCCGGGCACCGCCGCGCCTAATGTCGGCGACGACTATCTGGGCCGGGTGATCGTCGGCATGTCGGACGACGCCTTCAGCGAGCGCCAGCAGGAAATGGTGGTCAAAGCCGGCATCCTGGCCTTGTGCGCCCTGCTATTCACCTTTTTCCTGGCACGGCGCCTGGCGACCCGGCTGTCGACCCCAATCAGCGCCATGGGCGAGGCGGTACGGGCGATCCAGCAAGGCGACTTCACCACCCATGTGCCGGTGGTGGACGACAGCGAACTCGGCCACTTGGCAGCGCACATCAACAACCTGGCCTTCGCCTTGGAGCAGGCCAGCGACGAGCAGCGCCAAGCCATGGCCCAGGTGGTGCAGGCCCGTGAGGAAGCCGAGCAGGCGAACCGCGCCAAATCCGACTTCCTGGCGATGATGAGCCACGAGCTGCGCACACCGATGAACGGCGTGCTGGGCATGCTGCAGTTGCTCGACACCACGGAACTGACCCCCGAGCAGGCCGAGTACACCAGCGTGGCCAGCGAATCGACCGGGCACCTGCTCAAGGTCATCAACGACATCCTCGACTTCTCGCGCATCGAACGCACCACGTTGCAACTGGAGTCGATCGATTTCAACCTGGGCGAACTGATCGCCAATTGCGTGCATTCCTTCCAGCATGGCGCCGATCAGCGCGGTCTGAACTTGCGCCTGCAAGCGCCGGAGAGTCTCGAAGCCTTGCAGGTGAAAGGAGATCCGACGCGGATTCGGCAGATCCTGCTCAACCTGATCGGCAACGCCCTGAAGTTCACCGAACGTGGCGAGGTGGTGGTCGAGGCTGGGTGGCGGTTGATCGAACACGAACAGATTCGCTTCGTCTGCGCGGTGCGCGATACCGGCATCGGCATCGATGACCAGCGTCTGGAGACAATGTTCGTCGCCTTCCAGCAAGCCGACAGTTCGATCTCGCGCCGTTATGGCGGTACCGGCCTGGGCCTGTCGATCGCGCGCACCCTGGCCGAGCGCATGGGCGGCGTGCTGTATGCGCAAAGCCGCGAAGGCCTGGGTTCGACCTTCACCCTGGAAATGCCGCTCGCGCTGTCGCAACTGCCGACCTTGGCGCCGCGGGCGCCGGCCGTGCCTGCAGCCTCCGGACAGGAGCGGCCGGTGCTGCTGGTGGAGGACAATCCGGTGAATCGCAGCGTGATCGAAGCCATGCTGCGCAGCCTGGGCTTCCAGACCTGCATCGCGGGCGACGGCCAGCAGGCTTTGGAGCAGATCCAGCAGCGGCGTTTCGCGGCAGTATTGATGGACTGCCGTTTGCCGTTGATGGACGGCTACGAGGCGACGCGACGAATCCGCGCGCTGGCCGAAGGGCGCGACCTGCCGATCATCGCCCTGACCGCCAGCGCTTTGCAGGGCGACCGCGAGCGCTGCCTGGCAGCCGGGATGAACGACTACCTGAGCAAACCACTCAAACGCACCGAATTGCTGGACGTTTTGCAGCGCTGGCTGCCCGATCACGACGTGTCGGGTAGCGATTGAGAAAGAATTGCGGCAGTCTTAATGTGCTGCCCGCACTGGACAGGACCGCCGCATAGCCTGAAAATGCACGTTTCAGTGAACACCTGTACTTGTTTACCGGATGCACTGTGACTTTCACTACAACGCAATAGTCTACCTGTAGGCTGCCGCCCCCACTGACGCAAGACGTTCGGGGGTTGGCCGGGAAGATTCGTCCCCTGCCACAGGGGGTTATTGAGGAGCTCGCATGACCAAACAAAACGCCTTTACTCGGGAAGACCTGCTGCGCTGCAGTCGCGGTGAGCTGTTCGGCCCAGGTAATGCGCAACTGCCCGCCCCGAACATGCTGATGGTGGACCGCATCACCCATATCAGCGCCGAGGGTGGCAAGTACGGCAAAGGTGAATTGGTCGCCGAGCTGGATATCACGCCTGACCTGTGGTTCTTCGCCTGCCACTTCGAAGGCGACCCCGTCATGCCAGGCTGCCTGGGCCTCGACGCCATGTGGCAACTGGTTGGCTTCCACCTGGGCTGGCAGGGTTTGCCTGGCCGCGGCCGGGCGCTGGGCTCGGGTGAGGTGAAGTTCTTCGGGCAGGTCCTGCCGACCGCGAAGAAGGTCACTTACAACATCCACATCAAGCGCGTCCTCAAGGGCAAGCTGAACATGGCCATTGCCGACGGCATGGTCAGCGTCGATGGTAAAGAGATCTACACCGCTGAAAGCCTGCGGGTCGGCGTGTTCACCTCCACAGACAACTTCTAAGGGTCATTCGCATGCGCCGCGTCGTTATTACTGGTTTGGGCATCGTTTCGTGCCTGGGCAATGACAAAGCTACTGTCACCGAAAGCCTGCGCAACAGCCGTCCAGGTATCCGTTACAACCCGGAATACAAGGAACAAGGCCTGCGCAGTCAGGTGTCCGGCTCCATCGACCTCAACCTCGAAGAACTGATCGATCGCAAGGTGTTCCGCTTCGTCGGCCATGCCGCCGCCTATGCCTATCTGGCCATGCAGGACGCCATCAAGGATGCCGGCCTGACCGAAGAGCAGGTCTCCAACCCGCGTACCGGCCTGGTCGCCGGTTCCGGTGGTGCGTCCACGCTGAACCAGATGGAAGCGTTGGACACCCTGCGTGAAAAAGGCGTCAAGCGCGTCGGCCCTTACCGCGTCACCCGCACCATGGGCAGCACCGTTTCGGCCTGCCTGGCCACACCGTTCAAGATCAAGGGCATCAACTACTCGATCTCTTCGGCGTGTGCCACCAGCGCCCACTGCATCGGCACCGCACTGGAGCAGATCCAGTGGGGCAAACAGGACATCGTCTTCGCCGGCGGCGGCGAAGAGGAGCACTGGAGCCAATCGTTCCTGTTCGACGCCATGGGTGCGCTGTCGACCAAGCGCAACGAGACGCCGGAGCTGGCCTCGCGCGCCTACGACGCCGACCGTGACGGCTTCGTGATCGCCGGCGGCGGCGGCATGGTGGTGGTCGAGGAACTCGAACACGCCCTGGCCCGCGGCGCCAAGATCTACGCCGAAATCGTCGGCTACGGCGCCACCTCCGACGGCTACGACATGGTCGCGCCAAGCGGCGAAGGCGCCATCCGCTGCATGCAGCAGGCGCTGTCCACCGTCGACACCCCGATCGACTACCTCAACACCCACGGCACCTCCACCCCGGTCGGCGACGTCGCCGAGATGAAGGGCGTACGTGAAGTGTTCGGCGACAAGGCACCGGCGATCAGCTCGACCAAGAGCCTGTCCGGTCACTCGCTGGGCGCCGCAGGTGTGCACGAGGCGATCTACTGCCTGCTGATGATGGAAAACAACTTCATCGCAGGTTCGGCCAACATCGACGAACTGGACCCAGCGGTCGCCGACCTGCCGATCCAGCGCACCACCGTCGAAAACGCCAAGATCGACACCGTGATGAGCAACAGCTTCGGCTTCGGTGGCACCAACGCTACCCTGGTGCTCAAGCGCTGGCAGGGCAAGTGACACTGTAGGCAACAAATGAAAACGCCCCGACTGGTTCGGGGCGTTTTCGTATCTGCGGTTGGCCTGCTGACTGGGCGTCAACGACCTTTAGGCAATAAAGCGAGAAAGTTATCGCGTGCCACCCTATGGGCCACCGTCTCGGGCAAGGCATCTAGAAAGGGATCGAAGCCCTTCATCTGCTCGCCGATGCTGTCGAAACGTCCCACCACGTCGGAGCCGAGCATGAACCGGTCCGGGAAACGCTCGACCAGATCGAGCCAGCCCTGCCGCGGCTTGCCCTGCTCGTCCAGCAGATAGGGTTCGAGCACGCTCCAGGACAGGTCGACGTACAGGTTCGGGTAGGTTTCCAGCAGCCGGGTCAGGGTCGGCAGAAGGAATTTCATCTGCGTCTGATGGCGATGGATTTCCATGCTGCTGCCGGCATGGGCCCAGATGAAGCGCGTGGCCGGATGATCGCGCAGCGGCTGCTCGATCTCCTCCAGGTACAACGCGTTGCGCTCACGCTTGGAGGTGATGTTGGAGTGCACCAACACCGGCAGGTCGCGCTTGCCGGCCAGAGTGTATATCAGGTTCATGGCCTCGTTGTTGGCCCTGGGGGTGTCACCACTGGTCAGGGCCGTGAGGTCGTCGTGCCGGGTGAAGACTTCGCCGATGCCTTGCCAGAGCCCTGGGTACAGGTCGAGCATGCGCTCGATGTGCTTGGCCGAGTTCTTGTCGACCGGGTTGAAGCCGCTGAGAAACGGATGGAAGCGCTGACGCTGCTCCGGGCTCAAGGCCTGCAGGGCTGCGGCGACGTACACGTCGGTGGCGCTGTACCAGTAGGCGCTGGCGTCATCGCCTGCGTAGTAACGCGGCCGCTTGGGTTCGTCTTCGTGCCATTTCTTCGCGACCGGAATGCCGGAAATCATCGACTGATCGACGCCCGCCTCGTCCATGGCCTTGAGCAAGGCGGGCATGCCTTCAGTCTCCTGGAAGAAGTCGACGTAATGCAGGTGGGCATCGGTGTAGCGGTATTCGCGCGCCAGGCAGGGTTGCGACAGCAGGCCGGAACAGATCACGGCGGCGAGCGCTCTGGCGATCATGGCGGGGGCTTCCTTCATCGAATTGAAGCCAGGTAGACCCGCGCCTGGAGCCTGGGGTTCAGCCCTGCCCTGCCCTGTGCGCCAGCCCTGGGGTAACGGGCCGACGCCTCGGCACGGACGTTCGTCCGGTCAGCGAGCGAACACCTCGTCCAGCAGGTTGTACATCGCCGTGAACGCCCGCTCCGCCACCTTGCGGTTGTACTGGTTCTTGCCCGGCACGTTGGCATCGGGGTCGGTGAACGAGTGCACCGCACCGCCGTAGCTGGTCAACTGCCAGTCCACATCGGCGGCGGACATCTCCGCCTCGAAGGCTGGCAACTGCTCTTTGGGCACCAGGGGGTCCTGGGCACCGTGCAATACCAATACGGCACCTTCGATCCGTTTGGCGTCGGCCGGATCGGGCGTATCGAGCGTGCCGTGGAAAGAGATCGCCGCCTTGAGATCCGCACCGCTACGTGCCTGCTCCAGCGCACAGCAGCCGCCGAAACAGAAACCGAAAGTCGCCACCTTGCCCGGTGCCAGCACCGCGCGGGGCTGCCCCAGCAACTGTGCCAGCGCTTCGTTCATGCGCTTGCGCAGCTCATGGCGGTCGTCCTTGAGGGGCATCATGGCTGCCAGCGCTTCGTCCGCGTTGCTCGGGCGCAGCGTCTGGCCATAGAGGTCGACCAGTAACACCACGTAACCGCGGCTGGCGACTTCCTGGGCGATGCGCTCGGCGCCTGGGGTGACACCCATCCAGTTCGGCGCCATGATCAGCGCCGGCCGTGGCAGGCCGTCCTGGGCATAGACCAGACGGCTTTCGAAGGTCTGGCCGGAACAACGGTAGGTCAGTGATTCGGTGATGACCTTGCTCATGTACTTCTCCTGTGTTTTCACGTCGCGGCCGCCACGCAGCGTGCGCCGGCCCCATGAAAAAAGCCCGCCGAAGCGGGCTTTCGTACAGACGCATCAACTCAAGCAGACAGCTCGACCAGCAGCTTGTTCAGACGGCGCACATAGGCCGCCGGGTCTTTCAAGCTGTCGCCTGCCGCCAGGGCAGCCTGGTCGAAGAGGATGTGCGACAGCTCGGCGAAGCGGTCTTCGCTCTGCTCATGGTCGAGCTTCTCGATCAACGGATGGCTCGGGTTGAATTCGAAGATCGGCTTGGAGTCCGGCACCTTCTGCCCGCTCGCTTCCAGGATCTGACGCATCTGCAAGCCCAGGTCCTGCTCGCCGATGGCCAGGATTGCCGGCGAATCGGTCAGGCGGTGCGACACGCGCACTTCGGCGACGCTGTCGCCCAGTGCGGCTTTCAGACGCTCGACCAAGCCTTCCTTATCCTTGGCGACTTCTTCCTGGGCTTTCTTGTCTTCCTCGGAATCCAAGGCGCCCAAGTCCAGATCACCGCGCGCGACGTCGACGAACTGCTTGCCGTCGAACTCGGTGAGGTAGCTCATCAGCCACTCGTCGATGCGATCGGTCAGCAGCAGCACTTCGATGCCTTTCTTGCGGAAGACTTCCAGGTGCGGGCTGTTCTTGACCTGCGCGTAGGACTCGCCAGTGAGGTAGTAGACCTTGTCCTGACCTTCCTTGGCGCGTGCCAGGTAATCGGCCAGCGACACGTCCTGCTCGCCGTTGTCGCCCTGGGTGGAGGCGAAGCGCAGCAGAACAGCGATCTTTTCCTTGTTGGCGAAGTCTTCGGCCGGGCCTTCTTTGAGCACTTGGCCGAAGTTCTTCCAGAAGCCTTTGTATTGCTCGGGCTCGTTTTTGGCCAATTTCTCCAGCATGTCCAGCACGCGCTTGGTCAACGCGGTTTTCATGGAGTCGATGATCGGGTCTTTCTGCAGAATTTCCCGCGACACGTTCAGCGACAGGTCGTTGGAGTCGACCACGCCTTTGATGAAGCGCAGGTACAACGGCAGGAACGACTCGGCCTGGTCCATGATGAACACGCGTTGCACGTACAGCTTCAGGCCGCGTGGCGCTTCGCGCTGGTACAGGTCGAACGGCGCGCGGGCCGGCACGTACAGCAGCGAGTTGTACTCCAGCTTGCCTTCGACCTTGTTATGGCTCCAGGTCAGCGGGTTTTCGAAGTCGTGGCCGATGTGCTTGTAGAACTCTTGATACTCCTCGTCCTTGACCTCGGAACGCGAACGCGTCCACAGCGCGCTGGCGCGGTTGACCGTTTCCCACTCCTGCACAGGCGCCTCTTCACCCTCGGCGGCTTCTGCCTGCTCCTTGGGCAGTTCGATCGGCAGAGCGATGTGATCGGAGTACTTCTTGATCACGTTGCGCAGGCGCCAGCCATCGGCGAACTCGCCTTCACCGGCTTTGAGGTGCAGGACGATGCGCGTACCACGCTCGGGCTTGTCGATGGTCTCGACCTCGAAGTCACCCTCGCCCTTGGACGACCAGTGCACACCCTCGGCGGCCGGCTGGCCGGCGCGACGGCTGAACACGTCGACCTTGTCGGCGACGATGAAGGCCGAGTAGAAGCCCACGCCGAACTGGCCGATCAGGTGCGAGTCCTTCTTCTGGTCGCCAGTGAGGTTCTTCATGAAGTCAGCGGTCCCGGACTTGGCGATGGTGCCCAAGTGGGTGATGACGTCCTGGCGGCTCATGCCGATGCCGTTGTCTTCCAGGGTCACGGTATTGGCCGCTTTGTCGAAGCTCACGCGGATCTTGAGCTCCGAATCGCCTTCGAGCAGCTCGGGCTTGGCCAGGGCTTCGAAGCGCAGCTTGTCGGCGGCGTCCGAGGCGTTGGAGATCAGCTCACGCAGGAAGATTTCCTTGTTCGAATACAAGGAGTGAATCATCAGGTGCAGCAGTTGCTTCACTTCGGTCTGGAAGCCCAGGGTTTCCTTTTGAGTATCCACACTCATGGTCTTCAAAACTCCAATTGGTTGGCGGAGGTCGCCGTGACGGCCAAGGCCTGCTTTCAGGGCGGGATGTCCAACAGATGGGGGCTGGCTCGGGCATTTCAAGGGGCGAGATTTACAACCGCTCTAGAATCTGTCGAAGCCTGCGTGCGCGTACTTAGAAAGTACTGGCGTCCGACCAGGTAGTAATAAAACGCACATCCGGCCGCACGTGTGCAAGCAACAAGACCTGTATGTGCGCCCTGACGACAACTCGCTGTTTATCTGAAATAGGCTTGGAACTTCTTTCGCAGGGCACAACTCGAAGCAACAAGTCAGTTATTCACCCACGGAGATACACAATCATGCGTAAACCTTTTGCTTTTGCTCTGATGTTGGCCGCTACCATGGGCTTGGCCGCTTGCGATAAAGCCAGCGAAGACAAAGCCCAGGACGCACAGGAGCATTCCCAGAACGCTCAGGAAAAAATGAACGACGCCCAGGACAAGGTCAACGAAGCGAACGAAGAGAAAGCCAAAGCCGCTGCCGACCAGGCCGAAGCACAGCAGAAAGCCGCTGAAGAAGCGCGCGACGACGCCACCCCGGCTACCACTGCACCGAACACCACCGTTCCTGCAGAGCCTGCCAAGCAGTAATTGCCTGGCGGTAATAAAAAACCCGGCGATGCCGGGTTTTTTTATGCGTCGATTAAACCGATTGCGTTTGCGACTGACCGGGCCCGGCGTCTTTGGCCGCTTCATTTGGCGCACTTTCGGTGGCTGTGAACACCATCACTTCGAGTACATCCGAATGGAATTCGCGCCGATAGAGAATCAGCACGACACCGACGGTGGTCAGCATGAACATCCAGGGGCTGATGAACCAAGTCAACAGGGCCATTCCGAAGTAGTAGGCGCGTAATCCCAAGTTGAACTGATTGGCCGCCAACGACAACACGCGCGCGGCCCTTGCCGCAAAAGCGTTGCGCTGCTGCTCGCTAACCTGGCGCTCGCCGATCATCGGCGCCGAACCGACGACTACCGCTGCGAAGTTGTATTGGCGCATGCACCAGCTGAAGGTGAAGAAGGCGTAGACGAAGACCATGGCCAGGCACAGCAGCTTGAGCTCCGAGGTGCCTTGGGAGGCCGGCTGCACCAAGGGCAGATCGGCCAGCAACGACAGGGCTCGGTCCGTGGCGCCGAGCACGGTTAGGATGCCGGCGAGGATGATCAGGGTGCTGGAGGCGAAGAACGAGGCATTGCGCTCCAGGTTGCCGATCACGCTGGCATCGGCGATGCGGTTGTCACGCAGCAGCATGCGCCGCATCCAGTCTTCCCGGTACAGGTGCAGCACGCTGGCCAGGCACGCGGTGTCCCGCGCTTTCCAGAGGGCATAACGGGTGTAACCGCCCCAGGCCAGGGCGAACCAGCAGACGGCCAGCAGGTGGCTGAGATTGTTTTCGATGAACGTCATGGGCGGCCTCGAACGATGAACGATGCACAGGTTTGGACCGCTGTTCGACGTTCGCTGCGGCAAAAAGGCACGCCTTTGTGCGCAGATAAAAAAAACCCCACAGCGTACTGTGGGGTTTCTTTTGATTCAGCACCCGGTCACGAACCCCGGTCTGCCAAGAGGCGTCAGGCCAAGGCCTCCTGCGACTGGCCGAGCATGCGATCCACGGCGAAGCACACCACCAGTGCGGCCAGCGACGGCACCAGCCAGGCCAGGCCCTGCTCGCTCAGCGGCAGGTTGGCGGCGAAGTCCGGCAGGTAATGCGCCAGACTGCTGCCTTTGATGGCGTCGATGATGCCAAACACCAGCGACACCAGCATCACCGGGCCGAGCACGCGCGCTGGCGAATTGAACAGGCCTTTGACGAAGCTCAAGGCCACCATCACGATGCAAGGCGGGTAGATCGCCGTCAGCACGGGAATGGAGAACATGATCAGCTTGGTCAGGCCCAGGTTCGATACCAGCAGCGAAAAGCCGGCCAGGATCACCACCAGCGCACGGTAGGACACCGGCAGGATCTGGCTGAAGTACTCGGCGCATGCGCACGTCAGGCCGACGGCCGTGACCAGGCAGGCCAAGGCGATCAGCACCGCCAGGAAGCCGCTGCCCAGCGAGCCGAAGGTGTGCTGCACGTAAGCGTGCAGTACTGCGGCGCCGTTGCTGGCCCCCATGGCGATGTCATGGCTGCCGGCACCCAGGCGGAACAGACTGACGTACACCAGCGCCAGACCCACGCCGGCGATCAAGCCGGCGATGATGGCGTAGCGGGTGATCAGCTTGGGCGATTCGACGCCACGCGAGCGGATGGCATTGACGATGACGATGCCGAACACCAGCGCACCCAGGGTATCCATGGTCAGATAACCGCTGATGAAGCCCTGGGAGAACGGCGAAGCCACGTAGGCCTGTTGCGCCTCACCGATATCGCCTGCCGGCAACGCGAAGGCGGCGATGCCGAGCGCGGCCAGGGCGATGATTTTCAGCGGCGCCAGGAAGCGGCCCACGGTATCGAGCAGCTTGCCGGGATACATCGACACGGCCAGCACGATCAGGAAATACACCAGGCTGTAGATGAACAACGCCAGCGGGCTTTCACCCGTCAGCGGCGCCACACCCACCTCGAACGAAACGGTGGCGGTGCGCGGGGTGGCGAACAGTGGGCCTACCGACAGGTAGCACACCGCCGCCAGCAGGCCGCCGAAGAACTTGCCGATTGGACTGCTCAGCGCGTCCATGCCGCCACCGACCTTGGCCAGCGCGACCACGGTGATGACGGGCAGGCCCACGGCCGTGACCAGAAAGCCCAAGGCGGCCATCCATACGTTGGGGCCTGCCTGCAGGCCGACGATGGGCGGGAAGATGATGTTGCCGGCGCCTACGAACAAAGCGAACGTCATGAAGCCAAGCGCCAGGATGTCCTGGCCTTTTAACACTTTCATTTAGGGAAGTACCACACTGCTGAAATCGGGAGTCGAGAAGGGATTGCCCTAGGGATGAGGGAAATGCTGCCCGGCGTGATGAGCCAGACCCGTTTAGCGTGTCGGTCCCTTTTGGGGATCGGGCACAAAATGGCGCGTAGGTTAACCAATTTGCCGGAAAAACACACGGCGCCCCGCCACCCTGTCCGATAGGCGACTGTTCTTGTCGTCTAAACGACCAGACGTGTAGGAAAGTTACTCGCCGAATGGCGCAACGTCTGTACGAAAATTCCTATGCTTTCGATCGGCTGGCTGTATGGTCCCTGGAAACACAAAAACCACCCGAAGGTGGTTTCTGTGCCGCGCGGGGGCGTCAGCGTATTAGCGCTTCACTTCCCAACCGGTCAGCTCGGCCAAGGCCTTGCCGATGTCGGCCAGCGAACGCACGGTTTTCACACCGGCGTCTTGCAGGGCGGCGAACTTCTCGTCCGCAGTGCCTTTGCCGCCGGAGATGATGGCGCCAGCATGGCCCATGCGCTTGCCCGCAGGCGCGGTAACGCCGGCGATGTAGGAAACGACTGGTTTGGTGACGTTGGCCTTGATGTAGGCAGCCGCCTCTTCTTCAGCCGAACCGCCGATCTCGCCGATCATGACGATCGCTTCGGTCTGCGGGTCTTCCTGGAACAGCTTGAGGATGTCGATGAAGTTCGAACCTGGGATCGGGTCGCCGCCGATGCCCACGCAGGTCGACTGGCCGAAGCCGGCGTCGGTGGTCTGCTTGACCGCTTCGTAGGTCAGGGTGCCGGAACGCGACACGATACCGACCTTGCCTGGCAAGTGGATGTGACCGGGCATGATGCCGATCTTGCACTCGCCTGGCGTGATGACGCCTGGGCAGTTAGGGCCGATCAGGGTCACGCCCAGCTCGTCGCACTTGACCTTGGCGTCCAGCATGTCGAGGGTCGGGATGCCTTCGGTGATGCAGACGATCAGCTTGATGCCGGCGAAGGCCGCTTCCAGGATCGAGTCCTTGCAGAACGGAGCCGGAACGTAGATCACCGAAGCGTCGGCGCCGGTGGTCTCGACGGCTTCCTTGACGGTGTTGAACACCGGCAGGCCCAGGTGGGTGGTGCCGCCTTTGCCTGGGGTCACGCCGCCAACCATCTTGGTGCCGTAGGCGATGGCTTGCTCGGAGTGGAAGGTACCCTGCGAGCCGGTGAAGCCCTGGCAGATGACTTTGGTGTCTTTATTGATCAGGACGCTCATTACTTGCCCTCCGCAGCTTTGACAACTTGTTGAGCAGCGTCGGTCAGGCTGGTTGCAGCAATGATGTTCAAACCGCTTTCTGCCAGTACTTTAGCGCCGAGTTCAGCGTTGTTGCCTTCCAGACGGACGACAACCGGTACTTTCACGCCGACTTCCTTCACTGCGCCGATGATGCCTTCGGCAATCATGTCGCAACGGACGATGCCGCCGAAGATGTTGACCAGAACGGCCGCGACGTTGCTGTCGGACAGAATGATCTTGAAGGCTTCGGTCACGCGCTCTTTGGTTGCGCCGCCACCTACGTCGAGGAAGTTGGCTGGCTTGCCGCCGTGCAGGTTGACGATGTCCATGGTACCCATGGCCAAGCCGGCACCGTTGACCATGCAGCCGATGTTGCCTTCCAGCGCGACGTAGTTCAGTTCGAACTTGGCGGCGTGGGCTTCACGGGCGTCGTCTTGCGACGGGTCGTGGAAGGTCTTCAGCTTGGGCTGACGGTACATGGCGTTGGCGTCGATGTTCAGCTTGGCATCGAGGCAGTGCAGGTCGCCGTCGGCCTTGATGACCAGCGGGTTGACTTCCAGCAGGGCCAGGTCGTGGTCCTGGAACAGCTTGGCCAGGCCGACGAAGATTTTCGCGAACTGGGTGACTTGCTTGCCTTCCAGACCCAGCTGGAAAGCCAGCTCACGGCCCTGGAACGGCTGTGCGCCGACCAGCGGATCGATGGTCGCCTTGATGATCTTCTCGGGGGTTTCGTGCGCGACTTTCTCGATGTCCACGCCACCTTCGGTGGAGGCCATGAACACGATACGACGGCTCGAACGGTCCACCACAGCGCCCAGGTACAGCTCTTTGGCGATGTCGGTGCAGGATTCGACCAGAATCTTGGAAACGGGTTGGCCGTTGGCGTCGGTCTGGTAGGTCACCAGGTTCTTGCCCAACCATTGTGCGGCGAACGCCTTGGCGTCTTCCTTGCTGCGAACCAGCTTGACGCCGCCCGCTTTACCGCGACCACCGGCGTGGACCTGGGCTTTGACGACCCACTCCGAACCACCGATCTTGTCGCAGGCTTCTGCTGCAGCTTCAGGGGTATCGACTGCGAAACCCTTGGATACTGGCAGGCCATACTCAGCGAACAGCTGTTTGCCCTGATACTCGTGAAGATTCATGCTTTTTACCGTCTTCGTTAGGTACTGCGCTTCGGCGCTGCGCCGTTTCCGGTGCCGCGCCACCTGTGACCCTCAGCCCTCGGGTTGTCCCGCGAGCCTGGTCCGGCGAACGTTCCGCGGTGAGTCGTGCACGCAAGACTCACGACGGGCAGCCCGCCGTGGTTTCTTATAGTTAACGCTTCTTACGGTTGGCGACGTGGATGGCACCGCCATTCACGGCCAGTGCAGCTTCGTGCAAGGCTTCGGACAGGGTCGGATGGCTGAAGACCATCATGCCCAGGTCTTCGGCGCTGGTGCCGAATTCCATGGCGATCGCGCCCTGCTGTACCAGCTCGGCGGCCGATGGGCCGATCACGTGCACGCCCAGGACGCGGTCGGTCTTGGCATCGGCGATGACCTTGACGAAACCGCCGGTGTCGTTGGCCGCCATCGCACGGCCGCTGGCTGCGAACGGGAAGGTACCGACGTTGACTTCGACGCCTTCGGCCTTGAGGGTCTGCTCGGTCTTGCCCACCCATGCGATTTCCGGGTGGGTGTAGATCACGGACGGGATCAGGTCGTAGTTCATCTGGGCTTTGTGGCCCTTGATGCGCTCGACGACCATGATGCCCTCTTCCGAGGCCTTGTGCGCCAGCATCAGGCCGCGCACCACGTCACCGATGGCGTACACGCCCGGCACGCTGGTGGCGCACTGGTCGTCGACGTAGATGTAGCCGCGCTCGTCGATGTTCACACCGGAATCGGAGGCCAGCAGCTCGGTGGTGACCGGACGGCGGCCTACGGCAACGATCAGGCGGTCGAAGACGATCTTCTGCTCGCCGTTGGCGTCGGTGTAGGTGACTTCGACTTCATCGCCATTGACGCTGGAGCCAGTGACGCGCGCACCCATCTTGATGTCCAGACCCTGCTTGGTCAGGATTTTCTGGGCTTCCTTGGAGACTGCGGTGTCCGCCGCCATCAGGAAGGTGTCCAGCGCTTCGAGCACGGTGACCTGGGCGCCGAGGCGCGACCAGACCGAACCCAGCTCCAGGCCGATGACGCCGGCACCGATCACGCCCAGACGCTTGGGCACGCTCTGGAATTCCAGAGCGCCGGTGGAGTCGACGATGACCTTCTGGTCGACCGGCGCGGGCGGGATGTCGATCGGGCGCGAGCCGGATGCCAGGATCACGTTGTCGGCTTCGACGATCTCGGTGCTGCCGTCAGGCTTGGTGACTTCGACTTTCTTGCCGGCCAGCAGCTTGCCGTGGCCTTGGATCGAGGTCACGCCATTGGCCTTGAACAGGGTCGCGACGCCGCCGGTGAGGTTCTTGACGATGTTGGCCTTGCGACCGACCATCGCTGGCACGTCCATCTTCACTTCGCCCGTGGAGATGCCGTGCACGTTGAAGCTCTCTTTGGCTTCCTTGTACTTCCAGGAGCTGTCGAGCAGCGCCTTGGACGGAATGCAACCGACGTTCAGGCAAGTACCGCCCAGGGCCAGTTTGCCCTCGCCATCGGTGTATTTTTCGATGCAGGCAGTCTTCAGACCGAGTTGGGCGGCCTTGATGGCGGCAACGTAGCCGCCAGGACCTGCACCAATCACAACAACGTCGAATTTCTGGGTCATAAAAGATTCCTTAATCAGCTTCTAGCTACCAGCCACAGGCCGCAAGACTACAGGCTTCTACATGAAGCTTGTAGTGTGCGGCGGGCAGCTCGGGGATTAGATGTCCAGCAGCAGGCGAGACGGATCTTCGAGCAGGTTCTTGATGGTGACGAGGAAGGTCACGGCTTCCTTGCCATCGATCAGACGGTGGTCGTAAGACAGCGCCAGGTACATCATCGGGCGGATGGCCACTTGGCCATTGACCGCCATGGGACGCTGGATGATGTTGTGCATGCCGAGGATCGCGGCTTGTGGTGGGTTGACGATCGGCGTCGACATCATCGAACCGAAGGTACCACCGTTGGTGATGGTGAAGGTGCCGCCGGTCATCTCCTCGATCGACAGCTTGCCGTCACGGGCCTTCTTGCCATAGGTGGCGATGCCGTTTTCGATTTCGGCCAGGCTCATGGATTCGGCGTTGCGCAATACCGGCACCACCAGGCCACGGTCGCTGGACACGGCCACACCGACGTCGGCGAAGCCGTGGTAGACGATGTCGTTGCCGTCGATCGAGGCGTTGACGGCCGGGAAGCGCTTGAGCGCCTCGGTGGCAGCCTTGACGAAGAACGACATGAAGCCCAGGCGCACGCCGTTGTGAGTCTTCTCGAACAGGTCCTTGTACTTCGAGCGCAGGGCCATGACTTCGGTCATGTCCACTTCGTTGAAGGTGGTCAGCATGGCCATGTTCGATTGTGCTTCGACCAGACGCTCGGCGATCTTGGCGCGCAGACGGGTCATCGGCACGCGCTTCTCGGTGCGGTCACCGGCGGCAGCGACGACCGGAGCAGCGGCGGCGGCAGGCTTGGCAGCGGGCGCTGCGGCCGGCGCGGACTTCTTGTTGGCGATGGCAGCGACCATGTCTTCCTTGGTCACGCGGCCGCCTTTACCGGTACCGGAAACGGTAGCCAGGTCGATGCCGTTCTCTTCGGCCAGCTTGCGCGCGGCAGGTGCGGCGACCGGGTCGTCTTCACCGGCATCGCTGCCAGCGGCGGCTGGTGCGGCAGCTGGTGCAGCGGCAGTAGCAGGGGCAGGCGCTGCAGCACCGCCTTCCACGATCGAACCCAGCACTTCGTCGGACAGGACGGTGTCGCCCTCGCCCTTGACGATGTCGCCCAGCACGCCGTCGGCGGTGGCCAGCACTTCCAGGACCACCTTGTCGGTCTCGATGTCGACGATCAGCTCGTCACGCTTGACGGCGTCGCCCGGCTGCTTGTGCCAGGTGGCGACGGTGCCGTCGGCGACCGATTCCGGGAAGGTTGGGGCTTTGATCTCGATAGCCATTAGCAGTGTTTCCTTAAATTCGGTTTCAGTGCACGAAGCGTTAGACGGTGAACGCGGCGTTCAGCAACTTCTCTTGCTGTTCGGCGTGAATGGAAGCGTAACCACAGGCAGGCGCGGCAGAGGCATCACGGCCGGCGTATTCGAGGGTCAGTGCCTGGTTGTGGCGACCCAGAATGCGACGCATGTGATGCTGGCTGCTATACCAGGCGCCCTGGTTCATCGGTTCTTCCTGACACCAAACGGCGGCCTTGAGGTTGGTGTACGGCGCCAGAATCTCGACCAGATCGTCTTCTGGGAACGGGTACAGCTGCTCCAGACGCACGATGGCGATGTCTTCACGGCCTTCGGCACGGCGTTTTTCCAGCAGGTCGTAGTAGACCTTGCCGCTGCACAGCACGATGCGCTCGACTTTGGACGGCTCCAGCGTGTCGATTTCCGGGATCACGGTCTGGAACGAGCCTTCGGCCAGATCTTCCAGGGTCGAGATGGCCAGCTTGTGGCGCAGCAGCGACTTGGGCGTCAGCACCACCAGCGGCTTGCGCAGAGGGCGGATGACCTGACGACGCAGCAGGTGGTAGATCTGCGCTGGCGTGGTCGGTACGCAAACCTGGATGTTGTGCTCGGCGCACAGCTGCAGGTAGCGCTCCAGACGCGCGGAGGAGTGCTCCGGCCCCTGCCCTTCATAGCCATGTGGCAGCAGCATGGTAAGACCGCACAGACGGCCCCACTTGTGCTCGCCGCTGGTGATGAACTGGTCGATCACCACTTGCGCACCGTTGGCGAAGTCGCCGAACTGCGCTTCCCAGATCACCAACGCGTTGGGCTGGGTGGTCGAGTAACCGTATTCGAACGCCAAGACCGCTTCTTCCGACAGCAGCGAGTCGTAGAGGTCGAACTTCGGCTGGCCCGGATAGAGGTTCTGCAACGGCAGGTAGGTGCTGGCGTCCTTCTGGTTGTGCAGCGCCGCATGGCGGTGCGAGAAGGTACCGCGGCCCACGTCCTGACCGGTGATGCGGATCGGGTGGCCTTCGAAGATCAAGGTGGCGTAGGCCATGGTTTCGGCGTAGCCCCAGTTGATCGACAAGCCGCCAACCTGCATCTTCTGGCGGTCTTCGTAGATCTTCGACACCTGGCGTTGTACGACGAAGCCTTCCGGCAGCTCGAGCAGCTTGGCCGACAGGTCCTGCAAGGTCTTGAGGTCGAAGCGGGTGTCGTGGCGCGCGGTCCAGGCATGGCCCAGGTACGGACGCCAGTCGACGAACAGCTCGCGGTTCGGCTCCTTGACCAGGCTCTTGACCACGTGCAGGCCGTTGTCCAGCGCGTTGCGGTACTCGTCGATCTTGGCCTGGGCCCGCTCGGCATCGATGCGGCCGGCCTGGATCAGTTTCTCGGCATACAGCTCACGGGTGGTGCGCTGCTTGGTGATCTGCTGGTACATCAGCGGCTGGGTGCCGCTCGGTTCGTCGGCCTCGTTGTGGCCGCGACGGCGGTAGCAGACCAGGTCGACGACCACGTCCCGCTTGAACTGCATGCGGTAGTCGATGGCCAGCTGGGTGACGAACAGCACCGCTTCCGGGTCGTCGCCGTTCACGTGCAGGATCGGCGCCTGGATCATCTTGGCGACGTCGGTGCAGTACTCGGTGGAACGCGAGTCCAGCGGGTTGCTGATGGTGAAACCGACCTGGTTGTTGATGACGATGTGCACGGTGCCGCCGGTCTTGAAACCGCGGGTCTGCGACATCTGGAAGGTTTCCAGCACCACGCCCTGACCGGCGAAGGCCGCGTCGCCGTGGATGGAGATCGGCAATACCTTGTCGCCGGTCTTGTCGTTGCGGCGGTCCTGACGGGCGCGCACCGAACCTTCGACCACGGGCGAAACGATTTCCAGGTGGGACGGGTTGAACGCCATGGCCAGGTGGACTTCGCCGCCGCTGGTCATCACGTTCGAGGAGAAGCCCTGGTGGTATTTCACGTCACCCGAGCCCAGCTCGTTCATCTTCTTGCCTTCGAACTCGTCGAACAGCTCGCGCGGGCTCTTGCCGAAGGTGTTGACCAGCACGTTGAGACGGCCGCGGTGGGCCATGCCGATGACCACTTCCTTGGTGCCGTAGGAGCCGGAGCGCTGGATCATTTCGTCCAGCATCGGGATCAGGCTCTCGCCGCCTTCCAGGCCGAAGCGCTTGGTGCCTGGGTACTTGGTGCCCAGGTATTTCTCCAGGCCTTCACCGGCGGTGACGCGTTCGAGCAGATGGGCCTGCACGTCGGCGGAGAAATCAGGACGCCCACGTACGCTTTCCAGACGCTGCTGGAACCAGCTGCGCTGCTCGGAATCGACGATGTGGGTGAACTCGGCGCCGATGGTGCGACAATATGTCTTCTCCAAGGCCTCCTGGATTTCGCGTAGGCTCGCCTCCTCTTTGCCGATGAACAGGTCGCCGGCACGGAAGGTCGTATCGAGGTCGGCACTGGTCAAGCCGTAGTGATTGATCGACAGGTCTACGGGCACGGGACGCTGCCACAACCCCAAGGGGTCGAGCTTGGCAGCCTGATGACCGCGCATGCGATAGGCCTGGATCAGTCGCAGTACTTCAACCTGCTTCTTCTCGTGTTCACTGCTCACGCTCCCGGCGGAAACCGGTTGGGCGCGGCGCTGGTTCTTTGCCAGTAGCACGAAATGGTCGCGGATCGTCGAGTGCGATACGTCGGTAGCGGTGCTGCCGTCGGCGGGCAACTTCTGGAAGTAGGTGCGCCACTCTTCTGGCACAGCGTTAGGGTCGTGCAGGTAGAGTTCGTAGAGCTCTTCCACATATGCAGCGTTACCACCTGAAAGGTGGGCGCTATCCCACATGCGCTGCATCACGCTTTCTTGCATGCTTGGTCACCCTCGGTTAGGGGACTGATCGGCAAGCGCCTCGATGTTCGTGGAAAAGCCCAATACCGCGGCCGAACCACGCTACCGAAGATCCTGCAGATTTTCCGGGTACCAGCCCGGAAGCCCCTGCTGGTCTCATATCTTCATAGGTAAGAGCGCGAGCTTTGTCAGCTCTTGCCCGAGTTTCACTTCGGTGCGGGCCTTGCGGCCCGCACGTCGGTGTCTTGCGGTTGCATCTATTGCCGGATCAAGTGCCGCTGTGCAGCAGCATGTTGCGCACGTGGCCGATCGCCTTGGTCGGGTTCAAACCTTTAGGGCAGACGTTCACGCAGTTCATGATCCCGCGGCAGCGGAACACGCTGAACGGATCGTCCAAAGACGCCAGACGCTCCTGGGTCTTGGTGTCGCGGCTGTCGGCCAGGAAGCGATAGGCTTGCAGCAGCGCGGCGGGGCCAAGGAACTTGTCAGGGTTCCACCAGAACGATGGGCACGAGGTGGAGCAGCAGGCGCACAGGATGCACTCGTACAGTCCGTCGAGCTTCTCGCGCTCTTCCGGCGATTGCAGGCGCTCGATGGCAGGTGCCGGGGTGTCGTTCTGCAGGAACGGCTTCACCTTCTCGTACTGCTTGTAGAAGATGCTCATGTCCACGACCAGGTCGCGGATCACGGGCAGGCCAGGCAGTGGGCGAACCACCAGCTTATTGCCCTTGACCACGGCCGACAGCGGCGTGATGCAGGCCAGGCCGTTCTTGCCGTTGATGTTCATGCCATCAGAGCCACAGACCCCTTCACGGCAGGAGCGGCGGTAGGAGAATCCTTCATCCTGTTCCTTGATGAGGGCCAGAACGTCCAGCACCATCAAGTCCTTACCACCGGTGTCGACGTCGAACACCTGAGTCTTCGGCGCCGAATCGGTATCCGGGTTGTAGCGATACACTTCAACTTTCAACATGTCGGCCACCTCTTAGTAAGTCCGGACTTTAGGCTCGAAGGCCGGTACGGTCTTCGGCGCGAAATTGACGCCGCGCTTGGCTACGCGCTTCTCACCCGGGTAGTACAGGGTGTGGCACAGCCAGTTCTCGTCGTCGCGGTCCTCGAAGTCTTCGCGGGCGTGGGCGCCGCGGGACTCTTTACGAGCTTCGGCCGCAATGGCGGTAGCTTCGGCAACTTCCAGCAGGTTTTGCAGCTCCAGCGCTTCGATACGCGCGGTGTTGAACGCTTGCGACTTGTCATTGATCTTGACGTTGGCGATTCGTTCACGCAGATCCTGCAGCTGGGCGATACCCTTCTGCATGTATTCGCCGGTGCGGAACACGCCGAAGTAGTTCTGCATGCAGCTTTGCAGTTCGCGTTTGAGGGTAGCCACGTCTTCACCGGTGGTCCGCTCGTTGAGCTTGGCCAGGCGGTTCAGCGCAACGTCGACGTCGGTGTCGCTGGCGTCGCGGTATTCGATACCTTCGCTCAACGCCTTCTCCAAGTGCAGACCGGCGGCACGACCGAACACCACCAGGTCGAGCAGCGAGTTGCCACCCAGGCGGTTGGCACCGTGGACCGAGACGCACGCCACTTCACCCACGGCGAACAGACCCGGAATGATGTGATCGACACCCTCGGCGTCCATGGTGATGGCCTGGCCATGAATGTTGGTGGCCACGCCGCCCATCATGTAGTGGCAGGTTGGAACGACCGGGACCGGCGCGACCACAGGATCGACGTGGGCGAAGGTCTTGGACAGCTCGCAGATACCTGGCAGGCGGCTGTGCAGCACTTCCTCGCCGAGGTGGTCGAGCTTGAGCAGTACGTGGTCCTTGTTCGGGCCCACGCCGTTGCCGGCGATGATTTCCTTGACCATGGAACGGGCGACCACGTCGCGGCCGGCCAGGTCTTTCGCGTTCGGCGCGTAGCGCTCCATGAAGCGTTCGCCATGGGCGTTGATCAGGTAACCACCCTCACCGCGGCAACCTTCGGTGACCAGTACACCAGCGCCGGCGATGCCGGTTGGGTGGAACTGCCACATTTCGATGTCCTGCACCGGTACGCCTGCACGCAGCGCCATGCCGACGCCGTCACCGGTGTTGATCAGGGCGTTGGTGGTCGAGGCGTAGATACGGCCTGCGCCGCCGGTGGCCAGTACGGTGGCCTTGGCCTTGATGTACAGGGTTTCGCCGGTTTCGATGCAGATGGCGATCACGCCGACGAATGCGCCGTCCTGGTTCTTCACCAGATCGACCGCGTAGTACTCGTTGAGGAACGTGGTACCGGCTTTCAGGTTGCCCTGGTACAGCGTGTGCAGCAGCGCGTGACCGGTACGGTCGGACGCGGCGCAGGTACGGGCCGCTTGGCCGCCTTTGCCGAAGTCCTTGGACTGACCGCCGAACGGACGCTGATAGATGCGGCCGGTTTCGGTACGCGAGAACGGCAGTCCCATGTGGTCCAGCTCGAACACCGCGGCCGGGCCTTCCTGACACATGTACTCGATCGCGTCCTGGTCGCCGATGTAGTCGGAGCCCTTGACGGTGTCGTACATGTGCCAGCGCCAATCGTCGTTCGGGTCGGCCGAGGCGATGGCGCAGGTGATGCCGCCCTGGGCGGACACGGTGTGCGAACGGGTCGGGAAGACCTTGGTGATCACGGCAGTTTTATGACCGCCCTGGGCCAGCTGCAGCGCTGCGCGCATGCCGGCGCCGCCGCCACCGATGATGATGGCGTCGAAGGAAATAGTAGGAACACTAGCCATGGATCAGATACCCCAGAGAATCTGTACACCCCAGACGAAGTACGCGAACATCGCGATACCGCAGACCGCCTGGAACAGGAAACGTACCGCCGTGGCCGATTTGCCCAGCGCCATCGGCGTCAGATAGTCGGTGGCAATGGTCCACATGCCGACCCAGGCGTGAGCGCCGAGGGCCACGAGGGCAAGCAGACTGAAGATACGCATCGCATTGTGGGAGAACAGCGCGTGCCACTGGACATAATCGATGCCCGGGTGCGCGACGAGGTATCCGATCAGGAAAATGAAATAAGCCGCGAGAACGACCGCAGAAACACGCTGCGCCATCCAGTCATAGAGGCCCGAACGCGAAAGGTTCGTGACGTTGGTTACCATATCCAAACTCCTGCCAGCACGATCAGCACCACGGAAATGGCGATGATGATTTTCGAGCCCAGCTTTCCGCCTTCCAGCGTTTCACCGACGCCCATGTCCATGATCAAGTGGCGCACGCCGGCAACCAGGTGATACAGCAGGGCAGACAGCAGGCCCCACGCCACGAACTTGGCCAGCGGGCTGGTCATGTATGCCTTCACTTCGCCGAAGCCATCTGCCGACTCGAGCGAGTTGGACAATGCATAAAGCATGATGCCCAGGCCGAGGAACAGAATGATGCCGGAGACGCGGTGAAGAAATGACGTTACGCCGGTAATGGGGAGTTTGATGGTCCTTAGGTCTAGGTTTACAGGTCGTTGGCTTTTCACGGCTTTTTTCACACTGAAGAGCCCCTAGCAAGCAGGGCAAAGTTGTTGGTAAGTGTACTGGTCAGGTACCCACCATTCAGAGAGCACGACACCCATCGAAGCGGGCCAGGGAAAGCCCTTGGGAGTCGGCTGCCGAGTATAGACAGTTAGGCTGCTCATGACAACGTGAGGGACTCGCCCAAAGAGCGCATTGCCATCTGCCCGCAAAAGGCGTAAACGGGCGGGAAATCCCTGAAAAAACAAGGCTTGAGCGAGGTTTCAAGCAGCCTTTAGGCAAATTGACATATGAATTTATCCCTCTATAGTGGTGCGGGCCCTGCGTGGGGGGTCTGTCAGATGATTTCAAGCATTAATAGGAGGCCACATGGCTGACAAAAAAGCGCAGTTGATCATCGAGGGCACTGCCCCCGTCGACCTGCCGATTTTAACCGGCACCGTGGGTCCAGATGTCATTGACGTCCGCGGGTTGGGGGCATCCGGCCACTTCACCTTCGACCCAGGCTTCATGGCGACCGCCGCCTGCGAGTCGAAGATCACCTACATCGACGGTGATAAAGGCGTGCTGTTGCACCGGGGTTACCCCATCGAGCAACTGGCCGAGAAATCCGATTACCTGGAAACCTGCTATCTGCTGCTCAACGGCGAACTGCCCAACGCCGAGCAGAAAGCCAAGTTCGTCAGCAACGTCAAGAACCACACCATGGTTCACGAACAGCTGAAAACCTTCTTCAACGGTTTCCGCCGCGACGCCCACCCCATGGCCGTGATGTGCGGTGTGGTCGGCGCGCTGTCGGCCTTCTATCATGACTCGCTCGACATCAATAACCCGCAGCACCGGGAAATTTCCGCCGTGCGTCTGGTCGCGAAGATGCCGACCCTCGCCGCGATGGTCTACAAGTACTCCATGGGCCAGCCCATGATGTACCCGCGCAACGACCTGACCTACGCCGAAAACTTCCTGCACATGATGTTCAACACCCCGTGCGAGATCAAACCGATCAGCCCGGTGTTGGCCAAGGCCATGGACCGCATCTTCATCCTGCACGCCGACCACGAGCAGAACGCTTCTACCTCCACCGTGCGCCTGGCCGGTTCCTCCGGTGCCAACCCGTTCGCCTGCATCGCCGCCGGCATCGCCGCGCTGTGGGGCCCGGCACACGGCGGCGCCAACGAAGCCGTGCTGACCATGCTCGATGAAATTGGCGATGTCTCGAACATCGACACCTACATCGCCAAGGCCAAGGACAAGAACGATCCGTTCAAGCTGATGGGCTTCGGCCACCGCGTCTACAAGAACCGCGACCCGCGCGCCACGGTGATGAAGCAGACCTGCGACGAAGTACTGCGCGAGCTGGGCATCAAAGATGACCCGCAGCTGGAGCTGGCCATGCGCCTGGAGGAGATCGCACTCACCGATCCTTACTTCATCGAGCGCTCGCTGTACCCGAACGTCGACTTCTACTCGGGGATCATCCTCAAGGCCATCGGCATTCCGACCAGCATGTTCACCGTGATCTTCGCCCTGGCGCGGACCGTCGGCTGGATTTCCCACTGGAAGGAAATGCTCTCCAGCCCGTACAAGATCGGCCGCCCGCGCCAGCTGTACACCGGCGAGCAAAAACGCGACATCACCGACCTGAACGACCGCACCTAAGCTGTCTTCAGCCTCGTTGGCCCGTCAACGCGGGCCAAACGAAAAAGCCGGAACCCGACGAGGGTTCCGGCTTTTTCATTGCCCGGCCGCTTAAGGCCGTTCGACGCGCTCGCGCAGGTGCTTGAGGGTATTGAACGGCGCATCGACCACGAACTTGTTGGCCAGCCATGAAGGCACGCTACCGCCCGGCTCGGTGTGGACCTGATAGGTGACGCGGGTGCCCTCGCCTTCCGGCACCATCTTCCAGAAGCCTTCCACTTGCGCCACACGCACGAAGCCCTTTTCCTCCGGGAGCAACGTGGGCGCTTCCTCGATGTTTCGGGTCACGCTGCCATCGGCGCCCTTGGAGGTGGTGATGCGCAACACCGAGTCGCGCGGGGTGACCGGCCAGGGCGTGTTGAACTGGGTGTAGGTCCAGGTCTGGTCGCCCTCGTGCTTGAGCAGCTTCTGCATCTTGCATTCATGCACCCAGGCACAGGCACCGGCGACGTCTTCCTGCACGGCGAGCACCTTGGCCAGCGGCGCCTTGATGAGCGTTTCCCCCTTGTAGGCCTTGTACTTGGAACCGGCCACTTCACTCAGCGAAACCTTGATCCCCTCCTCGTCCTTGGCGACCTGCCAGGTTTGCGCCTGGGCCAGGGGCGCCAGCAATGCGCCGAAGCTACACAGCAGAGCAATACGCTTGATCGATCTCATCATGTTGTTCCTTGTTGTCGATGATCCACTCGCTTACGCCGCCGTGACGCTCTCCAGCCAGCCGATGATCCTGATCGCGTCTTCCCGGTCAGTGCCGCAGACCTCCGCCTCGGCCTTGAACCCACCGCATACCGCAGGCCGCTCCGGCAGCCCGAACAGGCCGCACAGGTTGACCACGGAGAGGTGCAGGCAGCGCACGCCGGCCGGTTTGCCGTTGGGCATACCGGGAATGGCGGAACTGATAGAGGGGGCAATGCAGCAAGCGCCGCAGCCCTCACGACAATTCATGGACGGTCGAACTCCTGGAAAAATGGCAAGCGCAGCTCGGATAGTAGCGGCTCAAACGGACGTTTGAAATTACCGTACGGCAATAACCTGCCGTGACCAATCAGTCAGTTCGGCAGGTTCATAGTGAGGACTGCTGGCCTACTGGCGGAATTGAAACTCGATGGCGGCGCCTTCGAGATCGCGACGGCTGTCATTGCGCAATTGTAATTGCATTTCGTTGCTGATCAGACGCCCATTGAGCTGGAAGCTGCTGTCGTTGCTGCTGGGCGTGTCCGGGAACATGGCGGGCAACAGCGGCGTTTGTACGGTTTTCGCCGTCGGCGAGGTGTCCACCTCAGGCTTGAGCTGCTTGACCATGTCCTTGGGCAGGCTCAAATCGATTCGATCGGCCACGGCAGGACGGGTGTCCTTGGCAGCGGCTTTGGCTGCCGTGCGATGCTTTCTGACCGGTTTCTTGGCTTTGGCCTTGGCCGGCGGTTTGGCCACCGCCTTGGCAGGCGTTGCGCTCGAAGACGCCGCACCGCTTGCAGGCTGTGCCGACGACTGCGCCGCCTGCACGTTGTGCATGGTCAGCCCAAGGGGTGCCAACAAGAGCACCAATGCGATACGACGTAGAATTTCCATCGGCAACCATACCGTGATAGCGATGTGGACATGCTCCACCTTACCCAACTGCCTGACAAGCCTGCGTCACACCTGCAAAGCCTCGAAGCCGGCTGTACTGCATGAAGCAGCCCGGCTGCGCTCAAGACGTTTCAGGCAGTGAACGATACAGCGTGCCGGCGGCCTCCTTGCATAGCTGTTGGGCCAGCAGGCCCAGGGTAATGACTGCGCGCTCGGACTCGTTGTTCCATGGAATACCGCAATTGAGACGGATGCAGTGGTTGAACTGCTCGGTGTTGCTGAAAATCAGGCCGGGCGCGATGCTGATGCCCTGCTCCAGCGCCCGCACATGCAGCTCCTGCGTATTCACCCGCCCCGGCAGGCTGACCCACAGGATGAAGCCACCGGTGGGCCGCGTCATCTGCGTGCCTTCCGGGAAATGCTGTTGCACGGCCAGTTGGTAGGCGCTGAGATTCTTGCGGTACTCCTGACGAATGTAGCGCAGATGACGGTCGTAACCGCCGTTTTCCAAGTACGACGCCACGGCCATCTGTGTCACGCTGCACGCCGAATGGGTGGTGAACGTCTGCAAGCGCTGTACCTCGTCCTGGTAGCGTCCCGGAATCATCCACCCCACCCGCACGCCCGGCGATAAGGTCTTGGAAAAGCTCGAGCAATAGATGACCCGGTCCAGGCGGTCGAATGCCTTCAAGGCCTTGGTACGACCTTGCTCGAACATCAGCTCGCCGTAGATGTCGTCCTCGACGATCTGGATGTCGAAGTCCGAGGCCAGACGCAACAATTGCTTCTGCCGCTCTTCGGGGATGGTGCCGCCCAGCGGATTGCTTAGCCGCGCGGTAAGCACCAGGGCCTTGATCGACCATTGGTTGGCCGCAAGCTGTAACGCTTCCAAGCTGATGCCGGTGGAGGGGTCGCTGGGAATCTCGATGACTTTCAAGCCCAGCAGATCGGCCAACTGCAACAATCCATAGTAGGTCGGCGACTCGGCGGCGATCAGATCGCCGGGGCGGGTCAGCACGCGCAGGGCCATCTGCAGGGCATCCACGCAACCATGGGTGACCACCACCTCCCGAGGATCGACCAGCACCCCGGCATCGCGCATGCGAATGGCGATCTGCCGGCGCAGCGGTTCGAAGCCGGGGCTGAACATGTAGCTGAAGGCGCGCGGGCTGTGGAAGCGCGTGACCTTGGCCAATTGCTGGTGCAAGGCACGCACCGGCAAGTAGTCGACATGCGGCACGGCGGCCCCGAAGGCGTACACCCCATCGCGCCGCGCCTCGGCCAACACTTGCTGGATGATGCTGGCCCGCGTCACCAGCCCCGGCCGTTCGACCCGCGCGATGTCCGGTGTGGGCGCGGTCAGCGCTGGAGTCTGGTGCACGTAGTAGCCGGACTGCGGGCGGGCACGGATCAGGCCCTGGTCCTCGAGGTTGGCGTAGGCCTGCAACACCGTCGCATGGCTGACATTGAGCTGGGCGCTCATCTTGCGCACCGAGGGCACGCGCTCGCCCGGCTGATAGACACCGCGGCGAATGTCTTCGGCCAATTGCTGGGCGATTCGCTGGTAGAGCAACAGGTTGGTCATGGGGCGGACTCTCGGGTCACGAGTTTCATTGTTCTTGTCTGGCGCAGCGCTGGCTTAAGGATACCGTAACAGTTGAGAAGTGTATGGGAACAGCTGCGCGATTATTCACCTGCGCAGCCCGGTACGACCAGCACTCGTCGAGCGCCTCGCACCCTTCACCGAAACGCCCGACAGACAAACCCGCCACCCTGACCAAAGCAACGCTTGACCGTTCGTCGCCTGACGATAAAGTCTTGTGCGCTGACCTCTCAGACAAAGTCACGGCATGCCGATAGCGAGCTGACAGGCACTGCCCGCGCGCCGTTGCGCGGCTCCTCCCTTTTAATGGCAAGGTCTCGAAACATGAACCTGAAGTTTCGCCACAAGATTCTCCTGAGCGCGTGCGCGATCGTGGTCCTCGCGTTCGCATTGTTCACGCTCTACAACGATTATTTGCAGCGCAACACCATCACGCAGAATCTGGAAACTTCGATGCGCCAATCCGGCGCCCTGACCGCCAGCAGTGTGCAGAACTGGATGAGCGGCCGCATCCTGGTGCTGGAGAACCTGGCCCAGGACATCGCCCAGCAAGGCGCCGGCGACAACCTGGGCGGCTTGGTCGACCAGCCCTCCTACACACGCAATTTCCTCTTCACCTATGTGGGCCAGGCCAACGGCGTGTTCACGCAGCGCCCCGACGTGACCATGCCGACCGATTACGACCCGCGCAAACGCCCCTGGTACGGCGCGGCGGCCCAGGCCGGCCAGACCGTGCTGACGCCGCCGTATGAAGGCGCCGTGGGCGGCATGGTGGTGACCATCGCCACACCGGTGAAGAGCAAGACCAGCAACGACTTGCTGGGCGTGGTCGGGGGCGACCTGACCCTCGACACCCTCGTGGAGATCATCAACTCCGTGGACTTCGGCGGCATCGGCCACGCCTTCTTGGTGGACCGCGAAGGCCAGGTCATCGTCAGCCCCGACAAGACCTTGGTGATGAAGAACATCAAGGACATCTACACCGGCGCCTTGACCCTCAACGACAAATTGCAGGACGTTACCCTCAACGGCAGCGAGCGCCTCATCACCTTCGCTCCGGTCAGCGGCTTGCCGTCTGCGCAGTGGTACATCGGCCTTTCGATCGACAAGGAAAAGGCCTACGCGGCCCTTAGCAAGTTCCGCACCTCCGCCATCATCGCCATGCTGGTGGCGGTGGTCGCCATCATCGCCTTGCTGGGCCTGCTGATTCCGGTGCTGATGCGCCCCTTGACCGTCATGGGCCGCGCCATGCGCGACATCGCCGATGGCGAAGGCGACCTGACCCGGCGTCTTGAGGTGCAACAGCGGGACGAGTTCGGCGAAGTGGCCGAGTCGTTCAACCGCTTCGTCGAGCGTATCCATACTTCGATCAGCGAAGTGGCCTCGGCGACACGCCAAGTGCATGACCTGTCCGAACAGGTGGTCAACTCGTCGAACGCCTCGATCTCCGGCTCCGAAGAGCAGAGCATGCGCACCAACAGCGTGGCCGCGGCGATCAACGAGCTGGGCGCCGCCACCCAGGAGATCGCCCGCAACGCCGCCGACGCCTCGCAACACGCCAGTGGCGCCAGCGAACAGGCCAACGGCGGACGCCAAGTGGTCGACGAGGCGATCAGCGCCATGACCAGTCTGTCGCAGAAGATCAGCGAGTCGTGCCAACAGATCGAAGTGCTCAACGCGAGCACCGACGATATCGGCAAGATTCTCGACGTGATCAAGGGCATCTCCCAGCAGACCAACCTGCTGGCGCTCAACGCCGCCATCGAAGCGGCCCGCGCCGGTGAGGCCGGCCGTGGCTTCGCCGTGGTCGCCGACGAGGTGCGCAACCTGGCCCACCGGACCCAGGAATCGGCCGAGGAAATCCACCGCATGATCACCAGCCTGCAAGTGGGCTCGCGCGAAGCGGTGCACACCATGCACGCCAGTCAGGTTTCCAGCGAGCAGACCGTGCAGGTGGCCAACGAGGCCGGCGAGCGCCTGGCCAGCGTGACCTCGCGCATCGGCGAAATCGACGGCATGAACCAGTCGGTGGCCACCGCCACCGAGGAACAGACCGCCGTGGTCGAGAGCCTCAACCTGGACATCACGCAGATCAACGCGCTCAACCAGCAAGGTGTGGAAAACCTCAACGAAACCCTGCGCCATTGCGACGCCCTGAGCCAGCAGGCCGGTCGCCTCAAGCACTTGGTGGGCAGTTTCCGCATCTGACCCGCACCCTCGAGGGGTCGCGCCCGATGTTCCGGGTGCGGCTCCCGAGCCTTTTCGATCCCCTCGCCAGAGGGCCGTGCGGGTCGCATAGCCCGGCCCGCGCACCTGAGAAATCCATGCAACGCGCAGCAGGCCAGCCCACGCGCTGGTCGCAAGGGTACCTGAGCACCCGAGTCATCCACCTGCGCATTGGGAATAAGCATGCAGGTGTACGGTTATAACCTCATAACCAAGAAGTCTATTTCGCTATAAAAACAATCTATATGCTGGCTGCCATCCGATAACGGGCATAGTTGGGCAGTCGAGTAACGTATGGATGTAGGTTCTTTCGGTTTCACCATCGCAGGCTTGATCGTAGGTTTCATCGTCGGCATGACCGGCGTCGGCGGCGGCTCCTTGATGACGCCGATTCTACTCTGGTTCGGCATCAACCCGGCCACGGCCGTGGGTACCGACCTCCTCTACGCCGCCATCACCAAGGCCAGTGGCGTCTGGGTACATGGCCGCAACAAGAACATCGACTGGAAGATCACCGGCTGGCTCAGCCTCGGCAGCGTGCCGGCGGCGGCGCTGACCTTATGGTTCCTCAGCACCCTGCATGCCGACACCTCGGCGCTCAATGCGGTGATCAAGCAAGGCCTGGCGGCCGTGCTGATCCTCACCGCGCTGGCCATCCTGCTCAAGTCGCGCCTGCAAGCCTTCGCCAGCCGCCATGCCGGCGACCGCTACCATTTGAGCGAACGTACGTTGAACGTCCTCACGGTGGTCACCGGCGTGGTGCTGGGCATCATGGTCACGCTGACGTCCATCGGCGCCGGCGCCCTCGGCACGGTGGCGCTGTTCCTGCTTTATCCCTTCCTGGTCACCCGCCGTTTGGTCGGCACCGAGATCGCCCACGCCGTACCCTTGACCCTGGTCGCCGGCCTGGGCCATGCCAGCATGGGCAACATGGACTGGTCGCTGCTGGGCTATTTGCTGCTCGGTTCGCTGCCGGGCATCTACCTGGGCAGCCACTTGACCGGGCGAATTTCCGATGCGGTGTTGCGCCCTTGCCTGGCCGGCATGCTGCTGCTGATCGGGTGCAAACTGGCGTTCTGAGGCAGCAGGCGACCGAAGTTGCGGCCCGCCCGCTGCAATCGTCCATGCACAGCCTTGTGCCTCAGGCGCGCAAGGCCCTGACCACCAACGAATCGAGCCTCTGCGCAGCCTCCCCCCTGCGCCTTCTCGCCCAACTGCTTGAGCATCGCCGGCGTCCAGAAACTGTGCAGGTGCTGGCGCAGCCCCTGCTCCGCCAACTGCCGGTCCGGTTCGCTGTCGAAGTAATGGGCGATGTGGTTGGCCATCTTGACCAGGCTGTCGTCGTTTCTCATCGGCGTACCTCGGCGTTCTCGGTGGTGTTGCGCTGGCGCCGCTCCTTGAGCAGGCGGCGTTGTTCGTCGCTGAAGTGCTGGTAACGTTTCTGCCATTCCGAAGGGTGGAAGACCTTGGCCACCTCCACCGCCGTGACCTTGTATTCCGGACAGTTGGTGGCCCAATCGGAGTTGTCGGTGGTGTCGCCATCGTCGATGCCGCGGCTCTCAGCGTCGCTCGGGTGGATCTTCAGACGGTCCTCGGCGTGCCAGGCGTTGTAGCCGGTGCGCCGGGTCTGCCCGCCGACGGCCGGGCGTTTATACGCGCCAGGTCCGCCGGAATCCTGAAAGCATGGCACCGTTTTGAACTTTCGGTAGTTCGCGCACGACAGAGCGCGCTGAAAGCGACTACATGCAGGGGCGATGCCTCGAACCCCCGTAGAAGAAAAGCTTCATCTACGTTGATCGACCTGCGATCAAAAGCAGCAGCAGTAGTGCAAGACCGCGCGGCCGCCCACGCCACGCATCGCCCAAGCGCCGCTCAAGACACCTTGGGCTGGCCGTCCGAAGCCGTTACCCCGCCGTCCACCGGCAGGTTGACGCCATTGACGAAGCTGGCGTCGTCGCTGGCCAAAAAGGCGATCACCGCAGCCACTTCGCTCGGCAAGGCTTCGCGCTGCAAGGGAATGCGCTCGTTGAACCTGTCGCGGATCGACTGCTCCCAGCCCCAGGTCATCGCCGTGCGCGTCAGGCTCGGGCACACCGCATTGGCACGCACGCCTTGGGCGCCGTGGTCGAGCGCCAGTGCGCGGGTGTAGTTGACCACCGCGCCCTTGCTGGCGCAGTAGAAGGCCGCGCCCCAGTCCCCGCCCAGCCCCGACACCGAAGCCGTGCTGACGATGTTGCCGCGGCGCTCGATCAAGTGCGGCAGGGCCAACTTGCTGCAGAAGATCACCCCGTCGATGTTCACCGAAGCGATCTTGCGCCAGTCGGCCTCGCTGGTCTCAAGCGTGGTGCCAGGGATGTGCACGCCCGCGTTGTTGACCAGCACGTCCAACCCGCCGAAGCGCGCGACGGTGGCCTCGACCATCCGTTGCACCGACGCCAGGTCCGAGACGTCCACCTGCACGGCCAGGACGCGCTCGGCCGGCAGCTCGGCGGCCACGGCCTGGGCTTGGCCCAGGTTCCAGTCGGCCAGCACCACTTGGGCACCCTCCTCGGCGAAGCGTCGCGCCGTGGCTTCGCCAATACCGGCGGCGGCGCCGGTGATCAATACGACTTTGTCGTGGAATCGATGCATTGCGGTGTCCTTGTGCGAATGAATGGGCACGGCGCCCGCTGGCGCCGTACTGGGGTTTATCGGTGCAAGGCCCGGCCACTGGCGGCCAGGACCGCCTCGTGCATGGCTTCGCTCAAGGTAGGGTGGGCGAACACCACCTGGCCCATGGCTTGCTCAGTGGCTTCCAGCGCGTGGGCAATGCCGAAGCCCTGGATCTGTTCGGTCACTTCCGGGCCCACCATGTGCGCGCCGAGCAGCTCGCCGCTGTCGGCATCGAAAATGGTCTTCACGAAACCCTGCGCCTCGCCCATCGCCAAGGCCTTGCCATTGGCCTGATAGTCGAAGCGCCCGATTTTCAGCGACCTGCCGGTGGCCCGCGCCGCCGCCTCGGTCAGGCCCAGGCTGGCGACCTGTGGCCGGGCATAGGTGCAGCCGGGCACGAAGGCCTTGTCGAGCGGATGCACGCCGGCCACCCCGGCCAGTTTCTCCACGCACAGCACCCCTTCATGGCTGGCCTTGTGTGCCAGGCACGGCGCACCGGCGACGTCACCGATGGCATAAAGGCCGGCCACATTGGTGCGGCACCAGGCGTCGGTCTTGACGAAGCCGCGCTCGATCTCCACCCCCAGCGCTTCGAGGCCGAGGTCTTCGCGGTTGGCCTGGATACCCGCTGCGAGCAGCACACGCTCGACGCTGAGCCGCTCTTCGCGGCCATCGGCCAGCCGCACGTTGCAGTGCGCCTGCTCGCCTTCGCTGTGCACGGCGCCGACGCTCGCCTGGGTCAGCACCCGGATACCGCGCCGGGCGAACTCACGCTGGACCAGGGCGGCCACCTCGTGGTCTTCGGCGGGCAGGATCTGCCCCGCCAGCTCCACCAGGGTCACGGCGCTGCCGAGGTCGGCATAGAGGCTGGCGAACTCCACACCGATCGCGCCGGAACCGACCACCAGCAGCGAGGCCGGCACCTGCTGCGGCACCAGCGCCTCGAAATAGCTCCAGATCCGCTCGCCGTCCGGCACCAGGCCTGGCAGCGGCCGCGGGCGGGCGCCGGTGGCGAGGATGACGTGCTTGGCCCGCAACGCCTGCTCGCCTTCGGCCGAGGACACGCTGACCTGTCCCTTGCCGGTCAGCCGGGCGTGCCCTTCGAACAGCGTTACCCCATTCTTGCGCAGCAGATGGGCGATCCCACCGGTGAGGGTGGTGGACACCTGGCGGCTGTGCGCCACCAAGGTGCGGATGTCGAACTGCACGTTGTCGACGCTGAAGCCGAAGGTGTCGAGGTGGCGCAGGGTATTCGCCACTTCGGCGCCCTTGAGCATGGCCTTGGTGGGGATGCAGCCCCAGTTCAGACAAATCCCGCCCAGATGCTGCTTTTCCACCAGCGCGGTGCGCAGGCCCAGTTGCGCTGCGCGGATCGCCGCCACATAGCCACCGGGCCCGCCGCCGACGATCAGTACATCGAATGTGTCGTGCATGGTGGCCTCCTAGACCAGCATCAGGGTGGGGTTTTCCACCCGTTGCTTGAGCGCTTTGAGGAAGGCCGCGCCCAGGGCCCCGTCGATCACCCGGTGGTCGCACGACAGGGTCACGCTCATCTGCATGCGCACCGCCGGTTGCCCCTCGTGCACCACCACCCGCTGTTCGCCCGCGCCGATGGCGAGGATCGCGCCTTGCGGCGGGTTGATGATGGCGTCGAACCGACGCACGCCCAGCATGCCCAGGTTGGACAGGCTGAAGGTGCCACCCTGGAACTGCTCGGGCTTGAGCGTGCCGGCCTTGGCCTGGGTAGCCAGGGCGAGCATTTCGGCCGACACCTCGGCCAGGCGCTTGCGGTTGGCCTGGCGCACGATCGGCGTGATCAGACCGCCGTCCAGCGCCACTGCAACGGCGATGTCGGCATCGGCATAGCGGCGGATCTCCTGGCGCTCGGCGTCGTACTGCACATTGACCCCAGGCACCTCCACCAGCGCCTGGGCGCAGGCCTTGATCAGCAGGTCGTTGACCGACAGCTTGACCGCCGGCACCGCGGCGTTGATCTCGCTGCGCAGCGCCAGCAACCGCTCCAGGTCGAAATCGGCATGCAGGCGGAAGTGCGGCGCTTCGCGCTTGGAAGCCTGCAAGCGCGCTGCGATGGCCTTGCGCATGCCGTTCATGGGCAGGGTGTCGAACGCTGCGGGCGCGCTGGCAGGCTGCTCGGCGCTGCTCGGCGACGGCGAGGCGATGCTGCGTTGCGCCTGCACGTCGGCCTTGCACACCCGGCCACGGCTGCCGGTGGCGCGGCAATCGTGCAGGTTGATGCCCCACTGCTGGGCCAGACGCCGGGCCAGGGGTGTGGCGGCGACCTGGCTGTCGTCGGCGCGCGAGGCTGCCGGCTGTGTGGCCTTGTGCACGGGCGCACGGCAGGCGACCTGGCCGCCAGCGGCGCGCACGGCGGCCTCGATGTCGGCGACGCTGATCCGAGCACCCCGGCCAGAACCAGGCACCTGGCCCAGGTCGAGGCCGAGCTCGGCGGCCAGCTTGAGGGCATGGGGCGTGGCGAAGGTATCCTCCGCGCTGACCCCACGCAGGGTTTGGGGGATCTGCCAATCGGCATCGGCAGGGGCGGACGTCGACTGCGCTTGTGCGGCGTCAGGTGCGGGCCGAGACGGATCGTTGCCTTGGGCTTGCTTGCCCGCCTGCGCGTCCGCACACGCTGCATTCGCCTCCGGCGCCGTTGAGGGCGGCGCGCCAGGCGCGGACGGCGCCGCGTCGGCCACGGCCGAGGCACTACCCCGCTGGGCCAAATAAGCATCGATCTCGGCCTCGCCGACCGAAGCCTCAGCCACCACCCCCAGCACGCCGCCGACCGCGATGGTGTCGCCGGGCTGTGCCACCTTGCGCCGCAACACCCCGGCGAACGGCACTTGCAGCACGTTGGCGATCTTGCTGGTTTCGATTTCGCACACCTCCTGCTGCTCGGCGAAGGCAGCGCCCTCTTCGATCAGCCAGCTGGTCAGCGTGCCCTCCTCCATCGACAGCCCCCATTTCGGCACTTCGATCGCGCGGATCTCACTCATGCTCAGCCCTCCATCACGGTGCGTATGGCAGCTTCGATACGTTGCGCGCTGGGAATCCAGGCCTGCTCCAGCACCGGCGAGAACGGCACGGGGGTATGCGGCGGGGTGACCAGGACGATCGGCGCCTTGAGGTGGTAGAACGCCTGGGAGGCGATCAGCGCAGCCACGTCGTGGGCAAAGCCGATGCGCGCGGCCGACTCGTCGACGATCACCACGCGCCCGGTGGAAGCCACCGATTCGAGAATGCCTTCTTCGTCCAGCGGCGACACGGTACGCGGGTCGACCACTTCCACCGAAATGCCTTCGGCGGCGAGCTTGTCCGCCACTTCGTTGGCCTTGTGCACCATCGCCGCCAGGGCGATGACGGTGACATCGGTGCCTTGGCGGGTGTAGTTGGCCACGCCGAAGGGAATGGTATAGCTGTGTTCGGGCACCTCGCCCTTGAGGTCGTAGAGGAGCTTGTGCTCGCAGAACACCACCGGGTCGTCGTCGCGGATCGCCTGGATCAGCAGACCTTTGACGTCGTAGGGGTTGGACGGCACCACCACCTTGAGCCCCGGCGTGGTGGCGAAGATGTTGTAGGGCGACTGCGAATGCTGGGCGGCGGCGGAAAAGCCGGCACCGATCATGCCGCGCACCACCAGGGGCGCCTTGGCCTTGCCGCCGAACATGTAGCGGAATTTGGCCGCCTGGTTGTAAAGCATGTCGTGGCAGACGCCGAAAAAGTCCATGAACATCAGCTCGGCCACCGGGCGCAGGCCGGTCACCGCCGCACCGGCGGCCATGCCGATGATCGCCGACTCGGTGATCGGCGTGTCGATCACCCGCGACGAGCCGAATTCGCTCCACAAGCCTTTGGTCACGCCGAGCACACCGCCGAAGGCTTCGCCTTTGCTGCCCACCTCGGCGGTGCCGGCCTGGCCGCCACAGACGTCTTCGCCGATCACCACCACGCGGGGGTCGAGTTGCATTTCCTGGGCCAGGGCTTCCTTGACCGCTTCACGATAAGTACGCATTGCCATGGTGCAGCTCCTCAGTAGGCGACGTAGACGTCGGTCAGCAGGTTGTCGACCGAGGGGTACTCGGCGGCGCGGGCCTTGGTCACGGCGTCGTCGACCTGGGCCTGGACCTCGTCGTCGATGGCGCGCAGTTCCTCGGCGCTCAACTGATCGCCTATGCGCTGGATGAAGTGCTGCAAGGGGTCGTGCTCGCGGCGCAGACGCTCGACTTCGCCGTCGGCGCGGTAGAGCATCGGGTCGCCTTCGAAATGGCCATGCCAGCGATGCGCCACCGCTTCGATGGCACTCGGCCCTTCACCATTGCGGGCGCGCTCCACGGCCTGCGCCGCCGCCTCGTACACGGCGAAGAAGTCGGTGCCGTCGACCTTCACCGCCGGCATGCCGAAGCCTGCCGCCCGGCTGGCGATGTCGCGCCCGCCCACGGCATAGTCGTGCCCGGTGGCCTCGCCGAAGCCGTTGTTCTCGAACACGAACACAGCGGGCAGCTTGAGCACCACGGCCATGTTCATGGCTTCGAACACCAGGCCCTGGTTGGAGCCGCCGTCGCCGGTGAACGACACCGCCACGTTGCGCGTGCCCAGGGTCTTGGCCGTGAGCGCCGCGCCGATGGCCAGGGGCGGCGCGCCGCCGACGATGGCGTTGGCGCCGAGCATGCCCTTGCTCAGGTCGGCGATGTGCATCGAGCCGCCCTTGCCGCGGCACAGCCCGGAAGCCTTGCCGAAGATCTCGGCCATCATGCCGTGCAGGTCGCAGCCCTTGGCGATGCAGTGGCCGTGCCCGCGGTGGGTCGAGCCTATGTAGTCGGCATCGGTGAGGTTCTCGCACACGCCCACCGCGATGGCTTCTTCGCCGCTGTAGAGGTGGATGAAGCCGGGAATGTCCCCGGTGGTGTTCTCGTGGTGCAGGCGCTCTTCGAACACGCGGATCTCGCGCATCTTGCGGTAGGCCTGGAGCAGTTGGGCCTTGCTGAGCATGGCTCGCCCTCATCTGTGTTGTTTTTAGAAAGGATCGGTGCGGATCAGCCGACCGACGACAGGGTTGGCTTACGGTAGGAAACTCTGCCCGAACCCATAACCACCCGGTTGGGGGGGGAGGCAAACACCCCCCGCGCGGATTACCCTTGCCAAACGCGTGTCTACAACAACAATGATCGCCACCCGACCGCCGCAGGATGACCGTCGATGGATCACCTGATACCCCCTAGCGCCCCGGCCTATGGCCGCAGCGTCCACAGCCTCGGCCAGGGCTTGCCGTTGATCGGCACCAAACTCGGCCCACCCCGCGCGGCCGGCACGCAACTGCTGCGCACGCGCCTGCTCGACAGCCTTGATCGTCTGCACCGACGCACCTTGGCCTTGGTCTGTGGCGGCGCCGGCTTCGGCAAGACGACCTTGCTCAGCCAATGGCGCCAGCGTCTGCTCGACCAGGGCCATGCGGTGGTCTGGCTGAGCCTGGACGAACAGGACGACGACCCGACCTATTTCCGCCGCTACCTGCTGGCCGCCCTGGGCAGCGTCGAGCCCGGCCTGAACGCGCCCGATGGCCCCGCGAGCGCGGCGGCCGAAGGCTTCATGCGTACCCTGATCAACCACCTGGGGCAGCGTCCGACGCCCTTGTATCTGGTGCTGGACGACGCGCATCTGGTTCGCCATCCGGCCATCGAGCATGACCTGCTCGAACTGGTGCTGCACGCCCCTGCCTGTCTGCACCTGGCGCTCGGCAGCCGTACGGCCAGCGCTTTGCCGCTGAGCCGCCTGCGCGCCCGCCAGCAGCTGGTCGAGATCGACGCCGACCAGCTGCGCTTCACCCTCGAGGAAGCCGAGCGCTATTTCGCCCGCGCCACCGAGCTGCGCCTGGACACGGCCGAACTGCAACGCCTGTTGCACCTGACCGAAGGCTGGATCACCGGCATCCAGATGGCTTCCCTGTCCACCGCCGCCAGTGCCGCCTCCGGCGAGCGCTGGGCGCACCTGGTGCGGGGTTCACGGATGATCGGCAGCTATCTGCAAGACGTGGTGCTCGCACCGTTGCCGACCGAGGTGCGTGATTTCCTCATGCAGACCTCGCTGCTCAACCGCTTCACCCCCGACTTGTGCAATGCGCTGACCGGTCGCGACGACGGCGAGCGAATGCTGGCGTTCGTCGAACGGCACAACCTGTTCATGTCGTGCCTGGACGGCCAGGGCCAGTGGTTTCGCTACCACGCGCTGTTCGCCGAGACCCTGCAACAGCGGCTGGCCAGCAGCGACTTCGACGTCGCGCAGCTGCACCAGCGCGCCAGCAACTGGCTGGCGGCCCATCAGCACTGGGCCGAGGCCATCCGCCATGCCTTGGCCGCCGGCCAGTCGGGCCACCCCACCGGTTGTGCCGACAAAGGCGCGCAGTCGCTGGCCGAGGAAGGCGACGTCGACACCTTGGTGCGCTGGCTGCAAGCCTTGCCGCCCAGCGCCTTGGCGGCACCGGACGAACAACGCATCGACCTGCAACTGAACCTGAGCTGGGCGCTGGCCCATCGCTTCCGTTTCGCAGAAGCCGAACGGCTGCTGCTGGACCTGGCACCCCTGTTGACCAGCCCAGGCCTCAGCCCGCGCCTGCTGGTCAAGCACCAGGTCATCTGTGCCATCAATGCCTCGTTCGCGGAACGCCTGAGTGTCGGCCTGGCCCAGGTCGAACCGCTGCTGGCCCAGGTGCCGTGCGGCGATCGTTGGGTCGATGGGCTGGTGTGCAACATCCTCAGCTACGGCTACCTGGTGCGTGGGCGCTACGCCGATGCGCAAGCGGTGCAGCGGCACATGCCCTGCCCGAGCAGCCCGGCGGACAACCTGTTCGTCAGCGTCTACCGAGCATTCATCCTGGGTTTGACTCACGTACGCCAAGGCGACCTTTCGGGTGGCGAGCACCACTATCGCCAGGCCCTGAGCCACGCCGAACACCTCACCGGGGCACAGTCCAGCGGCAGCGCTACCCTTACCGCCCTGCTCGCCGAGCTGTGGTACGAACGCGGCGATTGGCAGGCACTGGCCCGCGAACTGCAACCGCGGCTGCAACAGATAGATGCCATCGCGCCCCTGGATGCGCTGTTCGGCGCCTACCGCGCCCTCGCCCGCAGTGCTCTGCAAACGGGCGATCCCAACCAGGCCATGCGCCTGCTGGAACACGCCCAGCAACTGGCAACCCTACGCCGGTGGCCACGCATGCAAGGCCTGCTGCTGGCCGAACAGGTGCGGCTACAGGTGCTGGCCAACGCGCCTGTCCAGGCCCGGCAGCTGTGCCAGCAACTGACGCGCCTGAGTGCTGAGCACCCGAGCGATACCAACGCCCAACCCGCCCTCGAGCGATGCCGGCGAATCGGCCACGCCTGGCTGCTCACCGCCGAGGGGCAGCACGCCGAAGCCGCACAGTGCTGGGCGGAACAGGCCGAGGACGACGAACGGGCCGGCCAGACCCTGGAAGGCCTGCGCGCCCGTACGCAGTGGGCGACCCACCTGTGGTGCAGCGGCCAGGCCAAGCGCGCGGCCGAGGTGATGCTCCCCGTGTTGGAGATGGGTCAGCGGCAAGGCTTGCAGCGGACGCTGCTGGATGCCGGCCCCGCAGTCGTCCCTCTGCTGGAGCGGTGCGCCACACTCAGCGCCTCGGTCAAGGCGTACGCCCAGCAGGTGTTGCAGAGCGTGCCCGAGGCGTCATCGGGGGCAGCCCTGAACCTCAGCGAGCGGGAAAGCCAGACATTGCAGTTGGTCGCCCGGGGGCAGTCGAACAAGGAGATCGCGCGCAGCCTGGACATCTCGAGCGAGACGGTGAAATGGCACCTGAAGAATGTGTACGCCAAGCTCGAAGTGACCAGCCGGATACAGGCGTTGCATCGGGCGCGGGCGTTGAGTTTGTTGGATTGAAGGGGGGCCCCGCTTTTGCGGCGAGTGCCTGGCTCGTGGCAGACCGAAGTTGAATGTGAATTTTGCCAGCGCGTAGGGTCAGTACATTGATAGGGGTGCCATAGCCTGTCCATGCGCGCGCTACTGTACCAGCCGCGCACCGTCCTATGACACGCCGTACCTCAACACCTCATCTGCCGGGACTACCCATGACCCTAAACGAACAACTGGACACCCTGCGCATCGCCAAAGACCTGCGCACCCCCATCGAACGCTTGATGCGCGCCCTGGACGATGCCACCGACGCCGACGAGATCGCCCAGGAAGCGCAAATTCAGATCGAATTCGTGCAGGCCATGGAGGCCGCGAAGAAGATCCGCGGCCCACAGGTCGAAGCGCTCTACATCCTGTTCGACGATGCCGTGCAGGCGCGGCTTGAGGAAAGATCGGCTGGGCGTTGATCCGTAGCGCTGGGTCACCACTCGCAACCGAGCTTCGTCACCTCGGTCTAGACCGCGCCAGAAGATGCAGGGCCAGTGCACGGGCCACCCGCTCCCGCCAACCGCAGCTGTATCAACTCCAGCAGCGCTCGGACCCGCCGGGTCACGGAATGGCGGTGGCTGTAGGCCCCCAGCAACTGCAACGGCGCAGGACACAAGTCCAGCGGCACTTCCTGCAATCGACCCGCGGCCAGATCCTCTTGGCAAGGGTGGGCCGCCACGATCGCGAAACCGATGCCTTGCCGTGCGCCTGCCACGGCCAGCTCGCCGCTGTTGACACGGTAACGACTGCGCACCGGCACTTTTACGATCCGGCCGGAGGCGTCCAGAAACTGCCAGGGTTGGCCTTTCAGTGCACTGAGGGTGGTGATGCAGGGCAAGGCCTTGAGTTCGCGCACATGCCGCGGTAGGCCGGTCTTGGCGAGCAACGAAGGCGCGGCCACCACGATGCTTGGCAATATGGCGAGCTCGCGGGTGATGAACGTGCTGTCTTCCTGCTGCCCCCTGTGGAAGACGATGGACAGGTCGACATCCTCGCGAAGCGCTTCCAACCCTGTCATGCGGGTATCGCATTCGAGCTCGATGCCAGGGTGCAGGCTGCAAAACTCGGCAAGGATGGGCGCCAGCAGCCTGGGCGCCTCCGTGGGCATGCACATTTTCAAAGGCCCGCGCAGTTCGCGCTGCGCCGCACCTAGCGCTTCCTGCGTGGACAGCAAAGCGTCGAGCAAAGGCTTGGCACGTTCGTAGAGCAGCCGACCGGCTTCGGTCATGCGCAAGTGGCGGGTGCTTCGCTCAAGCAGGCGCACGCCGAGTGTGCGCTCCAGGGCCGCGACGTGGCGGCTGACGTTGGAGGACGGCATGCCCAACAGTCGCGAGGCGCCGACAAAGCTCTGCTCGTCGACCACTGCCGTATAGACCCGCACCGTATTCAGATCGAGTGCATCGCGCATCGATTATCCCGTTCGAGGTATGAAAGCGTCCCATTCTTGCACGCTAGTGCTCAGTAACAGTGAAATCTAAGCTGCGGTCCAGTCCGATTCGGGGCGCACAGTCGTGCACTGGGCACGGCGTGATCGAGGAGATATTCCACGTGGACATCGCAATATTGGGCGGCGGCATAGCGGGCTTGAGCGCAGCACTGGCCTTGCACCAACAGGGTCACCGGCCGCGGGTGTACGAGCGGCGCACGGTGCCGGCGACCCTGGGTGCCGGTGTGACGCTTTGGCCCAATGCCAGCTTCGTGCTGGCGCAATTGGGGCTGCTGCACGACATCGAGCGCCTCGGCGGTCGTCCGCTGGCGATGCGTCGCCACGATGCAGCGGGCAACGCACTGGGCGGCCTGGACATCGGTCTGCTCGACCGCACCATGGGCTACCCCACCTACACCGTGCTGCGCAGACACTTGCAGGCGGTGTTGCTCGACCATGCGGCCAGGGCGGGCATCGTCGTAGAGTTCGGACGGCAGGCGACGGGCATCGAGCTGGACGATCACGGCAAAGCCGTGGCCCACTTCGAACAAGGTGCCAGCATCCGCCCGGATCTGCTCATCGGCGCCGACGGACGCATGGCCTCCGTGGCGCGCAGGTTCGTCGCAGGGGACAACACCCCTGTCTATCAAGGCTTCGTGAATTGGGTCGGCGTGGCACAGGCGTCAAGGGCGCTGGTGGAAGACATGTCGATCCAGGACTTCTGGGGCATGGGCGAGCGCTTTGGCTGCGTCGCGGTGCGCCCCGACCTGGTGTATTGGGCCGCCGCGCAGACACGGCCCTTGCAAGCGGCCACGCCCGCCGCCAGTCCGCGCAAGGCACTCGACAGCCTGTTCGCGCAGTGGCCGGAGCAGGTTTCGAAGGTCATCCGCGCGACGCCGGAAGAGGCCATCCGGCTGATTGCGGTACATGACCTGGAGCCGCTGGACAGCTGGAGCCGCGCGAACGTCCTGCTGATCGGCGACGCCGCGCATGCGCCCTTGCCGACGTCCGGGCAAGGCGCCTGTCAGGCGCTCGAGGATGCGTGGCATCTGGCCCGGTGCCTCGCCGACGCACGTGGAGGCTTGCAAACAGTCTTCGAGACGTTTGCCAACATCCGCGCGCCAAAAACCGCGAGACTGGCCGAACAAGGCCGCGTCTTCGCACGCGGCCTGTTCGCCACGGACCCTGAAACCTGCCGCCTGCGCAACGAAAGGGCCAAGTCGTCCGACCCGGTGCGTGACGTGCAGGCCTTGGCGGCCGGCTGGGCGCAAGGCCTGCCGCTGCAGGATGTGGTTGGCAGCGCATCGGTCGAAAGCGGCAGCTTCGACAGCCTATACCGCACCGAATAATGACAATGCTCGAACGCCGTTGAGGTTTGCCTCTTCGGTCCGGTGCCAGATGCGCTACCCGCCGCTTTGGATGCGACGGGCTGCATGGGCATGGGCGCCGTCGGCTCAGTGCGACGCGTTGCGGTTCGACTTTCCAGCGAGCGTGGATTCACTCCGCGTTCAGGCGCGCAACGCCCGCTTCACCACCTCGAAGATCCTGCCATCCTCCGACTGAGCAACATTGAATCGCAGAAAATCCCCCGCCGTCATCGACTGGCTGAAAGCATTGCCCGGTGCCAATATCACGCCCTCTTCCAGGCACGCTTTGGCCAGCGTCGCGGCATCCCTGCCCGCAGGCAACTGGCACCACAGATACATCCCCGCCATCGGCACCAACCAAGGTTCGATGCCGATGGCCTGAAGCCGCGCCAGCGTTTTCTGCCTGGCGTGGGCGAGCCTGAGGCGCACACCGTCCATGTGCTTTCGGTATCCGCCATCGGTGAGGGCGTGGTGGACGATGTCCGCCGCCAGCCGGCCGCCGCCGAAGGTGGTGGCGATCTTCAGGTCGACCAGGCTGTCGATCCATTCGCGGCGGGCCGCGATGTAGCCGCAGCGGATCGAGGCCGAAACGGTCTTGGAAAAGCTGCCTATCTGGATCACCCGTGACAGGCCGTCGAAGGCGGCCAGCCGTGGCGCGGGCGTGGTCTCGAAGTCGCCGAAGATGTCGTCTTCCACGATCACCAGATCGGATGCGTCGGCCAGCTTCAGTAGTCTGTGCGCGGTGACCGGAGACAGGCTGGCACCGGTCGGGTTGTGCAGGCCGGAATTGGTGATGTAAAGCCGCGGCGCATGCGCGCCGAGGGCGGCGCCGAAGGCCTCGACGTCCGGCCCGGTTGCCGTGTACGGCACGCCCACGACCTTTACGCGATGGGCTTTGAGCAGGGCGTGGAAGTTGAAGTAACACGGATCGTCGACCAGCACGGTGTCACCCGGCGCCAGCAGAAACCGGCAGATCAGGTCGATGGCGTGCGTGCCGGATTCAGTGAGCAGGATCTGCCCCGCCGCGGCTTCGATTCCCATGCCCGCCAGGCGTCGCGACAGGAACTGCCTGAGCGGCGGATGCCCGAGGGGCGCTGCGTAGTCGGCCAGCATCGGCGCATCGGCGCGAGCCAGGGCGCGCAGCGCCTTGCGCACGCCCGCCTCGTACATCCAGGAAGCGGGCAACCAGCCGCACCCCGGTTTCAAGGCATCGCTGGAGGTTTCGAGGGACTGGCGCGAGATCCATAGCGGGTCGACGGCATGGTCGAGCTTGGGGCCGAGCTCGGTGAGCGCCAACGGCGCCACGGGCCCCGCGACGTAGAAGCCCGAGCCTGGACGTGCGCTGAGCACGCCTTCGGCCATCAGCCGCTCATAGGCTTCGAGCACGGTCGAGACAGAGACCTGCAACGCCTGGGCCATGGCCCGCACCGAGGGCACTCTGGCGCCTGGGGTGTAGGTGCGGGAAGCGACTTTGGACTGGATTTCGCCCATGACCGCTTGAATGCGCGTGCCGCTACGTTTCATCGAACCCCTAACTGTCTTGGATGGATAGGCATAACAGTTCGGCCGAATTGTAGTGGACTGTGCCTAGCCCTGGTAAGCCTGCCGATGATGTACTGCCCGCCCTGAACGAGGACGTGCCAATGGAAAAATCGACGAGCGGATGGATCAACGGCTTCATCGGCGTGGCTATTTTCGCAGGCTCCCTGCCGGCCACACGGGTGGCGGTGGCCACCTTCGAACCCACTTTCCTGACCTGCGCCAGGGCGACGATCGCCGCGCTGGTCAGCGCGCTGTTCCTGCTCGCGCTGCGGCAACCGCTGCCCCGGCGCGCTGATGTGGGGTCATTGGTGGTGACGGCGCTGGGCGTGGTGATCGGTTTCCCGTTGCTGACGGCGTTGGCCTTGCAGCATGTCACCTCCGCCCACTCCATCGTCTTCGTCGGGCTGCTGCCGCTGTGCACCGCAGGCTTCGCCGTGCTGCGCGGCGGCGAGCGACCGCGGCCGCTCTTCTGGGTGTTCTCGCTGATCGGTGCCGGGCTGGTGGTCGGCTATGCGTCGAGCAACGGCGCGCAAGCGTCGGTTGTGGGCGACCTGCTGATGCTGGCCGCAGTGGTCGTGTGCGGATTGGGCTATGCGGAGGGGGCGCGTCTGTCGCGCACCCTGGGCGGCTGGCAGGTGATCAGCTGGGCGCTGTTGGTGGCGGCGCCGCTGATGCTGCTGCTGACCCTCGCTACTTTTCCGGCGCTGGGCAGCTTCGCCGAGGTCAGCGCGCCAGCGTGGTTCAGCTTTGCCTACGTGTCGCTGTTCAGCATGCTGCTCGGGTTCGTGTTCTGGTACCGGGGGCTGGTCCAAGGTGGCATCGCGGCGGTTGGCCAACTGCAACTGCTGCAACCGTTCATGGGCCTTGGACTGGCGGCGGTGTTGCTGCACGAGCATGTCAGTTGGGCGATGTTGGCGGTCACGCTGGGTGCGGTGGCGTGCGTGGCCGGGGCGAAGCGATATGCCAAGTGAAGGGCGCACGTCTGGACACCTGCGAGTCGCCCGGTTTGAGGCAGGCGCGGCAGGCCGCCTGTCAGGGGGCTGCGCAAGGCGATGGTCATGGCGTGCGCGCCAGCACAGACTGCACATGCACAGAAATACGTGTGCCCCCCTGCCCCGTCGATCCCTGCCGGGCATCGCCGACCAACGCACCGAGGTGAAGGATGTGTGGACGCTACTCGCTGTACGAAGACATGGACCATTACCTGCGCCAGCTCGACCTCGACCTGCCGGTGGTCAACGGCTATGACCAAGCGCCCATCGACCGCTACAACGTCGCACCACACAGCAAGGTCGAGTTGATCCGCCAAGTGGAAAACGGCCTGAGCATCGACCGCGTGACCTGGGGCTGGGCACCGCACTGGGCCAACGGCAAAGGCCCGGTGCCGATCAACGCGCGCGGCGAAACGGTGCTTACCGGGCGCTTCTTCAGATCGCTCTGGCCCCACGGCCGTGCGCTGGCGCCGGCCAACGGCTGGTTCGAATGGGTCGCCGCCCCGGACGGCGGCAAGCGCAAGCAGCCGTACTACATCCATGCGGCCAACGACGAGCCGCTGTTCTTCGCGGCGCTGGCACAGGTCTCGGACGATGCCGAGCACAGCGGGCGGGACGGTTTCGTCATCCTCACCGGCGCCGCCGACGAAGGCCTGCTCGACGTGCACGACCGCAAGCCGCTGGTCCTTACCCCGACCCTGGCCCGGGAATGGCTGGACCCGAGCACCTCGGCCGCGCGCGCCGAAGCGATCGTGCGCGACGGGTGTCGGCGGGCGACGGATTTTCGTTGGCATGCGGTGGAGAGTGCGGTAGGCAATGTGCGCAATGACAATGCGATGCTCATCGAACCGATGGCAGCGGGCTGAGGAATGCTGCAGGCTTTCCTACCTCAATGGACACCAAGACAGGGGTAGGAGAATGGTCATGCAGCACCGCGCGAGAAACTTCAGAATAGACACTGTCGATTTACTGAAGATCGTTCCTAGAGAGGCGTTAATAGCCTGCTTTATAGTCGGAATACCGACTTACCTATTCGGCAAGACACCACAGGGCTTAGACACCATTGTTAGCGCATTGCTGGCAAATGAGGCATTGATCAAATACGCCTTTTGGACCTTGCCGGTCTTTTTACTGCTGCCGATCGTCAGGCGCTGTTTCCGCTCCAACACCGATGAGCGCAACGCTTGTTTTGATCGCCTGTACAACGTGATGATGGAAGCCAGCAGCAGCCTTTGGGCAATCCTGCGGGCCGGTTCGGGTGTGGCCATGGGCATTCTGGCGCTTTCCATCGAGACAACGCCGGCTCTTACTTCCGCCCATTACAAGACGCTATGCGGGATGCTGCTGTGCTGTTGCCTTGTCAGCAGTGCATTGTCTTTTTACAAAGCCAACGCCGACAGACACCTGTACCGCAGTCGTTACCAGAATCCGCTGCTGCTAAGAATCAAATAACCGGGCGTCTACACAGCTACGCTCCTTCACCCCTCCGTCGCCTTGCGATACTCGCGCGGCGTAAACCCCGTCAATTGCTTGAACTGCCGGCTGAACGCGCTGTGGTCAGTGTAACCGCAGCGCAAGGCCACCTCGGTGATCGGCAAGTCCGAATGCAACAGCCGGTGGGCCTGTTCCAGCCGCGCCTTGTGGATCATCTGCCGCGGCGTGAGATGGAACACGCGTTTGCAGTAGCGCTCCAGCTGGGCCACCGAGATGCCGGCGATGCGGGTCAGCTCGCTGAGGCTGATCGGCTGGTGGAAGTGCTGGCGGATGTGTTCGTCCACTGCCGCCAGCCGCTGGTAGGCCGGGTGGGTGTGGGCGGCCGACTGCAGATCCACGGAAATCCCCACCAGGCCGATGATGTCGCCGCCCTGGCCGTACAGCGGTCGCTTGTGGGTCAGGCACCAGCCGGGCTCGCGGCTGCCGTACAGGTGCAGCTCCAGTTGGTCTTCCAGCACCCGCCCGTCCTTGAGCACACGGCGATCCTGCTCGGTGTAGCCGGGGCCGAGTTGCGCCGGAAAGACCTCGGCGCTGGTCTTGCCCAGCAACGGCTGCAAACGCTTGAGCCCGCAGCGCTGCACCAGGGTGGTGTTGGCCAGCACGTAGCGGGCGGCGGGGTCCTTGATGAAGATCGCCGCGTTAGGGATGGCATCGAGGATCGGCAGCAGCAGCGAGACCCCGGCGAGCAGGGCTTCGAGGCTGGCCGGGCGGCAGTGCTCCAAGTAGGGAAACAGGCTGCCCAGGGGGGTATCGGTCATCTCTCGAACCCTTGTGCGAAGAGGCCTGGAGCCTAGCCCTGCGGCCTCGCCGCACGCCAGCGCTTTGTGGCGACTGTGCCGATTTCGTCATGGCCCTTGCAGAAAACCATCAAGAACCCTCGTCCTGATCGGTTCAGGCTATGCCCTACGCAAGCCGCCCACCGCCTACAACAACGCGGCCCCTGCGCCACCTTTCGTGACATCAGACCTGCCTACCCAATAACCAACAACAAGGCGAACCCATGTCAGGCAAATTCAAGAAACAGCTGTCGTTGCTCGACCTCACCTTCATCGGCCTCGGCGCCATCTTCGGCTCGGGCTGGCTGTTCGCGGCCAGCCATGTGTCGGCCATCGCCGGGCCGGCGGGCATTCTCTCATGGTTTCTCGGCGGCTTCGCCGTGCTGCTGCTCGGCATCGTCTACTGCGAACTGGGCGCCGCGCTGCCGCGGGCCGGTGGCGTGGTGCGCTACCCGGTCTACTCCCACGGCCCGCTGCTGGGCTACCTGATGGGCTTCATCACCCTGATCGCCTTTTCCAGCCTGATCGCCATCGAGGTGGTCGCCTCGCGCCAATACGCGGCTGCCTGGTTTCCGCAACTGACCAAGGTCGGCTCCAGCGACCCCACGGTGCTCGGCTGGCTGGTGCAGTTCGCGCTGCTCGGGCTGTTCTTCGTGCTCAACTACCGCAGCGTGAAGACCTTCGCCAAGGCCAACAACCTGGTCAGCGTGTTCAAGTTCATCGTGCCGCTGCTGGTGATCGGCGTGCTGTTCACCTTCTTCAAACCGGAAAACTTCGCGGTGCAAGGGTTCGCCCCGTTCGGCCTGTCGGGCGTGGAGATGGCGGTGTCGGCCGGTGGCGTGATCTTCGCCTACCTGGGCCTGACGCCGATCATCTCGGTGGCCAGCGAAGTGAAGAATCCGCAGCGCACCATCCCCATCGCGCTGATCCTCTCGGTGCTGCTGTCGACCGCGATCTATTCGCTGCTGCAACTGGCGTTTCTCGGCAGCGTGCCGACTGAAATGCTCACCCAGGGTTGGGCCGCGGTGTCCAAGGAACTGGCCCTGCCCTACCGCGACATCGCCCTGGCACTGGGCGTGGGCTGGTTGGCCTACCTGGTGGTGGCCGATGCGGTGATCTCGCCCAGCGGCTGCGGCAACATCTATATGAACGCCACGCCGCGGGTGGTCTACGGCTGGGCGCAGACCGGCACCTTCTTCCGCTATTTCACCCGCATCGACGAGCAGTCGGGCATCCCGCGCCCGGCACTGTGGCTGACCTTCGGCCTGGCGGTGTTCTGGACCCTGCCGTTCCCTTCGTGGGAAGCGCTGATCAACGTGGTCTCCGCCGCGCTGGTGCTGAGCTACGCCGTGGCGCCGGTGACGGTGGCCGCCCTGCGCCGCAACGCTCCCGACATGCCACGCCCGTTCCGAGTTAAAGGCATGGGCGTGCTCGGGCCGCTGTCGTTCATCATCGCCGCGCTGATCGTCTACTGGTCGGGCTGGAACACCGTGTCGTGGCTGCTGGCCCTGCAGATCCTGATGTTCGTGCTGTACCTGCTGTGCGCCCGTTTCGTGCCCACCCAGCACCTGTCGCTGGGCCAGCAGGTGCGCTCGTCGGCCTGGCTGATCGGCTTCTACGCCGTGACCATTCTGCTGTCGTGGCTGGGCAGCTTCGGCGGCTTGGGCGTGCTCGGCCATCCGCTCGACACCCTGGCCGTGGCTGCCTGTGCCCTGGGCATCTACTACTGGGGCGCGGCTACCGGCGTGCCGGCGCACCTGGTGCGACTGGAAGGCGATGACGAAAGCGAAGCCTCCAGCGACGCCCCCACCGGGCAGCGCAGCGCTGCGCTGGCCCCCTGACCTTCTGCCGACGGATAAGCCCATGAAGACCATCCACATCATCGATTCACACACCGGTGGCGAGCCCACGCGCCTGGTGCTCGACGGTTTCCCGGCGCTGCTGGGGCGCGACATGGCCGAGCAACGCGACGAGCTGCGCGAACGGCACGACCACTGGCGTCGCGCCTGCCTGCTGGAGCCACGCGGCAACGACGTGCTGGTGGGCGCACTGTACTGCCCGCCCGTCTCGCCCGGCGCCACCTGCGGCGTGATCTTCTTCAACAACGCCGGCTATCTGAACATGTGCGGCCACGGCACCATCGGCCTCATCGCCTCGCTGCGGCACCTGGGCCGGATCGCCCCCGGCGTGCACCTGATCGACACGCCGGTCGGCCAGGTCAGCGCCACCCTGCACGACGACGGCAGCGTCACCGTCGGCAACGTGCCGTCCTACCGCTACCGCCGGCAGGTGGCCGTCGACCTGCCCGGCCACGGTGTGGTGCACGGCGACATCGCCTGGGGCGGCAACTGGTTCTTCCTGGTCGGCGAGCATGGCCAGCGCCTCGCACTGGACAACCGCGATGCCCTCACCGACTACACCTGGGCCTTGCTCAAAGCCTTGGAGGCTCAGGGCATCACCGGCGAACAGGGCGCGCCCATCGACCATGTCGAGCTGTTCGCCGACGACCCCCAGGCCGACAGCCGCAATTTCGTCATGTGCCCCGGCAAGGCCTACGACCGCTCTCCCTGCGGCACCGGCACCAGCGCCAAGCTGGCGTGCCTGGCGGCCGACGGCGCGCTGGCCGAGGGCGAGGTCTGGGTGCAGGCGAGCATCACCGGCAGCCAATTCCAGGGCCGCTACGAACGCGACGGCGAGCACATCCGCCCATTCATCACCGGCCGCGCCCACATGACCGCCGACAGCACCTTGCTGATCGACGAACAGGACCCTTTCGCCTGGGGCATCTGAACCCAGCGTTTTTCGACTCGAACCGAACAGGAGCTAACACCATGACCCACAACATCTTCAACGGCACCATGCCCGCCCTCATGACTCCCTGCACCGCCGCCCGCACGCCGGACTTCGACGCCCTGGTGCGCAAGGGCCGCGAACTGATCGATGCCGGCATGAGCGCCGTGGTGTACTGCGGCTCGATGGGCGACTGGCCGTTGCTGAGCGAGGCCGAACGCCAGGAAGGCGTGGCCCGGCTGGTGGCGGCCGGCGTTCCGACCATCGTCGGCACCGGGGCGGTGAACAGCCGTGAGGCCGTGGCCCATGCCGCCCACGCGGCCAAGGTCGGCGCGGCCGGGCTGATGGTGATTCCACGGGTGCTCAGCCGCGGCGCATCGCTGATCGCGCAAAAGCACCACTTCTCGGCGATCCTGGCCGCGGCGCCGAACCTGCCCGCCGTGATCTACAACAGCCCGTACTACGGCTTCGCCACCCGTGCCGACCTGTTCTTCGAACTGCGTCGCGAATTCCCCAACCTGATCGGCTTCAAAGAGTTCGGCGGCGGCGCCGACCTGCGCTACGCCGCCGAGCACATCACCTCCCAGGACGACGCCGTGACGCTGATGGTCGGCGTCGACACCCAGGTGGTGCATGGCTTCGTCAACTGCAACGCCACTGGCGCCATCACCGGCATCGGCAACGCCCTGCCACGCGAAGTGCTGCAACTGGTGAGCCTGAGCAAGCAGGCGGCCAAGGGCGACGCCCGCGCCCGGCGTCTGGCACGCGAGCTGGAAGCGGCCTTGGCCGTGCTCTCGTCGTTCGATGAAGGCTGCGACCTGGTGCTGTACTACAAGCACCTGATGGTGCTCAACGGCGACCGCGAATACGCCCTGCACTTCAACGAGACCGATGCCCTGACCGATGCGCAACGCAACTACGCCGAACAGCAATACGCGCTGTTCCGCAGCTGGTATGCCAGCTGGTCGGCTGAGCAGAACCTGGCCTGATGACTGCGGCTGCCGGGCGCGTCCTCGCATCGCGAGCGCCACGCTCGGCAGCGCTATCGCCCCTTTCCACGATCGAGGACGCCCCATGACCCTCACCGGCAATCTGCTGATCGGCCAGACATCGGTCACCGGCACCCAAGCCCCCCTTCATGCCATCGATCCGGCTAGCGGTCAGGCACTGCAACCGCCCTACCCCGGTGCCGACGCGGCGCAGGTGGCCCAGGCCTGTGCCCTGGCCGAGTCGGCCTTCGACGCACTGCGCGAGACCTCACTGGAGCAACGCGCGCACCTGCTCGAAGCCATCGCCGAGCAGATCGAAGCGCTCGGCGACGCGCTGATCGAGCGCGCCGTCGCCGAAAGCGGCCTGCCCCAGGCGCGCATCCAGGGCGAGCGCGCGCGCACCTGTGGCCAGTTGCGCCTCTTCGCCCGCGTGGTGCGTGCCGGCGAATGGCTCGACGTGCGCATCGACCCGGCGCAACCCGAACGCCAACCGCTGCCGCGCCCCGACCTGCGCCAACGGCAGATCGCCCTGGGGCCGGTGGCGGTGTTCGGCGCCAGCAACTTTCCGCTGGCCTTTTCGGTGGCCGGCGGCGACACCGCCTCGGCGCTGGCCGCCGGCTGTACGGTGGTGGTCAAGGCGCACAGCGCCCACCCCGGCACCAGCGAGCTGGTGGGCCAGGCGGTGGCGCGCGCCGTGCAGCGGTGCGGCCTGCCGGAAGGCGTGTTCTCGCTGCTGTATGGGGTGGGCAACGCGGTGGGCATCGCGTTGGTCAGCGACCCGCGGATCAAGGCCGTCGGTTTCACCGGCTCGCGCAGCGGCGGCCTTGCGCTGTGCCAAGCCGCCCAGGCGCGGCCGGAGCCGATTCCGGTGTATGCGGAGATGAGTTCGATCAACCCGGTGTTTCTGTTCCAGGCGGCGCTGCAAGCGCGTAGCGAAAGCCTGGCGCAGGGCTTCGTCGCCTCGCTCACCCAAGGCGCCGGCCAGTTCTGCACCAACCCAGGGCTGGTGATCGCCCGCCAGGGGCCGGCCTTGCAGCGCTTCGTCGAAGCGGCCGGCGCGCGGTTGGGCAAAGCCGCCGCGCAGACCATGCTCACCCCTGGCATCGCCAGCGCTTACCGGCACGGCACCGAAACCCTGGCCGCCCATGCCCAGGCCACCACGGCGGCGAGCGGTCAGCCCACGCAGAGTGCCAACCAGGGCCAGGCGCAGTTGTTCGTTACCGACGCGCAGGCCTTCCTCGCCGACAAGGCCTTGCAGGCCGAGGTGTTCGGCGCCGCGTCGCTGGTGGTCGCCTGCGCCAGCGACGCACAGATGAAGGCAGTGGCCGAGCACTTGGAAGGCCAACTGACGGCCACGCTGCATCTGGACGACGCCGACCTCGACGCGGCCCGCGCGCTGCTGCCGACGCTCGAGCGCAAGGCCGGTCGCCTCTTGATCAACGGCTGGCCGACCGGCGTAGAAGTGTGCGACGCCATGGTCCACGGCGGGCCGTTCCCGGCCACTTCCGATGCCCGCACCACCTCGGTGGGCACGGCGGCGATCCTGCGTTTCCTGCGACCGGTGTGCTACCAGGATTTCCCCGACACGCTGCTGCCCCAGGCGCTCCGGCACGGCAACCCGCTGCGCCTGCGGCGTCTGCTCGACGGCAAGCGGGAAGACTGAGCATGGAGCACTCCCCTGCTACCGATATCGTCGTGGTCGGCGCCGGCATCATCGGCGTGGCCTGTGCTCTGCAATTGGCCCGGCAAGGCCGCCGGGTAATGCTGGTGGACCGACAGACCCCCGGCCAGGGCGCGTCCTGGGGCAATGCCGGGCACCTGGCCACCGAGCAGGTGTTCCCCATCGCCGACCTGTCGATCCTCAAGCGCCTGCCACGCATGTTGCTCGACCCCATGGGGCCGCTGCGCCTGGACTGGAAGTACCTGCCCCAGGCCCTGCCCTGGTTCACCCGTCTGCTGCTCAACCTGCGCCCCGCGCCGTTCCGGCGCAGCGTTGCCGGTATCCGGGCGCTGAACGAGGGCAGTTTGCAGGCCTGGCAACGCCTGCTGGCCTCGATCGGGCGCAGTGGGCTGTTCCATCGCGACGGCTCGCTGCTGGTGTTCGAGCAGGCGCAGTCGCGTGAGGCGCTGTTAGCGCTCAAGGCGCGGATGCAACAGCAACAGGTGCCTGTGCAGCTGTGGTCCGCGCAGGACGTGCAAGCCGCCGCGCCGCAGTTGAATCCGGCGCTGCTCGGTGGCTTGTTCTTTCCCGAGACCGGCCATTTCGTCGATCCCTATGTTGTACTGTGTGCGTTGTTCGAGGCGGCCCGAGCCCAAGGGGTGCGTTTCGTCCAAGCGCGGGTCGATGGTGGGCAGTTGCGCGGCGACGGGGTGAGCCTGACCAGCGACATCGGCCCGCTGCACGCCCGCCAGGTGCTGCTCTGCTGCGGCGCGCACTCGGCGCACCTGACCGCTGCGCTGACCGGCAAGCGCGTGCCGCTGGACACCGAACGCGGCTACCACTTGATGCTGCCCCACGAACGGCAGCGCCTGCCGTTCGCCGTCACCTCGCTGGAGCGCCGATTCATCATGACGCCCATGGATAGCGGCCTGCGCCTGGCCGGCACGGTGGAGTTCGCCGGGTTGCAGGCGCCGGCGAACATGCAGCGCGCCTGGCAACTGCATCGCCTGAGCGAAGGGCTGTTCCGACAGGGGCTGAGCGCCGAGGGTGCCACGCCATGGATGGGCATGCGACCGTCCCTGCCCGATTCGTTGCCGGTGATCGATAAGGTGTGCGAGGGCCGGGTGTTGCTGGCGTTCGGGCATCAGCATCTGGGGCTGACTCAGGCGGCGATTACCGCAGAGTGGATCGGTGCATTGGCGGCCGACGGGGATGCGTCCATGACGCAGGCTTACCGGCTGAATCGCTTTTGAAACATTCAGAATCGGAAGCAGTGAGGGTTGCCGGCCAGTACCGGTCGGCCAAGCTGAAGTCGGGTTGATCAGGGCTGCTTTGCAGCCCATCGCGGCTGAAGCCGCTCCTACAGGAGAGGCGAAAACTTGTGGGAGCGGCCGGTTCGGCGCTCCGATTAGCCGCGATGGGCCGCAAAGCGGCCCCGATTGCTGGCTGACAGGCATTGAGGTGTCGCCGTTCGAACGCTCGGGCCGAACGACGACACACTCTTTTCAATAATGCCGAGCGTTGACTGGCTCAGACCACGTCATTCGCGAGGCGCCAACCAACCGCGTCAGTTCTGCACGCTCTGCACCGAGCCGCCGTCCACGCGCAGGTTGCTGCCGTTGATGAACGACGCCCGCTCGGACACCAGCAAGGCGATGGCCGACGCCACTTCTTCGGGCTGTCCGCGACGCTTCTGGACGATGCCGGGGCGTTCTTCTTCCAGGAAGCTCTGCACTGCCTCGTCGAAGCTGACGCCCAACGCCTTCGCACGCTGCTCCATCATGCCGTTGGTCATACCGGTCTCGATGAAGGCAGGCGCGACGGTGTTGCACAGTACGCCGTGGGCTGCTTCCTTGTACGACAGGTTCTTGATGAAAGCCGCCAGCGCCGCCTTGGCCACGTTGTACACGGCCTCTTCCCAATAGGGTTGCACGGCGTTTTCCGAGGTGATGCACACCAGGCGGCCCCAGCCGCGCTTGCGCATGGCCGGTACAGTGGCGCGGGCGACGCGTACGGCGCTGAAGAAGTCGGTGGCCCAGGCCTCTTGATAGTCGTCGTCCGACACCTCCAGCGGGTCACCCTTGGCGCCAGTCACGCCGGCGGTGTGCACCACGATGTCGACCTGACCGAAACGGGCTTCGGCCTGTTTCACCAGGTCGTCGACCGCGGCCTGATCGGTCATGTCCGCCGCCACCAGTAACGGCTCGCCGGCGACGTCTGCCGTGGCCTCTTTGAGCTTGTCCTGATCCAGATCGGTCAACACCAGCTTCACGCCCTCTTCGGCCAGCAGGCGCGCAGTCGCCAGACCAATGCCCCCACCCGCGCCACTGATCAATGCCACACGGTTCTTCAAGCCTAAGTCCATCAACGATCTCCTTCAGGGATACGAGCAGCGATACGGTGAGCGAATTCGAGCATCGGCTTGGCCAATGCGAGGGGCGTTTGCAAGGGCATCAGGTGCCCGGCGCCCGGAAGCGTCAGCAAAGCGCTGTCGGAAAAGTGCGACAGCGTCGTGCGCTGCTGTTCAGCGGCGCCCGGCACCTGCGCATCGTCTGCGCCGCAGACCAGCAGCACCGGGTACGGCAGGCTGCCGATGCGCGGCTGCCAGTCCTCGCGGCTGCCGTGGTCGACCCAGGCGCGCCAGGCGTCGAGGTTCACCGCTTGCGCGTCGGCGATGGCCACTTCGCGCAGCGGTTCTGGCAGGCGGTGGTAGCTGGAATCGTCGACGAAGGCTTCCGCTTCCTTGCGCGACGCGGTGTAGGCACGCTGCTGGGCGCGGTCTTCATCGCTCATCGGCTGCGGGCCGGGCGGCGAAGGCGCCACCAACACCAAACCGTGCAGGTAGTCGGGACGGCGCGAGGCCAGGACCACGGCCACTTTGCCGGTCATCGAATGGCCAACGAGAATGCAGCGCTGAACGCCGAGCTCGCGGATGCTGGCGTCGACCTGGTCGGCCATCGCTTCGACCGAATAGCCGCCGATGCCGTGGGCATCGCCGAAGCCGGGTGTGTTCAACGCGACGCAGGTGTGTTCGCGGTCGAGAAAGGGAATCGTAGGGCCCCAGGTGCGGTGGGAACCGCCGAGGAAGTGCATCAGAACGAAGGTGATCGGGCCGTGGCCCTGCTGGCTGTGTGGAAGCATCGCACGCGTGTCTCGTGGGGTTTATGAATGGAGAGAGGTGCGCGAAAAGGAGTTCATTTATTTGCGGGGTGGCGCCCGTTGCACGGTGACGGCGATGGATGGGTATAGTTGCCCTCGCCCCAGGATGGGCCATCCGGCAACGTACGCTGGTAGGCTGGAGGACCATCCCGCCAAGCCTGAAACGGCGCACGTCTCGCGCTTGTCCGAACCTGGCCGTGGCCAGGCATCATCCTTCTAAAAAGCGCCAAGGAGGCCCCTGCCGATGACCCTGCGCAGCTGGCTCGATCCCTTCAAGAAACTGCTGGTGACCGCACGCGCGCCAGCGCCCCACGCCGTTCCTGACACCGCTCCTGAGCAACCCCCGCCCATGTCCACGACTGGCACTTGGCTGGAAGCCAGCCGGCATCCCTCCGGCTACGTCCGCGAGCGTGCGGTGAAAGCCCTGTCCGAACGCCCGTCCGGCGAGGCGTTGGTGGCGCTGGTCGAGCGTTTGAACGACTGGGTTCCACAGGTGCGCGACGCGGCAAGGGCCGGTGTGCAGACGTACCTCGAGCCTGGGCAGTTGGCAGCGCTGCTGTTCGCGCTGCGACCGCTGATGGCACTGGCGACGCGTCAGCGGGTCGACCACAGCGCGACCCTGGCGGCCTTGCGCGCACTGCTGCAGGCGCCCGAAGCACGCGACGAAGTCCACGCAAGCTTTCTCACGCAACAGGGCAAGGCGGCGTGCTACCTGTTCGGTGTGTTGCTGGAGGCGGCCAGCGAGCCGTACGCGCTGCTGCATGAGGCCTTGGTCCATCGCGAGCCGCTGGTGCGCCTGGCAGCGGTCGATGCTTGCGCAGGGCTCGCCACCGCGCAGGCCCACCGACTGCTGCTTGGCGCCTTGCCCAAGGCATCGGCCAAACTGCGCGTACGTCTGTTGCGGGTGGTATTACCCGTGGTGCCAGCCCCACAGGGCCTGCTGCAAGACGCGTTGCTGCATAGCTCCGGCGGAGTGCGCAATCTGGCGCTGTGGGCGTGTGCGCGCTACGCAGTGGATGCGCCAGCCGTGCTGGCGCAACGGTTCGAAGGGCCACCCCCCGTGGCCAAGGCGCATTGGCTGGGCGTACTGGGGTTGGCGCGCGAATTGAAGATGGAAGTGCCTGCCGGGTGGTGGCACGCGGCAATGCATGCTGCGGGCTGGTCGGTGCGCCTGGCGGCGGTGCAGTCGCCAGGCGAGCGACCCGTGGCCACCTGGTTGGCGGCGGCGGACGACCCTTCCGAGCGCGTGTTCGACGCGCTCGTCAGCCGCCTGAACACCTTCCCATGGGCCACGCTGGAGCCTGCGGTCCGCGCCCTGCTGGACCGGCAGTGGCACCTGCTCGCACCTGGACGCCGGCAACGACTCCTGGCGTTGTTGGCCGGTTGGCAACAGGTCGGCTATCTCCTCGACCGGTGGGTGGACGAGCCCGCGCATCGGGCGCGATGGCTGGACACAATCGCCGCATGGTGCGATTGCGCCTACGGACTCAGGGACGCCGTCACGCCCCAGGAACGGCGCTCGGCGATCAAGGCGCAATTGCAGGCCCTGGTCAGGCAAGGAGCGCTGGACGAGACGCGCGTGGCGCACCTGTACTGACTGCGCCGTCGCAGCGATCGGTGCGCGCAGGCTCGCGGCCTCAAGGGCAACCTAGCGCATCGTCCGGATCGCAGGGCACTTGGTCGAGCACTTCGCTGAACTGGTCCACGGTAACGCGTGCGCACTGTTTGTCGGCCACCGTACGGTCCGACGAATCCAGGACCGCCACCCCGGCGATGTTCACCTCGCCCTGCCCGCCATCGCCCTCGTAGCGGCTGTAGACGTTGTAGCTGTAGGTGCCCGAGGTGAACCTGATCTGCTGGTGGTCCACCTGGTAGCGGATGTAGTGGTTGGCCTTGAAATCCTTGAGCGAGTAGCCGCCGCGCGGGTACTCCAACTCCGTGCGGCCATGGCGGGCGAAGCGGTATTGCAGGCCGGTGAGCGGCCCTTGCAGGGGCTGGGCGCACAGCGCCAGGGTGCCGCCGCCCTTGAGCTCGCAGGCGAACACCGGGCGCGCATCGCCACAGCTCGCGTCGGGCGCTGCCACTACGAGGGTTGGGCTGGACACCAGGTAGAGCAAGGTGCCGAAGGCGAAGTATCTGCTCAGCGAGCGCATGTCGGAAACGTTCCTTTGTGGCGATTGGGGTCGATGCAACGTTGGATGATCGCCGGGCCGGCACCGCTCATACAGATCGATTAGCTGTGCGTGTGGGCTTTTCTATTGTGTACAGCGCCCACGACTGGGGTTTGCCCCCTCCATCCGTGCGCTAATCCGCACTCCTCTTCACATTCGGTCATCTGCCTGCCATGCGCCGTCTCCTCGCCCTGTTGCCCTGCCTGATCGCCTGCGCCAGCCATGCCGCCGATACCCTGCCCCTGTCGCGCGACCTCAAGGACTGGAACGTCACCTGTGACAACCTGCGTACCTGCACCGCCATCTCCACCCGGCCCGCCAGCGCCGAAGCCGATGCGCTGTCCTTTCCGTTGCGCATCGTCCGCGAAGCCGGCCCGGATGGCGCGCTGCGGGTCAGCGTGTTCAGCTACAACGCGATCTACGGCGATCCGCGGATCGACGCCAAGCCCGTGTCCATCCCTCTGCGGCCACACCAAGGCTCAGCCGACGACATATCGGAAGTGCCCGAACTGCGCAGCGCCAGCGGCAGCGACGCGCTCGCCTCCATCGAGGCCATGCGCAACGCGAGTGCGCTAACGTTCGACACCCCGGACGGCCCAACGTCTGCGTCACTGAACGGCATGCGCGCAGCCCTGTTGCTGATCGACGACGTCCAAGGCCGAGTGGGCACCGTCACCGCCCTCGCCAAGCCGGGTGACGCGCCCGCCAGCAAAGTGCCTGCGGCACCTGTGGCCCCCGCGATACCCGTTTGGAGCGCTCCTGCGGCACTGGACGAGACACAGGCCGAGCAGGTGCTCAAGACGGCGATGGCCGCCACGCGCGCGGACTGGCGACAGGGCCTGGTGGACGGCGACGAACCCAAGGGCGAAGTGCATGGGTTGAGCACCCGTGAAGCGCTGCTCATCGTGCGCACAGGGTGCGGCGCCTACAACTGCGCCTACAACCTGTACCTGACGCCGCTGGCGCACCCCGAGCAGGCGTATGCCGCGCCGTTCGAGCGCGTCGCCAACCTGCCCGACCTCGCGCCCAACGGCAGCGTGGCATTCGACCCGGCGACCGGCGAGTTGACGAGTCTGGCCCTGGCCTCGGGCATGGGCGGCTGCGGGGTTGCGGCACGCTGGCGCTACGACGGCGCTCGCTTCGTGTTGAGCCGCGCGGCGCAGATGTCCGCTTGCACGGGGCTGAATGAGCGGGACTGGCCCGTGCTGTGGCAGAGCGCAACGAAGCGGTGAAATGCACGCCAATGACGGGCATGGGTCGCGAATCTACCTGTGCCTGTCGGCATGTCTAAGCGGACGACTGTTGCACGAACAACACCACAATCGCTTTTTTATTCTTTAAAGAAATATAAATAGGATTTTTTATTATTTTTTAAATATTCCTCATGCCTCTATAAAGTCCCGACACCCACTGTGTTGCGGTTCGCCGATGTACCACGCCTCAAATTCATCCCATGTGCCCCGCCGTTTGCCGGGTGAGCCGTTGCCCAACAGCACACAGCCGCTTACTGCCCATTCGCAAACACTTGGGCCGTCGTCGCTGCAGCAACGCGAATTCCACGAAAGCCAACCCGACGACATAGCCCTCGGTACGCAGCCAACCAAGCGATACCCCACGCACTTCACCCTGCCGCAGGGAAATCCCGCATGAACAGCTCGTCACAGCACCCCACCGCTCGCCCTTCGCCCACTCTGGCGCCGCCCCCGCACGCCGCAGTGCGCGAAGCACACATGAGCACCATTGGCCATTGCCAGGACGCCCCGCCCGCGAAGGACATCGCATGAAGACCCACACCCAGCCCACCGTGCTCGACCCGATGCAGACCGCGCGCCGCCTGGCCGTAACCTTCGCCGAAACCGCCGTGGAGCGCGACGAAGCGGGCGGCACGCCCAAGGCGCAACGCGACGCCATCCGCCACAGCGGCCTGCTGGCGCTGAGCATTCCCACCCGCTTCGGTGGGTTGGGCGCCAGCTGGAGCGAAACCTTGGGCGTGGTGCGCGAGTTCGCCAAGGTGGACAGCTCGGTCGCCCACGTCTTCGGCTTCCACCACCTGATGCTGGCCACCGTGCGCCTGTTCTCGCGCCCAGACCAGTGGCAGCCCTGGTTCGAGCAGTCCGCCCGCCAGCACTGGTTCTGGGGCAACGCCCTCAACCCGCTGGACACCCGCACGGTGCTCAAGCGCTTCGACGGCTGGTACGAATTTTCCGGCAAGAAAAGCTTCTGCTCCGGGGCCAGCGACTCACAGATGCTGATCGCCTCGGCGGTGGATGAGAGCGCCGGCGGCAAGTTGCTGATCGCCGCCATCCCTACGGGCCGCACCGGCATCACCCTGCACGGTGACTGGAACAACATCGGTCAGCGCCAGACCGACAGCGGCAGCGCCACCTTCGAGCGGGTGCGCGTGGAAGAAAACGAAATGCTCCTCGACCCGGGCCCCTTGAGTACGCCCTTCGCCGGCCTGCGCCCGCTGATCGCCCAGCTGCACTTCGCGCACATCTTCCTCGGCATCACCGAAGGCGCCCTGGAGGAAGCGCGGCAATACACCCTCAAGGAAGGCCGCCCGTGGTTTCGTTCCAACGCCCGGCACGCCAGCGAAGACCCGTACATCCTGCGCCACTACGGCGAATTCTGGGTGGCCCTGGAAGGCGTGCGCTTGCTGGTGGAACGCGCCGCCGCCCTGCTCGACCAGGCCTGGCACAAGGAGCAGGCGCTGGGCGTCGAAGAACGTGCGCAACTGGCGCTGGCCATCGCCACGGCCAAGGTCGCGGCGGCGCGCACCGGGCTGGACATCTGCAACCGCCTGTTCGAGGTCACCGGCGCCCGCGCTACCCACGCCTCGCTGCGCCTGGACCGCTACTGGCGCAACCTGCGCACCCAGAGCCTGCACGACCCGCTGGACTACAAGCTCCACGAGCTGGGCGACTGGGCGCTGAACCAGACACGGCCTACCCCTTCCTTCTACTCATAGGGATTCCCATGCAACTGCTGACCCTGCCCCCGTCCCCCTCCCTGGCCACCTCGATCCGGGCCACCGCACAGGTGTTCGAAGACCCGCGCTCACAGGCGCTGCTCGCCCATTTGCAACAGGTCGCCCCCAGCGAGGCCAGTGTCCTGATCATCGGCGAGACCGGCACGGGCAAGGAGCTGGTCGCACGCCACATCCACAACCTGAGCGCGCGGCGCAACGGACCGTTCATTGCGGTCAACTGCGGCGCATTCTCCGAATCGCTGGTCGAGGCCGAGCTGTTCGGCCATGAGAAAGGCGCCTTCACCGGCGCGTTGGGGGCCAAGGCCGGCTGGTTCGAAGAGGCCAACGGCGGCACGCTGTTCCTCGACGAGATCGGCGACCTGCCCATGGCCATCCAGGTCAAGCTGTTGCGCGTGCTACAGGAACGCGAAGTGGTGCGCCTGGGCTCGCGCAAGAGCCTGCCCATCGACGTGCGCGTGGTCGCCGCCACCAACGTGCAACTGGACAAGGCCATCGGCGCCGGCAACTTCCGCGAAGACCTCTACTACCGCCTCAACGTGGTCAGCCTGCAGCTCTATCCGCTGCGCGAACGGCCGGGCGACATCCTGCCGCTGACCCGCCACTTCATCAAAACCTATTGCAATCGCCTGGGCTACGGCGACGTGCGCCTGAGCGGCGAGGCCGAGCGCAAGCTGTTGAGCTACGACTGGCCGGGCAACATCCGCGAACTGGAAAACGTCATCCACCACACCCTGCTGGTGTGCCGCAACGGCTTGGTGCAGGACGACGACCTGCGCCTGTCGCACCTGCGCATCGAGCGCCAGGCCCAGGCGCCGGCGGCCCCTGCGGAAAACGCCGAAGAACAGCTGCTGCGCGCCTTCCAGCGGCTGTTCGAAGAACAGGCCGGCGGCCTGCACGAGAAAGTCGAAGACAGCCTGCTGCGCAGCGCCTACCGTTTCTGCCACTGCAATCAGGTGCATACCGCCAGCTTGCTGGGTCTGAGCCGCAACATCACCCGTGCGCGGCTGATCGCCATTGGCGAGCTGGTGGTCAACCGCCGTCGCGTGCAGGACCAGGCGCATGCGGAACGGGCCTTGCAGCTTTCGATATGAACGCGTCGTTATGAACGTGCCCCTTATGGACACAGCCCCCAGCCACTGAGCCGGCCCGCAGCGCTCGGCGCCGGGCTGGAGCGTCAAGCAGGCGGGCCGCCGTGCCGCAAGCCAGCCCGACGCTGTCGCCACGCCCCACGCAGGCCTGCTTGCGTCACGCCGCCTGGGTGACGGCCTGGGCCTGCTCCAGCTCGCGCACCAGCGGCAGCACGTGCTCGCCGAAGTACGCCACTTCTTCCTGAAAATGCAGGAAGCCCGACAGGATCAGGTCCACGCCCACGGCCTTGAGCGCGACGATGCGCTCGGCGATCTGCCGTGGCGTGCCGATCAGGTCGGTCTTGAAGCCGTCGTTGTATTGCACCAGGTCTTCGAACGTCGATTTGGCCCAATTGCCTTCGCCCTCCGGGCTGGAAGCGCCGGCGTTCTTCGCTTCGCTGCCAAAGCCGTTGACTGCCTCGGGGTCGGCCTTGGCGATGATCTCGGCCAGCACCGCGCGTGCCTCTTCTTCGCTGTCGCGGGCGATGATGAAGGCGTTCACCCCCACTTTTACCGAATGGCCGTTGGCGGCGGCTTTGGCCCGCAGGTCGTCGACCTGGGCCTTGATCCCTTCGACGCTGTTGCCGTTGGTGAAATACCAGTCCGACACCCGCGAGGCCATGTCGCGCGCGGCGCGCGAGCTGCCGCCCTGGAAGATTTCCGGGTGCGGGCGCTGCACCGGCTTGGGTTTGAGGGTGTAGTCGTGGAAGCGGTAGAAGTCGCCGTGGAAGCTGAAGTTGTCCTGGGTCCAGATGCCCTTGAGGGCGCGGATGAACTCTTCGGAACGGCGGTAGCGCTCGTCGTGGTCCAGCCACGGTTCGCCGATGGCGCGGAACTCGCCCTTGAACCAGCCGGACACCACGTTGACCGCCACCCGCCCGGCGGTGAACTGGTCGATGGTCGCCAACTGCTTGGCGGCCAAGGCCGGGCTCCAGGGACCGGGCAGGATCGCGGCGATGACCTTGAGCTTCTCGGTGGCGGCCAGCAGCGCATGGCTGATGGTCACCGACTCGTGCTGGTTGTCGGCGCCATAGCCTGCGGTGAAGCGGATCTGCGACAGGGCGTAGTCGAAGCCCGCCCGTTCGGCGATCTGCGCCAGCTTGCGGTTGTAGTCGATGTCCCAGCTGGTGCGTTGCTCGATCTTGCTGACCACCAGGCCGCCGCTGACGTTGGGCACCCAGTAGGCGAATCTGATCGCTTGGCTCATGAGGAAGTCTCCTGTCACTCGGTAGGGTCAGGCCGCGCTGGCGACCGGAAGGGGAAAGAACGCCTCGACGGTGTCGAGCACCCGCTCGATGCGTTCGAACTGTGCGGAATCGACCAGGCGGTGCTGGTCGTCGAAGGCCTCGACGTTGGCGTACAGGCCGTAGGGCAAGGTGTGAGCCTGGAAGAAGGCGAACAGCGGGCGCAGTTGGTGGTCGACCATCAGCGCATGGCGCTCGCTGCCGCCGGTGGCGGCCAGCACTACCGGCACGCCTTTGAGCGACTGATGGTCGACCAGGTCGAACAAGTGCTTGAACAGGCCGGTGTAGGAAGCGCGGTAGACCGGCGAGCCGACCAGCAGCAAGTCGGCCTGCTCGATGGCTTGCAGGTGCAGCTGCAACGCCGGGGCGGCGCTGTCGCGCTCCAGGGAACCGGCCAGGCTGGCGGACAGTTCGGCGATGCGCACCCAGTGCACCGTCAGGTGCGTGCGCCTGCCGCGCAATCGCTGCACCAGGGCCTCGAGCAGCCCATGGGTGCGCGACGGCGAGCGCAGGCTGCCCGACACCACCACGACCTTGATTGCGTTTGTGCTCATGCGTGCTCCTCCTGCCCTTGTGGGCTGTGCCAGGGGTAGGAGCAGCAACCGTGCCAAGCGATGGAGGTCTTCTGAATCAATGGCTTACGAGAAGGAACGACGTGTCGACTGCTTCGTAGGCCGCAGATTGTCGAAGCGCTGACCGCCGAGCAACAGCCAAGCGACGCGGCGCTGGTGTCCCGCCACCAACAGCCGTTCAACAGGTTGTTGGAGGTGCCACAGCAGGCACCTGCCAAAAATATGCAAGCCTCTGATCCATATGGTTTTTTTGGTGAGGCACGGAGTTTGCGAAGCAGTTGCCGTCTGCATTCGCATCTACTCGAGGAACACCACGATGACCGCTCAAGCCCATGTCCCCCACCTGTCCACCGGCACTGACTACCACGCCCTTGCCGCACGCTTTCGGCCGCTGTTCGCACGTATCGCCGAAGGCAGCCTCGAGCGCGAGCGCACGCGCACCCTGCCCTTCGAGCCGATCCGCTGGCTGAAGGAGGCCGGCTTTGGCGCCGTGCGCGTGCCCGTGGAGCATGGCGGTGCCGGCGCTTCGCTAGAGCAGTTGTTCCAGTTGCTGATCGAGCTGGCCGAAGCCGATTCCAACCTGCCGCAAGCCCTGCGCGGGCATTTCGCCTTCGTCGAAGACCGTCTCAACGCCCACGCCAGCAGCGCCCAGGACGTCTGGTTCGAACGTTTCGTCGCGGGCGATCTGGTGGGCTGCGCCTGGACCGAAATCGGCGCAGTGAAAATCGGCGACGTCATCACCCGGGTATCGCGCCAGGGTGAGCAATGGGTGGTCAACGGCACCAAGTACTACAGCACCGGCAGTATCTTCTCGGACTGGATCGACCTCTTCGCCCGCCGCGACGACACCGGCGCCGACGTCATCGCTGCGGTCCGCGCCAAGCAGCCGGGCATCACCTTGAGCGACGATTGGGACGGCTTCGGCCAGCGCACCACCGGCAGCGGCACCTCGGTACTGACCAACGCAGTGGTGGAGGAAGACAACATCATCGACTTCTCTACCCGCTTCAAATACCAGACCGCCTTCTACCAACTGGTGCTGCTGGCGGTCATCGTCGGCTCGGGGCGTGCGGCGGTGCGCGACTTCAGCACCGAAACCCGCACCCGCAAGCGCGTGTTCAGCCATGGCAACGCCGAAGCGGTGAGCCAGGACGCCCAGGTGTTGCAGGTGATCGGCAAGGCCAGCGGTCTGGTGTATGCCGCCGAGGCCGCCACGCTGCGCGCCGCCGAGGCCTTGCAGCAGGCGTACCTGGCGCGCCTGGGCCACGACGCAGCGGCCGAGCGCGAGGCCAACGTCACCGCCGAGCTGGAATCGGCGCAGGCCCAGGTGGCGGTCGTGGACCTGGTGCTGCGCGCCACCAGCGACCTGTTCAATGCGCTGGGCGCCTCGACCACCAGCACCGGCAAGCAGCTCGACCGCCATTGGCGCAATGCGCGCACTGCGGCGTCGCACAACCCGGTGGTCTACAAGGAACGCATCGTCGGCGACTGGCACGTCAACGGTGCCGAGCCGCCGTACGTGTGGCAGATCGGTGGGGGTGCCAAGCAGGGGTGAGGCGGCAGGCTTCGATCAGCTTCAGGCGGTTCGGAGCACTGTCGTGAACAGGGCGGCTTTGCCGCCCATCGCAGGTGCGCTCCGGCTCAGGCCGGCTCGGCCTGGCTGGGGCGGGTGGCGGCACGGTGCCGGCCGAGGTCGCGATAGCCGGCCGCCGGGTGGCTATCGGGCAGGCGCGGGCCGTCGCCGAACAGCTTCTCGCGCAGCGTGCCAGCGCGGTATTCGGTCTTGTACACGCCACGCTTCTGCAACTCGGGCACCAGCAGCTCGACCACGTCGCGGAAGGTTTCGTGGGCCAGGGCATAGGCGAAGTTGAAACCGTTCACATCGGTGTCCTCGACCCAGGCCTGCAACTCGTCGGCAACGGTCTGCGGGCTGCCGACGATGAGCGGGCCGAAGCCGCCGATGCCAACCCAGTCGGCCAGCTCCTGCACCGTCCACTGCTTGTCCGGATCGGCCGTGGAAAAGGTTTCCACCGCTGACTGAATGGCGTTGGTGTGGATGTGCTTGAGCACCTGGTCGGGCCGGTACTGCGCGAAGTCGATCCCGGTCCAGCCGGAGATCAGCGCCAGCGCGCCTTCGTAGCTGCTGTAGCCCTTCAGTTCCTGCCACTTGGCCTGGGCCTTGGCGTCGGTCTCGTCGACGATCACCGTCTGCAGGTTGAAGATCAGCACCTTGCGCGGATCGCGCCCGCCCTCGGCGGCGCGGCGACGAATGTCGGCCACGGTCTTTTTCAGGGTCACCTTCGAGGGCGCGGCGACGAACACGCATTCGGCGTGGCCGGCGGCGAAATCCTTGCCGCGGCTGGAGGCACCGGCCTGGTACAGCACCGGGGTGCGTTGCGGCGACGGCTCGCACAGGTGGATGTCGGGCACCTGGAAGTGTTTGCCGTGGTGGCGGATCTCGTGAACCTTGCTCGGGTCGCTGAAGATGCCGCGCTCGCGGTCGCGCAGCACCGCGCCCTCCTCCCAACTGCCCTCGAACAGCTTGTACAGGACTTCCAGGTATTCGTCGGCGAAGTCATAGCGTGCGTCGTGGTCGCTCAGGGCCTTCTGCCCGAGGTTGCGCGCGCCGCTGTCGAGGTAGGAGGTGACGATGTTCCAACCGATGCGGCCCTTGGTCAGGTGGTCCAGGGTCGAGAGGCGGCGGGCGAAGGGGTACGGGTGCTCGAAGGTCAGCGAGGCGGTGAGACCGAAGCCCAGGTGCTCGGTCACCAGCGCCATGGGCGTGATCAGCGCCAGTGGGTCGTTGACCGGCACCTGGGTGGCCTGGCGGATGGCGGCGTCGCCATTGCCGCCGAGCACGTCGTAGATGCCGATCACGTCGGCGATGAACAGACCGTCGAACTTGCCGCGCTCCAGCAGCTTGGCCAGGTCGGTCCAGTAGTCGAGGTCCTTGTACTGCCAAGCGCGGTCCTTGGGGTGGCGCCACAGGCCGGGCGACTGGTGGCCCACGCAGTTCATCTCGAAGGCGTTCAAACAGATTTCGCGGGGCATGGCAGCTCCTGGTCGGTTAGCCGGGCACCCTTGGTGGGTGCGGGTGCAAGGCTTGCAACAGGATTCGTGCCAGGTGGAATAGCGCTATGAATCAATGACTTGGATTTTTTTCGAACAGTATGGATGCCGTTTCAGGCACAACGTTGTTGATCGACTGTTCGGCGGGCAACAGTGACTCGGTTGCAATATGTGTCTACAGCAGGGGTTTCCCACGCGCGCCGAAGGCCGGACCGCCTGCTGACCGCGCTGGTGGATACCGCTCGCCAGGACGCCCCACGGGCGGCCTGTGCGCGAGCGGTGGGCGGCATCAACCCAGCACGTCGAGCGCACGCCGGTACAACGCCTGGCGGTCCGCCAGGCCATTGGTGCCGCCGTTGATCTTGCGGGTGATCTTCTCGAACATGGCATCCTCGGCGCAGGTCACCTGGTCGGCCAGCTCATTGAGCCCGGCGCGGTGCCAGAACCAACCGGCCGACAGCGCGGCGTAGAGCGGTTGCTCCAGCGCGTCGGGGGCCTCGAGCAGGCGTCCGTCACCGAACAGGGCTTTGCTGCAGGCCTGGTAATTGGCGCGGCCGGTGACCTGGATCAGCCCGCGACCGCGGTACAGTTGCCCGTCGCCGTCGGCCTCGGGGGTATTGCCCAGGCGCTCGGCCAGGCGACCGGTGTCGTACTTGGCGCAATAGGCGTCGTTGCCCAGTTCGCGCACGTAGCGCAGTTGCCCGGACTCATGCCCGACCTGGGCGAGAAAGGCGGCGATGCGCAGGGGTGTGGTGATGGAATAGGTGCCTAGCGTGGTGTCTATGCCAGACACGAAAACGCCGGCACGAGGGCCGGCGTTGGGGAGGATGCGTTGCAATTGCCGTTCGGTGATGTGCATGGGCTGTGCTCCAGTCGAGAGACGGTGGGTGCTCGGCATGGGCGGCGGTTCTGCCGCTTGCCGCACTCGACTGTAAGGACGCAGGTATCACGCAGTGGCTAGATATGTATGCGTCTCAACCCTGCGTGCGCCAGGACGGCAGCAGAGCCTTGGCACGTCAGCATGTCGTCCCTACGCAACGCTCGCCTCAGGCCCCATGCGCACGTGCCAGGACCTGGTCGAGCAACTGCCGCTGAAGCTCGGCATCGGGCCGCTCCCCGCCGAACAGCGTTCTGAAGATCAGCGGCGCCACCAGCCCGTCCATGAGCGTGTCGATCGACGGCGTAGGCTCGTTGCGCACCAGGGCGCGTTCGCGCAGCATCTCGAGTCGCTCGCGCGTGGGCTCGGTGCAACGCACGGTGCAGCCCACTTCGGTGGCCATGATCGCGTCGCGGAGCATGGTCTGGCCGGGCAACGACACCAGGTCGTCGACATAGCGTTCCAGCCAGCAGGCCAGGTCGCCTGCCAGGCTGCCGGTGTCTTCGGGCGGCTCGTCGGGCTGGAGGCGTTGCAGGTCGACGTCGGCCAGCAGGTTGGACAGCTTGCCCCAGCGGCGGTAGAGGGTCGAAGGGGTGACACCGGCGCGCGCCGCGATCAGCGGAACGGTCAGCGAATCGCGCGGTTGCTCGTCGAGCAGCGCTTGGACGGCCTCATGAATGGCCTGCTGCACCCGGGCGCTACGGCCACCGGGTCGGGAGTGTTTGATGGTCATGGCGCGCATCATAACCGAATACAAAAGCTAAGAAATTGCTTTTATGAAAAGCTCGCTATAAGCTCTAACGCAATAAATTAGCTTTAGTGAGCCCTGACTTTGAAACCTTCTCCATTCGGCACCCAGGCCCGCCTGGGCGTGTTCGGTGCCCTGCTCTTCACCTTCATGGCCGCCTCCAGCGCGCCGACGCCGCTGTACGCCAGCTACCAGCAGGCCTGGGGGTTCTCCACCTTCTGGCTGACCTGGGTCTTCGCCATCTACGCCTTCGGACTGCTTGCCGCGCTGTTGGTCGGCGGTCGTCTGTCAGATCACTTGGGGCGGCGCTCGGTGGTGCTGGGCGCCGTGCTGATGGAGATCGGTTCGCTGCTACTGTTCCACCAGGCCCACGGGCTCAACGACTTGATCGCTGCCAGGGCCGTGCAAGGGGTCGCGACCGGTCTTGCCACCAGCGCCTTGGGCGCGGCGCTGTTGGACAGCGATCAACAACGCGGTCCTTGGCTCAACAGCCTTGCCCCCTTGCTCGGCATGGCCGCGGGCGCAGTGGGTTGCGGCCTGTTGGTCACCTATGCGCCGCTGCCGTTGCAGCTGACCTATGAGGTGTTTCTCGGAACGTTCGGGCTGCTTGCCCTGTGCCTGCTCGGCGTACCGGACCTGTTGCCGCGTCGGCCCGGTACCCTGGCGGCGCTGCGACCGCGACTGTCGGTGCCGCCCCAGGCCCGCACCATGCTCTGGCGCGTGTTGCCGCTGGAGTTGGCCGTGTGGGCCACGGGTGGGTTCTATCTGTCGTTGATGCCGGGCCTGGCCAAGGCGGTAAGCGGCACGACGTCGGTGCTGCTGGGCGCCGTGGCGGTGGCAGGCCTGACCCTCAGCGGTGCCGCTTGCCTGCATGGCCTGCGGCACTGGCCCGCCGAGCGCTTGCTGCGGCTGGGCAGCCTGGCCTTGGCAGTGGGGCCGATCCTGCTTTGGCTGGCGGTGCTCAGTGGGCAACTGACGCTGTTGATGGTCGGCACGGTGGTGACCGGCATCGGCTTTGGCAGCGGCTTTCTGGGCGCCACGCGCAGCCTGCTGCCCCTGGCCGAGCCTGACCAGCGCGCCGGCTTGCTGGCGGCCTTCTATGTGCTCAGCTACCTGGCGTTCTGCGTGCCGGCGCTGTTGCTCAGTGTGCTGGTGCCGAGGATGGGGCTGGTGGGCGCTGCGCAGCTTTACCTGGCCGGGCTGCTCGGGCTGGCGCTGCTCAGTGGCTGGAAGCTGAGGGCAAGGCCTTGCGCGCAGACGTGCTGAGGGAAACTTGGCAAGTAGCACTCGGCGGGCGATCAACACGCCATGACCTGACGAGGCAGCACACCGATGGACGGCACTGGCATTACGCCTAGCCAATGCCTATAAGGACGCTGCTTCATCACCAGGCTGGCAGGGATCATGACCTGCTGCTCATCACCGCGCTCACCGACGCTCCCTTTTTTACAGGATCTTGCCATGCGCAAAGCGCTCATGCCCGCTACCCTGCTCACCCTCTGCTGCCTGGCCCTCCCCGCCTGCACGCACGATGCCCTGCAGAGCGACAACGACTACCTGCAAGACCGGGCCGTATCGCTCAACCTGTGGATCGACAAGCAGGCGCGAGCCAACGCCCTGTCCCCGCAACAGGCCGAGCGACTGCACGTTTCGGTAGGCGAAGTGCAGACCCGCGCGGGCAATCTGCAAGCGCGCAACGGCACGGTCACGCGGACCGAGGCCGATGCCTTGAACCAGACGCTGACGGACGTCGAACGGGAGTTGCGCGGCGAAGACTGAGATCGCCTGGATTAGCTCACGCAAGGCGCGGGTCGAGGGGCCTATCCCTCCAGCCCATCGTCCTGCGCCTTGGCCTGCGCCTCGTAGGCCGCCCGCGACGCCTCGATCGTCTGCCGATGGCGCTCGGCCCACAGCCACACCCCGCAAAACGCTTCCCCCAGGCTCATGCCCATTTCCGTCAGGCGGTATTCCACCTTCGGCGGCACCACCGGGTAGACGGTACGCACCAGCAGCCCATCGGCCTCCATCTGCCGTACGGTCTTGGTCAGCATCTTCTGGCTGACGTTGCCGACCTGCGCCGCCAGTTGGGTGAAGCGCAGGCAGCCCCGTTCGGCGAGCGCCTCGATCACCAGCATGGTCCACTTGTCGGCGACTCGGCCGATGATCTCGCGCACCAGGCGGTCCAGTTCCGGGTCGACCTTGTCGTCGCCGTGGGGCCAGGTGGGGCTGCGCCGGGCGGGCTGGGTGGGATCGTCGATGGCCATGGTTTCCTCGGGGTAAGTACGGCACTTTCCGGCGCCTACTTCCGTACGGCGCGCCAGCGGCCTAGGGTAATGCATGTCGCTTGACGACGAGCGACCCACTCCACATCGCGAGGCTCGACATGCACACCACAGGCAATACCCTTCTGGTCACAGGCGGCGGCAGCGGCATCGGCCTGGAACTGGCGAAAGCCTTCCTGGCGCTGGGCAACGAGGTGATCATCGCCGGGCGCCGCGAAGCGCTGCTGCAGCGCGAGGTCGCGGCCAACCCCGGACTGCGCTACCAGGTGCTCGACGTCAGCGACGCGCACGACACCCAGCGCGTGGCCGAACGCCTGATCGCCGACTACCCCCGGCTCAATGCCGTGATCCACGCCGCCGGCATCATGCGCGGCGAATCGCTGACCACAGGCGGCGCCAGCGAACTGGAGGCCACGGTGGCCACCAACTTGCTAGGGCCGATCCGCCTGGATAGCTGGCTGCTGCCGCACTTTCTCAAGCAGCCCCACGCCGCCATCGTCACGGTCTCGTCGGGGCTGGCCTTCATGCCCCTGGCGCTGACGCCGAGCTACTGCGCGACCAAGGCGGCCGTGCATTCCTACAGCCAGTCGCTGCGCTATCAGCTCAAGGACACCGCCGTGCGCGTGCACGAGCTGGCGCCGCCCTACGTGCAGACCGGGCTGATGGGCGAACGCCAGGCCAACGACCCGCAGGCGATGGCGCTGCGCGAGTTCATCGACGAGGTGATGGGCATCTTCCAGCACGCACCCGAGGCGGACGAAATTCTGGTGGAGCGGGTCAAGCCATTGCGCTACGCCGAGCGGGGGGAGGATTACCCGGCGTTCTTCGCACGCTTCAACGACCAGATGGCCGCAGCGCGCCAGGGCGAGTGACCTTGCAGGCCGAGCGTGAGCGCGATGAAACCCAGGTGGGACAGGTCAAGCCGTCGTGCTTCGCCGAGCGTAGTGGCGTTTATCCGGCCGTCTACGAACGCTTCAACGACCCAATGGCCGCAGCATGTCAGGGTGAGGATAATGGGGGCGAAAAACGGCATGGGACGGCGTTGACCTGGAAAAGCTCACCCATCGCCCCCACCTCTCCTGGCATCGGTCGATGCGAAACTCACTCGACACCGACACTTTGCGCCGCCCTGGCCTACCCAATGCCGCGGCGAATCTGCAATCACCCGCCAGGAAAGGACGCCCATGATCGATCTGCGCAGCCCTCAAGACACCTTGAACGCTCACGTTTCACGCTACCAGCACTTGCTCCCCAGCGATGCTCATCACAACCTTGCCACCCGCCGTTGCACGCTGAACGACGCCCAGGCCCTGGACCGTGCCCAGGGTGCCCTGCTGGGCCTGGCCATCGCCGATGCCGTGGGCACCACGCTTGAGTTCCAGCCCCGCGACCGCGGCCATGTGCAGGACATGGTCGGCGGCGGCCCCTTCCAGCTCAAGCCGGGCGAATGGACCGACGACACCAGCATGGCCCTGGCCCTGGCCGATACCTACCTCAGCCAAGGCCGCTTCGATTACGCCACCTACGCCGAAGGCCTGCTGCGCTGGTACCAACGCGGCGAAAACAGCGCCAACGGCCGCTGCTTCGACATCGGCAACGCCACCCGCGACGCCTTGCACGGCTGGCAGGCACAGGGCCGCGATTGGCCCGGCAACCGCGAAGCCTCCAGCGCCGGCAACGGCTCGTTGATCCGCCTGGCGCCCACCGCGATCTTCCACCGCCACTCGCTGCCGGCCACCTGGCAGGGCAGCGCGGCGCAGAGCGAAGTCACCCATCGCGCCGAAGAAGCAGTGCAGTGCTGCCAGTTGTTCGGCGCTCAGTTGCACTTGGCCTTGAACGGCGCGGACAAGCACGAAGCACTGACACCTCTGGTCTGTGCGCTGTCGGCGCGCCCGTTGCTGATCAATGCCGGTGAGTACAAAGACAAGGCCCGCGAGCAGATCCGCTCGTCCGGGTATGTGATCGACACCTTGGAAGCAGCCCTGTGGGCGGTGTGGCACACGGACAACTTCCGCGACGCGGTGCTGCTGGCCGCCAACCTCGCCGACGACGCCGACAGCGTGGCGGCCACGGCCGGGCAACTGGCCGGTGCGCTGTATGGCGTGTCGGGCATGCCGCCCGAGTGGGTGGCGAAGGTGGCCTGGTCGCAGCGGATTCGGGACTTGGCGACGCAGTTGTTCGAGCGGGCGCCGCAGGGCTGAGGGTCTTGCGTTGGAGCGGTCTAGTCAGCGCAGGGGGTATCCTGCGCCAGGGCATGACCGCCCACGGGCCGTGCCTCAGGCCTCGCCGCGCAACAGGCGCGCCACCCTGCCCCACCCGGCCTCCTGCGCCAACTGCGCCGCCGTCTGTCCGCCGTCGGTGCGTGCCGAGGCGTCGGCGCCGTGCTGCAACAGGCTGCGTACCACCGGGTAATTGCCTGCCAATGCCTGGTGGTGCAGCAACAGCCAGCCGGCTTCGTCGGCTTCGGTGATCATGCTGGGGTACTGGCGCAGGCCTTCTTCCACCTTCTCCTGCATGTTCACCGCCATGGGATGGTCACCTGCGTCCAGCGCTTCGAGCACCTGATGGTCGTAGGGCGTGTCGAGCCCGCGAGACACGACGGCCTCCGCCTGGCCCTCGGCGGCCGGCACTAAACGGACCGAGCCAGGCTCGCCGAAATCCAGGCCCCAGGCCGCATCGTGCTCGGCGCGTTCCTGGTCGGACATCTCGCTGCGCAGCACATCGATTGTGAAGCCGCCACAGACTTCGCCCTGGCTCACGTACATCCAGTCGTTGAGGCTCGAGAACGGCAGCGTCACCCACTCCGATTCGGCGTACTCGGTGATCCATTCCGAGGCATTGAGCAGCACGCCACTGATGGACGTACCGTCGAAATCGACTTCGCTCAGCCACATGTTCTCGACGCTGGGCGCCTCCGGATCGTCGCTGTCGACCGGGAAGGACATCTTCACGGCAGCCACTTCCAGCGCCGGAACGATACGCCGCGCCTCCCACGACAATTCGCGCCAGAAGAACCTGAAAGTGGCTTGGGCGTTGCTGACGGCGGTCTGGAACGCGGCGCTCTGGCCGTCGGCGGAGTAGATGGGGCGGTCGCTCATGGGGGACATCCTTGAGAAGTTTTCGGATAGCGGACATGGCCTGGAACGGCCATCGCCGACGTGCCTGGTCAGATCCATTTTTGGAGCTTGCGCGGGCGGAAAGTTCAACGCGGCTGCAAGGTGCCTTCTGCCTGGGCTTTACCCGTTCTTTACCTCTTGCTGTCGGCAGCTGACGCAAAGCCGTGGTCATATTTCCCGAGCCCCCACCGTGCTTCGCTCGCCGCCAGGCAACGAGCCGGACCCAGGCGGCGCCCTTGAACTATGAAAGGAACATCCGATGAAAAAGAACCTGACTGCATTGTGCGCAGTGCTGATGCTGGGCATGCCGCTGGCCAGCTTCGCCCAACCGGGCGGCGGGCCGGAAGGTGGTCCGGGCGATCATCGTGGGGGGCCGCAGCAAGGCCGTGCGCAACCGCCTGGCCCGCAGCCGGGACACCCGCAGGCCCACCCCGACCGCGCCCAGCCACACCCTGGCCGTGGCGGCCACCCGGCCTACCGCGACGCCAACTTCCGCCCGCAAGCCGGCCTGCCGATCCCACATCAGGAATGGCGGCGCGGGCATGTCGTGGAGCCGCGCTTCCGCGACGACCGCTACTGGGTCACCGATTGGCGCGCCCGCCACCTCTCCGCCCCGCCACCCGAGCATCGCTGGCTGCACGTCAATGGCGACTATGTGCTGGTGGCGATCGCGACCGGGGTGATCACAACCGTACTGGCAGGCTACTGACGCGTAATGCGTTTGCCGTCGTGCCTAGCGGAAGGCGGATGCCGAGCGAGTCGGTCTGTAGGAAAGGGACTTTGCCTCATACCGATCATTGTCGACGGGCCGACTCGCTCGACGCCAACGGATCGACCGTTGGCGAGCCCCTTCAGTCAGTGCTGCCTGTCAATCGCCGCTGACCCCGCGTGCACAGATAAAGCAACACCCCCAGCACCATCAACCCACCCGCCCGCAGCCAGGTATCCCAGCCTTGTTGGCTGAGCAGCAACAGACACGACAGAATTGCGAGCACCGGCACCAAGGTCGGTACGCGGAAGTGCTCCTCCGCCACGGCATCACGGCGCAGCACCAACACCGCGACGTTGGTGCTGAGGAACACGAACAGCAACAGCAGCACCACCGTCTGCGCCAAAGTGGCCAAGGTGCCGGTGAGCGTCAGTGCAATCGCCACCAGCGTGGTCGCGACGATTGCCATCCACGGTGTGCGCCGCCCTGGCAGCACCGCGCCCAGCACGCCCGGCAGCAGTCGCAGGTTGGCCATGCCATAGGTGAGCCGGCTGGCCATGATCATGGACAGCAGCGCGCCGTTGGCGACCGCCACCAAGGCGATGAAGGCGAACAGCATGGGCGGAATGTTCAGCCCCGACTCGCGCACCACTTCCAGCAGCGGCGCCGAGGTGGCGACGAGTTTGTCGGTCGGCAATACGCTCGACGCCGCCACCCCCACCGCCATGTACACCACGCCCGCCGTGAGCAGCGCGGCGAACAAGGCGCGTGGGTAGATGGTGCGCACGTCCTTGATTTCCTCGGCCAGGTTGGCGGACGTCTCGAAACCCACGAAGGAATAGAACGCCAGCAACGCTGCGCCGAGTACGGCGAGCATCGGGTTGATGCCCGGTTTGAACGTCAGGGTGCGGCCCAGGTCCGCATCGCCCGTGCGGAAATACCAGGCCGCGGCGACCACCACCAGCAGCAGGCCCGACAGCTCGATGAGCGTCATCACCAGGTTCGCCCCCAGGGACTCCTTGATGCCCCGCGCATTGAGCGCGGCGATGGCGACGAGGAAGACGGTGGCGGCCAGGTACGGCGAGACATCGATGAAGGCGCTCAGGTAATCCCCGGCGAACGCCAGCGACAACCCCGCCGCGCTGGTGACGGCCGCCGCGAGCATGCTGAAGCCGACCAGGAACGACAGCAGCGGCGACTTGAAGGCCTTCTCCGCGAACACCGACGCCGCACCGGCGTGCGGGTATTTGGTCACCAGCTCGGCGTAGGAGCCGGCGGTGAGCATGGCGAAGAACAGCGCGATCAGCAGCGGTACCCAGATTGCCCCACCCACTTCGCCTGCGATGGTACCGGCGAGAGCGTAGACACCTGCGCCGAGGACGTCGCCGAGGATGAAGAGGTACAGCATGGGGCCGGTGATGGCGCGGCGTAGGGAGGGCTTGGCGGCGGTGGTGGGCACGGTCGACTCCTGTCGGGGGGTGGGATGGGACTTTGAGCTTCGAGCCTTGAGCCTTGAGCCTTGAGCCTTGAGCCTTGAGCCTTGAGCGTTTTGATTGGAGCCTAGCGTTCGGGTTTCGAGGTCAGGTGGTTGGGACGGTGGGAGCGGTGGTTAATGCCGAAGGATGTACGGAGGAGCTGACGGACGGGTGCGTTGACGGGTGCCGATAGCTCAGAGCTTTGGGATATCGCCCATAGCCTCCGCAATGGTTGCCAGACCTTCTTCGATACCCGCGATGTCGGTTTGCAGCTTGGCGAATGCGAGGTCCAGGGCTTCGTTGTCGTCCACAGTCTGATGGCCGCGCAAAGTGATAGCGCGCTCTTGCTCCGTGACATGCAGTTCATGAACGCTTTCGCGCAGCGCCAGGAGCTGATCGAAGATGGCTGCGAGTTGGGTGTTGCTGTCGGCGCGGTTGCTGGACATCGAGATCTCCTTCGATTTGCTATCGCGGGGCGTGGCCTAGAGGGTTCAACTTCGGATAGATACTCTACCCACGAAGTTCAGCCAAAGCGCCCCGTCTTACGCTGGACCCTGTGGGAGCGGCTTCAGCCGCGATGGGCTGCAATGCAGCCCCACCCCAGCCACCATCCCATCACCTGTTAATAAACAACGCCACCACCAACACTACAAACCCTCAGCAAACCAGCCCATATGCCCACAAATCCGCAACTCACATAACCCGCACTTCCCCCACAAGCCGAGATATGACCAAATCCAAAACCTCCCCCAACCAGGCCCTCCCCCATGCCAACCCCCACCCCCGCCCAACCCCTCAACCGCCTCACCTGCCCCGGCTGCGGCTGGACCCTCGCCATCCTCGCCCAAACCGACGCTCCCATCAGCAAATGCCCATGGTGCGGTAACAACGAATTCAACGACCAACCGCCCACCCACAGCGGCGCGGGCCAGATGCTGGAATGCAAACGGCATGGAACGGTGGTGGTGCAAGTGTTGGATAAAGGGATCGAGACTGAGGACTTCCTGGATAACCTGTATTGCCCGTTTTGCCCGTGAGCCTTTCTCGGTTTCGTTTCGGCTTTGCCAAAGGCGTGCAGTGAACATTAGGCAAGCCGGCATCACCTGTAAGCACCTCAGGTCGGTACTACCTGCTAACTGCAGTCAGCCGGAGCAATCATCCGCGCTATCGCGATGTCCTCGACCAAAGCCTTCGTCATCCCACTCAAAAAGTGAGCGGCAACGATCAAGGATTCATCCGGCTCCAGGCTCGCTTCACGTGTGAGTTTGTACACGCAGTTCATCAGCACATTGGCTTGTTCCAGCAAATAATCCTGGTCATGGCCTGGTTCGACTCGGAAAAGCCGGTGGCTGCTGTTGCCCTTGGCTCCTTCGCCGAAGGTGGCTGATCCAATAGATTCGGTTTTTGCTTTGGCACACTTCGAAGAATGACTGCTCACAAATGACTCCCCCTCCTCCATGCCTTGATGGCCTGCGCCAAGCCGGCCATCAGGGCGCCACGCTCTGAATGCACGGTGGCGTTTTCGGTTACCAGCCGATCAGCGTTCGATGCCTATCGCTTGGCAAACGTTTGCGAGCTTCGAGATTCAGGTGGACATTGGGGGGTGTAACGAGAGAAAGAAGCTGGGAAAGGTCTGCACAACAGGGCAGTGCGCTGAATGGCTAACGAGATAGTGGGCGGCGGGTCTGGGACAATTTTCAGCATGCGAGCTCCTTATTCTTTAACGGACCCGCCACGCTTTCGCTGTCAAACAAAAGGGTGGCGGCTGTACGCGGGTTGACAGACCGGAGAAATAAGGAAAAACCGGCGCACACGAGGTGCCCCACGCACAGCCACCATAACACATGGCTCGTACGGTCCTTTTTCTCTCGGCCTGTCACAACCGGTCGCCTATAGGAGGCGACGGGGCGGGAGACTAGGACCTATGGAAATTGACCGCAAGAGATTGATGGCTGGAGGAGTATCTTTGGGAAATGGACTACAAGGAATAGGAAAATTCTGACTTTCCAATGATGCGGAAAAGGCTGTGGACGCGGTCAGGTATTCAATCCCAGCCCCGCTCTTCGTAGGGGATCATGTCTTGCTCAGGAAAATCACTCAGGTACTCGCCCCATTGCATATACGCATAGTAGAGAGTCATGGCCTCGAAATAGCTTTCAGCTTCGACCTCCCAGATCAGCTTCGCTCCAGGCTGCATCAGCGCTCGCGCGCGCTCACCGCGAGCACCCGCCAGGCAAAAAGTCTGGCAGCCGTCAGGTTCTTGCCAGAGTTCGTGGTTCACTTTTTCATCCTCTTGCAGAACGCTGCTAATAGTGAAATGCCAGTTGGAGATTCGCTGAGGCTGATGCAGGCACTGGCTTCTAAAAGTCGTCAGGATCGCTAGAGATTGATCATCTAAAAGCACCGCTGCTATCGCACAGACTGCATCGATACCGACACTCAATCAGCAGAAGCGTTAGGGCGTTTGCTGAGCAAGCGGGCGATCTCCCATACCCATCCGAATTCGCGATAAAGTGGCCCCTCGGTACGTAGACCGGAACTCATACAGACCCAGCATTCACCGTCATATCGAACTGCGTCTATGGCAGATGACACATCGATAACTTCATCGGGAACAATCTCACCCTCGCCCGACAGAATACCCTGAGTGATAGAGTGGTTGCCTCCAGACACCCAGCCGATGCCGAGCGGGATCATAAGCGTGACGCGGTGGTTCGAGTCCTGAGTGAATCGGCCACAGGAACGGCCAGGACCGATGGCGCCCAAGCTGCTCTCGATGCTTGAGCTACTCCATATCGTTGGAAGCACCACATCTCGCCAGAGACGCACCGTATGGCTTTTATCGACGGTTTGGCGCCCATACTTGGTTACATGCGAAAGCAACGTGCCCTCAGCTGTCGGTATTTGCCAGAGGCCGCCCATGCTGCGGATCCATGAGAGAGATTCGGGAGCACAATGCTTGGGTCGAATCAACGCTGCGCGCATATGATCGGCTTGTACAGGCCTCAGTACTATCTTGATGAGATCCTCAAGACCCTCCCGATTTGCATCATCTGCAAGCATTCTTGCCCACCTTATGACGTTTTCAAACTCGGTGACAGATGAGCTCATTGCCGTGTCCTCCTTGTCGGAAAATTCCTAAATTTTGCAGATCAACGATTCTAGGTATGCTGGTAAACGTCGCATGCCATCGTGCTCCTAACCCAAGTTTCTCATTTGATCCAAGCCCAACTGAGGCCTCCGAACAAACTCCCATTCCCTCCTATCATGCTCCCGCTCGATCCGCCGGTAACCCGGTATAGGCTCCGTAAGCGAGCCCACTGCCGGAACCGCGCCCATGAATCTTCTCTCACTCAACATCGCTCCTCGGGCCTCTCTGCGTTTCGGCCTGATCACCCTGCTGCTAGTCGCCTTGGGTGGGTTCATTTACCTGCAACTTGGCAAGTTGCGCGTCACCGAACAGGACATCGAAGTAACTGGCTGGCCAGCACCCAAACCACTGACGATATCCAGATCGCGGTGCTGAAGGCGCGGCTGGAGGGCATTCGCCTGCTGGCCGCTACCCGGCCAGAGGACCGTACAACCGCCATCGACCAACTGAACAACGCCCGCGACATCCTCAACGACCGCACAAACTGCTATCGCCAACCTCTGGTCTCCGACAAACAGGAACGACAAACCTTCGAAGCGGCTGCCGCGCGTATGGCGACGTTTCTGGATGGCTTGGCGCACATCGTGACCGTGGAAGCCACTGACCATGACCAAGCGGTAGCCTACGCCAACAACGAGCAAAAGGCGCATGCCGAGGCCTACCAGACCGAGCTTACCCGCCTGCGCGAACACAATGCGGAAGGCGCTGCCGCTGCGGGCGCCCAGACGACTGACGTGTACATCAACAGCACCGAAGTGATCGCCGTAATGGTGGCCGCAGCGCTGTTGCTCACCATCGTGCTGGCCGTGCTGCTCACCCGCAGCATCGTGGTACCGCTTGCCGCGTCGCTATCGATGGCCGAAAACATTGTCAGAGCTGATTTGCGTGCGGCGGTGACGGTAGTGGGTGTCGACGAGGCCAGCCGGCTGATGACGGCGCTGAACGCTATGCAGGGCAACTTGCGCACGACCATAAGCGAAATTTCGGACGCCTCGACGCAGTTGAGCGCCGCCGCCGTCGAGATGACCGCCATCACCGAAAGCGCCAATCGCACCCTGCACCAGCAGAACGGCGAGATCGAACAAGCCGCGACAGCAGTGAACCAGATGAGCACGGCCGTCGACGAGGTGGCGCGCAACGCCACTTCCACCTCGCAAGCGGCCAAAGAATCGACCATCGCGGCTGAGATGGGTAACCAGAAGGTCACGCAAACCCTGGTGGCCATGCGCAGCCTCAAAGACCGCGTCGACCTCACCGCTGAGCAGGTGCAGCAATTGGCCGGGCAAACCCAGGAGATCAGCAAGGTGTTGGGTGTGATCGGCGCCATTGCCGAACAGACCAATCTGTTGGCCTTGAATGCTGCCATTGAAGCTGCGCGTGCGGGCGAGCAAGGCCGCGGCTTTGCGGTGGTGGCCGATGAAGTGCGTGCGTTGGCGCACCGTACACAAACTTCTACAGGCGAGATTGAGGGGATGATCGCTTCGATCCAGGCGCGCAGTACCGCTGTGGTGACGGCCATGGGTGACAGCTTGCGTGAGGTGAGCACCACTCAAGGCACGACAGACGATGCTGGGCAGTCGTTGCAGGTGATTACCCACGCTGCGCAGATGATCGATGACCGGAATCAGCAGATTGCGACGGCTTCTGAAGAGCAGGCTTATGTTGCGCGTGAGGTGGATCGGGCTTTGGTCAGCATTCGTGACCTGGCGCTGCAGAGCAGCGAGGGGACGCGGCAGACGTTGATTGCCAGTGGGGAGTTGTCTCAGTTGGCGATTAATTTGAATCAGATGGTGGCGCGGTTTCGGACTTGAGCTTGAGTTTCTCTCATTGAGGCGGCGATAGGGGCAGAACGTGCTAGGCGTTCAGTCCCAGAAAGTCATGGTGCATCTTTAACCCCCAGTAGCAGGATGCATTTTGGAGGGACGTCTCCATGATTCAGCGCGCACGACGCCACGAATTCGAGCCGAACTCCAAGCGTCGAAATAGTCGAATCGAAGGCTTGCCGTCCGTTACCGGTTGAACGTGAAAACTGTCGCCAAGTGGCGGATAAGAACCATTAAGCAGGATGCTCGGAGGGGCTACCACGCATGGACCAACGGCCAAGTCGAGCACATGAACCGTACGATCAAAGACGCCACTATCCAGTCCTTCCACTACCCAGGCTTCGCCCCACTAAAGGCACATGCACAGGCTTCCATAATGGTGTACAACTTCGCCAGGCACTCAAGGCTTTGCGATGGCGCACGCCGTTCAAGGTGATCTGGGAAGCCTGGACGAAAAGCCCAGGGCGATTCACTGTCAGTCCGCACCGCCTCATTCCGGGACTGTACATACGAAACTCTGGGTGATTCAGTGAGCAGGTATTTGTGCAAAATTAAAAGTACAACTCTGGCAGATTTGAGACTTTCCCAGCTACGATAACACGGGAAAAATGCAGATGTCCGCATGTGAAACCGTTGAATTCAGGACATTTTTAAAAGAGCATGCACATGAAAAAGCTAAGTAATGATTTCAGTGGAGCACTTCGAACATTCGCGTATTTTATGGCAAGTGGAAGCCACCACATGCTTAAAAACGTGGAATACCTCGACCTCTATGGCGCTGAGCCGAGTGCGATTGAGATGGTTTTTGCGATATTCGCGAATGTCATAGAAATGGACAGTGAAGGCAACGTGTTAAATTTCACTTACGCCCAAGCGAGAGCCACTGACTACTTAAGGTCATACTGCGACCCCTCTTTCGAAGTGACGCCGCCTCTAGAAGACTGGGAAACCAAGCTGCATCGGCCGCCCTCATCCGCCCGCTAAGAAAAGTTTTGCTCTTGGACATAGGGGGCCGGAAAAAGCCGAAAGGCCCAGTCTAATGGCTTTTTTTGGCCGAAAGCTGCCAGCCATGATGGCGCACGCCTGAATAAGCCCGCTATGCAGTCTGTCCTTCGTAAGCGTCCGGCGAACTCACCTTCCGAACTCCAGCTTTAAGGGCGATGGTGTCCGCGTATTTTTAAGCGGACGCGATCACCCTTATCGCCAGGATCTCCATGCGCCAACGAAGCTCTTATCCGAAGCCTTTCAAAGCCCAGGTCGTTCAGGAATGCCTGCAACCTGGCGCAACCGTGTCCAGTGTCGCCATCAGCCACGGCATCAACGCCAACGTCATCCGCAAATGGCTGCCGCTCTATCGAGACCAGTCCGCGACAACTTCGCTACCGGCCTTTGTGCCACTGAAGGCTGCCCGTAAACGGCCAACTGAAGCGTCAGTGATCATTGAGTTAGCCATGGCCGGGCAAGTGATCACGGTGAAATGGCCGACCTCAGATCCCGAGGGCTGTGCGCAATTTATCCGGGCTGTCGCTCAATGATCCGCATCGATACGATCTGGCTGGCTACCGAGCCGATGGACATGCGCGCTGGTACCGAAACCGCATTAGCCCGAGTGATCGCGGTGTTCGGTGCGGCGAAGCCGCACTGCGCCTATCTGTTCGCCAATCGCCGGGCTAATCGAATGAAAGTGCTGGTGCACGACGGCGTGGGCGTCTGGCTTGCAGCGCGACGACTGAACCAAGGCAAGTTCTACTGGCCCGGCATTCGCCACGGCGGCGAGGTCGAACTCGACAGCGAACAACTTCAGGCGTTGGTGCTCGGCCTGCCGTGGCAGCGCGTCGGTGCAGGCGGTGTGATCAGCATGCTGTAACCGCCGTGCATTTGGCCGGTCTACGTGTCGTCGTCACGTGCCTGCTCTGGCACAATCGGTGACATGACTTTCTCGCCCAACCTCGACCAAATGACCACGGAACAGCTTCGTGCCTTGGCGGCGCAGGCGTTGCAGTTGCAGTCCCAGGTCGAGGCGATGAGCAGGAAGATCCAGAACGATCAAACTGTCATTGAACAGCTCACTTACGAAATCGCCCTGCTCAAACGCCACAAGTTTGCCAAGCGCAGCGAGCAAATCAGCCCGGCGCAAAGCAGCTTGCTGGATGACTTGCTCGACACAGACCTTGAGGCTATCGAAGCCGAGCTAAAACAGCTCCTTCCAGCTGCGCCACAGGCCGAACCACGGCGATCCCCGAAACGTGCGCCATTGCCGCCGCAGTTTCCACGCACGGTGATTCGTCACGAACCCGAAAACACCCAGTGCGCCTGTGGCTGCCAACTTCAACGCATCGGCGAAGACGTCAGTGAGAAGCTGGATTACACACCGGGTGTATTTACCGTCGAGCAACATGTGCGTGGCAAATGGGCCTGCCGTCAGTGCGAAACACTGATCCAGGCGCCTGTGCCGGCGCAGGTTATCGACAAAGGTATCCCGACCGCAGGCCTGCTGGCCCACGTCATGGTGGCCAAGTTTGCCGATCACTTGCCGCTGTACCGGCAGGAGAAAATCTTTGGGCGCGCCGGGCTGGCCATCGCTCGCTCGACCTTGGCCCAGTGGGTTGGACAAACTGGTGTGCGACTCCAACCACTGGTCGATGCACTGCGTGAAGCGGTGCTGAGCCAGGGCGTGATTCATGCCGATGAAACACCGGTGCAAATGCTTGCGCCGGGCGAGAAGAAAACTCACCGAGCCTATGTCTGGGCCTACAGCACGACGCCGTTTCCGGCGCTTAATGCGGTGGTTTACGACTTCAGTCCAAGCCGTGCAGGCGAACATGCGCGCAACTTCCTGGGCGACTGGAACGGCAAGCTGGCTTGCGATGACTTCGCTGGCTACAAAGCCGGTTTTGAGCAAGGCATCACTGAAATCGGCTGTATGGCTCATGCTCGCCGCAAGTTCTTCGACCTGCATGTCGCGAACAAAAGTCAGCTGGCCGAACAGGCGCTGCACTCGATTGGCGGTTTGTACGAGGTTGAACGCCAGGCTCGGGATATGAGCGACGAAGACCGTTGGCGAATACGTTAGGAAATGGCGGTACCGATCAGCAAGACACTGCATGACTGGATGTTGGCCCAGCGCGATCTGGTGCCCAACGGATCAGCCACGGCCAAGCCCTCGATTACAGCCTGAAACGCTGGGTAGCGCTGACGCGCTACCTGGAGGATGGGGCCGTGCCCATCGACAACAACCAAGTCGAGAACCAGATACGGCCATGGGCACTCGGTCGCTCGAACTGGTTGTTTGCCGGGTCGCTGCGCAGTGGCAAGCGGGCGGCTGCAATCATGAGCCTGATCCAGTCGGCGCGCATGAATGGGCATGATCCGTATGCCTATCTCAAGGATGTGTTGACGCGCCTACCGACGCAGCGAGCCAATGAGATTGATCAATTGTTACCCGATCAGTGGCGACCAGCATAGTGGTGAACGGTGTCAACACAGCATCGTATCAGTTGATTTTCTTGTCTTTATGCGGCAGATTCATGCCATGAACAGTTACCGTTTCCAGTGCGCAAATTCAATTATTACCACCTTCACCTAGGTGGTGGGACTGCGCACGATTTGCCAAACCCCGCCTCAGCAGCGGGGCTTTTCATTCCTCCTCTGAGGCTACTTCAGGAGCGCAGGAATGGACGCACTTACCCGAACCCTCAAAGAGACAATCGAGGCCGCTGATCGAGCCATCACAGCCGAAGACTTCGACGAGCTAATGAAGTTTTATGCGGATGATGCCAGTCTCGTGGTCAAACCAGGATTGACCGTCGCAGGCAAAGAAAGCATCCGCCGAGCTTTTGTCGCCATTGCGGAGCATTTCAATAACAGCATCGTTGTCACACAGGGGGAGATGCAGGTTATACAAGGGGGTGATGTAGCTCTCGTTATCATGGAGACCCGGCTACAAGCCACGGACAAGACGGGAGTGAAAACTGAGATTTTGCGTAGGGCGACCTACGTGTTTCGTCAATTTTCAGAAAAGTGGCTATGCGTGGTGGACAACTCCTACGGAACGACGCTACTGGATAGCGGTGTCGAATCGTAGGATATCAAGAGGGTGGAGCCTACCCCGGTAAGTAGGCTCCATCACCCAAGCGGAAGGCAAAATTTTTCTATCCGCAAGGTGCGTCGGCCAGACGCTTACTGTCCTTCCAGCTTGACTAGCGCCTGGACAATACTCCAACTAAGCCCACCCTATATGACGATTTCTGCGCCCGCGCCAATGCGCGTACCGCCGCATCGAGTTCCAGTCTCGATGCTCTGACACGCTCGCTACCCTCGGTATATCGAAGACATTGCCAGCAGCTTTCGGCCTAACTGCTCCACCCTTGAAACTCATGCGCCACCACGCATAGTCGACCTGCACTTCTGCGAGATACCTGCATCGACCACCTTGCCCAATGGACCGCGCTGGTAGCGTTGGCATGCGCCGGTTGCTCTCACCAAGAAGCCGGCCTTCTCAGCTTTCATCAGATAGCGCTCGATCATGTGCCTGACCGTCAGCCCCTGACGCTTAGCACGCTCGATTGCGCCTGGCTCTGACAGCTCAGTTTCCCGACGCTTGGCCCACGGCTGCGCCCCCTGCTTGCGGGCGAAGACCTGGCTCTCTTGGTAGACTGTCGTCTTGTCGCGGCTGATACGAATCTGGACCAGATAACTGGGTATACCATCAGCCTTTTTGCGCGTCCGAATGGTTGCTATAGGGAATTGGTACACGTCCTTTTAAGATTGGTACATCGCACCAATCCCATTCAAAAACGCCTTATCCCACGAAAATCGGTACAGAACACGTTGAACGAATCTCCTGCAAAACCAGCTTCAAACCCAGAAGCCCAAAGCCCTGAACCCTCCCGCCGCTTCAGCGTCGCCCCCATGATGGACTGGACAGACCGCCACTGCCGCTTCTTCCTGCGCATCCTCTCCAAACACACCCTCCTCTACACCGAAATGGTCACCACCGGTGCCCTCCTCCACAGCGACCCCGACCGTTTCCTGCGCCACGACCCCACCGAACACCCCCTGGCCCTCCAACTCGGCGGCAGCGTCCCCGCCGACCTCGCCGCCTGCGCCAAACTCGCCCAAGCCGCCCACTACGACGAGGTCAACCTCAACGTCGGCTGCCCCAGCGACCGCGTGCAGAACAACATGATCGGCGCCTGCCTCATGGCACATCCGGCCCTGGTGGCCGACTGCGTCAAAGCCATGCGCGACGCCGTCTCAACGCCGATCACCGTCAAGCACCGCATCGGCATCAACGGCCGCGACAGCTACGCCGAGCTGTGCGACTTCGTCGGTCAGGTGCGCGATGCCGGTTGCCGCAGCTTCACCGTGCATGCGCGCATCGCCATCCTCGAAGGCCTGTCGCCCAAGGAGAACCGTGAGGTGCCGCCGCTGCGCTATGACGTCGCCGCACAGCTCAAGGCCGACTTCCCGGACCTGGAGATCGTGCTCAACGGCGGGATCAAGACGCTGGAAGAATGCCAGGCGCACTTGCAGACCTTCGACGGGGTGATGCTGGGTCGCGAGGCGTACCACAACCCCTACCTGCTGGCCGAGGTCGACCAGCAGCTGTTCGGCAGCACCGCGCCGGTGATCAGCCGCGCCGAAGCCTTGGCGCAGTTGCGGCCGTACATCGTCGCGCATCTGGAAAGCGGCGGTGCCATGCATCACGTGACGCGGCACATCCTTGGGCTGGGCCAAGGTTTCCCGGGCGCACGGCGATTCCGTCAGTTGCTGTCGTCGGACATCCACAAGCATCCCGAGCCGTTGGCGGTGCTGGATCAGGCCGCTGAGCTGTTGCAGGGGCGTTGAACTGAACCAGCGGGGAGGCGCCGACTCGAAGCCTACAGTCCGATCCGACTTGTCCTACCCGCCTTGAGCGGAGCCCGACCGTCGGGTACTGTCGAGAACTCGCAAAGGAAAGAGCACGTCATGACCTCCAAGCTGGAACAACTCAAACAGTTCACCACCGTGGTCGCCGACACCGGCGACCTGGAAGCCATCATTCGGCTCAAGCCGGAAGATGCCACCACCAACCCTTCGCTGCTGCTCAAGGCCTCCGGCCTGGAAGGCTATGCGGAGCTGCTGGGCAAGGTCAAAAGCGACGCGAAAGGCAACGTCCAAGCGGCCTGCGATCAGTTTTCGGTCAGCGTGGGCAGCGGGCTGCTCAAAGAGATCCCAGGGCGCATCTCCACTGAAGTGGATGCCCGCCTGTCGTTCGACGAGCCGGCGCTGTTGAAGAAAGCGCACCACCTGATCGATCTGTACGACAAGGCCGGTGTGGGCCGCGAACGCGTGCTGATCAAGCTGGCCTCCACCTGGGAAGGCATTCGTGCCGCCGAGAAGCTGGAGAAGGATGGCATCCAGACCAACCTCACCCTGCTGTTCTCCTTTGCCCAGGCGCAAGCCTGTGCCGATGCCGGGGTGTTCCTGATCTCGCCGTTCGTGGGCCGTATCTACGACTGGTACAAGAAGAGCACCGGCAAGGAATACACCGGCGCCGACGATCCGGGCGTGCAGTCGGTGGCGCGTATCTACGACTACTACAAGACCAATGGCTACGACACCGTGGTCATGGGCGCGAGCTTCCGCAACATCAATCAGATCGAGCAACTGGCCGGCTGCGATCGCCTGACCATCAGCCCGGAACTGTTGCAAAAGCTCAGCGAAGACGAAGGCGAACTGCCGCGCGTGCTCAAGCCGGGCAATGCCGGCGAAGCCAAGCAGCAACTGAGCGAAAGCCAGTTCCGCTGGGCCTTGAACGAAGACGCGATGAGCACCGAGAAGCTTGCCGAAGGTATTCGTCAGTTCGCCCGCGATCAGGAAAAACTCGAAGCGCTCATGGCGCAGTGATGGTTAGGGTGCGCCGGTGCCCTCATGCGGCGTCGGCGCACTTTTGGCCTCCAGCGCGTAAGCGCCCTTCTTCTTTCTCCCCGCAGTCGATAGCGCAATGACTCCTCCCCTCCCATGCATCCTCGCCGGCCCCGTGCTGCGGCGGCTGGAACCTCGGCGCCTGGCGATCTGGCTGGTGGCGACCCGTGCGCTGGCGCCTGTCGTCCACCTGCCGGGATACCCCTGCGAGACCATCTGCACCCTGGTGCCAATCGGGCAGCACGCGTTCGTGCATTTGCTGGAGGTCACCTTCGACACGCCGCTGCCGGTCGACACCCTGCTCGCCTACGACGTGCAGGTGCCGGGCCTGGGGGGCGTGCGGGACTGGGCGGCGCACTTGCTCTACCCCGGCCAGTCGATGCCGAACCTGGTGCTACGCGGGCGTTTCGACCAGTTGCTGCACGGCTCGTGCCGCAAGCCGCACCACCCGGCCAACGACGGTCTGCTGTGCGCCGACGATCTGCTGCTGGCCTGCACCGAGCCGCAGCAACGTCCAGCCGCGCTGTTGATGACCGGGGACCAGGTGTACGTGGACGATGTGGCCGGGCCGATGTTGCAGGCCATCCATCAGCTGATCGAGCGCCTGGGGCTGTTCGATGAAGTGCTGGATGGCGCGCGGATCGAGCACAGCCAGGCGCTGCATGGCGATGTTTCCAGCTACTACCGGCGTGCGGAGCTGCTGCCGAGCACCCCTGGCAACGAGGGCCTGAAGCGACGCTTCTTCGGCGGCAAGCGCAAGCCGATCTTTTCGTCCAGCAACGCCGACAACCACCTGGTCAGCTTCGCCGAGGTGATGGCGATGTATTTGCTGGTGTGGTCGCCAGTGCCGTGGTCGTTGATCGAATTGCGCATGCCGGCAGGCCTCAGCGAAGAGCATCGGCAGCGCTACAGCGACGAGCTGCCGCACGTGCACGCCTTCAGCCGCGGGCTCGACCGGGTGGCGCGGGTCATGGCGCACCTGAGCTGCCTGATGATCTTCGACGACCACGACATCACCGACGACTGGAACCTGTCGGCGCTGTGGGAGCAGACCGCTTACGGCCACCCGTTCTCACGGCGGATCATCGGCAATGCGCTGCTGGGCTACCTGCTGTGCCAAGGCTGGGGCAATGATCCGCAGCGTTGCGGGCCGTTGGTCGAAGGCGCCAACAAGTTGCTGCACAGTGGCTCGACCCTCGACGCTGCGCTGCACGATGCATTGATCGACCGCCTGCTGCACTTCCAGGGCTGGCACTACCAGATCGCCAGCGACCCGCCGCTGCTGGTGCTCGACACCCGCACGCGGCGCTGGCGCAACGAGGACCACCCGCACAAACCCTCGGGTCTGCTGGATTGGGAAGGTTTATGCGAGTTGCAGCAGGCGCTGCTGGACCACCCCTCGGCGGTAATCGTCTCGCCCGCGCCGATCTTCGGGGTGAAGCTGATCGAGACGGTGCAGCGGGTATTCAGCTGGCTGGGCTATCCGCTGCTGGTCGATGCGGAGAACTGGATGGCGCACCGCGAAGGCGCGCAGACCATCCTCAACATCTTTCGCCATTCGCGCACGCCGGGGCATTACGTGATTCTGTCGGGCGACGTGCATTACTCGTTCGTCTACGAGGTGCTGATCCGCGATCGCCAGCGCAGCCCGCATTTGTGGCAGGTGACCAGCAGCGGCATCAAGAACCAGTTTCCCAAGCGCTTGCTGGATGTGCTGGATCGGTTGAATCGCTGGTTGTATGCACCGAACTCGCCGCTGAACGGTCTCACCAAGCGGCGCAAGATGCAGGTCGAGCCGCGTACGCCGAGCAATCGTCAGGCGGGGGAAAGGCTGTGGAACAGCGCAGGGCTGGGGCAGGTGTTCTTCGATGAGAATGGCCGGCCGGCGCGGGTGTACCAGTTGAATGCGGATGGCACGGCGAAGACGGAGTTCGTGGGCAAGAGTGGCGTTTGAGGCACGGCACCGGCACTGCTGGCTGAACATGCAGATCCAGCCCCTCCGGCAGGGGCAAGTAGCTTCCTGAAACCCATCTCACCTCCAATGCGCGCCCCTCACGCATCGACAACACGCTGCTTGGCAATTTCCTGGTTGCGCAGGATGAAGCGCTGCACTTTGCCGCTGGGGGTCTTGGGCAACTGCTCGGTGAACTCGATCTCCCGTGGATAGGCATGGGCGGCGAGACGATGCCGCACATGCAGGCGGAGCGCTTCGGCCAGCTCGGGGCTGGGCAAGTGGTCCGGGGCGAGGACCACGAAGGCTTTGATGATTTCCGTGCGCTGCGGATCGGGCTTGCCGACGACGGCCGCTTCGACCACGGCGGGGTGTTCGATGAGCGCGCTCTCCACATCGAACGGGCCCACTCGGTAACCGGAGGTGGTGATCACATCGTCGTCGCGCCCGACGAAACTGATACTGCCGTCGTCGTTGAGCTCGACCACGTCACCGCTGAGGTAATAACGCCCGGCGAAGGCCTTGGTGGCCATGCCGAAGTAGCCGCGAAACCAGCATGCCGGCGAGCGTTCGCGGTCGATGGCCAGTGTGCCCGGCTGGCCGGCGGGCAGCTCGCGCTGGGCGTCGTCCAGCACCACCACGCGGTAGCCCGGCGAGGCGTAGCCGGCCGAGCCTTCGCGCACAGGATGATCCAGGCCATGGTGGTTGCACAGCACCATGCCGAGTTCGGTTTGCCCGTAGTGGTCGTGGATGACCACCCCCAGCTGTTCGGCGAACCAGCGGATCACCTGCGGATTGAGCGGCTCGCCCGCGCTGCTGACCCGTCTCAGACGCCCGCGCACGCCCTCGGCGAACTGCGACTGCGCCGCGATCAACAGGCGATACGCGGTGGGCGAGCCGGCCAGGTTGCCGATGGCATATTTGTCGATCACCCGGCAGGTGCTCTCCACCGAGAACGACCCGTTGTAAAACAGCGTGGCGTGCCCGCAGGCCAATGGCCCAATGACGGCGTAGTAAAGGCCATACGCCCAGCCGGGGTCGGCCAGGTTCCAGAACGGCTCGCCGGGCTCAAGGCCGATGGCATCGCGCATGTAGCGTTTGAACGACAGGATGGCGCTCAGCGGTACTTCCAGCGGCTTGGCCGGCCCCGTGGTGCCGGAGGTGCACATCAGCAGGAACGGCGCGGTGGCTGGCTGCAACAGAGGCTCGCACGTCGTGCTTTGCCGGGAGAGACTGGCCCAGAAGTCCAGATGCGGATCGGCGTCCGTGCCGCCCACCAGCAATACCCCAGGCAAGGCAGCGATCTCATCGAGCTTGGGGCGGTTGTGCAGGTCGGTGACGATCCAGCGGGCGCCCGAGCAGGCCAGGCGCTGCTCGATCGCCTTGGGCCCGAAGGCGGTGAACAGCGGCTGGTAGACCGCGCCAACGCGCCAGGTGCCGAGCACTACCACCAGCAGTTCGACCGTGCGCGGCAGCAGGCCCGCCACCCGGTCGCCCGGCTTTACCCCCTGCTCGCGCAGCAGGTTGCCGAAGCGGGCGGCCTGTTCCTCGAGCTCGGCATAGGTGTACTGCGCCGCGCTGCCGTCCTGGGCTTCGTAGTACAGCGCGATGGTGTTCTGCTCGGCATGGCGATCGCAACATTCGACGCAGGCATTGAGCGCGTCGAGCGTGCCCTGCAAGTCAGCCTCGGCGGCGCGTCGATAGTCGAAGTCCAGTACTGCGGATTGATAGTCACGCATCACGGCACCTGTTTATTGTTGTTGGGCGTGTCGCGCAAGAGGATCGGCCGTGGCCCCGCAGCGGAGCAATGGCAAAATCCTTCAACCTGTGTGAGTGGTTTTTCCAGCATGCCACGCGTTGCTCGCGCCCTCTCGGGCAGCGGCGCCGTCGCTTCGAGTGCCTGAGCGCCAGGACATGGGCCGCAGTGCTCGAAGACCTGCGGCCGATAGCACGTCGCCAGGGGCTAGCGGGACTTCGAGCAAGACGCGCGCGAGGTGAATCTCAGCGTGAGTAGACGCCGTCTACGGAAAACTGGAGGGTACGGGGGCGTACACCGGTGGGCGTTTATCGTGTCCAGCCAGGTGAACCAAGTGTTGAAAGGACTGAAAACCGAGCGCCAGGCGCCGGTCAGCTACGCTCCAGCGCATTGACCAGGTCGCGGAACGCCTCGCGGTTGGAGTCGTTCAAGCCCATCAGGATGCGGTGCGCTTCGAGCACCTTGGCGCGCACCAGGTCTTCGCTCTGGTCCTGCGGCGGCAGCTCGTCCAGGCATTCCGGGCACGGCAGTGGGTGATCGACAATGTTGAACACCTGATCGAAACCCATCGACTGCAACAGCCGCGAAATGTCAGGGTGCGTGGTGACCACGGTCGGCAGAAGGCCGACCTTCTGGCGCGAGAGAATCGACAGCTTGGCCAGCAACCCCAGGGTGGTGCTGTCCATGCTTTCGGTTTCGGTCAGGTCGATGACGATGTTGGAGAAACTCAACGAACTGAAGATTTTCTCGATGGTGGCATCCAAGGCCGTGCACAAGGTCAGACGCACTTCACCGACGAACTTCAGCACGAAGGTGCCGGTTTCTTCGGCAAACTGGATTCTTCCAGTACTCATTGCAGGTTCCTGCTCAGCACCAAGAGGGCGATATCATCCGGCATCTCCCCAAGCGTAGACAATCCGAATCGTCGGCGCAGGCCATCCAGGCTGCCGCCCGCTGCCTTGACCACCTCGGGCAAGCCAGCTTCTTTCTCTTTCAGGGTACTTCCTGGCAACAGGTCCAGGATGCCGTCCGACAGCAGGGTAAGGCTGAACTGCGGCGGCAGCTCCACGACGTGGTCCTGATAGCTCGCCTCTTCGAACAGGCCCACCGGCAGACCGCGCCCTGCCAGATAGCGCGCCTGGCCAGGGGTGTACAACACCGGCAGCGGCAGGTGGCCGCCGACGGCGTAGGTCAGCAGGCCCGTGTCTTCGTCGATCACGCCGCCGACCATGGTCACGTGCTTGCCCAGCTTGCAGTTGATCAGGCCACGGTTGATGTGGCCCAGCACGTCGGACGGCTTGAAGTCGCGCAAGGCGCTGTTGCGCTTGAATTCGAACAACAGGCGCGTGGTCATGAACTTGAGCAGCACGGTGACGAAGGCCGACGAAGCGCCATGCCCGGACACGTCGGCCAGGTAGAAGGCGATGCGCTTTTCGTCGACACGGAAGTAGTCGACGAAATCGCCCGACAAATACAGCGACGGAATGATCTGGTGTTCGAAGGCGAAATCCGACGCGCTCCACGGGCTGTGCGGCAGCATGTTCATCTGCACTTGGCGGCCGGCGGTCTGGTCTTCCTGCAACAGGCTCAGGCTGGCTTGAAGTTCGCGGTTGGTCGCTTCCAGCTTTTCCCGATAGCGCTGGTTTTCCTGCTGCAGGCGCGCACGCTCCAGGGCACGGTGCACCGAGTGCTCGAGCACGGCGAGGTCTTCCAGCGGCTTGATCAGGTAGTCGGCGGCGCCCAGGCGCAGGGCCTCGACGGCATCGCTCATCACACCTGCCCCGGAGACCACGATGACCGGCAACTGTGGCGCGCGTTCGTTGAGCGTGCGGATCAGCTCCAGCCCGCCCATGTGCGGCATGCGCAGGTCGCAGATGACGAGATCCGGGGTCTGCTGTTCGAAGGTTTGCAGGCCGAGCTGGCCGTTGTTGGCCTGGAGCACGCGGAAGCCGCTGTCTTCGAGATAGGCGGCGAGGCTCTCGCGCACTACGTCGTCGTCATCGATGATCAGCAGCGTTGCACTGGTTTTCTGCATGTGGGCGAACGGCGCCAGAAATAGGTTGGCGTAGCGCTGCAAGGTGGCGGGCAGTCGACTACTGGAATTCTCTCTGGCCACTCACGCTGGACAAGGGTGCGAGGGGCTCGCGGGCTGCCCAGGGTAGAAGTGCCCTGTAAGGCGCAGACGGTACTCCCATCCGCCAGGCGTTTCAAGCACGGCAGGCGCGACGTTCCCGCACTTTACAGGCGAAATCGCCGGGAGTTATAAGAAAGTTCCCAAGCCCTACCGGATGGAAGGTTGCCCCATGTCACAGACGCCCCCGAACTACAGCGAGAAACGCGATTTCATCCGTATGCGGGTCGATACGGCCGCCAGCCTGTTGCATGCGGGCGAAGTGATCGCTGCCGTGTGCCTCGACTTGTCGAGCAGCGGCATGCAGGTGCAAGCCCCGCAGCATTTTCAGGTGGGTGACCGCATCGAAGTGCGCATCGAATCGGAACATGCCGCGCTCAAGGGCCTGCAAGCGAGCACGGAAGTGGTGTGGATCGCCGACCAGCCCGATGGGGAGCAGAAGCTGGGGCTGCGCATCCTGGAAATGCGCTGAGCCGCACGGTAGGTCGGCGGCTCGCTGCACGGGCGTATCAGAAGTCGTCTTCGACTTCGCCATCCTTGACGCGGAACTCGCGGTTCTGCAGATAGGCGTTGCGGATGAAGATGTACTTGTCGCCGCTGATCAGCTTCTCCGCCGACAACAGCTGCGCGCGGGTGTCGATCACGTCAGCCGCGAAGACGGTGTTACGGGTCGGGACGTGGTCGATGTAGCGATACGGCTTGGTGTAGGTGTCCGGGTAGCGCGCCAGGCCGTCGCGCACGGTGCTCGGCCCCAGCAGCGGGATGACCACGTACGGGCCGCTCGGCACGCCCCAATAGCCCAAGGTCTGGCCGAAGTCTTCGTCGTTGCGGGTCAGACCCATGTGGGTACCGACGTCGATCAGGCCGCCCAGGCCAAAGGTGGTGTTGACGATCAGGCGCGCCGTGTCCACACCGGCGGCGTGGTACTTGAGCTGCAGCACGTCGTTGGCCAGGTTGGTGACATCGCCTAGGTTGCTGAACACGTTGTGGATGCCGTCTTCCACGAACTGCGGGGTGATGGCCTGGTAGCCTTTGGCCAAGGGCTTGAGGGCATAGGTGTCCAGCACGTCGTTGAACTTGAAGATCGGCCGGTTGACGGCTTCCCAGGGATCGTCCTCGGTGGCGGCCTGAGTCGCCGTGATCGGCGCCAGCAGCAAGCTGGCACAGATACAGGCCTGGGTGACGCGATCAATCACGCCGGTCCTACGCATAATGCTTCTCCATCGAGGGGTTCACGGCGGCACGCGCTGGAACGCGGGTGCCTGACAAGGCGCCAGTATAAGACCTCCGCTGCCGATGAACAGCTTTGCGATCAAGTGCACAACGATGCCCTGGGCAGGCGAAAGGGCGTTGGGTGGATTACGCTTGCCTGTAGGTCAGAAACCTTTGACCAATTGCGTAGGTCCATGCCTTACGTCATTGAAGGAGTGCCCCCATGTCCGCCCCCGAACTGCAAGCGCGTCTGAACAGCCTGCGCGAACAGCTGGATCGCAATGTGCCGCTGTCCGAGCAGGAAGTCGCCAACCTGCACGAAGAAGCGCGCGAAGTCGAAGCCCAGCTCAAACTCGAAGAAGCGACGGCCGACAACAACGTGGTCGATGGTGTGAACCTGGCCATCGAACGTTTCGAAGCCGAGCATCCAGACCTCACCGCAACCCTGCGCAGCATCGCCAACTCGTTGCATAGCATGGGCATCTGAGGCAGCGGCCGCTCCGGCGGCCTACATCGGTAGGGCCAGGGTGAAATGGCGCAGGCGCCACACCCAGGCCTTGTAGCCTATGCAGCCAGCGCCTTGGCCAAGGGTTACTGACGCACCAATCGCAGGTTGCGCGGCGCGATGGCCTCGCTGCTGCGGTACGGATTGATGTCCAACCCGCCGCGGCGCACATAGCGCGCATAGACGGTCAGGCGCTGCGGGTTCAGCAGTTTCTTCAAGTCCAGATAGATGCGCTCCACACACTGCTCGTGGAAGTCCGAGTGCTGGCGGAAACTCACCAGGTACGTCAGCAGGCTGGCGTGGTCCAGGGCCGAGCCGTGGTAGTCCACCACCACGCTGCCCCAGTCCGGCTGGCTGGTGACCGGGCAATTGGATTTGAGCAGGTGGCTGTGCAGCGTCTCTTCCACGATGCGCTCGGAGTCGCAGCGCAGTAGGTCGGGTTGTGGGTGGTCGTAGCTGTCGATGGTCACGTCCAACCCGTCGATGCACCGGCCCGGCAAGGCAGTGGTGCCCTCCTCTTCGACTTCGGCCAGTGTGCGCACGCGCACGGCGACCGGTTTGCCGGCGGCGGCGGAAAGGTCGTTCACCAGGCAGGCACGCAGTTCATCGCTGGTGGTGAAGGCGGTCTGGTTCAGCGAGTTGAGGTAGAGCTTGAACGACTTGGACTCGATGATGTTCGGCGAGTCGGCCGGAATGGCGAATTCGCCGATGGCGACCACCGGCTTGCCCGAGGGCAGCAGCCACGACAGCTCGAAGCAGTTCCAGTAGTCCAAGCCCTGCCACGGCAGGTTCTGGGCGCTGACGCCGAGTTCGGTCCATTTGGCCAGGCGCGGGATGGGGAACAGCAGCGAGGGGGTGTAGGTGGCGATATATTCGCTGGACTTGCCCAGCGGCGAGTGTTCGGCGGAAGGGTGCATGGGGGAAGCTGCCTGCAGAGTCAAATGCGGGCGATTCTACCGGGTTTCATCCCGGCCGGCAGCTGGCCCGACCGGCCGTGACTGAGGCAGCTCCGCACGACACAGCAGGTTCATGCTGGCTCGCAACGCTGCCCCACCACCCTGCGGCCCATTTGGCGGCCGGCGACTTCAGCGCCTACGCCCGATATCGCTGCTGGCAACGCAGGTCTGTATCGGGTTCGAGGCGCTGCCCACACCTTGCGCCTCACTCGATGGTCAGCGGCCCCACCATTCCTGCCTGGTAATGCCCCGGTACGTTGCAGGCGAACTCGATGGGCGTCGAGGCGCTGAAGGTCCAGGTCAACTCTGCACGTTGGCCTGGCTGCACCAGTACGGTATTACCCGCACCATGCGCATGGGCGCCATGGCCATGCTGCATGGCGTCGTGGCCGCCGCCTTGCTGGCCGGCCCCGGAGAAGGTCTGCGCCTGCATCGCCAGCATCTCTTTCTGATGTTCGACGTGCATGGCCTTGTCGCCCAGGTTGAATTCGTGGGGCAGTTTGCCTTGGTTGATCAGCACGAAGCGCACGGTCTCACCTGCCTTGACCTGCAGGCTGGAAGGTTCGAAGGCGATGTCCTTGAGCAGCACCTCGACGGTGCGGTCGGCCTGGGCGGCCGGCGCCGGTTGGCCGAAGGCGAAGGTATCGGCCAGGGCTGGCAAGCTGAGCAACGACAGAGCAGCGGTGAGCAACAGCGGTTTCATGGGTACTCCAATGACGGCGGAACGCGATGCTGCCACCCTACCCGCCCGACGCTGGCGGGCACCTGACACGCAGATTACAAAGCTGTCAGCTTGGCCGCGCCGCGCCCGCCTGACGTATCCTTGCCCCGCCGCGACTGCCCCGGGAAACCCTGCGCCATGAAACTATTGATCGTCGAAGACCAGGCCAAGACCGGCCAGTACCTGTGCCAGGGCCTACGCGAAGCGGGCTTCGCCACCGAGCTTGCCAGCGACGGCGACACTGGCCTGCACCTAGCGCTGACCGGCGACTACGACCTTTTGCTGCTCGACGTGATGCTGCCAGGGCGCGATGGCTGGCAGATCGTGCAGCGCGTGCGCGAGGCCCGCCTCGATACGCCGGTGCTGTTCCTCACCGCCCGCGACAACGTGCAGGACCGCGTGCGCGGTCTGGAACTAGGCGCCGACGATTACCTGGTCAAGCCCTTCGCCTTCGCCGAGCTGCTGGCGCGGGTGCGCAGCCTGCTGCGCCGTGGCGGTGGCGCTACCCAAGACACTTCCCTGAGCGTCGCCGACCTGCGCCTGGACCTGATCCGCCGCCGGGTCGAGCGCGCCGACCGACGCCTCGACCTCACCGCCAAGGAATTCGCCCTGCTGGAACTGCTCCTGCGCCGCCAGGGCGAGGTGCTGCCCAAGTCGCTGATCGCCTCGCAGGTGTGGGACATGAACTTCGACAGCGACACCAACGTCATCGAAGTGGCGATCCGTCGCTTGCGCTTGAAGATCGACGACGCCCACGCCACCAAGCTGATCCACACCGTCCGCGGCATGGGCTACGTGCTCGAGGAGCGCCTGGAATGAAGCTGCGCCTGTCGCTCGGCACGCGCCTTGGGTTGCTGTTCGCCGCCTGCACCGCCACGGTGTCGTTGATCGCCGGGCTGTCGTTCAGCCAGGCCAGCGCCGGCCACTTCATCGAACTCGACCAGCAGTTGCTGGCGGGGCGATTGTCGCAGTGGCGCCAGCAACTGTCGGGCCTGCAAACGGCCGGCGACCTGCCCGCGCGCCTGACCGAGCTGCGTGCCGAGCTGGGCCATCAGGCCGACCTGGCGCTGCGCATTCGCAGCGTGCAGGGCGACACTTGGTTCGTCAGCCGCGCCGGTCTGCCGCCGGCGCCTGCGGGTCCGGGCCTGGCCACCCAGCATGCGAGCGGGGTCGACTATCGCAGCCTGGAAGCGCCGCTGCGCAGCGAAGATCCGCAATCGCCGCGCCTGACCCTGTACCTGGACATCACTCACCACCAGCACTTTCTGCAACGCATGCAGCAGTTGATCTGGCTGACCGTCGGCCTCTCGGCCCTGGCCACGGCGCTGCTCGGCGCCTGGGCGGTGCGCCGCGGCCTGCGACCGCTGCGGCAGATGGGCAAGGTGGCCGCCAGCGTGTCGGCGCGCTCGCTGACCACGCGCCTGCCGGCCCACGCGCTGCCGGACGAGCTGGCCGAGCTGGCCACCGCGGTCAACGCCATGCTGCAGCGCCTGGACGACGCTTTCCAACGCCTGTCGGCGTTCTCCGCCGACATCGCCCACGAGCTGCGCACGCCCCTGTCGAACCTGCTCACCCACACCCAGGTCACCCTCACCCGCCCGCGCAGCCTGGAGCAGTATCGCGAGGCGTTGCACGGCAACCTCGACGAATTGCAGCGCATGGCGCAGATGGTCAACGACATGCTGTTCCTGGCCAAGGCCGACCATGGCCTGCTGGTGCCGGGGCAGCAGCCGTTGCGACTGGAAGACGAGGTCGATGCCCTGCTGGAGTACTACGCGGTGCTGGCCGAGGACGCCGGCGTGCACCTGGGCCGCGAGGGCCAGGCAGCGCTGGACGGGGACCGCCAGATGCTGCGCCGGGCGTTGTCCAACCTGCTCGACAATGCCCTGCGCTTCACCCCCGCAGGTGGCGAAATCCGTGTGACCCTGGCGCCCGGCGTGCGCTTGTGCGTCGCCAATACCGGGCCGGGCGTCGCGCCTGAGGTGCTGCCGCGCCTGTTCGATCGCTTCTACCGCGCCGATGCCGCGCGCAGCGACGGGGGGCGCGAACATGCCGGGCTGGGGCTGGCCATCACCCGGTCGATCGTGCAGGCCCACGGTGGGCGTATCTGGATGGAGAGCGAGGCAGGCTGGACCCACGTGAACATCGAGCTGCCGGTATAGGCGCGGCCGGTTCGGTGTTTCGAGCCATCGCGATGCGCGACAACGCCGTTTTTGGATGCAGGTGTTGGGTGATTTTTGTTGGAAAGTGCTAGGGCCCATTGGGGCGGCGTTGCCGCCCATCGCGGCTGAAGCCGCTCCCACAGAGTTCGGTGTTGGAACGACTTTAGTCGCGATGGCCGGCAACGCCGGCCAACAGTCACAGCCCTTTAGGCCTGGCATCAACGCGGGCCTGAATCAGGGCTACTGGCCAGTGTTCGGTGTTCGGTGTTCGGTGTTCGGTGTTCGGTGTTCGGTGTTCGGTGTTCGGTGTTCGGTGTTCGGTGTTGGAGCGGCTTTAGCCGCGATGGGCGGCACCGCCGCCCCAACAGCCACAATCCCCCGGGCCCGGCACCAGCGCATTGCCCAAGTCAAGACCAGTGATAGGCGAAAGACCGTAGGCACCTACACCGGCACCCGCACCCACCCTTCCATCAGCACCCGTGCGCTGCGGCTCATCAGGGCCTTGGTCACGGTCCACTGTCCGTCCACCTGCCGCGCTTCGGCCCCCACGCGCAAGCTGCCGGACGGATGGCCGAAGCGGACCGCGCTGCGCACGCCGCCCCCTGCCGCCCGATTGACCAGCGTGCCGGGAATCGCCGCTGCCGTGCCGATGGCCACCGCTGCGGTGCCCATCATGGCGTGGTGCAGTTTACCCATGGACAAGGCCCGCACCAGCAGGTCGATGTCTTCGGCCTGTACGGCTTTGCCGCTGGACGCCGTATAACTCGCAGGAGGTGCAACGAAAGCCACCTTGGGCGTGTGCTGACGGTTCGCGGCCTCCTCCAGCTGGCCGATCAGCCCCATGCGCAAGGCGCCGTGGGCGCGCAAGGTTTCGAAGCGCGCCAGCGCGGCAGGGTCGCCGTTGATCGCGTCCTGCAGTTCGCTGCCGGTGTAGCCGAGGTCGGCGGCGTTGACGAAGATGGTCGGAATGCCGGCGTCGATCAGCGTCGCCTGCAGGCTGCCTATGCCTGGCACTTCAAGGGTGTCGACCAGATTGCCGGTCGGGAACATCGCTCCGCCCTCGCCTTCTTCGTCGGCCGCCGGGTCGAGAAACTCCAGTTGCACTTCGGCCGCCGGGAACGTCACACCGTCGAGTTCGAAGTCGCCGGTTTCCTGCACCTCGCCCGCGCTGATCGGCACATGGGCGACGATGGTCTTGCCGATGTTGGCCTGCCAGATGCGCACGATGGCCACGCCATCCTGGGGAATGCGCGCCGCTTCGACGAAACCGCTGGCGATGGCGAACGCGCCGACCGCCGCCGACAGATTCCCGCAATTGCCGCTCCAGTCGACGAACGCCCGGTCGATGGCCACCTGGCCGAACAGGTAGTCGACATCGTGGCCTTCGCGCTGGCTGGGCGCCAGGATCACCGCCTTGCTGGTGCTGGACGTGGCACCGCCCATGCCGTCGATCTGCTTGCCGTAAGGGTCGGGGCTGCCGATGACGCGCAGCAGCAAGGCGTCGCGCGCGGCGCCAGGCACCCGCGCAGCTTCCGGCAGGTCGGCCAGGCGGAAGAACACGCCCTTGCTGGTGCCGCCACGCATGTAGGTGGCGGCGATCTTAAGTTGTGCTGCATGTGCCATGGTGGATTCCTGTGGGCCAGCGCTGCCGTAGGGGCGCTGGCAGGTTGAGTCATGCGGAGGCTGGCAACCCTGGACCAAGCGGAGCTACAGCCTGCCGGCGTATCAGATCGGGATTGCCAATCGATCGACCCCGTTGTGGCGACGGGCCAATCGCGTCAGGCACCGTTCTGCCAAATCCTGAGCGACACACCAACCTATCGCCGGCCCGCCTGACCACTGGTTGTCTACGGCCAGCCCTGCGGGGACACAGGGCCGACCCGTCGAATCAGACAGCCGCCTCCAGGAAATCCTGGGCAAAGCGCTGCAGTACGCCACCGGCCTCGTAGATCGACGCTTCCTCGCCGGTGTCCAACCGGCAGGTCACCGGCACTTCCACGCGCTCGCCGTCGCGCCGGGTGATGACCAACGTCAGGGTGGCGCGCGGCGTGCGCGGGCCGACCACGTCGTAGGTTTCGCTGCCGTCGAGCGCCAGGGTGTGGCGGGTGGTGCCGGGGTGGAACTCCAGCGGCAGCACGCCCATGCCCACCAGGTTGGTGCGGTGGATGCGCTCGAAACCCTCGGCGACGATGGCTTCCACCCCCGCCAGGCGCACGCCTTTGGCCGCCCAATCGCGGGACGAGCCCTGGCCGTAGTCGCCACCGGCGACGATAATCAGCGGCTGCTTGCGCGCCATGTAGGTTTCGATGGCCTCCCACATGCGCACCACCTGCCCTTCCGGCTCCAGGCGCGCCAACGAGCCCTGGCGCACCTTGCCGTCGGCATCGCGGACCATCTCGTTGAACAGCTTGGGGTTGGCGAAGGTGGCGCGCTGCGCGGTCAGATGGTCGCCGCGGTGGGTGGCGTAAGAGTTGAAGTCTTCTTCCGGCACGCCCATCAGCGCCAGATATTCGCCGGCAGCGCTGTCGCGCATGATCGCGTTGGACGGCGACAGGTGGTCGGTGGTGATGTTGTCCGGCAGCACCGCCAGCGGGCGCATGCCGGTCAGGCTGCGGACGCCGGCCAGGGCGCCTTCCCAATACGGCGGGCGACGGATGTAGGTGCTCATGGGGCGCCAGTCGTAGAGCGGTGGCACCTTCGGCCCGCTGTCCGCCTCAAGGGCGAACATGGGGATGTACACCTGGCGGAACTGCTCGGGCTTGACCGCCGCCTTGACCATGGCATCGACCTCGGCGTCGCTCGGCCAGAGGTCCATCAGGCGAATCTCGCGGCCATCGACCACGCCCAGCACGTCCTTCTCGATATCGAAACGGATGGTGCCGGCCAGGGCATAGGCCACCACCAGCGGCGGCGAGGCGAGGAACGCCTGCTTGGCGTAGGGGTGGATGCGCCCGTCGAAGTTGCGGTTACCCGACAGCACCGCCGTGGCGTACAGGTCCCGGTCGATGATCTCCTGCTGGATCTGCGGGTCGAGAGCGCCGGACATGCCGTTGCAGGTGGTGCAGGCGAAGGCGACGATGCCGAAGCCCAACTGCTCCAGCTCCCGCTCCAGCCCCGCCTCCTGCAAATACAGCTGCACCGCGCGCGAACCCGGCGCCAGCGACGACTTGACCCAGGGCTTGCGCGTCAGCCCGAGGCGGTTGGCGTTGCGCGCCAGCAGGCCGGCGGCGATGACGTTGCGTGGATTGCTGGTGTTGGTGCAACTGGTGATGGCAGCGATGATCACCGCGCCATCGGGCATCTGCCCCGGCACGTCGTCCCAGGCGCCGGCGATGCCACGCGCGGCGAGGTCGCGGGTGGCGACACGGGCGTGGGGGTTGGAGGGGCCGGCCAGGTTGCGCACCACGCTGCCCAGGTCGAAGTCGAGCACGCGCTCGTAGTGGGCGCCCGCCAGATCGTCCGCCCACAGGCCGGCGACCTTGGCGTAGGTCTCCACGAGTTGCACCTGCTGCGCTTCGCGGCCAGTGAGGCGCAGGTAGTCGAGGGTCTGCTCGTCGATTGCGAACATGGCGGCGGTGGCGCCGTATTCGGGGGCCATGTTGGAAATGGTCGCGCGGTCGCCGAGGGTCAATGCGCGGGCGCCCTCGCCGTGGAATTCCAGGTAGGCGCCGACCACCTTCTGCTGGCGCAGGAACTCGGTCAGGGCCAGGACCAGGTCGGTGGCGGTGATGTTGGGCGCCAGGCGACCGCGCAGTTCGACGCCGACGATTTCCGGCAGGCGCATCCACGAGGCGCGGCCGAGCATGACGTTCTCCGCCTCCAGGCCGCCCACGCCGATGGCGATCACGCCCAAGGCGTCGACGTGCGGGGTGTGGCTGTCGGTGCCCACGCAAGTGTCGGGGTAGGCCACGCCTGCGTCGCTGTGGATCACCGGCGACATTTTCTCCAGGTTGATCTGGTGCATGATGCCGTTGCCCGGCGGGATCACTTCGACGTTCTTGAACGCCTGCTTGGTCCAGTCGATGAAGTGGAAGCGGTCTTCGTTGCGGCGGTCTTCGATGGCGCGGTTCTTCTCGAAGGCCTGCGGGTCGTAGCCACCGCATTCCACCGCCAGCGAATGGTCGACGATCAGCTGCACCGGCACCACCGGGTTGACCTGGGCCGGGTCGCCGCCCTTGTCGGCGATGGCGTCGCGCAGGCCGGCCAGGTCCACCAGCGCGGTCTGGCCGAGGATGTCGTGGCACACCACGCGGGCCGGGTACCAGGGAAAGTCGAGGTCGCGCTTGCGCTCGATCAGTTGCCCGAGGCAGGCGTCGAGGGTCGCCGGGTCGCAGCGGCGCACCAGGTTTTCCGCCAGCACCCGCGAGGTGTAGGGCAAACCGGCGTAGGCACCCGGCTGCAAGGCCTCGACGGCCGCGCGCGCATCGAAATAGTCCAGTTCGGTGCCGGGCAAAGGGGTTCGGTAGGCTGTGTTCATATCGTTATGGGCTCTATCACGGTCATCGGGTGCCACCTGCGGCCACCGGGGGCGTTCAGGCCCCCGGTGCAGCATTCAACGCTGGTCGAGCGGCACGTACGGGCGCTGCGCTACCCCGGTGTATTCGGCGCTGGGGCGGATGATGCGGTTGTTCTCGCGTTGCTCGAACACGTGCGCGGCCCAGCCGGTCAGGCGCGAGCAAACGAAGATGGGCGTGAACAGCTTGGTCGGAATGCCCATGAAGTGGTACGCCGAGGCGTGGTAGAAGTCGGCATTGGGGAACAGGCGCTTCTGTTCCCACATGGTCTTGTCGATCGCTTCGGACACCGGATACAGCACGCGGTCGCCCGCCTCTTCGGCGAGCTGGGCGGCCCAGCCCTTGATGACCTCGTTGCGCGGGTCGGACTCTTTGTAGATGGCATGGCCGAAGCCCATGATCTTGTCCTTGCGCTCGAGCATGGCCAACAGCCCGGCGGTGGCCTCCTGCGGGCTGGCGAAGCGTTCGATCAGCTCCATGGCCGCCTCGTTGGCGCCGCCGTGCAGTGGCCCGCGCAGCGAGCCGATGGCGGCGGTGATGCACGAGTACAGGTCCGAGAGGGTCGAGGCGCAAACCCGTGCGGTGAAGGTGGAGGCGTTGAATTCGTGTTCGGCGTAGAGGATCAGCGAGACGTTCATCACCTTGACGTGCAGCTCGCTGGGCGGCTTGCCGTGCAGCAACGCCAGGAAGTGGCCGCCGAGGGTGCTCTGGTCGCTGTCACAGTCGATGCGCACGCCATGGTGGCTGAAGCGGTACCAATAGCAGACGATGGCCGGGAACAGCGCCAGCAGGCGGTCGGTGCGGTCGTGCTGGGCGCCGAAGGTCAGTTCCGGCTCCAGGGTACCGAGCATCGAGCAGCCGGTGCGCATCACATCCATGGGGTGGGTGTCGCGGGGAATGCGTTCGAGTACGTCCTTGAGCGCCTGGGGCAAATTGCGCAGGCCCTTGAGCGTGGTCTTGTATTCGTCCAGCTGGGCGGCGCTGGGCAGTTCGCCATAGAGCAGCAGGTAGGCCACTTCTTCGAATTCGGCATGGGCGGCGAGATCGCGCACGTCGTAGCCGCGGTAGGTCAGCCCGGCGCCGGCCTGGCCCACGGTGGACAGCGCGGTCTGCCCGGCGACCTGGCCACGCAGGCCTGCGCCACTCAATACTTTTGCTTCGGCCATGGTGTTGCTCCTTTTATTGAAATTGTCAGGGAGTCATCGGCTTGTCAGGTGTAGCGGGTGTCAGCTCTTCTCCTGGGAAAAAAGCGCGTCCAGATGTTGCTCGAAGGCGTGGTAGCCGATGGCGTCGTACAGCTCCATGCGTGTCTGCATGGTGTCCAGCACCTGCTGTTGGGTGCCGTCGCGGCGCAGCGCGGCGTAGACGTTTTCGGCGGCCTTGTTCATGGCGCGGAAGGCCGACAGCGGGTACAGCACCAGCGACACGTCGGCCGAGGCCAACTGCTCGGTGGTGAACAGCGGCGTGGCGCCGAATTCGGTGATGTTGGCCAGCACCGGCACGCCGACGCGGTCGACGAAGGTCCGGTACATGGGCAGTTCGGTGATGGCCTCGGGGAAGATCATGTCGGCGCCGGCTTCGACACAGGCGGCGGCGCGGTCCAGCGCGGCGTCCAGGCCTTCGACGGCCAGTGCGTCGGTGCGCGCCATGATCACGAAGCTGTCGTCCAGACGCGCGTCCACGGCGGCCTTGATGCGGTCGACCATCTCCTGCTGCGTGACGATGGCCTTGTTCGGCCGATGGCCGCAGCGCTTGGCGCCCACCTGGTCCTCGATGTGCACCGCAGCGGCGCCGAACTTCTGCATCGAACGCACGGTGCGCGCCACGTTGAAGGCCGAGGCGCCGAAGCCGGTGTCGATGTCCACCAGCAGCGGCAAATCGCAGACGTCGGTGATGCGCCGCACGTCGGTCAGCACATCGTCCAGGCCGCTGATGCCCAGATCCGGCAGGCCCAGCGAGCCGGCCGCCACGCCGCCGCCTGACAGGTAGACGGCTTTGAAGCCGGCGCGCTTGGCCAGCAGGGCATGGTTGGCGTTGATGGTGCCGACTACTTGCAGGGGATGCTCGGCGGCGACTGCGTCGCGAAAGCGTTGGCCGGGGGTACGTGTGCTGCTCATTGATCACCTCGGGTACTGGAAGACTCGGCGGCCAGGGCATGGCGCTCGATGTTGCGGCGCGATGCGCCGATGTGGCGGCGCATCAACAGCTCGGCCAGTTCGCCGTCGCCGGCTTCGATGGCATCGAGAATGCGGTGGTGTTCGGCGAAGGCCTGATGCGGGCGGTTGGGCGTGGTGGAGAACTGGATGCGGTACATGCGCACCAGTTGGTACAGCTCGCCGCAGAGCATCTGTACTAAGGTCTGGTTGCCGCTGCCGTGGATGATCCGGTAGTGGAAATCGTAGTCGCCTTCCTGCTGGTAGTAGCCCAGCCCCGCCTGGAACGCGGCGTCCTGCTCGTGGGTGTCGAGCACCTGGCGCAGGGCCTGGATCTGCTCGGCGCTCATGCGTTCGGCGGCCAGCCGGCAGGCCATGCCTTCCAGGGACTCGCGAATCTGGTACAGCTCGATCAGCTCCTGGGTGCTCAGCGACACCACGCGGGCACCGACATGCGGCACGCGCACCACCAGACGCTGGCCTTCGAGGCGGTGGATGGCTTCGCGCAACGGGCCTCGGCTGATGCCGTAGGTGCGGGCCAGTTCGGGTTCGGAGATCTTGCTGCCGGGGGCGATGTCGCCCTGGATGATTGCAGTTTGGATACGCCGGAACACGTGCTCGGAGAGGGTTTCGCCCTCGTCGACGGTGGTCTGCGCGGATACGGCGGTCGCTTGCATTATTGTCGACACCTTGAAAGCTGTTAACGGCAAAGCTAGCCATTAACTAGCCAATGGTCAATGTAAAAAACCGGGATTGTCGACAATCACATTCAAGAGAAACTCCCTTCCCGCTTCGCTGTCAGAACGCCGCCCGCTGGCGTCCACACCTCGGCGTGGTAGACTGCCGCGCCGCTTGGCGGTGCAGGCCCAGCCTGCCTGCCGCGCCTCGAGCGCGATGGCAGCTGAACGAGGATGCGCAGGCAGCCGCTGCACGCCGTCCGCCTCAACTTCGCACCGTACTGCGCCAGGATTATGAAACCCACACCCGTTCTATCGCTGCTCTGCCTGCTTCTGCTGCCCGCCTTCGTCCAGGCGGCGGACAAGACCGTGTACGGTCTGAACGAGTACGCCCGCCTGGGCGGTCTCGATCTGGAAGTGGCCGCCAAGCTCGACACTGGCGCCAAGACCGCCTCGCTCAGCGCTCGCGACATCAAGCGCTTCAAGCGCGACGGTGAAAGTTGGGTACGTTTCTACCTGGGCATCGACAGCGCGCACAAACACCCCATCGAGCGCCCCTTGGCCAGAGTCAGCAAAATCAAGCGCCGCGCCGGCGACTATGACGGCGAATCGGGCAAGGCCTACACTGCACGTCCGGTCATCGAACTCGAGATCTGCATGGGCCGCACGCAGCGCACCATCGAGGTCAACCTCACCGACCGCAGCGCGTTCCAGTTTCCCCTGTTGATCGGCTCCGAGGCGCTCAAGCACTTCAGCGCCGTGGTCGATCCAAGCCTTAAATACGCGGCCGGCAAACCTGCCTGTGCCCCCGAAGCTCCTACCGCAGAGTAATTCCGATGCGTTCTCTTACCCTTCACCTGAAAGTCCTCATCACCGTCCTGGTGCTGCTGGGCATCATGGTCACGGCCTATCAGATTTTCTTCCTCGGCATTCCGGTGACCGAAGACGAGACCGACGACCTGTGGAACATCGACGCCAAGGTCGAGTTCGTGGCCAGCTCCAAGGACCCGGTCAAGGTGCAGATGTTCGTGCCGCCGCTCAATCGCGATTACGTCAGCCTCAACGAGAGCTTCATCTCCAACAACTATGGCGTGAGCGTCAACCGCGCCGACGGCAACCGCAAGGTGACCTGGTCGGCACGCCGTGCCAGCGGCAACCAGACCCTTTATTACCGTCTGGTGCTGACCAAGCGCTACAGCGCCGAAAAGGCCAAGATCAAAGGCCCGACCTTCCGCGACAGCCTGGCCGTCGAAGGGCCGGAGAAGGTCGCCGCCGAAGCTTTGATGGCGCCGATCCGCCAGCATTCTGCCGACGTCGAAACCTTCGTCGGCGAGACCATCAAGCGGGTCAACAACCTCAACGACGACAACGTCAAACTGCTGCTGGCCGGCGACACCTCGGCGCTGAACAAGGCCAAGGTCATCGACCTGCTGCTGTCCATCGCCCACGTGCCGATGGAAAAGGTGCACACCATCCGCCTGGTGGCGGACACCCCGCAAACCCCTGAACTGTGGCTGCGCAGCTTCAACGGCAGCGACTGGCTGTACTTCAACCCCGACACCGGCGAACAGGGCCTGCCCAGCGACCGCCTGATGTGGTGGAGCGGCGACGACAACCTGGTCACCGTCGATGGCGGCAAGCGCGCCAACGTCACCTTCAGCCTGAACAACAGCGAGATGAACGCCATCCGCCTGGCCAAGCTGACCGACGAGAACACCGACGCCGACTTCCTCGAATACTCGCTGTACAGCCTGCCGCTGCAAACCCAGCAGACTTTCATGATCATGGTCATGATTCCCATCGGCGTGCTGGTGATCCTGGTGCTGCGCAACCTGATCGGCATCCAGACCCTGGGCACCTTCACCCCGGTGCTGATCGCCCTGGCCTTCCGCGAAACGCAGTTGGGCTTCGGCATCGCGCTGTTCACGGTGATCACCGCGCTGGGCCTGTCGCTGCGCTCGTACCTGGAGCACCTCAAGCTGCAGATGCTGCCGCGTCTGTCGGTGGTGCTGACCTTCGTCGTGGTGCTGATCGCCGCCATCAGTCTGTTCAGCCACAAGTTGGGCCTCGAGCGCGGGCTGTCCGTGGCGCTGTTCCCAATGGTGATTCTGACCATGACCATCGAGCGGCTGTCGATCACCTGGGAAGAGCGTGGCGGCGGCCATGCCATGAAGGTCGCCATCGGCACGCTGTTCGCTGCGTCCCTGGCGCACCTGCTGATGATGGTGCCGGAGCTGGTGTACTTCGTCTTCACCTTCCCGGCCGTGCTGTTGATCCTGGTGGGCTTCATGCTGGCGATGGGTCGCTACCGCGGCTACCGCCTGACCGAGCTCGTGCGCTTCAAGGCGTTCCTGAAAAAGGCTGACGGCTGATGTTCGGACTGATCAAGACCTGGAAGGCCCTGGAGGCGCGGGGCATCATGGGCATCAACCGGCGCAACGCCGACTATGTGCTCAAGTACAACAAGCGCAGCCTGTACCCGGTGGTGGACGACAAGATCATCACCAAGGAACGGGCCCTGGCCGCTGGCATCCATGTGCCGGAGATGTACGGCATCATCGAGACCGAGAAGCAGATCGACACGCTGCACGAGATCATCGGCGGGCGCAGCGATTTCGTCATCAAGCCGGCGCAGGGCGCCGGTGGCGACGGCATCCTGGTGGTTGCCGACCGCTTCGAGGACCGCTACCGCACGGTGTCGGGCAAGATCATCAGCCACGAAGAGATCGAGCACCAGGTGTCGAGCATCCTCACCGGCTTGTACTCGCTGGGCGGGCACCGCGACCGCGCGCTGATCGAGTACCGCGTCACCCCCGACCAGATCTTCAAGAGCATCAGTTACGAAGGCGTACCGGACATCCGCATCATCGTGCTGATGGGCTACCCGGTGATGGCCATGTTGCGCCTGCCGACCCGGCAGTCCGGCGGCAAGGCCAACCTGCACCAGGGCGCCATCGGCGTGGGCGTGGACCTGGCCACCGGCGTCACCCTGCGCGGCACCTGGCTGAACCGCATCATCAGCAAGCACCCCGACACCACCAACTCGGTCGACGGTGTGCAACTGCCGACCTGGGACGGCTTCATGAAGCTGGCCGCCAGTTGCTACGAGCTGTGCGGCCTGGGCTACATCGGCGTGGACATGGTGCTGGACCAGGACAAAGGCCCGCTGATCCTGGAGCTCAACGCCCGCCCGGGCCTGAACATCCAGATCGCCAACGACTGCGGCCTGACCCAGCGCACCCACGCCATCGAGGCCCACCTCGAAGCCCTGGCCAAGGACGGGGTGAGCGAAGACGCCGAGCAGCGCGTGAAGGTCGCGCAGAACCTGTTCGGGCACGTGCCGGCGTATTGAGCAGGGTCGGGTTCGCCCGGCACTGGCCGCAGTCTCGAAGGGGAACGCGCTCTGGGCGCGGCGCCAGCGCGCCGGGAGCATGTCCAGCGCCTTGGTGCATTGCACAAGTCTCGACAGGCGTGCGTCGAGGGAGGGTGACGTCCAATAGGGACGTCCCGCCCGAATCAACCGCAGCGTCTGACCCCATACTGTCGGCATTCTCCCTGCCTAAGCGTCGCCCCAAGGCTTTTCATATAGAGCCTAGGCGCCCTTCCCACAGCGGACTACAATCGCCCTCCTCGCTTTGCCATCACTGCCCTGACTGATGCCGACCTGTACGCTCCACCCCCTGCCCTATCAGACCGACCCTGCCGTGTATTTCGCCCACGTGCGCGAGGCACCTGGCGCCGTCCTGCTCGACAGCGCCCGACCAGGCGCCGAGCGCGGCCGCTTCGACCTGCTCAGCGCCTGGCCGCTGCAACAGCTGCAAGCGCCTGCCGACGAACCCGGCACGGCGTACCTGCGGCGCCTGCGCGAGGCCTTGCGTGGCTTGGGCGAGGCGACCCTGCCCGCGGGCTGCGAGCTGCCCTTCGCGGGCGGGCTGATCGGCTACCTGAGCTACGACTTCGGCCGCCGCCTGGAGCCACTGCCCGCCTGCGCCGTGGACGACCTCGGCCTTCCCGATGCGCACCTGGGCCTGTATGGCTGGGCACTGATCAGCGACCACCGTTTGCGTACCAGCCAGCTGGTCTTCCACCCCCAGCTCGAAGCGCCCGAGCGCGCTCGCCTGGTGCGCCTGTTCGACACCGGCGCGGCGCCGCAGCATACTGGTTTTCGCCTGCTGGCACCGATGCGTGGCGACCTCGACCGCCAGCAGTACCGCCAGGCCTTCGACCGTGTGCAGACCTACATCCAGGCCGGTGACTGCTACCAGATCAACCTGACGCAACGCTTTCGCGCACCTTGTGCGGGCGATCCCTGGCACGCCTACCAGGCGCTGCGCAGCGCGTGCCCCACGCCGTTCTCGGGTTTCATGCAACTGGCCGATGGCACGGCGCTGTTGAGCTTTTCCCCCGAGCGCTTCATCCAGGTGCGTGGCAAACAGGTGGAAACCCGGCCGATCAAGGGCACCCGCCCGCGCGCCAGCGCCCCGGAGCAAGACGCCGCCAACGCCCGCGAGCTGCTGGCAAGCCCCAAAGACCGCTCGGAAAACTTGATGATCGTCGACCTGCTGCGCAACGACTTGGGACGCAGCTGCGAGATCGGCTCGGTGCGAGTGCCGGAGCTTTTCAGCCTGGAGAGCTATCCCAACGTCCATCACTTGGTGAGCAGCGTCACCGGCCGCCTGGCGCCGGGCAACGATGCCCTGGACCTGATCGCGGGCAGCTTCCCCGGCGGTTCGATCACCGGCGCACCGAAGATTCGCGCCATGCAGATCATCGACGAGCTGGAACCCCATCGCCGGGCGTTGTATTGCGGCTCCCTGCTCTACCTGGACGTGCGCGGCGAGATGGACAGTTCCATCGCCATTCGCAGCGTGCTGATCAAGGACGGCCAGGTCAGTTGCTGGGGCGGCGGCGCGGTGGTGGCCGATTCGGACTGGCAGGCGGAGTACGAGGAATCGATCGCCAAGGTGCGGGTGCTGATGGAGACGTTGCAAGGGTTGTAGCGCCCAAAGGTCGACAATGACTGTTTCGTGCCCTCTCGCACGAATGCCTCGCGATGTGCAGCCAGGCATCCGCTCGCCTCGCCGGTCTGCGGTTTTTTGTTACCATCGACCCACTACGAGCGCCCAGCGCCACTTTCACGATGGAAACCGCCTGATGAGCCAACCTTTCGACGTCGCCGCCCTGGCCGCGACCTATGCCAGCAAGTCCCCGCAAGACATCCTCAAGCTCGCCTTCGAACATTTCGGCGACGACCTGTGGATCTCCTTCAGCGGTGCCGAGGACGTGGTGCTGGTGGACATGGCCTGGAAACTCAACAAGCAGGTCAAGGTATTCAGCCTCGACACCGGGCGCCTGCACCCCGAGACCTACCGCTTCATCGAGCAGGTCCGCGAGCAATACAACCTGCCCATCGAACTGCTCAGCCCGGACCGTGACCGGCTCGACGCCTTCGTCAAGGAAAAGGGCTTGTTCAGCTTCTACCGCGACGGCCATGGCGAATGCTGCGGCATCCGCAAGATCGAACCGCTGCGGCGCAAATTGTCGACCGTGCGCGCCTGGGCCACTGGCCAGCGCCGTGATCAGAGCCCAGGTACCCGTAGCCAAGTGCCGGTGCTGGAAATCGACGGCGCATTTTCCACGCCCGAGCGGCCACTGTATAAATTCAACCCCTTGGCGCAGATGACCAGCGAAGAAGTCTGGGGTTACATCCGCATGCTTGAGCTGCCCTACAACAGCCTGCACGAGCGCGGATTCATCAGCATCGGCTGCGAACCCTGCACCCGCCCGGTCTTGCCACGCCAGCACGAGCGTGAAGGACGGTGGTGGTGGGAAGAGTCCACGCAAAAGGAATGCGGGCTGCACGCCGGCAACCTCATCACCAAGGCTTGACCTTCGTAAGGGTCCGGCGATCACCGGAGCGCCTGGCCGGCGCTCCAAGCCGGCTCAATGCACCGGCAGTTCCACGCCTTCGAACAGTGCCTCGAGCTCCTGCTTGTTATGGCACTGGATAGCCTTGGCCATCACTTCGCGAGTCAGGTGCGGCGCGAACTTCTCGATGAAGTCGCACATGAAACCGCGCAGGAAGGTACCGCGGCGGAAGCCGATCTTGGTGATGCTCGGTTCGAACAGCTCGCTGGCATCGAGCGCCACCAGGTCGCTGTCGAGTTTGGCATCGACCGCCATGCCGGCCACGATACCTACGCCTAGCCCCAAGCGTACGTACGTCTTGATGACGTCGGCGTCGGCGGCGGTGAACACCACTTTGGGAATCAGGCCGCGGTGATTGAACGCTTCGTCGAGCTTCGAACGGCCGGTGAAGCCGAACACATAGGTGACGATAGGGTATTCGGCCAAGGCTTCGAGCGTGAGCTTGGGCAGCTTGGTCAAGGCGTGGCCCTGGGGCACCACCACGCAACGGTTCCACTTGTAGCACGGCATCATGATCAGATCGTTGAACAGCTCCAACGCCTCGGTGGCGATGGCGAAGTCGACGGTACCGTCCGCGGCCATTTCGGCGATCTGCATGGGCGAACCCTGATGCATGTGCAGGGCCACTTCGGGGTACTGCTTGATGAAGTTGCTGATGACCGGAGGCAAGGCATAGCGTGCCTGGGTGTGGGTGGTGGCGATGGACAGCGTGCCCTTTTTCTCGTTGGAGAACTCCTGGGCGATCTGCTTGATGCTTTCGACCTTGCGCAGGATTTCGCCTGCGGTGGTGATGATGCGCTCGCCCGCCGGAGTGACGCGCGTCAGGTGCTTGCCGCTGCGGGCGAAGACTTCGACGCCCAGTTCGTCCTCGAGCAGGCGGATCTGCTTGCTGATGCCGGGCTGCGAGGTATAGAGGCTCTGCGCCGTAGCCGATACGTTGAGGTCGTGGTGCGCCACTTCCCAGATGTAGCGCAGTTGTTGGAGCTTCATAGGTATACCTCGAATCGGCGTAAGTCAGCGGCGAGCGGCACGGGTTATAACTATATGAGTGGTCAAGCAAATAAATCTAGAACTTTTTCGCCCTAGCGACAGGTAAATTTCTGACCGGCATCGTTCAAACTTTCCTACGCCCCAAGTGGGGCGAAAGCGGAACCATATAAACCGGCACCTGGGCCAATTGCAGCAACCGTACGGCCGTGCGGCCAATCGGCACATCCACGCCCGCACCGTGACTGTGGCTGCCGAACACCAGCAGGTCGGCTTGCAGGCACTCGACCTGATCGAGAACCACCTGCGCCGGATCGCCCTGACGCACGCGCACGGCCTTGATGACTGCCAGATCAGCCGCCTCGCCCAGTTCCTCGCGAAAGTTCTCCAGCACCCGTCGTTCGATGTTGGCCAGCACCGCGCTGACACCCTGGCTGTGCAACTGGTCGAGGGTGCGTGCGTCCAGGTAGCTTTGCAGCAAGGATTCGGCGAACTGGCCCATGGGCTCGACGGCATGGACCACATACAGATCGGCATCGAAGGTACGCGCCAGGGCTAGCGCGTGGTGCATGACGAATGGCGCGTACACGCCCAGGTCGCTGGCGTACAGCAGGGAACGGATCATCCGACCTCCTCGGCTGCCAGGCGGCAGCGCAAGGTTGAGCTTAGCAGCGCCTTGCGCGGTCGCAGCGCTTCGTGCAAGCGCCCCGCTGTCGGCCGTGCCAGGCGCCGGCTCAGCCCGCGCGATTGCTGCGATCGATGAACGCCAGGGCCTGGTACAAAGCCTCCATGCGCGGCAACAAGCAACCGGCTTCCCGGGCGCGGGCGAGCGGTTCGCCGTAGATGGCCTGCAACTCAAGAGGGCGCTGCTGGGCGTGGTCGTGGTGCATGCTCGGCCAGTAGTCAGGCATCTGTTCGGTGACCCGCAGCAGATGCGCGGCAAAGCTGTCGTCCAGGTCGTGCCCGCAGGCCTGGGCACCCTGCACGACTTCACGCATCAATGCCTGGATCAAGGCGCGGCTGTCAGGGTCAGCCATCAGCGGCGTGGTACTGGCGCCCAGCAGGACCGACAGGCCATTGTAAGGCACGTTCCACACCAGCTTCTGCCAGCGCGCCAGGCCCAGATCCTCCATCGCCTGGGAGTCCAGACCTGCCGCGTGGAACAATTGCGCGGCGGCTTCGACCACCACCATGGCTTGGTCGCCGCTGGCCGGGCCGCTGTGGTAGCCCACGTTCACCGCCCCCAGCGCCTGGTGTCGAACGAATCCAGGTGCCTGGCGGCTGACGCAGACGAAGCACAATCCGCCCAGCAGGTGCATGTCGTCACGCAGCATCGGGCGAAGTTGCTCTTCGACGCCCAAGCCGTTCTGCAGCAGGATCACCTTGGCACCCGGCGCAGCCGCTTGGGCGATCAGCGGGGCCAGCTCGGCGTTGCTGGTGGCCTTGGCGCCGACCAGCAACCAGTCACAGGGCGGCAAGGCGGCGGCATCCTCATAGGCGCGCACCTTCAGGGTGAAGGTGCCATGCAGGGCGCTGTCGAGGGTCATGCCCTGGTCACGTACGTGGGCATAGTCGCCGCGCAGCAGAAAATGCACGTCGAAGCCGGCACGCGCCAGCATCAGGCCATAAAAGCCACCGATGGCACCGCTGCCGATGATGCCGACGCGTACGGGGGTAGAGGTCATGCGGCGCTCCAGAAGGCTTGTGTCGGGCCACCGATCTTGCCACACACGGTCGCCGAGTTTCGAGGTCCACCCATGCCAAACGCCGGCAGCGCTGCCGACCAATGGGCAAAAACCCCAATAGCCTCGGGGTTTGCCCATTGTCGCAGGCCCCTTTAACGCGCTAAGGTTCTGCCCTTCCCCGTTGCGAACAATCTGCTGCTGGGCCGCACGGGGTCGCTGGCGGCCAGCACCCGTGACCTGACGAGTAACACGATGGCTGATTTACCGATCGATGACTTGAACGTCGCCTCCAACGACACCCTGATCACCCCCGATCAGTTGAAAAAAGAGATTCCCCTCAGCAGCAAGGCCCTGGACACCGTGACCAAGGGTCGCGAAGTGGTGCGCAACATTCTCGACGGCAAGGACCATCGCCTGTTCGTCGTCGTCGGCCCCTGCTCCATCCATGACCTCAAGGCCGCACACGCCTACGCCGAACGCCTGAAGGCGCTGGCCGAGGAAGTGTCCGACACGCTGTACCTGGTCATGCGGGTGTATTTCGAGAAGCCGCGCACCACCGTAGGCTGGAAAGGCCTGATCAACGATCCGTACCTGGACGACTCGTTCAAGATCCAGGACGGCCTGCACATCGGTCGCCAACTGCTGCTGGACCTCGCCGAGCAAGGTCTGCCCACCGCCACCGAAGCGCTGGACCCGATCTCCCCGCAGTACCTGCAAGACCTGATCAGCTGGTCGGCCATCGGCGCACGTACCACCGAATCCCAGACCCACCGGGAAATGGCCTCTGGCCTGTCCTCGGCGGTCGGCTTCAAGAACGGTACCGATGGCGGTCTCACCGTCGCCATCAATGCCCTGCAATCGGTGTCCAAACCCCACCGCTTCCTGGGTATCAACCAGCAAGGCGGCGTGTCGATCGTCACCACCAAGGGCAACGCCTATGGGCATGTGGTGCTGCGCGGCGGCAACGGCAAGCCCAACTACGATTCGGTCAGCGTCGCGCTGTGCGAACAGGATCTGGCCAAGGCCAAGATCAAGCCGAACATCATGGTCGATTGCAGCCATGCCAACTCCAACAAGGACCCGGCACTGCAACCTCTGGTGATGGACAACGTGGCTAACCAGATTCTGGAAGGCAACCAGTCGATCATCGGCCTGATGGTGGAAAGCCACCTGAACTGGGGCGCGCAGTCCATCCCGAAAAACCTCGAAGACCTGCAATACGGCGTGTCGGTGACCGACGCCTGCATCGACTGGGAAACCACCGAGAAAGCCTTGCGCAGCATGCATGCGAAGCTCAAGCACGTGCTGCCTAAACGCAAGCGCAGCTGACACGGATTGCGTGTACGAAAACGCCGGGCGATGCCCGGCGTTTTCAATGGTGGCGATTCAGTCCGCAGTCGTTTCAGGCCTCGTTGGCATGGCGCTGTTGCCGCTCCATGTAGCGCTCGACATAGGAGCACGACGGGATGACGGTGTAGCCCATTTGCGCGGCGTAGGCCAGCGCCTGCTCGGTCAGGGCAGCAGCGATGCCCCGCCCACGCAGGGCGTTGGGAACGAAGGTGCGATAGATGTCCAGCGTTTGCTTACCCAGATCCATATACGTCAGGTAGGCACGGTGACCGTCCACATTGGTCTCGAATTGATGACCGGCTTGGTCATGGTGGATGGTCAGCGCTTCGCTCATCACAACTCCTTGCAGGTCTTGAGGCAGACCCTCGCCTTATCGGGGTGGTAGCTGCAGAACGATCGTCTGGCCGGGCGGCTATGCGTGCGCCCCTGGGCTGCGTGCCATCGTTCTACACCGTGCAACTTGTCGATAGTAGGCGCTGCGTGTCGGGTTACTCAAGCGGCGCACACTAAAAAGACAGTTCGGTGTCAGGTAAAGACTCCCATGGCAGCGTGCGAATGTTCAAAGGACATAGACGCACGAAGACACAAAAAGTCATTCTTAGTTCCACGAAAAAGTTATTGCACTAGTGCGCGATCGGCGTTGTCACAGGGGAGACGTGACAATGGGCTCATCCCCATTAAGTCAGGCGCCGGCGCACGGATTTTTTCGAGCTTCTTGCGTTCAGTCAGTTTACTTACTACAAGTAATGGGTACTATGTACGCCGGCCAGTTTCTCATTCGAGAGATGGCTACTTAATAGATATAACGTCCTTGAAGGGGAACACGATGAACAACGTTCTGAAACTCTCTGGCCTGGCCCTGGCCGCAATCCTGGCTACCGGTTGCAGCAGCAGCGTCACCAAAGAAACCGAAGCTCGTCTGACCGCTACCGAAGACGCAGCAGCGCGCGCTCAAGCCCGTGCCGACGAAGCCTACCGCAAGGCTGACGACGCACTGGCCGCTGCTCAGAAGGCTCAGCAGACCGCTGACGAAGCCAACGAGCGCGCTCTGCGCATGCTGGACAAAGCCAGCCGCAAATAATAATCCTCACGGATTATTACTAAGCCGATCCCATCCAGGGTCGGCTTTTTTGTTGCCTGTAACGAACGTGGCGTTTGGCATGAAAAAACCCGCACGAGGCGGGTACTTTCAACTACAGGACGCTCACTGCAGCTCGGGCGGCAAGCCCGAAACCACCGGCGCCGTCCCAGAGGTGGCATTGGGTACTGCGATTTCCACAGGCATGCCGTCTTCGGCGGCCACTACATCGCGCACCATGTCCCAGTTCATACGCAGGTTGTTGGCCAGATCTTCACGCTTGAGCAAAGCATTGATCACGGCCGTGTGCTTGTCGACTACCGATGGGTTGCCGCTTTCGTCCAGAGGCGTATGCGCTTCGAGGTAGACCTTGCCACCGCTGAGGCCGAACTTATAGGGCTCGTTGATGATCCGCACCGAAGTGCCCACCGGCACCAGTTCCGACAGTTGCAACACATTGTTGTTGAGCATGCGGAAACAGCCGTGGCTGGTGCGCATGCCGATGCCGAATTTCTTGTTCGAGCCATGAATCAGGTAACCCGGCACACCCAAGGTGAACTTGAAAGGCCCCAACGGGTTGTCCGGTCCCGCGGGCACCACGGCCGGCAGGATGTCACCGTCGGCGGCATGTTCGGCACGGATGGACGCTGGCGGAGTCCAGGTCGGGTTGGGCGTCTTGGCGATGATCTTGGTGTTGGCGATGGGAGAGCCCCACCCTTCCCGACCGATGCCAAGTGGGAAGGTGTATACCACCGGTTCGTTCTTCGGGTAGTAGTACAGACGGTACTCGGCCAAGTTGATCACCACGCCTTCGCGGGGACCTGGCGGCAGTACGTAGCGGGTGGGCAGGATGATTTCGGTACCGGCCCCAGGCAGCCAGGGGTCGACGCCGGGGTTGGCGGCGACCATTTCCAGATAGCCCAGGTCGTTGGCCGTGGCGATGTCGGCGAAGGTGTCTTCGTACTTGGCGGTGATGGTGCGCACCTGGCCGACGACGTCCTCACCCGGTGACGGCAACGGCAGTTCCAGCGCAACGGCCGGGCCTGCGAGCAACAGGGCAGCCAGAGACAGGCAACGGGTAACGCGAGGCAAACGCGGCGACATCCGGTGAATCCTTAACGAACGGGGTTCAAGTCCGCCGATTGTACACGCGCGTTCCTACAAGCGGGAGGCGCGTGCCGCCGGCACCTGTGGTAGATGACCAAAGGCCTTTAGAGTTCCGGCCAGACCGGCCGCGTGCCGCGCCGCTGGGCATCGAGAATGGCCCGGCACAATTGGCACAGGCGGGTATCGCGGTAGACGCCCGGCTCGACCGTCGACCAGCGCGGCTGTGCCGGCAACAACCCGCCACACAAAGTGCGGTCGGCAGGCGCGCCAAGCTCCAGTTGACGGGTAACGAGGTGGACACGCACTTCCTGGCAGGCGAACAGATCGAGTTGCTCGTCGGGTTCGATCAGTTGGTAGGCGTACAGGGACCAGGCGGGGCGTGGCATGGGTGGCACTCGAAACGGGGGGCGCAACATTAGCCGAAAGCCGCCCCCGATTAAAGCGTCAGAGCAAGGGTTCGATCACCGGCCAGGCATTTTCCAGCAGCCGTTGCTGCGCGCCCTGCGCAGGATGGATGCCGTCGGCCTGCATCAGTTGCGGCACGCCGCCGACGCCTTCGAGGAAGAACGGCACCAGTGGAACGTCTTTGGCTTTTGCCAGGTCGGTATAGACGTTGGCGAAGGCCGTCGTGTAACGCACGCCATAGTTGGGTGGCAGGCGCATGCCCAATAGCGCGACCTTGGCGCCGCTGTCGCGGGCCTGGTCGATCATCGAGGCAAGATTTTGTTGCAATTGATCCGGTGCTTGGCCACGCAAGCCGTCATTGCCGCCCAGCTCCACCACCACCAGATCCGGCTTATGGGCCTTGAGCAACGCGGGCAGGCGCGCGCGGCCGCCAGCACTGGTATCGCCACTGATCGACGCGTTGACCACTTGGGTGACATTTCCCTCTTGCTCGAGGCGTTTTTGCAACAAATTCACCCAGCCCTGGCCAGTGTTCAGGCCGAAACCGGCACTGATACTATCGCCCACCACCAGCACCGTTCCCGCTACCGCGGTCTGCGCCAGACAACACAGGGCCAGACCGGCACTCAACCACCACATTCGCATTGGATTCTCCATGGGCCCCAGCATTCTCGTTGCGCAGAACCTTAGCAAAGTGGTCCCCAGCGCGGAAGGCGACCTGACCATTCTCCATCCGCTGACCTTGAGCCTCAACGCTGGCGACAGCCTGGCCATCGTCGGTGCCTCGGGATCGGGCAAGTCGACCCTGCTCGGCCTGCTGGCCGGGCTCGACCGTCCCAGCGCGGGCACCGTCATCCTCGCCGGCAAAGACCTCTCCCCGCTCGACGAAGACCAGCGCGCGCAGGTGCGTGCCGAACACGTGGGCTTCGTCTTCCAATCCTTCCAGTTGCTCGACAGCCTCAATGCCTTGGAAAACGTCATGCTGCCGCTCGAACTCGAAGGCCGGCGCGATGCGCGGGACGTGGCCAGCGAGCTGCTCGCGCGGGTCGGCCTGAGCCAACGCCTGACCCACACGCCGCGCCAGCTGTCGGGCGGCGAGCAGCAGCGCGTGGCCATCGCCCGCGCCTTCGCAGCGCAACCCTCGGTGCTGTTCGCCGACGAGCCTACGGGCAACCTCGACAGCCTGACCGGCGAGCGCATCAGCGACCTGCTGTTCGAACTCAATCAGGAGCGCGGCACCACCCTGGTGCTGGTGACCCACGACGACCGCCTGGCCAAACGCTGCCGGCATTCGATCCGCCTGGATGCCGGCCGCCTGGTCGCGCCGCTGGAGCCTTGATGAGCCGACTCAATTTTTCCGCCCTGCTGGCCCTTGCCGGTCGCCAACTGCGCCGCGATGCACGGGCCAGCGAAGTGCGCGTGCTATTTTTCTCGGTGCTGGTGGCGGTGGCTGCCAGTACCGCCATCGGTTATTTCGGCGCGCGGCTGAACGGTGCCATGCAATTGCGGGCCACGGAGTTTCTGGGTGCGGACCTGGTGCTGCAAGGCAGCTCCCCTGCCCGCGCCGAGCAGATCGACTACGGCGTGGCGCTGGGCCTGACCCATGCCCGGGTGGTCGAATTCACCAGTGTGGTGGGTGGCGATCAGGGCATTCAGCTATCCAGCGTCAAGGCCGCCGATACGCAATACCCGCTGCGCGGCGAAATCCGCAGCGCGCCCGCCGCTTACGGGGCCGAGTCGCCCGGTGGCGGCCCCGGACCGGGCGAGGCCTGGGTCGAGCCGCGTCTGTTGGTCGCGCTGGGCATGCAGATCGGCGACAGCATCGACGTCGGCCAGAAGACCTTGCGCCTAGCACGGGTGCTCACCTATGAGCCCGACCGTGCCAACAATTTCTACAGCCTTACGCCGCGGGTGTTGATGAACCTTGCGGACCTGGCGTCTACCGGCGTCATCCAGCCCGGCAGCCGGGTCAGCTATCGCGACCTCTGGCGTGGCGAGCCACAGGCGCTGGCGGCTTACCGTAAAGGCGTCGAACAACACCTGGCCGCCAACCAGCGCCTGCTCGATACCCGCGATGGCAACCGACAGATCGGCGGTGCTCTGGGCAAGGCCGAGCGTTATCTGAACATGGCCAGCCTCGTGGCGGTGCTGCTGGCGGGTGTCGCCGTGGCCTTGTCGGCCAGCCGCTATGCCGCGCGCCGACTGGACGCCAGCGCCCTGCTGCGCTGCCTGGGTTTGTCGCGGCGCCAAGCGTTGGGACTGTACTGCCTGCAACTGGCGATGCTGGGACTGGTCGCTGCACTGGTCGGCGCCGGGCTCGGTTGGCTGGCACAACTGGGGCTGTTCCAACTGCTCGAGGGCTTGCTGCCAAGCACCTTGCCGCCCGGCGGGATCGAGCCGGCCCTGGCCGGCATCGCTACGGGCCTGGTGGCGTTGGCCGGTTTCGCCTTGCCGCCGCTCGCGGCCCTTGGTCGGGTGCCGCCGCTTCGCGTGCTGCGCCGCGACCTGTTGCCCGTGCCGCCCAGCAGCTGGTTGGTCTATGGCGCTGCGTTGCTGGCACTTGGCTTGATCATGTGGCGGTTGAGCCTCGACTTGCTCTTGACCTTCGCCTTGCTGGGCGGCGGGCTGATCGCTGCTGCAGTGCTAGGGGGCTTGTTGTTGCTGGGCCTACGCAGCCTGCGCCGTGCCTTGGCCGGTGCGCCGCTGACCTGGCGCCTGGGCTTGGGGCAGTTGCTGCGCTACCCGCTGGCCGCAGCCGGGCAAGCTCTGGCGTTCGGCTTGATCCTGCTGGCCATGGGCTTGGTGGCGCTGTTGCGCGGTGAGCTGCTCGACACCTGGCAAGCTCAACTGCCCGCCGACGCACCGAACCATTTCGCCCTGAACATCCTGCCCGACCAGCGCGAGCCCTTCGCCCAGCAGTTGCACGCCATCGGCGCACACTCGGCGCCGCTGTATCCGGTCACGCCTGGCCGCTTGGTTGCGATCAACGGCCAGCCAGTGAACCAAGTGGTGACCAAGGATTCCACGGGCGAACGCGCCGTGCAGCGCGACCTGAGCCTGACCTGGGCCGCCGAGCTGCCCTCCGGCAACGCGCTCAGCGAAGGCCGGTGGTGGCAGGGTGCGCAGCCGCCGCAGGGCACGCCCGACGTGGCGACGCCCGACGTAACGACGCCCGATGTCTCGGTCGAAGCCGAGCTCGCCGCCAGCCTGGGCCTCAAGCTTGGCGACGAACTGACCTTCGACATCGGCGACCAGCAGCACTCGGCCAAGGTCAGCAGTTTGCGTACCGTGCACTGGGACAGCTTCCAGCCGAACTTCTACATGATCTTCCGACCGGGTACCCTGCAAGGCTTGCCAACTACCTACCTGACCAGCTTCTACCTGCCGGCCGGGCACGACAAAGACGTGGTGACGCTGTCGCGGGCATTCCCCGCCGCTACCATCCTGCAAGTCGATGCGTTGCTGAGCCAACTGCGCAGCATCCTCGCGCAAGTGACCCTGGCGGTCGAATACGTGCTGCTGTTCGTGCTCGCGGCGGGCTTGGCGGTGCTCTTCGCCGGGCTGCAAGCCACACTCGACGAACGTATTCGCCAAGGCGCCCTGCTGCGCGCCTTGGGCGCGTCCAGATCGTTGCTGGTGCGCACTCGACGCATCGAGTTCGGCTTGCTTGGCGCGGCCAGCGGCGTGCTGGCCGCGCTGGGCTGCGAACTGGTGACGTGGGTGCTGTACCGCTACGCCTTCGCCCTTACCTGGAGCCCGCACCCCTGGTTGCTGGTGCTGCCGGTCGTAGGGGCAGTGCTGGTAGGCGGTGCCGGCATGCTAGGCACGCGCCGCGCGCTGAACGCCAGTCCGCTGACAGTGTTGCGCGAAGGTTGAGGCCTAGTGGCCGACCGGCAGGTACCAGATCCTGTTGACGTACCAGGACGCCTCGCCGGTCGGCGTCTGCACCACCGCCTCGTCACCTACCTGTTTCTTCAGCAGGGCACGGGCCATGGGTGAGTCGATGGAAATGTAGTCGTTGCGGCCGTAGATCTCGTCATAGCCGACGATGCGGAAGGTCATGAGGTCGCCCTCGTCGTTCTCCACTTCCACCCAAGCGCCGAAAAACACCTTGCCCTCCTGTTCGGCGGCATAGGCTACGACCCGTACGTCTTCCAAGCGCTTTCGCAGGTAGCGCACACGCCGGTCGATTTCGCGCAACAGTTTCTTGTTGTATTGGTAATCGGCATTTTCGCTGCGATCGCCCAGCGAAGCGGCCCATGCCACCTTCTGGGTGATCTCCGGACGGTACACACGCCACAGATGGTCGAGCTCCTGCTTGAGTGCCTGATGCCCTTCGGTGGTGATGATGTTGGTGCTCAACAGCCCTCTCCTCACGCCACGCGAACGGCCACGCAGGCGCACTCGGTGGTTGCAAGCTGGGTGGAATGGAAGCGCCTCAGCGACGGGTGATCAGCCCTTGTCGGGCAATGCGGGTGAGCTGGGCAATGACCTGGTCGGCCATAGCCGCAGTCGGCGCCTGGATCACGGCCAGGTCGAAACGATCGTTGCCGTAGCGTGCCAGGTCGGCTTGCTCATGGATGTCGGCGAACTGGATGAGAAATGCCCGAGCCTGGCCTTTGCGCCGAGACAGACCTTCGAGATGGCGCAGCAAGGTCGGCTGGTGGGAACCGCCCAGCAGAATTCGGGGAGTGCGCGCCGTGGGCTCGACGGCCAAAGGGCTCAGGCAGACACTGGTACGTGGACAACTCATGGGTAGATCTCCGCCTCGCGAATCCCGCTGGGCAGCGGTGGGAGGCGTCACCGAACCAGCGCTTTAGCGGTATTTCGGCGGCCTTGCAGAGGGCCGTCGCGCGCCCCGCAAGTAGCTGTTTAAATCGGCGCAAGGGCCATGCTAGGGGCTTGGGCGGCAAGATACAAGCACTGCGTTACGTACGACGTGCGCCAACAACGTTAGCGTCTGCGCGTACCTTCCAGTGCCAATCGTTCGCGGTCGAATGCCAGGAAGTACTTGTTGACGCTGTTGACGAAGTTCACCGGCCCCATCCCCACTTGCTCCATCGCCACCCGCTCGGTCTGGAAGAACCATTGATTGGGGTTCAGGCCGCGCCGCCGCGCTTCGGTGCGCATGGCCTGAACCCGTTCGGGGCCGAGGTTGTAGGCGGCCAACACGAACGCCATGCGTTCACGGTCGTTGAGTGCGGGACTGGAGAAGAACTTGCGGCGGATCAGCGCCAGGTAGCGCGCGCCGGCCTGCACGTTGCCATCGACCGTCTGGATATTGCTGACGCCGACACGTTGCGCAGCCGAAGGCGTGATCTGCATCAGACCATGGGCGCCGCCGCCACCACGCGCTTTGGGGTCGAGGGTCGATTCCTTATAGGCCAGTGCCGCGAGGTTCAACCAATCGATCTGCTGGTTGGCGCCATGGCGCTGCAGAACGGTACGCACCGCCTCCAGCCGTTGGCGTGGCCGATTGGCCAGTGGGTTGTGCATACGGTACTGGCTGCGATAGATACGCTCGAACACGGCATTCTGGTTGGCTGGCGCCTGGTAGCCGGCAAGGAAGCGGTTGATGGCGTCCTGCAACGCTGGCGTGTCGCGCCGTACGTACCAGCGCACCGCCTGGGGCTTGCCCAACTGCACGCGGGTATCGAGCCGCAGCTTGGGCAGTACCCGCGCCCAACGCTCGGCGATGGGCCGTTCGACCACGGTCAGGGGGTAGACGCCGGCCTGGACCATTTCCAGCACGTCCTCGACGGCCAGGGTTGGGTCGACCCACTCGATCTTGACCGGCGCTCGCTTGCGCAGGGCCAACTGCTGGTTGAGCGCCTCGATCGCCGCCCCGGCGGCGCTGGCATTGACCAGCGCCACGGTGCGCCCCGACAGCTGCTCGGCCCTGGCCACGCTGCGCGCACCTTTGCGCCCGACCAGCACCAGCGCCACCCGGTCGACCACTGGCGCACTGGACGCCAACTGTCGTACGGCTTGTGCTTCGAACAACTCCCCAGGCGCGGCGATGTCGCCCTCGCCGCGCAATAACGCACCGGGCAGTTGACCCTTGGCTTTGGGAATCAGCTTGACGTGCACCTGCTGGGTGACGCCCTTTTGCGTATTGAGGAAGTACTCGAGCGCCCGCAGGCGGTGATACTCGACGCCGACCGGCTCACCCTTCACGGTGCCCGAACTGTTGCGGCTCTGGTTGACCAGCACCCGCAGCACCTTGGTCTTGCGGATGTCCGCCAGGTCCTTGGCCGGGTGGGTATGGCCCGCTTGCGCGGGGCCGGCCAGACGCGCGTCGGCCGGCCCCGCGCCTAGAAGCCCAGCCAGCAGCAGAACCGTGAACAAGGTGCGTGCAATCACGTGGTATGTCCAATTGAACGGCACACTCTGGTGAGGTGCCTGGTTGACAACTGACATCAACAGACCCTTGCAAGCCATTGAGGTTCTGGGAATATTTCCTCTGCGATCGGCTTTGCTATGCTGGCCTGCCCTTGAGACGAGGCAACACCATGCAACTGATCGACATCGGCGTCAACCTGACCAACAGCAGCTTCCAGGCCCAGCAGGCCGCCGTCGTCGAACGTGCGCGCGAGGCTGGAGTGGTACAAATGGTGCTGACCGGCACCAGTCTCGAAGGCAGCGAACAGGCCCTGGAACTGTGCGAAACCCTCGACCAGCAGGCCCAAGTGCTGTTCTCCACGGCAGGGGTGCATCCCCACGATGCCAGCAGTTGGCAGGCCTCCAGCGAGCAGCGCTTGCGCGATTTGCTGGCCCAGCCCAGGGTGCGCGCCGTAGGCGAATGCGGGCTGGATTTCAACCGCGACTTTTCGCCTCGCCCGCAGCAGGAAAAAGCCCTGGAAGCGCAGCTGGCGCTGGCGGTCGAAAGCGGCCTGCCGGTGTTCCTTCACGAGCGTGACGCCAACCTGCGACTGCTGGCCATTCTCAAGACGTTCCGCGACCAATTGAGTGCGGCCGTGGTGCACTGCTTCACGGGTGAGCGCGAGGCCTTGTTCAGTTATTTGGATCTCGATCTGCACATCGGCATCACAGGCTGGATTTGCGACGAACGGCGCGGAACCCACCTGCATGAACTGGTCGGCAACATTCCCCAAGGCCGTCTGATGCTGGAAAGCGATGCACCCTACCTCCTGCCCCGTACTTTGCGGCCCAAACCCAAAAGCGGACGTAACGAGCCCGCCTACCTGCCAAGCGTGCTCGAAGAAGTAGCGCGCCATCGAAGCGAAAGCCCCGAGCACACCGCAGCGCACACCACTGCCTGTGCGCGAACCTTCTTCGGTTTACCCGAGATTCCTTGACAAGCATCAACGAATGCTCTGACGCGCGCGTACAGAATGCTGGCACCTTGCCAATGCTGTTTCCGCATATTTCAGAGAAAACCTCACATGGGTGCCTGGCTTAGCAACGTTTCACTCAAGTACAAATTCTGGGCCGTCAACGCGGTGGCCTTTTTCACGACCCTGCTGCTGGTGCTCTATGCCCTGGGTCTGGAACAGCAGGCCAGGCGCGACACCAGTCGCGCCCAGGCCCAGACGCAGGCAGCGCTGCTGGCCCATTGGCCCGCAGGCCAAGCGCTACCCGCCTCGCCCCATCTCCTGACATGGCAAGTGGGGCAGACGCCCCGCCTCGAAGGCAACGAGCTGCCGAGCCTGCGCGATGCCCAGGGCTGGGTCGATCTGCCCGAGGGCCTGCGCCTTGATGCCATGCCGGTCAACGGCGCCCAAGTGATCCGTCTGGGCGACACCCAGTTGGCCGTCTTCGCCCCGTCGCCCGGTTTCAGCCAAGTGTTCTTCGATCGTTTCGGCCATTACGCCGTGTGCGTGCTGATACTGATGCTGCTCATGCTGGGCGCTTCGCAATTGCTGATCCGCTTCCTGCTGCGTCAGCTCAACACGCTCAGGAACGTCATGCTGCAGGTGGAGAAAACCGGCGATTTGTCGGCCCGGGTGCCCCTTGCCAGTGGTGACGAGGTCGGTCAGATGGCGGCCGCGTTCAACGCCATGCAGGCGACCTACCACCGTGTGGTCGGTACCGTGGCGCAATCGGCGGCGCAGCTCGACGCCGGTGCCGCACAGTTGGCCGCCAGCATGAACGAGGTCCGCAACGGCATGCTCGGGCAGCAGAGCGAAACCGACCAGGCGGCCACCGCGATCAACGAAATGACCGCCACGGTGCACCATATCGCCCAGCACGCCGGCGCCACCCGCGACCTGTCGCAGACCGCCGACACCCTGGCGGGCAGTGGGCAGCAGGTGGTCAGCCGTGTGCAACTGTCCATCGCCGGCCTGTCCAGTGGCGTGCAGCAGACCGCAGAAATGATCCGCCAACTGGCCGACGACAGTCAGAAGATCACCGGCGTGGTCGGTGTCATCCACAGCATCGCCGAACAGACCAACCTCCTGGCCTTGAACGCCGCCATCGAAGCGGCACGGGCAGGCGACCTGGGTCGAGGCTTCGCCGTGGTGGCCGATGAGGTGCGCAACCTGGCCAAGCGTGTACAAAGCTCGACCGACGAGATCACCGGCATGGTCTCCACCCTGCACAGCGGCACACGCGACGCCGTCGACTTCATGCACGAAAGCTCGCTCAAGGCCGACGATTGCGTGCGCCAGGCCCGGGAGGCCGGCGAGGCCCTGGCCGAGATCACCACGGCCGTGGCGCAGATGCGTGAAAGCAATACGCAGATCGCTGTGGCGGCCGCACAGCAGAGCCAGGTGGCAGAAGAAATGAACCGGGCGATCGTCAGCATTCGCGACGTAACCGAAGACACCGTGCAGCAGACCTTGGGCTCGGCCACCACCAGCCGCGACTTGGCGACCCTGGCCGGGCAGCTGAATCAGGCGATAGGCCAGTTGGCCCTATGACCACCATAGCCAGCCTTGATTGGCTGTCTTGGCCGTAGGCCACTAGGCTCATGGGGTAGCCGAGAGGAATGCCCCATGAACAGATGCCTGAACGTTTTGCTCGACCAGACGCGACGCACCTCGTCAAACCTGGCCCACCCTACTCCTGAACACATGCTGCAACTGCTGGCGGCGTTGCTGCTGGTACCGGGCGCGCTGCTCGTGCTGTCGGGTGTGTTCGCGTTCGATGTCAGCCAGCTGGCCATCGGCGTCTTGGTCATGGTCGCGGGCGGTCGCCTGCTGGGCCGCCGTGTCGCCAGTCACTAGTGTCGGCGTCGTGCCAAAGCGGCCCCGAGCTGCTCCAGGGTCGCATCGGCCTTGCCTTCGAAACGGTGCAACTCGCGCTGCCAACGCTCGGCGAACGGCGCCAATGTCCGATCGTGTTCGGCCTGTAACAGCCACTGCAATCGGTCGTGCCAATCGCCCAGATCGCCTTGTGCGCGCTTGAGCAACGCGCGCAGTTTCCTGCCCGCATGGTCGAGCTGCGGGAAGGCCTCGTCGCCATAGCGCACTCGCTTGATCAATAGACGCAGGCGATGGCGGTCGTGTGCCGGGTCTTCGAGGGCATCACGCAGTTTGCGCCATTGCTTGCGAAGACGCTTTTCCACCTGCATGCCTGGCTTGGGCAACAGCTTGTCGCGCCGTGCCACGCGCAGCAGTGCCGGCGCCGCATCGAGTACGGTCAACAGTCGCCTCAGTTCAGCGCTGTCGGCCACTTTGGCGAAGGTTTGCTCCTGCTCGGCAGGCGACGGCTGACCGGCTAGCGAGTGCCCTTGCTCAAGCAAATGCGCAGCCAACACTTCACGGTCACGCAGCGGCGTGGTGAGGCGCCCTAGCGCACGCGCGGCATCCTCCAATTGCGCGATCGCCGGCACTTCGCGCACAGGCCGAATCAAGCTGCGCAACCGTCTAGTGCTGGTGCGCAGATCGTGCAAGGCCTCGCTGTCGGTGTTGGCCGCCAGCCGTTCCCGACAGGCCATCAACCGCACGTGCAGGGAAAACAGTTGGGTCACCAGGTGATCGAGCATGGCGGACATGGGCAGTTTCCTCGATCAGCGGCCGGCGCGGGATTCGCGAATGTAGAAACGTGCCTTCTCGGCCTTGTTCGAACAACCTTCGAAGCGCTCGAACTGTTGCTGGGTCTTGGCGCCGGTCAGCAGCGACAGCGCCTTGGAATAGCTGATGGTGCCGGCAAAGCCTTCTGCCTTGGCCAGGTCCAGCTCTTTCCAGGCGGCATCGAGCTGGATGCCACAACTTTCACGGTAGGCGGTCTTGCCCGCGCAGCCGGCCAGCGCCAGAGCGATCAGTGGAAGGCAGATCCAGGCTTTCATCAGGTGAACCTCATAGGTGGGGACGCAGTGCCTGTTCGACGGCAACGGACGGTGAAAGTGCCGTACCTACCGCCAGTGGCCGGCGCCGCGATTGAATCCCTTCGCGCCGTGGTTCATTGTGGCGCGCATGGACACCAAGCGAGGGATGCTCATGCGTAAACGAGTGGCACTGGTACTGGGTTCGGGTGGCGCGCGTGGTTATGCGCACATTGGCGTGATCGAGGAGATCGAACGGCGCGGTTACGAGATCGCCTGCGTCGCCGGCTGCTCGATGGGCGCCGTGATCGGCGGCATCTATGCGGCAAGAAAACTCGACGATTACCGCCGATGGATCGAAAGCCTGGACTACCTGGACGTCTTGCGGTTGGTCGATGTCAGTTTCCGCCTGGGCGCGATCCGTGGCGACAAAGTGTTCGGGCACATCCGCAAGCTCGTCGGCGAGATCAACATCGAACAACTGCGGATCCCTTACACCGCCGTAGCGGCCGACCTTACCCACCAGCAGGAAATCTGGTTCCAGGAAGGGTGCCTGCACCAGGCCATGCGCGCTTCGGCGGCCATTCCCAGCCTGTTCACGCCGGTACAGCAAGGCAATCGCGTACTGGTCGACGGCGGCATTCTCAATCCATTGCCCATCGTGCCGGTGGTCTCCAGCCACTGCGACCTGATCGTTGCGGTCAATCTCAACGCGACCAACCAGAGCCATTACCAGTTACCGGTGATCGAGCGTCCGCCTGCCTTCAAGATGCGTTTCGACGCTCTGATCGACTCGCTGGGCTCGCATCTGCCGTTTCGCCGCACGCCCGCCGAGAAACTGTTGCGCATCGATCGGAAGATCGCCGCCCAGCGCGCCGCCAAGGCCAACCCTTGGTTAAGCGAGGCCGACCCGGAGGGTCAACAACCCGCTGCCGCACCGCAAGTCAGCGGTGCGCCCAAGTCGGCGGCAGGGTCTTTCATCATCGACAACGTGGGGCCGGCCTCCTTGCTCGATCTGATCAACCAGAGCTTCGAAGTGATGCAGACCTCGTTGGCACAGTACAAGATCGCCGGTTATCCGCCCGATGTACTGGTCAACGTGCCCAAGCGGGTCTGCCGCTTCTTCGAGTTCTACAAGGCACCGGAGCTGATCGCCTTGGGCCGGGAAATTGCCCGCGACACTCTGGACAGCTATGAGCGCGAGCATCCCTGAGCCCTCGGCAGAAACGAGACAGGCCGCATTGCGCGGCCTGTTTCGTTTTACCGGGTAATGCTTAGTACCGCGTTACGTCGGCATTGGCTTCCAGCTGCTTGCGGTAAGCGGCGAAGTCCTGCTGGCCTGCACGCGAAGCGAGGTAGCGGGCGATCTGCTGCTTCTCTTCCTCGGTGGCTGCGGCGCCTTCGTTGACGCCCTTGAGCTTGACCACGACCAAGCTGCCGTCCTTGAGCACCACGCTGCCGTAGACCGGCTTGCCTTTGGCTTGGGGCTTGGCCATGCGGAACACGGCTTGCAACTCGACCGGGTCGATCCCTTCCTGGCTGCGGGTTACGGCTTCCTGCACTTTCCAGGCTTGGCCTTCATGGGCGGCATCGGCTGCAACCGAACCGTTCTCTAGGTCGGCTACCAGCTTGTCGGCCTTGGCCTTAAGCGCGGCGGTCGCCTTGTCTTTGGCCAGGTGCTGGCGAATGCTCTGGGCCACGGCCTCGAGCGGCAACTGCTCAGGCTTGCGGTGCTCCTTGACGCGCAGCACGACGATGGTTTCGGGGTCGAGTTCAAGCGCGGTGCTGTTGGCACCCTCTTCCAGCACCTCTTCGCTGAAGGCTGCCTGCACGACGGCGCGGTTGGCCGTGATGCCCTCGCCGCCTTCGCGGCCGAACGGTGCCGAGGTCTGCACTTTCAGCTTCAGGTCTTGCGCAGGCTGCGCCAGATCGGAAGATTCGAATGCCGCGTCTTCGAGCTGCTTGGTCGCTTCGACGAAGCGCTGTTCGACCTGCTGAGTCTTCAAGTCGCGGGTCAGCTTGGGCTTGAGGCTGGCGAAGCTCGGCACCTCAGGCGCCTGCACACCCAACAGCTTGATCAAGTGGTAACCGAACTCGGTGCGCACCGGTGCCGACACCTGGTCCTGGTTCAGCTTGTACAGCGCGTCTTCGAAGCTCGGATCGTAGACGCCAGGCGCCGCGAAGCCGAGGTCGCCACCGGTAGCGGCCGAGCCTGGATCCTGCGAGAACTCCTTGGCCAGCGCGGCGAAGTCTTCACCTTTGCTCAGGCGTTGCTGGATTTCCTCGATGCGGGCCTTGGCCTGAGCATCGGTAGTCTTGTCGTTGACTTCGATGAGGATGTGCGCGGCATGCCGCTGCTCGGCCAGGTTGGCCGTTTCCTTCTCGTACTGCGCTTGCAGCGCATCGTCGCTGACGTCGACCTGAGCGAAGAAGTCCGACTTGTTCAGCTCGATGTAGTTGATGACGACCTGGTCCGGGGTCATAAACTCTTTGGCGTGCCGGTCATAATGGGCCTTGACTTCTTCGTCGCTGACCTGGACGGCGGACGGGTCAGCCTTGAAAGTCAGCGATGCGAAGTCGCGGGTCTGCTTCTCCAGGCGGGCGAAGGCTTCCACCTGCTTGTCAGTCACGAAACTGCTGCCGGCAAGGCCGGTGCGCAGTTGGCCGATGAGCATTTCCTGACCCAGCATTTCACGGAATTGCAGACGACCGTAGCCCAGTTGGCGAATGACCTGATCGAAACGCTCGGCGCTGAACTTGCCGTCGACCTGAAATTCGGGTGTTTGCAGGATCACTTGATCCAGCGCCGCCTCGGAGAAGGCGAACTTGGCGTCTTTGGCGCCATCGAGCAGCAGCTTGCGCTCGATCAAGCCTTTGAGGGCTTCTTCGCGCAGCATCTTTTCGTCCAGGCGCGCGGGATCGAAATCCTTGCCCAGCTGTTGCATCAACTGACGGCGCTGCATGTCCACGGCTTGGCTCAGCTCGTTTTGGCTGATGGTCTCGCCGTTGACCTTGGCAGCATCCTGACTGTGACTGGCCGCTTGGAAAATGGCTTCGAAGCCGGTCAACGCCATCAGTACCACAATGAGACCGATGATGGTTTTGGCAATCCAACCCTGTGAATTGTCCCTGATATTCTGCAGCATGCGTCCCCCAGAAACGGTTGTACCACTGCGTAAACAACCGCGGAGCGTGGGTAGAGTCCAGATATAAGAAAGGCGCATCCTGTGGATGCGCCTTCTCAAAGCGGGCGTGCCCGGTGGGAACTGTATCTCCCGCCGTCACGCGGTCGGCCCCGGTACTGCCAGGGCCGGCTGAAAAAGACGACTTAGTTGACGGCGTCTTTCAGGCCTTTGCCAGCTTTGAAGCCTGGCACCTTGGCAGCGGCGATCTTGATCTCGGCTCCAGTCTGCGGGTTACGGCCGATGCGTGCGGCACGCTCTTTGACACCGAAGGTGCCAAAACCGACCAACACGACGTCATCACCTTGCTTCAGGGCACCGGTGACCGACTCGATGACGGCGTCCAGCGCCTTGCCAGCGGTAGCTTTCGAAATGTCAGCAGAAGCGGCGATAGCGTCAATCAGTTCCGACTTGTTCACTGTAAGTCCCCTTAATTTCTCTAATTGAGTTTGTTTCTAAGTATGTAACAAAGCTTACATAAACGAGCACTGGGTGGCCTGGTGACACTCGCGAGGCGCTTTATAGCAAGGCCCCGAAAAAATTGTCAAGAAAGGCCACCCAGGGAAGTACGTACTAGTGCGTGCTAATTCTTTCCTTGGCATCGCTGTCGCGCTTCTCATCTTTGGCGACAGGCTCCGGAGCCACGTCTGGCAAGGGCTCGGGCGCGTATTGCAGCGCAATTTGCAGCACTTCGTCAATCCATTTGACCGGTTTGATGTGCAGATCCTGTTTGATATTTTCAGGAATCTCTTTCAAATCGCGGACATTTTCCTCTGGAATGATGACGGTCTTGATCCCCCCACGATGCGCGGCCAGCAGTTTCTCTTTCAAACCACCGATGGCAAGCACCTGGCCGCGCAGGGTGATTTCACCCGTCATGGCCACATCGGCACGCACTGGAATCTGCGTCAGCGCCGACACCAGCGCCGTGCACATGCCGATACCGGCGCTTGGACCGTCCTTGGGCGTGGCGCCCTCGGGCATGTGGATGTGCACGTCGTGCTTTTCATGGAAGTCGGCGGGAATGCCCAGACTGCGCGCCCTGCTGCGCACCACGGTCTGCGCGGCGGTAATCGATTCGACCATGACATCGCCCAGCGAGCCAGTCTTGATCAACTGCCCTTTGCCTGGAATCACCACCGACTCGATGGTCAGCAGCTCGCCCCCGACCTGAGTCCAGGCCAGACCCGTCACTTGACCGATCTGATCTTGCTGCTCGGCCAGGCCATAACGGAATTTGCGTACACCCAAGAGATGCTCAAGCTGCTCGCCCGTGACCTTGACGTGGAACTGCTTCTGTCCGGCATGCTCCTTGACCACCTTGCGGCAGACCTTGGCGATCTGCCGCTCCAGCCCACGCACACCAGCTTCGCGAGTGTAGTAGCGGATGATGTCGCGGATGGCGCTGACGTCGATTTCCAGCTCGGTCTTCTTCAGGCCGTTGGCCTTGATCTGCTTGACCGTCAGGTACTTGACCGCGATGTTGATCTTTTCGTCTTCGGTGTAGCCCGGCAGACGGATGATCTCCATCCGGTCCAGCAGCGCTGGCGGGATGTTCATCGAGTTGGACGTGCAGAGGAACATCACGTCGGACAGGTCGTAATCGACTTCCAGGTAATGGTCGTTGAAGTTGTGGTTCTGCTCGGGATCGAGCACTTCGAGCAGCGCCGACGCCGGATCGCCACGCATGTCGCTGCCCATCTTGTCGATTTCGTCGAGCAAGAACAGCGGGTTACGTACGCCCACCTTGGTCATTTTCTGGATCAGGCGGCCTGGCATCGAGCCAATGTAGGTACGGCGATGGCCGCGGATCTCAGCCTCGTCGCGCACGCCACCCAGCGCCATACGCACGAACTTGCGATTGGTCGCAGCGGCGATGGACTCGGCCAGGGAAGTCTTGCCCACACCTGGCGGCCCGACCAGGCACAGCACAGGGCCGCGAATCTTCTTCACGCGCTTCTGCACGGCGAGGTATTCGAGGATGCGTTCCTTGACCTCTTCAAGGCCGTAGTGGTCGGCATCGAGGATTTCCTCGGCCTTGCTCAAGTCCAGACGCACTTTGCTCTGAGCTTGCCAAGGCACTTGCACCAGCCAATCGAGGTACGAGCGCACCACGGTAGCCTCGGCCGACATCGGCGACATCTGTTTGAGCTTGTTCAGCTCGGCCTGAGCCTTGGTCAAGGCATCTTTGGGCAAGCCTGCCGCTTCGATGCGCTTTTTCAGCTCTTCGACCTCGTTGTGCCCTTCGTCGCCATCGCCGAGTTCCTTCTGGATGGCCTTCATCTGCTCGTTCAGGTAGTACTCGCGCTGGCTGCGTTCCATCTGCTTCTTGACGCGACCGCGGATGCGCTTTTCGACCTGCAACAGATCTATCTCGCCGTCGAGCAGTGCCAACACGTGCTCGACACGCTCGGGTAGATCGATGATTTCGAGAATTTCCTGCTTCTGCTCGATCTTCAGCGCCATATGGGCGGCCATGGTATCGACCAGACGGCCCGGCTCATCGATGCTGTTGAGCGAGGACAACACCTCGGCCGGGACTTTTTTGCCCAGCTGCACGTATTGCTCGAACTGCGACAACAGCGTGCGCACGAACACTTCCGACTCGCGCTCGGCGGCGTCGACTTCATCGATCAGGGTGACTTCGGCACGGATGTGCCCATCGACTTCGGCGAAGTGTTCTACCGCGCCGCGCTGTTCCCCTTCGACCAACACCTTGACGGTACCGTCGGGCAACTTGAGCAACTGCAATACGGTAGCGACGGTGCCGACGCGGTATAGCGCGTCTTCGCCAGGATCGTCGTCAGCAGGATTTTTCTGGGCTAGCAGGAGGATCTGCTTTTCGCCCGCCATCGCCGCCTCGAGGGCTTCGATGGACTTTTCGCGCCCCACAAACAGCGGGATGACCATGTGCGGGTATACGACGACATCGCGCAATGGCAAAAGAGGCAAGTCGAGGGTGGTCTTCATGATTTCGCCTCTACAGCGGCCCAGTGGCCGGAAACCGTGGAAATAGTGCTTGGGGCTAATGTGGGGGTAGGTCCGCAAAATTACAAGCGTTCGCGCCAGTAAATGCAGAAAGGGGCCCTAAGGCCCCTTCCGGTGTCGCATTCGACTCGCACTCGACTCAAGCGTCGGGTGCGGCCTTAGCTTGCGGCTCGTTGTTCTCGTAGATCAACAACGGCTTGGAGCTGCCTTCGATGACGCTTTCGTCGATGACCACCTTGCTGACGTCCTTCTGCGAAGGAATGTCGTACATGGTATCGAGCAGGATGCCTTCGAGGATTGAACGCAGACCGCGGGCACCGGTCTTGCGCTCCAGGGCCTTGTGAGCCACGGCCTTGAGCGCATCGCTGCGGAACTCGAGGTCGACGCTTTCCATCTCGAACAGCTTGGCATACTGCTTGGTGAGGGCGTTCTTCGGCTCGGTGAGAATCTGCACCAGCGCCGCCTCGTCGAGCTCGTCGAGGGTAGCCAGCACGGGCAGACGGCCTACGAATTCGGGGATCAGGCCAAACTTGACGAGATCGTCCGGTTCGACTTCACGCAGGGATTCGCCAACCTTCTTGCCTTCTTCCTTGCTGCGCACCTGAGCACCGAAGCCGATGCCACCTTTGGTCGAACGATTCTGGATGACTTTTTCAAGGCCCGAGAACGCACCACCACAGATGAACAGGATGTTGCGCGTGTCGACCTGCAAGAATTCCTGCTGCGGGTGCTTGCGGCCACCTTGCGGTGGTACCGAAGCCACGGTGCCTTCGATCAACTTCAACAGCGCCTGCTGCACGCCCTCGCCCGAGACATCACGGGTGATGGATGGGTTATCAGATTTGCGCGAGATCTTGTCGATCTCGTCGATGTAGACGATGCCCATCTGGGCTTTTTCGACATCGTAATCGCACTTCTGCAATAACTTTTGAATAATGTTCTCGACGTCCTCACCCACATAACCGGCTTCGGTCAGGGTGGTGGCGTCGGCGATGGTGAACGGCACGTTCAGCAGGCGCGCGAGCGTTTCGGCGAGCAGGGTCTTGCCGGAGCCGGTTGGCCCGATCAGCAGGATGTTGCTTTTGCCGAGTTCGACCTCGTCGCCCTTCTTGTCGCGCTGATTCAGGCGCTTGTAGTGGTTGTACACCGCTACGGCAAGCACCTTCTTGGCACGTTCCTGACCGATGACGTACTGGTCAAGAATGCCGCTGATTTCTTTCGGCGAAGGCAGTTTGTGCGCGCTGCTCTCGGCCTGGGCTTCTTGCACCTCCTCGCGGATGATGTCGTTGCACAGGTCGACGCACTCGTCGCAGATAAATACCGAGGGCCCGGCAATCAATTTGCGCACTTCGTGCTGGCTTTTGCCGCAGAAGGAGCAATAGAGCAATTTGCCGCTGTCCTCGCCGTTACGGGTGTCAGTCATTCGATCGATCCAATCCGGGTAGGCTTGCAACACAAGATGAAGGCAATTGCGGTCTTTTTCAAGTCCACAGGCAGGCGCATGGGGCGCCTGCCTGCTCTGGCCCTACGATCAGGAAACCAGTTGCCGCTTGTCGTACACCGAGTCGACCAGGCCGTACTCGGCAGCGCGCGAGGCGCTCATGAAGTTGTCACGCTCGGTATCGCGCTTGATGGTTTCGAGGTCTTGGCCGGTGTGGTAGGCCAGCAACTCGTTCAGGCGCGCCTTGATGCTGAGGATTTCCTGAGCATGGATCTCGATGTCGGTCGCCTGCCCCTGGAAACCGCCCAGTGGCTGGTGGATCATGACACGCGAGTTCGGCAGGCAGTGACGCTTGCCCTTGGCACCAGCGGCCAACAGGAAGGCGCCCATGCTGCAGGCCTGCCCCATGCAGATGGTGGACACGTCGGGCTTGACGAACTGCATGGTGTCGTAGATCGACATGCCTGCCGTTACCGAGCCGCCCGGCGAGTTGATGTAGAGATGGATATCCTTGTCAGGATTTTCCGCTTCGAGGAACAGCATTTGCGCCACGACCAGATTGGCCATGTAGTCCTCGACGGGACCTACCAGGAAGATCACCCGCTCCTTCAAAAGGCGCGAGTAGATGTCATAGGCACGCTCGCCACGGGCGGACTGCTCGATAACCATCGGGACCAAGCCACCGGCGGCTTGGATGTCAGAGCTCTGCTGAATATAAGAATTGCGGGACATGTCCTGCACTCACTCCCAAATAGTCATGGCTTGAATACGCACAAGCCAGCGCGAAGGCTGGCTTGTGGAGGTTTCTTACGAACTTGCCGTATTACTCAGCCGCAGGTGCCTGCGCTGGCTTTACCGCCTCTTCGTACGAGACCGACTTGTCGGTCACAGTCGCTTTCTGCAGGACAGTATCTACAACTTGCTCTTCCAGCACAACCGAGCGCACTTCGTTCATCTGCTGCTCGTTCTTGTTGTACCAAGCGATGACTTGCTCAGGCTCTTGGTAGGCCGAGGCCATCTCTTCGATCATTTCGCTGACTTTGGCGGCGTCCGGCTTGAGGTCGAACTGCTTGACCACTTCGGCGATGATCAAACCCAGTGCCACGCGGCGCTTGGCTTGCTCTTCGAACAGCTCGGCCGGCAGTTGGTCTGGCTTGATGTTGCCACCGAACTGCTGAACCGCTTGCACGCGCAGACGGTTGACTTCATCTTCCAGCAGCGCCTTCGGCACTTCGATCGGGTTGGCGGCCAGCAGACCGTCCATGACCTGGGTTTTGACCTTGGCCTTGATCGCCTGACGCAGTTCGCGCTCCATGTTCTTGCGAACTTCGGTGCGGAAACCTTCCAGCGACGATTCCTTGATGCCGAACTGAGCGAAGAACGCTTCGTTCAGTTCAGGCAGTTGCGGTGCAGCCACGGCATTGACGGTGATGGTGAACTCGGCAGCCTTGTTGGCCAGCTCGAGGTTCTGGTAGTCCTCTGGGAAGGTCACGTTGACGACGCGCTCTTCACCGGCTTTGGCGCCTACCAGGCCGTCTTCGAAGCCTGGGATCATACGGCCCGAGCCCAGCACCAGCTGAGTGCCTTTGGCCGAACCGCCCTGGAATTCTTCACCGTCGATCTTGCCGACGAAGTCGATGGTGACTTGGTCGTCGTTCTGCGCTTCGCGCTCGACCGCTTCGAAACGCACGTTCTGCTTGCGCAGCACTTCCAGCATGTTGTCCAGGTCGGCGTCAGCCACTTCGGCGCTCAGGCGCTCGACGCTGATCGACTCCAGACCGGCCACGTTGAACTCTGGGTAGACTTCGAACGTAGCGACGAACTCGAGGTTACCGCCCTTTTCGAACGACTTCGGCTCTACCGAAGGCGCGCCAGCAGGGTTCAACTTCTGCTCGGTAAGGGCTTCGTAGAAGGCCGACTGGACCAACTGACCGAAAGCCTCTTCGCGGGCGGAGCCTTCGTAGCGCTGACGGATGACGCTCATTGGCACTTTGCCAGGGCGGAAGCCTGGGACCTTGGCGCGCTTGGCAGTCTGTTGCAGACGCTTGTTGACTTCGTTCTCGACGCGCTCGGCCGGAACGGCGATGGTCATGCGGCGCTCGAGAGCAGAAGTGTTTTCAACAGAAACTTGCATGGATATTCCTCGTTGCACAGACGTTAGCCGGCGATAGCCCGACTCCAGAATCAAGGGCGAACATTCTAGTGACTCATGCGCTAGAAGTCACCCCACTCCAGACGACGGAAACAAGCGCCGAATGTTTTCTCGACAAAGGCCTGACGCTCCGGCGTCAGGCCCACCTAAACCTCAGCATGCGGCGCGCTGTGGCTCCGCACCTGCACATGAATACGCATACCGTTCACCAAGTGGCGAGCACTCTCAATCTTCAGGGAGCGACGGGGTCGAGCTCGTTGAAATGGCAGTATTCTTCCCACTCCAGACCTAGCGCCTCGGCCACTTCCTGATGGGTTTCCAGGCGCATGCCGGCCAATGCTTCGGGCGAATCGGCGACCAATTGCAACGCCAACTCCCAGGCTTGCAGGCCCTGGGCCTGGGCTTCATCCTCGAACGCCCACTGAATTTGCTGGGCCTGCTCGCGCGCATCCAGGGCAGCGATCTCTTCGAGCAATTGCGGATTGGCTTCGGCGAAGCGCTGCAGCGCTACGGTCTGACGGTCTTCCTTGGCAATCATGGAGCGTTCCTCTGCCAGTGAGATGGGCGCGCTGTGCGTCGAACTCATAGATAAAGGAACGAGCGCAGCTTGTTAGCCGAGGAAGATGGGGTGGATTTGCGGGAATTCAAGGGCTGACGAGCCGCTCTTTCTATATAGAAAGAAGGAGGCGACGAAACAGCCTGCGCAAGGTATGCACGACCAGCAGTCGGCGCCACAATCTTTTACGGCAGACTGCGCACTGGCCACGGCCCGTCTAACGCATTACGACGTTGACTTGATAGCCCTGGTCATTCGGCCAATCTTCGCGAACCACCTCTACCGAGCCCCTCCCTACGCGCTCGATCCCAGGCTGCCCGCCTTCGATCAACGCCGCAGCGGCGTCCGAAAGGCTGGCGCCAAGCGCACGCTGTGCCAGCTTTTGCGCAGCCGCCACAAGTGCCGCCGTGCCGGATGATGCATCGGTGGGTTGGTTGTAATCCATGGCCAGCCATACCTCGATCACAGCGTCGCCTGGGCCGGCAGCGTAGTACGCCAGTTGATTCGCCATGCCCGCCGCAGCATTACCGATGTCTTGGTATGCACTGGCACAGCCCGACGAGCCATCGCCGTTCTCATCCCCCCACTCGCCAGCTTTCAAACCTACGTCCTCTAGCAGCACGCACGCTCTCGAGGGTTCCGGGGTCAGGATTTCAGCGCATGCCGAGGAGGCAACGAAGAGCGACGCGACGACCAGCAATGCTTTTCTCAAGACAAGCTCCTTATTTAGGCCCTATCGACCAACCCTGATGCCTCATCGTAAGCGAACCGGCGCTCAGGTCGCTCGCTACAGATCGGGCAGCACGCAACTGAGCATATGACAAAGCAGAAATCGACGACTTCACGATGCACGCTTTATGGCACAGGCACGCTGCACGTGAGCAGTACCTGAATTGCGCTTTCTGAGGAAATAAAGCCAGGCGCTTGCGCGAGCACCCGATCGTGACCATAACGGCGCGATGGATGCACTAGGGATGGAAAGCTAGAGGACGCGCATTAAAGAGGCAAAGCAGGCCCGTGAACACCAGTGTCACGTTTCGCTTGCAAAACAACGCAGAAAATCAAGGAGGAGCGCCATTGAGGCGACTCATAACCCCTTGATTCAAAAGATGGTGCGGACGAAGAGACTCGAACTCTTACAGCTTGCGCCGCTGGAACCTAAATCCAGTGTGTCTACCAATTTCACCACGTCCGCATGCAACAGGTATAACAAAGGCGCCGGATTATGCAATCGAGGCGCCTTCGAAGAATATGGGGTGGACGATGGGAATCGAACCCACGACAACCGGAATCACAATCCGGCGCTCTACCAACTGAGCTACGCCCACCATATTGCGGTGTTACGCTGAAACCTTACTGCATTGAACTTCACTTGCTTGCCAAAGCTGCCTTAGTGGCGCACCCGGCAGGACTCGAACCTGCGACCATCCGCTTAGAAGGCGGATGCTCTATCCAGCTGAGCTACGGGCGCATATTCAATCTGCTTTCTGGTAGGATTGCAAATCAACTTTAGCCGTACCGAACAAGCCAACAAATCCGCTTATTCTGCCTGACCTTGCTAACCAGTGCTAGGCTCTGCCCGACAAGTGCGACGAATGTTATAGACGCACCCGAAAGTCGTCAACTGTTTTTTCAAAAAAAATTTAGCCTATTTAAGGGCTTAGGGCATTTGCCCGACCACGCGCCTTTTGCCGCTGCCTTGTGTCGTGCGAGAATGCCGCCCCTCATATGTTCTCCTTTGATGGTTAAACACGCGTCTATGACTGCACACCTTATCGATGGCAAGGCGATCGCCGCCAACTTGCGCAAGCAGATCGCCCAACGTGTCGTTGAGCGCCGCCAGCAGGGCCTGCGCACGCCAGGCCTGGCGGTGATCCTGGTCGGCTCCGACCCCGCCTCCCAAGTCTATGTCTCGCACAAGCGCAAGGACTGCGAAGAGGTTGGCTTCATCTCCCAGGCGTTCGACTTGCCGGGCAGCACGAACCAGCAGGACCTCACCGCGCTGATCGACCGCCTCAACGATGACGCCAGCATTGACGGCATCCTGCTGCAGCTGCCGCTGCCGGCCCATTTGGATGCTTCGGTACTGCTCGAGCGCATTCGTCCGGACAAAGACGTCGACGGCTTCCACCCCTACAACGTCGGTCGTCTGGCGCAGCGCATTCCCCTGCTGCGCCCATGCACTCCCAAGGGCATCATGACCCTGCTGGAAAGCACCGGTCAGAACCTGTACGGCATGAATGCCGTGATCGTCGGGGCATCCAATATCGTCGGCCGACCCATGGCCATGGAATTGTTGTTGGCCGGTTGCACCATCACCGTTTGCCACCGTTTCACCCAGGACCTGCCAGGCCATGTCGGCCGCGCCGATCTGCTGGTGGTGGCCGCAGGCAAAGCAGGCCTGGTCAAGGGCGAATGGATCAAACCCGGTGCCATCGTCATCGACGTCGGCATCAACCGGCAGGAAGACGGCCGCCTGGTGGGCGATGTGGTGTACGAAACTGCCCTGCCCCGCGCCGGCTGGATCACCCCGGTACCGGGTGGTGTAGGCCCCATGACCCGCGCCTGCCTGCTGGAGAACACGCTGTTCGCCGCCGAAGAGCTGCACAAGTAAGCGGTAGCCGCACCTTGAAGAACGGCAGCGCCCTAGGGCCTGCCGTTTTTTTTCGTCTTGGCAAAAGCGCTCCAGCCCTTTTGCTAGAGCCATCGACCAAAACAGACGCCTCAACTGGTCAGACCGGTGACACTGAAACACCTTGCAAAGCAGAAAAAATCGGGCGTAGAGTGGGCGCGCACTGGACAAACCGGTAAGACCACAATAATTAAGTCCGCGCTCATTGGCCCTTCACGCCCCTGAGGCAAGGACACCGACCAAGAGACTTCCCCCATGCTCAAATGGTGCTCGCGCTCGATCTTCCTGCAAGTCGTGCTAGGCCTCGCCCTTGGCGTGATCTGCGGCCTCAGCTTCCCCGAAGTTTCCCTGCAACTCAAACCCCTGGGCGATGGCTTCATCAAGCTGATCAAGATGTTGATCGGCGTTATCGTCTTCTGCGTGGTGGTCAGCGGCATTTCCGGCGCGGGCGATCTGAAGAAAGTCGGCCGGATCGGCCTGAAATCGGTGATCTATTTCGAAGTGCTGACCACCCTGGCGCTGATCATCGGCCTGGTGTTCGCCTTCACCAGCGGCATCGGCACCGGCGCCAACATTCATCTGGACCAACTGTCCAGCGCCGACGCCAACGGCCTGGCCGAGCGCGGGCAACATATCCATGGCACCGCCGCCTTCCTCATGGACCTGATCCCCACATCGGTAGTGGGCGCCTTCGCCGACAACAACATCCTGCAAGTGCTGCTGTTCTCGGTACTGTTCGGCAGCGCCCTGAACCTGGTCGGCGAGCCGGCCGCAGGCATTTCCCGCCTGATCAACGAACTCAGCCATGTGGTGTTCCGCATCATGGGCATGATCGTGCGCCTGGCGCCGATCGGCGTGTTCGGCGCCATCGCCTTCACCACCAGCAAATACGGTCTGGAATCGCTGCAGCACCTGGGTGGCCTGGTGGCCCTGTTCTACCTGACCTGCGCGGGCTTCGTGCTGATCGTCCTGGGCACGGTGATGCGCGTGTCGGGGCTCAAGCTGATTCCGCTGATCAAGTACCTGCGCGAAGAGCTGACCATCGTGCTCGGCACCGCCTCGTCCGATGCCGTGCTGCCACAGATCATGCGTAAACTCGAGCACCTGGGCATCGGCAGCTCCACCGTGGGCCTGGTCATCCCCACCGGTTACTCGTTCAACCTCGATGGTTTCTCGATCTACCTGACCCTGGCGATCGTATTCATCGCCAACGCCACCGGCACGCCGCTGGCCATGGCCGACCTGCTGACCATCCTGCTGGTATCGTTGGTGACCTCAAAGGGCGCCCATGGCATCCCAGGCTCGGCCCTGGTGATTCTCGCCGCCACCCTCACCGCCGTCCCGGCGATTCCGGTGGTGGGCCTGGTGCTGGTGCTGGCGGTGGACTGGTTCATGGGTATCGGCCGCGCGCTGACCAACCTGATCGGCAACTGCGTGGCCACCGTCGCCATCGCCCGCTGGGAGAAAGACATCGACCTGGAGCGCGCCAACAACGTGCTCGCCGGCAAACCCGGGTTCGCGCTGGCGGCCCGCAAGCCAGGTACCGCACATCAATAGCACGACCGACAAAGCCGCCGGCGTCAAGCGCCGGCGTGCGAGGAGCCAAGATGCACCCACACCCGGAGAGCCACCTGTGATCAGCTCATCGACCGTGGTCAATGCTGTAGTGGAAAAACTGCGTCAGGCCCTGGCCCGTGGCCAATGGCGCCGTGGCGAAATGCTGCCTGGCCAGCGCGAACTGGCCGAGCAACTGGGCATCAGCCGGCCGAGCCTGCGCGAAGCGGTGACGGTGCTCGAAACCCTGGGCCTGTTGCGCTCATTGCCGGGCAAAGGCGTGCTGGTGCTGGACGTCGATGCCGACGTGCTGAGCCAGGCGGGCGAACACGTCGCCGCTGCGAGCCTGGCCGATGTACTGCAACTGCGCTACACCCTCGAGCCGTTCATCGTCGGGCTGGTGGCACAATCGGCCAACAGCCAGGACATTGGCCAGTTGCGCCTGACCCTGATGGACATGCGCGAAGCGCTGGACGCCCAAGACAGCGAAGCCTGCGTTTCGGCCTACATCGCGTTTCACCAGGCCCTGTTCGCATTGACCACCAACCCGATCTTCCAGAGCGTGGTGCAGCAGACCAGCAACGCCCTCAAACAAAGCGCCGACATGTTGCGCAAATCGCCCGAACACTTGGCCGCGCGGCTGACCGAGAACGAAGCGGTGGTGCGCGCCATCCGCGAAAAGAACAGCGCCCAGGCCAGTGCCCAGATGCGTCGACACATCCTCCAGGAAGGCCAGCGCATGGGCATCGAACTGAACATACCGGACGACACCCCGTCCCCCTGACCTTGGAGAGCGACCATGCCCGCCGGTGCCCACGCCGCCCCCCGCCTGCCTACCCTGCTGCTGGGCAATGAGAAACGGTTGTCTGCCGAGCAGATCTACCCACGCCTGTTCGATGCCATTCTCGAGCAACGCCTGCCAGCGGGCAGCCTGCTGCCCGAGCAGGCCTTGAGCAATGCCTTCGGTGTCAGCCGTACGGTGATCCGCCGTGTCTTGGGTCGGCTGTCCGACCAGCAGGTGATCGTGCAGCGCCCCAGTCACACGGCGCACTTGGCCGCGCCCGATCCGCAGCAGGCGCAACAGGTGCTCAGCGCCAGGCGGCTGGCCGAAACCACGCTGATCGGCCTGGCCACCCAACGCGCCAAGCCGGCGCAGATCCGCCAACTGCGCCAGTTGGTGGCGCGCGAACGCCAGCACCACGAGCGCGGCGAACGCTGCGCAGCCATTCGCCTGGGCGGCGAATTTCACCTGAAGTTGGCGCAGATGGCCGACAACGCGCCTCTGGCGCGCTTTCTCAACGGACTGGTGCCCATGACTTCGTTGATCATCGCCCGCTACGAATCACCGTGCTGCGACCACTGCGCCTGGGCAGAACATGCCGCACTCATCGACACCATCGAGCGTGGCGATGCGGAGGCTGCGCTGGAGTTGATGCACCTGCACCTGGACCGGCTGGAAAACAAGCTCGATCTCGAACGGCGGCATTGAGCGGTGCCTCGTCGCCACCGTACCGCAAGCATGCGGTAGCGACCGAGGCATGGGAGGGTTGGCGTTCAGCGCGCCGGAGCGAGGTTGCCCTTGGCATCGGAAAAGACGATTTCCACCCGCCGGTTCTGAGCACGACCGCGCTCGGAGGCATTGGCCTCGACCGGGTACTGGTCGCCATAACCCTGCACTTCGATGCGTCGCTCGTCGACCCCGAGGTCGACCAGCATGTCGGCCACCGCCTGGGCGCGATCGCGCGACAGCGCCAGGTTGTCCTCGCTCGGGCCGGTGCTGTCGGTATAGCCCTCGATGCGCACCACGCGGCGCGGGTTGAGTTGCAGGAACTGCACCAGCTTGAGCACGGTACGGCTGGCGGCGTTCTTCAGTTCCGCACGGCCGGTGTCGAACAGCACGTCGCTCAAGGTCATGACCAAACCACGGCCATCCTGCTCGGAGGCCATCGCGGCGATCTGCGTTTCCAGCCATTTACCCTGCTGCTGCACGCTGTCGAGCTTGGCTTCGCGCAGCGCCAGTTGCAGCCGCTGACGCTCCAGGTCGAGCTTGGCCAGGCGTTCCTGGTTCAGCGCCAGACGGCTGTGTTCGCGGGCGATTTCACTGTAGCGCTGGCTGAGATAGGCGTAATGGCGCACGTCGCTGCCAGTGCCGATATAGCTCGACAAGCGCTCGGCCCGACCCAGGGATTCTCCGGCGCGGATCACGTCGCGCGGTGCGCTGCGCAGTACGTCGGCATCGTCCTTGACCGCCTGGAAGGTGGCCGAAGCCTCGCTCAAGGCCTGTTCGCTGCGCTGGCTGACGCAACCCTGCAAGCCTGCGGCGGCCACTACCGCCAGCAACATCGCCTGTGCGCGGCTCATGGCTGCACCGCCAGCTGCTTGCGCAGTCGGTCGACGCGAGTCTGCACGGTGGCCAGTTGCGCTTCGCTCTTTTGCGTCAGCACGCGCGCTTCGGCCAGGCGTGCGTCGAGCTCGGCCTGCTCGGCGCGCAGACGCGCGTCGCGAAACTGTTGTGCCAGCATGTTGCCACGGGCCCTTTCGAGCTTGTCCTGAGCAAGGGTGAACTCGACGACTTCGTCGCTGGCGCCGACCGCTTTGGCCTGTTCCAGCGCTTGTTCGGACAAGCGCAGCTGTTCGATGGGCGCCGGATCGCTGGCGCAACCGCCTAGGCCGAGCACGGCCACGGCGAAGGTCAAGGTGGAAATTCTCAAACGACGGTTCCTACGGTTTGGGGGCATCCGGCATGGGCTGCATCTGCGTCTTCCAACGTTCGACATTGCGTTGCAGCACGGTTTCGGAGACGCCGGAAATGGGCAATTCTGTCAGTTTTTTCGCCAGCTGTCCGCGCAACCACGGCTCATTACAGGCCGAATTGTGTGACAGCGCCACGTAAAGCCCTGGCCGGTCCACGGGCAGTCCACGGGCCTCGATGTCGTTACCCACGCCCAGGCTCTGGGCCATGGCCATGCCCGCGTAGTGGCCGGCCAGCACGTAGTCGACCTGGCCCAACACCAGCTTCTGGAAAGCCTGAGTGAGGTTCTGCGAAGGGGCGAGTTTCAAATTGGCCTTGGCGAAGGCCTCGAAGGCCGGCGTCAGGCGCGCCTTGGCCGAGACGCTGCCCTGATAGTGGGCCAAGTCCGCCACGCCTTCGTACACGAGGTCGGCATCGGTACGGGTCCAGACCCGGTATTCGTTCAGTTGCAGGGGCGGATGCACGTAGTCCAGGGCCGTGAGCTGTTCGACTTGCAGCGGCGCATCGAGCAGCAGGTCCATGCGGCCGCTGCGCACTTCTTCCAGCGCCTGCTCGCGCCGGCCCGCATGCAGCACCTGCACGCTGATGCCGAGTGCCTTGGCCGCTTGGCGCAACAGGTCGACGTTGGCGCCGATCAGGTGCTGCGGGTCAGCCGGGTCTTGCCAGGAGTAAGGCGGTGCGTCGGGGCTGCCGGTCGCGACCAGGCGTTCGCACTTGCCTGCGGCCAGCGCCACAGGGGCGCACATCATCAATGCCAGAAGGCTGCCCTTCACCCTGCTCCTTACCGCCATGCACCGCTCCTGAACCGGAAAAAGTCCCAAAAAAAGCCCGGCCCTCAAGGTGAGGGCCGGGCTTCTTTATAAGGGAAGCGGCTGGATCAGACCAGCTTTTCCAACTCGGGCAGCGCTTCGAACAGGTCCGCAGCCAGGCCATAGTCAGCGACCTGGAAGATCGGCGCCTCTTCGTCCTTGTTGATCGCGACGATCACCTTGGAGTCTTTCATGCCGGCCAGGTGCTGGATGGCACCGGAGATGCCTACGGCGATGTACAACTGTGGCGCGACGATCTTGCCGGTCTGGCCGACCTGCATGTCGTTGGGCACATAACCCGCGTCGACGGCCGCACGCGAAGCGCCGACCGCTGCGCCGAGCTTGTCGGCCAGGCTGTACAGGTGCTTGAAGTTGTCGCCGTTCTGCAGGCCGCGACCGCCGGAAATGACGATCTTGGCAGCCGTCAGCTCGGGGCGGTCGGACTTGGCCAGCTCTTCGCTGACGAACGACGACTTGCCGGCATCGTGCGCCGCCGAGATGGCTTCGACGCCCGCCGAACCGCCTTCGCTGGCGACCGGGTCGAAACCAGTGGTGCGCACGGTGATGACCTTGACCGACGCCGTGGACTGCACGGTGGCGATGGCGTTGCCGGCGTAGATCGGACGCTTGAAGGTGTCGGCCGATTCCACCGCGATGATCTCGGAGATCTGGTCGACGTCCAGCAGCGCAGCGACCCGCGGCAGGATGTTCTTGCCGTTGGTGGTGGCCGGGGCCAGCACGTGGCTGTAATTGGCCGCCAGTTCGACGATCAGCGGCGCGACGTTTTCCGGCAGGGCGTGGGCGTAGGCGGCGTTGTCGGCCACCAGCACCTTGCCGACGCCGGCGATCTTGGCAGCCGCTTCGGCGAGGGTGCCAACGTTTTCGCCAGCCACCAGCAGGTGCACGTCGCCGCCGATCTTGCCGGCCGCAGCGAGGGTGTTCAGGGTCGCCGGGGCGATGACGCCGGCTTCATGTTCAGCGATAACCAGGATAGTCATTAGATTACCTTCGCCTCGTTCTTCAGTTTCTCGACCAGTTCGGCCACCGACTTGACCATGATGCCGGCGCCGCGGGCCGCCGGGGCCTCGACCTTGACGGTCTTGGTGGTGGAAGTGATGGCGACGCCCAGCGCATCCGGAGTGAGGGTTTCCAGCGGCTTCTTCTTGGCCTTCATGATGTTGGGCAGCGACGCGTAGCGCGGCTCGTTCAGGCGCAGGTCGGTGGTGACCACGGCAGGCAGGCTCAGGGAAACGGTCTGCAGGCCGCCGTCGATCTCACGGATGACGTTGAGCTTGTCGCCCTGCACTTCCACCTTGGAGGCGAAGGTGCCCTGAGCGAAGCCAGTCAACGCGGCCAGCATCTGACCGGTCTGGTTGTTGTCGCTGTCGATGGCTTGCTTGCCGAGGATCACCAGCTGGGGCTGTTCCTTGTCGACGATGGCCTTGAGCGTCTTGGCCACGGCCAGCGAGTTCAGCTCGTCGGCCACCTCGACCAGGATGGCGCGGTCGGCGCCCAGCGCCAGCGCGGTGCGCAACTGCTCCTGGGCTGCAGTCGGGCCTACGGCGACGGCGACGATCTCGGTGACCACGCCTTTCTCTTTCAGACGCACGGCTTCTTCCACGGCGATTTCGCAGAAGGGGTTCATGGACATCTTGACGTTTGCAAGGTCGACGCCGGAGTTGTCCGCCTTGACGCGAACCTTGACGTTGTAGTCGACCACTCGTTTGACAGCTACAAGAACCTTCATGGATTCCTCGTTACTCTCCGGTGAAAAGAATGTCGCTCGGGACCGGCCCGGCGAATGCGCGTGGGTACAAGGGCACCTCTGAAAAACGTTTCGGCGCCAGCGAAATCAAGCGTGACGCGGTCAGCGTGCGTGCAACGGCGGGACAAAACCCGCGGGTCATTTTCGGTGGTGGCGTGTAGACTTCACTACAACACGCTCGATGGCCGGAAAACCCTGCCTGGCGCCGGGTTTTTAGAGGTGCTCCTGCGCCCGACGGACAGCCCGTGGCGAGCGTAAAAGCGCTCGTATCTTGACTGCAACACCCCCTTCGGTCAATACGCCAAATCGGCCAGTTTCCAGCCCTGCCCCTAGGTATTTACAGGGCTGCGGCAAATTCAAACAAACGTTTGTATTGGACCGCCGAGGTGGTGTAGATATAATGCCGGCCACGACAAAACGATGTAGTCAGTCATTCCAGAAGCTACAGCCAAGATAGCTGCGGTCGATTGCATCGATACCCGACAAGCCCCGCGAAATGCCTTGATGAGTAGGAGAGAACAGTGGAACGCGAATACATGGAATTCGACGTCGTCATCGTCGGCGCTGGCCCGGCGGGGCTGTCCGCCGCCTGCCGCCTGAAGCAGAAGGCCGCCGAAACCGGTAGCGAAATCAGCGTCTGCGTGGTCGAGAAAGGCTCCGAGGTCGGTGCCCACATTCTCTCCGGCGCGGTCTTCGAACCGCGGGCGCTCGAAGAGCTGTTCCCCGACTGGCAGGCCCTGGGGGCGCCGCTCAACACCGCCGTCAAGCGCGACGACATCTACGTGCTCAAAGACGCCGAAAGCGCCATCAAGGTGCCCGATCTGTTCGTGCCCAAGACCATGCACAACCAGGGCAACTACATCATTTCCCTGGGCAACCTGTGCCGCTGGCTGGCGCAGCAGGCCGAGAACCTGGGCGTGGAGATCTACCCCGGCTTCGCCGCCCAGGAAGCGCTGATCGACGACAGCGGCGTGGTGCGCGGCATCGTCACCGGCGACCTGGGGGTCGACCGCGAAGGTCAACCCAAGGACGGGCTCTATACCCCCGGCATGGAGCTGCGCGCCAAGTACACGCTGTTCGCCGAAGGCTGCCGCGGCCACATCGGCAAGCAGCTGATCAAGCGCTTCGACCTGGCCAGCGAATCCGACGTCCAGCATTACGGCATCGGCCTCAAGGAAATCTGGGAAATCGACCCGAGCAAGCATCAGCAAGGCCTGGTGCTGCACACTGCCGGCTGGCCGCTGAACGTGGTGGCCAACGACAACACCGGTGGCTCGTTCCTGTATCACCTGGAAAACAACCAGGTGGTGGTCGGCCTGATCGTCGACCTTTCCTACGCCAACCCCTACCTTTCGCCGTTCGACGAGTTCCAGCGGCTCAAGCACCACCCGGTCATCAGCCAGTACCTCGAAGGCGGCAAGCGCATCAGCTACGGCGCACGTGCGCTGGCCAAAGGCGGCCTGAACTCGCTGCCCAAGATGGTCTTCGCCGGTGGCGCGCTGATCGGCTGCGACCTGGGCACCATGAACGTGGCCAAGATCAAGGGCAGCCACACGGCGATGAAATCGGGCATGCTCGCCGCCGACGCGGTGGCCCAAGCGCTGCTCGCCGGCAGTGAAGGCGGCGATGCGCTCACCGGTTACGTCGAGTCGTTCAAGGCCAGCTGGCTCTACGACGAGCTGTACGCCAGCCGCAACTTCGGCCCGGCCATGCACAAGTTCGGCCCGCTGTTCGGCGCCGCCTTCAACTACGTCGAGCAGAACTGGTTCGCCGGCAAGCTGCCCTTCACCCTGCGCGACACCAAGCCGGACTACGCCTGCCTGAAGCTCGCCGCCGAATCGAAGAAAATCGACTACCCCAAGCCTGACGGCAAGCTCAGCTTCGACAAGCTCAGCTCGGTGTTCATCTCCGGCACCAACCACGAGGAAGAGCAGCCCTGCCACCTCAAGTTGACCGACCCGAACATCCCCATCGCCAGCAACCTGCCGCTGTACGACGAACCCGCACAGCGCTATTGCCCGGCCGGGGTGTACGAAGTGGTGACCCAGGAAGACGGCAGCAAGCGCTTCCAGATCAACGCGCAGAACTGCGTGCACTGCAAGACCTGCGACATCAAGGACCCGGCGCAGAACATCACCTGGGTGACGCCCGAAGGGGCCGGTGGGCCGACCTACCCGAACATGTAACCCGCCTTGCAATCAAAAAACCCCTGCCTTTCGGTCAGGGGTTTTTCGTATCTGGCGTCCGCCCCGCTTCAGGCCGAGGCGCAGTCCGTGGCGAAGCGCAGTGGCTGGCGCTCGGCGAAGTACAGCGCCGTCGCCACCCCTACCGCCCCCATCACCGCACAGAACCCCACACCGACCCATGGGCTCCACGGCATCAGGGCGATCAACGCAAGCGGCGTGGTGCTGGCCCACAGCGCGTAGCTGAGGTTGTAGGTGAAGGAAATGCCGGACACACGGATCGCGGTCGGGAACAGGCCGACCATCACCGACGGCACCACCCCCACCACCCCGCACGACAATCCCGCCAACGCATAGGCCAGCCACAGCGGCCCCCACTGCCCCACCAGGCTCGCATACAAGCCGCCGATGCCCAGCGGCAGCAACAGGCTGTAGATCGCCAGCGCGCGCCAGGCACCGATGCGGTCCACCAGCAGGCCGGCTAGTACGCAGCCGAGGTTCAGGAAGACGATACCGACGCTGCTCAGGGCAAAGGTCTCGCCCGCGCCGATGGCGAAGCTCTTCTGCATCACCGTAGGCGTGACCACCACCAGCACCACCACCGCCGAGGTCAGCACACAGGTCAGTAGCGCGGCGGGGATCAACGCCCGGCGGTGCTCGCTCAGCACCTGGCGCAGCGGAAAGGCCACAGGCGCAGCATCGCGCGCGCGCATGGCGAGAAACACCGGGGTCTCGCTCAGCCAGCGGCGCAACCACAACCCCAGCACGCCGAACAGCCCGCCGAGCAGGAAGGGGTAGCGCCAGGCATGGTCGAGAATCTGCTCCGGGCTGTAGAGCCTGGCCAGCAGCGTGGCCACCAGCGCTCCCAGCAGATAGCCGAAGGTCAGCCCGGCCTGGAGGAAGCCCAAGGCGTAGCCGCGCCGCCGCGCTGGGGCATGCTCGGCGACGAAGGTCCAGGCGCTGGGTACCTCGCCGCCCACGGCGGCGCCTTGCAGCACGCGCAGAGCGAGCAGCAGCAGAGGCGCGGCATAGCCGATGTCGGCGTAGGTCGGCAGCAACCCGATCAGCAGGCACGGCAAGGCCATCAGCAGGATGCTCAGGTTGAACATGCGCTTGCGCCCGAGATGGTCGGCGAAGTGCGCCATCAGGATGCCGCCCAGGGGTCGTGCCAGGTAGCCGGTGACGAAGATGCCGAAGCTTTGCAGCAGGCGCAGCCATTCGGGCATGTCCGGCGGGAAGAACAGCTGGCTGAGGGTCAGGGCAAAGAACACGAAGATGATGAAGTCGTAGATCTCCAGCGCGCCACCCAAGGCCGCCAAGCCTAAGGTGCGGTGATCGCTGCGGTTCAAGAGCGCCGCACGGGCGGGAGCAGTGGCAGGCATGGGGCAGGTTCCGCGGTTCGACAAGCGCCGCAGGATAGCAAAAGCCTTGGCCGAGGTGGCCGCCGGTGCCCTCGACGGTCGTCAGTCGTGCGGGCCGATCGGAGTCTGTGGGAGCAGGCATCAGCCGGGTCCGTTCGGGCGAGATCGCCCAGGCAGGCGCCACTCAACGCCAATCGCTCGATGCAGCGATTTCGAACCCCAGGTTTTCAGGGGGCCATGCCGGCCCATCAGCCCTGGATCCCTGCCCTCCCCCCTGCTAAATCTCCCCTGCATCACTTCGTTCAATGGGGGACTCGCGCGCGCCACTCCACGGCGCGCGTCTTCGGCCCTCGGTTGGATGCCCCCCCATGAAACGCTCCTCCACCCCCCGTCGTACGCTGTTGCTGGCCGCCACCGGCCTGCTGGCTCTGGCCTGCCTGGCCGCCTGGGCCAAGCTGCCGCTGGGGCAGCCGGTTCCCAACAGCGTGGCGGTGACCCGTGGCGACATCGAAAGCAGCGTGACCGCGCTCGGCACCTTGCAGCCGCGGCGCTACGTGGACGTCGGCGCCCAGGCCTCGGGGCAGATCCGCACCTTGGCGGTGGAAGTCGGCGATGTGGTGCACAAGGGCCAACTGCTGGTCGAGCTCGACCCGTCCACGCAGCAGGCGCGGGTCGATGCCGGGCGCTTTTCCATCGACAACCTCAAGGCCGAACTGGCCGAACAGCGCGCCCAGTTCGAACTCGCCCAGCAGCAGTTCCGGCGCCAGCAGGACCTGGCCCGCACCGGTGCCACCCGCGCCGAAGACGTGCAGGCGGCCCAGGCCCAGCTCAAGATCACCCAGGCGCGGATCGACAAGTTCCAGGCCCAGATCCGCCAGGCCGAAGCCAGCCTGCGCAGCGACCAGGCCGAACTCGGCTACACGCGCATCTACGCGCCCATGGACGGCACCGTGGTCGCCCTCGATGCGCGCCTGGGCCAGACCCTCAACGCCCAGCAGCAGACGCCGCTGATCCTGCGCATCGCCCGGCTGTCGCCGATGACCGTGTGGGCGCAGGTGTCCGAAGCCGACATCGGCCAGGTCAAGGCCGGCATGAGCGCCTACTTCACCACCCTGGCCGGCGGCAAGCGCCGTTGGACCAGCACCGTGCGGCAGATCCTGCCGATCCCGCCGCGCCCGCTCGAACAGACCAGCCAGGGTGGCGGCAGCCCGGCCAGCATCGGCTCGGGCACTACCGGCAGCCAGGTGGTGCAGTACACCGTGTTGCTCGACGTCGACAACCCCGACGGCGCGCTGATGGCCGAGATGACCACCCAGGTGTTCTTCGTCGCCGGCCAGGCCCGACAGGTGCTGACTGCGCCGTCCGCGGCACTGGACAGCACCGACGACGAACACCTGCGCCTGGCCCAGGTACTGCGCGACGACGGCACGCTGGAGCGGCGCGAAGTGCGCGTGGGCCTGAGCGATCGGCTGCGCACCCAGGTGCTCGACGGCCTGCGCGAGGGTGAGCGCCTGGTGATCGGCAGCACCGCCAGTGGAGGTTGAATGAGCCTGCCTCTGATCGAGCTGCGTGATATCCGCAAGGTCTACGGCGGCGTCGACGCCCCCGAAGTCGAGGTATTGCGAGGCGTCAGCCTGAGCATCCACCCCGGCGAATTCGTCGCCATCGTCGGCAGCTCCGGCTCGGGCAAGTCGACCCTGATGAACGTGCTCGGCTGCCTCGACCGGCCCACCTCGGGCAGCTACCACTTCGCCGGCAAGGACGTGGCCGAGCTGAACGTCGATGAGCTGGCCTGGCTGCGCCGCGAAGCCTTCGGTTTCGTGTTCCAGGGCTACCACCTGATCCCCTCCGGCTCGGCCCAGGAAAACGTCGAGATGCCGGCGATCTATGCCGGTCTTGCCGCCGACGTGCGCCATGCCCGCGCCGCCGCGCTGCTGGAACGCCTGGGCCTGGCCAGCCGCACCGGCAACCGCCCGCACCAACTCTCGGGCGGCCAGCAACAGCGGGTGTCGATCGCCCGCGCCCTGATGAACGGCGGCCACATCATCCTCGCCGACGAACCCACCGGCGCGCTCGACAGCCACAGCGGCGCGCAGGTGATGGCCCTGCTCGACGAGCTGGCCAGCCAGGGCCACGTGATCGTTCTCATCACCCACGACCGCGACGTGGCGGCGCGCGCGCAGCGTATCGTCGAGGTGCGCGACGGCCAGGTGGTCAGCGATTCGGGCCGCAAGCTCGCCGCGCCCGGCGAGCCTCCTGCAGCGACCGAGCACCTGCAGGCCGACGACCTGCGCCAGCGCCTGGACCGCGGCGCGGTCCAGCGCGGCGCGTGGAAAGGCGAGCTGGTCGAATCGCTGCGCGCGGCCTGGCGGGTGATGTGGATCAACCGTTTCCGCACCGCGCTGACCCTGCTCGGTATCGTCATCGGCGTGGCCTCGGTGGTGGTCATGCTGGCCATCGGCGAAGGCAGCAAGCGCCAGGTCATGGCGCAGATGGCCGCCTTCGGCTCGAACATCCTCTACCTCAATGGCAAGCACGCCACCCTGCGCGAAGCGGCCGGCATCGTCACCCTCGACGATGTCGAGGCCATCGGCCAGTTGCCCCAGGTGCAGCGCGCCATGCCGGTGATCGGCGGCAAGCTGGACGTGCGCCACGGCAACAACAACCAGCGCTTTTACGTAGGCGGCAACAACACGCAGTTCTCGCAGATCCTCAACTGGCCGGTGGTGCAAGGCGCGTTCTTCAGCGAGGCCGACGAACGTGCCGGCGCGGCCGTGGCGGTGATCGGCCAGAAGGTGCGCGACAAGCTGCTGCCGCCCGGCAGCGACCCGATCGGCCAGTACCTGCTGCTGGGCAACGTGCCGTTCCAGGTGGTCGGCATTCTGGCCGGCAAGGGCGCGAGTTCGGGCGATCAGGACAGCGACGAGCGCATCGTGGTGCCCTACTCCGCCGCGGCCATCCGCCTGTTCGCCAAGCCCGACCCGGAATACGTGATCATCGCCGCCGCCGATTCGACCCGGGTGGCCGACAGCGAAGGCGCCATCGACCATCTGCTGCGCCAACGCCATCAGGGCAAACACGATTACGAGCTGACCAACAATGCCGCCTTGATCCAGGCCGAAGCGCGCACGCAGAACAGCCTGTCGCTGATGCTCGGCGCCATCGCCGCGATCTCGTTGCTGGTGGGTGGCATCGGGGTGATGAACATCATGCTCATGACCGTGCGCGAACGCACCCGCGAGATCGGCATCCGCATGGCCACCGGCGCGCGGCAGCGCGACATCCTGCGCCAGTTCCTCAGCGAAGCGGTGATGCTGTCGATGGTCGGCGGCTTGAGCGGCATCGCGCTGGCGCTGCTGATCGGCGCCGGGCTGGTGCTGGCCGATGTCGCCGTGGCCTTTGCCGTGTCCGCCATCCTCGGCGCTTTTGCCTGCGCTGTGGTCACCGGCGTGGTGTTCGGCTTCATGCCGGCGCGCCAGGCCGCGCGCCTGGACCCGGTCAAAGCCTTGACCAGCGAATGAGCGCGATCCGCAGCGCCTCGACGCGCGCCACCGCTCCGGCCCATGGCGCAGCCTCGACCCTTGCACCCTTTCGACCCGCCACCAGTCCCGATCAGCGAAGAGACCATGACCCTGCCTAGCCGTATCAGCCTGCTGACCTTGAGCCTGTGCCTCGCCGCCTGCTCCACGCCTCCTGCGCCCGAAGCCGGTGTCGAGGCGCCGGCGCGCTGGCAAAGCGCAGCGCCCGATGCGCACCAGGCCTGGCCCGACCGGCAATGGTGGCAAGCCTTCGCCAGCCCCACGCTGGACCGCCTGGTCGAGCGTGCCCGGCGCAACAGCCATGACCTGGCCGCCGCCACCGCGCGGGTGCGCCAGGCCCAGGCCAATGCCGTGATCGCCGGCGCGCCCCTGCTGCCCGTGGTGCAACTGGCGCTGGACGCCAATCGCCAGCACCTGTTGCACGGGCCAGGCTACGACGGCCTGGACGTCAGCGAGCATTACCGCACCAGCAGCAGCTTCGACGCCGTGCTCAGCACCCGTTACGAGGTGGATTTCTGGGGCGGCGTGCGCGGCAAGCGCGACAGCGCCCTGCGCACCTTGGACGCCAGCCGCTTCGACCGCCAGACCGTGGAGCTGACCCTGATCGGCGCGGTCGCCGATGCCTACCTGCGCGACCTCGCCCTGGCCGAGCAGGTGCGCATCGCTCGCCTCAACCTGGACAACGCCACCGATGTGCTGCGCGTGGTGCAGAGCCGTCAACAGGCCGGCGCGGCCAGCCGCTTGGAGCAAGCCCAACAGTCGGGCCTGCTGGCGGCGCAACGGCGCCAGGTGCAGTTGCTCGAACAGCAACGCCAGGACAACCGCGTCACCCTTGCCACGCTGCTCGGCGAGCCGGTGCAGGCCCTGCCCAAGCACGACAAGCGCATCACGGCGCTGCATTGGCCGCCGCTCGCAGGCGGCATGCCCAGCGAACTGCTCACCCGCCGCCCGGACATCGCCGCCGCCGAGGCGCGACTGGCCGCCGCCAGCGCCGATGTACGGGTGGCACGCGCGGCGATGCTGCCGGCTCTGCAGTTGGGCATCGACCTGGGCAGCGGCGCGCGCACCGCCGCCGATCTCTTGCAGAGCCCCTTCTACACCCTGACTGCTGGGCTGGCCGCACCGATCTTCGACAATGGCCGCTTGCGCGCCGGGCGCGATGTCGCCCAGGCACGCCAGGCCGAGCTGCTGGAAGACTACCGAGCACGGATCGTGGCCGGCTTCGGCGACGTGGAAAAAGCCCTGAACGCCGTGGCCGGGGTCGAGCGTCAGCAGCAGTGGCAGGACCAGGAAGTGCAACAGGCGCAACTGGCCTTCGACCTCGCCCAGCAGCGCTACCGCGCCGGTGCCGAAACCCTGCTGGTGGTGCTGGAAACCCAGCGCACGCTGTTCGCCGCCCAAGACCAGCAGGCGCGCCTGCGTCTGCAGCGCCTGCAAGGTAGCGTCGCTCTGTACAAGGCCTTGGGCGGTGGCTGGCAGGTGGCCCAGCACGAAGAGTCGAAGCGCCAGGCAGTTGCGCCCGTCGTGCAAGCGCTGCACTGACCTTGGGGCGCAGAGCGCCTAGAAATCCATTCCTGCCACTGACAAGTGCCGCGCATACCACGGCCGTTTCGGCACACGCTTGAACAAGCCCTGGCTGTCCTGCTCCTCGTCGGCGAAGACGATGCGCAGGGCCAGCTTCATGGTTTCGACGTCCATCTCCACCGACTTGCCGGGACGCACACCCGGCACCGTGCTACAGCCGTGAGTGTCGGGGCCGAGCCATGGGTCGTCCACTTCGACCCAGCGCCCCGGGGCGAACCAAGGCACGCCGGCGACCTGGAGCCGGCGCACTTCACCGGGATGGAAGCGTTGGTGGGCGGCGAACCAGTCTTCCACGCGGTCGTCGATCCAGCCATGGAAGCGCCAGAACACCGGATGCACGTGGGAGGAAAACGGATCGCCGAGGAAGTCGTTCTCGGCCGCGAACCAGCGCGGCGCAAAGTCGTCCTGGGTACGCCCATAAGGCACCGGCGCGCCGTTGGAGGGATCGCGCGGCACGGCGGCCCAGCGCATGTGCAGCCAGTCGTGCAGACCCAGTTCCATCTCCGAGCCGAGCTGGCCGAGAGTCAATTTGGACAGGTAACGCGGGTCACGGTATTGCGACTCCCACAAGGCGAAGTTGGCCTGAAAGGTTTCTTCGCGTTTGATGCCACTGACCCATTCGGTGTACTCCTCGTCGCCCTCGGCCAGCCAGGTGGGGGGGACCGAGCAGCCGTCGAGGTTGTCGAAGTAGGCGGCGAACCCCAGGCGGTCACGCTCCAGTGCCGGTTGCGGCAGCGGAAACTGCGTCCACGACGGCAAGGGCTGCAAAGCGCGCGCGTGGCCCAGCATGTGCCGGTGCATGAAGAAGAAATCCACGCCCGAGCCATTGCGGTCCTTGTGCCGACCGCGGGCATCGCGCTCGCGCTCGCGCGGGCCGGGTTGCCAGCCCAGGCCGCGCAGGGCCTCGCGCTTGTCCTCGGGCAGCTTGTGCCATTTGTCGCGGCTGGCGTGCCACAGCTGGTGGAACAGCCGGTGTTCGGGGGCGATCAGCCAGCTCAACAACGGCGCTTCCAACGCGATGCGCTGGCGCGCTTCGGGAAAGCGCTGCTTGGTGGCGACGAAACGGTTGTCCTGCTCGGGCAAGGCCAACGGGCGGGCCAGATCGAGCAACTGGCCGGTGAAGGTATCGCTGCCGGCGTTGCCGAACGCGTCCCACACCTCATCCACCAGGACGGTCATTTCATAGCGCGGATCGGTCTGCCCTTCGGCCACCAGGCGCCAATAAAGGCGACCGGCGTCGTCCTGGCGCAGGTCGCCGATCAGCCGGTAGCGCGGGGCCTGACTGCCGCGCAAGCGCGCGGCGCTGTCCAGGCAACCGCGCACACCGCGCCCTCGCGCGGCGACGTCGAGGAACAGCTCGAGCTCTTCCCGGGGCAGGCCGGGCAGACCGGCCTCGGTGCCATACAGGCGCAGGCGCCAGATGCCGCGCAGACGGTTGGCCAGGTGCTGGCCGGCGACATCGGTGAGGTCTACGGTAGCCTCGCCCGGTGTCTCGGGCGGGTCGTCCGGCCGGGTCAGTTCACGGTGGCCGTAGTAGCCGGCCGGCACGGCTGCGCCCAGCACTGCCGCAACCGCCATGAACCCACGTCGAGAAATCGTCATCCAGCCACCTGTATCACCGCCTTCAAGCGTTCGTCATCCCAGCAGGAACGTATCCAGGACGGGCAAATTTAGCGGCCCGGGGCGTGGCCGGGCGGACTAAATTTCCTCCGCCACACCTCGTCCCACCCTGGTAGCCCCGCCCCGCCTTCGTCACCCGTATCGAGACAGCAATGACACGACCACGCTGGAAGACCCTTTACCTCGGCCTGCCCCTGGCCTTGCTGATCGGCGCGGGCGGCTACTTCGCCTGGCGCTGGATCGATCCCGTCTCGCTCTACCCGCGCAAAGTGGTCGAGCAGGCCAACGAACTGCAAGAGCGCATGGTCTCCTTCGACAGCCACATCACCTTGCCGCTGCGCTTCGGTAGCCGCGGCAACGAGGCTGACCAGCGCGGCAACGGGCGCTTCGACCTGCCCAAGGCCGCTGAGGGCAGGCTGTCGGGCGCGGCGCTGACGGTCTTCGGCTGGCCGGAAATCTGGAACGGCCCCAACGCCCCGCACCGCCCTACCGCAGGTTTCGTGGAGGAGGCGCGCAACCAGCAGGAAGTGCGCTACAAGGCCATCACCGGCATGGTCCGCGACTTCCCCAATCAGGTCGGCATCGCCTACACCCCCGACGACCTGCGGCGCCTGCACGGCGAGGGCAAGTTCGCCATTTTCATCAGCATGCTCAACGCCTACCCGCTGGGCCATGACCTTGGCCTGCTCGACACCTGGGCCGCGCGCGGCATGCGCATGTTCGGCTTCAACTACATCGGCAACAACGACTGGTCGGACTCCTCGCGCCCACTGCCGTTTCTCAACGACTCGCCCGACGCGTTGGGCGGCCTGTCGGACCTGGGCAAGCAGGCCGTGCGGCGGCTCAACGACCTGGGCGTGATCATCGACGTGTCGCACATGTCCACCTTGGCCCTGGAGCAGGTGGCGGCGCTCAGCCGTGCGCCGATCGTGGCCTCGCACTCGGTGCCGCAGGCTTTCGTCGACATTCCGCGCAACCTCAGCGACAAGGAAATGCGCCTGATCCGCGACAGCGGCGGCGTGGTGCAGATCGTGGCGTTCTCCGCCTACCTCAAGCCGCTGACAGCCAAGACCCAGGACAAGCTCAACGCCCTGCGCCACGAATTCGGCCTGCCGCCGCTGCCCAACCAGGCCATGGCGCTGATGCCGGGCGATGCGGTGATCGCCGCCTGGAGCGAACAGCAGTTCGGCAGCTATGCCAGCCAGCTGTACGCCATCCTCGACGAAGAGCCGCAAGCCACGCTCAAGGAATTCGGCGACGCCATCGATTACGCCGTGCGCAAGATCGGCATCGACCACGTCGGCATCGCCTCTGACTTCAACGAAGGCGGCGGCGTGCAGGGCTGGAACGATGTCAGTGAATCGCGCAACGTCACCGCCGAACTGCTCCAGCGCGGCTACACCGAAGCGGACATCGCCAAGCTCTGGGGCGGCAACTTCCTGCGCGTCTGGGAGCAGGTGCAACGCGCCGCGCCATCCACTTCCACCCCTCAGCCGTGAACACCGCCATGACCGACCGCCGCACCTTTCTCAAACAGGCCAGCCTGGTGGCCATGGCACTGCCCTTGGGCAGCGGGCTCACGGCCTGCGCCCAGGCGCAGGGCACCGACGTGCCGGGCCTGGCTGGCGGCGACAAGTGGCGCCGGCTGCAAAGCCTGTTCACCCTCGACCCGGACTACCTGCACCTCGCCAACTTCCTGCTCACCGCCCACCCCACACCGGTGCGCCAGGCCATCGAGCGCCACCGTGCCTGGCTCGACCGCAACCCCAGCCTGGCCATGGACTGGGACCGCGAGGAAACCTGGCAGCACGAAGCTCAGGTACGCGACTGGGCCGGTCGCTACCTGGGCGCCAAACCGGGGCAGATCGCACTGACCGGCAGCACCACCGAGGGCCTGGCGATGATCTACGGCGGCATCCACGTGCGCCCCGACCAGGAAATCCTCACCACCGTTCACGAGCACTACGCCGCCCGCACCACGCTCGCCTACCGCACCCAACGCGACGGCACCCAGGTGCGCAAGATCCGCCTGTTCGAAGACCCGGCACAGGCAAGCCACGACGAAATCCTCGGCAACATCGACCGCGCCATCGCCCCGCACACCCGGGTGTTGGGCATGACCTGGGTGCATTCGAGCAGCGGCGTGAAGCTACCGGTGGTGGAAATCGGCGAACTGGTGGCGCGGCACAACCGCGAACGCGCCGACAGCGAGCGCATTCTCTATGTGATCGACGGCGTGCACGGTTTCGGCGTCGAAGACCTGAGCTTCGCCCAGATGAATTGCGACTTCTTCATCGCCGGCACGCACAAATGGATGTTCGGCCCGCGCGGCACGGGCATCATCTGCGCCCGCAGCGAAGTGCTGGAAAACCTCACGCCCTCGATCCCGACCTTTTCTGAAGACACCAACTTCGCCACACGCATGACCCCTGGCGGCTACCACGCGTTCGAGCACCGCTGGGCACTGGACGAAGCCTTCAAACTGCACCTGCAACTGGGCAAGGCCGACGTGCAGGCGCGCATCCACCAGCTCAACGGCTACCTGCGCGAATGCCTGGCGGCCGATACGCGGGTGCACCTGGTGACGCCGCGCAGCCCGGCGCTGTCTTCGGGTTTCACCTTCTTCACGGTCAAGGGTCGCGAGTGCGACCAGGTGGCCGCAGCGCTGATCGCACGCAAGGTCAACATCGATGCGGTCAGCCGCGACGTGGGGCCGGTGATCCGCACCTCGCCTGGATTGCTCAACGACGAGGCGCAGATCGACCGGTTCATGGCCGAACTGGAGCGTGTGCTGGCCTGAGGCGTGCTCCCGTCCGGCACCAGGCCCGAGGCGCCGTCGGCCTTGAGCGGCGCAGCGCCGGCAACGCCGACACCGGGCCGGTAGCGTCCACCGCGCGGGGCGCTAAATCCGCTTACCGGTCAAACGTTCATCAACTACCAGGCCGCTCGGCCCCCACCCGCCCCTGGCAATCGCCAGCTTGCGACCGAGGTAGTTCCATGTCCGCACCATCGCGCAGCGCCTTCCACGAACTGATGACCCTGCTGCGGCCCTACCGCTGGATCGTGGCCGGCTCCATCGTGCTGGGCATCCTCGGCGGCCTGAGCATCACGGCGCTGCTGGCGACGGTCAACCGCGGCCTGCACAACGCCGACGGCCTGAGCGGCGGTGTGATCCTGGCGTTCGCCAGCCTGTGCCTGGTGGCGCTGCTCAGCGGCATCGCCGCCGACATCGGCACCAACTGGGTGGGCCAGCACGTCATCGCCCGGCTGCGCAAAGAGCTGGGTGCCAAGGTGCTGGCCGCGCCCATCGAGCAGATCGAGCGCTACCGCACCCATCGCCTGATCCCGGTGCTGACCCACGACGTCGACACCATCAGCGACTTCGCCTTTTCCTTCGCGCCATTGGCGGTGTCGTGCACCGTGGTGCTCGGTTGCCTCGGTTACCTGGCCACGCTGTCGCTGCCGATCTTCGCCATGACCGTGGCGGCCATCGGCATCGGCTCGGTGATCCAGTTCGCCGCCCGACGCAAGGGCGAGCGCGGTTTCCATGAAGCGCGGGACGCCGAAGACCACTTGCAGAAGCACTACTCGGCCATCGCCGAAGGCGCCAAGGAGCTACGCATCCACCGCCCGCGCCGCCATGCGATGTTCACCCGCAACATCCAGGGCACCGCCGACCACATCTGCGACACCCACATCCGCTCGATCAACATCTTCGTGATCGCCAAGAGCCTGGGTTCGATGCTGTTCTTCGTGGTCATCGGCCTGGCCCTGGCGATGCAGTCGCTGTGGCCGAGCGGCGACCCGGCGGTGATCAGCGGCTTCGTGCTGGTGCTGCTGTACATGAAAGGCCCGCTGGAAAACCTGATCGGCAACCTGCCCATCGTCAGCCGCGCGCAGATCGCCTTCCGCCGCATCGCCGACCTGTCGGAGCGTTTCTCCTCGCCCGAGCCGCATCTGCTGCTCGACGATGTGCGGCCGCCGGCCGTGACCCTGGAGCGCCTGGAACTGCGCGGTGTGGAATACGCCTACCCGGCGGTCGAGGGCAGCGCCGCCTTCCGCGTGGGGCCGGTGAACCTGGACATCGCCGCTGGGGACATCGTCTTCATCGTCGGCGACAACGGTTCGGGCAAGACCTCGCTGATCAAGCTGCTGCTGGGCCTGTACGTGCCGAGCAAGGGCCAGGTGCTGGTCAACGGCGTGCCGGTCGAAGCGGCCGGGCTGGACGACTACCGGCAGCTGTTCACCACCATCTTCGCCGACTACTTCCTGTTCGACGACCTGATGCAGCCCGACCAGCGCGTGCCGCAGGACGCCACGCGCTACCTGGAACGCCTGGAGATCGCGCACAAGGTCAGTGTGCGCGACGGCGCCTTCACCACCACCGACCTGTCGACCGGCCAACGCAAGCGCCTGGCCTTGGTCAACGCCTGGCTGGACCAGCGCCCGGTGCTGGTGTTCGACGAGTGGGCCGCCGACCAGGACCCGGCCTTCCGCCGCATCTTCTACACCGAGCTATTGCCCGAGCTCAAACGCCTGGGCAAGACCCTGGTCGTGATTTCCCACGACGACCGCTACTTCGACGTCGCCGACCATGTGGTGCGCCTGCAGGCCGGGCACGTGCTGCGTGAACCGGCCCTGGCCTGATCGACGCGTTTTCTGCCGGGGCTTCGCTGGCCCCGCATTAGCTTCCCTGTTTGCAAAGAGGACACCGCAATGCCGCTGGACCCCGACCTGGAAGGTTTTCTCGAACTCGCCGAACTGGGCCGCTTGAGCGGCAAGCACAAGCCGCTGCACGCGCTGGGCGTGACAGAGGCCCGTGCGACCTTCGAGTCGAGTTCGCAAGTGCTCGACCCTGCGCCACCGGCCGCTGTGGCGGTCAGCCAGCACTGGATCGACACCCGCGACGGCGCGCGCCTCGAAGCCCGGCTGTACCGGCCAGGGGGTAGCCCGCACGCGCTGCCATGCGTGCTGTATTTCCATGGTGGCGGGTACGTGGTGGGCAGCCTCGATTCGCACGACTCGATCTGTCGACGCCTGGCCGCCGTGTGCGGGCACGCCGTGCTGGCGCCCGCCTACCGCCTGGCGCCGGAACAGGTGTTTCCGGTGGCCGCGCAGGATGCCGAAGACAGCGCCGCGTGGCTGGTTCGGCATGCGCCTGCGTTGGCCGTGGACAGCGAGCGCTTGATCGTGGCTGGCGACAGTGCCGGCGCCACCCTGGCCACGGTGCTGGCCATCGGCGCGGCGCGGGGCGCGCTCGCGGCAGGCTTCGCGCCACGGGCGCAACTGCTGTTCTACCCGGTGACGGATGCCTCACGAACCCGTCCTTCACATGCGCGCTTCGGTGAAGGTTACCTGCTGGAAAGCGACACCCTGGAATGGTTCTACCAGCACTATTTCCCCCACCCCGAGCAGCGCCGCGACTGGCGCGCCTCGCCGCTGCTGGCCCACGCCCTGCCCGCGCTGGCACCGGCCTACCTGAGCCTGGCCGAGTATGACCCGCTGTACGACGAAGGCTTGGCCTACGCCGAGCATCTGCGGGCCAGCGGCACGCCGGTGACGCTTCTCACCCAACACGGCCTGACCCACGATTTCCTGCGCATGTCCGGCATCACCGGGCAGATCGACGGCGTCTACAGCCACCTCGCCGATTGGCTGGACATGCTGTAGATGCGGTGCGCGGCGCGATGGTCATACGTCGCGGTGCGCGGCGCGATGGTCATACGTCGCGGTGCGCGGCGCGATGGTCATACGCCGCGCTGCGCCTCGCGTCGCCTGGCTGAGCCGTGTGGTGCGGTTCGGCTGAAACGCAACGCCGGTCGGCTATGCCCACGCCTATTCGCTACACAGGAGCTCTGTCATGTCCACGACACCCGCACAGCCGCCCAGCGGCTACCGCACCTTCGACCTGACCCTCAAGCGCCGCATCGCCCTCAGCCCTTCCCTGTTGCGCCTGGTGTTCACCGGCGCCGACGTCGCGCAGATGAACACCCTCGCCCCCGATCAGCGGGTCAAGCTGCTGTTTCCGGCTGCCGACGGTTCGCTGCCGGCCCTGGACCCGAGCCTGCACTGGAGCGAAGCCCGGCGCCGCTTGCCCCCTGCGCAGCGACCGCCGATGCGCACCTACACCATCCGTTCGTTGGATCGCAGCGTCCTGGAAGTGTCGGTGGACTTCGTCCTGCACGGCGTCAACGGTCCGGCCTCGGCTTGGGCGACCCAGGCACGACCGGGGAACCGCCTGCAGATGATCGCGCCGAATCTGGCTTTCGTCGGCGATCCAGGCGGTTACGAATGGAAGCCGCCCCAGGGGCTGCAACGTCTGCTACTGGTAGGCGACGAAACCGCGCTGCCGGCCATCGCAGGCATTCTCGAACAGCTGGCCGACCAGACCAGCACGGCCCAGGTCGAAGCGTTCATCGAAGTGCCGTTGGCCGAGGATTGCCTGCCACTGCGGCTGCCGAGCGGCGCGCGCTTGCATTGGCTAGCGCGCGATACGCTGCACTGCGCGCAGGGCCAGGCCATGCGCCAGGCGGTGCGCGAGCGGGCCTGGCTGCCAGCAATGCAGTGGATTGCCGAGGGCGAACTGGACGACGTCGATGTCGATCGCGAGATGCTTTGGGAACAGGCCAGCGCCAATGACGGTGCCTTCCATGCCTGGGTGGCCGGGGAGTCGGCGACGGTGATGGACATTCGTCGCTTTCTGGTCAAGGAACGGGGTTTGGACCGGGGATGCCTGAGTTTGATGGGCTATTGGCGTGCGGGACGAGTACTGGATTGACAGGCCGCATCAGCGCAATGGGCTGCGGACCAAGCCTGTAGCGCGGTGAGGCCGGCCTGGCGGCCGACCTCATCCAGGGGTTTCAGCCCGCCAGTGCGGCGTGCACGGCCTGGGCGAAGCGCTCGGCCACCTCGTCGATCTGCTCTGCGGTGATGATCAGCGGCGGCAGGAAACGCACCACCGCACCATGGCGCCCACCCAGCTCGACGATCAGGCCGCGGCGCAAGCATTCGCGCTGCACCTTCGGCGCCAGCAGACGGCACACCGGCGGATGGCCCTGGGCGTCGGGCGTACCTTGCGGGTCGACCAGTTCCACGCCAAGCATCAGACCGCGACCGCGGATGTCGCCCAACTGCGGGCAATCGCGCTGCAACTGGCGCAAATGGCCACAGAGGCGCTGGCCCATGGTCTCGGCATGGGCGGCCAGATCGTGCTCGACCAGGTAGTTCATTACCGCAGAGCCTGCCGCCATGGCCATCTGATTGCCGCGGAAGGTGCCGGCGTGGGCGCCCGGCCCCCACTGGTCGAGCCAGTCGCGATACACCACCACCGCCAGCGGCAGGCTGCCGCCGATGGCCTTGGACAGGGCCACTACGTCGGGCACGATGCCGGCGTGCTCGAAGGCGAACATCTTGCCGGTACGGGCGAAGCCGCTCTGGATCTCATCAACGATCAGCGCCACGCCATGTTCGGCGGTGATGCGGCGCAAGCCCTGCAGCCACTGGACATCGGCCGGGATCATGCCGCCCTCGCCCTGCACCACCTCGACGATCACCGCCGCCGGCAGTTGCACCCCGGCCTCCGGGTCGCTGAACAGGGTTTCCAGGTAATGCAGGTTGGCGCGCACGCCGGCCTCGCCGCCCAAGCCGAACGGGCAGCGGTAGTCATAGGGGTATGGCAGGAACTGCACGTTGTTGTTGAGCAGCGCGCCCAGGGCTTTTTTCGGGCCCAGGCTGCCCATCAGGCTCAAGGCGCCTTGCGACATGCCGTGGTAGGCACCCTGGAAAGCCAGCACGGTGCTACGGCCGGTGGCGATGCGCACCAGCTTCAGTGCGGCCTCGACCGCGTCGGTGCCGGTAGGGCCGCAGAACTGGATCTTCGCTTCGCGGCGCAGGCCTTCGGGCAGCAGGCCGAACAGGTCCTGGACGAAGCGGTCCTTGACCGGCGTGGTGAGGTCGAGGGTATGCAGCGGCAGCTCGTCGCTCAGCACACGCTGGATCGCTTCGATCACCACCGGGTGGTTGTGGCCCAAGGCCAAGGTGCCGGCGCCGGCCAGGCAGTCGATGAACTGGCGGCCCTCGACGTCCTCGACGTGGATGCCCCGGGCGCGCTTGAGCGCCAGCGGAATGCGCCGCGGATAACTGCGGGCGTTGGACTCCTGCTGTTGCTGGCGCAGCAACAGGGGTGAGTCGGTGAATTCGTACAACGCCTGGGGCGCGCGGGCCGGCAGGACGTGGGCAAGGCTCGAAGCGGTGGACATGGCAAGGCCCTCACAAGCGTGCGTTTGATTCCCGCCCAGCCCTGTAACCGGATATGTGCGGGGCAATGCTTGGAGAACGCTTAGGCGTCGGGTGGATTTAGCGCCTGCGAGGGGTTTTCCGCGGCTGCCGCCCGCTCAGAGGCTGCGCGTGGGCAACTGCAACGAGACGCGCAAACCGTCTTCGCGGCTGTCGAAGCGCAAACGCCCGGCGCAGCGCTGGACGATCGCCTCGACGATGGCCAGGCCCAGACCGCAGCCGCTGCTATGGCTGTGCCGCCAGAAGCGTTCGGTCAGGCGCTGCAGGTCGGCGGCTGCGATACCGGGGCCATGGTCGCGGACCACGAAGCCGACCTGGTCGTCGATCATGCGCACGTCCAGCTCTATCGGCGCCTGCGCGCCGCCATGGCGCAAAGCGTTGTCGAGCAGGTTGCGCAACGCGGTCACAGCCAGAGGCGCGGGCAGGCCCAGGTAGGTGCGCGCCGCGTCGTCGGGCAGGCGCAGGTGGATGCGTTGCTGGTGGTCAGGGCCGACGTCGTGCATGGCCTGGCGGGCCACCTGCTCGGCGCTGCACTGCACGCCATCGTCGAACGACAGGCTGCCCTCCACGCGCGCCAGCATCAGCAGTTGCTCCAGCGTGCGGTGCAGGCGGTCGGCCCCTTGTTCGGCGTGCTCCAGGGCCTGATCGCGTACCGCGCCGTCGGTCATGCGCGCCACTTGCAAGTGGGTCTTGACCACGGTCAGTGGGCTGCGCAGTTCGTGGGCCGCGTCATCGGTCAGGCGCCGTTCGCGCTCCAGGGTCTGGGCGATGCGCCGGAACAGCTGGTTCTGCGTGTCGAGCAGCGGTTGCAGCTCGCTGGGCAAGCCCTCGACCTGCAACGGCTCGACGCTGTCGGCGCGGCGCTGGCGCAAGGCGTCGCGCATGCGGTTGAGCGGCGCCAAGCCCTTGCCCAGGCCGATCCACAACAGCCCCAGGCTGCCGAGCAGGGCCATCAGCACGGGCGCCGAGGCGACCAACAGCACCGAGCGGTTCAGCGCCTCGCGCTCCTGGTGACGGTCGGCGGTGGTGATGCGCACGTCGCCATGGCTGTAGGTGAAGCTGCGCCAGGCGGCGCCGTCGATGGTCTGGTCGTGGAAGCCGTTACCGCGCTCGTCGAGGCTGGTGTCGTGCTGGTGGTTGCTGGCCAGGATCTCGCCGCGCAGCGAGGTGACCTGGCAGGCCATGCCGTCGGGCACGCTGAGCTGGTCGGCGGCGATGTGCGCCTCCTCGCCCTTGACGCCGAGCGGCTGCGGCAACTGGTCGATCAGCCCGGCGACCATGCGCGCCGAGGCCACCAGGCGCTGGTCGAGGGAGAACATCATCTGCTGGCGCAGGTCGCACAGCATCCAGGCCGCAGCCAGCGCCCAGATCAGCACGAAGACGCTGCCCAGCCCCAGGGACAACCTCAAACGCAGGCTCATGCGGCCGGCCCCAGGCGGTAGCCCAGACCGCGCACGGTTTCGACGATGCCGCTGCCGAGCTTGCGCCGCAGGTGGTGGATGTGCACGTTCAGGGCGTTGCTCTCGACCTCGTCGTTGAAACCGTAGACGCAATCCTTGAGGTGTTCGCTCGACAACACCCGCCCGGGGTTGTGCAGCAGTGCTTGCAGCAGGGCCTGCTCGCGGCGCGACAGATCGACCGGCGCGCCGTGCAGGAAGGCCTCGCAACTGCTTGGGTCGTAGCGCAGCGCGCCGTGCTCGATGACGTTCACCGCGCGGCCGGCGGCGCGGCGCAGCAAGGTGTGCAGGCGCGCAGCCAGCTCGCGCAGGTCGAAGGGTTTGAGCAGGTAGTCGTCGGCGCCGGCGTGCAGGCCATCGACGCGGTCGGTGACGGCGTCGCGGGCGGTCAGCACCAGCACCGGCAAGGCCTCGCCCTGCTGGCGCAGGCGCCGTAGCAGGACGAGGCCGTCTTCGTCGGGTAGGCCCAGGTCGAGGATCATCACGTCGAACCGGGCGGTGTGCAGCATGTGCTGCGCAGCGGCGGCGGTGGCGACACGGTCGACCGTCAGACCCTGCGCGGTGAGGCCGGCGCAGATGCCGCTGGCGATCAGGTCGTCGTCCTCGCAGAGCAGTACGTGCATGGTGGGTATTCCGGTAAAAGGGGTGGCATTGCACAGGAGCTGGATTAAGGGGGAATTATGGCCTGTGCCGTGGCGCTTGTGTGCCTCCGGGGAAGCGCCTGGTCGACGGCCCGTACGGCAGGCATAAAAAAGCCCGCAGTGTGCGCGGGCAAGTACCTACGAAGAACGACGGCGCCGGTGCTAGCTGCCGCGATAGGTCGAATAGCTGTAGGGCGAAATCAGCAGCGGCACGTGGTAGTGGTCCTGCGCGGCATCGATGCCGAAGCGCAGCACCACCACGTCGAGGAAGGCCTGTTCGGGCAAGGGCGTGCCGCGGGCACGGTAGTAGGCGCCGGCGGCGAACTGCAACTGGTAGACACCGGTGCGGTAGTCGTCGCCTTCGAGCAGAGGGGCGTCGACGCGGCCGTCGCTGTTGGTCACGGCACTGCGCACCAGTTCCAGGCGCTGGCCTTCGACGCGGTACAGCTCCAGGGTGATGGCGCTGCCCGGGCAACCGTGCGCAGCGTCCAGTACGTGTGTGGTCAAGCGTCCCATCGGCTCAGCGCCTCTTGTCGAATGGTTTGGGAAGGATCAGGGCAGCGTGGGCGTGAACGGTACGCGACGCTGTCGGCGGCGCTTATTAAGGCAGCCGGCCAGAAGATTGTACACAATTTTTTGTTGAATTCCTGACATCCATCGCTGCACAAGATATTCCGACAAGCACAATAAATGCGCTACGCCCCTAGACAATACCTGACCAATCAGGCAACTTTAGGCCGCCTGTCCCAACGCCTCCGTCAGGTCGATGCCGGGAAAAAACGGGATTACAAAGGATTTCAAAACTTGTATACAATCAGCTCATCCGGTGGTGCGACATCCCGACGCGGGTTCGCCCATCTCGTGCACTGAACGAACAAGAAGGAACACTGCAGTGAACGCTGACTACCCTCGCGACCTGATCGGCTACGGCAACAACCCTCCCCACCCGCACTGGCCGGGCAACGCCCGCATCGCGCTGTCGTTCGTCCTCAACTACGAGGAAGGCGGCGAGCGCAACATTCTGCACGGTGACAAGGAGTCCGAAGCCTTCCTCTCGGAAATGGTCGCCGCCCAGCCGCTCCAAGGCCAGCGCAACCAGAGCATGGAATCGCTCTACGAATACGGCAGCCGCGCCGGCGTATGGCGCCTGCTCAAACTGTTCGAGGACACCGGCGTGCCGCTGACCGTCTTCGCCGTGGCCATGGCCGCCCAGCGCCACCCGGACGTGATCCGCGCCATGGTGCAAGCCGGCCACGAAATCTGCAGCCACGGCTACCGCTGGATCGACTACCAGACCATGGACGAGGCCCAGGAGCGCGAGCACATGCTCGAAGCCATCCGCATCCTCACCGAACTGAGCGGCGAACGTCCGCTGGGCTGGTACACCGGCCGCACCAGCCCCAACACCCGGCGTCTGGTGATGGAGGAAGGCGGCTTCCTCTACGACAGCGACACCTACGACGACGACCTGCCCTACTGGGAACGCAACAACCCCACCGACAAGCCGCACCTGGTGATCCCCTATACCCTGGACACCAACGACATGCGCTTCACCCAGGTGCAGGGCTTCAACTGTGGCGAGCAGTTCTACCAGTACCTCAAGGATGCGTTCGACGTGCTCTACGCCGAAGGCGCCGAGGCGCCGAAGATGCTCTCCATCGGCCTGCACTGCCGCCTGGTCGGCCGCCCGGCGCGTATCGCCGCGCTCAAGCGTTTCGTCGAGTACGCCAAGGGCCATGAGCAAGTGTGGTTCGCCCGCCGGGTCGACATCGCCCGCCACTGGCACGCCACCCACCCGTTCGTGAACGAAGAGAACGTCTGATGACCGCCTTCAAGACCCTCACTCCGTCGTCCCTGGGCCGCGAGGCGTTCATCGCCACCTTCGCCGACATCTACGAGCATTCCCCGTGGGTCGCGCAGCGTGCCTTCGACCAGGGCCACGTGAGCGAGCTCGATGACGTAGAGACGCTGCACAAGCGCATGAGCGACGTGCTGCTCGGCGCCAGCCACGCCGAACAGCTGGCGCTGATCAACGCCCACCCGGACCTCGCCGGCAAGGCAGCGGTGCAAGGCGAGCTGACCGCTTCCAGCACCGCCGAGCAAGCCGGTGCCGGCATTCACCAATGCACGCCCGAAGAGTTCGCACGCTTCACCGCGCTCAACGACGCCTACAAGGCGCGCTTCCAGTTTCCGTTCATCATGGCCGTGCGCGGCAGCGACCGGCACCAGATCCTCGCCGCCTTCGAAACGCGCCTGCACAACGATCCCGACACCGAGTTCCAGCAAGCCCTGGTACAGATCAACCGCATCGCCCTGCTGCGCCTGTCGCAGCTGTAAGCCTGAAGTTCGATACCGTGAAACACCCTGCGGCCCGGTGCGTGAAGCGTCCGCCCCGCCGTAGGCCAATGCCTTACCCTTACGACAATCACAAGACAAAGAGAACAAAAAGCATGCGCACCCTGACGATCGAGCCCCTGACCCAAGAAGCCTTCGCCCCGTTCGGTGACGTGATCGAAACCGATGGCCGCGACCACTTCATGATCAACAACGGCTCGACCAGGCGTTATCACCAGCTCGCGACCGTCGACACCGCCGAGCTGGGCGACAAGGCGATCATCAGCATCTTCAGCGCCGAGGCGCTGGAAATGCCGCTGACCATCCGCATGCTCGAACGCCATCCGCGGGGCAGCCAGGCTTTCATTCCGCTGCTCGGCAACCCCTTTCTGATCGTGGTCGCGCCTATTGGCGACGAACCTGTATCGGGTCTGGTCCGCGCCTTCCGCACCAACGGCAGGCAGGGCATCAATTACCATCGCGGCGTCTGGCACCATCCGGTGCTGACGATCGAAAAGCGGGATGACTTCCTGGTGGTTGATCGCAGTGGTGCAGGCCACAACTGCGATGAGCATTACTTCACCGAGGAGCAATTGATGGTCCTCAGTCCCAACCAATAAGAAAGGGTCGGTCATCGTCCTGGTGACCGGCATGAGGTACTTACTGTGGAAGCACACCTTCACGAGTGGCTGAACCTGAGCGTGCGCTGGGTTCACATGATCACGGGTGTCGCCTGGATCGGCGCGTCGTTCTATTTCGTCTGGCTGGAGAACAACCTGGATCGGCGTACGCCCCGCGAGGGGCTGTCGGGCGACCTGTGGGCGATCCATGGGGGCGGCATCTACCACCTGGAGAAATACAAGCTGGCCCCGCCGAAGATGCCGGACAACCTGCACTGGTTCAAATGGGAGGCCTATTTCACCTGGATGTCGGGCATCGCCCTGCTCTGCGTGGTGTTCTACTGGAACCCGACGCTGTACCTGCTGGCCCCCGGCAGCACGCTGTCGGGCCCCGAAGGCGTGGCCATCGGCGTAGGCTCGCTGGTAGCCGGCTGGTTCATCTACGACCTGCTCTGCGATTCGGCCCTGGGCAAGCGCCCGATGCTGCTGGGCGGCGTGCTGTTCGTGCTGATCATCGCCGCGTGCTGGGGCTTCAGCCTGGTGTTCAGCGGCCGTGGCGCGTACCTGCACACCGGCGCGATCATGGGCACCATCATGGTCGGCAACGTGTTCCGCATCATCATGCCGGCCCAGCGCCAGCTGGTCGCCGCCATCGAGCAGAACCGCACGCCCGACCCACTGCTGCCGGCCAAGGGCCTGCTGCGCTCGCGGCACAACAACTACTTCACCCTGCCGGTGCTGTTCATCATGATCAGCAACCACTTCCCGAGCACCTACGGCAGCCAGTACAACTGGCTGATCCTGGCCGGCATCGCCGTGGCCGCCGTGTTGATCCGCCACTACTTCAACACCCGCCACGACAGCCACAAGTACGCCTGGACCTTGCCCGCCGGCGCCCTGGCGATGATCTGCCTGGCCTACGTCACCGCGCCCAAGCCGGCGCCGACCAGCCCTGAACAGGCGGCCGTGAAGTACCAGCCGCTGCCGGCCACCGCCATCGGCGGCAAGACGGCCGCCGAGCGCCGCGCCGACGAGGCCGAGCAGGCCAAGCAAGCTGCGGCCGCGCCCAGCCAGGCACCGGCCGAAACGGCGCCCGGCTCCAGCGGCGGTAGCGTCGCCCAAGTGCATGACGTAATCCACCAACGCTGCACCGTGTGCCACTCGGCCACCCCCACCAGCCCACTGTTCAGCACCGCGCCCGGTGGCGTGCTGTTCGACACGCCGCAGCAGATGCATGCCCAGGCCGCGCGTATCCAGGCCCAGGCCGTGGCCAGCCAGATCATGCCCTTGGGCAACATCACGCAGATGACCGTCGAAGAACGCAAGCTGGTCGGCGACTGGATCGCCAAGGGCGCGCCGGTCGAGTGAAGCGCACCCGTCGTACGTAAACCGCAAGTCCTGAGCGACACGCAAGCACCGAGCCCCACGCTGGGGCCGCAGCCTCCAAGCCACTTTCTGGAGGTTGCGGCCCACGCGCGTCGCTCCCTGCTTGCCAGCCGCCTGCAACAAGCAAGCATCGAGCTTCGAGCCCGCGCCTCCAGCCTTCCGACGAAGCTGGAAGCGCAACGCCCGCCGCTTGGATCCGAGAATAAAAACAAGACTCGAGGTGCTGCATGTCCACGTTCTGCAAGGCCGCCGTTCCCCCGGCGCCGCCCCGTCAACCCCTGCCCGCCTTCCAGCTGTTCCTGGTCGGTCTGCAACACGTGCTGCTGATGTACGGCGGCGCGATCGCCGTGCCGCTGATCGTCGGTCAGGCGGCTGGGCTGTCCCGTGAAGACGTCGCCTTCCTGATCAACGCCGACCTGTTGGTCGCCGGTGTCGCCACTGTCGTGCAGTCGCTGGGCATCGGCCCGGTCGGCATCCGCATGCCGGTGATGATGGGCGCCAGTTTCGCCGCGGTCGGCAGCATGGTGGCCATGGCCGGCATGCCCGGCGTCGGCTTGCAGGGCATCTTCGGCGCGACGATCGCCGCCGGCGCATTCGGCCTGCTGATCGCGCCCTTCATGTCCAAGGTGGTGCGCTTCTTCCCGCCGCTGGTCACCGGCACGGTGATCACCTCCATCGGCCTGTCGCTGTTCCCGGTGGCGGTGAACTGGGCCGGTGGCGGCCAGCAGGCCGAGACCTTCGGCTCGCCGCTGTACCTGATGGTGGCCGGCCTGGTGCTGGCGATCATCCTGCTGATCCACCGTTTCATGCGGGGCTTCTGGGTCAACGTGTCGGTGCTGCTGGGCATGGGCCTGGGTTACGTGCTGGCCGGCAGCCTGGGCATGGTCGACCTGTCCGGGCTGGCGCGGGCGCCGTGGTTGCAGGTGGTGACGCCGCTGCACTTCGGTATGCCGACCTTCAGCCTCGCGCCGGTGCTGTCGATGTGCCTGGTGGTGGTGATCATCTTCGTCGAGTCCACCGGCATGTTCCTGGCGCTGGGCCAGGTCACCGACCGCGAGGTCACGCCCGGCATGCTGCGCCGCGGCCTGCTGTGCGATGCCGGCGCCTCGTTGGTGGCCGGGTTGTTCAACACCTTCACCCATTCCTCGTTCGCGCAGAACATCGGCCTGGTGCAGATGACCGGCGTGCGCTGCCGTTACGTGACGGTGATGGCCGGAGCGCTGTTGATCGGCCTCAGCCTGCTGCCCAAGGCGGCCTACCTGATCGCCTCGATTCCGCCGGCGGTGCTGGGCGGCGCTTCGATCGCCATGTTCGGCATGGTCACCGCCACCGGTATCAAAATCCTGCAAGAGGCCGACATCGCCGATCGGCGCAATCAACTGTTGGTGGCGGTGAGCATCGGTTTCGGGCTGATTCCGGTGGTACGCCCCGACTTCTTCGCGCAGCTGCCGGCCTGGATGGCGCCCATCACGCATAGTGGCATTGCCATGGCCACACTCAGCGCGCTGGTGCTGAACGTACTGTTCAACATCCTCGGCGGCGCCGGCCGCGGCGCGCAGCGCGAGGCCTGCCACCACCCCTGAAACCAGGATTGCGGCTGGCCAGGCGCGGCCGGCCCGGCGCCATGCCAGGCGCCAGGCCGGCGGCAACAACCTGACCGAACGATCAGCCGTGCGCTTTCGCGTGCCAGGACGGCGCGCTTGAGGGTCTACGCGCAAGCCAGTAATCTGCGCGCCCTTCGAACAGGACGGTACGGATTTCGTCCGCCTCGCTCACCCATTGCCAGGCATGTCGGCACGACGGAGCGAAGCCTGCGACCGCACCACGAGCCCCCTCTTCATCCGTGCCCAGCGGCACCGAGCAGCGGGCGACGCAGCATCGCAAGCCGATGCCGCGCCGTGTGCGATGAAGTGCGGCCCGTGACTGCGAGTTGACCTAAAAGACAAGAAACGGCGCCAGTCGAGCGCCGCTACCCGACCCAACAGGAGCGACACCTACCATGCGTACCCTCAACAGCCTGATCCTTGCCGGCGGCTTGCTGACCTGCGGCGCCAGCGTCGCCGGCGACCTGCTGCAGTGGCAGAGCAACAGCCTCACCTACCTGTGGGGCAAGAACTTCAAGGTCAACCCCGACACCCAGCAGACCTTCACCTTCGAGCACGCCGACGGCTGGAAATACGGCGACAACTTCTTCTTCATCGACCGCATCTTCTACCAGGGCAAGAAGGACGCCAACGTCGGGCCCAACACCTACTACGGCGAATTCACCCCGCGTCTGTCGTTCGGCAAGATCTTCGACCAGGACCTGTCGTTCGGCCCGATTAAAGACGTGCTACTGGCCATGACCTACGAGTTCGGCGAAGGCGACAGCGAGTCGTACCTGATCGGCCCGGGCTTCGACCTGGCAGTGCCGGGCTTCGACTACTTCCAGGTCAACTTCTACAAGCGCACCACCGACGGCAGCCGGCCGGGTGACGACGTCTGGCAGATCACGCCGGTATGGGCCTACACCCTGCCGCTGGGTTCGTCCGACCTGCTGATCGACGGCTACATGGACTGGGTGGTGGACAACGACGAAAACCGCCGCGGCACCTACCACGCCAACCTGCACTTCAACCCGCAGATCAAGTACGACCTGGGCAAAGCGCTCAAACTCGGCGAGAAGCAGCTGTATGTGGGTGTGGAGTACGACTACTGGAAGAACAAGTACGGCATCAAGGATTCGGACGGTTTCACCACTGACCAGAACACCGCCAGCTTGTTGGTGAAAGTGCACTTCTGAGGGCGGGCGCGCCCGCTCGGGATGCGCCAGGCGGGTAAGCGCGCCATCGATGATGCGGTCATCGGGCGTTTGGAGAAGACCTGTCGGCTGTTTGGCGAGGCCGAGTCAAGCGCAACTGGGCTGCTTCGAGCTCGGCCAGGCTGGCCTGCTCCGTCCGGTCGATCCTGGGCGGGCCACGCGTGAGCTGGCCGAGCCTCTTCCGACCTGTCCGGACGGCTCGAACCTCACTTGGCCGGTTCTTCCTTGCGGGTCGTACCCACGACCTTGCTGACAGCACCCACAACCACGGCGGCGATCATCCCGGCGATGGCACCGATCACGCCAAAGGCGAACATCTTGGCCACCACCGCCCAGCCACCCAGATCGCCCACCAGCGCCTCGAGGAAATGCTCGATCGGCTGGATGCCTTCGGCCACGAAGGTGCCGCCGACCAGGAACATCGCCACCGTGCCGATCCACGACAGCGCCTTCATCAGCACCGGCGCCGAGGCCACTAGCGCGCCGCCGATCTTCTTCCGCAGCGTGCCCTTGGTCTTGAGCAGCTTGAAACCCACGTCGTCCATTCTGACGATGCCTGCGACCGCGCCGTAGACGCCGGCCGTCATGGCGATGGAAATGACGATCAGGGTCACGATCTGCTGCATCAAAGGCGCGGCCGCCACCACGTTCAAGGTGATGACGGTGATTTCCGCGCTGAGGATGAAATCGGTGCGGATGGCGCCTTTGACCTTGCGTTTCTCGTAGGCCGCCAGCGCCTCCGGGGTTTTCGGCACGGCCTTGGCTTCGCGCGCTTCGGCCTCTTCGCCGCCGCGCTGGAACTTCTCCTTGATCGCTTCGAAGCCCTCATAGCAGAGGTAGATGCCGCCGGCCATCAGCAGCCACTTCACCGACCAGGGTGCGAAGGCGTTGAGCAGCAACGCGCACGGTACCAGGATCGCCTTGTTCAGCAACGAACCCTTGAACACAGCCCAGACCACGGGCAGCTCGCGGTCGGCGCGCATGCCGGTGACCTGCTCGGCATTCACCGCCAGGTCGTCGCTGAGCACGCTCGCGGTCTTTTTCGCCGCCACCTTGCTCATCAGGGAGATGTCATCGAGCAGTGCGGCGATATCGTCCAACAATGCGAAGAAACTGCTGCCAGCCATGTCTGTGTTTCCTGAGTCGATTGATGCGGTGCCCGCAGGCCCCATGGCCGGCCAGGCCCAGCGCGAGCCGGCGCCTGGCGGCGAGGGAATGGGATACAGACCGAGCGGGCACCGAGGAGTTCTGCGCGATGGCCGTCGCGCCGGCTCCGGGCTTGGTGGTGCGCAGTAGACCGATGTGCGTAGCGCCTTTGCGCCTGCGAACCGATGAGCTGAGCATCGACCGGGCTGCAAGGCGTCGCGCTCGCGGCGGTAAGCCGCCGGGATGAGATGCGCAATGGGCTATCGCATCCCGCCATCGCGATTGCACACTCCTGCGCCGAGGCGCTGGGCAGGCTGCCGGGCGCCGCCTTGAGCGCGCTTCCGGCACGGTGCTACCATGCCGCCCCGCTTGCCGCTGTAGGCCGATAGAGGAAGTGTCCGGACCATGAGCACCATTCGTGAGCGCAACAAGGCACTGATCCTGCGTGCGGCCAGCGAGGAGTTCGCCGACAAGGGCTTCGCGGCCACCAAGACCAGCGACATCGCCGCCAAGGCCGGGCTGCCCAAACCCAACGTCTATTACTACTTCAAGTCCAAGGACAACCTGTACCGCGAGGTGCTGGAAAGCATCATCGCGCCGATCATGCAGGCGTCCACGCCGTTCAACGCCGACGGTGACCCCCAGCAGGTGCTCAGCGCCTACATCCGTTCCAAGATCCGCATTTCCCGCGACCTGCCGCATGCGTCGAAAGTGTTCGCCAGCGAGATCATGCACGGCGCGCCGCACCTGTCGACGGCCCAGGCCGAGCAGTTGAACGCGCAAGCGCGGCACAACATCGCCTGCATCGAGCAATGGATCGAGCGCGGGCAGATCGCGTCGATCGATCCACACCACCTGATGTTCAGCATCTGGGCGGCGACGCAGACCTACGCGGATTTCGACTGGCAGATTTCGGCGGTGACCGGCAAGGCGAAGTTGGCCGACAGCGACTACGAAGCGGCGGCGCAGACCATCATTCGCCTGGTGCTCAAGGGGTGCGAGCCGGACGCCGGCTGAGGGCACGACTTACCGCTGACTCCCTGTGGGAGCGGCTTCAGCCGCGATGGCCGGCGCAGCCGGCCCAAGCGCTAGCGCCTCCGACACGCCATACGCCGTGCTTGGACTGGGCTGGCGGTGCCGGCCATCGCGGCTAATCGGAGCGCCGAATCGGCCGCTCCTACACCCCCACCCCCGCATCCGCCTTCAACCCCACCGCCTCTATCGCACTGATGGCGCACTGCTCGTCGATGTCGGAGGTGTCGCCGCTGATGCCTACCGCACCGAGCACCTTGCCGTCCGCGTCGCGGATCAGCACGCCGCCCGGCACCGGCACCACGGGCCGCTCGCCCAGGCCATTGAGGGCGGCGAAGAAGGCCGGGCGTTGCTGCGCGTCCAGCGCCAGCAGACGCGAGCCCTTGCCCAGCGCGATCGCCCCCCAGGCCTTGCCGATGGCGATGTCGGGACGCATCAGACTGGCGCCGTCTTCGCGCTGCAGGGTCAGCAGATGGCCGCCGGCATCGAGCACGGCCACGGTCAGCGGCGCGGCCTCAATGGTGCGGCCGACGGCCAGGGCGGCGGTCACCAGGCCGACGGCGGACTTGAGCGTCAGGGGGTTCATGGAAAGGTCCTCTTGTTGTTGTGGACGCCCGCAGGCGATTGCAAACCGAAGCCGTCACTAGAACACAATAGTATCGATAATTGTATACAATATTTTTAAACGATCGTCTCAAAACATGCCAAAACACCTTCCATTCAGCACGAGTCCCGATCATTCGGCTTTCAACGAAAGGTGTTGACCACCGCAAGAAAGCATGAATACACTTCATCGCAACAAAAGTTGTATACAATTACAAAATCGATGAGGCACAACCCATGAGCAAAATGAGAGCAATCGATGCGGCCGTGCTTGTCATGCGCCGCGAAGGCGTCGACACCGCCTTCGGCATTCCAGGCGCAGCCATCAACCCGCTGTATTCGGCGTTGAAGAAAGCCGGTGGCATCGATCACATCCTCGCGCGCCATGTCGAAGGTGCCTCGCACATGGCCGAGGGCTACACCCGCGCCAACCCCGGCAACATCGGCGTCTGCATCGGCACCTCGGGTCCGGCCGGCACCGATATGGTCACCGGCCTCTACAGCGCCTCGGCCGACTCCATTCCCATCCTCAGCATCACCGGCCAAGCACCGCGTGCGCGCCTGCACAAGGAAGACTTCCAGGCCGTCGACATCACCAGCATCGTCAAGCCGGTGACCAAATGGGCCACCACCGTGCTAGAACCCGGCCAGGTGCCTTACGCCTTCCAGAAAGCCTTCTACGAAATGCGCAGCGGCCGCCCGGGCCCGGTGCTGATCGACCTGCCCTTCGACGTGCAGATGGCCGAAATCGAATTCGACATCGACGCCTACGAGCCGCTGCCGGTGCACAAGCCCGCTGCCTCACGGGTGCAGGTCGAAAAGGCTTTAGCCATGCTCAACGACGCCGAACGTCCGCTGCTGGTGGCCGGTGGCGGCATCATCAATGCCGATGCCAGCGACAAACTGGTGGCCTTCGCCGAGCTGGTCGGCGTGCCGGTGATCCCGACCCTGATGGGCTGGGGCACCCTGCCCGACGACCACCCGCTGATGGTCGGCATGGTCGGCCTGCAAACCTCGCACCGCTACGGCAACGCCACCCTGCTCGCATCCGACCTGGTGCTGGGCATCGGCAACCGCTGGGCCAACCGCCACACCGGCTCCGTGGACGTCTACACCCAAGGCCGGCGCTTCATCCACGTCGACATCGAACCGACCCAGATCGGCCGCGTGTTCACTCCGGACCTGGGCATCGTGTCCGACGCCGGCAGCGCCCTGGACCGCTTCATCGAAGTGGCCCGCGAATGGAAAGCCGCCGGCAAGCTCAAGGACCGCCGCCAGTGGCTCGCCGACTGCCAGCAGCGCAAAGCCAAACTGCAGCGCAAGACCCATTTCGACAACGTGCCGGTCAAGCCGCAGCGCGTGTACCAGGAAATGAACAAGGTGTTCGGCAAGGACACCTGCTACGTCAGCACCATCGGCCTGTCGCAGATCGCCGGCGCGCAGTTCCTGCATGTGTACAGGCCGCGGCACTGGATCAACTGCGGCCAGGCCGGCCCCTTGGGCTGGACCATTCCCGCCGCCCTCGGCGTGGTCAAGGCCGACCCGTCGCGCAAGGTGGTGGCGCTGTCGGGCGACTACGACTTCCAGTTCATGATCGAAGAGCTGGCGGTGGGCGCGCAGTTCAACCTGCCTTATGTGCACGTGCTGGTGAACAACGCCTACCTGGGGCTGATCCGCCAGGCCCAGCGCGGCTTCGAGATGGACTACTGCGTGCAGTTGGCCTTCGAAAACATCAACGCCAGCGACGCCAGCAGCTATGGTGTGGACCATGTGGCCGTGGTCGAGGGCCTGGGCTGCAAGGCGCTGCGCGTATTCGAGCCGGCCGAGATCGGCCCGGCGCTGGTCAAGGCGCAAGACATGGCGCAAGCGTTGCGGGTACCGGTGGTGGTGGAGATCATCCTGGAACGGGTGACCAACATTTCCATGGGCACCGAGATCGACGCGGTCAACGAATTCGAAGACCTCGCGCTGATCGGTAACGACGCCCCCACTGCGATTTCGCTGCTCGACTGAACGTCCGACGCCCCGGCGCCCGCTTCGCGGCGCTGGGCCTATATCCGCTAGGAGACCCACCATGCCTCGCTTCGCCGCCAACCTGTCGATGCTGTTCACCGAACAGGACTTCCTGGCCCGGTTCAAGGCCGCCGCCGATGCCGGCTTCACCGGGGTCGAGTACCTCTTTCCCTACGATTACCGCGCCGAGGAGATTCGCCAGCAACTGGACGCCAACGGCCTGACCCAGGTGCTGTTCAACCTGCCGGCCGGCGACTGGAGCCAGGGCGAGCGCGGCATCGCCTGCCACCCGGACCGCGTCGAGCAGTTCCGCGCCGGTGTCGACCAGGCCATCGAATACGCCCGAGTGCTGGGCAATACCCAGGTCAACTGCCTGGCCGGCATTCGCCCGCAAGGCGTGGACGAGCACCGGGTGCGCGCCACCTTCGTCGACAACCTGCGCTATGCCGCCGAGCGCTTGCATGCGGCCGGCCTGCGCCTGGTCATGGAGATGATCAACACCCGCGACATCCCCGGTTTCTACCTCAATACCACCGCCCAGGCGCTGGACATCCGGGCCGAGGTCGGCAGCGACAACCTGTTCCTGCAGTACGACATCTACCACATGCAGATCATGGAGGGCGACCTGGCGCGCAGCCTGGAGAACAACCTGGCGCTAATCAACCATGTGCAGTTGGCCGACAACCCTGGGCGCCACGAGCCGGGCACCGGCGAGATCAACTACCACTTCCTGTTCGCGCACCTGGACCGCATCGGCTACCGGGGCTGGGTAGGCGCCGAGTACAAGCCGCTGAGCACGACCGAGGCGGGGCTTGGCTGGTTGAAGACGCACAACGTGGTCTGACGGTGTTTCCTGGCGTACGAGGGTACGGTACGCCAAGGCAGCGGCGTCTGGTCGGCTTACCCGCCGCGCCCCCTGAGCGCAAACCCCTGCTCCCACCTTCCAATAAAAAAGAGGCACCCGCACATGGCTAAGATCGGTTTCATCGGCACGGGCATCATGGGTAAACCCATGGCCCTCAACCTGCTCAAGGCAGGCCATGACCTGTTCGTCTCCGAACACCACAGCAAGGCCCCGGCCGACCTGCTCGAGGCCGGCGCGGTAGCGCTGGCGAGCCCGAAAGAGGTGGCCCAGGAAGCGGAGTTCGTCATCGTCATCGTTCCCGACACGCCCCAGGTCGAGAGCGTGCTGTTCGACGACGGTGGCGTGGCGCAGGGCCTGAGCGCGAACAAGGTGGTGATCGACATGAGTTCGATCTCGCCCACCGCCACCAAGGCCTTCGCCACGCGCATCGGCGAACTGGGCGCGGCCTATCTGGACGCGCCGGTGTCCGGTGGCGAAGTCGGCGCCAAGGCCGCGACCCTGAGCATCATGATCGGCGGTTGCGAAAAAGCCTTCGCACGTGCCCTGCCGCTGTTCCAGGCCATGGGCAAGAACATCACCCACGTCGGCGCCAGCGGTGACGGCCAGACCGCCAAGGTGGCCAACCAGATCATCGTCGCGCTGAACATCCAGGCCGTCGGCGAAGCGCTGCTGTTCGCCGCCAGGAACGGCGCGGACCCGGCCAAGGTGCGTGCGGCGCTGATGGGCGGCTTCGCCTCGTCGAAGATTCTCGAGGTGCATGCCGAACGCATGATCAAAGGCACCTTCGACCCCGGCTTCAAGATCAACCTGCACCAGAAAGACCTCAACCTGGCCCTGCAAGGCGCCAAGGAGCTGGGCATCAACCTGCCCAACACCTCCAACGCGCAACAGGTGTTCAGCACCTGCGTGGCGCTGGGCGGCGGCAACTGGGACCACTCGGCGCTGATCAAGGGCCTGGAGCACATGGCCAATTTCTCGATCCGCGACGAGGACTGAGCTGTCTCACGGGAGTGCCTGGTCAGCGCTTCTGCAACGCGCAACACCCGCCCCGCATTCGGCCTGCACGGAAGCCGAATGCGGGGCGGTTCTGATTTGCACAACAACAACGATTGGGAGCTTGCCATGTCGGACGATCCGCAAACCTTACTCCGCGCGCTGTTCGATGCCGCGGTCGCCGCAGCCCACCCGCGCCAGGTCCTCGAACCCTGCCTGCCCGCCGACCGCAGCGGCCGGGTGATCGTGATCGGCGCCGGCAAGGCCGCCGCGGCCATGGCCGAGGTGGTGGAAAAGCACTGGCAAGGCGACGTCAGCGGCCTGGTGGTGACCCGCTACGGCCACGGCGCCAGCTGCCAGAAGATCGAAGTGGTCGAAGCCGCGCACCCGGTGCCCGACGCCGCCGGCCTGGCCGTGGCCGAACGCGTGCTGGCGATGGTCAGCGACCTTAGCGAAGACGACCGGGTGATCTTCCTGCTCTCCGGCGGCGGCTCGGCGCTGCTGGCCCTGCCCGCCCCCGGCCTGACCCTGGCCGACAAGCAACAGGTGAACAAAGCCCTGCTCAAATCCGGCGCCACCATCGGCGAGATGAACTGCGTGCGCAAGCACCTCTCGGCGATCAAGGGCGGTCGCCTGGCCAAGGCCTGCTGGCCGGCCACCGTCTACACCTATGCGATTTCCGACGTGCCGGGCGACCTGGCCACGGTAATCGCTTCCGGCCCGACGGTGGCCGACCCAACCACCCGCCACGACGCCCTGGCCGTGCTCAAGCGCTATGCCATCGACGCACCGCAGGCGGTGCTCGACTGGCTCGACGACCCGGCCTCGGAAACGGTCAAAGCGGGCGATCCGGTACTGTCGCGCAGCCATTTCCAACTGATCGCCAAGCCCCAGCAATCCCTGGAGGCTGCCGCCGTGAAAGCGCGTCAGGCCGGCTACAGCCCGCTGATTCTCGGTGACCTGGAGGGCGAATCGCGGGAAGTGGCCAAGGTGCATGCCGGCATCGCCCGCCAGATCGTGCTGCACGGCCAGCCGCTCAAACCGCCGTGCATCATCCTGTCCGGTGGCGAAACCACCGTCACCGTGCGCGGCAACGGCCGCGGCGGGCGCAACGCCGAGTTCCTGCTCAGCCTAACCGACAGCCTCAAGGGCCTGCCCGGCGTCTATGCGCTGGCGGGGGACACCGATGGCATCGACGGCTCGGAAGACAACGCCGGCGCCCTCATGACCCCCGACAGCTACGCCCGCGCCGCCGCGCTCGGGCTGTCGGCCACCGACGAGCTGGACAACAACAACGGCTATGGCTACTTCGAGGCCCTGGACGCGCTGATCGTCACCGAGCCGACGCGCACCAACGTCAACGACTTCCGCGCCATCCTCATCCTCGAGACTCCGTACCCATGACCGTCGACAAGAAAGTCAAGATCCTCGCCACGCTGGGCCCGGCCACCCGCAGCGTCGACGACGTGCGCCAGCTGGTCGAGACCGGGGTGAACATCTTTCGCCTGAACTACAGCCACGGCGAGCATGCCGACCACGCCCAACGCTACGACTGGATTCGCGACGTCGAGCGCCAGCTCAACCGGCCGCTGGGCATCCTCATGGACCTGCAAGGCCCCAAGCTGCGCGTCGGCCGGTTCGCCGAGGGCAAGGTGCAGTTGCGACGCGGCCAGCCACTGCGCCTGGACCTGGACGCCACCCCCGGCGATGCCTCGCGCGTCAACCTGCCCCACCCGGAGATCATCGCCGCGCTGGAGCCGGGCATGGACCTGCTGCTCGACGATGGCAAGCTGCGCCTGCGCGTGGTGGGCAAGCACCTCGATGCCATCGACACCGAGGTGGTGGACGGTGGCGAGCTGTCCGACCGCAAGGGCGTCAACGTGCCGCAAGCGATGCTGGAGCTGTCGCCGCTGACCGACAAGGACCGCCGCGACCTGGCGTTCGGCCTGGAACTGGGGGTCGACTGGGTGGCGCTGTCGTTCGTGCAGCGCCCGCAAGACCTCATCGAGGCCCGCGAGCTGATCGGCGACCGCGCTTACCTGATGGCAAAGATCGAGAAACCGTCGGCGGTGACGCAACTGCAGGCCATCGCCGAGCTGGCCGACGCGATCATGGTCGCCCGCGGCGACCTGGGCGTGGAAGTGCCGGCCGAGCGCGTGCCGCAGATCCAGAAAAGCATCGTTGGCGTGTGTCGCCAGCTGGGCAAACCGGTGGTGGTGGCCACGCAGATGCTCGAATCGATGCGCTTCTCCCCGGCGCCGACCCGTGCCGAGGTCACCGATGTGGCCAACGCCGTGGCCGAAGGTGCCGATGCGGTGATGCTGTCGGCCGAGACCGCCTCGGGGGAGTACCCCCTCGAAGCGGTGCGGATGATGGGCAAGATCATCCGCCAAGTGGAGAACGGCCCGGACTACCAGGCGCAACTCGACGTGGGCCGGCCTAAAGCCGAGGCCACGGTGTCGGACGCCATCAGCTGCGCGATCCGCCGCATCAGCGGCATCCTGCCAGTGGCGGTGCTGGTCAACTACAGCGAATCGGGCGCCTCGACCCTGCGCGCGGCCCGCGAACGGCCCCGCGCGCCGATCCTCAACCTCACGCCCAACCGCCGTACCGCGCGGCGGCTGAGCGTGACCTGGGGCGTGCATTCGGTGGTCAACGACCGCCTGCACCAGGTCGACGAGATCTGCTCCACGGCCCTGGAAATCGCCCAGGCGCAAGGAATGGCGCAGTTGGGCGACACCTTGCTGATCACGGCGGGTGTGCCTTTTGGCAAGCCGGGCACGACCAATACGCTACGGATCGAGGTGCTGGTGTAGCGCGCTTTGGGCGAGCCAACGATGGCGCTCCTGCGGCCACGCCCAGCAATGGGGTCGGTCGCGGGCATCGTGCCTTGCGGATGGCCCCACGTCAGGCGAGCTGCATCACCCATTCCCAGGCATACATTTCCCATCACTCCGCCGACGCCCCATGTACACCAAGAACTTCGTCAACCCTTGCCCCGACTGGGCTACGGCCTTGCTCAACGGTTTCAGCCAGGTACTGCTGCTGCGCAGCCCGCCGTGCGGCCTGTGCTGCCTGCTGGCCATTCTGCTCACCGCCCCGACGTTGGTCGGCGGCGCCCTGCTCGGCGCCCTCGCCGGCCTGCTCACGGCCCAGCGTCGCGGCTACGACCGCGCCGACCGCCAGGCCGGCTTGTACTGCTACAACGGCGTGCTGATCGGCATCCTGATCTGCGCGGTGCTGCCGTGGTCGGCCATCTTGCCGCCGCTGATCATCGCGGCCGGGGGGTTGTCGAGCATCGTCACGCACCAGTGGCGCAAGCGTGGGGGCAGGTTGCTGGTGGCGTATACGGCGCCGTTCGTGTTGTTGGGGTGGGCGACGTTGCTGCTGGCCGAGCCGAAGGTGCCAGCGGTCGTCGAGGCGAATCCGTTGCACGGGCTGTTACGCGGCGTGGGGCAGATATTTCTACTGGACCACCCATTGGCAGGACTGCTTGTTGTGGTGGGCCTGCTCATCGCACAGCCGTATGCGGCCATGTGGGCGGTGATCGGCTCGGCGCTTGGTGGCGGGGTGGCACTGCTGGCGGGTCAGGAGCAGGCGGCGTGGATGGGGCTGTGTGGATTCAATGCGGCGCTGGCGGCGTTGGCGTTCAGCCGGCAGGGGGAGCGACCGTGGGTGACGCTGCTGGCGATCACCCTGGCGCTGGTGTTGCAGCCGGCGTTCGAGCTGATGCCGGTGGCGGGGTTGACGGCACCGTTCGTGGTGGGGTGTTGGTTGATGCAAGGCACAATTTCGTTAGTGGATTTGGCCGCTGTGAACCGCGCTCGATCATCTGACTGATACTTCAGTATTCCTGAAGGCAGCGCACTCGTTCGCATCGACGCCCCAACGATGAGCATCTTCGATCAGGAAGATGCTCATGGATAGACCCTCCACGCTTACTACTGTGCCTCTGCAGCTTGGTGTGATCCACCCACGATGCGAACATGGCCCCATCAGGTCTTGCCCCTTATACGACTCATCTCAGCCACAGACGTACCGCACTGATCTATGGCTCCAGCATGCGTATTGCCTGAAGCGTTCGGATTGAAAACACGCATTCCATCTCTATCGATAAGCATCTCAGGCCCAAAGTTTCCACTGGCCAGGTCCGACACCCTGGCAAACATTGGATTAACGGACCACCTCTTATAACCCGCCCGTTGGAAAACATCTGAATACCCCTCCAGCGAAACACTTGCAAACGTGGAGCTTTGGGCAGCGGTTTGGCTTTGAACCGTTTTCGTTTTTATAAAAAGACTCATGTCAGTACTGACGAAAAAATCCCCTTGGATATCTCCGGGGTTCAATCCATCTGGCTTCGAAGCCTTGCTCACAAGCGTACCTGCAAAACCGCCCGTATGAGAACGCGCACGGAATTCAGTGAACGTATTTTTCCCTGCGTCGTATTGGTAGCCTGCTAGACGTTGATTTTTATGGGATGCGAGGAGAGCTGGACCAAGCTCATGGAGCCGCTTCAAATTGTTATGCAGGCCTGGGGAATGACCGGAGTCATCCCTTTTATTGATGGGATCGTTCTGGCAATACACATAAGCGTTAAGGCCTCCAACACCGAACGGACTCAAACTGTCGCTGCTACAAAAGCGCATCAAGGCCGGCGAATAGCTGCGTTGCCCTGCACCCAGCGGGTAGCTGTGCGTCGTACGATCCAACCAGTGTCCATTGAAGGCGAGAAGCGCCTTGGTGCGCGTTCCCATCCAACAATAGGGAGAAAAGGAACAGCGGTGCTCACCGTCAGACACCCCCAAGACCGTTTGGGCGCGGTCGATAAGCAGCGTTCGTACACCCTGGTCAGAAGGCAACTCTGCCAATGGCATACCGGTGCGGAATAAGCGAGTCGAAGACAATCCAACGGTCGCTAGGACCAGTGTGTCGTTCCCATAGAAATAGGCTGATTTCATTGAGGTTGCTTCCTTAGGATCCACTGGTCGACTGTCTCACAGTGATCACCTGCCCGCTGCTGGCATTTCTGCCAGGCTCGAACACGCTTGTCAGTATTAGATAACCCTTCTGGGCTTATGCCCCCTTTCAAGACCTGACCATTCGATGTCAACCACCTTTCGTGAACGCCTTTACGTCATGGTCTTCCAGAGCGACACCGTTGCCGGACGTCGCTTCGACAAGATCCTCCTGCTGATCATCCTCGCCAGCCTGGTCACGGTCATCCTCGACAGCATCAGCGAGGTCCACCGCAGCTACTCCGGCGTACTGGCCGCTATCGAGTGGGGCTTCACCACCATCTTCCTGCTCGAATACCTGACCCGCCTGTACAGCTCGCCCAAGCCCTTGCGCTACGCCTTCAGCTTCTATGGCCTGGTCGATCTGCTGGCGATCGTGCCGGGGATCATCGCCCTGTACTACAGCGACGCGCAGTACCTGCTGATCGTGCGGGTGATCCGCATGCTGCGCATCTTCCGCGTGCTCAAGCTCAGTCCCTACCTGAACCAGGCCGACTACCTGCTCAAGGCGCTGCGCGGCAGCAAGCAGAAGATCATCGTGTTCCTGGTCAGCGTCTCGACCCTGGTGACCGTGTTCGGCACCTTGATGTACGTGATCGAAGGGCCCGAGCATGGCTTCACCAGCATTCCCAAGGGCATCTACTGGGCCATCGTGACCCTGACCACCGTGGGCTTCGGCGACATCGTGCCGCAGACGCCCTTGGGCCAGGTGCTGTCGTCGCTGGTGATGATCACCGGTTATTCGATCATCGCCGTGCCCACCGGCATCTTCACCGCCGAACTGGCCAACGCCATGCGTGGGGAGCGCTTGCAGCAGGATTGCCCGCGTTGCGCCAAGCCCCAGCACGAGCAGACTGCGGCGTTCTGCTCGCGCTGTGGCAGCAGCCTGTTCGGCAAGGGTTGAGCGGCCGCCGCTGCGCGCATACCTGTCATGGGCCGTGAGGCGGCCCAGATCCTGACGATGCCTGGCTACAGCGATGCCAGGCCTGCGGCCATTGCACCTGGCTAGCACGCCGACCCACGGCCGGCCAAGCGCGGCACTTGGCGCATATCCACCTCACTTTTTGTTCTTTAGCTCGGCCACGGCCACCCGCTATAGTCGCAGGCACTGTGCCATCCACCTTCTACAAGGACCGATCGTGAAGAAACTCCTCAGCGCGTCACTGCTCGTCGCCGGCCTGGCTTTGGGCAACCTGGCCCAAGCCGCTCCGTCTCTGCTCAACGTGTCCTACGACGTGATGCGCGACTTCTACAAGGATTACAACCCGGCCTTCCAGAAACACTGGCAGGCCGAGCACAACGAGAAGGTCGAGGTACAGATGTCGTTCGGTGGTTCGAGCAAGCAGGCGCGCGCGGTGATCGACGGTCTGCAGGCCGACGTCATCACCATGAACATGGCCACCGACATCAACGCCCTGGTCGACAAGGGCAAGCTGGTGCCCGACAACTGGGTCACGCGCCTGCCGAACAACAGCGCGCCTTTCACCTCGGCCACCGTGTTCATCGTGCGCAAGGGCAACCCCAAGGCGCTGAAAGACTGGCCCGACCTGCTCAAGGACGGTGTGCAGGTGATCGTGCCCAACCCCAAGACTTCGGGTAACGGCCGCTACACCTACCTGTCGGCCTGGGGCTATGTGCTCAAGCAAGGCGGCGACGAAGCCAAGGCCCGCGCGTTCGTCGGCAAGCTGTTCAAGCAGGCCCCGGTGCTCGACACCGGCGGCCGCGCCGCAACCACGACCTTCATGACCAACCAGATTGGCGATGTGTTGGTGACCTTCGAGAATGAAGCGGAAATGATCGCCCGCGAGTTCGGCCGCGATCAGTTCGAGGTCGTGTACCCGAGCGTGTCGGCCGAAGCCGAACCGCCGGTGAGCGTCGTCGACAAGGTGGTAGACAAGAAAGGCACCCGCGCCGTCGCCGAGGAGTACCTCAAGTACCTGTGGTCGCCGGCCGCTCAGGAAATCGCCGCGCAGAACTACCTGCGTCCGCGCGATGCCACGGTCCTGGCAAAGTACACCGACCGCTTCCCCAAGGTGGATTTCCTCTCGGTGGAAAAGACCTTTGGTGACTGGCGCACCGTGCAGAAGACCCATTTCAACGACGGTGGTGTGTTCGATCAGATCTATACCCAACAGTAAAAGCGCCTGGAAGGCGCCCTGCTTGCGGCTCGAAACGATCTGAACTCTCGGGCGATGCGCGCTTTTCATTTCGATCAGCCGCAATCGGCCAGGCAGCGGCCCTGACACAGGCACCGCGTTCATTCTGGGCGATCAGGGTCGAGGCCGTTGGGCCGGCGCTGCCGGCCATCGCGGCTAAAGCCGCTCCTACACGAGTGACGTGCATCTCATTTGTTGGAGCGGCTTCAGCCGCGATGGTCGGCAACCCCGGCCCAGTGGCCTCGATCCAGATCGCACCGACCGAGCGCGATACCTGCATCAGCGCCGCCACGCGGCCCATCGGAGCTGATCGGAGCGCTGAACCGGCCGCTCCAACACTGAACCCAAATCTGGTGAAGGCAGAGGTATCCGCAACAGGCTCAACCGCCCTAGATCAGGCATCCCACTCCGCTCACTCGGCCAGCCGCCACCTCAACCCCATCGAACTTCCCGCCCTTCTGCCACTCAGTTTCCTGGTTACCCCTGCCCGCTCACCCCGGCTCGAGGATCGATCAGTGCTGCGTTCTCTCACTCCGTTTCTGCTTGGCTGCCTACTGAGCACCCACCTGTGGGCCGCCGACCCGGCGCCTGCCGAAGCGCCACCCGCCGAGCCTGCGCCGGTCTTGCAAGGCGGCCTGCTCGGCGCCCTGGCCGACGGTCTGGACAGCGCCGGCAAGGAGCTGGACCTCGACGAACACCTGGTCGATGCCTGGCGCCTGCGTACCGACCGCGCCAGCAAGGAAGTCGAGCGTCTGGTCGACAAGCACTCGGCCAGCGACACCTTGCAACTGTTCGTCGACTTCCTGCTGCTGACCTTGGCCTGGGCCGGCAGCTTCGTGGTGCTCAACCTGCTCGGTCGCCTGCTCAGCAAGCGCCTGGCCGCCACCGCCTGGATGCGCGGACGCGTGCGCATACGCGCGCTGCTGGACTACCTGCTGCCCTACACCGTACCGGCCCTGGCCGCATTGCCGCTGGCGGTATACGCCAGCCGCTTCGTCGACCCTTCGATCGCCCGCGCCACAGGCCTGAGCCTGGCCTATGCCACGAGCAGTGGCTTGTTCTCGACCTCGATCATCCTGTGCCTGATCACCCTGTTCGACGCCGGGCACAAACGCCGCGCCGTGGCGGCGATCCGCCGCATCGCGCCCAAGCCGCTGTTCCTGATCGGCTTCCTGGCGGCCTGGAGCGACGCCTTGACCAGCCCGCAGATCGCCCGCCAGTTGGGCGGCAACATCACCAGCAGCGTGGCGGTGCTCACGGGCCTCATCGCCACCGCGATCTTCGCCAGCCTGGTGCTGCGCCTGCGCAGGCCGGTGGCGCACCTGATCCGCAACCGCGACTTGAAGGAGCGCCTGCAGCATCGCGCCGTGCAGGAAACGCTGCGGATCTTCTCCAAGGTCTGGTACTTGCCGATCCTGCTGATGATCCTGGTCTCGGCGGTGCACCTGATCGGCGCGGGCGAGGAAAGCCAGAAGGCCTTGCAGAACGCCTTGCTGACCACGGTGCTGCTGGTGGGTGCGGTGTTCCTCAGCACCACCCTGCAACATGTGCTCGCCCCTCGTACGCCCGACAACGCCCAGCGCACCCGCCCCTATAAAGAACTCGTGCGCAGCCTGGCCCACGCGCTGCTGCGCATCGCCATGGCGGTGACCTTCATCGAGCTGCTGGGGCGCATCTGGGGCTTTTCGGTACTGGACTTCGCCTTGAGCAACAGCCTGGGCAAGGCGATCAGCAATTCGGTCTCGACCATCGGCCTGATCCTGCTGGTGACCTGGCTGCTCTGGGTCGTGCTCGACACGGCCATCCAGGAGGCGCTCAAGCCCGCCGTGGGCCGCCGTGCGGCGCGGCAACCGAGCACGCGGGTGCGGACCATCCTGCCGATGCTGCGCAATGCGGTGAAGGTGATCCTGATCGTCATCTGCACCATCACCACCATGGCCAACCTGGGCATCAACGTCGCGCCGTTGCTGGCCGGTGCCGGAGTGATCGGCCTGGCCATCGGCTTCGGGTCGCAACAGCTGGTGCAGGATGTGATCACCGGGCTGTTCATCCTCATCGAAGACACCATTTCCATTGGCGATTGGGTGGTGCTCGACTCAGGCCATGCCGGCACGGTGGAAAGCCTGACCATCCGCACCTTGCGCTTGCGCGACGGCAAAGGTTTCGTGCACTCGGTGCCGTTCGGCCAGATCAAGGCGGTCACCAACCAATCGCGGCAATTCGCCTATGCATTCTTCTCGGTGCAGTTCACCTACGACAGCGACGTCGACGCTTCGCTGGCGCTGATCCACGAGGTGGGCCAGTCGATCACCGCCGACCCGTTGCTCAACAGCAACCTGCAAGGGCCGTTGCAGGTGTTCGGCGTCGACCGCATGGACCTCAACGGCTTTGTCCTCACCGCGCAGTTCCGTACCATTTCCGGGGGTCAGTACGCGGTGAGCCGCGCCTTCAACGAGCGCTTGAAAAAGCGTGTCGACCAGACCGACAACGTGCACTTCGCCCAGGTCTATCCGGTACGGTTGCCGGGGGTCGAGGCACCGGCCGCTCCGGTTTAAGCGGCTACGAACACCAGCGCCTTGAGCCCGCCTTCAGGGTCGATGTCGGGAAACTCCGGCGGGTTGTCCAGGCGCTCGACGAAGCGCAACTGCGGTGCCTGCTCGGCCATGCCGTCGAGCAGGAACTGCACGCCGACACCCGGATCGTTGACGCAGGCCAGTACAGTGCCGCCTGCGTTCAGCAGCTCCGGCAGACGGCGCAGGATCTTGGCGTAGTCCTGGGTCAGCACGAAGCTGCCGCGCTGGAAGGTCGGCGGGTCGATGATGATCAGGTCATAAGGGCCATACTTGCGCACCTTGCCCCACGACTTGAACAGCTCATGGCCCAGATAGGCCACGCGCGAGGCGTCGTGTCGATTCAGGCGGTGGTTGTCGCGGCCACGTGCCAGGGCCGACTTGGCCATGTCGAGGTTGACCACCTGCTCAGCGCCGCCGGCGATCGCCGCCACGGAGAAGCCGCAGGTATAGGCGAACAGGTTCAACACGCGCTTGCCTGCCGCCTGCTCGCGTACCCAGCGCCGACCATGGCGCATGTCGAGGAACAGCCCGGTGTTCTGGCGCACGCCCAGGTCGAGCAGGTACGTCAGGCCATCCTCCACCACTTCGCGCTGTACGCAGGGTTCGCCCAGCAGCCATTGGCCGGGGCTGTCGGGCAGGTAGCGGTGTTGCAGCAAAATTGCCTGGCCGTGCCATGCCGGCCCTTCGGCGAGCCGGCGCAACATGGCTTCGAGCTCGGCCAGCTGCTCAGGCGGCAGCTCGCGAAACAGCGCCACCGACAGCACGCCCTGCAGCCAATCGACGGTGATCTGCTCCAGCCCCGGCCAGCAGCGACCGCGGCCATGGAACAGGCGGCGCGTTTCCGCTGGCGGCGGATCGAGGGCGGTGAGCAGGTGCTGTTCGAGGGTCTGGATAGGCGAGGTCATGGCGGGGCCGCAAGCTGAAAAGCGCGCATTCTACCGGCTTTGCCCGCAGTCTTGGCGCTTCGTCGGCGTCGACCGTTCAACGGTCGAGCGCAACCGGCTTGGCCGTCGCGAACCACCATCCCTGCTGCATGCCTGCGGCGGCCAGGAGGATCAAGCCGACACCCAACCACTGCAACGCGCCCAGGCGATGCCCGAACGCCGCCCAGTCGACCAGTATCGCCGCAACGGGATAGACGAACGTCAGCGCTCCGGTGAGCGCGGTAGGCAAGCGCTGGATGGCGCTATAGAGCAAGACGTACATGACCCCGGTGTGGATCAGACCGAGGGTCACCAGGCTGGCCCACTGTCCCGAGGCCTGCGGCAGGCTCACGGGCATCACCCAGGGCGCCAGCAGCACTGCACCCGTCAGCACTTGCACCAATGCGATCACATGGGGGGGTGTGCCGCGCAGACGTTTGATGACCACTGCCGCCAAGGCATACAACGATGCCGCCCCCAAGGCCAGGGCGATACCCAGCAGGTAGTCGTCGCCCTGCGCCTGGCCCTGGCCATGGGCGGCGGCGATGGCCAGCACGCCGGCGAAGGCTACGGCCAGCCAGGTGAGCTTGGCCGCCGTGATCTTCTCACCGAGAAACAAGGCCGCCAACCCGAGCAGCAGGAACGGTTGCAGGTTGTAGACCGCCGTGGCGATGGCGATCGACGCCCGCGAGTAGGCAGCGAACAGCAGCAGCCAATTGCCGACGATGGCCACCCCACTGAGCACCGCCCAACCCAATGCGGCCCGGGTGAGCACGCCCCATTTCAGATGCCCCAGCGCCGCACAGATCACCCCTAGTGCCAGGCTGCCGAACACGCAGCGCCAGAACACCACGTCGATCACCGCCTGCCCGCTGACCAGCACGAACCAGCCGATGGTGCCCGAAATCAGCATGGCTGCGATCATTTCCAGCGAACCCCGTCGCACCGAGTCATTCATTGCGCACCTCCTTCGAATAGGGGATCAGTATGGAAAACGGCGTGCGGCCACTCCAGATCTTAAACGAGGCCAAATGCCGCTCCGGCCTTTACTATCAAGGCCAATATCGCTTTCCACCCGACGAGGCTCACCATGATCGACCCAATCGACCAGTTGCTGGTCAACGCACTGATGGAAGACGGCCGCCGCTCGCTCAAGGCGCTGGCGCAGGTGACCGGGCTGTCGGCGCCCAGCGTGGGCGAACGCTTGCGCCGCCTGGAGGAGCGCGGCGTGCTGCGCGGCTTCACGGTCGACGTCGACCCGCGCAGCTTCGGCTACCAGCTGCAGGCCATCGTACGTATCCGCCCGCTGCCAGGTCGCCTGCAGGAAGTGGAGCGCCATGTGGTCTCCACTCCTGAATTCACCGAGTGCGACAAAGTCACCGGTGAGGACTGCTTCATCGCGCGTTTGCACGTGCGCTCCATGGAGCAGTTGGACACCTTGCTCGATCGCTTGAGCCTGATCGCCGAAAGCAACACCGCGATCATCAAGAAGAGCCCGGTGAAGCGGCGCTTGCCGCCGATGGGCTGAGTGCGCTGTATACAGGGCAGTGCGTAGCTGAATGGCAGCCATTTGTTTTGTACACACCACTGTAACCTTAGGTGTCAATATTGTGTGCACTTTTTCGGACGGCGCCCCAAGATGTTACACGCTGCACGTTTCATTATTTGACTGAAAGATCAGCTTATTGGCTTTACCAAAGTAATAATCCAGCTACTCGTTCAAACATTTATCCATAAATTTCAATAATTTATCTTTTAACTCCAGATGCATCAGGGTCACTTTTGCCTTACAGGTTTCAAGTCCTGGCATGGAACTCGCTTTCTTGCACTCGTGTTTTGTATACAACTTAAACAGAACATAAGTACAAGAACCCGCAGCGCCGACCGAGTGGTGGCAGTTGCGCCCAGAACCCAGTGATGCCCACGCTGCACTGACGAGACGGCCCGCCTTGCACCGGCCCCTCACCGCAGTACACGCGCATCAGGAGCCTGCCGGAATGAGCACCAGCCTCAACCTTGCCCCTGAACACCCCATCGCCTCCCCGACCTCCACCTCAGCTCCCCTGGACGGACTTCCGCCAGACCTGCAACTGAGCCCGCGCCTGCACAACCGCGACCTTGCGCCGACCCGCCTGGCCGGTCGCCGTTGGGGCGGCTACAGCATCTTCGCGCTGTGGACCAACGACGTGCACAACATTGCCAACTATTCCTTCGCCATGGGCCTGTTCGCCTTGGGGCTGGGGGGGTGGCAGATCCTCATGTCGTTGGCCATCGGCGCGGCGCTGGTGTACTTCTTCATGAACCTGTCGGGCTACATGGGGCAGAAAACCGGAGTGCCCTTCCCGGTCATCAGCCGCATCGCCTTCGGCATCCACGGTGCGCAGATTCCGGCGCTGATCCGCGCGGTCATCGCCATCGCCTGGTTCGGTATCCAGACCTACCTGGCCTCCGTGGTGCTGCGGGTGCTGCTGACCGCGGTATGGCCGCAGGTGGCCGCCTACGACCACAACAGCGTGCTGGGGCTGTCGAGCCTGGGCTGGGTGTGTTTCATCGCGATCTGGGTGGTGCAGCTGGTGATCCTCGCCTACGGCATGGAGATGGTGCGCCGCTACGAGGCCTTCGCCGGCCCGGTGATCCTGCTGACCGTGGCCAGCCTGGCCTTCTACATGTACTTCAAGGCCGATGCCCGCATCGCCTGGTCGGTGGCCGAACCGCTGACCGGCTATGAGATGTGGCGCAACATCTTCGCTGGCGGCGCGCTGTGGCTGGCCATCTATGGCACCCTGGTGCTGAACTTCTGCGACTTCGCCCGTTCCTCGCCGTGCCGCAAGACCATCCGCGTCGGCAACTTCTGGGGCCTGCCGGTGAACATCCTGGTGTTCGCGGTGATCACCGTGGTGCTGTGCGGTGCGCAGTTCAAGATCAACGGCCAGATCATCGACAGCCCGACGCAGATCGTCGCGACCATTCCGCACACCGCATTCCTGGTCCTGGGTTGCCTGGCGTTCCTGATCGTCACCGTGGCGGTGAACATCATGGCCAACTTCGTCGCGCCGGCCTTCGTGCTCAGCAACCTGGCGCCGCGCCACCTGAACTTCCGCCGCGCCGGCCTGATCAGCGCCACCCTGGCGGTGCTGATCCTGCCCTGGAACCTGTACAACAGCCCGGTGGTGATCGTGTATTTCCTCTCGGGCCTGGGCGCCCTGCTCGGCCCGCTGTACGGCGTGATCATGTCCGACTACTGGCTGCTGCGCAAAGGCTGCATCAACGTACCCGAGCTGTACAGCGAACACCCGGCTTGCGCGTACCACTACAGCCGCGGCGTCAACCTGCGCGCGGTCGCGGCCTTCGTGCCGGCGGCGGCCCTATCGATCGTCCTGGCGCTGGTGCCCAACTTCCACAGCGTGGCGCCGTTCTCCTGGCTGATCGGTGCGGGCATCGCAGCGGCGATCTACCTGCTGATCGCGCCACGCCACCGCGTGTATCAAGACGTCAGCGGCGAATGCATCGCCGTCGACCACAGCAGTCACTGAGCAAGGATTTTCCGATGCGTATTCTGATCGTCAACGTCAACACCACCGAAGCCATCACCGAAGCGATCGCCGAACAGGCGCGCAGCGTGGCGGCGCCAGGTACCGAGATCGTCGGCCTGACGCCTTGGTTCGGCGCAGAGTCGGTGGAAGGCAATTTCGAGAGCTATCTGGCGGCCATCGCCGTCATGGACCGGGTCCTGGCCTATGACGAGCCGTACGACGCCGTGATCCAGGCCGGTTACGGCGAGCATGGCCGCGAAGGCCTGCAGGAACTGCTCGACGTGCCGGTGGTGGACATCACCGACGCGGCGGCCAGCACCGCCATGTACCTGGGCCATGCCTACTCGGTGGTGACCTCGCTCGACCGCACCGTGCCACTGATCGAAGACCGCCTGAAACTGTCGGGCCTGTACGACCGCTGCGCCTCGGTACGCGCCAGCGGCCTGGCCGTGCTGGAACTCGAATCCGAGCCGCAGCGCGCGGTGCAGGCCATCGTCGAGCAGGCCGAACGCGCAGTGCGCGACGACAAGGCCGAGGTGATCTGCCTGGGTTGCGGCGGCATGGCGGGGCTGGACGAAGAGATTCGGCAGCGCACCGGCGTACCGGTGGTCGATGGGGTCAGCGCGGCGGTGACGATCGCCGAGTCGTTGGTACGGTTGGGGCTCAGCACGTCGAAAGTGCGCACCTACGCCAAGCCCCGGCCGAAAAAGGTGATCGGCTGGCCGCCGCGTCTGGGCCGCTGAGACACTCGGCGGCTCGAACACGCGAGCGGCTGGGGTACTAGCCCGCTCGCGATGGGCAGCAACGCCGGCCTCTGGCTCAGGCGTCAGTCCCAAACGAAGTGGAATCAGGTCGGGCAGCTATGCGCGCCGTCGTCCAGCCCCTGGCGGACGTTGCGGCTAAGCAGGCTGGCCTTGCCGTTGTGCCAGGTCAGGGTCAGCACGTAGAGGGTGTCGAAGTCGTCGCCGCTCCAATCGTCGGTGATCGTATGCTTCTGGCCGGTGGCCTTGTCGGCTACGGCATTGATCAGGTCGGGCAGATAGCCGTGGGACCAGGCCGTGTAGACCGTGGCGTTGCGGTACTTGTCGCGCATCAGTTCGTCGGCCAGGTCGTCGACGTCGTTGGCGTCGAAGTCGATGTTCACCGGCAGCCCCAGGCGAATCGCACTCGGTGTGATGGTCATCAACGGGCGGATGTAGCTGTAGCTCAGATCCTGGCTGCCTTCTTCGACGTGCCGGGTGGGGTTGGCGGCGAACACGTAATCGGCGTCGCCGAAGCGCTCGGGCAGCACCGTGGCCAGGTCGAGGGCGCGGTTGAGGCCTTGGCAGTTGAGCTGGCCCAGCCCTTCGCCGGGTTTTTCGGCGTGGCGCATGAAGACCAGGGTCTGGGTGCCGTCGACGGGTTCGGCGCGGCGGTCGTGCATGTACAGCGCTGCGGGCACACTGGCCCCTACGAGGGCCAGACCCAGGAACAGGTGGCGACGACGACGGAGGAAGGCAGGCAACGTCATAAGCAGGCTCTTGCGGCAAAAGGAGAAAGCCCACAGGCAGACGCCGTCTGTTGCCAGACAGGTCGCTGGCAGAAGAGGGTCAAGCCTTGGGTGGAACCTCAGAGTGCGATTGGCGTGTTTTGTTCCCGACCGACTCTGCCTGATCGAGTCTAATGGCCTCTCATTGCCGGAACATGACCGCTCAATCGTCGCGAGTCAGCACCTGCAACACCTCGATTTCGAACGTCAGCTCGGCGTGCGCCGGGATCTTGCCCATGCTGCGCTCGCCGTAGCCCAGCGCTGCGGGTACGACCAGGCGCCGCTTGCCACCTTCGCGCATGCCCATCAGGCCTTGGTCCCAGCCTTTGATCACTCGCCCGGTGCCGATCACGCACTGGAAGGGTTTGCCGCGCGACCAGGACGAATCGAATTCGCTGCCGTCGGCCAGCCAGCCGGTGTATTGCGTGGTGATCAAGGCGCCTTTGACGACTGCCTTGCCCTCGCCCACAGCCAGGTCGGTGATGTGTAGTGTGTCGCTCATACGAAAGTCTCGCGCAGGTCAGAGAATGCCGCATCCGCTGGCCGCGGCTCACCGTGCAGGTGAGCCGCGGCCGAAACTACGGGCTCAACGCAAGGTGATGCGCCAAGCGCGGTGGATGCGGTTGTTGCGGGCGAAGTCCGGGTCCAGGGTCTGGGCGGTGATGTCTTCCACCGCGTAGCGCTGGGCCAGGTGCTCATCGAGCTGGAACTTGCGGAAGTTGTTAGAGAAGTACAGCACCCCGCCCGGCGCCAAGCGTGCCATGGCCAGGTCGAGCAGTTGCACGTGGTCGCGCTGGACGTCGAACACCCCTTCCATGCGCTTGGAGTTGGAGAAGGTCGGCGGGTCGATGAAGATCAGGTCGAAGCTGTCAGTGGCCGCTTGCAGCCAGGTCATCACATCGCCCTGCTCCAGGCGGTTGCGCTCGGAGAACCCGTTCAGCGCCAGGTTGCGCCGCGCCCAGTCCAGGTAGGTTTTCGACAGGTCGACGCTGGTGGTGCTGCGCGCGCCACCCTTGGCCGCATGCACCGACGCCGTGGCGGTGTAGCAGAACAGGTTGAGGAAGCGCTTGCCGGCGGCCTCGCGCTGCACGCGCATGCGCATCGGGCGATGGTCGAGGAACAGGCCGGTGTCCAGGTAGTCGGTGAGGTTGACCAGCAGCTTGACACCGCCTTCGCTGACTTCCTGGAACCGGCCCTCGGTGGCCTGGCGCTCGTACTGGCGGGTGCCGCTCTGGCGTTCGCGGCGCTTGAGCACTACGCGCTGCGGGTCGATGCCCAATGCCTGGGGAATGGCGACCAGGGCATCGAGCAAACGACCTTGGGCCTTTTCCGGGTCGATGGAGCGTGGCGCCGCGTATTCCTGCACGTGCACCCAGTCCTGGTAGACGTCGACGGCCAAGGCGTATTCGGGCATGTCGGCATCGTAGAGACGGTAGCAACCGATCTGCTCGCGACGCGCCCACTTGCCCAACTGCTTCAAATTCTTCTGCAAGCGGTTGGCGAACATCTGCGCGCCTTCGGACAAGCGCGCCGGCTCATGGACGACTGGCGCATCCGACTGACGCGGTGCGGACGGCGCTTCGCCGGAAACGCTCTGGCGCCGCTCGCCGGTGACGAACTGGTCGGGCTGCACCTTGAACAGCAGCAGCTTGCACGGCAGCGCGCCGTTCCAGAAGGCATATTGTTTGTGGCTGCGCAGGCCCATGCGCTTACCCAACTCCGGCGCTCCGGTGAACACCGCCGCGTCCCAGCCCATGCACGCCTGGCGCAGGCGCTCGCCGAGGTTCTGGTAGAGGTACAGCAGGCTGGCTTCGTCGCCTAAACGCTCGCCGTAGGGCGGGTTGCTGATGACCAGGCCTTTCTGGTTCTGGTCGGGACGCGGCTCGAAGGTGCCGACTTCGCCCTGGTAGATCTTCACCCAGTCGCTGAGCCCGGCGCGCTCGACGTTGTTGCGCCCTGGCTGGATCAGGCGCGGATCGGCTTCGTAACCGCGGATCCACAGCGGCGGTTTGGCCAGACCCGCTTCGGCACGGGCCAAGGCCTCGTCGTGCAGTTTGCGCCACAAGGCCGGCACGTGGCCGAGCCAGGCGCTGAAGCCCCAGCGTTCGCGCTTGAGGTTGGGGGCGATGTCGGCGGCGATCATCGCGGCTTCGACCAAAAAGGTGCCGACGCCGCACATGGGGTCGGCCAGGGCGCCGCCCTCGGCGGCGAGGCGTGGCCAGCCGGAGCGGATCAGCACGGCGGCGGCGAGGTTTTCCTTGAGCGGCGCGGCGCCCTGCTGCAGGCGATAGCCGCGCTGGTGCAGGCTGTGGCCGGACAGGTCCAGCGAGAGGATCGCCTCGCCGCGGTCCAGGCGCAGGTGGACGCGCAGGTCCGGGTTGAGTTTGTCGATCGAGGGGCGCAGGCCTTCGCGGTTGCGCAGCTTGTCGACGATCGCGTCCTTGACCTTCAGCGCGCCGAAGTGGGTGTTGTCGATGCCCGAGCCATGGCCGCTGAACTCCACCGCCAGGGTACCGTCGGCCGCCAGGTGGTCTTGCCAATCGACACCGTGCACGCCGTGGTAGAGGTCTTCGGCATCGCGCATGCTGAAGCGCTCGAGCACCAGCAGCACGCGGTTGGCCAGGCGCGACCAGAGGCACAGGCGGTAGGCGGTCTCCATGTCGGCCGTGCCGCGAATGGCCGAGGTGTGCTCGCGCACTTCGGTCAGGCCCAGTGCGCGGGCTTCTTCGGCCAGCAGGCTTTCGAGGCCTTTGGGGCAGGTGAGGTAGAGTTCGATGAGGTCCGACATGAGTAATCCAGTGCCTTTAGGCTGAGTGGGCGGCAGGTCGACGCAAGGTCCCCACCGAGGTTTTGCCGCGCGCCTTTCAAGTGGTCGCGCGGTTGGCCTTGCGCATGGCGAAGGCCGGGCCGGCTGAGCGATCGGGTTTTGGCGAGTGCCAAAGATATTCGAGCGCCAGACAGTATGAAAAATTTCGTGAAGTCGTGGGCTGGTAATGACCCTTCGTCGTATTACGTCGTACCGCGAGCCCCTCACGCTGGAGGCTGGCCCAATGATTTCAAACGCGCGTAAGCGACTGATCGAGAGGCAGTTTTGGGGCGATGATTTTGAGTCGCATTTATTTACTTATCCCCTCACCTTCGGAAACGTTACCTTCTTATGACAAATCGATCATTCACACCCTGATCGTGTTTGGTTAGAACTGACCCCAGGCCACTTCGCAACGAAGCGGCACTACCAGCTCGCCACGCCGGCAGCGAGCGCACACCGGCAGAACGATTCTGCCCGACCTCCCAGAGGTCGACGGGACATTACAGTCAACAAGTGAGGGCAACACCCTATGAGAAGACTTAAGCGTGATCCGTTGGAAAGAGCTTTTTCTCGTGGCTACCAATATGGAGTGACCGGTAAATCCCGTGAACTCTGCCCCTTCACCCTGCCCTCCGTGCGTCAGGCCTGGATCAACGGATGGCGTGAGGGCCGAGGCGACAACTGGGACGGCATGACTGGCACCGCAGGTATCCATAGGCTCAACGAACTTCACGCCGTTGGCTGAACAAGGACACTGAATCCGTACCCCTCAAAGCGCCCCTTCAAGGCGTCGGGCCAATGCCCAAAGGGCCTCCCCATGAGGCCCTTTTTTATGCCCGCGATCTAGGTGTTCAGCTGCGTTTGAGTGCAGCGATGGCGTCCACCGCCTCACGGATCAAGGCAGGGCCTTTATAGATGAAGCCCGAATAGATTTGCACCAGGCTGGCCCCGGCTTCGATCTTCTGCGCGGCATGCCGGCCCTCAGTGATGCCACCCGCCGCGATGATCTGCAGTTTGCCGCCCAGCTCCCCTGCCAATACCTTGACCGTGTGGGTGCTCTTGTCCAGCACCGGCGCGCCTGACAAGCCCCCCGCCTCGCCCGCATTGGGCAAGCCTTCGACGCCTTCGCGGCTGAGGGTGGTGTTGGTGGCGATGACCGCATCCATACCCGAAGCCACGAGCGCAGCCGCCACCAATGCGGTTTCTTCGTCGCTCATGTCCGGGGCGATCTTGATCGCCAAGGGCACACGCTTGCCGTGCTGGATGGCCAACTGCTCGCGCCGCGCCGCCAGGGCGTCGAGCAGTTGCTTGAGCGAATCGCCGAACTGCAAGGTGCGCAGCCCCGGCGTGTTAGGCGAGCTGACGTTGACGGTGATGTAGCTGGCGTCGGCGTAGACCTTCTCCAGGCACAGCAGGTAGTCGTCCTGGGCACGCTCCACAGGCGTGTCGAAATTCTTGCCGATGTTGATGCCGAGCACACCACGGTAATGGGCTGCGCGCACCCGACCCAGCAGGTGATCCACGCCCAGGTTGTTGAAGCCCATGCGGTTGATGATTGCGTTGGCTTCTGGCAGACGGAACAGACGCGGCTTGGGGTTGCCCGGCTGCGGTCGCGGGGTGACGGTGCCGACCTCGACGAAGCCGAAGCCCAATTGGGCGAAGCCGTCGATGGCGGTGGCGTTCTTGTCCAGGCCTGCGGCCAGGCCCACCGGGTTGGGGAAGTTCAAGCCCATCACCTGCACTGGCGCTGCGACCGGCTGCTTGCACAGCTTGGCGTTGAGCCCCAGGCGGCCTCCGGCACCGATCAGGTCCAGGGACAGGTCGTGGGAGGTTTCCGGGGAAAGCTTGAACAGCAGCTGGCGGGCCAGGTTATACATGGGCGGGCAAGACTCGGAAGGCGTGGGGTGGCGATTATAGCCAGCACAAGCCTTGGACGACAGGGCCGAGCGTCCAACCCTTGCGCCTGACGGCGCTGAAAAATCTTGACGCGTACGTCAACGGTCAGGCTGCGGGCGCCTGCACCGCTTGAAAAATGGTCGGAAAACCTGTGTACCCACGCTATACAGCGGATGCCATCAGCGTATGGACGCTGGCGAAACCCATAAATAGAAAAACCCGGCCGAAGCCGGGTTTTTCATGAAGCGTCAGACCAATTACTTGGCTTGGGCTTCTACTTGAGCTTCAACGCGACGGTTGACAGCGCGACCTTCTTCGGTGGCGTTGTCAGCGACTGGGCGCGACTCACCGTAGCCAACCGAATCAACACGGCTGGATTCTACGCCGTACTGCTGGGTCAGTACTTGCTTGACAGCGTTGGCACGACGCTCGGACAGCTTCTGGTTGTAAGCGTCTGGACCTACGGAGTCAGTGTGACCTTCCACGGTGGTGGTGGTCTGTGGGTACTGCTTCATGAAGTCAGCCAGGTTCTTGATGTCGCCGTAGCTGTTAGGCTTGACGACCGACTTGTCGAAGTCGAACTTGACGTCCAGCTCAACGCGAACGACTTCGGCAACGGCCGGGCAGCCATCAGCGTCAACGGTAACGTTGGCTGGGGTGTCTGGGCACTTGTCGACGTTGTCGCAGACGCCATCGTTGTCGCTGTCGGTGCAGACGTCAGCAACTGGAGCCGGGGTCACTGGAGCTTCTTGGGTTTTTGGGCTGCCACCGAAGTTCAGACCAACGCCAACGCTCGGTGCCCACTCGGTGTCACCTTGGTCGATGTTGTACTGAGCTTCAACGCCGGCACGGGCGTAGAACATGTCGGTGATGTACCACTTGGCACCAGCGCCCAGGTTGGCGAAGGTGGAGTGATCACGACCGCCGCGGAAGCTCTGGCCCAGGGACTGGTGGGAGAAACCAGCCGATACGTACGGACGGATAGCGTCGTACGGGTTGTTGAAGTGGTAAACGGCGTCCAGGGCAGTGTTCGAGCCCTTGATGTTCTTGCCGTCGTCGCCACGGGCGTTGTGCACTTCGTCGTAGCCCAGACGCAGTTCAACGTCGTCGGTCAGGAAGTAGCCGATCGAGCCGCCGAACAGGTTGCCGTCGTTTTTGAAGTCGCGCTGGCTGTCGAAGAATTCTTTCTTGTAGAAGATTTCGGTTTCGACAGCGCCTTGGCCTTGAGCCATAGCGCCGAACGAGGCGGCAGCTACGAGCGAGCCAATGGCCAGGCCCAGAGTATTTTTCAGTTTCATCCGTTTGAATCCCCATCTGATGGTAGTTAAGAAGTCCCTCCACCATCCGGGTGAAGGCACGACTCGACGACGAGTCTAGCAGACTCGCCAGTTGATTAGAGAGACCTGCAAGCGACTAAGTTTCAGCCAACCCTGCAAATTTTTCCCTCAATTTATCAAGTGCGCGCTTGTACCGCATCTTGGTCGCGCTCAGCCCCATGTGCATGATGTCCGCGATCTCCTGGAATTCCAGCTCTGCGACGAAGCGCAGCACCAGAATTTCCCGGTCTATCGGGTTCACGTGCACCAGCCACTTATCCAGTCCGCCTTTTTCTTCAGGCTTGGGAGCCTTGTCCTCGGACGCCTCATCGATAGGGTCGAGACTCAAGGCATCCATCAGCCGTCGTTTGCGTCGCTCCTTGCGATACTGGGTAATGCACTCGTTGTAGGTGATGCTGTACAGCCAGGTCTTGAATTTCGACTTCCCCTCGAAATTCTTGAGCCCGTAAAGCACCTTGAGCATCACTTCCTGACAGACATCGTCGGCGTCGCGGTCGTTCCCCAGATAACGTGCGCACACGTTGAACAGGGTCCGCTGGTAGCGCCGCATGAGCTCTTCATAGGCACGGGTAACGTGAAACAGCTCCTCATGCGAACGCGCCACCAACTCCTCGTCGGAGAGCTCGCGGGGGTCGTAACGCATAGGTAGCGGGTGAACTTTATTCAAAGCGAATCTGGCCGACAGTCAGGTCAATGTCGCCGCGGGGCCATCGAGGCCCGATTTCAGCGGCGGCATACATTAACAGCTTTTGCCCGTTCAGCGGCGAGTCACACGGTGCTCGAGCAGCTGCCGGTTCGACACCGAGACCAAGTCGCCCTCGTCCGTCAGCAGCGTGGTCTTGACCGTACCGATTTCCTCGATCTGCCCCTCTACTTCGCCAATCTGGACCTGCTGGCCAACCTGGAAAAGCTCGCGGACATAGATGCCGGCCAGAATTTGGCTGGCGATTTCCCGGCTGCCCAGGCCCATGGCCAGGGCCATGGCCAGACCAACGGTAATCAGGCCGATGACGATCACATGGTTGAGCAGGTCGGTCTTGACCTCGAGCTGGCTGATGGCGACCGAGATGGCGATGATGATCACCAGACCCTGGGCGATGCGCCCGACGCCTGCGGCATATTCCAGCCCCACGCCTTCGGCGGCGCCGCGCACCAGCCCGTTGGCCAGTTGCGCCAGCAGGACGCCGGCCAGCATCACCAGGGCAGCGCCGAACACTTTCGGCAGATACAGCGCAAGCATGTCGAGGGTCGCCGAGACGCGCTCCAGACCCAGCGATTCGGCGGCCGACACCAGGAAGATCAGCAGCACGAACCAATAGACGATCTTGCCGATCAGCGTCGAGATCGGCACCTGGATACCGACGCGGCCGAGCAGCTTCGTCAGGCCCGTACCGCTCATCAAGCGGTCGAGGCCGAACTTGGCGAGCAGCTTGGACAACAGCGTGTCGAGCAGCTTGGCGACCACGAAGCCCAGCAGCACCACGACCAGGGCGCCGAACAGGTTGGGGATGAAGTTCGCAATTTTGGTCCAGAGCGCAGTCATCGCGGTGACCAGGCTCTGGGTCCAGAGATCGAGTTCCATAATCAATCGGCCTTATCAGCGTTGCTGCCAGCGGCAGGTGTGCGGCGCACCGGCGCGACATGCGCCGAGCCATTGTTGAGGGCAACCATCAGCGCCTGGCCGCAACGGCCGAGCAAGGTGAACAGGTCGCCAGCACCGACCTGGCGGTTGGCGGTTTTCAGCACGCGCCCCAGGCACGCGGCGTCGTCACGGTCTTGGCCGGACGGCGCGGCATTGAGCAGGTCGCGCAAGGATTGTTCAAACGGATCGTGCATGGGCACCTCGCGTAGTGTCAGTCAAAGACGAGAGCGCCCGGCGGCAGGTCACATAGCGCTGGCCCACGGATGACCTACACCCAGCGCAGGCGGCGGAACAGCCACCACTGCCCTACCGCCAGGCCCAGTACCACCAGGCTTGCGAAGACGAAGCCATTGGGGCTTTCCGACCAGGGAATGCCGCCGACGTTGATGCCCAGCAAGCCCGTGACGAAGCTCATCGGCAAGAAGATGCAGGTGATGATGCCCAAGCGATACATGGTCCGGTTCATGCGCTCGTCACGCTTGCGGTCTTCGCTCTCGAGCACCAGCGCAGCGCGCTCGCGGGCGAGCTCCAGTTCTTCGAGATAACGGATCAGGCTGTTGTTGAGTTCGTTCCAGTAGTCGGCATCGGAATCGGCGAACCAGCTCCACTTGTGCCGCGACAGCTGCGCATAGATATCGCGCTGCGGCGCCAGGAATCGTCGTAGCGCGGCGGCGCGGCGGCGGATCTGTTGCAGGCTGCCCTGGGCCGGCGAATAGTGCTCGTCGGCCTCGACCTTCTCTTCCTCCAGATCGACCTCTTCGGTGAGGTCGGTGACCAGCGCCTGGACCTTTTCGGTCAACAGCTCGCCCATCACCACCAACAGCTCCGAAGCGGTCTTCGGCCCGCGACCCTCGGCCAGTTGCTGGATGATCTCGTCGCTCGCGCGCAGCGGCCGCAGGCGCAGCGAAATGACCCGCTGCGCTTCGGCGAAGATGCGCACCGAGACCATGTCTTCCGGCTCGGCGCCGGGGTTGAGGTTGACCCCGCGCAGGAACAGCAGCATCTGCTCGTCGGCCAGCGGCAACAGCCTGGGCCGCGTGTTCTCTTCGAGCAGCAGCTCGCAGGCGAACTCGCTCAAACCGCTGTCGTGCAGCAGCCAGCCACGGGTTTGCGGGTGACTGCGATCCCAGTGCAACCACAAGCTCTGCTCGGCGGCCAACTGCAGCCCGGCCAGCTCGGTGCGCGGTACTGCGCGCGCACCGCCTTTGCCGTCGAGCAGCAATGCATGCACCAGGCCCCACTGCGCGTTGTCTTCCTCGGTCATCGACACATCATCCAGATTACGCGCCGCTCACTGCGGCTGGCTCAAGGGCGTGGCCGAGACCACTACGCCATTGTTGTCGGCATACAGATAGTGGCCTGGGTGGAACGTGACGCCCGCAAAGGCCACCACCACGTTGAGTTCGCCTACGCCACGCTTGTCGGTCTTCAGCGGATGGCTGGCCAGGGCCTGGATGCCGACGTTGGTCTGCGCCAGGGCGTCGACGTCGCGTACGCAACCGTAGATCAGCAAGCCTTCCCAGCCGTTCTGCGCAGCCTTGGCGGCGAGCATGTCGCCCAGCAGCGCGCGGCGCAGCGAACCGCCACCGTCGACCACCAGCACTTTGCCCGTACCGTCGAGTTCGACCTGCTCGCGGACCAGGGAATTGTCCTCGAAGCACTTGAGGGTGACGATCTGACCACCGAACGAATCATGGCCGCCGAAGTTGCTGAACATGGGCTCCAGCACACGCACCTGGTCGGGATAGGCATCGCACAGGTCGGGGGTAAGGTAATGCTGCATGGCACACTCCTGTCGTTGGCAAGCAAGGTTAGGGTCTTGCAGAATCGCCGGCCAAGGCTACACCGCGGAGGCGGCTGCGGTCACCCGTGGCGCTTCGAGCCGCTCGGCCTCGCGCACGCCGTGCAGCGGATCGCGTAGCCAGGCTTCGACCAACGGCCACACCTGGGCCTGCGCTGCCTTGCTCACCAGCATGTCGACATGCCCGAACGCTTCGAAGCCCTGCGCCTTGCCCAGGCACAGGAACTGCCGGTGCTGCCCGCCCATCTGCTCAAGCAATCGGCGGCAGGCCCAGGCTGGGTCGCTGGAATCGGCGGCACCGGCCACCGCCAGCACCGGCACCTCTACCTGCGCCAACCCGGTCCACCAATCGTTGCCCTTCTCGCCGAACCGCCCGAACAGGCCGTGCCAGCGCAGGGTTTCCAGGGCCAGGCCGATGGGCTCGTCTTCCGGGCCACGCTTGAGCCGCGACCCCGACAATTGGGCGAAACGGCGCAGCGCGAGACGTGCGGCCCACACCAGCGGCGGCACCTTCAGCGCCCAATGGGCATGGCTGACCTGAGTGCCGAACAGCGCCACACTGGCGACCTGTTCGGCCGGCAGGTAACCGCCGCCCAAGGCCGCGGCCAATGTGATGCCCCCTAGGGAGTGGCCGATCCAATGCGGAGCGCGACCGGCTTTTTCGGCGACGAACGCTGCGATCAGCGGCAAATCCTCACGGGCGTAGTCGGCCACGCGGTTGCCGCGCCACTGGCGGTTGCGCGGCGACAGCCCATGGCCGCGCATCTCGGGAATCCACACGTCGAACCCGGCCCGCGCCAGGAAGGCGCCCAGGCCCAGGCCCTTGGGCGAAAACCAGAAGCGGCGGTTGGAGAAGCTGCCGTGCAGGAGGATGACCGGCACCCCTTGGGGCACGGTCTGCTCGACACGGCCAAGGCGCGTCACCGCCAACTCGACGCTGGGGTCGGCAGCCTTGCCGGCTTTTATACGGTAGACGTCTTCGCTGAGGTCACCGCGTCGCTCGGCACTGAGCAAGGCGACGGGAAAGAGAGCACTGCTGCTTTGCATGGAATCTGGCGCACGAAAAAACCGCGAGTATAAATGCACGGCGGGCAAGGCCCAATGCCAATCGACGTCGACATCGGAACTTGCCCGCAGTGCAAGGCGAAGGCTTGGGCAGGCCACGGCCCGCCCAGCTGGCGTATCAGTCGCCGACGCGCTCTTCGGCGAGGAAGAACCAGGTTTCCAGCACCGAGTCGGGGTTGAGCGACACGCTCTCGATGCCCTGCTCCATCAGCCACTTGGCCAGATCCGGATGGTCCGAGGGGCCCTGGCCACAGATGCCGATGTACTTGCCGGCCTTGTTGCAGGCGGCGATGGCGTTGGCCAGCAGCTTCTTCACCGCAGGATTTCGCTCGTCGAACAGGTGGGCGATGATCCCCGAGTCGCGGTCCAGGCCCAAGGTCAGCTGGGTCAGATCGTTCGAACCGATGGAGAAGCCATCGAAGTACTCGAGGAACTCATCGGCCAGGATCGCGTTGGACGGCAGTTCGCACATCATGATCACGCGCAGGCCGTTGTCGCCACGGGCCAGGCCGTTCTCGGCGAGCAGTTCGACCACTTGGCTGGCCTCGCCCAAGGTGCGCACGAACGGCACCATGATCTCGACGTTGGTCAGGCCCATCACGTCGCGGACATGCTTGAGCGCGCGGCATTCCAGTTCGAAGCAGTCGCGGAAGGACTCGCTGATGTAGCGCGAGGCACCGCGGAAGCCCAGCATCGGGTTTTCCTCTTCGGGCTCGTAGAGCTTGCCACCGATCAGGTTGGCGTATTCGTTGGACTTGAAGTCCGACAGGCGCACGATGACCTTTTTCGGGTAGAAGGCGGCGGCCAGGGTGCTGATGCCCTCGACCAGTTTCTCGACGTAGAAGCCGACCGGGTCGCTGTAGCCGGCCACGCGCTTGTCGACGCTGTCCTTGAGCTCGGGCGGCAGGCCGTCGTAGTTGAGCAGCGCCTTGGGGTGTACGCCGATCATGCGGTTGATGATGAATTCCAGGCGCGCCAGGCCTACGCCTTCGTTGGGCAGCTGCGCGAAGTCGAAGGCGCGGTCGGGGTTGCCCACGTTCATCATGATCTTGAACGGCAGTTCGGGCATGGCATCGACCGAGTTCTGCCGAACGTCGAAGCCCAGTTCGCCCTCGAAGATGAAGCCGGTGTCGCCCTCGGCGCACGATACGGTGACGCCCTGGCCGTCCTTGAGCAGTTGCGTGGCGTTGCCGCAGCCGACCACCGCCGGAATGCCCAGTTCGCGGGCGATGATCGCGGCGTGGCAGGTGCGCCCGCCACGGTTGGTGACGATGGCGCTGGCGCGCTTCATCACCGGTTCCCAATCCGGGTCGGTCATGTCCGAGACCAGCACGTCGCCGGGTTGGACCTTGTCCATTTCCGAAACGTCCTTGATCACGCGGACCTTGCCGGCGCCAATGCGCTGGCCGATGGCACGGCCTTCCACCAGCACCGTGCCCTTTTCCTTGAGCAGGTAGCGCTCCATGACGTTGGCGCTGGCACGGCTCTTCACCGTTTCCGGGCGTGCCTGGACGATGTACAACCGGCCGTCGTCACCGTCCTTGGCCCACTCGATGTCCATGGGGCGCTGGTAGTGCTGCTCGATGATCATCGCCTGCTTGGCCAGCTCGGCCACTTCGGCGTCGGTCAGGCAGAAACGCGCGCGTTCGGCACGGTCGACGTCGACGGTCTTGACCGAGCGACCGGCCTTGGCCTCGTCGCCGTAGACCATCTTGATCGCCTTGCTGCCCAGGTTGCGGCGCAGGATGGCCGGGCGGCCGGCCTGCAGGGTGTGCTTGTGCACGTAGAATTCGTCAGGGTTGACCGCGCCCTGGACCACGGTTTCGCCCAGTCCGTAGGCACCGGTGATGAACACCACGTCGCGGAAGCCCGATTCGGTGTCGAGGGTGAACATGACGCCGGCGGTGCCGGTTTCCGAACGCACCATGCGCTGCACGCCGGCGGACAGGGCGACCAGCTTGTGGTCGAAGCCCTGGTGCACGCGGTAGGCGATGGCGCGGTCGTTGAACAGCGAGGCGAACACTTCCTTGGCCGCGCGGATCACGTTGTCGACGCCGCGGATGTTGAGGAAGGTTTCCTGCTGGCCGGCGAAGGACGCGTCGGGCAGGTCTTCGGCGGTGGCCGAGGAACGCACGGCCACGGCCATGTTGTCGTTGCCCTGGGCCATTTCGGCGAAGGCGGTGCGGATTTCGCTGTCCAGGCGTGCCGGGAACTCGGCGTCCATGACCCATTGGCGGATCTGTGCACCGGTCTGGGTCAGGGCGGCGATGTCGTCCACGTCCAGCGCATCGAGGGCGGCATGGATGCGTTCGTTCAGGCCGCTCTGCTCGAGGAAGTCGCGGTACGCCTGAGCCGTAGTAGCAAAGCCGCCAGGCACGGAAACACCGGCACCTGCGAGGTTGCTGATCATCTCGCCCAGGGAGGCGTTCTTGCCCCCTACGTGCTCCACATCATGGACGCCGAGCTTATCGAGGGAAACTACGTACTCTACCAAGGTGATCTCTCCACTAACGGTGTTTGGGAAAAGCTCAAAGAGGCGCCGCCAGTCGCTTGCAACTGGCCCGGGCGCTTGTGGCCTGGACTTGCAAAATGAGTAAGAATGCCGGACATCGTGTTCGGCGAACCGAACCTACCATATCCGCACACATTCAGCAGCTTAAGGCTCCAGGCGCTCATGAAACGAACCGCGTTCTTCATTTCCGACGGTACCGGCATCACGGCTGAAACCTTGGGGCAAAGCCTGCTGGCTCAGTTCGATACTATCCCTTTCAACAAATTTACCCGTCCTTATATCGACACGCCCGACAAAGCCCGCGCCATGGTCCAGCAAATAAACCTGGCCGCCGAGCGCGACGGCATGCGCCCGATCATCTTCGACACGATCGTCAACCAGGACATCCGCGAGATCCTGGCGACGTCCAACGGCTTCATGATCGACATCTTTTCCTCGTTCCTCTCGCCCCTGGAGCAGGAACTCACCGCGCATTCGTCCTATTCGGTGGGCAAGTCGCATTCGATCGGCGGCAACTCCAATTACATGGAGCGCATCGAAGCGGTGAACTTCGCTCTGGACAACGACGACGGCGCGCGCACGCACTACTACGACAAGGCCGACCTGATCCTGGTCGGCGTGTCGCGCTGCGGCAAGACGCCCACCTGCCTTTATATGGCCATGCAGTTCGGCATTCGCGCGGCCAACTATCCGTTCACCGAAGACGACATGGAGCGCCTGCAATTGCCGGCGGTGCTGAAGAAGCATCACAGCAAGCTGTTCGGCCTGACCATCGATCCCGACCGCTTGACCGCGATTCGCCACGAGCGCAAACCCAACAGCCGCTATTCGAGCTTTGCGCAGTGCGAATTCGAGGTACGCGAAGTGGAGGGGCTGTTCCGCCGCGAAAATATCGCCCACATCAATTCCACGCATTTTTCGGTCGAAGAGATCTCGGCCAAGATCCTGGTGGAAAAAGGCGTCGAACGGCGCTTCAAGTAGCCTGCGCCGAACGCCACAGCGCCCTGCCCTGCCCGACCTTGCCTGCGCGGCGCAACCGCCGCGGCAGGGCGTGCGCCGACGCACTGACCCCTCAGTCACGAAGCGTAAAAAAACCTCAATAAAATGTCACACATGCCGATAGCTGGGGAAACCTCGCGGAATGAGCTGACATGCGCAACAACCAACCGATCACCCAGAGAGAACGGACTTTCCCTGCACAGCAGCGGTTGATTTCCACCACCAACGCCAAGGGCGTGATCACCTACTGCAACGACGCCTTCGTCGAAATCAGTGGCTTCGCCCACGACCAGCTGGTAGGCGCGCCGCATAACCTGGTGCGCCACCCGGACGTGCCCACCGCCGTGTTCGCGCACATGTGGCAGACCCTCAAGCAAGGCCTGCCGTGGATGGGCATCGTCAAGAACCGCTGCCAGAACGGCGACTTCTATTGGGTCAACGCCTATGTCACGCCGATCTTCGAGAACAACCAGGTGGTGGGCTACGAGTCGGTGCGCATCAAGCCCAGCGCCGAGCAGGTACGGCGCGCCGAGGCGCTGTACCTGCGCCTGAACCAGGGCAAGACCGCCGTGCCGCGCCGCGATACCTGGGTGCCGGTGGTGCAGGCCTGGCTGCCGTTCATCCTCATCAGCCAGATCGGCTTCGTCATCGGCTCGCTGTTGGGCCATGGCGCAGGTTTCGCCCTTGCCGCCGTGCTGTCCGTGCCGCTCGGCCTGCTTGGCCTGAGCTGGCAGCAGCGCGGCCTCAAGCGGCTGCTGCGCCTGGCCGAGCAGACCACCTCCGACCCGCTGATCGCGCAGATGTATACCGACAGCCGCGGCGTGCAGGCCCGCCTGGAAATGGCCATGCTCAGCCAGGATGCGCGCATGAAAACCTGCCTGACCCGTCTGCAGGACAGCGCCGAACACCTGAGCGACCAGGCGCGCCAGTCCGACACCTTGGCGCATCAGAGCTCGGCAGGGCTGGAACGTCAACGCGTGGAAACCGAACAGGTCGCGGCCGCCGTCAACCAGATGGCCAGCACCACCCAGGAAGTCGCCAGCCACGTGCAACGCACCGCCGACGCCACGCAGCAGGCCAATCGCCTGACCAGCCAGGGCCGCACCATCGCTGGCGAAACCCGCGAAGCCATCGAGCGCCTGTCGAGCGCCGTGGGCGAGACCGGGCGCACGGTCACGCAACTGGCTCAGGACAGCAACGAGATCGGCGGCGTGGTCGACGTGATCAAAGGCATCGCCGACCAGACCAACCTGCTGGCTTTGAATGCTGCCATCGAAGCGGCGCGCGCGGGGGAAATGGGCCGTGGCTTTGCCGTGGTGGCCGACGAGGTGCGCCAGTTGGCCCAACGTACGGCCGAGTCCACCGGGCAGATCCATGGGCTGATCGCCAAATTGCAGCAGACCGCCAGCAACGCCGTGCAGACCATGGAAAGTGGCCATCGCCAGGCTCAGGAAGGGGTCGAGCGGGTCATGCAGGCCGATGAAGCCTTGGTCGGTATCAGCGAGGCGGTGGCCAACATCACCGACATGACCACGCAGATCGCCGCCGCCACCGAAGAGCAGACCGCGGTGGCCGATGAGATCAGCCGCAACATCAGCACCATCGCCGACCTGGCCGACGAAACCTCCGGCCAAGCCCAGCGCTCGGCGCTGCTCAGCGAAGAGCTGACCACCACGGCAGGCACCCAATACTCGCTGGTGGAGCGCTTCAACCGCTAAGCGATCCTGGCCCCACGCAAGCGGGGCCTAGGCGCACGCCTCACCATTCGAGCACGATCCGGCTCTGGAAACGTCGCTCGCCGGCCCCGAGCGGATCGTCGAAACGCAAGGTATGGGCCAGCAGCTTCAGCGGATTCCCATAGTCGTCCTGATCGTCGCTCAGGTGCGGATAGAAAGGATCGTGCCGAATCGGCGCACCCAGCGCTGCCATGTGCACGCGCAGCTGGTGCGTCTTGCCGGTCACCGGCGACAAGCCGTAGCGCCACCACGCCCCATTGCGCTCCAGCACCTGGGCATGGGTCTCGCTGTTCGCCGCACCGGGCACCTCGTGCATGCGGAAAAACGGCTCGCCATGTTCCAGACGGCTGCGGTGCACCAGCGGAAACTCGCGCTCGGGCAGGGCTGCGGCGATCGCCTGGTAACCCTTGTCGATACGCCGCTCCGGGAACAGACGCTGGTACAGGCCACGGCTTTCGGGATTGGCGGAAAACAACACCAGCCCGGCAGTGTGCCGGTCGATGCGGTGCAAGGGCACCAGGTGCGGATTGTCGAGGCGGCGGATGAGCCGCCGCAGCAGGGTCTGTTCGACGTATTCGCCCGACGGCGTGACGGGCAGGAAATGCGGTTTGTCGGCCACCACCAGGTGCTCGTCCTGGTACAGGATGTGCTCCTGTACGGGAATAGGTTTCTCGTCCGGCACTTCGCGGAAATAGTGGATGCGCAAGCCGCAGCGATAGCGCTGCCCGACTGCCAGCGGCTGGCCCTGCGCATCCAGCACGCGGCCACGGGCGAACCGGTCGAGCCATTGCTCACGGCTGATGGCCTTGAAGCGCTCGCACAGGCAATCGAGCACGGTGGCCCAGTTACCGGGCGGTAGGCAGAAGGTGCTGGCCTGCACGCGGGCCGGATCGAAAGAAGACGTCATGACAAATGCCCGTGGCTCAAACGCGGCATTATCGGCCAGGCCACGCGCTTCAACCAGCCTCGTCGATAGGCTCGCAGCGCGCCTTGAGCCAGCGCAGCACCTGCACCGGTTCCCAGCGCGTCGGGTCGTACAGCGCATAGGTCAGGCCCTGGTAACCGACCACGTCCAAAGCGCGGTGGTAACCCGCGCGCTGGAACAGGGCCTCGACTTCGGCAAAGCAGGTGTTGAAGTGGGTCTTGCCGAACGGCGTATGCTCGTCGAGCACCAGGCCATCGACGTGCAGCGCCAAGGCCGCGGCACTGACCTGCTCGACCGGCATGCGGTTGACGCTGGATTTGAGTTGCTCGACGTTGAGCATGGGCCACCTGAACACTGTATTTCCATACAGCATACGAATGCGGCCCCGTGTCGTCAATCGCCGGGCTGCGCCAGAAAAGCCACCACCTGTTCGGTATCGAACGGCCAGTCCAGCTCGGCGCCCGTATCCGCGCGGCGTAGCACCGGTATGCGCAGGGCCAGGCGTTGGTAGTCGAGTGGAGGGTCGGCGATGTCGATCAGCTCCACCATCAGGCCATGGTCCACCAAGGGCATGAGCATGGCTTCGGCGACTTCGCATAGATGGCACCCAAGGGTGCCGAACAACTGGCATTCCGGGAGCATGGAGGGTTCCTGTCGTAAGAGGATCGAGCGTCCAGTCTAGAACTGCGCAGGCCACCTTGCACCTGCGCCACGCCAGAGCCGAGGCACGGAACGATCGAAGCCGCGACCCCCTGCCCCTTCAACCTTGGAGTGAGTGCCTGCGAATCGTCACCTCTCCCGCGCAAATCCACGCTACGCTCTCAAATCGCCCTCGCTCATCCAGCGGGGATCGACCATCCGCTACAGGTACTGAACCTTCCGACACGGCGGTTACTCGAAATAGCCACGAACACTTACCAGGGAGAGCCAACATGGCTAGCAACTCGGCAAAGACTGCACAAGACATCCTCGCGGCTGACTTCCAGGCACTGGTGCGCGACACCGAAAAACTGCTGGCAGATACCGCCAACCTGGCAGGCGAGCAGGCCGACGAACTGCGCGAGCAGGTCCGTACACGCTTGCTGCAGGCCCGTGACAGCCTGCAACAGACCCAGGATGCAGTGCGTGAGCGCAGTCAGGAAGCCCGCGACAGCGTCGAGCTGTACGTGCTGGAAAAACCTTGGCATGCCGTAGGCATCGCTGCCGGTGTAGGCTTGTTGATTGGCCTGTTGGCCAACCGCCGCTGAGGAATAGTTCATGGATAAGGACGCCATCGGCACCGTCGCCACGGGTAAGCGCCTGAGCGCGGCCGTGCTTGGGCTGTTGCACAGTCACGTCGAGCTCCTCGGCATCGAATTGCAGGAACAGAAAGCCCGCAGCTTGCGTCTGTTGCTGTTCGCAGGCTTCGCGCTGGTCTTCGGCCTGATGCTGCTGACCGCACTGTCGGGTCTGCTGCTGGTGCTGGTGTGGGATACCTACCGCCTGGCCGGCATCCTCGGCTTGTGCGCAGTCTATGCGCTGGCCGCCGTATTCTGCGCGCTGCGCCTCAAGGCCGCAGTATTCGACGAATCATCACCTTTCAGCGCCACGCTCGAAGAGCTGGCCAAGGATCGGGAGCGCCTGTTGCCATGAGCCTGCCTCAAATGCCTACCAGCCGAGACCCGCGTGAAATGCGCAAGGCGTTGCTGCGCCTGCGCATGGAAATGCACCGCCAGGAAATGCGCCTGGAAGCCTCGCACCTGTTCGACCCGGTACGGCGCCTGCGCAACATGGGCAGCTCCGTGCAACACGGGTTGGACGGTCGTCGCCTGTCGTTCTGGAACCTTGCCGCCGTCGTCGCCATGGGCTTCGTCACGGGCAAAGGCGTACGCGGCGGCGGATTGAGCCGTCTGATGGGCTTGGGTACCAGTGTGGTGCCGCTGGTCAAGGCCGTGCTGGAGAGCCGTCGGCGCTGACCGCCCAGCCAGGCGCTAGCGTCTGGCGCAAGACCGTGCGATTCAGGCCTCGAAGACCGGCCAGGTGCGTTATCGATATCAGTCGACACAGCGCACCGGCCGGTTTTTCGTTGGTCTCGGTCTTCCAGTGCTTGCCGACCCATGGTGCCACCGCCGACCATGGTCACCCCTACCCTTCGGGGCCACACGCCCACTTGATGGAGTACCTGTCCTTGGACTGGCATACGTTGCTGAACCGCGAACGCCTGGGCAAGGCCCACTCGAGCCCGCAAGAGATGGGCCGCAGCCCGTTCCACAAGGACCACGACCGCGTCATCTTCTCGGGCGCATTCCGGCGCCTGGGGCGCAAGACGCAAGTCCATCCGCCCTACAGCAACGACCACATCCACACGCGCCTTACCCACTCGCTGGAAGTGAGCTGCGTCGGCCGTTCGCTGGGCATGCGCGTCGGCGAGACCCTGCGCCCGCAACTGCCTGACTGGTGCGAGCCGAACGACCTGGGCATGATCGTGCAGTCGGCATGCCTGGCCCACGACATCGGCAACCCGCCTTTCGGCCATTCGGGCGAAGACGCCATTCGCTACTGGTTCCAGCAAGCGGCCGGGCGCGGCTGGCTGGACGACATGAACGACGACCAGCGCGCCGACTTCCTCAATTTCGAAGGCAACGCCCAAGGCTTCCGGGTCCTGACCCAGCTCGAATACCACCAGTTCGATGGTGGCATGCGCCTGACCTACGCGACGTTGGGCACCTACCTGAAATACCCCTGGAGCGCTCGCCATGCCGACGCCCTGGGCTACAAGAAGCACAAGATGGGCTGCTACCAGAGCGAGCTGCCGCTGTTGCAGCAGATCGCCGGCAAGCTGGGCTTGCCGCAGCTCGACGAGCAGCGCTGGGGTCGCCATCCGCTGGTCTACCTGATGGAAGCCGCCGACGACATCTGTTACGCCCTGATCGACCTGGAGGACGGTCTGGAAATGGACCTGCTGCAATACGCCGAAGTCGAGGCGTTGCTGTTGGATCTGGTCGGCGACGACCTGCCCGACACCTACCGGCAACTGGGGCCGGACGATTCGCGGCGGCGCAAACTGGCGATTCTGCGCGGCAAAGCCATCGAGCACCTGACCAACGCGGCCGCTGACGCCTTCGTCGAACAGCAGCACGCTCTACTAGGTACGGGCCTGCACGGCGATCTGGTCGAACACATGCACGGGCCGGCGAAACGTTGCGTGCTGCACGCCAAGGACATGGCCCGCAAGAAGATCTTCCAGGACAAACGCAAGACCCTGCACGAGATCGGCGCCTATACCACCTTGGAGATCCTGCTCAATGCGTTCTGCACTGCCGCGCTCGAACAGCACGGTGGGCGCGCGCCTTCCTTCAAGAGCCGCCGTGTGCTGGACCTGCTCGGCAACCACGCACCCGACCCCAACACCTCGCTGCACAGCGCCTTCCTGCGCATGATCGATTTCATCGCCGGCATGACCGACAGTTTCGCCAGCGAAATGGCACGCGAGATGACCGGGCGCTCCAGCCCGGCATGAGCCAGGGACGCCTGGGCCGACCATGCCCGGTCAGCCCTTTTCCCACGAAGCCTAGGACTAGGCTTACGCCGTAAACAAAACCGCTAAACATCCGCCGAATCCGAACATGGCTAGCAACGATCCAGCCATTGACACGGCCAATTTCATAATCTGCGTGTAGCTACACTTCGAGTTGTTTGTAAGTAATTTCCTATATCTGCATGAATGGCCCAACCGCCATGTGCGGCCATCAACAACTAGGCTAAGGTGCCGGCTGCCTCTCTTCTTGTTGCACGGAAAGCCGATTATGCACTCTGTATTTATCGTGGACGATCATCCAGTCATTCGTTTGGCCGTTCGCATGTTGCTGGAAAACCAGAACTACAAGATCGTCGGCGAATCGGACAATGGCGTGGACGCCATGCAAATGATCCGTGAGGCCAAACCCGATCTGGTCATCCTCGACATCAGCATCCCCAAGCTCGACGGTCTCGAAGTGCTCTCACGCCTGCAAAGCATGGGCCTGCCGCTCAAGGTGCTGGTGCTCACGGCGCAGTCGCCTGCCTTGTTCGCGTTGCGCTGCATGCAGTCCGGTGCCTCGGGTTACGTCTGCAAGCAGGAAGACTTGGGCGAACTATTGAGCGCGATCAAAGCGGTACTTTCCGGTTACAACTACTTCCCCAACCAGGCGCTCAACCAGACCGCCCCCGAAGAGAACAGCGACTTGGAACGCTTCCGTTTGATCAACGATCGAGAGTTGATGGTATTGCAGTTATTCGCTCAAGGCCGCAGTAACAAGGACATCGCGCGTGGCATGTTTCTGAGTAACAAGACCGTCAGCACCTACAAAAAACGCCTGATGCAAAAGCTGCAGGTCGAAACCCTCGTCGAGTTGATCGACATCGCCAAGCGTAACGCGTTGGTCTAAGGGTTGGGCATGAGCAAGTTCGTTGCCGGTATGCTCCTAGTACTCGTTCTCACCGCGCTCGCCAGCTACGCCAGGGAAGCCGCTCCCACGGCGCATAGCTACCTGTTATTGAGCCGTGCCAGCACCCAGGCCACCGACCTGCCCCTGACTCCACGCCAACGCCAGTGGATCGGCAGCCGCCAGCGATTGATAGTAGGCACCACCGCGCCCGACAACCCGCCATTCGACATCACGCTGGGCGGACGCGAATACCAGGGCCTGACCGCCGACTACATCGGCCTCATCAGCAGCGCCCTGGGGTTGCCGGTGGAAATTCTTCGCCTGCCCACGCGTCAGGCCGCGATAGAAGCGCTCAAGCGCGGCCAGATCGATCTGCTCGGCAGTGCCAACCGCTACGAAGCGGACGCTGCCGGGCTGGTGCTGTCCAGGCCCTATGCCATCGATCAGACGGTACTGGTCACCCGCGAGGACGAAACCCGGCCATTGGACATGGACCTCGAAGGCATGCGCCTGAGCGCGCTCTATCATTACCTGCCCGCTTCGGAGATCAAAGCGGCCTACCCCGGTGCCCAGGTGCAAATGTACGAGTCCACCACCGAGGCGCTCAACGCCGTCGCCTTCGAGCAGGCCGACGTGTTCATCGGCGACGTCATTTCGACGCACTACCAGATCAATCAGGGTCACCTGCCGCATCTGCGCATGGCCAACTTCGGCAAGCACGAGATGGTCGGTTTCAGTTTCGCCATGCGGCAGAGCGACACCCAACTGCTGGAGCTGGTCAACGCGATTCTGGAGCACGTGCCGCAAGCCACTCGCGGCGAGATCTCCAGACGCTGGAGCGCGGGCTACGACAACCTGCTCACCGACCGCAAGCTGCAATTGTCCAAGCGCGAGGCGCAATGGTTGCGCGACCACCCCGAGATGCGCGTATCGGTCAACGAGAACGCAGCGCCGCTGTCGTTTCTCGACAACAACGGGCGCCTGCGGGGAATCACGGCGGACCTGCTGGAACTGATCCGCCTGCGCACCGGTTTGCGATTCAAGGTGCAACGCGGCGGCGACCTCGGCGACATGGTCAATGAGCTGCACAAAGGCCAGACCGACATCATCGCCACCTTCGCCACGGACGAAGACGAGGGTACGGGCCTGAGCATCAGCCGACCTTATCTGGAAACGTCACACGTTCTGGTCACGCGCAAGGATGCCGAGCCGTGGACCACGCTCGCGCAATTGCGCGGCAGACGCGTGGCCCTGTCCAACCACGGCAGCATCGCCAAGAGCCTCGCCAGCCGCTATCCGCAGATCGTTCTGGTGCCGAGCAAAAGCCCGGCGCATTCGGTCGCATTGCTGCACAGCGGTGCGGTCGACGCCATTGTCACCACGCTGATCGATGCCAACCACGCCCTGACAGGCAACGACAAGCTGGTCATCCGCTCCACCGTCGGCAGCGAACCGGCCAGCTTCGCGATGGCCACGGCGCCAGGCGCCAGTGAGTTGGCGTCGATTCTCGACAAGGCACTGCTGAGCATCACCCCCGAAGAGTTGGGCGTCATCCACAGTCGCTGGCGCAGCTACAGCCTGTTCGATGACGCACGCTGGCCCATGTATCGCCGCATCATTCTGCTGGTCATCGCCGCCACGGCCGCCTTGCTGATGCTGGCGCTACTCTGGAACGCCCGGCTAAGACGCCAGATCAAACAGCGGCAGATAGCCGAGCGGGCGCTCAACGACCAGTTGGAGTTCATGGGCGCGCTGCTCAACGGTACCCCACATCCCATGTACGTGCGCGACCGCGAGGGCCGCCTGCAAAGCTGCAACGCCAGCTACCTGCAGGCGCTCGACACCACCACCGAGGCCGTGCTGGGCAAGCGCCTTGAAGACAGCGCGATGAAAGACTGCCCCTATTCGCGACAGATCGAGGCCGATTACCAGACGGTCATGCAACAGGGCACGCCGCTGATCCTCGACCGCTCCATGCGAGTCCACGAAGAAGAACTGACCCTGTACCACTGGATGCTGCCCTACCGCGACTCGCTGGGCGAGGTGCAAGGCATCATCGGTGGCTGGATCGACATCAGCGATCGCCGCAAGCTGGTGCTGGACCTGCGCCTGGCCAAGCAGCAGGCCGACGACGCCAACCGCGCCAAGAGCACTTTCCTGGCCACCATCAGCCATGAAATCCGCACCCCGATGAATGCCGTGATCGGCATGCTCGAACTGGCCCTGCGCCGCGCTGACGAGGGCGAATTGGACCGCCCCGCCATCGAAGTGGCGCATCAGTCGGCCAAGGACTTGCTCGGATTGATCGGCGACATCCTCGACGTGGTGCGCATCGAGTCGGGCCATCTGTCGCTCAAGCCCGAAGTGGTCAACCCCATCGACCTGGTTGAATCGGTGGGCCGGGTATTCGACGGTCTGGCTCGGGAAAAGGGCCTGACATTGCGCGTGGACATCGCCCCCGACGCCGCCTGTCATGCCCGCCTCGACCCGCTACGGTTCAAGCAGGTGCTGTCCAACCTGGTGAGCAATGCCATCAAATTCACCGAGCAAGGCCAGGTCCGCATTAGCGTGGCCCTGCGCGAGCGCGTCGCCGACGCGGCCACGCTGGACCTCGAAGTCCAGGACACTGGCATCGGCATCAGCGAAGACGACCTGGCGCGCTTGTTCAGCCCGTTCGGCCAGGTCAACCCGGACAGCCGGCAGGCGCGCAATGGCACGGGTCTGGGCCTGGTCATCAGTCGCAACCTGTGCCAGATGATGGGCGGCAGCCTGACCTTGGAAAGCTTGCATGGCGTAGGCACCCGGGTGCGGCTGCAGATGCCGTTGCAATTGACCGCCCCCGCACCGGCCCCAGCGGTATGCGAGGAGCGCTGCCCGCCGCTGGATCAGCGCCTGCAAGTCCTGGTCATCGACGACCACCCCGCCAACCTGATGCTCATGGCGAAACAGCTGAGCGTGCTGGGTCTGCGCCACCAACGCGCCTGCGACGGTCGCGAAGCGCTGCGCAAATGGCGTGACGGTCAGTTCGACGTGCTGATCCTGGACTGCAACATGCCGCACATGAACGGCTACCAACTGGCGCGGATCGTGCGGGCCGAAGAGCAGTTGCACAGCCGTACGCCCTGCACCATCATCGGCTACACCGCCAACGCCCAACCCGAAGCACGCCAACATTGTCTGGAGGCCGGTATGGACGACTGCCTGCTCAAGCCCATCTCCCTGTCTACGCTGCGCCAACGTTTGTCCAGCATTCGATACACGGAAACCTCGCCGCAACCCCGTGCCATGCCGTTCGATCTGGAAGGCCTGAGCAGTGTGGTGGGCGACAGCGCGGCCGACCGCAGGCGCCTGCTGGACACCTTGCGGCTCAGCCTGCAACAGGACCTGCACCTACTCATGCAGATCGACCCGGCGCATGCGCCGCAAGCGTTGGCCGACCAGGCACACAAGATCCTCAGCGCCGCGCGCATGCTCGAAGCGCAGTCATTGATGGCCGCTTGCGAAGCGGTACAAGTGTGCGATGGGCCCGACCTGTTGAGGCGCAAGCGCCAGTGCCTGGCGCGACACATGCGGCGGGTGGAGAAGGCGTTGGACAAGGAGTTGTCCGACGGGGCGCAGGGTTGAAACGAAAACGGCCACCGCGAGGTGGCCGTTCTACGAGGATCAGGACGCCGAATTGATCGGCTTTTCCGGATACCATGCATCGAGCAGCGGGCTGACCTCGACCTTGGTCAGTTCGCTGCGGCCTTTGAGCCAGGCTTCGACAGCGGCGCGCTGTTCTTCGCTGACCGAGCCACGCTCGGCCAGGCAGACCAGACCGAAGTCATCGCCACCGACATAGTCCAGACCATTGGCATCCATCGCCTGGGTCAGGAAGGCATCGAGGAAAGCGTCGATGGCCTCTTCGGACAGGTCTTCCTTGAAGCCCAGGTTCAGTTCGAAACCCAACTCCTGGAATTCATCCACGCACAGTTTTTTGCGCAGACGACGGGAACGGTTAGTGGCCATGAAACAATCCTCTTGAGTAGTAACGCGCGGCACTGTACCAGCTTCCATGCGCCAAGACCGCTTTTGTCTCAAATCTGCTTCATGTCGCCTACGCTTGGGGCATAATGCGAACCGCTGTTTCGCGGGGCCTTCATCTTATACAGCCCCCCTGCTTTCACCTTTTCTGCGCAGGATCTTCTCTCCCATGATCAAAACGCTCCGCCCTCTATTGCTCGCCGGCCTGCTCCTACCCCTGGCCCTTCCCAGCCATGCCGCACCGGTCAACACCACGCTGTCGCCCAAGGTGCAGAAAGCCTTGGCCACCAACAAACTGCAGGACTCCGCCCTCTCCCTGGTGCTGCTGCCGCTCGACGGACAAGGCACCCCGACCGTGTTCAACGCCGACGTGTCGGTCAACCCTGCTTCGACCATGAAGCTGGTCACCACCTACGCCGCGCTGGAGCTGCTGGGCCCGACCTATCAGTGGAAGACCGAGTTCTACACCGATGGCACGCTGAGCAACGGTGTGCTCAACGGCAACCTTTACCTCAAGGGTGGCGGCGACCCGAAATTGAACATGGAAAAGCTCTGGCTGCTGATGCGCGACCTGCGCGCCAACGGTGTGCGCACCATCACCGGCGACCTGGTACTGGACCGTAGCCATTTCGTGCAACCCAACCTGCCGGCGTTCGACGACGACGGCGGCGACGTCAACAAGCCTTTCCTGGTCAAGCCCGATTCCCTGCTGGTCAACCTCAAAGCGTTGCGCTTCGTGGCGCGCAACGATGGCGGCAAGGTCACCGTCGCGGTCGAGCCGCCGATCGCCAGCATCCGCATCGACAATCAGGTCAAGGCCGTGGCGTCCAAGCAGTGCAGCGGCGATGTGCGCTACAACCCAGTATCGGGGCCAGACGGCATGAGCGTGGTGGTCAGCGGCCAACTGGGCGATGGCTGCAACTCGCAGACGTACCTGTCGTTGCTCGACCACCCCACCTACGCTGCGGGCGCCGTGCGCGCCATCTGGAACGAGCTGGGCGGCAGCATTCAGGGCCGCGACCGCGTCGAGACCGTGCCCAAGAACGCACGCCTGCTGGCGCGCGCCTTCTCGCCCGATTTGGCAGAAGTGATTCGCGACATCAACAAGTACAGCAACAACACCATGGCCCAGCAGTTGTTCCTGAGCATCGGCGCACGTTTCCGCACCGACGCCGACGGCGACGATGCCCGCGCCGCACAACGGGTGATCCGTCAGTGGATGGCCAAGAAAGGCATCACCTCGCCACACTTGGTAATGGAAAACGGGTCGGGCCTGTCGCGTGCCGAGCGGGTCAGCACCCGAGAGATGGCCATGTTGCTGCAAGCAGCCTGGAAAAGCCCATACGCGGCCGAGTTCATGAGTTCAATGCCGTTGGTGGGGATGGACGGCACCATGCGCAAGCGCTTGAAGACAACTGCCTTGCGCGGCGAGGGCCACATCAAGACCGGCACCCTCAACACCGTGCGCGCCATCGCCGGCTTCACCCGCGACAGCAATGGCAAGACCTGGGCGGTCTCGGCCATCCTCAACGACCCGAAACCCTGGGGCGCGGCGTCGATCCTCGACCAGATCCTGCTCGACGTGTACCAGCAACCCAAACTGGCCAACACTACCGCGACCTTGGCGCCCTGATCGCTGCGCCGCCCATCGCGACTCATCGGAGCGCCGAACCGGCCGCCCCACGGGTTTTGTGTGGGAGCGGCTTTAGCCGCGATGGGCGGCACGGCCGCCCTGTTTAAGCCATCGCTGAACTCCCGAGGGGAACCGATCGTAGCAGTTGGGCCAGCTGCACCGGCCATCGCGACTGATTGGAGCGCCGAACCGGCCGCTCACACAGGAATTGCGTGGGAGCGGCTTTAGCCGCAACGGCTCACTGCGCGAAGGCTTTGCCCAGGCCGCCCGGCACACCGCTGCTGTCGATATCCTGCCATGGTCCTTCAGGGTTCACCGACCAGCTCCAGCCGTTGTTCCAACGGTAGTAAGTGCGCTGGCGATAGAAGGTATTGGGTTGCTTCTCCAACACGTACACGCCCATTTTCGGGTCCCAGTGACTGGCGCCACCTGGTGGCGGCGCGAAGCTGGCGGATGTGCGCGGCATTGGCTTGGGCGCCGCGGGTTGGCCTGGCTTGGGCGCGCCGGGCTTGGCACCTGGCAGCGGCTGGACCACGGGGCCTTTGGGCGGTGGTGCGGTTTCGATGGGCGGCGTCGGGCGCTCGACCGGGCGATGGACCGTACAGGCGCCGAGCCCCAGGGCCAGGGCGATGACGGTCAGGCGGGCGATACTGTGCATGGTGCGATGTCTCACGAATCGGGGCTGTCGATGATCAGGTGCGTGGTGGCCTGGGTGTCGCTCGCCAACGGCGCGCTCTGCCCGATCCATTCGCCCTGCATGGGCTGCCCGCTACGGGAAATGCGGGCAACCAGTTTGACTTGGCCGGCCCCGGACAGTTTCATCGACGCCAGCATGGCATCGGCATCGGACAATTCCACCTCAGTGGGCAACTGCGCCACGGTCAGGCGCTTGGCCGCCAAAGGTGCGCCAGGACCACTGGCCGCTCGGGCGAAGACGAACACCGTGTCGTCGCCACGTACCTTGTCCTTGAGCGCTGCGGCCAATTCCACACGGACCTTCAAACGCGCTTGCGTGGCCGGCGCCCCGCCTGCGGCGCGCAATTTTTCGGCCGCGCGGTCGATGCCGCCTTGCAGCGCCGTGCGCGAGCTGTCTTCGGCCGGCAGTTGCGCCAGAAGACGCTGCCAGTAACCGATCGCTTCCTGGTAACGCTCACCTTCGAACGCGGCGATGCCCAGCAGACCCAGGCTGGTCACTTCGTGGGGATCGCCCTGCAAGGCCTCGGCGGTGAGCGCCTGAATCTGCGCCGTCCAGTGTTTGTCGTTGGCGAAGTACAACGCCTGCGCCCACTGGCCGAGCACGTCTGGCTGGCGCCCGGCCAGTGCCACGGCACGGGCGTACACGGCGGCCGCCTCGGCTGGACGCTGCTCGGCCATGTAGGCACGACCGAGGAAGTACAGACTCTCGGCCGAGTCGGGTTGCGCCTCGACCGCGCGTTCCAGGCGCGAGGTCATCTCGGCCAGGGACGCGGGCGGCTGGGCGAACTCCTGGGTCAGGCGGATCTGCTCGACGGCGCCGAAATGCAGGTACAGCCCCATGGCCGCCAGCGGCAACGCTATTGCCAGCGCCACCGGCAAGGCGACACCGAGCTTGCGATGCCCGCCCGGCTCCGCCGACTCGGTGTCGGCCAGCAGTTCGCGGGCGGCCTCGGCGCGGCCGCGCTGCAACTGCTCGGCGTCGAGCAATCCCGCCTCGGCCTGGCCGGCCAGCTCGGCGACGCGTTCCTGGTAGAGCGCGACATTGAGCGCGGTGCGGTCCTGTTCCCGTTGCTGGCGGTGGCCGCGCAGAATCGGAATCAGCAGAAAACCGAGCGCCGCCAGCAGCAGCAACCCGGCAGCAAACCAGAGTTCAGTCATGGGAAGGGTCTTGTTTCAACAGTGTGGCCAGCCGCGCGTGCTCGCTGGGGGAAAGGTCGGCGGCAGCGCCTTGGTCGCTGACACGGCGGCGTCGCACGATCAATGCCAATACACCCAAGCCGCCCACCAGCAATACGCCAGGGCCGAACCACAGCAACCAGGTGCGGGCATTCAGGGCCGGCTTGTAGCGCACGAAATCGCCATAGCGATCGACCATGAAATCGACGATCTGCCGGTTGCTCAGGCCCTCGCCCAGCATGCGGAAGATCTCCCGGCGCAGGTCGGCGGCGATTGGCGCATTGGAATCGGCGATGTCCTGGTTCTGGCATTTCGGGCAACGCAGTTCCTTGGTGAGCTGCTGATAGCGCTCGCGTTCGGCCTGATCGCGGAACTGATAAGTGTCGATGGCGGCCTGGGCGCCGGCGCTCAGCACCACACCAAGCACCAATGCGCTCATGCGGCGCTTCATGGCGTGGTCCCGTCCAGCAGTTGCTGGTAGCGCGGGGCAAGCTGCTCGCGCCAGACACTGGCGTCCACCACCCCCACATGCTTGTAGCGGATGATGCCCTGGGCATCGATCAGGAAGGTCTCCGGCGCGCCGTACACGCCAAGGTCCAGGCCCAGGGTGCCTTGGGCATCGTCGATGTCGAGCTGGTACGGGTTGTGGAACTCGGCCAGCCATTTCTGCGCTGCGGCGTTGTCGTCCTTGTAGTTGATGCCATGGATGACCACGCCCTGCTCGGCCAACTGATTCAGGTAGGGATGTTCGACCTTGCACGACGGGCACCAGGTGCCCCAGACGTTGACCAGCGCCGGACGCCCCCGCACGTCGGCCTCGGTCAAGGTGCGCCCGCCCTGCACCGCCTTGAGCGAGAAGGCCGGAAACGCCTTGCCGATCATCGCCGAAGGCAATTCGTCGGGCTTCAAGAACAGCCCTTTATAGAGAAACACCGCCAGCAGCAGAAAAGCCGCCAGAGGCAACAGCATCATCCAGCGTTTCATGCGTTCGCTCCCGCCACACCCAACACGTCGCGCACCCGCGCTTTGACTTTCAATCGGTAACGTCGGTCCAGCGCCGCCAGCACACCGCCGAGCCCGGTCAACAGGCCACCCAGCCAGATCCAGCGCACGTAGGGCTTGATGTGCACGCGCACGGCCCAGGCACCGTTTTCCAAAGGCTCGCCCAGGGCCACGTACAGGTCGCGGGTAAAGCCTGCGTCGATGCCGGCTTCGGTCATCATCGAGCGCTGCACGGTGTACAGGCGTTTTTCCGGGTGCAGCACCGACACCTCGCGCCCCTCACGGGACACACGCACGGTCCCCTTGTCGGAGATGAAGTTGGGCCCTTCGAAATGTCGCGCACCTTCGAACAGGAAGCGGTAACCACCCAGTTCGATGCTCTCGCCCGGCGCCATGCGCAGGTCGCGCTCGGCGCTGTTGTGGCTCGACAACACCACGCCCAAGGCGCACACCACCAGACCCAGATGGGCGAGCTGCATGCCCCAGTAGCTGCGCCCCAAGCCGCCCAGGCCTTTGAACAGACCGCGATGGCGGGTCTTGTCGAACACGTCGCGTAGCCCGGCCAGCACCACCCAGGCAGCCAGGGCGAAGGTCGCCAGCACCGGCCAGTCGAAATCCTCCACCAGCCACCCCGCCAGCGGCGCGGCCACCACCGTGCCGACCAGCACCGGCGTGAGCATGCTCGCCAGCCAGCGGCCGGGGGTGTCTTTCCAGCGCACCAGCACGCCGACGCCGAGCACCAGCATCAGCAGCGCCATCAGCGGCAGGAACAGGGCATCGAAATACGGCGGGCCGACCGACAGCTTGGCGCCGGTCAGGGCATCGAGGATCAGCGGATACAGGGTGCCGAGCAGAATCATCGAAGCGGCCACCACCAGCACCAGATTGTTGGCCAGCAGCAGCGTTTCGCGCGACCACAGGGCAAAGCCCACCTGGCTCTTGACCACCGGCGCGCGCCAAGCGAACAAGGCCAGCGAACTGCCCACCACGAGCAGCAGGAAGATCAGGATGAACACCCCGCGCGCCGGATCGGCGGCGAAAGCGTGTACCGAAGTCAGCACCCCGGAACGGACCAGGAACGTCCCCAGCAGGCTTAGCGAGAAGGCGGCGATGGCCAACAGCACGGTCCAGCTCTTGAACACGCCACGCTTTTCCGTCACCGCCAGCGAATGCAGCAGCGCCGTGCCCACCAGCCAGGGCATGAAGGAAGCGTTTTCCACCGGGTCCCAGAACCACCAACCGCCCCAGCCCAGTTCGTAATAGGCCCACCACGAACCCAGGGTGATGCCCACGCCCAGGAACGCCCAGGCCACCAGCGTCCAGGGCCGCGACCAGCGCGCCCAGGCCGCGTCCAGCCGCCCGCCGAGCAGCGCAGCGATGGCGAAGGCGAAGGCCACCGAAAAACCGACATAGCCCATGTACAGCATCGGCGGATGGACGATCAGGCCGATGTCCTGCAACAACGGGTTCAGGTCACGGCCATTGCTTGGCACTTGCGGCAACAAGCGCTGGAAGGGGTTGGAGGTGACGATCAGAAAGCTCAGGAAGCCCACGCTGATCATGCCCATCACCGCCAGCACCCGCGCCAGCATGACCTGCGGCAGGTGCCGTGAGCAGACCGACACGGCGAAAGTCCAGCCGCCCAGGATCAAAGCCCAGAGCAGCAGCGAGCCTTCGTGGGCGCCCCATACGGCACTGAACTTGTAGTACCAGGGCAAGGCGGTGTTGGAGTTGCTGGCGACGTAGGCGACCGAGAAGTTGTCGGTCATGAAGGCGTGGGTCAGGCAGGCGAAGGCCAGCACCAGGAAGGCGAACTGCCCCCAGGCGGCCGGACGCGCCAGGCCCATCCACAGGCGGTCGCCGCGCCAGGCGCCGACCAGCGGTACGCTGGCCTGCACCGCGGCGAAGCAGATCGCCAGGATCATCGCCAACTGGCCCAGCTCGGGTATCAACAGGGCCGCGTTCATGGGCGAGCCTGCGGGTCGGTGCCGGCTTGGCCGTTTTCCTTGAGCGCTTTGGTCACTTCCGGCGGCATGTACTTCTCGTCGTGCTTGGCCAGCACTTCGTCGGCCACCACCACGCCGTTGGCGTCGAGCTTGCCGAGAGCGACGATGCCCTGTCCTTCGCGGAACAGGTCGGGAAGAATGCCGCGGTAGGTGATGGGCACCGACTTGTTGAAATCGGTGACCACGAAGCGCACGTCGAGCGAGTCACCGGAGCGCTGCACCGAGCCCTGCTCGACCATGCCGCCGGCGCGGATGCGGGTATCGCGCGGTGCTTCGCCGTTGGCGATCTGGGTTGGGGTGTAGAACAGGTTGATGTTCTGCTGCAGGGCACTCAGGGCGAAACCCACGGCCAGGGCCACGCCGGCCACCAAGGCAAGGATGATGAAAAGACGTTTCTTGCGCTGCGGATTCACGACGTGCTCTCCCGGCGCAGACGACGCGCCTCTTCTTGCAGGTAACGCCGCCGGGCGCGCCAGGGCGCGACGACGTTGATGGCCAGTACCAGCAGGCAGAAGCCGTAGGCCGACCACACATACAGGCCATGGTGGCCCATGGCGATGAACTCAGGGAACGAAGCGAAACTCATCGGTGCGCCTCCCGACCCAGGGCTCTGCAGACTTCGTCCCTGACCCAACTGGCCCGCGCTTCGCGCTTGAGCACTTCCAGGCGCATGCGCAGCAGCAGCAACGCGCCGAACAGGCAGTAGAAGCCCAGCGCGGTGAACAGCAGCGGCAGCCACATCTCCATGGGCATCGCCGGCTTTTCCGTGAGGGTGAAGGTGGCGCCCTGGTGCAAGGTGTTCCACCACTCGACCGAATACTTGATGATCGGAATGTTCACCACGCCAACGATGGCCAGCACTGCGCAGGCCTTGGCGGCGCTGTCACGATTGCCGATCGCCTGGCCCAGCGCGATGAGGCCGAAGTACAGAAACAGCAGGATCAGCATCGACGTCAGGCGGGCATCCCACACCCACCAGCTGCCCCAGGTCGGCTTGCCCCAGATCGCCCCGGTGACCAGCGCCAGAGCGGTCATCCAAGCGCCGATGGGTGCGGCGCATTGCAGCGCGACGTCGGCCAGCTTCATCTTCCAGACCAGCCCCACGGCGCCGGCGACCGCCAGCATGACGTAGCAGGACTGCGCCAGCATGGCTGCCGGCACATGGATGTAGATGATGCGGAAACTGTTGCCCTGCTGGTAGTCCTCGGGCGCAAAGGCCAGGCCCCAGACCATACCGATGCCCAGCAGCAGCGCCGCGGCGATGGCCAGCCAGGGCAGCAGACGGCCGCTGATGGCATAGAACCATTTGGGCGATCCGAGTTTGTGGAACCACGTCCAGCTCATTTTCATCAGGGTGCATCCAAATGTGTGCCGGGCTTTCCGTGCCCGGTGCTCGTTATTCGCCGACGCTGATCTTCAGCCCGGCGGCAATCGCAAAGGGGGCCAGGGTCACTGTCAGGGCCGCCAGACTCGCCAGCCACAGCAGCTGGCCAGTGGCGGGCATAGTGTGCAGCGCCGCTTGCAGCGCGCCACTGCCCAGGATCAATACCGGTATGTACAGCGGCAGGATCAGCAGAGCCAGCAACAGGCCGCCGCGCTTGAGCCCTACCGTCAACGCTGCGCCCACCGCGCCCAGCAGGCTCAACACGGGTGTGCCCAGCAGCAGGGACGCCAGCAGCACCGGCAAGCAGGCGCTGGGCAGGCCGAGCATCAGGGCCAGCAGCGGCGCCAACAATACCAGCGCCAGCCCGGAAAAGGTCCAGTGCGCTAGAACCTTGGCCAGCACCAGCATCGGTAGTGGATGCGGCGACAGTACCCATTGCTCCAGCGAGCCGTCTTCGAAATCGCTGCGGAACAGGCCGTCGAGCGACAGCAGTACCGCCAAGAGCGCCGCGACCCAGATCAGACCCGGCGACAGCGTCTGCAACTGTTTCGATTCGGGGCCCACGGCCAGCGGAAACATGGCCACCACGATGGCGAAGAACACCAGCGGGTTGGCCAGTTCGGCCGGGCGGCGGCATAGCAGACGCGCTTCGCGGCGCAGCAATAAGATGAACACGCTCATGCTACGCCCTGCCCCAGGTGCAACTCGCGATAGCCAGGCGGGCGCTCGCGCAGTTCGTGGTGGGTGGTGAGCACCACGGTGCCGCCCGTCTTGCAATGGGCGGCCAAGTGCCGCTCGAGCTGGTCCACGCCGTGCTTGTCGAGCGCGGTGAAGGGTTCGTCGAGAATCCACAAGGCCGGCCCCGGCAGGTGCAGCCGAGCCAGGGCGACACGGCGCTGTTGCCCGGCGGACAGCGTATGGCACGGCACGTCTTCGAACCCGCGCAGGCCGACGGCGGTGAGCGCCCGGTCGATGGCCGCGGCATCGGCAGGCTGGTGCAGGGCGCACAGCCAGGTCAGGTTCTCCTGGGCGGTGAGCCTGTCCTTGATGCCGGCACTGTGGCCGATCCACAGCAGCCCCGCCTGCTGCGCGCGACGCCGGTCAGCGAGCGGCGCACCCTCGACCAGCAACTGCCCGGCACTCGGCTGCATCAGCCCAGCGAGCAAGCGCAGCAGGCTGGTCTTGCCACTGCCGTTGGGGCCGCTGACCTGCAGCAGGTCGCCCGCGCGCAGGTCGAGGTCCAAGCGCTCGAAAAGCAGGCGCCCGTCGCGTTCGCAGGCAAGGCCGATGGCCTGGAGGTGGAAGGTCACGGTACCGCCTTATGCTGTGGTGTCATCCCAGGAACTGCGGGTTCGCTCGGGCTCGAAGCGCGAATGATGCCCCTGCGCCGCCTCAAGTCGGCAGGGCCGCTGCCGTTACAATGGCAATGACCCGCACCGGGTGGGTCGCCGCGCGGCCGGCATTATACATAGACCGCGCCTGTCCCGACGGTCAGGTTAAGCAGGTTGTATACAATCATGACCGAGATCAATAGTCTTCCCCCGCAAGCGGCTTCGCCGCCGTCCAGCGCCCGACCGGCGACGAGCGGTGAGGTCTTGCGCCTGGCCGATGCCCGGGAAGGCATGCTGCCACCCGGTACCACCGCCCAGGCCGAAGTGCTCAGCCTGCGTCAGGTGGGCCAGGCGTTCCAGATGATGTTGCGCCTGACCCTGGCCAACGGCCTGCAAACACAAGTGCAGGCCAGCGCCAACCAGCCCCTGCCACTGGGCAGCCAACTGACGGTCAGCCAGCCCCAGGGCAGCCAACTGGCCGTGGTGCTGCAATCGGCGGCGAGCAACCCCCAAGCGGCGCTGACCCGTCTGGACACCCGCGAGACGCCGGTAGGCAGCCTGTTGCAAGGCAAGGTGCTGACCACTCAGATTTTGCCCGCCGTGGCCGGTCAGGCGGCCCTCTATCGCTCGCTGGTGAGCCTGTTCGGCGGCACCCAGGCCGGTACCACGCTGACCATCGACAGCCCTCGCCCGTTACCGTTGGGCAGCCTGCTCAGCGCTCAGGTGACGGGCGACCAGTCGCTGCGTTTCGTGCCGTTGAGCGGGCGCCAGGAGCAGCTGGCCGTCGCCCAGCAGTTGCTGACCCAACAAGGCCGGCAGGCCGACCTGAGCGGGGTGCTCGGCAGCCTGCAGAACCTGGCCGACGACCCCGATGCCAGTGCGCAACTGCGCAGCAGCGCCGAGCGCCTGCTCAACAGCCTGCCCGATGTGCGCCAACTGAGCGACGGCAAAGGCTTGGCCCAGGCCCTGGCCAACAGCGGCGGTTTTCTCGAGGCCAAGCTCACCGGAGGGCAGACGGCGGCGCTGGCCACCGACCTCAAGGCCAACCTGCTGCGGCTGATGGCGCAAGTCAGCCAGGCCAGCGGCGCTCCGGCGTTCACGCCACCCACTGGCGCGGCCCTGGCACCGCTGCTACCCGGCTCCACCCGAGCCGCCTTGGGGATGCTCGGCAATGCCTCGCCCCGCCCGCAGCCCGGCGCTTTCCCCCTCCCCTCGCGGCTGCTGCAAAACCTGGAAGCCGAAGGCGATCTGGAACAACTGCTGCGCCTGGCGGCCGGCGCCGTCTCGCGCCTGCAAAGCCATCAACTGAGCAGCCTGCAACAGACCGGTATGACCGAAGACGGCACGTTGCAAAGCACCTGGCAGACGGAGATTCCGTTGCGCCACGGTCAGGAATTCGTCCCGTTGCAGATCAAACTGCAGCGCGAGGACCGCGAGGACGCCGCCGACCCTCAAACCGACCGCCGAACGGCCAATGGCGAACCGGGCGACTCCTCATGGCGCATCGAACTGGCCTTCGACCTGCACCCGCTCGGCCCCCTGCAAGTGCAGGCGCAACTGAGCCAAGGCCGTCTGTCAGGCCAGCTATGGGCCGAACGGCCGACTACCGCGCGCCTGCTCGACAGCCAACTGGGCGCCCTGCGCGAACGCCTGCTCGGTTGCGGATTGGACGTCGGCGACTTGCACTGCCACGCCGGCACGCCGCCGCAAGGCCCGCGCACCCGCCTCGAACAACGTTGGGTAGACGAAAACGCATGAACCGCCCTCCCCGCCAAGCCATCGCCCTGTCCTACGACGGCGAACAGGCGCCGACCCTGAGCGCCAAGGGCGACGACGAACTGGCCGACGCCATCCTGGCCCTGGCCCGCGAGCACGAAGTGCCGATCTACGAGAACGCCGAACTGGTGCGACTGCTGGCGCGCCTGGAGCTGGGCGAGCAGATTCCCGAAGCGCTGTACCTGACCATCGCCGAGATCATCGCCTTCGCCTGGCAACTGCGCGGCAAGGTGCCGGCCGACTTCGAACCCACGGCCCGCGAGCGCGATGTGACCCCCGACCTGCCCCGTCTGCCGCCACCCGATACGCCTGCGCGTTGAGGGCAGCCTGGCCTCTCCAGTCGCGGTGCCAGCATTAACTACCGCGTTTTGCGCGCCCATGGGGTCGAATCTTCCGGGCTTCCCGTACTGGAGAACCCCCCATGACTCGCACTGGTATCAACGTTCAAGGCGTGCAACGCGTACGCGACCACCTGGCTCGACTGCCACGGCCCGACCGTGAAGCGCAAAAGGCCATCGGCAGTTGGTTGCGCAGCCAAGGCGTCAGCCTCGATCCGGATGAGATCGACGTGGTGACCTTGCACATACAGCCTCAGGCCTCAGGCCGCTATCACGCACAAATCGTGCAGCGGATCAGTCTGGCGCAGGCGGTGCTGACCAACTGGCAAGGCGAATCGGCCAACGACGTCTTCAATGCACTGGTCGGCGCGCCTTGGGCCGGGCACTTCCCCCGCGACGGCGAAATTGATGTCGTCGAGCAGCTCGAGCACCTCCCCGAAGTGCCGAGCCAATATCAGCACCGTGTGTTCAACGGTCTGTTCCGTCGCCGGGAGCCTGCTCTGTTCGACACCTCGACGCTGATCGACATTGCCGCCGAGACCTTGCAGAGCCATATCGAGGGCCTGGATTTCCACACCCGCTACAAGGGCCAGCTGCACACCTATTGGGAGGCTCACCTGGACGAGCATCGCCTGTGCTGCAAGCTCAACTTCGTCGCCGCCTGCAACAAGCAGTCCGCCGAAGGCAGCCTCAGCGAAGCGGCGCGCGGGCTGGCCTGGCAGGCCGCGGCGCTGCTGCCGCGCAGCGCTGCCTTGCGCGCCAGTCTGCTGAACATCTATGGCTATGCCGCCACCGACCTGCTCTGCCTGCACGATACCCACAGCGACCTCACGGTTCTGTACATGCCCGGCAACAGCTCACCGCTGCTCGAGTTCGCCAGCCACGACCAGCTCAAGGACTGGATCGGCGATCAGTGCAAGGACGCAACCAAACGCCTGCACCTCAAGCGCCACTTCCGCCTGGCCGACGGCCCGCAGGGCATCGATTTCAGCGGCCTGGACACCGCCTTGGAAGGCCTGGCCGCCTATCCGGAAAGCCACACCCTGCCCCCGGAACATGGCTTTTTCAACGACGACGGCAAGTGGCCGCCACGGACCTACGTCAATTACCGCCCCGACACCTACAGCCCGGCCCTCGAAGGCGACCTGTTCCAGGCCCTGGCCGAGCGCCAGCGCCAGCGCAGCCTGGACGACGCCGACTTCCTCATCACCAGCAGCGAAGAGGTGCGCAAGCAGCGCTGGCGCCACTACCTGACCAATGCCCTGACCCTGCTCCTGCCGTTGTCCTTCGTAGTGCCCGGCCTCGCCCCCCTGCTCGCGGTCGGCGGCATCGTGCAGCTGGGGTTCGGTCTGGACCAGGCGATCAACGGCAAGACCCTCGAGGACAAGCTCGATGGCGTCGGCAACATCGCCTATGGCCTGTTCAACGCCGTGCCCGGTGTGCTGGTAGTCGCCGACAAGGCCGCAGACGCGCTGTTCCAGACCTGGCGTGAAGGCTTCGTGGTGCCGACCCGGCTGAACGATCAGATCGGCTACCCCTTGAGCCCGATCGACCCGCCGCGCCTGCCCGACCTGGAAGTCGCACCCTACTTCCATCGACCATTGCGCATCGAACCCTTGGCCAATGGCGACGACGTAGTGGCCCAAGCGGTCTCGCGCTACCCGCGCTACGATGGCAACCTCGACTCGCTGCGCGGCTATTACGAACCGGTCGAGGGCTATGTCGAATCGCTCAATCTGGTGTATGACATGGAAAACAACCTGTTCCTGCGCGAGGAAGACCTCAACGAGGTCGAGCCGCAGTATTTCGAGCCCGAGCCAGGCACCGGCAACATGCGCAAGGCCAGCGCCACCAACCCCCAGGTCACCGACGCCATGCGCGTGGCGACGTTGCGCGCCCTGGGCATCGACCTGCCGCTGCCCGTCGAGCTACCACCGCTCGCGCCTGAAGGCGCAACCCCCATCCCCCAGCAGATCACTGCGCTGTGGGTCGGCAACAAACGCATCGACGAGAAGGTGCTGGACAATCTTGCGCACAATGCTCAAGCCCTGACGGACAGCGCCTACCAATACCGCCTGATGCTGTCCAACAGCAGCACCGAGGTGTTCGCCCACAACGTGGCGCAGCTCAATGCCCGCGTGCCTGGTCTGCAGGTGTTGACCTTGGAGGAGCAAGGCTTCTATCAAGGCTTTCAACAGAGCGGCAATTACGCCCAGTACCAGGCGGCGATCGGCAACGGTGGCGCGGCGAGCAATTTCGCTTCGGCCGCCGATGTGCTGCGCTACCCGATGCTGCACAGCGAAGGCGGCTTGTACATGGACGTCGACGACGCTCTGATCGTCGATCCCGACACCGGCAAGGCCATGCTCGACAACGTGAAGCTGGAAGCGACGCCCGATGGCCTGCTGCTGAACGTGCCTGTGCAGAACGAAATCATGGGGCTGAACTCGGTGTACAACAACAGCATGATCGGCAGCCACGCCGGCAATCCGACGCTGTTGTCGATCAGCCAGGAGATGCGCAGCCGTTACATGAGCGCGGTGGAGCCTTACCCGATCCGCCCTAACCGCAATACCAACCCGGTGCTGTTCAAACGCTACGCCACACAAGTGAGCTGGCTCAGCGGACCGGGGCTGCTGACCGACGTGGTGGACCGCCTATCGCCGGATCTGTACAGGTTGCGCCAGCTCGCGCATCTGTACATGATTCCGCGCCTCAACAGCTATCAATTCGTCGACCTGAACGCCCTGAACGCCGTGCGTGAGGCACGTTTGCCGCTGATGCGCGTGGCCAGGATCGGCCATCTGCACTCGTGGGCCTGAAAGAAGGTAGAAGCAAGGCCATACGGCTCGGCGCCTCGCAAGGGCCGAGTCGTGGGTGGATTGGAAAGGGACGCCGCAGGGCGGCACCGCCCGCTCGCAACGGGGCGTCGCCCTGAAGGCAGTCTGCCTTAGGGCGCGCGGTGCAGTTTGCTCATCAACTGCGCCTCGGCCTGGGTCAGGCCGCAGGTCTGGGTCAGTTCTTCGATGCTGGCGCCCATGCCCACCAGCTTGGCGGCCTGGGAGAACGTCATGTCGTTGGGGTCGCGCTGTTCGAGCTGCAACAACTTGTCGGGCAGCGGCGCCACCACGCTGCGCAGCTCATGGAGGGCGTCTCCCATGCGCACGGTGACGTTCTGGTAGTCGTCCAGGCGCTTGGCCAGGTCCTTGATGCGCTGATCGCGCAGCGCATCGCCCACCGCCTGCTCGGCCAGCACCTGGCGCTGGCGCTTGCTGTAGTTGAGGAACAACCACAGGCTCACGGCCCATAGCAACGCCAGGAACAGCACCGCCACCTCGAAGATCACCTCAGATGTTCTCCAGTTCCGACCATTCTTCCTCGGTCATCATCTTGTCCAGCTCGACCAGGATCAGCAGCTCGCCGTTCTTGTTGCACACGCCCTGGATGAACTTGGCCGATTCGTCGTTACCGACGTTGGGCGCGGTTTCGATCTCGGACTGGCGCAGGTAGACCACTTCGGCGACGCTGTCGACCAGGATGCCGACCACTTGCTTGTCCGCCTCGATGATCACCACACGGGTGTTGTCGGTCACTTCGGTGGGCATCAGGCCAAAGCGCTGGCGCGTGTCGATCACGGTGACCACGTTGCCGCGCAGGTTGATGATGCCCAGCACGTAGCTGGGCGCCCCCGGTACCGGCGCGATCTCGGTGTACCGCAGGACTTCCTGGACCTGCATGACGTTGATGCCATAGGACTCATTGTCCAGGCGGAAGGTTACCCATTGCAGAATCGGGTCTTCGGAGCCCTGCGCAGACGATTTTTTCATTCCCCTACCCTCGAAATCCGCCAGTGGCGGTGTGTGCGGCTGTGTCATTGGTGTTTGGCGTGCATCTGCTTGACGGCGCCACTGGCGATCAGTTCCGCCAGTTCGGCGACGTCGAGCAAGGCGCACATGTGTTCGATCACGGTGCCGGCCAGCCACGGGCGTTGGCCCCGTTGGCTGCGCCATTTGATTTCGTCCGGGTCCAGGCGCAACGAGCGGCTGACCTGATGCACAGCCAGCCCCCACTCGTAGCCCTGCACCGAGATCACGTATTGCAGGCCCTGGCGGAAGTCGTCGCGGTAGCGGTCGGGCATCACCCAGCGCGCGGTGTCGAGCACTTTGAGGTTGCCGGCCTGGCACGTGAGGATGCCGAGGAACCAGTCGGGCTGGCCGAACAGCGGTGTCAGCTCCTGGCCCGCCAGCGGATAGATCGAGCCCAGGCAGACCAACGGCACGGCCAGGGTCAGCCCGGCGACGTCGAACAGCAGGCACTCGAACGGCTCGGCCGCCCAGGCTGGGCGGCCGGTATCGTTGGCCGGCGGCTGCGGCGGCAGCACGGCAGGCCGGTGCACGTCGGCCACCGGCGCCAGCGGCTCGACATCGAGCTCGACGACCGGCTCGCTCGACGCCGACACAGGGATCTCTGTCGGCACCTGCTCGTCGGCCACGGTCGGGACCGCCTCGGGCAGCGTGAGCACGCTGGGCAGTACCGGCGGCGTCGGTTCGGCGAATGGCCGCGACGGTACGCTGACCAGCGTTACCGGCTGGCGACGGGCATCGCGCTGCTGCTCTTCGCGCACGGCCTGGGCGAAATCGTCGGCGTCGCCGTGCGCCTCGGCGACGGGCGCATCCGGCAACTCGGTGGCCTCCTGCAGCAACCCGTCAAGGTAGGACTGCAAGGCCAGTTGCGGCTTGCTGGCAAGCGGTCGGGGTGCGTTCATCAGGCCACCTGCAAAGCGTTACGGTAGGTCAACAGGTGCTTGAGCAGCGCGCGGTAGGCGATCAGGCCGCGGCTCTTGGCATCGTGCTGGCTGGGAGTGACGCCAGCGCGGCTGGCATCGCGCAGGCGTGTGTCGACCGGGATGTAGCCCTGCCAGACCTGTTCGGGGTAACTGTCGCGCAGCAGCTTGAGGGTGCCCATCGACGCCTGCGTGCGGCGGTCGAACAAGGTCGGCACGATCTGGTACGGCAGGGCCTGTTTGCGCGAACGGTTGATCATGGTCAGGGTGCTGACCATGCGCTCCAGGCCTTTGACGGCGAGAAACTCGGTCTGCACCGGAATCACCAGTTGTTGGCTCGCGGCCAGGGCGTTGACCATCAACACGCCGAGCAACGGTGGGCTGTCGATCAAGGCGAAATCGAAATCCTGCCATAGCTGCGCCAGGCTCTTGGCGATCACCAGCCCGAGGCCGTTCTGCCCCGGTGACTGGCGCTCCAGCACCGCCAGCGCGGTGCTCGACGGCAACAGCGAGATGCGCTCGTCGCTGGTCGGCAGCAGCAATTGGCCCGGCAGCCCCTCGGGGACTGCGCCCTTGTGCTGGAACAGGTCGTAGCAACTGTGTTCGAGGGCATCGGGGTTGTGCCCGAAATAACTGGTCATCGAGCCGTGCGGATCGAGGTCGACGACGATCACGCGCTTGCCCGCCTCGGCCAGCAGGCCCGCGAGTGCGATGGTCGTGGTGGTCTTGCCGACCCCACCTTTTTGATTGGCGACTGCCCAGACTCTCATGGTGCCTTGATTCCTCCCGGACGGCCGACAGCCTTGCCGGGAACGGTTTTTGGATTCGGTGACGGAGAATTGACGGGATCAGCTGTCATTCGCCGCCGCTCCGCTCGCTGGTGCACTTTGTGTGCCAGCCCGGCGCAATGCTGCGTCTGGCGTGGCGTTGGCCGAACCGGTGGCGGTCAGGCTGCGGCGCACTTCGAGGTTGCGCGAGATCACCAGCACCACACGCCGGTTTTGCGAGCGGCCTGCGGCGGTGGCGTTGCTGGCCACCGGCTGGTATTGGCCGTAACCCACCGAGGCCATGCGCGCAGGGTCCACACCGTCGAGCGCCAACAGGCGCACGATGCTCGCGGCGCGTGCCGACGACAGCTCCCAGTTGGTCGGGTATTGCGCGGTGCGAATCGGCTGGTCGTCGGTAAAACCCTCGACGTGCACCGGGTTGGCGAAGGGTTTCAAAATCCCCGCCACGCGGTCGATGATGGAAAAGGCCGCGTCGCTGGGCATGGCGTCGCCACTGCCGAACAACAGCGACGAGTTGAGCTCGATCTCCACCCACAGCTCGTTGCCACGCACGGTCATCTGCTTGCCTGCGATCAAGTCGCCGAAGGCGGCGGTGACTTCGTCGGTGATGGTCTTGAGCGGATCGTTGGCGGTCTGCCCCAGGCCCGCGTCGGTTTGCTCACTGTCCTTGATCAATGGCTGCGCCGGGCGCGTGCTGAGCGGCCGCTCCTCACCGATGGGGATCGGCCGCGTGCTGCGCTCCGGGTCGTTGAACACGCCCAGCAACGCCTCGGACACCACCTTGTATTTGCCCTCGTTGACCGAGGAAATCGAATACATCACCACGAAGAAGGCGAACAGCAGTGTGATGAAGTCGGCGTAGGACACCAGCCAACGTTCATGGTTTTCGGGCTCTTCCACGTGACGACGACGACGCATGCCTACTCCATGAAGCCTTGCAGCTTCAGCTCGATCGAGCGTGGATTCTCCCCTTCGGCGATCGACAGCAGACCTTCGAGGAGCATTTCCCGGTAGCGCGACTGGCGCAGCACCAGCGCCTTCAGCTTGTTGGCCACCGGCAGGAGGATCAGGTTGGCGCTGGCCACGCCGTAGATGGTGGCGACGAAGGCCACGGCGATGCCGCTGCCCAGTTGCGCGGGGTCGGCCAGGTTGCCCATCACGTGGATCAGGCCCATCACCGCACCGATGATGCCGATGGTCGGCGCGTAGCCGCCCATGCACTCGAACACCTTGGCCGCTTGCAGGTCGCGGTTTTCCTGGGTGAGGAAATCCACCTCGAGGATGCTGCGCACCGACTCGGGCTCGGCGCCGTCGACCAGCAGTTGCAGACCTTTGCGGGCATAAGGATCCGGCTCCAGGTCGGCCACGCTTTCCAGGCCCAGCAGGCCTTCCTTGCGCGCCGTCAGGCTCCAGTTCACCACCCGGTCGATGCCACCGGCCAGGTCGACGCGCGGCGGAAAGATGATCCAGCGCAGGATCTGCAACGCCCGCTTGAACGACGACAGCGGCGACTGCAACAGCGCGGCCGCCAGGGTACCGCCCAGTACGATCAGTGCTGCCGGGCCGTTGATCAGCGCACCGGCATGGCCGCCTTCCAGGAAATTGCCGCCGACGATGGCGACGAAAGCCAGGATGAGACCGATCAGGCTGAGCACATCCATCAGTGGCAGGCCTCGACCAGGTGCTTGCCGATCTCGTCCAGGCTGTACACCGCATCGGCCAGATTGGCTTTGACGATGGCCATGGGCATGCCGTAGATCACGCAGCTGGCCTCGTCCTGCGCCCATACCGTGCTGCCGCACTGCTTGAGCAGGCGCGCGCCTTCGCGGCCGTCGGCGCCCATACCGGTGAGCACCACCGAGAGCACCTTGTCGCCGTAGGACTTGGCCGCCGAGCCGAAGGTGATGTCCACGCACGGCTTGTAGTTCAGGCGCTCGTCGCCGGGCAGGATTTTCACCGCACCGCGGGCATCGACCATCATCTGCTTGCCGCCAGGCGCGAGCAGCGCCAGGCCAGGGCGCAGGATGTCGCCGTCTTCGGCTTCCTTGACACTGATGCGGCATAGCTTGTCGAGGCGCTCGGCGAAGGCCTTGGTGAAGGCCGCCGGCATGTGCTGGATGAGCACGATGGGCGCCGGAAACTGCGCGGGCAGTTGCGTCAGCACCCGTTGCAGGGCCACCGGCCCGCCTGTGGAGGTGCCGATGGCGACTAACTTGTAGGCCTTGCGCCGCGGCGCGGGCGAGCTGGCCGGCGCAGCTGCCGTGGGTGCGGCAGTGCGCGACGGCATTGGGCTGCGCGCGGTGGCCGGATGTGGCGCGTGGCTGGCAGGCGTGCCGGCGCTGGGGGCATGGGCAGGCACAGGGCTGGGCGCGGACGGCGCGGGCGCAGGGCTCGAACTTGGGCTGGCGTAGCTGCCGAACCGGCGGTTGCTGCGCGACAGCGTGTGGACCTTCTCGCACAGCATCTGCCGGACCTTGTCCGGATTGCGCGAGATGTCTTCGAAATTCTTCGGCAGGTAATCGACCGCACCGGCATCCAGCGCATCGAGGGTGACCCGGGCGCCTTCGTGGGTCAGCGAGGAGAACATCAACACCGGGGTCGGGCAGCGCTGCATGATGTGCCGAACCGCCGTGATGCCGTCCATCATCGGCATCTCGTAGTCCATGGTGATGACATCGGGCTTGAGCGCCAGCGCCTGGTCGATGGCTTCCTTGCCATTGGTCGCGGTGCCGACGACCTTGATCGCCGGGTCGCCGGCGAGGATTTCAGAGACACGGCGGCGGAAGAAACCCGAATCATCCACCACCAGGACTTTGACTACCATAAACACTCCGTTAGACGGCGTGCCCTCGCAGGCGCGCCGACGCGATCAGATACGCCGCGCGGCGTAACGCTTGAGCATGCTCGGCACATCCAGAATCAGCGCGATGCGGCCGTCACCGGTGATGGTCGCTCCCGACATGCCGGGGGTGCCTTGCAGCATCTTGCCCAGCGGCTTGATGACCACCTCTTCCTGGCCCACCAGCTGGTCGACCACGAAACCGATGCGCTGGGTGCCGACCGACAGGATCACCACGTGGCCTTCGGGCTGCTCCTCGTGGGCCTGGCCCTGCACCAGCCAGCGCTTGAGGTAGAACAGCGGCAAGGCCTTGTCGCGCACGATCACCACTTCCTGGCCGTCGACCACGTTGGTGCGCGACAGGTCGAGGTGGAAGATCTCGTTGACGTTGACCAGCGGGAAAGCGAAGGCCTGGTTGGCCAGCATCACCATCAGGGTCGGCATGATCGCCAGGGTCAGCGGCACCTTGATGATGATCTTCGAGCCCTGGCCCTTGACCGAGTTGATGCTGATGGAGCCGTTGAGCTGGGAAATCTTGGTCTTGACCACATCCATGCCCACGCCACGGCCGGAGACGTCGGAAATCTCGGTCTTGGTCGAAAAGCCCGGGGCGAAGATCAGGTTGTAGCAGTCCGATTCGCTCAGGCGGTCGGCGGCGTCCTTGTCCATCAGGCCTTTTTCCACGGCCTTGGCACGCAGGATGGCTGGGTCCATGCCCTTGCCGTCGTCGGAGATCGACAAGAGGATGTGGTCGCCCTCCTGCTCGGCCGACAGCACCACGCGTCCGGTGCGCGCCTTGCCCGAGGCTTCGCGTTCTTCGGGCATCTCGATGCCGTGGTCGACCGCGTTGCGCACCAAGTGCACCAGCGGATCGGCCAGGGCTTCGACCAGGTTCTTGTCCAGGTCGGTCTCTTCGCCGACCAGCTCCAGGTTGATGTCTTTCTTCAACTGGCGCGCCAGGTCGCGGACCAGGCGCGGGAAGCGGCCGAAGACCTTCTTGATCGGCTGCATGCGGGTTTTCATCACCGCGGTCTGCAGGTCGGCGGTGACCACGTCGAGGTTGGACACGGCCTTGGACATGGCCTCGTCGCCGCTGTTGAGGCCCAGGCGCACCAGACGGTTACGCACCAGCACCAGTTCGCCGACCATGTTCATGATCTCGTCCAACCGCGCGGTGTCGACGCGCACGGTGGTCTCGGCTTCGCTGGCGTGCTTCTCCGCCGGTGGCGCGGCTGGCGCACGTGCCGGAGCCGGGGCTGCCGGCTTGGCAGCGGCCGGTGCCGGGGCAGGCTTGGCCACAGGCGCCGGGGTGGCGACCGCGGAGGCCGTGGCGGTTTCGGCTACGGGCGCGACGCGCTCGGCGGCGAACTTGCCCTTGCCGTGCAGCTCGTCGAGCAGGGCTTCGAATTCGTTCTCGGAAATGTGCTCGTCGTTGCCGGCAGGCGCTGTTGCGGCAGGTGCCGCGGTTTGCGCTACGGCGCCCGGCGCTACGGCGCCCGACGCAGCGGCGCCCGACGCGGCGGCGCCCGGCAAGGCGTCGGTGGTGAAGCTGCCCTTGCCATGCAACTGGTCGAGCAAGGCTTCGAACTCGTCGTCGGTGATCTCGTCGCTGGCCGCAGCCGGTGCCGGCGTCTCGGCCGCCGCTGGCGTGGCCTTGGCCGAGAACTGGCCTTTGCCGTGCAACTGGTCGAGCAAGGATTCGAATTCAGCGTCGGTGATTTCGTCGCTTTCGCCACCGATCGGCTCGGCCGGCGTCGCTTCGACGCTGGCCGGAACGACTGGCGGCTGCGCAGCGGCGGCAGCTTCGGCCTTGACCGCGTCGAGCGAATCGAGCAGACGCTCGAACTCGTCGTCGGTGATGTCGCTGTCGTCGGCCGCTGGCGCAGTCACGTCAGCCGCAGCCGGTGCAGCCGGAGTCGCGACGGCGACCGGTGCCGCCGGCTCCGGCGCGGCCGGCGTTGCGACGCCCGGCACTTCGGCACCGGCCGGCTCGGCCAGGCGTGCCAGCGCGGCCAGCAGCTCGGGCGTGGCCGGGGTCACCTCGGTCCGCTCGCGCACCTGGCCGAACATGCCGTTGACCGCATCCAGCGCTTCCAGCACCACGTCCATCAGTTCGGCATCCACGCGGCGTTCGCCCTTGCGCAGGATGTCGAAGACGTTCTCGGCAATGTGGCAACACTCAACCAGCTCATTGAGCTGGAGGAAGCCGGCGCCCCCTTTTACGGTATGAAACCCGCGAAAAATCGCATTGAGCAGGTCCGCGTCATCGGGTCGGCTTTCCAGCTCGACCAGCTGTTCGGACAACAGCTCGAGAATTTCGCCGGCCTCAACCAGGAAATCCTGGAGGATTTCTTCATCGGCGCCGAAGCTCATTGAACGTGCTCCTTAAAAACCAAGGCTGGATAGCAAATCGTCTACATCGTCCTGACCGGACACGACGTCCTCACGCTTATCGGCATGAATCTGCGGACCTTCACCTCGAGTCGGATGTTTTTCTTGGTCTTTTTCATCGCGCAGCTGCTGATGGTCATGTTCGATACCGGCGAAGCGGTCGACCTGACTGGCCATCAACACCAACTTGAGCAGATTGCTTTCGACTTCCGTCACCAGCGCAGTGACGCGCTTGATGACCTGGCCGGTCAGGTCCTGGTAGTCCTGGGCCAGCAAAATGTCGTTCATGTGCCCGGCGACCTTGCGGTTGCCTTCGGCGCTGCTCGTCAAGAATCCGTCGACGCGGCGCGCCAGGTCACGGAACTCGGTGGCCGAGACTTCGCGGCGCATGAAACGTTGCCAATCGCCACTCAGGGCCGAGGCCTGCTCGGCCATGTCGTTGAGTACGGGCGTGCTTTCTTCGACCAGGTCCATGGTGCGGTTGGCAGCGTTCTCGGTCAGTTTGACCACATAGCCCAGCCGCTCGGTGGCATCGGTGATCTGCGAGACTTCTTCGGCCTGCGGCATGCGCGGGTCGATCTGGAAACTGACGATGGCGCTGTGCAGCTCGCGGGTCAGCTTGCCGACCTCGTTGTACAGGCCCAGGTCGCGGGTCTGGTTGAGCTGGTGGATCAGCTGCACGGCGTCGCCGAAACGGCCTCGTTCGAGGCTCTCGACCAGCTCGCGAGCATGCTTTTTCAGGGTGCCTTCGAACTCACCCAGAGAGGTATCGATAGATTCCATTGCGCCCCCTGGCGGCTTAGCCGTTCACGCGCTCGAAGATCTTTTCGATCTTTTCTTTCAGCACCTGGGCGGTGAAAGGCTTGACCACATAACCGTTGACCCCGGCCTGGGCCGCTTCGATGATCTGGTCGCGCTTGGCTTCGGCGGTGACCATCAGCACCGGCATGCCCTTGAGCGTGTCGTGGGCGCGGACCTTGCGCAGCAGGTCGATGCCGGACATGCCGGGCATGTTCCAGTCGGTGACGAGGAAGTCGTAATGGCCCTTTTCCAGCATCGGCAACGCCGTGGTGCCGTCGTCGGCCTCGTCGGTGTTGGTGAATCCCAGATCGCGCAGCAGGTTCTTGATGATCCGCCGCATCGTCGAGAAATCGTCAACGATGAGGATTTTCATGTCTTTGTTCAATTAGAGATCTCCAAGCAGTCTCATCACGCGCCCGGCGCCGAGCGCGTGCGTCATTCGTTCTTAAAGCGGCAAAGTGCACGCCTCGAGGAGCAAGCGATGCGGCGTTGCCAAACAGTTACGCGCTTTGTGAAGCCACCGCGATCCGCTCTTACCTACCACTTGCCACTTGCAACTCGTAGCCGGCCGCCCTATCGGGCGCGCCATTCCCCCAGGCGACTGCGCAGGCGCGCCGCACATTGGCTGTGCAACTGGCTGACCCGCGACTCGCTGACCCCCAGCACTTCGCCGATTTCCTTGAGGTTCAGCTCTTCGTCGTAGTACAGCGCCAGGACCAGACGCTCGCGTTCCGGCAGGTTGGCGATGGCGTCAGTCAGGGCTGCCTGGAAGCGTTCGTCTTCGAGGCCACGACCCGGTTCCGGCGAGCCGCTGGCGCCGTCTTCGTGCAACCCTTCGTGCTCGCCGTCCTGCAACAGATCGTCGAAACTGAACAGGCGGCTGCCCAATGTATCGTTGAGGATGCCGTAATAGTCATCCAGCTCCATCTTAAGTTCGGCAGCGACTTCATGATCTTTAGCGTCACGTCCGGTTCTCGCTTCCACGGCGCGCATCGCCTCGCTGACCATGCGCGTGTTGCGGTGCACCGAACGCGGGGCCCAATCGCCCTTGCGCACCTCGTCGAGCATGGCGCCGCGGATGCGGATGCCGGCATAGGTCTCGAAGCTGGCGCCCTTGCTGGCGTCGTATTTGTTGGCCACTTCCAGGAGACCGATCATTCCGGCCTGGATCAGGTCTTCGACCTGCACGTTGGCCGGCAGGCGCGCCAGCAAGTGGTAGGCGATGCGCTTGACCAGCGGCGCATAGCGCTCGATCAGTTCGTACTGAGCGTCCTTGGACGCACGGCTGTACATCTTGAATCCGCTCGCACTCATAGCACCGGCCCTGCGCTGGTCGGCTGCACCAGGCGCTCTACGAAGAACTCCAGGTGGCCGCGAGGATTGGCTGGCAGCGGCCAGCTGTCGACCTTCTGCGCGATGGCCTTGAAGGCCAGGGCGCATTTGGAACGGGGAAAGGCTTCGTACACCGCGCGCTGCTTCTGCACGGCCTTGCGCACCGACTCGTCGTAGGGCACGGCGCCGACGTACTGTAGCGCCACATCGAGGAAGCGGTCGGTGACCTTGGTCAGCTTGGCGAACAGGTTGCGCCCTTCCTGCGGGCTCTGCGCCATGTTGGCCAGCACACGGAAGCGGTTCATGCCGTAGTCGCGGTTGAGCAGCTTGATCAGCGCGTAGGCGTCGGTGATCGAGGTGGGTTCGTCGCACACCACCAGCAGCACTTCCTGGGCGGCGCGCACGAAGCTCACCACCGAGTCGCCGATGCCGGCTGCGGTGTCGATGACCAGCACGTCGAGGTTGTCGCCGATTTCGCTGAAGGCCTGGATCAAGCCGGCATGTTGCGCAGGCTGCAGGTGCACCATGGTTTGCGTGCCGGAGGCTGCCGGCACGATGCGCACGCCCCCCGGGCCTTGCAGCAGCACGTCGCGCAGCTCGCAGCGGCCTTCGATGACGTCGGCCAGGGTGCGCTTGGGCGTCAGCCCCAGCAGCACATCGACGTTGGCAAGGCCAAGGTCGGCGTCGAGCAGCATGACCCTGCGCCCGAGCTCGGCGAGCGCCAGGGACAGGTTCACTGAAACGTTGGTCTTACCGACGCCGCCTTTGCCACCGGTCACGGCGATGACCTGTACGGGATGCATGCTACCCATGTCTGTTGTTTACCTTGTCTCGCTTGGACCCATGCCACAGTGGAGGCCAACTGCCCGCCCCGTTCTGTAGGTACTTTTCGCAGCACATCTCTCAACCCACCCGCTTGCCTGGGTGGTGGTACAGATCAGCGAACATGTCGGCCATGGCCTCTTCGCTGGGTTCGTCCTGCATCTGCACGCTGACCGCACGGCTCACCAACTGGTGCTTGCGCGGCAGGTGCAGGTCGTCAGGAATGCGCGGCCCATCGGTGAGATAGGCGATCGGCAATTCGTGACCGATGGTCAGGCTGAGCACTTCGCCCAGGCTGGCCGTTTCGTCGAGCTTGCTCAGGATGCAGCCGGCCAGGCCACAGCGTTTGTAGCTGTGGTAGGCGGCCGACAGCACCTGCTTCTGGCTTGTGGTGGCCAGCACCAGATAATTCTTCGAAGCGATGCCGCGCCCGGCGAGCGTCTCCAGCTGCATGCGCAGGGCCGGATCGCTGGCTTGCAGGCCGGCGGTGTCGATCAGCACCACGCGCTTGCGCAGCAGCGGCTCCAGGGCCTGGGCCAGCGACTCGCCCGGGTTCACGTAGGTCACCGGCACGTTGAGGATGCGGCCCAAGGTCTTGAGTTGCTCCTGGGCACCGATGCGGAAACTGTCCATGCTCACCAGCGCCAGGCTGCCGGCGCCGTACTTGAGCACGTAGCGAGCGGCCAGCTTGGCCAGGGTGGTGGTCTTGCCCATGCCGGCCGGGCCGACCAGGGCGATCACCCCGCCCTGCTCGATCGGCTCGACGTCGGGCACCTGGATGCGCCGCGCCAGGTGCGCCAGGACCATGCGCCAGGCGTGGCGCGGGTCTTCGATTTCGGCGGTCAGCTCCAGCAGGTCGCGGGCCAGGGCACCGCTCAGGCCGATGCGCTGCAAGCGGCGCCAGGCGTTGGCCTGCTGCGGCTTGCTGCCTTGCAGCTGGTTCCAGGCCAGCGAGCCGAGCTGCACTTCGAGCAGTTCGCGCAGGCCCGAGAGTTCGGCGCGCATGGCGTCGAACAGCCGTGGATCGACCGCCGCCGGCGCGGCAGGCGCGGCGCTGGCTGGCGCGTGGGCATGGAGGTCGATCAGCGGCTCGGCAGCGGTCAGCGACTGGCCGGCGAACAGCTGGCTGCCTTCGTCGCCTTCATGGCGGCTGGACAGCTCGGCCTGGGCCGTGACGATACGGGTCTGGGTCTTGCGCAGTTCTTCTTCGAGCTCGGCGTTGGGCACCCGCGGCGCCAGCACCGAAGGCTTGTAGTCGAGCGCGGCAGTCAGTTCCACGCCGCCGGCAATGCGCCGGTTGCCGATGATGGCGGCATCGGAGCCCAGCTCATCTCGGACCAGCTTCATGGCCTGTCGCATATCGGCGGCGAAAAAACGCTTAACTTGCATAACCCACTACCTCAGCCGTTAGGGCCCACAGTGGCAACGATGGTGACCTGCTTGTTGTCCGGTATTTCCTGGTACGCCAGCACGTGCAGGTTGGGCACTGCCAGGCGCCCGAAGCGCGAGAGCATCGCGCGGATGGGACCTGCCACCAGCAGGATCGCCGGCTGGCCTTGCATTTCCTGACGCTGGGCGGCTTCGATCAGGGAGCGTTGCAACTTCTCGGCCATGCTGGGCTCGAGCAGTACACCGTCTTCCTGACCTTGTCCGGCCCGTTGCAGACTATTGAGCAAAATCTGTTCCAACCTTGGCTCCAAGGTGATCACGGGCAGCTCGGACTCAACGCCGACAATGCTTTGCACGATGGCGCGACACAATCCGACGCGCACGTTGGCCACCAGCGCGGCGGTATCTTGACTCCTGCCCGCGTTGTTGGCGATCGATTCCGCAATACTGCGGATATCGCGCACCGGCACCTGCTCGCTGAGCAGCGCCTGCAAGACCTTGAGCAGCCCCGACAAGGAAATGACGCCCGGCACCAGCTCCTCGGCCAGCTTGGGCGACGCCTTGGCCAGCACCTGCAACAACTGCTGCACTTCCTCGTGACCGATCAGCTCGTGGCAGTGCTTCTGCAGGATCTGGTTGAGGTGAGTGGCCACTACCGTACTGGCATCGACCACGGTATAGCCCAAAGATTGCGCCTGGGAGCGCTGACCGACGTCGATCCACACCGCTTCCAAACCAAATGCCGGGTCGCGCGCGGCGATGCCGTTGAGGGTGCCGAACACCTGGCCGGGGTTGATCGCAAGCTCGCGGTCCGGGTAGATCTCGGCTTCGGCGAGAATCACGCCCATCAGCGTCAGGCGGTAGGCGCTGGGTTGCAGGTCGAGGTTGTCGCGGATGTGCACGGTGGGCATGAGGAAACCAAGGTCCTGGGACAGCTTCTTGCGCACGCCCTTGATCCGCGCCAGCAATTGCCCACCCTGGTTGCGGTCCACCAGCGGAATCAGCCGGTAGCCCACTTCCAGACCGATCATGTCGATGGGAGTGACGTCGTCCCAGCCCAGTTCCTTGGTTTCCTGAGCGCGCTGCGGCGAGGGCAGCAGGTCTTGCTGGCGCTGCACTTCGGCCAGGGCCACGGCTTCGGCCTGCTGCTTCTTGCGCCACACCAGGTAGGCACCGCCACCGGCGAGCAGCCCCAGGCCGATGAAAGCCACGTGGGGCATGCCTGGCACCAGGCCCATGACGATCATCAGCGCGGCCGACACGCCCAAGGCCTTGGGCGAATCGAACATCTGCCGGTTGATCAGCTTGCCCATGTCTTCGGAGCTGGAAGCCCGGGTGACCATGATCGCGGCCGCGGTGGACAGCAGCAGCGACGGCAGCTGCGCCACCAAACCGTCACCGATGGTCAGCAAGGCGTAGACCTTGCCCGCCTCGCTGAACGGCATGCCGTGTTGCAGCATGCCGATGAGCATGCCGCCGATGAGGTTGATGAACAGGATCAGCAGGCCGGCGATGGCGTCGCCGCGCACGAACTTGCTGGCACCGTCCATCGAGCCGTAGAACTCGGCTTCGCCGGCCACTTCGGCGCGGCGCAGCTTGGCCTGGTTCTGGTCGATCAGGCCGGCGTTGAGGTCGGCGTCGATGGCCATCTGCTTGCCGGGCATGGCGTCGAGGGTGAAACGCGCGCTCACCTCGGAGATACGCCCGGCACCTTTGGTCACCACCACGAAGTTGATGATCATGAGGATGGCGAACACCACCGCACCGACCACGTAGTTGCCGCCGATCACCACCTCGCCGAAGGCCTGGATCACCTTACCGGCCGCGCCATGCCCTTCCTGGCCGTGCAGCATCACTACACGGGTGGACGCGACGTTCAGCGCCAGACGCAACAGCGTGGCCACCAGCAGGATGGTCGGGAAGGCGGCGAAATCCAGCGGCCGCAGCGCGTACACGCACACCAGCAGGACCACGATCGACAGCGCGATGTTGAAGGTGAAGAACACGTCGAGCAGAAAGGGCGGAATCGGCAACATCATCATTGCCAACATGACCAGCAACAGCAGCGGCACGCCCAGGCTCCCTCGACCGAGACCGGCGAGGTTGTTGCGGGCATGACTGATTAGATGCGAGCGATCCACCGGGCGTCCTCTTGCAGCAAAACTTTGACGCCAATGCGGCGCTTGGCGGGTGCTTTGCAAGAAGCTGTCCAACTTCAGCGGACGGGGTACAGGAGGGGCTTGAAGGCAATGGCGGGCCGTCCAGGCCCCAGGTTTTCTCCTGCCGAATCGCAGTGGGTGGATGGGGCCTGCCTCGCAGGCTTTCGCGACTGATCGGAGCGCCGAACCGGCCGATCCTACACGGGATTTGCTTCTAGGCTGCGATCGATTCCGACGAACGCGGGTTTGACCATTTGAGCCTGGTCCCTTCACTCATCCCGCCGCAAATCCGTCGGAATCGGCAAATCCTTCTTCAAAGGCTCAGGCGCTTTCCCCCGCCCGTTGCGGTACTGCCGGATCTGGAACACATACGCCAACACCTGCGCCACCGCCAGATACAACCCCGCCGGGATCTCCTGTTCGATCTCCGTGGAGTAATAGATCGCCCGCGCCAATGCCGCCGACTCCAGCACCTGCACTTGGTGCTCGTTGCCGATCTCGCGAATCTTCAAGGCGATGAAGTCCGTGCCCTTGGCCAGCAGCAACGGCGCCCCCGCCGCCTTCTCCGGGTCGTACTTCAAGGCCACGGCATAGTGCGTGGGGTTGGTGATGATCACGTCGGCCTCGGGCACCGCCGCCATCATCCGCCGCTGGGACACCTCGCGCTGCACCTGGCGGATGCGTTGCTTGACCTCGGGCTTGCCCTCGCTGTCCTTGTATTCGTCGCGCACTTCCTGTTTGGTCATCTTCAGCTTCTTGTGCGCCTGGAACAGCTGGATCGGCACATCCACCGCAGCGATCAGCAGCAACCCCGCCGCCATCCACACGGCGCTCCAACCGACCACCTGCAAGCTGTGCATGATCGCCTGGTCGAGCGGCTCGTTGGCGATGGCGAGCAGGGCCTGGCGATCGTTGGCGAGCACCATTAGCGCCACCACCAGAATCACGAGGAACTTGGCGATGGCCTTGATCAGCTCGGTCAGGGCGTTCATCGAGAACATGCGCTTGATCCCCGACAAGGGGTTCATGCGGCTGAACTTGGGTTGCAACAGGCTGCCGGAAAACAGGAAACCGCCCAGGGCGATGGGCGCGATCAACGACACCGCGAATAGCAATACCAGCACCGGCTGGGTCGCCCAGATGGCCATCTTGCCCGAGGTCAGCAGGTAGATGCCCATGGCCCGCTCGTCCACCAGCGCCTCGCGCGGCAGGCTGAAGTTCAGGCGCATCAGCTCCATCAGGGTCTGCGCCAGGTAGCCGCCGAACATCAGCAGCGCGATGGCGCCGCCCAGGGTCACGGCGACGGTGTTGAGTTCCTTGGAACGGGCGGTCTCGCCCTTCTCGCGTGCGTCGCGTTTTTTCTTCTCGGTGGGTTCCTCGGTCTTGTCCTGACCGCTCTCGCTCTCGGACATCAGCGCGCCCTCGCCAATTCACGCAGCCATTGCAGGGTTTCGCTGGCCAGGCTTTGGTAGTGCGAAAGGATGTCGGCCAGGCTCACCCAGAAGATCACCATGCCCATCACCAGGGTCAGCGGGAAACCAATGGAGAAGATGTTCAACTGCGGCGCGGCGCGGGTCATCACGCCGAAAGCGATGTTGACCACCAGTAAGGCGGCGATGGCCGGCAGGATCAGCAACAGCCCTGCGCCCAGCACCCAGCTCATGCGCCCGGCCAGGGACCAGAACTGGTCGACCCGCAGGGCGCTACCCACCGGCAAGGTGGTGAAGCTTTCGGTCAGCACCTCGAACACCACCAGGTGGCCGTTCATCAGCAGGAACAGGATGCTCACCAGCATGGTCATGAACTGGCTGACCACGGTGACGTTGACGCCGTTGGCCGGGTCGACCATCGAGGAGAAGGCCATGCCCATCTGCACCGCGACGATCTGCCCGGCGATCACGAAGGCCTGGAACAGCATCTGCAAGGCCAGGCCGAACAAGGCGCCGACGATCAACTGCTCGGCGCACAGCATCAGCCCTTGCAGGCTCAGCGGGTTGACTTCCGGCAGCGGCGGCAGCCCCGGCACGATGACGAAGGTGATGGCCACCGCCACGTACAAGCGTACGCGCATCGGCAGCATGCGCGTGCCGATGATCGGCATGGTCATCAGCACCGCACCCACGCGGAACAGGGGCAGCACGAAGGTGGCGACCCAGGTCGAGATCTGCGCGTCGGTCAGCTCCAGCATGGCCATGTCAGCCGATCAGCTGCGGGATGTTGGTGTAGAGGGTGGTGATGTACTCCATGAACTTCTGCACCAGCCAGGGGCCGGCGACGATCAGGGTCACCAGCATCACCAGCAGGCGCGGCAGAAAGCTCAGGGTCTGTTCGTTGATCTGCGTGGCGGCCTGGAACATCGCCACTACCAAGCCGATCAACAGGCTGGGCACCACCAGAACCGCCACCATCACGGTGGTCAGCCACAGCGCTTCGCGGAACAGGTCGACGGCCACTTCGGGTGTCATGGGGGAACTCTCCTGGGCGCTAGACGCCGCCGAAACTGCTGGCCAAGGTGCCCATGATCAGCGACCAACCGTCGACCAGCACGAACAGCATGATCTTGAACGGCAGCGAGATGATCAGCGGCGAGAGCATCATCATGCCCATGGCCATCAGCACACTGGCCACCACCAGGTCGATGACCAGGAACGGGATGAAGATCATGAAGCCGATCTGGAACGCGGTCTTGAGCTCCGAGGTGACGAACGCCGGCACCAGGATGGTCAAGGGTGCCTGGTCGGGGGTGGCGATGTCGGTGCGCTTGGACAGGCGCATGAACAGGTCGAGGTCGTTCTGCCGGGTCTGCGCGAGCATGAAGTCCTTGATCGGGCCCTGGGCCTTGTCGATGGCCTGTTGCGCGTTCAACTGCTCGTTCAGGTACGGCTGGATGGCCGACTCGTTCACCCGGTCGAACACCGGCGCCATGATGAACAGCGTCAGGAACAGCGCCATGCCGGTGAGGATCTGGTTGGACGGCGTCTGTTGCAGGCCCAGGGCCTGGCGCAGGATGGAAAACACGATGATGATGCGGGTGAAGCTGGTCATGAGGATGACGAACGCCGGAATGAAGCTCAGCGCGGTCATGATCAGCAGAATCTGCAAGCTGACCGAATACTCCTGCTGCCCATCGGTGCCGTTCGACAGGGTGATGGCCGGGATCGACAGCGGGTCGGCGGCCAGGGCCAGGGGCGCGGCCAGCAGCAACGCCAGGGTCAACAGCATGCGCATGGCGCCACTCATCGGGGCTTGTCCTTCTGGTCCTTGCCCATCAGCTCGAGCAAGCGCTGGGCGAATTCGGGCGTGGCCGGGCGGCTGCCGGTGGGCGCGGCGACCGGCTCGGCGAGCACGTGCAGCGCCTTGATGTCGCCCGGGCTGTGGCCGAGCAGGATCTGTTCCTTGCCGACCTGCACCAGCAGCAGCCGGTCGCGCGGGCCGATGGCGCGGCTGCCGAGCACTTCGATCACCTGGCCGTTGCCCGGCCCTACGCCCTGTACCCGGCGCAGCAGCCAGGCAAGCAAGAAGATCAGCCCCACCACCAGCAGCAGCCCCAGTACCAATTGCAGCACTTGGCCGCCAAGGCCGGCCGGCGTGGAGCCGACCGCAGCCGCGGCAGTCGGCTCGGCGGCCAGGACGGCCGTGCTGGCCGCGAGCACGGTCACGCTGGCGAGGGCGCGGAGCGCGAACAGCCCCAGCCGCCGCTGCCCTATCCGCCCGGCCGCCGCAGCGGCGGGCTGACTCATGCGCCCCATTCAGCGCAGCTTCTTGATGCGTTCGCTGGGGCTGATCACGTCGGTCAGGCGGATGCCGAACTTCTCGTTGACCACCACCACTTCGCCATGGGCGATCAGCGTGCCGTTGACCAGCACGTCGAGCGGCTCGCCGGCCAGGCGGTCGAGTTCGATCACCGAGCCCTGGTTGAGCTGCAGCAGGTTGCGGATGTTGATCTCGGTGCTGCCCACTTCCATGGAGATGTTCACCGGGATGTCCAGGATCACGTCCAGGTTTGGCCCTTCCAGGCTGACGTTCTCGTTCGGCCGTGGCGAGCTGGCGAACTCTTCCATGGGCATGCGGCCAGGGCCGCTGGACTGGCCGTTGAGCAGCGCGTCGATGTCGGCCTGGCCGGCGTCGCCGGTCTCTTCCAGGGCCGCGGCCCACTCGTCGGCCAGGGCCTGGTCCTCGGCAGAGGTGATTTCGTTTTCGTTCGCCATAGTGTCCTCGACAGACGTTGAATGCGGTGGAATGCGGGCGCAGCGCGGTCAGCGGCGCCCGATCGGATCGATGATCTGCAAGGCCAGGTTGCCCTTGTGCGAGCCCAGGCGCGCCTTGAACGACGGCACGCCATTGGCGCGCAGCACCAGGTGCTCGGGCAGCTCGACCGGGATCACGTCGCCGGGTTGCATGTGCAGGATGTCGCGCAGCTTCAACTGGCGCCGGGCGACGGTGGCGGTGAGCGGCACGGCGACGTCCAGCACGTCTTCGCGCAGGGCCTTGATCCAGCGCTCGTCCTGGTCGTCCAGGTCCGATTGGAAACCGGCGTCGAGCATCTCGCGCACCGGCTCGATCATCGAGTACGGCATGGTCACGTGCAGGTCGCCGCCGCCGCCGTCGAGCTCGATGTGGAAGGTCGACACCACCACCGCCTCGCTCGGCCCGACGATGTTGGCCATGGCCGGGTTGACCTCCGAGTTCATGTACTCGAAGTTGACCGGCATGATCGCCTGCCAGGCTTCCTTGAGGTCGATGAAGGCCTGGTCCAGCACCATGCGCACCACGCGCAGCTCGGTGGGGGTGAACTCACGCCCCTCGATCTTGGCGTGGCGGCCGTCGCCGCCGAAGAAGTTGTCCACCAGCTTGAACACCAATTTGGCGTCGAGGATGAACAGCGCGGTGCCGCGCAGGGGCTTGATCTTGACCAGGTTGAGGCTGGTGGGCACGTACAGCGAATGCACATATTCGCCGAACTTCATCACCTGCACGCCGCCCACCGCCACGTCGGCCGAGCGGCGCAGCAGATTGAACATGCTGATGCGGGTGTAGCGGGCGAAACGCTCGTTGATCATTTCCAGGGTCGGCATGCGCCCGCGCACGATCCGGTCCTGGCTGGTGAGGTCGTAGCTCTTGACGCCGCCGGGCTCGGCAGCGCTGTCGGTCTGCACCAGACCATCGTCGACCCCGTGCAACAGGGCATCGATCTCGTCCTGGGAGAGCAGGTCCTGCACAGCCATCGGGCGCTCCTACTGCAATACGAAGTTGGTGAACAGCAACTGGTCGATGACCGGTTTGCCGACTTCTTTCTGCGCCACTTCCTGCACCACCGCAGTGGCCTTCTGACGCAGCATTTCCTGGCCCACGGAGCTGCTGGCCAAGGCATCGAAGCCCTGACCGGAGAACATCATCACCAGGTTGTTGCGGATCACCGGCATGTGCACCTTTAGCGCGTCCAGGTCGGCCTGGTTGCGCGCTTGCAGGCTGATGCTGACCTGCATGTAGCGCTGGCGACCGTTCTGGTTGAAGTTGACCACGAAGGCCGGCGTGAGTGCCTCGTAGATGGCCTTGGGCTTGGCGTTGCCGCCTTCGCTGGCCTCGGCGGCCGCCGCCGGTTCGTTCTTGTGCATGATGAACCAGGTGGCGCCCACCGACAGGCCGACCGCCAGGAGCAGACCGACCACCGCCAGGATGATGAGCTTGAGTTTGCCTTTTTTCGCCGGGTCTTTTTCTACGTCGCTCTTGGCCATGCCAATAATCCGTCATCCGTCAGGGGTTGCAGGGTAGATGACGGGAATTGAGCAAGGGTTATGCCAGGTTGCCCTGATGCGGCGATCAGGCGTAGTAGTCGACCGCGCTGTCGCCGATCACCACCTGCTGGGCCTGCCCTTGGCCAGGCTCGATGCGTGCGCCGCCTTCGCCCTCGCCTGCCGCCGCGCGCCGCGAGGCCACGCCCGACAGGCCGTCGGCATTGGCCTGACCTTGCTGCTGTTGCTGCTGCTGTTGCTGGCGCGAGAAGTCGGCGACGCTGACGTCCGGCTGCTGCAGGCCTTGCTGGGAGAACAGCTCGCGCAGGCGATGTACCTGGCTGTCGAGGGCGTCGCGCACACCCACGTGACCGCTGATGAAAGTGATCTGCGCGGGCTGGTCGCTGGCGACGTTGACGCGGATGTCCAGGCGCCCGAGTTCGGCCGGTTCGAGTTGGATGTCGGCGGATTTGAGGTTCTGGCTGGACAGGTACATGACGCGGTTGACCAAGCCTTCGGTCCAGGCGTTCTGGTTCATCGGCAAGGGCTGCTGCAGCGGATTGGGCGCGACGGCATTGGCGGTCTTGGGCGTGGCGGCCTGGGTCAGCGCGGCCAGGCGGTTGGCGAAATCGTCGACGCGCGTGTCGCTGCTGGCCGCTTTCAGGTCTTTCAGGCCGTCGTCGAGCAAGGCGCCGAAGGCCTTTCCGCCCGCAGCGCCGCTCTGTTCGTCGCCCTCCAGTGCCGCGATCTTCTCCGCCAACGGATTGACGGCCATACGACCTTCGCTGATCTCGGCGTCGGGGTCTTGCGCGTGGGCGGAGGTTCCGCCCTGGGCCTTGGCATTCTGCTCCAGCGCCAGGCGCAGGGTGGGCATGCCGGCCAGGGGGTCGGCTTCGGGGTCGAAAGCTTCGCCCTCGCCATTGCCATCGCCGTCTGCGGCAGCCGCTTGCAGGATGGGCGCCACGACCTGGGCCTGGGCCTGGATCAGCTGCGCACCCGGTGCGGCATCGGTGACCTGGCCGGCCACCAGACTGGCGTCGCGCAAGGTGCCGGCATCCTGTTCGACGGTGTCGCTGTCGGCAGGCGTATCGGCCTTGGCCGGCAAGGTTTTGCCGTCTGCGGCAAGCGCCCCGCTGCCAGGGACTTTGGCGTCACCGACGTCGGGTGCGGACGGCGCGTCCTTGTCGGCCTTGGTCGGCACGTTGCGCGACTGCCCGGCCAGGACCTTGTCGAAGCCGCCGGCGCCCGGCTGGCGCGGCTTTTCGGCCGCAGACGCGCCCAGGTTCGGCGCGGACGGTGCGCGACTGACTTGCAATAACGGGTTGGGTGCGACAGGCATTGAGCGGTCTCCGCGCCAAAGGGCTGAACAGCATGAAGCCGTTACAGCAAAAGTCGCGCCAAGTCGCTCAGGGTGCGATCAGCCGATCCTGTTCGCCGCGGTAGAACTGCTGCACCTCGCGGTATTCCAGGTCGATGCGGTTGATCAGGTCTTCGATGCCGAACAGCGGCGGCTGGCGCACGCGCTCTTCGAGTTGGCGGCACAGCTCGGCCAGGCCCACGGCGCCCATGTCGCTGCTGCTGCCTTTGAAACTGTGTGCGGCCAGCCCCAGCTCGCTGGCATCCTTGGCCTCGTGCAACTGGCTCAGGCGCCGCTCGGAGTCTTCCAGGAAGGTTTGCAGCAATTGCGGATAGCCGTCTTCCATGACGTCGCGCAGGTCGCTCAATACGGTGTAGTCGATATGCATGTCCATCACTTGCTCACTCCTTGATCAAGCTCGATTGCCTGGCTGGGCGCCTGTCGGTCGGTCAGCCGCTTGTGTTCCGCTTCATCCTTGACGTTGCGCCGCAGCCTTGCGTGGCGCCCCTTGCCGAACCCATCGAGCAGCGAAGATCAGACGCCCAACACCGCTTCGGGTTCCGCGAGGTGGTCGAAGTGTAGCCCATCCCACAGCGGCGTCGAAGCCGCCGACGGCCTGTTACGGAAACGCGTGACGCGGTAGACGTTGCGACAACTCGTCGAGCAGCTTCTGCTCGCGCTTGTCGTCGGCGCGGCGAGCCTCGTCGAGGTAGCGCTGCACCAGCTTGCGCAGCCCCTCCACCCGCGCATAAGCCTCTTGCCAGCCCTTGCGCGCATTGTTCAGGTTGTTCTGATGCCAGGTCAGGCTCTGGCGCTGCTGGCCCATGGCGGTTTCCAGCTGCCCGAGAAAGCGCTGGTAGTTGACCAGCCAGGCGCCATCGACGCCTTGGCCGCCACGGTTGAGCCATTGCTGCTGGTAATCGCCGCGGAACTGCTCCAGTTCGCTGAGCTTGGCCTGGGCGACGTTCACCTGCTGCTGGAACTGGCCCAGGCGCTGGGCGGCCTTGCGCTCGGCGTCCTCGGCCATTTCCACCACCGGCAACAGACGCGCGGCACGGCTGGGCACACTCATGGCTTAGCCTCCATTGGCGGGGCTGGCGAACACCGCCGCCAGTTCCGCGCGGCCCTGGGCCAGACTTACGTTTTCGTCCAGGCCTTGGCGCAGGTACGACACCAGCTTGCCCTGCAAGGCAATGGCCATGTCGGTTTCCGGATCGCCCCCCGGCACATAGGCGCCCACGCTGATCAAGTCGCGGCTCTGCGACAGGCGCGACCACAGCTGCTTGAATTTCTGCGCCTGGCGCAGGTGGTCGATGTCCACCACTTGCGGCATCACCCGGCTGATCGAGGCCTCGATGTCGATGGCCGGATAGTGCCCTTCCTCGGCCAGACGCCGCGACAGCACGAAGTGGCCGTCGAGCACGCCGCGCGCCGAGTCGGCGATCGGGTCCTGCTGGTCGTCGCCTTCGGACAGCACGGTATAGAACGCGGTGATCGATCCCCCGCCGGCTTCGCCGTTACCGGCGCGCTCCACCAGTTTGGGCAGCTTGGCGAACACCGAAGGCGGATAGCCACGGGTCGCCGGCGGCTCGCCGATGGCCAGGGCGATTTCCCGCTGGGCCTGGGCGAAACGGGTCAGCGAATCCATCAGCAGCAGGACGTTCTTGCCCTTGTCGCGGAAGTATTCAGCGATGCGCGTGCAGTACATGGCCGCGCGCAGACGCATCAAGGGGGCATCGTCCGCGGGCGAGGCCACCACCACCGAGCGTTTGATGCCCTCCTCGCCGAGGATGTGCTCGATGAATTCCTTCACCTCGCGGCCCCGTTCGCCGATCAAGCCGACCACGATGATCTCGGCTTCGGTGAAGCGCGTCATCATGCCCAGCAGCACCGACTTACCGACGCCGGTACCGGCGAACAGGCCCAGGCGCTGCCCCCGGCCCACGGTCAGCAGGCCGTTGATGCTGCGGATGCCCACGTCCAGCGGCTGGCTGATCGGCTCACGGTTGAGCGGGTTGATGGTCGGGCCTTCCATGGGCACCCAGTCTTCGGCCTTCATGCCGCCCTTGCCGTCCAGAGCGCGACCGGCGCCGTCCAGCACCCGGCCGAGCATGCTCATGCCCATGGGCAGGCGACCGCTGTCGTCCAGCGGCACCACGCGCGCGCCGGGCGCGATGCCGGCCACGCTGCCCACTGGCATGAGGAACACCTTGCTGCCGGAGAAGCCCATGACTTCGGCTTCCACCTCGACGGCGTGGTAGCCGTCGTCGTTGATCACCCGGCAGCGGCTGCCCACCGCCGCGCGCAGACCCTCGGCTTCCAGCGTCAGCCCGACCATGCGCAGCAGCCGGCCTTCGGCCACCGGCTGTGCCGGCAGGGCGATGGCCTCGGCGTAGCTGCCCAGGCGCTTGGCGAAGCTGGTGCGGTCAAGGCGCATCGTCGGCCTCGCGTGGCTGGGTCAGGTCGATGGACAGGTCGGCCGGAGCCGGGTGCAGGGCCTGCTCGTGGAGCTGGTCGAACAACTGCGCCACGGCTTTTTCCAAGCGCGTCTCCATGCTCGCGTCGATGCGGCTGTGGGCGGTTTCGATGCGGCAACCGCCGGGCAGCAGCGCCTCGTCTTCGAGCAGTTTCCAGTGTTCTTCGTGGCGCTCGCGCAAGGCCTTGACGGCTTCGAAGTCCTGGGGATTGAGGTGGATGCGGATGTTGTCGGCGCCCATCGGCAGCAGTTTCAGCGCCTCGCGCAGTACCTGGGTGATCTGGCTGGAATCGCCGCGCAGTTCGCGGCCGATCACCTGCCGGGCCATGTGGCCGACCAAGTGCACAAGGCCGCGCTCGATCTGCGTGTCCTGCTCGGCGATGGGGTCGAGCAGGTGTCGCATCAGCTGTTCCAGGCTCGCCAGTTTGGCCGCCAGGGCCGCGTCGGCTTCCTGGCGCACCTTGAGCTGGGCACTGTGGAAGCCGTCCCGCTCGCCCGTGGCGAAGCCTTCGTTGTAGGCCTCCTGGCGAATGGCTTCGAGCTCTTCGAGGGTGATCGGCTGGACGTCTTCGATGGGCACTTCGGCGACCTCGTCCTCGACCACCTCGGGCGTCGCCTCGGGTTCGGGTTCCGCGACGAAGCGCGGTGCGGGATCGAAACTGGGCAATGCCCACACGTCCACACCCTCTAGGTCACGGGCGCGGATCAGGTCGCTGGCGTGTTGGTCTTTACTGGACATGCAATCGGGCTCTCGAAACCAGGGTCAGGCGCTCTCGCCTGAGATAGATATGGCACTGCCTGTCAGCCGATCTGGCCTTTCATAGGAGCGGGCGGTCGGCACTGCGGTTCATTCGCGCAAGGCCGCATAGGGGCCAGTCCAGTTACAGGGAATGATGTCGCCGGGACTGGGGCGGCGATGCCGGCCATCGCGGCTGAAGCCGCTCCAACAGGTCATTACCCTTTTGAGTAACCGTGCCTTTTTTTTTGTGTGTGTGGGAGCGGCTTTAGCCGCGATGGCCGGCGCAGCCGGCACAACGGCCTCCAGCATGATCGGGCTGGACCCATGATGCTCCGCTCGCCTGGCCATACGCGGGCCTAGATCATCTCCTCGCCACCTTTGCCGCCCAGCACGATCTCGCCGGCATCGGCCATGCGTCGGGCCACGGTGAGGATTTCCTTCTGCGCGCCCTCGACGTCGCTGACGCGCACCGGCCCTTTGGCCTCGAGGTCGTCGCGCAGCAGCTCCGACGCACGTTTGGACATGTTCTTGAAGACTTTGTCCTTGACCCGGTCGTCGGCACCCTTGAGCGCCACCACCAGCACGTCCGAGGCGACTTCGCGCAGCAGCGACTGGATCCCGCGGTCGTCGACGTCGGCCAGGTTGTTGAAGACGAACATCAGGTCTTCGATCTGCTCGGACAGGTCGCCGTCGACCTCGCGGATCGAGTCCATCAGCTGGCCTTCCACGGAGCTGTCGAGGAAGTTCATGATGTCAGCCGCACGTTTGATGCCACCCAGGGTGGTCCGCGCGGCATTGGAGTTGCCGGAGAACTGCTTCTCGAGAATCTGGTTCAGCTCCTTGAGCGCCGCCGGTTGCACGGTGTTCAGCGACGACACGCGCAGGATGATGTCCAGTCGCACTTTGTGATCGAAGTTGCTCAGCACCTCACCGGCCTGGTCGGGGTCGAGGTAGGCGACCACGATGGCCTGGATCTGCGGGTGCTCGTAGCGGATCACGTCGGCCACGGCGCGCGGCTCCATCCACTTCAAGCTGTCCAGGCCGCTGGTGTTGCCGCCCAGCAGAATGCGGTCGATCAGGCCATTGGCCTTGTCCTCACCCAAGGCCTGATTGAGCATCTTGCGGATGTAGCCGTCCGAGCCTACGCCCAGGCTGGTCTGGTCGCCGACGGTCTCGACGAACTCGCTCATCACCTGCTCGACCTGCTCGCGGTGGATGTTGCCCATCTGCGCCATGGCCACACCGACCCGCTGCACTTCCTTGGGGCCCATGTGGCGCAGCACCTGGGCGGCGTCGGTCTCGCCCAGCGACAGCAGGAGGATGGCAGCCTTGTCGACACGGCTGAGTTTGGCGTTCACGGCGCGGTTATCACTCATCGGCGTTGATCCAGTCCTTGACGACCTGAGCTACACGGCCCGGGTCTTCGGCCACCAGGCCCTTGATTGCGTTGAGCTGCGCCTCGTAACCCTCGGTGGGGCTGGGCAGCAGGATGCTTTGCGGGCCACCGAGGGTGACGCGGTCGTTGGCGAGGTCGCCATCCATCCCGATCATCCCGCCCAGCTCCGTGTCGCCTGCCACGCCGACGTCCTTGCCGCCACGGGTGATGTTGTTCAGCACCGGACGCAGCACGCCGAACACCAACACCAGGATGAACAGCACGCCCAGGGCCTGTTTGACGATGTCCCAGAACCAGGGCTGCGAGTAGAACGGAATGTCGACCAACACTTCGCCACGGTCGGCGGAGAACGGCACGTTGACCACGCTGACGCTGTCGCCGCGGCTGGCGTCGAAGCCTACCGCGTCCTGCACCAGGCGGGTGAAGCGTGCCAGGTCTTCGCTGGTCCAGGGCGTGCGCGTGGTTTCGCCGCTGGCCGCGTCGACCTTGACCTGGTCGTCCACCACCACGGCCACCGACAGGCGGGTCAGACGGCCCTGTTGCTGGCGGGTGTGGCTGATCGAGCGGTCCAGCTCGAAGTTCTTGGTGCTCTGCTGGCGCTTGTCGCTGGGGTACGGCGCGAGCATCGGCTGGCCGGTGGCCGGGTCCATGATCTGCTGGCCGTTGGCATCGAGCAGCGGTTGGCCGGGCTGGATCGCACCGGCACCGGCCGCGCCGGCCGTGGCCGTTTGCGGTGCGCTGGCGGCGCCCGGTGGCTGGTTGCTCAGCGCGCCCGGCACGCCCTGCGGACCTTGGCTGCTGGAGCGCTGCTCATCGACCGACTGTTCGCTACGCAGCGCCGGTTGCTCGGGGTTGAACTGCTCGGAGGTCGACTCGACCGCGCTGAAATCCACGTCGGCCGACACCTCGGCCTTGTAGCGGTCGTTGCCCAGCACCGGTTGCAGGATGTTCTGCACGCGCTGGGTGAGCAGGCTTTCCATGCGCCGGCTGTAGTCGTACTGCTTGCCGGCCATGGTCAGTGCAGTGTCCTGCAACTGCTCGGAGAGCAGGTTGCCTTTCTGGTCGACCACGGTGACCTGAGACTTGTCCAGTTCCGGCACGCTGGTCGCCACCAAGTTGACGATGGCCATGACCTGGCCGCTTTCCAAGGTCCGGCCCGGGTACATTTCGACCAGCACCGAGGCGCTGGGCTTGCGTTCGTCACGCACGAACACCGAGCTTTTCGGAATCGCCAGGTGCACGCGGGCGCCTTTGACGTTGTTCAGGCTCGACACGGTGCGCGCCAACTCGCCTTCCAGGCCGCGGCGGTAGCGGGTGGCTTCCATGAACTGGCTGGTGCCCAGGCCCTGGTCCTTGTCGAGAATTTCGAAGCCGACGTTGCCGTCGTTGGCGGTGATGCCCGCAGCGGCGAGTTTCAGGCGCGCGCGGGAAAGGTCGTCGGCCTTGACCAGCAGTGCGCCGGAGTTGGGCTCGACGCGGTATTCGATGTCGGAGGCACCGAGGGTGTCGATGACCTGCTTGGTGTCCATCCCGGCCAGGCTGCCGTACAGCGGACGGTAGTCCGGCTGCTGCGACCAGAGCACCACGGCAAAGCCCACCGCCACGCTGGCGGCCAGCCCGACCAACAGGCCGACCTGGCGCAGCGCAGGCATGCGCGAGATGTTTTCCAGGAAACCCAGCCCCGGCAGCGCCAGCTTGGACGCAGGCTTGGCACCGGTGGTGGCGGGTGGAGTGTCGACGGCATCGGCCACTTAGTCAGCCCTCAAACTGGCATCTGCATGATGTCCTGGTACGCCTGGACCAACTTGTTGCGCACCTGCGTGAGTGCCTGGAACGACACCGAGGCCTTTTGCGAGGCCACCATGACGTCGGTCAGGTCGACATTGCCCTTGCCGATTTCGAAGGCATTGGCCAGGGCATTGGATGACTGCTGGGTTTCATTGACCTTGCCGATCGCCTGGCCAAGCATGTCGGCGAACGAGTTCTGCCCTAGCTCTGGCGCGGCCACGGCTTTGGGCTGGGACATGGCGTCGGCTTGCATGGCGCGCATGTCCAGCATCAGACGGTTGAATTGAACACCTTGGGTCATGGACTTCTCTCTGCGACGGCCGCATTTTTTTTGACACTCATGCGGCGGGTACAGGGGAACTAGCAACAAGAATGCCAGGGTGGTGAATGGGAGCAGGAAAAGGCTGGAGCCGGATCTGTCGGCTTGGTTCAGGGCCGCGTCGCGGCCCATCGCGGCTGATCGGAGCGCCGAACCGGCCGTTCCCACAGGATTGCGCTCATGCTGCTGGAGCGGCTTCAGCGGCCCTACGAATATCCTGTTGGGGCGGCTTCAGCCGCGATGGCGCTCATCCTGTGGGAGCGGCTTTAGCCGCGATGGCCGGCACCGCCGGCCCAGCAGCTACGGCACCTGTCGACAGGTAATCGCATCCCGACCCCGCTCCAGCCGATCGACCACCCGCTGCCCTATACCCAGGGCGACAGTCAGCCCCCACCCCATCAGCCATCGATTTCGGCGTCCATTCCGGCTTCGCGCATCTGTGCCAGCTTGTAGCGCAATGTGCGTGGGCTGATGCCCAGCCGCTCGGCCGCCTCCTTGCGTCGCCCGCGCTCGCTGCGCAAGGCGTCGAGGATCATCTGGAATTCATGGCGACGCAGGTCGTCGCCCAGTACCGCTGGCTCGGCAATCTCGCGCTCGATACCCAAAGGCGCGGCCGGTCGTGACGCAGCCCCCGTTGCCAACCCCGGCAGACAGAAATCCGCCGCTTCGATCACCCCGCCCTGTTGCAGGATCAAAGCGCGCTGCACGGCATTGTCCAGCTCGCGCACGTTGCCGGGCCAGGCATGTTCGCGTAGACACTCGCGGGCTTCGGGCGACAGGCGAACCGCGCCGAGGCGCAGCTTGCCGGCATGGCGGGCGAGCAGACGCTCGGCCAGCGGCAGAATGTCGTCGCGGCGCTCGCGCAGGGGTTGCCAGGCCAGGGGGAACACCGACAAGCGGTAATAGAGGTCTTCGCGAAACGCGCCTGCCGCCACCTGCGCGGCCAGGTCGCGGTTGCTGGTGGCCAGCACGCGGATGTCGAGCGGGATCGGCTTGCGCCCGCCGACCCGCTCCACCTCGCGCTCCTGCAACACCCGCAGCAGCTTGGCCTGCAAGGCCAGGGGCATTTCGGAGATTTCGTCGAGCAGCAAGGTGCCGCCGTCGGCCTGCTCGAACTTGCCGGGCTGGGCGGCGATGGCGCCGGTGAACGCGCCCTTTTCGTGGCCGAACAAGGTGGCTTCGAGCATGTTGTCGGGGATCGCCGCGCAGTTGATGGCCACGAACGGCCCCTCGGCGCGGGTCGATTGCTGGTGGATATACCGCGCCAGCACTTCCTTGCCGGTGCCCGACTCGCCGCAGATCATCACCGTCGAGTCGCTGCGCGCGACCCGCGCCGCCAGCGCCAGCAACTGCCGGCTGCTGGGCGCGCAGGCCACCGGGCCGTCGTCGGCCAGCAGACGATGGGCCGCATGGCGCTCGACCAGGCTGAGCAAGGCGCGCGGCTCGAAGGGCTTGACCAGGTAGTCCACCGCGCCCTGGCGCATGGCTTGCACGGCGCTTTCCACCGCAGCATGGGCCGTCATCAGCAACACCGGCAGTTGCGGCTGGCGCTGGCGCAATTCGCCCAGCAACTGATGGCCGTCCATGCCGGGCATGTTGACGTCGCTGACCACCAGGCTGAAAGCTTCTTCGCCCACGGCCTGCAAGGCGAGCTCCGCCGAACCCACCGCGCGCCAGGCGAAGCCGCCCACTTCCAGGGTATCGGCCAAGGCCTGGCGCAGGTTGCGGTCGTCCTCGACCAGCAGCACCTTGTGCGTCATGCGCTGCCCTCCCCTCCCGCCACACCCAGCAGCGGCAGCGTGACCGTCACACAGGTGCCACGACCCACGCGCGAGCGGATCCGCACCTGGCCTTGATGGGCGCGCACCACGGCATTGACCACGGCCAGGCCCAGGCCCGTACCATTGGTCTTGGTGGTGAGGAAGGGTTCGCCCAGGCGCGCCAGCAGGGCGGCATCGATGCCGCCACCGGCATCGCTGATGCACAGTGCGACCTGCTGCCCACGGCGCATCAGGTGTACCTTCAGACGCGCTGGGCCCTGGCTCGCTTGCAAGGCGTTGTTGATCAGGTTGAGCAAGGCGCCGACCAGGGTGTCGCGGTTGCACAGCACTTCGCCCAGACGGGTATCGCACTGCCAGCGCACGGCATGGCTCTCGACATGGCTGTGGGCGGCCTGTTGCAGGGCCTGGAACAAACCCTTGGGCGACAGGCGATCGGTCAGCGGCAACTCGCCACGTGCGAATACCAGCATGTCGCGCACCTGGTGCTCGAGCTCATGCAGGCGCTCTTTGAGCTGACCGGCGAAGCGTTGCCGGGTGTCGTCGGGCAGGGTATGCGCCGGGTCGGCGAGATGCCCGGCGTAGAGCATGGCGGCCGACAACGGCGTGCGGATCTGATGGGCCAGTGAGGCGACCATGCGCCCCAGGCTGGACAAGCGCTCATGACGCGCCAGCTGGTCTTGCAAGCGCCTTGTTTCGGTCAGGTCGGTGAGCAGCAGCAACTGCCCAGGCTCTGCGCCCAGCGAGCGGGTGGCGATCGACACGCGGCGGCCATCGCGCAGCGAGACTTCATGGCCATCGTCGTCGCGCGGCGCGAAGCGCTGTACGATCAGCTCGCGCCACAACTCGCCCAGCAATGGCTCCCCCAGAAGCTCCGCCGCGGCAGGGTTGGCTTCGACCACCACGCCCCGACCATCGAGCACCACCACACCGCCGGGCAACACATCGAGCAGGCTTTGCAGGCGATTGGCCAAGCGCTCCTTTTCGGCCAGTTCGGCCATGCGCTGGGCACTGACCACCGCCAACTCGCCTTTGAGCTCGCTGACCCGCGCCTCGAGCATGCCGTAGGACGCGTGCAGCTGGCTGGACACCTGGCCGAATAGCGCGAAGGCCTGCTCCAGGCTTTCGCGGCTCTGTTGCTCGGCAGGGTTGCGGCGTTGCGGATCGGGGGCTCGGGAGAGGGAGGCAATCTGAGGCATCGGACATTCTCGCGTGGCTGACCGTCATAAAAACGACCTGTTGGCGAGGTTGTAGCAAGGGGCGTGCCGGGAGATGGGATACGCAAGGGGCTAGTTGGTTAACGCATGTTACCCGCGTGGCAGCGCGGGCCATGTCGAGCACAGTGCCCTGTTCTTCCAAAAAGGATGCGATCACACGCCAACAGCGTGTTGCAGGTTGCCCCACAACGCCCTCGATGGCGCCTACTCTTCAGCGGCCTCTTCGCCGTCGCGGCGACTCATCCCGTATTTACGCATCTTCTCCACCAAGGTAGTGCGGCGGATGCGCAGACGCTCCGCCGCGCGGGCCACGATGCCATTGGCATCGTCCAGCGCCTGTTGAATCAAGCCCTGCTCCAGGCCGCCGAGGTAGTCTTTGAGGTCCAGACCTTCGGGCGGCAACATGGCCTGGCTGGCGAAGTTCGGCGTGTGTCCGTTGATCGCCACGCGCTCTTCCAGGTCGCTGCGCAGGCTGTCGACCAACTGCTCGTCTTCGTCTTCGACATAACGGAATTTCTTCGGCAGCTCGGCGACACCGATCACACCATAGGGGTGCATGATCGCCATACGTTCCACCAGGTTGGCCAGCTCACGCACGTTGCCCGGCCAGCCGTGGCGGCACAGCGACATGATCGCGGCCGAATTGAAGCGGATCGAGCCGCGCTTCTCGTGCTCCATGCGCGAGATCAGCTCGTTCATCAACAGCGGGATGTCTTCGACGCGCTCGCGCAGGGGCGCCATTTCGATGGGGAAGACGTTGAGCCGGTAGTACAGGTCTTCGCGGAACGAGCCCGCTTCGATCATGGTTTCGAGGTTCTTGTGCGTGGCCGCGATGATGCGCACGTCGACGCTCTGGGTCTTGTTGCTGCCGACCCGCTCGAAGGTGCGTTCCTGCAACACACGCAGCAGCTTGACCTGCATCGGCAGCGGCATGTCGCCGATCTCGTCGAGGAACAGCGTGCCACCGTTGGCGAGTTCGAAACGCCCGGCGCGGGTAGTGATGGCACCGGTGAATGCGCCCTTCTCATGGCCGAACAGCTCGCTTTCCAGCAGCTCTGCCGGGATGGCGCCGCAGTTGACCGGCACGAACGGCGCGTCGCGGCGCTTGGAATGGTAGTGCAGGTTGCGCGCCACCACTTCCTTGCCCGTTCCCGACTCACCGAGGATCAACACACTGGCGTCGGTGTCGGCTACCTGCTGCATCATCTGCCGCACGTGCTGGATTGCTCGGCTGGTGCCGACCAGGCTGCGGAACAGGTTGGGCTCGCGCTGACGACCGCGCTCGCGTGCCTGGTCGTACATCTCGCGATAGACCTGGGCACGGTGCAGGGAATCGAGCAATTGGCTATAGCTGGGGGGCATCTGCAAGTTGGACAGTACCCGGCGGCGCAAGTCGTCGGGGAACTCGGCAGAAGAAATTTCACCAAGAAGCAGGACAGGAAGGAACTCATCCCACCCTGTCACGGTCTTAAGCTGCCCGAGTACCGTGCCAGGCGATGCCACGGTACCCATGAGCACGCACAATACTTCGCGGCTCGACTGCAAAGACTCCACGGCCTGCTGCCAGTTCTGGCTCGAGCAAGGCAGGTTGTCTTCGCCCAGGAAATTCAGGACCACCGCCATATCGCGGCGGCGCTCGCTGTCGTCATCGATCAGCAGAATCTTGGTTTCACGCCACATGCAATAGCAACTTCCCTAGTCATATCGGTGCCGGGGAGGCGAATTCGACGTCGCCCTGACGTACGGTCAGCAATGAGACGTCTGAAATTCGAAAACAGCCACTAGTAAAGTAAAAAACGTAGAACCAGTCAAATTTATGGCGCCGGACAGGCGTTATCTATTTACCTCAGCTGAACAGATGGTAAACCTTTGCCGCCGATTTTGCCTGATTGATCTGCGACATTTGCTCGGCGATGGCTTGGCGTTCGCCCATTGTCGCTTCCAGCAAATCGCGGTAGACCCCCAGCAGATCTTCCAACTTGGCCTTGACCTGGGCCTCGTCCACCACGCTTGCCGTCAGCATGTCGTCGATGCACACCCGGCAGGCTTCGTCGAGCCTGCCGATAGCCTCCCAGTCGCGCTCGTCCAGGGCATCGAGCAAAGCGTCACGGGTTTCGTCGAATCGTTGGATGGCAGTGTTCACGACACGCTCCTCGCGGGCTCAGCCGGCTTGTTGCGCGGGTGGGATCTGATCCCAACCGCTCTTGACGGTGATCAGCAGCCGGGCGACTTCGTCGATCATGCCGGCATCGTTGGCGATGTTCGCCTGCATCAGGCGATTGGTCATATATACGTACAGGCTGGCGAGTTGCTCGATGCTCTCGGGGTTCTCGCTCTTTTCGGCATCCAGACCATCGCGCAGGCCGATGATGATGTCGATCGCCTTGCCGATCAGCAGGCCCTTTTCCGCCACGTCGCCGCGCGCCATCGCGCCCTTGGCCTGGGCCATGCGATCCAGCCCGCCTTCCATCAGCATCTGCACCAACCGATGGGGCGTAGCTTCGGAGATCTGTGCATGGGAATTGACCTTCTGGTATTGGCGAAGGGCTCTCATGGGGTTCATCGTGCAACCTCGTGACAGAAAAAAGATAACGGCTCGATGACAGTTATGTCGGCCGAGCCGTGGATAACTTAAGCGCCGATCAGCTGTCGCTGTTGGACTTGTTCAAGGCGTTCAGCGTGGTCATCACGCTGTCGCTCTGCGCGCGCAACTGGGCCACCAGGGTGTCCATGGCGTTGTATTTGTCCTGCAGGCTCTTCTGCAACGCGGTCATGCGATCGTCGAGGGTGGTCTGCTCGGTCTTGAGCTTGTTGAGGTTGTCGGTCAGCGTCTTGGTGCGCTCGGCGAAGGTGCCGGTGCTGGCCTTGGCGTAGCTTTCAGTGGCGTTCTGCATGCGCGCAAGCAGGCCGTCCTTGCCGGTGAAGATGCTCGAGAGGTCGGCGATGTTGGTGGCCGCCGCAGCGCTCCACTTCTTGTCGTCGATGCTCAGCAGGCCGCCGTCCTGGGACGTGGTGACGCCGAACTGCGCCAGGGACTTGAACGCACCGTTGCCCGACAATTGGCTGAGCTCGTTGCGAATAGACGACACCAGGCCACGCATCGTCGCGTCACCGGTCAGCGCACCAGCGGTCGGCGTACCGTCGGCGCCCGTGGTGACCTTGGTTTCGGCGTTGATGGCCGTGATCAGGGCATTGTAGGTATCAACAAAGCCCTGCACACCGGATTTGAGTGTGCTGGCGTTGGTGGTCAACGAAAGAATGGTCGGCGAAAACTCGCCACTATCATTTTTTGACGACACCCCCGTCAAGGTGATGCTCAAACCGCTGACGGCGTCGGAGATTTCGTTGCTCTTGGACGTCATGCTGATGCCGTCGAGCATGTACTTGGCGTTGGCAGGCTTGTCGATCACGGTATACCCGGTGTCGATGCCCGAGTTACCGCCCAGGGTGATGTCCGATCCCTCGCCCATCTTGGTCGAGGTCAGCACCAGGCGCGAACCGTTGGCGTCGGTGAGCACGTTGGCGCTCAAGCCCTGAGTGCCGAACTGGCTGTTGATGCTGTCGCGCACCTGCTGCAGGGTAGCGCCGGCCGGCACGCTGAGGTCGTAAGTCTTGCCGGACTGGCTGATGCTCAACGTCGTGGCGGTGCTGGTCTTGTTGACCACGGAGCTGGCGCCGTTGGCATACACCGGCGTGGAGATCTTCGAAGCCTGGGCCAAACTTTCTACTTTCAACGCGAAGGTGCCATTGGAAGCACCATTGCCCGCCTTGATGGTAGCGACCTTCTCGTCGCTGGACTTCACACTCAGCCCGGTGAACACGTTGGTGCTGGACATGTTCTCCATGGCCCCGCGGAACGCATCGAGGGCGGCTTGGACCTTGCCGATGGAAGACAACGTCGTGGTCGCCTTCAAGGTCTGGGTATTGATCTGAGCCTGTTTCGGCGCCTTCTGCGCGTCCACCAGAGCTTTGACAATTGCCTGGGTGTCGATATTCGAACCGATACCGCTGACTGTTGAACCTGCCATCGTTGTCTCCCTGTGTCTCAGTGGCTGCCAACGGCTTGACGATCACGCTCGCAAACGGCTGCAGCAACAAGTTTCATGCCAACCTACACTTCATCCTTGAACAGCAGACTGTTGGCGTCGTTGAGGTTCTGCGCCAGCTTCAGCGCGGCCTCGGAAGGAATCTGACGAATCACCAGGCCCGAATCGGTGGCGATGACTTTCACCACTACCCTGCCGCTGTCCTCGTCGATGGAAAAATCCAGATTACGGTGGTTGTCACGCGCGAAGTCGCGGATTTCCCCGAGCGCTTTCTCCAGATCCTCACGGCTCGCCGGCTCGCTTGCCGCGGCAGGCGGCGCTGCCGCATCCGGCGCCTTGGCCAGACTGGCGGCGTCGGCGGGCGCGACGGCGACCACCGGCGCCAGCGGCGGCGTGTAGACCTGGTTCACTTTCACACTCATGTCCATGGGTGAAACTCCTCACGTCAGAACGGCAAAAGGGCACGTAGAACGCGCCCTTTCGTTGCTAGCCTGCCAGCGCGATTACTGAAGCAGTTTCAGTACCGAGGACGGCAGCTGGTTGGCCTGGGACAGGATCGCGGTGGATGCCTGTTGCAGGGTTTGCTGCTTGGTCAGCTCGGCGGTTTCGGCCGCGAAGTCCACATCCTGCACGGTCGAACGGGCAGCGGTGGAGTTCTTCTGGATGTTTTGCAGGTTGTCTACAGTGGTCTGCAGACGGTTCTGAGTAGCACCCAGGCCGGAACGGACGCTGTCGATCGAGCCGATGGCCTTGTCGATCACGGCCAGCGCGTTCTGGGCGTTGGTCGAATCGGTGACATCGGTCTGCGAGATGGTGGTCTTGGTCGAAGTCAGTGCGGTACCGGTACCGAACACTTCTTCTGCGCCAGTGCCGCTCAACGAGTAGCCTTTGGCCGAATCCAGGGACACTGCGCCAGTGGCGACCAGGTCGTCGGCGACGGCGACGCCAGTCGAGAACTTGCCGTCAGCGCCTTTGCTGGCGACGGTGACCGCAGCGCCGCCGGTGGTGCCGCTAAAGGAAACGTTCTCACCGGTGTCGGATTTGACCGACAGCTTGCCGCTGGTTTCGTCGAAGTTGACGCTGATACCCAGTTTGGCGGAGTTGGATTTCAACTGGTCGGCCAGGCCGGCAGTGTCGGTCACGCCCTTGATATCGACTTTCTGGTCACCGACCTGCAGGGTGAAGCTCACAGGCGTGGTGGTGGCAGCCGCTTTGTCGACAGCGAAGCTGACTTCGGTGCTGGCGGTAGCGGTCAGGCCGCCGATCAGGCCGCTCATGCCCTTTGCGATCTCTTTGGCCGAAGCGCCGGCAGCAGCGGTGTAGGTTTCGCTCTGACCGTTACCGGTGACGGTGATAGGGCCGCCAGCCAGGCCGTTGGCTTTAGGGTCGGCAGTCAGGCTCTTGACCTGCTGGGAACCGATGTTGTTGGCCGCAACGTTGTCCAGGGACAGGTTGATGGTCTCGTTGGCGTTGGCGCCGACCTGGATGGCCTTGGTGCCGTACGAACCGTCCAGCAGTTTCTGGCCACCGAAGGTGGTGGTCTGCGAGATACGGGTCAGTTCCGCGGTCAGAGCCTGGTATTCGTCGTTGTTCGACTTACGGTCATCGGCGCTGAGCGAGCCGGTGGACGAAGACAGTGCCAGAGTACGCATCTTCTGCAGGATGTCGGTCGAGGCCTGCATCGCGCCTTCAGCGGTCTGGGCGATGGAGATACCGTCGTTGGCGTTCTTCACTGCCTGGCCCAGGCCGTTGATCTGGCTGGTCAGACGGTTGGAGATCTGCAGGCCGGCCGCGTCATCCTTGGCGCTGTTGATCCGCAGGCCGGACGACAGACGCTGCATCGAAGTCGTCTGGGCGTTGCTGGCCTTGGTCAGGTTGCTCTGAGTGGTGATCGAAGCAATGTTGGTGTTAACGGTTAAAGCCATGACGAAATCCTCGTTGGATGAGTTACTGCGGCTTCCGGCCTTGGCAACCGCCGGGTGTGGCCTAGAGAACCTTCGTAATGGTTATCGTCGGGAGTGGCCCTGGCTTGAGGGCGATTTGCAAAAAAAATTGCCATTACACGGCCATCTTTTTGCAAATCAAGGGTTTACCGCCGGCCAATGGCGATGAACGGGCATGAAAAAAGCGCCGGGGCCAAGCCTGCCGGCGCTTTTTCATGACCTGTCGATCAGCTTCGCTGAAGGATCGCCGAGCCCCACGAAAGGCCGACGCCGAAGCCACTGATCGCCACACGGCGCCAGGTGCCGCCGAACATGTGCTTTTCCAGCAGCAGCGGAATGCTCGATGACACCGTGTTGCCGGTTTCCAGCATGTCCTTGACGAATTTCTCCGGACGTTTGTGCTCCAGCTCTTCCTCGAAACGCCGTGCCACGGCGTCGACGATGGCGGCGCTGCCCTGGTGGATGCAGAAGGCGTCGATGTCGGAGGACTGCAAGTCGCTCGCTTCGAGCAGCTCGCGCAGGTGCGCGGGCACCTTGAGCAAGGCGAAGTTGAACACCTGGCGGCCGTTCATGAAGAAGGTGCCGTCGCTGACCTTCAAGTGCGCAGCGCCGGCGCCGTCGGTGCCGAAACGCGCCTGGCCGAGCTGCCAGTCGGCGCCCTCGCCCATCCAGGTGGCGGTGGCGGCGTCACCGAACAGCATGGTGGTGTTGCGGTCTTCGGGGTCGACGATCTTCGAATAGGGGTCGGCGGTGATCAGCAGGCCATTCTTCAGCCCGGCCGCTTCCATGAAGCCCTTGATCGCGTACAGCCCGTAGACGTAGCCCGAGCAACCGAGCGAAACGTCGAAGGCGGCGACCGAAGTGCTCAGGCCCAGCTTGTCCTGGACGATGGCCGAGGTGTGCGGCAGGCCCTCTTCGTCACCGTTCTGGGTGACCACGATGAGCGCGTCGATCGACTGCGGGTCGAGGCTGGGGTTGTTGACGAACAGCGCACGGGCCGCTTCAACGGCGAGGTCGGAGGTTTCCTGCGTGGCCTCTTTGCGCGGCAGGAAAGCCGAGCCGATCTTGCCGAGGATGAAATCTTCGTTCTTTTCGAAACGCGCACCTTGGGCGTAGTTGTCCACGCCCTGGGCCGGCACGTAGCTGGCGATGCTTTTAATGCCAATCATTCTGGCTTCCCAATCAAAACAGCCAAAGTCCGCCGCTCATCGGATGAGGGCGCCATGAGGAGGGGTTCAGCGCGTGCAGACACGACGCGCACGCATTCGTTGCCTGTATGCCGAGAGATAAAGGGCAACAAAATGCGACGACCGCCAATAGGATACAGGGAAGATGCAGGTTTTGACTCATTGGTCACATGTACCGCGCCGAATTGTAGGAGCGGCTTTAGCCGCGATGGCCCGCAAAGCGGGCTTAAGGGCGCGTAAATGGTTTACCTGAAATGGCCTGGGCGGCTGGGTTGGGGCCGCTTCGCGGCCCATCGCGGCTAATCGGAGCGCCGAACCGTCCGCTCCTACAGGAGGATATGAGCTGAGTTTCTAGAAGTGGATGGATGTCCCAGGCCAGGCCGAAGCTCAAAGCCCTGCTGGAGCATCCGGCTCGACGCTCCGATCAGCCGCGATGGCCCGCAGAGCAGAACCCCTGTAGGAGCGGCTTCAGCCGCGATGGCCCGCAGAGCGGGCCCGACAGCGTGTGAATGCTCTGCCTCCAATCGAGATGAGGATGCCGCTGGCTTAGAGCTTGTTGAACAAACTCAACTGCGAGACCCGCGAGAAGGCCAGCTGCGAGGCTTCCAGCATGGCCTGCTGCAAGGTCAGGGTGATGACCGCCTGGGACATGTCGGTATTGCCGATCGCGCTCTGCGTGGTGGTGTTGGCCAGGCCTAGGCTGGTGTTTTCCTGGCGCTGGATCTCCAGCGAGTTGCCCCGCGCGCCAATCGAGCCACGGGTGATGTCGATGCGTTCGCGACCGCTGGCCAGGTTGGCCACGGCCGAGGCCACGGCGTTGCGCAGGTCGACGTTGGCGTTCTTGTCGTCGATGGGCGCGTCGAGCACTGCGCGCAGCTTGGCCAGGGTTTGCAGCGGGTTCTGCGTCTGGTGGGTGTTGGCGCTCACGGTGAACTGGTCACCGGCCTTGGGCGCATCGCTGAGCTGGTAGGTCACGCCCGCCACGGTGAAGGCGCCCCCGGTGACGGTGCCTTTGGCGACGGGCTGGGCGCCGTCGGTCATCGGCTGCGCATACAGCTCGTACTCGCTGTCGCTGGTGAACTTGATCGCCGCACCGCCGCTGGGGAAAGTGCTGTGGTAGTCGGCCGCGTTGCTGATGGTGCTGCTGGTGATCTGCGCCGTCGAGGCGTTGCCGGCACCGCGGGTGGCGGTGAGGGTGTCGGGGCGGATCTCCAGGCGGAAGGTGTGCCCCGCCACGGCGGCGTCGGCATCTTCGCCTTCGCTCAGGGCGACGTCGATGCGGAACTCCACGCCACGCAGCGTGACGACGTTGCCACCCTCGGTGTCGGCGTCGAACTTGCCGTTGGTCGTGGTTTCGGCGGTGATGTCCTTGCCGCTGGCATCGGTGATGGTGAACTCGGTGGAACTGGTGAAGTTCAGCGAGTACGGCTGGCCCGAGGCGAAGCGGCTGTTGTAGGTCGGCGTCGAAGTCATCAGGCCCTGGGACAGCGAGACCTTGCCGTCGTTGGTCGCTGGCGCGGTCAGGGTCGACTGGGTGCGCTCCTTGTTGGTCGCCTGGTCGAAGACGCTGAAGCCCGAATCGTTGGTGGCCAGGCTCAAGGTGTCGGACACCTGCAGGCTCAACTGGGTCTGGTCGCCCTGGAAGCTGTAGGTGCCGTCGGCATTGCGCACATAGGGCTGAGTGGTGCTCTTGGCGCCGCCGAACATGTAGTTGCCGTTGGCGTCGCGCGAATTGAGCAGGCCGAACACGTTGGCCTCGATTTCCTTCAGTTCGCTGCTGATGGAGGTACGGTCGGCATCGGTCAGGCCCGCACCGCCAGCGCGTACGGCCAGGTCACTGGCGCGCTGCAAGGCCTCGGTGATGGTCGACAGCACGCTCTCTTCCTGCAACAGCGCGTTGTTCACGGTGGACATGTTGCTGTTGTACTGGCCCAGCAGCGCCTGCTGCTGTTGCAGCACCAGCAAACGCGCGGCGCCGACCGGATCGTCACCGGCGCTTTGGATACGCACGCCCGAATCGACCTGTTCGCGGGTCTTGTTCAGGTCGGAAAAGTTCTTCGTGTAGCTGCTGGCACTGGCGTCGTAGAACTGAGCGGTGGAAATGCGCATGGTCAGCTCTCCCTTAGAGTGCGTTGATCAAGGTCTGGAAGGTTTCCTGCGCCGCCTTGATGATCTGCGACGACGCCGTGTAGTAATGCTGGAACTTCACCAGGTTGGCCGCCTCGTCGTCGAGGTTGACCCCGGACACCGAGCTGCGGCTTTCCTTGGCCGACTTGAGCACGGCATCGGTGGCGGTGCTGTCGATGGTGGCCTGACTGGCCTTGGCGCCGACCTGCTCCACCAGGGAAGCATAGGCCGAAGTGAAGCTGATGCCACCGCCCGAACCGGTGGCCACGGTCGCCTTGGTCTGCAACGCCAGCAATTGGCTGGCATTGCGGTTGTCGGACTTGCCATCGGTGTTGAACGACAGGGTGAAACTGTCGTTGACGTTGGGACTGCCACCAATGCTGGTGTCGAGGCTGAAGCTGCGCGGCTTGCCGTCGCCATCGAGGATCGGCGCGCCGCTGGCATCGCGCATCGGCACGGCGATGGTGAGCTTGTTGTCCTGCCCAGGCACGATGCTGCCGGTGCCGATGGAGGTGCCCTTGGCGTCGAACACGGTGTAGCTCTGGGCGCCACCGCTGGCCGCCTGGAACACCACCCGCACCGGCATCGAGGTGCGCATGGCGTCGCGTGCCACCGCTGTGTCGCTGCCGCCGTAGATGTCCAGACGCTCGGTCAGGGTCGGCTGGGTGATGGTCCCGGTGCCGCCGTTGCCGCCACTGGCCGCCGCGGTGACCGGCGCGGCGAATGCCAGCTTGTTGGCGTCCTGGGTCACGGTGCCGATGTCGGCGGCAGCCGTGCGCGTGGGGATCACCTTGAAGCTGTCGCCTGCGGCAAGCGCACCGCCCTTGAGCGCCAGGCTGAAGCCGTCGATCACCGGTGCCGGGTCGGCATTGAGGTCGAAGCTGCCCATCTCGGTGCCGTCGGAACGGCGTACGCTGTACTGCGTGCCGCTGGTGAACTTGACTTCGTAGTCGTAGGTGCTCAGCGCGCCGCTGTTGCGGATGGTCACGTCGAGGTTGCCCGATCCTGCACTGTTGGCCGACGACGCCAGGCTGCGCTGGGAAATCGCCGTGGCGCTGTTGATGCTGGTGAACAGATCGGCGCCGAACTGGCCGTTGACGTCCAGGCCCTGGCCCAACTGCGAGTTGATGCTGTCGGCCACCACTAGGGCGACGCGGCCCAGGTCGTTCATGGCCGGAGTCAGCACCTCGTTGCGGTAGCGCAACAGGCCGCCGATCTGCCCGCCGGTGGTCACCGAGGTCACGTCGGAGCTGAAGTTGGCGTACTCGATCTTCAGGCTCGCCTGGCTCTTGTCCGCGATGCCGGGCTCGACCGACAAAGGATTGGCGTGGATGCCGGTGACCAGCGCCTGACCGGTGCCAAGCGACACGTCGAAGTTGCCGTCGCGTTCCTGCACCGTGACGCCGACCAATTCGTTGAGCTGGCGCACCGCTTCGCTGCGCGCATCGAGCAGGCTGTTGGGCGAGGTGCCCGCCGCCGATAACTGCACGATCTGGCGGTTGTAGTCGGCGATGTTGGTGGTGAGCTTGTTCACCTGCCCGGCGAGGGTCTGCAGCTGCGAATTGATCTGCGTATTCTGCTGGTTCATCTGCCCGGCCACGGCGTTGAAGCGGTTGCTCAGGGTCTGCGCCTGGGTCAGCAGCAGCTGCCGCGACGCCACGTCCGAGGGCGAGGCCGCCGCCGTTTGCAACGACGAGAAGAAGGCGGTGAGCACCGAGCTGATGCCGGTGTCGCGGTCGGCCAGCAACTTGTCCATGCCGGTGATCTGCTCTTGGAACGCGGTCGCGTCGGCTTGCAGCGAGGTCGCCGACTGCAACTGGTTGTCCAGGTACGCGCTGTAGATGCGGCGCACTTCCGACAGGGTGGTGCCGGTGCCGAGAAAGCCCACGCCGATGTTCTGCGAGGGGCTGGCGGTCTGGATCGTCTGCTGGCGCGAGTAGCCCGAGGTCGCAGCGTTGGCGATGTTGTTGGAGGTGACCGACAACGCCGCCTGGCTGGCGCTCAGGCCGCTCAGGCCGATCGAGATCAGATTCGTCATGCGTCAATCCTTATAGAGTCGTTGCAGAGCCGGCCATGGCGTATTGGGAAGTGGGTTGCAGCTGTCGGGCGATGCTGATGATCTTGCGGGCATAGTCCGGATCGGTGGCATAGCCGGCCTTTTGCAGCTCTCTGGCGAACTGTTCCGGTTTATCGGCAGAGGCCACGGCATCTTTATAGCGGCCGTTGTCCTGCAACAGGCTGACCAGGTCGTGGAAGCTGTCTTCATAGGAGTCGTACGAGCGGAACGCCGCACGCTCCTTGACGAACTTGCCCTCGCGGAACTCGCTGGTGATGGCGCTGGCTTCCCCGCCCTGCCACTTGCCGGTGGCCTTGATGCCGAACAGGTTGTGGCTGCTGCTGCCATCGGGATTGCGCATCACCGACTTACCCCAACCGGTCTCCAGCGCGGCCTGGGCCACCAGATAGCGTGGGTCGATGCCGATGCGTTTGGCGGCTTTTTCGGCCATCGGCAGCATGGTGTTGACGAACTCGTCGCTGCCCGAGAAGGCTTTTTGCGGCGCCAGCGGCGGCTGGGCAACGGCGCGACCGAGGATCTGCGTGGCGGCGCCCGCAGTGGTACCTACGGCAGTGGCGGACTGGACTTTGGACCGGTCCAGCTTGACCAGCGCAGGACTGGCGGTGGCCAGCGCCGGAGCGTTCGCGGAGGCGCCATTCGTCGAAGTGCCGCTGGCGGAGGTGCCGCTCGCCGACGGCACGATGCCGGCCAGCAGACGGTCGGTCAGCTTGCCGGGCAGCGCCAGGCGCCGGGCATTGAGCAGGGCGACGTCGTTGCGCGAGCTGGTGGCACCGCCCTCGCCCGCCGCCGTCGCCGCCACCCGTGCGCCCCACAGGGCCGGCGCATGGGCGCTGGCGGCACTGGCGGCCGCAGCGGCGCTGGCCTTCTTCTGCGACAACTGGCGCACCAGCACGTCCTGCAAGCCGATGCCGCCGCCTTCGCGCGACATGCTCACCGACATCTGCTGGTCGTACATGTCCTGGTACTGCTTGACCGTCTCGGTGTTCATCGGGTTGTCGTCGGCCATGACGTTGCTCGCCTTGCGCGAGGCCTTGAGCATTTCGCCGATGAACAGCGACTCGAACTCCTGGGCCACCTTGCGCACGTTGGCATCGCTGTCGCGATCGCCATGCTTGAGCGAGCTGAGGCGGGTAAGGTCGGTGTACGCACCACTGTCGGGAGTGGTCGATACCAGGCTCTTGGGCGTCATGGTCGGGGCCTCAGATGACGATCAGGTCGGCCTGCAACGCACCGGCCTGCTTCAGGGCTTCGAGGATCGCCATCAGGTCGCCGGGGGCCGCGCCCACCTGGTTCACCGCACGCACGATCTCATCCAATGTGGTGCCTGGGCCGAACTTGAACATCGGCTTGGCTTCCTGTTCGGCATTCACCCGCGAGCGCGGTACCACGGCGGTCTGGCCGTTGGAGAAGGCGCCGGGCTGGCTGACCACCGGGTCTTCGGTGATGGTCACGGTCAGGCTGCCGTGGGTGACCGCCGCCGGCGAGACCTTGACGTTCTGGCCGATGACGATGGTGCCAGTACGCGAGTTGATGATGACCTTGGCCACCGCCTGGCCTGGATCGATCTCCAGGTTTTCCAGGATCGACAGGTAGTCGACGCGCTGGCTCGGGTCCATGGGCGCGGTGACCTGCACCGACCCGCCGTCCAGCGCCTGGGCCACACCGGGGCCGAGCAGCTCGTTGACCTTGTCGACGATGTGTTTGGCGGTGGTGAAGTCCGGCCGGTTGAGGTTCAACGTCAGGCTGTTGCCCTGGTTGAAGCCGCTCGGCACGGTGCGTTCGACCGAAGCGCCGCCCGGGATGCGCCCGGCCGACGGTACGTTAACGGTGATGCGCGAGCCGTCGCGGCCTTCGGCGTCGAAGCCGCCGACCACCAGGTTGCCCTGGGCGATGGCGTAGACGTTGCCGTCGATGCCCTTGAGCGGCGTCATCAACAGGCTGCCGCCGCGCAGGCTCTTGGAGTTGCCGATGGACGACACGGTGATGTCGACCATCTGCCCCGGCTTGGCGAACGGCGGCAGGTCGGCATGCACCGACACCGCGGCGACATTCTTCAACTGCACGTTGCCCGACCCTGGCGGCACCTTGATACCGAACTGGGCCAGCATGTTGTTGAAAGTCTGCAGGGTGAACGGCGTCTGGGTGGTCTGGTCACCCGTGCCGTTCAGGCCCACGACCAGGCCGTAGCCGATCAGCTGGTTGCTGCGCACGCCGGAAATGCTGGCGATGTCCTTCAGACGCTCGGCCTGCGCGGCGAACGCACAGCACAGCAGAAGGGTCGCGGCGAGCAGCTGCCTTGGGTTGAGCATGGTCATCGTTCTCAGAAGGGCCAGAGCGGGCTGAGGAAGAAGCGGTCCAGCCATCCCGGCTGGCTGGCATCGGCGAAGGAGCCGGTGCCCGAATAGGTGATGCGCGCATCGGCGACCCGCGTGGACGGCACGGTGTTGTCGGTGGCGATGTCGTCGGCGCGGATCAGCCCGGCGATGCGCACCAGCTCGTCGCCGGTGTTGAGCGTCAGCCATTTCTCGCCGCGTACCGAGATGATGCCGTTGGGCAGCACGTCGGCCACCGTCACCGTCACCGAACCGGTCAGGGTGTTGCCCTGGTTGGCCTTGCTGTCGCCCTTGGTGGTGCGGTCGCCGTTGTAGCCGGCGTTGAGCGACAGGTCGCCGCCGCCGAACGGGTTGTTGGTAGTGCCCGAGCCGCCGAACAGCGACGTCAGACCGAGGTTGGCCTTGCTGTTCTTGGTGAGCTGGGAACCGGCGTTCTTGCTGGCCGAGGTGCGTTCGTTGAGGGTGATGGTGATGATGTCGCCCACGCGGAAGGCTTTGCGGTCGGTGTAGAGGTTCTGCTCGAACCCGGCCTGATAGATCGAGCCGTTGTTGGCGGCGGCCGGCAACGGGGTGCGCGGCAGCACCGGGGCGTAGTACGGATCGTTGGGCTTGGCCGCGGGCGCCACGCACCCGGACAGCAGGACCACGCCCCCCAGGGCGAACACGGACAACAGACGACTCATGACGCTTACCTCACGGTGTATCGGGCGCGGGAACGGATCGGTGATCAAAGCTGCTGGGTGACGAACGAAAGCATCTGGTCGGCGGTGGAGATGACCTTGGAGTTCATCTCGTAGGCGCGCTGGGTGGTGATCATGTTGACCAGCTCTTCCACGGTGCTGACGTTGGAGTTCTCCAGAGTCATCTGCTGGGTGGTGCCCAGGCCGTTGAGGCCCGGCGTACCCACCTGCGGCGCGCCGCTGGCGGCGGTTTCGAGGAACAGGTTGCTGCCGATGGCCTGCAGGCCGGCCGGGTTGATGAAGTCGGCGGTCTGGATGTTGCCGATCACCTGCGAGGCCGGGTTGCCGGCGGTGGTGATCGACACGGTGCCGTCCTGGCCCACGGTGAAGGTCTGTGCGTCGTTGGGCACGACCACCGCAGGCTCCAGGGCGAAGCCGCTGGCGGTGACGATCTGGCCGTCGGAGTTCAGGTGGAAGGTGCCGTCACGGGTGTACGACACCGTACCGTCGGGCTGCAACACCTGGAAGAAGCCGCGACCGTTGACCGCCATGTCCAAGGGGTTTTCGGTGGTTTGCAGGCTGCCGGCGGTGAAGCTCTTCTGCGTGCCGACCACGCGCACACCGGTACCGACCTGCAAGCCCGAAGGCAGCTCGCTGTCCTGGGTCGATTGCGCGCCGGGCTGGCGTTTGACCTGGTACAGCAAGTCCTGGAATTCGGCGCGGTCGCGCTTGAAACCGGTGGTGGACACGTTGGCCAGGTTGTTCGATACCACGGCCAAATTGGTGTCTTGGGCAGACAGACCGGTCTTGGCGACCCACAGTGCTGGAAGCATCTCGTTCTCCTCGTGCGCCGGATTTTCGGCACCCGTTCAAGTGTTATCAGCCTATTTGCAAAACACGCGCCATGGCTTCATCGCCTTCTTTGGCCGTGTTCATCATCTTGATGTGCAGCTCGAATTGCCGGGACAGCGCCAGCACCGAGGTCATCTCCTCGACGGCATTGACGTTGCTCGCCTCGAGAAAGCCCGACACCACCTTGACGTTGACGTCGGCGTCGGCCGCTTGCCCGCTGCTGGTGTGGATCAGGCCATCGGTGCCCTTGACCATGCCTTTGGTGTCGGGGTTGACCAGCTTCAGGCGGTCGACCACCGCCAGCACGCGCGGGTCTTCGCCCATGCCGCGGATGCTGATGGTGCCGTCTTCGCCCACTTCGATCTTCTGCTCGGGCGGCACCGCGATCGGCCCGCCATTGCCCATCACCGCCATGCCGTTGCCGGCGCGCAGCACGCCCAAGGCATCGACGTTGAGGCTGCCGGTGCGCACATAGGCTTCGCTACCGTCGGGAGCCTGGACGGCCATGAAGCCGGGGCCGGAGACGCTGACGTCCAGATCACGGCCGGTCTCGATCATGGCACCGGCGCTGAAGTCAGTGGCCGGGCGCTCGGTCATGGCATAGGCGCGCGACGGAAAGCTGTCGCCGAACACCGGCATCGAGCGCGCCTGCTCCAGATCGCGCTGGAAGCCAGTGGTGGAAATGTTCGCCAGGTTGTTGGCGTGGGCCTGTTGCGCCAGGGCGTTCTGGCTGGCACCGGTCATGGCCACGTAAAGCATCTTGTCCACGGGGAATCCTCTGTGCGCGTAGCGAAACGTTGTCGCCTCGTGCAAGCCTTAGCAATTATCGAACCAGGTTTGCCAAAGCCCGTGTTTACTGGGATTTGACGAGGATGGCTGTGCGATGGCGTCAGTTTGTCGGCAAAGGTTTGCCGGAAGGGAATTGCCGGGAGGGGAGATTGTCCGGCATCGAAGGGTGGCGTCAGGTGTGGAGGCAAGTGGAGAGGGTCATGGCGCTGGAGGCATGAGGGTCATGCCTCAGCACCCATGCTCGGTGCTTGGGGTTCGTCGCTCGATGCTTCGTATCGTGGGGCTCCGTCACCGCCTGCCATGCAGCGATCGCCAACGCTACCGCGCGCGGCAACCGGCGTTGTTGAACGGCCCGGCGTGCCAGATCCAACCGTCGCCGGGCTTGTGCTGGCTGCACATGTAGCGGCCGGTGAGTTTGCTTTGCCAGAGGAAGAACGGCGCGGGGGCGGCCTGTACACAAGTGTGGGCCAACAGCAGAAGAAGCGCAGTGAAGGTAAAGCGTTTCGACATTGGCATGGGGCTCGGGTGGGTGTTTGCCTGAAGAGGGTTCATTGGCAGCCACCAAGGCTTGCGCCTTGGATCGCGGCTAAAGCCGCTCCTACACGGGAACGGTGCACTACAGAAGCGACCCACTGCAGAAGCGACTCACTACAGGAGCGCCTTACCGTGGGAGCGGCTTTAGCCGCGATGGCCGGCAACGCCGGCCCATCCCAGCTACCGCGATCGGCCAGGAAACCGTGCTGCCAGCGTAGGACCGGGACGAGGCGTTGGCCCACAGAAACAAGGCCATGCGCCTCACCCCTCACCCACCCATCAGGTCATCTGGATGATGGTCTGCAACACAGTGCTTTCGGTCGAGATGGTCTTGGCGTTGGCCTGGTAGTTGCTCTGCGCCTTGATCAGATTGACCAGCTCACCGGTCAGGTCGACGTTGGAGTCTTCCAGCGAGCCGCCGGCGATCTTGCCGAAGGTGCCGGTGTCCGGCTCACCGACCACCGCCACGCCCGAGTTGTACGACTCGCGCCACGCCGTGCCACCGACCGGGGTCAGCCCTTGCATGTTGGCGAAGGTGGCGACGGCGACCTGGCCGATGACTTTGTCACGACCGTTGGTGAAGTTGGCGAACAGGTTGCCGCTCTGATCGACCGTCAGGCCGGTCAGCTCACCGGTGGAATAGCCATCTTGATCCTTGGCGGTGGTCGCCGAGGCCGCGTTGTACTGCGTGGTGGCGAGCATGTCCAGGCCGACGCCGCCGTCATTGGCGACAGCGCCGTTGCTGGCCCAGGCGCCAGCAGCGTTCTTCGCGGCCGGTACCCAGTTGTCCATCTTGAACGTCTTGTCGGTAGCGATGCTCATGCCGCCCGCGACCGGGCCGGCGGCCATCGAAGCGGTGTCGAGCGAGCCGTCGGACTTGAACGGCAGGGTGTTGACCAGCGGCGTGGTGTTGGTCGGATCGGCCGGATTGCGACCGTTGACCGTGGTGTACATGGTCCAGGCGTTGTTGACCGTGTCGCGCACGAAGTACTGGTTCAGCTGGTGCAGGTTGCCCTGGCTGTCGTACAGGTCGGTGTTGAACGTGTAGTTGTAGGTCTTGACGTCGGACGGGTCGAACGGCGTGAGCGCAGGCGCAGCTTCCGTGGAGTTGAGGTTCAGGGTTTCGCTGACTTTCGACGTGGCACGGGGCGCCAGGTTGCCGGTGTCGATCTTCAGATCGGTCAGCGCGCCGCGTACGATCTGGCCGTTGGCATCGACCGGGTAGCCCTGCAGGGTCGCGCCGGAGGCGTTGACCACCTTGCCTTCCTTGTCGCTGTAGAAAGCGCCGGCACGGGTATAGATGCGCGAGCCGTTGTCGCTCATGGCGAAGAAACCGTCGCCGTCGATGGCCAAGTCCAGGCTCTTGCCGGTGCCGACGATGTTGCCGGTGGTGAACTGCTGCGACACCGCGTCGGTGCGCACGCCGCTGCCGACCTGGGTACGGCCGCTGGTGCCACGCACGGAAGAGGCGTACTGGTCGGCGAATTCGGCACGCGAGGCCTTGAAGCCGGTGGTGGCGGAGTTGGCGATGTTGTTACCGGTGACGTTGAGGGCCTTGTTGGCCGCGTACAGCCCGCTCAGTCCAATATTGAAAGACATTTACTCACTCCTGCCGACGGGGTCGGCCCTCAGATTCCGATCATTTGTACTTTCGACAGGGCAACGCTGCCCATCCCTGCCAGGTTCAACATCATTTCGCTGCCGTTCACGCCCGTAGTGACGCTGTTGACCTTGGCCGGCAAGTTGGTGGTCATGGCCGTGGCCGTGCCCTTGATGTCGGCGGTGGCCTTGAAGCTGTACACACCCGAGGCCACGGCCTGGCCGGCATCGTCGAGGCCGTCCCAGGTGAAGTCGGCCAGGCCGCTGGCCTTGCTGCCCAGGTCGATGCTGCGCACCACATCGCCCTTGTCGTTGTAGACGTCGACCTTCACCGAGGTGCTGGAGCCGGTGACGTTGACCGAGCCGGTCAGCGACTGGCCGGCTTCGACATTGGCCTTGTCGGTCTGCACCACCACGTTGCGCCCCACCAAGGAGGAGGCCTGCAATGCGGTGGAGGACTGGAAGCCCTGGAGAATGCTGTTCACGGAGCTATTGAGCGTCTGCATGCCTTCCAGGCTGCTGAACTGCGCCAGCTGTGCGACGAACTCGCCGTTCTCCTGTGGGTCGAGCGGGTTCTGGTTCTGCATTTGTGTGGCGAGCAGCTTGAGGAACGCGTCCTTGCCCAGCGCGCTGCCGGCCGCACCCGTGCTGCCGTTGGTGGCGTCGGTGCTCTTTTGCAGCGATGTCAGGTAAGCCGAGCCGGTGGTGGCGGTCGTGGTCGTCATGTCGATATCCCAATTACTGACCCAGCGTCAGCACTTTCTGCATCATGGTCTTGGCCGTGTTCATCAACTCGGCGTTGGTCTGGAACGAGCGGCTGGCGGAAATCATGTCGGCCATCTCCTGCACCACGTTGACGTTGGGGTAATAGACGTAGCCGTCCTTGTTCGCCGCCGGGTGGTTGGGTTCGTAGCGGGCCTGCAACTCGCTCTGGTCTTCGACGATGCCGCTGACCTGCACGCCCTGCCCGGCCTGGCCCTGGTCCTCGAACAAAGATTGCCCGGCGCCGCTTTGCGCCTGTTCGAAGGTGGTGGCGAACACCGGATGCCGCGCGCGGTAGGTCTGGTCGATGCTCGACGACACGGTTTCGGCGTTGGCGATGTTCGAGGCCACGGTGTTGAGGCGCGTGTTCTGCGCGCTCATGCCGCTACCGGCGATGTTGAAGACGTTGGCAAGGGACATGGTCACTCTCCGCGCAGGGCCGACACCAGCCCTTTGAATTTGTTGTTGAGCAGGGTGAAGCTGGCCTGGAAGTCGAGGGCGTTCTGCGCGTAGTTGGACTGCTCGACCTGGGCGTCGACGGTGTTCTGGTCGATCGACGGTTGGGTCGGAATCCGATACTTGAGCGAATCGTCGGCGCTGGCCAGGCCTTCGGCCTCGATGTGCCGACCGTTGGTGCGGTTCAGGGCGATGCCGCCGCTGTTCTGCTTGTTCGCTTCGGCCGCCAGCATCGACGAGAAGTCCAGGTCGCGCGCCTTGTAGTTGGGCGTGTCGGCGTTGGTGATGTTGTTGGCCAGCACCTCGGCGCGCTGGGCACGGAAATTCATCGCCTGCTGGTGGATGCCGAGCGCTTTGTCGAAGTTGATGCTCATGTCTGGAACCTGCGCGGGTTGACCGAAGATCGTTTGAGACTGAGATAGCAAGGGTTGTGCCAGATCGGCAAAAGCGTTGAAGTACGTGGGGTCGATGCCAGCAGCGGACGAACCGTCAGCGGGAAAAGCGGCAAAGTGCTGCCGGCTTGGCGGCAAACAGCGGCAAATCGGCGGGATTGCAGCGGGAAAATCAATTTTTTGACGGGGCGTCGATCGACTGGCGTGCTGGCGGTCGAACGCCCATCAACGAAAAAGCCAGCGCATGGGCGCTGGCTTGGAAGATGAAGCGGTTAGCTACTTGGCCTGATAGATGATGCCTGGGCTGCACTGCACCATCTGGAAGTGGTCCGGCAGGCCGTTGAGCGCTTCGGAAGCGCCGAGGAACAGGTAGCCGCCCGGCTTCAACGTGCCGTGGATGCGCATGAGGATGTCCTTCTTCACCTGGGCGGAGAAGTAGATCAGCACGTTGCGGCAGAACACCACGTCGAACTTGCCCAACGCCGCGTAGCTGTCGAGCAGGTTGAACGAACGGAATTCCACGCGGCTGCGGATCGCCGGCTTGACCGCATAGCGCCCTGCCCCCTTGCTGTCGAAATAGCGCTGCAGGCGCTCGGGCGACAGACCGCGAGCGATGGCCAGGCTGTCGTACTCACCGGTGCGGCAGTTGTTCAGCATCAAGCTGGAGAGGTCGGTGGCGACGATCTGCGCGCCCATCTTCAGCTGGCCGAGGTTGCTGCGCTCGAACTCGTCGAGGGTCATCGACAGCGAGTACGGCTCCTGACCCGACGAGCAGGCCGCCGACCAGATGCGCAGGCGTTGGCCGGGGTTGTTCTTGATGAACTCGGGGATGACCCGGTTCTTCATCACCTCGAAGGGGTAGGTGTCGCGAAACCACAGGGTTTCGTTGGTGGTCATGGCGTCGACCACCTGCTCGCGCAAGCCACTGCGCGGCTGGGTCTGGATGCGCTGCACCAGCTCGCTGAGCGACTTGATGCCCTGCTGCTCCATCAGTTTGTTGAGGCGGCTGGAGACCAGGTATTGCTTGTTGTCGCCCAACAAGATGCCACAGGCTTTTTCCAGGAAAACCCTGAATTGCTCGAAATCGGTAGTAGCCGTAGACACTGTCGCCGCCTCATTCTCAATCTTTGACACCGGGGGCCGGACCCCCGGTCGTTTCAGTGCGTCGCCTTGATCCGGTCGACGACCCGCTGGGCGAGGTCGTCAGGCCTGAACTTGGCGAGGAAATCGTCCGCACCGACCTTCTTCACCATCGCCTGGTTGAATACGCCGGATAGCGAAGTATGCAGGACGATGTGCAGCTTTTGCATGCGCGGATCGCTGCGGATGGCGGCGGTCAGCGTATAGCCGTCCATTTCCGGCATTTCGATGTCGGAGATCATCATCAGGAACTCCTCTTCCGGATGCTTGCCCTCATCGAGCATCTTGTGCAGATAGTCCAGCGCCTGACGGCCATCGTTGAGCGCGATCACTTCCACGCCCACCGTCTGCAAGCAGCGGCTGACCTGCTTGCGCGCCACCGACGAATCGTCGACGGTAAGCACCCGCAGCATCACGGCCTTGTCCTGCACCTCGGCGTCGATCACACCTTCCGACACCGCTTCGGAGGTCGGCGCCACTTCGGCCAGCACCTTCTCCACGTCGATGATCTCGACCATCTTGTTGTCCACGCGGGTCACGGCGGTCAGGTAATGGTCGCGACCGGTGCCGCGGGGTGGCGGGTGGATCTCTTCCCAGTTCATGTTGACGATGCGCTCGACCGAGTGCACGAGGAAGCCCTGGGTCTTGGTGTTGTACTCGGTGATGATCACGAAGCTGTTGCACAGCTCTTCTTGCAGACCCGGCAGGCCGGTGGCCATCGACAGGTCAAGGATGGGGATGGTGGCGCCGCGGATGTTGGCCACGCCACGCACCACCGGATGCGACCTGGGCAATAGCGTCAAGGGCGGGCATTGCAGCACCTCGCGCACCTTGAACACGTTGATCCCGTAAAGCTGTGCGCCGTTGAGGCGAAACAGCAGCAGCTCGAGACGATTCTGCCCGACCAGCTGCGTGCGCTGGTTGACCGAATCCATTACACCCGCCATGCCCGACTCCTTCACACCTGATGCCCTGATACCAAGTCGGCACGGGCTTTGCTTTTTTGAGCGTCATGCCTATGAAAACGACAAATTTCCGACGACTGACGCGGCTGACCACCTTGCTGGCGGCTCTGTGCCTGTGGGCACCCGGCGCCAGGGTGCTGGCGCAGGCGTTTACCTCGCCTGAACAACTTATCGGCGTGACTCAGGGATTTCTTGAGTTCAAGGTCGAGGATTATCTTGCGAGCACGCAAACCCCCGGACGCTACGAGGTGGCGGTCAACACGCTCGACCCGCGCTTGCGCATGCCCGAGTGCAGCCAGGCCCTCGACGCATCGCTGGAAAGTCCGGCGACACCCATGGGTCGTGTCACCGTGCGCGTGAGCTGCGCCGGCGGCGGTCCGTGGACGGTGTTCGTGCCCGCCACGGTCAAGCTGTTCCGCGACGTGGTGGTGATGGTGCGCCCGCTCAAGCGCGAAAGCGTGGTGGGCGAAGGCGACGTGGCCCTGCGCGAGCGCGATGTCGGCAGCCTCGGCCAGGGCTTCATCACCGAACTGGACCAAGTGGTGGGCATGAAGCTGTTGCGGCCCACCGTGCTCGACCAGGTGTTGACGCCGCAGCATTTGGAACAGGCCGAATTGATTCGCAAGGGCGACCATGTGGTGATCATCGCGCGCAGCGGCACCTTGAGCGTGCGCATGCCGGGCGAGGCTTTGAGCAAGGGCGGCCTGGCCGAACAGATCCGTGTGCGCAACCTCAATTCCAAACGGGTGATCAAGGCGCGGGTGACGGCGCCGGGGCAGGTCGAAGTGGCAATGTAAGTGGCGATATCGGACCGGTGGGGATGACGCCAGGGCCAATGGGCTGGCGCTAGCCTGAGGCCTTTCTTAAACTGTGCGGCACCGCACACCGTGGGCTCGCCGATGGGCGGCCGTGCAGTGGTGCCTAAAGTTTTTCCAGGGGTGGCCGAAAACAAGGCAAGCGTCCATATCCCCAGAGGTTTTCGATCATGGTCATTGATTTCAATCGTTTGAACAATCCGCCGGCCGTGGCCGGCGGAACCCGCAGCACCGCCGCCACCGGTCCTGCCGAAAAACCAGCGGTCGCCGACCAGGCCAAGGCCAGCAGCGCCAGTGGCGAAGCGGTCCATCTCAGCCAGGAGGCGCAACAGTTGAAGACCATCACCGACAAGCTGCGCGATCAGCCCGTGGTGGACAGCGCGCGCGTAGCGCAGCTCAAGCAGTCCATCGCCGATGGCAGCTATCAGGTCGATGCGGGCCGTGTCGCCAGCAAGATGCTCGATCTCGAGAACCAGCGTTGAGTCCACTCCGCTGATTCGAAGGGTATGGCCTGTGTTTCACCTGACCTGAGCTGCATTGGACGGCTCCGGCACGCAGCGACGCGAGCGCACCCTCGGCGCAAGCAGTGCCGGCAGCACCGCGCGCGGATGCGGCAGATTCGAGCGAGATCGATTTCACACAGGACCTAGCCATGCACGACACCACCCTGCTGCACCTCATCGAAGACGACATCGCCCCCGCCCAAGAACTGCTCGAGCTGTTGCAGGGTGAAGCGGTGGCCCTGCATGGGCGCGACATGGCCGTGCTGGAGACGATCCTGGCGCGCAAGCAGTCGCTGATCGTACTGCTCGAACAGCACGGCCGCCGCCGCACGCAACTGCTCGCCGAGCTGGGCCTGTCGGCCGATCGCCAGGGTGTGCAGGCCTTGGCCGCGCAATCGGCCCAAGGCGAGGTGATACTGCAACGGCTCGATCTGCTCGGCGAACTGCTCGACGCTTGCCAGGAGGTCAACCAGACCAACGGCCGGATCATCCAGGTGCAGCAGCACATCACCAGCAACCAAGTACGCATCCTCATGGGTGGCGACTCGCCCTCCCTGTACGACAGCCGTGGCGGCACCTCGCCCATGGCTCGACGCCGGCCGCTCAGCCAGGTGTGATCAGCCCCCTATCAAGCCGCCCTCCATACTGGCAAAATGCCGCGACCTGGATGTGACGCTTTTTGCCTGGAGATAGTTAACCCGTGTTCAATGACGCCGATGCTCCACAGCCACCCAAAGTGCTGGCCACCCCTTTGGAGATCAACGCCAACCTGCGCCAACTGCTCGACAGCCACGACCCCCTGATTCTTACCTTTCCCGAACGCGACCAGCGCTTCCAGAGCTACGTGGTGCACGTCGACAAGGACAACGATGTGTTGGCATTGGACGAGCTGATGCCCCGCGACGGCGAACGCTACATCGAGAACGGCGAGCCGTTCCGGGTCGAGGGCTTCCATGACGGCGTGCGCGTGGCGTGGGAATGCAACCACCCCCTGAGCATCACCGAGATCGACGGCCATCGTTGCTACCGTGGGCCTCTGCCTAGCGAAATCACCTACCACCAGCGCCGCAATGCCTTCCGCGCCGCGCTGAAGCTGTCACAACTGGTGGATGTCGTGCTCGACGGTAAGCACCTGCGGGGCGACGGGCCGCTGCGCGGCAAGCTGCTGGACATTTCCGCGACCGGGTGCAAGCTGCGCTTCGAAGGCGATGTGGAAAGCCGTCTGCAACTTGGTCAGGTGTACGAGCGTATGAAAGCCGGCGCCCCGCTGGGCCTGACCGAAACGATGGTGGAGCTGCGCCACCTGCATTTCGAAGAGCGCATCAACACCACCTTTGCCGGCGTGCGCTTCCACAACCTCAGCGGCCAGGGCCAGCGCCGGGTGGAAAGTTTCGTGTACCAACTGCAGCGCGAGGCGCGGCGGTTCGACAAAGACGATTACTGAGTCCGGTTCGCAGAGGACGCTGCCTGGACAGGCGCAGCGCCGCCTCCCCTGTTGGAGCGGCCGGTTCGGTGCTCCGATCGGTCGCGATGGTCGGCAACGCCACCTTCACTGTTGGAGCGACTCGAGTCGCGATAGTCGGCAACGCCACCTTCACTGTTGGAGCGACTTGAGTCGCGATGGCCGGCAACGCCGGCCCAATGGCGCTGACCAAAATTACCCAGGATTGATGCGGTGCCTAGGTTGGAGCCGCGACGGGCGGTAACGCTGCCCTGGGTCAGACGCCATGCTCTGCCTGTCGATGGGTATGGTGGTCATTGGGCCGGCGGTGCCGGCGATCGCGGCTCAAGCCGCTCCCACAGATCAGTGCACTCCTGGGGCGTACGCGCACCTCGAAGCGAGCAGCCGATTCAGCCGTGCCCCAGGCTCAGTCGTTCCCTGCAAGCCTCCTCACCACTCCCTTCACGGTTTACCAGCGACTTTTTCCTCCACGCCCTGCGCTTCCTGCGCCTGCTCTGCGCCCTCTTCCTCCTCGGTATCCTCCGCCGCCACCGGCGCCTGCATCACATCCTGCACCGTCTGCTCATCGACCCGCGGATCGAGCGCCGCCGACAGCGGCGAACTGGTTGCCGGCATGGCCACGTGGCTGAGCGGCGCATCTTCGACCTGATGCAACCCGGTGACCGCCTGCGGCCGAATGCGCCATACCAGCACCAGGGCGAAGAAGGCGAAGAAGGCATAGAGCATCTGCGTCCCGAACAGCTTGATCAGCACGCCCGCAGCCAACGGCCCGATACTGGCGCCGACGCCGTAGGTCACCAGCAACATGGCCGTCAGCGACACGCGCCGCTCGCTTTCCACGTGGTCGTTGGAGAACGCCACCGCCAGCGGATACAGGCCGAACTGCAGCAACGAGATCAAGAAGCCCATGCCGAAGAGGATCTCCAGCGGCACCGCCGGGAAGATCGCCAAAGGCAACGCCGCTACCGCCAGGCCCACCGCCACACTGCGGATCAATACGGCGCGGTCGTAGCGGTCGGACAACCAGCCCAGCGGCCACTGCACCACTAAGCCGGCGAAGATGCAGCAGCCCATGAACAGACCGATCTGCTCGGTGCTCAGACCCTGGCTGCTGGCGTACAACGGCGCCAGGCCATAGAACGCGCCGACGATCAGCCCCGCACCGAGCACGGTCGACAGCGACTGCGGCACGCGCTTGATGAAGAACAAGGGGTCCATCGGTGCCGGGCGCAGGGGCGCCGGGTGGATGCGCCGGGTCATGGCCACCGGCACCAGGCACAGGGCGAAGCACATGGCGACCAGCATCAACAGTTCCAGACCCAGTTGCGGGTGCACCACTAGAATCAGCTGGCCGAGTACCAGGCCCAGGTAGGAAGCGATCATGTAGCAACTGAACACCGCACCGCGCTGCTTGGCGTCGGCCTGTTCGTTGAGCCAGCTCTCCAGCACCATGTACTGGCACATCATGCCCAGACCCACCACCACCCGCAGCCCGACCCAGGCCGGTAGCCAGTCGGTCAGGCCGTGGCCGAGCACGGCGGCGCCGACGATACCGGCACAAGTGGCATAAGCGCGGATATGGCCGACCCGGGCGATGAGCCGGTGGCCCACCTTGCCGCCCAGGGCCAGGCCGAAATAGTTGGCCGCCATCAGCGCACCGGCCCACAGGCTATCGGCCTGGTCGGCCGCCAGGCGCAAGGCCAGGTAGGTGCTGAGCAGACCCGAGCCGATCAGCATCATCAGCGCGGCGAAGTACAACGAGCGAAAAGACTTCCAGATATGGCGCATACGTCCCGGGCGGGCTCCCTGGTCTGGTGGAGTACAGCTGGCAAGCTTAAACCCGCTTCCCCACTTGGCCCCAGGAAAAGGTGCCAAGGCGGCGCAGCGAGTCAAGAGGTTGTCGTAGTCGGGCCGGTCCGACCCACAGCGCGCCTGCTTCAGCCGGCTGCGGGCATGAAGCGCTCGGCAAGCGGGGCTGGACAGCGGCACAGCGTTCGATGGACAGCGGAGCCGACAGTTCCCGGGAAGCAAAGGCAAGTAGAAAGCGATCAGGGCATTGGTTTCGGTAGCAGCTATGGAAGCGGAGCATGAGCGGACCTTGCTCCAGTAGCTGGCGATCACAGCCCGCGGCGGTTGAACGGCGTGTCTTTGGCCTCCCCTCTCACTCGCGCAAGGTCAGCCCATTGGCCGGCAGCGGCAGCGCGGTCTTATAGCGCACCTGCTTCAGGGCGAAGCTGGAGCGGATGTTCGCCACCCCCGGCAGCCGCGTCAGGTAGTCGAGAAAGCGTTCCAGGGCCTGGATGCTCGGCAGCAGCACGCGCAGCAGGTAGTCCGGATCACCGGTCATCAGGTAGCACTCCATCACCTCGGCGCGCTCGGCGATGGCGTCCTCGAAACCGTGCAGCGACTGCTCCACCTGCTTCTCCAGGCTCACATGGATGAACACGTTGACGTCCAGCCCCAACACTTGCGGTGACAGCAGGGTCACCTGCCGACGGATCAGTCCCGACTCTTCCATGGCCCGTACCCGGTTGAAACAGGGCGTGGGCGAGAGGTTCACCGAGCGGGCCAGTTCGGCGTTGGTGATACGGGCGTTTTCCTGAAGGCTGTTGAGAATGCCGATATCGGTGCGATCGAGTTTGCGCATGAGACAAATTCACCGGTTTTTTGTGGTTGTGCAGAATGTTTATCTGCGCCACCGCCGAAAGGCAACGAACATCAGAGAAATATTCTCCGGCCAGCCTTCTACCCTATTAGCAAGACGGATCGGCCCGCCAAACCGTAATCCTGTTCACTCAGTCGTGGGAGCGACTTCAGTCGCGAAGGGCTGCAACGCAGCACCAACGAGCATGACACCCGACTCGACCGAACAGCATCACGCCAGGACCGCGCCCCTTCGCCCCCGCTTTCCAGCTCACAACAACAATGACCCGAGCGAGCGTGAACCCGATGAACGACTACGCCCCCCTGCGCCTGCACGTGCCCGAGCCTACCGGCCGGCCTGGCTGCCAGACCGATTTTTCCTATCTGCACCTGAGCGATGCCGGCCAGGTGCGCAAACCGCCCATCGACGTCGAGGCCGCCGACACCGCCGACCTGTGCACGGGCCTGGTGCGCGTGCTCGACGGCCAGGGCAACGCCGTCGGCCCCTGGGCCGAGGACATCGACCCACAGGTGCTGCGCCGCGGCATGCGTGCAATGCTCAAGACGCGCCTGTTCGACAGCCGCATGGTGGTCGCGCAACGGCAGAAGAAGATGTCGTTCTACATGCAGAGCCTGGGCGAGGAAGCCATCGGCAGCGCACAAGCATTGGCGCTCAACCGCAGCGACATGTGCTTCCCCACCTACCGCCAGCAGAGCATCCTCATGGCCCGCGAGGTGTCGCTGGTGGAGATGATCTGCCAACTGCTGTCCAACGAGCGCGACCCGCTCAAGGGCCGCCAGCTGCCGATCATGTACTCGGTGCGCGAAGCCGGCTTCTTCACCATCAGCGGCAACCTGGCCACGCAATTCGTGCAGGCCGTGGGCTGGGCCATGGCCTCGGCGATCAAGGGCGACACCAAGATCGCTTCGGCCTGGATCGGCGACGGCGCCACCGCCGAGTCCGACTTCCATAACGCCCTGACCTTCGCCCACGTCTACCGCGCGCCGGTGATCCTCAACGTGGTCAACAACCAGTGGGCGATCTCCACCTTCCAGGCCATCGCCGGCGGCGAGGCCAGCACCTTCGCCGGTCGTGGCGTGGGCTGCGGCATCGCTTCGCTGCGCGTCGATGGCAACGACTTCGTCGCGGTCTACGCCGCCTCGCGCTGGGCCGCCGAACGCGCCCGCCGCGGCCTGGGACCGAGCCTGATCGAGTGGGTGACCTACCGCGCCGGTCCGCACTCGACCTCGGACGATCCGTCCAAGTACCGCCCTGCCGACGACTGGAGCCACTTCCCTCTGGGCGATCCGATCGCCCGGCTCAAGCAGCACCTGATCGCCAGCGGCCACTGGAGCGAAGAGGAGCACGCCGCCGTCAGCGCCGAGCTGGAAGCCGAGATCCTCGCCGCCCAGAAACAGGCCGAACAGCACGGCACCCTCGCCAACGGCCACATCCCCAGTGCCGCCTCGATGTTCGAGGACGTGTACAAGGACATGCCCGACCACCTGCGCCGTCAGCGCCAGCAACTGGGAGTCTGAGATGAACGACCAGACAAGCGTCATGCACACCGACACTGCGCAGGCCACCGCCACCATGACCATGATCCAGGCCCTGCGCTCGGCCATGGACGTCATGCTCGGGCGCGACGACGACGTGGTCATCTACGGCCAGGACGTCGGCTATTTCGGCGGCGTGTTCCGCTGTACCGAAGGCCTGCAACGCAAGTACGGCACCTCGCGGGTGTTCGACGCGCCCATCTCCGAATGCGGCATCGTCGGCACCGCCGTGGGCATGGGCGCCTACGGTCTGCGCCCGGTGGTGGAAATCCAGTTCGCCGACTACGTGTACCCGGCCTACGACCAGATCGTTTCGGAGATGGCCCGCCTGCGCTATCGCTCGGCCGGCGAGTTCATCTCGCCGTTGACCCTGCGCATGCCCTGCGGCGGCGGCATCTACGGCGGCCAAACCCACAGCCAGAGCCCGGAAGCGACCTTCACCCAGGTCTGCGGCCTGCGCACGGTGATGCCGTCCAACCCCTACGACGCCAAGGGCCTGTTGATCGCCTCGATCGAGTGCGACGATCCGGTGATCTTTCTCGAACCCAAGCGCCTGTACAACGGCCCTTTCGACGGCCACCACGACCGCCCGGTGACACCTTGGTCCCAACACCCGCAAAGCGCGGTGCCGGAAGGCTATTACCAAGTGCCGCTGGACAAGGCGGTGATCACTCGACCGGGCAACGACGTCACGGTGCTGACCTACGGCACCACGGTGTACGTGGCCCAGGTGGCGGCCGAGGAAACCGGCGTCGACGCCGAAGTGATCGACCTGCGCAGCCTGTGGCCGCTGGACCTGGACACCATCGTCGCCTCGGTGAAGAAGACCGGGCGCTGCGTGGTGGTGCACGAAGCCACGCGCACCTGCGGCTTCGGCGCCGAGCTGACCGCGCTTGTGCAAGAGCACTGCTTCCATCACCTGGAGGCGCCCATCGAGCGCGTCACCGGCTGGGACACCCCTTACCCGCACGCCCAGGAATGGGCGTATTTCCCTGGCCCGTCCCGGGTGGGCGCAGCATTGAAACAGGTCATGGAGGTCTGAATGGGCACGCACGTCATCAAGATGCCGGACATCGGCGAGGGCATCGCCCAGGTCGAGCTGGTCGAGTGGTTCGTCAAGGTCGGCGATGTGATCGGCGAAGACCAGGTGGTGGCCGATGTCATGACCGACAAGGCCACGGTGGAAATCCCGTCGCCGGTCAGCGGCACCGTGGTCGCACTGGGCGGGCAGCCCGGTGAAGTCATGGCCGTGGGCAGCGAGCTGATCCGCATCGAGGTCGAGGGCAGCGGCAACCATACCGACGTGGCGCACGCCGCCAAGCCGGCGTCGCATGCTGCCGCGTCGCAGCCCGAGCCGACGGCGCCGGTCGCCAACGCACCGACCCCGCCGCCGACGACGGTACCTGCCGACACCGCTTCGGCGTCGAGTGCCAACGGCGCACTCACCGCACAATCGGCACATGGCGCCAAAGCCGACGGCGCGCCCGTTGGGCCATCGGCACATGCCCAACAGCCTGCCGCGCCCCTGGTGCCGCGCCAGCCCGGCGACAAGCCCCTGGCCTCCCCCGCCGTGCGCAAGCGTGCGCTGGATGCCGGCATCGAACTGCGCTACGTACACGGCAGCGGCCCGGCCGGGCGCATCCTGCACGAAGACCTCGACACCTTCCTCCAGGCGCCGCAGCGCAGCGAACCGGCAGCGACCGGCCAGGCCCGGCGCACCGACAGCGAGCAAATCCCGGTCATCGGCCTGCGCCGCAAGATCGCCCAGCGCATGCAGGACGCCAAGCGTCGCGTCGCCCATTTCAGCTACATCGAGGAAATCGACGTCACCCAGCTCGAAGCCTTGCGCCAGCAACTCAACCGCCAGCATGGCGAGCAGCGCGGCAAGCTGACCTTGCTGCCGTTCCTGGTACGGGCCCTGGTAGTGGCGCTGCGCGACTTCCCGCAGATCAACGCCACCTACGACGACGAGGCGCAACTGATCACCCGCCACGGCGCCGTGCACGTGGGCATCGCCACCCAGGGCGACAACGGCCTGATGGTACCGGTGCTGCGCCATGCCGAAGCGGCCGGCCTGTGGCACAACGCCCGTGAGATCACCCGCCTGGCCCAGGCCGCGCGCGGCAACAAAGCCACGCGTGAAGAGCTGTCGGGCTCGACCATCACCCTGACCAGCCTCGGGGCCCTGGGCGGTATCGCCAGCACGCCGGTGGTCAACACCCCGGAAGTGGCCATCGTCGGCGTCAACCGCATGGTCGAGCGGCCGGTGGTGGTCGATGGCCAGATCGTGGTGCGCAAGATGATGAACCTGTCCAGCTCGTTCGACCATCGTGTGGTCGATGGCATGGACGCCGCCTTGTTCATCCAGGCCGTACGCGGCCTGCTCGAACAACCCGCCTGCCTGTTCGTGGAGTGAGCATGCCCGAAACCTTGAACACCACCCTGCTGATCCTGGGCGGCGGCCCCGGGGGTTACATCGCCGCCATTCGCGCCGGGCAACTGGGCATCCCTACGGTGCTGGTCGAGGGCCAGGCCCTGGGCGGCACTTGTTTGAACGTGGGCTGCATTCCGTCCAAAGCGCTGATCCATGTGGCCGAACAGTTCCACCAGGCCGGCAAGCATGCCAGCGATGCCGGTTTGGGCATCAGCACCAGCGCGCCCAGCCTGGACATCGGCCGCAGCGTGGCGTGGAAGGACGGCATCGTCGATCGCCTCACCAGCGGCGTGGCCGGCCTGCTGAAAAAGCACCGGGTCACCGTCGTCCATGGCTGGGCGCAGATCGTCGACGGCAAGACCGTGCAGGTCGGCGAGCAGCGCGTCCGCTGCGAGCATCTGCTGCTAGCCACCGGTTCGACCAGCGTCGAGTTGCCGATGCTGCCGCAGGGCGGTGCAGTGGTGTCGTCGACCGAGGCCTTGTCGCCGCAGACACTGCCGCAGCACCTGGTGGTAGTCGGCGGCGGTTACATCGGCCTGGAGCTGGGCATCGCCTACCGCAAGCTCGGCGCGCGGGTCAGCGTGGTGGAAGCCCGCGAGCGCGTGCTGCCCAGCTATGACGCCGAACTGACCGCGCCAGTACTGGAGGCCATGAAGGCACTGGGCATCGAGCTCTATCTGGGTCATCGCGTCGAGGGCCACGATACCGCAGGCCTGCACGTGCGCACCCCTGAGGGGGAAGCGCTGCGCCTGGGCTGCGACCGGGTGCTGGTGGCGGCCGGTCGGCGCCCGCGCAGCGAGGGCTTCAATCTCGAGGCGCTGCAACTGACCATGCACGGCGCGGCGGTCAAGGTCGACGAGCGTTGCCAGACCAGCATGCGCAACGTCTGGGCCATCGGCGACCTGACCGGCGAACCGATGCTGGCGCACCGGGCCATGGCCCAGGGCGAAATGGTCGCCGAGCTGGTCGCCGGTCACAGCCGGCGCTTCCAGCCGGCGGCGATCGCGGCGGTGTGTTTCACCGACCCGGAGTTGGTGGTGGCGGGGCTTACCCCCGAGCAGGCCCGTGACCAAGGCCTCGATTGCCTGGTGGCGCAGTTCCCCTTCGCCGCCAACGGACGGGCCATGACCTTGGAAAGCCGCAGCGGTTTCGTGCGGGTGGTAGCGCGGCGTGACAACCACCTGATCCTGGGCTGGCAGGCGGTGGGTGTGGGGGTTTCCGAGCTTTCCACGGCGTTTGCCCAGTCGTTGGAAATGGGCGCGTGCCTGGAGGATGTGGCGGGCACCATCCACGCCCACCCGACATTGGGCGAGGCGGTGCAGGAGGCGGCATTGAAAGCATTGGGACGGGCGTTGCACATCTAGCGGCGCGGTGCATGGACCCTGCAAACCGCTGTGGACTGGGACTTTGCTCTTAAGAGGCCGTTAACGGCTGGCAAAGATGCTCCGCACACAACAAAGGCCATCTCCGTGCTTCCACGGAGATGGCCTTTGTACCCTTCACGCGCCGGTGGTGCAGCGCTGCGAGGCGGAATCACCCATGCCTTTGAGGTCGATCGGCGGCGCGACGAATTCCGGACCCTGCCCGGCCAGACGCCACTTAACCTCGGTGATGCCGTAGCGCTCGGCCATGGGCCGGCTGACCCGCTTGATTTGGTGCTGACCAAACCGGGGAATGATCCCCACACCCGCATCGCAACTGGCCCAATGCCAAGCTTGGGCGTTGTCCATGCGCTCTAGACGGATGATGAACGTGCGCGGCTGCGCGTGGAGCGCATACTCGATTACATACAGCTGCTGACCTGCCATTTCGGCCTCCCTGATCGTTACATGGTTATGGGAGCGGTGGGCCGCGGGAAAGATTCATTCCAATTGGCAGCTGTTTGCACAGCGTCTGCCACGCGGTATGCGGCCTGTGCCGAAGCAGGCGATTGGTGCCCCGCAAACACGGGCCAATGGCCCTTTCGTCAGAGCGCCGACGCGCTACAGTGCTAACCCCTTCCGCGCAGGAATTTCGTCCATGACCCGCCTCAACGAGTACGCCCAACCCATCGGCCCGGCAATCGCCGACTGCTCGCCGCGACCACGTCCCGCTGCCATCACCCTGGCCGGTCGCCACTGCCGGCTGGAGCCGCTGGATGCCGCGCGGCACGCCGCCGATCTTTACGCTGCCTATGCCGCCGCCAGCGACGCACGCCACTGGACGTACCTGCCCATCGGGCCTTTCGACACACTGGCGCAGTACCAGGCCCATGCCGAAGCGGCGGCGCGCAGCAGCGACCCGTTGCACTTCGCGGTGATCGACCTGGCCAGCGGCAAGGCCGTTGGCACCTTGGCGCTGATGCGCATCGATCCCGCCAATGCCGTGATCGAGGTGGGGTACGTGGTCTTTTCACCGGCGCTGCAGCAGTCGGCGCTGTCGACCGAAGCGCAGTACCTGCTGATGGCCTACGCCTTCGACGCACTCGGTTACCGGCGTTACGAATGGAAGTGCGACGATCTCAACCTGCCATCGCGGCGGGCGGCCGAGCGGCTGGGGTTCGTCTACGAGGGCACGTTCCGTCAGGCGGTGCTGTACAAGGGCCGCAGCCGCGACACGGCCTGGTACGCGATCATCGACAGCCAATGGCCGGTGCTCAAGGCGGCGTTCGGCGCCTGGCTGGCGCCGAGCAACTTCGACGAACAGGGTCGCCAGCGTCAGCCCCTGGGCGCGTTCAGAGGCTGAAAAAGGTCACTTGGCGGCCTTGGCCACCTCGACAGCGGGCAACGGCGCTTCCGGACGACGGGCATAGCGCTGCGCCAAGGCGGCGCAGACCATCAGCTGGATCTGGTGGAACAGCATCAGCGGCAGGATCAGCAGGCCGATGGTGCTGCCGGCGAACAGCACCTGGGCCATCGGCACACCGGTGGCGAGGCTTTTCTTCGAGCCGCAGAACAGGATGGTGATGCGGTCTTCGACGCTGAAGCCCAGCACCCGGCCCAGCAGCGCCGTGACGCCCAGCGACAGCGCCAGCAGCACGCAGCAGCCCAGCACCAGCCAGCCGAGCAGCAGCGGCGGCACTTGCTGCCACAGGCCACCAATCACCGCCGCGCTGAAGGCCGAATACACCACCAGCAGGATCGAGCCTTGGTCGACCACCTTCAGCCAGTTGCGGTTGCGCCCTACCCACTCGCCGATCCAGCGCCGCGCGATCTGCCCGGCCACGAAGGGCACCAGCAGCTGCAGGCTGATCTTGCGGATCGCTTCGAGGGTCGAGCCGCTGTCGCCGTGCACGCCCATCAGCAAGGTGACCAGCAGCGGGGTGATGAAGATGCCGATCAGGCTCGACGCCGCCGCGCTGCAGATGGCCGCCGGCACGTTGCCACGGGCCAGCGAGGTGAAGGCGATGGCCGACTGCACCGTGGCCGGCAGCGTGCACAGGTAGAGAAAGCCCATGTACAGGTCCTTGCCCACCAGCGGCAGCAGCAGCGGGCGCAGGGCCAGGCCGAGCAAGGGGAACAGCACGAAGGTGCAGATGAACACCAGCCCATGCAGCCGCCAGTGCCCGGCCCCGGCCAGAATCGCCTCGCGCGACAGCTTGGCGCCATGCAGGAAGAACAGCAGGCCGATGGCGATGTTGGTGATCCAGTCAAAGGCCACCGCCACCTGACCTGCGGCCGGCAGCAGGGTCGCGGTCAGCACCACGGCGACCAGCATGAGGGTGAAGTTGTCGGGCAGGAAACGCGAGCGGGCCATGGAAGGACATCCTGTTGTTGTCGGAGTTACCAGCGTTCGGGCGCCAGCACGGCAGCCCGAACGCAAGAGCGGACGATACACGCACAGCCGTAGCCGGTGAAAGTAACCGAATGTCTGCGCACGGCCCGGCTTGGGGCTAGACGCAGGGTTTGGCCAAGGACACCGGCGTACGCGCGAGCCACGGGCGCACCACGCTCAGCAGGCCCACCGCCGCCATGGCCGAACCGACCCACAACGGCGCACGCAGGCCGAAGCCGGCGTCGATGGCTTCGCCGCCCGCCCAACTGCCCAGCGCCAGGCCGGCGGTGATCACCGAGGTGTGCAGGGCATTGACCAGCGCGCCGGGTTCGGCTGCTTTCATCACCCGTGCCACCATCGCCGGGTTCAGCGCCACGCCGGTCAGGCCGATGGCCAGGAAGCAGGCCAGGTTCAGCCACACCGTCTGGCCGGCCATGGCAAAGCCGGCCATCGCCACCGTCAACAGCACCAGCCCCCAGCCCAAGGCGGCGAAGGTATGCCGATCGGCGACGCGCCCCACCAGCATGTTGCCGAGCAGGTTGGCCACGCCGTACAACGCCAGCAGCGGCGCCACATGGCTGGGCAGTACGCCTACTTCCTCGATCAGGATCGGTGTGATGTAGCTGAAGCCGGCGAAGGTCGCGCCGATGATCAGGCCGCTGGTGAGGTACGCGCCCCACAGGCTGGGGTTGCCCAACGCCGCCCATTGCCGGGACAGCGGCGGTTGCCGGTCGGCCGGGTCCTGCTTCAGGCACGTCGCCACCAGCAGCGTGCACAGCAGCGACAGCAGCACGATCGCCCAGGCGCTGGCGCGCCAGCCGAAGCTGTGCTCGACCAGGTTGATCATCGGCACACCGGCGACCGGCGACATCATCAGCCCCGCCAGCACGATGGCGATCGCCCGTCCGCGCTGCGCGGCAGGTACAAGGCCTGCGCAGAGGGTCATGCACAGGCCTAGGCAGGCCGAACTGGTGACACCCATCAGCACGCGGGCCAGGAGCAATACCGAGTAGTCGGTAGCCACCGCTCCCAGGGCGCCGGCCAGTACGTACACCGCCAACAGCCCCAGCAGCGCACGCTTGTTGCTGACGCCGCGGGCTATCAGCAGCATGGTCACTGGCGGGCCGCCAAGGGCCATGCCCAGGGCATAGAACGCGATCAGGTTGCCGACCTGGGCCAGGCTCACGGAAAACTCCGCGGCCAAGGCAGGCATGATGCCGGCGACCATGAATTCGGCGGTGACCAGGGAAAAGATCGTCAACCCCAGTAGGTAGACGGCAACGGGGATTGAAGCACGGTCGGTCATGGTGGTCTCAAGCAAAAAACGGGGGCGATACCCTAGGCAGATTTGACCTTCAGGTCAAATCTTGTGGGATGGGAGGTTGCGTGGATACTCGCCGATAAGACAGTCGGATACGCGTTCAGACTGCATAGGCGGGCAACTTCCACCTATGTGGGGCATTCGCTTGGCCGCCTTGCAGTAGCGAAGCGCGCGCTGTGAAGCACCAGGCGTCTTGTGAGGCGACAAGGCTTGGCAAGAAGACTAGGGAGACATGCGGGGGGAAGCATGCGAGCGACGCCCGGCACACGAGATGCCGGGCATGCACCTTCATTTTTCCAGGGTGGCAGCCTGATCGCCGCCCTGCTCGGCGATGGCCGACAACTTTTCATCGGTCGCCTTTTCTTCCTTCAGGGTTTCAGCCAACAGCTTGGCGGCGGTCTTCATGCCCAGGTGCTTGGCCAGCGCAATCAGGGTGCCATAACCGGCGATTTCGTAGTGCTCGATCTTTTGGCTGGCGCCGATCATGCCCGCATCGAGCACTTCGCCTTTCTCGATCTCGTCCAGCAGCTCTTTGCCTTCTTCGACCAGCCCTTCCATGGCCGCGCATTTCATGCGCTTGAGTTTCAAACCCTCAGCTTCCACCAACTGGTCGATACGCTCGATCTGACCATGGGTTTCTTCCAAATGGATCTTGAAGGCTTCGGCCAACTGCGGATTGGTGGCCGCCCTCGCCAAACGTGGCAGGGCTTTGGCGATTTGCTTCTCGGCGCTGTACATGTCCGACAGTTCGTGGATGAACAGGTCTTCGAGCGTCTTGCGAGCCATCGCTATCTCTCCAAAGGTAGGAAAACACATACTTGTTCAAAGTTTGGGCGTGAGCGCCGAGGCCTGGGTCTTGGTTAGGCGAGACACTCGGCGCTCGATCGCTCACTTGTCCAGATCGTTGACCACGCCCGAGCCGAGATCGGCACCGGTGACGGGGTCGCTGGCCGGGTTGGACTGGGTGCGCAGGCGCATGGCCTCGACAACTTGGAGTTCTTCGGCGGACAACATCACCGAGGCACTGCCATCACCGCCGTCCACGGCAGCCGTGGGATGCTCGACATATTCCCATTCCTCACCTTCGTTCCAGGGCCCCCTTACATTGGGTTCACCCGACATGTTGAAGTACTTGTTGGTGAACTCGGGCATGCCGGGCAACTTGCCTTGGGGGAAGTTGGGCTGGATCGAATGCAGTGCTTTTTCGAACGACAACTGGTGCGCAATTTCGCGGGTCATCAGGAAGCCTAGGGCTTCCTTGACGCCAGGATCGTCCGTCACGTTCATCAATCGCTCATACACGATCTTCGCCCGCGCTTCGGCGGCGATGTTGGAACGGAAGTCGGCGGTCGGCTCACCGATGGTGTCGATGTAGGCAGCGCTCCAAGGCACGCCCGCCGAATTGGTCAGCGGCGCGCCAGCTCCGTACAGGATGCTGGTGATGTGCGAGTCATTGCCGGCGCCGTTGATGGAGCGATATAACGCGCCCTCCTCCTCCACGCCCTCGGCCAGACGCCCTTTGGCGCCTTTGTTGAGCATCACGATGATCGAACCGACGATCTCCAGATGGCTCAACTCTTCGGTGGCGATGTCCATCAGCAGGTCTTTGCGGCCCGGATCGTCTTCGGCCAGCGCCTGGGTGAAGTAGCGACCGGCCGCTGCCAGTTCGCCCTGCGCCCCACCGAATTGTTCCAACAGCAGGTTGGCCAGGCCGGGATTGGGCTGGGCAACACGCACGGTGTACTGCAAACGCTTGTTGTGAATAAACATGACGGTTTCCTCACGGTTGGGAGAGCGCCTGAATGTAGGTATGTTGACGCCGCCCATGATTGGGAGTGAGGTGCGCGGAGAAAGGTTGGAACGGATCAGGCCTTGCCTGACGAATGGAAAACAATATGAATACTCAGATAAACCGCCTTTAAATAAAGGATGGCCAATGCTTGGAGTGCTCATTAACGGGCGGTGTACTATCGGTGTTCTTTCTTTGGGCGATGAATCCGACGTTGGCCCAACGCTGAAGCAGAGGAATACCCGTGGCATCGATCAACGGCTGTAGGCCGACTATCAAGGAATCTGTAAATGGTCGCGTTTGAAGCACAACGCATGCTGCTCGGCGAACTGCCCCTGTCGTTTCTCTGGGAAGTCTCCGCCCGAGTGTTGGTGGCTTTCCTGGCGGTGTTCTGTTTCCTCAAGTTCAGCGGCCGACGGGGCATCAAGCAGCTGTCGCGCTTCGAACTGGTGGTCATCCTCACGCTGGGCTCGGCCGCCGGCGACGTCACTTTCTACGAAGACGTGCCCATCTTGCCGGTATTGTTGGTGTTCGTGACCCTGTTGTTGCTCTACCGCGGCACGATCTACGCCATGAAACGCAGCAAGACCTGCGAAGCCTGGATCGACGGGCTGCCCATCACCGTGGTCAAGGACGGCATGTATGAAATTCACTCGCTGCGTAACTTGAACATTTCTTCGAACGAACTGTTCATGGAACTGCGTCAGCAAGGCGTCGAGCACCTGGGTCAGGTTCGGTTGGGGCTATTGGAAACCGACGGCGATCTGAGCCTGTACTTCTATGACCTGGAAAACACGCGCCCGGGCCTGTCGGTTCTGCCAGACGAGCATCGCGCCGAATACGCGCTGCCGCCGGTTGCAGGTCTGTACAGCTGCGTGAGCTGCGGTTTCGGGGCTTATCACGAGGCGCAGGAGAAGAGTGTTTGCGAACGTTGCGGGCATCATGTCTGGTCGCCGGCGCTGGATACGCCACGCAGCCGCTAGACCTTTACCGGGCCGTTCGCCCATGAACGGCCTGCACGGTTACCTCACCACCCCAGCTTGTCTGCGAACAAAGGGCGATATCCGGTGGCGATTTGCGCCGGTACCTGCTGGATGTAGTCGCGCGCATGCGTCCGGGTGTCCGCTTCGAGTCCGTCGAGGTAGGTGATGGCCTGCACTGCCGTGGGAATGCGGCTCTCGATGTTCAGATAGCGCGGCGGCAACGCGGTCCAGATCACCGCGTCCAGGCCCTGGCGCAACGCCCAGCGATTGAGGCCGTCGACGCCGTCGTCTTCATGCACCAGCAGCGTGCCCACGCCATCGTGGCGACCGGCAGGTATGGCCTCGCGCTCTGCCAATTGGGCGCACGCCTCTTCGAGCGACAGTGTAGCCAGACGGGCCCACAGCACATCGACGCAGTTGGCGCCCAGGCAGATGGCGGTGGACAGCTCGCCGCCGTCGGCTACGCGGCAGAACTCCACCGGCACTGCGGGCCCGTCGGCATGCCATTGGCCGGCGAGTTGTAGATCGCCGGGTTTCCAGATCAACGAGCCCCAGGCCAAACAACCGATTTTCATCATCATTACCTCTTAATGTGGCCTTTATGAGGCATGCCTCAGCGTGTTCCAAGTCGCAGGACTGCTTATGTGCTTTTCGTCTATCAATAGAAATTCGAGGTTGGCTAGAGAGGAATGTTCATTCCGTAATAGTGCAAAAATCAGCCATGACAGTGCCTGAATAGCCCGCGCAATATCCGTAGAGGAGCCCAGACCACTCGGTCGATGGGCTTGTGCCTGGATGGAAGGCAACGACCCGTCTCCAGGAAAACTGCCAACGCCCATTATCGGAAAGGCGAGGCCCTGCCTTCGCTGATTCGAACATCTGAATCGCAAATCTCCGTTTGTAAGCAAGCCTAACTTGGCAAGGTCCGGCTGCACCTTTCTGTCACCCAGCTGCATTGGTTTCGAGAACCGATCGGCGCCTATTCGACTGCACAGGATAAAGATTGTGACCGCAACAATCGCAAGTTTGAATAAATCCTTCGATAAGATTTTTGCTTGATGGTGGGTAACCTACTGGGAAAATTTTGCGCCAATAATTTGCAAATAGAAATCTCCTACCAGACATCGGCAAACAGATTACACATAGATCGGAAGAATCTTTCACTGGACGTTAACTTTACCCCGTAGCTTGGTTTTCAATTAGCGCTCAATCTTTTTCTCGACGGTTTTACCCTAAGCCTGAATGAATATGGACAGCGCAATTACACGGGGGCACCCATGGAAAAATATTCTAAGATTGACGATTTGGAAATCGTAGAAAACGTATTAACCGACGCAGAACGGTGTCAACTAAGTGAAACATTATCCGAAGTCCACTGGCGATATGGTTGGCCAGTACACCCAAACCCATTTTCGCGCCCATGCTGGCACATCTTCATCGCGGGAAGCGGGCGAAGCTCTTTGGACTGCTGTGAGCGGGAGTTAGCCGATCATGAGCAGTGGGGGTTTCTCATAAATGTCTGGAGACGCCTACGCAGTTCGTCCATGAAAAACTCGAGACTCATCGGCGTTTATGCGAACGGCCAGACCGCAGGACAGGATGGTCCCATTCATCGAGACAACGATTTGTTTGAGCCAGGACGCACTGCGGTGCTGTTCTGCAACGATTACTGGGCAATGGCATGGGGCGGAGAACTCACCTTTTTCAACCCTATGAAGACAGACGTCATTGCGACCGTACTGCCTAAACCCAATCGCGTCGTCGTGTTCAACGGCAACATTCCACACCGTGCCAATTCGCCGTTCATGAGTTGCGACCGCCTGCGCATGACCATTGCGTTCAAAACAGTAGATCAGGATATAAGAGATGAGTAATAAATTCGAGATTTTCGTGGCCATCGTCAACAAAGTTGAGAAGCCCGGGTTTCAAGCTGGGGCAGCGGCGGCGATACACGATCAATTCAAAATCGACAACCAGGGCTTTTCCTTGGTCGTGCAGGGGTCACAAACTGCAGGTGCGATTGCAGCTGTGTTAGCAGTGGAGGAGATGACTCACGGTGCAGTGCCGTTCATCAACATCGCAACGAACACCTTGGCAGGGAGCGTGACTTTTTTAAAAATAGTGGCGGAATACAAATCTGACAAAAAATTAAACCATGGGGACATTGTGAGTCTTGTCGGCAATGTGGCAGGCATCGTCGCTGGTTTCGTCGTGCTAGCAGGTTTTCCTGCAGCAGCTACCGCTTTCACCGCTATTGCTCTAGGTGCTACGTTATTTGGGGCTTACAAATCCCAACTGGCACAGGATATCAATGAAAAAATTAAACCATTGTTTGAAATGCTCGTTAAAAACGACATCGCTCAAGAACCACCTGAGTCGTTCATAGCGCCAGACTTGACCATCAAGGATGTGCCTTCGATAAACCAACTATTTGCAGGCCGGGTACTAGCTTTCACTTGGCATCCTGCATCAGACGAGATAAAGATTGAGCACCTGCCTTTGTACCCTCTGATATATCCAATACCGGCTAATCCTACGTATTTTCTTGAGCCCGCTTCACCGCCTGAAAATTACAATACACCTGCAATCACCCCGTTACCGCCTCACCCTAATGGAGGCGCGACAGTAACGATTGGTATAGAAAGCATCAATGGCACACCTCCCGCCGGGCCGCCGCCTACGATAACGGTTCCCATAGGAAACCAGCAAGATCAATATGTCTGCTCAAGTGGAGGCACACAGGACAGCTATAAAAATTAGCCCGAGCTTAAGTAATACCTCACGACTAGGCCAGATCCAATCTGGCCATTCAATGCATGCAGAAGAAAAATTCATGATAAATCCCTGTACCCCGCAAGAAAATAGGCATACGTCATGATGAGTCTGAGAGACATCATCCTATTGATACAAAGCATGAGACCCATCGAAGCAGCCAGACTGCTTGCTTGGTCCGGCATTTTGAATATTGCAGTCGCATCAATCTTCATCATATTACCGAGCTCTGACCTAAGCACGCTCACAGTGGCAGCCACTGGCGTACCCGCTGTGATCACATCCAAAACCGAGACGTGGGAACGAGATCGCTCGATTTACCGGTTCCATGTGACCTACAGAGACCCGAAAGGAAATAAGTTGAGGCATTCGGCGTATGCATATAAAATAACTTTCGATACTGCCCAGATCGATAAAAATACGGAATTATTTGTGGATGTTGGTTACTTGCAATCCGAGCCCATGATCGTGCGCCTTTACACTGAAAACGAGACCCTCTATGACACATCGATCAGGCAAATGATACATGACGAGAATGATCGACTCGGATTAGCGGCCATGACGATTTTCGGCACAATGGGCAGCGGCTTCCTCATTGGAGCCTGCTTCATGTATTGGCAGCATTACCGATTCAACGCATCGCCTTGCAAACGTAGCGCGCCATAAGCTATTCAAAATAGCGCATCGATTTCGTCAGAGTCCAAGTCCATATGGCGTGGTCATCATAGAACCCTCAGCAGCCGGTCAATGTACCTGCGCATAAAATACGTACCCACGGATCAGTATCTCTGAGGCATTGGCGTCTTCGGGATTTTGAAAGGTATGGCGTCCCAGGCAGGATTTGAACCTGCAACCTTCCCCTTAGGAGGGGGATGCTCTATCCAATTGAGCTACTGAGACCCTGAGGCCGTCGGCGGGCGCCGGCGGCAAGGAAGGCGTGCATGTTAACCAGCGCTCGGCCGTTTGTCATGTAGGAATCAGGCTATACGAGCGCAGGCTTTGTTTACGGATGCTGTGAAAGGCGACCGGCTGAGATGATGCCTTCCTCCTCCAAAACCGCCAACAGCGCACTGACCGTCTCCCCTAGAGCGCCTGAATTATCCAAATGCCGCACATCCTTGGGCAGGGAGCCGCTTAGTTGAGCACTGCGCACCAGACGTTGCTCCACTTCCTCAGGGCTCTCTCGCCCCCGGCTAAGCAGGCGTTCGCGCAGCACTCTGGGCTCAACGTCGAGACAGATGGCAAGCAGATCCGGGTACAACGTGCGCGCTTGCTCCAGATGGCCGCGCGAACCGTTGACCATGACCGACTCACCCGCTGCCAGCCAATCGTCCATTTCCCGCGCAATGCCGTAGCTCAAGCCATTGGCTTGCCAGTGTAGGGCGAACTCGCCCTGCGCCTGCATACGCTGGAACGTCTGCGCAGACACACTAAGCGCCTCCTCCCCTATCGACTCTGGCGAACGGGTAATGATACGCCGGGCGATCCTCATGCCCTGCTCTTCCAGCACGGGTCGGGCCGCCTGCAACAGCGAATCCTTGCCAGAGCCCGATGGGCCTATCACCAGGATGAGCCGACCCTGGTCATTTGACGGAGCGTTCACAAGGGTCATGTCAGGATCCTCGACGATTAAGCGCACGATGTGCTCAAGGGCGACTCAGACCTTGAGACCTGTGCTATTCCGGCTTTGGCTCATTCTTTACAGATGAAAATGCCCTGCCGGCCTCTCACTTTTCAAACCAGTACACATTTCTGATAATCGGTGCTGGCAAAAAGCCTTCACCCAGCTCACTATTTGTCACAGATTTGACGTCAAGGAACCGACTACCCTCAGGCAATATACGGTCCTTGTCACAGCAGCGGTTGAACATTTTGCCGCAATAACGGTCGTACCTTCACCGTGCGGGCAATCTGCGAACCGCTCCCCCTGAACCAGAAGAACCGGTTAATTTATATGCGCCCATTGAAACAGGCTATCTACTCGAGCCGCACCGCTGACAAATTCGTCGTCCGCTTGCCAGACGGCATGCGTGAGCGTATCGCCGAAGTGTCGCGCAACCATCACCGCAGTATGAATTCCGAAATCATCGCTCGCCTCGAACAGACCCTGATCCAGGAAGGGGCCCTGGGTGACGAGCTGAGCATGCGCATGGACAGCCCTGAGCTGACCCTGCACGAACGCGAGCTGCTGCAACGTTTCCGCCAGCTCTCCCACCGCCAGCAGAATGCGCTGGTGTCACTGATCGCACACGACGCGGAAATGGCTGCCGACGCTTCCTGATCCGGCCAATCGCTCAGCAAAAAGCCAGCTTACGCTGGCTTTTTTGTGCGCTGAACACACGCCATCAGAGCAGGAACAACGTGGCCAGGCCGAGGAAGATGAAGAAGCCGCCGCTGTCGGTCACGGCAGTGATCATCACGCTGGCGCCCATGGCTGGATCTCTGCCCATGCGCATCAAGGTCATGGGGATCAGCACCCCCATCAGTGCCGCGAGCAGCAGGTTGAGCGTCATGGCGCCGGTCATCACCACCCCCAACGACCAACTGCCGTACAGCCAGTAGGCAACCGCGCCGATCACCCCACCCCACACCAGGCCATTGATCAAGGCAACCGCCAGCTCCTTGCGCATCAAGCGCACGGTGTTGCCAGGGCTCACCTGGTCCAACGCCATGGCGCGCACGATCATGGTGATGGTCTGGTTGCCTGAGTTGCCACCAATGCCGGCCACGATGGGCATGAGGGCGGCCAGGGCGACCAGTTTCTCGATGGAGCCTTCGAACAGGCCGATCACCCGCGAGGCCAGGAACGCGGTGATCAGGTTGATCGCCAGCCACGCCCAGCGGTTGCGCAGCGAACGCCAGACCGAAGCGAAGATGTCTTCCTCTTCGCGCAAACCGGCCATGTTGAGCACTTCGGATTCGCTTTCCTCACGAATCAGGTCGACCATCTCGTCGATGGTCAAACGGCCGATCAGGCGATCGCTCTTGTCCACCACCGGCGCCGAAACCAAGTCGTAACGCTCGAAGGCCTGGGCGGCGTCGTAGCCATCTTCCTCGGGACGGAAGCTGACGGGGTCGGTCGCCATGACCTCCGCCACCTGCTTCTCCGGGTCGTTGACCAACAGACGCTTGATCGGCAGCACACCCTTGAGGATGCCGCCGTTGTCGACCACGAACAGCTTGTCTGTGTGGTTGGGCAGCTCCTTGAGGCGGCGCAGATAGCGCAACACCACTTCCAGGCTGACGTCTTCGCGGATGGTGACCATCTCGAAGTCCATCAGCGCGCCGATCTGCTCCTCGTCATAGCTCAGCGCGGAGCGCACACGCTCGCGCTGCTGGGCATCGAGGGTTTCCATCAGCTCGTGGACGACGTCGCGGGGCAGCTCAGGCGCCAGGTCGGCCAGTTCGTCGGCGTCCATCTCCTTGGCGGCGGCCAGCAGCTCGTGGTCGTCCATGTCGGCGATGAGCGTTTCGCGGACGGCATCGGAGACTTCGAGAAGGATGTCGCCGTCGCGGTCCGAGCGCACCAGCTGCCAGACCGAAAGACGGTCTTCCAGCGGCAAGGCTTCTAGGATGTAGGCGGTATCGGCGGGGTGCAGGTCGTCGAGTTTGCGTTGCAGTTCGACAAGGTTCTGCCGGTGGACGAGATTCTCCACCAGATCGTGGTGCTGACCTTCTTGGCGATGGGTGAGGTCTTCGACGACACGCTGACGCTGCAGCAGCTCGATTACCTGGGCCAGACGGTCCTGCAGGCTGTCTTGGCTTTTCTTTACTTCGATTTCGGTCATAGGCGAACTCCACTCCCAGCAGCGGAGCACGCCGGGGGAATCAATCGGTCAGTTCAAGCTTGAACAAGCGTAGGAATAAGTAACTACTGGGTAAGTCCATGGTGGCATTCCACAAGCCCCGGCGGGGCTGACGGGCGCAATCATACACTGCCCAAGCGATTGGTTCGCTTAAATTTTTGTCAAGGGTGAACGTTGCCGCGATGTGTCTATGACAACGGGCGCAGGGTTACGTGCGACCGCAGGATGCTGGGCTTGGCCGGTCTCGAGCAGGAACGGACGAGCAATTGATTTAGAGAGTTTCGCGAATCGCAGACAGCAAAAAGCCCGCTTTAAAAGCGGGCTTTCCTGATATGGCGGACCCAAGAGGATTCGAACCTCTGACCGCTCGGTTCGTAGCCGAGTACTCTATCCAGCTGAGCTATGGGTCCGGGATGGTAGTTTTAGGCCAGGTTACCACTGGCTGATGAAGCTGCCTTGATATGCAAAGCCACTTCAAAAGTGGCGGACCCAAGAGGATTCGAACCTCTGACCGCTCGGTTCGTAGCCGAGTACTCTATCCAGCTGAGCTATGGGTCCGTGACGGTAGTTTTAGACCAGATTACCACTGGCTGATGAAGCTGCCTTGATGTACAAAGCCACTTCAAAAGTGGCGGACCCAAGAGGATTCGAACCTCTGACCGCTCGGTTCGTAGCCGAGTACTCTATCCAGCTGAGCTATGGGTCCGTGTTTTGCAGCGCATTATAGGTCGATTAAAACGTTTGCCAAGTTATTTTTCGTTAGATTTCAACGACTTAACCACTTGAGCGATAACAACCTACATCGCGAAATAATGGCGGTGAGGGGGGGATTCGAACCCCCGATACCCTTGTGAGGTATACTCCCTTAGCAGGGGAGCGCCTTCGGCCACTCGGCCACCTCACCGCAACACGGGGCGTATATTAACCAGACCCCTCCCCGTTTGCAAACCTTTTTTTGAAAAAAACTCGATAAAAATTAAAGGCTTGGTTCGTCGTCCTTCTCTTTCTTGATCCGCAGGTAGATTTCTTCGCGGTGAACGGCCACTTCCTTAGGGGCGCTGACACCAATGCGCACCTGATTGCCTTTGACGCCCAGGACCGTGACGGTGATTTCACCATCGCCAATGATCAGGCTCTCGGCGCACCGACGAGTCAGAATCAACATAATTTACTCCTCAAACAATTCATCAGGGATAACAGTCTAGTGGTGGGGCCATGGCCCCCAGGCTCTGCATGAAGAGCCTTGCGACCGCGCTCGCAAGGACAGGAGCGTGCGCGATTGCCAGAAACGCGAAAGGGCGCGGCAAGCCGCGCCCTTCCCTGCAGCGTGTTACTCGCCCTGACGCGCGGGCGCGTCGAGCTCGAACGCGGTGTGCAACGCACGCACGGCCAGCTCCAGGTACTTCTCTTCCAGCACCACCGAAACCTTGATCTCGGAGGTGGAGATCATCTGGATGTTGATGCTCTCCTTGGCCAGCGCTTCGAACATACGGCTGGCAACGCCCGCGTGGGAACGCATGCCGACACCTACGATGGACACCTTGGCGATCTTGATGTCACCGATGACTTCGCGCGCACCGATCTCGCGGGCCGTGTTCTGCAGCACAGACAGCGCCTGATCGTACTCGTTGCGGTGCACGGTGAAGGTGAAATCGGTGGTGTTATCGTGCGCCACATTCTGCACGATCATGTCCACTTCGATGTTCGAAGCGCTGATCGGGCCGAGGATCTTGAACGCCACGCCCGGGGTGTCCGGAACGCCGCGAATGGTCAGCTTGGCCTCATCGCGGTTGAACGCGATACCGGAAATGATCGGCTGTTCCATGGATTCCTCTTCGTCAATGGTGATGAGGGTGCCCGGACCCTCCTTGAAGCTGTGCAGCACGCGCAGCGGGACGTTGTACTTGCCGGCGAACTCCACCGAACGGATCTGCAGCACCTTGGAGCCGAGGCTGGCCATTTCCAGCATCTCCTCGAAGGTGATCTTTTCCAGGCGCTGGGCTTGCGGCACCACGCGCGGATCGGTGGTGTAGACGCCATCCACATCGGTGTAGATCTGGCACTCCTCGGCTTTGAGCGCCGCCGCCAGGGCCACGCCCGTGGTGTCCGAGCCGCCGCGGCCGAGGGTGGTGATGTTGCCGTGCTCGTCCACGCCCTGGAAACCGGCGACCACGACGACACGACCGGCTTGCAGGTCGGTGCGGATCTTCTGGTCGTCGATCTGCAGGATGCGCGCCTTGTTGTGCGCGCTATCGGTAAGGATGCGCACCTGATTGCCGGTGTACGACACCGCCGGCACGCCACGTTCGAGCAAGGCCATCACCAAAAGAGCGATGGTGACCTGCTCGCCGGTGGACACGATCACGTCCAGCTCGCGCGGATCGGGCTTGTCGCTGATTTGCTTGGCCAGCTCGATCAGGCGGTTGGTTTCGCCGCTCATGGCCGACAGCACGACCACCAGATCATCGCCCGCCTCGCGGAATTTCTTGACCTTGTCGGCGACCTGCTGGATCCGCTCGATGGAACCGACAGAGGTGCCGCCAAATTTCTGTACGATCAACGCCATTTCAAAGGTGCCTCGGCCCCCGAGGGGCCCCAGTAAACAATCCATCCTGCCGGCGAGCGGAGCGCCGCCCGACCCGCCTCCCTCGACGGGCAGGCAGACCGGGCTCAGCGATTCACCGCCCGCGGCATCTCAAAGTCCCTGCTCGGCGAACGGCACGGCCAGGGCCAGGGCCTTGTCCAGGGCAGCGACATCGATGCCGCCACCCTGAGCCATGTCCGGACGACCGCCGCCTTTGCCGCCTACCGCCGCGGCGGCTTGCTTCATCAGGTCGCCAGCCTTGAGTTGGCTGGAGAGGTCCTTGGTCACGCCGGCTACCAGCACGACCCGGCCTTCATGCTCGCTGCCCAGCAGGATCACTGCGTGGCCGAGCTTGTTCTTCAACTGGTCGACCAGCGCCAGCAGTGCCTTGCCATCCTGCCCATCCAGGCGGGCGGCGAGCACCTTGGCGCCTTTGACCTCAACGGCCGCGCTGGAGAGATCGTCCCCTGCGGCGCTGGCGGCCTTGGCCTGCAACTGCTCCAGTTGTTTTTCCAGCTGACGGTTGCGCTCGAGCACCGCCGCCAGCTTGTCGATGAGGTTGTCGCGGTTGCCCTTGACCAGCTGGGCCACTTCCTTGACCTGCTCTTCGGCAGCGTTCAGGTAGGCCAGGGCCGCAGCGCCGGTGACCGCTTCGATGCGGCGCACGCCGGAGGCCACGCCGCCTTCGCTGACGATCTTGAACAGGCTGATGTCGCCGGTGCGCTTGGCATGGATGCCGCCGCACAGCTCTACCGAGAAATCGCCGCCCATGCTCAGCACGCGCACGGTCTCGCCGTACTTCTCGCCGAACAGCGCCATGGCGCCTTTGCGCTTGGCGGTCTCGATGTCGGTCTCTTCGGTGAGGATCTCGGTGTTGCGGCGGATCTCGCGGTTGACGATGTCCTCCAGCGCCTTGATCTGCTCCGGCTTGACCGCCTCGAAGTGGCTGAAGTCGAAACGCAGGCGCTGGCTGTCGACCAGCGAGCCCTTCTGCTGCACGTGCTCGCCCAGCACCTGGCGCAACGCTTCGTGCAGCAGGTGGGTGGCCGAGTGGTTCAGCGAGGTGGCCTGTTGCACCTGGGCCTCGACCCGCGCCTGGACCTGGGCGCCGCGCTCCAGCGCGCCGCTGGCCATCACGCCGTGGTGCAGGAAGGCGCCGCCGGTCTTGGTGGTGTCTTGCACTTCGAAACGCGCCCCGTCGACTTTGATCACGCCGACGTCGCCGATCTGCCCGCCAGACTCGCCATAGAACGGCGTGCGGTCGAGGATGACCACACCCTCATGCCCTTCGGCCAGGTGCTCGACCGCAACGCCGTCGCGGTACAGGGCCACGACCTTGGCCTCGCCTTCGGTGGCGGCGTAACCGAGGAATTCGGTGGCGGTGTCGACCTTGACCAGGCTGTTGTAGTCCATGCCGAAGGCGCTGGCCGAACGGGCGCGCTCGCGCTGGGCGTTCATTTCGCGCTCGAAGCCGGCTTCGTCGATGGTCAGCTCGCGCTCACGGGCGATGTCGGCGGTCAGGTCCATGGGGAAGCCGTAGGTGTCGTACAGCTTGAACACCACGTCGCCCGGCACGACGTTGCCGTCGAGCTGCGCCAGGTCCTGTTCGAGGATGCGCAAGCCCTGCTCCAGGGTCTTGGCGAACTGCTCCTCTTCGGCCTTGAGCACGCGCTCGATGTGCGCCTGTTGGCTCTTCAGTTCGGGGAAGGCCTCGCCCATCTCGGCCACCAGGGCCGCGACGATCTGGTAGAAGAAGCTGCCCTTGGCGCCCAGCTTGTTGCCGTGGCGGCAGGCGCGACGCACGATGCGGCGCAGCACGTAGCCGCGGCCTTCGTTGGACGGCAGCACGCCGTCGGCGATGAGGAAGCCGCAGGAACGAATGTGGTCGGCCACCACCTTGAGCGAGGCCTGGGCCTCGTTGCTGCAGCCGATGGCCTTGGCGGAGGCGTCGAGCAGGCTCTGGAACAGGTCGATCTCGTAGTTCGAGTGCACGTGCTGCAGCACGGCGCTGATCCGTTCCAGGCCCATGCCGGTGTCCACCGACGGTGCCGGCAACGGATGCAGCACGCCGTCGGCGGTGCGGTTGAACTGCATGAAGACGTTGTTCCAGATCTCGATGTAGCGGTCGCCGTCTTCTTCCGGGGAGCCGGGTGGGCCGCCCCAGATGTCGGCGCCGTGGTCGTAGAAGATCTCGGTGCACGGACCGCATGGGCCGGTGTCGCCCATGGTCCAGAAGTTGTCGGAAGCGTAAGGCGCGCCTTTGTTGTCGCCGATGCGTACCATGCGCTCGGCCGGCACGCCGACTTCCTGGGTCCAGATGTCGTAGGCTTCGTCGTCGGTGGCATAGACGGTGACCCAGAGCTTTTCCTTGGGCAGGTTCAGCCACTGCGGCGAAGTCAGGAAGGTCCAGGCGAAGGTGATGGCGTCGCGCTTGAAGTAGTCACCGAAGCTGAAGTTGCCGAGCATCTCGAAGAAGGTATGGTGACGCGCGGTGTAGCCGACGTTCTCCAGGTCATTGTGCTTGCCGCCGGCACGTACGCATTTCTGGCTGCTGGTAGCACGGGTATAGGCGCGCTTTTCCTGGCCGAGGAAGCAATCCTTGAACTGGTTCATACCGGCGTTGGTGAACAGCAAGGTGGGGTCATTGCCCGGGATCAACGAGCTGGAGGCAACTCGGGTGTGGCCCTGCTCTTCGAAGAAGCGAAGGAAGGCTTCACGGATTTCTGCGCTTTTCATAGGTTCTTCCACGGAAACGGCGGCCCGCTTGGGGGCAAACGCGTCGACGAAACGACGGCAAAGGGCCGCATTATATCGGTCCTGCAAGCTCGGTGCAGTGTGTTTTGTGCGTTAGCAAGCGTCGCAGACACGGCTTTTGAAGTGGATGCGGACAAAAACGACTGGCCCGGATGCTAAATGCAGCTTCTCGCCACTGGCAAGCCCATTGACGACGCAGCTTGTGGGAAAAGAGGACGGCAAGCCCGTTAAAAGGTTTTCATTCAGCCGTTGCGACAGCCCGCTTCGCCGCACACGGCAGCCGTTGCCGCGCGATGGCGCCCTATTCGAGCCCCTCCCCCGCCTCCGGCACGATCAGCAAACCGGCGCGCAGGCCGTTCTTCACATGGGGGTTGGGGAAGATGATGCGCGCGCCCTGCTCCTCCACCACCCAGCGCGTCTGCGCCAGGTCTTCGGCCAGCAGATAGCCGGGCGCCAGCTCGGCGAAGTTCTCGATGTCGTCGGGCAGGTGCAGGCGGAAATGCTCGCTGTGCTTGATGATCTCACGGGCCACGCCGAACAGCTGCAAGCCTTGCAGAGCAGTGTCCAGAGAGGGTTCGCAGCCTTCGACAAGCTGCCACAGCCGCTGGCGCAGGCGATCGAGGTTGACCTGGCCGTTGTGCCCGAAAGGCCTGGCCTTGCCCAGTTCCAGGGTGAAGGCCTCGGCCTCGAGCTGCTCGTAGGTGAAGGCACTGAAGGTGGTCGACGGCTTGCGCTGCAACAGCACCGCCTCGACCCCGGCGGCCTCCAGCCGGGCCAGCTCGCGGCGCGAATGCCGGCGCCCCGCCTTGAAGGGGTACAAGGCGAACTGCTCGATCTTCGAGCCGCGAATGGCCGTGTGCAGGTCGTAATGCAGACGGGTCCGCCCCGGCAGGCTGAAGAACACCCGGGCGAACTGCTCCAGCTCTGCCGCGCGCAGGGCCTCGGCCCCGCTGGCGGCGGCATGCCGACCGTTGAACAGACGGTTGATGTCCTGTTCCAGATAGCGCTCGCCGCGACGGATCGCCGGGGGATTGCCGAACAGGAACAGCACCCTTGCGCGCGGCTTGAGGATGCCGCCGGCGATGGCGGCGATCAGCGCGTCGAGCAGTTCGATGGGGGCCGTTTCGTTGCCATGGATGCCTGCCGACAGCAGCAGGTCCAGACCATTGTCCAGGGCCTCGGGAGGACGCACTTCGAGCGCGCCCTCGCCGAGCCAACGCAGGCGCACGCCCTCGACGGTCACTTGGGTCTTGTCGGCCGGTTCACGCCCGACCAAGGTCAGTTCAAGCAATCTACCGAGCGAGAGCATGGCGCGCGTCCTTTTAGTGGTGGTGGCCGCAGTCGGGGCCGTGCACGTGGTCGTCTTCGTCGTCGAGTTCGGCGGCTTCCATTTCCAGTTGCAGGCTCACCAGGTTGGTGGCCATCGGGCGCAGCAACAGGTTGGCGTATTCGCTGTCGCCCTCGGCGACGTCGACGCCGATCAGCAACTGGCCGCGGCCATCCTGCTGGATCCACACTTCCTTGCCTTGCCAGAGCACGGCAAAGCGGGTGCAGGAGGTTTGCAGTTGGGTACCGTCGTCATCTTCCAGCAACAGGCTCAAGGCTTCGGACATTACAGGTTCTCTCTTTCAGGGTTGGCGTTGGAACGGATAGACCGCGCCCAACTTTAGAATCCGGGTCAGCTCGTCGAGAGCGATGCGCGACTCGTCGAGCAGTTGCGGGTCGGCCAGGTCCGCGTCGGTCAGGCGATCACGATAATGCCGCTCGACCCATTGCAACAACGTGGCATGCAGCGCGTCGTCGAGCAGCACTCCTGGGTTCACCGCCGCCAGTTCGGTCGCGTTCAGTGCCACGCGCAGCCGTAGACAGGCCGGGCCACCGCCGTTCTGCATGCTCTGCTTGAGGTCGAAGGCCTTGACCTCGCGCACCGGCTCGCCTCGGGTGGTCAGCTCCTGCAGGTAATGCCACACGCGCGGATGGTTGCGGCACTCCTCGGGCACCACCAGCAGCATCGAACCGTCGGCGCGGCTGAGCAACTGGCTGTTGAACAGGTAGGAACGCACCGCGTCCTCGACCGACACCTGCGCGCGCGGCACGCCGATGGCCTGCAAGCACCCGCCCCTGGCGGCGAGCTTGCTGCGCAGTTCGTCCAGCACGGCATCGCTGTCCAAGAAAGCGTCCTGGTGGTGGAACAGCACCTCGCCGTTGCCCACCGCGATCACATCGTTATGGAACACGCCCTGGTCGATCACCGTCGGGTTCTGCTGCGCGAAGACCACGCCATCGGCACCCAGGCCGTGCAGACGGGCCACGGCCTGGGAGGCTTCGAGGGTCTGCCGCGCCGGGAACTTGGTCGGCGCCGGCAAACGGTTGTCGAAGGCGCTGCGGCCATAGACGAAGAACTCCACCCCGGCCGCGCCATGGTCGCGGCACAACCGTGTGTGGTTGGCCGCGCCTTCGTCGCCGAACTGCATCACCGCCGGCAGTGCCGGGTGGTGGGCGAAATGACGGGGGTCGTCGAACATGGCCTGCAACACCCGGCTGGTGGTGGGGTGCTCGATGCTGCGGTGGTATTTGCAATTGAGGTTGGCGGCGGTGAAGTGCACGCGGCCGTCGGCGGTATCGGCGCTGGGGCTGACGGTCGCGGCATTGGCCACCCACATGCTCGAGGCCGAGCAACTGGCGACCAACAACGGCATGGCCTCACGGGCGGCCTGAAGAATGACCTCGGCGTCGCTGCCGGTGAAGCCCAGGCGGCGCAGGCCGGCCACGTCCGGCCGTTCCTGCGGCGCCAGCACGCCCTGCTTGAAACCCAGGTCGGCCAAGGCCTTCATCTTCGCCAGGCCCTGACGTGCCGCTTCGCGTGGGTTCGAACCCTGCTGGCCGTTGCTTTGCGAAGCGACGTTGCCGTACGACAGCCCGCCGTAGTTGTGGGTGGGGCCGACCAAGCCGTCGAAATTGACTTCGAACGCATTCATGACAGGGCTCCAGGTCGATGGCTCATAGGCTGACGCCCGGCGTCAGGGTGCTCGGCAGGGCCAGGCTGGCGGTCTCCAGGGAGGCCACCGGGTAGGCGCAGTAATCGGCCGCGTAGTAGGCGCTGGCGCGGTGGTTGCCACTGGCGCCCACCCCACCGAACGGCGCGCTGCTGGCGGCACCGGTCAGCGGCTTGTTCCAGTTGACGATGCCGGCGCGGCTGTGCAGCCAGAACTGCTCGTAGCGCGCTTGGGAATCGGACAGCAGGCCTGCGGCCAGACCGTAGCGGGTGGCGTTGGCCTGGGCCATGGCCTGTTCGAAATCGTCGTAGCGGATCACCTGCAACAGAGGCCCGAACAGCTCCTGATCGGGCGCGGCGGGCAAGGCCGTGACATCGACGATGCCCGGCGTAAGCAAGGCGGCGCCCGGCTGCGGTTGGGTCATGCCGAGCAGGCATACGCCACCGCTGGCCAGCAGCTGCGCCTGCGCCGCCAGCAGCGCTTCGGCTGCGGCCAAGGAAATCACTGCGCCCATGAAGGGCGCGGGCTGCGCGTCGAAACGATCGACCCGCAGCGCGTGGCTGACCTCCACCAGGCGCACCAGCAGGCCATCGCCCCACGCGCCGCGCGGCACCAACAAACGCCGCGCGCAGGTGCAGCGCTGGCCGGCCGACAGGAACGCCGACTGCACGATGGCATAGACCGCCGCATCGATATCGGCCACTTCCTCCACCACCAGCGGATTGTTGCCACCCATTTCCAGCGCCAGGATCTTCTCCGGCCGACCGGCGAACTGCTGGTGCAACGCCGCCCCGGTGCCGCTGGAGCCGGTGAACAGCAAACCGTCGATGCCTTCGTTGGCCGCCAGGGCCACGCCCGTGTCGCGCGCGCCTTGCAGCAGGTTGAGCACGCCAGCGGGCAAGCCGGCGGCGATCCAGCAGCGCAGCGTCAGCTCGGCCACCTTGGGCGTCTGTTCACTGGGCTTGAACACCACGCAGTTGCCGGCCAGCAGCGCCGGCACGATATGCCCATTGGGCAAGTGGCCGGGGAAGTTGTACGGCCCGAACACCGCCAGCACGCCATGGGGCTTGTGCCGCAAGGCGGCGGTCGCGCCGCCCAGGGGGCCGCTCTTCTCTCCGGTGCGTTCCTGATAGCTCTGCAGCGAGATGGCGACCTTGTTGATCATGCTGGTGACCTCGGTAGCCGCTTCCCACAAGGGTTTGCCGGTTTCCTCGCCAATGCAATGCGCCAAGGCGTCGGCATTGGCCTTGAGCTGCGCGGCGAAGGCTTCCAGCACCTGGATGCGCGCTGCCAGCCCCTGCCCGGCCCACCCGGCGAAGGCACGCCGCGCGGACTGCACAGCGGCCTCGACCTGCCCGGCCGTGGCCGCTTGGCCCTGCCACAAGACCGCCTGGGTCACCGGGTCGAGCGACTGCATCGGCGCGCCCTGCCCGGCTTGCCACTGCCCATCGAAGTAATGCGTGCTCATGCGCGCACCTCCCGCGTGGCCGACAGCGGCACCGCACGTACACTGTCGCCCGCGCTCAGGCGCAAGCGCTTGGCGGTCGGCGGATCGACCACAAGGGTGCCCGCCGCCAAGCGCGCCGGGGCGGCGGTGATGCGGCAGTCTTCGCGCTTGCGGTTGTGGATCAGGTAGGGCGTGGCGTCGTCGCCCGGCGTACCGACCGCCAGCACCAGCGTCTGGCTGTCGCGCACGGCGCGGATGCGCGCGGTCTCGCATTCGACCGCAGGCCCGGCATCGAAGATGTCGACATAGCCCTGATAGGTGAAGCCTTCGCGTTCGAGCATCGCCAGGGCCGGCTCGGTGTCCTCGTGTACTCGGCCGATCACGGCGCGCGCCGCTTCCGAGAGGAAGCAGGTGTACAGCGGGAATTTGGGCATCAGCTCGGCGATGAACGCGCGGTTGCCCACCCCGGTCAGGTAATCGGCCTGGCTGAACTCCATCTTGAAGAAGTGCCGGCCCAGGCTTTCCCAAAAGGGCGAGCGCCCGGCCGCATCGGACATGCCGCGCATCTCGGCGATCACCTTCTTGCCGAACAGCTCGGCGAATTCGGCGATGAACAGCAAGCGCGCCTTGGACAGCAAGCCACCACCGACGCCGTTGCGCTGGTCGGCGCGCAGGAACAGCGAGCAGAGTTCGGCGTTGCCGGTGAGGTCGTTGGCCAGGAACAGGGTGGGGATTTCGCGGTAGATCTGCAGCTCTTGCGAGGCACTGACCGTCAGGCCCACGCGATAGTTGTACCAGGGCCGGCGCAAGCCCACGGCGCCAGCGATGGCGGAGATGCCGACGACCACGCCGTCGTCGTTTTCCAGCACGAACAGGTAGTCGGTGTCGCCGCGCTCGGCCTCGCCACGAAAGCTCTTCTCGGCCCAGGTCACCCGCTGCGCCAGGCGCTCTTCACTAGCCGGCAAGGTGGTCAGGCCGATGTTGCCGGTGCTGCGGGCCAGGTCGATCAGCGCGGGTAAGTCGCTGCTGCGTACGGGACGGACGATCATGCTTTCTCCTTGGGCGGTGGCTTGTGCCTGCCGCGAAACTCACTGTGTGCGGGTCGCGCCCGGCACCCGACGATCTAACGGCAGGGCTTAGACGGCGACCAGCCGCACGTTGTCGTCTTCGCCCACACCCAGGGCATCGGCGGCTTCCAGGCTCAGCGCCACCGGCTGGCCCGGCGCCCAGTCCAACTCCAGCACCACCGCACGGAAATCCTGCAACTGGCCGTTGCAGACCAGGTAGGCGCGGGTACCGGGCGGCGCGGTGGGCGCGATGGCCACCGCCGCCATTCGGCTCTGGGCGATCGAGCGGATGCCCGAGGTGCGCGCATGCAAGGTCGGGCCGCCGTCGAAGATGTCGATGTAGTGCTCGGTCTCGAAGCCTTCGCGCATGAGGATGTCGAAGGTGATCTGCGCCCGCGGGTGCACCTGGCCCATGGCCTCTTGGGCACGATCGGGCAGCAGCGGTACGTAGATCGGGTAGTTGGGCATCAGCTCGGCGAGGAAGGTGCGGCTCTTGAGCCCGCACAGGCGTTCGGCCTCGGCGTAGTTGATGGCGAAGAAGTTGCGCCCGATCGAATCCCAGAACGGCGAGTCGCCTTGCTCGTCGCTGTGGCCGACGATTTCGGTCACCACTGATTCGGCGAAGCGTTCGGGGTGCGAGGCCATGAACAGCAGGCGGCCGCGCGAATTGAGTTCGGCCCAGGCGCTGCCACTGAGTTCAGGCTGCACGTAGAAGCTGCTGAGCAGGCTGTTGCCGGTCAGGTCGTGGCACAACGACAGCACGTGGATCTTGTTGTGGATCTTCAGCTCGCGCGAGGCATGCACGAAGGTTTCGTTGCGGAAGCTGTAGAACGGCTCGGAGTACCCCGCCGAGGCGACGATGGCCGAACAGCCGGCCAACTGGCCGGTGCTGCTGTCTTCGAGGACGAAGAAGTAGCGCTCTTCGCCATTGAAGCTCACTTCGGCCGCGAAGGAGGCCTGCGACGCCGCGATCTTGTCGCCCAGGCGGCCGGCATCGTCGGGCAGCGAGGTGACGCCGATGGGGCTGTCGGCGGCCATGCGTTGCACTTCGTTCAGATCGGCCATCTGCGCGGGGCGCATTACCAGCATGGGGTCACTCCTTCGAGGGCGCGGCGCCACTGGCGGCGACACGCGGAAAAAACGGCCGCGCCGCCCTGGGGGCGCACGCAGCCGCTGGAACGATCGTGGTCACGTGGGCATGGCCCGACGCGACCGGGGCAGTGCAGGTCAGGCTTGGGTCAAGCGCGCTACGGCGCGCTCGAAGCGGTCCAGACCTTCGTCGATATCGGCGTATTCGATCACCAGGCTGGGGGCGAAACGGATCACGTCGGGGCCGGCCTGCAACACCATCACACCGTCCTGCTCGGCGGCGTTGAGCACGTCCTTGGCCTTGCCGGCCCAGGCTTCGCTCAGCACGCAGCCGATCAGCAGGCCCACGCCGCGCACCTTGCTGAACAGGCCATACTGCTCGCCGATCCGCTCGAGGCGCGCCTTGAAGCGCGCATGGCGCTCGCGGATGCCCGCCAGGGTTTCAGGCGTGTTGACCACGTCGAGCACCGCGCAGGCCACCGCGCAACCGAGCGGGTTGCCGCCATAGGTGGTGCCATGGGTGCCGGGGGCGAAGTGGCTGGCCAGCTCGCTGGTGGTGAGCATGGCGCCGATGGGGAAGCCGCCACCCAGGCTCTTGGCGCTGGTGAGGATGTCGGGGGTGACGCCGAAATGCTGGTAGGCGTACAGCGAGCCGCTGCGGCCGACGCCGGTCTGCACTTCGTCGAAGACCAGCAAGGCATTGTGCTGGTCGCACAGGGCACGGGCGCCCTCCAGGTAAGCTTGGTCAGCCGGCACCACGCCGCTCTCGCCCTGGATCGGTTCGATCACCACGGCGCAGGTCTTGTCGGAAATCTGCGCCTTGAGCGCGTCCAGGTCGTTGTAGGCGACATGGCTGATGCCGGTGATTTTCGGCCCGAAACCGTCGGAGTACTTGGGCTGGCCACCGACGCTCACGGTGAACAGGGTGCGACCGTGGAAGCTGTTCACGGTGGCGATGATCTCGTGCTTGTCGGGGCCGAAACGGTCATGGGCCACACGGCGGGCCAGCTTGAACGCCGCTTCGTTGGCCTCGGCGCCGGAGTTGCAGAAGAACGCGCGGTCGGCGAAGGTCGCCTCGACCAGCTTGTGCGCCAGGCGCAGCGCCGGCTCGTTGGTGAAGACGTTGGATACGTGCCAGAGCTGGTTGGCCTGCTCGGTCAAGGCCTGGACCAGCGCCGGGTGGCAGTGCCCCAAGGCGTTGACCGCGATGCCGCCGGCGAAGTCGATCAGCTCGCGACCGGACTGGTCCCACACGCGGGAACCCAGACCTCGCACCGGAATGAACGCCGCCGGCGCGTAGTTGGGGACCATTACCTGGTCGAAATCGGCACGTTGCACCGGAGCTTGCTCAACGGACATCGGAGTCTCCTGGGGAGGAACGCTTGCCGGGGGCGGCGAGCGTTCGGGGATTGTAAGGACTGGGCGCCAGCCGGCCTTGCGGCCAGGCGACAACTTGTTACAGCGCCTCACCGAGGTAAGCCTGGGCTGTCGGCGATGCGACACGAACGGTCACATTTGCGCAGTGTAACGGCCCGTTGCGGTTCCGTGAACGCTCTTGTGGAAGTGGTCGTCGTAGCGTGTCGATTAGCAGCGATTGCCCGCAACGCTGGTCCGATGGCTGCGGCATTTTCCTGGCAGAGGATAAGCGGCGTTTGCGATAGGGCGGCGTGGCCGCCCATCGCGGCTGAAGCCGCTCCAACAGGCGCTCCCACTGAGAACCGCTTCAGCCGCCTCGACGAATACCCCTGCGGGAACCGCTTCAGCCGCCTCGACAAGCGCGTCTGTAGGAGCGGCTTCAGCCGCGATGGCCGGCACCGCCGGCCTGGTAAAACCAACACGAATCCGACATGAGCCCATCGCCTGCATCAGAGCCGCTCCCCAGGCGATCACGACAATTCGCAACGCCGAACCGGTCGCGCCTACAGACCTTTCTCCACCGGCGCGGAGCTGAGTTCGAAGGGGCTGTTGTTGCGCCGCTGGTTGCGGTCTTCGCGCGGGGTCGCGCCGAAGAAGTTGCGGTAGGCGCTGGAGAAGTGCGGCCCGGACGAGAACCCGCACGACAGGCCGATCTGGATGATCGACTTGCTGGTCTGCATGAGCATCTGCCGCGCCTTGTTCAAGCGCAATTCGAGGTAGTACTGGCTCGGCACGCGGCTCAGGTACTGCTTGAAGATGCGCTCGAGCTGGCGGCGCGAGACGCACACGTGCTGGGCGATCTCGTCGGTGGTCAGCGGCTCTTCGATATTGGCCTCCATCAACAGTACCGCCTGGGTCAGCTTGGGGTGGCTGGAACCCAGGCGGTTCTGCAACGGAATGCGCTGGCGCTCGCCGCCCTCGCGAATGCGTTCGACCACCAGCTCCTCGGACACGGCGCCGGCCAGCTCCGCGCCATGGTCGCGGGCCAGCATCGCCAGCAGCAGGTCGATCACGGCCATGCCGCCACAGGCGGTCAGGCGGTCGCGGTCCCAGTCGAACAGGTGGCTGGTGGCGATCGCCTTGGGGAAGCGCTCGGCGAAGTCGTCCTGCCAGCGCCAATGCACCGCCGCGCGGTAACCGTCGAGCAGGCCCAGCATCGCCAACGGGTACACCCCCGCCGACAGCCCGCCCAGTGTGCAACCTGCGCGGGCCATCTGCTTGAGCGCGCTGGACACCGCAGCGGTGATGGCCTGGGGCGGCTCGTCGGCCAGCAGGAACAGCTTGTCGCACCCCTCCAGGCGCGCGCCCCACGGCTCGCCGGGCAGACGCCAGGCTTGCTCGGGCGTCGCTTCGGCCTGCACGAACGACAGCTCGTAGCTCACCTCTGGATGCACCCGTTGGGCAACCTGCAACACCTCCTCGGCCAGGGCCAAGGTCAGGGGCCGGGTACTGGGCCAGATGAGAAAACCGATACGCTGGGTGGTCATAGGGTGCGGTCCGAAACCTGAAGTCGGTCGAGTCTGAGGCGCCAAGGGTAGCCCAAAGGCGCTGCGCAGGATGCCCTATTCTGGTGCAAATCCGTAGCCCTTACTTCAAGCTGCCGGAGAGGAACTGCTTGAGCCTTTCCGACTGCGGATTGGCCAGCACCTCGCGCGGATGGCCAGTTTCCTCCACCAGGCCCTTGTGCAGGAACAGCAGCTGGTTGGACACCTCGCGAGCAAAGCCCATTTCGTGGGTCACCACGACCATGGTGCGGCCTTCCTGGGCCAGGCCCTGCATGACCTTGAGTACATCGCCCACCAGTTCCGGGTCGAGCGCCGAGGTTGGCTCGTCGAACAGCATCACTTCGGGCTCGACCGCCAGGGCGCGAGCGATGGCCACGCGCTGCTGTTCGCCGCCGGACATGTGTCCGGGGAAGGCGTCCTTGCGGTGTGAAACGCCGACCTTGTTCAGGTAGTACTCGGCCTTCTCCAGCGCTTCCTTCTTGTTCACGCCAAGCACATGCACCGGCGCCTCGATGACGTTCTCGAGCGCGGTCATGTGCGCCCACAGGTTGAAGTGCTGGAACACCATCGACAGCCGCGAACGCAGGCGTTGCAGTTGCTTGGCATCGGCGGCGCGCAGCGCGCCGTCCTTGCCCGGTACCAGCTTGAGCGCCTCGTCGTTGAGCAGGATCTGCCCGGCATGCGGTTGTTCGAGCAGGTTGATGCAGCGCAGGAAAGTGGATTTGCCCGAACCACTGGAGCCGATGATGCTGATCACATCGCCTGCCTTGGCGGCCAGCGACACGCCTTTGAGCACTTCATGGCTGCCGTAGCGCTTGTGCAGGTCTTGGACTTGAAGTTTGTACATGCTGTCGGTTCTCACAGAGCGTTCAGTGCTTGCGCGGCGCCAGGTAGCTGAGCCAGCGGCGCTCGGCCAGCTTGAACAGGCGTACCAGAATGAAGGTCAGGCACAGGTAGAACACCCCCGCCGTGATGTAGGCCTCGAAAGGCAGGTAGTACTGGGCATTGACGGTGCGCGCCGCGCCGGTGATGTCGATCAGGGTGACGATCGAGGCCAGGCTGGTGGTCTGCAGCATCATGATCACTTCGTTGCTGTACTGCGGCAGCGCCCGGCGCAGCGCCGAGGGCAAGAGGACGCGGCGGTACATCTTCAGGGTCGACATGCCCATGGCCTTGGCCGCCTCGATCTCGCCGTGGGGCGTGGCCTTGAGGCTGCCGGCGATGATCTCGGCGGTGTAGGCGCTGGTGTTGATGGCGAACGCCAGGCAGGCGCAGAAGGTCGCGCTCGACAGCCAGGGCCAGAACAGGCTTTCGCGCACCGCTTCGAACTGGGCCAGCCCGTAGTAGATCAGGAACAGCTGCACCAGCATCGGCGTGCCGCGGATCACGTAGGTGTAGAGCCAGGCGACGAAGTTGACCACCGGCTGCTTTGAGCAGCGCATCAGACCCAGCGGAACCGCCGCCAGCAAGCCGAAGAACAGCGAGATGGCCAGCAGTTGCAAGGTGGTCAGCAGGCCGTCGAGGTACAGCGGCAGCGCCTGCCAGATGACCGAGTAGTTGAAGATCATAGTTCCACCACTTTCACGCCCACCGAGTAGCGCCGTTCGAGGTACTTGAGCGCCAGCAGCGAGACACTGGTCAGCACCAGGTACATCGCCGCCACCGCCAGGAAGAAGGTGAAGGGTTCGCGGGTGGCGTCGGCCGCCTGCTTGGCCTTGAACATCATGTCTTGCAGACCGACCACGGAAATCAGCGCGGTGGCCTTGGTCAGCACCAGCCAGTTGTTGGTGAAGCCCGGAATCGCCAGGCGGATCATCTGCGGCACCATGATGCGGAAGAACACCTGGCGGCTGCTCATGCCATAGGCCACGCCTGCTTCGGCCTGACCCTTGGGAATGCCGAGAAACGCACCGCGGAAGGTTTCCGACAGGTACGCACCGAAAATGAAGCCCAGGGTGCCGATACCGGCGGCCAGGGGGTTGAGGTCGATGTAGTCGTCATACCCCACCAGCGGCGCGACCCGGTTGATGATGTCCTGGCCGCCATAGAAGATCAGCAGGATCAGCACCAGGTCGGGGATACCGCGGACCACCGTGGCGTACAGGTCGCCGAGCCAGGCCAGCCAGCGCACCGGCGACAGGCGCAACGCCACGCCGATCAAGCCGAGCACGATGGCCAGGGCCATCGACGACAGGGCCAGCTGCAACGTCAGCCAGGCCCCGTCGAGGATGACCGCCCCGTAGCCTTTCAACATGTTTGGAATTCCTCACGGCTTATAAAAGAAAAATGGTGCAAACCACAGACCTTCTGCTGTTTGCACCATTGCACGGGCGACGCCCTTTTTGGTTACTGGGCGTCTGGACCGTAGATGTCGAAGTTGAAGTACTTGTCCTGGATCTTCTTGTACTCGCCGTTGGCGCGGATGGCGTCGATGGCGGCGTTGATGCGCTCGCGGTTGGCGTCGTCACCCTTGCGTACGGCGATACCGACACCGTCGCCGAAGTACTTCACGTCGGTGAAGGACGGACCGACGAAGGCGTAGCCCTTGCCGGCGTCGGTTTTCAGGAAGCCGTCCTCGAGCAGGGTAGCGTCGGCCACGGTGCCGTCGAGGCGACCGGCGCCGATGTCCAGGTAGATTTCGTTCTGGGTGCCGTAGGGCACGATGGTCGCCCCTTTGGGCGCCAGCACTTCCTTGGCGAAGCGGTCGTGGATCGAGCCACGCTGCACGCCGATCTTCTTGCCCTTGAGCTCGGCCAGGCTGTCGCTGACGGTGGTGCCCTCTTTCATGACCAGGCGAGCCGGAGTCAGGTAGTAGCGCTTGGTGAAGTCGACCGACTGCTTGCGGTCGTCGGTGATCGACATGGACGACAGGATCGCGTCGATCTTGCGCACCTTCAGCGCTGGAATCAGACCGTCGAACTCTTGCTCGACCCATGTGCATTTGGCATTCATCTGCGCGCACAGGGCGTTGCCGATGTCGTAGTCGAAGCCGGCGATGCTGCCATCGGGCTGCTTGAAGGCGAACGGCGGGTAAGCCGCTTCTATGCCGATCTTCAACGGTTTCTCGTCGGCGTGCGCTACCAGGGACATCATGGACAGCGCCAAGGCGCCGAACAGGGCAAGTTTCTTCATCAAGTAACTCCATCGGTACGAGGCAATGCACGACAGCCCAGGGCGACTGGGCATGCCAATGAGTACAGCGCGAGCCACGGGCATCGACCAAAGTCGCAGACCACGAGCGATCAGGGGGCATTTTAACGACAGAGCGGATGACGATGTTGCGCTCAGGCGACAACTACGTACATAAGTGCTCTAAACAGCAATCGGCCAGGTTGACAAGGAATATTAAATATGCCTGAAAACCCCTTGTAGGAGCGGCTTTAGCCGCGATGGCCGGCAACGCCGGCCCAACAGCCATCACGCCGTGCAATGAGCGATGAGCGTTATGCGGCACCTGCATTGGGGCTGCGTTGCAGCTCTTCGCGGCTGAAGCCGCTCCCACAGGGTTCGCGGACGGTACACCCATCGGCTAGCAATAAGCGGACCTATTATTCGCAAAGCCAGGTAATACGGCAAGTGTAGTGGGATGTGATTGCCTGCCGAACCCATCGCCGCCCCATGAAAGTGCCGCGCCTGTTTCAAGAGGCCTCGCATGGGCACAGGGGCAGGTTCGGCATGCAAGCGGCGATGTCCGCCGAAGTAACGCCACGCAAAGAAAACCCCGCCAGACATCGGCGGGGCTTCGCAGCGCGCTGGTGGCCGACCAGACGGCTCAGGCGCTGACTAGGCTCTGTACGAAAAGTTGCCGAGCGACGATCAGGCAAGGCGAAAACAGGCGAGGAAGCGGAGTTTGCTGGTTGCAAATGAGCATTCCGAGCCTGTTTTCAACGCAGCATGATCGCCGCGCAGGCATTTTTCGTACAAAGCCTAGATGCACCGACTTGTACGTGTCGATCAAGCGCCGGGCAAGCGCACCGACTCACACCAGGTCGATCAGGCGCTGGCCCGACCCATCGACTTGTGCGTGTCGATCAGGTGCTGCACCACGCCTGGATCGGCCAGGGTGGAAATATCGCCCAACGCGTCGTATTCACCCGTGGCGATCTTGCGCAGGATGCGCCGCATGATCTTGCCCGAACGGGTTTTCGGCAGGCCCGGCGCCCACTGGATGACATCCGGCGAGGCGATCGGGCCGATTTCCTTGCGTACCCAGTTCTTCAGTTCCAGGCGCAGTTGCTCGCTCGGTTCTTCGCCCGCATTGAGGGTGACGTAGACATAGATGCCCTGCCCCTTGATGTCGTGGGGCACACCGACCACGGCAGCCTCGGCCACCTTGCTGTGGGCGACCATGGCGCTTTCGATCTCGGCGGTGCCCATGCGGTGGCCAGAGACGTTGAGCACGTCATCGACGCGACCGGTGATCCAGTAGTAGCCGTCTTCGTCGCGCCGCGCACCGTCGCCGGTGAAGTACATGCCGCGGAAGGTCTTGAAGTAGGTGTCGACGAAACGGTCGTGGTCGCCATACAGCGAGCGCGACTGGCCCGGCCAGGAGTCGAGGATCACCAGGTTGCCCTCGGCGGCGCCTTCGATGAGGTTGCCGAGGTTGTCCACCAGCGCCGGCACCACGCCGAAGAAGGGCTTGGTCGCAGAGCCCGGCTTGAGCGCGGTAGCGCCCGGCAGCGGGCTGATGAGGATGCCGCCGGTCTCGGTCTGCCACCAGGTGTCGACGATCGGGCAGCGCTCCTTGCCGACGGCCTTGTGGTACCAGTTCCAGGCTTCCGGGTTGATCGGCTCGCCCACCGAGCCGAGCAGGCGCAGGCTTGAGCCGTCGGCGCCGGCCACGGCAGCCTCGCCCTCGGCCATCATGGCGCGGATGGCGGTCGGCGCGGTGTAGAGGATGTTGACCTTGTGCTTGTCGACGATCTTCGACACGCGGGTGATGTCCGGGTAGTTCGGCACGCCTTCGAACAGCAGTGTGGTGGCGCCGTTGGCCAGCGGGCCATAGACGATGTAGCTGTGGCCGGTGATCCAGCCCACGTCGGCGGTGCACCAGTAGACCTCGCCCGGCTTGTAGTCGAACACCTTCTCGTGGGTCAGCGCGGCGTAGACCAGGTAGCCCCCGGTGGTGTGCTGAACGCCCTTGGGTTTGCCGGTGGAGCCGGAGGTATAGAGGATGAACAGGGTTTCCTCGGCGCCCATTTCTTTGGGCAGGCACTGGCTGGACGCCACTTTCATCAGGTCTTCGTACCAGATGTCGCGGTGCTGGTGCCAGGCGATGTCGCCGCCGGTGCGCTTGCAGACGATGATCTTCTGGACGGTGGAGGTTTCCGGGTTGGTCAGCGCCAGGTCGACGTTGGCTTTGAGCGGCGTGCGACGGCCGCCGCGCACGCCTTCGTCGGCGGTGATCACCACTTTCGAGCGGCAGTCGATGATGCGCCCGGCCAGGGCTTCGGGCGAGAAGCCGCCGAACACCACCGAATGGATCGCGCCGATGCGGGCGCAGGCCAGCATGGCCACCACCGCTTCGGGGATCATCGGCATGTAGATGGTCACCACATCGCCGCGGTGCACGTCCTGGCCGCGCAGGGCGTTGGCGAACTTGCAGACGTCTTCGTGCAGCTCGCGGTAGGTGATGTTGCGGTGGTCGGCAGGGTCATCGCCCTCCCAGATGATCGCGACCTGGTCGCCGCGCTCTTCGAGGTGACGGTCCAGGCAATTGTAGGAAACGTTCAGAGTGCCGTCGGCGAACCATTTGATGTCGACGTGGTGGTCGTCGAAGGAGGTCTGCTTGACCTTGGTGAAGGGCTTGATCCAGTCGAGGCGCTGGGCCTGCTCACGCCAGAAGCCTTCGGGGTTGATCACCGACTGCTGGTACATGGCCTTGTAGGTGGCCTCGTCGGTCAGGGTCGAAGCCGCTACGTCGGGGCGAACGGGATACAGTGAAGCCGCACTCATCTCTGATACCTCGGTTTAATAGTTGTTTTTGTATGGAACCGTTGTAACCGTACCAGAACGGACGCGGCCATTCGACGATGGTAGTAGCGCTGCCGGCCTGCCCTGCCGAGCGGCATGCTGCGGTGCTGCGTCTTATATCGCGGCGTTCGACGGCCAGTGATGCGGCGAAAAATAACGCCTATAACCTGCGCATTCTTGTAAAAATGCGAACACTCTTTATCACGATTCGCGCTGTTTCCACCCTCGCTCGGCGCCTAGACTTTCTCTCGCCAGCAACGGCATCGAGATTGACACTAACGACAGCCCCCACGAAGGCCGTGTCGATTGCGAGCAACTTCCAACCCCACTGTTCGACGCCGCGTTCATGACGCTGCGCGAGCCCCTGCAACTTGCAACTTCCAAGTGTGCAACTTGCGGTTCACCCTATAGGTAATCCGAACATGAAATATGTATTGGCAATGCTCCTGTGCAGCGCCACTGGCGTAGCCATGGCCGACGACCCGAACGCTCCCGCACCAACCCCGGTCGAAGCCTACGACTACGCCCAGCACCTGGACATCGCCCACGTACTGTCGGTCAGCGAAGTACCCAACGTGTGCGCCGTGGTCCCGGCACGCATGACCTACGAAGACTCCCAGGGCCAGCGGCACGTGCTCGAATACCGCGTCATGGGCAATGGTTGCTCCAACGGCTGACCACCCGCGCAAAGCCTGGACATGAGGCCGCCTGGCGGCCTTTCGGGCTCAGCCCTTGTTCAAGCCATGGTCGCGCAACTTGTTGGCGATGGTGGTATGGGAAACACCCAGGCGCTTACCCAGGGCACGGCTGCTGCCATGTTCGGCCGATAAGTTCTGCAAGACCGCTTTTTCGAACCTGCCGATAATGTCGGCCAAACTTCCTTCCAGTGAAAACTCGCCCAAGGGTTGTCGCACGCCATAATCGGGCAAGCGTATATGTTCGGCTTTTACCGTGCCGCCTTCGCACAATGAAACGGCCTGAAACATGACGTTCTCAAGTTGCCGCACGTTACCCGGCCATTGGTAATGGGCCAACTTGTCCATGGCCGCCGGCACGACCTTCGGCAAGGCGCAACCGATCTGCCGACTGGCCTGATCGAGAAAATGCTCGACCAACCCCGGCAAGCCGTCAAGGCACTCGCGCAGCGGCGGTATGTGCAACGACAGCACGTTGAGGCGGTGATACAGATCCTGGCGGAACTCGCCGCGCGCGCACAGCTCCGACAGGTCCACTTGCGTGGCGCAGATCACCCTGACGTCGAGGTACACCTCGTCGTCGCTGCCGACCCGGCGAAAGCAGCCGTCCTGCAGGAAGCGCAGCAGTTTGACCTGCAAGCGCGCGCTCATTTCATCTACCCCATCGAGGAACAGCGTGCCGCCTGCGGTCAGTTCCAGCAGGCCGAGCTTGCCTTCGGCGCGTGCGCCTTCGAACGCGCCTGGGCCATAACCGAACAGTTCGGTCTCGGCCATGGACTCGGGCAGACCGGCGCAGTTGAGCGCCATCAGGGGCGAGGCCCCACGCGGGCTGGCCAAGTGGCAGGCGCGGGCCAGCAGCTCCTTGCCAGTACCGGTCTCGCCCTCGATCAGTAGCGGTGCGTCCAACGGCGCCATGCGCCGCGCCTCGCGCACCACGGCAGCCATCGACTTCGAGCTCTGGAAGATACTGTCGAAGCCGCGCAGCTCCTGCTTGCGCACGCTGTAGATACGCTCGCCGATACGGTCGGCGCGGTGCAGGGTCAGCACTGCACCGGCCAGGGCTTCGCTGTCGTCATGCTCCGATTGCAGCGGCGCGATGTCGGCCAGGAACACATCGCCTTTGACCTGCACGCGCAGGCCGTTGATGCGCGATTTGTTCGAGCGCACCAGTTCGGGCAGGTCGAAATCGTCCATGTAGCGTGACAGCGGCAAGCCCGGCACCTCATCGACGCGCACACCGAGCAACTGCGCAGCGCTGCGGTTGGCCGCCACGATGCAACCGGCCATGTCGATCGACAACACTGGAAACTCCAAGGCGCCGAGCAGCGCATTGAGCTCCATGTGTCGGCGCTCGCTGGGCATCAAGCCGACGCGCTTGACGCCGAACACCCCGCCGATGGCCTCGAACTTGGGCCGCAAGGCCTGGAACTGCAGGTTCATCAGGTTCGGGCAATGCAGATAGATGGCATTGCCATGGTCGCCGCCGACTTCGCCACGCAGCACGTTGATGCCGTATTCGACCAGCAGGTTGAGGATGTCCCGCAGGATGCCGATGCGGTTCTGGCAGTGCACTTTGATACGCATGTTCGCTCTCGCGGCGCCGAAAATCCAACGCAGACGCCAAATAGTTGTAAAGAAAGTCTGACAAAAACGGCGACCTACACCGCTACAAGTCGGTGATTTTCCAATGCAGGCACGATTTTGTAAAACTTGCGTTACGAAAAGCGCTTTTCGATTGGCTTTGTCGGCCCCTATCCCCCACTCCCTGCCGCCTGCCGTGCGCTACAACTGCACACACGTGCAGCACACAACAATAAAAGCCCTCAGCAGGAGAGCGCCATGAAACAGACGCACTACGTGGCCCGCGAGCCCGACGCCCAGGGGTTCATCCATTATCCGCAGGAAGAACATGCGGTGTGGAACACCCTCATCACGCGGCAGGTGAAAGTGATCGAAGGGCGCGCCTGCGATGCCTTCTTCGACGGCCTGGAGCAATTGGCCTTGCCCACCGAGCGCATTCCCCAGCTCGGCGAAATCAACCGTGTGCTCGACGCCACCACCGGCTGGCAAGTGGCACGGGTCCCAGCCCTGATCCCCTTCCAGACCTTCTTCGAGCTGCTGGCCAGCAAGCGTTTTCCGGTCGCCACGTTCATCCGCACGCCCGAAGAGCTCGACTACCTGCAAGAGCCGGACATTTTCCACGAGATCTTTGGCCACTGCCCGCTGCTGACCAACCCCTGGTTCGCCGAATTCACCCACGCCTACGGCAAGCTGGGCCTGGCGGCGAGCAAAGAGCAGCGGGTGTACCTGGCGCGGCTGTACTGGATGACCATCGAGTTCGGCCTGCTGGACACGCCCCAAGGCACGCGCGTGTATGGCGGCGGCATCCTGTCTTCGCCCAAGGAAACCCTGTACGCGCTGTCGGGCGAGCCCGAGCACCAGCCATTCGACCCGATCGAGGCGATGCGCACGCCTTACCGCATCGATATCCTGCAGCCGGTGTACTTCAAGCTGCCGAGCCTCAAGCGCTTGTTCGACCTGGCCCATGAAGACGTCATGGGCATGGTCGCGCAGGCGACCCTGTTGGGCCTGCACCCGCCCAAGTTCGCGCCCAAGGCTGCCTGACCGCTTTTGTCGTCCATTCGATCCAAGGAAACGTTTTCATGACCACGTTGAACCAGAACCACTGTGTCGCCTGCAGCGCCGATGCTCCGAAAGTCAGCGACGACGAGCTGGCCGAGCTGATCCGCGAGATTCCCGACTGGAACGTCGAGGTGCGCGATGGGCACATGGAGCTCGAGCGGGTGTTCCTTTTCAAGAATTTCAAGCATGCCCTGGCGTTCACCAATGCGGTGGGCGAAATCGCCGAGGCCGAAGGGCATCACCCTGGGTTGTTGACCGAGTGGGGCAAGGTCACGGTGACTTGGTGGAGCCACTCGATCAAGGGGCTGCACCGCAATGACTTCATCATGTGCGCGCGCACCGATCAGGTGGCGCAGGGCGCCGAGGGGCGCAAGTAGGCGCTGTATCGCGCAGGGCCGTTGCGCGGATGGGCGGTGGCCGAATGGCTGCCGCGCCGCTGCCCGGCGCAAGGGGATCTGAAGGTCGAAGCCTCGCGCCGCCTTCATGGGGCGGCGCGATTTCTTCCGAACTGTCACACACAGTCCTGTATCCTGCGCGAGCTGTGGTGTGCTTGGGGCACGCCGCAGCGTCCGTTCACACCCACTTGCGAGGACACTCGAGATGCATGAAATCCCGAACTTCCCCTTCCCAAGCCTGAACCCCGAAGAGCCGACCGTTCCCGTCCATGCCGAACCGACGCCTGCCGTCGAGCAGGACGACGGCGAATGTTCCAGCGCTGACCAGGACTGACCGCGCACCCGCCGCAGTGTGAAAACGGCTGAGCTGGACGCAACGGCATTTCAGCGCGTTTTCACACCGCCTGCGCTCTTCTTCACGCAACGCGCTGTCCATTCGCCCCTTCAACAGACGCACCGAACGCTCCCGCCGTCAGCACCCAGCTGCGTGACTATCTTCTCGACAACCACACCGAATATTCCCGCGCCCCATCCGTCTTTACCTCTGACCGTCTTTACCTCTGACTGCTTTCGAGCGCCCATCGCCCGCCCACAACTGGTAGGCTGTCGCGCGCAAAAAATGGCGTAATGCCATGGCCTACCCGCACCCATTTCCATCCCATCGACCTCGCGACCGTCCTTAGGAGCCCGCATGCCTTCGCCCCATCCTCGCCTGCCCTTGAGCCTGCTGGCCCTGAGCATGGCCCTGCCCGCCAGCGCCTTGGCCGACGAACGCGTGCTGCTGGCCCCCGTGGAGGTGTCCGACGTGGCCTGGCAAGCGGGCTACCAGGCCAGCGAGGCGCAGATCACCGGCCCCCATGCCGCGCCCCTGCTCGACACGCCGGCCTCGGTCAGCGTGTTCACCCAAGCCCTGCTGCAGGACCGTCAGGTGCGCCAGCTCAGCGAAGTGCTGCACAGCGACGCGTCGGTCGGCGAGAGCTACGCACCGATCGGTTATTACGAAAACTTCAACGTGCGCGGCTTTACCCTCAATGCCGCCAACAGCTATCGCCTCAACGGCCAGACCCTCGCCGGCGAGCAGAACGTGGCCCTGGAAAACAAGCAGCAGGTCGAGCTGCTCAAGGGGCTTTCCGGACTCTATAGCGGCGTGTCCGCACCCGGCGGGCTGATCAATTACGTCAGCAAGCGCCCGGAAGAAGTGCGCAGCGTTACCTGGTCGAGCAATGAACAGGGCGAGCGCTACCTGGCTACGGACCTGGGCGGCTGGTTCGGCAGCGAGCGGCAGTTCGGCCTGCGCGCCAACCTGGCCCATGAGGACATCCGCAGCTACGTCGACCACGCCGACGGCCAACGCGACTTCGCATCGCTGGCGTTCGACTGGAACATCGGCCCCGACGCGACCTTGCAACTGGACGCCGAATACCAGCAGCGCGAACAGCGTTCGGTGCCGGGCTATCAGCTGCTCGGCGGCAACGCCCTGCCCCACGGCGTCGACCCGACCGACCGCCTGGCCTATCAGGATTGGGCCAAGCCGGTCAAAAGCGACTCGCTGAACCTGGGCGGGCGCTTCGAGTACCGTTTCGATGACAACTGGACCGGCACCTTGAGCGCCTCACGCAGCGAAGTGGTGATCGACGACTACAGCGCTTTCGCCTGGGGTTGCTATGGCGCGACGAGCTGCGCCGACGAAGCGGTACCCAACCACTTCAGCCCTGAGGGCGACTACGACATCTACGATTTCCGCAGCCCCGACGACACGCGTCGCGTGGTCGAAGCGCAGGCCACGCTCGATGGCCGCTTCCACGCGCTGGGCGTGGACCACGACCTGACCCTGGGCACTACCGCCCAGCGGCGAACCCTCGACCAACGGCCCACCTACAACGAGTTCGTCGGCAGCGGCAACATCGGCGAAGATGCGCCGTTCTGGCCCGCCTCCACTCTGGCCCTGCAAGACAGCAAGCGGCGCCTGGACAGCCGCCAGTACGGCGTGTTCTTCAATGACACGCTGAGCTTCGACGAACACTGGCAGACCGTGCTCGGCGCACGCGAGGTACGCCTCGACGAACGCACCTGGGACGAAACCGGCGTGGCCGGCCGCCACACCCAGCGCTACGAACTGCTGCCCAACGCTGCTGTGCTGTACAAGCCGGCGCCCGACACCACCTTCTACCTCAGCTACGCCAAAGGCCTGTCCGCAGGCGGGACTGCACCATGGTTCGCCAGTAATGCCTCGGACATCCTCGCCCCTACCCTGTCGCACCAGTACGAGATCGGCGCCAAGCAGGACTGGCACGGCATGAGCTTCACCGCCGCGCTGTTCCAATTGCGCCAGGCCTACCAGTACAGCCGCCCGGACGGCGACGGCCAGTTCACCTACGTGCAACAGGGCCAGCAGAAGAACACCGGCCTGGAACTGGGCGCCAGCGGCCAGGCCACCTCACGCCTGCAACTACAGGCCAGCGTCGCCGCCATCCGCGCGCGGGTCAGCGGCAGCGGCAGTGCCGAATACGAAGGCCATCAGGCGCTGAACGTGCCCAACCTGCGCGCGGCGCTGTACGCCGACTACAGCTTACCGGTGCCGGGCCTGGCGCTGCTCGGCGGCGCGCGCTACAGCGCCAGCAAGTATGCGGATCGTCTCGGCGAGGTGTCGGTGGGCGGGTACACGGTGTTCGATGTGGGTAGCCGCTACAGCACGCGCATCGGCGGTTACGACACGGTGCTGCGCCTGACGGTCGACAACCTGTTCGACAAGCGCTACTGGCGCGATGTGGGGGACTATCTAGGCGACGACTATCTGTTCCAGGGCGCGCCGCGCACGGCGCGGGTCTCGGCGTCGGTGCAGTTTTGATGCGAAGGCGGCCGGTTCGGCATTGCGAGTCGCTACGATGCCGCTAACGGCGACTTGACGGCATCGATCCAGACCACTCGATACACGGCACGGCCCGACCAGGCCGGCCCCAGGCAAGGGCCTGGCCTTCAGCACCCAAACGACGAGCAACAAAAAGCCCCTGGAGTCTTGAAGACTTCAGGGGCTTCTCGTTTACGAATGTGGCGGTGAAGAAGGGATTTGAACCCTTGATACGATTTCTCGTATACACACTTTCCAGGCGTGCTCCTTCGACCACTCGGACACTTCACCGTTTTCCCTTCAAGCCATTCAGCCTGTCGAGGCGCGCTAATTTAGTGGAAGGCTTTATCTTTGGCAAGTTTTTTTTCAGATTTTTCATGCGGTTAAGCTTATGCACAACCCAGAGGGCAATGCTGCCAATCCCGCCGCCGGTTTTTCCGACCCCATCGGCCCAAGCCAATGCCCAGCGCAACCGCGCCAGCGTCCATGACCGCTCGGTCAGCCTTGGCGCTTTACCTGCCCGCCCCCGCTGGTTAACGTCGGGGCCCCGCCACCTTCAAGGACGCCTTCCATGAGCGAGTTGATCACCTACCACAGCGAAGACGGCATCGCCCTGCTGACCTTGAGCAACGGCAAGGTCAACGCCTTTTCGCCCGAGCTCATCGCCACCTTCAACAGCCTGCTCGACCGCGCCGAAGCCGAGCGCGCGGTGGTGGTCGTCACCGGTCAGCCCGGCATCCTCTCCGGCGGCTACGACCTCAAGGTGATGACGGCCGGACCGCAACAGGCCGTGGACTTGGTCAGCGCCGGCTCCGCACTGACCCGGCGCCTGCTCGCCCATCCCTTCCCGGTCGTCGTCGCCTGCCCTGGCAATGCCGTGGCCAAGGGCGCCTTCCTGCTGCTGGCGGGCGACTACCGCATCGGCGTCGAAGGCCCGTTCAAGATCTGCCTGAACGAAGTGCAGATCGGCATGACCATGCACCATGCTGGCATCGAGCTGGCCCGTGACCGCCTCGGCCGCGCCGCCTTCCAGCGCGCGGTGATCAACGCCGAAGTGTTCGACCCGCACGCTGCCATGCATGCTGGATTCCTCGACCGCGTGGTCCCGGCCGCGCAGTTGCTGGACAGTGCGTTCGACAAGGCGCGCGAGCTGAAAAAACTGAACATGCTCGCGCACAAGAACACCAAGTTGAAAGTACGCAAAGGTCTGCTGGACGCGCTGGATGCCGCCATCGCCCTCGATCGGGCGCATCTGGGCTGAGCTCCGGCCGCAGGTGCGGCCGGCAGGCCATGGATTCACCGGAGAAACACGCAATCATGGGTCGAGTAGTCGCCGCGGCGGTGTATAGCGCCGGCAGGAAAGTCACCAACATCAACATCGACGAAGGCCGCGAGTGGGCGCAAAAGCCCGGGCATTTCGTCTGGATCGGCCTGGAGGAGCCCAGCGCGCAAGTGCTGGAAACCTTGCAGGGCCAGTTCGACCTGCACGAACTGGCCATCGAGGACGCGCTGGAAAAGCACAGCCGCCCCAAGCTCGAAACCTTTGGCGACGCACTGTTCATCGTCACCTACTCGCCGATTCTGGAAAACGGCGAGCTGGTGTTCATCGAAACGCACATCTTCGCTGGCACGGGCTATGTGATCACCTGCCGCAACGGCGACTCGCAGTCCTATGCCGAGGTCCGTCAACGCTGCGAGGCGCGCCCGCTGCTGCTCGAGCATGGCGAAGACTTCGTGCTGTACGCGTTGCTGGATTTCGTCACCGAAAACTACCAGCCGGTCAGCGAGGCCATCCACGAAGAGATCCAGGACCTGGAATGCAACGTGCTGACCAAGGCCTTGCAGGAGTGCGACATCCAGCGTCTGCACCGCCTGCGCCGCGAAGTCCTGCGCATGCGCCGCTACGTGGCGCCCATGGTGGAGATCGGCGAAGAGTTGCAGCGGCTCAACTTCCCGTTCATCGACAAGCAGATGCGGCCGTACTTCCGTGACGTACAGATCCATGTGAACCGGCAGATGGAAGACCTCACCACCATCGGTGAGCTGGCCACCCAGACCATCGAGGTGGGCATGTGGCTGGAGTCGTCCCGGCAAAGCGTCACGCAACGCAAGTTCGCCGCCTGGGCGGCGATCCTGGCGTTTCCGACGGCGGTGGCGGGCATCTACGGGATGAACTTCAAGAACATGCCGGAGCTGAACTGGCACTACGGCTATTACGCCGTGCTCAGCGTGATCGGTCTAGGCTGTGTGGGGCTGTACACCAGCTTCAAGCGCTCGGGGTGGCTCTGACCCCGAAGCGCCATTGGGCTCAAGAAGTGCCTGTGCACGCCGCGCTGGCGGCCTTGCTCGACGCCTTGTCGGGCGCATGGCCGATGAATCTGAGCATCCATTCCCCAACCAGATCGCCTTGGTGCGCCGTGGCCAGGCTGGCCACCGCACGCGCATAGACCTCGTCGCCCAGGTGCTCCTGCCGTGCGTCCAGCAACGCGCGCGAGTAGTCGTTGACGAACTCCGGATGGCCTTGGAAGCACAGGACCTGATCGCCGATGCAATAGGCGGCGTTGGGGCAGAAGTCGCTCGAGGCGATGAGCGTCGCGCCCTCGGGCAACGCGGTGACTTGGTCCTGATGGCTGATGAGCAAGGTCAGTTCGGTCGTCTCGGCGCCCATCCAGGGCGCATGCGCAGCCAAGCGGTAGCGGTGCGTGCCGACGCCCCAACCCTGATTGGCGCGTTCGGCCTTGCCGCCCAAAGTCAAGGCCAGCAGCTGATGGCCGAAGCAGACGCCCAGCAGCTTCTCGCCACGGGCATAGAGTTTGAGCAGATACGCCTTGAGGGTTGCGATCCAGGGATCGTCGGCGAACGAATCGGCTTTGCTGCCGGTCACCAGATAAGCGTCGAACGTCTCGCTATCGTCGGGATAATGACCGTTCATCACGTTGAAGACGCGAAACTGCGCAGCGATGGTCTGACGTTCGAAGAGCTGTTCGAACATCCTTCCATAACCCTGGTACCGCGCCGCCAACTCAGGTCGCAGGACATCGGTTTCAAGGATGCAGATGCGTAACGACATGGCAGTAGTCCCGAACGACAAAAAGGAAGGAAGGGCGTAGAGCCTGACGCGAAAGACACGTACAAGCAAGTAGGCGGGACTGACGAACGGGCATGCCGGCGCGCCTATCGACGAAATGCAAGATAGCTGTCTAGCCCGCGCACTCCAACGCGCGACGAACAGTAAGCATAACCCGAAGCGATTAAAAACCCTGCAAGTAGAACAAAGGGGTCTCTGAAATGGACAAGGTTCGCCCTACTGTTGGTTATGCACCCCCGCCACAGGCTCGCCGGCCAAGGATGACGACGTCTGGCACTATGCAGGCCTCTGCCTCGCCAGATTTGATTTCAGGAATAACAACAAAAAGGCAGTCCGTTATGTTCCGACACGCGAAGTTTCGCCAAGCTGGTCTCATCGTTTTCGCCACGACCCTGCTGTTGATCCTGCCGAACATGACCCGATTGTTCGGCTAAGGACAGCCATGGCGTCCCACGCGCGACGCGGTTAACCTGCCGACCTCGATTGGTTGGAGCACACACATGCGCCGTTGGCTGGCAGTGGGATGGATAGCGCTTTGCATACCTGCGGGGGCCGCCGAACTGGTCCTGGAAGCGGGTCAGCACACGCGGCAATGGAGCACCGCGCAATTGCTGGCGCATCGGCAAGCGCGCAATATCGATGTCCCTGCCGACGTTTCCTATAAACGGGCCATGCACTACCGCGCCGTGCCCTTGGCCGCCCTGCTCGAAAGCATCCGCGCAGACGACCACCTGCAAGCCGTGGCGGCGGATGGCTTCGCAGCCGAGATGCCGGCCGCGCCACTTCTGCAATCAGGCCCTGCGAAGGCCTGGTTGGCCATCGAGGACCCTGCCCAGCCCTGGCCGCCATTGGCCGCCGGCAAACCCAGCGCCGGCCCTTTCTACGTGGTCTGGACCGATCCGCAAGCCAGCGGCATCCGCCCCGAACAATGGCCATTCCAAGTCGACCGCTTGCGGCGCCTGGCCGCCGTCGAACAGCGCTTCCCGCAGATGCTGCCAGACCCTGCCCTGCCCCACGGCGCCCCCGAACGTGAAGGCTTCGCTTTGTTCCAGCAGAACTGCATGGCGTGCCACCGTCTCAACGGCGGCGGCGATGCCCAGGTAGGCCCTGATTTGAACCTGCCGCACAATCCGACCGAATACTTCCAAGACGGCTGGTTACGCCAGCTCATCCGCAACCCACAGGCGCTGCGCCAATGGCCGCAAGGCAAAATGCCGGGGTTCGACGAATCGGTTCTGGACGATCGGGCATTGGATGCGTTGCTGGCGTACCTGAAACACATGGCCGCTCGCAAGCCTTGAGAAAGCCGCTGGGCCGCACGACCCAGCGGCAGCGACGCGCGTCAGGCGGTCATGCGTTCCTGGCGCACGCCCCAACCTTTGATCTCACCACCCAGCGGCGAAATGACACGTTCGAAGGTCTCTTCGAAATCGCCAATGCCGACGTAGGTGGCGTACATCACCTTGCTCAGTTGCAGGTGCCAGGCGCCCTCTTCCAACTCGCTCAACTGGGCATTTGTCGATTCGCCGCGGAACGCCCCGGCGGCGCGCCGGGCACAGGCTTCGCTGGGGAAAGTGGCATAGAACTCGATGGGATGGATGCGGGTGAAGTCGAAACCGCCTTCTTTCATCTGGCGCAGTACGGTGCTGCTGATGTCGTCGTGGCTCATCATGAAACGTCCTCCTGCGGTGCAATGGATAGACTTTTCGTGCGCGGGGCACAGGCCCTGGTGCATGTGGAGCGGATGCAAGACGTGGCGAGGGATTGGAACGGGAAAGGCCCCTGAAGAAAGCCGGTGCCTGACAGGCAGCGTAGTGCCGATCAGGTCACTACGCTAGCGTGCGTAAAACTAAGGATGCTCGACGATCTCGGCGATGGTCACGCCGCTGTGCTCTTTCAGCCAGCGGGCCGTGGGAGAAACGCTTCGATCCTGGAAATCGTTGAGATCCAGCTCATCCATGACCGGGAACAACGACGAACGGATCGCCCGTGCTGCCTCTTCCTCACCGGGCCGTTGATCGGCGGTGAGCTGCAGCGTGGTCAGTTCGCCTTTTTGATCGGCAAAGATGATGTCCCACTTTTTCATCAAATAGCCCTCTGGGAGTCAAAGGCAGCGGCTGCTGCCTGTTCTAAATGACCCTGGCGCTCAGGGATTTGTTCACTCGGCATGAAGGGGCCGCAAGGGCCCCAGCGCTCCTTTCACTTCGGGATGCCGTGGACGACCCCAGCCGTGTTGTCGAGCAGGCTCTTGGTCGCAGTCTGTATGTAGGCTTCGAGCGTCTTGAGCAGGTGTGGCTGGTCAGAGCTCTCGATCAGCTCGGCCTTGAACTCGCGACCCAATTGGTAGCGGTAGAGGCGCGGCGACATGTCTTTGGATTCGATCAGGATACGATCGCCGGTCACCAAGCCCACGATCTGCTCGCTGCCCGACGGCTTGATGATGCCCACGCCTGGATCGCCTTGAGGCAGGTTCAGCAGGTCGCGACCCCAGCACTGGTGCCGCGTCTGGCCGCCCAACCGGCCCATGATGGTCGGCACGATATCGACTTGGGTGCCGACGGTGTGGTCGACCTTGCCGAACTTCTCCTGGATACCCGGCGCGATCAACAGCAATGGCACGTTGAAACGACCCAGGTCGAGCTCGGTGACCTGCTGGTGATTGCCGAAGCCATGGTCGCCGACGATGACGAACAACGTTTCGTTGAAGTACGGCGACTTGCGCGCCTTCTCGAAGAACTGGCCTAGAGCCCAGTCCGAGTAGCGCATGGCGGTGAGGTGCTCGTCCAGGCGCCCCTGGCCCGTGACGGGCTCGACCGGCAAGTCCTTGGGCAATGCGTACGGGGTGTGGTTGGACAGCGTCTGCAGCAACGCATAGAACGGCTTCTTGCCGTCGCGCTGGGCCAGCTCCTGGGCGCCGCGGTCGAACATGTCCTGGTCGGACACGCCCCAGGTGGGATCGGAGAACACCGGATCAACGAAGTCGTTGCGGCCAATGAACGTGGTCATGCCCTGGTTGCCGAAGAAACCGGATTGGTTGTCCCAGGCGAAGTCGCCGTTGTACACGTATACATCGTCGTAGTCACGGGCACTGAGCAAGGCCGGCAGCCCCGACAGCTTGTGGCCGCCTTCGGGGGTCTGCATCAGGTATTCGAAGCCCGGCAGATTGGGATAGCAGGCCATGGTGGCGAACATGCCCTGGTGGGTATGGGTGCCGTTGGAGAAGAAACGGTCGAACAACAGACCTTCCTGGGCCAGCTTGTCGAAGTTCGGGGTGATGTCGTTCGGGCTGCCCAAGGCGCCTACCGAATGGCCAGCGAAGCTCTCCATGAGGATCACCACGACGTTCTTGATCGGCAGCGTGTTGGCCTGTGGCGGCACGAAATCGCGGCGGATGGCGGCCTCGTCGGCATCGACCAGGGTGTCGTTGGCGGTCAGTATCTGCTCGCGCACGCTCTGCAGGGCGACCTGCGGATCGAGAGTGGCCTTCCAGACGTTGGCGCGGTCCTCACCGAAGCGGCTCTTGGCAGCATCGATCAAGGTCAGCGTGCCATTGAGGCCCAGCTGGTTCACGAAGTTCGAGTCGGTGGTGTAGGCGTCGCCCCAGCGCATCGGCGGGCCTTGGCGCAAGGTGCCGCGTGCGGCCACGACCGCCAACAGCAGGATCACCATGAACACTGCCAGGCGGTTGTACCACGGGGTGGGACGGGTGAACGTCGCGCCCGTGTCGGCGCTGCCCTGCCCGCGTGTCAGCCGGTCGATGCCTTTGAATAGCAGGCTCAGCAGCCAGGTGCCGAGCAGCCAGGCCAGCAGGTAGCGCACCACAGGGAAGCCGTACCAGAGCATGCTCAGGACGGTTTTGGGGTCTTCCTTGATGTACTGGAACACCAGACCGTTCAGGCGCTGGTGGAACTCGCGATAGAAGTCCATCTCCATCAAGCCGAGGAACATCACCAGGCTCGAGGTCAGCGTCAGCCACACGCGGAACAACCCGCGCCGGGCCATGGCCCAGGTGCTCAAGGTCGCCAGCAGCAGCGGCACACTGATGTACACCACCACGCGCAGATCGAAGCGCAGGCCGTTGAGAAAACCTTCGGCGACGGTGGCATAAGGCGTGTCGCCGATCATGTCGCTGTTGTAGAGCAGCAGCGCCAGACGCACCAGGCTCAGCATCAGCATGATCACCAGTGCGCTGAGCAGGGTGTAGGCCAGATGGCGTTTGACGGTAGGCGTGAAGGGAGCGCGCGCGCCCTTTTGCTTCAAGGCATCGGGATAAGCCATGAACGGAAAGGTCCTGAAAGTGCGGGTTGCGGAAAGATGCCCGCCAGCCACGATCGCTGGTGCAGGGCCGAGGCGGCATTGTGCGGCGCGGATTTTCATTAATCCAGTGTGAAAATTGTGTCACCTTCGCGCGGGGCAGATTGCCACCGGGTTGCGTGGAACAGCGTAAGCGTTGTCGTCCCCCCTTACCGAACGAGGCTCGGCGCTTGCCCGTCGAGTGACAGACAAGCGCCGAGCCTCGTTGCTTGGACCGTGAGCGCGTGTCTCGCGGCCTATCGCGTCTGGATCAAATCCGTGCGTTGCCGCGCGGACCGGCAATGGCCCAGATGATCAGGCCCACGACCGGCAGGAACAGAATCAGCAGAATCCACAACACCTTGGCGACGCCGGAGGCACCGCTGCGGATGACGTTGATGATCGCCCAGATGTCTAAGGCCAGAATGATCAGGCCAATCAGCCCATTGAATGTCGAACCCATGTCACTGCTCCTGCATAGAAAGATCGGAAGGTCAGGCGCCGCGACCGTCTCGACTGCGTGCCTCACTGAGTACGACCACACGCCGCCGCGGATGTCCCAAATGCGCTTCGCTTGAATGCGCTCGAGCTTGAAATCGGCACCGTGCCGTCCTGCGGCGTGGCGCTATGAACGCCATAGAAGGGAATCCTTGGTGAGTGGCGCGGGTCCACCCTTAGACTCGACAGACCCTTTCAGCCACGAGGTTCGCAATGCCACCAGCCGATTCTTCCGCCCCGACACCAGCCTCCATGCTCGGCATCTGGCGCCAGCAGGCGCTGAGCAGCCCGTGGCTCAGCGCGGGCCTGGGCTTGAGCCTGCTGGCGATCCTGTTCCTGCTGGGAGCCAGCATCTACAACGCGGTCAACGGCGAGCACGCCGACAACCTGCACCTGGCGGCGCTTGGGGGGCTGTCGGGCTTCGGCGCCACGGCCCTGGGGGCGGTGCTGGCGGTGGTGCTGCGCGATGTCAGCAGCCGCAACCAGGATGTGATGCTTGGATTCGCCGCCGGCATGATGCTGGCGGCCAGCTCGTTCTCGCTGATCCTGCCGGGCCTGGATGCCGCCCGCGAAATCACCGGCAAAGGTTCGCTGGCCGCTGCGGTGGTGGTGCTCGGCATGGGCCTTGGGGTGCTGTTGATGCTCGGCCTGGACCGCTTCACCCCGCACGAGCACGAAAGCACCGGTGCCCAAGGGCCGGAAACCGAGCGCATCAACCGTGTCTGGTTGTTCGTGCTGGCGATCACCTTGCACAACCTGCCTGAAGGCATGGCCATCGGCGTGAGCTTCACCAACGGCGACATGAGCGTCGGTCTGCCGCTGACCAGCGCCATCGCCATTCAGGACATCCCCGAAGGCCTGGCCGTGGCCCTGGCGCTGCGCGCCACGGGCTTGTCGAGCCTGCGCGCGGCCTTGGTGGCGATCGGTTCGGGTTTGATGGAGCCGCTAGGGTCGGTGATCGGCCTGGGCATCTCCACCGGCTTCGCCTTGGCCTACCCGATCAGCATGGGCCTGGCAGCTGGGGCGATGCTGTTCGTGGTGTCCCACGAGGTGATCCCGGAGACCCACCGCAATGGCCACCAGACCTCGGCGACGGTGGGGCTGATGGGTGGGTTCGCCGTGATGATGTTTCTGGATACGGCACTGGGTTGAGCGATAGAGGCGCCGGCCAATCAGCGCCAGCTTTCCTTGACTGGCCGACGTCGCGCACCGAGGATCGCCCAGCCCAGCAGACGCAGCAGGCTTTCCACCGCCAGGGCCAGCAGCAGCCCGGCGCCGATGCCCCAGGCGATCGCCTCGGGTACCAACAGGATCTGGTAGTTGTAGGCCCTGAGGGTTTCCTCGCGCAGCTGCTCGTCCGGCTGCACCAGCACGTGCCAGGTGCGCACCCAGACGTTGCCTTGCAGGAGCTGCCATTCGCTTTCCAGCGCCTGGTTGCGGACCAGCAGGCTCTCGATGCTGTTGGCGTCGCTGTTGAACACCGGGTCGTCGCTGCTGCGGTAATGGCGCAACAACGCTTGCAGGTCGCCGTTGAAGAAGCGCTCGGCGGTTTCCTTGAAGCCGCTCAGCGCTTCGCGCGATTCCAGCATGTGCGCCTCGACCCGCTGGCTGTAGCTGTCGATGTACCCCGGCACCTGGATGCCGGCCAGCAACGCCCCGGTGAACAGCAGCAGACGCAGATAGCTCAGGAACATACCGGCGCTTCCTCGCTGTTGCCGTGGGCGGTGCACTCGCCGTGGCGCCACAGCGCCCACTGGCCGGGTTCGTAACGGTTCCAGGTCTCGTTTTCGGTGAGGGCTTCGGTGGCGATCACGGTCACAACGTCGTTGGGTGTGGTCTCGGTGAGGAAGTCGACGATCAGGTCGACGTCCTTGAGGCGCGCCGCGCCGAACGGGGCACGGCGGGTGATGTGCACCAACTTGGTGGAGCAGAAGCAGAACAGCCAGTCGCCATTGCTCAGCAGGCAGTTGAACACGCCCTGGCTACGGTATTCGGCACAGGCCTGCACCAGCACCGGCAGCAACTCCTCGACCGCGACCGGCTCGGGGAAGGCGTCGCGCACCCGGTTGAGCAAGTCGCAGAAGGCCGCCTCGCTGTCGGTGTCGCCCACCGGCCGGTAGAAAGTTTTCTGACCCTCGAAGCCTTGCATCTGGCCATTGTGCGCGAAGCACCAGTTGCGCCCCCACAGCTCGCGCATGAACGGATGGGTGTTGGACAGGCAGACCTTGCCGACGTTGGCCTGGCGGATGTGGCCGATCACCACCTCGCTCTTGATCGGATAGCGCTGCACCAGGTTGGCGACCTCGGACTCGCTGCTCGCCGACGGGTCCTGGAACAGGCGCAAGCCGCTCCCTTCGTAGAAGCCGATGCCCCAGCCGTCGCGGTGCGGGCCGGTGCGGCCGCCGCGCTGCATCAGGCCGGTGAAGCTGAACACGATGTCGGTGGGCACGTTGGCACTCATGCCGAGCAGTTCACACATGGCGGGCTCCTGGCTAGATCCTGGGTTCGACCCGACCGCTGCCGGTTTGCACGGGCGCAGCAGGGGAACGGTCACGGTAACGGTCGTTGAGGTCGGCGGCCAGCGGCGCGGCGTCGAGTTCCTGATCTTCGATCCGGCGGCGTTCGGCGGCCGCCTCGACCTGGCGCCGGCGCTCGCGGGCGCGGTTTTCCAGCGGCCAACGGATCAGCACGAACACGGCATAGAGCACGAAGGCGAAGAGGCCGTACATGGCCAGGTCCGAGGCGGCGCGCCAGGCGTTGCCGCCGACCTTGAAGGCGATGTCCAGGGTGCTGATGGCGATGGCCGGGGCAAAGCTGTCCTTGGCCGGATCGACGATGGTCGGGCTCAGCAGCAGCACCGCCAGCAGTACCCGCAGCGGCTCGCGCAACCAGCGCCACATCCAGCCGGTGAGCTTGCAGAAGACCAGCAGGCAGCCCAGGGCGGCGAAGGCGTACAGGCCCCAGGCGAGGAGGTAGTCGTGTTCGGTCATGGTGAGGATGCAAGCCAGGGGAAAAGGTGCCTATGATAACTGCTTTTCCGGGCGCAGGCGCCCCCCACGCCCGACACCGTGCCAGCGCTGCGCCGTCGTCGCCCCAGTCAAGAGAATCCTATGTCCGCGAGCACCCTGCCGCCCTCCCCGCCCATCGCCCAGCCCCACGCCGGAGCCGACCCCTACGCCTGGCTGCAGGCCCGCGACACCCCTGAGGTGCTGGCCTACCTGGACGCCGAGAACGCCTACCAACAGGCCTTTCTAGCGCACCAAGCACCGCTGCGCGAGGCCCTGTTCGAGCAGATCAAGGGGCGTATTCTGGAAACCGACCTGTCGCTGCCCTCGCCCTGGGGTCCGTACCTGTATTACACGCGCACCACGGCAGGCGACGAGTACGCACGCCACTACCGCTGCGCGCGCCCGGCGGATGGCGGCCTGCAGGTCGATGAGCAGGCCGAGACCCTGTTGCTCGACCCCAACGCCCTGGCCGAAGGCGGGTTTCTCTCGCTGGGCGCGTTCAGCATCAGTCCCGACCATCGGCGCCTGGCCTACAGCCTGGATACCACGGGCGATGAAATCTACACGCTATATGTCAAGGACCTGGTCAGCGGCGCGGTCCAGACCCTGCCATTCGACGACTGCGACGGCAGCATAACCTGGGCCAACGACAGCCAGACGCTGTTCTTCGCCGAACTCGACGACACCCAACGACCTTGGCGCCTGCGCCGCCACACCCTCGGCCAGGCAGGCGCCGAGACCGTCTTCGAAGAGCCCGACGGCCGCTTCTTCCTGCACTGCTACCGCACCAGCTCCGAACGCCAGCTGGTGCTGCTGCTCAACAGCAAGACCACTTGCGAGGCCTGGGTGCTGGACGCCGCCACGCCGCAGGCCGACTTCGCCTGCCTGGCGCCGCGCCAGGAAGGACACGAGTATTTCCCCGACCACGGCCAGCTCGACGGGCAGTGGCAGTGGTTCATCCGCAGCAACCAGCACGGCATCAACTTCGCGCTGTTCCACGCCCCGGCCGACCAGGCGCCGCGCCACGACCAGTGGCAGTTACTGGTGCCGCACCGCGATACGGTGATGCTCGAAGACCTCAGCCTCAACGCCGGTGCCATCACCTTGAGCCTGCGCGAAGGCGGCCTGCCGATCATCGAAGTGCACCCGCAGGACCAGACGGCCTACCGTGTGCAGTTGCCCGACGCAGCGTACAGCCTCCATGTGCAGGACAGCTTGGAGTTCGCCGGCCCGCACCTGCGCCTGCGCTATGAAGCCTTGAACCGCCCGGCCCAGGTGCGCCAGCTGACCTTGGCCGATGGCGCGCAGACGGTACTCAAGCAAACGCCCGTGCTCGGCGACTTCGATGCCGACGACTACGTCAGCGAACGCCTATGGGCCACCGCCGCCGACGGCACCCAGGTGCCGATCAGCCTGGTGCGCCGACGCGCCGACCAGGGCCGGTGCGTGCCGCTGTACCTGTACGGCTACGGCGCCTACGGCGAGAGCCTCGACCCGTGGTTCTCCCATGCGCGGCTGAGCCTGCTGGAACGCGGCGTCGCCTTCGCCATCGCCCACGTGCGCGGCGGCGGCGAGCTGGGCGAGGCCTGGTACCGCGCCGGCAAGCAGGCGCACAAGCAGAACACCTTCGACGACTTCATCGCCTGCGCCGAGCACTTGATCGCGCAAGGCGTGACGGCTTCCGAGCGCCTGGCGATCAGCGGCGGCAGCGCCGGTGGCCTGCTGATCGGCGCGGTACTGAACCAGCGCCCCGAGCTGTTCCGCTGCGCCATCGCCGAAGTGCCCTTCGTCGATACGCTCAACACCATGCTCGACCCTGACCTGCCGCTGACCGTGACCGAGTACGACGAGTGGGGCAACCCCGAAGAGCCGGAGGTGTACGCACGGATCAAGGCCTATGCGCCCTACGAGAACGTGAAGGCCCAAGCCTACCCCGCGCTGCTGGTGGTGGCCGGCTACAACGACAGCCGCGTGCAGTACTGGGAGGCCGCCAAGTGGGTGGCCCGCCTGCGCACCCTCAAGACCGACGACAACCTGCTGCTGCTCAAGACCGAGATGGGTGCCGGCCATGGCGGCATGAGCGGTCGCTATCAGGCGCTGCGCGACGTGGCACTGGAATACGGCTTCGTGCTGGAAAACCTGGGCGTGGCCTAGCCCCGGCGCACGTCGAAGCTGCTGCCTGGCCTCAGGCACCTCAGCGCTTGGCCGGCAAGGTCACCGGCGGGGCTTGCGCAGGCTTGGGCAACGGCTGGTCCTTGGGCGGCCTGGGGTGCGGCATCGGCGGCAAGGATGGCCCGCCCGGCGTGCCGTCGCCGGCCTTGGGCGGGTTGCTCGGGGTGATCTGCGGATAGGGTGACGGCGTTGCAGTGCCAGGCGCGCCCGGTACCGGCACGATGACTTGCGGCTGCACTTGCGGCTGCAGCGCGGCAGCCTCGGCCGCGGTCGGGCCGGTGAGCAGCCAGAGGACAAAAATGGCGAACATGGCCACCTCCGATCAGGAAACTTCCTATAGGCTACCTGCAAGTTGCACATCGCGCCTGTCCGACCTGTGGTTGCGCAGGCTAGACTTCGCCGTACAACCGTCATTCGCCTGATCAGAACACAAAGGTAACGCCATGAGCTCGGCCTCCACCTCCGCCGCCACCGCGCGGCTCGACCGCATCCTCGCTGACGCCAAGCGCGACAAGGAAATGGGCTACCGCGACAAGGCCCTGAAGATGTACCCCCACGTGTGCGGCCGCTGCGCCCGCGAGTTCGCCGGCAAGCGCCTTTCGGAACTGACCGTGCATCACCGCGACCACAACCACGACAACAACCCGCAAGACGGCTCGAACTGGGAGCTGTTGTGCTTGTACTGCCACGACAACGAGCACTCGCGTTACACCGACCAGCAGTATTTCAGCGAAGGCTCGCTGAGTTCGCCGAAAACGGCCAAGGCGACGCACAATCCGTTCGCGGCGTTGGGCGATCTGCTGAAGAAATGATCCGGCAAGGTGTCGGTGGTAGGGTGTGCAGTCGTCCTTTCAAAGCCTGTCGGGGCAACAGCCTATGGCTGAATGCGCACGGCGGGCTGTGCTCAACGCCTGGATTCGACTCGCTCGAACGCCAAGGCTAGGCCCTGGCCCACACCGACACACAAGGTTGCCAAACCATACCGGCCTTGGATCTGCTCCAGCTGATGAACCGCTGTCAGTACCAGACGATTGCCACTCATGCCCAAGGGGTGTCCAAGGGCTATTGCGCCACCGTTGGGGTTGACCCGCTCACTGTCATCCGGCAAACCAAGCGCCCGCATGACAGCCAGCCCTTGAGCGGCGAAGGCTTCGTTAAGCTCGATGACATCGAAATCCCCAATGCTCATTTCAAGACGCTGCAGCAGTTTGCGCACCGCCGGAACGGGACCAATCCCCATGACCTCGGGCAGTACGCCGGCGCTGGCCATGCCCAGCACGCGCGCGCGTGGCTGCAGATCGAACCGGGCAACGGCTTCGGCACTGGCCAGGATCATTGCGCTCGCCCCATCATTGAGGCCCGAGGCGTTGCCCGCAGTGACGCTATGCTGCGAGCCATTTACTGGCTTGAGCTTGGCCAGCCCCGCCAAGCTGGTGTCCGGACGCGGGTGCTCGTCATGGATCACTACAGTTTCGCCCCGTTTCCCAGCGATCACGACAGGCACGATCTCTTCGGCATGAAAGCCGCGTCGCTGTGCCTCGGCGGTACGCGCCTGACTGCGTACAGCCATGGCGTCCTGGTCCTCACGTGAAATGCCGTATTGACGCGCCACGTTGTCGCCAGTCACCGGCATGCTGTCCACGCCGTAGGCGCTTTGCAGCGCTGGGTTGACGAAACGCCAACCCAGCGTGGTGTCCTCCAGTTGCTGCGCGCGCCCATAGGCGGCTTCGGCCTTGCCCAAGACGTAGGGCGCGCGCGTCATCGATTCGACGCCGGCAGCGATCGTCAACTCCATTTCGCCATTGGCGATGGCTCGAAACGCCGCACCTACCGCCTCCAGACCCGATGCGCACAAACGATTCAACGTGACTCCAGGAACGCTCGCTGGAAGCCCCGCGAGCAGCAGTGCCATGCGTGCGACATTGCGGTTGTCTTCACCAGACTGGTTGGCACACCCCATGAACACTTCATCCAGCGCACTCCAGTCGATCCCGGCGTTGCGTTCGACCAATGCCCTGAGTGGAATGGCCGCCAGATCGTCGGTTCTCACCGAAGCCAAGGCACCGTTCAAACGCCCGATAGGGGTACGCACAGCATCGCAGATGAACACGTCGCGACTCATCAAAGCTCTCCATGGTGGAATGGGCGTACCGGATTCGGTGCGCAGTCGAAGTGTCCAAAAGCTTGAGGAGACTGACAACGCTGCTGTTCCATGGATTGGAATCAGTCAGGAGAGAAAAAGCGTTGCCCGTCGCGCTTGAGCAGATCGACCATCAGACGCACTGCCGGCGCCAGATACCCTTGCGACCGCACGCTGACCGCCACGGTGCGGACCATGGTGGTCTGCGCTAGCGGCACCTCACGTAAGATGGATTGCCAGCGCCCCGAGGCGAGTGTTTCCCGGGCCAGAAAACTGAGCAATCGCGTCCGGGCGATCAGCCTGGGCAGCATGGATACCGCATTGGTCTCGATCTGCACTGCAGGGAGCGGCAACTGCCGCGAGCGGAAGGCCTCATCGAGCCACTGCCTGGACGCCACGGTCTGTGCCGGCAATACCCAGCGGTATCGGGTCAACGCGGCAATGTCCACTGGCAGGGCGAAAACGGGATGATCGGCACTGGCCACCACCACGGCCTCATCTTGCAGAATGGGAAAGGTCGACACTTGAAGATCTTCCGCGCCCAGTGGGCAGATGGCCGCATCCAGCCGCCCAGAGGTCAGCGTCTGCCTGAGCATGTCGTCCTGGCCGATGGAAAGCTTGAGCCGCAGCTCAGGCGCACGTTCGAGCAGAAAAGAGGCCAACTGCGGTAGCAAGTGCTCTGCCATGCTGGCTGAACAACCCAAGCGGATGGTGCCAAGCCGGCCATTGGCAAAGTCACGTACTTCGCGCTCGGTTTCGGCGATGTTCAGTTGCAACTGGCGGCTTCGCTGCAGCAGAAGGTCACCCACTTCGGTGAGTTTGATGCGCCGCCCTTCGCGCATGAATAACTGTGCGCCCATGGCGTGCTCGAGGCGCCTGATGCTTTTGCTTAGCGCCGGCTGACTCTTATGCAACAACTGCGCGGCCTGTCCCAGATGCCCCGTACGGGCGATGACCTCGAAATACGTCAGGTCCCTCAAATCCATCATTCATAACTCCCGGTAATCGGTTCATCAAAAACTGCCAATGGACTTGCCCACAGAGGTGACCGATTAATGACGGCATCCTGTGTGAGGAATGCTCGATGCACCGTCTGTTTCCCCGTTTGGCCTCAACGCCGCTGCAGTGGCTGATGCTCGTGCTTGCCGCCGGTATCGCAGGGCAATGGCTGCATCGCTGGCAAGTGCCAGCGGGTCTGTTCCTCGGCCCCATGCTCGCGGCCATCGCCTGCGCACTGGCCGGTATGAAAGTACGCGTGCACCGCCATGGATTCCGTTTCGGCCAGGGTTGCATCGGCTTATTGGTCGCCCATTCGATGACCTGGCCGGTCGTGCATACGCTGGTGCAGTCTTGGTACCAGATGCTCGGCGCTACCCTGTTGACCTTGACGATGAGCGTGCTGACCGGCATCGGTGCCATGCGTTTCAGTGGCCTTTCCAAAGCGACCGCCGCCTGGGGCACTGCACCTGGAGCCGCCTCGGCCATGGTGGCCATGTCGGAAGAATACGGTGCCGATGCCCGGGTAGTTGCGACCATGCAATACGTCCGGGTGGTATGCGTCGTGCTGGTCGGCGCCTGGGTCAGTCATGTCCTTGGCGCGCAGGCGCCTGTGTCCGGTGCAGCAGCCATGGGCAAGGCAGCGCACTTGTCCGACTTCGCGCTCAGTCTTGGCGTGATTGTGGTTGGCGTAGCGGCAGGCACTCGCGTGCCGGCAGGGGCTTTGTTGGTGCCGTTGCTGCTCGGGGCGGTTTTGCAGCTGTCGGGACTGTTGACCCTCGACCTGCCGGGCTGGGTCTTCGGCCTGGGTTACGGTCTGATCGGCTGCTACATCGGGTTGCGCTTCGACCGTGGTACGGTGGCCTATGTATCGCGTCAGATGCCGGCCATGCTCCTGAGTGCCTCTCTTTTGATCACGCTGTGCGCAGGCTGCGCCTGGTGCCTGGCCAAAGCCCTGGACATCGATTTCCTCTCGATGTATCTGGCGACCAGCCCGGGCGGCTTGGACGCCATGGCGATCCTGGCCGTGGAAACCCATGCCGATACCGGGTTCGTCCTGGCCACGCAAACGCTGCGTCTGTTTTGCGTGGTATTGGTGAGTGTGCTCATGGCCCGGTATCTCCCCCATGCTGCATTGTCTGCAAAAAAAACGGGGCGGTCGAAGTCGTGGTCATCGACCGCCCCAAAGTGAGACAAGGCGCTCAGCGTTGGCTGAGCGGCGTGCCTGCGCTGGCGCGGGTCTGCAACCGTTGCGCCACTTGCATTTCCCGCTCCGGATGAAGCGATGCCCAGCGTTGCAGCGCCTGCGCAATCGGTTGCAAACCTATCTGGTCGGCGTAGTACAGCAGGCCGCCGCGATAGCGAGGGAAGCCGTAGCCATGGATCCATATCAGATCAATGTCGTTGGGGCTGTCGACGATGCCCTGGTCCAGCAGATGCGCCGCTTCGTTGATCATCGCGAACAGACAACGCTGCAAAATCTCCTCATCGTCGATCGTTCGGGGCTGCATGCCACGGGACTGCCGATGCTCGACCAGCAGCTTGGCCACGAACGGGTCAGCCATGCTTTTGCGTTGCCCTTCGTCGTAACGGTAGTACCCCGCGCCGCTCTTCTGTCCGAGGCGACCGGCTTCGTACAATTGCTCGATCAGGTTGCACTCGCGCTCGGCCTGTCCCAGACGCTCGCCACGACCCTTGCGGTTGAACCAGGCGATATCGACGCCTGCCAAGTCGCGCAGCTCGAAGACACCCAGTGGAAAGCCAAAGTCGCGCATGACCCGATCGACATCCTCTGGGGCCGCACCTTCTTCGAGCAGGAAGGCCGCTTCGCGCTCGCGAACAGCGAGCAGGCGGTTGCCCACGAAACCGTAGCAATTGCCGACCGCTACGGCGGTCTTGCCCAAGCGGCCACCCAGTTCCAGCACCGTGGCCAGTACGTCCGGTCGCAGTGCGGGGGTTCTCACCACTTCAAGCAGTTTCATGACGTGCGCTGGACTGAAAAAGTGCATGCCGATGACGTCACCAGGACGTTCGGTGACCGCAGCAATGGCCTCGATATCTAAGTAGGAGGTATTGGTCGCCAGGATGGCGCCGGCCTTGGCAAACCGGTCCAGTTGACGGAACACGGCCTGCTTGACGCTCATGTCCTCGAACACCGCTTCGATGATCAGGTCGGCCTGTGAGACAGCCTGCAACTCGTCGGCGTATTGGATCAGACCGGCATGGGTGGCCGCCCGCTGTATGCTCAAGCGAGCTTTGTCCACCGCACTGGCGTAATAGCGCTCGACGGTTGTACGACCGCGCGTCAAGGCGGCAGTCTGGGTGTCGATCAAAAGTGTCTGGATGCCGGCGTTGGCCAGACAGATCGCGATACCGCTGCCCATGGTGCCGGCACCGATCACCGCCACCTGCACCACGGGCCGCACCGGCGCTTGACGCGCCAATGCACGACGACGCGACGCCAGATCGCGCTCGGCAAAGAACACATGGCGCAGCGCACGGGCTTGCGCACTGTGTCGACGGGCTACGAACAGCTCGCGCTCGCAGGCCATGCCTTGCTCGAAAGGCAACTTGCATGCCGCTTGCAGCGCTTGCCATGCCAATGCGGGCGCTTGCTGCCCAGGCATCTTGCCCAGGCTCGCCTGAGCACGCAATTCCAGTGCGGCAGCGTCGAAAGCCTGCGGCGCCAGCTCCGCAGTCCGGCGTAAGGGCTGGCCCACCGTTTCAGCCGCCAGTTGCAATGCGCAGGCTCTGACCGACACCTGGCTCAAGCGATCCAGCAGACCAATTTCCAAAGCGCGTGCAGCATCGATGATTTGACTGCCAAGCACCATGTCGAGCGCAACATCCATCGCGCAAAGCCGCGGTAGACGCTGGGTCCCGCCAGCGCCCGGGATCAGACCGAGGCTGACTTCCGGCAGACCGAAGCGGGTATCGGGTGCGGCGAGCCGGACATGGCAAGCCATGGCGAGTTCCAGCCCTCCTCCCAATACCGAACCATGCATTGCAGCGATGACCGGCTTGGTCGAGCGCTCGATGGCGTTCAGCACATCGGGCAGGTGCGGAGGCTGCAAAGGGAGATCGAACTCGCTGAGATCGGCCCCGGCAATGAAGGTGCGGCCCTCGCCCAGGATGACGATGGCGGCCAAGCGAGGATCGAGCTGCGCCTGCTGCAGGCAAGCCAGCAACTGCTCGCGCACCTCGCGCGACAGGGCGTTTACCGGTGGGTTGTTGAGGCTGATAAGGCCGACATTGCCCTCGCATTGAAGCGTTACCAGAGCCTGCATGATTGCTCTCCTGCTAAAGATCGTGGGTCACAGAAGCGACAGTGGATAGCTGACGATGACCCTTACATCGTTGGCATCGCGACTGAAGTCCGAACGGTAGGTGGCGCTGCGCAAACGCATGTTCAGCCCTTTGGCCGACCCGCTTTGCACGATGTACTGCAGCTCGACGTCCAGTTCACGCTCGCGTCCTGACTCGGCGCCGGGCACCTCGGCCTGGCCACCGCGCAGATAACGCGCCATGAACGTCAGACCGGGCATACCCAGGGTGGCGAGGTCGAAGTCGTACTTGGCCTGCCAGGAACGCTCGTTCTTTTCGGCGAAGTCGCCGACTTGGACGAAGTTCACCAGGTACGGGTCGGTGCCCGCCACGTAGGGAAAAGCCGAGTCGCCGAACATGCGCTGGTAACCGAGGCCGAAGGCATGCCCTGCGCGTTTGAACGAGCCCATCAAGCTGAGCGCACGGTTGTCGATCGCCCCGCCACGGGCCTGACCTTGCTCATCGCTATCGAACAGACGGATATCGCTGGTAAACGTGCCCCAGTCACCTCTGCGGCGGTCGGTGAGCCCGTAGAAGCGTTGCGTGTAGAGGTCCTCCAGTACGGCGTACTGAGCCAGCAGGTCAGTCGCGGCACCGGCATGGTAGACGACACCTGCGACGTTGAAGTCGCCGCCATCGAGCGGGCCGCCGAAGCGACGGTTCTTGTTGTTCAGGGCCAGGCCTGTGGAACCCGACTGATCGCGGTAGACCGTCTGCCGGATGTTGGCGCCAGTGAGCTCGAACGCTTTCCACTCGTTGACCAGCACCTGTGTGCCTTCGAACGTCTGCGGCAGCAAACGCCCATTATTGGAAGCCAGGGTCGGCCACTTGGGCAACAAGGTACCTACCCGCAACTCGCTTTCGGAGACCTTGAGTTTCAAGGTGCCGCCGGCCTTCGAATAGGTATCGGGTACGCCACCGTCTTCCTGGACCGGCAGCAGGCCAGTACCTGAACGTCCGCGTCCGGAGTCGAGCTTGATCCCGAGCATGGCGATCGCGTCGAACCCCACCCCGATCAGGCCGGGCGTGTAGCCGGATTCGTAACGCAAGATGAAGCCTTGCGCCCATTCCTCGCGCTTGGATTGGCCGTCGCCTTCGCGAAAGTCGCGGTTCATGTAGAAGTTACGCAGCTCCAGCGAGGCTTTGCTGTCCTCGAGAAACCCCTGGGCACCCGTCAAGGGCAGATAAAAGGCGATACCGAGCCCTGCCGCATAAAGCGACGTGTTCTTATCGATCATCACAGTTCACCGGGAAGCGACCGCGCGAAGGCTTTACGCAACCTGCACGCTGGTAGGACAGAGAGGTAGGCGTCTTAGCGCACTTGGGTCAAGTAGTCACCGGCCTTGCCCGGAATGGATTCCTTTTGAATCTCGCCCAGGAACTTGATGGCGCGCTCTACTTCCTCTTCCGTCAAATAAGGCGTTTTCGGGAACGATTTGCGGTTGTTCTTCCAGGCGGCGGCGTAGACTTCGTCGTTGACACCCTCGAAACGGCTGCGTACGGCCTTCATGGCTTCGTCTGGCTTGTCGCCGATGAGCTGGGTCGCATCGCCCAGGGCCGCCAGGAACGCTTTGACCGTTTCCGGATGCTCTTTGGCCCACTGACCGCGCGCACTAAGGGCGATCGAGGGATAGCCGTCGAGCTCTGGCACCATGCCTTCGGACATGTCCAACAGCGTGAAGCCCTTGTGGTCGATGACGGCGCTGTCCGATGCCGGCGACGACAACGCGAAGCCGTCGATTCTATGCTGCGCGAACGCTGCCAGCATCGCAGCACCATTGTTGAGGTACAGCAGGGTGAAGTCCTTTTCCGGGTTCAGCTTGGCTTCCTGGCCGAGGAAGCGCACCAGAAAGTCGGCACTGCCACCCGCTCCGCTCACCGCCAAGCGCAGCCCCTTGAAGGCGGCCAAGCGCTGCTCCACGCTAGATGATTCGGACAGGCCAAGGCGCGTGGCGACATCCTTGTGAATCACCACGTTGCTGGCGTATTGCCCCACCAGGCGTCCGAGCAACGTGATATCTGCGCCTTTGACCTTGGCATTGATGGCGTTCTGGATCGCGCACGAGCAGAACTCGACCGAACGGCTGGCCAGGCCCGAAGCCGCTGCACCGCCACCCTTGAACTTGATCAATTCGACGTCCAACCCGTGCTTCTTGAAAAGGCCTCCGTCCAGCGCCACGAACAACGGCATGTGCACGAACCCTTCCGTGCCCAGAGCGACCTTGACGCTTTCGGCCGCTTGCGCATACAGGCTGGTGGCACTCAACGCGACGCTCAATCCCAGGGCAGAGAGCAAACCTTTGATGGACATGGTGAAAACCTCTTTCTTGTTGTTGTAAGGGATGAGAATCAAACGGACAGTTCGCGCTCTTCCTGATCCTTTTTCCAAGGCATCAGGTAGGTTTCGAGCCTGCGCACGGCGGCTTGCAGAATCAGCGCCAGGGCGATGATCGCGATCAGCGCGGCGAATACGCCGGCCGTGTCGAGTTGTCCGGCGGCGTCCTGCAGCAGGTAGCCCAGGCCACGATTGGCCGCCATGATTTCGCCAACGATCGCGCCGATCAGGGCATAGGGCACCGACATCTTGAGACCGGTGAACACCCACTGGATGGCCGAAGGCAAGACCACCTTGCTGATCAGGTGATGCTCCTTGGCACCCATCAAGCGCAGAATCTCGAGTTGCTCGCGCTCGACGGCGCGCACGCCGCTGTAGGTATTGAGGAAGACCAGGAAGAACACGATGGTCGCGGTGAGGATGATCTTCATCTCGATGCCAATACCGAACCACATGATGAACAGCGGGGCCAAGGCGACTTTCGGCAGGCTGTAGATCGACACCAGAATCGGGTCGAGCAACTTGGCCAGCAACGCGTTGCGCCCCAGGAGCAAGCCCACGGATATCCCGGCGAGCGCGCCGAAGAAGAAACCGACCAAGGTCTCGACGACCGTGATCCAGCCATGCGAGAACAGACGTCCGCTGGCCACCAGATCGATGAAGCGACCGCCGATCTCGACCGGCGAGCTAACGAAGAATGGGTCGACCAGCGGCCCGGAAGCGAACTGCCAGGACAGGAAGATGACGGCGAAAATGGCCACACGACCGAGGAATATATTCATGCTCGTAATGCTCCGGAAAAGGCTCTAAGCGTCGTGGGAGGGCGTGATGAATTCCCACAGGTCGCCGCACAGCTCGTGATAACGCGGGTCTTTGCGCAACTGGAGGATGTTGCGTTCGTCGCCCAGCGGAATGGCGACATCACGCACAATGGTGCCGGGCCGTCCTGAGAAGATCAGGCAGCGGTCGCCGAGCGCCACGGCTTCGTCAAGGTCGTGGGTAACGAACAGCACGGTTTTCTTGAGCTGGCGGCTGAGCTTGAAGAGCTCGGTCTGCATGCGCATGCGCAGTTGGGCATCGAGCGCCGCGAAGGGCTCGTCCATCAGTAGGGTTTCAGGATCGTAGGCCAGCAGACGGGCAAGGGCCGCACGTTTGCGCATGCCGCCGGACAATTGACTGGGGTAGGCCTTTTCGTGCCCTTCCAGACCGACCTGGCGAATCAGCTCCTGAATACGCGCCTGGCGCTTGGCCTTGGGTACGCCCTGGATTTCCAGCGGGATGGCGATATTGCCGGTCACGTCACGCCACGGCAGCAAATGGTCGCTTTGTGTCATGTAGCCTGTGCGGCCATTGATGCCTCTGACGACTTCCCCGCGGTAAAGCACTTCGCCAGTGGTCGGCGCGAACAGGCCGGCGACCATGTTGAGCAGCGTGGACTTGCCACAACCGGATGGGCCGATGATGGTCACCACCTGGCCTTGCTGAATGTCGACGTCGATACTGTGGGACGCCTGCTTGGCTACGCCTTTCACAATGAAAGACTTGGAAACGCCCTTGAACGAAATGACGGTCGGCGCAGCGCTTTTGGCAGTGGCAGACTCGACAGCAGTGGCACTTTTCAGGACAGCGTTCATGGCATCACTCCCGGCACGAAGGTGACGCTTAGCCCACCGTGAGTGAGCATCGCGACTGAGGAAATCGATAGGGCGTGGCGCCATGAGGCGTCAGAGCTGAGCATGTTCATAGCGACCTACTTATTTTTATGAGTCAGAAATGAAGCGTTCTTTGATTATGCAAAACCAGTCAGGAGGGTCAAAGTGGCTGTTCCATAGGATGGAACAGCCTGAAGTCAGCCTATGACCGTCAGACCGTCGAGAGCAATCACGCCTTTACCCTCGGGGCGTACCAACAGCGGATTGATCTCGGCTTCCAAGAGGCGTTCGCCCAATTGCATAGCCATGTCGGAGAAGGCGGCGATGCAACGTGCAGCCGCATCGATGTCCGCTCTGGGCATGCCGCGGAAGCCATCGAGCAAGGCAAAGGTCTTGAGTTCACTCAGCATCTCGCGCGCCTGCGCTTCGCTGACCGGCAGCAGGCGCAGGGTGGTGTCCTGGAACAGTTCCGCGGTAACGCCGCCCATGCCCAGCAGCAGCGCAGGCCCGAGCTGAGGATCGCGCAACAGGCCCAGGATCAGCTCCTGGCCACCGCCGACCATTTCTTGCACCAGAAACGTCTGCGGGGTGAAGCCGACATGTTTCCCTACCTCGTCGCGCATCTGCTCCAGCCGCGCACCGATATCCTGCGCCGACAGACGCAACGCCACACCGCCGACTTCGCTCTTATGGACGATGCGCTCCGACAGCACCTTGAGCACCACCTGCCCGCCTAATTGGGTGGCTGCCTGGACGGCTCGTTCGGCGGTTTCGACCACCTGCTCTCGTGTGACGGGAATGCCGAAGCTTGCATACAGACGCTTGCTCCGCGACTCGTCGAGCAGCCCGCTGGGGAGCGTTTCAAGCGCGTCATTGAATGCCGCTGGCAGAGTGGCCGACACGTCCGGATCGCTCATCTGCCCATATAGCATCAGGGCTTTGAGCGCGCTGGCGCAGCTTTCCGGGGCATTGAAGGCCACACCGCCAGAACCGTTGATGCGCTGTGCGGCCACGGGGGCATGCGGACTGATGTAGGCCAATACGGGCTTGTCCGAGTGCGTCAGGCTGTCGCGAATGGCATCGGCCATCAAGTGCGGCTGGGCGACGCCCGAGGACCCTACTACGCTGACCACTGCGTCATAATCGTCGCTTTCCAGCAAGATGCCGATGGCCTTGCGCATCAATTCAGGTTGCAGGCCAGCCAGCGTCAAATCGATGGGGTTGCGGTCCAGTACCGCCTGGTCTCCGATGTCTAGATTGCGCAGCGCTTGCGCAGTCTGCGCGCCTGGCGCAGGCGTTTCGAAACCGCTCACGCCCAGATTGTCGGCGATCAGCGTGCCGGCCCCACCCGTCGAAGTCAGGATGGCTACGCGTCGGCCTTTCATGCAACGGCCGCTGGCCAGAGCGAAAGGAATATCCAGCAGGTCGGCAAAGGTGTCTGCACGGATTACACCCAGTTGCCGGAAGTAAGCCGAATACAAGTCGTCGGAACCTGCCATCGCACCGGTGTGCGAGTTCGCTGCATGGGCACCGGCTTCGGAGCGCCCGACCTTGTACACCACTATCGGTTTTCCGGCGGCACGTGCCTTGCGTGCGGCGCGGCTGAATTTTTCGCTGTCGCGCAGGCCTTCGAGATAGAGGGCGATGACCGAAGTCGCCGGATCGCCGGCCAAGTGATCGACGAAGTCCGCCACGTCCAGATCCACCTCGTTGCTGGTGGAAATCAGTTTAGAAAAACCGATTCCGGCGGCCACGCCACGCGACAGCAAGGCGCCCAGGATACCGCCGCTCTGGGACACTACGGCCACGCGCCCGGCGAGCAACTGGTCCATGTCCAACGCGCCGCTGGCAGAAAGCGTGACGCGGTCGGTGAGGTTGACCAAGCCAATGGTATTGGGCCCCAAAATGCGCATCGAGCCGCGAGCAGCCTTGAGTTCCTCTTGGCGCAAGGCGCCACTGGCGCCCGTTTCGCCGTAGCCGCCAGCCAATACGATGGCGGCAGGGCAACCCTGCGCCGCCAGCTCGGCGACCGCCTGATTGGCGCGCTCGGGGCCCAACAGGATGATGGCCACATCGGGCACTTCCGGTAGGGCGGCGATCGACGGGTAGCACTGCAGACCATCGATTTCTTCATAGCGTGGATTCACGGGGTAGAGCCGACCTGCGAAACCGTGCTTGCGCAGGAAGGCGATAGGACGCCCAGCGGTTTTACGGGCATCGCCCGAGGCGCCGATAACGGCGACACTGGCCGGGCCGAGGAGACGTGCGATCGAGTCCATGGTTCAGCTCCGCTCGGCTTTGCGGGCAAGGAAAGCCGCTACCGATGCCTGATGTTCGCTAGAGGTGTAGCAAATGCCCTGGGCCTGGCTGCCCATGGCGGAAATCTGGTTCTGGGTCAGCTCGAAGGTGCTGTTGAGGATCGACTTGCTCAGCGCCAGCGCGGTCGCCGAACCTGCGGACAGTTGCTCGGCCCAGTCCTGAGCTGCCGGTAGCAGATCGCCAGGCGCGGCGATCCGGTCGATCATACCGATGCGCTGAGCCTCTTCCGGCGCCACGGTACGGCCGCTGAAGATCAGTTCCTTGGCTTTGCTCAGACCTACGCGCCGCGGCAGGAAGTACAGGCCGCCGCCATCCGGGATCAGTCCACGGGCGATGTAGCTCATGGCGAAAGAAGCGTTTTGCGAAGCGATGATGAAGTCACAGCTCAAGGCCATGTCGCAGCCAAGACCTGTCGCTGCACCATTGACCGCAGCGATGGTCGGTTTGGGCAGGTTATGTAGCAAGGACACCGCATGGTGGACGCGCTGCTGACGCTTCCAGCCGTTGAATGCCACCGAGCCGGCGGGTGCATTCATACGCGCCTGCATGCCTTTGATATCGCCGCCTGCACAGAAACCTTTGCCAGTTCCGGTGACGATCAGCGCCTTGATATCGTTGTCGGCGGTGACTTGCTCGAGATAATCGATCAAGAGCGAGCGCATTTCATCGCTGATGGCGTTGCGCGCTTCTGGACGGTTCAGTGTCAACGTTGCAATGCCTTGCTGAACGGTCAGGCCGATTGGAGCCGACGATGCCGAGGAAGTTGTCATGCGGTGCCTCTCTTATTATTCGATTGATTGATCGCTGGGCGATGGGCCAAGCTTGATTTCAATCTGAGGGAGAGAGGATTCCATGACAACGCGGCCATTCCACCTGCTGGAACAGGATGACTCCGGTTGTTCCTTTCCGAACGTGCCCGGCCAGGGTAAAGCCCCGCTCAATCGTTCCCTTGAGCGCGGGCTGGATCTGCTGAGAGCGTTCAGGCCCGGCACCGAGCATCTCACCAATGGCGACCTGAGCGAAATTGCCGGCCTGTCCAAGTCCACCGTCAGTCGACTCACCCAGACTCTGGTCCGTGCAGGCTTCGTCGAGTACGACTCCATGTGCGGCGGCTACCGCCTGGCGCCTTCGGTGCTGGGAATGGCGCATGCCATGTACCACGGCAGTCTGCTGCTACAGGTCGCAACGCCTTTGATGGCCCAAGTGGCGCGTGAGCATCAGGTGAATGTCGGGCTGGCTGCAGCCGATGGCGATGAAATGATCTACCTGGAATCGATCCGGTTCGGTCAACGCAAGTCACCCCGCAATGTGCTCACCGGCCAACGTTTGCCAATGGACGTGACGTCCTTGGGCAGAGCGTATCTGTCGATTCTGGAAGACGCGCAGAGACAACCGCTGCTGGAACTGTTCACCTCCCGGCGCTGTGAGTCTCGGGCCAATCAGTTGCTGCTCGATATCGAGACCGCCATGGTGACCATGCGTACCCATGGCTATTGCATCGCTTCGTGGCAACCCGAAGTCATGGCGGTCGCCACGGCCCTCAGGGACAGGGTATATAGGACGACCGTATTGAACATTAGCCTCTCGACGATGCAAAACGTCGAAGAAATCGCTGAGTGCTATGCGCCAGTGTTGTTGCAATTGGCGGAGTCGATCCGCACTTCGCTCGAGGCACGAAGGGCCGGTTGAAACGGAGTCGGGTCCATGACAGGGCTCATAGGCAAGGAGCCACAGGACCTACAGGTATGCTTCGACGGCCCTGTTCGCACACCACCCAGCACATCGGCTGAACGCTCGCGCCTCCGTCACGGTCAGCTTCTTTACCCCCTTTCAGGTTCAGGAGATTTCCCATGAGCGACAACCATTCGAACGAGAAGAACGTCAAAGGCATCGAGCGCTTCGCTTCGCTGGCAGGCGGTGTGGTGATGATCGGCCGCGGCCTGAGCAAAGGCGGCTTCGTCGGCCTGGTGCATGTGGCCGTAGGCGGTCTGGCCTTGGCACGTGGCGTGAAAGGCCATTGCGCGGCCAAGAGCTTCTTCGAAGAGCACCGTTCCGAGTACGATCGCCTGCGTTCGGGCCTGGAACACGACAGCGCCGAGCTGGTGAAGCTCAAGGCCAGTGCCGATGCCGCCACGCGTGGCGTGAGCGTGACGGGTAAAGACCCAATCACGGGCTAAGCGTCTGCGATGAACGATCAGGGGCGCGATGAGCGCCCCGATTTGTTTGTGTGCGAAAAAAGCCTGTGATGGTCGGGCTACAACGTCACATGGATGGATTCTGTGGTTGCAGGACTAGGGCCGCTTTGCGGCCCATCGCGGCTGAAGCCGCTCCCACACACCACTCTCCATATAAACGGCTCCAACCGCGATGGACGTTAACACCGCCCTCTATGGGAGCGGCTTCAGCCGCGATGGGTGGCGAAGCCTCTTCATTCCAGACGCCGCCTCATGCCAAACACTAAAGCAGGCACTTGCGCAGTCGTGCCGCACATCGCCGCGAATCCGCCTGTCGGACCAGCTGCCTTTACAAGCGCAGCAATTTCGTTCTCAACACCTCCGATTCCTTACCCAACACACTTTCGCTCAACTGCACGAACGCTTCGGTATCCACACCGGGCAAGCGCATCAAGGCGCGCGTCACATCATCGAGCGAGCGCTTATCCTGGGTATGGATGCGGATTTCCATGTCCAATGCCTGCAACAGCAGCACGCCACGGGCGACCTGTGCGGGCGATGCTTGCACAGTGCGCAGCGTGCTTACCCCCTCGGCCTGTTTTTGCCGGCGCGCGTGCAGCGCACGGTCGCGGTCGTCGCTCAGGCCACCGGCCCGGCGCAGCAGTTCGCTGGCGTAGTACTCGGTCAAACTCCGGCCCAGCCAATCGCTGCGCTCGCGGCCACGCACTTGCGCGAACACCTGCACCAACTCGCGCAACAAGGGGCTGGTGCCGCTGTCGTTGATCAGCGCTTGATCGCTGTGCAGAAAGATCGATTGATGAGTGCTTTGCGCGCCCCGCTCCAGTCCATCGCGGGCGCCGACCACCAGCAACTTGCCGGGCGTACGCGGGAAAATCGCTTGCAGGTGCGGCCAAACGAAGGTCAGCAGGGTCAGGGTGTCCATCCGGCGCATGCCCTGCCCCTGTGGCGCGGCGACGGTGACTTCGGTCTCGCCCAGGCGCGTGCGGCGGCTGCCGAGGTTGCCTGCCAGCATCCATCCGGTGGGGCGGTCGAACAGCCGAGACACATCGTCGATCCGAAACTTGCGCTTGCCGATACGCGGCCAGGCGGTCTCGATGCTCTTCCAGCCCTGCGGCAGAGCCACGTTCAGGCGTGCCACCAGCTCGGTGCCGTCCTGCTGGTCCAGCCGCGCCGGCGGCACCAACTGATCGCCGCGAAACAGCGCCCAGTACGAGGTGACGTGGCTTTGCCCGGGCTGCGTCAGGCGCACGCGATAGTCAAGTTGGCTCTTGCCGGGCACAGGACGCCAGATACCGCGCCCCTCCTGACGCGACCATTGGCCGTCTGCCTTGAAGTCGCTGTAGGTGTCGCCCTGCCCGAGGTCGAAGTCCAGGCTGCGCACGGCGCTGCCTTCGGCGAGGCGTATCTGAACTTCGGCCTGACCGGTGTGCGGCAGCAAACGCACGTGGTAGTCGAGGTCGACCTTCTTGGCGAAGGCGCAGGGGCTCAGTACGAGCAACAACGACAGCAGCAAGCGACCAGCCATGCGGACATTCCTTGGGCGGTGTACGAAAAGGTCTGCGTGAAGGTAAGACACTGCGAGCAAGTGATCGGTGCAAACACCCATCCCCCGTGCAATGCCCGGTCAAGCCTGCGTCGTTCGTAAACTGCTCAGCCGATGCGAAAGATCGACTGCACTTTCCCGTCGCCTCCGGTCACCGTCTGCTCACTGGACACGCGCCTGGTCTGAAAAATCCAATGCGGCTTGTGTCGGCCGCTGTCCTCTCAACCGGCCCTGAAAGATCAAGTGGTCTTCCCAGCCGATTGCGTCGATAGCCTACCCGCTGAGCAGGCGCTGGCCTGGAAACCTGATGAAGCTTTACCGGTCGCCGGGCGCTCAGCCGGCGCGAAAGATCAAATGGTCTTCCCAATCGTCTTCATCCACCGCCTGCTCGCTGAGCATGCGCCCGGCCTGTGAGATGCGCTGCTCGTGCACCTGGCTGCGGTCGCCGCACACCAGCGGGTGCCAGGCGGGCAGGTCCTGGCCTTCGCTGACCAGCCGATAACCGCAGGTGGTCGGCAACCATTTGAACTGGTCGGCCTTGCCCGGCGTGAGCTGGATGCAATCGGGCACGGCCTTGAAGCGGCCGGGGTAGTCGCTGCACTGGCAGGTGTTCAGATCGAGCAGTTTGCAGGCAATGCGCGTGTAGTAGATGCCGCCATCGTCTTCGTCTTCGAGCTTCTGCAAACAGCACAGGCCGCAGCCGTCGCACAGCGACTCCCATTCGCTGGGGCTCAATTGTTCGAGAGTCTTGCGCCGCCAGAAGGGCGCACTTTCAGCGTTCATGGCTCAGAAATTCCCGCAGTGGTTCCAGGCCGCCGAGCGCGGCGGCGCCAGTCTAGAGCGCGGCCCGGCGCATTGCCAGACCGCTTGTCAGCGGCGCTGCCAGGCGCTAGCGTGCAAACGTTCACCCAGGCCGATCTTTCCAGGCTCGAACCCGCCCAAAGGACCCATCATGACCGACACTCCCCGCAGCGCCGACTACCCCATCGACGAGCAATTCATCCAGCGCTGGTCGCCGCGCGCCTTCGACCCGCAACCGATCGCCGAAGAGACGCTGCTGAGCTTTCTCGAAGCCGCGCGCTGGGCGCCCTCGGCCTACAACTCGCAGCCCTGGCGCTTCCTCTACGCCCGCCGCGACACGCCGAACTGGGAACGCTTCCTGGATCTGCTGGTGCCGTTCAACCGCAGCTGGGCGCAGCAGGCGTCGGCCCTCGTGGTCGTCCTGTCCAAGACCACCTTCACCGCCCCTGGCGCCAGCGAAGAAGGCCCGGCGCTGTGGCACACCTTCGACACCGGCGCCGCCTGGGCGCACCTGGCCTTGCAGGCGAGCCTCAACGGCTGGCACACCCATGGCATGGCCGGCTTCGATCAGGACCGTACCCGTGAAGCGCTGAAAATCCCCGAGGGTTACGACATCCATGCCTTCGTCGCCATCGGCAAGCAGGGCGACAAGGCGAGCCTGCCCGAGCAACTGCAGGCCCGCGAAGTCCCTAGCGCGCGCCTGCCGCTGAGCGCCCTGGCGGCAGACGGCGACTTCACGCTGTAAAGCGTCCGGCAACTGCCGGGCGATCAGTAGCCGCGCTGGAAATCCACTTCGCCACGCAGCGGCTGCCTTGCCTGGTAGGCCTGCACATTCTCGAGAAACAGCCCGACCATTGCCGCCGGCGAGGTCGGTGCCGAGCTGTGGCCGGTCAGCGTGAGCCGCGGTGCGGTCCAAAACGGGTGGGTGGCGGGCAACGGCTCCTGACGGCAGACGTCGATTACCGCACCGGCCAGATGGCCCTGCTCCAGGGCCCGTACCAGATCGTCATCGACCACCGCCACGCCGCGTCCGGCGTTGAGCAGCAGCGCGCCGGGCTTGAAGCGGCGCAGCAGCGCGGCATCGTAGAGGTCGTGGGTGGCCGGGGTGTCGGGCAACAGGTTGATCACGTAGTCGGCCTGCGCCACCAGGCGCGGCAGCGCGTCCAAACCGGCGACTTCCAAGAACGGCGCTTGTTGGCGCGCCGTACTGGCCACGCCGCGCACGTGCATGGCGAAGCTGGCCAGGTACTCGGCGACGCGCTGGCCGATGTCGCCACAGCCAACGATGAGCACCTCGCGCCCCGCCAGGCTGCCGCCTGGGCGCGCATCCCACTGCCGCTGCGCCTGGCTGCACAGGCGCGATTGCACCTGCCGTTCGTGGTTGAGCAGGTAGGTGAGCATGTACTCAGCCATGACCTGACCGAAGATGCCGACCGCGCGCGTAAGACGGTAGTGACGTGGTAGATCGGTCGAGAGCAAAGGCGTGATGCCCGCCCAGGTCGATTGCAGCCAGCGCGGCACTTGGCCGTGGCGCAGCAGCTCGGCCAGCAGGTCGGGCTCGCCCAGCCAGATCGAAGCCTTGTCGGCTAAGCCTTGCAACTCGTCGACATCGGCGCTGGCCAGCAGCCGCAAGTGCGGAGCGTGCTCGGCCAGCAGACGGGCATAGCACGCGTGATCCTGCTCGGCGATCAGTACGTGCATGGCCTAGACCGGGTCGTTGCGGCGCAGCAGTTCTTCGGGCAAGTGTTCGATGTATTCGTCTTCGGCGGGCGGCATTTGCAGGTGGTAGCCCTGCTGTTCCAGATTTTCCAGCACTTTGGCGATGTCCTCGCGGGCCAGCGTGCGCTCGGGCGTCAACACCAGGTCGAAGGCATGCACCGGGGTGCCGAAGGCCGGCAACAGCCCTACGGGCACGCGCTCCAGGCCGTCGGCCTTGAGCACGTAAAGGTACATTTCGTTCTTGCGTGGGCTCTTGTAGATAGAGCAGATGCGTTTCATGCCGGTTCTCCGCTGCCCGCCAGGTCGTCGAGCAGGGCTTGGCCCAGACGCTCGCGGCGCCAACCGCGCAACGACTCGGGCAATTGATAGGGGCCGTTGGGGTAGCCGCTCTTGAGCAGCGCTTCCAGGGTTTTCTTGCGCAGCATCAGCTCGGGCGCGATGCCCAGCCGCTCGCCTTCGGCCTGGCCGATGGCGCGCAGGCGCTTGAGCACGCCCGAGGCTTCGATGGGCAAGGGTTCGGGTTGCGCAGGCGGCCATTGCTCGGGCGGCAGGCTGGCGGCCTGCTTGAGCAGCGCCAGCAGCGTTTCGCCGTCCTGGCGCAGGGTGCGCGGGTGAATGTCATCGATCTTGGCCAGGGCCGTCAGGGACGTCGGCTGGCTCTTGGCCATGGGCCACAGCGACTGCTCGCGCAGGATGCGGCTGCGCGGCACGTCGCGGGCACGGGCCTCGCGCTCGCGCCAGGCGCACAGTTCGCGCAACACCGCCAGTTGCTGGCAGGACAGCTTCCAGGCCAGCTTGACATCGCGGTACAGCGTCTGCGGCGACACCTCGCGGCGCATCTGCGCCACCAGCTCGGCACCGTCTTCCAGAACCCAGGCGTACTTGTCGTCCGACAGCCGCGGGCGCAGCGCGGCGAACAGCTCGGCCAGGTGCACGGCGTCTTCGGCGGCGTAGCTGATTTGCGTGTCGGACAATGGCCGCTGCAACCAGTCCGAACGCGTCTCGCCCTTGGGCAGGTCTAGCCCAAGCACGTCCTGCACCAGGCGCGAATAGCCCATGGAGAAGCCGATGTTCAGATAGCCGGCGGCCAACTGCGTGTCGAACAGCGGCTGCGGCAGTTTACCGGTCAGGCGCAACAACACTTCGAGGTCTTCGCTGCACGCATGCAGCACCTTGACCACGGCACTGTCTTCGAGCAGTTCGCCCAGCGGTGCCCAGTCGCGGATCAGCAAGGGATCGATGAGAAAGGCCCGCTGACCGTCACCGATCTGAATCAGGCCCGCCTTGGGGTAGAAGGTGTCGACCCGCATGAACTCGGTGTCGACGGCCACGAAGGGCAATTCGTGCCAGTGCCGGCAGTGCTCGGCCAGGGTCTGGTCGTCACGGATCCAGTGTATTTCTATGGCCACGAGGCTCTCCACAAAGGCTCTGCTACAAACATTGGCGCGCAGTATATACGGCGCGGGCGCCGTGGGTGAAACCCGTGCCGGGACGAGGGGCTATGCATGTACCACCGCTTACCTGGCCAGTGGCGTCTGGCCACGGTCGCGCGCCCTGCGCACAAGGGCTATCCTCAGAAGCTCCACCCTCCGCATTCCCCACGACAGAGGTGAAGAAATGCCCGTTCCGCACGATCTGCTCGCCGACCTGCACCTGAGCGCCGATGCCTTCCAGGCACTGATCGATCAGGACCCTGCCCTGCACAAACTGCACAAGGACTACAACGCCACGGACAAGCAAGTGCTGGTGGCCGAGCGCAACGGCACCAGCGACGAGGCGATCAACCGTCTGCGCAAGGAGCGTCTGCTGATCAAGGACCAGATCGAACGTATCGTGCATCCGCCCGCGCATTGAGGGGCATTCCGAATAGGGTTGATTCCACAATGGGAGCAGCCGATTCGACGCTTCGACGAACCGCGATGAACGGCGGTGCCGTTTTACTTCAGGCACCGCCAAGCACCTGAGGTAATCAATGGTGGCCACTGGGCCTGCTGCGCCGGCCATCGCGACTGAAGTCGCTCCAACGGAAAGACACGTGCAACCCAAGAAAGCAGTGACCTGTTGGAGCGGCCGGTTCGGCGCTCCGACCAGCCGCGATGGTCGGCATCGCCGGCCCAACAGCCACAACACCTTAGACCTAGCTTCTGCGTATAGCCCTGATCAGACCCGGGGGCCGGTGGAGGTGAAAGAACGCTGGCTCCCGCAAACCTACACCTGCGCACAGGCCTCCAGCGCCGCCTGCAAGTCCTCGATCAGGTCGCGATGGTCCTCGACCCCCACCGACAACCGCAGCAGGTTTTCGCTGATACCCATCGCGTCCTTCTGCTCGGCGCTGAGCGAGCAGTGCGACATGCTCCAGGAATGGTTGAGCATGCTTTCCACCCCGCCGAGCGAATCGGCCAGGACGAACAGTTGCAGGGTCTCCACCAAGCGGTTGAGGGCCGCGCGGTCGCCCCTGACCTTCATCGCCACCACCGCCCCGCCGCTGCGCATCTGGCGCTGGCACAGGGCGTACTGTGGATGGCTTTCGAGGCCTGGGTAGTACACCTGCTCGATCGACGGATGGCCTTCGAGGAAACGCGCCACCTGCAAGGCGTTGGCGCATTGCCGTTCCATGCGCACGTCCAGGGTTTTGAGCCCGCGCAGGGCCAGGTAACAGTCGAACGGCCCCTGGATCGCGCCGATCGCCATGCTGATGCGGCGCAGGCGCTTGAGCAGCGCGTCGCTGCCGGCTACGACGATGCCGCCGGTGAGGTCGGAGTGGCCGCCGATGTACTTGCTCGCCGAATGCATCACCAGGTCCACGCCCAGGTTCAGGGGACGCTGGTTCCAGGGCGAGCAGAAGGTATTGTCGATGCAGGTCAGGATGCCCCGCGCCCTGGCCAGACCGCACAGGGCTTCGATGTCCACTAGATGCAGCAATGGGTTGGTCGGTGACTCGATCCAGATCAGCTGCGTGTTGGGTCGAATCGCCGCCTCGACGGCGGCCAGATCGTTGAGATCGACGTAGCTGGTGGTCAGCCCCGAAGTGTGGCTGCGAAAGTCTTCGAGAATACGGAAGGTGCCGCCGTAGACCCCGTTCATGACGATGACGTGGGCGTCTTTGGGCAGCAGTTCCAGCACCGTGGCGGTGGCGTTCACTCCCGAGGCGCAGGCCACCGCCCCTACCCCGTCCTCCAGTGCCGCGACCGCCGTTTCGTAGGCGTCGCGGGTGGGATTGGCGACGCGGCTGTAGGCGTATTGCGGGGTGTCGTCGAGGCTGCGCTTGGTGAAGGTGCTGGCGGTGACGATGGGCGGGAAGATGGCGTTGTCGGCGACGCGGTGCTGCTCGCCGGCATGCAAGGTGCGAGTGGCGAAACGCTGGGGCTTGTCGGACATGGTCGGGTCCATGGGCAGGGAAAGAGCTCCACTATGGCACAACCCCAGGCGCCTGCCAGCGCCACGCGGTAAGGCGTGCAATTCGCCGCCGATGCCGTAGTCTTGAAGCTTTCCTCCCCCGCCGCGCCCCGACATGGACCGCCCCCACATGGACAGCTTCGACCAGCACATCCTCACCCTGCTCCAGCGCGACGCCTCGCTATCCCTCAAGGACCTGGCCGAGGCCGTCAACCTGTCCACCACGCCCTGCTGGAAACGCGTCAAACGGCTGGAGGAAGAAGGCTACATCCGTAGCCGTGTGGCGTTGCTCGACCCGGAGCGGCTGGGGCTGGGGCTGACGGTGTTCGTCCAACTCAAGACCCAGCACCACGACAGCGTCTGGCTCGAACGTTTCGCGGCCCAAGTCACCGCGTTCGAAGAGGTGATGGAGTGCTACCGCATGGCTGGCGACTGGGACTATCTGCTGCGCGTGGTGGTGGCCGACATCGGCGCGTATGACCGCTTCTACAAAAAACTGATCAATTGCACCGAAGGGCTCTCTAACGTGACGTCGAGCTTCGCCATGGAGCAGATGAAATACACCACGGCGTTCCCCGTCCATCGCTGAAGCGCAGGCCCGAACCGCTTGATAGACAGGGCTGATCGAACGGTCGGAAAAAGCGATTTGACGGGTGCCTGGCGCAGGCTATAGCGTGGACTTCGACGCGGTATCGAGATATCGCCCTTTCCCTTTCTCCAGGCACAGACGTGAACGAGCCAGCGCTGATCGACAGCTTCAATCGCAAGATCGACTACCTGCGGATGTCTGTGACAGATCGTTGCGATTTTCGCTGTGTGTATTGCATGGCCGAAGAGATGCAATTCCTGCCGCGCCAGCAGATCCTCAGCCTGGAAGAGTTGTACCAGATCGCCGAGCGCTTCGTCGCCCTGGGTACGCGCAAGATTCGCCTGACCGGCGGCGAGCCGCTGGTGCGCCAGGGCATCGTCGGTCTGTGCCAACGCATCGGTGCGCTGCCGGGCTTGCGCGAACTGTGCCTGACCAGCAACGGCTCGCAACTGGGCCGCCTGGCGCAGCCCTTGTTCGACGCCGGCGTCACCCGCCTCAACATCAGCCTCGACAGCCTCGACCCCGAGCGTTTCCGCCAGCTCACCCGCACCGGCGACCTGGCCCAAGTGATCGCCGGGATCGATGCCGCGCGCGCGGCGGGTTTTCGCCGTACCAAACTCAACGCCGTGGTGCTCAAAGGCCGCAACGACCACGAGATCGTCGACCTGGTGCGTTTCGCCATCGAGCGCGAGCTGGACATTTCCTTCATCGAAGAAATGCCGCTGGGCGTGATCGACGAGCATGCACGCGCCGAGTCGTTCTGCTCCAGCGACGAGGTGCGCGAGCGCCTGGCCGCGCATTTCACCCTGGTCGAATCGGCCGAGACCTCCCAGGGCCCGGCGCGCTACTGGCGCCTGGCCGAAGCGCCGCATACGCGGGTCGGGTTCATTTCGCCGCACAGCCATAATTTCTGCGCTACCTGCAACCGTGTGAGGTTGACCGTGGAAGGCCGCCTGCTGCTGTGCCTGGGCAACGAGCATTCGCTGGACCTCAAACACGTAGTGCGCGCCCACCCAGGCGACAGCGAGCGCCTGGAAAAGGCCATTCGCGAAGCGGTACAGCTCAAGCCCTACCGCCATCACTTCGAAGTGGGTGGTGAGGTGCAGATCGTGCGCTTCATGAACATGACGGGCGGTTGATCGCGCGTCACTGTCGATCCATCGCCACCTTCCCCCTCTGGCGACCGATCGCTCTGCTCCATTAATCGATAGCGGGACACCCCGGACTTGGTTAAGGTCGAGCGCTCATGCGCGCGCAGGCTTTCCCATGGACATCAAGCAGCTCAAGTTCCTCATCGCCCTGGACCAGACCCGGCATTTCGGCCAAGCGGCGGCGTTGTGCCATGTCACCCAGCCGACCTTGTCCATGCGCCTGCGCAACCTCGAAGACGAGCTGGAACTGACCTTGGTGGAGCGCGGCCAGCGCTTCGAGGGTTTCACCGAAGCCGGCGAGCGCATCCTGGCCTGGGCGCGCACGCTGATGGCCGCCCACGACGGCCTGAACGCCGAGGCCGCCAGTTGCCGCGGCCAGGTGGTGGGCAGCCTGCGCTTGGGCACGGTGCCGCTCGCCAGTTTCAACCCCATGGCTTTGCTGCTGCCGCTGCGCCAGTCGCACCCGGGCTTGCAATTCCAACTGTCGTCGCTGAGCTCCGAGCAGATCATCGACGGTCTGAGCCGCAACCAGCTGGATTTGGGCATCTGCTATTTGGATCAAGTGGACACCCGCTACTTCGAAGTCATCGAGCTGGGCCTCACGACCATGGGCCTGCTGCACGACACCCGCCATTTTCCGCTCGACGGGCCGCTGCATTGGGAAGACCTGGCCGGCTTGCCCCTGGGCCTGCCGAGCAAGGCCATGCACTACCGCCAATCGCTGGACCTGAGCCTGCGCAGCCGCGGCCTGGAGCCACGCGCAGTGCTGGAAAGCGACTCCACCTTCCAATTGGTGCAGGCCGTGGGCTGCGGCCTGTGCTGCGCCGTCATGCCGCTGGATCTAAACCTGGAAGCGCTGGGCGAGCACTTGCAGATCCTGCCGCTCGAAGACGCCAGCATCCGTAGCCAAGTAGGCCTGCTGCTGCGCCGCAGCGCACCGCGTTCGGCGATCGCCGAGCAATGCTTCGCCCAGGCGCAGAAACTCTTCGCGGCCTGATCGCACCGCGACAAACTGCGTTAAACTCGCGCCTCTGCTGTCTGGAGTGACCTATGCGCGACGCCCTCAATGCCGGCCTGATCGATTTCCTCAAGGCTTCCCCCACCCCTTTCCACGCGACCGCGAGCCTGGCCCAGCGCCTGGAGGCGGCGGGCTACCAACGCCTCGACGAACGCGACAGCTGGGCCACGGTGCCTGGCGGGCGCTATTACGTCACCCGCAACGATTCGTCCCTGATCGCCATCAGCCTGGGCCGCCAGTCGCCCGTGCAGGGCGGCATCCGCATGGTCGGCGCGCACACCGACAGCCCTTGCCTGCGGGTCAAGCCGCAGCCCGAGCTGCAACGCCAGGGTTTTCTGCAATTGGGCGTGGAAGTCTACGGCGGCGCGCTGCTGGCACCCTGGTTCGACCGTGACCTGTCGTTGGCCGGGCGGGTGACCTTCCGCCGCGACGGCAAGGTCGAAAGCCAGTTGATCGACTTCACCCTGCCGATCGCCATCATTCCGAACCTGGCCATCCACCTCAACCGCGGTGCCAACGAAGGCTGGGCCATCAACCCGCAGAACGAGCTGCCACCGATCCTGGCCCAAGTGGCCGGCAACGAGCGCGTCGACTTCCGTGCCCTGCTCACCGAGCAACTGGCCCGCGAGCACGAACTGATCGCCGATGTGGTGCTCGACTACGAGCTGAGCTTCTACGACACCCAGGACGCCGCCCTGATCGGTCTGAACGGCGACTTCATCGCCGGTGCCCGGCTCGACAACCTGCTGTCGTGCTACGCCGGCCTGCAAGCGCTGCTGGATGCCGACAGCGAGCAGACCTGCGTGCTGGTGTGCACCGACCACGAAGAGATCGGCTCGTCCTCGGCCTGCGGCGCCGACGGCCCGATGCTCGAACAGACCCTGCAACGCCTGCTGTCCGGCCAGGACGAGTACGTGCGCGCCATCCAGCGCTCGCTGATGATTTCGGCCGACAACGCCCATGGCGTACACCCCAACTACGCCGACAAGCACGACGGCAACCACGGCCCCAAGCTCAACGCCGGCCCCGTGATCAAGGTCAACAGCAACCAGCGCTACGCCACCAACAGCGAGACGGCGGGCTTCTTCCGCCACCTGTGCATGGCCGAGGAAGTACCGGTGCAGAGCTTCGTGGTGCGCAGCGACATGGGCTGCGGTTCGACCATAGGCCCGATCACCGCCAGCCACCTGGGCGTGCGCACCGTCGACATCGGCCTGCCCACCTTCGCCATGCACTCGATCCGTGAGCTGTGCGGCAGCCACGACCTGGCGCACCTGGTCAAGGTGCTGACGGCCTTCTACCGCAGCGTCGATCTGCCCTGAGGCCGTGGCCTGGCCGCCGCATTCAACTTTTTGCGGCGCAGGGCATCCAAACTCCCAGACGCCGCCGCGCGAGCCCTTCGCCGGCGGCTTTCCTTTCCCTGGGAGGACTCATGAAGACCCGCGCACTGCTCACCCTCGGTTGCATCGCCCTCGCCCTCGTCGCTTGCAGCAACAACGCCAAGCGCTCCAGCCCGCCGCCAAGCACCATGCAGGTCGACCTCGAACGCTACCAAGGCACATGGTACGAGCTGGCCCGGCTGCCGATGTTCTTCCAGCGCAAATGCGTGCAGTCCGAAGCCCACTACGGCCTGCGCGACGATGGCCGCATCGATGTGCTCAACCGCTGCCGCGAGAAGAACGGCGAGGTCAACGAAGTCCAGGGCATCGCCGAACCGCAGGTGGCCGGGCGCACCGACAAGCTGTGGGTGCGCTTCGACAACTGGTTCAGCCGCTTGGCCCCGAGACTGACCAAGGGTCATTACTGGGTGATCTACCACGATCCCGAGTACAAGGTGGCCGTGGTCGGGCACCCGGACCGGGATTACCTGTGGCTGCTGTCGCGCACGCCCGAAGTCAGCCAGGCCACGCGGGACGAGCTGCTGAAGGTCGCGCGTGAGCAAGGGTTCGATACGTCGGCGTTGATCTGGCGGCAATAAAGCCCGGATCAAATTCTGTCTGACACTTCCAGAAATGATGCTAGCTGATAAAATCATGCCCCTAGAGGTACATTCCGCTTTTCATTGAAAGGGAGGCGGAAGGTGTCTAGCAGATTGCTCATAAAAGAACTCGAGGCTGCTGGCTGGGTGCTTCAACGCATCACCGGCAGCCACCATGTGTTCAAGCACCCTACTAATCCAAATACGATTCCTGTTCCGCATCCTAAAAAGGACCTTCCAATCGGAACACTCAAGAGCATTAGGACGAGGGCTGGACTGGCATGAAACATCGAGACCTTTCAGCCCTGGAGGGCATCACCATGCAATACCCTATCTGCATCGAATGGGGCGACGAACAGACCGCCGTTGGCATCCAGATCCCCGATATTCCAGGTGCGGTTACAGCGGGAGACGATTTCGAGCAGGCTTACGCAGCGGCGCTAGAAGTTGCGCACATCATGCTCGAAGCCCTTGCAACAGACGGCCAACCCATTCCTTTACCCAGCAGTGCCGCGCAACACCGCCACAACAGCGATCTGGTCGGTATGGGCTGGGGCATGCTGGACATCGATATCAGTCCTTACCTGGGCAAGACCGAGAAGGTCAATGTCACCCTGCCGGGCACTGTGATCCAACAGATAGATCGCTACGTCCATCTGCACAACATAAAGAGTCGCTCCTCTTTTCTAGCTGACGCTGCTCTGGAAAAACTCAACCGCTAAAGCGCAAGCACAAAAAAACCACGGGCCGCCCACCTGGCGACCCGTGGTTTTTTCATTCGATCCCTACCGCCCGAGCGGCAGCGACACAGAGCCTTACAGCGCCATGTCGGCCGACGGATTGCTTTCCACCGGCTTGGCCGGGGCAGCGGCAGTGGCGGTGTCACCGACGCTGGCGTCAATCACCGGCGGTTTGGCCAGTTGCAGGACCTCGGCGGTGTAGTTCCACTCTTTCTGTACGGCGGCAGCCGAATCGTTGAGCTTGGTGCCATAGCTCGGCACGATCTCGTGCAGCTTGGCTTGCCACTCAGGCGTCGCGACCTTCTCCTTGAAGATGGTTTCGAGCACGTTGAGCATGATCGGCGCAGCGGTCGAGGCACCTGGCGAAGCGCCCAGCAGGCCGGCCAGGGTACGGTCTTTCGACGCCACCACTTCGGTACCCAGCTTCAGCACGCCACCGTGTTCGGCGTCACGCTTGATGATCTGCACGCGCTGACCGGCCTGCCACAGGCGCCAGTCTTCTTTCTTGGCGTGCGGGAAGTAGGTCTGCAGGGCGGCGAAGCGGTCGTCGTCCGAGAGCATCAGCTGACCGGCGAGGTATTCCACCAGCGGGTACTGGTCGACACCGACTTTGGTCATCGGCCACATGTTATGCAGCGTAGTGCTCTTGAGCAGGTCGAGGTACGAGCCGTTCTTGAGGAACTTGGTGGAGAAGGTGGCGAATGGCCCGAACAGGATCACGCGCTTGCCGTCGAGCACGCGGGTGTCCAGGTGCGGCACCGACATGGGTGGCGCGCCGGTCGAGGCGATGCCATAGGCCTTGGCCATGTGCTGCATGGCGACCGTTGGGTTCTCGGTGACCAGGAACGAACCGCCGACCGGGAAGCCCGCGTATTCCTTGGCCTCTTCGATGCCGGATTTCTGCAGCAGCTTGAGTGCGCCACCGCCGGCGCCGATGAACAGGAACTTGGCGTCGGTCGCGGTCTCGCTACCGTCCTTGAGGTTCTTGTACGCAACGTGCCAGGAGCCGTCGTCGTTACGGGTGATGTCCTGCACTTCGCTGGACAGCTTCAGGTCGAAGTTGTCGCGGGTTTGCAGGTGCTTGACGAACTGGCGGGTGATCTCGCCGAAGTTGACGTCAGTGCCGATCGGGGTCCAGGTGACCGCCAGCTTCTGGCTCGGGTCACGGCCTTCCATCATCAGCGGGACCCACTTGGCGATCTGCGCGTGGTCCTCGGAGTACTGCATCGGACGGAACAGCGGGCTCGCCTGCAAGGCCTCGTAACGTTTCTTGAGGAACTTGATGTTGTCGTCGCCCCACACGAAGCTCATGTGCGGCGTGGTGTTGATGAACGAGCGCGGGTTGTTCAGCACGCCCTGACGGACCTGCCACGACCAGAACTGACGGGAGATCTGGAAGGCTTCGTTGATCTCGATCGCCTTGCTGATGTTGATCTTGCCGTCTTTGTCTTCGGGGGTGTAGTTCAGCTCGGCCAGCGCGGAGTGGCCGGTACCGGCGTTGTTCCAGCCGTTGGAGCTTTCTTCGGCGACGCCGTCGAGGCGCTCGACCATTTCCATCGACCAGGACGGCTCGAGCTCAGTGAGCCAGACCGCCAGGGTGGAGCTCATGATCCCGCCGCCGACCAGCAGCACGTCTACTTTCTTGGTTTCTGCAGCCTGCGCGTGCATGAAGCCCGCGGCGACAGCCAGACCCAGCAGGGCCTTGCCAGCATGTTTGAACATTGATCAATTCCAATCGTTAGCACGTAAGGACGGCGGGTGCCTGACCTGTGATGTGTCTGTCCTTCAGCGCGCGCTTGTTATTGATCATTGGAGTCAGCAGCCAGAGAAACAGCAACGCTCGGCCGGAGGGTCAGGCAACCCTGCCAGCTGAAACGTTTCGCTATTGTAACGGAAACATCGGCACAAACAAATTAAAGGGAACCGTCAAGGCGACAGGTTGTCTCAGCGCACCTGCGTCGGTGACGGCTTCGGCTTTGCACCGAGCCTCATCCACGGGTGCAGCCTGGCGACGCATGCACCTGAGCTCACGAATCCTGCCGCTGTTGCTGATAGATCCAGTCGACGATCTCCCCTTGCGGCACATACCCGCAGACCAGCTCGCGCAGCAGCTTGCGCACCCGCGGGCAGTTGTTGCTCTCCACAGCGGTCAGCAACTCGTTCAGCTGCCCTTTGAGCACCGTCCAAGTGAGGAAATCCTCGGTCGCCGACATGATCATCGGGTGCCGAGTAGGCTCGACGTTGTCGCCGATCAGCAACTCCTCGTACAGCTTCTCGCCCGGGCGCAAGCCCGTGAACTCGATGGCGATGTCGCCCATGGGGTTGCGCTCCGAACGCACGCTGAAGCCCGAGAGGTGGATCATCTTCTCCGCCAGCTCGACGATCTTCACCGGCTTGCCCATGTCGAGCACGAAGACGTCGCCGCCCTGCCCCATCGATCCGGCCTGGATCACCAGCTGCGCCGCTTCCGAGATGGTCATGAAGTAACGGGTGATATTGGGATGAGTGACCGACAGTGGCCCGCCTTCCTTGATCTGCTTGTGGAACAACGGAATCACCGAGCCGGACGAGCCCAGCACGTTGCCGAAACGGACCATGGTGAAACGGGTCTTGTTGACCCGTGCCACGTTGTCGGCATCGCCCAGCAGCACCGGCGCCGGTTCGCGGCTCAGCGCCTGCAGGGTCATTTCGGCCAGGCGCTTGGTGCTGCCCATCACATTGGTGGGGCGCACGGCCTTGTCGGTGGAAATGAGCACGAAGCTCGCCACGCCGGCCTGTAGCGCGGCCTGGGCGGTGCAGAGCGTGCCCATCACGTTGTTGAGCACACCTTCGGCGACGTTGTGCTCGACGATCGGCACGTGCTTGTAGGCCGCCGCGTGATAGACCGTATCCACCTGCCAGGTCTTCATGATGTCCAGCGTCAGCGCCTGGTTGCGCACCGAGCCCAGAATGGGGACCAGTCGGACCCTCAGATGCGCACGGGCGATATGCGCTTCGAGCTCGGCGGCGATGCTGTAGAGGTTGAATTCGGCATGGTCGAACAGGATCAGGACCTTGGGCCGCAAGTCGACGATCTGCCGGCACAGTTCGGAGCCGATCGAGCCGCCGGCACCGGTGACCAGCACCGATTGTTCGGCGATGCAGTGTTCCAGCAGGTCGTGCTGCGCCGGGACGGCATCGCGCCCCAGCAGGTCGGCGATGTCCACTTCCTGGATGTCGTCGACCTTCACCCGCCCGCTGGCGAGGTCCATGATGCCGGGCACACTGCGCACATGCAGCGCGAAGCGTTCGAGGTTGCCGAGGATCTCACGGCGACGGCTGCGCGAGATGGACGGCAGGGCCAGAAGGATTTCCTCGGCGCCGGTGGCGTCGACCATGCGCTGGATGCGATCGGGCTTGTAGACCTGCAAGCCGGCGATCATCCGATCGGCGATGCCCGGATCGTCGTCGATGAAGGCCACCGGACGCATCACCTTGCCCATGCGCAACGCTGCGACCAACTGGTTGCCCGCCGTCCCGGCCCCGTACACGGCGACCTTCGGCAAGCCGTCGTCGCGCGTGGCGAAAGGCACGTGCTGCGCGGTGGTGAACCAGTCGCCCATGAAGTACTGGCGCATGGCGAGGCGCAAGCCACCCACGATCACCAGGCTCAGCCACCAATAGTTGAAGATGATCGAACGAGGCACGACTTGCGGCGGCGCGCTGTACCAGAAGACCACGAGCGTCAATAGCAAGGAGGCCAGGCTGACGGCCTTGACGATGGCCACCAACGCGTCGTTGCCGAAGTAACGCATCACGGCCCGGTACATGCCAAAGCGGATGAACAACGGGATCGAGACGATGGGCGCGGCAACGAACAGCCAGGGATGGCCGAGCAGCGGGTTGTACATTTCGTCGATGCCCAGCCGCACGACGAAGGCCAGCCAGAGTGCCAGCCAAACCAGGAAGACGTCGGTCGTCACCTGAATCAGGCGTTTCTTGCGACGTGGCAGATTGACGAGGTAGTTGCGCAACTTGTCCATAGGTACCGGCCCGCAGGCGCGCTTTCTCCGCTGTCGCATGCCTGGCCGTGGCCAGCGCATGCGTGTGGTTGTCAATGTCCGCAGTACTCGTATGCGTACGACGCGAGGCGTGCCTCTACTCTGCTCGCCCCGCTCGGAATTTCAGTGCCAATGCGACCAGTGGCACGTAGGCGATCAGCGTAGCCAGCGCGCCATCGAGGCCAAGCCAGGTGACGCACAGGGCCATCGGCAGCAGCCAGCACAGGGTCACGGCCGCGGTGCAAAGCGTCACCGGCAGGTGCCTGCCGAAACGCCGGGCCGCGTGCTGGTACGCGTGGCTGCGATGGGCCTCGTAAACCTTCTCGCCTGCCAGCAAGCGGCGCAACAGCGTGACCGTTGCATCGACGATGAACACCCCGAGCACGATCACCCACGCCCAGAAGTACTGGCCGTCCAACCAGGCGCCTTGCAGCGACAGACCGCCCAGAATCAGCCCCAAAAAGCCACTGCCCGCGTCGCCCATGAAGATTTTGGCCGGCGGGAAATTCCATAGCAGAAATCCCGACACCGCAGCGGCCAGCAACAAAGGTCCAGTCATTGCCTGGGCATGCCCACCCATACCGTAGATCACAGCCATGGCAGCGCACGCGCACAAGGCTTCGATACCGGCGATGCCGTCGATGCCGTCCATGAAGTTGTACAGGTTCAACAGCCAGACCAGATAGACCGCCAAAAAGGGCGACAATAGCCACGCCGAGTGTACTGGAATTCCGGCCACCGTGAGCGACGGCGCACCGCCCAGACCGATCAGCAGCCCAAGCGCCGCCGCAAAATGCCCCAGCAAGCGCCAGCGGGCCGGGATATGGCCGTGGTCGTCGACGAACCCGACGATGGCGACCAGCAGCCCGGCGCCGCCCAAGGCCAACACTTGCGAGCCCGTCGCCCAGCCCTGTTGCCAGAGCGACAGCAGCGCCGGCAGGAAGGTCAGCACGATCGCCACACCGCCGCCGCGCGGCGTAGGCACCGTGTGCGAGCTGCGCGCGTTCGGGATGTCCATGAGGCTGCGCGCTAGCGCATAGCGACGGATCACGGCCGTGAGCAGAAATGAAGCGATCGCCACCGCGATCAGCAGCCAGGCGAAAGTCATCGACGTTGATGCTCCAGAAAATGACGGGCGGTGGCCTGCAACGCCACATCGACCGCAACGGCGGGCTGCCAGCCCAGTCGCTGCTCGTTCTTTTCGATATCGACCTGCAACGAGCCCAGCAAGCGCTGGGCGACACCCGCCTTGCCCAGCAGCCGCGCCGCCCACGCCAAACACGCAGCAGGAACCGGCAGCAACAAGGGGCGGCGCCCCAAGGCGCGCGACATCCGCCGCAGCAGGTCGGTGGTGGACAGGTCTTCCCCATCGCTGACCAGAAAGATCTGGTTGGCCGCCTGGGGATGCGCCACGCACAGCGCCACGAAGTCCACCAGGTTGGCCAGGCTCACCAGGCTACGCCGGTTGTCGATGGCACCCAGTGGCAAGGGCACACCGCGGGCCAGCCAACGCATCATGCTCGCTACATTCGCCCCGACACCTGGACCATAGACCAGCACGGGGCGAACGATGACCACCTCCATGGCGGTTTCCCGGGCCAACCGCAGCAACCCTTGCTCGGCCTCGTGCTTGGAGATGCCATAGGGATCGCTGGGGTGAGGCGCCTGGTCGGCGCTGAACGGCTGGCCGGGCAGCGTGTGCTCGCCGTTGACCTTGATCGAACTGATGAAGACGAAGCGCCGGACACCGGCCTGCGCGGCCTCGGCGGCCAGCGCCAAGGTGCCGGCGGTGTTGACCTGGCGGAAGGCTTCGAGCGGGTCGGTTGCGGTGTCTTGCATGACATGCACGCGTGCTGCGGCATGGACTACGCAGTCGATGCCTTGCAGGACGGGTGACCAGTCTGCGCCTGGACCTAGATCAGGCGCCGTAAGCTTGGACACTTGCGAGGGCAACGCCGCATCGGTTCGCCTGACGGCGGCGACCACCGGGTGCGGCTGCGAGGCGGACAAATGCTCCACCAGAGCACGGCCGACGAAGCCGTTGGCGCCGGTGACGAGGATGCCGCCCAGGGTCGGTGCTGCGCAGTCGCTCATGGACGACCGTCGAGCAGGCGTTGGTACAAGTGCACGTAGCTGTCGATCATCTGTTCGGCTGAAAACACCGACTCATAGCGCTGCCGCGCCTGACGCCCCATTTCGGCTGCGCGCATCGGGTCGTTCCAGAGTTCGAGCATGGCGCGGGCCAGCTCGCCAGGGTTTCGCGGCGGCGTCACCAGCCCGGTCTGGCCATGCAGGTTGATGAACGTGGTGCCGCTGCCGATTTCGCACGAGATCATCGGCTTGCCATACATGGCGGCTTCCAGCAGCGAAATGCCGAAGGATTCGGAACGCAGGTGCGAGGGAAAGACAAAGGCTTCGCAAGATTCGAGCAAGGCCACTTTATCTTCATCGTCCAACCCACCGACGAAGTGGACGCTGCTGGCGCCAATGGCCTGCGCCTGAGCGCGCAACGTCTGTTCCAGGTGCCCATGCCCCACGATGACCACCGGCAAATTGGCCTGCTTGGCTGCTTCTATCAGGCAATCGAGGCCTTTGTAGTAACGCAAGGCGCCGACGAACAGGAAAAACCGGGCGCCGAGCCGGTCACGCCAGTACGCTCGCTTGGCCTCACTGGGAACGGGGTAAGTTGCCTGGTCCAGGCCATAGGGGATGATGTCGACCTTGTGCTGGAAACGCTGCAACACCTCGCTGCTGGCCACATAGTTGGGCGAAGAGGCGACGATGCGGTCGACGCTGCCCAAGAAGCGGTTCATCAACGGTTGATACAGTTTGAGCAGGGTTTTTTGCTTGACGATATCGGAGTGGTAGCTGACTACCGTCGGTTTCTTCAAGCGGCTGACGAAATGCACCACATCCATGTAGGGCCAAGGGTAGTGGTAATGCACGATGTCGGCCTGGCTCGCCAGCTCGGCGAAATCCTTGAAGGCCGAACGCGAGAATCCGGTCGAAGCCACATGCAGGTCGAGCCGCGAGCGATGCGCCACATGGCGGCCAACGCGTTCACCGCGAGCGGCGCCGCGCTTGCTCAGCGACAGCACCTCGGCCTGCAACCCGCGCGCCACACTTCCTTCGGCGAGCTGGAAAACGACCTGTTCGATGCCACCCATAGTCTCGGGGTAATAGGTCTTGAAAAAATGCAGCACCTTGGTCATGACTGGGCCACCGTGCGTCGATAGCAATCAAGCGTGTCGAGGGCACAACGCTGCCAGGAGAAGCGGGCCGCATGGGCCAGGCCGGCAACGATCGCGGCCGTGCGCCAGGCTTCGTCTTCCAGGCCTTTGGCGATCAAAGCCGTCAGTGCCTCGACGTCCATGGCGTCGCACATCAATGCCGCGTCGCCCGAGACTTCCGGCAGTGACGACGTATTGGAGCAGACTACCGGCACACCGGAACTCATCGCCTCCAATACGGGCAGGCCGAACCCCTCGTACAGGCTTGGAAAGGTGAACAGGCGGGCGCCGGCGAACAGTAACGGCAGCTCATGGCCAGGTACGAAGCCCAGGTAGTGAGCCCATCCTTCTCTGCGAGCAGACTCCAGCCGCTGATGGATCGAATCGCTGCGCCAACCTTGATAACCAGTCAGCACCAATGGCCAACGGGCCCTGGTATGCGACGGCAAGCGCTGATAGGCATCGAGCAACGTCTCGATATTCTTGCGCGGCTCGATGGTGCCGACGAACAAGCTGTAGCCACCAGGCATCAACCCATGGCGCGCCAGCGTCGGCTGTAGTTCGGCAGCTTCGCGCGGGTGGAACGCAGACGAGCTGGCCAACGGCACGGCATCGATACGGTCCAAGGGCCAATCGAAGTAGGCGGCCAGTTCCTGTCGCGTGAACTCCGAGTCGGTGATGAGGCGGTCAGCGCGCTGGATGGTCTGGCTCAGCTCCTTTCGCAGGAAACGAGCCACGTGCGGCGGATGGCATTGCGACCAGGTGAACGGCGACAGGTCATGGAACGTGGCGACCTTCAGCCCCTTGAACGGCGGCAGGTAATAATTGGGGCTATGGTAGAGGAAATCCTCTTTCCCCTTGAGCGCCTGGGCTTTCAAGCGCGGCATCAGCCAACGATACGCCTCGATGGCGATCGGCATCTTCTGAACGATGCGCTTTAGCCCGTGCTGCCTGTCAGAAGCATCGCACGCATTGGGCAAACTCGGCAGAAAGTGCCGACCCGCCATGTAACGCAGCTCGTCGATTGCCGGGCTGGCTTCCAAGTGCCGTGCCAATTCGTAGGTGTAGCGGCCAATGCCCGTCAGCGGGAAGCGGACGAGATCGACGGAGAGCACGACCTTCATTATTGCCCATCCAGCATCCAGGCCAACGTCTCCCGCAAAGGCGGCGTCGACCATCCCGGTACCAGGCTGCGCAGCCGGGCGTTGTCACCCGTCAGCGTCTTGACCTCGTTGGCCCGGACGAACGCAGGATTCACAGTGACTTCCATGCTGTGCCCAGTGATCTGCTCGCACAGTGCGATGACATCGCGCAGCGAGTGCGCCACGCCGGAACTGACATTGACCGTCTGGCCAATGGGCGCCACTTCCAGCAAACCGCGGTAGGCCGCAACCACCGCGCGCACATCGCTGAAATCGCGCCATACATCGAGGTTGCCCAACTCGATCACCGACGCCCGACGGCGGAAGTGCGACACGATCTTGGACAACAGGAAATTCTCGCCCTGCCCGACCCCCGAGTAATTGAAGGGGCGTGTGATGACGATGGGCAGGCGGTCTTGCCACAGGCTGGCCATGTATTCCATGCCCAGCTTGCTTACCGCGTAGTCGTTCGCCGGTGCCGGTGGCGTGGCCTCGCTGAGCATGCCGTCGGAAGCGTTGCCGTAGACGTTGGCGCTGCTGGCGAGCAGCACGCAGTCCGGGCGCTTGCCGCAGGCGGCGATGGCCTCGAGGAGGTTGCGCGTGCCGATCAGGTTGACCTGATAGAACGCATCGGCCACACCATGGCCGACGAAGGCGAGCGCAGCCAGATGCACGACGACATCGGGCTGCAGGTCGGCCAGCAATGCGCGAAGCCCCACCGCATCGGTGAGGTCGGCCTGAACGTAACCCGGCTCGTTGGAGGCTTGGCTGCCCGTACCGACGACTTCATAGCCATGGGCTTTGAGTTCGGCGGCCATGTAGCGGCCGGTGAAACCGTGGATACCGGTGATCAGTGCGCGTTTGCTGGCCTGGGTCATCAGAACGAGAACCCTTGCTCGTTACGGCGCAGGTCGGCTTCGACCATCATGCGGCACAGCTCTTCGAGCGAGGTCTTCGGCTCCCAGCCCAATACTTCCTTGGCCTTGGCCGGGTTGCCGATCAGCAGGTCGACTTCGGTCGGGCGGTAGAACTTGGGATTGATCGAGACCAGCACTTTGCCGGTCGCGGCGCAGATGCCCTGCTCGGCTTCGGCTTCGCCTTTCCAGTTCAGGGTGATGTCGACCGCCTTGAAGGCCATGCTGACGAAGTCGCGCACGGTTTCGGTACGGTTGGTGGCCAGGACGAAGGTGTCCGGCTCTTCGGCTTGCAGCATGCGCCACATGCCTTCGACGTATTCCTTGGCGAAGCCCCAGTCGCGCTTGGCGTCGAGGTTGCCCAGCTCCAGGGTTTCCTGCAGGCCCAGCTTGATCTTGGCGACGGTGTCGGTGATCTTGCGGGTCACGAACTCACGGCCACGCAGCGGCGACTCGTGGTTGAACAGGATGCCGCTGGTGGCGAAGATGCCGTACGACTCGCGGTAGTTGATGGTCATCCAGTGCGCGTACAGCTTGGCCACGCCATAAGGGCTGCGTGGGTAGAACGGGGTGCTCTCGATCTGCGGAATGGCCTGGACCTTGCCGAACATCTCCGAAGTGGAGGCCTGGTAGAAGCGCACCTTCGGGTTGACGATACGGATGGCTTCGAGCAGGTTCACAGCGCCCAGGCCGGTGATTTCGGCGGTGGTCAGCGGCTGTTCGAACGACACGCCGACGAAGCTCTGCGCGGCCAGGTTGTATACCTCGGTGGCGCCGGTGGTCTGCAGCAGGCGGATGCTGGCGGACAGGTCGGTCAGGTCGTACTCGACCAGGTGCAGGTTGGGATTGTTCTGGATGCCCAGTTCTTCAATACGCCAGAAGTTGACGGAGCTGGTACGGCGGTAGGTGCCATAGACGGTGTAGCCCTTTTCCAACAGCAGTTCTGCCAGGTAGGCGCCGTCTTGACCAGTGATCCCAGTGACGATTGCTTTCATGCGAATTAACCAACTCCGTTAGTACGATAAAGGGCATTCAAATGCCGAGGACGAGCCCGAGGGCCGCCAAGCAGGCCGGCGTGAACGGTGGGTGGGGAGTATACATCTACCGCAGCATCGTGCTCGACGTAGATCATGTGACAGGATTGCACAAGCCGGCTTTCGCCGGAATGCGCATGCCGGGGTAAGGACAGCAGAGCGGATTTTTCGTTCGCGGATGTGAGATGAATCCGGTTTGGTTGCGGTAGGCGAGTCGGGCAGGTCTGTGCGCTGAGTCGGGATCGGTGTTGTGTCCGGATTGGGGCCGCGTTGCGGCCCATCGCGGCTGAAGCCGCTCCCACAACGTCGGAGGTGCAGTCCACGGTCGGGGGTGCAACCCGGGGTTGGGGTACAGCTGAGGGCCGTGTGGGAGCGGCTTTAGCCGCGATGGCCGGCAACGCCGGCCCAACGACCACAACAGCGGATGCCAGATAAACCCGGCACCTCAACCGCCCCCCCTATCCTGCCTCGCTCACTCAACGCTTGGTATCGGCCTTGGCCAGATCCCCGCCAGGCAATCCCTTGTCCGGTTCCGGGCTGAGCCAGACGTTCACGCTGTCGACGCTCTCCTGGTTCAACTGCCCGCTCCAGCGGTTCAGCATGAACAGATTGGTGATGAAGTCGTACTGCGACTTGAGCAGGTCCCGGCGGGCCTTGAACTCGCTCTGGACGCTGTTCAACACGTCCACTGCGTTGACCACACCGTAGGTGAAGGCCTTCTGCGCGGCGATGCTCGACTGCTGGGCCGAGGACAGCGCGTTGCGGTTGGCGCGGATCTTCTCGACCGCCGCCTGGGCGGTCAGATAGGACGTGGTGGTTTCTTTGACCACCTGGCGGCGGACTGCCTCCAGATCCTGCTCGGCCGCCAACTGGTCGTCGTACAGCCCACGCACCCGTGCCGACGTCGAGCCGCCGCTGTATAGAGGCAGCGAAATCCCGACACTCGCCACATAGCTGTCGCTGCGCGGTGCTTGGGTATTGTCATAACCCACGTCGCTGCGCTGGGCGCTCAGGTTCAACGACACCTGCGGGTAATGCCCGCCCTTGCCTTCGCGCACCGCGGCGTTGGCCGCATCGGCACCGTACTGGTACGCCTTGAGCAACGGGTTGGTTTCGATCGCCTGGGCCACGAAGTTCTCCAACGGCCGCGGCGGTGCCTCCAGGGCCACATCGCTGCGCACCCGGCTCAAACGTTCGGTGATCGGTCGCCCCACCAGTTCGGACAACGCCTCGCGGCTCACCTGCACCTGATTGCGCGCCTCGACCTCTTGGGCCGCGAGGAAATCCACCCGCGCCTGGAGGTCGAGCTTGTCGGTGATCTTGGCCATCTGCTGCTCGAACATCGACGTCACGCGGTCGAGGTTCTTCTGCGTGGCGCGGCGCTCGGCCTGGACCAGTTCCAGTTCGTCGTCGGCGGCCAAGGCCACGAAATAGCGCTTGGCGAGTTCGACGGCAGCCTCGGAGTGGGCATCTTCGGCCTGCTCGTCGCGCTGGCGCGTGACGCTCTTGGTCTTCTGCCAGGTTTCCCAGGCCGTCTTGTTGTAGAGGTATTGGGTGAGGGTCAGCGAATTGCTTTTGTTGTTGTAGATCTCACGGTCGGTCTCGTCCTTGCGCAGGATACGGTTGGCGCTGCTGTTGGCGGAAAGCTGCGGCAGCAAGCCGCCCAACGCAGCACGCTGCTGCTCGGAGGCCGACCGTGCACGCAGGTAGGCCGCCAGCACACGTGGATCTTCCAGCCGCGCCTCTTTGTACAACGCCCCCAAGTCCAGCGCATAGGTCGAAGCCGACACCTGCTTGGGCGGAACGTCTTTGGGCACCACCGGCTCGGCGGCCATGGCCTGTGCGATGGCGAGACTCAGCACTACACCGGGTAACAAACGCAGCACGATCATTCCTCGATCATCGATTCGGCGAACATGTTGCGCGCCGGCTTGAGGAGGTACTCGAGCATGGTGCGGTCGCCTGCATTGATCAGCACTTCAGCCGGCATGCCGGGCTGTAGCTTACGGTTGGCCAGCTTCTTCATACCGTCTTCGGTGACGTTGACGCGGACCAGGTAGTACGGGTCGCCGGTACGCTCGTCGGTCAGACGGTCGGCCGAGATACGCGTGAGCTTGCCTTCGATGACCGGCGTGGTCGCATTGTTGAAGGCACTGAAGCGGATATCGGCCGTCTTGCCCAACTCCAGTCGGTCGATGTCGACCGGCGCCACTCTGGCCTCGATGACCAGATCGGACGACAGCGGCACGATATCCATCAACGGCGTACCGGCCTGTACCACACCGCCTACGGTATGCACCTTCATGTCCAGCACCATGCCGCTTTCCGGGGCGCGAATGACCACACGCGAAAGTCGGTCCTGGAGCGCGGCCTCCTTTTCTTGCAGGTCGAAGACCTGGGCCTGCACCTGGGCCAGTTCGTCGGCCACGTCGGCGTTGAATTTCTTGTCCAGCTGCACGATTTGCAGCTCGGTTTCGCTGATCTGCAATTTGGTTTTGGCGATGTTCGACTTGTGGTCGGCCACCTCCGTGCGCAGCATGTCGAGCTTGCGCTGCGACTCCAGCAGGCGCTGGTTGTCGACGAAGCCCTGGGCCAGCAGGTCCTTGAGCTGGACGATCTCGCCGCTATAGGACTTCTCGAGTCCCTGTTTGGTCCGGATCATCTCTTCCAGGCCCACGATCTGCGCCTTGAGCTGACTGATCTGCTCGCGACGCACCGAGATCTCGCCCAGGCGCGAGGCCTTGCGGGATACGAACACCTGCTGCTCCCCAGCGAGCGCCTCCTGGGCACGGTCGGAATCGGTGCCTGAAAGCTTGACGGCCGGAATGGTGTCGAGCTGATCGCGCTCGGCCCGCAAGCGGGCTTCCTTGTAGCGTGCCACGATCAATTGGTTGCGCGTGGATTCGTACTCGGCGCTGAGCTGGGACTCGTCCAGGACGATGACAGGGTCGCCTTTCTTGACGCTGTCGCCGTCTCGGGCCAGCAGCTCCTTGACGATGCCGCCTTCCAGATGCTGCACGGTCTTGCGGTAGCTCTGCACGGTCACGAAACCGGAGCCGTGCACGGCATTGCTCAGGGGCGCGAACGCGGCCCAGGTGCCGAAGATACCGAAGGTCACCAGGACGATGGTCAGGCCGATGCGGCGGATGCCGCGGTCGGACGTGGGCATGTCATCGAAGTTGTGGTCGAACTGGGCTATGGCTTTGCTGGTCATCGATGAAGTCCTTTCACACGCCGTTCGGGGTTGCAGGGGACGGCGCGGCTGGGGTGTCCCCGGCGGGCGCGGCGGGTGGCGCAGGCGGTGTGCCCGGTGCGGCAGGAGCAGGTGCAGGCGCCGCCGAGGCGCCCGGTGCGCCGGGGGCGCCCTTGGTGATGCGTGGCTGCGTGCCCGCCTGTTGCTGCTGCTGGGCCAACTGGGCGATGACCTTGTCACGCTCGCCGTACAGGGTGATGGTGCCGGCAGACATCACCAACACACGATCCAGACGCGACAGAATGTTGGGACGGTGCGAGACGATGAACACCGTCGCCCCACTCTCCTTGATCTTCTGCAGCGCGACACCGAGCGCTTTTTCTCCCACATCGTCGAGGTTCGAGTTGGGCTCGTCGAGCACGATCAGACGGGGTTTGCCATACAGTGCGCGGGCCAGACCGATGCGCTGGCGCTGACCGCCGGACAGGTTGACACCATCGCTGCCGATGACCGTGTCGTAGCCGTCGGGCTGCATGAGGATCATCTCGTGCACGCCGGCCGTCTGCGCCGCTTCCACGACCTTTTCCGGGTCGACCTTCTCGAAGCGGGCGATGTTCTCGCTGATGGTGCCTTCGAACAGTTCGATGTCCTGCGGCAGGTAGCCGACATAGGGCCCAAGGTCATGCTTGTCCCAGGCACTGATGTCTGCCCCGTCGAGGCGCACCACGCCATGCTGGCTGGGCCAGATACCCATCAGGCCACGCACCAGCGTCGACTTGCCGGCGGCGCTAGGGCCGATGATGCCGACGATGGAACCGGCCGGCGCCACGAAGCTGATGTTGCGCAGCACCGGCGTCTTGCTGCCCGGGGGTGCCAACACAAGGTTTTCGACCTGGATGTGGCCTTCCGGAGCCGGCAACTTCATACGCTCGGGTTCGGCGTTCTGATCTTCGAGCACTTTGTCCAACCGGTCGTATTGCACCTTGGCCGCGACAAAGCCTTTCCAACTTCCGATCATCATGTCGATAGGGGCCAGCGCACGACCCAGCAGCAAAGAGCCTGCCATGAGCAAACCTGGGTTGATCTGGTGAGTGATCACCAGATACCCCCCCATCGCGAGCATGATCGACTGCGCCCACATACGGAACGTCTTGGACACCGAGCTCACTGCACCGCCCTTGTCGCTGGCGTCCGATTGCAGCTTGAGCACTTTGCGCTGCCGCTTGGCCCAACGGTTCATCAAGGTGTCGAGCATGCCCATCGACTCGATCACTTCGGCATTGCGCAGCGTCTTGGTGGTGGCAATGTTGGACACGACGCTTTCCTTGTTCGCCTCGGCCAGCGCATCGCCCGTGACCCGATGGTTGACGAACGCCAGCACAGTCAGGATGAAGCCACACGCCAGCGTCATCCAGCCGAACCACGGATGGAACAGGAACATCACGAGGGTATAGATGGGGAACCAGGGCGCATCGAAGAACGCGAACAGCCCCGGACCCGTGAAGAACTGCCGCAGCGAGGTCAGGTCATTGAGCGATTGGGCGGTCGCGTCGCCACCGCCGCTATTGAGGGCGCGCCGGAAGCTGGCACGGTACACATCGCGGCTGAGCAACACGTCCAGACGGTTGCTGATGCGCACCATGATCCGCGAGCGCACCCACTCGAGCGAGCCCAGCGTGATCATCAGCACCGTCATGATCAGCGTCAGCATCAGCAGGGTGGACTCGCTGCTCGACGGCACGACCCGACCAGACACCTGAATCATGAAGAAGGTGGGCACCAGCATCAGCGTGTTCACGAACAGGCTGAAAAAGCCCACGGAGAGAAAGCTGCTCTTGCAGGCCCGGAGGGCGGCACGCAAGTTATTTTCTTTTATACGACTCATGGCATCCGTACTAACGCGAGGGCAAAAACGGCGCGCAGTGTAACACCCCCTTGAAGAGAGGGGCGCGCCTGGCGGGGGACGAAAAGGACAGGCTTAACCGGTGCGAGCGACAAGCGGTAGCTGCATGAACTAGTACCTACTTTTCAGTTAGCAAGCGCCTGGATCGAAGGCATTCGAAGCAGGACAACGATACCGGGGGTATCGAACTGTGCGCGGTCGGCGATTGTGACGCTTATCACAACCGGCGCTCGCGTTTGAATATTGACGGGTAACGCAACGAATCCCGGATACTATACTTAACTGGTTGAATTTTAAGCATTTTCTACATGAAAGTTCGTTTATGTCGATTTTACGTAGGTCACATCACAGATCGCTGACAGACCCTCCCAAATAACCGTAAGTTCTATCCACATAAAGAAATTTTTTTTATGAACATTGATTGACAATATCTGTCCATCGCTTACCCTTCGGCATCGGAGGGAACCCTATACACGCTGCGCATTTGCAGGAATCCGGTTCCACCTCTCCAGCAGTTTGATGTGCTTTATGTTCAAAGGAGCTTGAAAAGCCATGTCATTGCCTTCGCATACCCTTGACGGCTTGAAAATCAGCTCTCGCGTGACGCTACTAGAGCCGGGAATGTACATTTTCCGTTATGCGTCGCAGCCTCCACAGGACAAACCGGTTTGCATCGCGCTGCAACAAGCGCCGCTCGGCAAAGGCTCGATCGACTTCTTCCCAGGCGAAGGCATCAGCAAGAACATGCTGCACAAGCTGGGCGACACCATCGTAGCGCGCGTCAAAGGCGGCGCTACTACCGTCCTGATCACCGAATACCATATGTTCGATGCCACCATCGAACCTATCGACCTGCGCATCGATCGCATCGACACCTCGCCGGCCATCATGCGCAGCTTCGCTGTTGTCGCGACCGCCGTTCCGGCTACCGCCATCGAATCCGATCACGCACCAGCCGTTCTTACGCTGACTGCCTACGTGCAAGGCGAAGGCGATGTAGTGTCGCGCAAAGGTTGGATAGGCCAGCAAGACGACACGCGCCTGCTCGAAGGTTTCAGCGTGGAGTGGGCGAACAAACCCGAAGGCATCGACTTGGTCTATACCTCGACCACCGCAGGCTCAGGCCCTAGGCCAAACGTGGCGACCGGCGCCTACACAGGCATGCGCAATCAGTCGCTTGGCCTGGTAGCCGCAGGCTTCAGCCTGGTCGGCCCGAACCGCCATTTTTACGAATTACTGGGCCACATCGTGTTCCGCGGCCATGCGCCGCAACTGATCGTGCCCAACCAGATCATGCACGGCCCTACCGGTATGGAACCTTTGGTAGCCCTGCATATCTGTATCAAACCCGTTACGAAGATGAACGCTGCCCGCTATAAGTCTCCGTGGGACAACTCTGCAACCGAGCAGACTCTCAGTAGTGCAAGCCAATCGGCTTGATGTAACAGGAATTACTCATGCAATACGATAGCCCACAATCGAGCAGCGATCTGCAAACCAGCCTGTCCGCCGACAGCGCCAACCTGTCCGACGCTACCCTGGCAGCGATCAACAGCCTCCTGAACCTGGATTCCACCGACACCGTTGGTATCGCCGGCATCACTGGCAACACCGTTCAGCTGCCGACCTCCGGCACCGCTGACATCGTCTTCGGCGAAGTCGAAGGCGCTCAAGGTGACCAAGTCGTCGTCGACCTGGCCGCTGCTGAAAACGCTGGCGTCAGCGCTTACGTGCTGCAGAGCGATGCCAACCTGGTCGTCAACCTGCAAGGTCAAGCCGCTGCTGGCGACGTTCAGACCTTCGCTGCTTCCGAAGCACGCGTTGCAGTCGACGCTTCCGCTGTCGACCTGGTAGTCGCTACCGGTAACGGCGACGACGTCATCAACGTCAAAGGCGACCAAAACACCCTGATCGATTCGGGCGACGGCAACGACACCATCACCACCGGCAACGGCAACAACACCGTTATCGCTGGCCTGGGCAACAACAACGTGACCACCGGTTCGGGCAATGACACCGTCATCCTGAGCGGCAGCAACCACGCTGATGTCGTCGACACTGGCGCAGGCTTCGACGTCGTTCAACTGGACGGTTCGAGCTCCGACTACGACCTGACCGTTGGCAACAACTTCAACGTCAACCTGACCGGCAACCAAACTGCCGCGATCACCAACGCTGAGTTCCTGACCTTCAACAACGAAGACGGCACTCTGGACACCATCGCACTGGCTCACAGCGACGCTGAAGCTGCTGCGCTGCGTCTGTACCAAGGCGTGCTGGGCCGCGACGCTGACGCTGACGGCGCGAAAACCTTCGTTGAAGCTGTCAACGCTGGCACTTCGCTGAGCGACATCGCCAACACCTTCCTGCAATCGTCCGAATTCGGCGGCGCAGTCAACGCTGCTGACGTCAACGAGCTGTACCAAGCTCTGCTGGGTCGCGATGCTGACGCAGGCGGTTCGCAAGTTTGGCAAGAAGTGCTGCAGAACGGTGGTTCGCTGGCAGACGTCGCCGCTAGCATCTCCGTCTCGGCCGAAGCTCAAGAGCTGGACGCTTCCAACGGCGAATTCGTTTCGAGCCTGTACACCAACGTACTGGGTCGCGAAGCCGAAGAAGGCGGCCTGCAGAACTGGGTATCGGCTCTGTACAACGGTGTAAGCCGTGCAGACGTCGCGAAGAGCATCGTTGGTTCGTCCGAAGCTCTGGACAAAGCCAACGGCGACTTCGTCGACTCCCTGTACCAGTCGGCCCTGGGCCGCACTGCCGACGAAGGCGGCAAGGCTGCTTGGACCGAAGCTCTGGCTGCCGGCGTTTCGCACGCTGACGTCGCCATCGGTATCGTCGGTTCGCAAGAAGCTGTCGATCACATCGACAACGTGGTAGTTCTGCACGGTAACGTGTAACTAGCACTGTCGTAGTGAAGGATACGCCCGGCCGCAAGGCCGGGACGTATGCGAAAAGGGGTGACTTTCGAGTTGCCCCTCTTTTTATTTATCTCCCCCGAATACGCCAGCTTATGTCCAGACAACTCGACCATGGGCGAGAAACGCTCATGGACATTTTTCACCGGCATCGCCAGGCACACGAGCACGCCAGCGCCGCCTCGGCGCTCGACCGGGCCTTGCACGTACCCGAGTACCGTCCAGAAGCACTCGTCTGGAAAGGTATCGAGGCACTACCCAAGCAACCCAAGCTCGCATTCGTTTATTTCAGCAACGCCGTCAAAGCCCTGCCCAAGCGCTCGGACCTGCATGCGCTGCTAGGCCGCTGCCTGCTGGACCAAGCGCAACCGCAACTCGCGACCCGCTATCTGGCTGCCGCTTGGCAAAAACAGCCTAACGATGCCGGCCTGCGGCAGATCCTGTGGCATGCGCGCAGCCAATCGGACACGCCGGAGCAGATCGAGCGCCTCATTCTTGCTCAATTGCCGGAGATCGCTTCGCCGCAAGAGCTGGGCCTCGTGCTCAAGCTGTTGGATACCAAGACGCAGCATCCTGGCCCTGTGGGCGTCGTCCGTTACGAGCCGAGCGCGCAGGAAATCCAAGGCTGGGCAATCGATCTGAAAAACCCAAGTGAAGCTTGTGTCGTACAGTTCGAGCTCAACGGGCAAGTGGTCGATGTGCCGGCCAGCCGCCCCGATGCGCTGCTGACGGCCGCTGGCATCGCGTCCAGCCATGGGGGCATCCGCGCCAAGCTGCCCAAGGCCGGCGCGGTGGTAGCCGCCCGCTTCAAGACCGGCCAGCCCTTGCAAGGCAGCCCCGTCCAGGCTATTCCGGCCTGGACGCCCCCTACACCGCTCGCCCGCCTCGCCAAGCCCACAGCCGTGGACGTGCTCATCCCGGTCTACAACGGCCTGGAAGAAACGCTTGCATGCATCCACAGCGCCATCGAAGCCCGTCGGCTCAACCGCACGCCACACCGCCTCGTGGTGATCGAAGATGCCACTCCCCTTCCCGCGCTGCGCAAGGCGCTGAAAGTGCTGGCAGGCAAGAGCAAGATCACCCTGGTGCAGAACCCTACCAACCTGGGTTTCATCCGCAGCATGAACCGCGCCATGGCGTTGGGCCTGGACAAAGACGTGATCTGGCTAAACGCCGACACTCGAGTGCATGGGGATTGGATCGACCGGTTGCGTCAGGTGGCCTACAGCGACCCACGCACGGCCTCGGTCACCCCCTTCACCAATAACGGCGAACTGATGAGTTTTCCGCGAAGCCGCATCAGCCAACCGATGCCGTCAGCCGCCCAGCATGCCGAACTCGACACACTCGCCAAGCGCAACCCTGCGCCGCCTGTCGAAATCGAGACAGGCTGTGGTTTCTGTCTGTACATCAAACGCGAAGCCATCGCCCAGGTCGGTTACCTGGACGAGATCGAGCTGTTGCGCGGTTACGGCGAAGAAACCGACTGGTGCCTTCGCGCTCGCAGCTTTGGCTGGAAACACCTGGGCGCTCCGAACGTGTTCGTCGCGCACCAAGGCGGTGTGTCGTTCGGCGAAGAGAAGAACCTGCGTGTGGCCTACAACAACGCCATCCTTCGCCAGCGCTACCCCGATGCCGAAGCCCGCTACGAAGCCTTCTGCCGACGCGATCCGATCAAGCCCGCCCGGCAAGCGCTACAGCGTGCACGGCTGTCCCATTGGCTGGCCGAGCACCAGGACCTGTCGAAGCAAGCCCGCTCACCCCTGCACCTGCACGACGGTAATCGCCCGAAAGCGCCCTTCAGCCTGACGTGGCACCGCGACGGTCTACGCAACTGGGTCACGCTCCATGCGCAACTGCTGCCGCTGGAGATCAGCCTGGACTATGCGCCGAGCGAATGGGCGCACCTGATTGAAGATCTGCGCGGTCTGCCGCTCAGCGACCTGGTGTTCGAAGGGCTGAAAAACGCGCCTTCGCCGGTCTACGACTTGCCGACCCAGCTGGGCCTACCGTGTAGCATCCGCTGCCACGACGATGCCTTGCTCGTCGCGAACGCCAGCGAGCTCAGCCTTCGATTCGCCGCCTCGGCGCAGCGCATCGAAGTGCCCTCGGACGCATCCCTGGTCCGTCATGCGGCGGCCCTGCCCGGCGCCCAATTGGTGCTGGCTGCCGTGACGGCACCTGCCTCCCTCGACAACGACATGCAGACCAATACCTGGTTGATCGGCGACGACTTGAGTGACGAGTCTCTAGCGATGCAATGGCTGGCGCTTGCCCAGCGGGTCACCCGGGAGCGGTCGCCGGCCCTCTTTCTGATCGAAGCCACACAACCCTGGAGCAAGCGCCTGCTCGCCACGGGCGCGGTGCATACCTTGCCGGACCTGGCCGTACTGTCGATGGCGGAAAACGCCGCGATGTCGGGCTGCGGCGCCGTGGTCAGCCTACAGGCCTGCCCCGTGTCGGGATGGCGCGCCGCGGCACTTGCCCGGGATCTGGACCTTCCTTTGCATGCACCGTTCACGGCACAGGGCGATGCTGCCGCCCTGCTCCCTTTCCACTCCCTTTCCATTACCGAGCCGGCCTGATGTCACGACACGTCTTGGACGAATCCCCAGCGGACACCGCTTCGCTTCCCGCGACCCGATTCATGGGCCAGATCACCGGACTGTACGGCGACGTCCTGCAAGGATGGGCTCTGGATACCCTGGACCCTGGCCAGCGCCTCATCGTCGAGATCCATATCGACGGCGCCAGCGTGGCCATCGCACGTGCCGACCTGTTCGAGACCAAAGCGACGCAAGGCGATCAGTTCAATGGGTTCGCCGTGCAGTTGCGTCAAAGCTGGCTGAACCAGGCGCGCCATATCAGCGTCAAGGTCGCCAACGAACCCGTTTCGCTGGCAGGCGCCATCACCCTCCCCGCCCCGTTCGGCCAAGAGCCTGAGTTGATCGCATCGCAGGTCTGGCATACCGGCGGCCTGCGTATCGGTGGCTGGGCGTGGGACCCGCAGGCACCGCAGCGGCGCATGACGATCCGCGTTCGCGAAGGTGACCGTCAGGTGATGCAAGTGGTATGCGACCAGCACAGTCAGGCCCTGGCCTACCGAGACAGCAGCGACCATGGCTTCGTGGTGGATTTACCCTGGTCCTTCGCCGACGGCAAGCCCCATACGTTGAGCATCGAGAGCGAGTCGGGCGAACCTCTGGCCGGAAGTCCCATCACGCTGTGCTGCGCCCCCGAAGGGGTCGAAGGCCTGGTCAAGCAACTGGCCGCACGACATGACGAGCCGCTGCTCGGCCTGATCGAGGCGGTGGCGAAGGAGCAGAGCCTGCGCCTGCCCAAAAGTGCAGGTTGGCACCTGTATTCCGCCTGGGCCGATGCCTTCCAGCGCCCGAGCGCCATGCAGGCGCCGGCAGCTCATGAGGTCGGCGTTCTACTGATCGGAGAAAGCGGCTGCGCGCTCGAAGCGCATACCCTGGCTAGCCTGAACGCCTCTGGTGAAAGCCCGCTGCACCTTGTCAAAACGCAAGCGAACGATCTCGCCCCGGCGCTGCTGGCACTGCTGCGCGAAGGCTGTACCTGCATCGTGCCGCTGTGGGCCGGCGATCGCCTAAGGGCCGATGCCCTGGCGCAACTGAGTTTGCTGTTGGCCGAGGGCGCCGCATGGGGTTATGCCGATTGCGACCAGGATCTGCCCAGTGGGGAACGGGGCCATCCTTGGTTCAAGCCGGTCTGGGACCTGGATGCCTTTCTTGGCGCCGATACCTTCACGCGCGGCTCGGTCTTCCACAAGGATACGATCGCCCACGCCGTGGAGCGGTTGCACAGCGCGGGACACCGTGCGTTCGATTGGCACCTGCTGATCTCGGCCGTGGTCCTGAGCACCGAACAAGCGCAGGCCCATGTGGCGCATCTCCCCCAGGTGCTCTACCACCGCCATGCAGACAGCGCCAGCAGCCCCGAACTCGAGGCACCTTGTCCGCGCAGGCTGGAAGCGGTCCGTTGGCTGTGCGAGACGCTCGCGCCGGGCGCCCAGGTAACGCCACTTCCTGACTACCCAAGCCTGTTGCGAGTCGTCTGGCCCCTGCCGACCTCGCTGCCGAAAGTCAGCCTGGTGATCCCGACCAAGGATCAGCTTGTTCTGCTGCGCACTTGTATCGAAGGGTTGCTGAGCCAGACGGACTACCCCGATCTCGAAATCATCGTGATGGACAACCTGTCGGTTGTGCCGGAAACCCTCGCTTACCTTGCCGAGCTGCCCGACCGGGGCGTCAAGGTGGTCCCACATCCGTACCCGTTCAACTATTCCGAGATCAACAATGCGGCCGTGCAACACGCGACCGGCCAGATCATCGGGCTGGTCAACAACGACATCGAGATCCTCGACGCCGGCTGGTTGAAGGAAATGGTCAGCCAACTGTTGCGGCCCGGTGTGGGCGCCGTGGGCGCCAAACTGCTGTGGCCCAACCGTATGGTGCAGCATGGCGGTGTGGTGGCGGGCATCAACGGCCTGGCCGCACATGCTGGCAACCAATTGGCGGAGCACGACGCGGGCTACCTGGCGACCAATCAACTGACTCGGCAGCAAACGGCCGTGACGGCCGCGTGCCTGTTGGTCCATGCCTCGGTCTTCCAGACCTTGGGTGGCCTGGACGAAGTGCGCTATCCGGTCGCCTTCAACGATGTCGACTTCTGCATGCGCGTGCGTGAACTTGGCTTGAAGATCGTGTGGTGTGCGAACGCACAGCTCATCCATGCGGAGTCGGCCAGCCGCGGCAAGGACATCGCCCCGGAAAAACGCGCCAGGGCCCAACGTGAACAGAAGCACTTCACCGAGCGCTGGTTCTCCAAAGGCGAGCAGGACCCCTTCTATCACCCTGCGCTCAGCCACGATTACCTCAGCGGCCCCTATGGTGGGCTGGCTTTGCCGCCGCGCATGAGCGAGGTACGCCACGGTGGCGGCAAAGTCTGCTACGAAGACGCGCAGCCGGCTGTTGGCAACGCACTCGACTGGCGCACTGCGTCGACCCAGGTTGGCCACGCGCCACGCGATCGGGAGACAGCGCATGTCGGTTAAGCTCCCGCCACCGCCACCCGAAGCGGGATCGGACCTGGTCATCGCGACCCTGTGGCGTTCAGGTACTTTCGATGCGGCCTACTACCTCGAGCAGTACCCGGACGTCGCCGCAAGCGGCATCGACCCGCTGGTGCATTTCGCGCGGCACGGTGCGCGGGAAAACCGTAATCCGAATGCCTACTTCGACACCCACTACTACCTGACGAACAATCCGGATGTCGCCCAATGCGACATAAACGCGCTGTACCATTTCTGTGAGAGTGGCTGGAAAGAACTGCGCAAACCTTGCGCGGCGTTCGATGTGTGGTGGTATTGGTCGACGTACCTGGACCCGGCCAGCGATGCGGTCAACCCGCTGGCGCACTTCCTGCACCTCGGCCGAGCCGCAGGCGCCTCGCCACGCCCGCAGGGGCCATTCGCCTCGAGCGCACAGGCCGCCACCCACCTCGAGCGGCCGATCAAGCGCATCTGCCTGTTCGCGGGGTATGACCCTGACGGTGTGGTCGACGAGTACGTCGTCGAATACTTGCGTGCGCTCAGTGCCCATGCCGATGTCTTCTATCTCGCCGACTGCGCGATGCAGGAAGGCGAGCTGGACAAGCTGGCCGGTATCGTCAAAGGCGCATGGGCAAAGCGTCATCAATGCTATGACTTCGGCTCCTATTCTCTGCTGGCCACGTCACTGGTCGGGTGGGACACCATCGACCGATACGACGAGCTGCTGTTGGCCAACGACAGCTGTTATCTGGTCACCGATTTCGACGCCGTGTTCGAGCGTATGGACGCGCGCCGCTGCGACTGGTGGGGGTTGCAGGCGACGAAAGGCATCGCCATGACCAAGGCCATACCCAGCAACCAGTTCAAGCATCCCATCCCGATGGACACGGTACGGGTCTCCCTGCTCGAACGGTTCGAAGAAGACGACACCTACGACTTCCTGATCGGCTCGTATTTCGTGGCCTATCGCCGGCCCGTGGTCGCCGACCCAGGATTCCGCAGGCAACTGGCTGCGGTGACCCGGCAGCCCAGCAAACAGAACGTCATCCTCAAATACGAGGTCGGTCTGACCCGCTACCTGATCACGCGCGGTTTCGTCTTCGACACGTTCATACCAAGCCTGTACCCCTTCCACCCCATCTACAGCAATCAGCACTTCAAACTGCTGGAAGCGGGTTTCCCCCTCTTCAAGCGTTACCTGCTGACGGCCAACCACTACCAAGTGCCCAAGCTGTACCGGTGGAAAGACAAGATCCTGGCCTGTGCGCCGAAGGCCAATGTCGAGGCCATGGAACGCAACCTGGTACGGATCACCGACCCGGAGGTGCTCGAACACAATCTGTATATCGGCACGTCCAGGCTCGCCGACGACGAGCAGATCCCCGAGGCGCTACTGACGGACGCCGAGTTCATCGAAGCCGATCACCATGTGCCCAAATACGACCACTGGTGGGCCTTTCCGGTGTGCGCCTTCTCTGGCGTGTTCTCCGGCAACGAGCGGGCGGTGTTCGAAGAGATCAAAGACGACGAAAGCATCCGCAAGATCGTTCTCACGCGTGGTAAACCGGTGACGCTGGAGGGCCGCAACGTCATTGTCGTTCCGTTGGAGAGCCCCGAAGGCCAATACCATCTCTTGCGCGCTAAAATCCTTTTCATTAAACACACGCCCACGCGCAACCTGGTCTATCCGTTGTCGAGCGACCTGCACGACTTGATCAATCTGTGGCACGGCATACCGCTCAAACGCATTGGTTATGCCTCTCTGGACCAACAGACCAAACGTGACGCCATCGCTGAAGAGCATGCGCGCTGCAGAGCGGTGATCAGTTCTTCGAGCATCGACACGTTGGCCATGGCAACGGCCTTCTACCCGTTGACCTACAACGACGTGTGGCTGACCGGGTTGCCGCGCAACGACTTCATTCTGCGCGCGTTCGAGCGGTTGCCGAACGATTTGCAAGCTGAAAGCCGGCGACTGGAGGCTGAATTGGCCGGCCGCGGGCTGGTGTTGTTCATGCCGACGTTCCGCAACGGACAAGGCAATGCCTGTTATCAATTCAAAGAGGCAGAGCTTGCACAGTTACGGCAGTGGCTGGCCGCGCACGACCTGGTGCTGGGCGTCAGAGAGCACATGGCCGACCGGACGGGCTCCTACGCCGAACAGTTGCAAGCGTTGGGCGCCCTTGACCTGGGTGATGAACATTACCGCAACGTCGAGGTCCTATACCGGTCCGCGCGCTTGTTGATCACGGATTATTCGAGCTGCTTCATCGACTTCATGCTGACGGGCAAGCCGATGGTGAGCTTCGCTTATGACTATGAATACTACGCGGATGTTGAGCGTGGGTTGTTTTATGAGCTTGAGCATGTGTTTCCAGGCGCCGTTTGCTTTAGCTTCGAGGCGCTCTACGAGGCTTTGAAACTTACCGAAACCGATTGCGTTACAGAGAGGACCGCCAGTTACGATTGGAAGAAGAAGATTTTCTTTGACCACTGTGATGACCGTAACTCAGCAAGACTGATCGAACGAGTTAAACAACTAATAGATTAAGGAGTATGAATTGAAAACGGTTATCACGTACGGGACATTCGACATCTTGCACCGCGGCCACATCAACCTCCTCAAGCGCGCACGCGAACTAGGAGATCGACTGATCGTTGGCCTGTCGTCAGACGAATTCAACGCTGGCAAGCACAAGTCTTCTCTACTCAATTATGAAAATCGGAAAATTGTCCTCGAGTCGATTCGCTACGTCGACTTCGTATTCCCAGAAGAGAACTGGGAACAGAAGGTTTCCGATATCAGTAAATATGACGCGCAAATATTTGTCATGGGTAATGACTGGGAAGGCAAATTCGACATGCTCAAAGCGCACTGCGAAGTCATTTACCTGGACCGTACCCCAGCCATTTCCACGACCGAAATCAAAACCAGTCTGTCACTCGTATGAATAACCTGAACGCTGAACGCAAACGTATCCTGCGCGAAATAACTGTCCTGACTGCCTCGGGCCTGTTCGACAACGACTTCTACAATGAGTCGTACCCGGACGTGAAGGCAAGCGGTATTCCGCCAATTGATCACTACGTTTTATATGGTGCTCAAGAAGGTCGTCTTCCTCGAAAGGATTTCGATCCTGTCTCGTACAACAAGCAATACCCTGAATCGATTGGAAAGAACGCTTTTGTGCATTTTGTAGAGCTCAAACAGGACCGCGACTTGGCGAGCTCGACCATGACGCAGTCCGTCCGTGCTGCGGGCATAAATCCCGAGCAGATGTCAGCCGTGAAGAGGATCTCGGATTCGTCTTTATTCGATCGGGATTTTTATGTCAAAACCTACCCTGACGTCGCGGGCAGCAACGTAGACCCCCTCGATCATTTTGTGACGTATGGCGCTTCTGAATTCAGAAACCCGTCTGCAGCTTTCGATACGGGTTGGTATTGGCTGACACACCAGCAAAACGACCTACGCGAACTGAACCCACTGATCCATTATTTAGAGTTCGGTATCGCCAACAATCTGTCGATCAAGCCTGGCGGCAAGCTTGAACTTTCCCAACTGGATCAGGCGTGCAAAGTATTCCTGGGTAGCTCGCCCGACCTTACGACGTCTTTGGCTGTGGCCGCTTATTTGGAGCGCATTGGCCGCGTCGTGAACGCCGAGTTGATCTACAGCCATATTTGCGCCACGTCCAAAGCTTCAGAACATCTCGAAACGCTTGCGCGCGTTTACACGACTCAGAAAAAATGGTGGCAAGCGGCGGATACCTTGCAGACGGCCTGCGAATTGTCGCCACAACGCCAGGACTTGTGGGTCCGATATGCCGAAGTATGCGAGAAGCTTAACCGCTATGCAGAGGCAGCCGCGTGCTATGAGAAGGCGCTTGCGATCGAAGCCAATAATTCCAACTGGCTTTATCGATTGGGCCACTTGTATGAGCGGCTGCAAGAAAATGATTTAGCAGAAACCTGTTATAAAAAGAGTATCCAGCTAAGCAAAGACGCAACGGTCAATCGCTTTGGGGTCGGAGCGCTCCACCAAGCACGCGGCCTCTGGAAGGAAGCAGCACAACGCTATAGCCAACAACTCGAGGAAACGCCTACCGATGCGGAGCTCTACTACAGACTGGGCATGGCTTATGACCGTTGCTTCGACTGGGAGGCTGCGATCACCCACTACAAATTGGCGATCGGTCTCGACTCCACGCACAATTACTGGTATTACCGGCTCGGATTCGTCTTAGAACGCGCTGAGCGATTCTCAGACGCGGCAGAGGCATACGGCACTGCCGCGACGCGCAGCAACAAACTCGAAGCCTACTGGTTCTATCGTCAAGGCTATACCCTGAAGCTTGCCGGGCAACACAAAGCGGCCTGTTTAGCGTTCTTGAAGTCAACCAAAGAAAGGCTTACTTATGCTGAGCCTGAGATTTTGGAAGAAACGAGCGAGAAGACAGCCGAGGACCAGGAAAGCCAGAAGACCTCTATCGAACTGCTGGATCGGCTATACGCACTCAGTGCGATTTCCGAGAAAATGTCATTCAACGCACAACTCTATGTCGAGCTTGCCCAGGAACTTCACAAGCAGGGCCATTGGCAAGGGGCGGCAGAGGCTTTCAAGGCGTTGATCGCACGCAGCAATGTTCATAACCAAAGGTGGCATTACTTGCTCGGCCACTCATTGATGTGTGCAGAGGAATTCGAGCAAGCCAGCGAGGCGTTTGAACAAAGCAGAATTATTAAACGGGCTTACGGCTTCGATTATTCCAAGTACGAAAAGAACAACGGCCTGAGAAATGCCATCGAATACAATGAGCTGATCGAAACACTCCCCATCGAAGAGAACGTGATTTTCTACGAGAGCTTCCACGGCGCCTCTGTAAGTTGCAATCCTTACGCCATATATAAAGCACTGTCATCGAATGACAAGTACAAGCACCTAACTCATGTTTGGGCGCTTACCGACATCAGCACTGCACCTGCGGAAATGAAAAAATCCAAAACGGTGATCTTGGCTGAACGGAACAGCTACTTATACCGCCGATATATCGCAACCGCAAAATATCTAATAAACAACAATACATTCATGCCGTGGTTTGTACGGCGTCCAGAGCAAATCTATCTGAATACCTGGCACGGCACACCCATGAAGGGGCTAGGCAAGGATAATAAGAATTCGTTCATGGCGCACAAGAATGTCTCCAGAAACTTTTTGCATGCCACGCACCTCATCAGCCCTAATTCACATACCTCAGATGTCATGGTTCGATCGCATGATATCGCTGGAAGCTTTACAGGGATCATCGCAGAAACAGGTTACCCTCGAAACGACCGTGTAATATTTAAAGAGCCTAGCGCACAGTCCTTGCTTGCTAAAAAGCTAAAAATCGAAGATTCGCTACCTACTGTACTCTATGCGCCCACTTGGAGAGGAACCACTTCGGAGGCAACCGTTGACTTGGTACAGCTGGTGAATGACTTGGAGACGCTGGAGCGACTCCCGTGCAATGTACTGTTCCGTGGGCACCACATGTCTGAAGAACTGATAGCAGAGCAAGGCTTCAAGTCAGTGCCTTCAGATATCGAGACCTCGGAGCTCCTTTCAATCGTGGACATCTTGATTACTGACTACTCGAGCATCTGCTTCGACTTCATGCCTACTGGCAAACCGATCATCTACTATGCCTATGACCATGACGAATACTGCTCCACGAGGGGCATGTATCTGGATCTTGATTCAATTCCTGGCTCGATGGTTACTACACGTGAAAGCCTGGTGAGAAAGATTGAAGAACTTGTCAGCACGCCGCAAGAACCACTCGTAATCACAGATGAAAACTCAAAGTATTTTGACGCCTCTAATGGGCATGCGACAGAGCGCGCCATAAACCTTATTTTTGAAAATGATAAGACCTATGCGCTCGACCGATTCAAAGATCCAAGAAAATCCATCCTGATTTATGCCGGCGCTCTACCCCCAAACGGCATCACTCAATCTTGTCTCAGCCTCATCAACGCGATTGATGACGAAAAATACAGCATCACGCTCGTCATCGACCCAGACACCATTGAAGCGGATCCTTATCGCCTCAACAAACTCGCTTCGGTCAGTAAGAAAGTTCAGATCATAAGCCGAGTAGGCATGGTGAATTATTCGCCTGAGGAAAAGCTGGTTGCGGACACGTTTAACACACAAGACACCCTTCACTCAGAGGAAATGTGGGAAGTCTATCGCAAACTCATGCGAAAAGAGTTCAAAAGGGTCTTTGGCTGTGCGCAGTTCGATGTCACGATTCAGTTCGAAGGGTACGGGAAATTCTGGACTGGATTGCTCGGCTACGGTCCTGAGAATTCCAAAAAAGTCGTATACCTTCATAACAACATGATGGAAGAATACCTTACTAAATATGAATTTCTGTCTGGGATATTCAAACTCTACCCCTGCTATGACAAGCTCATTTCCGTTTCTGAAAGCGTCAATCATCAGAACATCATAAACCTGATGCCACAGACAAACGTCTCAGAAGAGAAGTTTGTATATTGTGACAACTTTATCAATATCGAAGAAATCGTTACAAAATCAGTCAGCCCTGTGGATGCTGATATTTTGGCTTGGGTAGGAGAGTCTCAGTCGTTCGGAACCGTTGGCAGGCTATCACCCGAGAAAGGGCATCATAAGCTGATCACTGCATTTTCTCAGGTTTACAATGAAACCAAGGCAGACATCAAACTCGTCATTGTCGGGGACGGTTCGCAATGGTCTAATCTTCAACAGCACATCACCGAACTAGACCTCGAAGATCGGGTTCTGTTGGCAGGTATCAGACAAAATCCTTACCCACTCATAAAGTCTTTGGATCTATTTGTTTTTTCCTCAGACCATGAAGGTCAAGGCTTGGCGATTATTGAGGCATTGGTGTTAGGCAAACCCGTAATCTCCACAGACATTCCAGGGCCGCATAGCATCTTAATTCCAGGGTATGGGTTACTGGTTGAAAACAGCGTAGCGGGACTTGCCGATGCTATGAAGCAGCACCTGAAAACTCCTTTGACGTTCAAGGCATTCAGCGCTGAACAATACAACAGTAATGTTGCAGAGATGTTTAAAAGGGCTGTAGCCATCTAGCAATGACTTTGCCTTCATAGTAATCGACTTCGCTCAAATGACGAGTCATGTATGCCCAAACACTCTGGGGCGGCTCACGCCGCTCCAGAACTACCATTCTGCAATTTGACTATATTTTAATCATTCATACCCATATGCAGGTTTTCGAAAATTCTCGCACAGCTGCAGGCTTCGTAGGAGATTTGAGATTCGACAGTTCAGATACGACTATTGATAAAGCACTATCTCGGGGCCCGTGGCATAGCCCAGATGCGAAGGGGGCCTACAGAGATTGGCGGCAATACAACGCCTGGCTTGGCCGGCAACCCTCAGTTGAGTATCCCTGAAGATGAGTAAAAAACGCTGGTCCCGCCGCCTATTTTCGAAATCGTGGGGCATGAGGACTCCCGACGCATAGGTAGATCAATTTGGAAAAAATTTCCAGCAGGCTTATGGCCATCTAGCGCTTTGCATGTATGCCTGGCGAAGGTATAGTCGTTGCGACTATACAAACCCCAAGGTGAGCCTAGTGAGGAATGGAAGCTGGTCTGTGGTGTCGACCATCCGAGCACCAGAATATCAAGTGAATGAATTTTTGGAGCACTATGTAGGCCTTGGTGCCGATAAAGTTTACGTATTTTTCGATGACCCGGAGTATGCGTCTTACGACATCGAACGCTTTGCAGGCAAGGTGATCTCGTTTGTTTGCAATGACGCTTATTGGGAGAGCGTCTATAAAGCGCCGCCTATGTCTCACCGAGTGGGTCGTCCAGATGCGGTTGAGATTAGGCAGGGCGTCAATGCACTTTTCGCCAGGGAGATCATGCATTCCGAATGGATTCTTCACGTAGATGTCGACGAATTCATCTATGCAAAGAAGAACGTTGAGGAAGTGCTCTCCACATATCCTACCACTGTGTTTTCTGTACTCTTGAGAACGCTTGAGGCTGTCTATAATGAGGTAAAGTCTCCTGGGGAAGAGACCAAAACCACATACTTCAAGAAAGCGGTCAAGCAAAAGGATCTTTTGAAGGAGCTCTACAGCGATGAGCTCCTAAAATGTGCAACCAATGGTTTATGGGGCACGATAATCGGCAAATCCTTCTTCAGGAAACATCCCGAAGTCAAATTCATGTCAGTTCACTGGCCAATGCCGGTAGACTCTGCCCTAACATCTAACGTTCCCACCTACTACATCGACCTGCTTCATTTCGAAGGCCAAAGCTATGAACTTTTTAAAGAAAAGTTCAAACTTCGGGTTTTCAAGAATGTCGCGAAGCACATGCCAAACACCTACAAGGTTCGTCTCGACATTATAAAGCGTGAGTATGAGACCAAAGGTGAGCAGGGAATGCTTGAAGTCTACAAAGACTTTTACGTCATGGCGCCCGAAAAACTCCAGAAAGCCATAAAACTGGGCGTTGTCGTAAACCTAGACTGGAAGCTAGGGGCAGTTTCCGACCAACGACTTTTGTTGAACAACCCAATTTATGACTCAGGTGCTCGCATCAGCAACTGGGGTGGCACCATAATCGGATCGGCGCATCGATCGTTTGTGGTATATGACACTGCAGAGCAGGTCATTAAAGCAGCTACCGCTGTTAATTTGCTCACCAAAAAGAACTTGCTACCTGTGGAAATTGAAGTGTACGGCAACAAAGCCAGGATGTTTGTGAAGGGAGAACACAATCTGTTGAGGATTGAAGTCATCGATTCCAAGCTTTCAATCTCTAAATCAGGCTCAGCCGAGTGCTATTTCGACATACAAGACAAAGGGCACTATTCGGTCCTCAGCCTTGATGGAAAATACATGTCAATCGCCCCAGGACTTGACGTTTCTGTAGATAAGGACAAGGCCTCCAGTTGGGAGAAAATCTATATCCACGAGATTCGCCCTCAACTAACCTGACACCTTAGGAGCCCGCTAAAAAAAGCGGGCTTTTTTACAAGGATTTCGATGACGTGGTTTTAAGTTAATTCAATTTAAAGTTGACGAGCAGAGGATTGCAACGATAGATTGATGCGCAATACACTCACTGCTTTTTAGAATCCGCATTTGTGATTCACAAAGGTGATAACATTCGACACGTTATTCGGAATTTTTAAAACGTTTCATGCCAACCTGGCCAACAAGGGCGCGAGCATGACTCCTTTAGTGCCGACCGCCGACTGGCGATGAGCTGTTAAATTACAGGTTTGTTATCGGTAATTGAATATGGCATTCGCTAGAAAAAATCGCTGACTGTGAAAACTGAGCCGGTGAGCCTCCCAATCAAGCGTCTCGATCTCGTTCTGGGTCAGCGTGGGGAAAGACAGGAGCGTCCATTGTCATCCTAAGCTTTGCAGCTTCTCCTGACGCAGGTATAGTCGAAGCGAATTATACGTATCGCAAGGTGATTCGCGTGAGTAAGGGAAGCTGGTCTGTAGCATCTACAATTAGAGCACCCCGCCATCAAGTCGATGCCTTTATTAGCCACTATCTAAAATTGGGTGCTGATAAAGTCTACGTTTTTTTTGATGACGCTAACTTTTCAGATTACGACAAAGATTCATTCGGCTCTAGGGTAGAGGCGACCATCTGCGACGAAGAGTACTGGACCAGTGTGCCCGATCTTCCGCCAGTACCTCCGATCAAAAGTCGCCCTGACACAGTTGAGATTCGTCAACATGCCAACATGTTGGCTGCTCGCATACGAATGAGTTCAGAATGGCTATTGCATGTCGACGTGGATGAACTGGTTTACGCAAGAAAAGAAGTTTCTTCCGTATTATCCGCCTTTCCAGAAAATGTTTTTTCTGTAGTATTAAGAACCCTGGAAGCCGTATACGATAGAGTTGCCGATCTAGAGGAAGATTTTAAAACTTATTACTTCAGACGCTTCACCAGAAATGATTCAATCTTGTCGAAATTCTTCGAAGAAGAAGTCAAATCGGTTTCTTGGGGGGGGTACTGGGGCGTAACCACTGGCAAGACATTTGTCAGAAAGTCCCCTGAAATCAAGCGTATGTCTGTTCATAGACCCGTTCCGCTTTCGGCACGCTTATTCGAAAACGTGGAAACGGACTTGCTCGACATGCTCCACTTCGAAGGGCAGTCGTACCCCTCTTTTAAAGAAAAAAGCCTTTTGAGGATTCAGAAGGATGTGGCAAAGCTAATGAATGCTAGGTTTAAAAGACGCTTGGCGATCATCAAAAAACATTTTGATGAAAAAGGCGAAGATGGGCTTTTGGAGGCCTACAAGAAGTTTTATGTCATGTCCGGCAAAACGCTAGACGAGGCCATATCTTTGGGGTTTGTCACCCGTATAGATTGGGACAATTACGGTTCTTCATCAGACGCTCTGAACCTGGTGAGCAATCCTGTTCACCACCGGGGGCAAAAAATTTCGTCTTGGCAGGGAAGGATAATCAAGACGGCCCATAGTCGTTACCTCTCATGCGATGACTCATTAATCGTTGCGGCCTCCGACCCCGCACAGCTCACTAAACCTGAGTCTAACATTATGCCTGTCGAAATCTTCGAAGTTGACGGCATGGCAAGATTACTGTGTAGAAACATAGATGGCAATCTGTATGCGACTGTTCAAGCGGACAAGTCAATCCTCTTGCAACCAGATATCGCTAACTCTTCGAGCTTTGAAGTAATCACGTCGGATAATGATGGAATCTCTCTAAGATTTGAGGGCAAATATGTTTGCGCCGCCAAAGATGGACTGATTATCGTCAATCGCGACTCGGCTTCAGACTGGGAGACATTTCGCATTAAAGAAGTTTACCCCCAGGTTAGCTGGTTTTAATAAGCAATAAAGCGATACGTGCCAAGCATTGACTAAAAACGCAAGCCTAGCGTTGGACCAGGGCTTGGCACCGATCTTTCTCAGCGTGCGTCACCCTTCAACGCCCTTCATATTCAGGTCGATGTCAACCTCTCCAGCCTCCTGAACTAGGCAAATTCCTGCTTTAGGATACCTTATGTTTTAAACTGCCCCTGCTAAACGTACTGGCAAGTAAACTGAAGGCAGTTGAAAGTGGCGAACAAGCTCAATGAACAATTTATAATAATTACAACACTAAACTAAATTGCACTTTCTATTTGGCCGCTTGTCAATACATTAACGCACACACCACCTTTTAAATTCACCTCAAGGTAAGCAGATGAAAAAAGCAAGCGTTGTCGTCTGTGTCGCTTCACTGTTAAGCATTATGTCTGCATCTGCTACCGGATCAGATGATGTACAAAATCTTGCAGTTTCCAAAGTCGTCAAAACATTCAAAACGTCCGTAACCAACAGCCTGGAAGGGAAGTTGAGCATTAGCAAAATCATCAATGCTCAATCCGAATCTTATAAAAGTGTCAACGCGTTGATTGGCGCTCGCTACACCTACCCGCAAGGTTTCCAGATCGATGAGCCGCGCGATCTACTCTATTTAATTAGGTACTCCAACGGCCATCCTTCCCGGGGAGTTATCGAAAAATATCAATGGAGCACCGGCTCTTTAATTTCTACTTACATCATAGATGAGCCACAGGCATCGATCTCGGAATCCATCATAGTCGACCACACTGAAGAGGGAGACATTGCTTATATTCGCTCCAACAACCAACTTGCACGCTATCAGCTCATTGAGCCCAATGGTGACTTTGGCTCTACAAAAAAACTCGCCATCTTATACGACAATGTCGCACAAAGCTTTTACCGTAAAAATGATCGCTGGTATTTAGAGAAATACAAAACCACACCTGACTCAATCGGCCAAAGTCGAGGTGAATATTTTGTTCTCGATGAAAACTTTGAGCACATAGAAGATATTAGTTTCCCAGCACGTTATGCCGGCTACAGAGAATCAGAAAAATTCAACATCCCTAAACATCAAGGATTTGCCGTTTTGAATGACGGTTACGTTATGTCCATGGGCGGCTACTGGTCGAACAAGACAGACACTACACCTTATCATTACTACGGCATCAATGTATTCAATAGCGACGGCAGCATCAGAAGCTCAAACTACGTTTCCCCTGCTACCTTGTTCTCTGAGCTTTCTAAGCTGGGAGTCCATGCCTACAAAAATGAAAACGAAGGTATCCAGGTCATGCGTGACGGCAGTATAGTAGTTTTACAAGTGGTTCAAACGAAGGAAAATCCCGAAGGGCAACTGCTGTTCATAACTTTTTCACTGGCATCACAGGCTCGATAGAAACCCTAACATAATCCGAGCCTTCATTGATCGACTTCTAGCTTTTGCCTGTTCATCTGGTCAAAAGCTAGAACGTATCCACATCCGAAACTCTGCACGCTTTCTGTCGCAACGCACTCAACCTTTTCAAATTTAATTCATTGTAACTAGCGTAGTCACAATTACTTTTGCGTGCTAGCATTTCCTTTTTTTTCGTGCTGGTGGGGCGTTAGTTTTCTTTCAGCATTTTGGTTTCTCCTATCGCACTAAGGGCTCCCATGACTCGCAAAGGCATCATACTCGCGGGTGGCTCCGGCACCCGCCTCCACCCCGCCACCCTCTCCGTCTCCAAACAGCTGCTGCCTGTCTACGACAAACCAATGATCTACTACCCGCTCAGCACCCTGCTGCTGGCCGGCATCCGCGACATCCTGATCATCTCCACCCCCCAAGACACCCCTCGCTTCCAGCAACTCCTGGGCGACGGCAGCCACTGGGGCCTGAACCTCGCCTACGCCGTACAGCCCAGCCCAGACGGCCTGGCCCAGGCGTTCACCATCGGTGCCGACTTCATCGGTAACGATCCATCGGCGCTGGTACTGGGCGACAACATCTTCTACGGTCACGACTTCCAATCCTTGCTACGCAATGCCAACGCCCGCGACCAAGGCGCTTCGGTGTTCGCCTATCACGTGCAAGACCCTGAACGGTACGGGGTCGCCGATTTCGACCAGCACGGCCGCGTACTGTCGCTGGAGGAAAAGCCCGCCGCGCCGAAGTCCAACTATGCGGTCACCGGCCTGTACTTCTACGACAACCAAGTCGTCGACCTGGCCCGTAGCCTGCGCCCCTCTGCCCGGGGCGAGCTGGAAATCACCGACTTGAACATGCTCTACCTGCAACAGCAAAAGCTGCACGTCGAGATCATGGGTCGTGGCTATGCCTGGCTCGACACGGGCACGCACGACAGCCTTCTGGAGGCCGGCCAATACATCGCCACTCTCGAACGCCGTCAGGGCCTCAAGGTCGCCTGCCCGGAAGAGATCTGCTACCGCGCGGGTTGGATCGATGCCGAGCAGCTCGAGCGCCTGGCCCAGCCTCTGGTCAAAAATGGCTATGGCCAGTACCTGCAAAGCATTTTGAAAGAGAGGGTGTTCTGATGCAGGCCGTTCGCTTGGCAATCCCCGAAGTCGTGTTGCTCACGCCGAAAGTGTTTGGCGACGACCGCGGCTTTTTCTACGAAAGCTTCAACGCACGCGCTTTCGAAGCCGCCACTGGTGTGAACCCGGACTTCGTGCAGGACAACCACTCGCGCTCTTCCAAGCACGTGCTGCGTGGCCTGCATTACCAACTGCCGCCCCATGCCCAAGGCAAGCTAGTGCGCGTGGTGCAGGGTGAGGTCTTCGATGTTGCGGTGGATATTCGTCGTTCTTCACCTACCTTCGGGCAATGGGTAGGCGCCCACCTTTCGGCGCAGAACCATAATCAACTGTGGATCCCACCCGGCTTCGCCCACGGTTTCATCACTTTGAGCGACACCGCTGAATTCCTTTACAAGACCACCGACTTCTATTCCACGCATAGCGAACGCTGCATTGCCTGGAACGATCCGCAGATTGGGATCGAATGGCCTGCCGACTGCACGCCGCTATTGTCGGGCAAGGACCAGCAAGGCCTACCCCTCGCTCAAGCTGATCTGTTCGAATGAGCCGACAGTTCGAGCCGCCGCCGGCGGCGGCTCGAACTTGCGCCTGCGACACGTGTGACCTCTCGCTGCTCGGATCCGGTCACTCCGGCGAAACCAGAGGTGTTTTCCGCTCTACCATGGCCAGCCTCAAGAAAGCTTGCAGCAACCTGAATGCCCAGACCGCTGACGACTGCAAACCCCTGTGGAACTGACCGCCAGCACCGCTGCCGAAGAGGCGCGTCAATCGGATAGAATTCCGTATAGCCTCTTTACGAACACGCCATACGCGCATGGAGCATGCTGAGTCCCCGCTCCCTGTCAGAACCTCAAGGTAGAAACTCTTGTGAAGATCTTAGTAACAGGTGGTGCCGGCTTCATCGGCTCGGCAGTCGTGCGACACATCATTTCCAACACAGCGGACTCGGTGGTCAACGTCGACAAGCTGACGTACGCCGGCAATCTGGAGTCGCTGCAATCGGTCGACCAGAGCGACCGTTACGCCTTCGAGCGCGTCGACATCTGCGACCGCGAAGCGCTCGACCGCGTGTTCCGCGACCACCAGCCTGACGCCGTCATGCACCTGGCCGCCGAATCCCACGTCGACCGTTCGATCAGCGGCCCGTCGGAGTTCATCCAGACCAACATCATCGGCACCTACGCGCTGCTGGAGGCGGCACGCGGCTACTGGAACGCATTGGACGAACAGCGCAAGGCGGCCTTCCGCTTCCATCACATCTCCACCGATGAAGTGTACGGCGACCTGGAAGGCCCGGAAGATCTGTTCACCGAGACCACGCCTTACCAGCCAAGCTCGCCCTACTCCGCCAGCAAGGCCAGCTCGGACCACTTGGTCCGCGCCTGGGCGCGCACCTATGGTTTGCCTACGTTGGTGACCAACTGTTCGAACAACTATGGTCCCTGCCACTTCCCCGAGAAGCTGATCCCGCTGGTCATTCTCAATGCGCTGGAAGGCAAACCCTTGCCCATCTACGGCAAAGGCGACCAGATCCGCGACTGGCTGTATGTCGAAGACCATGCCCGCGCGCTCTATAAAGTGGTCACCGAAGGCGACGTCGGTGAGACCTACAACATCGGCGGTCACAACGAGAAGCAGAACATCGAAGTGGTGCGCACCGTATGCTCGCTGCTCGACGAGCTGCAGCCCGACTCCAAATTCCGCCCTCACGCCGACCTGCTGACCTATGTGCAGGACCGCCCAGGCCACGATCTGCGCTATGCGATCGATGCCAGCAAGATCCAGCGCGAGCTCGGCTGGACCCCGGAAGAAACCTTCGAGTCCGGCATTCGCAAGACCGTGCAGTGGTACCTGGACAACCCTGAGTGGGTGGCCCATGTGAAAAGCGGCAGCTACCAGCAGTGGATCGACAGCAACTATGCCAAGCGTACGGACCAGGCATGAGAATCCTGCTGCTGGGTAAAAATGGCCAGGTAGGGTGGGAACTGCAACGTGCGCTGAGCGTGCTGGGTGAAGTAGTGGCGCTCGATCGCCACCGAGCTACCACGCCCTATGGTGATCTGGCAGGCGACCTGACAGACCTCGACGGCCTGCGGGCGGCCATTCGTGCGGTGTCGCCACAGGTCATCGTCAATGCGGCGGCCTACACAGCCGTCGACAAAGCCGAAAGCGAACGGGAGATGGCCCATACCGTCAACGCGCTGGCCAGCCAGTCGATGGCCGAGGAAGCCAAGCGCCTGGACGCGTGGTTGGTGCACTACTCCACCGACTACGTCTTCGACGGTACCGGCTCTACCCCGTGGAAGGAGAGCGACGACGTTGCGCCGGTCAATTACTACGGTGCGACCAAGCTCGAAGGCGAGCGGCTGATCCAGGCGTCGGGCTGCAAGCATCTGATTTTCCGCACCAGTTGGGTGTATGCCGCGAGGGGCAACAACTTCGCCAAGACCATGTTGCGCCTGGCCAAGGATCGTACCACCCTCAACGTCATTGCCGACCAGGTGGGCGTGCCGACAGGCGCAGATCTGCTCGCAGACGTGGCCGTGGCTACACTTCGACAGGCTTGGCACAAGCCGGAACTGAGTGGCATCTATCACCTCGTGCCTTCAGGTGAAACGACTTGGCACGAATACGCCAGCTACGTCATCCAGTTCGCTCGGGCGCATGGCGAAACGCTTGCGGTCGAAGCGGTAAACCCGATCACCACCAGCGAATACCCTACGCCGGCCAGCCGCCCGTTGAACTCACGCTTGAACACCACCAAGCTTAGCCAGGCATTCGCACTGCACTTGCCTGATTGGCAGGGGGGCGTTACCCGCATGCTCATGGAAGCCCTGGACAAATAACGCCAGCTCTTCGTGATATTCGTCCGGCCGGGAGCTCGGTGATGGGACTACTCCTAGCCAAGGTGTCCTTTTATTTGTCACGCTTGTCGGTATAAGGCAGCCATGATTTGGCACCTATCACATAGGCGTTTGCCTACGAACTCCGAGCGCTCTACTCAATGGAGCGTAGCCTTCTCATCTTACTTCTAGCGGTTTGACCTGCCATCACCACGCCCCTGTGAAATCTCATGCTGCCCTTGACAACGCCGGTCAAGGCGCACCCGACCACGTGCTCGCGATACTCACATCACAAGTCACCCTGCTCATGCATCACGAGATCATCGAATCCACACCTTTCTTGCGTTTCCCATTGCACTGAAACCCGCCCTCGTGCACCCGAACAACGAGAAGAAGCGCAGATCTCCCTCAACAGATCCGAATATTGAACTTATTTTCCTAAAGCAGGTCTAGCCACCCCCTTCGTGATGTTAGACTCACATCACCTCAGGGAGAACTTCATGCAACAGCCTACGGATCGAGCCATCTTCGCCAACCAGCTTAGAGGGCTAGCAGTCATCGCCGTCATCATTGTCCACTGGTGCGGTATCTACTGGTTTGCCCGCGAAACAGTGGCTTCCTACATACATGCGCCTGTCGTCGAAGGTCCTTCTTCGAGCATGATCGTCTGGCTCACGCTACCCACTTTCAACTATGGCCCCTTTGGCGTCTCGATCTTCTTTCTGATCAGCGGATTCGTTATCCCGTTCTCGCTCAATCGTATGACACCTAGGCCTTTCCTAGTTGCAAGGTTGCTTCGGATCTACCCGACGTACATTGTTGCCTCCTTCATCATGCTGGGCCTGGTCTACCTGTCGAGCCGGTATTGGGGCCAAACCTTTGCGATGCCGTTGGACCGTCTATTGGCCAACCTTCTGCTTGTCCAAGGCAACGCGTCTTATCCTTCGATCGATCTGGTGAACTGGACGTTGTCCATCGAAATCAAGTTTTACCTCATTGCCGCACTGCTTTATCGGTCGATCAAAAGCGGCAACGGTTACCCAATCGTTCTGTTCTCTGCGCTTGTGTTGGCAGCCTGTGAGGTACTGCCTCAAGGGATCGGCGACTGGCCGATGCTCATTGGCCTGATCGAGTCGCTGAAGACCGAGCTGATGTGCGTCATCTTCATGTTCATTGGGACTGGGTTCTACCACCACTTCACCGGTACTTACACAACTCGCCAGCTCGTCGCATATGTTGCGATTCTGCTGACGTTGTTCATCGTCTGCTGGCCCCACACGCAATGGCTGGCCCAAATGCCCAATGTCCCGCAAAACTATATCTATGGCCTGATCTTGTTCTCCATGAGTTACGCGCTGCGACGTCATTTCCGGCCAATCCCGCCGCTCGATTTCATCGCCAATATCAGCTACTCCATCTACGTGCTGCATTCGATCATCGGCTACTTGTCGATTCGCTTCTGGATGGACCAAGGTCTGTCATTCCCCCTGTCCGGGCTTGTGACACTGATTTTCGTGCTGGTACTGGCTTACGGGCTGCATCGCTTTGTGGAAACGCCTACGATGCGTTGGGGTAAACAGCTGTTCCGTAAAAAGGTCGCTACCGACTCGTCGTTGCAACAAGAGGCACTCCCAGCTAAATAGTCCAGCCCAGTCAAGGTTGAGCCAAACACATCCAGTCGCTTCCTGGCTGCGCTCATGCGCGTTCTCATTGGCCTTCAATACCCGTGCAATCCTCTCCGAGCCGGCAGCTTGGTCCTGAACCGCTGCCACACGGGCCGCTCGATCCCATAGTGGAACACACCGGCCAACAGCAGCGACCCTAGCAAAACCAGCCCTGCCTTGGGTCCGTTCGACAGCGCGTAAGGCTCCACCAGCCAGATCATCGAGAAGTGGAAGACGAACACCCCATACGACAAGGTGCCGGCGTGCCGTTGCAGGGTATTTACCCAGCCAGGTAGCCGAAGGCCCGAGAGCCACAGGATGAGGGGAAGACCGACGAGGTAGCCCACGGCCACTTCATGGTCGAAGGGGCGTCGGATCCCTTGCGCTTGCAGGCCCACGACATACGCCAGCAAGGCGATCCACACGCCGGCCAGGGCCAGGTTGCCCAGGCGGGAACGCTTTTCGATCGCCACACCGCTCAGGAAGATGAACAGCACGCCTAGCAAAAGCCTGTAGCCGAAGATGTCGGTGTTCAACCAGCCGTATTGCGCGAGCGAGAACACCACCAGGCTACCGACCGCCGCGAAGATGCCCAGCCAGGGCAGCAGCATCAGCAACGGCAGGATGAGGTAGAACTGCAGTTCGGCGCCCAGCGACCAGGCTGGAGGGATCAGCGTGAAGCGATCTATGCCCGTCCACATGTAGTAGTTCAGCGGGACGACCGTCAGGTTGCTCATCCAGTCCACGAACCCGGGGGTCTTGCTGAGGAAGTAGGAATGCGCCCCTGTCGCCCACACGAGCCCACCGGCCAGCAGAGCACACAGGTATAGAGGAAAGATCCGCAGGGCTCGGTCCTTGTAGAACCAACCCAGGGAAGGCAGGAGGCGGTCGTACGGGCGCCGTGTCCAGAGCTTGGCCACCACGTGCCCGGCCAGCATGTAGAAGATCACCACCGACCCGACGCCGACGTTCCAGCCCTTGACGTCGATGCCCATGTGGCTGACCGCTACCAGGCATGCCAGCAATAACCTCAGAAAACCCATTTTCGCATAGCCTTGTAGGAAATTTCCTAAAGGCGGCATGGTACTGACATTGTGACATTACGGGTATCTACCGGCAGGACTAATCGTGAGGCCGGTAGGTCGCTGGCCCGGTCCTTCGGGCCCAGCGTGTCTTGCGGGTGCTTCAGGCTTCAGGTGGCAGGTTTGAAAGCCCAGAGTTTCAACACCAGGTAGTTCAGCACCGGCACGATGAAAATCACCAGTACCAGGCCCACGGCGTAATGGAGCCCTGCGTACTCCACCCCAGAAGTGATCAGCAGGGTCAGCGCCAGCGATACCAACGACACCGTCAAGAATCGCCGGTACCCCGAGAAGGTGGCCGGCGTTCTGAAGGTGAACCGGCTGTTGAGCAGGTAGGACATCACGTTGGCAAAACCGAAGGCGATGCCATTGGCGACGAACGCAGGCGGTGCGAGCAACTCCATCAGCGCGACGACGATGCCGGCGTGCACCAAGGTGTTGGTGACGCCGACCAGGCCGAAGCGGATGAACTCGTGATACCGCGGTGGGATGAGGTGCTTCACTTGATCACGTCGCGCACGATGTACACCGGCCGGTTCTTCGACTCGGTGAAGATGCGCCCCACATACTCGCCCAGCACGCCGATACCGATCAGTTGCACGCCGCTGGCGAACAGCACCGTGATCATGATCGAGGCATAACCGGGCAGATCGCTGCCGAACAGTACGGTCTTGATCAGCAAGTAAGCGGCATACAGGAAGGAGATGGCCGAGACGGCGCAACCCAGGTAGGTCCAGACCCGCAGCGGCACCGAACTGAAACTGGTGATACCTTCGATAGCGAAGTTCCAGAGCTTCCAGGTGTTGAAGCTGGAGGCGCCGTGTTCGCGTGCGGCCACCTTGTATTCGACGGTGGCCGTGCGGAAGCCCACCCAGGCGAACAGCCCTTTCATGAACCGACGGCTCTCTGGCAGGGTTTTCAAGGCTTCGACCACCTTGCGGTCCATTAGGCGGAAATCGCCTACGTCCGCCGGGATATCGATGTCGGAGATGCGGTTGTGCACGCGGTAGAAGTAATTGGCCGTCACCTTCTGGATGGGGCGGTCGGTCTCGCGGTCCACGCGCTTGGCCAGCACCACTTCGGCGCCGTCTTCCCATTTGCGCACCAGGTCCAGAATCACTTCCGGCGGGTGCTGCAGGTCGGAGTCGATCGGCACAACGGCATCGCCGGTGGCGAAATCCAGACCGGCCGAGAGCGCGGCTTCCTTGCCGAAGTTGCGCGACAGGTCGACGATGGTCAGGTAAGGGTTGCTCGCCTTGGCCTTTACCAGCTCGTCGTAGGTGCTGTCGCGGCTGCCGTCGTTGATGGCGATCACTTCGAGGTCGTAACGGTCCGCCAGCTCGGCGAACACTTCGTTGATGCGCGTGAAGAACGCCTGCACGCCTTTCTCTTCGTTGTAGAACGGCGATACCAGCGAGATCGTGCGCTTGTTCACTTCGGTCATTGAGTTACCTTCGCAGAATCGACACGGCAGACGTGGGCAAAGTCGATCACCTTGCACTCAGGCTGACGGTCAGCGGGGAAAAGCTGTTTGACGCGGTCGACTTCCGGGAAATCGCCCGTATTGAAGACGTACAGCGAATGCGTGGCGTCGGACCCGGCGATCTCCGCCTGTGTGCTTTCGACGCTGCAATTGGCACTCGAGCGCGACACATAACCGGTGTTGATCTTGATGTTGTGCACCGCGGCGTAGCGCATGGTCGGCATCAGGGTCTGCAACACATCCTCCCGCCCACACTTGAACTTGGGGAAGAAGTACAAATACTGCACGTCGGGAGTGGCTTGCTGGTCCCAGGTCGGCTGCGTGAGCACGGCCGCTGCCGGACGGTTGGCCACGGCCACCAGCAGGCCGCGGTAAGGCGCCAGGTCATGCACTTGCAAGGCCAGCAGCGCCAGCATGGCGAGCGCGAACAGGCCGGCGCTCAGGCGGCGATACAGGAACACGATGGAGAAGACGACGATGCAGAAACCCACTGGCCAGAAAAAACGGCCCGAGGCGCGGAACTGCGTGGTGATGACATCGAGCACGGCAGGATAGGTGAGCGACACCAGATGGGTGGTGCCCAGGTAGATCTCGTTGGACAACGCATACAGGGTGAACAAGACCATCAGCCACGTGAGCGCCTTGTGCCGTGCGAACACGCCATTGGCGCTGCGGGCATTCAATACGAAGCTCAGCGCGAAGGCCAGCAGCACCCCCAGGCCCAGGTAGTTGAAGCCCTCGCCCTGCCCCGGCATCTCCGGGTTGGGGAAGTGCACATGACGCCCGCCATGCAACGGCGACAGCACGTTCATGGAGAAGACCCCGAAACCACCCTCTTTGGCGACCGTGGCGGCGCCCAGCGGGAAGATCGTGATCAGCAGACTCGCCGCCAGGATCAGGAACGGCGCACAGGCGCGCAGCCCGTAGCCGGGCTTGAAGCGCTGCGGGCTGCCCAGGCAACTGGCCACATAGATGGCGCTGGCCATGACGAACAGGTAGACGTTGACGTAGAAACCGGCCACCAGCAGGACGCTCCAGGCCACATGGTGGGCCTGTTCGGTCCGCCGGCAACGGAAGTACATGGCCAGGGCGCACAGTACGATCCACTGCGACATCAGCGAAACGTGCGCGATGCGCGAAGTGAACTCGGGCATCGTGGTCAGGCAAACCACCAGCGCCGCCAGCGCCAGCCAGGAGCGCACGCACAGTTCGCGCAGGATCCACCAGGCGCAGACTGCCTGTGCGACGAAGCACAGGCCGATCCAGATGCCGAAGGGGTTGAACGGGGCGAAGCTCTTCGGCACGAACACCTTCAACAGGAAGGCATACAAAGGGATCGCATCGACGAAGGTCGCGCGTGTGCCCTGTGGGTAGTTGATGCCATCGAACGCCAGCAGCGGGTAGCTGAACGGCGCCGTGAAGAACGCATTGAAGCCCGCGAAATACTGCGTGACGTCATCGACTTCGGTTAGCCAATACGAATTGGTGCCCAGGATGAAGTCGATGGGGAAGTAACGCAGTACGAAACACAACCCAAATACCAACGCGAACGCAAAGCCCGCCCTCCCGGTTGAGACAAGCTTCAAATCCATAACGCAAACATCTCACTCATTCTAATTTCAAGGCTCAGGCTGTCAGATCCGCTGCAAGCGGCTGATTTCGTCGATCAATTGCGTGGCGCTCTGCTTCCAGGTCAGCCACGGCATGTCGGTCGAAGTCGGGTGCGCGCCCGTGGCGAACAGTTCGAGCCAGCGCTCGACGGTCTCGGCCAGTACCTGCGGTTCGTCGCCTTTGAAGTACAAGGCATGTTCGCCAGCCACTTCGCGGAATACCGGCAGGTCACGGGCGATGATCGGCATGCCATGCTGCGCGGCTTCGATCAGCGGCAGGCCGAACCCTTCGCCGATCGAGGCGGCGATCAGGCACTGGCTGTGGTTGTAGACATGCTCCAGGTACTCATCGCTGACCCCGTCGAGCCACAGCAGCCGCTTGCCAAACTGTGGGTGCGCTTCGATACGGCTGGCCAGGTCGTCGACCAGCCAACCGCGCTTGCCCACGATGATCAGATTCGCTTTGACATCCGCTTCCCACAGCTGCTCGAACGCGGCAAACGCCTGGGCGTGGCCCTTGCGTGGCTCGAGCGTGCCGACCATGAGGAAGTTCGGATTCGCTTCCAGCACTTCGATGTGCAAAGCCGGATCTTCGGGAACGCCAGTGGACGGTACCGACTGGTCGATGTCCGCCCCCAGGTGGAAGGCGCCGATGCGTAGCGGGCGCTGGCGCGCCGGGCCATGCTCGGTCATCCATTCGCTCAGTTCGTCGGCCACAGCTTGGGAAATGCACAGGGCGCCGTCGTAGCGGGCAATGGTGCCGATCCAGTTCAAGTAGTGCTGGTACAGGTGATCGGAGAAGCAATGGCGCATCTGCAGGATCAACAAGTCGTAGACCACGAAGTAGACGCTGACGCCATGGGCATGCAGGGTGTCGAAATACGGTTGGCGCTGGGGTAGCACGTCCAGCAGCAGGTCCAGGCAGATGTAGACGTCGCCTGCGCGATAGTCGAGCGCTTCGTCCTGCGCCTGGCCGGCGTCGTGGCCGAGGAACTGCGCAGTGAACTGGGTCGCGTACCGGTAGAAGGACTCTTCGACCTTGGTGTACACCGGCTGGACCTGGTAGCCGGCTGGCGGGTGGCTCAGCCACTCGAGCAGGATGCTGCGCACCACGCGCTGGATACCGCTCTTGCCGTCGTGCCGGCACAGTTGCGAGATGTCCACCAACAGCCGCGGCATGCCCGAAGGGCCTTGAACGGAATAGTCGATGGCTTTGGCCAGTCGGGCGATGTCCAGGCCGCCGTTGTGCAGCTGTCCGGTGGCCAGGAGCGATTCGATCAGGGCCGGGACGGCGTCGACGACCGGCTGAGCCTCGGCGGAGCGTTGGTCACGTTCGGCCACCGCACGCTCGAAAGCCTCGACCGCGATCTTGCCGGTACGGTCCCAAGAGAACAGCTTGGCGCGTTGCAGACCATGCACGGTCAGCGCCGCACGGAACTCGTCGTCGACCAGCGCCTGCTTCATCTTGGCGGCGATGGCCTTGACGCTCATCGGGTCGAAGGTGGCTTCTTCCCAGCCAATCACTTCCGGCACGCTCGAGGTGTTGGCACCGATCACCGGCGCACCGCACTTCATGGCTTCGAGCGGCGGCAGGCCGAAGCCTTCGTGCCAGGACGGGAACACGTACAGCTGGCAGGTGTTGTACAGGGCGACCAGTTCATCGTCGGTGATGAAGCCGGTGAACACCAGGTCGTCCGCCTGCAATCCTTCGCTCAGGGCTTCGGCACGGTAACGCTCGATGATGTGGTTGGACATCTTGCCGGCGAACACCAGCTGGATGTCGGGGAGGTCACGCTTGACCTGGGTGAAGGCCTTGATCAGGCGCGTCAGGTTCTTGCGCTCGTCGGCGCCGCCGGAATACAGCACGAAGGCGTCGCGCAGGCTGAACTTGGCTGCCAAGGCATTACGCTCATCGCTGCTCAACGGAATCGGGTGGAAAATGTCGTCCGCTGCGCTGGAGACGTTGACCACGTTGGCTTCGTCGAGCGACAGCAGCGACAAGGCCTCTGCACGCGCAGCCTCGGAGATCGGCAACAGCACGTCGTAGTGCTTGAAGGCTTCGACCTTGTCCATGTAGTAGGTCTTGTACCCGGCGTGGGTCAGGTACTGGTTGGGGCTGACCAGCGGAATCAGGTCATACAGCGTGGCGCTGACCAGTGCGTGCTTGTCCAGCAGCGGGTCGCCGATGACTGCGTCGTCGACGAACCCTTCCAATGGGCTGGTGATATGCACGATGTCCGGCTGCAATGCGTCGATGCAGGCCTGACGGATGCGCTCGGCGACTTCACTGCGTGGGATATTCTCGGCATGAATGTTCGACACCGGGCCATCGGCGTACCACACGCGGATATTGCTCTGCGGCAACAGGTCGGCAAAAGCGGTGCGGATGCTCTCGATGCCTTCGGGGAGCATGCCGTTGAGCACCAAGTACACCTCATGGCCGGCGCTGTTGCGCACGATGCCTTGGGCGAGCGAGACGCTATAGCGGCCGATGCCTCGGAAACGGCTCTCGGTTTGAGCGCCTTGCATGTCAATCACGATACGCATCAGTTCTTGCTCTTCTTGATGGCGGCCCAGAGCGCCTGCTCGATGGTGCGGCCTCTGGCTGTCAGGGGGGCTTGGTCGACCATCGGCGGCAGCGGCGCGACGCTGCCATCGGCGGACGGCTGTGGGGCCTGGGTGCTGCGGTAGAGGTTGTACAGCTTTTCGGTCAACCGTGGGCAACGCCCGAGCAAGGCCATCACCTTGCTTCGCACTGCCGGACGTCGTGCCAACCAGAGCCGCGCATGGGGCAAGCTGCGGCCGAGCGCCGAGCGTGCGACCTGCTTGGGCGTGCGTACGGTACGGCCCAGCAAACGCAACGGACCCGTAATCCGCCACGAAGTACTCTTGTGCAGCGACTCCACGTACTGCTCATGCTGGTTCGAACGCAGGAACCAGGTATGGGCATTGCCCAAGGACTGGTTGAGCTGGGCTTCCATGTCGGTGGCCCGCAGGTACCAGGTATGGGCATTGCCCAGGGACTGTTCGAGGCTGGTCTGCAAGGTCGCGATCTGCGCCGTGAGCTCGGCGTTCTGCTCCTGCATCAGGACCGTCTGCTGGCGCATTGCATCCATGTCGAGCGCATGGCGCTCCTGGATCAGGCGAAGCTGTTCGGTCTGCTGGCAATGCGCATTGTTCAACTGCTGGGTCTGCTCGCGGTGCGCATACTCGAGCGCTTCGCTGAACTGCTCGCGGGTCATGAGCTGCGCACGGGCCGTGGCCACTTCGTTCTCAAGGCCTGCAAGGCGATGCTCCATGGCATGGTCGTAGCGCGCTGCCAGCTGGTCCAGCGCCATCCCGTAGGCGGCCTCGAACGTCTCGTCGAAAGCCGTCATGGCCTCAGGCTCGGCCTGCTTCTGCGCAACGATGGCGTAATCGGGGCTGGTGCCGGTGATCACATCGAGCACACCCAAGCGTCGGCTCTGGTCGTGCAACTCGGCAGGCTCCTGCAAGCGCACGATCTTGGCCCGCTCGAACCCGCTGTACTCGGCCAGGAACGATACCAGCAGGCTGGGCAGCGGTCGCTCGTGGGTCGGGTCCAGGTAGAAGCTGTTGGTGCCGACGACCAGGCTCTCGGCGTTGGGCGTCTCGAGGATCAGCAAACCGGCCGGGCGCAGCACGCGCAAGGCTTCGGCGACCAGTTCCTGCAGCACAGGAAACGGCACATGCTCGGCGATGTGGAATCCGGTGACGGCTACCAGGCTGGCATCGGGCAACTCGCGCAGGGCGCTGAGCGCATCGATGTTGCGGGCCGGCAAGCCGAGTGCGCGGCAGGCTTCGAGCATGCCTTCGTCGAGGTCGACGCCTGTGGGCGCATAGCCTTCACGGGTCAACAGTTCGAGCCACTCCCCTCGCCCACAGCCCAGGTCGAGTACCGGGTAGTCCGTATACAGGTCCTTGAGCGGTGCGAGAAACGGCAGGTACGCTTCGAGGCGTTGGCTGATCAATTCCCGAGAACCGCGATAGCGGTCCTCGAAGCCCCTGTAGAAACCGTCCATCATTTGCACTCCACGGTCGGAGGAATCCACGCCAGGCCCACGAAGGTACTCTCCGACATGTTCACGACGTTGAAGAGCAGCGCCAGGTCGCGCCACTCGTAATTGTTTGCGATGTGGTTGTCGCTGGCGTGCAGCGCCACCGCCACCGAGTACGACCCCACCCCCAGGTTGGCCGGGAAACGGAAGCGATAGGACAGCCGCTGCCCTTCTTCCAGGTCGCTGCGCACGCACTTGAGGTGGTGGGTGTTGGTGCCGTAGACGTCTTGGCCGAGCCGGTCCTTGATCACGTAGCCAACTACCAGTTCGGGCAGCGGCGCGTTGATCCGCACGTCGATCGCCAAGCACACTTCGTCGCCCACGCCTACGTACTCGACCGGCGCGCCCTCGTGGTTGTGGAGTGCAATGCGCTCCAGGCTGGCCTTGCCGTTGCCCGAACGCGTCTGCACGCCGCCTTCGGCCAGGGTCGTCACCTCGACGGTGGCGTTTTCCTTCTGCGCGATGATGGCATTGTAGTAATCCATGACCTCTTCCGGCGCACCGTCACGGATCACGGTGCCGCCGTCGAGCAGAATGGCGCGGTTGCACAAGGCCTGAATCGAGCCCCGGTCGTGAGACACGATCAACAACGTGGTACCGGCCTTCTGGAAGGCCTTGATGCGCCCGAAGCTCTTGTGCTGGAAATAGCTGTCGCCGACTGACAAAGCTTCGTCGATGATCAGGATCTCCGGGCGGAAGGCCGTCGCCACGGCAAACGCCACGCGCATCTGCATGCCGCTGGAGTAGGTGCGTACCGCCTGATCGAAGTACTCGCCGATCTCGGCGAAGGCTTCGATGTCGTCGATCACGCCATCGATCTGCTCGGTGTTGAACCCCATCAGGCCGGCCGCGTGGTAGGCGTTCTGGCGTCCGGTCAACTCACCGTTGAAGCCCATGCCCAGTTCGAGGATCGCGGCAATCCGCCCATTGACCTGCACCTTGCCCTCGGTGGGTTGCAAGGTGCCGGTGATCATCTTCAACAAGGTGGACTTGCCCGCGCCGTTCTGGCCGACCAAGCCGATGGCTTCGCCTGGCTGAATGTCGAAGCTGACATGCTTGAGTACCCAGTGCTCCTGGCTCGGCTTGACCGGCACGTAGCACCAGCGCGCGATGCGCTGCCACTCGGATCGGTAGGTGCGGTAGGCTTTGCCGACGTTGTCGACACGCAAGAGGCTCATAGTGAATCCACCATTTCAGGCGAGGCCCGACGGAACAGGAACAGGCCTACCAGCATGAGCCCGAGGGCGATCAGCAGTACCATGCCGACCTGCTGTAGGTCAGGCGCGGTCTTGTAGACCATGACGTTGTGGTAGGCGGTAACGATGGGATACATCGGGTTGATGCCGACGGTGCCCTTGAGGTAATCGGGAATGATGTTCACCGAGTAGACGATCGGTGTGAACCAGAACCAGACCTGCATGACGATGGGAATGACCTGCCCGATGTCGCGCAGGAACACGTTCAGCACGCCGATCACCAAGCCGATGCCCACGCCCAGGGCGACGATCACCAAGGTCAGTGGCAACAGCCAGAGCATCTGCACACTGGGCGCATGGCCGAGCACCGTGAAGATCACCAACACCGCCAGAAACAGCAGCAGGTTGTTCAGCAAACACGAACCCACCACGATCACCGGCAAGGCGATGCGCGGAAAGCGCATCTTCTTCATCAGGTTGCCCTGCTCGATGAACACCGTCAGGCAACGCCCGACGATCTCGGAGAACAGGTTCCAAGCCAGGATGCCGGCGATCAGGTAGAGCGCATAGGCGTACTTGTTCTCGATGCCCGGCAGGCGCGCGCCGAGCACGTTGGACAGGATCAAGGCATAGATCGCCACCTGGGCCAGCGGATGGATGATCATCCACAGGCCACCGAGCTTGCTGCGCGCGAACCGTGATATGAACTCGTTCTTGATGGAAGTGAGGATAAAGCTCCGGTATTCCCAGACGCCTCGGATCATGCCAAACATAGTTATCCTTGAATCAGACGTTCGATTTCAGCGACACGCTGGGCCACCAGAGCCTCATCACCGCGGCTTTCGACGTTCAGGCGCAGCAACGGCTCGGTGTTGGAACCGCGCAGGCTGAAGCGCCAGTCGGCGAAGGCCACGCTGATGCCGTCGGTGCGGTCGACCTCCGGGGCCTGGGGCAGGTAGAAGGCCAGGACCTTCTCCACCGACGCCTTGACGTCGTCGACCTGGTAGTTGATCTCGCCACTGCACGGGAATGCCGCGATGCGCTCGTCCACCAGTTGCGCCAAGGTCTTGCCACTGACGCTCATCAGCTCGGCCACCAGCAGCCAAGGAATGTTGCCGCTGTCGCAGTAGGCGAAGTCGCGGAAGTAGTGGTGGGCGCTCATTTCGCCGCCGTATACCGCGTCTTCGGCGCGCATGCGTTCCTTGATGAAGGCGTGTCCGGTCTTGCTTTGGATGGCGTGGCCGCCGGCGGCCTGCACCTGTTCGATGGTGTTCCAGGTCAGGCGCGGGTCGTGGATGATCTTGCTGCCTGGGTGCTTGCGCAGCAGCATCTCGGCCAGCAGGCCGACCAGGTAGTAGCCCTCGATGAAGCGGCCCTGGCCGTCGAAGAAGAAGCAGCGGTCGAAGTCGCCATCCCAGGCCAAACCTAGGTCGGCTTGGCGCTCGAGCACGGCGTTGCGGGTCAGTTCACGATTTTCCGGCAGCAGCGGGTTAGGCACGCCGTTGGGGAATTCGCCATCCGGCTCGCCATTGATGACGTCGATGTGCAACGGCAGGCGTGCCTTGAGCAGTTCGATCACCGGACCTACGGCGCCATTGCCTGGATCGGCCAGGACTTTCAGCGGCTTGAGCGCCGACACGTCGATGTAGGTCAGCAAATGGTCGATGTAGGCGGTCTTGTCGAAGGCCTCGTGGACTTGGCCCTTGCTGGCAGCCACATCGCCCAGTTCGCCGGCTTCGACACGGTCGCGAATGGCGAACAGCCCCGAGTCGCCGCTGATCGGCTTGGAGTGCTCGCGCACCAGCTTCATGCCGTTGTAGCCCTTGGGGTTGTGGCTGGCGGTGATCATGATGCCGCCATCGGCCATAAGGTGGCTGGTGGCGAAGTAGACTTCCTCGGTGCCGCATAGGCCGATGTCCAGCACGTCGGCGCCGGCCTCGGTCAGGCCGCGGGTCAGGGCCTGGGCGAGCATGGGGCTTTCCAGACGCATGTCACGGCCTACGACGTAGCGCTTGCCGCCCAGCTCGGCGACCAGCGCACGGCCGATGCGGTAGGCGACGTCTTCGTTGAGGTCGGCAGGTACTTGCCCACGGATGTCGTAGGCCTTGAAGCAACGGGTCTGGATAGATGGGTGCATGGTTCTCACTTTGACGAGCCGCCCGCAGGCAGCGATCGATGTGTACGCTGGCCGCTTATGCGGCGGCCAATGCTCAACGGCCCGTGATGCTCGAAAGAGCAGCACGGGCCGGGCGGGAGACGCTGGGAGTCAACCGGTGCAACGACCGTAGATGTCCTCGAAACGGACGATGTCGTCTTCGCCGAGGTAGTCGCCGCTCTGCACTTCGATCAGGACCAGGTCGATGACGCCCGGGTTCTCCAGTCGGTGCGTGTGCCCTGCACGAATGAACGTGGATTCATTGGTGTGCAGCATCATCTGCTTGTCGTCGTTGACCACCACGGCAGTACCGCTGACCACGATCCAGTGCTCGCTGCGGTGATGGTGCATCTGCAGCGACAGCGACGCCTTGGGCTTGACCACGATGCGCTTGATCTTGAAGCGGTCACCGTTTTCCAGGGTGGTGTAGGTACCCCAAGGGCGGTGCACGGTGCGGTGCAGCTGGTGCAGGGTATGACCCTTGCTCTTGAGCTGGCCGACGATGTGCTTGACGTCCTGGGCGTGGTCCTTGTGGGCGATCATCACCGCGTCAGGGGTGTCGATCACCAGCAGGTCCTCGACACCGACCAGGGCGGTGAGGCGGTCTTCGCTGTTGACGTAGTTGTTGCGCGAGGCGTGTGCCAGCACTTCACCTTCGAAGCGGTTGCCATCGGCGTCCGCCGGGGTGAGTTCGCTGACGGCGTTCCACGAGCCGATGTCGCTCCAGCCGATGTCGCACGGCACGGTGGCAACGCGCTCGGAGCGCTCCATCAGGGCGTAATCGATGGAAATGTCCGGGACTTGGGCGAAGCTGTCTGGGTCTACGCTCAAGCAGCTGTAGTCTTTGCCCTCGGCCAGACGCGACTGGCGCTTGGCGTGGGCAGCGGCTTCCAGTACGTCTGGCGAATGCTTTTCGAACTCTTCGAGCACCGTGCCGACGCGGAAGCAGAACATGCCGGAGTTCCAGAAGTAGTTGCCGGCGGCCACGTAGGATTCGGCTAGCTCGAGGTTCGGCTTCTCGACGAAACGTGCCACCTTCAGGCCCTGTGGCAGCTCGCCTGCCTGGCCCGCCTCGATGTAACCGAAGCCGGTTTCGGGATACTGGGGTTTGATGCCGAAGGTGACCAACCAGCCATCGCTCGACAGCTCGACCGCTTTGGAAACGGCTTCGGCAAAGGCGGTCTCGTTTTGGATCAGGTGATCGGCGGCCAGTACCAGCATGTGCGCATCGGCGCCATGGCTGTCACGCAGCTGCAAGGCGGCCAGCGCCACGGCGGCTGCCGTATTGCGGCCGAAAGGCTCGAGGATGAAGGCTTGCGCAAGGCCATTCTGTTGAACGCCGCGGTATTCGTCTTCGGTCTTGAACAGCAATTCGCGGTTGGTGACGGTCAGCACTTCCGAGACGCCTGGCAGATTCGAAGCACGCAGGAACGTCTTCTGGATCAGGTTCTGACCATCGGGCAAGGTCATGAATGGCTTGGGGTGGGCCTCACGCGAAACGGGCCACAACCGGCTGCCCACGCCGCCTGACAAAATTACGGGTATCAAGTCCATATCTTATAATCCTGCTAGCCATTGGCATGGCACATAGACGAAACGCAAAGTACTTCAGCAACGGTTTGCCGCTTCGCATCTTTAACGTTCAAGTTTCCTTGTTGATCCAGCTGCTTGGCTCCAAGCGAGCATAGAGGCAGGCACATCCCAGAATTCGAGGGGCACAAGAATATCAGAGAACATTGCTTGAGGCTTGCTCACGGGAGGGGCAATTGGGCTATCCGTTGCTGCGCCTTGGACAGCAATGAGAGTCATTCGATCTGTACGTCGAGTGCTTTTTTTGCATAAATCTCGCGCAGCCGTGTCGCCAGCGCGCGCCGAGCAGGCGGATCGCCATGCACGAGACGGATGCGTGCCGGCCACACGGCCATGCCGGTGACGAAATCGACCAACCCCTGCTGGTCAGCATGTGCCGAGTAGCCCGGCACCGTAAACACCTTGGCGCGAATCTCGTAAGGCTGCCCGTCCAGGTCGATCGATACGAAACCAGCCGCGCCGGCACTGGCCTGCATCACGGCACCAGGGGTGCCTTTGGCTTGAAAACCAACGAACACCACCTCATGCCGAGGATCGCCCAGCATGGCTTTCAGGTACGCTACGATGCGCCCGCCCGAACACATGCCATTGCCGGCAATGACGATCGCAGGCTTGCCCGTGCTCTTGAGATAGTTGACCACCCGCTGGTGCTGGCCGTGGGTATCGATACCGATCAACTGCTCGAAACCCAGCGGCGCCCGCCCCGCCCGCAAACGCTGGCTTGCCTGATCGTTCCAGTGGTCGCTCAGTTCGCGATAGACCTGGGTGATGCGTTGGGCGAGCGGCGAGTCGAGGATGATCGGCAGCTGCGCCCAGTCCAGCACGTCCAGCGGGTCGTCGGAGGGGCGGGCCTGGCCCTGCTGGCGTAGCGCCTTGCGATGCAGGATGTCCTCGAGGTCGAACAGCAGCTCTTGCGTACGCCCTAAACTGAATGCAGGAATCAACACGGTGCCCCGGTCGGCCAGCGCTCGATCGATGATGGCTTCGAGGGCATCGCGACGCTCCCCGCGAGCACCGTGCAGCTTATCGCCATAGGTGCTTTCGAGGACCAGCACATCCGCCCGCTCGGGTGGCTCGACTGGGCGCAGCATGGCGCTATCGCTGGCACCCAGATCCCCTGAAAATACGATTCGAGTACCCTGCTCGCCCGCCGAATCGAGCACGTCGCACTCCACATAGGCCGAGCCGAGTAGATGCCCAGCTCGTCGCAGGCGCACACGACACACCAAGCCCGGACGCTCGACGAGGCTGTGCCAATGATCGAACGGCAAGGGCTGCAAACGCACCTGCACGAATGCCAGGTAACGGGCAATCTCGGTGGGGTCGTTGCTGACGCCCAGCCTATAGGCATCCTCCAACACCAATGGCAGGAGCTTGGCCGACGCTTCGCTACACAGGATCGGCCCTCGATAACCCGCTGCGAACAGCGCAGGCAGGCGACCGACATGATCCAGGTGAACATGGGTAAGCACGACGGCTTCTATACCGGTGACGTCGAACGCGATACCCGGCAGGCCCGGGGCCACATGCGTGCCTTGCTCCAAGCCGCAATCTACAAGCAGGCTGGTGGTGGCATCGAGGTGTAGTTGATGGCAGGAACCGGTGACCGTTTGATCTCCGCCATGATGGGACAGACTGGGATAATGCATGGCAGTTCGCGCTCCGCTAAGACAGGGCGCGGTATTAGGGCAGGAAGGGGATCCAATTGAAATCAGACCCCATTCTTAATTGCGTAGGCGTTTTCTTACTTTCCGGCGAGCGCGGCTTCACGGGCTTGCAGACGAATGCGTCGGCGCGTGCGCAGCACGGCATAACTGCCCAGCAATGGACCGATAGCCAAGCCGACGATTAGCGCGGCCAGGACCGGTACGGCCACCGGCATGGCCGGAGATACCCAGCCAAACAAGCCCAGCGACACTTCATGCTGGTTCTCGAGCACGAAGAACAACACGATCGCTGCCAGCAACAACACCAGCACTGCCACCAGGGCACGTTTGAGATTACGCATCAGGCATTCCTTGCGGCACTCAGGGCTTGCGCCTCGTGCTCATCTTCGTTGACTCGGTCCCGTAGTTCTTTGCCCGGCTTGAAATGCGGGACGAACTTGCCGTCAAGGCTGACCGACTGCCCGGTCTTGGGATTACGCCCTACTCGCGCGGAGCGATAGTGCAGAGAAAAGCTGCCAAAACCACGGATCTCGATACGATCCCCAGTGGCCAGGCATTGCGACATTTGCTCAAGCATGGTCTTGATTGCAAGCTCCACATCCCGAGGCGAGAGCAGCCCCTGGTGGGTAACAATACGTTCGATCAGCTCCGACTTCGTCATGTTTTTCCCTTCGTTATCAAGCAGCTAGATCATTGCTTACTCAGGTTGTAGCACGCTCGGCCGGATTTGAACAGACCGCTTCTTGACTTGAGTGAAAATTTCAAGAACAGCGTTGCGAGCGCCTGCAAACAGACCCGAATCGATAACCAAAGGTTCGCCCTTCAATGCCATATTGGTAATAAAGATCGAGTGCGGACAAAACATGGACCAAAAAAAGGGTGACCGAAGTCACCCTTTTTTCGTACCGAACAGAACTTAGTTCTGTTTAGCCATCGCTTCGCGCAGCAGCGCAGCCATGGTGGTATCGGCAGCGGCTTCCGGAGCGGCTTTCAGGCTCTGGATCGCTTCGCGCTCTTCAGCATCGTCCTTCGATTTGATGGACAGGCTGATGACGCGGGACTTGCGGTCGACGCTGATGATCTTGGCTTCGATCTCTTCGCCTTCTTTCAGAACGTTGCGCGCGTCTTCAACGCGGTCACGGCTGATTTCGGAGGCTTTCAGGGAAGCTTCGATGTCGTCGCCCAGGGTCACGATAGCGCCTTTGGCGTCAACTTCCTTGACGATACCTTTGACGATAGCGCCCTTGTCGTTGACAGCAACGAAGTTGGAGAACGGATCGTCTTCCATCTGCTTGATGCCCAGGGAGATGCGCTCGCGCTCTGGGTCAACCGACAGGATGACGGTTTCCAGCTCGTCGCCCTTCTTGAAGCGACGCACGGCTTCTTCGCCGGCTTCGTTCCAGGAGATGTCGGACAGGTGAACCAGACCGTCGATGCCGCCTTCCAGACCGATGAAGATACCGAAATCGGTGATCGACTTGATGGTGCCGGAGATCTTGTCGCCCTTGTTGAACTGGCCAGAGAAGTCTTCCCATGGGTTCGACTTGCACTGCTTGATGCCCAGGGAGATACGACGACGCTCTTCGTCGATGTCCAGAACCATGACTTCCACTTCGTCGCCAACCTGAACGACTTTCGACGGGTGGATGTTCTTGTTGGTCCAGTCCATTTCCGAAACGTGTACCAGACCTTCGACGCCTTCTTCCAGCTCAGCGAAGCAGCCGTAGTCGGTCAGGTTGGTGACACGCGCGGTCACGCGGGTGCTTTCTGGGTAGCGCGCTTTGATAGCGACCCATGGATCTTCGCCCAGCTGTTTCAGACCCAGCGAAACGCGGTTGCGCTCACGGTCGTACTTCAGGACTTTGACGTCGATCTCGTCACCAACGTTGACGATCTCGGAAGGATGCTTGATGCGCTTCCAGGCCATGTCGGTGATGTGCAGCAGGCCGTCGACGCCGCCCAGGTCCACGAAGGCGCCGTAGTCGGTGAGGTTCTTGACGATACCCTTGACCTGCTGGCCTTCCTGCAGCGATTCCAGCAGCGCTTCGCGCTCTGCACTGTTCTCGGCTTCCAGGACGCTGCGACGGGAAACGACAACGTTGTTGCGCTTCTGGTCCAGCTTGATGACCTTGAATTCCAGCTCTTTGCCTTCGAGGTGGGTGGTGTCGCGCACTGGGCGGACATCGACCAGGGAGCCCGGCAGGAACGCACGGATGCCGTTAACGTCGACAGTGAAGCCGCCTTTAACCTTACCGTTGATAACGCCCTTGACCACTTCTTCGGCAGCGAAAGCAGCTTCCAGAACAATCCAGCACTCGGCGCGCTTGGCTTTTTCACGGGACAGCTTGGTTTCGCCAAAGCCGTCTTCGACCGCGTCCAGCGCAACGTGAACTTCGTCACCGACCTTGATGGTCAGCTCGCCAGCTTCGTTGAAGAACTGCTCGAGCGGGATGACGCCCTCGGACTTCAGGCCAGCGTGAACGGTAACCCAGTCGCCGTCGATGTCGACAACGATACCGGTGATGATTGCACCCGGCTGAAGATTGAGGGTTTTCAGGCTTTCTTCAAAGAGTTCTGCAAAGCTTTCGCTCATTTTCATTCCTGTAGATTTGGGCGAAACAGACGCCCATCGCCACACTCCAGACAATGTGGGTTTCGTTTAGATAAAGAAAAACCGGCAGGACGATGACTGGTGCACCTGACGGCTTTCCTGGTGATCAGGCCAGATCGCGTAGCGCGATCTCGCTTCTGATACGTTGCAGCACCTGGTCGATGGACAACTCGGTAGAGTCCAGCTGTATGGCATCGGCCGCCGGCTTGAGCGGGGCCACTGCACGCTGGGTGTCACGCTCGTCGCGTGCCCGTATCTCATCTAGCAGACTCGACAGACTAACAGCTTCGTTCTTGCCCTTCAACTGCAGGTAACGACGGCGCGCCCGTTCCTCGGCACTGGCCGTGAGGAAAATCTTCAGCGGCGCATCGGGGAACACCACCGTGCCCATGTCCCGACCATCGGCGATCAGCCCCGGCAGCTCGCGGAACGCCCGCTGGCGCTGCAACAGCGCATCGCGCACGGCCGGTAGCGAAGCCACCGCCGAAGCGCCGGCGGCGACCGTTTCGGTGCGGATGACGCCACTGACGTCTTCGCCCTCGAGAATGATCTGCTGCAGCCCGCCCGGCTGGGCCGCCACGAACTGCACGTCCAAGTGGGCCGCCAGAATCTTGAGCGACTCCTCGTTGGTCAGGTCGACGCCATGGTTGGACGCGTTGAATGCGAGCAGACGGTACAGCGCGCCCGAGTCGAGCAGCCGCCAACCCAGCTCGCGCGCCAGCAAACCGGCTACCGTGCCCTTGCCCGAACCGCTCGGGCCGTCGATGGTGATGACCGGGGCGATCACGACTTGCCCTCTTCCGCCACGCGGATGCCGACTTCGGCGCACAGACTGAGGAAGTTGGGGAACGACGTAGCGACGTTGGCACAATCGTGGATGCGGATCGGCGCAGTGGCGCGCAGCGAAGCGACGCTGAAGGCCATGGCGATGCGGTGGTCGCCGTGGCCGTGCACTTCGCCACCGCCGATGCTGCCGCCTTCGATGACGATGCCGTCCGGCGTGGGTTCGCACTTGACGCCCAGAGCGATCAAGCCATCGGCCATCACCTGGATGCGATCCGATTCCTTGACCCGCAGTTCTTCGGCGCCGCGCAGCACCGTGCGTCCTTCGGCGCAGGCCGCCGCCACGAACAGCACCGGGAATTCGTCGATGGCCAGCGGCACCAGCTCTTCAGGAATCTCGATACCCTTGAGCTTGACGCCGCGCACGCGCAGGTCGGCCACCGGCTCGCCGCCGACTTCGCGCTGGTTTTCCAGGGCGATGTCACCGCCCATCAGGCGCAGGATGTCGATCACGCCCGTTCGGGTCGGGTTGATGCCGACATGCTCGAGAACCAGCTCCGAGCCTTCGGCGATGGAAGCCGCCACCAGGAAGAAGGCCGCCGAGGAGATGTCGGCCGGCACTTCGATGCGGGTCGCGCGCAGCGTGCCGCCGGAAGTCAGCGAGGCCACCGGGCCGTTCGAGTCCACCGCATAGCCGAAGCCGCGCAGCATGCGCTCGGTGTGGTCGCGGGTCGGCGCAGGTTCGGTGACGGTGGTGCGGCCCTGTGCATACAAGCCGGCCAGCAGCAGGCAGGATTTGACCTGCGCGCTGGCCATCGGCAGCGTGTAGTCCAGCGCCTTGAGGGTTTGCCCGCCGCGAATGGTCAGTGGCGGACGCCCCTCCGGGCCGGTCTCGACCACTGCACCCATCTCGCGCAACGGGTTGGCCACACGGTTCATCGGACGCTTGGACAGCGAGGCGTCGCCGGTCATGGTCACGTCAAACGGCTGGGCGGCCAGCAGCCCGGACAGCAGGCGCATGGAGGTGCCGGAGTTGCCCAGATAGATCGGCCCGGGCGGCGGCTTGAGACCGTGCAGGCCGACGCCGTGGATGGTCACGCGGCCATGGTGCGGGCCTTCGATGACTACGCCCATGTCACGGAAGGCCTGCAGCGTCGCCAAGGCGTCTTCGCCCTCGAGGAAGCCTTCGACCTCGGTCGTGCCTTCGGCCAGCGAGCCGAGCATGATCGAGCGGTGGGAAATGGATTTGTCGCCCGGTACGCGGATACGCCCGGACAGGCGGCCACCCGGTTGGGCCAGGAAGATCAGGTCGTTGGCGTTCATAGCGTCCACATAGGCCCGGCGGGCCAGGATTGTACTGAAATGTTCGCGGGCGACCTTGGCGCGGGTGAATACACCCAGCAGCTGGTGCCCATCCCCAGCATCGACCGCGTCGCGCAAGGCGTCGAGATCGCTGCGAAATGTGTCCAATGTGCGCAGGACGGCCTCGCGGTTGGCGAGGAAGATGTCGTGCCACATGATCGGATCGCTGCCTGCGATCCGGGTGAAATCACGGAAACCGCCTGCCGCATAGCGGAAGATCTCCAGGTTTTCATTCCGTTTGGCCAACGAATCGACCAGACCGAACGCCAGCAGATGCGGCAAATGGCTGGTGGCCGCCAGCACTTCGTCGTGGCGTTCCACGGTCATGTGCTCGACGTCCGCCTCCAGCACGCGCCATAGCCGATCGACCACCTGCAGGGCATCATGCTCGGTGTTCGCCAGGGGCGTGAGGATGACCTTGTGGCGGCGGAACAGCGCCGCGTTCGACGCCTCCACGCCGCTCTGCTCGGAGCCGGCGATGGGGTGGCCCGGCACGAAACGCGCCAGGCGCTCGCCCAAGACCCGCTGCGCTTCGCGCACCACGTTGCCCTTGGCGCTGCCGACGTCGGTGATCACCGCCCGGCCCAGGTCAAGCGTAGCCAGCACGGCCAGCACCTTTTCCATGGCCAGGATCGGCACCGCCAACTGGATCACGTCGGCACCGACGCAGGCCAGCGCCAGATCGGCTTCGCAGCGATCCACCACGCCCAAAGCGACCGCCTGACGACGTGACTCGGCGTCGAGATCGACACCCACCACTTCCCGGCATACGCCGCTTTCGCGCAAACCTTTGGCGAACGAGCCACCGATCAGGCCGAGGCCGACGACGACCAACCGACCGACGATCGGGTCCGCTGCTTTCACTACCACTTCAACCACGCGTGCACATCCTGTTCCGTACGGCCATCGAGGCCCCTTGCTGGCCGGCGCTCATGGGCCGGCCCTGCGCTTTCACAGCACGGCCTTCGGATAAGAGCCCAGCACCTTCAAGCCCACCGCCTCTTGGCTGATGGTTTCCAGCACGGCCTTGATCAGCGGATCGCGGTGGTGGCCGACGAAATCGATGAAGAACACGTACGTCCACTTGCCGCTGCGCGAAGGGCGCGTCTCGATGCGCGTCAGGTCGATGCCGTTCTCGTGGAACGGCACCAGCAGTTCGTGCAGCGCGCCGGGCTTGTTGCTCATGGAGACGATGATCGAAGTCTTGTCGTCGCCGGTCGGCGGCACTTCCTGGTTGCCGATCATCAAGAAGCGCGTGGAGTTGTCCGGGCGGTCCTCGATCTTTTCGGCCAGACGGCTCAGCCCGTACAGGTTGGCCGCCATCTCACCGGCGATCGCCGCAGAGTTCCATTCGCCCTTGACGCGCTTGGCCGCTTCGGCGTTGCTCGACACGGCGATGCGCTCGACGTTCGGGTAATGCGCGTCCAGCCATTTGCGGCACTGGGCCAGGGACTGGGCATGGGAGTAGATGCGCGTGATGCTGTCGGTCTTGGTGTTCTCGCCCACCAGCAGGTGATGGTGGATGCGCAGCTCGACTTCGCCGCAGATGACCATGTCGTGTTCGAGGAAGCTGTCGAGGGTATGGCTGACGGCGCCTTCGGTGGAGTTTTCCACCGGCACCACCCCGAAGTTGACCGCACCGGCGGCCACTTCGCGGAACACCTCGTCGATGGCCGCCATGGGTCGGCTAATCACCGCGTGACCGAAGTGCTTCATGGCCGCGGCCTGGGTGAAGGTGCCTTCTGGGCCGAGGTAGGCCACTTTCAGCGGTTCTTCCAAGGCCAGGCAGGAGGACATGATTTCACGGAACAGCCGGGCCATTTCTTCGTTACCCAGTGGCCCAGGATTGCGCTCCATCACGCGCTTGAGCACCGCCGCCTCGCGCTCGGGACGGTAGAACACCGGCTGCTCGCCCTCGGCGAGGCTGGCGGTCTTGACCCGGGCGACTTCCTGGGCACAGCGGGCGCGGTCGCTGATCAGCTCGAGGATCTTTTCGTCGAGGCTGTCGATGCGCACCCGCAGCGCCTTGAGTTCGTGCTCGGACATCAGGCGTGCTCCTTCTCGAACTCGGCCATGTAGGCCACCAGCGCCTCGACCGCTTCCAGGCCCAGGGCGTTGTAGATCGAAGCGCGCATGCCGCCCACCGAACGATGGCCCTTGAGGTTGAGCAGGCCACGGGCGTCGGCGCCGGCCAGGAAGGCCTTGTCCAGACGCTCGTCGGCCAGGCGGAACGGAACGTTCATCCAGGAACGGGCGTTGTGGGCGATGGGGTTGCTGTAGAACGCGCTGGTGTCGATGAAGCCGTACAGGCGGTCTTTCTTGGCCCGGTTGCGCTGCTCCATGGCCTGGACGCCGCCCTGCTCCTTCAGCCACTCGAAGACCAGACCCGAGAGGTACCAGGCATAGGTGGCCGGGGTGTTGTACATCGAGCCGTTGTCGGCCGATATCTTGTAGTCGAGCATGGTCGGGCAGCTGCTGCGGGCACGGCCGAGCAGGTCTTCACGCACGATCACCACGACCAGGCCGCTAGGGCCGATGTTCTTCTGCGCGCCGGCATAGATCAGGCCGTACTGCGACACGTCGATCGCACGGGAGAGGATGTCGGACGACATGTCGACCACCAGCGGCACGTCGCCGGTCGCCGGCACCCAGTCGAACTGCAGGCCGCCGATGGTTTCGTTGGAGGCGTAGTGCACGTAGGCCGCATCGGGCGTCAGCTGCCACTCGTTCTGGCCGGGGATGGCCAGGTAATCGTAGGGCTTGGCAGTGGCCGCGACGTTGACGTTGCCGAAGCGGCGCGCTTCGTCGATGGCTTTTTTCGACCAGATGCCGGTTTCAACGTAATCTGCCGTGCCGTTCTCCGGCAGCAGGTTCAGTGGAATTTCGGCGAATTGCTGGCTGGCGCCGCCCTGAAGGAACAGCACCTTGTAGTTCGAGGGGATGGACAGCAGATCGCGCAGGTCTTGCTCGGCCTTTTCCGCGATGGCGACGTAGTCGTCGCTGCGGTGGCTCATCTCCATCACCGACAGGCCTTTGCCATGCCAGTCGAGCATTTCCGACTGGGCACGCTGCAGGACGGCGTCAGGAAGCGCAGCAGGGCCTGCGCAGAAGTTAAAGGCTCGTTTGCTCACATCCACTCTCGCTCTGCTCTGGTCAGTCAACGGGGCGACCTTTGTCGCCCCGTCGGGTTTGCTACACGTTATTCCTGGCCGGGCTCTTCGGCAGCCGCCTGGCCGTCTTCGTCCTGGCCCTCGGGCGCCGATGGCTCGAGCCCTTCTTCGTCCAGCTCGATCAGCTCGTCCAAGTCTTCGGAAGGCTCCTGGATGCGCTCCAGGCCCACCAGGGTCTCGTCGCTGGCCAGCTTGATGAGGGTCACGCCCTGGGTGTTGCGGCTCAGGCTCGACACTTCGCCGACGCGGGTACGCACCAGGGTGCCCTGGTCGGAGATGAGCATGATTTCCTCGCCTTCGTGTACCTGAATAGCGCCGATGAGGTTGCCGTTGCGCCCTTTGGTGCCCATGGCGATGACGCCCTGGCCACCGCGGCCGCGACGCGGGAACTTGGACAGCGGGGTGCGCTTGCCGAAGCCGCGCTCGGAGGCGGTGAGAATCTGCGCGCCGGACTCGGGGATCAGCATCGAAATGACTTCATGCCCTTTCGGCAGGCGCATACCGCGCACGCCACGGGCGCTACGGCCCATCTGCCGCACCACGCCTTCGGCGAAGCGGATCACCTTGCCGGCGCTGGAGAACATCATGACTTCTTTAGCACCGTCAGTGATGGCTGCAGCGATCAGGGTGTCGCCTTCCTTGAGCTTGACGGCGATCAGGCCGCTGCTGCGCGGACGGGCGAACTGGGCCAGGGGCGTCTTCTTGACCGTACCGAGGGCGGTGGCCATGAAGATGAACGCGCCAGTCGGCTCGGCCACCAGTTCGGCGGTGTCGCCGTCTTCTTCGTCGACTTCTTCGGGCTCGATGACTTCGCCTTCGAGCACGGTGTCGTCGCCCTCTTCCAGCTCTTCGTCCGGGTCGGCCTGCTGTTGCAGGGCCTCGAGGTCGATCTGCAGCATCGCGGTGATGCGCTCACCCTCTTCGAGCGGCAGCAGGTTGACCATCGGCCGGCCGCGCGCGGCGCGCGAGGCTTCGGGGATGTCGTAGGTCTTGAGCCAGTACACCTTGCCCTTACTGGAGAACAGCAACAGGGTGGCATGGCTGTTGGCGACCAGCAGATGCTCGATGTAGTCCTCGTCCTTCACGCCGGTCGCCGACTTGCCCTTGCCGCCACGGCGCTGGGCCTGATAGGCGGTGAGCGGTTGGGTCTTGGCGTAGCCACCGTGGGAGATGGTCACCACGCGCTCTTCTTCCGGGATCATGTCGCCGTAGTTGAGGTCGTGGCGGGCGTCGAGGATTTCCGTGCGGCGCACGTCGCCGTATTCGGCGCGGATGGCCTCGAGCTCTTCGCGGATCACTTCCATCAGGCGCTGGGCGCTGCTGAGGATGCGGATCAGCTCGCCGATCTGGGCGAGGATCTCCTGGTACTCGGCCAGCAGCTTCTCGTGCTCCAGGCCGGTCAGGCGGTGCAGGCGCAGGTCGAGGATGGCCTGGGCCTGTTCCGGCGACAGCCAGTACTTGCCTTCGTGCAGGCCGTACTGCTCGGGCAGGTCTTCGGGGCGGCACGACTCGGCGCCGGCACGCTCGACCATGACCTGCACGGCCGAGGATTCCCACGGCGTGGAGACCAGCGCTTCCTTGGCTTCCGACGGGGTCGGCGAGGCCTTGATCAGCGCGATCACCGGATCGATGTTGGACAGCGCGACCGCCTGGCCTTCGAGGATGTGGCCGCGCTCGCGGGCCTTGCGCAGCTCGAAGACGGTACGCCGGGTCACCACTTCACGGCGGTGGCGGACGAAGGCTTCGAGCAGGTCCTTGAGGTTGAGCAGGCGCGGACGGCCGTCGATCAGGGCGACGATGTTGATGCCGAACACGCTTTGCAGCTGGGTCTGCGAGTAGAGGTTGTTGAGCACCACCTCCGGCACCTCGCCGCGACGCAGCTCGATGACGATGCGCATGCCGTCCTTGTCGGACTCGTCGCGCAGCTCGGTGATGCCTTCGAGCTTCTTCTCCTTGACCAGCTCGGCGATCTTCTCGATCAGACGCGCCTTGTTCAGCTGGTAGGGCAGCTCGGTGATGACGATCTGCTGACGGCCACCGACCTTGTCGATGTCTTCGAAGCTGGAGCGTGCGCGCATGTAGATGCGCCCGCGACCGGTGCGGTAGGCCTCGATGATGCCCTGGCGACCGTTGATCTGCCCTGCGGTGGGGAAGTCCGGACCCGGGATGAACTGCATCAGCTCATCGACCGTGATCTCGGAATTGTCGATCAGCGCCAGGCAGCCGTCGATGACTTCGCCCAGGTTGTGCGGCGGAATGTTGGTGGCCATGCCCACGGCGATGCCGCTGGAGCCGTTGACCAACAGATTGGGGATGCGCGTGGGCATGACCGCCGGGATCTGCTCGGTGCCGTCGTAGTTGGGCACCCAGTCGACGGTTTCCTTGTGCAGGTCGGCCAGCAGCTCGTGGGCCAGCTTGGACATGCGCACTTCGGTGTATCGCATGGCTGCGGCGTTGTCGCCGTCGACCGAACCGAAGTTGCCCTGGCCGTCGACCAGCAGGTAGCGCAGCGAGAATGGCTGGGCCATGCGCACGATGGTGTCGTACACGGCGGTGTCGCCGTGGGGGTGGTACTTACCGATGACGTCACCGACCACACGGGCGGATTTCTTGTACGGTTTGTTCCAGTCGTTGCCCAGCTCGCTCATCGCAAACAGAACGCGGCGATGCACGGGCTTCAAGCCGTCACGCGCATCGGGCAGCGCTCGCCCGACAATCACGCTCATCGCGTAGTCGAGGTAAGACTGTCTCAGTTCGTCTTCGATATTGACCGGGAGGATTTCTTTGGCCAGTTCGCCCATGAGAAGCCTGATTCCTTTTTCTGGTGAAACTCCGTCAAATCCCACCTGGGACGAACGAAGCTCGCCGCCGCAACGCACAAGGGTGCGACGACTTACGACAAATCAATGAGTTGTGACATGGATCTGCGCAATGAGGACGGCCGACATGGGCCGCCTTGGAAACTGCCGGATGTTACCACAACGACCGGGGCGATGGGAGATGCGCCAGGCATGCGAAGCCTGCCGTCCGCGCAGCGCCACCCGCCCCTGCCGGTGCGTCAGTGCAGACGTTTGCGGCATACCAGCTGTGCGATCTTGGCCGTGTCGGGGCGCTCGATGACCCCGCGCTCGGTGACGATGGCATCGATCAGGTCGGCCGGCGTCACATCGAACACCGGGTTGACCACCTCGACCGCCGCCATGCGCTCGCCCGGCGCCTCCAGCAACCCGTCGGGATAGCGCTCTTCCAGCGGGATGTCTTCGCCGCTTTCCAGGTTCAGGTCGATGCTGGTGCTGGGCGCCACCACCATGAAACGCACGCCGTGGTGCATGGCGGCGACGGCCAGCTGGTAGGTGCCGAGCTTGCCCGCGACGTCGCCGTTGGCGGCGATGCAGTCGGCGCCGACGATGACCCAGGTGATGCCCTTGGTCTTCATCAGGTGCGCGGCGGCGGAATCGGCGCACAGGGTCACGGCCACGCCTTCGTTGGCCAGCTCCCAGGCGGTCAGGCGCGAGCCGTGCAACCAGGGTCGGGTTTCGTCGGCATACACCCGCTCGACCATACCTTCAAGCTGCGCCGCGCGGATCACCCCCAGGGCGGTGCCGATACCGCCACAGGCCAGGGCGCCGGCATTGCCGTGGGTGAAGAAGATCTGCTCGCTGCCCTGGTGCCGGCGGATCAGCTCGACGCCGTGCTGGGCCATGGTCAGGTTGGCTTCACGGTCACTGTCGTGGATGGCTACGGCTTCGGCCAGCAGGGCGGCGACCGGGTCTTCGCCAGGGCGCACGCGCAGCCAGCGCTCGCGCATGCGGTTGAGCGCCCAGAACAGGTTGGCGATGGTGGGCCGCGATTCGGCTAGGGCCAGGAAATCTTCCTCCAGCGCCTGCTCCCAATCGTCGCCCTCGGCCAAGCGCTCGCGCATCGCCAGCACCAGGCCGTAGGCCGCGCTGATGCCGATGGCCTGGGCGCCGCGCACGGCCATGCCCTGGATCGCCGACACCACCTGCGCCACCTCGGTGCACGCCAACCACTGCTCCTGCGCGGGCAACAGGCGCTGGTCGAGCAGGTGCAGCGCGCCGTCGCGCCAGCGGATGCTGACCACCTTCTCTGCCGCCAAGAGTCGCTCGCGCATTGCCTTTCCCCGCCGTTCGCCTGTGAAAAACGGCGGAGTATACCGAGCTGTTTCCAGGGGTGCTCGGGAAACCGTCGAGCCGCCTCGCGCTGCGGCCTGCGCGGGAAGCTCAACCCTCTGCCATTGCGGTATACTGCGCGCTTCGCCTAGAACCAGGTACACCCTGCATGCCCAGCGCCGTACCCCCCGTCGATCTGCTGCTCGTTCCGCAATGGCTGGTACCGGTCGAACCTGCGGGTGTCGTGCTCACCGAGCATGCGTTGGGCGTGCGCGACGGCCTGATCGCCTGGATCGGCCCGCGCCATCGGGCGCCGGTGGCCGCTGAGGTGCGCGAACTGCCCGACTGCCTGCTCGCTCCCGGGCTGATCAACGCCCACGGCCATGCCGCCATGAGCCTGTTGCGCGGCTTTGCCGACGACCTGCCACTGATGACCTGGCTCGAACAGCACATTTGGCCGGCGGAAAGCCGCTGGGTCGACGAAGCCTTCGTACGCGACGGCACGGACCTGGCCATCGCCGAGCAACTGCAGGGCGGCGTCACCTGTTTCGCCGACATGTACTTCTTCCCCCGCGAAGCTTGCGACCGCGTGCACCGCAGTGGCATGCGCGCGCAGATCGCCGTGCCCTTGCTGGACTTCGCCATCCCCGGCGCGCGCACCCCCGAAGACGGCCTGCACCAGGCCATCGAGCTGTTCGGCGACCTGCGCCACCACCCGCGCATCAACATCGCCCTGGGCCCGCATGCGCCGTACACGGTCAGCGACGCCAACCTGGAAAAGATCCGCGTCATCGCCGACCAGCTCGATGCACCCTTGCAGATGCACGTGCACGAGACCGCCCGCGAAGTCGAGCAGGCCGTCGAAGAGCACGGCGAACGCCCCTTGGCGCGGCTGTCGCGCCTGGGCCTGCTGGGCCCACGCATGCAGGCGGTGCACATGACCCAGGTCAACGACGACGACCTGGCGCTGCTGGTGGAAAGCAATACCAGCGTGGTGCATTGCCCAGAATCCAACCTGAAGCTGGCCAGCGGTTTCTGCCCGGTGGAGCGGCTGTGGCAGGCGGGCGTCAACGTGGCGGTCGGCACCGACGGTGCGGCCAGCAACAACGACCTCGACCTGCTCGGCGAAACCCGCACCGCCGCGCTGCTGGCCAAGGCCGTCGCCGGTTCGGCCAGCGCCCTGGACGCCCACCGCGCGCTGCGCATGGCCACGCTCAATGGCGCGCGTGCCTTGGGCATGGAGGCCTGCGTCGGCTCGCTGGAAACCGGCAAGGCCGCAGACCTGGTGGCCTTCGACCTCTCGGGCCTTGCCCAACAACCGGTGCACGATCCGGTTTCGCAACTTATTTATGCCACTGGCCGGGATTGTGTACGCCATGTGTGGGTCGAAGGCGAACAACTGCTCGACGACCGCCGCCTGACGCGCATGGACGCCGACGCCCTGGCCGCCATGGCGCGCACCTGGGGCGAGCGCATGCGCGCGGAACGCCCATGACCACCGCCGTTGGCCACCCTTATTAATGAAGCTCTTCCGAGGACCCTTTCCATGAGCAACGTCGATCGCGCCGAAATCGCCAAGTTCGAAGCCCTGGCCCACCGCTGGTGGGACCGCGAGAGCGAGTTCAAGCCACTGCACGACATCAACCCGCTGCGCGTCAACTGGATCGACGAACGCGTGAGCCTGGCCGGCAAGAAGGTGCTCGACGTCGGTTGCGGCGGCGGCATCCTCAGCGAAGCCATGGCCCTGCGCGGCGCCAGCGTGACCGGCATCGACATGGGCGAGGCGCCGTTGTCGGTGGCGCGCCTGCATCAGCTCGAGTCGGGCGTGCAGGTCGAATACCGGCAGATCACCGCCGAGGCCCTGGCCGCCGAGCAGCCGGGGCAATTCGACGTGGTCACCTGCCTGGAAATGCTCGAGCACGTGCCCGACCCGTCGTCGGTGATCGAGGCCTGCAAACGCCTGGTCAAGCCCGGCGGCCAGGTGTTCTTCTCGACCATCAACCGCAACCCCAAGGCCTATCTGCTGGCCATCGTCGGCGCCGAGTACATCCTCAAGATGCTGCCGCGCGGCACCCACGACTTCAAGAAATTCATCCGTCCGTCCGAGCTGGGCGCCTGGGGCCGCAGCGCAGGGCTCGAGGTCAAGGACATCATCGGCCTGACCTACAACCCGCTGACCAAGCACTACAAGCTCAGCAGCGACGTGGACGTCAACTACATGATCCAGACCCTGCGCGAGGAATGAGCATGCGTTTGCGAGCGGTACTCTTCGACATGGACGGCACCCTGCTGGACACCGCGCCCGACTTCATCGCCATCAGCCAGGCCATGCTCGCCGACCGCGGTTTGCCGCCGGTGGCCGATAAAGTGGTGCGTGACGTGATCTCCGGCGGCGCGCGGGCGATGGTCTGCACGACCTTCGGCATCGAACCGGACGATCCGACCTTCGAGCCGCTGCGTCTTGAGTTTCTCGAGCGCTACCAGCGCGATTGCGCGGTGCACAGTCGCCTGTTCGATGGCATGGAGGCCCTGCTCGACGACATCGAGAAAGGCAACCTGCTGTGGGGCGTGGTGACCAACAAGCCTCTGCGCTTCGCCGAACCGATCATGCAGCGCCTGGGCCTGGCCGAACGCTCTGCCCTGTTGATCTGCCCGGACCACGTCAAACGCAGCAAGCCCGACCCCGAGCCGCTGACCCTGGCCTGCGCCACCCTCGATCTGGACCCGGCCAGCGTCTTGTTCGTCGGCGACGATCTGCGCGACATCGAGTCCGGCCGCGATGCCGGTACCCGTACCGCTGCGGTGCGCTACGGCTACATCCACCCCGACGACAACCCCAACCACTGGGGCGCCGACGTGGTGGTGGACCATCCGCTGGAGCTGCGCAAGGTGCTCGACAGCGCCCTGTGCGGCTGCTGAGCCCCTTCACGTTCACCCGATTGCAAGGACACCCGCCATGTTCGACTACACCGCCCGCCCCGAGCTGCTCAAAGACCGCGTGATCCTGGTCACCGGCGCCGGGCGCGGCATCGGCGCCGCGGCCGCCAAGGCCTATGCGGCGCTGGGTGCCACCGTGCTGCTGCTGGGCAAGACCGAGGCCAACCTGAACGAGGTCTACGACCAGATCCAGGCGGCCGGCCACCCCGAAGCGGTGGTCATTCCGTTCAACCTGGAAACCGCACTGCCGCACCAGTACGACGAGCTGGCGGTCATGATCGAGAAGCAGTTCGGGCGCCTCGACGGCCTGCTCAACAACGCCTCGATCATCGGCCCGCGCACGCCTTTGGAGCAGTTGTCGGGCGACCACTTCATGCGGGTGATGCACGTCAACGTCAACGCCACCTTCATGCTCACCAGCACCCTGCTGCCGCTGCTCAAGCTGTCCCAGGACGCGTCGGTGGTGTTCACTTCAAGCAGCGTGGGGCGTGTGGGCCGGGCTTACTGGGGCGCCTATGGCGTGTCGAAGTTCGCCACCGAGGGTCTGATGCAGACCCTGGCCGACGAACTCGAAGGCGTGGCTCCTGTGCGTTCCAACAGCATCAACCCAGGCGGTACGCGCACCAGCATGCGCGCCCAGGCCTACCCCAGCGAAAACCCGCAGAACAACCCGCTGCCCGAAGAGATCATGCCGGTGTACCTGTACCTGATGGGGCCAGACAGCAAGGCCGTGAACGGCCAGGCGCTCAACGCGCAGTAAGCCTAGATGCCAGGGGTGGCTAGCTTGCGCCCCTATTCCCCGGAGTTCGTTTTGCCCGCCATCGCTCTTGTTCGCCTGCTCATGCTCGCCGCCGTCTGGGGGGCGAGCTTTTTGTTCATGCGCATCATCGCGCCGGAACTCGGCGCCCTGCCTACGGCGTTCTTTCGCGTGTCGATCGCCTGCCTGGGCCTGATCGCCATCGTCGCCGCCTCGCCCGCTGGCTGGCACTTCCAGGGCAAGCTCAAGGCCTGCCTGCTGTTGGGCATGATCAACTCCGGCATTCCGGCGACCTTCTACGCGGTGGCTGCGCAAGTGCTGCCGGCCGGCTATTCGGCGATCTTCAATGCCACTACGCCGCTGATGGGCGTGCTGATCGGCGCACTGTTCTTCCAGGAAGCCATGACCCCCGCCAAACTGTGCGGCATCGTGCTGGGCCTGCTCGGCGTCGGCGTGCTCAGCGGCGCAGGGCCGGTGGCGCTGGACGCGACCTTGCTGCAAGGCGCCCTCGCCTGCCTGGCGGCGACCACCTGCTATGGCTTCGCCGGGTACCTGGCGCGGCGTTGGGTCGGCGCCTTGGACAGTCGCCTGTCGGCCCTGGGCAGCATGCTCGGTGCCACCCTGCTGCTGACCCCGGCCTTCGTCTGGAGCATCGCCACACGGCCCCCCGCCAGCTGGGGCGGCTGGCAAGTCTGGGGTTCGCTATTGGGCCTGGGCCTGGTGTGCACGGCCTTCGCCTATGTGCTGTATTTCCGCCTGCTGGGCGAGATTGGCCCGGTCAAGGCCAGCACCGTGACCTTCCTCATTCCGGTGTTCGGCGTGCTGTGGGGCGCGTGGCTGCTGGACGAGCCGCTGTCGCTCGGCCACCTGTACGGCGGCGTGCTGATCGCCATCGCCCTGTGGCTGGTGCTGCGCCCGGCGCGGGCCAGACGCCTGGCCCAAGCATGAGCGAGCACGCCGATCCAGGCTTCTACAAAGTGCTGGTGCGCCTGCCGCACGATGCCAACGGCTACCCCACGTCGTCGGTGGAAGGGCTGTGGGCACACTGCCTGAACGATGTGTACCGGATCGACAGCCTGCCGTTCCATGCCTACGACATCGCCCCAGGCGACCTGGTCAGCGTACGCCGCGAAGGCCAGGTGCTGTGGGTGGACGAAGTACTGCACGCCATCGGCGGCTCCATGCTGCGGGTCCGGGTCAAGGCAGGCGAAGCGCTGGACGACATGCAGACCGCGCTGCAAGCCTTCGCCTGCCCTTGCGAGCTGGAGCGCTCCACGCGCCTGTTGGCGATCCATGTGCCGGCGCAGGTCAGCATCGACCCGCTGCTGTACTTTCTATTGGTACAACGCGAGATCGGCGTGCTGGATTTCGAGGAAGGGGCGTTGCGTCATGCGCTGCCGGACGGATTGCCGCCCGGCTAGCGTGGTAGAACAGGAAGGATCGATCGGACCCGGTCGATCAAGACCGATCGATCAGAACAACCAGCGATACAGCAAGTACGCCACCAGCACCGCCAGGATCGGCCGCAGAATGCGGTAGGCCTTGGGGTTGGCGCGCTTGAACTGCTTCACCTGGGCGCTGAACCGGTTGCTGAAACGCTTGCTCCAGGCATAGGCCTGGTTGATGCCGCCGACGCGCTCGTCGTCGGTGTTCTGCGGTGCGGTGGCGCGGCCCAGGAAGGCGCTGACCTTGCGGTTGAGGCGGGTCATCAACGGGCTGGTGAGCGGGCGCTCGACGTCGCAGAACAGGATCACCCGGGTCATGTCGGTTTCGTTCTTCACCCAGTGCACGTAGGTCTCGTCGAACATCACGTCTTCGCCGTCGCGCCAGGCATAGGCTTGGCCGTCGACGTAGATGCGGCAGTTATCCGAGTTGGGCGTGGACAGCCCCAGGTGGTAGCGCAGGGAACCGGCGAACGGATCGCGGTGCGGGTTGAGGTGGCTGCCGCCGGGCAGCAGGGCGAACATCGCGCCCTTGACGTTGGGAATGCTGCTGACCAGCTCGACGGTGCGCGGGCACAGCGCCTCGGCCGACGGCAGCGGCTTGTCGTACCACTTCAGGTAGAAACGCTTCCAGCCTTTCTTGAAGAACGAGCCGAAGCCTGCGTCGTTGTCTTTTTCGGCGGCGCGGATGTAGCCCTCGTCGAACAGGCGCATGGCCTCGACGCGGATTTCCTGCCAGTTGTCCTTGAGCACGTCCAGCTCGGGAAAGCGCTGGCGGTCCAGGTAGGGCTTGGACGGCACGCCGGAGAACAAGTACATCAACGCGTTGTACGGCGCGAACAGCGCCGAATGGTTGACGAACTGGCGCAGTACCGGCAAACGCGCCTTGCCGCGCAGGTGCACGTACAGCACGCTGGCGAAGAACACCAGCAGGACACCCGCCTTGGCGATGAAGGAAAACGTCATGCAACACTCCTTGGAGAGGAAAAACGGGCGATGGCTGCCAAAAATCGCCGGACATCATAAACCCATCCGCCCGCTGGCAAAACAACCGGGGACGGATGGGTCGGGGCAGGAGTGTGCGGGTTACCGACCACTGCCGCATTGCGCCGGATCAGTGGCCTTGCGCGAGGTGGGGCCTACTGCTGGTTTTCCTGCTCGCTGAACAGGTCGCTGAACAGCATGCTCGACAGGTAGCGCTCGCCGGAGTCGGGCAGGACCACCACGATCGTCTTGCCCTGCATCTCCGGTTTCTCCGCCAGACGCACGGCCGCCGCCATCGCTGCACCGCAGGAAATACCGCAGAGGATGCCCTCCTCCTGCATCAGGCGCAGGGCCATGGCCTTGGACTCCTCGTCGGTGACCGTCACCACCTGGTCGACGATCGACAGGTCGAGGTTCTGCGGCACGAAGCCGGCGCCGATGCCCTGGATCTTGTGCGGGCTGGGTTGCAGTTCCTGGCCGGCCAGGGTCTGGGTGATCAGCGGCGAGCTGGCGGGCTCTACAGCCACACTGGTGATCGGCTTGCCTTGGGTGTGCTTGATGTAGCGGGAAATGCCGGTGATGGTACCGCCGGTGCCGACACCGGCCACCAGCACGTCGACCGCGCCGTCGGTGTCGTTCCAGATTTCCGGGCCGGTGGTCTTTTCATGGATGGCCGGGTTGGCCGGGTTTTCGAACTGGCCCGGCATGTAGTAGGCAGCGGGATCGGAGGCGACGATTTCGGAGGCCTTCTCGATGGCGCCTTTCATGCCCTTGGCGGGCTCGGTGAGCACCAGCTCGGCGCCCAGCGCCTTGAGCACCTTGCGCCGCTCCAGGCTCATCGAGGCCGGCATGGTCAGCAGCAGCTTGTAGCCGCGCGCGGCGGCGACGAACGCCAGACCGATGCCGGTGTTGCCCGAGGTGGGCTCGACCAGGGTCATGCCCGGCTTGAGTTTGCCGCTGGCTTCCGCGTCCCAGACCATGTTCGCGCCGATCCGGCACTTGACCGAATAACCGGGGTTGCGCCCTTCGATCTTGGCCAGGATGGTCACGCCGCGCGGCGCGATGCGGTTGATCTGCACCAGCGGCGTGTTGCCGATGGAGTGGGCATTGTCTGCGTAGATGCGGCTCATGCTGGGTCCTTGTGCAGGCGGTTGAGCCGCCAAGGGTAAGCCTGCCCCGGTAGCCCGTAAAGCCCGTTCGAACTCGCGCGGCGCGTCCAAGGTCAACCGCCTTGTCGCTTCAGGCAATGGATGATGGAGAGTTGTCGATGAAAGCCCGCTACCGTTGGCCGCTGATCGGCGTGGCCACCCTGGTCGTGCTGCTGGTGGCGTTGCACGTGGCGCTGCCGACACTGGTGCGCGACTACCTCAACGACAAACTCGCCGACATGGGCGAGTACCGCGGCCAGGTCAGCGACGTGGACATCGCGCTGTGGCGCGGTGCCTATCAGATCAACGGCCTGAAGATCGTCAAGACCAGCGGCAAGGTGCCGGTGCCACTGCTCGAAGCACCGGTGATCGACATTTCGGTGAGCTGGCATTCGCTGTGGTACGACCAGGCCGTGGTGGCCAAGGTGACCTTCGACCAACCGGTGATCAACTTCGTCGACGGCGGCAGCAAGCAGGCGTCGCAGTCTGGTGGCGGCACCGATTGGCGCCAGCAACTGGACAAGCTGTTGCCCATCACCCTCAACGAAGTGTTGATCCACAACGGCACCCTCAGCTTTCGCAATTTCCAGTCCAAGCCGCCCGTACGCTTGCAGGCCACTCAGCTCGACGCGAGCATCCGTAACCTGACCAACGTGCGCGACCAGCAAGGGCGGCGTGACGCCAGCTTCGACGCCAAAGCGCGGCTGTTCGGCGATGCGCGGGTGGAAAGCAGCGCTACATTCGACCCGTTCAGCGACTTCGACGACTTCGAGTTCCGCCTGCGCGCCAGCGACATCACCCTGCGCCAGCTCAACGACTTCGCCAGCGCCTACGGCAAGTTCGACTTCAACGCCGGCCACGGCGAAGTGGTGATCGAAGCCCAGGCCGAGGACGGCCGCCTGAGCGGCTACATCAAACCCCTACTGCGCGATGTGGAAGTGTTCGACTGGCAGCAGGACGTCGAAAACAAGGACAAGGGTTTCTTCCGCTCGATCTGGGAAGCAGTGGTCGGCGCCGGCCAGAACGTGCTGAAGAACCAACCCAAGAACCAGTTCGCCACCCGCGTGAACCTAAGCGGCAGCGTGCACCAGCAGGACATCAGCGCCTTCCAGGCCTTCCTGCAGATCTTGCGCAACGGCTTCGTGCAGGCGTTCAACGCCCGCTACGAACAGCCCAAGCCCGACACCGACTGACCACCCGCCAACCTGCTCAGGCCGCATTTGCAGCCTGGGCGGCGGCGGTTATAGTCGCTGCCATTGCCCATTTCCGCCCGAGGACCGTTTCGATGAAATTTGAAGGGACCCGCGACTACGTCGCCACCGACGACCTTAAACTCGCGGTCAACGCTTCGATCACCTTGCAGCGCCCGTTGTTGGTAAAGGGCGAGCCGGGCACCGGCAAGACCCTGCTCGCCGAGCAACTGGCCGCCTCGTTCGGCGCGCGCCTGATCACCTGGCACATCAAGTCGACCACCAAGGCCCAGCAAGGCCTGTACGAGTACGACGCGGTCAGCCGCCTGCGCGACTCGCAACTGGGCGTGGACAAGGTCCACGACGTGCGCAACTACCTGAAGAAGGGCAAACTCTGGGAGGCGTTCGAGGCCGACGAGCGCGTGGTATTGCTGATCGACGAGATCGACAAGGCCGACATCGAGTTTCCCAACGACCTGTTGCAGGAACTCGACCGCATGGAGTTCTACGTCTACGAGACCGACGAGACCATCAAGGCGCGCCATCGCCCGATCATCATCATCACCTCGAACAACGAGAAGGAGCTGCCGGACGCCTTCCTGCGCCGCTGCTTCTTCCACTACATCGCCTTCCCCGACCGCGCCACCCTGCAACGCATCGTCGATGTGCACTACCCGAACATCAGCACGTCTCTGGTCAGCGAAGCGCTGGACGTGTTCTTCGACGTGCGCAAGGTGCCGGGCCTGAAGAAGAAGCCTTCCACTTCGGAGCTGGTCGACTGGCTCAAGCTGTTAATGGCCGACAACATCGGCGAGGCCGTGCTGCGCGAGCGCAACCCGAGCAAGGCGATTCCACCGCTGGCAGGCGCCCTGGTGAAGAACGAGCAGGACGTGCAACTGCTCGAGCGCCTGGCGTTCATGAGCCGTCGCGGCAACCGCTGAGGAACCTGGCCCATGCTGCTCAACCTGTTCACCGAACTGCGCGCGGCCAAGGTGCCGGTGTCGTTGCGCGAACTGCTCGACCTGCATGCTGCCCTGGAGCGGCACGTGGTGTTCGCCGACATGGAGCAGTTCTATTTCCTGGCGCGCACCATTCTGGTCAAGGACGAGCGGCATTTCGACAAGTTCGACCGTGCCTTCGGCGCGTATTTCGATGGCTTGACCGACCTCGACCGGCATCTGGAAGCGCTGATTCCAGAAGACTGGCTACGCAAGGAGTTCGAACGTTCGCTGAGCGCCGAGGAGCGGGCGCAGATCCAGTCCCTGGGCGGCCTGGACACGCTGATCGAAGCGTTCAAGCAGCGCCTGGCCGAGCAGAAGGAACGCCATGCCGGCGGCAGCAAATGGATCGGCACCGGCGGCACCAGCCCGTTCGGATCGGGGGGCTACAACCCCGAGGGCATCCGCGTGGGCGATGCCGGCGAGCGCCAGGGCAAGGCGGTCAAGGTGTGGGAACAGCGCGACTACCAGAACCTCGACGATCAGGTCGAACTGGGCACGCGCAACATCAAGCTGGCACTGCGCCGCCTGCGCAAGTTCGCCCGGCAAGGCGCGGCGGACGAGTTCGACATCGACGGCACCATCGACCAGACGGCGCGCGACGGCGGGCTGCTCAACATCCAGATGCGCCCCGAGCGGCGCAACGCGGTGAAGCTGCTATTGCTGTTCGACATTGGCGGCTCCATGGACGCCCATGTGCAGGTCTGCGAAGAGCTGTTTTCGGCCTGCCGCAGCGAGTTCAAGCACCTGGAGTACTACTACTTCCACAACTTCGTCTACGAGTCGGTATGGAAGAACAACCAGCGGCGTAACAGCGAGCGAATGGGCACCTATGACCTGCTGCACAAATACGGCGACGACTACTGTGTGATCTTCGTCGGCGACGCGGCCATGGCGCCTTATGAAATCACCCAGCCGGGGGGCAGCGTCGAGCACTGGAACGAGGAAGCCGGCTACGTGTGGATGCAGCGGGTGCTGGAGAAATTCAGCAAGGTCATCTGGATCAACCCCTATCCCACTCGCGCTTGGGACTATACGACCTCGATCGGGCTGGTGCGCGAGATGCTGGAGGGGCGGATGTTTCCCATGACCCTGCAAGGTCTGGAGGAAGGGATCAAGCGTCTGTAGAGGCGGGCGGCTTGGTGCTGCGATTGGCTGCGGTGGCCGGTACCGCCGGCTCGGTGGCCGCGACTATCTCCAGCGGAAAGTGAGCGGCGCTTGGATTTGGGGCGGCTTTGCCGCCCATCGCGACTAAAGTCGCTCCTACAGGGAGGCGCGTACCTCCAAAGATGCACTATGGACTGTGGGGCGGCTTTTGCCGCCTATCGCGACTAAAGTCGCTCCTACAGGGAGGCGTGTATCTCCAAAGATGCACTGTGGACTGTGGGAGCGGCTTAAGCCGCGATGGGCCGCAACGCGGCCCTAATCCTGGCACTGCGTCGTTACTAGGTTGGTTCAGGCCAAACGTGCCGACCCTCTCGACTGCTCGGAGCATCGGACCGGCCGTTCGTACAAGCGCCCGCTCAGGCTTGAGCCGCTTTCAAGGCATCCAGGGCAGGCTCGGCGACGATACCCACTTTGGTCGCAAGCTCCAGCACACGTGGCAAGTCATTGCGTGTCACGATCACCATCTGCAACGGGTCGTCGAGCAGTTGGCTAAAGTTCAGCAGCACATAGCCTCCACCCTCTTTATTCAGCGCCGCCATCTGCACCTGGATGCGGTTGAGCGCGGTCAATGGCTCCGTACGGGCCAGTTGCTTGGGCTTGAGGTTGAACGCCACACCCTGGTCGAACGAGCCGCTGATGGCCTCAAACAGTTGCTGATAGGTCTCGGCCTGGAACAGCACGGTATCGGGTAGGCTGCCGACCACGACCCACTCGCCCAAAGCCATGGGGAAGCTGTCGTCGTAATTGATGTCGGGGTTGGCGGCAAGAAAAGCCGCTGGGTCGGCGTAGGCCTGTGCCGCTTCGTCGGCGATGCGGTCGATGTCCTCGTCGGGCATGCAGCCCGCACCGATGAGGCTGATGAGTTCGCGCAACGAGTTCTTCATGTGGGGGTAGCCTGGCAAAGTGAAAAGGCGCCAAGGATACCCCTGGGTGGGTCAGTCGGCCAGCGCTTGCAGGCGCGCCATGGCTTCCACTGCCCCCATGGTCTGCGCCGCAACCAAGGCCGTCGCACCGCGTGCGTCCCGATGGGCGGGATCGGCGCCGCGGCTCAGCAGGAACTCGAGGATGTCCATACGGTTGAACATCGCCGCCAGCATCAGGGCGGTACGGCCGTCGGCAGCGGCGGCATCGACCGGCACGCCGTGCTCGAGCAGCAGCTTGATCATCGGCAGATCGCCTTTGAACGCAGCGCCGGCGATCGGCATTTGCCCGTTGTCATTGGCCAGCAGTGGGTCGGCGCCATGTTTGAGCAGGACCTGGACTGCCTGGAAGTGGCCGTGGTAGCTGGCCAGCATCAACAGGCTGTCGCCCTTGCCGTTACGCAGGTTGACCGGCAGGCCGCTGTCGAGCAAACGCTCCAGCAGGTCGGCATCGCCACTGCGTGCACAGTTGAACACCTGTTCGGCGAACGCAGCGGTTTCTTCTTCGGTCATGGTGGCAGGGGCAGCGTCTTGCATCGTGATTCTCCTGGCAGATTGTTCACCCAATGATCTGTCAGGCCACGGCCTACGGACAAAGGTTCAGAAACTATCGGAATGAAAGAGGCAGGCTATCTGACATCGCAGCATTGCAAAATGCACTGTGCAAAATGCATGACCTTGCAGCCTGCATGGGGCGCACATTTCTGAAACATTGCAAGCGATTGATTTTATTGGAATTTTTAAAGAATACGAAGCTGGCATGGTCACTGCAACGTTAGAGGACAGAATCTGCAACCTCTAACGCTCAGGAGTCACCATGGACCTCATTCAGCAAAAATTCACTTCCGTCTTCCCAGGCTATCAAGTCAGCACCCAGCCTCGCCCGGACGGCGGCGTTCTGCTGACCCTGCGCGCTGCCGACAACAAAGTTAGCCGCCGCGTGCTGTCCTACGCTCAACTGCACAGCGCCGAGCAATTGTCCTGGGCCATCAGCGCCATCCGCCGTGATCTGGCCGAACAAGCCAGCGAACTGCCGGTGATCTCGATGTTGCAAAGCCAACAACGTTTTGCGCTGCCGACCTACCGCTAAGCTCTACCGCGCATGACGTGGGGCCATGTCTATGGCCCCTTAGAGGCTTCAGAGTTCATCCATTCCAGGAAATTCACTGGGCTTGGCACCGTTGCCACATACCAGCATGCTGTCCCCCTCCTTCTCCAGCAAGCGCACTGCGACACAGAACGGTCGATCTCCCAGGCTCAGCCAACGACCGCTGCCAGCGGGAATCCGTAGGGAATCGCCGCGCTCGCACAGCACTGCAAATACCCACTCTCCATGGCGCACCACCAATTGCGCACGCCCGCTGACGACTACGAAAACTTCCTCGACTGGGTATGCATGTTCCTCTTCGCCTGCCTGCGGCCGGCCTTCATCGCCATCGCAGTCGAGCACATCGAAGGCTGTGCAACCTTGCGCACCGAGTAGCACTTCAAGCTCATGCCCAAGCACCTGGACGACCGCTTCGCGACCACCGCCGGGACGAGGCCGTGCGCCCAACACGTGCTGGCTGAATTCCAGTCCATGCTCGGCCAAGGTGGCAGCGATGTCGGTGGCATGGGTCAGGACCTTGTTCGGTTGCTCGGGCGTGTAGCGGTGATAGACGCTGAGAATGCTCATCGCGGGGTTCTCCGGGTGGCGTTCAGGGCGAACGCGGTGATCGAGGCGGCCGCCAGCGCAGCGAGGCTGGCTACGGCGAAGGTAAAGGTGGCGCCCAGCAGATTCCAGGCGTAACCGGCGTACAGCGCGCCCAAGGCGCCGCCGGTGCCGGACAATGCGGCATACAGGGCCTGGCCCTGACCCTGCTGGCGCGCACCGAAGCTGGCCTGCACGAAAGCGATGCTGGCTGCGTGGAAACAGCCGAAGGTCGCCGCGTGCAGCAGTTGCGTCAGCAGCAGCACGGCCGGTACGTCGGCCAGGGTGCCGAGCAATGCCCAACGCAGCGCCGCCAATAGGAAACTGCCCAGCAGCAGGCTTTGGATCGACACACGGGCGAACAGGCGGCCCATCAGCAGGAACATCAGCACTTCGGCGACCACGCCCAGCGCCCACAGCAAGCCGATGGCGCCGCGCTCGTAACCCAAATGCTGCAAGTGCAAGCTGAGGAAGGTGTAGTACGGCCCATGGCTGAGCTGCATCAGCGCCACGCAGACGTAGAACGGCAACACTCCTGGCGCGCGCAACTGCCGCACGAAACCCTCGGCGCAGCGCCGTTCGCCCTGTTCCACCGGCTGCGCGTTGGGCACCCACAGGCTGGCGAGCAGAATGCCGCCCATGATCGCCACCACCGTCCAGGGGTAGGCGTCCAACCGCACGTATTCGAACAGCCGACCCAGGCCGACCACCGCAATGATGAAGCCCACCGAGCCCCACAGGCGCACTTGGCTGTAGCGTCCCGTTTGCCCATGCAGGTGCGCCAGGGTGATGACTTCGAACTGCGGCAGCACCGCGTGCCAGAAGAACGCGTGCAAGGCCATCACCAGCGCCAGCCAGGCGTAGCTGTGGCCGAAGAAGATCAGCGAGAAACTGGCCAGGGTGCACAACGCGCCCAAGCGTACGATCAACAGGCGCCGACCGGTCCGGTCGCCCAGCCAGCCCCACAGGTTGGGCGCCAGGCAGCGCATCAGCATGGGGATGGCCACCAGTTCGCCGATGCGTGCCGGAGCGAAGCCTAGGTGGTCGAAGTACAACGCCAGGAACGGCGCCGTGGCGCCCAGCAGGGCGAAATAGCAGAGGTAGAAGCTGGACAGCCGCCAGTAGGGAATGCTGGGCATGGGCTCCACGTCGGGGCAAGGCGACGACCGGTGCGGGCCATCGCGAGGGTGATGCCGGCAGGCCCGACTTCGCCCGCCCTGCCGATTGTGCTCAGGCTTGGCCGAGTACCGGGGTGGTGACGCGCACCTCGGCGTTCTGGCCACGGTGGCGCAGCAGGTGGTCCATCAGCACGATCGCCATCATTGCCTCGGCGATGGGCGTGGCGCGGATGCCGACGCACGGATCGTGGCGGCCCTTGGTGACCATCTCCAAGGCATTGCCGTCGGCGTCGATCGAGCGGCCCGGTACGGTGATGCTCGATGTGGGCTTGAGCGCCAGGTGCGCGACGATCGGCTGGCCGGAGGAAATGCCGCCGAGAATGCCGCCGGCGTTGTTGCTCAGGAAGCCTTCCGGGGTCAGCTCGTCGCGGTGCTCGCTGCCGCGCTGGGCGACGCTGGCGAAGCCTGCGCCGATCTCAACGCCCTTGACCGCGTTGATGCTCATCAGCGCATGGGCAAGCTCGGCGTCGAGGCGGTCGAAGATCGGCTCGCCCAGCCCCGGTAGCACGCCCTCGGCCACCACGGTGATCTTGGCCCCGACCGAATCCTGGTCACGGCGCAGCTGGTCCATGTAGGCCTCCAGCTCCGGCACCTTGGCAGGGTCAGGGCTGAAGAAGGCGTTCTGCTCGACACTGTCCCAGCCTTTGAACGGAATTTCGATGGGGCCGAGCTGGCTCATGTAGCCGCGCACCCGAATGCCTTGGGTGGCCAGGTACTTCTTGGCGATGGCGCCGGCGGCCACGCGCATGGCGGTTTCCCGCGCCGAGCTGCGACCGCCGCCGCGGTAGTCGCGGGTGCCGTACTTGTGGTGGTAGGTGTAGTCTGCGTGGGCCGGGCGGAACAGGTCCTTGATCGCCGAGTAGTCCTTGGACTTCTGGTCGGTGTTGCGGATCAGCAGGCCGATCGAGCAGCCAGTGGTGCGCCCCTCGAAGACCCCGGAGAGGATTTCCACCTCATCGGCTTCCTGGCGTTGGGTGGTGTGCCGACTGGTGCCGGGCTTGCGCCGATCGAGGTCGTGCTGCAGGTCGGCCAGGGACAGTTCGAGGCCCGGAGGGCACCCATCGACAATGGCGACCAACGCCGGGCCATGGCTTTCGCCTGCGGTGGTGACAGTGAACAGCTTGCCGTAGGTATTGCCGGACATGGGCGCTCCGCGAATCTGCCTGAAGTGAACGAAGCGCAGCAGTATACGGAAAATGGCCGGGGTCGGCGCTGCCGTTTGGTCATGCTGGCCTGACTCGGCCCAGGTGCCTGAACCCCACGCCAGAACCTTCGGCAGGCGCCTCGGTCAGAACAGCATCTCTCCATGTAGCGCCCTTCCATGCCTTCGCGTCTCGTCGCTGTGCTCCTGCTGTGCCTGTTCGCCCCCCTCTCCTACGCCGCGGCGCCGACCGTGTCGCAACGCCCGATCGAGCTCGACACCGGCCAGGGCGTGCTGCATGGCAGCCTGCTGTTGCCGCAGCAGGACACGCCACCGCCGGTGGTGCTGATCATTCCCGGTTCCGGCCCCACCGACCGCGACGGCAACAATCCCGCCTCGGGCCGGGTCGACAACCTCAAGCGTCTGGCCCTGCTACTGGCCAAGCAGCACATCGCCAGTGTGCGCTACGACAAACGGGGCGTTGCCGCGAGCCAGCCGGCCACGCCCGACGAGCGCGACCTGAGTGTCGAGCGCTACGTGGCCGACGCCGTCGCCTGGGGCCGCCAGTTGCGCGCCGATCCGCGCTTCGGACCGCTGATCATCGTCGGCCACAGCGAGGGCGCGCTGATCGCCAGCCTCGCCGCCGAAGACGCCGGCGCCAGCGCCGTGATCACCCTGGCCGGCAGCGGTCGGCCCATCGCCCAGGTGCTGCGCGAGCAACTGGCCAAGCGCTTGAACCCGGCCGACATGCTGCGCGGCAACCTGCTGCTCGACCGCCTGCAAGCCGGCCAGACCAGCCTCGATGTGCCCAGACCCTTGCGCCAGGCCTTCCGCCCAAGCGTGCAGCCTTACGTGATTTCCCTGTTGCGCCAGGACCCCGCCGCCGCTTTCGGCCGCCTGAAGATACCGGCCCTGATCGTCCAGGGCCGCAACGACGTACAGGTCGAAGTGCTCGATGCCGAGAAGCTGCAAGCGGCCAAACCCGATGCGCAGTTGGTGTTGATCGACGGCATGAACCACATGCTGCGCATCAGCCCACGGGACATGAGCGAACAGCGCGACAGCTACAGCAACCCGGAACTGCCCCTGGCCCGAGAGCTGGGCGAGCGCGTGGTGGCCTTCATCCGCGCCCTGCCCCAGGACTGAGCGGCAGCCCTCAGGTTGCGGCGCGGGCGGCCGATAACCCGGCATCGATGCTGGAGCGCGCCGCCCCGCCCTGCTCCACGCACCGCCGACCTGTACTCGAGGATTTCCCATGACCGCCGCCCCCACCGGCGCTGAACCTGCCGCCGCGCCGCAGGACCCGCCCAGCGCGCCCCTGCCCTGGGCCGACGCCGCCGCCGAACACTTCCAGCTACTGCGCCTGAGCCCGCTGCCCACCGACCGCCACGGCGCGCACCCGCTGCGCTTCGTGCAGTTCGGCCATGTGGAAAGGCACAGCCCGGCCCACAGCTTGCTGCGCCTGGAGATCCGCCTGCCAGGTCAGATGACGCACAAGGAGCAGAACCGCCTGGACGTGCGCGTCGACCACGGTCTGCGCCAGGTGCTGCTGGGCGGTGGCCAGAGCTTGAACCTGGAGCCGAGCAACCGCGGCCTGGGTCGTTTCCTGCTGGCCCAGGCCGGCAAATGGCTGCAAGGGCGCTGGCCCGATTACCGGATCGAATCGCTTGAACTGCCGGCGCGCGACGCCATGAACGACGACCTGCGCCTGCGCCGTGATCAGGTGCTGCGCAGTTTCGGCCTGGAGATCGCCTACGCCGACGGCCAGCCGACCAAGGGTCACACCCTCGACAGCGTGGTCAGCCAGTTGCGGCCTTACTGGAACGAGGAAAAGGTACAGGCCCTGCAGGTGCTCGACAGCGCGGCGATGCTGCAGCAGGCCGAACAGCAGCTGCAGGAGATGACGGCGCAGTTGCGCGAACGGGAAGAACGCATGGCGCGGGTCGAGCGCGAAGACAGCGGCCTGCGCTTCACCATCACCTGCCTGGTGGCCTTCGCGGTGTTCCAGGCCGGCCTGCTGATTTTCATCGCGACCCGCTGAACACTGCGAGTGCTGTGCCACGCCGCTGTATGTCGCCCACTGCACGGCACTCTTTGCACAGCACTCTCTGCACGACGCTCGCCAACGCGGCGAGCGCAGCAAACGCATCAGGCCCGCGCGCGGAACAGATCCTGATGCTGGCGGCACTGCTCGGCGGACAGCATGAACACGCCATGGCCGCCGCGCTTGAACTCGAGCCAGGCGAAGTCCACTTCCGGGTAGCGCTGTTCGACGTGCACCTGGCTGTTGCCGACCTCGACGATCAGCAGGCCTTTCTCGGTCAGATGGTCGGCCGCTTCGGCCAGCATGCGCCGCACCAGGTCCAGACCATCGTTACCGCAGGCCAGGCCCAGCTCGGGCTCGTGTTGGTATTCGGCCGGCATGTCGGCGAAATCCTGCGCATCGACGTAAGGCGGGTTCGACAGGATGAGGTCGAAGCGCTGCTGCGGCAGGCCGCCGAAACCGTCGCCCTGCACGGTGAAGACGCGCTCTTCGAGGCCATGGCGCTCGATGTTCTGGTTGGCGACCTCCAAAGCGTCGAACGACAGGTCGGCCAGGACCACTTCGGCGTCCGGGAACACGTCGGCAGCCAGGATACCGATGCAGCCCGAGCCCGTGCACAGGTCGAGGATGCGTGTCGGCTCGCTGCCCAACCAGGGTTCCAGGCGCGCTTCGAGCAGCTCACCGATGGGCGAACGGGGAATCAGCACGCGCTCATCTACGATGAACGACAAACCGCAGAACCAGGCTTCGCCCAGCAGGTAGGCCGTGGGGATGCGGTCTTCGATGCGGCGCTTGAACAGATGCTGCAGGCGCACGCGCTCGTCGTCTTCGAGTTGGCAGTCGAGGTAGGCGTCGGCCACTTCGAACGGCAGGTGCAACGCGCCGAGCACCAGCTGGCGCGCTTCGTCCCAGGCGTTGTCGGCGCCGTGGCCGAAGAACAGGTCGTGTTCATGGAAGCGGCTGACCGCCCAGCGAATGTGGTCGCGCAAGGTGCGCAGGCGGGAAGTGATCACGGTGGACTCCTTTGAAGGCAGTGGGAAAGTCTATCAGTCTGCGCCTGTAAATGTTTCCCCAGGCGTGCCGTCATATAGCCACAGGCCAGCAACTGCGCCGCTTGCGCTGTCAAGCATTCCCATTGTCGTCGCGGCAGAGGACAATGGCGCGCAATAGCCCTATCCCAAAGGAGCCCTTGATGTCCGTTGCAACCACGATGCTGCGTCTGAGCGGTCGCGATTATCCGCCGGCCAAGTTGAGCCAGGCCAGCCTGATCATCATCGATGCGCAGAAGGAATACCTCAGCGGTCCGCTGGCGCTGTCGGGCATGGACGAGGCCACGGCCAACATCGCCCGCCTGCTCGATGCCGCCCGCCTGGCCGGACGTCCGATCATCCATGTGCGCCATCTGGGCACCGTGGGCGGCCTGTTCGATCCGCAGGGTCCGCGTGGCGAATTCATTCCGGGGCTAGAGCCACGCGAAGGCGAGGTGGTGATCGAAAAGCGCATGCCTAATGCCTTCAAGAACACCAAGCTGCATGAAACCCTGCAGGGCCTCGGCCATCTCGACCTGATCGTCTGCGGCTTCATGAGCCACTCCAGCGTCAGCACCACCGTGCGCCGCGCCAAGGACTACGGCTACCGCTGCACCCTGGTCGAAGACGCCAGCGCCACCCGCGACCTGGCCTTCAAGGACGGCGTGATTCCCGCCGCACAGATCCACCAGTGCGAGATGGCGGTGATGGCCGACAACTTCGCCTGCGTGGCGCCGACCGCAAGCCTGATCTGAGGCCGACACCTGCGCATGTCGCGGCCGGACTGCCGCTGCCCTGCGCAGTGGCGTAAACTAGGCCGCCTCAGGTGGAGGCAACATGCAAGACGACGATTTTTCCCTCTTTCGTAGCGAAGTGCGCGGCGTCAAGCCGATCACCCACGACCGCGCTGAGGTCGGCAAGCCCAAGGCCGACCGCCAGCAGTTGGCCGGTTTGCGCCAGAAGGCGACGATTCGCAGCGACCAGCCGTTGGTGATCGACGGGCTGTCCGATCAGTTCGTCATCGACGTGGGTGCCGAAGACGAACTGCTCTGGCGTCGCGACGGCGTGCAGGAAGCCCAGCTGCGCAAGCTCAAGCTCGGCCAGATCGCCTTCGAGGGCAGCCTCGACCTGCATGGCATGAGTGTGGAGAAAGCCCGCGAAACCCTTTGGGACTTCATCGCCGAAGCCACCAAACTGGAAGTGCGCTGCGTGCGGGTCACCCACGGCAAGGCCGCGCGCCTGGACGGCAAGCGACCGATGATCAAGAGCCACGTCAACACCTGGCTGCGCCAGCATGCGCAGGTGCTCGGCTTCGTTTCCTGCCAGCCGCGCCACGGCGGTACGGGCGCGGTGTACGTGATGCTCAAACGCACCATGCTCGAAGGCCGCGACGAGTAACATCGCGCTTGCAGCGCTGCGTCCTCCGACTTACCCTTCATTTTTGCGAAAATTCCCACAGGTAGATCCATGTCCCTGGAACAGAACTACACCGAGATCCTTGGCCAGATCGGCGAGGACATCTCCCGCGAGGGCCTGCGCGACACGCCCAAGCGGGCAGCCAAGGCCATGCAGTACCTTTGCCGCGGTTACGAGCAGACCCTCGAAGAAGTCACCAACAACGCCCTGTTCAGTTCTGATAACAGCGAAATGGTGGTGGTGCGCGACATCGAGCTGTATTCGATGTGCGAGCACCACATGCTGCCCTTCATCGGCAAGGCCCACGTCGCCTACCTGCCCAAGGGCAAGGTCCTGGGCCTGTCGAAGGTCGCGCGGATCGTCGATATGTTCGCCCGCCGTCTGCAGATCCAGGAAAACCTCAGCCGGCAGATCGCCGAAGCCATCGAGCAGGTGACCGGCGCTGCGGGCGTGGCCGTGGTCATCGAGGCCAAGCACATGTGCATGATGATGCGCGGTGTCGAGAAGCAGAACTCCAGCATGATCACCTCGGTGATGCTCGGCGAGTTCCGCGCCAACGCCGCCACCCGCACCGAATTCCTCAGCCTGATCAAGTGATCGTCCGCTGAGCGCGAGCCGGCCTTTGGGCCGATAACCGCCAGTTGAGCCGAATCAGAGTTACTTGGGGCTGCCTTGCAGCCTATCGCGGCTAAAGCCGCTCCAACAGAACAAGCGTAATCCTGTGAGGACGTAACCCTGTGGGAGCGGCTTCAGCCGCGATGGGCCGCAACGCGGCCCCGATTGCTCAACTGATGGGCATTAGCCCTTGGGTCGGCTTTTTCGTTTATCTGCTTTCAGGAGTGCCCCATGATCGTCAAAGCCCTGCGCGTCGGTCTCGGCCAGCTTATCGTCTTCGGCGACTGGATCAGCCGCCCGGCCAAGCGCAAACGCGACCCGGCCGCCCAGGCGCAGGTTGAGGAACAGGCGCGCCACCTGGCGCTGTACCAGTTCCATGCCTGCCCGTTCTGCGTCAAGACCCGCCGCGCCCTGCACCGCCTCAACGTGCCGGTGACCCTGCGCGACGCCAAGCACGACCCGCAGCACCGTCAGGCCCTGCTCGAAGGTGGCGGCCGCGTCAAAGTGCCGTGCCTGCGTATCGAAGAAGCTGACCAGGTGCGCTGGATGTACGAATCCAAGGACATCATCGCCTACCTCGAACAGCGCTTCGGCACCGTCTAACCCGCCGCCAGCGTACGGTCGCGGCAATGGTCTACCGCCATTGCCGCAACCTGACGCATCGCCTGTGACACGCCCTCCCTCCACACCTGTCGAATTCGGTGCCGCTAGCGCGACCGAACGCTGGCCGGTGTCTATCCATCCGGTTCCATGCACGGCCACTGTACGGCCCAACCCGCGCCTGGCTGTATGGCAAGGGGCGCACGCCCAGCCGTTAGTCTTGAAAGAACTGCTTACATCCGCTCAGGAAACGCGCCATGTCGCTCGCCAAAACCGCTCACCCACGCTTGCTGGCCGACTCCTCGCCATCGGCCGTGGTCGCCGGCTTCATCGCCATGCTCACCGGCTACACCAGCTCATTGGTGCTGATGTTCCAGGCCGGGCAAGCGGCCGGCCTGACCAGCGCGCAGATTTCCTCGTGGATCTGGGCGCTGTCGATCGGCATCGCGGTGTGCAGCATCGGCCTGTCGTTGCGCTACCGCACGCCGGTGACCATCGCCTGGTCGACGCCCGGCGCGGCGCTATTGATCACCAGCCTGGGTGGAGTGAGCTACAGCGAGGCCATCGGCGCCTACATCACCAGCGCGGTGCTGGTGCTGGTCTGCGGGCTCACCGGCAGTTTCGAGCGTTTGGTGCGACGCATCCCGGCCTCGCTGGCCTCGGCGCTGCTGGCCGGTATCCTGTTCCGCATCGGCAGTGAAATCTTCGTCGCTGCCCAGCACCAGACGCTCCTGGTGGTGGGCATGTTCTTCAGTTACCTGCTGGTCAAACGCGTCTCGCCGCGCTACTGCGTGCTGGCGGCACTGCTGATCGGCACGGCTCTGGCCGGCGGTCTGGGCTTGCTGGACTTCAGCGGTTTCCACCTGCAAGTGGCGACACCGGTGTGGACCAACCCAAGTTTCTCCCTGGCCGCCACGATCAGCATCGGTATTCCGCTGTTCGTGGTGGTGATGACTTCGCAGAACATGCCCGGCATGGCCGTGCTGCGCGCCGATGGCTACGACGTGCCGGCCTCGCCGCTGATCACCGCCACGGGCGTGGCGTCGCTGCTGGTGGCGCCTTTCGGCGGCCATGGCCTGAACCTGGCGGCCCTGAGTGCGGCGATCTGCACCGGCCCGCAAGCCCACGAGGATTCGACCAAGCGCTACAGCGCTGCGGTATGGTGTGGGGCCTTCTACGGTGTGGCCGGTATCTTCGGCGCGACCCTGGCGGCGCTGTTCGCTGCCCTGCCCAAGGAGCTGGTGCTGTCGATCGCCGCCCTGGCCCTGCTCGGCTCGATCATGAACGGCCTGCACCTCGCCATGGCCGAGTCGCGCGAGCGCGAGGCGGCGCTGATCACCTTCATGGTCACCGCCTCGGGCTTCACCCTGCTGTCGGTCGGCTCGGCGTTCTGGGGCATCGTCGCCGGTCTGCTGACCTTGCTGATCCTCAAACCGCGCACGGCCTGACAACGCCCGCAGGGCCTCAAACGTTGTCGACCGGCGGCGGTGAGGTCCCGAACAATGTGTTGAGCAGCGCTGCGTTGTCCGAAGTGATCAGGTGCGTGGCCTCGACCGTGGATGGGGGTGCCAGGTGATGGTCGGGCTGGCTCGTCTGCTCGGTGCTCGCTTGCAGCGGATCGCGGGTGTGCGGCGGCGCATCGCTAGCAGAAGAATGCAGGTAAACCTCCAACCAATCGGCGCCCTCGTCCTCGCCCTGCAGGAGCTGCGACAGATCCAGCGGGTGCGTGCTGGCGAGCGCGTCGTCAGAAAGCGCCCCCTCTACATCGACGGGGTGCCAGACCGAGGTGTCGACGCTAGCAATGCCGTTCGCGTGGCCTTGTGAGCCCGGCGTGCCATCGCTGCTGCCGAATAAACCGTTGTCGTCGTCGAAGTCGATCAGTGCAACTGCGTGCCGAGCGGCGTTCGGATTGGCCTGTGCGCCGGAGGAATCGGCCGTTGCGCCGGTGCCTGCCGGCTGGGCGTTGGTCGCATACACCTCGCTGCCTTCAGGCAACTCGCTGGCGCCTAGGGTGCTGGCTAGGGGTTCGCCCGTGGCAGGGTACACGGCCGCGGCGGCGATCTCGGTACCTTGCGCAGCGCCGTTCGCCTCGGCCGATTGCGGGTGGGCGGCCGCTGCTACGGCGACAAAGGCGGCGGCCGAATGCGCGTCCGCCGGGCTGGCGAGCGGCTGCGTGGCTTGCTCGGCCAGGGTCGGAGGGTCGAGCACCAGGCTTAGGCGATAATCCTGCGGCACATGGCCCGCGCCGCTGTCGACCGTGTTGGAAACCAACAGGCTGTAAATGCCATCGTGCGCTGCCACGAACTGGCCATGTTCGTCGAGGGTGTGGGTTTGGCCAGTGGGGTCTTGCCAAGCCAGCGAGACCTCGCCGCTGGTCGTCTCCTGCTTCAGGCTCAGCCGTTCACCTTGGTGCAAATCCACGGTGAAACGCTGCGGGTCGGCCTGCTCGTGCGCCTGTGCGGCGCCTAGCAGCCCGGCCACTACCAAGACGGCGCTCAGGTTGCCGGGGGTACTGACGAAATCGCCGCGCGCGATGGGCCTGGCGAGTTCCGCACGGTCGAGAAGCAAGGGCGCCGCCTGAGCGTAGGCGATGCCGCACAGGGGTGGCGCATTGTCTCTTACGTCGAGCGTGACGGTGGCGGTGCTTTCGTCGCCGTCGGCATCGCGAATGGTGTAGACGAATACGTCACGCCCACCTGCGCTGCCCACGCTATTGGGGTTGGCGTGGTAGGTGGCATTGCCGTCGGCGGCGATGATGAGGAAGCCATATTGGCCCTGTACCTGCGTGCCGACTTGGCCCAGAACCGAGGTACCGGTGTCGTTGCCGGCTCTGACGCCCACCACGTACTGACCATCGGTACGCACATCGGCGCCGATGATGTCGTTGAGCAGCACGTTGCCGCTGACCGTACTGCCTTCACGCACCTGGGCCGAATCGCAGTGGGCTGTGGGCACGTCGTCGACGATGCGCACCATGATACTGCCGGTCACAGTGTTGCCGTTGGCGTCGGTGGCTTGGTAGGTGAAGGTTTCGGTCTGGATGTCCGGACCGTTGTTGGGGCTGCCGGGTGTTTTTGGTGCTGAGGTCAGGGTGTAGGTGTAGGTGCCGTCGGACTGAATCTGGATCTGGCCGTACTGACCAACAGCGCTGCCGACCAAGCTGTAGGTCAGCGCCCCTACTCCGCCTGAAACTGCGCCAACCAGCGAGCCGGTATCGGTTTCGCCACGCGAACCAGGGTTGCTGCCGATTACAGTACCGGGAGCTAGGTCATTGCCGTCCTTGTTCAAATCCAGGGCTTTTTCATAGACCTTGATGTCCCAGTCCGCACAGGCGATCAGACCGCTATCCCTGATATCCAAGGTTACAGTCGTCGTGCTTTCGTCGCCGTCGGCATCGCGGATGGTGTAGACGAAGACGTCACGCCCACCTGCGCTGCCCACGCTATTGGGGTTGGCGTGGTAGGTGGCATTGCCGTCGGCTGCAATGGTGAGGTAGCCATATTGGCCCTGCACCTGAACACCTACCTGGCCCGAAGCCGAAGTACTGGTGTCGTTGCCAGCCCTGACGCCCACCACGTATTGACCATCGGTACGCACGTCGGCGCCGATGATGTCGTTGAGCAGCACATTGCCGCTGACCGTACCGCCTTCACGCACCTGGGCCGAATCGCAATGCGCAGTAGGCACGTCGTCGACGATGCGCACCACGATATTGCCGGTCACGTTGTTGCCGTTGCCGTCGGTGGCTTGGTAGGTGAAGGTTTCGGTCTGGATGTCCGGACCATTGTTGGGGCTGCCGGGTGTTTTCGGTGTGGAGGTCAGGGTGTAGGTATAAGTGCCATCCGGCTGAATCTGGATCTGGCCGTACTGACCAATAGCGCTGCCGACCAAGCTGTAGGTCAGCGCCCCTACTCCGCCTGAAACTGCGCCAACCAGCGAGCCGGTATCGGTTTCGCCACGGGAACCAGGGTTGCTGCCAGTTACGGTACCGGGGGCTAGGTCGTTGCCGTCCTTGTTCAAATCCAAGGCTTTTTCGTAGACCTTGATGTCCCAATCCGGGCACGCCACCAAGCCGCTATCCCTGACATCGAGCGTGACGGTAGCAGTGCTTTCGTCGCCGTCGGCATCGCGGATGGTGTAGACGAAGACGTCACGGCCGCCTGTGCTGCCCACGCTATTGGGGTTGGCGTGGTAGGTGGCATTGCCGTCGGCGGCGATGATGAGGAAGCCATATTGGCCCTGCACCTGAACACCTACCTGGCCCGAAGCCGAAGTACTGGTGTCGTTGCCAGCCCTGACGCCCACCACGTATTGACCATCGGTACGCACGTCGGCGCCAACGATGTCATTGAGCAACACGTTGCCGCTAACCGTTCCCCCTTCACGCACCTGGGCAGAATCGGAAGTCGCTTGGGGCACGTCGTCGACGATGTTCACATCGAGGCTACCGGTCGCCGTGCTGCCGTCGGTGTCCTGGGCGATGACGCTGAATTGCTCTTGCAGGTCGTTGGCACCGTTCCCGGTCGGATGCGTCGCGTTGTCCTGCAAGGTATAGCGGTAACTGACCACACCGGTGTCGGCATCGTAGCCGGTGATCGTCAGACGATTGCCCAATCCAGTGAGCATCGTTTGCGGAAAACCGGCTGCCACGCCGTCGCTCACTACGTCGATGCTGCCCACCTTCAGCCTGTACAACCCATCCGGCGCGTCGACCCGGAACGTGCCCGTCTGGGTCAGCGCGGCCGGATCGGGGCTGCTGCCGTCGGCAAGATAGCGCTCGAACAGCGTCAGCTCCCCGCCCTGCACATCCAGTCCTTGCAGCTGCACGGGGTTGTCCGGGCGCAGCACGTTCAGCGTCAGGGTCGCGTTGCTGGTGTCGCCATCGGCATCGCGCAGCGTGTAGGTGAACACCTCGACCCCTCGCCCTGCGCCGGGCAGTTGCTTGAAGGCCGAGGCGTTGGAGTCGAGGGTATAGGTGTAGCTGCCGTCGCCGGCCAGAACCAAGGTGCCATAGGTGCCCTGGAAGGTGCCGCCGACGATGGGCTGGCCGTCGCTGACCCGGTCGGCGCCTTGCACGTCGTTGTCGAGTACGTTGCCCGTCAGCTGCGTGACCGTGGGAGTGGCCAGACCAGGGTCGAGATCGTCGACCGCTGTGGGCACGTCATCGCGGACGATCACGTCCAGGCTACCGCTGGCCGTGTCGCCATCGACATCGCTGACGCGCACCAGAAACTGCTCGCTGAGCGTGTTGCGTCCACCGCCATCGGGGTGACGGTCCGCGCCGTTGAGGGTGTAGCTGTAGCTGACCTGGCCCGTCTGCGCGTCATAGCCGGTGACGGTCAACGTATTGCCCAGCGCGGTCACCAACGATTGGCCGACACCTGTCACGACACCTGCGGCAATGACCACCAAACCGCCGACGCTGAGGTCGTACACGCCGTCCGGGGCAACCACGGTGAAGCTGCCACGTTGGGTCAGCGCGGCACCGTCGCTGGCCGAACCCTGCGGCAGATTGGCTTCGTCGAGCAGCAGTTCCGCTGGTTCAATGTCCAGACCGCGCAGGCTCACTGGATGATCGGTCGGCGGCTGGGGCGGCTGCGGATCCGGGCCAGGAGGTGTTTCGGGGTCGGGAGGCGTTTCGGGCCCAGGACCGGGAGGCGTTCCAGGATCGGGAGGCGTTTCGGGCCCAGGACCAGGTGTCGTCCCTGGATCGGGAGGCGTTTCGGGGCCGGGGCCTGGCGGCGTGCCTGAATCGGGGGGTGTCTCAGTGCCTGGGCTGTCGGGGGGCGACAGCGGTGGCCCATCCCGGTAGCGACCGCCGTTGTCGCGACCACCTATCTCACGCCCGCCGGGCTCTGGCGGGTAGACAAACCCCGCCGTGGGGAAGCCTATCTCAGGGTCCACGCGATCGCCGACTTCGGTCAGCAGCACGAAACTATGGCCGCCGCCCAGCGGTTGCGGCGCGCCGGCCGCAGTAGCCTCGGCCTCCTGGCTGGGGTCAGCTCCAGCGGCGATGGCCCGCTGGATACGCACGACGTCGGCGAGCGCTGCCTCGCTCGGCAGCGCGTCAGGACTGACGATGTCGGGCACGGCGTCATCCAGCAACCGGGCGGTCAACAGCAGGCTGCTGTCACGCCCAAGCGTCAACTGCGCACCGTTGTCCAGGCGTACCGCAACTGCGCCTTCGACTCCGGTTTCCAACTGGTCGCCGACGTACAGACGACCGCCTTCGATCAAGAGGCGCCGCGCGCCGTCAGCACCTACTGCAAACACCTCTCCGATGACCTGGCTGACCACACCGATCGATTTCGCCATGGCACACTGCTCCCTTGCTGTGGTTGATTCGCATCAAGGGTTGCCAGGTACTTCGGGAGCAGCCCGGCGCTAAGGCCTGGCTACCGCTGCGATGGCCGGGGAAAAACGCCCCGGCGGCAGGTTCAACGAGTACGTGAATTCGGGTGCAGGTGACAATATTCTGTCGCCCCAATTCCGTGCTCGCCGTCCTCCCCTGTATCCTCAGCTGCAAATTTACGGAAAATTTAATTGACGCCGGAAAACCGTGTTTTACAGAGACTTGGCGTTCAGACTGAAAGAAACAATGTCGCGAATTAGCGCAATGGTGTAAGTTTTTTTTGGAACAATAGTTATGCCAAAATCTTCTTATTTCCGGCGTCGTATGTTCTTAGCTGTGATGTTACAAACATGAAACGGTTACACTCATTTTTTGCGCCATTTTTCTGGCGAATATTGGACAAATCGAGATCTAGGGAGAAGTACCCCATGCGCGTTTTAGCCCCGCTCACCATTGCCATTTTGCTCGCCACCACAGGCGCGTCGGTGCAGGCCATGTCGCTCACCGAGGCAGTTCAGAGTGCGGTCGACAAACATCCGGAAGTCAGCGAATACCGTAATAGTCGCTCGTCGGCCGACGAAGACGTGAAGTTCGCCCGCGGTGGATACTTCCCCACAGTGGATTTGGTGGCGGGATATGGGCGCCAACGATCCGACAACAACAATACCCGCGGTTTCAACGCCGACGGTTCACGCAACCACAATAAAGAAACCCTGAACTACACCCAATCCGAGCTGCGCCTGCGGCAAATGCTGTTCGACGGTTTCAATACCGCCAATGAAGTGGGCCGCACCCAAGCCGTGGCCAATTCCCGGGCTTACTACACCCAGGCCACTGCAGAAACCGTTGCCCTGCGCGCCATCGAGGTCTACCTCGAAGTGCTCAAGCGCCGCGAGCTGGTGACCCTGGCCAAGAACAACCTGCAAGCGCACCTGCGCGTCAACGACCAGATCGGCCTGCGCAGCGAACGCGGCATCGGCAGCACCGCCGACCTCGATCAGTCCCACGCCCGTCGCGCCCTCGCCGAAAATAACCTGGACACCGCCGAGGTCGATCTGGCGGATGCCGAAGTCAACTTCTTCAGCATCATCGGCGTGCAGCCCGACGAACTGGAAGCGCCGACTGCCGTAAAACCCATCGTGCCCGAAACCCTCGACGAAGCCCGTCAAGGCATGCTGGAAAACAACCCGTACCTGAAGTCGGCGCAGGCGGACGTCGAGTCGGCCGAGAAGCAATACGAAGTGGCCAAGTCGCCGTTCTATCCGCGCCTGGACGCGGTGTTGGCCACCGGCGCCAACAACAACCAGGGCGGCGAGCGCGGCCACAGCAACAACGACTGGCAGGCCGGGGTCGAGCTGACCTACAACTTGTTCCGCGGGGGTAGCGACAAGGCCCGCTTGCAGTCCGATTCCTACAAGATCAACCAGGCCATGGACATCCGCAACAACGCCCTGCGCGAAATCAACGAGAACTTGGGCCTGTCGTGGAACGCCATGAACAACGCCCGCAAGCAGATCCCGAGCGCCCTGGAATACGCCGAAACCACCCAGCGCGTGCGCGCGGCCTACCAGGACCAGTTCGGCCTGGGCCAACGTACCCTGCTCGATGTGCTCGACAGTGAGAACGAGCTGTACAACGCCAATCGCCGCTACACCGAAGTGCGCTACACCGAGGAGTATTCGATGTACCGGATTCTGGCGAACATGGGCGAGTTGTTGAGCAAACAGCGGATCGTGCTGCCCCCTGAGGCCATCGCCAAGACCGAAGTGCGCAACCAGGCGCGTCTGCCTGACATGCGCTGATACCTCACCTGCCAGCCTTGTACAGTCGCCCCGCTTTTGCTGAAGCAGCGTGGCGACACAAGCCGAGCCAGAGCGGTTGCATGAAAGATGTTTAATCGCGCGTTTATTTACTTAGGCTGCTATCGGACCCTATAACTGGGGTGTGCGACACAATGTCGCAATCCACCCACAGGGGAGTATGACGATGACAGTTCAAGTAACCGAACGCGACGAGTCGAAAATGTCCCACGAAGGTCTGGCTGCCGGCGTGCGTATCTGGGATGTGCACCAGCAAGGGCAGTTGGTCGGCATGTTCCACGACGAACAGCAGGCCCAGCAGTACCGCAACGAATTGGCCGAACAGGAGCGTCAGCGCGACGAAACGCATTGACCCTGCACACGCATGACTGAACGCAATAGGGGTAGACCGGAACACCGGCCTACCCCTATTGCGTGTTGCCCTGGCAACCCAGACCCAGACCTAGCTGCGCCTCACCACATCAGGTCGTCGGGAATCTTGTACGCCGCGTACGGATCGTCCGCCTCGTCGGCTTCTTCGACATGGGTGTTGAGCAGCAGGATACGGTGCGGATCACGCTCCTGGATCTTCACCGCCGCTTCACGCGGAATCACCTCGTAACCGCCGCCATGGGACACCACAGCCAGCGAGCCATTGCTCAGCTTGCTGCGCATCAATGCGTTGACCGCGATGCGCTTGACCTTCTTGTCGTCGACGAAGTTGTAGTAATCCTCGGTGGTCAGCTTGGGCAGGCGGGTCGCCTCGATCAACTGCTTGACCTGGGCGGCGCGCGCCTTGACTTCGGCCTTTTCCTGCTGGACGCGATTGAGTTCCTGGTCGCGCTTGATCTTTTCCGCCTGGGCCTCTTTGGCCAGGCGCTGCTGGGTGTCATCGGCTTCGGCTTGGCCTTTGTGGACCAGGCGTTTTTGTTTTTTCTCGGCCTTGTTGGTCTGGGAAACCTGTTTCTGGTTGACCAGACCGGCTTTGAGCAATTGGTCGCGAAGGGAAAGGCTCATGGGTGTCTACTCACTTATGCATCGACTCAGCCGCAGCTGGGCAGGTTCTTTTCCTGACGTTTGGCCTCGCCCCAGAGGGCGTCCAATTCGTCGAGGGTGCGATCTTCGATCGGCAGGCCCTGCTCGCGCAATGCCTGCTCGATGAAACGGAAACGTCGTTCGAATTTACGGTTGGCGCGACGCAGCGCTTGTTCAGGGTCATGCTTGAGGTGGCGCGTCAGGTTGACCGTGGCGAACAGCAGATCGCCCAGTTCGTCTTCCAGCGCGTCGGCATCGCCATCGGCCATGGCCTGCAACACTTCGTCGAGCTCTTCGCGGACCTTGTCGAGCACCGGCAGGGCCGCCGGCCAATCGAAGCCGACGGTGGCCGCGCGCTTCTGCAACTTGGCCGCGCGCGACAGGGCCGGCAGCGCGGCCGGCACGTCGTCGAGCAGCGACAGCTGCTCAGGCACGCTCTTCTGCGCGCGCTCCTCGGCCTTGATGGCCTCCCAGCGCGACTTGACCTGCTCTTCGCTCAGGTGTGGGGTGTCCAGCGGCGCATACAGCTCGCCAGTGGGAAAGACATGGGGGTGGCGGCGGATCAGCTTGCGGGTGATGCCGTCGACCACGCCGTCGAACTCGAAACGGCCTTCTTCACGCGCCAGCTGGCTGTAATACACCACCTGGAACAACAGGTCGCCCAGCTCGCCCTGCAAATGCTCGAAGTCGCCACGCTCGATGGTGTCGGCCACTTCGAAGGCTTCTTCCAAGGTGTGCTTGACGATGCTGGCGTAGTCCTGCTTCAAGTCCCAAGGGCAACCGTGCTGCGGGTCGCGCAGGCGCGCCATCAGGTGCAGGAGGTCAGGCAAGGTATAGGTCATGGCGCTACTCCTTCACGGCAGCGTTGCCCGGCCGCCCACAGGGCCGACCGGGCAAGCGACCGCCTGGGCTCAGGGCGTGCGGTTACGCCGCGTCTCGATGATGTTGGGCAACTGCGAGATGCGCCCGAGCAGGCGGCCCAGGGCGTCCAGGCCGGGGATCTCGATGGTCAGCGACATCTGCGCGGTGTTGTCGTCCTTGTTCGAACGGGTGTTGACCGCCAGCACGTTGATCTTCTCGTTGAGCAGCACCTGCGACACGTCGCGCAGCAGCCCCGGTCGGTCGTAGGCGCGCACCACGATGTCGACCGGGTAAGTCTGCACCGGAATCGGCCCCCAGCTGACCTGAATGATGCGCTCCGGCTCCTTGCCACCCAGTTGCAGCACCGAAGCGCAGTCCTGACGGTGGATACTGACGCCGCGGCCCTGGGTGATGTAGCCGACGATGGCGTCGCCTGGCAGTGGCTGGCAGCAGCCGGCCATCTGCGTCAGCAGGTTGCCCACGCCCTGGATACGCACGTCGCCGCGCTTGCTGGAGCGGCTGGTGGGCTTGCGGGTGATCAGCTCGACCTGCTCGCTGCGGTCCGGTTCGAGCAATTGCTGAGCCGCGTTGACCATTTGCGCCAGCCGCAGGTCGCCGGCGCCGAGCGCGGCGAACATGTCCTCGGCGGTCTTGACGTTGGCCTTTTCTGCCAGGCGTTCGAAGTCCACTTGGGGCAAGCCCAACCGGCTCAGTTCGCGCTCGATGAGGGTCTTGCCGGCCGCCACGTTCTGGTCGCGCGCTTGCAACTTGAACCAATGGACGATCTTGGCCCGTGCCCGCGAGGTGTTGACGTAACCCAGGTTGGAGTTCAGCCAGTCGCGGCTGGGGCTGCCGTGCTTGCTGGTGATGATCTCGACCTGCTCGCCGGTTTGCAGCACGTAGTTGAGCGGCACGATGCGCCCGTTGATCTTGGCGCCGCGGCAGTTGTGGCCGATTTCGGTGTGTACGCGGTAGGCGAAGTCGAGCGGCGTCGCGCCCTTGGGCAAATCGATGGCATGGCCGTCGGGGGTGAAGATGTAGACGCGGTCCGGCTCGATGTCGACGCGCAGCTGTTCGGCCAGGCCGCCGATGTCGCCGAGCTCTTCGTGCCACTCGAGCACCTGGCGCAGCCACGAGATCTTCTCTTCGTAGTGGTTGGAGCCGCCTTTGACGTCGGTGCCTTTGTACTTCCAGTGCGCACACACGCCCAGCTCGGCTTCTTCGTGCATGCCGTGGGTGCGGATCTGCACTTCCAGCACTTTGCCCTCTGGGCCGATCACCGCGGTGTGCAGCGAGCGGTAGCCGTTCTCCTTGGGGTTGGCGATGTAGTCGTCGAACTCCTTGGGAATGTGCCGCCAGAGGGTGTGCACGATGCCCAGCGCGGTGTAGCAGTCGCGGATTTCCGGGACCAGCACGCGCACGGCGCGCACGTCGTAGATCTGGCTGAATTCCAGGCCCTTGCGCTGCATCTTGCGCCAGATCGAATAGATGTGTTTCGCCCGCCCACTGATGTCGGCGTTGACGCCGGTGGCCAGCAGCTCGTTCTGCAACTGGCCCATGACGTCGCTGATGAAGCGCTCGCGGTCGAGCCGGCGCTCGTGCAACAGCTTGGCGATCTGCTTGTACTGCTCGGGTTCGAGGTAGCGGAAAGAAAGGTCTTCGAGTTCCCACTTGATGTGGCCGATGCCCAGGCGGTGGGCCAGCGGCGCATAGATGTCGGCCACTTCGCGGGCGACGCGCAGGCGCTTGTCGTCGTCGGCGGCTTTGACCGCGCGGATCGCGCAGGTGCGCTCGGCCAGCTTGATCAGGGCCACGCGAACGTCGTCGACCATGGCCACGAGCATCTTGCGCAGGTTCTCGACCTGCGCCTGCGAGCCGAGCACCATCGACTGGCGCGGGCTGAGGCTGGCGCTGATGGCGGCCATGCGCAGCACGCCGTCGATCAGCTTGGCCACCACGGGGCCGAAACGTTCGCCGACTTCGGCCAGGGTCACCTTGCCCTCGCGCACCGCGCGGTAGATGACCGCCGCGACCAGCGAGTCCTGGTCGAGCTTGAGGTCGGCAAGGATTTCGGCGATTTCGAGCCCGGCTTGGAAACTCGAGGTGCCATCGGCCCAGGAATGCTTGGCCGGGTTGCCGTTCTTCTCGACGGTCTGGGCGAATTCGCAGGCCTGGGCCAGCTCATTGCGATCGAGCGCCGCATCGACGCTGGTTACATGATCCAGCCATCCTTCGAGATTGATAGTGCCGTCGGTGTTGACCGGCTGGTGCACTCTCACCTGTACCATCTGTGTTCTACCTTTCCATACAGCGCGCCGCACGGGCGCGCTGGCTATCACCTGCGCGCCGTCCATTCCCTGGACGACACGCCGAGGGGCCAGACTGGCTAGCCCGCTTCGAATAACGCCATGGCTTCGACATGCGCCGTCTGAGGAAACATGTCGAGAATCCCGGCTCTCGTTAACCGGTACCCCTGGTTGACCAGCACCTGAGCATCGCGCGCGAGGGTGGCTGGATTGCAAGAGACGTAAACCAACCGTTTCGCCTTGAGCTGTGCGATGTGTTGCACAACCTCGTAGGCACCGTCGCGCGGTGGGTCCAAGAGTACCGCAGAAAAGCCCTCGGCTGCCCACTCGGCGCCGGCCAAAGGCTGGGTTAAATCGGCCTGAAAAAACGCTGCATTATGCACTTCGTTGTGACGCGCATTGGCCGCTGCACGCTCGACCATCGCCTGTACGCCCTCGACTGCGACCACCTCACGCGCCACGCGCGCCAGCGGCAGGGCGAAGTTGCCCAGGCCACAGAACAGGTCGAGCACCCGCTCGTGCGCCTGCGGTGCGAGCCAGTCCAGGGCCTGGGCGACCATCGCCGTGTTGACCGCGGCGTTGACCTGCACGAAATCGCCCGGGCGCCAGGCCAGCTGCAACCGCCAGGGTTCCAGGCTGAAGCCCAGACGGGTATCGGCCACCCATGGCACAGGTTCGCCCTCGCCCTGCAACCACAGTTGCGCCCCGGCCTCCAGGCAAAACGCCTGCAGACGCTGCACGTCTTCGTCGGGCAACGGTGCGACGTGGCGCACCAGCACCGCCTCGGCCGTGCCGCTGAACAACTCCACATGGCCCAGCGCCTGCGGCCGGCTCAGGCTGCGCAGCACGGTCGGCAAATGGCGCAGGATCGACTGCAAAGGCTGTACCAGCACGCTGCATTCTTCGATGGCGACGATGTCTTGGCTAGCTTCGGCGCGAAAACCTACGTGCAGTTCGCGCGCCTTGGCATCCCAGCGCACGGCCACGCGGGCACGACGGCGGTAGCCGAATTCCGGTCCCGCCAGCGGTTCGGCCCAAGTCTCGGGTTGCAGGCCCGCCACGCGTTGCAGCTGCTCGGCCAGGGTGCGCTGTTTGAGGGCCAATTGCGCGGCATGGGGCAGGTGCTGCAAATTGCAGCCGCCGCACCGATCGAAATGCCGGCATGGCGCTTCGCGGCGCTCGGCACTGGCCTCGAACAGCCGCTCCAGGCGGGCCTCGACCACTTTGCCGCGCGCGTTGAGCACCCGCGCTTCGACGCTTTCGCCGGCCAGGGCGCCGCTGACGAACCAGGTGCGCCCTTCATGGAAGGCGATGCCGCGACCGTCACCGGCCAAGCGCTGGATGTCCAGGCGCTGCTTCTTGCCCACGGGCACTTGCGTGGCGCGCTCGCCCCCGGTGGGCTGGAAGCGCAGGCCGCCGCTGCTTTTCTTCTTCGACATCACGGCGCGTCGAACAGGCCGGTGGACAGGTAGCGGTCACCGCGGTCGCAGATGATCGCCACCAGTACCGCGTTTTCCAGCTCGCGCGACAGGCGCAACATGCCCGCCACCGCACCACCGGAGGACACGCCACAGAAAATGCCCTCTTCGCGGGCAAGGCGCAGCATGGTCTGCTCGGCTTCTTCCTGGGACATGTCCAGTACCTGGTCGACGCGGCTGGCATCGAAGATGGTCGGCAGATAGGCCTCGGGCCAACGGCGGATGCCAGGGATGGACGAGCCGTCCATGGGTTGCAGGCCAACGATCTGCACGGCCGGGTTCTGCTCCTTGAGGTACTGCGAGCAACCCATGATGGTGCCGGTGGTGCCCATGGAGCTGATGAAGTGGGTCACGCTGCCGTGGGTCTGCTGCCAGATTTCCGGGCCGGTGCCGTGGTAATGGGCGATGGGGTTGTCGCCATTGCCGAACTGGTCCAGCACACGGCCACGGCCCTGGGCCTGGAGCCTTTCGGCGAGATCCCGGGCGCCTTCCATGCCCTCTTCCTTGGTCACCAGCAGCAACTCGGCACCGTAGGCGGTCATGGCCGCCTTGCGCTCGTTAGTGGAGTTGTCGGGCATGATCAGGATCATCTTGTAGCCCTTGATCGCGGCAGCCATGGCCAGCGCGATGCCGGTGTTGCCCGACGTCGCTTCGATCAGGGTGTCGCCCGGTTTGATCAGACCGCGCTGTTCGGCGCGGGCGATCATCGACAACGCCGGCCGGTCCTTGACCGAGCCTGCCGGGTTGTTGCCCTCGAGCTTGAGCAGCAGCGTATTGCTGGTATCGCCGCCCAGACGCTGCAAACGAACCAGGGGCGTATTGCCGACGCAATCGGCGATGGTTGGGTACTGCGAGGTCATGGCGTATTTCGCATTCCGGGCGACAGGGGGCGCCTATCATACCGGCAAAGCTGCCAAGGCCATATCTCGCAATGGTTGGAGGTTATAGCAGCTGGCTATATGCGCACGGTGGGGTTTCGTTCGCGCCTGCCGCCTTTCCCATGGCCCTGGCACAAATCAGTGCAAGCCTCGGCCAGCGGGAGTACCTTTGCGCTCGCAGCGCGTTGCTTGCGCTGGCACATACAGGAGAACAATGTGCTCGATCGTCTGGGAATACGAAGCCGCGTCCTTATCCTCGCCTTGCTCCCCGCCAGCCTGATGGCGCTGGTCCTGGGCATCTACTTCAACTGGCAACAGCAGGCCGAACTGCGCACGCAGTTGCTGCAACGCGGCAAGCTGGTGTCCGAGCAACTGGCGCCGCTCGCCGCACCGGCCCTGGCGAGGCACACCCAGGCGCGCGCCCAGCTCGAGCGCATCGCCGCCGAGGCGCTGGAGCAGGTCGACGTGCGCGCCGTAGCCTTTCTCGCCCCGGACCGCACGCGCCTGGCCCACGCCGGCCCGAGCATGATCAACCCGCCGCCCAGCGGCGGCAGCGGTACTCAGCTGCTCGATCGCAGCGGCAAGGATGCCACCCGCTACCTGATGCCGGTGTTCGGCCACCACCGCGACCTGGTCACCGACGCGGTGCCAGCCGAGGCCGAGCGCCTTCTGGGCTGGGTCGAGGTGGAGCTGTCCCACGACGGCACCCTGCTGCGCGGTTACCGCAACCTGTTCACCAGCATGTTGCTGATCTTCGCCTGCCTGAGCCTGACGGTACTGCTGGCGATGCGCATGAGCCGCGCCATCAACCAGCCGCTGGAGCGCATCAAGGACGCCGTCAACCAGCTCAAGGACGGCAACCTCGAAGAACGGCTGCCGGCCATGGGCAGCCACGAGCTGGACGAGCTGGCCGCCGGCATCAACCGCATGGCGCAGACCCTGCACAGCGCCCACGAAGAGCTGCAGAACAACGTCGATCAGGCCACCGAAGACGTCCGGCAGAACCTGGAAACCATCGAGATCCAGAACATAGAGCTGGACATGGCGCGCAAGGAGGCCCTGGAGGCCAGCCGCATCAAGTCCGAATTCCTGGCCAACATGAGCCACGAAATCCGCACCCCGCTGAACGGCATCCTGGGCTTCACCCACCTGTTGCAGAAGGGCGAACTCAGCCCGCGCCAGCAGGACTACCTTGGCACCATCGAGAAGTCGGCCGGCAACTTGCTGGGCATCATCAACGAGATCCTCGACTTCTCCAAAATCGAAGCCGGCAAGCTGGTGCTCGACAGCATTCCCTTCAACCTGCGCGATCTTATCCAGGACACCTTAACCATCCTTGCGCCCGCGGCCCACGCCAAGCAGCTCGAACTGGTCAGCCTGGTCTACCGCGATACCCCGCTATCGCTGGTCGGCGACCCGCTGCGGCTCAAGCAGATCCTCACCAACCTGGTGAGCAACGCGATCAAGTTCACCCGCGAGGGCACCATCGCGGTCCGCGCCATGCTCGAAGACGAACAGGAAGACAACGTGCAGCTGCGCATCAGTGTGCGCGACACCGGCATCGGCCTGACCCCGGCCGACGTGCGCACGCTGTTCCAGGCCTTCAGCCAGGCCGACAATTCACTGTCGCGCGAACCTGGCGGCACCGGCTTGGGCCTGGTGATCTCCAAGCGCCTGATCGAGCAGATGGGCGGCGAGATCGGCGTCGACAGCACGCCTGGCGAAGGTTCGCAGTTCTGGATCACCCTGACCCTGCCCAAGGCCCACGATGACATCGACCAGGCGCCCTTGCAGGCCCTGCTGGGGCGGCGCGTGGCGATCGTCGAAAGCCATGAACTGGCGTGTCAGGCGCTGGAGCATCAATTGCAGGACTGTGGCCTGAGCGTGACCCAGTTCGGCAGTTTCGAGCACCTGACCCAGGCCGTCGAAGCGGCCGCCTTGGCCGGCAAGCCGTTCGAGTTCGCCGTGCTCGGCATCAACCTGGCCAGCTTGGCGCCCGAGCAACTGGGCCTGATCAACGACCAGCTGGAGCGCCACGGCTGCCAGTGCCTGGTGTTCTGCCCCACCACCGAGCAGGGCTTGTACCAGTCGCACCTGAGCGAGGGCCACGGCCAGCTGCTGTCCAAGCCGGCCTGCACGCGCAAGCTGCGCCGGGTGCTGCTGGACCTGGTGCAACCCCGGCATCAGCAGCGGCCGGCCTCGCAACCCCTGACCGGGCAGCGACTGCCGCGCATCCTGTGCGTCGACGACAACCCGGCCAACCTGCTGCTGGTGCAGACCCTGCTCGAAGACATGGGCGCCATGGTGGTGGCCGTGGACAACGGCCAGGCGGCCTTGAGCGCCATCGACGAAGAGCATTTCGACCTGGTGTTGATGGACGTGCAGATGCCCGGCATGGACGGCCCGGCCTGCACCGAACGGATCCGCCGCCGCGAGGCCGACCTGGGCCAGCCGCCCTTGCCGGTGGTGGCCCTGACCGCCCATGCCATGGCCAACGAAAAGCGCGCGCTGCTGCACAGCGGCATGGACGACTACCTCACCAAACCCATCAGCGAACGGCAGTTGGCCCAGGTGGTGCTTAAATGGACCGGCCTGAGCCTCGACACCCCGCCCCCCGAGCGCGCCCAGGAGCGCATTCCCGACAACCTCGAACTGAAAGTGCTCGACCCCCAGGAGGGCCTGCGCCTCGCAGCCGGCAAGCCGGACCTGGCGGCGGACATGCTGGCCATGCTCCTGGCCTCGCTCGAAGGCGACCGCGAAGCCATCCGCCAGGCCCGTGAAAGTGGCGATCGGCAGGCGATGATCGAGCGTGTGCACCGCTTGAACGGCGCCACGCGCTATTGCGGCGTGCCACAGCTGCGCGCGGCCTGCCAGCGCAGCGAAACCCTGCTCAAGCAGGAACACCCGCAGATGATGCAGGCCCTCGACGAGCTGGACCGGGCCATCGGTCGTCTCGCGACCCAGGCGCATCTGGACGCCTGAACCGCTCACCTTTCCGAGAGGCCTGCGCATCGCCGGCCTGTCCCTGCCACAAGGAGCGCCGCCCATGCGCGTGCTGTTGTTCAGTAGCCAGCATTACGACCAGGAAAGCTTCGCCCGCGCCGGCACCGGGCTGTCCCTGGATCTGCATTACCAATCCACTCGCCTGACGCTCGATACCGCTGCGCTGGCGCATGGGTTCGAGGTGGTGTGCGGGTTCATCAACGACGAACTCGACGCCGCCGTGCTCGAACGACTGGCTGTGGGCGGCACCCGGCTGATCGCCTTGCGCTCGGCCGGCTACAACCATGTCGACCTGGCAGCCGCCGAGCGCCTGGGCTTGAGTGTGGTGCGCGTGCCCGCCTACTCGCCGCACGCCGTGGCCGAGCATGCGGTGGCCCTGGTGCTGGCCCTGAACCGGCGCCTGCACCGTGCCTACAACCGTACCCGCGAAGGCGACTTCACCTTGCACGGACTGACCGGCTTCGACCTGCACGGCAAGACCGTCGGGGTGATCGGCACCGGCCAGATCGGCGAGGCCTTCGCGCGCATCATGGCCGGCTTCGGCTGCCAGATACTCGCCCACGACCCCTACCCCAATCCACGCCTGCTGGCCCTGGGCGCCCGCTACCTGCCGCTGGACGCGCTGCTGCGCGAGTCGCGCATCGTCAGCCTGCACTGCCCGCTGACCGCCGACAGCCATCACCTGATCGATGCCCGTACCCTGGCGCAGATGCAGCGCGGCGCCATGCTGATCAACACCGGCCGCGGCGCGCTGGTCGACACCCCAGCACTGATCGAGGCGCTGAAAAGCGGCCATTTGGGCTACCTGGGGCTGGACGTCTACGAAGAAGAAGCGCAGCTGTTCTTCCAGGACCGCTCCGACCACCCCTTGCAGGACGATGTGCTGGCACGCCTGCTGACCTTCCCCAACGTGATCGTCACCGCCCATCAGGCGTTCCTCACCCGTGAAGCGCTGGACGCCATCGCCGGCACCACCCTGGCCAACATCATCGGCTGGGCGGCAGGCAATCCGCAGAATCTGGTCGAGGGTTGATGCTAGGATACGCCGCATTTCTGGAGGACCCATGGTCGAGCACGATTTCCGCTACACCCTTTTCAACCCGCAACACACCCTGATCGAGTGCCGCGCACTGGTGCCGGGCCGTTACCAGGTCACCGGCAATGGCGGTTCGATCAGAAAGGACGATGTCCTGCTGGTCAGCCTCAAAGGCAGCAAGACCCTGTCCATGCGCCTGACGGTGCAGACCGTGCGCCACCTGATCAACCCGCAGGGGCAGTGGGTGGCCACAGCCAATGGCCCGGCGTTCAAGGAGTTGGAGATTCTGACCTGGCAGGTCGAGTGCGACGGCTGCCAGACTTCGTTGAACCTCGAGTTCGCGGTGGATTCCTCCCTGGGCAACACGGCGCGTCAGCCAGCGGCCAATGCACGTCTCGAAGAGCTGGGTTGGAGCAATCAAGGCGAGCGTCACCTCTGCCCACGCTGCCAGGCGAGCGCGTCGTGAAAGCGTTGGCGGCCGTTGCGTTGATGGCAGCAACGCTGGTCGGCTGCGCCAGCGCGCCCACCCCGCTGCAACAGGACCAGGCCTATACCCTGGAATGGATCGGCGAACGCCCGCTCATGGATTACAGCCACCTCAGCCTGACCCTGGGTGGCGATGGCCGGGCGTATGGCAATGCCGGCTGCAACCACTGGTTCGCGCCCTATACCTTGCAAGGCGAGGCACTGCACTTCGGTCCGGTGGGCAGCACGCGCAAGCTGTGCGCACCGGCGCTGATGGAACAGGAAGGGCGCTTTCTCAAGGCGCTGGAGCGAGTGCAGCGCTGGGATACGTCGAGTGAGGGGCAGGTGCGTTTCTGGCTGGACGATGGCAAGGCCTTGCGCTTCTGGCCTGAGGAAGGCTGACGGCGCCGCGTGGGCGCCGTCACTGGGGACGCGGGCTCAGGCGCCGCCCTTGAGCGCCTTGAGCTTGTCTTGCAAGCCTTCGAGGGTCTGCTCGCCGAGCAGCTGCTCGCGCACCTTGCCCTTGTCGTCGATGATGTAGGTGACCGGCAAGGCCTCGCTGCGGGGCAGCTCGTAGCGTTCGGCCGGGTCCTGCGCCAGTACGGTGAACTCGATGCCCAGCGCGTTCACCGCCTCCTTCAGATCGGCCCCTTGCAGGCCGTCGAAGTTCACCCCGACCACCTTGACGTTCTGCGCCTGCCACTGCTTGGCGGCGGCATTGAGCTCGGGCACCTCGGTGCGACACGGCCCGCACCATTCGGCCCAGTAGTTGAGCACCAGCCAGTGGCCGTCGAGTTGTTCGGTCTTCACCGTCTTGCCGTTCTGGTCCACGCCATAGTCCGCACCGCAACCGGCGAGCAACAGGCTCGCGGTGATGGCCAGTGCCACTGCCAAACGCCTTGCCATGGGTCAATCCTTCTCGAAGTTAACAGCCTGTGGGTCAGCATGAGCGGTTAGACTAGCCGGCATTTCCAGCTGCCTGTGGTCCCCGTCATGACTGAACTGACGCTCTATCATAACCCCCGCTGTTCGAAATCCCGCAGCGCCCTCGCGCTGCTCGAAGCCCGGGGCCTTGCGCCGACCGTAGTGCGCTACCTGGAAACGCCGCCCGACGCCGCCACGCTGCGCACGTTGCTGGCCCGCCTCGGCCTCGGCGCTCGCCAGTTGCTGCGCACGGGCGAGGACGCCTACCAGGCCCTGGGCCTTGCCGACCCCGCGCTGACCGACGAGCAACTCATCGCTGCGATGGTCGAGCAACCCATCCTCATCGAACGCCCCATTCTGGTCGCCGGCGACAAAGCCATGATCGGCCGACCACCGGAAAACGTCCTGGAGATCCTGCCATGAGCACGCCTTACATTCTGGTGCTGTACTACAGCCGTCATGGCGCGACCAGCGAAATGGCCCGGCACATCGCCCGCGGCGTTGAACTGAGCGGCCTGGAAGCGCGCCTGCGCACGGTGCCGGCGGTGTCGACCGAGTGCGAGGCGGTGGCGCCCGACATTCCCGCCAACGGCGCGCCCTACGCTACCCTCGACGATCTGCGCCACTGCGCCGGTCTGATCCTCGGTAGCCCTACCCGCTTCGGCAACATGGCCGCGCCTCTGAAGTATTTCCTCGACGGCACCAGCAGCCTGTGGCTGGGTGGGGAGCTGGTCGGCAAACCGGCCGCGGTGTTCACGTCCACCGCCAGCTTGCACGGTGGTCAGGAAACCACCTTGCTGTCGATGCTCTTGCCCTTGCTGCACCACGGCATGCTGGTGATGGGCCTGCCCTACAGCGAGTCGGCGCTGATCGATACCCGCGGTGGCGGCACGCCGTACGGCGCCAGCCACCATGCCGGTGCCGACGGCAAGCGCGAGCTGGACACCCACGAGATCAGCCTGTGCCGCGCACTCGGCCAGCGCATCGGCGCAACCGCCAAGGCCCTGGAGCCGAGCCGTGGCCAGAACGCCTAAAGCCCTGCCCGCGCACGCCTGGCTCGCGCCGCGGGTGGCGGTCACCCGCGTGGCGAGCCTGGCCTGCTTCCTTGGCCTGATCGCCCTGCTGGGCCTCAACACGTTGTTCTTCGCCAATCTGCACGGTGCGCGCACCGGCGTGATCCTGGCTATCGAACTGCTGCCGTTGCTGCTGTTGCTGCCCGGCATGCTGCTGGGTAGCGCGCGCGCCCACGCCTGGACCTGCTTCGTGGTCAACCTGTACTTCATCAAGGGGGTGCTGGCGGCGTTCGATCCGGCGCGAGTCGTGCTGGGGGCGATGGAGGTCGGGCTGAGCCTGGGACTGTTTCTGGCGGCGCTGCTGTATGTGCGCTGGAAGTATCAGTTGGAGCGGCGCTTGGCGGGCAAAGGCGGCTGAGTGTCATGGGGCGACGGTGCCGCCCCGACCGCCTCAATGATTGACGGTGTGCGCCAGCATCACCGATAGCTGGCACAGGGGCCGTCCGCTCTCTGCGTGCCATTGGTTGAACGCTGCCTGCACAGCGGCCTGGTCGCGCTGGCTGGTAGGGCGCTTATCGACGATTTTCTGCGCGATCAGGGCCGCCGACACGTCGTCCGAGGCCACGAAGGTGTCCTTGCCGACCATGCGCAGGAAGCGTGGCGCCGACAGCCCGCCGAGCTGGTTGCCGTTTTTGATTAGGTATTTCCACAGCCCGACGATGTCGGTCACCGGCCAGTCGGCGATGAAATCACCGAAGCTGCCGTGGGTCTGCTCGACGTCGAGGATCATCTGGGCGTTGCGCGGCACGCTCTTGAGCTTGCCCAGGTGGCGGATGATGCGTGTGTCCTGCATCAGCCGCTCCAAGTGCTCGGCGCCCATCAGCACCACCTTCTCCGGATCGAAACCGAAGAACACCTGCTCGAAGGCCGGCCACTTGGCGTCCACCAGGCTGTGCTTGAGCCCGGCGCGGAAGACGCGCAAGGCCAGGGTAGAGAGGTAACGGTCCGCCGGTGTGGCACGCAACTGCGCGTCCGTACGCGGCTTGGGCAGGGACGCTTCGAAGGCTTTCACCGAGCCGAAGCGGTTCAGGCAGAACTCGTGCAGCCACTGGTAATCGCGCATGTCAGAGGTTGACCAGTTCGAGGAAGCGTGGCGTGGCGGTGTCGTCGATGCTCAGGCTGACGAAGTCGAACAGGTTGCGGTCGGCCAACTGCGACGGCGCGACGTTCTGCAGGGCGCGGAAGATGCTTTCGGTGCGGCCGGGATGCTTGCGCTCCCACTCCACCAGCATGTCCTTGACCACCTGGCGCTGCAGGTTCTCCTGGGAACCGCACAGGTTGCACGGGATGATCGGGAACTGCTTCATGTCCGAATAGGCCTGGATGTCCTTTTCGTTGCAGTAGGCCAGCGGGCGGATCACCACGTTGCGGCCGTCGTCGGCGCGCAGCTTGGGCGGCATGCCTTTGAGGGCACCATTGAAGAACATGTTGAGGAAGAAGGTTTCGACGATGTCGTCGCGGTGGTGCCCCAGGGCCATCTTGGTCGCGCCGATCTGGTCGGCGAAGGTGTACAGGGTGCCGCGGCGCAGGCGCGAGCACAGCGAGCAGGTGGTCTTGCCTTCGGGCACCAGCTCCTTGACCACCGAGTAGGTGTCCTTCTCGACGATGTGGTACTCGACGCCCAGTGCTTCCAGGTAGGCCGGCAGCACGTGCTCGGGGAAGCCGGGCTGCTTCTGGTCCATGTTCACCGCGACGATCTGGAAGCTGATCGGGGCCACCTTTTGCAGGTGCAGCAGGACGTCGAGCATGGTGTAGCTGTCCTTGCCGCCCGACAGGCAGACCATGACCTTGTCGCCCTCTTCGATCATGTTGAAGTCGGCGATGGCTTCGCCGGCGAGGCGGCGCAGGCGTTTTTGCAGTTTGTTCTGGTTGACCGAGAGGGTGCCCATGGCGATTGAATCCGCGAGGTGTGACAAAAGCCGGCTAGTTTAACCGCAAAGGTAGCGGCGGCGTAGGCCCATCCGACAAAGACCGCGAGCGAATCAGGTTGCGCGTCGATAGCGCCTTTCGCTCTATACGCCGCCCTTGCCGTGGCCGCCGCACATCTATACTGGCAATCACGGCCACCCTACCGCACCCCTGAAGGTACCTGGCCGGGCGGCATGCGCCCGTGACCGCAAGCGCTGCCCACCTGCGCGCAGAGGAACCACGCCATGATGCAGCACGTGCTGGGTCTGTTCATTCGCCCTGACAAGGAGTGGCGGCAGATTCGTGGCGAAGGGACTTCCAGCAGCCACACGCACCTTACCCACACCCTCTTGCTGGCCGCCATTCCTGCCGTATCGGCGTTCATCGGCACGACCCAGGTCGGCTGGCGCCCCGCTAGCGGCATGCCCGTGCTGCTGACGCCGTCGAGCGCGGCGAGCCTGAGCGTGCTCACTTACTTGGCGCTGCTGCTCGGCGTCGTCGCCGTGGGCGCGTTCGTGCATTGGATGGCGCGCACCTACGACGCTACGCCTTCGCTCGCACAGTGCATCGCTTTCGCCACCTACACGGCCACGCCATTGTTCATCGGTGGTCTGGCGGCGCTCTACCCGCACCTTTGGCTGGGTCTGCTGACGCTGGTCGCGGCAGTGTCCTACACCGTCTTTCTGCTATATGTCGGCTCGCCGACCTTCATGGACATACCGCCCGATGAGGGCTTTCTGTTTTCCAGCTCCGTGCTGGCGGTCGGCCTGGTGGTGCTGGTGGCGATCATGGCGGTGGCCGTGACGCTGTGGGGGCTGGGGTTGGGGCCGACGTTCGCCGGCTGACCGACAGGGCCAGCGAGCCGATCTGGCGCCTGACCGGCGGCCTGGGTCGCATGCAGCGCTTGCGGCATACTGCGCGGCCAGGAGACTTCCCGACCATGCCCGAACTGCTCAAACAACGGGTCGAAGCCTGCTATGTGCAGGCCGAGGCTTTCTTCAAGCGCACTTTCCCCCGCCCCGAAGTCAGTTTCAAGCTGCGCGGCCTGAAAGCCGGCGTGGCGCACCTGCACGACAATTTGCTGCGCTTCAACCCCACGCTCTACCAAGCCAACCAGGAGGATTTCCTGCGCCAAACCGTGCCCCACGAGGTCGCCCACTTGGTCGCCCACCACGTATTCGGCGGCGGCATCCAGGCCCACGGCCGGGAATGGCAGTCGATCATGCGCGGCGTCTACGACCTGGCGCCGCTGCGCTGCCACAGTTACGCAGTGCAGCGCCGTACGGTGACCCGCTACATCTACCGCTGCCCATGCCCGGACAGCGACTTCCCTTTCACCGCGCAACGCCATCGCCTGGTGCGCCAGGGCCGGCGCTACGTCTGCAAGCGTTGCCGGCAGGTGCTCACCTACAGCGGCGAAACCCGCCAGGCGTGAGCGGCCCGCGCGCCGGAAACGAAAAAGCCTGTCCGAAGACAGGCTTTTTCATGCAACAGGGTTCGACTTAGCGAGCAGGGCCTTCGGCCACGCCCAGGTCGTCGGTCGGACGGTTCAGCTCCAGCGGCGCGCCGCCGGAAGCCAGTTCGGACTGCAGCTTGTCTTCGTCCAGTTCCTTGACCCACTTGGCGACCACCACGGTCGCCACCGCGTTACCGACCAGGTTGGTCAGCGCGCGCGCCTCGGACATGAAGCGGTCGATACCCAGAATCAGCGCCAGACCCGCCACTGGCAGATGGCCGACTGCCGACAGGGTGGCAGCGAGCACGATGAAGCCCGAACCGGTCACACCCGCAGCGCCTTTGGAGGCGACCAGCAGCACCAGCAGCAAGGTGATCTGGTGGGTGATGTCCATGGTGGTGTCGGTCGCCTGGGCGATGAACACGGCGGCCATGGTCAGATAGATCGAGGTGCCGTCGAGGTTGAACGAGTAACCGGTGGGGATCACCAGGCCGACCACCGACTTCTTGGCGCCCAGACGCTCCATCTTGGCCAGCATGCGCGGCAAGGCCGATTCGGACGACGAGGTGCCCAGCACGATCATCAGTTCTTCACGGATGTAGCGGATCAGCTTCAACACGCTGAAGCCGTGGGCGCGGCAGATGCCGCCCAATACCACCAGCACGAACAGCAGGCAGGTGATGTAGAAGCAGGCCATCAGGTAGCCCAGCTGCACCAGCGAGCCCACGCCGTACTGGCCGATGGTGAAGGCCATGGCACCGAAGGCGCCCAGCGGAGCCAGCTTCATGATCATGTTGATGATGTTGAACATGACATGGGCGAAGCGATCGATCAGGTCCAGCAGCGGCTTGCCGTAGCTGCCCAGGCGATGCAGGGCGAAGCCGAAGATCACCGAGAACATCAGCACTTGCAGGATGTCGCCGTTGGCGAAGGCACCGACCACGGTGTTGGGGATGATGTTGAGCAGGAAGCCCACGGTGGTCTGCTGCGCGCCGGCGGCGGCATAGGCGGCCACGCTGCTGGCGTTCAGGGTGGAAACGTCGATGTGCATGCCAGCGCCGGGCTTGACCACGTTGACCACGATCAGACCGATGATCAAGGCGATGGTCGACACGATCTCGAAGTACAGCAGCGCATAGCCGCCGGTCTTGCCGACCGATTTCATGCTCTGCATGCCAGCGATGCCGCTGACCACGGTGCAGAAGATGATGGGCGCGATGACCATCTTGATCAGTTTGACGAAGCCGTCACCCAAGGGTTTGAGCGCAACACCGGTTTCCGGATAGAAGTGGCCGAGCAGAATGCCGATGGTGATGGCGACCAACACCTGGACATACAGGGACTTGTACAGCGGCTGACGTGTCGTCATGGCTAGATTTTTCCTCGAGGGCACCGGCTTCACTCTTCCCAGAGCGAGGGGTACCTGAATCGCTAACCCTCCTGCACATGGAGGGATTTGTCGTTGTGGTAGAGCTGCATGGCGCAGGCCTCTACAGGCTAGTTAGCAAAGGTGATGCCAATATGCCCATCAACGGTGCATGCCCAGGCTTTTCGCGGGTGCGGTGCGCTGCAATGACGCAAATTCAGAGAGGAAACGTGGCGGGTTTCCGCCCAGTGGCGGGAAATGTACAGGGCCTGTGGCGGAAATCCGCCTTGGACTCAATCTAGGAGGAAGACGATACGGAACGCCGCACCGCCTAGCGTCGAGTCCTCCAGGCTCAGTTCGGCGTCGTAGCTGTCGATGATGTCCTTCACCACCGCCAGCCCGATGCCCTGCCCAGGGTGCTGACGATCCAGGCGCTCGCCCCGTTGCAGGATGCGCTGGCGTTGCGCGGCCGGCACGCCCGGACCGTCGTCCTCCACGCACAGCTCGATGAACCCGACGCCTTGGCGCAGGCTCACGCGCACCTGCTCCAGGCACAGGCGATAGGCGTTTTCCAGCAGGTTGCCCAGTAGTTCGAGCAAGGCGCCCTGCTCTACGGGAAGCCGCGCGCGCTCGGGGAGGTCCAGGCTGACTTGGACTTGCTTGTCGCGGTAGACCTTGGCCAGGGTGCTGCACAGGCTGTCGAGCAGTGGCCGCACTTCCACTTGGTGGCGTACCAGCCCACTCTTGCGCAAGCTGGCGCGTTGCAGTTGATAGTCGATCTGCTGGCTCATGCGCTCGATCTGGCTTTGCAGCACCCGCGCCTGCTCGCGCTCGCCCGCGCCCATGCCTTCGCCCACACCCTGCAACACCGCCAGGGGGGTTTTCAGGCTGTGCGCCAGATCGTCCAGAGAATCACGATAGCGCTGGCGCTGCTCGCGCTCGCTGTGCAGCAAACGGTTGAGCGAGCCGGTCAGGCGCAGCAGTTCGCTGGGGTGCTCGCGGCTCAGGCCATCGCGCGCGCCGGCTTCCACCTGGTCGAGCTCGCGGCTCAGGTGGCGCAGCGAACGCAGCCCCCAGGTCAGGCCTGCCCAGAGCAGAGCCAGCAACGCCAGCAGCGCCGCCCCAAAGCCCAGGTAGAGTTTCTCGCGCAGGCCGTCGAGAGTGTGCTGGTAGCCGCTCACCGGCTGCAGAGCGACGATGCTGAAGGCGGCGCTCTTGCCGCCGAGCAGCTTGACCTCGACGTCGTAGACGAAGAACTCTTCGCCGTCGCCTTGACGGATGCGCGCGAATTCGTTGCCGCGGCCATCGTAGCGCGGCTGGTAGTTGATGTGCTGGGTGTTGGTAGCGCGGGAACGCCAGACCAGCGTGCCCTGGCGGTCGAAGATGTAGCCCAGCAGGCCGCTGGCGGGCAAGTTGTAGCGCTCGTCCGGCAGCAGCGCGGGCATCTTCAACTGGCCCCGTTCGACGCGCGCGGCCGAAATCAGGGTGGTGACGTCCGACGCCAGGCGTTGTTCGATGGATTCTTGCAACGCCAGGCTGAACGCCTTCTGCAATGCCGGCAGCAACGCCAGCATGAACAGCACCGCCAGCACCGCCGCCGCGAGCATCAGGCGCAGGCGCAGCGAGCGGATCATCGGCAGCGCTCGGTGAACAGGTAGCCCAGGCCGCGCACGGTGTCGATGGGCTTGAAGCCGCTGTCGCCCTCGAGCTTGCGGCGCAGGCGCCCGACCAGGACTTCGATGACGTTCGGGTCGCGCACTTCGTCGTCGGGGTACAACTGCTCCATCAGCCGATCCTTGGCCACCACCTGCTGGTGATGGCGCATGAGGTACTCGAGGATACGGTACTCGTAGGCGGTCAGCGCCAGCGGCTGGTCGTGCAGGCTGGCCTGCTTGCGGTTGATGTCGAGGATCAAGGGGCCCGCGGCGATGGTCGATTGGGTGAAGCCGCTGGAGCGGCGCAGCAGCGCGTTCAGACGCGCCTCCAGCTCCTCGAACTGGAACGGCTTGACCACATAGTCGTCGGCCCCGGCGGCCAGGCCTTCGACCTTGTCCTGCCAGTTGCCGCGGGCGGTGAGGATCAGAATGGGGAAGGTCTTGCCCTGGCGACGCAGCTCGCCGATCAGTTCGAGCCCGCTCATGCCTGGCAGGCCCAGGTCGATCACCGCAAGGTCGTGATGGTATTGGTCGGCCTGGTACAGAGCCTCTTCGGCGTTGGCCACGGCTTCGACCACATGGCCGCTCTCGCCCAGGCGCGTGAAGAGGTGATGGCGCAACAGCGCTTCGTCCTCGACCACCAGCAGTTTCATCCCGTCCCCTCCTCGCGAATGGCCTGTGCCGGCTCTATGGCCGGCACAGCATATCAGTCGTTCTGGCGCTTAGAAGCGGTAGTTGGCCGATAGGTAGGTCTGGGCACTGCTGGTCAGGCGCAGGGTGCCGGCCTTGGCTTCGTTGTGGGGCGAGACTTCCACGCTGGCGTTGCTGCGCAGGTAGCGGTAGCCGAGCTCGACCGACGCATTGTCGGTGACCTGCTGGATCACGCCGCCTTGCAGACCGGCCGCGTAGCCGTAGTCGGTATCCCGGCTCAGGCCAGACGAGGTCTGGGTGAGCTTGGTCATGCCGAGGCTGGCGCCGCCGAACAGCTTGGTGGTGTCGCCGACCGGATAGAACAGGTCATAGCTGCCGAGCAGGTTTTCCTGGCGCAGCTTCAGGCCGCTGTGGTCGCCCGAGACGTTGTCGTAGGTCATGTAGTAGCGACCCTGCTCGTTGAGCTTGCCCAGACGCACGCCCCAGGTGTCGTCCTTGCCGATGATGCCGTCGGCGTCGAGGTGGCCGGTATTGCGCTGCAACAGGCCGGACTTGCGCACTTTGTCGCTGGTCTGGCCGTAGGTGAGGCTGGCGAAGGTGTCGTCGGCCTGGGCGCTGGTGGCAAGGCCTGCGGCACAAACGGCCATGGCGGCGATGAGGCTGTTGAAGGTTTTCATGAAGGTCACTCCCATGTGGATGCGCTTGAGGTGTCTGGCAGCTAGAGTAAGCGGCACAGGCTGAACGACCGCTGAACCCTGGCTGAACCTCGGCTGAACGAACCTTTACAGGAGTAATGACCATGCGTTTTCCGCTTGCCGTGGCTTTGATGTGCACCGCTGCTTTCGCCCAGGCGGCGGTGCAGACCCGCGAAATCCCCTACCAGGACGCCGATGGCAATCGTCTGATCGGCTACTACGCTTACGACGACGCGCTGAGCGGTAAACGCCCAGGGGTTCTGGTGGTGCACGAGTGGTGGGGCCTGAACGACTACGCCAAGCGCCGCGCCCGCGAACTGGCGGGCCTGGGCTACAACGCCCTGGCCATCGACATGTACGGCGATGGCAAGCACACCGAACACCCAGCCGATGCCCAGGCTTTCATGGCCGCTGCCCTGAAGGACCCCAAGGCCGCCGCGCAACGGTTCGACGCCGGGCTCGATCTGCTCAAGCTGCAACCGCAGACCGACAAGCATCGCCTGGGCGCCGTGGGTTACTGCTTCGGCGGCAAGGTGGTGCTGGACGCGGCCCGGCGCGGCGAAAAACTCGACGGTGTGGTGAGCGTGCATGGCGCGCTGGTCACCCAGACCCCAGCTCAGCCCGGCCAAGTGCGGGCGAAGATTCTGGTCGAGCACGGCGCGGCCGACAGCATGGTCACCCCTGAGCAGGTCGCGGCGTTCAAGCAGGAAATGGCCAACGCCAACGCCGACCTCGAGTTCGTCAGCCTGCCGGGTGCCAAGCACGGCTTCAGCAACCCGGATGCCGATCGTTTGGGCCATGGCGAGCATGGCGGGCCTGACATCGGCTACGACAAAGCCGCCGACCAGCGCTCCTGGGCCGATCTGCAACGTTTCTTCAAACAGGTCTTCCAGCAGTAGCGAGACGCCGTCGGGCGGCCCGACTCACCCGCCCATCACCATGAATTCGCGGTAGCCCGAGACGATCACGTACACCGCGAAGTAGCAGAAGATCGCCGCCGAAGCCAGGTACGACCACGTCAACAAACGCGCACCCAGTAGGCGACCGCCATGGCTGGCCACTCCGCATAGGGTGGCCGACCAGGCCAGGCCTGCCACGAAGAACCCGCTCAGAAACAGCCCAGCGTCCAGCGCACTGCCGGCACCCGAGCGTGAAATCAACACCCCACCCACCGCCGCGAACCACAGGATCGCACTGGGCGACGACATCGCCAGCACGATACCGCGTATGAACTCGCGCCAGCCTGACTCGACCTTGACCTCTGCTTCGGCCTGCACCTGCCCACCGCGCCACGCCGCCCAGAGCATCTTCAGCGCGAACCACACCAGCAGCGCAGAACCGCCCAGCCACAGCGCCCAGCGCACGGCTTCGAATTGCAGCAGCACGGTCATCCCGGCCAGCGCGGCGATGGCGTAGATCAGGTCGCCCACGCAGGTGCCGAGACCGAGCCAGAAACCTTGCAGGAAGCCGCGCTGCATGGCGAGGGTGATCATGGCGATGTTGGCGATGCCGATGTCCAGGCAGAGGGACAGGCTGAGGAGGAAACCATTGGAGAAAGGCATGCGAAGGCTCACAGCGTTGGGCGGCAGATCTGAAAGAAGGCCAGTGTGGATGGATGGGTTCGAAGGCAGTGCAAGGAGTGTACCGGGACGAAGCGGTGGCAGTGCTCCGCAGGCGCAATCCTATGAGCGCCGAGGGCGAATCGTTTCCGCACACCTTTTCTGCTCAGAGCAGCAAGCCCCATAAAGCGAGTAGCGGCTCGGCCTGCGAAGCCATGGCATGGCGCACGCCCGGTGGGTTGTGCACCACCCCGCCGCAACCCGGCTGCCACCAGCCCAGACCCTCCTGATACCACTGGCCCGGCGAAAGCACCAAGTAGAACTCTTCGGGCGGGTGTCGATGGAACGGGTAGGTGACCTGCGGTTCGAGAATCGCGACACCCAGCAACAGCGACGTACAGGTGATCGGCTGGTCGGGCCCCAGCAGCAGCGCATGACGGTGACGCTCGACGAAGTGGTCGTCCGCACCCGGCGCGGCTTCGCGCTTCATCCAGTCGGCGTGTGCCAGAAGAGGCGACAGGGCCTCGGTGATCGGCGACAAGGCGGGGTTGGCCGCGAGGCAATCGACCGACGCCTGCTGCAACAGCGCCCGAAGGTGCGCCGGAGGTTGCCTGGGCTGGACGTCTTCGGCCATGACGCACATGGCGGTTTCGAGCCTTTCGCGGCAGTGATCGATTGCCGAGCGCTGCCAATTGAAGGCCTGGGCAGCGCCGAGCTGGGCGGCGACGGTGTGGTTGAACGCGCGGGCAGCGGCCAAGGTGGCGCAGGCTTTGGAGGTAAGGGCTGTCACGGGTCGACTCCTGAGCGGAACGCTGACAGGGCCTGTATGGATCCCCTGCCTTTTGTCGTTCAGCGTAGTAGGCGATGGGATGTAAGGCTGTTAACCGAAAACTGGGAAATGCAGACCAAAAAAAACCCCGTAGATCAGATCTACGGGGTTTTTTCGATATGGCGGAGAGATAGGGATTTGAACCCTAGGTACTGTTGCCAGTACAACGGATTTCGAATCCGTCCCGTTCGACCACTCCGGCATCTCTCCAGTGGCGCGCATCATACCAGCGATTCTTCGAAAGGCAAACCTTTTTCTACAAAAAACCGCGTGGGATCAGACGCTTGCGTTAACGTCCCGCTTACAGCGGTACGCCCAGGCGCTTGGCGACTTCTTCGTAGGCTTCGATCACGCCGCCCAGACCCTGGCGGAAGCGGTCCTTGTCCATCTTCTCGCGGGTCTGCTTGTCCCACAGACGGCAGCCGTCGGGGCTGAACTCGTCGCCCAGCACGATCTGGCCGTGGAACACGCCGAACTCCAGCTTGAAGTCGACCAGCAGCAGACCGGCCTCATCGAACAGCTGGGTCAGCACTTCGTTGACCTTGAGCGACAGCTTCTTCATTTCCACCAATTGCTCGGCAGTGCCCCAGCCGAAGGCTACGACGTGGGATTCGTTGATGAACGGATCGCCTTTTTCGTCGTTCTTCAGGAACAGCTCGAAGGTGGACGGCTCGAGCTTGATGCCCTCTTCCACACCCAGGCGCTTGACGAGGCTGCCGGCGGCGTAGTTGCGCACCACGCACTCGACCGGAATCATGTCGAGCTTCTTGACCAGGCACTCGTTGTCGCCCAGGAGCTTGTCGAACTGCGTCGGCACGCCCGCCGCTTCGAGCTTCTGCATGATGAAGGCGTTGAACTTGTTGTTGACCATGCCCTTGCGATCGAGCTGCTCGATGCGCTTGCCGTCGAAGGCCGAGGTGTCATTGCGGAACAACAGGATCAGGCGGTCGGCATCGTCGGTCTGGTAAACCGATTTGGCCTTGCCGCGGTAGAGTTCGTCGCGTTTTTCCATGGGGGGCTCCGCTTGCAGTGTGGGTGGGCTAGGCGATGTGGCGCCAGTCGAGCCCGGTGTCCTGGTTAGCCACTTGGAGCCAGTCCGGGTCGCACCCAAGGGTGTCGACGAAGCACTGGAGCGCCAGCTGTGGCAGGTTGTTCTTGCTGCTGAGGTGGGCCAGCACCAGGTGCTGCAAGGTGTTCCAGCCCAGCTCGGCCACCAGGTTCGCGGCCTGGTGGTTGTTCAAGTGTCCCTGGCTGCCGCCGACGCGGCGCTTGAGGAACATCGGGTAGTGGCCGCGGGCGAGCAGGTCGCGACAGTGGTTGGCCTCGATCAGCAGGGCGTCGAGTTCGCGGTAGTGCTCCAGCAGACGAGCGTCGTAGCTGCCCAGGTCGGTGAGCATGCCGAAGCGCCGCGTGCCGTCGCTGATCACATACTGCAAAGGCTCATGGGCATCATGCTCGACGCGCACCGCGCTGACCGTCAGACCGCCGATGCTCAGGCTGTCGCCGCAGCCCAGAAAACCCGCCACTTCGACCGGTTTGCGCAGGCCGCGCAGCGTGCCTTGGCTAAGGTACACCGGAATGCCATAGCGTCGTGCCAGCAGCCCTACCCCGTGCACATGATCGGCATGTTCGTGGGTGACCAGCACGGCGCTCAGTTGTGAGGCCGCGACGCCGAGCAGCGCCAGACGCCGCTCGGTTTCGCGCAGGGAAAAGCCGCAATCGACCAAGATGAAGGTGTCATCACTGGCGACCAGCGTGCCGTTCCCTTGGCTGCCGCTTCCGAGGACCGCGAAGCGCACTTAGCCCAAGTGGTCCTGGATGGCGCTCAACACGCGACGGGCGACATCGGCCGGGGCCACGGTGTTGATGTTCTTCTCGACCGTGACCTGCACGTTCTCGCCGACCTTGCTCAGACGCACCTGATAACGCTCGGCACGGGCTTCGCGCTCTTGCTCGGTGGCCTCGCTGCCGAACAGACGGCCGAAGAAGCCAGGCTTGCTCTGCTTGTCTTCGGGTTTTTCCGACAGGTTGATGTAGTACAGGCCCAGGCTGCGGTTGATGTCTTCGACGCGCCACTGGCCCTGCTCCAGCGAACGGCCCACGCCCGACCAGGCGCGGTCCAGGTCCGAGCCCACGAACAGCACCGGGTTGCCGCTGCCGTCTTCGCTCAGCGTCACGCGGCTGGGTGTATCGAAATCGCGCTCGGCGAGCAGCGAGACCGAGCCGCCTTTTTCGGCGCTGCGGTTCATGCTGGCGAGCATTTCGTCGACCAGCAGCGCGTCCACGCCGGTGTTGTTGCTGTTGGACGGGAACTCACCTTCGGCGGAGCTGCCGGCGGGCCGCTCGATGCTGGCGATGTAGACCTCGCTGGAATTGCGCTGCACGCCCGGCTCGATGCGCACGCGAACGCGCACCTGGCTGTCGCCGCTGCTGGCGGAGCTGGCCAGACGTTGGCCGAGGGACGCGGACAACTCGTCGAAGCGCTGCCAGGTGGTGTTGAATTCACCGGTCTGCGGACGCTCTTCGGCGATGCGGAAGCCATTGTCTTCGAAGAACTGCCGGGCCACCGGCCAGACTTCGGCAGGCGCGCGCTGGGCCAGTACCCAACGGCTGTTGCCACTGCGCTGCAAGCTGTATTCGCTGGCGTTGGCGACGCCATTGAGCGGCTGCGGGCGCGGCACTTCGAATTCGGTCTTGGCGCCTTCGTCGGCGATGTTGCGCGGGATCGGCAGCAGCGGATCGAGGCGTTTGACGCTGGTGGCGTCTTGCGGCAACTGCATGGGCGCAGTGGTCTGCGCTTGCAGGTAGTCGCTGCCGCGATCACGGAAATAACCTTCGTCGCCCCACAACCAGCCGCAACCGCTGGTGCTGGAGATGATCAATGCAAGGGCGGATAAACCAGCCAATCGCTTCATGCGGTGTACTTCCTCGATTAAACCAGTACGCCGGACTGGCGCAAGGCAGTACGGACTTGTTCGTGACAACCTGCGCTGAGCCAGGTCAGCGGCAGGCGGATGCCTTGCTGCATCAGGCCCATTTCCACCAGCGCCCATTTCACTGGAATCGGGTTGGCTTCGCAGAACAGGTGCTTGTGCAGGGGCAAGAGCGTTTCGTGGAGGGCGCGGGCCTTTTCGGCGTTGCCGGCGAGGGCCGCTTCGCAAAGGTCGGCCATTTCCCGTGGGGCCACGTTGGCGGTGACCGAGATGTTGCCTTTGCCGCCGAGCAGGATCAGCTCGACTGCGGTAGGGTCATCGCCCGAGAGCACGAGGAAGTCGGCAGGCACGCCTTCGAGGATGGCCTTGGCCCGGGCCAGGTCGCCAGTGGCTTCCTTGATGCCGATGATATTCGGCACGCTGGAAAGGCGGATAACGGTGTCGGCCTGCATGTCGCAGGCGGTGCGGCCGGGCACGTTGTAGAGGATCTGCGGAATGTCGACCGACTCGGCGATGTGCTTGAAGTGCTGGTACAGGCCCTCTTGGGTGGGCTTGTTGTAGTACGGCACCACCAGCAGGCAGGCGTCGGCGCCGGCATTCTTGGCGTTCTGCGTGAGGTGGACCGCTTCGCTGGTGGAGTTGGCGCCCGTACCGGCAATGACGGGAATACGCCCTTCGACGCGCTTGACGACGAACTCGATGACCGCGATGTGCTCGTCCACGCTCAGGGTGGCCGACTCGCCGGTGGTGCCGACGGCGACGATTGCGTGGGTGCCTTTTTCCAGGTGGAAGTCTACAAGTTTGCCGAGGCTGTCCCAATCCAGACGCCCGTGTGCATCCATGGGAGTGACCAATGCCACCATACTGCCCGCAATCATGTAACTGCTCCTGCCGGAAAAAGAGAGCGGTAATGGTACTGGCGCCTTCGGCCTTGTACAAGCGAAGCTGGCGGGTGGAGCATTCCCCTGGCGGCAGGATTTCGCTACCCTGCGCTCTTTGCTCGGCAGCGTGGGGTCCACTGGGCCGCCAATGCCGTTCAACGTCCGTTCGCACCCCTTCGGGCAACGCCTGGAAGTCGGTAGCCACCGGCCTGCGCACCGACCACTCATCGCTTTAGGAATGCTGCATGTCCACCCCAACCGTTCGCGAACAATTTCTCGTCATCAGCGCCTTGGGGCCCAACCCCATGGAGCTGGCCAACATCCTGAGCCGCGCCGCGTTCGACAACCGCTGCGCGGTGGTCACTTCGCGCCTGTCGCGCCACGGCGAGACCAGCGCCCTGGTCTTGCAGGTCGGCGGCAACTGGGACGCCCTGGCGCGCCTGGAAAGCACCCTGCCCGGCCTTGCCAAGAAGCACGGCATGACCATCGACGTCGTTCGTAGCGCCGAGCAGGAAGTACGCCCCCAGGCCCTGCCTTATGTCGCCTACGTCAGCGCCGCCTATCGCCCCGACATCATCAACGAGCTATGCCAGTTCTTCCTCGACCACCGTGTCGAGCTCGACGCCATGACCTGCGACACCTACCTGGCGCCGCAGACCGGCAGCAGCATGCTCAACGCGCAGTTCACCGTGATCCTGCCGGCCGGCACGCAAATCAGCTGGCTGCGCGATCAGTTCCTGGACTTCGCCGATGCCTTGAACCTCGATGCGCTGATCGAACCTTGGCGCCCGCAGAACCCGGTGTGAGGACTCCAGCATGAGCGTCGAACTCGACCAGGCCGTACCCAACTTCCAAGCCCAGGCCACCGGCGGCCAGCCCGTCGAACTGGCCGCCTTCAAAGGCCGCCAGGTGGTGCTGTACTTCTACCCCAAGGACAGCACGCCGGGCTGCACCACCCAAGGCCAGGGTTTCCGCGACCAGTTGCCGGCTTTCGAAGCGGCCAACACGGTGGTCTTGGGCGTGTCGCGCGACGGCTTGAAGTCCCACGAGAACTTCAAGGCCAAGCAGGGCTTCACCTTCGAGCTGATCAGCGACAAGGACGAGGCGCTGTGCCAACTGTTCGACGTGATCAAGTTGAAGAAGCTCTACGGCAAGGAGTACCTGGGCGTCGACCGCAGCACCTTCCTGATCGACTGCGAAGGCGTGCTGCGCCAGGAATGGCGCGGGGTGAAGGTGCCGGGGCATGTGGATGCGGTACTGGCCGCCGCGCAGAGCCTGCACCAAGGCTGAGCATATCCCCGACAACTGTGGGGGTCGGCACACCGGCCTTCCCCCAGCCTCAGGCGACCTCTACAACAGCGGCGCTACGGGTGGTTCCTGCTTGGGCCAGGCGTCGAGCACGGCCTTGCACAAGGTCGCCAGCGGAATGGCGAAGAAGATCCCCCAGAACCCCCACAATCCGCCGAACAACAGCACCGCGCAGATGATCGCCACCGGGTGCAGGCTGACCGCTTCGGAGAACAGCAGCGGCACCAGCACGTTGCCGTCGAGCGCCTGGATGATCGCGTACACCGCCATCAGGTAGATGAACTGGTCGCCCCAGCCCCACTGGAACAGCGCGATCAAGGTCACCGGCACGGTCACCACCACCGCGCCCACGTACGGCACCACCACAGACAACCCCACCAGCAGCGCCAGCAAGGCGGCGTAGTTCAGCCCCAGGCTGATGAAGGCGATGTAGGTGGCGATGCCGCAGATCAGAATCTCGATGCCCTTGCCGCGAATGTAGTTGGCGATCTGCCGGTTCATCTCGTCGCCCACGCGGTTGAGCAGGGTGCGCTCGCGCGGCAGGTAACCCGATACCCAACGCGCGATCACCTCGCGATCCTTGAGGAAGAAGAACACCAGGATCGGCACCAGCACCAGGTAGATCATCGCGCTGACCAGCAACGGCAGGCTCGACAGCGAAAAGGTCAGCGCCCATTGCCCGAACTTGCCGATCTCGCCGCGCACCGACTCGATGGCGCGCAGCACCTGCTCGTCGGACACCAGATGCGGATAGCGCTCGGGCAGCAGCAACAGCAGCGACTGCCACTTGCCGAGCATGCCTGGCAGCTCGTTGAACAAGGTGATCAATTGATGCCAGAGCAGCGGCACCAGGATCAGCAGGAACGCGGCCAAGGCGCCGAGGAACAGGGTGAACACCACCCCCACCGCCACCCGGGTCGGCACCTTGCAGCGCTCCAGGGTGTTGACCAGCCCCTGCATCAGAAACGCCAGCACCAGCCCTGCCAACACCGGCGCCAGCATGCCACCGAGGGTCAGGACCAGGGTGAAGGCCAGCACCAGCAGCACCGCCAGCACCACGGCCTGCTCGTCGGAGAAGTAACGCTGAATCCAGCCGCGAAGCACGTTGAACATTGAAGATCCTTGAAAGGCTCAGGCCTTGCGCAGCCAGTAGGTGTACACGCCGCCGTCGATGCGCTCGTCGACCAGGGCATGACCTGAGAGGCGGGCGAAGGTGTGGAAGTCACGTTGCGAGCCCGCATCGGTGGCGACCACCTTGAGCACCGCACCGCTGTCCAGGCCATTGAGCGCCATTTTCGCCTTGAGCAAGGGCAGTGGGCAGTTGAGGCCGCTGGCGTCGACTTCGGCGGCGCAGGTGAGGGATTCGGTCATGGACAGCTCCGGGGCAAAGTAGAGAGCCCGCTAGGATAGCGCCACTGGTCGGTGGCGTGTGAGCGGGCTACAGTAGACGTCTTTTACCGACGCGAGCTGCATCCATGAATCCACTGCGCCCTACCCTGCTGGCGCTGGCCTGCCTGCTGGCCGTTCCCGGCCATGCCGACGACCTGCCGTCGCTGGGCGATGCCAGCTCCTCGATCGTTTCGCCCAAGCAGGAACACGATCTGGGCCGGGCATGGCTGAGCCTGCTGCGCGGTAACGTCAAACAGCTCAACGATCCGCAGCTCAAGGATTATGTCGAGACCAGCGTCTATCGCCTGGCCGAGACCAGCCAGTTGCAGGATCGGCGCCTGGAATTCATCCTCATCGACAGCCGCGAGCTCAACGCCTTCGCAGCGCCGGGCGGGATCGTCGGGGTCAACGGCGGGCTGTTTCTCAATGCCCAGACCGAAGGCGAGTATGTCTCGGTGCTGGCCCACGAACTGGCGCACTTGTCGCAGCGCCACTTCGCCCGCGGCGTCGAGGCGCAGCAGCGCATGCAGTTGCCGATGATGGCCGCGCTGCTGGCCGGGATCGTGCTGGCCGCCGGCGGCGGTGGCGATGCCGGCATCGGCCTGATCGCCGGCAGCCAGGCCGCCGCCATCCAGGAGCAGCGGCGCTTTTCCCGGCAGAACGAGCAGGAGGCCGACCGCATCGGCATCCTCAACCTGGAAAAAGCCGGCTACGACCCGCGCAACATGCCCAGCATGTTCGAGCGCCTGGCGCGCCAGTACCGTTACGACGGCAAGCCGCCGGAATTCCTGCTGACCCACCCGGTCACCGAATCGCGCATCGCCGACACCCGCAACCGCGCCGAGCAGGCGCCCAAGGGCGGCGTCGAAGACAGCCTGCGCTATCAGTTGATCCGTGCGCGCGTGGCCCTCACCTACGAAGGCACGCCGGGCCTGGCGGCCAAGCGTTTCCGCGCCCAGCTCGACGAAGACCCGACCCTCGACGCCGCCCGTTATGGCCTGGCCCTGGCGCAGATCCGCGGCGGGCAGCTCAACGAAGCGCGCGCCAACCTCAAGCCGTTGCTGGCCAAAGCGCCCAACGACATCAGCTACAACCTGGCGCAGATCGACCTGGAGATCACCAACAACCGTCTGGCCGACGCCCAGCAGCGCGTCGAGCGTCTGCAAGGCCTGTATCCGGGCAACTACCCGCTCAACCAGGTGCGCGCCGACCTGCTGATCAAGCAGGGCAAGCCGGCAGAGGCGGAAAAGGTGCTGGACAGCCTGTTGAAGGATCGCCCAGAAGACCCAGACGTCTGGTACGAAGTGGCCGAAGTGCGTGGTCTGTCGGGCAACACCGTCGGCTTGCACCGGGCGCGGGCGGAATACTTTACCTTGGTCGGCGACTTCGACCAGGCCATCCAGCAGTTGGATTTCGCCAAGCGCCGTGCGGGCAGCAACTTCCCGCTGGCTTCGTTGATCGACCAGCGCCAGCGGGAAATCATGGAGCAGGAGCGCATGGTCAAGGACATGATGCGATAGTGCGCAGGGCTTCAAGGCCCTGTGCAAAAGACGATCGGAGCCGCGTTGCGGCCCCGCCCTCGCCCTCGCCCTCGCCCTCTACAGCTCAGGCATTACCCGACAACTTCAAACGCGCCGCCTGGGTGAAATCGAGCATGCGCTGCAACGGTTTCACCGCGCGTGGAATCAACGCCGCATCGACGCTGATCTCGTTGCTGCCGGTGCGCAGGCAATCGAGCGTGCGTTCGAGCGTGTTCATCGCCATCCACGGGCAATGCGCACAGCTGCGGCACGCCGCACCGTTACCGGCGGTGGGCGCTTCGATGAAGACCTTGTCCGGGCACAGCTGCTGCATCTTGTAGAAGATGCCGCGGTCGGTGGCGACGATGAAGGTCGTGTTCGGCAGGGTCTGCGCAGCCTTGATCAACTGGCTGGTAGAGCCGACAGCGTCGGCGAGATCGATGACCGACTCGGGCGACTCGGGGTGCACCAGGATCGCCGCATCCGGGTACAGCGCTTTCATGTCGGCCAACTGCCGCGACTTGAACTCCTCGTGCACGATGCAGGCACCGTCCCACAGCAGCATGTCGGCGCCGGTCTGTTTCTGGATATAGCGCCCCAGGTGCTGGTCCGGTCCCCAGAGGATGGTTTCGCCGTTGTCCATCAGGGTTTCGACGATCTCCAACGCGCAGCTGGAGGTCACTACCCAGTCGGCGCGCGCTTTCACGGCAGCCGAGGTGTTGGCGTAGACCACCACCGTGCGCTCCGGGTGCTGGTCGCAGAACGCCGAGAAAGCTTCGACCGGGCAGCCCAGGTCCAGCGAGCAGGTCGCCTCAAGGGTGGGCATGAGGATGCGCTTGTGCGGCGTGAGAATCTTCGCCGTCTCGCCCATGAAACGCACCCCGGCGACGATGACCGTATCGGCGTCGTGGTCGCGGCCGAAGCGCGCCATTTCCAAGGAGTCGGACACGCAGCCGCCGGTTTCCTCGGCCAGCGCCTGGATCACCGGATCGCAATAGAAATGGGCCACCAGCACGGCGTTCTGCGCTTTGAGCTCGGCGGCGATGGCGACGCGGTAGTCGGCCTGCTGCTCGGGCGTCAGGGGCTGGGGCTGCTTGGCATCAAGGTGGGCTTGAACCAGGAGACGTTCGGAAATCTGGGTCATGATCGCTGGACCTGCGGGCGCGTGTGCGCGTCAGTCGAGAGTAGCACCCGGCCCTGGCAAATCGGCTAAAGGTGCCGGACGGCTGCTGGGGGGCGCCGTCGCGGCCCATTTGCGGGCCCGGATTGTTATGGACGCCGAAGGCTACAGAGAATCGGATCAATGCAAAAGCGATATTTCTGCTGCGCGAGAGGGTGGTTCGAGCCTGTGTTGCAGCCTGATCGGACTGGCCGAGCGGTGCGGCTGACAGAGGTCCGGTCGCACGTCCTCGCCATCGGGCTGCGCAACGCCGTCGTGGCCGTTCGAAGCCCATGGGCATTGCACCCACGCGTCGCTATCCGACCCTGCCCACACAGCGGGCGGGGTCGGCGGCCCGTCAGCGTTGCGGCACCATGGATGCCAGCATCATGAGGAACTGTTCGACCGGCATCTTCTTGCCGTTGAAGTCTACCGTGCCGTCGGCGTAATGCAGGGTCGACACCACGTCTTCGCCCTGCACCGTGGCCAGGCCGCTTTGCAGCGCCATGACGCCGAGCATTTCGCCGGCCTGGCTCGATTGCTGGGCGATGGCCTGGGCGTCGGTCTGCCCGTCGAGCAATGCCTGCAAGGTGGCGAGGTCACCGACCATGGGCTTGGACAAGGTCAGCTTGCCGTCCACCAGGGCGACCAGTTGCTTGCCCAGTTGGTCGGGCGGCAGGTCGAAGGAGGTCGGGTTGGTGAAGTCGACGCCCAGCTTGAACTGGCTGGTGCCACGGGCCGTCTTGAACGACAGGTCTTCGATCTCGGCCCGGGGCTTGGCAGCCAGCAGCTTTTGCAGGTTGGCCTGGACCTGGGCACGCTCGGCGTCGCTCATCTCGAACGACGGCACCTGCTGGCCTTCGGCGGCGGCCTGCTGCACCTGCGGCAGCTTGGTCTGGTACCACTCGGTCAACGCGCGCATGGCCGGAATGTCGACGGAGCGGAAGTTGAACACCATCTGCCCGCTGCCGACGGCGCGGTCGGCGTAGGTGATGTCGGAAACCTTGTATTCCAGCCGCCCGCCTAGGCGGTCCTTGCCTTCCAGGCTGTAGAGGTTGTTCTGCTCCAGCCCCTTGAGCAGCAGCACGTCCTGTTTCGGCCCCAAGGTGGCCTGCAACTGCGACAAGAACAGGTCGAGCTTGCCGACGTAGACCATCTCATGGTCGGTCTTGGTCAGGTCGCCGCCGATCTTGAAGCCGTCGAATACCAGGGTCGCCGGTGGGCGATCGCCCACGATCTTGACCTGCAGACGGTCGGCGGTGCCATGGATCTTCACGGCATCGCCATCGCGGTCGCCTTCGACCTGCAGGCGCAGGCCGGAGAAATCGACGCTGCCGCCGTCGTCCTGGACGACTTTCATCGGCGCCACGTGCAGCAGGCTGTCGATGCCACCGGCATAGCCCAGGCTGACCTGCCCGGTCAGCGGCGACTGGCCGCCGGCGGCGTCGAACAGGGCGGCGGTCTGCTCGTCCTTGACCAGGGCGCTGTTGCTGACCGCCATGACCGGCAGCAGCTTGAACGACTTGACCCGCGACCAGGGGAATGGCCCATGCTCGATGTGGTCGTCGATGGCGACGTCGAAATTGAGCGGCTCGCTCTGCCCGCCCAGCCACAGGTTCTTGGCACTGATGCGGTAGCGCGCGTCACTGCTGAAGAAATGGCGGTCGAGCGAGACCAGCTCGGCGGTCAAGGTGCCACCGGTGCCGGCCGCCGCATTCTTGAACTCGGTGTTGGCACGCGCGATGGAGCGCTCCAGCTCCGCAGGAAGCTGTTTGCCGGTGTACCAGGCGCCGGCGACGGTGACGGCGGCGATGGCGACGGCCAGACCGCAGAGAATGCCTACTGATTTCTTCATGAATAGAACCGATTGCTGTCCATAGGGGCGACGCGGATGGCCGCGAGGGGTGCAAGAGTATGACCGCCACACCCAGCTCGGGACAACCGCCCTGCCGCTGTCGCACTGCGATGACGTTCACAGCGCAGACCGCGCCGCCCGGACAAGATTCCCGCAACGCCCGGTGACCCTCGCGCAACGCTGGCCGTCACAACACAGCCCGAGCGGATCGAAACGCGCCCTGGACAGTCAACTGCCTACGCTACCGCCCGCACTCGCTCATGCCTACGGATGCCTTCGATGCCCCCTTCGCCCGCTCCCGCCCAAGGCCGCTGCCAACGCCTGAAACTGGCCAGCAGCCGTGACCACGATACCGTCGATACCCTGGTGATGGCGGCGCGGCCGTTCGCCGACCGCGAACGCTATGCGCGCTTTCTGCGCGTGCAACACGCCTTCCATGGCAGTCTGCTGGGGCTGTACCAGGACGCGACCCTCAACCGCTGGTTGCCGGGGCTTGCGCAGTTGTCGCGCTTCGCCGCCGTGCAGGCGGACATGGTCGATCTGGGCCTGGGCGTGCCGCCCGTGCCGGCGCAGGTTGCCGTGGAGGCTCCCGAAGCGCTGGGCTGGCTGTATTGCAGCGAGGGTTCGAACCTGGGCGCGGCGTTCCTGTTCAAGCAGACCCAACAGTTGGAGCTCGATGCGGCGTTTGGCGCCCGTCACCTGGCGCCGCACCCGCAAGGTCGCGCCTTGCACTGGCGTGCGTTCGTCGAGCAGGTCGATGGGCAGGTGTTGCAAGAGGAACAAGAGGCGCAGGCGGTAAAGGGCGCGATCGCCGCGTTCGATAGCTATCGGGGGCATTTGCGCGCGGTCTTCGACGACGCGCTCGACGCCTGAAGGGGCTGGCCACTGCGCCGGCCAGCCCCCTGTCTATACGGCGAGCTTTACTTACCGGTCCACTCCTTCACGCGCTCCGGGTGCTTGGCGACCCAGTCCTTGGCGGCGGCTTCAGGCTTGGCGCCTTCCTGGATGGCCAGCATGACCTCGCCGATCTCGTCCTTGGACTGCCAGGAGAACTTCTTGAGGAACTCGGCCACTTCCGGCGCCTTGCTCGCCAGTTGCTTGCTGCCGACGCTGTTGACGGTTTCGGCTTCGCCGAACACGCCTTTGGGGTCTTCGAGGAACTTGAGCTTCCACTTGGCGAACATCCAGTGCGGCACCCAGCCGGTGACGGCGATGGAATCCTTCTTGGCGTAGGCGCGGCCCAGTTCGGAGGTCATGGCGGCGCCGGAGCTGGCCTGGAGTTTGTATCCCGTGAGGTCGTAGTCCTTGATCGCCTGTTCGGCCTTGATCATCACGCCGGCACCGGCGTCGATGCCGACGATCTTCTGCTTGAAGCTGGCGTCGGTCTTGAGGTCGGCGATGCTGTTGGCCTTGACATAGTCGGGGACGATCAGGCCGATCTTGGCGTCCTTGAAGTTGGCGCCGTAGTCGACCACCTTGTCCTTGTTCTTGGCCCAGTAATCGCCGTGGGTTACCGGCAGCCAGGCCGACAGCATCGCGTCGAGCTTGCCGGTGGCCACGCCCTGCCACATGATCCCGGTGGCGACGGCCTGGAGTTTGACGTCGTAGCCCAGTTTCTGTTTGATCACTTCGGCGGCCACGTTGGTGGTGGCGACGCTGTCGGCCCACCCGTCCACATAACCGATGCTCACTTCCTTGGCCATCGCCTGGGTAGCACCCATGGCCAGGATCAAAGCCGAACCCACACCCAGCAAACGTCGCATCTTCATCAAAGCATCCCCGCGTCAGGTCTTGTTTGAGGGTTCATCATCAACCGCTGTGGCAGGTCAACCTGCTCCAGCTACGACTCTCAACACGTTCTCAGCGACAGCACTTGGCCATTAGCGCCATTCGCTTACAAGGCCCTGCGCGATCCTTGCATGTCGAAGACGCGACGACGGGCTACGCTTGCACGGCCGACAGCCAGGTCCACGTCCGCACGCACCTCTTGTGCAGCGCCCGCCTGTGCTTGCGTACCCACCGTTCCACTTCCCACGACGGACCGTCCGATGCCCAGCCCTGCCCGTTTGCCCATGCCACTCTATGCGCTCGTCTGCATGCTCGTCCTGCTGGGCCTGGGCGCCGCGTGGCATGGGCTGGGCAAGCCGGTGGCTCTGGCCGATGCGACGGGCCCGACGCACAAGCTGCAATGCGCTTCCTACACCCCGTTCGACAAGGACCAGTCGCCGTTCGACCAGCCATTCCAGTTGCGCCCGGCGCGCATGGACGCCGACCTGGCACTGCTGGCTGAGCGATTCGAGTGCATCCGTACCTACTCCATGACCGGTTTGCAGGCAATTCCCGCCCTGGCACGCAAACACGGCCTGAAAGTGATGCTCGGCGCCTGGGTCAACGCCAACCCGGTCGACACCGCTCGCGAGGTGCGGCTGTTGATCGAAGCGGCCAACGCCAACCCCGATGTGGTCACGGCCGTGATCGTCGGCAACGAAGCACTGTTGCGCAAGGAGATCACCGGCAGCGCCCTGGTCGAGCTGATCGCCCAGGTCAAACGCGAGGTGTCGGTGCCGGTGACTTATGCCGACGTCTGGGAGTTCTGGTTGCAACATCCGCAGATCGCCCCGGCTGTGGATTTCCTCACCATCCACCTCTTGCCTTATTGGGAAGACCAGCCTCGGGACATCGACGACGCGCTGCGACATGTCGCCCGCATCCACCAGCGGTTCGTCGAGCGATTCGCGCCCAAGCCGATCTTCATCGGCGAGACCGGCTGGCCCAGCGAAGGCCGCCAGCGCGAGACCGCCCTGCCCAGCCGGGCCAACGAAGCGCGGTTCGTGCGCGGCTTCGTCGCCCAGGCCGAGGCCGGCGGCTGGCGCTACAACCTGATCGAAGCCTTCGACCAGCCCTGGAAGCGCGCGAGCGAGGGGGCAGTGGGCGGCTACTGGGGCCTGTACGACGCCGACCGCCAAGACAAGGGCGTGCTCGAAGGGCCGGTGAGCAACCTGGCCTTGTGGCCGCAATGGTGGCTGGCAAGTGGCGTACTGATGCTGGCGACCTTGCTGGTAGCCGGTCGCCCGCGCGGCCTGGGCGCAGCCCTGGCCCTGCCGTTACTGGCGGCGTTCGGCGCGGTCAGCCTGGGTTTGTGGGGCGAACTGACGCGCACCCATGCGCGTTTTGCCGGTGAGTGGGCGTGGGCCGTGTCGCTCGCACTGCTCAGTGCCGTGCTGATGGTGCATGCCGCGTTGGCCCTGAGTCAGCGCCATGGCTGGCGCGCGGCGCTGTTCGCACGGTTGCAGGGCGTGGGTCGCTGGCTGGTGCTGGCGGCAGGTTTCGCCGCGGCGGTGAGCATGCTGGAGATGGTGTTCGAGCCGCGCTACCGCAGCTTCCCGACGGCGGCGCTGGCACTGCCGGCGCTTGTGCTGTCGCTGCGCCCTCTGGCCGCGCCGCCGCGCGAATGCGCTTTGCTGGCGGCCATCGTAGGCCTGGGCATACTGCCGCAGTTGTACCAGGAGGGGCTGCACAGCGCTCAGGCCTGGGGCTGGGCCGGCGTAAGCCTGGCGATGGCGATGGCACTGCTGCGCTGTCGGCGTCGCGGCCTGCAATCTGGCGCCACGCTGCCGGGTTCAGAGGCGTCCGCGCACCAGGCGTAGACCGCCCAGGACCACGGCGAACACCGCCAGGCTGGCGCTGTACAGCACCAGTGCCGGCACGCCGAAGAGCAGCGCCAACCACGCCAGCGCACGGCCGACGCGCCCGGCCAGCCCCTGCGCCAGCAGCGCGCAGGCCAGCGCTGCACCGGCGATCGCCTTGAAATGAATCAGCCAGCCCAGCCCGGCCCGCACCCGGCACTGCCATGGCCCGGCATCGCCCATGCAGGCACCGACCCAGCGTGCGTCCTCCATAAGCGCGTAACGCACGCCGTAACTGACCGCCAACAGCGCGCCCAAGGCCAGCACAATGCTTACTACCGCGGTGCCACGTGACATGCAGCGCTCCAGAGAATCACCAGGGAAACCAAGTCCGTTTACACAATCGCTACAAATACAGCCAGCGGCAGGCGGCCCATGTTGCCTTAAAATAGCCACCGCCGCGTCAAGGGTCGGCGCAACGACCTCTGCGGCAATAAGTGGCGCAATAAACTGTAGCGCCCCTCGGCAACTTTGCTGATGGCACGACTGTCCTACTGACGTACCGTCTTGCTGCTCTTCCTGGGGAACCCCTGATGCTTCGATCATTGCGCCTCGCCGCCTTGCTGTGCGGCTCGCTCCTGGCTGCGGCCGCCTCGGCGCGGGACATAGACGCGGCCAGTTATGGCTATCCGTTGACCAACCCGTTCGAGGCGACCATCGCCACCACACCGCCCGAAGATCGTCCGACGCTGCCCAGCGACGAGGACATCGATCAGAAGGACTACAGCCTCAACCTGCGCCCGGAGCGCGCCTTCACCCTGCCCGACAACTTCTGGTCGGTGAAGAAGCTCAAGTACCGCATCGCCCGCCAGGACCACGCCGCGCCACTGATCTTCATCATCGCCGGCACCGGCGCGCCGTATTACTCGAGCATCAACGAATACCTGAAAAAGCTCTACTACCAGGCCGGCTACCACGTGGTGCAGTTGTCCTCGCCCACCAGCTGGGACTTCATGAGCGCCGCCTCGCGCTTCGCCACCCCCGGCGTCAGCCAGGAAGACGCCGAGGACCTGTACCGCGTGATGCAGGCGGTGCGTGCCCAGCATCCACGCCTGCCGGTGACCAGCTTCAACCTCACCGGCTACAGCCTCGGTGCCCTGGACGCAGCTTTCGTCAGCCGCCTGGACGAAACCCGGCGCAGCTTCAACTTCAAGAAAGTGCTGTTGCTCAACCCGCCGGTGAACCTGCTCACCTCGGTCAACAACCTCGACAAGCTGGTGCAGACCCGCGTCAAGGGCATCGACCGCAGCACCACCTTCTATGAACTGATGCTGGAAAAGCTCACCCGCTACTTCCAGGAGAAGGGCTTCGTCGACCTCAACGAGGCGCTGCTGTACGACTTCCAGAACTCGCGCCAGCACCTGTCCAACGAACAGATGGCCATGCTGATCGGCACCTCGTTCCGCTTCTCGGCGGCCGACATCGCCTTCACCTCCGACCTGATCAACCGCCGCGGCCTGATCATTCCGCCCAAATACCCGATCACCGAAGGCACCAGCCTCACGCCGTTCTTCAAACGCGCGCTGCAATGCGACTTCGAGTGCTACCTGAACGAGCAGGTGATTCCCATGTGGCGCGCCCGCAGCGATGGCAACAGCCTGCCGCAGCTGGTCGACCAGGTGAGCCTGTACGCACTGGCCGACTACCTGCACAACACGCCGAAAGTGGCGGTGATGCACAATGCCGACGACGTCATCCTCGGCCCGGGCGACATCGGCTTCCTGCGCAAGGTCTTCGGCGACCGCCTGACCCTCTACCCGCACGGCGGCCATTGCGGCAACCTCAACTACCGCGTCAACAGCGACGCCATGCTGGAGTTCTTCCGTGGTTAATCGACTGCTGATCGTCACCGCCCTGCTGCTCGCCAGCTCCGTCCAGGCCGCCGAAGTCGCGCCGCGCACCAGCGTGGTCGAAGCCGATGTGCTCGATACGCCGCACCACGTGCTCACGCCCGGCCCGGACGGTTTTCTCAACCCGCTGAGCGAGCTCAAGTTCAACCCCGGCCTGAACCAGCGCGAGTTCGAGCGTTCGACCCTGACGGCGTTGAACATCTATGACCCGCTGGAATCGATCAACCGGCGCATCTACCACTTCAACTACCGTTTCGACCAGTGGGTGCTGTTGCCGGCCGTGGACGGTTATCGCTACGTGACGCCGCACTTCGTGCGCACCGGCGTGACCAATTTCTTCAACAACCTGGGCGATGTGTCGAACCTGTTCAACAGCGTGCTGCAGCTCAAGGGCGAGCGCGCCGGGCAGATCACCGCGCGCTTGATGTTCAACACCATCATCGGTGTGGGCGGGCTATGGGACCCGGCGACCAAGATGGGCCTACCGCGCCAGAGCGAGGACTTCGGCCAGACCTTGGGCTTCTATGGCGTGCATGACGGGCCTTACATCATGTTGCCGATCTTCGGCCCGTCCAACCTGCGCGACACCACGGGGCTGGTGGTCGATTACGCCGGCGAGCAGTCGATCAACTACATGAACGTGCCGGAGGAGTCCAGCCGCCATCCGGAGATCTTCGCGCTGCGTGCGGTGGACAAGCGCTACAACACCAACTTCCGCTACGGCCAGCTCAACTCGCCGTTCGAGTACGAGAAGGTGCGCTACGTGTACACCCAATCGCGCAAGTTGCAGATCGCCGAATAACGCCCTACCCGAAAACGAACTAGGGAGCGCGATGCGCTCCCTAGTTCGTTTCAGCAGGCCTACCCTTCCCGATCGATGCCTGTCGTGCATCGAGCCGCATGCCCTCAGCGCTTCTTGCGTTTCTCGTACAACGGCGCCGCCCCTTCCGGGCGCGACTTGAAGCGGCGGTGTGCCCACAGGTATTGCTCCGGGCATTCGCTCAGCACGCCTTCGACCCACTGGTTGATGCGCAGGCAATCGGCCTCTTCGCTTTCTCCCGGGAAATCCGCCAGCGGTGGGTGCACCACCAATCGATAGCCGCTGCCATCGGCCAGACGCCGCTGGGTGAAGGGGATCACCCGCGCCTTGCCCAGACGCGCGAATTTGGTGGTGGCGGTGACCGTGGCGGCAGGGATGCCGAACAGCGGCACGAACAAGCTCTGCTTGGTGCCGTAGTCCTGATCGGGGGCGTACCAGATGGCGCGCCCGGCGCGCAGCAGCTTGAGCATGCCGCGGACGTCTTCGCGCTCTACTGCCAGCGAATCGAGGTTATGCCGCTCGCGACCGCTGCGCTGGATGAAATCGAACACCGGGTTGCCATGCTCGCGGTACATGCCGTCGATGGTGTGCACCTGGCCCAGCAAGGCGGCACCGATTTCCAGGGTGGTGAAATGCACGGCCATGAGAATCGCGCCCTGGCCGTCGCGCTGCGCCGCCTGCAGATGCTCCAGGCCCTCGATGTGGGCGAGCTTGGCCAGGCGTGCCTTGGGCCACCACCAGCTCATGGCCATTTCGAAGAAGGCGATGCCGGTGGAGGCGAAGTTTTCCTTGAGCAGGCGCTGCCGCTCGTCGCTCGAATACTGTGGAAAGCACAGCTCCAGGTTGCGTGCGGCGATGCGCCGACGTTCGCCGGCCACGCGGTACATGACCGCGCCCAGCGCCCGGCCAATGGCCAGCAGCGCCCGATAGGGCAACTGCACGATCAGCCACAGCACGCCCAGACCCAGCCACAAGGCCCAGAACCTGGGATGAAGAAATGCGGTGCGAAAACGCGGACGATCCATTACAGCTTCCGGCAAGACGAAGGCCGGGCATTCTACAACCTTTGCCACCGGTTGCGGCCCATCGCGGTTTCTCGCTATAAGTCAGGGCACTTTTTCCGTAACAAGCCGTCTATGCAGACCATGAGCCTGAACCAGACCCCCGACACCTCCGCCGCCTTCCAGCTAAAGGGCAGCATGCTGGCCATCACCGTGCTGGAACTGGCGCGCAACGACCTGGATGCACTCGACCGGCAATTGGCGGCGAAAGTGGCCCTGGCGCCGAACTTCTTCAGCAACACGCCACTAGTGTTGGCGCTGGACAAGTTGCCCGCCAGCGCCGGCCCGCTCGACCTGCCGGCCCTGATGCGCATCTGCCGCCACCACGGCCTGCGCACCCTGGCCCTGCGTGCCAACCGCATCGAAGACATCGCCGCGGCCATCGCCATCGACCTGCCGGTGCTGCCGCCGTCGGGCGCCCGCGAGCGGCCGATCGAACCCGAGCCGGAGGTGAAGAAACCCGAACCGCCGCCCGTGGTCGTGACGCTGGAGCCGGAAATACGCGCCACGCGCATCATTACCGCGCCCGTGCGCGGCGGCCAGCAGATATACGCCCAAGGCGGCGACCTGGTGGTCACCACCTCGGTCAGCCCGGGCGCGGAACTTCTCGCCGACGGCAACATCCATGTGTACGGCGCCATGCGCGGCCGTGCGCTAGCCGGTATCAAGGGCAATACCCGCGCCCGTATCTTCTGCCAGCAGATGACCGCCGAGATGGTTTCCATCGCCGGCCAATACCGCGTTTCCGAAGACTTGCGCCGCGATCCACTGTGGGGGACGAGCGTACAAGTCAGTCTCAGTGGAGATGTGTTGAACATCACCCGTCTTTGATCGATACTTGCCGGCATTTTTAACGAACACTCTATATAGCAACTTATTCATCGTTGCCATTTTCTGTATTTACAGGGACACCGGTCCCATTTATTTAGGGGTGAGATACCTTGTCCAAAATTATCGTGGTGACTTCCGGCAAAGGGGGTGTGGGGAAGACCACCACCAGCGCCGCTATCGGTACCGGCCTCGCGATGCGTGGACACAGGACCGTCATCGTCGACTTCGACGTCGGCCTGCGTAACCTCGACCTGATCATGGGCTGCGAGCGCCGCGTGGTGTACGACTTCGTCAACGTGGTCAACAACGAGGCCAACCTTCAACAGGCCCTGATCAAGGACAAACGCCTCGAGAACCTGTTCATCCTCGCCGCGAGCCAGACCCGCGACAAGGACGCCCTGACCCAGGAAGGCGTCGAGCGCGTACTCAACGAGTTGAAGGAGAACTTCGACTATGTGATTTGCGACTCCCCCGCCGGGATCGAAAAGGGCGCGCACTTGGCGATGTACTTCGCCGACGAAGCCATCGTGGTGACCAACCCCGAAGTGTCTTCGGTTCGCGACTCCGACCGCATGCTGGGCCTGCTTTCGAGCAAGTCGCGGCGCTCGGAAAATGGCGAGGAGCCGATCAAGGAACACCTGCTGATCACCCGCTACCATCCAGAGCGCGTGGAAAAGGGCGAAATGCTCAGCGTGGCCGACGTCGAGGAAATCCTCTCGATCAAACTCAAGGGTGTGATCCCCGAGTCCCAGGCCGTGCTCAAGGCGTCCAACAGCGGCAACCCGGTCATCCTCGACGACCAGAGCGATGCAGGCCAGGCCTATAGCGATACAGTCGACCGTCTTCTGGGCAAAGAAAAGCCTCTGCGGTTCATCGAAGCGCCGAAGCAAGGATTCTTCGCGCGCCTGTTCGGAGGCAAATAAACCATGAACCTTTTTGACTTCTTTCGTGGCAGGCAGAAAACCACCAGCGCGTCGGTAGCGAAAGAGCGTCTACAGATCATCGTGGCGCACGAGCGCGGTCAGCGCAGTACCCCGGACTACCTGCCTGCCCTGCAACAGGAGCTGGTCGAGGTGATCCGCAAATACGTCAACATCGGCAGCGACGATGTGCAGGTGGCCTTGGAGAACCAGGGCAACTGTTCGATTCTCGAACTCAACATCACCTTGCCCGAACGCTGATCGCACCTCGAGGGGAGCGGCCCAGCGTCGCCCCGGCAGTTGTCACCGCGCCGTAACGGGTTGCTCCATAACGGGCAGCCCCATAACGGGTATAGTGGCGAGCTGACCGGGGAGACGCTGCGCCGCTCCCCTTCCGTTTCCGCCCTCTGCCAACGCCCGTTGGCCTCTGCCGAGAGCCCGTAATGCCGCTGTCGAACGTCCAGATCCTCCACGAAGACGCCGCCATCCTGGTGATCAACAAACCCACCTTGCTGCTGTCGGTGCCGGGCCGTGCCGACGACAACAAGGACTGCCTGATCACCCGCCTGCAGGAGAACGGCTACCCCGACGCATTGATCGTGCATCGGTTGGATTGGGAAACCTCCGGCATCATCCTGTTGGCCCGCGATGCCGCCAGCCACCGCGAACTGTCGCGGCAATTCCACGACCGTGAAACGGAGAAGGCCTACACCGCACTGTGCTGGGGCCAGCCGGCGCTGGACAGCGGCAGCATCGACCTGCCGCTGCGCTACGACCCGCCGACCAAACCGCGCCATGTGGTGGACCACGAGCAAGGCAAGCACGCCCTGACCTTCTGGCGTGTGCTGGAACGCCATGGCGACCACTGCCGTGTCGAACTCACGCCCATCACCGGCCGCTCTCACCAGTTGCGCGTGCACATGCTGTCGATCGGCCATCCGCTTCTGGGGGATCGGCTGTACGCCAACCCCGAAGCCCTGGCCGCCCATGAGCGCCTGTGCCTGCATGCCAGCCTGTTGCGCTTCACCCATCCGCAAAGCGGCGAGCGCTTGAGCTTCGAGTGCCCCGCCCCGTTCTGACCTCAGGTAGATCTCCCCGTGCCAGTTTTCCTGCGTTGCCTGACCTTGCTGCTGATGCTGTTCGTCGTACCGGCCCAGGCGGCCGGATTGCCTGGGCTGCTGGGTAGCGGCAGCAGCAGCTCGCAGCAACCCGAAGCCAGCGAACCGCTGGGCAAGTCGCTCGACGAGGTGATCAAGAACCTCGAGAACGATCAGCAGCGCGCCAGGCTGCTCACCGACCTGAAGAAACTGCGCGACGCAACGCGCCATGCGCAGCCCACCGTCGAGCAAGGGGTGCTGGGCCTGATCACCGGTGCGCTGCACGATTTCGAAGCGCAGTTCAGCGGCGAGGCCAGCCCGTTCCTGCGCTGGTCCCAGGAGTTCGAGCAGGCCAAGGCGGAACTGGTCGAGCGTGTAGTGCCGATGCAGCAATGGCCGGCCATCCTGTTCGGCTTCGCGGCCGTGATCGCCCTGTGGAGCCTGTTGGCCTATGCCTTCAACTGGGTGAGCCACCGCGTACGGCTGCGCTTCGGCCTGAGCGAAGAACTGCCGCAACACCCGCGCACCTGGGACCTGGTGCGCTTTGCCCTGCGCAAGCTCGGGCCCTGGTTGGTGGCGCTGATCTTCACGGTCTACCTGAGCCTGGTGCTGCCCTCTTCGGTGGGCAAGTCGCTGGCCATGGTGCTGGCCTATGCCCTGGTGGTCGGCACCTGTTTCTCGGCCATCTGCGTGATCGCCTTTTCCCTGCTCGACGGGCCGCACCGCCACCGCGCGCTGCACATCCTGCGCCACCGCGCCTTCAACCCCTTGTGGCTGATCGGCAGCTTCGCCGCTTTCGGCGAGGCGATGAGCGACCCGCGCCTGACCACCGCGCTGGGCACGCATCTGGCGCACACCATCGCCACGCTCGCCAACGTGCTGGCGGCGCTGTGCACGGGGCTGTTCATCCTGCGCTTCCGCCGGCCCATCGCCCACCTGATCCGCAACCAGCCGCTGTCGCGGCGCCTGACCCGCCGTACCCTGAGCGACACCATCGAGATCCTCGGCAGCTTCTGGTACCTGCCAGCACTGGTGCTGGTGGGTATCTCGCTGTTCGCCACCTTCGTCTCCGCAGGCGACACCAGCACGGCCCTGCGCCAGTCGCTGGTGTGCACCGTGCTGCTGGTGGTGTGCATGGTACTCAACGGCCTGGTACGCCGGCACGCCGCCAAGTCGGCGCTCAAGCAGCGGCGCCACGCGGTGTATGCCGAACGCCTGATGAGCTTCGGCTACGCCCTGGCGCACCTGTTCATCTGGCTGGTGTTCATCGAGCTGGGCCTGCGCGTATGGGGCCTGTCGATGCTGCGCTTCGCCGACGGCGAGGGCCACGACATCAGCATGCGTCTGCTGGGCCTGGCCACTACGTTGATCGTCGCCTGGCTGGTATGGATTCTGGCCGACACCGCCGTGCACCACGCCCTGGTGCGCTCGCGGCGGGGCATGGCCAACGCCCGTGCGCAGACCATGATGCCGCTGATCCGCAACGTGCTGTTCGTGGCCATCGCCATCATCGCCTTGATCGTGGCCCTGGCCAACATGGGCATGAACGTCACGCCGCTGCTGGCCGGTGCCGGTGTGATCGGTCTGGCCATCGGCTTCGGTGCGCAGTCGCTGGTGGCCGACCTGATCACGGGCCTGTTCATCATCATCGAAGACTCGCTGGCCATCGACGACTACGTCGACGTCGGTGGCCACCTCGGCACCGTCGAGGGGCTGACCATCCGTACCGTGCGCCTGCGCGACATCGACGGCATCGTGCACACCATCCCGTTCAGCGAAATCAAGAGCATCAAGAACTACTCGCGCGAGTTCGGCTACGCCATCTTCCGCATCGCCGTGCCGCACAGCATGAGCATCGACACGGCCCTGACGCTGATCCGCGAAGTCGGGCAGAAGATGCGTAACGACCCGCTGATGCGCCGCAACATCTGGTCGCCGCTGGAATTCCAGGGGGTGGAAAGCTTCGAGTCGGGCTCGGCCATCCTGCGCGCGCGTTTCAAGACGGCGCCGATCAAGCAGTGGGAAGTGTCGCGGGCATTCAACCTGGCACTCAAGCGCGAGCTCGACCAACAGGGCCTGGACCTGGCCACGCCGCGCCTGTCGGTGCAGGTGGTCACGGCCGGCGGTGAGCAGGCGCAGCCCCAGGCGCCGGTGACAGTCACGGAGTGACATGGGCGCGCAGGCGGATGGCGTCGTGCCGCCAATATTCCAGATCGCAGTCGATCAGCCGGCCGTGCTGATCGCTGTTGCGGCGCACGACCTGTAGGCCGGCGCTGCCGCCCGACACACGCAAGGCGCTGGCCGCCGCCGCCGGCAAGGCCGTGGGCAGGATCTCGAAGTCCACGAGACCGTAGTGGATGCCGTACTGGCTCGCATAGAGCCAAGTCAGCGACTGGTTCAGGTCGAGCGCGAGAATGCCCGGGAAATACAGCGGGTTGAGGTAGTGCTCGGCATACAGCACGGCGCGCCCGTCGATGCGCCGCAACCTGCAGATACGCACCACGCTCGACAGCGGCGGCAATTGCAGGCGCGCGCAGATCGCCGCCGAGGCCGGTTGCAGGCAAGCCGACAACAGCTCGGTGGTCGGGCTGCGTCCCTGCCCTTGCACCATGGCGTGGAAATGGCTGCGCTTGATCAGGTCGTAGGTCAGCCGTGGCGGCGCGACGAACCAACCGCGCCGCTCCTCCCGGTAGATCAACCCCTTGGCCTCCAGTTGCACCAGCGCTTCGCGTAGGGTGATGCGGGTGGTGGCGAACACTTCGCTCAAACGGCGCTCGCCCGGCAACTGCTCGCCCGCCGCCAGCAGACCCTGTTCGATCTGCTCCTGCAGGGCATGGCAGATGGTTGTTACCGCGCGTGGTGGCGATGGATGCATCACAAGTTACCTTCCTGGACTAGTCCAGCACCTCGATGGGGCCGCTGGCGGACCCTGTCAGCCTAGGCAGGGGGCATGAACAAGCTGTGACAGGCCCTAGCTCCACCCCTCGTCATCTGGCATCGCAACGCCACAGCCTAGTCTACGCTTGAGCTCCAGGGCGCCCGCCCATGCAGCTCGGCTGCCCCGCTACATCAAACTGTCACGCACAGGGCCTACCTTGGCCCGAGAGTTGCTGACCTAGACCACTCTGTTCGCAAGCACGCTGTCCTTCGACATTGAATGCACCGCATCCACCAAGGAGCTTCGGATGAAACAGTTCTTCATGGCCTCACTGCTGGGCGCGAGCATCGCCCTGTGCACCTCGGCGATGGCCGCGGACACCGACCTGAAAACCCTGGAAGACGCCGCCCGCAAGGAAGGCGCCCTCAACAGCGTGGGCATGCCAGATGCCTGGGCCAACTGGAAAGGCACCTGGGACGACCTGGCACAGAAGTACGGCCTCAAGCACAGCGACACCGACATGAGCTCGGCCCAGGAAATCGCCAAGTTCGACGCCGAGAAGGACAACGCCAGCGCCGACATCGGCGACGTGGGCGCAGCCTTCGGCCCCATTGCCCTGGCCAAGGGCGTGACCCAGCCCTACAAGCCCAGCACCTGGGAACAGATCCCGACCTGGGCCAAGGACCAGGACGGCCACTGGGCGCTGGCCTACACCGGCACCATCGCGTTCATCATCAACAAGGACCTGGTCAAGGAAGACCAGCGGCCCACCACTTGGCACGACCTGGAAAAGGGCACCTACAAGGTCGCCATCGGTGACGTCGGCACCGCGGCCCAAGCCGCCAACGGCGTGCTGGCGGCCGCCATCGCCTACAAGGGCGACGAAAGCAACGTCGAGCCTGGCCTGCAACTGTTCACCAAGCTAGCCCAGCAGAAGCGCCTGTCACTGGCCAACCCGACCATCCAAACCCTGGAGAAGGGCGAGGTGGAAGTGGGCGTGGTGTGGGACTTCAACGGCCTGAGCTACCGCGACCAGATCGACCCCAAGCGTTTCGAAGTGCTGATTCCGTCCGATGGCTCGATCACCTCGGGCTACACCACGATCATCAACAAGTACGCGAAGAACCCCAACGCCGCCAAGCTTGCGCGCGAGTACATCTTCAGCGACGCCGGCCAGACCAACCTGGCGCGCGGCCACGCCCGCCCCATCCGCGCCGAGCACCTGAAGCTGCCCGAGGACGTACAGGCCAAGCTGCTGCCCAACGAGCAGTACGCCCCCGCGCAACCGATCAAGAACGCCGAAGCCTGGGAGCGCACGTCCAAAGCGCTGCCGCAGAAGTGGCAGGAGCAGGTCATCGTCGAAATGGAGTGACACTCGCCTGACCCCGGGGGTGCCTGCTGGCACCTTCGGCCCGCCCTGGTTCGGAGCCCCGCATGAAACACAACGTCATCCTGGTACTGCTCGACGGCCTCAACTACCAGGTCGCCCAGCACGCCATGGGCCACCTGCATGCCTACGTCGAAGCCGGCCGCGCCGCGCTGTACCGCCTGGAGTGCGAACTGCCGTCGCTGTCGCGCCCTTTGTACGAATGCATCCTCACCGGCACCGCGCCCATCGACAGCGGCATCGTGCACAACCAGATCAGGCGCCTGTCCAACCAGCGCAGCGTGTTCCACTATGCCCGCGAGGCCAACCTGGGCACGGCCGCAGCGGCCTACCACTGGGTCAGCGAGCTGTACAACCGCTCGCCGTTCGACCCGCAGCGCGATCGCCACACCCACGCGCCGAAGCTGCCGATTCAGCACGGCCTGTTCTATTACGCCGACCATTACCCCGACTCGCACCTGCTGGCCGACGCCGAATACCTGCGCCGCCGCCACGCACCGAATTTTCTGCTGGTCCATCCGATGGGCATCGACGATGCCGGCCACCAGCATGGCCTGGACAGCAGCCAGTACCGCAACGCCGCGCGCAGCCTGGACATCCTGCTGGCCGACTACCTGCCGCGCTGGCTCGAAGAGGGTTATCAGGTGCTGGTCACCGCCGACCACGGCATGAACAACGACCGTTCGCACAACGGCCTGCTGGCCGAAGAGCGCGAAGTGCCGCTGTTCGTCTTTGGCGAAGGCTTCAGCCTCGATCCCAACGCCCGACCCGAGCAGACCGAACTGTGCGGCACCCTCTGCGAACTGCTCGGTGCGGCGCACGACAAACCCCTGTGCCGGGCGCTGCTGCGATGAGCGCCCGGCCCAAGGGGCGCTACCTCGCACTGCTCTGCCTGCTACCGTTCGCCGTGTTCTTCTTGGTGTTCCAGATCGCGCCGCTGGTCTGGGTGGCGCTCAACAGCCTGCATGGCGAAGCCGGTTGGGGGCTGGACAATTTCAACAAGGTGTTCAGCTCCAAGTTCTACCTGCAAGCGCTGCAACGCAGCCTGGAGATCAGCCTGTGGTCGAGCCTGTTCGGCCTGATCATCGCGGTGCTGGGCGCCTACTCGCTGCGCCAGGTCGATTCGCGCCTGCGCGACTTCGTCAGCGCCTTCGCCAACATGACCAGCAACTTCGCCGGCGTACCCCTAGCCTTCGCCTTCGTCATCCTGCTCGGGTTCAATGGCGCGCTGACCTTGCTGCTCAAGCAGATCGGCCTGCTGGACGACTTCAGCATCTACTCCAAGACCGGGTTGATCCTGGTGTACACCTACTTCCAGATTCCCCTGGGGGTGCTGCTGCTCTACCCGGCCTTCGACGCCTTGCGCGAAGACTGGCGCGAATCGGCCGCCTTGCTCGGCGCCAACGGCTGGCAGTACTGGCGCCACATTGGCCTGCCGGTGCTGACCCCGGCGCTGCTCGGCACCTTCGTCATCCTGCTGGCCAACGCCCTGGGCGCCTACGCCACGGTGTACGCGCTGACCACCGGCAACTTCAACGTGCTGCCGATCCGCATCGCCGCGCTGGTGGCCGGCGACATCAGCCTCGACCCGAACCTGGCCAGCGCCCTGGCGATGGTGCTGGTGGGCTTGATGACGGTGGTCACGGTGGCCCATCAATGGCTGTTACGCAGGAGCTACCATGCGCGCTGAACCTGGCAAGGGCGGGCTTTACCACCGCGTGGTGGTGTACCTGCTGTTCACCCTGCTGCTGTTGCCGCTGGCTGGCACGCTGCTGTACTCGCTGGCCACCAGCTGGTCGGCGAGCCTGCTGCCCAGCGGGCTGACCTTCAAGTGGTACGTGGCGCTATGGAGCGAGCCGCGCTTCCTGGCGGCCTTCGGCCAGTCGCTACTGGTGTGCCTGGGTGCGCTGCTGCTGTCGGTGGTGCTGATCCTGCCGCTGCTGTTCGTGGTGCACTACCACTTCCCGCGCCTGGACGGGCTGATGAACGTGCTGATCCTGCTGCCGTTCGCGGTGCCGCCGGTGGTGTCGTCGGTGGGCCTGCTACAACTGTACGGCAGCGGCCCGCTGGCCATGGTCGGCACGCCATGGATCCTGATCGGCTGCTACTTCACCATCGCCCTGCCCTTCATGTACCGGGCCATCACCAACAACCTGCAGGCGATCAACCTGCGCGACCTGATGGACGCCGCACAACTGCTGGGCGCCAGCACCTGGCAGGCGGCCTGGCTGGTGGTGCTGCCCAACCTGCGCAAAGGTCTGATGGTGGCGTTGCTGCTGTCGTTCTCGTTCCTGTTCGGGGAATTCGTGTTCGCCAACCTGCTGGTCGGCACCCGCTACGAAACCCTGCAGGTGTACCTCAACAACATGCGCAACAGCAGCGGCCACTTCAACAGTGCGCTGGTGATTTCCTACTTCAGCTTCGTGCTGGTGATGACCTGGATCGCCAACCGTTTGAACAAGGACAAGACCTGAATGAGCTTCGTCAGCGTGCAGCACCTGCACAAACGCTATGCCAACAGCACCGTGTTCGACGACATCAATTGCGAGATCGCCCGCGGCGAGTTCGTCACCCTGCTCGGCCCCTCCGGGTGTGGCAAGTCCACCCTGTTGCGCTGCATCGCCGGCCTCACGCCAGTGGACGGCGGGCGCATTCTGCTCGACGGCCAGGACCTGGTGCCGGTCAGCCCGCAGAAGCGCGGCATCGGCATGGTCTTCCAAAGCTATGCGCTGTTTCCCAACATGACGGTCGAACAGAACGTCGCCTTCGGCCTGCGCATGCAAAAGGTCGCCGGCGACGCCAGCCGCCAGCGCGTGCGCGAAGCGCTGGAACTGGTCGAGCTGGGCACGTTCGCCGGTCGTTATCCGCACCAGTTGTCCGGTGGGCAATGCCAGCGCGTGGCTTTGGCGCGTTCGCTGGTCACCCGCCCGCGCCTGCTGCTGCTCGACGAGCCGCTGTCGGCCCTGGATGCGCGCATCCGCAAGCATTTGCGCGAACAGATCCGCGCCATCCAGCGCGAGCTGGGCCTGACCACGATCTTCGTCACTCACGACCAGGAAGAGGCGCTGACGATGTCGGACCGCATCTTCCTCATGAACCAGGGCCGCATCGTGCAGAGCGGCGATGCCGAAACGCTGTACACCGCCCCGGTCGATGCATTCGCCGCAGGCTTCATCGGCAACTACAACCTGCTCGACGCCGAGGCCGCCAGTCGCCTGCTGCAACGCCCGGTGCAGAGTCGCCTGGCCATTCGCCCGGAAGCCATCAGCCTGGGCGATGGCGGCGCGCTGGATGCCCTGATCCGCAGCCACAGCCTGCTGGGCAACGTCGTTCGCTACCGCGTGCTGATTCGAGAGGTGGAGCTGGTGGTGGATGTGCTCAACCGTTCGGCCGCCGATCTGCACGAGGACGGTAAGCGGGTATCCTTGTCCATCGATCCCGCATCGCTGCGCGAAGTGGCTTAGGTTTGGCAGGGATGGCGCTTTGCGCGCACAGACGACTTCCACACGCATTCGAGGAATTTTTCATACATGGCGTTGGCAATATTCGATCTCGACGAAACACTCATCCACGGTGACTGCTCGGCGCTATGGTGCGTGCAGATGGCAAGGCTGGGTTGGGTCGACGACGCATTCCTGCGTCGCGATGCGCAACTTCAGGAGGCCTATGGCAAAGGCCACTTGCGCATGGAGGAGTACATGGCCTTCAGCCTGGAACCCATCGCCGGGCGCACGCTGGAAGAAATCGAGCACTTGGTGCAGCCTTGGGTCGAAGAGGTCATCGAGCCGATCATCTTCGGCGACGCCTGCCGCTGCATCGCCGAACACCGCCAGGCCGGCGATCGGGTGCTGATCATCTCGGCGTCGGGCGCGCACCTGGTCGGGCCGATCGCGCAGCGCTTGGGTGTCGAGGAATATCTGGCCATCGACCTGGAGACGGCCAATGGCGTGTACACGGGCAACACCCGGGGCGAACTGAGCTATCGAGAAGGCAAAGTCACGCGGTTGATGGCCTGGCTGGACCAGGAACAGGAAAACCTCGAAGGGGCGAGTTTCTACTCCGATTCGCGCAACGACCTGCCGCTGTTGCTGCGCGTCGACCACCCGCGGGCGGTCAACCCCGACGCGGTGTTGCGCGAGCATGCGCAGACCAACGGCTGGCCCATACTCGACTGGAGCTGACCGCGTCATCCAGCCTCGATGCCTGGCCCGCCGAAGCGACGGGCCAGGTCGATGCGGCGATCAGCTCAAGGACGGATCGACCACCACCACCAGCTTGCCCGACACCTGGTTGCTTTCGAGTTCGGCATAGGCCGCTTCGGCGAAGGCAATCGGGTAGGTGTCGACCAGTTGCGGGCTCAAGCGGCCTTCGCTGAACAGCGGCCAGACCTGCAGACGCAGGTCGCTCAGCAACTGCGCCTTGAACTCGTCGCTACGGTTGCGCAAGGTGGAGCCGGTGATCTGCAAGCGCTTGCTCAGCACCTTGGCCAGGTCGAACTCGGCCTTGCGTCCACTCATCAGGCCGATGATCACCCAGCGCCCGTCGCGTGCCAGCAGGTCCAGGTTCATGTCCACGTAGCCCGCGCCCACTGGGTCGAGCACCACGTCGAACGGCCCTAGCTCGTTCAGGGCGTCGAGGTTCTCGTTGCGCACCACGCCGCCACTGGCACCCAGCGACTCGCAATACGCCAGACGCTGCGCCGAACCGACGCTGACCCACAATGGGTTGCCGAATGCCTTGCACAGCTGGATGGCCGCCGAACCCACACCACTGGCCCCGGCGTGCACCAGCACCTTCTCACCGGCTTGCAGCCCCGCCAGCTGGAACAGGTTGAGCCAAGCGGTGGCATACACCTCGGGGATCGCTGCGGCCTCGTGCAGGCTCAGCCCTTCGGGTACCGGCAGCACGTGCCGGGCATCGACCACCACTTCTTCGGCCATGCCGCCACCGGCCAGCAGCGCACAGACGCGCTCGCCGACGATGAAATCGACACCTGCGCCGACCTCTTCGATCACGCCTGCACACTCCAGGCCCAGGTAGGGGCTCGCACCCGGCGGTGGCGGGTAATTGCCTGCTTTTTGCAGCAGGTCGGCGCGGTTCAATCCCGCAGCCGCCACGCGAATGCGTACTTGCCCTGCGTCACAGGTGGGACGCGGCGCGTCCACCCAAGCTACGTGTCCGTCAACGCCTTGCAATGCCTTCACAGTGCCTCCATAGTTGATTCATGACTGAGCCCGCGGCGCCACGCCGCGGGCTTTTTGCAGTATTTGTCCGGCTCGATGGAACCGGCGCACGGAAAAGACGGCCTACTATGCGTGTTCAATTGCCCCCACGTCGAATCAGCATGAAGCACTTCCTACCTCGCTCCGCACTCGCCCTTGTCATCGGTCTGGGCAGCTTCGCGCTGGTCGGTAACGCTTCGGCAGCCAACAAGTGGGATTCGTTGAAGCCCGACCGCGACGAAGTGGTCGCCAGCCTCAACGTGGTCGAGCTGCTCAAGCGCCACCACTACAGCAAGCCGCCACTGGACGATGCCCGCTCGGTCATCATCTACGACAGCTACATCAAGCTGCTCGATCCCTCGCGCAGTTATTTCACTGCCGCGGACATCGCCGAGTTCGACAAGTGGAAGACGCAGTTCGACGACTTCCTCAAAAGTGGCAACCTCGACCCGGGCTTCACCATCTACAAGCGCTACCTCAACCGCGTGAAGGCGCGCTTGGACTTCGCCCTGGCCGAACTGAACAAGGGCGTCGACAAGATCGATTTCAATACCCAGGAAACCCTGCTGGTCGACCGTAAGGACGCTCCTTGGCTGAAGAACGACGCCGAGCTCGACGACCTGTGGCGCAAACGCGTCAAAGACGAAGTGCTGCGCCAGAAGATCGCCGGCAAGGACCTCAAGCAGATCCAGGAAACCCTGACCAAACGCTACAAGAACCAACTGGCCCGCCTCGACCAGACCCGTGCCGAAGACATCTTCCAGGCCTACATCAACACCTTCGCCATGTCCTACGATCCGCACACCAACTACCTGTCGCCCGACAGCGCGGAGAACTTCGACATCAACATGAGCCTGTCGCTCGAAGGCATCGGTGCGGTGCTGCAGAGCGACAACGACCAGGTCAAGATCGTGCGTCTGGTGCCGGCGGGGCCGGCGGCCAAGACCAAGCAGGTCTCCCCGGCCGACAAGATCATCGGTGTGGCCCAGGGCGACAAGGAAATGGTCGATGTGGTCGGCTGGCGTCTGGACGAAGTGGTCAAGCTGATCCGCGGGCCGAAGGGCTCTGTGGTGCGCCTGGAAGTGATCCCGGCCAACAATGCGCCGAACGACCAGACCAGCAAGATCGTGTCGATCACCCGCGAGGCGGTCAAGCTCGAAGAGCAGGCGGCGAAGAAGTCGATCCTCAACCTCAAGCAGGATGGCCGCGACTACAAGCTGGGCGTCATCGAAATTCCAGCCTTCTACCTGGACTTCAAAGCCTTCCGCGCTGGCGATCCGGACTACAAGAGCACCACACGCGACGTCAAGAAGCTGCTGACCGAGCTGCAGAAAGACAAGGTCGACGGCGTGGTCATCGACCTGCGCAACAACGGCGGCGGCTCGTTGCAGGAAGCCACCGAGCTGACCAGCCTGTTCATCGACAAGGGTCCGACGGTGCTGGTGCGCAACAGTGACGGTCGCGTCGATGTGTTGGAAGACGAAAACCCCGGTGCGTTCTACAAAGGCCCGCTGACCTTGCTGGTCAACCGCCTCTCGGCATCGGCATCGGAGATCTTCGCCGGCGCCATGCAGGACTACCACCGTGCGCTGATCATCGGCGGCCAGACCTTCGGCAAGGGCACCGTGCAGACCATCCAGCCGCTCAACCATGGCGAGTTGAAGCTGACCCTGGCCAAGTTCTATCGCGTTTCGGGCCAGAGCACCCAGCACCAGGGCGTGCTGCCCGATATCGACTATCCGTCGATCATCGACACCAAGGAGATCGGTGAGAGCGCCCTGCCCGAGGCCATGCCATGGGACACCATCCGCCCAGTGGTCAAGCCCGCCGTGGACCCGTTCAAGCCTTACCTGGCACGCTTGAAGGCGCAGCACGAGGCGCGTAGCGAGAAGGACGCGGAGTTCATCTACATCCGCGATCGCTTGGCGCTGACGCAAAAACTGATGACCGAGAAGACCGTCAGCCTCAACGAGCAGGAGCGCCGCACCCACCACGATGAGATCGATGCCAAGCAATTGGCATTGGAGAACATCCGTCGCAAGGCCAAGGGCGAAGAGCCGCTCAAGGAGCTGAAGAAGGTCGACGAAGACGCGCTGCCGGAAGAGGACAAGGACACCAAGCCCGAAGACGATGCCTACCTCGCAGAGACCGGGCGCATCCTGATCGACTACTTGAGCGCCAGCGGCGCGGTTTCCAAAAAGTGATCGCTAGGTAAACAGCAGAACTGATAAGGCCGGACATGAGAATGTCCGGCCTTTTTTGTTGCCGCTGCGAGCAGTGGGCAGATCAGCGTTCGATCGTCTCGCGGCCTCGTTGAGGAAGTCGCGAGCCTATGGACCGATCACTCCCATGCCTATTGCGTTTCGGGATAGCAGTATTCGAACACCCTGGCCACTTCGGAGGCATGCCATGACGCCGCCTCTAGACCATCGACCGGCCCGCTGAAACGACCGAGCCGTGCGGCGCACTCGAAAAAACCCGTGCGCGGCAACCGGCTCGCGCCCTGGCTGATCACCAGCGCGCTGCGCAACGGCTGCTCGGCACGGGTATCGAGCATGGCCAGGTGTTCCAGGGCGGCGGCAAGGGTCTGCATGGCCGGAGTGGGCAATTGCAGACGCTCGATCAGCGCACGGTACGTCAGCAGGTGGCGTTGGCGGCGGGCGAGGTCCAGTTCGCCGAGCAGGTTCTGCCAATGCTGCCGGCTGATCCTGACCTGGCTCACGGCTCATCGCTCCAGCCCGCCACACCGAGGTGCCAGGCCAGGGCACGGCGGATGGCCGCGCCGGGTTCGCGTTCCCCGGCTTCGATCATGGTCAGGTAAGCCGGACTGATGCCGACGTTGCGCGCCAGGGCCTCGGGGGCGATCTGCTTGGCCTGGCGCAACGAGCCCAGCTCGATCAAGGCTGGCAGTGCAGCGGGCGGCGGGGGTTCGACAGGGCGTTCGGTGGCGGGGGCTTCGACAGGCGACTCGCCGGCCGCTTTGAGCAGGGCCTGGAACTGCGCCCAGGGGACCACGGCGTACTCGGGTTGACCGTCGCGGCTGATGACCTGAATACCCATTGCTGACCCTCGTGTTCGGGGTGCCGACTGCACCCGGTTGGCATGATCGAAGGGCCGATTATATCCACGCAGGCGCAGAAGGGTATGCCACAGGCCAAATCAAGGGTCGCGCTTTTCCAATTGCAACGCCTCGGGGCTGGCAGGCAGGCGTTCGACGACGCGCAGCTTTTCCGGCGATTGGCTGTCGCGCCACTCGCGGAAACGCGCCAGTTCGTCGGCCACGGTTTTCATCACCCAACCCAACACGGCGATGTCATCGAGAAAACCAACGCCCAGGATCCAGTCGGGAATGGCATCGATGGGGCTGACGAAATACAGCAGGCCAGCGACGATGGTGACCAAGGCGCGCGTGCTGATGGCGCGGTACTCGCCCCGCCACCACGCCAGGCATAGCGACTGCATCAAGCGCAAATCTTCACGCATCTTGCCGAGCTTCGGCCCCTTGCGCGCGACCGCGAACAGCAAGGCGGGCAGCCGACCGCGGCTGAGCAGGCGTTCGGCCAGAGGCAGAAACCGAGCGAAATTCCAGGGTGCGCTCATGAAACCTCCAAATGACGGGCGGGTTATCCACATTTTTTGTGGATAACCTTGTGAACAGGGTCATGTTTTCAGCGTATTGCGCCCACAGGATAAGGGCCGCACTTAAATCGGGCATTTTTTACACAGTTATTTCAAACCTGTAACCGTTTGAAGACCTACAGCTAAAGCCTTTCAGCTGGCCCTGCATTGTGTGGGACCGCGGCATCCAGACAGGGTTCGCAGCGATTCTCCGATGGCCGGAAACGACAACGCCCCGTCGAGACGGGGCGCTTCGTAGCACAGAGGCGATTACTTCGCGGGTGCAGGCTCTGCTGCTGGCGCTTCGGGTGCCGACTCTTGCGGCTGGGCCTGGGCCGGGTCTTTGATGCCCAGCAGCTCCAGGTCGAAGACCAGTACCGAGTTGGCCGGGATCAGCGGGCTCGGGCTCTGGGCACCGTAAGCCAGTTCGGCCGGGATGTACAGCTTGTACTTCTCGCCGACGTGCATCAGTTGCAGGCCTTCGACCCAACCTGGAATCACACCGCTGACCGGCAGGTCGATCGGGCTGCCGCGCTCGACGGAGCTGTCGAAGACCTTGCCGTCGATCAGCTTGCCTTCATAGTGCACGGTCACGACGTCGGTAGGCTTGGGCTGTGGACCGTCGGCTTTCTTGACGACTTCGTACTGCAAGCCCGATGCGGTGGTGACCACGCCGGATTTCTTGCCGTTTTCCTCGAGGAATTTCTTGCCGGCGCTGGAAGCTTCTTCGCTGGCCTTGGCCAGACGCTCTTCGGCGCGTTTCTGCAAGGCGCTGAAGGCCTCGACCAATTCTTCGTCCTTCAGGCGCTGGTCCTTCTTGCCGACCGCGTCTTCGATGCCCAGCGCGACGGCTTTGGAATCGAGGTCGTCCATGCCTTCCTGGGCCAGGCTCTTGCCCATGTTCAGACCGATGCCGTAGGAGGCTTTCTGCGAAGGCGTCTTGAGCTCGACGTCGCTGGTCTTCGCGTCGCAGCCTGCAAGCACCAGACCTACCAGGGCAACCGCAGCCGCCAGACGATGTTGTTTCATGCTGATTCCTTGTTCATGCGCCAGAGGGGCAAATCAGGTAAGGCCGCGAGCTTAGCAGGCGGTCACGACCAATGGCTACCGGCATGAGAGCCATGGGGTGGCATGAAGTTCCTCAGGTAAAAGCTTCTTCATCGAACGCCTGGGCAGCCCGCCGCACGGCCCCACCCCATCGATGCGCCGAGGCGGGCCGTTTCAGGGATAGAGGCCGGCGCGGTAAGCCTCGGCCACTTCGCGCAACACCTCGCACAACCATTGCGCCGGCAGGCTCGACGGCAGCGCCGCGTTGCGGCAGATGCCCACCGAACCGCCGGGCTCCTGACCGCCCAGGTCGAGTTCGCAAAGATCGCCCTGACGCAGGTCGATCAGCACCGCATCGCGTGGGGCCACCCAGATCGCGTCGCTGCCCAGCACGTACCGGCGGCTCAACGACAGCGACAAGGTTTCCAGACGTTGCGCCGGCAACGCGATGGCGCACTGCACGAACAGGCTGTCGGCATGGCGGCGGATGGTGGTGCCTTCCGGCGGCAGCACCAGTGGATAGCCACTCACCCGCTCGCGGGCCTTGGCGCCTGCGCCCAGCAGTGGATGATCGGCGCGCACCACCAGGCTCATCGACTCGTTGTACAGGTGCTCGAACGACAAGCCCTGGATCTGCGGGCTGTCGGTCATGCGCCCGACCACCAGCTCCAGCTCGCCCAAGTGCAACTGGCCGAGCAGTTGCGCGCCGACGCCGGTGGCCACGCTCACCACCAGCGCCTCATGGCGCTGGTGCAGCCGGCACAGCACTTCCGGCATGAGCAACCCTTCGACCGTCGACAGCACGCCGATGCGCACCTGCGAAGGCGCACGTGCCGCGCCGCGGACACTGCCCACCCCCTCGCGCAAGGCCTGCACGCTGGGTGCGGCGTAACGCATGAAGCGCGTGCCGGCCGCGGTCAGTTGGACGCCTTGGCGGGAACGCTCGAACAGGCGCGTTTCCAGCAGCGCCTCCAATTCCTTGAGGCTTTTCGAAATCGCCGGCTGGCTGATCGCCAAAGCATCCGCCGCCCGCGCCAGACTGCCCTGGCGGGCGATTTCGAGAAAACACAGCAGGTGGCGGTATTTGATACGGGTATCGAGGTTCATCGGCAGAGGGGCGCAGACCAGTGAGGACCGGCAGCTTAGCGCATCGCCGCTGCCTAGGCGGCACGCAGGGCTAGCCCGCCCACCCTTGCGGACGATATGCTTTGTATACGTTTCGTATATCAGGAGGACTGCCCATGGGTATCGTCAAGATCGGTGACGCCCTGCACCAGGATCTGCGCATCGCCAGCACGGCACTGTCGCGCTCGATCAACGCCCAGGCCGAACACTGGATTCGCCTAGGCATGCTCGCCGAGCTGCACCCCCAAGCCACCTACGAGCAACTGCTGCGCCAATTGCTGCGCCAGGAGCAGGCCAACCTGCAGGAGCTGCTGCAATGAGCAACGTGATCATCAAGGACGCGGCGCAACTGGCGCTTATGCGCCATGCCGGCCGCCTGCTGACCCAGGTGTTCGCCGACCTTGACGGCTTCATCCGCCCAGGCGTGACCACCTTGCAGATCAACGACCGCGCCGAAGCGTTCATCCGCGCCCTGGACGCCCGCCCGGCCAGCAAGGGCCAGTACGGTTTCCCCTATGCGCTGAACACGTCGATCGACCACGTGGTGTGCCACGGCATGCCCAAGGACGACGAAGTGCTGCTCGACGGCTCGATCGTCAATGTCGACATCACCCTCGAACAAGGCGGCTACATCGCCGACTCTTCGAAAATGTATTGCGTCGGCCATGTCAACGGCGAGGCCCGACGCTTGGTCGACACCACCTACGAGGCCATGTGCAAAGGTATCGAGCAGGTCCGGCCTGGCGCCACCCTGGGCGACATCGGCCATGCCATCCAGCGCCATGCCGAGGCCGCCGGCTACAGCGTAGTGCGCGAATACTGCGGGCACGGGATCGGCAAGGACATGCACGAAGCGCCGCAGGTGCTGCACTACGGCCAGCGTGGCATGGGCATGAAGCTCAAGCCCGGCATGGTCTTCACCATCGAACCGATGCTCAACCAGGGCGCACGCGGCACCCGTACCCTGCGCGACGGTTGGACGGTGGTCACCCGCGACGGCGCCCTGTCGGCGCAGTGGGAACACACCGTGGCCGTCACCGAAAGTGGCGTCGAAGTGCTGACTTTGCGCGAGCAGGAGCGCGGCGGTCCGTTGTCGGCGCTCTAGCCCCCGTACACGGCACCAAGCGGCGGATCGGCGGTCAGAGCAGCGGGTGCTGCGCAGCCGTCCGCCCGCGCCCCTTCCTATCCATCGCCCTCGCTTGAGCCTTGCCTGGAGCCCTTTCATGGATGAACACGCGCAGCATTGGCTGCACCTGCTGTCCGCCCCCATCGCCGCCCTCAATGGGGCGAGTTTCACTGCCGCCGACTACTACGAAGACGAAGACAAGGCCGACCTCGAACGCGGTTGGGGCATCGGCAACCGCGCGCAACTGCTCGATGCCCTGGACATGGCCGACAGCGGCCACGCCCTGGAGCTGGCCGACGCCTATTGGCAATACGAGCGCTGCCTGCCGCTGCAATGGCAGCGCCGCCTGGCCGAGCTTTCGCCACGCGAGCGCATCAAATACGAATACGCCGCGCGCACCTACCCCGACTGCGGCCCGGGCGGCACCCGCGCCTGGGACCTGGCGCGCATGAGCTTCCTGCTGCGCAACGGCGTCAAGAAGGCCTATCTGACCCGTGAAGAAAGCCTGTGGCTGCACTATCGCCTGGCCCTGCGCGCCCGTCACTACTACGACAGCTGGGACGGCTACATCGCCGGCTACCTGGTGGGCAAGGCGCTGTGGAATGCGTCGGAGTGCAGCGACGAGCAGTTGCAGGCCGAATTGCAGCGCCAGGGCAGCGAGCACTGGAACCGCTGCATCGCGCTGAACCTGCGCCTGGGTGCCGAACAGTGGTTCGTCGACGTGCCCTGGGACACGCGGCTATCCGAACCCGAACGCCCGCAAACGCTGGAAGAGGACTGCTGGTCATGACGTGCTGGACCCGCCTGGGCATCGAACCGACCCAAGACCTCGACACCATTCGCCTGGCCTACCGCAAGCAACTGCCGGCGCATCACCCGGAAACCGACCCGGAGGGTTTCCAGGCCCTGCGCGAAGCCTACGAGCAGGCCCAGCGGCTGGCCCGGGAACCGGCCCAGGCCGACGTCGAGCCCGCTGGCGACGAGGCCGCGCAAGACAATCTGCATCCAACCCTGCGGGCCCTGCACCACGTGCTCGAAGAACCGGCGCTGCGCTTCGACCCGCAGGCCTGGCAGCGCCTGGTCGACGAGCTCGACGACCTGCCCCTGGAAGAACTCGACACCGTCGGCTGGCAGATGCTCGCCTGCCTGAGCGAGTGCGGGCCGATCTCGCACCGCTGCGTGGGCCTGCTGGCGCAGCGATTGGCCTGGGCCGACCAACTCCTGCGCGTGGAAAACCCACAGGAACTCGAAGCCCTGCTGCAACACCTGCAGATTCCCGACCCCTTCGACACCGGCCTGATGGGTACCTGGCCGCCCATGGTGCAGATGGAAAGCCTGTGGTACTTCCGCACCCTGGAATTCATCTTCCAGCACCGCGCCCTGTTCGAGTTCGAGCAGTTCATGGGCCAGCACACCTGCCTGGCGATACCGGACGACCCGGCGCTGATAGAGCGCCTGTACATGCAGATGAGCTTGGCCGGCATTGCCAACCCGCTCGTCCACGACCATTGGCAGGAAGCGTTGCACGCCTCGCCCGACGACCCCGACCTGCTCTACCTGCTGACCCGTCAGGCCGATGCGCTGATGGACACCGAGCAGGCCCTGCGCGGCTGGATTCGCCTGTGGCGCGAGCACCAGCACCCGCAGGCCGAGCGCTGGCTGCTGGACTACTGCGCGCGCGAGCAGCCCGAGCGATTGCCGCTGCTGATCCAGGCGTTCGACCGGCAAGAAGCGCCCGAGCATCTGCCGCAAGGCCTCAACGACCCTCTGCTGGGCGCCCCGGCGCAGAACGTCGGCACCTTGTCGCGCTGGTCGGAAGCCTCGCGCCGCCGGTTGGGCGGCATCGCTGCCACGTTCGTCGACTGGCGGCTGGATGGCGACGACGAACTGCCGCTGCTGGCCTGGCTGCTCGACGAGCAACCCGACCCGGTGCTGCAACGCCGCTACTGGCAAGCCTGGGCGCTGCACCGCGGCGAAGCCGGGCTGCTGCAACGAATCCTCCAGGCCATGCCCAGCGAGGACCCGCTCGACGGGTTGATTCTCGAAGGTTTCCAACGCCAGGCCCGGCAGCAAATGCTCTGGCTGCAGACCTCGACCGTCGCTTCGACATTGAATGAATACTGCGACAGCGACGATGCCACGCTGGACCTGCCGGAGTCGCTGCTGGCGCTGGAGGTGCATCCGGCCTGTCGCGAATGGCTGCGGCGCATGCGCCCGTACTCGGCGACCGCCGTGCTGAACCTGAACCGTCAGTTCCAGATGCGCAGCATGTTCACCGTGCCCTTCGCCCTGGCCCTGCAAGGCCGTATGGCCGAGCAAGGCATCGTGCTGCCGCCACTGCCAGCCGGCGAGGCGCTGTGGGACTGGCATCGCCATCAGCTGTTCATGCTGGCCCTGCTCGATCAGCCGACACGCTGGATGGAGCTGGTCGACGCACACGTCAGCCAGCGCCTGCAGTACCCGATCGAGCATCCGTTCCACGGCCTGCACCGCCAGTTGCTCCTGGCCCAAGCCAGCCCGGCCAAGGAAGGCCTGCTCGACTGGCTGGACCCCAACGATCCGCTGCAAAGCATGGTCGGCATCAAGCTGCTGAACCTGGCCACGGCCCTGCAGAGCGACCGTTTACCGAGCGCCGCGCAGCTTCATTCGTTCCTGGTGCAGGAACCCTGGGTACTCGACGATCATGCGCTGGGCGACTTGCTGCTGGGTGCGGTATTGCTGCACGACCGCTCGCTCGACGCCGAACAGCGCGCTTACATGCGCGAGCGGATGGAAAGACTGGCGGCGCCGCACGCCTGGTTCGAGACCCTGCGCCAGCAGCTGATCGCCGGCCAGTTCGAGCCACCCAAAGACAGCGAGATCCAATCCCTGGGCGTCGACGCCAAACTGTTCAAGCAGGCGTTGCAGGCGCTGCACCTCTTGGTCGACGAGTGCCGACCGCCCAGGACGGCCGTGCTGCAAGCCCTGCAAAAGGGCAAGGACGATGAACGACAGGACCCTGGCCTGCGCTGCGCGATCATGGCGCTGCTGACCTGGTCGGAGCGCATGTTGGCGAACATGGCCAACTACCCCAGCGAGCCGGCCTGGAAATGCTGGAAGCTCGGTAGCCGTTTGGACCGCAGAAGCTACGGCCTGCACCTGCTGGCGATGTTCGGGCTGAAAGCCGTCCTCGCCGCGCTCGGCTGGGCGGGGCCGCGCGAGGCGATCGTGCTGCTGATCGTGCCGTGGCTGGTATGCGCCGTGATCCGTCGGATCCGCGATCTAGGCTACGGAGGCGTCGTTTTGGCGGTGTTGCTGGGGATGAGCGTCGTCGTGCCCTTCATGACACTGGTCCTGCTGGCGCTACCCGGCGACCGACTGCCCAACCGCTACGGCCCGCCACCGGACGCGCCCGATCAGCTCAAACACGGCCTGCAAGCCGTGCTGCGCCGACTCAACGGTCAGTAGCGCAGTTCGTCCAGCGCCTGGCTCAATGCCTGGCGCTGGCGGCTGATCTCGCCCGGCTGCTGCCCTGCCAACACGCCGTTGAAGGCGTCGAGCCAGCTCGCGATCAATTCGCGCTCATCGCCCAACGCCTGCACCCAGGCGCGTTCCAGGCGCGCCAACAAGGTGCGGTTGGGCAACGTATCGCGCGGGTGGATCTTCAACCCGGCCAGGCGCTCATGGCTGGCCTGGCGCGCCTGCGGGTCGAGGCCGGTGGGGCTGCGGTCGATGCTGTGGCTGTGCTTGAGACCGGTGTCGATGAAAGTCACGTCCACCTCCAGCAAGCCGTTGATGTCATAGCTGAAGCGCACGTCCAGCGGCTGCACCTGGCCGGTGAGCTGCAACGGAATTTCGAAGCTGTCGACCAGGATGTTGTCGCGCACCCAGGGCCGCTCACCTTGGTAGACGGCGATGCGCACGCTGGTCTGCTCGGCGTGGGTGCTGTAGAAGCGCTGCACTTTGGAGGTGGGAATCACGGTGTTGCGCTCGATGATCGGCGAGAACGCGCCGGAAACGTCATCGCCGCGCTGCGAGGCGACGCCCAGGGTATAGGGGCACACATCGGTGAGGATCAGTTCGTCGATGGCCGCGTCGCGCGCCTTGCACGCTGCCTGAGCTGTGGCGCCGAGGGCGACGATGGTGTCCGGGTCCAGATGGCGGTAGGGCAACTTGCCGAATAGCTTGGCCACCAGTTGCTGCACTTGCGGCATGCGCGTGGCGCCGCCGACCAGTACCAGGCTGTCGAGCTCGCGCGGGCTCAGGCGGGCATCGCGCAAGGCCTGCTCGATGGGCGCGCGAACCCGTGCCAGCAGCGGTGCCCAGATGCTTTGCAGGGCGCTGTCGTCCAACTGCCATTGGCGTTGCTGGCCGTCGCCGTTCCAGTCGAGCACACGGCTGCCCTCACCTGTTTGGCACTTGAGCTGCTCGATGGCGTCATGCAGGCTGGCCAGCGCCTGGGGCGCGAGGCTTTCCAACGGCAGGTTCCAGTCGCGCAGGCAGGCGGTGAGCAACGCCTCGGTGAAATCCTCGCCGCCCAGGTAGTTGTCGCCGGTGGAGGCATGCACTTCGATCAGCGGCAAGGCGTATTCGAGCACGGTGACGTCGAAGGTACCGCCGCCCAGGTCGAACACCAGCGTGCGCTCGAACGTCTGCTCGTGCAGGCCGTAGGCCATGGCCGCTGCCGTGGGTTCGTTGATCAACCGCTGCACCTTCAGGCCTGCCAACTCCGCGGCGAACATCGTGCGCTTGCGCTGCTCGTCGCTGAAATAGGCCGGTACCGAAATCACCGCTTCGCTGACGCTGCAACCCAGGTAGGCCTCGGCGTCCTGCTTCAATGCGCCCAGTACCAAAGCCGACAGTTCTTCGGGGCTGAAGCGGTGTTCGCCCAGCTCGAAGCGCTTGTCGCTGCCCATGAAACGCTTGAACGCGCCGACCGTGCGCTCGGGGTGGGTGGTCAGGCGCGCCTTGGCTGCCTTGCCGACCAGCACGCTGCCGTCTTCGTCGACACTGACCACCGACGGCGTCAGCACCTCACCCAAGGCATTGGCGATTAGCCGCGCCTGACCGTCTTGCCAAACGGCGATGAGGCTGTTGGTAGTGCCTAGGTCGATGCCCAGGAGCGGCGCGGTGGCGGTAGGTGTGGAAACGGGCGTGTCGGCGGTGGGGGCGTCCTGCATGGGTCGGTCTCTGGCTTGCGGTGGAGGGCCGCACGCAACCCGCAGGTGCGTCCGGCAGACCTGTGGGATTGTGACGCAATGGGGGGATGAGGTGAAGGCGTTCCAAAGAGGGGGCGTTAGGACGAGTGTCTGCATCGAGCCTACGGCATAGGCAAACAGCGGACTCCGCTAAAATCTCAGGCACAAAAAAAGCGACCCTAAGGTCGCTTTCTCTGTCGTTTCCAGGTGTTCAGTGGGCCTGAAAACTCAATATGGCGCAGCGGACGGGACTCGAACCCGCGACCCCCGGCGTGACAGGCCGGTATTCTAACCGACTGAACTACCGCTGCGCTATACATCGAGTGGTGGGTGATGACGGGATCGAACCGCCGACCCTCTGCTTGTAAGGCAGATGCTCTCCCGGCTGAGCTAATCACCCTTTCGTCTCGGTGTGGCGCGCATTCTACGGAGGAGGTCCTACCCTGGCAAGCACTTTTTTCAAAATTTTTTTCAGGCCTTTCAAGGACCTAGCGTGTCTGTATTTCGCCCCACCGGCAGGGCGTCCGATTGTGCGATGACAGGACTGGCCTGTGCCTGCCCATCGGAGAATAATGCCCGCCTCATGCATTAAGGAGAGTTACCCCCTCATGTGGTTCAAGAACCTGCTGACTTATCGCCTGACCCAGGATGTGCCGTTCGAGGCCGAAGCGCTGGAGGCCGCTCTGGCCACCAAGCCGGCCCGCCCCTGCGCCAGCCAGGAGCTGACCACCTATGGCTTCGTCGCGCCGTTCGGCAAAGGTGAAGACGCCCCCTTGGTGCACGTCAGCGGCGAATACCTGCTGATCGCCGCACGCAAGGAAGAACGCATCCTGCCCAGCAGCGTGGTCAACGATGCGGTGAAGGAGAAGGTCGAAGAGATCGAGACCGAGCAGATGCGCAAGGTCTATAAGAAGGAACGCGACCAGATCAAGGACGAGATCATCCAGGCCTTCCTGCCGCGCGCGTTCATCCGCCGCGCCATGATCTTCGCCGCCATCGCTCCTCGCCTGGGCCTGGTGCTGGTCAACTCCGCCAGCGCCAAACGCGCCGAAGACCTTCTGTCGACCCTGCGTGAAGTCATGGGTTCGCTGCCGGTGCGCCCGGTCGCCGTGAAGATCGCCCCGAGCGCCACCCTCACCGACTGGGTCAAGACGCAGCAGCCGGTCGCCGACTTCGTCATCCAGGACGAATGCGAACTGAGCGACACCCACGAAGACGGCGGCACCGTGCGCTGCAAGCGCCAGGACCTGGCCAGCGAGGAAATCCAGCTGCACCTCAATGCCGGCAAGGTAGTGACCCAGCTGGCCCTGGGCTGGCAGGACAAGCTGTCGTTCGTGCTCGACGACAAGACCGTCATCAAGCGCCTGAAATTCGAGGAGCTGTTGCAGGAGCAGGCCGAACAGGACGGTGGCGAAGAGGCCGCACAGCAATTCGACGCCAGCTTCCAGCTGATGATGATGACCTTCGCCGAATTCCTTCCGGCGCTGTTCGAAGCGCTGGGCGGCGAAGACATTCCGCAAGGCGTCTGATCCGATCAAGCCATGCGGGGTGCGCGCCATGCCGGTGCCGCCCCGCATTTGGCCTAGGCCTCACCGCCAGGACCCGCACCTCCCCTTCTTATAAAGACAAGGACTTCCCCATGCGTGCCCTCGCCGCCCTGAGTCGCTTCGTCGGCAACACCTTCGCCCTGTGGGTCTTGGTGTTCGCCTGCCTGGCGTTCCTGCAACCGCAGTGGTTCCTCGGCCTCAAAGGCGCCATCGTGCCGCTGCTGGGCCTGATCATGTTCGGCATGGGCCTGACCCTCAAGCTCGACGACTTCGCCGCCCTGGCCCGACAACCCTGGCGCGTGCTGCTGGGCGTGGTCGCGCATTTCGTGATCATGCCGGGCATGGCCTGGCTGCTGTGCCAACTGTTCCACCTGCCGGCGGAGATCGCCGTCGGCGTGATTCTGGTCGGTTGCTGCCCGAGCGGCACGGCGTCGAACGTGATGGTCTGGCTGTCCAAGGGCGACCTGGCCCTGGCCGTGGCCATCGCTGCGGTGACCACCTTGCTCGCGCCGCTGCTCACCCCTGCCCTGATCTGGCTGCTGGCCTCGGCCTGGCTGCCGGTCTCGTTCATGGACATGTTCTGGTCGATCCTGCAGCTGGTGATGCTGCCGATCGTGCTCGGCGTGCTGGCCCAGCGCCTGCTCGGTAGCAAGGTACACGCGGCGGTGCAAGTGCTGCCGCTGGTGTCGGTGGTGAGCATCGTGCTGATCGTCTGCGCGGTGGTGGCGGCCAGCCAGGCGAAGATCGCCGAATCCGGCCTGCTGATCATGGCGGTGGTGGTGCTGCACAACAGCTTCGGCTTCTTGCTCGGCTACCTCACCGGCAAGTTCTGCAAGCTGCCGCTGGCGCAGCGCAAATCGCTGGCGCTGGAAGTGGGCATGCAGAACTCGGGGTTGGGCGCGGCGCTGGCGGCGGCGCACTTCTCGCCATTGGCCGCAGTGCCCAGCGCGTTGTTCAGCGTGTGGCACAACATTTCCGGGGCCCTGCTGTCGACCTGGTTCCGCAAGCTGGAAGAGCCCGCCGCATCGTACGAACAGCTCGGCAAGCGTCAATAGGGAGGGTTGCCTGCTTCGGCTAGGCGAGGCAGGATAGCCCGACTGTTGAGGACGACCTCACGACGCCTTGGCGTGATCATTCGGGGACGGCCCCATCTTCGACACTCAAGATGGAGTCTCCCATGTCCTGGATCATCCTGTTCTGCGCCGGCCTGTTCGAGATCGGCTGGGCCGTCGGCCTCAAGTACACCGACGGCTTCACCCGCCCCCTCCCCACTGCATTGACCATCGGCGCCATGGCCGTGAGCATCGGCTTGCTGGGCATGGCGGTGAAGGAGCTGCCGCTGGGCACGGCCTATGCCGTGTGGACCGGCGTCGGTGCGGTCGGCACGGTCATCGCCGGCATCATCCTGTTCGGCGAGGCCGTGACGCTAATGCGCGTGGCCAGCGTCGCCCTGATCGTAGCCGGCCTGATCGGCCTGAAGGTCAGCGCCGGCTGACCTCCACCCCTTTCCTTCAACGGCGGTCGCCGCGCAAGGCGGCGACGCGCTCGCGCAACACGTCCGGCTGTGCCGCCTCGACTGCGACGGCGTCCCCCGCCACCACCGTGACCCGCGACCATAACCGCTTGAACAGCCCTTTGTTCGGATCGCGACTGAAGAAGCTGCCCCACAAACCTTGCAACGCCAAGGGGATCACCGGTACCGGCGTTTCCCGCAGGATGCGTTTGACTCCACTCTTGAACACGTCGATCTCGCCGTCGGCGGTCAACTTGCCCTCGGGGAAGATGCACACCAGCTCGCCTTCTTGCAGCGATCGGGCGATACGGGCGAACGCTTGTTCATAGATCGCGGCATCTTCGCCGCGCCCGGCGATGGGAATGGCGCCAGCGGTGCGGAAGACGAAGTTGAGCACCGGCAAACGGTAGATCCTGTAGTACATGACGAAGCGAATCGGCCGACGAATCGCGCCGCTCAAGAGCAAGGCATCGACGTAGGAGATGTGATTGCACACCAGCAACGCCGCGCCTTCGTCCGGGATGCGCTGCAGCTCGCGGTGCTCGACCCGGTACATCGAGTGGCTGAGCAGCCAGATGAGAAAGCGCATGGTGAATTCGGGCACGATGCGGAAGATATAGGCATTGACGGCGACGTTGAGCAGTGACACCACCAGGAACAGCTGGGGAATGCTCAGATCGGCCAGGCTCAGCAGAAGGATGGTCAACAGCGCCGAGGCCACCATGAACAACGCATTGAGGATGTTGTTGGCAGCGATCACCCGCGCGCGCTGGTCTTCGGGCGTGCGCGCCTGGATCAGCGCGTACAGCGGCACGATGTAGAAGCCGCCGAACACGCCCAGGCCGACGATCGACAGCATGATCCACCAGGCCTTGCTCAAGCCCAGCAACTCCAGCCAGTCATAAGGCACCGCCGGCGTCGGCACATCGCCCGAATGCCACCACCAGAGCAGGCCGAACACCGTCAGGCCGAACGAGCCGAACGGCACCAGGCCGATTTCCACCTTGCGCCCACTGAGCCGCTCGCACAGCAGCGAGCCGGCAGCGATGCCGACCGAGAACAACGTCAGCACCAGGGTGACCACGGTTTCGTCGCCGTGCAGCCAGTCCTTGGCATAGGCCGGAATCTGCGTGAGGTAGATGGCGCCGACGAACCAGAACCATGAATTACCGACGATCGAGCGCGACACGGCCGGCGTCTGCCCCAAGCCCAGACGCAGGGTCAGCCAGGATTGCTTGAAGATGTTCCAGTCCAGCTTCATCTGCGGCGCGGCAGCGGCGGCGCGGGGAATCCAGCGGCTGGCCAGGTAGCCCAACAGCGCCGTACCGACCACGGCGCTGGCGACCACGGGGGCGTAATGGGTCGAGGACATCATGATCCCGGCACCGATGGTGCCGGCCAGGATCGCCAGGAAGGTGCCCATTTCAACCAGGCCGTTCCCGCCGACCAGTTCGTCGTCGCGCAGCGTCTGCGGCAGGATCGAGTACTTGACCGGCCCGAACAGCGCCGAGTGCGTGCCCATGGCGAACAGGGTCAGCAGCATCAGTTCGAGATGGTTGGTCAGAAAGCCCGTGGCGCCAACGGCCATGATGACGATCTCGGCCAGTTTGATCGCACGGATCAACGCGTCTTTGGCGAACTTCTCGCCAAACTGCCCGGCCAGGGCCGAGAACAGGAAGAACGGCAGAATGAACAGCAGCGCGCAAAGGTTGACCCAGACCGAGCGGTCTCCCTCCAGGCTGATCTTGTAGAGAATGGCCAGGATCAGCGATTGCTTGAACAGGTTGTCGTTGAGGGCGCCCAGCGATTGGGTCACGAAGAACGGCAGGAAACGCCGCTTGCCGAGCAGGCCGAACTGCGAAGAATCACTCATGGGCTACGTCCTGGTAGGGCTCGATCATGGAATGCACCGTTTCATGGCAAAGCGACGAATCTGCATGGCCTGGCGCTGTCTGGCAAGTTTTCTGGAGACTTGTCCTGCGTGCCATCGGGTCGCAGCGGTGTGTTTGCCCAGGTGCGGCTGGCGAGGTGCGGCCGGATCCGGTCCGCTACCGCGCCATGTAGCCTCGCTGCCAGGCGCGGGGAATCAACAGCACGGTACCGGCCAGCGCCAACGTCATCGCTGCGCTCACCGCCAGCGCATCGATACCTAGCCGCTCCTGCAACCAAGCGCCCCATACCGCGCCCAGCAGCATGCCGCTCCAAGGCACCAACTGTACGCGCCAGCCCGCGTTGCGCTCGCCCATCAGCCTGCGCCCCAGGCCCCGCCCGAAGCGCGACAGCGCACCGGTGACATAGGTGAGCCCGATCGCCATGCCATTGACCTGTTCCACCACGGCATTGAGCATGCCCATGGCGACGATGGCCAAGGCCAGTGCGGCAGACGCCCCCAGCCCCGGCAACACCGCACTGGCCAGCACCAAAGCCACGACGACCAGCAGCGGCGCAGCGCGACGCCGCAACGCACGTGCGAGCATCACCCCCAAGGCATTGCCCAGCACGAAACAGACGATGGCCAGGCCCAGACGCAGCAGGCCCTGCACTTCGCCGTGGCTGATGGCAACCGCCATGCGCGTGGTGTTGCCGCTCATGAACGAGACGAAGTCGCCCGTGGCCAGAAAGCCGATGGCATCGGTCATCCCCGCCAGAAACGACAAGGCAGCGACCAAGGCCAGACCGACCCGGCCGTTGAGCATGCGCAGGCGCGCGCGTTCTGCGCTGGAATGCGATGGAACGGTAGGCAGCATAGGTCAGCTCCGGATGGCGGCGCAGTGGGCAGCATCGGAGCACGGACGTGAGTACGTCAAGCCATGCAAGCTTGAGCCGAGCGACGGATTGGATGGCGTGTGCAGACGATAAAGCTGCCATGAGGCCTCGACCTTGAAGGTATCGGCAGCCTGCAAAGGCGCGTTGGTCGCTGCCCTGATGCGCGAACGTACACGTCCTGACCTCATGGACGCAGCAGACTTTCGCTGCATAGCCTTCTGACAGTATTTTGGTAAGGTACCGCTCAAAACCGGGGGCTTGGGCCTATAAGGAATACCGTCATGCGCACCATCTGGTTCTTGTTACTCCCAGGCACGCACATTCTGGATCTCGGCGGCCCGTTGCAGATCATGGCGAGCCTCGAAGAACTCCAACTGGCCCCGATCCGCGTGCGCTGCATAGCGGCGAAACAGCAGGTCAGCAGCTTTCAAGGCGTGACCTTGAGCGGCTTGCACGATTTGCCGGAACGACTCGCGTCCCAAGACCTGCTGTTCGTCGTTGGCAACAAGTTGTCTGCAAGCCCCAGCGAGGCCGCGATATTGGCCACTACCGCCCAGTGGCTGGCGAAAGTGGTCGGGCAAACGCCTGGGCTGCAATTGTGTTCCATCTGCACAGGGGCTTTTCTGCTGGGCGCAGCCGGGCTGCTGGATGGCCGCCAATGCACCACGCACCACCGTTACGTCGGTTTGCTGCAGGCACGCTATCCAAAAGCCAAGGTGCTGGAAAATCGCCTTTTCGTGGAGGACGACGGCGTGTTCACTTCGGCAGGGGTATCCAGCGGAACCGACCTGGCCTTGCACGTCGTGTCTGCGCACTATGGAAAAGCAGTGGCCAACCAGGTGGCGCAGGAACTGGTCATCTATCGTCGCCGGGCGGGCGAAGATGTGCAGCTGCGCTCGGCGGACCTCGCGCGCAACCACATCCACCCCTTGGTACACCTGGCCCAGGACCATATAGATACTCACCTCGACACCCCTTTGAGCTTCGAACAGCTGGCCAGCCAATTCAACGTCAGTTACCGGCACCTCGCGCGGCTGTTCCGCGACAATACCGGGCAAACCCTGCAGGATTACCTACGCGCACAACGCATCGACCTGGCCCGGGAGCTTTTGCGCGGTAGCCGCCTGAATGTGGAACAGATCGCCGAGCGCTGCGGTTACGGCAGCAGCCACGCCTTTCGCTTGGCATGGCGCCGAGAGATGCCGCAACCGCCGCTGCAATTTCGCAGCGTGACGACCCAGGAACACGCCTAAGTACGCGTCGTCATCGGCCACTCGCGGCGGTCGGGGCAAGACTGCCCGTGAAGAACGCCACTACGGCCTTGCGCGATGCGTCCCGCGCCGCTGGGTCCGGCGCCGAACGCCCCAGGCCGCCCTTGCCGCGGTGCAGGAATGGATCCTCGTACTCTTGGGCGGCCTCCAATCCATTGAAACCGTGCTGCGCGCCCGGATAGACCACTACCTGCGCGCGTGCCTGGTCTTCGGCAGGCAGGCTTGAAACCAGCGTCGTGCACGTGCTCGGGTCATCATCGTACTGGTCCTTCGCCCCTGTAAGGACCAACAGGCGCGCCGGCGCCAGATGCTTCAGATCGTAGCCGGGCACACGGTTGTATCCCCAGCACACGGGATAGAAGGCGGCCAGTGCGACGGGACGTACGCCGGAAGCCTGCTGCAGCTCGTCGTTGATGGGCGCAGAAGCCGCGAGTACCGCTTGAACACCGCCCCAGGAGAAGCCGAGCACGCCTACTCGGTGGCTGTCGACGCCAGGCTGAGTGGCCAAATAGGCCAAAGCACCGGCCAGGTCCGGGAGGGTATCGTGGACACGGGCCGGCCGCCCTTTCGCACCGCCTGCAAGACCGCGTGCACCCCACATGTCCAGTTCGAGCGTGGCGATGCCGCGGGCATTGAGGTCACCGGCGTGCAGCGGCCCGCGCGAATCCATGCCTGCCGAGCCGTGCAGGATCACCACAGCCGGCACTGGACCGGTCACGTTGGAAGGCAGAGACAGCACCGCCGGCACCCGTAGCTGTGCCAACTTGCCGGCCGCAGGGACAGGGCGACTGGGGAACGAAACCAGACGCTTGCTGACACTGGCGGCACTGCCGTTCGCGCTTGATACAACTTCACCTTGCGCAGCGAACGGTAGCGCCCATCCCAACAACAAGCTGAAGGCAATTGCTTTGTACATTTAGCTACCTCTAAACGACCAGACAGATTCCAGCCCTGCCTTTTTCACCAAGGAAACGACGCAGGCATTAGCCGCACATCGCCATTATCGCCAGGTCATCGAGATGCCAGCTGCCGAGGGCCAAAGGGTCAGCCACCACCATGCCAACCAGCACACAGCACCCCACCCCGAAAGCCACGGCATATCGGCACGCTTGCCTGCCGGAGCGTGCGCCGTACACCGCGAGCAGAGCGAGTAGCTGCACCCCCACTGCAAACACTCCGACACTGAAACCTGACGTGAGCACTTCAGCCATTGACCACCGCACTTCGCGACAGCCCTTGCGCCGTTCGTTGAAAGTGCACGGCGTCGAAGGCCCGTTGTAGATCGGCCTTGATGTCGGCCACCCGCTCCAGGCCCACACACAACCTGACCAGGCCATCGGTGATACCGGCCTGCCGCCGCGCGTCTGCACTCAGACGGCCGTGGGTGGTGCTCGCCGGATGTGTGACCATGCTGCGGGTATCGCCAATGTTGGTGCAGCGGGCCACACAACGCAGTGCGTCGATCCATTGCCAGGCGGCGGCCTGCCCACCGACGATCTCGAAACTCAGCAGCCCGCCGTGACCGTCCTGCTGGCTGCATGCCAAGGCATGCTGGGGATGCTCAGCCAGACCGGTATAGTGAACAGCGCTGACCAACTGCTGTTCGTTCAGCCAATGGGCCAGCTCCAGGGCACTCTGCTGCACTCGCAGCATCCTGACCTCGAGGGTTTCCAGACTTTTGAGCAGCAACCAGGCGTTGAATGGGCTGCAGGAAATACCCAAGGTCCGCAGTACGCCACGCAACGCCTCCATGTTGCTTCGTGAGCCTGTCACCACACCCGCCAAAGCACGTCCCTGACCATCCATGTACTTACCGGCCGAGTGGATGACCAGGTCCGCGCCCAGGCCATGCGGCCGATGGAAAACCGGTGTCAGCAGGGTGTTGTCCACCACCAGCAAAGCGCCCTTTGCATGGGCGAGTGCGCTGATGGCACGAATGTCACCGATTTTCAGCACCGGGTTGGAGGGGGATTCGAGTACCACCAGGCGGGTTTTGCCGTCGATCGCCTGCTGCCACTGGGCCAGATCGGTCAGGTCGACGAAGCGCGCTTCGATCCCGAAGCGCGCCATGTAGAGGCTGAAGGCATTGACGGTGGTCCCGAACACATCGCGGCTGCAGACAATATTGTCGCCTTGCTGCAGGAACGCGTGACAAAGCGCTGTGAACGCGCCCATCCCGGAAGCGAACGCCACGGCGCTTTCAGCCTGTTCGAGCGCCGCCACACGGCTTTCGAACGCTTGTACCGTCGGGTTGGTGAAGCGGGTGTACACATTGCCCGGCCTTTGCCCACTGAAGCGTTGCGCAGCTTCCTCAGCCGAAGCGAAGGTGTAGGCGGACGTCATGGCGAGCGGCTCGCAGAAGACATCCGACAAATCGCTGACCCGGTTGCTATGCAGCGCCGAAGTTGCGTCAAAACACTCCAGTTCAATCGCAGACGATTGCATGGGGTACCTCCTTGTTTGCATTGAACTATGCGCAATTGATCGGTGGACTACTCAGGTTCAGCCACTGGCGAGGCCGTAGCCTCTGGTGCCGCACGTGCCGATACCAGCCACAGGGAAGCCACGGCAGCTACCAAGGTGGCCGTCGCCAAGCCAGCCAGGGTCAACGCGTAGCTGTGATGCCTGTCGAAATCCAATGCGCCGAGCTGCGTGGCCAGCAAAGCGCCCAGCTGATGCACCAGAAACAGGAGCCCGAACACTTTGCCTTTGATTTCTGCGCCATAAAGGGCAAAGCAAAATGCTGAAGTGAGCACTACCGTGCCGAGGTAGCTGGCACCGAACAGCACAGCGAACAGATAGGTGCCAAGCGGCCCCGGCGTGGTCAGCAGAACAATCACCGCCGCTGTGCGCAGCAGGTAGAACATCATCAACAACAGCCCTTTGTTGTAGCGGGTCGCCAGCCACCCGGCCAACAGGCCACTGACCAGCTCCAGCACCCCCAGCAGGCTCAGGCCACGGGCTTGTACCGAGCTGGGCAGTGCTTCGTCCTGCCAGAACGACACCAGATGGACGTCGATGAAAGCCATGGTGGCCCCGCAGCTGGCGAAGCTGAGCGCCAACACGAAAAAACGCGGGTCACGCAGCAGAAAGGTCATCGAGTGCTTGACCAATGCGGCCTGCGGATCGGGCTTGAGCGGTACGGTGCGGGCCACCCAGTAAAGCGCCAGGCTCAACGGCACCAGGAAGATCAAGCCTACCCACGAGAACACCGGCTGCCAGCCTACGCGCTGTTGCAACACGATCCACAAAGGCGACAGCACGATGAATCCGATCGACGTGCCATTGGTCACGAACGCGAACGCAAAGGCCTTGAAGCGTTCCGCGACCAGGCGATCGACCAGGATGCCCATGGGTACGTAGGTCATCGCCGCCAGGGCAAAAGCACCCAGCAAGCCGTACAACAGGGTGAACAGCATCAGCTGGGTGCCGACTACGGTCACCCCCAGCAGCACCACGCCGGCACTGACGCTGCCCAAGGCCACCGTACCCAAGGGGCCAACGCGGTCACTCAGCCAACCCACCACTGGCGATACCAGGCCGATGGTCAGGACAAACAACGAACCGGCCGTGGCCAGGGCTGCACGCCCCTCGCCGAAATGCGTGGCGAGGTCGACGAAATACACCTGGTACAGCCCTTTAAGGGCACTAGACAGGAACATCACCACGAAGCCGACCACCAGCACCGAGACGATCAGGGCGGAGCTGAATTTCTGGTTCATGACCAATCCTTTTCGCGGGGTATCACACCGCTTCGGTATCAGGAACCCGGCAATACGCCTGGTACATGTTTTCGTACATCGCGTAGAACAGCTGACAGGTATGGTCTACCGCATGCAATGCCTCCTCTTGCATCTGCGCCGTGGTGCACAGTTCCGAAACCAGATCCAGCCCTTCGTTGACGTGGCCGACGTCTTCTTTCTGGTGCACGGAGAAGAACAGTAAATCGTGTTCGGTCAGGCCATAGGCACGCCCCAGCAATACGTGACGCGCATCGCCGGCAACGGTTTCGAGGTTTTGCCCTTCACTGGCGACCATCACCGCTGCGGCACCTATGTGATAACGCGCCGGGTCGCGGACCGCTTGCAAACGGAAGTCGATCAGCTCCCAGGTGGCCGGCAGCGGTTGCTCGGCATCGCGCTCGGCATCGCTGATGCCCAGTGCACGCAGGAAGTTCTGCATGAGCACCACATGATTGTCGGTGCGCGACAGCCGTCCGGTTTCCTCTTCGAAGCAATTGGTGATCAACGCCCGTTTATGGGCAGGCAACGGGCAATGAAAGAACAGGTGCTCGACGTAGGTCAGGAAGTACTTGGTCAGTTGATAGCCCTGTAGCGCAACCTTGCGCAACAACGGCTTGTTGCCTTCGGGTGACAGTAAGGCCTGGAATATCGGGTGGGACAACGTCAGGTGGTGGTGGAGTCTCTGTTCCAGCTGATCGCGAAAGGCTGCAGTGGCTAAGGCCATGGCGATGATCCTTGAATGATTGAATGGAAGGCCTTGGTGACGATGAGCGCGGACGAACGATGGCGAGTCAGGTCAGTTGAGTCGCAGCGCCAGGTTTTCCACGGACTGGGCCATGTAATGGCCGCGATGTTTCTCTCCGTTGACCCGCGCGTAGTCCTCGAGCACGCCGTAGGTCTGAAACCCGAAGCGTTGCCAAAGGCGGTGAGCGCGCGTGCCCTCGCGCACATCGAGCGTCAGCAGTTCGATACCTGTCGCCTGACACATCTGCACGATCTCCACGAAAGCGCGGGCCACCAGCCCGGTGCCTCGGTGATCGGGATGTACGACGCCTTTGCTCAGGTCAGCGATGTGACGGCAATTGGGCATGCTGCTGCGCGACACGATCACCAGGCACGCCGGCCCGGCAAGGGAACGACCCAACAACGCGTGGGTATCCCCACCCTGGATGCGCGCCAGTAACGCAGCGGTGAAATCAGCACCTTGAGCCGCCGACATTTCTTGCTCGTAGCCCAGAACACCGCCATCTCCAACCGTGCTGTTGACCAGTTCGACGATGTCCTGGGTGATACCGCTGTCGGCTCGACGGAGCCATTGCAGTTGCGGCTCGGGTGAGCCCTGCGCTTCTAAAGAAAGGGAGAGGTTCATGGTGTAAATCCGTGTTCGTTCAGGCAAGGATTTAACCGTTTGGGCGTAACACCGAGTAAGCAGGGAATCGGACAGAAAACGGAAAGATCGTGACAACTCGAAGTGTAACGGCGCATCGGGTGGCACCGGTTTGGGCTCATCGCAGCCGTCTATGACTCCACGCGAGACATGTTTCACGAGCGGGGAGCAAAACAGGGTCATGACGTTTCGTGTGGCGGGTAGATGAGCGTGCTGCACCGAACTCGCGTACAGGTGAACGTGAACGACGCACGGAGTCTGGTCGATATGTAGCGGTCAAGAAGATCAGTTCTGCAAACCCTAGGGGCGAGGTTTCGCGGAGTTGAGTAGTCCGCAATCCGTTGGGCCATTGATTTTTTGGCGCAGAAACAGAAAAGCCCGCCATGAAGGCGGGCTTTTCTGTATTGATATCACACTGAATCGAACCTTAGGTTCGTTCCACACGGCTGCAAGACTGAAAACTGGCTGGCGTGCCGTCTTCTCTAGTACATCAGCAACCGCTGTGAAGATGGTGGGTCGTGTAGGATTCGAACCTACGACCAATTGGTTAAAAGCCAACTGCTCTACCAACTGAGCTAACGACCCGTTGGATGGCGCGTATCTTAATGATTTCCAGAAGGAAATCAATACCCTACAGCCAAATTATTGAAAATAAGGCGTCGGGTCCTGCACCCCTGCCTGATGGAAGCCGTCGGCGCGCAGTCGGCAACTGTCGCACTTGCGGCAGGCGCGGCCGTCGTCGTCGGCCTGATAGCACGAGACGGTCAGCCCGTAATCCACACCTTGGGCCACACCCGCTTGAATGATCTGCGCCTTGCTCATGTTCTGCAGGGGCGCGCGGATGGTGAAGCCGTTGCCCTCCACGCCGGCCTTGGTCGCCAGGTTGGCCATACGCTCGAAAGCCTCGACGAACTCGGGACGGCAATCGGGGTAGCCCGAATAGTCCACCGCGTTGACGCCGATGAAGATGTCCCGCGCCTGCAACACTTCCGCCCAGCCCAAGGCAAGGGACAGGAATACCGTATTGCGTGCCGGCACGTAGGTGACCGGAATGCCTTCGGCTGGCGCCTCGGGAACGTCGATGCTGGTGTCGGTCAGGGCCGAGCCGCCGATACCGTCGAGGTTCAGGCCGATGACTTTGTGTTCGACCACGCCCAAGTCGCGGGCAATGCGCGCTGCAGCGTTGAGCTCGGCACGATGGCGCTGGCCGTAATCGAAGCTCATGGTGTAGCACTGGTAGCCTTCGGCCTTGGCCATCGCCACCACCGTGGCTGAATCGAGCCCGCCCGACAGCAGGATGACAGCACGTTTCTCGTTCATGGTTGATTGCTCCTCAGTCAGCGGCCAGGTTCGTCGTTCCACAGCAGTTTGTGCAACTGCAGCTGGAAGCGTACGGGCAAGTTGTCGGCGACGATCCAGTCGGCCAGCTCGCGGGCGTTGACCTGACCGTGGCTAGGCGAAAACAGCACTTCGCCAGCCCGTTGCTCAAGGTTGTACTCGATCACTTTGGAAACCGCCCAGTCGTAGTCGTCACGCGAGCAGATCACGAACTTCACCTGGTCGTTGCGCGTGAGATGCGCCATGTTGTCGTACAGATTGCGATGGCATTCCAGCGAACCTGGCGTTTTGAGGTCCACTACCCGGCTCACGCGGGTATCGGTCGCCGAAATGTCCAAGGCGCCGCTGGTTTCGAGGTTGACCTCGTAGCCGGCATCGCACAGCCGTTGGAGCAAGGGCAAGGCGTTGGGCTGGGCCAGTGGCTCGCCGCCGGTGACACAGACGAAACGAGGCTTGAAAGCGGCCACCTGCTCGAGGATCGAGTCCAGCGTACGAATGGTGCCGCCGCTGAACGCATAGGCGCTGTCGCAGTACTGACAGCGCAGCGGGCAACCGGTGAGACGCACGAAAACGGTAGGCAAGCCGGCCGTTCGCGTCTCACCCTGCAACGAGTAGAAGACTTCGGTGATGCGTAATGTGTCTTGCATGGTCCGCCTAGGGCCAGGCAGCTACACAGGCTGCCCGCCTCCGTGAGGCACTGGCGCGAACTCGACATAGCGTTATCCGCGCCAGCGTAGTGATTGAAAAAAGGGCGCAGAGTCTAACGAAAAAACCCGCGACAGGCGCGGGTTTCTTTCGAACGGTAGAGATCAGAGCCGTTGCAGGTCGCGCTGGGCCAATTGCGCAGCGGAGGTTCCAGGGTATTGGCTGACCACTTGCTGCAAGATGCCTTTGACTTTGTCGGTATGCCCTAGACGTCGCTCGACGTCGGCGAGCTTGTACAGGGAGTCGGGTACCTTGCTGTGTTTCGGATACTGCTGGCCCACTTTGGCGAATGCCTGGCTGGCACCCTGCAAGTCGCCTTTGGCCAGGTTGACTTCACCCAGCCAGTACTGCGCGTTGCCGGCATATTGGCTGTTGGGATACTTGCGCAAGAAAGCGCCGAATGCCTGGCTGGCCTTGTCGAAGTCTTTTTGCTTGATCAGGTCGAAGGCAGCGTCGTAATACAGCTTCTCTTTGGCCGGATCACCTGGTTCGCTCGAAGGCGTCGGTTTCGCGCTGGCGCCACTGTCGCCACTCGCAGTGCCTGCAGCAGGAGCGCTGCCGGCGGAAGAATTGTTGGAGCTCGGCGCTTGCGCAGCACTGTTGATGCGCTGATCGAGATCCTGGTAACGCTCCAGACCCTCTTGCTTCAGGCGCGCAACATCGTTTTGCAACTCTTCGATGATGCCCTGTTGGCGGGAAATCTGGTCTTGCATCTGTTGCAACTGCATGAACAGTTGCCCTTGTGCCGAGGCAGGGGCGGAAGCCCCTGCACCGGCATAAGCGCCGCTCGTGCCATAACCCGCGGGCGGATAACTGCTCGCGTTGTCACCGACGATAGGAACCGCGGCCAGTGCCGAAAACGGCAGGCCGAGAGCGAGGACGGTTACAGCAAGGCGGCACTTACGCATAGGACTTACTTACGCAGTTCTACGCGACGGTTCTGGGCCCAGCTCTGCTCGTCGTTGCCGGTAGCAACTGGACGCTCTTCGCCGTAGGAAACCAGTTCCAGCTGAGCAGGGGAAACGCCCTGCAGCACCAGGTAACGCTGAACGGCTTTGGCGCGACGCTCGCCCAGAGCCATGTTGTACTCGCGAGTACCGCGTTCGTCGGTGTTGCCTTCCAGTACGACACGGCTGCCGTTGGACTTCAGGTCCTTGGCGTGAACGTCCAGAGCGCGCATGGCTTCTGGCTTCAGGTCCGAGCTGTCGTATTCGAAGTAGAAGGTGGTGATTGCGCGCAGAGCAGCTTCTTCGCTCAGGCTGCCGTCGACAGCGCCAGTGTTGGCACCGTAACCGGCGTTAGGGTCGACAGCACCAGCGTTGCTGCCTTCACCTGCGTTGTCACCGCCCTTGGAGGAGCAACCTACAGCTACGGCCATGGCCAGAGCCAGCGCAGCGAATTTACCAAACTTCAGCATTTCCATCGTGAAACTCCTAATGAAACCCCAGTGTGTTAAGCAAAAGTATTACGCCGCAATCAGTTCAGGTAAGGGGACCAGGACGGTTCTCTGACTTCGCCTTGAGCGGTAGGAAGCGGGAGCCTCGTGCGTCCGTTTAGGGACACGAGCATCAAGACTCCCCGGCCCTGCTGGCGGGTGGCGTAGATTAGCATGGTGCCGTTGGGCGCAACAGTAGGCGACTCATCAAGACTGGTCTCGGAGAGAATCTTTACACTTCCGCGTTGCAAGTCCTGTGCCGCCACTTTGAAGTTGGTAAAACCTTGCTGGCGGTGAATCATGACCAACGTTTTTTCATCGGCCGACAACTTGGGGTTGGCATTGTAGTTACCTACGAAAGTAACGCGTTCCGCACCACCGCCGCTGGCCGACGTTTTATAGATCTGTGGTTTGCCGCCACGGTCGGACGTGAAGTAGATGGTGTTACCGTCTTTACCCCAGAAGGGTTCGGTGTTGATACCCGGGCCTGCGGTAACGCGGCTGATCTGACGCGAACCCATGTTCATGACATAGATGTCGGGGTTGCCGTCCTTGGACAGGACGAACGCCAAGCGCGAACCATCGGGCGACCATGCCGGTGCACCGTTGAGGCCTTCGAAGTTGGTGATCTGCTCACGGCGACCGGTATCGATGTGCTGGACGAAGATGCGCGGACGCTTCTGCTCGAACGACACATAGGCGATACGCTTGCCGTCCGGCGCGAAGCGCGGCGAGAGGATCGGCTCGCGCGATTGCAGCAACGTCACCGCACGGGCACCGTCGTAATCGGAGCGCTGCAGGGTATAGCGCGTATTGGTGGCCGAGAAGCGTTCGGCAGTCACGTACAGCATGCGGGTGGAGAACGCGCCCTTGATGCCGGTGAGCTTTTCGAACGACTGGTCAGCGATGTAATGCGACATGTCGCGCAGCTGGTCGGTAGTGCCCGACACGCTGCCGGTCAACACTTGCTGCTCGGTGGCCACGTTGAACAGGGCGTACTGCACCTGCAGACGACCGCCGGACGGCACGATGCTGCCAACCATGACGTACTGCGCACCCAAGGCTTTCCAGTCGCGGAAGATGACTTCGCTGGCCTGGCTCGGCTGGCTGATCATGTTCTGACGCGGGATCGGCGAGTAGTAACCGGAGTTGCGCAGGTCATTGCCGATGATCTCGGCCATGTCTTCGGGCAGCACGCTGCCGCCCTGCAGACCGAAGGGCACTACGGCGATGGGAGTGGCCCGGTCGCTACCGCTGGTGACCAGGATGTTCTTTTCATCTGCCACTGCCATGCCTGCCACGCAGCAGAGCAAGACAAGCAGTCCTCTCAGACGTTTAATCACAACGCAAGATCCTCAGGTGTAAATGTCATCTTGAATGACCGGTACGGGTTGAACTCGTTCGGCTTCAAGCCTTGCATTTCGGTCAAGCGACCAATGTTCTTCACTGCCGCCACGGCCGAACTGTCGAACGACGCATCGCCGCTGGACTTGGCGACCTTCACGCCGGTGACGGTGCCATCGGGCAGCATGTTGATTTGCAGCACCACGGTCATACCTTTGCGGGCAGACGGTGGACGCGCCCAACCTTCGGCGGCTCGCATACGGATCAGGTCGTCGAAATCGCCGGCTACCTGGTCGCCCTGCTCGTCGGCCAGGGCCTGCTGCCGCTCGGTGGTGTCGGACAACAGCTCGGCCAACGCCTGAGCCTTCTTGTCTTCCGCCGCCTTGCGCGCCGCGTCCTGGGCTTTTTTCTTCTGAGCGTCCGCAGCGGCCTTCTTCTTGGCCTCTTCGGCTGCCTTCTTCTTCGCATCCTCGGCCGCTGCTTTCTTCTTGGCGTCCTCGGCTGCTTTTTTCTTGGCTTCTTCGGCTGCCTGCTTTTTAGCGTCTTCGGCGGCCTTTTTCTTCGCCTCTTCCGCAGCCTGTTTCTTGGCTTCTTCCTCAGCCTTTTTCTTGGCTTCTTCTTCAGCCTTCTTCTTGGCGATGTCGGCCTGTTGCTTCTCGGCGGCCTTCTTCGACTCTTCGGCTTTCTTGGCCTCGTCGGCCTTTTTCGCCTCGTCGGCCTTCTTGGCTTCGGCGGCTTTTTTCGCCTCGGCGGCCTTGGCGGCTTCCTCGGCTTTCTTGGCTTCGGCGGCCTCGCGTGCTTCTTCGGCCTTTTGAGCGGTATCGGCTTTCTTTTGTTCCGCGGCCTTCACGGCCTCCTGCTCGACCTTTTTCTGTTCGAGCTGCTCGACTTCGGTCTGGCGTGAAGCGGTCTTCTTGGCCTCGCCGGCAATCTTCTGGTTGGTCTGGGTGGTCGCCTGGCTCTTGGACTTCAGCTGGTACAGCGTAGCCTGAACGATGGGCTTGGACGGCGGCAGTTCCGGAGTCATGGCGAAGCTGACGAACAGCATGCCGAAGACCAGCACGTGCAAACCAATGGCCCAGACACTGGGCCAGAAGTAGCTTTCCGAGGCGGAGGGCTCTCGCTGCTGCATCAGGGCGCCTCGGTGATCAGGCCAACGTTACCGACGCCGGCTTGCTGCAGCCCGCCCATGGCACCCATGACGGAACCGTAGTCCACGGCCTTGTCGCCACGGATGAACACCTGGGTCTGCTTACCCTGGTCGCGGCCGGCAGCGATGATCTTGGTCACGGCGCTGGTCATGTCCGGCAAGGTCATGGCCTTGTCCATCTGCTTGTCGGTGTCGACTTCGCTGCCAAGGTTCCAGTAATAGGTTTTGTCGGCCTTGATGGAGATGGTGAGGATCTGCACGTTGTTGTCCTGGGGCAACGCCTCGCTGGACACCTTGGGCAGATCCACCTTCACGCCCTGGTTGAGCATGGGTGCCGTCACCATGAAGATGACCAGCAGCACCAGCATCACGTCGATGTAGGGCACCACGTTCATCTCGGCGACCGGCTTGCGTTTGTGGCGAACTCGGGCCATGGGTTTCTACCTGATCACTCTTCGCTGGTGTGTACTTTGCGGTGCAGGATGGCCTGGAACTCGTCGGCGAACGTGTAATAACGGCCGATCAGGGTCTCGCTGCGCGCGGCAAAACGGTTGTAGGCGATGACGGCGGGAATGGCGGCGAACAGGCCGATCGCGGTGGCGATCAGGGCTTCGGCGATGCCGGGTGCCACGGTGGCCAGGGTCGCCTGCTGAGCGCTGGCCAGGCCGCGGAACGAGTTCATGATGCCCCATACGGTGCCGAACAGACCGATGTACGGGCTGGTGGAACCGACGGTGGCCAGGAACGGCAGGCTCTGCTCGAGTTTCTCTTCCTCGCGGGAAATGGCGACGCGCATGGCCCGCCCTACCCCTTCCATCACCGCATCGGGGTCGACGCCCGGCTGCTGGCGCAGGCGCGAGAACTCTTTGAAGCCGGCGCGGAATACCTGCTCGACACCCGAATCCGGGTCGGGGTTGCTGCCGGCCTGACGATACAGCTTGGACAGGTCGATACCCGACCAGAACCGCTCTTCGAAGGCGTCCAGCGCGCGACGGCCGGCACGCAGCATGGCGCTGCGCTGGAAGATCATGATCCACGAGGTCACCGAGGCGGCGACCAGGGTCAGCATGACCAACTGCACCACGACACTGGCATTGGCGACCAGGCTCCACATGGAGGTATGGTCGACGACGTTTGCTTCCACGCTTATTCTCCTGCGTTCGATTGATGACCCGAGCAGTCCGCCAGGAACGCATCACGCAGTTCCGGGGGAATGGCTCGGGGTTTGAAAGTTTCGGCGCGTACGGCGGCGATCAGGAATCGCCCCTCGCAGAGCAAGGTCCGATCGCGCTCCCGCCATACCTGCTGAATGAAGCGCAGGCTGGCCCGGTTGAGCTCACACACGTGCGCGGTTACCCGCAGCTCGTCGTCCAGCCGGGCCGGCGCCAGGTAGCGCGCTTCACTGGAGTGGACGACGAACAGAAGATCTTGTGTTGCCAGTTGTGCCTGGGAAAAACCAAGGTGACGCAGCCGTTCGGTGCGCGCACGCTCCATGAACTTGAGGTAGTTGACGTAATAGACCACGCCGCCGGCATCGGTATCTTCGTAGTAGACGCGACAGCGGTGTGCGAACGGTTCCAGCTCATTTTGCGCGCGCATACTCTAGTGCTTACTCCTCGGCTTGCCAATCCGGCAGAACAACTGTTTTTTCGCAGGCTTCGTCGCAGGTTCGGCCCGCTCGCCGAGCGCCAGCGGTAGGACCACGCAAAAGCGGTTTTGATCGACTACTCGTCGCCTGGATCGGAAAATTCGCCACCTTCGGCGAAGCGCCCCGGGATGTTCAAACCGAAGTGCAGATAGGCATGCCGCGTGACAACGCGCCCACGTGGCGTGCGCATGATGTAGCCCTGCTGGATCAGGTAGGGTTCGAGCACGTCTTCGATGGTGTGGCGCTCCTCGCTGATGGCTGCCGCGAGGTTGTCGACACCGACCGGGCCACCGTCGAACTTCTCGATCATGGTCAACAGCAGGCGCCGGTCAGAGTGGTCGAAACCACGCTCATCGACATCGAGCAGGTTCAAGGCCATGTCGGCAATTGACTTGGTGATATGGCCTTGCCCGCGCACCTGCGCGAAATCGCGCACACGTCGCAGCAGACGATTGGCGATACGCGGAGTGCCGCGCGCGCGCCGGGCGATCTCGAACGCCCCTTCGGGATCGATCGGCAAGCCGAGAATCCCCGCCGAACGCGAGACGATCGTGCTCAGGTCCTTGTTGCTGTAGAACTCCAGGCGCTGGACGATACCGAAGCGGTCGCGCAGCGGGTTGGTCAGCATGCCGGCGCGGGTCGTGGCGCCGACCAGGGTGAAGGGTGGCAGGTCGAGCTTGATCGAGCGGGCCGCCGGACCTTCGCCGATCATGATGTCGAGCTGGAAATCCTCCATCGCCGGGTACAGCACTTCCTCCACCACTGGCGGCAGGCGATGGATTTCGTCGATGAACAGCACATCGTGCGGTTCGAGGTTGGTCAGCATCGCCGCCAGGTCGCCCGGTCGCTCGAGGATCGGCCCGGACGTGCTCTTGACCGACACGCCCATTTCGTTGGCGATGATGTTGGCCAGCGTGGTCTTGCCCAGGCCCGGCGGGCCGAAGATCAAGGTGTGGTCGAGGGATTCGTTGCGCCCGCGCGCCGCCTGGATGAACAGGCCCATCTGGTCGCGCACGACCGGCTGGCCGATGTAGTCGTCCAGGCTGAGCGGGCGGATCGCGCGGTCCTGGACTTCTTCACGATCGCGGCCGCTGGCGGCGATCAGTCGGTCGGCTTCGATCACTTGACTATCATCCCTTTGAGGCTACGGCGGATCAGCTCTTCGCTGCTCAGGCCGGCCTTGTCCTTGATCGCGCCGATGGCCTTGCTGGCCTCCTGCGGCTTGTAGCCCAGCGACACCAGCGCGCTGACGGCATCGGCTTCGGCACTGGAGTCGACCGCCAACGGCAGCGGCCCGTCGGACACCAGGGCGAACATGGCCGGCGAGGTTTCCCAGGCTTTGAAACGGTCTTTGAGTTCGACCAGTAGACGCTCGGCGGTCTTCTTGCCCACACCCGGCACGCGCACCAGCACCGAGGCGTCCTGGGCCTGCACGCAGCGCACCAGTTCGTCCACCTCGAGCCCGGACATCAGCGCCAGGGCCAGCTTGGGGCCGACGCCATTCAGGCGGATCAGCTCGCGAAACAGCTCACGCTCGCGCTTCTCGAAAAAGCCATACAGCAGGTGCGCGTCTTCACGCACCACTTGATGGGTGTGCAGCGTGACGGTTTCGCCGACCTTGGGCAGGCGATAGAGCGTCGTCATGGGCACTTCCAGCTCATAGCCCAGGCCATTGACGTCGACAATCAGGTGCGGCGGCTGTTTTTCCGCCAGGGTGCCGCGCAAACGTCCAATCACGTGTCGTTCCTTTAATCGGGGCGGGTGGCTCGTGACCGCCTCACCCTATCAGCAAATGCCCAGGGTAAGTGCTTCCCTGGGACGAAATATGTATCAACGCATGAAGCCTCTACAGCCGCAAGCGACCGCCGCGCCGGCGTGCCGTGCTCAGACCATGGGGCACCAGGCTGGAGCGGGTGTGGGCATGGCACAGTGCGATGGCCAAGGCATCGGACGCATCGATCTGCGGTTTTTGGGTCAGTTTGAGCAGGTGCATCACCATCAACTGCACCTGCTCCTTGTTCGCCCCACCGGTGCCGGCCACCGCCTGCTTGATCTGCGTGGGGCTGTACTCGGCCACCTCCAGCCCGGCTTCGGCCGCCGCGACGATCGCCGCGCCTCGGGCCTGGCCCAGCTTCAGGGCCGAATCGGGGTTGCGCGCCATGAACACCCGCTCGATGCCCATGGTGACCGGCCCATGCAGGCGGATCACCTCGGCCACGCCGCGAAAGACGATCTGCAAGCGCGAATGCAGCTCGCCGTCGCCGGTGCGGATACAGCCCGAGGCCACGTATTCGCAGCCGCGGGCCGTTTGCCGCACCACCCCATAGCCGGTGATGCGCGAGCCGGGGTCGATACCAAGAATCAAAGTCATAACGCCTGCAATGCAAAAAAGGCGCAGGATTGCGCCGGACCATCCAAAGTGTCGCGTAACAGGCCCGGACCGGCTCGCACCCTCTGATCAGGGCACGAGCGAGGCCGTATTCATCTGGGCGCTAGCCCAGTTTCTCCATGACCTCGTCAGAGATCTGCGCATTGGAGTAGACGTTCTGTACGTCGTCGAGGTCTTCGAGCATGTCGATCAGCTTGAGCACCTTTTCAGCGCCGTCCTGGTCCAGCTCGGCGCTGGTCGTAGGCAGCATGACGATTTCCGCGTCGGCGGCCTTGAAGCCGGCCTCCTCCAAGGCGTTGCGCACGGCGTAGAAGCCGTTGAACGAGGCGAACACATCGAAGGAGCCATCTTCGTTGGCCACGACGTCGTCGGCATCGGCTTCCATCGCCGCTTCCATCAACGCGTCTTCGTCCACGCCCGGGGCGAAGCTGATCTGCCCCTTGCGTTCGAACAGGTAAGCCACCGAGCCGTCGGTGCCCAGGTTGCCGCCACACTTGGAAAACGCATGGCGTACGGCGGCGGCCGTACGGTTGCGATTGTCGGTCATGGCCTCGACCATGATCGCCACGCCACCTGGGCCGTAGCCTTCGTAGCTGAGCTCTTCGACGTTGTCGCTTTCGTTGGTGCCGGCCCCGCGCGCCACGGCGCGGTCGATGATGTCGCGGCTCATGTTGGCGCCCAGCGCCTTGTCCAGCGCCAGACGCAGGCGCGGGTTGGAGGCCGGGTCGCCGCCGCCCTGCTTGGCCGCGACGGTCAGCTCACGAATCCACTTGGTGAAGACCTTGCCTCTCTTGGCATCCTGGCGCTCTTTGCGGTGCTTGATGTTCGCCCACTTGGAATGACCAGCCATAACGACTCCAAATCCTTGAAACAGAAACAGCCCCGCCCCTGAACGGGGCGGAACGGGAAACCTGCGGTATGTCACAGGGGTGGCTGCCGCTGCTAGCCACCCCCGGTGCCGAGCTTACTCGACCTTGGTCTGCTCGCGCAGACGGATGTGCAGCTCACGCAGGGCCTTGGCATCGACCAGGCCAGGCGCCTGGGTCATGACGCAGGCCGCGCTCTGGGTTTTCGGGAACGCGATCACTTCACGGATCGACTGGGCGCCGGTCATCAGCATCACCAGACGGTCGAGACCGAAGGCCAGACCACCGTGAGGCGGCGCACCGAACTTCAGCGCGTCGAGCAGGAAGCCGAACTTCTCTTCCTGTTCGGCCGCTTCGATGCCCAGCAGACGGAACACCGCCTGCTGCATTTCCTTGCGGTGGATACGGATCGAACCGCCGCCGAGCTCGGTGCCGTTCAACACCATGTCGTAGGCGCGCGACAGCGCGGTGGCCGGGTTGGCCTCCAGCTCTTCGGGTGAGCACTTGGGTGCGGTGAACGGGTGGTGCAGCGCGGTGAAGCTGCCGTCTTCGTTCTCTTCGAACATCGGGAAGTCGACGACCCACATCGGCGCCCACTCACAGGTCAGCAGCTCGAAGTCGTGGCCCAGACGGATACGCAGTGCGCCCAGCGCTTCGCTGACCACTTTGAACTTGTCGGCACCGAAGAAGACGATGTCGCCGTCCACCGCACCCACGCGATCGAGGATCACGTTGAGGTTGGCCTCGGGGATGTTCTTGACGATCGGCGACTGCAGGCCTTCGACGCCCTTTGCGCGCTCGTTGACCTTGATGTAAGCCAGACCACGGGCACCGTAGATGCCGACGAACTTGGTGTATTCGTCGATGCGGCTGCGCGGCATGCTGGCGCCGCCTGGCAGGCGCAGCGCGGTGACACGGCACTTGGGATCGTTGGCCGGGCCGCTGAAGACCTTGAAGTCGACGTCCTTGAGCTGGTCGGCGACGTCTACCAATTCCAGCGGGTTGCGCAGGTCGGGCTTGTCGGAACCGTAGCGGCGCATGGCTTCTTCGAAAGTCATGTGCGGGAAATCGCCGAATTCGAGGTCAAGCACTTCCTTGAACAGCTTGCGGATCATGCTTTCGGTCAGGCCCATGATCTCGGCTTCGTCGAGGAAGCTGGTCTCGATGTCGATCTGGGTGAATTCGGGCTGGCGGTCGGCGCGCAGGTCTTCGTCGCGGAAGCACTTGGCGATCTGGTAGTAGCGGTCGAAGCCGGCGACCATCAGCAGTTGCTTGAACAACTGCGGCGACTGCGGCAAGGCGAAGAAGCTACCGGCGTGGGTACGGCTAGGCACCAGGTAGTCGCGCGCGCCTTCGGGCGTGGCGCGGGTCAGGATCGGGGTTTCGACGTCGAGGAAGCCGTTGTCGTCGAGGAAGCGGCGGATGCTGCTGGTGATGCGCGAACGCAGACGCAGCTTGTCGGCCATTTCCGGACGGCGCAGGTCGATGAAGCGATAGCGCAGGCGGGTTTCTTCGCCAACGTCGGAGAATTCGTTGAGCGGGAACGGCGGCGTCTCGGCTTCGTTGAGCACCGTCAATTCGTAGCCCAGCACCTCTATGGCGCCGGAGGTCATGTTGGCGTTGACCGCGCCGGCAGGACGCTGGCGGACCTTGCCGGTGATCTGCACGACGTACTCGCTGCGCACGCGGTCGGCGGCGGCGAAGGTTTCGGCGCGATCCGGGTCGAAGACGACCTGGGCCAGGCCTTCGCGGTCACGGATGTCGAGGAAGATCACCCCGCCGTGGTCGCGGCGACGATGGACCCAGCCGCAAAGGGTGACTTCCTGGCCATCCAGGCTCTCGTTCAGTTGGCCGCAATAGTGGCTGCGCATCATGATGGTGGTTCGCTTCTCGTGATCGTGTGTTCGGTGGGGGCTCGCCGGCCCAGGGGGCCATACTGCAAGACCTGCGCACTGCAATTCAACTCAGTCGGGCTTGTTGTCGCCGGCCAGGTTCTTCTTGGTCCCGGTCTTGAAGTCGGTTTCGTACCAACCGGACCCGCCCAGGCGGAACCCGGGAACGGACAACTGCTTCTTGAGTTCGGGTGCCTGGCAGGCGGGGCAATCGGTCAGCGGCGCTGCACTGATTTTCTGCAGCGCCTCCAGCCGGTGATCGCAGGCGGCGCATTGATAGTCATAAAGGGGCATCGACGTTTCTCATCAACACAATGCTGACTGCCAGAGCAGCCAAAAACGTCGATTATATATGGTTAAGGGGTGCCGTGCAGCTCACTGTTCATCGGGCATCGGCCGTTGGGCGCCGAGCGTCGGGCGGGTCGAGCAACCAGGCGACACAGACCACCCTGACCAACCCACTGAAATTTCTAACGCCACCGTGACGCAAGTGCACCTCGCGATCCAGATAGGACAATACCGCACTGACCGAACACCGGTTGGCTTCGGCGATACGATCGAGAATGCCCCAGTACACACGCTCCAGCCTCAGACAGGTGGAAAAGCCATTGAGCCGCACCGACCGTGAGACGGGGCAGGCGCGTCGCATGTCGAAGTCCTGCGCAAACGGATCGATGCATTGCTTGCCTGGCCAACCGCGCTGCATGGGTGCCTGCCGAGAAACCGCTTCCCTCGCTTCCATTGCCTACTTCCTCGCTCGAGTTACCCGCCTCAAGCTGCGGGCGTTCTGCAATCAGGCCTCGAAGGGTGCAAGGGATGCAGCGGGAAGTAGTTGCGCCCGATGCGAAAGTGCCCGACCCGATGACTCGGGCCGGGCACTCGCGGTGCGGCGAAATGGCCGATCGGCCGAAGCTTATTTGCCTTCGAGCAGCGCGCGCAGCATCCATGCGGTTTTTTCGTGGACCTGCATGCGCTGGGTCAGCAGGTCGGCAGTCGGCTCGTCGCTGGCCTCGTCGACCACCGGGAACACGCTGCGAGCAGTGCGGGTGACCGCTTCCTGGCCTTCCACCAGCTGGCGGATCATCTCTTCGGCCGACGGCACGCCCTCTTCTTCCTTGATGGTCGAGTGCTTGGCGTAGAACGCGTAGGAACCTGGCGCCGGGAAGCCCAGCGCGCGGATGCGCTCGGCGATGGCGTCCACGGCCAGGGCCAGCTCGTTGTACTGCTCCTCGAACATCAGGTGCAAGGTACGGAACGCCGGGCCGGTGACGTTCCAGTGGAAGTTGTGGGTCTTCAGGTACAACACGTAGGTGTCGGACAGCAACCGGGACAAACCGTCGACGATCTGCTTGCGGTCCTCTTCTTTGATGCCGATATCAATTGCCATGGATCTCCCCTTTTGCATAACGCTTGATGAGCAAGCCGATACTGTACCAAGACTCGTGCGCAGATGCCGGGTTCCGCGACGCGAGCGCACCGCCCGCCCCGGCCGTTTGAGAAGCCGGCGCCTTTACGGTTAAATAGGCAGCGTGCCACCCGTGCGGATCAATAATGCCGGGTGCATAGGCTGGACTGCCACGTGACCGCGCCTAATACCCCTGCGCACCGCGCCACCAGCTCTCCCTGTGATTGACCTTATCAATGTGAGCCAACCCCCATGTTCAAGATCGTCCATCTGGTGACGGGCGTTGCAGCGCTGCTGCTTGCCTCGATCCCAAGCCTCAGAACCGAAGCCATTCTCTCCCTGCAGCTACCCGAAGCGGTCTACCTGGCCCTGCTCGGCCTGCTCAACCTGTTGCTGGCACCTGTCGTGCCGCTGTACTACCGCGGTTCGCGCCGGGTGCTGCAGCGCCTGGCCAGCGCGCTGCTGGTACTGGCCGTCATCCTGCAAACGGTCACCCTGCTGGCCCGACCAGAACTGGGCAACCTGCCAGCACTGCTTTGCGCGACCCTTGCCGTCGCCCTGCACCTGGCTGCCGGCTTCGTGCGCAAACCGCGCAAGACCCAGAGCCAGCAGGCCACTCCCAGCGAAGACAGCGGCCGCGATACCGGCACCGTGAAGTGGTTCAACACCTCCAAAGGCTTCGGTTTCATCTCACGCGACTCGGGTGATGACATCTTCGTGCACTTTCGTGCCATCCGTGGCGAAGGCCACCGCGTGTTGGTGGAAGGGCAGCGCGTGGAGTTCTCGGTGATGCACCGGGACAAGGGCCTACAGGCCGAAGACGTGGTCGCCATCAACCGACGCTGATCGAGGCGGCGCTGCGGGCACCGCTCCACGCAGCGCCACTCCTCTCAATAATGCGGCGGTGGCGCTTCGTCGCCCTCACCGCCCAACTGCCCCACCAGATCGTCGTAGCGCTTGAGCAGATGCGCCATCTGCTGCTGCAGGCGCTCGATCTGCCGCGCCTGCTCGAACACCACCTCGTTCAAGGCCTGCAGAGTGTCGTCCTGAAACGCCTGACGCGTTTCCAGTTCGATGACCTGACTCTCAAGCGTCATCACGCACCTCGACCCATTCGCTGCCCAACAACTGCGCGAGACGAACACGCAGCGCCTGCACTTGTCCGGGCGCGTAGGCGATCGCCGGCACTCGACCCCACACCGGCGCGGGCCAAGCTGCGTCGTCGCGTTTACGCACGATCACGTGCATGTGCAGTTGGCTCACCACATTGCCCAGGGTCGCCACGTTCATCTTGTCGGCGGCATAGACGGCCTTCAGCCCCTCGGCCAACGAGGTGGTCTCTTTCCATAACTGTTGTTGATCGGCTGCACTCAAATCGAACAGCTCGCTGACGTCCGGTCGACGCGGCACCAGGATGAACCACGGATAATTGGCATCCTTGCTCAACAACACACTGCACAGTTGGAGACGGCCCAACTCGATCGAATCCTGCTGCAAACGCGAATCCAGAACAAACACGAACAACCTCCCGACACCGGTACGCACAATGGGCCGCAAGGATACCTCGCCTGGCGCACGAGTACAGGACTGCCAGTGGGCAAGTCGGCCTGGCGCACCATAAGCGTGCGCATCGGGTGCCCCGTGCACGCAGATGGGGTAACACTCGCTACTTTTCGCACCAGTCGAACCGAGTAAATGAGACTTACCTACGATTGGGCACGCGCAAAATACTCAACCTCAACAAAGCCCGGTAACACATTGACTTGCAACGATGTGTGAAGTGACTCGATCACGCTGCGCGCTGCTGCACTGCAAACCTTGGCGCACCGAGTAAATACGGCCACCTGCAGCCCCTCCCGACGATGAATGTGAAAAAAACATCAAGAGGATGTGAAAATGAGCACGCTTGTTGCATTTGCATTCAATCAGTTCAGAAGGCCTCTCGCGAACCTGGGGTTGATGCAGGGGCCGCTCTGAAACGATAGGACGCCTCACACTTGCAACGCTTGCACCGTCGATCCCGCCATTCGCGCGAAGGTCGTCACCTGGCACGCAAGGCGACGGGTTCACCGCTTGGACCTTCGCCCGTAACAAAAATGGGTTGTCATCGGCATGGATCGATCCTGACCGGCCGAAACATACAAGTCACCGTGGCGATACCGCCGCGGCGACATAAAAAGAAAGAGCTGCCCCAATAACTAAAAAGCCGGGTGCAGCGGACTCTTCCTAAAACCAAAGGAGCAAATCACGATGCGCGTGATGAAGTGGAGCATGATCGCCCTGGCCGTTGCGGCAGGGACCTCGCAGCTGGCAGTCGCCTCTTCGCAAGACGAGTCGAAAGGTTTCATCGAAGACAGCACGCTCAACGTCAAGACCCGCATGCTGTATTTCAGCCGCGACTTCCGTAACAACGACTCGGGCAAGAGCCGTGTGGAAGAAACCGGTCTGGGCTTCATCGGCACCTACGAATCGGGCTTCACCCAAGGCACCGTCGGCGTTGGCGTCGACGCCATCGGCCTGCTGGGCCTGAAGCTGGACAGCGGCAAAGGCCGCTCCGGCACCGGTCAGTTCCCGACTGGCTCCGACGGCCGCTCGCAAGACGAGTTCTCCGAAGGCGGTGCAGCGATCAAGTTCCGCGTCTCCGACACCGTATTGAAAGTCGGTAACCAGTTCACCGCGATGCCCGTGTTCGCCACCGACGACAGCCGTCTGCTGCCGGAAGTCGCCGAAGGTGCCTTGATCACCAGCAGCGAGATCAAGGGTCTGGTCCTGCAAGCGGGTCGCTTCACCGGCCTGAATGCCCAGAACCGTACCGGCCACGACAGCCTCAACCTCACCGAAGCCGACGTCATCGGTGGTACCTACGCCATCACCGACGGTCTGTCCGCCAGCGTCTACCACTCCAACGTCGAAGACTACTGGCGCAAATGGTACGGCAACGTGAACTGGGCCCTGCCCCTGTCCGACAACCAAGGCCTGGTGTTCGACTTCAACGTCTACAACACCAAAGGTGACGGCTCGAACAACGTCCGCGCCTACGACGGCGACAAGCTCGACAACACCGCATACAGCCTGTCGGCAGCCTGGAAAGTCGGCGCGCACACCTTCACCCTGGCGCATCAGCGCGTAACGGGCGACGGCGACTACGCCTACGGCGTAGACGGTGGCGGCACTGTGTTCCTGGCCAACTCCGTAGCACGTTCGGACTTCAACGCCGAGAACGAAAAATCCTGGCAAGCGCGCTACGACCTTAACCTGGCCGAGTACGGCATTCCCGGCCTGACCTTCATGACCCGTTACGTGCGCGGCTCCGACGCTCACGTCGAAGGCACCACCAGCGGCAAGGAATGGGAACGCGACATCGACGTCAAGTACGTCCTGCAGGAAGGCCCGGCCAAGGACCTCAGCTTCCGCGTGCGCCAAGCCACCTATCGCTCTTCCGATGGCGTCTACTACGGTTCGGCTTCGCTGGACGAACTGCGCCTGATCGTCGAGTACCCGCTGAGCATCCTGTAAGCCCAGGCTTGCACCGCCCAGCACCCGAGAAAGCCCGGCCCCTGCCGGGCTTTTTCTTGGCTGACAAGGCCGCGCCCCTGGGGCATCCTGTACGGCTTCGACTCACCCCCGTACAATGCGGGGTCATTTCAAACATTAGGCAATCGACACGGCTCCCCATGCGCACCAGTCAATATTTGCTCGCCACCCAAAAAGAAACCCCGGCCGACGCCGTGGTCATCAGCCACCAGCTCATGTTGCGCGCCGGCATGATCCGCAAGCTGGCCTCTGGCCTGTACACCTGGCTGCCCATGGGCCTACGGGTCATGCGCAAGGTCGAGCAGGTGGTCCGCGAGGAAATGAACGCCGCCGGCGCCCTGGAAGTGCTGATGCCCAGCGTGCAGCCTGCCGAGCTGTGGCAGGAATCGGGCCGTTGGGAGCAATATGGCCCGGAACTGCTGCGCATCAAGGATCGCCACAACCGCGAGTTCTGCGTCGGCCCGACCCACGAAGAGGTCATCACCGACCTGGCGCGCAACGAACTGTCGAGCTACAAGCAGCTACCGCTGAACCTCTACCAGATCCAGACCAAGTTCCGCGACGAAATCCGTCCGCGCTTCGGATTGATGCGCGGTCGCGAATTCATCATGAAGGACGCCTATTCCTTCCATGCCGACCAGGCGTCGCTGCAAGACACCTATGACCGCATGCACCAGGCCTATACCAACGTGTTCACGCGCCTGGGCCTGGATTTCCGCCCGGTACAGGCCGACACCGGCTCGATCGGCGGCAGCTACTCCCACGAATTCCATGTGTTGGCCTCGTCCGGCGAAGACGATGTGATCTTCAGCGACAGCTCCGACTACGCCGCCAACATCGAGAAGGCCGAAGCCCTGCCGCGTGAAAGCGTGCGGCCGATGCCCAGCGAGGAGCTGCGCCTGGTCGACACGCCCAACGCCAAGACCATCGCGCAACTGGTCGAGGAACACGGCCTGCCGATCGAGAAGACCGTCAAGACCCTCATCGTGCGCGGCGCCGAAGAAGGCAAGCTGATCGCCCTGGTGGTGCGCGGCGACCATGAGCTCAACGAGATCAAGGCCGTCAAGCTGGAACAGGTCGCCGAACCGCTGGTCATGGCCACCGAAGACGATCTGCGCACTGCCATCGGCGCGGGCGCAGGCTCTCTCGGCCCGCTGAACCTGCCGCTCGAATGCATCATCGACCGCTCGGTCGCCCTGATGAGCGACTTTGCCGTTGGCGCGAACGTCGACGACAAACACTACTTCGGCGTCAACTGGGAGCGCGATCTGCCGGTGCCGCAAGTCGCCGACCTGCGCAACGTGGTGGAGGGCGATCCGAGCCCCGATGGCCAAGGCACCCTGGTGATCAAGCGCGGCATCGAAGTGGGCCACATCTTCCAGCTCGGCACTAAGTACAGCGAAGCGCTCAAGTGCCAGGTGCTGGGTGAAAACGGCAAGCCGGTGGTGCTGTCGATGGGTTGCTACGGCATCGGCGTATCGCGCGTGGTGGCTGCCGCCATCGAGCAGAGCCACGACGACAAAGGCATCGTCTGGAACGACGCCCTGGCTCCTTTCCAGGTCGCCCTGGTGCCGCTGCGCTATGAAACCGAAGCGGTGCGCGAGGCTACCGACAAGCTCTACGCCGAACTGACCGCTGCCGGCTTCGAAGTGCTGCTCGACGACCGCGACAAGAAGACCAGCCCCGGCATCAAGTTCGCCGACATGGAACTGATCGGCATTCCGCACCGCATCGTCGTCAGCGATCGTTCGCTGGCCGAGGGCAACCTGGAGTACAAGCACCGCACCGAGCAAGACGCCCAACCGCTGGCGGTCGACGAAGTGCTGACCTTCCTGCAAGCGCGAGTGCGCCGCTGATAGCCAACGCCTGGGTGACCATGTTCAAGCGAAGTACCTTTGTCCTGGGGGGCGCCGCGCTCAGCGGTGCCTTGTTGCTCGGCGGCTGCGCCAACCCGATGTCGCAACGCAGCGACAACGAAGACCGTGTCGAGCGCAAATTGCTCGAGCACAGTCTGCACGTCGATGTGGGCGAGCCAAAGGTGATGGAGTTGCCGCAACGCCGGGTACGCATCACCGAGCGCAAGCGTTTCGAAGTGACGGAATTCGAAGTGACCCGCCATTACGATCGCTATACCCCCTACCAACCCTGGCGCGAACTCTACGAGATGCCGCTGGGCGCGGTGGCCGTGGTCGCAGGCGTGGGCGCCAACGTGGTCAACCTGATCGCGCTCGGCAACCTGCCCGACAGCGTCACCCATGGCTGGCTGGAGTACGGCATCGCCGGGCTCAACCCGCTCATGAACGTGCAGTCCAACGGCCGCGCGCAGCAGAACCTGGCAGGCATCAGCGAAGTGCGCAAGGACCAGCGCGAAGAGTCGATCAACCTGCCCTGGAGCGAGCGCCCGGTGGAAGTCAAGGCCGGCAAAGCCAACCATGAGCTGAGCACCGACCAGAACGGTGTGTTGCGCCTGAATCTGCTCGACAGTCCCTTCGCCGAGCAGAACCTCAACAAGGTCGGCACGTTGCATCTACAGGTGAGCGACGAAGACAGCGGTGTACGGGGCGATGCCAGCCTGCTGGTTGGCAGCAGCCTGCGCGGCAAGCTGCGTGAAGCCCACGAGCTGATCTTCGACGACCTGGAAGACGACGATGTGGGCCAGTGGGTTCATCGAGTCAAGCGTCTGTCGGAGCTGGGCCTGGAAGAAGAAGCCAGCGAACTGGAACAAAGCCTGGTCGAGCTGACCCGCAACGACCCGGAACTGCAAAGCGAACTGGTCCGCGCGTTGGCCAAGCAGACCGGCCGCCTGGTCGCCGACCCCGGCGCTCAGTAACGCGTCTACCCTGCGTGGGGCTCCGTGAACAGCTCGAGCTGTTCATGGGCGCCGCGCAAATCCAGCAGCCTCACCCCTACCCCCAGCAGACGCACCGGCTTGCCGCCGCGGGCGAACGCCTGGCTGAGCAGTTGCTGGTAGCTATGCAGGTCGCGCCCTGCCCCGGCCTGCTCCAGGGTGGTCTGGCTGAAATCGTGGAACTTGACCTTCACGAAAGGTTTGCCCGGTTTGTAGCTGCTATCCATGCGACCCAGCCGCTCGGTCAGGCTCGCCAGCAAGTCGGGCAGACGTTCCAGGCAACTGTTCAAGTCAGGCAGATCGGTGTCGTAGGTGTTCTCGACGCTGACCGACTGCCGCCTGCTGTCGGCCTGCACTACACGGTCGTCGATGCCATGGGCCAAGCCCCACAGACGTTCGCCGAAACTGCCGAACTCGCGCACCAGCGACAGACGCGTCCAGGCGCGCAGGTCTTCGCAGGTCTCGATGCGCAGTCGGCTTAGCTTGTCGGCGGTGACCTTGCCGACGCCGTGCAGCCGATTGACCGGCAACTGGGCGACGAAGGCGTCCACTTCGTTGGGCGTGATGACGAACAGACCATTGGGCTTGCGCCAGTCGCTGGCGATCTTGGCCAGGAACTTGTTGGGGGCCACGCCTGCGGAAACGGTGATGTGCAGGGTCTTGGCCACGCGCCGGCGGATGTCCTCGGCGATGCGCGTTGCGCTGCCGGCGAACCACTGGCTGTCGGTGACGTCGAGGTAGGCCTCGTCGAGCGACAATGGCTCGATCAGGTCGGTGTAGTCGCGAAAGATCTGCTGAATTTCCCGAGAGGCCTCGCGATAGGCTTCGAACCGCGGCTTGACGATCAGCAGGTCCGGACACAGCTTATGCGCATGCCGCGACGACATGGCCGAACGCACACCATAGGCGCGTGCCTCGTAATTGCAGGTGGCGATCACGCCACGCCGATCCGCCGAGCCGCCGACCGCCATCGGCCGACCCGCCAGGCTGGGGTCGTCACGCATTTCGATGGCTGCATAGAAGCAGTCGCAATCGACATGGATGATTTTGCGCAAGGACATGACTGACAACCGACACTGTAAATTTGTACAGATCATAGCGTAAGGGACGATCGAGCAACCAGTAGCGCGCCCGCCGCCCCCGATTATCGGCACCTCACCCGCGAATGCACTGTGCCGGCAGGCCGCATTGCGCTAAAGGGTTGAGAGAAAAAGACTTTTCCAAGGAAATAGCTTGACACCAGGAAGGATATCCGTAGAATTCGGTTCCACAGGCGCGGGATGGAGCAGCCTGGTAGCTCGTCGGGCTCATAACCCGAAGGTCGTCGGTTCAAATCCGGCTCCCGCAACCAGATTCAAGAAAAAGGCCACTGCACATGCAGTGGCCTTTTTCGTTGCCTGCTGGAAATCTTTTGGCAAATCAATGCATTAAAGACTTGCCAGTATCGAACAGCCGTGTAGAATGCGCCCCACAGACGCGGGATGGAGCAGTCTGGTAGCTCGTCGGGCTCATAACCCGAAGGTCGTCGGTTCAAATCCGGCTCCCGCAACCAGCTTTAAAAGAAAGGCCACTGTTTACGCAGTGGCCTTTTTTGTTGCTTGGCATCCAGCTGGCAATCGCTACCGACTCGACGATTTTTGGCAAATCGTTTGACACATCCATTCGAATCTGTAAAATGCGCCCCTCTGACGCGGGATGGAGCAGCCTGGTAGCTCGTCGGGCTCATAACCCGAAGGTCGTCGGTTCAAATCCGGCTCCCGCAACCATATTCGTCAGAACAAGCCCCGCCTGTTGCGAAACAGCGCGGGGCTTTTCGTTGTGGCGTCCTGCCCACACAGTCCTCTCGTAACACCCGGCCCTGCCGATACCTATGAATGAACTATCTTTAACGCTCCGGGCCATCGGCCGGAGTAGTATCTGGATACTTTTTCAAAGGGACTTTCACTTGACCGCTCCTCGCTCTGCTCTCGCGCTGTTGGCACGAGGCTCTCTATGACTTCCCCCACCCCTGAATCGCCTACCCCGCTGACCGCGGCGCTTCCCACAGCGGCCAAACGCCTGCCCTGGCTCGAATGGTTCAGCACCTACCGACAACCCTTGAGCCTGGCGCTGACTCTGGCACTGTTCGCCATGGCGCTGATCGCCTGCCGCCACCTGCTCAGCGAGCTGGACATCTACGCCTTGCACGACGCCATGCTCAGCGTGCCGACCAGTGCGTTGATCGGTGCGTTACTGGCCACCGTCGCGGGGTTCGTCGTGCTGCTGGGCTACGAGTGGTCGGCCAGCCGCTACGCGGGCGTGCAGTTGCCACCGCGCACGCTGGTGATGGGCGGCTTGAGCGCGTTCGCCATCGGCAACGCCATCGGCCTGTCGATGTTGTCAGGAGGGTCGGTACGCTACCGGCTCTATGCTCGCCATGGGCTGGGCGCCGCGGAAGTGGCGCGCATGACGGTGTTCGCCAGCCTGTCGCTCGGCTGCGCCCTGCCACCGCTGGCCGCGCTGGCGACGCTGAGCGATCTGGGCGCCGCCTCGCGGGCCTTGCACTTGTCGCCCATGCTACTGGGCAGTGTCGCCACCGCTGTGCTGCTGCTGAGCGTGCTACTGGCGGCCGGCCTCTATCGACGCCGCCTGCATGAACAGCCCCTGCGCGACAACCTGCTGGTGAAACTCGGCCGTCGCACCCTGCGCCTGCCAAGCGGCAGGCTAGCCGCCCTGCAATTGCTGATCACCGCGTTGGACGTGGCGGCTGCGGCCACCGTGCTCTATCTGCTGCTGCCCGAAGCGCCACCGTTCGGCGCCTTCCTGATGGTCTACCTGCTGGCCCTGGCGGCTGGTGTGCTGAGCCATGTGCCTGGTGGCGTCGGCGTGTTCGAAGCCATCCTGCTGGCCGCCTTCGCCGACCAACTGGGCGCCGCGCCCCTGGCGGCGGCCCTGCTGCTTTACCGCCTGATCTATGTGGTCCTGCCCTTGCTGCTGGCCTGTGTGGCCCTGCTGATCAACGAAGCGCGGCGCCTGCTGTTCGCCCAGCAGGCGATCCGCGCGGCCTCGGGCCTGGCCGCGCCGATCCTGGCGATTCTGGTGTTCCTTTCGGGCGTGGTGCTGCTGTTCTCCGGCGCCACTCCGGAGATCGATACGCGCTTGGAGCACATGGGCTTTCTGGTCCCGCACCGCCTGATCGATGCCTCGCACTTCGGCGCCAGCCTGATCGGTGTGCTCTGCCTGCTGCTCGCCCAGGGGCTGCGCCGGCGCCTGTCGGCGGCCTGGCTGCTGACCACGGTCCTGCTGCTGGTGGGCGCGGTGCTGTCGCTGCTCAAAGGTTTCGATTGGGAAGAGGCCAGCATTCTGGTGTTCACCGCCGCGTTGCTGGCGCTGTTCCGCCGCTCGTTCTACCGCCCTAGCCGGCTGCTCGAGCTGCCCTTCTCACCGGTGTACCTGGTGGCCAGCGCGTGCGCGGTCGGCGCATCGATCTGGCTGTTGCTGTTCGCCTATCAGGACGTGCCCTACAACCACCAACTGTGGTGGCAGTTCACTCTCGACGCCGATGCGCCTCGCGCCCTGCGCGCAGCGATGGGCAGCGCGGTGCTGCTGGTGATCGTGGCGCTGACCTGGTTGCTGCGTACGGCCCGCCCGGTCATCCATCTGCCCGACGAACAAGAGCTGCTGCGCGCCAGCGCCATTCTGCAAGCCTCCGACCAGCCTGACGGTGGTCTGGCCCTGACCGGTGACAAGGCGCTGCTGTTCCACCCCGATGGCGATGCCTTCCTGATGTATGCCCGCCGCGGCCGTAGCCTGGTCGCGTTGTACGACCCGATCGGGCCAGCTCAGGAGCGCGCCGAAATGATCTGGCAGTTCCGCGACCTGTGCGACGTGCACCATGCCCGTCCGGTGTTCTATCAGGTACGCGCCGAGAACCTGCCGTTCTACATGGACATCGGCCTGACCGCGATCAAGTTGGGCGAGGAGGCACGGGTCGACCTGCGCCGTTTCGACCTCGAAGCCAAGGGCAAGGAAATGAAGGACCTGCGCTATACCTGGAACCGAGGTGGGCGCGACGGTCTGACCCTTGAGGTACACGAGCCGGGCCAGGCGCCGATGGACGAGCTCAAGGTCATTTCCGATGCCTGGCTGAGCGGCAAGAACGTGCGTGAAAAAGGCTTCTCGCTGGGGCGTTTCAGCCTCGACTACCTCAAGCACTTCCGTATCGCCCTGATCCGCTTCCAAGGCAAGCCGGTGGCATTCGCCAACCTGCTGGAAACCCACAGCAACGAACTGGCCAGCCTCGACCTGATGCGCGCCCACCCCGAGGCACCGAAGCTGACCATGGAGTTCATGATGGTCGGCCTGATCCTGCATTACAAAAGCCACGACTACGCACGGTTCAGCCTGGGCATGGTGCCGTTGTCGGGCTTGCAGCCACGGCGCGGCGCCCCTCTGACCCAACGCCTGGGTTCGATGGTGTTCCAGCGCGGCGAGCAGCTCTACAACTTCCAGGGCCTGCGCCGCTTCAAAGACAAGTTCCAACCCGATTGGGAACCTCGTTACATGGCCGTGCCGGCCGGGCTCGACCCGCTGGTGGCACTGGCCGATACCGCTGCCTTGATTGCAGGCGGCTTGACTGGATTGGTGAAACGCTGATGATCCGACGCTACTGGATGTACCTGGTGCTGGCCTTGGCCCTGGCCGCTGCGGCCGCAGGCGTGGCTTTCTGGCTATGGACCCGCCCTGCCCCCGAGGCCCACGCCGAACACCTCACTTCGGCCGGCGGCGCCGCCATCGTCCGCGTGACGCCGGGCGTCAAGGCCAAGACCCGCGTGGCCATCGGCGTACCCAAAGACCAGGCGCTGACCGAAAAGCAACTGTTGGACTTGAGCAGCGCCGGCGAGGCGCAACTGGTACAGGTCCTGCTGCCTGCGGACGATTGCGTGGCGCAAGGTAAAGCCATGCAGGAAGCCATCACCCAGCTCGGCGGCGCGCCGAACCTGGTCGCCGGCATCGGCCCAGGCGCCGCCGAGGCTTGGCGCTGGCTGGCCACGCAGAACGACGACCAGGCCCGCGCCATTTCCGTGGGCTTCGCCCTCGAACAGCCCGGCTGCACCTCGCCCCTGCCCAAACGTGCCGACCACGGCCACTGGAGCGTGGCCTGGAACGACAACCCGGACGACGCCAGCGCAGGTTTCGTGCGCGACCAGCCCAATGCCGAAACCAGCATCGCCGACTACGACATCCACCTGCCGCAGGTGCTCAAGTCGCAGCTGACCCAGGCCCTGGTGGGCCGCGATGGCACTTCGCTGAGCATTCCGGTGGTGGAAGTCCCCGCCGGCCAGGCGACCGACACCGTCACCCTGTTCCTCTCGGGCGACGGCGGCTGGCGCGACCTGGACCGCGACGTCGCCGGGGAAATGGCCAAGCTGGGCTATCCGGTGGTGGGCATCGACACCCTGCGCTACTACTGGCAGCACAAGACTCCAGAGCAAAGCGCCGCAGACCTGTCGGAACTGATGCACCACTACCGTCAGAAGTGGGGCACCAAGCGTTTCGTGCTGACCGGCTATTCGTTCGGTGCCGATGTGCTGCCGGCGATCTACAACCGCCTGGCCAGCGAAGACCAGCAGCGTGTCGACGCCATCATCCTGCTGGCGTTCGCCCGCAGCGGCAGCTTCGAGATCGAAGTCGAGGGCTGGTTGGGCAAGGAGGGCCAGGAAGCGCCCACCGGGCCGGAAATGGCCAAGCTGCCAGGCGCGAAGGTGGTGTGCATCTATGGCGAGGAAGAAGCCGACGAAAGCGGCTGCACCGACAGCACGGCGGTCGGCCAGCGCATGAAGCTACCGGGCGGGCACCACTTCGATGAGAACTACCCTGCCCTGGCCAAGCGCCTGACCGACGCGATCGACGTCCGTCAGGGCAAACCCGGCTCGACGCAGCCCTGAAGCGACAGCGGGCCGACGCGAGGAACACGCACCGGCCCGCTTGCCCAACGATCAGATCTCGACCTGTGTACCCAGCTCGATCACCCGATTGAGCGGCAGGTTGAAAAAGCGCAGATTGCCGTTGGCGTTCTTCAACATGAAGGCGAACAGGTTGCTGCGCCAGCGCATCATGCCTTCCAGACGCGAGGCGATCACCGTTTCGCGGCTGAGGAAGTAGGTGGTGCGCATGGGCGTGAAGTCCAGGCTTTGCAACGAGCACAAGGTCAGCGCCTGGGGTACGTCCGGTTCGTCCATGAAACCGAAGTGCAGCAGCACGCGGAAGAAGCCGTCGCCGTAATCCTCGACCTCGAAACGCTCGTGGGCCGGCACCCGTGGCCGATCCTCGCTGACCACTGTCAACAACACCACCTGGCTGTGCAGCACCTGGTTGTGCAGCAGGTTATGCAACAGTGCATGCGGCACCGCATCGGGCCGCGCGGTGAGGAACACGGCCGTGCCTTCGACCCGGTGCGGCGGTTGCACGCCAATGCTGGCGATGAAGATCGGCAGCGGCAACGCGGCCTCGTCGATGCGCTCGACCAGGATCTGCTTGCCGCGCTTCCAGGTACTCATCAGGGTGAACAGCACGATCGCCGCCAGCACCGGGAAGGCGCCGCCTTGCAGCACTTTGGGCAGGTTGGCGGCGAAGAACAGGCCGTCGACCAGCAAGAAGCCCAGCAATACCGGCACCGCCAGCAGCGGTGACCACTTCCACAGCAACAGCATGACCACCGCCACCAGCAAGGTGGTCATCAGCATGGTCCCGGTGACCGCCACACCGTAGGCCGCCGCCAGCGCGCTGGAGGATTCGAAGCCGAGCACCAGCAGCACCACGCCGACCATCAGCGCCCAGTTCACCGCACTGATGTAGATCTGCCCCTGTTCGTCGCTGGAGGTGTGCTGGATGTGCATGCGCGGGATGTAGCCCAGCTGGATGGCCTGGCGGGTGAGCGAGAACGCACCGGAAATCACCGCCTGCGAAGCGATCACCGTGGACAATGTGGCCAGGCCCACCAACGGCAGCAGCGCCCAACTCGGCGCCAGCAGGTAGAACGGGTTGCGCGCCGCTTCCGGGTTCTGCAGCAGCAACGCGCCCTGGCCGAAGTAATTGAGCACCAGCGCCGGCAGCACCAGGGCGAACCAGGCACGGGCGATCGGCTTGCGGCCGAAATGGCCCATGTCGGCATACAGGGCTTCGGCGCCGGTCAGCGCCAGTACCACGGCACCGAGCACGGCCACGCCGATGCCCGGGTGGACGACGAAGAAGCGCACCGCCCAGGCCGGGTCGAAGGCCTTGAGCACTTCCGGGCTCTGCTGGATGCCGTTCACGCCCAAGGCCGCCAGCACCAGGAACCACACCACCATCACCGGGCCGAACAACTTGCCGATCTTCTCGGTGCCGTGCTTCTGCACCGCGAACAGCGCCACCAGCACCACCAGGGAAATCGGCACCACCCAATGGTCGATGCCGTCGAACGCCAGGCCCATGCCCTCGACCGCCGACAGCACCGAGACCGCCGGGGTGATCATGCTGTCGCCATAGAACAGCGACGCACCGATCAGTCCACAGGCGATGACCACCTTGCGCAACAACGGATAGGGCGCCGCCGCCCGCCGCGCCAGGGCGGTCAGGGCCATGGTGCCGCCCTCGCCCTGGTTGTCGGCACGCAGGATGAACATCACATACTTGAACGACACCACCCACAGCAACGACCAGAAGATCAGCGAGAGGATGCCCAACACACCGTCGTGGTTGACCGGCACCCCGTAACCACCGGTGAAGACTTCCTTGAGGGTGTACAACGGGCTGGTCCCGATATCGCCATAGACCACCCCGACAGCTGCCACCAGCAGGCCGAGCGAGCGCGTCGCCCCCTGCCCGCCTTGGGCATGACTTGCCTGAACCATCGACCACTCCCGCATCCGGCCCTTCGGGCCGCTAGACATAGCACCGGGCGATCGTGCCCGAACCGCGCTACTGCTCTGGGTCAAGGCCCACGGCAGAACGCGGCGAAGCATAGCGCAGCGTCGCGGGATTTTCTGCTGGGATGGCGCTAGGAGGGCGTTCGGCAATAGCTGTGGGCCGTAGCCTGTCATCACCAAGCTACTGCTTGTCCCTCAAATGAGAAAAACAAGCTGGTACCCGTGTGGCCTTGTGCAGAAAAGATCGACGGCCTAGAATCCACATACGCCAATGACGTACAAAAGGGATAGCATGATCTTCATCGAAACCCCGATTTTCACCTCCGATGTAAAGGAGTATCTGGACGATGAAGCGTACCGAGCCCTGCAAACCCATTTGGCCGATCATCCCGAGGCGGGCCCTCTCGTCGAAGGCACAGGCGGTCTCAGAAAAATCCGTTGGGCAGCCCAGGGAAAAGGTAAGCGTGGAGGTGTTCGAGCGATTTACTATCATGTCGTCGCAGCGCAACAAATCCGGATGATCCTGATTTACAAAAAAGGAATCATGGATACGTTGACCGATCGACAGAAAGCGCAACTTTGCGAACTTAACAAAAGGTGGAAATAATGGAAAAAGGTCTTTTCGATCGTCTCGTGGAAAGTATGACTCAGATGGATGAGATCGACCGCGGCGAGCGTCAGCCATCGCGTGAATTCCACATCGATGCTCTTCAAGTGAAAAAGATTCGTCAAGCGACGGGGCTCTCGCAAGCCAAATTCGCCAAGCGTATAGATGTGGCACTGGGGACACTACAGAACTGGGAGCAAGGACGACGCGAGCCTGAAGGTCCTGCTCGTGCCTTGCTCCGCGCGATCCACAATGACCCAGAGCATGTTCTCGCTGCGCTAGGCTGAATGTGGCTTTGCTCTGAGGATTGGGGCAAACAGTCTTGTTCAATACGAAGTCGAACGCCTCATGCCGCTCCGTGTGTCATTGTATTTTCCGCCACTCCTCGCCGCGTCATACGCCGACGTCTACAAATTATATTGGGTACCTGAACGCGCACGTTGAAACTTTGATTCTCTGCCACTCGTTTTCAACCCGCAGTCTCTTGGGAAAACACGAGTACTGGCGTGTTGTCCAACCCCTCCCCGCACCCCGTCGATTTCCACGCATTTTTACTGGTCAAGGTCCGAAGCTGCCGCTAGAATTGCGCACTTTTTGACCAGAGGCGCCCCAGCGCCCGTCAGGTTTGCCCGCCATCGGCGGTGCAACGGCTTTCAATACCGAGGTTAGTCATGTCCACCACTCCCGCGCCCACCACGCCCAAGGTCGGGTTCGTCAGCCTGGGTTGCCCCAAGGCGTTAGTCGATTCCGAACGCATCCTGACCCAGCTGCGCATGGAGGGCTACGAAGTCGTGCCCACCTACGAAGACGCTGACGTGGTGGTGGTCAACACCTGCGGTTTCATCGACAGCGCCAAGGCCGAGTCGCTGGAAGTGATCGGCGAGGCGATCAAGGAAAACGGCAAGGTCATCGTCACCGGTTGCATGGGCGTCGAGGAAGGCAGCATCCGTGACGTGCACCCAAGCGTCTTGTCGGTGACCGGCCCGCAGCAGTACGAGCAGGTGGTCAACGCCGTACACGAAGTGGTGCCGCCGCGCCAGGACCACAACCCGCTGATCGATCTGGTGCCGCCCCAGGGCGTCAAGCTCACCCCGCGGCACTATGCCTACCTGAAGATTTCCGAAGGCTGCAACCACAGCTGCAGCTTCTGCATCATCCCGTCGATGCGCGGCAAGCTGGTCAGCCGCCCGGTCGGCGAAGTGCTGAGCGAGGCCGAGCGCCTGGTCAAGGCCGGGGTCAAGGAGATCCTGGTGATCTCCCAGGACACCAGCGCCTATGGCGTGGACGTCAAGTACAAGACCGACTTCTGGAACGGCCGCCCGGTCAAGACGCGCATGCTCGAACTGTGCGAAGCGCTGAGCAGCCTGGGCGCCTGGGTACGCCTGCACTATGTGTACCCTTACCCGAACGTCGACGACGTGATTCCGCTGATGGCCGCGGGCAAGATCCTGCCGTACCTCGACATCCCCTTCCAGCACGCCAGCCCCAAAGTGCTCAAGTCGATGAAGCGTCCGGCCTTCGAAGACCGCACCCTGGCGCGCATCAAGCACTGGCGCGAGCAGTGCCCTGAGCTGGTGATCCGCTCCACCTTCATCGTCGGCTTCCCTGGCGAAACCGAAGAGGACTTCCAGTACCTGCTCGACTGGCTGAGCGAAGCGCAGCTCGACCGCGTCGGCTGCTTCCAGTACTCGCCGGTCGAAGGCGCGCCGGCGAACCACCTGGGCCTCGAAGAGGTGCCGGACGACATCAAACAGGAGCGCTGGGACCGCTTCATGGCCCACCAGCAGGCGATCAGCAGCGCACGTCTGCAACTGCGGGTCGGCAAGGAAATCGAAGTGCTGATCGACGAAGTGGAAGAGCAAGGCTCGGTCGGCCGCAGCTTCTTCGACGCACCGGAAATCGACGGCAGCGTGTTCATCGACGGCGACCATGGCTTCAAGCCAGGCGACAAGGTGCGCTGCCGGGTGGTCGATGCCGACGAGTACGACCTGTGGGCCGAGCCGATTTGAGCCCATGACGCTAGAATGCCCTGCCTTCGCGCAGGGCTTTTTTTTGCGTTGCGTTCATCCGCCGCTTGGTAAGCGGCCCCCTAGCCAAGTGAGACGACATGGACCATGCCTTGAACGTGCTGACGCCCACGGCCAGCGACCATCCCGAGCTGATTCGGGTATGGGAATCTTCCGTACGCGCCACTCATGGTTTTCTGCCCGAGCATTACCTGGTGGTGCTGCGCGACAAATTGCTGCCCGAGTACCTGAAGGCCGTGACCCTGATCTGCTGCAAGGACGAGCAGGGCCGCATCGGGGGATTCGCCGGCGTGGCCAATGGCGATGTGCACATGCTGTTCGTGGCCGATGAGTACCGCGGCCAGGGCATGGGCAAACGCCTGCTCGCCCATGCCGTGCACCAGCTCGGTGCCACGCGCCTGGACGTCAACGAGCAGAACCCCGAGGCATTGGCGTTCTATCAGCACCAGGGCTTCGAGATCAGTGGGCGCTCGGCCACCGATGGATTGGGCCAGCCGTATCCACTGCTGCATCTGCGCCTGAAGTCGGCATCGGCCGATTGAGCGCCATCGCCGGACAAAAGCCGAGATTCGCAGCCCGATGAGCGTCTGGCCGGGTACAATGGCCGTCTTTCCGTCTTGCGAATGCCTGCTCATGTCCGAACCCACGCGCCTGTCCAAACACTTGATCGAACAACTGGGTTGCTCCCGCCGCGAGGCCGAGCTGTACATCGAAGGCGGCTGGGTCGCCGTCGATGGCGTGGTGGTCGAGCAGCCGCAATTCAAAGTCACCGACCAGCGTGTCGAGCTCTTGCCCGGCGCGCGCGCCGAAGCGCTGGAGCCGGTCACTCTGCTGCTGCACCAGCCGGCGGGAACGGATGCCGAAGCCGGACGCGCCACCATCGGCCTGGCCACCTTGAGCGAAGCCCATCGCGAGGGCGTGCGGCCTTTGCATGGGCACTTCAACCGCCTCAACTGCGTGGCGCCTCTGGAGCCGCGAGCCACCGGCATGCAGGTTTTCACCCAAGATTGGCGCGTCAGCCGCAAGATCGAGGCCGACCTGCGCAAGTTGGAGCAGGAATACATCATCGAAGTGCGCGGCGAAGCTTCGCCGCAAGCCTTGGAGCGTCTGGCCCGCGGCATTACCCGCAACGACCGGGAGCTACCCAAGGCCAAGGCCAGCTGGCAGAACGAAACGCACCTGCGCCTGGTGGTGAAGAACCCCTATCCCGGCCTCATTTCCGAGCTGTGCGCAGCCCTGCGCCTGGAGGTGCTGAGCATGCGCCGCATTCGCCTGGGCGGGGTGTCGATGGGCAAACTGCCGGTCGGTCAGTGGCGCTACGTCGCCAGCAGCGAACGTTTCTGAGCCGCGCACCACATCGCCGTCGCCAGCGGCTTCTGACAGGATTTGCACCATGATTCACAACGACGTTCTGCGCAGCCTGCGCTATCTCATCAAGGCCAACGACGCGAAGATGGCCGACATCGTCGCCTTGTCCGGCCTCACCGTCGCTCCGGCGGCCATCGCCACCTACGTCAAGAAGGAAGACGAAGCCGGCTTCGCGCTGTGCCCGCAGCCAGTGATGGCGCATTTTCTCGACGGCCTGGTGATCGAGCGCCGCGGCCGCGACGACAGCCGCCCGGCACAGCCGATCGAACTGCCGGTGACCAACAACACCATTCTGAAAAAACTGCGGGTGGCGTTCGAACTCAAGGAAGACGACCTGCACGCCATCTTGAAAAGCGTCGACTTCCCGGTGTCCAAACCGGAATTGAGCGCGCTGTTCCGCAAGGTCGGCCACGACAACTACCGCGCATGCGGCGACCAGTTGCTGCGCAACTTCCTCAAGGGCCTGACCCAGCGGGTGCGCGGCTGACATGCAGTATGGCGTGACCCCGGTCGGTATCGTGCGCTCCTGCTTCAAGGAGAAATTCGCCATTCCGCGCCAGCCGCAATTGGCGCCCGCTGCCCGTGGCGTGCTGGAACTGTTGCCGCCCTTCGACGGTGGCGAAGCGGTCGCCGGGCTGGAGCAGGTCAGCCATGTCTGGTTGTTGTTTCTGTTCCACCAGGCGCTGGAAGACAAGCCTCGGCTGAAGGTCCGCCCACCACGCCTGGGCGGCAACAAGAGCATGGGCGTGTTCGCCACCCGCGCCACCCATCGCCCCAATGGCATCGGGCAGTCGGTGGTGCGTTTGGAAGGTGTGGAGCCTGGGCGCCTGCTGCTGTCGGGCATCGACCTGCTCGATGGCACCCCGGTACTCGACGTCAAACCCTACGTGCCCTATGCCGACAGCGTGCCGGACGCGCACAATGCCATGGCCGGCGCAGCGCCTGCGTGCATAGACGTGTCCTGGGCCGAGTGCGCGCTGTCACAGGCCCGCGCCCATGGCCAACGCCTCGGCGAGCCGCTGGTGGCGCTGATCGAGCAATGCCTGGCGCAAGACCCACGCCCTGCGTACCAAGTGCCTCCGGCCGAGCGCGTGTATGGCGTCAGGTTCTGGGACGTCCAGGTGCGCTGGCGCTACCCTACCCCGCAGACCATCGAGGTCATCGAGGTCTGCCGCGAGGCATGAATCGACAGGCATGAAAAAACGCAGGCCAAGCCTGCGTTTTTTGGGGCGGCGCTTACTTCTCGACGAAAGCACGCTCGATCAGGTAGTCGCCTGGCTCACGCATGCGCGCGGAAATCTTCAGGCCGAAGCTGTCGAGCACTTGGCTGGTTTCGTCGAGCATGCTCGGGCTGCCGCAGATCATGGCGCGGTCGTCCTGCGGGTTGATCGGTGGCAGACCGATGTCGCTGAACAGTTTGCCGCTGCGCATCAGGTCGGTCAGACGGCCTTGGTTCTCGAAGGGCTCGCGGGTCACGGTAGGGTAGTAGATGAGCTTTTCGCGCACCGCGTCGCCGAAGAATTCGTTTTGCGGCAGGTGCTCGGTGATGAACTCGCGATAGGCCACTTCGTTGACGTAGCGCACACCGTGAATGAGGATCACCTTCTCGAAGCGCTCATAGGTTTCCGGGTCCTGGATGACGCTCATGAACGGCGCCAGACCGGTACCGGTGCTGAGCAGGTAGAGGTGCTTGCCGGGGTTGAGGTCGTCCAGCACCAGGGTGCCGGTGGGCTTCTTGCTGATGATGACCTCGTCGCCTTCCTTGAGGTGTTGCAGCTGCGAGGTCAGCGGGCCATCGGGGACCTTGATGCTGAAGAACTCCAGATGCTCTTCCCAGTTGGGCGAGGCGATGGAGTAGGCGCGCATGAGCGGACGGCCGTTAGGCTGTTGCAGGCCGATCATCACGAACTGACCGTTCTCGAAGCGCAGACCTGGATCGCGGGTGCACTTGAAGCTGAACAGGGTGTCGTTCCAGTGGTGAACACTGAGGACACGTTCGTGGTTCATGTTGCTCATCGAGTGGGGCTCCTGGAAAAAAGACGCAGCGCGGACCAAGCACGCAGTTGCGCGATAGTGTAAGGAGGTTGAGAATATCTGTTAACTGGATTATCAAGATATATGTAATCGGTTATATAGATATGCGATTCACACTCCGCCAACTCCAGATTTTCGTCGCCGTCGCACAACAGCAGAGCGTCTCCAAGGCCGCCCATGTGCTGGCGCTGTCGCAGTCGGCTGCCAGCACCTCCATCACCGAGCTGGAACGCCAATCCAGCTGCCAATTGTTCGACCGTTCCGGCAAGCGCCTTTCGCTCAATGCCTTGGGTCAGCAACTGCTGCCGCAAGCGGTGGCCCTGCTCGACCAGGCGAGGGAAATCGAAGACCTGCTGCAAGGCAAGTCGGCGTTCGGCTCGCTGTCGCTGGGCGCGACGCTTACCATCGGCAATTACCTGGCTACCCTGCTGATCGGCAACTTCATGCAACAGCATCCGCAAAGCCAAGTGAAGCTGCATGTGCAGAACACGGCGCACATCGTGCAACAGGTGGCGCACCACGAAATTGATCTGGGCCTGATCGAAGGCGATTGCAACCACCCGGATCTGGAAGTGCAGCCGTGGGTGGAAGACGAACTGGTGGTGTTCTGTGCGCCGCAGCATCCGCTGGCGCAATGCGGCCAGGCCGATCTACAGGCCTTGGCCAAGGAAGCCTGGATCCTGCGCGAACAGGGCTCGGGCACCCGCCTCACGTTCGACCAGGCCATGCGCCATCATCGCGCAGGGTTGAACGTGCGGTTGGAGCTGGAGCATACCGAGGCGATCAAGCGGGCGGTGGAGTCGGGCCTGGGCATCGGCTGCATCTCGCGCCTGGCGCTGCGCGACGCCTTTCGCCGGGGCAGCCTGGTGGCCCTGGAAACGCCGGAGCTGGACCTGTCGCGCCAGTTCTACTTCATCTGGCACAAACAGAAATACCAGACCTCGGCCATGCGCGAGTTCCTGGCCCTGTGCCGTCGTTTCACCCAAGGCATGCGGCGCAGCGACGAAATCGTGCTGCCGCACATCGCCTGAGCCTTACAGCAGGATCACGCCCCAGACCAGCGCGATGGTGGTCAGCGCTACCAGTTGCGCAGCGCTGCCCATGTCTTTGGCATTCTTCGACAGCGGATGCCGGTCGAGGGAAATACGGTCGATGGCCGCTTCGATCGCCGAATTGAGCAGCTCGACGATCAAGGCCAGCAGGCACACGGCTATCAGGATTGCCCGCTCGGCACGGCTGACCGACAGCCAGCAGGCCAGCGGAATCAGAATCGCGTTGAGCAGCACCAACTGGCGAAAAGCCGCTTCGCCTTTGAAGGCGGCGGACAATCCGTCGAACGAATAGGTGGCGGCGTTGAAGATGCGTTTCAGGCCGGTCTGGCCCTTGAATGGCGACATGTCGATCATTTCACGAAGATAATGGCCCGCAGGCCGGTGGGCTACGCAGTGGGCCTGGCTCAGTGGCCAGCCACCGACTCCAGTTGTTGCAGCAGCAAAGCCGCCTGAGTGCGGGTGCGCACGCCCAATTTGCGGAAGATGGCCGTGACGTGCGCCTTGATGGTGGCCTCGGAGACACTCAGCTCGTAGGCGATCTGCTTGTTCAGCAACCCTTCGCAGACCATGGTCAGTACGCGGAACTGCTGTGGGGTCAAGCTCGCCAACCCTTCGCTGGCGGCCTTGGCCTCCGCCGACACGTCGACTTTGTCGAACGCCTGGGGCGGCCACCAGACCTCGCCGTCGAGGACCTTTTGCACCGCATCCTGCAAGGTTTCCAGGGGGCTGGACTTGGGGATGAAGCCGCTGGCGCCGAACTCGCGCGATTTCACCACCACGGCGGCTTCCTCCTGGGCCGAGACCATCACCACCGGAATCTGCGGATATTGCCCACGCAGCAGCACCAGCCCGGAAAACCCATAGGCACCGGGCATGTTCAGGTCGAGCAGCACCAAGTCCCAGTCGGACTTCTCCGCCAGACGGCCTTCCAGTTCGGCAATGCTCGCCACTTCGACCAAGCGCACGCCCTGCCCGAGGCCCAAGGTCACGGCTTGGCGCAAGGCACTGCGAAAGAGGGGGTGGTCATCGGCTATCAGGATTTCGTATGTGGCCATCGATCTGTTGATCCTGTTCTGTGTCAGGTATGCAAATGATGAAGCGCGGCGCCCGGCAGGCAATCAAAGGCGTAAAGGCAGGTTCGCCAGGAAACGGACGCTACGGCGTCAGCGGTGGCATGACAGCACGGCGCCACGAGCGGCGCCAAGCATGCCCAGCGCACCGCAGGTGGTCAAGCCAATTACCCGCCGCACCGGACCTCCTTCATTGCAGGAAAGCCTGCAAACGCTCATGGGGCAAATCATGCAGGTCGAGCGGCAGATGCCGCTTGCCGCTCAGGTAATGCAGGCTGAAGACATCCAGGTAGGCGTCGAGCGCTTGCGACGCCCGGGTGTCGCCGGCTAACTCCAGGCACATGGCGGCGACTTCCGCCGTGCAGAAGTGATCGTCACGTTTGGAGCGCCGCAGACGGTAGCGCGACATCTGTTCGGCTTCCAGGCTCAAGACCGGGAAACGGTCCAGGTAAGGGCTTTTACGAAACATCTTGCGCGCTTCGGTCCAGGTGGCATCGAGCAGGATGAACAGCGGGCGCTTGCCGGCCACTGGCGCCACCTCATGGACCACGCGGTCGCTGGCGACGAACTCACCTGGGAACACAATGTAAGGCTGCCACTGCGGATGCTCCAGCAACGCCAGCAAGCCGCCATCGACCTCGGTACGCTGCCAGCCGAACGCTTGAGTGTCTTCGATCAGGTCGGCGATCAGCCAACCGGTGTTGGTGGGCTTCAACGGCTCTGTGTCGTGCATGATCAGGCACATGCCCGAACCCGCCTGTACCTTGGGCTTCAATGCACACAGGCAATGGCTGGCGATCACTCGGCAGTCGGCGCAACGCACGGCGCGCGAGCCACGGGCGATGAAGGGTTTGTTGCTACGAGCCAGGCGCTCGGCGCGAAGGCGCGCGACGGCATGGCTCATGCCCGCTGGCCGGAATCAGAAGGGAAAACGTGCACGGTTGCGACTCGATGGAAGGCAGGGCCGGCAGTTTACCAGAGGCCACTCGTTTTGCCGTGCGGGCCGGGCCGTCCCCCCTCTATAATCAGCCCGTCCTACCCGCCAAGGCTGCATGGGCCGGTTCCATGCATCAGGGAACGCCGCCGATTGGTGCGGGTCCAACCGCCAGTTATCGAACCAGGAGAATTTCATGCTGCGCTTTATCGTCCCGACCCTGAGCCTGATGCTCGCCCTGCCCTTGGTGGCCCAGGCCGCTTCCAAGCAGGACTACGAGCTGAATCAAATGCTGCAGAAGGTCGCCAAGGAAAGCAGCGTCGGCACCCCTCGCGCCATCAACGAAGACATTCTCGACCAAGGCTACACCGTCGAAGGCAAGGCGCTGATCAACCACCTGAGCGTGCGTGAAGGCCAAGCGCGTGAAATGGCGGTGAACCCGGACAAGGTACGCGACCAACTCGGCGCCAGCGTCTGCAACAACGGCGGTTATCGCCAACTGATGGCACGCGGCGCGGTGATGGTCTATCGCTTCAGCGAATACAAGACCAATCGCCAGATCGGCGACCAGGCGTTCGACGCCGCCAGCTGCAGCATCAAGCTGAAGAAGGGCTGAAGCACAGCGTCTCAAGCGCCGCCCCCCAGGGCGGCGCGCATTGCGTAACGAATACACCCCTGCCCCGCTTAGCCACACGTTGTCCGAACGCCTCTCCACTGCTGCCCCCGATGCTGCTTGCAACGCCTGAGCAGTGCGGTAGGGCGTGCACGCTCGATGCACTTTGTGCCAAGGTCTCAAGATCCGTCGCGCATTCGCTGCACAAGGAGACGTTGAATGCCCTACCAGCCTAACGAGCATCTGTTCAGCCACTTCCAGGAAAACGGTATCGATGTGGACAACATCGATGCGCAACTGCAACTGGTCGCCCCCAACAGCGCGAACCTACCGCTGTACCGCGACATGCTCCTAACCGTGCTGCGCATGGCGCACGAGGACAGCGACCGTTGGAATGCCAAGATCACCTTGCAGACCTTGCGTGAACTGGAGCAGGCGTTCCGTACACTGCAGCGCTACAAAGGCCGACGCAAAGTCACGGTGTTCGGCTCGGCGCGTACGCCACTCGAGCATCCGTTATACGACTTGGCACGGCAACTGGGCGCCGCTTTGGCGGCAGCGGACCTGATGGTCATCACTGGCGCAGGCGGCGGCATCATGGCGGCGGCCCATGAAGGCGCCGGTAGCGACCACAGTCTGGGCTTCAACATCACCCTGCCCTTCGAGCAGCATGCCAACGCCACGGTGGATGGCACGGATAAGCTGCTGCCCTTCCACTTCTTCTTTATCCGCAAGCTGTTTTTCGTCAAGGAGGCGGACGCGCTGGTACTCTGCCCAGGCGGCTTCGGCACCCTCGACGAAGCGTTGGAGGTGCTGACCTTGATCCAGACCGGAAAAAGCCCGCTGGTGCCGGTGGTACTGCTGGACTCGCCAGGTGGCACGTTCTGGCGGGACTGCCTGGACTTCCTCAGTAAGCAGCTCAAAGACAACCGCTACATCCTGCCCAACGACCTCAACCTGATGAAACTGGTCGCTCGGCCCGAGGACGCGGTGGACGAGATCGAGCGCTTCTATGCCAATTACCACTCCAGCCGCTGGCTGGATCGGGATTTCATGATCCGCATGCGCCATCCCTTGAGCGAAACGGCGCTCAACGAACTGGAAGAAGCATTCGTGGATTTGAGTGCCGGGGGCGGTTATCGCCAAGCACCCGATGGCCCTGTCGGTCGCGAAAGCGAGGACTACGGTCATTTGACGCGCCTGACGTTTGCCTTTCCCGGCCGCGACCAGGGACGCCTTCGCGCGCTGATCGATTTCATCAACCGTGCGGAGAATTGGGCGCAGCCGGCCGAAGCCTAGACCCAACGAAAAAATAAAGGGATTTGAAGCTGACTGGACTTCAGTCGTCGAGATCACGGCCGCTGAGCAAGCGGCCGATCATTTCCATGGAGAAACCGCGGTAGGCCAGAAAGCGCGTCTGCCGGGCGCGCGTATGCGGGTCTTCAGGGCGAAGCCCATCGAACTTGCGCTGCCAGACGTCTCGCAGCTTCTCGGCCCAACTGACTCCGCTTTCGCGCAGCGCTTGGTCGATGTCGCCGCGATCCAGACCACGTTGCCCCAGTTCCTCACGTATCCGCGCCGGGCCGTAACCCGAGTTGGAACGGTAACGAATGAAGCTTTCCAGATAACGCGCCTCGCTAAGCAGGCCTTCCTCGGCGAGCCGATCGAGCGCGGGCTCGATCAGTTCATCGGAAGCGCCTCGCTGACGTAGCTTTCGCGTCAGCTCCACACGCCCATGCTCGCGGCGTGCGAGCAGGTCCATGGCGGTCCGCCGTACGGCGACAGGGGTGTCAAGTACGACGGACATGGCGCAGGTCAGGCGTCTGCGTCGGCGTCAACATCGGCAACGTCGCCGGCTTTTGCGCTAGCGTCGGCTTTCGCTGCGGCAGCCGCTGCGGCATCGAGGTTGAGCAGCTTGTCGCGAATCAGCTTCTCGATCTCTGCGCCCACCGCCGGGTTTTCTGCCAGGTACTTGGCCGAGTTGGCCTTACCCTGACCGATCTTGTTGCCTTGGTAGCTATACCAGGCACCGGACTTCTCGACGAAGCCATGGGCAACGCCCAGGTCGATGATTTCGCCATTGCGGTAGATGCCCTTGCCGTACAGGATCTGGAATTCAGCCTGACGGAACGGTGGCGACACCTTGTTCTTGACGATCTTGACGCGGGTTTCGCTGCCCACCACTTCGTCGCCCTCTTTCACCGCGCCGGTACGGCGGATGTCCAGACGCACGGAGGCGTAGAACTTCAGCGCGTTACCGCCGGTGGTGGTTTCGGGGCTACCGAACATCACACCGATCTTCATACGGATCTGGTTGATGAAGATCACCAGGCAGTTGGCGTTCTTGATGTTACCGGTGATCTTGCGCAGCGCCTGGGACATCAGACGCGCCTGCAGGCCGACGTGCATGTCGCCCATTTCGCCTTCGATCTCGGCCTTGGGCACCAGAGCCGCCACGGAGTCGACGATGATGACGTCGACCGCGTTGGAGCGCACCAGCATGTCGGTGATTTCCAGAGCCTGCTCACCGGTATCGGGCTGCGACACCAGCAGGTCGTCGACGTTGACGCCCAGCTTGCCGGCGTATTCCGGGTCGAGGGCGTGCTCGGCGTCGACGAAGGCGCAGGTGGCACCGGCCTTCTGCGCTTCGGCGATGACCGACAGCGTAAGGGTGGTTTTACCCGAAGATTCCGGGCCGTAGATTTCGACGATACGGCCCTTTGGCAGACCGCCGATGCCCAGCGCGATGTCCAGGCCCAGGGAGCCGGTGGAGATGGCCGGAATGCGTTGACGCTCATGGTCGCCCATGCGCATCACGGCACCTTTACCGAATTGCCGCTCGATTTGCCCCAGGGCCGCAGCCAAGGCGCGCTTCTTGTTGTCGTCCATTGATATCCTCACGTGATCGACAGGCCCTGACGGCCATGTACTGTATAAGTAGCCAGTATTATTCCACAGGGAAGCGTTTCCGCAAACCCCCTGTGTTCGATTTACTCAACGCCAAGCTGTAACAAACCTTCCAGGGCCCGCTGCACCGTTTGCCGGCGCACCGCCTCCCGGTCGCCAGCGAACAGATGGCGTTCGCTGCGCACGTGCGGGCCATCGGCCCAGGCCAGCCATACCGTGCCTACGGGCTTTTCGGCAGAGCCGCCACCGGGCCCGGCCACGCCGCTCACCGCCACCGCGAAACGCGCACCGCTGGCGGCCTGGGCACCTCGTGCCATGGCTTCGACCACAGCCTGGCTGACCGCTCCCACCTGCTCGAACAATGCCGCCGGCACGTTCAACTGTCGGGTTTTCTGCACATTGGAATAGGTGACGAAGCCGGCCTCGAACCAGGCCGAGCTGCCAGCGATGCGGGTGATCGCTTCGGCGATGCCACCGCCTGTACAGGATTCGGCCGTAGCGACCTGTGCGCGAAGCCTTTGCAAATGTTCACCGAGGCGCTCGCCCAGCTGTGTGAGTGGGTCCATGATCAGGTTCCTTGGAAGGGTCGGATTACCCTAGCACTCTCCGCACAACAGACAATCGCGAGACACGCTTGGTTGCACCTCCGGGCTCCGAAGATCGCGAGGCGATTCCTGCAACTTGGCCGAAAAGCCTGTAACATTCGCGCTTTTCAAAATCGCCCATCGAATCACCGCTGTAAGGCCCCGTAATGTCCGACCTCGCCGCACACACCCCGATGATGCAACAGTACTGGAAGCTGAAAAATCAGCATCCGGACCAGTTGATGTTCTACCGCATGGGCGATTTCTACGAGATCTTCTACGAAGACGCGAAGAAGGCGGCCAAGCTGCTGGACATCACGCTGACCGCGCGCGGTCAGTCGGCGGGGCAGTCGATTCCCATGTGCGGTATCCCGTTCCATGCCGCCGAAGGCTACCTGGCCAAGCTGGTCAAACTCGGCGAATCGGTGGTGATCTGCGAGCAGATCGGCGACCCGGCCACCAGCAAGGGCCCGGTCGAGCGCCAGGTGGTGCGCATCATCACCCCCGGCACGGTGAGCGACGAAGCACTGCTGGACGAGCGCCGCGACAACCTGATCGCCGCCCTGCTGGGCGACGAACGCCTGTTCGGCCTGGCGGTGCTCGACATCACCAGCGGCAGTTTCATGGTCCAGGAGATCAAGGGCTGGGAAAACCTGCTCGCCGAGCTGGAGCGTATCAACCCCGTCGAGCTGCTGTTCCCGGACGACTGGCCGACCGGCCTGCCCGCCGAGAAGCGCCGCGGCGCTCGCCGCCGCGCGCCCTGGGATTTCGACCGGGATTCTGCGCGTAAAAGCCTGTGCCAGCAGTTCGCGACCAAGGACCTCAAGGGCTTCGGCTGCGACAAGCTGACTCTGGCCATCGGCGCCGCCGGCTGCCTGCTGACCTACGCCAAGGAAACCCAGCGCACCGCCCTGCCGCACCTGCGCAGCCTGCGCCACGAGCGGTTGGACGACACGGTGATCCTCGATGGCGCCAGCCGTCGCAACCTGGAGCTGGACGTCAACCTGGCCGGCGGGCGCGACAACACCCTGCAATCGGTCATAGACCGTTGCCAGACCGCCATGGCCAGCCGCTTGCTGGCACGCTGGCTGAACCGCCCGCTGCGCGACCTGAAAGTGCTCAAGGCCCGTCAGGACTCCATCCGTTGCTTGCTCGACGGCTTCCGCTTCGAAAAGCTGCAACCGCAGCTCAAGGACATCGGCGACATCGAGCGGATTCTGGCGCGTATCGGCCTGCGCAACGCCCGCCCCCGTGACCTGGCGCGCCTGCGCGATGCCCTTGGCGCCCTGCCGGAACTGCAGAACGCCCTCTCGGAACTGGAAGCCCCGCACCTGGCACGTCTGGCCGCCATCGCCGGCACCTATCCGGAGCTGGCCAGCCTGCTGGAGCGGGCCATCATCGACACACCGCCCGCAGTGATCCGCGACGGCGGGGTGTTGAAGACCGGTTACGACGCCGAACTCGACGAATTGCTGGCCATCAGCGAAAACGCCGGCCAGTTCCTCATCGACCTCGAAGCCCGGGAAAAGGCCCGCACCGGCCTTGCCAACCTCAAGGTGGGCTACAACCGGGTACACGGCTACTTCATCGAGTTGCCGAGCAAGCAGGCCGAACAGGCGCCCGGCGACTATATCCGGCGCCAGACCCTCAAAGGCGCCGAACGCTTCATCACCCCCGAACTGAAAGCGTTCGAAGACAAGGCGCTGTCGGCCAAAAGCCGCGCCCTGGCCCGGGAAAAACTGCTTTACGACGCGCTACTCGAAACGCTCATCGAACACTTGGCGCCGCTGCAGGACAGCGCCGCGGCCCTGGCCGAAGTCGACGTACTGAGCAACCTGGCCGAGCGTGCCCTGACCCTCGACCTGAACTGCCCCAACTTCGTCGAGACGCCCTGCCTGCGCATCGCCCAGGGGCGCCACCCGGTGGTCGAGCAAGTACTGACCACACCGTTCGTGGCCAACGATCTGGCGCTGGACGACGACACGCGCATGCTCATCATCACCGGCCCCAACATGGGCGGTAAGTCGACCTACATGCGGCAAACGGCGCTGATCGTGCTGATGGCGCACATCGGCAGCTTCGTGCCCGCCGTGAGCTGCGAGCTGTCGCTGGTCGACCGGATCTTCACCCGAATCGGCTCCAGCGACGACTTGGCCGGCGGCCGCTCGACCTTCATGGTGGAGATGAGCGAAACGGCCAACATCCTGCACAACGCCACCGACCGCAGCCTGGTGCTGATGGACGAAGTGGGCCGCGGTACCAGTACGTTCGATGGTTTGTCGCTGGCGTGGGCCGCGGCCGAACGTTTGGCGCAACTGCGTGCCTACACACTGTTCGCCACCCACTACTTCGAGCTGACGGTGCTGCCCGACAGCGAACCGCTGGTCGCCAACGTTCACCTCAATGCCACCGAGCACAACGATCGGATCGTCTTCCTGCACCACGTATTGCCAGGACCCGCCAGTCAGAGCTACGGCCTGGCCGTGGCGCAGTTGGCAGGCGTACCTTCGCCGGTCATCCTGCGCGCACGGGAACACTTGGGCAGGCTGGAAACCAACAGCCTGCCGCCACAACCCCTGGTCGCGTCGTCGCCCACCCAGCCACAAGCCCCGCACCAGAGCGATCTGTTCGCGAGCTTGCCGCACCCGGCCATCGAGAAGCTGGGCAAGCTGGACCTGGACAACACGACGCCGCGCCAAGCTATCGAAATGCTATATCAACTAAAAAACCTGTTATAACGCCACGACGCGCAAGCTGGTAGAATCCGCCGCGGTTTGCGAGTGCTGCAGGTTATTAGCCTGGCCTGCAGCCCCATTCGTAAGCCGTGCAGCCCTGGAAGGATGGGCATGCTGCCGTCGCCTGAGGAGAGAATTAGAAATGACCTTCGTCGTCACCGACAACTGCATCAAGTGCAAGTACACCGACTGCGTCGAAGTCTGTCCGGTGGACTGCTTCTACGAAGGCCCGAACTTCCTGGTCATTCACCCCGACGAGTGCATCGACTGCGCCCTGTGCGAACCTGAATGCCCGGCTCAAGCCATTTTCTCGGAAGACGAAATTCCATCCGGCATGGAAAACTTCATCGAGCTGAACGCGGAACTGGCGGAAATCTGGCCGAACATCACCGAGAAGAAAGACGCACTGCCGGACGCCGCCGAGTTCGATGGCACCCCTGGCAAGATCGCCGACTTGCAGCGCTGAACTTCTTCACGCGCATACGGAAAAGGCCCTATAAGGGCCTTTTCCAGTTTTCAGCGGACAAAAAAAGGGGCGGTTTGACCCGCCCACATTTTCTCCATTTGTCCCTGCTCTCCTGCACATCATCCTGATGAATCGCCTCTTGCGATGTCCTTGGCCTTCGTCCGTGAGGGCCTGTGCCTGTCCGTCGGCACAGTTGAATAGTACCGTTTCCCTGGGAGAGAACAACGGCCTCGGTTTACGAAACACTACGGCCGAAACACTTTCACAAACCTACAAACACCAACGAATTCAGGTGCTTAGGAAATCCCAACGGCACTATTAGATAAGTAATTACCCTTTCCTACAGCGTTTACCTACAGCTTGAGTGCGAAAACACTTACATGCGATGACGCACCGATGAAATTTGCCACATTTTCTCCTGGCGAAAAAAAGCCCCGAAGAGGTCGGGGCTTGGGGCGCTACAGGCGTATCACTGGAATAGCGATTCGCTGGAAAGGCCGTTCTTCTCGAGAATTTCGCGAAGACGTTTGAGCCCTTCGACCTGAATCTGCCGCACCCGCTCGCGGGTCAGACCGATTTCCAGACCGACATCTTCCAACGTGCTGCTTTCGTGGCCACGCAAGCCAAAGCGGCGGATGACCACCTCACGCTGCTTCTCGGTCAGCTCCCCCAGCCATTGGTCGATGCTGCGCGACAGATCGTCGTCTTGCAGCAGGTCGCAGGGGTCGGTCGGCCGGTCGTCGGTCAGGGTATCGAGCAGGGTCTTGTCGGAGTCCGGGCCCAACGACACGTCCACCGAAGATACTCGCTCGTTGAGTCCAAGCATGCGCTTGACCTCGGCCACTGGCTTCTCCAGCAGGGCGGCGATTTCTTCCGCCGAAGGCTCGTGGTCGAGCTTCTGGGTCAACTCACGCGCAGCGCGCAGGTAGACGTTCAGCTCTTTAACCACGTGGATAGGCAGGCGAATGGTACGGGTCTGGTTCATGATGGCCCGCTCGATGGTCTGGCGAATCCACCACGTGGCGTAGGTGGAGAAGCGGAAACCGCGCTCGGGATCGAACTTCTCGACCGCGCGGATCAGCCCCAGGTTGCCCTCTTCGATCAGGTCGAGCAGTGACAGGCCACGGTTCACATAGCGCCGTGCGATCTTCACCACCAGGCGAAGGTTGCTTTCGATCATGCGCTTGCGTCCGGCCGGGTCGCCTTTTTGCGACAGGCGCGCGTAGTGCACTTCCTCTTCAGGAGAGAGCAGCGGCGAAAACCCGATTTCGTTCAGATAAAGCTGGGTGGCGTCGAGCGCCCGACTGTAATCGATGTACTTGTGTTGCTTGAGCGAAGCGCTAGGCTTCGACTTGGTCCGAACCGGAGATACAGCAGGTTCGTCTGACACCACATCCGTTTGCAAAACGATGCCGGTCTCCATGAGGAGTACGTCATCGTCGATGTCAAACTTCGGCACTTCATGCGTGAGAGCCATTGTTATAGTCCCTTTGCTGAGTTCGAACTCAGACTCTAGCGACACCTACTTCCTTGGCATCGCTGGAGCCTGCCCCCTTAATGAGAAGGAACAGGCCGGGTATCACAAATCAACGGCGTGGCAGGAACTGTAGCGGATCTACGGGTTTACCCTGACGGCGGATTTCAAAGTGCAACTTTACTCGATCAGTGCCCGTGGACCCCATTTCAGCAATCGTCTGCCCTGCCTTGACTTGCTGCCCTTCCCGAACCAAAAGCCTGCGGTTATGGCCATAAGCGCTGACGTATGTATCGTTGTGCTTGATGATGATCAGTTCGCCGTAGCCCCTCAGACCACTACCGGCATACACCACTGAACCATTGGACGCAGCGAAAACAGGCTGTCCCAAATCCCCAGCGATATCAATGCCTTTATTCAAACTACCGTTTGAAGCGAATTTGCCGATCACCACCCCGTTGGCGGGCCACATCCAGCCCCCTGCCGTGCGCTCTGAAGCAGGGACTTGAGTGACTGTGGTGGTGGTGCTGGAAGATGGCGTGGATACGGTCTTGGTCATCACCGGCGTAGGGGCGACAGTGCCTGCTGGACGCCGCGTGACGGTGGTCTTGGACGAAGGGCTGGACACCACCCGGGTGCCGCCCGACCCGCTATTGAAGCGGATGGCTTGCCCTGGCCGGATGGTATAGGGCGGGGAGATACCGTTGCGCGCGGCCAGCTCCTTGTAGTCCCAACCGTAGCGGAAGGCGATGGAAAACAGCGTATCGCCCGGCTTGACTACATATTGTCCGGATGTGACTGGCGTGCGTTTGGCAGCTGCCGCATTGCGGTCCACTACACTCGCGCTGTTGGAGCCGCTGCTCGAACAGCCGGCAAGTAACGTCCCCATGGCCAGCGCAATCACCAGAAGTTTGAATCCCGCTCGTTCCTTGCGCTGCCGCATGACTGTGTGAACCACCCGCCGCTCCCCTCATGCTGCCGAAATGAATGTGCCGTGGGCATAAATTGCCCTTCTGTTTATACCCATGTGCCCGTTTCGGGCGATCGATCATGGGGCGCCTTTGACTGCAGTCTGGCAGGCACACGCCAGATAGACACAACGACCCGGCGAGAATTCGCCGCCGGTGGAAATTTTCCCGCGTCGTGCTCAGTTCACCGATCCGTTCAACAACGGCACGAAACGCACCGGGCCGAGCAGCGTACGGGAGAAGCCATGCTCTTCGCGTACGATCAGCATCAATTGCTGGACGTCGCCTGCCGAGCCTACCGGAATCACCAGACGACCACCCGGCGCCAGTTGATCGAGCAGCGCCTGCGGCACCTGCGCCGCCACCGCCGTCACGATGATGCCATTGTACGGTGCCAAGGCCGGCCAACCCTCGCAGCCATCGCCCCAGCGAAACACCACGTTGCGCAGGTTGAGTTCGGTCAGGCGTTCCTTGGCACGATCTTGCAAGCTCTTGATGCGCTCCACGGAAAACACCCGCTCCACCAGCTGCGCCAGGATCGCGGTCTGATAGCCCGAGCCGGTACCGATCTCCATCACTTTGTCCAGCGGCCCCGCCTGCAGCAGCACCTCGCTCATGTGCGCAACGATGTAAGGCTGCGAGATGGTCTGGTTGTTGCCGATGGGCAGCGCCGTGTCTTCATAGGCACGGTGCGCCAGGGCCTCGTCGACGAACAGGTGGCGCGGCGTACCGCGGATCACTTCGAGCACCTTGGGGTTGCTGATGCCCTCTTCGCTCAGGCGCTGGATCAGGCGTTCGCGGGTGCGCTGCGAAGTCATGCCGATGCCTCGGCGCATCAAATCGTCCTGCTCGCGCATCAGAGCACGCCCTCCAACCAACCATCCAACTGCTCGAAGGCTTCGTTGAAGGTACGGTCCAGGCGCAGCGGGGTGATCGATACGTAGCCCTGCATCACTGCGTGGAAATCGGTGCCGAGGCCGCCATCTTCGGCATCGCCCACTGCGGCGATCCAATAGCCTTCCTTGCCGCGAGGGTTGACCACCTTGGTCGGCACTGCGGCGCGGGCGCGGTGGCCCAGGCGGGTCAGGCGGATGCCGCGGATGTGCGCCAGCGGCAGGTTGGGAATGTTGACGTTGAGCACCGTGCGTGGCGGCAGGCTCAGGCGCGCCTGCGCCTCGACCAGGCGCCGGGCGACGTGGGCTGCGGTAGGCAGGTTGTCGGGCAGCCGCGAGAGCAATGAAAACGCCAGCGACGTACCACCCAGGAAACGCCCCTCGAAAGCCGCGGCCACCGTGCCCGAATAGAGCACGTCATCACCCAGGTTGGCGCCCAGGTTGATGCCCGAAACGACCATGTCGGGCGTTTCGGCGAGCATGCCGTTGATGCCCAGGTGTACGCAGTCGGTGGGCGTACCGTTGACGCTGATGAAGCCGTTGCCCAGCCGCTGCGGATGCAGAGGCCGGTCGAGGGTCAGCGAGCTGCCAGCGCCGCTCTTGTCTTGCTCAGGGGCGATGACCGAGCACTCGGCATAGTCCGCCAGCGCGGCGTGCAGCGCCGCGAGACCGGGTGCCGTTACACCGTCATCGTTCGAAATCAGAATACGCATGGGCTGTCCGTCTGCCCTGCCGGCGCCAGATCAACGAGTTCGCGAACCACCACGGTGGCGAAGCATCCGGCCGGCAGGACGAATTCCATTTGCAGGGTATCAGGCTCGGGATAATGCCACGTCAGGCGCCCGATAGGGAGTCGCAGAATGCGCCGTTCGTGTTCCATGCCCGCACGCGCCAGCCACTGGCAGAGCGCCTGGTGCTGCGCGCCGACGGCGTTTTCCAGTTCGCCCGGCGCACCGCTTGCGGGAGATGGGCCCTCCCCCCACAGCGCACCGGTGGGGTGCAGGTCGAGGATGGCCAAGCGCGGATCGCTGCACTCGGCCTCGCTGGCGGCGAAAAAGCTGCGGCTGTCGGTGAACGCCAGCAAGTCGCCGACCTGCGCGCGCTGCCAGGTGCCGTCGGCCACGCGCGCGGCCAATACCTGGTTGAACAGGTAGCTGCGGCCCGCCGACAGCAGCCGCGAACGAACATTGCGCTGCTCGGGCAAGGCCTGGCGCTGCGCCCAGTCGAGCGCGTCATGCACGTTGCCGCCGTCGAAGCCGAAGCGCTGCGCGCCGAAATAGTTCGGCACACCCTCGGCCTTGAGCCGCTCCAGGCGCGCATCGAGCGCCGAGCGATCGGCGCTCAGTTGGGTCAGGCGCAGGGTGAACCCGTTGGCGGCATGGGCGCCGCGTTGCAGCTTACGCTGGTGACGAGTGCGCTCGAGAATGCGCAAGGTCGAGTCCTCGGCACGCGACAGGTCGGGGTCGGCCTTGCCCGGCAGGTGCAGGCTGAACCATTGGCGGGTTAGCGCCTGGCGATCCTTGAGCCCGGCATAGCTGATCGCGCGTAGCGGCACACCTGCGGCCCGGGCCAGGCGTCGGGCTGCCTCCTCGGTGTTGAGGTCGCGCTTTTCCACCCACAGCCAGAGGTGTTCGCCCTGTCCCGAAAGCGGAATGTCGAGCACTTCGTCGACCTGGAAGTCTTCGGCCACTGCCTTGAGCACGGCGCTGCCCAAAGCGGCGCCCGATGCGCGGGGGCCGAGCAGTCGCTGTTCGTTCATGCCGACAGCAACAAGGCGACCGCGTGAACCGCGATGCCCTCCTCGCGCCCGGTGAAACCGAGCTTTTCGGTGGTGGTGGCCTTGACGTTGACCTGGTCGAGCTCGACCTGCAGGTCCTGGGCGATGCATTCGCGCATGTGCTGGATGTGCGGCGCCATCTTCGGCGCCTGGGCGACGATGGTGGCGTCGACGTTGCCGACCTTCCAGCCCTTGGCCCGGACGATGCCGACTACGTGGCGCAACAGCACGCGGCTGTCGGCGCCCTTGAACTGCGGGTCGGTGTCCGGGAAATGCTTGCCGATATCGCCCAGGGCCGCGGCGCCGAGCAGCGCATCGCTCAAGGCATGCAATACCACGTCGCCGTCGGAGTGGGCCAGCAGGCCGCGGGTGTGGGCGATGCGCACCCCACCCAGGGTGATGAAATCGCCATCGGTGAAACGGTGCACATCGTAGCCATGGCCAATACGCATAGAAAAACGCCCCGAAAAAAATCAGGGCGTGATTCTACCCGCTTTACGGCGGGGGTGGGCGACGGCCCGCGCGCAACCTCAGACGCGGCCCAAGGCCACGGCGTGATGGCGCAAATGCTCGTCGATGAAGCTTGCGATGAAGAAGTAGCTGTGGTCGTAACCCGGTTGCAGACGCAGGGTCAGCGCATGCCCCCCTTTACGCGCGGCCTGCTCCAGCGCGTGCGGTTTCAATTGGTTGTCGAGGAAATCGTCGCGATCGCCCTGATCGACCAGCAACGGCGGGCACTGCCCCGCCGGGGTGGACGCGAGCAGCACGCTGGCATCCCACTCGCGCCAGCGCGCACGGTCTTCGCCCAGATAACGCGACAGCGCTTTTTCGCCCCACGGGCAATCCATGGGATTGCTGATCGGCGAGAAGGCCGACACCGACCGGTAGCGCCCAGGGTTGCGCAGGGCACAGACCAGCGCACCGTGCCCGCCCATGGAATGGCCGCTGATGCTGCGCTGCTCGGAAGCGGGGAAATGCGCCTCGATCAACGCCGGCAGTTCGTCCACCACGTAGTCGTGCATGCGGTAGTGCTGCGCCCAGGGTTGCTGGGTGGCGTTGACGTAGAAGCCGGCACCCTTGCCGAAGTCCCAGGCATTGTCCGGGTCGCCCGGTACCTGGTCGCCACGGGGGCTGGTGTCGGGCGCGACGATGATCAACCCCAGCTCGGCGGCCAGGCGCTGGGCGCCGGCCTTCTGCATGAAGTTCTCGTCGGTGCAGGTCAGGCCGCTCAGCCAGTACAGCACCGGCAGCTTTTCGCCCTGTTCGGCCTGTGGCGGCAAATACACGGCGAACACCATGTCGCAGCCCAGCACCTTGGAGCTGTGCCGGTAGCGCTTGTGCCAACCGCCGAAGCTTTTCTGACAGGAGATGTTTTCCAGGCTCATGGCCAACCTCAGAAGTGGATCACGCTGCGGATGCTTTTGCCTTCGTGCATCAGGTCGAAAGCCTTGTTGATGTCTTCCAGCCCCATGGTGTGGGTGATGAAGGTATCCAGCGGAATTTCGCCCTTTTCCGACATTTCCACATAGCTCGGCAACTCGCTGCGGCCACGTACGCCACCGAAGGCCGACCCGCGCCAGACGCGCCCGGTGACCAGCTGGAACGGACGGGTGGCGATTTCCTGACCGGCGCCGGCCACTCCGATGATCACCGACTCGCCCCAGCCCTTGTGGCAGCATTCCAGTGCCGCACGCATCAGTTGCACGTTGCCGATGCATTCGAAGGAGTAGTCCACGCCACCGTCGGTGAGGTCGACGATGACCTCCTGGATCGGGCGGTCGTATTCCTTGGGGTTGATGCAGTCGGTGGCGCCGAGCTGCTTGGCGATCTCGAACTTGGCCGGGTTGATGTCGATGGCGATGATGCGCGAAGCCTTGGCCTTGACCGCACCGATGATCGCCGACAGGCCGATGCCGCCCAGACCGAATACGGCCACGGTGTCACCGGGTTGGACCTTGGCGGTGTTGAGCACCGCGCCGATACCGGTGGTCACGCCACAGCCGAGCAGGCAGACCTTTTCCAGCGGCGCCTCCTTCTGGATCTTGGCCACGGAAATTTCCGGCAGCACGGTGTATTCGGAGAAGGTCGAGGTACCCATGTAGTGGAACAGCTGCTGGCCTTTGTACGAGAAGCGCGTGGTGCCGTCGGGCATCAGGCCCTTGCCTTGGGTGGCGCGAATGGCTTGGCAGAGGTTGGTCTTGCCCGAGCGGCAGAATTTGCACTGGCCACACTCGGGCGTGTACAGCGGGATCACGTGGTCGCCCACCGCGACCGAGGTCACGCCCTCGCCCACTGCCTCGACGATGGCCCCACCTTCATGACCGAGGATGGACGGGAAGATGCCTTCCGGGTCGGCGCCCGACAGGGTGTAGGCATCGGTGTGGCAGACGCCGCTGGCCACGACGCGCAACAACACTTCGCCCGCCTTGGGCATGACCACGTCGACTTCGACGATCTCCAGGGGTTTCTTGGCCTCGAAGGCAACGGCGGCACGGGACTTGATCATCAAAGGTCTCCTGTAGGAAAGGGTCGATCTAGAGGCAGTGTAATTAACCGGCTTTTGATGAATAATCCCGCTCTTGTCAAAACATTATTGCCGGACAGGGACAATCATGAGCAGTCGCTGGGAAGGCATCGATGAATTCGTGGCGGTGGCCGAGCACGGGCAGTTCACTGCGGCGGCCGAGCGCCTGGGCGTTTCTTCGTCGCACATCAGCCGGCAGATCGCGCGCCTGGAAGAGCGTTTGCAGACGCGCCTGTTGTACCGCAGCACACGCCGGGTGACTTTGAGTGAAGCCGGGCAGACCTTTCTGCACCACTGCCAGCGCCTGCAAGACGGCCGCGAAGAGGCGTTGCGCGCCATGGGCGACTTGTCCAGCGAGCCGAAGGGCCTTTTGCGCATGACCTGCGCAGTGGCCTACGGCGAGCGCTTCATCGTGCCATTGGTGACCCGGTTCATGGCGCTCTATCCGCAGCTGCGCCTGCAAGTGGAGTTGAGCAACAGCACCCTCGACCTGCTGCACGAAGGCATGGACCTGGCGATCCGCCTGGGCCGCTTGCAGGACTCGCGGCTGGTGGCCAGCCGCCTGGCGCCGCGGCGCATGTACGTCTGCGCCTCACCTGCCTACCTGGAACGCTACGGCAGGCCGCACAGCCTGTCGGAACTGGCACGGCACAACTGCCTGATCGGCAGTTCCGACATCTGGAGCCTGCAACAGGACGGCCGTGAGTTGAGCCAGCGGGTGCAGGGCAACTGGCGTTGCAACAGCGGCCAGGCGGTGTTGGACGCAGCGCTGCAAGGTATGGGTTTGAGTCAGTTGCCGGACTACTACGTGCTCGAGCATTTGCGCAGCGGCGCCTTGGTATCGCTGCTCGACGCTCATCAGCCGCCCAACACGGCAGTGTGGGCGCTGTACCCACAGCAGCGCCACCTGTCGCCCAAGGTGCGGCGGCTGGTGGACTATCTCAAGGAAGAACTGGCCAAGCGGCCGGAGTATTGCCAGGCGTGAGCAGGCGCCAATTCAGCCGCGGTTGGCCCAGCGTTGGCGCAGCCATTCGAGGTCTTCGGGGCGGGTGACCTTGATATTGTCGCCGCGCCCTTCGATCAGGCGCGGCGCCTGGCCGGCCCACTCCATGGCGGACGCTTCGTCGGTGACTACGACGTCGGCCACTTGGCACTCGGCGAGCGCACGGTGCAAGGCGCCCAGACGAAACATCTGCGGGGTGTAGGCCAACCAGATGGTGCTGCGGTCCACCGTTGCCGCGACCCGGCCATCGGCGCCAACGCGTTTGAGCGTGTCTTTGGCGGGCACCGCCAGCAGACCGCCGACCGGGTCGTCGTTCAGCTCGCTCAGCAGCTTGTCCAGGTCTGCCCTGGCCAGGTTGGGCCGCGCCGCATCGTGCACCAGCACCCAGTCGTCATCCGATGCCCCTTGCGCATGCAGGTGCAGCAAGGCATTGAGCACCGAGTCGGCACGCTCGCGGCCACCGGGCGCACGCTGAATGCGCGGATCGCTGGCGCAAGGCAGCCCTGGCCAGTACGGGTCGTGCTCGGCCAGGCTGACCGCTACGCCCTTGAGCTGGGGGTGGTCGAGAAAACAGTCCAACGCGTGTTCGATGAGGGTCTTGCCACCCAGCGCCAGGTATTGCTTGGGCCGGTCGGCCGCCATGCGCGCACCGACCCCGGCGGCGGGCAGCACGGCCCAGAATGCGGGCAAAGGCCTACTCATTTCTGCGGCAGTTGGTAGAGGGTTTCGCCTTCCTTGACCATGCCCAGCTCGTGCCGGGCGCGCTCCTCGACGGTTTCCATACCTTTTTTCAACTCCAGTACTTCGGCATAGAGCACACGGTTGCGCTCCAGCAAACGCTCGTTTTCGACATGCTGGTCGTCAATTTGCTGCTTGAGCTCGGCCACTTGCGCCAGGCTGCCGTTGCCCACCCACAGGCGGTACTGCAGGCCGGCCAGCAGCAGGAGCAGAACGAGGAACAACCAATAAGGACTGCGCATCAGGATATCCAGGGGTGTGAAGGGCAGCAGACGCGTGGCCCACATAGCACGAAGCCTGGCCGAGGCCAGGCTCCGTCGACAGAGACCTTGGAAACACCTGACCGGTTCAACGACACCGCTCAGGCAGTTTCAGGCGCTGCCTTTTTACCATCTCCGAATCAGCCGCGAAACTCGTCGCGGCCCCGGTAGACGGCCTTGGCACCCAGCTGCTCTTCGATGCGCAGCAGTTGGTTGTACTTGGAGACGCGGTCGGAACGGCACAGCGAGCCGGTCTTGATCTGGCCCGCAGCGGTACCAACGGCCAGGTCGGCGATGGTGGAGTCTTCGGTTTCACCGGAGCGGTGCGAGATCACCGCGGTGTAGCCGGCTTCCTTGGCCATCTGGATGGCTTCCAGGGTTTCGGTGAGCGAGCCGATCTGGTTGAACTTGATCAGGATCGAGTTACCGATGCCCTTGTCGATGCCTTCCTTGAGGATCTTGGTGTTGGTCACGAACAGGTCGTCGCCGACCAGCTGGACCTTCTCGCCGATCTTGTCGGTGAGGATCTTCCAGCCTGCCCAGTCGGACTCGTCCAGGCCATCTTCGATGGAGATGATCGGGAAGCGCTCGGTCAGGCCTTTGAGGTAGTCGGCGAAGCCTTCGGCGTCGAACGACTTGCCTTCACCGGACAGGTTGTACTTGCCGTCTTCATAGAACTCGGAAGCGGCGCAGTCCAGGGCCAGGGTCACGTCGGTCCCCAGTTTGTAGCCGGCCTTTTCCACGGCTTCGGCGATGGCGCCCAGGGCGTCTTCGTTGGAAGCCAGGTTAGGCGCGAAGCCACCCTCGTCGCCCACGGCGGTGTTCAGGCCACGGGCCTTGAGTACGGCTTTGAGGTGATGGAAGATCTCGGTGCCCATGCGCAGACCGTCGGAGAAGGTCTTGGCGCCGACCGGCTGGACCATGAACTCTTGAATGTCGACGTTGTTGTCGGCGTGCTCGCCGCCATTGATGATGTTCATCATCGGCACGGGCATGGAGTACTGGCCTGGGGTGCCATTGAGGTTGGCGATATGCGCGTACAGCGGCAGGTCCTGATCTTGGGCGGCTGCCTTGGCTGCGGCCAGGGACACCGCCAGGATGGCGTTGGCGCCCAGCTTGGCCTTGTTCTCGGTACCGTCCAGTTCGATCATGGCGCGGTCCAGCGCTTTCTGGTCCGATGGGTCTTTGCCCAGCAGCAGGTCGCGGATCGGGCCGTTGATGTTGGCGACGGCCTTCAGCACACCCTTGCCCAGGTAACGGCTCTTGTCGCCATCGCGCAGCTCGAGCGCTTCGCGCGAGCCGGTGGAAGCACCGGACGGCGCGCAAGCGCTGCCGATGATGCCGTTGTCGAGCAGTACGTCGGCTTCCACGGTGGGGTTGCCACGGGAATCGAGAACTTCACGACCTTTGATGTCGACGATATTTGCCATTGTTGTAAGCACTCCAGAATTGACGAAAACGACGCAACTAGGGAAATTCGGCTGCGGGCCAGGCAGGGATGGGGCGGCAGGCCTGACGACCGCTGCCCGCTGACTTCAGGGTCAGTGGGCGAACGGGCGGTACTTTACCGGAGAAACCGGCATCATGCGGCTTCTACCGTCAGAAAACTTTTCAGCTACCTGCGCCATCGAGCAACGGCGGCGTAAGAAACGTCGCCCATCCGCCGCTAGAGCGATGGACGAGCGACGTACGGGCCGTTCAGGCCTTTTGCTTCTGTGCCAGAGCCGCCTTGACGAAACCGCTGAACAGCGGGTGACCGTCACGCGGGGTGGAGGTGAACTCCGGGTGGAACTGGCAGGCGACGAACCAAGGGTGGTCCTTGGACTCGACCACTTCCACCAGCGCACCGTCGCCCGAGCGACCGGACACCTGCAAACCGGCATCGATCATCTGTGGCAGCAGCACGTTGTTGACTTCGTAACGGTGGCGGTGGCGCTCGACGATCACGTCTTGGCCGTAGCAGTCGTGCACTTTGGAGTTGCCAACCAGCTGGCATTCCTGCGCGCCCAGGCGCATGGTGCCGCCCAGGTCGGAGGCTTCGGTACGGGTTTCCACGGCGCCGGTGTTGTCCGACCACTCGGTGATCAGGCCCACGACCGGGTGCACGCTGTTGCGGTCGAACTCGGTGGAGTTGGCGTCGGTCCAGCCCATCACGTTACGGGCGAACTCGATCACCGCCACTTGCATGCCCAGGCAGATGCCCAGGTAGGGAACCTTGTTTTCGCGGGCGAACTGCACCGCCTGGATCTTGCCTTCCACACCGCGCAAACCGAAGCCGCCCGGTACCAGGATGGCGTCGGCGCCTTCGAGCAGGCTGGTGCCCTGATTCTCGATGTCTTCGGAATCGATGTAGCGCAGGTTGACCTTGGTGCGGTTCTGGATGCCGGCGTGGCTCATCGCTTCGATCAGCGACTTGTAGGCATCGAGCAGTTCCATGTACTTGCCGACCATGGCAATGGTGACTTCATGCTCGGGGTTGAGCTTGGCGTCGACCACCTGGTCCCACTCGGACAGGTCGGCGCTGTCGCATTGCAGACCGAAGCGCTCGGTGACGAAGTCGTCCAGGCCCTGGGCATGCAGCACGCCTGGGATCTTGTAGATGGTGTCGACGTCTTCCAGGGAAATCACCGCACGTTCTTCGACGTTGGTGAACAGGGCGATCTTGCGCCGCGACGAGGCGTCGACCGGGTGGTCGGAGCGGCAGATCAGCACGTCGGGCTGCAGACCGATGGAGCGCAGTTCCTTGACCGAGTGCTGAGTAGGCTTGGTCTTGGTTTCGCCTGCGGTGGCGATGTACGGGACCAGGGTCAGGTGCATCAGCATGGCGCGTTTGGAGCCGACCTCCACACGCAGCTGGCGGATGGCCTCGAGGAACGGTTGCGACTCGATGTCGCCGACCGTACCGCCGATTTCCACCAGGGCCACGTCGGCATCGCCGGCACCCTTGATGATGCGGCGCTTGATCTCGTCGGTGATGTGCGGAATGACCTGGATGGTCGCGCCCAGGTAGTCACCACGGCGCTCTTTGCGCAGCACGTGTTCATAGACACGGCCGGTGGTGAAGTTGTTGTTCTGGGTCATGGTGGTGCGGATGAACCGCTCGTAGTGGCCCAGGTCGAGGTCGGTTTCGGCACCGTCTTGGGTGACGAACACTTCACCATGCTGGAACGGGCTCATGGTGCCCGGATCGACGTTGATGTACGGGTCCAGCTTGAGCATGGTGACCTTCAGGCCCCGCGCTTCCAGGATGGCCGCCAGGGAAGCCGAGGCAATGCCTTTCCCCAATGAAGAAACAACACCGCCCGTGACGAATATGTAGCGCGTCATGAAAAACCCTAGAAGTCTGCGTTAAAGCGGCTAGCGCCGCCGGAGAAAGCGAAGGAAGGCCGAAGCCCCCGATCACCTGCGTCAATCACAGTGCATCTCGAAAAACTGCCGCGTCTGTACAGACCGGGGTGGTCCCGGCATGGAGCTCGCTTGTCATTTTCAGAAATTCAGCCCAGCAAAAAACTGCTTGGTAATCGGCAACCGCTGCGTTTTCGGACAAAGCGCAGAAGTTGTATCAAGAAGGGAGGGTAGTCTACCGGAATGTCCAGATCAGCTCAAATCCTGCGCGCTGTCCGGTGGCGTCCACTGGGCTTGCACGGCCGCCCCTGCAAGCTCGGGCAGGTTGGCCACCGCCAGCAGCCGGTCGCCCTGCCATACCAGCGGCAGGCGTTGGCGGATGAAGGTCGGTACCCGATGCTCGTTGAGCAGGCGCTTGAGGTCGCGCCGGCCGCGGCCGGGCACTTCGAGCATTTCTCCGCCTTGGCGATACTCGACGCGCAACGCGCCGCCCGGCGGCGTACCGAGCAGTTGCAGCCGACCGTTGTCGGGCAACATCAGCGCCACGTCGGGATTCGGCCAGCCCAGCCCAGCCTGTGGGGACCGCAGCCAACTGCCCTGCAACCACCACAGGCGGCCTTGACTGCGCAGCAGCTGCCCGTCGGTGAGACGCCAGACCGGCTGCGCATCGACGGCCGCATCGCGCAGCGCCTCCCAGCCTGCCCAGTGACGCGTATCGGGAAGGCGCGTGCGCGGCGCGAGCCAGTACTGCAACGCATTGCGCTGGCGGGCGGGCGACAGGTCCTTGAGCGCTTGCAGGCTCAAGGAGTCGACGCCCGACCAGGCGCAGGCCTGCCCCGCCGCTGCCGTCTGCACATCATCCCGCGCCAGCTCGTCGAGCAGATCCTGGGCCTCCCCCAGATGCGCTGCGCTGCGCGCCAGGCTCAGCCCGACCTGCGGCCAACGCTGGCGCAGCACGGGCAGCACCTCGCCACGCAGATAATTACGCGCAAAGCGCACATCGTCATTGGAAGGGTCTTCGATCCACACCAGGCCCGCTTGCTCGGCATGGTCGCGCAAGCCTTCGCGGGAGCATTCGAGCAAAGGTCGCACCAGGTGCCCGCGGCCCAACCTGCGCGCCGCCGGCATGGCGGTCAAGCCGCGCACGCCGGCGCCCCTGAGCAGACGCAGGAGCAGGGTTTCGGCCTGATCGTCGCGGTGCTGGCCGGTGAACAGCACCGCACCCTCTTCCAGCACCTCGACGAACGCTGCGTAGCGCGCGGTGCGCGCCGCCTGTTCGAGGCTGGCGCCCGCTTCGACCTGAACCCGGACGACCCGTAGTTCGATACCCAACCGATCGCATACGCGTTGGCAGTGGTTGGGCCAGGCATCGGCCGCCGCTTGCAGGCCATGGTGCACATGCACCGCGCACAATGGCGGCGCACCATGGCGCTGCCCGTAGGCATGCAATGCGTGCAAGAGAACGGTGGAATCGAGACCGCCAGAAAAGGCGACGTACCAGCGGGGGGCGTTCAGCCAGGGGCGAAGGAAGGACGTGAGTTCGGGCATGCAGCCTGCCTGCGGAACATGGCACGCGTAGGCGCCATGCTCCGGCGATGGGTCTTACAGACCGTAGCTCATCAGGCGCTCGTAACGGCGCGCAAGCAGTGCATCGTTGTCGAACGTGGAGAGATGGTCGAGTTGCTCGACCAGGCTTTCGCGCACGCTTTCGGCCATTTTCGCCGGATCGCGGTGGGCACCGCCCAGTGGCTCGCCGATGACCTTGTCGACGATGTTCAGGCTTTTCAGGCGCTCGGCGGTGATGCCCATGGCCTCGGCTGCATCGGCCGCCTTCTCGGCGGTTTTCCACAGGATCGAGGCGCAACCTTCCGGCGAGATCACCGAATAGGTGGAGTACTGCAGCATGTTCAGCTGGTCGCACACGCCGATGGCCAGCGCGCCGCCAGAACCGCCTTCACCGATGACGGTGGCGATGATCGGCGTTTTCAGGCGCGCCATGACCCGCAGGTTCCAGGCGATCGCTTCGCTCTGGTTGCGCTCTTCGGCATCGATGCCAGGATAGGCGCCCGGGGTGTCGATGAAGGTGAGGATCGGCATCTTGAAGCGCTCGGCCATCTCCATCAGGCGGCAGGCCTTGCGGTAGCCCTCGGGGCGCGGCATGCCGAAGTTGCGGCGCACCTTTTCGCGCACTTCGCGGCCTTTCTGGTGGCCGATGACCATGACCGGCTTGCCGTCCAGGCGCGCGGTGCCGCCGACGATGGCGGCATCGTCGGAGAAGTGGCGGTCGCCGTGCAGCTCTTCGAACTCGGTGAAGATGTGCTGCAGGTAGTCGAGGGTGTAGGGACGACGCGGATGGCGCGCCAGGCGCGCGATCTGCCAGCTGGTCAGATTGCCGAAGATGCTTTCGGTGAGGCTGTTGCTCTTGTCTTCCAGACGGGCAATTTCATCGCTGATGTTCAGCGAATTGTCGTTGCCAACCAGGCGCAGGCCTTCGATCTTGGCTTGCAGGTCGGCAATCGGCTGTTCGAAATCAAGGAAATTCGGGTTCATAAGCATCCGTCTTGGGTCTACGGCCAGGCGGCCGGCCGGTTGATCCGTTTGGCGCCATACCTTACGGGATCAGGCGCGTTGAGGTCGAGTTTAAAGTAGGTCGGTTCAACGATATTGCAAAAAGACGTTCTCACGTCCGAACTGGTCACGCAGGGTCTGGATCAGCCCGTCCGCCGGGTCGATCCGCCACTGCTCGCCGAATTGCAACATCGCCTTGGCATCGCTGCCGGTGTACTCCAGCGTGATGGGGCAACCCCCGCGGTGGCGGGTGATCAGCTCGCCCAGCCAGTTCAGGCGGTCGCCCTTGAGCGTCTCATGGCTGAGCTTCAGGCGCAGGCTCTCGGCCAGGCGCGTGCGTGCATCCTCCATGGTCATCACCTGCTTGACGCGCAGGCGCAGGCCGCCGGAGAAGTCGTCGTTGCTCACCTCCCCTTCGATCACCACCATGGCGTCGGTCTGCAACAGCGCCTGGGCGGCCATGAAGGCGTCGGCGAACAGGGAGGCCTCGATGCGCCCGGAGCGGTCGTCGAGGGTGACGAAGCCCATCTTGTCGCCTTTCTTGTTCTTCATCACGCGCAGGGCGATGATCATCCCGGCCACGGTCTGCACTTCGCGCGAGGGCTTCAAGTCGATGATGCGCTGGCGGGCGAAGCGGCGAATCTCGCTTTCGTATTCGTCGATCGGGTGGCCGGTCAGGTACAGGCCGAGCGTGTCCTTCTCGCCGCGCAGCCGCTCCTTGAGGGTCAGCTCGCGCACCTTGCGGTGATTGGCGTAGACATCGGCGTCCTGCTCGACGAACAGCCCGCCGAACAGGTCGACATGGCCGCTCTCTTCGGTGCGGGCGATCTGCTCGGCCGACTTGATCGCCTCTTCGAGGGCCGACAGCAGCACCGCGCGGTTGCTGTCGATGCTGGCGTGGTACGCCTTGATCTCGTCGTGGAAATGCGGCCCGAGCCGGTCCAGGGCACCGCTGCGGATCAGGGCGTCGAGGGTGCGCTTGTTGATGCGCTTGAGGTCGACGCGCTCGCAGAAGTCGAACAGGTCCTTGAACGGGCCGCCGCTGGCGCGCGCTTCGACGATGGCCTCCACCGGCCCTTCGCCCACGCCCTTGATCGCGCCCAGGCCATAGACGATGCGGCCATCGTCGTTGACCGTGAACTTGAAGTCCGAGCTGTTCACGTCGGGCGCGTCGAGGCGCAGCTTCATGCTGCGCACTTCCTCGATCAGCACCACCACCTTGTCGGTGTTGTGCATGTCCGCCGAGAGCACTGCGGCCATGAACGGCGCCGGGTAGTGCGTCTTGAGCCAGGCGGTCTGGTAGGACACCAGGCCGTAGGCGGCGGAGTGGGATTTGTTGAAGCCGTAACCGGCGAATTTCTCCACCAGGTCGAAGATGTTGCCCGCCAGGTTGGCGTCGATGTTGTTCTTCGCGCACCCCTCGACGAAGCCGCCGCGCTGCTTGGCCATCTCCTCGGGCTTCTTCTTGCCCATGGCCCGGCGCAGCATGTCGGCCTCGCCAAGGGTGTAGCCGGCCATCACCTGGGCGATCTGCATCACCTGTTCCTGGTACAGGATGATGCCGTAGGTCGGCGCCAGCACCGGCTGCAAGCCGTCGTACTGGTAGTCGGGGTGCGGGTAGGCCAGCTCGGCGCGGCCGTGCTTGCGGTTGATGAAGTCGTCGACCATGCCCGATTGCAGCGGCCCCGGACGGAACAGCGCCACCAGTGCGATGAGGTCTTCCAGGCAGTCGGGCTTGAGCTTCTTGATCAGCTCCTTCATGCCGCGCGATTCGAGCTGGAACACCGCCGTGGTCTCGGCCTTTTGCAGCAGCTCGTAGGTCTTGCGGTCGTCCAGCGGGATGAAGTCGATGTTGAGGTCGGGCTGGCCGACCTTGGCCTGCTCGCGGTTGATGGTCTCCATCGCCCACTTGATGATGGTCAGGGTACGCAGGCCGAGGAAGTCGAACTTGACCAGGCCGGCGGCCTCGACATCGTCCTTGTCGAACTGGGTGACCAGGCCGCCGCCCTCTTCGTCGCACGCCACTGGCGAGAAGTCGGTGAGTTTGGTCGGCGCGATGACCACACCCCCGGCGTGTTTGCCGGTACCGCGGCATACGCCCTCGAGCTTGAGCGCCATGTCCCAGATTTCCCGGGCTTCCTCGTCGGCCTTGAGGAAGTCGCGCAGGATCTCTTCCTGTTCGTGGGCCTTGGCCAGGGTCATGCCGACTTCGAAGGGAATCATCTTCGACAGGCGGTCGGCCAGGCCGTAGGACTTGCCCTGCACGCGCGCCACGTCGCGCACCACGGCCTTGGCCGCCATGGTACCGAAAGTGATGATCTGGCTCACCGCGTTGCGCCCGTAGGCGTCGGCCACGTATTCGATGACCCGGTCGCGGCCGTCCATGCAGAAGTCGACGTCGAAGTCGGGCATCGACACCCGTTCGGGGTTGAGGAAGCGCTCGAACAGCAGGTCGTAGGCCAGCGGATCAAGGTCGGTGATCTTCAGCACGTAGGCGACCAGCGAGCCGGCGCCCGAACCCCGGCCCGGGCCGACCGGTACGCCGTTGTTCTTGGCCCACTTGATGAAGTCCATGACGATCAGGAAGTAACCGGGGAAGCCCATCTGGATGATGATGTCCAGCTCGAACTTCAGGCGGTCGAGGTAGACCTGGCGCTTCTCTTCATAGTTGGGCGTGGTGTCTTTGGGCCACAACACCGCCAGACGCTCTTCCAGCCCTTCGTAGGACACATGGCGAAGGTAGTCGTCGATGCCCATGCCGTTGGGGGTCGGGAAGTCCGGCAGGAAGGCCTTGCCCAGTTGCACCTGGATGTTGCAGCGCTTGGCGATCTCCACGGTGTTGGCCAGGGCGTCGGGCAGATCGCTGAACAGCTCGGCCATTTCCTCGGCGCTTTTGAGGTACTGCTGATCGCTGTACAGCCGGGGACGCCGCGGGTCGTCCAGGGTCCAGCCTTCGCCGATGCAGACGCGGGTCTCGTGGGCGTCGAAGTCCGATTGCTTGAGAAAGCGCACGTCGTTGGTCGCCACCAAGGGCGCGCCCAGGCGGTCGGCCAAGGCGACGGCGGCATGTACGTACTCTTCGTCGCCAGGGCGGCCGGTACGTTGCAGCTCCACGTAGAAGCGCTCGGGGAACATCTGCATCCAGTCTTGCAGCAAGGCCTGCGCTTCCTGCTCGCGGCCGGCCAGCAAAGCCATGCCGATGTCGCCCTCGCGCGCCGCCGACAAGGCGATGAGGCCTGCGCTGGCCGGTGGAATCCAGTCACGTTGGATGATCACCAGGCCATTGCGCTGCCCTTCCACCCAACCGCGCGAGAGCAGCTCGGTGAGGTTGCGGTAGCCCTGCGGGTCCATCGCCAGCAGGCAAATGCGCGACAGCGGCGCGTCCGGCTCGCTGCCTGCCAGCCAGAGGTCGACGCCGCAGATCGGTTTGATGCCCGCGCCCATCGCCGCTTTGTAGAACTTCACCAGCGAGCACATGTTGCTCTGGTCGGTGATCGCCACGGCCGGCATGTCCATCGCACCCAGGGCCTTGGCCAGCGGTTTGACCCGCACCAGGCCGTCGACCAGGGAGAATTCGGAATGCACGCGCAGGTGAACGAAAGAGACCGGCATTGATGATCCTGTGGCAGTGTGAAACGAGGGGCGCGATTGTACCGTAATGGTCAAGCGGATGCCGTTCCGGGGGACGAGCGTGTCGTACCGGGCGATGCCGGCGCAGTGATAGGCACGGAAGGCTAGAGCAGCGTGCTGAAGCTCGTCTCGCGCCGCTCGAAGGCCAGACGCACGGGCGCGAAGGAGCGCCGGTGGATCGGGGTCGGCCCCAGGCGGGCCAGGGCCTCGAGGTGCACAGGGGTGGGATAGCCCTTGTGCGCACCGATACCGTAGCCCGGGTACAACCCTTCGAACACGCTCATTTCGCGGTCGCGGGTGACCTTGGCAAGGATCGAGGCGGCAGCGATGGCCGGCACCTTGGCGTCGCCCTGGACCACCGGCGCGGCGGGCACCGTCAGTACCGGGCAGCGGTTGCCGTCGATCAGCGCCAGTTTCGGCGTGATGTGCAGGCCCTCGACCGCGCGCTTCATGGCCAGCAAGGTAGCGTGCAGAATGTTGAGCCGGTCGATTTCCTCGACCTCGGCCCGGGCGATGCAGAAGCTCAGGGCTTTTTCGCAGATCTCATCGAACAGCGCCTGGCGCTTGGCATGTGTGAGCTTCTTCGAATCGTTCAGGCCGAGGATCGGCCGCAACGGATCGAGGATCACCGCCGCAGTGACCACATCGCCGCACAGCGGCCCGCGGCCCACTTCATCGACACCGGCCACGAGGTCTTCGACCAGGCTGAAATCCAGGCCCATCTGCATCAACGTGTCTCCAGCAAAGCCAGTACCGCGTCGGCGGCCTGGTTCGAGGCGTCGCGACGCAGGGTACGGTGGATCTGGTCGAAAAACTCGGTCTGGGCCGAACCGTCCTGAACCAAGGGTGCCAAGGTCGCGGCGAGCGCTTCGCTGGTCGCCGCGTCTTGCAGCAGCTCGGGCACCAACAGGCGCTGGGCCAGCAGGTTGGGCAGCGAAACGTAGGGGCTCTTGACCATGCGTTTGAGAATCCAGTAAGTCAGCGGCGCCAGGCGGTAGGCCACTACCATAGGCCGCTTGTACAGCAAGGCTTCGAGAGTGGCGGTGCCCGAGGCGATCAGCACCGCATCGCAGGCGGCCAGGGCCTGATGCGACTGGCCGTCGAGCAGGGTCAACGGCAGGTCGCGACCTTCGAGCATCTGCTCGATCTGCGCGCGGCGAGTGGCGTTGGCGCAGGGCAGCACGAAACGCACACCAGGCAGTCGCTCGCACAGACGCTCGGCGGTTTCGAGGAACAATGCGCCCAAACGCCCCACTTCGCCGCCGCGACTGCCGGGCATCAGCGCCACCACAGGCCCAAGGCCGAGGCCCAGCGCCAGTCGTGCGGCGTCGCGATCGGCCTGCAAGGGGATGGTATCGGCCAGCGGATGGCCAACGAAGCGCACCGGCACGCCCTGCTCTTCGTAGAAACGCGCCTCGAACGGCAGCAGGGTCAGCATCAGGTCGCAGCCCTGGCGAATCTTCAACACCCGCTTCTGCCGCCAGGCCCAGACCGACGGGCTGACGTAATGCACGGTCTTGATCCCGGCCTGACGCAGCTTGAGTTCGATGTTGAGGGTGAAGTCCGGCGCGTCGATGCCGATGAAGACATCGGGCCGTTCGCCAAGCAGCGTGTCGATCAAATCCTTGCGCCGCTTGAGCAGCTCACGCAGGCGGCCGAGCACTTCGACCAGGCCCATGACCGCCAGGCGCTCCATGGGGAAGTAGGACTGCATGCCCTCGGCTTCCATCAAGGGGCCGCCGACGCCGATGAAGCGCACATCCGGGTGGCGGGCCTTGAGGGCGCGCATCAGGCCGGAACCTAGAATGTCACCGCTGGCCTCGCCGGCCACCAGTGCGATGCAGAGCCGCGCCATATCAGCGAGTGATGCCGCGCGCTGAATTCACGATCGACTGGCGGAACAGCTCGACTTCAGGATGCTTGCCAGCCAGCTCGGCCAGCTCGGCCACCGCATTGTCGACGGTCAGGCCCTGGCGATAGACGGTCTTGTACGCGCGGCGCAGCGAGTGGATCACCTCGTCGCTGAAACCGCGGCGGCGCATGCCTTCGAAGTTCATGCTGCGCGCTTCGGCAGGGCTGCCGAACACGGTGACGAACGCTGGGACGTCCTTGCCGATCGCCGTGCCCATGCCGGAAAACGCGTGGGCGCCGATATGGCAATACTGGTGCACCAGGGTGAAGCCCGACAGGATGGCCCAGTCGCCCACGTGCACATGGCCAGCTAGCGCCGTGTTGTTGACCAGGATGCAGTGGCTGCCGATCACGCTGTCGTGGCCGATGTGGGCATAGGCCATGATCAGGTTGTGGTCGCCTACGGTGGTTTCCGCGCGGTCCTGAATGGTGCCGCGGTGAATGGTCACGCCTTCGCGAATGACGTTGTGGTCGCCGATCACCAAGCGCGTGGGTTCGCCCCGGTACTTGAGGTCGGGGGTGTCTTCACCGATGGAGGAGAACTGGTAGATCCGGTTGTGCTTGCCGATGCGGGTCGGGCCTTTGAGCACCACATGCGGACCGATGACGGTCCCCTCCCCGACTTCGACATCGGGGCCGACGATCGACCACGGGCCTACCTCGACGCCATCGGCCAACTTGGCCGACGGATCGATGATGGCCCGTGGATCAATCGAATTCATAGGGAGCGTTCCGCGCAGGTGATTTCCGCCGAGCAGACGGTCTTGCCGTCGACCAGCGCGCGGCAGTTGAACTTCCAGATCATGCTCTTGCGGCTGTGGAAGGTGGCTTCCAGGACCAACTGGTCGCCTGGCAGCACAGGCTGACGGAAACGCAGCTTGTCGGAGCCGACGAAGTAGTACAGTGTGCCGTCGGCCGGCTTGGCGTCGAGCATCTTGAATCCGAGAATCCCGGCGGCTTGGGCCATGGCCTCGATGATCAGCACGCCCGGCATGATCGGATGCGCCGGGAAATGGCCATTGAAGAACGGCTCGTTGATGCTGACATTCTTGTAGGCACGAATGCTCTGGGCCTCATAGTCCAGCTCCGTGACCCGGTCCACCAACAGGAACGGGTAACGGTGAGGCAGGTATTCGCGAATCTCGTTGATGTCCATCATTTCGGGGGGAAGCCTGTAATAAGAATAGGGAGCGTGGGCGCTGGCCACACGCTCCTTTTGCCATCCAAAGAGGAGCCAGCTAGCGACGAATCACGCTTGCCAGGAAATTGCCGTCAGCCATCTGATGCCGGCTGACTCTCCGAGGTCACGGTATCGACACGTTTTTCCAGCTGCTGCAAGCGCTTGGCCATGTCGTCGAGCTGGCGGATCCGCGCAGCGCTCTTGCGCCAATCGGCCAGGGGTTGCATTGCCGTACCTGAAGAATAACCGCCCGGTTCGGTGATCGAACGGGTCACCATGGTCATGCCGGAGACGAACACGTTGTCACACACATCGATGTGCCCCACCATGCCCACACCCCCCGCGATGGTGCAGTGCTTGCCGATGCGCGTACTGCCCGAGATGCCTACGCAGGCCGCCATGGCCGTGTGCGCACCGATGTGCACGTTGTGGGCGATCTGGATCTGGTTGTCGAGCTTGGCGCCATCGTCGATGCGCGTATCGGACAACGCGCCACGGTCCACGGCCGTGTTCACGCCGATCTCCACGTCGTCACCCAAGGTCACGCCGCCAATCTGAGCGATCTTGCGCCACACGCCCTTCTCGTTGGCGAAGCCGAAGCCTTCACCGCCGATCACCGCGCCCGATTGGATGACCACACGCTTGCCGATGGTGACGTCGTGGTAGAGCGTCACCCGCGGTGCCAGCCAACCACCCTCGCCGATCGTGCACCGCGCACCGATGAAACAATGCGCGCCGATGCTCACGCCCGCTTCGATACGCGCGCCACTTTCGATGACGGCGAACGCACCGACGCTGGCGCTGGGATCGACCTGCGCATCGTCGGCCACCACGGCGCTGGGATGGATACCCGCCACAGCCTTGGGTTTGGGGTCGAAGAAGTGCGAGATACGGGCATAGGCCAGGTACGGATCAGCCACGACGAGTGCATTGCCGGAGAAGGTTTCGGCATCCGCAGCCTTGAGCAGCACCGCGCCGGCCTGGGTCGTTTCCAGGTACTTGCGGTACTGCGGGTTGGCCAGGAAGCTCAACTGTTGCGGGCCTGCCTCCTGCAAGGTGGCAAGCCCGGTGATCGGCAGCGCCGCGGAGCCCTTCACGGTGGCTCCGAGCGCTTCGGCCAGCTGGCCGAGCGTGAGGGTCTGGGTCATATCAACGCGCTTGGTTCATGCGCTCGATGACTTGGCGGGTGATGTCGTACTGCGGTTTGACATCGATGACCGCGCCGCGCTCCAGCACCAGATCGAAACCACCCTTCTTGATGACTTCTTCCACGGCGCCATCGAGCTTGGGCTTGAGCTTCTTGAGCATCTCGCGGTCGGTGGTGGCTTTGGCTTCGTTCAGCTCTTTGGATTGGAACTGGAAGTCGCGGGCTTTTTGCTTGAACTCGAGCTCCAGACGTTCGCGCTCAGGCTGGGCCATCTTGTCGCCGCCCTTGATCAGACGGTCCTGGATGCTCTTGGCGCTGGTTTCCAGGCTCTTCAGCTTGTTGAGTTGCGGGCCGAACTTCTTCTCGGCGTCAACGGCATAGCTTTTGGCAGCGTCGGATTCGAGCAACGCCATCTGATAGTTCAGAACGGCCACTTTCATGTCGGCGAAAGCGGGGGTGGCGACCAGCGCCGCGGCCACGAAGGCCAGTTGGGTCAACTTACGCACGATGCACTCCTGAATAAACCGTTGTCGTTGAGCAGGGGCCGACCTTAGAAGGTCTGGCCCAGAGAGAATTGGAACACTTGGGTGTCGGCATCGTCGGGCTTCTTGATCGGCATCGCCAGGCTGAAGCTCAGCGGGCCCAATGCGGTGACCCAGGTCACGCCCAAGCCGACGGAGCTGGCCATGTCGGAGAAGCCGAGCTTGGCGCATTCGACTTTCCCGCGTTCAGCTGTGGCGGGTTTGTCACTGCAGTTGCTGTCGAATACGTTACCCACGTCCCAGAAGACCGAGGTACGCAGCGAGCGCTGGTCCTTGACGAACGGCAGTGGGAACAGCAGTTCTACGCCGCCTTGCACCAGGATATTGCCGCCGAATGGAAGCGGATCTTGGTCCGGGTCTTTGATAGTACCGGGCTTTGTACCGGAACTCGGCGTACTACGCGGCCCCAGTGTGCTGTCCTTGAAACCACGCACAGAGTTGAAACCACCGGCGTAGTAGTTTTCATAGAACGGCAGGCCCGAAGTACCGCCGAAGCCGTCACCGTAGCCCAGTTCGGTGTGCAGGCGCAGGGTGTAGTCAGGCGTCAGCGGCTTGAACAGCTGGCCACGGTAGTCGATCTTGTAGAACGACAGGTCGCTGCCAGGAAGCGTGGTTTCCAGGGTCAGGCTTTGCGAGTGACCACGGGTGGCCAGCACGCCCTTGTTGAGGGTCGACTCGGACCAGCCCACCGATCCCTTGAAGTTGAGGAAGTCTTCACCCTCTTTGTCGAGGAAGTCGAAGATCTCGTCGACGGTATAGCGACCGGTCTTGATCTCGTCCTTCTGCACGGTCAGGCCGTAGGTCAGACGCGAGGTTTCGCTGATCGGGTAACCCAGGCTGACACCGGCGCCCAGGCTGTCGACCGCATAGCTCGCCACGTCGACGTCGAGGTCGTCGTAGTCGGTGCTGCGGTAGAACGCGTTGTAGCCCAGGCTCACGCCATCGGGCGTGAAGTAGGGGTCGACGAAGCCGAAGTTGTAGCGGGTCTGGTATTCCGAGCGGGTCAGACCGACCGAGACCTTGTTACCGGTACCGAGGAAGTTGGTCTGGCTGATGGCGCCGCCCAGGATCAGGCCGGCGCTCTGGGCGAAGCCGACGCTGGCGGTGATCGAACCGGACGCTTGCTCTTCGACCGCGTAGTTGACGTCGACCTGGTCGTCGGTGCCCGGCACTGGCGGGGTTTCGACGTTGACGTCCTTGAAGAAGCCCAGACGCTCGAGACGGGTCTTGGACTGGTCGATCAGGTAGGTCGAAGCCCAGCCGCCTTCCATCTGGCGCATTTCACGGCGCAGCACTTCGTCTTCGGTCTTGGTGTTGCCGCGGTAGTTGATGCGGTTGACGTAGGCACGCTTGCCCGGATCGACGACGAACATGATGTCGACGGTGTGGTCTTCGTTGTGCGCCTGTGGCACGCCGTTGACGTTGGCGAAGGTATAGCCTTCGTTGCCCAGACGGCGGGTGATCAGCTCGGAGGTGCTGGTCATGACCTTGCGCGAGAACACCTGGCCTGGTTGGACCAGCAGCAGCGACTTGACCTGGTCTTCAGGCACTTTCAAATCGCCGGACAGTTTCACGTCGCGAACGGTGTACTTCTCGCCTTCGTTGATGTTGACGGTGATGTACACGTGTTTCTTGTCGGGCGTGATGGACACCTGGGTGGAGGCGATGTCCATGTTGATGTAGCCGCGATCCAGGTAGTAGGAGCGCAGACGTTCCAGGTCGCCGGACAGTTTTTCGCGGGCGTACTTGTCGTCGTTCTTGAAGAACGACAGCCAGTTGGACGTCTTGAGCTCGAACAGGCTGCTCAGCTCGTCGTCGTCGAACACGGTGTTGCCCACCACGTTGATGTGCTGGATGGCCGCGACCGTGCCTTCGTTGATCTTGATCTTCAGGCCGACGCGGTTGCGCGGCTCGGGCACCACTTCGGCGTCCACCTCGGCCGAATAGCGGCCCTGGGCGACATACTGGCGTTGCAGCTCGTTACGCACGCCTTCGAGGGTCGCGCGTTGGAAGATTTCGCCTTCGGCCAGGCCCGACTGCTTGAGGCCCTTCATCAGGTCTTCGGTGCTGATGGCCTTGTTGCCTTCGATCTCGATGCTCGATACCGACGGACGCTCGACCACGTTGATGATCAGGACGTTGCCGTCGCGATCGAGCTGAATGTCCTGGAAGAAGCCCGTTTTGAACAGCGAACGGGTGGAATCCACCAGACGCCGGTCGTCAGCCTGATCACCGACATTGAGCGGCAGTGCGCCGAACACGCTGCCGGCGGATACCCGCTGCAGGCCGTTGACACGGATATCGGAGATAGTGAAGGACTCGGCGTGAACTTCAGTGATCATCAGTGCAGTGAGCACCGTGGTTAGCAGCAGACGTTTCATGAAGTCCTTTATTCCAACTGGCAATAAACGACCCGCCGCGATGAGGCGGCAGGTCTGCAATTGAGCTTGATCGTTAAAGTCGACTCAGATCGTTGACCAGGGCGAGCAACATGACGCCGATGACCAAACTGATACCGATCTGAATCCCCCAACCTTGCACCCGATCCGGCAGCGGGCGACCACGCACCCATTCGATCAGGTAGAACAGCAAATGCCCCCCATCCAGTACCGGAATGGGCAGCAGGTTCAGAACCCCTAGGCTTATGCTCAGGTAGGCCAGGAAGTTCAAAAAATCTCCCAAGCCCGACTGGGCTGAAGCGCCCGCCACTTTAGCAATGGTTATCGGTCCGCTCAAGTTTTTTACCGAGAGCTCCCCGAACAACATTTTCTTCAAGGATTCGAGGGTCAGGACGCTCATGTTCCAGGTACGCGACAAGCCCTCGGCCAAGCCTTCGAGCGGCCCGTAACGGACCTCGCGCAGCATGTGGGCTGGCCATTCACCGCCTTTCACGCCCGCCCCCAGGTAGCCCCCGGCGGCGGCACCTTCGCCGCGCTTGGCCAGGGCCACCGGCAGGTCCACGAGCGCACCGTCGCGTTCGATGCGCACCTGGACCTGGGTATCGGCACGGCTGCGCACGGCATCCACCACCTGCTGCCAGTCGCTCAAGGCGACGCCGTCGAGCGCCACCAGGCGATCGCCGGTCTTCAACCCTGCAGCGGCGGCCGGGCCTTTCGGGTCGAGTTGGGCGAGCACGGGCACCACGCTCGGCCGCCACGGACGCAGGCCCAGCGACTGGATCGGGTCTGGCTCTTCGGCGCCCTTGAGCCACCGATCGAGCTTGACCTCGCGCGGCTGTTCGACGCTCGCGCCCTCCTCGCGCACACCCAGGCGCAGCGTTCCGCTTTCGCCCAGCCGTCGTACCAGTTGCAGGTTGACCGCCGACCAACCATCGGTCGGTTTGCCATCGATGGAGACGATTTCCTCGCCTGCCTTCAAGCCGGCCTGCGCTGCCAGGCTACCGGACTCGACGGCGCCGATCACCGGACGTACCTGCTGGCTGCCGAGCATGGCCACGCCCCAGAAGAACGCGATCGCCAACAGGAAGTTGGCGATCGGCCCGGCGGCGACGATGGCGATGCGCTGCAGCACCGGCTTGCGATTGAACGACTGCGCCTCCAGGCCGACCGGGACGTCGCCCTCACGCTCATCGAGCATTTTCACGTAACCGCCCAACGGAATCGCCGCCACCACGAACTCGGTGCCGTGGCGATCATGCCAGCGCACCAGAGGCGTGCCGAAGCCTACGGAGAACCGCAGCACCTTGACCCCGCAACGACGCGCCACCCAGAAATGGCCGAACTCGTGGAAGGTGACCAGCACGCCCAAGGCCACCAAGGTGCCGACAATCATGTAAAGCGCAGACATAGGCTTCTCCGCAAGAGGTTCAGCGCGAAACGATGGAGTTAACGACCATGGCGCGTCAGCCATTCCTGCGCCAGTGCGCGGGCCCGCTCATCGACGGCGAACACGGCATCGAGCGACGTCAGCGCGACCACAGGCTCTTGCTGCAGCACGCGTTCGATCAGGCTGGCGATTTCCGGGAAGCGGATACGGCCGACCAGGAAGGCATCCACTGCCACTTCATTGGCCGCATTGAGCACCGCAGGCGCGCTCCGGCCGGCCTCGGCCGCTTCGCGGGCGATGCGCAGACAAGGGAAGCGCTGTTCGTCGGGGGCCTGGAAGTCCAACCGGGCGATGGCGAACAGGTCCAGCGGCGCCACCCCCGAATCGATACGTTGCGGCCAGGCCAAGGCATTGGCGATGGGCGTACGCATGTCCGGGTTGCCCAGTTGGGCCAGCACCGAACCGTCCACATAGTCCACCAACGAGTGGATGACGCTTTGTGGGTGCACCACCACTTCGACCTTGGCCGGCGCCGCGTCGAACAGCCAGCAGGCCTCGATCAGCTCCAGCCCTTTGTTCATCATGCTGGCCGAATCGACCGAAATCTTGCGCCCCATCGACCAGTTGGGGTGGGCGCAAGCCTGTGCCGGCGTGACCTCGGCGAGCTGCGCCAAGGGCGTTTCGCGGAACGGCCCGCCCGAGGCGGTCAGCAGAATCCGCCGTACCCCCACCGCTTGCAAGCCACGCGCATAGTCGCCCGGCAGGCACTGGAAGATCGCATTGTGCTCGCTGTCGATCGGCAGCAGAACGGCACCGCTACGACGCACCGCGTCCATGAACAGAGCGCCGGACATGACCAGCGCCTCCTTGTTGGCCAGCAGCACTTTCTTGCCGGCTTCGACGGCCGCAAGCGTCGGCTTGAGCCCGGCGGCGCCGACGATGGCGGCCATCACCGCATCCACTTCGGCCGCGCTGGCGATATGGGCAAGCCCTTGTTCGCCTTCGAGCACTTCGGTAACGCAGCCCGCAGCCCGCAGACCTGCGCGCAGCGTCGCGGCCGCCTCGGCGCCCGGCACCGCAGCGTAGGCAGGACGATGGCGCAGACACAAAGCGAGCAGCTCGTCGATGCGGGTATGGCCACTGAGGCCGAATACCTGATACTGCTCGGGGTGGCGGGCGATGACGTCCAGGGTGCTCAGGCCGATGGAGCCGGTGGCACCCAACACGCTGATCCGTTGCGCACGACTCACATCACACCCCATTCGGCGGCCCACAACAGCACGGCGAACATCGGTACCGCTGCGGTGAGGCTGTCGATGCGGTCGAGTACGCCGCCATGGCCCGGCAACAGGTTGCTGCTGTCCTTGATGCCTTCGCGGCGCTTGAACATGCTTTCGGTCAGATCGCCGATCACCGAGGCCATCACCACCACGGCGGCGCCCAGCAGGCCGAGCAGCAGGCTGCCCAGGCTCCAATCGCGGTACAGCGCCACGCCCAGGGTGATCAACAAACTCACCGCGAGACCGCCATACACCCCTTCCCAGCTCTTGCCAGGGCTGACCTGAGGCGCCAGCTTGCACTTGCCGAAAGCCCTGCCCGAGAAGTACGCACCGATGTCCGCGGACCAGACCAACAGCATCACCATCAGGATCAAGCCATTACCTTGCGGCCAGTGCTTGAGCAACAGCAAACCCTGCCAGGCCGGCAGCAGGACCAACAGGCCGATCAGCAAACGGCAGGCGGCACTGGACCACAGCTCGCTGCTGCGCGGATAGGTCAGCACCAGCCAGGTGGCCAGCCCCCACCAGATGACCGAGGCGCCCAGTACCCAGGGCGCGAGCTCCTGCATGAGGTAGAGCAGCATCAGCGCCCCAGCGACCACCGCTGCATAGGCCAGGCGCAACGGTTGCGCCACCAGGCCCGCCAGACGCGCCCATTCCCAGGCGCCTACCGTGACCACCAGGCCGATGAACAGCGCGAACGCCGAGCCCTGCAACAGGAAAAAGCCGCACAAGGCGACTGGCAGCATGATCAATGCAGTAATGATGCGTTGTTTGAGCATTAGGCGCGGGCTCCAGCTTCGACCTGCTCGCTGGTCTTCCCGAAGCGGCGCTGGCGCGAAGCGAAATCGGCCAGCGCGCTGCGCATGGCCTCGTGTTTGAAGTCCGGCCAGAACAGGTCGGAGAAATACAGCTCGGCGTAGGCCAACTGCCACAACAGGAAATTGCTGATGCGATGCTCGCCACCGGTGCGGATGCACAGGTCGGGCAGCGGTTGATCGCCGGTAGCCAGGCAGGTCTGCAACAGGCCGGGTGTGATGTCCTCGGGCTGCAGATGACCAGCCTGCACTTCGCGCGCCAGGCGTTGGGCAGCCTGGGCGATGTCCCACTGGCCGCCGTAGTTCGCGGCGACCTGCAGGATGAAGCGATTGTTGCCCGCGGTCAGCGCTTCGGCCTCGCGCATGGCTGCCTGCAGCTCGGGATGAAAACGGGAGCGATCACCGATGATGCGCAGGCAGATCTGATTTTCGTTGAGCCGCCGCGCCTCACGGCGCAGGGCCGAGAAGAACAGCTCCATCAAGGCACCGACCTCGTCTGCCGGCCTTTGCCAGTTTTCACTGGAAAAGGCGAACAGGGTCAGCACTTCGACCTTGGCTTCGGCACACACTTCGATCACCGCACGCACCGCATCGACGCCGGCCTTGTGCCCGGCGACGCCAGGCAACAGGCGTTTCTTCGCCCAGCGGTTGTTGCCGTCCATGATGATCGCGACATGACGCGGCACCGGACCCGGTGCCGCCAGCTTGGTCTTTTCCATGAAAGAGCCTCGGCCTTAGACGGCCATCAGGTCCTTTTCCTTGGCTTCCAGGGTCTTGTCCACTTCACCGACGAACTTGTCGGTCAGCTTCTGCAGCTCGTCAGCGGCGCGGCGCTCTTCGTCCTCGCTGATCGCCTTGTCCTTGGACAGCTTCTTCAGGTCGGCCAGGGCATCGCGACGCACGTTGCGCACGGCGACCTTGGCGTCTTCGGCGACGCCGCGTGCCTGCTTGGTGTAACCCTTTCGGGTCTCTTCGGTGAGCGCTGGCATCGGCACACGGATGGTGGTGCCGGCGCTGCTCGGGTTCAGGCCCAGGTCGGAGGTCAGGATGGCCTTCTCGATGGCGGCGCTGAGGTTCTTGTCGTGGGCGACGATCTTCAGCGTGCGGGCGTCCTCGACGGAGATCGCGGCCACTTGGTTGAGCGGCATTTCGCTGCCCCAGGCCGTGACCTTGACGGTGTCCAGGATGCTTGGGTGGGCGCGGCCGGTACGGATGGCCGCCAGGTTGCGACCCAGCGCCTCGAGGGACTTGCTCATGCGGTCCTGAGCGTCTTTCTTGATATCGTTGATCATGCTTGGCTTTCCTCGATCAAGGTGCCTTCGGCGCCACCCACCACTATGTTGAGCAGGGAGCCGGGCTTGTTCATGTTGAAAACGCGCAATGGCATCTTGTGGTCGCGGCACAGGCAGATGGCGGTCAGGTCCATGACACCGAGCTTGCGATCCAGCACTTCGTCGTACGTGAGGTAATCGAACTTCTCGGCGTGCGGGTCCTTGAACGGATCGGCGGTGTAGACGCCGTCGACCTTGGTCGCCTTCAGCACCACATCTGCATCGACTTCGATGCCACGCAGGCAGGCTGCGGAATCGGTGGTGAAGAACGGGTTGCCGGTACCGGCGGAGAAAATTACCACATCCCCGGATTGGAGGTGACGAATTGCTTTTCGGCGATCGTAATGATCGGTGACACCGGTCATGGAAATGGCCGACATGACCAGTGCGGTGATGTTCGAACGCTCCAGGGCGTCGCGCATGGCCAGGGCGTTCATGACCGTGGCGAGCATGCCCATGTGGTCACCGGTGACGCGGTCCATGCCGGCCGCGCTCAGGGCCGCACCACGGAACAGGTTGCCACCGCCGATCACCAGACCGACCTGCACACCGATGCCGACCAGCTGGCCCACTTCCAGGGCCATGCGATCGAGCACCTTGGGGTCGATGCCGAAGTCTTCGGAGCCCATCAGGGCTTCGCCGCTAAGTTTGAGCAAAATGCGTTTATAGCGAGGTTGGCGACCACTCACCTGCTGAGCCATTGCGTGTCTCTCCTGCGGCGTTTTCTAGAATTCATGCGGCCGTTGCCGGCCTGCTTACTGTAGCGCGGCGCCGTTTGGGCGCCAGCGGAGCGGGGCCTGATAAACCCCTGCCCGCTTTGACAAAGAGGCTGCGCGCGTGAGCGGGCAGCCTCTTGGGGGCGACAGACGAGTCCGTCTTACTGCTTGGCGGCAGCCAGTTGTGCGGCAACTTCTTCGGCGAAGTTGTCGACTGGCTTCTCGATGCCTTCGCCGACCTTGAAGTAGGTGAAGGAAACGATTTCAGCACCGGCTTTCTTGGCCAGCTCGCCGACCTTGACTTCCGGGTTCATGACGAACGCCTGCTCTTTGAGCGAAGCTTCGGCCTTGAACTTGGTGATACGGCCGTTGATCATGTTTTCGACGATGTTTTCCGGCTTGCCGGCGATCTTGTCAGCGTTTAGCTGCAGGAAGACCGCTTTTTCGCGCTCGATGGCTTCGGCGGAGATTTCCGACGAATCCAGGAACTCAGGGTTGGAAGCCGCGACGTGCATGGCGATTTCTTTGGCCAGCTGTACGTCGCCACCCTTCAGAACCACTGCAACACCGATTTTGTTGCCGTGCAGGTAGGCACCTACGACGTCGCCTTCAACACGTACCAGGCGACGGATGTTGACGTTCTCACCGACTTTGGCGACCAGCGCTTCACGGGCAGCTTCGCGAGCAGCGATCAGCGGCGCGGCGTCGGTCAGCTTCTCGTTGAACGCTTGTTCAACGCTTTCAGCGACGAAAGTCTTGAAGTCGTCTTGCAGCGCCAGGAAGTCGGTCTGCGAGTTCACTTCCAGCAGGACGGCGGACTTGTCGTCGGCCTTGATGGCGATGGCGCCTTCAGCGGCGACGTTGCCAGCTTTCTTGGCGGCCTTGATGGCGCCGGAAGCACGCATGTCATCAATGGCTTTTTCGATGTCGCCGTCAGCCTTTTCCAGGGCCTTCTTGCAATCCATCATGCCTTCGCCGGTACGCTCGCGCAGTTCTTTGACCAACGCTGCAGTAATTGCTGCCATTTCAAAATCCTCTTGGAAAGTTTTTCAACCATTCCACCCGCTCGTCACGGGCGTTCAATTCTGCTGATCCGCTGTCGGGTTCAGCACACCCATGATGGGAGCCTGTTGCCGACAGCAGGATTTCAAGGTGGCAAAAAGGGGGCAAAGCCCCCTTTTCGCGTGCCAAGTCAGACGCTAGGCGTCACTTACTCGGCAGCAGGTGCAGCCGCTTCTTCAACATAGACTTCGGTGCCGCCGGCAACGTTGTTGCGACCGCGGATGACGGCGTCAGCCATCGAAGTCATGTACAGCTCGATGGCGCGGATGGCGTCATCGTTACCTGGGATGATGTAGTCAACACCTTCAGGGCTGCTGTTGGTATCGACGATGCCGATAACTGGGATGCCCAGTTTGTTGGCTTCGGTGATCGCGATGCGCTCGTGATCGACGTCGATGACGAACAGTGCGTCAGGCAGGCCGCCCATGTCCTTGATACCACCCAGGCTGCGGTCCAGCTTTTCCAGATCGCGCGAACGCATCAGCGCTTCTTTCTTGGTCAGCTTGGTGAAGGTACCGTCTTCGGCCTGAGTTTCCAGGTCGCGCAGGCGCTTGATCGAGGCACGGATGGTCTTGTAGTTGGTGAGCATGCCGCCCAACCAACGGTGATCAACGTAAGGCGAACCGCAACGAGCAGCTTGCTCGGCAACCAGTTTGCCGGCCGAACGCTTGGTGCCGACGAACATGATCTTGTTCTTGCCCTGGGACAGACGCTCTACGAACGCCAGAGCGTCGTTGAACATCGGCAGGGTTTTTTCCAGGTTGATGATGTGGATCTTGTTGCGCGCGCCGAAAATGTACTTGCCCATTTTCGGGTTCCAGTAACGGGTCTGGTGGCCGAAGTGCACACCGGCCTTCAGCATATCGCGCATGTTGACTTGGGACATGATAGTTCCTTGGTAAGTCGGGTTGGGCCTCCACGCATCCCAATGACCAACCCGCGAATCCAGTGGATCCGGGGCACCCAGGCCATCGTGTCGACACGTGTGTGGGTTTGAGCTTTCAGGGGTCCCCGAAAGCGGCGCATGTTATACCACAGGCCTGGCAGAAACGGAACTGCGGCCGATGCGCCCGTCAGCCTTTTTTGCAGCGCCCGGCCATTGCGCTCAGAATGCCCGCCATCGCCATGGGATTCACCGATTGGCCCGGCCAGCGCGCCGAGGCTCTGGTAGAATTTCGCGTTTCCCGTTTGCCCGCGCCTAGCCTGCGCCGTAGAGAGCCTGCAATGACCGTAACCATCAAGACTGCCGAAGAGATCGAGAAGATGCGCGTGGCCGGCCGCCTGGCCGCCGACGTGCTGGAAATGATCGAACCCCACGTCAAGCCCGGGGTGACGACCGAGGAACTCAACCGCCTGTGCCACGACTACATCGTCAACGTGCAGCAGGCCATCCCCGCGCCGCTGAACTACAAGGGCTACCCCAAGTCGGTCTGCACCTCGATCAACCATGTGGTGTGCCACGGCATTCCCAACGACAAGCCCTTGAAGAACGGCGACACCCTCAACATCGACGTCACCGTGATCAAGGACGGCTACCACGGCGACACCAGCCGCATGTTCCACGTCGGCACCGTCGCAGCCTGGGCCGAACGCCTGTCGGCGGTCACCCAGGAATGCCTGTACAAGGCCATCGAGCTGGTCAAGCCGGGCTGCCGCCTGGGCGACATCGGCGAAGTGATTCAGAAGCACGCTGAAAAGAACGGTTTCTCGGTGGTCCGCGACTTCTGCGGCCATGGCATCGGCAAGGTGTTCCACGAAGAGCCGCAGATCGTCCACTACGGCAAGGCCGGCACCGGCATGGAGCTCAAAGAAGGCATGACCTTCACCATCGAGCCGATGATCAACCAGGGCAAGGCAGAGACCAAGGTGCTGGGCGACGGCTGGACCGCCATCACCAAGGACCGCAAGCTCTCGGCGCAGTGGGAGCACACCCTGGTGGTGACCGCCACCGGCTACGAGATCTTCACCTTGCGCAAGGACGACACCATCGCCCGCACCTCCGCCTGAGCCCGACCAGGCCTACATTCAGCACAGGAAAGCGACCCGATGCCCCAGGTGGACCCAGAGCTGTTCGACCGCGGCCAGTTCCAGGCGGAACTGGCGCTCAAGGCGAGCCCCATCGCCGCGTTCAAGAAAGCCATGCGTCAAGCCGGCGAGGTGCTCGACAAGCGCTTTGGCGAAGGCCGTGACATCCGCCGCCTGATCGAGGATCGCGCGTGGTTGGTCGACAACATCCTGCAGCAGGCCTGGAGCCAGTTCGACTGGGGCGATCCGTCCGGCATCGCCCTGGTGGCGGTCGGCGGCTACGGCCGTGGCGAGCTGCACCCGCACTCGGACATCGACCTGCTGATCTTGCTCGACGGCGCCCGCCACGAGCAGTATCGCGACCCCATCGAGCGTCTGCTCACCCTGCTCTGGGACATCGGCCTGGAAGTCGGGCAGAGCGTGCGCAGCATCGAGGAATGCGCCGAGCAGGCGTCGGCGGACCTGACGGTCATCACCAACCTGATGGAAAGCCGCACCATCGCCGGCCCCGAACCCCTGCGCAAGCGCATGCTCGAGGCCACCGGCACCGAGCACCTGTGGCCGAGCAAGGCGTTCTTCCTGGCCAAGCGCGCCGAACTGCAAGCGCGCCACCACAAGTACAACGACACCGAATACAACCTCGAGCCCAACGTCAAAGGCTCGCCCGGCGGTCTGCGCGACATCCAGACCGTGCTGTGGGTGGCCCGCCGCCAATACGGCACGCTCAACCTGCACGCCCTGGCCGGCGAAGGCTTCCTGCTGGAGAGCGAGAACGCGGTGCTGGCCTCCTCCCAGGCGTTCCTGTGGAAGGTGCGCTATGCCCTGCACATGCTCGCAGGGCGCGCCGAAGACCGTCTGCTGTTCGACCACCAGCGCAGCGTGGCGACCTTGCTGGGCTACACCGACGAGAACCCCAAGCGCGCCATCGAGCAGTTCATGCAGCAGTACTACCGGGTGGTGATGAGCATCAGCCAGCTGTGCGACCTGATCATCCAGCATTTCGAGGAAGTCATCCTCGCCGATGACGACAGCGGCACCACCCAGCCCCTGAATGCGCGCTTCCGCTTGCACGACGGCTACATCGAGGCGGCCCACGCCAAGGTCTTCGAACGCACGCCGTTCGCCATGCTGGAAATCTTCGTGCTCATGGCCCAGCACCCGGACATCAAGGGCGTACGCGCCGACACCGTGCGCCTGCTGCGCGAGCACCGCCACCTGATCGACGACGATTTCCGTAGCGACCTGCGCAACACCAGCCTGTTCATCGAACTGTTCAAGTGCGAAACGGGCATCCACCGCAACCTGCGGCGCATGAACCGTTACGGCATCCTCGGCCGCTATCTGCCCGAATTCGGTTTCATCGTCGGGCAGATGCAGCACGACCTGTTCCACATCTATACGGTCGACGCGCACACGCTCAACCTGATCAAACACCTGCGCAAGCTGCGCTATACGCCAGTGTCGGAGAAATTCCCGCTGGCCAGCGAACTGATGGGACGCCTGCCCAAACCCGAGCTGATCTACCTGGCCGGGCTGTACCACGACATCGGCAAAGGCCGCCAGGGTGACCACTCCGACCTGGGCGCGATCGATGCCCAGGCCTTTGGCGAGCGCCATCATTTGCCGACCTGGGACACCCGGTTGATCGTCTGGCTGGTGCAGAACCACCTGATGATGTCCACCACCGCCCAGCGCAAGGATTTGTCCGACCCGCAGGTGATAAACGACTTCGCCCTGCTGGTGGGTGACGAAACGCGCCTGGACTACCTCTACGTACTGACCGTGGCCGACATCAATGCGACCAACCCCAACCTGTGGAACTCCTGGCGGGCCAGCCTGCTGCGCCAGCTCTACAACGAGACCAAGCGCGCCCTGCGCCGCGGCCTGGAAAACCCGCTGGACCGCGAAGAGCTGATCCGCCAGACCCAGGGCGCCGCCCTCGACGCCCTGATCCGCCAAGGCACCGACCCCGACGACGTCGAGCAGCTCTGGTCGCAATTGGGCGACGACTACTTCCTGCGCCATACCGCCGCGGACGTGGCCTGGCACACCGACGCGATCCTCCGGCAACCGGCCGACGGCGGCCCGCTGGTATTGATCAAGGAAACCACCCAACGCGAATTCGAAGGCGGCACGCAGATCTTCATCTATGCGCCCGACCAGCACGACTTCTTCGCCGTGACGGTGGCGGCCATGGCCCAGCTCAACCTCAACATCCACGACGCGCGGATCATTACCTCCAGCAGCCAGTTCACTCTCGACACCTACATCGTGCTGGACAACGACGGCGGCTCGATCGGCGACAACCCGCAGCGCGTGCGGCAGATCCGCGACGGTCTGAGCGAAGCCTTGCGCCACCCGGAAGACTACCCGACCATCATCCAGCGTCGCGTGCCGCGCCAGCTCAAGCACTTCACCTTCGCGCCGCAGGTGACCATCCACAACGACGCGCAGCGACCGGTGACCATCCTCGAGATCATCGCCCCCGACCGCCCTGGCCTGCTGGCCCGGTTGGGCCGGATCTTCCTGGAGTTCGACCTGTCGCTGCAGAACGCCAAGATCGCCACCCTGGGCGAACGGGTCGAAGACGTGTTCTTCGTCACCGACGCCCACAACCAGCCGCTGTCCGACGCGCAACTGTGCCTGCGCTTGCAGGAGGCGATCGTCCAGCAGTTGCAGGCAGGCCAGGCCGCCGAGGCCAGCCCGACCCGCGTGAACATCTAATGCCCGCCGAGACCTTTGCCGAGACCTTGTGCCAATGAATCCTGCCTTGACCCAGTTGCAGCCCTACCCGTTCGAGAAACTGCGCGCCCTGCTGGGCAGCGTCGCCCCCGCCGCCGACAAGCGCGCCATCGCGCTGTCGATCGGCGAGCCCAAGCACACCTCGCCGGCCTTCGTGGCCCAGGCCATGAGCGACAATCTGGACAAGCTCGCCGTCTACCCCAGCACCCTCGGCCTGCCTGCGCTGCGCGAGGCCATCGGCCAGTGGTGCGAACGGCGCTTCGGCGTACCGGCCGGCTGGTTGCAGGCCGACCGCCACATCCTGCCGGTCAACGGCACCCGCGAGGCGCTGTTCGCCTTCACCCAGGCCGTGGTGGACCGCGAGGCCGATGGCCTGGTGGTCAGCCCGAACCCGTTCTACCAGATCTACGAAGGCGCGGCCCTGCTCGCCGGGGCGACCCCGCACTACCTGCCCTGCCTGGAGGACAACGGCTTCAACCCGGACTTCGACGCCGTACCGGCCGACGTCTGGCAGCGCTGCCAGATTCTCTTCCTGTGCTCGCCTGGCAACCCGACCGGGGCGCTGGTGCCGCTGGAAACGCTGAAGAAGCTGATCGCCCTGGCCGATGAATACGACTTCGTGATCGCCGCCGACGAATGCTACAGCGAACTGTACTTCGACGAAGACGCGCCGCCGCCGGGCCTGCTCAGCGCCTGCGCCGAGCTTGGGCGCAGCGACTTCAAGCGCTGCGTGGTGTTCCACAGCCTGTCCAAGCGCTCCAACCTGCCGGGGCTGCGCTCGGGCTTCGTGGCCGGCGACGCCGAGATCATCAAGCCGTTCCTGCTGTACCGCACCTACCACGGCTGCGCCATGCCCGTGCAAACCCAGTTGGCCAGCATCGCTGCCTGGCAGGACGAAGCCCACGTACGCGCCAACCGTGACCAATACCGGGCCAAGTACGATGCGGTGCTGGAGATCCTGCAACCGGTGATGGATGTGCAGCGTCCCGATGGCAGCTTCTACCTGTGGGCCAAGGTGCCGGGTTGCGATGCCGAATTCACCCGCGACCTGTTCGTGGCCGAGCATGTGACGGTGGTGCCGGGTTCGTACCTGTCGCGTGAGGTCGATGGCGTCAATCCAGGGGCTGGGCGCGTGCGCATGGCGCTGGTCGCGCCACTGGCCGAGTGCATCGAGGCGGCGCAACGCATCCGTCGGTTCCTCGCGTAAGGCACGCCACTGACCATTGGGGCTACGGAACGGCGCCAATGGTCACGCTTCAACGGTGGGGCACGTCGTCGGGAGCAGCGCCACTCTACGGCCCTTATGGCGCCCACCCCTACTTGCCCGAGCCCAGATTGGCCTCGCTCAAGTCCAGCTCCCCCAATATCTGCCGCACCACTTCGTCGCCGATCTGCCGCTGCCGCAGCAGCTTGTAGAGTTCCAGACGCTGGGCGCGCAAGGCGTGCAGGCGCAGGCGGCGCTCCAGGGCGTCCATCTGCTGCGCGACCGCGCGGGCCTCGGCGGTGTCTTCGAAGCGGTCCAGCTCGGCGCGATACTCGGCCATCAGACGTGCCTTGAGTTCCACGGCCATAGTCGCCTGGGTGGCGTCCTGCGGCGCATCGTCATCGACCACATCCTGTGCCTCCAAGGCATGGATGGCCGCTTCGGCAGTGCGCCGCCAGGTGTCTTGCACCTCTTTTTGCCGGCGCTCGTCCGGGCTCTTGTCCACCCCGCGCAGCAATAGCGGCAGGGCGATACAGGCGCCGACCAGCGACAGCAGGATCACCCCGGCGGCGATGAAGATCAGCAGGTCGCGCTCGGGAAAGGCCTGGCCCGCGCCGATCAACAGCGGCACCGACATTACACCGGCCAGGGTCACCGCACCGCGTACGCCGCCCAGGGTCAGCAACCAGCAGGAACGGGCGCTGGGCAACAGCACCAGGGCAGACTTGCCACGCCAGCGCCGCCAGGCACCGATGGCGCGCCAGATGCTCTGCACCCAGACGAAGCGCAGCACGATCAACACGATAAAGATCGCCAGCACGTCCAGGCAGCGATAGGCCAAGGTCGGCCACAACGACGGTTCGTGGCTGGCCACCGCCTTGACGATGTCGGGCAGTTGCAGGCCGAGCAGCAGAAAGATCAGCCCGTTGAAGGCAAACTCCAGCAACGACCACACACTGCGGTTGAGCAGGCGCGTACTGGTCTGGCGCGGCAGCAGGTCGAGCCAGCTCTGCATCATGCCGGCAGCCACCGCCGAAAGAATCCCCGACGCGCCCAGGCGCTCGGCCAGCACATAGGCGGCGAACGGCAGCAAGAGCATGAACACCACATGGGTGGCCGGGTCATCCCAGCCGCGGGCGATCATCCACATGCGCAGCCTGCCCACCAGCCAGCTCAAGGCCACGCCCACGGCCAGGCCGCCCAGCGCCACCAGCATGAAGGTGACGCTGGCTTCGGCCAGGGAAAAAGCACCGGTGATGGCGGCCGCCAAGGCGAATTTGAAGGTCACCAGGCCCGAGGCGTCGTTGAGCAGCGCCTCGCCCTGCAGCATGTGCATCAAGGGCGTGGGCAAACGATTCTGAGTGATGGCCGAGACCGCGACGGCATCGGTGGGCGACAAGATGGCCGCCAGCGCGAAGGCCACCGGCAAGGGAATGCTGGGCAACAGCCAGTGGATGAAGTAACCCGCGCCCACCACGGTGAACAGCACCAGCCCCACCGCCAAGGCCACCACCGGCCCGCGCAGGCGCCACAATTCGCGCTTGGGCATGCGCCAACCATCGACGAACAGCAGGGGCGGCAGGAACAGGAACAGGAACAGCTCGGGGTTCAACGTCACGTGCAGGCCCAGCGTAGGCCAGGCCAGCAGCGCCCCGGCAGCGATCTGCAGGAGCGGCAGCGGCACCGGTAACGGGATCATGCGTCCGAGCAGTTTCGACAGGCTCACCAGCGTCAGCAGGATGAGGACGGTATAGGCGGACTGCATGGGACGGGGTTCCTTTGTGCGGTAATGGAGAAAGAACGACGGCAGATCGGCCTGCGCAGGACGGCTGGCCGACCGATATGGGCATCCTGCGCTCGCAAGCCTAGCGCCAGCAGCGGGCTGGATACCGTTGCACCTTTGTCGAAGGCAGGCAGGCGCAGGCGTCGGCCGCACCGCGCGAACGGGTCGAACGGGTCGAACGGGTCGAACGGGTCGAACGGGTCGAACGGGTCGAACGGGTCGAACGGGTCGAACGGGTCGAACGGGTCGAACGGGGTAGAGGCCTGCTACAGGGGTTCGGTTCCCCTCCCCGTGGCGCTCGCCGACCCATTGCCGCATAATCGCCCATCAATTTTTTCCGGAGATCGCGGGCAAGCGCTGGCCCGACCGGCACTGCCCTCAGCATTCAATGGCCTACACCCTCTACGGCATCAAAGCCTGCGACACCATGAAAAAAGCGCGCAGCTGGCTGGAGCAACAGTCGCTCGACTACCAGTTCCATGACTACAAGACCCAAGGCATCGACCGTGAACGCCTGAGCCGCTGGTGCGACGAGCACGGCTGGCAAGTCGTGCTCAACCGCGCCGGCACCACCTTCCGCAAGCTCGATGAAGCCAGCAAGGCCGACCTCGACCAGGCCAAGGCCATCGAGCTGATGCTCGCCCAACCGTCGATGATCAAGCGTCCGGTCCTCGACCTGGGCGAGCGCACGCTGGTGGGCTTCAAGCCTGAGACCTACGCCGCCGCGCTGGCCTGAACGCCAGCCGTCTCATTCCCCATTTGCATGAGGTAATCCCATGTCCACTACCCTGTTCAGCCTGGCCTTCGGGGTCGGCACCCAGAACCGTCAGGAAAACTGGCTGGAAGTCTTCTACGCGCAACCTTTGCTCAACCCCAGCGCCGAACTGGTCGCCGCCATCGCGCCGATCCTCGGCTATGAAGGCGGCAACCAGGCCATCACTTTCAGCAACGCCCAGGCCGCGCAGCTGGCCGAAGCGGTCAAGCCGGTCGATGCCGTGCAAGGCGCCCTGCTGACCCGCCTGGCCGAGAGCCATAAGCCGCTGGTCGCCACCCTGCTGGCCGAAGATGGCGCGCTGACTTCCACGCCCGAGGCCTACCTCAAGCTGCACCTGCTCTCGCACCGTCTGGTTAAACCCCATGGCGTGTCGCTGGCCGGCATCTTCCCGCTGCTGCCGAACGTGGCCTGGACCAGCCAGGGCGTGATCGACCTCGGCGAACTGGCCGAGCGTCAACTCGAAGCGCGCCTCAAGGGCGAGCTGCTGGAAGTGTTCTCGGTCGACAAGTTCCCGAAGATGACCGACTACGTGGTCCCGGCCGGCGTGCGTATCGCCGACACCGCCCGCGTGCGCCTGGGCGCCTACATCGGCGAAGGCACGACGATCATGCACGAAGGCTTCGTCAACTTTAACGCCGGTACCGAAGGCCCGGGCATGATCGAAGGTCGCGTCTCGGCCGGTGTGTTCGTCGGCAAGGGCTCGGACCTGGGCGGCGGCTGCTCGACCATGGGCACCCTGTCGGGCGGCGGCAACATCGTCATCACCGTGGGCGAGGGCTGCCTGATCGGCGCCAACGCCGGTATCGGTATTCCGCTGGGCGACCGCAATACCGTGGAAGCGGGCCTGTACATCACCGCCGGCACCAAGGTGCAGCTGCTCGACGGACAGAACCAGCTGGTCAAAGAGGTCAAGGCGCGCGACCTGGCCGGCAAGACCGACCTGCTGTTCCGCCGCAACTCGGTATCCGGCGCGGTCGAGTGCAAGACCCATCAGTCGGCCATCGAGCTGAACGAGGCGCTGCACGCGCACAACTGAGAACCTCGCGGTTCGAAGTGCTAAGATTCGGGGCCGGCCCATTGCCGGCCCCGTTTTCTTTCCAGGCCCCGCGATCATGTTCCAGCCCTCCCCGTGGCGCGCCGATTTTCCGGCCATCGCCGCCCTGCAAGCCCAGCAGCAGACCTATCTCGACAGCGCAGCCACCAGTCAGAAGCCGCAAGCGTTGCTCGACGCCTTGGCGCACTACTACGGCCATGGCGCCGCCAACGTGCACCGCGCCCAGCATCTGCCAGGTGCGCTGGCCACCGAAGCGTTCGAGCGCAGCCGCGAGAAGGTCGCGACCTGGCTCAATGCCGCCAGCCCCCAGCAGATCGTCTTCACCCACGGCGCCACCTCGGCGCTGAACCTGCTCGCCTATGGCCTGGAACATGGCTTCCAGGCGGGCGACGAAATCGCCGTCAGCGCCCTGGAGCACCACGCCAACCTGCTGCCCTGGCAGCAACTGGCGCAACGGCGCGGTCTGCGCCTGGTGGTCCTGCCGATCGACGAACAAGGCTTGATCGAGGTAGATGCTGCCCTGCAGTTGATCGGGCCGCGTACGCGGCTGGTCGCCATCAGCCAACTGTCCAACGTGCTCGGCACCTGGCAGCCCCTGGCGCCGCTGCTGGCCCATGCCAGGGCGCAAGGCGCGCTGAGCGTAGTCGATGGCGCCCAGGGTGTGGTGCATGGCCGGCACGATGTGCAGCAATTGGGCTGCGACTTCTATGTGCTGTCGAGCCACAAGCTCTACGGTCCCGACGGCGTCGGTGTGCTGTACGGCCGTGCCCAGGCCTTGGCGCATGTGCGGCACTGGCAGTTCGGCGGTGAGATGGTGCATCTGGCTGACTACCACGAGGCGAGCTTTCGCCACGCGCCTCTCGGTCTGGAAGCCGGTACGCCGCCGATCGCCGGGGTGATCGGCCTGGGCGCGAGCCTGGACTATCTGGCCGGCTTGGATGGCGATGCGGTGGCCCTGCACGAGGCGCGTTTGCACCAGCAGTTGTTGCATGGCCTGAGCGAACGTCAGGGCATCCGCATACTGGGCGCGCCACAAACGGCGCTGGCCAGTTTCGTGGTCGAAGGCGTGCACAACGCCGACATCGCCCACGTATTGACCGAACAAGGCATCGCCGTGCGCGCCGGACACCACTGCGCCATGCCGCTGTTCGCCCGGCTGGGGCTCAACGGTGCGATACGGGTATCGCTGGCGTTGTACAACGACAGCGATGACATACGGCGCTTCTTCGACGCGCTGGATCAGGGTCTGGAGTTGCTGCGATGAGCCTGCCGAACGATGCGCAAACCGCATTGGACAGCTTTGCCGCAGCGCAAGGCTGGGAGCAGCGGGCACGTCTGCTGATGCAGTGGGGCGAGCGCCTGGCGCCCATGGCCGAGGCCGAGAAGACCGAGGCCAACCGGGTACATGGCTGTGAGAGCCAAGTGTGGTTGGTGGTGCAGCGCAGCGGCGCCGGATGCGACGGCGCTCGCTGGCATTTCAAGGCGACCAGCGACGCCCGCCTGCTGCGCGGCTTGCTGGCATTGCTCTTGGTCCGCGTGGAAGGCTTGGACGGCGCCGCGTTGGCTGTGCTCGATGTGCGTGGCTGGTTCACTCAGCTCGGCCTTGAGCGGCAATTGTCGCCCTCGCGCAGCAATGGGCTGCATGCGGTACTGGTGCGGATGGGCGAGTTGCTGGCCGAAGCGTAGCGCCCGCTATTGCGCCACCTGCCCTGCTCGCTCCGCCGGCCGCCGCGCGCCGGCCACCAGCTTTTCCACCGCCTTGCTCGCCGCCACCATGCCGAAGGTCGCGGTGACCATCATCACCGCGCCGAACCCGCCGGAGCAGTCCAGGCGCACGCCCTCGCCGACGAAGCTCTTTTGCAGGCACACGCTGCCGTCGCCCTTGGGGTAGCGCAGTTGCTCGCTGGAGAACACGCAAGGCACGCCGTAGTTGCGGCTGACGTTGCGCGAGAAGTTGTAGTCACGGCGCAAGGTCGAGCGCACACGCGAGGCCAGAGGGTCGTTGAAGGTCTTGTTGAGGTCGCCCACCTGCACCCGGGTCGGGTCGATCTGCCCGCCGGCGCCCCCGGTGGTGACCACGGCGATCTTGCGCCGCCGGCACCAGGCGATCAAAGCGGCCTTGGCCATCACGCTGTCGATGCAGTCGACCACGCAGTCCATCCCCTCGGTGATGTATTCGGCCATGGTTTCGCGGGTGACGAAGTCGGCCACCGCGTGCACCACGCACTCGGGATTGATGGCGCGCAGGCGCTCAGCGGTGGCCTCGACCTTGGCCCGGCCCACCTGCCCGGTCAGGGCATGGGCCTGGCGGTTGGTGTTGCTGACGCAGACGTCGTCGAGGTCGAACAGGCTGATCTCGCCCACGCCACTGCGCACCAGCGCCTCGGCCACCCAGGAGCCCACGCCGCCGATACCGACCACGCCGACATGGGCCTGGCGCAGGCGCTCCAGCCCCTGATCGCCATACAAGCGGGCAACTCCGGCGAAGCGCGGATCTTCTGTGCTCATGACTCACCTCCGAAAAAACGGCGCGCAGTATAGGCCACGCGCGGGTCGACCGACACCCGCCGCAGGCGCCGTCGGCCGTATCGGGTTAGGAAAGACACGCAGAACCCTGCTTTAATGCCCTCTGAAGAATCAGAAATGGACGACAACAAAGCGGGATCCCGGCTACTTCTTCAAGAACGGCCTCGCGCCTGTCCGCAGTCCTTGCACCCAGCCGGTCACTGACCTGACCCCGCTTCATCGGAACCGACGCACCCCTATGTCTTCACGCAAACTCGGCCTCAACCTGGTGGTGGTCCTGGCCATCGCCGCCCTGTTCACCGGTTTCTGGGCGCTGATCAACCGCCCGGTGTCGGCGCCGGCCTGGCCCGAGCAGATTTCCGGCTTTTCCTATTCGCCGTTTCGCCTCGGGGAAAGCCCGCAGCGCGGGCAATACCCGACCGACGAGGAGATGCGCCAAGACCTCGAGCAGATGAGCAAGCTCACCGACAGCATCCGCATCTACACCGTCGAGGGCACCCAGGCCCGCATTCCGCGCCTGGCCGAAGATTTGGGCCTGCGGGTCACCGTCGGCATCTGGATCAGCCCCGACCTGGAGCGCAACGAGCGCGAGATCGCCACCGCCATCGAGCTGGCCAACACCAGCCGCAGCGTGGTGCGCGTGGTGGTCGGCAACGAAGCGCTGTTTCGCGAGGAGGTCACGCCCGAAGGCCTGATCCAGTACCTGGACCGGGTTCGCGCCGCGGTCAAGGTGCCGGTCACCACCAGCGAGCAGTGGCACATCTGGAAGGAGCACCCGGAACTGGCCAAGCACGTCGACCTGATCGCCGCGCACATCCTGCCGTATTGGGAGTTCGTTCCGATGCGCGACTCCATCGCCTTCGTGCTGGAGCGCGCGCGAGAACTCAAGCAGCAATTTCCACGCAAGCCGCTGCTGCTGTCGGAGGTCGGCTGGCCGAGCAACGGCCGCATGCGCGGCGGCGCCGATGCCACCCAGGCCGACCAGGCCATCTACCTGCGCACCCTGGTCAACACCCTCAACCGCCAGGGCTACAACTACTTCGTCATCGAGGCCTACGACCAGCCGTGGAAGGCCAGCGACGAAGGTTCGGTGGGCGCCTACTGGGGCGTGTTCAACGCCGCGCGGCAGCAGAAATTCAATTTCGAAGGGCCGGTGGTGGCGATTCCGCAATGGCGTGCCCTGGCGGTCGCGTCGGTGGTGCTGGCGATGATCGCCCTGGCCGTGCTGCTGATCGACGGCTCGTCCCTGCGCCAGCGCGGCCGCACTTTCCTGACCTTCATCACCTTCCTGTGCGGCTCGGTGCTGGTGTGGATCGCCTATGACTACAGCCAGCAATACAGCACCTGGTTCAGCCTTTCGGTGGGGGTGCTGCTGGCGCTGGGCGCGCTGGGCGTGTTCATCGTCTTGCTGACCGAGGCGCACGAGCTGGCCGAGGCGGTCTGGACGCACAAGCGGCGCCGCGAATTCCTACCGGTCGAGGGCGACTCGCCCTACCGGCCCAAGGTGTCGGTGCACGTGCCCTGCTACAACGAACCACCGGAGATGGTGAAGCAGACCCTCGACGCCCTGGCCGCACTGGACTATCCCGACTTCGAAGTGCTGGTGATCGACAACAACACCAAGGACCCGGCCGTGTGGGAGCCGCTCAAGGCCCACTGCGAGGCCCTGGGCGAGCGCTTCCGCTTCTTCCACGTCGCGCCGCTGGCGGGCTTCAAGGGCGGCGCGCTGAACTACCTGCTGCCGCATACCGCACCCGATGCCGAAGTGATCGCGGTGATCGACTCGGACTACTGCGTCGACCGCAACTGGCTCAAGCACATGGTGCCGCACTTCGCCGATCCGAAGATCGCCGTGGTGCAATCGCCGCAGGACTATCGCGACCAGCACGAAAGCGCGTTCAAGAAGCTCTGCTACAGCGAATACAAAGGCTTCTTCCACATCGGCATGGTCACCCGCAACGACCGCGACGCGATCATCCAGCACGGCACCATGACCATGACCCGGCGCGCGGTGCTCGACGAGCTGGGCTGGGCCGACTGGTGCATCTGCGAAGATGCCGAACTGGGCCTGCGGGTGTTCGAGAAAGGGCTGTCGGCGGCCTACGCCCACAACAGCTACGGCAAGGGCCTGATGCCCGACACCTTCATCGACTTCAAAAAGCAGCGCTTCCGCTGGGCCTACGGCGCCATCCAGATCATCAAGCACCACGCCGGCGCCCTGCTGCGCGGCAAGGGCAGCGAGCTGACCCGCGGCCAGCGCTACCACTTCCTGGCCGGCTGGCTGCCGTGGGTGGCCGATGGCATGAACATCTTCTTCACCGTCGGCGCGCTGCTGTGGTCGGCGGCGATGATCATCGTGCCGCACCGGGTCGATCCGCCGCTGATGATCTTCGCCATTCCGCCGCTGGCACTGTTCTTCTTCAAGGTCGGCAAGATCGTGTTCCTCTACCGCCGTGCGGTAGGCGTCGACCTGCGCGACGCCTTCGCAGCGGCGCTGGCGGGGCTCGCGCTGTCGCACACCATCGCCAAGGCGGTGCTGTACGGTTTCTTCACCAGCAGCATGCCGTTCATCCGCACGCCCAAGCATGCCGACAGCCATGGCTTCTTCAAGGCGTTGTCGGAGGCGCGGGAAGAGGTGTTCATCATGTTGCTGCTATGGGGCGCCGCCGGGGGCATCTACTTGGTCCAGGGCCTGCCCAGTTCGGACATGCGTTTCTGGGTGGCGATGCTGCTGGTGCAGTCGCTGCCCTACCTGGCGGCGCTGGTGATGGCGCTGCTATCGTCGCGGCCAAAGCCTGCCGAGCCTGTGTAGAACGGAACGGACCGGTTCGATTGGCTGTTACGGACTGCGCAGCGCTGCCAAGGCTACGGTCGGTTTCCGTCAGGTGTTTGGCGGTGCCTGGGATGGGGCGGCAGCGCCGCCCATCGCGGCTGAAGCCGCTCCCACACGGGCCATGGGACATCCTAGGGTGGCAGCCAAGCCTTACGGACCGCCACGGTCTCTGTAGGAGCGGCCGGTTCGGCGCTCCGATTAGCCGCGATGGGCCGCAACGCGGCCCCAATGGGAGCACCAAACCTGACCCTACAATGACCAGACAGGCGCATGGACACGCATATTGCTATAAGATAACGCCCCCGTTTTTGCCTTGCCTTGCCCGGAGTTCTTCATGACGGCCTCAGCCGAGCGCTCACCCACCCTTCAACTGGCGTGCGACCTGATTCGCCGCCCTTCGGTCACCCCGGTCGATGCCGACTGCCAGGCGCAGATGATGCAGCGTCTGGGCGCGGTGGGCTTCGCGCTGGAGCCGATGCGCATCGAAGACGTCGACAACTTCTGGGCCACCCACGGCACCCAGGACGGCCCGGTGCTGTGCTTCGCCGGCCACACCGACGTGGTGCCCACCGGCCCCGTGCAGCAGTGGCAGCACGAGCCGTTCGACGCGCTGATCGACGCCGACGGCATGCTCTGCGGTCGCGGCGCCGCCGACATGAAGGGCAGCCTGGCTTCGATGGTGGTCGCCAGCGAGCGCTTCGTGCGCGATTACCCCGACCACCGCGGCAAGGTCGCTTTCCTCATCACCAGCGATGAAGAAGGCCCGGCCCATCACGGCACCAAAGCGGTGGTCGAGCGCCTCAAGGCGCGCAACGAACGGCTCGACTGGTGCATCGTCGGCGAACCCTCGAGCACCCATCTACTGGGCGATGTGGTCAAGAACGGCCGTCGCGGCTCGCTCGGCGCGACCCTCACCGTGCGCGGCAAGCAAGGCCATGTGGCCTACCCGCACCTGGCGCGCAACCCCATCCACCTGGCTGCCGCGGCGCTGGCGGAACTGGCCGGCGAGCATTGGGACGAAGGCAACGCCTTCTTCCCGCCGACCAGCTTCCAGATCTCCAACCTCAATGCCGGCACTGGGGCCACCAATGTGGTGCCGGGCGAGCTGACGGCGCTGTTCAATTTCCGCTTCTCCACCGAGTCCACCGTCGAAGGCTTGCAGCAGCGGGTGGCCGCGATCCTCGACCGTCACCAGCTTGACTGGTCGATCGACTGGGCCTTGTCGGGCCTGCCGTTCCTCACCGAACCGGGCGAGCTGCTCGACGCGGTCGCCGCCAGCATCCAGCAGGTCACCGACCGCAAGACCCAGCCGTCCACCAGCGGCGGCACCTCCGACGGGCGCTTCATCGCCACCATGGGCACCCAGGTGGTGGAACTCGGGCCGGTCAACGCCACCATCCACCAGGTCGACGAACGCATCCTGGCCAGCGACCTCGACCTGCTGACCGAAATCTACTACCAGACCCTGGTACGGTTGCTCGCCTGATGCTCACCTGCCCGCTTTGCCAAGGCCCGCTGAGCCGCCTCGACAACGGTGTCGTCTGCCCCGCCGGGCACCGTTTCGACCGCGCCCGTCAGGGCTACCTGAACCTGCTGCCGGTGCAGCACAAGAACAGCCGCGATCCGGGCGACAACCAGGCCATGGTCGAGGCCCGCCGCGACTTTCTCGACGCCGGGCATTACGCGCCGGTGGCCGAGCGCCTGGCGCAACTGGCCCAGGAGCGCGCGCCCGGCACCTGGCTGGACATCGGTTGCGGCGAAGGCTATTACACCGCCCGCATCGGCCAGGCGCTGCCGACGGCCGACGGCTATGCGCTGGACATCTCCCGCGAAGCGGTCAAACGTGCCTGCCGCCGCGATCCACGGCTGACCTGGCTGGTCGCGAGCATGGCGCGCGTGCCGCTGGCCGATGCCAGTTGCCAGTTCATCGCCAGCGTCTTCAGCCCGCTCGACTGGGCCGAGGCCAAGCGCCTGCTGGCGCCGGGCGGCGGTCTGATGCGGGTCGGCCCTACCGAGGGGCACCTGATGGAGCTGCGCGAGGCGCTCTACGACGAGGTGCGCCCCTATGCCGACGACAAGCACCTGGCGCTGGTCCCCGACGGCATGCGCCACGCGCACAGCGAAGTGCTGCAATGGCGTCTGCGCCTGAGCGAGGCCAAGGCCCGTGCCGACCTGCTGGCCATGACCCCGCACGGCTGGCGCGCCAGCGCCGAGCGCCGCACGCGCGTGATCGAACAGACCGCACCGTTCGAGGTCACGGTTTCCATGCGTTATGACTATTTCGTGCGCCAAGCCTGAGTACAACCGGAGCCTTTCCCATGCGCCAACCTGATATCGAGATCTACCTCAAGGACGCCGACGTCGGCCATCAACAGATCGCCGATTGGCTCGGACGCGCCCTCGGCCCGTGCAGCCCTTGGCAGCAACGTGGCCATACCTGGAAATGCCAGGCCGGTAACATCCCGGTCACCTGGGTTCCCAAAGCTGTAGGAAAATGGAACAGCTTGTTGCTGGAAAGCGATCAGACCCCGTGGGAGGACGACATCGCTTGCGCGCGGGCCGCCTACGCTGCCCTGGCGGTGGAAGTGCGCTGTGCGCCGGGGAGCTGGAGCGAAGCCGACGGCGAAGAAGACGCCGACCGCTGGATCCGCGTGAGCGCCGACGGCGAAGAGGAGATCACCTGGCGCACGGCGTGAGGCAGTCGGGGCGACTGGGTTTCGGCCGCAGCGCCCCAACCTCTCTGGCCCGGTGCTTACAGGCCGACTACATCCTCGGCCTGCAGGCCTTTCTGGCCCTGCACGAGGGCGTACTCGACGCGCTGCCCTTCGCTTAGCGAGCGATGCCCTTCACCGCGGATCGCGCGGAAGTGGACGAACACATCGGCACTGCCTTCGCGCTGAATGAAGCCAAAGCCCTTGGCATCGTTGAACCATTTGACATTCCCAGTCTCACGAGACGACATCTGAACTACTCCGCTTTTATGATGAAGAGCGCGTTGACTGACAGGTCCAATGGGCTGATCGGCCAAGCGTAGGAAAATGCCTGCAAGTGATAGGCCGGATACTCGATAACCCGTAGAGAAAATTTACCAAGCTGACGGTCCGGGCTCCGCTGAACTTATGCCGACCACGCGGACTAACTGCTTGCACCTCGACCGTACCTTATTGCCCAGGGCCTGCCGCCAATGACACGTTCCCCCATGCGTCGCCTGATCTTCAGCATGCTGCGCCGCGCGCTGTACCTGTGGGTGCGCTCCGAAACCATCAACCAGTCTTCGACCTCGCTGAACCTGGACCGCAGCCGGCCGGTGTTCTACGTCCTGCCATCGCCGGCACTGACCGACCTGGCGGTGCTCGACCACGAATGCACCAAGGCCGGGCTGCCACGCCCCGTGCTGCCGGTCGACGTCGGCACGCTGCGCGAGCCGGCGGCCTTCTTCTACCTCACGCCCGACCCGGACTGGCTCGGCCGCCACGACAAGCGTGGCGCCCCGCCGACCCTGGAACGGGTGATCGAGGCCTTGGGCGAACATGCCGAAGAAGATGCGCAAGTCATTCCGGTAAGCGTGTTCTGGGGGCAGTCGCCGGAGAGCGAGTCGAGCCCCTGGCGGCTGCTGTTCGCCGACAGTTGGGCCGTCACCGGGCGGCTGCGGCGCTTGCTGACCGTGCTGATCCTGGGGCGCAAGACCCGCGTGCAGTTTTCCACGCCCATCCATCTGGGCGAGCTGGTGCGCCACAACAAGGGCCGCGAGCGCACCGTGCGCATGGCCCAGCGTCTGCTTCGCGTGCGCTTTCGCAATCTCAAGAGCGCGGTCATCGGCCCCGACCTGTCGCATCGGCGCAACCTGGTCAAGGGCTTGGTACACGCACCGCTGGTGCGCCAGGCCATCGACGACGAGACGCAGCGCCAGCACACCAGCCAGGCCAAGGCCGAGGCCCAGGCGCTGCGCTATGCCAACGAGATCGCCTCGGACTACACCTACACCGCCATCCGCTTTCTGGAAGTGGTGCTGAGCTGGTTCTGGCACAAGATCTACGACGGCATCAAGGTCAACCACATCGAGCAGGTGCAGGCCATCGCACCGGACCACGAAGTGGTCTATGTGCCCTGCCATCGCAGCCATATCGACTACCTGCTGCTGTCGTACCTGCTGTTTCGCAATGGCCTGACGCCGCCCCATGTCGCGGCCGGCATCAACCTCAACATGCCGGTGATCGGTGGCTTGCTGCGCCGTGGCGGCGCCTTCTTCATGCGCCGCACGTTCAAGGGCAACCCGCTGTACACGGCTGTGTTCAACGAATACCTGCACACCCTGTTCAGCAAGGGCTTTCCGGTGGAGTACTTCGTCGAAGGCGGGCGTTCGCGCACCGGACGCATGCTGCAACCGCGCACCGGCATGCTGGCGATCACCTTGCGCAGCTTCCTGCGCTCCTCGCGCACGCCCATCGCCTTCGTGCCGGTGTACATCGGCTACGAGCGTGTGCTGGAAGGCCGCACCTACCTGGGCGAGCTGCGCGGGGCGAGCAAGAAGAAGGAGTCGATCTTCGACCTGTTCAAGGTGTTCGGCGCCCTGCGCCAACGCTTCGGCCAGGTCTACGTCAACTTTGGTGAGCCGATCCGCCTGGGTGCGTTTCTCGACGAACGCCAACCGGGATGGCGCGAGCAGCCCCACGGCCCGGACTTTCGCCCGGCATGGCTGAGCAAGGCCACCACCGACCTTGGCGCCACCGTGGCGCGCCGCCTCAACGAGGCCGCAGCGATCAATCCGGTCAATCTGGTGGCGCTGGCGCTGCTGTCCACCAGCCGCCTGGCCCTGGACGAACAGGCGCTGGTGCGCGTCCTCGACCTGTACCTTGCCTTGCTGCGCCAAGTGCCCTATTCGGCGCACACCACCCTGCCCGAAGGCGATGGCCAGCACTTGATCGAACACGTACGCGCCATGGACCTGCTGGCCGAACAGAAGGACGCGCTGGGGCGCATCCTCTACCTGGACGAAACCAACGCGGTACTGATGACCTACTACCGCAACAACGTCCTGCACATCTTCGCCCTGCCGGCGCTGCTGGCCAGCTTCTTCCTCAGCAGCTCGCGCATGAGCCGCGAGCTGCTCGGCCAGTACGTACGCGCCCTGTATCCCTACCTGCAAGCCGAGCTGTTCCTGCGCTGGACACCCGAAGCACTAGACGAGGTCATCGACCAATGGCTGGCCGCGCTGGTCGAGCAAGGCCTGCTGCGCCGCGAGCAGGACGTGTACCTGCGGCCGGCCCCGAGTTCGCGAGCCTTCGTGCTGCTGACCCTGCTGGCGCGCACCATCACCCAGACCTTGCAGCGCTTCTACATGGCCACCTCGCTGCTGCTCAGCAGTGGCAAGCACAGCCTGAGCGCGGAAGGGCTGGAAAACCTGTGCGTGACCATGGCCCAGCGGCTGTCGATCCTGCACGGTCTGAATGCCCCGGAATTCTTCGACAAGAGCCTGTTCCGCCACTTCATCCAGACGCTGCTCGACCAAGGCGTGCTGCGCGTCGACGAGCACGGCACGCTGGACTACTCCGACCGCCTGGGCGAACTGGCCGAAAGCGTGGCCAAACGGGTGCTGTCGGCCGAGTTGCGCTTGTCGATCCGGCAGGTTGCGCTGCATCGCGACGAGCCGGCGGACGTCGTGCAGGGGTAGGCTTTCAGGCTGATGCCTGGGCACTCCAGGCACCAGCATCGGCATGCTTCATCACCCCCTCACGAGAAACGATGACATGCCCGATATTGTTGAAATCACCGGCGCCTTGAGCACCCCCTATCTACCAACGTCTCCGGACGGCTTACCGCGGCTGATCGTGGAAGCACTCGACTCCTCCGGAACATTGCTTGGCCTTTGCGGGGCGCAGATCACTGGCTCGCCCCTGCCCTTGCGCCTTCATCTCGACCGCTCGGCCTTGGCGGACGATGCCAGGATCACGCTCAACGCCCGTTGCCTTGCGAGTACAGGATCGTCCTCGGTCATTCTCAGTACCTCCCGGAACCTGACGCTGGCGCAAGCGACCGCGGCGCTCTTGGACCTTGAGCTGGAGCCAGTCGAAGGATTCGAGGCGGCACCTGACCTGCACCCGCTCGAGATGCGGGTGATCGAGCTGAGCGGGCATGTGAACATTCCAGACGAGGTGGTCAAGGACACGAATAAACTCGACGTCACCTTGCTTGTGGTGCAGGAGGATGGCGACAGCAACCGTCGCTTCAGCAACTTGGCAGAGCACTCGATGAGTGTTTCAGGCAATCAGGGCGAGTTTTCGCTGTTCATCGATGCGGCCAGCGTTCCCGAAGGCCGGCCGCTGCGCTTGCACCTTGGCCTGTACAACCACGAGGGCACCGAAATTTACGCAGGCCGCAACTTCAGGGCGCTGGACTTTGGCAATCTGCCCGATCTGTCCGACATCACCTTGAAGCTACCACCTCGCTGATTCATCGGGAAAAATCCGTTACAGTCCTGGGCGTTGGTCAGCAGCCGACCCCTGGACACCGGAGATTCCATGAAAAAACTCTTTATGCTGTGTTGCGCCTCCTTGCTCGCAGCCTGCTCCAGCCCTACCCCATCTACCCAGGCAAGCCTGCATGGCGAGGTCTTCTACCTGCAACGCATGGCGTTGCCACCTGCCGCCACGCTGAGCGTGCAACTGCAGGACGTTTCCCTGATGGACGCCCCGGCCGTCGTGCTGGCGCGTCAGGCAGGCCCGGTCAAAGGCAACGTACCGCTGCCGTTCCAGCTGAGCTATGACCCCGCGCAGATCAAACCCGGCCACCGCTACGCGGTCAGTGCTCGTATCGAACTGGAGGGCGAGCTGTTGTTCATAAGCACCTCGCAACAGTCCGTAGCGCTCGATGGCCATGATCCGCAGCCACTGCGCATCAAGGTCGACCCGGCCCGTTGAAGATTTCCACCCCGTCTACCAAGGACCCCTCCATGATCCGTACTTACCTGCGCTTGACCACCCTCTGCGCCGGCCTGATGCTGTCGGCCAGCGCACTGGCGCTGTCCCTTGGCGACCTCAGTCAGAGCGACGCTTCCAGTGGGCTCAAGGATGCTCTGAGCCAAGGTGCCCAAGTGGCCGTGAAGCAACTGGGTACGCCCGGCGGCTTCAGCAACGATCCGCAGGTGCGCATCGAGCTGCCCGGCAAGTTGGGCAAGGCGGCCAAGGCCATGAAGATGTTCGGCAAAGGCGAGCAGGTCGAGGCCCTGGAAGCCAGCATGAACAAAGCGGCCGAAGCCGCCGTTCCGCAGGCCCAGGCGATCCTGCTCGATGCGGTGAAGAAGATGAGCGTGGCTGACGCCAAAGGCATCCTCAGCGGCGGCCAGGACTCGGCCACGCAATACCTGGACAAGACCAGCCGCGAACAGATCCGCGCCAAGTTCCTGCCGATCGTCAAGCAGGCCACCGACCAGGTAGGGCTGGCCAAGCAGTACAACAACTTCGCCGGCCAGGCCATGGCCCTGGGCGTAGTCGATGCCAAGAGCGCCAGCATCGAGAACTACGTGACCGAGCAAGCCCTGGACGGTCTGTTCGAGATCATCGCCAAGCAAGAGCAGAGCATCCGCCAGAACCCGGCCCAGGCCGCTACCAGCCTGGCCAAGAAAGTCTTCGGCGCGCTTTGAGGCCCACGGCGTGGGCGTTTGCAAACGCCCACGCTGCACCCTCCGACCACGCCACTCGTCAGCATGATCAACCTGCCGATCCGGCGCTCCCCGCCTGGGCACGACCTACCTGCGATCTGCCAGGGCGCAGATCGCAGGTAGGGGCTCGTTGCCGAGGTGTCAGCGCGACGCGTTGAGGATCAACGCCTTCATCTGCGCCACCGCTTCCTTGAAACCGACGAACAGCGCATGGGCCACCAGCGCATGGCCGATGTTCAGCTCGTTGATGCCCTTGATCGCCGCGATGGCTTCGACGTTGTGGTAGTGCAGGCCGTGGCCGGCATTGACGATCAGCCCCTTGTCGACACCCAAGGCCACGCCTTTGGCGATGCGCTCGAGTTCTTCGGCCATCTCGGTCGGATTCTCGGCATCGGCATAACGTCCCGTATGCAGCTCGATGGCCGGTGCGCCGACGCGGTGGGCCGCTTCGATCTGTGCAGGATCGGCATCGATGAACAGCGAGACCTCGGCGCCGATGCGGGTCAGCCGCTCGACCGCCGCTCTGATCCGCGCTTCTTGCCCGGCCACGTCCAAGCCGCCTTCGGTGGTCAGTTCCTGGCGCGTTTCCGGCACCAAGCAGATGTGCGCAGGGCGAATGCGCTCAGCGAAGACCATCATCTCTTCGGTCACGCCCATCTCGAAATTCATGCGCGTCTGCAACACGTCCTTGAGCAGCAGCACGTCGCGCTCCTGGATGTGCCGGCGGTCTTCACGCAGGTGTACGGTGATGCCGTCGGCGCCCGCCTCTTCGGCATCCAGCGCCGCTTTGACCGGGTCGGGGTAACGTGTACCGCGCGCCTGGCGCAAGGTTGCCACGTGATCGATGTTGACGCCCAGTAGCATGCGGTTGCTGTGAGTCACGGAAGGCTCTCCTAGAGTGTGAGCCGCACAGCATACGATGGGATCAGCGCTTGCGAAACAGTTCCCGGCTGACCAGGGGCTTGCTGCCCAGGTGCACCGCCAGGGCCTGGCGCATCAGACGCTTGGCCGCGAGCAGCGCACCGGGCGCTTCCCAGTCGGCTTCGGCCAATGCCTGCAACTGCGTCCCGCTGAACAGACCTGGTTGGGGCAGCTCTACTCGTTCCAGACCGGCATCGACGCGTAACCGGTACTGACCTTCGCTGACGATGGGCTGTTCGTTGAGGTCGTGGCTGAGCGAAAAGGCATAGCCCAGCTCGTCGAGCACGCGCCACTCGAAGGCGCGCAACAGCGGCTCCAGGGGGCGCCCCTCGGCCAGCGCCTGCAAGGTCAGGGCATAGTGCTCGAACAGGGCCGGGTGTGGCACTTCGGCGGGCAGCAGGCGCATGAGCAGTTCGTTGAGGTACATCCCGCTGAACAGCGCATCGCCATGCAGCCAAGCTGCGACACCGACGGTTTCCAGCCGGTTGACGTTCTTCAGCTCGCCGCGCCCGCGCAGCTCAACTTCGAGCAGCACGAACGGCCGCACCAAGCTGCCGCCCTTGCCCCGAGCGCGGCGCAACACCACACGCACCAGGCCTTGCGCGGTGAACAGGTCCACCAGTGCGCTGGTTTCCTTGTAGGCGCGGCTGTGCAGCACGTAGGCCGGTTGGCCGACTGGGTGTTCCATGGAAAAGCCTGCGAAAGAAAACGGCCCGGAGAATCCGGGCCGTTCGACGGGAGGGTTACAGGTCGCCGTATCCGAGCGAGCGCAGGGCGCGCTCGTCGTCCGACCAACCGCCTTTGACCTTGACCCAGAGGTTGAGCATCACCTTGGCATCGAACAGTTGCTCCATGTCCTTGCGCGCCTCGGAACCGATGCGTTTGATGCGCTCGCCCTTGTCGCCGATGATGATCTTCTTCTGCCCATCGCGCTCGACCAGGATCAGCGCGTGGATGTGCAAGACGTGCCCCTGCTGCTTGAACTCTTCGATCTCGACGGTGATCTGGTACGGCAGCTCGGCACCCAATTGACGCATGATCTTCTCGCGCACCAGTTCGGCGGCAAGGAAACGGCTGCTGCGGTCGGTGATCTGGTCTTCCGGGAAAAAGTGCTCGTTTTCCGGCAGGTGCTTGGCGATCAGTGTTTCCAGAGCGTCGAGGTTGTGCCCCTGCTGAGCGGAGATCGGCACGATCTCGGCATTGGGCAGTTGCGTTTGCAACCACTGCAAGTGCGGGATCAGATCGCCCTTCTCGTCCATGCGGTCGGTCTTGTTGACCGCCAGGATCAACGGCCCGGTGACGTACTGCACGCGCTCGAGCACCAGTTGGTCTTCGTCGGTCCAGCGCGTACGGTCGACCACGAAGATCACCACGTCGACGTCCTTGAGGGCGGCCGAGGCGTTACGGTTCATGTAGCGGTTGAGCGCCTTGTCGTTGGCTTTGTGCATGCCGGGCGTATCGACGTAGACCGCCTGCACATCGCCTTCGGTCTTGATGCCGAGCATGTTGTGCCGGGTGGTCTGCGGCTTGCGCGAGGTGATCGCCAGCTTCTGGCCGAGTATGTGGTTGAGCAGCGTCGACTTGCCCACATTCGGGCGGCCGACGATGGCCACATAGCCGCAACGGGTGGGGGTGTTCTCAGTCATTGCCATTCTCCACGCCCAAGGCGATGAGCGCCGAGGCTGCCGCGACCTGCTCGGCGATACGCCGGCTCACGCCCTGGCCGCGGCTCTTGTTGTTCAGCAGCACCACTTCGCACTCGACGAAGAAAGTGCGGCAGTGGGGTTCGCCCTGGATATCGACCACTTCGTAGCGCGGCAACTCGCAGGCGCGCGACTGCAGAAATTCCTGCAAGCGCGTTTTCGGGTCTTTGTTGGTGTCGACCAGGGTCAGGCTTTCGAACTCGCCGGCCAGCCAGGCGAGGATGCGCTCGCGCACCGTCTGCATGTCGGAATCGAGGTAAATCGCACCGATCAAGGCTTCGAGGGCATCGGCCAGGATCGACTCGCGGCGGAAACCACCGCTTTTGAGTTCGCCCGAACCCAGGCGCAAATAATCGCCCAGGTCGAAACCACGGGCTAGGCGGGCCAGGGTTTCGCCCTTCACCAGGCGCGCGCGCAGACGCGACAGCTGGCCTTCGCGCGCCTGCGGGAAGCGCTCGAACAGGGCTTCGGCGGCGACGAAGTTGAGGATCGAGTCGCCGAGAAACTCCAGGCGCTCGTTGTTGCGCCCGGCGTAACTGCGGTGAGTGAGGGCCAGCAGCATCTGCTCCTGATCCCGGAAGGTGTAGCCGAGCTTGCGCTCCAGGCGGTCAAGGGGCGCGCTCATGGGGCCACCTGAGGGTTGTTCAACGCGTTGTTCAAATCGAGGTCCTGAAGACTGCCGGCCGTGGCCACCGCCCGATGCGATGGCAATTCTCTGATCCTGGAGAACACAGCCTATGTCAGAAATGCATTCGGCGCTGCCAGATCGACAGCGCCGGTGGATCAGTGGATCAAGCCAACCCGCGACAGGTTGGGGAAGTGGCTGAGCTTGGGTTCGGGCCAGCTCATCCAGACCGCGAAGGCCTTACCGACGATGTTGCGGTCCGGCACCATGCCGTGCAGCTCCTTGGGAATGTTCGGATCATCCCAGAAGCGGCTGTCGTTCGAGTTGTCGCGGTTGTCGCCCATCATGAAGTAATGGCCGGCCGGGACCGTCCATTGCTGGTCGGGCGGCATGCGGTAGCGGCTCATTTCCTTGCGGATCAAGTGCTCGGCCTCGCCCAGTTTTTCCTTGTACAACTCGGCGCTGCCCAGGGTACCCGGTTCCGTGCCGACCAGTTGCTCGGCGACGGCCTGGCCGTTGACGAACAGACGCTTGTCGTTGGTGTAGCGGATCTGGTCGCCCGGCAGGCCGACCACGCGCTTGATGTAGTTGACGTTCGGATCGCTCGGATAGCGGAACACCATCACGTCGCCGCGCTTGGGGTCACCGATCTCGATGACCTTCTTGTCGAGCACCGGCAGGCGAATGCCGTAGGAGAATTTGTTCACCAGAATGAAGTCGCCGACCTCCAGCGTTGGCTTCATCGATCCCGATGGGATCTGGAACGGCTCGACCAGAAACGAGCGCAGCACCAGCACGATGAACAGCACCGGGAAGAACGACTTGCCGTACTCGACGAGCAAGGGTTCCTTGTCGAGGCGCTCGACCACCGCCGGCTCGGGCTGGCTGACGCTACCCCGATAGGTGGCGATCGCCGCTCGCCGGCGCGGTGCCAGGAACAACAGGTCGATGAGCCCCAGCAAACCACAGATGGCTACGGCAAGAACGAGCAACAGCGGGAAATTTAGCGACATAGGACCTAGCTATCCAACCTGAGCACGGCAAGGAAGGCTTCTTGTGGAATTTCCACGTTACCGACCTGCTTCATGCGTTTCTTACCGGCCTTCTGCTTCTCCAGCAGTTTCTTCTTACGGCTGACGTCGCCGCCGTAACATTTGGCCAGTACGTTCTTTCTGAGCGCCTTGACGGTGGTTCGCGCGATGATCTGGCCGCCGATGGCTGCCTGGATCGCCACATCGAACATCTGCCGAGGGATCAGCTCCTTCATCTTCTCGGTCAACTGGCGGCCTTTGTAGGCCGCGTTGTCACGGTGCACGATCAACGCCAGGGCGTCGACCTTGTCGCCGTTGATCAACACGTCCAGTTTGACCAGGTTGGCCGACTGGTAGCGGTCGAAATGGTAGTCCAGCGAAGCATAGCCACGGCTGGTGGACTTCAGACGGTCGAAGAAGTCCAGCACCACTTCGTTCATCGGCATGTCGTAGCGCACCTGCACCTGGCTGCCGAGGAACTGCATGTCGCGCTGCACGCCACGCTTTTCGATGCACAGCGTGATCACGTTGCCCAGGTGCTCCTGCGGCACGAGGATGGTCGCGGTGACGATCGGTTCGCGGAAGTCGGTGACCGAGGAGACGTCCGGGAGCTTGGAGGGGTTGTCGACGATGATGGTTTCACCGGTCTTCAACTCCAACTCGTAGATCACGCTCGGCGCGGTGGTGATCAGGTCGAGGTCGTACTCGCGTTCCAGACGTTCCTGGATGATCTCCATGTGCAGCATGCCGAGGAAGCCGCAACGGAAACCGAAGCCCAGGGCGTCGGAACTCTCCGGCGCGTATTGCAACGACGAGTCGTTGAGGGTGAGCTTCTGCAAGGCGTCGCGGAAGTCTTCGAAGTCGTCAGAGCTGACTGGGAACAAGCCCGCGTAGACCTGCGGCTGGATCTTCTTGAAGCCCGACAGCACCGGCACGTCCGGGGTCGAGGACAAGGTCAGGGTGTCGCCCACCGGCGCACCGTGGATGTCCTTGATGCTGCCGATGATGAAGCCCACTTCGCCGGCCTTGAGGTCGGCGGTTTGCGTGTGTTTGGGGGTGAACACGCCGACGCTGTCGACCAGGTGCACCTTGCCGGTGGACTTGACCAGGATCTTGTCGCCCTTCTTGACGCGGCCATGGCGCACACGTACCAGGGAGACGACGCCCAGGTAGTTGTCGAACCAGGAGTCGATGATCAGCGCCTGCAACGGCGCGTCGATATCGCCCTCGGGTGGCGGAATGGTGTGCACCAGGCGCTCCAGCACCTCGTCGACGCCCATGCCGCTCTTGGCGCTGCACGCCACGGCGTCGGTGGCGTCGATGCCGATGATCTTCTCGATCTCGTCCTTGACGCGATCGGGGTCGGCCTGGGGCAGGTCCATCTTGTTCAGCACGGGCATGACTTCCAGGCCTTGCTCGATGGCGGTGTAGCAGTTGGCGACCGATTGCGCCTCCACGCCCTGGCCGGCATCGACCACCAGCAGCGCGCCTTCGCAGGCGGCCAGCGAACGGCTGACTTCATAGGTGAAGTCGACATGGCCTGGGGTGTCGATGAAGTTGAGCTGGTAGGTCTTGCCGTCTTGCGCCTTGTAGTGGAGCGTGACGCTATGGGCCTTGATGGTGATGCCGCGTTCGCGTTCGAGGTCCATGGAGTCGAGGACCTGGGCTTCCATTTCGCGCGCCGTGAGGCCACCACAGAGCTGGATGAAACGATCGGCCAGCGTCGACTTGCCATGGTCGATGTGGGCGATGATGGAGAAATTGCGGATATGACTCAAATCACTCACAGGTCAACACTCGAAAAGGCTGCGAGCCGGACGCCCGCCAAAAATAGCCGGGAATTGTACCCCAAGCCGCAGGGTTATGGGAGGTTCCCGATCAGTTAACCGGTAACCGCGTGTATGGCGCCTGGCCCTTCGCGGCACTTGCCGCGCTGACTTCGCGCATACGAAAAGGGCAGCTTGCGCTGCCCTTTTCCGGTCGTAGCCGGCTTACTCGGCCAGTTTGAAGGTGATGAAGCTGGCGCGCCCTTGACGCAGCACACGCATGGACACCGAGCGGTTCTTCGGCAGTTCCTTGGCGATCTCGGTGAACTGCTTGGCCGACAGAATGGCCTGGTTGTTCAAATGGCTGATGACGTCGCCCGGACGCAGGCCGATCAGCGCCGCCGGGCCGTCCTGCACTTCCTTGATGGTGACGCCGCCCTTGAGCTCGAGCGACTTCTTCTGCTCGGCGGTGAGGTCGGCCACGGACACGCCCAAGCGGTTGCTGCTGCGCTCGGCTCCCTGCTTGCTGCCACCCATGCCGGTGTCGGCATCGTCTTCGGGCAGTGCGCCTACGGCGATGTCCAGGCCCTGACGCTTGCCGTTGCGGATGATCTCGAGCTTGGCCTTGTCGCCGTCCTTCATGCTGCCGACCAAGTGCGGCAGGTCGGCGGACATGACGATCGGCTTGCCGTTGAGGCTGAGAATGACGTCACCGACCTGCAGGCCACCCTTGGCCGCCGGGCCGTCCTCCAGCACCTGCGCGACCAGCGCGCCGGCAGGCTTGTCGAGACCGAAGGATTCGGCCAGGTCCTTGTTCACTTCCTGGATGACCACACCCAGCCAGCCGCGGCTGACCTTGCCGTCTTTCTTGAGTTGGTTGGAAACGTCCAGCGCCACGTCGATCGGAATGGCGAACGACAGGCCCATGAAGCCACCGGAGCGGGTGAAGATCTGCGAGTTGATGCCCACCACTTCGCCATTCATGTTGAACAGCGGCCCGCCGGAGTTGCCGGGGTTGATCGCCACGTCGGTCTGGATGAAAGGCACGTAGCTGTCGTTGGGCAGGGTGCGGCCCTTGGCGCTGACGATGCCCTTGGTCACCGAATGGTCGAAGCCGAACGGCGAACCGATGGCCAGCACCCACTCACCGACCTTCAGCTTTTCCGAATCGCCCAGCTTGACGGTAGGCAGGTCTTTGCCTTCGACCTTGAGCAGCGCCACGTCGGTGCGCGGATCGGTACCGACCAGCTTGGCCTGCAGTTCGCTGCGGTCGGAGAGGCGTACGATGATTTCGTCGGCGTCGGCGACCACATGGTTGTTGGTCAACACGTAGCCATCGGACGAAATGATGAAGCCCGAACCCAGCGATTGCGCTTCGCGCTGACGGTCGCCGCGCGGCGAACCCGGCTGTTGCGGCAGGCTGCGCTCGAAGAACTCGCGGAACATCGGCGGCAGGCCTTCCAGGTCGGGCATTTGCCCGGCGGCGATGCGGCGCTCAGGGAGCTTCTGCTTGGTGCTGATGTTCACCACGGCAGGCGAAGCCTGTTCGACCAAGGTGGTGAAATCGGGCAGTGCCTCTTGGGCCTGGGCCACGAGCGCCTGGCCGAGCATCAACACGGCGGCAAACATCGAAAGATAGGGTTTCAAGCGTGGTATCGACATACGACTCCCGTCACAACGAGCGTAATTAGCAGTAAGGCTCCCGCAGACGCAGGACAGGCCAGACCTCGAAAGAACAGACCTATAGAAAATTTACCAGGGGAATGCAAATGACAATGCTTTAATTTCATTTCAACAATGCGCACAAACTGCCGCGATCAAGCGGATTCAGCGACTTGCCTGGGCACCCCGCCACCTCATCGACAGCGCTATGCGCTCGGCGGTACCCAACGGGATTTCGCCGACGACCGTGACCAGCATGCCGCCTTTGGCCGTCGTCAGATGGCGCGAAACGGCAGCGGTAGGTCCGAGTTGGGTGCGAATGTCCTTGCCATCGGCGGCAGCGACTGGCTCTAGGAAAATCGAAAACCGTGCCAGGCCATCGTCGTACATCAAGGAACTGGGCCCCTCGCCTCGTACCTGGCTGTCCACCAGCTCGAAGCCTGCTGGCAACCATTCGGCCCGCCACTCCACCACCGCCGCCTTTTCACGGACGGGCATGGGTGCGAGCGGCTTGCAGGCGGAGCTGCCTTGCAGGTCTGCTGGATCGGGAGCTTGGGTGTTCAGGCTGATGACCTGATAACGCTCGAGCATCTGCCCCTTTTCGTTGACCATCAACGAACGCAACGGCAGGCCGGTTTGCCGATCCAGATCAAGGTCGAAGCCGTAGCGGTGTGGATCGCGCGGCACAAGGCTGAGGGATACCGCATCCCGCCCGGCCACGCGCGATTCGCCGATGACGCTAAGGTCGTACCAGCTCATCAATTTGAGGGGATCGAAAACATTCGCAGAAGATTTGCCAGGTGCACTGACTGCTGACATCAGATCACCGGCGGCGCAGCTTACTCTGCCATCGACACGCACGGCTTCTTGAACATCGCCATCCAGGCGAAACAGACGCTCGGTAGAAGTTTCGTTATGGAAGAGGTGCCAGATCTGGTGAGAGGAGAAGCTGCCGTTGCGTTCATAGATGAACGAGGCCTGGTAATTCTGTCGCCGTTCGGCTTGAGCCAGCTTCGACAGCCACTTCCCCGCTTCAGGCGAAGAATTGGCTGCCAGAACTGGTAGCGCGACGCAACTGCCGACCAACAGCGGTAGGAAGGCAAATGCGCGCATGCAGCTCCTTACTTGGCATCGTCCATGCTGGCGGCGCGAGCGTAAGGCAGTGCGGTCTCACCGCCTTTGGCAGCCGAGTCCTGCGCGTGTTGCTGCAGGTAACCTGGCATGCGCTTGTCCCAGCCAGCCTGGTTCTGCATGGCGGCGTTGGCCATAGGGCCGGTCGGCTGATCGCTGCTTTCGGTGTAGCCGGCCAGAACAGCAGGGCCTTGCGCTTGTGGCGCGCTCAGGGCTTGCTGAACAGGCTGCTGCTGCGCGAGTTCTGCACCAGTGATCTCGTCCTGGTTGTACAGGCGCACGCCTGCCAACACGGCGACAGTCACCGAAGCGGCCACGGCCAGACGGCCGATACCGCGCCACGGACCCTTCTGGACCTTGGCCGGGGCAGCTTCTTCAGCCAGGGCTGCGGAAACCGCCGATGCGATGTCGAGGTTCGGCATCAGCAATTCTTTATGCATAGCTGCACGAGCGACCTGGTAACGCGACCAAGTAGCGCGGGTCTCCGAATCTTCGACGGCGCTCAGCACACGACGCAGTTCCAGTTCATCCGCTTCGTTGTCCAATACCGCGGACAGCGATTCCTGCAAAGCTTCACGACTCATGGCGGTTCCTCTCTTGGCTATCGCCGCTGTCTCAGGACTCCTGCAACAGCGGTTGCAGGGCTTTATCGATGGCCTCCCGAGCGCGAAAGATTCGAGAGCGCACGGTGCCCACAGGACACTGCATGACGCTGGCAATGTCTTCGTAACTCAGACCATCGAATTCACGTAGGGTCAGCGCCGTACGCAAATCTTCGGGCAATTGCTGGATGGTCCGATGGACGGTGCCTTCGATTTCATCCCGCAACAGGGAGCGCTCCGGAGACTCAAGATCCTTGAGGCCGTGATCGCCGTCATAGAATTCCGCATCCTCGGAACTCACATCGCTATCTGGCGGCCGCCTTCCGCGGGACACCAGGTAGTTCTTCGCCGTGTTGATGGCGATGCGGTACAGCCAGGTGTAGAAGGCGCTGTCACCGCGGAAATTTCCAAGCGCTCGGTACGCCTTGATAAAGGCCTCCTGCGCAACATCCTGTGCTTCATGGGTGTCGTGGACGAAACGCACGATCAACCCGAGAATCTTGTGCTGATACTTCAGCACCAACAGATCGAACGCTCGCCTGTCGCCGCGCTGTACACGCTCGACAAGCTGCTGATCCTCTTCCTGGGTTAGCATGAACACTCCTCAGTGGTCTCGGAGGAGCGTTGCAAAAGCCATCGTTCAGGCTTGCAAACATAGACTCGGGCTTTAGGCAAAAGTTCTCCCCTCCAAGCAAGTTTCCTGCGGCCTTTCATCGGCTCGCATGAGCGACGAAGACGGTGAAGGCCGACCTCATCGACGTAGAATCTCGAATACGCAGGATTTCGCCCGGTAAGAGCAGCTGCCCTGCGTCGCCGCGGCAATTGTGACGTGCGGGCAGCCTTCATGGGATTTCCGACGGTCGCCGAAAGTTCCCTGGCGAAACCAGCAAACCGGACAAGCGTCGTTGGAAATCAGCGGGCCGGGGCTGCTATAAAGGCATCCCGGCTACGGTCCGATAGTCTCACAGTGCCACCTACACGGGGCTATTGTGCCGTTCACCTCATCCAGATACTAGTGTCCCGACATGAGCCAACCATTCCAACATGATGTCCTAGTGATCGGCAGCGGTGCAGCCGGCTTGAGCCTGGCGCTGAATTTGCCGCGCCATTTGCGCGTCGCGGTGCTGAGCAAGGGCGAACTGGCCAACGGCTCGACCTTCTGGGCACAAGGCGGCGTGGCCGCCGTGCTGGACGACACCGACACCGTGCAGTCGCATGTCGAAGACACCCTCAACGCCGGCGGCGGGCTGTGCCATGAAGACGCCGTACGCTTCACCGTGGAGCATAGCCGCGAGGCCATCGACTGGCTGATCGAGCAAGGCGTGCCTTTCACCCGCGACGAACAGGCCGTGGACGCGCGCAGCTACCAGTTTCACCTCACCCGCGAAGGTGGTCACAGCCATCGGCGCATCATCCATGCCGCGGACGCTACCGGTGCGGCGATCTTCACCTCGTTGCTGGAGCAGGCCCGTCAACGGCCCAACATCGAGTTGCTCGAGCAACGCGTGGCCATCGACCTGATCACCGAGCGTCGCCTGGGCCTCAACGGTCAACGGTGCCTGGGGGCCTACGTGCTGGATCGCAGCACCGGCGAGGTCGATACCTTCGGCGCGCGCTTCACCGTGCTGGCCACTGGGGGCGCGGCCAAGGTCTATTTGTATACCAGCAACCCCGATGGTGCCTGCGGCGATGGCATCGCCATGGCTTGGCGTGCCGGTTGCCGGGTAGCGAACCTGGAGTTCAACCAGTTCCACCCCACCTGCCTGTACCACCCCCAAGCCAAGAGTTTCCTCATCACCGAGGCCCTGCGTGGCGAAGGTGCGCTGCTGCGCCTGCCCAACGGCGAGCGTTTCATGCCACGCTTCGACGCCCGCGAAGAGCTGGCGCCGCGCGACATCGTGGCCCGCGCCATCGACCACGAGATGAAGCGCCTGGGTGTGGATTGCGTGTACCTGGACATCACTCACAAGCCCGCCGAGTTCATCAAGGGCCACTTCCCGACCGTCTACGAACGCTGCCTGGGCTTTGGCATCGACATCACGCAGCAACCCATTCCCGTGGTGCCCGCCGCGCACTACACCTGCGGCGGGGTGATGGTCGACGAACAAGGCCACACTGACGTACCTGGCTTGTACGCCATCGGCGAAACCAGCTTCACCGGCCTGCATGGCGCCAACCGCATGGCCAGCAACTCGCTGCTCGAATGCTTCGTCTACGGCCGCGCTGCGGCGGCGGACATCATCGCGCAGCTGGACTTGATACCCATGCCGCGCGCCCTACCCTGCTGGGACGCCAGCCAGGTGACCGACTCGGACGAAGACGTGATCATCGCGCACAACTGGGACGAGCTGCGGCGCTTCATGTGGGACTACGTGGGCATCGTGCGCACCAGCAAGCGCCTGCAACGGGCCGCACACCGCGTGCGCATGCTGCTCGACGAGATCGACGAGTTCTACAGCAACTACAAGGTCAGCCGCGACCTGATCGAGCTGCGCAACCTGGCCCAGGTCGCCGAGCTCATGATCCGTTCGGCCATGCAGCGCAAGGAGTCGCGTGGCCTGCACTACACCCTGGACTACCCCGACATGCTGCCCGAAGCACGAGACACGGTGCTGGACCCGACCTCGAGCCGGCACTGATCGCTCGGCTCACTGCCAACGCCGCCGGCTGTACTTCAGACGCACACGCAGGCGGCGGTGCGTTTCGGCGGCCAGCGCATCGGCCGGGACGCACTGGCTTTCGCTCAGCCAGCGACCGCGGCGCACATAGCGCAGCACCACACAGTGCGGCAAGGCCAGGCTGTCACGACACAGCCGCGCAGGCTGCCAGCCGGACGCGCGGCTGAACAGGCTCCAGCCCTGGGCATTGCGGCGCAGGCCGGTGATGGCATGGGGATGGGTGAGCAGGATGCGCCGCGGGATCATCCAGCGCGCGTGCAGGACGCAGCCCAGGCTGAGCAGATTGGCGAACCACAGAGGCGCGGCACTTAACCAGACGGCGCACAGCGCCAAGGCCATGCATCCGAGATAGGCCGTCAGCAGCAGGCGCGAGCCTTGCCAACGGCATTCGAAGGCGTCACTTGGGTTGGACACGGTCCAGGATCATGCGCACCATGCGCTGCAGCTCTGGGTCTTCGGATTCGCAGCGCTCCATGAACCAGCCGAACATGTCCTGGTCTTCGCATTCGAGCAGGCGCTTGTAGAGTTCGCGGTCAGGCTCGCTGAGGGTGGCGTAGACCTCCTGACTGAAGGGCACCAGCAGCACGTCCAGTTCCAGCATGCCGCGCCGGCTGTGCCAGAACAGGCGATTGAGTTCAGTTTGTTCGACCATGGGGCCCTCCTCGAATGGCCGGGCAGTATACAGCCTGGCCGGCACGGCGGCACTGGGCATCGGTCGTACCCTGTTACCGCGCATGACTCCCCGCCTACCTATTTGCTCGGCACCGTTCTATGATGGCCGCCAGTCTCTTAGCTATCGCGATGTCCCATGGCCGATTCCGCTTTCTACTGCTCTCTCGATCACGAGGGCATCCTTGCCGTCCGCGGCTCCGACGCGGGCAAGTTCCTGCAGGGACAACTGACCTGCAACCTCAACTACCTCGACGACGCGCATGCCGGGCTCGGCGCGCGCTGCATGGTCAAGGGTCGCATGCAGTCGAGCTTCCGCATCCTGCCGCAGGGCGATGGCTTTCTCCTGGCGATGGCCAGCGAGCTGCTCGAAGCGCAAATGGCCGACCTGAAGAAATACGCCGTGTTTTCCAAGGCGGTGCTCACCGACGAGAGCGCCGCCTGGGTGCGCTTCGGCCTGCACCAGGGCGATGCCGCGTTGCAACCGCTGGGCCTGGAAGTTGCGCCCGAGGCGGGCGCCACCGTTCGCCAGCCTGGGCTGATGGCAGTGCGCGTATCGCCCGAACGCATCGAACTCTGGGCGACGGCCGAGCAGGCGGCCGCCGTGCGCCAAGGCCTGGATGCCCAACTCGCCAAGGGCACCTTGAACGATTGGTTGCTGGGCCAGATCCGCGCCGGAATCGGCCAAGTCGTGGGCGCCACCCGCGAGCTGTTCATTCCGCAGATGATCAACCTGCAGGCGGTGGACGGTGTGAGCTTCAAGAAAGGTTGCTACACCGGTCAGGAAATCGTCGCGCGCATGCAGTACCTGGGCAAGCTCAAGCGCCGCATGTACCGCGTGGCATTGGCGCAAAGCGCTCTGCCCGAACCGGGCACCGAAGTGTTTTCGCCCACCCATGGCTCGTCGGTCGGCGAAGTGGTGCTGGCGGCGCATGCCGGTGAGGCATGCGAGTTGCTGGCAGTGCTCAGTGCCGACGCCGTGGCCGACGACAACCTGCACCTGGGTGCCGCCGACGGTCCGCGCCTGAGCCTGCTCGACCTGCCCTACGAACTTGACCGCGACCGGGAAATCCAACGCTGATCAGCCCGCCCCAGCACCTGCGTGGGGCGCTCCCCTCCACAGCGGCAGAGAACCCCGATGAACAAGCTGGCCGACACGGTGCAAGCGCAGTTGCTTGCCGCCATCGATAACGACGAACTGCTGCTGCCCACATTGCCCGAGGTGGCCTTGAGCATCCGCGAGGCTGCCGAGGACAGCGAGATCAGCGTCGCGGCCCTGAGCCGGGTGATCGGTCAGGACGCAGCCCTGTCGGCACGCCTGATCAAGGTGGTCAACAGCCCCCTGCTGCGCGCCTCGGTGGAAGTCACCGACCTGCACACCGCGATCACCCGGCTGGGCATCAACTACAGCTGCAACCTGGCCATCGGCCTGGTCATCGAGCAGATCTTCCACGCCCGCTCGCCGTCGGTGGAACAGAAGCTGCGCGACGTCTGGGCGCGCAGCCTGGAAGTGGCCGGCATCAGCTACGAGCTGTGCCGCCGCCACACCTCGCTCAAGCCCGACCAGGCCGCGCTGGGGGGGCTGGTGCACCAGATCGGCGCCCTGCCGGTGCTGATCTATGCCGAAGAGCACAACGAACTGCTGGCAGACCCGGTGTGCCTGCACCACATCATCGAGCAGATTCAACCGGTGCTCGGCGACAAGCTCCTCAGCGCCTGGGACTTCCCCGAGCAACTGGTCAACCTGCCCAGCCAGATCGACGACCTGGAACGTACCACCCAGAAACTGGACTACATCGACGTGGTCCAGCTCGCCCGCCATCTGCACCAAGGCGACCCTGCCCAGCCGCCGACGGCGTTGCCGGCCTGGCGCCATTTGAAGCTGCCGGCCGACAAGCGACTGGACGTGGCCGAGCTGCTCGAAGCCCGCGGCATGCTGCGCTAAGCCCGCCCCAACGTCGCCGAGCCACTGCCTCGACCCCGTCACTCTCGCGTCAATCGGTGCTGAAGCCCACCCGCACCTTCAGCCCGCCATTGTCACCGTCGTGCAAACTGATGGTGGCCAAGTGCGCGCGGCAGATCTCGCCGACGATGGCCAGGCCCAGGCCGGTGCCCTGCGGGCTGCGCCGGTAGAAACGCTCGAACACGCGCTCACGCTCCGCTTCGGGAATGCCGGGGCCGTCGTCTTCCACCTCCAGTACGGCCGGTGCCAGTACCCGCAGCACGACGGTACCTCCCAGCGGGGTATGGGCGATGGCGTTGTCCACCAGGTTGCTCAGCAGCTCGTTGAGCAAGGTCGGCTCGCCCTTGAGCCACACCGGCGCTTCGGCCTCCAGGGCCAAGGCCACGCCTCGGGCATGGGCCAGAGGCGCCAGGGCCATGCCCAGTTCGCGGGCCAGTTGGGTCAGGTCCAGACGTTGCGCGCCGCCTTCTGCGATGGTGCGGGCGCCATGCTCGACCCGCGCCAACGACAGCAACTGATTGGCCAGATGGGTCAGCCGATCGGTGCCCTGGGCCGCTTCGGCCAAGGTCTGCCGCCACTGCTGCGGATCGCTGGAACGCTGACCCAACTCCAAGCGCGCCTTGAGCGCCGCCAACGGCGTACGCAGTTCGTGGGCGGCATCGGCGATGAACTGCGCCTGGCGCTCGAACTGCGCGCGCAAGCGCTCGGTGAAATGGTTGAGGCCATGCACCAGCGGGCTCAGCTCGCGCTGCACCTGCACCAACGGCAAGGGCCGCAGGTCGTCGGGCTGACGCTCCTCCACCGCGCTGCGCAGGCGCTCCAAGGGGCGCAGCGCGGCGCTCACGGCGAACCACACCATCATCAGCGCGGCCAACGCCAGCATCCCCAAGCGCAGCAGGGTGTCGGTCATCAGGTCACGGGCCATGCTCTCGCGCGCCTCGTCGGTTTCGGCTACACGAATTTCGGCCATACCGTTCATGTTCGGCTCGCTGACGGCCCGCAGCAGGCTCACCACACGCACGTCCTGGCCCTGATAGCGGGCGTCGTAGAAACGCGCCAGCGCCGGGTAGTCGTCGGTACGGGGCGTGCCCGGTGGCGGGGGCGGCAGGTGCTCGTAGCCGGAGATCAAGCGCTGCTGGATATCCAGCACCTGATAGTAGATGCGCCCGGCGCTGTCGTAGGCGAAGGTATCGAGGGCCACGTAAGGCACGTCGGCGCTCAGCGTGCCGTCGCGCTGCGAGAGGCCAGCGGCGATGGTCCGGGCCGAGGCCAGCAAAGTACGGTCGTACGCAGTGTCGGCCGCCTCGCGGCCGTTCCAGTAGGCGCTCAGGCCGCTGGCGCACATCAGCACCACCAACAGCAGGGCCAGGTTGCCGAGCAGGCGCCCGCGCAGGCTGCCGTCGTCACGCATCGCGGTGCTCGAGCAGATAGCCCAGGCCGCGGAAGGTGACGATGGCCACCGCATGGCCATCGAGCTTCTTGCGCAGGCGGTGGATGTAGATCTCGATGGCGTCGGGGCTGGCTTCTTCGTCCAGGCCGAACACCTGGGCGGCCAACTGTTCCTTGCTCATCACCCGCCCCGGCCGGGCGATCAGCGCTTCGAGCACGCTCTGCTCGCGGGAGGTCAGGGTCAGGTGCTCGGTATCGAGGGTGAAACGTCGGGTGTCGAGGTCGTAGACCAGAGGCCCGCAGCACTGCTGGCGCTCGCCGCCGAGCACGCTGCGGCGCAGCAGAGCCTTGACCCGGGCTTCGAGTTCGCTCAGCTCGAACGGCTTGGCCAGGTAGTCGTCGGCGCCCAGGTTGAGGCCGTGGACGCGGTCCTTGACGTCGCTGCGCGCAGTGAGCATCAGCACCGGCACGGTCTTGCCGCGCCCGCGCAGACGCGCCAGCACCTCGAAGCCGTCCAGACGCGGCAGCCCGACGTCGAGCACCACCGCTGCATACTCTTCGCTGGCCAGCGCCAGATCGGCAGCCACGCCATCGTGCAGCACGTCCACGGTCAGGCCCAGGCCCTTCAAGGCCTGGGCCACGCTTTCGGCCAGTTGCAGGTGGTCTTCGACCAGCAATACACGCATCGCCTTCATCCCCGCATCGTTCGGTTGGCGCGGAGTGTACCCGCCCCGTCGGTTCTGTGAATCCCTTTGTAACAATCCTGCCGGCGTGAAAGGTTGCTGAAAGGTTGGTTACCTAGGATCGCACCACGGCAGCTCGATCTGCCGTGCCGTGCACCCTCGTGGTGCAACCAATAAGAACAAGAAACGGAGTCATCCCATGCTGCCCGCCCAGCTACAGGCGTTCGTGCCTACCCGTTCGTTTTCCTCAAGCACTGGCAGCCTCGCCAGCGCTCTCGCCTTGGCCGGCTTCGCGCCGCTGAGCCAGGCCGCGTTCATCGAAGACAGCACCGCCACCTTCGAAACCCGCAACATGTATTTCAACCGCGACTTCCGCGATGGCACCAGCGCACAACAGTCCAAGCGCGACGAGTGGGCCCAGGGCTTCATGCTCGACATCCAGTCCGGCTACACCGACGGCACCCTAGGCTTCGGCCTGGACGCGCTGGGCATGGTCGGCGTCAAGCTCGACTCCAGCCGCGACCGCAGCGGCACTGGCCTGCTGCCGGTACACGACGACGGCACCGCCGCCGACGAATACTCCAAGCTCGGCGTGACCGGCAAGGTGCGCATCTCCAAGACCGAACTCAAGGTCGGCTCGCTGATTCCGGTGACCCCGGTGCTGCGCCCCAACGACGGCCGCATCCTGCCGCAGACCTTCGAAGGCGCGCTGCTCAGCTCGCGCGACATCGACCGCGTGACCTTCATCGGCGGACGCCTGGAAAAGGCCAAGGACCGCAACGACACCAATTGGGAAGACCTGGCGCTGAACAACAAGGGCAGCCGTTTCGGCGGCACCTTCAGCGGTGACCATTTCGACATGGCCGGGGTGGACTATGCCTTCACCAAGCGCATCACCGGCAGCTACCACTTCGCCCAGCTCGATGACGTCTATCGCCAGCACTTCCTCGGCCTGCTCGCCACCCAGCCCTGGGGCCCCGGCACCCTGGGCGCCGACCTGCGCCTGTCGACCAGCGACGAGCAAGGCCAGGCCAGGGCCGGCAACATCGACAACACCACCGTCAACGGCATGTTCAGCTACGCCTTGAGCGGCCACAAACTCAGCGCGGCCTACCAGCACCTGTCGGGCGACAGCGCCTTTCCCTACCTCGACGGCGCCGATCCGCACCTGGTCAACTTCGTGCAGATCAACGACTTCGCCAACGCCGACGAGCACTCCTGGCAACTGCGCTACGACTACAACTTCGCCGCTCTCGGCCTGCCCGGTCTGAGCTTCCTCACCCGTTACCTGCGCGGCGACAACGTCAGCCGCGCCAGTGGTGGCGAGGGCAAGGAATGGGAGCGCAACACCGAACTCAAGTACGTGGTGCAGAGCGGGCCGTTGAAGAACGTCGAGGTGCGCCTGCGCAACGCCTCGTTCCGCTCCAACTTCACCCGCGATGCCGACGAAACCCGTGTGCTGGTGAGCTACAGCGTGGCCCTCTGGTAACCCATAACAACAAATGTGACGGAGATAGACGATGACCTTTTCCCTGCGCCGCCTCGCCCTGGCCACTGGCTGCCTGCTGCTGGCCGGCAATGCCCTGGCCGGTGAGCCAAAACGCCCCGAATGCATCGCCCCGGCTTCGCCCGGCGGCGGTTTCGACCTGACCTGCAAGCTGGCGCAAAGCGCGCTGGTCAGCGAGAAGGTCCTCAGCAAACCCATGCGTGTGACCTACATGCCCGGCGGCGTCGGCGCGGTGGCGTACAACGCCGTGGTCGCCCAGCGTCCGGCCGACGCCGGCACATTGGTGGCCTGGTCCAGCGGCTCGCTGCTGAACCTGGCGCAGGGCAAGTTCGGCCGTTTCGACGAAAACGCCGTGCGTTGGCTGTCGGCAGTCGGCACCAGCTATGGCGCCATCGCGGTGAAAAGCGATTCGCCCTACAAGACCCTCGACGATCTGGTCGCGGCGCTGAAGAAAGACCCGGGCAAGGTGGTGATCGGTTCGGGCGGCACCGTCGGCAGCCAGGACTGGATGCAGACCGCGCTCATCGCCAAGGCCGCCGGCATCAACCCGCGCGACCTGCGCTACGTGGCCCTGGAAGGCGGCGGCGAAATCGCCACGGCGCTGCTGGGTGGGCACATCCAGGTCGGCTCGACAGACATCTCCGACTCCATGCCGCACATCGAGAGCGGCAACATGCGCCTGCTCGCGGTGTTCTCCGAAGAGCGCCTCGACGACCCGGCCATGAAGGACATCCCGACCGCCAAGGAACAAGGCTACGACATCGTCTGGCCTGTGGTACGCGGCTTCTACCTGGGGCCGAAGGTCAGCGACGAAGACTACGCCTGGTGGAAAGAGGCTTTCGACAAAGTGCTGGCCTCCGAGGACTTCGCCAAGCTGCGCGACCAACGTGAGCTGTTCCCCTTCGCCATGACCGGCGAGCAGTTGGACGGCTACGTGAAGCAGCAGGTGGCGCAGTACAAGGTGCTGGCCAAGGAATTCGGGCTGGTGCAGTAAGCCGGCGGTTCTGTTGTAGGAGCGGTCGGTTCGGAGCTCCGATCAGCCGCGATACGCACCCCTGTTGGAGCGGCTTTAGCCGCTCCAACACGGTGCCATCGCAGCTAATCGGAGCGCCTAGCCGAATGTTCCCACACCCCGATTCAGCCTCTTTCCAATCGAGGATTCGCCCATGATCCTGCAACGCCTCTTCGCCCTCATCCTGCTGGCGGTCTGTGCCGCCCTGGCGGTGATGGCCTGGCCCTACCAGGCCGCGTTTTCCTACGAGCCGGTCGGGCCGCGTGCCTATCCGCTGCTGATGCTCGGCCTGATGAGCCTGGGCCTGCTGTACCTGGCGATCCGCCCTACGCCGATCGTGCGCAAGGACGACGAGCCCGAGCTCGACCGCGCCACGCTGACCAAGATCGCCCTGTGCGTCGGCCTGCTGCTGCTGTTCGCCTACACCTTCGAGTCGCTGGGCTTCATCCTCAGCGCGATCCTCGTCGGCATTCCCATGGCGCGTCTGTACGGTGGCCGCTGGCTGCACAGCGCCATCGTGGTGACGGTGATGAGCGTGTTCCTCTACTGGCTGTTCGACCGCATGATGGACGTGCCGCTGCCCCTTGGCCTGCTCAGCGTTCTGGAGAACTGAGACATGGATACTTTGAGCTACCTGGGCCAGGGCTTCGGCGTTGCCCTCTCCCCCTACAACCTGGTCACCGCCCTGAGCGGCACCCTGATCGGCACCGTGGTCGGCCTGCTGCCGGGCCTGGGCCCGATCAACGGCGTGGCCCTGCTGATCCCCATCGCCTTCGCCCTGGGCCTGCCCCCGGAATCGGCGCTGATCCTGCTGGCGGCGGTGTACCTGGGCTGCGAATACGGCGGTCGCATCAGCTCGATCCTGCTGAACATCCCGGGTGAAGCGTCCACCGTGATGACTACCCTCGACGGCTACCCCATGGCCCGTCAGGGCCTGGCCGGCGTGGCGCTGTCGCTGTCGGCCTGGAGCTCGTTCATCGGCGCTTTCATCGCCACCTGCGGCATGGTGCTGTTCGCCCCGTTGCTGGCGAAATGGGCGATCGCCTTCGGACCGGCCGAATACTTCGTGCTGATGGTGTTCGCCATCGTCGCGCTGGGTGGCATGGCCGGCGACAAACCCTTGAAGACCTTCATCGCCGCGCTCATCGGCCTGTTCCTGTCGGCCGTGGGCATCGACGCCAACAGCGGTGTGTACCGCTTCACCGGCGACAGCGTGCACCTGGCCGACGGCATTCAGTTCGTGGTGCTGGTACTGGGGCTGTTCTCGATCAGCGAAATCCTCCTGCTGCTGGAGAAGACCCACCACGGCCACCAGGCGGTCAAGGCTACCGGGCGCATGCTGTTCAACATGAAGGAAGCGGCGTCGGTGTTCGCGGTGAACATCCGCTGCGGCCTGCTCGGCTTCGTCATGGGCGTGCTGCCCGGTGCCGGTGCGACCCTGGCCAGCGCCGTGGCGTACATGACCGAGAAGCGCATGGCCGGTGAGAGCGGCAAGTTCGGCCAGGGCGATGCCCGTGGCCTGGCCGCCCCGGAAACCGCCATCGGCGCCTCCTGCTGCGGCGCCCTGGTGCCGATGCTGACCCTGGGCGTGCCCGGTTCGGGTACCACGGCGGTGATGATCGGCGCGTTGACGCTGTATAACATCACCCCCGGCCCGCTGCTGTTCCAACAGCAGCCGGACATCGTCTGGGGCCTGATCGCTTCGCTGTTCATCGCCAACATCATGCTGGTGATCCTGAACATCCCGATGATCCGCATCTTCACCCGCATCCTGGCCGTGCCGAACTGGGCGCTGGTGCCGGTGATCGCGATCATCACCGGGATCGGCGTGTACGCCGTGCATGCCACCACCTTCGACCTGTTCCTGATGGTCGGCATCGGCATCATGGGCTACATCCTGCGCAAGCTGGACTTCCCCCTGTCGCCGATCCTGCTCGGCTTCATCCTGGGCGGGCTGATGGAGCAGAACCTGCGCCGCGCGCTGTCGATCTCCAACGGCGAGCTGGGCATCCTCTGGTCGAGCCCGATCAGCCTGGGCGTGTGGGTGCTCACCGCGTGCATGATCTCGCTGCCGCTGATCCGCATCTGGCGCCGCCGCGCCAAGGCACGTCGGGCGCTGGCTGGTGCCTGATCGCGGTCTGCCGCTGTACTGGGCAACCGGGCTGGTCGGCCTTGCGGGCGGGTTTCTCGCCAGCAAGGTCGGCTGGCCTTTGCCATGGATGGTCGGCGCCCTGCTGGCCATCATCCTGGTGCGCTGCCTGACACCCTGGCAGTTGTCGGAAATCCCCCACGGGCGCAAATGCGGCCAATGGATCATCGGCGTGGGCATCGGCCTGCACTTCACGCCGCTGGTGATCGAGCAAGTCTCCAGTCATTTCCTGCTGATCCTGTTCGGCGCGCTGCTGACCACAGTGTCGAGCGTCATCGGCGTGGCGCTGCTGCGCCGCAGCGGCGAAGACCGCGCGACGGCGTTCTTCGCCAGCATGCCGGGCGGTTCGGGCGAGATGGTCAACCTCGGCGCGCGCAACGGCGCGGTGCTCAGCCAGGTGGCGGCGGCGCAGAGCCTGCGCGTGCTGGCGGTGGTGCTGTGCATACCGGCCTTGTTCAAGCTGCTGCTCGGCGAGGGCGTGGCGCTGAATCATGCCGGCAGTGTGAGCTGGCCGTGGTTGGCATTGATCGCGCCGCTGGCACTGGGCTGCGCCTTGCTCTGGCAACGCCTGCACCAGCCCAATCCCTGGCTGTTCGGGCCGCTCTTGGTAGCGGCGACGGTGAGCCTGGCCGGTGGTCTGCACACTTCGTTGCCCGATGGCGCCAGCCAGATCGGCCAATGGCTGATCGGCAGCGGCCTGGCCTGTCACTTCAACCGTGCGTTCTTCCGCCGAGCGCCGGCCTTTCTGGGTCGCACCTTGATCGCCACCGCATTGAGCATGGCGGTGGCCGGTGCGGCGGCCTGGGGGCTGGGCGAGCTGACCGGGCTCGACATACGTTCGCTGACCCTGGGCATGATGCCTGGCGGCATCGCCGAGATGAGCCTGACCGCCGAGACCCTGCAGCTGTCGGTGCCGCTGGTGACGGCCATGCAGGTCATGCGCCTGCTGTTCGTGCTGTTCCTGGCCGAGCCGCTGTTCCGTCGCTGGCAGCGCGCCAGCTGAGCCTCAGGCGACGGGGTTGGCCGGCAACGCCCAATCGATCGGCGCGATACCGCGCTGTTCGAGGAAGCCGTTGGCCCGACTGAAATGCCCGCAGCCGATGAACCCACGGTAGGCCGACAGCGGCGAGGGGTGCACCGACTTGAGCACCAGGTGCTTGGTACCGTCGATGAGCTTCTGCTTGCTCTGCGCATGGGCGCCCCACAGCAGGAACACCACGTGCTCGCACTCGTCGCTGACCACCTGGATGATGCGGTCGGTGAAGTGTTCCCAGCCTTTCTTGGCGTGCGAGGCGGCGTTGGCGCGCTCCACGGTCATCGTGGTGTTGAGCAACAGTACGCCCTGCTCGGCCCAGCTTTGCAGGTAGCCATGGTTGGGAATGGGCAGGTTCAGGTCGCGCTGCAATTCTTTATAGATGTTGACCAGCGACGGCGGCGTGGGCACACCCGGCTGCACCGAGAAGCACAGGCCATGGGCCTGGCCGGGGCCGTGGTACGGGTCCTGGCCGAGGATCACTACCTTGACCTGGGGCAATGGCGTGGAATTGAGCGCATTGAAGATCAGCGGCCCGGGCGGGTAGATCTGCTTGCCGGCGGCGTATTCCTGCCGCAGGAACTCGCGCAGTTGATGCATGTAAGGCTGGTCGAACTCGGCGCGTAGGGCGGCTTTCCAACTGGGTTCGAGCTTGATGCGATCGTCGTCGGTCATGGGGCGGTCCGAAATCAGGGGGCGCGACAGTAGAAAAGCGTCTTGCCCGTGTCAACCATGGGACCTGCGAGCGACACCATCGGTTCGTCCGGCGCTGCGGGTGCGATGTCCGAGCAATCCTGAGCCGGCCCGCATCGACCCGGGGTTGGCGCCTGCCCTAAGGGCGCGGGCCGTGGTGCCCGCCATGCTGCCGCGGCCCTTCGCCACGGCCCGGCCAGTTCCCCGGCCCGGCATGGCGCGGCCCGTCGCGGTGGGGCCTGGCGCGGTAGTCATACCGATCGCGGTCGCGGCCATAGTCGTAGCGCTGGCGATGGCCGTAGTCGTAACGTGGGCCACGTTCGCGAATGATCACCGGCGGCGGCGCATAGGGTCGCAGGCGCGGATCGGGCACCACGCGGTAGTAACCCCGCGGTGCCGGGTAGTAGCGGGGCGGCGCGTCGTAGCGATAGCGCGGCTGCGGTACCACGTAGTAGCCGTCGCTCGGATACACTTCGCGCTCGACGGAATACACCTCGGTGCGGTACTGGCCGCCGCCGGTATAGGGTACGCAGGCGGCCGTCAGCGACGCCGCGAGTGCGAGGAACAGCATTCGGATTCGAGGAAACATGGGCGGCCTCCTGGACCGCTGGGGTGCCCAGACCAACGACGCTGGCGGGCGTCGACCCCAGTACGTGGATCGACTTAGCTAGGACCGCGATTCCAGGGTTCGGTGCCAGCCTAGCAACAATTTGAAACAGGTGTTTCAGCCGTCGAAAAACATGGGGCCATTTTTTCTGCTTGTCACTAGAATGGCCCGCCTTGGCAAACATCATGGGAAGATCATGCCGCCTCGCTCCGCTCTGTTTTCGCAGCGCTCGCTGATCCTCGCCTTGCTGGTGCTGCTGACCTGCGGCTTTCTGGCCACCTCGCTGCTGAGCTATCTCGCCTCGCGCAGCGCCATCCGCGACAGCATCATCAACACCGAACTGCCGCTGACGTCCAACACCGTGTATTCGGAAATCCAGAAGGACCTGATCCGCCCGGTACTGATGGCCTCGATGATGGCCCAAGACACCTTCGTGCGCGACTGGCTGCTGGCCGGCGAGCAAGACCCCACGCGCATGACCCGCTACCTCGGCGGGATCGTGGCCCGGCAAGGCACCTTCACCGCGTTTCTGGTCTCCGAAGCCAGCCGCACCTACTACCAGGCCAAGGGCGTGCTGAAGAAGGTAGAGGCCGAAGAATGGCGCGACGCCTGGTATTTCCGCCTACGCGACGGGGCCGCACCTTACGAGATCAACGTCGATGTGGACATGGCCAACCAGGACGCTCTGACCCTGTTCATCAACTACCGCGTGCTCGACGACGACCAGCGCTTTCTCGGTGCGGCGGGGGTGGGCTTGAGCGTGAACACGGTGGTCGAGCTGATCGACGAATACCAACGCCGCTACCAACGTTCGGTGTTCTTCACCGATGCCCAGGGCAAAGTGCTGCTCACCGGCTCCGACGGCGGCCCACATGGCCTGCGCGTCGGCGACCACATGGCGGGCAACGCCGCGCTGGGCAGCATGGCCGGCCACATGCAGGCGCCCAGCGCTGGCAGCCACAGCTACGAAGACGCAAACGGACACAGTCATTACCTGAACGTGCGGCTGATCCCCGAGCTGAACTGGTACCTGATGGTCGACAAGCGCGAGACCGGCGCGCTGGACCGCATCCGCGAGTCGCTGTACATCAACCTGCTGATCTGCGCGATGATCACCCTCGTCGTGCTGTTGCTGCTCAATGCCATGATCAAGCGCCACCAGGACAACACCGAAGCCCTGGCCACCCTCGACAGCCTGACCGGCCTGCCCAACCGGCGCAGCTTCGACCTGCTGGCCGAGCGCGCCCTGCAACAGGCCCAGCGCGAACACAGGCCGCTGGTGGCGTTGCTGATCGACCTCGACCACTTCAAGGTGCTCAACGATACCCATGGCCACCTAGCCGGCGACGAAGTGCTGCGCCAGTTCGCCCTGGTGCTGCAAGGCAGCCTGCGCCAGACCGACATCCTCTGCCGCTGGGGTGGCGAGGAATTCATCGTGTTGTTGCGGGGTGTACAAGGGGAGGCGGCGCTGCATGTGGCCGACAAGATCCGCTTGCGCGCCGAACAACTGGTGTTCAGCTTCGAAGGCAAGCCGTTGCGCCTGACCACCAGCATCGGCCTGAGCGGCCTGCAACCGGGCGACGACTTGCAAGCTCTGCTGGCGCGGGCCGACAACGCCCTGTACCGCGCCAAGCAAGGTGGGCGCAACCGCGTCTGCGGCGAGCGCCTGGAGGCCGGGCATGACTGACGCCCAGCACTGCCCCGCCTGCGGTGGCCGCAACGATTGCGCCCTGGCCGACCCGCAACGCGCAGACCAGCCCTGCTGGTGCTCTGGGGTCAGCATCGACCCCGCCGTGCTGCTGGCCCTGCCCCTGGAACAACGCAACAGCCGCTGTTTGTGTCCGCGTTGCGCGGGGGTACTGGCACAGTTGGAAGCGGCATCGCCGTCCCGCTAGACCTTTACCGACACCGCATAGCGACCCTGCGGCGCTCGCCCCGCCAAAGCGCTAGACTGCGCCCCCCGCCCACGACCTGCCGACCCTCATGCGCCTGGACCGATTTCTCGCCAACCTGCCCCAGTACAACCGTCAGCAAGTGCGCCTGCTATTGGCGCAGCGGCGCGTGCGCGTGGATGGCCAGGCGGTGGACGATCCGCGCTGCGAAATCAGGATGTTCAGCCATGTGCAAGTGGACGGCCAGGTGCTGCAAGCCGGCGAGCCGGCGCGCTACCTGATGCTGCACAAACCGGCCGGCTGCGTCAGCGCCACCTGCGACCCCGAGCACACCACCGTGCTCGACCTGCTGCCGCCTGCGCTGCGTGAAGGGCTGCACATCGCCGGGCGCCTGGACTACAACACCACCGGCCTGCTCCTGCTGACCAATGACGGCCAATGGTCGCGCCGCCTGACGCAGCCGCGTACCAAGCAGCCCAAAACGTATCTGGTGCATACCGAAGACGAGATTGGCGCGCATTACGTGGCGCGCTTTCGCGAAGGGTTCTACTTCGCCTTCGAAGACCTCACCACCCTGCCCGCCCAACTGGACATCCTTGGGCCACGGGAGGCACGGCTGACGATCGTCGAGGGGCGCTATCACCAGGTCAAACGCATGTTCGGCCAGTTCGACAACAAGGTGGTGGCGCTGCACCGCGAGCAGATGGGGGCGATTCGTCTCGACCCTGGGCTGGCGCCGGGGGCGTATCGCGAGCTGGATGCAGCGGAGATCGCTTCGGTTTGATCCGCGTATTGGCGGGGCACCGGGGATAGATAGGCTGAGAAAGGTTGCAAAGGCGTTGCTTGGCGGAGCGGGAGAGGCGGTTATTTCACAGTTCGTGCTTTCAATACCTGCCGCACTCTGGTAAAAAGTCGCCCTGCGAAGCGGGTATAGTTTAGTGGCAAAACGAAAGCTTCCCAAGCTTTAGTTGAGGGTTCGATTCCCTCTACCCGCTCCACCCCCAAGCCCCGACATACGCGGGCATCAGCATTAAAATCCAGTCTACTTTCCCTACGATAACGAGCGCCTAGCACGGCCATCAGCCGCGCCTGCTCCCTCTTGCAGCGCTTAGTCTCAAGGTACGACTGGCCCCACCGACCCTACAGAAAGCAAACGGCCAATGCGTTCCGAGGCCAGCTTCATGCTCTCGACCAGGGACGGGATGTCACAGTCTTCCTTGCGGTACTGCGGTATGGTCGCGGAAATCGATCCGGCAACGTGCCCATCGATGAAGAAAGGCACGCCGATACCGAAGGCGCCCAGCACCCGTTCGCCGTCGCCCATCGACCAGCCTCGATCACGGATCGCCCCAAGGTCGGCCTGCAGCTTGGCGTGCGAGGTGATCGTCGCGTCGGTGAGCTTTTCCAGCTTCAGACCCTCAGCGAAAGCCGCTGGCAGATGAGCCAATACGGCTTTGCCCGCCCCCCCGGCATACAGGGGAACGTCCACCCCGGTTTCGAGCTGGTACTGGATAGGCCGCCAACCTTGGACAACGTCGAGGAACTGGGCCTTGGCAGTGGCATGGTCGAACGATAGATAGGCGATGGTCTCGCCCGTTTCCTTCACGAGAGCGTCGACGATGGCCTTGCAGAGCTTCACTGGGGAGTAGGTTTCGTTGCTCAGCAGCGCCGCCCATTGATAGAGGCGGGCACTGGGATGGATCGCCTGCCCGTCGCTGTGTATCAAGCGTTCGAGCGTGGCGGAATTCATGATTTTCTTGGCGGTCGCCACATTGCAGTGCAACTGGGCGGCCATACTCGAGCCGCACGCGTAGCCATTGGGCTCGGCGCAGACCAGTTGAAGCAGCCCCTCCAGCCGGGCGACGATGGAGCTGTCGCCATCGCTGATGACCTCGAGCCCAACACCGCTCGCCGCGCCGACCGTCTGTGCCAGGCGGTCGGCCATCTGCTCGAGAGCCGCCTGGGCCGTGTTGCGAACCTTGACCTCGACACTGCCCAGCTCGTGCAGCGACAGCAGAATCAGCAACCCCGGTGCCAGTGGCCTCACCACCATCGAAACAGCCGTAGGGAACTCGATTTCGGCGATGCCCTTCGACGGTTCGAGCGGTGTTCGCTGGGGTGGGATTTGCTCCGAACAGGGATGCGTTCGCAGGTACTCGCTCAAGCCTCTGCCGATGTCTGCGAACGACAAAGGGAACGGATTTCCACGCTTGGGCCTGAAGAACAACGTGGCCGGAGCCTCGCCACAGTGCAGGATGTAGTAGCCGTTCACATAAGGCGCATACACCGACAGTACGGCCGCCTGCCGTGCGCTTTGCGCCAGACCGTCGAGTAGCTGCCGGGCCGTGTCCAACAGCGCACTGCGATGATTCAACGCGTGCATCAGCACCCTGAAGCGCGGCCCCACTCGATATTTTCCGACGCCCTCCTCGACCGCAAAATCCCGCTCGACCAAAGCCACCAGGATGCGGTTGACGGTGCTGCGGCTTTGCTCGAGCTCGTTGGCCAGCTCCCTGACGCCCCAGGCTTCGCCATCCGCTCGTCTGACCAAAGCATCCAGCACCTCGATCAATCGACCGTGGCTGGACGTGGCTGCGCAGGCTTTGGAAGCCGCATGTTCAGTGGGTGCGTTTGGCATTTGATTGGCTGGCAGGGCATCGGGAGATCGCCATTTTGTGCCCGTTGCAAGGTGCAGAGCAATCGTCGCCTGTTGACAGCCGGGCCGAGCGCGAGGATTCTTTAAAAAAACAAAACAGGACACTGTCCCATTTTTTAAAGATGGGCGTGATCCACACAGTGGAGTGACCTATGAATAACAACAATACGTTGACGGAGTCCGTCGCCCTGCCCGAGCCTGGAATCGAGCGCAAGACCAAAGCCAAGAAGGCTACCGCCGCAGCCGTCTTCGGTACGTTCGTCGAGTACTACGACTTCAGCATCTACGGCTACCTGGCGGCCACCCTCGCCCTGGTCTTCTTCCCTTCCGACGACCCGACGACGGGCTTGCTCAACACCTTCCTGGTCTTCGGTTCGGCATTCCTCGTGCGCCCGATCGGCGCCATAGCGTTCGGCTGGCTCGGGGACAAGGTAGGACGCCGAACGAGTCTGATCGCCAGCATCACCCTGATGGGAGTTGCCGCGACACTCATCGGCCTGCTGCCAGGCTATGCGCAGATCGGCGTCTGGGCCCCCATCCTGCTGGTCGCGCTGCGCATGCTGCAGGGCTTCTCTGCCGGTGGCGAAATTGGCGGTGCGGCCAGCTACATCCGCGAGTGGGCGCCCGCCCATCGTCGCTCGCTGTACATCTCCTTCCTGCCGTCGATCGCACAGTTCGGCAAAGGGCTCGCCGCAGCCATCGCCGGTCTTGCGGCGGCCTGGCTGACCGACCCGCAGATGGCCGATTGGGGCTGGCGCATTCCGTTCCTGCTGGCCCTGCCCTTGGGCATCGTCGGCCTGTGGATGCGTCTGGGCATCGAAGACAGCCCGGAATTCGAATCGAAAAAAGCCGACGTGCATCAGGCACACAGCGCACCCTTCGCCGAGCTGGTGCGTGACTACAGGCGTCCGCTGACCAAGGTCATGATGATCTCCCTGGTGCAGAACGTCGGCACCTACATCGGCACGGTATTCATCGCCGCGTACTTCAGCTCGATCCTCGGCTACTCGAAGGGCCAGGCTTCCACCATCGTGCTGGTGGCCGTCAGTTTCGCCGCGCTGATGATCCCACTGGCGGGCCACCTCGGCTCGATCATCGGCAGCAAAGCCGTGCTGCGCCTGGCCTATCTCGGCTACGCGCTGCTCTCGGTGCCCTCGTTCCTGCTGATGCAGCAAGGCCAGGTCAGCCTGGCCATGGCCGGTCTGGCCCTGGGCATGGTGCCTTACGCGCTGTGCCTGGCCGGCACCTATTCGGTCATGCCCGAATTCTTCCCGACCCACGTTCGCCACACCGGCGTCGCCTTCGGCCACAGCGTGGGCGCCGTCATCGGCGGCGGCATCGGGCCGTTCATGGCCACCTGGCTGATCGGCGCCACCGGCAACCAGACGGCGCCCGCTTTCATCCTGAGCGCTGCCGGTGTCTTGGGGCTGATCGTGTTGTGGACCGTGCGCAACCAAGCCGCCGACGACGACAAAAAACATCAATTCGCCTGAGTACGACAGCATGCCTCTGATCTACGTCACCAGCCCCATCCATGAAACGATCCTCTCCCGCCTTGCGCAGATCGGCGAGGTTCGTCTCGGCTATGGCCCCCATGCCGTCGCGTACGAAGAAATCCACAACCAGGTCGATGCCGTGTTCTTGCGGGGTGGCCGCATCAGCGCAGAAATGATCGCGGCCTCGCCGAAGCTGAAGATCGTCGCTCGGCACGGTGCCGGCTATGACAACGTCGACTGTGAAGCGGCCGCCGACCACGGCGTCTGGGTCACGAACACGCCGGGTGCGAATCAGCGCAGCGTGGTCGAGCACGTCTTCGCCCTGCTCTTGTCGCTGTGCCGCAAACTGCCGCTAGCCTCGGAGCAAACCCGCAACCAGATCTGGGCAGAAGACCGCCTCTCGTTGACCGGCATCGAGCTCGAAGGGCGCACGCTGGGCCTGGTGGGATTCGGCAACATCGGCTCGAGCGTGGCACCCGTGGCGGAGGCGTTCGGCATGAAGGTGGTCTTCACCGACCCGGCCATCGACCCGGGCTCGGACAAGCGCTGGGTGGACTTCGACACCCTCCTGTCCACGGCCGATGTCGTCAGCCTGCACGTGCCGTTGCTGCCGACCACGCGCAACCTCATCGGCGCACCCGAGTTCGCCAAGATGAAAACCGGCGCGATGCTGATCAACACCAGCCGTGGCGGCGTGGTGGACGAGCAAGCCCTGGTCGATGCGCTCGAGCGCGGCAAGCTGGCCGGTGCGGGGGCTGACGTTCTGGCCGCCGAGAACATCGACATGATCAAACCCTTCGCGCATGCCACGCCAGACATCGCCAACACGCCCAACCTGATCGTCACGCCCCATGTCGCCGGCCAGACCGACGAGTCACTGCTGCGCGTCGGCATGAGCGCCCTGGAAGCGATCGCCGCCGTGCTCGAGGGCCGAGCACCTGCCCACCCCGTCAACCAGCCTGTGGCGAAGTCGCTCGGCTAAGCCTTGTTCGAAACGAGAGGTCTGCAATGTTCATCAATGTGTCCGATGAGTCGATCCGTGTTAACGCCACCTGGGAGCGCGCCGATCTGGCGTCGATCGAGGAGATCTCGCACTACCCGGTGGCTTTGATCGGCGATGTGCTCGAGCGCATGGGCATGATGGCTTCGGCCATTCGCCACACCGCCGGCAAGCCCAGGTTCTTCGGCACCATCCTGCCGCTGAACACGCGCGAGGGTGACAACCTCGCCATCCACCGCGCGCTGGACGAAGCGCAGCCAGGGGATGTGCTGGTCATCAACGGCAACGGTGAAGTGAACCGCTCGGTGTTCGGCGACCTGCTCGGTGAGGTTTGCCTGGCCAAGCAGGTGGCGGCGGTGGTCATCGATGGCGCGGTGCGTGACGTCGAAGAACTCGACGGCATGGGGCTGCCCGTCTATGCCCGCGCGGTGAACCCGGCCGGCCCCTCGAAATGGGGGCCGGGCCAGGTGGGTATCGCCGTCGCCTGCGGTAACGTGGTGTGCTATCCGGGCGATGCCATCATCGGTGACCGCGACGGCATCATCGTGGTTGCGCGCAGCCTGCTGCCGACCCTGGCCGAGCGGGTGAAACGCCAGGACGGTTATGAAAGCAGCTTCCGCGAGAAGGTGCGGGCCAGCGTGCGCTAGGCGAAAGCGAGCGAGGCATTCGCTCTGACATGGAAACATGGGCTCCAGCCTGATCTCCCCCGGTTGTCGCGAGGCCGTCTGCACGGTCTTGCGGCTTGCCGAGGCGATGATCGCTCGGCCGCCCTCCTTTAAGTACGCGGTTCGATGCAGCGCTTCAGGCGCCCTGCTCAGCTACATGCCACGCTTCACGCGCATGCGCCTTCAAGCTGCCGAAGCCAGGCAAGGTTGGGTTGCGGACCTTTCATTTCTTGTCGCGCTTCTTCTTCTTGATCGCCTTCAACCGCACGGCGGCGCGCTCCACCGTGTCCTTCTTCTCGGACCGCTTCATGCCCTTCCACTTGCGGATTTCCTCGCGGCTGCGCCCGCAGCTCAGGCACATTTCGCTGTTGACCTTGCACTCGGAAATGCAAGGGTTCTTGATCTCTTTGGCCATCGTTCAGTCCTGTGTGCGCGACGCGAGCCGCTTGGGCTTGCAGAGCCGTCGTTTCAGGTTCGAGCGCGACGGCGGGCAAATCATTCCCATTGCCTGGAGCACGTGCTGCCGAAACCTTCGCGTACCAGGCGCAGCGCAGCGCGGGCAGCGCTTCAGCGCAAGGCGTGGCATGCGATGACGCCCCGCCACCTCACAGCCGATCCTTGACCTGCGCCAGCGCCTGCCGGGCTTTCGCGTCACGGCGGGACGGACGCGCCACGACATTGCTCGGCCACTCATGCCACAGGTGCGCCACGATCGCCGCCGCGATGCCCCCGAGCACACCGCACAGCAGCCCGGCGAACAGCGCCAGGTGCGCTTGCGCCGGCCCGGTCTGGTCGAGTACGAGAGCGCTCACCCCCGCGGCCCAGACCAGCGCCACCGCGAATGCCAGGAGGTAGCTGCGCCCTTCGCGCTTGGGCCGCTTGGCGCCGCGGTTGAGCACGGCCAGCAGCACCAGCGCCACCACCACTGCGCAGGCGACCACCGGCGCGACCAACGCGCAGGCCCGGCCACCGCAGAAGGTGGTGGCGGCCAAGGCGCCGACGCCGGTGAGCACGAGCAGGATCACGGCCACCAGCCGGCCTTCGACGTACTGCTCCGCGCCAAGATGTTCGCTCGCCATAGCCTGAAACCTTTCCTACCTAGAGATGAATGGTGCGGACGATATAGACAGCCGCGTGCGACCTCAAGAACTGCCGCTCGACGCCCGTCGCTTTCGGCCGACCGGCGCCTGTCGGCCCGCGCGGCGCGCCAAGGCGACGTGTTACAGTCGCGGCGTTTACGCGACCGCCAATGGAAGTCCAATGCCCGCACGCGATGCCCACCTGCCCTCCTGGGCCGAGCTCAACGACCGCCACCCCGCCACCGCCCTGCTGCTGGGCAACGGTGCCAGCCGCGCGCTGTGGAAACCGTTCGGCTACTTCTCGCTGTTCGAGCAGGCCCAGCAGGTCCGCCACAAGGCCCTGGGCATCAGCGACCAGGCGCTGTTCAAGGCCCTGGGCACGGAGCTGTTCGAGCCACTGCTGAGCGCGCTGAACACCACCGTACGCGCCAATGCCGCCCTGGCCATCAACTCCACCGCACCGCTCAACCGCTACTACTCGATCAAGCAGGCGCTGATCCATGCCATCCGCGCCGTGCACGTGCCGCTGAGCCTGGTGCCGGACGACACGCTGGCGCAGATCAACGCCGAGCTGCGCCGCTACCGCAGCGTGTACACCAGCAACTACGACCTGATCCTGCCCTGGGCCGTGCAGCACCGACCCGAAGGCTTCGCGGCGCTGTTCGACGAGCAGGGTTTCTTCGACGTGCGCCGCACGCAAGTCGACGGCACCCGCATGCTGCACCTGCACGGCGGCCTGCACCTGCTGCGCCAGGCCGACGGCACCACGCGTCTGCGGGCCGCCGAGGGCCGCGAACTGCTCGACGGCGCGGCGGTGAACGTGCCGGGCGAAGTGCCGCTGTTCGTCAACGAAGCGCCCAGTGCGCACAAGCTGCAAGCCATTCGTGGCAGCGACTACTTGTCATGGTGCCTGGCGCAACTGGCCGCCGAAGGCGGCAACCTGTGCCTGCTCGGCCAGCACCTGGACGACAGCGATGGGCACTTGCTCGATGCCCTGCGCCAGGCGCGTCCGGCGCGCATCGCCGTGGCGATTCGGCCCTTGGGCGAAGCCTCGGTGCTCAACCAGCAACGGCATTTCGGCGAGCGGCTGGGTGACCTGCCCGGCACCGCGCTGGACTTCTTCGACGCCAGCAGCCACCCACTGGCAGCCCCTGGGCTGGCCATCGAGCCACCGAAAGGCCTGCGCCGACGCTGAGCGTCCTCAGTGCGCCGGCAGCAGGCCGTCGGCGCGCAGCAGGGTCTCCAGGCAGTGCTCGGTGATCGAATAGAACGCCTTCAACTGCGCGATGCGTGCCAGCAGCTCGTCGTTCGGCAGCGGCCGCTCGCGCTTCACGGCCAGGACCATCTTGTTCTTGCTGGTGTGCTCCAGGGAAATGAACTCGAACACCTTGGTCTCGTAGCCGCAGGCTTCCAAGTACAGCGCGCGCAGGCTGTCGGTGAGCATCTCGGCCTGCTGGCCTTGATGCAGCCCGTATTGCAGCATCGGCTGCAACAGCTCGGGGCTGCGCAGTTGCGGGCGCAACTGCTTGTGGCAGCACGGCGAGCACATGATGATCGCCGCCTGGCAGCGGATGCCCGTGTGGATGGCGTAGTCGGTGGCGACGTCACAGGCGTGCAAGGCGATCATCACCTCGATGGCATCCGGCACCACGCTGCGCACGTCGCCGCACTCGAAGTGCAGGCCGGGGTGTTCCAGACGCGACGCCGCGGCGTTGCACAGCTCGACCATGTCCGGGCGCAGCTCCACGCCGGTCACTTGGGCCTCGCGGCCCATGCTGTTGCGTAGGTAGTCGTGCATGGCGAAGGTCAGGTAACCCTTGCCCGAACCGAAGTCGGCCACCCGCAACGGCCGTTCGGCCGGTAGTGGCGCGCTGGCCAGCGCATGCTCGAAGACTTCGATGAATTTGTTGATCTGCTTCCACTTGCGTGACATGGACGGGATCAAGGCGCCTTGCGCATCGGTCACGCCCAGATCGCGCAGGAAAGGCCGCGACAGTTCCAGGTGGCGCTTCTTCTCACGATCGTGGCCGCTGCTAGCGGCCATCTCGCGCGGCGCCTGGGCGCCATGGCGCTGCAGCATGGCCTTGCCCTTCTTGCTGAAGGTCAGTTGCACCTCGCCGTCGGCGTCGAACAGGTGGGCATTGCGAAAGGCGGCGGGCAACAGCTCGGCGGCCAGCGCCGGCACGTCGGCCAGCGGCAGGTTGCGGGTGATGTCGCGGGTCTGGTGCCGGTAGACCAGCGAAAGGTGCGGCTGGCCCTTGATCAGCACCGGCTTGGCGATGATCCGCTGCAGGCTGGCATCGCTGCCCACATGCCGGGCCAGCACCAGCTTGCTCAGGGTGTTGTCGGCCAGGGCCCGGTCGAGCAGGGCGAGAAACTGGCTGCGCGCATCGGATGCGGCAGCGGGGGGAGCGGTAACGGACATGGACAGCGGGTGCCTCGGAATGCGGAAGCGCGGAGCGCAGTGGCGCGCATTCTACGTGGCCGGCGCAGGTAGGCGAAGCGGCAGGCGATGGGCGCGGCTAATCGAGCAGCACCAAGCGCTGGGCAACCAGGTGCTGGGCGGGCGGTGTGGGTTCGCCTTGCGGCGCCAGCGCTTCGAGCAACTCGGCGCAACGCTCGATGGCCAGCAGCAACCCCGGCAGCAGCTGCTCCCGGGCGAGGTCGGCACGCAGCCGTTGCTCGATGGCGTGCCGCGCGTTCGCCGAAACGGCTGGGGCAAGTGCGGCCTCGTGGAGGATCTGCACATGGCGTTCGGCCTCGCAGACGAAGATCGACAGCCCTTCCCGCACGCCCTGCAGCTCGAAGTGTCGGCATGCCAGCCGCGCCGTCTGCCGCCGCCGCACGACGGGCGGCACCAGCCAGCCACTTAGGCGCGGATGGCGCAGCAGCAGGCACAGGCCGACGAACAGCAGACCATGCAGTAGCAACAGCATGCGGCCCAGGTGCCAATCCAAGGCCGTTTGCAACGTCCAGGGCACGGCCAGGGCCAGCAAGGCGGCGCAGAACAGAGGCAGATAAGGGTAGTCGTCGGTGCGGCGCGCCAGCACCACATGCAAGGTGGCGGCCGTGCGCCGCTCGGCGCCGGCGACGGCCTCGACGATCTGGCGCTGTTGCAACGGGGTGAGCGAAGTCATGCCCTGGGTCTCGGTGGCTTCTTATAGTTATGGGTGCATCGTGGTTCTGGAGCCGCGGCCATAATCAGGCATAATTCGGCGCCGGCCATCGGCAGACCGGCATGCCGTGGCCCGACGCACTGTACAACAATAGCCGCCCGAACACTTCGGTTGCCCGTACTCCTCCCGGAGACGGCCTGCGCCCCATGACGGAATCGACCATGAAATTGCCTTTGCTGGGCCTGGCTTTCGCCCTTGTCAGTCAGGCGGCCCTCGCCGCCGACGCCGCTCCCGCCCTGCAAGACAAGCAGGCCTTCATCGACCACCTGCTGGGGCAGATGAACCAGGCCGAGAAGATCGGCCAGTTGCGCCTGATCAGCATCGGCCCGGAAATGACCGCACAGAAGATCCGCGAGGAAATCGCCGCCGGCCGCATAGGCGGCACCTTCAACTCGCGCACCGCCGCCGAAAACCGTCCCATGCAGGACGCGGCCATGCGCAGCCGATTGAAGATCCCGATGTTCTTCGCCTACGACACCGTGCACGGGGAGCGCACCATCTTCCCCATCAGCCTGGGCCTGGCCTCGAGTTGGGACTTGGCGGCCATCGCCCAGGTCGGCCGCACCTCGGCCCTCGAAGCTTCGGCCGACGCGTTGGACATGACCTTCGCGCCCATGGTCGATATCGCCCGCGACCCGCGCTGGGGCCGCACCAGCGAAGGCTTCGGCGAAGACACCTACCTCACCTCGCGGATCAGCGAAACGATGGTCCGCGCCTTCCAGGGCAAGAGCCCGGCCGAGCGCGACAGCATCCTGGCCATAGTCAAGCATTTCGCCCTGTACGGTGCGGTGGAAGGCGGGCGCGACTACAACACGGTCGATATGAGCCTGCCGAAGATGTACAACGACTACCTGCCGCCCTACCGCGCCGGCATCGATGCCGGCGCCGGTGGCGTGATGGTGGCGCTGAACTCGATCAACGGCGTGCCGGCCACCGCCAACACCTGGTTGATGAACGACCTGCTGCGCAAGGACTGGGGCTTCAAGGGCGTGACCATCAGCGACCACGGCGCGATCCAGGAGCTGATCCGCCACGGCGTGGCCCGCGACGGTCGCGAGGCGGCCAAGCTGGCGATCAAGGCAGGGATCGACATGAGCATGAACGACTCGCTCTACGGCGAGGAACTGCCGGGGCTGCTCGAGTCCGGCGAAGTGAGCCAGGCCGAGCTCGACCAGGCGGTGCGCGAAGTGCTCGGTGCCAAGTACGAAATGGGCCTGTTCAAAGACCCCTACGTGCGCATCGGCAAGCGCGAAGACGACGTGCCGGACACCTACGCCGAATCGCGCCTGCACCGCGACGCCGCCCGTGACGTGGCCAAGCGCAGCCTGGTGCTGCTGGAAAACCGCGAACAGACCCTGCCGCTGAGCAAGTCCGCCGCCATCGCCGTGGTCGGCCCACTGGCCGACGCGCCCATCGACATGATGGGCAGCTGGGCCGCCGATGGCCGGCCGCAGCATTCGGTGACCGTACGCGAAGGCCTGCGCCGGGCGCTCGACGGCCGGGGCAAGCTGGTCTACGCCAAGGGCGCCAACGTCACCGGCGACAAGGCGATTCTCGACTACCTCAACTTCCTCAACTTCGATGCCCCGGAAATCGTCGACGATCCGCGCCCGCCCGCGGTGCTGATCGACGAGGCGGTCAAGGCCGCCCAGCAGGCCGACGTGGTGGTGGCGGTGGTCGGCGAGTCGCGCGGGATGTCGCACGAGTCGTCGAGCCGCACCACCCTGGAAATCCCGGCCAGCCAGCGCGAGCTGATCAAGGCTTTGAAAGCCACCGGCAAGCCCCTGGTGCTGGTGCTGATGAACGGCCGCCCGCTGTCGATCGCCTGGGAACGCGAGCAGGCAGACGCCATCCTGGAAACCTGGTTCAGCGGCACCGAAGGCGGTAACGCCATCGCCGATGTGCTGTTCGGCGACTACAATCCCTCGGGCAAGCTGCCGATCACCTTCCCGCGCTCGGTGGGGCAGATTCCGCTGTACTACAACCACCTGAGCATCGGCCGCCCGTTCACTCCGGGGCAGCCGGGCAACTACACTTCGCAGTACTTCGAGGAACCCAACGGCCCGCTGTACCCCTTCGGCTACGGCCTGAGCTACAGCAGTTTCGCCCTGTCGGACCTGAGCCTGTCGAGCAAGCACCTGCAACGCGGCGAAACCTTGCAGGCCAAGGTCACGGTGCGCAACACCGGCAAGCACGACGGCGAAACCGTGGTGCAGCTCTACCTGCAGGACGTGACCGGTTCGATGAGCCGTCCGGTGAAGGAACTCAAGCGTTTCGAGAAGCTGATGCTCAAGGCCGGCGAATCGCGGACCCTCGCCTTCGAGCTGGGCGAAAACGACCTGAAGTTCTACAACGCCCAGCTGCAGCACGTGGCCGAAGCGGGCACCTTCAACGTGCAAGTGGGGTTGGACTCCCAGGACGTGCAGCAGCAGTCGTTCGACCTACGCTGACCGCAGCTTGGGGTGCCGCCGTCGCGGCGCCCCGAGTGCGAGCCATCGCCCGGCTACCTTCTTCCAGGGGATCGCCCCATGCCACCGTCCTACCGCGCCCTGCGTCTGGGGCTGATGATTCTGACCATCGTCGCCGGTACCGTGCTCAGCGCCGGCTGGGCGATGCAGCACGCCAAGCGCGACGCGATGCGCGCCGATGCCATGCGCGCCAGCGAGCAACTGAGCCTGTACGCCACGTCCCTGCATACCCTGATCGAACGCTACCGCGCCCTGCCCGCCGTGCTCGCCCTCGACCCGGAATTGATCGCCGCCCTGCGCGGGCCGGTCGAGGGGGCGGCGCAAGAGGCGCTCAACCGCAAACTGGAACGCATCAACGGTGCGGCGCAGTCCTCGACCCTGGAACTGCTGGACCATACCGGCCTTGCCGTAGCCGCCAGCAACTGGCGCCTGCCGACCAGCTACGTCGGCTCCAACTACGGCTTTCGCCCGTATTTCAAACAGACCCGCAGCGAAGGCACGGGGCGTTTCTTCGCCGTGGGCGTGACCAGCGGCGTACCGGGCTACTTCCTCTCCAGCGCGGTGAACGACGAGCGCGAGCGCTTCCTCGGTGCGATGGTGGTCAAGCTGGAGTTTCCCGAGCTGGAACGCGACTGGCGCCAGGGCAGCGACGTGGTGCTGGTCAGCGATGCGCGCGGCATTATCTTCATCGCCAACCAGGAGGGCTGGCGCTACCGCGAACTGCGCTCGCTCAACCGCGATGACCGCGCAGAACTCGCCGAGACCCGGCAGTACGACAAGCAGCCGCTGCGCCCGCTGCAACACCAGGTGCTGACCCGTTTCACCGAGCACAGCCGCCTGAGCCGCGTGCAAGGCCCGCAAGGCAGCCGCGACTACCTGTGGGAAAGCCTGCCGCTGGACAGCGAAGGCTGGACCTTGCACCTGCTGCGCCAGCCGCAGGTGGGCGAAGACGGCCGCAACGCCGCCTTGGGCGCGGCGGCGGTGTGGCTGAGCCTGGTGTTCGCCACGCTGTTCGTCAGCCAGCGCCTGCGCCTGGCACGCTTGCGCCAGCGCAGCCGCGAAGCGCTGGAGCGTGAAGTGGAGCAACGCACCCGCGAGCTGCGCACCGCCCAGGAGGGCTTGGTGCAGAGCGCCAAGCTGGCGGCCCTGGGGCAGATGTCGGCGGCCCTGGCCCACGAGATCAATCAGCCGCTGACCACCCAGCGCATGCAGCTGGAAACCTTGCGCCTGCTGCTCGACCATGGCCGCATCGACCAGGCCCGACAGGCCCTCGAACCTCTGGAGCAGATGCTCGTGCGCATGGCCGCACTCACCGGCCACCTGAAGACCTTCGCCCGCAACAGCCCCGGTGGGCTGCGCGAGCGCCTGGACCTGGCGACCGTGGTCGACCAGTCCCTGCAACTGCTCGACACCCGCCTGCGCAGCGACGGCATCGACCTGGCCTTGTACCTGGCGCGCCCGGCCTGGGTGCGCGGCGACGCCATTCGCTTGGAGCAGGTGCTGATCAACCTCTTGCACAACGCCCTGGACGCCATGGCCGACAAGCGCTTCAAACGCCTGGAGATCCGCATCGAGCACGCCGGCCCCGACTGGCGCCTGAGCGTGATCGATTCGGGCGGCGGCATCGCCGAGGCCGACCTGCCCAAAGTCTTCGACCCCTTCTTCACCACCAAACCGGTGGGTGACGGGTTGGGCCTGGGCCTGGCCATTTCCTACGGTATCGTGCACGAGGCCGGTGGCCAGCTGCGGGTCGAGAACCTGGCCGGCGGCGCCTGCTTCATCCTCTCCCTGCCCTGCGATCTGGAGCCTGTATGTTGAACTCGGTGATGGTCATCGACGACGAAGCGAGCATCCGCACGGCCATCGAACAATGGCTGAGCCTGTCGGGCTTCGACGTGCAGCTGCACGACCGCGCCGAGGCCTGCCTGGCGCAGTTGCCCGCGCACTTCCCCGGTGTGGTGATCAGCGATGTGCGCATGCCGGGTATGGACGGGCTGCAACTGCTCGAAGAGTTGCAGCAGCGCGACGCCGACCTGCCGGTGATCCTGCTCACCGGGCATGGCGACGTGCCGATGGCGGTCGACGCGATGCGTCGCGGCGCCTATGACTTGCTGGAAAAGCCCTTCACACCGCAGCACCTGCTCGGCAGCCTGCGCCGCGCCTTGGAAAAGCGCCAACTGGTGCTGGAGAACCGGCGCCTGCACGAGCAGGCCGACCTCAAGTCGCGCCTGGAAGGCACCCTGCTGGGCATGTCGCAAGGCCTGCAGCAGTTGCGCCGCCAGGTGCTGGAACTGGCCGCCCTGCCGGTCAACGTGCTGATCCGCGGCGAGACCGGCAGCGGCAAGGAGCGCGTGGCGCGCTGCCTGCACGACTATGGGCCGCGCGCCGACAAGCCCTTCGTGGCCCTCAACTGTGCGGCGATTCCCGAAGCCCTGTTCGAGGCCGAGTTGTTCGGCCACGAGAGCGGCGCTTTCACCGGCGCCCAGGGCAAGCGCATCGGCAAGCTCGAGTACGCCCACGGCGGCACCTTGTTCCTCGACGAGATCGAAAGCATGCCGCTGGCCCAGCAGGCCAAGCTGCTGAGGGTGATCCAGGAGCAGAAGCTTGAGCGTCTGGGCGCCAACCAGAGCATCAGCGTCGATGTGCGGGTGATCGCCGCGACCAAGCCCGATTTGCTCGAAGAGGCCCGTGCCGGGCGCTTCCGCGAAGACCTCGCCTATCGCCTGAACGTCGCCGAACTGCGCCTGGCACCCCTGCGCGAGCGGCGTGAAGACATTCCTCTGCTGTTCGAGCACTTCGCCCGCCATTGCGCCGAGCGCCTGGGCCGTCAGCCCACGCCGCTGTCGGCCCTGCAACTGACGCAACTGCTGGCCCACGACTGGCCCGGCAACGTACGCGAACTGGCTAACGCCGCCGAGCGCCACGCGCTGGGGCTGGATGCGCCCGAAGCGCAAGCCGATGCCGGCAGCCCGTCGTTGGCCGAACAACTCGAAGCGTTCGAAGCGCAGTGCCTGCGCGCGGCCTTGCGCCAACATCGGGGCGAGATCAAGGCGGTGATGGAAGCGCTGCAACTGCCACGCCGCACACTCAACGAAAAGATGCAGCGCCATGGTTTGGTGCGCGAGGATTTCATCGAGCGCGTATAGGCGGAATCTTGCCCATTGGCTAGCGGCGATAGGCGGATTTCCGCTCATGGGTGATCGCAATGCCGTATTTTCAGAGTGGCCTGAATTGACCGAGGGTGGCCTTCTTCTTCTGTATAAGCGCTTGAGATAGGCTTTTGCGCAGGTTCCAGGCCCGCGCCCGCACCCTTTTGAATCGCTGCGCACCCAATTGGCACACCTTCTGCAACTGTCCGGGCCTGCCTGCCATAGCGGGCCCTAAAAAAACAATGAGAAGGTATCCCTGATGGATAACACCACGCCCCTGCCAGGCCGGGCGCAGCCCGCGCCCGCCATCCGCAGCACCTCCAGCCGACTCAAGTCGATCTTCAGCGGCTCGATCGGCAACATGGTCGAATGGTACGACTGGTACGTCTACGCCGCATTTTCGCTGTACTTCGCCAAAGCCTTCTTCCCCGCTGGCGACACCACCGCACAACTGCTCAACACTGCCGCGATCTTCGCCGTGGGCTTCCTGATGCGCCCGATCGGCGGCTGGCTGATGGGCCTGTACGCCGACCGCAAGGGCCGCAAGGCGGCGTTGATGGCCTCGGTGCTGCTGATGTGCGCCGGCTCGCTGGTCATCGCCCTGACCCCCGGCTATGAAACCATCGGCGTGGCGGCACCGATCCTGTTGGTGGTCGCACGCTTGATGCAAGGCCTGTCGGTAGGCGGTGAATACGGCACTTCCGCCACCTACCTCAGCGAAATGGCCAGCAAGGAGCGCCGCGGCTTCTTCTCCAGCTTCCAGTACGTGACGCTGATTTCCGGCCAGCTAATCGCCCTGGCGGTACTGATCATCCTGCAGAACACCTTGACCACCGAAGAGCTGTACGCCTGGGGCTGGCGCGTACCCTTCGTGATCGGCGCGCTGTGTGCGGTGGTCGCCCTGTGGCTGCGCCGTGGCATGGAAGAGACCGCGTCGTTCACCAAGAAGGAAAAAGCCAAGGAAAGCCTGATGCGCACCCTGCTGCGCCACCCCAAGGAGCTGCTGACCGTGGTCGGCCTGACCATGGGCGGCACCCTGGCCTTCTATACCTACACCACCTACATGCAGAAGTACTTGGTGAACACGGTGGGCATGAGTATCAGCGATTCGACCACCATCTCGGCGGCCACGCTGTTCCTGTTCATGTGCCTGCAACCGGTGATCGGCGCACTGTCCGACAAGATCGGCCGGCGCCCGATCCTGATCGCCTTCGGCGTGCTGGGCACGATCTTCACCGTGCCGATCCTGACCACCCTGCACACCATTCAGAGCTGGTGGGGCGCGTTCTTCCTGATCATGGCCGCGCTGATCATCGTCAGCGGCTACACCTCGATCAACGCCGTGGTCAAAGCCGAACTGTTCCCCACCGAAATCCGCGCCCTGGGCGTGGGCCTGCCCTATGCGCTGACCGTGTCGGTGTTCGGCGGCACGGCCGAGTACGTGGCGCTGTGGTTCAAGAGCGCCGGCATGGAAACGGGCTACTACTGGTACGTCACCGCCTGCATCGCTTGTTCGCTGCTGGTGTACGCGACCATGAAGGACACGCGCAAGCATTCGCGGATCACGACCGACTGACGCGGTGGTGTATGGGCACGGCTAGATGCCGTGCCTGTATAGCAGCAATATGTGAGGGACAAAGGGCGCTCCGGCTGACGGGGCGCCTTTTTTCATGCGTGCGTACAGTCTGTGAGCCGAATAACGGTATTATTCGGCTCATTCTGTGAGCCGAATAATACCGTTATTCGGCTCACCCCCTTCGAGGAGTGCAACGCATGGGCGATAAAACATGGATTTGGCAACGTCCTGAATGGCCCACTTTCCATTGGCGTGAAGCGGACTTGGCCGTTTCACTGCGTCAGTGCGTAGAAGCACAAGGCCAATTGTTGGGCAAGCTGAGTGCTGTGGATGGCATGGATGACAAACAAGCCGTGCTCGACACGCTGCTGAGCAACATCGTGACGTCTTCGGCCATCGAAGGAGAGCAGTTGAACGTCGAGTCGGTACGCTCATCCCTGGCCAGACGCTTGGGCGTGGTAGAGCCTGGCCGGATATCGGCCCGCAGCGAAGGCGTGGCCCAACTCATGCTCGATGCCACCCAAGGACTCGATGCGCCGCTGACCATGGCTCGACTGTTCACTTGGCACCGCTGGCTGTTCGCCGAAGAGGCCCAGGGGTTGAGCCAGCCCTTGAGCATCGGCGCACTGCGCGGCCACGAACCCATGCAGGTAGTCTCTGGACGCCTGGACAGGCCGACCGTGCACTTCCAGGCTCCGCCACGTGAAGGCCTGGAGCAGGCGCTGGACGCGTTCCTCGACTGGTTCGCCCGCAGCCGTGGCGAGCCAGGGCTCGACCCGCTGCTGCGTGCAGGGATCGCCCATTTCTGGTTCGTGACCCTGCACCCGTTCGACGACGGTAACGGCCGCCTCACTCGCGCCCTGACCGACCTGGCGCTTGCGCAGGGTGACGGCCAAGCCATTCGCTTCTACACCATGGCCGCCAGCATTCTGGACGACCGCGCCGGTTACTACGCAGTGCTGGAAAGCAGCCAGAAAGACGGCTTGGACATCACCCGCTGGCTGAGCTGGTTTCTCGACACACTGTTGCGCAGCCTGCAACAGGCCTTGGCGCGTATAGACCGCGTGCTGGCCAAGGCTCGGTTCTGGCAGGCACATCGGGAAGAGGCACTCTTGCCCGAACAGGTCAAGGTGCTCAATCGCTTGCTCGACGGCGGTGCCAAGGGGTTCGAAGGCGGGATCAGCGCAGCGCAATACCAGGCTGTAGCCAAAGTGTCGAAGGCTACCGCTACACGCCATTTGGTCGACTTGCTCGACAAGGGCTGCCTGTTGCGCTTGCCAGGCGGGGGACGCAACACGCGGTACCACGTCGCAGTGCCTTAGAGGCAGCCTGCTTCCTCAAGCAGCACTTGCAGCCACGCCCAGCCTTGGCACACTAGGCAATTCCTCCCCCGCACAAGGCCGCACCCCATGCATTTCTACGAACCCGCCAAAGGCCACGGCCTGCCCCACGATCCGTTCAACGCCATCGTCGGGCCACGGCCCATCGGCTGGATCTCCTCGCAGGACGCGCAAGGCCGGCTGAACCTTGCGCCTTACAGCTTCTTCAACGCCTTCAACTACATCCCACCGATCGTGGGTTTCTGCAGCGTCGGGCGCAAGGACAGCCTGAACAACATCGAGCAGACCGGCGAATTCGTCTGGAACCTGGCCACCAAACCCTTGGCCGAGGCCATGAACCAAAGCTGCGCGGCAGTGGCGGCGGACGTTGACGAGTTCCAGTTGAGCGGGCTGACGCCAGCGCCTTCGCGCATCATCCAGACGCCACGGGTGGGCGAGAGCCCGGTGTCGTTCGAATGCAAGGTCACGCAGATCGTCCAGCTCAAGCGCGCCGATCAGGCGCTGGTACCGAGCTGGTTGATCCTGGGCGAAGTGGTGGCCGTGCACATCGCCGAGCGTCTGCTCAAGGACGGCATCTACGACACGGCGGCGGGCGAGCCGATCCTGCGCGGTGGCGGCCCGGCGGACTACTTCGAGCTGGGCAACCTGTTCAAGATGAGCCGGCCGCAGGTGGAAAGCTGATCACCAGACCAGCTCGGCGTCCGCGCTGACGTCTGTGAGGCGCTCGAGTTCGGCGCTGGCCGCGGCGTCAGCGGCCATGGCGCTGGTGAAATGCTGGCCGTCGAGCACCTTGTGGAAGCGCGGCGCGCCGCCGTCGACCAGGTGCTTCACGGCGATCGCCGCGTGATACCCGCCGCCTTCGGCGGGCACCATGGCGGAAACGGCTTCGAACTGGGAAAAGACTCTACGGGCCACGACGGCGCTCCACGGCTGGCGAAAAAGTGGCGATTGTACACCTACCCTGGGTTTCACACGGTCTTGTAGGAACGGTCGGCCGGGCGTCTGTCTAGCCGTGATGGCCGGCAGGGCCGGCCTGACCCTCGGCATGCTTTGAAGCCGACGAGCTCTGCGGTTGAGCCATTGGGGCGACTTCGTCGCCCATCGCGGCTGAAGCCGCTCCTACAGAAAGACGTGTATCCCCAGGAAATGCACTGATCTACAGAAACACCCACCTCCCAGGAAATGCACTGGCCTACAGAGAGACTCATCCCCCAAGAAATGCACTGACGTGTAGGAGCGGCTTTAGCCGCGATGGGCGGCGAGGCCGCCCTGATTGCCGGAGAAGCCCGATCCTGGCGTAGCTGCAGTTTGCAGCCATGGATGCAGCCTGGCGGCCATCGATCCCAAACCAGAGCGCCTATACAGCCGTACAGCCATTCGGTCGTGGGGCGTTCGTACCAACGCCTCAGAACAACGCCTGCACCTTCTCCAACTCGCGCCGGGTCATCTGCCCGGTGCGGGTGTGCAGGTTCACATAGCTCTGCAACATCGCCAGCTTGGTGTCGAGCAAATCGCGCTTGGCCGAGAACAGCCGCTGCTGGGCATCGAGGATGTCGACCGTTGAGCGTACGCCAGCGCCATAGCCCTTCTGCGCCGAGGTCAGCGCGGTTTCGCTGGAGCGTACAGCGGTGGCCAGGGCCTTGATCTTGTCGAAACCGGCGACCACACCCAAGTAGTTCACCTCGACGTCCTCGCTCAACTGCTGCTGTTGGGCATCGAGGCTTGAGCGGGCGCTTTCCAGCGCGGCGCGGGCCTTTTCCGACGAAGCGGTGACGCCGCCGCCCTGGTACAGCGGAATGTCCAGCACAACACCGAGGTAATACGTCGATTGGCGCTGGGACAGCTCGTTGATGTCGCTCTGATCGATGCGTGCCACGCGTCCGCTCAGAGCCAGGGTAGGGTAATGCTGGGCTTTTTGCTGACGCAGGTTGGCTTCGGCCAGGCTGATCGAGGCGCGGCTGACGCCCAGCACCCCCGCGCCCTGGTCGGCTTTGGCCATCCAGTAGTCCAGGTCCTGCTCGGGGGCGAGCAATGCCGCGGCCGGCGCCTGGGTCTGCATCGGGGAAATTTCCGTGACGTCGATGCCGGAGCGTCCCGCCAGCCGACGCAGGGCCGAGCGGTGCTGGGCCTGCAACTGGATTTCCTGGGCGCGCACCGCGTCGAGCCGCGCCTGCGCCTCGGCCAAATCGGTGACCGTGCCCTCCCCGGCATCGAACAAGCGCTGGGATTGGGTGGCCAAGCCTTCGATGGCGGCCTTCTGCTGGGTGGTCAGGGCCAGCTCGTTTTCAACCTTGGCCAGATCGAAATAGGCTTGCACCACCCGATCGAAGAGCACCTGGTCGGCGTTGTCGTGCTGCACCTCGCCCAGTTGGCCGCGGGCCTTGGCCTGTTCGTAGGCGGCCCAGCGGCCCTTGTCGTAAAGCGGTTGGGTCACGGTCAGGGCGACGCTGTCGGCGGCGTATTGATCGTCCTGGCTATGGGCCGGCGATTGCCGTTCGAACTGCCCGCCATGGCCGTAGCGGGCGTTCACGCCCACCTGTGGCAACAGCGCGCTGCGGCCGATGGCCCGCTCCTGGCGGGAGGCGTCGTAATCGTGGCCGGCCACTTGATAGGTGGCATCGTTGAGCCGCGAGGCGTCGTACAGCCCCAATAAAGAAAGCGGCGGCTCGGCGGAGAACGCTGGGGCGGCGAGCAAACTTAACAGCACGGTCAGGGAAAGACGCATGGTCAGGCTTCCTCAAGTGAAAGACATGATTCGGTGGCGAGCCTGGACGCGGTGGGCAGAGCGCTTATCGACGGGCGCATGCCGGTAGCTCCTAGAACGAAGGCAACTGTGCAGCGTGCACAGCGGTGTGCGGTTCGGGCAGATACCGGCATGGACAGACACATGCTCATGCCGCCTTGAACGAGGAAAAGGCTCGAAAGCGCGCCAGTGGTGCGAGCGCAACGGTCTTGGACAAGCGCACGCTCACTCCTCCTTCAACGCGCCGGCCATGCGCTCGGCTACCGGTTGCATGAGGTAGCTGGCCAGGGTCCGCTCGCCGGTCTTGACCAGCACTTCGGCCTGCATGCCGGGTTTGATGTCCAGACCCAATTGCCGCAGCTCGATCACAGCCTGCGGACTGACCGCCACCTCCACCGCGAAATAGGCCGAGCCGCTTTTCTCATCCACCAACTGGTCGGCCGACACGGTCGCCACCTGGCCGACGATCACCGGCGTGTGCACCCGCTGCAACGAGCCGAAACGCACGTCCACCGGCAGGCCGGGCTTGAGGCGGTCGGCCATCATCGGCGGAAACTGCGCCTTGACCACCCAGCTCGAGCCCTGCGGCACGATGTCCAGCAAGCGCTGCCCCGGCTGGGCGATGCCGCCGACCGTGTGCACGGTCATGCCCATCACCTGGCCACCGACCGGGGCGGTGATCGAAGCGCTGTTGACGTCGAACTCCAGCGACTTGATCTGCTCGAGCAGGCTCGAGGTCTGCGCGCTGACCTGGGTCAGCTGGGTTTCGGCATCGCTGCGAAACTGCTGGGTCTGCTGCAGGCCCTTGAGCTGGCTCTCGTTGATGCCCTGCTGGGTACGGCCGATGTCGGAAATGCTCGCCGCCAACTGCGCCCCCAATTGCGCGGCGCTGCTTTCGGCCTCGAACAGGCGGTTGCGCGGCAAGTAACCCTCGCGCGCCAGTTCGCGCATGCCTTGCAGCGACTGCTGCTGGAATTGCAGCTGGGCGGCGTGGTTGCGCTTGATCTCTTCGAAGCCCTTGAGCTGGTCATTGAGCGAGGCGATCTCGTGCCGGCTGATCTGCATGCGGCTGGCCAGCTCGGCGCGGCGCGTGGCGAACAGATGGCCCTGCAACTCCATGGCGGCCACCGCGCGCGGATCGCCGGCACGGGCCAGCAATGCCTCGGACCACTGGATCTGCGGCAGGTCGAGGCGCTCGGCCATCAGCCGATCCTCCACCGCACGGGCGCTGAGCCATTGGCCCAGGGCGACGTCGAGCTGCGAACGGGCTTGCACGCTGTTCAACTGCATCAGCACCTGACCCTGCTCGACCCGATCGCCTTCGCGCACGAGAATGCTGTCGAGCATGCCACCGGTGCGCGACTGCACCGTCTTGCGCTCGCCGGAGACCACCACCGTACCGCTGCCGACCACACCGCGGTCCAGGGGCGCCAGGCAGGCCCATGCCAGGAAACCGCCCAGGCCAAGCAGCAGGCACCACACGCCGATACGAGCGATGCCGGCGGCATCGGCGTCGGGGCGGTGGGCGATGGGCGACACGTCTTTGGCACTGACTTGCATAGCGGCCTCAGGCTTGTTGGCTGGTGATTTCGACGGGCTTGCCAGTCGGCACCGGCACGAGCGTCTTGAGCACCTGGTCGCGCGGGCCGAACAGGTGCTGCACGCCGTCGCGCAGGAACAGCAGCTTGTCCACGGCGTTGAGCACGTTTGGCCGGTGGGTCACCAGCACCACCGTACAGCCGTCGGCCTTGAGCCGACGCACGGCCTGCACCAGCGCCAATTCGCCGGCATCGTCGAGGTTCGAGTTGGGCTCGTCGAGCACCACCAGCGCCGGCTTACCGTACAGCGCACGGGCAAGGCCGATGCGCTGCTTCTGCCCACCGGACAGGCCCAGGCCACCGCTGCCGAGCAGCGTGTCGTAGCCATTGGGCAGTTGCAGGATCATGTCGTGGATACCGGCCAGTTGCGCGGCGGCGATGACCTGCTCGGCCTGCACCTCGCCGAAACGGGCGATGTTCTCGGCGATGCTGCCGTCGAACAGTTCGATGTCCTGGGGCAGATAGCCCAGGTGCGGGCCCAGGGCCTCGCGCGACCACTGGCCGATCTCGGCGCCGTCCAGGCGCACCGAGCCTTGCCGGGCCGGCCAGATACCGACCATGGCCCGCGCCAGGGACGATTTGCCCGACGCGCTGGGGCCGATGATGGCCAGCACTTCGCCCTTGGCCAAAGCGAAGGTCACGCCGTTGATGGCCGGTTTCTGCTGGCCGGGCGGGGTCACCACCAGGCGCTCCAGGCTCATCGCGCCACTGGGCGGCGGCAACGGCATGCGCGTGCCGGCCTGGGGAAACTCATCGAGCAGGCGGTTCAGGCGCAGATAGCTGCTCTTGGCGTTGCCCATCTGCTTCCACGAACCGATCAGCGCCTCGGCCGGGGCCATGGCCCGTCCCAGCAGCACCGATACGGCGATCATCACCCCGGCGGATATCTGGTTCTCGATCACCAGGATCGCGCCCAAGCCCAGGGCCAGCGACTGCCAGGTCATGCGCACGAAGCGCGACAGCGAGGCGATGCGCGCGCTGCGGTCGCTGGCCCGGGCCTGCTCGACGATCATGCGCTGCTGCACATTGAACCAACGCCGGCGCAGTGGCGCGAGCATGCCCAAGGCCTGGATCACCTCGGCATTGTGCAGCGTGCCGTTGACGTAGCTGGACGAGGCCACCGACAGGCGATTGGCTTCGGCCATGCTCTTGCGCGTGGCCAGCTCGTTCCATAGCGCCAGGGCGGCCAGAATCAGCGAGCCGATGACGGTGAACACGCCCAGCCAGGGATGGAACAGAAACGTGGCGATCAGGTACAACGGCAACCACGGCGCGTCGAACAGCGCGACCAGGCCCGGCCCGGTGACGAATTGGCGGATGCTGTTCAGGTCGCTGAGCACCTGCGCGGGGTTGGCGCTGTGCTCTTTCAGGCTGCGCTCGAAGGCGGCGTCGAACACCCGCTCGCCCAGGTGCGTGTCGAGCCCGGCGCTCATGCGGATCATCACCTGCCCGCGCACCCACTCCAGCACGCAGCTCAAGGCGAAGAAGCCGAGCAGGATCAGGCTCAACATCAGCAGCGTGGTTTCGTTGCGGCTGGTCAGCACCCGGTCGAACACCTGCATCATGTAGATCGACGGCACCAGCATCAGCAGGTTGATCACCCCGCTGAACAGGGCCAGCACGCCAAACAAATGACGGTAGCGCAGCAGGGCAGCATCGATTTCGCGGGACGGATCGAGGAACAGGCGCATGGGAATCCGGCAGGTAGGCAGCGTTAAGGGTGACAAAGCAAAATCGATGCCGATCTGCAGACTGGGCTCGTGGCTCGTTCGGGTGACCGAAATAGGCAGGTGGATCGTGCTCGGTGATCAATTCATCGGCTCGATGCCGGGCTTCTTGAGGGTTTGAGGGGAGGTCATAGCGGGGTCGATATCGGCGGCGACCTCACTCGCGCGCAGCGCGACATAACTTGACACAGCCACTGGTAACGATTCTCATACGCGCCTTATAAAACTTACCATTCAGGTCTCTCAGCCATGTCGCGCTACACACGTGCCGAGCGTTGCAATTCCCCGATGAATCTTCTGGCGATGGCGGTCTGCATGGCCGCCTTTTCACCCGCCTATGCCGAGGATCGAGAGACCTCTTCAGAGCCGGCCGAAGCAGGCGGCGTGATCGAACTGGGCGCCACCGATATCTTCAATACGCACCTGGGCAGCACTACCGAGGGCACCACTTCCTATACCACCGGCCCCATGTCCACCGCGACCAAACTGCCGCTGAGCATGCGCGAGACGCCACAGGCGGTGACGGTAATCACCCGTCAGCGCATGGACGATCAGGGCATGACCAGCATCAACGATGTGGTCAAGGCCACTCCGGGGGTGTTCCTCAACTATGCCGACGGCCCGGGGCGCGAGGGCTATACAGCCCGCGGCTTCAACGTCGACAACCTGATGTATGACGGCATCCCCAGTGGCTACAACGGCGTGAGCGTCGGCGTGCAGCCCAACCTGGCCATGTTCGACCGCGTCGAGATCGTACGCGGTGCCACGGGCCTGGTGACCGGCGCCGGTAACCCTTCGGCGGCCATCAACCTGGTGCGCAAACGCCCGCTCGCCGAGCAGAAAGTGACGCTGACCGGCGCGGTCGGCAGCTGGGACGACTACCGCGGCGAACTCGACGCCTCCAGTGCTCTGAACCCCAACGGCACGTGGCGTGGGCGCGTGGTGAGTTCCTACCAGGACGCCAACAGCTTCATGGACAACGCCGTGCAACGTCACAGCCTGTTCTATGCGGTGACCGAGGCCGACCTGAGCGACGACACCACGCTGACCCTTGGCTACTCCAACCAGAAGGACAAGAAGACCAATTTCTGGGGCGCGACCATGGTCGGGCTCGATGGCCACCACCTCGACCTTCCCCGCTCCTACAACCCCGGCACGCGCTGGGAGAACAAGGACCAGGAGGTCAACACCCTGTTCGCTGAGTTGCGTCATCAACTGGCCAACGACTGGAAACTGCAGATCAATGCCAACTATGCGCAGCAGGATGCGCTGTTCTCCGGCTCCTACCAGTCGCGCTGGGCTCAAGACCACAGCCTGCAACGCACGGTCTACCAAGCGTCGTACGACGAGGACCAAGCAGGGCTGGACACGTTCGCCAGCGGACCGTTCCAGGCCTTCGGACGCACCCACGAGTTGGTGGTCGGGGCCAGCAAGCGTATCTACGACATGACCACGCACAACTACTCGCCTTACAACCTCTACTGGCCACTCGAAGGCGCCAAGCCGAACTTCACCAGAACCACCGACAACCGCGCGGTCACCACCCAGGACGGCGTCTACCTGACCACCCGTCTGAGCCTGGCCGACCCGCTCAAGCTGATTCTGGGCGGCCGTCTGGATTGGTACGATTACGACGACCGCGACGGCACCGGCGATTACAAGGTCACCCGCAACGTCACGCGCTACGCAGGGCTCATCTACGACCTGGATGACCATCATTCGGTCTACGTGAGCTACAGCGACATCTTCACCCCACAAACCGAGAAGAACACCTCGGCGACGCCGCTCACGCCCATCGTCGGCAAGAACTATGAAGTGGGCATCAAGGGCGAATACTTCGACGGCGCCTTGAACGCCAGCGTGGCGCTGTTCCGCATCGATCAGGAAAACCGCGCGGTGCAGGTCTTCGTGCCCAACTGCCCGCAAAATGCGTGCTACGAGGCCTCGGGCCTGGTGCGCAGCCAAGGTATCGACATGGAGCTGCAAGGCGCGTTGACCGAAAACTGGCAGGTGGGCGGTGGCTATACCTACGCCCGCGTGCACACCCTCAAGGACGATTCGGCTCCGGAAAACGAAAATCAGCGTTTCGATACCGCGATTCCCGAACACCTGTTCAAACTGACCACCAGCTATCGGTTCCAGGGCGACCTCGAGCGCTTGCGCGTCGGCGGCACCCTGTCGTGGCAGAGCCGCATCTACAATGACCTGGCGTTGTATGACGGCAGCGAATACCGCCTGAAACAAGGCAGCTACGCAATCACCGACCTCATGGCGGGTTATCGCGTCAACGACAACCTCGACCTGCAGTTGAACGCCAACAACATCTTCGACCGTACGTACTACTCGGCCATCGCCAATGAGATTTCCTACGCGGGGGATACCTACGGCAATCCGCGCAACCTGATGCTGACGGCCAAGTACAGCTTCTAACGGCTCCGCCCAAGGCCTGTGCCCCCTGCCCCTTGGCAGCAGGGCATTGGGCGGGCCGGCCTCCTTACAGGTTCGACTGTGCCCAGCACTGCTCGATCCAGTCCTCCAGCGCCTTCACCCGTTTGGGCTCGTAGCGGTTGTTCAGACGCACAAGGTGCACCGGCAGGCCCGTCAGGCCCCACTCCGGCAACAGCTCGACCAGCTCCCCCGAATCGACCCACTCCTGGAACAGCCAGCGCGGACCGGGATGGAAGCCTGCGCCCTGGCGCACCGCCTGCAGGATGCCGCCCACGTTGTTGAGGTAGAACACCCCCTGCAACTCGACGCTGACCTCCTTGCCGTCGCGGTGCAGGCGCAAGCGCGTGCGGTGCCGTTCCTGGCCGAGCGAATAAAGGATGGCGCGGTGGGTGGTGAGGTCCTGCGGTTTTTCAGGCAAGCCGTGGGCGCGCACGTAGGCGAGGCTGGCGTACAGCCCGCTGGGCATGCTGCCGATGCGCCGGGTGAGCATGTCCGAGACCGGCAGTTCGCCCACGCGCAAGGCCAGGTCCATGGCTTCGCCACGCAGGTCGATGCGCGAATCCGACAGCACCAGGTCCAGCAGCACCTGCGGATGCTGACGCTGGAAGGCGGTCAGCCAAGGCACCAGATGACGTTCGCCGAAGTTGACCGGGGCGGTCATGCGCACCGTGCCGGCTATCAACGGCGAGCCGCCGTCGAGGTCGGCGATGACGCCTTCCATCTCGTCGATCAACGGTTTCATCAGTTCATAGGCCCGCGATCCGGCTTCGGTCATGGCCACTTGCCGCGTGGTGCGGTTGAGCAGGCGCACGTTGAGGCGTTTTTCCAGCGAAGAAATCCGCCGGCTGACCGACGAAGGCTCTAGATCGTGGTCATCAGCGGCTTTGGTCAGGCTGCCGCGCTCGACGATGCGGAAAAACAAGCGCCATAGCGAAATGTCATCATTCATGCATAAACCGCAATTCTCTTTTGAATATTGTCCCCTTCAAGTGCACTTATCCCTCAAATACCATCCCTCGTCTACTCATGCATGGAAGGGAAGCGAGAGGCCATGGAAGTCAAGCAAGACGCCACCCGGAGGGCTTTGGTGCTGTGCGCGGTATGCCTGGCCGGTTTGATCCTGCCGTTGGAGTACACCGGCCCGGCCATGGCGCTGTCGGCCATCGGTGCGCAGCTCGGCGGCAGCTCCGTCGCCTTGGCCTGGGTGGTCAACGCCTTCGCCTTGAGTTTCGGCAGCGCCATCATGGCCGCTGGCACCTTGGCCGACCTGTACGGCCGCAAGCGTATGTTCTGCTGGGGCATCGGCAGCTTCACCCTGTTGTCGATCGTGGTCAGCTGCGCGCCGAACGTGGTCTTTCTCGACCTGATCCGCGGCCTTCAAGGCATCGCCGCCGCGCTGACCATGGCCGGCGGTTCGGCGACCCTGGCCCAGGAATTCCAGGGCCATGCGCGCACCCGCGCCTTCGGCCTGCTGGGCACCGCCTTCGGTCTGGGCCTGGCGTTCGGACCGGTGGTGTCGGGCCTGCTGGTCGAACATTTCAACTGGCGCGCCATTTTCCTGCTGGGCGCAGCCTTCGGTGCGCTGGCCTGGCTGCTGGCGGCGCCGCGCATGTTCGAAAGCCGCGACCCCGACGCCCGGCACCTGGACTGGGCCGGGGTGCTGAGCTTCAGCGCCATGCTGGTGGCGCTGACCTTCGCCATCATGCAAGTGCCCGCCCAAGGCTGGCGTAGCGTCACGGTGGTCGGCCTGCTGCTCGGTGCGCTGCTGTTGCTCGCGCTGTTCGTTCGCATCGAGCGGCGCCAGGCGCGGCCCATGCTCGACCTGTCGCTGTTCGCCGACAAGCGTTTCGTCGGCGTGCAACTGCTGCCCATCGCCACGGCGCTGAGTTTCATCGTGCTGCTGATCCTGCTGCCGCTGCGTTTCGTCGGCGTCGAGCAGTTGAGCGCCGGCCAGGCCGGACTGCTGATGATGGGCCTGTCGCTGCCGATGCTGCTGGTGCCGTTCCTGGCCGCGCTGCTGGCGCGCCACATCGCCCCGGCCAATCTGTGCTTCGCCGGCCTGCTGTTGGCCGGCGTGGGCCTGCTCTGGCTGGCGCGGGTCGAGGTGGGCGCCGATTGGCTGGCGCTGTGCATGCCCATGCTGTTGATCGGCGTCGGCTCGGCCATGCCTTGGGGCCTGATGGACGACCTGTCGATCAAAGTGGTGTCGGTCGAACGCGCCGGCATGGCCACCGGCATCTTCACCACCATGCGCGCCTGCGGCGAGGCGGTGTGCGTCGCGGCCGCGTTGGCGATCCTCAACAGCCTGCTGCAACTGCCGCTGGACGCCGTACTGGCCGACCCCGCCGCCAAAACGGTAGCCGGCGAACTGGCCACCGGCAGCTTCGCCGCGGCTCAAGCCAGCGCCGGGGCCTTGACCCGTACCGACCTCATGGCGCTGTACGGCGACGCCTTCGCCAGCCTGACCAACGGCCTGGCCGCGCTGACCCTGGCCGCCGCGCTGGTCAGCCGCTGGGCGCTGCGCGAGCCGCAGTCGGGTTACCAGGCCCCTGCCGCACCCCGTAGCCCACGGTGATACGGGCCGTGGCGCGATCAACCAACGTCCTTGAGGAAGTCATGATGGAACGTGACAACAACCCCGCTGCGCCCTTGACCCTCGTGCCCATCGCGCAGGCTTTGCAGGGCAGCGGCGCCGATTGTTCGCAGCAGATGGTAGAGATCGCCCGATGGTGCACGTCGTACCTGTGCAACCCGCACCCGGAGCTGGGCCGTAGCGGCGCCGTCTGCCCGTGGTCGCCCCCGGCCATCAAGCGCGAAACCTTCTGGCTGGTCGATGTGACCTTGGCCGGGCGCGACGACGAGGCCATCGCCGCGCAGTTGTCCGGCCTGATCGACACCTTCAAGCAACGTGCACCGCACAGCGGCAGCGCCACCCAGTTCAAGACCATCGTTTGCGTCCTGCATGGCCTGGACGACCCGGCGCGGGTCAACCACTACCACGCCCTGCTCAAGCCGCGCTTTCTCGCCGCTGGCCTGATGCTCGGCGAGTTCTATTCGCACTGCCCCAAACCCGGGCTGCGCAGCGATCACTTCAACCCTTTGCGCTCGCCCGTGCCGCTGTTGGTGGTGCGGGAAATGGTCGAGCTGGACATCGCTTTTCTGTCCGACCAGCCGCAGTTCGTCGAAGCCTACCTGCGCACCCACGGCGCGCGTGCGCGCATCGGCATCAATTCGGTCCTGCACCAGGAAGACCGCCTGAGCCTGAGCAACGAGCAATGGGAGGTGCTGCGGCGTATCGCCAACCGTTGACGCAACCCTTCCCGCCCCTTTTGTCTGAGTGCCCTGGAGGCCCTAGAAATGCCCGTTCGTATGCCTGAGCCTTACCGTATCAAGATGGTCGAGCCACTCAGAACCACCACGCCCGAATACCGCCACCAGGCGCTGCACAAGGCTGGCCTCAACCCGTTCCTGCTGCGCGCCGACGACGTCTTCATCGACTTGCTGACCGACAGCGGCACCGGCGCCATGAGCGACCGCCAATGGAGCGCCATGCTCGCCGCCGACGAGTCCTACGCCGGCAGCAGAAGCTTCTTCAAGCTCAGCGATACCGTCGAGCGTCTGTTCGGCTACCCGCACACCATCCCTGTGCACCAAGGCCGCGGCGCCGAGCAGATCCTCTTCCCCTGCCTGGTCGAACGCGCCCGCGAGCGCGGGGCGACTGCGCCGGTGTTCATTTCCAACCACCACTTCGACACCACCAAGGCCCACGTGGAAATCGCCGGCGCCCTGGTTAAGAACCTGATCTGCCCGGCCGCACTGGACACCGCACGGCACGACGACTGGAAAGGCAACTTCGATCTGGCGGCACTGGCCAACGAAATCGAGCTGCTTGGCGCGCACCAGGTAGCGGCCGTGGTGATCACCATCACCTGCAACAGCGTCGGTGGCCAGCCGGTGGCGATGGACAACATTCGCGACGCCGCCTCCATGGCGCGCCAGCACGGCATTCCGGTGGTCATCGATGCGGCGCGTTTTTCCGAAAACGCCTACTTCATCCAGCAGCGCGACCCGCTGTACCGCGACCGCTCGATCCACGAAATCGTCTTCGAAATGTTCCAGTACGCCGACATCTTCACCATGTCGGCCAAGAAAGACGCCATGGTCAACATCGGCGGTCTGTGCTGCTTCCGTGAAGAGGGTGCGCTGCTGCGCGCGGCCCAGCTGCGCTGCGTGCCGATGGAAGGCTTCATCACCTACGGCGGCTTGGCCGGGCGCGACCTGGAAGCCATGGCGGTGGGGCTGGACGAAGCCTGCGACGTGCATCACCTGGCCAGCCGCATCGGCCAGGTGACCTACCTGGCCGACCGCTTGCAGGCCGCAGGCGTGCCGATCCAGACCCCGGTCGGCGGCCATGCGGTGTTCGTCGATGCCGGCAAGATCCGCCCGGACGTGCCGGGGCACCATTTTCCGGCGCAGATGCTGGTCAACGCGCTGTACCTGGAGAGCGGCGTACGGGCCACGGAGATCGGTTCGCTGATGATGGGCCGCCACCCACAGACCCGCGAACAGGAACCGGCGCTGTTCGAGCTGATGCGCCTGACCATTCCACGCCGCACCTACACCGACAACCACATGGACTACGTAGCCGACTCGCTGGTCGAGGTGATCGACCGCGCCGCCAGCCTGCGCCCGCTGGACTTCGTCTACGAGCCCCCGGTACTGCGCCAGTTCACCGCACGCTTCAAAGAAATCTGACCCACCCTTACCTCAGGATCATTTCCATGGGCCAAGCAAATACCCATGTCACGGCAGCGCACGAGGCTGACCGTACAGTAGAAGAGTATCTCGAGCTCGCGCGGGAAATACGCCACAAGCTGCGCGCCGAACAGGAAGTGAGCGACTCGCAGGGCACCTATAGCCCAAGCATGCACCAGTGGTTCCGCGAACACGGTTTCTACCGTTTGCTGCAACCCAAGCGCTATGGCGGCCACGAGCTGAGCCTGAGCGATTTCTACCGGGTGATGATCGAGATTTCCCAAGGCCATCCGGCCTTGGGCTGGAGCCTGACGCTGGCCGCCGGGCATGCGCTGACATTGGCCTCGCACTGGCCGCAAGCGGTGCAGGACGAAGTGTTCGCCGGCGACGGGCATTTCATCGCGCCGCACCGCGCCTTCCCCGGCGGCACCTGCACCACGGTCGAGGGTGGCTACCGTGTCAGCGGCACCTTCGCCTACTGCACCGGCGTCACCTACTCCACCCACGCCATCGTCACGGTCATGCACACGCCGAAGACCGGCGTGCCACACAGCCTCGCCTGCCTGGTGCCGCGCGCGGACTTCACCATCCTCAACGACTGGGGCGGTAGCGAAATCCTCGGCATGCGCGCCAGCGGCTCGAACAGCATCCGCCTGGACGACGTCTTCGTCGCCGCCCAGTATGCCGTGCCTTTCGCCGGCTTCTTCGCCAACCAGAACGTACGCCGGGGCACCGCCGGTACGCGCCTGCACGGCAATCCGCTGTACTTGGGTTACCTCATGCTGCCCTACCACGCCAACCTGCTGGCACCGGTGATCGGCGCGGCGCGGGCGGCGCTGGACGAGTACCAGAGCCTGCTCAGGACGCAGCCGCACCCGCTCGATCCGAGCCAGACCCGCGGTGGCGATGCGCAGTACCAGCGTGCGTTCGGCCAGGCCCTGGCCATGACCGATGCCGCCGAGGCCACCCTGCTCTACACCTGTGAGCAGCACCAACGCCTGGCCCAGCGCTGGCAACGGGACGGCCAGCCGATCAGCGTGGCCGACAACGTACGTGCCTGGGGCGTGCTGCAACAAGCCGGCCGGCAAGCCTGCGAAGCGGTCGAGCTGCTGTTCCGCACCTCGGGCACTTCGCAGGCGCGCTGCGACACGCGCATGCTGCGCTATTTCAGCGATGTCTCGATGTACCGCGGCCACGTCGGCGCGCAGTGGGAGTCGTTCTCGACCTACGTTGGCCGTGCCGAACTGGGCATGCCCCTGGAGTTTCTCGAACTATGACCGCTTCCCATGCCGCAGGCGCCAGCATGACCCGTACCGGGCAACAGTATCTACAGGCCATCGACGATGGCCGCGCCGTGTTCATCAACGGCCAGTGCCTGACCCAACACAGCCAGCACCCGGCGTTTTCCGGCGCCGTGGCGTCGGTGGCCAAGCTGTACGACTATCAGGCCAGCCATCTCGACGAGATGGCCTTCGCCTTGAACGCCGAACGCCATGTGAGCAAGGCCTGGGAGCTACCGGCGCGCCACGAGCAATTGCTCGGCCGTGCCCACGCCTCCCTGGCCTGGGCCCGGCAGAGCCTCGGTTGGCTAGGCCGCAGCCCCGACCATGTGGCGGCGGCGCTGACCGGCATGATGACCCACATCGAGGTGTTCGAAGCGCACTCGCCCGAACGCGCCAATGCGCTGAAGGACTATTTCGACTACGCCCGCCAGCGCGATCTGTACCTCACCTACACCATCGTCAACCCGCAAGGCGACCGCTCGCGCAGCCCCGGCGAGCACACCGACAACCTCTACCATACCCTGGGTGTGGTGAAGGAGACCGACGCCGGGGTGATCGTCAAAGGCGCGAAGATGCTCGGCACCGCCGCCGTGCTGGCCGACGAGGTGCTGGTGGGCGTACAGAACCCGCTCAAGCCCGGAGTCGACGACCGCTACGCGCTGTCGTTCGCCTTGCCGCTCAACACGCCCGGCATCAAGATCCTGTCGCGCGCGTCCTACGCCGAAGGCAAGAACACCTTCGACCATCCGCTGAGCAGCCGCTTCGACGAAAACGACGCACTGATCTACTTCGACAACGTGCTGGTGCCCTGGGAGCGGCTGTTCGTCTATGGCGACACCGCCATGTGCCGCCGCCAGTTCCATGGCACCGCCGCCGAAGTGCTGATGGACACCCAGAGCCTGGCGCGCCTGACCGCCAAACTGCACTTCCTCACCGGCCTGGCGCAGCGCATGACCGAGATCACCGGCGTCAGCGACTTTCCGGCAGTGCGCGAGATCCTCGGCGAGATGGCGTGCAACACCCTGATGATCGAGGGCCTGTTCAAGGGCTTGATCCACTGCCCGGTGACGCAGAACGGCCATGTGGTGCCGGACAAGAAGCACCTGTACATGTGCCAGGCGGTGGCGCAGTCGGTGTATCCGAAGTTCATCGAGGCGCTGCGCAAGCTGGCGGGCGGCGGGGTGATCATGCTGCCCTCACACGTCGACGACCTGCACCATCCCGAAGCCCGCGCCCTGGTCGAGCAGACGCAGTACTCGTCCAACGCCACGCCGCTGGAACGGGTGCAACTGATGAAGCTAGCCTGGGATGCGATGGGCTCGGAGTTCGGCTCGCGCCACCTGCAATATGAGATGTTCTATTCCGGCCCGCACTTCGTGGCGCTGGCGCGGGTGCACAGCGAGTACGACTGGGAGGCGGCCAAGGCGATGGCCTGTTCGGCGTTGGTGGAGACGGCCGAGTTTAGCTGATCGGCCCCAGGTAGTGCAGGACCTGGCTGCGCGATGCAGCCAGGTGCTGACAGGGCGCTAGCGGCGCCCGTGCGCCTGTTGCACTACGGCGTGCTTGAGCAGGATAAGCGAGCCGGCCAGCAGCACCAGGTCCTTGAGCAGGAAGCCCGACTCCGCACCCAGCGCCGGAAATCCGCCTGCCGAGGTTTCCCAGGCTTCGGGAGTGGTGACGATCAGGCTCAGCGTCACCAGGTAGGTCAGGCAGGAACCGGCGGCGGCCAGCAGCGTGGCTCTGGCGGACCAGATGCCGACCATCAGCCCCAGGCCGATCGCCCACTCAGCCACGCCCAGCAGATAGCTTGCCCCTTGAATGCCAAACAGGCTGTGGGTCCAGGCCAGTAGCGGGCTGTTGCCGATCAACGGGACCAGCGCCTGTGCCTCGTAGTCGAACCACTTGGTGTAACCGAACAGCAGGAAGATCACGATCAGCGACCAGCGCATGCATTCGATTTCCAGTGGTGTCTGGATGAACCGCGAGTTCAGTAAAGCCTTCATCGTAGAGCCCCTTCAAACACAGAAAGACGGTGCATAAGCGCCGTGGAGGGCTCGCACGATAGCCTTTGATGGAGGCATGAAAAACAGGGCAGCTGTTACGGTTTGTATGCGCCTGAAAGCGCTAGACCACCGTTCGTCACAAGCCAAGCGGACGGTTCGCCGGCGTTATTGGATTGGACTGAAAATGCCACGTATCGATGAGCTTTTAGCACGATGAAAGACGCTATGCGTCTGTAGGAAATAGCCCACGCCAGGGTCTGTACGAAATGTGTCTGCGCGAAGGCTAGACAAGGCCGATGGCGGCCCCATTTCAACGCGGTATGGGCGAGTGCAAATACATTTCGTACAGACCCTAGGACTGCGCGGCCATTTCGATCGACATCGATGGGCGTGACCAGCAGCAGTTTCGATGCCGATTCGCTCAGTGCGAACGTGCGCTACAACTTCTGATCGAGCCTTTTGCCCAAAACCCCAAGGCCCGCAAATGCGGGCCTTGGGGGGAGGCGTCGAGCATGGCCGACCGCCCTACTCCAAGGTTTCGACCACCCCTTGATCCTCCCCCAGGAACCCGCCGCTCTGGTGCTGCCAAAGCCGCGCATACGTGCCGTTCCTGGCCAGCAGTTCGGCATGGCTGCCCTGCTCGATGATGCGCCCGTTGTCCATGACGATCAGCCGGTCCATCGCAGCGATGGTCGACAGCCGATGGGCGATAGCGATGACGGTCTTGCCTTGCATCATCTCGTCGAGGCTTTCCTGGATCGCCACTTCCACTTCCGAATCCAGCGCGCTGGTGGCTTCGTCCAGCAGCAAGATGGGCGCGTCCTTGAGCATCACGCGGGCAATGGCCACGCGCTGGCGCTGACCACCGGAGAGCTTGATGCCGCGCTCGCCGACCAGCGTGTCGTACCCGCTGTGCCCATGCTTGTCGCTCAACTGCTGGATGAAGCCGTCGGCCTGGGCATGGGTGGCTGCGAGGCGGATCTGCTCGTCGGTGGCGTCGGGTCTGCCATAGGCGATGTTGTCGCGAATCGAGCGGTGCAGCAGCGAGGTGTCCTGCGTGACCATGCCGATCGCACTGCGCAGGCTGTCCTGCGTCACGTCGGCGATGTTCTGGCCGTCGATGCTGATGGCACCGCTGTCGACGTCGTAGAAACGCAGCAGCAGGTTGATCAGCGTGGACTTGCCCGCGCCGGAACGGCCGACCAGGCCGATCTTCTCGCCTGCGGCGATGTCCAGGCTCAAGCCGTCGAGCACCTGGCGTTCGCCGTTGTAGTTGAAGCTGACCCGGTCGAAGCGCACCTCCCCGCCGCGGGTCTGCAGCACGCCGGCCTCGGGCGCGTCCTGGACCTTGGGCCCGCGAGTGAGCGTGTCCATGCCGTCCTGCACGGTACCGATGCTTTCGAACAGCGAGGTCATCTGCCACATGATCCAGTGCGACATGCCGTTGATGCGCAGGGCCATGGCGGTGATGGCGGCCACTGCGCCAGCGCCCACGGCGTCCTGATGCCAAAGCCACAGCGCATAGCCGCCTGCGCCCATGATCAGCGCGACCACCAGCACCTGGTTGGCGATCTCGAACTGGCTGACCAGGCGCATCTGGCGAAAGCCGGTCTGCTTGAAGTCTTCCATCGCCGCCCGTGCGAAGTGCGCTTCGCGTTTGGAATGGGAGAACAGCTTGACCGTGGTGATGTTGGTGTAGGCATCGGAGATGCGCCCGGTCATGGACGAGCGCGCGTTGGCCTGCTCCTGCCCCACACGGCCCAGGCGCGGCACGAAGTACCACAGGGTCAGGCCGAACAGCGCGAGCCAGGCCAGGAACGGCACCATCAGCCGGGGGGCGAAGCCGCCCGCCAGGGCGACGATGGCCACGAAATACACCCCGATACCGGGGATGATTTCGACCAGGGTGAACAGCACTTCGCGCACGGCCAGCGCCGTCTGCATGACCTTGGTAGTGACCCGCCCGGAGAATTCATCGGAAAAGAACGACAGGCTCTGGCGCAGCATCAGCCGGTGGAAGTCCCAGCGCAGGCGCAGCGGCAGGTTGATCGCCAGCACCTGGTGCTGCACCAACGTGCGCAACGACACCAGCACGATGCTGATCACCAGCACGATGCCGACGCCCCACAGCACATGGCGCTCCTGGTCGCTGACCGCACCGCCCGCCTGCCAGGTGGAGAGCAGGTCCACGACCTGGCCGAGGAAGGAGAAGAGCCAGGCTTCGTAGATCGAGACCGCGGCGCTGAGCACTGCCATCATCAGGATGTAACGGCGGGCACCGCGGGTGCAGGCCCACAGGAAGCGCGCCAGGCCCATGGGGGGCGGTGGCGCTTCGTCGGGGGGGAATGGGTCTAGCCAGCGTTCGAACGCACGCAGCATGGGTGGGGCTCCAAGTAGGTCGGCGGGGCGATTTTGCCAGTAATCGTCAGTGGTTGACCTGTTGGGCGGGCGGAATGCTGCGTTCGCGTGCATCGGACGATGCGACCTGGGTGCGCTGGCCTAAGCCTGCCAGGCCAGCGCAGATGGCCTGGTCACGCCCCAGGCAGGCGGACGCGAACGCGCAGACGAGCCCCGATCAGCCCCGTTGTGCCAGGTAGTGCTCCACGGCCCCGATGTCCCCCACGAACTCGACACGCTCGCCCTTGGCTTGCCGCTGATGCGCATACATCGGGTCGTAGTACTCGCGCAAAAGGCCTTCGATCCAGGCGCGATGCAACTCCACCGAACCGGAGCCACGCTGCGCGTCCAGCGCCGCCGCCATCAATGCACGCAAACGCTGGTGGCGCTCGCCGCCAAGACGCTTGTGGATGTTGTCCAGGCTCTGCAACAGGCGCTCGGCGAACCGTTCGAAGCCGTGTTCCTCGCCATGCTCGCCGAGGAACTCCGCGCTCAGGTCGGTCACGTAGTCACGCAGGATACGTTCGACACGGTTCTCGAAACTGTCCTCCAGCCATATCAACGGGTAACGCTGCATGCCCTGATACAACCCGATAGGCACGTTGCAGCTACCCACGGTGCGGCCCTCGTCCTCGAGTACGAAACGCTGAACGCCGGCATGGCGTTTCTTCAGAATGTCGATGGCCAGGCGGTTCTCGAAATCGATCTGCGCCGGCTGCCCGGTGGCACGCTTGCCAAAGCTCGATCCGCGATGGTTGGCGTGGCCTTCCAGATCCAACGCGTCAGGCCGCCTGGCCAGCACCTCGGTCTTGCCCGTGCCCGTCATACCGCCAAGCACCACGAAATCGCACTGCGCGACGGCCTGCTCCAGGGTTTCGATGAGGAAGGTGCGCATCGCCTTGTAACCGCCCACCACGCGCGGATAGTCGATGCCCGCTTCGCGCAGCCACTGCTGCACGATCTGCGAGCGCAGACCGCCACGAAAGCAGTACAGATAGCCTTGCGGGTTGTCTTGCACGAATTGCGTCCAGGCGGCGATCCGTCGCGCCTTGACCTCACCGCAGACGAGCTGGTGGCCCAGCCGGATGGCCGCATCCTGCCCTTGCTGCTTGTAACAGGTACCCACCTTCTGGCGCTCGACATCGGTCATCAACGGCAGGTTGAGCGTGCCCGGGAACGCGCCTTTGCCGAACTCCACCGGCGCACGGGTATCCATCATCGGCGTGTCGTTGAGAAACAACGCGTGAAAGTCGCGGACGTCCTCGCGCATCAGAACACCTCGACAGCGTGAGGCTGTCGCTCCACCAGGACGCCGATGGGCGCAAGGTTCAGGCCCAATCGGGCGGCGGTGGCCAGAAACGCTTGCTCGCCCTCTTCATTGACCGCAACCAGCAGGCCGCCGCTGGTCTGCGGATCGCAGAGCAGATCGCGCTGGGCATCGGTGATGACCGCGATGCGCTCACCATAGCTGTCGAAATTGCGCAACGTGCCGCCCGGCACGCAGTCCTGTGCCAGGTAGTGCTCGACCCCCGGCAGTCGGGGTACGGCGGCATAGTCGAGGCGCGCGGTCAGGCCCGCGCCGTCGGCCATTTCCACCAGATGCCCCAGCAAGCCGAAGCCGGTGACGTCGGTCATCGCCGTGACGCTGTCGAGCTTGCCGAAATGGCTGCCCGGCTTGTTCAGCGTGCACATCCAGTCGCGGGCAAGGCCGACATCCTCGGGGCGCAGCTTGGACTTCTTTTCGGCGGTGGTGAGGATGCCGATGCCCAGCGGTTTGGTCAGGTACAAGCGGTCGCCCACCTGGGCCGTGTCGTTGCGCTTCATGTGCCGCTTGTCGACCACACCGGTCACCGCCAGGCCGAAGATCGGCTCCGGGGCATCGATGGAATGGCCGCCCGCCAGGGGGATGCCAGCCGCGTCGCAGACGGCCCGACCACCGCGAATGACCTCACGTGCGACCTCCGCCGGCAACAGGTTCACCGGCCAGCCGAGGATGGCGATGGCCATCAATGGATTGCCGCCCATCGCATAGATGTCGCTGATCGCGTTGGTGGCGGCGATACGCCCGAAATCGAAGGGGTCGTCGACGATGGGCATGAAGAAATCGGTGGTCGACACCACGCCGCGTTCTTCGTCAAGCGCGTACACGGCCGCGTCGTCACGAGAAGCGTTGCCGACCCAAAGGTTGGGGTCCAGGTTCTGCGCGCCGCTGCCGGCCAGGATCACATCCAGCACCTTTGGCGAAATCTTGCAGCCGCAACCGGCGCCGTGGCTGTACTGGGTCAGGCGGATCGGCTCACTCATGGCGATTTTCTCTGCAATTGGAAAACAGGTCGCGGATTCTAGCAAAGCTGGCCTTTCTCGCCCTACCTCCTATAATCGCGGCGCTCTTCACCGGCGCTGCCAGCGGCGTCTTATCGTTTTTTCCGCCATTGAACCGGAGAACTCACCATGCTCAAGCGCACCCTGTCGCTGGTCGCAGGCTTTGCCCTGTCCGTTTCCGCCCTGGCGAGCCATGCCGCCGAAATCTTGCGGGTCTCGGCGATTCCCGATGAGGCCCCCACCGAATTGCTGCGCAAGTTCAAACCGCTGGGCGAGTACCTCGAACAGCAACTGGGCATGAAGGTGCAGTTCGTACCGGTGGCGGACTACCCTGCCGTGGTCGAAGCACTGGCCTCCGATCGCCTGGACCTGGCATGGCTGGGCGGCTTCACCTTCGTTCAGGTGCAGCAGAAAACCGGTAACGCAGTGCCTCTGGTGCAACGTGAACAGGATGCTCAGTTCACCAGCAAATTCATCACGGCCAGGGACGATGTGAAATCCCTGAGCGACCTCAAGGGCAAGACGTTCGCCTTCGGCTCGATCGCCTCGACCTCGGGCAGCCTGATGCCGCGTTATTTCATGCTCAAGGACGGCATCAAGCCGGAGTCCTTCTTCAGCCGTATCGGCTATTCCGGCGCCCACGACGCCACCGTTGCCTGGGTGCAGGCGGGCAAGGTCGATGCGGGCGTGCTCAATGCCAGCGTGTGGGACAAGCTGGTCGCCAACGGTAAGGTCGACACCAGCAAAGTGAAAGTCTTCGCCACCACGCCGACCTATTTCGACTACAACTGGACGGTGCGCGGCAGCCTCGATCCGGCCTTGGCGCAAAAGATCAAACAGGCGTTCCTGGCGCTCGACCCCGCCAAGCCCGAGCAAAAGGCGATACTGGATCTGCAGGCGGCGAGCCGCTTCATAGAAACCAAGCCTGAAAACTACATCGGTATCGAAGAGGCCGCGCGCGCCGCCGAACTGCTGAAATGACCCTGCGTCTGGCCGGCGTCGGCTTGCGTCATGGCAACGGCGTGGAGGCGCTGCGGGATCTGAACCTGACGGTCGCAGAAGGCGAGCGGGTGGCGATCATCGGCCCGTCCGGCGCCGGTAAGTCGAGCCTGCTCAATCTGCTGGCAACCGCCCTGCCCCCCAGTGCGGGCAAGCTGGAGGTGCTTGGCCGGCAGCCCTGGCAGTTGTCGGCCCGGGCACGCCAGCGCCTGCGCGCGAAGGTCGGGCTGGTTCACCAGACACCGCCACTGCCGCCACGCCAACGCGTGGTCACTGCCGTGCTGGCCGGCAGGCTCGGTCAATGGGGGCTGGGCAAGAGCCTGCTCAGCCTGCTGCATCCGGTGGACATCCCAGGCGCCCGTGCCGAGCTGGAAAAGCTCGATATGGCCGACAAGCTGTTCGTGCGCTGCGGCCAGCTCTCCGGTGGCCAGCTGCAACGGGTCGGCATTGCCCGCGCCCTGTACCACGCGCCGCACTTGCTGCTGGCCGACGAGCCGGTCTCGGCGATGGACCCGCGCCTGGCCGAGCATACGTTGTCACTGCTCTGTCGGGATGCCGAGTCGAGGGCCATCACCTTGATCGCCAGCCTGCACGCGGTCGAACTGGCGCTGCGGCATTTTCCCCGCATCATAGGCATCCGTGCCGGCTCGATCGCCTTCGACCTACCCAGCACGCAGGTGGACCAGCCACGGCTCGATGCGCTGTACGCCAACGAGCAACTGCAACCGCTCCCCCAAGGCAGCGACCCTGCGCCTGCCTGGACGCCCCGATGCTGAACAGCGACAGACGCGACCCGGCCGCCGGCCCACGTCTGCTGTTCAGCGTACTGGCCATCATCCTGCTCTGGCCCGGTATACAGCTGTCCGAGCTGGACCTGAGCGTGCTGGTGCACCCAGACAGCACGCAATCGATGGGGGGGTTTGTCGAAAGCTTCTGGCCCCCGGCACGGGACGATGATTTCCTCACCCTGCTGCTGGATGCCACGCTGCAGACACTGGCCATCGCCACGGCGGGCCTGTCGCTGGCATTGGTGCTGGCCGCGCCGGCGAGCCTGTTGGCCAGTCGGGCACTGTCCTTCTCGAGGGTCGACCGAGGCCGTCCGGGCGCGTTGGGCGAGTGCGTGCGTTGGCTCGCCCGCATCGTGCTGATCCTGCTGCGTAGCGTGCCGGAGATCGTCTGGGCGCTGCTGTTCGTCCGTGCGGTGGGCCTTGGGCCTACGGCGGGTGTACTGGCCATCGCCATCACCTACGCCGGCATGCTCGGCAAGGTCTATGCGGAAATCTTCGAATCGGTGGACCAACGCCCGCGGCACGCGCTCATGCAGGCCGGCGCCGGTCGTTTGGCTGCGTTCTTCTACGGCGTGCTTCCCGGGGCAATCGCCGAGCTGACGTCCTACACCGTCTACCGTTGGGAATGCGCCGTACGCGCCTCGGTGGTGATGGGCTTCGTAGGCGCCGGTGGGCTGGGTCAACAGCTCGACCTGTCGATGCGCATGTTCGCCGGCGCCGAAGTCGCCAGCATGCTGCTGACCTTTCTGATTCTGGTACTGCTTGCCGACCAGCTCAGCCGCCTGCTGCGCAGGAGGCTGGCATGAGACGCATCACCTCGGCCCTGATCGTGGCGGCAATCCTGATCTCGATCCTTGGCTCGTTCTGGTATCTAGAGCTCGACCTGGCCGGCTTGGGCACCTCCGCGAGCCTCGAGCAGATGGCAGGCTATGCCGCTCGCTTCATGCGTCCCGACTTCAGCGCAGGGCATTTGCGGGCCATCGCAGACGCCACGCTGGAAACCCTGGCGATGTCGGCGATGGGCACCTTGCTCGCCGCCCTGGCGGGTCTCGCCCTGGCTCTGCCCGCTGCCGGCCGCATGGGCTGGCCGCTGCAGACATTCACGCGCCTGCTGCTCAACGCTTTGCGGGCCATCCCGGAACTGGTGTGGGCCGTATTGATGGTGCTGGCCGCAGGCCTGGGACCCAACGCGGGCACACTGGCGTTGGCCCTGCACACGGCAGGCGTGCTGGGTCGGCTGTTTGCGGAAGCCCTGGAAAACACCCCGGAACACCCTGCCGCTGCCATCCGTCTGCAAGGCGGCAGTGCCTGGCTGGCGTTCTGCTACGGCACCCTGCCCACTCTGTGGCCGCAGCTGCTGGCCTACACCCTGTACCGCTGGGAAAACAACATCCGCATGGCTACGGTGATGGGCTTTGTGGGGGCCGGGGGGCTGGGGCAGATGCTCTATGTCAGCCTTAGCCTGTTCCAGGAAGCCCAGGCCAGCACGGTGATACTCGCCATGGTGTTGCTGGTGCTCGCGGTGGATGCGTTGAGTGGCTGGTTGCGGCAGCGTTGGGGGTGAGTTGGGCATCGATGAGGATGCTTGTGCAGCGCGGCAACGTTTAGGGAGACGACTGGCCGGTGATTCCAGGCTGATTTGCTTTGGGCAAATCGCTCGAGGACAGCCAGCCTGGGCGCGCAGGACGGCGTGTGGCGGTGTCACCGACACGGGTAATTTCGAGCTCGCCAACGTCTTCCCTGGCCGTGTCATTGGGCAGGCGAACGGTTTGGCTCTTGCCGTTCTAACCGCGTCCATCCGTCACGCCCCCTCCAGCCCCCGCCCAACCTGCCGATTACCCTACTAATCGCAGCCTCTCCCTCTTCATCGAGTCCACCACATGAACCTGCTCTCCCGTCTAAAAAAAGCCCGGAGCGATCATCAAGGCACCGTCACCGTCAATAGCACTGCCAACGATCTGGACGCCGCCCTCACCGCCTTACGCATCACCCCTACCTTGATCACCGGCTTCGTCTCGCCGCATTTGGACCTCGACGTCGTCTGCGCCAAGCTCAAACGCCGCTTCCCCCATTCCACCATCAGCCTGTGCACCACCTCCGGCGAACTCTGCAATGCACCCAATCTGCTGTATTGCGCGACGGGTGAACGCTGGGACCGGGTGGTGCTGCAGCTGTTCGACGACAGCCTGATCGACTCGGCCGAAGTGGTGATGGTGCCGTTGGCGTGTGAGGACATTCGCGGTGGCGGTAAGCGGTTGGGGATGCAGGAGCGGATTGCCAAGTTGGTCGCCAATATCAAGCGGGTGCAGGTACGCATGTCGATCGACCATCGCGATACGTTGGCGTACGTGGTCTTCGACGGGTTGTCGGCGTCGGAGTCGTTCTTCATGGAAGCGCTGTACGAGTCGGGGCGGTTTCCTTGTTTGTTTGTGGGGGGATCGGCCGGGGGTAAGTCGGATTTTCAGAAGACGTTGATTCATGACGGTCAGCGCAGTTATCAGAACCATGCTCAGATCGTGTTTCTGAAGACGGCGGCGCATGTGCGGTTCGGGGTGTTCAAGAGCCAGAACTTCAAACCGGCGAACTTGACCTTCAGTGTGCTGACCGCGTCGGTGGAGGACCGCACGATCGATCAGGTGATCGACAGCAACGGCAACATCAAGAGCATGGTGCAAGCGCTGTGTGATGCGTTCGGTTGCGCCCCCCAGGCGCTGGAGTCGAAGCTGGCGGACTATTCGTTTGCGATTCGGGTGGGCAGCGAGTTGTTTGTGCGGTCCATCGCGCGCATCGATTATGAGGAGCAGATCGTACAGTTGTTTTGCGACGTGGCGCCGGGCGAAGAGTTGGTGATGGTGCGGCGCACACCGTTGCGTGAGGCGACGCGCCTGGATTATGAGCAGTTCCTGCGCGGCAAGGGTGGCCAGCCAGTGGCGGGGATCTTGAATGACTGCATTTTGCGCCGGCTGAACAATGGCGCCGAACTGGGCAGCATGGCCGGCATTTTCGGCGATGTGCCGTTGGCGGGGTTTTCGACCTTTGGGGAGATCCTTGGGTTGAACCTGAATCAGACGCTGACGGCGATTTTCTTCTTTCGGGTGGCCAAGGGTACGCGTTTCAGTGATGAGTACGTGGACAACTTCATCGCCCACTACGGCGAGTTCAAGGCGTTCTTTCTACGGCGCCAGGTGAAGAAGTTGGCAGGGTTGAACCATGTGGTGGTCAAGCAGATCAGCGCATTCAAGAACAAGGACTTCAGTACCACCCTCAATACCCGTGGGCTGGACCGCAATATCCTGCACGTGTTCGAAGGTTTGGCAGACTTGGGCATGGTGTTGGCCCAGGCCGAGCGTCAGCAGGAGGACATCGCTGCCCAGCTTAAGCATTACTCGGGTGAGCTGCACGCATCGATGGATGAACTGGTGGGTACGATCGACCAGCAGAACGACGTGTCTGCCCAGGCAGGGATGACGGTGGAAGGGCTTTCCAGCCAGGCGGACGTGGCGGTGGAAGGCGCGCGCACACTGGCTGGGTCGAGTCTGCGCATCCAGTCGATCGTGCAGGTGATCCAGCAGATCGCCGGGCAGACCAACCTGCTGGCGCTCAACGCCGCCATCGAAGCGGCGCGCGCGGGCGACCTGGGCCGGGGTTTTGCGGTGGTGGCGGATGAAGTGCGCAAACTGGCGGAAATCACCCGTAAGAATGCGGCGGAAATCGGCGTGGACATCGACCTGCTGTCCAGTGAGATCCAGCGTGTCGCCCAGCAGATCGAAGACCAATCCACCGGCGTCGGCGCGTTGCGCGAGATGCTCAATGCACTGGAGGCATCGAGCCGCGCGACCGAGGGTACCGCGCAACGCACTAAAAACATTGCGGATACCTTGACCGGGCTCACCCATGCCTAGGCGCAAGTCGGCTAGGCTACGACGCCCACCTGCGATAAGCCGCTGTTATGCCTAATCGATACGCGGCGTCAGGCGTTGCAATGTTTAGTCAGATTGAACAGATGGCTCGGCCAGATCCAACACGGACTCGGCTTCTCGCAGTTGACTGAGCGAGCGTCGAATAACGTCTTGTGTTTAGGCGAAACCTTTTACCGATCTGTCCATAGCACATTTCCGGATAGGTAACGGCGGACATGACGATCTGATTGTTTCGCGCCACTTATGCGGCAAGTCGTTGCAGGACCGACTCTGAACGTTCGCGCATGATGAGGGAACAGGTGCAGATGTCGAGCGTGAAGGTGATCACAGCGCGAACCTACCTTCGTCGCTGATGACTTCTGCACGCTCTTGTAAGCAATCCTCATCGGCCTTGGGCAAATCGCTGAAGGAAAGCCAGTCTGGGCATACAGGACGTATGCGTAGTGGTGTCACCGACACAGGCGATTTCCCGCTCGCCAACACCTTCGTACGCTATGTCATCGGGCAAGCGAATGGCCGGATGCTTGTCGTTTTTGAAAAGGGAGACGGTGTGCATTGGGGGGTGGCTCGTGCGTAGGCTGAACAGGTGCGATCTAGCTGAAAAAATCATGCATACGCAAGAAATATGCTTAGCGAGTTTTCTACGGATTGCGCCACACGAGCTGAATTCCGAGGCGCCCGCGCAATGCCCTGAACCGGTGTCCGATATTCTTTGAAGGTGACGCTCTCCACTTTCGACCTTCTGCCTTTCAAGCAGATGTTTTCGCTGTTGAGTCACCCCTGCAGCGGAAGATTTCATCGATCCAGGGACTGTATACAAGGCCGGCATTAATGCCCATTGGCCCGAAAACAAAAAACCGGCCGAAGCCGGTTTCTTGAGGCGGTCGCGGGATCATTCCCACCCTATTATCAATTGACAAAAAAGATTCCTGTAAAACATAACCTTAAAACGCTGGATAATTAAACCACCCTGAAAAATGCCATGCACCGTAAAGCGTTTAAGAAGTCGGAGTAGGCTCTCTCTTGGCAAAGGCTGCCGATAGCTGCCTCTTTAGAATGGCCCACTCATCCGCATTCCCATCACGAACAACCTCGGCCAGCAGATCCGCCGCAAAAGACGGATCGGCCTAGGAACGCTCTGCCATGGCCTCATCGTGCATACGGTCTTTCATCAATGGCCCCTAGTTTGCAAATACCCTCAGCGTCAAGAATAGCCTGCTCCGGCGCCTGCACATCCGTCAGCTTCTGGCCGGAACTGGCTGTGAAGACTGACAAAAATCGGCCCACAGCTGTCTTCATGGATTTCGTTTAAACAACATCCTTTCCAGCGTATTGTCCTTCATCCAATAGTGATGAAACAGCCCCGCCACAGCATGCAAACCAATCAACCAATATCCTGTAGTGCCAGCTAGCTCATGCCAGTACTTGAGCTGTTTGGCGAAGTCCGGGGCAATGGCTACCGGTGCCGGCACGTGAAAGCCAAAGTACGGGAACGGCTTATCGCCAGCTGCGAGCATCAGCCAGGCGAGGATGGGCGTTGCGATCATCAGCCCGTACAGCGCAAGGTGTGTCAGATGCGCGATAGCAATCTGCCAAACCGGTGGTTTTGGGGTAATCGGTGGTCGCGGGTTCGGGCGCCCGACCAGGCGAACCCACACCAGGGCGAAGAGGGTTGTACCGAACAAGCCGTGCAAGCCCATGAGCAGACCCCGCGCTTCGCTGCCTTTGGGCAGATAACCCTTGATTTCAACACAGGCATAGACCCCGACGAACAGGCAGAGCATCAGCCAGTGCAGGGCTATTGAAAGCTTTCCATATCGGTTTAAGGAGATGTCGCTGGTCATAAGAGGCGCCTGTTGACTGTTGTGAGGGACCGTTGATCCGGTTGCCTTGAACCGGCGGCTTAACCCTGTTTGTCCTGTCTCAAGCGAGTCTGAAGATCGACCTAGAGATTATTCTTCTTTCACCTTCAGACTTCGTTAAGAAATGGCTTGGATACTTCGCTCAATCTCATTGAGGAAGGCGTTCGACCCATGCTCGATTTCGACTGGACCATCCCCCTGCCCTTGTATTTTGGCCAAGCTGAAACGTCACCGTTAACCTTGGCTGGTGCTTTGCCAAACGACGCTTTGCGAGCGACGTTCGAAGACTTTATCCAACAGCGTTTCCACAAGGCCCACGGCGCCGACATCCGCCACTTCATGCCCGAGCTTTTCGGCATGCACAACGGTGAGGGCCAGTTGTGTGCCGTGGCCGGTGTGCGTCGCGCGCACCTTGAACCGCTATTTCTGGAGCGGTATCTGGACGAGCCGATCGAGCCATTGATTAGCGCGGTCGCTGATCACTCGGTAGACCGAAATGCCATTGTCGAGGTTGGCAATCTTGCGGCTAGCGACACCGGCAGCGCGCGCCTGAGCATCATCGCCATCACCTATTTGCTGGCCATGGGTGGCCTGGAATGGGTGACGTTCACCGGCAATATCGGACTGGTTAACAGCTTCCGTCGTCTTGGCCTAAAACCCCTGACATTGTGCGCCGCTGATCCGGATCGACTGGGTGACGAGCGTCAATATTGGGGCAGTTATTACGAGAGCAAACCCTGGGTGCACGTCGGCGACATCCGCGCCGGGTTCGTCCACCTACGCAATATCGGCCTGTTCAGCCGACTGGGCTTGCCGACCCCGATTGAAGGAGCCTGCCATGTCGCTTGAACTGCAACGTTTTCAGGAAACCTTGCGCGAGCATGCCCGGCGCAATGACAACACGACCGCGATGTGGGGCGATACGCTGAAACTCGATTACGCCACCTTGTATGCAGAAGTGCTGTATCGCCAAGAGCGCCTACGCGATGAGCAGGTGCAAGTCGTCGCCCTGGTGCTGGAAAACGGCGTCGACGCAATGCTCTGGGATCTGGCGGTGTTGTTCGAAGGGTTGACCTGCGTGACGCTGCCGCCGTTTTTCAGTGCGGCACAACGTGCCCATTGCTTAGAGCAGAGTCAGGCCGAACGCGTGATCGCCGAACCGGAGCTGGAACCCGAACTGCGCGCTGCGGGCTATGAGCAACGCGGCGAGTTCTGGTGCCGCGCCTTTACCAGCAAAAGACACATGCCGATTGGCACCGCCAAACTGACCTTCACGTCCGGTACCACCGGCACGCCGAAAGGTGTTTGCCTGAGTGCCGACAGCTTGCTGCGGGTCGCGCGAGAGCTGGATCAGGCGAGCGAAACCACCCGGCCGCAGCATCACTTGGCGCTACTATCGTTGGCGATACTGCTGGAGAACCTAGGCTGTTATGCCGCGCTGTATGCCGGTGCGATGCTCAGTTTGCCGAGCCAGAAAACCTTGGGTATTCAGGGCGCCAGTGGCGTCGATGTACCGCACCTGTTGGGTTATCTCGCCGGGCGTGCGCCGGAGAGTCTTATCCTGGTGCCACAGCTGTTGCTGATGCTAGTCAGCGCCGCCGAACAGAAAGCCTTCGCCCCGCACACTTTGCGCTTTGCGGCGGTCGGTGGTGCACGAGTTTGCAAAGATCTGCTGGACCGTGCGCAACGGGTCGGCTTACCGGTTTTTGAAGGTTACGGTTTATCCGAATGTGCGTCAGTGGTGTGCCTCAACCGCCCCGGCGCACTCCGACCCGGCAGCGTCGGTCGACCGCTGCCCCATGTCGAAGTGCGTTTGGCCGAAGACGGTGAAGTACTAATCAAGGGCTCGATGCTGCTCGGTTATCTAGGGGACACATCGTACGCCGATGAATGGTGGCCAAGCGGCGACCTGGGCGAGTTCGACCTTGAAGGCTTTCTATATCTCAAGGGGCGCAAGAAGCATCAGTTCGTCACCAGTTACGGGCGCAACGTCAACCCGGAATGGGTCGAGTCCGAGCTGACCCAGCGCCGGCACATCGCCCAGGCGTTCGTTTACGGTGAGTCTTTGCCGCGCAATCACGCCCTGCTCTGGCCGCATCGCCCCAACTGCACCGATGCCGAACTAGCCGCTGCCGTCGCCGAAGCCAACGAGGCGTTGCCCGATTACGCCCAGGTGCATCAGTGGACGCGCCTGTCGCACCCCTTCACCACCGCCAATGGTTTGCTAACCGCCAACGGTCGCCCACGCCGCGACGCCATCGTCGCGCAGTACCACTCCCTATTGACCGAATCCGTTGTCCGAGAGGAATCCTTATCATGAGTTTTTTCGACACCCTGCAAGAAGCCACACAGCGTGAACGCCACGAGCTGCTCAACCTGCCAATCATCCTTGATGCGTTGCACGGCAAGGTTAGCCTCGATAGCTATCGGGCTTTTCTCGCACAGGCCTACTATCACGTGCGCCACACCGTGCCGTTGATGATGGCGTGCGGCGCACGTTTGCCGACGCGTCTGGAATGGCTGCGCAAAGCGGTGTGCGAGTACATCGAAGACGAATACGGTCACGAACAGTGGGTACTCAATGACATCGCAGCCTGCGGAGGTGATCACAAGGCCGTACATGATGGCCAGCCTTCGCTGCCGATTGAGCTGATGGTGAGCTTCCTTTATGACCTGATCGCCCGAGGCAACCCGGTAGGGCTTTTCGGCATGGTCAATGTTCTCGAAGGCACCAGCATCGCACTGGCGACCCATGCGGCCGGGAGCATTCGGGAGCACCTGGCGTTGCCGGAAACCGCCTTTAGTTACCTGAGTTCTCATGGTTCGCTCGACATCGAACACATGCAAACCTATCGCCGCCTGATGAACCAGTTGGAAGATCCTGAGGATCAAGCGGCAGTGATTCATGCTTCAAAGGTCGTGTACCGACTGTACACCGACATGTTTCGCGACCTGCCTCGTCACGCGGAGATCGAATATGCACGTGCGTAACGCGCGCGTGGTCTTGACCGGTGCCAGTGGCGGTATCGGCATGGCTATCGCCGAAGCCTTGTGCGCCGCCGGTGCTCGAGTGTTGGCCGTCGCGCGGCATCAGGAAGCCTTGGCCCCGCTGCTCAAACGCTACCCTGACGCCCTGTGCTGGGTTGCAGCTGACCTGACACTGCAAAGCGACCGACGCAAAGTACTCGCCGCCGTCGAAGAAATTGGCGGCATCAACCTGTTGATCAACGCTGCCGGGGTGAACCACTTCGCCATGCTCGAACAGCTCGACGACAGTGATATCCATGCAATGCTCGCGGTGAATCTCAACGCGCCGATCTGCCTGACCAAGCTATTGCTACCGCTACTCAAGCAGGCCGACAGCGCCATGATAGTCAACGTCGGCTCGACCTATGGCTCGATCGGCTATGCCGGTTACGCCAGCTATTGTGCGACCAAGTTTGCACTGCGCGGGTTCTCCGAGGCGTTGCGTCGAGAGCTGGCCGACACCCGGGTCAGCGTGCTCTATGTCGCACCGCGGGCCACCCGCACGTCGATGAACAGCGCGACGGCGCAAGCCTTGAACGATGCGCTCAAGGCCAACGTCGATGATCCGCAAACCGTGGCCTCGGCGGTGATGCACGCGATGGCCGGGGACCGCCGCGACCTGTATCTGGGATGGCCCGAGCGCTTCTTCGTGCGCCTAAACAATCTACTGCCGCAACTGGTCGATCGAGGTCTGCGCAAGCAATTACCCCTGATCCGTCGTTTCAGCGAAAAACCCGAGAACGAGACCCTCAAACCATGAAAAAAATCTTCGCGTGCCTGTTGATAGCAACCCTTAGCCAAAGCGTTTGGGCACTGGAGGCCGCCGACAAGCAGCGCCTGAGCAGCATTCAACAAAGCTGGGCGCACATCCAATACGAAGTGGCGGAAAAACAGCGCGCTGCTGCGTTCGAGCAGTTGTCCAGTGAAACCCGGGCGTTCACTGCGCAGCGCCCGGCGGTAGCCGAAGCCTGGGTCTGGAAAGGCATCGTCACCAGCAGCTGGGCCGGTGCCGAAGGCGGACTCGGAGCGCTGGGGAAAGCCAAGGAAGCCAAGGCCGACCTGGAGAAGTCCCTGACGCTCGACCCCAAGGCTCTGCAAGGCTCCGCCTATACTAGCCTGGCGGCGCTGTATGATCGAGTGCCCGGCTGGCCCATCGGTTTCGGCGATAGCGACAAAGCTGAGCAGCTGATCAAGCAGGCACTGCAACTCAACCCACACGGCATCGACAGCCTCTACTTCTGGGGCGATCACCTCTACCGTCAGAAACGCTACGCTGAAGCGAGAGCAGCGCTGCAAAAAGCCCTGCAAGCGACGCCGCGTCCCGGCCGTGAGACGGCAGATGCCGGACGTCGCAAAGAGATCACCACGCTGCTGGTGGACGTCAACAAGAAAATCGACTGACAGGAGTCCCCGTGCGTGTATTACTGATTGAAGATGATGTGGCGCTAGGTGAAGGCATTCATCAAGCACTTGGGCGCGTGGGATACACCGTCGATTGGCTCAAGGACGGCAGCAGCGCGCTGCATGCCCTGCTCAGCGAAACGTTCGATGTCGCTGTGCTGGATCTCGGCTTGCCACGCATGGACGGTCTCGAAGTACTGCGGTGCCTGCGCGACAGCGGCTCGAACCTGCCGGTATTGATTCTCACCGCCCGCGATGCAACCGAAGATCGCATCGCGGGGCTGGATGCCGGTGCCGACGACTACCTGATCAAACCGTTCGACCTGGCCGAACTCAAGGCGCGATTGCGAGCGTTGTTGCGGCGCAGTGCCGGCCGCGCGCAAGCGCTGATCGAACATGCCGGCATCAGCCTCAACCCCAGCACCCAGCAAGTCAGCTACCAGGGCCTTCCCGTGGCACTGACGCCCAAGGAGTATCAGTTGCTGCATGAACTGCTCTCACCTCCAGGCCGGGTGCTGACTCGCGACCAACTGATTCGACTGCTCTATGGCTGGAGTGAAGAAGCGGAAAGTAACACGCTAGAAGTGCACATCCATCACCTACGTAAAAAGTTCTCCACGGAGCTGATCCGTACCGTTCGGGGTGTGGGCTATCTAGTGGAAGACCGCTGATGACTTCGATCCGCCGCCGTACATTGACACTAATCACTGGCCTGCTGCTGGCCGCTCTGGCGGTGCTCAGCCTCTTCAATCTGCACGATAGCAATCATGAAATCGCCGAGGTGTACGATGCTCAACTGGCGCAGAACGCGCGCTTATTGCAAGGCGTGATGCGCATGCCGCTGGCGAGCGAGCAGCACGCCGAACTGTACAGAGCCTTCAATACCGCACTGGGCGAAGCGGTGCCGCGCGGCGATGGTCATCCTTACGAACGGAAAATTGCTTTTCAGGTGTGGAACCGTGACGGTGAGGTATTGGTGCACACTGCCAGCGCGCCGTCCTTCAGTTCACCTCCGACGGAACCGGGTTTCAGTGATGTGGTGGATTTGAACCATCGTCATTGGCGCGCCTTCCTCCTTGAAGACCTACAAAACGGCATGCGCATCTGGGTTGGCGAGCGCCATGATGTGCGCGCTGATCTGGTCGACCGCATCGTGCGTCATACGCTATGGCCGAACATCGTTGGCAGTTTACTGCTCGCGGCGATGGTCTGGCTTGCTACAGGCTGGGGCTTGAAGCCCTTGGCAAACATGGCTGAGACCCTGCGTGCCCGCCACAGCGGTTCACTTGAGCCGTTGCAACTGACACCGCTGCCCAGCGAACTTGAGCCCATGCAGGCAGCGCTCAACCGCATGCTCGCGCAGATTCAAGAAGTGCTTGGCCGTGAACGACGCTTCATTGCCGACGCAGCCCACGAAATGCGTACGCCACTCGCCGTGCTGCGAGTACATGCGCAAAACCTGCTGGAGGCAGGCACGGAACAGGAGCGTCGCGAATCGCTGGAATTCCTTATATCAGGCGTTGATCGCACCAGCCGACTAGTCAACCAGTTACTGACCATGGCGCGACTGGAACCCCAACCTAATCCGACACCACTACAGCGCATCGACCTCAGCGAAACCGTACGTAACAGTCTCGTGCAACTGACACCGTGGCTGTTGAGTAAAAACCTTGAACTGATATTCGATGTCAGTGACGAGCCATTTTACGTATTCGCCAACCCCGCCGCCATTGACATCGCGCTGAACAACTTGATCACCAATGCAGCCAGTTTTTCTCCCGAACACGGGGCAATCACTGTGCAACTGAGCCAGACTGATGGTTTCTGTCATTTGACCGTCGACGACTGGGGGCCGGGAATTGATGAATCATGTAGAGAGCGATTGTTTGAGCGTTTCTATAGCCGTGGAACGGCGCAAGGAGCCGGTTTGGGGCTGGCCATTGTCAATACCATCGCCCTGAGTCTGAACGGTCGTATCGAACTGGTAAACCGGGCAGAGGGAGGTTTGAGGGCTACGTTATCAATTCCAGCAAAAGAATAATCGCATAGCATCAAGCGATTATTTCGCTTCGCACAGTCGGTAAACATCGTGTGGGCCATGAGTTGCACCGAGTTTCCCGCTGAATAAGACTCCTGCCAGCCATTACCTCGTCTGCGCGGGTAAGCACACTCGATACCATGCCAGCACTGTCCAATTGAACAGGGTATCGATGTCCTTTTCTAGTGAAGCTTGCACTGAGCACCATGGCCAACGCCAAACTGGACCAGCAACTCACACCCTGTGTCTAAGTGTTCAGTCCCAGAAAGTCATGGTGCATCCTTAACCCCTCAGGAGGAGGATGTAGTTTGGAAGGACGTATCCATGGTTCAGCCCGCACAACGCCGCGAATTCGAGCCGAGCTCCAAGCGTCCACAGAGTCGAATCGAAAGCTTGCCGCCTTCTACCGTTTAAACGTGAAGACTGTCGCAAAGTGGCGTGCAAGAACCACGACGCAGGACGCTAGGGGTCAGCCAAGCACCTAAACGTGCAGGCGCGGCAAAGCGCGGTAAATTCGACAATACAGAGATGGGCTATCTGTACATCGATAGCTCGGAGCTACGCCTTGAAACGGGCAAGCAACACCTGTTCGTGGCGGTTGATCGCGTTACGAAGTTTACCTATGCCGCGTTCTTCGACGCCGCTACCAAGCGTAATGGCGCTGAGTTTTTGCGCCAGGTCGTGCAGGCTTTCCTATACAGGATCCACACCGTTCTGACTGACAACGGTGCAGCTTTCACCGAACAGGCACGGTATCGAAACGGGGCGACCAACAGGTTTGGTAGGCACATTTTTGATCGCGTCTGCTACGACCACGGCATAAAACATCGACTGACCAAGGCTTACCACCCATGGACCAACGGCCAGGTCGAGCGCATGAACCGTACGATCAAAGACGCCACGATCAAGGTCTTCCAGTACCCCGGCTTCGCCGTACTAAAGGCGTACGTATTGGCTTTCATAACGGCGTACAACTTCGCCAGACATCTCAAAGCCTTGCGATGGCGCACTCCATTCACGGTGATCTGTGAGGCCTGGACGATAAACCCAGAGCGACTCACTGCCAATCCGCGCCATCTCATTCCGGGACCGTACACCTGGCAAGTGCAAATTACTCGTCTCGGATCAACCCAGCTATCCAATCGGCGAAAGAGCTCACAGCGGGCGAAAGAAATTGCTGATGCGGGTATAGCAGGTTCACGGGCACCGGAGCCGGCTGCCAATCAGCAAGCACTTCGATCAAACGCCCCTCTCGCAGGTGTTCGCTGACCACGTTCTCAGCGAGCTGAATCAACCCAAAACCATCTAGGCACATTTTGATGTAGAGCCCGGTCTCGTTGACAGCGGCTGTACCATTTACCGCCACTGAGATCTTTTCAGCACCGCGTGCGAAGCGCATTTCACCCGCTTGCCTAGCGCTGCCCGAGAAGTAGTGGATAGCACGGTGGTGCGATAGATCGTGTGGTGTTTGCGGAGTACCGTTCTCTTCGAGGTAGGCGGCAGATGCACAGGTTACCCAGCGAAACCGGCCAAGTGGGCGCGCAACCAGGGTTGAATCATGGAGCTTGCCGGTACGAATCACGCAATCAATACCTTCTTGAAGCAGATCAATCTGTCGATCGTTGACGCCGACCATCAGATAGATGTCCGGGTAGCGTCGGTAAAAGTCACGCAGGCTTGGCATGACGATGAAGTGGGCAATGCCGCCCGGCATATCGACACGCAAACGCCCCTGCGGCCGTTTCACGGAATCCGTCAGGCTGGTCTCCGTATGTTCGATCAGCTCCAATATTTCTCGGCACTGCGTCAGGTATTGGGTGCCTTCAGGGGTCAGGCTGACTCGCCGGGTGGTTCTGTTCAGCAGGCGCACCTGCAGGTACTTCTCAAGATTCTTGACGCTGCTCGTAACCGTCGAGGCCGGCAAAGAGAGCGTCTGCGCCGCTTGAATGAAGCTTCCTGCCTCTGCCACACGTACGAAAATCTGCATCGCTTGAATTCGATCCATGACGGTTAGCAGTCTCTAAAGTGATCGGGAACGGCGCTATTATTCGACAATGTTGAATAATAAAAACAGTTTAACCATCTTTTTCCCACAGTATCGCCTTGCGTACAGTTCTTCCACGAAATTTGAAGAGGTGTACTGAAATGGCTGAATACAACCGTCGTATCGTGCAGGCCCCGGCAGCTCCGGCCGGCCGCACACTTATCCGCGGCGCCACTGTGCTGAGCATGGACGGCGGCATTGGCAATCTGGTGCGCGGCGATATCCTTATCGAGGGCAGCATCGTCAAGGCCATCGGAGAAAATCTCGAAGCCGGAGACGCTGTGGTGATCGAGGCATCCGGAATGATCGCCATGCCGGGCATGGTCGATACGCACCGTCACTCCTGGGAAGGGCAACTGCGTCGAATCAATCCGAACGCAGCAACCCTGGAGGACTACTGCAACGCCACCCACTTCTCGTTCGCCAAATACTATCGTCCGGCTGACATGTACATCGGCAACCTGCTGAGTGCATTGGGCTGCATCGATGCCGGTATCACGACCCTGGTGGACAACTCGCACAACAGCCGCACCGGCGCTCACTCCGACGCTGCTGTCGAGGCACTGCTTGATACTGGTATACGCGCCGTACACGCCTCGGGAGCACCGGTGGCGGGCGAATGGGACAAAGCCCACTGGCCGGGCAACCTAGAGCGCCTGCAGGAAAAATACATCAAGAACGGTGACAACCCGCTGCTCTCGCTGGCGGTGATGGCACAGTTGGAGCCTGAGCTGTGGGCTGAAGCCCGGCGCCTGGGCCTGCCGATCATCACCGAGTTTTTTGGCGGGGACATGGCCGCTGAGTTGGAGGGTTTGCATCGCGAAGGCCTGCTGCGTTCCGACAATATCTTCAACCACTGTACCGCGCTGCCGGACGCCGGCTGGAAAATCCTTCGCGAGGCCGGCGTGCGGGTCAACGTATGCCCTCGCTCAGATGCCCATTACGGCATTGAAGATGGAATGTTCGCCATGCAGTCGGCCCAGCGTCACGGCATCAGTCCGGGGTTGAGTGTCGATAACGAAACCTCTTACAGCGGCGACATGTTCATGGAGATGCGGGTGGCGTTCTACCTGCAACGCGTCATGGGCATGCACCAGCAGCGCTGCTGCGGCGAAGCCCACAGTCCAGTAGTGACCCTGCCCGCCCACGGCCTGCTCAAAGCCGCGACTATCGACGGCGCCGTCTGTGCCGGCTTACAGGACAAAGTCGGCAGTCTGGTCCCCGGCAAACAGGCGGACCTGATTCTCATCAACGCGCAGGACATAAACCTTTACCCGTCAGGCAACGCCTTCGGCACCGTGGTACATGCGGCCGAGCGCAGCAATGTCGACACGGTCATGATTGGCGGGCGTATCGTCAAACGCGGCGGCAAAGTGCTAGGTGTGGATAGCGAAAGGCTGCGTGCGGCAATCGACGAGTCCCGTGAGCATCTGTTTGCTGCTGCAGGCTATCAGCCGGATATGTTTGCCGAGACATTCCTACCGCTTGAGTCGGCCAAGTAAGGAGGCGCGAGATGAACGCAGCTTACTACCTGCTGGCCGTCTGTGCGGGGCTTGGCATCACGCTGCAAACCACGCTGAATGGCCAACTCGCTAAAGGTGTAGGTGGAGATTCCGTAGCGGCGGCGCTGTTCTCTTTCACTGCCGGTGCAGTATTCCTGGGCATCTTCTCATTGATGCGAGGCGGGATAGTGGCGTCACTGGCGGCTATCCCCGCCCAGCCCTTGTGGAGCCTGCTGGGCGGTTTTCTGGGTGCCGGTGCGCTGCTTAGCTACGTGGTGCTTGCGCCAAAGATCGGTCTGTCAGCTTTGCTCGGCCTCGCTATCGCCGGGCAAATCATTTCGTCACTGGCTGTCGATCATTTCGGCTTGATGGGGGCATTGGAAAGGCCGGTGTCTCCCATCAAGTTGGTCGGGGCGATGGTGATGCTCGCAGGCCTGGCCATCGCCCTATTCGGTGACAGGTGTCTGGCGCTTTTCTCCAACTGACTTTCTTTTTTACGCCAGCTGTTTCGTAGGACGCCACCCTGTTTAAAACCCTAACCGACACTACCAGCCTGCTTGGCGAGTGCCCTGTCTGGTGTGAAAGAACCGAACGTCTGTTCTGGACCGACATCCCCGGCTACGAGCTGCGTGCCCTGGATCCCACAAGCGGTGAAGTACAGTGCTGGTCACTACCCGAGTCGCTAGGCTCATTTGCCCTCACAGCAGACGAAGATGTATCGCTAATGGGGTTGGCATCCTGCCTGGACTACTACAGGCTGAGCACCGGTCGTTTCGGCAAAATTGCAGCTACGCCAGGTGTGCCCGGAAACCAAATCAATGACGGCCGCTGCGACCACGTGGGCAACTTTGTATTCAGCACGATGGACGCAGCCGAGCAGGTGCAAACCATCGGCAGATTTCATCGGTTCAATGCGGCGACGCTCGAAGCTTCTTCGCCTCCCCTAGCCGCTCACATGCCTCTGCCAGGGTGATCCCGCCCAAGCCATAACGACCGAAGGTGATGGTCTCCTGCCGGCCATTGATGGAGTAGTTGTAACGGAAGGAGGTTGAGCCGGCCGGTGTGACCGCCACGTACAAGCCATCACGGTCAATCACCTTGTAGAGCTTATCTTGCGGCTTGAGGTTTCGAAGCTTGGTATCAGTAAGCATGGCTTCCATTTATTCCATGAAAAATACCATGCTTTGAAAAGCGCGGGAGAATGGGGCTTAACCCCAGTAAAACCGGGCCTCTTGGCTATCCCGATACCATGCCCATCCTGAAACAAGCGACATGGTATCAAGCGTCATGCAGACATCAGATGCAGTTGGTACCCCGTACCATGCCATAAAAACCATGCTTGGCGATGCAAAACGCTGTCTGAACTTGCCAGACCCAAAAAGCCAAAAGCCCGCAGTTACGCGGGCTTCAGGGCATTTTTTGCTAGATCGTGCCGGGCAGTGCCGGACGCAGGATCACTCCCACTCAATCGTCGCCGGCGGCTTGCTCGACACGTCGTACGTCACCCGCGAAATCCCTTCGATCTCGTTGATGATGCGCCCGCTTACCGTCTCCAGCAGCTCATACGGCAGATGCGCCCAACGCGCCGTCATGAAGTCGACCGTCTCAACGGCACGCAACGCCACGACCCACGCATAACGACGGCCATCGCCCACCACGCCCACCGACTTCACCGGCTGGAACACCACGAACGCCTGGCTGGTCTTGTGGTACCAGTCGGCCTTGCGCAGCTCTTCGATGAAGATGTGGTCGGCGCGGCGCAGGATGTCGGCGTATTCCTTCTTCACCTCGCCGAGGATGCGCACGCCCAGGCCCGGGCCCGGGAACGGGTGACGGTAGACCATGTCGTACGGCAGGCCCAGCTCCAGGCCGATCTTGCGCACTTCGTCCTTGAACAGTTCGCGCAGCGGCTCGACCAGTTTCAGGTTCATCTCTTCCGGCAGGCCGCCCACGTTGTGGTGCGACTTGATCACGTGGGCCTTGCCGCTCTTGGCGCCGGCCGACTCGATCACGTCGGGGTAGATGGTGCCCTGGGCGAGGAACTGGATGTTGTCCAGTTTGCTGGCTTCGGCGTCGAAGATGTCGATGAAGGTGCGGCCGATGATCTTGCGCTTCTTCTCGGGGTCGGCTTCGCCGGCCAGGTTGTCGAGGAACTGGGCCTCGGCGTCGGCGCGGATGACCTTGACGCCCATGTTCTCCTTGAACATGGCCATCACCTGGTCGCCTTCGTGCAGGCGCAGCAGGCCGTTGTCGACGAACACGCAGGTCAGCTGGTCGCCGATGGCGCGGTGCAGGAGCGCGGCGACCACCGAGGAGTCGACGCCGCCGGACAGGCCCAGCAGCACGTTGGCCGAACCGACCTGCTCACGGACCTGGGCGATGGCGTCTTCGACGATGTTGGACGGGGTCCACAAGGCTTCGCAGCCGCAGATGTCCTGGATGAAGCGCGAGAGGATGCGACCGCCCTGCTTGGTGTGGGTCACTTCCGGGTGGAACTGCACGCCGTAGTAGCCGCGCGCGTCATCGAACATGCCGGCGATCGGGCAGCTCGGGGTGCTGGCCAGGACGTGGAAGTCGCCAGGCATCGAGGTGACCTTGTCGCCGTGGCTCATCCACACGTCCAGGCCCAACACGCCGTCGGCGTCGACGTGGTCTTCGATGCCGTCGAGCAGGCGGCTCTTGCCGACCACGTCGACACGGGCGTAGCCGAATTCACGCAGCTCGGAACCGGTGACTTTGCCGCCCAGTTGCTCGGCCATGGTCTGCATGCCGTAGCAGATGCCCAGCAGCGGCACGTTCAGGTCGAATACGGCTTGTGGCGCGCGCGGGCTGTTGGCTTCGTGCACCGACTCGGGGCCGCCGGCGAGGATGATGCCGCGCGGGTTGAAGGCACGGATCGCTTCGTCGTCCATATCGAACGGGTGCAGTTCGCAATACACGCCGATCTCGCGCACGCGGCGGGCGATCAGTTGGGTGTACTGGGAACCGAAGTCCAGGATCAGGATGCGGTGGGCGTGGATATCGAGGGCCATGACTCAATCTCGTCAGTGGAAATCGGAAACGAAGCGGGGCTGTTCATGACAGCCCCGCTCGAGGATGAGGATGAAGCCTCAACCTACGCGGTAGTTCGGGGCTTCTTTGGTGATCTGTACGTCGTGCACGTGGGACTCGGCCATGCCGGCACCGGTGATGCGCACGAACTCGGGTTTGGTGCGCATCTCGTCGATGGTGGCGCTGCCGGTGTAGCCCATCGAGGAGCGCAGGCCGCCCATCAGCTGGTGGATGATCGCAGCCAGTGCGCCCTTGTAGGGAACGCGGCCTTCGATGCCTTCCGGCACGAGCTTCTCGGCGCCGGCCGAGGAGTCCTGGAAGTAGCGGTCCGAAGAACCCTGCGACTGCGCCATCGCGCCCAGCGAACCCATGCCGCGGTAGGCCTTGTAGGAACGGCCCTGGAACAGCTCTACCTCGCCTGGCGCCTCTTCGGTGCCAGCGAACATCGACCCCATCATCACGCACGACGCGCCGGCGACGATGGCCTTGGACAGGTCACCGGAGAAGCGGATGCCGCCGTCGGCGATCAGCGGTACGCCGGTGCCTTCGAGGGCGGCGGCGACGTTGGCGATGGCGCTGATCTGCGGCACGCCGACGCCTGCGACGATACGAGTGGTGCAGATCGAGCCCGGGCCGATGCCGACCTTGACCGCGTCGGCGCCGGCTTCGGCCAGGGCCTTGGCGGCAGCGCCGGTGGCGATGTTGCCGCCGATGACCTGGACCTGCGGGTAGGTCTGCTTGACCCAGCGCACGCGCTCGATCACGCCCTTGGAATGGCCGTGGGCGGTGTCGACCACCACCACGTCGACGCCAGCAGCGACCAGTGCGGCCACGCGATCGGGGGTGTCTTTACCGGTGCCGACGGCGGCGCCGACGCGCAGACGGCCTTGGTCGTCCTTGCTGGCCAGCGGGTAGGCCTTGGCCTTTTCGATGTCCTTGACGGTCATCATGCCCTTGAGGCTGAAGGCTGCGTCGACGATCAGGACCTTTTCCAGGCGGTGCTTGTGCAGCAGCTCGCGCACTTCGTTCTTGTCGGCGCCTTCGCGGACGGTGACCAGACGCTCTTTGGGCGTCATCACGTCGCGTACGCGGGCTTCCAAACGGGTTTCGAAACGCACGTCACGCGAGGTGACGATGCCGACCAGGTCGCCGTTCTCCAGCACCGGCACGCCGGAGATGTTGTTCATGCGGGTCAGTTCGAACAGGTCGCGCACAGTGGCGTCGGCCTCGATGGTGATCGGGTCCTTGACCACGCCAGCCTCGAACTTCTTGACCTTGCGCACTTCGCTGGCCTGCTGCTCGATGGTCATGTTCTTGTGCACGATACCGATGCCGCCTTCCTGCGCCATGGCGATGGCCAGGCGGGCTTCGGTGACGGTGTCCATGGCGGCGGAAACGAGGGGAATGTTCAGCTCGATGCCACGAGTCAAACGGGTCTTGAGACTGACTTCATTGGGCAGTACCTCGGAGTAACCAGGTACAAGGAGGATATCGTCGAAAGTCAGGGCTTCTTGGCTGATACGCAGCATCGCGGGGGCTCCCGGGCGGGAAAAATGGAAGCGCGCCATCATACGCCTGCTGGGGCGCCAGCTCAACGGCGAGCTGCGGGTAAGCGTCGAGCGGCACGCTTTGATGCGTCATGCGCCGCTCGTTCGGCATTCGGTAGCTGCGCAAAGGCCGGCGTCGATGGGCGCACTGCGCGTAACCGCCCTCAGCGCTGCACGGCCACCACTGCGACCGGCTGATCCAGCCAATCGGCGAATTGTTCGATGAACGCCGGTGTGAAGCCCGCCTCGCCCCAGTTGTTGAAAATGAAGCCAAGGTTGGAAAAGGCGCAGGGTTGCAGGAACAGAAAGCCGTTGATGTCGTCTTCGTGTCCGCACAGCGGGCAGGTGAAGTTGTCGGTCAGCCCCGGCATCCACTCTTCCAGGCTGTCGAACAGCGGCTCGCCGACTTCCCGCCGGCACTCGGGGCAGCCAGCCTCTTCGAGAAAGCCGTCGGTCGGTGTGTAGATGCAACGTTTCAACACCACTTCCACGCCATTGAACGGCTCGCCGAGCGGCACCCGCTCTGGATGCAGGGCGATCTTGCGCGCGCCCTCGGCCAGGGCATGGCCCATGCGGTTGCCGGTGCTGCCACAGGTGGTCAGCGCTTCTTCGACCACCTTTTCCCGCACCAGCCAACGCAAGATGGCCCTGGAGCGGGCTTCGTGGAACGGCAAGGTGGAAATTTTGGGGACGATGATTCGTTGGATGCTCATGGGTACTGCAAGCCTGCAAAGCTGCGGTGAAGACGTAATTCTAACGCCTGCTCAGATGCCGAGGTAGTGGCGAGGCTGTAGCGCTTGCTACCGACGCCAGACGCTCCGGCAACTGAGCGCGACGCGTGGAAGCGCCCTTTAAAAGAGTTCGGCTCAGGCGTGGTAACGCTCTACCAGGGCATAAAGAATCGCAGCCGTCTCCGCATCCAGCAGTCCGCGATGGTCGTCTGGGCGAAAGTGCAATTGAAATGCCCTGAGCAACGAACGCATCTGGTTGGCCGTCGGCTGTGCCGGGACGTTGTAGCCATAGGTGCGCAGTTTGGCCTGGATGTCCTCGACTGCCGGCAGGGTGTTTACGAAACGGTCGACAAATTGCGCTTTGGTGGCTTCTTCATACCAAGCGCCAATACCGGCTTGATTAAGCCGATGCCAGGGGAACGCCGCGCCGGGATCGCTCTTGCGTCCAACAGAAACATCGCTGTGGCCAACGACGTGCGTGGGGGTGATTTCCGGATACCGTTGCAGAATGTCCTGGCCCAACTGGATCAAGGCATCGATCTGTTCGGGATGATAGTCCGGGAAAGTGAATTGGCCGTCGCTTACAGAGGCCTCATTAACCAACTCGATGCCAATCGCCGTATCGTTCAGATTGGTGCGCCCCGCCCAACTGCTGACGCCTGCGTGCCAAGCACGTTCACGCTCGTCGACGAGATTGAAGATGCGTACCTTGTCGAAGCCCGTACGTTGGTAGGTGGGGTCGACAGGCGTCGGCACGAGATAATGCGCGCTGACCTCGCTACCTTTGGCTAGCGCATTGACCGAACCGTTGAAGTTGAGGGCAGTGTAATGAATGACCAAAAAACGTACGCGCCGGTTGAAAGCTTTGGAACGGTAAGTTGCGGCGTCGATTTCATACATGGCTATCTCCTTGAGGCGGAAAGTACCCAAGCTAGGCGCATGCACATCGATAAATAAGTCGCCAGGTTCGTCATGCAGGTGTGGAACTTTCCCAGGCATTTCACGCTCGGTGCAACCGACAGGCTTGTCCTTTATGATGCCGGCATGATCAAAGACCCTTTCGAACGGCTCGGCCTGGATCGCGAAGTCCTCACCGTCAGCCAACTCAACGGCCGCGCCCGCGTGCTGCTGGAAGACGTTTTCCGCAGCGTATGGGTGGAAGGCGAAATCTCCAACCTGGCCCGTCCGGCATCCGGGCACCTGTACTTCACCCTCAAGGACAGCGGCGCGCAGATCCGTTGCGCGCTGTTCCGGCAGAACGCCACGCGGGTGCGCCAGGCCCTGCGTGACGGCCTGGCGGTGCGGGTGCGGGGGCGGGTGTCGCTGTTCGAAGGACGTGGCGACTACCAACTGATCCTCGACACCGTCGAAGCCGCAGGCGATGGCGCTTTGCGCCTGGCCTTCGAGGCCTTGAAGGAAAAGCTCGACGGCGAAGGCCTGTTCAGCGCCGAGCGCAAGCGTCCGTTGCCGTCGCACCCGCAGCGCATCGGCATCGTCACCTCGCCCACCGGCGCGGTGATCCGCGACATCATCAGTGTGTTCGGCAGGCGCGCGCCGCAGGTCGAGCTGAACCTGATCCCCACGCCCGTGCAGGGCCGCGAAGCGATCATGCAGATCGTCCGCGCCTTGCAGCTGGCCGATCGCCAGGGCTTCGACGCGCTGATCCTGGCCCGGGGCGGCGGCTCGCTGGAAGACCTCTGGTGCTTCAACGAAGAGGCCGTGGCGCGCGCCGTCGCCGCCTGCGTGACGCCCATCGTCAGCGCCGTGGGCCACGAGACCGATGTGTCGATCAGCGACTTCGTCGCCGATGTGCGCGCGCCCACGCCATCTGCCGCCGCCGAACTGCTGGCGCCGGACAGCAGCGGCTTGCAGCAGCGCCTCGAGAGCCTGCACCGGCGCCTGCTGATGCGCATGCGCAACCGCCTGGCGCACGACCGCCTGCGCGTCGAAAGCCAGAGCCGTCGCCTGCGCCATCCCGGCGACCGACTGCGCCAGCAGGCGCAACGCCTCGACGATCTGGACATGCGCCTGCGCCGCGCCTTCATGCTGGGCATGAACCAGCGTCAGCAGCGGCTCGGCCGGCTCGACATGCGCCTGACCGCGCAGCACCCCGGCCGCGCCCTCAAGCTGCTCGAACAGCGCTTGCAAAGCCTGGCCGAACGCCTACCAAAAGCCATGCGCGACGTACTCAAGGACCGCCGCCAGCGCTTCCAGGTCCAGGTGCAGACCTTGCAACTGGTCAGCCCACTGGCGACCCTGGCGCGCGGCTACAGCATCCTGCTCGACGATCAGGGCCAAGCGGTGCGCAGCGCCGCGCAGACTCACAACGGCCAGCGCCTCACCGCCCGCCTCAACGAAGGCGAGCTGAAGGTGCGCGTCGAAGACAACCACCAGACTCCGGTCACCCTTTCGCTATTGGACTGACACATGCCCCGCTCGCTCGCCCCGCTGCTCGCCCTGTGCCTGGCCTTGCTCGCCCCGCTCGCCCAGGCCAGCTACATCACCCGTACGCTCGACAAGCCCGTGCCCGGCGGGGTCGCCGTGGTCGACCTGGGGCCAAGCGCTCAGGCGCCCAGCGCCCGCTTCGACGGCAAGCCGGTGCTGGTGGTCAAGGAACAGGACAACTGGCTGGCCATCGTCGGCCTGCCGCTGACGCAAAAGCCCGGCACCGCCACGCTGACCCAGGGCAACCGCAGCGTGCCCTTTACCGTCGGCAGCAAGAAATACCCCGAGCAACGCATCACCTTGAAGAACACTCGTCAGGTCAATCCCAATCCGGCCGACCTCAAGCGCATCGACCGCGAACTGGCCGAGCAGATCAAGGCCTACCGCAGCTTCAGCCCGAACCTGCCGAGCAACCTGGTGCTCGACAAACCGGTCAACGGCCCGCTGTCGAGCAAGTTCGGCGTGCGCCGCTTCTTCAACGGCGAAGAGCGCAACCCGCATGCAGGCCTGGACTTCGCGGTGCCGGCCGGCACGCCGATCAAGACCCCGGCCAACGGCAAGGTGATCCTCATCGGCGACTACTTCTTCAATGGCCGCACGGTGTTCGTCGACCATGGCCAAGGGTTCATCAGCATGTTCTGCCACATGTCGAAGATCGACGTGAAGCCGGGGCAGGACCTGCGCCGTGGCGAAGTGGTCGGGCGCGTGGGGTCGACGGGCCGAGCAACGGGGCCGCACATGCATTGGAACGTGAGTTTGAACGACGCGCGGGTGGACCCGGCGATCTTCATTGGGGCGTTTCAGCCTTGATGGCGTTGGAGAAGGCCGGCCGTCAGGCCCAAGTCTGACGGCGATGGATGGAGAGTTTGGATGACGGTTGCAGAGCCTGTTCAGCAGGCGTGGTGTGGTGACTGGATTGGGACCGCGTTGCGGCCTATTGCGACTGAAGTCGCTCCTACAGGTGGTTGCGTGATGGAAAGAGGTTGCGCAATAAAAGATAGATCTGAGCAAAAATACGGCTACTCAATCTCGCCCGTAACCACTTATCAAGCATTTATTCCATTTTTTTCGCAATGCTTGCCAACCCTCACCGCACTGGTTAGGGTTCAAGCCATGAAAACCGCTCACACCCTCCTTCTGCTTCGCCAACACCGCAGCCTTTGCCTGGTCAGCGCACGACTATCCAGGTAAATCGCGTCGCCTCGCCCGTTTACCTCGTTTACTGCCGGCAGGCCCGATCAGGCCGCACATTCAAGGATTGCTTCGATGACCATGCTCAAAGACCCGTCGCACAAGTACCGCGCGTTTCCCACCATCGATCTGCCCGACCGCACCTGGCCCTCCAAGGCCATCACTGCGGCGCCGATCTGGTGCAGCTCCGACCTGCGTGACGGTAACCAGTCGCTGATCGAGCCGATGGATGCCGAGAAAAAACTGCGGTTCTGGAAGACCCTGGTGCAAGTGGGCGTCAAGGAAATCGAAGCCTCCTTCCCCGCCGCCTCGCAGACCGATTTCGACTTCGTGCGCACCCTGATCGAAGACGGCCACATTCCCGATGACACCACCATCCAGGTGCTCACCCAGGGCCGCGAAGACCTCATCGCGCGCACCTTCGAGTCGTTGCGCGGGGCCAAGAAAGCCATCGTCCACCTGTACAACGCCACCTGCCCGTCCTTCCGCCGCATCGTCTTCAACACCGACAAAGACGGTGTGAAGAAGATCGCCGTCGATGCCGCCAAGCTGTTCGTCAAGTACGCAGCCCAGCAGCCGGACACCGAGTGGACGTTCCAGTACTCGCCGGAAACCTTCAGCGCCACCGAACTCGACTTCGCCAAGGAAGTCTGTGACGCGGTGATCGAAGTGTGGAACCCGACGCCCGAGCACAAGATCATCCTCAATCTGCCGGCCACCGTCGAAGTGGCCACACCCAATGTCTACGCCGACCAGATCGAGTGGTTCTGCCGCCACATCAACCGCCGCGACAGCGTGATCATCAGCCTGCACACCCACAACGACCGCGGCACCGGCATCGCCGCCACCGAGTTGGGCCTGATGGCCGGCGCCGATCGCGCCGAAGGCTGCCTGTTCGGCAACGGCGAGCGCACCGGCAACGTCGACTTGGTGACCCTGGCCCTGAACCTCTATACACAAGGCATCGACCCGCAACTGGACTTCTCCGACATCGACGGTGTGCGCAAGGTGGTCGAAGAGTGCAACCAGCTGCCGGTGCACCCGCGCCATCCGTATGTCGGTGACCTGGTCCACACTGCCTTCTCCGGTTCGCACCAGGACGCCATCCGCAAAGGCATGAGCAAGCAGCAGGACGGCGAGTTGTGGGAAGTGCCATACCTGCCGATCGACCCGGCCGACATCGGCCGCAGCTACGAAGCGGTGATCCGCGTCAACAGCCAGTCGGGCAAAGGCGGCATCACCTATCTGCTCGAGCAGGAATACGGCATCAGCCTGCCGCGCCGCATGCAGATCGAATTCAGCCAGGTGGTCCAGGGCGAAACCGACCGCCTGGGCCTGGAAATGACCGGCAAGCAGATCTACAGCTTGCTGCAGAAGGAATACCTGCAAGCCAATACGCCCTATGCACTGGTCAGCCATCGCCTGCGCGAAGAGAACGGCCACAGCGCCGTGGAAGTGGACGTCGCTGGCGAAGGCGAAACCACCTTGAAGTGGTCTGGCAAGGGTAATGGCGCCCTGGAAGCCCTGGTCGCCGGCCTGCCGATGACGGTCGAGATCATGGACTACAACGAGCACGCCATCGGCGCGGGCACCAACGCCAAGGCCGCCGCCTACATCGAACTGCGCGTGGCGGGCGGACGTCCGGTGCACGGCGTGGGCATCGATGAGAACATCACCACGGCCAGTTTCAAGGCGCTGTTCAGCGCGTTGAACCGTTCGTTGAGCCAGCAGCAGGTGAAAGCGGCCTGATCGCTTCAATGCGCCCACTCAAAACCGCATCCAAGGATGCGGTTTTTTTATGCGCGCCGTTGTTCGTTGCCCACTTTTCGCGAGCCATGGACGCACTGGCGCCTGGTATTTCTGTCAGTAGACGCCATTACCGGCCACTTCCATGGTGATTCCTCCCCCATAGGAGGTTCACCATGCGCAACCACTACCTTGGCGCCGCCCTGTTGGCGGCGTTGCCCATGCCGTTGCTGGCCCAGTCCAGCGCCAACGCCCTCGACCCCCGAACCACCGTCGAGCGCATCAACCGCAACTACAACGCCACCGTCACCGAATGCCGCGAGCCGGACACCGGTGCGCCACGCGGCCATTACTACTGCAGTGGCGTGACCCTGCGCATGGTCGACGACGGGCCGTTCAATCCCTGGGACTACAGCGAGTTCGCCAAGAAAACCGGAGCGACGTCCTATACTTGGCTGCGCAAGGACCTTAGCATCGACAAACTGGTGCGCCCCGCTGGCTTCATCCTGCGCACGCCCAGCGATGCCCATGCCTTGAACCTGCCGGTCATGGAAACCGGCTTCATGTGCATCTACGCGTTCGACGGTTTCACAGGTCCAGAACGGCGTTGGTACGGTTGCGGCACGTACAACCAGACGCTACCCGAAAATCACCAGGCTCGTTCGGCTACCGTGCCGGCCAACCGCAATCAAGCCCTTGCGTGGGGCAGCTGCGACAGCCGGGGAATCGATACTGCGGACCAGTGGCGGCAGAATTTTCGCTACGTCCGTACCGACATGAATCGTATCCAGGTCACGCAATGCTCTTGGAACGCCGAGCAACCCGGCGACTGGAACGCCATGGTCGATGTCCATCAGAACCCGGGCGTGCGCAACGACTACTTCGCCCGCCCCGACCAGAGCAATGAACTGATGCTGCGCAACGCCAGCGAAAACGGCGATGGCAGCGCACGCCTGCCCTACATCGAGGCCTTCGTGTGGAACGTCAACAGCACCTATGTGGCGCCCACCCGTGGCGACGTGAAGGCGCCCGCCGCTACCGGAGGCCTGGAGCCGGCGCGCAATTTCCAGCGCAAGCTGCACGCCCAGGGTTATGCCGTGCCGATCGTGCGCGTGGACTTCACCAAGCCCGCCCGTGAGCGCTTCAGCTATGCGCCCGAAGATCAGGTGATCGCGCTTGGCAGCGAAGGCGCAGTACCTCGCCGGTATATCCAGTCGGCCGACTGGGCCTTGCGTCTGGACCCAGGTACGGGTCGGCAGGAGTGGACGCTCACCGTAATCCCCAGCGCGGCGGGCAAAGCGGCGCAAGTAAGCGGTCAGCAAGCGCTGTACGACGAGCTGCAAGCCCTGCATGGCAACGACCCACAATGGCGGGAAAACGAGACCAGCCCTGGCAGCATGCGCCAGCAACTGAGCTGCCTGATCGGTGACTACCCCGCCAAGACGGTATGGAACCTGGAACCCTTCCGCCCTACCGTCGACGCCGCCCAAGCTTCGAAAGCCGGCTGCAATCCGTTCACGGCCCAGCGCTCTGCGCTGATCGCCGCTTCGAACTGGTCGCAGTTCACCGACAACGCCAGCGGGCAACAGGTCTGGGGGCTGCGGGTAGTGCCCACCCAGGCAGGACGTAGCGCCGCCAGCGAAGCGCTGTACGAAGAACTGCTGCGCCTGCGTGGGCAAGACCGCGAATGGCAAGAAGGCGGGCCAGGCAGCATGCGCATCCAATTGGCGTGCCTGCAGGCCAACTACAGGAACAAAGCGGAGTGGAACCTCGAGCCTTACCGCCCTGCAGTGACGGCGGCCCAGGCCAAGGCGCAAGGCTGCAACCCGACCTGAAGGCCCCTGGCTGCCCGACGCTGCGCAGGCAGCGCCGGGCTCGCACTCAGGGGTAGCGCGTGGCCGGATAAGGATTGCAGCCCTGTTGCAACGAAGCCTGATGAGATACATCGGGCCGCGCCGGCTCCAGGTTGAACGCATCCTTGTCGCGTACCGGGCGACCTTTGTCGACCAGTGCCAAGTGACACACCAACTGCCGCCGCATGCCACCCCCGTACTCCGCGCCGCTCCAGCGCGGATCGTCGGCGTACTTGCGCACCAGTTCGGCGTACATGGCATCGGTCTGGTCGTCCTTGATCTTGCGGCCACAGTCGGTCGGGGTGACTGACAGGCTCCAGATACCCTTGCCCAGGAACGGATCGTCGCGCTGAATCCATACGGCTTTGTCGATATAGGATCGGCACGCTTGCGCACTGGTCACGACCGGTCGTGGGAGGTCGCGGTGTTGCGCGCCCGCCTCACAGGCGAAGCGAGCTTTCTGAGTGGCATTGGCCGGGAACCTCATGTTTACCACCGGCACCCAGTTGCCCGTGCGCTGGTAGTAGTCGAACTGGTTCTTCACGGCATCGCGCTTGCCTTGGGCATCGCTGTAGAAAAACGCCGCCACAGGCACGTCCTCGCCCTGCTTCCAGGCCACCACACGCAGTTCGGTCTGCACCTGGCGCCCCTCCTGGGTGTCGGCGATGGACTTGCGCGCCTCGATGAACTGGGCGAACGCGTCCCGGCGGGCCGTGCGCGACAAATCGCCCGTCATGCTGAAAGCGCACTGGCGTTGGTGCCGAGCCTGCCGATTGGCAGCGCCGCCAAGCGCATCGTATTGCCGCTTCCAGCCCGCCAAGTCTTTTATGCCCAAGGCCTGGCAACTTTTCTCCACTTCCGGAGAACCTGAATAATCGCCACACCCTCGCTCGGTACGAAAGTCTGTCCACGCATCGATGGGATAGGCACAGAACACATCGAGTTTCTTTTGCGGCGCCTCGACGAACTGCCGTGGGGTAAAGAGAATACCGTTGTTGGCTTTCAATCCGGGGTCTTCATAACCGATCTTGTCACTGCGCATCCACGACATGGAAACACCGCCCGATTGTTGCGAATTGGGGCTGGGGTTCCAGACATCGTACTCGCCATTGAGCGCGCGGTGCGTGCCGCGCATCAGCAGGCCGGAACAGTCCACGGCGGGGTCGCTGCCGCAGCCGGTGGGTGTGCTGTTGTACCAGCTCTGTAACTTTTCGACCACGCGCTCGCAACTGTCGGCGCTGATGGCACTGGTCGAAAAACAAAGCGATATAAAACACGCAGGCAGCAGCCTACCGGGCAATGCGTTCATGGCATTAACTCCAAGTTTGAAAAATGTTTTTTTGCACTTCCAGACTAAGAGCGAGCCAATTAAAAACAACTGACAAAAATATCAGTGCTTGCCGATCCCTGAAGTTCGGCACTCAAGAATTTTGATCATGTTCAGGCAAAAAAAGGGCGCCGACCAGGCGCCCACAAGCCGTAAAAGCGAACGTCGAATCAGTCGTGTTCCAGCAGTGCCATCGCCTCGGCACTGCTCGCCTCGATGCGTGCCCAGTCACCGTTCTTGACCCAACTGCTGTCGAGCATCCAAGTGCCGCCCACGCACATCACGTTGGGCAGCGCCATGTAACTGCGTGCGTTGGCCTGATTGACCCCGCCCGTAGGGCAGAAGCGGATGTCGCCGAACGGTCCGGCGAAGGCTTTGATCGCCGCCGCCCCGCCGCTGATCTCGGCGGGGAATAACTTGAAGCGGCGATAACCCAGGGCGTAGCCACTCATGATTTCCGACGCCGTGCTGATGCCGGGCAGCAGCGGAATGTCGCCCTCCACGCCCGCTTGCAGCAGTTCGGGGGTGATGCCGGGGCTGACCACGAATTGCGCACCGGCGGCGGCCACCGCCTCGAACATGCGGCGGTCGAGCACCGTGCCGGCGCCTACGCACAGCTCCGGGCGCTGCTCGCGCAGCACCTCGATGGCCTTGATGCCGTGGGCCGAGCGCAAGGTGACTTCGAGCGTACGGATGCCCCCGGCCGCCAGCGCATCGGCCAGCGGCAGGATGTCCTGCTCGCGGGCGATGGTGATCACCGGCAGGATGCGCGCCTGGGCGCAGATCGCGTCGATGCGTGCGGTCTTCTCGCTCATGCTCAGCAGCGGTTGAGGGCGTTCGAGGGTGGTCATGTCAGCTGATCCTTGGCTCATGGGCACCAGTAGATGTCCAGGGGGTCTTGAAGAAACGCGTGGATGGGCATGCTGTGCGCGTCGCTGTCCAGCGCCTGACGCAGTGTGGCGAGCTTGCCCTGGCCTTGGATGGACAAGGCAGCGAAGTCGGCGCTGGCCAGCAGTGCGCGGGTCAGGCTCAGGCGCTGGTGCGGCACGCTCGGCGCCAGCATCGGCAAGCAGCGACGCGCGCTTTCGCGGGCCAGCCCCTCGGCGAGGTGAGGGCTGTTGGGGAACAACGAGGCGGTGTGGCCGTCGTCGCCCATGCCCAGCACCAGCACGTCGATCGGCGGCAAGTCCGCCAGTGCGGCGTCGGCCAGCTGCGCAGCGCTGTCCAGGTCGGCGGCGGGCTGATACAGACCAATGAACGTCGCCTGCGCGGCAGCGCCTTGCAGCAGGTGTTTGGCCAGCAGCTTGGCATTGCTGTCGTCGTGCTCGACCGGCACCCAGCGCTCATCGGCCAGGCTGACGGTGACCTTGGACCAGTCAAGCGGCTGCTGCGCCAGGCGCTCGAGAAACGGCACCGGGCTACGGCCACCGGAGAGCACCACGCAGGCGCGGCCATTGCGTTCGATGGCGCGGCTCAATCGTGCGGCCACGTCTTGGGCCAGAGTCTGCGCCAAGGCCGTCGAATCGGTGAGCGAATGCGTGTTCACGCAGCTCGGCAGTTGCAAGTCAGATATCGCCATACCATGCCCTCCCATCTCGGGTGATCAATGCGATCGAGCTCATCGGCCCCCAGGAACCCGCGGCGTAGGGTTTGGGCGCATCGCCGCTGCGTTGCCAGCCGGCGATCAGCTGGTCGCACCACGACCAGGCGTGCTCGATCTCGTCCTTGCGCACGAACAGGTTCTGGTTGCCGCGCATCACCTCCAGCAGAAGGCGTTCGTAGGCATCCGGAATCCGTGTGCTGCGCCAGGTCTCGGAAAAATTCAGTTGCAGCGGGCCGCTGCGCAGGTGCATGCCCTTGTCCAACCCCTGCTCCTTGGTCATCACACGCAGGGAAATGCCTTCGTCCGGTTGCAGGCGGATGACCAGCTTGTTGCCGATCTCCAAACGCTGCTCGGGGGCGAAGATGTAGTGCGGGGTTTCCTTGAAGTGGATGACGATCTGCGACAGCTTCTGCGGCATGCGCTTGCCGGTACGCAGGTAGAACGGCACGCCCGACCAGCGCCAGTTGCGGATGTCGGCGCGCAGGGCGACGAAGGTTTCCGTGTCGCTGTGGGCGTTGCAGTTGTCTTCTTCCAGATACCCCGGCACCGGCTGCCCATCGCTGTAGCCTACGATGTACTGGCCGCGCACCACACGGGTGGCGAGGTTTTCGCCGGTGATCGGCGCCAGCGCTTTGAGTACCTTCACCTTTTCGTCGCGGATGCTGTCGGCCGACAGGTCGCTGGGCGGGTCCATGGCGATCAGGCAGAGCAGCTGCAACAGGTGGTTCTGGATCATGTCGCGCAGCTGCCCGGCTTTGTCGAAATAGCCCCAGCGCCCCTCGATGCCGACCTTCTCGGCCACGGTGATTTCCACGTGGGAAATGGAATTCTGGTTCCATTGGGTTTCGAACAGGCTGTTGGCGAAGCGCAAGGCGATGAGGTTCTGTACCGTTTCCTTGCCCAGGTAATGGTCGATGCGGTACACGCGGTTCTCCGGGAAGAACCGCGCCACGGCGTCGTTGACCCGGCGCGAGGATTCCAGGTCGTGGCCGATGGGCTTTTCCAGCACCACCCGCGTACGCTCGGCCAGGCCGGCCTTGTCGAGGTTCTCGCAGATCGCGCCATAGACCGCCGCAGCGGTGGCGAAATAGGCGATCAGCGACCCTTCGGCCGGCACCTGTTCAGCCAAGACTGTATAGCCCTCGCCCTCCAGGAAATCGAGGTGCTGGTAGCTCAGGCGCTGGAGGAAGCGCGCCAGGGCTTCGGGCTCCAGGTCGGTCGCCGGCACATGGCGGCGCAGGTGGGCCTCGATGCTGTGCAGGTGCGCTTCGGCGCTGCCCGCCTCGCGGGCCAGGGCCAGCAGGCGGGTATCGGCATGCAGCAACTGGGCGCGGTCGAGCTGGTACAACGCAGGGAACAGCTTGCGCAGGGCCAGGTCGCCCAAAGCTCCAAACACCGCGAGGGTGCAGGGTTCAACACTGATTAGCGCCATGAATGTGGTTCTTTTATAGAGTTAGGGTAGGAATACCGGTTTCAAACCTGTTTTTCAACACTGGATGTAGTAAATCTAACAACATATGGCAGTTTCCCCTTAGACAAGTGGTGCGTCCAAGCGACCGCCAGTAGGATAGACGCCACCGAAAAAGCCGAGTGCCTCGGCCGCCTTACCGACTCAAGGACACCCCATGGACCGCGTGCGAAACCTTCTGGAACAGATCCAGGGCCGCCTCGACGACCTCAACAAGGCTGAACGCAAAGTCGCCGAAGTCATTTTGCTCAACCCGCAACAGGCCACCCGGTTCAGTATCGCGGCGCTGGCCCAGGCGGCCAAGGTCAGCGAACCGACCGTCAACCGTTTCTGCCGCTCGTTCGACGTCAGCGGCTACCCCGAGCTCAAGCTGCAACTGGCGCAGAGCCTGGCGAGCGGCGCCGCCTACGTCAGCCGCGCAGTGGAGCCGGACGACGACCCGGCCGCCTACACCCAGAAGATCTTCGGCAGCGCCATCGCCTCGTTGGACAGCGCCTGTCAGCAAATCGACCCACAACAGATCAGCCGCGCCGTCGACATGATGATCCAGGCCCGGCAAATCCACTTCTGCGGCCTCGGCGCCTCGGCCCCAGTGGCGGTGGATGCGCAGCACAAGTTCTTCCGCTTCAACCTGGCGGTGTCGGCCCATGCCGATGTGCTGATGCAGCGCATGCTGGCCTCGGTCGCCCACACGGGCGACCTGTTCGTGATGATTTCCTACACCGGCCGCACCCGCGAGCTGGTCGAAGTGGCGCGTACTGCACGGGAGAACGGCGCCTCGGTGCTGGCCCTGACCGCCGCCGGCTCGCCGCTGTCCGAAGCGTGCAGCCTGAGCCTGCACATTCCCCTGCCCGAAGACACCGACATCTACATGCCGATGACCTCGCGCATCATCCAGCTCACCGTGCTCGACGTGCTGGCCACGGGCATGACCCTGCGCCGCGGCGTGGATTTCCAGCCGCACCTGCGCAAGATCAAGGAAAGCTTGAACGCCAGCCGCTACCCCATCGAAGACGACCCGCTCAGCTGAGGCGGTGGGCCTGCAAGCGCAGGTGCGCCTGCTCGCCTGGCGCCAGGCTGAGGCCTTCCTTGCAGCCACTGGCGGCCTCGACGCACACGAAGCTGCGCGCCTCGCGCCCGGTCACGCCCACCAGCGGCCGGCTGCCCGGATGCCAGACCACGGTGTCGTCGCCGTCGCTGGTGTCGATGCACAACGCCCGCTCCCAGGCGGCGTCCTGCACCTGTAGGGCGGCCATGCCGGGGTACACCCGCTCGCAACTGCCCTGCACCTTGAACGCGTCGCTCTGACGGCAGGCGCTGCGGTTCATGCGGTCGTAGCCCTCGACGTTTTCCAGCCCAGACAGCGCTATCTTCGACACGTGACTGATACGCCAATAGGCCAGCAGCGCATGGCTCAGCTGGCAGGTTTCGCTGTCCTGGTGCTCGGTGGTCAGTTTCAGCTCCATGGTGCTGGACAGCCGCGCCTGGAGTTCGACCTGCCAGTCGCACAGTTGCAGGCGCCAGGTCAGGCTGACACCCTCGGCGTCCTCCTCGCTGCTCAACAGTTGCCAGTCGATCAGGCGTGCCCAGCCATGGGTCGGCCACAGGTCTTCGCTGGGGTGGCGGCCGTACCAGGGCCAGCACACCGGCACCCCGCCACGGATCGCGCCCACGTGCGGCCATTTCGCGGCGCACCACAGCCACGGCAGTTCGCCGGTAGGTTGGAAATGCAGCAGTTGCGCGCCTTGGCGGCTGAACACGGCTTGGCAACGCGGATGATCGATCACCAGCACGTCGCGCTGCTGGTGACGCGCCCACTCGAAGGTCGGCCTGGGCCGCTCGGGGCTGAAAAGGCAGTGGAGTGGATGTTCGGGCATGGGTTTGAAGCTCTTGTTGTCTTTAGGGGCGCTACCGTCACGGACCGGGTTCGACACCCGGTCCGTGACGTTCAACCACCGAAGCGGCTGCAAGAAGTGCGTAAAGTTACAACAAACGGTCTCAGAATGACGACTGAATCTTCAAGCCTGCGACCAGGGCGTTGTCCACTTCGTCCACCCCGCCTGGGCTCTTGATGTATTGCAGGTTGGGGCGCACGGTCAGCCAATTGGTGACGTGGAAGCCGTAGTAGAGCTCGGCGTTGTACTCAGTGCGTTGCAGCGGGGTGAAGCGCGGATCGTCGTAATTGTCCACACCCAACTGGGCGTTGAGCTGGTTGGCGCGCTTGCGCACGTCGTCGTTGACGTGGATGCGCGCAACGCCAAAGCCAATGTCGTCCTTGGGACGTGCGTCGAAAGCGCCTTTGTAGACCAAGCCCACCTGCTGGTAGTTGTCGACCACGTTGGTGGCTTTGTCGTGCACGGTGAAGTTGGCGAACAGGTTCAGGCCGCGGTTGACGTCGCCGGCGTGCGCGGTGACCTGCTGCTGGGCCACCACCCACCAGCCGTGCTTGCTCGAATGCGAGCGGAACCCGCTGCCGGATACGCCTTGGGCGTTGCCGTTGATGTCCTTGTAGACGTCCTGGGCTTCGGCGGTGCTGTAGTAGTAGCCCAGACGGTACTCGCCCGGCAGGCCATTGAAGCGTGGCTGCCATACCGCCTCGACCGGCAGGATGGCCCCCTTGGTGCCACTGCCGCTGAGCTTGAAGCCATTGCCGGTGTCGAGGTTCGACGGGTTCTGCTCGAAGGCGCCGACCTGCACGAAGAAGTCCGGCGCGATGTTGTACTTGACCCGCAGCGCCCATTGGCTGACCGGCCAGTTGTACCAGATGCTGCCGACCCAGTTGCCCACCTGCGAGCCGCAGAAGGCCAGGTTCTGGAAGTCGCAGGGGAAACTGTTGAACTCCTCGCCCGGGCCGAACTGACCGAATTTCACGTCCAGCGCGCCGTCGAAGTACTTCTGCTTGACCCACATCTGCGTCAGTCGCCAGGTCTGGCCACGACCCCAGACTTCCTGCACCGAGCTGAACTGCCCAGCGCGCGGGTCGCTGATGCGGTCGTTGGACAGGTTGCGACCGCTGCGCTCGGTGACGGCCAGCTTGAACTCGGCATCGTGCCAACCCAGGATCTTCTGCAGGTCCAGGTGCGCGCCCAAGGCGAACTGGTCGCTATAGCGCGCGGTGCGGTCATGGTCGTAGCCGCCGTGCAGATTGCCGGCCACCTCGCCCACGTAATCGACGGTGAAGTCGTAGCCTTTTTCCAGCAGCTCGGTACGGGCGCCGCCCCAGTCCCCGGTCATCCATTTCGAGTCGCTGGAAAACGCCTCTGCGGCCTGCGCCGTGCCGCTGCCGACTGCGGCCAGGAGTGCCAACGAGCCGAGGGTGGTGATGCGATTGCGATGCTCCATTGCGATACGTCCTTTCTGTTGTTGTTAGTCCAGCGCGCCGACCGGACGCGCGGCGGCGCTGTCCGGCAAGCCCTGTTCGGTGGTGCGGTCCAGGCGTTCGCCGGTCTGCGCGTCGAACAGCAGCACGCGGGCTGGATCCAATTGCAGGCGCAGGCTGTCGCCTACTCGGCAGACGACGTCCGGCGCCAATCGGCAGCACACCTTGCTGCCATTGAGGGAGACGAACACCAACAGGTCGGGACCAGTGGGTTCGAGTACTTCGACCTGGGCGACGATCGCCGGCAGGCCATTGCCTTGTTCGGGGCCCAGCGCGATCTGCTCCGGGCGGATGCCCAGCAGCACTTCGCGGCCAGCGAGGTCACCCGGCACCCGTACCGGCAGGTCGCAGCGCTGCTGACCGCTGTCGAGCTGGGCCAGCACGCGGCCGTCCTGATGGATCAGGGTGGCGGGGATGAAGTTCATCGGTGGCGAGCCGATGAAGCTCGCCACGAACTGGTTGGCCGGGTCGTTGTAGATCTGCTGCGGGGTGCCGAACTGCTGGATGATACCGTCTTTCATCACCGCAACCTTGTCGCCCAGGGTCATGGCTTCGATTTGGTCGTGGGTGACGTACACCGTGGTGGTCTTCAAGCGCTGGTGCATCAGCTTGATTTCAGTGCGCATCTCCACCCGCAGCTTGGCGTCGAGGTTCGACAAGGGCTCGTCGAACAGATAGATCTGCGGCCTGCGCGCCAGCGCCCGGCCCATGGCCACGCGCTGCTGCTGGCCGCCGGACAGCTGGCCGGGCTTGCGCCCGAGCAGGTGCTCGATCTGCAGCAGGCGCGCGACGCGGCCCACTTCCTCGTCGATGGCGGCCTGGGGCATCTTGCGGATCTTCAGGCCGAAGGCGATGTTCTCGCGCACGGTCATGGTCGGGTACAGCGCATAGGACTGGAACACCATGGCGATGTCGCGATCCTTGGGGCTCATGCCGCTGATGTCGACGCCCTCCACCAGGATCTCGCCACCGCTGATGTCTTCGAGGCCGGCGATGCAGTTCATCAGGGTCGATTTGCCACAGCCCGAAGGGCCGACCAGGATCAGGAACTCACCCGAATCGATGGCCAGGTCGATGGCCTTGAGGGTGTCTGGCAGACCGCTGCCATAGCGTTTGTTGACGTTACGAAGTTGCAAGCGTGCCATGTGTCACCCCTTGACCGCGCCGGCAGTAAGGCCGCGCAGGAAGTATTTGCCGGCGACCACGTAGACCAGCAGGGTCGGAAGCCCCGCGATCATCGCTGCCGCCATGTCGACGTTGTATTCCTTGACCCCGGTGCTGGTGTTGACCAGGTTGTTCAATGCCACGGTGATCGGCTGCGCGTCACCACTGGCGAACACCACGCCGAACAGGAAGTCGTTCCAGATCTGGGTGAACTGCCAGATCAGGCAGACCATGATGATCGGCAGCGACATCGGCAGCAGGATGCGTGTGAAGATGGTGAAGAACCCCGCCCCGTCCAGCCGCGCCGCCTGCACCAGGGCCTGCGGCACGCTGGTGTAGTAGTTGCGGAAGAACAGCGTGGTGAAGGCCAGGCCGTAGACGATGTGCACCAGCACCAGGCCCGTGGTGGTGCTCGCCAGGCCCAGCTTGCCGAGGGTGAACGAGGCCGGCAGCAGCACGGTCTGGAACGGCAGGAAGCAGCCGAACAGCAGCAGCCCGAAGAACAGCTGCGAGCCGCGGAAGCGCCACATCGACAGCACGTAGCCGTTGAGCGCGCCGATCAGCGTGGAGGCCAGCACCGCCGGCACGGTGATCTTCACCGAGTTCCAGAAGTAGCCGCCGACGCTGTCCCAGGCCTTGAACCAGCCGATGCCGGTGACCACCTCGGGCCAGCTCAGCAGGTTGCCGGTACGGATGTCGTCGGGGGACTTGAAGCTGGTCAGCAGCATCACCAGCAGCGGAATCAGGTATACCGCGCAGGCCAGCAGCAGGGTGGCGTAGATGGCCAGGCGGCTTGCGGAAAATCCGTGACGGCTAGTCATGGCGCTTGCTCCTGAGTTCGGAGTACAGGTACGGCACCAGGATCGCCAGGATGGCGCCGAGCATGAGGATGGCACTGGCCGAGCCCATGCCCATCTGGCCGCGGCTGAAGGTGAAGTTGTACATGAACATCGCCGGCAGGTCGGAGGCATAGCCCGGCCCGCCGGCGGTCATCGCCGCCACCAGGTCGAAGCTCTTGATGGCGATGTGCGCCAGGATCATCACCGCGCTGAAGAACACCGGCCGCAGGCTGGGCAGCACGATGCGCAGGTAGATGCGCGGCAGGCTGGCGCCATCGACCTGGGCGGCGCGGATGATCGATGGATCGACCCCGCGCAGACCGGCCAGAAACAGCGCCATGACGAAGCCCGAGGCCTGCCACACAGCGGCGATCACCAGGCAGTAGACGACACGATCCGGATCGACCAGCCAGTCGAAGCGAAAGCCCTCCCAGCCCCAGTCGCGCAGCAGTTTGTCCAGGCCCAGGCCGGGGTTGAGCAGCCATTTCCAGGCAGTGCCGGTGACGATCATCGACAGGGCCATGGGGTACAGGTAGACGGTGCGGATGAAGCCTTCGCGGCGGATGCGCTGATCGAGCAACACCGCCAGCACCACGCCGATCACCAGGCTGATGCCGATGAACAGACCGCCGAATACCAGCAGGTTCTTGCTCGCTACCCACCAGCGGTCGTTGGCCATGAGCTTGGCGTATTGGGTGAGCCCCGCCCACTTGTAGCTGGGCATGAAGGTCGACTGGGTGAAGGACAGCACCAGGGTCCAGAAGATGTAGCCGTAGAAGCCCACCAGCACGATGAGCATGCTCGGGGCCAGCACCAGCTTGGGCAGCCAGCGCTGCAGGGCGTCCAGAGGGGACGCCCGCCGAGACGCGGTCGCAGTGTTCATGGCGTGTGTTCCAGGAAGAGAAAGGACGGGTGAGCGCAGGCCGCGCCGCGCGGGTGGGTCGCCCGCTGCGGCTGGCCTGCCAGGCCATCAACGCGCGGCTTTGATGGCCGCGTCGAGCTGCTTGGCCGCCTTGGCCGGATCGGCCTTGGGGTCGTTGAGGAAGTTGCTGACCACATCGAAGATCGCGCCCTGCACCGCCAGGGTCGAGGCCATGTTGTGCGCCATGCTCGGCTGCAAGCCGTCACCCTGGCTGGCCTGCTGGAAGTCCTTGGACGAGCGCTGGGTGCAGGCGTCGAACTGGCTCATGTCCATGTCCTGGCGTACGGGCAAGGAGCCTTTGTTCTGGTTGAAGGCGGTCTGGAAAGGTTTTTCCAACGCTACCTTGGCCAGGTCGTTCTGCGCCTTGATGTCGTTTTCCTTGGTCAGCTTGAACATCGCCAGCGAGTCGATGTTGTAGGTGAAGCTGCCCTGGGTGCCGGGGAAAGGTACGCAGACGTAGTCGGTGCCTGCGGTCTTCGTGGCCGCGGTCCATTCGCTCTTGGCCCAGTCGCCCATGATCTGCATGCCGGCCTTGCCGGTGATCACCTCGGCGGCGGCGATGTTCCAGTCGCGCCCGGCGCGGTTGGGGTCCATGTAACCGGCCAGGCGTTGCAGGGCCTGGAAGGTCTCGACCATCTTCGGCCCGGTGAGGGTGTCGGTGTCGAGGTCGACGAACGCTTTGTGGTAACCCTCGGGCCCGAGGATGCTCAGCACCAGGTTCTCGAACACGGTGCTGTCCTGCCATGGCTGGCCGCCATGGGCCAGGGGCTGGAAGCCGGCGGCCTTGAGCTTGTCGGCGGCGGCGAACAATTCGTCGAGGGTGTCCGGCACCTTGGCGCCGGCCTTCTCGAACACCTGCGGGTTGATCCACAGCCAGTTCACGCGGTGAATGTTGACCGGCACGGCCACGTAATGGCCGTCGTACTTCCAGATCGGCGTGAGCTTGGCCGGCAGCAGTTCGTCCCATTTGTTGGTGCTGGAGACCTCGTCCAGTTCGGTGAGCAGACCCAGGGCGCCCCACTCCTGGATGTCGGGGCCTTTGATCTGCGCGGCGGCAGGCGGGTTGCCGGCGACCGCACGGCTTTTCAGCACGGTCATGGCCGCCGCGCCGCCACCGCCGGCGACGGCGTTGTCTTTCCAGGTGAAGCCATCTTTTTCGATCTGCTGCTTGAGGGTCTGGACGGCGGCGGCTTCGCCACCGGAGGTCCACCAATGCAACACTTCGACGGTGCCGTTGTCGGCAGCGACGGCGCTCAGGGGCAGGGAACAGGCGAGGGAGATGGCAGTAGCCAGGCGAGTGAATGCGTTCATGTGAAAACCTTTGTTTTTGTTATGCGAGCAAGTCGAGTGCTTGCGCTTGCCTCGGAGTCTAATCAGGCGAGCTGCGGCGCCAGGTAACGAAGCGCCGCGTCTTTGTCACCGACTGGTGACATTAGCAAGGCTCATTCGGCACTGCGCGGCAGGCTCAGGGTGACGCGCAGGCCGCCCTGGCGCAGGTTCAGCAGGCTCACCTCGCCACCGTGGCTGTGGGCGATGTTGCGCGCGATGCCTAACCCCAGGCCGTAGCCCTGCTGCTGCACGGCCAGACGGAAGTGCGGCTCGAACACCTGCTCCAGGCGTTGCTGCGGTACACCGGGGCCGCAGTCGTCGACTTGCAGCACGAAGCCTGTGGCGCTGTCGAGGATGCGCAAATGGGCGCGCTCGCCGTATTTGATGGCGTTGTCGATCAGGTTGCCGATGCAGCGGCGCAGGGCCAGGGATTTGCCCGGATAAGGCGCCAGCGCCCGGCCTTCGAGGGTGATGCGCCCGTCGCGCAGATAAGGCTCGGCGAGTATTTCCAGCACCTGGTTGAGGTCGATCGGCTCGATGTTCTCGTGGATGTCGGTGTCCTTGACGCATTGCAGCGCACCTTTTACTAGCAGTTCCAGCTCGTCCAGGTCGCGGTTGAAGGTGCGCTGCGCCTGTTCGTCTTCGAGCAACTCGACGCGCAGGCGCAGGCGCGTGATGGGCGTGCGCAGGTCGTGGGAAATGGCACTGAACAATTGGCTGCGCTCGGTCAGGTAGCGGCTGATGCGCTCGCGCATGCTGTTGAAGGCGCGTGTCACCTCCACCACTTCGCTGCCGCCACCGCCGGCCAGCGGCGCCACGTCGGCGCCCAGCGACAGGTCGCGCGCGGCCCTGGCCAGGCGCTTGAGCGGACGGGTCTGCCAGTGCACCAGCAGGCCGATGAACAGCAACAGCAAAGCCGTGGTCAGGCCGACGAAGCCGATCTGTTGGCGCGGCAGGCCTTGCTCTTCCAGGCCGGTGTAGGGCTCGGGCAGCAAGGAGGCGATGTACAGCCATTCGTGTTCGGCCAGCGGGATCTGGATCACCAGCACCGGCGGATTGAGCGGCTCCAGGGTCAGCGCATAGTGCGCCCAGGAGCGCGGCAGCTCGTCGAGCTTCAGGCCGCTGTTGAAGATGCGCAGCTCCTGGGGAGTGACGAACTCCACGGTGAAGTCGGTCTGCGCGCCGAGCCGCTCGTGCAGGACCTGGTCGAACACCTCGATCACCGCCTGCTTGCGCGCCGTCGCCGGCAGGCTCGGCATGTCCAGGGGGCGGTCGTTGAGCGAGACGAAGAAGCGCGTGCCGCCCATGCTGCGCAGCTGGTCGAGCACCATCGGCCGGTAGGCCACGGGCAGCGAGCGGAAATAGCTGACGCTGGCGCTCATCGAATGGGCCAGGCTGCGCGCGCTGGCTTGCAGGCCCTGCAACTGGCTGGCGCGCAATTGGGCGACCCAGATCAGGCTCGACAGCCCTTGGGCGAGCAGCACCACCAGCAAGGTCAGCAGCAGCATGCGCCCCAGCAGCGAGCGCGGCAGCAGGCGCCAGCGCGACTCAGCCACCCGGGCGGACATCGGCGGCCAGCACGTAGCCGCTGCCGCGCACGGTGCGGATCAGCCGCGGCGGCTTGTCGGTGTCGCGCAGGCGCTGGCGCAGGCGGCTGACCGCCATGTCGACGATGCGGTCGAGCGGCATCGGTTCGCGCCCGCGGGTGGCGTTGCCGATGGTGTCGCGGTCGAGGATCTGCTGCGGGTGGTCGAGGAACAGCTTGAGCAAGGCGAAGTCGGCACCGGTAAGCAGCACCTCTTCGCCGTCGCGGTGGTACAGGCGGTGGCGCGTGGTATCCAGGCGCCAGTCGTCGAAGCTGAGCACCGTGCTGGCCGGCGCGGCCTGGGCGAACTCGGTGCGGCGCAGCAGGGCCTTGATGCGCGCCAGCAGCTCGCGGGGGCCGAACGGCTTGCCGATGTAGTCGTCGGCGCCCAGCTCCAGGCCGATGACCCGATCGGTCTCGTCGGAGCTGGCGGTGAGCATGATGATCGGCACCCGCGCATGCCGCGGATGCTGGCGTACCCAGCGGCACAGGCTGAAGCCGTCTTCGTCGGGCAGCATCACGTCGAGGATGGCCAGGTCGTAGTCGCCGGCCTCCAGCGCCTGACGAAAGCCCTGGCCATTGGTTTCGGCGCGCACGTCGAAGCCGGCGCGGCTGAGGTAGGTTTGCAGCAGTTCGCAGATGTCGTGGTCGTCGTCGACCATCAGTATCGATTTACCGGAGGTGCTCACGGTCGATCCCTTTTGGACGGCTGGGGGTACAGCCGCGATGTGCCTGGTGCAGGCGTTGGGTGGAAATGGCAGTTGCATGCGGCCGGCAGTGTAGCGGCAGGCCACGCGGCCTGCCATGACCCGCCTCAATCGTGCAGCGACTGCTCCAGGGCCACCCCGGCCCCCAGCAGGCCCGACAGTTCGGCAGTCACCAGCCACACTGGGATGCCGGCGAAGAAATGGCTCATGTGGCCCTTGTCGGTGAAGCTGTCGCGGAAACCGCTGTGCAGGAACAGTTCGGCGAAGCGCGGGATCACCCCGCCGGCGATGTACACGCCGCCGCGCGCGCCGAGGGTCAACACGTTGTTGCCGGCGACCCGGCCGAGGAAGCGGCTGAACTGCTCGATCACCGCCCGGGCCCGGGGTTCGCCGCCCAGGGCGGCGTCGGTGATCTGCGCAGGCGTCTGGTGCTGCGCCACGTCGCCGTCGATGGCGCACAGCGCCTGGTACAAACGCAGCAGGCCGCTGCCGCTGAGGACGTTCTCGGCGCTGACGTGGCCCAGTTGGCGGTGCAGGTATTGCTGGATCGCCACTTCACGCGCATTGCTCACCGGCAGGTCGACATGGCCGCCCTCCCCTGGCAAGGCCAACCAGCGGCGCTCGCCTTGGCGCAGCAGGCGGCGCTCGCCTTGGCGCAGCAGGCAGCCCACGCCCAGGCCGGTGCCCGGCCCGATCACCAGTGCCGGGCGGCTGGGATCGGCCTCACCGGCACAGACTTCGAGCGATTCGCCGGGCTTGAGCCGGGTCATCCCTAAGGCCATGGCGGTAAAATCGTTGACCAGCAGCAGGCGCTCGATCTGCAGATGTTCGCAGAACGCACGTTGGCTCAGTTGCCAGTCGTTGTTGGTGAACTGGAACACGTCGCCCAGCACCGGCCCCGCCACGGCCAGGCAGGCCGCGCGCACTGCGCCCGGCGCTACGCCCTGGTTGGCCAGGTACCGTTCGATGGCCTGTTCCGGCCCGCTGTAGTCGGCGGTGGCGAACACCTCCACGGCCTCCAGCTGGTTGTTGCGCCACAACGCGAAACGCGCGTTGGTGCCGCCGATGTCGCCGACCAGCAATTCCGTCATCCAAGCTTCTCCAAATCCGCAGTGAAGGCGCTGGCGCCCTGCTCGGCCGAGCTGAAGGCGACGCGCATGAAGCCGAACAGCTCGCGCCCGCAGCCCAGGTCGTTGCCCTGGGGTGCGGGGGGCAGGTCGCGGCTTTCCAGCTCGCTGGCCGAGAGGCGCACCTGCAGCGTGCCTTCGACGCCGTCGACGCGCACCATATCACCATCGCGCAGCCGTGCCAGCGGGCCACCGTCGAAGGCCTCGGGGCAGACGTGGATGGCGGCGGGAATCTTGCCCGACGCGCCGGACATGCGCCCGTCGGTGACCAGCGCCACCTTGAAGCCGCGATCCTGCAACACGCCGAGGAACGGCGTCAGCTTGTGCAGCTCGGGCATTCCGTTGCAGCGCGGGCCCTGGAAGCGCACCACGGCGACGAAGTCGCACTCCAGCTCGCCGGCCTTGAACGCATCGGCCAGGGACTGCTGGTCGTGGAAGATGCGTGCCGGGGCCTCCACCACCCGGTGCTCGGGCGCCACCGCCGAGACTTTCATCACGCCGCGCCCCAGGTTGCCATTCATCACCCGCAGCCCGCCTTCGGAGGAAAACGGCCGCGCCACCGGGCGCAAGATGGTTTCGTCGAGGCTCTGAGTCGGGCCTTCGCGCCAGACCAGCTGGCCGTCTTCGAGGAAAGGCTCCTGGGTGTAGCGGTGGAGACCTGGGCCGGCCACGGTGTTGACGTCTTCGTGCAGGAGGCCTGCGTCGAGCAGCTCGCGGATCAGATAGGCCATGCCGCCGGAGGCCTGGAAATGGTTGATGTCGGCTTTGCCGTTGGGGTAGACGTGCGACAGCGTGGGCACCACTTCCGACAGCTCGGCCATGTCCTGCCAGGTCAGCTGGATGCCGGCCGCCTGGGCGATGGCCGGCAGGTGCAGGGTGTGGTTGGTCGAGCCACCGGTGGCATGCAGGGCCACGATGGAATTGACCAGGGCCTTTTCGTCGACGATCTCGCCCAGCGGCATGAAGTTGCCGCTGGCCTTGGTCATGCGTGTGACCTGCCGCGCAGCTTCGGCGGTGAGCGCGTCGCGCAGCGGCGTGTAGGGATTGACGAACGAGGCGCCCGGCAGGTGCAGGCCCATCACTTCCATCACCAGCTGGTTGGTGTTGGCGGTGCCGTAGAAGGTGCAGGTACCAGGCCCGTGGTAGGACTTCATCTCCGATTCCAGCAGCTCTTCGCGGCTGGCCTTGCCTTCGGCGTAGCGCTGCCGTACGTCGGCCTTCTCTTTGTTCGACAGCCCCGAGACCATCGGCCCGCCAGGCACGAACACGGTGGGCAGGTGGCCGAAGCGCAGCGCGCCCATCATCAGCCCTGGCACGATCTTGTCGCAGATGCCCAGCATCAGCGCGGCGTCGAACATGTTGTGCGACAGCGCGATCGCCGTGGACATGGCGATCACTTCGCGGCTGGCGATGGCCAGCTCCATGCCCGGCTCGCCCTGGGTGACGCCGTCGCACATCGCCGGCACGCCGCCGGCGAACTGGCCGACTGAGCCGATGTCGCGCAGCGTCTGTTTGATCTGTTCGGGGAAGTGCTGATAGGGCTGGTGCGCCGAGAGCATGTCGTTGTAGGCCGAGACGATGGCGACGTTGGCCGCGTTCATCAAGCGCAGGGTCTGTTTGTCGTCCGTACCGCACGCCGCCACCCCGTGGGCGAAGTTGGCGCATTGCAGACTGGCGCGCATGGGGCCGGCGCTGGCCGCGCCATGGATGAGCGCCAGGTAGCGTTCACGGGTGGCACGGCTGCGTTCGATCAGCCGCTGGGTGACCTCAAGGATGCGCGGGTGCATGTACAGGACTCCAGGCTCGCGGTAAGGGCGGTCTTGACGGGTTGCTTCACCTTGCGACGGTTGCGGCCTAGGCTCAGTTGAAAGCCCCGCCGGCAGCGACATTGGGTTGAACCCGACCACTCGTTGTATGTTCTAAACAAATACTGACACCAAAAAGGGTTGTTTTCTATCAGCAAGGGAATAATCTTGTAATTCCAACAACAAAACCGTTTCAGCGACGCCTGCCTTTGTGCCACAGGCTTCGCCCCACTGCCAGAGGTATCGCCATGACCATCCGCATCGCCATCAATGGCTTCGGCCGCATCGGCCGCAACGTGCTTCGCGCACTCTATACCCAAGGCTATCGAGAGCACCTGCAGGTCGTCGCCATCAACGACCTGGGCGACAGCGCCATGAACGCCCACCTGCTCAAGTACGACAGCGTACACGGCCCCTTCGATGCCCAGGTCGAAGCCGACCAGCAGAGCCTGACGGTCAATGGCGACCGTATCGCCGTCAGCGCCATCCGCAACCCGGCGGAGCTGCCGTGGAAGGCCGAAGCGGTAGATGTGGTGTTCGAATGCACCGGTCTGTTCACCGATCGCGAAAAGGCCGCCGCGCACCTGAGCGCCGGCGCCGGCAAGGTGATCATCTCGGCACCGGCCAAAGGCGCCGACGCCACCGTGGTGTACGGCGTCAACCACGACGTGCTGCGCGCCTCGCACCAGGTCATCTCCAACGCTTCGTGCACCACCAACTGCCTGGCGCCGATCGCCCAGGTGCTGCATCGCGAGTTCGGCATCGAACAGGGCCTGATGACCACCATCCACGCCTACACCAACGACCAGGTGCTGACCGACATGTACCACAGCGACCCATACCGGGCACGCTCGGCCACCCAGTCGATGATTCCGAGCAAGACCGGCGCCGCCGAAGCGGTCGGGCTGGTGTTGCCGGAGCTAGCCGGCAAGCTGACCGGCATGGCCGTCCGGGTGCCGGTGATCAACGTGTCGCTGGTCGACCTGACCGTCAACCTGCAACGCGAGGTCAGCCGCGACGAGGTCAACCAGGCCTTCGCCGAGGCCAGCCGCCAATCGCCGGTGCTCGGTTACAACGCCCTGCCTCTGGTGTCGTGCGACTTCAACCACAACCCGCTGTCGTCGATCTTCGACGCCAACCATACCCGCAGCAACGGGCGCATGCTCAAGGTGCTGGCCTGGTACGACAACGAATGGGGCTTCTCCAACCGTATGCTCGACACCTGCCGCGCGCTGTTCGACGCGCGTTGAAAGATTCCTGCACTTGACCGAAGCCGCTTCGCGGCTTCGGCAGACACCGGACAGCAGCCTAACGTTTGGAAGTGTTTTCCAGCTTGACCCCAAGGGAAGATGATACGCATTATCAATAACCTCCCCTTGGTCAGGTTTCCTCGTGAGTCAGTCCCGGTTCAATGCGCTGTTCGTCCGGCAGCGCCTTCCCCTGCTGCGCACCTTGCAGCGCATGGTCGGCAACCCCAGCACCGCTGAAGACCTGCTGCAGGAAACCTACCTGCGGGTTACCCGCGCCCTGGCCGAACGGCCGGTCACGCACCTGGAACCTTTCGTGTTCCAGACCGCACGCAACCTGGCGCTCGACCACCTGCGCGCACGCCGTGCTCAAGCGCGCACCCTGGTCGACGACGTCCCCGAGCAGGTGCTGCACAACGTCGCCGCGCCGCTGACCAGCAGCGAAGACGCCGCCCATGCCGAGCAGATGCTCAGGCACCTGAGCAGCCAATTGGGCCAACTGACCGAGCGTCAGCAACGGATCTTCGTGCTCAGCCGCGTGCAGGGTGCCAGTTACCTGGAAATCGCCCAGCAACTCAAGGTGTCGGCCAGTACCGTGCAGAAGGAACTCAAATTGATCATGGCGCTGTGCATGGGCATCGCCGAGCGTCTGAACTGAACGACCGACGGCATCGTCCAGCAAGCGCACGGCTTGCCAGCAGGCCCGCCAGCCCCGATCATCTGTGGCCCTTCGAGCCGTGCAAGGACTTTGCGTGACCGACCGCCCAGCCGCCTCCTCCAGCGTTACCCAGGCCCAAGCGCGCGCCCGCGAGCAGGCCTTGGACTGGCTGGTGCGCCTGCACTGCGCCGACGCGCAGGACGAACGCGACTTCGCCGCCTGGCTGGCCCAGGCCGAGGAAAACGCCGAAGCCTACTTGCAGGCCGAGGCGGTATGGCACGGTGCTGCGCTGCAACAGGCGGCCGACGACTTGTACCGACGCAGGCGCCGCGCCTGGCCCGCGCGTCTGCGCCGCTACCGCGCGCCGCTGGCCACTGCCGCGTTGCTGCTGGTCGGCCTGTTCACCTTCGGCAATCTGCCGGTGCGCCTTCAGGCCGACCACTTGACTGCCGTCGGCGAGCGCCAGCACCTGCAACTGGACGACGGTGCCCGTGTACTGCTCAACACCGACAGCGCCCTGGCCAGCGAACGACACGACGGCCGGCGCATCGCCCGTCTGTTGCAAGGCGAAGCCTATTTCCAGGTGCCCGCCGGCGCCCGCCCCGCGTTTGAAGTGCAAGCCGGGCCGCTGCGCGCGCGCGCCGACGACACCGACTTCGCCGTGCGCTACCTCGACGGTCAGGCGCAGGTGCGCGTGCAGCGTGGGGACGTCGATTTGCAATCGCCGGACGACCAGCGCGTGCGCTTGCGTGCGGGCGACAGCATCAGCCTCGGCCCTACCGGTTTCAGCGCACCGCAACGGCCCGACATGGCCAAGGCGCTGGCCTGGGTCGAGGGCCGTCTGGTGTTCGAGAACTGCCCGGTGAGCCAGGTGCTGGCCGAGGTGCGGCGCTACTATCCAGGTTGGATCGTCAATCGCAATCCACGCCTGGAGCAGTTGACGGTCACCGGCAACTACCGCCTCGATCGGCCCTTGGAAACCTTGCGTGCGCTGGCGCAGATCACTTCGGCGCAGTTGCACGAATACCCTGCGCTGGTCATCCTCAACTAGCGCTTGCGGCGCTCATCGAAATTATTTTTACGCACCCGCCTACCCTGTTCCGTCTCGTTATAGCCAATGCGACTGATTCTTGTTCATATGGAGTCAGTCACTCATAACGTTCGCGCACAGGGAGCGCTTTCGATGTCCACAGGTTTCAAATGCCCGTCCCCTCCTTCCCGCCGGGTCGGTCAGCTGTCGTTGCTGACCCTGGCCATGCTCGCCGGAGGGCTGACCAGCCTGCCGGCGCTGGCCGCCGACATCGCCCAGGCGAGCAGCCAGCACGCAGGCGGCTACCGCTTCGCCATCGAACAGCAACCGCTGGTCTCGGCCCTCAATGCCTTCACCGCAGTCACTGGCTGGCAGGTCGGTTTTTCCGCAGAGCTCGCCCAGGGCGTGGTCTCCCCCGGGGTACGCGGTTCGCTGCCGGCCCAGGCCGCGCTCGAGCGCCTGCTGCAAGGTACCGGGCTGACCTACCGTACCCTCGGCCACGGCAACGTGGTGATCGAGCGCCAGGCCCTCGGCCAGCGCAACGCCATCGCCTTGCAACAACTCACCGTCAGCGCCACCCGCAGCGCCCAGGACGTCAACCAGGTGCCCAGTACCGTCAGCGTGCAGACCCGCGAGCAGCTCGACCGGCAGAACGTCAACAGCATCGCCGACCTGGCGCGCTACGAGCCGGGCGTGTCGGTCAGCGGCATCGGCCAGCGCAGCGGCCTGAACGGCTACAACATACGCGGCATCGACGGCGAGCGTATCCTCACTCAGGTCGACGGCGTGGCGATCCCTGACAGCTTCTTCTTCGGCCCCTACGCCCAGACTCAACGCAACTACGTCGACCCGGAAATCGTCAAGCGCGTGGAAATCCTCCGCGGCCCGGCCTCGGTGCTCTACGGCAGCAACGCCATCGGCGGCGCGGTCAGCTATTTCACCCTCGACCCCGAAGACATCATCAAGCCCGGCAAGGATGTCGGCGCCCGGCTGAAGACCGGCTACAGCTCGGCCGACGACAGTTGGCTGAAGTCGGCCACCGTGGCCGGGCGCAGCGGCGACGTCGACGGCCTGCTGCACCTGAGCCGGCGCGATGGCCACGAGACCGAGTCCTATGGTCGCCAGGGCGGCGATGGCCTGGCGCGCACCTCGGCCAACCCCGAGGATGCCCGTACGACGAACGTGCTGGCCAAGCTGGGCTGGAACTATGCCGAAGAGGATCGCCTGGCGCTGGTGTACGAGCGGTTCAAGAACGACCGCGAGCAGAACGTGCGCAGCGCGGTCGGGGGGCCGTTCGCCAATGGTGCGGGCTTAGGGATGTACCGCAGCCGCCAGGCCGAAGACACCGTGACCCGCGAGCGCTTCGGCATCGAGCACGACCTGCGCTTGGACAGCGCCCTGGCCGACCACGCGAAATGGAGCCTCAACTACCAGATCGCCAAGACCGACCAACACACCGAGGAAGTGTACTTCCCCTTCAGCCGCACCGTGCTGCGCACCCGTGACACCACGTACAAGGATCGCCAGTGGGTGCTCGACGCACAGTTCGACAAGGCCTTCGACCTCGGGGACACGCAGCACCTGCTGACCTACGGCACCACCTTCAAGCACGACAAGGTCACCGGTTCGCGCAGCGGCACCGGCACCTGCCTGACGGTGGGCGCAGGCTGCCCAGCCGTGGGTGCGGATCGTCCGGCCGACGGCCAAGTGCGGGTCAGCGACTTCCCCGACCCGACCATCGACACCTACAGCCTGTTCGCCCAAGACGAAATCCGCTGGGGTGCCTGGACCTTCCTGCCCGGCGCGCGCTACGACTACACGCGCATGAAACCCAAGGCCACCGACGAGTTCCTGCTCGGCCTGCAGGGCAGCGGCAGCACGGCGCCCACGTCCATCGACACCTCCAGCAAGCACTGGCACCGGGTTTCGCCCAAGCTCGGCGTCACCTACGCCTTCGACGAGCATTACACCGGCTATGGCCAGTACGCCGAAGGCTTCCGTACCCCTACCGCCAAGTCGATGTACGGCCGCTTCGACAACCAGGTCGAAGGCTACCGCGTCGAGGGCAACCCCGATCTCGAACCGGAAAAGAGCAAAAGCCTGGAAACCGGCCTGCGCGGCCAGTTCGAGGCAGGCAATTTTGACGTGGCGGTGTTCTATAACAAATATCGCGACTTCATCAACGAAGACGCCATCCAGTCGTCTTCGCTGGGCAACACGTTCAAGGCCAACAACATTCGCCGCGCGACCATCAAGGGCACCGAGCTCAAAGGCCGTCTGAACCTCGACCACTTCGGCGCCGCACCCGGGTTGTACGCACAAGGCGCGGTCACCTATCTGCACGGGCGCAACGACGACAACGGCCAGCCGCTGAACAGCATCAACCCGCTGACCACGGTATGGGGCCTGGGCTACGAGCAGCCAAGCTATGGCGGCCTGTTGAGCTGGACGCTGGTCAAGCGCAAGGACCGCGTCGACGACACCACCTTCTTCGCCCCCGACGGCACCAGCAGCCAGTTCCGCACACCGGGTTACGGCGTGGTAGACCTCACCGGGTTCTACAAGCTCACCGACGACCTGACCCTCAACGCCGGGCTCTACAACCTCACCGACAAGAAATACTGGCAGTGGGATTCGGTGCGCGGCTACGACGGCCTGGGCGAAGCCGGGGTGACGCAACCGGCGAACCTCGACCGCCTGACCCTGCCGGGGCGCAACGTGGCGATCAATCTGGTGTGGGACATCTGACGGGCCCGGGCGCGCGGCTACGAGGCGCGCCCGGCGACCTTTTTTTACCGCTTTCCCCCGTCTGTTTCGTCTTCATACACAGACGCCTTTTCTTCGAGGAACCTCCATGGCCACTGCCACCGCCCACGAGCGCGCCAGCTTGCGCTCGCAACGCCTGAACCAGGTCACCCACGCCCCGCACAGCGAACTGGACGCCCTGGTCAAGGCCCACGCCCCGTTCGACAGCCGCGAGCGCTTCGCCCGCTTCGTCGTCGCCCAGTACCTGTTCCAGGCCGAACTGCAACCGCTGTACCGCGACCCGGCATTGATCGCACTCTTCCCGGACCTCGCCGAACGCTGCCGCGCCGAGCAGGCCCGGCTGGACTTGGCCGACCTCGGCTGCGAAGTGCCAGCCCCCCTGCCGGGTGCATTGCGCGACCCGAGCGTGGCCCAGGCCTTGGGCTGGCTCTTCGTCTCCGAAGGCTCCAAACTCGGCGCTGCATTTCTGATCAAGCGCGCCGCCGCGCTGCAACTGTCCGACACGTTCGGCGCGCGTCACCTGGGCGAGCCTGCCGGCGGCCGCGCCGAGGGCTGGAAAAGCTTCATCCGGACCCTCGACGGCCTCCCCCTTTCGGCGGAAGAAGACGCTACCGCCGAACGCGCAGCCGTGGCTGCGTTCGAACGCTTTACCGAGTTGCTCAAGCACGCCTATGCGACCGACTCCGCACTGGCTTGATACGCCCGTCCGGCCCCTGCGAACAGGGGCCGGAGCCACCACAGTGAGACCATGACCCAACTTGCCCGCTCCCGCGTCACCCGCCTGCTGTACGCACTCCTGGCCTATACCAGCTTGGGCATCGGGCTGGTCGCCATCGTCATACCGGGGCTGCCGACCACCGAGTTCATCCTGCTCGCCGCCTGGGCCGCGACCCGCAGCTCGCCGCGGCTTAGCGCCTGGCTGGAGCGGCACCGGTTGTTCGGCCCGATCCTCTACAACTGGCGCAACGGTAAGGTGATCCAGCGCCGCGCCAAAGTCAGTGCCACGGTCAGCATGCTGCTGTGCGCAGGTCTGATGCTGCTGGTGCTGGAGCATCGTTGGCCGGTGTTCCTGGCCATCGGCGGCATGGCCTTGGGGAACATGTGGATCTGGTCGCGTCCCGAACGGGCCATAGTCCCATCCCATCCTCTGCGCCCCTCCTTGACACAGGCCCCGCCCTCACATGCGTCCATTGACTGATGCAGATCAGGAGTCGGCAGGCTGCCCGCCCTTAGGCTGGAACTTCCGGTCGCCATGGACAGCACATCCCGGTCACTGCGCGCAGTGCGTGACTCATCATCGAGCGGCGGCATCGCCACACCCTCCTCGCGCCACAACAGCGCAACCGCTGGGCACGCCCCGCTGCTTATCAGCTACCGTTGACACCACCCAATGCGCGCAAAGCCCATCCATTATCAGGAGGACCGCCCATGGCCACCTTCACCCCCGGCCACTTGCACATCGAGCGCCACGCGCTGAACCAGGCCGACCACAGCTATAACCTGAGCGTCGATTACGGCCTGTTCCAAGACTCCAAGGAGGGCGCCGGCATGAATTTCCGCTTGCATGGCAGCATCGACGACAAAGCGGTCGATGAAACCTTCTTCCTGCCCAAAGATCAGGCCTTCGACTTTGCCCGCTACGTCACCCGCCTGGCGGAAAAGCACGGCTTGCCCAAGAGCGCATCCAGCATTGCGGCCTCACACAGGTTCTATGACTTGATGTTCGAAGACGTACGCGCTCAGCTCGACGTGAAGTCCGGCGACCCGGTCAAGCCCGAGCACCTCACCTGACCCGTTGGGGTTGATGGCCCGGCCGGGGCATACTGTTCGCCCCACCGGCCATGGCTCCAGCCCCCATGCGTATCCACGTCAGCTTCATCGACCGCGTTGGCATCACCCAGGAAGTACTCGCCTTGCTGGGTGCCCGCCACCTCAACCTGGACGCGGTGGAGATGGTCCCGCCGAACGTCTACATCGACGCCCCGACCTTGAGCCCTGCCGTACTCGAAGAACTGCACGACGCGCTGCTCGACGTGCACGGCGTGCAGTCGGTGGAGGTGGTGGACATCCTCCCTGGCCAGCGCCGTCACCTGCAACTCGACGCCCTGCTGGCGGCCATGAGCGACCCGGTGTTGGCGGTCGACAGCGCCGGCAAGGTGCTGCTGGCCAACCCGGCGCTGATCGCCCTGTGCGGGCGTGAGTCGGCGGGGCGCTCGGTAGGCGAGCTGTTCGGTGATCCGGGCCTGCTGCAAGCGTTGCTGGACAACAACTTCCACCTGCCGATGCGCGAAATGCAGCTCAACGGCCAGAGCCTGCTGCTCGACGCCAGCCCCATCACCCACGCTGGCGGCCTGCTCACCCTGTATCCACCCACGCGCATGGGCGAGCGGCTCTCGGCGCTGCGCCATGACCACGCCGAAGGCCTGGAGGCGTTGCTCGGCGATTCGCCGGCGATTCGCACCCTCAAGGCACGCGCCCTGCGCGTGGCGGTGCTCGATGCGCCCTTGCTGGTACACGGCGAAACCGGCACCGGCAAGGAGCTGGTGGCCCGCGGCTGCCATGCCCTGAGCAGCCGACAGGCTGCGCCGTTCCTGGCGCTCAATTGCGCCGCACTGCCGGAGAGCCTGGCCGAGAGCGAGCTGTTCGGCTATGCCCCCGGCGCGTTCACCGGCGCCCAGCGTGGCGGCAAGCCAGGGTTGATGGAGCTGGCCAACCAGGGCACGGTGTTTCTCGACGAAATCGGCGAGATGTCGCCCTATCTCCAAGCCAAACTGCTGCGCTTTCTCAGCGATGGCAGCTTCCGCCGGGTCGGTGGCGATCGGGAAGTGAAGGTCGATGTGCGCATCATCAGCGCCACCCACCGCGACCTGCAACGCATGGTCGGCGAAGGCACCTTCCGCGAAGATCTGTTCTACCGCCTCAACGTGCTCAACCTGCAAGTGCCGCCCCTGCGCGAGCGCGGCGAAGACATCCTCATGCTGGCACACGCTTTCATGGCCCAGGCCTGCACGCAGATCCAGCGCCCGCCCTGCCGCCTGAGCAGCGCCACCCATGCGGCGCTGCTGGCCAACCCATGGCCGGGCAACGTGCGTCAGTTGCACAACGTGATCTTCCGCGCGGCGGCCATCTGCGAGCGCCAGTGGGTGGAAATCGACGACCTGGACATCGCCGGCACCTCGGTCGCCAGTGGCCAACTGGGCGGAGTCGCCAGCCTGGAGCGGGCGGTCGGCGACTTCGAGCGCGAGCTGCTGCAGCGCCTGTATGCCAGCTATCCGTCGACCCGTTTGCTGGCCGCACGCTTGCAGACCTCGCATACCGCCATCGCCCAACGTCTGCGCAAGTACGGAATTCGCAAGGACGCTTGAGAAGCGATGTCGCCAGCCGTGCGCAGTGGTAAAAGCCGCCCCGTCGCCATCGCTGCGTATAGGTCGAGCGCGTATCGATTCCCTTCCAGTGTAACGAATTAGATACGAACCCTCCGGCAGCCCGTTTGGCAAGCGTTTGATTGGGCTTCCATTTCATACCGCGCCAGGCTGTATCGAATTCATTACAAAAGACTTCCAGCTTGCGTGCGCCGATCCCCGGCGAACCCTTGATTCACCGGGCTTGTACCTTGCTGGCCGCCTTCTTGCTAGGAAAACCTTGACCCAGAGCGTGGGGCCACACCGCGCCTGACCTCCTGCATCCCGAGGACTTTTCATGAGCGAGTTGCGTTTTACCGAGGATCACGAATGGCTGCGCGTTGAAACCGACGGCAGCGTCACGGTGGGAATCACCGCCTACGCCCAGCAGGCACTGGGCGATGTGGTCTACGTGCAATTGCCCGAGCTCCAGCATTACGACAAAGCCAGCGAGGCTTCGACCGTGGAGTCGGTGAAAGCGGCCAGTGGCGTGTACATGCCGCTGGCTGGCGAGATCGTCGCCGTCAACGAGCAACTGGCCGAGCAACCGGAGCTGGTCAACGAACAACCGCTCGGCGCCGGTTGGTTCTTCCGCTTCGTGCCCGACCAACCGGACGCCGTCGCCGCCCTGCTCGACCAGGACGCCTACGACCGCCTGCTCAACGCCAGCGCCGACGCCTGAGGAACCCGCCATGCCCCTGAACCTCAGCACCGCCAACGAATTCGTCGCCCGCCACATCGGCCCGCGCGCCACCGATGAGCAGGCCATGCTCGCCACCCTCGGCTTCGACTCGCTCGACGCCATGAGCCAAGCTGTCGTCCCTGCCAGCATCCAGGGCACCAGCGTGCTGGGCGACGCCCCCGGCCAGAGCGAAACCGACGCCCTGGCCGCGCTCAAGGCCATCGCCGGCCGCAACCAGCTGTTCAAGACCTACATCGGCCAGGGCTACTACAACTGCCACACCCCGGCACCGATCCTGCGCAACCTGCTGGAAAATCCCGCCTGGTACACCGCCTATACGCCCTACCAACCGGAAATTTCCCAAGGCCGCCTGGAAGCGCTGCTGAACTTCCAGACCCTCATCTGCGACCTCACGGGCCTGCCGATCAGCAATGCGTCCCTGCTCGACGAAGCCACCGCTGCGGCCGAGGCCATGACCTTCTGCAAGCGCCTGTCGAAGAACAAGACCGGCCAAGCCTTTTTCGCCTCTGTGCATTGCCACCCGCAAACCCTCGATGTGCTGCGCACTCGTGCCGAACCTCTGGGCATCGAGGTGGTGGTGGGCGATGAGCGTGAGCTCGAGGATGTATCGCGCTTCTTCGGCGCCTTGTTGCAATACCCGGCCAGCCACGGCGAAATCTTCGACTACCGCGAACTGGTGCAGCGCCTGCACGCCGCCAATGCCCTGGTGGCAGTGGCCGCCGACCTGCTGGCCTTGACCCTGCTCACCCCACCCGGCGAATTCGAGGCCGACGTCGCCATCGGCACGGCGCAACGCTTCGGCGTACCGCTGGGCTTCGGCGGCCCCCACGCGGCCTACTTCGCCACCCGCGATGCGTTCAAACGCGATATGCCGGGGCGCTTGGTCGGCGTGTCCATCGACCGCTTCGGCAACACGGCGTTGCGCCTGGCCATGCAGACCCGCGAGCAGCACATCCGCCGCGAGAAGGCGACGTCGAACATCTGTACCGCGCAAGTATTGCTGGCCAACATGGCCAGCATGTACGCGGTTTACCACGGCCCGGCAGGCTTGACACGCATCGCCGAGCGAGTCAGCGGTTTGACCTCGATCCTCGCTCAAGGCCTGGGCGAGCTGGGCTTGAAAGTGCTCGGCAAGAGCGCTTTCGACACCCTGACCCTGGACACCGGCAGCGCCACCGCGCAGTGGCACGACAAAGCTCGTGCGCAGGGCATCAACCTGCGCGTGGTCGGCGCCAGCCAGCTGGGCCTGTCGCTGGACGAAACCACCACTCAGGCCGACGTCGAGGCACTGTGGGCGCTGTTTGCCGACAACAAGGCGGCGCCCGACTTCGCCGCCCTGGCCGCCACCGCCGAGCCACGCCTGCCCGCCGCGCTGCGCCGCCAGTCGGCCTTCCTCGAACACCCGGTGTTCAACCGCTATCACAGCGAAACCGAGCTGATGCGCTACCTGCGCCGCCTGGCCGACCAGGACTTGGCGCTGGACCGCAGCATGATCCCGCTGGGCTCGTGCACCATGAAGCTCAATGCGGCCAGCGAAATGATCCCGGTGACCTGGGCCGAGTTCGGCAACCTGCACCCCTTCGCCCCGGCCGAACAGAGCCAGGGTTACGCGCAGATGACCGAAGAGCTGGAAGCCATGCTCTGCGCGGCCACCGGTTACGACGCCGTGTCGCTGCAGCCCAACGCCGGCTCGCAGGGCGAATACGCAGGCCTGCTGGCGATTCGTGCCTATCACCGCAGCCGCGGCGACCAGCAGCGCAACGTCTGCCTGATTCCAGCCTCGGCCCACGGCACCAACCCGGCCACCGCGCACATGGCCGGCATGCGCGTGGTGGTCACGGCCTGCGATGCCCGTGGCAACGTCGATGTCGACGACTTGCGCGCCAAAGCCGAGCAGCACCGCGAGCAACTGGCCGCGCTGATGATCACCTACCCGTCCACCCACGGCGTGTTCGAGGAGGCCATCGGTGAGATCTGCGATATCGTCCATGAACACGGCGGCCAGGTGTACATCGACGGTGCCAACATGAACGCCATGGTCGGACTGTGCGCACCGGGCAAGTTCGGCGGCGACGTTTCGCACCTGAACCTGCACAAGACCTTCTGCATCCCCCACGGCGGTGGCGGCCCAGGCGTCGGCCCGATCGGCGTCAAGGCGCACCTGGCGCCGTTCCTGCCGGGCCATGCGGCGTTGCTGCGCCACGAAGGCGCGGTGTGCGCGGCGCCCTTCGGCAGCGCCAGCATTCTGCCGATCACCTGGATGTACATCCGCATGATGGGCGGCGCTGGCCTCAAGCGCGCCTCGCAGATGGCCATCCTCAATGCCAACTACATCGCCCGCCGCCTGCACGGCCATTACCCGGTGCTGTACACCGGTAACCAGGGCCTGGTGGCGCACGAGTGCATCCTCGACCTGCGCCCGCTCAAGGACAGTAGCGGCATCAGCGTCGACGACGTAGCCAAGCGCCTGATCGACTTTGGCTTCCATGCGCCGACCATGTCGTTCCCGGTGGCGGGCACGTTGATGATCGAGCCGACCGAAAGCGAATCCAAACAGGAGCTGGACCGCTTCTGCGATGCCATGCTCAAGATCCGCGAGGAAATCCGCGCCGTGCAGGAAGGCCGCCTGGATGCGGACGACAACCCGTTGAAGAACGCGCCGCACACCGCTGCCGAACTGGTCGGCGAGTGGCCCCACGCCTATAGCCGCGAACAGGCCGTCTACCCCCTGCCAAGCCTGGTGCAGGGCAAGTACTGGCCGCCAGTGGGCCGTGTCGACAACGTCTACGGCGACCGCAATCTGGTGTGCGCCTGCCCGCCGATCGAGCTGTATCAGGAAGGCTGACGGCCATTGCCGTCCGCGCAGGGTCCGGTCGGGCGCCACAGCGCCGGCCGGTCCATCGTCGTGCCGCTGGGCCGACCTAGACGAGATTTTCAGGAGCGTTCGATGTCCGACACACTGCAACACACACCGCTACATGCCCTGCACCTGGAGCTGGGCGCGCGCATGGTGCCCTTCGCCGGTTACGCCATGCCTGTGCAATACCCTTTGGGCGTGCTCAAGGAGCACCTGCACACCCGTGCGCACGCTGGATTGTTCGACGTTTCGCACATGGGCCAGATCCTCTTGCGCGGCCCAGGCGCCGCGGCGGCGCTGGAGCGCCTGGTGCCGGTGGACATCCTCGATCTGCCGGTGGGCCTGCAACGCTATGCATTGTTCACCAACGAGCAGGGCGGCATCCTCGACGACCTGATGGTCGCGCGCCTGGCCAGCGACGAACTGCTGCTGGTGGTCAACGCCGCCTGCAAGACGCAAGACCTCGCCTACCTGCGACAGACGCTGGACGGCCTGTGCGATGTGTTGCCACTGTTCGAAGAACGCGCCCTGCTGGCTCTGCAAGGTCCTGCCGCTGCCGAAGTACTGGCCGGCCTGGCGCCCGAGGTGGCGAACATGACCTTCATGCAGGTGCGCACGGTGGATCTGCTGGGCGTGTCTTGCGTGGTCAGCCGCTCAGGCTACACCGGCGAGGATGGCTACGAGATTTCCGTGCCCGCCCCTAGCGCCGAGGCGCTGGCCCGTCGTCTGCTGGACGCACCGCAGGTGCAGGCCATCGGCCTGGGAGCGCGCGATTCGTTGCGCCTGGAAGCGGGCCTCTGTCTGTACGGCCATGATATGGACAGCGCCACCACCCCAGTGCAGGCCAGCCTGCTATGGGCCGTTTCCAAGGCACGCCGTGAGAACGGTGTGCGTGCCGGTGGTTTCCCAGGTGCGCAGGTGATTTTCGCGCAGCAAGGCGAAGGCGTGGCGCGCAGGCGGGTCGGTCTGCTGGCACAGGCCAGGACACCGGTGCGAGAAGGCGCGGAGATCGTCGATACCGCCGGTCGGGTGGTAGGCAAGGTCACCAGCGGCGGCTTCGGGCCTACCCTCGACGCACCAGTGGCGATGGGCTATGTCGATAACGAACATGCAGCGCCGGACAGCGCAGTGTTCGCGCTGGTGCGCGGCAAGCCGGTGCCCGTGCGCGTGAGCAAAATGCCTTTCGTCACGCCGCGTTATCACCGCGGTTGAAGGCTGGGCCGCTGTTCGTTTTCGAACCTTTGCTGTCGCTTTGCGAAAAGCCTGCAGACCAGACGGCATGCCGTTTCCGACAGAAATGTCGCACCTGCGCATGCCGTCCAAAAGGCCCTTCAGACGGGGCTTGTTTTATCCGAGAGAGTTGGCGTAGAGTCGTTTCCACTGTGTTTGCATGGGTCGCCAAAGTGGAATCGTGACCCGGGCCAGTAGCCAAAACCGCTACCACCCGTTCGACGCCAGACTTCCTGCAACCAGCCCAGTGGCGTTCACTTCACACCTCAAGTGAACCACTGTCATCACAACCCAAGTTCCATAGGAAGCAAGATCATGGCAGAGCGTCAGAACGGTACCGTCAAGTGGTTCAATGACGAGAAAGGTTACGGTTTCATCACCCCAGAATCCGGTGCTGACCTCTTCGTCCACTTCCGTGCCATCCAGGGCAACGGCTTCAAATCCCTGAAGGAAGGCCAGAAGGTCACCTTCGTTGCCGTTCAAGGCCAGAAAGGCATGCAGGCTGACGAAGTTCAAGCCGAAGGCTGATCGAAGCTTCGCAAAAGCCCCTGCCAAGTGCAGGGGCTTTTTTTTGTCCGTAGAATGCGCGCTTCGCTTACCGGAGCCGCTACGCATGCCAACGTCCACGCTGCAACCTCAGGGTGACTTCCCGCCTGTCGGCTTCGCCCGACGCCTGGCCGCCGTGTTCTACGACGCACTGCTGTGCACGGCCCTGCTGATCGTTACCGCTGGGGTCTACAAGCTGATCCAGATGGCGTTCATCGGTGAGGCACGCATGCGCCAGTTGACCGAAGCCGGCGCGCTGGACGGCGACCCGCTGCTGTCCACTCTGCTGCTATTCGCTTTGTTCGGCTTTTTCGCCAAGTTCTGGACCCATGGCGGGCAGACGTTGGGCATGCAGGCATGGGGAGTCAGGGTGCAGAACGCCGACGGCAGCGCGATCAGCCTGTGGCAGGCCTTGCTGCGCTTCATGGTGGCCATCGCTTCGTGGCTATGCCTGGGGCTGGGGTTCTTCTGGGCGCTGTTCGACAAGCATCGGCGCACCTGGCACGACCTCTACTCCAACACCCAATTGGTCCGGGTGCCGAAAGCGAGAAAGTAGAGGTGTGTAGATCGAGCCAGGGGGACCGGGATCGGCACCCCTGGCATCACGGCATCAACCGGCTCGGCGCAACAGCCAGACCCCGGCCACCATGCAGATCGCCGCAGGCAATACCACTGCCAGCAGCGGCGGGAAGCCGAATACCTGACTGGACGGGCCCAGCAGTTCCCCGGCGATGCGGAACACGAAGCCCACCAGCACACCTGTGAACACGCGCTGACCCAGGGTCACCGAACGCAACGGGCCGAAGATGAAGGAAATCGCCATGACCACCAGCGCAGCGGTCACCAGCGGCTGCAGCACTTTGGTCCAGAACGCCAGCCAGTAGGCAGAGTTGTTCAGACCTTGGTCGGCCAGGTAATGAATGTAACTCCACAGGCCACTGATCGACAGCGATTCGGCTGGCAGCACCACCGTGTTGAGCAGCTCGGGCGTCACCGAAACGTCCCAGCGCTCCTGCTCGGCCTTGACCACTTCGGTGTGGTCGCCGCGGAAGAAGGTGGTGCTGACGTCGTTCAGCGTCCACTGGTCGTTGGCGTAGGTGGCGCGCCGCGCGAAGCTCGAGGTCATCACTTGGCGCTGCTCGTTGAACTGGTAACGGGTGACGCCGATCAGCAGGCCGTTGGGCTGTACCGAGTTGATGTGCACGAACTCGTTGCCCTGGCGATGCCACATGCCGCGCTTGGAACTCAGCGCCTCGCCGCCACCCTGGGCCAGCGAACGATCGGCCTGGGCCTTGCTCTCGGTGGCCGGTGCCACGTATTCGCCGATCAGCAGGCCAGCCAGCATCAGCACCAGCATGGGCTTCATCACGGCCCAGACGATGCGCCCGATGGACACCCCGGCCGCACGCATGATGGTCAGCTCGCTGCTGCTGGCCAGGCTGCCCAGGCCGATCAGGCAGCCGATCAGCGCGGCCATGGGCAGCATGTCGTAGAGCCGGCGGGGCGCGGTCAACAGCACATACATGCCAGCGTCGAGCAGGCTGTAGGTGTCGCTCAGGTCGCCCATTTCGTCGATGAAGGCGAACAGCGAGGCCAGACCCAGGATGATGCCCAGTACGGCCAGGATGGCCAGCAACACGCTGCTGCCGATGTAACGATCCAGCTTACCCACGGGCCACCTCCGCACGACGGGCCGCGCGTTTGAGACGCAACGGCTCCCAGTACATCAGCCCGAGGCCGATGGCCAGGAACAGCGCGTGCACCCACCACATGCCCAGGGCGATCGGCAGCTTGCCCTTCTCCAGGGCGCCACGTACGGAAATCAGCATGGTCAGGTACGCCATGTAGAGAAGAATGGCCGGCAGCAGCTTGAGGAAGCGGCCCTGGCGTGGGTTGACGCGCGACAGCGGCACCGCCATCAAGGTCACGATGAACACCAGGATCGGCAGCGACAGACGCCATTGCAGTTCGGCCCGTTCGCGCAGGCCTTGCTCACCGAACAATTGCTGCGTCGGGATGGCCTCGCGGTCGGTGACTTCCTGACTGACTTCGGGCTTGGGCAACAGCACGCCATAGGTGTCGTACTTGATCGCACGATAACTGGCCTCGCCTGGGTTGCCGTCATAGCGATAGCCGTTTTCCAGCACCAGATAGCGGTTGCCGTCGCCGCGCACTTCCTGATGGCCACGCTCGGCCACCAGTACCGTCGGCGCACGGTCCTTGGTCTTGTCCTGGTTGAAGCGCTTCTCGGAGATGAACACACCGTCGAGCTTGACGCGATCGTCGGAGAGCTGCTCGGTGTAGGTCACCCGGGTGCCGTCGCGCAGGGTCTGGAAACGGCCGGGGACCAGGGTGTCGAATTCGGTCAGGGCATCCTGCTGGTTGATGATCCGCTGCACCTGCGCAACGCCCTGGGGCGCCAGGCTCAGGCTCAGCCAGGCGACCAGCAGCGCCACCAGGGCCGCCGGCGCCAAGGTGACGGCGAGCAGACGCTGCTGGCTCATGCCGGTGGCCGACAGCACGGTCATCTCGCTTTCCAGGTACAGACGACCGTAGGCCAGCAGGATGCCGAGGAACAGCCCCAGCGGCAGGATCAGTTGCAGGAACCCGGGCAGGCGGAAACCCATGATCAGGAACAGCACGCTCGGGTCGAGGATGCCCTGCGCGGCCTGGGCCAGGTACTTGATGAAGCGCCCGCTCATGATGATCACCAGCAGCACGGCGCTGACGGCGCTCAAGGTCACCAGGACCTCGCGAGACAGATAACGGAAGACGATCAAACCAGAAACTCCTGGGTTGTCAGGGGCGAAGTGCCGGACAAGGAAATCGGACAATCAGGATCATAGCCGGTTCGCCGAAGCCCACCGACTGCAAAAGTGCGCGCATTATCCTGGGATTGACGGCCTCTGTCACTTGGTGTGGTGCCCTGCCATGGCCTGGGGTTGTCAGTAGGGTCGGCGGAAGGTCACACTGGCGGCTTTTCCACTGGCATGCGAGCAGGCGGCCCGCGCATTACGGCGCCTGCGCCCGACAGCGCCACACCAACGACCATCTGGGGACCTGACATGGAACTGGTTGTAAAAAGCGTCGCTGCTGTATCCGTCAAAACCGCCACGCTGGTGCTCTGCGTCGGCGAAGGTCGCCTCTTGGGCGCACTGGCCCAGCACATCGACCAGGCGAGCAACGGTGCCATCGGCGCGGTACTCAAGCGTGGCGACCTGACCGGCAAGGTCGGCCAGACCCTGCTGCTGCAGGCCCTGCCCGGCCTTAAAGCCGAACGCGTCCTGCTGGTCGGCATCGGCAAGGAACAGGCCCTGAACGACCGCAACTGGCGCAAGGTGGTCAACGCCGTTGCCGGCGTGCTCAAAGGCCTGGGCGGCAACGACGCCACCCTGGTGCTCGATGACGTGGTCGTCGAGGGCCGCGAAGGCCATTACGGCAAATACCGGCTGCTGGCCGAAACCTTGCTGGCCGGCACGTACGTGTTCGACCGCTTCAAGAGCCAGAAGGCCGAACCACGGGCGCTGAAGAAAATCACCCTGCTCACCAGCGAAGCGGGCCTGGCCGAGGTCGAGCGTGGCCTCAAGCATGCCCGTGCGATCAGCGCCGGCATGGCCCTGACCCGCGACCTGGGCAACCTGCCGCCGAACCTGTGCCACCCGAGCTTCCTCGCCGAGCAGGCCAAGGACATGGGCAAGGCGCACAAGAACCTCAAAGTCGAAGTGCTCGACGAGAAGAAGATCAAAGACTTGGGGATGGGCGCCTTCTACGCCGTCGGCCAAGGCAGCGAGCAACCGCCGCGGTTGATCGTGCTCAACTACCAAGGCGCGAAGAAAAGCGAAAAACCCTACGTTCTAGTAGGTAAGGGCATCACCTTCGACACCGGTGGCATCAGCCTCAAGCCTGGCGCCGGCATGGACGAAATGAAGTACGACATGTGCGGCGCGGCCAGCGTGTTCGGCACCCTGCAGGCGGTATTGGAGCTGCAACTGCCGATCAACCTGGTGTGCCTGCTGGCTTGCGCCGAGAACATGCCGAGCGGCGGCGCCACCCGCCCTGGCGACATCGTCACCACCATGAGCGGGCAAACCGTGGAGATCCTCAACACCGACGCCGAAGGCCGTCTGGTGCTGTGCGATACCCTCACCTACGCCGAGCGCTTCAAGCCACAGGCGGTGATCGACATCGCCACCCTCACCGGCGCCTGCATCGTCGCCCTGGGCAGCCACACCACCGGCTTGCTGGGCAACGACGATGGCCTGCTCAACCAGCTGCTCGATGCCGGCAAGCGTGCCGACGACCGTGCCTGGCAGTTGCCGTTGTTCGAGGAGTACCAGGAGCAGCTCGACAGTCCATTCGCCGACATCGCCAACATCGGCGGGCCGAAGGCCGGGACCATCACCGCGGCGTGCTTCCTCTCACGCTTCGCCAAGCAGTACCAGTGGGCGCACATGGACATCGCTGGGACCGCCTGGATCAGCGGCGGCAAGGAAAAGGGCGCCACCGGGCGCCCGGTTCCCCTGCTGACCCAATACCTGCTCGACCGCGCAGGAGCCTGATGCCGCATTGCCAGCGGTGCCCATGCGCCGTTGGCCGGCACGCCGATCATGGCTAAAGTCGATTTCTACATCCTGCCTACCGACTCGCTCACGGCGCGTCTGGATTTCGCCTGCAAGCTCTGTGAGAAAGCCTGGCGCCTCGGCCACCAGGTCTATCTGCACTGCCAGGACGAGGCCCAGCGCGGCGAACTCGACCAACGCCTGTGGCAATTCAAGGGCGAGGCGTTCGTGCCTCACGACTCGGCAGAGCTGGACCCTGCCGGCCGGGTGGTGTTGGGCATCGGTGCTTCGGCCCATGGACATGCCGACCTGCTGATCAATCTGGGCGATGACGTACCCGCTTTCGTCGGTCAGTTCCAGCGGGTAGCCGAAATCGTGGTGGAAGCGCCCGCTGTCCGCCAGGCCGCACGCGAGCGATTCCGTTTCTATCGAGAACGGGGCTACGCTCTTACCGATCACCGCCTACAGCGACTTTGACGACCATGGACAAGCCGATGACTTCCCCCAACCACTCCGCCCACCTGCTCGACGACCTGGAGTCGATCCGTGAACTGCTGGGCGATGCCAATCTGCAGCCACCGCTGCTCACCGAAACGGTGGAACCAGTACCGACGGCAAGCGCAGCACAGGGCGGCGCTGCGCCGTCCCTCAACGCGCCTACGAGTACTGGCGACCGCCATGACGCGCAGGCCCGTCGTCAAGACACCCTGCTGCACCTGGACAGCGAACTGCGCGCAGCGGCCCAGTCGATCATGCAGGACGTGATCAACGACTTCACGCCGCACATCGAGACCGAGATCAAACGTCGCCTGGCGGTGCGCATGGAGCGTTTGCTCAACGCGCAGGAGTGATGGGGCGATGGCCCGATGCCTGCATCCTGGACGCAGACATCGAGCCTAGGGGATACGGCCTCAGCCGAAAGGCTTGAGGCCCTGGCGCATGCCGAACAGGAACAACAGCAGGTCATGATCGGGCCTGGCCTGGTCCTGTGCCTGCGCTTTGGGACCTCGCGGCAAGGCGCACTGCCCTGCCAATTCGGCTTTGCTGAACACCAATGGCCGCGGTTGTTCCCAAGCCGCTGCCGCCGCCGTGGTGACGGCCAACGCGGCGATGAAGAACAAAGCTCGTGCTATTTCTAGTTTCATTGCCCTAACCCTTTGACTGCGCTGCCAAACGCTGTCTCGTAAAAGTAGAGCAAGGAACGGAAATGTGCGGCCGAAATGGACGAATGGCGCTGCAATTGTCCTAGATCCTTCGCGGCCGCGCTTTGGCACCTGAAGCGCCGCCGCGCTTTTTCCAGATCCAGCAGCGCCGTTTCGACGTGTGCATCCTCGCCCTCCCCAACGACCTTGACGAACACATGCTTGCCGTACAGGCAGCTGTGCTGCCAGTGCCCGCGGTGCATGCGCGCCATGTTGTGTGCCAGGTCCTTGAGCATGCGCTGGTGCACGGCTTCGGGGTAACGCGTCAAAGCACCGGCAGCGTACCAGCTCTCCAGGTCGACGAACCCTTCCAGCGCCTCGCTCACCAGCAGCGCCTGCCATTGATGGTCAGCGTCGCGGCGCGCTTGGCAGAACACGATGCGGGGCACGCGTACGCCCAGGCGCGTGCAATTGCTCAAGGCATCCTGCTCGCGCAGCACGGTCGGACGCCCGAACGGATGCAGCCAGCTACGGTACAGGTGGCCCGTCTGGCGCTTGGCGTATAGACAGTGACCTTGGCCATCGTCCAGGCGCTGCACACCGCTTTCGCCTCCCCGGCGCTGGTTGGGCTCTTCGACCCACTCTCCTTTTTGCTGCCAGTAGAAATCGAACTGCGAGGCTGGGGTATGGGCACTTGCCATGGTCACTGTCTCTTGCGTAATAGATTGATTAGCCATACGGCATAGCCTGGCAGCACCGTCATACGCGGTTGAATGCAAAGCCGATCGAGAAAAGGCGTGTCACGAATGTAGCCATAGGTAACACGATGTTTCTTGGCATGGCGTCATGAGCCCTTGCCATAGCAGCCTCCTTGACAGGTCATAGGCCTGCGAAAGTGGCCGATAGCTGACAGCACGAGCGACGATCCGTGCCAGTAACTCCTTGAATTATTTTATTTTTGCGCGATTCATCGAATGGGTGCGCAAACCTTCGTGGCGCGCTTTACGACCGAGGCACGTCGTATACGCCGTCAGAATGTGCAAGGGACGTACCGTCGTCAGTGGCGCGATTGCCGAATAATCCCACATGCAATCGGGCAATGACTTACAAGGTCCTAGAATTTCTTCCTCGCCGAAACATTTTGAACCAAATATTCGGGCACTTCCTCCATTTTCTATCAGGCAGTGCGTCGCAGTCCTACCACGACCCTGCTCGACCGCTGCCTTTTTCTGTCGCTCCTGGAGTTCGCCATGGTTCAAACGCCCCTGCTGGTCGGTTTCATCGTCATGTCGCTCGCATCCCTGGCCATCTATGCCAAGGGGGCTCATCACGGGCCTCTACGGGGCCACACGCTGCTTCACGCCGCTGTGCCGTTCATCGCTGCCACCGCCTACCTGGCCATGTACCTGGGCCTGGGCAACCTCATCAAGCCAGACGGCACGGTGACCTATGTCGCGCGCTACCTGGACTGGACGTTCACCACACCCTTGCTGCTGGCGGGCGTGGTCAGCTCGGCCTTTCTCGGCGCGCGCGAACGAGACGGCCAAGCAGGCTTCATCGCTTCGATCGTGACCCTGGACGTGGTGATGATCGTCACCGGCCTGGTCGCCTCGTTGGCACCTTATGGCACGGTGAAATGGGTGTTCTTCGCCTGGTCCTGCGCCGCCTTCGCCGGCGTGCTGTATCTGATGTGGAAGCCTCTGGCGGCGCTGGCCGCACAGCATGCCCCGATCGGCAGCGCCTACCGTCGCAACATCGGTTTTCTGAGCGTGCTGTGGCTGATCTACCCCGTCGTATTCGCCGTCGGTCCGGAAGGCCTGGGCCTGGTGAGCGATGCCCTGACCGTCTGGGTGTTCCTGGTGCTCGATGTCCTGGCCAAGGTGGTCTACGCCTTCACCAGCGAGGGCAACCTGCGTAACGCGCTGGTAAACCGAGGCGCTTGAACGTGCGCGCCGCAGGCCAGGGTTGGCTGGCGCTGGTGCTGTGCGCGGTGGCCGTCAGCCTGATCGGCGGCGGCCTGCCGCTGGCATTTGCGGTGGCCGTCGGGCTAGGCCTGGGCCTGTTGCATGGAGCCAGCGACTTGCACATGGTCAGTGCATCGCGGCGACTGCCCTTCATCGCCTGTTACCTCGCCGCCGCCCTCGCCTACTTGGCGCTTTGGCAGATCGCCAGTGCTGTTGCCCTCGTGACCTTTCTGCTGCTGTCCGCTTGGCATTTCAGCCACGAAGACGAATTGTTCGAACGCCCAAGCGAGCGTCTGGCCTTGGGCGCCTTCATCGTCGGCGCCCCTGCCGTGTTGCACAGGCAAACGGTGGGGTATTTGCTCGATCTGGCCTCAGGCACCCACGCGCCCAGCACGTTGGGTATCGGATTGGCGAATACCCTGGCCGTCACAGGCATCCTGGCCAGTGCGGTGCTGCTAGGAGCTGCCTGGCGCAAAGGCGATGTGCGCTTGGCAGCGACGCTCGTCGCGACTCTGTGCCTGCCACCTCTGGTAGGGTTCGCGCTGGGTTTCTTTGTGCTGCATGCCGCACCACAGACCTGCGTACGGCAGCGCCTGCTAGGCACTCGCAAACTGGGCGCCTACCTGCGACTGACGCGCCCGGTGCTGGCGGCAGCCGCCTTGTTCGCCCTGATCGTCGCTGCCGTTTTCATCCGGCAAGAGCACACGGGCACCCGCTCGCTATTTGCCGTACTGGCCGCGTTCGCCCTGCCGCACATGCTGGTGTTGCCACGGTTCGTAGTCGCACAGCCATTGCCAGCCCAGTGAGCGAAGGACCACGCCTTCGACCGCCGCCTTGCGAACGCCTGAAAGCCCGGGCGACGGACCTCGGCAAGCGGGCCATCGATACTCGCCGCTAAGTCTGCTCGTTCGAAAGGGCGTCATGGGCCTCGCCCTGCAGATCAGGCACCTCTTTCGCACCGCACAGATCCACCTGGAAGCGACAACCGTGTGGCAAGGTGGCACTGAGCTTGACCTGCCAGCCCTGGTCGTCGCATATCCGCTGCACCAGCGACAACCCCAGACCCAGGCCCTCGCCACGCCGCTCGGCGCCACGCACGAAGGGTTTGAACATCGCTTCGCGCTGCTCTTCCGGGATGCCGACGCCGCTGTCTTCCACGCTGAAGCCATCGGGGTTGAGGCTCAGACGGATGTAGCCGCTGTCGGTGTAGTGCGCGGCATTGCGCAACAAATTGCCCATGACCGATTGCAGGAAGGTGGCGTTGTATTGCTGCGGGCCGGCGCTGACCCGGCCGTCGTAGTAGAGGGTGAGGCCCTTCTGCTCCACGGTGTCGCGCCACACACCGATCAGGTCGTCGGCCACCTCGCGCACGGTGGCGCGCGAGGCGATGGCGTTCTCGTCATGCTGGGCACGGGCCAGCATCAGGAATGTCTTGACCAGCTCGCGCATCTCTTCGGTGGCACGGGCGATACGCTCGACCTGGCTGCGCGAACGGCTGTCGAGGTTGGGGTTGACCATCAGCAGTTCACAGGAGGTCGCCAGCACCATCAATGGCGTGCGCAGTTCGTGGCTGACGTCGCTGGTGAACAGCCGTTCGCGGGTCAGGGCATCGCGCAGCCGGCCCAGTGTGTCGTCGAAGGCCACCGCCAGCTGCCCCACTTCGTCGGCGGCGTAGTCCGGCGCCAGGGGCGGTGCCAGGCCCAGCAACTGATCGCGGTGCCGCACCTGGCGCGCCAGGCGGATCACCGGCGCCATCACCCGCCTTGCCAGCAGCCAGCCCAGCACGGTGGCCAGCACCAGGCTGAGCACGAAGCCCACCAGCACCACAGCGAACAACAGTCGCTCGCGCTCTTCGAAGTCACTTTGGTCCTGCAGCAGCACATAGTGCCGGCCGTCGACCACCTCGACCATCGCGTGGTACGACAGCTGGTCGCGGAACACCTCGTGGAAGCCGGTATCCAGGTGGCGCAAGTCTCTGGGTAGCTCGAAGTCGTCGCGCCCACCGTCGAAGTAGAACAGCTGATCGGGACGCGGCCGGTGGCTCCAGTCGCTGACGCTGTCCATGCGCAGCAGACGCTGCAGGTCGCCGCCGAGCACCGAGGAGATCAGACGCTCCTCCACCAGGTGCACGGTGGACACGATGCCGATACCGAAAGCGCCGGCCACCAGGGCACTCATCACCGCGAAGGCGATGATGATGCGCTGCGCGAGGCTCTGCTTAAACTCCATCACGACCCTCGGCCAGGCGATAGCCGACACCATGCACGGTGTGCAGCAACGGCTTGTCGAACGGCTTGTCGATCACTTGGCGCAGTTGGTGGACATGGCTGCGCAGGCTGTCGCTGTCGGGGCAGTCGTCGCCCCACAGCGCCTCTTCGAGCACTTCGCGGCGCAGCACATGCGGGCTTTTCTGCATCAGCACGGCGAGCAGCTTGAGGCCGACCGGGTTGAGCTTGAGCAGCCGGCCCTCGCGGGTGACCTCCAGGGTGTCGAGGTCATAGCTGAGGTCGGCCACCTGCAGCGTGCGCCGCCCGCCGCCCTGGGCACGGCGCAGAATCGCTTCGATGCGTGCCGACAGTTCCGACAGCGCGAAAGGCTTGAGCAGGTAGTCGTCGGCGCCGGAGCGGAAGCCCTGCAGGCGATCGTCGAGCTGGTCGCGGGCGGTGAGCATGATGACCGGCGTGTCGCGGCGGGCGTCTTCGCGCAGACGTTTGCACAGGGTGTAGCCATCGATGCCAGGCAACATGATGTCGAGCACGATGAGGTCGTAATGTTCGGTCGCCGCCAAGTGCAACCCGGACAACCCATCCTGGGCGCAATCGACGGTATAGCCTTTCATGCCGAGATAGTCGGCGAGGTTGGCCAGAATGTCGCGGTTGTCTTCCACCAAAAGAATGCGCATCGGGATCTCCTGTGCAGTGCTGGGGGTGCTGCGCGGCTGGCGCAGCTTAAGGCTTTCGGCCGTGACCGCGCCAGCGTTGCGGGGCATTTACCCGGACCTGCCAACGAAACGGCTCATGCGCCATAACGAAAAAGCCCCGCACGAGGCGGGGCTTTTCCTACAACAGGGTGAGGCTGGATTACATCATGCCGCCCATACCACCCATGCCGCCCATGTCAGGCATGCCGCCTGCGGCTTTCTCTTCCGGCAGCTCGGCGACCATGGCTTCGGTGGTGATCATCAGACCACCGATCGAAGCGGCTGCTTGCAGCGCGGAACGGGTGACCTTGGCTGGGTCCAGGATACCCATCTCGATCATGTCGCCGTATTCGCCGGTTGCAGCGTTGTAGCCGTAGTTGCCCGAACCCTGCTTGACCTTGTCGGCCACGACGCTTGGCTCGTCGCCGGCGTTGGCAGTGATCTGACGCAGCGGCGCTTCGACGGCGCGGCGCAGCAGTGCGATACCGACGTTCTGGTCTTCGTTGTCGCCTTTGAGGTCGACCAGTGCGGCCAGGGCGCGCACCAGGGCAACACCACCGCCAGGCACCACGCCTTCTTCGACGGCTGCACGGGTAGCGTGCAGGGCGTCTTCGACGCGGGCTTTCTTCTCTTTCATTTCGACTTCGGTGCCGGCACCGACCTTGATCAGGGCAACACCGCCGGCCAGCTTGGCCAGACGCTCTTGCAGCTTCTCACGGTCGTAGTCGGACGACGTGTCGCCGATCTGGGCACGGATCTGGGTGACGCGCGCCTGGATGTCGCCTTCAACGCCAGCACCGTCGATGATGGTGGTGTTTTCCTTGGACAGAACGACGCGCTTGGCGTTGCCCAGGTGCTCCAGGGTAGCGGTTTCCAGGGACAGACCGATTTCTTCGGAGATCACGGTACCGCCGGTCAGGACGGCGATGTCCTGCAGCATGGCTTTGCGGCGGTCGCCGAAGCCTGGTGCCTTGACCGCAGCGACCTTGACGATGCCGCGCATGTTGTTGACGACCAGGGTCGCCAGCGCTTCGCCTTCGACGTCTTCGGCCACGATCAGCAGCGGACGGCCGGCCTTGGCGACGGCTTCCAGCACCGGCAGCAGCTCGCGGATGTTGGAGATCTTCTTGTCGACCAGCAGCAGCAGCGGGCCTTCCAGTTCGGCGACCATGGTGTCTGGCTTGTTGACGAAGTACGGCGACAGGTAGCCGCGGTCGAACTGCATGCCTTCGACGACCGACAGTTCGTTGTCCAGGCCCGAACCTTCTTCGACGGTGATGACGCCTTCTTTACCGACCTTTTCCATCGCTTCAGCGATGATCTGGCCGATGGACTCGTCGGAGTTGGCGGAGATGGTGCCGACCTGGGCGATGGCTTTGGAATCGGAGCACGGCTTGGACAGGTTCTTCAGCTCGGCGACGACGGCGGTGGTGGCCTTGTCGATGCCGCGCTTGAGGTCCATCGGGTTCATGCCGGCAGCGACGGCTTTCAGGCCTTCGTTGACGATGGCTTGTGCCAGGACGGTGGCGGTGGTGGTGCCGTCACCGGCTGCGTCGTTGGCCTTGGAAGCGACTTCCTTGACCAGCTGCGCGCCCATGTTCTCGAACGCGCACTTGAGTTCGATTTCCTTGGCGACGGAAACGCCGTCCTTGGTGATGGTCGGCGCGCCGAAGCTCTTGGCCAGGACTACGTTACGGCCTTTCGGGCCGAGGGTGGCTTTGACGGCGTCAGCCAGAACGTTGACACCAACGAGCATTTTCTTACGGGCGGAATCGCCGAATTTTACGTCTTTAGCAGCCATGATCGTTTAATCCTTGAAATTCTGTGGGGTCACGGAAATCGGGGGAAATCAGCCTTCGACGACAGCGAGAATTTCGTTCTCGCTCATCACCAGCAGGTCTTCGCCGTCGACTTTCACGGTGTTGCTGCCCGAGTACGGACCGAACACGACTTTGTCACCCACTTTGACGGCCAGGGCGCGGACTTCGCCGCTGTCCAGAACTCGACCGGTACCGACGGCAACAATTTCGCCGCGGTTTGGCTTCTCAGCCGCGCTGCCCGGCAGGACGATACCGCCAGCGGTTTTCGATTCTTCTTCGCTGCGACGGATGACTACGCGGTCATGCAGAGGACGAAGCTTCATTGTCGATCTCTCCCAAATTGTGGTTTTCATCGGCCGGTGTCGACACCGGCGGTTAATGCGTTCCGGCGTCGCCGGAGATGGCCCGCCGTGGGCGAGCCATCGCTGTCATGTCTGACGATGTGCGCCAGAAACCTTGCGGTGTCCCATACATGAGGTCGGCAACGTCGATTACAAGGCCGTAGAAAAATATTTTTTCAGACGCGGGGAACGTAAATGCGAACGGCCCCGTCATGAGGCCGTTGCAAAGAGGGCGGGATTATTGGTCGCGGCGCTCGTACTCGCCTTCGATGACGTTGGGCCGTTGCAGGCCCTCGCGCGGCTGGGCGGCAAAGGGCTCGTCGCGGAACGCCCGCTGGCGGGCGGCTTGCGCCTCGACACGGGCGCGCAGCTTGCGCGCGACGAAATGGCGGGTGAACGGCAACAGACAGACCAGGCCCAGTACGTCGCTGACGAAGCCCGGGATCAGCAGCAGGCCGCCACCGACGGCCAGCATCAAGCCCTGGAACATCTGCTCGGCGGGCAGTTCGCCGCGCTGCAGGCTTTCACGGGCACGCAGCGCCGTGGCCAAGCCGGCCACGCGCATCACCAGCAGGCCCAGGGCGGAGCCGGCGATGATCAGCAGCAACGCCGGCAGAAATCCGATGGCCCCGGCGACCTTGACGAAGACGAACAACTCAAGCACCGGGAAGATCAATAGAAGCAGGAGAAAAACACGCATTACAGGAATCCTCGCGCAAGACAGTCTTGCTGTGAGACCTCTAGATGGTTGCGACGACTCTGCATTTCAACCCGCAGGCGTTTCGCAGGTGGGCCATTGCTCGGTGCGGGCCAGTAAAACCAGGGCTTCGCGAACTTGTGTCGGGTTATTGCAGGTCTGTCCGAAGGACAACCAATGAAGCGCCTGGCCGATACGCAGGTGCATGCCTTCGCTGTCGATGCCCACCAGTGCGGCAGGCGGCGTGACTGGCAGCTGGTTGAGGGCGACGTAATGGGCGATGGCCGAGGCGTGGTCGCTGTTCATGTGCTCGATCATCCTGGCCTCGACGCTACCGGCGAAAGGGTTGGCCAGGGTGACGTCGTCGAGCCAGTGGATGGCGCCGAAGCCGCCGATGTAGCGATGGCGTACCGGTTCCAGCACCCAGAAATCGAAATCGTGGGCCTGGTGGTAGCCGGCCGCTTCCGGGAAATAACGGTAGTAACGCTCGGCAGCGGCGGCGATGGCGCTGGCTTCGTCGAGCTTGCGCGCCTGCGCCAGCAGCGTCAGACGGCCCACGGCCTGCACGTCTTCGGCGTCACGCTCGCCTACCAGCAGCGAACACTTGGCGTCCTGCTTGAGGTTGTGGGTGTGTTGCGCGATGCGGCTGATCAACAGCAGTGGCCAGCCCTGCGCGTCCAGGCAATAAGGCACCACCGAACCGAAGGGGTAACCGGGCATGGACTTGGAGTGGGTCGACAGCACGCCCCGGTATTCCTTGAGCAACAGCTCCCGGGCGGGGCGATGGGCGGGGGTACTCACGTAGGGCGGCTCCTGACGAAGAAATGACCGGGCACACGATAGTCATTTACGCCGTCAGGTGCCAGCCGCCGGGGCACTGCCAGCGGCTTACCAGTTGACGCCGAAGCCTGCGGTGTAACGGGTCTTCTCCAGGTCGCTGTCCTCGGTGCCGCTGATCACGTTCCGCTCGGCCTTGAGGTTGAGCGACGCCCACTCCGTCACTTTGTAACGCACGCCCAGCTCGGCATCGAGCGAGTAGTCGGCGACCGAGCCCAGCGGCCGGCCTACTTCGCCGTTGGTGAAGAACTCGAAGCGCTTGCCGATCAGGTAGCGGTTGTAGTCCCACTTCATCGCCACCGAATAGAAGCTGTCCTTGCCGCCGTCGCGGTAGGCATAGTCGGTACGGTTGAGCAGGCTGCCGAGCGAGAAGGCGCCCAGTTCGTCGTCCCAGAACTGGTAGCCGGGGCCGGTACCGACGGTACGCTGGCGTTCGAGGTCTTCGATATGGTCGCGGGTGTAGTCGATACGCCCTTGCCAGAACCACTGGTCGGTCAGGAAGCGGTCGAGCGAGTATTCGACGTTCCAGTTGTCGTTGGTGGTGACGTCGTTCTGGGTGTCGCGGTTGTACTCGCCGTCGGCGGTATGCCGCCAGCGGCCATGGCGCGCGCTGGTCTTGAAGCCGATGTCGTAGTTGTCGGTGTCTTTTTCCGCGCGTTTGTAGTCCAGTGCGGCGTCGATCCGACCTTTCCAGACCAGGTCTTCGACCACGGGCTTGGGCTTGAGGATCTGCTCGATGCTGGCCAGCTCGACGGTCTTGGGCGCTTCACCATTGGCCAGGATGACCTTGCCCTCCTCGGCCGGTTGCAGCGACTTGGCGTGCTCGCCCTCATAGGCGCCTTGCTTGACCAGCAACTGCTGGTCGCTTTCGAGGGTCTTGACCTGCTTCCAGTCCAGCGCGATGGCGCCGCCGTACTTGGTGTCGAGCAGCAACTTGCCGCCGTCGAAGACCTTGATGGTGCCGGTCAGGCGGTCACCGTTCTTCATCCAGACGGTGTCGGCCAATACTGGAGCGGACAGGGAAACGACGACGATAGACAGCAAAGCTCGAGAGAACATAAGCGGATCGAAAGGCTCGGAAGGTGGAAAACCCGGGCATTATCCAGATCGCCGCGGTCAGAGCAAGCACAGACACCCGCTCTGGAGTTGAGTTCAATTCTCATTTAAATCTATTCGCTTGAAGCGTTTCCAAACTTGGGAGGCTGCACCCATGAACGATTCGGCACTGCCCGAGGCCATGATCGCCCAAGCCCGACGAACGGCGCTATATAGCGTTCTGGGCAGCGTGCCGACAGGCAAGGTGGTGAGCTACGGGCAACTGGCCGAACTGGCCGGGCTGGGCCGTGCGGCACGCTGGGTCGGCAGGACCTTGAGCCAGCTGCCCGCAGGCAGTCGCCTGCCTTGGCACCGTGTAGTGGCCGCCAACGGCCACTTGAGCCTGGCCAGCGGCACGCCGTCCGGGGACGAGCAACGGGCCAGGCTGCGCGCCGAGGGCGTGCGAATCAGCGCCGATCGTGTGGATATGGCCCGACACGGCTGGCGTCCAGTAGAGCACAGCGGGTAGAGTGCGCGTTTTGTTCATGCAACCTTGAGGCAGATAGTGGCCGATGTCCCGTAAAACCTGGCGCGCTGCGCTCGCTGCCTACGCCAGTCCCTCGACCTTGGTGCTTCTGCTGCTCGGCTTCGCCGCCGGTTTGCCTTACATGCTGGTGTTCTCGACCCTGTCGGTGTGGCTGCGGGAAGCCGGGGTCGCTCGCGAGACCATCGGCTACGCCAGCCTGATCGGCTTGGCTTATGCCTTCAAATGGGTCTGGTCGCCCCTGCTCGACCAATGGCGCCTGCCGCTGCTCGGCGGCATGGGCCGGCGTCGCTCGTGGCTGCTGCTGTCGCAGACCCTGGTCGTGTTGGGGCTGATCGGCATGGGCCTGTGCGATCCGCAACAGCATCTGTCCTGGCTGATCGCGCTGGCGGTGCTGGTCGCCTTCGCCTCGGCCACGCAAGACATCGCCGTCGACGCCTACCGCCTGGAAATCGCCGACGACCAGCGCCAGGCTGCCCTGGCCGCCAGCTACATGGCCGGCTACCGGATCGCAGCCCTGCTGGCGACCGCCGGCGCGCTGTTCTTCGCCGAGTGGTTCGGCTCGACCGGCTTCAGCTACCTGCACAAGGCCTGGACCGGGACCTACGTGCTGTTCGGCGTGATCATGCTGCCAGCGGTGTTCACCACGCTCATCATGCGCGAGCCTCCGGTGCCGCTGCGCACCCAGCTGTCGGCCGCGCGTTATGGCCTGGGCCATCAGTTGGCTTCGGTGTTCGTGCTGATCATCCTGCTGGTGTCGGTGCCGGCAAGCTTCACCCAGATGTTCAACACCGACTGGGCCAGCGTGGTGTTCGGCAATGCCACCATGCTCGACCTGGCGCGTGACGACCGCGCCTTCATGCGTCTGGTCCTCTATGTGCTGCTGACCTGGGCATGCCTGTCGTCCATGGGTCGCCGCGGTCTGGCACCAGTGCTCACACCGGTCAACGACTTCATCCAGCGCTACCGCTGGCAAGCGTTGCTGCTGCTCGGGCTGATCGCCACCTATCGCATGTCCGACACGGTGATGGGTGTGATGGCCAACGTCTTCTACATCGACCAGGGCTTCACCAAGGACCAGATCGCCAGCGTCAGCAAGATCTTCGGCCTGATCATGACCCTGGTCGGCGCAGGCGTGGGTGGGTTGCTGATCGTGCGCTTCGGCATTCTGCCGATCCTGTTCATCGGCGGGGTCAGCTCGGCGGCGACCAACGTCCTGTTCGTCATGCTCGCCGACATGGGCCCGAACCTGCAGATGCTGATCCTCACCATCTCCCTGGACAACCTGAGTTCAGGCCTGGCCACCTCGGCCTTCGTCGCCTACCTGTCGAGCCTGACCAACCTCAAGTTCTCCGCCACCCAGTACGCGCTGCTCAGCTCGATCATGCTGCTGTTGCCGCGCCTGATCGGCGGTTATTCCGGCGTCATGGTGGAGAAGCTCGGCTACCACAACTTCTTCATGATCACGGCGTTGCTGGGCGTGCCAACCTTGATCCTGATCGCCCTGCAATGGCGTCAGCAATCGCGACCGGGCGCCTTGGGCGCAACGGCCGAGCCGCCTTCGGAAAAATCCTGACAACGCGGCGCGCGATCACCCCCCTGCCCTAGGCTGCGGGTACTCGCTGCCCCGCACGTGCGCCGACGATCGACCACAGCGGCCACAGCGCCAACGCCCCTGCCGCGCTGGCCGCCACGGCGAAGCTCAACAGGCTGGCGCCGGCGCCAAGCACCGCCAGCAGCGCGCCACCCAAGCCCAACAAGGCGATGGTGATCATGCCCAGCATGGCCGACACCAGGCCTTTGCTCTGCAGGCTGGAAAACAGCGTCAGGCGGTACAGCACCGCGTTGGCGATTCCCAAGCCCGCCGCGTACAACGACAGACCCAGCACCACGCTCGGCACCGAAGGCCATGACCAGGTAGCCAGCACCAGTACGACCAAACCGGCCAGATAAGGCAGCAGCGCACCGCGTAGCAGGGTCGCCAGTGGATAGCGGTCGGCGATGTGGTTGATGATCAGGTTGCCCAGGATCAGCCCGGCGAACACCGGCAGTTGCCATAGCGCGTAGGCCATCGCGCTCAAGCCTTCGTCGTGGATCAGGAGCACCGGAGACAGGCCGATCCAGGCGATCAGCGGCAGGCCCACCAGCCCCAGCGCCGCACTGCCGGCGACGAAGCGGCGGTTGCCGAGCAATTGTCCGTAGCCGCGCAACAGCGGCAGCAGCTCGATCGGCGTGAACGGCAGACGCGAGCCGTCGCGCCGCTCGACACCCAGGGTTTCCGGCATCAGCCGGTACAGCAACGCCCAGGTCATCACCGCCCCCACCGCGAAGGCCACGAACAGCCAGCGCCAGTCGAGCCATTGCAGCATCAGCGTACCGACCAGAGGTCCGAGCAGCGGTGAGAGCAAGGCGATGTTGGCCAGCAGCGCCATCATGCGCACGGCGTCAGCCTCGCTGAAGGCCTCGTTCAACGCCGGGTAGCTGACCGTGACCACGAAACCCAGACCCACCCCCTGCAACAGGCGCAGCAGGTTGAACAGGGTGATGTCGTGTGCCCAATAGGTGCCCAGGCACGCCGCGCCGAACAGCAGGCAACCGGTCAGCAGCAAAGGACGCCGGCCATAGCGGTCGGCCAGCGGGCCGATCAGCCACTGCAACAGCACCCCGCCCAGCAGGTACAGGTTAAGCGCGTGGGGAATGTACTCGGGGCTGGCGTCGAGGTCGGCGACCACATTGGGCATGGCCGGCATGACCGCATCGCTGGCAAGGTAGGTCAGCAGCTCGAACAAGGCCAGGGTGAGCCCGAACAGCAGCGCGCGGGCCGGGGTGATGTGCAGCAATGGTTTCATGGGTCGGAATCGGCAGGAAGGGATGAGTGGCAGGCTGTATGCCACAACGCCAGGGGCGGCGCTGTGAACAAGTGTAAGGGCAGAAACGCCTGTGGGAGCATCTCGCGATGCTCCCACAGGTTGTACGACCCAGCAGGGTCTACTGTGCGGGCGCTTCCTGCACCACGCGGATCACCCGCTGCGGGAACGGGATGTCGATGCCTTCGGCGCGCAAGCGGTCGCGGGTCTGCTCGTTGAGCATGAACATCAGGCTCCAGTAGTCCGGTGTCTTCACCCAGACGCGCAGCGACACGGTGATCGAGCTGTCGCCCAATTCCGACACCACCGCCGCGGGGGCGGGATCGGGCAGCACGCGGGGGTCCTTGGCGAGGTCCAGCAGCACCTCACGGGCCTTCTGCAAGTCGGCGTCGTAGTCCACACCGACGTTGAACACCACCTGGCGGGTCGGCTGGCGGTTGTAGTTGGTGATGATGCCGTTGGACAGACTGCCGTTGGGCACGATCACCGTCTTGTTGTCGCCGGTGCGCAGCACGGTGTGGAAGATCTGGATGCTGTCGACCGTACCGCTGACGCCTTGTGCCTCGATCCAGTCGCCGATGCGGAACGGACGGAACAGCAGGATCAGCACCCCGCCGGCGAAGTTGGCCAGGCTGCCCTGCAATGCCAGGCCGATGGCCAGACCGGCAGCACCGATGGCGGCGACGAAGGAGGTGGTTTCGATGCCGATCATCGAGGCCACGCTGACCATCAGCAGGATCTTCAGCACGATGTTGGCCAGCGTGGCGATGAAGCCCTGCAAGGCGGCGTCGGAGTGGCGCAGCCCTACCAATTTGCCCAGCCGCGCGCTGAGGCGGTTGATGACCCACCAGCCGATGGCCAGGGTCAGCAGCGCCAGCAGCAGGCGGCTGCCGTACTGCAGGATCAAGGGAATCCAGGTTTGCGTTTGGTGAACCAGCTGATCGACTTCAGCGTTCAAATCCATGTTTATCTCCTGATGCCGAGCGGCATGTACACGTTGAAACCGGCCGCCAGCTGGCAGCGGGCACGGGAGGGGTGGACCCTGCCGGCGCCAGGGAGGTTCCTGGCGCGCTCGAATCAGTCGCGGAAGTTGTTGAACTGCAAGGGCATGTCGAATTCCTTGGTGCGCAGCAGAGCGATGGCTTCCTGCAAGTCGTCGCGCTTCTTGCCGGTGACGCGCACCTGCTCACCTTGGATGGCGGCCTGCACCTTGAGCTTGGCGTCCTTGATCTCGGCGACGATCTTCTTGGCCAGGTCCTTGTCGATGCCCTCACGGAACACCGCTTCCTGTTTCATTTCCTTACCCGAGGCGTAGGCGTCTTTGACTTCCAGGCACTTGACGTCGAGCTTGCGCTTGACCAAGGCCAGACGCAGGATCTCGATCATCGCCTCGAGCTGGAACTCGGCCTCGGCAGTGAGGGCGACGGTCTTTTCCTTGTCCTTGAACTCGAAGCTGCCCTTGCCCTTGAGGTCATAGCGGCGGTCGAGTTCCTTGATGGCGTTTTCGACAGCGTTCTGCACTTCGTGCTTGTCCAGTTCCGATACCACGTCGAACGAAGGCATGGGTTACTCTCCATAAATGAACGGCGCGCTCGACACGCCTTCGGCCAACGGCCCAGGCGATGGAGCGCGGATGTTTTGAGGGTTAAAATGCGGGCCCATTATAACGGGTTGCGAAACGCAGATGAGCAGCAGCTGGCATATTCTCGGCGCCGGTAGCCTCGGCAGCCTGTGGGCCTGCCGCCTGGCGCGGGCAGGCAAGGCGGTGCGGTTGATCCTGCGCGACCAGCGTGCGCTGGACGCCTACCAGACCGCCGGCGGCCTGACGTTGCACGAGCAGGAACACCGCAGCCACTACGCCGTTCCTGCGCAGACGGCCAGCGCGGAGACGCCGATCCACCGCTTGTTGCTGGCCTGCAAGGCCTACGATGCCGCGCCGGCCATCGCCGGCCTGCTGCCCAGACTGGCGCCTGGTGCTGAGCTGATCCTGTTGCAGAACGGCCTGGGCAGCCAGGACGAGGTCGCCGAGCAGGCGCCCCACGCACGCTGCATCTGCGCCTCCAGCACCGAAGGCGCTTTTCTCGAAGCGCCGTTCGCGGTGCGCTTCGCCGGCCAGGGCTTCACCTGGCTGGGCGATCCGCTGCAGGCCACGCCACCGGTCTGGCTGGACGACCTACACGATGCCGGCATTCCCGCGCAATGGACCGTCGACATCCTTACCCGCCTGTGGCGCAAGCTGGCGCTCAATTGCGCGATCAACCCATTGACCGTACTGCACGGCTGCCGCAACGGCGGCCTGCTGGGCCACCTCGACGAAGTCGAAGGCCTGTGCGCCGAGCTGTCACTGCTGCTGCAACGGTGCGGCCAGTCCGACGCCGCGCAAGACCTGGCCGAGGACGTGCAGCGGGTCATCCTCGCCACCGCCGCCAACTACTCTTCGATGCACCAGGACGTGCGCGCCGGGCGCCGTACCGAGATCCACTACCTGCTGGGCCATGCCTGCCGCTGCGCGGCGCGCCACCAGTTGCCCGTGCCGCGCCTTGAACACCTGCGCCAGCGCCTGGTCGATAGCCTGCAAGCGCGCGGTCTGCCCAGCGTCTGACTGCGCTCCTCCAACCGACAGGGAACACGTGCGCCCATGAACCTGCGCCATCGCCTGGACAACCTGCCGGTCGGGCAGAAACTCTTCGCCGCCCTGCTGGTGCTGCTGGTCACCATCCTGGTGGTCGCCAACCTCACCTTCATCAGCGCCGCCTACTGGATCACCCAGGAAAGCATGGCGCCCCAGGCCCTGCAGACCATCGGCCGGCTGGCGAACAATCCGGCGCTGGCGGCCCGCGCCGGCGATTCCAGCGAGCAGGCCGAGCAACTGCTCAACGCCCTGGAGAGCTACTCACCGCTGCACGCGGCCGCCGTGTACGGCAGCGACGGTCGGCAACTGGCGCAGTTGCAGCGCGACGAGCCGCTGGCCCTGCCCCACCGCTTTCGCAACATCGACGCTTGGCGCCTGCGCGAGTTTCGCAGCACCCAGGTGATCACCCTGCCGCGCCCCGGCAGCCCGCCCGCGCATTTGCTGCTGGTGGCCAGCAGCGAATTGCCCAGCGCTTTCTACACCGGCACTCTTACCGCCAGTCTGGCGATTCTGGTGCTGGGTTGCCTGTTGTGGTTGGTGGTGGCGCGGCAGATCAAGCGACTGATCACGCGGCCGATCAACCAGCTCGAAGAACTCAGCCGCCAGGTGACCCGCGAGGAAAGCTACGCGCTGCGCGCGCAACGCGGCAACGACGACGAAATCGGCAGCCTGGCCGATGCCTTCAACACCATGCTGTCGCGCATCGAAGCGCGTGAGCAGCAGCTCAAGCGCGCGCGCGACGAGTTCCAGTCGGCTTTCGATCAGGCCCAGGGCCTGGCCGAGGAAACCCGCCACACCAACCGCAAGCTGGAGCTGGAAGTCCAGGTGCGCGGCAAGATCGAGAAAAAGCTCACGGGCTTCCAGAACTACCTCAACAGCATCATCGACTCCATGCCCTCGGCGCTGATCGCCCTGGACGAGGAACTGTACGTCACGCAGTGGAACCAGGCCGCCACCGCGCTCTCCGGCACGCCCTTGAGCGAGGCGCTGAACCAGCCGATCTTCCTCGCGTTCGAACCGCTCAAGCCGTTCCTGCCGCAGCTCAAGGACAGCGTCGAGCACCACCGTGTCGCCGAGGTGGAGCGGGTCACCTGGCACCACGGCGACAGCCTCCGGCACTATGCCCTGACCTTCTACCCGCTGACCGGCGGGGGCGGCCGCGGTGTGGTGATCCGCATCGACGACATCACCCAGCGCCTGTCGCTGGAAGAAATGATGGTGCAGTCCGAGAAGATGCTCTCGGTGGGCGGCCTGGCCGCCGGCATGGCCCACGAAATCAACAACCCCCTGGGCGCCATCCTGCATAACGTGCAGAACCTGCGCAGACGCCTGTCAGCGGACCTGCCGCGCAACCAGGAGACCGCTCAGGCGTTGGCTGTCGATCTGGCCGCGGTCGACCGCTACCTACACGAGCGCCAAGTGCCGCACTTGCTCGACGGCATCCAGCAGGCCGGTACCCGGGCGGCGAAGATCGTCACCCACATGCTCAGCTTCAGCCGCTTGAGCAACCGCCAGCTGGTGCCGTGCGACCTGCCGGCATTGATCGACCAAGCGGTGGACATCGCTGGCAACGACTTCGATCTGAGCGTGGGCTTCGACTTCAAGGGCCAGGCCATCCTGCGCGAATTCGACCCCGCGTTGGGGCCGGTGCCGGTCATTGCCAACGAACTGGAACAGGTCGTGCTGAACCTGCTGAAGAACGCGGCGCAATCGATCCACCAGCGTCCCCAACCGAGCGAGCCGGGACGCATCAGCATCCGCACGCGGATGAGCTCGCCCTGGGCGGAAATCCAGGTTGAGGACAACGGCATGGGCATGAGCGACAACGTGCGCAAGCGCATCTTCGAGCCCTTCTTCACCACCAAGGACATCGGCCAGGGCACCGGCCTTGGCCTGTCTGTCTCGTACTTCATCATCACCAACAACCACAAGGGCCAGATGGAGGTGCAGTCGAGCCCCGGCCACGGCACCTGCTTCACCTTGCGCCTGCCCTTGACCCCGACGGCCAGCCCGTCCACCGCTATGGAGCCATGACCATGGGCTATCGCCTTTCGAAGATCTACACACGCACCGGTGACCGAGGCGAAACCGGCTTGGGCGACGGGCGCCGGGTCGCCAAGGACCATCCGCGGGTCGAGGCCATCGGCGAAGTGGATACGCTCAACAGCCACCTGGGGCTGTTGTTGGCGGGGCTAGCCGAGCAAGGGTTGACGGAGGTGAGCGACGTGCTGGCCCCGTGTCAGCATCGGCTGTTCGACTTGGGCGGCGAGCTGGCGATGCCCAGCTACCAGGCGCTCACTCTCCACGAGGTGGAGCGCCTGGAAGCGGCCATCGATGTGTGGAACGAAGAATTGGGACCGCTGGAGAACTTCATTCTGCCCAGCGGTTCGGCGTTGATCGCCCAGGCCCACGTGTGTCGCAGCCAAGCGCGTACGGCCGAACGCCGCTGCCAGCAGTTGAACGCGGTGGAGCCACTGGGCGCCGTAGGCCTGGCCTACCTGAACCGCCTGTCGGACCTGCTGTTCGTCGCCTCGCGCATCATCGGCCGCCGCCAGGGAGTGGCCGAAGTGCTCTGGGAGGCGGCCAAGCGGCCAGTGTGAGCACGGCAGGCCGGCGCTTTGGCGCCGGCCGTCCTTTCACCGGCCCATCACTCGACGTTCGGCCAGAACGCCCGAATTCCCGCCACACCTTGCGCGCCCGCCTGCCATGCCTGTTCACGCTGCTGCGGCCCGACCCCGCCCAACACGAACACCGGCTGGTTGAACCCGGCGATCAACCCCTGTACCTGCTCCCAACCCAAGGGCGTCGCCTCGGGATGGGTCTGGGTGGCCTGCACCGGCGACAAGGTGACGAAATCCACGCCCATCTGTTCGGCCAACGCCAACTCTTCGGCATCGTGGCAGGAGGCTGCCAGCCAACGTGACGTCGGAAACGGCCGGCCCTTGGCCGCGTATTTGCGCAACTGCGCGGCGGTCAGGTGCCAGCCCGCTGCCGGGAAGTCGCCCAACCACTCCAGCGGCCCTTTGAGCATCAGTTGTGCCTTGCCGGCGCACAAGCCCACGGCATCCACGGCGATGTCGCGGTACTTGGGGTCGTAGCCGTCGGGCGCGCGCAGCTGGATCAGGCCGATACCATTGGCGACGGCCTGGCGGATGCCGCGTAGCAACTGGCCAGGGTCCTGGTCGTCCGGGGTGATCAGGTACTGATCGGGCAAGCGCGCCGCCGCCACGATCGGCCGGTTGGCCTGGGGAAACTCGTAGCCGGGCAGATCCCGCGGGGCGACCCAGGCCAGTGGCTGACCTTCGGCGCCGTGGGGTTCGCCGGTGAACGCGCTGACTTCGCGCACTTCCAGCAGCACCTGCTTGTCGGGGTAGTCGTGGCTGACGGTGATCAAGGGCCGTGAGGCGCTGACCTCGATGCCCAGTTCCTCGCGCAGCTCGCGCGCCAGCGCCGCCTCGACTCCCTCCCCGGTTTCGACCTTGCCGCCGGGAAACTCCCACAGTCCGCCCTGATGCTGGCTGGCGCTGCGTTGGGCCAACAGCACCTGACCATCGGCGCGCCGGATCACGGCAGTCACCACATGCACCCGGCTCATGCCTGTGCCTCGGCCAAGCCGGCCTGCCGCCAGGTTCGGAACGCGGGCCAGGCGTAGATGGCTTCGATGTAGGCCGCCGCCTGCGCCGGCACCTCGACGCGGTAGGTGCGCAGGCGCACGGCGACCGGTGCGAAGAAGGCATCGACGATACCCGGCGCGCCGAACAGGAACGGGCCTGGCGTGGTGCTGGCCGCCCGGCATTCGGCCCAGAGGGCAACGATGCGGTCAATGTCGGCCCGTACCTGCGCAGGCATCGGCTCCAGCGCCTGGTCGCGCGTGACATCGAAGGGCATGGCGGTGCGCAGCTCGGCGAAGCCGCTGTGCATCTCGGCGCAGGCGGCACGGGCCTTGGCGCGCGCGGCGATGTCCTGCGGCCACAGCTGCGCGGAAGGATGCCTTTCGGCGAGGTACTCGGCGATGGCCAGGGAGTCGGCGATGGTGCCATGCTCGCTCTTGAGCACCGGCACTTTGCCAGTGGTCGAGTGCTCAAGCAGGTGCGCACGGGTGTCGGGCTGCTTGAGCTTGACCAAGGTCTGTTGGTAGGGGGCCCCGGTCAGGTCCAGCGCCAAGGCGGCGCGCAGCGACCAGGAGGAGTAGCGCTTGTCGCCGATGATCAGGTGATAGCTCATGGTGGACTCCAGGCGGTACGAAGTCGCCATCGACGGGCACTGACGCGCCGTCGACGGCGCAAGGGGGCCGCGGCCGCCGGGGCTAGGCCGGCGCCCGGCAGAGGCGGATCAGGTGCGGTATTCGGCGTTGATCTTGACGTATTCGTGGGACAGGTCGGTGGTCCAGATGGTCTCGCTGCACGCGCCACGGCCCAACTCGATGCGGATGGTGATTTCGGCCTGGGCCATCACCGCCGAACCCTGCTCTTCGGTGTAGCTGGCGCTGCGCCCGCCCTGGCTGGCGATGCACACGTCGCCCAGGTAGACGTCGATCAGGCTGACGTCCAGATCCGGCACACCGGCCCGGCCCACGGCGGCGAGGATACGCCCCCAGTTGGGGTCGGAGGCGAACAGCGCGGTCTTGATCAGCGGCGAATGCGCCACAGCGTAACCGACGTCCAGGCACTCCTGCGGGTTGCCGCCGCCGTTGACCTGCACGGTGACGAACTTGGTGGCGCCTTCCCCGTCACGCACGATGGCCTGGGCCACTTCCATGCACACCTCGAACACCGCCGCCTTGAGCGCTTCGAACAGCTCGCCCGAGGCCTGGGTGATTTCCGGCACGTCGGCCTTGCCGGTGGCGATCAGCATGCAGCAGTCGTTGGTCGAGGTATCACCGTCGATGGTGATACGGTTGAACGACTTGTTGGCGCCGTCGAGGATCAGGTCCTTGAGCACCGCCGGGGCGACCTTGGCGTCGGTGGCGATGTAGCCGAGCATGGTCGCCATGTTCGGACGGATCATGCCCGCGCCTTTGCTGATGCCGGTGACGGTGACGGTCTGGCCGCCGAACTGGAACTGCCGGCTGGCACCCTTGGGCAGGGTGTCGGTGGTCATGATGCCGGTCGCGGCGGTGGCCCAATTGTCTTCGCGCAGGTCGTCGAGGGCCGCTTGCAGGGCGCCTTCGATCTTCTCCACGGGCAGCGGCTCGCCGATCACCCCGGTGGAGAATGGCAGCACGGCGCTGGCCTCGACGCCGGTCAGTTCGGCAAGCTTGGCGCAGGTGCGCTCGGCCGCCGCAAGACCCGGTGCGCCAGTGCCGGCGTTGGCGTTGCCGGTGTTGGTCAGCAGGTAGCGGACCGGGCCTTGCACGCGCTGGCGGCAGAGGATCACCGGCGCCGCGCAGAACGCATTGAGGGTGAACACGCCCGCCACGCTGGAGCCTTCGGCGCAGCGCATCACCACCACATCCTTGCGTCCGGGACGCTTGATGCCCGCCGAGGCGATGCCGAGTTCGAAACCCGGAACCGGGTGCAAGGTGGGCAGAGGACCAAGACCGACAGCCATGTAAGCGCTCCTAGACAAAACAGTGGGGGTATCGGCACGCCGTCACTGGCGCAGCCGCTTGAAAAATGACCAGGGCCGCTGAGCGGCCCCGGGTGTTGCGATCGTCAGGCCAGGTGTGTCACCTGGCCTGGATGGGCCGTGTGGCCCGTGTCACTCGATCTGGCCGTGGCAATGCTTGAACTTCTTGCCCGAACCACACCAGCACAGCTCGTTGCGGCCCAGCTTCTGGTCGTTGCGCACAGGCTCTGCGGCTACGACCGCAGCAACCGGCTCTTCCACCGCTTCAGGGTCGACGTCCAGACCTGGCGCCGGCGCATGCTCGAACTGCATGCGGCTGGCCAGTTCTTCGGCGTCGCGACGCAGACGCGCCTCTTCCTCTTCCGGATCTTCGCGGCGTACCTGGACATGGGACAGCACGCGGATGGCGTCGCGTTTGATCGACTCCAGCAGTTCCTGGAACAGCGTGAACGACTCGCGCTTGTACTCCTGCTTGGGGTTCTTCTGCGCATAGCCGCGCAGGTGGATACCGTGGCGCAGGTGGTCCATGGTCGACAGGTGGTCTTTCCACAGGTCGTCCAGCACGCGCAGCAGGATCTGCTTCTCGAAGCTGCGCAGGGCCTCTTCGCCCGCCTGGTCTTCCTTCTCGGTGTAGGCGGTGGTGATCTCGTTGAGCAGTCGCTCGCGCAGGGTCTCTTCATAGAGGTGGTCGTCTTCGTCGAGCCACTGCTGGATCGGCAGTTTCATGCCGAAGTCGCTGGACAGCGCGGCTTCCAGACCGGCCACATCCCACTGCTCGGGCAGCGATTGCGGCGGAATGTGCTGGCTGATGGTGGTGTCGAGCACTTCCTGGCGGAAGGCGACGATGGTCTCGCCGATGTTCTCGGCCGCCAGCAGGCTGTTGCGCATGTGGTAGATCACCTTGCGCTGCTCGTTGGCCACGTCGTCGTATTCGAGCAACTGCTTGCGGATGTCGAAGTTGCGGCCTTCGACCTTGCGCTGGGCTTTCTCGATGGCGTTGGTGACCATGCGGTGCTCGATGGCCTCGCCGGATTGCATGCCCAGCGCCTTCATGAAGTTCTTCACGCGGTCGGAGGCGAAGATGCGCATCAGGCTGTCTTCGAGCGACAGGTAGAAGCGGCTCGAACCCGGATCGCCCTGACGGCCGGAACGGCCACGCAACTGGTTGTCGATACGGCGCGATTCATGGCGCTCGGAAGCGATGACGTGCAGGCCGCCGGTTTCGATGACCTGCTGGTGGCGCTTCTGCCAATCGGCCTTGATCTGCGCGATCTGCTCGGCGGACGGGTCTTCCAGGGCCGCCACTTCGGCTTCCCAGTTGCCGCCCAGCAAGATGTCGGTACCGCGACCGGCCATGTTGGTGGCGATGGTCAGCGCGCCCGGGCGACCGGCCTGGGCGATGATCTCGGCTTCCTTCTCGTGGTACTTGGCGTTGAGCACCTTGTGCTCGATGCCTTCCTGGGTGAGCAGGCGCGACATGTGCTCGGAGGTTTCGATGGTGGCGGTACCGACCAGCACCGGACGGCCCTGAGCCATGCTCTCGCGGATGTCGGCGATGATCGCCTGGTACTTCTCTTCGGAGGTCAGGTAGACCAGGTCGTTGAAGTCCTTGCGCGCCAGCGGCTTGTTCGGCGGGATCACCATCACGTTGAGCGAATAGATCTGGGCGAACTCGAACGCTTCGGTGTCAGCGGTACCGGTCATGCCGGACAGCTTGTTGTAGAGACGGAAGTAGTTCTGGAAGGTGGTCGAGGCCAGGGTCTGACTTTCGGCCTGGATGTTCAGGTTTTCCTTGGCCTCGATGGCCTGGTGCAGGCCCTCGGAAAGGCGACGGCCCGGCATGGTGCGGCCGGTGTGCTCGTCGATCAGCAGCACCTGGCCGTCTTGCACGATGTATTCCACGTTGCGGTGGAACAGCTTGTGCGCGCGCAGGCCGGCGTAGACGTGGGTCAGCAGGCCCAGATTGTGCGCCGAGTAGAGGCTCTCGCCTTCGGCCAGCAGGCCTGCCTGGGTGAGCATCTCTTCGATGAACTGGTGGCCGGCTTCGTTGAGTTCGACCTGGCGGGTCTTCTCGTCGATGCTGTAGTGGCCCTCCTGGGTGACCTGGCCTTCGACTTCTTCGATGTGCTGGGTCAGGGTCGGGATCAGGCGGTTGATCTCGATGTACAGCTTGGAGCTGTCTTCGGCCTGGCCGGAGATGATCAGCGGAGTACGCGCTTCGTCGATGAGGATCGAGTCGACTTCGTCGATCACGGCGAAGTTGAGTTCGCGCTGGAATTTCTCGTCCTGGCTGAACGCCATGTTGTCGCGCAGGTAATCGAAACCGAATTCGTTGTTGGTGCCGTAGGTGATGTCGGCGGCATAGGCAGCGCGCTTCATCTCGGGTGGCTGGAACGCCGAAACGATACCCACGGACAGACCAAGGAATTCGTACAGCGGACGCATCCAGTTGGCGTCCCGGGTAGCCAGGTAGTCGTTGACCGTGACCACGTGCACGCCTTTGCCCGACAGGGCATTGAGGTACACGGCCAGGGTGCCGACCAGGGTCTTGCCTTCGCCGGTGCGCATTTCCGCGATCATGCCTTCGTGCAAGGTCATGCCGCCGATCAGCTGGACGTCGAAGTGGCGCATGCCCATGACCCGCTTGCCGGCTTCACGGGCTACGGCAAAGGCTTCGGGCAGCAGTTGATCAAGCGTCTCGCCTTTGGCCAGGCGCTCTTTGAACTCTGCGGTCTTGGCGCGCAGCTGCTCGTCGGAGAGGGCGACCATTTTCTCTTCGAAGGCATTGACGGTGTTGACCGTCTTGAGCATGCGTTTGACTTCACGCTCGTTCTTGCTTCCAAAAAGTTTCTTTAACAAAGGCGCAAACATATAGGCAGGATCTTCCACACGTGGGGATGGAGGGCGGCCCCATGAGTCGCCCGTGCAGCCGAGGGCCGCATGCGAACGAGCATTCTACCCGGAAACGATGGTGAGGAAAGTGGTCGATGTCCACGATGCTGGCACAGCGCTTTGGCAGGGGCGTTTGTAACATAAGGTCATTATTGCCAAGTTCAAGGCAACGAATCATGAAAGCTATGGACACTGAAGAGGGCCATGTTTCTGCATACCCCGGACACATTCATTTGATCCACGCAAAAGTAGGTCGCCCCAGCACTTGCGCGTACCTCTGCTAGACTGCCGCCTTCTTCAGCTTTGGCATGCGCCCATGGCCTACAAGCCCTCCCCCGCCCTTCCCCCAGCCGTGCTGTTGCGCCAGGCTCGTCCGTTGCGCCGCCTGCTCGGCCAGGCCGAACGCATCGCGCATTTGCAGCGCCTGCTGGAAAGCCAACTGCAGCCGGCCGCGCGGGCCCACTGCCACATCGCCTCGTGGCGCGACGGTGTGCTGTTGCTGATCGTCACCGACGGCCATTGGGCGACCCGCCTGCGCTATCAGCAGAAGCGCTTGCAGCGCCAGTTGCAGGCGCTGGAAGCGTTCGCGAACCTGAACCGGATACTGTTCAAGGTGCAGCCGCCGCTGGTGCCGGCCAGACGCCAGGGCCAGGGGCCGGAGCTGTCCAGCGATGCGGCCGACAGCATTCGCGGTTCGGCCGAAGGCATCACCGACCCCAAACTACGGGCAGCGTTAGAGCGTTTGGCCGCGCATGGGCCGCGCAAGGGTTGATCGACTCAATTGCGTGTCGTTGGCTTATTTGAGCTCAATAAAAAGGCCACCCGAAGGTGGCCTCAAGAACGACTAGAGAGTGTTCGAACTTACACCGCTGCAACAGGGCGCATGTACGAGATAGGCGCCGTACTGGCGTCTTCGAAAACGACCACTTCCCAAGCATCCGTTTCGGCGATCAGTTTGCGTAACAACTGGTTGTTCAGCGAATGGCCGGACTTGTAGCCCTTGAATTCGCCGATCAGGCTGTTGCCCAGCAGGTAGAGATCGCCAATGGCATCGAGGATCTTGTGCTTGACGAATTCGTCTTCGTAACGAAGACCGTCTTCGTTGAGCACGCCTTCCTCATCCACCACGATGGCGTTGTCGACGCTGCCGCCGAGGGCGAGGTTGTGCTTGCGCAGGTACTCGATGTCACGCATGAAACCGAAAGTACGTGCGCGGCTGACTTCCTTCACGAACGAAGTGCTCGAGAAATCGACGCTGGCGCTCTGCGTGCGGTTACGTAGAACCGGGTGATCGAAATCAATCTCGAAGCTCACCTTGAACCCTTCGAAAGGCAGGAAGGTGGCGCGCTTGTCGCCCTCTTCCACGGTGACCTCACGCAGGATGCGGATGAACTTCTTGGGTGCGTCCTGTTCTTCGAGACCGGCGGATTGAATCAGGAATACGAACGGACCGGCGCTGCCGTCCATGATCGGCACTTCCGAGGCGGAGAGCTCGACGTAGGCGTTATCGATGCCCAGACCCGCCATGGCGGACAGCAAGTGCTCGACCGTGTCGACTTTGACGTCACCGTTGACCAGCGTGGTGGACATGGTGGTCTCACCGACGTTGGCCGCACGTGCGGCGATTTCGACCACCGGGTCGAGATCAGCACGGCGGAAGACGATGCCGGTATCGACGGGCGCCGGCTTGAGGGTCAGGTAGACCTTCTCACCGGAGTGCAGGCCGATGCCGGTAGCGCGAATGGTGTTCTTCAGGGTGCGTTGTCTAATCATGGCATTGGCCGCTTCATCGCTAATTGCGAACAGGTATCAACAAAGGCTGGAAATAATACCAGAGCCAACCTTTGATGAATACCAATCACCCCTATAGTCCTGATAAATTCCATCAATCGGCCTGACGACGCAGGAAGGCTGGAATGTCCAGGTAATCCAGATCGTCCTGAGGGTTCAGCTTGGCTGCAGCGGACGTGCCGGCGTGCGCCTGGTTGCGCATGACGGTCGGACGCTCCAGATCGCGATAGTTGACTTCCGCTTTCTCGGTCGGACGGCTGGCGGCGGCCGGATTGGACGACTCATACACCGCCTGGGCGGTTTGCAGGGTGTTGTCAACCACCTTGACCGGTTTCTCGATGCGCGCACCGAGGCCGGTGGCCACGACGGTGACGTGCAGCTCGTCGCGCATGTCCGGGTCGATCACGGTGCCGACTTTGACCATGGCGTGATCGGAAGCGAAGGCCTCGATGATGCTACCCACGTCGGAGTACTCGCCCAAGGACAGGTCGGGACCGGCGGTGATGTTGACCAGGATGCCGCGGGCGCCCTGCAGGTTGACGTCTTCGAGCAGCGGGTTGCGGATGGCCGCCTCGGTGGCTTCGCGAGCACGGTTCGGGCCGCTGGCGCAGCCAGTACCCATCATCGCCATGCCCATCTCGCCCATCACGGTGCGCACGTCGGCGAAGTCGACGTTGATCATGCCCGGACGCTTGATGATGTCGGAGATACCGCGAACGGCACCGGCCAATACGTCGTCGGCCTTGGCGAAGGCGGACAGCAGGCTGGCGTCCTTGCCCAGGATGGTCAGGAGTTTTTCGTTGGGAATGGTGATCAGCGAGTCGACGCTTTCAGCCAGCATGCGGATGCCTTCGTCGGCGATCTGCATGCGCTTGCGGCCCTCGAAGGGGAACGGACGGGTCACCACCGCAACGGTGAGGATGCCCATTTCCTTGGCCACTTCGGCGATGATCGGCGCCGCGCCGGTACCGGTACCGCCACCCATGCCGGTGGTGATGAAGACCATGTTGGTACCCTGCAGCACCTCGGCGATGCGCTCGCGGTCCTCCAGTGCGGCCTGACGGCCGACTTCCGGGTTAGCACCTGCGCCCAGGCCCTTGGTGACCCCGGTACCCAGTTGCAGGATGGTACGCGCACCAATGCTCTTGAGCGCCTGGGCATCGGTGTTGGCGCAGATGAATTCGACGCCTTCGATGCTGCTTTTGACCATGTGGTTGACGGCGTTGCCACCGCCGCCACCGACGCCGATCACCTTGATGACCGGACTTTGCGGGACGTTGTCTACGAGCTCGAACATTTTCCCTCTCCTTACAGTTCTCTAGTTGTTGCGCCTACCACTACTGCTTTGAAACTTAGAAATTGCCCTGCACCCAGCGCTTGAAGCGTTCGAGCACTGGAGCCTTAGGTTCATCGCCATAGCTGTTGTTGTTGCTGTTACCGGACAACGGCAGCTCGTCGGTCTGCTTATGCAAACCGTAGCTGAGTAAGCCTACGCCGGTGGAATAGATTGGGTTGCGCACGACGTCGCTCAGACCCCGCACGCTGTGCGGTACGCCCAGACGTACCGGCATGTGGAAGATTTCTTCGGCCAGTTCCACGGCGCCTTCCATCTTCGCGGTGCCGCCGGTGAGGACGATGCCGGCAGGAATGAGGTCTTCGTAGCCACTGCGGCGCAGTTCCGCCTGGATCAAGGTGAACAGCTCGTCGTAACGCGGCTCCACCACTTCGGCCAACGCCTGGCGCGACAGCTCGCGCGGCGGACGGTCGCCTACGCTCGGCACCTTGATGGTTTCACCGGCGCCGGCCAGCTTGGCCAAGGCACAGGCGTAACGGATCTTGATTTCTTCGGCGTACTGGGTCGGCGTGCGCAGCGCCATGGCGATGTCGTTGGTGACCTGGTCGCCAGCGATCGGAATCACTGCGGTATGACGAATGGCGCCTTCGGTGAAGATGGCGATGTCAGTGGTGCCGCCGCCGATGTCGACGATGCACACGCCCAGCTCTTTCTCGTCATCGGTCAGCACGGCGTAGGCCGAGGCCAGTTGCTCGAGGATGATGTCGTCGATTTCCAGGCCGCAGCGGCGTACGCACTTCTCGATGTTCTGCGCCGCGTTCACGGCGCAGGTCACTACGTGAACCTTGGCTTCCAGGCGCACGCCCGACATGCCCAAGGGCTCGCGCACGCCCTCCTGGTTGTCGATCACGTAGTCCTGGGGCAGCGTGTGCAGCACGCGCTGGTCGGCCGGGATGGCGACGGCCTGGGCCGCGTCCAGCACGCGTTCCAGGTCGGCGGTGCTGACCTCGCGGTCGCGAATGGCGACGATGCCGTGGGAGTTGAGGCTGCGGATGTGATTGCCGGCCACCCCGACGAAGGCCGAGTGGATGCGGCAGCCGGCCATCAGCTGCGCTTCTTCCACAGCGCGCTGGATCGACTGCACCGTCGACTCGATGTTGACCACCACGCCTTTTTTCAAGCCGCGTGACGGATGGGTGCCGATGCCCACGATTTCCAGGGTGCCGTCGGCGGCGACTTCACCCACCAGCGCCACCACCTTGGACGTGCCGATGTCCAGCCCGACGATCATTTTGCCGCTATGCGCGTTTGCCATGGTCCTGCCTCTCTCTAATTCTTCGCGACGGCGGGGTCGGCCGTCGTCGGTGCAATCGGTTCCCGCCAGCCCACGGCCAGGCCGTTGGCGTAACGCAGATCAATGCGGGCGATATTGTTGATCTGCTCTTTAAGCGTCTTGTCGTATATGGCAATGAAACGGCGCATCTTCTCGAGCAGATGGTCGCGCCCCAGCAGCAGTTCGATACCGGCGCCCGAACTGCCGCCGCCGGTGGTCAGGAACCAGCTGCCCCGCTCGCGCAATTCCAAACGCGCAATGGAGAAGCCGAGGGGGCGCAGCATCTGGCTCAAGACCTGGTACTGCTGCATCACTTGCTGCTGGGCGCGTTGCGGCCCGGCAAGCTGCGGCAAGTGGTTGTAATTGGACAGCTCGCGCGGCGTGAAGGCCTGGCCCTGGTTGTTGAGCAGCGCCGCGTCGCCCCAGCGGGCCACCGGCAGTTGCTCTTCCAGGCGCACCACCACCTCGTCGGGCCAGACCCGACGTACTTCGGCGTGGGCGATCCACGGCATGGTTTCTAGCTCGCTGCGCATCGCTGCCAGATCGACGCTGAAGAAGCTGGCCGCCACGAAGGGTGCGATCCGTTGCTGCACCGCCTGCTGGCTGATGTAGCTGAGGTCGCCCTGCACGGCGATCTTGCTGATCGGGCGATCGGCATAGGGCATGAGGCGAATCGCCCCTTCGTACGCACCGAACCCGGCCGCCACCAACAACACGGGCCATAGCAGACGCTTGAGCACCGAGAAATTGGCTTTGGGCAGGCGCGCCGACATCGGCTCGGTGGCCTCCAGTCGGCTGGCACCACGCGGCACCGGCTTGCTGCGGCCGGGGGCGGGTTGCTGATGACGTACCATCGCGCCTTGCATGGATCGTTAACCTCGCGTCTCGACGCTGGCGGCCAGGATCGCCAGCACCAACTGCTGGAAGTCCAGACCGGCCGCGCGGGCCGCCATGGGTACCAGGCTATGATCGGTCATGCCTGGTGCGGTGTTGACTTCGAGCAGCCAGAAGCGGCCCTGCTCGTCCTGCATCACGTCCAGCCGCCCCCAGCCTTCGATGCCGATGGCATCGCAGGCGCGCGCGGTCAGTTCGATCAGTTCTTGTTCCCGCGCGGCATCGAGCCCGCAGGGAATGCGGTATTGGGTGTCATTGGCGACGTATTTGGCGTCGTAGTCGTAGAACACATGAGGCGTGCCGAGGGCGATCGGCGGCAGCACCTGGCCGCGCAATACCGCGACAGTGAACTCGGGACCATGAATCCATTGTTCGACAAGGACCTGGGAATCGTAGTGGGCGGCATCCTGCCAAGCGGCGACCAGCTCTTGCGCGCTGTTCACCTTGGCCATGCCGATACTTGAACCTTCATGGGCGGGTTTGACGATAAGCGGGAAGCCCAGTTCCGTGGCGGCGCGAATACAGTCGTTTTCGCTGGCCAACACCGAGTGGCGCGGCGTCGGAATGCCCAGACTCTGCCACACCTGCTTGGTGCGCAGCTTGTCCATCGCCAGGGCCGAGGCCAGGATGCCGCTGCCGGTGTAGGGAATGCCCAGGCATTCGAGCAAGCCCTGCATGCTGCCATCTTCACCGCCACGGCCGTGCAGGATGATGAAGGCGCGGTCGATCTTCTCGGCCAGCAGGCGTTGCAGCAGGTCGTCGCCGACATCGATGCCGACCACGTCGACGCCGGCGTCACGCAAAGCGCCGAGCACGGCGTTGCCCGACTTGAGCGACACTTCGCGCTCGGCACTCTTGCCGCCGTACAGCACCGCGACGCGGCCATAGGCCTTGACGTCGAGGGTGGCGTGCAGTCGGTCGTAGGCGCTGCTCATTTCGATGTCTCCTGGGCAGTCTTGGCGCCCGCGAACAGCGGGCTTTTCATCAGTTGTGGCGCCAGGCCGCCAACATCGCCGGCGCCTTGGCAGATCAGAATGTCATCGGCGCGCAGCAGCGGCTTGACCAGGGGCGCGAGCTCGGCGCCGCGTTCGATGTAGATGGGGTCGAGCTTGCCGCGCTGGCGGATGCTGTGGCACAGCTGGCGGCTGTCGGCACCGGGGATGGGCTCTTCGCCCGCCGGATAGACTTCCATCAGCAGCAGCACGTTGGCATCGCCCAACACCTGCACGAAATCGTCGTACAGGTCGCGGGTACGGCTGTAGCGGTGCGGCTGGTAGACGATCACCAAACGACGGCTAGGCCAGCCGCCGCGCACGGCCTTGATCACCGCAGCGACTTCGGTGGGGTGGTGGCCGTAGTCGTCGACCAGCATCACGCTGCCGCCTTCGACCGGCAGCTCGCCGTATACCTGGAAGCGTCGCCCAACGCCCTGGAAGCCCGACAGCCCCTGCACGATGGCATCGTCGCTGATGCCCTCGTCGGTGGCGATGGCGATGGTGGCCAGGGCGTTGAGTACGTTGTGGTTGCCCGGCATGTTGACCGAGACGTCCAGCGGGGCGAGGTCGCGGCGCAGCACGGTGAAGTGGGTCTGCATGCCCTGCTGGCGCACGTTGATGGCGCGGATGTCGGCCTCTTCGCTGAAGCCGTAGGTGACCGTCGGGCGCTTGACCTGGGGCAGGATTTCGCGCACGACAGGGTCGTCCAGGCACATCACCGCCAAGCCGTAGAACGGCAGGTTGTGCAGGAATTCGACGAAGGTCTTCTTCAGCTTGTTGAAGTCGCCTTCGTAAGTCGCCATGTGGTCGGCGTCGATGTTGGTGACCACGGCGACCATCGGTTGCAGGTGCAGGAAGCTGGCGTCGCTCTCGTCGGCTTCGGCGATGAGGTAGCGGCTGGTGCCGAGCTGGGCATTGGTGCCGGCGGCGGTCAGGCGACCGCCGATGACGAATGTCGGGTCCAGGCCGCCTGCGGCGAACACCGAGGCCAGCAGGCTGGTGGTGGTGGTCTTGCCATGGGTGCCAGCCACGGCGATGCCATGGCGGTAGCGCATCAGCTCGGCGAGCATTTCGGCACGCGGCACCACGGGAATGCGCCGCTCCAGTGCGGTCGCCACTTCCGGGTTGGCCGGGTTGATCGCGCTCGATACCACCAGCACATCGGCGCTGGCGGCGTTCTCGGCGCGGTGGCCAACGAAGATTTCGGCACCGAACGACTGCAAGCGCTCGGTCACCGGCGAGGTCTTGAGGTCGGAGCCGGAGACCTGGTAGCCCAGGTTGAGCAGTACCTCGGCGATCCCGCACATGCCCACGCCGCCGATGCCGACGAAGTGGATGCGCCGGATGCGGCCCATTTTCGGGTGGGGCATGGCTTTCTGGTGTTCAACCATGGGCCACCTCCAGGCAGATATCGACTACGGTGCTGGTTGCCGCAGGCTTGGCCAGCCGGCGCGCGGTGCCGGCCATGGTGTGGAGTTTCTCGGGTTGCATCAGCACCTCGTTCAGGCGTTCAGCGAGCTGGGCTGCGCCAGTGGTCGCTTGTGGCATCAGGAAGGCCGCGCCGTCCTGCGCCAGGTAATGGGCGTTGTGGGTCTGGTGGTCGTCGATCGCGTGGGGCAAAGGCACCAACAACGCCGGCAAGCCGGCGGCAGCCAGCTCGCTGACGGTCAGCGCACCTGCGCGGCAGACCACCAGGTCGGCCCAGCCATAGGCATGGGCCATGTCCTTGATGAAGGGTTCGACGTGCGCCTGCACCTCGACCTCGCGGTAGCGCTGGTCGGTGATCTCGGCGTGATGCCTGCCGGCCTGGTGGAAAACTTCCGGGCGCACGCTCGCAGCGACTTCGGACAGGGCCTTAGGCAGCAATTTGTTCAATGGTTCCGCGCCCAGACTACCGCCGAGCACCAGCAGGCGCGCGCGACGCTCGCCCAGTGGTTCGCGTGGTGCTTGCAGGAACAGCTCGGGACGCACCGGGTTACCGGTGGTGCGACGTTTGTCGCTGGCCGGGAAGGTATCGGGGAAAGCCTCGCAGACCCGCGCCGCCATGGGCACCAGCAAGCGATTGGCGGTACCGGCCCGGGCGTTCTGTTCATGGATGATCAAGGGCACTGCGCACCATTTGGCGGCCACGCCGCCAGGGCCGGTGACATAGCCGCCAAAGCCCAGTACGCACACCGGCCGCAGTTCGCGCATGATGCGCCGGGCTTGCAGCACGGCCTTGACCAGCGTCAACGGCGCCTTGAGCAGCGACAGTTTGCCCTTGCCGCGCAGCCCGCTGACTTGAATCAGGTGCAGGGTAATGCCGGCCTGCGGCACCAACTCGTTCTCGATGCCACGAGGCGTGCCGAGCCAGTGCACGGTATAGCCACGGGCCTGGAACTCGCGTGCGCAGGCCAGGGCCGGGAACACATGGCCGCCAGTGCCGCCGGCCATGATCAATACGTTCTTGCCGTCAACGGCCATGGGCAGGCTCCTCGGCAAAATCCTTCTCGCTGAATTCGTGCTCTTCGCTGCCCAAATGGGTTCGACTTTCCCATTCGATGCGCAGCAACAGCCCCACGCAGGCGCAGCAGATCACCAGCGAACTGCCCCCGTAGCTGAGGAACGGCAAGGTCAGGCCCTTGGTCGGCAGCAGGCCGACGTTCACGCCGATGTTGATCAGGAACTGGCCGATCCACAGGAACGCCAGGCCGAAGGCCATGTAGGCAGCGAAGTACTGTTTGGCCTTTTCCGCCCACAAACCGATGTACAACGCACGCACCGTCACGAACACGAACAGCGCCACCGTGCACAGGGTACCGACCACGCCCAGCTCTTCGGCCAGTACCGAGAACACGAAGTCGGTGTGCGCTTCGGGCAGGTAGAACTGCTTCTGTACGCTGTTGCCCAGGCCCACGCCCAACCATTCGCCACGGCCGAAGGCGATCAGCGCCTGGGTCAGCTGGTAGCCGGAACCGAACTGGTCCGACCAGGGGTCGGTAAAGGTGATCAGGCGCGCCATCCGGTACGGCTGCGCCTGCACCAGCACGAACACCGCGACCACCGCCAGCACCACCATCAGGCTGAAGCGGAACAGCCCCACCCCGCCGAGGAACAGCATGGCGGCCGCCGCGCCCATCATCACCACGGTGGCGCCGAAGTCCGGCTCCATCAGCAGCAGGCCGGCCATCGGCAGCAGCACGATGAAGGGCTTGAAGAAGCCCATCCAGCTCTCGCGCACTTCCTGCTGCCGACGCACCAGGTAACCGGCGAGGTAGATCACCACGAAGACCTTGGCGATTTCCGAAGGCTGCACGTTGAAGAAGCTGAAGCCGATCCAGCGCATCGAACCGTTCACTTCACGGCCGATACCCGGCACCAGCACCAGCACCAGCAAGGCGAAGGCACCGACCAGCATCATGAAGCCCATGCGCTGCCAGGTGGAAATCGGCACCAGCATGGTCACGCCACAGGCGACCAGGCCCAGGGCCACGTAAACCAGGTGGCGGAACATGTGGTACAGCGGGTTGCCCGACTGCAAGGCGGCCACTTCCGAAGAGGCCGAGGTGATCATCACCAGGCCCAGGCCAAGCAGCGCCAGGCAACCGGCGAGGAAAGCGAAATCCAGATCGATGCCACGGCCGCTGATCAGCGGCGACGGATATGGCTTGATGACGCGAAAGATCATGCCAGCCTCTCTGCGGCCTGGGCGAACAGACGCCCCCGCTCTTCGAAATTCTTGAACATGTCGAGGCTTGCGCAAGCTGGCGACAGCAGCACAGCGTCGCCCGGCTCGGCCTGCTTGGCGCACTGCTCGACCGCTTCGTCGAGGCTGCTCACCCGGATCAACGGCACGTGGTCGCCCAATGCCTGCGCCAGGCGCTCGGCGTCGCGGCCCAGCAGCACTACGGCGCGGCAGTGGCGTGCGACCGGAGTACGTAGGGCGGAAAAGTCGGCGCCTTTGCCGTCGCCGCCGGCGATCAGCACCAGCTTGCCGTCGATGTCGGCGCCCAGGCCTTCGATGGCGGCCAGGGCTGCGCCTACATTGGTCGCTTTGGAATCGTCGTACCACTGCACGCCGTTGCGTTCGCGCACCCACTGGCAGCGGTGCGCCAGGCCGGTGAACGTGCGCAGCGCATCGAGCATCGGTGCGAACGGCAGGCCGGCAGCATGGCCTAGGGCGAGAGCCGCGAGGGCGTTGCTCTGGTTATGTGCGCCGCGCACTTTCAGCTCGCACACCGGCATCAGGCATTCGAACTCGTAGGCCAGGTATTTTTCGCCATCGCGTTCGCGCAGGCCGAAGCTTTTGAAGTCGGGCACGTTGAGGCCGAAGCTGAACGATGGACGCCCTTCCACCGGCAGCGGCCGGCTCAACGGGTCGTTGCGGTTGACCACCACCTGCTCGGCGCCACGGAAAATGCGGTGCTTGGCCAGGTGATAAGCCGGCAGGCCGCTGTAGCGGTCCATGTGGTCTTCGCTGATGTTGAGCACCGTGGCCACCTGCGCATTGAGCGGGTCGACGGTTTCCAACTGGAAGCTCGACAGCTCCAGCACGTACAGCTCAACGGCATCGTCCAGCAGGTCGAGTGCCGGGGTGCCGAGGTTGCCGCCCACCGCCACGCGTTTGCCCGCCTTGCTCGCCATTTCGCCGACCAGGGTCGTGACCGTGCTCTTGGCGTTGGAACCGGTGATGGCCACCATCGGTGCCTTGGCATGTCGGGTGAACAATTCGATGTCGCCCGACAGGCGTACGCCACGGGCAGCGGCCTGTTGCAACGCCGGCGTGGCCAAGGCCAGGCCCGGGCTCACGTAGAGCTCGTCGGCGCGGCAGAGGAAATCGACGTCAAGCTCGCCACAGCGCACTTCTACCTGCGGGTAGTCGCGGCGTAGCGTTTCAAGCTCCGGAGGCTGCGCGCGGGTGTCGGCCACCGCAAAGGCGATGCCCCGGCTCGCCAGGAAGCGAACCAGGGACATGCCGCTCTTGCCGAGGCCGACAACGATGCGGAAATGGTCGGAAGCGATCAATGACACGCGCGTCTACCTCAACTTCAGGGTGGCGAGGCCGATCAGCACCAGGATCACGGTGATGATCCAGAAGCGCACGATCACCCGGGGCTCGGGCCAGCCTTTGAGTTCGAAATGGTGGTGGATCGGCGCCATGCGGAACACGCGCTTGCCGGTCAGCTTGAAACTGGCGACCTGGATGACCACCGACAGGGTTTCCATGACGAACACCCCGCCCATGATGAACAGCACGATTTCCTGGCGCACGATCACCGCGATGGTGCCCAGGGCTGCACCCAGCGCCAGCGCGCCGACGTCACCCATGAACACCTGTGCCGGATAGGTGTTGAACCAGAGGAAGCCCAGGCCCGCGCCGATCAGCGCGCCGCAGAACACGATCAGCTCGCCCGAGCCGGGTACGTACGGGATCAGCAGGTATTCGGCGAACTTTACGTTGCCCGACAGGTAGCAGAAGATGCCCAGCGCGCCTCCGACCATCACGGTCGGCATGATCGCCAGCCCGTCCAGGCCGTCGGTGAGGTTGACCGCATTGCTGGAGCCGACGATGACGAAGTAGGTCAGCACCACGAAGCCGATGCCCAGCGGGATCGTCACGTCCTTGAGGAACGGCACGATCAGCGTGGTTTCGACGCTGGTCGGCGCGGTTTGATAGAGGAAGATCGCCGCGCCCAGGCCGAACACCGATTGCCAGAAGTACTTCCAGCGGCTTGGCAGGCCGCGCGAGTTCTTCTCGATGACCTTGCGGTAGTCGTCGACCCAGCCGATGGCGCCGAACAGCAGCGTGACGATCAGCACTACCCACACATAGCGGTTGGAGAGGTCGGCCCAGAGCAAGGTACTGACGCCGATGGCCGAGAGGATCAACGCACCGCCCATGGTCGGCGTGCCGGATTTGGACAGGTGCGACTGCGGCCCGTCATTGCGCACGGCCTGGCCGATCTGACGCATTTGCAAGGTACGGATCATCCAGGGCCCGAGCCACAAGGACAGCGACAACGCGGTCAGCACCCCGAGAATGCCGCGCAGGGACAGGTACTGGAAGACCGCGAAGCCTTTGTGGAACTGTTGCAGATACTCGGCCAACAGCAGCAGCATTAATGTTTCTCCCCGCTAGAACCGCACAGTGCCGCCACGACGTTTTCCATCGCAGCGCTGCGCGAACCCTTGATCAAAATGGTGGTGTTGCCGGTGGCCTGGCCGCGGACGGCCTCGATCAGCTCGGCTTGAGAAGCGAAGTGGTGGCCGTTATGACCATACGCATCGACGGCATGCGCCATGTGGCTACCCACCGCGTACAAGGCGTCGACCTTGCCACGGGCATAGGCGCCCACCTGGCGGTGGCCTTCCTCGGCCCACTGCCCCAACTCGCCGATATCCCCGAGCACCAGGACGGTGCGACCGGAAAAGCCGGCGAGTATATCAATGGCCGCGCACATCGAGGTGGGATTTGCGTTGTAGGTGTCGTCGATGACGCATGCACCGCTAGGTGCCAGTTGTGCCACGGTACGGCCCTTGACCGGTTGCACGGCATTCAGACCCTGCGCGATGTGCGCCAGGCTCACGCCCAGGGCGTGCGCGGCAGCGGCGGCGGCCAAGGCATTGCCGACGTTGTGCACGCCGAGCAGGTTCAGTTGTACGGGCACGCTGCCTTGAGCAGCGTGCAGGGTGAAACCCGGGCAGCCACGCGCATCGCGCTCGATGGCGCTGGCGTGGAAGTCGGCGGCGGTATTGTTCAGCGCGAAACTGAGCACCGGGTGGCGACCGGCACGCTCATGCCAGATGGGGTAGGCCTTGTCGTCCAGGTTGAGCACGGCGACGCCGCCCTCGCCCAGGCCTTCGAGAATCTCGCCCTTGGCCTCGACGATTTTTTCCGGGCCGCCAAACTCGCCGACATGGGCGGTGCCGGCGTTGTTGAGGATCACCACGTGCGGCTGGGTCAGGCCCACCGTGTAGCGAATCTCGCCCAGGCGTGAAGCGCCCAGCTCAATGACCGCAGCGCGGTGCTGCGGCGCGATCTCCAGCAGCGTCAGCGGCGCGCCCAGGTCGTTGTTGAGGTTGCCGCGGGTGGCCAACACTTCGCCACGCGTGCGCAGGATGCTGGCGAGCATTTCCTTGACCGTGGTCTTGCCGCTGGAGCCGGTGATGGCCACCACCGGCTGGGTGAAGGCGGCGCGGTTCAGTGCGCCGAGCTGACCGAGGGCCAGACGGCAGTCGGCCACGCGCAGTTGCGGGAGGTCGATACCGGGCACCTCACGTTCGACCAGTGCTGCGACCGCGCCTTTGGCCTGGACATCGGCCAGGTAGTCGTGGCCGTCGAAGCGCGGCCCGGTGAGGGCGACGAACAACTGGCCAGGCACGACCGAGCGGCTGTCGATGCTCACGCCGTCGAAGCGCGCGTCGGCGCCCAGGCGCGAGGCGTGCAGCGGCTCGACCAATTGGCTGAGGGTCATGGCCTCAAGCATGTTGCGCTCCCCAATGGGCCAGGGCCTGTTCGGCTTCTTGCAGATCGGAGAAGTCGTGGCGTTGGCCGGCGATCTCCTGATAGTCCTCATGTCCCTTGCCTGCCAGTACCACGACGTCATCGACGGCGGCGGAAGCGATCAACCGGGCGATGGCCGGGCCGCGACCGTCGATGAATTCGACCGCCTCGACACGACTGAAACCTGGGCGGATGTCGTCGAAGATGCACGCGGGCACTTCGTGGCGAGGGTTGTCGTCGGTCACCACCACGCGGTCCGCCAGGCGCTCGGCCACTTCGGCCATCAGCGGGCGCTTGCCGCGGTCGCGGTCGCCGCCGCAGCCAAACAGGCATAGCAGCTTGCCGCGGGCGTGCGGGCGCAGGGCCGTGAGCACCTTGTCCAGAGCATCCGGGGTATGAGCGTAGTCGACCACCACCAGCGGCTTGTCGCCACCACCCAGGCGCTGCATGCGTCCTACCGGACCCTGCAGTTGCGGGACGACCGCGAGGATTTCGTCCAGCGCATAATCCAAGGCCAGCAGGGTGGCCACGGCGGCCAGGGTGTTGCTCAGGTTGAAGCGGCCCAGCAGTTGGCTGCGCAGGGTCCGCTCGCCTTGGGCGGTGACCAGGGTGGCGTGCACGCCGTCGTCGCTGAAGGTGGCGGCGCGGCAGCACAGCGAGGCTTCGGGCTGCTCCAGGCTGTAGCTGATCAGACGGGTTTCGATGAGCTCGCGGCCCGGCATGGCGGCAAAATCGGCGGCCAGGCGCCGCCCGAAGTCGTCGTCCAGGTTGACCACCTGGCAGCGCAGCCCCGGCCAGGCGAACAGCTTGGCCTTGGCAGCTTCGTAGGCGTGCATGCTGCCGTGGTAGTCGAGGTGGTCGCGCGACAGGTTGGTCATCACCGCGATGTCGAAGGCCAGAGCCGCGACCCGGCCTTGGTCGAGCGCGTGGGACGAGACTTCCATCGCCACGGCGCGGGCGCCGGCTTTCTTCAGGTCGTACAGCGTGGATTGCACCGCGATCGGGTCGGGCGTGGTCAGGCGGCCGCTTTGCAACTCGCCATGGAAGCCCGTACCCAGGGTGCCGATAAGGCCACAACGTTGCCCCAGCAGATCGAGCGCCTGGGCCACCAGTTGGGTGACGCTGGTCTTGCCGTTGGTACCGGTCACGCCGATCAGGTCAAGCTGACGGCTGGGCTCGCCGTAGAAGCGCCCGGCGATCTCCGACAGCTGCGCCACCAAGCCCTTGACCGGAATCAGCGGCACGTCGGTGAGCGGCAGCACTACCGAACCCTGCTCCTCATAGGCGACCGCCGCCGCGCCGCGGGCCAGCGCGTCGGCGATGTGCGCACGGCCGTCGAGCTTGGCGCCTGGCACAGCGAGAAACAGATCGCCAGGGCGTACCTGGCGGCTGTCGAGGGTCAGTTCGCGGATCAGCGGATCATGGCTGGCGTGGGCGAACAGTTTGCTCAGTGGCATCGTCATTATCCACGCCCTCCTTTGGCGGGTGCTGAACTGGCCTGCTGCGGCTCGGTCGGTGGCGGCAGGTTGTCTGGCGGCACGTTCAACAGACGCAACGTACCGGACATGACCTTGCTGAACACCGGCGCCGAGACCAGACCGCCGAAGTAGCCGCCCTTGCTCGGCTCGTCGATGACCACGACGATGGCGTAACGCGGATCGCTCATCGGGCCGAAGCCTGCGAACAAGGAACGGTAGGCGTTCTCGGTGTAACCCTTGGAGCCGACGGTGGCCTTACGCGCGGTCCCGGACTTGCCGGCCACGTGATAGAACGGCACCTGCGCGCGGTAGACGCCGCGCGGCGCCTCGATCACTTGCTGGAGCATGCCCTGGATGGTCTCGGCGGTGGCCTTGGGCACCACTTGGGTGGCCTCGGGCTCCTTGTCGAGCTTGAGGATCGACAGCGGCACCATCTTGCCGTCGTTGGCCAGGGCCGCGTAGGCGTGCACCAGTTGCAGGGCCGTTACCGACAGGCCATAGCCGTAGGACAGGGTCGCGGTTTCGGCCTTGCGCCACTCGCGGTGGTTGGGCAGGTTGCCGACGCGCTCGCCCGGGAAGCCCAGGCCGGTGTACTGACCGAGGCCCAGCTGCGACATGACCCGGTAGATCGCTTCGCCACCGATGTCGAAAGCGACCTTGCTCATGCCGACGTTACTGGAGTTGATCAGGATGCCGGTCAGGTCGAGGATCGGCCCTTCGCTGCGCGACACGTCCTTGATGGTGTAACGGCCGATCTGCAGGCTGCCGGGGTAGACCTCGACCTTGTCGGTGGGCTTCCAGCGACCGCTTTCCAGGGCCGCGCTCATCGACAGCGGCTTGACCGTGGAACCTGGCTCGAACACGTCGATGATCGCCCGGTTGCGCATGGCCGAAGGGAACATGCTGCGGCGGTTGTTGGGGTTGTAGGTGGGCTGGTTGACCATCGCCAGCACTTCGCCAGTCTTGACGTCCATGATCACCAGGCTGCCGGCCTTGGCTTCCTGTTCGGCGATGGCGTTGCGCAGCTCGCGGGTGGCCAGGTATTGCAGACGCAGGTCGATGGACAAGGCCAGGGTCTTGCCGGCCTTGGCGTTCTTGGTCACCTGTACGTCCTTGATCAGGCGGCCGCGGCGGTCCTTGATGACCTGGCGCTTGCCCGGCACACCGGCCAGCCATTCGTCATAGGCCAGCTCCACACCCTCACGGCCGTGGTCGTCGAGGTCGGTGAAGCCGACCATGTGCGCGGTCACATCGCCTGCCGGATAGAAGCGGCGGAATTCTTCCATGCCGTAGACGCCCGGTACCTTGAGGTCGAGCACCTGCTGCCCTTGCTCGGGCGTCAGGCCGCGGACCAGGTAGATGAACTCCTTGTTAGCCTGCTGGGTGAGGCGCTCGATCAATTGCTGCGGGTTCTGCCCCATCACTGCGGCCAATTGCGGCCAACGGTCCTTGGCCACCTGCATTTCCTTGGGGTTGGCCCACAAGGTGGTAACCGGCGTACTGACGGCCAGCGGCTCGCCGTTGCGGTCGGTGATCAGACCACGGTGTGCGGGAATGGGGATGTGGCGCAGGCTACGGGCATCGCCCTGGCCTTTGAGGAAATCGCGATCGACGACCTGCAGGTCGATGATGCGCCAGCAGATGGCGCCCACCATCACGGCCAGCAGCGCGATCACCACACGGAAACGCCAGGGATAGAGCGCACCTTCGAGTTTCATCATGGCGCGACCATCCGTACTTCGTCGGCCGCGGGCACGCGCATTTTCAACTGCTCGCTGGCCAGGTTCTCGATGCGGCTATGGGCGGTCCAGGTGCTTTGCTCGAGGATCAGACGCCCCCACTCCGCCTGGGCCTTGTCGCGGTCGTTGAGTTCGCCGTACAGCGTATTGAGCAGCTGACGGTTCCAGTGCGCGCTGTAAGACACGGCGATGGCCGAGACCAGCACGCCGATGAACAGCAAGAGCATGAAGAAACTGCCGCCGGGCAGCGGTTTGGCGAAAAGCTTGCTCACCGCAACTTCTCCGCAACGCGCATCACGGCACTGCGCGAACGCGGATTGGCCTTGAGTTCGGTTTCGGAGGCGAACTGCGCTTTACCGATCAGCCGCACGCGCGGTTCGAAGACCTTGTGCTGTACCGGCAGGTTGCGCGGCAGGTTGTCCGCCTCGCCTTTGGCCAGTTTGCGCATGAATAGTTTGACGATGCGGTCTTCGAGCGAGTGGAAGCTGATCACCACCAGGCGCCCACCGACCTGCAGCGCATCGAAAGCGGCTTGCAGCCCGGTTTCGAGGTCGCCCAGCTCGTTATTGACGTGGATGCGCAAGCCTTGGAAGGCACGGGTCGCGGGGTTCTTGCCCTTCTCCCAGGCGGGGTTGGCGACCTTGAGCACTTCGGCCAGGTCTGCGGTACGGGTGAACGGCTGTTCTTCACGGCGTTGCACGACGGCCCTGGCCATGCGGCGGGCGAACCGCTCTTCGCCGTATTCCTTGAACACGCGGGCGATCTCTTCTTCCGCGGCCTGGGCGATGAACTGGGCGGCGCTCACGCCCTGGTCGGGGTTCATGCGCATGTCCAGCGGGCCGTCGTTGAGGAAGCTGAAGCCACGCGCGGGGTCGTCGAGCTGCGGCGAGGATACGCCCAGGTCCAGAAGCACACCGGCAACCTTGCCTTCCAGGCCCTGGGTGGCGATTTCATCGGCCATCTCGGCAAAGCTGCGTTGCACAATGACGAAGCGGCCATCTTCGGCCGCCAGCGCTTGTCCTGTGGCAATTGCCTGAGGGTCTTTGTCGAAGCCGAGTAGACGCCCCTGTGGTCCGATCCTGCTGAGCACCAGACGGCTATGTCCACCCCGGCCGAAAGTGCCATCGACATAGCAACCGTCGTCGCGCAGGTCCAATGCTTCGACCGCTTCGTCGAGCAGCACGGTGATGTGGTTGAAGCCGCTTTCTTTAGTCACAGGATCAGGTCACGCAAATCGTCGGGCATGGCGCCAGGTTGTTGAATAGCTGCGAGATCGGCCGCTGAAACGTCGTTCCAGGCTTGTTCGTCCCACAACTGGAATTTGTTCAGTTGCCCCACCAGCATCGTCTTCTTGTCGAGCCGGGCGTATTCGCGCAAACGCGGTGGCACTAGAAAGCGCCCACTACCGTCGAGTTCCAGATCGACCGCATTGCCGATCAGCAGGCGCTGAAGGCGGCGGTTCTCTTCACGCAACGAAGGTAAGGCGCGCAATTTGGTTTCTATCTGTTCCCATTCATCGAGGGGGTAAACGCACAAGCATGGGTCAGCGGCATCGATGGTGATGATGAGTTGGCCGTCACTTCGCGAATTCAACTCGTCACGGTACCGACTCGGCATGGCGAGCCTGCCTTTGGCATCGAGGCTAACGGCATTGGCTCCGCGAAACACGAGTGAGAATCCTCTGATTCTTGGCTAGATGATGGCAAAAAACCCACTTTCCCCCACTTTTCGCCACTTGCGCACACTATAGGAATCCGCCCGCCGCACCGTCAAGGCGCGTTCATACGGAAAACCCTTAGAGCAAGGCGATTTAGCGTACAAAAGGAAGAGGGAAAAACAATCCAATGTGCCTGGGCGCGGCAAAACTCCGTGCAACTCAAGCAGATAGCGAACCGAGTTAAAGGGTTTTATGAAGATTAAGATTTTTTCGGCATTACCGATGCGCACTCTGCCGTCGGTCGATGGCAGGGGAAGGAGGTGGAGAGCCGGTCTGTAAGCCGGGTTCTGTCGAGAACAGTCATTCCTCTACGACGGCCATCACTGGACGCCTTTAGCAACCTACCCGGTTCCGACGCGGGCCACGCCATAAGGAACCCTATTTGGTCTTGCTTCGAGTGGGGTTTACCTAGCCACGAACTGTTGCCAGCCGTGCGGTGCGCTCTTACCGCACCTTTTCACCCTTACCGGTACCGAAGTACGTAGGCGGTTATTTTCTGTGGCACTTTCCGTAGGCTCGCGCCTCCCAGGCGTTACCTGGCACTCTGCCCTGCGAAGCCCGGACTTTCCTCCCCCCTCTTTTGCGGAACAAAAGAAGGCAGCGACTGTCCAACCGACTCTCCGCCGCCAAGGGTAACGGCAGAGCGCCTTCACCACAAGCGACATCGTGCTCGATGTCGATGTGCAGTTACTGATCCTTCTGCAACGACAAGGCAAATTGATACAGCACGTTCTTGCGCACACCCGTGATCTCGGCCGCCAGCGCCGCTGCTTTTTTGAGCGGCATTTCGGCGAGCAACAGACCCAGCACCCGCTGCGCTTGCTTGTCGACCAACTCGCCCTCCTCCGGCGCGCTCCAGCCGCCGACCAAAACCACGCACTCACCGCGCTGCTGGTTGGCGTCGCCCGCGACGAACGCCCGCAACTCACCCAGCGGCAAGCTGCGGATGGTTTCGAAGGTTTTGCTGATCTCGCGCGCCAGTACCGCAGGCCGCTCGTCGCCGAAGACCGCCTGCATGTCTTCCAGGCATTCGAGGATACGGTGCGGGGCTTCATAGAAGATCAAGGTGCGCGGTTCTTCCTTGACGTACTCCAGACGCGTGCGCCGGGCGACCGCCTTGGCCGGCAGGAAACCTTCGAAAATGAAACGATCCGAAGGCAACCCGGCGGCGGACAACGCGGCGATCAGCGCGCAAGCACCCGGCACCGGCACGACGGGAATGCCTGCCGCACGCACTTGGCGCACCAGGTGGTAACCCGGATCGGAGATCAGTGGCGTACCGGCATCGGACACCAAAGCCACGTCATCGCCTGCCAACAGACGCTCGAGAAAGCGCCCGCCTTCGTTACGCTCGTTGTGCTCATGGCAGGCGGCCAAGGGCGTGCCGATTCCGAAGTGCTGCATCAGGCGGATGGAATGGCGGGTGTCTTCGGCAGCGACGAGCGCGACATCGGCCAACACCTTCAAGGCGCGCGCGCTCATGTCGTCGAGATTGCCTATGGGCGTGGCGACCACGTACAGCGTGCCTACCTTGGATTTCTTCGACTCTGCCGCATCGGTCACTGCACTCACCCACTCGTCTGGAACAAAACTGCCATTGTAACGCGAGCGCTTGCAATCATACGCAACGAAGTTGGTCTACACCCTACGACACGCCGCCTATATTGATGCGTGCACTTATGCGACATCGCGCCCCAGCCACCGCTTGGGTACAATTGCCGCCCACCTAGACCATGTAACAGGATCCTTCCATGATCGCCTGCCTGCGGCTGCTTCCAGCCTTATGCCTCGCTGCCCTGCTCGCAGCCTGCGCCAGCTCGCCCTCATCCAAATTGGGTGAATTACCGCGCACGCCGGATGCCAGCATCGAGCAGTTGCTCGACAAGGCCAGCGCCAGCAAGTCTGCCGAAGACACCGCCTTGCTGCGCCTGAGCGCGGCAGACCTGGCCTATCAACAGAAGGACTATCCACGCGCTGCAAGCATCCTGGCGCAGGTGCCGCTGGACTCGCTCAAACCGGCCCAGCAGATTTTCGCCAGCACCCTGGCTGCGGAACTGGCGATGAGCCGCAACCAACCCAAAGCGGCGGTCCAGGCGCTTGCTCACCCCAGCCTGCAACATTTGGGCGAATTGCCCCAGGCCCAGCAAGTGCGCACATACAGCGTGCATGCCGCAGCGTTCGAAGCCGACGGTCAAACGCTCGCCGCCGTGGAGCAGCGCGTACTGCTGGCGCCACTGCTCAAGGATCAGGCAGCCGACGCCAACCGTGACGCAATCTGGAACCTGGTCGCGTCGCTGCCGGCCGAGCAACTGCAACCTGCCGCCAACGCCACGGTCTCGGGCTGGACCAGCCTGGCCCTGGCAGTGAGAACCGCCGGCACCCTCGAACAGCAGCAAGCCGCGATCGAATCCTGGCGCCAGCAGCACCCTGAGCACCCGGCGGCCATGCAACTGCCGACGCCCCTGCTCAAGCTCAAGGAACTGGCCAGTCAACCGCTGACCAAAATCGCCCTGCTGTTGCCCCAGGAAGGTCCGTTGGCGAACGTAGCCAAAGCCCTGCGCGATGGCTTCATGGCAGCTCAAGCCCAGGCCCGACAGAGCGGCCAGCAGGCCCCTGAGATCCAGGTGTTCGACAGTTCGCGCCTGAGTTCGCTCGACGATTTCTATCGCCAGGCCCAAGCCGCCGGCGCGCAGCTGGTCGTAGGCCCGCTGGAGAAGCCATTGGTCAAGCAGATGGCCGCCTACCCCAACCTGCCGATCACTACCCTTGCCCTGAACTATGCCGACGCCGGCCAGAAAGCGCCTGCCCAACTGTTCCAGTTCGGCCTGGCCGCCGAAGACGAAGCGCGCGAAGTCTCGCGCCGCGCCCATGCCGATGGCCTGACCCGCGCAGTGGCTCTGGTCCCTACCGGTGAGTGGGGCGACCGTGTTCTGGCGGCCTTCCGCCAGGACTGGGAAAGCAACGGCGGCACGCTGCTGGCAGCTCAACGCATCGGTCAACCAGTAGAACTGGCCGGGCAGATCGCCCAACTGCTGCAACTGCGCCAGAGCGAAGGCCGTGCGCAGAGCCTGCAGAACGCCGTCGGCGGTGAAGTGGCCGCACAGCCTTCGCGCCGTCAGGACATCGATTTCATCTTCCTGGCCGCCACACCGCAGCAAGCCCAGCAGATCAAACCCACCCTGAACTTCCAGTACGCAGGCGATATCCCGGTCTACGCCACTTCGAACCTTTACAGCGCCAGCGGCGACGTCAACCAGTACAACGACCTGACCGGCGTGCGCTTCTGCGAAACACCCTGGTTGCTCGACACCAGCAATGCTCTGCGCCAGCAGGTCGTGCAGCAATGGCCGCAAGCCGCTGGCAGCCTTGGCCGTCTGTACGCCATGGGTGTTGACGCCTATGCGCTGGCGCCCCGCCTGGGCCAACTCAAAGCCTTGCCGGACAACCGCATCCAAGGCCTGTCCGGTAGCCTGAGCGTCAACGACAACCAGCGCATTGAACGCCAATTGCCCTGGGCGGAATTCGCTGGGGGCCAGGTCAAGCGCTTGCCCGATACGCCACGCTGATGAACACGGCACCGCCCGTTCGCGCAGGCTTTGCCGCCGAGGACCATGCCCTGCAATGGCTACAGGAGCATGGCTTGCAGCTGGTAACGCGCAATTGGCGGTGTCGCGGCGGCGAGCTTGATCTGGTCATGCTCGACGCCGATACAGTAGTATTCGTCGAAGTCCGCTACCGGCTGCATGCCAGCCATGGCGGCGCCCTCGCCAGCATCGACTCGCGCAAGCAGCGAAAGCTGGAACTGGCCGCAAATCTGTTTCTGCAACAAGAATCCCGTTGGGCCACCTACCCTTGCCGCTTCGATGTCATCGCGATGCAAGGTAGCGGCCATGCCGGTCAGCCGCTGCAATGGCTGAAAAACGCCTTCGACTGCTGAACCTGATTCGCTTATTCAGCTCTATGTTTCGCGGGCAGTGCTTAGGGTCTGTCTGAAAAGTTCTGAGACGAAGGCCAGGCAAGGCCGATGGCGGCCCCGCGAAAACCGGCGAGGAAGCGGAGTGTACTGGAGTACATGAGCATTCCGAGCTGGTTTTCAACGCAGCATGGACGAGTATCAGGACTTTTCAGACAAAGCCTAGTTGCGCCGCGCGCCGGCCACCGCCCCTTTTAAGGTCACACCCGATGGACATGCAATCTCGTATCTGCCGGCTCTTCCAGGCCAGCATCGACACCAAGCAACAGGCCATGGACGTCCTGGCACCGCATATCGAGCATGCCAGCCTGGTCATGGTCAATGCCCTGCTCAACGAGGGCAAGATGCTCGCCTGCGGCAACGGCGGCTCGGCCGGCGATGCCCAGCACTTTTCGTCAGAACTGCTCAACCGCTTCGAGCGTGAACGTCCGAGCCTGCCTGCCATTGCGCTGACCACCGACAGCTCGACCATCACCTCCATCGCCAACGACTACAGCTATAACGAAATCTTTTCCAAGCAGATCCGCGCCTTGGGGCAACCCGGCGATGTGCTGCTGGCCATCTCCACCAGCGGTAACTCGGCCAATGTGATCCAGGCGATCCAGGCCGCGCACGACCGCGAGATGGTGGTGGTCGCCCTGACCGGGCGCGACGGCGGCGGCATGGCCTCACTGTTGCTTCCCGAGGACGTGGAAATCCGCGTACCGTCCAACGTCACCGCACGCATTCAGGAAGTCCACCTGCTGGCAATCCACTGCCTGTGCGACCTGATCGACAGCCAACTGTTCGGGAGTGAAGAATGATCTCCAAGCGTCTGGGCCTGGCGGCCCTTACCCTGTGCCTGGGCATCTCGGGCTGCAGCTCCATCGTGTCCTCGGCACGCAATGCCCCCATCGACGATGACCGCGGCACGCGGACCATCGGCAGCAAGATCGACGACTCGCTAATCGAAACCAAGGTTTCGGTGAACGTCGGCAAGGCCAGCCCTGACCTGGACAAGGGCTCGCACATCGTCGTCAGCAGCTACAACGGCGTGGTCCTGCTGGCCGGCCAGACCCCACGCGCCGACCTCAAAGCCTTGGCAGAGCAAACCGCCAGCCAAGTGCAGCGCGTCAAACGTGTGCACAACGAACTGCAAGTCATGCAGCCTTCTTCGATTCTGGCGCGCAACAACGATGCGTGGCTCACCACCAAGATCAAGGCACAGATGCTCGCCGACACCAACGTGCCAAGCTCGCGCATCAAGGTGATCACCGAAAACGGCATCGTCTACCTGCTGGGCCTGGTAACCAACGGCGAAGCCACTGCGGCCACCAACGTCACTCAGGGTGTATCCGGCGTGCAGAAAATCGTCAAACTGTTCGAATACATCGACTGATTCCTGCTGCCCCCATGAAAAAGGCGATCCCTGCGGATCGCCTTTTTCGTTACTTGACCACTTTCAGGCTGGGACGCCCGCTTGGCCGGGGTGGCTGGCCGCCGCCGTCCGGGGAATCGTCATCCGTGCCGAAACCTTCCTCGTCGAGCGCCAGGTCGTCCTCCTCCGCAGAGGGCTCCAGTTCGAAGACCATGCCCTGGCCGTTTTCCCGTGCATAGATGCCCAGGATAGCGCCTGTAGGCACGTAAAGGCTGTGTGGCACGCCACCGAAGCGCCCTTCGAAACTCACGGCTTGATTATCCATGTGCAGGCTGCGTACGGCGCTGGGCGATATGTTGAGGACGATCTGACCATCGCTGGCGAAACCATCGGGCACTTGGACTTGCGGGTACTCGGCATTGACCAGCATGTGAGGCGTGCAATCGTTATCGACGATCCACTCGTAGAGGGCTTTAACCAGATAGGGGCGACTGGAATTCATCACCGGCTCCTTAAACGTTGCGCATTTCGCGCTCGGCGGACGACAGGCTCGCCATGAATGACGGGCGAGCGAACTGTCGTTCCATGTAATCCAACAACGGCTTGGCTTGCCGCGGCAATTCGATGCCCATGCTCGGCAGACGCCATAGGATGGGCAGTAGACAACAATCGAGCAGGCTTTGCTCCTCGCTCATGAAACAGTTGAACTCGCCGAACAATGCTGATACCCCGATCAGGCTCTCGCGCAAATTCTTGCGCGCCTCAAGGCTCGCGGTCTTGGCACTGCGCGAATCCAGAACGACATCGGCCAGCGCGCACCAGTCCCGCTGAATACGGTGCATCAATAGCCGAGTGTTACCCCGCGCCACCGGATACACCGGCATCAGCGGCGGATGCGGATAGCGCTCTTCGAGGTACTCCACGACCACGGTAGGTTCGTACAGTGTCAGATCGCGGTCCACCAGAGTCGGGACACTGCCATAAGGGTTAACCTCGACCAGCTTCGGCGGCAGGTGCGCGGCATCGACGTCGATGATCTTTACGCTGATTCCCTTCTCGGCAAGCACCAGACGCACCCGGTGGGAATAATGGTCAGCGGGGTCGGAATAACAAGCCAACCCATTGATGACGTCCATCACGTGACTCCTCGCATAAACATGTGTGCAATACCCTAAACGCAAACGCGCCCCGAGACGGCGCTGGCTGACTGCCAACGTCGCATCGGAGCGCGTTCGACTTCTCGCTACGGCTGCGCGATCAGTGCACGTCCTTCCAGTACTCGCGCTTGAGGAAATAGGCGAATACGAAGAAGACGGCCAGATACAGCAGCACATAGGTGCCGATGCGCTGGCTCTCCAGCTTCACCGGGTTGGCCGAATAGGCCAGGAAGGTCACCAGATTCTTGACCTTCTCGTCGAACTGTTCGGGCGCCAGGGTACCGGAATTCGGCTCCACGGTCAGCTGATCGCAGGCTTCGTGGGTCAATGGACTGCCAGTCAGCGGGTCAAATTGTTTCTTGCCCTCGACGACGGTCTGCACCTGCTTGCAGCCGATCACCTGATTGCCCTGCAGTCCTGCCAGCACATTGGGCATGCCGACGTTGGGGAACACCTTGTTGTTGACGCCGTAGGGCCGCGACGGGTCGGCATAGAAGCTGCGCAGGTAGCTGTACAGCCAATCTTCGCCACGCACTCGGGCGACCAAGGTCAAGTCGGGCGGCGCGGCACCGAACCATGTCTTGGCATCTTGAGCCTGCATGCCGATCTTCATGTGGTCGCCGATCTTGGCACCGGTGAACACCAGGTTTTCCAGCATCACGTCGTGGGGGATGTCCAAGTCATCGGCCACACGCTCGTAACGTTGGAATTTGGCGCTGTGGCAACCCATGCAGTAGTTGGCGAAGGTGCGCGCGCCGTCTTGCAGGGCGGCTTTGTCGGAGAGGTCGACATCGACCCTGTCCAGCGTAACGCCATGCTCCGCCGCCCAGGCGAACAGTGGGAAGAAAGCCAGCAACAGTACAACAATCAACTTATTCATCAGCCAGTCACCCTTTCCGGAACCGGTTTGGTCTGTTCGAGCCGGGTATAGAACGGCATCAGCAGGAAGTAGCCGAAGTACAGCGCGGTGCATACCTGCGAGAGCAAGGTGCGGCCAGGGGTCGGTGCTAAAACGCCCAACACGCCCAGGATTACGAAGGAGATGCAGAACACCAGCAGGAACACTTTGCTCAGCCAACCCTTGTAGCGCATCGAGCGCACCGGGCTACGATCGAGCCAGGGCAGCACGAACAGCACTGCGATCGCCGCGCCCATGGCGATTACCCCCATCAGCTTGTCGGGCACTGCGCGCAAGATCGCGTAGAAAGGCGTGAAGTACCAGACCGGCGCGATGTGCTCAGGGGTCTTGAAAGCGTTGGCTTGCTCGAAGTTGGGTTTTTCCAGGAAGTACCCGCCCATTTCCGGGAAGAAGAACACCACCGAACAGAAGACGAACAAGAACACCACGACACCGACGATATCCTTGACCGTGTAGTACGGGTGGAACGGAATGCCGTCGAGGGGAATGCCGTTTTCGTCCTTGTGTTTCTTGATGTCGATGCCGTCGGGGTTGTTCGAACCCACTTCGTGCAGCGCCAGAATGTGCAACACCACAAGCCCGAGGATGACGATGGGCAGTGCCACCACGTGCAAGGCGAAGAAGCGGTTCAAGGTGATACCGGAAATCAGGTAGTCGCCGCGGATCCATTGGGTCAGGTCGTCGCCGATCACAGGAATGGCACCGAACAGCGAAATGATCACCTGCGCGCCCCAGTACGACATCTGTCCCCAGGGCAACAGATAGCCCATGAACGCTTCGGCCATCAGCGCCAGATAGATCAGCATGCCGAAAAGCCAGACGAGTTCGCGGGGCTTTTGGTAGGAACCGTAGAGCAGGCCGCGGAACATGTGCAGGTAGACCACGATGAAGAACGCCGACGCCCCGGTGGAGTGCAGGTAGCGCAGAATCCAGCCGTATTCCACATCGCGCATGATGTATTCGACCGATGCGAACGCCTCTTCGGCCGACGGCGTGAAGCTCATGGTCAGCCACACGCCGGTGACGATCTGGTTGACCAGCACCAGCAACGCCAGAGAGCCGAAGAAGTACAGGAAGTTGAAATTCTTCGGCGCGTAGTACTTGCTCAGGTGCTCTTCCCACATCTTGGTCGCGGGGAAGCGCGCATCGACCCATTGCATGAACTTGCTCATCACACGTTCTCCTGATCGACGCCGATGACGACGATGTCGTCCGACTCATAGGCATGGGGAGGCACAGGCAGGTTGAGAGGCGCTGGCTGCGATTTGTAGACGCGACCCGCCATGTCGTAGTGCGAACCATGGCAAGGGCAGAAATAGCCGCCGACCCATTTGGGGCCCAGGTCGACCGGTGCCACTTCGGGACGGAACGTGGGCGAACAGCCCAGATGGGTACACAACCCGACGAGGATGAGAATGTCCGGCTTGATGGAACGCGTCTGCGCGTCGACATACGTGGGTTGATCGGAGGCCTTGGACTGTGGGTCGGACAGATCGTCGACGATCTTTTGCAGGTTGCCCAGGATCTCCGGCGTGCGGCGCACGATGAACACAGGCTGGCCACGCCACTCGGCCACCATCTGCTGACCAGGCTCGATCTTGGCGATGTTGACCTTGACCGGTGCGCCCGCCGCCTTGGCTTTGGCGCTGGGAAACCATGACCCCACGAACGGTACCGCAGCGCCCACTGCCCCCGCTGCACCCACCACCGAAGTGGCAGCTACAAGGAAGCGGCGCCGCCCTGCATTGACGCCGTCATTACTCATTCAGTCCTCTCCCCATCAGCGTTCACGACCCGTTCTGCGGGCCTGTCATCAGGCAATATCTGTGGCACCAAAAATTGGCCGCCATGGTAAGAAACAAGCCCACACAATGACAAGGTGATTAGCAGCGAGGCGGCGCCAACACTCGCATTGCTTGATCTACGTCTATAAGGCGAGACGAAGCGGGTACGAACAAGGCCAACGCACGGGCAAAAAAAAACCCGATTCCAAGGAATCGGGTTTTTCTCGACTGCCGAAGCGCGATTAACGCTTGGAGTACTGAGGACGCTTACGCGCTTTACGCAGACCCACTTTCTTACGCTCGACTTCACGAGCATCGCGGGTGACGTAGCCAGCGCGGCGCAGTGCTGGGCGCAGGGCTTCGTCATATTCCATCAGAGCGCGGGTGATGCCGTGGCGGATTGCGCCGGCTTGACCGCTGACACCACCACCGGCAACGGTGACGTAGATGTCGAACTTCTCGAGGTTCTCGGTCAGTTCCAGCGGCTGGCGAACAACCATGCGAGCGGTTTCGCGGCCGAAGAACGTGTCCAGAGGACGGTTGTTGATGGAGATGTTGCCAGTACCTGGACGCAGGAACACGCGAGCGGTTGCGGTCTTGCGACGGCCAGTGCCGTAATTTTGAGTCGCCGACATAATGAACTATCCCGTTAGATCTTCAGTTCTTGAGGCTGCTGAGCAGTGTGTGGGTGAGCTGCACCCGCGTACACTTTCAGCTTGCGGTACATGTCGCGGCCCAGCGGGTTCTTAGGCAGCATGCCTTTGACCGCGGTCTCGATCACGCGCTCGGGGGCCTTGGCGATCAACTTCTCGAAGTTGATTTCCTTGATACCGCCCGGGAAGCCGGAGTGGGAGTAGTACATTTTGTCTGTAGCTTTGGCACCAGTGACACGTACCTGCTCGGCGTTGATGACGACGATGTAGTCGCCGGTGTCAACGTGAGGGGTGTATTCTGCCTTGTGCTTGCCGCGCAGACGAAGAGCGATTTCGGTGGCGAGACGACCCAGGGTCTGGCCAGCGGCGTCGACGACGAACCAGTCGCGCGTTACTGTTTCCGGTTTAGCAGTAAAAGTTTTCATTCTCTAAAGCCTCAGAGGCCGCCCAGCGAAAATTAAGACGGCGAATCTTACTGGTTAGTGCATCACTTGACAAGTCAAGCGCGCAGCCGCATACGGACGCTATAGGGGGCTCGGGTCGGCGCGTCCAGATTCGGCAAAGGTTTCTCGTACAACGCGGTGCATCACTTCCGCAGCGCACGAAGGCGCGTAATTATCCAGATTACGAGGAAAACTTCAACCCGCTTCGAGCATTTTCTACCAGAGGAGACAGACCCACATGGAATACCGCAAGTTAGGTGGCACCGCGCTCGAGGTCAGCGCCCTGTGCCTGGGCAGCATGACCTGGGGCGAGCAGAACGACGAGTCCGAAGCATTCGAGCAGATCGCCATGGCCCGCGATCACGGAGTCAACTTCATCGATACCGCCGAGATGTACCCCGTGCCTCCTCGCCCGGAAACCTATGCCGCCACCGAGCGCATCATCGGCAACTGGTTCCGCCGCCATGGCGACCGCGAGCAATGGACACTGGCCAGCAAGATCGCAGGCCCGGGCAACGGCATCAGCCATATCCGCGACGGCCAGCTCAGGCACAACCGCCAGCACATCGTCGCGGCACTCGACGCCAGCTTGCAGCGCTTGGGCACCGACTACCTCGACCTCTACCAACTGCATTGGCCGGAACGCAGCACCAATTTCTTCGGCAAGCTCGGTTACCAGCACCTGCCGCACGACCATTTCACGCCTTTGGAAGAAACCCTCGAGGCGCTGGACGAACAGGTCCGCGCAGGCAAGATCCGCCATATCGGCCTGTCCAACGAAACGCCCTGGGGCACCATGAAGTTCCTGCAACTGGCCGAAAGCCGCGGCTGGCCACGAGCGGTGTCGATCCAGAATCCCTACAACCTGCTCAATCGCAGCTTCGAGGTCGGCCTGGCGGAAGTGGCGATCCGCGAGCAATGCGGCCTGCTGGCCTATTCGCCTCTGGCCTTCGGCATGCTGTCGGGCAAGTACGAGCAAGGCGCCCGCCCCGAAGGGGCACGCCTGACCTTGTTCAGCCGCTTCGCCCGCTACGCCAACCCGCAGACCGTCGCCGCTTGCAGCCGCTACGTGCAGCTGGCCCGCGAACACGGCCTGGACCCGGCGCAAATGGCCCTGGCCTTCGTCACCCGCCAGCCGTTCGTGACCAGCAACATCATCGGCGCGACCAACCTCGAACAGCTCAAGCTCAACCTCGACAGCAGCCGCCTCAACCTGAGCGACGAACTGCTCGCGGCCATCGAGGCCATCCACCAGGACCAACCCAACCCGGCTCCCTGACCACGGTGGGGCGCTCCGGCGCCCTCCTCTGCCGTTTCACCCTAGACAACGACGAAAAAAGGTAAGACGATCCAGCCACGGATTGACCACTTACCCCTATAAGAACAAAGACCATGACGCCCATTTCCTCTCGTGCTCACTTGCAGCGCGTCAGCATCCTGGCCACCGATCAGGTGTTCGCCTCGACCCTGATGCAGGCCAAGGATTTCTTCCACCTGGCCAGCCTGCGCTACAGCCGCCAGCTTGGCCTGAGCCCACAGCCGATGTTCGAGATCTGCCTGGTCAGCCCCAACGGCCAAGCGGTCGACAGCTTCAGCAAGGTGCGCATTCCCGTCGACGGCGGCCTGGACGATGCCGACGTGATCATCCTGCCGGCCTTTTCCGACGACTTCGACCGGCTGCTGGCCAAGTCGCCCCAGGTACTGCCCTGGCTGCGCGCGCAGCATGCCCGCGGCGCGGTGCTCTGCGGCGAGGCCAGCGGGGTGTTCTGGCTGGCCGAAGCCGGGCTGCTCGATGGCAAGGAGGCGACCACCTACTGGCGCTTCTTCAACAGCTTCGCCGAGCGCTTCCCGAAGGTACGGCTGAACCAGGACAAGCACCTGACCGACGCCGACAACCTGTATTGCGCAGGCGGCACCACCTCGGCCTGCGACCTGTACATCTACCTCATCGAGCGTTTCTGCGGCGCCAACGTCGCGCAAGCGGTAGCCCGCGACATCCTCTACGAAGTGCAACGCAACTACACGCCGGGGCGCATGGGTTTCGGCGGCCAGAAGCTGCATCAGGACCTGATCATCCTGCAGATCCAGCACTGGCTGGAAGACCACTTCGCCGACAAGTTCCGCTTCGAGGACGTGGCCCGCAACCATGGCATGAGCATTCGCAATTTCATGCGCAGGTTCCAGGGCGCCACGGGCGACAAGCCCCTGCACTACCTGCAGCGCCTGCGCATCGAAACCGCCAAGGGCCTGCTGTCGAGCACACGCAAGAGCATCAAGACCATCAGTTACGAAGTCGGGTACGACGACGCCAGCTTCTTCGCTCGGCTGTTCCGCCAGCACACCGACCTCTCGCCCAACCAATACCGCCAGCAGTTCATGCAGGACAACGACCGGCCTGCCGTGGCCAACGGCAGGTAAACCCGGGCGCTCTACCGCCACCAACGAAAAAGCCGGGCAGACTCAGGTCTGCGCCGGCTTTTTTCGTATTGGCTGGAGGCTGCGACGTACCGTATTAAGGCTTGTGCGCGCGCGACAGGAACTCGTGGGATTGCATTTCCAGCAGGCGGCTCAAAGTGCGTTGGAACTCGAAGCTCAGACGCCCGCCGGTGTAGAGATCCTTGAGTTCGACTTCCGCCGAAATGATGAGCTTGACGTTGCGGTCGTAGAACTCGTCGACCATGTTGATGAAGCGACGGGCGATGTCGTCGGAGGCTACGCCCATCTGCTCGACGTTACTGAGCAGCACGGCGTGGAAGATCTTGCCCAGCTCGATGTAGTCGTTCTGGCTACGCGGGCCGTCGCACAGGGCGCGGAAATCGAACCAGGCGACGTCGTCGCAAGTGCGCAAGGCATGGATTTCGCGGTTTTCGATCGTCAGCACGTCGTTTTCCACCGCCTGCGTGCAATCGGGCGTCAGCGCCTTGAAGCTCTGGCGCAGGCTTTCGTGGGCAGCGTCGTTGAGCGGGTAGTGGAACAGCTCGGCCTGTTCGAGATGGCGCAGACGGTAGTCCACGCCGCTGTCGACGTTCACCACATCGGTGTACTGCTTGATCATGGCGATGGCTGGCAGGAAGCGTGCGCGCTGCAGGCCGTCCTTGTACAGGCCGTCCGGCACGATGTTCGAAGTGGCCACCAGGGTGACGCCGTTCTTGAACAGCTCTTCCATCAAGGTGCCGAGGATCATGGCGTCGGTGATGTCGGAGACGAAGAACTCGTCGAAGCAGATGACCCGCGCCTCGTTGGAGAAACGCTTGGCGATGACGGTCAGGGGGTTCTTCTCGCCCTTGAGGGTTTTCATTTCCTCGTGCACACGCTTCATGAAGCGGTGGAAGTGCGTACGCATCTTCTGCGGGAACGGCAGGGCTTCGAAGAAGGTGTCGACCAGATAGGTCTTGCCGCGACCGACGCCACCCCAGAAATACAGGCCCTTGACCGGGGTCTGCTCCTTGCGGCCGAACAGCTTGCCGAGCATGCCCGGTTTGTTGTTCTGCGCCGCCAGCAGGTCGTCGTACAGCCGCTGCAAGTGACGGACCGCCGTTTCCTGCGCTGCGTCGTGGAAGAAGTCGGGACGTTTGAGATCTGCTTGGTATCGTTCTAGAGGCGTCATAATTCGCTAGCGAGGCAACAAAACCGGGCCGTCACTGTAGCGACGGCCCTGAGTAATGGCAATCAGACTTGCGTCAATCTGCCTCAGGCCTCGACCGGCTGCAATGCCGCACGCAGCCTGGCGATGGCTGCATCGCGCGCTTGCGCATCGGCGAAGGTTGGGCCTTCGGCGACCGCTTCGCCTTCCAGCCAGAGGCTGAAGCCCAGGCCTTCCACGTGCACGTCCGCCTCACCGCCCTGCTGCAATTGCTTGCTGACGGCGCCAGCGCTCTTGCCGTCGGCGAAAGTGCGCGAGAGCAGCAGTTGCTCGCCATCGGCAGCCAGCAGGCGGAAGCGGAAGCTGCCGTCCTGCTCGCGGAAGCTGACGAAGCGGGCACTCTTGGCGGCCTTCTTGGCCACTTCGGGCGCGGCCTGGACGATGTTGCGGAACGAACGCAGGCCCACTGCTTCGCGCAATTGTTCGAGGAACGGCGTGGCGGTGCGGCGCGCCTTGGCGGCACCGGCGAGCAGGATGTCTTCGAGGTCTGCCGGACGGGCCAGCAGCTCGTGGTAACGCTCGCGGGGCGCGGCCAGTTGGCCGTCGAGCAGTTGGAACAGGCGTTGCTTGGCTTCGCCCCAACCCAGGCCCTGCAGTAGGTCGTCGCGCAGGGTTTGCGCCTGGGCCGGAGTGGCGAAGGCCTGGAACAGGGTGAACAGGTGCGAGGTGTCCGGATCTTTAGCTTCGCCGGGCGCGCGCGAGTCGGTGACGATGCGCGAAATGGCGTCCTTCATCTCCTTGGCGCTGGCGAACAAGGGGATGGTGTTGTCATAGCTCTTGGACATCTTGCGCCCATCGAGGCCCGGCAGCGTGGCGACGCTTTCCTCGATCACCGCCTCCGGCAGGGTGAAGAACTCTTTGCCCTGGCCGAACAGGTGATTGAAGCGCTGGCCGATGTCGCGGGCCATTTCCACGTGCTGCACCTGGTCGCGGCCGACCGGCACGCGGTGGGCGTTGAACATGAGGATGTCGGCGGCCATCAGCACCGGGTAGCTGAACAGCCCCATGCTCACGCCGGCATCCGGGTCTTCGCCATTCTCCAGGTTCTTGTCGACAGAGGCTTTATAGGCGTGCGCGCGGTTGAGCAGGCCCTTGCCGGCGACGCAGGTCAGCAGCCAGGTGAGTTCGGGAATTTCGGGGATGTCCGACTGGCGATAGAAGGTGACCTTGTCCGGATCCAGGCCACCGGCCAGCCAGGTGGCGGCGATTTCCAGACGCGAGCGCTGGATGCGCTGCGGGTCGTCGCACTTGATCAGGGCGTGGTAGTCGGCCAGGAAATAGAAGGAGTCGACGCCCGGCTGCTGGCTGGCGCGGATGGCCGGGCCGATGGCGCCAGCAAAGTTGCCCAGATGCGGGGTGCCGGTGGTGGTGATGCCGGTAAGGATACGCGTAGTCATGGGTGTTCGCTTGGTCAGGCTTGGCTCAGTTCGAGAGGCGCGGCAACAGCAGATCTTTCAGATCGGTCAGCTTGCCATGGAAGAAGTGCCCGCATTCTGCCACTTTCAGCAACGCATGGGGGCGTGGCAGCGCGTCAGACCATTCGTAAACCACGCGCGGATCGATGACCTCGTCGGCGTCGGGCTGGATCAGGGTGATCGGGCAGCGCTGCGGCAGCGCGAACTGCTCGGTCAGGCGCATCACGGCCGGGGCGATCATGAACAGCTGGGCGATGTCGACGCCCTGGCGTTCGAGGCGACCGGCCAAGGCCGTGGCCACGAAGCCACCGAAGGAAAAGCCCATCAGCACCAGCGGCAGCTGCGGATGACGCTGGCGCAGCCATTGGGCGGCGGCTTCGCTGTCGTCGACCTCCCCCGCCCCCATGTCGGAGCTGCCGGCGCTCTGGCCCACGCCGCGATAGTTGAAGCGCAGCGTGCTGTAGCCGGCGTCGCGGGCGGTGCGTTGCAGGGTCGAGACCACCTTGTTGAGCATGGTGCCGCCCTGCACCGGGTTGGGGTGGCAGATCAGCACCACGCCACGGGCGTTCTCCAGTTCCAGGTGCAGGCCTTCCAAGGGGCCGATCGGACCGTCGATGACGCAAGGGGTTTCGCGGACAAGCAAGGCTCTACTCCGTGACCTCGGGAGGGGTCGATTCGTCTAGCGGATTGAATTCTGTTCTGAGATAGTTGCGATCGCTCGCGGTATACAGCGCAGGTCTGAGCCGTTAACGTAAAGCAAAGCCGTTTATAGAGGAAGGACTCGTGGAACTCTCGCTCCTTGTTTGGTTGTTGCCGACCCTGGCATTGGTGGTCGGCGTGGTCGCCGGCTTTGTCGCTGCCCGTCTGCTGCCCCGTGCCGCGCCCAACAGCTCGCAACGTCAGCTGGACGATCTCCAGCAACGCTTCGACAGTTACCAGAACGAAGTGGTGACGCACTTCAACAGCACCGCCACCCTGGTCAAGCGCCTGACCCAGAGCTATCAGGACGTGCAGGACCACCTGGCCGAAGGCGCCGACCGCCTGGCGCTCGACGATCTCACCCGCCAGCGTCTGCTCGCCGCCTTGCACTCCGAAGCGCCGCAGCACCACCGCGACCGCCTGACCCCACCACGCGACAGCGCCGATGCCCCACGCGACTACGCACCAAAAGCGCCGAACTCGCCGGGCATGCTCGATGAGAGCTATGGTTTGAAGCATTGAGTCGTCGCTGTCTAGTCCTGAAATAGGTTTACACCTGTTCAGGTAGGCCGACAGGCCTCAAAACGCCCGATGCACCGCATCGGGCGTTTTGTTTTTCAGGGCCGTATGGGGCCGTTCTGTGTTGTAGATCTGTACCGCCTCGTCAACCATCTGCCTCGCTTGCTCAAGATCTTCAGGGCTGCTCAACAGCAGCTCCATCTTGAGGATTCCGTTGATTCGCTCGGCCAGCGCGTTCTGGTAGCAGTCATACCCATCAGTCATGGAGCACTGAACATCGTGCCGTTGGTGCAGTGACTGGTATAGCGCCGAGCAATATTGGATGCCTCGATCCGAATGGTGAACTAATGGCTGGCGACGACGCCGCTTTCGTAATGCCTGCTTGAAGGCTTGTGCCACTGACTCGGCATGTAGGCTTTCATGGACGTGGTGACCCACAATTTTCCTGGAGTACGCATCCGTTACCAGACTCAGGTACAGCGGGCCGTTACGCGCGGGCAGGTAAGTAATGTCGGCAACCCAGACGTGCTCCGGCCTTGTCGGAACGACTTGGCTTGGGCCGGCCTTGAGTAAGTTGGGATGGCGGTAGAATCGATGAAAACTCTGTGTTGTCTTGTGATAGGCCCGCTTGGGCAGCACCAGCAAACGGCGCTCTCCCAAGACCTGAAACAGCCTATCTCGACCGACCTGGAATCGTTTGTCAGGCCGGCAATGCAGCAGATAGTGCAGCTTGCGTGTACCCAGACGAGGCTGGCGCATCCGGACTTGCTGCACAAACTCAACCACCCGATCTGCCTGGCGTTCCTTTCTATCAGCAGCTCGGTTGCGCTTGTAGTAAGCCTGACGACTGATGCCTAGAAACTGACAAGCCCTGGCAATGCTCAGTCCTGCGACTTGACCTTGCGAGAGGACTTGCCGGATCGCTTTTTTACGACCGAGACGCCATAGTCATTTTTCAGAACATCAACGACCGTTTCAAAGAACTGGGCCTTATGGCTCATCAGCTCAAGCTGTTGCTCAAGCTCTTTGATCCGCTGCTCTGGAGTGAGCGGTTTGAGGTCAGACATCGCGCAGCTCCTCTCGTCGCGGATCGAGGCCCCCTGGCTCCAATCCTGCCGACCATGCTTACGCAACCATACCAGAACCGTCGACCGACCCTGGATGCCAAACCGCACCTGGGCCTGCTTGTAAGTCAGTTCGCCTTTTTCAATCTGATCAACCACCGCCAATTTAAAAGACAGCGAGTAATCACCCTGTGTGCGCTTTACACCTTGCTCCATCTGACTCTCCAGAAACTCGGGATTAGAGGTGTAAACCTTATTCAGGACGGGACACGCCGAAGCAGAGCAACAAAGACAAGCTGAGGCTGAACGCCTGGCCGCCGAGGCAGAGCAACAAAGACAAGACGCTCTGCGCCTAAAAATTTCTTATATCGATAACTCAAAAATTGCCACTTCGACGCCGAGGATAGTCCCTATCGGCGCAGCGACCTTTGCAATCTCTGAGGCTGCTTATTTAGCAATGAGCGAAGCAATCAGCTCAGCGGTCACAAGCTTAATTTCAGCGACTTTTCCGTCACTTGCCGTGGGCACACTATCAATGCTTTGGCCGTCAACTTTGGGCAACGGAGAGCGGCGCTATCTTATAAGTGTCCCGGTGAGCAATCTCATCCCTGCAGACAGGTCCGATCTGGTCCAACAGATACAACCCTCGACAAGCATTAATCTTCCCTATTGGATGGCAGGAATTGAAAATGAAGAAGATCTAGACCTATACGTAGTTCCCGGCAGTGGGCCGATAGCCATTCGCGAAGCAGCGTTCGACAGTGAACGGCAACTCTACAGTCTGGCGTTAGAAAAACCTCAACGAATTTTGACTTGGACCCCCGCTACAGCACCTGGAACCGAGACAGGGAATCTAACTCCCCTCCCTTCTGAACCATCCACCGTAGTTATTTACGAGGGCGCCAGTTTAACGCCTACTGACAGCCTCAAAAATTACTATCCTGGTCATGAGGCTATAGATCAAGACAGGCTGATTGTTACTTTTCCAACGGACTCTGGTCTTCCTCCCATTCTCGTGGTCTTCAGAAGCCCACGGTATGAACCAGGCACTGCCCATGGACAAGGCACTGCGATAACCGAACCCTGGCGAGCAGCGACTTCAAGCATTAATGGAGCCCCTATTCCAGACCGTATAGCGGAAGCCTTGAGAGGAATGGAATTCAAAACGTTCGATGCATTCAGAAAGCGCTTTTGGAAGACCATAGCCAATGATGTAGAATTTTCAGAGCTTTTCAGCGAGGATGATCTCTTCAGAATGAAAAAAGAGGGATATGCGCCACGAGTCGATTTTATAGATAGCTACAAGCGCCATGCGACACTGGTCCTTCACCATCTCTTGCCAATAAACGAGGGAGGAGGCGTGTATGATATTGACAATATCAGAGTGGTTACACCAGCTGTTCATCACGCGATACATTACGGAGTTAAACAATGAACCAAAAAAAATCCTTAACTGACTACACCGAAAGTGAATTCCTGCACCTCATTGAGCAAATTAAGCAGGCTAACCGTAATGAGCCAGACCATATTTTAGGCTCTATCCTCTATCACTTCTCAGAAATTACCGAGCACCCGAGAGGATATGACCTTATATTCAAACCGGAAAATGAAGGCGATGCAGCACCTCACCGAATACTTACAATTGTGAAGGACTGGCGGCAGGCAAACGGCAAAACAGGTTTCAAAGAACTTTAAGTATTGAATACAAATGCTCTGGATTTTCCATTTACGAAAAACCCCGCCGAAGCGGGGTTTTTCTGTACAACCTCAGCGCTTAGATCGCGCCACGCCGACGCAACGCATCCAGCACCTGCTTCACGCCTTCCTCGACGCTGCTGTTCTGCGTGTCGATCACCACATCGGCGTCCAACGGCACATCGTACGGGAAGCTTTCCCCCGGGATGTTGTCGCCTTCGGCCGCATACAGCCCTTGCGGGTCGCGGGCGCGGCAGGCCAGGGGCGAGGCCTGGACGTAGACGGTCAGCAGGCGGTCCTGGCCGATCAGCGCCTTGGCCTGTTCGCGGCCTTCGGCGTCCGGGGCGACGAAGGCCGCCAGGGTCAGCAGGCCGGCTTCGTTGAACTGGCGTGCCACGTGGGCGGCACGGCGCCAGTTCTCGGTACGACCGGCGCGGTCCTGCGGCAAGCCCTTGTTCAGGTCGTGGCGCAGGTTCTGGCCGTCGAGCACGTAGACCGCACGGCCCATGTCGAACAGCTTGCGCTCCACGGCATAGGCCAGGGTGCTCTTGCCGGCGCCGGACAGGCCGCTGAACAGCACGGTGGCCGGTTGCTGGCCGAAGCGCCGGGCACGCTCTTCGGTGGCGACATGGGCAGTCTTGCCATGCTGGCCGTTACCGCCATGGGGCAGGACCGGCGGCGCGATGATCATGCCGGCGCCGACGGTGCCGTTGGTCAGGCGGTCGATGACGATGAACGCACCGGTGGTGCGGTTGCTGTCATAGCCGTCCAGCGCCACGGCGCTGTCCAGGCTGACCTTGACCTGACCGATTTCGTTGAGCTGCAAGGCACTGGCAGCGCCCTTTTCCAGCGTGTTCACATCGACCTTGTGGGCGATGCTGGCGATCGAGCCCGGCACGTAGCTGGTGGCGCGCTTGATGTCGTATTTCTTGCCCGGCAGCATCGGCTCTTCGGCCATCCACACCAGCATGGCGTCGAACTGGTCGGCCACCGTCGGCACGTTGTCGGCATGCACCAGCAGGTCGCCACGGGAGATGTCGATCTCGTCTTCCATGGTCAGGGTGATGGCCTGGCCGGGACCGGCATTCTCCAGCTCGCCTTCGTAGGTGACGATGGACTTGACCCGGCTGCTCTTGCCCGAGGGCAGCACCACCACTTCGTCGCCCTTGTGCACGATGCCGCTGGCGACGGTGCCGGCGAAGCCGCGGAAGTTCAGGTTCGGGCGGTTGACGTACTGCACCGGGAAACGCAGGTCGGTGAAGTTGCGGTCGGCCGCCACTTCCACGGTTTCCAGGATTTCCATCAGCGCAGGGCCGGTGTACCACGGCGAACGCTCGCTGCGGTTGACCACGTTGTCGCCCTTGAGCGCCGACATGGGTACGAAGTGCAGGCTCGACGGTTGCAGGTCGATGCGCTCGGCGAAGTCCAGGTAGTCGCTCTTGATCGACTCGAAGACGGCTTCGTCGAAGCCCTTCAGGTCCATCTTGTTGACCGCGACCACGATGTGCTTGATGCCCAGCAGGGAAGCGATGTAACTGTGGCGGCGGGTCTGGGTCTGCACGCCGTAGCGGGCGTCGACCAGGATGATCGCCAGGTCGCAGGTCGAGGCGCCGGTGGCCATGTTGCGGGTGTACTGCTCATGGCCCGGGGTGTCGGCGATGATGAACTTGCGCTTGGCGGTGGAGAAGTAGCGGTAGGCGACATCGATGGTGATGCCCTGCTCGCGCTCGGCCTGCAAGCCGTCGACCAGCAACGCCAGGTCGATGTCCTCGCCGGTGGTGCCGGATTTTTTCGAGTCGCGGGTGATGGCCTCGAGGTGGTCCTCGTAGATCATCTTCGAATCGTGCAGCAGGCGCCCGATCAGGGTGCTCTTGCCGTCGTCGACGTTGCCGCAAGTCAGGAAACGCAGGAGTTCCTTGCGCTCGTGCTGGGCCAGGTAGGCGAGGATGTCCTCGCTGATCAGATCAGATTGGTGCGACATGGAGTAACCCTGAAATTAGAAGTAGCCCTGGCGTTTCTTGTCTTCCATGGAGCCGGCACCGTCGTGGTCGATGACCCGGCCCTGGCGCTCGGACGTCCGCGTCAGCAGCATTTCCTGGATGATGTCGGTCAGCGATTCGGCCTCGGACTCGACGGCACCCGTCAACGGGTAGCAGCCCAGGGTGCGGAAGCGCACCTTCTTCTTGACGATGCGAGCCTTCTCTTCCTCGGACAGGTGCTCGAGGATGCGCTCGTCGTCGATCATGATCAGGGTGCCGTTCTTCTCGATGACTTCGCGTTCGGCGGCGAAGTACAGCGGCACGATCGGGATGCCTTCGAGGTAGATGTACTGCCAGATGTCCAGCTCGGTCCAGTTCGACAGCGGGAAGACGCGGATCGACTCGCCCTTGTTGACCTTGCCGTTGTACACGTTCCACAGCTCGGGACGCTGGTTCTTCGGGTCCCAGCGGTGCTTGCTGTCGCGGAACGAGTAGACGCGCTCTTTGGCGCGCGACTTCTCTTCATCGCGACGGGCACCGCCGAAGGCCGCGTCGAAACCATGCTTGTCCAGCGCCTGCTTGAGGCCCTGGGTCTTCATGATGTCGGTGTGCTTGGCGCTGCCGTGGGTGAAGGGGTTGATGCCCTGGGCCACGCCTTCGGGGTTGACGTGGGTGATCAGCTCCAGGCCCATTTCCTCGACCATCTTGTCGCGGAAGCGGTACATCTCTTGGAATTTCCACTGGGTGTCGACGTGCATCACCGGGAAGGGCAACTTGCCTGGAAAGAAGGCCTTGCGCGCCAGGTGCAGCATCACGGCGGAATCCTTGCCGATCGAGTACAGCATGACCGGGTTGTCGAACTCGGCGGCCACCTCGCGGATGATGTGGATGCTTTCCGCCTCCAGCTGTTTCAAGTGCGTCAGTTTGTCGACCATGGCTACTCACGTAAAACGATCTTATGGACGGCCTACGGGCCGTGTTCGAGCAGCGCACTTTATCACAGGGGTTGCTTCTATTTAGAAGGCCGGATAGATCGAAAAGGCCTAACGATATGACTGGGGGTTTGGGCTAGCCGTCGGTGCTTTCTTGGCTAAGGCCCGCCTCAAATCGGATTCGGACAATCGATGAACAGGTGCTCGACAGCGAATCGCCGCGCCAGGTAATCGCCCAAGGCCTGCACCCCATAACGCTCGGTGGCATGGTGCCCGGCGGCGATGAAGCTGATGCCGTGCTCGCGGGCGCTGTGGTAGGTCTGCTCGGAGGCCTCGCCGCTGATGAACAGATCGACCCCCGCCGCGATGGCCTGGTCGATGTAGCCCTGGCCACCGCCGGTGCACCAGCCCACGCGGTGGATCATCTGCTCGCCGTCGATCAACAACGGCTCGCGGCCCAGCACCTCCTGCACGTGCCGGGCGAAGTCGCGCGGCGAGACCGGCTCGGGCAACGCGCCGAGCAGACCGACCACACGCTTGTCGGCCGGGTCCAGCGGGCCTTCGACGGTGATGCCCAATTGCCGGGCGAGCTGCACGTTGTTGCCCACCTCGGGGTGCACGTCCAGCGGCAGGTGGAAGGCTAGCAGGCTGAGGTCGTGTTGCAGCAGGGTCTTCACCCGGCGCTGTTTCATGCCGGTGATGCAAGGGTTCTCGCCCTTCCAGAAATAGCCATGGTGCACCAGCAGCAGGTCGGCTTCGGCCTCTACCGCGGCGTCGATCAACGCCTGACTGGCGGTGACGCCGCTGACGATGCGCCGTACCTGTGGTCGGCCTTCGACCTGCAAGCCGTTGGGGCAGTAGTCCTGAAAGCCCTTGCTGGCCAGGTAGCGTTCGGCTTCGGCGACCAGCGTATCGAGAGCGACAGCCATGGAAAAACTCCTTCAAATCGACCTTGGTGACGGGCGCGCTGCCCGTATAATGCCGGCCATTATGAGCCGCCGACCGCCCCGCGAACACCGCCCGCGGTCGCCGCTCGCCACAGCGCCCTGTCGGCACGTGCCCGACGCTGTGGCCCCCGCCCCACTCCCAGGATTCGTTCGATGCTCAAGGCTTTGCGTTACGTCGGCTGGCCCCTTCTGACCGGGATCATGATCGCGCTGCTGGTGATCCAGCGTTTCCCCCAATGGGTGGGCCTGCCCAGCCAGGACGTCAACCTGCAACAGGCGCCGCAGAGCGGCCAAGTGGTCCAGGGGCCGGTGTCGTACGCCGACGCCGTGACCCGCGCGGCCCCGGCGGTGGTCAACCTTTACACCACCAAGGTGCTCAACAAGAACGCCGCCCACCCCCTGTTCGAAGACCCGCAGTTCCGCCGTTTCTTCGGCGACAACCTGCCCAAGCAGCGGCGCTGGGAGTCGAGCCTGGGCTCGGCGGTGATCATGAGCCCCGAGGGCTACCTGCTGACCAACAACCACGTCACCAGCGGCGCCGACCAGATCGTGGTGGCCCTCAAGGACGGCCGCGAAACCCTGGCGCGAGTGATCGGCAGCGACCCGGAAACCGACCTGGCGGTGCTCAAGATCGACCTCAAGGACCTGCCGGCCATCACCATCGGCCGCTCCGACACCCTGCGCATCGGAGACGTGTCGCTGGCCATCGGCAACCCGTTCGGCGTCGGCCAGACGGTGACCATGGGCATCATCAGCGCCACCGGGCGCAACCAGTTGGGCCTGAACAACTACGAAGACTTCATCCAGACCGACGCGGCGATCAACCCCGGCAACTCCGGTGGCGCGCTGGTCGATGCCAACGGCAACCTCACCGGCATCAACACCGCGATCTTTTCCAAGTCCGGCGGCTCCCAGGGCATCGGCTTCGCCATTCCGGTGAAGCTGGCGCTGGAGGTGATGAAGTCGATCGTCGAGCATGGGCAGGTGATTCGTGGCTGGCTGGGCATCGAAGTGCAGCCGCTGAGCCCGGAGCTGGCCGAATCGTTCGGCCTCAAGGGCCGTCCGGGCATCGTCGTCGCCGGGATCTTCCGTGAAGGCCCGGCGGCGCGGGCCGGGTTGCAGGTCGGCGACGTGATCCTGAGCATCAACGGCGAGCCGGCCGGCGATGGCCGCAAGTCGATGAACCAGGTGGCGCGGATCAAACCCAGCAACAAGGTGGCCATCGAAGTGATGCGCAACGGCAAGCAGCTCAAGCTTATCGCCGAGGTCGGTCTGCGCCCGCCACCGGCGCCGGTGGCCAAGCAGGAAGAGAAGTAACCGCCGAGACGACGACGCAGGGCGGCGTCAAAACCTGTAGGGTGATGCGATGCGTTCGCCCTTGGGCCTGAGCGTGAAGTCTCGAACGTCGACCGAGCTGCTCCCAACGCAGCACGAGCGAGTGCCCAAGACTTTCGCACAGACCTCACACACTCACTGGCTGGCGCTTTCCCGCACTGGAACGGGAAAGCGCCCCCTTCATGGAGCCGCTATGACCGACCCGTTGATTCTCGAACCGCAAAAAACCGCCGATGCCTGCGTCATCTGGCTGCACGGTCTTGGTGCCGACCGCTACGACTTCCTGCCGGTGGCCGAAGCCTTGCAGGGGGGCCTGCTCAGCACGCGCTTCATCATGCCCCAGGCGCCTACCCGCGCGGTGACCATCAACGGCGGCTACGCCATGCCCAGCTGGTACGACATCAAGGCGATGAGCCCGGCACGGGCCATCGACGAGGCGCAGCTGGACGAATCGGCCGCTCAGGTGGTGGCGCTGATCGAGGCCGAGCGCAGCAAGGGCATCGACCTGTCGCGCATCTTCCTCGCCGGCTTCTCCCAAGGCGGCGCGGTGGTCCTGCATACCGCCTATGTCGCCTGGCAGGAAGCCCTGGGCGGCGTGCTGGCATTGTCGACCTACGCCCCGACCTTCGGCGACGGACACCAGCTCAGCGCCTGCCAGCAGCGTACGCCGGCGTTATGCCTGCATGGCGTGCACGACCCGGTGGTGATCCCGTCGATGGGCCGTACCGCTTTCGAATACCTCAAGCAGTGGGGCGTGGCGGCAGAGTGGAAGGAATACCCGATGGAGCACCAAGTGCTACCGGCGCAGATTCAGGACATCTTCGATTGGCTGGCCGCGCGCCTGCGCTGATCGGCGCCGCCACCTTGTAGTTGCCTGCGAACCGTACTACGCCGCGCATGGAACTTGCTTTACACTGCCCGGCGTATATTCCTTAATCAGTTGATGAGACGACCGTGCTCAAGGCACTCAAGAAACTATTCGGCAAGGACGAGACCGCCCCTCAGGCCGCCGCGCCCGCTGCCCCCGCGATGCAACCGCCGCCGGCCGCCATTGCGCCGGCTTCCCCGCCATCTCCGGCGCCGACTCACGTCACTCCGCCCGTGCCTACGGCCGTCAGCGAGCCTGTCGAAGCTGCCGCCAAGCCCAAAGCCCGTCGCGAGCGCAAGCCCAAGCCGCAGGCCTCGCTGTGGAAGCTGGAAGATTTCGTCGTCGAGCCGGCCGAGGGCAAGACGCGCTTTCACGACTTCAAGCTGTCGCCCGAACTGATGCACGCCATCCACGACCTGGGCTTCCCGTACTGCACGCCGATCCAGGCGCAGGTGCTGGGGCACACCCTGCGCGGCCAGGACGCCATCGGTCGCGCGCAGACCGGCACCGGCAAGACCGCAGCCTTCCTGATCTCGATCATCGCCCAGCTGCAACAGACGCCGCCGCCCAAGGAGCGTTACATGGGCGAGCCGCGCGCGCTGATCATCGCCCCCACCCGTGAGCTGGTGGTGCAGATCGCCAAGGACGCGGCGGCGCTGACCAAATACAGCGGCCTGAACGTCATGACCTTCGTCGGCGGCATGGATTTCGACAAGCAGCTCAAGGCCCTCGAAGCCCGCCACTGCGACATCCTGGTAGCGACGCCGGGTCGCTTGATGGACTTCCATCAGCGCGGTGAGGTGCACCTGGACATGGTCGAAGTGATGGTGCTGGACGAAGCCGACCGCATGCTCGACATGGGCTTCATCCCCCAGGTACGGCAGATCATCCGCCAGACCCCGCCCAAGGTGGAGCGCCAGACCCTGCTGTTCTCGGCTACGTTCACGGACGATGTGATGAACCTGGCCAAGCAGTGGACCACCGAGCCCGCCATCGTCGAGATCGAGCCGGAGAACGTGGCCAGCGACACCGTCGAGCAGCACGTCTACGCCGTGGCCGGCAGCGACAAGTACAAGCTGCTGTACAACCTGGTGACACAGAACGGCTGGTCGCGGGTGATGGTCTTCGCCAATCGCAAGGACGAGGTGCGGCGCATCGAAGAGCGTCTGGTGCGCGACGGCATCAACGCCGCGCAGTTGTCGGGCGACGTACCGCAGCACAAACGAATCCGCACCCTGGAAAACTTCCGTGAGGGCCGCGTGACCGTGCTGGTGGCCACCGACGTGGCGGGCCGCGGCATCCACATCGGCGGCATCAGCCACGTGATCAACTTCACCCTGCCCGAAGATCCGGACGATTACGTGCACCGTATCGGCCGCACTGGGCGTGCCGGGGCCAACGGCGTGTCGATCAGCTTTGCCGGGGAAGACGACTCGTACCAGTTGCCGGCCATCGAGGAACTGCTGGGGCGCAAGATCAAATGCGAAATGCCGCCTGACGAGTTGCTCAAACCCGTAGCGCGCAAACCCTAGGCTCTTGGGAGCGGGCGCCGCCCGCTCCCAGGCGATCACCAGCGCTGTGCCGCATCCTGGTCGCTCTGTTTACCCTCGACCCAACGCGGTCCCTCGCCCGTGGCTTCCTTCTTCCAGAATGGGGCACGGGTCTTCAGGTAATCCATTATGAAGTCGCATGCGGCGAACGCCGCCTGACGGTGCGCGCTGGCCACGCCGACGAAGACGATCGGCTCGCCCGGCGCCAATGTGCCGATGCGGTGCAACACCTCGACCTTGAGCAGCGGCCAACGCTGTTCGGCCTCGGCCACGATCTTGCCCAGGGCTTTCTCCGTCATGCCGGGGTAGTGTTCGAGGAACATGCCTGCTACCTCGCGACCGTCGTTGAAGTCACGCACGTAGCCCACGAAGCTCACCACCGCGCCCACGCCGACGTTCGCCGCGTGCATAGCGTTGACCGCCTGGCCCGGATCGAAAGCGCCTTCCTGCACGCATACGGCCATGTTCAACCTCCGGTCACGGGTGGAAAGAATGCGACCTCGTCACCTTCTTCGAGCGGTTCGGCCAGCCGGCACAGGTCCTGGTTGCGCGCGCACATCAGGTTCCGCTCGGCCAGCACGGCATAGGCCTCGCCGCGGGCGATCAAGGCTTGACGCACATCGTCGACGCAAGCGAACTCACCTACCAGGGCTTCGCCGTCCAGGCCCAACTGCTCTCGATAACGAGCGAAATACACCACCTGCACGTTCATGAGGCGCCCGCCATGAAGTCGCCGCTCTTGCCGCCGCGCTTTTCCAGCAGGCGCACCTGCTCGATGACCATGCCTTTATCCACCGCTTTGCACATGTCGTAGATCGTCAGCGCGGCCACGCTGGCCGCTGTCAGCGCCTCCATCTCCACGCCAGTCTGCCCGGCCAACTTGCAACGCGCTTGGATCAGCACACAGGCGTCGTCTTCGGCGCGCAACTCGACTTTGACGCTGGTCAGCATCAGTGGATGACAGAGGGGAATCAGGTCGCTGGTCTTCTTCGCCGCCTGGATGCCGGCGATACGCGCCACGGCGAACACGTCGCCCTTGGGGTGCTCGCCCTCGACGATCATGCGCAGGGTCTGCGGCAGCATGCGCACGCGGGCCTCGGCCACCGCTTCGCGGGCGGTGACGGCTTTCTCGGTGACGTCGACCATGTTGGCCCGCCCCTGGGAATCAAGGTGTGTCAGCACTGCTCTGCTCCTGTGAAGGGAGCGGCGAGTGTAAACCCAGGGCCAGGCTTGCGCAGAGAAAAATCGGGCGGCGTACCGCCCGATGTCCGACCTTACATGTGCGACTCGGCGTATTCGGCCAGTACCGAACGCGGCACCCCTTGCAGGGTGATGTGCACGCCGTGGGGGAAGTCCTTGAAGCGCTCGGTGAGGTAGGTCAGGCCGGAGCTTGTGGCAGACAGGTAGGGGGTGTCGATCTGCGCCAGGTTGCCCAGACAGACCACTTTGGAGCCGGCACCTGCCCGGGTGATGATGGTTTTCATCTGGTGCGGGGTCAGGTTCTGGCATTCGTCGATCAGGATCAGGCTCTGCTGGAAGCTGCGCCCGCGTATGTAATTGAGCGATTTGAACTGCAACGGCACCCGCTCGAGGATGTATTCGACGCTGCCGTGGGTGCTCTCGTCGTCCATATGCAGGGCTTCGAGGTTGTCGGTGATGGCGCCCAGCCAAGGCTCCATCTTCTCGGCCTCGGTGCCGGGCAGGAAACCGATCTCCTGGTCCAGGCCCTGCACGCTGCGGGTGGCGATGATGCGCCGGTAGCGCTTGCTGACCATGGTCTGCTCGATGGCCGCAGCCAGGGCCAGGATGGTCTTGCCTGAACCGGCGGCACCGGTCAGATTGACCAGGTGGATATCGGGGTCGAGCAGCGCGAACAGCGCCAGGCTCTGGTGGATGTCACGCGGCTTCAGACCCCAGGCTTCCTGATGCAGCAGCGGTTCCTGGTGCAGGTCGAGCAGCAGCAGCTCGCCCTCGCGTGCGCCCTTGATCCAGCCCACGAAGCCCTGTTCGTCGATGATGAATTCGTTGACGTGCACCGCCGGCAGGGCCTCGGCCAGTTGCACACGGTGCCAGGTGCGCCCGCGCTCCTGGCGGGTATCGACCTTGCTGACGCGGTCCCAGAACGAGCCTTTGACCGAATGGTAGCCTTTGGACAGCAGGGACACGTCGTCGACCAGCTGGTCGGTGCTGTAGTCCTCGGCGGCGATGCCGCAGGCGCGCGCCTTCAGGCGCATATTGATGTCTTTGGTGACCAGCACCACGTCGAGGTCGGTACGCTTGGCGCGCAGTTCCAGGAGCTGGTTGATGATGATGTTGTCGTTCAGGTGCGCAGGCAGCACATGGGTCGTTTCGTTGCGCGGGCTCATCAGGATCGACAGAAAGCCCTTCGGCCCACTCTTGCCACGCTGGATCGGCACGCCCTGCTCCACCGCACTGGGCGTGGCGTCGCCGAGGGTCTGGTCGATCAGGCGGATGGCCTGGCGGCAGTCGGCGGCGATCGATTGCTTGCCGGTCTTGAGCTTGTCGAGTTCCTCCAGCACGGTCATCGGCAGGGCGACGTGGTGCTCCTCGAAGTTGAGTAACGCGTTGGGGTCGTGAATCAGGACATTGGTATCGAGGACATAGAGGATTGGCTTGCTGGAGGAAGGGGTGCGTCCTTGGTCATCCATACTCGGTCACCTTATATCGAAGCCACGTAGCACGTGCCGCTGCGCTACAGATTGACCGCCGTTCTCCCCGTATCCGCGTCGTTACGGGCGGGGGGCGCACCTGGCAAGGAGGCGTCTGGATGACGCCACCTGTGCTGCAGGATTCGGCTGTCTGGCTTCTTTCATACCGCAAAACCCATGACGGGAAAAAGCACTTTCATGCGCAGATGAAGTTTATTTTTCCGATCGCCCAAACGACCTTGCGTACGGTCGAACGACGGCTAAAGTGATAGGCCTCGCCCTCGCGCTTCAGCGCGTCGACATGCCATAGGCGTGGCAGTCTTCCCAGGCCAGACCGCTCTGCGCGGTGTTCTCCAACAACCACTCGACGGCCGGCTGTGCCTTGTCCAGACCGTCGTGGAACTGCACCACGCCCTTGCGCCACAACAGCATCAAGGTCAGCACACGCTGCGCCGAGGCCTGGCTGTCGAGGGTGCCGTCGTCCTGGGCGTCGATGTCCCACAACGATACCTGCAACCCCTGGCCGGCCATGAAGCCGTCGCCATCGCTGCGCCGCTGCCCGTAGGGCGGACGGAACAACGGCACGTACTGCGCCGGCAGATCGCTCTGCACCCGCGCCTGGCTGCGCCGCAGCGAGTCCTGCCAGCCCTGCCACTGCGCATGGGAGCGGTATTCCCAGCCCTGGATGCCGACGCATTGGCGCGCATACAACGCGCGCAGCGCCTCGACCGAGCTGGCGCCGCGACGCTGCTGCAAGCGGTTGCCGAGCACGAAGAAGGTCCCCTCGACCCGCTGGCGCCGCAGGTAGTCGGTCAGCCCGTCGGTGGCGCCGCCGGGCGCACTCGGGCCGCCGACGAAGCTCAGCAGGAACACCCGGTCGTTCAGGGTTTCGCCATCGCGCTCGGCGTCCGAGAGCCGCTCCACTTCGCTGGAGGTCTGGCCGAGCAGCGCTGCCTTGCGCAACTGCTCGTCGAGGTAGCGCTGGTGGAAGCGGTAGCTCGGTTCCACCCAGCCGCTGTAGAACTCGCCGACATCGTCGGCGAATTGCGCGGCCTGGGTGCGTAACTCGGCAAGACTTTCCAGCGGATAGCAGAACGAGGCGTCCTGCTCGCAGCTCAGCTGCGCCTGCTGGTAGTTCATCCACAGCCGTTGCCAGAGCCGCGCGCGCACGGCGCGCACCTTCTGCACGTTGACCTGGCGCAGGCCCAGGCGCGCCGCCAGCGCCGCTTCGTCGAGCTGCTCGCTGTCGTTGAGCGCGCGCGCGAAAGAGAGGATTTCCGCACGCGACGCGACGTCAAACAGCACGGGGCTGTCCAGCCGCTCGGGCCACGCTGCGCGGTCGAGGCTGACGTAGGGCGAGGCGGGCGCGGCCTGTACGGCCAGGCTCAACAAGCCGGTCAGCAGGCCCAAGGCAATGCGCACGATCGATCACTCCGCAAAAGACATGGCCGGCACTATAGCCTCTGCCCCGCCTGAGGTCTGCGTTCGTCGCCACGCCGATTTGGCCTGGCGCGACCTGCGCCGTAGAATCTCCCATCGACTTCAGGAGCCGAACCGATGCTGACGGTGATTTCCCCCGCCAAGACCCTCGACTACGACACCCCGCCCGTCATCGAGCGCTTCACCCTGCCGCAGCACCTCGAACACACCGAGTTGCTCATCGCACAACTGCGCGAGCTGACCCCGGCGCAGATCGCCGCCCTGATGCACCTCTCCGACAAGCTCGCCGGCCTCAACGCCGCGCGCTTCGGCAGCTGGAGTGCCGAATTCAGCCCGGCCAACGCCAAGCAGGCGCTGCTCGCCTTCAAGGGCGACGTCTACACGGGCCTGGATGCCGAAAGCCTCGGCGAAGACGACTTCAGCTATGCCCAGGACCACCTGCGCATGCTCTCGGGCCTCTATGGCCTACTGCGCCCTCTCGACCTGATGCAGCCTTATCGCCTGGAGATGGGCACCAAGCTGGCCAACCCGCGTGGCAAGGACCTCTACGCCTTCTGGGACACGCGCATCAGCCAATGGCTGAACCAGGCCCTGGCCGACCAGGGCGACGACCTGCTGCTGAACCTGGCCAGCAATGAGTACTTCGGCGCGGTCAAACGCAGCGCGCTCAAGGCCCGGGTGATCGACGTCGACTTCAAGGACTTGAAGAACGGCCAGCACAAGATCATCAGTTTCTATGCCAAGAAAGCGCGGGGCATGATGAGCCGCTTCGTGATCCAGCAGCGCATCGAAGACCCGCAACAGCTGCAGGGCTTCGATGAACAGGGCTACTACTACAGCGCTGAGCAGTCCAAGCCTGACCATCTGGTGTTCTTGCGCGACCAGGCGCCGGTCTGAGGCGATGGCAACGCCACGCGCGCCCGTTCCTCGCAAACGGCGCGCGCATGGATACATTGAGCGTTTACAGATCGAGCATCAGCGAGCCTTTGCTTCTGTAGGGCTGGCTCAAGTACGAGAATTCCACCTCAAACTGGATCTCGATGCTCTGACCAGGTGTGAACGTTACCTTACTAGGGACGAACAGCGTGGCCGGTACGACCGACTGGTGGAGGGTCATAAACACGTCGCCCACGGTCGGGTTCGCAGGATCTTGATAATTCAAGGTCAACAACGCACCTAGCGAATTCAAGCCGCCCTGGACGTTCTCGTCCTGCCTTACCCAGACCGAGCCCGGTTTGTCGGACGTGCCGGAATAGCTGAAGTGGTCGGCGACGAACCCTGCATTGGTCGCCAGTTCGGGCTCGAAGGTGGCTGACGCTACACCTGAAGCGCCGGCTTTCGCTGCCGGTGTCGCCGTCACCGAAAACGCGCCATCCCTGACTTCTATTTCACGGTCATTCTCGTCGACGGCCGTAAATTCGAACTTGCCCTGGATGATCACCCGGTCGCTCTCGCCCCGTTTGAAACCCTTGAGTTTGCCGCGTACCGCCGCCCCCGAATGGTCGCCGCCCACATAGGCCGAGATGCCGTGCTCGCCGATGTTGTAATTACCGTCGGCAAGCTCCTCGGGAAAACCGATGTAGATGAACTGGTCCCTGTCATTAATGCCGATGACCCCACCGGATGGGTCGATCGTGGTGGTGAGGGACGTGGTTTTACCGTCGATGGTGGCGCTCATGTAGCCTTGATCGTGAATGGCGTGCTCGGAAGTAGTCATGTCAGTTCCTTATGCGCATGGCGTCGTAGTTGGGGAGTGTTGCTGCCTGTCAGGCTGCGCTTGGCGACTACCGTAGAACCAACGGCGCTCAATCTGTACTGGCAGAAATGCCAGGCGCCCGAACCGCACGCGCCGCCAGCTGTGTGCTCGAGCCGCGTCCTGCCACAGACCCATGCCCCACACTGCACACAGCGTTCAAGGTGCTTTGAACCCCAGATGAATACCGCTAGCATGGCCAAACCATTTCCCATCCAGGCTCGCATTTCCATGCTCATCGGCGCGTTGCTGCTGCTCACTTGGCTGGCCCTGCTGTTGCGCTATCCGCAAAAGGCCCTGCCGCTGTCTTTGGCAGCCGTGCTGGGGCTGGGTCTGGTCGCAGCCTGGGTCGCCTGGCAAGACAGCCGCGAAGCCTCGCAACTGGCGCGGCTCGATCTGCGACTGAGCTATGCGCCCGATCATTGCCCGGCCGATCGGCCTTTGCAGGTGCAGATGAAGAACGCCAACACGGCGCCACTGAGCGAACTGCGCTGGCGCATCGCCGCCTATGCGCCGGGCGACACCGTCAACCTCGCCGAAAGCACATACAGCGCGCCGCGCTACCGCGGGCCGGGCGAGTTGCAGGCCGGTGCCCAATGGAGTGACTGCCTGCCGCTACCGCCACTGCGCAGTGGCTATCGCCCGCAGACCCTGGAATTTCGTGCCGAACACCTGCAAGGGCGCTTCGCCAACTGAGCGGCGCGTGCGGGGAGCGATGAGCCGAACGCCTACCTATGCTTCCGGAATACTCCGTCATGAGCCTGAAGGCCCGGCGTCCACAACCAAGCCCCGTGGCCGAAGGCGCCCGGCTCAGCTCATCACTTGGAAGAACGCCTCCTCGAAGCGTCGCATTTGCCCCGCATCGCCGACGCTGACCCGCAGCCAGGTCGGCCAGCTCGGCCAGACCCGCCCCACCAGCACCTGCGCCTTGGCCAACGCCTCCCCTACACCCTCGGCCGGCCGCCGCACATCAACCATGAAACAGTTGGCCTGCGAGGCCGTGCAGCGCCAGCCTGCCTCTCGCAACCGCGCCAGGGTCGCGTCGCGCAGGCGCTGGTTGTCGCGCTTGCGCTGCGCGACCAGGGGGCCGTCCTGCAAGCTGGTCAAGGCGCCGCGCAGGCTGGGCTCGGCAGCGACGTTGTAGCCGTCGAACGCCTCCAGTCGCGCCAGCAGCGCGGGCTGCCCGATGGCCAACCCCACGCGGGCGCCAGCCATGCCGTACAGTTTGGAGAAGGTACGCAGCACCAGCAGATTGGGGTGCTTGGCGATCAACGGAATGCAACTGGGCGCATCGCTGAAGTGGATGTAGGCCTCGTCGACCACCACCACGGCGTCGGGTGGCGCCTTGGCGATGATCCGCTCCAGCGCTGCCGCAGGAGTCAGGGTGCCGGTGGGGTTGTTGGGATTGCACAGATAGAGCATGCCCGGAGCAGCGTCGGCGGCCAGCATGGCGTCCACATCGTGGGCGTGCTGGGCATTCAGGGGTATGGCGTGCACCTGGGTGCCACGCGCCTGAGCGGTGTCGACCGGCGCTTCGTAGGAGGGTTCGGCCATCACCAGACTGCGCGGGCCGGTGAAGGCATGCACGGCGTATTGCAGGGCCAGCTTGGAGCCGCAGAACACCTGCACTTGGTCTTCGCTCAAGCCGTTCTGCCGCGCGAACACCTCGATCAGTTGGTACTGCAATGGGTAGGGATAGCGGCCACAGCCAGCGATGCCTGCCTGCATGGCCGCTTGCGCCGCCGCGCTCGGTCCATGCGGGCTCTCGTTGTAGTTGAGCCGCACGGGTGATGGATCGGTAGACGCTGGCAGTGCCCAGCTGACCTGGCTGAGCAACGGCAGGGCCGCACCGAGACTGACGAGACGACGCCGCGATAAACCTTCCATGTGGTGGTGCCTCCAAGGGGGTCGATGTCTAGATGACGCCTGGAGTGGAACGGTCTTTAGGGTGGCACGAAGCCATGCCGACCGTTCCAAAGGGGGTCTGCAATGCCTGGTACCAGTCAATTGAGCTAAACAGCATTGATTAGGGCTGATCGGAACGGCGAACCGGCCGCTCCAACAGGATTTCTGGGAGGTATGCTGGGTGCAGGTCTTGCAGTCGATCAGTATTTGTCGAAACGGCTTTAGCCGCGATGGCCTGCGCAGCAGGCTTTATTCAGGCAGGCATCGTAGAGCACCTGACGCAACCGATCGCAGTCATCAGGCCTGCTTTACAGGCCGTTGCGGCTCCGATTGCTCAACGGACCGGCATTGGCCTGCAATACCACATGACCGCGCGCATTGCCCGCCCCACTCTGCCAGACTCCCCCTCCCAGCCCTCGCCACGGTCCCACGCCATGCCCACTGCTTTGATCACCGGTTGTTCCAGCGGCATCGGCCGCGCCCTGGCCGACGCTTTGCGCGATGCGGGCTACCAGGTCTGGGCAACGGCGCGGCAAGCCGGCGACGTCGAGCGCCTGGCAACGGCGGGTTTCACCGCCCGTACGCTGGACGTCAACGACCGCCCTGCGCTGCTGCGCCTGGCCGATGAGATGCAGGCGAGCGGCGCAGGCCTCGACCTGCTGGTCAACAACGCCGGCTACGGCGCCATGGGTCCGCTGCTCGACGGCGGCGCCGAGGCGCTGCGCCAGCAATTCGAAACCAATGTGTTCGCCCTGGTGGACGTGACCCGGGTGTTCTTTCCGCTGCTGCGCCGCAGCCAAGGCACGGTGGTCAACGTCGGCAGCGTGTCGGGCGTGCTGGTCACGCCGTTCGCCGGCGCCTACTGCGCTTCCAAAGCGGCCGTGCACGCCTTGAGCGACGCCCTACGCCTGGAGCTGTCACCGTTCGGCATCGCCGTCATGCAAGTGCAGCCCGGCGCCATCGCCTCGCAGTTCGCCAGCACTGCCCAGCGTCAGGCGTCCGAGGTGTTGCGGGCCGACTCGCCGTGGTGGCCCTTGCGTGCACAGGTCGAGGCGCGTGCCCGGGCCTCCCAGGACCATCCCACTCCCGCTGCGCAGCTCGCCCGCGGCGTGCTCGCCGCGCTGCAACGGCGCCCGCTGCCGGCCGTGGTGCGCTTGGGCAATGGCAGCGCTGCCCTGCCCCTGCTCGCCAGGCTGGTGCCGCGGCGCCTGCTGGACTGGGCGCTGCGCAAGCGTTTCGGGTTACTGCGACGGCTGTGACGCAGACGCCGTCTCGAACGCCTCCCAGCCCCCGCCCAACGCCTTGTACAAGCCCACCATGGCCTGGGCCACCGCCGCCGAGCTGTCGATCCACTGCTCCTCGCTGGCCAGCAGCGCGCTCTGCACGCTGAGCACGTTGAGAAAGTCCACCGCCCCTTCCACGTACTGGCGCTGCGCGGTGTGCAAGGCGATACGGTTCTGCCGCACGGCTTCGGCCAGGTGGTCACGGCGCAGTTGGCTGGCGTTGTACAGGCGCAGCACGTCGTCGATCTCGTGCCAAGCGCCGAGCACCGTCTTGCGGTAGTTCACCGCCGCTTCCTGCTGCTGCGCCTCGCGCAGTTGCAACACGCCCTTGAGCCGCCCGCCCTCGAAAATCGGCAGCGACAGTTGCGGGCCGATGGCGAAACGGCGCGCGCTCCAGCTGCCCAGGTCGGCCAGTTGCAGCGACTGCAAGCCCACGCTGCCCGACAAGCGGATGCTCGGGTAGAAGTCGGCTTGGGCCACGCCGATGCTGGCGGTGGCGGCATGCAGGCGCGCTTCGGCCTGGCGGATGTCCGGGCGGCGTGCGGCCAGTTGCGACGGCAGACCGATGGCGAAGCGCTGTTGCGGCTCGGGCACGGCCCCAGGCGCTAGCAATTGCGCCTGCAAGCGCCCGGGCGGCTCGGCGGCGAGCAGGCTCAGGGCGTTGATCAGGTCGTCGCGTCGGGCCTGCAAGGTGGGCAGGCGCGCCTCTATGGAAGCGACCTGCGCACTGGCCTGGGCCACGTCCAACTGGGTCGCCACCCCCTCGTTCAAACGGTCTTGCGACAGCTCCAGGCCGTGCTGGGCGAGCTTGAGGTTGTCTTCGGTGACGCCCAGCGTGCGCTGCACGGCACGCAGTTGGATGTAGTCGCGTGCGGTTTCGCCGAGCAGCGTCAGCAGCACGCCGCGGCGATCGTCCTCGGCCACCTGCACGTTGGCATCGGCCGCCTCCACCTGGCGCCGCACGCGGCCCCAGAGGTCCAACTCCCAGCCGGCGGTGAGGTCGCCCTGCCACAGGCTGTAAGCGGACTTGCCGGCGTTGCCGGACGGATCGTTCAGGCCTTCAGCGCTGTTGCGCGCACGGCTGTAGCCGGCCTCGGCGTCTACCGACGGCAGCTCCTCGCCGGCCACCGAGCTGCGCGCGGCGCGGCTCTGCAGCACACGGGCACTGGCCAGTTGCAGGTCGAGGTTGCGCGCCGTCACCTGTTCGATCAGAGCACTGAGACGGGCGTCGTGGAAGTTGTCCCACCAGCGCTGCTGGAGGGGGTCGGCGCTTGGCTGGCTGGACGCGGCCTCACCGCGCGGCGCCGACCACTGCGCCGGGGTCTGGCTGTGTGGCGCCTGGAAATCCGGGCCCAGGCTGCACCCGGCCAGGGCTGCGGCCAGCAGCAAAGGGCTGAAACGAACCATGGCCCTCATCGTGCGCTGACCTCGCGGCCGGCGGGGCTATCGACGTGGCTGTCGGCATCGGTCTCGATGGTGGCCTCGACGGACATGCCGACGCGCAACCGCTCCAAGCCGGGCTGGTCGGCATCGAAGACGATCTTCACCGGAATGCGCTGCACCACCTTGGTGAAGTTGCCGGTGGCGTTGTCGGGCTTGACCGCGGCGAAGGTCACTCCGGTGGCCGGCGCAATGCTCTGCACGTGGCCGTGCAGGCTGTGCCCGGCGAAGGTGTCGACCCGCAACTGCACCGGCTGGCCGGGCTGCACGTGGGTCAGTTGCGTCTCGAGGAAGTTGCCGACCACGTAGGCGTCGGCCAGCGGCACCACCGACAGCAGCCGCGTGCCGGGGCTGACGTAGGCACCGACACGCAGCGCGCGCTCGCCGACCATGCCGTCGACGGGTGCGGTGATGCGCGTGTACGACAAGTCCAGGCGCGCCTTTTCCACCTCGGCCTCGGCCTGCTTGAACTGGCCCTCGGCGCTGTCGCGCTGAGCGCTGAGCACATCCACCTGCTTGCGTGCGGCGAGCAAGGCCGCCGCGCTGTTGGCCTGCTGTGCGCGTGCCTGTTCGACCCGGCTGCGCGCCTGCTGGGCGTTCTGTACGGTGCCGGCGCCCTGCTCGGCCAGGCGCCCGTAACGGCCCACCTCATGCTCGGCGAAGGCCGTCTCGGCCTTGGCCGCTCGCACCGCCGCTTCGGCCTGGGCGATCAGCGCGGCCTGGCGCTCGAGGGTCGCCTGGGCGTTGGCGCGCTGTGCTTGGGCCACGCTCTGCCGGGCCAGGGCGGCGTCCAGCGCGGCTTGATAGTCGCGGTCGTCGAGGCTGGCGAGCAGTTGTCCGGTCTTGACCTGCTGGTTGTCCTCGACGAGCACCTGCTTGATGAAGCCGGCCACTTTCGGCGCGACCACGGTGTAGTCGGCCACCACGTAGGCGTCTTCGGTGCTTTGCCGGTGGTCGCTGCCCAGCAGCCAGCGGCCGGCGAGCACGGCCAGCGCCGCCATGGCGAGCACGCCGGCGATGATCAGGGTCTTGCGGTTGTCCTTCATGTCAGCGGTTCTCGGTCACAGGTTCAGGCCACCGCGCGTGGCGGGTAGACCCGGGTAGGTACGAAAGGAATCAGGCAGATCAGCGCAACGCCGATCCCTGCCATCACCAGATACAGGTCGGCCGAGGTCAGCACCTGGGCCTGTTCGTGGATGCGCTGGGCGAGCCCGGCGGCGCGGTCGTCGAGCTGGGGCGCGTTGCCCAGGCTGTCGACCAGGTGGTTGGAATGGAAATGCCGGCGCCAGGTGCCCAGCAGTTCCAGCACGGCCGTGGCCACCACCGCGGCCAGGCCCTTGACGGTGTTGAACCAGGCCGAGGCGAACGGCCCTTCCTGGGGGCTCATGCCGTTGGTCGAGAGCATCAAGAGCGGCAGCACCGCCATGGGCTGGCCGAACACCTGCAGCAGGTAGATCGGGTAGAAGTCATCGCGAATCCAGGCGCTGGTCAGCCCATTGCTGCCCAGGCACGACAGCACCAGCAGGCCCAGGCCTGCGGCCAGCACCCAGCGGCAATCGACGGCGCGCAGGTTGCACAGCGCCGCGGTCAGCGGCAGCGCGAGCAACTGCGGCAGCGCCACCAGCAGCATCAGCGGGCTGGTCTGCGCCGGCCGGTAGCCGTGGATCTGCGCCAGGTACGCCGACGGCAGGCTGCCCGAACCGGACAGCACCACCAGCACGCCGGCCAGGGTCACCAGCGCGAAGGCCAGATTGCGCCGCGACAGCAGCCGCAACTGGAAGAACGGCACCGGCTCCGACCACTCGTTGTACAGAAACAGCACCAGCAGCAAGCCACCGCTGCCCAGCAGCGCCGCGATCAGCGGCGAGTCGAACCAGCCCCAGCGATCGCCCAACGACAAACCCAGCACCAGGCAGCTCAAGGCCGGCAGCCCGAGCAGCACACCGCGCCAGTTGAACTGGGCGAAGCGCTCCAGGCGCAAAGGGTCTTGCGGCAAGCCCCAGGCCACGCAGGCCATGGCCAGCAGCGACGGGCCGATGATCTGCCAGAACGCCCATTGCCAGCCGACGTACTCGGTCCACAGCCCCGCCAGCGGTGTGCCCAGATTCGGACCAAAGGTGGCGGTCAGCGCATAGCAGGCCAGGCCGTAGATCTTGATGCCCGGCGGCAGGAAGCGCAGCGCCACGCTCATCAGCATCGGCGGCAAGGCGCCGGCCGCCAGCCCTTGCAGAATGCGCAGCAGCATCAGGCTGTGCAGGTTCGGCGCGAGAGGTTGCAGCAGACCGAACGCGGCGAACAGGGCGATGGCGCACAGGGTGAAACGGCGCAGGGAAAAAGTGGTGGCCAACCAGGGCGAAAAGGCCATGGCCGATACCGAAGCGGCGCTGTACACCGCCAGCAGCCAGGCGCCCTCGTCGGCGCCGATGCCCATGCCACCACGGATGTCGGCCAGCGACAGCTTGGTCACCGCTTCGTTGAGGCCGGCGCACAGCACCGCCAGCAACACGCCGAACAACCCGGTCACCACACGCGGACCGAACGCCGATTGCGCCGGCGCGGCCGCTGGCGGCGCAGAGGCGAGCGCCGCCGGTGGGTTGAGCGACACCGCCATGCCTGAAATCTCCAGCAATAATTTGATGCTGGGCAGTCTAGAAAGATCGAATGCTTACGAAAACTGACTTATCGGCAGTTTTACTTTGCGTACGACGCAATCGGCCAGCGTTGGTTTCAGACCCACTGGCCCTCGTCACCCATCTCCATCTGGCAACAAGCCTTGAGGGTCTGGCGCAGCCAGCGATGCGCCGGGTCGTTGTGGTAGCGAGGATGCCAGGCCTGCATCACCGTCACCCGCTCCATCGGCAGCGGAATGTCGAAGGCCCGTAGCGGCAGGTCGAGCTTGTTGACGCTGGCGAGAATGTTGGCCGGCATCGGCAGGATCAAGTCGGAATCGGGCAGGGAAAACATCGCCGAATGAAAGCTCGGCGTGATCAGCGCCACATGCCGTTGCACCTTGTGCAGCGCCAGTTCCGCGTCGATCGGACCGTTGGCGCGGCCGCGGCGCGAGACGCTGATCTGCGGGTAGGCGGCGAAGCGTTCGGGGGTGATCGGGCCGTCGAAGATCGGGTGCTCGCGCCGGGCCAAGCCGATGTAGAGGGTGTGGAACAGGCGCTGCACCTTGATCTCCGGGCCCAGGTCGATGCTCGAACTGATCAGCAGATCGGTGCGCCCGTCGCGCAGCACCGCGTCGTCGTCCTGGCCGCCTTCGGGTACGAAGCGCAGCACGGTGCGCGGCGCCTGCTCGTGCATCATGCGCAACAATTGCGCGCCATAGAGGGCGATGAACAGGTCGTTGGTGCGGATGTTGAAGGCGCGGTCCAAGTTGGCCAGATCGACGCTCTCGGCACTGCGAAACACCTGGCCGGCCTGCTCCACCAAGTGGCTGACCTGCTCGCGCAGGGCCAGCGCCCGTGGCGTCGGCACCAGGCCGCGCCCGGCACGCACCAGGATCGGGTCGCCCAGCGCCTCGCGGATGCGCCCCAAGGTACGGCTCATGGCGGCAGGGCTCAGGTTCATGCGTTGGGCCGCGCCGACCACGCTGCCTTCGTCAAGCAAAGCGTCGAGGGCGACCAACAGGTTCATGTCCGGCAGTGGCATCGGGTAATGTCCGCGAAGGCTGTGGGAAACGGTGATCTTAACAGCTGGCATCCGTGCGCCAGACGCAATCGGCTCGTGCGTGCCAGGGGCTTTATCCGCGGGCCGGCAAGCGTCGAGAATGCAGGCCTGCCCTTCCACCGCCGAGGAAATCCCCATGCCGCGCCCAGTCCTGATCGCCATCGACGCCTCCCCAGCCCGCCGCGCCATCCTCGAATTGGCCCAACGTTATTGCCGGCCTGCGGAGCAAACGCTGCACATCCTGCTGGTGATCGACCCCAGCTTTGCCGTGCACGCTGCGCCGGCCGGCTACACCGAACAAGAGCGCGACCAGTACCCGGCCGCCTGCGAAGAGCAGCGACTGGCCGAACAGGCCGTGGCCGAGGCGGTCGAAACCTTGCGCGCGGCAAGCTTCGAGTGCCAGGGGCGCACCGTGCCGGGCGTGCCGGTGGAGGCGATTCTCGACACAGCGCGGACGCTGGACTGCGAATTGATCGTCATGGGCCATCGCCATCTGTCGCGGTTGGGCCGACTGCTTGATCCGTCGGTCAGCGCAAAGGTGATCGACCAGGGGCAATGGCCGGTGCTGGTGGCACCGATGCAGGCCCCCTGAGCCGGTCGACCGCGCCTGCGTCAATCGTCGAGCCCCTTGACCACCACGGTACAGGTGGTCCCCGCCGCCAATAGATACCCCTCCGGCACCTGGTCGATATGAATCCGCACCGGGACCCGCTGCGCCAACCTCACCCAGTTGAAGGTCGGGTTGACGTCGGCCACCAGCTCGCGGCTCTGCGGGTTGTCGCGATCGTAGATGCCACGGGCGATGCTCTCGACGTGCCCACGCAGGCGCTCGCCGCTCATCATCTGCAACTCGGCCGGATCGCCCACCTTCACGTGCGGCAGTTTGGTCTCTTCGAAGAAGCCATAGACCCAGAACGACTGCTCGTCGACCACCGCCATCACTGCCTCGCCCGTGCGCGCGTAGTCGCCGCGGTGCACGTTGAGGTTGGTCACGTAGCCGTCGACCGTGGCCAGGATGCGCGTGCGCGCCAGGTTCAGCTCGGCGGCGGCGAGCTGGGCCTGGGCCTGCTGGTAGTCGGCCAGCGCGGCGCCGGCGATGTCGCGGGCGTCGTCGCGGTTCTCCTGGGAGATCACCAGGTTGTCCAGGTCGGCGCGGCGCCGGGCGTTGACCTGGCGCATCTGCCAGGTGGCCTTGCGCGAGGCCACCAGTGCCCTGGCTTGGTCCACCGCCACCTGGTAATGGGCCGGATCGATCTGGATCAGCAGGTCGCCTTTCTTCACCCGCTGGTTGTCGCGCACCGGCACGTCCAGCACGTAGCCCGGCACGTCGGCGGCGACGTTGATGATGTCGGCGCGTACCCGGCCGTCGCGGGTCCAGGGCGTGGTCATGTAGTCGACCCACAACTGCCGCCCGATGAACACGGCGGCGGCCAGCACCAACAGGGTGGCGATCAGGCTGTAGAACTTTTTCATCGCAGGTGCTTACCCATAGACGGTCAGCGCCAGGGCGCCGAAGAGACAGACGAACAGCGACAGGCGCAGCAGCGCCGGATGCCAGAAGAAGCGGTAGCCATCGACGCTGGCGATGAACCGGTCCAGGCCCCAGGCCAGCCCTGCGGCGAGCAGGAACAGCAGGGTCAGGGTCGGCAGGTACAGGCCGTGGAAGGCGATTTCACGGGGCATGGTCGAGTCCTGGGGCGGGTGCCAGCGGCGATTGGGGGTCGAGGAGCGAGGTGCGGATGAAGTGCAGGTAGCTCTGCACCCGCCGCAGCACCGAGGTGTCGAAATGCCGAGCGAATGGCTCGTCGGTGGCCTGCACGCGGCTGATGGCGTGGTCCACGGCCACCAGCGCCCGCGCGTGGTGGCTGGCGCTCGGTTGCAGGAACAGGCGCGCCAGGGCCCGGCCCATGACGCGGATGGCCTGGCGCCAAGGCTGGGTTTCGGCGTAGGCCGGGTGCACCGGGGCCTGCGCCTGTTCCTTGCGCAGCTCGATGATGGCGTGGCCGATCTCCAGCACTGCGAACATCCAGCGCACCAGCTCGCCCTGCACCTTGGGCGTGCCGGCGGCCAGGCCATAGGCTTGGTGCAACAGGTCGCGGGTGCCGCTTTCGAAGGCCGAGCCCAACCCGCGCAGACGCCCACCGAGGGCGAACAGCACCTGTCCGCGCAGGTCGTGCTCCAGGCGCAGCCACAACCAGCGGCTGTTGGGCGGCAGAACGATCGCCCCCGCCGCCGCGCAGACCAGCATGCCGATGACCATGGCGATGTAGTCGTTGACGAACACGTAAGGGTTGTACTGGGTCAGGTTGTTCGGCACCGAACCTGTGGCGAAGAACACCAGCAGGCCGATGCCATAGCCGGCATAGGCCGGGCGCGAGGAGAGGAACGCGCCGAGCACGAACACCGGCGCGAGCACCAGGCAGAGCAAGGCGAAGCCGTCGATCCACGGAAATACGAAGAAGGTTTCGAAAAAACCGATGAACGCCCCGAGCAAGGTGCCGCAGGCCATCTGAAAGGCCATGCGCTTGGGGTTGGGCGAGGCCGCCGAGAGCCCGGCGGTGACCGTGGCGATCAAGGTCATCATCGCGCCGCTGGGCCAGTCGCTGAGCAGCCAGTAGCTGCCCAGCAGCAACAGCACCACCGCCGAACGTACCCCGGCCGCCGCCGAGACCCACCAGGTGGTACGGGCCACGAAGGGTTCGCGCCACTGCTCGCGGGCGTGCTTGTGGGCCGCCAGCGAGGCGTGGGTCTGGGCGTAGTTGTAGAGGTCATCGATCAAGCGGTAGAGCAGCTCGAAGGCGGTATGGAAATCCAGCAGCTCGGCTTCGCTGGGCGCACTGGCCAGGAACGCGGCGCGCAGCTCGCGCACCTGCTGTTGCAGGCCGTCGCGGTAGGCGGCCAGCTCCAGGGTCAGGCGCAGCGCGTCGGCATCGGTCAGCAAGCGGTTCACATAAGGTTCGAACAGCTCGATCAGGCTCGCCACACCCGGCGCGAGCGCCGCGTTGATCGGTGCCGAGCCCTGCGCGCGCAGGCGTTCGAGCAGGCGGTAGAGGGCGTTGAAGCGCGTGGTCACGCCCATGAACTCGCTGTTCATGCGCACCAGCCGGCCGCTGCGCCGGCGCATGTGTGGGTCTTCGAAGGCGGTGACGTTGCGCAGGCTCTCCAGGCCCACGGCTTCGGCCACCAGGCGCACGCTGTTGGCTTCGAAGTCGGCCGGTGCGTTGCCGCCGCGCAACGCTTGCACGGCCACCCCGGCGAATACGCCGAAGCGCTGGTACAGGGCGTTGCGCAGGGCCGCGCTGGACGACTGCGGCAGGATCGCGGCGCTGACCGCCGTGGAGACGAGGATGCCCAGGCCGATTTCCAGCACCCGCCACACCGCCGCCAGAAAGGCCTGGTCGGGGTGTTCGAGCACTGGCAGACCGGTCATGGCCGCGGTGTAGCCGGCCAGCACGAAGCCGTAGGCCTGGAAGGTGCGGTAGCGCATGGCGCCGGCCGCGCACAGGCCCACCCACAGCGCCAGGCTGGGCAGAAACAGCTCGGTGTTCTGTGGGAACAGCGCCATCAGCAGCACCATCATCGCCGAGCCGGCCAGGGTGCCGAGCACACGGTAGAAGCTCTTGGCGAACACGTGCCCGCTCTGCGGCTGCATGACGATGAACACGGTGATCATCGCCGTACGCGGCTGCGGCAGCTCCAGGCGCATGGCCAGCCACAGAGTCAGGAAGGCCGCCATCAGCACCTTGAGGATGTACACCCAGGTCACGCCGTCGGTGCGTGCCCAAGTGAAGAAACCGCGTCGCCACTCCAGGCCCTGGAGGCGGTGCCAGGCCAGGCCCACGGTGCTCATCGCGCGGGCCCGCCGCGTTGCCCCAACGCCAGGGCGGCCGGTAAAGAGGGCGCCGCTTCGCGCGAGGGGTCGGGGGTGTCTTCGCCAGCGTTCAGCCCGCCGCCCAAGGCCGTGGCCAGTTCGGCGTGCACGGTCAGGCGCGCGGCCCAGACCTGCTGTTCGATCTGCTGCTGGTGCAACAGCAAGGTCTGCGCGTCGAGTACGTCCTGGTAACCGGTGAGCCCGCGCTGGAAGGCCACGGTGGCGATGTCGTAGGTGCGCTGGGCGGCGGCCACCGATTCGCCGGCCAAACGCGCCTGGGCCTGCATCGACTCGCGGCGGATCAGCTGGTCGGAAATGGCTTTCAACGCCTCCACCAAGGTCTGGTCGTAGTGCGCCACGGCCAGGTCGTAGCCGGCCGCCGCCGCGCCAAGCTGCGCGCGCAGGCGGCCGCCGTCGAACACCGGCAGGCTCAGCGCGGGCCCTGCCTGATAGGTGCGCTTGCGCGCGTCGAACAGGCTCAGGGCGGCGCCGCCGGTGGCCATGAAGCCGAGGTTGGCGAGCAGGTCGATGTTGGGCAGGAAATCTGCATGGGCCACGTCGATGCCTCGCGCTTGCGCGGCCACCTGCCAACGGCTGGCGACCACGTCCGGGCGCTGGCCGAGCAGTTCGGCCGGCACCCGCGACGGCAGCGGCAAGGGCGCGGCCAGAGCCAGGGTCGGCCGTTGCAGGCGGGCGCCCTGCCCCGGACCGAGGCCAGCCAGAGCCATCAACTGATTGCGGGTCAGGGCCATGGCTTCGTCGAGGTCGTCGAGCTGACGGTGGATTTCCGGCAGCGGCGCCTGCGCCTGGCTGACTTCCAGGTGGGTACCCATGCCAGCGTCAAGGCGGCGCTGGGTCAGGGCCAGGATCTGTTCCTGGCGGGCTAGCTGGCGCTCGACGATGTCGCGCTGCGCATAGTGCAGCGCCAGCTGGATATAGGTTTTGGCCACGTTGTTCTGCAATTCCAGCTGCGCCTGTCGGGCTTGGGCGGCGCGCTGGTGGGCGACGTCGAGGGCCTGTTCGCTGGCATTGCGCTCACGGCCCCAGAGGTCGAGGGAATAGCTCAGGCCAAGGCCGGCGTGGGTGTCCCAGGTGCTGGCGCCGGACAATCCGCCGGGGCCGTAGAACTGATCCTGCGGCCAGCCGTGGCGGTTCAGCGCGGCTTCGGCGTTGCCCTGCACCCGCTCGGCCGACTCGGCAACACCGGCCAGCGCCTGGGCCTGGTGCAGGCGCGCCACGGCGGCGGCCAGGCTGGGGCTGCCGGCCAGGGCCTGGTCGATCAGACGGTCGAGCTGCGGGTCGCCATAGGCTTGCCACCAGCGCTGGCGGGGCCAGTGCGCATCCTGCTCGGCGCTGCGGATGGCCGCGTCGATGGCCAAGGCGTCGGGCTGCACGGGGCGCTGGTGCGGGGCGATACCGGCGGTATTGATACAGCCCGACATGTTCAGGCTGATGACACAACAACTGAGCACACGAAGTGCGCTAACGAGGCGACGCTGCACAGCGGCGATTTCCGGGGCATGGGGGGTGGGCGGCGCCATTCTAGGGGGCGGCGCGAACGCCGATAAGCGTATATTCGTGCGAATCTTTGTTACCAAAAGAGCGATAATCCGGCTTTGGTCGAAGCGCCTCCGCCGTTGCTTCATGTCACAATTTCGCCCTCAACCCCGAGAGTGACCCATGGACACCTTGCAAAACATGCGCGCGTTCAGCTGCGTGGCGCAGCTGGGCAGCTTTACCGCCGCCGCCGCCCAACTGGACACCACCACTGCGAACGTGTCGCGCGCCGTCTCCAACCTCGAAGCGCACCTGCAAACGCGCTTGCTCAACCGCACCACCCGGCGCATCGCCCTGACCGAAGCCGGCAAGCGCTACCTGACACGCTGCGAGCAGATCCTCACCTACGTCGAAGAGGCCGAAGCCGAAGCCAGCGACGCCCATGCGCGCCCGGCCGGGCAGCTCAAGGTGCATTCGATGACCGGGGTGGGCCAGCACTTCGTGGTCGATGCCATCGCCCGCTATCGGGAAACCCACCCGGACGTGACCTTCGACCTGACCATGGCCAACCGCGTGCCGGACCTGCTCGACGAGGGCTACGACGTGTCCATCGTGCTGGCCAGCGAGCTGCCCGATTCGGGCTTCGTTTCGCAGCGCTTGGGCATCACCTACAGCATCGTCTGCGCCTCTCCCGACTACGTGGCCCGCCACGGCATCGCGCAAAAGCCGGCGGAACTCGCCAAGCACGCCTGTCTGCGCATGGTCAGCCCGGTGATCGCGCTGGAGAAGTGGCTGTTCAACGGCCCGGAAGGCCAGGAAGTGATCAACGTGCCGTCCTCGCCGTTCCAGGTCAATTCCGCCGACGCCATGAAAACCGCGATCCGCAGCGGCATGGGCGTGGGCGTGCTGCCGATCTACACCGCAATCGATGGCCTGCGCGACGGCAGCCTGGTGCGGGTGGTACCCGACTACCGCTTGCAGGAGCTGAACCTGTACGCGATCTACCCGTCGCGGCAGTACCTGGATGCCAAGATCAAGACCTGGGTGGAGTACCTGCGCAATTCCCTGCCGGAAATCCTCGCCGCCCACGACGCGGACCTGAAGATCCACGAGTTGCACGTGGCCCATTGAAAAAGCGGCTGCATCGGGGTGGCGGACGATGTTAGGTTGCTAACCAATCACCCCGCAGAGAAGCCGCCCATGAAAAAAACCGTCCTGGCCTTCAGCCGCATCACGCCCGCCATGGCCGAACGCCTGCAGTCCGATTTCAACGTGATCGTGCCCGACCCCAAACGCGGCGACATCGCGGCGCAGTTCAACGAAGCGTTGCCCCAAGCCCATGGCCTGATCGGCGCAGGGCGCAAGCTGGGCCGCAGCCAGCTCGAAGGCGCGGCCAAGCTGGAGGTGGTGTCGAGCGTGTCGGTCGGTTATGACAACTACGACGTGGACTACTTCAATGAGCGCGGCATCGCCCTGACCAACACCCCCGACGTGCTCACCGAAACCACCGCCGACCTCGGCTTCTCGCTGATCATGGGCTGCGCCCGGCGCACCGCCGAACTCGATGCCTGGACCAAGGCTGGCAACTGGCAGGCCACCGTAGGGCCGGCGCAGTTCGGCAGTGACGTGCACGGCAAGACCCTCGGCATCGTCGGCCTGGGCAACATCGGCGCGGCCATCGCCCGGCGTGGACGTTTCGGTTTCGGCATGTCGGTGCTGTATGCCGGCAACAGCCGCAAGGCGGCACTGGAGCAGGAGCTGGGCGCTCAGTACCGCAGCCTTGAGCAGTTGCTGGGCGAGGCGGACTTCGTGGTCATCGTGGTGCCGCTGTCCGACGCCACGCGCAAGCTGATCGGCGCGCGGGAGTTGAAGCTGATGAAGCCCAGTGCCTTCCTGATCAACATCGCCCGCGGTCCGGTGGTGGACGAAGCGGCGCTGATCGAAGCGCTGCAAAACGGCACCATCCGCGGCGCCGGCCTGGACGTGTACGAGCAGGAGCCTTTGCGCGAATCGCCGCTGTTCAAGCTGCCCAACGCGCTGACCTTGCCGCACCTGGGCTCGGCCACCGCCGAAACCCGCGAGGCCATGGCCAACCGGGCGCTGGATAACCTGCGCGCGGCGCTGCTGGGCGAGCGGCCACAGAACCTGGTGAATCCGCAGGTGTGGAAGGGCTGACGCTCCGCGCCGGGAGCTGTAGGAAGGCGCGACGGCCATTGGGCCGGCTGTGCCGGCCATCGCGGCTGAAGCCGCTCCCACTGGTCAATGCACTCCTGGGAGTACACGTCTCCCCTGGAGTAACAGCCGGTTCGGCGCTCCGATCAGCCGCTTTGTAGGAGCGGCCGGTTCGGCGTTCCGATCAGCCGCGATGGGCGGCGCAGCCGCCCCGATTCGACCACGCATACCCTCGGCCCTGCTGCAGCGCGGCCGCTCGGGCCGTCTCAGAACTGCAGCGTAGTGGACACACTCACCTGCCGCGCATCGCCGATCGCCACGAAGTACTGGTTCACCGCCGAGCTGTAATAAACCCGGTCGAACAGGTTCTTCACGTTCAACTGCAACAGTACCTTGTGCTCATCGAGCTTGGTTTCGTAAGTGGCGAAGGCATCGGCCACCGTATACGACGGCAAGTCGAAGGTGTTGGTGGCGTTGCCCGAACGTTCCCCCACATAGCGCGCACCTGCCCCAAGCCGCAGACGATCGCCGCCGAACAGGCTGCCGTAGTCGTATACCGCCGACAGCGAGCCGCTATGGCGGGCGACGTTTTGCAGGCGGTTGCCCTCCAGGTCCGGGTCTTTGGTGACTTCAGCGTCGGTGAAGGCGTAACTGCCGATCAGGCTCCAGCGGTCGCTGAGCTGGCCGGTCAGGTCCAGTTCGACGCCGCGTGAGTTGACCTCGCCGGCATTGCTGTACAGCGTCTCGCCCGTACCGCTGTCGAAGTTGGACACCAGCACGTTGCGCTTGGTGATGTCGAACAGCGCCAAGGTGCCGGTCAGGCTGCCTGGCATGTCCAGCTTGGCGCCCAGCTCCCAGGACTTGCCCTCTTCGGGCGCGATCGAGGAATCCAGCACCAGGCCACCGCTCAGCGGCGCGATGCTGGAGTTGGGTTTGAACGACTCGCTGTAGCTGCCATAGAACGACAGCTGGTCGTCGACCTTGTAGACGATGCCGGCGTGGGGCACCCAGGACTGGCCGCTGTTGTCGGTGTTGGCGCTGAACGGGCGGCCGCGCCCGGCGTACTGGTCGTATTGCTGGAAGCGCGCACCGGCGACCAGAATCCAGTGGTCGTCCAGGTGCAGGGCGTCCTGCATGAACAGCGCATCGGTACGCAGTTTGTCGGTCTGGTCGCTGTCGCTGGCGCGGACCGTGCTGCCCTCCACTTCCCGGCCATAGACCGGGTTGAGATAGCTGAATCGGGAGCGCGCGGTCTGGCGGATCAGGTCGCCGCGAAACACCTTGCGGTCTTCGTGGTCGACGCCGAACAACAGGTCGTGCTGCATGCCGGCCAGCTCGACGTTGCCATTGAGGTGGATGATGGCGTACTGGTCGCGGCTCATGGCGTTGTGGGTGCCGTCGATGCTGCGGGTCAGGGTGCCGGCGGCCTGGTTCACGCCGGTAACGCGCACCTGGCTGGCGTCGTAGGTTTCGCGGTTGAAGCTGTAGCCCATGTGCAGCTTCCAGACGTCGTCCAGCTGGTGGTCGACTTCCAGGCGATAGAGGTCGGAGCGCCCTTCCATGTCGTTGAACGGCTCGTCCAGGCGCCGGGTGGCGGGAATGTCCAGCGGGTGGCCGTTGCTGCCGAACGCCGTGCCGCGGTCGAACGGGTAGAGGAATTCGCGGTGCTCGTAGGCCAGCACCACCTGGGTGTCTTCGCCCAGCCAGGCCAGCGACGGCGCTACCAGCGACTCGCGGTGCGTACCGAAGTTGCGCCAGTAGTCTTCGTCCTCATGGTCGACGATCAGCCGGTAGGCCAGGTCGCTGTCGCCCAGGGCGCCAGTGCTGTCGAAACTGCCGCCGCTGCCGTTCTTGCCGCTGCCGTAAGTCGAGCCGCGCACGGTCAGGGCGTTGTACTGCTCGCGTTGCGGGCGCTTGCTGACCACGTTGATCACCCCGCCCGGGTCCTGGATGCCGTACAGCAACGACGCCGGCCCCTTGAGCACTTCGACCCGTTCGGTGCTGGCATTGAGGCTGCGGCCCTGCACGATGGGCATGCCGTCGCGCATGATCGAACCGTCGCGGTTGTCGCCGAAGCCGCGCTTCATCACCGTGTCGGAGGTGCCGCCGAAGTTGTTGCCCTGGGTCACGCCGCTGACGTTGGTCAGGGCGTCGTCGAGGTTGCGCGGAGCCTGGTCGCGGATGACTTGGGCCGGTACCACGTTGATCGCTTGGGGAATGTCCTGGCTCGAACCTTGGCCGCGCATGATCGACGCGCTGGCCGGCGGTTGGTAGCTGTCGTCGTCCAGCAGCGAGTCGACGGTGGTGGCCTGCAGGTTGACGGTGCCTGCGGTATCCAAGGCTGGCGTTTCCAAAGTCAGCGTGCGGGCATCGAGGCGACGCCAGGTCAGGCCCGTACTGCCGAGCAGACGTTGCAGCGCTTGCTCGGCGCTGTAACGGCCGTCGAGCGCCGGCGCCTGGGCGCCGGGCAATTCGAGGGTGTACACCACACTTTGGCCGGTAGCGCGGCTAAAGGCGTCGAGGGCATGGGCCAGGGGCTGGGCCGGCTGGGCGAACGCATAGGTCTGCTGCTGCGCGGCGGCGCTGGCCGGGGAGGAGAATGCCGTGACCGGCAGCAGGGCGAGACCGAGCCAGAGAGGGACGCAACGCGGGGTGAACTTCATGAACGCTGACCTGTGAGAGGGCTATGACTGCGAATCAATCGCAGTTCCACTCATTACACGGATGCCGACCCGGGCGACCTCACCCGTCATTGGAAATATTTTCTGGATCTTTCGATCCGCATTGGCCTAGCGGATCAAGGTCAGCCGCCCCAACAGCGTCTGCCGCGAGAAGCCCAGCACTTGGCCAAGCGAGTCCAGCGCTCGCAACGGCTCGGCCACAGGGAAGCTGCCACTGACGGTGCGGTGCGCCAAGGTGTCATCGAGCAACAGGATGCGTCCGGGGTAATAGCGTGCTAGGTCCTCGACCACCTGCCCCAGCGGCGCCTGGTAATAGTTCAGCCAACCCTGGCGCCAGGCCAGGCGGCTATCGCTGTCGACGCGCTGCACGGTGTCCAACTGCCCTTTGCGGTAGCTCAGTTGCTGATCGGCCGTCAGTTCCTGCGCCCTGCTCCCCGGCGCAGGGCTGACGGCCACGCGCCCGCTGCTGACCGTGACCTGCGCGCCGTCCTCGAGCGCACGCACTTCGAATCGCGTGCCCATCACCCGCACCTCGCCGCCACCGGCTTCGACCCGGAACGCTTCGCCGGTGTGCCTGACCTGGAAGAACGCCGCACCGTGCAGCAAGCGCACACGGCGCTCGCCCTGGGCGAAGTCGACCGTGATCGCGCTGCCCGCGTCGAGGGTGACCCGCGAGTGGTCGGCCAGGGTGATCTGGCGGGTGGTCTGCGCAGTGCTGTAGTCGGCTTGGGTGTCCGATAGCCAGCGGCCCGGCTGCCAGCCACCGCCGATGCCCACGGCCAATACCAGACAGGCGGCCAGCGCCAGGGCCGCGCTGCGTCGCCGCCAAGACCCCTTGACCGGACGGCTCATGGCGTCGAGGTAGCGTTGCAGGCTGTCGCCCTCTTCTTCGGCCAAGCGCAGTGCCGGCGCGGCGCTGCTTCGCCAGAGTGATCGAGCCTGCGCATAGGCGTCGCGATGTCTGGGGTCGGCCAGCAGCCAACGTTTGAAGGCCGCGCCTTCGGCCCGCGCGGGCTGCTCGTTGATTCGGCTGAGCCAATGCAGGGCGGCCTGCAAATGCGCTTCGGTGATCGACGGTGATGGGCTCATCGACGGGCGCTTCCTGGCCGGCGTGACATGGACGTGGGCTCGGCGACACTCGCCTTGCACGCTTGGAGGGCGCGCATCATATGCTTTTCCACCGCGCTCTGGGACAGTTGCATGGCCCTGGCGATCTCGCCGTACTTGCGGCCGTGGATGCGGTTGAGCAGGAAGATGTGCCGGGTGCGTTCGGGCAAGGCACGCAAGGCGGCCTCGATGCGCTGCAGGTCGTGGTCGACTTCCAGCGCCTGCTCCGGGGCCAGGGCGGTGGTCGCCTCAAGCGCCGGCGCCACGGCTTCGGCCGTACGCTCGCGGCTGCCTTCGCTGCGCAGATGGTCGATGGCCAGGTTGCCGGCGCAGCGCAGCAGGTAGGTGTCGAGCGCTTCGACCTCGATCTGCGGCCGGCGCCAGAAGCGCAGGAACAGTTCCTGGACCAGGTCCGAGGCCGTGGCGCGGCAGCCGACGCGGCGGCTGACCAGTGCCTCCATGCGGGCGCGCTGAGCCTGGAACACCTGGACGAACCGCGCCCGCCCGCAGGCCGGCTCGCCGACAGGTTCGGTGCGCTCTCCCGGTTCGCTCACAGCGTCACAGCGTAAACACGGCCAACAGCGGGCCGAGCACAGCGCTGGCGGCCGCCAGGCCCAACAACAGGCGCGGTCGATAAGGCAGCACGAACACCCATGCGACCACCCCCGCCATCAACACGGCGATCCATTCCACCAGGCCGTGCGCCCAGCCGCGCAGCTGCCCCGCCAGCAACAGCGAGGCCAGCAACAGCGCCCAGCCGCCGAGGCGCAAGGCTTTGCCGTGACGCGCGTCAGGGCTGCGTTTGAGCAGCTCCTTGAAGTGCTTTTCCATGGCCAGGCACAGCGCTGCGAAGCCAGCGAAGCCCATCAGGGCGATACCGAACATCAATGCGCCTCCACTTCGGCGCCGCCGTCGCGGCGCGCGGGCAATGCTCGCGGCGCACGCTTGGCGGCGACGGTGGGCGGTGTCAGCATCTTGCGCGCGGTCCAGCCCAGGAACAGGCCGACGGCGAGCGCAGTGAGGTCGAAGCCGGCCATCGCCCAATCGCCCACCGCGAGCGAATGGTTCAGGCCCTGCCCGGTGGTCAGCCCGTTGAGCAGCGGCAGCGACGCGAAAGCCAGCGCGCCCAGCCCCAATTGCTCGGCCCAGGCGCGGCGGCCAGGGCGCAGCACGGCATGCAGCAACGACAAGGCCCATACCCCGAGAAACGCATTGACCTCCATATCGCCGCGCCCTTGCATGCCCAGCGGCAGCAAGCGGTTGCTCCAGAAGAACGCCGCCACACCCAGCAACAAACCGCTCATGCTGGCGACGTTGAGCACCTCGACCAGGCGCAGCTCGGCCGGCATGCGTGCGCGCTTGGCGTGCTTGAGCTGGCGCTTGCCTAGCCACATCACCAGGCCGGTGCCGATCACCGCCGTGCCGCCGAGGCCGAAGAAGAAGTACAGCCAGCGCAGCCAGGGCCCGGCGAAATTGCCCATGTGCAGGCCGGCGAAGCTGAACGAGGTCATCATCATGCCGCTCTCCGGCGCGCCGCTGGACAGCAACTGGCCGCTGACGCCGTCGAAGCTCCAGGTCTGGCTACGGCGGTAGGCGACGTCGTCGGACGAGGCGCGGGTGAAGCTGACCCGGGCATTCTGGTCGTTGGGGTTCTGCACCTGGACCGTGTCGAGGTGCGCGCCGGGCGCCTGTTCCAGCGCCTTGGCGTACAGCGTGGGCAGCGCAGCCATGGGCGCCACCACGCCAGCAGGGGTGACGTCGAGGTCGCGCCCGAACAGGTCGCTGAAGTAGCGGTTGGTGTCGCCGCCGTAGCTGGCCAGGATTCCGGCCGGCATGACCATATACATGAACAGCACCAGGCTGCTGTAGCTGATCATCAAGTGGAAAGGCAGCACCAGCACGCCGATGGCGTTGTGCCCATCCAGCCAGGAACGCTGCCCTTTGCCGGGGCGGAAGGTGAAGAACTCTTTGAAGATCTTCTTGTGGGTGATGATCCCGGTGATCAGCCCGAGGAACATGATGAAGGCGCACAGGGTCGACAGCCAACGCCCCCAGGGGTGGGGCATCTCCAATTGGAAATGGAAGCGATAGAAGAACTCGCCGCCGCGGCTGTCGCGTGCTTGCACCTCTTCGCCGCTGGACGCATCCAGGTCCTTGCGCATGAAGCCGCGACGGCCGCCTTCGGGCGTGCGCCAACCGACGCTGATGGCCGGCTCGCGTTCGTTTGGCAGGCGGATGAACCAGCCGTTGGCCGAGCCTGCGTTGCGTTGCAGGTAGCGTTGCGCCAAGGCCAGGCTGTTGGCCGGATCGAGGGCATGGCGCTGGATCTCCGGCTGGCTCCAGTGGCTGATTTCTTCCTTGAAATAGGACATCGTGCCGGTCAGGAAAATCGCGAACAGCAACCAGCCGAAGATCAGCCCGGTCCAGGTGTGCAGCCAGGCCATCGCCTGGCGGAAGCCTTCTCTCATGGCAGGTTCATCCAGTAGGCCAGCGCATCGATCGCCCCCAGCACCAGACTCGGCGCCAACACCCCGGCCCAGGCCTGCCAAGCGCTACGGCAGGCGAAACACCAGAGGAAGGCCAGTAGATACACGACGAACGCCAGCATCATGCCCAACAGCACGGCGTCCACCTGCGGCAGGGGCGCCAGCAGCGCCAGACACACGCTGGTCAGCGAAGCCAGCACATAGCCGCCCAGCAAGGCGGCCAGGCAGCGGGACACGACCGCCAGGCGGTAATGCAGAGGCAGACCCGTGGCTTTGGGTTTCATGGAGGAGGTCCGGGGTTTCGGGGGATGCAATAGTAATGATTTCAATTCTCATAAGCAAAGTTTGCCTGATGAGTTGCCTGTGTCGCTTGCGAAACCCCGAAGACGGTCTATGGGGTGCCCTTTGACGCCTTGGTTCGATACTAATTGCAACAGGAGATTTATTTTTCCACCAGGGTTGAATTCGACCGGGCGTTGCCTGACCTTAGAGTCAAGGGCGCAGCATTTCCCATGGCACGAACGCCGGGAGCCGCCTTTTGCGAGCCAGCTGAATAAGGATCGGAATCATGCAAATCCAGGTCAACAGCAGCAACCAGATCCAGGGCGATGTGCGCTTGGAAGAATGGGTCCGCACCACGTTGCACAGTGGTCTCGAGCGCTACGAAGACGACCTCACCCGCATCGAAGTCCACCTGAGCGACGACAACGGCGCCAAGCCTGGTCCCCACGACAAGCGCTGCCAGATGGAAGCTCGACCCAAGGGCCATGCACCGATTTCGGTCAGCCACACCGCCAACTCGCTCGACCTGGCGGTCGATGGCGCCACCACCAAGCTCAACCACGCTCTGGAGCACTTCTACGGCAAACTGCGCAGCAAGCGCCCGGTGCTCGAATTGAACGAAGACCCTGACGCGTGATCGCACGTCTCGTCTGAAAACGCCCGGCATGCCAATGCCGGGCGTTTTTCGTTGCGGCCCACAGGTCTTGGGTGGTGAACCTTCCCGGCACGACGCCGGTCATCTCCACATGTCCACGTGATAGAACATGACCATGTACAACCCCTTCGAACTGATCAACAAGGCCTTCGCCAACGACTATCGCGTCAACTTGCGCGTGGCGGGTCTGGATGGCAGCATCATGCTCACCTTGTCCGACGCGACCGGCATCGTGGCCAAACAACTGATCGCCCCGGCACAGCGCAACGATCCATGGCAGTTGCAGCGGCTGGTCGAACATATCCAGCTGGAACTGGCGACCCGTGCCGACGACACCGCCGCTGTGCTGGCAAGCCTTGCCGAACGCCTGCCACCGCCGCCCAAGCACCTGCCCCGCCCGTCAGCCCGCTAAGTCGAGCAGCGCGCGTATCGCCCTTTCGAGTTCGGCCAGGCGCAGCCTGGGTTCGCGATGCGTGTCCGCAAAACTATGGGGCTCGCGGAAAACCCCTACCAGACCTGGGTCGTAGGTCGGCTCCTGGCCCAACCTCATCCAGCGCATGACCTCGTCGACGATGGAGCGCGACGCGATCACCTGTGGCTCGATGACGTTGTTGATCTCGTTGATGTACGTGTTTTCCAGGTCCAGCCCAAGCGGTTGCAGATAGCCTTCCAGAAAGTCGATGACGTGTTCTTGTTCGTTCATGACGAATTCCTCGATTCCATACCCGACGGCCAGCGGTCGGAAAAGCCGCTGGGAGGCCGAGTCGCGGTATTGGAAAGTACTCGGGCGCAGCCGCATCTTTAGATAATCAGCACCTTGAGACGTCGAAGGCGCCTCAATGGTCGTCAGATGCACGCTCTCGAGCACCTGCGGAAAAGGAAACCATGGCGTATCGTGGTGACGGCTTCAGCCCAGACGGACGGAATCTTGCAGCACATCCATCCCCGCATCGATTGGCGCCGAGTGAGTTTCGAAACGGGAGGGCGTGGCGTTCAAACGGTGAAAGTAGCTGCGGGACACTTCCGCGAACAGGCCGATCAGAGCGTTGTGGGACTTTTCTCGACAGGCAAGCGAAATGTCCAAGCTACCCAAGGGTGGAAACCCCTGCGCTTCGTCCAGGACCCGCAGGTTTGGATCGGCGCTGCTCGGCAGCACGGCCGAGACGTAGCAACCCGTGGACAACGCGGCGATTACGCCGGCATGGCTCGTACCGTGGTAGCCGATTCGGTAGGGCTTGCCGGTGCGATTGAGGGCATCGAGCACCAGCGCTCTGTCACCGCACCCTTGGGTGAAAAGCGCCAATGGGACCGTCTCGCGCTCGAACACGTTGCTTTGTCTTGCGACGACCCAGACCAAGGGCTGCGAATAGAGCAACTGCGCCGAAATGTCCGCAGGGCAATCTTGAGTCAGCACGATGTCCAGCTCCCCAGCGCGATAACGCCTCCACAGCGCACCGCTGTAGTCGCAATGCACCTCGATTTCCATTGAAGGTAGCCGCTGGGCACAGGTTTTTACGATGTGCGGAAGATGGCATGTCGCGTAGGTATCCGAAGTGCCGATCCTGACCACGCGCGCCGTGCATACCTCGGTCAATTCGGTCACGGCGACATCGTTCCACGCCAGAATCTTCAGCGCATAAGCCAACAGTTGTTCACCCTGGGCGGTAAGTTCGAGCGTACGTCCACCCCTGACGAACAGCACCGCGCCGACCGAGCGCTCGAGCTTTTGAATCTGCTGGCTAATGGCAGACTGCACGCGACATAACCGATGCGAGGCTCTGGAAAAACTCTTGAGTTCGGCGACCGTAACGAAAGCGCGCAACTGGTTCATGTCCAAGTTCATCGCACTGCCTGCTCATCACCATCGGTGATGGCCTTTATCATAACTATTAACGACGGTAGGCCATTGCATTGCCTAGGATGAGGCGACTGCATAAGGAGCGAGCGATGGCCTCTGAAATCATAGGAACGATAAACATTGAACATTACCAACTCGGTCATGACATCGAGCGCCTCAGGTCGATCAGGAAACAGCCCGAAGAATACGACGAGTTCGGCCAAGGGCACTGGAAAAACATATCCCTTTACAATGCAACCGGCGAAGCGAGCGACACCCGCTACCGAAACGCACAGCGCTGCCTGCCTACGGAATACCTGCGCCAGTGCCCAGCCATCGCGAGGCTCATCCAAGAGCAGTTCGAGCCCACGGCTCTCAGGATGGTCCGCGCCCGCAGCCTAGTGGACGGCATCGTCATTCCCCACCGTGACTTTGTGGAGTTGGATGCAACGGTCACTTATTACCGCGTATTTCTAGCACTCGAAGACAACGAACAAGCGTTCCATTCCGATGAACAGGGCGTTTTTCAGATGCGCGCGGGCGAAGTCTGGTTTCTAGATGCCGGTATCAGCCATGCGGCGGTAAACTTTGGCCTGAACAGCCGCATGTTCCTCTGCCTGGACTTCATATACGAAGCGCACTTCGAACCGGCCGACATTTTCAAAGATCGTCGATCCGCCCACTTCCAGCGTAGCGACATCTATATCGAGCGCTTGCCGCTCCAACCCCTGCAAGAACGCGAAATCGTCGCAGCGACCGCCACATTGATCGAATGCTTCACCTTCAAGGACATCGTGTTCGCGTTATCCAAATATCACTTTCTCTATGATGTGCCTGTGGCCTCCTGTTACGACTGGATCGTCAGCGCGGCCGAACAGGCGAACAATGCACCAGTACTGGAAAAAGCGAAGACACTGCGTCGGTACCTCATCGAACACAGAGCGATGGGTGAACGCTACGCCTTGAACGACTGGACCTTCCAGGGTGGAGTCGCTCGGTGAGTGCCTTGGAAAGATATGCTCCGCTATTGTTTCTGCTGATGTGGAGCAGCGGCGCTATCTTCGTGAAGCTCGGCCTGGAGGACGCGTCGGTTTCGGTATTCCTGACGGTGCGTGCCATAGGGGCTACGCTCGCGTTGGGCGTCGTCTGTGCGGTCATCGTCCAGCGAGCGAACATGCGTACATTGCTGGTTCTGCCCAGGCCGTTGTTGTTGAGGGCCATGGTGATCGGCCTGCTGATCCAAGTGGGTTATCAGGCCGCCTATTTCCTGGCGCTCGATCAACAACTGACGCCCGGCGTATTGGCAATCATCCTGGGCCTACAGCCCATTCTGACACCTGCGCTAGCCCAAGAACGCCTGGAGCGAGCGAGCTGCTGCTACTTGGGTCTTGGTCTTGCAGGCCTGATTATCGCGATCCTCGGTGCACGCGAAGTGGGCGCTGTAACAGCGATCGGCGTTCTATTCGGGCTCGTTTCCGTACTTGCGATCAGCGCGGGCTCGGTCATGCAGAAACGCTCGGTGATCCACCCTGTCGCCTCGGCTTTTTACCAGACGCTCACCGCGTCCTGCGTATTCGTGCTTGCCCTACCCTTTACCCAAGTAGCGCTGAACGTCACCCCTCAATTCCTGGTAGCGGCCACATGGATGATTCTCATCGTGTCCACCTGCGCGGTGCTGCTGTTGTTCTACATGCTGAGCAGGAAGGCCGCGAGTCAGGTGGGGGTGCTCTTCTATTTGGTTCCGGTGGTGACCGTCGTGCTGGACTACATCGTCTTCGGCAATACGATTTCCTGGGTCACCCTTTTCGGTGCGCTAGTGATCGTCGTCGCGGTCAGGCGATTCAGCCAGGTGCATTGCCGAAAGTGAAACGTCCACACGAGCCGCTCACTCGGTCTTCTCCTGCACCGAAGGAAACCGCGCCGACGCATACCTGACCACCAGGATCGAAACCGACAACAGCACCACGCCCCCGGTCAGGTACAAGATGCCCGCATCCGGCGACTTGTGGTGTGAAACGTCGCTGATCAACAGCCGAATCAATGCCGTGACGCCGATGTACAACAAGAACCGCAGCGGCATGTGGTTGGTGCGGAAATAGATGCCGCTCATCGCCAGCAGTTCGAGGTAGATGAACAGCAGCAGGATGTCGTCGACGCTGACCTTGTCCTGCCCCAGCATGTCGATGAAGGTGTTGATGCCGGCATACACGGTGATCGCGCCGATGCCGAACAACGCCAGGTAATGGAACAACTCCACGCCCAGATTACCCAGGCTGTTGGCCCCGGCATGCAGCCGGACCCGCATTCTATCTGCCCATTTCATGTTTCCCTCTCCCCTCGAGTGCGGCCAGGAACAGCCTGCCGCAGGCATCACGCCTAAGCCATGCAGTTAAAAGGCCAGCTTCGCATTGCGAAAGGCGACCGAATGCCGCAGGCATCTGTAATGCCGCAGGCATCTGCAATGCCGCAGGGCATCCGGGAGGCGTCGGAAAATTATCGCGCGGATACGTGGCGGTTGCATGAAGGCAATCGCCGCGTATACTGTATATCGATACAGTCAATCTGTAACCGAATCACCACCCCGTTCGAACGAAGATGTCGCCAACTACCGCAGCGGCTTTCGTTGCGACCCAGGCCGCGCCGTGCCGGCGCCCCTGACATCACTGACTGAGAGGCCTCGTATGGCTGTTGAGATTCTTTACCGCAGCACTCGCGATTTGGAGACGACGTTCTTGGACCGCAAACTTGCAGATGCCCATGACCAGATGCTGGAACTGGCCGAGGTGCTTACCCAGGTCCTGGTGAAAAACGTAGCCGGGCTGGACGAGAACCTGGCCGAAGAGGCCAGTATCTTCATGGCGAAGAACCGCGCCGTATTCGCTACGGCATTCAAGAGCAATGCCGGCGCGCTGGCCGAGCTAGAGGCCAAGGCCGAAGCCGGCGAGTGATGTGGGGCGATCGAAGGGCGGGATATCAAATCTCGCCCTTCTCGTTTCCGCGGGTCAAGAAGGCGTCTGTTCGGCCGGGCTCCCGACCGTGCGGCGGTCCAGCCCGGCGGACACGGCCCAGATGGCCAACCCGCCCAAGGCCAGGCCGCAACCCACCCATCCTGGCGATGTCCAGCCATAGCCGGCCGTGAGCGCCAGCCCGCCCAGGAATGGACCGAGGGCGTTGGCGAAGTTGAAGGCCGAATGGTTGAGAGCGGCGGCCAGGCCCTGGGCGTCGGCGGCAACGTCCATCAGGCGCGTCTGCAACACCGTGCCCAGCGCGCCGCCCGAGCCGATCAACAGCACGCACAGCGAAATGGTCCACACGTTGCCCGCCGCGAAGGGGAACAGCGCCAGCATCACGGCGCTGAACACCAGCATGCCGCCGGCGGTGGCCATCAGCGCGCGATCGGCGAAGATCGGCACGATCAGGGTGCCGAGGGTCATGCCCACACCGAACACCGCCAGCACCAGCGGCACGGTGCTGTGGGAAACATGGGTGACGGCGCCGAGGATGTCGGCCAGGTAGGTGTACACGGCGAACAGCCCGCCGAAGCCGATGGCGCCGATGCCCAGCGTCAACCATACCTGCGCGTTGCGCAGTGCGCTGAGCTCGCGCAGCGGGCTGGCCGTGGGGTTGGCGGCATCGCGCGGCGCGTATAGGGTCAGGGCGAGCATGGTGCCCACACCCAGCAGCGCCACCAAGGCGAAGCTGTAGCGCCAGCCGAACAACTGGCCCAGCCAATTGGCCAGGGGCACGCCGATGATCGTGGCGATGGTCAGGCCGAAGAACATGCGGCCCACCGCCCAAGTGCGGCGATTGGGCGGCACCAGCGAAGCGGCGACCAGGGACGCGATGCCGAAGTAGGCACCGTGCGGCAGGCCGGCGATGAAGCGGAAGACCAGCATCCAGTGGTAGTCCGGCGCCAGCGCCGACAGGCCGTTGCCCAGGGCGAACAGGCCCATCAGCCCGATCAGCAGGGTACGCCGCGCCAGGCGTGCGCCCAGCACGGCCAGCAAGGGCGCGCCAACCACCACGCCGAGGGCGTAGGCGCTGATCACATGGCCGGCGGTCGGCGCGTCGATGCCCAGGTCCGGTGCGAAAAAGGGCAGCAGGCTCATGGTGGCGAATTCCGTGGTGCCGATGGCGAAGCCACCGACCGCCAACGCGAACAGCACCAGCGCCGTGCCCACATGGGGTGCGGTGTGTTGTGTCGTCATGGAAAACCTTATCGTTCGAATGGGACGCCGCAAGGCAGGGCGCGGTGCAGCAGGCGCGGCTCGAAGGCGAGCCCGAACGCCGGGGCGCGGAGTCTAAAGGCGTGCGACGCGAGCGTCCAACCAGAGCCTCCATGGGCTTCTGAGCCCAATACGGCGCTCAGGTTCCCGCGCATCCGTAGAGCAACCGCTCGGCGAGCGCCTGCGCCACCCGCGCCGGCGAGCGATTCTGCGCCTGAGCATGGCCGAACACTTCGGTGAGGCGTTCGGGGATGCGCGCCAGGTGGGCGGTGATGCGTTTAGGCGCCTCGCCACGGTAGGTCAATGCCACGTGGATCAGGCCTCCAGCATTGATGATGGTATCGGGCGCGTACAGGATGCCGCGGTTTTGCAATTGGTCGGCCACCTCCAAGGTGGTCAGCGGGTTGTTGGCCGAGCCGGCCACTGCGGCGCAGCGCAACTGCATCACGCTCTGGGCATTGAGCACCGGCCCCACGCCACAGGGCACGAACAGGTCGCAGGGCGTGCTCAGCAGTGCGTCGTGGGCTACCGGCCAGGCGTCGAATCGCTCAACCGCGCGGCGCACCCGATCGGGGTCCAGATCACTGACCAGCAATTCCGCCCCCGCCGCGTGCAAGCCTTCGGCCAATGCGAAACCCACATGGCCCAACCCCTGTATCGCCACGCGTAAGCCTTCGAGGCTGCCGCTGCCGAGGCGGGCCTGGGCCGTGGCGCGCAGGCCTGCGAGCACCCCGAGCGCAGCGACCGGCGCAGGGTCGCCGGCGGCGCGGGTGCTGCCGACATGGCGCGTGCTGCGGGCGATGCAGTCCATGTCGTCGATGGAGGTGCCGCTGTCCACCGCCACCACCAGGCGCCCGCCCAGGGTCTCGAGAAAGCGGCCGAAGGCCTGGAACAGCGCGGCGCGGTCGCCGCCCTGGGCGCCGCGCAGGATCACCGCCTTGCCGCCGCCCACCGGCAGCCCGGCCAGCGCGGCCTTGTAACTCATGGCCTGGGCCAATTGCAGAGCGTCGGCGATGGCGGTTTCGTCGTCGGCATAGGGCAGGTAACGGCAGCCGCCCATGGCAGGCCCTAACTGCTCGTTGTGGATCACCGCCACCGCGCGCAGGCCGGTCGCGGGGTCGCTCCACAGGTGCAAGGCCTGGGCGCGTGTGGCATGCATGAGCGCGAACATCGACGGGCTCCCATAAAAGGTGCAGATTCCCAGTATAGGCAGCGCCCCGCAGTGCGAACCGTCGTCGGACCACCGGCCGACCGCGCGTACCGAGACGCACTGCCACGTCCGAAGACGACCGCCGTGTGGAGGCCTCGATGAACCCACGTCAACACTGCCTGCTGTGCCTGCAACGCACCCCCGCCGCATCCTTCGAAGCGGCGCTGTGGATCGCCGCCGAACACGATCCTGGCGTGTTGCCCGGCGACAGCCTCAAGCGCTTGCAACACCTGCAACTGGACGTCGCCCACCAACTGCCGATACTGCCGCCCCGAGAACTCGCCCAGCCTCTGCTGCGCACCCTGAGCGCGCTGGGTTTCCAGCAGGAGGAATATCAGCCCATCCGGCCCCAGGCCGCCCTGCTCGACCAAGTGTTGCAACGCCGTCGCGGCCAGCCCCTGGCCCTGGCGCTCCTGGCGCTGGAGGTCGCCCAGCGTCTGGCCATTCCACTGGAAGGGGTGAATTTCCCAGGCCACTTTCTGCTGCGCGTGCCGGGCGCCGATTACTTGCTCGACCCGTGCGGCGGTCGCCGTCTGTACCCCTCGGACTGCCGCGAGCTGTTGCAGCGCCAGTACGGCCCCGGTGCGTCCCTGAACGCCGAACACCTGGCCGCCGCCACACCGGCACAGATGCTGCAGCGCCTGTCGCGCAACCTCAGGCACCTGCATACCCAGCACGACGACTACCTGGCCGCGCTGGTGGACGCCGAACGGGTGATGCAGTTGGGCCCGGTGCTCAATACCGACTACCTGGCGCGGGCTGCGCTGTACCAGCGGCTGAACTGCCCGCAGGCCGAACGTTTCGACCTGGAGCATGCCTTGTTGCTCAGCGACGATCCGGTGCAACGCCTGCAACTGACCGAACGCCTGGAGCAGCTACCCTTGGCGCACCGCTCGCTTCACTGAATGGGCGCATCGATCTGGCGCGCCGGATGCGCCACTTGGAACGCCGGATGCTGCGCCGCCAAGGCCGCGACGCGGCCAATGCGCGGGTAGGCGGCCAGGTCGACCTGAAAACGCTGCGCGGCATATAGCTGCGGCACCAGATAGAGGTCGGCCAGGCCCGGCTCGGCGCCAAAACAGTAGCCCTCCTCCCCGATCAGTCGTTCCACCGCAGCCAGGCCCTCACCGATCCAGTGCGCCGCCCACGCCGCCACCTGCACCTCGTCCTGGCCCATGCCGCGCAAGCGGTTGAGCACGCTGACGTTGTGCAGCGGGTGCACGTCGCAGGCGATCAGCGTCGCGACCGCACGTACTTTGGCCCGTGTGCCGGCGTCGCTGGGCAGCAGCGCCGGTAGCGGGTAGGCCTCTTCCAGGTACTCGATGATCGCCGGCGACTGCAACAGCAGGTCGCCGTGGTCGGTGCGCAGCATCGGCACCCGCGCCTGCGGATTGAGCGCCCGGTAGGTCGGTTGCAGTTGCTCGCCGCCCAGCAGGTTGACGGCGATCGCCCGATGGTCGAGGCCTTTGAGCGCCAGCGCGATGCGCACCCGGTAGGACGAAGTGGAGCGGTAATAGGTGAACAGTTCCATCACCGCGGCCTCGTTCAGTTGGCGGCCACGATGCGGCCACGGCACTCGCCGAAGCCGATGCTGGCCACGCCCTCGCGCACGCAACGCCCACGCAGGATGATTTCGTCACCGTCTTCGAGGAAGGTACGTTGCTCGCCATTGCCCAGGCGCACGGGCTGTTTGCCGCCTTCGGTGATCTCCAGCAGGCTGCCATAGGCGCCCTGCCCCGCCCCGGACAGCGTGCCCGAACCGAACAGGTCGCCCGGTTGCAATTGGCAGCCGTTGACACTGTGGTGCGCCACCAGTTGGGCCACGGTCCAGTACATGCTCAGGCTGTTGCTCAGCGCCAGGCGCTCGGGCGCCTGGCCTTGCTCGCGCATGCGCTGGGTGAGCAGCAGCACTTCGAGTTCGATGTCGAAGGCGCCCTGGGCCTGGTCGTCGGCGTCGAACAGATAGGCCAGCGGTTGCGGATCGCCTTCGGGGCGCGGCGGTTGCGCGCAGCGGAACGGCGCCAGCGCCTCGGCGGTGACCACCCAGGGCGACAGGCTGGTGATGAAACTCTTCGACAGGAACGGCCCCAGCGGCTGGTACTCCCAGGCCTGGATATCGCGCGCCGACCAGTCGTTGAGCAGGCACAGACCGGCGACGTGCTCGCCCGCCCGAGCGATGTCGATGGTCTCGCCCATGGCGTTGCCCTGGCCGATCCACACCCCCAGTTCCAGTTCGTAGTCGAGCCGCGCGCACGGGCCGAAGCGCGGCGAGCTTTCCCCTGCCGGCAGTGTCTGGCCCTTGGGGCGGCGCACGTCGACGCCGCTCGGGCGCAAGGTCGAAGCGCGGCCGTGGTAACCGATCGGCACGTACTTGTAGTTGGGCAGCAGCGGATTGTCGGGGCGGAACAGTTTGCCGACGTTGGTGGCGTGCTGGATGCCCACGTAGAAATCGGTGTAGTCGCCGACCCGCGCCGGCAGGTGCATCTCGCAATCCCGGGCCGGGTACAGCAGCGGGCGCAGGGTGGCCTGATGCTCGCTGTGTTCGCCGAGCAGTATCGTCAAGCGTTCGCGCAGGGCCACGCGCGGGCCGCTGCCGAGGGCGAACAGGTCGTTGAGCGAGTCGCCCGATGCGGCTTTGGCCGCGACCCTGGCCTGGCCATCGAACAACCCGGCCTCCAGCACCGCCGGCAAGTCGAGGATCGCCTCGCCGATGGCGACGCCGGCGCGGCGCGCTTCGCCCGGCCGGCTGAAGATGCCCAGGGGCAGGTTCTGCAACGGGAAGTCGCGGTGCCCATTGGCGTGCTCCACCCAGCTGCGGGCGATGGCGGACGGGTGGGTGGACGAGGTCATGGTTTGGCTCCCTGCGGGTCGAAAGTCGTCGCCAGGCTGGCCCAGCAGCGGTCGTAGTCGGTTTGCAATTGCGGGCTGCGCATCGCCTGGCGGCTGGGGCGCAGCACTTGGCTGGTCTCGAACATGAAGGCCATGGTGCCGTCGATCTTGTGCGGCGCCAGTTCGGCGGCGATGGCCTTTTCACAGGTTTCGGCGTCGGGGCCATGGGCGCTCATGCACGGGTGCAGCGACACGCCGCCCGGCAGGAAACCTTCGGCCTTGGCGTCGTAGGCGCCGGCGATCAGGCCCATGAACTCGTTCATCAGGTTGCGGTGGAACCACGGCGGGCGGAAGGTGTTTTCCGCCACCATCCAGCGCGGCGGGAAGATCACGAAGTCCATGTTGGCCATGCCCGGCACGCTGCTGGGCGAGGTCAGCACGGTGAAGATCGATGGGTCGGGATGGTCGTAGCTCACCGTACCGAGGGTGTTGAAGGCCCGCAGGTCGTACTTGTACGGCACGTTGTTGCCGTGCCAGGCCACGACGTCGAGCGGCGAATGGTTCAGCTCGCAACCCCAGAACTGGCCGAGGAATTTCTGCACCAGCTGCACGGGGCCGGTGGTGTCTTCGTAGTGGGCGACCGGGGCGAGGAAGTCGCGCGGGTTGGCCAGGCCGTTACTGCCGATCGGCCCCAGGTCGGGGATGCGCAGCGCAGCGCCGTGGTTTTCCGCCAGATAGCCACGGGCCTCGCCATCGGGCAGTTCCACGCGAAACTTCATGCCGCGCGGGATCACGGCGATCTCCAGCGGCGCCAGCTCCAGCACGCCCAGTTCGGTAAGGATGCGCAGGCGACCCAGTTCCGGCACCACCAGCAGTTCGCCGTCGGCGTCGTAGAACGCCCGCTGCATCGACCGGTTGGCCGCATAGAGGTAGACACTGACGCCACTGGGCGCCTCGGCGGCGGCGGTCGCCGCCATGGGCAACCAGCCGTCGATGAAGTCGGTAGGCTCGGTCGGTAGAGGCTGCGGGTTCCAGCGCAGGCGATTGGGCGTGATCTGCCCTTCGGCCTCGGCCAACGGTTGCCGTGCCAGGCGTTCGAAGCGCGGGTGTAGGGCGCTCGGGCGCAGGCGGTACAGCCAACTGCGGCGCTGCTCGTGGCGCGGCATGGTGAAGGCGGTGCCGGACAACTGCTCGGCATACAGCCCATAGGGCGCCCGCTGTGGGGAATTGCACCCCTGCGGCAGGCTGCCCGGCAGGGCTTCACTGGCGAATTCGTTGGCGAAACCGCTGAGGTACTGCACATCGGCGGACGGGGTGCGCTGCATGGGGCCTCCGGATCGGGCGGGCTGCCAGGCGGTATCGCACCGCAGCAGACCGCTGAATTGTATTTATCGTAATCGGATTACGTATAACGTAATTTGCTCAATGCCGGGCGTCAAGCTATAAGGTCGCCACCTCCACCGGAAGAACGCTTCGATGACCCAGCCCCAAACGCCTGCCGACAGCGGCAAGCAGAAAGTCCGCTCGGCAGAAGTCGGCACCGACATCCTCAAGGCCTTGGCACAGCTGGCGCCGTCCACTTCGCTGTCGCGCCTGGCCGAATTCGTCGACATGCCCGCCAGCAAGGTGCACCGCTACCTACAGGCGCTGATCGCCAGCGGTTTCGCCGAGCAGAACCCGGCCACCAACCACTACGGCCTGGGTCGCGAAGCGTTGCGCGTGGGTTTGGCCGCACTGGGCAGCATCGATGTGCTGAAGGTCGCCGCCGAGCCGCTGGCGCAGTTGCGCGACACCCTCAACGAGAGTTGCTTCATTGCGGTCTGGGGTAACCAGGGGGCGACGGTGGTCGGCATCGAGCCGGCCGTGCGCGCAGTCACGGTGGTGACGCAGATCGGTTCGGTGCTGCCGTTGCTGGGGTCGTCAACCGGGCTGGTGTTCGCCGCCTACCTGCCGGAACGCGAGATCGCCGAACTGCGCGAGCAGGAACTGGCCCGATCCAAGCGCACGGCCGGCGACTACGAGGCCACGCTTCAGGCCATCCGTGCCGAAGGGCTGCATCACATCCACGGGTTGCTGATGCCGGGCGTCGACGCCCTGTCGGCGCCAATCTTCGACGCCCTGGGTCGAATCGCGGCCGTGATGACCGTGGTCGGGCCGACCTCGATGTTCAACGCCGACAGCCAGGGCCCTGCGGCCGAGCACTTGCGCGCCGCGGCGCAGGCCAGCAGCTGGCGGATGGGTTTCGAACCGGGTTGATGCAGGCCGCACCCGTCACTGTTACCGGACATGTAACGGTGATTGTCCGCAAACCCTATTTTTCCAAGGGAACTGGCGGCATATGCTGCCCCTCCCCGGCCCTTGCACCCCGAACCCCCAGTGACCGGTGCCGGCCGGGGATCCAGGCCGATTTTGAAGCTCCTTGATCTGCCGTCTTCCTTGGCCGCTGCCGGTGCAGCGGCTTTTTTTATGGCTGTGCCTGGCGCACCTCGTCCCAAGTGGCTTTGTGCGCCAGAGGGAACAGCGGCTGCTCGCGCAACGCCAGGTACCGCTGCAATACCTGCGCAGGCGCTTGAGTATGGGGAAAGTGGCCGACGCCAGGCAGCAGGTCGATCTCGAGCCCGGGCAGCAGTTGCCGATAGCGGGCCAGCGCCGGCGCATCGCACAGCGGATCGTCCGCGCCATTGATCGCCGCCACGGGCACATTGCTCTGCTGCAAGGCGTCGAGCCAGCGTTGGCGGTAGCGCACGCGCTCGCGGGCAAAGCCCATCAGCTTGTGCAGAATGCGTGTGCCGCGGTTCGACAGGATCAGGCTCCAATAGTCGTCCAGGGCACTCTCGCTCAGGTGCGTGTCGAGGCAGTGCGTCTGCGACAGGCTGCGCACCAGATCCTCCCTGCCGAAGGCACGCCCCACCAGCCAACCCAAAGGGCTGAGCAACAGCTTGTGGGCCAGCTGCAGGGGGTGGCATTCGGGCAGCAGGCCTGTGCTGAGAAACACGCAGCTGGCCAGCTCGGCGCGGCCTTCGCGCTGCCGGGCCAGCAGCTCTTGGGCCACATGGCCACCGTAGTCGTGGGCCAGCACATGCACGGCCTGGTCGATGCACAAATGCGACAACAGCGCCTGCTGCAGGTCGGCTTGGGCCAGCAGGCTGTAGTCGTGCGCGAGGGGCTTGGACGAATCGCCGAAACCGAGCATGTCACAGGCGATCAGGCGAAAGCGCTGGGCCAGCGGTGCCCACAGGTAGTGCCAGTCCCAACTGGCCATGGGAAAACCATGCAGCAACAGCAGCGGCTCGCCCTGCCCGGCCGTCCAGTAGCGCACGCTCTGCCCGGCGAAGGTGAAGGACTGCGCACGTGTGCGCCAGACACAAAGGGGGATTTCGGCGAGGGGCATCAGGCGTGCCCCCCTAGGTCGTTACAACGGGAGGCCATCAAGACTGCACGCATGACGAATCACCTCTTGGCACATGGGTGTGCTCTCGCTCTCGAGGTGGAGTCTAGCCAGGGCGGTCCGGGCACTGCGTCGCGTTGGCAGCCAGCTTGATGGCCGTGCGGGACAGCGGTAGGCGCTGCTTGATGGGCGAGCAGCCTCTAGCGTGCTTTCAAGGCGGCCGCGAACTGCGCCAGCCACGGCTCGGCGTCGGTCTCCGGGGTGACCGTTTCGGCGGCGTCCAGACGCAACATCGGCAGCACGGCCTGCACGCCCAGCTCGTCGAACAGCTCACCCATCAGCTCGCCGCCACCGCAGAAGGTGTCGTAGCTCGAATCGCCCAGGCCGATCACCGCGCCTGGCAGGCCGCGCCAAGTGGCAGGCAGGGTGTCCCTGAGTTCGCTGTACAGGTTCACCAGGTTGTCGGGCAACTCGCCCATGCCGGTGGTCGAGGTCACGGCCAGTACTGCCTCGGGGGCGAAACGCTGGATGTCGTCGAGGGTGGCGCGCTGGGCATGCCAGGCCTGCAAGCCGGCGGCGGCGAGCACGGTTTCGGCGTGGTGGGCGACGTCTTCGGCCGCGCCATAGACCGAGCCGCACAGGATGGCGATTTTCATCGGGAAGGGATTTCCAGAGGTGAATGAAGTCGTAGGATACTGGCTTTCGACACGCACGAAAAAGCAAGCTGCTGCTGCCCCTCACCTGTTCCTCTTGCAGCGCACTTATCAGGTCCGTCTGCAAACGGACGTCGCTCGCCAGGTCGAGCTGAAGCACCCGTCGCCCGAGGCGCGCTTGCCGAGCGAGGACCCGATGCGAACGCAGCAGTAGCAGGTCAGCCCGCAGGTGGCCCGGACTCACCGACCGCTCGATTCGACCGGTCACGGGTGCCGGCCGCTGGCACACTGCGGCGTGCCCGCACAGGGGGAAACAGTTCGGGTATGCTTGGCCCCATCGCAAGGACACCACGGTCGACCGCCCCGAAATGAACAGCCCCATCCTTCTCACCGGCGCCAGCCAGCGTGTCGGGCTGGCCTTGGCCCAGGCCCTGGCGGAGGCCGGCCACACGGTGGTCTGCGCCAGCCGTAGCCAGCCTCCGGCCCACCCGAACCTGCTGCACTTCCAAGCCGACCTGTGCCGAGCCGCCGACCGCGAAGCGCTGGTCGCGCACCTGCGGCGCCACTGCACCAGCCTGCGCGCGGTCATCCACAACGCCTCGCTGTGGCTCGACGACAGCCTGGACAACCTGGACACCATGTTCCGCCTGCACGTCGAGGCGCCCTACCACCTGAATCTGGCGCTGGGCGAACTGCTGCAGGGCGCCGGCAAGGCCGACATCATCCACATCTGCGACGAAACCTCCTCGCGCGGCAGCAAGAGCCACATCGGCTATGCCGCCACCAAGGCAGCCTTGCAGAACATGGTGCTGTCATTCGCCGAAAAGTACGCGCCACAGGTGCGGGTCAACGGCATCCTCCCTGGTTTGCTGATGTTCAAGCCCGAAGGCGACGAGGACTACCGCCAGCACGCCTTGCAAAAGGCCCTGCTCGAATTCGAACCCGGCCCCCAGCCACTGATCGAAGCCGTGCTGTTCCTGCTGCAAAGCCAGTACAGCACCGGCAGCCAAGTGACGATCAACGGCGGCCGACACCTGAAGAACCGCATGCTCTGAGAGCCGATACCATGACCCCACAGCAACAGCTCGAACTCGAAGCCGCCGCGTTTCGCCGTTTGGTCAGCCACCTGCAACAACGCACCGACGTGCAGAACATCGACCTGATGAACCTCTCCGGCTTCTGCCGCAACTGCCTGTCCAAGTGGTACAAGGCCGCCGCCGACGAGCGCCAGGTCGAACTCAGCCTCGACGAGGCTCGTGAAGCGGTCTACGGCATGCCCTACGCCGAGTGGAAAGCTCAATACCAGAAAGAAGCCAATGCCGAGCAACAAGCGGCGTTCGACCAGAGGAAAGCACCGTGACCGACCTTTTGACCCTGCGCGATTCGCTCAACAGCGGCGAGCATGCCTTCGCGGATACGCTCGCGTTCGTCGCCGAGCACTACCGCTACACCCCGCAAGGCTTCGACAACAATGGGCTGGTCAGCGCCGCCGGGCAGAACGAAGGGTCGTGCAAGACCCTCGGCCTGGCGCTGCTGGAAAACTTCACCAAGGACGAGGCGCTGTTGGCGTTCGGCGAGCATTACCGTGATGTGCTGAGCACACCCGAGGGCAGCGACCACGGCAACATCCGCGCGCTGATGAAAGGGGGGCTTGCGGGCATCACGTTCCAGGCGCAGCCGCTGCAGCGGTTGGACTGAGGTAACGCCTAGATAGACAGGACCGCTGCAAGGGTCGGCGTCGCCCCTCCTCGCGTAGCGGTCCTTCATGGCGCGCCGAACCCCTGCACGGCGGCTCGGCGTTCGGCCGCCCAGGCCGGCGAGCCCGGCCTGGGCGCCTGGCGGCTTACAGCTCGATGCAGTCGAACTTCACATCGGTCGCCACGTCGGCGTCATAGTCGACATCGGCGCGTTCGAAGCCGAACAGGTTGAGGAACTCCTTCTTGTAACCGGCGTAGTCGGTCACTTCGAACAGGTTCTCGGTGGTGACCTGCGGCCACAGCGCCTTACAGGCGTCCTGCACGTCGTCGCGCAGTTCCCAGTCGTCCAGGCGCAGGCGGCGTTTCTCGTCCACCTCGGCCGGCTGGCCGTCGGTGCGGTACAGGCGCTCGCGGAACATGCGGTTGAGCTGGTCGCCCGTACCTTCGTGCACGCCCTTCTCCTGCATGATCTTGAACACCATCGACAGGTACAGCGGCATCACCGGGATGGCCGAGCTGGCCTGGGTCACCACCGATTTGAGCACCGCCACGTTGGCGCCGCCCTGCACCTGCGAGGCCAGTTTCTCGTCCAGGCGCAGCGCGGTGTCGTCCAGGTCCTGCTTGGCTTTGCCCAGAGCGCCGTGCCAGTAGATCGGCCAGGTGATTTCAGTACCGATGTAGCTGAAGGCCACGGTGCGTGCGCCGTCGGCCAGTACGTCGGCACCCGCCAGGGCGTCGATCCACAGCTGCCAGTCCTGGCCGCCCATGACGGTGACGGTGTCGGCGATTTCCTGTTCCGAGGCCGGCTCGATGCTGGCTTCGGTGATGACGTCCTTGTTGGTGTCGATGGCGGTCGACTTGTACGGCTGGCCGATGGGCTTGAGCGCCGAACGGACCACTTCACCGGTCTGCGGCAGTTTGCGTACCGGGGAGGCCAGGGAATAGATGACCAGGTCGACCTTGCCGCCCATCTCTTGCTGGATCAGCTCGATGACCTTGGCGCGGGCTTCGTCGGAGAAGGCATCGCCATTGATCGACTTGCTGTACAGGCCTTCGGCCTTGGCGAACTTGTCGAACGCCGCCGAGTTGTACCAGCCGGCGGTGCCGGCCTTGGTTTCGGTGCCGGGCTTTTCGAAGAACACGCCCAGGGTGTCGGCTTTGAAGCCGAAGGCAGCGGTGATGCGCGCGGCCAGGCCATAGCCGCTGGAGGCGCCGATGACCAGGACCTTTTTCGGACCATCTTCGCGCACGCCCAGTTTGCGGGTAGCTTCGATCTGATCACGGACGTTGAGCTCGCAGCCCTTCGGGTGGGTCGTGGTGCAGATGAAACCGCGAACCTTAGGATGAATGATGGCCAATGTCTGTACCTCGTCAGGTGTTGAGCAGGCTGCGTTCGCACGGAAGCGAGCGCATGCGTGTCGGGAATTTCCGGGATTTCTGGGAGGGTGAGACTACACCCGCCCACGCCGCGACACATCTTAAGGGCTGTGCCGCAGGTTTCAAACACTCGCGCAATCGCCGCCAATCGCCGCCATTGATTTGAAAAGGCGATCAATCGGCCAGAAAAACAAACTTCTCAAGCTCGACGAGGGCGTAGATGCTGTGGGGCTTTCCAGCCTGTCCAGGGAGCACCGCCATGAACGAAGTCGCTATCGTCGCCGCCACCCGCACTGCCATCGGCAGCTTCCAGGGGGCCTTGGCCACGGTCTCCGCCGTCGAGCTGGGCGCTGCGGTGATCCGCCGCCTGCTGGCGCAGACCGGCCTGGACCCGGCCCAGGTCGACGAAGTGATCCTCGGTCAGGTGCTGACCGCCGGCAGCGGCCAGAATCCGGCGCGGCAAAGCGCGGTCAAGGCCGGTCTGCCCCACGCGGTGCCGGCCTTGACCTTGAACAAGGTCTGCGGCTCGGGCCTGAAGGCCATCCACCTGGGCGCCCAGGCGATCCGCTGTGGCGACGCCGAGGTAGTGATCGCCGGCGGCCAGGAGAACATGAGCCTGGCGCCCTACGTACTGCCCAGTGCTCGTACCGGACAGCGTATGGGCCATGGGCAGATGCTCGACAGCATGATCACCGATGGGCTGTGGGACGCCTTCAACGACTACCACATGGGCATCACCGCCGAAAACCTGGTCGAGGCCTATGGCCTGACCCGCGAGCAGCAGGATGCCTTCGCCGCCGAGTCCCAGCGCAAGGCCCTGGCGGCCATCGACAGCGGGCGCTTCAGCGACGAGATCACCCCTATTCAAATCCCGCAGCGCAAGGGCGAGCCGACCGTCTTCGCCACCGACGAGCAGCCGCGCCCCGGCACCACCGCCGAAGCCCTGGGCAAGCTGCGCCCGGCTTTTCGCAAGGACGGCAGCGTCACCGCCGGCAACGCCTCGACCCTCAACGACGGCGCGGCGGCCGTGCTGCTGATGAGCGTGGCCAAGGCCGAGGCGTTGGGGCTGCCGATCCTGGCGCGCATCGCGGCATATGCCAGCGCCGGCGTCGACCCGGCGGTCATGGGTATCGGCCCGGTCTCGGCCACCCGTCGCTGCCTGGACAAGGCCGGCTGGCAGTTGCAGGACCTGGACCTGATCGAAGCCAACGAAGCCTTCGCCGCCCAGGCACTGGCAGTCGGCCAGGAACTGCAATGGGACGCGACGCGGGTCAACGTCAACGGCGGCGCCATCGCCTTGGGCCACCCCATCGGCGCCTCGGGCTGCCGGGTGCTGGTGACGCTCCTGCACGAAATGCTCAAGCGCGATGCGCACAAGGGCCTGGCGACTCTATGCATTGGCGGCGGGCAAGGCGTGGCGCTGGCCATCGAGCGTTGACGGCAAGCGGAACTGCGCGCTCCGTATCCAGGCCTCCGATTTCGCCACCCCATTGCAGGCGCGGCCGGTTCGGCGTTCCGATCAGTCGTGATGGGCCGGTACTGCCGATCCCATGGCGCTGACACTTTTCCGACAGTGAGTATGCAGTGTCTGGACTCGGGGCGGCGATGCCGCCCATCGCGGCTGAAGCCGCTCCCACAGGGATAGACTGTGTCCAAGTGTTCAGGAGCCACTCCTCCCCCCATTGTGGGACCGACTTTAGTCGCGATGGCCGGCACCGCCGGCCCAATGGCCGCTCCACGGTGTCAGTCACCACGGGTAAGTCAGAGCGCCCTTGGCCATTCCCCTCAACTCAACCACACCCCTGAGGCATAATGCCAGCCCTCACCTGCCCGGTCCGGCCTGACACACCCGTCGCCAGGCAGCCCACCGAACCGCGCAGGCAGCCCCACCTTGACCCGAGACCAACTCGAACAGCGTCAGATCCCTTTGTACTTCCTTGCCGTGGCGCTCGCCGCGGTCGTCGGGTTGCTCGCTCCCAACACCGCAGCGGGCCTCACCGGGCTGGTCAGTCCGGCCATCGCGCTCCTGATGTACGCCATGTTCCTGCAAATCCCCTTCCTCGACCTGCGCGCCAATCTGCCCAGAGGCCGCTTCATGGCGGCCCTGCTGCTGGCCAATTTCGTGCTGGTGCCGCTGCTGGTGTGGGTAGGCACGCGCAGCCTGGTGGCGCATCCGGCGCTGTTGATCGGCGCGTTGCTGGTGCTGTTGACGCCGTGCATCGACTACGTGGTGGTGTTCACCCACCTGGGCAAAGGCGATGCCCGCTCGATGCTGGCCGCGACCCCGGTGTTGCTGCTGGTGCAATTGCTGCTGCTGCCGATCTACGTCACCGCGATGATGGCCCAGGGAATGACGGTACCGCTCACCCTCACGCCCTTCATCAGCGCCTTTCTGGGCCTGATTGCGCTGCCGCTGCTGCTGGCCGTGGCCACCAGCGCCAGCGCCCGACGTTTCGCCGGCATGGCCGTCTGGGACAGGGCCTGCGCCTGGCTGCCGGTGCCAGCCATGGCGCTGGTGCTGATGCTGGTGGTGGCGTCGCAGATCGGCGAGGTGGTGGCCGATGTGGGCCGGCTGCTGCCGGTGCTGCCGGTGTATGTGGGTTTCGCCGTCCTGGCACCGTGCATCGGCCTGCTTATGGCCCGGCTGTGGCGCCTGCCCGTGCAGCAGGCACGCGCGCTCGCCTTCAGCACCGCCACACGCAACTCGCTGGTGGTGCTGCCTCTGGCCCTGGCCCTGCCGCCCGAACTGCGCACCCTCGCCGCCGCCGCCGTGATGACCCAGACCCTGGTGGAGCTGGTCGCCGAGCTGATCTACGTGCGCCTGCTGCCGGTGCTGATCCGACGTTGAGGCGCGTCGGCCCGCCAGAGGCCCGACGCACCGACGGCAACACGGCACCTCACGCCAGTGCGGCCGCAGGCCCGAAGAACTCGAAACGGCTTTGCTCCGGTGGGATGCCCAATGCCGCGAGCTGGCGCTTGATCGCCGCCATGAACGGCTTCGGCCCAAGGAAATACACGTCCACGTCGCGCTCGACAGGCAGCCATTCACCGAGCAGCGCCTGGTTCATCACGCCGACCGCGTCGGCAGGCGCGCCGCCATCGTCTTCGCCATAGCAGTAGAAACGCTCGAGCTGCGGGTGCGCCGCCGCCAGCGCATCGACGGTGTCACGGAAGGCATGCACAGCGGCGTTGCGCGCGCAGTGGATGAAGCGCACTGGCCGGCCGCTTTGCAGGGCCGCTTGCAGCATGGCCAAGGTAGGCGTGATGCCCACGCCGCCGCTGATCAGCACCAGCGGCTTGTCGCTGGCCGTCAGGGTGAAATCCCCCGCTGGCGGGAACAGTTGCAGCACATCGCCCACCTGCAAGCGGTCGTGCAGGTAGTTGGACACCTTGCCGCCCGCCTCGCGCTTGACGCTGATGCGGTACTCGCGGCCATCGCACAGCGTCGACAGCGAATAGTTGCGGCGCTGCTCGCCGCCATCGACGAACACCTGCAAGCCGATGTACTGACCGGGCTCGGCCTTGAGCACCGGCTGGCCATCGACCGGCGCGAAGTAGAAGGACACGATTTCCGCGCTCTCTTGTTCGCGACGCGCCAGCCTGAAGGCGCGAGTGCCGCGCCAGCCGCCGCTAGCGTGCTCCTTGGCCTGATACAGGCTTTCCTCGGCGCCGATGAGGATGTCCGCCAGTTGGCCGTAGGCCGCACCCCAGGCATCAATCACCGTCGGTGTGGCAATGTCTTCGCCGAGCACTTCCCTGATGGCCCGCAGCAGGCAGCCACCGACGATCGGGTAGTGCTCGGGCAGGATTTGCAACGCCACGTGCTTGTTGATGATCTGCCCGACCAAGCCGCCCAACTGGTCCAGCCGGTCGATGTGCCGGGCGTACATCAGCACGCCGTTGGCCAGCGCCCGGGGCTGGTCGCCATTGGCCTGGTGGGCCTGGTTGAACAGCGGACGCACCTCGGGGTGCTCGTCGAGCATCATCTTGTAGAAATGCGTGGTCAGCGCTTCGCCGCCGCTTTCGAGCAGCGGGACGGTGGCTTGGACGATAGCGCGTTGGTCGGCGGTGAGCATGGGGTGACTCCTGGAGGCAAATATGGGAAACGGATGCCTGGATGTTTCACAATGTGTGCCAACTCCGAAGCCCTTTTAAATCAATGCCTTAAAAGAGACCCGTGTCGAAATGACTCTTGTGCAGCTATAGTCATTTCGACCACGAGGAGTCTTTATGACCGCCACCCCTTTGCTCCGTGCTCTGCTGCCCCTGGTTCGCGACCTGTCCCGCGAGCTGCCCGAGGACGAACGCTACCGCCGCCTGCTGCAAGCCCTGCGCGACCTGCTGCCCTGCGACGCCGCCGCGCTGCTGCGTCTGGACGGCGAATGGCTGGTGCCGCTGGCGGTCGATGGCTTGACGCCCGACACCCTGGGCCGGCGTTTCAAGATCAGCGAGCACCCGCGCTTCCAGATCCTGCTGAGCCAGCCCACCCCTACCCGCTTTCCCAGCGACAGCCCGTTGCCCGACCCTTACGACGGTCTGGTCAACGCTCCGCAGGTCGATCTGCACGTACACGACTGCATGGGCTGCCCACTGCTGGTCGAAGACCGCCCCTGGGGTTTGCTGACCCTGGACGCCTTGCGCCCTGAGCAATTCCAGCGGGTCGAGCTGGACGCGCTGCAAGCTTTCGCCAGCCTGGCCGCGGCCACCGTCACCGTCGCCGAACGCATCACCCACCTGGCCCTGCGCGCCGAAGACGAACGCCAACGCGCCGAACTCTACCGCCAGGCCAGCCACCCCGAGCGGCAGCTGATCGGCCAGAGCGAAGCACACCGGCAACTGCTCGACCAGGTGCACCTGGTCGCGGCCAGCGAGCTGACCGTACTGGTCACCGGCGAGACCGGCGTGGGCAAGGAGCTGGTCGCCCAAGCCCTGCACCAGGCCAGCCTGCGCGCCGACAAACCCTTGATCAGCCTCAATTGCGCGGCCCTGCCCGACACCCTGGTGGAAAGCGAGTTGTTCGGGCACGTGCGTGGCGCCTTCACCGGCGCCCATAGCGACCGACGCGGCAAGTTCGAGCTGGCCCATGGCGGCACGCTGTTTCTCGACGAAGTGGGCGAGTTGAGCCTGACCGTGCAGGCCAAGCTGTTGCGGGTGCTGCAAAGCGGCCAGTTGCAGCGTCTGGGCTCGGACCGCGAGCACCGGGTCGATGTGCGGCTGATCGCCGCCACCAACCGCGACCTGGCCGAAGAAGTGCGCCAGGGCCGTCTGCGTGCCGATTTCTATCACCGCTTGAGCGTGTACCCGCTGAGGGTGCCGCCGCTGCGCGAACGCGGGCGCGACATCCTGCTCCTGGCCGGCACCTTCCTCGAACAGAACCGTTCTCGCCTGGGCCTGAACGGCTTGCGCTTGGCCAACGATGCGCAAGCGGCGCTGCTGCGTTACGACTGGCCGGGCAATGTGCGCGAACTGGAGCACCTGATCGGCCGCAGCGCACTCAAGGCACTGGGCCGCCAGATGCAACGTCCGCGCATCCTCAGCTTGACCGCGAGCGACCTCGACCTGCCTTCCAGCGCGGTCATCGCCACGGCTACCGAGAGCTCAGCGATACCGTTTGTCGGACAATCTGCCGGTGGTTTACGCCAAAGCCTGGACGATTTCCAACGCCAGCTGATCCGAGGATCGCTCGCCCACCACGCGCAAAACCGCGCCGCTGCTGCGCGTGACCTGGGTATCGACCGGGCCAACCTGAGTCGTCTGTGCAAGCGTCTGGGTATCGACTGACGCGCCAATTGTTAGACCGTTGAATATTTGGCGCGCCCTACAAACTGGTCGGTTCGGTCAGCTCTGCCTATACGTTTTTAACGATCTGTAACAGGGCTGTTACGGGTTCGTTCGCGCATGCGGACGAACAGGATTGGCCGGTCACCGCTGTGCGGTGTAACAGCCCTCCATCCAGCAGGGAGCACATATGGACAACATCGTCGTCGCCGACAAGAGCACCGAACAACTGTCGCAGTCCGCTTGGGGCGATCTCACCCTCAACCAGCCCAGCCTGGTGCAACTGCCGGTCTCGCCCGATCGTGTGGCCAACGTCGTGCGTGATGGGCAGAACCTAGTCGTCACGCTCAAGACCGGCGAAAAGGTCACCCTCGGCAACTTCTTCGTGGTCAACGACGCCGGGATCGGCAACGACATCGTCTTCGTCGGCGAGGACGGCACGCTCTGGCACGGCCTCTACGACGCCGACGCCTTTACCGGGTTCACCTTCGACGACGTCGCCTCGCTCGACCAGCTGATGGCCGGCCTGGGCGAAGCGGGCAATGCCACACCGACCTTCGCCATTGCCGGGCTGGGCCTGCTCGGCGCCGGGGGCGCCGCAGCGGCGGCCGGGGGTGGCGGCGGTGGCGGTGGCGGTGGCGGCGGTGCCCCTGCGGACACTACGGCCCCGGCCGCTGCGACCGACCTGTTGGTCAGCGCCGACGGCCTGCGTTTGAGCGGGCGCGGCGAAGCCGGCAGCACCGTCAACGTGCGCGACGCGGCGGGCAATCTGATCGGCAGCGGTACGGTAGGCGGCGACGGCAGCTTCGACATCGCCCTGACGCCGGCCCAGGCCAATGGCGAAGCGCTGGGCGTCAGCCTGACCGACGCCGCTGGCAACACTTCCGAGTCCGCCACGGTCACAGCGCCCGACATCACCGCGCCGCAACCGCCCACGAACCTTGCGATCGACACTCAGGGCACGGTCGTCTCCGGCACCGCCGAGCCGGGCGCCACCGTGGTGGTGCGTGGCCCGGACGGCAGCCTGCTCGGCAGCGGCGTAGTAGCGGGCGATGGCAGCTTCAGCGTCACCTTGCAGCCGCCGCAAACGGGCGGGCAGCCCTTGCAGGTCAGCGTGACCGATCCGGCCGGCAACACGTCCGGCAGCACGGTCGTCACTGCGCCCGCGACCAACACCCCACCCGACACCAGCGCGCCGGACGCGCCCACCGACCTGGCCGTAAGCGCGGGCGGAAACCAACTGAGCGGCCGCGGCGAAGCCGGCGCCAGCGTCAACGTGCGCGATGCCCAGGGCAATGTGATCGGCACCGGCACCGTGGGCGCCGATGGCAGCTTCACCGTCGTGCTCGATCCTGCCGTGATCGACGGCAGTGCCCTGCAAGTGGACCTGACCGATGCCGCGGGCAATGTCTCGCAACCGGGCTCGGTACTGTCGCCAGACTTAACCGCACCCGCGCCGCTGACCGATTTGGCTGTGGCCAATGGCGTCACCTTGACCGGCACTGGCGAGCCTGGCGCCACGGTCCAGGTACGCGACGCCGCTGGCAATCTGATCGGCAGCGGTACCGTAGGCGTCGACGGCGGGTTCACGCTGACCCTCAACCCGGCGCAAGCGAACGGCGAGATCATCGATGTGCGCCAGACCGATGCGGCGGGCAACACCTCCGTGCCGCTGACGTTCCAGGTACCCGACATCACCGCCCCCAACGCGCCCACCGCATTGGCCGTCAGCGCCGACGGCACGGTGCTGACCGGCCGCGCCGAACCCGGCAGTACCGTGCGTGTGGTCGATGCGCAAGGCAACGTGCTCGGTACGGCTACCGTCAACGCTGCCGGCAGTTTCGCGGTCACGCTCACACCGCCGCAAATCGACGGTCAGGCGCTGTCGGTCACTGCGCAGGATGCGGCCGGGAATACTTCGGCCGGCGCGGCAGTGACCGCGCCCGATGTGGATGCGCCGGTCGATACCACTGCGCCCGATGCGCCCACCAACTTGGTCGTCAGCCCAGGCGGCAGCCAGCTGAGCGGCCGTGGCGAGGCCGGCACTATCGTCAACGTGCGCGATGCCCAAGGCAACCTGATCGGCACGGGAGTGGTCGCTGCCGATGGCAGCTTCAACGTTGCGCTCAATCCTGCCGTCATCGATGGCAGCGCTTTGCAAGTGGACCTGACCGATGCCGCGGGCAACGTCTCGCAACCGGGATCGGTGCTGTCGCCGGACCTGACCGCACCCGCACCGCTGACCGATCTAGCAGTCGCCAATGGCGTCACCCTGACCGGCACCGGCGAGCCTGGCGCCACAGTCCAGGTGCGTGACGCTCAAGGCAACCTGATCGGTACCGGCACTGTAGGTGCCGATGGCAGCTTCACCCTTACCCTTGACCCAGCTCAGGCCAATGGCGAATTCATCGACGTGCGCCAGACCGACGCGGCAGGCAACACCTCCGTGCCGCTGGCCTTCCAAGTGCCCGATATCACTGCCCCTGCGGCCGTCACCAACGTGGTGGTCGGCGTCGATGGCGTAACGCTGTCGGGCCGCGGCGAAGCCGGTGCCACCGTGCAGGTGCGCGACGCCGATGGCACTCTCATCGGCACCGGAACGGTGGCCGCCAACGGCACCTTCGTGCTGACGCTGGACACGCCTGTAGCGGCCGGCCAGGCCATCGCCCTCACGCAAACCGATGCTGCTGGCAACGTTTCGGCAGACCTGGACTTCACCATACCCGCTACCCCTGCACCGGCCAGCCCGACTGACTTGACCCTGAACGCGGACGGCACCCAACTGAGCGGCACCGCCACGCCCGGAAACCGTGTCGAGGCTCGCGCTGCGGACGGTACCTTACTGGGCAGCGCCGTCGCCGCAGCAGATGGCACCTTCACCATCACCCTGCAACCGCCTCAAGCCAACGGTGAGATCATCGATGCCGTGGCCATCGATGCCAACGGTCAAAGCTCGATCCCCGCTTCGCTCACAGCCCCCGACATCACCGCCCCCAACACTCCCACCGAATTGGCCGTCAGCGCCGACGGTACGGTACTGACCGGCCGCGCCGAACCTGGCAGTACCGTGCGTGTGGTCGATGCACAAGGCAACGTGCTCGGTACGGCTACCGTCAACGCTGCCGGCAGTTTCGCGGTCACGCTCACACCGCCGCAAATCGACGGTCAGGCGCTGTCGGTCACTGCGCAGGATACGGCCGGGAACACTTCGGCCGGCGCAGCGGTGACGGCGCCCGATGTGGATGCGCCGGTCGATACCACTGCGCCCGATGCGCCCACCAACCTGGTCGTCAGCCCAGGCGGCAGCCAGCTGAGCGGCCGTGGCGAGGCCGGCACTTCCGTCAATGTGCGCGATGCTCAAGGCAATGTGATTGGCACCGGGACCGTAGGCGCTGATGGCAGCTTCAACGTTGCGCTCAATCCCGCCGTCATCGACGGCAGTGCTCTGCAAGTGAACCTGACCGATGCCGCGGGCAACGTCTCGCAACCGGGGTCGGTGCTGGCGCCGGATCTGACCGCACCCGCGCCGCTTGCCGATCTGGCAGTCGCCAATGGCGTCACCCTGACCGGCACCGGCGAGCCTGGCGCCACGGTCCAGGTGCGTGATGCCAAGGGCAACCTGATTGGAACCGGCACCGTGGGTGCCGACGGTAACTTCACGCTCACCCTGAGCCCAGCTCAGGCCAATGGCGAATTCATCGACGTGCGCCAGACCGACGCGGCAGGCAACACCTCCGTGCCGCTGGCCTTCCAAGTGCCCGATATCACTGCCCCTGCGGCCGTCACCAACGTGGTGGTCGGCGCCGATGGCGTAACGCTGTCGGGCCGCGGCGAAGCCGGTGCCACCGTGCAGGTGCGCGACGCCGATGGCACTCTCATCGGCACCGGCACGGTGGCTGCAAACGGCACCTTCGTGCTGACGCTGGACACGCCTGTAGCGGCCGGCCAGGCCATCGCCCTTACGCAAACCGATGCTGCTGGCAACGTTTCGGCAGACCTGGACTTCACCATACCCGCTACCCCTGCACCGGCCAGCCCGACTGACTTGACCCTGAACGCGGACGGCACCCAACTGAGCGGCACCGCCACGCCCGGAAACCGTGTCGAGGCTCGCGCTGCGGACGGTACTTTGCTGGGCAGCGCCGTGGCCGCGGCGGACGGCACCTTCACCATCACCCTGCAACCGCCTCAAGCCAACGGTGAAATCATCGATGCCGTGGCGATAGACGCCAACGGGCAGAACTCCATTCCTACCTCGGTCGTCGCACCGGACATCACCGCACCGGACGAACCCACCCAGCTCGTCGTCAGTGCCGATGGCACCGTGTTGAGTGGTCGTGGCGAACCGGGTAGCACCGTGCAAGTGCTCGATGCCCAGGGCAATCAGATCGGCAGCGCCGTGGTCAATGCCGCCGGCACTTTCGCTGTGCCGCTCGACCCACCACAAACCACAGGGCAGACATTGGCGGTGACGGCACAGGACGCAGCCGGCAACGTTTCGGACAGCGTCGCGGCCACTGCGCCCAACGTGGAAGCTCCGGTCGACGTCACTGCACCTGAAGCACCCGTCGGTCTGGTCGTCAGCCCAGGCGGCAACCAATTGAACGGCCGTGGTGAGGCCGGCAGTACGGTCAACGTGCGCGACGCTCAAGGCAACCTGATCGGCACAGGCGTAGTCGCTGCTGATGGCAGCTTCACCGTTGCGCTGGAACCGGCCGTGATCGATGGCAGTGCTTTGCAAGTCGATCTGACCGATGCCGCTGGCAACGTCTCACAACCAGAGTCGGTGCTGTCACCCGACCTGACCGCACCGGCGCCGCTGACCGATTTGGCTGTGGCAGATGGTGTCACCCTGACCGGCACCGGCGAGCCTGGCGCTACCGTCCAGGTGCGCGACGCTCAAGGCAATCTGATCGGCACCGGCACCGTGGGTGCCGATGGCAGCTTCACCCTTACCCTTAACCCAGCTCAGGCCAATGGCGAATTCATCGACGTGCGCCAGACCGACGCAGCAGGCAACACCTCCGTGCCGCTGGCGTTCCAAGTACCCGACATCACTGCCCCTGCGGCCGTCACCAACGTGGTGGTCGCTGCCGATGGCGTGACGTTGTCGGGCCGGGGTGAAGCCGGTGCCACCGTGCAGGTGCGCGACGCCAATGGCAACCTCATCGGTACAGGCACGGTGGCTGCCAACGGTACCTTCGTACTGACCCTGGACACGCCTGTAGCGGCAAACCAAGCCATCGCCCTCACGCAAACCGACGCCGCCGGCAACGTTTCTCCAGACTTCGACTTCACCATACCCGCCACCCAAGCCCCGGCAAGCCCGACTGGACTGACCCTCAACGCGGACGGCACCCAACTGAGCGGCATCGCCACGCCCGGAAACCGTGTCGAGGTCCGCGCTGCGGACGGTACCTTACTGGGTAGCGCCGTGGCCGCAGCGGATGGCACCTTCACCATCAACCTGCAACCGGCCCAAGCCAACGGCGAACTGATCGATGCGGTTGCCATCGACGCCAACGGTCAAAGCTCGATCCCGACTTCGCTCACCGCGCCCGACATCACCGCCCCGAGCGTGCCGAGCGAACTGACCGTCAGCGCCGACGGCGCGTCCGTGGCCGGCCGTGGCGAACCGGGTAGCACCGTGCGCGTGCTCGATGCCCAGGGCAATCAGATCGGCAGCGCCGTGGTCAACGCCGCCGGCAGCTTCGCCGTGCCGCTCGACCCGCCGCAAACCGCGGGCCAGGCCCTTAACGTGACCGCACAGGATGCCGCCGGCAACGTCTCGACGCCCGTAGGCATCACCGCGCCCAACCTCGAACCGCCCGTCGACGTCACGCCGCCGGCCAGCCCGACCGACCTGGTGCTCAGCCCCGGTGGCGGACAGTTGAGTGGCCGTGGTGAAGCAGGCACGACGGTGACCGTACGCGATGCCCAAGGCAACGTGATCGGCACAGGATCGGTAGCCGCCGATGGCAGCTTCGTCCTCGCGCTTGCCCCTGCGATCGTCGACGGTAGCGCGTTGCAAGTGCGACTCACTGACGCCGCAGGCAACACCTCGACGCCCGCTTCGATCGCCACGCCAGACCTTACGGCACCGGCTCAGCCGACCGCACTGGCGCTGGCCGACGGCACCACCCTGAGCGGGTCGGGCGAACCTGGCGCCACTGTCGTGGTGCGCGACGCGTTGGGCAATGTGATCGGCACAGGACAGGTGCGTGCGGACGGTGGCTTCACCTTGACCCTCGATCCGGCACAGGCCAACGGCGAATTCATCGACGTGCGCCAGACCGACGGTGCCGGCAATGCATCCGCCCCTCTGGCCTTCCAAGCGCCCGACATCACTGCGCCTGAGGCGGTCACCAACGTGGTGGTCGGCGCCGATGGCGTAACGCTGTCGGGCCGCGGCGAAGCCGGTGCCACCGTGCAGGTGCGCGACGGCAACGGCAACCTCATCGGCACCGGTACGGTAGCCACCAACGGCACCTTCGTACTGACGCTGGACACGCCTGTAGCGGCAAACCAAGCCATCGCCCTCACGCAAACCGACGCCGCCGGCAACGTTTCTCCAGGCGTTGACTTCACCGTACCCGCCACCCCTGCCCCGGCCAGCCCGACTGGACTGACCCTCAACGCAGACGGCACCCAACTGAGCGGCACCGCCACGCCCGGAAACCGTGTCGAGGCCCGCGCTGCGGACGGCACCGTGCTGGGCAGAGCCGTTGCTGCGGCGGACGGTACTTTCACCCTTACCCTGCAACCGGCCCAAGCCAACGGCGAACTGATCGATGCGGTCGCCATCGACGCCAACGGTCAAAGCTCGATCCCCACCTCACTCACAGCCCCCGACATCACCGCCCCGAGCGTGCCGAGCGAACTGGTCGTCAGCGCCGACGGCGCGTCCGTGACCGGCCGTGGCGAACCGGGTAGCACCGTGCGCGTGCTCGATGCCCAGGGCAATCAGATCGGCAGTGCCGTGGTCAACGATGCTGGCAGCTTCACCGTGCCTTTGGTGCCGGCGCAGACCGCAGGGCAACCCCTGTCCGTCACTGCCCAGGATGCGGCCGGTAATGTCTCCGGCCCGGCCGCTGTCACCGCGCCCAACCTCGAACCGCCCGTCGACGTCACGCCGCCACAGGCGCCGCTCGACCTGGCGCTCGCCCCGAACGGCGTACGCCTGACCGGTAGCGGCGAAGCCAATGCCCAGGTGCAGGTGCGCGACGCCCAAGGCAACCTCGTCGCCAGCAGCACGGTAGGCGCCGATGGCCGCTTCAGCCTCGACCTCGCACCGGCAGTGATCGACGGCAGCACCTTGCGAGTGACCCTGGTCGATGCCGCCGGCAATGTCTCGGAGCCGACCCTGATCACCAGCCGCGACCTCACCGCACCGGAACAGCCCAGCGACCTGCAGTTGATCGACGGCAACCTGCTCAGCGGTGCCGGCGAGATCGGCGCCCAGGTCGAAGTGCGCGACGCCGCCGGCGTGCTGATCGGCAGTGGCAGCGTCGATGACGACGGGCGCTTCAACCTCATCCTCGACACACCCCAGCTCAATGGCGAGCAACTGGACGTACGCCTGATCGATGCGGCGGGCAACAGCTCGTCGCCATTGGTCTTCCAAGCGCCTGACAGCACCGCCCCCGACCTGGTCGGCAACATCGTGGTCAGTGCCGACGGCCTGCTCATCGCCGGGCGCGGTGAAGCCGGCGCTACGGTCAGCGTGCGCGATGCGGGCGGCCAGTTGCTGGCGAGCGGCGTGGTGGGCGTCGATGGCAATTTCCTCCTGCCATTGACCGACGCCATCCTGCCAGGCAGCGCCCTGACCTTCGTACAGACCGACGCAGCCGGCCTCACGTCGGTCCCGGTCAACTACCTCGTGCCACTGACCCCGCCGCCGCTCAGCCCCAGTGATCTGGTGCTGGCCGCAGACGGCAGCAGCCTCAGCGGCAGCGCTACGCCGGGCACGACGGTGCAAGTGCGCGACGCCAACGGCGAGGTCCTGAGCAGCGTCGGTGTGGGCGCCGAGGGCCGCTTCGACGTGGTGTTCGATCCACCGCAGGCCAACGGCGAGCAACTGCAAGTGGTCGTGGTCGACGGCGCAGGCAACGCTTCGCTGCCCGTGCCCATCGTCGCGCCCGACATCACCGCACCCGATGCGCCCAGCGCCTTGCTGGTCAGCGCCGACGGGCGAACCGTCATCGGCCGTGCCGAAGCGGGCAGCCAAGTGCAGGTCAGAGACGCCCAGGGCAATCTGCTCGGCAGCGCCCAGGCCAATGCCACGGGCAGCTTCAGCGTCACCCTGCAACCGGCCCAGGTCGCTGGCCAGCCGTTGCAGGTCAGCGCCACCGACAACGCAGGCAATACGTCGCTGGCCGGCAGCGTGACGGCACCGCAAATCGACGTACCGGTCGACACCACGCCACCGGCCGCACCGACGGCCCTGGCCATCAGCCTCGACGGCGCCACGCTGTCCGGGCGTGGCGAAGTCGGTACCACGGTGCGTGTGCTGAACGCCGAAGGCCAAGTCCTGGCAGAGGGCCAAGTGGCGCTCGATGGCCAGTTCATCCTCGACCTGGTGCCGGCCGTCATCGACGGCAGCGCACTGCGCGTGACCCTCACCGATGCGGCGGGAAACACTGCCAGCGCTTCGCTCGACGCACCCGACCTGACTGCGCCCGCGCAACCCACCGACCTATTGCTGGTGGACGGCCAGACCTTGAGCGGCAGCGCCCAAGCCGGTGCGCGGGTGGAGGTACGCGATGCCGACGGAACCCTGGTCGGGCAGGCCCTGGTCGATGCTCAAGGCCGCTTCAGCCTGAGCCTGGACGACCCGTTGCTCGACGGCGAAGCCCTGCTGATCGAAGTGATCGATGGCGCGGGCAATCGCTCGACGCCGCTGGACTACAACGTACCGGACGTCACCCCGCCAGGGCTGGTGCTCGGCGTGGTGGTGAGCGTGCTCGATGGGCTGGTCGCCGGCCGCGGCGAAGTCGGTGCCCGCGTGGAAGTACGGGACGCCAATGGCACGCTCTTGGGCGCCGCCGTGGTGGCCGACAACGGCACCTTCCTCGTTACCCTGGACACTGCGGTCGCCGCAGGCGATGCGCTGAACCTGGTACAGATCGACACGGCCGGCAACCGCTCTGCCGAGCTGTCGCTCAACGTGCCTGGCGAGGCCGTGTTACCAAGCCCGGCCAACGTGGTGGTGGCCGCAGACGGTGCCAGCGTCAGTGGCACCGCGCCAGCGGGCAGCCAGGTGCTGGTGCAAGATGCCGCCGGTAACCCATTGGGCGAGACGCGCGCCGATGCCGCGGGCAACTTCCAGTTGCCGCTCGTTCCGCCACTGGCCAACGGCGAAGACTTCAGCCTGGTCGTGGTCGATGCCGCCGGCAACAGTTCGTTGCCCACCCCGGCCGTAGCCCCAGACATCACCGCGCCATCGGCGCCGTCCGGCCTGCAACTGAGCGCCGACGGCACCACCCTCAACGGCCGCGGCGAGCCGGGTGCCAATGTGCAGGTGGTCGGCGCCGATGGCCAAGCGCTGGGTAATGGCGTGGTCAACGGCAACGGCAGCTTCAGCCTGGTACTGAACCCGGCGCAGGTCGCCGGCCAAGGGATCGACGTCGTCCTTACCGATGGCGCCGGCAACGTCTCCACGCCCGGCAGCATTACCGCGCCGAACCTGCTCGGCCCGCTGCAGCCCTCGGGCTTTGCCGTCGACGCTACCGGCACGCTGCTGACCGGCTTCGGCCAGGCGGGCTCCACCCTCAGGGTGCGCGACGGCGACGGCAACCTGCTGGGCAGCGCCACGGTCGACGCCACAGGCCGCTTCAGCCTCACCCTCAACCCGGCGCAACGCAACGGCGAAGCGCTGGACATCGAAGCCAGCGACGCCGCCGGCAACCTGGCCACGGTGACCTTCGCCGTGCCCGACATCGAGCCGCCGTTGCCGGTCACCCAGTTGCTGGTCAGCGCCGATGGCACCACGGTCAGCGGTCAGGGCGAAGCAGGCGCCACCGTGACCGTACGGGGCCCCGACGGCCTGCCTATAGGGACCGCGCTGGTGGCCGCCGATGGCAGCTTCAGCGTGCCCTTGGATACCGTGCAAACCAACGGCCAGACCTTGACCGTCGAACAACGCGATGTGGCCGGCAACCTGTCCACTCCAGCAACGGTCGGCGCCCCGGACCTGCAGACGCCAGAGCCTGCCAGCGCCCTGCAACTGCTGCCCGACGGCAGCGTGCTGATCGGCGTGGGCGAAGCCGGCACCACCGTCACCGTGCGCAACGCCGACGGCGTGGTCGGTACAGCCATCGTTGCCGAAGACGGCAGCTTCCGCGTGACGCTGCAACCCGCCCAACTCAACGGCCAGCTTCTTACTGTGACCCTGACCGACGGCGGCGGCAACGTGTCCACGGGCGTCGACCTGCAAGCGCCGGATCTGCAAGCGCCCGACATTGCCGCGGGGTTGTCACTCAGCGTCGACGGCACGTTGCTCATCGGCACCGCCGAACCGGGCGCCACCGTGGAGGTGCGTACCCTGCTGGGCGTGGTGCTGGGCGATGTCCTGGTCGGTGCCGACGGCAGTTTCCAGGTCGTTCTGCCTGCGCAGATCAACGGCCAGCTGCTGGATGTGGTGGTGATCGACGCACAGGGCAACGCCTCGGCGGCGGTACGCTACACGGCCAATGACACCAGCGCCCCCCTGGCACCCGAGAACCTACAGATCAGCCCCAACGGCAACCAGTTGTCCGGCACGGGCGAAGTGGGCAGCCGCGTGGAAGTACGCAACGGCGCAGGTGTTCTGCTCGGCCAGGGCGTGGTGCAGCCCGGCGGCCTGTTCGTGGTCAACCTGGCGCCGCTGCAAAACGAGGGTCAGACCCTGCAGGTGACCCTCACCGATGCGGCGAACAACACTTCCACCCCCACAGACGTGACCGCGCCCGACACTGCGCCGCTGGAGGCGCCGCTGGGCAGCGTCAGCGTCGACGGCAGCACCGTCAGCGGTACGGCCGTTGGCGCCGTGAGCATCACCCTGCGCGATGCCGCCGGGCTCGAGTTGATCACCGTGCCAGTGCAAGCCGACGGTGCCTTCACCGCGACCCTGCCCGCCGCGCTGGCCAACGGCGAGCTGATCAGCCTGATCGCCACCGATGGCGCCGGCCTGACCTCGGTCGAGGCGCTGTTAAACGCCCCTGATACGACCCCACCCGAAGCCGCGCTCAACGTCTCGGTGAGCCTGGACGGTGCCAGCATCAGCGGCAACGCCGAGCCGGGCAGCACGGTGGTCGTGCGTAACGCAGGCATTGAGTTGGGCCGCGTACAGGTCGGCAACGACGGCACGTTCGTGGTGCCTCTGCTGCCGGCGCTGCTGGCTGGCGACAGTGCCGAGCTGGTGGTGGTCGATGCCGCCGGCAACGAGAACCCGGTGCCTACACCGGTGGACGGCCCGCTCGGCATCGTCGTCGAAACTCCCTCCCAAGTGCAGCTCAGCGCCGACGGCTTCAGCCTCACCGGCGTGGGCACGGCCGGCTGCCAGATCAGCGTGGTCGCCGGGGGCGTGACCCTGGGCACCGGCACGGTGGGCTCGGATGGCACCTTCCTGGTGTTCCTGCGCATCGCCGCCTTCGGCGGCCAGACGCTACAGGTCAACGCTTCGCTGCAAGGCGTGGTGTCGGCGCCGGTCAGCGTGGTCGCGCCGGACGTTACGGCGCCGGATGCCCCACTGGTGACACTGGTCGAACGCGACGGCACGGCCTTGAGCGGGCGTGGCGAAGTGGGCGCGACCGTCACCGTGCGCGATTCCGGCGGCGCCCTGCTCGGCAGCGCCGTGGTCGATGCCACCGGCGCTTTCACCGTGGCCTTGAACCCAGCCCCAGTGAACGGCGAAACCCTGCTGGTGCGCCAAGCCGATGCGGCCGGCAATCTTTCGCTGGCGATTTCGGCCAATGCGCCTGACATCACGCCACCGGCCATCGCCTCGGGCCTGAGTCTGAACGATGCCGCCACGGTGGTCAGCGGCCAGGGCGAAAGCGGTGCGCTGGTGACCGTGCGCGATGCCAACGGCCTGGTGCTCGCTACCGGCACGGTCAACCAGGTCGGGCAGTTCCAGATCACCCTGCCGATCACCCAGGTCAGCGGTGCGCCCTTGCAAATCACCTTGACCGACCGCGCTGGCAACACCTCCGAGCCGGTCGCCCTGGCCACCCCGGATCGCACCCCACCGCTGGCGGTCGGGCAACTGGTGTTGAGCGCCGACGGCAGCCAGCTCACCGGTACCGGCGAACCCGGTGCCAGCGTGCGTGTACGCACGCCCGAGGGCACCTTGATAGGCAGCGCGACCGTGGCCGACAACGGCCTGTTCGCGGTCACGCTGACACCGCCACAAACCACGGGCTTGACCTTGGGCGTGACCCAAGCGGACGCAGCCGGCAACCTGTCGCCGGCGATCGCTCTGACCACTCCCGATCTGCAACCGCCCGCCTCGTTGAGCAACCTGGTGCTGAACAACGACGGCCTGACCCTGAGCGGTCTGGGCCAAGCGGGCAACACGGTGGAGGTGCGCAGCGCGGCGGGCACGTTGATCGGCACCGGCACGGTCGCCGGCAACGGCACCTTCGTCCTGACGCTGGACGCCGCACAGCTCGACGCCGAGCGGCTGAGCGCGGTGCAGGTGAACGCCGGCGGCATCGCCTCGGCTGCCGTACCGGTCATCGCCCCCGACCTCACGCCGCCCGCCGCGCCCAGCGACCTGCTGCTGGCCAGCGGTGGCCTGCAACTCACCGGCAGCGCCGAAGCCGGCAGCATCGTGCAAGTGCGCGATGCCCAAGGCCTGCTGCTGGGTGCCGTCCTGGTCGAGGCCAATGGCACCTTCCGCCTGACCCTCGCGACGCCACAGGTCGATGGCCAAGCGCTGCAGGTGACCGCCACCGATGCCGCCGGCAACCGCTCGGCGGTGGCCGATCTGGTCGCCGCCGACACCACCCCGCCCGACTTCGTCAGCAACCTGGCACTGTCGGCCGATGGCGCGACCCTGACCGGCCATGGCGAGGCAGGTGCCGACGTCACGGTCAACGTCATCGACACCAATGGCACCGTGCTCGGCACCGGCGTGGTCGATGCCGACGGGCGCTTCGCGATCACCCTCGATCCGCCTGCCACACCGGGCCTGCCGCTCGGCATCGTGCAAGTGGACGCCAACGGCAACGCATCGCCTGCCCTGACCTTCGACGTGCCGGCCATCCCCGCGCCACAGACGCCCACCCAACTGCTGTTGGCCGACGACGGCCTGAGCATAAGTGGCGTCGGCAGCGCCGGCAGCACGGTGCAGGTATACGGCCCCAACGGGCTGTTGCTGGGCAGCGCGGCGGTGCTTGCGGACGGCACTTTCAACGTGACCTTGAACAGCCGCCAGGCCAACGGCGAGCGCTTGGAAATCAGCGCCGAGGGTGCCGCCGGCACGCTGTCGCTGCCAGCCACGCTGCAAGCGCCGGACCTGATCGCGCCACAGCCCCTGACGCAGTTGTCGCTGTCCGCCGATGGCCTGGTGCTCAGCGGCAAGGGCGAAGCCGGCGCCACGGTGAGCGTCAGCGGTAGCGGCGGCCTGATCTTGGGCACGGCCCAGGTGGCGGCCGACGGCAGCTTCAGCGTCACCCTCGATGCCGCGCAACTCAACGGCGAGCGTCTCAACGCCACACAGGCCGATGCGGCCGGCAACACCTCCGACAGCATCGCTCTGCTGGCGCCGGACCGCACGGCACCCGAAGCCCCGGCCGATCTGCGCCTCACCAGCGGTGGCGGGGTGCTGTTGGGCACAGGCGAAGCGGGTGCCCAGGTCAGCGTGCTGGATGCCGACGGCGCCTTGTTGGGCAGCGCTACGGTGCTGCTCAACGGCACCTTCGAAGTGGCGCTCACGCCGCTTCAGGCCAATGGCCAGATCCTCCACGTGGTGCTCACCGACGCGGCCGGCAACCGCTCGGCGGCCACCGACCTCACGGCCCCAGACACCACGGCGCCCGCCCTGCTGCGCGACGTGAGCATTTCCGCCGACGGTGTGACGTTGACCGGTCGCGGCGAAGTGGCCGCCGTGGTGACAGTGCGCAATACGGCTGGCGAACCCTTGGGCACGGCGACCGTCGATGCCAGCGGCAACTTCAGCCTGACCCTGACTCCGGCGCTGACCAATGCCGAGGCCCTGAGCCTCGTCCAGGCCGATGCGGCCGGTAACCTGTCGCCAGTGCTGGTCCTCAACACCCCGGACTTCACCCCGCCCGAGCCGCTCAGCGCGGTACAGATCAGCGTCGACGGCAGCGTGGTCACCGGGCGCGGCGAACCGGGGTCGACGGTGACCGTGCGCGGTGTCGCAGGCCAAGTGCTGGGCAGCGGTCTGGTGCAGGCCGACGAGACCTTCCGCGTCGAGCTCGATCCACCGCAGATCAACAACCAGATCCTCGACGTGCAGCAGGCCGATCCGCCTGGCAACCTCAGCCAGGCGGTGCAGATCACCGCACCCGACCGTACCCCACCAGTGGCGCCGGACAACCTGGCGCTCAACGGCGCGGGCAACCAGCTTAGCGGCACGGGCGAGGCCGGCACCACGGTCAGGGTCAGCCTGGGAGGTCTGACGATCGGTACCGCCAGCGTGGGTGCCGACGGCCGCTTCGTGGTGCAACTCGAGGTCGCGCAACGCAACGGCGAACGCCTGCAAGTCACCCTCGAAGACGCCAGCCAGAACGTGTCGCTACCTACGTCCCTGGTCGCGCTGGACGTCACGCCACCGGCGCAGGTGGTCGCCACCCTCAATGCCGACGGTACGCAGATCAGTGGCAGCGGCGAAGCCGGCGCGCGGGTGACGGTGGTCAACGATGCGGGCAACGTCGTGGCCCAAGGTGTGATCGACGCCGACGGCCAGTTCGTTCTGAACCTTGCCGCCGCGCAGCAGAACGGCCAAGTGCTGAGAATCGTGGCGCAGGACGCCACGGGCAACCCGTCGGTGCCGCTGTTGCTCACCGCGCAAGACCTCACCCCGCCTGCGCCACTGCTCGACCTCAGCCTCAATGCGGCGGGTACGCTGCTCACCGGCACGGGTGAAGTGGGCAGCACGGTGATCGTGCGTGCCGCCAACGGCGCCGTGCTGGGCGAAGTGCAAGTGCCGACCGGTGGCGCCTTCGGGGTGCCGATAGCGCCTGCGCAGCTCAACGGCCAGACGTTGACCGTGAGTGCGACCGATGCCGCGGGCAATACGTCCGACGCACAAACCGTGGTCGCTCTGGACGTCACGCCACCGGCGCTGGTGACCAACCTGTCGATCAACACCGCTTATGACGTGCTGACCGGCCGCGGCGAGGCGGGTGCCACGGTACGTGTCACCGAAGGCGCCACGACGCTGGGCACCGCGGTGGTGGCGGCCAATGGCACCTTCCAGGTGACGCTGGTACCGACCGCCACACCGGGTGTGGCGCTGTCGATCACGCAGACCGACGTGGCCGGCAATCCATCCCTGCCTGCGGACTTCGACACGCCGCTCGAACCCGTACCGCCAGCGCCTACCGGCGTGTTGCTCAGCGCCGATGGCCTGGTCGTCACGGGCCTCGCCACGGCCGGCAGCGAAGTGCGGGTGTTCGACGCCGCCGGGGGCCAGCTCGGTGTTGCCGAGGCGACCCTGCAGGGCACCTTCCAGATCACCCTGGCGCAAGCGCAACTCAACGGCCAGATGCTCGAAGTCGTCGCCAGCTCCAGCGGCGGCGCGTCGCAGCCGTTCGTGCTGATGGCCGCGGACGTCACGGCACCTGCGCAGCCCGTGGTCGTATCCTTGTCGGGCAACGGCCTGGTGCTCAGCGGTACGGGCGAGGCCGGGGCCACGGTCACGGTACGCAGCGCGCTGGGCGCTACCTTGGGCACCGCACTGGTCTCGGCGGCGGGTACCTTCGTCGTTACCCTGGCCAGCCCGCAGCTCAACGGCCAGACCCTCAGCGTGCAGCAGACCGATGCCGCCGGTAATGGCTCGGTCGTGCTCGACTACAGCGTGCCGGACGTGCAAGCGCCCAGCGCACCGGGCAACCTGCAACTGCTCGACGGCGGCTTGCGCCTGGTCGGCACGGGCGAGGCTGGCGCCCTGGTGAGCGTCAGCGGCCGCGGCGGCGTGTCCTTGGGTTCGGTGCAGGTCGGTGCCAACGGCCAGTTCGAACTGACGCTGCCCAGCGCCCAGCTCGATGGCCAGGTGCTGACCGTGCGCCAGGCCGACCGCGCCGGCAACCTGTCGGCCAGCGCCACCCTCACCGCCGCCGACACCACGGCGCCCACCGCGCCGAGCGTGGCCATCAACGCGGCGGGCACCGTGCTCACTGGCACGGGCGAGGCCGGCACGCGGGTGACCGTGCGCAGCAATGGCGCGGTCGTCGGCAGTGCCACGGTGGCGGCCAACGGCACCTACGTGGTCACGCTGACCACGCCACAGGCCAACTTCGAAACCCTCAGCGTCACCCTGACCGACGGGGCAGGCAACGTCTCGCCGGTGAGCACCGTGGTGGCGCCCGACTTCACCCCACCGAGCCTGGCGGGCAACCTGCTGGTCAACGCCACCGGCACGCTGCTCACCGGCAGCGGCGAAGTGGGCGCCAGCGTCACCGTGCGCGGCGCCGACGGCAGCGTGCTGCAAAGCGGTGTGGTGATCGGCGCCACGGGGCTGTTCAGCGTGGTGCTGAACCCGGCGCAGGACAACGGCCAGGCCTTGACCGTGAGCCTCACCGACCCGCGCGGCAACGTGTCGGCCAACGCCACGGTGGTGGCGCCGGACATCGACGTAAACCTGCCGGTAGTGGCCAGCGACAACCTGGCGACCGCCGTGGTCAACCTGGCGCCGGTGGTCGTCACGCAAGCACCGATCAACGACAGCTACACCCTGCTGGTAGGCCTCAACACCAGCAAGACCTTCAGCTGGACGGTCGCCGCCGGCACCACCGCCAATCCGGTCCTGACCCTGAGCACCGACAACTTGTTGGGCCTGCTCAACAGCTCGACCTTCACCTTGCAGGTGAAGAATGCCAGCGGCGCCTGGGTGGACATCGCCACCGCCAACGATTCGGCGTTGCTGACCCTGGTGCTGCTGCCGGGGGTGGGGCTGCGCGCCACGATCGGCACGTTGCAGGCCGGTGACTACCAACTGGTGACGCGTTCCGGTGGGCTGGGCGTGCTGACCACGGTCAATACCCGTCTGGACATCGAAACCACCAGCCTGACCCAGTTCACCGGCACGGGCACGGCGCTGGTCGGCAACGTCGTCAGCGACCTGGGCACCGATGGCACCCGCGACATTCTCGGGCCGGACAGCGGCGCCGTATTGCAGGTGCTCAAGGCCGGCAGCTACGTCACGGCAGGGGCCGGCACCACGGTCCAGGGCCAGTACGGCAGCCTGCTGATCCGTGCCGACGGCAGCTATACCTACACCCCCAACGGCAGCACCGCGAGCGTCGGCAAGGTCGATGTGTTCAGCTATCAGTTGGCGCACCCCAACGGCAAGAGCGACACCGCCAACCTCTACGTGCGCATCGACAGCCCACAGGCGACCGAGGTGTGGAACGACAGCAACCTCGCCGCGCCGGCCAGGCTGGTGGACGCCGTGGACGACGTGGGCCGCAGCAACGTGGTACTGGCCAACAAGGTCACGACGGCGACCCAGGACTTCGCCCGCATAGACCTGCCGGCGCTGGCAGGCGTCAAATCCAGCGTGTTGGGCCACACCGTGGCCGCCGGCACCACCGCCGACCTGCAAGTGGTGCTGACTTCCAACAACCTGCTGGCGCTGCTCGGCGGTGCCTCGGTGCAGTTGCAGAAGCTCAATGCCAGTGGCCAGTACGTGACCGTGCAGACCGTCAACGGCAACGACCTGCTGAGTCTGGTGAACAACACCGCGCGCGGCTATACCTTCGCCAACCAGAGCGCCGGCACCTATCAGGTCACGGTCAAGGCCAGCGGCTTGGTGGGCCTGGGGTCGAGCTTGAGCTCCACGCTCAACACCAGCACCAAGTCGCTTACCGAGTTCGTGGTCGACCGTTCCAGCGTCGCCACTGGCAACTTGCTGACCGGCGACACCTTGGGTTCGAACCTCACCACCCTGAGCGTGCAGACCGCTGCCAACATCTATGCGGTGCCCGGCTACAACGGCATCAGCGTGGTCGGACTGTACGGCATTCTGCTGGTGCAGGCCGACGGCAGCTACAGCTACACGCTCAAGCCCGGGCTGGGCGGTTCGGTGGTGGGCCAGGTGGATCAGTTCACCTACGCCCTCACCCACCCGAACGGCAGCGTCGACACCGCGCAGTTGAAGATCACCGTAGCCGAGGGGGCGGTGACGGGGGTACAGCGTTTGGCGGCACTGGACGACAACCCCGAGGCCACCTTGCTGATGGCCGCTGCGGCCGAGACGGACGAGCAGTCGGCCCAGGCGGTCGGCGACGACCCACGGGACGCCTCCACGGCCGACGAGGGTGCCGACGCCACTGCCACGACCGACGCGCCCTTGGGCGAAGACGCCTTCGCCCAGGTCGAGGACGTCGCCGAGGGCACCACCCTGCTCTGGCAAGGCGGCGACGCCAGCATCGACCTGGGCAGCCTGGTCGGTCAGGTGCAGGCGCTGGAAGTGCTCGACCTCAACGCCACCAGCGCGGTGAGCCTGAGCATCAGCCTGGAGGACGTGCTGGCGCTGAACGACGGCGCGGGCAGCCCACTGCTGATCAAAGGCGACGGTGCCGACTCGGTGCTGCTCGGCGAGCAGTGGAGCCTGGCGGGCCAGGGCGTGGCGGACGGCATCGACTACGACCAGTACACGGCCCAGCAAGACCCGAGCCAGCAACTGTGGATCCAGAACAGCGTGCATGTGGTTTAAGGAAAGCTGGTCTATGGTTGTAGGAAACGTCTTGATACGACGGTAACGCAAGGCGAGCACAGGCAGGATTTCGGTCCTGCCTGTACTCGATCCCGCCGGTGCGGTGAACCGGCCTATTTCTGAATCGATGGCAACACCTGCAAGCGCGTCGGGCCTGTGCCCGGCGGTCACGGACGACACGGTATTAAGGGAATGATGTGAAACCAGGCTGTTCGCTGTTTCCGTTGTTGCCAGGCGCCTTGGGGCTTCTGGCACTGATGCTGCAACCGGCCGCCTTGGCCGACGACGATATCGATCCGGCCTTGCGCCAGATCAGCCCCTCCTCCATTCGCGACAGCCCGCAAGCCGTGCCGGCGCGACCACCGACGGGGCAGACGACGGCGGCCCAGGATCGCTTGGGCTTGGCCGAGGCTGCATTGCTTGCTGTGCAATGGCATCCGCGCATCGCCGAGGCCATCGGCGATCTCTATCGTCGGGGCGAAGGCGTCAACGTCGCCCGCTCCGGTTACTACCCGCAGATTACCGGGGGCGTGCGCACCGGTTTCGACTCCGGCTACGGCGGCGATCGCAGCAGCCAGGCGCTCAACCTCTCGCTCAAACAGATGCTCTACGACTTCGGCAAGGTCGATTACGCCGTCGATGCGGCCAACGCGGCTGCCGCACGCGCCCAGGCCAACATCCTCTTGGTGATCGACGAACTGGCGCGCGACACCGCCTATGCCTGGATCGAGACCCAACGCTACGCGCACCTGATGGACATCGCCCGCGCGCAGATCCAGGGTGTGGGCGAAATCGTCGGCCTGGCCCGCCAGCGCAGCGACATGGGCGCCAGCACCCGCTCCGACGTGGTCCAGGCGCAGTCGCGGGCCGAGGCGGCGCAGGCGGTGTTCGAGGAATACCAGGCGCAATACCAGCGCTGGCGGGCGGCACTGGCTACCCTGCTGGGGAAAAGTTCGCCTCCGCCGCTGAGCGACGAGGCGCCGGCCGAACTGGGCCAGGCCTGCCAGCGCCCGTTGGCTGGCGACGACCGTCTGCCGGCGGTGCTGATGGCCCTGGCCCAGCGCACGCAATCCCAGGCCGAGCTGGCCCAGGCCAAGGCCGAGGCGTATCCGACCCTGTCGCTGCAACCGCAGGTCAACCACTACCTGGACAACGACTACAACCGCGACAACCGCAACCTGGACCGTACCCAGGCCGGCATCTACCTCAATGTCGAAGTGCCGATCTATCAGGGCGGCGCCACCAGCGCCCGCGCCCGCGCCGCCGGCCATGCGCTGAGCGCCGCCGACTCGGCCGAAGACGCCGCACGCCTGGAGGCGCGCCGCGGCCTGGCCGAAGCCCAGGCGCAGACCTCGGGCCTGGGCCGCCGGCTGCGCTCGCTGGAGCTGCGCCAGGACAGCATCCAGGAAGCGCGCATGCTCTACGGCCGGCAGTACCTGGAGCTCGGCACCCGGCCCCTGCTCGACCTGCTCAACGCCGAGCAGGAAATCTACCAATCGCGCTTCGACATGGCCGCCACCCGTTCCGACCTGCTGCGCCTGAACGTCGACTGCCTATACAACAACGGCGCGCTGCGCCCGGTGCTGGGTCTCGAAGGCCAGCGCCTGCAAGGGGTGGAGATCCTGCCATGAACGACACCGTGAACCTGAGCAAACCGGTCGCTGCCACCCCCGACGCCGCTACAGGTGGCCCCGGCGCTGGCAACCCTACGCCGGACCACCCTGGCCAGCGCCCGGACCTCGGCCCTTGGCTGGAAAGCATGCTGCACGTGGCTCGGCACTATCGCCTCGACGTGTCGCCGCAACGCATCCGTCTGGCCGCCGCCGAAGACGCACGGCCCCTGGACGAGATCCTCCGGCACATGGCCCGCCAGGCCGGGCTGACCCTGCGCTTCGTGCGCTTCGACGCCAAGGGCCTGCGGCAGTGGCGCACGCCTTTGGTGCTGGAGCTGGACGACGGCCAACTGGCAGTGGTCGAGGCAGTGACCGAGGACGACCATCTGGCCGTGGTCTTCGCCGGCGACCAGGGCCTGGCCAGCCGCCTGCACCGCGACCAGTTGCAGGGCCGCATCGTCCGTGTCGCCCTGCTGCGTCCGGCGCGGCCGCTACGCGACGTACGCACCGACGACTACACCGCGCCCTACGACCGTCACTGGTTCGCGCGCATCGTGTTGCGCGACCTGCGCCCCTATGGTCAGGTCATGCTCGCCTCCCTGGTGGCCAACGTGCTGGCCCTGGCCGGGGTACTGTTCTCCATGCAGGTGTACGACCGGGTGATTCCGGCGGAGTCCTTGCCCACGCTGTACGTGCTGTTCGGCGGCGTGTTGCTGGCGCTGGTGTTCGACCTGACCATGCGCCTGCTGCGCCTGAAGGTCACCGATCTGCTGGGCAAGCGCGCCGACCTGCGCATCTCCGACTTGGTCTACGGCCATGCGCTGCGCCTGCGCAACTCGGTGCGGCCCAAGTCCACCGGCTCGTTCATCTCGCAGTTGCGCGAACTGGAGCAGATCCGCGACCTGATCACCTCCAGCACCGCCACGGCGCTGGCCGACCTGCCGTTCTTCCTGCTGTTCCTGTTCGTGTTCTGGCTGATCGGCGGCGTGCTGGTGATCATTCCGCTGGCGGCACTGGTGCTGATGCTCCTGCCCGGCCTCCTCGCCCAACGCCGCCTGGCGCGTCTGGCCAATGCGTCGATGCGCGAGTCGGCGCTGCGCAACGCCATGCTGGTGGAAAGCATCCAGGGGTTGGACGAGATCAAGGCCCTGCAAGCCGAAGCGCGCTTCGAGCGGCAATGGAACCAGTACAACGCCGCCTGCGCACACAACAGCCTGCGCCTGCGCACCCTGACCAACGGCCTGGTCACCTGGACGCAGAACATCCAGGGCGCGGTGTTCGCCGTGGTGGTGGTGGTCGGCGCGCCGATGGTGATCGCCGGCGATCTCACCACCGGCAGCTTGGTGGCGGCCTCGATGCTGGCCTCGCGCATGATGGCGCCGATGGCGCAACTGACCCACGTGCTGACCCGCTGGCAACAGGCCAAGGTGGCCCTGGAAGGCATCGACAAGCTGATGCAGAGCCCGGTCGACCATCCGGAAGGCGAAGCCCGCGTGCACCTGCCGGCGATCCATGGCGAGTACCACCTGCGCCAGGCGGTGTTCCGCTACAGCCCGGAAGCCGCGCCGGCGTTGAGCATCGGCCAGCTGAACATCGCCCCCGGCGAGCGTATCGCCGTGCTGGGGCGCAACGGTGCGGGCAAGTCCACCCTGCTGCAAGCCCTCGGCGGCGCCATGGACCTGGCACAGGGCGAGATCAGCCTCGACGGCATCGCCCTGGCCCACCTGGACCCGGCCGACCTGCGTCGCGACGTCGGCCTGCTGGCGCAACACGCACGGCTGTTCCACGGCACCTTGCGGGAAAACCTGACCCTGGGCAGCGGCCAGGCCAGCGACCAGGAGCTGGTCGCGGCGCTGGCGGCCAGCGGCGCCCTGGCCTTCGTGCGGCAACTGCCCAAGGGCCTCGACCACCTGATTCTGGAAGGCGGCCTGGGCCTGTCCGGCGGCCAGCGCCAGGCTCTGGTGCTGTCGCGTCTGCTCTTGCGCCAGCCGCAAGTGCTGCTGCTCGACGAGCCCACCGCCGCGCTGGACGACGTCACCGAGCGCGCGTTGCTGGACAACCTCGAGCGCTTCTGCCAGGGCCGCACGCTGGTCATCGCCACCCACCGCATGAGCGTGCTGCAACGGGTCGACCGGGTGCTGGTGCTCGACGGCGGGCGCATCGTCATCGACGACCAGCGCGACGCTGCGCTGGCGCGGCTGAGCCAGGGAGGCCAGGCATGAGCCGTGGGTTTTCGTTCGCTGCCAGTGGCGAGCGCCGATATGTTCCGCGCGCCGCCGAATCGACAGCGCTAGGCCAGAGAGGCCAGGCATGAGCCGTCCGTTTTCATCCGTTGCCTGTGGCGAGCGCCTACATGGTCCGCTCGCCGCCCCATCGACAGCGCCAGGCCAAGGAGGCCAAGCATGAGCCAACCGTCGCTACCCGCTTCCTATCTGGACGGCCAGGACGACCACGCGGTACTGCGCGCCGGGCGCGTGATCACAGTCTGCGCCCTGATGCTCGCCGCCTTCGTCGCCTGGGCGGCCTGGTTCGAGATCGTCGAGGTGTCCACCGGCACCGGCAAGGTCATTCCCAGTTCCCGTGAGCAGGTGATCCAGTCGTTCGAGGGCGGCATCGTCGCGCAGATGAACGTCGCCGAAGGCGACATGGTGCAGCGCGACCAGGTGCTGGCCCAGCTCGACCCGACCAAGACCGAATCCACCGTCGGCGAAAGCGAGGCCAAGTACCGCGCCGCGCTGGCCAGCGTGGCGCGGCTGCGCGCCGAAGTGAGCGGCAAGCCGCTGACCTTCCCCGCCAGCCTCAAGGATTCGACCGAGCTGACCGAAGCCGAAACCGCGCTGTACCAGACCCGCCGCCGTGGCCTGGAGCAGACCCTGGCTGGTATCCAGGACTCGCTGCGCCTGGTGCGCAGCGAGCTGCAGATCACCGAGAACCTGGCCAAGCTCGGCGCCTCCAGCCGGGTCGAGGTGATCCGCCTGAACCGCCAGCGCTCGGAACTCGAACTCAAGGCCACCGAGGCACGCTCGGATTACTTGGTGCGGGCCCGCGAAGAGCTGGCCAAGGCCAGCGCCGAAGCCGACAGCCTCAAGGCAGTGATCCGCGGCCGTACCGACTCGTTGACCCGCCTGACCCTGCGCTCGCCAGTGCGCGGCATCGTCAAGGACATCGAGGTCAACACCCTGGGCGGCGTGGTGCAGCCCGGCGGGCAGGTGATGAAGATCGTGCCGATGGACGAGCGCCTGCTGATCGAAACCCGCATCTCGCCCCGCGACATCGCCTTCATCCACCCCGAACAGGCGGCCAAGGTGAAGATCAGCGCCTACGACTATTCGGTGTATGGCAGCCTCGACGGCCAGGTGGTCGGCATCTCGCCAGACACCTTGCAAGACGAGGTCAAACCGGAGATCTACTACTACCGCGTGTTCATCCGTACCCAGCGCGACAGCCTGGAGAACAAGGCCGGCAAGCAGTTCGCGATCACGCCGGGGATGGTCGCGACGGTGGACATCCGCACGGGGGAGAAGACCATTTTGGACTACCTGATCAAGCCGATGAACCGGGCGCGGGAGGCGTTGCGGGAGCGGTAGGAGGGCCAGGTTGACCGACCAACGACCGTATTCGCGTGTTCATGCGAACCTAGGGTTGATGAGTCGAAAAAAGCGAGTAAAGTACGCTAGAAAGCATAACGTTAAGCGTTACAACTCATGATCAAAAGCTTTTGTTGTGCGGACACCCAAGCACTTTTTGTCACTGGGAAGACGCGGCGTTGGAGCGATATCAAGGCGGTTGCAGAGCGTAAACTTGCCATGCTGGATGCTGCCAATGAGCTTCGCGATCTACGCTCTCCTCCTGGAAACCGACTCGAAGCCTTGAAAGGAGACCGCATAGGACAACACAGCATCAGGATCAACGATCAATGGCGTCTGTGTTTCATCTGGTCCGACACGGGTATTGAAAATGTCCAAATCATCGATTACCACTGAGGTGCAGCATGTTTAAAAACGGTATGCGACCCGTGCACCCTGGCGAGGTGCTTCGTGAAGATTTCCAACGTGAGTTGAATCTGAGCGCTGCCGCTTTGGCACGTGCTCTCAACGTCTCCACCCCTACCGTCAACAACATTCTCCTGGAACGCGGCGGCGTGTCCGCCGACATGGCATTGCGTCTGGCAACCTGCTTCGATACCACTCCGGAGTTTTGGCTCAATCTACAAATGACTTACGAGTTGCAGAAAGCTCAATCCGAGCACGGCGAGGCAATAGCGGTAGAGGTACAACGTCTTAGGGTCGCCTGACTACTCGCACACGCTTGCGCTCCAGCGTGGGGCGGCCATGCCAAAGGCGCTTGCCGGCACGGGCTAAAGCCCCGCGCGTTCAAGCCGATAACCCGGCATCCTCCCTCATTGAGTGCAAGCTCGCCCCATGGCTACCCAAAATGCCCGCGCAGACTCGCTGTCGCTGCTGCTGTTCACCCTGCGCAGCGGCAAGCTGATGGCGATCAACCTGCTCAAGGTCAGCGAAATCATTCCCTGTCCGGCGCTGACCCGCTTGCCCGAGGCCCACCCGCACGTCAAAGGCGTGGCGACCCTGCGTGGTAATCCACTGTCGGTGATCGACCTGTCGCGGGCCATTGGCGAGCGACCGCTGGAAGATCCCAACGGCGGTTGCCTGATCGTCACCGAGATCAGCCGCTCGCGGCAGGGACTGCACGTGCAGGCCGTGGTGCGCATCGTGCATTGCCGCACCACCGACATCAAACCGCCGCCGTTCGGTTCGGGCAACCGTTCGTTCATCACCGGCGTCGCGCGCGTCGACGACGCCCTGGTGCAGGTGCTGGACATCGAGAAAGTGATCCACGGCATCGCCCCACCGCCCTCCGTGGCGCCCAGCAATGGCCTGGACGAAAATGCCGCCAGCCTGCTGGCCGCCGCCAACATCTTGGTGGTCGACGACAGCCAGGTGGCGTTACAGCAGTCGATCCACACCCTGCGCAACCTGGGCATCGACTGCCGCACGGCGCGCAGCGCGAAAGACGCCATCGAAGTGCTGCTGGAACTGCAAGGCACCGCCAGCGAGATCAACATCGTGGTGTCGGACATCGAAATGTCCGAGATGGACGGTTATGCCTTCACCCGCACACTGCGTGAAACGCCGGACTTCAAGCACCTGTACGTGCTGCTGCACACCTCGCTCGACAGTGCCATGAGCAGCGAAAAGGCGCGCCTGGCCGGGGCCAACGCCATTCTCACCAAGTTCTCTTCGCCGGAACTGACCGATTGTCTGCTGGTGGCGGCACGCGCGGTGGTGTTCGGCGAGCCGTAGCGTTAGGCCGCTGGCGTACAGATGAAGACACAGCCTCAGGGTTGATGCCTGACCTCAGTCGGGCATAATCCAGCGTCTTCAGATGAAAATGCCGGTATCGCATATGAAGTTCTTCTGCTCACTCCTCATCACTTGCGCCCTGGCCAGCGGCGCCGCCCATGCGTCGAGCAGCCAGGCCTGGAACGAATATCGCCAGGCGCTGCTCAAGTCCTGCCTGGCGGCAAGCCAGCTCAAGGACGTCCATGTGCTGGGCAAGCCCGCCGAGTTCGACGACCAGGTCGGCTACAGCGCCTTGCTCATCGAAGGCGTCTATCCGCAGAAGGCCCTAAAAGGCAAGATCGGCACCGAGCTGTGCCTGTATGACCGGCGCGTGCAGAAAGCCTTCGTCAGCGAGTGGGTGATCGGCAAGTCATGAGCGCCGCCTTGCGTTTCGCCTGCACCGGCTGCGGCAAATGCTGCACCGGCCACCACGTGCCGTTGACCTTGGGCGAGGCACGGCAATGGGCGCAGGCCGGCGGGCAGGTCATCGTGCTGATCGAAGGTTTCGTCGCCGACGGGCCCGGCATGCCGGTCGAGCAGCGCGAGCATGCCATGCGCCGCTCGCTGGGCGTGCCGTGCGGCACGGGCGAGGTACAGGTCGCGGTCACCTTCGCGGCCTTCAATCCTGGCCGCTGCATGCACCTCGACACGGCCGACCTGTGCACCATCTACGAAACGCGCCCGCTGGTCTGTCGCATCTACCCCATGGAAATCAACCCGCATATTCCCCTGAGCCCAGAAGCCAAGGACTGCCCCCTGGAAGCCTGGGATCAAGGGCCGGTGCTGATCCACGGCCAAGTGGCGGCGGACCCGGCGCTGCGCGCGCTGATCGAAGCGTCGCGCCAGGCCGACCGCGACGACATCGGAGCCAAGGTGGCGGTCTGCGAACGCCTGGGGATGACCGTCAGCGCGCTCAAAGGCAACGGGTTCACCGCCTGGCTGCCCGATATGGCCGCCTTCGCGCAGGCGCTGGAGCATCCCATCAGTGGCAATGCCCAAGCCTGGCAGGTGCACGTGGAGGCGCCCGACCTGGCCGAAGCTGCCGGCACCTGTGGGCTGCACGTTACGGCGCAGACGCCCGAGTATTATACGTTCATCGGATTTTGACCGCTGATCGGGCCGGCTGAAGGCTGCCCTATCCGTGCGTAGACAAGGGATCGCGTGAGCGAGCCTGGTCTGCGGTCAGGCAGCCTCTCTGGCATGCAGGTTCTGACCAGTCCGACAGCTTTCCCGAACACATGCCAACGCCCAATTCTTACTCAATTGGTAAAAGTGCTTATTGCACCTGACGCTTTTTCCTGCTTCGCGCCAGGACTACCGTAACACCATCCACATAGCACTTGCTCAGCAAGAAGGTAGTTCGAAATGTCCAATAGCATGGGTATTGCCAGCGCGTTCATCCTGTCGGCATTGGTGCTGTCGCCTTTGGCGCGGGCCGAAGAATCCCCCGCTTTTGCGGCGCGTAACCAGGCGCTGGCCGAGCAGGCCCAAGCGCAGTTCGCGCAACAGGGCGACGACGGTGACAGCAGCGAACGGACAGCGGCCAAAGCGCTGAGCAGCGACCGCGCCGACAGCTGATCGCGCAGCGCAATCTGCGTGGCCTGTTACACCCTTCGCAATAGTTCCTCGCAAAAGCGCGGCAAGCCGCCCCCCCCCGGCTTAGCCGTGCTGGACCGCTCCGCGTGCGCTTGCCCCTCGCCTCAGGGCGTCCACATATGGCACGCCGACAGCATCCAGCCGTTCGCCTGCCCAACGTGGAGCCGTGGCAAGCGCAGACCGCCTGACCCGGCAAAGCCCGCTCGGCCAACACAGGCCATGGGTACATGACTTGAGGCGGATGGGTCTGCTGCCTAGAATGTCGCCCCCCGTTCATGACGTTCTTGCTCAGGGAGCTCGACGTGCCCACGCCTGCGCCACTGCTCGCGCTGTTCAGATCCCGCCCCGTACAGGCCCTGACCCTGGGCAGTTTTCTGGCCGTGTTCGCCATCGTCTCGATCGTCGGCTATCTGCTGCTGCGCGAACGTGACAGTGTCGAGCGGTCAGCCGTGCAGGCGTCGAACAACATCGTGCAGTTGATCGAAAACGATGTGCTGCGCAACGCCGAGCTGTACGACCAATCCCTGCGCGGAATGATGTGGGGCGTGCTGCACCCGCAACTGTCGAGCCTGGCGCCCGAACTGCGCCAGCAGATCCTGTTCCGTCAGGCCGTCACCACGCCAGGGCAAGGCGAGCTGTTGTGGCTGGACGCTCAGGGCAAGGTGCGGGGGCGATCGTCCGGCAAAGTCCCCCTGCTGGCCGACTTCGCCAACACCGCCGCCTTCCAGGCGCACCGCGCGCAGCCGGGCCTGGGCCTCATGCTCACGCCACCGTCGCGGCGGCAGCTCGACGAGCAGGGCTGGTGCCTCAATTTCAGTCGGCGCATTTCGTCTGCGAGCGGCGCTTTCATGGGGGTCGCACTGGGCGCCCTGCCGCTGGCTTATTTCGACGCATTGTTCCAACGCCTGGACATCGGCAAGGAAAGCAGCGTCAACCTGCTTAGCACCGACGGCCAACTACTGGCGCGCCAACCGGTGCGCGATACCGACCCGCAAGTGGGTGGCAACTACCTGCAACGGGTCAACTTCCAACGCATTCTGGCCGAGCAGAACGGTAGTTTCACCGCCGCTTCGCAAGCCCGTGGCGGCGCCCAGCGCATCTACACCTTCGCCAAAGTGGCGAACCTGCCGCTGATCGTGCTGGTGGTGCACTCGGCCGACGACGTGTTGCACTCCTGGCGACGCACAGCCCGGTTGGTAGGCGCTGCGACCGGCGTGTTGTGCGTGGGCATTCTCTGGCTGAGCGTCTTGCTCGGTAGAGAGCTGCGCCGCCGCCAGCGCGCCGAACATAGCCTCGCCGAACTGGCGGCGACCGACAGCCTCACCGGTCTACCCAACCGTCGTCGTCTCGACGAAGTGCTCAAGCTGGAATGGTCGCGCGCCCAGCGCAGCGGCAAGCCACTGGCGGTATTGATGGTGGATATCGACCACTTCAAGGCGTTCAACCAGCGCCATGGCCATGCCGGCGGCGACCATGCGCTGCGCGAAGTGGCGCTGGCGCTGCGCCGGTGCATCCGGCGCCCGGCCGACCTGGCGGCGCGCTACGGTGGCGAAGAGTTCCAGCTGGTGCTGCCGGAAACGGACGCGTCAGGCGCTTGGCTGATCGCCGAACGGATCAGAGCCTCGGTCGAAGAGCTGCCGGCATTCGGTGACGGCAGCGTGGCGATCACCGTCAGCATCGGCATTGCCGTGCACACACCAAAAACCCAGTGCGACCTTTCGACCGTACTGGGTTTGGCTGACGAGGCGCTCTACCGGGCCAAGGCCTATGGCCGCAACCGGGTAGAGGAAGCGCAGTCTTAGGACTGGGCGCGGACTTGGTCGCGCAGCGCTTTCACTTCGTCATGGTTCTGCTGCACGCCTTGCAGCTGCTTCTCGACCAGCACCAGGCTGTTGGCAGCGGCTTGGACGTTGAGTTTGGTCAGCTTCTCGCGGGCTTCACGGTAGGCTTTCAGCGCGTAATCCTGGCCACGCTCGGTTTCGTTCAGCACAGCTTCGTCATCGTGGCTGGTGAACGTGGTCTTCAAGTCGATCCAGGCGCGGTGCAGGTCGCCGGTGAAGCTTGTGGAGTCTTCTGGCTTGCCGCCCAGATGGCTGACTTCGGCTTGCAGCTCGGTCACAGCTTGTGCGCAGCCTGCGGCACGGGCGGTGAGGAATTCTTTCAAACGGAGGCTTTTGACGTCTTCAGCCGACTTTCTGAAGCCTTTCTCGCCGTCCTTGCTGTACTCGATCAGGTCGTTGAGGACATCGATCACATCTTTGTTGGTATCGCTCATGACTCAAACTCCTTGATGGTTAGTGAATAGATAGGAGCAGCCTTCGTGCCAGGTTTGACGAAAAAATAATTACCTATAAATCAATTACTTAGGAGATAAGGGCAGAACGCCATGCGTCGCGTTCTGCATGATTGGCCTTGGCCGGTCGTGCAGTTTGCAGTAGGGTCGCGACTCATTCGTATCCGGTGGCCCGCATGAACCCTGACACCCTTAAGCTGCTGGTGACCCGCAGCATGCCGTTCGGCAAGTATCAAGGCCGCCTGCTCGCCGACCTGCCGGGCGACTACCTGGCCTGGTTCGCCCGCAAAGGCTTTCCACCCGGCGAGCTGGGGGGCCTGTTGGCCTTGATGCACGAGATCGACCACAACGGCCTGATCGATCTGCTCAAGCCATTGCGCACGGCTCCACCCCGCCGCTGAAACGCGACAGGGGCGCCTAAGCGCCCCTGTCGGTCAACCTTGCCAACGCCCGCCAGCTGCGGGCACCGCATTCAACGCGGCGGGGCCGCCACCGCCAACTCCACCGGCTCGCCACGCTTGATCAGGGCGTATACCACTGCCGTGACCAGGCTGCCCGCCACGATTGCCAGCAGGTACAGCGCCGCGTGGTTGATCGCATTGGGAATGAGCATCACGAACAGCCCGCCATGGGGCGCCATCAGCTTGCAACCGAAGTACATCGACAGCGCGCCGGTCAGCGCACCACCGGCGATGCTGGCCGGGATCACCCGCAGGGGGTCCTTGGCGGCGAAAGGAATCGCACCTTCGGAAATGAAGCACAACCCCAGTACGAAAGCTGCCTTGCCGGCCTCACGCTCGCTCTGGGCGAACTTGCGCCGGGCGATGAAGGTGGCGATGCCAAGACCGATCGGCGGCACCATGCCGGCAGCCATGGTCGCCGCCATGGGCGCATAGCTCGACGAGGCCAGCAGGCCGACCGAGAAGGCGTAGGACGCCTTGTTGATCGGCCCGCCAAGGTCGACGCACATCATCCCGCCCAGCAACACCCCTAGGAGGATGGCATTGGTGGTGCCCATGCTGTCGAGGAAGTGGGTCAAGCCCGCGAGCATCGCCGCCACTGGCTGGCCGACCACGTAGATCATCACCAAGCCCGTGAACAGGCTGGCCAGCAGCGGAATGATCAGGATCGGCTTGAGCGCTTCCAGGCTGCTGGGCAAGCGTACCCAGCGGGCGATGGCCTTGGCGCTGTAGCCGGCGAGAAAGCCCGCGGCGATGCCGCCGATGAAACCCGCGCCCAGGGTGCTGGCCAACAGGCCACCGATCATGCCGGGCGCCAGGCCCGGGCGGTCGGCGATGGACCAGGCGATGTAGCCCGCCAGCAGCGGCACCATCAGCTTGAACGCCGCCTCGCCACCGATCTGCATCAGCGCGGCCGGCAAGCTGCCCGGCACTTCATGGGCATTGATGCCGAACACGAACGACAGCGCGATCAACAGGCCACCGGCCACCACCATCGGCAGCATGAACGACACCCCGGTCAGCAGGTGCTTGTAGACCCCGGCCTTCTCCGCTTTGGCTGGTGCGGCGCCGGCATCGCCTGCGCTCTCGACCTTGCCCTCGGCCAGTGCCTTGTCCAACGTCGCGGCCGCCTGCTTGAGGGCGATGCCCGTGCCGCAGCGGTAGATGCGCTTGCCGGCGAAGCGCGCGGTGGGCACCTCGATGTCGGCAGCCAACAGCACCACGTCGGCGTCGGCGATGGCCTCGGTCGACAAGGGGTTGCGTGCGCCCACCGAGCCCTGGGTTTCCACGGTCAGTTGCCAGCCCTTCTGCGCTGCCGCCTGTTGCAAGGCTTCGGCGGCCATGAAGGTGTGCGCCACGCCCGTCGGGCAGGCGGTGACGGCGACCAGCCGCGGCTGGGCGGCAGCCGAGGCGCTGACGTTCGCGGCAGGCTCGGCGATGTCGGAGGCCGTCAGCACCTGGGCACTGGCGGCGGCCTCGTCGAGGAATCGTTCGCGGTCGGCCAGGGCTTGCGCGGGCGTGCTCTGGAACACGCGCTTGCCGACGAAGCGCGACAGGTCCAGGGGGCCGGTGGCGATCACCAGCACCCAGTCGGCGGCGGCGATCTGCTCGGCGCTCAGGCGCTGTTCGGGGTGTTCGGCGTCGGCCACCTCGACGCTGGTGCTCCAGCCGCGGCGCTGCGCCTCGGCGGTGAGCAGGCGTGCGCTGAGCACGCTGGACACCTGCCCGTTCGGGCAGGCGGTGACGATGGCAAGGTTCATTGGCCACTCTCCTGTTGTTCTTGTATCCGCACGGCCGCTTCCAGGCGGGCCAGTTGCGCGTGGTCGTCGATGCCGAAGCCGACCTGAGTCACGGCCTGGGCGGCGATGGCCGTGGCCCGGCGCAGGCTCTGCTCGGGGGCTTCGCCCTGCAACAGGCCATGCAGCATCCCGGCCACCAGCGAATCGCCGGCGCCTACGGTACTGGCCACCTTCACCGGCGGCGGCAGCGCATGCAGCGTGCGCGCGGCGCTGAACCAGCTCAGACCGTGCTCGCCATTGGACAGCACCACGTGCTCCACGCCTGCATCCAGCAGCCGCTCAGCGGCAACCCGTTGCGCTGCGCGGTCGGGCAACGCCTGGCCGAGTACGTCGCCCAGTTCCTCGACGTTGGGCTTGACCAGCCAGGGCGAGCAGCCCAGGCCCACACGGAGGGCTTCGCCGCTGGTGTCGAGCACGACCTTGAGCCCTTGACCGACCAGCTGGCGCAGCAGGCGCTCGAACCAGGCCAGGTCGATGCCGCGCGGCAGGCTGCCGGCGACCACTATGGCGTCGAAGTCGGGGGCGATCTTGTGCAGATGGTGCAACAAGGCCGCCTGCGCGGCATCGTCCACTTGCGGGCCTTGACCGTTGATGTCGGTCACCTGGCCGTCGGCCTCGACCAGCTTGAGGTTGCTGCGGGTCTCGCCATCGACGCGCACGAAGCAGTCGCCGAAGCCGCGGCGCTCGATCAGCGCTTCGAACGGCTGCAGGTTGTCGCGCCCGAGGAAGCCGCCGACGGTGAGGTCGTGGCCCAGATCGGCCAGCACCTGCGCCACGTTCAGGCCCTTGCCGGCGGCATGGCTGTGCTGGCTGTGGGCGCGGTTGACCGCGCCCGGGCGCAGGCGCTCGAGGCTGACGGTGAGGTCCAGCGCCGGGTTGAGGGTCAGGGTGAGGATCTTGGCCATCAGCTACGCTCCACCAGCGCGCGCACGGAGGCGGCGCTGCCTTGTTGCAAGGCGGCCTGCGCCAATGCGCGCGCCGCCTGGAAATCGGTCTCGCGCACCAACGCCTTGACCTCGGCGATGCTGCGTGCGGCCACGCTCAGTTCGTCCACCTCCAGGCCCAGCAGGATCGCCACGGCCTGGGCGTCGGCAGCCAGCTCGCCGCAGACGCCGACCCATTTGCCATGGGCATGGGCGGCACGCACGGTCATGTCGATCAGTTGCAGCACCGCCGGGTGCAGACCGTCGGCCTGGGCCGACAGGCTCGGGTGGCCGCGGTCGATGGCCAGGGCGTACTGGGTCAGGTCGTTGGTGCCGACGCTGAAGAAGTCCACCTCGCGGGCCAGTTGCGGCGCCAGCAGCGCCGCCGAGGGCACCTCGACCATGATGCCGACCTGCAGGTCGGCCACCGGAATCTCCACGCGCAGGCGCTCGACCATGGCCTTGGCTTCACGCCATTCGTGCATCTGCCCGACCATGGGGAACATGATCCGCAAGGGGCGGTTGTCGGCAGCACGCAACAAGGCGCGCAACTGGTCTTCCATGATCTGCGGACGTTGCAGGGTCAGGCGCACGCCGCGCACACCGAGGAAGGGGTTTTCTTCCGCTTCGATCGGCCAGTAGGGCAACGGCTTGTCGCCGCCCACGTCCAGCGTGCGCACCACCAGCGGGCGCCCGCCCAGGCCATCGAGCACACGGCGGTACTCGGCCTCCTGGGTGGCCACGTCCGGCGCCTGGGAATGGCCCATGAACACCAGTTCGGTGCGCAGCAGGCCGATGCCTTCGGCGCCCTGCTCCAGCACCTTGTCGATGCCGGCGCTCTCGCCGATGTTGGCGAACACTTCCATGGCGTGGCCGTCACGGGTCACGGCCGGGCGATGGCGCTCGGCCCAGGCTGCCTGCAAACGTTGCTCGCGCTGGTCGCGTTCGGCCAGGGCGCGCTGCACTTCGGTTTCGGGCGGCGCCACACTGACGCGGCCACGTTGGCCGTCGAGCAGCAGCGGCGTGCCCGATTCGAGCAGCAGGATCGACGCGCCTGCGCCCACCACCGCCGGGATGCCCAGGGCACGGGCGACGATGGCGCTGTGTGCGGTCGCACCGCCATAGGCGGTGACGATGCCGGCCACGCGCGCCGGGTCCAGACGGGCGACGTCGGACGGGCCGACTTCGGCCATCACCAGCACGTAGGGCTGCTGCGGCTCACGCGCATCCTGCACGCCGCACAGTTGGCCCAGCACACGCCGGCCAACGTCGCGCAAATCGGCGGCCCGTTCGGCGAGCAAGGCATCGTGCAGCGCTTCCTGCTGGCGCGCGGCCGCATCGATCACCGCCATCCAGGCCGCTTCGGCGCTTTCGCCCTGCCCCAGGCGCAGCTCGACCTCTTCGCCCAACGCCGGGTCGGCGAGCATTTCCTGGTGGGTGATGAAGATGTCGCCGATGGTCGCTTCGCTGCGCGCGATCAGTGCCTGCAACTCGGCATCGACCACTGCCTGGGCTTCACCCAGGCGTTGGCGCTCGTGCGCGGGCGAGACGCCGCGCAGTGGGTAATCGAGGGCACGTTCCACGCAGACGTGGGCAGGCCCGGTGGCGATGCCCGGCGAAGCGGCCACGCCTTGGATCTGGCTGCCGGGCTGGGGCGCCTGTGCGGGCGCCGCAGCCGGGGCAACTACGGCTGGCGGCTGTGCGGCGGGGGCCTGGTCGAGCGGCTCGACGGTTTCGCCCAGGCCTTGGGTGATGGCGTCGAGCAGGGCCGGCAAGGCATCGCCTGCGATCTGCGGCTCGGCCAGCAGCTCCAGTGTCTGGCCACGACGGGCACCGAGGCTGAGCAGCCGGCTCAGGCTCTTGGCCGACACGGCGGCTTCGCCGGTGTCCACCACGCGCAGGCGGATGTCGCCGTCGAAGCTTTTCGCCAATTGCGCCAGCACCTTGGCCGGGCGCGCGTGCAGACCGTGGGCATTGGCCAGCACGATGCGCACGCTGGGCCAGTCGGGCAGCACTTCGCCGCCCAGCACTTGCAGCACGGTGCGGCTGTCGGTGGCTTGGTAGAGGCTCTGGCCGCGGCCTTCGATGAGCACTTCGCACAGCCGTTCGAGCAAGGCCTGGTGTGCGGCACCCAGGCTCGCCAGGCAGAACAGGCCATTGAGTGGCTGGTCGCGGTAGCGCAGGGGTTGCTGCGGGGTGATGAAGGCCAGGCCCGGTTGCAGCACCTGACGGTCGCTGTTCAACCACCACAGGCCCTCGCCAAGCGGCAGCGGTTCGGCCTGTTGCAAGGCCGCGGCGAAGCCGGGCTCGACACAACCGGCCTTTTGCAGCAGTCGCGCCCCGCGCCAGCTCAGCTCGTCGAAGTCGTCGGCCGCCAGGCCCAAGTTGACCAGTTGCGCGTCCAGGGCGAGTTCTTTGGGCGCGCCTTGCAGCAGCTTGAGCAGGGCTTCAGCGGAACTGGCGCGGCGCAGGGCTTCGGCCAGGTCGGTTTCGCCGAGGGCGCGGGTCAGCAGTTGCAGCAGACGCAGGTGCTCGTCCGAACGCGCGGCGATGCCGATGGCCAGGTACACGCGCTGGCCGTCGCCCCAGTCGACGCCGTCGGGGAACTGCAACAGGCGCACGCCGGTGCTGAACACCAGGTCGCGGGTCTGTGGGGTGCCGTGGGGAATGGCGATGCCTTGGCCCAGGAAGGTCGAGCCTTGTGCCTCGCGGGCTTGCAGCCCTTCAAGGTAGCCTTCGGCGACCAGACCGTCGGCGACCAGCCGGTCTGCCAGAAGGCGTAATGCCTGGGCCTTGTCGGCCGCTACCTGGCCCATCGCTATCTGCTCTTTGGCGAGCTCGAGCATGACCTACTCCTTTTCCGGCTCGCTTCGGAGCCCGAGGTATTGTTGTGGATGCTGACGTTGGGTTGCGACCGATACAGGCGCACCGCCTGCTCACCAGAATGGGTCACAGACCGCTCGTTTGCATCGCGACGTGGTTACAGCGCGGAAGGAAAGAGGGCAGTATTCCGAGGCTGAAACGTTTAATCTGATTCGGCGGCCACGTTACTCGATAATCTTGCGACTAAACAGCCCCAGCTTGTCGGACAATAGCGACATGGGTCGTCTGCGTAGCCTTGGAGGTGTGGGTAAAACCATGGCAACAGACCACGCGGTCCTTTCCAGGTCATAACAAGGAACATTCGGTGAAACTCAGCGATATCGCCCGTCTGGCCGGTGTGTCAGTGACGACCGCCAGCTACGTCATCAATGGCAAGGCCGAACAGCAGCGCATCAGCAGCGCTACCGTGGAGCGCGTGCGCGCCGTGGTCGAGGCCCATGGCTTCATGCCCAACCCCCAGGCCGCCGGCCTGCGCAGCCGTCACACCCGTACCCTGGGCTTCATCCTGCCCGACCTGGAAAACCCCAGCTACGCGCGCATCGCCAAGCAGCTGGAAGCCGGCGCCCGTGCCCGTGGCTACCAATTGCTGATCGCCAGCAGCGACGACCAGCCCGACAGCGAACGGCAACTGCAACAGCTGTTCCGCGCACGGCGCTGCGACGCCCTGTTCGTCGCCAGTTGCCTGCCGGCCGACGACCACAGCTACCGCGAAGTGCAAGCCAAGGGCCTGCCGGTGATCGGCATCGACCGCAGCCTGGACCCGGCGCAGTTCTGCTCGGTGGTCAGCGACGACCACCACGCCAGCCTGCTGCTGACCCAAAGCCTGTTGCGCGACGCCCCGCAGCGCATCGCCCTGATCGGCGCACGCCCGGAGCTGTCGGTCAGCCAGGCGCGTCTGGCGGGCTTCGACGCCGCCGTGGGCCAGCACTCGGGCGAGGTGCGCCGCTACCAGGGCGAGGCGTTCAGCCGCGCTTGCGGCCAGCGCCTGATGACCCAACTGATCGAGGAGATGGGCGGCCTGCCCGACGCCTTGGTGACCACCTCCTACGTGCTGCTGCAAGGGGTGTTCGACGCCCTGCATGGCCAGGCGCCAGGCGCCCGTGCCCTGCAATTGGGCACCTTCGGCGACAATCAACTGCTCGACTTCCTGCCGCTGCCGGTCAACGCCATGGCCCAGCAGCACGGTTTGATCGCCGCCACCGCCCTGGATCTGGCCGTCGCCGCCATCGAAAGCAAGCACTACCAGCCTGGCGTACACGCCGTGGCGCGCACCTTCAAACAACGCTTGCACCTGGCCTGAGCATGCGCCTGATCGACACCCACACCCACCTGGATTTCCCCGACTTCGACGCCGACCGCGCGCCCTTGCTCGGCCAGGCCCGGGCGGCCGGGGTGGAGCGCTCTGTGGTGCTGGGGGTGGAGCAGGCCAATTGGCAGCGGGTGTGGGACACGGTCTGTGCCCACCCCGGCCTGCATGCGGCGTTCGGTCTGCACCCGGTGTACCTGGAGGCGCACCGCGTCGAGCACCTGCAACAGCTGCACGACTGGCTCGACCGCTTGCGTGGCGACCCGCGCCTGTGCGCGGTCGGCGAATTCGGTCTGGATTTCTACCTGCCCGAACTGGATCGCCAACGGCAGCAGGGCTGGTTCGAGGCGCAACTGCAACTGGCCAAGGATTGCCAACTGCCGGCGCTGCTGCACGTGCGCCGCAGCCATGCCGAGGTCATCGCCACCCTGAAACGCTACAAGCTGCCGCGTGGCGGCATCATTCATGCTTTTGCAGGCAGCTACGAGCAGGCCCGCGAGTACATCAAGCTCGGTTTTCTGCTGGGCCTGGGCGGTGCGGCCACCTGGCCGCAGGCGTTGCGCCTGCGCAAGGTGCTGCCGCGCCTGCCACTGGAGAGCCTGGTGCTGGAGACCGATGCGCCGGACATGGCGCCCGCCATGTTTCCCGGCCAGCGCAACAGCCCTGCGCACCTGCCCAGCATCGCCCAGGCACTGGCCGAGATCATCGGCATGGAGCCGCAGCGGCTGGCCGAGGCCACCACCGCCAATGCCTGCACGTTGTTCGGCTGGGCCGACTAAGCCGGCACGAGCCTGGCGCTAGCGCAGGATCGTCCACAGCGCGAAGACGACGTACCACAGCGCGGCGCTGCGCAGCAGCAACTCCCACAGCCCATTCAGACGCGTCTGACCCTGCTCGGGCACAGCCTGCGCGGGCACGTCAATCGCCGCCAGTGCCCAATCGGCCACCAACGCAGAAGCACGTCGGTGCAGGTCGAGCAACTCCGGCAGCATCGCCCGGCCCACGGCGACGAAATGGCCGACCAGGGCGAAACTCACGCCCAACACCCGCACCGGCAACCAGTCCATGAGATGGCGCAGCCGCTCGGCGCGCGCCTGCAGCGCGGCATGCCGGCTATGTGCGGTGCTCAACGCCAGCAGACGGTAGGCCAAGGCCGCGGCCGGGCCCAGTAGGCAATACCAGAAGATCACCGCGAAGAAGCCTTGATAGACCTGCCACGCCAGATAGTGCTGTACCTGCCCGAGCAAATCGTCGGCCCCCTCGGCGTGCAGGCCCAGATCGCGTTCGGCGACATGCAGCGCGGCCTGTTCGTCGCCACGGCGCCAGGCGTCGCGCAACGGGCCGAGCGCCGCCTTGGCATCGCCCCGGCCCAAGCTGTAGAGCAGCACCAGCAGATGTACCGGCAGTACCAGCAGGCCATAGGCCACCGGCTCCAGCACGTGCAACACCCCCACCAGCAAGGCCACCGGCGCCAGCACCAGAAGCGCCAGGCTCAACCAGGGGTGGAACTTGCCGCTACGCTCCAGGCGCACCAGCTCGCCGCGAAAGAAAGCGTCGCGTTGCACGCGGTGGCGCAGGGCCGAGAACTTCTCGATCCATACCACCAGCACCAACACCAGAAAACTCATGCGTCGTCCTCGTCAATGGCCAAGGCCGCGCGGTAGCGCGGCCAGTCGAAAGCCGGGCCTGGATCGGTCTTGCGCTGCGGGGCGATGTCGCTATGGCCGCAGATGCGCGCGCCGTCGATCGAAGGCCAGGCATTGCGTATCTGTCGGGTCAGGCGTTCGAGCACCCGATACTGGGCATCGGTGTAGGGCAACGTGTCGGTCCCTTCCAATTCGATCCCGATGGAAAAATCGTTACACCCCTCACGGCCCTCGAAGATCGACACCCCGGCATGCCAGGCGCGTTCGAGCAAGGACACGAACTGCGTCACGGCCCCATCGCGCTCGACGAACAGGTGCGCCGACACGGTCAGGTGCTGGATACCCTGGAAATAAGGGTGTTCGTCCGGGTCGAGGCGGTTCTGGAAGAAGGCCTGCACCTTGCCGGTGCCGAAGCACGCCGGCGGCAGGCTGATGTTGTGGATGACCAACAAAGACGGCGCTTGGCCGAGCGGGCGCGCATTGCAGTTGGGCGACGGGCAGTGCGTCACGTCGCGGAACCAGCCAGTGGCAGGGTCCAGGTGCATGGAAGCCGATCCTGTGAGGCGTCTGGGGGCGCCCAGTATGCGCTGCGTTACCCGGCCTGTGAATGAACGAGGGCCGGGTTTTCGAGCGGTCAGCGCGTCTGGCCAGCGCTCAGTTGGTGGAGCGCTTTGCGCAGGGCGCGGTCGAAAGCGCGGCCGCCGTTGAGCAAGCGCACCTCGCCATGGTGCACGGCCCGCGCCAGGGCCACGCGATGCCATTCGCGCAGTTTCACGCCCTCATGGTTGGCGAACACGTAACGGTCGCTGCCTTCCACACGCGCCAGAAGCCGGCAACGCAGTACGCTGTCGGCTTCGCGCACCTCGACCCATGTGCCGATGCGCAGGCGCTCGAGCATCTTGAAGGCGCAAGGCGGCACGTCGTCGGCCTCATTGAATGCCGGAAGCGGTTCGGCGCCTGGCAAGCGAATCGGCTCGGTGATCTTTATCCAGCTCGGGTCAGGTACGGCGGCCTCATCGCCTGCCTGCGTGCAGGCCTGCACATGCAGGCGCTCCAGTTCGCAGAAGAACTCCCGACTGGTCGACGAATCGAGGGCGATGCTGCCCAGGCCCTCGCGCAACGCCTTGAGCAGCGCCGGCAGGCCCGCCAACAGACGGTCGCGCGCTTCGGCACGGGTGTGCGGGGCAATACTTGCGAGCAACTGTTCGACGGTCAGCAGTGCCTCCTCCCAGGTTGCGGACTGCACACCGTGCTTGAGCCAGGCCATCAACAGCACCTGGCTCCAGGCGTCCTGAACCAAGCTCAGCACGCTCAGCGGCAAGCGCTTGCCACGTAGACGCCGGTCGAGCGCAGCTTCGACATCGTGCCGCGCCCGCTGCATGCGCAGGTGGCCCTCTTCCGCGTCACGGGCGCGCTGTTCGAGCAAATCGTTGCGACGACGCTCTTCCAGGCTGGCGGCGAGAAAGGTGTCCAATTGGCTCTTGAAGGCCGAGCTGTCCTCGACGGTGTCGTCGAGCACGCGTTGCACCACGTTTTCCAGACGCAGGCAGAGACTGTCGGCCTCGCCTTGGCAGCCGATGGCGGTACTGGCCAACTCGTTGAACAGGCGCCGTGCCGGATGGCTGGCGCGGGTCAGCAGGCTTTTGTCGAGCACCGCCACCTTGAGCAGCGGCAGGTGCAGCCGCGCGAGCAAGGCGCGCATGCGTGGATGCAAACCAGGGTCCTGCGCGAAAGCGGCGAACACGCGCCCCAGCAGGTTGATGGTGTCTTCCTCAGCCTGGCCCAGACAGCGCCGTGTGCCGCTGCGCGCGCTGATCTTGAGCAACAGGCGCTGCAACTCTTCGCCAAGGTCGAAGGCGCCGATGCCGGCTTCAACCGCACTGTGGCGCTGCAGATGCGACAGCATGCGGGCCAAGTCCTGGGCAGTGACTGCAGTGGCGCCGGTGGCGCGCAATCGTGGGGTGAGCTGCCCGCGCAGCGGTGCCAGCCACCCTTGCATGGAAGCGAAGAACGCTTGGCCTGCCGCTTGCAGAGCGGTCGCCTGCCCCTGCCCGGCCGTCAGCGTCGGCGTGCCGGACCGTGGCGGGCGCCGCATGCCGTACGCCGCAGCGGCAGGCGCGAGCGCTGGCAGCACGCCTGAGCCCGCCAGCAACTGATTGGCCTCGTCGTAAAGCGTGCCCAGCCGGCCCAGAACGTGCCGGTCGAACAGGTCGAACAGCACGGCGGTAGTCGCTTCATCCACACGCAGCTCGCCACAGGCCTGGGCGAAGTACCGGCACAGGCAGGCCGGGCTCAGCGGATTGCCGCGCGCCAGCGTCAGCGGCCTCTCGAGCAACGCTTCCAAACGGGCGTTCAGTTGGTCGAGCGCAACGCCTTCGCGGCCGTGCGCTCGTGCGACCATGGCCAAGGTCTGGGCATTGTCGGTGCGCGCCAGACGGGGTTGCGGCACCCGCACCAGGTCATTGTCGAACAGGGCTTTGCCGGTGCCCTGCGCCAATCCTGCGATGGCCTGGTGGAACGCATCGAGCAGCTCGAATTCGACATGCTTGCGCTTGAGACGGACGTTGCGCGTGATCTGCTGGGCGCGCTGCTGCTCGGCCATGTCGCGAATTTTGTCGAGCCGTTCGAGCAGGACTTCTTCGGCCGCATCGAACAGGGTCTGCACGTCCTTGCTCAAATGCACGGCAGCGCGATCACGTACCCGCAACAGCAACACCGGCAAGCCGGGCGCAAGCGACGCCGTGCGGCGGTCGAGGGCCGAGGCCAGTGGGATCACATTGCCTTCGTGCCGCATGTCGAGCTCCTTGCTGTTCATGAGAAAGGGTCAATCCTTGACGAGGTGCGTGAGGCCAGAGAAATCGTATTCATGGCGGGACGATCGCTGCGGGGTTCGATACTGATGACCGGCAGATGTTCCCCGGTCTCCGGCGAACCGATCAAAGGTCGCTTCCTGGGCCGAAAGATGTGCGCAGCGTCACAATGGCGGCGGCGCGAGTATAAGGGCACGGGCAGGTGCGGGCCACTTCGGTCTGGCGGGTGTACAGGCGGCTGCCCTGCCCTATAATCGCCGGCACTTTGCCTGTGGAGCCGACCATGCCGAACCTACGCCTCGCCGACCTGACCGCCGAAATCGAAGCCAACGTGCGCCGGGCGCTGCTCGAAGACATCGGCAACGGTGACATAACCGCCCAGTTGATCCCCGCCGAACGCCTGGCCAAAGCCACCATCATCACCCGTGAGGCCTGCGTGGTCGCTGGCACGGCCTGGGTCGATGCGGTGTTTCGCCAGCTCGACCCACGCGTGGCGGTGCACTGGCAGGTGACCGACGGCCAACATGCCGCCGCCGACCAGGCGCTGTTCCACCTCGAAGGCCCGGCCCGTTCGCTGCTCAGTGGCGAGCGTGCGGCCTTGAATTTCCTGCAACTGCTGTCTGGCGTGGCCACCCGCGCCCAGGCCTTGGCAAGCTTGGTCGAAGGCACGGGCGTGCGCCTGCTCGACACGCGCAAGACCTTGCCGGGGTTGCGTCTGGCGCAGAAGTACGCCGTGACCTGCGGCGGCTGCCACAACCACCGCATCGGCCTGTACGACGCATTTTTGATCAAGGAAAACCACATCGCCGCCTGCGGGGGCGTGGCCGAGGCCGTGCAGGCCGCACAGCGCATCGCGCCGGGCAAGCCGGTGGAGATCGAAGTGGAAAGTCTGGAAGAGCTGCGCCAGGCGCTGGAGGCCGGGGCGGATATCGTCATGCTCGACGAACTGAGCCTGGATGAGATGCGCGAAGCGGTGCGCCTGAATGCCGGCAAGGCCAAGCTGGAGGCCAGCGGTGGCGTGAACGAACAGACGTTGCGGGTGATCGCCGAGACCGGCGTGGACTATATCTCGATCGGCGCCCTGACCAAGGACGTCAAAGCCGTCGACCTGTCGATGCGCTTGAGCCTTTAGCAGCAGACGGCCGGTACTCCGGCCATCTGCTACACAGCGATCAGAACGAGGCTTCGGCCAAGCCGTCCAGGTAGCGCTCGACATCCAGCGCCGCCATGCAGCCAGCACCGGCCGAGGTGATCGCCTGGCGGTAGACGTGGTCGGCCACGTCGCCTGCAGCGAACACGCCCTCGACGTTAGTGGCGGTGGCATTGCCTTCACGGCCGCCGTTGACCACCAGGTAGCCGTCCTTGAGGGTCAGCTGGCCCTCGAACAGCGAGGTGTTGGGAGTGTGGCCGATGGCGATGAAGACGCCGTCGACGGTGATTTCGTCGAAGCTGCCATCGTTGTTCTTCAACCGCGCACCCGTCACGCCCATAGTGTCGCCCAGCACTTCGTCGAGGTTGGCGTTGAGCTTGAGCTCGATCTTGCCTTCGGCCACGCGGGCGTTGAGCTTGTCGATCAGGATCTTCTCGGCACGGAAGGTATCGCGGCGGTGAATCAAGGTGACCTTGCTGGCGATGTTGGCCAGGTACAGCGCCTCTTCCACGGCGGTGTTACCACCGCCGACCACGGCGACCGGCTTGTTGCGGTAGAAGAAGCCGTCGCAGGTGGCGCAGGCCGACACGCCCTTGCCCATGAACGCCTCTTCCGACGGCAGGCCCAGGTAACGGGCGCTGGCGCCGGTGGCGACGATCAGCGCATCGCAGGTGTAGGTGCCGTTGTCACCGGTCAGGGTGTGCGGCTTGCTGGCCAGGTCCACGGCGTTGATGTGGTCGAAGACGATCTCGGTCTCGAAACGCTCGGCGTGCTCCTGCATGCGCTGCATCAGTGCCGGGCCGGTCAGGCCATGGGGGTCGCCCGGCCAGTTGTCGACTTCGGTGGTGGTGGTCAACTGGCCGCCGGCCTGCATGCCGGTGATCAGCAGCGGCTTGAGGTTGGCACGGGCCGCGTACACCGCCGCGCTGTAGCCGGCAGGGCCGGAACCCAGAATGATGACCCGCGAATGACGAACTTCGGACATGTCGAACTCCTGTAGATCTGCCAGGGCCGGCGTCGGGCGCCGGGTGGGCAGGCTGGAATTGAAGGGCCTGTGCGATGTCGGGCCGCACGGGCCGCAGAAAGCTGTGGGGCAGACTGTAGCGAGGTGGCAGAGAGTAAGGAAATATCCTTAGACAATCCACTCCATAGGCAAGCGCTATGCACCGCCAAGGGCGGCCTGACCAATTACTGGCAGCGTCGGAGGCTGCCGCATGCCTTCCCCGCACCCGGCAAACTCGGTAAGGTCAGCGCGGTTTCCCCGACCTTTCTGGAGCTGTCCATGCCCGCCCCTGTTCTGTCCGGCCCGCAGTACCTGCGCGAAGGCTTGAAGCTGGTGTTGAGCCCCGGCCTGCGGCTTTTCGTGCTGCTGCCCTTGACCATCAACCTGCTGCTGTTCGGTGGCCTGGTGTATTTCGCCTACCACCAGTTCGACCTGTGGGTCGATACCCTGATGCCCAGCCTGCCGCAATGGCTGAGCTTTCTGTCCTACATCCTCTGGCCGCTGTTCGTGGCCTTGGTGGTGCTGATGGTGTTCTTCAGCTTCACTTTGGTGGCCAACATCGTGGCCGCGCCCTTCAACGGTTTCCTCGCGGAAAAGGTCGAGGTGGTGGCCCGTGGCGAAGACCATTTCCCGCCTTTCAGCTGGGGCGAGTTGGCGGCGATGGTGCCGCGCACCTTTTCCCGCGAAATGCGCAAGCTGGGCTATTTCCTGCCGCGGGCGCTGGGGTTATTCGTCCTCTCGTTGATTCCGGTGGTCAACGTCGTCGCTGCGCCGCTGTGGCTGATTTTCGGCGTGTGGATGATGGCCATCCAGTACATCGACTACCCGGCCGACAACAACAAGATGAGCTGGCAAGACATGCTCGCCTGGTTGCGCAGCAAACGCTGGCAGTCGCTGAGCTTCGGTGGGGTGACCTACCTGGCGCTGCTGATTCCGGGCGTGAACATCCTGATGATGCCGGCGGCGGTGGCTGGCGCGACCTTGTTCTGGGTGCGGGAGAAGGACGATGGCCGGGTCGCGAAGACGCCCGAGCATCGAGTCTGAGCCCATGCCATCCCGCCCACAGGAGCCGTCCATGAATCGCTTCAGCCCCGCCAAACTCAAGCTATCGAAATGGACCGCGACGCAGCCGGTCAACCGTGAAAAGCACTTTCTGGTGACCGACCTGGAGCATGACGAAGCCGGCGTCCTGCTGCGGGTGGAGTTACAAGCCGTGCACAGCGGGCGCAGCGAGTGGCTGGACTGGCGAGTGCTGCGCGATGCCCAGGTGTGGGCGATGGGCTGGCGGTAGCCGCGCCCTTGGCCGAGCGGCCAGGCCGCCAAACGGCTGTTCCCGCGGTTGGACAGCCAGTCGATGTGCGCACCTGCCCCCCCCGCTCTGAGCGCAGGCAACGTCAAGGTTTCCGAAGCGAGGCCCCGGCTACTTTCCAGTAGCCGGGACAGCGGCATCAGCCATTGAGCTGATTGGAGAACTGCCCTACCGCGTCCACCACCTTCTTGGCCCCATCCTGGATCTCGTCGATCACCCGGCCGGTTTCGTCGGCCAGGCTCAGGCCTTGCTCGGCCTGGCGCTTGCTGGTGTCGATGATGTCCACGGCCGCTTGCGCGAGCTGCTCGTTCTGCTGCACCACACGGGCGATCTCTTCGGTGGCGCTGCTGGTGCGCGAAGCGAGTTGGCGCACCTCGTCGGCCACCACGGCGAAGCCACGTCCCTGCTCACCGGCGCGGGCGGCCTCGATGGCCGCGTTGAGGGCCAGCAGGTTGGTCTGGCTGGCGATGTCGCTGATGGTCTTGATGATCGCGCCGATCACCTTCGACTGCTTGTCCAGCGCCTGAATGCTCTCGGCAGCGCGCTGCATCGACGCCTCCAGCCCGCGCATCACCTCGACGCTCTGGCCCATCACGCCGGTGGCCTTGTTGGCGCTGGCGTCGGTGTCGAGCGAGGTCGAGTAGGCGATGTCGGCGGCCTGCGCCACAGCCTGCTCGCGGTTGACCTGATCGGTGATCACCGTGGCGAACTTGACCACTTTGTAGAGCACGTCGTGGGCATCGAAGATCGGGTTGTAAGAGGCTTCCAGCCACACCGTATTGCCGTGGGCATCGACACGCTTGAAGCGGTCGGCGATGTACTCGCCGCGGCGCAGCTTGTCCCAGAAGGCCTGATAATCGGGCGAGTTGGCTTCCTGCGGCTCGCAGAACATGCGGTGGTGGCGGCCGCGTACCTGTTCGAGGCGATAGCCCAGCGATTGCAGGAAGCGGTCGTTGGCGGTCAGCACTTCGCCGTCGAGGGTGAATTCGATCACCGCGGTGGAGCGCATCAGCGCCTTGATCAGGCTTTCGTGCTCGCGGGAGGTCTTGATGGTACGGGTAAGGTCGCTGGAGTGCAGGCTGAAATACTTGAGGCGGCCATCGCTGCCGCGTACCGGTTGCAGGATCGAGCGCAACCAGGCTTCCTCGCCGTTGCCGCGCAGGAGGCGGAAGGCGCCGTGCAGGTGCTCGCCGCGGCTCAAGGCCTTGTGCATGCGCTGGTAGAAGTCCAGCGAGCGTACATGGGCGGGCACGAAGTCTTCGAGGGCACGGCCCAGCAGTTGCTCGGGCTTGTAGTGCATTTCCCTGGCGAAGTTTTCGTTGACGTGCTGGATACGACCGTCCGGGTCGAGCTGGATGACCAGCATTTCACTGTCGAGGCTGTCCTTGACCTGCTCGACCGAAAGCAGGTCTTCGCGCAGTTGCTGCATTTCCTGCTTCAATTTCTTGTTGAACATCACACTCACCCGAGCACCTGTCATTTGATGCCTCTCCATCGGCTGGCGCTGCGCGGTTCTTGAGGGGTGCTCGATGAAATATTCTTCAGCCCGTCACGCCCTGTCGTTCAAGTATCTGCCACGTGCCTGTCACGCAATGGCAACGGGCTAGGTGGACACTTTTCGCATGAACACACCACCTATGTACATCGCCTTGGTCAGCGGATCCTTCGCATCTGAAACCAATGGCGTAGCCAAGACCCTGGCTCACCTGACCGAGGGGCTACGCCGGCGTGGGCACCGTGTGGAAATCGTTCGACCGCGCCAAGCCGGCGACGCGCCCGGCCAAGAAGGGCCCGATCTGCTGCTGGTGGCAGGCCTGCCCTTGCCCGGCCATGCGGGTCTGCAATGGGGCCGAGTGCCGATGCACATACTTTGGCGGCGTTGGCGGCGGCAACGGCCCGATGTCCTGTACATCGCCACCCACGGCCCGCTCGGCTTGAGCGCACTGCGTGCGGCGCGGCGTCTGGGCATTGCAGTGGTCAGTGGCTTTCATGGGCATTTCGCGCCATCCGCTGGATCCTGCGGCTCAGGTTTGCTAGCCCGCGCACTGACCTGCTACCTGCGCGGTTTCCATCGCCGTACCGCAATCACCCTGGTGCCCAGCGCCAGTCAGCGCCTGGCTCTGCAACGCCGTGGCTTCGAGCGGGTGGAACTGCTGACGCCTGGCGTCGATGCCCACCTGTTCAACCCCGCGCGGCGCAGCCCGTCGCTGCGCGAGCGTTGGGGGCTGAGCCCCGAAGACATTGCCGTTCTGCACGTGGGCCGACTGGCGGCGGAAAACAATCTGGACCTGCTCGAACCCTGCCTGGCGGCTTTGCAGCAGACCTGCCCGCACCGACGCGTACGCTTGGTTCTGGTCGGTGAGGGGCCGCAACGCGACGTGCTCGCCCAGCGCTGGCCCGACGCCGTGTTTTGCGGTGCGCAATGGGGCGAAGCCTTGGCCGAGCATTACGCCAGTGGCGACCTGTTTCTGTTTCCCAGCCTGACCGAGACCCTCGGCAATTTGGTGCTCGAAGCCATGGCATCGGGGTTGGCGGTGGTGGCGTTCGACCAGGCCGCCGCCCAGCACGTTCGGCATGGGCACAGCGGCGCAGTTGCCATGCCTGGCGATAGTGCCGGCTTCATCGAGGCGGCGTGCTGGCTGCTCGAAGACCACGAGAGCGTGCGACGCGTACGCCTCAACGCCCGGCACCATGCCCTGCAGCAGGGCTGGCCGGGGGTCGTCGAACGGTTCGAGGCCTACCTGGTGCAGGCGTGTCTGGCGCATGGCGCACAAGGGACGCTGGACCAGGCCTATCCATGATGGACGGGCGCTGACCCTGCAACGCTCAGGCCAGCGCTTTCTCGATCGCCTGCACTAACGCTGGATCGTCTGGCGCAGTACGGGGCGAGAAGCGCGCCAGCACGCGACCGTCCTTGCCCACCAGGAATTTCTCGAAATTCCAGCTGATGTCGCCTGGGAACTCCGCGCCCTCCCCGGCCAGCAAGCGATACAGCGCATGCCGCTGCGGGCCGTTGACCTCGAGTTTGGCCGACAGCGGGAAGCTCACGCCGTAGTGCGTTTCGCAAAAGGTCTGGATGTCCTGTTCGCTGCCCGGTTCCTGGCCGGCGAACTGGTTGCACGGCAGGCCCAGCACGCTGAAACCTTGGGCACCATAGCGCTGCTGCAATTGCTCCAGAGCGGCATATTGCGGTGTCAGGCCACATTTGGAGGCCACATTGACCACCAGCACCACCTGGCCTTTGAATGGCGCGAGCGACAGTTCGCCACCTTGCAGCGCCTGCAGCTTCACCTGATGAAATGCACTCATGAATCTCTCCCTCGATGGCTTCACGCATTGCGCTGTGGGCAAACCGGGCCCAGCAAAAAGGCGCCGGGCCAAGCCGGTCGACTTCCCGTGGGAATGTCCGGCTTGGCCGAGCGCCTGGCGACGTTCTGAGCTTAGCGCAGAACGATCAGTGGTGATGACCACCTTCGCCGTGCACATGGCCGTGGGCGACTTCTTCTTCGGAAGCATCGCGCACGTCGACGACCTTGACCTGGAAGTTCAGACGCTGGCCGGCCAGCGGGTGGTTGCCGTCGACGGTCACGTCGTCGCCGTCGACGTCGCGGATGGTGACGATCTGCATCTGGCCGTCCGGCGCCGAAGCGTGGAACTGCATGCCCACTTCCAGCTCGTCGACGCCTTCGAACAGGCTGCGGTTGAGGGTGCTGACCAATTCGGCCGAGTATTCGCCGTAGGCTTCTTCGGGCTCGACGGTGACGTTCAGTTCGTCGCCGGCCTGCTTGCCTTCGAGCTGCTTTTCCAAGCCTGGGATGATGTTCGAAGCACCGTGCAGGTACACCAACGGCGCACCGCCGGCGGAGCTGTCGATGACCTCACCAGCTTCGTTGGTCAGGGTATATTCGATAGAGACAGCCTTGTTGGCGGCGATCAGCATGGGGCGAGACCTTTGCAAAAGAATGTAGAACCTGGAAGTGTAACCAACGCATCGCCCGATTGCGAACCGGCCCTGGCTCCGGCACGACCCAACGGTAGCCATGGACGACCGAACGGTCGTATCACCGGTTGGCACCTCGACCAGGAGGGACACTGGGTCGTGCAGTTGTCCTGTGGCCATACCCAGCACCTGCGTCACCAACCGCCTTGGCAATCGCGCCCGTGGGTGCTCGACCCGCAAGCGCGGCAACGGCGCATTGGTCAGCCCTTCGCCTGCGGTTGGTGCGCCCAGGGGGCCGATGGCGCTACCCTTGCCGATTGATTCTGTGCCCGCCTATAGCCGAGACGCACACATGCAGACATTTTTCATCGCACCGACCGATTTCGCCGTCGGTCTGACTTCGATCAGCCTGGGCCTGGTGCGCACGCTGGAACGCGCCGGGCTCAAGGTCGGCTTCCTCAAACCGGTGGCCCAGCCGCACCCCGGCGACATCGGCCCCGAGCGCTCCACCGAGCTGGTGGCGCGCACCCATGGCATTCAACCACCCACGCCGCTGAGCCTGGCCCAGGTCGAGCGCATGCTTGGTGACGGCCAGCTCGATGAGTTGCTCGAAGCCATCGTGCGCCTGTACCAGCAAGCCTGCGTCGGCAAGGACGTGGTGGTGGTCGAGGGCATGGTGCCCACTCGGCACGCCAGCTACGCGGCACGGGTCAACCAGCACCTGGCCAAGAGCCTGGACGCCGAGGTGATCCTGGTTTCGGCCCCGGAAAACGAAGTGCTCAGCGAGCTGTCCGGACGGGTCGAGCTGCAGGCGCAGCTGTTCGGCGGCCCGCGCGACCCGAAGGTGCTGGGGGTGATCCTCAACAAGGTGCGCTCCGACGAACCCATGGCCGACTTCGCCCACCGCTTGCGCGAGCACTCGCCGCTGCTGCGCGGCGGCGATTTCCGTCTGCTCGGCTGCATCCCCTTCCAGGCCGAGCTGAACGCACCGCGCACACGCGACGTGGCCGATCTGCTCGGCGCCCAGGTGCTCAACGCCGGCGACTACGAACAGCGGCGCATGAACACCATCATCATCTGCGCCCGTACCGTGGCCAACACCGTGCCGCTGCTCAAGCCCGGCACCTTGGTAGTGACGCCCGGTGACCGCGACGACATTATCCTGGCCGTGAGCCTGGCTGCGATCAACGGCGTGCCCCTGGCCGGGCTGCTACTGACCAGCGACAGCAAGCCCGACGCACGCATTCTTGAGCTGTGCCGCGGGGCCTTGCAGGCGGGGCTGCCGATTCTGTCGGTAAGCACCGGCTCTTACGACACCGCGACCCGACTCAATTCGCTGAACCGCGAGATCCCCATCGACGACCGCGAGCGCGCCGAGGTCATTACCGATTTCGTCGCCAGCCACCTGGACGCCGCCTGGCTGCACCAGCGTTGCGGCACGCCCCGCGAGCTGCGCCTGTCGCCGGCGGTGTTCCGCTACCAACTGATCCAACGTGCGCAACAGGCCAACAAGCGCATCGTCCTGCCTGAAGGCGCAGAGCCCTTGCTGGTGCAGGCGGCGGCCTTGTGCCAGGCGCGCGGCATCGCCCGCTGCGTGTTGCTTGCACGCCCCGAAGACGTCCAAGCCGTAGCCCGCGCACAAGGCATCGACCTGCCGGCCGACCTGGAAATCCTCGACCCCGAGTCGATCCGCAGCCGCTATGTGGAGCCGATGGTGGCCCTGCGCAAGAGCAAAAACCTCAACGCACCGATGGCCGAACAGCAGCTCGAAGACCCGGTGGTGCTGGCTACGGTGATGCTGGCCTTGGGCGAGGTCGACGGGCTGGTTTCGGGCCTGGTGCACTCCACGGCCAACACCATTCGCCCGGCGCTGCAACTGATCAAGACCGCGCCGGGGTGCAGCCTGGTGTCTTCGGTGTTCTTCATGCTGTTCCCCGACCAGGTGCTGGTCTATGGCGACTGCGTGATGAACCCCCATCCCAGCGCCGAGGAGCTCGCGGAGATCGCCCGGCAGAGCGCGGCGTCGGCGGATTCGTTCGGCATCGCACCGCGGGTGGCGATGATCAGCTATTCCAGCGACTCGGCCAGCGACGAGGAAGTGGGCAAGGTGCGCGAGGCCACACGCCTGGCGCAAAGCGCGGTACCAGGTCTGTTGATCGACGGCCCGCTGCAGTACGACGCGGCCGCCAACCCGGACGTCGCCCGCCAACTGGCGCCGGGCAGCGCCGTAGCCGGCCGCGCCACGGTATTCGTGTTCCCCGACCTGAACACCGGCAACACCACACACAAGGCCGTGCAGCGCAGCGCCGACGGCGTCAGCCTGGGCCCGATGCTGCAAGGGCTGCGCAAGCCGGTGAACGACCTGCCGCGCGGCGCGCAGGTCGACGACATCGTGCACACCATCGCCCTGACCGCGATCCAGGCCAGCCAGGCGCTCTGAAACGCACAGCGGGGCAGTCGGTCTCCCGAACTGCCCCGCTGGTGTCAGGGATTCAGCGCATCAAGGGTATTGCTGCACCTGGCCTTGCTGCTGGGCCGGTTGCTGATAGTCCTGGCCGGGAATCGGCTTGAGGTTGACTTCTACGCGGCGGTTCTGCGCACGGCCATTGGCGTCGGCGTTGCTCGCGACCGGCTGGTCCGGGCCCAGACCGCGCACGGTCACACGCGAAGCGTCCACGCCTTGGGAGGTCAGGTAGGTGCCGACCGACTGCGCGCGGCGTTGGGACAGGTCCATATTGTGCTGGCGGGCACCGGTGCTGTCGGTAAAGCCGACCACCTCGATGGTGTTCTGGTTGAACTGCTTGAACGAGTTCGCCAGGTTGTTCAGCGGCGAATAGAAGCTCGGCGCGATGCTGGCCGAATCGGTGGCGAAGGTGATGTTGCCCGGCATGATCAGCTTGATCTGATCGCCTTCGCGCTGCACTTCTACACCGGTGTTGGCCATGCTTTCACGCAGGGCTTTCTCCTGGCGGTCGGCGTAATAGCCGTAACCGGCAGCGGCGGCGCCCACGGCGGCGGCGCCGATCAGTGCACCCTTGCCACGGTGGTTATGGTCGATGGCAGCACCTGCCACGGCACCGGCCAGGGCACCCAGGCCGCCGTACTTGGCGGTCTTGCTCACGCCGCCCGAGCCTTGTGCCTGGCCCTGGTTCTCGTAAGGGTTCTGGCTGGCACAGCCGGACATCAACGCAGCCGCAGTGGCAAGGACGATCAAGGGACGCATGGAAAACATGGGCAAGCTCCTGAGGCAGGATGAAAAGTTGCAGCGATCGGCGGGCGATCCGTACCGGGGTTGGAGTGTGTCGGGGGAGGAAAATTCCCGTATCACTGACTACAAGAGCGCCGAGTAGGCGTCGCAGTATTCTTATTTGTGGAAAAGGCTACCCCCCCCAGTTGCCCCCCATGCGCTCAACCGCCTCTGACTTCATTCAGCAGTTCGGGATGGCGATCCAGCACCTTCAGCAACTGCACCAGCGCCAATGGGGGCTTGGTTTTACCATTTTCATAACGCGAAAAAGCATTGACGCCTCCGCCGAACAACTCGGCGGCTTCGCGCTGATCGAGCAAGAGCTTTTTGCGCACCGTTGCGATGAAGACGGGATCGACAATCGCTGCGTTGACCTGCTTGGCAAAAGCGCCCATTTCCTTCATGACCCGATCCGACTCAGGCAACCCGAGCACGGACTCATCGCATGCCGGACAGAATTCGCCTGTGACGGAGGAAATCGTGGTGCTTTCGCCTTTGTAGATATACGGCAGGTCACGCGTATCCTGGATCAGTTCCGCAGCGCCGCAAACAGGACATTTCATGTTCAAAGCTCCTTAAAAGACACGATCAGTACATCGTTTATGACCGTCAATTTCAGATACGCATCTCCCACATGCGATAAGGCCAGCGCAATGCCAGCCCTCGCGCTCTAACGACCCTCAAGGCAAATACAACTTGAACAACCCCCCACCCAACTCCCCACCATTGGCGATCTCGATCCGCCCCTGCACCCCGCTCTGTTCGTGCAGCGCCGCGATGCGTGCGGCGAAGTACAGGCCAAGGCCGGTGCTGCCGCTGCTCTGGTCGATGCCGGGCACGTAGTCGAGCTGTTGCTCGATCAGGCGCTGGGGGTAGCCCGGGCCGTCGTCGTTGATGCAGATCACCAGCTCCGTTCCGGCCTCTTCGATGCTCAGCACCAGCGCCTTGTCGGCATGGCGGATGGCGTTGGTGAGCATGTTCGAGACCACCGAAGCCACCAGTTCACGGTCGAAGAAGGCCAGCGGCGCTGCGCTGTCCAGGCGCCAGGTGGCGACGATGCCGCGGTGCTTGATGACGTCCTCATGGACCGCCAGTTGCGCTTCGAGGAAATCGTCGAGCTCGTGGTAGTCCGGGCAGATCGGCAACTGGTTGACGTTCAGCTTGTACAGCCCGAGCAGCTGCACCAGCATGCCGTTGAGGTGGCTCAGCTCATGCTCGACCACACCCAGTTCGCTGCCTTCGCGCAATGCATCGGGAATGCGTTCCAGCCACTGGTGATGGGCCTGGATCAGCGCCGAAAGCGAGTTCTTCATGTCATGCACGGTGGAGGCGATCACCGTGGAAAAATCCAGCCCCTGGTCTGTCTGATTCATGCGCCGAACACTCGGATATGCAGCTTGCGGTAACGATCGTAACGGCTGTCACCGGGGGGAATACCGGCCACGCTGCCGAGGCAGGCGCGGCATTCCTCGATGACCTCCGGGGTCAGTTTGTCGCCGGCCACGCGCAGCAGCGCCTGGGCGGTATTCAGTGCGATGCTGATGTTCTTGCCTTGCAGCGCCAGCGCGCGGCGGAACATGCTCAGCGCCAGTTCGAGGTGGCCGGCCTGGTAGGCGCGCACGCCCTGGCGGTTGAGGTCCACGGCATCGGCCACGGCGTTGAGCACGTCGGGATCTTCGGTCAGCTTGCCGACGCTCTCCATCACCTTCGGGTCGTCGCCATAGGACTCGACGCAGGCCTTGAGCACCGACTTGGCGGCTGCCCCCTGCCCCATCGCCTTCATCTGCGCCGCTACGGTCAGCGCCGATTCGACGGAGAAGAACTGGTTCATCTTGCCCAGCCGCTGCACGGCCTGCTCGGTGAGCTTGGCGGCCGACTCGGCGTCGCCGGCCTGCACCAGGCTAGCGGCCTTCATCATCCGCGCACGCACCTGCATACCCTGGTCTTCGGGATAGTCCTTGGCCACTTCGCCCAAGGCGTTGTTGATTTCCACCCGGGTGCGCGCATCCAGCCCGCCCGCGCTGCGGCTCATCAACGCCTGGGCCAGGCCGAGGTTGCTTTCCGGGTCTTTATAGCGCGAGCTTTGCCCCTGGTTCACCGCCTGGCGGAAGGCTTTGGCGGCGCTGTCGAAATCTTCGTTCTCATAGGCCAGCTTGCCCAGGGTCGCCTGGCGCTTGACCGACAGTGGCGACAAGCGCACCGCTTCTTCCAGCAGGCCTTGCGCGCGGCGGTTGTCGCCTTGGGCGATCAGCACCTCGACCATGCCGTCGTACAGGTTGGGCATGATCGGGAAGGCCTTGAGCGCCTGTTCGAAAACGCCCTGGGCCTGGGCGTTGCGTCCGCGCTTGTGCAGCAGCTTGCCGAGCGCCGCGTACACCCAGGGCTGCGGGCGGCTGGCGAGGATGGCGGTGAGGTACTTTTCCAGCTCGTCGAAGCGGTTCAGGTCGCGCAATGCGTCGGCCCGGTAGCGCAGGCACAGCGGTGCGAAGCGCGGGTCCTGCTTGCACACCTCGGTGCAGGCGGCCAGCACCTCGGCCGGGCGGCCGCGGTCCAGCGCTTGCAGGATGGGCTTGAGCAAGGCTTTGCGCTGCACCAGCTTCTCCAACCGCTGAGCCAGGCCGACGCGGTTGAAGGGTTTGGTGATGTAGGCGTCGGGCTCGTGCTCCAGGGCGCTGAGCACGATCGACTGGCTGCTCTCGGCCGTGACCATGACGAACACGCACTCATGGCTGATCTGCTTGTCGAGAATCAGGTCTTCGAGCACCTGCTGGCCGTTCTTCTTGCCATCGCCCAGGTGGAAGTCCTGGAGGATGAAGTCGTAGCGCTTCTGCGCACACAGGCGTATCGCCTGCTCGCCACTGTCGGCGGTATCGACTTCACGAGCACCCAATTCACGCAGCATGGAGCGCGTGGCGGTGCGAAAGTCCGTGTAGTCGTCGACGATCAGAAAGCTTTTTTGCCCGTACTGCAGCATCAACACGCCCTGTTGTAGTAGGAAGTTGGACATAGGGTGCGCGCGAACGCGTAGCCGCCGGCCTGTGTATCGGCCGGCGGCGTGAAAACTGAATGGCAAATCTCACGCGCCGCGGAAGACGGCGCAGGGCCGCTCCCGCAGCGCTGGTTTCAACGCACGCCGTCCTGGCGCAGGGCGGCGGGTTGGAAGTCGCTCTTGTTGGCACTGAAGCCGAAGTCGTACGCGCGCTTTTCTTCGTTCTTCATGCCCAGGGCCAGGTAGCGCTTGGATTGCAGGTCGTAGATCGCCTCCAAGGTGTACCACGGCACCTGAACGTTGTAGTACGGCTGCGCATGGGCTTCCGAGACCCGCCACAGTTGGTTACGGCCGTCGTACTGGTCGATCACCGCGGCTTGCCAGGTGTCTTCGTCGATGTAGAAGTCGCGCTTGGCATAGATGTGCCGCTGGCCGGGCTTGAGGGTCGCGACCACGTGCCAGACGCGGCGCAGTTCGTAGCGGGTGAGGTCCTGGTTGATGTGCCCGGCCTTGACGATCTGCTCGTACTTGAGGCTGGGCGAGTCGAGCTTGAAGGCGTTGGAGGCGATGTACAGCTCCTTCTTGCCCTCCAGCTTCCAGTCGTAGCGGTCGGGGGCGCCGTTGAACATGTCGAGGTTGTCGGAGGTGCGCAGGCCGTCGGCCGCCGTGCCCGGCCCGTCGTACGACACCTGCGGCGCCTGCCGCACGCGGCGCTGGCCGGCGTTGTAGATCCAGGCCTTGCGTGGGTCCTTGACCTGGTCGAGGGTCTCGTGGACCAGCAACACCGTGCCGGCCAGGCGCGCGGGCGCGGTGACCTTCTGCTTGAAGTAGAACAGCACATTGCCCGGGTTGGCCGGATCGTAGTCCTTGAGGCGGTCGCGGAACACGAACTGGTCCTGGAACGACACGGCGCTGTAGGAGCCGTTCTGCTGCGGCGTGACCTGCGCCACCAGGCGCGTGACGCTACCGCCGCGGTAACGGGTGATGTGGTTCCAGATCACCTCCAGGCCCGACTTGGGCAAGGGGAAGGGAATCGCGGTCTGGAAGTCCTGCAAGCCGTTGCCGCCCTCGACCAGGGTGGTCTTGGTGGCGTTCTGCTTGATCGCGGCGAACACCTCGTCCGGCACCGTGGCGCCGCGGTGGGTCTTGTACACCGGCAGACGGTAGGTGTCGGGGTAGCTCTTGAACATCGCCAATTGGCCGGGCGACAGCTTGGCCTTGTACTGCTCGACGTTCTGCGCGGTGATGGTGAACAGCGGTTTCTCGCTGCCGTACGGGTCGGCGAGGAAACCTTTGCCGTCGACGCTGCCGGCGGTCTTGGACAGTGGCTCCCACGGTCCGATCGAGCCGTCGGCGTTGCCGGCCTTCTCGGCGCCCATGGGCGTCAGGGTGGTGCCGAGCTTGGCCGCTTCTTCGGCGGAAACCGCCGCCATGACGCTACTGCTGAGCAAGGACAGGCCGAGGGCACCGGCGCAAAACAAGCGTGAGGAAGTCTTCATGCGTTTGTCATCCTGATCGAGTGCTTAGAAGTTCACGCCGAAGCTGAGGGCGACGAAGTCGCGGTCATCCACGGTGCTGTACTTGCCGTCGAAGAAGTTGGTGTACGACAGGCTGGTGGTGTAGGTGTTCTGGTATTCGGCATCCACCCCCAGGCTGACGGCCTTGCGGCCCTCCTCGAAGTTGCCGCCGGGACCTGGCGAGTAGCCGGACACGTCGTGGGACCAGGCCACGCTGGGTTTGAGGTTGACCCCGGCGAAGACGTCCGGGTACTCCCAGATCACCCGCGTGCGATAACCCCACGAGGTGCTGGTGGTGTAACCGTCGTTCTCGCACTTGCGGTTGAGGTTGGCCGTGGAAGCGCCTGCGCCCGCCCCACCGAGGGTGCTGGCGTTGAGCGCCTGGCAGGTGTTCTGCCCACCGGTGGCCGGCAAGGGGCCGGGGCCGAACACCGGATCGCGGCCGTAACGGGTGTCGTAGGCGCTTTCCAGCCCGCCCACATGGGTCACGCCCAGCTCGCCGACCACCGTCATGCGGCTCGCACCCATCACCTGGTCGAAGAAGTGCGTGAGGGTGGTCTGGAACTGGGTCACTTCCTTGCGCCGGTAGCCGTGCAGGTCCTGGCCCGGCACGCCGTTGAGCAGGGAGGCGTTGCTCAGCGCCCCGCCCAGTGGCCGTACGCCGGAATAGAGGATGTCGGTGGTGTTGAGCTGCACCGGTGCGTTGGGCCGGTAGCTCACCTCGCCGCTCCACGCCGTGCCAGTTGGCAGCGTGGTGGAGAAGCTCAGGCCGTACAGGCGGATGTCTTCCGGGTACTCGACGAAGTACTGCGAACTGCCGGCGATCACCAAAGGCGCCAAGGGCCGCAAGGCCGCCGGTAGGCCGCCCACGCCGCGGAACGCCGAGACCGGCGCGCCGGTGGCGCTGAAGATCGGCGCACGGCTGTGGTAGTTCATGAAGTAGGCGCCGAATTCGGTGTCCAGCGGCTCGAACATGTAGCGCAACGCCACGCCGAACTGGCCGCTGTCGCGGGCATCGCGGTCCGCGCCACGGCGCACCAGCACGCCCTCTTCATTGACATTGACGCCCTGGCTGGCGAGAAAGCCCCGGGCAGCGGCCGGCAAGGTGCGGCTGCTGTTGAGCACGCGCAGGTTGCCGTCGCAGCCGTCGGCGATGATGTCGGCCTGGGAGAAGAAGGTGCCGCAGTTGTCCACCACCGTCTGGTCCCATTCCAACTGGTAGAAGGCCTCGGCGGACAGGTTGTCGGTCAGGCTCTGCGACACGTAGAACATGTTGACCGGAATCAGGCCTTCCTTGATCTCGGCGCCGGGCCGGCGAAAGGCCGATACGTCGATGGGGTTGATGGCGTTGATGCCGCTACCGATGAAGGTGCTTTCGCCCCAGCTCACCACCTGCTTGCCGAAACGCACCGAACCCGGTTGATCGCCGATCGAATAGTTGTGGTAGACGAAGGCGTCGAGCAGTTCGGCGCCCGACGATTTGGCGCCTTCCTTGCGGTTGGAGTCGCTGATGTCCTTGAACTCGCGGCCTTCGTCTTTGAGTTCGAAGTCGTACCAGTACTTGCCGCGCACGAACACGCCGGTATCGCCGTACTTGAGCTCCAGGTCGTGGATGCCCTTGAAGATCTTCGAGAAGGTCTCGCCGCGCTTGAAGTTGAGGTGGCCATCGTCGGAGGTCTGCGACAGGCCCTTGCCGCCGTTGTTGACGCCGATCAGGTTCCTGTTGGGGCTGGCCGTGGACCAACTGGCGCCGATCGACAGCGACGAGTCGAACTGGCCCTCGATCTCGCCGATGTTGAAGTTGACCCCGAACGCAGGGCCGGCAAGGGTTGAAGCGAGGCTGGCGGCCAGGGGCAACTTGGCCCGGCGCCAGAGGATGTTGGCAGATTTCATCGACCTTACTCCGTGTCGTTTCTTGTTATGGCAACGAGTGCACTCAGCAATGCTCAAGGCACGCCCAGGTGCCAGGCGTTTCATCCGTTTCCGAACATCCCCTGCCGAGACTGAGGCCAGCCTGGGCAGCGGCCTCGATTTCCCCAGATGCAAGCTGGATATCCACCCCTTCGGCGCTACAGTGGAGCGGGCCTGGGCGGAGTGAAGCATGGCTGATTTCTACACAATGGCAAGGTGCCACTCAGTTGCCGCACGCGGTGCCGCATTATGCCCAGCCTGGGTGCCGATCACACGTCCGCGCGCAACGCGCTGCGCTGCCGAAGCGACCTGCGCGGCCAGCCGAAGTCGGTGTTCGACGAGGGGGGTCGGTCACATCACCGATGCGATGGGCATTTGCGCTCGATCCCTCGATGCGCCTTGCCCAAAGCCAGCTGCCCGCCTTGACACCCCCACCCCCTTCAGGTTGATTGACATCCCTGCCCTCCCATCCGACCACCGGAGCCCCCATGCCCAGTCTGCGTCGCGCCGTGTTTCTCGACCTTGCCTCCCTCGACCTGGGCGATCTCGACCTCGCCCCGCTGTCCAGCGCCTTCGACGAGCTGCGCTTGCACGAGGCCACCGCGCCAGGCGACGTCGCGCAGCGCCTGCAAGGCGCCGAAGTGATCATCACCAACAAGGTGGTGATCGACGCCGAAGTGCTGGCCGCCAACCCACAGGTGCGACTGATCCTGGTGGCCGCCACCGGCACCAACAATGTCGACCTCAAGGCCGCACGCGCCCAGGGTGTCACGGTGTGCAACTGCCAGGGCTACGGCACGCCGTCGGTCGCCCAGCACACCCTGGCCCTGCTCCTGGCCCTGGCCACACGCCTGTGCGACTACCAGCGCGCGGTCGCAGGCGGCCGCTGGGCCGCTGCCCCGCAGTTCTGCCTGCTGGACTTCCCCATCGTCGAACTCGAAGGCAAGACGCTTGGCCTGCTCGGCCATGGCGAGCTGGGCAGCGCCGTGGCGCGCCTGGCCGAAGCCTTCGGCATGCGCGTGCTCAGTGGCCAGGTACCCGGCCGCCCCACCCGTGACGACCGCCTGCCGCTGGCCGAGCTGCTGCCGCAGGTCGATGCGCTGACCTTGCATTGCCCGCTCACCGAGCAGACGCGGAACATGCTCGGGGCGGCCGAGCTGGCCTTGCTCAAACCGGGCGCGCTGGTGATCAACACGGCGCGCGGTGGATTGATCGACGAACAGGCACTGGCCGACGCCCTGCGCAGCGGCCATCTAGGCGGGGCGGCGACGGATGTGCTGAGCGTCGAGCCGCCCGTCAACGGCAACCCTTTGCTGGCCGGCGACATACCACGCCTGATCGTCACACCCCATTCGGCCTGGGGCGCGGTTGAGGCGCGGCAGCGCATCGTCGGCCAACTCGCCGAGAACGCCCAGGCGTTCTTCGCCGGGCAGCCGCGGCGTACGGTGGGCTGAGGGGGCTGGCGCGGCTCTGTTACACTCCGCGCTTTTTTCCAGGAGACGCCGTCCATGGACCCGCGCAGTGAAGTGTTGCTCCGCCAGGCAGAGCTGTTCCAAGGCCCGCTGCTCATCGCAGGGGCCGCTCCGGACGACCTGCTCGGCCGCCTGCCCAACGCCCAGGCTTGGACCTGGCACGCCGGCGACCACGCCCTGCTCGACAGCCGTTTCGCCGGGCGCAGCCACTACGGCACCGACGTACCGGCGGTGGACTTCGAGGCGGCGGTGGTGTTTCTGCCCAAATCCCGCGAGCTGGCCAGCTACCTGCTCGACGCCCTCGCCGCGCGGCTGCCCGGACGCGAACTGTTCCTGGTCGGCGAAAAACGCGGCGGCATCGAAGGCGCTGCCAAGACCCTGAAAGCCTTCGGCACCCCGCGCAAACTCGACAGCGCCCGCCACTGCCAACTGTGGCAGGTCACCGTCGAACGCGCCCCTGTCGCGCCGGTGCTGAACGATCTGGCCCAGCGCTTCGAACTGCCGCTGGCCGACGGCCCGTTGCAGGTGCTCAGTCTGCCCGGCGTGTTCAGCCATGGGCGCCTGGACCGCGGTACGGCGCTGCTGTTGCAACACCTGGAAGATTTGCCCACCGGCAAGGTGCTGGATTTTGGTTGCGGGGCCGGCGTACTGGGGGCGATCGTCAAGCGCCGTTACCCCGAAAGCCAGGTGTCGCTGCTGGACGTCGACGCCTTTGCCGTGGCCAGCAGCCGTTTGACACTGGCGGCCAATGGCCTGGACGCCGACGTCATCAGCGGCGACGGTATCGACCATGCGCCAGTGGAACTGGACCTGATCCTGAGCAATCCGCCGTTCCATACCGGTGTCCACACGGACTACCGCGCCTCGGAAGCCTTGATGGAAAAATCAGGCGAACATCTGCGAAAAGGCGGCGAAATGCGCTTGGTCGCCAATACCTTCCTGCGTTACAAACCGCTGATCGAGGCGGCTTTGGGCAACTGTTCGATACTGACCGAAGACGCCGGCTTCCGCATTTACCAGGCAACGCGCAGATAACAATCAGCGCTTGCCGAATGCGCTCGGCCTAGGCAGAATCCGCCCCGTCCTAGGGGAGTAGTCTCCCGCGAGCCCAGCGCTCGCCCGGTACGCGTCAACATGCTTGGTCCTCCGACCATGGCGCGTGCGACCCAAGGACCCGCACAGACGGGTCCGGGGTTTGACAAGACCTATGACACGCACACCTTACCCGGGGCGGGAAGGTCGTACGTGTCATAGCCGTGTCGACCCGCCCCCGTAGGAACCCTGATGTTGGAATCCCTGCTGGTCCCCACCGCCATCGTTGCCCTCGCCGAAATCGGCGACAAGACGCAACTGCTCGCCCTCATTCTCGCCGCACGCTTCCGCAAGCCCTGGCCGATCATCGCCGGCATCGTCGCCGCCACCCTCGCCAACCATGCCGCCGCCGGTGCCGTGGGCGCCTGGTTCAGCAGTTTCTTCAGCGAAGCGGTGCTGCACTGGGTGCTGGCGGCCAGCTTCACCGCCACGGCCTTGTGGACCCTGGTGCCAGACAAGATGGACGATGACGAGGCCGGCAACACGCGGCGTTTCGGCCCGTTCCTGACCACGTTGATCGCCTTCTTCCTGGCCGAGATCGGCGACAAGACCCAGGTGGCCACGGTCATGCTGGCGGCGCAGTATCCGGACCTGATCATGGTCATCATCGGCACGACGCTGGGGATGTTGATCGCCAACGTGCCGGTGGTGCTGGCGGGTAATTTCGCAGCCGACAAGCTGCCGCTGACGCTGATTCGACGCCTGGCGGCGACGGCGTTCGTGGTCTTGGCGTTGGTGGCTGTGTATTCGGCGATGAAGACCAGCGGCTGGGTGGGCTGATCGCACCGCAGGTGCCGGTTGGGTCGGGTCTGACGTGCAGACCCGCCCCAACGCAAGCGGGCGGGAGGTGTTACTTCTTCGCTGCCTGATACAGCGGCATCACCTTGGGAATGGCCGCTTGCAATGCGGCGATCCGGCTTTCCGAGGCCGGGTGGGTGCTCATGAACTCGGGCGGCGAACCTTCGGACGCCTTGCTCATCTTGTTCCACAAAGTGATGGCGGCATTGGGGTTGTAGCCGCCACGGGCTGCCAGTTCCAGGCCGAGCAGGTCGGCCTCGTTCTCGTTGGCGCGGCTGTTGGGCAGGGTCATGGCGTAGTTGACCACGGTGTCGGCCACGGCCAGACCGCCCTCGCCCAGGCCCAGCAAGGCGCCGGCGCCATTGCGTGCCATCTGCACGCCATAGGCTTTGGACATGGCCTCGCGACCGTGCTCGCGCAAGGCGTGGGCGATTTCATGGCCCATGACGGCGGCGATTTCATCGTCGGTCAACTTGAGCTTATCGATCAGCCCGGTGTAGACGATGATCTTGCCGCCAGGGCCGCAGTTGGCGTTGAGCTCGTCGCTCTGGATGACGTTGACTTCCCACTTCCACTGCGCCGAATCGGGGCGCAATTTCGGTGCCTGAGCGATCAGCCGGTCGGCGATGGCCTGGACGCGGCGCGCATCGGCGCTGTTCTTGGCCAGGGCGCCTTGGCTCGACGCCTCGCTGAGGGTCTTCTGATACGACTGGGCGTACATCTGGTTGACTTCGTCGGTCGACAGCATGCTGAACATGTATTGCTTGCGCTGTACGCCCACCGAGTCGCCCGAGGTGGTGTTCACCGCCTGGCAGCCGCCCAGCACGACGCCTGCGCTCAGCAGGCTGACGAGAAAGATCTTACGCATTGAGAAACTCCTTTTTACGTGGCGCCTATCCTAGGCGCACAGATGGGGCGCCGCTAGGGTCTGGTTGGCGAATTTACTGGTGCACGCTCATGCAGGCGTCAGGCACTGCGGCGCGTCGAGGCTGGGATCATTGACCAGGTTGGCCAGGGCGCGTTCCCGAAGCACGGCGGGCGGCTGCGCGAGCAGCTCGTGCAAGCGCGCCAGCGGTGTCTCGGCGTCGAGCCAAGCGGCCTGGCCGGCGGCGTCGAGCAACAGCGGGCGGCGCTGGTTCATCGCCGCCTGGGTGACCATCGCACAGCTGAGCCAGACCTGCTCCTGCACCGGGTAGGCTTCCCAGATCGCGGCCATGTACAGGGTCGCGCCTTCGCCCGAGGTCAGCCAGTACGGGCGCTTGCGCACACTGCCGCGCCATTCGTAGAAGCCGTTGGCCGGCATCAGGCAGCGACGTTGGGCGAAGGGTTCGCGGAACATCGGCTGGTCGGCCAGGGTTTCGGCGCGGGCATGGGCCGGGGTGCGGGTCATGTCGGTGAGCCAGGGCGGGGTCAGCCCCCAGCGCGCACGAACGAGCGACGGCTCGTCATCGAGGCAGCGCTGGATCAGCACCGAGGCCCCGGGGGCGATGTTCCAATGCGGCTGCTGGTCGGTGGGAAAGCCGGGCAGCGCGGCGAATGCGGGGGACCAACGAAACAGCGCGTAACGTCCAGACATGGGGAATACGGGAACCTAGCAGATGAGCGTACCGGGATAGCTGTCCGGTTCGTCGCCCGGCATGGGCTGGGCGGCATTGTACGCATCGATCAGCTGCCGTGCGTAGCCGGCCTGCTCGTCGGCCACGGCAAGCCCCAGCAGACCATGGATCGGTACTTCGCCCGTGGCGCCGACCAGATCGCGCCCGGCAAGGAACGCTTCGATGCCCTCGCTGGCCAGCATGCCGATCAGCATTTGCGCCTCCATGAGGTTTTCCGGTTCGTAGATGCGCCGCATCAGGCGTCGTCCTCGCGTCGTGTTTCGAGCCACCATTGGTCGCCGTCGACCTGCAACACGAACACCACCGGCTGGCAACACACTTGGCAGTCTTCGGTATACACCTGATCCCCGGCCGACAGGTCGACCAAGGTTTGTACCCTCTCGCCGCAATACGGGCAATCGTACCCATCCTCTTCCAGCATCGCGGTCTCCCCATGGACTTGTGCGTATAATCGCCGTTCTGTCTGCAGGGCCTGCGGGCGACCGAGCCATTTCTCGGGCCCTGCCCTGCCTCTATCACCTTAGCCGTTTCCAACAAGAGAGCATGATGGGCGAATTCGATGCCATCCGACCCTATGACGACGCTGAAGTCCCTGCCGTTCTGGCGCGCCTGCTCAGCGATCCGGCCTTTCTGGACCTTCTCACCCGTTACCGTTTCCCGCGTGCGGCCGGCGCCTTCGGCTGGCTGCTCAAGCCGCTGATCGCCCGGCGCCTGCGCCAGCAGTTCGCTGGCGTCACCTGTGTATCGACCTTGCAGGACAAGGTCGAGCACTATGTCGACCAGACCATCGACAACGCCACCGACGGCGTCACCTACACCGGTGTGGAGCAGCTCAAGTCCGGCACGCCGTACCTGTTCCTGGCCAACCACCGCGACATCGTCATGGACCCGGCCTTCGTCAACTATGCGGTCTACCATGCCGGCCTGCCGACGCCACGCATCGCCATCGGCGACAACCTGCTGCAACGACCCTTCGTCAGCGACATGATGCGCCTGAACAAGAGCTTCATCGTGCACCGCTCGCTGAGCGGGCGCCGGGAAAAGCTCGCGGCGTTCCAGTTGCTGTCGGCCTACATCAACCACTCGATCCGCAACGACGGCGCGTCGATCTGGATCGCCCAGGCCGAAGGCCGGGCCAAGGACGGCGACGACCGTACCGATTCGGCGATCCTCAAGATGTTCCACATGAGCCGCAAGGACGAACCCTTCGGCGCCGTGATCCAGAGCCTGAACCTGACGCCTGTGTCGATCAGCTACGAGTACGACCCCTGCGACCTGGCAAAGGCCCGCGAGCTGTACATCCGCGCGACGACTGGCAGCTACACCAAGACGCCGGGCGAGGACGACAACAGCATCGGCCTGGGCATCACCGGTTACAAGGGCCGGGTGCACATCCACTTCGCGCCGCCGGTCACCGCCTACCACGAAGACACCAAGCAACTGGCCCAGGCCATCGATCAGGAAATTCTCGGCGGCTATCGCCTGTTTCCGGTGCACTACCTGGCCTACGCCATGTGGGCCGACAAGGACGACGCCTTGCAGGTGCCAGCCGCCGAGCAGGTGTTCCCGGCCGCCGAACTGGAGAAGGCCAAGGCCCAATGGCAAACGCGTCTGGAGGCTTGCCCGGTCGAGCAGCGGCCTTACCTGGTGCTGCAGTACGCCACGCCCGTGCGCAACCAGTACCAGGTCAAGCAGCAGGACGCCCTGGCCTGCTGAAGTTCCGACCACCCCGGTCGAGACGACCGGGGGCTTGAATTTCGATGTCACACGCTCGTCATGGAGAGAGGCCACCCTATCGGCCTTCTCACGACGGAGTGTGACCATGCTGCACGCCCAGAACCAGGACCGCCTCTACCTGATCGCCCAGAGCGACGAACAACAGGCACTGATCGACGGCTTCGCCATCAATGTGCAGGACCGCCAATGGCTGGTGTATTGCGCCCTGGGCGGCCATAACCACCAGGACCTGCCCGACGTGGACCTGCTGACCGGCATCAGCGTGCTGGACCTGCACGTGCAGGCGGCCTGAATCGCAATCACGAAAAAGCCCGCGATCGCGGGCTTTTTCGTGCAACCGGGCGGGCTTATTGGGCCAGCATCTGGCCGATGGTCTGGTCCTTGAACAGGCGCGTCAGCGCATCGCTGAGCACATCGCCGACCAGCTTGTTGTTGGTGTCCTGATTCGGCGCCATGCCGAAGCGCTGGTCCAGCGAAGCGCCGTAGCGACCGCTGTAGTTGCGACCACCGTTGACCACATCCGCGCGGAAGGTGGCGCCGATGGTGGCTTCGGTCACGTACATCTTGTCCTTGGGCGACTGGTACTTGAGCTCGGCCAGGGTCACCGTCAGCTTGGGCGCGCTGGACGTACCGGCGCTGGGCGTGAAGCCCAGCAGGCGCACGGCCGCTTCGGCCTGGGCTTGCAGCTTGGGCAGCACATCGTTGCCGCTGACGCTGATGGTGCTGGTTTCCGGGTACATGCCACCGCGCGTGCCGAGCGAAGGCGATGGTCGGCCGTCGACCACCCTCACCACCACCGGTTGGCCATGCCCGACGGGCGCCAACGCAGCGGTGATCTTGGGCTGCGGGCTGAGTTGCTGCGGGCTGTGGGCACATCCGGCCAGGCCGAGGCCGGCTACCGCGATCAAACCGAACAACAGACGTTGCAACATGCGCGTTTCTCCAGAAAAGGCCGCAAAGGGCGACAGTATACGCACGCCCCGGGCGGCCAGCCATTGGCCCGACGCACTTGTCACAATGCTTTAACCGGCTGTGGCTAACCTCGCTTGCAGCCACCCCCGACAGGAATCGCTGCCATGACCTCGCTCTGGAACCTGCTGTTCACACGCCCACGTCGGCGCACCTACGTACGTCTCGACGGACAAGGCCATTGCCTGGCCTTCAAACACTGCTGCGCCCGGCCAGACACCGGCACGTGGGTCGAGGTCACGGAAATGCGCCTGGCCTGGCTGAATCGACCTTTGCCGCAGAGCGTCAGGGTTTGCCGCAACGCAAACGGGCATTGGCAGCCACGCAGTCTCCCCGCCTGACAAACGTCGCAATAAAATCCCTTTCGGGCGACTTTTCTGCCCACGACCTGGCTATAATCTGGCCCCGATTATAAGGACGTCTCCTGATCGGGCCCCCGCATCCGCCGTTTGACCTCGGCACCTACACCGCCTCGCCCACAGAGAGCCTTCCACTCAGGCCAGGGTGGCTGTCGTCCGCAATCTTTCGGACGCGGCCGCACATGGACCTGCGGGTTGCCAGCGCGCAGCCCGCCTTTTGAGGTTCACGTTTCCAAAAGAACGTGGAAAACGGGTTATTCACTACTTCACAAGAGTGTGGCGAGCAATGAACAGTCTGGCATGTGTACACGCGGTAGAAGCGTCTCCATCAGCGCCGAACAGGCGGCCGACATGCCCATCGAAGGTGGGCGTCGAGGCCGGTGCATAACGCACGCAGGGCACCTTGACCATAAGTCGAATTGCCGCAGGCAGGGCAAAAAGCGTTCAATAGACGAACGTAAGGGCTTATTGGCGGTGTCGGCGAGCATTGCAAGAACTGCGAAACGTCGGACATGGCGATCCTGGCATCCTGGGAATCCTGTGCTGTCAATTAGGTGCTGTAGATTGTGGAGACGCGTTAATGGCGCAGAACGAATCGGTTGATGTGGTACTGGTAGGCGCGGGCATCATGAGTGCCACCCTGGCCGTACTGCTCAAGGAGCTCGACCCTACCCTCAAGCTGGAAGTGGTCGAAGCCATGGACTCGGGGGCCGCGGAAAGCTCCAACCCTTGGAACAACGCAGGCACCGGCCACGCGGGCCTGTGCGAGCTGAACTACACCCCGCAAGCGGCCGATGGCAGCATCGACATCAAGAAAGCCGTGCATATCAACACGCAGTTCGAGGTCTCGCGGCAGTTCTGGTCGTACCTGATCAAGAACGGCAGCCTCGGCGCACCCCGCGATTTCATCAACCCGATCCCGCACCTGAGCTACGTCGAAGGTGACAAGGGCATCGCCTTCCTCAAGAAGCGCTTCGAGCTGCTCAAGCAGCACCACGCCTTCGCCGAGATGGAATACACCGAAGACAAGGCCGTGATGCAGCAGTGGATGCCGCTGATGATGCCAGGCCGTCCGGCCGACCAGCACATCGCCGCCACCCGCGTCATGAAAGGCACCGACGTCAACTTCGGCGCCCTGACCAACCAACTGCTCAAGCACCTGGGCCAGACCCAGGACGCGCAGGTCAAGTACAGCAAGAAGGTGACCGGCCTGCGGCGCAACGGCAGCGGCTGGACCGTGACCGTCAAGGACGTCAACGGCGGCGGCAGCCGCGAGGTCGACGCCCGTTTCGTGTTCCTCGGTGCCGGTGGCGCGGCGCTGCCGCTGCTGCAGGCCTCGGGCATCCCGGAAAGCAAGGGCTATGGCGGCTTCCCCGTCAGCGGCCAATGGTTGCGCTGCGACAACCAGGACATCGTCCGCCAGCACCAGGCCAAGGTCTATAGCCAGGCCGCGGTCGGTGCGCCGCCGATGTCGGTGCCGCACCTCGACACCCGTGTCGTGGACGGCAAGACCTCGCTGCTGTTCGGTCCCTACGCCGGCTTTACCACCAAGTTCCTCAAGCACGGCTCGTTCACCGACCTGCCCTTCTCGGTGCGCATGGGCAACATCGGCCCGATGCTCGCCGTGGCGCGCGACAACATGGACCTGACCAAATACCTGGTCAGCGAAGTCATGCAGTCGATGGAACAGCGTCTGGAATCGCTGCGCCGCTTCTATCCCGGTGCCAAGGCCGAAGACTGGCGCCTGGAAGTGGCCGGTCAGCGCGTGCAGATCATCAAGAAAGATCCGAAGAAAGGCGGCGTGCTGCAGTTCGGCACCGAACTGGTAGCGGCCCAGGACGGCAGCCTGGCAGCACTGCTCGGCGCTTCGCCTGGCGCTTCGGTGACGGTGTCGATCATGCTGGAGCTGATCGAGCGCTGCTTCCCCGACCAAGCCAAGGGTGCTTGGGCAGCCAAGTTGCAGACGATCTTCCCGGCCCGCGAGAAAGCGTTGGCCACCGATGCCGCGCTGTACCAGCGCATCAGTGCCGACAACGACACCACGCTGCGCATGGTGGAGACGCACCCGGCGCAGGACTACGCCTGATCCGCCCGCAAGAAAAACGCCCTTCGGGGCGTTTTTTTTGGGTGCTGTCTTGTGGCGGCGAAAACTTCAGCGCCGGGCCTTGTCGATGATCTCGATGTATTCGGGCGCCGTGCGCTGGTCGGCGATCTGCTCGGCGAAGGTTTGGCCTTGCGCGTCCTTGCCGTCGAGGTCGAAGCCGGCTTCGACGAAGAAGCCGACGAAGCGCTCGAAGTCGTCGATGCGCAGGCCGCGGTAGGCCTTGACCAGCTTGTGCAGCGAGGGCGAAGTCATGCCATCGGCAGGCTCGAACTGCAAAAAGGCCTTGATGTAGTCATCGCTGATCTCATCACCAATTACCTGCTTCTTGTCTTTACGCATCAAAGGCTCCGGCTGAATTCGGTCATAGAACGTCAAAGCGCCGCAGTGTACCCCCCTGCGCCGATCGCCCTCAACGCGTACGTACCGTGCCGGTGTGCAGGTCGGCCCAGATGTGGCCATTGTCGTAGGTGAGGAACTGCACGTAGACGGTGTCGTTGCGCAGCAGGTCCATGACCACCCGGTAGTCGCTCACTGGGTAGGTCAGGGTCAAGCGCCGTGCCGCTTCGTCGTACACCGGCTTCTTCAGGCTCTTGCCGCCTTCGGCATCGAAGGTCAGCAGCACCTGGCTCAGGGTGGCGCCCTTGTTCAGCGGCTTGCCTTTGAGCGCGATCTGCAGGCTGGAGGTGATGGGAATCGGCTGCTGGTCGGACTGCCGCTGGGCCCCGACCACCACCGTATAGTCGGTGACTTGCAGCAACTGCTGGGCGTTGGGCGCCTGTTGACGCAGGGACTGATCGTCCGGGGGCAGGAACTGGCTGTGCAGAGGCGCGGCGGATAACGGCAGGCTGACGGCCAGCAGCAGCGGAACGAGTGCGCGCATGGGAAGGCTCCTTGGCATGAGCCGGCAGCCTAGCACACCCCATCGCATGCAGATCCAAACAGGTCTAGGGCGCCAGCCCGGCGAACGAGGATCGTCCGATGAAGCCGGGCTGGCGCAGGATCACATCCCTTTGACGGCAAAGATGCCATTGGCGTTGCGCCAGTAGCCCTTGTAGTCCATGCCGTAGCCGAAGATGTAGCGGTCGATGCACGGCAAGCCGACGAAGTTGGCCTTGAGCTCGGGGCGCGCCTTGCGGTCGTGGTCCTTGTCGATCAACACTGCCGTGTGCACGGCGCGGGCGCCGGCATGCTTGCAGAAGTCGACGATGGCACCCAGGGTATGGCCCTCGTCGAGGATGTCGTCGACGATCAGCACGTCGCGGTCGATGAACGAGACTTCCGGCTTGGCCTTCCAGAACAGCTCGCCGCCGCTGGTCTGGTTGCGGTAGCGGGTGGCGTGCAGGTAAGAGGCTTCCAGCGGGAACTGCAAGTGGGTGAGCAGTTTGCCGGCGAAGATCAGGCCGCCGTTCATCACGCAGAACACCACGGGGTTCTTGTCGTGCAGCTCGCGGGAAATGTGCTCACCGACCTTGGCGATGGCGGCTTCCACTTCGGCTTCGGTGTACAGGCAGTCAGCCTCGTGCATGACTTGACGGATATGCTCGAGATCAGCGGACATGGCGCGCTCCAGGGGCTTGGAAATGGAAAAGCGGGCAAAGGTACGCATCCGTTCGCCGCAGATCAAGCGAATCTGCACTAACGTCCACAATGACTGGACGACATGCCGAGCTGAATAGATTAATCTAGCGCGGTTTTTTTGCCCGCCTTCCGGAGCCCCCCTTCTATGCCTACTCGTGAGATCCGCCATCCGCTGATCCGCCATAAGCTCGGCCTCATGCGCCGCGCCGACATCAGCACCAAGAATTTTCGCGAACTCGCCCAGGAAGTCGGCGCGCTGCTGACCTATGAAGCCACCCAGGACCTGGCCCTGGAAACCTACGAAATCGACGGTTGGTGCGGCAAGGTGCCAGTCGAGAAGATCGCCGGCAAGAAGATCACCGTCGTGCCGATCCTGCGCGCCGGCATCGGCATGCTCGATGGCGTGCTCAGCCTGATTCCGGGCGCCAAGGTCAGTGCCGTGGGCGTGGCGCGCAATGAAGAGACCCTGCAAGCCCACACCTACCTGGAAAAGCTCGCGCCGGAGATCAACCAGCGCCTGGCCCTGATCATCGACCCGATGCTGGCCACCGGCAACTCCATGGTCGCGACCATCGACCTGCTCAAACGCGCCGGCTGCCGGGACATCCGCGCCATGGTGCTGGTGGCCGCCCCGGAAGGCATCGCCACGGTCGAAAAGGCCCACCCGGACGTGCGTATCTTCACCGCCTCGATCGACCAGGGTTTGAACGAAGACTCCTACATCGTGCCGGGTCTGGGCGATGCCGGTGACAAGATCTTCGGCACCAAGCAGAAGGACGCCTGACCATGCAGGACGGCTTCGACGACCCGCTCTGGCGCCAGGTCGTTTCGGGCGCGCAGATGCTCTTCGTGGCATTCGGCGCGCTGGTGCTGATGCCGCTGATCACCGGCCTGGACCCCAACGTCGCGTTATTCACGGCAGGCATCGGCACGCTGCTGTTCCAGCTGGTCACCGGGCGTCAGGTGCCAGTGTTCCTGGCATCGAGCTTCGCCTTCATCACGCCGATCATTCTCGCCAAGGGTCAGTTCGGCCTGGCCGAAACCATGGGCGGCGTAATGGCGGCCGGTTTCGTCTACACCTTCATGGGCCTGATGGTGAAGATCAAAGGCACCGGCTTCATCGACCGCCTGCTGCCGCCGGTAGTGATCGGCCCAGTGATCATCTCCATCGGTCTGGCCATGGCGCCGATCGCCGCCAACATGGCGATGGGCAAGAACGGTGACGGCACGGCGCTGATGCCGTACCAGACGGCCATGCTGATCTCCATGCCGGCCCTGCTCACCACCTTGCTGGTGGCAGTGTTCGGCAAGGGCATGTTCCGCCTGGTGCCGATCATCTCCGGCGTGCTGGTGGGCTTCGCGTTGGCGTTCGCCTTCGGTGTGGTAGACACCGCCAAGATCGCCGCCGCACCGTGGTTGGAGCTGCCCAACTTCACCGCCCCGGCCTTCAACTGGCAGGCGATCCTGTTCATCGTGCCGGTCGCGTTGGCGCCGGCCATCGAGCACATCGGCGGCGTGATCGCGGTAGGCAGCGTGACCGGCCGCGACTACCTGAAAAAGCCCGGCCTGCACCGCACGCTGCTTGGCGACGGTCTGGCCACCACGGCTGCCGGCCTGTTCGGCGGCCCGCCCAACACCACCTATGCCGAAGTGACCGGCGCGGTAATGCTGACCAAGAACTACAACCCGAAGATCATGACCTGGGCGGCGGTGTTCGCCATCACCCTGGCCTTCATCGGCAAGTTCGGTGCGCTGTTGCAGAGCATTCCGGTGCCGGTCATGGGCGGCATTCTGTGTTTGCTGTTCGGCTCGATCGCCGCAGTGGGGATGAACACCCTGATCCGGCACAAGATCGACCTGGCCGAGGCGCGCAACCTGGTGATCGTCTCAGTGACCCTGGTGTTCGGCATCGGCGGCGTGCTGATCGGCAGCGGCGACGGCCCGGACGATTGGGGTTTGAAGGGCATCGCGCTGTGCGCGGTGGTGGCCATTGCATTGAATCTCATCCTGCCAGGCAACGACGGCTGGAAGAACAAGACGCTGGACGACCAATTGCCCTGATCGAAAGGCAACTTCTACACGAACCGGCCCTTCCAGGCCGGTTCGGCGTTTCTGGGCTCAGGCCCGCTCGCAGAGCCCCGCCAACACCTGCGCCCAGTGCACGTCATCGTTCAAGCACGGCACTAGCACCAGCTCTTGCCCGCCGGCCTCGACGAACTGTTCACTGCCGCGCATACCAATCTCTTCGAGCGTCTCGATGCAGTCGGCGACGAAGGCCGGGCACATGACCAGCAGTTTCTTCACCCCGGCCTTACCCAGCTCGTCCAGGCGATTCTCAGTATAGGGCTCGATCCACTTGTCGCGACCCAAGCGCGACTGGAACGACACCGACCATTTGCCGTCGGCAATGCCCAACCGTTTGGCCACGGCGGCGGCGGTGGCCAGGCACTGACCGCGATAGCACACCGCACGCACTTCGGGGCTGGCGCCGACGCAGCACTGTGCGGCGCGCAGATCGTGCCGCGTGCCCTTTGGGAAAAGCTTCTTCAGGTGGCGTTCGGGCAGGCCATGGAAGCTCAGCAACAAGTGGTCGTAACCCTGGTCGAGGTAAGGTCTGGCGCTATCGGCCAGGGCCTCGATGTAGCTCGGATCGTCGTAGAAAGGTGTCAGCACGCGCATCTGCAACGGCAGCTTGTGCTCGTCGATGGTCTGCTTGGCCAGTTCGATGACAGTGGTGACGGTGCTGTCGGCGAACTGCGGATACAGCGGCGCCAAAGTGACCTGACGCACACCCTGCGCGGCCAGACGCTGCAGTACCTCGGGCAACGCCGGCTGGCCGTAGCGCATGGCGATCTCTACCGGACCATGGGGCCAATACGGCGTAATGGCGGTCTGCAACCGGCGGGTCAGTACCACCAATGGCGAACCCTCGTCCCACCAGATCGAGCCATAGGCGTGCGCCGACTGCTCCGGCCGCTTGATCAGGATCAGCGACACCAGCAGGCGGCGCAGCGGCCAGGGCAGATCGACCACATAAGGGTCCATGAGGAACTGGTCGAGGTAGCGGCGTACGTCACCTACCGAGGGCGAGGCTGGAGAGCCCAGATTGACCAGCAGCAAGGCGTGATCGGTCATGCAGCATCCTAATGTCAGAGAGCCTTGGACAGATCGTCCAGGGCCGGTTGCAGATCGGTGTAGCTGAAGCTGAAACCTGCTTCCAGCAGCCGCACCGGATAGGCCCGTTGGCCGCCCAGCAGCAGTACCGACAACTCGCCAAGGCCAAGTTTGAGCAATGGGGCCGGCAGCGGCATGAAGGCCGGTCGATGCAACGCGCGCCCCAAGCACTGGCTGAAATCGCGGTTGCGTACGGGTTCAGGCGCGCAGGCATTATACGGACCACTGGCGTCGCGGTTTCGCACCAGAAAATTGACCAGTGCCACGTAATCGTCCACATGCACCCACGGCATCCACTGCCGACCATTGCCGATCGGCCCGCCCAAACCCAGCTTGAACGGCCAGCGCAGCCGCGCCAATAGACCGCCGTCGCTGGCCAGCACCAGGCCCGTGCGCACCAGCACCACGCGCATGCCCAAACCTTGTGCGCGTGAAGCGGTTTCTTCCCAGGCGACGCAGAGCTGGCTGGCGAAATCGGGTTTGACCGGTGCCGAAGCCTCGGTCAACTTGCGCTCGCCCCCATCGCCGTACCAGCCGACCGCCGAACCCGACACCAACACTTCGGGGCGCTGCGTTCGGCCTTCTAGCCAGCGCAGCAGCTGTTCGGTCAAAGTGACGCGGCTGTTCCACAGTTCCACCCGCCGCATGCTGGTCCAGGGCCGGCTGGCGATCGGGGCGCCCGCCAGGTTGACCACCACATCCAGCGGCTCGTCGTCGGCGATGTCCTCGAGCCGCGCGACCCCACGCACGTCAGGCCCACAGCGTTTTTCCACCTGCTGCGGCGAACGGCTCCAGACCGTCAGGCGATGGCCTTGAGCGCTCCAGAGACGGCAAAGGTGTCGACCAATCAGCCCCGTACCGCCGGTCAGTAGGATATGCATTGCAGTGTCCTCGTGTTGTACAGCTGTGGTCCATGTTCAAAGACCATCCCGCTCGGTTGACCCAACGCTTACTGATTGATCGGTCAGGCTGAAATATTTGGCGGTACAACCTTATACAAGTTCAAGACATTGTACAGGTTAGCCCAGCGGCGTAGGCTGACCCAAGCGGGGTTCAACAAGAGGCCACCATGACTGTACCCATTGCCATCATCGGTGCCGGCATTGCCGGCTTGTCAGCTGCCCAGGCGTTGCAAGCGGCCGGGCAGACCGTGCACGTGTTCGACAAGGGTCGCGGCAGCGGCGGACGCATGGCTAGCAAGGCCAGCGAAGCCGGCTCGCTCGACTTGGGCGCACAATATTTCACTGCGCGCGACCGGCGTTTCGTCGAACAGGTGCGGCAATGGGTGGCGGCAGGCTGGGCCGCAGAGTGGCAACCGCAGTTGTACAACGCCCGCGGCGGCCAACTGACGCCTTCGCCCGACGAACAGACCCGCTGGGTCGGTGTGCCGCGCATGAGCGCCATCACCCGTGGCCTGCTGGAGGGCATGACGGTGAGGTTCGAATGCCGCATCACCGAGGTGTTCCGAGGCGTCGAATACTGGCACCTGCAAGATGCCGACGGCGTGACCCACGGCCCCTACGAGCGCGTCGTGATCGCCGTGCCCGCGCCTCAGGCCACGCCCTTGCTGGCCGCCGTACCCAAGCTTGCGGGTATCGCCGCCGGTGTGCAGATGGAGCCGACCTGGGCCGTCGCCATGGGCTTCGCCGAACCCTTGGCAACGCCCATGCAGGGCTGCTTCGTGCAGGACAATCCGATCGACTGGCTGGCGCGCAACCCCAGCAAACCCGGCCGTGATGCCCAACCGGACACGTGGGTGTTGCACGCGACTGCACCTTGGAGCAAGCAGCACATCGACCTGAGCAAGGACCAGGCGATCGAGCAGCTCTGCGGTGCGTTCGCCGAGCTGGTCGGCTGCGTGGTGCCGGTGCCCAGCTTCTCGTTGGCACACCGCTGGTTGTACGCACGCCCCGCCGGCAATCACGAGTGGGGAGCTTTGGGCGATCCCGATCAAGGTCTCTACGCGTGCGGCGACTGGTGCCTGTCCGGGCGTGTGGAGGGTGCCTGGCTAAGCGGCCAGGAGGCGGCACGCAGGCTGCTGGAACACCTGGAGTGATCGGCGGCGAGCGTTTTTATTGAACGACTCCTGGCGATCATGGGTATTACTTGTATAAGTTTTCTACCTTGTACAAGAATCCGGGGGCAGTAATGACGGGGACTTCTCCAACTGGCAAGTTCCGCATCGGCATCAGCGCATGCCTGGTCGGCGACAACGTACGCTACAACGGCGGCCATAAAGCCTCTTCGTTGTGCCATAAGCTGTTCGACGAGCAGTTCGACTGGGTGCCGGTCTGCCCGGAAGTGGCCATCGGCCTGGGTATTCCGCGTGAGCCCATCCGCCTGATCGGCGATCCGGACCATCCGCAAGTGGTCGGCACCCGCGACGCCAGCCAGGACTTCTCCGCACCGCTGCGCGAATATGGCAATTACATGGCCAAGCACCTCGATGACCTCTGTGGCTATGTGTTCATGCAGAAATCGCCGTCTTGCGGGCTGGAGCGAGTCAAGGTGTACCAGAGCGGCGGACGCCCGGCGCTCAAGGGAGGCCGCGGCGCTTTCGCCGAAGCCTTCACTGCGCAGCGCCCCGATCTGCCCGTGGAAGAGGAAGGCCGCTTGCACGATCCGGTGCTGAGGGAGAATTTCATCAGCCGCGTGTACGCCTACATCGACTGGCAAGCCCTGCTCGCCCAGGGCCTGACCCGTGGCGGCATCATCGCTTTCCATTCGCGCTACAAGTATCTGCTGATGGCCAACAACCCTCAGGCCTACCGCGACATCGGGCGTCTGCTCGGCACGCTCAAGCGCGATGACGACCCCAACGAAGTGGGTGCGCGCTATTTCAGCCGCCTGATGCAGGCCCTGCGCCGTTGCGCCAACCGCGGCACGCATTGCAACGTGCTGCAGCACATGACCGGCTACCTGCGCGATGCGCTCGACAGCGATGACCGCCAGGAACTGCAGCAACTGATCGAGCAGTACCACAACGGCAGTGTGCCGTTGGTCGTGCCGTTGACGTTGTTCAAGCACCACCTGCGCAACCATCCCGACCCCTATCTGATGCAGCAGGCCTACCTGCACCCGCACCCGGCCAAACTTGGACTGCGCAATGCACTCTGAGCAGCTGATTCCCATACGCGATGTGGCGCGTTTGACCGGAGTCAACCCGGTCACGCTCAGGGCCTGGGAACGCCGCCATGGCCTGCTCGTGCCTCACCGTACCCCAAAGGGCCACCGGCTTTATGGTCCTGACCAGGTCCAGCGCGTGCAGGACATCCTGCACTGGTTGGCGCGCGGCGCATCGGTCGGCCAAGTGCGCGAGTTGCTGGATCGCAAACCCAGTGTCGCCCCCCAAGGTGATTGGCAGGTTCGCTGCCAGCAGTTGGCCGATGCCGTCACCCACCTCTCCTCACGCAGCCTCGACCACCACTTCAACCAGGTCATGGCGCTCTACCCTTCGGTAACGCTATGTGAACACCTGCTATTGCCACTGATGGCTCAGCTGGCCGAGCGCTGGCGCAGCGGATTCAACGCGCGCCTGGAGCAGGCCTTCTTCCACACCTGGCTGCGCAGCAAGCTAGGCGCGCGGGTCTACCACGACAACCAGCTCCTCGACGGTCCACCTACGCTGATCGTGCAGGAAGACGACGGTTCGTTCAGCGCCGACGTATGGCTATGCGCCTGGCTGCTCAGCAGCACCGGACAACCCGTCGTGGTCCTGGAGCAGCCCATCGGTCTAGGGCAATTGCGCAACGCCATCGCACAGTTGAATCCAAGCACGGTGGTGCTGTGCGTCGGCGCCCAGCTGGAACGCGCGGTACTGTTCAAGACATTGCAGGAGACGACCCAACCCGTGCTACTGGGCGGGCTGGCAGCGAGCATCCACGAGACCGAGTTGCAGGCGTTGGCGCTTGCCAATCTATGTTTGTTCGACAGCCCGCCACACGCGCTACGCGAGTTTCAGCGTCTGCGCGCCCAGTGACTGAGCCGCATTACCTTATCCAGGCCGTTGGAGAACCTTCATGCAGTTGATCTGGCTGCGCAGCGATCTGCGCGTTACCGACAATACCGCACTGGCAGCCGCCTGCGAACGAGGCCCCACCCTGGCCCTGTGGATCGTCAGCCCCAAGCAATGGCAGCAACACGACGAAGCACCCTGCAAAGTCGATTTCTGGTTGCGCAACCTGCGTGAGTTACGCAAGCAACTGGATGACCTGCACATCCCGCTGCTGATACGCACTTGCGACACCTGGGCACAGGTACCCAAGGCCGTGCTGCATCTTTGTCAGCAGCACAAGATCAAGGCGGTCCATTGGAACGACGAGTACGGCGTCAACGAGCAACGCCGTGACGACGAGGTGCGCGAAGCTCTGGAAGCTGAGGGCATTGGCGCACACGGCTACCTCGACCAGCTGCTGTTCAAACCCGGCAGCATCCTGACCCGCAGCGGCGGCTACTTCCAGGTCTTCGGGCAGTTCAAGAAAGTGTGCATGGAGCGTCTGCATGTTGGCGCTCCCGACAGCGCCGGCCCGATCAAGGCGCAAGTGCCGCTGTCGGTTCGCAGCGACGCCATTCCACGCCAGGTAGAAGGCTTCGATAAACCCAGCGATGGCCTGCGCAAGCAATGGCCGGCCGGCGAAGCCGAGGCCCAGGCGCGCTTGCAGCGCTTCGTCGATGAAGTCATCGAAGACTACGATGTCGCCCGCGACCTGCCCGCCCGTCCTGGCACAAGCCAGCTGTCGGCCTACCTGGCAGCAGGCGTAATTTCACCGCGCCAATGCCTGCACGCTGCCTTGGCGTGTAACAAGGGTGAATTGGACAGTGGCAATCGTGGAGTGCAGACCTGGATCGGCGAATTGATCTGGCGTGAATTCTACAAGCACATTCTGGTGGGCTACCCCCAGGTGTCGATGCACCGCGCATTCCGCTCGCATACCGAGGCGTTGCCCTGGCGCAAGGCGCCTGAGGAATTGCGTGCATGGCAGGAAGGGCGTACCGGCTTTCCCTTGATCGATGCCGCCATGCGTCAACTGCTCGAAACGGGCTGGATGCATAATCGCCTGCGCATGGTGACGGCCATGTTCCTGAGCAAGAACCTGTTGATCGACTGGCGCGAAGGCGAGCGCCACTTCATGCGTCATCTGATCGACGGCGACTTGGCGGCGAACAACGGGGGTTGGCAATGGAGTGCCTCCACGGGCACGGATTCGGTGCCGTATTTCCGTATTTTCAACCCGGTCACACAGTCCCAGCGGTTCGATCCGGAGGGACGCTTCATCGTCCACTGGCTGCCCGAGCTCGACCAACTGGACAAAAAAAGCGTTCACTTCCCCGCAAAATCGAAGACACGACTTGCTACAAACACGTATACAAAGCCTATAGTCAGTCTCGACAGCAGTCGTCAACGCGCGCTGGAGGCGTTCAAAAGCCTCCCCCGTTGACAGCACAATGGGGGCAGGATCGTGGACGATTCACAGAGTTTTTGGGTCACGGCCAGCACTAACGGGCTGGGCGCGGCCCTGATCGAACAACTGGTCGAGCAACGCGTGCGCGTTGCGGCCAGTGGACGCAACAATCTGCAATTCCATGCCATGGCCAGGCGCCATGGCAGGCATCTATCGGCACTCGACGGCAGTGTCCCGCAACAAGCCGATCGCTTGAAGCTCGAGTGGGGCGCTCTGGATACGCTGATCATCAACGCCGGCACCTGTGACTATTTGCCTGCCGACATTACCGAGGGTCAGCTCTTGCAGGCGCTGATCAAAACCAATACCGAGGCTGTGGAGCGCTATCTGGACGCTGCGCTACCGCTTTTGATCGAAGCCCGGCGCCCGCACGTCGCGGTGATCCTCAACCTCTACACCGCTGCGAAACTGTCCGATCCCAGTTTTCCCGCAAGCGCCGCGACCAGTCTGCCAGAGCGCTTGCGGATCAAACGCGCCCAGCTCAAGGCATCAGGTATCGATCTGACCGTCATCACGCCCTATGCGCCGCCCTCAAAGCATTCCGTACCCAAAATTCCAGAGCACTGGACGGCCCAGAGCGCTGCGGCCGAGATCCTGGCAAGGCTGTCCGACCGTGAAGAAGAGATCGTTTTTGAAGCCCTTGGGCTGCGAACGCTGTGGCCGTTGAAGTCGTTCTAGGGCGACAGCAAGCAATGTTTCTTACAGTGCGAAACGTTGCACGCTGCCAGCACCACCCCAAAGCAACGGAAGGATAGCGCCGAACGCCTGAGGCTCGGCGCTCGTCCAGAAAGCGGTTTCCCGGGCAGGCCCGCTGGCCAATAGCTCGCGCTCGCGCAACAGACGCTGCAATTGCCGCGCGACGGCCGCGCCCGTATCGATGACGGCGATCTCGCTCGGCACCAAGGTGGCCAACAGCGGACGCAGGAAAGGATAGTGGGTGCAGCCGAGGATCAGGGTGTCGCACCCGGCAGCCAGAAGCGGCTCGACGTAACCTGTCAGCAGCTGGCGCAAATGCGGGCTGTGCAGGTCACCCGACTCGATGCATTCCACCAGCCCCGGACAAGGTTGCGTGACCACCCGCACGTCGCCTGCGAAGCGGTCGAGCAAGGCGGCGAACTTGGCGCTTTGCAAGGTACCGGTGGTCGCCAACACGCCGACCACGCCCGAGCGTGTGGCCGCTGCCGCCGGCTTGACCGCCGGTTCCATACCGACCAGCGGCCAATTCGGGTAGAGGCCGCGCAGGTCGGCGACTGCCGCCACGGTTGCGGTGTTGCAAGCCAGAACCATGGCTTTGGCGCCCTGTTCGCGAAAGAAGCCAGCAATGTGCCGGCAGCGCTCACGAATGTAGTCGGCCGATTTCTCGCCGTAGGGCACATGCCCACAGTCGGCGACATAGAGCAGCGATTCCTGCGGCAACAAGTGCTGAATCTCGCGCAACACCGACAGCCCGCCAACACCCGAATCCATCACGCCCACCGGCGCGGCACGCTCAGCCATGGCGCTTGGCACACACCGCGCAGGCAGGGTCGCGCTTGACCCGCAACTCGCGCAGACGTGTGCCCAAGCCGTCGATCAACAGCAGACGGCCGATCAGCGGCTCGCCGAAGCCGGCCAGCAGCTTCAACGCTTCCAAGGCTTGCAGGCTGCCCACCAGCCCCACCAGCGGCCCCAGCACGCCCGCTTCGCTGCACGTCAGCTCCGCCTCGCTGCCATGCCCGTACAGGCAGTGGTAGCAGGGGCTTTCAGGGCGCCGGGTGTCGAACACCGACAACTGCCCTTCCAGACGAATCGCCGCGCCGCTGACCAGCGGTCTGCCGGCAGCGACGCAGGCGGCGTTGACCGCTTCACGGGTGGCGAAGTTGTCGGAGCAATCGAGCACGACGTCCACGCTGGCAACGGCGGCGGCCAGGCTGTCGCTGTCCAGCGCCTGACGATGGGGGACCAGGCGCACGTGCGGATTGAGCGCCTGCAACCGCGCCGAGGCCGAGTCGACCTTGCTCAGGCCGACGCTGTCGCTGTCGTGCAGCACCTGGCGTTGCAGGTTGGTGAGGTCGACAGTGTCGAAGTCGGCCAGGTGCAGTTCGCCGACGCCTGCCGCTGCCAGATACAAAGCGGCCGGCGAGCCCAACCCGCCTAACCCGACCAGTAGCACCCTGCCCTGCTTGAGGCGCAACTGGCCGGCGATGTCGACCTGCGACAGCAGTACCTGACGGCTGTAACGCAGCAGCTCCTCGTCGCTCAACATGGCAGGCGCCCCAGGGAGATCCGCGGCTGTCCGCCCAGGTCGATACGGTTTTCGACGTCGACGAAGCCGTGCTCGGCAAGCAGTGCGCAGACCGCCTCGGCCTGGTCGTAACCATGCTCGAGCAGCAGCCAGCCGCCGGGCAGCAGGTGCTGCGGGGCCTGTTCGATGATCTGGCGCAGGTCGCTCAGGCCGTCGTGGCCGGCCACCAGGGCGCTGCTGGGCTCGAAACGCACGTCGCCACGCACCAGATGTGGGTCCTGCTCGCGAATATAAGGCGGGTTGCTGAGAATCATGGCGAAGCGCTGCCCGGCCAGTTGCTCGAACCAGTGGCTCAGTTGCACCCGCACGTTGCCCAGCCCCAGGCGCTGGCGGTTGCGCTCGGCCAGGGCCACGGCGGCCTCGATGCGGTCCACTGCGGTCAGTTGCCAGACCGGACGCTCGCTGGCCAGGGCCAGGGCGATGGCACCGGTGCCGGTGCCCAGGTCCAGCACCTGCGCAGGGCCGCCCGGCAATACGGCCAGTGCCGTTTCCACCAGCAGCTCGGTTTCGGGGCGGGGGATCAGGGTGTCGGGAGCGACTTCCAGGTCCAGGGTCCAGAACCCTTGCTGGCCGAGGATGTAGGCCACCGGCTCGCCCTCGCGACGGCGCTGCAGATAGCTCTCGAAGCGCTGCGCCGCGTCACGTTCGACGATGCGCTCGGGCCAGGTGCGCAGGTAGCTGCGGGTTCGCCCCAGGGCGGCGGCGAGTAGCAGCTCGGCGTCCAGTTGCGCAGTGGGCGATTCGGACAACTGCGCGTTGCGCAGCAGGCTGGCGATGATGGTCATCAGTCCCCCAAGGCGGCCAGCTGGTCGGCCTGGTATTCGCTGAGCAGCGGCTCGATCACTGCATCCACGCCGCCGGTGAGGATCTCGTCCAGCGAGTACAGGGTGAGGTTGATGCGGTGGTCGGTCACCCGCCCTTGCGGGTAGTTGTAGGTGCGGATGCGCTCGGAGCGGTCGCCCGAGCCCACCAGCAGCTTGCGTTCGCTGGCGATGGCGTTCTGCGCCGCGCTGGTCTGGATGTCGTTGAGTTTGGCCGACAGCCAGGACATGGCCCGCGCCCGATTCTTGTGCTGGGAACGTTCTTCCTGGCACTCGACCACGATGCCGGTGGGCAAGTGGGTGATGCGGATCGCCGAGTCGGTCTTGTTGATGTGCTGGCCGCCCGCGCCCGAGGCGCGGTAGGTGTCGACCCGCAGGTCGGCGGGGTTGATCTCGATCGCCACCTGCTCGTCGGGCTCGGGCAGCACGGCCACGGTGCAGGCCGAGGTATGGATGCGGCCCTGGCTCTCGGTTTCCGGCACGCGCTGCACGCGGTGGGCGCCGGATTCGAATTTGAGTTTGGCGTACACGCCGTCGCCTTCGACCCGGGCGATGATTTCCTTGTAGCCGCCGTGCTCGCCTTCGTTCTCGGACAGCACCTCCAGGCGCCAGCCGCGCTTCTCGGCGTAGCGCGAGTACATGCGGAACAGGTCGCCGGAAAAGATCGCCGCCTCGTCGCCGCCGGTGCCGGCACGGATTTCGAGGAACACGTTGCGGTTGTCGTTGGGGTCCTTGGGCAGCAGCATGCGCTGCAACTGCGATTCCAGCTCGGTCAGCCGCTCGCGGGCATCGCGCACTTCCTCGACGGCCATTTCGCGCAGGTCGGGGTCGCTGTCCTTGAGCAGGGCCTGGGCGCCTTCGAGGTCGTCCTGCACCTTGCGCCAGGCCTGGTAGGCGGCATGCACCGGCTCGACTTCGGCATATTCGCGCGAATAGGTACGAAAGCGCGCCTGATCGGCGATGACTTCGCCATCGCCCAGCAAGGCGGTGAGTTCTTCGAAGCGGTCCTGGAGCGTGTCCAGTTTATTGAGCAGCGACGCTTTCATTGCGGGGTTTTGTCCGTCGAGCCCTCGTTGAGGGCGAAGAGTTCCTGGGCCATGGCCAGCGCATCGACGCGGCCTTCGGCAGAGAGCTTTTTCAGTTGCACGCTGGGCGCGTGCAGAAGTTTGTTGGTCAAGCCGCGGGCCAACTGCGCCAGCACCTCTTCCGGGTTGCCGCCATTGGCCAGCAGGCGCTGGGCCTTCTGCAATTCGTCGTCGCGCAGGCGCTCGCTCTGTTGCCGGTAGGCACGCAGCACGTCGACCGCCGCCAGCTCGCGCAGGCGGCCCATGAAATCTTCGGCACCGAGCGCGACCAGCTCTTCGGCGGCCTGTGCCGCGCCCTGGCGGCTCTTGAGGTTTTCCGCGACCACGTCGTGCAGGTCGTCGACGGTGTAGAGGTAGACGTCGTCCAGCTCGCCGACTTCCTGCTCGATGTCGCGCGGCACGGCGATGTCGACCATGAAGATGGGCTTGTGCCGGCGCAGTTTCAGCGCGCTTTCCACTGCGCCCTTGCCGAGGATCGGCAACTGGCTGGCGGTGGAACTGATGACGATGTCGCTGTTGGCGAGCTCTTGCGGAATGTCGGCGAGCAGTACGGCGTGGGCGCCGAACTGCTCGGCCAGGAGGCTCGCGCGCTCCAGGGTGCGGTTGGCGACCACGATGCGCCGCACGCCCTGCTCGTGCAGGTGGCGGGCGACCAGGGTGATGGTTTCGCCGGCGCCGATCAGCAGTGCCTGGCTACGACCCAGGTCACTGAAGATCTGCCGCGCCAGGCTCACGGCGGCGAAGGCCACCGACACCGGGTTTTCGCCGATGGCCGTGTCGGTGCGCACCTGCTTGGCGGCACTGAACGTGGCCTGGAACAGCCGCCCGAGCAGCGGCCCGACGGTGCCGGCCTCGCGCGCCACGGCGTAGGCGGACTTCATCTGGCCGAGGATCTGCGGTTCGCCCAGCACCAGCGAGTCGAGCCCGGAGGCCACGCGCATCATGTGCTTGACCGCGTCGTGCTCTTCATGGACATAGGCGCAGGCGCGCAGCTCGTCGAGGCTCAGGCGGTGGTAGTCGGCCAGCCATTGCAACACGCTGTCGGCGGCCAGGGCGTCCTGTTCTATATAGAGTTCGCTGCGGTTGCAGGTCGATAGGATCGCCGCCTCGCGGCTGGCGGTCAGGCGACAGAGCTGCTGCAGGGCATCGACCAACTGCTCGGGGGTGAACGCTACGCGCTCGCGTACGTCGACCGAGGCAGTCTTGTGATTGATCCCGAGTGCAAGAAAGGCCATGCGAGGTCGCTGATTGTGACGAGAAGCCGATAATTGTCCTACTTCGCAGGATTCAGAACAACCACCGTTCGCTATTGTCCCTATAAACCGAGACCATCGTCGGTGGGTTTGCCCCGGCGCTTGTGTCATCATCCCCAGACCGCCGGTTAGCCCTCTTAAGCCCCTTATGAACAGACGCTACGCATTGCTGCTTGCCCTCGCCCTGCTCCAGGGCTGCCAGAACCTGGCACCCCATCCGAGCGCGCCCCAGGCGCCGGCCGATGAGGCGACCGAAGAGGCTCCGGCCGAACCGGTGGTGTATGGCTCGTTCAAGCCCGACACGCTCTACAGCCTGTTGGTGGCCGAACTCGCCGGGCAGCGCAACCGTTTCGACATCGCCTTGGCCAACTACGTCGACCAGGCCGAGAAGACGCAAGACTCCGCCGTCTCGGAGCGCGCCTACCGCATCGCCGAATACCTGGGCGCCGACGAGCCGGCGCTGGACACCGCCCTGCTCTGGGCCAAGAACGATCCCGACAACCTCGAAGCGCAACGCGCCGCGGCCATCCAACTGGCGCGTGCCGGCCGTTACGACGAGTCGATGGCGTCCATGGAAAAGGTCTTGCAGGCCAAGGGCGACACCCACTTCGACTTCCTCGCCCTGTCGGCGGCCGAGACCGACCAGAGCACCCGCGACGGCCTGCTGCAAAGCTTCGACCGTCTGCTGAACAAGCATCCGGCCAACGGCCAGCTGATTTTCGGCAAGGCCCTGCTGCTCAACCAGGACGGCAAGAGCGAAGAGGCGCTGGAGCTGCTCGAGTCGCACCCGGCCCAAGACGGCGAGATCGCCCCGATCCTGCTGCGCGCACGCCTGCTGCAAACCCTCGACCGCGGCGACGAAGCGCTGCCGCTGTTGCGCAATGCGATCCGCGACAACCCCGAAGACAAGCGTCTGCGCCTCAACTATGCGCGCACCCTGGTCGAACTCGACCGCATACCCGAAGCCAAGGCCGAGTTCGTCAGCCTCGTGCAGCAGTACCCCGAAGACGACGACCTGCGCTATTCGCTGGCGCTGGTCAGCCTGGAGAACCAGAACTGGGACGAAGCCGAAGGCTACTTGCAGGAACTGGTCGAGCGCGACGCCAACGCCGATGCCGCGCATTTGAACCTGGGCCGCATCCGCGAACAGCGCAACGACCCGCAAGCGGCGCTGCGCGAGTATGCGCTGGTCGCGCCCGGCCCGGACTACCTGGCCGCGCAACTGCGCCAGGCCGACATCCTGGTCGCCAACGGCCGCGCCCGCGAGGCATCGCGCCTGCTCGCCGAAGCCCGCGAAGCGCAGCCGGACTCCGCCATCCAGCTGTACCTGATCGAGTCCGAGGCCTATAGCAACAACGGCAAGACCACCCAGGCCGACCAGGTGCTGCAACAGGCCATCCAGCGTTACCCCGACGACCTCAACCTGCTGTACAGCCGGGCCATGCTGGCGGAAAAACGCAACGACCTGGCGCAGATGGAGAAAGACCTGCGCGCCATCCTCGCCCGCGAGCCGGAAAACGCCATGGCGTTGAACGCGCTGGGTTATACCCTGGCCGACCGCACCACCCGCTTCGACGAGGCCAAGCGCCTGATCGAAAAAGCCTTGAGCATTACCCCTGAAGACCCGGCCGTGCTCGACAGCCTGGGCTGGGTCAATTACCGCATGGGCAACCTCGACGACGCCGAGCGCGCGCTGCGCAAGGCGTACGAGCGCTTGTCCGACCCCGAAGTCGCTGCCCACCTGGGCGAAGTGCTCTGGGCCAACGGCAAACGCCGCGAAGCACGCCAGGTCTGGAACCAAGGCCTGGAAAACTCATCCGACAGCACCGTCCTGCGCCAGACCATCCGGCGCCTGACAGGATCCGAGGCTCTTTAAGACATGTTTCTGCGCCACTGCATCACCTTCAGTCTGGTCGCCCTGCTCGCCGGCTGCGCCGGTTTCGGTTCCAAGGAAGCCGTGCAAGGCCAGGGTAACGCGCAACAATGGCGCCAGCACAAAACCCACCTGAGCGAACTCGACGGCTGGCAGATCAATGGCAAGGTCGGTATCCGCGCGCCGCAGGATTCGGGCAGCGGCACGTTGTTCTGGCTGCAGCGCCAGGACTACTACGATATCCGCCTGTCCGGCCCGCTCGGCCGTGGTGCGGCGCGGCTCACCGGCCGTCCGGGTGCGGTGGTGCTGGAAGTGGCCAACCAGGGCCGCTACGAGGCGCCTAACCCAGAAACGCTGCTGGAAGAGCAACTGGGCTGGCGCCTGCCGGTCTCGCACCTGGTGTGGTGGGTCCGTGGCCTGCCGGCTCCGGACAGCAAGAGCCAGCTCACCCTCGACGGCGACAGCCGCCTGGCGCGCCTGGCCCAGGACGGTTGGCAAGTGGAATACCTGAGCTATGCCGAGCAGAACGGCTACTGGCTGCCCGAACGCATCAAGCTGCATGGCGAGAAAATCGACGTGACCCTGGTGGTCAAGGACTGGCAACCCCGTCAGCTGGGCCACTGAGCCATGCTGACCCTCCCTGCGCCGGCCAAGCTCAACCTGTTCCTGCACATCCTCGGGCGGCGTGACGACGGCTACCATTTGCTGGAGACCGTGTTCCAGTTCCTCGACCATGGCGACACGTTGCGTTTCGCATTGCGCGAGGACGGCCAGATCCGCTTGCACGACAGCCTCGCCGCAGTCCCCCACGACAGCAACCTGATCGTGCGCGCCGCGCGGCAGTTGCAGCAGCGCGCCGGTTGCACCCTGGGCGCCGACATCTGGCTCGACAAGGTGCTGCCCATGGGCGGCGGCATCGGCGGCGGCAGTTCCGATGCCGCGACCACGCTGTTGGGGTTGGACCATCTGTGGCAACTGGGCTGGAGCCGTGACCAGTTGGCCGACCTGGGCCTTGGGCTGGGCGCCGACGTGCCGGTATTCGTACGCGGGCATGCCGCCTTTGCCGAAGGTGTGGGCGAGCGACTGACGCCGGTCGATCCGGCCGAGCCTTGGTATGTGGTGCTGGTGCCGCAAGTGTCTGTCAGCACAGCAGAAATTTTTTCGCATCCACAGTTGACACGTGATTCCCTCCCCCTTAAGATGCGCCCCGTTCCCGAGGGAAACAGTCGTAATGACTGCCAGCCGGTGGTAGAGCAACGTTATCCAGAAGTTCGCAATGCGCTGATTTCATTGGGTAAATACACGGAAGCTCGATTGACCGGTACTGGAAGTTGCGTGTTTGGGGCCTTCCCAAGCAAAGCCGAAGCTGATAGAGTTCTGGCCCTTCTTTCAGAGACCCAAACAGGGTTTGTCGCTAAAGGTAGCAACGTTTCGATGTTGCATCGCAAGCTGCAAAGTCTGCTCTAGAAGTCGAATACTCCGTATTCGCAGCAACAGATACAGGGGCGTCGCCAAGCGGTAAGGCAGCAGGTTTTGATCCTGCCATGCGTTGGTTCGAATCCAGCCGCCCCTGCCATTTTCCTATTCTCATCCAGGTTACCCTCAGCCTTCAGGTACTGCGCGTGTCCAAGATGATGGTCTTCACGGGGAATGCCAACCCCGATCTGGCTCGGCGTGTAGTACGTCAGCTGCATATTCCACTGGGTGATGTTTCTGTCGGTAAGTTCTCCGACGGCGAGATCAGCACTGAGATCAATGAAAACGTCCGCGGTAAAGACGTCTTCATCATCCAGCCCACGTGCGCTCCAACCAACGACAATCTGATGGAACTGGTAGTGATGGCCGACGCCTTCCGCCGCTCCTCAGCGTCGCGAATCACCGCCGTGATTCCCTACTTCGGATACGCCCGCCAAGATCGCCGTCCGCGTTCGGCACGTGTAGCCATCAGCGCCAAAGTGGTGGCTGACATGCTCACTGTCGTCGGTATCGACCGTGTACTCACCGTCGACCTGCACGCTGACCAGATCCAAGGTTTCTTCGATATCCCCGTCGACAACATCTACGGCTCGCCCGTACTGGTCGACGACATCGAAGACCAGCGTTTCGACAACCTGATGATCGTCTCCCCGGACATTGGCGGCGTCGTGCGTGCACGTGCCGTGGCCAAGTCGCTGGGCGTCGACCTCGGGATCATCGACAAACGCCGCGAGAAGGCCAACCACTCCGAAGTGATGCACATCATCGGCGATGTCGAAGGGCGCACCTGCATCCTGGTAGACGACATGGTCGACACCGCCGGCACCCTGTGCCATGCGGCAAAAGCCTTGAAAGAACACGGTGCCGCAAAGGTCTACGCCTATTGCACCCACCCTGTACTTTCCGGCCGTGCGATCGAGAACATCGAGAAGTCGGTTCTGGACGAGCTGGTGGTGACCAACACCATCCCGCTGTCCGCCGCCGCTCAAGCCTGTGACCGTATCCGCCAACTGGATATCGCACCGGTAGTGGCTGAAGCGGTTCGCCGCATCAGCAACGAAGAATCGATCAGTGCGATGTTCCGCTAAGCGGAATCGACCCTGACGAAAAGCGCCCCGCCCCAACCTGTCGTTGGGGCGGGGCTTTTTTGCCCTTCCCGACTGGCGCTGGTCGCAAACGCCGCCGGGAGGCTACTTTGGAGAAACAACATGAACGATTTCACCCTGAACGCCCAAGCGCGTACTGACCTGGGGAAAGGTGCGAGCCGCCGCCTGCGTCATTCGCTGAGCATCCCTGCCGTTGTCTATGGTGGCGATAAAGAAGCGCAATCCCTGACCATCGTGGCCAAGGAAATCGCCAAGCTGTTCGAAAACGAAGCAGCCTTCAGCCACGTGCTGGAACTGAACGTCGACGGCGCCAAGCAGAACGTCATCGTCAAGGCCATGCAGCGCCACCCGTCCAAAGGCTTCATCATGCACGCCGACTTCGTTCGCGTCGTCGCTGGCCAGAAGCTGACCGCCAAGGTTCCGGTTCACTTCGTCAACGAAGAAACCACCGTCAAGAACGGCGGCGAGATCTCGCACACCGAAACCGAGATCGAAGTGTCCTGCGAAGCCAAGGACCTGCCTGAGTTCATCGAAGTCGACCTGAACGGCGCTGAAATCGGCACCATCATTCACCTGTCCGACCTCAAGGCTCCGAAAGGCGTCGAGTTCGTGGCCCTGGCCCACGGCGACGACAAAGCCGTTGCCAACGTCCACGCGCCACGCATCGTCGCTGAAGAAGAAGGTGAAGAAGGCGCTGCCGAGTAATCACTCGCGCGCCGGTGCAGGTCAGGGTAAAGTGCCGCGCACCCTACCCTGACTGCCCCAAGGAAGAGCCCCTGACGTGACCGCCATCCAGTTGATCGTTGGCCTGGGAAACCCCGGCCCCGAATACGAACAGACCCGGCATAACGCAGGGGCTCTTTTCGTTGAACGCATCGCCAGCGCCCAGCGCGTCTCCTTGACCGCTGACCGCAAGTATTTCGGCCTGACGGCAAAATTCAGCCATCAGGGCCGCGACGTTCGTCTATTGATCCCCACCACCTACATGAACCGCAGCGGCCAGTCCGTGGCGGCCTTGGCCAATTTCTTCCGCATCGCGCCGCAAGAGATCCTGGTGGCCCACGACGAACTCGACCTGCCTCCGGGCGTCGCCAAGCTCAAGCGCGGCGGCGGCCATGGGGGCCATAACGGGCTGCGCGACATCATCGCGCAACTCGGCAACCAGAACGATTTCCACCGCCTGCGGCTTGGCATTGGCCACCCGGGCGACGCCAAGCTGGTTTCGAACTTCGTGCTGGGTCGTGCGCCGCGCGCCGAACAGGACAAGCTCGACACCAGCATCGATTACGCCCTCGGCGTGCTGCCGGATGTCCTCGCTGGCGACTTCGCCAAGGCGATGCGCGAGCTGCACGGCCAAAAGGCCTGACTTCCTAGAGAGGGGAATTCACATGGGTTTCAATTGCGGCATCGTCGGTCTGCCCAACGTTGGCAAGTCCACCCTGTTCAACGCGCTGACCAAATCGGGCATCGCCGCTGAGAACTTCCCCTTCTGCACCATCGAGCCCAACAGCGGCATCGTGCCCATGCCCGATGCGCGCCTGGCAGCCCTGGCCGAGATCGTCAAGCCCAACCGCATCCTGCCTACCACCATGGAGTTCGTCGACATCGCGGGCCTGGTGGCCGGTGCGTCGAAAGGTGAAGGTCTGGGCAACAAGTTCCTGGCCAACATCCGCGAGACCGATGCCATCGCCCACGTGGTGCGCTGCTTCGAAGACGAGAACGTGATCCACGTCTCCAACAGCGTCGACCCCAAGCGCGACATCGAGATCATCGACCTGGAACTGATCTTCGCCGACCTCGACAGCTGTGAGAAGCAACTGCAGAAAATCACCCGCAACGCCAAGGGCGGCGACAAGGACGCCCTGGCGCAAAAGGCCGTCCTCGAACAGCTCATCCCGCACTTCACCGAAGGCAAGCCTGCGCGCAGCCTGATGCAGCGCATGAGCGCCGACGAGAAGGCCCAGGTGCGCGGCTTCCACCTGCTGACTAGCAAACCGGTCATGTACATCGCCAACGTCGCCGAAGACGGCTTCGAGAACAACCCGCACCTGGACGTGGTCAAGGCCATCGCCGAGGAAGAAGGCGCGGTGGTGGTGCCGGTGTGCAACAAGATCGAAGCGGAAATCGCCGAGCTGGACGACGGCGAAGAGAAGGACATGTTCCTCGAGGCCCTGGGCCTGGAAGAGCCCGGCCTGAACCGTGTGATCCGCGCCGGCTACGAGCTGCTCAACCTGCAGACCTACTTCACTGCCGGGGTGCAGGAAGTACGCGCCTGGACCGTGCGCATCGGCGCCACCGCGCCGCAGGCTGCTGGGGTGATCCACACCGACTTCGAGAAGGGCTTCATCCGCGCCGAGGTGGTGGCCTACGAAGACTTCATCCAGTTCAAGGGTGAGAGCGGCGCCAAGGAAGCGGGTAAGTGGCGCCTGGAAGGCAAGGAATACATCGTCAAGGACGGCGATGTGATGCACTTCCGCTTCAACGTATAGTGAGCGCTCATTGACAGCCAACCATCATGTGCCAACCTATGGACACGATGGTTGGCTGTCAATCTGTAAAGTGCTAGTTCGAGCTCATCTCGGGCTGCTCTTCAGAGGAGGCTCACATGGCTTATCTGGAGTACGTTCATCTTTCTCCTGTCTCCTCCACCACCTCCTGTGGTCCATCCACCTTTGCCCCGCATCTACGCCTACCTGACATCAAACGCCTACCGCAAATCTTCTGGGATACAGGTGCGAGCTGGTCAGAGGTAAATCTGTGGGCTTTAGACAAAATCCAGACTCAGCATCGAGATGTTGAAACGGTAAACGCTCTACTTAAACACCTCCACGCCTATGCCTCTTACCTAGAATATTCAGGCTTAGACTGTAGTGGTCAACTCATCCCGGACACGGTTTTGAGTTTTTCTTCTGCTTTCGCTGGAGCTAGTCCATCGTTGAACTGATGAGGCCGGAACCAGTTGTAGTGGCCCATTAGGTATTGGCCAATGTCTCGTTGAGCTTGCTGCCCGGTCAGGTAGCGCGTGGTCGGTATCCACTCTGATTTCAAGCTGCGGAAGACTCGCTCCATCGGTGCATTATCCCAACAGTTGCCTCGGCGGCTCATGCTCTGGCGTATGCGGTAGCGCCACAGTCTCTGGCGGAACTGACGGCTGCCATATTGCGATCCCTGGTCGGAGTGGAACAGTAGTCCTTGAGGCTTTCCACGCTGTTCGTAAGCTATGTCCAGCGCTTTGACGACTAAGTCTGCATCCGGCTTCTCTGATAAAGCCCAGCCCACCACTCTGCGTGCGTAGAGATCCAGTACAACTGCGAGATAGTGCCATTTGCCCTGAGCCCAGACGTAGGTTATGTCTCCACACCAGACCTGATTTGGCGCTTCGACATCAAACGCTCGGTTCAAGGTATTCGGAACATCTGGCCGCTCCACTGTGGCCTTTTTGTACGCATGTGATCCTGGCTGCTTGCTGATCAACGCCAGCTCACGCATCAGGCTGCGTACCTTGAACCGCCCGATTTGCTCACCTTCTTCTTGCATCATTGCCATGATGGTACGGCTGCCGGGCGCACCTCGACCTCGCGTGAACAACTCATTCACTCGACAGCGCAACCGCAGTCGTTCAACGTCCGGAGTTCGCCTTCTGTGACGATGTGCGTAGTAACTTGAGCGATTGGCTTCGAACGCTTCGCACAACAATCAACGGGCTCATGGCCGCTGAGCTGACGGATCAGCTAGTACGCTCGAGATCTTCCGACATCAAGAGCGCGGTAGCCTTTTTTAGTATCGATTTCTCGCGTTCAAGGCGCGTGATCCGGGCTTCCAACTCTTGGATTTTTTGCTGCTCTGGCGTCAACGCTTTGCTGGCCGGCGTAACGCCGCCGCGCTCCTGCTGAAGCTGATTAACCCATCGGCGCAGTGCCGACTCGACCAAGCCGAGCGAACGGGCCGCTTCGGCATGGCTGTAGCCTTGATCGAGCACCAGGCAGGCAGCTTCGCGCTTGAACTCAGGGGTAAAGGTACGGCGTTGCTTGGTCATCGGACACCTCTCTGTGGCGAGCATTCTCGCCTAAATGGGTGTCCGGGGTTAGTAGACCACTACAGCACAAGCCGCGTGAAATGCGTAACCTGTGGGGGATTGCTCTGAGACTTTGTTGGCCATGGCCTCCCCTCGGAGACACTTGATAGCCCGCCTCACATGGCGGGCTTTTCTATTTTTACGGGAATGCTAAGGACAGTACCCAGCTTACCGTCACAGCAGCGCCATTGTGAAGGTGGTGTCCGCCTTATGAAAACCTACACAACGCGTAATCATCAGAGGTCGGGATAATTGGCCTCCTCTCTCGACTGGGTCTCATGCCATTCCGCCCAATGCTTACGTACTGCTTTAAATTGCTCGGGACAGACGGTACGGGGTCTGTACTCCTCAATATCTCGCGTATCTGTCGCAAATACGTAGTGATGGGCCCCGGTCAAAATCATCATCCTGAAAAATGCTGCTTGATCGAGACTCAACGTGGTGCCGCGCCGAGGGGGTGGTGAGCCAACACACGTGTACAGAAGATGCTTAGGACTGAGTGGCATGAACAGCTTTGTGCCTGGAACATCCCAACCGCCCTCAAGACTAAGTGCCCCATTCGCCCCAACTCCGACCCTCATGAACGGATTATCGGACGTTGGCCAGGTGACTCCAGGTGGGGCGTGGAGGATGGTCCAACGATGATTTGGCAATCGATGGATAGTGCCCTTGAGCACATGTTCGATCTGCCAGAGCCAAAACTTCCGCCCGACCAAGATCTCGGCTTGGATGCCTTCTTCGCCATGCTCATTCTTCACACGTTGAATCTTCAGCGGCAGCTTACTGCAAGGGTCTAGAACCGGAGGAGGCTCAGGTTGAACTCCAGCGGCTGAAGCTGCCTCAATTTGGCCCACGGACCACTTCATGGTCTCAGACAGGAATGCCTCAAGCGTTTCAGTGTGGCGTTTGATAAAGCTCTGCATTTGGGCAGGAGTACGGACAGATTGCGCAACAGCAAAGCGGAACAAGTTGTTCCAATCCTCTCGGGACAACTGCGACTCGCTGACTACCTTTTCGATGGATGCGAGTCCTGGACTTTCGAAATCCCGCTCAAGCCAGCGCTCGACTTCGTCGCTCTCCTCAGAGCCAGCCAGACGCGTATAAAGATGCCGAAGCACAGCCACGCTTTTGGTTGAAAGCGGCTTCCAAATCGCGCTTTTTTCATGTGGCACTAGCAGACGGTAGGCGAGGACGTTGCCTTGGATCATCCAGTGTCTCAGGTACGCCTGAGGTACGTAGTGGTTGTCCTTTTTGATGCTTTCCATTTCTGCTACATCCTCAAATGCCTTGCCACTTGGCAACCGTGCTCGCATGGGTGGCTCGCCAGCGAACCCTATCTCGAACCATCCTGGACGAATTCCAACGTCGCCTCTATATCCTTCTTATTGGCAGGCAGCTTCGCACCCGGCGCATTAGCTTTCTCGGCAGCCGCTTGGTGATCATCAGGTGATGGCCAACGAGTCCCGAATCCCCTCACCAAATAGCGGTTAGTCCGGTCAAATTCGTACTCGCTCTGAAATTCCCCTGGCCTGAACGATATGAGCCGGGAATCGTACAGTCGAGTGATGGCATCGGCTACCTGATGTCTGAGCACCCCTGTGTAATGGACCAGGCGATCATAACTCAAGGTCGCAATCCCTCTGCGGTCTCTAAAGGCGAGCAATGTGAGGTAAATCTTCAGCGCGTGAAGAGATAGCTGTGAGAAGTTGAATTCCTTCAACAGGAGCATCCGTCCACGGTTGCCATCGTAGAGCCAAAGCTTGGGGATCTTGCCCCACGCATAGTCATCGTCCCAAGCCAAAATTTGAATCTTCGATCCACTCTTGAGTGCTTGCGGCTCCCTCTTGATGAGCTGCGCTGCCTCCAACCTGGTGAGTGAGCGCGATATGACCGCTCGGGACATCACTGCAAGGCTTTCCAGATCTGTGTAGGTGAAGGTTGCGAGACCAGTGCGGTAATCCGCCTGGCAGCAAAGCACCAAATAGAGCTTGAGCGCGGCGATGCTTTCGTTGCGTAGCGGAGCATCATCTGCGTCCCTCACGAAATCGAGCATCGAGAACATCCGCACGCCCTGGGGTGAACGGCCCTGAAAATTCACTAGTCCTTGCTCATGAGTCCAACGCAAAGGCATTTTTGCCCAATGACTTCCCGTACTCATCTGGATTTCCACCACGCTAGGTAAATCACAAACATAACTAGGACCAAGCTGAGCATTACGCAGCAAAGCGCAAGGTTAACAGGGTCTGAGTAGAGCGCTTTCTCGAAGAGCTTAATGACGTTGTCCACCTTAAATAGCTCCGCAACCAATTCAGGCTGCAATTTGAAGCATCAAGGCGCCCTCTATCTAGATAGAGGCGGCACGAGAATGACTCTGGAGCCCGCGCAGGTCATGGGGCCAGTGGGAAATTTATAGTTCATTTCGATGAGGGCAATGGAGGCTGGATTGATGGTGAGCATCTGAATCACAGCTCAAACGACAACAGAATTTCGGGCTGCCGGTTTGCGCGGACTGGTGATTGGCACCGTGGTAAAGTAGCTCGGTCCGCACAGATTTGGAGGATCGCAGAGGGTGAAGCCCTACTCCTTTGGAGGCGCATCCCTGCCCTGAGCTTCCCAGAAAGGTGGGCACAAAAAAGCCGCCTTGGAGGGGCGGCTTTCTCGGCCAGCTAGCTTTTGGAGAAGCTTACCGGCGACTTGATGACACGTTCGACGGGTTGAATATAGCTACGTGTTAAATCACGTGCAATAGCATCCTACGTTGCCTTTTTTGATCAAGCGCTCCATCTTTACGAAGCTCACCGGGATTCTATGGATCTCTTCGGAAAGATTGAACATCATCATTTTGGTGGCGTTTTGACTCCATTTTGGGGGTTAAGCTAGCTGAATCGGGCATTTAGGCGATTTCCGCCTATCTAGACACACCGTCGGATAGAGGTGTGTTGCTACTAGCAACAGGGGTTGCACAATATGTGTATTTCACCCATACCGTTCGTCAGAAACATGCCAAAATCCGACGAGAAACAGTCGCCACTGCTCTAGGTCGGCTCGCCGATCAATGGTAAAAAGATGGCACGCGCTAGCTTACTATCGCTTGGCCCCTCAACCATGGGTGGAACCGTGCCGGGAATGGGCCTATTCACAGATTTCGGACTTGATGATGCGTTCGACAACAAATCATCAGCCGACCGCCGAGCCCGGAGAGGCGGTCGGAGTCCGGTTCCTGCACTAGGAGCCTTCCCCAATGGGGTTGAAACTTCCTTTGCGCTACGTGTGGCGCGCTTTGCAGGTGATCACTGGCGTGCTTAACGCTGGTCGCTTGTTCAGCGGTGTGCTGGACATGCTTGATCGCTTGGATCACTGAATAAAAGACCCCGCCAATCAGCGGGGTCTTTTTTTGGGCTTTGCCTGTCGAGGGAAGGCCCCCTATCCAGCAACAACCCAAGGGGTATGGGTGAAAAGCGAAGGCGGTATCGACGCTGACTCACACTACCGGCTGTATTTTACGGCCACCTAGCTGAATGGTTAGCTGAGGGTGTCCCTCCACGGCTCCGCTCAGCTCGATGGTGCCACCCTCGTAGTCAACGCGCCCCCTCGCCAAAAGGGTGTAGTTGTCGATGCCTACGACGTTTACGTTACCGTTACGATATTTCCGAACGATAAACCGTGATTCGAACTCGCCAGATTGAGTTGGAACCTCCCCTTGGTAGAGGTAGTGAGGATCGCCTCCATTCACCGCGCCGTCCTTCACAACCACGAGCCCGTCACCGAAATCGCCTGTGCTCGCGCGAAACTCCACATGAAAAATCCCACCGGCCATACGCATTAACCTCGGTTTATTGGAGTGAAGAAGCGTAGTTCACCAAAGCTAGAGGCGTGGTGGGGCACTGTAACTTTGTGTGTAACAAAATTTTGGGAAATTGCACCTGAACTGACAAGGCGTTTGCATCCCACTTAACCACCTGTTGGCATTCAAATTGGCCAGCCATTTGAATCGGATGTGACCAGCACACTGCAAAAAAAACCCATCGAGACCATTCAACATTTGGCTAAGGGGGTGTCCACCGCAGTTGCTGAGCGGCAAGCCTAGGCAGCATGCTTCACATTTGGTTTCAGATTGTTAGCAAGGCGTTTGCACGCTCCAGGCCAAGGCCCGAGTCATGGATTCGCCCGGCCGAGAGTCGAATCCTCTTCATGAAGGATCATTCTGCAACCGGCCTACACGCCTATGCGTGTCGCAGACACTCGTGCAATGAAAAAGGTCATTATCCTAACGCCGAATGGACGATTTCGCTGCCCGCTACTTTGAGCGTTTGGAGGCATGCCGATGGTGGTCCTGAGGCTAATGGAAACTTACTCCTGCTGGCTAGTGGGTATAGGCGCCTTCGCTAACAGCCGCGGACGACGCACCGCCGTCCCTCGCGTCGCACCGCAAGCGGCTAGGAGAAGCCACTCGTGGAGGCCTTGTAATGTTGAGTAGGCTCCGACTATTGTCTGGAGCAGTTGTATCGGGTTCTGGCGAAGCCAGTGGGTTACAATTACGACTCAATGCCACTAACGTAAATATTTCAACATAACTCCTAGGATGGCTCATGGAAAAGGAAATCGTACAGAGGGCGGTCAGTCGGCTTGCCAATACAATGCGGATCTATGGTGAGGAACATCTTCGTTACAAGAGTTTGGTAGCAGTTGACAAAGAGGAAGCTATCGAGAACTTAGATAGAGTCTGGGAAGCTAAGTTAGAGGCTTTTCACACACTGTACGATGTCTCTAAAGATGAGTTCGATTACTTTGCACAGTCGGATACATCTTTACTGATTGCCTTGCGTAATGCGTTGCATCATCGAGATCACTCGTTATTTTCCAGTTTGCTCCCAGAGTTGTGGCTCTGCGAGGCCCCAGAGAGGTTAGAGGGAGCAGCATTTTTACTGGCGAGCCATAAATTTGTGGGCGGCGAGCAATCACGCATGCATCATTTTATCAAGTTGGATGACATATATTCTCGCCTAGATCCCAGTAAGAATTCGCCAGAACTTCTGGGGCTCGGAAAAACGGCCGATCTCCAAAAACGGTTCAATCTCATAGCGGAAGGCCTTAGTTTTATGAAGATTCAGACAGAGGCTAAATCTGAGCGATATCCAGAAAAGCAAGTGTATCTCGATATCATGCCGATTTTTATATCCGGTGTGGTTAGGGTGTTTAGGGCACTAAAATCCTTGGGCGTAGAGTTCAAGGGATACGACGCAAGAGCTTATGAGAAGTGCTTTACGGAAGAGCTAGAAATAGATCTAAGTTTCTTTGAGTTCAAAATTCTCAGGATGAATATGGTCCAGCTCTATTTTGGGCCGACTCTTACAGTTAATGAGGCTGCAATTTTATATGGTCGCAAAAGAAAATCTTGCGAAGAAGATTCTTATTTTGATTTTTAGATGCTAACCTACATTGAATAAATCTTATATTGCCCCGCTGCAAGATGACTAGTCGCGCCTAGATTCTGAGAAGGCGCATGATCTTCGGCGCCATAGCATGTAGTGGTTACGCCAATTTTTATGCTCATGCAGGCGCGCTAGCAGCATTCATCATAAGGGTAGCCCTAGGTCGTCTTTCGCTTCTAGACTAAGGTCATTTGACCCAGCGAGTGGCCTTTGGGCTACTCACGAAAAACTAGGTGTTACAGCGCCGGGCCTCAATCTAACCGGGAGCATGATATTGACTCGTAGAATTGCGGTAGACCACGTTCGCGACAACTTTATCAGGGAGATTAAAACCGCACGAAAATTGGTTCAGTCGGTTCACGCGTTGCCTCGCTACTCTCCCAAGTCACAAGGTATTCATCCCTCGCATGTGCTTCAGGTAGCTGAGCTTGCATTCATGGGATTGGTTGCCTCTTGGGAAGAGTTCTTGGAAGGAACACTTGTAAGATATGTTGCCAATGCTGCGACCAACTCAGGCTACAAGCCGACGGCCAAAATAGGTTATTCTGCCACATTATCAGATGCCTATGTGGTTCTATCCCAGAACCCAAACTACGATCCTGCCAAACACTACCTAAAGGTCACTGATTACCAATGGGTAGTGAAAACTGCTGACTTCCTTTTCTCGGCCCATCCCTATAGCTGTATTAGTAACCAACTGAACCTATTGAAATATGCGATTTCCATCCGTAATCGGGTCGCTCATGCTTCCGATAAGTGCAGGAAGGACTTCGTGTTAGTTGCAAAGCTATTCAAGTTTGCGGCCCCTAATGCACAGCCCTTACCACAAGGCTTCACACCAGGAAAATTGCTGTTCGAAAATGTACAGCGCCACTTCTCTCAACAATGCATCCAGCGGCAAACAACTCATTTCGAGGCCTATGCGAGTTTATACGAGGTATTAGCTCGCCAGATCGTTCCCTGAAGTTGACAAGCGTTAGCACAGAATTGATTTAAACTTTGTCGTAAGCTAACGCCGTAGTCGCTCTTCACAAAGGCAGCTATGGCTCAATGGCCGTCATTCGTGGTCACCAGACTTCGCTCCAAGTCGCACGATCATGAATGACGGTCCTTGGTAATAGAGAGACGCGCACTCATCGAGATGATGCCCTTCGACAACGAGTTATCTCATCTCAAATAGATTTCAGCAAGTGTGGTTCATGGCCGCAGCGCCAGATCAGTTTGAGCTCGCGTACACTTTGGGCGGCAGGGGAGCATCTTAGGTGTACGGTCCCGGAATGAGATGGTGCGGATTCATAGTGAATCGCTCTGGGTTTATCGTCCAGGCCTCACAGATCACCTTGAATGGAGTACGCCATCGCAAGGCCTTGAGATGTCTGGCGAAGTTGTACACCGTTACGAAAGCCAGTACGTGCGCCTTTAGTGCGGCGAAGTCGGGGTAGTGGAAGGCCTTGATCGTGGCGTCTTTGATCGTACGGTTCATGCGCTCGACCTGGCCGTTGGTCCATGGGTGGTAAGCCTTGGTCAGTCGATGTTTTATGCCGTGGTCGTAGCAGACGCGATCAAAAATGTGCCCACCGAACCTGTTGGTCGCCCCGTTGCGATACCGTGCCTGTTCGGTGAAAGCTGCACCGTTGTCAGTCAGAACGGTGTGGATCTTGTATGGGAAAGCCTGCACGACCTGGCGCAAAAACTCAGCGCCATTACGCTTGGTAGCGGCGTCGAAGAACGCGGCGTAGGTAAACTTCGTAACGCGATCAACCGCCACGAACAGGTGCTGCTTGCCCGTTTCAAGGCGTAGCTCCGAGCTATCGATGTGCAGATAGCCCATCTCTGTATTGTCAAATTTACCGCGCTTGGCCGCGCCTGCACTTTTAGGCGCTTGGCTGACCCCGTGGCGCACCAAGCAGCGGTGCAAGGCGCTGCGGGTCAGTTGCGGAAAGTAGTCAAGTAAATGGCCCAGCATGTTGTCCAGGGGCATCATCGTGCGCTGTCGAAACTCCACCACCATGGCCTCTTCGGAGGCTGTCAGCTTGGCACTGCGTGGGTTGGCAGGCCCCATTCTAGCGTCCTGCGTCGTGGTTCTTGCCCGCCACTTTGCGACAGTCTTCACGTTTAAACGGTAGAGGGCGGCAAGCTTTCGATTCGACTCTTTCGACGCTTGGAGCTCGGCTCGAATTCGCGGCGTTGTGCGGGCTGAACCATGGATACGTCCTTCCAAAATACATCCTCCTCCTGAGGGGTTAAGGATGCACCATGACTTTCTGGGACTGAACACCTAGCCCCGAAGGGCGCTGATGAAATTACTCGGGACCGTACGGAGTCTTATATCTTTTTTTAACGGGGCTTTATACAGTTGAAATTAGTGACCGAATTTCTGCGACTCGCGTAAGGTAAATTTCATGATATGACTTCACACCACTCTTATATTTCTTATTAGCCAGCTGCGTATCTTTAAAGTAGTTCTCAACGAAACCATCGACTTCTTCCAGCAGGTCATTTAGGATTTTTAATGTTCGCGGTGTTTTCCAGGCAACCTTAAGCTGGGTTAAGTTAAGTAGATACTTTCGCGCAATGCTTGTTAGCTCTTCAATTTGATAAAAAGTAGCCTCAATGGTGGTTCGAAGTGCCGCTATCTTCTGATAACGATGAGCGTATTCCGCGCACTCATTAAGCATTTTCATGCTTCGCAAAGCTGGATAAAACGGATTGCCTTGGTTAAACATAAATTGGCGGTCATTTATCCTTGACCTGTCATCTGCGCCGTGTTTTTTTGCGGGCACTACCAACTCTTTAGCTTCGCGCCTACGATCGCCGATCAGTTCCTTTCCTTCAACTAGGTTGGCTAAGCAAGCGTTATATTTAAAGACAAAACGCTCCTCCACCAAGTGTTCAATTAACCTCTCTTGCTTGAGAGATACCACCTGTGAAATAGAATAGCCTGCAAGAACTAATCCGGTGACTGCTTCTATACTTGAAAGCGCTCGTGCTAAACCCAGAGGTTGCAGGTCGCCGTACCCGAGCGTTGTCACTGTTACTAAGCTAAAATAGCAAGCATCGCTGAAGCTAACACATGAGAGATTTTGGAAGACTGGAACCTTTGCGAGTGAAAGAGCCCAGTAAAATACGGCGAATAGCAACACTACAAAAAAAAAAATAAAGGGTAAGCCTGACTATCAATCGAATATATTGCTTATTGGTTGGATACATTGTTGACCGTCCTTGCTCAAGCCATGGATAGAGACGGTTCTACCATCCTCCGAGTCGATCTGCAAGAAAACGCGCATAGTTGAAAAATTTACTTGGATGATGCATAATTTTCGATTACCACAATTTATGCAGGGAAGCAAGATGAGTGACATGGAAAAAGCAAATATTTTACATCAATTAAAAACGTACTTTGATGTTTCTCCAGAGGTTCTTGACACTCTGCTTGACCAAATATCGAACAAGTCTGTTAAGGATAATTTCAAACGGATCACTAGTGGGTTGACTATTGAGGATAATTATAAGCATTTGTACTCTTCTTTGCCCTGGATCAAGAACATTAGTGGACTTCATCAAGCTCAGGCAGAGAAATACAAAAAGAAATTCCAAATTCCAGATTACTCACTGCTAATTGAAAATTCTCAAAAAGACACCTTTCCTTTATTAGTAGACGTCAAATATGTAAAAGGTGCCGCCCAAAATTGCACTATAATTCCGAAGCAAAAGCATACCCTGCGCGAATACGCAAAGGCTCACCGGCAGCCGTTGCTGGTCGCAATATACTGGGAGTTTATAGGTTACTGGACGCACACCTGTCTTTCTCACTTTGGGGGCAAAAAAAATAATAAGATTGATTGGCAGACCGCAATTCGTAATGATCTGTCGCATATGCTGAGCGACTACACCTTTCTCATTAACAAGCCATTTTATAGAAAAACTGTCTTTCCTAAGCCGGCTGATCACTCGGATGGAAACATCGCGCGCCACGAAGTTTATGGGAAATATGACTCGGTTTTCATTGGTCGAGATGTGAATTCTCTCTTTAGAGAGGATGAGCCGTTTTACTCAATGGTGATTGATGCGAATTTTAACGCAACTTCTGTTTCAGTTGAAGAGCAGGAGGATAGAATCTGTCTTACTGAGGAGTTTTCTCGTCAGCCAAGCATGATAAAGATTAGCCAGTGGTTGTTGAATTTTACTCAGTTTATGAGCATTAAGCAGTCGATGGTAGTCAATGATATGCATGTTTTGGAAATGGCGAGAACCATTATAGTTGATCTTATGCATAGGCTCGGATATTCATTGAACTACAATATTCCTTCTGCTAAGAATAAGTGCACTGACGAACTTTTTGAGCTCGCTTATAAGGACACAATTGTGATGTACGAGTATCGTCGCAGCTAGGTGCTGTACGAAATGAGGTCTTGTGAACATCGTCGGCAGTAGGCCAATTTGGCCATAGTCGAATAATTCCTGTGTTGCAGTAACTAGCGGCCGGTCGGAGATTTTCTTTAACGCTTGAGAAAAATTCGCTCTTGGTATTCTGGATTTTCGAATAGCTGTGGCCAATTTAATTGAATAAAGGGGATGGGTCAAAGCATAACAGTGAGCGTTGGAAGATACACTTATATGAGGTCTGCTTTTTTCGTGGTGAATCGGTAGACATCGCAAACAACATCACTGACGCCTTCAATTTCGACTATGCCGATAACTTTCATCCCTATCTCCTTGCGTCAGCGAGCGCACGAGAGCAGATCCGCCCTGAAGAATCGCGTGCAGGGTCGCTGCTACTGGTATACACCCAAGCGAGCGCGTTCCAAGTAGTCCATCACAACCTTGAAACCCACCGAGGTATCAAGCATCTCGAAGGGAACCATACCTGACAGATGCTTACATGGCCGTCCCAGCCAATGCTCGGCTAGGGGTTGAGAGCCGAAGACCGTCACAGCAAGATCCAAGCCTTGGCGTACTGGACCGCGACTGCACTCTGCTGGGGATTCAACCGGACTTCGTTATGGGGAGCACTCAACCGCTGGATAGTCCGAGAAGACTTCCCCATGATTTGCTCCAGTAGCTTGCGGGCCTTGAACAGGCACGACGAGTGGACCATAACCTGGACATCACTCAGGGCGAAACCAGCTTTAACAAGCTGCAGGATGTCCAGTTGGCTCAAGCTTCCTGATTCAGCTTGGGTCAACAGGAACATCGGTGGTTGAGCTACCGCCCCTCCTTGAGGACTCAATAATGATGAACTCATTGCACTGACCTCCCTATGATCTGGATGCCAGATTAAATCCGTTTCACTCTCATAGCACTAGAATGCTGCTCAAGGGGGCTGAGTACACAGCTATATGAACTGGCCTTCTCATGCGTCGAAATCCATTTCGGCCTGATGAGGAGGCGCTTCCCTGGCACACAGTGGCTGCAGGGTGAGCTTTTTCATGATGATGTCGGCGAGCGGTATAGATTTGGCTTGTACCTCTGTCTCCGGCCAACTCATTGGCTGGCCAGGTAGGCTTTCAGGCTTAGGGAGCCTTCCCCAGTTTTGGACGTCAGGCGCCTCAAATCCAGCCATCAGCGCACGCTCAAGCCAATAACCTTCAAAGTAGGTTGCATTGCTTTGGGTGCCTGCGACCCAAGTCAACACAGCAGCGCAAACCTCCACCTGCTCATGTTTTGCCCATTCAAATAGCGCGTACGAGCTGTGCCCCACTCTGGCGTGATTGAAATGCTCTCGCAGGCGCTTGCGCAGGTTAGCTGCCTGGCCGATGTAACAGGCTTTACGAATACCGTCATCGCTCTGTGCGGTCAGCGAGTAAATCCAGTAGCCGCCTGTCTCCGTTCGACGCACGATTTTCTCAGAGCCTGGCGGCGGACGGTCTTTGAAGTCAAATCGGACTCTGAGCCGCTTTCCGCTCTTGCAGAGGAAGCCGGCGTAGTCACGACCGTTACGCGTGACGCTCAGGTCGTTGCTCGCGGCCACTGCGAGTAGCTGCTGTCGAGTTCGAATCAGCCCAGCATCAATCGCGGCCTGCATGGTGCTCCTCAGCCGCCTGGCATGTTCGATAGCTTCCCGGTCCATTTGGGCTCCTGATGGCTCTTTGCAATCGGAGCCTACGGTCAACAGTGCGGGGATGGCAATTCACGCGTTGAGCAAAGCAGCCCCCGAGAACGCGCCGGACCCATTTCTCGACTACTGTTTGGTGGCTATTAGACTTGTCATCTAAGGCTTACACGGGAGCGGGAGCGGACGGATATGCGGGTTGCACGGCTGCAGATTGAGAATTTTCGGGGTATTAAGCGTGCGGATGTCTTGTTGCCCAAGCATGCCGTCGTCGTCGGTGACAACAACATCGGTAAGTCAACGCTGTTGGAGGCGGTTGATCTCGTCCTAGGCCCCGAGCGACTCTCGCGTCGGCCAGTGATTGATGAGCACGATTTTTATGCGGGAGAATATGTCGATCTACAGGGGCAACCAGTCAACATCACCATTGAAGCAGTGATCACTGATCTGAACCTGGACCAGGAAATGCGTTTCCGGGATCACATCGAGTGGTGGGATAACAGTACGGGAGATCTGCTCGGGGGCCCGCCAGCAGAGGGTACCGACGAGCAGATGGTTCAGGCCTGTTTACGCGTCGTTTTTATCGGTAATTACGATGCTGATGAGGATGATTTCACTGGCACCACGTATTTCTGTTCGCCGATGAAACAGGATGGGTCCTACGATTTCTTCAGGACGGCCGATAAGCGTGTCTGTGGCTTTCTGTACCTGCGCACGATCCGAACCGGCAGTCGTGCGTTGAGCCTTGAACGTGGCTCGCTCCTGGACATTATTTTGCGGTTGCAGGACAACAAGAACTTCAAGATCTGGGAAGGACTCCTAGTTGAGCTTCGACAGTTGCAGGTTGCAACTGATCCTGAGATTGGGATCAACGACATCCTTGCGAATGTGCAGGCCTCAATCCGCGGCTACATGCCCAGCGATGACGGCAGCGATCCCCAAATGCGAGTTACGCAACTGACGCGTGAGTCTCTGCGGAAAGCGTTAACTGTCTTCATGGCAACCGGCGCGCAGCGCAGTGATGGTGAAGCGCATGCAGCACCATTTCAGAGCCAAGGTACCGGTACTATTAACATGATGGTGCTGGCACTTCTGTCGCTAATCGCGGAACTGAAGCAAAACGTGATTTTTGCGATGGAGGAGCCTGAGATTGCAATCCCGCCGCACATTCAGAAACGCATCATCAACGGGGTGCGCAGCAAGTCAGCCCAAGCGCTGTTTACCTCGCATTCGCCCTACGTGCTCGAAGAGTTCGAACCCGAGCAGGTCATCGTCATCAGCCGAAACGATGGGGTGCTGAGTGCCATGCCTGCTGGGCTCCCGCCTGGCATCAAAGCAAAAATGTACCGGCAGGATATGCGGCTGCGTGTTTGTGAGGCCCTTCTAGCACGTCGAGTGCTGATTGCCGAAGGCCGGACAGAATACGACGCTTGGCCTGCCGTAGCGCGACTGCTTCATCAGCATGAGCCAGAATCATTCATGCCGCTTGAGGCCTTGGGCATCCCAATCATCGATGCGACGACTGACTCGCTGATCGCTCCGATGGGTGCCTACTACCGCAGGCTCGGGAAGAAGGTCTATGCCGTTTTCGACGAGCAGGCACCCGAGCAATTGGAAGCTATTAGGGCGTCGGTCGACTACCCCTATCAAGCGCCTGAGAAAGGTTTTGAGAACGTCGTTCTCAAAGGAACCGATGAGGAAGTGTTGCGTGGTTGGGCTGCGTCTCTGATTGAAAGCGGTGCTTGGCCTTCAGACCTAAGGGACAAAGCCCCGGGCCCTGATGCCACGAAGGATGACGTAGCAGCGATTCTAGGGGTGCTGCTGAAGCGCTGGAAAGGCGATGGTGCTGCTGCCAGCTTGCTTTGTACCGCCATGACCCGACACCACCTCCCGGAATTCATTGTCAGCACCCTCGAGAGCATTACAGCGACAATTGTCCCAAAGAAGCCCGAGCCTGAACTTCCAGAACTGGATGATGACCTTCTCGATTTGGTCGGGCCTTAACAGATGATGGTGCTAGATCAGTCTAGACGGGATGTTATTGACTCCCCCACCCATCTGGTCGTGATGGGGGGGCCTGGCTCGGGGAAAACCACAGTCGCATTGCTTAAAGCTGAAGCATTTCTAGGCCGACTAGACCTCACAGAGTATCAGCAGGTGCTGTTCCTGAGCTTCGCCAGAGCAACGGTCGCAAGGGTTGCGGAACAGGCCGGGAAAATGCTGCCGAAACTCGAGCAGGCTCGGCTCGAGGTCAACACCTACCATGGCTTCGCGTGGAATTTGCTGCGCAGCCATGGCTATTTGCTACGCAATGGGCGTCCCTTATCACTGCTTCCTCCGCCAGAGGCTGCTGCGCGATTGTCGACATTGAGCAAAGAGCAGATAGCGTTGGAGAAAACCAAGCTGCTCGAGGAGGAGGGGCTGCTGCACTTCGACCTGTTCGCCAGCAATGCTGCCATGTTGCTGGAGAGAAGTCAGTCGCTGCAACGCATCTACGGCAATAGCTATCCACTTATCATCCTCGACGAGTTCCAGGACACGAACGAGGATGAGTGGCGTTTCATTCGAGCGCTGACTCGACATAGCCAGGTAGTGGCTTTGGCTGACCCGGAACAACGAATCTACGAATTCCGCGGTGCTAGTGCTAGCAGGATTCAAGAGTTCGAAGACGCCTTCCGCCCCGACTCCTTTTCTTTTGGGATGGAAAATCACCGGAGCACAGGGACCGACATCGTCCTGTTCGGCAACGATCTGCTGACAGGAGCAAATAGGTGCAGAGCCTACACCCATGTGTCGGTGACACCCTATGCCCCGCGCAAAGGGATGCTTCATCGGGCTTTCAAATTCGCCGTTTTGACCGCCATTGCGCGGCTGAACAGAGGCGACCGTGATTGGTCGCTAGCAATCCTGGTGCCCAGCAAGAGCTTCATGGCAGAGGTTTCCGCGTATCTGTCGAGTGACTCGGATAGTTTGCCGAGACTTTCCCATGAGGTTGCGTTCGACCAAGAGGCTGCGGCGCTCTCTGCTACAGCTATAGCCGCGCTTCTCGAAGGCGGCGCGACTGCAGAAATCATTACTGAAAGGTTGCTCAGAAATTTATGTGCTCACCTGCGTGGTAGGAAAGGCGAGAAGGCCCCCAGCAAGCAGCATTTGGAATTGGTGCTTGCCCTGGAGCAATTGTTCGGTGGACAAGCGCTTCGTCGAGTGCCGCACAAGAGGGTTCTTGCTGCCGCACAAGTCATCGCGGTCCAGCGCATTGACCTGCAATTGACTGGCGACCCACAGCTTGACTGGATTGCCACGCGGCAGCTGTTGGATTCAAGCACCGAGCAGGTCTTCAATCAGATAGGTATCGATGGCCGATATGTGCGCTTGCTGGGGAAGGGATCGCTACTTCGAAGCCGTTTGGGTGAGTTGTGGCGCTTAGCTGAAGGTTACCCAGGAGCAGAGAGGCTAGTGCGAGATGCTCTTATTCAGGATCACTTTCAAGCTGTCACCAAGGATTGGAAGGGCCTCCATCTCATGACCATGCACAAGTCGAAGGGAAAGGAATTCACGGAGGTCATTCTCTATGAGGGCGTCATGAAGGGACGTTTTGTACCGACCGAAGCAACTCCAGATCGCATGCGCCAGGCCCGCTTGGCCATGCGTGTCGCGGTCACTCGTGCAATGAAGAGGGTCACCATTTTGACGCCGACTGGACGGAATCGCTGCCCGTTGCTTTGAACGCAAGAGAATGCCTCAATTGGTGTGGCCGCCTGGGATCCTCAAGCTGTTACCGATGTGCGGCTGAGTGGACGAAGTTGCCCGCAGCTGCCGTCAGGTGGAGAAGGTGATCTACCTCCAGAGCAGACGGCTAAAGAGAAATTCAGATTTTCTGTGGACATTCATTTTCCGCGAAAAGCCCATACAAAACAATCGGTTAAATCAATGTCCATGACTAACAATTAGTCGGTGCGAGGTCAACGTCTGACCATCAGGTTTGACGAGAGCGTTGGCCGCTCCACCTCGCGCTGCAACGTGCATTGCAGCGCGAGGTCATTTCATGGTGTTCAAGGCAGCGTGTTGCCACCTGTCACGCCGAACACTTCGCCGGTGATGTAACTCGACTCTTGGCTGGCCAGCAGCACGTAGATGGAAGCACATTCGGCGGGTTGTCCTGGACGACCCATCGGTGTCTCCGAGCCAAAGTTAGGAATTTTTTCCTGAGGTTGGCCGCCGCTAGGCTGCAGGGGTGTCCAGAACGGACCCGGTGCAACCGCGTTGACGCGGATGCCCTTGCCGATCACCTGTTTGGACAGCGCCTTGGTGAAGGCCACGATGGCCGACTTGGTCGGCGCGTAGTCCAGGAGCGTTTCCGAAGGCTGATACGCCTGGATCGATGCGGTGTTGATGATGGTGGCCCCGGCCGGCATGAGCGGCAGCGCGGCTTTGCAGATCCAGAACATGGCGGTCACGTTGGTGCGGAACGTCAGCTCGAACTGCTCTGTCGTCAGATCCGCGATATCTTTCTGCGCCGTCTGCTTGCCAGCGACGTTGACCAGGATATCGAGCCCCCCCAACGCTTGCTCCCCTTGGGCAACCAACTGCTGACAAAAGCTTTCGCTGGTGATGTCGCCTGGTATGGCTACAGCTTTGCGTCCGGCGGCCTCGATCAGCTCGACGACTTCACGTGCGTCCGCTTCCTCTGAAGGAAGGTAGTTGAGTACGACATCCGCCCCTTCACGCGCAAAAGCGATGGCCGCCGCCCGGCCAATACCCGAGTCTGCGCCAGTGATCAGCGCTTTGCGCCCGGCCAAGCGGCCAAATCCCTTGTAGCTGCTCTCGCCATGATCCGCTTTGGGTTGCAGATCGTGGACAGTGCCCGGAGCAGTCTGTGATTGTTTGGGAAATTCTGGCTGCGGGTATTGGGTGAGAGGGTTCTGCATGGAAAATTGGTTTTCAGTGGGCACGATGCAGCTCCAGTCATGAGGGTGTCAGGAATGGGATGGCGGGCAAGCGCGCGACGTTCCGTCTTTTTCGCCAGTTGCTCGGGTCGTCACGATGAGCGTCACGACTCGACGTGGCTCGCGGGCTTGCGCTCGCCGACGGGGCTGTTAGCCGCGCTTGGCAGTGCGTCTGCACAGTGTCACTGGCTCAGGCGCACCGCACCCGTCGCGCCCCTGACCTTGCCCGGCGCCGGTCGCCACACCAGCCAGCGGTAGCACAGCACGCAGAGTGTCCAATCGATCAACAGCGTCCACAGGTTGTGCGAGAGAAAATGCGCGCCCTGTGCCATGCGCCCCAGCGACAGCACCACGCCCAGCGTCAGCGCCAGCACCAGCGCGACCCGCGCAGCCTTGATCCGACGGTCGCGCAAGGCGAAGAACAGGGCTATCAGCGAGAACCCCGTGGACGCATGGCCGCCAGGCCAGCACAGGCCGGGTTTGTCGGTTTCCGCGCGATGGGCCAGCAATGGTGTGTAGGTCTCGCTGCCGCCGAAATCGCTGAGGCTCCAAGGGCAGTGCACGCCCGTGGCGATCTTCAACGGCATCACCACCGAGGTGGTCAGGCTCAGCGCCAGCACGACGTAGCCCAACGACCTGCGCCATTGACGCAGCGGGGCGTAGAACCAGCTGGCTACGAACGCCAGGAACAGCGCGACCGACAGCGCGATCACCGCTTGCTTGACCCGGTCGTGCAGGATGTTCTCCAGCCAGTAGCTCTTGCGCCCGATGAAACCCACGCCGGGCTGGTAGAACAGGTGCTCCAGCCGAAAATCGATCGGCGTCATGTCGAACACCAGCATCAGTGCCATCAGCAACAAGGGCACGCCCAGCGCGAGACGAAAATCGAACGGTCGCGAAGGGGTGGATAAAAACCTAGTAGCCATGCAGGAACTCCGCAGTTGGGAAAGAGTGGCTGCAGGGCGCATACAGGCGGCCACGCAGTATCAAAAAACGCCTTTATTTGAAAGGCAAGTTGGCGAATCGATTGCGCCGCGACAGTAGTGCGGGTGACATGGGTTAATAGTGAAAACCCTGTAAAAAAATCGTTAGACCGAATCTTGATAGCCTAATTAAATAATCATTCATCCACTGCACATGGACACTGGGGAGACGCCCTACAAATAATCACAAACCGCCAACCTTACTTTCACGAAAACTTGATGAGTGCCTGATTAACGTTTGCGCCTTACAAGAACGGCTCCTGCCCCTGCGTCATCACTTTCTTGCGAAAGACCACGACCATGCTCAAGATAAAACCTGTGCGCCCCGAAATCGTCACGGTGCTGGCCAGCGCGTTTCTGCTGGGCGCCTTCAACCTGCCGCTATGGCATCACCTCGATGCGATCACCGCGGCAGGCGGCGCGGGCTGGCACCTGACGGCAGCGTTCGCCACGCTGTTGTTCGGTGTGTTCACGATCGTGCTCACCTGGTTGGCGATACCGAAACTGTTCAAACCCGCGTTGATCGCACTGTTCATGGTCAGCGCGGGTGTAACGTATTTCATGAACCGTTACGGTATCTTGATCGATACTGGCATGCTGCGTAATGCCGCAGAAACCAATGCAACGGAAGTACGCGACCTGTTATCGCCGACACTCTTCGCCTATATAGCACTGTTGGGCCTACTCCCCTCCTTATTGCTATGGCGAACGCCCGTTAATTACCGCCGATGGTTACCCAGCCTGCTGAGCAAGACCCTGATGACCGCTGGAGGTGCTGCACTGGTCGCCAGTGTAGGCCTGATCAATTATCAAGGCCTGTCGTCGTTGCTGCGCAATCACCATGAATTACATTTAATGGTCGTGCCGAGCAATTACATTGGCGCCTCCATCAACTATGTGCGCGAACAGGTGGTCAGTTCGCAGCAACCCCTCACACGTATCGGCGAAGACGCCGTGCGCGTACGGTCTGCGGCGAACCAGACACGTAAATCCCTGACCGTGCTGGTGGTCGGCGAAAGCGCCCGCGCCGAGAACTTCAGCCTGCTGGGCTATGCCCGCGACACCAACCCCGAATTGAGTCGAGTGCCGGGGCTGGTCGCATTCCCCGACATGCATTCCTGCGGCACGGAAACGGCCGTCTCGGTGCCCTGCATGTTTTCCAACCTGGGCCGTGCGGGCTACAGCGCGTCGGCCGTCAGCAACCGCGAAGGCCTGCTCGACGTGCTCAAGCGCGCTGGGGTGCAGGTGCTCTGGCGCGACAACCAATCGGGCTGCAAAGGCACCTGTGCCAGCGCGACGGTGGTCAACCTCAGCAACGCCACCGACCCTACCCTGTGCGCCGACCACGAGTGCCGCGACGAAATCCTCCTGCAAGGGCTGCAAACGCTGATCGACCACCTCGATCAGGACACCGTCCTGGTGCTGCACCAGATGGGTAGCCATGGCCCCGAGTACTACAAGCGCTACCCGGCAGCGTTCGAGCGCTTCACGCCGGTGTGCAAGAGCAATGCGCTGGACCAGTGCAGCCGCGACAGCATCGTCAACGCCTACGACAACACGCTGCTGTACACCGACCATGTCCTGGCCCAGTTGCTCGACCTGCTACGCAAGAACCAGGCGCACGTCGCCACTGCCATGGTCTACCTGTCTGACCACGGCGAGTCGCTGGGCGAGTTCAACCTGTTCCTGCACGGCACCCCTTACATGCTCGCGCCCGAGCAGCAGAAGCACGTGCCATTGCTGGTGTGGCTGTCGGACACCTACCAGCAAGCCGTCGGTGTCGACATGGATTGCCTGGCCCGCAACCGCAGCGCCCCCCTGAGCCAGGACAACCTGTTCCACTCGATGCTGGGCTTGCTGCAAGTGCAGACGCGGGTCTACGACCCGGCACTGGATCTGTTTTCGGGTTGCAAGCCCAGCCACTTGACCAGCACCCGACCCGCCTAGGCGAGGGCTGGCGATAGCTGAGGTCGTCGGACGTTGCCTACCGCATGGCAGGCTTGGTCTGCGTGCAACCCAAAACGTCTAGGCCTCGGCCCCAGGCGGATACCCGAAATGCGCCTTGTACGCATGGCTGAAGTTGGCCGGGTTGGCGTACCCCAGGCGGAAGGCGATCTGCGCCACCTGCCACTTGCGCTGGCGCAGCAAGGTGCGCGCCAGCTCCATGCGCGCCTGGCGCAGGTACTGCAGCATCGACTGGCCATAGACGTTGGCGAACGCCCGGCGCAGGGTGGTTTCGCCCACACCGAGCTGACGGGCCAGGGCCACGCTGCCCGGCGGGTCGACGAGGTGTTCGTCGAGCACGCGGCGGGCTTCGTGGGCGAGGTCGCGCTGCCCGCGCGGTGCGGGATCGGGCCGAGTCGGCTCACCCTTGAGAAAGTTCGCCAGCTCGACCAGCACCGCCAGGCTCAGGCTTTCCTGGTTCAAACGCTCCAGCACACCGACGTACGGCGAGTGGTACAACCGCTCCAGCAGCACGCCCATGGTCTTGCAGCGATTGAATTCGGCGAACTGCATGCCGTTGTCGAGCAGCCCCAGCAGCGGGCGCAGGGTGTCGTCCTCTTCGGCCAGCTCGTGGAGAAAGTCGCCGGCGATGCGCAAGCCCGCCATCCGCGCATGGCTACCGCCCGGCAGTTGGTCCACGGCCTCCATGCTTTCGCTCAAGCCCAGGCAATGGGTGCCGCCCAAGGTGTAGCGGTTGAGCTGGCCGTCCACTTCGTGCTGCCACTGCCCGTCGAGCACGTGTACCAGGCACAGGCTGCCGGGCAGCACCTTGTCGATGCGCAGCGCCTCGGGAAATTGCAGGTTGCAGTCGAAATACTGCAAGTGCGGGCGCACGGTGCGGGCACGGTAGTGGCCGATGGCGCTGCCGAGCACCTGCTGCGCGCTGTCGTCCAGCACACCCGCTGTGGCCAGGGCCGCAGGGTGGTCGTATACGAAGTGCGTGTCCAGGTAGGGGTTCCAGCGTTTCATCGGTGTGTGTCCGGGGGACTGTAGGGCGGTGCGAATGATAACGCCATCACAGCGGATGCATGGGGCGTTGTGAGCAACGGCCTGATTGTTGTGGGCAACGGCCCAGGTGCTTGGCAGATCGCCTGGGGTTGCCTTCAATACCGACTCCAAGCCGCAAAAGCGAACCACGCGCGGCTTCGAGCCCAAGCGATGCCTGCCGCACGTTGCCCCGCCTGACCGCCCATGGTGAGCCAGGCAGCCCTCGCGTCGCAGGCGTCATGGGCCTTTGCCAGGGAGGCCGATCAGACGCAATAGACCATGGATGGGGCGGGAAATTTCACTCTGCGACCCCTGCCTGCCCTGGCGTGGAGGTGCGACGGCGCTGGCAAGCCCGCTGCGCGCCGTACGGTCGATGGGCCACCGCTCGCCCCAGCCCTCCCGAACGCTCCAAGCGCGCACCGCCCTGTGCCGCAGCCCCACCCTGAGGTTGAACGATGATGAACCGCCTGCGGCAACTGGCCTGGCCCCTGACGATCCTGCTGCTGCCCCTGGCCCTGATGGCCTGGAGCAGTCTGCAAAGCTGGCGGGCCGACAGCGTGCTGGAAGAAGCGCAGGTCATGCGGCAGTGGCTGGACAGCCCCAGCGACGCGTTGCTGCAACAGCTTTCATATGCCGAACGCACCCAGGTCATGACCCCACAAAGCCGGCGCGAACACTTCGAATGGACAGTGGCCCAGGCCGACGCCGACCGCACGTCCCTACGCTTGCGCCAACTCTTGGCCACCCTCGCCTACCTGTTGGCGCTGGCGGCCCTATTGGCCGGCCCGGCCACCTGGGTCAAGCTGCGCCTGGACGCCTGGCGTGCGCTGAAATCGCAACAGTACCTGCACGACCACCTGAGCCAGAGCTGGCACGTGCTGGGCCGCTGGCTGGTGGCCTACACCGGGCTGCTGGTCGGCTCGCTCGGGGTGATTCTGCTGTATGAAATCGACTATGGCTGGAGCCATTTCAAGGCCGGCGGCTGGGCCATCGCCCTGGCGGCCATACCGGTACTGGGCGTGTTGGGCATCGGGCTGATGCTGATTCAGCGCCTGCGCCAACGCTGGTACGAGATGCAGGCGCCGGTATCGAGCTTTCTCGGTCGCGGTCTGGGCCGCCACGAGGCACCGGGGCTGTGGTCCTGGGTCGAGCGCCTGGCCACCGACCTCGGCGCGCCGGTGCCGGACCACATCGTGGTGGGCGTGGACCAGTCGTTCTTCGTCACCAGCGTGGACGTCACCCTGCAACCTTCGCAGCAGGTGCTCAGCGGCCGCACGCTGTACCTGCCGCTGACCTACCTGTCGACCCTGAGCCAGCAGGAGACGGCCGCGATCATCGGCCACGAACTGGGGCACTTCAGCAGCCGCGACACCGAGCGCGGCAGCGAAGTGGCAGCACGCTTCAGGCTGATGTGCGTGCACTTCGCCATGATCCGCGCCGCCGATGAGGACCCGTCCTGGATCGAGCGGCCGGCCATCTGGATCACCGCGCAGTTCCTGCACTACTTCCAGGTCGCGGTGCATCACTGGAGCCGTGCCCAGGAACTGGTCGCCGACCGCAGCGGCGCACAGGTGGCCGGCGAGCGATTGTTCTGCCAGGCCCTGCTGCGGGTGGTCGCCTTGGACGGCGAAATAGCGCGTCTGCTGGGCGACGGCCGCCATTCCAATCTGATCCAGGCCTTGGCCGAGCATCTGCGTGCCGCCCCCCTGCGCCTGGACGACAGCGTGCTGGAGCAGGCCGTCGACCACCCGTTCGACACCCACCCGTCCACGGCCAGCCGCGTGCGCCAGCTGGGCGTGGAGCTCGACGCGAACTTGCTCGCCGAAGCCACACGCACACCCAGGGACAGCGACCGGCAGTGGTTCGCCCATCTGACCCAAGCGCCTTCGCCAGCCAACCCCGCCGGAGCCTGGGCATGAGCGTCAAGGCCCTTGAGCCAGGCTCGCCCGTCTCCTTCCAAGTCGCGATCCGACGGCCAACCCTCACATCCATCCGCCCTCAGGAAACCCCACCATGAGCACACCCCAGAACCCCGATCCATTGGCCAACCTGGCCGAGTCGCTGACCCGCGAGCACAGCCAGGCCCAAGCGGCCGGCCGCCAGCAGGTGGTCGACGAACTGCAGGCGGTCATCGCCCAGGTGCCGGAGCAGAGCGAGTTCACCAATACGACGCGTTTCAAGGTTTGGGGGCCGATCCTGCTCTTGGGCGCACTGATCTTGATGGGGTACGGGATTCATATTGGCAGCAACAAGATGACGATCTTCGCGCTGGTCATGGTGGTCATCTTCCTCGCGCTGACCTGGCAGCATCGCAACGCCGGCAAGGCCGTGTTCATGCGCTTGAATCGCCGGCAGCTGACGGTCGACACCTTGAGCGCGCCGGTCGAGCTGACCGACATCGCCGAGATCGTGGTCAAGGACGAGGGCATGGCCACGCTGCAAAAGCTGACCCTGCGCCCCGGCGCACCGCTGCCCAAGCACCGCGCCACCTTCCAGTTGTTCGGCAACCAGGCCATGGCCCTGGCCAAGCCCACGCCGCACATCCGCATCAACTCGGCCGGCTTGATGTGCAACGGCCGTCGCCTGGACATCGAGGAGATCGCCGCCACGCTGGACGCCTACCGCATGGCCGCCCATGCCCAGCAGCAATTGGACTCCATGCAACTGCGCTAAGCGGCGCCCCTGGGGTGCGACATCGCCCTGTCGACCAGCACTTGCAACCGCCCGCGCGAGCAGCGTTCGACCCGTGCCTGCACCCCATACACCTCGGCCAGCAGCGCCGGGCGCAACACGTCCTCCGGGGTGCCGCAGGCCACCACCCGGCCCTGGTCGAGCATCACCAGGGTGTCGGCGTGGCTGGCCGCGAGGTTGATGTCGTGCAGCACGGCGATGGCCAGCAGGCGTTGGGCCTGGACCCTTTGGCGCACCGCGTCCATCACCCGCAACTGATAGTGCAGGTCCAGCGCGCTGGTGGGCTCGTCGAGCAACAGCACCTGGGGGTTGCGCGCCAATAGCTGGGCCAGCGCCACCAACTGCTTCTGCCCGCCCGACAGCGCGTCGAGCCCGCGCTCGGCCAGGTGTTCGATGCCCAACTGGCGTAGCGCCTCGAAGGCCAGGGCGGCGGGATGCTCGGTGCCGCCGACGCGCAGGCCGACGATGATGCTTTCCAGTACGCCCAAGGCAATGCCGGGCGGCAGTTGCTGGGGCATGTAGCTCAGGCGCCGGGCCCGCTCGGCGAAATTCAACTGGGTCACGTCGACGCCGTCGAGGGTCAACGCCCCTTTCATCGGTTCCAGCCCAGCCAGCGCGCGCAGCAAGGTGGACTTGCCGGCACCGTTCGGGCCGACCAGCGCCACCAGGCTGCCGCTGGGCAGTGGCGGCAGGCTCAGGCCCTGGATGACCGCGCGTTTGCCATAGGCCACGTACAGCGCGTCGATCGACAGGCTCACAGGTTTCTCCCTCGGCGGAACACCAGCGCCACGAACACCGGCACGCCCACCAGTGCGGTGACGATGCCCACCGGCACGATCATGCCCGGCAGGATGAGTTTGCTCGCCACCGACGACAGTGCCAGCAGCAAGGCCCCGACCAGCGCGCTGGCCGGGAGCAGGAAGCGCTGGTCCTCGCCCACCAGCAAACGCGCGATGTGCGGTCCCACCAGGCCGATGAAGCCGATAGTGCCGACGAACGCCACCGCCGTGGCCGCCAACAGGCTGATGCGCAGCAGCGAGGCATGGCGCAGGCGGCGAGTGTCCACGCCGAAGCTGCGGGCGCGGTCTTCGCCCATGCGCAGCAGGGTCATGGCCGGTGCGGCGCGCAGCGAGAACGGCAGCACCGCGGCGAGCACGATGGCCAGCAGGGTCAGCGAATCCCAGTTGGCCCGGGCCAGGCTGCCCAGCGTCCAGAACACCAGCTGTTGCAGCACGTCTTCGGTGGCCAGCATCTGCAACAGCGACACCAGGGCGTTGCAGCTGAACACCAAGGCGATGCCGAACAGCACCAGGCTCTGCACACCGGCGCTGCGCAGGCGCGACATCGCTTGCAGCAACAGCACCGACAGGCAGGCGAAGACGAAGGCCATCAAGGGCACCTGCACGCTGGGCGCCAGCCAGGCCACGCCCAGGGGGTAGGCGATCGCCAGCGAGGCGCCGAGCGCCGCCGACGACGACACGCCCAGGGTGAAGGGGCTCGCCAGCGGGTTGTCGAGGATGGCCTGCATTTCTGCGCCGGCCAGCGACAACGCTGCGCCCACCAGCACGGCCATCAGCGCGTAGGGCAGGCGCACGTTCCAGATGATCACCCGTTCGGTGGCGCTGAGGCTGGCCGGGTCGAACACGCCGTGCAGCAGTTGCGCCAGGCCCATACCCGACGCGCCGCTGGCCAGGTCGCCGAGTACGGCGAGCACCAGCAGCAGCGCCAAGCCCACGACCAGCCAGGTGCGTCGCCACAGCAGGCGGCGATAGCGCGCGGCGGCCTGTAGCGCGTCGCCAGAGAGCTGTGCAGTCATTTCGCGTCGATCCAGTAACTGCCCTCGAGGCTCACTTTGAGCAGCCGGTTGATCTCGGCCAGGGTCGCCTGCGGGTCGAGGTCCTCGAAGCGCTCGGGGTGGATCCAGCGGGCCATGGCTTCGATGGCCAGGATGTTGAACGGCGAGTTGTAGAAGTCGTGCCACAGGGCATGGGCCTGGCCCTGCTGGATCGGCCGCAGCGGGGCGAACTCGGGGCGTGCGGTGATGCGCGCCAAGCTGTCCTGTGCGGTCTTCTGGGACACGCCTGCGCCGAGCAGCACGCCCGGCGCGCGGTTGCCGGTGGCGATGTACACGTCGGGATCGCGTTGCAGCACGTACTCCACGCTGACATCGCCCAAGGCGCCGGGGATCACGTCGGCGGCGATGTTGTGCCCGCCCACGGCGTCGACCACGCTGCCCAGACCGCTCTTGCCGGTGGTATGCCCCGGCGCCTGCCAGACGCCGGGCAACAATTCGAGGAAGACCTTGGGCCGCTCGCTGTCTTCGAGGCCGGCGACAGCCTGCTCGACGCGTTGCAGGTGGCGGTCGTACAGGTCGAGGAATGTTTGTGCCTGCGCCTTGCGGTCGAGCAAGGCGCCCAGCGCTTCGAGGCTGACCCGGGTGTTGCGGATCGGCTGCACACGGAAGTCGATGAACAGCACCGGGACGCCGGCCTTGGCCAGCAGGTCGGCCACTGGGCTGTGCTGGGTCGGGCCTTCGCCGGCGATGCTGAAGATGGCGAGGTCCGGCTTGAGCGCCAGGATCTGCTCGGAGCTCACGCTCTGCTCCGACGCCTGGCCGATCAGCGGCAGCTTGGCGATCTGCGGGTACTGCTTGGCGTACACCTCATAGGTATGCGGGTCGAGCAGTCGCATATCGTTCTGCCAGCCGACCACGCGCTGGAACGGGTTGTCGCGGTCGAGCAGCGCCAGGGCGAAGAACAGCCGCCCTTCGCCGAGCACGATGCGCTGGGGCGCGTGGTCGAGCTTGACGGTACGGCCCAGGACGTCGGTGACCTCGACCGCGCCGGCGGGTGTGGCCAGGCCCAGCCAGCAACAGACGATGGCGAGCAACGGCAGCAGGCGCCGCCAGGTGGGGGTACGGTTCATGGGCGGAACTCCAGGTCGATGGACGGCGGCGGATGCCGCAGGACTCGAGTGCCGTACGCGCAGGGGCGTGCGATCGGCGGGCATGTGTGGGCAATGGCGAACCCATGCGCACGCCACCGTGCCAGACAGCGCCATAGCGAATGAATCGCATTCGAGCGGCGCCATTCTAAAGACTTGCCTTCTATCGCGGCTTGCCGGGAATGTAATGGTCTGCCACCGCAGGCAGTGCCATTACATGCAGTTACACCGAACTGAGCCTGCATGGTCCGAAGCCAGCCAATGTGGGGACGGCTGGTTCGGTGTGGGAAAGCCGGTTCGGCGCCCCGGTCGATCGCGATGAACGGCATCGCCGACCTGGATCGAGCGCCGCTTACCCTGTGGAGAAAGCCATCGCACCATCGGGCCGGCTTTGCCGGCCATCGCGACTGAAGTCGCTCCCACACTGTCAGCTGGCACCAAGCTAAGACTGCCCCCAAACCCTGTAGGAGCGGCTTTAGCCGCGATGGCCGGCATCGCCGGCCCAATAGCCTCAACCCAGAACTGACAGAATGAACGCAAGTTTCACGCCCAATCTCACCCCAACAGCATCTGCAACGCCCGCGTCCAACCTCACCCCAACAGCACCTGCAGCGCCCGGCAATCGGCGGCATGCCAGTCGGCCAGTTCCGGCCAGTCGTTGTGCGGCTGGTTGACCAGCACCGTACGCGTGCCCGCCGCCCGTCCGCAGTCCAGGTCGATGTGGTGATCGCCGACCATCACCATCTCGGCAGGGGCCACGCTCCAGGCCTGGGCGATATGCAGCAAGCCTTCGGGGCTGGGTTTGGGTTCGGCCTCGTCGCGGCCCAGGATGTGCGCCTTGGGGAAGCACTCGGCGATGCCGATGGCTTGCAGCGTGACGTGGGCCAGCTCGCGGGCGTTGCGGGTGAGGATGCCTAGACGGCAGCCGCGCCCGGCCAGCTCGCGCACCAGCGCCACCGCACCTGGCGCGGGCCGCGAGCCGAGGGCCAGGTCGCGCTCGTGTTCGAGCAGCCAGGCGTGCTTGGCGGCGGCCTCGTCAGCCGGCAACGCGGCCAGGTGGCCGAGGATGTCGCTCTGCGGCGGGATGTCCAAAGCCACGCGGATAGCCGCGAAATCGTGCACCGCCACGGTCAGGGTGCCGTCCATGTCGAAGACCCAGTGGCGGATGTCGTGCAGCTTCATGCCCAATCCTTGCGGTGGCGAATCAGCCCTTCCTGGCTGGAGGACGCCACAAGTTGGCCGGCGCGGTTATAGATGCTGCCACGGTTGAAGCCACGGGCGTTGCCGGCCCAGGGGCTGTCGGTGGCGTACAGCAGCCACTCGTCGGCACGCAGGTTGGCGTGGAACCACAGCGAGTGGTCGAGGCTGGCGATCTGCATGTCGTTGTTCCACACCGACTTGCCGTGGGGCAGCAAAGAGGTGGTCAGCAAACCGAAATCGGACGCGTAGGCCAGCAGGTATTTGTGCAGCGCGGGCAGGTCCGGCAAGGTGCCGTCGGCCCGGAACCAGACGTACTTGACCGGATCGTCGGGCGTGGGGTTGAACGGGTCGCGCTCGGTCACCGGACGGATCTCGATGGGCTTGGGCCGCAGCACCTTTTCCCGCAGCCGCTCGGGCAGGTGATCGGCCAGGGTGCTGGCCAGTTCCAGTTCGCTCGGCAGGTTCTCCGGCCCTACTACCTCAGGCATCGCCGCCTGGTGCAGGAAACCTTCCTCGTCGTACTGGAACGAGGCGCTGCAGGTGAAGATCGGTTGGCCCTTCTGGATCGCCGTGACCCGACGCGTGCTGAAGCTGCCGCCGTCGCGTACGCGATCGACCGAGTACACCACCGGCATGCTGGCGTCGCCCGGGCGCAGGAAATAGCCGTGCAGCGAGTGCACGTGGCGGGCGTTTTCGACCGTCTGGCTGGCCGCCGACAGCGATTGGCCCAGCACCTGGCCGCCGTACAGTTGGCGGAAGCCTAGGTCCTGGCTGCGGCCGCGGAACAGGTTTTCTTCGATCGCTTCCAGGCTCAGCAGGTCGACCAGGTCGTCCAGCACTTCACTCATCGGTTGTTTCTCCTAGCAAGGCGTGTCCGCACTACGGCGTTTCATGGGCAGGGATGATACAGGGTTTGTCAGCACCACCCCGCATCCGATCCCTTCAGGCGCGCACGGTGTGCAGCCATTGCTGAAGGTCGATGCGGTACAGCACGTGGGGCCGCAGCGGGTGGTCGGCCGGCAGGCGCGGATGGTCGAAGGCGCCATCGGGGTCGGGCTGCATGCCGATGGCCTGCATCACCTTCTGCGACGGCAGGTTGCTGGCCGTGGTGAAGGACACCACCTCGGGCAAGCGCAACTGGCTGAACGCGCAGCGCAAGCAAGCCCAGGCCGCCTCGCTGGCCAGCCCCAGCCCCCAATGGCGGCGGGCCAGGCGCCAGCCGATCTCCACCGCCGGGGTGAAGGGCGCGTCGAAACTCACGTTGAGCAGCCCGGTCATGCCGATGAAGGCACCGCTGTCCTTGCGCTCCAGCGCCCACAGGCCGAAACCGTATTCGTTGAAGTGCCCGCGCAGGCGACCCATCAGGGCGGCAGCCTCCAGGCGCGTCAAGGGTGCCGGGAAGTAGCGCATCACCTGTGGGTCGGCGCACAGCGCGGCGAACTCATCGAGGTCTTCGTCGCGCCACTGACGCAGGATCAGTCGCGGGCTTTCCAGGGTGGCGATGAGGGTCATGGTGGGACTCCGAAGGACAACGGCGCACTCTACAGCGGCCGATAAGGCAAGCGTAGGGCAATGGCTGAGCGCCGCCAGCCTGCCTGTGGATGAAACTCGAATCCTTGGCCGCTCGCGGCGCCCCATGCCGCCGCCGCTGTTCGCCACCGCCGCGCACCTGGCAAGATGCCCCCTGGCCTACCCATGAGCTGACCATGTCCCTGCCGCTGATCTATCACGACGACTACAGCCCGGCGTTCCCTCCTGAACACCGTTTTCCGATGGACAAGTTCCGCTTGCTTCGCGATCACCTGGTCGAGAGCGGCCTGACCTGTGACGAGGCGTTGATCCGGCCCGAGATCTGCCCCCGTGACATCCTCACCCTGGCCCACGACCCGGCCTACATCAACCGTTACCTGCACGGCGAGCTGTCCCGCGAGGACCAACGCCGCCTCGGCCTGCCCTGGAGCGAAGCCCTGGCGCGGCGTACCGTGCGTGCGGTAGGAGGCTCGCTGCTGACCGCCGAACTGGCTTTGCGCCACGGCGTCGCTTGCCACCTGGCCGGTGGCACCCACCATGCTCACTACGACCATCCGGCCGGCTTCTGCATCTTCAACGACTTGGCGATCATCAGCCGCTACCTGCTCGAAGCCGGCCGCGTGCAGTGCGTGCTGATCTTCGACTGCGACGTGCACCAGGGCGACGGTACCGCGCGCATCCTGCAAGACACGCCCGAGGCAGTCACCGTGTCGCTGCACTGCGAGCAGAACTTCCCGGCACGCAAGGCCGACAGCGACTGGGACATTCCCCTGCCGCGCGGCATGGGCGATGCGGCCTATCTGCAGGTGGTGGAGCAGGCGCTGGACTACCTGCTGCCGCTGTACCAGCCGGACCTGGTGCTGTACGACGCCGGCGTGGACGTACACAAAGACGATGCGCTCGGCTACTTGCAACTGACCGACGCCGGCGTGGCGGCGCGGGACGAATGCGTGCTGCGCCGCTGCCTGGCCCGCGACATTCCGGTGATGGGCGTGATCGGCGGCGGCTACAGCAAGGACCGCGCTGCGCTTGCCCGCCGCCATGGCATCCTTCACCACAGCGCGGCGCGGGTGCTCGCTTACCCACAATGACTGTGGAACCGGCTGTGGATAAGCTGCTGGAAAAGCGCTGTAGCCTTTGTGGTGTAAGGTCTACAAAGGTTTGTACGTTTTTTGTACAGCCTCTCGAAATAGCATGCTCGAGTCGTTTATCCACAATCCTTGCCTGATCGTTCGTAAAAACGTCTTCCGTGCGGACCCGGACGCGCAGGCATGGACCCAGTCTCAAGACATGGTTGCTTCCTTTACCCACAATCACTGTGGAACCGACTGTGGATAACCTGCGGGAAAGACCGCGCAGCCCTTACGGTTCCTGGGCTACAGCGGGCTGTTCATTTTTCGTACAGTGTCGTCCGTGTATGCACTAGGGTAGAATACCGACCCTTTTTTCCACAGCTCGCCACCGACCATGACCGACATTTCCCGCCCTGCCCCTTGCGTTGCCATCATCGGCGCCGGCCCTGCCGGACTGATGGCCGCCGAAGTCCTGGCTGCGGCAGGGGTAGCGGTCGAGGTGTTCGACGCCATGCCGTCGGTGGGGCGCAAATTCCTCCTGGCCGGCGTCGGCGGGATGAACATCACCCATTCCGAACCTGCGCCCGCCTTCGTGGCGCGTTACGCCGAACGCCAGCACGCCGTGCAGCCGCTGCTGCACGACTTCGACGCCCACGCGTTGCGCGAATGGATCCATGGCCTGGGCATCGACACCTTCGTCGGCACTTCAGGGCGGGTCTTTCCCAGTGACATGAAGGCCGCGCCGCTGTTGCGCGCCTGGCTCAAACGATTGCGCGAGGCCGGTGTGGTTATCCACACCCGCCACCGGTGGCAGGGTTGGAACGCCGACGGCAGCTTGCGCATTGTTGATGCCGAAGGCGAGCGGGCGGTGCGGCCCGATGCCGTGGTGCTGGCGTTGGGCGGCGCCAGTTGGCCGCGCTTGGGGTCCGACGGCGCCTGGGTGCCGTGGCTGCAAGCGCGGGGTGTGGATATCTCGCCGCTGCGGCCGAGCAACTGCGGTTTCGAGGTGGCGGGTTGGAGCGAGCTGCTACGCGACAGATATGCGGGCGCGCCGGTGAAGAACATCGCTTTGTCGGTGCCCGGTGCCGCACTGCGCAAGGGCGAGTTCGTCCTCACCGCCCAGGGTGTGGAAGGCAGCCTGGTGTATGCCTGGTCGGCGCCCTTGCGCGCCGCCATCGAGCGCGACGGGCAGGCCACCCTGTTGCTCGACCTGCTGCCCGACAAGCCTGTGGACAAGATCGCCCAGGCCCTGGCACGTCCACGTGGTTCGCGTTCGATGGCCAAGCATCTCAGTGGTCAACTGGGGCTGGACGGGGTCAAGGCCGGGCTGCTGCGCGAATTGACCGACGCGGCCGCGTTCGCCGATCCGGGCCGGCTGGCCGCAGCGATCAAGGCGCTCGAAATCACCCTGGTGCGCACTCGCCCATTGGATGAAGCGATCAGCAGTGCCGGTGGGGTGCGCTTCGAGGCGTTGAACGCCGACCTGATGGTCGCAACACTGCCCGGCGTGTTTTGTGCGGGCGAGATGCTCGATTGGGAAGCGCCCACCGGTGGTTATCTGTTGACCGCCTGCTTCGCCAGCGGCGTGCGTGCCGGGCAGGGTGCGTTGCGCTGGTTGGGTCGGTAGACAAAGCCTGTCGAGCAGGCCGGTAGGCCTGCGCTGGGCGACCTTGTGACCTCGATGCCGCTCCCGCCTCACCACGTGTGTCATGACCTAAGCATGCGGGCTCCCCTCACCCGCCGGTGCGGGCACACCCGAGATCCACTCGCCCAACCCTACCGATCAGCAATTATTCAAGGGGCAGCATTGCCCGAGTCCAAGCCTCCCGCATAGAATTGAGAACGATTAACAATCATTCCTCCATTCCAATCCGGGCTTTCATCGTCATGCAGGTCAATCACACGCTGCAACCGGCCGAGGTCGATCTGCTCTACCGAACCCATCACGCCTGGCTGCGCGGCTGGCTGTGGACGCGGGTCGGCTGCCGGGACAACGCCGCGGACCTCGCCCAGGACACTTTCGTGCGCCTGCTGCGCGCGCGCCAGGCGATGCCGCTCAAGCAACCCCGCGCCTACCTCAGCAGCATCGCCCGCGGCCTGATGATCGACCAGTTGCGCCGCCGCGCCCTGGAACGCGCCTACCTGGAAAGCCTGACCCACCTGCCGCCCGGCGAGGCGCCTAGCGAAGAAGCGCGACGGGTGATCCTCGATACCCTCGAACGCCTCGACCAGGCCCTGCACCGGCTCAAACCTCGCGCGCGTCAGGCGTTTCTGCTGGCCCAGCTCGATGGCTTGAGCATCGCGCAGGTCGCCGAGCGGCTAGGCGTGTCGCGGGCCACGGTGGAACGCGATCTGGCCCGAGCCTTGGGCGTCTGCTATCGCTTGCGCTATGCCGATGCTTGAGCGCGCCTCTGCCCCAACGCCCGGCCAAGCCCAGGTGGACCAAGCCATCGAATGGTTGGTGCGGCTGCGCTACGACCGCCCTGCCCCACGGCTCGAACGGCAGTTCCAGCAATGGCTGGAGAGCCATCCGCACAACGCGCTGGCCTGGCAGCGGGTCAGCAGCTTGGGTGACGAGCTGGCCGGCCTGCCGGGCGAGCTGAGCCGCACTACCCTGGAAGCCACGCAGCGCCAGTGCATCACCCGCCGCGACCAGCTCAAACTGCTCGGCGTGCTGGCCATGGCCGCTGGTCTGGGCTGGGCCGGCCGCGAGCCGCTGGGCCTGGGCCAGTGGCTGGCCGACAGCCGTACCGCCACAGGCGAACGGCGCCAGTTGCACAGCAGCGACGGCAGCCACATCCAGCTCAATACCGACAGTGCCATCGACCTGCGCTTCACCGCCGACCGACGCCAACTGACCCTGCTGCAAGGCGAAGTCAGCCTCGACAGCAACGCCCAGGACCCCCGGCCTTTCCGCATCGCCACCCGCTTCGGCCAGTTCGAAACGCGAAACGCTCGGGTGCTGTTGCGCGAAGACGCCAAGGGGCTGCTGCTGGCGGTCAAACGCGGCGAGCTGTCACTGGCCGGGGTCGGCGATGGCCTGCGCGCGCTCACACCAGGCACGGTGTGGCAATTCGACCGCACCGGCCATCTGCAGGCGGCACATTTGCAGGTCGACCCCTGGGGCTGGACTGACGGCGTGCTCAGCGTGCAGCAAATGCCGTTGCGTGCGTTCCTCGACGAACTGTCGCGCTACCGCCCCGGCTACCTGCGCTGTGCCGATCAGGTTGCCGGGCTCAAGGTGTCGGGCACCTATCAACTGGCCGACACCGACCAGATCCTGCGTCTGCTGACCCACAACCTGCCTATCCGAGTGCACTACCGCACCCGCTATTGGGTGAACGTCGGGCAGGTGTGAAAAAAACGTGAAATTAAATGAGGTGGAATCTCATTCTCGTGCGGCCTGAAGGAATAAAGCCCGATAAGTGGCCTCAACCTTTAGGAGCGCTCCATGATCCACCCTGCCTTTTTCCACCATGATCGACTGCATGGCGCCGTACGCGCAGCCCTGCTCAGCCTGGCCCTGGCTGGCACAGCCAGCCTGCCTGCGTTCGCCCAGACCGCACCTGCCGAGCGAGCGCAGTCGCGCGATTGGCGCATCGCCGCAGGCCCCCTGGCCACGGCACTGGACCAGCTGGCGCGTCAGGGCGGGCTCAATCTGTCGTACGATGCTGCCAGCCTGCAAGGCCAACGAAGCCCGGGCGTACAGGGCCGCCATAGCAGCGCCGAAGCGCTGTCGATCCTGCTGCAAGGCAGCGGCGTGCAGGCCCAACCACAGGGCGACGACAGCTTCGTGCTGGTGCCGGCCATGGACCTGGGTGGCGCGCTGGAACTGGGCGCTACCAGCATTTCCAGCAACCACCTGGGCGTGACCACGGAAAACACCGGCTCCTACACCACCGGAGCGGTGACCATCGGCAAGACCGCGCAAAGCCTGCGCCGTACGCCGCAGTCGGTGACGGTGGTCACCAGCCAGCGCCTGAAGGATCAGAACATCACCAACCTCACCAGCCTGCTGGAGCAGACCCCAGGCGTGGTGGTCAACCTGTTCGACAGTGAGCGGGTGCAGTACTACTCGCGCGGCTACTCGATCGACGCCATCCAGTACGACGGCGCTACCGTGGTTCAGGGCAGCGGCGGCGGCTCGTTCGTGCAGAGCGACGCGGCGATCATCGACCGTGCGGAAATCCTGCGCGGCGCCACCGGCATGCTGCGCGGCGCGGGCAACCCGTCCGGCACCGTCAACCTGGTGCGCAAACGCCCCACTGCCGAGTTCCAGGGCGAAGGCAGCGTCACCCTCGGCAGCTGGAACAGCCAGCGCTACGTGGCCGACTTGTCCGGCCCGCTGACCGAAACAGGCAACGTACGCGGGCGGATGATCGCCGTGCACGACGACCGCGACCTGTTCCAGGATTCGCGCAGCGAACGCAAGGAGGTGCTGTACGGCGTAATGGCCTTCGACCTGGACGACAGCACCACGCTGACCACGGGCCTGGAATGGACCAAACTCGACGCCACCGGCGCCTGGGGCAACCTGCCCGCCGACTACGACGGCAAGCCGCTGCCGCTTGGCCGCAGCACCTACCTAGGCGCCGACTGGAACCGCTGGAACCGCAGCAACCTGCAGAGCTTCGCCGAACTGGAGCACCGTTTCGACAACGACTGGTCGCTCAAGCTGATGGCCCAGCGCACCCACTTCGAACTGGCCGACGACGGCTTCAAGCAGACCTACATCACCCGTGCCGCTGGTGACAGCAACCCGACCCGCAACCCCTACCTGATGAGCTACCAGGTGGTCGAAGGCGACGGCGGGGAAAGCCTGCAGAACAACCTCAGCGCCACCCTCAACGGCCCGTTCGACCTGCTCGGCCGCACCCATGAACTGATGCTCGGTGTCGAGCGTATCCGCAACGACTCCTACGCTGCGGCCACGGCCAATACCCAGTCGGGCCTGTTCGATGTGCGCACCTGGGACCCGAAGACCAGCCTGGCCAACCCGAAGATTCCCGTCACCGCACACCCGGTGCGCACCCGCACCACCCAGGAAGGCGCCTACGCCACCTGGCGCATTTCCCTGGCCGACTCGCTCACCGCCATCGTCGGCGCGCGCACCAACTGGTACGACTACGAGCAGGAAAACAACGTGCGCAGCAGCGGCAAGTTCAGCGTCGACAACGAAGTGGTGCCCTACGCCGCGCTGATCTACGACCTCAACGAAAACTTCAGCACCTACGCCAGCTATACCGAAATCTTCAACCCGCAGACCGCCACCGACGTCAGCGGCTCGGTGCTTGCGCCGGTAACCGGCGAAGCCTACGAAACGGGCATCAAGGGCGAGTTCTACGATGGGCGCCTGAACACCTCGCTGGCGTTTTTCCGCATCTACCAGGTGGGCAATGCCCTGGACGACATCAGCGGCCCCAACCCGTGCCTGCCCAACTATGCGACCGGCTACTGCAAGGTCGCGGCGGGCAAGAACCGCAGCCAGGGCTTCGAGCTGGAGGTCTCCGGCGAGGTGCTGCCGGACTGGAATGTGGGCGGCGGCTACACCTACAACACCACCGAGTACCTCAAGGACACCACCAGCAACACCGGCAACGCCATCCGCACCACCGATCCCAAGCGCATGCTGCGCCTGTTCACCAGCTACCGCCTGCCGGGCGAACTGCAAGCCTGGACCGTGGGCGGCGGCGTGCAGGCGCAGAGCAGCATCTACAACCGCAGCGGTACGGTGGAGGCGTCGCAGTCGGGCTATGCGGTGTACAACGCGCTGATCAACTACCGCTTCGACGAGCACTACTCGGTGCAGCTCAATGCCAACAACCTGTTCGACCGCAAGTACTACCGCCAGGTGGCCCCGACCGCCACGGGGTACTACTGGGGCGACCCGCGCAACGTGTCGGTGACGCTGCGCGGAACATTTTAAAGCAGTCTGTGCTAGACAGTCTGAGACCGAAAAAAATGATGTTCGCTGAATAAGCATCTAGCGCTGGCGTTCATCCGCAAGGGCCGTGAGGCGGCCCCAAAGCAGCCCGTTCTTCACCCCTTTGGAATGAGCCTGGTAATTGGGCGGTAGGCGAGCGCCATGTATTTCCCATCAAAATCATTTGCCTTGTATTTCGCAAAAAGGAATTTCAGTGGCTGGTCTGCATCTATCGCCCCTCCCCGACTTAGCAGGGAGCACTCATTGAGGCATCACCCCTTGCGACCTGACCAGCTTCGCTTTCAGCCCCAACGCTTTCGAATAAGTGATGACGGGTTCACCCGTCATCCGACCGGCGGCGCTCAGGTAATAATGGCCCGAGTAATCCGAGACGATGGCATTGTCATTTTTCCAGGAGATATAGCCTGCAGAGATCACACCTGGATTGTTTTCAGAGAAAAAATTGAGCATGGGGTGAGCGAACTCGACAAACCGCTCATCACCGATAATCAGCTCCGCATGGCGAGTGAACACAAATTTGTGAGGCTTTCGGATACCCCTGACTTGAGAACCGTTAACGACCACTTGAAAGGAAGACTCAGAAACATCGGGCATGGCTTGGAATTGCTTCAAGTACTCAGCATACTCATGCGGTTCCGAATCCTGCAGCACTGGAATTTTCGACAGGTCATGTTTTTTTCTAACGGACTCTCGAGCATTGAGCGCGTCAGAGGATCTGTTCATCGAAGTCGCACGCAGTTTATAGAACTGCATATTCTTAATTTTTTCTTGCGGCGCATGGCCGCTTGGATCCGTCCATCCAATAGGGTGGTTGCCAAACGCAGCGTAGGCATTTACGCCACCTCGTCGGAAGGGACTTAGACTATCAGGACTGGCAAAGCGCATTAGACTTGGACAGTAGCGGCGATAACCTTGCCCGAGATGATAGGCTTGAGTGTGATGATCTAAATATTCGCCGTCGTACCCTAGCGTCATAGGGTGCTTGCCATAACGGGTATGGCTGCCGTAAGGCGAGTAACTCACTGCCGCACCGGGAAAGGCGGACTTACTGACACCACGATGAGTACTATCCACTTCGATTGCCCTGTCGATTTGCATGACGGTAACTATTCAGAACCCTGGCAGATCACGCAACTGGCAAATTTTATAGTTAACGGCTTGTTGTCACGTTAAAGCGGCCAGTCATCCACACAGCTGACTGCGCTTTATACGCATTGCTGCCCTCACCGCATCCCATTGCGAAAATCGCGGCGTGGGCCACAACTCCGCGATTCCGTCCAAGCCTCCCGTGCCGCTTATGAGCATGTACGCGGGTGGCAGGATTACTTGGGAGGGGCGAGTTCTCTCACGACAGGTTGACAGCGGTCCGTATGGCCACAAAGCACTAAACCGGACAATCACAGGGCCTCATTGTCGCAACGCTCAACATCTGTATCTATCTAACCAACTCAACGCGGCTCGAACTGTGCCGCCAGGCGCGCCAGGCAAACATCGCGAACGCTCCGGCCATCAGCGCCAATGCCATTGGCAACCCATGCGGCGCGGCCGTCATCGCCGCGCCGCTGAGCAATGGCCCGACCAGGCTGCCGATGCCCCACAGCAAGCCCACGCTGGCATTGGCCATCACCAGATCGCGGCCGCTGAAGCGTTGGCCGATCAGCACCAGCGCCAGGGTATAGATCCCGCCTGCCACTGCGCCCAACAGCACCAGCATCGGCCACAGCAACCATTGCGCCTGCAACAGCCACGGCAGCGCCAGGCCGATCAGCATCGCCAGCACGCCACAGGCCAGGTGCAGGCCGGTACGCTCGACCCGGTCCGCCAACCAGCCCAACGGCAGCTGGAACAGCATGTCGCCGGCGAACACCACGGTCACCATCAACGCCGCCACGGCTACAGCTACGCCATGACCGGTGGCATAGATCGGCAGCAGCGACAGCACCACCGCATCGAAGAACGAGAAGAACAGCACGCCCATGCACAGCGCCGGTGCCACGCGGAAGAACCCGGCCAGGCCGAAGCCTGTGTCGTCGTCGGGGTGCGCCACACGGTCGTTGGGCACGCTGAGCACGATGCACAGCAGTGCCAAGCCGTAGCACCCGCTGACCAACCACAACAGCCACGGGCTCTGCGCGCCCAGCAGCGACAGCAGCGCCGGGCCCAGTACCTGGAAGCCGGTGAAACAGGTGGCGTACAGGGCCATGATCTTGCCGCGGTTGTGCTCGGGGCACAGCTCGTTGACCCAAGACTCGCCGAGGGTGATCGCCACCCCCATGCCCAACCCCAGCATCAGACGCAGCACGGCCAGTTGCCAGAGCGTAGCGAAGCCCCAGTCGAGCAAGACGATGCTGGTCAGGCACAGGCCGAAGCTGAGCAGGTAGATGACCCGTCGGGTCAGGTGTCGGCAGCAGGCATCGACCAGAAAAGCCGAGAGCATCATGCCCGCGGCGGGAATCGCCGAGACGATACCGATTTCCAAGGTGCCGGCACCCGCCGCCTGCAAACGCAGGGACACCAACGGCAAGGTCGCGCCCAGGCTGAAGCCCACCACCGACACTGCGAACAGCAGCCCCACCAACAAACGCAGGTTCATCACATCGTTCCTCGAAGACACGTTCGGCGGCCCCGCAGACGTAGGCCGCATAGATTCCATCGTCCGACGCTCGAAAGCGCGGACACGGGCGCAGCCGACCCATTACGGCTCGGCAGCGCGAATCAGACGTGGTACGGGTGAGGAGAGAAGGTGAAGGCGAACAGCACGCTGCGCCGGCGCTTGAGCACCGTGTCGCTCGGCCAGGCGCGATACCGGGCCTGAAGGTCAGGCGGGCAGGCTAGCGAAGGCATGGAGAGGCGGCGCATGAGGTGTGCTGTAGGAAGAGGCAGGAGCCGCGACTCTAGGCCAGCCGCCCTGCCTCGTCAATCGGCCGCGAGGGGGTGAGCTGGGCCGGCGAGCGGGGAAGTCGTGCGCGCGGTGGGCGCGGGATGTCGACGTAAACGTCGTCTCGATCCCTGCGCGCCACAGCGCCATCGGCCTACTTGCGCGCAGCCTTCTTCGTGGAAGGCAGCAACACCGTCAACAAGCCGAACAACGGCAGGAACGAGCACAGGTCGTACACATATTCGATGCCGCGCAGGTCGGCCACATAGCCGAGCAGCGCCGCACCGATGCCGCCGAAGCCGAACATCAGGCCGAAGAAGATCCCGGCGATCATACCCACGCTGTTGGGCACCAGCTCCTGCGCGTAGACCACGATGGCCGAGAAGGCCGAGGCCAGGATGAAGCCGATGATCACGCTGAGCACCGTGGTCCAGAACAGGTCGGCGTAGGGCAGCGCCAGGGTGAACGGTGCCACGCCCAGGATCGAGAACCAGATCACCGCCTTGCGCCCGATGCGGTCGCCGATGGGGCCGCCGAAGAAAGTGCCCGCCGCCACCGCGCCGAGGAACAGGAACAGGTGCAATTGCGAACTGGCCACCGAGAGGTCGAACTTCTCGATCAGGTAGAAGGTGAAGTAGCTGGTGAAGCTGGCCATGTAGAAGTACTTGGAGAACACCAGCAGCCCCAGGATCACCAGCGCGCCGACCACCCGGCCACGGGACAGGCCATGGGTCACCGTGACGGTCTTGCGGGCCTTGGCCTGGTTCAAGTGGCCTACGTACCAGCCGCGCAGCTTCAGCGTCACGCCGAAGAAGAACAGCGCCGCCAGGCCGAACCAGGCCACGTGGGTCTGCCCGAACGGAATGACGATGGCCGCCGCCAGCAGCGGACCGAAGGCCGAACCGGTGTTGCCGCCGACCTGGAAAGTCGACTGCGCCAGGCCGAAGCGCCCGCCCGAGGCCAGGCGCGCGATGCGCGAAGTTTCCGGGTGGAAGGTCGAGGAACCGATGCCCACCAGCGCCGAGGCCAGCAGGATCATGGCGAAGCTGCCGACGAACGCCAGCATGACGATGCCCACCAGGGTGCACAGGGTGCCCAGCGGCAACAGGTTGGGCGTCGGCCGGCGGTCGGTGAAGAAGCCTACCCAGGGTTGCAGCAGCGAGGCGGTGACCTGGAAGGTCAAGGTGATCAGACCGATCTGGGTGAAGCTCAGGTCGTAGTTGACCTTGAGCATCGGATAGATCGCCGGCAGCACCGACTGGATCAGGTCGTTGATCAAATGCGCCAGGGCGCAGAAGCCGATGATCGACATCACCAGGCTGTTGGCGGGGTTTGCCGGAGTGGGAGCGGTGGAGGTCTGCGTACTGCTGCTGGCCATGGCCGGATCGTCCGTGGGCGAAGTGGAGGTCGATTATCCGGAAACAACTCGTTACTTAGCTACCTTTTTTACCACCCATCCGGCACTTACTTGCAAATGGTTCTCAATATAAATAGCATCGCTGGCACATTGCCCACTGCCGCTTCGGCCTTTCTCACGTTCTTTGCGAGCTGCCCGATCGATGAGCCCGATGCCCGCTCTTCAGCACCTGCCCGATCCTGACCGAGACGCCTTGGAATGGTTCGCTCTGCTGCAACGTCCCGACTGCGACACCTGCCTGCGCCAGGCCTTCGCCGCCTGGTGCGCCGACCCGGTCAACGCCCAGGCGTATGCGAGCCTGGAAGCTCGCCTGCATCGATTGCAGCCGGTGCCAGTGCCGGCGCGTCCGCGACCTCAGGTGTCCACGCTGCGCAAGAGCCGTCTCGGCACCTGCCTGGGCGCGCTGTTCGTGCTCGGCCTGGCCGCCCTCGCCTACCTCTACTGGCCATGGGCGGGACGCCTGGCCAGCCAGTTGCACACCGAGGTCGGCGAACGACGCACGGTGCGCTTGAGCGAAGGCTCCACGCTGCACCTGGACAGCGCCAGCGCGATGAACCTCGACCTGCGCGGCCGCGTGCGGCATCTGCAACTGGTGCAGGGCCAGGTGCTGCTGGATGTGAACCTGGACGGTCGCGAACTGGACGTGCAGGTGGGCGAGGCGCGTATCCAGGTCTTCGGCACGCGCGTACTGATCGCTCGGCATGCCGACTACGACGAAGTGCAGGTACTCAACGGCAAGGCGGTGGTGCAGCAGGACGGCGAGCAGCGTCTGGTGTCGGCCGGCGAACGTCTGACCTTCGACGGCCAAAGTTTGCACCAGGCGCAAAAGATCGACGTGAAAACCGCAGACGCCTGGCGCAAAGGCCATCTGATCGTCAAAGACCTGCCGCTGGGTCAGGTCTTGGAACGGCTGGCGAGCTACCAAGGGCAACGGCTGTGGTTGCTGGACGGACAGACGGCCCATCGCCGGGTGAGCGGCGACTTCGACCTGGACCGCCCTGCCGACACCCTCCAGCGCCTGGCTACCGACCAACGATTGAGGTTCCACGACGTGCTCGGCCACTGGCTACTGGTACGGTGATCGAGGGCATCAGCCTAAGTTTCTGAAAGCGTGCGGATTTTTTTCACATGGAGTGTTGACAGAGGTGCCGGTGAAGAGAATAATGCGCGCCAGTTGGCTACATAGCTCAGTTGGTTAGAGCATAGCATTCATAATGCTGGGGTCCGGGGTTCAAGTCCCTGTGTAGCCACCAAACTCCAGCTAGACGATGTCCGCATCGTCTAGCAACGAAGAAGCCCGCCTTGTGCGGGCTTTTTTGTTTCCGACGTTCGGCGCGAGCCCGCTTCGTCCTAGGCACGCGCCGCTCCCTCCCGAGCCCAGCCACCCGGCACACATTGCTCGAACCCGATTGCACCACCGACCGCCACCTGCGAAGTGCCAACGGCTTAACAGTTCCAAGCGCTTCGAGCCTGCCGGCCCGAACCCAATGAGCGGCAGCCGATCTACACCGATGCTTAAAACGCCCTCCGGCTCGCTTGCGTGTGGTTGCAACGGGTTGCCCGGGGCACTCAGGACGATGTTCCACCTTCGACGAACCACTAAAAGGAGCTTCACCCATGGCAGGCATCGAACCCGCGCGTTCAACGGACGACAGCCCACTCAGCGAAAAATGGCAGGAACGCTTCGCCTTCTTCGAGCGATACGGCGGGCCACAATCGCCAGCCTACCAAGCGGCCTTCAAAGCACTCCCGGCGAAGAAACGCCGCCTGATCTCCATGAACTTCATCGCGTTCTTCTTCGGCATCGTCTACTTCTTCGTGCTGGGCATGTGGCGCAAGAACCTCAGCTTGATCGCGATCAATCTGGCCATCGGTTTTGGCCTGGGCCTGATCGAGATCGCCTTCGACTTCACGTTTCCTCGCGGGATCGAATACGGCATCAACGGCGCCATGGCAGCGATGTATGGCCTGAGCGCCAACTACGGCTATTACCTGACGCGCGTCGAAGGCTCGAAAAGCTGGAACCCGTTCGAGGGGATGCGCTGGTTCTAAGCGCTGCACGGGCGCAGAGACGTACCCACGATGGCCTCTGCGCTCAGCTCTTCTCCAACACCCCGGCATCCTGGGTGACTCGTACCAGAGCGCTGAAGCCTTCGGTGTCCAGAGGCCGGCTCAGGAAATAGCCCTGGCCTTCGTCGCACAATACCGACTTCAACAGCGCCATGTGTTCTTGGGTTTCGATGCCCTCGGCGGTCACGGTCAGCGACAGTGCGTGGCCCAGACCGACGATCGCCTTGATCACGGACTGGTCTTCCTCACCCGTACCCAGCTTCGACAGGAAGCTGCGGTCGATCTTCAGCCCGTCGAAGGGGAAGGTGCGCAGATAGCTCAACGACGAATAACCCGTGCCGAAATCGTCCATCGCAATACGGATGCCCAACGTCTTCAACGTCTGCATGATTTCCAGCGCCAGGCTCGCATCGTCCAGCATGACGTTTTCGGTGATCTCGATCTCCACCCGCCGCGCCTCGATGCCGGTCCGCTGCAAGGCCTGCTGCACACGCTCCACCAGATTGCCCCGTTTGAACTCACTGGGCGAAAGGTTGACCGAGACGAACAGAGGCTCGGGCCAGGTCGTGGCGTAGTCGAAGGCAGTCTCCATGACCCAGTTGCTCAACGCCAGAATCAAACCCGTTTCCTCCGCAATGGGAATGAAGATGTCGGGCGGGATCAGGCCACGCTTCGGATGCTGCCAGCGCACCAGCGCTTCGGCACCCACCATTCGGCCATCGCCAATGCGGAAACGCGGCTGGAAGTGCAGGCATAACTCGCCATGCTTGATCGCGAAACGCAGATCGTTTTCCAGGCGACGGCGTTCGATGATCTTCGAGTTCATGTCGCTGGCATAGAAGCGCCAGGTATTGCGCCCGCACGATTTGGCCTCGTACAGGGCGATGTCGGCGTAGCGCAGCAGTTCAGTGGCCTCGGCAGCGTCGGTGGGAGCCAGCGCGATACCGATACTCGCGCTGACGAACACGTCCTGCTCGCCGACCTGAACAGGCTGCTCGATCGCCTCGATCAGTTGCTTGCACAGCGCTTCCACTTCGTCCTGGCGTTTCAGGTCGGTCAGGATCAGCACGAATTCGTCGCCACCGATACGCGCCACCAGGTCCCCATGGCGGACACGATTAGCCAAACGGCCGGATATTTCGCTCAGCACCGTATCGCCGGCCGCATGCCCGAGCAGGTCGTTGACCGGCTTGAAGCGGTCCAGGTCCAGGCTGAGCATGACCAAGGGCCGCTCGACCGTCGGCCGCTGAGCGAGCTTGGCGTCGAGGAACGCCCTGAGCCGGGTTCTGTTGGCCAGTCCTGTCAGAGCATCGTGCTGGGACAGGAACTCGATGCGTCGGCGCGATTCGATTTCTTCCGTGACGTCGGTCGCGGTACCGCGGAAGGCTTGGTCGCCCATGGCTCTGGCGGACAGGCGGGTGACGCGCTCGCGGCCGTTGGTATCGAGGTAGCGGCAATCGACACTGACGTCGGGCCGACGGTTGGGAATGCCCAACCACTGCGTCACCGATCCCAATTCGGTACACAACAGCCGGTCCATCGGCGCGCCCACCCAGTCATGCCTGACCAACCCAGTCACGGCTTCGAAGCGCTCGGACAAATAGGTGAAACGCCCGTCCCGATCAATTTCCCACACCCAATCGGAACTGGCTTCCACCACATCGCGAAAGCGCGCTTCGCTGATCGCCAGCGCCGCCTGGCTGCGCTGCAAGGATTCATAGCTGGCATCGAGCGCCTGAGCGCTGGCCGTGGTGCGGCGCAAGATCGCCCAGGCCATCAGATAGACCAAGAGCGCGGCCAGACCGATCAAGGGCAAGCCCATGCCCAGCAGCCGCTGACCCGGCTTTTCCGGCGCCCAGTGCAAGCGCCCCGCCGCACCCTTTTCGCCCAGCCCCAGCACATGCGGGCCATCGGCCTCGGCGGCCGTGGCGATGCGCAGCCCCTCCACGCCGTAGTCCTTGCCGAGTGCTCGCAACCTGCTGTCTTCGAGAATGTCGACGAAAATCAGCACCGAAGCCGGTCCATCGTCGACCGTCACGGTCGGATCGGTGCCGGGCGTGATGGCCGCGGCGCCTACCAAGGCGGGTCGGCCGCCGACATCGACGAACAGCGTGGTCGGCGTCTGTGCGTCGCTCCCGGCTCGCGCCTTGGCCAAGATCTGTGGCAACGATCGCTTGAACCAGTCGGACGCCGCCACGCCCTGCAACTGCCCGTCGATGACGGAATAAACGGTCCGATCGGCAGCATCGACCACGAACAGCCCCCCAAAGCCGTAGTCGGCGTACAGCGTCGCCCCGACATTCTGGCGCACATAGGCCCATTCGGTGTCGATGGTCGTGTGCAGGTGCTTGTAGGCATCGCCCCAGAACGCATAATCCTTGACCGTGGCACCTATGGACTTTTCGATGGTCTGCACGGCCTTGCGGACATGGAACGCGCTTTCGCTCTCCTCCCTGCGATCCAGGTCGTTGGCCAGGTACAGGATCAAATAGCCGGCAAGCAGGAACACCCCGGTCAACAGGCCTACGAACTTCAACAGCGAGGCACGGATGATCGCCACGCCCGAGCGACGGTGCGTGGAGGGGGTCGTGGAAAAAAGGTCTTCGGGCATGGGCGTACCGCTGCTATCGACGCGAAAGGGGGTATCAGGCTATCGGCTGCACGGCGAGGAATTTTAGGCGCCGGACGGTATTGCGCCAGTACGTTCGGCCGGCGGGCAAGGGCGCTGCACCGAGCGACGCGCTGCCCGATACCAGCCCCTTGGAGGATGAAACCATGCCTTTTGCGCCAAACAGAAACAGTGAAGCCCGCATCGCGCGGGCTTCACTGTTTCGGCTACGCGTCGTGCATCACATACCGGCCTCACACGCCCTTGTGCAAACGCGCCACTGAAGCCTCGCCTGCACAGGCCGCTTGGCCGCGATGCCTGACTCGCGCCTGACGCGACGCACTCAGCGCCCGAACATCACCGACTGCATGCGCGTCTGCGCTTGTTGCACGGCCTTGCCTTGGGCATTCACCGCTTGCAGCCGGGCGTTCAGCTCTTCCAGGACTTTCGGGTCCTGGACAGTGATCTGCGAGCCGTTGATCTGGATCTGCGCCTTGTGGGCTTCGACGTAGTCGCCTACCTCCGAGATCGCGTTCATGGCCGTGTCGATCTGCGGCAGCACTTCCATGAAGGCAGTGGTCGGCGCGCTGACCGTGCGGTCGTAAGCCTTGTCGTAGACGGTTTTCAGGTCTTCGGGCTGCTTGAGCTTGGCATGCTCGGCGTCGGCATGGGCCTGGTACTGCTTGAGGTGCTCGCCCATGTCGTTCAGCCCGGTCTGGGCAGCCTTGAGGTCGGCACGGTGGTCGATCACATCGTTCAACGAACGCACCGAAATGGTTTTCACCAGGTTGCCCAACGGCTTGACGCTCTCGTCCATCTTGCCGTTGAAGTCGGTGATCACGGCGTAGTGCGAAGCATAGTCGCCGAACGCCTTGGATTCGTCTTCGCTGGGCTTGGGTACGTGAACCCCTGGCTTGTCGAGGATACGGGTCTGCAGGAACTGCTTGAAGGCGGCGCGCTGGTCGGGCTCGCTGTCGCCGCAGGCGGCGAGCACGAGAGGGAGGACGGCGGCCAGAAGCCAGTGGGGACGGAACGAGACGTGCATGTCGGTGGATCTCCAGACTGTAAGGGGATGTGTCACCGGCATTAGTCCGACGAAACGCCGGTAAGTTTTACCCTCCTCCCCAGGCTGTGTCTTGCCGCACAGAACGCAGGAACGATCCCGGCCCGGTCAGTCCTCGAACAACGTACAGGCCATCACCAACGCATCCTCCCGCCCCCCGGCCAGGGGGTAATAATCCCGTCGCCGCCCGATCTCATTGAAACCGAAGCGCTCGTACAGCCGGTACGCCGACTGGTTGCTCGCACGCACCTCCAGGAAGCACTCGCGACCGTTGAGCTGCCAGGCGCGGGCCATAAGGTGTTCGAGCAGGCGTAGGCCCAGGCCGCGACCCTGGTTTTCTGGCTTCACGGTGATGTTGAGCAGATGCGCTTCGTCGATGATGACGTTGATCACGCCATGCCCCACCTGCTGCTGGCCGTCGAACATCAGCCAGACTTCGTAGGACTTGAGCGCATCCTGGTAGATGCCGCGGGTCCAGGGGTGGCTGAAGGCGGCGTATTCGATCTTCAGTACGGCATCGAGGTCCGCCTCGGTCATGGGGCGGAAGGTGATCGCGTCACTCATGCAACGGGTTTCCAGCGCGCCATCAGCTGGCGCATGGCTTTCCAGACATCGGCCTTGCGCTGCGGCTCGTCCATCAGAAGTTCGAGACCCGGCAGCGCCCAGGCAGTGCCCAGGCCGTCGACCTCGAGCGTTTGGTAATAGGCCGATTCCTCGGCGGCGCCGGCGAAGCGCATGGCCGGCAGGCCGACCAGCCATAGGCAGGCGCAAGGGGCATCCTCAAGCCGGGCCTGGACGAACGCCTGGACGAATTCGCGTGCCGCGTCCGGGCCCTGATCGAGGTTGCCGCGCATCAGCATCGGCCAGCGCACCGGCTCGCCGACGATCTGCGGCGCGTCCGGCAGGCCGGCGGCGCGCAGCATGTCCTTGAGCAGCAGGTACGATGGGTCGCGGCTTTGGAACGGCTGGCCGGTGGCCAGTTCCACCAGCAGCGCGCAATGGCCGGCGCGCAGCAATTGCAGGGCGAAGCGTGGCGGTGCGACGCGTGCGGGCTTGGCCGCCGGTGCCTTGCTCTCCTCGGCTTGCGCCGCCTTGACGGCCGGCTTGGCCATGCTGCTCGGGCGCGGCACTTCGATCTTCGGCCGCTCGGCCGCACGCGGGGTTGGACGCGATGCGGGCGCAGCGGCGGCCGCGGTGGCAGACGCCACTGGCGCAGGGTCGAGCAGCGGCTCGTCGGGCAGCGCCACCGGCAGCAGCAGTTCAGGCCGCGAAGGCGCGGCGAACGGCAGCTCGGCGCGCGGCAGCCAGTGCACCACTTGCATGGCGGAAAGGTAGGCGCGGCGGCGGGGCTCGGTCAGCACGGCAGGGTCGTCCGGGGGAAACAGGTCGGCATTCTACCGTTGTTGCGCCGGTTTTGCCGCAACGGTCGAGCGCGAATGTGGCCCGCGCCAAGGGGTGAAACCCGGCCCCCCGTATGCAGTACAATCGCCGCCTTTCACCGGGCAACGAGTCGACCCACCATGATCGAACCCAAGCGCGTCCTGCGCGCCCTCGCCGAACACTGGGCCTTGCTCGAACCGCTGTGCGAGCGCTTCGACCAAGGCACCCTGAGCCTGGTCGAGCTGCGCCAGCACCTGGCGCGGCATCAGCCCGAGAGCACGCCGCAGGACATCACCCAGCTGCTCGATCAATGGATTCGCCTGGACATCCTGGTGCCGGTGGCCAAGAGCCCCAACCGCTTCGAGCTCAACGCGCAGATCCACGATTTCCTCGCCTACCTGCGCCGCGAACACCGCCTCGGCCTGTGCCTGGAGATCGAGGCCTACCTGCGCCACCTCGAACGCCTGGCCGGGCACATCCAGGACGCGTTCGACAACCGCGACAGCGACGACCTGGCGCGCCAGTTGCGCCTGCTCGACATGCGCGTGCGCGATGTGTTGAAGAAGCTCGACAACGACGAGCAGGCCCTGGTCGCGGTAGCCGAACGGGCCAAGACCAGCAGCCGGCAGATCCCCTTGCGCCAGCGCTATGCCGAAGTGCTGGCCACCTGGGACGAATACGTCGAGCCGATGATCCAGCTGGTCAACGCCGACGGCGCCTTCGAGCGTGGCGTGCGCCAGGTGGAAAGCGTGCTGCTCACGCTGCTGGGCGAACAGGCGCGGCTGGGCCATCTGGTCGACGACGACATGCTGCTGCGCACCCATGCGCGCATCCTGGAAATGCAGACCAGCGCACAGCTGACCTTGCGCCATGCCCGCGAACTGCTGCTGCCGCTGCGCGAAGAGGCGCGCCGGCACAACGCCGTGACCCGCGGCGCCGCCCTGGCCCTGGCGGTGATCCGGCGCAAGGGCCTCGACGCCCTGCCCCATGCCGCCCTGCCGCTGTTCACCCGGCCGCAAAGCACGTTTCTGGGCAGCGCCAGCCAGGTCGAAGCCTATGTGTACGCCCTGGCCCGCTTCGAGCCCAAGCCGACGCGCTTCCCCAAAGCGCATCGCACCGAGCGCGACCCGGCCCAGGCGCCGCGCACGGTCAAGGAAATGCTCCAGCGCTGCGAAGCGGCCCTGCCGATGCCCGACCTCATGGTCTGGTTGCTGGAGCAGGAGCCCGAAGGCGCCACCGACGAATTGCTGTACTGGTTCTCGCGCCTGTCGCGGGACAAACGCTTCAGCCGCCAGCGGCTCGAGCGGCGCGACTACGCCACCCGCGAACACCGGGTCAGCCTGCACTCCTGCGCCCTGAGCTCCAGCCGCGACGCCACGCCCGACTCCAACGCGAGCCCCGTCCATGCATCTTGATCTTTCCGAACTGTCCCAGCTGGCGCCGATCTTCCGCGAGCTGTTCAAAGGCTTCCACGTCAGCCGCCGCGACCCGGAGCTGTACGCGCAACTGTCGAACTTCCAGGACCAGTACCGCACCCTGTTCAAGGCCCTGGGCTTCGAGCTGGTGTGCGACACCCGCGGCTTCTATTACTTCGTCCCCGAGCAGGCCGCCGCGCACGTCAACAAGACCGCCCAACGTCTGTCGCTGTTCACCTTCATCCTGGTCGAGCACCTCGCCGACCAGGGCCGCGACCCGCTGGCAGTGCTCGACGGCGGCAGCCTGGGCCGCGACGAACTGCCGTCGCTGCTGGACAAGTACCGCGAGCTGTTCCAGCAGGCCGAAGTGCAGAGCGTCGAAGACCTGGAAGAGAAGATCCTTCGGCGCATGACGCAGCTGGGCTTCGCCCATGAGGAAGGCGGCGTGTACCGCTTCCTGCCGCCCATGCACCGTTTCCTCGACGTGTGCCTGTCGGTGCAGCAGGACCGCGATCTGGCCGCCACCCTGCACAGCGCCCTGCCCCTGCCGACCCCGGCCTTGGCCGATGAAGGCGACGACAGCAACGAGCCTGCGGACGAAGACGAAGACGCCGCCCTGGCCCGCGCCATCCGCGAAGAACAGCAGGAGCACGACGCATGAGCCAGGAACGCTACGGTATCCGCCGCTTCGCGCTGCTCAACACGGCCGGCTACAGCCTCGGCCTGTTCCCGCTGGAGCACCCGCTGTCGGTGTACGGCGCCAACAACCTGGGCAAGTCGGCGTCGATCAACGCCTTGCAGTTCCCCATCCTGGCGCGCATGTCGGACATGAGCTTCGGCAAGTACAGCCTGGAGCAGTCGCGGCGCTTCTACTTCGCCAGCGATACCAGCTACATCCTCTGCGAACTCGACCTGCCCCACGGCAAACACGTGGTCGGCGTGGTCGGGCGCGGGCCGGGCGGCGGCTTCGGCCACCAGTTCTTCGCCTACCAGGGCGAGTTGGACTTGGCCCATTACCAGCACGACGACACCTGCCTGCGCCAGAAGGAGCTGTTCGCCAACCTCGAGCGCCACGGTTTCAAAGCCTACGAACTCAAGCCCGACGAATTGCGCCGCCTACTGGTCGGCGGACACACCTCGGTGCCGTTGGACCTGACCCTGATTCCGCTGCGCTCGACCAGCGAACACAGCCTCAAGACCTTCCGCGCCCTGTTCATCAACCTGCTGCACATGCGCGAAATCACTGCGGCCAAGCTCAAGCAGCTGTTCCTCGATGCCTTCGAGCACAGCTTGCGCTCGGGCAGCGTCGACTACATCGCCGCTTGCGAAGAAGCGTTCCGCGACGTGCGCCGCATGGAGCAGGACTACAACGCCCTGGTCACCGCCGGCCCGCTGATCGAAGCCCTGGCCGGCGGCGTGGCCCAGCGCGACGTGCTGCGCGGCAAGCTGCAGAAGATCTCGCCGTTGCTCGACAACCTGCTCGGCACTTGGCAGGACTATGCTCTGGCTCGTCGCGAAGAGTTGGTGATCCAGGCCGAGCACTACCGCACCGAGCAGGACAACCTGCAGAACACCCAGCGCAGCGGCACTCAGGAACTGATGCGCCTGGAGCGCGAAATCGCCGGCTGCCAGCGCTGGCTGGGCGAGCTGTCGGTGCTCAAGCAGCGCTTCGCCCTGGTCGAGGACGTCAAGCAGCTCGAACAGCAACTGCTGGCGGCCAAGGACGCCCACGACGAGCTGGCCGGCGCCCTGGCCCACTCGCGGCAGTTCTCCAGCGAGGACCTCGACGAGCGCCTGCGCGACCTGGAACAGCGCCTGAAAAGCGTGCGCCAGCAGCTCGACCATGCCGACAACAACAGCTATGCGCGCTTGCGCGAAGAGTTCTCGCAGCCGGACGTCGACCGCCTGATGCGCCTGTTCAACGGCGCGCTGTTCAGCCTGCCACTGGGCGAACGCGGCATCGAACTGGATGACGGCGCGCAGTGGGTCAAGACCCTGGAAGCGGTGCTTGATCAGTTCAAGGGTGAGCGCTTCGAAGCGCCGGGTCTGTCCATCGACCTGTCGCACATCGACCCACCGGCGTTGCAGGCATTGGCCGACCGTGCCGCGTTGCGCGACCAGAAAGAGCGCCTGGAAAAGGAGCTCAAGCAGCTCAAGACCCAGCAGTCGGTGGCCCACGACCGCAGCGCCAGCAAGGCGCAGAGCGAGGCGCTGTACCAGCAGGTGCTGGATGCGCAGAAGGCGCTGGAGGATTTCCGCCGCAGCCAGACGCTGAGCGTCGAGGAAGGGGAAAAACTCGAGCAACTGGCGCAACTGGAAGCGGCGCAGGACGAACTCAAGCGCTCCAGCGACGCGTTCACCGAGCGCGTGCAGCAGTTGTCGGCCAAGCTGCAACTGGTCGGCCGGCAACTGGCGGACATGGAGGCCAAGCAGCGCACCCTGGACGATGCCCTGCGCCGGCGCCAACTGTTGCCCAGCGACATGCCGCAGGGCACGCCGTTCATGGAGGTGGTCGACGACTCCATGGACAACCTGCTGCCCTTGCTGAGCGACTACCAGGACAGTTGGCAGGCACTGCAACGGGTCGACAACCAGATCGAGATGCTCTACGCCCAGGTGCGCCTCAAAGGCGTGGCCAAATTCGACAACGAAGAGGACCTCGAACGGCGCCTGCACCTGCTGATCAACGCCTACTCGCACCGCAGCGAAGAAGCCCTGACCCTGGCCAAGGCGCGCCGCGCGGCGGTCACCGACATCGCCCGGACCTTGCGCAACATCCGCAGCGACTACGACAGCCTCGAACACCAGCTGGCGCTGTTCAACCGCGAGATCAACAAGCGCCAGGTCTCCAACCTGGAGAGCTTCCGCGTGGTGCTGGCGCCGAACAAGGAAGCGCTGCGCCACATCGACCAGATCATCCACAGCGCCGGGCAATACGAGGAAGGCGAGACGCTGTCGGTGTTCGACCTCAGCCACAGCGTCGAGCAGGACCAGAAGAACGAGCAAGCCAAGGAGTACCTGGCGCGCCTGGTCGCGGCCAACCATAACCAGTTGGGCCTCAAGGAGCTATTCGAACTGGCGTTCGAGATCACCAAGATCAACGGCCAACCGGTGATCCATGCCGACATCGACGGCGCGGCATCCAACGGTACCACCATGACCATCAAGGCGCTGACCAACATGTACCTGTTGCTGCACCTGATGGACCGCGACCTGGCCAGCCGCATCCGCCTGCCCTACTACCTGGACGAGGCCGCCGACATCGACGAACGCAACCAGGCGGCGCTGCTGGAAACCAGCCAGCAGTTGGGCTTCGTGCCGATCCTGGCGAGTGTCAAGCCGCAGGTGTCGGCGCAGGTGGCGATCGATCTGGAAGGCGGGAGTGGGCCGAACGGGATCTACATCGACGAGTCGGACTGGAAGTACATCAGTCCGTTGTAGTGGAGATATCGGGATCGACTGGCGCTCAGCGCACGCCTACGGAAGCGGGCGCCAGTCACTGCCCCCCGTGGCAATGGCTACCCTTCACTGACTCCATAGAAGCGGCCGGTTCAGCGCTCCGATTAGCCGCGATGGCCGGCGCAGCCGGCCCAAGGGTCCAACCTCATCCTGCAGACTCTGCGCGGTGCCTGGTTTGGACCGGCTGCGCCGGCCATCGCGGCTGAAGCCGCTCCCACAGGATAGGCGCCACCCTGCGAAATAAGCGCCCCCTTCCTGGAGGAGGGGCCGGTTCGGCGTTCCGATCAGTCGCGATGGGCCGCGCAGCGGCCCTGATGGCTGCAACCTCCCCTTTGCACACCTGCGCAGTGCCCAGTTAGGGCGGCCGAAGCCGCTCCCACGCAGTCATGATCGCTGTAGGAGCGGCTTCAGCCGCGATGGGCCGCGCAGCGGCCCCGATGGCTGCAACCTCATCTTTGGGCATCTGCGCGGTGCCTGATTTTAGGTGGCCGAAGCCGCTTCCTCCTGAGTGCTATGGCATCAACCGATACCCAGCGACACAGGTCATTGCGCCCAAGGCAGGATCGGAATCGCCGTCACCGCATTCTGCGGGCTGCCTTCGATCACGCGGTCGCTGTAGACCAGGTACACCAAGGTATTGCGTTTCTTGTCGAAGAAGCGCACCACCTGCATGGTCTTGAACACCAGCGAGGTGCGTTCCTTGAACACGCTTTCACCGTCCTTCAGGTCGCCCTTGAAGTTGATCGGCCCTACCTGGCGGCAGGCGATGGAGGCTTCGGCGCGGTCTTCGGCCAGGCCCAGGCCACCCTTGAGCCCGCCGGTCTTGGCGCGCGACAGATAGCAGGTCACCCCTTCCACCTTAGGGTCGTCGAAGGCCTCGACCACGATGCGGTCGTTGGGGCCGACGAACTTGAATACCGTCGACACCTGGCCGATCTCTTCAGCGCCCGCTATCGGCGACAGGCCCAGCAGCGGCATGGCTAGCGCCGCCGCGACAATCATCTTCTTCAACATTGGGTTATTTCCTCAGACCAGCACCAGATTGTCGCGATGCACCAGCTCGGGCTCGGCGCTGTAACCCAGGATGCCCTGGATCGCGTCCGACGCCTGGCCGATGATTTTTTGCGCCTCGAGAGCGCTGTAGTTGGCCAGGCCCCGGGCTATTTCGACGCCCTGCGCATCGACGCAGACCACCATCTCGCCACGCCGGAAGCTGCCCTGCACGGTCTTTACGCCAACCGGTAGCAGGCTCTTGTGCGCCTCTTTGAGCGCCTGCACGGCGCCCTCGTCGAGCACCAGCGTGCCGCGGGTTTGCAGGTGCCCGGCCAGCCATTGCTTGCGCGCGGCGAGCATGCCGCGTTCGGGCGAGAGCAAGGTGCCTAGGCGCTCGCCGGCCTTGAGCCGGTCGAGCACGCGTTCGATGCGCCCGCCAATGATCACCGTGTGGGCGCCGGAGCGTGCCGCCAGACGCGCAGCGCGTAGCTTGGTCTGCATGCCGCCGCGGCCCAGCGCGCCGCCGGTGCTACCGGCCACCGCGTCGAGGCTGGCGTCGTCGGCGCGGGCTTCATGGATCAGCGCGGCGTCGGGGTTGTTACGCGGGTCGGCATCGAACATGCCGTCGCGGTCGGTGAGGATCACCAGCAGGTCGGCTTCGACCAGGTTCGCCACCAGCGCAGCCAGGGTGTCGTTGTCGCCGAAGCGGATTTCGTCGGTGACCACCGTGTCGTTCTCGTTGATCACCGGCACCACGCCCAGCTCCACCAGGGTGCGCAGGGTGCTCCGGGCGTTGAGGTAGCGTTTGCGGTCGGATAGGTCGTCGTGGGTCAGGAGAATCTGCGCGGTGTGCTTGCCATGTTCGCCGAAGCTCGATTCCCACGCCTGTACCAGACGCATCTGACCCAGGGCCGCCGCCGCTTGCAGCTCGTTCATCGCGCTCGGCCTGGTGGTCCAGCCCAATTGGCTCATGCCGGCGGCCACGGCGCCCGAGGACACCAGCACCAACTCCACACCGGCCTCGCGCAAGGCCACCATCTGCTCGACCCATACGGCCATGGCGCCGCGGTCCAGCCCTTTGCCATCGGCCGTCAGCAGGGCGCTGCCGATTTTCACCACCCAGCGCCGCGCACCTGTCACCTTGCTTCGCATCGTTTCTCCAACCTATGTCGAATCCGTAGATACCGTTGTCGCAGGCGCTGTATGAAATCGGACTGCAAGCGGCCGACGAAAGCGTGATGCCGCCCGGGTCAGGCACTGCGCCCAAGGCCAGTCAGTCAAGCCGAAGTGTGTTAATTAGGGCTGCTTTGCAGCCCCTCGCGGCTGAAGCCGCTCCTACAGGTTCCATGCTCGATCTGTAGGAGCGGCTTTAGCCGCGATGGGCCGCCAAGCGGCCCCGATTGCTCAACTTACCGGCATCAGGGGCTGCGCCTTTTTCTTTTCGTCCGCGTGCAAACCCTTTTCATACAGGGCCTGGAAACCAAAACGCCGCTCGAATGAGCGGCGTTCAGTGTACTGCAACTTGCTGCGGGCGATCAGTCGCGCACGTAAATGATTTCCGGGCCGTCTTCGTCGTCTTCGAAGTCGTCCCAATCATCGTCGTCGCCGATGTCGTGCACGCTCTTCACGCCGGTACGGCGCAGGGTGCGGGCATCGTCCAGGGCTTGCAGCTGGGCGCGGGCTTCGTCTTCGATGCGCTGGTCGAGCTCGGCCAGCTCGGCGGCGAACACCGGGTCGTTGGCCAGGCGGTCGGCGCGGTCTTCGAGGTAACGCATCAGGTCGTGGCTGAGCTTCTCGGTGCCCTGCTTGGAGATGGCCGAGATCACGTAGACCGGGCCTTCCCATTGCAGGCGCTCGACCACTTCCTGAACGCGCTCGTCGCGCTCGTCGTCCATGATCATGTCCGACTTGTTCAGCACCAGCCAACGCTCACGCTCGGCCAGCGACGGACTGAAGCGGGTCAGCTCGTTGACGATCACTTCGGCGGCATCGGCCGGGCTGCTCTCGTCGAGCGGCGCCAGGTCCACCAGGTGCAGCAGCACGCGGGTACGCGCCAGGTGCTTGAGGAAGCGGATACCCAGGCCAGCGCCATCGGATGCGCCTTCGATCAAGCCCGGAATGTCGGCGATGACGAAGCTCTTCCAGCGGTCGACGCTGACCACGCCCAGGTTCGGCACCAGGGTGGTGAAGGGGTAGTCGGCCACTTTTGGCTTGGCGGCCGAGACCGAACGGATGAAGGTACTCTTGCCGGCATTGGGCAGGCCCAGCAGGCCGACGTCGGCCAGCACTTTCATTTCCATCTTCAGGTCGCGCTGATCACCCGGCTTGCCAGGCGTAGTCTGGCGCGGCGCACGGTTGGTGCTGGACTTGAAGCGGGTGTTGCCCAGGCCATGCCAGCCGCCTTGGGCGACCATCAGTTTCTGCCCGGGCTTGATCAGGTCACCGATCACTTCCTGGGTGGTGGCGTCGATCACCGTGGTGCCGACCGGCACGCGCAGGAACAGGTCTTCGCCTTTCTTGCCGGTGCAGTCGGTGCTGCCGCCGTTGGCGCCGCGCTGGGCCTCGTGGTGGCGGGTGTAGCGGTAGTCGACCAGGGTGTTGAGGTTTTCGTCGGCGACCATGTACACCGAGCCGCCGTCACCGCCGTCGCCCCCGTTGGGGCCGCCGTTCTCGATGAACTTCTCGCGGCGGAAGCTCATGCAACCGTTACCGCCGTCGCCGGCTTTGACCTTGATGGATACTTCGTCAACAAACTTCATTAGAAACCGCCTCTCGCCTGCGGGCGAGCTGAATAACTGAATAACCTGAGGCTCTTGCAAAGATGAGCGCGGCGGCCCCGTACGACCTCAAGCGCTGCGCGAAACGGACGGGCACAGGCCCAGCCCCTCTTGCACGATCGCCACACACCACGCCGGCAGCCCAAACAAACAGCTTTGCAAGAGGCTCACCACAAATGACACAAATGAAAAAGCCCCGTCGCATGACGGGGCTTCGAGAGCGGCGTCGCGATTAAGCGGCGACGATGCTCACGTAACGGCGGTTGAACTCGCCTTTTTTCTCGAACTTGATCACGCCTTCGATTTTCGCGAAGAGGGTGTGATCCTTGCCGATGCCCACGCCGTAGCCTGGGTGGAATTCGGTGCCGCGCTGGCGAACGATGATGTTGCCCGGCTTGATCACCTGGCCGCCGTACATCTTCACGCCAAGGCGTTTCGATTCTGAGTCGCGACCGTTACGAGTACTACCACCAGCCTTCTTGTGAGCCATGGTTCAATTCTCCAAATAAATTCAGGGGACCGAGGCGATTAAGCCTGGATACCGGTGATTTTGATCTCGGTGAACCACTGGCGGTGGCCCATACGCTTCATGTGGTGCTTACGACGACGGAACTTGATGATGCGGACTTTATCGTGACGGCCTTGCGAAACGACTTCGGCAACGACGGTAGCGCCGGCGACGACTGGAGCGCCGATGGTGACGGCGTCACCGTTGGCAACCAGCAGAACGCGGTCGAACGTGATGGATTCGCCGGTGGCGACTTCCAGCTTCTCGACCTTGAGGAATTCACCTTCAGCGACTTTGTACTGCTTGCCGCCGGTAACGATTACTGCGTAAGACATGGGTATTTCTCCGATAATCCTGCTCACCCAGCGCTTTATAGGAAGAGTATTGGCTGGCATGGCTGCATGAGCTGGGAAGGCCCGATGCAATTGCGTAAGGCAGGTGCTGCCCAGGAAAGTAGGGTGCGCGATTGTACGCAACCCATGATGCCCTTGCAAGCCTCGCCCCGCTGCCGGACCGGACGCGCCTTGACACGCCGGAACCCGCGACCTAGCATGCCGCGCACCCCCAATGGAGCAGCCGATGCAACCCCAGACCTTCTACCGCGCGGTGGCGGAAGACTTTCACGCCGTCGACGAGATCATCAAGAAACAGCTGACCTCGCGCGTACCGCTGGTATCGAAGATCGGCGACTACATCACTTCGGCGGGTGGCAAGCGCCTGCGTCCGTTGCTGGTCCTGCTCTGCGGCAAGGCCCTGGGCCGCGAAAGCGACGACCTGCGCCTGCTGGCCGCGACCATCGAGTTCCTGCACACCGCCACCCTGCTGCACGACGACGTGGTCGACATGTCCGGGATGCGCCGTGGCCGCTCCACCGCCAATGCCCTGTGGGGCAATGCACCGAGCGTGCTGGTGGGCGACTTCCTCTATTCGCGCTCCTTCGAAATGATGGTCGAGCTCGGTTCGATGTCGGTCATGCAGATCCTGTCGCGGGCCACGCGCGTCATCGCCGAGGGCGAAGTGCTGCAACTGTCGCGAGTCCGCGACGCCAGCACCACCGAAGAGGTGTACATGGAGGTCATCCGCGGCAAGACCGCCATGCTTTTCGAAGCTTCCACCCACAGCGCCGCCGCCCTGGCCGACGCCGACGAAACCCAGCGCGAGGCCCTGCGCACCTTCGGCGACCACCTGGGCGTGGCCTTCCAACTGGTCGACGACCTCCTCGACTACAAAGGCGACTCGGAAACCCTGGGCAAGAACGTCGGCGACGACCTGGCCGAAGGCAAGCCGACCCTGCCGTTGATCTACACCATGCGCGAAGGCACCGCCGAGCAGGCGGCCCTGGTGCGCCAGGCGATCCAGAAAGGCGGCATCGAAGACCTCGAGCAGATCCGCGTGGCCGTCGAAGCCTGCGGCGCCTTGGACTACACCGCGCAGATGGCTCGCGACTATGTGGCCCGCGCCATCGAGTGCCTGAACGTGCTGCCGGCCAGCGTCTACCGCGACGCCCTGGTCGAACTCAGCGAATTCGCCGTCGCACGTACGCACTGACGCCCTTCCCACGTCGGTGTACGGCAGCCGCCGCACACCGACGCGCAAAACTCCCCTGCCCCGCCCGACAAAACCTTATACAATGTGCGCCTTTCAACGCTCGTCTAAGGAACCGTCGTGAGCTCTTTGCCGCCCTGCCCCCAATGCAATTCCGAATACACCTACGAAGATGGCGCCCAGCTGGTCTGCCCGGAATGCGCCCACGAGTGGTCGGCCAGCGGCGATGCCGAGGCGGCCAGCGACGAGGTGGTGAAGAAGGACTCGGTCGGTAACGTCCTGCAGGATGGCGACACCGTCACCGTCATCAAGGACCTCAAGGTCAAGGGCTCATCCCTGGTGGTCAAGGTCGGTACCAAGGTGAAGAACATCCGCCTGTGCGACGGCGACCACGATATCGATTGCAAGATCGACGGCATCGGCGCCATGAAGCTGAAGTCCGAGTTCGTGCGCAAGGTCTGATGCTGACCGATCAGGGCTGCCAGCGGCAGCCCTGGCATGTCCCGCAACGGGATGCCTATACCGGAAAGAGAAATTCCGCCAATAGGCGCTTGCTATTTTGATAATAAGAATTATTCTCATTGGAAATGATTTCCAAGGAGACCTCTGCCATGACCTACCTCATCGACGCCTGGCTCGACCGCCCACACCCCTACCTGCGCATACTGCACCGCGAGACCGGCGAAGTCTGCGCCGTGCTCGAGCAGGAGGCCATCGACGAATTACGCGAACAAGGCGATCTGGACCTGAGCGGTCTGAATTCCAGCGAGCCGGTGGTGCTCAAGGAGTTGGTACGAAACCTGTTTCTGTTCTGCTATGCCAGGGCCTTGCGCCCGGTCGGTGCGCAGTGGGGGCATTGAACGAGGGAAGGAGGGGCGAGAAGCGGCGAAGCGCCCGTGGGCGCCTCGCGCGTGCAGCGTGTTACAGGACGTCGAGCAGCTCGATGTCGAAGATCAGCACGCTGTGCGGGGCGATGCTGCCCACGCCTTGAGCGCCGTAGGCCAATTCGCTCGGTACGTACAGACGCCATTTGCTGCCGGCGTTCATCAGTTGCAGCGCCTCGGTCCAACCGGCGATGACGCCGCCGACCGGGAATTCGGCAGGCTGGCCGCGCTCGTAGGAGCTGTCGAACACCGAGCCGTCAATCAGGGTGCCGTGGTAGTGGGTGCGCACGGTGTCTTCGCGGCCCGGCTTGGCGCCGTCGCCGGTGTTGATGACTTCGTATTGCAGGCCCGAAGGCAGGGTGATGATGCCTTCGCGCTGGCCGTTCTCGGCCAGGAAAGCCTTGCCGGCACCGGCGGCCGCTTCGGCCTTGGCAGCCGCTTCGGCTTGCATCACGTCACGAATGACCTTGAAGCTGGCCGACAGGTCGGCCTCGTTGACGCGGCTGTCGGCACCGTTGAAGGCGTCGGTCAAGCCAGCGACGATGGCCTCGAGGCTGACGCCCGGTGGCGGGTTGTCGCGCAGTTGGCCGCCCAACTGACGGCCGATGCCGTAGCTGACGCGGGTTTCGTCGGTGGACAGGTTGAGTTCGGACATGGGTTTGCTCCGCTACGGACGTGCGACTGCCACGCCCTGGGGTGATGAAGGGCGAGCAGCCTAGCACACCTCGGCGGCGAATCAGCTACCAGGTCGGACGGGGCGAGATGGCCACCTTGAGGTCTTGCTCGGGGCGCACACCCATGCCGCACATCTCGTCGTGTACCGACCAATGCACCAGGAACATCGACTCCACGGGCACGTTCTGCAGCAGTTCGCGGGCCTCGGTCACCGAGCGTACCCGCAGGCGTTCGCCGTTGGCATCGGCAAGCGGATGCGGTTTACCTGCCATGCAGGCTTCGAGCAGGTAATCCCCGCCTTCGATGCCGATCACGTTGATTTCTTCGATGCGGCCGGCAACGGCCTCGGTCTGAAGTTGCTGCAGATTCATAGGCACACCTCATCGGAAAATTCGACCAGAGTGCGCATTCTTCGTACAGCGGGGAGAAAAGCACAAGCACCGCCGCGCACCGCTGGTCCGGTGCACGGCGGGCGCTGGGTTTCAGTGCTTGGTCAGCTTGTCGAGGTAACCCATGACGAACGCCGAGACCACGAAGGTCATGTGGATGATCACGTACCACATCAGGTATTGCGGCGAAATGTTCTGCGCATCCATGAACACCCGCAGCAGGTGGATGGAAGAGATCGCCACGATGGACGCGGCCACCTTCATCTTCAGCGAGGTGGAGTCCATCTTGCCCAGCCAGCTGAGCTTTTCCTTACCTTCGTCGATGTCCAGTTGTGAGACGAAGTTCTCGTAGCCGGAGAACATCACCATCACCAGCAAACCGCCGACCAGCGACATGTCGATCAGCGACAGGATGACCAGCACCAGGTCGGCCTCGGCCATATCGAAGACATTGGGCAGGACATGGACGATCTCCTGAAAGAATTTCAAGGCCAGAGCCAGCAAGCCCAACGACAGGCCAAAGTAGATCGGCGCGAGTAGCCAACGGGAGGCGTACATCGCGTTTTCAAGCAAACGTTCCATGGGGGCGACTCGTGAGGTGGGGGAAAGCGTGCGCGAGTATAGCCAGCCGCCCGTGACAGCAAAAGCCTGATCCAAGGCAATCGAACGCCTGCTGGCGGTCGCTGGACCAGCGAATATGCGACCGTTTATGTCTCGGGTCGGAACTGATAATCGCCCAGGTTGCTGCAACGCTCGCCGTTGATCTTGCGCAGTTGGGCTTGCAGGTGCAGGCACCAGATGGGCGGGTCTTCGGTGACCTGATAACCGTGCAAGGTCAGGCTGTCGACGATGGCGTTCAGCACCGACTCGGCCACCGCCGGGCCATGGAACGGCCCTTGCGCCTTGATGGCCGAGGGTTGTTCGCCCGCCATGCCGGCGGCGAACAGCAGCGTCCACATACCCGTGTCGCCGGCCAAGGGGCGGATGGAGCATTCGATGCGGGTGACCAGGCCTAGGCACTGGCGAGTGAGACTGAGGTTGCGCATGGTGGCGGCCCCTCTGGAAAACACCGGATTGGGACACGAGCGAGCCAGCCGGTTTAGTCTCAGAGGCTGGAGCCGCTCTGAATATCAGCGTAGTCGAGCCCATCGCAAAGCTGGAAAACCGGCGCCGAACGGTAGAACATCGCCTCCAGCGCCGGTTTCTTGACTCAGGCAGGTTTGCCTTGCGCCACCAGGTCTTCCAAACGTTCTTTTTCCGCCTCCTTGATGTCTTCCTCGCTGACCATTTCGGCAATGAAACGCAGGCGCTCGACCACGCGGGCGTTGACGCTGCCCTCAGGGAACTCGCCCTGCTCGTTCGGCGCGCCGGCTTCTTCGCCGACCAGCAGGCTCAAGGCCTCGTCGGCCTGGCTGACGGCATAGACATGGAACTGTCCTGCCTCCACCGCTTGTAACACACGCTCGTCGAGCATCAGCGTGGCGACGTTGGCGCGCGGGATGATCACACCCTGCTCGCCGGTCAGCCCGCGTGCTTCACAGAGGCGGAAGAAGCCTTCGATCTTCTCGTTGACGCCGCCGACCGCCTGCACTTCGCCGAACTGGTTGATGGAACCGGTGATGGCGAAGCACTGCTTGAGTGCCGTGCGCGATAGGGCCGAGATCAGCGTGCAGGCCTCGCCCAGCGAGGCGCTGTCGCCATCCACATAACCATAGGACTGCTCCAGCGCGATGCTCGCGGAAATCGCCAGGGGGAATTCCTGGGCATAGCGGCTGCCCAGGTAACCGGTGAGGATCATCACCCCCTTGGAGTGGATCGGCTGGCCCAGGTTGACCTCGCGCTCGATGTCGACGATGCCGCTGCCGCCCGGATACACCGTGGCGGAAATCCGCGCCGGCATGCCGAAGGCCGAGTCGCCCACTTCCAGTACGGTCAGGCCGTTGCACTTGCCGATCGCGGCCCCGTCGGTGTCGATCAGGATGATGCCGGCGAGCATGTCGTCTAGCACCCGTTGCGACACCCGGCCGGTGCGCGTGGCCTTGGCGCGCAGGGCACGCTCGATGTGGCCGGCGTCGGTCATGCTGTCGCCGGCCAGTTGGCGGATGAAGTCGGCCTCGCTGACCAGTTGGAACAGATCGCCGATGCGCGCCGACAGCCGCGCCTGGTTCTCGGCCAGACGCGCGCTGTAGGTGGCCAGCCGCGCCACCGCGTCGCTGGTCAACGCGGCCATGCCCTCTTCGTTGGTGCGGGTGCGCAGCAACTGGGCGAACTGCTCCAGGTTCTCGTCGACCATGGGCATGTCTTCGTCGAAGTCGACCAGTACTCGGAACATCTCCTGGAAGTCCGAATCGTGGTCTTGCAGCGCATAGTAGAGCTGGCGCGAACCGATGATCACGAGCTTCACGTCGAGCGGGATCATCTGCGGGGTCAGGCTGATGGTGGCCACACGGCCAAGCTCGCCCAATGGCGACTCCATCTTCAACTTGCGCGACTGCAAGGCGCGCTTGAGGCCGTCCCAGACGAAAGGCTCGCTGAGCATCTTTTCCGCTTCGAGGATCAGGAAGCCGCCATTGGCGCGGTGCAGCGCACCGGGGCGCAGCTGCCGGTAGGAGGTGTACAACGCGCCCTGGTCGGTGCTGTATTCGATGCGCCCGAACAGGTTGTCGTAGGTCGGGTGCGGCTCGAACACCACCGGTGCGCCGCTGTTGCCGTCATGGCCGGCGACCAGGCTCGGAACGTACTGGTCTTCCAGCAGCTTGCGCGCCACGGCGTCGGTCTTGCTGTCTTCGACCAGTTGTTCGATGACCGTGCGCAGCAGGTTCAACTGCACCGATTGCAGGTAGGCGCACACACCTGCGTTTTCCGCGTACTTTTCCGACAGCGGCGCCAGCAGAGGTTGCAGGGCCAAAGTGATGGTTTCTTCGTTGAGCTGGCGCAACTGGTTGTTCGACTCGCGCTTCCATTGCGGCAGGCTCGACAGTTCGTCGTTGAGGCGTTCCTCCAGAGCGGCGATGTCCTGATGAAAGCGCTCGCGCACCTCGTCGGGCAGTTGGGCGAACTCGGCTTCGTCGAGCGCCTTGCCGTCGGCCATGGGGGTGAAGGCGACGTTGCTGCTGTCGCGGTACAGCGCGATGTCCTTTTCCAGCGAGGCACGTTCGATGATGTCCAGAGCCTGGTCGTAGCGCTGGTTGAAGGTGCGGTCGATGGCACCCTTCTTCTGCTGGAAGGACGGGTGTTCGAACACTGCCGGGAAGGTGGCCAGCAGGTTGTCGATCAGGCCGTGCATGTCGGCGACGAACGCGCCCGCAGTGCCGGAGGGCAACTCCAGCGCGCGCGGCTCGCGCGGGTCTTCGAAATGGTTGACGTAGACCCAGTCGGCCGGGGTCTTCTGGCGCTTGCCCTCGGCCTTGAGGTAGCGCTTGACGAAGGAGAAGCGGCCGGTGCCCGGCTCGCCCATGACGAAGACGTTGTAACCCGGGCGCGGCATGGCCACGCCGAACTGCAGGGCCTCGACGGCGCGCTCTTGGCCGAGCACTCCCCGGAAGGGTTCGAGGTCGTCGGTGGTGGAGAAGGCGAACTGTTCAGCGGAGAAACGCCGGGTCAGGGCTTGCGGCGCCAGACGCAGGCGCGAGGCAACAGGATCGGGCATTGGGCTTCCTTACTTCGGCGGGGCGATGGGCCATTCTGGGGCTCGCCGCGCGCCGCTGGCAAGGCTCGCCGGGACTTTATGTCGCAGCGTTGCAACGGTAAATTTTTCCTACATGACCACGCAACCTTTACACACTGCCTAAACTCCAAACTGCGCGGGAGGATCAATACCTCCCCGGCTTGGCGCTCAAGTGCCGGGCTCCGACCATTGGAACGTCCACGAAAAAGAGAACAATGCTATGAAACGGATTCTTCTGGGTACCCTGTTTGCTGCTGCATCGCTGAACGCCATGGCCGAAGCGCCAGGCGGCCCGAACTGCGGTTGGGGCAACATGCTGTTCGAAGGCCAGCGCGGCACCCCAGCCCACTTCCTGGCTTCCACCACCAACGGTACTTCCGGCAACGCCACCTTCGGCATGACCTCCGGCACCAACGGCTGCTCGACCAAAGCTTCGCTGACCTACGGCGGCAAATCCTGGCTGGCCATGAATGGCATGATGAACGAGCTGTCCGAAGACATGGCGCAAGGCCAGGGCGAAGCCCTGACCACCTACGCCGTGGTACTGGGCGTGGCGCCACAGGATCGCGAGCGCTTCGCGGCCGTCACCCACGACCATTTCCAGCAGATCTTCAGCAGCGCCGATGCCAATGCTGAAACCGTTCACACCAACACCCTCGCGGTCCTGAAAAACGACCCGCAACTGGCCAAGTACGCTACCGAAGCTTGAGTCCTGCCCAACCCGCCCTGCACGACAGGGCGGGTTCGTGCATTCTATCGGCACCCTCCTGACTAGTTGCCCGACATGCTCAAACGCCTTTCGCTCCTGGCGCTCAGCGTCAGCACCCCGCTGCATGCCGCTTCCCACATCGACCAAACCCGCGCACAACAGCTCGCCGCGCAGCCTTACTGGGTTGCCCTGGGGCACTACGAAAGCGGCAAGCTAGGCGGCTGGCGCAGCTATGTCGACGATCCCAAATTCTTTCTCGCCGCAGACGGCGCACATCACCCCGAGCGCGAACTGAGCGCCACGGTGGAGGCGCTCTACGCTTCGGCGAGCCTGGGCAACCAACATGCCCAATGCGTATTTCCGGCACGTACCCGCTGGTTGCGCGAGCAACTGAACCTGCACGATCTGCCGCAACCCAAGTGCGGCGACTATAAAGCCTGGTACGACGATGTCGCGCCGCACAGCGCCGCGCTGATCTTTCCGGCGGCCTACCTGAACAGCCCGTCGTCGATGTTCGGCCACACCCTGCTGCGCATCGACCAGGCCGACACACACAGCAACAAGACATCCTTGCTCAGCTATGCCATCAACTTCGGTGCCTACATCGAAGGCAGCGACAACAGCATCCTGTACGCCTGGAAAGGCCTGGCCGGTGGCTATCCGGGCCTGTTCGCGCTGATGCCCTACCAGGCCAAGCTGTCGGAATACCGCAGCCTGGAAAACCGTGACCTGTGGGAGTACCAGCTGAACCTTACGCCCGAGGAAACCGGACGCATGGTCGAGCACGTCTGGGAACTCAAGCAGGTGCAGTTCGATTACTTCTTCTTCGACGAAAACTGCTCGTATCGCCTACTGGAACTGCTGCAGGTGGCACGGCCGAGCCTGGACCTGACCTCGCAGTTCCCGCTCACCGCCATCCCCACCGACACCGTCAAGGCGGTGAAGCAGGCGGGCCTGGTAGCCGACACCCGTTACCGCCCCTCGCGCGAGCGCGAACTGCTGGCACGAGCCGAACCGCTCGAAGCCGAAGAAACCCTGCAAGTGTTGGCCCTGAGCGCCGACACCCAGCACTTGCAAAGCCCGGCCTTCGCCGCCCTGCCCCGCGAGCGCCAAGCCCTGGTGCAAGACGCGGCCTACCGCCTGGAGCGCTACCGCGCCAACGGCCAGGAGCGCGACCCGGCGCAGGCTGCGCGCAGCTTCGAGCTGCTGCGGGCGATCAACCGCAACCCGCCGCCGCCACTGGACATCGAAAAACCCGGTTTGCCCGAAGAGGGCCACGAGTCGCGCACTTGGCAACTGGGCCTGGGCACCCGCGACGATCGCGCCTACGCCGAATACGGCCTGCGCATGGCCTACCACGACCTGAACGACAACGCCTACGGCTTTCCGCTGGGGGCGCAGATCGAAATCCTCCAGCTCAAAGTGCGCCAGTACGAGGGCAACGATTGGCAGGTGCAACGCCTGGACTTGGCCACCATCCGCTCGCTGACACCGCGCAACGACCTGCTCAAGCCTTGGTCGTGGCAAGTGGCCGGCGGCCTGGAACGGGTACCGGGCAAGCATGGCGACGAAGTGCTGGTCAGCCACGTCAACGGCGGCGCAGGCGGTACCTGGCAGTTGGGCGGGGATGTGCTGGGCTTCGCCTTGGGCACCGTGCGGGTCGAACACCATAACGACTTCGCCGAGTTCATCTCGCCCGCAGCCGGTTTCAACAGCGGCGTGCTGTGGCGCAACGGCCTGGGCAACTTGAGCCTGGAAGCCAAGAGCGACTTCTTCACCAACGGCGAAGTGCGCCGTAGCCTGAGCCTCAACCAGCAGTGGGAAATTTCACGCAACCTGGGCCTACGCCTGAGCGCCAAGCGCGAATTCAGCCACCTGGCCTCGGCGCAGAACGAGGTGATGCTGGAGATGAAGTGGTACCACTACTGATTCGCTGCCGGCCAACCTGGGGGCTCGCGCCCTCGGGCTCTGTCGAGATTAATGGCAATTCGACATTCTTTTGACCTCGCCCTCACACTCCCGCGCCTACACTGACCCCATAACGTGGAGATCGTGGCTATGGCGCGGTATTGGCTCGGGTTGTGTATAGCGATGCTACTCGGCGGTTGCCAATCGACTCATGAGCAGATGCTCAAGGACGGTTACCCGCCTGCCTACGCCGACGGTTATCAGGATGGCTGCGGCAGTGGCCGCCATGCAGCCGGGCTGAGGGTGGGGGATTTTCGCAAGAACGTGCCGCGCTATCTGGCCGAGCCCCAGTATGAAACCGGTTGGGACGACGGCTTTCGCCAATGCCAGAGCCTGCAAGCCGGGCAGAATCTGCGCGATGAGCGCGAGCCCTATGGGAACGAGCGCGATCGCGACTGGCAACGGGAAAAGAACCGCGACAACGCCCGCGCCTTTCGTCACGACTAGACCCTTTCAGACGTAAGTCCTGTCGGACATCGACTGAAACGACCGGCCACTCGCCACGGTCCCACTGCAAAGGAGGGCCACATGAGCCGAGCATTCGTCAACGAAGACCACGCCGCCGCACAGGCCAGCCAGCCTGTAGAGCGGCGTATCAGCGAGCAGACCAATTACGTCACCGCAGACGGCCTCGCACAATTGCAGGCACGGGTGGAAGCGCTCAATGCCGAACGCCGCGAGCTGCAAGCCCAGGGCGAGCGCGCCGACCAGCAGCGCCTGGCCGACAACGAAAGCGACCTGCGCTATTTCACCGCGCGGGTACTGAGTGCGCAGCCCGTACCGACGCCCACTTCGACCGACAAGGTACAGATCGGCAGCCGTGTCACCTTCGCCGACGAGCAGGATCACCAGCAGCAGGTGCGTCTGGTGGGCGAAGACGAGGCCGACGCTACGCGTGGCCTGGTCAACTGGGGTTCGCCCTTGGGCCAGGCGCTGCTGGGTGCAGCCCCGGGCGATGAAGTGACCTGGAAACGACCGGCGGGCGATCTGCTGATCGAAATCGTCGCGATCGAGCTATGACGTACCTCGGCGTGGCTACACCACGCCCTGCGCCAACATGGCGTCGGCCACCTTGACGAAGCCGGCGATGTTGGCGCCCTTGACATAGTTGACGCTGCCGTCGGCCTCTTCGCCGTAATGCACGCAGACATGGTGGATCGACTGCATGATGCCGTGCAGCTTGCTGTCCACTTCCCCGGCCGTCCACAACAGGCGCATGGCGTTCTGCGACATTTCCAGCCCTGACACAGCCACGCCACCGGCGTTGGAGGCCTTGCCCGGTGCGAAGAGGATGCCAGCGTCGATGAACAGATCCACAGCCTCCAGGGTGGTCGGCATGTTCGCGCCTTCGGCCACGCACACGCAGCCGTTGGCCAGCAAGGTACGCGCTGCCTCGGCGTCGAGTTCGTTCTGCGTGGCGCAGGGCAAGGCGATGTCGCAGGGCAGCGACCAAGGCGTCTGCCCCTTGCGGAACTCCAAGCCCAATTCGCCGGCCAATGCGCTCAAGCGCCCGCGCTTGACGTTCTTCAGTTCCATCACCGCTTCCCACTGCGCTTCGCTCAGGCCCGACTCGCAGTACAACGTGCCTTGCGAATCGGACAGCGAGATGACCTTGCCGCCCAGGTCCATGACTTTGCGCGCTGCGTACTGCGCGACATTGCCGGAACCCGAGATGGCCACGCGCTGGCCGTCGAAGCTCGACTGCTTGCGCTTGAGCATTTCTTCGGCGAAGTACACGCAGCCGTAACCGGTGGCTTCGGGGCGGATCAGGCTGCCGCCGTAGTTGATGCCTTTGCCGGTGAGCACCGAGGTGAACTGATTGGCCAGGCGTTTGTACTGGCCGAACAGGAAACCGATTTCGCGCCCACCCACACCGATGTCACCGGCCGGCACGTCGACGTCTGCGCCGATGTGGCGGTACAGCTCGCTCATGAAGGCCTGGCAGAAGCGCATGACTTCGCCATCGCTCTTGCCCTTGGGATCGAAGTCCGCACCACCTTTGCCACCGCCCATGGGCAAGGACGTCAGCGAGTTTTTCAGCACCTGCTCGAAGGCCAGGAATTTCAGCACACTGAGGTTCACCGACGGGTGGAAACGCAGGCCGCCCTTGTAGGGACCGATGGCGCTGCTCATCTGGATGCGGAAACCGCGGTTGACCTGCACCTTGCCCTGGTCGTCGACCCACGATACCCGGAACAGCACCGCACGTTCGGGCTCGCACATACGTTCGAGAATGCCCGCTTGCAGGTAATGCGGGTTGGCTTCGAGAAACGGCCAAAGACTGCGCAGCACTTCTTCGACGGCTTGATGGAATTCGGGTTGGCCAGGGTCGCGTTGTTGCAGGCGGGCCAGGAAGGAGTCGACGGATTCGATCATGCTAGACATCTCACCAAAGGGGATCGGACTTGTTGGTTTTTGCCCGACTCTAACAAGAAGCCTTCGCACAGCAATAGGGCAGGATGTCGTTTTTATGAAAATAAATGGTGCGTTTTATATAAATGTATACAAGATGTTAAATTTTTAAGCCTGACAACTCCCCACTTAGAGCGCTCGACTGTTTTCACTCAAGCACGAAAATGGGGCCTCGAAGGGCCCCATTCTTGTGCAACTGCCGGCTTCTTACTGTGCCAGCTTCTTGTGCCGAACCCGGTGCGGCTGCGCGGCGGCATCGCCCAGGCGTTTCTTGCGGTCGGCTTCGTACTCGGTGTAGTTGCCTTCGAAGAAGACCACGTTGGAGTCGTCTTCGTAGGCCAGGATGTGCGTCGCCACGCGGTCCAGGAACCAGCGATCGTGGGAAATCACGATGGCGGCGCCAGGGAAGTCCAGCAGCGCTTCCTCCAGGGAACGCAGGGTTTCGACGTCGAGGTCGTTGGACGGTTCGTCGAGCAGCAGTACGTTACCGCCCTCCTTCAGGGTCAGGGCCAGGTGCAGGCGGCCACGCTCACCACCGGAAAGGTCCTTGACGAACTTCTGCTGGTCACCGCCCTTGAAGTTGAAACGCCCGACATAGGTACGCGACGGAATCTCGTAGTTGCCGATGCGGATCTGGTCGGAACCGTCGGACACCTGCTGGAACACCGTCTTGCTGCCGTCGAGGTCTTCGCGGCTCTGGTCGACGCAGGCCAGCTGCACGGTTTCGCCGATCTCGATGCTGCCCGAATCGGGCTGTTCCTTGCCCATGAGCATGCGGAACAGGGTCGACTTACCGGCGCCGTTGCCGCCGATCACGCCGACGATGGCGCCTTTGGGCATGGCGAAGGACAGGTTATCGATCAGCACGCGGTCGCCGTAGCCTTTGGAGACGTTCTTGAACTCGATGACCTTGTCGCCCAGGCGCGGCCCGGCCGGAATGTAGATCTCATTGGTCTCGCTGCGCTTCTGGAATTCCTGCGATTGCAGTTCCTCGAAGCGCTGCAGGCGCGCCTTGGACTTGGCCTGCCGGGCCTTGGCGCCTTTGCGCACCCACTCCAGCTCTTCCTTCATGGCCTTTTCATGGGCGCTCTGCTGCTTGGATTCCTGCGCCAGTCGGTCGGACTTGGCCTCCAGCCAACCGGAATAGTTGCCTTCGTATGGGATGCCAGCGCCGCGGTCGAGCTCGAGAATCCAGCCGGCGACGTTGTCGAGGAAATAACGGTCGTGGGTGATGGCCACCACGGTACCGGGGAAGTCGTGCAGGAAGCGCTCGAGCCAGGCCACCGAGTCGGCGTCCAGGTGGTTGGTCGGCTCGTCGAGCAGCAGCATGTCGGGGGCCGACAGCAGCAGACGGCACAGCGCCACGCGGCGCTTCTCGCCACCGGAGAGGTGTTCGATCTTCGCGTCCCAGGCCGGCAGGCGCAGGGCGTCGGCGGCGACGTCGAGCTGACGCTCCAGGTTATGGCCGTCGGCGGCCTGGAGGATGGCTTCGAGCTTGGCCTGTTCGGCGGCCAGCTTGTCGAAGTCGGCGTCCGGATCGGCGTAGGCGGCGTAGACCTCGTCCAGGCGGGCCTGGGCGTCCTTGATCACGCTGACGGCCTCTTCGACCACTTCGCGCACGGTCTTGCTCGGGTCGAGCTGTGGCTCCTGGGGCAGGTAGCCGACGTTGATGTCGGCCATCGGACGGGCTTCGCCGTCGAACTCCTTGTCGACCCCAGCCATGATCCGCAGCAGGGTCGACTTGCCCGCGCCGTTGAGGCCGAGCACGCCGATCTTGGCGCCCGGGAAGAACGACAGCGAGATGTTCTTGAGGATTTCGCGCTTCGGCGGCACGACCTTGCTCAGCCGATGCATGGTGTAGACGTATTGAGCCAAAACCAAGCCCTCTCTCTATATAGGTAAGGACATCGACGCCAGCGCAGGCGGTGGCCCGGGCTGGCGGTAAAGGAGATGTCGTGGAACAAAGTGCGCCATTCTACGTCAAGTCGCGACGTTGCACAGACGGGCAGGCGTGCCGGGCATCGCCACCCGCTCGATTCAGCTGCGGGCCTTGCGCAGCTTGCCACGCGGCGCGCGGTGGCCTTGCGCCGTCAGCTTGGCGGCCCAAGCCGCCTTGACGCTGAAGCCTGCGGCGCGCTCGGCCGGTGCGGCGGGTATAGCGGTGGTCTGCACGGTCTCGGCCGGCACGGTGGCGGCCGGCACAGGTACCACACGGGCTTGGGTCGGAGCCGCTGGAGGGCGCTGCGGCGCGCTCGCGTCGGGCGCGGCGCAAGTCGTGGCGGCCTTGGCTTGCTTGCGCAGCTCGGCCAGAGACGGCGACTTGGCGACGCTGACTGCGGTCGGCTTGAGCAGCGTGCGCTGGCACGACTTGCACGACACCTGCTCGCTCACGCCAGTGCTGACCAGCGTTTGCGCGGTGCGGCCGCAGGCGGCCTGCAGGCCGTTGGTGGAATAGTGGGTAACCAAACCGGGTATCTCCGTAAAGCACAGGCATTGAAACGGCCGGCATTCTCGCATACCCAGCGGCGTCTGCCGAACCGACAGGACGGCGGGACAGAGTCGTAGCACTTTGCCATAATGCCGCGCACGCCGGGCGCCCTCCCCGATTGCGGACTATAGTGCGCCGGCCACTGGATCACCTCAGCGGTCTGCCCGACAGCTTTTCCATGCCCTGCCCTTGCCAGCCCTTTCGCAGGATGAGCGCTTGACTATCACCACACCACCGCCCGCCCCTACATCGGGCAATCCCGCATCCGCCAAGCCTTTGGGCGGGTCGCTCAAGGGTGCCCTGGCCATGATCGTGCTGGTGCTGCTGGGCTTGCTCGCCTGGCAGCTGTCCGCGCAGTTCTACGCCACCCTGGCCGAGCAGCGCGAGCAGAGTCTGAGCGCCAGTGCAGAGCTTGCCGAGCACTTGGAATTGAACATGGCGCTGCAGGCGCAGCAGGCCATCAACCTGATGCAACCCCATGCCCAGACACCAGAACCTGCCGCCCTGCCGGCGCTGGTCAAGGCTTGGCGGCAGAAGCTGCCGGCGCTCCAAAGCGTGGCCTGGCTGGACGCAAGCGGTCAGGTTCAGCTCGACAGCGCCTCGTCGCGCCTGGACGGCGATGCACTGCATACTGCATTCGCGCTGGGCAAGGGGCAGGATTTCTTCTACGCCAACAGCTCTGACGGCCAGACCCTCTACCTCCTGCTGCAACAGCCCATGCTGCCCTCGGCCAGTGCGGGCGGCTATTGGCTGCTGCGCCTGTCGGGCGAATACCTGCACACCCTCAGCCAGCGCCTGCAAGGCGCCAAGGATTCGCTGTGGCTCCTGGAAAACAGCCGCGACGCGCAGGTGTTGCTGGGCCACCCCGATACCGGTGGCGCCAGCCTGGAACAGGGCCGACTGGACAGCGTCATGCTCAGTTTTCTCGCCCACAGCCCCTGGCAGTTGCGTGGGGTGTTCGACACCGAGCGTGCGCGTGCGCAGTTGCTCCCGGCGCTGATCGGCAAATACCTGCTGGTCGTGCTGTGCGCCTGCCTGCCGGTGCTGGCGCTGTTCAACCTGCGTCGTCGCCAACGCGCCTTGCAGGCCGACCGCCGCCGCTACCACGACATTTTCGAAGGCACGGGCGTTGCCCTGTGCGTGCTCGACCTGTCGAACCTGCCCGGCCAGTTGCAGCGCCACCATGTCGGCAACCGCGCGGCCTTGAAGCACAGCCTGGCGCTGGACCCCAACCTGCGCCGCGCCCTGCTGCAAGAGCTGAGGATCACCGAAACCAATCAGGTGGCGCGCCGGCTGCTCGGTGTCGACTCCAACGAAAGCACCTGGCGCCGTCTGATCGAAAGTTCGATCGACGAGCGCGACAGCATCGGCATGCAACTGATTTACGCGGTGCTCGACCAGCGCGAGCAACTGGAGCTGGAGGTGCGCCTGCCCGCGCCCGATACCGGCGAACTGCACCTGTGGCTGATGGTGCGGCTGCCCGAGCCACGTGATTATCAGGCCGTGATCCTCAGCATCAGCGACATCACCAGCCGCAAACAAGTCGAGCTGTCGCTGCTCGAACGCGAAAGCTTCTGGTCGGACGTGGTGCGCACGGTGCCCGACCAGCTCTATGTGCAGGACGTGCAAAGCCAGCAGATGATCTTCAGCAACCGCCACCTGGGCCAGACCTTGGGCTACACCCGCGCGGAACTGGCGCAGATGGGCGACCGTTTCTGGGAACTGCTGATGCATCCCGAAGACGCCGAGCAGTACCGAGCGCAACGCTGGCACCACCGTGAAGCCGGCAAGAACCAACCCCTGCACTACCAGACGCGCTTCCGCCATCAGGACGGCACTTGGCGTTGCTACGACATCCGCGAGCAGGTGCTGACCCATGACAACCGGGGCCAGGTGATGCGCATCATCGGCGTGGGCAAAGATGTCACGGTGCAGATCGAAGCCAGCGAGTCGCTGCGCGACAGCGAACAGCGCTACCGCATGCTGGCCGAAAGCATCAGCGACGTGATCTTTTCCACCGATGGCCAGCTGCAGCTCAACTACATCAGCCCCTCGGTGCAGGTGGTGCTCGGTTACGAAGTGGATTGGGTGTTCGACAACGGCTGGCAATCGACCATCGCCAACCCGGCCCAGCTCAGCGGCGTGTTGCGCCTGCTGGAGCAAGTCACCCACGCGCTGGACGACGCCGAACAGCTCGAGCACCTACGCCTGGAACTGCCGACCCAGCTGTTCCTGTTCGACTGCCTGCGCGCCGACGGCCGCAAGATCCCCATCGAGCTGCGCGTGGTCCTGGTCTGGGACGAGCACGGCGGCTTCGAGGGCATCCTCGGCGTTGGCCGCGACATCAGCCAGCAGCGCCGCGCCGAGAAAGACCTGCGCATGGCCGCCACGGTCTTCGAGCACTCCACCTCGGCCATTCTGATCACCGACCCGGCCGGCTACATCGTGCAGGCCAACGAGGCCTTCAGCCGGGTCAGCGGCTACGCCGTGAGCGACGTGCTCGACCAACTGCCGATCATGCTGGTGGTCGACAGCCAGCAGGAGGCGCACCTGCGTTATGTCCTCAAGCAGTTGCACCAGCGCGGCAGCTGGGAAGGCGAAGTGTGGCTCAAGCGCCGCAGCGGCGAGCATTACCCGGCCTGGGTCGGTGTGACGGCGGTATTCGACGACGAAGGCGACCTGGCCAGCTACGTGTGCTTCTTCACCGACATCAGCGAACGCAAGGCCAGCGAGCAGCGCATCCACCGCCTGGCCTACTACGACGCCCTGACCCACCTGCCCAACCGCACGCTGTTCCAGGACCGCCTGCACACCGCACTGCAACAGGCCCAGCGCAGCACGTCCTGGGTGGTGTTGATGTTCCTCGACCTGGATCGCTTCAAACCGATCAACGACTCACTGGGCCATGCCGCCGGCGACCGCATGCTCAAGGACATGGCCGAGCGTCTGCTGGCCTGCGTGCACGACGACGACACCGTGGCGCGCATGGGCGGCGACGAGTTCACCCTGCTGCTGCAACCCAAGCCGACCCGCGAAGCGTCGCTCAACCGCGCGATCCATGTGGCCGAAAACATCCTCGCCAGCCTGGTACGGCCATTCGTGCTGGAGAACCGCGAGTTTTTCGTCACCGCCAGTATCGGCATCGCCCTGAGCCCGCAGGACGGCAGTGAGCTCAGCCAGCTGATGAAGAACGCCGACACGGCGATGTACCACGCCAAGGAGCGCGGCAAGAACAACTTCCAGTTCTACCAGGCCGACATGAACGCCAGCGCCCTGGAACGCCTGGAGCTGGAAAGCGACCTGCGTCATGCCCTGGAACAGAACGAATTCATCCTTTATTACCAGCCGCAGTTCAGCGGCGACGGCAAGCGCCTGACCGGCGCCGAGGCGCTGTTGCGCTGGCGCCATCCACGGCGCGGGCTGGTGCCGCCAGGCGATTTCATTCCGGTGCTCGAGGAGCTAGGGCTGGTGGTCGACGTCGGCGACTGGGTGTTGCGCGAGGCCAGCCGGCAGCTCATGGCCTGGCGCAGGGCGCGGGTACGCGTGCCGAAGGTGTCGGTCAACCTCTCGGCGCGACAGTTCTCCGACGGCCAGCTGGGCACGCGCATCGCCACCATCCTCAAGGAAAGCGGCCTGCCGCCGGCGTGCCTGGAGCTGGAGCTGACCGAAAGCATTCTGATGCGCGAGGTGAACGAGGCGATGCAGATCCTCGACAGCCTCAAGCAGCTGGGCTTGAGCATTGCCGTCGACGACTTCGGCACCGGTTATTCCTCGCTCAACTACCTCAAACAGTTCCCCATCGACGTGCTGAAGATCGACCGCACCTTCGTCGACGGCCTGCCCTCCGGCGAGCAGGACGCGCAGATCGCCCGCGCTATCATCGCCATGGCCCACAGCCTGAACCTCGCGGTGATCGCCGAAGGCGTCGAGACCCACGAGCAGTTGGAATTCCTGCGCGAACACGACTGCGACGAGGTGCAGGGCTACCTGTTCGGCCGGCCCATGCCGGCCAACCAGTTCGAAGCGCAGTTCAGCAACGAAACGCTGTTCATGTTGGGCTGATGGGGTCGGGCCTGCATGCGAGCCGTCTGCTCGGCGGCAAGAAGTACAGAGTGGAAGACGAGGTCTTGTCGGACAAGCACATCACAAAATCTTGCGAAAGGGTCTGAAACCGTGGTTCGGAAAGCACTGGGCGACACGCAGACGTTGAAACAACGCCTGGACGAGATGGAAGAAATCGTGACTGTCATAGACAGGATCGGCTCCGGATACGACCGTAACGAAGACGCTGCGGCAGCTTTATTGCTTTTCTTCAAGCAGTGTGAGGTGCTGCAAAAGCTGGCCAAGACCCGAAGGTATCTGTCGGAGCAATTCGAAAACACACTCAGCGCAGACGAACTTGACGAGTTCCTGGAGCAAGAAGTGCCCGCATGGCGACCGCCCTACGAAAAAAAAGCCGACGCACTCTTGGCCATGTTGGACCCTGCATCGCCCAAGACAACATCTGAGCAGTGAATCGAGCGCCTGGCTTACGCCGATCCCATGGCGACGTCACTGGGCGGATGGCCGGTTGCGTCCGCTTGGCGCGCGCACGTCGCCGCTCGCCGCTTGCGGCTGCGCGGCGGCGGCGCAATGGGATAGAATGCCCGCCCTTTCCAGACCGATCCTTGAGGACCGCCATGTTCAGCCGTGATTTGACCATTGCCAAGTACGACGCAGAGCTCTTCGAAGCCATGCAGCAAGAAGCGCTGCGCCAAGAGGATCACATCGAGTTGATCGCGTCGGAAAACTACACCAGCCCCGCCGTCATGGAAGCCCAAGGCTCGGTGCTGACCAACAAGTACGCCGAAGGCTACCCAGGCAAGCGCTACTACGGCGGTTGTGAGCACGTCGACGTGGTAGAGCAACTGGCCATCGACCGCGCCAAGCAACTGTTCGGCGCCGACTACGCCAACGTCCAGCCCCACGCCGGTTCCCAGGCCAACGCAGCGGTCTACCTGGCCCTGCTGTCGGCCGGCGACACCATCCTGGGCATGAGCCTGGCCCACGGCGGCCACCTGACCCACGGCGCCAGCGTCAGCTCGTCGGGCAAGCTGTACAACGCCGTGCAGTACGGCATCGACGGCAACGGTCTGATCGACTACGACGAAGTCGAGCGTCTGGCGGTCGAGCATAAGCCGAAAATGATCGTCGCCGGTTTCTCGGCCTACTCGCAGGTGCTGGACTTCGCCCGCTTCCGCGAAATCGCCGACAAGGTCGGTGCCTACCTGTTCGTCGACATGGCCCACGTCGCCGGCCTGGTCGCGGCGGGTGTGTACCCCAACCCGGTGCCGTTCGCCGACGTGGTCACCACCACCACCCACAAGACCCTGCGCGGTCCGCGCGGCGGCCTGATCCTGGCCCGTGCCAACGCCGACATCGAGAAGAAGCTCAACTCGGCCGTCTTCCCCGGTGCCCAGGGCGGTCCACTGGAGCACGTCATCGCAGCCAAGGCGATCTGCTTCAAGGAAGCGCTGCAGCCTGAGTTCAAGACCTACCAGCAGCAAGTGGTGAAAAACGCCCAGGCCATGGCCGGCGTGTTCATCGAGCGCGGCTTCGACGTGGTCTCCGGCGGCACCGAGAACCACCTGTTCCTCCTCTCGCTGATCAAGCAGGAGATCTCCGGTAAAGACGCCGACGCAGCCCTGGGCAAAGCGTTCATCACCGTGAACAAGAACTCGGTGCCGAACGACCCTCGCTCGCCGTTCGTCACCTCGGGCCTGCGCTTCGGCACCCCGGCCGTGACCACCCGCGGCTTCAAGGAAACCGAATGCCGCGAGCTGGCCGGCTGGATCTGCGACATCCTGGCCGACCTGAACAACGAAGCGGTGATCGGTGCCGTGCGTGAGAAGGTCCAGGCCATCTGCAAGAAGCTGCCGGTTTACGGTCAGTAATCGCAGTGGTGCAAAAAGCCCGGCTCGTCAGCCGGGCTTTTTCATGGGCGGTAAGAAAGGTCGACACTTGGGACGATGGCCCCAGCCGCACTCGCTCCCTGACGGAAGCGGTGCCAGCTGCCGTGCCGAAAAGGGCCGGAGGAGCATGCCCCCTCCTCTCGACACCAGAACCTCGATCATGCCCACTCCACGACAGCTGTCTTTTCTCGGCACTCTGAGCCTGAACACTCATCCGGTACATACGCTGGCGTCCCTGCACGGTGCTCCCGTATGGGTCAATCGCCTGGGGGGTGCCGGCGTACTGCCGGGGCTGGCCAGTACGGTGCGTAACGATTCGAATCTGCTTGGCTGCCAGGCCAGCGAGCATGCAACGCCACTACTGCTCTACTTCCGTCACACCGAGTCTGGCTATCGGCTGTACGTGCGTGAGCCGGGAGAACATTTCGGCAAAGGCATCAAACTGATCGACGACCTCTATCTCAGCCTAGGCTCCACGTACGAATGCAATCCGCAACCGGTGACGCTCAAGACACTCGATGGCCAAGGCGTCGACATGGACGGTCTGGCTGACGACACCCATTCCGTCCAGCTGGAAGCAGGTGGCAAGCCGATCGTCTTGGGCAAACGCAGCTACTCGCGGCACACCTACCTGACCCGGGCCGAGGGCACACCGCTGCCTTGGACGCTGATGATCGTGCAGAGAAACGTGCCATGGGTCAGCCAACCCGACGAAGCATGAGCAGCCCGTGAAACGTGCTCCAGCCAGCACGTCTCACGGACTTTCAAGCGCAATCAATCCGGCGCTGTCGTCGCCGGATTCCCGCTCAGCGCCGCGAACCCCGCCTTGATCTGCTGCTCCGGCAACTCGTCGCCGATGAACACCATGACGCTCTCGCGCGCTTCGCCCTCGCGCCATTCGGCGTCCCAATCGAAACCGTATAGTTTGAGCACACCCTGAAACACCAGGCGGCGCTCGTCGCCGGCAATGTTCAGCACGCCTTTGTAGCGCAGTAACTGCTTGCCGTGCTCCTCCAGCAGCTCGTTCATGAAATCGCTGAGGCGGTCGATGTCCAGTGCTGTATCGCTGCGCAGCACCAAGGTGGAAATGCGGTCGGGCGTGGCCGGCGTCAGCACCGGTCGCAGGCTTGGCGCCGGACGCAGGCCCAGTTCTGGATTGAGGTTGAAGCCGCGCACGTCGAGCAGCTCGGCAAGCTCGATGCGCCCCTGCTCGACCACCCGAATCGCGGCGCGGCCGTTGATCCGGCCCAGCCGCTCGCGCAAGGCCTCGACCGCGGCAGGCTGCACCAGGTCGGTCTTGCTCAACAGCAGGCGGTCGGCGAAGCCCACCTGCGCCTGGGCGATGGTCTGAGTCAGGTGCACATCCGCATGCAGGGCATCGACCAGGGTGATGATGCCGTCGAGCAAGTAACGCTCACGCAGCTCTTCGTCGATGAAGAAGGTTTGCGCCACAGGTGCCGGATCGGCCAGGCCCGTGCACTCGATCACCAAGCGGTCGAACGCGATTTCGCCGGCGTCGAGGCGTTCGAGCAGCAGATACAGAGCTTTGGTCAGGTCGGTGTGGATGGTGCAGCACACGCAACCGTTGGCCAGGGTCATGACCTGCACCGGCTCGTCGCCGAGCAACTGGCTGTCGATACCGGCTTCGCTGAATTCGTTTTCGATCACGGCGATCTTCAGACCGTGCTCGGCTTTGAGCATGTGCTTGAGCAAGGTGGTCTTGCCGGCGCCGAGGAAGCCGGTGAGGACGGTAACGGGAATGGGCGTTTGCACGCAGGTACCTCCATGGAGCCGAAAATGAATGTGGGAGCGCGGTTTTCCGGGCTCCCACAGGTCAGGCAGGGTGTGGCGTCAGGACCAGTACGCCGCGAGGGTGCGGCGCGCAGGCCGGTTCGCTTGCGCTTCGGTCAGCACGTTGCGGGCCACGCCTAACAGCACTTGGGCCCGGCCTTGCCGCCGTAACGGGCTTCCTGGCGCTCGCGGAAGAACGCCTCGTAGCTCATCACCGGCTGGTCCGGGTGTGTGCGCTGCATGTGCTCGACGTAGTTGTCGTAGTCAGGCATGCCCACCATCAGGCGGGCGGCCTGCCCAAGGTACTTACCCAGTCGTCCCAGGTCGTTGAACATGGCCGCGGCCCTCTCTGGTTACGCTTCAGGCAGAGCCTGGAACGGGGTTTCTTTGTCGGTGCGTTCCTTGTGGTTCCAGGCGCGGTAGCCGACTTTCAAGGCGAAGAACAGGATGCTGAACACCACTACCAGGAACAGCACGGTCAGGCCGGCGTTGGTGTAGGCGTTGTACACCACGTGCTGCATCTGCCCGATGTCCTTGGCCGGCGCCAGTACCTGGCCGGCTTGTAGCGCGGTGCTGTACTTGTTCGCCAGGGCCAGGAAACCGACCGCCGGGTTGGCGTCGAACAGCTTGATCAGGCTAGCGGTGGTGGTACAGATCAGCAGCCACACGGCGGGCAGCAAGGTCACCCACACGTATTGCTGGCGCTTCATCTTGACCAGCACCACGGCGCCGAGCATCAGGGCGATACCCGCCAGCATCTGGTTGGAGATGCCGAACAGCGGCCACAGAGTATTGATGCCACCCAGCGGGTCGATCACGCCTTGATACAGCAGGTAACCCCACAGTGCCACACAGCCGGCCGTGGCGATCATGTTGGCGGCCCACGACTCGGTGCGCTTGAGCGCCGGCACGAAGCTGCCGAGCAGGTCCTGGAGCATGAAGCGGCCGGCACGGGTACCGGCATCGACGGCAGTGAGGATGAACAGCGCTTCGAACAGAATGGCGAAGTGATACCAGAAGGCCATGGTGTTCTCGCCCGGCAGCACCTGGTGCAGGATCTGCGCGATGCCCACAGCCAAGGTGGGCGCGCCGCCGGCACGGGCCAGGATGGTGTGCTCACCGATGTCGCGGGCCACCGCCTCGAGCTGGTCGGGGGTGATCATGAAGCCCCAGCTGCTGACGGTCTGCGCCACCGACACCACGTCGCTGCCGACGATGGCCGCCGGGCTGTTCATGGCGAAGTACACGCCGGGTTCGATCACCGAAGCGGCGACCATGGCCATGATGGCCACGAACGATTCCATCAGCATGCCGCCGTAGCCGATGTAGCGGGCGTTGGTTTCGTTGTCCAGCAACTTGGGCGTGGTGCCCGAGGAGATCAGCGCGTGGAAGCCCGAGACTGCGCCACAGGCGATGGTGATGAACAGGAACGGGAACAGCGCACCCTTCCACACCGGGCCTGTGCCGTCGGTGAATTGGGTCAGGGCGGGCATCTTCAGCTCGGGTGCGAGGATCAGGATGCCGATGGCCAGGGCCAGGATGGTGCCGATCTTGAGGAAGGTCGACAGGTAGTCGCGCGGCGCCAGCACCAGCCACACCGGCAGCACGGCAGCGACGAAGCCGTAGCCCACCAGCATCCATGTGATCTGCACCCCGGTGAAGGTGAAGGCCGGGCCCCATACCGGATCGGCGGCGACTAGACCGCCGACCCAGATCGACAGCAGCAACAGCACCACGCCGATCAGGGAAATCTCGCCGATTCGTCCTGGGCGGATATAGCGCATGTAGATGCCCATGAACATCGCGATCGGGATGGTCGCCATCACCGTGAACATGCCCCACGGGCTCTCCGCCAGGGCTTTCACCACGATCAGCGCCAGCACCGCGAGGATGATGATCATGATCAGGAAGCAACCGAACAGGGCGATGGTGCCGGGAATGCGGCCCATCTCCTCGCGCACCATGTCGCCCAGCGAGCGGCCGTTACGCCGGGTGGAGAGGAACAGCACCATGAAGTCCTGCACCGCGCCGGCCAGGACCACGCCGGCGATCAGCCACAGGGTGCCGGGCAGATAGCCCATCTGCGCCGCCAGCACCGGGCCGACCAAGGGGCCGGCACCGGCGATGGCGGCGAAGTGGTGGCCGAAGAGGATGTGCTTGTTGGTCGGCACGTAGTCCAGACCGTCGTTGTTGAGCACCGCAGGCGTCGCCCGGCGCGGGTCGAGTTGCATCACCTTGGTAGCGATGAACAGGCTGTAGTAACGGTAGGCGACGAGGTACAGGGCGACCGCCGCGACCACGATCCACAAGGCATTGACCGCTTCACCCCGACGCAGGGCGACCACGCCCAGCGCACAGGCCCCTATGACTGCCAGCGCTAGCCACGGTATGTGGCGCAGCAGGCTATTATTGTTGTTCATGGTTTTACTTCCAGCTGGATTATTGGAATAACGCCGCTCACCGAGTCTAGGGCGAGTGCTTGCGCATTGCCACATCTGCTTTGGTCTAGAGCCTTTGCAGGCAGATCCGCCAGCGCTCGCACGAACGCCATCCGCCATGCGCATCCAATGCACTTCCGAGGGTTTCAACATGGGCGATAGCCGCGAACGTCGACGTTTCCAACGCATTCCCTTCGATGCTGCCACGCAACTCTGCCAGCACGGGCAGTGCTGGCCAGTCGCGCTCATCGATCTGTCGCTCAAGGGCCTGTTGATCGAGCGCCCGGCCGCCTGGCAAGTCGACCTCACCCAGCCGTTCGAAGCGAAGGTACAACTGGGCGCCGATGTACTGGTACGCATGCAGGTCGAACTGCGCCATGAAGAGGCGGGCCGGCTGGGCTTCGCTTGCACCTCGATGGACATCGATTCGATCAGCCACCTGCATCGCCTGGTGGAATTGAATCTGGCCGATGAAACGGAAATGCAGCGGGAACTGGGCGAACTTATCGAAGATTGAGGTTATTTAGCGGGCCAATTAAATCGCCAGATACGCTTTTCTGTCCAATCGGACAACTTTATTGGCGATGCTCGGTGTTTCGTACACACCGCTCTAGAACAGGTAATACGCCTTGTAATAAGGCGGTTTGGCATGCCTCGATCAGGCCTAAAAAGGGGCTGGTCGAAGCCTTATTCGAATTATTGTATACAATCGATACAACACCTTCGGTACGATTCATACCAGTAGCGCCACAACAATAATTCGAGAGAGCCTGCTCCATGACCACGTCCCATAGCACCTCCTCCCCCGCCCGGCCCGAGGACGAAAACCTCGGCCTGGGCGCCAACCTCGCCTATGGTCTGCAACACGTCCTGACCATGTACGGCGGTATCGTCGCCGTGCCGCTGATCCTCGGTCAGGCTGCCGGCATGGCCCCGGCGGACATCGGCTTGCTGATCGCCGCCTCGCTGTTCGCAGGCGGGCTGGCGACCCTGCTACAGACCCTGGGCCTACCCTTCTTCGGTTGTCAGTTGCCGTTGGTGCAAGGGGTGTCGTTCGCTGGCGTGGCGACCATGGGCGCGATTCTCGGCACCCAAGGCGGCGGCGGTATGCCCGCCGTGTTGGGCGCGGTGATGGCGGCTTCCTTGATCGGCTTGCTGATCACCCCGGTGTTCTCGCGCATCACGCAGTTCTTCCCGCCGCTGGTCACCGGCATCGTCATCACCACCATCGGCCTGACCTTAATGCCGGTCGCTGCGCGCTGGGTGATGGGCGGCAACAGCGCCGCTGCCGATTACGGCAGCGTGGCCAACATCGGCCTGGCGGCATTGACCTTCGCCATCGTGCTGCTGCTGAGCAAGATCGGCAGCGGCGCGCTGTCGCGCCTGTCGATTCTGCTGGCAATGGTGATCGGCACGCTGATCGCCTGGGCGCTGGGCATGGCCGACTTCAGCGGCGTCGGCCAAGGCCCGATGCTGGCGATGCCGACGCCGCTGCATTTCGGCATGCCGACCTTCCACCTCGCCGCGATCCTGTCGATGTGCATCGTGATCATGGTGACGTTGGTGGAGACCTCGGCCGACATCCTCGCGGTGGGCGACATCATCGGCACCAAGGTCGATTCCAAGCGCCTGGGCAACGGCCTGCGCGCGGACATGGCGTCGAGCATCCTGGCGCCGTTGTTCGGTTCCTTCACGCAGAGCGCCTTCGCCCAGAACGTCGGCCTGGTGGCAGTCACTGGAGTCAAGAGCCGTTACGTGGTGGCCACCGGTGGCGTGATCCTGGTGGTGCTCGGCCTGCTGCCGGTGATGGGCCGGGTGATCGCCGCCGTACCCACGCCGGTGCTCGGCGGTGCCGGGATCGTGTTGTTCGGCACGGTGGCGGCCAGCGGCATCCGCACCCTGTCGAAGGTCAGCTACCAGAACAACGTCAACCTGATCATCGTCGCGGCCTCGCTCGGCTTCGGCATGATCCCCATCGCCGCACCGACCTTCTACCACCAGTTCCCCAGCTGGTTCGAGACCATCTTCCATTCGGGCATCAGCTCGGCCGCGATCATGGCCATCGCACTCAACCTGATGTTCAACCACTTCACCGCCGGCAATCCGCAGAACCCCTCGGTGTTCGCCGCCGGCTACGAGCGCACGATCCACTATTCGGACATCTCGGCCCTGCGCGACGGCGACTACTTCAAGGACGGCCACCTGTACGATGCCGAAGGGCACGAGGTGCCGCTGCTCGACGCCGACGCGACCGACACGCTCTCGGCACGGCGCAAGGCGGTGGCGGAGCACTGAACCGATTGCCCGCTCGGGCGCAGGGGCCTCGATGCGCATCGTCGAGATCTCTTTTTACAAACGCACTCATGGATCACCGTTAAAACTGCCACAGGGATGCACTCACTATCGTACGCATTGATTTACACATTATTTAGCGTATGATTGTACGCTAATTCAAGCGTACTGGCTTTGGCCGAATTTCGTTTCGCCAGCCCGATAGTGCAACGATCAGTGATGCGGAGAGCAGAAAATGGCGTTTTTACTCACTCGGCCCGAGCAGGCAGTCTCTGCAACGGTAATGGCAAGAATGTTCGGCGCCAAGCTCAAGGAAGTTACTAGCGGCGACGCACCTCACTTGGTCATTTTCAAGGACAACGAACCCGCAGCGGTACTGATGGGTGTCGATACGTTCCAGGCCATGCAGGACGAACTCGAAGACCTGCGCGCCGAACGCCTGGCCTCTGAACGCTTGCTCACGCTGGAAGACGAAAGCTGTGTAAGCCTCGAAGACATGGAAGCTCGTTTTAGGTAATCGACTTATGCGCTGGAATGTGAAGTTTCATCCGCAAGTGGAGAATGACCTCAAGCAGCTGGGTACTGCTCAAGCCAGAAGAATTCTGGCGGTCATACGCGAGCGTATTGCCGAAGGCGAACCGGACAAGCTTGGTAAGCCGCTTAGAGGCGCATTAGCTGGATGCCGCCGGATACGAACTGGGGAAGTACGCATCGTCTATCGCATCCAAGGTAGCGAGATCGTCGTCGTGCTCTGCGTAGGGGCCAGACGCGATGACGAGGTCTACGAGAACGCCGTGCAACGCGTCTGACCGCAAACCCCGCCCATGCGGGGTTTTCTGTTCCGGCCAAGGTAGCTGGCAAGCCGCAGACACGAAGCATCACTCCTCGAACAACGCATCCAACGCCTGCTCCAACCGCGTCACCGCAATCACCTGCAACCCCGCCGGCGCATCCTTCGGTGCGTTGCCCTTGGGGACGATGGCGCGTTTGAAGCCGTGCTTGGCCGCTTCCTTGAGCCGCTCCTGACCACTGGGCACCGGCCGTACCTCGCCCGACAGGCCGACCTCGCCGAACACCAGCAAGCCGTGGGCCAGCGGCCGGTTGCGCAGGCTGGACATCACCGCCGCGAGCAAGGCCAGGTCGGATGCGGTTTCCAGCACCTTGACCCCGCCGACCACGTTGAGGAACACGTCCTGGTCGTGGGTGGGAATACCGCCGTGGCGGTGCAGCACGGCCAAGAGCATGGCCAGGCGGTTCTGGTCCAGGCCCAGGGTCACCCGCCGCGGGTTGGACAGGTGGCTGTCGTCGACCAGCGCCTGCACCTCGACCAGCATGGGCCGCGTGCCTTCCCAGGTGGCCATGACCACGCTGCCCGGCACCGCTTCCTGGGCGCGGTTGAGGAAGATCGCCGATGGGTTGGACACCTCTTTCAGGCCGCGGTCGGTCATGCCGAACACGCCCAGTTCGTTGATCGCGCCGAAACGGTTCTTCACCGCCCGCAACAGGCGCAGACGGCCGTCGGACTCGCCCTCGAAATACAGCACGGTGTCGACCATGTGTTCGAGCACGCGTGGCCCGGCCAGCGAGCCTTCCTTGGTGACGTGGCCGACCAGGAAGATCGCCGTGCCGCTCTGCTTGGCGTAGCGCACCAGCAGCGCCGTGCTTTCCCGTACCTGGGCCACGCCGCCCGGTGCCGATTGCAGCTGCTCGGTGAAGATGGTCTGGATCGAGTCGATGACCATCACCCGCGGCTTTTCCACACGGGCGGTGGCGATGATGGTCTCGATGCAGGTTTCGGTCATCACCTTGAGCTGGTCCTGAGGCAGGCCCAGGCGGCGCGAGCGCATCGCCACCTGCTGCTGCGACTCCTCACCGGTGACGTACAGCGCCGGCATGTGCGTGGCGATGTTGCACAAGGTCTGCAAGAGGATGGTCGACTTGCCGATGCCGGGGTCGCCGCCGATCAGCACCACCGAGCCATCGACCAGACCGCCGCCCAGCACCCGGTCGAGTTCGCCGCTGCTGGTGGTGAAGCGCGGGATTTCCTCGACGCTGACTTCGGCGAGGGTCTTGAGCTGCGCCTGCTGGCCGGTCCAGCCGGCCCGCCCGCTGCTGGGCGCTGCCGCGCCGCCGCTCTCGATCTGGGTTTCCACCAGGGTATTCCAGGCGCCGCACTCGCCGCACTGGCCCGCCCATTTGGGAAAGGTGGCGCCGCACTCGGTGCAGCCATACAAGCGCTTGGCCTTGGCCATGGGTCGGTCTCCCGGAAAAAGTCACCATCATAACCGACCCTTGCATCCATACTGCGGGCGCTCATCGGCTAAAACTATTGGCTGGCAATACAGTCACTTGCAGCATGCGCAACGCATGCAACCGATGCTGGCTACACTGCGAGCACATTCTCACTTTGTTACAAGGAAACACACCATGAGCGTGATCAAGGAATTCAAGGCCTTTGCGGTCAAAGGCAACGTCGTCGACATGGCCGTCGGCATCATCATCGGTGCGGCGTTCGGCAAGATCGTCTCGTCGTTCGTCGGCGATGTGATCATGCCACCGCTGGGGCTGCTGATCGGTGGCGTCGACTTCAGCGACCTGGCCATCACCCTCAAGGCCGCCCAAGGCGATGTCCCGGCCGTGGTACTGGCTTACGGCAAGTTCATCCAGACCGTGATCGACTTCATCATCGTCGCCTTCGCCATCTTCATGGGCGTGAAGGCCATCAACCGTCTCAAGCGTGAAGAAGCGGTCGCCCCGAGCGCACCACCGACCCCAACGCCACAAGAGACGCTGCTGACCGAAATCCGCGACCTGCTCAAGACGCAAAACCAGAACAGACTGCCTTGAGCCCATGCAGAAGGGCCGCGCAAGGCGGCCCTTCTGCCTTCTACCCTCTTTTCTACCAGTAGTTCTCCACCGCCACCTGCCCAGGTCGCCGGCTCAAGCTCAATTGCAGATCCCGTGCCTTCAATGCCTGGCGTGTGTCGTCGATCATCTGCGGGTTGCCGCAGAGCATGATGCGCGAATGCTCGGGCGAGAACGCCAACCCTGCCGCCCGTTCCAGCTCGCCGTTTTCGATCAGCGTGGTGATGCGCGCATTCAGTGCACCCGGATGCGCTTCACGGGTGACCACCGGGATGAATTGCAGCTTGCCGGCGAACTCGGCCAGATAGTCGCGCTGCTCGAGCCCGGCGATTTCGTCAAGGTAGGCCAGCTCTTTGGCCTCGCGTACCGAATAGACCAGCTTGATCGATTCGAAACGTTCCCAGGCCTCGAAGTCTTGCAAAATCGACATGAACGGCGCGATGCCAGTGCCGGTGGCCAGTAGCCATAGGTCACGACCGCCGACGAAGCGGTCCAGGGTCAGGTAGCCGAAGGCCTGGCGGTCGATGAGCAGGGTATCGCCCTGGCCGAGGCGGCTCAGCTCGCTGGTGAATTCCCCACCTGGCACAACAATTGAAAAGAAATCCAGGTATTCGTCATGGGGCGCGCTGACCATCGAATAGGCACGCCAGGCGATGCTGCCGTCGGCCTTGGTCACCCCCAGACGGGCGAACTGGCCGGAGCGGAAGCGAAAACCGGCGTCGCGAGTCACCCGCAGACTGAACAGGCTCGGAGTCAAGGGTTTTACGTCCAGTAGGGTCTGTGCGGTGAACTTGTCGGCGCTGTCGGTCATGGGGCACTCCGGAAAAAAGGTACGCCAGTGTGGCGCAAAGCCGCCCGGATAAAAACCACGCAAGGCACGGGCCTATAGTGCCAACCGTTCTAAATGATTAAACCGAAAGACGCTTATAGCGAAAAAGCAGAACTCCATTTCCAGACATTCCCTACACTGGGTACTGTCTTCACCTGATAGATAGAGTCTCCGGGGAATCGCAATGCCACATTGGACGTCCAGACAATTGCAAGATCTGCTGGAAAAACGAGAGCCCACCGCGATCTTTGACCGCTCGATCGAATTGGCCCAAGCCCTGGGCATGACCCACCTTGGCTTGCGTCTCCACGTGCAAAGCGTGGCCCGCGGTACCAATCTGCTGTGCTACAACAACTACCCGCCCGAGTGGAACGAGCAGTACGAGCGCGAAGAGCTGAGCCAGATCGATCCGATCAGATCCATGTGCCACCACACCACGCTACCGGTGCTGTGGGACGAGGCGCATTTCGCGGCCTGCCCCCGGTACCGCCACGCGGCCTGCAAACATGGCTTGCGCTATGGCTGGACCCAAGCGGTGCACGGCCTGCGCGGCTTCGAAAGCCACCTCAGCGTGTCGCGTCCTTCAGGCAAGATCGGCATGGCCGAGTTCTATGAAAAGGGCGCTGAAGTCCTCTGGCTCTGTAACACCCTGCATGCCTTGCTCGGCGAATATCACAGAGTCCGCTTGGAGGCCGAGTCGCCCGTCGCGCACTTGAGCGATCGGGAAATGGAAGTGCTGCGCTGGTCTGCCGCGGGAAAGACCGCCGCCGACATCGCCTGTATCCTCTCGTTGTCGCAGAGCACGGTGAACTTCCATATCCGCAGCGTCATCACCAAGACCAACGCCTCGAACAAAGCCGGTGCCATCGCCATTGCCGCCATGCATGGCATGATCTGAAACCGGCCTGCCCCTCCTCTAGCAAACCCCTGTAGAATCCGCGCCCAACCAGGGTCGCCCAGGCGACCGGACGATTCCCTTCAGGGTCCGCCTCATGCCTTCGCTAACCTCCTCCTTCGCCGATCTCGACCTGATCCGCCAACCCGACCAAGCCAACGATCCGTTGCAGGCCTTCGACGCCGCCGACGAGTACCTGCTGCAACGCTTCGCCGAACAGGCGCCTGCCGCGCACAGCCGCGTGCTGGTGCTCAACGACAGTTTCGGTGCGCTGGCTGCGAGCTTGAGCGGGCACGTGGCGGTGGTCAGCAGTGGCGATTCCTACCTGGCCCACTTGGCGCTGGACAAGAACCTGGCGCGCAATGCCAAGCCCGGGGTGCCGTTCGTACCGGCCAGCGCCATGTGGCAGGGGCCGTTCGACCGCGTGCTGCTACGCGTGCCCAAGACCCTGGCCCTGCTCGAAGAGCAACTGATCCGCCTTCAGGGCCAACTGGCACCGGGCGCCCAAGTGATCGCCGGCGCCATGGTCAAGCACCTGCCGCGCGCCGCAGGCGACCTGCTGGAAAAGTACATAGGCCCCGTACAGGCCTCGCTGGCGCAGAAGAAGGCCCGCCTGCTGACGGCCACCGCCAGCGAACGGCCTATGGTCGTCTCGCCCTACCCCACCCGCTACCTGCTCGATGTACCGCCGCTGACGCTGGTCAACCACGCCAACGTGTTCTGCCGCGAAGGCCTAGACATCGGCACGCGCGCCTTCCTCCCGCATCTGCCGAGCAACCTCGGCGGCGCTCGGGTCGCCGACCTTGGCTGCGGCAACGGCGTGCTGGCCATCGCCAGTGCCCTGAGTAACCCCGAGGCGCATTACACCCTGGTGGACGAGTCGTACATGGCGGTGCAGTCGGCCGAGGAGAACTGGCGCGCGGCGCTCGGCGAACGGCCGGCCGACTTTGTGGCCGCAGACGGTCTTGCCGGACACCCCAAGCAATCCTTGGACGTGGTACTGTGCAACCCACCCTTCCACCAGCAGCAGGTGGTCGGTGACTTCCTCGCCTGGCGCATGTTCCAGCAAGCGCGCGAGGCGCTGGTAGTGGGCGGCGCGCTGTACATCGTCGGCAACCGCCATCTGGGCTACCACAGCAAGCTGGCGCGGTTGTTCCGCGGTGTGGAACAGGTGGCCGCCACGCCCAAGTTCGTCATCCTCAAGGCACGTAAATAGGCGCGCACCTGGGTCGGGCAGTGGCGCGCGCCATCAGTGTGTCGTGAGCCCCGCCGCACTCATGAACAGGCGCATCAGCCAGGCGAACACGCCCAGGCTGGCCACGCTGGCCAGCCAGATCAGCGCCAGCCAACCCAGTCGCCGCCACAAGGGCGTCGGCGTCTCGTGGGGTTCAGGCTTCATAGGATGTCGCTCCTCAGTGATAGCCGTCGTCGTGGCCGACCTTGCCGCGGAACACGTAGTAGCTCCAGAACGTGTAGCCCAGGATCAACGGCAGGATGAACAGCGTACCCACCAGCATGAAGCTCTGGCTCTGCGGAGGCGCGGCGGCCTCCCAGATCGACACGGACGGCGGAATGATGTTCGGCCACAGGCTGATGCCCAGGCCGCTGTAGCCAAGGAAGATCAGCACCAGGGTCAGCAGGAAGGGCGCGTAATGGCTGCCGCGCGCCACGGCCTTGAGCAAGGCGTAGAAGGTCACCAGCACCAGGATCGGCACGGGCAGGAACCAGATCAGGTTGGGCAGGCTGAACCAGCGTTCGGCGATCTGACCGTAAGCCAATGGCGTCCACAGGCTGACCACACCGATCACCGCCAGTAGCACCAGGGCCAGGGGCTTGGCCAGTTGGTGCATGCGCTGGTGCAAGGGGCCGTCGGTCTTCATGATCAGCCAGGTCGCGCCCAGCAGCGCGTAGGCCACGATCAGGCCCAGGCCGCTGAACAGGCTGAACGGGGTGAGCCAATCCAGGGAGCCGCCGGCGTAGTGCCGGTCGACCACCTTGAAGCCTTCGATGAACGCCCCCAGCGCCACGCCCTGGAAGAAGGTCGCCACCAGCGAGCCGCCGATGAAGGCCTTGTCCCACAGATGGCGCTTGGCATCCCTGGCCTTGAAGCGGAACTCGAAGGCCACGCCGCGGAAGATCAGCCCTACCAGCATCAGGATCAGCGGCAGGTAGAGTGCTTCCAGCACCACCGCATAGGCCATCGGAAAGGCACCGAACAGCCCGGCCCCGCCGAGCACCAGCCAGGTCTCGTTGCCGTCCCAGACAGGTGCCACGGTGTTCATCATCACATCGCGGTCGGCCTTGGCCGGCACGAAGGGAAAGAGCATGCCGATGCCCAGATCGAAGCCGTCCATCACCACGTACATCATCACGCCGAAGATGATGATCCCGGCCCAGACCAGCGGAAGATCGATATCCATGGTTCAGTTCCCCTCGTTCAGACGCGCGGATCCGGCATCGTTGCCAGAGCCTTCTTCGGCGGCCGACAGCGGCCGCGCCGGCGTACGTTTGCGCCCAGGGCCGCCCGGCCGCGGCTGGTTGCCTTCGCCGGTGTGCGGGCCCTTGCGTACCAGACGCATCATGTAACCCAGGCCGGTGCCGAACAGCGCGAAGTACACCACCACGAACATCACCAAGGTGAAGCCCAACTGGGTTTCGCTGTGGTTCGACACGCCTTCGGCAGTGCGCATCAGCCCGTACACCACCCAAGGCTGGCGCCCGATCTCGGTGGTGAACCAGCCGGCGAGGATGGCGATCAGCCCGGACGGCCCCATCCACAGCGCCAGGTAGAGGAAGGGCCGCGAGCTGTACAGCCCGCCCGTGCGACGCAGCCACAGGCTCCACAGGCCGACCAGGATCATCAGCATGCCAAGACCCACCATCACCCGGAACGACCAGAAGATCACGGTGGAGTTGGGTCGGTCCTCAGGCGCGAACTCCTTGAGCGCCGGCACTTGCTTGTCGAGGCTGTGGGTCAGGATCAGGCTGCCCAGCACCGGAATCTCGACCTTGTAGCGGGTGGTCTCGGCCTGCATGTCCGGCAGCCCGAAGAGGATCAACGGCGTCGGCTCGCCGGGCGGGTTTTCCCAGTGGCCTTCGATGGCGGCGATCTTCGCCGGTTGGTGCTTGAGGGTGTTGAGGCCGTGGAAGTCGCCGATCACCGCCTGTACCGGCGCTACGACCAACGCCATCCACATGGCCATCGAGAGCATCTTGCGCACTGCCGGGTTGTCGCGTCCGCGCAGCAGGTGCCAGGCCGCCGAAGCGCCGACGAAGAACGCCGTGGCGACGAAGGCCGCGACCGACATGTGCAGCAGGCGGTAGGGGAACGAGGGGTTGAAGATGATCGCCAGCCAATCGACCGGAATCACTCGCCCGTCGACGATCTCGTGGCCTTGCGGCGTCTGCATCCAGCTATTGGAAGCCAGGATCCAGAAGGTCGAGATCAGCGTGCCGAGGGCCACCATCAGCGTGGCGAAGAAGTGCAGGCCGCGGCCCACGCGGTTCCAGCCGAACAGCATGACGCCCAGGAAGCCTGCTTCGAGGAAGAAGGCGGTGAGCACTTCGTAGGTCAGCAAGGGGCCGGTGACGGAGCCGGCGAACTCGGAAAAGCGGCTCCAGTTGGTGCCGAACTGGTAGGCCATGACCAACCCCGAAACCACGCCCATGCCGAAGTTGACGGCGAAGATCTTCGACCAGAAATGGTAGAGGTCGCGGTAGACCTGCCTGTCGGTCTTCAGCCACAGCCCTTCGAGCACGGCCAGGTAGCTGGCCAGGCCGATGGTGATGGCGGGAAACAGGATGTGGAACGACACGGTGAAGGCGAACTGGATTCGGGCAAGCTCCAAGGCTTCGAGACCGAACATGGCATTTTCCTCGTCAGGTGATCCGGCGGCTGGGCACGCGAGCCTCCGCTTACTGCCCCCTCGTGTATCGAGCGCTGTGCATTGGAATTGTTCGGTCGGATCGCGGGGGTACGGCTGTCCGTCGGCGCGGGTCGTTTTGATCCAGATCAACGGATAGGGCAAGCATAGTCCTCCAGCACCCTATGGGGACTGTGGTCGAATGCCGCGCGACCGGAGGTCCCATCGGGTTTACCGGGTGGGCGGAATGTGTATGCCTGGGCAAGCAGCAACTCTTTGTTACAAACAGGTGATACCCTCGGGCCGACGCTCCTACAGGCACTCACTCCATGTCCGAACCCACCCTGCTCCGCCACCACCGCCCCTTCGTCGCCTTCTGGTTCGCCCGGGTATTCACCGCCAGCGGCTTCCAGATGCTCACCGTGGCCATCGGCTGGCACCTTTACCAGCTCACCGGCAACGTGCTCGACCTGGGCCTGGTCGGGCTGGTGGAGTTCGCCCCGCGCGTCTTGTTCATGCTGCACACCGGACATGTCGCCGACCGCTACGACCGGCGTCGTGTGGCCGCGCTGTGCCAGGCGCTGCAAGGGTTGATCGCGCTCGGCCTGGCGCTGGGCAGCGCCACCGACAGCGTCAGCCGCGAGCTGATCTTCGCGCTGGCCTTCCTGCTCGGCGCCACCCGTGCCTTCGAAATGCCGGCGACCCAAGCACTGCTGCCCAACATCGTGCCGCCGGGGCTGTTCCCGCGTGCGGTCGCGGCCTCCGCCTCGGCCAGCCAGTCGGCGACCATCGTCGCGCCGGCGGTGGGCGGTTTCCTGTACGCCTTCGGCAGCCTCTGGGTGTACGGCCCAACCGTGCTGCTATATGCCATCGCCTGCCTGTTGACCTTGAGCCTGAGCGTACGGGCGCAGGTGGCCCAGCGCGGCCGCGCCAGCCTGGAATCGCTGCTGGCCGGCATCCGTTTCATCCGCAGCCGCCAGGACATCCTTGGCGCCATTTCCCTGGACCTGTTCGCCGTGCTGCTGGGCGGCGCCACGGCGCTGTTGCCGGTGTTCGCCAAGGACATCCTGTTCACCGGCCCCATGGGCCTGGGCCTGTTGCGCTCGGCGCCGGCGGTCGGCGCCTTGCTGATGTCGCTGTGGCTGGCGCGCTTTCCCTTCGAGCGCAAGGTGGGGCGCACCATGTTCACCGCCGTTGCCGTGTTCGGTGTGGCGACCATCGCCTTCGGCCTGTCGACGTCCTTCTGGTTCTCGCTGGCGGTGCTAGTGGTGCTGGGCGCGGCCGACATGATCAGCATGGTGATCCGCAGCGCCTTCGTGCAGTTGGAGACGCCCGACTAGATGCGTGGCCGGGTCAGCGCCGTGAACGGCCTGTTCATCGGCGCCTCGAACCAGCTCGGCGAGTTCGAATCGGGGGTCACCGCGCACTGGCTGGGCACGGTGCCGGCGGTGGTGCTGGGCGGGGTCGGCACGCTGGTGGTGACCGGGGTGTGGATCAAGCTGTTCCCGACCCTGGCCAACCGCGACCGGCTACACAGCGAGATCAAGCGGTAGAGCGCTCCTCACAGCACCAGGCTCATGCTCAGCTCGTGCCCGTCGCGGGCACGATGGCCCTGCCCGCTGTCGCTCCACCCGCTGTGGCGGTAGAGCCGCCGCGCCAGGTGGTTGTCGGGCGCCACCGACAGCTGCAGACGGCCTATGTCCGGCCACAATGCCCGCACCACCCCTGGCAGGGCCTGCATGCAGGCACGACCCAAGCCGCGGCCCTGATGGCGCCGGTCGACCTGCAAGGCGATCAGCATGGCCGCATCGGCCTCGGCCCAGGCGGGCAGGAACACGCCGCGCTGGAGCAACAACAGACCGCGCGGCACCTGCTCGTGCACCAGCACCAGGCAGCGCTGCTGCTCGCTGGGGTTGCGCGCGAGGTACAGCGCACTGGCCGCATCACCGGCATGGCGCCGTTGTTCGAGCGGCAGCTGGATGTCGAGCACTTGGGCTTGCTGGGCCTGGGTAAGGTCGCGGTAGTCGATCAGTTGCATGGGTGGAGGTTCTCAGGCGGGTGCGCAGTGTAGCCGAAGGCCGCGCGAAGACCTTCAGGCACCCTGCGCCCACCTTGCGTCGCTTTCCCACCTCGACATTTCAGACAGAACCTACCGCTCGCCAAGCATGCTGGTATGATGCGCGGCTTTTTTCCGCCCCGGATAAAACACGGCAGCCTTGGCCAGTGCCAGTCAGTTGAACCGAAGTAGCGTTGATTAGGGCTGCTTTGCAGCCCATCGCGGCTGAAGCCGCTCCCACAGGCGCGATCCTGTAGGAGCGGCTTTGGCCGCGAGGGCCGCCAAGCGGCCCCGATCGCTCAACTGACCGGCATTAGCAACCTTGGCCGCCTGTGCTTTGCTCTTGGGGTCGATACATTCACGGCGCCGACGGCGACTTGGGAGCGGGCATGCTGGAAAGGCTGTTTCAACTAAGAGCACACAACACCAACGTGCGCACCGAGATACTGGCGGGCGTCACCACCTTCCTGGCCATGGCCTACATCCTGTTCGTCAACCCGAGCATCCTCGGCGAGACCGGCATGGACAAGGGCGCGCTGTTCGTCGCCACCTGCCTGGCGGCGGCCATCGGCTCGGTGACCATGGGCCTGATCGCCAACTACCCCATCGCCCTGGCGCCGGGGATGGGGCTGAACGCCTTCTTCACCTACACCGTGGTGCTGCACCAGGGCCATACCTGGCAGGTCGCGCTGGGCGCTGTGTTCGTTTCGGCGGTGCTGTTCTTCGTGCTCTCGGTGCTGCGCATCCGCGAGTGGATCGTCAACAGCATTCCGTTGCCGTTGCGCTCGGCCATCGCTGCCGGCATCGGCCTGTTCCTGGCGCTGATCGCCCTGCACAACGCGGGTATCGTCGTCGATAACCCGGCGACGCTGGTAGGCCTGGGCGATCTGCGCAACCCGGCGCCGATCCTCGCTACCCTGGGCTTCTTCCTGATCGTCGGCCTGGAAGCGTTGAAGGTGCGCGGGGCCGTGCTGATCGGCATTCTGGCCGTGACCGTGGCCTCCATCGTGCTGGGCGTGACGCCGTTCGCAGGCGTGGTGTCGATGCCGCCGTCGCTGGCGCCGACCTTCCTGCAACTGGACATCGCCGGTGCCCTCGACGTGGCGCTGATCAGCGTGATCTTCGCCTTCCTCTTCGTCGACCTGTTCGACAACTCCGGCACCCTGATCGGCGTGGCCAAGCGCGCCGGGTTGATGGGCAAGGACGGCCACATGCCGAAGATGGGCCGCGCCCTGATCGCCGACAGCACCGCCGCCATGGCTGGCTCCCTGCTCGGCACTTCGACCACCACCAGCTACATCGAGTCGGCTGCAGGCGTCAGCGCCGGGGGCCGTACGGGCCTGACCGCCATCGTGGTCGCCGTACTGTTCCTGCTGGCGCTGTTCTTCGCACCGCTGGCCGGCAGCGTGCCCGCCTTCGCCACCGCGCCGGCGCTGCTGTTCGTGGCCGTGCTGATGGCCTCGGGCCTGGCGGAGATCAACTGGGACGACATCACCGAAGCCGCGCCGGTGGTGGTGACCGCCCTGGCCATGCCGCTGACCTATTCGATCGCCAACGGCATCGCCTTCGGCTTCATCGCCTGGACCGCCATCAAGCTGATCTCCGGCCGCTACCGCGACCTGAACGCGGCGCTGGTGATCCTGTCCATTCTGTTCGTCATCAAGCTGGGCTGGTTCAACGCATGAGTGCCGCTTTCGACCCCTCGACCTACGCCGAACAACTGAACGCCAAAGCCGAGCGCCTGCGCGCGCTGCTGGCGCCGTTCGACGCGCCCGCGCCGCAGGTGTTCGACTCGCCCCAGGCGCATTACCGGCTGCGCGCCGAATTCCGCCTGTGGCGCGAAGGCGGCGATCGCCACTATGCGATGTTCGCCCCCGGCGAGAAGCACCAGGCGATCCTGATCGACGACTTCCCCATCGCCAGCCAGCGCATCAACGACCTGATGCCGCGCCTCAAGGCGGCCTGGCAGGCCAGCGAGGCGCTGAGCAACCGTCTGTTCCAGGTCGAGTTCCTCACCACCCTGGCGGGCGACGCCATGGTCACCCTGTGCTACCACCGTCCCCTCGACGAGGCCTGGGAAGCCGCCGCGCAAGCGCTGGCCGGCGAGTTGCAGGTGAGCGTGATCGGCCGTTCGAAGGGCAAGCGCTTGGTGATCGGCCGCGACTATGCGCTGGAAAAGCTCGACGTCGCCGGCCGGGTGTTCAGCTATCGCCAGCCGGAAGGTGCGTTCACCCAGCCCAACGGCACGGTGAACCAGAAAATGCTGAGCTGGGCCTTCGAGGCCATCGGCGAGCGCGACGACGACCTGCTCGAACTGTACTGCGGCAACGGCAACTTCACCCTGCCGCTGGCCACTCGCGTGCGCCAGGTGCTGGCCACCGAGATCAGCAAGACGTCGGTCAATGCCGCCCTGAGCAACCTGGACGAAAACGGCATCGACAACGTGACGCTGGTGCGCCTGTCGGCCGAAGAGCTGACCCAGGCGTTGAACGAGGTGCGGCCGTTCCGCCGCTTGCAGGGCATCGACCTCAAGCAGTACGCCTTCGGCACCGTATTCGTCGACCCGCCGCGCGCCGGCATGGACCCGGACACCTGCGAGCTGACCCGGCGCTTCGAGCGCATCCTGTACATCTCCTGCAACCCCGAGACCCTGGCCGCCAACATCGCCCAGTTGCACGACACCCACCGCATCGAGCGCTGTGCGTTGTTCGACCAGTTTCCGTACACCCACCATATGGAAAGTGGGGTGTTGCTGGTTCGGCGTTGAGGTCGGAGGGTTCTTCGGATCCTATGAATGCTGTGAATGCTGTGAATGCTGTGAATGCTGTGAATGCTGTGGGAGCTGTGGGAGCGACTTCAGTCGCGATGGGCGGCAACGCCGCCCTGGATCAGGCGCCGCTCATTCCTTTTCGAGCGGCATCGCGGCCATTGGGCCGGCGCTGCCGGCCATCGTGGCTCAAGCCGCTCCCACAGAGGTTGAGCCTTGGTCACCGCGGTCGATCGGAATGCCGAACCGACCGCTATCTATCGGGGTTCAGAAATCGAAGAACACCGTCTCCCCTTCGCCCTGGATACGCATGTCGAAACGGTAGGCCGTCTTGCCGTCCACCTCGCAACGCCGGGCGATCAGGGTTTCGCGGCGCTGGGGCTGTTCGATCAGGTTGAGCACCGGGCACTTGCCGTTGGCCTCGGCCTCGTCGTCGAAATACAGTCGCGTGTGCAGGTGGATGTTGATGCCCCGGGCGAACAGGCTGACATTGATGTGCGGCGCCATCGGCACGCCCGCCGCATTGTTCACCACACCCGGTTTCACCGTATGCAGCGTCCACTCCCCCGCATCGAAGGTGGTGGCGGTGCGGCCGAAGCTGTTGAAAGCGTTTTCCAGGTTGTAGTCCTCGTGGTACCGACCTTCGGCGTCGGCCTGCCACACCTCCAGAAACGAATCGCGCACCAGGTGCCCGTTGCCATCGTAGACATGGCCGATCAGCAGGATGTGCTCGCCGGGCGCTTCGGCTTTGGCCAGGCGGTTCCAGATCTCCTCGGGCCTGGGCGGGTTGCCGGCGGCCTGTAGCGCCAGGCCGATGTGCACGTAGGGCCCCGCCGTCTGCGAGGGGGTTTCCGGCAGCAGTTGAATAGGCATGTGGGGCTCCTCAGCGGTTCTCGAAGTGGGTCTGGCGCTGGCCGCGCAACACGATGTCGAAGCGGTAGGCCAGGCAGTCCATCGGGTTGGCGTTGCCCATGTCGAGCTTGGCGATCAGTTGCTGCACCGCCTCGGGGTTGGCGATGGATTTGACGATCGGGCACAGCGGGATCAACGGATCGCCCTCGAAATACAGCTGGGTGATCAACTTGGTCGCGATCGACGGGCCGCTCACGGAGAAGTGGATGTGCGCCGGCCGCCAATCGTTGGGGCCGTTGCGCCAGGGATAGGGGCCGGGTTTGATGGTGCGGAAGCTATAGACACCGTCGCGATCGGTCAGGCAACGGCCCACACCGCCGAAGTTCGGGTCCAGCGGCGCCAAGTAGCGATCGTTCTTGTGCCGGTAGCGGCCGCCGGCATTGGCCTGCCACATTTCCACCAGGGTGTTGGGCACAGGACGGCCATACTGGTCCAGCACGCGCCCGGCGACGATGATGCGCTCGCCGATGGGCAGGCCGCCGTGGTCGAAGTTGAGCAGCAGGTCGTGGTCGTGTTCGCCGAAGCCCAGGTGGGCGAAATTCGGGCCGGTGGTCTCGCTGATCGATTGCGGGATGCTCACCAGCGCCTGGCGCGGCGAACGGGCGATCGAAGTCTTGTAATCGGGGGTCAGGGCTTTGGGGTGCCAGTTGCGATCACGGATCACGAAGCGGCGATTGTCCTCGGCGGGCATGGCCGTAGTCCTCTCTTGGAATTATGGGCGTCTGTGCGTGGCAGACGGACATGCAGTTTCCGTGAGGTGAAGCCGGCTGAACATTGAAAATGGTGCTGTCTCGCTTATCGAAATGGTTATGGATAAAGCGTGCGTTTTCAATGTTTCGACCACCTGAACTAATCGTGTCGCGCGAAGCTCATACAGCTTATTGCAGGAGACTCTCATGGATTGGCGAAAAGGCCGGCGCAGCGACAACGTAGTGGATGCCCGAGGTTCGGGTGGCGGGGGCGGCGGTATGCGCTTCGGCGGTGGCAAGGGCTTGGGCCTGGGGGCGATCCTGCTGATCGTCGGCATCGGCTGGCTGACCGGCCAGGACCCATTGCAGATCCTCGGCCAGTTGACCGGCCAAGGCGGCCACGTCGAGCAGCGCCAGGCAGCCCCTGCCGGCACCGAAGGCAAGACGCCTCCGGCCGATGACCAGCAGGCCGCATTCGTCTCCTCGATCCTGGGCGATACCGAAGACACCTGGAAAGCCCTGTTCGCCCAGTCCGGCCAGCAATACCGCGAGCCCAAGCTGGTACTGTTCAGCGGCCAGGTCAACTCGGCCTGCGGTTTCGCCTCGGCGGCGGTCGGGCCGTTCTACTGCCCTGCCGATCAGCGCGTGTACTTGGACATGTCGTTCTTCCGCGAAATGGAAACCCGCTTCTCCGCCGCCGGCGACTTCGCCCAGGCGTACGTGATTGCCCATGAAATCGGCCACCACGTGCAGACGCTGCTCGGCGTATCCAAAGAAGTGCAGGCCGCCCGTCAACGCGGTGAGCGTATGGAAGGCGCCAACGGTCTGCTGGTACGTCAGGAGCTGCAGGCCGACTGCTTCGCCGGGGTATGGGCCTACCAGGCGCAGAAACGTCTGAACTGGCTGGAGCCGGGCGATGTGGACGAAGCGCTGAATGCGGCCAACGCCATCGGCGACGACCGCTTGCAGCAGCAGGGCCAGGGCCGTGTGGTTCCCGACTCGTTCACCCACGGTACTTCGCAGCAGCGCGTGCGCTGGTTCAAGACCGGCTTCGAGCAGGGCGACGCCACTCAGTGCGACACGTTCAACGCACGTAACCTGTGAACCCAACGCTTCGTACGCGGGCTGCCCTCGGGCGGCCCGTGTGCGTTTCGGCGCCCTCCCTACCCGTACGCTCGCGTCGTTCCTGACCAGTGCCGCCAGTGATGGCCCATAGCCAGATTTTCCCAGGAAAATTCTGCTGAAAAAGCGTTTCAGCTAACGCGATCCCAGCCGATAACCCTCGGGTATCCGCGGGCTCTGAAGAATAAAAACGCCCCGCGATGATGCAAGTGAGCGAAATTTCTTCAGGGAGCGCGTGCAATGAACAGCTGGTTTGCCAACATCAGCGTCAATTTGAAACTGGGATTGGGCTTCGGCCTAGTCCTTATCCTGACCGGTCTGCTGGCCTTGACCGGTTGGTTCAGCGTGGGCGGTCTGATCGACCGCAGCAACTGGATGAGCGACATCGGCCAGCTCAACAAGGACCTTGCCGAGCTGCGCGTGGCGCGCCTGCAATACATGATCGCCAATGGCGACGACGCCTCGGCGGCCAACGTCCAGGCCAAGCTCGACACCTTCAGCGCCCAGCAGCAACGCCTGGCGAAAAGCTTCAAGAGCGAAGAGAACGTGCGTCTGCTCGGCGAGCTGGGCAAGACCATCGAACAGTACAAGGTGTCGCTGAACTTGATGCGCGGCGGCTACGCCGCCTCTGCCAAGGCCCGTGACGGTATCCAGCAGGCAGGCGGCAGTGCCGACGTGGCGCTGGAAAACCTGGGCCGGGAGATGCTGGCCCGTCCTGAGACGGATGCCACCCGTCTGGAGCACCACCAACTGGTCAGTGCAGCGCGCTTGCAACTGTCGCGCCTGAGCGTGGATGTGCGCGGTTACATCGCCGACAGCAACGCCACGCAGGAAAAGGCCGCACTGGCTCAGCTCGCCGCCACCCGAGTAGCGGCCGACAATCTGCAGCAGCAGGTTCCACAAGGCCTCAGCGCGCAACCTTTCATCAGTCAGATCCAGGCCTATAGCCAGTCGATGCAGTCCTTGCGCGATGCGGTGGCGACCATCGGCCAGGCCCGCCAGGAAATGACCGTCGAAGGCGCCGACATCGTCAAGACCAGCGCCGCCCTGTACCAGATCCAGCTCGACCGCCGCGACAGCGAAAGCGCGCGAGCGCGCACCTTGCAGATCGCCGCGACCTTGCTGGCCCTGCTGTTCGGTGTCGTGGCAGCGGTGCTCATCACTCGCCAGATCACCAAACCCTTGCAGGAAACGTTGGGCGTGGTCGACCGCATCGCCCATGGCGACCTCACCCACAACGTGCGCGTGACGCGCCGCGACGAGCTGGGCGTGCTGCAGCAAAGCATCAGCCACATGGCCACCACCCTGCGCGAACTGATCGGCGGCATCCGCGACAGCGTCACGCAGATCGCCAGCGCCGCCGAGGAACTGTCGGCGGTCACCGAGCAGACCAACGCCGGGGCCAACAGCCAGAAGATCGAAACCGACCAGGTGGCCACGGCCATGCACGAAATGGCCGCCACCGTGCAGGAAGTGGCGCGCAATGCCGAACAGGCCTCGCGCGCGGCGACCAGCGCCGACGGCGAAGCCCGCGTGGGCGAGCAAGTGGTGGGCGAAGCGGTCGAGCAGATCGAGCGCCTGGCCGGTGAAGTGCACCGCTCCAGCGAGGCGATGAACACCTTGCAGCAGGAGAGTCAGAAGATCGGCAGCGTCATGGACGTGATCAAGTCGGTGGCCGAGCAGACCAACCTGCTGGCGCTGAACGCCGCCATCGAAGCGGCACGTGCCGGTGAGGCCGGGCGTGGTTTCGCCGTGGTGGCCGACGAAGTGCGCGGCCTTGCGCAGCGCACGCAGAAGTCCACCGAAGAGATCGAAGCCTTGATCGCTGGCTTGCACCGCGGCACCCAGCAGGTCGCCTCGATCATGCTCGGCAGCCGCGAGCTGACCGACAGCAGCGTCGAGCTGGCCCGCAAGGCCGGCGTCTCGCTGGGCAGCATCACCGGCACGGTGTCGAACATCCAGGCCATGAACCAGCAGATCGCCGCCGCCGCCGAGCAGCAGAGCGCCGTGGCCGAGGAAATCAGCCGCAGCATTCTCAACGTGCGCGACGTGTCGGAACAGACGGCTTCGGCCAGCAACGAGACCGCCACGGCCAGCGTGGAGCTGGCGCGTCTGGGCGGTCATCTGCAGATGCTGGTGAGCCAGTTCAAGGTTTGACCGGCGCTTTATGGCGGGAAAACTGTTTCGCCTGGGTTGGGCCGCCTGTGCCGGCCATCGCGGCTCAAGCCGCTCCCACAGGTGTGGACTGCATCCAAAACTTAAACATGCAGTGACCTTGTAGGAGCGGCTTCAGCCGCGATGGGCGGCAGAGCCGCCCCAACCCAGCCACGCGTTTTGTCGGGAAAACCGTTTCGCCCGGCATGGGCCGGCTCGTCCAAGTCACTGGACGATGATGCCCTGCCCCCGCCCACGGGGATCGGACGCCGTTTCCAACCGCGTGCCCTCGACACGGATGGCCTGCACGTCGCCCATGTTCCAGCCCTGGTCCTCCAGCACATAGCCCATCTTCTTCAACTCCTCGGCCGCCGGCCCTTGCAGTGGCGCATAGCTGTCGAAATAGATCGTGTCCTTGGACAGCAACTGGTGGTGCACGCGCTGCGCAGCCACGGCCTTGTCCAGCGGCATGGCGTAGTCATAGAGGTTGTTCATCACCTGGAAGATCGAGGTGAAGATCCGCGAGCCGCCGGGCGTACCCAGGACCAGGGTGACCTTGCCGTCACGGGTGACCAGCGTCGGGCTCATCGACGACAGCATGCGCTTGCCCGGCTCGATGGCGTTGGCCGCACCGCCCACCACACCGAACACGTTGGCCGCGCCCGGCTTGGCGCTGAAGTCGTCCATCTCGTCGTTAAGCAGGAAGCCTGCGCCCTTGACCACCACGCCACTGCCGTAGTCGAGGTTGAGGGTGTAGGTGTTGCTGACCGCGTTGCCCTGCTTGTCGACGATGGAGAAGTGCGTGGTCTGGTGCGATTCCAGCCCCGGCTTTACCCCGTCGGTGGCGGAGATGGCGGTAGGGTTGACCTGAGCGGCGCGCTTGGCCAGGTAGTCCTTGGCGATCAGTTGGTCGACCGGCACCTTGGTGAAGGCCGGGTCGCCCAGGTAATCGGCGCGGTCGGCGAACACCCGCTTCTCGATCTCGGCCAGCAGGTGGATGTAGCGCCCTGAATTGTGCGCCACGCCCTTGAAGTCGGCGGCGCGGTCTTCCTTGATGCCCAGCAGTTGCGCCAGCGCGACACCGCCCGAGCTTGGCGGCGGTGCGGTGTAGACCACGTTGCCGCGCCACTGGATGGCGATCGGGTCGCGCCACACGGCCTTGTAGTCGGCCAGGTCTTCGCGGGTGATCAGGCCCTTGTCGGCCTGCATCTGCTCGACCAGCAGTTCGGCGGTGCGACCTTGATAAAAGTCGCTGACGCCCTTGTCGGCGATGCGCTCCAGGGTCGTGGCCAACTCGGGCTGCTTGAACGGCTGGCCGGCCTGCATGCTGGCGAAGTAGTCGTTGAAGTTGGTGCCGTCCTTGAACAGGCCCTTGGCGTCTTCACGGTACTGGTACTGCTGCTCGGCGACGCTGAAACCGTTCTTGGCGTAGCCGATGGCCGGGGTGAGCAGCTCGCTCCACTTGAGCTTGCCGAACTTCTGGTGCGCTTCCCACAGCCCCATCACCGTGCCCGGCACCCCGGCGGCGCGGGCGCCGACCAGGCTCAGGTTCTCGATGGGTTCGCCCTTGTCGTCCAGGTACATGTTGCGCGTGGCGGCCTTGGGCGCCACTTCGCGGTAGTCGAGGAAGTACGGCTTGCCGTCGACGAACAGGGTCATGAAACCGCCGCCGCCGATGTTGCCCGCTTCGGGGTAGGTCACCGCCAGGGTGAAGGCGGTGGCGACCGCCGCATCCACCGCGTTGCCGCCGCGTTTGAGGATGTCGGCGGCGACCTTGGCCGCGTACTGGTCGGGCGCGGCGACTGCGCCGCCTTCGAGGGTCACGGCAAAGCTGCTTGGGCTGCCGAGCAGGAAGGCCGTGACGGCCAGGGATTGGAACATGACGATACGCATGGGCGCTTTCCTTGGGTAATTGTTCTTCTTGACTGCTCATTAAGGCCCAAGGCAAGGCGCGGCGCAAACGGCTTTCAACAGGCGTAGGCGGCAAGCTTGTGCTGGATGAAGTCGAGAAAGCACTGGATGCGCAGCGCCAGCTGCGTGTTGCGGTAGTACACCGCATGGATCGGCTGGCGGTAGCCGCTGTTGGCCTCGGCCAGCAGCACCTGCAAACGGCCTGCGCGGATGTCGTGGTGGGTCATGAAGTGCGACAGGCAGGCGATGCCCTCCCCGGCCAGGGCCAGTTGCCGCAAGGTCTCGCCACTGGACGCCAGCACCTGCGGGCGGATGCGCCAGCGGTCGCCTTCGGCGTGGCGCAGCGGCCAGTGGTTGAGGCTGTCCGGCTGGCTGAAGCCGAGCAGGCAATGGCCCTGCAATGCCTCCACCGTGGTCGGCGTGCCGTGATGCGCCAGATAGTCGGGGCTGGCCAACACCAGGAGCGGGCTGCACCCCAGCGAACGCGCATGCAGGCTGGAGTCGGCCAGTTCGCCGATGCGGATGGCGACGTCGGTACGCTGTTCGAGCAGGTCGATGATCAGGTCGTCGGTGTTCAGCTCCAGCTCGATGCCCGGATAGGCGCGGCGGAATTCGCCGATCCACGGCACGATGGCGTGCAGCATGAAGGGCGCGGCGGCGTTGACCCGCAGGCGTCCGGCCGGCTGCTGGCGGTGCAGCGCCAGGTGCTCTTCCAGATCGTGCATCTGCGCCAGGATCAACCGTGCGCGTTCGAGGAAGAAGCGCCCCTCTTCGGTCAGTTCCATGCGCCGGGTGGTGCGGTTGAGCAAGGTCACGCCCAACCGCGACTCGAGGCGCGACAGCGTGCGGCTGAGCGCCGAGGGCGTCTGCGCCAGTTGCTCGGCGGCGGCGGAGATCGAGCCGCAGTCGAGCACCGTGACGAATACCTGGAGTTCTTCGGAGCGTGTCTTCACAGCGCACGGGCCTGTTGCGGAATGAACCGAACTAGATAACGGCTCATGCACAGGATCGCAAGCCTTGTCGCCTGCGTGCGCCACAACGCGTCAAGCCTGGCCCAGCACCTCGCTCAAGTGCGCCTGGTAGGCGGCGACGGTGGCCTCGACGTTGGGGCGCTTCATCACATCGGTGGCGAGGAAGGTCGGCAACCCGCGCATGCCGAGGAACTGGTGGGCCTTGTGAAAGGGGAAGTACACGGCATCGACGCCTTTGCCTTCGAAGAAGTCGCTGGGGTCGTCGAAGGCCTGCTGCGGTGCGTTCCAGGTCGCAGAAATCATGTAGCGTTTGCCTTGCAGCAGGCCACCGCTGCCGTATTTCTGCGAGGCGTCGGCACGGGTGCGGCCGTCGCTCGCGTACAGGCTGCCATGGCCGGCGGTGAAGACTTCGTCCATGTACTGCTTGACGGTGTGCGGCGTACCCATCCACCAGCCGGGCATCTGGTAGATCACCACGTCCGCCCAGAGCCAGTCCTGTACCTGCTGCTCGGCGTCGTAGCCGCCATCGATGAAGGTCTGGCGTAGGTCGAAACCGGCGCGGTCCAGATGCGCCAGGGCGGTATCGTGCAAGGTCTGGTTGAGACGGCCGTCGGAGTGGGCGAACTGTTTGCCGCCATTGAGCAAAAGGATGTTTTTCATGGAGGGCCTCTGGGTCGCTACCGACCGGATCGCTAAGAAGGCCGGCAGACTAACCAGCCTTGGGCGCGGGAAACAGCCACGGCGGGGCAAATGATAATTGCGCGAGAATCACGAATCCTGGCCTTACTGTTGTCATAGACTCGTACTTCAACTTTTGTGGAATTCTGCCCCATGGCCCAACAGCACGCCTTCATCCTCAAAGCCAAAACCCACCCGGAACGCGCCGACGCCTTCGAGCGCCTGTTCCGTGCCTATGTCGAGCCGAGCCGGCGCGAACCGGGCTGCATCGAATACCACATGCTGCGCGATCTGGACGACCCGAGCCTGTTCATCTTCTTCGAGGTCTGGGCCAGCGAACACCACTTCAATACGCACATGGCCCTGCCGCACATGCGCACCTTCGTCGAGCAGCGTGCCGAATACCTGGAAGGCGAGTTCGACGTTCAACGCATCGAGATGCTCAGCCCCGCTAGCCGTTGAGCAACAGGTGCAGCCCCAGCAAGCCCAGCCCGACGAAGAAGCAGCGCTTGAACACAGTCGGGCTGATGCGCTGGCGCAGCCACTGGCCGGCGAACATGCCCAGCAGCGCCGGTAGCAGCATCAGCAGCGAAGCGCCCAGCGCCTGGCCGCCCAAGGCATCCTGCCCCGCCAGGCCCACCGCCAGGGCCAAGGTGGAGACGGTGAACGAGAGGCCCAGCGCCTGCACCATCTCGTCACGGTTCAAGCCCAGGCTTTGCAGATAGGGCACCGCTGGCATGACGAACACGCCGGTGGCGGCCGTCACCACCCCGGTGATCGCCCCGCACAGCGGCCCCAGCCAGCGCTCGTGCCGCGGCGCCACACGCAGTTGCGGGCCGGCCAGCCCGTACAACGCATACACCACCAAGGCGCCGCCCAAGGCGTGCGCCGCCCAAGGCCCACTGTCGATGCCCAGCCACAGGCTGCCCAGGCAAGTGCCGAGGAAGATCATGGCCAACAGGCTGCCCAAGCGCCGCAGCAACGCACGCAAGTGCCCGCCGAACGCCAGCTGCCACAGGTTGGTGACGGTCGAGGGTACGATCAACAGCGCCGCCGCCTGGGCCGGTGGCAGGCCAAGCCCGAGCAGGCCCATGGCGACCGTGGGCAGGCCCAGGCCGATCACGCCCTTGACCGCGCCGGCGAGGAGGAAGGTCAGCAGCACCAGCAACGAAAGCGCGGCGCCGATGTCCTGATAGAAACCGAGAAATGTGTGCATGGCAGGCATCGTGCCTGGCACCGCAAGCGCTGACAACTCACCCCCGCCGACCCCGACCCGCGCAATGGCCCAGGCCCCCACCGGCCCTGGGGTACAGCATACGGTCACAGCTTCGGCGGTACAGCCTTGCCGTGCCTGCGCGGGCCGCGCACACTCGCTGACCGTCGCAGCTTGAAAGGACACTTCGCATGCCGTCGATCTACCAGCTCAAACCCCGTTTCCAGGCCCTGCTGCGCCCCAGCGTGCAGCGCCTTTACGAACGCGGCGTCACGGCCAATCAGGTCACCTTGGCCGCTGCCTTGGTCTCGGTGCTGCTCGGCCTGCTGCTGGCCTGGCGCCCCGAAGCCACCGGGCTGTTCCTGCTGGTGCCGCTGTGGATGCTGCTGCGCATGGCGCTCAATGCCGTGGACGGCATGCTCGCCCGCGAATTCGGCCAGCAATCGACCCTGGGCGCCTACCTCAACGAGCTGTGCGACGTGGTCGCTGACGCCGCCCTGTACCTGCCCTTCGCTCTGCTCCCAGGTGTGTCGCCGAGCCTGGTGGTGCTCACGGTGGTGCTGGCCGTGGTCAGCGAATACGCCGGGGTCATGGGCCCGTTGGTAGGCGCTTCGCGGCGCTACGACGGCCCCATGGGCAAGAGCGACCGTGCCTTCGCCTTCGGCGTGCTGGGCACCGGCGTGGGCCTGGGGCTGCTGGCCGCCAGTTGGGTCAACGGGCTGCTGGCGCTGGTGCTGCTGCTGTCGCTCTACACCTTGTACAACCGGGTTCGCCAAGGCCTTCTCGAAGCGCGTCGAATCACCTCCTGACCCCCACCCTCTGCACTTCTCTGTCGGACAAGGACTTTCGCCATGCGCCAAGCGCAATCGTTGCATTTCCCTACCCATGACGGTGTCGACCTGCATTACCGCCACTGGCCCGCCACGTTGAGCGAACACCAGCCGCGCCGCGCCGTGGTGATGTTCCACCGCGGCCACGAGCACGGCGGGCGCCTGGCGCACCTGGCCGACGAACTGGACATGGCCGGCTACGACTTCTTCGCCTGGGACGCCCGCGGCCACGGCCTGTCGCCCGGCGCCCGCGGCGACAGCCCGAGCTTCGCCACCAGCGTGCGCGACGTGCAGACCTTCATCGAGCACCTGCACCAGCGCCATGGCATCGAAGAACAGGACATGGTGGTGCTGGCGCAAAGCGTCGGCGCAGTCGTGGTGGCTACCTGGGCCCACGACTACAACCCCAAGGTGCGCTGCCTGGTGCTGGCCTCGCCGGCGTTCAAGGTCAAGCTCTACGTACCTTTCGCCCGCCCCGGCCTGAAGCTGCTGAAGGCGCTGCGCGGCAACTTCTTCGTCAACAGCTACGTCAAACCGCGCCTGCTGACCCATGACCCCGACCGTGTGGTGTCGTACAAGGCCGACCCGCTGATCAGCCGGCCGATCTCGGTGACCATGCTGCTGGGGCTGTACGAAGCCGCCGACCGTGTGGTGGCCGACGCCCAGGCGATCCAGGTGCCGACGCAGTTGCTGGTGTCGGGCGCCGACTTCGTGGTCGAACGCGCCCCGCAGGAACGCTTCTTCGAGCGTCTGGGCAGCGCGCGCAAGGAAATGCACGTGCTGCCGGGCTTCTTCCACGACACCCTGGGCGAGCGCGACCGCGCCCATGCCCTGGCGCGGGTCAAACGCTTCGTCACGCATTGCTTCGACGCGCCCGTCGCGCCCGCGTCGCTGCTCGATGCCGACCGCGTCGGCGCCAGCCTGGCCGAAGCCGAAAGCCTGGCCGCGCCGCTGCCGCCCCATTCGCCGCGCGCGCTGTACTGGCGCGCCACTCGCGCCGGGCTGCGCCTGGGCCAAGGCTTCTCCGAAGGCGTCAAGCTGGGCTTCGACACCGGCTTCGATTCGGGCAGCACCCTGGACTACGTGTACCGCAACCAGGCCACCGGCAAAGGCACGCTGGGCCGGGCCATCGACCGCAACTACCTCGACGCCATCGGCTGGCGCGGCATTCGCCAGCGCAAGCTGCACGCTGAAGAACTGCTGCGCGAGGCCATCGCCCGCCTGCGTGAAGCGCAGCGACCGGTGCACATCGTCGACATCGCCGCCGGGCACGGGCGCTACATCCTCGAAGCCCTGCACACCCTGACGGAAAAACCCGACTCGATCCTGCTGCGCGACTACAGCGAGCTGAACGTGCAACGAGGCAGCGCGCTGATCCAGGAGAAAGGCCTGGCCGACATCGCCCGCTTCGTGCAGGCCGATGCCTTCGACCGCGCCAGCCTGGCCGCCCTCGACCCACGGCCGACCTTGGCGGTGGTGTCGGGGCTGTACGAGCTGTTCGCCAGCAACGCCCTGGTCGGCAACTCCCTGGCGGGCCTGGCCGATGCGGTCGAAGACGGCGGCTACCTGGTCTACACCGGCCAGCCCTGGCACCCGCAACTGGAGATGATCGCCCGCGCCCTGACCAGCCACCGCCAAGGGCAGGCCTGGGTCATGCGCCGGCGCAGCCAGGCCGAGATGGACCAGTTGGTCGAGGCCGCAGGCTTTCGCAAGATCGCCCAACGCATCGACGAATGGGGCATCTTCAGTGTCAGCCTGGCGCAACGGGTGCGTGGATGACGACGCTGCGCGAACCGGGCCTGGTCCGCCGTGGCGTGCTGTGGCTACTGCTGCTCGGGCCGCTGTTCTTCATCAGTTACGGCTTGAGCAACAGCCACACCGCCACGCGCGCCGACGTCGGCACCCTGGTGTTCGATTGGGAACATCGGGTGCCGCTGTGGCCATGGACGATCATTCCGTACTGGTCCATCGACCTGCTCTACGGTTTGTCCTTCCTCTTGCCCCTGAGCCGCCGCGAAATGGACCGCCACGCCCTGGCCCTGCTCAGCGCGCAGGTGCTGTGCGTGGCGGGCTTTCTGCTCTGGCCGCTGCGCTTCACCTTCGAACGCCCCGCGCTGGACGGCATGTTCGGCTGGCTGTTCGACGTGCTGATGGGCTTCGACAAACCCTTCAACCAGGCGCCCTCGCTGCACATCGCACTGCTGGTGATCGTCTGGACGATGTTCGCCCGGCACGTGCACGCCCAGCCCTGGCGCTGGCTGATGCATGGCTGGATGGCGCTGATCGGGGTGTCGGTGCTGACCACCTGGCAGCACCACTTCATCGACGTGCCCAGCGGCGCACTGGTGGGGTTGCTGTGTTTGTGGCTGTGGCCGGCACAAGGTACGTTGCCCTGGCAGCATGCGCGGTTCAGCCGGGACGTGCGCTGCTGGCGACTTGCGGGGTTCTACGCGCTGGGGGCGGCACTGCTGGCGGCTCTGGCACTGGCGCTCGGCGGCGCGGCGTTAATCTTGCTGTGGCCTGCCGTGGCGCTGCTGCTGGTGGCACTCAACTACGCGGTGCTGGGGCCTGATGGGTTCCAGAAGCGTGCCGATGGGCAGCTGTCGGTCGCGGCCCGTGTGCTGCTGGCGCCATATGTGCTCGGCGCCAGGCTCAATGCCTGGTATTGGACCAAGAAGCGGCCGCGCTGCGACGAGATCTGCGAAGGCGTGTACCTGGGCCGCGTGCCGAACCATGCCGATGCCTCGCCCTTCGTCGCCATCGTCGATCTGTGCGCCGAGCTGCGCTGTGCGGCGCAGGTGCCCCACTACCGCAGCCTGCCCAGCCTCGACCTCGTAGTGCCGGATGGCGCCGTGCTGGCGCAAGCGGCGGCCGACATTGAGACACTGCGCCAGCACGGCCCGGTGCTGGTGTGCTGCGCCCTGGGCTATTCGCGCAGTGCCAGCGCGGTGGCGGCCTGGCTGCTGCTGACCCGGCGCTGCGCCACGTTGCAGGCTGCCGAGGCGCTGATTCGTCTGGCACGGCCTACGGTCGTCTTGCATGCGGACCACCGGCAGGTGTTGGGCCGGCTGGAGAGCACAGCGTGAAGCGATCTGCGATTGTGGAACCGCAGCCCGAGGTTCCTGCACACCGACCGTCGACAGGTTCTGCCTTGGCTGGAGGTATGGGCGTGGACCGCCACCTGCTCGCAAGACTGCAACCGACGCGCTTTGGCGCGCTTCAGCCGAGCGGGCGACGCCGAAGTTCGATGCCGACGGAGCCGTGCCCATGAACCTGTTCGTCGTTGCCACCCTACTGCGCCGTGGCGCGCAGTTGGAGCGTTTGTCCGACGGCACCACCCTGCTCGCGGCCGCCTACGCGCTGGCGCCCCTGCTTGGCGCTCCGCTGGTGCCCTGGGCGAGCGCAGGCGCCGTGCTGCTGGTGCTGCTGGGGCTCTTACACAAATACTGGGCCGTGCGCGTGGCGCTGGACGCCGAGCTGTTCGCCCGCATGGCCGACAGCGGCGCGGCGCTGGAGGACGACACCCTTGCCCTGGACCATGCCCTCCAGACGCTGCACTTGAAGCCCCGCACCGCCAGCCCCCGCGACTGGCCAGCACGCAGCCAGGGCGCCCTGGCCCTGCTGCGCCGCCAGGCCCTGTGCTTGGGCCTACAAACCCTGCTGCTGTTGGCTACCCTGCTGACACCGCCCTTGCTCGGATGACCGCGCCCCATGCTCGCTGACCTCACCGCCTTCAGCATCACTTCCGCCGCCCGCCTGATCACCGGCGCCCGCGCCCTGTGGCTGGGCTGCACGCCGCAGCCGGTGCAGCGGCTGTACTACGCCAACCACAGCAGCCACGGCGATTTCGTGCTGCTCTGGGCGTCTCTGCCCGACGCGCTGCGCAAGCGCACCCGGCCGGTGGCCGGCGCCGACTACTGGTGCAAGCCGGGCCTGCGCGAGTTCATCATCCGCAAGGTGTTCAATGCCGTGCTGATCGACCGCCAGCGCAGCGACACCCTGGACAGCCCCCTGCAACCGGTGCTCGACGCCCTGGCCCAGGGCGACTCGCTGATCTTCTTTCCCGAAGGCACGCGCAACCTCGGCGACGAGCCGCTGCTGCCGTTCAAAAGCGGCCTGTTCCACCTCGCGGCGGCCCACCCGCAGATCGAGCTGGTGCCGGTATGGATCGCCAACCTCAACCGCGTCATGCCCAAAGGCCGCGCCCTGCCCCTGCCGCTGCTGTGCACCCTGAGCTTCGGCGAACCGCTGCACCGGCTCCCTGGCGAGAGCAAGCCGGACTTTCTCGAACGGGCCCGCCTGGCCCTGCTCACCCTGGCCCCCAAGGAGGCCTGACATGGACGACAACACCCTTTCGCTGTTCGCCGGCATCGGCGCCCTGTTGCTGCTGGCCAGCATCATCGGCCGCCTGCTCAAATGGCGCGCCGGCGCCGGCCCACACCCGGTCATCGACAACCTCAACGCGCGCATCAACGCCTGGTGGGTGATGGTGCTGGTGATCGGCATCGCCTTCGTGTTCGGCAAGTACGGCGTGATCGTGCTGTTCTACGGCGTGTCGTTCTACGCCCTGCGCGAATTCATGACCCTCACCCCAACCCGGCGCAGCGACTACCCGGCCCTGGCCGCCGCCTTCTACATCGCGCTGCCGGTGCAGTACGTGCTGATCGCCAGCGACTGGTACGGGCTGTTCAGCATCTTCATTCCGGTCTACGTGTTTCTGCTGCTGCCGATTCTGGCGAGCCTGGGCGGCGACACCACACGTTTTCTGGAGCGCACCTCCAAGGTGCAGTGGGGCTTGATGATCGCGGTGTACTGCGTGTCGACGGTGCCGGCGCTGATGACCCTCGACATCCCCGGCTACGAAGGCCGCAACCTACTGCTGATCGCCTGGCTGATCCTGGTGGTGCAGCTCAGCGACGTGCTCCAGTACGTGTGCGGCAAGCTGTTCGGCAAGCGCAAGGTGGCGCCGAACCTGTCGCCGTCCAAGACCCTCGAGGGGCTGCTCGGTGGCGTGGCGCTGGCGACGCTGGTCGGCGCGCTGCTGTGCTGGATCACGCCGTTCAGCTTCTGGCAGGCGGCCTTGCTGGCGCTGGTGGTCAACGCCATGGGCTTCTTCGGCGGGCTGGTGATGTCGGCGATCAAGCGCGACCGCGGCGTGAAGGACTGGGGCCACATGATCGAAGGCCATGGCGGCATGCTCGACCGCATGGACTCGGTATGCTTCGCCGCGCCCGTGTTCTTCCACTTCGTGCGCTACTGGTGGGCGTGAAACAGCGCGTCCAGGCATTTAGGGGTCGAGCCCAGGCAACTGGGGCTCGGCCATTGCGCCTAAGGTTGCCCGTCAACCCGCCTGCCTAGGAGCCTGCACATGTCCGACTTCATCACCGTTCTGCGTGAAACCTGCCCGACGCCCGTGGTCGATGCCACCAAGTGGAAGCGCATCGGCGGCGAGCCGCATACGGTCAACCTCAACGCCTACCTGTCGGCCGACGGCAGCAAGATCATGGGCACCTGGATCTGCACCCCAGGCAAGTTCGAGGTGAACTACGACAAGTGGGAGTTCTGCCACTTTCTCGAGGGCTACTGCATCATCACCCCCGAAGGCGAAGAGCCGAAGCACCTCAAGGGTGGTGACGTGTTCGTGATCGAGCCGGGGATGAAAGGCACCTGGGAAGTGGTCGAGACGGTGCGCAAGTACTTCGTCTTCGCCTGATTCGCGTCGGTGGTCCGCTTCGCCCGCTCGATGCGGGCGAAGTCGTTTCAGGCTTGCAGGAAAAACGCGCCTGCCGCTCCAGCATGGTCCTCACTCGCGCTTGCGATAACCCTCGATGATCGCCGAGAAGTCCTTGCCGCCTTCTCCACGCAAACTCATCGCCTGGTACAACTGCTGCGCCACCGCCCCCAGGATCACCGGCTGGTGCGCCTGGCGCGCCGCTTCGGTGGCCAGGCCCAGGTCCTTGAGCATCAGCTCTGCACCGAAACCACCGGTGTACCCGCGCGCAGCAGGCGCCGTGTCGACGACACCCGGCCAAGGGTTATAGGTGTCGGAACTCCAGCAACGCCCGGTCGAGCTGTTGATGATCCCCGCCAGCACCTGGGTGTCGATGCCCAGCGCGTCGCCCAGGGCCATGGCCTCCGAGACGCCGATCATCGAAATGCCGAGCAGCAGGTTGTTGCAGATCTTGGCGATCTGCCCCGTACCCACGCCGCCGCAATGCACGATGTTACGCCCCATGTGCGCCAGCACTGGCTTGAAGATGGCGAACAGTGCGTCACTGGCGCCGACCATGAAGGTCAGGGTCCCAGCCGCCGCACCGCCAGTACCGCCCGAGACCGGCGCATCGCCCATGTCCACGCCTTTTTCCGCGGCCGCCTGGCTGACCTCGCGGGCGGTCTGCGGGTCGATGGTGCTGCAATCGAGCGTCGGCGTGCCGGCGCGGATACCCGCCAGCACGCCGTCTTCGCCCAGGTACACGCTGCGCACGTGGGCAGCGGCGGGCAGCATGGTGATGATCGCGTCCGCCGTGCTGGCGGCCTCCTTGGGCGAGGCGCTGACCTGGCCGCCCAGGCCTTGCAGCTCGGCGAGAACGGTAGGGTTGAGGTCGAACAGGTTCAATTGCTGGCCGGCCTTGAGCAGATTGCGCGCCATCGGCGCGCCCATGTTGCCCAGACCGATGAATGCGATACGCATGCCGACCTCCTTAACGCAGGCTGATGGTGGTGTTCACGCCGTCCTGGGCGCTGTCGTCGTCGAACCAGCGAGCGGTCACGGTCTTGGTCTGGGTGTAGAACTGCACCACTTGCTTGCCGTAAGGGCCCAGGTCGCCCAGTTTCGATCCGCGCGAACCGGTAAAGCTGAACAGCGGCACCGGCACCGGAATGGGGATGTTGATGCCCACCTGGCCCACGTCGATCTCGCTCTGGAACTTGCGCGCCGCCGCCCCGCTCTGGGTGAACAGGCCAGTGCCGTTGCCGAAAGGGTTGCGGTTGACCAGAGCGATGGCCTCGTCGAGGGTTTCCACCGTCAAGGTCACCAGCACTGGGCCGAAGATTTCCTGGGTGTAGATGTCCATATCGACGGTCACGCCGGAGAACAGCGTCGGCCCGACGAAGTTGCCGTGCTCGTAACCCGGCACCTGCACGCCGCGTCCGTCCAGCTCCAGCACCGCACCTTGCGCCACGCCGCGCTCGATCAGGCCCAGCACCCGCTCCTGGGCGCGCCGTGAGATCAACGGGCCGACGTCGGTGCCCGGCTCGCTGCCGGCATTGACCTTGAGTCGGCCGGCGGCAGCTTTGATATCCGGCAGCCACTCGCGCGCCTTGCCCACCAGCACCGCCACCGAAGTGGCCATGCAGCGCTGGCCCGCCGCGCCGAAGGCGGCGCCCACCAAGGCATTGACGGTTTGCGCGCGGTTGGCGTCGGGCAGCACCACGGCATGGTTCTTCGCCCCCATCATCGCCTGCACCCGCTTGCCGTGCTGGCTGGCGAGGGTGTGCACATGGGTGCCCACCTCGGTGGAGCCGACGAACGACACGGCCTTGATGTGCGGGTGCGTGCACAGCGCATCGACCACCGACTTGCCGCCGTGCACGACGTTCAGCACCCCGGCCGGCACGCCCGCTTCCAGCGCCAGCTCCACCAGCATCAGGGTCGATAGCGGGTCCTGCTCCGAGGGTTTGAGCACGAAGGTGTTGCCGCAGGCGATGGCCATGGGGAACATCCACAGCGGAATCATCGCCGGGAAGTTGAACGGTGTGATGCCGGCGCAGACGCCAATGGGCTGGCGCAAGGTGTAGGTGTCGACGCCGCCGGCCACGTTCTCGGCGAATTCGCCCATCTGCAAGGTGCCGATGGCGGCGGCATGTTCGACCACCTCCAGGCCGCGGAAGATGTCGCCTTCGGCATCGGCCAGCGTTTTGCCCTGCTCGGCGCTCAACGTCTGGGCGATGCGTGCGCTGTGCTCACGAATCAGCGCTTGCAGCTTGAGCATGACGCGCGCGCGCGCGCCGATGGAGGTCTCGCGCCAGGTCAGGAACGCACGTTGCGCCGCGGCCACGGCCGCCTCGACTTCAGCGTCGGTGGCGAACGGCACCCGCGCCAGCACCTGCTGGGTGGCCGGGTTGACCACATCGCGCCATTCGTGGGTCTGGGACTCGACCCACTGGCCGTCGATCAGCAGCTTGGCCGACTGGACGTGGGTGTCATGGGGTTGTTGCGGGGCATTCATCGGCGTTCTCCTTGGAATTGTTGTAAGGACGCGATCACAGGCGCCTGCTGCGATGCAGGCATGGCGCCATCAGGATGAATTTGAGTATAGATGTGCAAACATCCCGTAAAACCTAATAAAAAAACCGGATCGTCATGCAAAAAGACCCTACCCGCCTCGGCACCCTGAACTGGGACGACCTGAAGTTCTTTCTCGAAGTCGCGCGCACGCGCAAAGCCAGCAGCGCCGCCAAGCGCCTGGGCGTCGACTACACCACGGTGTCGCGGCGCATTGCCGCGCTGGAACAGGCGCTCGGTACGCTGCTGTTCGAAAAGTCGCGCACCAGCGGCTTTCTGCTGACCCTCGAAGGCCAGCGTCTGCTGGGCTACGCCGAGTCCATCGAAAGCACCCTGCACATGGCCTGCGAACAGGTGTCCGGCTCGGGCATGGCGCTGTCGGGCCACGTACGCATCGGCTGCACCGAGGGCTTCGGCAGCTTCTTCGTCACCCCGCAACTGAGCCACTTCGTCGACACCTATCCAGCGATTTCCGTCGACATCCTGCCGCTACCGCATTTCATCAGCCTGTCCAAGCGCGAAGCCGACATCGTCATCGCGCTGGAGCGCCCGGAACACGGCGCCTACGTATGCTGCAAGCTATGCGACTACCGCTTGCGCCTGTACGCCACGCCCGAGTACCTGGCGCGCCACCGGCCCGTGGCAACTCTCGACGATCTGCGTCAACACCGGTTCATCAGTTACGTGGAAGACCTGGCCTTCAGCGCCGAGCTGCTCTATCTCAATCACCTGATTCCCGAGGCCCACGCACCGCTGCGCAGCACCAGCGTGATCGCGCAGTACACGGCGGCGGTGCAGGGGCATGGGCTGGCGATCCTGCCGTGCTTCATCGCGGCGCAGGATGCGCGGCTGGTGGAAGTGTTGCCGCAGGTAGTGGAGGTGACGCGGCAGTTCTGGATGTATTGCCGGGAGGATTTGCGCAAGTTGCGGCGGATTGTGTTGGTGTGGGATTACATACGCGCTACAGCAGAACGCAATCGAACACTTTTGCTCGGTGAAACCAAATCCTTGGTGTTCGAGGAATGAAAAGTCGGCGCTGCAACGTCCTGCTGAAAGCGTTTGGTTCCAAGATCCACGGGCCACCTCTCTTGCTCGCCTCGAATGCCCCTTGATCAGGACATGCGTCGACTTGGTCAATCCTTCTAGAGTTAGTTACCTCACGCCTCCAGCATCAACCCACTCAACCGCCTCACCCGCCGATTCACCGCCTCCTCGAACACCCCCACCCGTGGCTCCACCAGAGTGAACCACTGCCGGGCGCGGGTGATGCCGGTGTACACCAGTTCCTTGGTCAGCACCGGGTTGAGCACGTCGGGCAGGATCAGCGCCGTGTGTTCGAATTCCGAGCCTTGCGACTTGTGCACGGTCATCGCATAGACGGTTTCCGCATCGCTCAGGCGGCTGGGCAGGACCAGGCGCACGCCGCCCTGACCGTCGTTGCGCGGAAAGGCCACGCGCAAGGTGAGGTGCTGGCTGTGTTCGGACTCGGGCAGGCGCAGGGCCACGCCGATGTCGCCGTTCATCAGGCCCAGGCCGTAGTCGTTGCGGGTGATCAGCACCGGGCGGCCTTCGTACCATTGGTGCTCACCCTCGATCAGCCCGGCGCCTTGCAGGGCGCGGGTGGCGCGCTGGTTGACGGCCTCCACGCCCCAGGGGCCCTTGCGCACAGCGCAGAGCAGGCGGAAGCGGTCGAAGGCCGTCAGGACCTGGCTGGCCCAGGCTAGCCAGGCAGGATCGGCCAGGGGCGTGTCCGCTGTGGGGCGCTGGCGTTGCAGCACATCGAAATAGTGTCGATAACCGCCGGCGCTGCTGCGCCCCTGGCCGCTGCCGGTGATCAGCAGGCGGTCGAGGGCGTGGTCCTGCTCGCCGCGCAGACGGCAGCTGACCACGTCGGCAAGGCCTGTATCGTTCAACACGCGGCGGGCATCGGCAGCGCGCTGCTCGTTCACCGCGCGGGCCAGTTCGCCGATGCCGCTGCCCTCGGCGAAGCGCCGCGAATGGCGCAGCATCACCAGTTGCTGGGCCAGGGCGTGCCTTTGCGAATCGCCCTCGCGCAAGCCGAGGGCTTCGAGTCGATGGCCGGCGACCGCTTCCAGCCAGGCCCGGGTGGCCGGGCTGTAGAAGCCGGCTTCGGCATCGCGGCACAGGTCGCCCAGCACCGCGCCGGCTTCCACCGAGGCCAGTTGGTCCTTGTCGCCGAGCAGCACCAGACGCGCCCGTGACGGCAACGCCTCGAGCAGGTTGGCCATCATTTCCAGGTCGATCATCGAGGCTTCGTCGACCACCAGCACGTCCAGCGGCAACGGATTACCACGGTGATGGCGAAAATGCCGGGTGCCGGGGCGGCTGCCCAGCAGACGGTGCACGGTGGTCACTTCGGTGGGGATGCGCGCCTTGATCGCCGGCGCCACGTCGAGGCTCTGCACCTGGGCGCCGATGGATTCGGTGAGCCGTGCGGCCGCCTTGCCGGTCGGCGCGGCGAGGCGGATGCGCAAGGGCCGGTCGGCTTCAACCCGCGGGCCTTGCAGCAGCGCCAGCAGGCGCACCACCGTGGTGGTCTTGCCGGTACCGGGACCGCCGGTGATGATGCTCAGGGCCGCGCGGGTGGCCAGGGCGCAGGCCAGCTTCTGCCAGTCGATGCTTTGGGTGGCAGACGCTGGAAACAGACCGGCGAGCCTGGCGGACAGATCGTCCGGCACGTCGAAGGTCAAAGCCAAGCGGGTACGCAAGCTGCTTTCCACGGCCCGCTCGTACGTCCAGTAGCGGCGCAGGTACAGACGCTCGCCGCTGAGTACCAGCGGTCGGTCGCTTGGGCCGTGCCGGTCTGGCGCCACCAACGGCGAGCGGCCCAAGGCCTGGAGCCAGTCATTCAGGTCCAGGCCGGCCATGACGCTGGACGGCAGGACTTCCACCGTTTGGCGGTCCTCGCCCTCGGGCGGCAACGACAGCGCGAAGTCGGGTTCGGCCAGGGTCTGGGCCAGGTCGAGACAGACATGACCGTGGCCGAGCTGATGGCTGGTCAAGGCAATGGCAAGCAGCACCAGCGGCTGCTCGCCAGCCGCCTGCTCGTCGAGGAAACGCACCAGGGCCAAGTCCAGCGCGCGTAGCCAACCACGGCCCACCCAGCGCTCCAGCAAGCCGAACAGGCCTGCATTGGACACCAGCGACGGTGCGGTTTCGGCCGCAGGGGAAATGAACAGGTCGCTCATGGGCGATTCTCCGCGAAAAGATCGACCTGGGCCGCAGTGGCCAGGGTGTGCAACTTGCCCTGGAACAGCAGGTCGAGCTGTTCGATCAAGGCTTTTGGCGGCCGACTGAAATACACCCCCCGGCTTCGCGCGCCGAGCCCGCGCAGGAAGATGAACGCCGCGCCGCCCATATGGCGGTCGTAGTCGTAGTCGGCAAGGCGCGCCTTGAGCTGGCGGTGCAGGGCCAGCAGGTAGAGCACGTATTGCAGGTCGTAGCGGTGCTCGAGGATGGACACCTCCATGGCCGCCATGGAATAGCTGGCGTTGTCCGCACCCAACCAGTTGGACTTGTAGTCCGCCACGTAATAGCGGCCCTCATGCTCGAAGCACAGGTCGATGAAGCCCTTGAACAACCCATTGAGCCGACCGCCCTCGGCTGCCGCGCGCGGCGCGCCCTGGTGGGTGTACTGGCGCACCAGCGTGTCGAGGCGCACCACATCGACTTCGCGGCTGGCGAACCAGAACTCCATTTCGTAGCGGTAATCGACCAGGTCGCACAGGCGCACTTCGGCACCCCCGCCCAGCGGCAGCGCAGTGCCGAGCATAGCGTTCAGCCAGTGCTCCAGGGTTGGTATCCAGCCTTCCCACCCGCGAGTGGCGCAGCGCCGTGCCACGGCATCGTGCAGCGCCTCGGGCTGGGCGGACAATTGCCCGAATCCCTCGCGCGCAGCCCACTCCAGCAGGCCGTGAAGGAAGGTGCCGGGATGCGGGCCGCGGGGGAACTGATGGATCGAGCCTTGGCCAGGTGCAAGTTCGCTGGCGTTGCCGAGTGGCTCGTCGTCGAGCAGGTTCTGCGCGCGCAGGCTGTCGGGCGCCAGTTCGCCGCTGATGCTGTCGGCGATGCGCAGGGCACTGTAGGACGCGATCCACCAGTATTCGGCGGCGCGTCGATCGGGCTCGCGCGCCGGTTGCAGGCGTTGCTCGCTGCGCACCGGGGTGTAGACCTGATCGCTGATCTCGGGCAGCGGCTGCACCTGCACCGCCGGATTGCTGCCGCGCACCTCGGTCAGCCAGGCGCTCAGGTCCGTGGAGGCCGGCAGTGGCTCGCCACCGCCCAATAGGTAACCCAGCGCCGAACGGTGCAGCACCGAGCGGCTCTCGCGGCCGCGTTTCAGGTCAGCCACACCCAGCCAGCAGGCGTACTGGGCGCGGGTCAGGGCCACGTACAGCAGGCGCAGGTCTTCACCCAGGCGCTCGTCGTCGGCGGCGGCGATGACGGCTTCGTCCGGCGTCATGGTCATGCGCAGCTCACCGTGTTCGTCGTGCCAACCGACCGGCAGGCGGCTGCCGTCGACCGGCCGGGTATTGCAGACGAAGGGCAGGAACACCAGCGGATATTCCAGGCCCTTGGACTTGTGGATGGTCACCACTTTGACCAACTGCTCGTCGCTTTCCAGGCGCACCACCTGCTCTTCGCCGCCATCGACCTGGCTGGTCAGGCGTTCGCCCAGGTAGCGGATCAGGGCCTGTTCGCCGTCCAGTTCGGCCGAGGCCTGTTGCAACAGTTCGGTCAGGTGCAGCAGGTTGGTCAGCACCCGCTCGCCATCGGCGCGGGCGGTCAGGCGCACCGGCAGCTCGAAGTCGTGCAGCAGCCGGCGCAGCATGCTCAGCACCCCTTGGGTGCGCCACAGCGTGCGGTAGTCACGGAACTGCATGACCCGCGCTTCCCAGGCCAGTTCGTCGCGGTTCAGCGCTTCCAACTCGGCCAGGGGGCGCGCCAGGGTGACGCTGGCCAGGGCGGCACGCAGCAGGCGGTCGGCGTCCGGCTCGGCGCAGGCGCGCAGCCAGGCCAGTACGTCCAGGGCTTCCTGGCTGCGGAACACGGACTCCTTGTCGGACAGGTACACACTGCGCACGCCACGGGCGCGCAATTGGCTGCGGATGGCCTGGGCCTCGCCGCCGTCGCGCACCAGAATGGCGATGTCGGCCGGGGCCAATGGGCGCTGTGCGCCGTTGCCGTCGACGAACCCACACTCGCCAGTCTTGGCCAGCTCCAACAGGCGCACGATCTCGCTGGCGCAGGCCGGTGCCAACTGGTCGCGGTAGGTGCCTTTGGCCACCGGTTTTTCGCTGGGCAGGGCCCAGAAGGTCAGCGCTGCCTGCGCCTGGGCCTGCACGATCAGGGTGTCTTTGCGCCCCTGGGCGGCCACCGACAGGAACGGCACCGGATTGTCCTCGCCCTTGCGGAACAGGAAAGCGCCACGTCCCCCGGGGCGCGCCTCGGCCTGCTCGAACACGCGGTTGACCGCCGCGACCATGGCCTCGGTGGAACGGAAGTTGGTGCCCAGGCTGTGCAAACGGCCCGCACTGGCACGCCGCGCGCGCAGATAAGTGTGGATGTCGGCGCCGCGAAACGCGTAGATGGCCTGCTTGGGGTCGCCAATCAGAAAGATGCCCAGGTCCTGGCGATTCTGTTCGATCTGGTAGATGCGCTCGAAGATGCGGTATTGCACAGGGTCGGTGTCTTGGAACTCGTCGATCAGGGCCACCGGGAACTGCTCGCGGATGATCTGCGCCAGCGCCTCGCCGGCATCGCCGCGCAGGGCTGCGTCCAGGCGCAGGAGCATGTCGTCGAAGCCCATCTCGGCGCGGCGACGCTTCTCACCCTCGAAACGTGTGGAGATCCAGGCGGCGGCGTGGTCGAGCGCATCGGCGCCAGGGTCAGGCAACTGTTGCAGGCGTTCGCGCAGGGTGAGCATGGCCTCCAGCGCGGCGTGGCTGGGTGGCGTGCCTTTCCAGGCATCGGCCAGACCTTGGGGGGTGAGCCGTTCGAAGCCTTTGCCGAGGTCCAACTGATGGCTGGCCGGGTCGGCATGCCATTGGCTCAGCGCATCCAGCCAGGGCTCGACGTAGCGCACTTGCAGCTTGCGTGCGTCGACAGTCTTGTCGGCGATGCCCTGCATCAGCAGTGCGCGCAGCTCCTCGACCCACGCGCCCCAAGGCTGCTTGATGCTGGCCAAGGCTTCCTGCCGTCGGCGCAGACCACCCTCGATGTGTTGCGCGGGATGGGCGTCGTCTTCCAGCGGGCCGGCGCTACCGAACAGGCCTTTGGCACGCGCCAGCAGGTGGGCGGGCGACTGCCAGTGTTCGCGCACCCAGGCCAGGGTCTCGCCCAGCATGCCGTAGCAGAATTGCCGCCAGTAATCGCGGGTGACTTCGTTGAGCAGCTCGCTGTGGTCGGTTTCCAGGCTTTGCGTGAACAGGCTGCCACTGTCCAGGGCGTGCTCGCGCAGCATGCGTTGGCACCAACCGTGGATGGTCGAAACCGCGGCTTCGTCCATCCATTGCGCAGCGGCGTCCAGCTTGCTGGCATGGAGCGGCCAAGTGTCGCTGGGGTAGTCGTCGCGCAACTCGGCAACCAGTGCGTCGGGCGCGGCGATCTCGTCACGGAAGAACTGCGCCGCCTGGGCCAGGCGCGCACGGATGCGGTCGCGCAGCTCTTTGGTGGCGGCGTCGGTGAAGGTCACCACGAGGATTTGCGGGGGCAGCAGTTCACGGCCGAAGCCGCTGTCGTCCAGGCCATGACCCAGAATCAGGCGCAGGTAGAGGGCCGAAATGGTGAAGGTCTTGCCGGTGCCGGCGCTGGCTTCGATCAGCTGGCTGCCGCGCAAGGGGAAGGTCAAGGCGAGGGGGCGGCTGGCGGCTTCGCTCATCGCTTGGTCTCCTGGGCTTGCAGGTCTGCCCATGGGGCCTCGAACAATGGTTGGTAGAGCGCCTGCACCCAGCCTTCGAACGACTCGTCGGCCGTCAGCGCAGCGAAATCCGGATACTGCCGGGCCAGGGCCATGTCGCGGGTGCGCTCGCCGGCATCGCCCTGGCTGAATTCGGAGCCTTCGTATGTGACCTGGGCAGCCTTCAACCCGGCCTCCCGGCCCTTGCCGGCAAGGAATGCGAACGCCGTGCGCGGCGCTATTGGCAACGGCTCGGCCATGCCTTGCCGCCAGGCCAGGAGCAGGTCGCTCAGTGTGGTACGGGCTGCGTCTGCGCTCAGCGGCGACAGTAATAAGGTGGTGTCGGTGGCGACCACCGCAGTGTGCAACGGCAAATGTTGTGCACACGCCATCAGGTGATGGACCCAACTGTCGATCAGGCGCGGCCATTTGCGTCCACTGCGCGTGTTGATCGCGTTGGCCAGCAAGGTGACGCGCAGCAGGCCGCCGTCTTTCGCTTCGTGCAGGTTCGCGAGCCAGCCTTCGACTTCCAGGCCGTGGGCCGTGAAGTACAGGGGCAAAGCGCTTTCCACTGGAGTGGGCCAACGCACCCGCAGCGCTTGGAAACGGCCGATGAGGTCTGGCAGCGGCGCGATCAGTTCGGCTTGCAACGATTCGCCAAAGCCGGCCATGGGTAAACGACCGGTGGCTTGGAGCCTGCTGGCCTGGTTGCGTAGACGGGTATCGAGCTCGCCGTCATCGTCCTTGAGCGCGGCTTCCAACAGGTCGGTACTCAGGGTGTAGTGCTGCAGCCCATCGAGCGTGAAGGGCTCGGCTTCTTCAAGGGCGCTCTGCACCTGTTCGAAATGCACTTTCAGGCGTTGCGTATAGAAGTGCTTGACCGGGCTGCGCAGGAAGTTGGTCAGCACCTCGATCGCCAGTGGCCCATCCGGTTCGAACGATTGCAGACGGTCGAACGGCAGTTGTGCTGCGCAGGGCTCATGCACGGCCTGCCATTCACGGGCATAACTGAACAGGCTCGGCGTGCCTGCTTGGAAGTAGCGAATGCTGAAGGGCTGCAAGGGGTGCTCCAGCGTCAGCGCATGAAGCAGTGCCTGACCCTCGTCCGATGGGTCGGTATCGGGTGTGTCGACGAGCAAGCGCCAACCGGCAGCCAGATGGTCGCGCAACTGCCCGACCAGCACCGAGGGCGGACGCTCGGTATTATCGCGGATGCTGCGTCCTACCCAACTGATGTACAGGTGGTTGCGCGCCGACAGTACGGCTTCGAGCATCAGGTAACGGTCGTCCTCGCGTCGGGAGCGGTCGCCTGGGCGGTAATCGGCAGCCATCAAGTCGAAATCCAGCGGCGGTTGCGCACGGGGGTAATCGCCGTCGTTCATGCCTAGCAGGCACACCATTTCGAAGGGAATGGCACGCATCGGCATGAGCGTGCAGAAATTCACCGAGCCGGCGAGGAAACGTTGATTCAAGCCGCCTTGGTCGAGCCCAGCGAGCCAGGCTTCGCGTACCACCGTCAATGGCAGCGGCTCTTCGAGTTCGACCGAGGCGCAGGTTTGCAGCCATTGATCGCGCAGCTCGTCGAGCTGGATCAGCAGGTATTCGGTGTGCTCGTCTTCGGGTTTGAAGAAGTCGTTGACCAGGCCTTGCAAACGCTGGCCCCAGGCAGCCGGGGCAGCAGGTTCGAGCAGGGCTTGGTACCAATGGTCGAGGCGGTCGATCAGGGCGAACAACGGGCCGACCAAGGCGGCGTCCAGCCCCCCTACTTCATCGTAAGGCTCAACACCTGCGAAGCCCTCGCCGCTGCCGACGGCATAGCCGAGCAGCATGCGGCGCAGGCCAAAGCGCCAACTGTTCTGCTCCATGCTGGCAGGCAGCCCCAATGCCGTGCGCTGCCGCGCATCCAGCCCCCAGCGCACGCCAGCGCCCTCGATCCAACGGTGCAGAATGGCCAGGGATTGTTCGGGAATGTCGAACCGTGCGCGGACGGCGGGGACGTCCAGCAGGTCGAGGATTTCGCCGACGGCGAAACGGCTGTCGGGCAATTGCAGCAGGTGCTCCAAGGCGATGAGCAGCGGATCGCGGCCGCGCTGGAGCTGATCGTTGAGGGTGAAGGGGATGAAGCGCTTATCCTCGCGCGGCACTTGGCCGAACACTGCGCGAATATGCGGAGCGTAGCCGTTGATGTCCGGCACCATGACGATGATGTCGCGGGGGTTGAGCGCAGGGTTGCGGGAAAAATGTGCGAGCAATTGGTCGTGCAGCACTTCCACTTCGCGTTGGGCGCTGTGGGCGACGTGGAAACGAATCGAGTCGTCAGTGGCAGAATCGACGGGTTGCCAGACCTCGCGGGTCTCGGCGAGCGGGCGTAGTTCGAGGATGTCGTCCTGTAACTGGTTGAGCAGCGTTTGCGCCGGCTCGTCGCTGTACAGGTCGATCTTGCCGTCGCTGAACGCGCCGCGGTAGCTGTCCGGCTGGTCGAATTCATCAAGCAGTGCGATGTAGTCGCGGCCTTGTTTGCCCCAGGCGGCGAGCAGCGGTTGCGCGTGCTGGTGCAGGCTGGTGGCATCGAGCTGCAGCGGTATGCCCGGCTTGCGGTGCTGCCGGCGATACTCGCGGCGCAGCAGGTCTTTGTCGGCGACGATATCGGCCCAGTGGTGGCGACAAGGATTGTGTACGCACAACAGTACCTGGGTGAATCGAGACAGCCCGGCCAGCGCATGCAGCACTTGGGCGGGCAGCGACGAGATGCCGAATACGATCACCCGGCTAGGTAGCCCGGCCGGGGCGGTCTGGGCGGCTTCGATGGTATGCATGTAGCGTTGATGCACGCCGGCGCGGCTCTGCGCCATACCCTCGGTGCCGACATCCTGTAACAAGGCTTGCCACAGCGCAGCTTGCCATTGGTTACCTTCGGCAAGCGGACGAAGCTCGTCGCGGCCGTTGCGCAGCTGGTAACGGCCTTCGGCCCAGTCTTCCAACCAATCGGCACGGTAGACCTGGTACTGGTCGAATAAGTCGGCCAGACGCTGGGACAATTGGTAGCGCTTGCGCATGTCACGGTCGTCTTTGAGAAAACGTGCGAGGGGTGCGAAGAGCGGTTGTTCGATGAGGACGGGCAATAGCCGCATCAGGCGCCAGGTCAGCGGGCCTTTGTCGAGTACCGATGTCTCCGGGATTTCCGAGCGGCCGAGCACCGATCGGTATAGACGCCAGAGGAAGCTACCGGGTAGCTGTACGTCGATCGCTGCGGCCACACCGCAACCGCCGTCGTCATCATCTGCGGCCAGAGCCATTTTCAGCCACTGGGCAATGCCGTTGCTTTGCACCAGGACCACCTCGTTCTCCAGCGGCCGCAGTGGATAGAGGCGCATCCATTCCACCACCAGGTTACGCAGGTCGTCCGAACGGTTGCCGTGGATGACCATGAAGCCGGGGGTGATGGACTCGGACTGCGACATAGGGCTACCTGGGGTTTTCGAGAGGAAACGATGCCATCTGACCGGGGATGCCGCAACTTGAGAGCGAGGTGCGATTGTCAGCTGATTTTACGACGCGCAGAAAAGACAAAACCCCTACCTGCATGCGCAGATAGGGGTTTTGCGAAATGAATCTTGACGATGACCTACTCTCACATGGGGAAACCCCACACTACCATCGGCGATGCATCGTTTCACTGCTGAGTTCGGGATGGGATCAGGTGGTTCCAATGCTCTATGGTCGTCAAGAAATTCGGTTGCCGGTTCGTCGTTGCCGACGGGCCAGCCAATTCGGATATGTGATGATCTGTGTGCGAATCTTCGTCGATGCGTCTTCCACCCAACCTGCGCTTGGCAGATTGCTTGGGTGTTATATGGTCAAGCCTCACGGGCAATTAGTATTGGTTAGCTCAACGCCTCACAGCGCTTACACACCCAACCTATCAACGTCGTAGTCTTCGACGGCCCTTTAGGGGATTCAAGATCCCAGTGAGATCTCATCTTGAGGCAAGTTTCCCGCTTAGATGCTTTCAGCGGTTATCTCTTCCGAACATAGCTACCCGGCAATGCCACTGGCGTGACAACCGGAACACCAGAGGTTCGTCCACTCCGGTCCTCTCGTACTAGGAGCAGCCCCTCTCAAATCTCAAACGTCCACGGCAGATAGGGACCGAACTGTCTCACGACGTTCTAAACCCAGCTCGCGTACCACTTTAAATGGCGAACAGCCATACCCTTGGGACCGGCTTCAGCCCCAGGATGTGATGAGCCGACATCGAGGTGCCAAACACCGCCGTCGATATGAACTCTTGGGCGGTATCAGCCTGTTATCCCCGGAGTACCTTTTATCCGTTGAGCGATGGCCCTTCCATACAGAACCACCGGATCACTAAGACCTACTTTCGTACCTGCTCGACGTGTGGGTCTCGCAGTCAAGCGCGCTTTTGCCTTTATACTCTACGACCGATTTCCGACCGGTCTGAGCGCACCTTCGTACTCCTCCGTTACTCTTTGGGAGGAGACCGCCCCAGTCAAACTACCCACCATACACTGTCCTCGATCCGGATGACGGACCTGAGTTAGAACCTCAAAGTTGCCAGGGTGGTATTTCAAGGATGGCTCCATGAGGACTGGCGTCCCCACTTCAAAGCCTCCCACCTATCCTACACAAGCAAATTCAAAGTCCAGTGCAAAGCTATAGTAAAGGTTCACGGGGTCTTTCCGTCTAGCCGCGGATACACTGCATCTTCACAGCGATTTCAATTTCACTGAGTCTCGGGTGGAGACAGCGCCGCCATCGTTACGCCATTCGTGCAGGTCGGAACTTACCCGACAAGGAATTTCGCTACCTTAGGACCGTTATAGTTACGGCCGCCGTTTACCGGGGCTTCGATCAAGAGCTTCGCTTGCGCTAACCCCATCAATTAACCTTCCGGCACCGGGCAGGCGTCACACCCTATACGTCCACTTTCGTGTTTGCAGAGTGCTGTGTTTTTAATAAACAGTCGCAGCGGCCTGGTATCTTCGACCGGCATGAGCTTACGGAGCAAGTCCTTCACCCTCACCGGCGCACCTTCTCCCGAAGTTACGGTGCCATTTTGCCTAGTTCCTTCACCCGAGTTCTCTCAAGCGCCTTGGTATTCTCTACCCAACCACCTGTGTCGGTTTGGGGTACGGTTCCCGATTGTCTGAAGCTTAGGAGCTTTTCTTGGAAGCATGGCATCAACCACTTCGTCGCCTAAAGGCAACTCGTCATCAGCTCTCGGCCTTAAGATCCCGGATTTGCCTAAGATCTCAGCCTACCACCTTAAACTTGGACAACCAACGCCAAGCTGGCCTAGCCTTCTCCGTCCCTCCATCGCAACAATCGCAAGTACAGGAATATTAACCTGTTTTCCATCGACTACGCTTTTCAGCCTCGCCTTAGGGACCGACTAACCCTGCGTCGATTAACGTTGCGCAGGAAACCTTGGTCTTTCGGCGTGCGAGTTTTTCACTCGCATTGTCGTTACTCATGTCAGCATTCGCACTTCTGATACCTCCAGCAAGCTTCTCAACTCACCTTCACAGGCTTACAGAACGCTCCTCTACCGCATCACCAAGAGGTGATACCCGTAGCTTCGGTACCTGGTTTGAGCCCCGTTACATCTTCCGCGCAGGCCGACTCGACTAGTGAGCTATTACGCTTTCTTTAAAGGGTGGCTGCTTCTAAGCCAACCTCCTAGCTGTCTAAGCCTTCCCACATCGTTTCCCACTTAACCAGGATTTTGGGACCTTAGCTGACGGTCTGGGTTGTTTCCCTTTTCACGACGGACGTTAGCACCCGCCGTGTGTCTCCCATGCTCGGCACTTGTAGGTATTCGGAGTTTGCATCGGTTTGGTAAGTCGGGATGACCCCCTAGCCGAAACAGTGCTCTACCCCCTACAGTGATACATGAGGCGCTACCTAAATAGCTTTCGAGGAGAACCAGCTATCTCCGAGCTTGATTAGCCTTTCACTCCGATCCACAGGTCATCCGCTAACTTTTCAACGGTAGTCGGTTCGGTCCTCCAGTCAGTGTTACCTAACCTTCAACCTGCCCATGGATAGATCGCCCGGTTTCGGGTCTATACCCAGCGACTAAACGCCCTATTAAGACTCGCTTTCGCTACGCCTCCCCTATTCGGTTAAGCTCGCCACTGAATATAAGTCGCTGACCCATTATACAAAAGGTACGCAGTCACCTAACAAAGTAGGCTCCCACTGCTTGTACGCATACGGTTTCAGGATCTATTTCACTCCCCTCTCCGGGGTTCTTTTCGCCTTTCCCTCACGGTACTGGTTCACTATCGGTCAGTCAGTAGTATTTAGCCTTGGAGGATGGTCCCCCCATATTCAGACAAAGTTTCTCGTGCTCCGTCCTACTCGATTTCATTGACAAGAGATTTTCGTGTACGGGGCTATCACCCACTATGGCCGCACTTTCCAGAGCGTTCCACTAATCTCAAACCAACTTAAGGGCTGGTCCCCGTTCGCTCGCCACTACTAAGGGAATCTCGGTTGATTTCTTTTCCTCAGGGTACTTAGATGTTTCAGTTCCCCTGGTTCGCCTCTTGCACCTATGTATTCAGTACAAGATAACCAGCTTGTGCTGGCTGGGTTCCCCCATTCAGAGATCTCTGGATCACAGTCTGTTTGCCGACTCCCCAAAGCTTTTCGCAGGCTACCACGTCTTTCATCGCCTCTGACTGCCAAGGCATCCACCGTATGCGCTTCTTCACTTGACCATATAACCCCAAGCAATCTGGTTATACTGTGAAGACGACATTCGCCGAAAATTCGCAATTTGCGCTTACGCGCAGAACTCACAAATTTTACCTTAGCCTGATCACCACCAGTGAAAGTGGCCATCAGTCTATTTCTATCACATATCCGAATTTTTAAAGAACGATCTGACAAAAGTCAGAAATCAACATTCAGCGCACTCAAACCGTGAGTGGAATGTTCATTTCTAAGTTCTGAACAGGCAAACGATGCTAAAAGGTGGTGGAGCCAAGCGGGATCGAACCGCTGACCTCCTGCGTGCAAGGCAGGCGCTCTCCCAGCTGAGCTATGGCCCCGTGTGTCGTAGCGTCTAGCCGCACCATGAAATGGTAGGTCTGGGCAGATTTGAACTGCCGACCTCACCCTTATCAGGGGTGCGCTCTAACCAACTGAGCTACAGACCTATAACAGGGTCGCGTTACAGCATCGTCTTCGTACAATGAATCAAGCAATTCGTGTGGGAGCTCATCAGCAGGCTGATGTCGTCGATTAAGGAGGTGATCCAGCCGCAGGTTCCCCTACGGCTACCTTGTTACGACTTCACCCCAGTCATGAATCACACCGTGGTAACCGTCCTCCCGAAGGTTAGACTAGCTACTTCTGGTGCAACCCACTCCCATGGTGTGACGGGCGGTGTGTACAAGGCCCGGGAACGTATTCACCGTGACATTCTGATTCACGATTACTAGCGATTCCGACTTCACGCAGTCGAGTTGCAGACTGCGATCCGGACTACGATCGGTTTTGTGAGATTAGCTCCACCTCGCGGCTTGGCAACCCTCTGTACCGACCATTGTAGCACGTGTGTAGCCCAGGCCGTAAGGGCCATGATGACTTGACGTCATCCCCACCTTCCTCCGGTTTGTCACCGGCAGTCTCCTTAGAGTGCCCACCATGATGTGCTGGTAACTAAGGACAAGGGTTGCGCTCGTTACGGGACTTAACCCAACATCTCACGACACGAGCTGACGACAGCCATGCAGCACCTGTGTCAGAGTTCCCGAAGGCACCAATCCATCTCTGGAAAGTTCTCTGCATGTCAAGGCCTGGTAAGGTTCTTCGCGTTGCTTCGAATTAAACCACATGCTCCACCGCTTGTGCGGGCCCCCGTCAATTCATTTGAGTTTTAACCTTGCGGCCGTACTCCCCAGGCGGTCAACTTAATGCGTTAGCTGCGCCACTAAAATCTCAAGGATTCCAACGGCTAGTTGACATCGTTTACGGCGTGGACTACCAGGGTATCTAATCCTGTTTGCTCCCCACGCTTTCGCACCTCAGTGTCAGTATCAGTCCAGGTGGTCGCCTTCGCCACTGGTGTTCCTTCCTATATCTACGCATTTCACCGCTACACAGGAAATTCCACCACCCTCTACCATACTCTAGCTTGCCAGTTTTGGATGCAGTTCCCAGGTTGAGCCCGGGGATTTCACATCCAACTTAACAAACCACCTACGCGCGCTTTACGCCCAGTAATTCCGATTAACGCTTGCACCCTCTGTATTACCGCGGCTGCTGGCACAGAGTTAGCCGGTGCTTATTCTGTCGGTAACGTCAAAACAACCAGGTATTCGCTAGCTGCCCTTCCTCCCAACTTAAAGTGCTTTACAATCCGAAGACCTTCTTCACACACGCGGCATGGCTGGATCAGGCTTTCGCCCATTGTCCAATATTCCCCACTGCTGCCTCCCGTAGGAGTCTGGACCGTGTCTCAGTTCCAGTGTGACTGATCATCCTCTCAGACCAGTTACGGATCGTCGCCTTGGTGAGCCATTACCTCACCAACAAGCTAATCCGACCTAGGCTCATCTGATAGCGCAAGGCCCGAAGGTCCCCTGCTTTCTCCCGTAGGACGTATGCGGTATTAGCGTTCCTTTCGAAACGTTGTCCCCCACTACCAGGCAGATTCCTAGGCATTACTCACCCGTCCGCCGCTGAATCGAAGAGCAAGCTCTTCTCATCCGCTCGACTTGCATGTGTTAGGCCTGCCGCCAGCGTTCAATCTGAGCCATGATCAAACTCTTCAGTTCAATACTGCTTGGGTTTTTAAGAAACCCTAAACTTGGCTCAGCAATCTCAAATGACTATGTGATTTCTCGCATGGTCACTTGTGATGCTGATAATCTTGGTGACTATCAGTCCGTACTCACAAGCACCCACACGAATTGCTTGATTCAAATTGTTAAAGAGCGGTTGGTTGAGTCTTTCGTCTCAACCGAGGCGCGCATTCTACGCTGTCCTCAGTGTCTGTCAAGTGTTTATTTTGAAGTGTTTTGCGAGAATCTCGTTCAACTTCAACCACTTGGCTCGCTGCGATCTCTCGTAGCGGGAGGCGAATCATACAGCGTTACAACCTGCTGTCAACTGCCTTTTTCACCGCTGCCGATCAGAAGATCGAAGCGCTTCCAGCCTTCAGAAAACGTTCAACTCATTGAATCTCAAGGAGTTTTCCGTTCCGTTTGCCCCGGAAGTGGTGCGCAGTATAAAGAGATGTGAGGGAGCGTCAAGGGCTTATTTCAAAATAGTTCAAAAAGAATAGGGAAACCCGAACAGGGCCTCCCTTTTCCTTATCAAAGACTTGGGAACGCGAACTGCGATGCCTCATGGCTCTTGCGCTGTGGCCAGCGCTGGGTGATGGCCTTGCGACGGGTATAGAAACGCACACCGTCCGGCCCATAGGCATGCAGATCGCCGAACAGCGAGCGCTTCCAACCGCCGAAGCTGTGATAGGCCACCGGCACCGGCAAGGGCACGTTGACGCCCACCATGCCCACTTCGATCTCATCGCAGAACAGCCGCGCTGCTTCGCCGTCACGGGTGAAGATGCAAGTGCCATTGCCGTATTCGTGGTCGTTGATCAGTTGCATGGCCTGCTCCAGGCTCTGCACACGCACCACGCACAGTACCGGCCCGAAGATCTCTTCTTTATAGATGCGCATGTCCGCAGTCACTCTGTCGAACAAAGTGCCGCCCAGGAAGTAGCCATCCTCATGGCCTGGAACGCGCAGGCCACGGCCATCGACCACCAACTGCGCCCCGGCGCTCACACCTTCTTCTATATAGCCGACGACTTTGTCACGTGCGGCGGCGGTCACCAGCGGCCCCATGTCCAATCCGCAGGACGTGCCGGCACCGATCTTCAATGCCTTGATCTGCGGCTCCAGTTTGCCGATCAGGGCATCCGCCACCTGATCGCCCACACAGACGGCCACCGAGATCGCCATGCAGCGCTCGCCACACGAACCATAGGCCGCGCCCATCAAGGCACTCACTGCGTTGTCGAGATCGGCATCGGGCATCAGCACCGCATGGTTCTTCGCCCCGCCCAGGGCTTGCACGCGCTTGCCGCGCTTGGTGCCCTCGGCATAGATGTATTCGGCGATCGGTGTGGAGCCGACGAAACTCAGCGCCTTGACCTGTGGCGCCTCGATCAGCGCATCGACCGCTTCCTTGTCGCCATGCACGACGTTGAGGATGCCCTTGGGCAGGCCGGCCTCGAGCAGCAGCTGGGCGATATACAGCGTCGAGCTCGGATCGCGTTCGGACGGCTTGAGGATGAAGGCATTGCCACAGACGATGGCCAGCGGGTACATCCACAGCGGCACCATGGCCGGGAAGTTGAACGGTGTGATGCCGGCGACCACGCCCAGCGGCTGGAAGTCGGACCAGGCATCGATGTTCGGCCCTACGTTACGGCTGTACTCCCCCTTGAGGATTTCTGGCGCGGCGCAGGCGAACTCGACGTTCTCGATGCCGCGTTTGAGTTCACCGGCGGCGTCCTCGAGGGTCTTGCCGTGTTCCTGGCTGATCAATTGGGCGATATGCCCCTCGTGCTGCTCCAGCAATTGCTTGAAGCGGAACATGACCTGCGCGCGCTTGGCCGGCGGGGTATTGCGCCAGGCGGGATAGGCGGCAGCGGCCGAGTCGATGGCCTGTTGCACAGTAGCTTGGCTGGCCAGCTCGACTTTGCCAGTAGCCTGCCCGGTGGCTGGGTTGAAGACATCGGCGGTACGTCCGCCATTGGACACCAATTGGCCGTCGATCAGGTGCTGAACGATGCTCATGCAAAACTCCGTAAACAATTGGGAAGGGACCGGCGCGGGATGCCGCGCCCGTCGTCTAAGCGATGGCGGTCAATCGATGCGGTTCAGGTGCTCGCCCACCGCATCGAACAAGCGATCCAGTTCGTGGGGCTGGGTGTTGAAGGTCGGGCCGAACTGCAGAGTGTCGCCGCCGAAGCGCACATAGAAACCGGCCTGCCACAGTTTCATGGCCACTTCGTAGGGCCGCACGATGGCATCGCCGTCGCGCGCGGCGATCTGGATGGCGCCGGCCAGGCCATAGTTGCGAATGTCGACCACGTTCTTCGCGCCCTTCAAGCCGTGCAGCAGGGTTTCGAAATGTGGCGCCAGCTCGGCGGAGGCCTGCACCAGGTTCTCCTTCTGCAACAGGTCGAGCGCCGCGATGCCCGCCGCACAGGCGACTGGATGCGCCGAATAGGTGTAACCATGTGGGAATTCCACCGCGTACTCGGGCGTCGGCTGGTTCATGAAGGTCTGGTAGATCTCGCTGCTGGCCACTACCGCACCCATGGGGATGGCGCCATTGGTGACCTGCTTGGCGATGCACATCAGATCCGGGGTGACGCCAAACGCTTCGGCGCCGGTCATGGCGCCCATGCGACCGAAGCCAGTGATCACTTCGTCGAAGATCAGCAAGATGTTGTGCTGGGTGCAAATCTCGCGCAGGCGCTTGAGGTAGCCAACCGGTGGCGGCAATACACCCGCCGAGCCGGCCAGTGGCTCGACGATCACGGCGGCGATGTTTGAAGCGTCGTGCAGCTCGATCAGCTTGAGCATTTCCTCGGCCAGCGCAACGCCACCTTGCTCGGGCAGGCCCTTGCTGAACACGTTGCCTGGCAGCACGGTGTGCGGCAGATGGTCGACGTCGAGCAGTTGCCCGAACATTTTGCGGTTACCGTTGACGCCACCCAGGCTGGTGCCCGCGATGTTGACCCCGTGATAGCCACGCGCACGACCAATGATCTTGGTCTTGCTGGCCTGCCCTTTCAGACGCCAGTAAGCGCGAACCATCTTCAGCGCAGTGTCGGCGCACTCGGAGCCAGAGTTGGTGAAGAACACGTGATTGAGGTCGCCCGGGGTGAGCTGGGTGATCTTTTCTGCCAACTGGAACGCCAGCGGATGACCGAACTGGAAGGCTGGCGCGTAATCGAGGGTCGCCAACTGCCTGCTGACCGCGTCGGCAATTTCCTTGCGAGTGTGGCCGGCGCCGCAGGTCCAGAGCCCGGACAGGGCGTCGAAAATTCTTCGGCCTTTGTCGTCCACCAGATGATTGCCATCGGCCGCCACGATCAACCGCGGGTCGCGGTGGAAGTTGCGGTTGGCCGTATAGGGCATCCAGTGGGCGTCCAGCTTGAGTTGGCTGGCGATACCCACGGGCGCGTTTTCAGGCATGTTCATCGGCGGTTCCTCGAAAGACGATCAGACAACGATGGTTACGTTTGCCGATAAACTGGCACGGCGATAAAGTCTGGAAAACCCAGCATTTCTAACCTTCAGTCAGTGGCGCACTAAACTAATGAGCCGACGTCCCGAGGCACTCGCCCAGGTCAGTGATTTCGACATTCGCTTGTTGAAGATTTTCCGCAGCGTGGTGGAATGTGGAGGATTCTCGGCCGCCGAAACCGTCCTGGGGATCGGCCGTTCGGCCATCAGCCAGCAGATGAAGGACCTGGAACAACGGCTGGGCCTACGCCTGTGCCAACGCGGGCGCGCCGGGTTCTCACTGACCGAGGAAGGCCGCGAGGTGTACCAGTCGGCCTTGCAGCTGCTCGGTGCCCTGGAGTCGTTCCGCACCGAGGTCAATGGCCTGCACCAGCACCTGCGCGGCGAGCTGAACATCGGCCTGACCGACAACCTGGTGACCCTGCCGCACATGCGCATCACCCACGCGTTGGCCGAATTGAAGGACCGGGGGCCGGAGGTGCGCATCCAGATCCGCATGATCGCCCCGAGCCAGGTCGAGCAGGGTGTGCTCGACGGCAGCCTGCATGTGGGCGTCGTACCGCAGACCAGCCCGCTGGCAGGGCTCGAGTACCAACCCTTGTACAGCGAGCGCTCGCTGCTCTATTGCGCGGTGGGCCACCCGCTGTTCTTCGCCGACGATGCGCACATCGACGATGAGCGCCTCAACATGCAGGACGCCATCGCGCCCACCTTCCGTCTGCCGGCCCAGGCGCAGGCCTGTTACCAGGAGCTGCACTGCACGGCCAGCGCGTCGGACCGCGAAGGCATGGCGTTCCTGATTCTGACCGGGCGCTACATCGGTTACCTGCCCGATCACTACGCCAGTTTCTGGGTCCAGCAGGGTCGCTTGCGCGCGCTGAAGCCGACGCAACGCTTCCACGATCTGAGCCTGAGCTGGGTGACGCGCAAGGATCGGCGCCCGAATCTGGTGCTACAGCGCTTTTTGGATAGCCTGGCGACGACACGCTAAGGTTTGTCTGATGCGCTTAGGCAGGTAATCTGTCGGACAATCCGCACCACCTAGAACTGACGGAATCGTCCATGACCCTCGAAGTCCCCGCGCACCGCCACGCCACCTCGGGCAAGCCCGCCGGCCGCATTCGCCAGAAAAACGAGCGCGCCATCATCCAGGCTGCCGAGGACGAGTTCGCCCGCCACGGGTTCAAGGGCACCAGCATGAACACCATCGCCTTGAAGGCCGACCTGCCCAAGGCCAACCTGCACTATTACTTCACCAACAAGCTGGGCCTGTACATCGCGGTGCTGAGCAACATCATCGAGCTGTGGGACAGTACCTTCAACGCCCTGAGCGTGGAAGACGATCCGGGCGAAGCGCTGAGCCGCTACATCCGCACCAAAATGGAGTTCTCCCGGCGCAATCCGCAGGCCTCGCGCATCTTCGCCATGGAAGTGATCAGCGGCGGGCAGTGCTTGAGCGAATACTTCTCGGCCGACTACCGCGTATGGTTCCGTGGCCGTGCGGCGGTGTTCGAGGCGTGGATCGCCGCAGGCAAGATGGACCCGGTCGATCCGGTGCACCTGATCTTCCTGCTCTGGGGCAGCACCCAGCACTATGCCGATTTCGCCACGCAGATCTGCCAGGTCACCGGCCGTAGCCGATTGACCAAGCAGGACATCGAAGAGGCCAGCAACAATCTTATCCACATCATTCTCAAAGGCTGCGGCGTGAAATCGCCCGTTTGATTCGGACCTATGCCCTCTACCCTGCTCGAGCCTTGCGAATTTCGTGAAGAGATTCGCAAGAGCCGCTTCATCACCCTGGCCGCGCCCATCGCCACACCTGGCGAGGCCGCGCAGTTCATCGCCCAGCACAGCGACCTGGCCGCGACGCACAATTGCTGGGCCTGGAAGATCGGTGGCCAGTACCGCAGCAGCGACGATGGCGAGCCGGGCGGTACGGCGGGCCGGCCGATCCTGGCGGCCATCGAGGCGCAGGATTGCGATCAGGTCGTGGTGCTGGTGATCCGCTGGTATGGCGGCATCCAGCTGGGCACCGGTGGGCTGGCCCGAGCCTACGGCGGCGGCGCGAACAAATGCCTGCAACAGGCCGCCAAGCGTTTACTGGTCCAGCGCAGCCACTTCAGGTGCAGTTGCGGTTTCAGCGAACTGGCGCTGGTCAAACTGCGTTTGGCCGAGATCGATGGGCTGCTGGTGGATGAGCAGTTCACCGCCGAAGGCGTCGATCTGGAGTTGGCGTTCGCCGAGGCCCATCTCGACACTTTGCAGACGCAACTGGCCGATTTGAGCCGCGGGCGAATAGGCTTGCGACGGGTATGACTGAGTTGCGCACAACTACTGTGTGCCTGCCTGTGAATAACCTTGGGGCATAGGGCTGCGAGCCAGCCACCTCAAGGCCTCCCGCCGAATGATCAATATTTGATCAATGACTACATACGCGCAGTGAATACACCGTTTCCGCACAGGTTACACACAGGCTGCGCCTGATAAGGAAAACTTATCCCGCAGTGGTGAAATCTTTCCGCGCTTGCACACAGTTGCAGTGGAGGAGCTTGTGGATAACCCGTGCGTGATCGTCGCTAAGCCTCGCCAAGCCTGGCCTACAGAACATTGTTCAATATTTGCACAGCTCCGCGTGAGGCCGCACCGACGTGCAAGCGCCAAGGGTTGCGGTATGCTCCGGCATTCTTCAACTGTTCGAGGAACGTCACATGTCCACCACACCCTCTGCTCTGATCATCGGTGCTTCCCGTGGCCTGGGGCTCGGTTTGACCGAGCGCCTGCGCGAAGCGGGTTGGAACGTCACGGCCACCGTGCGCGATCCGAGCAAGGCCCAGGCGTTGCAGGCGGTGCCTGGCGTGCAGGTCGAAACGTTGGAGATGAACGACAACGATCAGCTCGATGCCCTGGTGCAGCGCCTGCAAGGCCAGGTCTTCGACCTGGTGTTCGTCAACGCCGGCGTGATGGGCCCGCAGCCGCAATCGCCGCAGAGCGTGACCTTGGACGATGTCGGCCAACTGTTCATGACCAATGCCGTCGCCCCGATCCGGGTGGCCAGCCGCTTGGTCGACCAGATCGATCGGGATGGGGGCGTACTGGCCTTCATGAGTTCGGGCCTGGGCAGCGTGACCAGCCCAGACGGCGGTGAAATCTGCTTGTACAAGGCCAGCAAGGCCGCGCTCAACTCGATGATCAACAGCTTCGTGGTGCAATTGCAGCGCCCAGATCTGACCGTACTGGCCATGCACCCGGGTTGGGTGCAGACCGCCATGGGCGGCGACAACGCTCCGCTCGACGTGCAGACCAGCACGCGGGGTCTGGTCGAGCAGATCGCTGCACAGCGCGGTCAACCGGGCCTGCGCTTCATCGACTTCCAGGGCGAAACCCTCACCTGGTGAATTGAACGCTGCGGCGCGAGGCCCTATAGTCGGTGCCTCGCCCCACGGCGGACCTGGATCAGCAGACAGGGCAACACTGAGCTGGCTTACCTGAACCCACTTTCAGAGGAGCCGGCGCCATGCCTGCGAACCGTACCTGGTTGAAAACCCCGCTTGCCATCTTCACCGCCAATGACCACGACGCCCGTGGCGGCCTGGTGATCGAGGGCGGCCGGATCAGCGAACTCGTGCCCTTGGGCCAACGGCCCGTGCAAGCCTGCGAGCAGGTCTTCGATGCCCGCGAGCATATAGTCCTGCCTGGCCTGATCAACACCCACCACCACTTCTACCAGACCCTCACCCGCGCCTGGGCGCCGGTGGTCAACCAGCCACTGTTTCCCTGGCTCAAGACCCTGTACCCGGTCTGGGCACGCCTGACTCCGAAATCCTTGGCCCTGGCCAGTGAAGTGGCTTTGGCCGAACTACTGCTGTCGGGCTGCACCACGGCGGCCGACCACCACTACCTGTTCCCGCAAGGCCTGGAAAACGCCATCGATGTGCAGATCGAAGCCGTACACAAGCTGGGCATGCGCGCCATGCTCACCCGCGGCTCGATGAGCCTGGGCGAAGCCGACGGCGGTCTGCCGCCGCAGCAGACCGTGCAGCAGGGCGAGGTGATTCTGCAAGATAGCCGCCGCCTGATCCGCAGCTACCACCAGCGAGGCGCCGGCGCGACGATTCAGATCGCACTGGCACCTTGCTCGCCGTTTTCGGTGACGCCCGAAATCATGCGCGCCAGCGCCGAGATGGCCGACGAACTGGACGTGCGCCTGCACACGCACCTGGCCGAAACCCTCGACGAAGAAGCCTTCTGTCTGCAACGCTTCGGCCTGCGCACCGTCGACTACCTCGACAGCGTCGGCTGGCTCGGGCCGCGCACCTGGCTCGCCCACGGCATTCATTTCGAGGCCGACGAGATTGCCCGCCTGGGTGCGGCCGGTACTGGAATCTGCCACTGCCCAAGCTCGAACATGCGCCTGGCCTCGGGCATCTGCCCGACGCTGGCACTGGAAGCGGCCGGCGCCCCCATCGGCCTGGGTGTGGACGGCTCGGCCTCCAACGACGCCTCCAACCTGATCCTGGAAACGCGCCAGGCGCTGTATCTGCAACGCCTGCGTTATGGCGCCGAAGCGATCACCCCGCAGCGAGTCCTGGGCTGGGCGACCCGTGGCTCGGCGCGCCTGCTCGGGCGCGACGACATCGGCAGCCTGGCGGTGGGCAAGCAGGCCGACCTGGCGTTGTTCCGTCTCGACGAACTGCGTTTCTCGGGCAGCCACGATCCGCTGTCGGCCCTGCTGCTGTGCGGCGCCGACCGCGCCGACCGGGTCATGGTCGGCGGGCACTGGCGCGTGGTCGACGGCCAGGTGCAGGGGCTGGACCTGCAAGGCCTGATCGCCGATCACCGCCAGGCTGCGCAGCGCCTGGTCGGTTGATCGGCCCGCCCGGCTCGCGCACTCGATCGTCGCCCTGCGCCGAAAGGACGCGGGCCGGGCCCGAAGAAAAAATTCCAGTAGAATGTCCACAACCGTTCCTGATCGAGACCCACCCCATGTATGACTGGCTCAATGCCTTGCCCAAGGCCGAATTGCACATGCACCTCGAAGGCTCCCTGGAGCCCGAGTTGCTGTTCGCCTTGGCAGAACGCAACAAGATCGCCCTGCCCTGGAACGACGTCGAAGCGCTGCGCAGCGCTTACGCCTTCAACAACCTGCAGGAATTTCTCGACCTCTATTACCAAGGCGCCGGGGTTTTGCAGACCGAGCAGGACTTCTACGACCTGACCTGGGCCTACCTGCTGCGCTGCAAGGCGCAGAACGTGATCCACACCGAACCGTTCTTCGACCCGCAAACCCACACCGACCGCGGCATTCCGTTCGAAGTGGTGCTCAACGGCATCCGCCACGCCCTGCGTGACGGCCAACAGCAACTGGGCGTGAGCAGCGGGCTGATCCTGAGCTTCCTGCGCCACCTGAGCGAAGAAGAAGCGCAGAAAACCCTCGACCAGGCCCTGCCCTTCCGCGACGCGTTCGTCGCCGTCGGCCTGGACAGCTCCGAGCAAGGCCACCCGCCGAGCAAATTCCAACGCGTGTTCGAGCGCGCCCGTGGCGAAGGCCTGGTGGCGGTGGCGCACGCTGGCGAAGAAGGCCCGCCCGAGTACATCTGGGAAGCCCTCGACCTGTTGCAGATCAAGCGCATCGACCATGGTGTGCGCGCCATCGAAGACGAACGCCTGATGCAACGCATCATCGATGAGCAGATTCCGCTGACCGTCTGTCCGCTGTCCAACACCAAGCTGTGCGTGTTCGACCACATGAGCCAGCACAACATCCTCGACATGCTCGATCGCGGCGTGAAGGTGACGGTCAACTCCGACGACCCTGCCTACTTCGGTGGCTATGTGACGGAAAACTTCCATGCCTTGCATCAACACCTCGGCATGACCGAAGACCAGGCCAAGCGCTTGGCGCAGAACAGCCTGGACGCGCGCCTGGTCTGAGCCGGGCTCAGCCCACTTGCAGATTATCGACCCGGGCAATGCGGCTGATTTGCTGAATGCCCAGGGGCGTGGTCTGCAAAGCCCGCCCGCCCTCCTGTTCGCGCACCCAGCCCGACTGCACGAACAATTTGAACAAGGCTCGCCCCAGCACGCCGCCCAGGTGCGGGCCCTGGTCACTCCATTCGCTGCAATGGCACACCACCCCTCCCCGGCTGTGCTGGGGCGCCAGGGCATCGATGAAGACGCCGATGCTTTCCAGTTCCACCCTACCCAAGGGTGTCACCAACAGCTGTTCGCCATGGCGCTCCAGCCAACCCGCGTCCATAAGGCGCTGGTATAGCTCGGCCGCGATTTCACCTCCCAAATGGTCGGTGCACAGCCGCGCCCGGCGCATGGCCAGCGGAATCTGCAAAGGAAAGGTGCCGCGGCGCGACTGCTCGGGGTCGACCACCAGGTTCGCCAATGCCTCGACCGCAGCACCGACCTCCGGCGTGGCCAAGCGGAAGTAGCGTTTGCGCCCGCGCGACTCCGGCCGCAGCAGACCGGCTGTGGACAACAGCGAGAGGTGCGCGCAAGCCGACGAGCAGGTCAGCCCGGTCATCATCGCCAGCTCGGCGGTGGGCCGCGGCGTGCCGTCGATCAAGGCCCAGAGCATGGCGCTGCGCTTGGGATCGGCCATCAGGCTGGCAATACGGCTGATGCTGCTCACTGCTTTCATATCTGCGCTGCTCCCTTACGAGATAGTGATTCGCCGATCAGGGCCTGCACGACGCCTGATACACGCTGGCTGAGGGGAATTGAGAGGGTTTTCGAACGTCCCTGGCCACCTGCCGCACTTCGGCACCTGGGAAGGGCCAGGGCGACCGCCCGGGTAGCCTGTCGGGGCCGAGTATAAGCCGGCAGCCGTCGGCGTCTGCGGCCGGGTAGGCACAGCACAGCGGCGGAAATGCAGAGGGTGACATCACCCATAGAGGAAACGTCTCCACTGCCAGCAATCGGCAATGGGCCTTAGGCCCAAGTGGCAGACGGTATTACGCAAACAGGCTATGGGGCCTGGAGATAGACATTGCCGACAGCCTGCTTCCACAGGTATTGCAGCAAAAACAGACACATCTACAGCAGGCAACGCAGCTGCACCGATAGCCCTGCGTACGTCCGAGGCCGACGTACGCAGAGTCGATCGATCCTCAGGCCTTGGCCTGCCAGCGCCGGGTCAGGTACGCCGCGGTCACCACCAGGGCACCGCACAAACTGATCACCAGCGTCATGGGCACCGCACTGCCGTCGGCCAGCACGCCGACCAACGCGGCGGCGGCCGAGGCCACGCTGAACTGCAGGCAGCCCATCAGGGCCGAGGCGCTGCCGGCGCGAGCGCCTTTACCGGCCATGGCGCAAGCCGAAGCGTTGGGCACGATGCAGCCCAAGCTGGCGATGCAGACGAACAGCGGTACCAGCAGCGGCCACAACTGCACCGGGTGCAGAACGGCCATCGCCAGCAGCACCAGACCGCTGCCGAGATAGACCCACACCGCACGCGCCAGCAGCGTCGCAGGCCCCAGCCGCGAGAGCAGACGCGCGTTGACCTGCGCGGTTAGGATGAACCCCGCCGCGTTGATGCCGAACAGCCAGCCGTAATGCTCGGCCGGCACGCCATACAAGGTGATGAACACGAAGGGCGAGCCGGCGATGTAGGCGAACATGCCCGCGATGGCGATGCCGCCGGTCAGCGCGTGGCCGACGAAGACACGCTCACGCAGCAGGCGCAGGTAGGCGCTGCCTGCGCCGGACAGCGGTGCGCGCTTGATGTGCGCCGGCATGCTTTCCGGCAGGCCCAGCGCCACTGCCGCCAGGCAGGCGCCGCTGAACAACGCCAGAATTAGGAAGATCGCCTGCCAGCCGGCGCTGTTGACCAGCACACCGCCGAGCATGGGCGCGAGAATCGGCGCCAGGCCCATGACCAGCATCAATTGCGAGAAGACCTTGGCCGATTGCACAGCATCGCACGTGTCGCTGACGATGGCCCGCGACAGCACCATACCGGCGCAACCGCCCAGAGCCTGGACGAAACGCGCGGCGATCAGCGTCTCCAGGTTGGGCGCGAAGGCGCAGGCCAGCGAGGCCACCACGAACAGGCCGACACCGAACAGCAGCGGCCCGCGCCGGCCGTAGCGGTCGGCCACCGGGCCATAGGCCAGTTGGCCCAGGGACAGACCGAGGAAATACACGGCCAGGGTGGTCTGGATGTGTTCGGCGTCCGTGGCGAAAGCCAGGGCCATGGCCGGAAAGGCCGGCAGGTAGAAGTCGATCGCCAAAGGCCCGAACGCGCTGAGTGCGCCCAGGATGAGTACTGTTCGAAGGTTCATCGGTAATCCGTAGCAGGCTAAGCAAACGGCTCAGTCTACTCCTCCTGGCGGGGCCGAGGGGGGAAACCTGTCCCTAGGTGGGTAGGGGGAGCGGGGAAGAGAGGCGTTGTGGCTGTTGGGCCGGCGCTGCCGGCCATCGCGGCTAATCGGAGCGCCGAACCGGCCGCTCCTACAGGAATGCGGTTGGAGCGGCCATCGCGGCTGATCGGAGCACAGAATCGGACGCTCCAGCACAGTCGTGATCGTCAGGAGGATTTGGCTGCAAGCATGGGATCTCCCACAGAGTTCGGCATCCCTAGGGCGGCGGTCATGCTGGCCCACCTGTCATGGGCCGCTCCGCTGGACAGTCCTGGAGGGTGGCCAGCTCATCGTTCAGGCCGTGCGCGAAATCCAGCCTCAAGCAAGCTCCGCCGCATACCCTTCTTCCCGAATCAGCTCCAGAATCCGCTCACCCGCCAATCGACTGTCCACACACACTTGCTTACCGGCCAGGTCCACCTCGACCTTGGCGCCCGCATCCTCGGCCTGAACGGCCTGGGTCACGGCCTTCACGCAGTGGCCGCAGGTCATGCCTTGCACGTTGAATACTTGCATCGCTCGTCACCTCGCTGGAGTGGGTTGAGGGGCAGTCTCGACCTTGCCACGGCGGCAAGGTCAAGGGGCAATGTTTCACCGGGCTGGCAATCCGCGCGCGGCTCGGCCAAGCTGGGCGCTCGACGAGCGCATCGGCAGGAGACCTTTCATGATCAGGGCAGCATTGGGTGTTTTCGGACTGCTGGGCCTGCTGGCCAGCGCCCTCCCGGCCAGCGCCGAAGACAACGCGCAGTACAGCGTGCTGATCATTTCCCGCAGCCGCCTGGAAGTGGCGACCAATTGCGAGATCGGCATCTACCTGAACGACCAGTTGTCCGGGCGGCTGTTCCAGGAGCAATCGACCGCCTTCAACCTGCCGCCGGGCCCGGTGGACGTGCGCCTGCGCCTGCTGCCGGGGCAGGTCTCGGGGTGCAGCGCGGGGCTGGAGAACCAGCGCAACCAGCGTTTGAACCTCAAGGCCGGACAGATCGACAAGTACCGTATCGCCATCAGCCAGGACGGTCTTCACCTGACCCGCGCCGGCTTGGGCTATTGACCTTACCCGCATGGCAAGGTTGAAGCTGACGGCCTGATACCGGGAGTGAGCGCCATGTCTGCATCCACCACCTTCCAACTGCCCATCGTCGGCATGACCTGCGCCAGTTGCGCCGGCCGCGTCGAGCGCGCCCTGGCCAAGGTCAGCGGCGCCGAGGGCGTGAGTGTCAACCTCGCCACCGAACAGGCCCGCGTGCAAGCGCCCGCTGGCAGCCTGCCGGCCCTGCTCGAAGCGGTGCATACGGCGGGCTATCAAGTGCCGGTCCGTACCCTGGAATTGCAGATCGGCGGCATGACCTGCGCCTCGTGCGCCGGCCGTGTGGAACGCGCACTGAACAAGGTCCAGGGCGTGCGCCAGGTGAGCGTCAACCTGGCCAACGAGCGTGCGCACATCGAGCTGATCGCCAGCCTTGACGATGCACAGCTGGTCGATGCGGTAAGCAAGGCCGGTTACAACGCCAGCCTGCCCCATGCCGATAACGACGACGCTGCGTACGCCCAGCGCCGTTTGCGCAACGAGCGTCTAGCGGTATCGATCGCCGTGTTGCTCGCCTTGCCCCTGGTGTTGCCAATGCTGCTGCAGCCGTTCGGTGTGCACTGGATGCTACCGGCCTGGGCGCAGTTCGCGCTGGCTACGCCCGTGCAGTTCGTACTGGGCGCACGTTTCTATGTCGCCGCCTGGAAAGCCCTGCGCGCCGGGGCCGGCAACATGGACCTGCTGGTCGCCCTGGGCACCAGCGCCGGCTATGGCCTGAGCCTGTATCAGTGGGCCACGGCCGATGCCGGCATGCAGCCGCACCTGTACTTCGAAGCCAGCGCCGTAGTCATCGCTCTGGTACTGCTCGGCAAGTACCTGGAAAGCCGCGCCAAACGCCAGACCGCCAGCGCCATCCGTGCCTTGGAAGCGCTGCGCCCGGAACGTGCGGTGCGTCTGGTCGAGGGTCGCGAGGAAACGGTCGCCATCGACCAACTGCGTCTGGACGATCAAGTGCTGGTCAAACCGGGCGAACGCTTCCCGGTCGACGGTGAAGTGCTCGAAGGCCATAGCCACGCCGACGAAGCGCTGATCAGCGGCGAAAGCCTCCCGGTGCCCAAGCAGCCTGGCGACCGTGTGACGGGCGGCGCCATCAACGGCGAAGGTCGGCTGGTGGTGCGCACCCAGGCGCTAGGCGCCGAATCCGTGCTGGCGCGGATCATCCGACTGGTCGAGGACGCCCAGTCGGCCAAGGCGCCGATCCAGAAACTGGTCGACCGGGTCAGCCAGGTGTTCGTCCCGACCGTGCTGGTACTGGCGCTGCTGACCCTGCTCGGCTGGTGGCTGAGCGGCGCAGCCTTGGACGCGGCGCTGATCAACGCCGTGGCCGTGCTGGTGATCGCCTGCCCCTGCGCCTTGGGCCTGGCGACCCCCGCGGCGATCATGGCCGGCACCGGCGTCGCTGCCCGGCACGGCATTCTAATCAAGGATGCCGAAGCGCTGGAGCGCGCCCATGCGGTCGACCGGGTGGTGTTCGACAAGACCGGCACCCTCACCTCCGGCGCCCCGCGCATCGTCCACAGCCAGGCCGCCCAGGGCGACCTCGACGACGCTCTGCGCCTGGCCGGTGCCCTGCAACGCGGTAGCGAACATCCGCTGGCCAAGGCCGTACTGGAACAGTGCCGCGAGCAAGGGCTGGAGGTGCCGCCCGTGGCGGACAGCCAGTCGCTGACCGGACGCGGCATTGCCGGGCGCGTGGAGGGCCGGGAACTGGCCTTGGGCAACCGCCGCCTGCTCGAGGAAACCGGCCTGAGCGCCGACCGCCTGGCCGGCGACGCCCATACATGGGAGGGCGAAGGCCGCACCTTGTCCTGGCTGGTCGAACGCGGCCCCACGCCGCGCCTGCTGGCACTGTTCGCCTTCGGCGACAGCCTCAAGCCCGGTGCACGCCAGGCCATTCAGGCATTGCATGCGCAACGCATCAGCAGCCACCTGCTGACCGGCGACAACCGCGGCAGCGCTCAAGTGGTGGCGCAGGCCCTGGGCATCGACGACGTGCACGCCGAAGTGCTGCCCGCCGACAAGGCCGCCCATGTGGCCCGGCTCAAGGCCGATGGCGTGGTGGCGATGGTCGGCGACGGCATCAACGACGCCCCGGCCCTGGCTGCGGCCGACATCGGCATCGCCATGGGCGGCGGCACCGACGTCGCCATGCAGGCCGCCGGCATTACTCTGATGCGCGGCGATCCGCGCCTGGTGCCGGCGGCCCTGGAGATCAGCCGCAAGACCTACGCCAAGATCCGCCAGAACCTGTTCTGGGCGTTCATCTACAACCTGGTGGGCATTCCCCTGGCGGCCCTGGGCTACCTCAACCCCGTATTGGCCGGTGCGGCGATGGCGCTGTCGAGCGTCAGCGTGGTGGGTAACGCCCTGTGGCTGAACACCTGGCGCCCTGCCGCACTTCCCTCGGAGCACCCATGATGAACATCGGTCAAGCCGCCCGCCGCAGCGGGCTCAGCGCCAAGATGATCCGCCATTACGAAGCCATCGGCCTGCTCGCCCCGGCTGCGCGCAGCGACAGCGGCTACCGCCTGTACCAGGCCGAAGACCTGCACCGCCTGGCCTTCATCAAGCGCTCCCGCGACCTGGGTTTCTCCCTGGACGAAGTGGCGCGCCTGTTGACCCTCTGGCAGGACGGCCAACGCGCCAGCGCCGACGTCAAGGCCCTGGCCCAGCGCCACATCGAGACCCTGGACCGGCGCATCGCCGAACTGCACAGCCTGCGCGACACCTTGGGCGAACTGGTCGCCGGCTGCCAGGGCGACGATCGCCCAGATTGCCCCATCCTCAAAGACCTGGCCCAGGGGCACGGCCACTGAACGGGCGCGCGAATCCCGGGCCGGCACGTGCCCGCCGGCCCGCCTCTACTCTGAATACGACACATCCAGTTCCAGGAACGACCGGAGCCAATGAACGGGCGAATTCACCTTTACCAAAACGGTCGTCTGCCGATGCCCTGACACGGGCGACGTTCGCTCCGTACTCGATGTCTGGAGCGTGAATGAATATCAAACAAAAACTCACCTTGGCCTTCGCTGTGATCGCAGGCCTGCCCATCGTTCTGGTCGCCGTTTTGGTGATCGTCAACCTGCGCGATGACGCCCGCGACGCTTTCGTCGACGGCAGCACCCGGGAAATCCGTCAGGTCAGCAACGCCATGCAACTGTTCTTCAAGGGCATCGACCAGAACGTCGAGTTCCTGGCCCAGCAGCCGCTGCTGGCGGCCTCGGGCAGCAACCTCAACAAGTACCTGACCGCCGACGCCTCCAACGTACTGGGCGAACAGGACCAGCGCGTGCTGGCGCTGCTCCAGCAACTGGGCGCCAGCCACCCGCAGTACGCCTACATGGCCTATGCCGTGTCCGACGGCGGCTACGTGGGCTACCCGGCCGGGCAGAAACTGTCGAGCTACGACCCCCGCCCGCGGCCCTGGTACCAGCTGGCCGTGGCCAACCCCGGCAAGACCTTGCGCACCGACGCCTATTACTGGGCCGCCGACGACGCCGTGCTGATCAGCACCGTGCGCACGGTGGCCAACCCCCTGGGCAGTAGCGGAGGCGTGGTCAACATCGACGTGTCGCTCAATGGCCTGACGGACCTGGTGAAGAACATCAAGATCGGCGAAAGCGGCTACCTGATGCTGGTCGAGCGCAATGGCAACGTGCTGGTCGATCCCCACGACGCCGCGCACAACTTCAAGCAGCTCGACAGCCTGGGCGGCGACTACGCGACCCTGGCCAAGGCCGGCAAGGGCCGGCATGAGGTCGAACTCAACGGCGAGCGCTACATGGCCAACGTCTACACCGACGACACCCTGGGCTGGACCTTCATCGGCCTGATCCAGGAAAGTGAAGTGATGCAGGGCAGCACCCGTCTGAGTTGGCTGATCGGCATCATCACCCTGGTGCTGGCCGGCCTCTTCGCGCTGGCGGGCACCGCTTTCGCCAACGTCATCGTGCGCCCCATCGACGGCGTGAGCCGCGGCCTGGAAGACATCGCCCAGGGCGAAGGCGACCTGACCCGCAGCCTGACGGTACAGGGCCGCGACGAAACCGCGCGGCTGGCCAGTTGGTTCAACCAGTTCCTCGGCGTGATCCGTAGCCTGATCCAGCACATCGGCGGCTCAGCGAACAAGATCCTCGAAGCTTCCGCCACCGCCACTCGAGTCTCCAACGACATGGCCGACGCCGCCGGCCGCCAGCGCGAAGCGGTGGACATGGTCTCCACCGCCTTCCACGAGATGGTCGCCACCGCCAACGAAGTCGCGCGTTCGTGCAGCCAGGCCGCGCAGTCGGCCGACAGCGGCCAGTTGCAGGCCCGCGAAGGCCAGGCGCAGATCGATGCAGCGGTGTCGAGCGTCGACCGCCTGAGCCAGGAGATCGAACAGTCGGCGCAGTCGATCCAGCAACTGGAGCGCGACAGCAACGCCATCCAGTCGATCCTCGGCACCATCCGCTCGATCGCCGAGCAGACCAACCTGCTGGCGCTCAACGCCGCCATCGAAGCGGCGCGGGCCGGCGAGCAAGGCCGCGGCTTTGCGGTGGTGGCCGACGAAGTGCGCGCCCTGGCCAAGCGCACCGCCGACTCCACCGCCGAGATCGACGGCCTGCTGGGCAACCTGGCGAGCCGCACAGCCGAAGTGGCCGGGCAGATGCACGCCAGCCTGGAAGTGTCGGTGCAGTCGGTGACGCGCATCGGCATGGCACGCGACAGCTTCGGCCAGATCCGCGAATCGGTGGACGTGATCCGCGACATGAACACGCAGATCGCCACCGCCGCCGAAGAGCAGCACCAGGTGGCCGAGGACATCAACCGGCACATCGCGCAGATCCACGGCGATGCGCAACGGGTCGCGGAACTGGCCCATTCGGCGCGTGAGGACTCGGCGAACCTGGCAGGGTTCTCCAACGAACTGGACACGCTGGTCAAGCGTTTCCGCACCTGAAACCAACCTGGCGCGCGCCCTGACCGGCGTGCGTCAACCGTGCTGCATACGCTCTACACGACAATCGTTGCTTCGCCCACACCACTGCCTTGCCAGACAACAACAAGCCGGAGCGTAGTAGATGAACATCAAGCACAAACTCACCTGGGCCTTCGCCGTCATCGCCGGTTTGCCGATCGCCGTGGTCGCGGCCATCGTCGTGTTCAACCTGCGCGACGAAGCACGCGACGATTTCGTGGAAAACAGCAGCCGCGAGATTCGCCAAGTCGGCAATGCCATGAGCCTCTTCTTCAAGGGCATCGACGAAAACGTCCAGTATCTGGCCGCGCAACCGATGCTCGCAGCGGCAGGCGCCGACCTCAACAAGTACATGGCGGCCAAGCCGTCCTACGAACTGACCGCTCCCTCGCAAGAGATGCTGGCGGCGTTCGACCGCATGGCCAAGACCCACCCGGCCTACGCCTACGTTTCTTACGCAGTGTCGGATGGCGGTTACGTCGGCTGGCCGAAGAGCGACAAGCTCGACGGCTACGATCCACGCGTGCGCCCTTTCTACAAGTCGGCGATGAGCGCACCGGGCAAACCGGTGCGTTCGGCCGCCTACTACTGGGCCCCCGACGACATGACGCTGATCGCCACCGGCATGACCGTGGCCAACACCTTCGGCGCCAACGGCGGGGTGATCAACGTCGACGTCTCGCTCAACGGCCTGACCGACATGGTGAAGAAGATCAAGCTCGGCGAGAGCGGCTTCCTCATGCTGGTGGAGAACAACGGCAACATCCTGGTCGACGCCCACGACGCCAGCCACAACTTCAAGCAGCTCGACAGCCTGGGCGGCGACTATGCGACCCTGGCCAAGGCCGGCAAGGGCATGCAGGAAGTGGAAATCGAAGGCGTGCGCTACATGGCCAACGTCTACCCCGACGAGCAACTGGGCTGGACCTTCATCGGCCTGATCGAGCAAGGCGAAGTGATGCAGAGCGCCACCCGCCTGAGCTGGGTCATCGGCACCATCGCCCTGGTGCTGGCGGTGCTGTTCGCCATCGTCGGCGCGACCTTCGCCAAGCTCATCGTGCGGCCGATCAACAGCGTCAGCAGCGGCCTGGAAGACATCGCCCAGGGCGAAGGCGACCTGACCCGCAGCCTGGAAGTGCGCGGGCGCGACGAAACCGCGCAGTTGGCCGGCTGGTTCAACCAGTTCCTCGGTGCCATCCGCAGCCTGATCCAGAACATCGGCGTGTCCGCGAGCAAGATCCTCAGTTCCTCGGCCAACGCCACCCGGGTGTCCGGCGACATGGCCGATGCGGCCGGGCGCCAGCGCGAGGCGGTGGATATGGTTTCCACCGCCTTCCACGAGATGGTCGCCACGGCCAACGAAGTGGCGCGCTCGTGCAGCCAGGCCGCGCAGTCGGCCGACAGCGGCCAGTTGCAGGCCCGCGAGGGCCAGGCGCAGATCGATGCGGCGGTGTCGAGCGTCGACCGTCTGAGCCAGGAGATCGAGCAGTCGGCGCAGTCGATCCAGCAACTGGAGCGCGACAGCAACGCCATCCAGTCGATCCTCGGCACCATCCGCTCGATCGCCGAACAAACCAACCTGCTGGCGCTCAACGCCGCCATCGAAGCGGCGCGGGCCGGCGAGCAAGGCCGCGGCTTTGCGGTGGTGGCCGACGAAGTGCGCGCCCTGGCCAAACGCACCGCCGACTCCACCGCCGAGATCGACGGCCTATTGGGCAACCTGGCCAGCCGCACCGCCGAAGTGGCCGGGCAGATGCATGCCAGCCTGGAGGTGTCGGTGCAGTCGGTGACGCGCATCGGCATGGCGCGTGACAGCTTCGGGCAGATCCGCGACTCGGTGGACGTGATCCGCGACATGAACACGCAGATTGCCACCGCCGCCGAAGAGCAGCACCAGGTGGCCGAGGACATCAACCGGCACATCGCGCAGATCCATGGTGATGCGCAGTTGGTGGCCGAACTGGCGCAGGCGGCGCGGCAGGATTCGCAGAGCCTGGCGGGGTTGTCCAACGAGCTGGATGCGTTGGTGCGACGGTTCCGCACCTGAGGGACGGGCCGGCGGTGCCGACCCTCCCCGCTCACATCAACGTTCGACGATCACCGTCACGCCTTGCCCACCGGCCGCGCAGATCGAGATCAGCCCGCGGCCTTTGCCGGCTTTGGACAACAGCTTGGCCAGGTGCGCCAGGATACGTCCGCCCGTCGCGGCGAACGGATGCCCGGCCGCCAGCGAGCTGCCCTTGACGTTCAGCTTGCTGCGGTCGATGGCGCCCAGGGCGCCGTCCAGGCCCAGGCGGGTGCGGCAGAACTCCTCGTCTTCCCAAGCTTTGAGGGTGCACAGCACTTGGGCGGCGAAGGCTTCGTGGATTTCGTAGTAGTCGAAATCCTGCAGGCTCAGGCCGTTGCGCGCCAGCAGGCGCGGCACGGCATACACAGGCGCCATGAGCAGCCCTTCCTTGCCGTCGACGAAATCCACCGCGGCGGTTTCCCCATCCACCAGGTAGGCCTGTACCGGCAGACCGCGCTCGGCCGCCCAGTCTTCGCTGGCCAACAGCACCAGCGAAGCGCCGTCGGTGAGCGGTGTGGAGTTGCCCGCAGTCAGCGTGCCCTTTTCGCTGCGTTCGAAAGCCGGTTTGAGCCGGCCGAGCTGTTGCAGGCTGAGGTCGGGACGCAGGTTGTTGTCGCGCACCAGCCCCAGGTAGGGCGTGAGCAGGTCGTCGTGCCAGCCTTCGGCGTAGGACGCGGCCAATCGCTGGTGGCTGTGCAGGGCCAGCTCGTCCTGGGCGCTGCGCTCGATGTGCCAGGTCTGCGCCATGCGCTCGCAATGCTCACCCATCGACAGCCCCGTGCGTGGTTCGCCGTTGCGCGGCAGCTCGGGCTTGAGCTGGGCCGGGCGTAGGCCGAGCAAGGGGCTGAGGCGCTGGCCCAGGCTTTTGCCGCGGCTGGCGGCGAGCAGGATGCGGCGCAGCTTTTCGTTGACCGCGATGGGCGCGTCGGACGTGGTGTCGACGCCGCCGGCGACGGCGCAGTCGATCTGCCCCAGGGCGATCTTGTTGGCCACCAGCAGGGCCGCTTCCAGGCCGGTGCCGCAGGCCTGCTGCACGTCGTAGGCCGGGGTCTGCGGCGACAGGCGCGAGCCGAGCACGCATTCGCGGGTCAGGTTCATGTCGCGCGAATGCTTGAGCACCGCCCCGGCCACGACTTCGCCCAGGCGCAAGCCGTGCAGCCGATACCGCTCGACCAGCCCTTCGAGCGCGGCGGTGAGCATCGCCTGGTTGCTCGCAGTGGCATAGGCGCCATTGGAGCGGGCGAAGGGGATGCGATTGCCGCCCAGAATGGCGACCCGACGAGTGCTGCGCATGGCTGCGTTCCTCCTGAAACTCAATGGTCGGCCCGGTCATGGGGCCGCTTTGTAAACCGCTACGATAGACGCTGGCGCCGCCGGCGCGCAGGGTCGGTGTCGACGTTCGCGCGCGCCAGGCTGCGCTGCCAGGCCCGGCGCAACACTCTCCGTGCCGTACGCTTGCCGTGGCGATGCGGATTTTTCACCGGTTCGAACGACCCACCGGCGAAGTGGGTCCACACTGCATGTTTGCCCTTCCAGGAGACCTTCCCCATGAGCGATCGCTACATCGGCTTTGCCAACTCCGCCCTCGGTCGACGCGTGGTCGACACCCTCGGCCTGCCCCAACCCGCGTCGCTGGAGCGCTGGCAAGCGGGGCGCATGCGCCCGGTCGAGGGCGCTCTGATACTGGGCGGCGGGCCGCTGGCGCAGCAGGTGCTGAGCCTGGGCAAAAGCCTTGGCGACGAGCTCTACTGCTACGAAAGCGCCGACCTGCAGGCGCCGGTCTGGGTCGCCGGCCTTGGCAAGAAAGCCAAGGCCGTGGTGTTCGACGCCAGTCACCTGTCCGACAGCGACCAACTGCGGCAGTTGCGCGAATTCTTCCAGCCGCTGATGCGCAGCCTGGCGCCCAGCGCCCATGTGGTGATCCTCGGGCGCCCGCCCGAGGACGTGAGCGAGCTGTCGGCCAGCATCGCGCAACGCGCGCTGGAAGGCTTCAGCCGTTCGCTGGCCAAGGAACTGCGCAACGGCGCCACCGCGCAGTTGCTCTACGTTAGCCCAGACGCCGAGGCGCAGCTCGAAGGCGCCCTGCGCTTCTTCCTCTCGCCCAAAAGTGCGTTCGTTTCCGGCCAGGTCTTGCGCCTCACGGCCTGCGACGCGCAGGTCAGCGATTGGAGCCGCCCATTGGCTGGGCGCCGTGCCTTGGTGACGGGTGCGGCCCGCGGCATCGGTGCCTCGATCGCCGAAACCCTGGCCCGCGATGGTGCAGAGCTGGTGCTGCTCGATGTGCCCGCTGCGCAGAAAGACCTCGACGCCCTGGCCGCGCGCCTCGGCGCCCGCACCCTGGCCCTGGACATCTGCGCGGACGATGCGGCCGCGCAACTGATCGATGCCCTGCCCGAGGGCGTCGACATTCTGGTGCACAACGCCGGCATCACCCGCGACAAGACCCTGGCCAACATGACTCCCGACTATTGGGATTCGGTGCTGGCGGTCAACCTCAAGGCCCCGCAACGACTAACGCAAGCCCTGCTCGACGCCGGCCGCCTGGGCAGCGCCGCGCGCGTCGTGCTGCTCGCCTCGGTCAGCGGCATCGCGGGCAACCGCGGGCAGACCAACTACGCGGCCAGCAAAGCCGGGCTGATCGGCCTGGCCCAGGCCATGGCGCCCCAGCTCGCGGCCCATGGCGCGACCATCAACGCCGTGGCCCCCGGCTTCATCGAAACCCACATGACCGCTGCCATGCCCATGGGCCTGCGCGAAGCGGGCCGGCGTCTCAGTTCGCTGGGCCAGGGCGGGCGGCCACAGGATGTCGCCGAGGCAGTGGCCTGGCTTGGCCAGGCCGGCAGCGGCGCGATCACCGGCCAGGCGCTGCGGGTCTGCGGCCAAGCACTGATGGGAGCCTGAAATGACTCGACCCTGGCTCGACCTGCACGCGCCCGATGCGCGTGCCAGCCTTTACCTGCGCGCCGTGGGCAAGCGCAAGATCAGCGGCACTGACTTGCCCGCCCAGGGCCTGCGTTGCTACCTGCGGGTGCAACCGCAGAACCTCGCGGCCTATCGCAACCTGTGCCATTTCCCGGACGACGGCCGCTTACCGGCCACCTATCCGCATGTGATGGCCTTCGACCTGCAACTGCAACTGCTGACCCGCGCCGACTTCCCCTTCCCCCTGTTGGGGCTGGTGCATTTGTACAATGGCATCGAGGTCTACCGGCCGCTGGGCGGTGTGGATGGCCTGCACGTGCAGGTCTGGGCCGAGAACCTGCAGCGCCACGCCAAGGGCGGCACCTTCGACCTGATCAGCGAGGCCCGCGACGGCCTGGGCCTGCTCTGGCGCGAGACCAGCCGTATGCTGGTGCGCGGCCTCAAGCTCGAAACGCCGGTCCTGGAGGCGTCCGAACCAGACCCTTCGAAGTCCGCGGAGGCGACAGGCCTCGACGCCACGGCCATGCCGCCGGTGACCGAGCCGGCACCGGCCACGCCCGCAACCGAACTGGACGCCACCGCCGTTCCGCCGCTCGAAGAGCCGGCCGACATCGCGGCCATGGCAGCGCCCGAGCCAGCCGCCACCGACGGCCCGACATGCTTGGTCGAAGCCACGCGCTGGTACGCCGACAGCGACATCGGCCGGCGTTACGCCAAGGTCGCTGGCGACTACAACCCCATCCACCTGAGCGCCTTGAGCGCCCGCCTGTTCGGCTTCCCCAGCGCCATCGCCCATGGCATGTGGAACCAGGCCATGGCGCTGGCGGCGCTGCGCACGCACCTGCCCAAAGCGGGCTACCGCTTCGAGGTCGACTTCCACCAACCCGTACGTCTGCCTGCCGAAGTGGTACTCAGCGCGAGCCCCGCAGGGCCATCCGGGACGCTGTGTCTGGAAGGCAAGGAGCAGCGCCTGCACATGTCTGGTCGCTGGACCGCGCTGTGAGGTGACCGGGCCTGCCTTGGCATCGGCGCGCTTGCTTTGCGGCGGAGCGCGCCGGAAGCTATGCGGCCAAGGAGACCTTCATGAACCTGCAAGAACTGACCGAACGCCTGCACCGCATCCGCGACGCCAACCACTGGCAACGCTTCCACAGCCCGAAGAACCTGGCCATGGCCGCCAGCGTGGAAATGGCCGAGCTGGTGGAAATCTTTCAGTGGCTGAGCGAAGACGAATCGCGCCGCCTGCCGCCCGAGCAACTGGCCCACGCCGGCCAGGAAATCGGCGACGTGGTGCTCTATCTGCTGCTGATGTGCAGCGAGCTGGGCCTGGACATGGACCAGGTGGTGCGCGCCAAGCTGGCCGACAGCGAACGGCGGTTCGCCAAATGAACGACCGCCATTTCGATGAGCTGGCCACCCGTTTCGCAGAGAAGATCTACGGCGGCGCCAAGGGTGCCATCCGCTTGGCGGTGTTGCAGGCCGACCTGACAGAAGCGCTGCCGGCGCGCCCTCTGCGGGTGTTGGACATCGGCGCGGGCTTGGGCCACATGGCCTTGTGGCTGGCCCAGAACGGCCATGAGGTGACCCTCGCCGAACCCGCCACGCCAATGCTCGAAGGCGCCCGCCAGCGATTCGCCGACGCCGGCCAGACGGCCACGTTCGTGCAGGCGCCCTGGCAGACGCTGAGCGAGCACGTACAGGCGCCCTACGATCTGGTGCTGTGCCATGCCGTGCTGGAGTGGCTCGCCGAGCCGCAGGACATCTTGCCGACCCTGCACCGCCTGTGCGCCGCCGACGGCCACTTGTCGCTGGCTTTCTACAACCGCGACGCGCTGGTCTACCGCAACCTGGTCAAGGGCCATTTCCGCAAGCTGCGCACCAATCAGCTGGCCGGCGAAAAGCAGAGCCTGACCCCGCAACGCCCGCTCGACCCGCGGGAACTGCGCACGCAACTTGCACCCCAGTGGCAGGTCTTACAGGAAAGCGGCGTCAGAGTCTTTCATGACTACATGCCCAGGGAATTCCAGGACAAAGCCGCCCTGGCCGACCTGCTGGACATGGAGCTGGCCCATCGGCGCCATCCCGCCTTCGCCGGGCTTGGCCGTTACCTGCACTGGATCTGCCGACCGCGCTGAGCGGTCGACGCCCAGGAGGACACATGTTCAATCGTCTGTTGTGCTTGGCCTTGCTGCCCATCGCCCTGGCCGGTTGCCAGGGTGCCAACCCCTACGTGGCCAGCAGCCGGCCTTTGCCCCCCGCCCCGCCGCAGGCCGCCACCACGTTCGACGCCAGCGCCTACCCGGCCCCGACCCGCGACTACGGGCGCTACCGCAGTTGGGCCTGGCGCGATGGCCGTCTGCCACGCGGCAGCGTCAACAGCGATCCTGGGCAGATGGCGCAGATGGTCGCCGAGTCGCTCGACCAGCAAGGCCTACGCCCGGCCCGCTCGGGCCAGCCCGACCTGCTGGTCAGTGCCGACCTGCGCACCGAGCGCCGCACGCGCCAAGTGCGCGACTACGACAGCTACGATCCCTACTACAATCGCCCCTATGGCGGCGTCGGCTATGGCGGCTACCGCGACGGCTACGGCGCTTATGGCAGCGTGCCGATCGTGCGCACCTATCAGGTGGATGTCAGCGTGGTGCACATCGAGCTGTTGGATGCCCGCGATGGCCAGGCCGTCTGGAGCGCCAGCGCCGAAACCGGCGCTGGCGGACGATCCATCCGTGACCGCGAGAACGCCTTGCGCCAGACCGTGCAGAAGGCGCTCAGCGGTTATCCCCCACGTTGACGTTCGGAGACATCACCATGCTGCGCCCTCTCGCTGTACTGGCCTGCGCACTTCTGCTGGGCGCCTGTGCCAACACCAACGTGCAACAGGACTACGACGCCAGCCGGGACTTCGCCGGTTACCGCAGTTGGGCCTGGCAGGAACCGGCCTTGCAATACCGCCCGGACGACCCGCGCATCAAGAGCGACCTCACCGAGCAGCGCATCCGTCAGGCAGTGGCCGGGCAGCTCGACCAGCGCGGTTTGCGCCCGGCCCAGGCCGGCAGTGGTGCCGACGTCAAGGCCCGCGCCTACCTGATCGTCGAAGACCGCCAACGCGAAATCACCACCAACTACGGTGGTGCCTGGGGTGGCTATTGGAATGGCTACTGGGGCGGGCCGATGTTCAACGAGACGCGTAGCGTCGACTACAAGGTGGCGACCATCCAGGTCGATCTGTTCGACGGTCGCGATGGCAAGCTGGTCTGGCGCGGCAGCGCTGAGCAGATGATGAGCAATTACCCCCCCACCCCTCAGGAGCGCAGCGCAGCGATTCAGAAGACCGTCACCCAGTTGATGAGCAACTATCCACCTCGGTGATGACGGTGGAGGCAGCGGTGCAGCGTACGTCCTAAGTAGTGACCGCGCCCTGGCCTTCGCTTCGACGGGCAAACGCAATGGACACGAATCTGATGGCGGCGGCCAATGCCGACGCTGGTTTCCCGTGGCCTTTTGCAGCGCCAGAGAAAGTCGATGTATAGCGTTCTAAATGCAAATCATACGGTTTCGGGCGCGATTCACAGGAAACCAACACAGTTGACGCTTAAAACAACGGATCAGATACAGTTCTCTCTCCTTTTCGTCATTTGCGTCTAGCGCCCCTTCTGTTCGCGTCTACCCTAATGCCTAAGTTGTAGGAAATTTCTTCAGATAATGGCCTGTAATCCGCGATGCCAAGACCGGTGACCTGCATGGCATCGTTTCAGAACAAGGATGGCAATCGTCGATGCACAGCATGGTTCTCTTGATGTGGCTGGCTTTGTGTAGCGAACAGGATGTGCGCGAGCGGCAGATCTCCGAATACCTGACCCTGGGCGTCGGCGCCTGCGCCTTGCTTTGGCTGTTCGCTACGGGCCATAGCTGGCTGGGGGCGGAATCGAGCGATGCCGGCTGGGGTCTGGCCATCGTCATGCTGCTGACCCTGCCAGGCTATTGGTTGGCCCGGCTCGGCGCCAGCGATGTGAAGCTGCTGGCGACGCTGGCCGTGGCCAGCAGCCATGAATACGTGCTCGGTACGTTCATCGGTGCGGGCGTTTGCGTGGTGGTCTGGCTGTTGTTTCGCCGCCGTCTGCTGGGCCTGCTCAACCCCAAGATCAAGAAACGGCTCCAGGCCATGGCCGAGCGCATGAATGAAAGGCAGCCGTTCGCCCCCTATGTATTGGTGGGGTTCGTGCTGACCTCGGTGTGGATCCAGTGATACGCACAATATGTTGCCGGCAGAGCCGCGCCGCATTCAACGCAGTTCTGCTTTCGCTTGCCGTAAACGGCTGGCCCAGGACGCCAGCCCTCAAACAACAGGGAGTTGCCCATGAGTAAAGCTGTCAGTGAGATCAAAGTGCTAATCGTCGATAGCCAACCCACCGTGCTCGAAGCATTGACCACGGTGCTGACGCGACAGGGCTACCGCTGCACCACGGCCAACAGCGCCGAACAGGCACTGGTCCACTACCAGGACGACAGCGCCATCGGTTTGGTGCTCTGCGACCTGCACCTGCCGGGCACCGATGGCATCGAGTTGGTTCGCCAGCTCAAAGCCGTGACCTACCCACCCAGGTTGGTCGAGGCGATTCTACTGACCAGCCACGCCGACAAGGCCGACTTGGTACGTGCCCTTCGCGAAGGCGTCGCCGACTATTACCAACAGCCGGTGGACTTCGATGAACTGCTGCAAGGCGTGCGTCGTCAGGAAACTTCATTGCTCGAACGTCGCCGCCAGGCCCGCGAGCTGGGTAGCCTCAACCAACGCCTGCATCACTTGGCCGAGTCCATCGACGAGCTGTATCAGGACTTGGAGCGCGCCCGCGGCAACAACCTGCAGCGGCGGGCCAGCGATCCGGTGGAAGGCGAAACCGAACTGCCGGCCCTGTTCCAGAAGCTGTCGCCGCGTCAATTGGAAGTGGCGCAGCTGGTCAGCCTGGGCAAGACCAACTTCCAGATCGCCTGCGAACTGGGCATCACCGAAAACACCGTGAAACTGTATGTGTCGCAAGTGCTGCGCCTGACCCATATGCATAACCGGACGCAATTGGCCCTGGCGCTCACACCGCATACTTCGCCTGTGCACCAGCGTTTCACTGCACATTGACGGTTGGCTTGAGGGCAATGCCAGTCGGTTGAGCCGAAACAGTATTTATTGGGGCGGCACCGCCGCCCTGTATCAACCGCCGCGTCCATCCTGCGGGTTCTAGGTTGGGGTCATCGGGCCAGCGATGCCAGCCATCGCAGTGCTTACAATTGACAGCGATGGGCCGCTAAGCGGCCCCGATTACTCGACTGACCGGCATCACCCCTCGCCCTACTCGCTGACCTGAAACTCCACCCGCGCCGTCTCGCCACTCTCGTCCAGTGCGCTCAATTCGACCCGCCCGGTCTGCTGGAACGACACCGTCAACGCCTGTTGGTCGAGGGTCTCGCCCTGCGGCTCGCCATTGACGAACCACCAGCGCCGCCCGCCGCCGCCCAAAGCCGAGACCTGCACCTGCAATGGCTCGCGGCTGCCGATGGGCCGGCGCAGGTGGTCGCCGGCGCGCACACCGACGATCGACAACGGCGGCGCACTGACCGGCACCTGCGGCGGGCACTGCGGATCGACGGCCGGCAAACGCGCCGCGCGGCGCTCCGAGCGCGGCAGCCAGGGCTCCAGCGGGGCCGGCCACAAGGCCACCTCGCGCCTTTGCGCGCCGGGGCAACTGGCATCCACGCGCAGGCCCTGCGGGTTGACCCAGAGCGTCTCGCTCAGGCCCAAGCCTAGAGGCTGGTCGCCCGCCTGCAAGGTCGGCGGCGTGGTGCCCTGCAACGTCCAGGCGAAGCGCTGTCGGCGGCAGTTATCGTCGCGCCGCGGCAGGGGCTGGCCCAGCGGCCAGCAGATCGCCGCCACGCCGACGCTGTCCGGCACCGGCTCGACTGGCACGGCGATGCCGCGCTGGCTGTCGCGGTTGCTCAGCAGGTCGTGCACTTGCAGCATCAGCGGCGCTGCCGAGGCCAGGCCGAACTGCCCGGCCACCGGCGTGCCATCGGGGCGGCCAATCCACACGCCGATCAGGTAGCGCGGCCCGACGCCCACCGACCAGGCATCGCGAAAGCCGTAGCTGGTGCCGGTCTTCCAGGCCAACGCCGGGCGCTGCACCAGCTCGGCGCGGGGATCGCGGTCGGGGCGCGCCTGGCCGCTGAGGATGCGCCGTACGATCCATGCAGCCCCCGGCGACAGCAGCCGCCGTTCGATCAGCGGATCTTGCGGTTGCAGACGAATCCGCGCGCTGTGCCCCTGACGGGCGAAGGCGGCATAACCGCCGACCAGGTCCTCCAGACGGCTACCCGCGCCGCCGAGGATCAGCGACAGGTTGGGCTCGGCCAGCGGCGGTAAGGCCAACGGCACGCCGCCTGTGCGCAACTGCGCGGCAAAACGCTTGGGGCCGTAAGCTTCGAGCAGTTGCACCGCCGGCAGGTTGAGCGACAAGGCCAGGGCCGCGCTGGCCGCGACCGGGCCGCTGAAGCCGCTGGAGAAGTTGCCGGGACGGTAGTCGCCATAGCGCCGCGGCACGTCCTGCAACAGCGATTCGGAATGGATCAGGCCGTCGTCCAAGGCCATGCCGTAGAGAAACGGCTTGAGGGTCGAGCCGGGCGAGCGCAGGGCATGCACCATGTCCACGTGCCCAAAGCGTCGCGCATCGCCGATTTCGATGGAGCCCAGGTAGGCACGCACCGCCATGGTCTTGGCCTCCACCACCAGGATCGCCGCCGACGTGCGCTCCGGCAGGCGCGCGCGCCAGCCCAGCAGCAAGTCTTCCAGGCGCCGCTGCAAGGCGGCGTCGAGGGTGGTGCGGATCAGCGCCGGGCTGTCGCGGGTGTTCAGCCGCCGCGCCAGCAACGGCGCCAAAGCCGGCTCCTGGCGCGGCGCGAGCAGCAGCGGCTCCTCACGGGCCTCCTGCAACCGCTCGGCAGGCCAGACGTCATAGTCGGCCAGCCGTTGCAGCACCTTGTCGCGCGCGCGTTGGGCGCGTTTGGGGTGGCGGTCGGGGCGCAGACGGCTGGGCGCCTGGGGCAGCACGGCGAGCAGTGCCGCTTCGGCATGGGTCAGGTGCAGCGGCGACTTGCCCAGGTACGCCCAACTGGCCGCCGCCACCCCTTGCAGGGTGCCGCCGAAGGGCGCGCGGTCGAGGTAGATCTGCAGGATCTGCGCCTTCGAAAGGTGCCATTCGAGCTGGGCCGTGCGCCACAACTGGCGCAGCTTGCCGCCCAGGGTGCGGTCGTGCGGGTCGAGCAGGCGCGCCACCTGCATCGACAGGGTGCTGCCGCCCGAAACCACGCGCCCGCCGCGCAGGTTGAGCCAGGCCGCACGCGCCAGGGCCATCGGGTTGACCCCGGGATGGCGGTAGAACCAGCGGTCTTCGTAGGTCAGCAACGCTTGCAGGTACAGCGGCGAGACCTGCTCGGCGGTGACCGGGTAGCGCCACACGCCGTCGGCATCGGCGAAACGCCACAGGGGCGTGCCGTCTTCGGCCAGCACCACGCGGGCCAAGTCGTCGCCGGGCAGCGGCAGCGGCCACAGGCGATCGGCCACCCACAGCAGCGCCAGCACCAGCAGGACCGTCAGTACCGCGCTGAGGCACAGGCGCCCGGCACGGCTGCGCGGGCGGACTAGACTGGGCATCGGGAACCGACCTGCCCCGGCCATGGCCAAAGCGCTGACACCGATTCATTCATCAGGACGTAATCATGCATGTAGAAGGCTTTTTCGAATGGCTGGGCCAGGCGCTGGGATCGCTGATCCGCATCATCGTCGATGCCTTGAGCGGCCTGTTCAATTTGCTGGCCAACGCCGGCGGCAATTTCATCGACGGCCTGTCCCGTACCTTGGGCATGGACACGTCACTGGTCAGCATCGCGGCATTGATCGTCGGTTTGATGCTGCTGTTCTCGGCAGTGCGCGCGTTCATGCGCGCGTCGATCGTGCTGGGCATCGTCTGGCTGTTGCTGGGATTGTGGGTGATGAGTTGGGTGGTGCATTGAGGCGGAACTGAAGTCTTGTTTGGTCAGGAAGAGCTGAGTCAGGCGTGGGTTTGCCAGGGGAATGAGTCAGGGAAGCTATGCCCCGTCCCGATGTCAGTCGGTTGGGTCGAAGTTATGCTGCTTGGGGCTGCCTTGCAGCCCATCGCGGCTGATCGGAGCGCCGAACCGGCCGCTCCCACAGGTCCACCTTGATCTGTAGGAGCGGCTTCAGCCGCGATGGGCTGCAGAGCGGCCCTAATCCTTTGATCGACCATCATGGGGCCTCGTACGGCTCGGCCCGCACCACTTCGGCCTGTCCACAGGCCAGCCACGCTGGCCTGCTCCGCCTGCCCCTCAGCGGGCCTTGATCTGCATTTCCCCTTGGCTTTCGCCCACCGCATTCAGGTTGGGGCGGTACATCGACTCGACCTGTGCCGGCGGAATGCGGTAGCTGCCCGGCGTAACCGCCCGGGCCAGGTACAGCAGGTGGGTGGTGCCGTAGTTGTCCAGCTTGAGCGCAGCGACGTAACGGTCGTCGCGGAACTCCTGGTGCACCACGCTGGCGTTCTGCATCGAATCTCGCCACTCCTTCACTGCGCTGCTGGCGTTGTCCAGGCTGGCCGAGCTTTGCGCCAGGTTCTGGTTTTCCAACTCCAGGCCGGCCGGCAGCAGGTCCACTACCAGAGCGTCCGGCACACGGTCCTTGGCCTTGAGCGCCAGGTGTACCAGCACCAAGTCGCCGCTACGCAGGTTGCCGAGGTTCAACGGCTGACCGTTGAGGCCCAGGTACTCGCGACGGATCTCGATGCCGTTGCTCACCGGTGCCGGCGCCTGACGCGGATAGCCCGACAGGGTCAGCTGCTGGTACAGGGTGTCGCCACTCTGGTTCTGCACGCTCAGCGGCGAGGCCAGTAGCGGGCCTTCGAGCTTCAGGCCCGACTCGGCGTTGTCCAGCTCACGCACTTCCCCGGCGCTGTCCAGACGCGCCTTCCAGGCGCCTTCCGGTTTGCCGAGCAGGTTGCGGCCGGCGAGGAACAGCGCGTTGCGTTCCTGGGTCGAGAGGTAGCCGTTGGCGGCGAGCTCGTCGGACAGTGCGAACAGGCGCTGGTCCACCTGGTTGGCCGCCAGCTGGTTCTCTTGCAGCAGCGACAGGATCAGCGCCTGGTCGCGCAGCGCACTGCCGTAGTCGGCCAGCCAGCCCTTGCCGCGGCCGATGCTCAACCCGGTCTGCAAGGCCTGCTGGGCGCGCGGTTTGTCGCCCATCTTGTCCAGGGCCACAGCCAGCTGCACCAGCGCCAGGCCCGAGCGGGCATCGGTGCGGCGCTCGAACAGGCTGCGCAGCGCGCCCAGCGGCGCCTGCTGGTTGCGTGCCAGCACCAGGGCAGCGTAGGCCTGCACGGCGAAGCGGGTGTGCTCGGCATTGTCGCTGTAGTCCACCTCGATCAGGTTGCGCTCCTGCAAGTAGCGCAGCAGGCGCTCGTTGGCCTTCTTCAAGGCGTCGGCCGGTACGCCGTAACCCTGCTCGCGGGCGCGCTGGAGGAAGTCGGTGACGTAGGCGGTCAGCCAATATTCCTCTTCGCTGTCGCTGCTCCACAAACCGAAGCTGCCGTTGTAGCGCTGCATGCCCAGCAGGTGCTCGATGCCGGCCTCGATCTTGCGCTTGCGCACGTCGGCCGGTTCGCCCTTGATGCCCAGGCGTTTGAGGCTGTCGGCATCGGCGTAGAGCGAGGGGTACAGACCGCTGGTGGTCTGCTCCAGGCAGCCGTAGGGGTAGGCTTCCAGGGCACGGATCTGCTCGGCGAGGTTCAGCGGTGGTCGGCTCGACAGCGCCAGGCTGGCTTCCAGGCCGGCCGGTTCGAAGGCCGCCAGGTCGTTGTCCGGCAGGCTCCATGGCTGGTCCTTCAGGGCCACGCGGTAGTGCTTGAGCATCGCCGGATAGGCCGGGCGCACGCCCAGGGTCCAGTCGCGGGTATAGACGCTGCTGGGTTCGTTGGGCAGTTGCAGACCGGTGACCTGCACCTGCACCTTGCCCTGCCCCAGGCCACCTTCGGCCTGCACCGGGATCATCAGGGTGCTGCGCTGGCCTTCGCTGAGGCTGACCTGCTGCTCGGTCGGGCCGATCAGGCCGATCTGCCCTTCGCTGTGCAATTGCACGGTCAGTTGCTGGGCACGGCCCGACAGGTTGGCCAGGTCCAGAGCCAGGCGCGTACGGTCACCCCCGGCCAGGAAGCGCGGCGCCGACAGCTCGGCGATCAAAGGCGCGGCGACCACGGTCTTGCCTTCGGCGACGCCGAAATGATCGTCGCTCCAGGCTTGGGCCATCAGCCGCAGCTCGCCGTTGAAGTCGGGAATGTCGACGCTGGCGACGCCCTCGCCCTTCTCGTCCAACGTCACCGACACGCTCTGCTGGGCGACGATGGTCACCGTGGTGTTGGGCCGCTTGCCGCCCTTGGCCATGGCCGCGTCGCCACCGAAGGCCAGGCTGGCCAGACGGCCCTGGCCGGCTTCGATCAACTGGCCGTAGATGTCCAGTTGGTCGGCACCGTAGGCCTTGCGACCGAACATGCCGGTGAAGGGGTCGGGGGTCTTGAAGTCGGTGATGTTGAGGATGCCGACGTCCACCGCCGAGAGCAGCACGCGCACCTGCTTGGGCACGCTGCCATCGGCATTGGTGGCCTTGAACTTGACCTTCAGCGGCTGCTTGGGCCGCATCTTTTCGGGCGCTTGCAGGGTCAGCGCCAATTTACGGTCGCCACGTTGCAGCGGCAGGTGCAGCACGCCCACGGCGCGCTTGGGCGTGGCGTTGACCTTGCGCTCGCCGGGGCGGATCACCAAGGCGCTGACGTACAGGTCGTGACGCGCCCATTTGGGGTCCAGGCGGATGTCGAAGGTCTTGCCTTCGGCCGGTACGTCGATGGCCTGCCACCACAGCGGGCCGTCGGCCGACTCGACCATCAGGTAGCCGCTGCCGGCGGCAGGCGGGGTGACGGTGACCTGGGCACTCTCGCCGTCGGCATAGGCCGGTTTGTCGAGCGCCAGCTTGACCTGGTCGGGACGCACGGCGCCGCCTTCGGCGTTGTCCTGGGCACGGTAGCCGGCCCAGAAGCGTGCGCTGGAGACGATGCCGGTCTCTGGGTCTTCGACTTCGACGCGGTACGGGCCCCACTCCACCTGGAAGCTCAGGGTGGCGGTGGCGCCGGCTTTGACGCTGACCGTTTCTTCGCTCTCGGTGAGGAATTTTTCGTTGAAGTTGTAGCTCCAGCCGTCGTCCTGGGAGTAGTTCCAGTAGTAGTCGCGGCGCTCGCGGACCAAGCGGACCTTGAGGTCGTCGGCAGCCAGCTTGTGGCCGTCGCGGTCAGCGACCAGGATTTCGAACTGCACCGGGGCGTCGCCGTCGGTCTCTTCGCCGTCGAACAGGCCACGCAGGCCCGGCAGGCGTTCGGCCGGCCAGATGGGTTGTTCGAAACGGCGGGTGATGGGCCGGCCACCGGACTCCTGCAAGCTGGCCTGGACGGTCAGTTGCAGCGGCGAGCGGGCCTCGGCCCAGCGGCTTTCGATGTCCAGGCTGGCCTTGCCGGCCTGGTCGAGGGTAACTTCGTCGAGCTCCAGGTCCTGGCTCAGGTCGCTTTCGCTGACCGAACCGAACTGGTAGCCCGGCAGCGCCGGCACGGCTTCGCGCAACGGACGCAGATAGGCCTGGCCGCTCAAGCGGTTGCCGGCGGCCGGGGCGCCGTAGAGGTAACGGCCGTTGACCTGGATGTGCGCGGGCTCTTCCGGGCTCAGCGGCGTAGGGCTGCCTTTGAGTTCCAGGGCCAGGCGTTCGGGCAGGAAGTCTTCGACGAGGAATTCGTAGACCTGCTTGCGCCCGCCGCCCAAGTCGAGCAGCAGTTGCCAGCGGCCGGTCGGCGTTTCGCCGGAGAGTTGCAACTGGTACTGGAACAGCCCATTGCTGTCGGCCTCCCAGACGAACTTGCGGCTGACCTGCTCGTCGGGGCGGCGCACTTCCACGTTGACTGGCTGGGCCTTGACCGGCTTGCCGTCCTGGTCGCGCAGCAGGCCGTTGAGCAGCACGGTTTCCCCTGGGCGATAGAGGTCGCGCGGGCCGAAGATGAAGAACTGCAAAGGGTTGGCCTGGGGGCCGGTGATGTCGAACTCGGCCAGGTCCAGCGCTGCGGTATTCAGGCGCAGCAAGGTGGTGTGCACGCCCTGGGTGGCGATCAGGGTGTCGGCCTTGGCGTCGATCGGCATCTGCGCATGGCCGTCGCCGTCGGTGCTGGCCTGGGCGAGCAGCTTGCCCTTGTCGTCGTGCAGTTCGAGCTTGACGCCGTCCAGCGCCTTGCCGCCGTCCAGCGCTTGGGCGAAGACGTCGATACGGTCGCGGTAGCGGTGCGCCGACACGCCGATGTCGCTCAAGGTGAACAGCGTGGCCGGCTGGGAATAGTCGTAGGTGCCCGAGGCGCGCATCACCGCCAGGTATACGCCCGGCTCTTGCAGCGGCTTGATCCCGGCGATCGGCAGCAGCACGGTTTCGCGGGTGTTGCGTGCGGGATCGAGGTCGAAGCGGCCGCTGTAGACCAGGTCGGCCATCTCCAAGGTTTCTTTGGACTGGTAGGCGTACAGGCTGCTATTGCGCCCCCAGTTGACCAGGAAGTTCGACAGTTGCTCGGGTTTGACGCGGAAGAAGTCGACGTCGACCTTGGCCACGTTCAGGGCGATCACCGGCAGGCCTTCGGCCAGGCGCGTGGGCAGCAGCGAGCCGCGGCTGGCGAAGCCGACGGTGGCCTGCATGTCGCGGGTCTCCAGGCGGCTGACCACTTCGCTATCGAGCTGCTTGCCGTTGACCGCCAGCAGGCCCTTGTCGACGGTGAGCACCAGCTTGCGCTGCGGTTCGAGGTGGCGCAGGCGCAGTTCCATCTGGTTGTTCGACAGCTCCCAGGCGCCGTCCACTTTGCCCTTGACGGTGTCGACCAGGTGCAGTTTGCCGGCGAAGTCCTGCTCGGCGTCCAACGGTGCGGAGAAGCTGACCGACAGCGCGCTGGCGCCGTCTATCTGCACTTCCGAAACGTCCAGCACGTTCAGCTCGCGGCCCGCATAGCGCTTGGCGAGCACCGCCGGATCTTCGCGCTTGCTCGGCGCGGCCTGGGCGGGCGCGGCCGCGGCTGACGTGTCGGCCGGGGCGGGCTTGGGCGCCTCGGAGGTGGAGGAATCACAGGCACTGAGCAGGGCCAGCGCGCAGGCCAGCAACAATCCTTTGTTGAGCATGGAGAAGGAACTCTTCGGCAGCGTGGTCGTAAGGGCGGCAACTATAGCCCACCGGGAAACAATTCACTCGGATGGGTGCGTGAGCTGAGACTTCGTTCGCAGGGATTGGTTGCTCGCTGACACAAGAGATTTTACAAAATATGTCTACTTGCCTGGAGCCCGGTAGAATGCGCGGTTTTCCTGCGACGATTGGCTGTCCACGCCCACCGCTGAGGGTCGTTTGCCAGGCACCTACCGTCACGCCCGAACCCTCTGGAGCCGCATGCCTTCACTGCTGACCGACTGGTGCAACCGCGCCACCCACCGCAAGGTCTGGGCCCTGGCCGCTCCGATGATCCTGTCCAACGTCAGCGTGCCGCTGGTGGCGCTGGTCGACAGCACGGTGGTCGGCCACCTGCCCCATGCCCATCAGTTGGGTGCGGTGGCGGTGGGTGCGGTGCTGTTCACCTTCATGATGGGTTTGATGGGCTTTCTGCGCATGGGCGCCACCGGCTTCGCCGCCCAGGCAGCCGGGCGCGGCGACGGCGCGGCGTTGCGCCAGGTGCTGGCCCAAGGCTTGTTGCTGGCAATCGGCCTGGCGGCGCTGCTGGGCCTGCTGGCCTTGCCCTTCAGCCAACTGGCGCTGCACTTCATGCAGCCCAGCGCGGCCCTGCAGCAGGCCACCCAGGACTTTTTCCACACCCGCCTGCTCGGCCTGCCAGCGGCGCTGGCCAGTTATGCGCTGGTGGGCTGGTTCCTCGGCACGCAGAATGCCCGTGCGCCGCTGGCGATCCTCCTGGCCACCAACCTGTTGAACATCGCCTTGAACCTGTGGTTCGTGCTGGGACTGGACTGGGGTGTGGTCGGTTCGGCGCGCGCCTCGGTGATCGCCGAGTGGAGCGCTGCCCTGCTGGGCCTGGCCCTGACCCGCCCGGCGCTGCGCGCCCATCCGGGGCGCATGGCATGGTCGGCCTTGCGCCGCTGGCAGGCCTGGCGCCCGTTGCTGGCGGTCAACCGCGACATCTTCCTGCGCAGCCTGGCCTTGCAGGGCGTGTTCCTGCTGCTGACCGTGCAAGGCGCGCGGCTGGGCGAGGCGACGGTGGCGGCCAACGCGCTGCTGCTCAATGGCCTGCTGCTCACCGCCTACGCGCTGGACGGCCTGGCCCATGCGGTGGAGGCACTGTGCGGCCACGCCATCGGCGCCCGCCAGCGCGAGGTGTTGCGCCGTTCGCTAGTGGTGGCCGGGGGCTGGTCGTTACTGGTGAGTCTGGGCTTCGCAGCGCTGTTCCTGAGCGCCGGGCACCTGTTCATCGACACCCAGACCGACATCGCCAGTGTGCGCCAAGCGGCGTATCCGTATCTGCCGTACCTGGCGCTGCTGCCGCTGGTGGCCGTGTGGAGCTACCTGCTCGACGGGCTGTTCATCGGCGCCACGCGTGCGCGGGAGATGCGCAACGCGATGCTGCTGTCGGTGTTGCTCGCCCTACCCCTGGCCCTGGCCCTGCGCGGGCTGGGCAACCATGGCCTGTGGCTGGCGTTTCTGGCGTTCATGGCGCTGCGGGCAGCGACACTGGGCGCGATGGCCTGGCGATTGCGCAGAATGGGAGGCTGGGTTTGAAGGTGGGGCGGATGGAGTGTTTGCGGTCAGCCGTAGGAACATGCAACGCAGGCCCGGTTCGGCTGCTGCGGTTTGAGATGAAAGCGACGTAGTGGGCAATTGGGCCGGCGCCGCCGGCCATCGCGACTAAAGTCGCTCCCACAAGGTCGCTGCATTCCCGGACAACCGCGTCGCTGCGGCAGCGGCTTCGGTTACATCTCAGCAGGAGCGGCTTCGAGTACAGCTCTGTGGGAGCGGCTTCAGCCGCGATGGGCGGCGACGCCGCCCTGATCCAGTCCACTCCACCAGCGCGGGTGACGCCGTCGTTCGGCTCGCCGGAGACGGGACACCCGAAACACCCGCGATTCAGGACGACAGGTACGACGAGCGGGTCAGCCCGAGGCGCAGCGCGTCGAGGTACTGGGTACGCTCGCGCGGGCTGATCTTGGCGCTGGCGACCTTGTCGCGGTAGTGGGTCATCAGCTCTTCGGGCGACAGGTGCACGTAGCGCAGCATGTCCTCGATGGTGTCGTGGGTCTCGATGCCGGCGTGGTACACGCTGCCGTCGGCGTTCTGGTAGATGTTCACCGAGTCGGTGTCGCCGAACAGGTTGTGCATGTCGCCGAGGATTTCCTGGTAGGCCCCTACCAGGAAGATGCCCAGCAGGTAGTCTTCGCCTTCGTTGATGCCATGCACCGGCAGGCTGGTTTCGATGCTCTGCTCGTCGACGTACTGGTTGATCTTGCCGTCCGAGTCGCAGGTCAGGTCTTGCAGCACGGCGCGGCGCAGCGGCTCTTCGTCCAGGCGGTGCAGCGGCAGGATCGGCAGCACCTGGCCGATGGCCCAGGTGTCGGGCAGGCTCTGGAACACCGAGAAGTTGCAGATGTACTTGTCGGCCAGCTTGTCGTTGAGCTCGTCGAGCACCTGGCGGTGCGAGCGCTGGCGGGCCTTGAGCGAATTGTGCAGGCGCCGGCACACGGCGAAGTAGCACTGCTCGGCCAGGGCCTTTTCGGACAGGCTGAGCTTGCCGTCGGCGTACTGGGCGGCCACGTCGCTCATGTAGTGGGTGGCGCGCCAGTAGGTTTCGGTGACCATCTCGATGTCGGTCGGGCCGAGCAGATCGACCAGCCATTGCACGGTTTCCGGCAGGCTGGCCTTGTCTTCGATGGTCGGCACCTGGTCGTTGTGCTTCTCGACGTCGGTGACCTGCACCACCAGCATGGCGTGGTGCGCGGTCAGCGCCCGGCCGCTCTCGGAGAAGATGTGCGGATGCGGCAGGCCCTGGGCGTCGCAGAACTCCTTGAGCATGCCCACCACCACGGCGGCGTAGTCGTCGATGTCGTAGTTGATCGAGCTGGCGTTGCGCGAATGGGTGCCATCGTAGTCGACGCCCAGACCACCGCCGACGTCGATGTGGTCGACAGGCAGACCCAGCGCGCGCAGCTCGCCGTAATAGCGGATGGCTTCCTTGAAACCGTGCTGGTAGTCGGCCAGGTTGGCGATCTGCGAGCCCATGTGGAAGTGCAGCAGGCGGATGCCCTGGTCGAGGCCGGCGTCCTTGAAGCGTTGCACCACCGACAGCAACTGCGCGGCCGAGAGCCCGAACTTGGATTTCTCGCCACCGGTGTCGGCCCATTTGCTCGACGCCAGCGACGACAGGCGCACGCGCAGACCGACCTGGGGCTTGACCTTGAGTTCGGCCGCTTCGTCGATCACCAGGGCCACTTCCGACTCTTTCTCGATGACGATGAACACGTTGTGGCCCAGCTTCTGGCCCATCAGCGCCAGACGGATGAACTCGCGGTCCTTGTAGCCGTTGCAGACGATGGTGCCGCCCTTGGGCGCCAAGGCCAGCACGGCCAGCAGCTCCGGCTTGGAGCCGGCTTCCAGGCCGATGGAAACGTTCTGCGTGGCGATGATGTTTTCGACCACCGCTTCCTGCTGGTTGACCTTGATCGGGTACAGGGCGGTGTACTGGCTCTGGTACTCCATGCGCGCGATGTTGGCGTCGAAGGCGCCGGTGAGCTGGCGCACGCGGTCCTGCAGGATGTCGGGGAAGCGCACCAGCAGCGGCAGGCTCAGGCCGCTCTGACGCAGCTCGTCGACCTGCTCGAAGAGGTCGATGGGCGAGCTGTCGGGGCCGTTGGGGCGCACTTCCACGCGCCCGGCTTCATTGATGGCGAAATAGCCTGCGCCCCAATGGCGAATGCCATAAACACTGCGGCTGTCGGCCACGGTCCACTGGCTGCCATCGTCTTTGCGTGTGCGTCGTACGGACATTCAAGTCCCCTATTAGAGAAGTCAGAACACGGCCCTGCGCGCGGTGGCAGGCAGTGTAGATGCTGAAAATGACGGTTCGTCCATGCTGGGGATAGACCCCGGTTGCACAAGCGAGTTTAGAAACGCAGGGGTAAAAACCTTGGCTGCGGCCGCAAAAGTCTGGAGTCGCAGGTCATGCAGGGCGGGGTCGGATGGCGTTCCAAGTCGCCAGCCACGCACCCACGCGCAGCCTTCAGCCACCCGACTTCTTGGCCGTGAAACCACGCTCGGTAAGTTCGGCGAGCAGCAGTTCGACATGTTCGCCCTGGATCTCGATGACGCCGTCCTTGAGCGCGCCGCCAGTGCCGCAACGGCGCTTGAGTTCGGTGGCCAGCGCTTTCAGCGGCTCGGCCGCCAGGGCCAGACCCGTGATGGTGGTGACGGTCTTGCCGCCACGGCCCTTGCTCTCGCGCCGCACACGGGCGATGCCGTCGCCCTGTGGTACGTGCTGCTGGCAGATACAGGCATCGACTGGCTGGCTGCAGTCGGGGCAGTGGCGACCGGCGTCGGTGGAATAGACCAGACCGCCGAGGGCGGCGAAGGAGGAGGATTTCTTGGCCACGTTCGTGCCTCTTGTTGAGGGCAGAAACTGATCGAGCCTGGTGCCGGGCCGACCGCGAGGCCCCACTCTGGCAGGGGCGGCGCTGATTGCCGCGGTACACACGGCAACCCATAAAGGGCGCGCAGTTTAACGAGAAAAAGCCTATGGCCCAAGTAGCGGAATGCGCCATTTTGCGCCTGTTTTGCGACCTTGCCGGAGATGCCGTCAGGTCAACGGCCGAGCGCGCGCCGATAGCGTTGCAACGCGGCCAGGGAATCGGGGCAGTAGGGCTTGCTCAGGCTGTCGGCCTGCGCTTGGTCGAGGCTGACGAAACGCGCTTCCAACACCTCTTCGGGTTGCAGGCGCAAAGGACCGTCCCATACCGCAGAGAACACCGCGCACCACAGGTGGTTATCGGGTTGGTCGAAGAAGAACTTTTCATGGAACTGCAACGCCACGCCGCTCACGCCCAGCTCTTCTTCCAGCTCACGGGCGGCCGACTGCGCGTAGGTTTCATCGGGCCCGACCATGCCCCCGGCGGCCACGTCCCAGTAACCGGGGTACAACGCCTTGCTCAGGGTGCGGCGGTGCACGCACAGCTCACCCTGGCTGTTGAACAGGAGAATGAACGTGCCACGGCCGATCAGCGCACGCTCGCGCAGTTCGGCCCGTGGCAGGGCACCGAGCAGGCGGTCCTGGGCATCCACCCAGGCGACCCGCTCAACGTCGGAGGCCGCGCGGTGCGCGGCCTCCACAGGGTCGATCGGCATGTCAGCCCTGGGACAGCAGCTGACGCAGGTCGATCACTGCGGCATTGGCGCGGGAGATGTAGTTGGCCATCACCAGCGAATGGTTGGCCCACATGCCGAAGCCGCTGCCGTTGAGCACCATCGGACTCCAAAGCGGCTCCTGCGAAGCTTCCAGCTCACGGATGATCTGCCGCACGCTGACGGTGGCGTTCTTCTTCGCCAGCACGTCGGCGAAGTCGACCTCGATGGCGCGCAGCAGGTGCGACAGCGCCCACGCCTGGCCACGGGCCTCGTAGAACACGTTGTCGATCTGCAGCCAAGGCGTTTCCACCAGCTCCTCGTCCACCTGCGGCGCTTGGCCAGGGACGATGGCTTCGGTCTTCAGGTTGCTGTTGAGCTTGACCCGGCCGACGCTCGCCGACAGGCGTTGCGACAGCGAACCCAGACGGGTGGCGACGTCGCCCAACCAGTTGTTGAGGTTGTCGGCACGGGTATAGAAGATCGCGCCTTTGTCACCGGCGGCCAGGCGCGCCTGGTAACGCGACAGCGACTTGATGCCTTCCTCGAACTCCGATTCGCTCGATGGCAGGATCCAGCTCTTGTGGTCGAAGTTGAAGCGCGGCTCGGCCTTGGCCAGATCCGCGTCTTCGGTGGACTGCGACTGGGAACGGGCGAAGTCCTTGCGCAGTGCGCGGGACAGGTCACGCACCTGGACCAGCACGCCATACTCCCAGCTCGGCATGTTGTCCATCCACAGGCCTGGCGGGAAACGGTCGTTGGCGATGTAGCCACCCGGCTTGTTCAGCAGGGTGCCGGACACGTTCTTCAGGGTTTCGACGGTGGTGTAACCCACGACCATCTTCTGGCCGGACTGCTGCGCGGCGGTTTGCGCGGTCTGCTGCACCGGGAACAGGTCGGGTTCCTGGCTCCAGTACCAGCTCAGGCCGATGCACACCAACAGGTACACACCGATGACCGCAGCCAAGGTACGGCCCCAGATGCCGCCACGGCGGCGGGGGGTGGCTTTGCGGGAGTCGGCCCGCTCGCTCGGCGCGTCAACGGCCTCGCGTTTTTTCCAGTCCAGCATGGCTTTTGTCCTTAATTCAGTCACGTCGAGTGCGAAACGTTGTATGGAAACCACCTACCCTAGGCAGGCGTTTTCACTACAGGGCCTGGGGCTTGGACCACAGGGTCACGCTAGGGTGCCACGGCAGATCGCCGGCTCGGCACTATAAAGCAGACGCTTTCATGCGCATACGCGACCCACCGCTCGGCGGGCCGTATAGAAAGATGCCGCATTTTATCGCATGGCAGCGGGCGGTTGGCCCCCCAGCAGTGCTAGCATGGAGCCACTATCGGACTGCGACCGCAGTGAGCCCATGAACCCACCCCTGACCCCCTCCTCCATCCCCTCAAGGTCTTCGCGCATGCACCAAGTGCTGCAACAAACCCGCGATGTCCTGCTGCTCTGGCAACGCTTGCACCACACCGACCCGACCCGCACCGGCCTGCGCTACCTGCACAAGGCGAGTCTGCGCTTGTGGCGGACCGCCGAGCAGTGCGAGCAGGCGCCACAGGTGGCCGTGGCCCAGGCCCTGTGTGCGCAGCTCGAACCGCTGCTCGAAGGCCAGCCGTCGTTACCGGCCGGTGCGCTGGATGCGCTCGCGCCCTTGATCCAGCAACTGGCCCGCAGCAGCCTGCGCCGCGACGACCAGTTCGACGATGTGCTCCTGCCGGCCTTGCGCCGGCCGCTGTACCTGTTGCTGCAAGATGCGCAAGCGGCCGAGCGGCTGGTCCAGCAACTGGCGTTCTTCGGCCTGGCGGCGCAGGCCCTGGACAGCGTCGACGCCTTGCGCAGCGCGCTGGCCGAGGCGCCGCCGGGAATCGTGGTGCTGGATGTGGATTTCGCCGGCCCCGGTCGCGGTCTGCAATTGGCCCAAGCCCTGCAAGCCGACGCCGAACCGCCTTTGGCGCTGCTGTTCTTCAGCCAGGATGACAACGACACGTGCGCGCGATTGAGCGCGGCGCGCATCGGCGGCAAGGCGTTTCTCACCGGCGCGTTGGAGGCCTCCGCGCTGCTGGAGAAGATCGAGCGTTTGAGTGATTCCGCCGACCTCGACCCGTTCCGCGTGCTGATCATCGACGACTCGCGCGCCCAGGCGCTGTACACCGAGCGCATGCTCAGGCATGCGGGGATATCCACGCGGGTGCTCATCGAGCCGCTGCGCACCATGGACATCCTGGCCGACTTCCAACCCGACCTGATCATCCTCGACATGTACATGCCGGGCTGTACCGGCTCGGAACTGGCACGGGCCATTCGCCACAACGATCGCTACGTGAGCGTGCCGATCATCTACCTGTCTGCCGAAGCCGACCTGGACAAGCAGCTCGAAGCCATGAGCGAAGGCGGCGACGACTTTCTCACCAAGCCGGTGCAGGCCCGGCAACTGGTCACCACCGTGCACAACCGCGCCGCCCGTGCCCGCCACTTGAACGCGCGCCTGGTGCGCGACAGCCTGACCGGTCTGTACAACCACACGCACATCCTGCAACTGCTCGAAGACAGCAGCCACCGCGCACGCCGCGAAGGCCAGCCGTTGAGCTTCGCCATGCTCGACATCGACCACTTCAAGCGCATCAACGACGTGCATGGCCACCCCACCGGCGATCGTGTACTCAAGAGCCTGGCGCTGTTCCTGCGCCAGCGCCTGCGACGCACCGACTTCATTGGGCGCTACGGCGGCGAGGAATTCGCCATCGTCATGCCCGACACGCCGCTGGACGCGGCCTATCACCTGCTCGACGACCTGCGCCAGCGCTTCGCCGAGCTGCACTACCCAGCCCATCCGCAGCCGTTGAACTGCACCTTCAGCGCCGGCGTGGCGAGCTTGGATGACGGCATGGACGCCTCGCAGCTGGGCAACATCGCCGACGAAGCGCTGTATGCCGCCAAGCACAGTGGGCGCAACTGCGTTCTGAAAGCCGAGCCGGCCCCGTAGCGGCCGGTTTGGCGCTTCTGCTCGGTTGCGGTGGCCGGCACAGCCGGCCCACTCCAAGCGACGCGATCGGCCCCTTGCTCTCATCGCCATGCGCCAGACGACATACCGCCCGGATCGGCGCTCCGCTGCGACCGTCGCGAGCAATCGCTATGCCGTCTCATCGCGCCTGCAGACAAAGGCCTCTGCCGTCATCAACCGGTCATCAATTGGCAATACCGTCAGCGCGGTCATCCCTCCTGCCGGAAGTGCGCGGCCATGCGTCTGAAGCTGCTGACCAACCTCAACACCTTGCTGCTGGTAACGGTATGCATCGCCCTGGGTGCGACCCTGTGGTGGTCGCAGCACGCCCTCCAGCGTCCGTACCAAATGATGGAGCGCTACCTGAACCTGGCCCAGCGTTTCCAGAACGAGGGCGCGGCCAACGTCCAGGCGTACCTGGGCAGTGGCGATGCGCTGCGCCATGCCGCTGCCCTCCAAGCCATCGAACAGCTGCAAGAAAGCCTGAGCGCCTGGCCCAGCGCCCTGGCCGACAGCCTGCACCCGAGCCTGGACGACTTGCAGCGTTTCGCCGCAGCCGACCTGCTGGCCGCTGGCAAGCTGGCCGCCGATCCTCAGGCCCTGCTGTTGCAGGCCGAGCGCGAACTGGGCGCGACCCTCGAGCAACTGGCGCGCTATGCGGCCGATGGCGGCGGCGCAACAGCCGACGGTTACCGCGCACCGCTGCTGGATGCGGCCGTGCACCTGGCGCGGCTGTCCCTGGCGCGCGACAAGCTGGTCAGCAGCGGCCGCGCCGGGCTGGCCGACGAGGTGCAACGCGAGCTGCAGCTGATCGACGCCCAGGCCACCTTGCTCGATGCCCTGCCCCTGCTCGGCGTGACCGCCACGGCGACTTCGGGCAGTGACGACTTCGCCGCGCTCATGGGTTTGCAGAGCGATGCCCAGAAGGCCCCGCAAGACCAGGGTGTCGACCTCAAGCGCCAACTGCGCAGCCTCATCGACCGCTACCCGACCGAGCTGCAGCGCACCCGCGCCCAGATCGAGCAGCGCACCGCCCTGGCCGCCAGCACCGAGCGGCGCCTGGGTGCGGTGCGCAACGCGATCGCCGCCGTGGAGCCGCAAGTGCGCGCCCTGCACGGCCAGATCCAGAGCGAGGTGCGTGCTCTGCAAGGCCTCATGATCGCGCTGATCCTGCTCATCGCCGTGCTCATCGACACCCTCCAGCGCCGCTTGGCGCGCACCCTGAGCAACCTGGCTCCGGCCCTGTCGCGCTGGGCCGAGGGCGATTTCGCCCGGCCCATCGCCCTGGGCCGCACCAACCGCGAACTGCACGATATCCAAGCCTCGCTCAACCGCCTGCGCCACTACCTGGTGGAGCTGATCGGCACGCTGCGCCACCACGCCGAGCAAGTGGGCGGCAGCAGCCACGCCCTGGCCGACATGAGCAGCGCCCTGCACGACGGCGCCGAACGCCAGGCCGGCGACACCGCGCTGATTCGCGACGCCTTGGGCGAGCTGGAAGCCACCATCGTCCAGGTCGCCAGCGACGCGAGCGCCGCCGCCGGTGCCAGCCAGGACGCCGGCAGCGCCGTCGCCCAGGGCCAGCAGGTGATCGGCAGTAGCCTGGCAGGCCTGCGCACCCTGGTCGAAGAGGTGCAGGGCAATGCCCGCAGCATTGAGCAGCTGGCCGAGGAGTCGGCCACCATCGGCAGCGTGCTGACGGTGATCCGTTCGATCGCCGAACAGACCAACCTGCTGGCCCTGAACGCAGCCATCGAGGCCGCCCGCGCCGGGGAAATGGGCCGCGGCTTCGCCGTGGTCGCCGACGAAGTGCGCTCGTTGGCCCAGCGCACCACCGGCGCCACCGGTGAAATCCAGGGCCTGATCGACCGCCTGCAACAGGCTGCCCGCCGGTCGGTGGACGGCATGCGCGCGCAGCTCGACCACGCCCGCCATACCGCCAGCCAGGCGCAGGCCGCCGACGGCGCACTCGACGACATCGTGCGCGCCATCGCCACCATCGCCGACACGTCCGTGCGCATCGCCGATGCCACCGCCCAGCAGCGCGGCGCGGTAGGCGAGATCCGCGACCACAGCGAGCGTATCCATGCCTTGGGTAACGATAACCTGCAGCGGATTGGCGAAGGGCGTGAGCAAGGTGGGCAATTGTTACGCCTGGGCAGGGAACTGAACACGGCGGTGCGGGCGTTTCGGGTGTGAAGCCGTGAACTGGCGTTTCCAGCCGGGGTTGGAAGCTGTAATGCACCTGGAATTGGCAAGGCATGACAGGTCCTCGCACCGTGTGAGCAGTTCAAAATTTCTGGCGGGCCGGCCTGATGCACGCGGATAAAGCGAGCATTGGGGAAGCATCTCAAAGTACAGCTACTGCAACAGCCCCCTGGGCAAGCGAAAGCCCTTGAACGGCTGCTGGGTAATCGGGTTGAAGGCTTTTTCCGCACTGATCCGGTAGCGCATCGCGCCATCGCCGACCCTGAAGTTCAGGTCCACGCTGGTCGGCGTTCGCCCATTGAGCGAGCCACGGCTGAGCAGGCGGAACATCGACCAGGGGCCGCGGTACTCCAGGCTGCTGCTGTTGCCGTTCTGGCGTAGCAGGGTCAGGTGGCTGCGCACGTGCTGCCCCAGGGTGTTCGGCCAGACGATCCCGGTGATCTGGCTCGGGCCGTGGGTGTAAGCGATCAACTGACCGTCGAGGTCGAGCAGGCTGGTGCGCTGGTTGGTGCTGAGCCCCAGCGGCTCAATGCTCAGTTGTACACTCAGGTTGCCGCGCTGATCGAAGAAGGTTTCGCGGATGCGGTCGGCCAGCGCCAGTTGTTCGAGCACGTCGCTGCGAATCAATGACTGCCCTGGCGCGCCGGCTTGCAGGGCTTCGAGGTTCTCCTGCAGGAACACCTTGAGGTAGCGGTCGTTGAACTGCTGCAGCCGCCCCTTCGGCCCGAAGAACGCTTCGAAGTCGTCCAGCGAGGCATCCGGCCCACCGGCCGCGAATGGATAGCGCCCGGCCAGACGCTGCTGGAAGAAACCGTAGACTTGCGCATCCCAGCGCCGTTCCAGTTCGCGCAAGGCTTCGACGTTCAACACCCGCGCCGTCTGCTCGGCGACCTTCCTGACCTGCTGATTGATCGGCTCTGGCAGGCCGGTGGCAACGCGTTGCAAGGTGCCGATCGGGTCCGGTCCGGTCAGCGCCAGACGCTGATGCACGGCCTGCAAGGCCGCTTCACCGCGGTGCGGGCTGTCTTGCACGGCTTTGGCGTAATCGTGAACGGCCGCCATGGCAGCCAGGGTTTCGTCGTAGTAGCTGGGGTTTTCTTCCGTCGCGCGCAGCATGGCGCTCAACCCGGCAAACGCGCGCTGGATGGCCCACACAGGGCGTTGTCCAGGCTGGTCGGTGGTCGATTGCAGCACTTGGACCTGCTCGGCGGCGTCGACCGGCACGACAGATGACAGCGTGGTGTTCGTCTGCACGGTATCGAGCAACCGCCGCAGCGGAGCCGCTGGCCCCGTGAGCTGCTGCAGGATTGCCACGCCGTGGTCCAAATCGCGGAAATCAGCCACCGAGAACGCCGTCAGGGCGCGCCGCCAACTGTCGATGAAGTCGGCGCCGTACAGGTCACGCAGCCGTTCGCCCAGTGCCTCGCGGTCGGCATCCGAATAATCGAGCTGGCTGCGCTCGCCCAGCGCCCATTGGTCGACCATCGCCAACTCCGCGAAGCGCTGGCTGCGGGGCTCGAAGTAGTCCTTGAAGCCCTTGGCAGTGAGCATTGCCGCCAGCACGGTAGCGTTGCCGTGCTGGCCACCGGCAGACGATTGATAGACGACATTGAACGCCGGGCCGACCTGATGACGCAGATCGAGGTCGGCCTGCAGCTGCTCCCCGGCCTGCTGCTTGAGGCTGGCGTAGAGTCGCTCCGGCAGCGGCAGCTTGCGCAGGGCCTGCTGGACCTCGGCGATACGCGGGCGGTACTGCGACAGATCGCTGTCGGCGTAGGCCAAGGCGTATTTCAGGTGCCGCATGAGGTCGCGTTGCAGCGGCCCCTGACCAGGGAATTGCTTTTGCCACTGGACGGCCATCCATGCCTCGACCCACTCAGGCCGACGGTTCTGGCGGTCTTCCAGCATGCGGTAGACGCGCAGAGCCGCCATTTGCTGCTCGCTGCCCGGCGGCGCGGCATCGATCGCATTGATCACGCCACTGGCCAAGGCAGGCAGGAAGCGCCTGGACAGCAGGCTGAGGTACGCCTCATCGACACGAGGACCGATGGCACGTCCTTGATACAGGCCCAGATCAGCGACACCGGGCCAAGCGGCACGGTAGTCGCCGAACACCGACACGGCCTCGCGAATCTGGTCCAGCGGTTCGAGGAGGTTGCGCCCGGTCGGGTCCAGCCGCTGGTCCACTTCGTGCTGACGGTATTCCCGGCTCTTGGCCAGGACGCTGGCAGCCTTCGCGCCATTGATCTCGAAGTAGCGCTGCCAACCGGCGATGGCAACGCACAACGCCAGTGCGCCCACACCGCTGCTGACCCAGAGCAGCCGGCGCTTGCGCCGTGCCACGCGTATGTTGTCCCCGGCGAGCCCGGCTTCCTGATAGATGACCCGCCTGAACGCGTGCGGGATGAAATACGACAGCGCTCTGCCCTGCGCCTTGCCCTCCAGCAACGGCGGCGCGGTTTTATAGGGCTGCGCTGCCTCGCGCACGAAGACATTGAGCATGTCGCCCTGCTGGAGCACCGACGACCAGTACACGCCACGAACCAGAGCGGGCGTGGTGTAGGCGTCGCTGGCCAGTGTCTCCCTCAGGAAGCCCAGCAATATCGGGCGCAGCCCCACCAACTGAGCGAGCAGGGAGAACAGCCGCGCGCGCAGCGCCGCAGTACCCAGGGCGTCAAGCCGATCCAACACCTGCTCGAACAGATGGCTGATCAAGCGATCGTAGTGCTCGGCATATTCATCTAGCCAGGCATCGAAGGTGCCATTCGTGTCCAAGGTGAAGGTGAAGCCCAGCAGGCGTTCTCGCGAGGCTGCGGGAAGGCCGGCGTACAACGGATCGAAGCCGTCCAGCAGATCGAACTTGCTTAGCACCACGTACAACGGCAGGCGCGAGCCGAGCTGATTGCTGACCTCGTACAGCCGCGTGCGCAAGACGTGCGCCAAGGCAAGCCGCTGCTCCGGCGTGCCATGCAGCAGCGCAGGCAGATCGACGACCAGCAGCAGGCCGTTGAGGGCGCGCTGGCTGCGATTGCGCAGCAGCCAGTCCAGCAGGTGCTGCCACAACCTGGTGGGCGTTGCGGAGGGCACGTGCGGTGCAGGCTCGTGTTCGGCCGGTTCTTGCGACTGTGACTCCTGACGGATGAAGGCACCCGGTGGATCGATGATCACCGCGTCGTCGCTGATCCACCAACCGATCGGGTAGGCCAACGCCTGCGAGTGTCGACCTCGGGCCTGTACCTGTTCGATCCGGGTCAGCGAGAAACGTTGCTCGGTACCGTCGATGAGGCAGGTCTTGCCGGCGTGCCGGTCGCCCACCACCAGGTACCAGGGCAGGCGGTACAGGGCATGGCGGCCACCTGCATGCTGGAGAAATCGAGACAGCCCCTGGTCCAGCGCCTGCTCCTGAGCCTCGACGAAGGGCAACGTAGAGTCCAGTTCGGCGGCTGCATCCCGGGCACGTTCAGCCTGCAGACAGCGAAAGCGCGTACGTAGCACGATCAGCCAGCACAGCAGCGGGACCAGCACGAGCAGCAGGCTGGCCAGCCAGCGGTGAGCGAGACTAGCCAGTGGCTGCTCGTGCTGCCAGGTCCACTGCGGCCCGAGCCACCAGATGGCAATCAGCATCAGTGCAGCACCCAGGGCGAGCAACGCAGGCATGGCCAATCCAATACGACTCACCAGGGGCACACCCCAGCGTTTGAGGTGCGTCCAGAAGTGGTTCATCGTGACTCCCATTCGTTGTGGCGATCCGTCGGAAGGGGTGCTGCCGCATGCTCCTGAAGACGTTGAAACACTTCCGGTTCCCAGGCGCTGGCGGTGGTTTCCTGCATGCATCTGGCAACCCCGGCGCACAGTTCCCGCGCCAACCAGGACACGCCCCGGGCAGCCAGCAAGTCGGCAGCGATTACGGTGGTATGGCAGCACTCACGAGGAGCACGCAGTTGCGCCTGCAGGCCCTGCAACCTGAGCAATACCGGCTCGACACCGCTGGCTTCCAACTGGCTGACCAGCTCCTCTCGCAGGTTGGCGAATTCCGGGGCGGCCGCCCCCTGATCGGCTGTTCTTTGCGCGCCCTTGAGCCAAGCCAGGCACTGGTCATCGACGAACACCTGGCCGTCGCTGAAGCAAAGTTGCTGCAGGACTGGCAGGCGCTGCACGAAGCGCGCGGTCGCCGCGCGAATGGCCTCGGCCGCCTCGTCCATGGCCAGCCGTGTGGCGGCGCTCGCCGCAAGAAAACTGCCGCGAATCCAGAAGGGGCTAGCCGTCGCGCTTTTCTCGATGCGCATGAGCAAGGCGATGTCGATGGCAGTGCCCGCCAAGGCGTCTTCGTAGGCGCTCGCAATGTCCTGGGGCACGGCCATCAGCTCGGTACGTTTGCCCTGCTTGATGGGGGGAGCCGCCTGGAGATGGGCCCACACACCGAACCGGCGCAGCAGATAACCGGCCGGGTCGTATGGGTCCTGCTGGTTGATCTGCTCGGCCAAGCCCAGCACGGCCTTGCGCGATTCCCGCTCGTTGCCCAGCGACGCGCGTGGCGCCGGTGCAGCGATGACTTCCGCCAGCGGTGCCGGCTTGATGCCTGGCACGGCGGCCTGGACCCTTGGCTCGCCCCCGCCGTTGGCCAGCTCGGTGTGCTTGCCCAGCAGTTGCTGCAATTCATCCAGCACCGCCTCATCCAACTGCGCCGCCGCGTGCTGGCGTTGCAGACACTGCAGCGCCAGCCGGGCCGTCGTAGCGTGCGCGGAGTCGTAGGTGGAGCGGTCCAGGCGTGGCAGCGCTTCGCTCACACGGGCGAGTAGCAAGGCGACCAGCTTGCGCTTGCCGAGAAAACCCTTCGGCCCGGGTTTAGGGTGCGCGCTTTCCCAATACCGCTCTACTAGCCCGGCCAGCAGTGCCAAGGTGGCTGCCCAGCGTGCCCAGCAACGGCTGCGCAGCCAGGCAACTCCCAGGTGCCCGGCGATGCGCAGGTGCTTGCACTGCCCGCTCAGGTACTGCCGGGACGCTTCTTCGATGTAGAGCCAGTCGATCGACGCCTCGTATAGCCCACCCAGCTTGACCATTTCCTGGTCGATGGCCTGATAGGTTTCGTCTTCCACGTCATATAGGCCGGCGGGTGACTGCGCATCGATCGGGGCGAGCAGGCGGGCAATTTCCTGCGCGTCGACTTCGGCTACCAGCGACATGTCGTGCGCGCCTCACCAATGAGCGGATCAAGGCCTTGAGCGTCGAAGACCAGCCCATCCACGGCAGGATGGTCGCTCTCGACCCGAACACGCTGCGCCCCCAGCAGCTGCCTGATCTGCTCGATGCCCGGCAAGCCGCGCCCGGCGTCGAGCACCTGACCGTTCTCCGTCACCTGCCAGATTGTGGTGACGGTGGTGCGTTGCTCGCCGTGCAGGCGGACCTTGACGCGACTGGCATCGATCGGCCGGCCGGTCACCAGCTGCAATCTGGAGATGTTCTGTAGGCAGCTGATGACCAAGTAGCTGGGCGGCGACTGCGAAGCGATTGCGGGGGCTGAAATCATCAGCCCTTCGCCCTGCACCGTGCTGGCGCGAAACGTCAGGTCGTCTGGCGAGCGATCTGCCTCGTGGGCACTCACCCGACGCAAGGTGGGCGAGTCTTGTTCAGGGGTGGACCAGTGCGTCTGTGCGAACCGGGCAGGCGTTCCTGCCGACCTGTCGAAACAAGCCAGGCGCTCGAGATTGGAAACAATCTGCGGACAGTCTTGATCGGCATACGCGGATATCGGTACGCAACTGAACACCAGCGGAAAACCCCAGCGACATGCTCTTTGGCGCATCATCGAAATTAAACTTCCATTTAATAATTTATCTGCCTTGCGCACGGAGCACAGCCTCGCAAAGTCGTAAGCGCGCCGTCGGTGCTGGAATCGGCAAGAGACTATTACAAACAAACCGAACATTACAAAGAAATATTAATTTACATTTTTGCACTCGACGAATACACCACTTTCCAACCATGTTTTTAAAAGTATTGCGAAATGCAGACAAGGCGATCGAAACATGCCCACTTAGAGAAAATAAAATTAAGAAAATTCCTACAGAAATTTCCCAGGACATCATGCAGGAAATTTCTTAGGAACTTTCTTAGAGCCTCATTAGCGCACTGCCATAAAATGGCGCTTCGATTCAGGAGATATCTTGCAATGGCAAAACCGTCAGGTTCCGTCGCGCCCAAAGAGCGCATCAATATTCGGTACATCTCCGCCACGGGTGATGAACAAGCCGAAATAGAGCTGCCGCACAAGATGCTGGTGCTGGGCGATTTCGGCATGGACGACACCCGCTCTCTTGAAGACCGGTCGGTCATGCGCATCGATAAACACAGCTTCAACGATGTGTTGAACGATGCCGACGTCCGCCTTGCCCTGTCCGTGCCGTCGCAGCTCAGCGCTGCGCCGGACGCAGAGCTGGCAGTCAATCTGCAGTTCCGCTCCATCCAGGATTTCGGGCCTGACCGCATTGCTCGCCAGGTTCCCGAGCTGAACAAGCTGCTGGCACTGCGCGAAGCCTTGGTCGCCTTGAAAGGGCCGCTCGGCAACGTGCCCACCTTCCGCAAACGACTGCAGCACCTGCTCAACGACGAGCAGGCACGCAAGCAACTCGCCAAAGAACTGGACCTGGTGCTCGAGGCACCGAAACAAGACTGAGACAACGGAGCGTCCCATGCCAAAGCCAAGTAACACGACCGTTACAGCTGAACCTACCGTGCAAACGCGGGGCACTACCATACTGCTTGACCAGATCATGGCGGAAACTAGATTGGTGTCTGCGCAGGAGGGGTATCAAGTTGCTCGTGCAGGGGTTTCTGCATTCATTGCAGAAATCCTCAAAAGTCCTGACCCAGATCAACTGATCAACAAACATCGGGTCGATCAAATGATCGTCGAAGTGGACCGGGCGCTCAGCCAGCAGATGGATGCGATCTTGCACCAACCGGAGTTCCAGAAGCTCGAATCTTCATGGCGCAGCCTGAAACTTCTGATCGACCGAACGGACTTTCGCGAAAACATCAAACTTGAAGTCCTGCATGTCAGCAAGGATGACTTGCTCGACGACTTCGAGAACGCCGCCGACATTACCTGCAGCGGACTCTACAAACATGTCTACACCGCCGGTTATGGCCAGTTCGGTGGCGAACCCGTGGCAGCCATGGTCGGCAACTACAACTTCGGTCCCTCTTCCCCGGATATCAAACTGCTCAGTTACATGGCTTCGGTAGGTGCCATGTCACATGCCCCGTTCCTCGCAGCGCCGTCGCCGGAATTCTTCAACCTGAGCAGCTTCGAGGAGCTGCCCAACCTGAAAGAGATCAAAGACCTGTTCGCCGGCCCGCGGCATGCCAAATGGCGTGCGTTCCGGGAAACGGAAGATGCCCGCCACACCGCACTGGTAGGGCCGCGCTTCATGCTGCGCTCCGCCTATCACCCGCAGGAAAACCCCGTACAGAGCTTTCACTACTGCGAGGACATCGACAGGCGTCACGACCACTACCTGTGGGGCAACTCGGCGTTCCTGCTGGCCGGTTGCATCAATGAAAGCTTCGCCCGCTACCGCTGGTGCCCGAACATCATCGGCCCGCAGTCGGGGGGTGCCGTCAATGACTTGCCGGTGCACCTGTATGAGTCATTGGGTCAGTTACAGGCCAAGATTCCTACCGAGGTGCTGATTTCCGACCGCAAGGAATTCGAGCTGGCCGAAGAAGGGTTCATCGCCCTGACCATGCGCAAGGACAGCGACAACGCGGCGTTCTTTTCGGCCAACTCGGTGCAGAAACCCAAGCATTTCCCCAAGACCCCCGAAGGCCAGCAGGCGCAGACCAACTACAAGCTCGGCACGCAGCTGCCTTATCTGTTCGTGGTCAACCGCCTGGCGCATTACCTCAAGGTGCTGCAGCGCGAGCAGATCGGCAGCTGGAAGGAGCGCAAGGACTTGGAGTCCGAGCTCAACAAGTGGATCAAGCAGTACGTCGCCGACCAGGAAAACCCTTCTGCCGATGTCCGTAGCCGCCGGCCGTTGCGGGCTGCACGCGTCGAGGTATCCGACGTTGCCGGTGATCCGGGGTGGTACCAGGTGTCGCTGTCCGTGCGCCCGCATTTCAAATACATGGGCGCGAACTTCGAGATCTCCCTGGTTGGGCGGCTGGACACCCAATGAGCGGCTTTTTCGACCGCCTGGTGGCAGCCCCCTACATGAGCGGCATGCCCACCAGGCGTGAGCACGCCGCACAAAAGTTCGCCGCCATCAAGCGCCATGTGGAAACGCTGCTCAACGCCCGTCAGGGCTGCTCGCAGAGCAGCCCTGGGCTGGGCCTGCAGGACTTCAACGGTCATGAGGTGAGCAGCGGCGACCTGCTCAAGCATGTGAGTGCGGACATCCGGCGCGTTCTCCAGCGCTTCGAGCCGAGGGTGCAGTTGTGCTCGTTCAGGGCCCTGCCCGACAGCCACGCGCCACTGGAGTTGCACTTTCGGCTGGACTGCCAGGTGCAGGTCAACGACTACCTGGAACAGTTGCAGCTGGAACTGCTGGTCGACGGCCACAACCGCCACACCCGAGTGAGATGACCGATGTCGCTCAAGGACCGATTCAGCGAAGAGTTGCGTTACCTGCACGAACTGGGCAACGACTTCGCCAGCGACAACCCGCAACTGGCCCGGCTGCTCGGCAAGGGCGGGAGCGACCCGGACGTCGAGCGCCTCATGGAAGCGTTCGCGTTTCTGACGGCCAAGCTGCGTTTGAAGCTGGAAGACGACCTTCCCGAGCTGACCCAGCCGATGCTGCAACTGCTATGGCCCAACTACCTGCGACCGCTGCCCAGCGCGACGATCGTCCAGTTCACGCCACGCCAGCAGGCGCTCAGCCAGTCCCAGCGTATCGCCAAGGGCTCACGGCTATTTTCCAAACCTGTGGATGGTGTGCCTTGCGAGTTCCGTACCTGCACCGAGGTGGACATTCAGCCGTTCGCCATCGAGGCGGTCCGCGCGACCCAGACACTCGATCGCGCGAGGGTTCGCATCGATCTGCAGACCTTGGTCGAACGTCCGTTGAACACCCTGGATTGCCGCCGCATCGACGTTCACCTGGGCGGAGACACGCAGACCGCCCGCACCCTATACCTGTGGCTTGCCCAGTACCTCGAGCAGGTCAGTGTGACGATCGATGACGAGGTTCGCCGGTTACCGGGCAGCAGCGTGGTGTTCCCTGGCTTCAGCCCCGAAGAGGCGTTGCTACCTTACCCGCAGAACGTCTTCGACGGTTACCGGATCCTGCAGGAATACTTCGTGTTCCCCGAGCGCTTTCACTTTTTCGCCCTGACCGGTCTAGAGACGATCTGGCCCGCTCGGGCAGCGCGGCACGTGAGCGTCGAATTCCACTTCACCCGGCCACTGCCCGGCGCGCTGCGTGTCGGCACGGCCGATTTCAGCCTGCACTGCACCCCTGCGGTCAATCTGTTCGCACACAGTGCCGAGCCGATCAACCTATCCAGCACGGCGGCGCAGTTCGAGCTCACACCCAAGGGCACCGAGCGGCACGCCTACGAAATCTTCAGCGTCGACCAGGTCACCAGCACCCGCACGACGAACGACGCCAACGTGCCGCTGCGCACCTTCCGCCCGTTCGAGTCCTTCGCTCACGAGATCGAGCACGTGCAAGGGCGCACCGCGCTGTACTACCGCTACAGCGTGGCGGAATCGCTGCGCGGTGACGGCGTCACGCACCGCATCGCCTTCGTGCGTGCGGACGCCAACGCCTATATCGGCGAGCTGGAAACCGCTTCCATCGACCTGACCTGCACCAATCGCGACCTGCCGCTGGCGCTGGGGGTGGATGACATCAACGTGATCTCGGAGGTCACTCCCCCGCTTGCCACCTACAGCAACCTCCGTGCACCGACCCGTCCTTGTCGGCCGGTACTGGACGGCCAGTTGCAGTGGGCGCTGATCTCCAACATGTCCCTCAACTACCTGTCGCTGCTCTCGGCCGAGCCACTCAAGGCGGTGATCCGTGCGTATGACTTCGCTGCCCTGCACGACATCCAGCAGACCCGCACCACCCACAAGCGCCTCGAAGGCATCCGCGATATCCACACCGCCCCCCTGGACTGGCTGATCAAGGGCCAGCCGATCCGCGGCCTGCGCACGCAGTTGAAGCTGGACCAGACAGCTTTCCTCTGCGAAGGCGACCTGTACCTGTTCGGCTGCGTGCTGGCGCACTTCTTCGCGCTGTACGCGAGCATCAATTCCTTCCATCAACTGGAAGTGATCAACACCACCAACAACGAGCGCTATACATGGCCCATCCAGACCGGCAAGCAACCGCTGATCTAGCCGCCAGGCTGCTTGCCGAGGCGCACCGGTACAGCTTCTTCCAGTTGCTGGAACGCCTGCACGGCCTGCATGGGGACGACCTCGAGCCGCGCTGGCCAGACCCGGCGACCCGCCAGCGTGTGCGCCTGACCAGCGACCCGCGCCTGACCTTTCCCATCGCCGATGTGTACAAGGCCGAGTACATGCCAGCGGCCCAGGACCGCTACCGCGTCTGCGCCACGTTCATGGGCTTGCATGGCACGGACTCGCCCTTGCCCTCCTATTACCTGGAACAGGTGGCGCATGAGCATGCGCAAGGCATCGGCGTGCGACCGGCCTTCTTCGATTTTTTTAATCACTACCTGCTCAGCCTGTTGCACCGCATCTGGCGCAAGTACCGCTACTACATCCGCTTTCAGCCGGGTGCCCGCGATGGTTTCTCGCAGTACATCTTTGCCCTGCTAGGCCTGAACGACAGGCAACTGCGCGGCGACACGGCCTTGCCCTGGAGCCGGCTGCTCAGCTTCGCCGGAGTCATCGCCAGCCGCAGCCGCGCGCCGGGCACCGTCGCTGGCATCATCGCCCACTGTCTCGACCTCAAGCAGGTACGGATTCGCGAGTTCGAAAGCCGCTCGGTGGTCACCACGGCCGAGCAACGGGTCAGCCTTGGCCGCGGCAATGGCGAGCTGGGCAACAGCTTCGTGGTGGGCAGTCGCACCCGCACCCGCAGCAGCAAGTTCACAGTCGTCATTGCCGAACTCGACCAGAGGCAGTTGCGCGAGCTGTTGCCCGGCGGCATCAACTTCGATCGTTTGCATGCGTTGATCGACTTTCTACTGCGCGATGGCCTGGCCTACGACCTGGAGCTGCGCCTGCAGCGCAACGCTCTCTCCTCGTTCTGTCTGCACCCCGACCACGGCGCCTACCTGGGCTGGACCAGTTTCATCGAAGACCGTCATGGGCGAATCACCCCGGTCGTGCGGTTCCGGGGGCGCTCATGAGCATATTGACTTTGAGCATCACCAACCTCGAGCAGCTGCTGCACAATGTCAGCGCCTGGCACCGGTTCGGCTACGCAGGCGGCACCGTCGGCAGCCGTGGCGCGACCTGGTTGATGAATGACCGTAACGGCGGTGTCGCGCCGATCCACTGCGAGATCCGCTGGATCGAGGGCAGCTTCTGTGTTATCGACCGCTGCCAGCGCACCTACCTCAATGACAACCTGGGCAGCGTCGGCGCGCTCGGCCCCAGGCGGCTAGCCGCAGGTGATCGCCTGCGCATCGGCGCTTATCGACTGCAGATGCAGTTTTCGCAGGTCGAGTCGTGCTCGCTGGAGGACTTGATCAGCCCTGAACGTACCTCCTTCGATCAGTGGCTGCTCGAAGCCCCCACCCCAGCGTGGCGACCGGCGCTAGATGGCAAACAGGACGCCGTCGATATCGAATCGCTCTTTGAACCTGGCCACGGCAACGACCCTCTGGCGGCACTGGATGTCGTCACCGCCCCGGACCGGCAAGACCCGCTGGAACGCCTGATCGCAGGAGAGCGACCATGACCCGTCAAGCGTGCATGGCCGCTCTGCTGGCGGCACTGATGGCGCTCCCGGGCTGCACCGTTCTGAGCAAGCTCGGCCAGGTGATCATGAACCCCTCGATGCCGGTCGGGCCGCCCAGCGAGCATCCCACCCAAGTCGCCTTCAGCATCAATGCCAGCCCGACGCTCAACGGCAACCCGTATAGCGTCGCAGTGCCCATCGAACCGCTGGCCGCACTGCAACCCAGTCCCTACGCCGTCAGCTTGAGCGCAGGCGACCCGCAAGCCTTGACCGAAAAGGTCGGTGCCCTGCTCGAGTACCTTCAGGACCAGTTCCCCGCCATGTCTCCCGTCGTGACGGCAGACACAGAGGACGATGAGCCACCGCGCTCCCCCATGGAAGCAGGTACCCCCGGCAGCTACGACGACCCAACCGTGATGCTCACCTTGCCCGGCCTCGCCCCCGTGACCGCCGAGCCAGTCGCAACCGCCATGGCCGTCAAGATCCTGCAGCTGCGGGACGACTCGCTGCTGCGCAACAGCTTTTACCAACAGCTGGACAAGGACCCGGCCGAGGCGCTGCGCAGCACCTACGTCCGGGACGACGACTACCTGCTGTGGCCCGGCCAGTTCAAGTTCATCCCCTTCTCCCCCCTCGAGCCAGAGACGCGCTTCGTCGCGGTGATTGCCGACTACCGCAACCAGGAAGACGCCACCTGGAGCCAGGTCCTGCGCGTACCGCCACGCGGTCACCACATCGTTCTGTCAGTACTGCTCGAGGACAGCCAGGTCCTGCTCAAGGAAGAAGACCGATGACCGCCCGGTCCTGCTCACTTTCGCCGCTATGGAGCGCTTATGAGTTCACGTAACCCCGTCCTGTGGCCAGAAGGCCTGTTCGTCAAACCGCAGCATTTCCAGCAGGCGGCCCGCGCCAGCGAAGCGGCCCTGCTGCAGCGCCTCGGCAGCCTCAATGCGGCCTTCTACGGATTCAGCGAACTACAATTGAATGACGAGTACCTGAGCCTGGGCAAGATCGCCATCACCCGCGCGCGGGGCATCATGCCGGACGGCACGGTGTTCGACATCCCTGCCGACCTGCCGCCGCCACCGCCGCTGGAAATCGAGGACGACGGCGCCAAGGACAGCGAGGTCTACCTGTGCCTGCCCCTGCGCGCCGAGGGGGGTCGTGAGGTGAGCTGGCCGGACGACCCTGGCAACCTGCGCTACAGCGCGCAGGCCCAAGACATCAAGGACACCCATAGCGCCGACGGTGACCTGGCCCAGGTCGATCTGGCCGTGCCCAACCTGCAGCTCAAGCGCAAGGCCGATGACAGCAGCGCCTATACCCGCCTGGCCTTGGCGCGGATTCTCGAGCGCCGCCCCGATGGCAGCTTGCAACTGGACGAGGGCTTCTACCCCACCAGCGTTTCAGTGCGCGCCGTGCCTGCCTTGCAGCGCTTTCTCGAAGAGATCAGCCACACCCTGCGCGAACGGGCCCGCCACCTCGCCGCACGCCTCGGCGGGTCCGGCCAATCCGGCATCGCCGACATTCGCGACTTCAACCTGTTGCAAGCCATGAACCGCTGGTGGCCGTGCTTCCAGCACCTGGCCCGGCGAGGCCAGACCCACCCCGAGCAGCTGTACCTGTGCATGAGCCAGGCGTGTGGCGAGTTCGTCACCTTCACTGACGAGAGCCGTCTGCCCCAGGAATACCCCGCGTATCACCACAACGCCTTGCGCGCTTCGTTCAAGCCATTGCAGGACACACTGCGCCGGGCACTGAGCACCGTGCTGCAACCGCGCGCCATTTCCCTGCCCCTGGAGACGCTGGAGTACGGGGTGATGACGACCACGCTGGACGATCGTCGCCTCATCGACCAGGCCGACTTCATCCTGGCCGTGAGCGCCAACCTGCCGCCGCACACCTTGCGACAGGTGTTCGTGCAGAAAGCCAAGGTGGTGTCGCTGGAGTCGCTGAACGAAGCCGTGCCACTGCAACTGCCAGGCATTCCCCTGGTGCCATTGCCCGTAGCGCCGCGGGAACTGCCCTTCCACGCCGGCTTCATCTATTTCGAGCTCGACCGCCGCGATCCGGCCTGGGCCGGCATGACCCGCTCCAACGGTTTCGGTATCCACGTCGCCGGGGAATTCCCTGGGTTGGAGCTGCAGTTCTGGGCGATCAGGAGTGAGTGATATGAACGAACAGACCACCCCTGTGAGTGCCGCAGCACCGCAGCACCGCAGCAACGCAGTCACTTGCAGGTGTTGCTGGAAAAAGGCGCTGACACGCCTGCCAGTGCTGCGGCGCCGGAACGCTCGACTGACGCAGCGCCGCTTCACGCGGGCTACCTCGCCGATCCGGAGTTCCAGCTAAGGGGCGGCTTCACCAACCGCATGCTTGACGCGGCTACCCCCCTGTTCGGCCTGGTGATACGCCTGCGCACCCTCGACGCCCTGCCCAATCTCGCGGAAGTGCATCAGCAGGTCCGCAACCAAGTCGACACCCTGCGCGAAGAGATGCGCCAGCACGGCTACGAACCTGCGCAGACGCTGGCGTACTCCTACGGCCTGTGCCTGCTCATCGACGAAGCGGTCATGGAGCGGCCATGGGGCAAGGCCAGTCGCTGGAGCCAGGAGCCCTTGCTGAGCATCTTCCACGAAGAAACCTGGGGCGGGGAAAAGTTCTTCAGCGTGCTTTCCCGCCTGATGCAGGAGCCCGAGCGCTACCAGGACGTACTGGAGTTCATGTACTTCGCCCTGTGCCTGGGTTTGAAGGGCAAGTACGCCATCGCGCCGAAGGGCGACGAGTCCTTGAACGCTCTGATCCATCAGCTCCACGGGATCATCCGCGAACGCCGCGGCCCGACCCCGGAACACCTCTGCGACCCCTACGCCAACGTGGCCCCGCGCAATGTCCGCATGAACCAGCAATGGCCGTGGTGGAGCCCGTTGCTGATGAGTACCGCCGCCATGGCGCTGGCCTACGGCGTCTACCACTACCGCCTGCATTTGATCACCAGTGAGGTGCTGGCATCGCTCAACGGCATCTTGCAGCAGTGACCCGGCGCTGCTCGGCGCAACCTGCTTCAACGACTCGACGAGGCCGTTGCCTCGTTGAAAAGCCCATCGCTCCCGATGGCCACGCCACGTTGAGTGCGCGTGTTTTATCCACATGGATGCAGGAGAACTGCCATGCCAACACCCGCTTACATCAAGATCACGGGCCAGACCCAAGGCAACATCACCGCAGAAGCCTTTACCGCCGAATCGGTCGGCAACGTGTTCGTCGAGGGCCATGAAGACGAGATCCTGGTGCAGGAAATAAAGCACCAGGTCACCGTCCCGACCGACCCGCAAAGCGGCCAACCCGCCGGTCAAAGGGTGCACAAGCCCTTCATCTTCACCAGCTCGCTGAATAAGGCCACGCCGTTGATGTACCAGGCGCTGGCCAGTGGCGAAATGCTGCCAACCGTCGAAGTCAGCTGGTACCGCACCTCTACTGAAGGCAAGCAGGAGCACTTCTTCACCACCGAGCTGACGGACGCCACCATCGTCGATATCAACACCACGCTGCCCCATGCCCAAAACAAGGAAAACGCCGACTTCACTCAGTTGATCGAAGTTTCCCTGGCCTATCGCAAGATCACTTGGAAACACGTCGCCGCAAGTACCGAAGGCTCCGATGACTGGCGCAAGCCGGTCGTCTGACCTGCTTGAACATCCCTGGCCGGCAGGCGCCGCCAGGGATTTCGAAACTTTCAGCGGTGCAAGGACTTGCCATGCCTAGCCAATCCCACCTGCGCTACAGCTTCCAGCCCCTGGCTGGAAACGCCGAATTCGAAGTGGTGTCATTCCAGCTCGAAGAAGCGATCAGTACCCCATTCGTGCTGGACCTGACGCTGATTAGCTTCGACCACGACATCGACTTCGGCCTGCTGCTCGACCAGCCGGTGCTCTTCACCCTTTGGGACGGCGAGCGCCCCGTGCGCCATGTGCACGGCCTGGTCAGCCGTTTCAGCCAGGGCGATAGCGGCTTCTACCGCACCTACTACCACGCGCGAATCGAACCCCGCCTGGCCCGTGCCGAACTGCGCTCGAACTGGCGCATCTTCCAGCACAAGGCTGTGCCGCAAATTCTGGAACTGATGCTGCAGCGTCAGGGCATTGATCAGTACCAACTGAATGTCAGCCTCGACCACCAGGTCCGCGAGTTTTGTGTGCAGGCCGGCGAAACGGACCTGGCGTTCATCGCCCGGCTAGCGGCTGAAGAAGGCTTCGTCTACCGCTTCGCCCATAGCGAAAAGACCCACACGCTGATCATCACGGATCGCGTGCAGTCGTTCGGCGTGATCCAGTCGGATGAACAAGACCAGGCCTTCGACGAACCGCGCACGCCCTACACCGTTCTGTACCGCTCCGACGGCGGCGGCGACCCGGACACCCCCTGCCTGCACCGTTTGCAATACAGCGAACAAGTGCGCACCGCGCGCCAGGTGCAGCGCGACTACACCTTCACCCACCCGGCCTATCGCCAGGAACACCGTGCCAGCGGCCCGTTCCTGACGCATCAGGCCACCGACTACGAGCGCTTCGACTACCCCGGGCGCTACAAGCGCGACATCGTCGGCAAACCCTTCACCGAAAACCGCATCACCGCCCTGCGCCACGACGTACGCACCGCGCAGGTTCAGGGCGACGACATGCGCCTGCAACCAGGCCTGAGCTTCACCCTGACCGGCCACCCGCGCGATGACCTCAACGCCCACTGGCGCGTGCAGTCCCTCGTCCACAGCGGCAGCCAGTTCACCAGCCTGCAGGAAGAAGCCGCCGGCGTTGATTGCAGCACGCGATACGAACAAAGCGCCGTGCTGGTCCCTGGCCGCATCGAATGGCGCCCAGCCCCCCTGGAAAAACCCCGGGTCGACGGCCCGCACATGGCCACCGTGGTAGGCCCGCCGGGGGAAGAGATCTACTGCGATGAATGGGGCCGGGTCAAAGTCAGCTTCCCCTGGGACCGCGAGAGCCAGAACAACGCGTTCAGCTCCTGCTGGGTGCGCGTATCGCAGGGCTGGGCCGGCGGCAGCTGGGGCTTCATGGCCATCCCGCGCATCGGCCAGGACGTAATCATCCATTACGTCAACGGCGACCCTGACCAGCCGATGATCACCGGGCGCACCTATTGCGGCGATCAGTTGCCGCCGTACGACCTGCCGGCGCATAAGACGCGCATGACGCTCAAGAGCCAGACCCATAAGGGGGAGGGCTTCAATGAATTGCGCTTCGAGGATGAGCTGGGCAGAGAGGAAGTGTTCATCCACGCACAGAAGGATCAAAACACCCAGGTCAACAACGACCAGTCCCTCTCGGTCGGTGCCGATCGCACCCAACAGGTGGGCCAGGACGAACACATCGCCATCGGCCGCAATCGCCTGAGGGTGGTCAAGGCCAATGACACGCTGAAAGTCGGCGGCGGCAAGAACGACTTGGTTGCTGGCGACTACGAGATCGAGGCCGGCAACACCCTGCGCCTCAAGTGCGGCAAAACGCTGATCGAGATGCAGGCCAACGGCACTCTCAACATTACCTGCGAAACCTTCAACCTCACCGGCCAGCAGACCGGGCAGATCAACACGTCTGCCGCAAAGCTCGACCTTAACCCCGAAGGCGGGCAGGCGGGGGCCGCAGCTACCGGACGCGAGAGTGGTGCTTTGAAAGCCGAAGTGGATGGGCATTTCTAATGACTGCTCGCACTGGCCCGCCGTCCCCGAACTCCACCAAGGACTGTGTAATGACTGAATACCTGACGCACGACGTGATTCTGAATCTGGGCGAAGAGGTGCCTGAAGACTTGACCCTCAACATGCTGCGCTTCAGCACCCGGGAGACCACGTTGGTAATCGCCCGCAGCCCGGTCGCCCCTGGCAAAACGCTGGACGAAGCCCTCGAAGAGCAACTGCGGATACTGCGCGACAAGTCCAAGGCCATGACCTTCACGCACTCCAAAGTTGTGCGCCTGGGGAACGATCAACAACTAGAAGCTCGCGAAATGGCGATCGAGTTGAAGGTGGGCGATACGCCCAACTTCCAACTCCAGGCCGCCTGCCTGATACCCGATCAACACCGGTTGCTAGTGCTCAACTACAGCAAGCCTGGCCCCTGGAATGACGGCGATATCCAGCATTGGCGTGCGATCAAACAGACGCTTCGACTCGCCTGACCTTGCCACGACCCACGACACCTTCATCAATCCCTTTGGAGCGCACAACCTATGGCGCAGATCGTTCACGCCGCCCGCCTGGGCGATGACATTCTTCACCCCTCGCTGGTCGCCGAACTGCTCAGCGCAGCTGCCGAGGCCGTCATCTATGCCGCTGCCACCGCTGCGGCAGCGGCCGCCATCAGCTTCGCCGTAGTCGGCACGGTAGCCACGGGCGGCGCGGCAGGCATCGCCATCGCTGCCGTCGCGGGCGTGGCGGTGGGTGCGATCAGCAGCCTGTCTGCCGGCGAAGACCAGTCCATCGGCGAGGCCATTTCCAGCTTCTGCGACAGCCTCGGCAACAGTGTGGCCGCCCCTGCTTCCTGCGGAAAAATCATGAGCGGGTCGGGCAATGTTTTCATCAACAGCAAGCCTGCCGCACGTGCCGCCGGTATCACCGACCCTCCAGGCGGCGGAGCAGCCGATACCGAGCAGACCGAGCCTTCCATCCTGGAAAACGTCGGCGCCGTAGCCTCGACCGCGCTGTCCTTTCTGCTTCCCTTGGCAAGCCTGGGCATGGCGGTTCGCGACATCTTCAACCCGCCGGTGACCACGGCAAAAGATCCGGGCGCTACGCCCAAGCCTGAAGACCAGGTTTCCTGTACCCGCCACCCGCCGCTACCCGATAACTACATTGCACAAGGGTCGGACAAGGTTTTCATCAACGGCCAACCGGCAGCGCGCTCGGGCGACAAGACCACCTGCGACGCCAAGATCGATGTGAACCAGAACGTTTCGCCCAATGTACGCATTGGCGGTGGGACGGCCACGGTGCGTGATGTGCACAACGGCAAAAGCAAAATCGCGATGTTTACCGGGATCATCGCGGGCTTGCTCATTGCCCGACGGTTCGGACGCGTCAAAGGTTGCAAGGTAGGCAACCCCGTCGCTGTCGCCACTGGCAGCAAGTTCCAAGACGGCCCCGAAGATACGGACTTCAGCCTGCCTGGCCTGCTCGGTATCGTTTGGGCGCGCCGTTACGACAGCAGGGATATCCGCGACGGCGGCCTGTTTGGCCAGGGCTGGAGCGTCCCTTATGAGGTCGAGCTGCTGCGCGTCCCTCACCCTGAAGGCGGCGAGCTGTGGATCTACATCGATGAAGAAGGCAACCGACTCGAACTTGGCCACCTGAGCGCTGGCAATGCATTCGTCAGTGTCGTGGACGGCCTGGCCTTCTTTCAGCTGGAAGAAGGCCGGACCGTTGTCGAGGACATTCATGAAGGGCGCTACAAAGTCTTCGAAGTTGACCCGCACAACTCCAGTCGTTCGAGACTCACCCGGCTAAGCGACCGCAACCTCAACTTCGTTGATGTGCTCTATGACCCTCACGGTCGCCTGCAAGCACTCTATGATCCTCATGGCCAGACGGTTGCCCAACTTCATTACGAAGCCGGGCATGCACGACGCGTGTCAAAGGTATCGCGCGTGTTACTCGCCGCTGGCAATGCTATTGCGATCGAACGGGTCGAAGTGTTGGTCAGCTACGGCTATACCCGCAGCGGGCAATTGCAAGAAGTTCTGGATGCAACGGGGCAAGTGGTGCGCCGCTTCAGTTATACCGAGGCGGGCTATCTGAAGCGGCATGAACTCGCCAGCGGTGCCGTCCGCGAATATGAGTGGGCATGTTTCACCCTCCCGGAAAAACGCCCCACGGCAAAGCGCGCAGACGGCACCCCTTACCGCCTGCCCCCTTTGCTCGAGCCGCAACCCGATCATGAATGGCGAGTGATTCGCCACTGGGGCAGCGATGGCGAGGCGTACCAGTTCCAGTACGACCTGGAAGCTGGCGAAACCCTGGTCACTGACTCGCTGGGTCGTAAAGACCTCTATTGCTGGGGCCCTTTGTATGACGTCTACAAACATGTCGACGCGCTGGGTAACTGCTGGCAGGCAGAGCTCATCGCCGGGCAGTTGATCAGGCGCATCGACCCCCAAGGCGGTGAGTGGCGGTACAGCTACGACGAGATCGGTCGCCTGATCGAAACCCGTGACCCACTTGGACGAAGCGAGCACATCAGCTACCTGCGCCACTGGGCGCTGCCCGTGCAGGTCAAAGAGGCTGCAGAGCGTACGCGACGCTACGGCTACGACACGCGCGGCAATGTGCTGTGGGAGCAGGACCCGCTGGGCCGCCGCACCCAGTATCAATACAATCCCCAAGGTCGCGTCACGCGTATTACCGACGCACTCGACAAGCACAAGTACCTGACCTGGAATACCCGTGGCCAGTTGCTCAGCTACCGCGACTGCAGCAACAGCCAGACGCTGTATCACTACGACGCACAGGGCCGCCTGAGCCAGAGCATCAATGCGCGGGGCGAACAAACGCAGTTCCGCTACGACACCCGCGGCTACCTGGTCGAAAGCGAACGGCCGGGTGGGCGTATCGATCGCTACGAAATAGACATCGCCGGCCAGCTCACGCGTAACATCGACCCCGCGCACAAGATTCTGCGGTTTCGCTACGACGGTAGCGGCCGGTTGGTGGAACGGCTGGATGCCATGGGTTACAGCGTCAGGTTTCGTTACGACGCCTATGGCCGACTGCTGCAGCTCAGTAATGAAAACAACGAATCGTATCGCTTCGGCTGGGACGGTCTGGATCGACTGGTCGCGCAAGAAGATCTGGACGGCAGCGGACGCATCTACGAATACGACGTGCTCGATGCAGTCACCGGCCTGACCCAGGTTCCCTCTCCTCACGAGCAAGCGCCACTGTCCGAAAACGCCCCGCCCACACGAACGACCCCGATTCGCCATGACTTCGAACGGGATGCACTGGGCCGGTTGGTGCGCAAGCGTACCGAAGATGGCGTCACCGACTACCACTACGACACCGCCGACAACCTGCTGTCAATCGTGTTTACCAACAACCAGGGCGACCAGCAGCAGCTGGAATTTACCTATGACAGCGTCGGGCAACTGCTGAGCGAAACCAACAACGCAGGGCTGCTGGAATACTGCTACGACCAACTGGGAAACCTGCAAACCCTGACGCTGCCAGATCAGCGAAAACTCAATTACCTGTACTACGGCAGTGGCCACCTGCACCAGATCAACCTGGATGGGTGTGTCATCAGCGACTTCGAACGCGATGCCATGCATGATGAAGTACTGCGCACTCAAGGCAGCCTGATTACGCGTACCCGGTATGACAGAAGCGGACGCCTGAGTGGCAAGGCGATCCATTATCGCGATGCGCCTGTCGAAACGCTGCCGTTGCTGGATAAAGCCTATCGATATGACGCGAGTGACAATCTGGTCGCTGAAGTACTGACCCAGACTCAACGCAGGGGCATGTCCGGTGTTGGCAACGAAGAACATGCCAACCTTGAAAAGATTATCGGGCGGTTTCATGACTTGCCTCATACCGGGAAGAGTTTTACCGGCAATAATCGGTATGGGTATAACCGCAATGAACAGCTGCAGACGGTGCACCAGTCACGTCCGAACTGGCAGGCGACTCGGGTTGAGGATTACAAGTATGACCGGGCGGGAAATCTGTTTGATGGGCCCAAGTTGAATGGGTATATCAAGCATAACCGGGTATTAGTGTATCAGGATAAGCGGTATCGGTATGATCGATTTGGGCGGCTTTGTGAGAAGCGGATTGGCCGTAATTGGATACAGTACTTCGAATATGATGCCGAGCACCGTCTAACTTCTGTAGACCAATACAAAAATTCAACCTATGAGCATGTGATTTTCCGCTACGATTTGCTGGGCAGACGGGTTGGCAAAGAGGTGTACGAGGAGGGCCGCTGTGAACTCAAAAAGCGCGTGTCGTTCAGCTGGCAAGGTCTGCGCTTAATGCAAGAAGAACAGAATGGGCTAACAGCCAGCTACGTTTACTCGAACTCGGATAGCCATGAACCTTTGGCAAGAGTCGACGGGAACTGCGGGCAGGATATAGTAAAGCATTTTCATACCAACCTTGCCGGCCTACCGGAACAACAGACAGACGTAAATGGCGAGATACTTTGGCGCGGTAACTACAAAGGATGGGGCAATACAAGAACTGAATGGTATAACGAAAGATTCCCTTTTGAGCAAAATATACGGTATCAAGGACAGTATTTCGATCGAGAGATCAACCTGCACTACAATACTTTTAGATATTTTGATCCAGATACAGGTCGTTATACACAATGCGATCCTATAGGATTAAAGGGCGGGACCAACCTCTATCTATACGCTCCAAACCCACTGCTATGGGCTGACCCGATCGGCTGGACGTCTTGCGACCTTCTACCGGACGGAAAAAAGGTATCTGACTTTGAGAGGATTCTCGCTAAGCTTGGTACAAATGAAAGAATCGCAATCATTCGGGATATGGCTAGCCAAGTAGCCAATGCGCGGAATTGGAAAAGAGCAAAAAATATTGAAAGACTCAACAGAGGCCGGACGATTTATACGGACGACAAGCATTATTACTCTATCGACTCTCAACATGGAAGATTTGAGCGGACCAGCTTAAAAAATGGCAAGCACTTAGGTGAGGTTGACATGGGTCTTAATCCAATATTTAATTCACTTGATCCAAGTGGCGGACATGACATAAGAGTTAAGTAAATGAAAAAATTGATTGATCACGCTCAAGATATCGTACCTAATGGAGCTGTTCTGCGCTTTCCTGCCAAATGGCCATACGAGGATTTTGTAGACCTCATGTTCGTTAGCATGCCAGATGAAGCATCTGAATTCGGACTTGTCGTCACTACAGGACAGAAAGCGGGCTTGATTCTAGTCAAGCTTCCCAAAGAGTGCGAATCATACATGGGGCGCGGAGTCAGAGCCGAGTGGTTAATATCAAACTGGGAAAAGTGGATTTACCAAGAGTGCGATGCATCTGAGGTGTATCTTATTAGACGTTACCCTACAACAAGCCTCTGAGCAAAGTGAGAGCCGCGCACTTCAAAAATCGCTGAATATCACAGAAATCTTCAGCTCAGAGCACGTGACTCTCATTACAATAACATTAACAAACCCCAAATTAATTTAGTCTCCAATCAATGCCATACTGATAGCCCGGCCAAGACTAGCAAGATTGACCTGTGCGACGTAGACTCAGCTGAATCTTTCGTGGTGTATTAAGATTTTAAATTATTCAAAGAGATCTTTAGAAACTGAACACTACAGAACTACGACAGCAAAGCGAGTGACTCATGGCACACCCTAACACTCGATGACGGATTCGATCTTACATATAAATCCAAAGCGCTTACGCGGCCGTATTTTCATTCGATAAGAAACAGCATTCAACTCTTCTTCAGCACGCCTCGAAAAGCCCGCACCTCCGAAAACATTGCCAAACCCGCATATAAATCTACAATAAAGTGACCGCGCATCAATTTTCTACAAATCTCAAATTAGGCTTTATTGAATTAATTAACCAAAAGCCTGGGAGCCACTAAACTTCAAACTAGGCACTGAGCTTGGGCTTCAATCAATTCGCCCACTCACGTTGATCAGTCCAACTTATGTATATCGCGCTCACCAGCAACCATTTTTAGCGCCACACATATATAATAAACTATAAATACAAATGTCGAACCATACTATGGAACGTGCTGCATTGAAGACTGGAAACTTTGGCTGTCAAACCAACTAGATTTTTTTAAGGCAACGATAAAGCTAGCGCCTACGACTTGACGTCCTTATCGCTCTCAATTTACACCCGCCCTTCAAACCTCCGCTATCATGCGCGCACGTTCCACCTAGCGAGTCCGCCATGCGCCGCCTGTTTTTCCTGTTGATCCTGCTGCTGGCCAGCCCCGCCTTCGCCGCCGGGCTGCTCGACGATCGCCCGAGCGCCACCCTGGGCGCAGCGCCCGGCAGCAACCAGGCCGACTTCCTGCCGGTCGAGCAGGCCTTCCAACTGAGCCTGGTCAAGAGCGACGCGCAGAGCGTGACCCTGCGCTTCGTCGCCACCGACGGCTATTACCTGTACAAACATCGCTTCCAGTTCCACAGCGAACCGGCGGGCCTGGCCCTGGGCACGGCGCAGATTCCACCAGGCCAGCCCAAGCACGACGAGTTCTTCGGCGACGTCGAGGTGTACCACGATGTGGTCGACATCCGCGTGCCGCGCCAGGACGTGCCGCAAGCCTTCACCCTGTTGGTAGGCTACCAAGGCTGCGCCGACAAGGGCCTGTGCTACCCACCGCAGACGCAGCGTCTGAGCATTCCCGGCGACGGCCCCGCCCCAGGCGCCACAGGCCTTGCGCCCGAAGAGGGCTGGAGCTGGAAGTCGCTGCTGCTGTTCTTCCTCGCCGGTGTCGGCCTGACTTTTACCCCCTGCGTGCTGCCGATGCTGCCGATCCTGTCGGGCGTGGTGCTGCGCGGGCAGGTGGGCGGCGGCCGTGGGCTGGCGCTGTCGCTTGCCTACGTGGTGCCCATGGCGGCGAGCTTCGCAGTGCTGGGGGCACTGATGGGGCTGTTCGGCGCGGGCCTTAACCTGCAAGCGCAACTGCAATCGCCTTGGGTGCTGGTGCCCTTCGCGCTGTTCTTCGTGCTCTTCGCCTTGGCCATGTTCGGCTTGTTCGAGATCAAGCTGCCGCAACGGTTGAGCGACCGTCTGGACGGCGTGGCCCAGCGCACCCGTGGTGGCTCGCTGCTGGGCGCGGCGGTGCTGGGGGTGCTGTCGAGCCTGCTGGTCTCGCCCTGCGTGTCCGCGCCGCTGGCCGGCGCCCTCTTGTACATCAGCGCCAGCGGCGACGCTTTGGGCGGTGCGCTGAAGCTGTTCGCCCTGGGGCTTGGCATGGGCGCGCCGCTGGTGCTGGTCGGCGTGGGCGGCGCGGCCTGGCTGCCCAAGAGCGGCGCCTGGATGAACACCGTGAAGAATGCCGTGGGCGTGCTGTTGCTGGGGCTGGCCATCGGCCTGCTCAGCCGCGTGCTGCCGGGGCCGGCGACGCTGTTGCTGGTGGGCTTGCTGGCGGTGGGCGTAGCGCTGTTCCTCGGCGCCCTGGAGTGGGCGCAGGTGAAGACCCCGCGCCAGCGCCTGGCGCAACTGCTGGGCCTGCTGTTGCTCACATACGGATTGGCGTGCTGGTACGGCGCGCTGAGCGGCCAGGGCGACCCATTGCGGCCCTTGCCACAGGCCACGGCGCCCGGCACAGCCCAAACCGCCGCCAGCGCCGGACGCTGGCAGACCCTGAGCACGCCGGCCGCGCTCGACGTCGCGCTGGCCGAGGCCAAGGCCGCCGGCCGCCCGGTGCTGCTCGATTGGTACGCCGACTGGTGCATCAGTTGCAAAGTGATCGAACACGAGGTGCTCAACGCCCCGGCGGTGCAACGACCTTTGAACGATTTCACCCTGCTGCGCCTGGACATCACCCAGAGCAACGCCGAACAGCGCGCCCTGCTCGACCGCTACGGCCTGTTCGGCCCACCCGCGCTGCTGTTCTTTGCGGCGAACGGCGACGAACTGCGTACAGACCGTGTGGTAGGCGAAGTGAACGTCGACGACTTCGTGGCCACCCTGAGCCGAGTGCGCAGCAAACTCCAGCCCTGACGCGCCGTCGTCATCTAAATGACCCATTTCTGGCTTTTAGTCACGTACTTTGGCCGAACCTCGGTCATCGTGCTGACTATTGCCGGGAACTGGACACTCAAAGCGGTTTGCGGCATAGTCGCCGCGCTGTGTCGAATTGCCCTACAAAACCAAGGAATCGCAGATGGCAACCCTATTGGTGCTGCATGGCCCCAACCTGAACCTGCTGGGCACCCGCGAGCCAGGCCACTATGGCGCCGCTACGCTGCCGCAGATCAATCAGGACCTGGAGCAACACGCCCAGGCTCAGGGCCACCGCCTGCACGCCTTGCAGAGCAATGCCGAGCACGTACTGATCGAACGCATCCACGCCGCACGCGACGAAGGCGTCGATTTCATCCTGATCAATCCGGCGGCGTTCACCCACACCAGCGTCGCGCTACGTGACGCATTGCTGGCGGTGAGCATCCCATTCATCGAAGTGCACCTGTCCAACGTGCACAAGCGCGAACCGTTCCGTCAGCACTCGTATTTTTCCGACGTGGCGGTTGGCGTGATTTGCGGCCTGGGCGCCCTCGGCTATCGCCTGGCCCTGGAGTCCGCGTTCGAACACCTGGCTGCGCGCGCACAGCCCTGATGACACACGGCCGTGGCCTTGGGCCGCGGCTTCGACTGAACGTTGCTGATACGTTTTCAATTTACACCCCCGACCGAATCCTGGGAGTCGCTTAATGGATATCCGTAAAGTCAAGAAACTGATCGAGCTGCTGGAAGAGTCTGGCATCGACGAGCTGGAGATCAAGGAAGGCGAAGAGTCCGTCCGCATCAGCCGTCACAGCAAGACCCCGGCCGGCCAGCAGTTCTACGCACCCGCCCCGATGGCCGCCCCTGCGCCTGCCGCCGCTGCCGCACCGGTCGCTGCCGCGCCGGCTGGCGAAGCCGCCGCGCCTGCGCTCAAAGGCACCGTGATCCGCTCGCCGATGGTCGGCACCTTCTACCGCAAGCCATCGCCGACCTCGCCGAATTTCGCCGAAGTCGGTCAATCGGTGAAGAAGGGCGACACCCTGTGCATCGTCGAAGCCATGAAGATGATGAACCACATCGAAGCCGACATCGGTGGCGTCATCGATGCCATCCTGGTCGAAGACGGTCAGCCGGTTGAGTTCGATCAGCCGCTGTTCACCGTCGTTTGAAGCGCGGAGAGCCAACGATGTCTGGGAAGCTCGAAAAAGTCCTGATCGCCAACCGGGGTGAAATCGCCCTGCGTATCCTGCGTGCCTGCAAAGAGCTGGGCATCAAGACCGTCGCCGTGCACTCCACGGCCGACCGCGAACTGATGCACCTGGGCCTGGCGGACGAATCGGTGTGCATCGGCCCGGCGCCGTCCAACAAGTCGTACCTGCACATTCCGGCGATCATCGCGGCGGCCGAAGTCACCGGCGCCACGGCGATCCACCCCGGCTACGGCTTCCTGGCCGAAAACGCCGACTTCGCCGAGCAGGTCGAGAAATCCGGCTTCGCCTTCATCGGCCCGAAAGCCGACACCATCCGCCTGATGGGCGACAAGGTCTCGGCCAAGCACGCCATGATCAAGTCGGGCGTGCCGACCGTACCGGGCTCCGACGGCCCGCTGCCCGAAGACGAAGACGCCGCGCTGGAGATCGCCCGCAAGGTCGGCTACCCGGTGATCATCAAGGCCGCCGGCGGCGGCGGTGGTCGTGGCATGCGCGTGGTGCACAAGGAAGAGGATCTGATCGCCTCGGCCAAACTGACCCGTACCGAAGCCGGTGCGGCGTTCGGTAACCCGATGGTGTATCTGGAGAAATTCCTCACCAACCCACGCCACGTGGAAGTGCAGGTGCTCTCCGACGGCCAGGGCAACGCCATCCACCTGGGTGACCGCGACTGCTCGCTGCAACGCCGCCACCAGAAGGTCCTGGAAGAAGCGCCGGCCCCGGGCATCGACGAAACCGCGCGCCAGGAAGTGTTCAAGCGCTGCGTGGACGCGTGCATCGAGATCGGCTACCGCGGCGCGGGCACCTTCGAGTTCCTGTACGAGAACGGCAGCTTCTACTTCATCGAGATGAACACCCGCGTCCAGGTCGAGCACCCGGTCTCGGAAATGGTCACCGGTATCGACATCGTCAAGGAGATGCTCAGCATCGCCGCTGGCAACAAGCTGTCGTACCGCCAGGAAGACGTGGTCATCCGTGGCCATTCGCTGGAGTGCCGGATCAACGCCGAGGACCCGAAGAAATTCATCCCCTCCCCCGGCACCGTCAAGCACTTCCACGCCCCGGGCGGCAACGGCGTGCGGGTCGATTCGCACCTGTACAGCGGCTATTCGGTACCGCCGAACTACGATTCGCTGATCGGCAAGCTGATCGTCTACGGCAAAGACCGCGAAGAAGCCCTGGCACGCATGCGCAATGCCCTGGACGAGATCGTCGTCGACGGCATCAAGACCAACATCCCGCTGCACCGCGATCTGGTGCGCGACGAAGGTTTCTGCAAAGGCGGCATCAACATCCATTACCTCGAGCACAAACTGGCCAACCAGGATTGATCGAGCGGTAATGCGATGACCCCAGACAGCCCCGGCCTTGCGCCGGGGCTGTCGTTTTCACAGGCCGCTGAGTTCCACCAGACTGATGGAATGCGTCTGGTAACCGGCACTGCCCACCGCGACACCCGCACGGTTGCGCACGACGCCATCGCTGCCCTGCACCAGCGGCTCGGACCGCACCCGGGCCATGAACTGCCGTGCGCGCAGCGCCAGCGGACCCGGCGCGCCCTGCTGCGCCGAGCGCATCAGCGGGGTGAGCACACGGTCGACCAGGTCGCCGTTCATGGTATAGACCCGGGTCAGGCCGGTACGCAGGTCCAGGGTCATGCCGTAGGTGTTGCCGAAACAGCTGGACCAGGACCAGTGCTCCCAGGTCGGCCGCAGACCGTTCTGGCGCAACACGGCGCGCACCGGCTCGCCGATGCTTTCACTGCCCAGCCAATCGCCGCCCGCCATCACCGCGCTGATCCTGTCCGAGGCTTGACTGCGGATGCGTGCCAGCACCCCGCGCACCGACTGCTCGATCAGGGGCTTGATGTTGTGATCGAAGTGGATCACCGCACCGGCCTGGGTGGTGGGGTTGTACAGCGACACGGCCACGCAGGTCTGGGCGTTGAGGGTGAACAGGTAGTCGTCGTCGGCTTCGCGGCTCAAACGCGCCACTACCGCCTCGCCTTGCAGCGCACCACGGCGGCTGTCCGGCTGGCCGGCGCCGGCGGTGATCTGCCGGGGCTGGGTGATACGCCCACCATCGCGCACCGGCGCGCCGCCACGCAAGCCGCTGCTGTTGGGTAGCCAGCGCCCTTGTGGCCCCAGAACCACGGCTTGGCGGTGATAGCTACCGGGGTTATTACCCTTGACCACGCGCAGGGTGGCGTGGGCGCTGTCGTATTCGACCTTGAACAGGCGGCCCTGCTGGCGGATGAAGTACTCGGCATCGGCCGCATCGGCCGTGGCCGTGGAACGCCAGGTGCCGGCCCAGATGCCCTCCTCACCCACTTCGTGCAAGGTCTGCGGCGCCTTCTGCACCGCCCAGTGCCGGTCGAGGCGCACATCGGGTCGGCGCATCGATTGGCTCAGCGCCGGGCGTGGCCGTAGCCAGCGCTGGCCCAGGCCGCGCACCACCGGTTTGACCGCCTTGAGGCTCGCGCCGGGCAGGTGCGCCAACAGACCGAGCGCGCCCCACGACACCTCCAGCCAGGCTTGCAACGCGCGCGCCGTGTCGCCCTTGGTGTGGGCGATCACCGCCTCGCGCAGCGGCGCCACCACGAACCAGGCCCCGATGAACGCGGCGAAAGGTGGGTAGACCATGCTCAGCGGCGCGGCGAACAGCAAGCCCTTGATCACCTGGTCGCGGATCACCTCGGCGCGGCTGGCGGTGGCGTCCTCGATATCCGCCAGCGCATGCTCGATGTACAGGTCGTACTCGTTCGCCAGGCCCGCCACTTGGTTGAGCCGGCGCAGCGCATCGCGGTGGCCGCTGCCGCTGGCCAGGGCCTGCAAACGCTTCAGTACGGCCGCATGCTGGCTGAGGCGCGCGCGCACCAGCAGATACTCGCGCAGCGAACCGCCTGCCGCCCGGTCGAGCGCGGCGTAGGGGCGAAGCTGGACGCCGTCGGGGGCGGCGGGGGTGTACAGCCAGTCCTGGGCTTCGCCGTCCCGCATCCAGCGGAACACGTAGACGCCCAGGACTGGCGCGTCGTCCAGGGTGAGGCGGACCAGGCCGGAGGTATCCAGTACGGTTTCGGCAGTGTCCTGGGGCAAGTCCAGGGTAGCGGTCGCGGCCAAGGCATTGATCCGGGCCATCAGCCCCTCGTACGTGGCACGGTCGATGTGCCCCCTGGCCAGGGCCTCGCGCACGTCCCGATCCATACCGGTGGCCAGGGCGCGGGCGAAGGTCTGACGCTTGAGGCCGTAGTCGGCGGCTTGCAGGTGCCGGGCGCGCATCGCCGCCGCGTACCTTTCGCCCAGATAGGCGCGCCGCGCGTAGCGCGCCAGGTCGGCACTGCGCAGAGCGGACAAGTCCTGGCCAACGCTTGAGCGCACGCCATGCTCTGGATGATCGATGCCGCTGTTGTCGTCGTAGCCGAAGCTCACCAGATCGACCAGATTGAACGAAACCGTGCGGCCGTCCGCCAGGCCTGGCCGGTAATCGATGATGATCGACTCGGGATCGACCGCCTCGCTCACCCCCTTGCTGCGCAGGTAAGGTTCGATGGCCTGGGCGATGGCGCCACGCGCGTAGTCCTGGAAGCTCTGCCAGCCGCCCAGGGCATCGGCGAAGTCTCGTTCTGCATGGCTCGCCTGCTGGCGCAGCAGGTTGATCGCTCGCTGTTCTTCCAGCGCCAGGGCGCTGTACCAGGCCGGAACCTGGCGGGCCAAGACCTCGTCGAGCCGGGCCTGGCGACGCGCCCGTACGCCGTGCTCGAGCGCTTGGCGATAATCGCCGAAGGGGCGCAAGTGTTCTTGTTCGGTAGACCAGCCGCTGGGTTTTTCCACCACCGCCTCGATCGCCTGGGCCACCCGCTCGCGTTCGGCAAAGGGCACCTGCGCCTGTACATAGGCGCGCCCCGGCGCCTCGCGCAGCCAGCCGACCAACTCTTCGGACAACTGCAAAGGCGAACGCAGCACTACCCATTCCTGCCCGTCGGGTTTGCCGGGTGCGTGGAGCAGCAAGGTCTGCGGCATACCCTCGTCACCGCTCAGGGTGAACACGCGCAGGTCGGCGCACAGCGCTTCGAACACCCGCACGCCATTGACCGCGACCCCGGTTCCGATGCCGGCCGCCGCCTCCAGCACACGTGCGTGCTGGGCGTCGGTCATGTGCCCGGCGCAAGCGCCGACCAGTGCGCTGTACTTGAGCGCCAGATCGGCCGCATCGAGCAGCGCGCTATTGACCTCGGAGAGGGCGGCGTATTGACGCAGCGTCTCGGGGTAGCCGGCCCGGTAGGCGGCGCCCGACAGCAACTGCTGGACCTGCTCGGCCGTCGGCACCATGCCCAGGCGTACGGCGCTACTGATGTCAGCGACTTGGTAGAGCTGGTCGAGGTCCAGCGCACCGCAGCTGGCCAGTTCGCTCAGCGTGAGTTCGATGGGTGGGCGGTCGGCGGCATCTCGACGCAGCAGGCGCAGGCGGATCAGATCGGGGGAGAGCTCGTTGTCGTACTGCTCGCGCAGCGCTTCACCGAGTCGTTGACGTACATGGGCTTGCAGGTCGATCACGGGTGAAAATAACACCATGGCGTGGTGTTCGGCGGCGCGCCACAGCTCGAGCGCTTCGGTGAGGCGCGCGCTCTGCGCCTCGTCGAGCTGTTTGCGCCAGTCCGGCAGTTGCGTCCGGCTCAGGCGGTCGATGGCCTCGCGCTCCTCGTCGGTGGCCAGGGCCGGCAGCACCGCCTGCTCGTGCCAGGCCTGCTGCAACGATTCGATCAGCAGGCGCGCCCCTGACGCATCCATGCCGGCCAGGGCGTGCGGCTGCAAGGCGTCGCCCATGGCCTGGAGGTGGGCGTCCAGCCAGGCGTCGATGCGCAGCCGGTAGTCCTCGGCCGCGTCGATGCCCGCCGGCGTAGGGCTCCAATAGCGACGTACGGCGTCTTCGTAGTGCTCCAGTAGCCGGCTACCGACGCTTTCGACCAGCTGCACGGTGGTTTCGCGGCGCTCTTCGGGGATTTCCTGGACGCTCAGATCTTCCCAGCGCCAGGGCGCATGCAGGGCCTGGTCGTAGACCACCGGCGCCTGGTTGATGTGCCGCAGCAGGGCGGCGTCGAGCATGTCCTGGGCGAAGCGCGGGTCGATCGGCCCAGGGAAGTAAGTGCGCAGTTCGATGCCGACCTGCTCCTCCAGCACTTCGAGGAAACGCGGTTGGGCACGCAGGCGCGGTTCGACGTACGCGGCCCATGCCACCAGCCGGTCGAGTGTCGCGGCAAGGGAGGAAGGTACCAGCGGGGTATCGGTCGATGTGCTCATAGGGGGAAGGCTCCAGGCAGACGAAAGGGCCGTTACCCTGCGCCCGGTACTGCCTGGGCAAGGGCTATTTATTGCTCGCCCGGCGCGGGAGTTCCCCATTTCCCGGTGCCTGGCGTAGACTGCGCGCTTTGCGCAGCCCTGCTGCTGCCCCGTCGATTTTTCTAAGGTACCCGCCATGCCCTGGCTGCAAGTACGCCTGGCCATCAGCCCGGAACAAGCCGAAACCTACGAAGATGCGCTGCTCGAAGTCGGCGCCGTGTCGGTCACGTTCATGGACGCCGAAGACCAGCCCATCTTCGAACCCGATCTGAATACCACGCCACTGTGGTCCAACACCCACCTGCTGGCGCTATTCGAAGCCGACGCCGAGCCGCAGGCGGTGTTCGCCCACCTGCAATTGCTCACCGGCGCCGCGCTGCCCGAGCACCAGGCCGAGGTGATCGAAGACCAGGATTGGGAGCGCAGCTGGATGGACAACTTCCAGCCCATGCGTTTCGGTCGGCGTCTATGGATCGTGCCGAGCTGGCACGACGCGCCCGAGCCCGAGGCCGTCAATCTGCTGCTCGACCCAGGCCTGGCCTTCGGCACCGGTACCCATCCCACCACGGCGCTGTGCCTGGAGTGGCTCGACGGCCAACAACTGCAAGGTACGCAGGTACTGGACTTTGGCTGCGGCTCGGGGATTCTGGCCATCGCCGCACTGCTGCTGGGCGCGCGCGAAGCGGTCGGCACCGACATCGACGTCCAGGCGCTGGAAGCCTCGCGGGACAATGCCGGACGCAACGGCATCGCCGAGCAGCGTCTGGCCCTGTATCTGCCCGAGCACATGCCGGCCATGCAGGCCGACGTACTGGTCGCCAACATCCTGGCCGGGCCGCTGGTGTCGCTGGCCCCGCAACTGGCCGGGCTGGTGCGCGAAGGCGGGCTGCTGGCGCTGTCGGGCATCCTCGCCGAACAGGGCGAAGAAGTGGCTGCCGCCTATGCGGACGCGTTCGAGCTCGACCCGATCGCCGAGCGCGACGGCTGGGTGCGTATCAGTGGCCGCCGCCGCGGGGCGTGAAACTCGCCAGGTGCGGGGTCGTGCGCCGCGCCTGCGCACGGTGCCGGCCGGGTGCGCCGAGCGCCCAAGGTGCGTGGGTGGCGGGCCTGGGCTCGCATGGCCGCCCGCCACCGCTTCGGTGTTGCGCAACGTCTAAAATCACTTTCCGCCCACCTTCACGGATCGCCGCATGACCGACAGTTTCGTCACCCAGTGCCCGCAATGCCAAACGCGCTTTCGCGTGACGCATCACCAGTTGAGCGTGGCCCGTGGCGTGGTGCGCTGCGGTCAATGCTTGCACGTGTTCAGCGCGGCTCGGCAGTTGCTGGAGCAGAGCCAGGCGGCCACCGGTCAGGCGCTGGCGGCCGCCGCCGAGGGTCTGCCGCCTGCGGCGCCGGCGGCGAGCACCCCCGAGCCGAGTCTGCCGCCCGTGGCGGTAGCACCCGTCGCGTCGAGCCAGGCCGACTGGGACGCCACCCATTCGGCGCTCGACGCCCTGGACCTCGACCAGGCACTGGCCAACCTGGAGCGACGGCACGTCGCCGCGCCTGCCGACCACACGGCTCAGCGCACGCCCTTGCAGGCGCGGCGCGACGATGCCGGGCTCGACGAACACCTGCACGAACCCTTCGGCATCGCCGAGCGCGGCCATGCCGATGAGCCTGCGCTGCCCCTCGCCCCGGTGCCCACCCTGGTGGAAACCCCGCAAGCCGACGAGCGCCACGACGATCCGCGCACCGAGCCGACCTTGCGCCTGGACGCCGTCGCGCCGGAACCGCTCCCCGACGAGCAGCCGCGTCTAGGCCGGCCGCTGCCCGAAGAACACTTGGCGTCTCTGGGTAGCCTCAGTGCTCTGGACGACGAACCCCATGGCGAACGCCTGTCTGCCCATGAGGAGGCCGACGAGCCGAGCCCCGAACAAGACCCCGAAGAGCGCCTGGAACCGAGCCTCGGCCCACGTCCATCGCGCAGCCTTCGCAGCGAACCGTTGATCGACGTGGTCGACGACCCGCTGCAATTGGGCTGGGAAGCGCCACCGCCACGCTGGGGCCGGCGTTTGCTATGGGGCCTGGCATGCGTGCTGGCCCTTGGTTTGCTGGCCTACCAATACGTGGCCTACCACTTCGACGAACTGGCCCGGCAGGACAGCTACCGCCCGCTGTTCCAGCAGGTCTGCCCGCTGGTGGGCTGCAGCGTGCCGACCCGCGTGGACGTACAGCGCATCAAGAGCAGCAACCTGGTGGTGCGCAGCCACCCCGACTTCAAAGGCGCGCTGATCGTCGACGCGATCATCTACAACCGAGCGCCGTTCAGCCAGCCGTTCCCGCAGCTCGAACTGCGCTTCGCCGACCTCAACGGCCAACTGATCGCCAGCCGACGCTTCAAGCCCAGCGAATACCTTTCCGGAGAGCTGGCCGGGCGCGGCGACATGCCCAGCCAGACACCGATCCACATCGCCCTGGACATCCTCGATCCGGGGCCGAAGGCGGTGAACTACAGTTTGAGCTTCCGGTCGCCGGAGTGAGACGGGCCGACACCCTTCCAATTGCTCAGATTTTATCCAATTCCGTCTTTATCCAGTCACCGAGAGCGGGTATCATGCCCACCCTTTTTCGAACTCCCATGATCCGGCCCCACAACAGGGAACACCTATGTCGGCGGTACGCATCGGCCCTTACACACTGAACAACAACCTGATCCTTGCGCCGATGGCCGGGGTCACCGACCAGCCTTTTCGCACGCTTTGCCAGCGCCTGGGCGCGGGTATGGTGGTGTCGGAGATGGTCACCAGCGACATGAGCCTGTGGAATAGCCGCAAGTCGCGTCTGCGCCGTATCCACGAAGGCGATCCCGAGCCGCGCTCGGTACAGATCGCCGGTGGCGACGCGCAGATGCTGGCCGCGGCGGCCCGCGCCAATGTCGAAGCGGGCGCGCAAATCATCGACATCAACATGGGCTGCCCGGCGAAAAAAGTCTGCAACAAAGCCGCAGGCTCTGCTTTATTGAGAGATGAAACGCTGGTCAGGGACATCCTCCACGCCGTGGTCGGCGCGGTGGACGTGCCGGTCACGCTGAAAATCCGCACGGGTTGGGACCGGGCGAACAAGAATGGCCTGAACGTGGCGAAGATCGCGGAGCAGGCAGGCATCCAGGCCCTGGCGGTGCATGGCCGTACCCGGGCCGACCTGTACACCGGCGAAGCCGAATACGACACCATCGCGGCCATCGCCCAGGCGGTGTCGATCCCGGTCTTCGCCAACGGCGACATCACCTCGCCCGAAAAAGCCCGCGATGTCCTGCAGGCCACTGGCGCCAGCGGGCTGTTGATCGGCCGCGCCGCCCAGGGGCGGCCATGGATCTTTCGCGAAATCGCGCATTACCTGGAAACCGGCGAGCACCTGCCGGCCCCGGCGCTGGACGAAGTGGAACGCATCCTGCTGGAGCACCTGGCCGCGCTGCACGCCTTCTATGGCGAGGTGATGGGCGTACGCATCGCCCGCAAGCACGTCGGCTGGTACCTGGCGACACGACCCGGCGGCAAGGAATTTCGCGCCCGGTTCAACGCGCTGCAAGACACGCAGGCCCAACGCGACGACGTTGCCGCGTACTTCCAGGCGCGTCGAGAGCACCTTGAGACAGAGGACGGACGAGGGGTGGCCGCATGACGATGATGACCGAGACATTAGTGAGTGGAACAACGCCCGTGAGCGACAACGCCAACCTGAAACAGCACCTCAACACGCCGAGCGAAGAAGGCCAGACCCTTCGCGACAGCGTCGAAAAGGCGCTGCACAACTACTTCGCCCACCTCGAAGGCGCCACTGTCACGGACGTGTACAACCTGGTGCTCTCGGAGGTCGAGGCGCCGTTGCTGGAAAGTGTGATGAATTACGTCAAGGGCAACCAGACCAAGGCCAGCGAGATGCTCGGCCTCAACCGCGGCACCCTGCGCAAGAAGCTCAAGCAGTACGACCTGCTCTAGGCCAGAATCCAACCCGAAAAGGCGGCTCCTGATAAGAGACGCCTTTTTTGCTGACTCCACCGCGTTATGGAATCCGAAATGACCGACCAGACTACCCGCCTGCCAATTCGCCGCGCCCTGATCAGTGTCTCCGACAAGACCGGGATCCTCGAATTTGCCCGTGAGCTGCAACAGCTCGGGGTCGAGATCCTGTCCACCGGCGGCACCTACAAGCTGCTCAAGGACAACGGCGTGAACGCGGTGGAAGTGGCCGACTACACCGGCTTCGCCGAAATGATGGACGGCCGGGTCAAGACCCTGCACCCCAAGATCCATGGCGGCATCCTGGGCCGTCGCGGCACCGACGACGCCATCATGGCCGAGCACGGCATCCAGCCGATCGACCTGGTCGCGGTGAACCTGTATCCGTTCGAAGCCACCATCGCCAAGCCCGGCTGCGACCTGCCGACCGCCATCGAGAACATCGACATCGGCGGCCCGACCATGGTGCGTTCGGCAGCGAAAAACCATAAAGACGTCGCCATCGTAGTCAACGCCAGCGATTACGCCAGCGTCCTCAACGGCCTCAAGGCCGGTGGCCTGACCTACGCCCAGCGCTTCGACCTGATGCTCAAGGCGTTCGAGCACACCGCCGCGTACGACGGCATGATCGCCAACTACCTGGGCACCATCGATCAGTCCCGCGACACCCTCGGCACCGAAGAGCGCAGCGCCTTCCCGCGCACCTTCAACAGCCAGTTCGTCAAAGCCCAGGAAATGCGCTACGGCGAGAACCCGCACCAGAGCGCGGCGTTCTATGTCGAAGCCAACAAGGGCGAGGCGAGCATTTCCACCGCCGTCCAGCTGCAAGGCAAGGAACTGTCGTTCAACAATGTGGCCGACACCGATGCCGCGCTCGAATGCGTGAAGAGCTTCGTCAAGCCGGCCTGCGTCATCGTCAAGCATGCCAACCCGTGCGGCGTGGCCGTGGTGCCCGACGAAGACGGCGGCATCCGCCAGGCCTACGAGCTGGCCTACGCCACCGACAGCGAGTCGGCCTTCGGCGGCATCATCGCCTTCAACCGCGAGCTGGACGGCGCCACTGCCCAAGCCATCGTCGAGCGGCAGTTCGTCGAAGTGATCATCGCGCCGAAAATTTCCCAGGCCGCCCGCGACGTCGTGGCCGCCAAGCAGAACGTGCGTTTGCTCGAGTGCGGCGAATGGCCGGCCGAGCGCGCCGCCGGTTGGGACTTCAAGCGGGTCAACGGTGGCCTGCTGGTGCAGAGCCGCGACAACGGCATGATCAGCGCCGACGACCTGAAGATCGTCACTAAACGCGCCCCGACCGAACAGGAAATCCACGACCTGGTGTTCGCCTGGAAAGTGGCCAAGTTCGTCAAGTCCAACGCCATCGTCTACGCCAAGCAGCGCCAGACCATCGGTGTCGGCGCCGGCCAGATGAGCCGCGTCAACTCTGCGCGCATCGCCGCGATCAAGGCCGAGCACGCCGGGTTGCAGGTGCAGGGCGCGGTCATGGCCTCGGACGCGTTCTTCCCGTTCCGCGACGGCATCGACAATGCCGCCAAGGCGGGCATCAGCGCGGTGATCCAACCGGGCGGCTCGATGCGCGATGCCGAAGTGATCGCAGCGGCCGATGAAGCCGGCATTGCCATGGTCTTCACCAACATGCGCCATTTCCGCCACTGAGTTTTTGCGATCGGCCGCGCTGAGGCAGGCATCTGCTGCGTTGGGGCCGGTTTCGCTGATGCTCATTGCCAGGAGGCAACTCCGCTCAGCGAAACCGGCCCCGCCTTGCATCTACCTGCCTCATCGCGACCTTGTACAGCGTGAGGCCTGGACCCACGCCCGACAGCATTCGAGGTTTTTGACATGAACGTTTTGATCATTGGCAGTGGTGGGCGTGAGCACGCCCTGGCCTGGAAAGTCGCGCAGGATCCGCGCGTTGAGAAGGTCTTCGTCGCGCCCGGTAACGCCGGCACTGCCACCGAGGCCAAGTGCGAGAACGTCGCCATCGACGTCACCGCCATCGAACAGCTGGCGGACTTCGCCGAGCAGAACGTGCAACTGACCATCGTCGGCCCGGAAGCGCCGCTGGTCAAAGGCGTGGTCGACCTGTTCCGCAGCCGCAACTTGGACTGCTTCGGCCCCACCCAGGCCGCCGCGCAACTGGAAGGCTCCAAGGCTTTCGCCAAGGATTTCCTGGCTCGTCACAAGATCCCTACCGCCGAATACCAGAACTTCACCGAGATCGAGCCGGCCCTGGCCTACCTGCGAGAGAAAGGCGCGCCCATCGTCATCAAGGCCGACGGCCTGGCGGCGGGCAAAGGCGTGATCGTCGCCATGACGCTGCAGGAAGCCGAAGATGCAGTGCGTGACATGCTGGCCGGCAATGCGTTCGGCGATGCCGGTTCGCGGGTGGTCATCGAAGAATTCCTCGACGGCGAAGAAGCCAGCTTCATCGTCATGGTCGACGGCCACAACGTGCTGCCCATGGCCACCAGCCAGGACCACAAGCGCGTCGGCGACAAGGACACTGGCCCGAACACCGGTGGCATGGGTGCCTACTCCCCTGCCCCGGTGGTCACTGCCGAGGTGCACCAGCGGGTGATGGACCAGGTGATCTGGCCCACCGTGCGCGGCATGGCCGAGGAAGGCAACGTCTACACCGGTTTCCTCTATGCAGGGCTGATGATCGACAAGGCCGGCAACCCCAAGGTCATCGAATTCAACTGCCGCTTCGGCGACCCGGAAACCCAGCCGATCATGCTGCGCCTGGAGTCGAGCCTGGTGCTGCTGGTGGAAGCGGCGTTCGCCAAAGCCCTGGACAAGGTCGAAGCGCAGTGGAACCCGCAGCCGAGCCTGGGCGTGGTGCTGGCGGCCGGTGGCTATCCGGGCGACTACGCCAAGGGCCAGGTCATCGAGGGTCTGCTGGCGGCAGCCAAGCTCGACGGCAAGGTCTTCCATGCCGGCACCGCATTGCAAGACGGCAACGTCGTGGCCAACGGCGGTCGCGTGCTGTGCGCTACGGCCCTGGGCGAGAGCGTTGCGCTGGCGCAGGAACAGGCCTATCGTCTAGCCGGGCTGGTGAGCTGGGAGCAAAGCTTCTACCGTACCGACATCGGCTACCGCGCCATCGCCCGCGAACGTGGCGAGCACCACGACTGAGCCTGGGTATCGCGTCGCGCGGCGCTCCAGGCTGCGCGGCGCCCGACCGGCCGAGCCTGCGCGGTCGGCCTTGTGTTCGTGCAGACGCGCCGCGCATAGTGGCCAACCGGCTATTGAGCTAAGAAGGGATTTCGTCTTGCGTCGGCTTCGGATTGCCATTGCCCTGATCGTCAGCCTGCTGACCGCACTGAGCCTGCTTCCGGCCCTGGCCGAGGAACGTGAAGGCTGGTCGATGCTGCTCGACGAGCAGGCCAACCTGCAATTGAGCGACGTACGCTCGGCGCGCTACCTCAATCAATTCAGCCCGCAAGCGCTCGACCAGCTCGATGCCGCCAGCCCCGACCAAGCGTTGTGGCTGCACTACCGCCTCGAGCCCGGCGACTCGCAACGCCTGCTGCGCCTGTTCGCCCCCGACCTTTCCCGCCTGGATCTGTATGCCCTGGATGGCGGCAAGATCGTGCGCCAATGGCACCACGGCGTGCAGATCGATGGCGGCAGCCCGACCCTGCGCGGCAGCGAACATGTGCTGCCGTTGCCCAGCAGCGAGCGCCCGCTGGAGCTGTACCTGCGGCTGGTGTCCGAGCATCAGCTGCGCCCCGCGATCAGTCTGGAATCGCCTGCCGAGGCGGCCTCCGACCAACGCCTGCCATTGCTCTTCGGCCTTTTGATCGGCGGCATGCTGATGCTGATCCTCGACAACCTGGCGCGTTTCGGCAAGACCCGTTCGACCACCGCGCTGGTGCTGGGCCTGTACCATGCGCTGATGCTGCTCAGCGCGCTGATCCTGCTCAACCTCAGCGGGCCCTGGTGGCAGCTCTGGCACAGCGCCCAGACTCCAGCGGCCTACCTGACCCTGGTTCTGGCCGGCATGGCTGGGCTGTACTTCACCCTGCACTATTTCGCCGCCTGTGGCATCCCACGGCTGCGCCGCGTATTGCAGGTCGAAATGGTGGCCACCGGCCTTGGCGGCCTGCTGCTGTTGTTCGTCGATACCCTGCCGCTGAGTGCGATCACCTACGGGCTATCGATCCTCAGCAGCGCCACCATGCTGTTGGTCGGTCTCTGCCATTGGCACCGCGGCTACGCACCGGCGCGACCGTTCAGCCTGGCCATGCTGATCTTCAACGCGGGGGGCCTGGTGTTGCTGCCGGCCCTGCTCGGCCTGACCCGCACGCCTACCCCCTGGCTGTTGTGCATCCTCATGGGCTTGGCGGTACTCAGCGGCCTGCTGCTCAACTTCGCCGTCAGCGAGCGTCTGTGGCGGATCAGCGAAGAGCGCTTCCGCGCCAGCCGCGCCCTGGCCGCCAGCGACGCCGAGATCAATGCCAAGGCCGAGTTCCTGGCCAAGATCAGCCATGAAATCCGCACACCCATGAACGGCGTGCTGGGCATGACCGAACTGCTGCTCGGCACCCCCTTGTCGGTCAAACAGCGCGACTACGTGCAGACCATCCACAGCGCCGGCAACGAACTGCTGACCCTGATCAACGAGATTCTCGACCTGTCCCGGCTCGAGTCGCGGCAGATCGAACTGGACGATGTGCAGTTCGACCTCAACGCCTTGGTGGAAGACTGCCTGAACATCTTCCGCGGCAAGGCCGAGCAGCAGAACATCGAGCTGATCAGCTTCGTCCATCCGCAAGTGCCACAGGTGATCAGCGGCGATCCGACACGGCTGCGCCAGGCCTTGTCGAGCCTGCTGGAAAACGCCGTGAAGAACACCGTACAGGGTGAGGTGTTGCTGGTCGTCGCGCTCGATCAGCGCAGCGAGCAACCGCGCCTGCGCATCACCGTGCAGGACAGCGGCGAACCGATGCCGCGCGCCGAACGCGAAGCCTTGCTGCAGGCCGAGTTGCACAGCCATCAGTTCCTCTCGAGCAACAAGCTTGGCGGCCACTTGGGCCTGGTCATCGCCAAGCAGTTGATCGGCCTGATGGACGGCGAGTTCGGCATCAAGACCAGTACCGGCGTCGGCAACAACCTGTGGCTGACCCTGCCGCTGGACCCAGCGCGCCTGGAGCAGCCCACCACCGACCTCGATGGTCCGCTGCGCGACGCCCGTGTGCTGGTGGTGGATGACAACGACACCTGCCGCAAGGTGCTGGTGCAGCAGTGCACCGCTTGGGGCATGAACGTCAGCGCAGTGCCTTCGGGCAAGGAAGCGCTGGCGTTGCTGCGTACCAAGGCGCACTTGCGCGACTATTTCGACGCGGTCCTGCTCGACCAGAACATGCCCGGCATGACCGGCATGCAACTGGCCACCAAGATCAAGGAAGACCCGAGCCTGAACCACGACATCCTGGTGGTGATGCTGACCGGCATCAGCAACGCGCCGAGCAAGATCATCGCGCGCAATGCCGGGATCAAGCGCATCCTCGCCAAACCGGTGGCCGGCTACACGCTGAAGACCACCCTGGCCGAAGAGCTGGCCCAGCGCGGCCGCGAGCAGTCCGGACCGGCGCCGGCGCTCGGCCCTGGGGCGACACTGGCGCTGCCGAGCGACTTCCGCATTCTGGTCGCCGAAGACAACAGCATCTCCACCAAGGTGATCCGCGGCATGCTGGGCAAGCTCAACCTGGAGCCGGATACCGCCAGCAATGGCGACGAAGCGCTACAGGCGATGAAGTCGCAGCGCTACGACCTGGTGCTGATGGACTGCGAAATGCCGGTGCTCGACGGCTTCTCCGCCACCGAACAGCTGCGTGCCTGGGAGACCGCGAACCTGCGCGCCCGCACACCCGTGGTGGCGTTGACCGCGCACATCCTCAGCGAGCACAAGGAACGGGCCAAGGCGGCGGGCATGGACGGACACATGGCCAAACCCGTCGAGCTCTCGCAGTTGCGCGAGTTGATCCAGCGCTGGGCCGGACAAAAGCCGCCCGCCGACGGCGCCTAGGTCTGCGTACCCGTCGGGCACCGTCGCCGAAGAGGGGCTGGGATTCAAGTCGAAGGCTCGAGCCGAAACTCACGGATCTGCCGACTTTGCTGAGCGGCCAAGGCCTTGGCGACTTTCGTCCGATGCTGTTGTTCGAACAAGCGTACGTTGAACCTGACCAACTCGGCCCTGACGCGGGTCTTACGCTGTTCGTCGAAGAGAAAGCCGAGCGTGCTGGACTGTGCCGTCAGCGTCTCATGGCACAGCACCATGTCGACCCGACCTCCGCCGCTCGGCGCGCAGGGCAGCAGGCGGAAGCTGCCGCACTCGATGGCGCTGCGCTCGAACTGCAACAGCGTCGGCGGCGCGCCGTGCAACCCTGCGTAGGCCAGGCGCATGGCGTCGACATGCTGCTCGCCGGCCACCTGCCCGATCGCCATCAGCGCCTTGTCGCGTATGCGCTTGCGCTGCTCGTCCGGCCAGTGCACCTGCTCGGCGCTGAGCGCATCCCACCCGTAGAACTGCAACTGCCTGCGGTAGTAGTCGAACCAATCCGTGACCACCCCCTCCTTGTGCGCCTGCGCGGTGCTCTGCTCGGCCATCAACAGCGCCAGCATGACCGACTCGCGCCGAGTCTGGTCGATGTGTGGCATGAATGAAACGATGCTACTGCCCACTACGGCAGCCCCTGGTGTATCCATATGCACCTCCGGCGCAGCACAGGGCGTGCTGCGTCGTCTATTCAGTGAAGCGGGAATGCCTGGCAGGCGCCTGCGCCCGCAGACCCGAAAAAGCGTGGCTCAGAGCTGAGGCAGCTTGATGGCCAAGACACCTTGGGTGGCATGGGCGCCCAGTTTGCCGAGGATGTCTTCGCGCACGTTGGCATAGACCGCAGCGTTGAACGTCAGCACCGCAGTGCCCTTGTAGAACTCGTTGCCTTCGATGTGGACGTTGATGCCCAGCACATCCAGGTCGTTGTCCGGGGTCTTGACGTCCACGGCACTGACCACCATGTACAGCGAGCCCTCGGACTCGACGCAGCCGACGATGCCGGTCAGGCCGTGCAGCGTGTTCTTTCTCTTGGACAAGAACACTTCGACGTCCTTGGTCATGGCTTCCAGGCCACTGAAGGCTTGCTCGGCCAACGCACCCAAGGCTTGGCCGATGGGGCCGCCCAATGCTGCGCGGCCCACTGCGCCAAAGACATTCAAGGCTACCGAGCCTACGGTGATGCTGGTATTGGAAGCGGTCTGCTTGTCATAGGCGCGCTCCTGCACGCTCCAACCGCACGTGCGCATCACTTCCAGCATGCGCTCGAACCACTCCTCGCGCTGCTCCTTGCGGCTGAACTCGGCGCTGGCCGCCAGGGCGGCGAACTGGAAGCTGTTCTGCGCATCCAGGCGATTCTGGGTCGACATGCCGGCACGGTAGGTGGTGACGACGGTGTCGACCAACGCGGCCGTATTTTCGGTGGTGGGGGTTTTGGACGTATCGTTCATGGCTGGTTTCCTCAAGTAAGCCCGTCCGTTCTGGACGGGGGGCCCACTCTAGAAAGACCGGCGCGAAGATGGCGGCTCGAAACGTTTCCCTGGCTCAGGGCGGCGTGGGGTACCAGCGTGGGGTGTAGACCCATTGGCTGCCGTCGGCGCGCGGGAAAGCGCAGGTGGTCGAAGAGCCGACCAGGACCATGGTGCGCATGTCGACCATGTCGGGCGTCAATTCCTCAAGGCTCACCACTTTGAGGGTCGCGCCGGGCCGGCCGACGTCGCGCCCCAGTACCACGGGCGTCTCGCCCGCGCGGTGTCGGCGTACCACCTCCAGCGCCCGCCCCAGCTGATGCGGGCGGGACTTGGAGATCGGGTTGTAGAAGGCCAGCACCAGGTCGGCCTGGGCCGCGAGGTCGAGGCGGGTCTCGATGATCGACCAGGGCTTGAGGTTGTCCGACAGCGACATCACGCAGAAGTCGTGCCCCAACGGGGCGCCGGCCCAGGCCGCGGTGGCCAGCGACGCCGAAACGCCGGGCAGTATCTCCAATTCGACCCGGTGCCAGCTCGGCTCGCTCGAAGCGTGCAGCGCTTCGAGCACTGCGGCGGCCATGGCGAATACGCCAGGATCGCCCGATGACACCACCACCACCGAACGACCCTGAGCGGCCAGTTCGAAGGCATGTCCGGCACGTTGCAGCTCTTCGCGGTTGTCGGTGCAGTGCAGGCGCTGGTCGTCGCGAAACGGGCCGGCCATGCGCACGTAGGTTTCGTAGCCGAGCACGTCCTGGGCGGCGGCCAGGGCTTGCTTCACTGCCGGCACCATCAACTGCGCGGCACCGGGGCCGAGGCCCACCACCGACAGACGACCGCGGCGCACGCCGATCCGCTCGACCGAAAGCGGCGCCGGGGCCACGACCACGTGCAGCGTGCCGATCCGCTGGCAGGTCGCCTCGGGCAGCGCGCTGGCCAGCCATTGCTCCAGGCCGTCGGCGCCTGCGGCAAAGCGCAACGGGACCTGCAAGGCGTCGGCGGCGGCATGCAGAGCCGGGTCGGCCATTTGTGCGTCGGTCGCCAGCAGGCATGCCAGGGCCGGCGCTGCAACGCCTGCGATCTGCAAGGCGTGGCGCACCTGCGCGACCAGATCGTCCGTGTCCGCACCGACCGCCACCAGCACGCAGCGGCTGTGGATCGATAGTTCGTCGCGGTTGTTCGGTCGCGCCTGCCACCCAACATGCAAGATGCGCTGCGCCTGCTCGCTGCACGGCAGTTGCGCGGCATCGAGCCAAGGTGCCTGGCCCTCGATGCGCAGTCGCTCACCGGCGAGCAGATCGGAGACGAAGCGTTTGCCCTGCTCCAGGTCGGCCAGCACGTAACCCGGCGGTGGGTTGAGCAGGCAGGTACCGAAGCGCAGCTCGCCGCTGGTGGTGATCGCCGCCTGCACCTGCAAGTGCGCGGCCAGCTCGCGGGCCATGCGGTTGACGCCGCTCAGCCCACCGAGCAAGGGCACCACCGCGCTGCCGTCTTCGGCCAAGGCCAGCACCGGCGGCTCGGTTTCCTTTTCGCCGAGCACGCCGGCCAGGCTGCGGATGACGATGCCGGCAGCGCACAGGGCCAGGATCGGCATGCCCTGCCGGTACAGTGCGCGCAAGTGCTCACCGAACGATTCGAACGGCTGGTCGACGCCGTCCACCCGTCCCTGCAAGCCGTGGATCGACGCCTGTGGATAACAGGCCTGCACGCGGCGCGCGGTCGCCAGGCTGCCCGGCCCGAGCACGACGATGGCCGGCGCCATGAGGTTCAACCCTGCCATTTTTCCCCCGGCACGATGATCAGCGAGAAATACGGCGAGGACTGCGGATCGACCTCGGCCAGCGGCACGATGCGCTGGTTGGCCATGGTCGCCCGCTCGACGTACAGCGCGCGGCCGTCCATACCCAATTCGACCAGCACGTCGCGCACCTTCGGCAGGTTGCGGCCCAGCTTCATGATCACCGCCGCATCGGCGTCGGCCAGGCGCCGCTTCAGGGCCTCGGCCGGCAATACGCCGGAGAGCACCGACAGGCTCTGGTTACGGTACACCAGCGGCGCACCGAGCACCGAGGCGCCGCCGAGCATCGAGCACACGCCCGGAATCACCTGCGCCTCATAGCGCTCGGCCAGACGGTCGTGCAGGTACATGTAGGAGCCGTAGAAGAACGGGTCGCCTTCGCAGATCACCGCCACGTCGCGGCCGGCATTCAGGTGCGCGGCGACCTGCAGGCTGGCTTCGTCATAGAAGTCGCTGATGATCTGTTCGTAGGACAACGGCGCCGGCAGCGCTTCCGTCGTCACTGGGTACACCAGCGGCAGCAAGGTCTGCTGCGCCTGCAAGTGCCCTTCGATGATGCCGAAGGCGTTGCCGCGCTTGCCCTTGGCGACGAAGTACGCCACCACGGGCGCCTCGCGCAGCAGGCGCAGGGCCTTGACGGTGATCAGTTCCGGATCGCCCGGGCCGACGCCCAGGCCCAGCAAGCGTCCACGCGGCTGCATCATTCCACCTCCGTGGCCAGGGCGTTGACCGCCGCCGCCGCCATGGCACTGCCGCCCAGCCGCCCTTGCATGATCACGAACGGCACGCCGCGGCTGTCGGCGGCGAGCATGGCCTTGGACTCCGCCGCGCCGACGAAACCGACCGGGAAGCCCAGGATCAGCGCGGGCTTGGGGGCGCCGGCGTCGAGCATCTCCAGCAGGTAGAACAATGCGGTGGGCGCATTGCCGATCACCACCACGGCGCCCTCCAGGTGCGGCCGCCACAGTTCCAGCGCCACCGCCGAGCGGGTATTGCCGGCCGACTTGGCCAAGTCCGGCACGCTGGGGTCGCGCAGGGTGCAGATGACCGGGTTGTTGGCCGGCAGGCGCGCCCGGGTGATGCCTTCGGCGACCATGTGCGCGTCGCACAGGATCGGCGCCCCGCCCTGCAGCGCCTCGCGCCCGGCGCGGCCGGCACCTTCGGAAAATTGCAGACCGTCGATGGCCTCGACCATGCCGCAGGCATGGATGACCCGCACGGCGAGCTTTTCCAGATCGGCGGGAATGCGCTCCAGGCGGGCTTCCTCACGGATGATTCGGAAGGAATTGCGATAGATCTCCTGACCGTCGCGGATGTAGTCAATCATCAAGGTGCTCCGTCTGCAGGGCGAGCAAGGCGCCTGCGTCTTTCAAGGTAAGGTCGGACCCGCGTAGCAGGCCGAAGCCCGGCACATGCGGGTCACGCAAGTAGAGGTCGTAGCGGCCCGGCCCACGGGCCAGCAAGGTGGCCGGCGCCACGTGGGCGGCGGCGCAGGAGCGCGGGCAGCCGCTCAGGTGCACGCTGGCCGGTGCGCCGGGGCCGAGCAGGGTCGCCAGGGCGCGGGCGTCGGCCTTGGTGTCGGCCAGGGCCTTGGCGCAGCCGCGGGTGCCGGTACAGGCGATCAGGCGCGCCAGCGGCTGGTCGTTGGCGCAGAGCAGGCCCAACGCAGCCAGCTTGGCCATGGCGGCGGGCTGCCGCGCTTCGTCGAGAGAGGGCAACACCAGGCTCTGCCACGGGGTCAGGCGCAGGCTGCCGTCACCCCACTCACGGGCGATGCGGGCGGCGCCGCGCAGCATCGCCGGGGTCAGCCGGCCCAGTGGCGGAGCCACGCCCAAGGCGCTACCGCTCGACTGCGCCAGCCTGCCCAGCCAGCTCACGGGCAGGTGCGCGCGATGCCAGCCCAGCACCGCGGGGTCGCGGCGCAGGTCGAGGGCAAGGCCCTGTACGAAGGTGTCTGCCGGTATGCATTCGAGCATCTGGCGCATACGCGACTGGTCGGCGCGGGCGTGCGTCAGGAAGCCTTCGAGCACCGCGCGTACCAAGTCCAGGCCACGTTCAGGGCGAACGGCGCCGAGTACGGGGCCGGCCGTCGGTGAGCTCGCCAGGCCGAGGCCCAGCCAGGGCTCGCCGTCGAGGGTCAGCGCGGACAACCATAGGTCATGGGGATGGTCGAGCATCGCCAGTGCCTCGCCGCCGTCCAGTTGCACGGCGAACTTGGCCGACAGTTGGTGGAACGCCGGGGTGTTCTCCAGCAGTGCGAGGATCTGCGCGGCCAAGGGCCGGGTGTCCAGCACGCGCTGCGGATCGAGACCGGCCAGTGGGCTGAGCATCAAGTTGCGCACGTCGTCGCCGGCCGCCTCGCGGGGGCCGAGGCCGGCGTCGAGCAGGTGCTGGATCAGGGCCGGGTGCTCGCTGCCGATGCCGCGAATCTGCAGGTTGGCGCGGTTGGTCGCCTCGATCACGCCGCCCGCATAGCGCTCGGCGGCGTCGGCCACCGCTTCGGCCTGGGCAGCCGACAGCGCGCCGCCGGGCAGCTTGACGCGGCAGATGCCGCCGTCACGGGCGGCAACGATGCGCCACAACCCAGGGCAAGCCGAGGGGCGAGGCGAAATGTCGAGGGGCTGGGCCTGCTTCAAAGGAGTATCCGGCAATCGTCGAAGAGCGCTTCGGGGGAGAAGGCGCGGTATTATGCCTGCTTTGTCCGGCGGCATGAAAAGCCGGTGGTCGAGGGCCGTCGTCGGCGCGCCCGGCAATGATGGCGCACAGACATTTCAGAGGACCCCATGACACCCTGGCTGACAGTAGTAGGCATTGGCGAAGACGGCTTCAGCGGCTTGGGCAAACAGGCCCGCCGCGCGCTGCTCGGTGCCCGGCAGATTTTCGGCGGCCCGCGGCAACTGGCGCTGCTGCCACGCTGCGTGACCGGCCAGCAGGTGCCGTGGAGCAGCCCGTTTTCCCTGGCGCCGGTACTGGCGCAGCGCGGCGAGCCGGTATGCGTGCTGGCCAGCGGCGACCCGATGTTCTATGGCGTCGGCGCGAGCCTGGCGCGCCAGGTGCCTGCCGACGAGCTGCACGTGCTGTCGATGCCCTCCTCCTGCGCCCTGGCCGCGGCGCGCCTGGGCTGGCCGTTGCAGGAGGTGCAGGTGCTGTCGGTGGTGGCGCGCCCCCTGAGCGCGCTCAACGCCCACCTGTACAGCGGTGTGCGCCTGCTGGTGCTGAGCAACGACGGCGACAGCCCGGCGGCGCTGGCCGCTCTGCTGACCGAACGCGGCTTCGGCCCGAGCCGCTTGCAGGTCTTCGAACACCTGGGCGGCCCCGACGAGCGCCGCCTGTGCGGTCGGGCCGACGCCTGGCCCCACGGCCCGCTGGCGCCGCTCAACCTGGTGGCCGTCGAGTGCCTGGCCGGGCCGCAGGCCGTGCCACTGTCGCCGCTCGCCGGCCTGCCCGACCATGCGTTCCGCCACGACGGCCAATTGACCAAACGCGACGTGCGCGCCATGACCCTGGCGCGCCTGGCGCCGCGCCCTGGCGAGCTGCTGTGGGACGTCGGCGCCGGCTGCGGCTCGATCGGCATCGAATGGATGCGCGCCCATCCCAGCTGCCGCGCCCTGGCGATCGAGGCCGACGAAGGGCGCCAGGCATTCATCGAATTCAACCGCGAAGCGCTCGGCGTGCCCGGCCTGCACCTGATCCGCGGCAAAGCGCCCGACGCCCTGCACGGTCTGGAAACTCCCGATGCGGTGTTCATCGGCGGCGGCGTCACCCGCGAAGGCGTGCTGGAGCGCTGCTGGGCGGCGCTGCGCCCAGGCGGACGGCTGGTGGCCAATGCCGTGACCCTGCAGAGCGAACTGACCCTGGCGCACTTTCGCGAGCGCCATGGCGGCGACCTGACCCGTCTGCATGTGGCCCAGGCGCAACCCCTGGGCAGCTTCGATACCTGGCGCCAGGCGCTGCCCATCACCCTGCTCGAGGTGGTCAAGCCCCTCGATGCGTGAAGAAACCCGCGAAACCCCCGCCCCCCTGCGCAGCGGCCTGACCACCGGTAGTTGCGCCACCGCCACCAGCCTTGCCGCCGCGCGCCTGCTGCTCAGTGGCCAGGGCTGCGATGCCGTGCACATCACCCTGCCCAAGGGCAGGGTGGTGCAGATGCGCCTGGAGTTCTGCCGTGTCCAGGGCGAGATGGCTGAAGCCGGCACCTTGAAGGACGCTGGCGACGACCCCGACGTGACCCACGGCGCCCTGCTCTATAGCCAAGTGCGCCTGCTCGACGCGCCCGGCGTGCGCTTCATCGCTGGCGAAGGCGTGGGCACGGTGACCCGCCCCGGCCTGGTGCTGGCGGTCGGGGAACCTGCGATCAACCCGGTGCCACGGCGCATGATCAGCGAACACTTGACGCAACTGGCGTGCGAACTGGGCTTTGCCGGCGGTTTCGAAGTCACGGTGAACGTGCGCGACGGCGCGCAACTGGCGCTCAAGACCATGAACCCGCGGCTGGGCATTCTCGGCGGCCTGTCGATCCTGGGCACCAGCGGCATCGTCCGGCCGTTTTCCTGCGCCGCCTACATCGCGTCCATCCAGCAGGGCATCGACGTCGCCCACAGCAATGGCTACACGCACATCGCCGCCTGCACCGGCAACGCCAGCGAGGACACCATGCGCCGGGTCTACGACCTGCCCGACATCGCCCTGATCGAGATGGGCGACTTCGTCGGCGCGGTGCTCAAGCACCTGCGCCGCGTGCCCATGGCGCGCCTGGCCCTGTGCGGCGGCTTCGGCAAGATCAGCAAGCTGGCCGCCGGGCACATGGACCTGCACAGCCGCCACTCCAGCATCGACCTGCCGCAACTGGCCGGCTGGGCCGCCGACCTCGGCGCCGACGCCACGCTGCAACAGGCCATCCTTGGCGCCAACACGAGCCAGCAGGCTTTGGCCTTGAGCCATGCGGCCGGCATCGGCTTGGGCGATGCGGTGTGCGCCCACGCCCTGGCCTTCGCCCGCAGCGTAGTGCCGGCGCAGGTGCAGGTGGAGGTGTTCGCCATCGACCGCCAGGGCGGCATCGTCGGCACGGCGGGGCGCCTATGAACCCGCGCATCCTGTTGTTGGGCGGCGTCACCGAGGCGCTGGCCATCGCCCGTCGCCTGGGGCCCGAGCATGTCTACAGCCTGGCAGGCATCGGCCGGGTGCCGCACGACCTGAACTGCCAGGTGCGCGTGGGCGGCTATGGCGGTGCCGAAGGGTTGGCGCGCTACCTGCGCGAGGCGGGCATCACGCTGCTGGTCGACGCCACTCACCCCTACGCCGCACAGATCAGCGCCAACGCCGTGCAGGCCGCGCGCAGCGCTGGCGTGGCCTGCTGGGCGCTGCGCCGACCGGCCTGGCAGGCCCAACCCGGCGACGACTGGCGCGAGGTCGCCGACTGGCCTGAACTGATCGCCGCACTCGACCCCTTCGTACGGCCCTTGTTCACCCTGGGCCGCGAACCGCTGGCACACCTGGACGAAATCCCCGAGCGGCAGTTCTGGACCTTGCGCGCCCTCGATGCCTGCCCTGGTAACGAGCGCTGCGAGGTGATCGGCGCGCGCGGCCCGTTTCAGCTAGCCGACGAGCGCGCACTGTTCGCTCAACGGCAGATCGACGTCTTGGTCAGTAAGAACAGCGGCAGTGTCGCCACCGAGCCCAAACTCGAAGTGGCGCGCGAGCGGGGCATTCCGGTGCTGGTGCTCAAACGCCCGCCGTTGCCGGCGGCGGACTGCGAGTTCTTCGACGTGGCGTCGCTGCTGGCGGCGTTGGCGCGCTGACCGCCCGTTGTAGCGGGGCGAAGGAGCACAGTTTCGTCTGAGGGGTAGCGAGGACATTTCCCGCATCGTTTCAGCCGCAGGGCCAATGGCGGCTGGCTGCGCCACTGCCGTAAACTGCGCAACCCCTTTCTGGAAGACCGCCATATGGACATGCAATGGTGGATCTGGCTCGTTTTCGGCGTGGCCCTGATCCTGCTCGAACTGCTCCTGCCCACTTTCTTCATTCTCTGGTTCGGCATCGGCGCCGTTCTGGTCGCCTTGACCGCCCTCGTCGTCCCCAGCCTGCACCTGGATATGCAGGTGCTGTTGTGGGTGCTGTTCTCGTCGGTCACCACCCTGCTCTGGTTCAAGATATTCCGCCGCAAGAAACCCGACGTGCGCTGGACCGCCGACAGCGTGATCGGCGAAGTGGGCCTGCTGACCGCCGCCGTCTCGGAGTTCCAGAAAGGCCGCGTGCGCTTCCAGAAGCCGATCCTGGGCAGCGAAGAATGGATCTGTGTCGCCGACAGCGAAATCGCCGTCGGCGAGCGCGTACGCCTGACCGCCATCGAAGGCAACACCGCCCGCATCAGCCGAGCTTGAATCCACAGCAAAAGGACGCCCCCCAATGACCAGCCTGATCGTCGCCATCACCTTTGCCCTGTTCGTTCTCGTCACCCTGTTCAAGGGGGTGCGCATCGTGCCCCAAGGCGAGGAGTGGATCGTCGAGCGCCTGGGCCGCTACCACAGCACCCTCAAGCCTGGCCTGAACATCCTCATCCCCTACATGGACGTGGTCGCCTACCGCCTGCCGACCAAGGACATCATCCTCGATGTGCAGCAGCAGGAAATCATCACCCGCGACAACGCGGTGATCGTCGCCAACGCCCTGTGCTTCGCCAAGGTCGTCGACCCGCAGAAAGCCTCCTACGGCGTGCAGGATTTCTCCTTCGCCGTCACCAGCCTGACCATGACCTCGTTGCGCGCCATCATCGGTGCCATGGACCTGGACGAAGCGCTGTCCAGCCGCGAGCAGATCAAGGCGCGTCTGCGTGAGGCGATGTCGGAGCAGACCGAAGACTGGGGCGTGACCGTACGCTCGGTGGAAATCCAGGACATCAAGCCATCGCAGAACATGCAGCTGGCCATGGAGCGCCAGGCCGCCGCCGAGCGTGAACGTAAAGCCGACGTGACCCGCGCCGAAGGCGCCAAGCAGGCGGCGATCCTCGAAGCCCAGGCGCGGCAGCAGTCGGCCAAGCTGGACGCCGAAGCGCAGATCAACCTGGCCGAAGCCTCGGCGCGGGCCATCACCCTGGTGCGCGATGCCGTAGGTAACGAAACCACGCCGGCCATGTACCTACTGGGCGAGCGCTACATCGGCGCGATGGAAACCCTGGCCGCCAGCAGCAACGCCAAGATCGTCGTACTGCCGGCCGACCTGCAGGAAACCGTGCGCGGCCTGATGGGGCGCAAGGCCTGAGGCCACCCACCCTCGGTCAGGTATCGATGCGCCTGGTAAGAGCGCCGCTGCGGCACATCACCGCACCCGGCGATATTTCCCTATACTGCGCCGTACAATACGCCGCTGATTCCTGACCGGATCTCTCCATGCCCCCACGTCGCCACATCGCCTGGATCGCCTGCCTGGCAGTGCTGTTCAATATGCTGGCCATGCCGCTGTCCGCCGCCACGCCCAAAAGCTCGGCGGACTCATTGCTGTGGGGTGCGTTCTGTTCCAGCGCCGGCAAGGCGTTGGTCGAAGTGCAAGGGCTGGCCAAGATCGACCTTGGCCAGCCCCACGACGAACATTCCAACATGCAGCACTGCTGGTGCTGTTCGGGCGCGGCGCCACTGCTGGCCCTGGGCGGCCAGCCACTGCACATGCGCCACCCGCCGCAACGCCTCCTCGGCGCGCTCGAAGAACACCCCACCTATCGACCCACACCGCGCCAGCTCTGGCCCGGCATCAATCCCCGCGCCTCCCCTGTCGCTTGAGTGTTCCAGTACCACCTGCCCGAACCTCAATCGATCGGAGCTTCACCATGCTCAAGCAAGCCCTCGTCGTGGCCGCCCTGCTGCTGCCCTGCGCCTTCGCCAATGCCCATGAATACACCGTTGGCGACCTGCACATCGCCCATCCTTGGTCCCTGGCCCTGCCGCCCAACGCGCCGAACGTGGCGGCCTATTTCGTGGTGCACAACAACGGCAAGCGCGACGACCGGCTGCTGTCGGTGGACACACCCGTCGGCAGCCAAGCGCAGTTGCACGAGCACGTGCAATCGGGCAGCGGCGCGATGCGCATGCAGCAGGTCGCAAGCGTCGCCGTGCCGGCCGGCCAGGACCTGGTCTTCGCCCCCAGCGCCTACCACGTGATGATCCTGCAACCCAGCGACCGCAGCCTGCTCGTGGCCGGCCAGCGCTTCCCGCTGACGCTGCACTTCGAGCGCGCCGGGAACGTCACCGTGCAGGTCGCGGTGCAGCAGCAGGCGCCGGCCGCGCAACAAGGCCACGACCACGCCCACTGATCGCTAGCCCGCGCCCTCCATGAGCTTTTCGCGCCACAGGCCCCGCCGTACCACCCGCCCTGCCCGCAGGCGCGTCGGTGGCAGTTGGCTGAGCCTGTTCGCCATGTGGATGATCTTCATCGGCCCGCTGGTTTCCCAGTCGATGCCGATGAACCATCACGCCGGCATGGCCATGCCGATGCCGGCGCACATGTCCATGGCCATGGACATGCCCGCGGCCGGGCAAGCCGCCACGCCCGACCACGGCGCCCATGCCAGCCACGGCACGGGCAACGACGGTCACCTGCATGTGCTGTGGGAGCAATGCGGCTATTGCAGCCTGCTGTTCAACTGCCCGGCCCTGCCGCAGACCCTCAGCCCCCTCACCTTCAGCCACGTACCCGCCCCGCTGCACGTGGCGGCGCCCGTGCGCAGCGGGCATGGCCGCCAGGCCGTGTTCCCAGGCGCACGCAGCCGCGCGCCGCCCAGCCTGTCGATCGTCTGACGCCTATACCGCCGAAGCCCTGTGCTTCGCGCCCACTACTGACTGATCGACTGGAATCATTATGTCTGGCTGTATCCCCGTTTCCGCCTTGTCCCTGCGCGGCAGCATCGCCCTGCTCTGCGGCTCGCTCATCGCGCCAATGGCCCTGGCCGCCGACCTTGCGCCCACACCACCGGCCGCCGAGGGCGAACTGAGCCCCACGGTTATCACCGCGGTGGCGCCCAGCTCGCCGCTGACCGTCACCACCAACCCCAAGGACCCGCGCCAGCCGGTGCCGGCAAGCGACGGCGCCGACTACCTAAAGACCATTCCCGGCTTTTCCGCCATCCGCGCCGGCGGCACCAACGGCGACCCGGTGCTGCGCGGCATGTTCGGTTCGCGCCTGAACATCCTCACCAACGGCGGCCTGATGCTCGGCGCTTGCCCCAACCGTATGGACGCGCCTACGTCCTACATCGCCCCGGAAACCTACGACCGTTTGACCGTCATCAAAGGCCCGCAGAGCGTGGTCTGGGGCCCGGGCGGTTCGGCCGGCACGGTGCTGTTCGAACGTGAACCGGAACACTTCAGTACGCTCGGCAGCCGCGTCAATGCCAGCCTGCTGGCCGGCTCCAACGGCCGTTTCGACAAGGTGCTGGACGCTGCCGCCGGCAATCGCGAGGGCTACGCGCGCTTCGTCGGCAACCAGTCGCGCGCCGGCGACTACGACGACGGCCACGGCGACCGCGTGCCGTCGCGCTGGGACAAGTGGAACGGCGATGTCGCCCTGGGCTGGACGCCCGACACCGACACCCTGCTGGAGCTGACTGCCGGCAAGGGCGACGGCGAGTCGCGCTATGCTGGACGCGGCATGGACGGCTCGCAGTTCAAGCGCGAGAGCCTGGGCCTGCGTTTCGAAAAATCCAACCTCGGCGGCGTACTGGACAAGCTCGAAGCCCAGGCTTACTACAATTACGCCGACCACGTGATGGACAACTACAGCCTGCGCCGCCCCTCGGGCAGCGGCATGATGGGCATGCCCATGGTCAGCAACGTCGACCGCCGCACCCTGGGCGGGCGGGTCAAGGCCACCTGGCGCTGGGAAGACGTGCAGCTGATCGGCGGCCTGGATGCGCAGACCAACGAGCACCGCAAGCGGGGCGGCATGGGCGTCGATGCGCACAAGGCCCAGCCCTGGACCAAGGACGCCGACTTCCACAACTACGGCGCTTTCGGCGAACTGACCTGGTACGCCAGCGGCGACGACCGACTGATCGGCGGCGCACGCCTGGACCGCGCCTCGGCCAAGGACTACCGCCAGGGCCTGGCTACCCGCGGCGACACCCGCGCCGACACCCTGCCCAGCGGCTTCGTACGCTACGAGCACGACCTGGCCGCGCTGAACGCCACTACCTACATCGGCCTGGGCCATGCCCAGCGTTTCCCAGACTACTGGGAGCTGTTCTCGCCGAAGATGGGCCCGCAGGGCTCGGTCAACGCCTTCGACGCCATCAAGCCCGAGAAGACCACCCAGCTCGATGCCGGCATCCAGTACCGCGGCGAGCGCCTGGAAGCCTGGGCATCGGCCTATGCGGGCCAGGTGCGCGACTACATCCTGTTCGACTACGCCGGCGCCATGATGGGCGCCAGCCAGGCGCGCAACGTCGACGCCCTCATCATGGGCGGCGAGCTGGGCGCGGCCTACGCCCTGACCGAACACTGGAAAGCCGACGCCACCCTGGCCTACGCCTGGGGCAAGAACAGCAGCAACGGTCGCGCCTTGCCGCAGATGCCGCCGTTGGAAAGCCGCCTGGGCCTGACCTACAGCCAAGACCGCTGGAGTGTCGGCAGCCTCTGGCGCCTGGCCTCCGCGCAGCACCGCGTGGCCCTCAACCAGGGCAACGTGGTCGGCAAGGACTACGACCAGAGCGCAGGTTTCGGTGTGTTCTCGGTCAACGGTGCCTACAAGGTCAACGCCAACCTCAAGCTCAGCGCGGGGGTGGACAACCTGTTCGACAAGGCCTATTCCGAGCACCTGAACCTGGCCGGCAACGCCGGCTTCGGCTACCCGGCGCTGGACCCGCAAGCGGTCAACGAACCGGGACGAACGCTGTGGACCAAGGTCGATATCAGCTTCTGACGGTGGTTGCTTAGGCTGACCCAAACAATAGGGGCGCGGTTCGAATCGCGCCCACTCTCTGCCCTGATGCGTTGGGATGCGCATGCAACGCGTTGGTGCCAAGCGCCAACGCCCACATGCCCATCTTTGGAGGTTCTCTTGCGTGCACCCCGTACATCCTTCTATTCCCTGGCCTGGCGCTGGCATTTCTACGCCGGGCTGTTCGTCGCACCCTTCATGATCCTGCTGGCGCTGACCGGCATCGTCTACCTGTTCAAACCCCAGCTCGACCCGCTGATGTACCGCGCTCTGCTGGTGGTGCAGGCCGAGCACCACCGCCAGGACGCCGACCAGTTGCTGGCCGCCGTGCAGCAGGCCTACCCCAAGGCCCATGTCGCCCAATACCTGCCCCCGCCTGCCGCCGACCGCAGCGCGCAGTTCGTGGTGCACGATGCCGGACGCGAACTGAACGTGTTCGTCGACCCCTACCGCGGCACGGTGCTGGGCGAGCAGGACGGCAAACGCAACCTGCAGGCCATCGCCCGGGCGCTGCACAGCGAACTGATGATCGGCACCCTGGGTGACCGTCTGATCGAAATGGCCGCCGGCTGGGGCATCGTGCTGGTGGTCTCGGGCCTGTACCTGTGGTGGCCGCGCGGGCGGCGTGGCGGCGTGCTGTGGCTGCGCAAGGCCGCCACGGGTCGCCTGTGGTGGCGCGACCTGCATGCGGTCAGCGGCTTCTGGGGCGCCGGCCTGCTGCTGGTGATGCTGCTCAGCGGCATGACCTGGACCGGGTTCTGGGGCAAGCAGTACGCCGAACTGTGGAACCGCTTTCCGGCCGCCATGTGGACCGACGTGCCGCAGTCCAACCGCCAGGCCGGCGAGCTGAACCAGGCCCACCGCCAGACCGTGCCCTGGGCGGTGGAGAACACCCCCATGCCGCAGTCGGGTGCCCACGCCGAACATGCCGGCCACCACATGATGTCCAGCGGCCCTGCCGCGCCGCAGGTCAGCCTGCAGCAGGTCGAGGACATCGCCACCGCCAAGCGTGTGGCACCCGGCTATAGCATCACCCTGCCCACCGGTGCCGAAGGCGTGTTCACCGTCTCGGTATTCGCCGACGACCCGCGCAACGACGCGACTCTGCACATCGATCAGTACGACGGCCGCGTCCTGGCCGACGTCGGCTGGCGCGACTACAACGCCGCCGCCCGCGCCACCGAACTGGGCGTGAAGCTGCACGAAGGCATGATGTTCGGCGCGGCCAACCAGATCATCGTGCTGCTGGTGTGCCTGATGATTCTGCTGGGCTCGGTCAGCGGCCTGGTGATGTGGTGGAAGCGCCGTCCGAGCCGGGGCCTGGGCGTACCGCCGCTGCGCCACGATCTGCCGCGGTGGAAGGTCGCGGTGGCAGTGATGCTGGTGCTGGGCGTGGTGTTCCCGCTGGTGGGGGTGTCGATGCTGGTGTTGTGGGCGGTCGACAGCCTGGTGGTGCGGCGGCAGCGGGCCGTCGGCGCTTAAGCTGACTGCGGGATGCGCCTGCGCCTGTGCGGACAACGTCACTGGCGCAAGGCGCGTACGCTCGGGCCGGTGGCGTTGACCGTCGTCAACATGACGGTACGGCAAATCCCTGCTGCGCATTCCTCGTGTCGATCTGTCGCGCTACGCCGGGTGGAGGCCGTGGTAGCCTACGCGGCTACGTCTCCTCAGAGGACGGCCCCTAATGGAATGCAGACCATGACCCGGACCACCCAAGCTCCGCCCGATGACCAGCACCTGCAACGCAACCTGAACAACCGCCACATCCAGCTCATCGCCATTGGCGGTGCCATCGGCACCGGCCTGTTCATGGGCTCGGGCAAGACCATCAGCCTGGCCGGCCCGTCGATCATCTTCGTCTATATGATCATCGGCTTCATGCTGTTCTTCGTCATGCGGGCGATGGGCGAGCTGCTGCTGTCGAACCTCAACTACAAATCCTTCATCGACTTTTCCGCCGACCTGCTCGGCCCCTGGGCTGGCTACTTCACCGGCTGGACCTACTGGTTCTGCTGGGTGATCACCGGCATCGCCGACGTCATCGCCATCGCTGCCTATTCGCAGTTCTGGTTTCCCGATCTGCCGCAGTGGATACCGGCGCTGACCTGCGTGGCGGTGCTGCTGTCGCTGAACCTGGTGACGGTGAAGATGTTCGGCGAAACCGAATTCTGGTTCGCCATGATCAAGATCGTGGCCATCCTCGGTCTGGTCGCCACCGGCCTGTACATGGTGGTCACCGGCTTCGAGTCGCCCAGCGGGCGCACCGCGCAACTGGCCAACCTGTGGAACGACGAGGGCATGTTCCCCCATGGCCTGATGGGCTTCTTCGCCGGTTTCCAGATCGCCGTGTTCGCCTTCGTCGGCATCGAGCTGGTGGGCACCACCGCCGCCGAAGCGAAGAACCCCGAGCGCACCCTGCCACGGGCGATCAACTCGATCCCGATCCGCATCATCGTGTTCTACGTGCTGGCGCTGATCGCCATCATGGCCGTGACGCCATGGCGCGACGTGGTGCCGGGCAAAAGCCCGTTCGTCGAGCTGTTCGTGCTGGCCGGCCTGCCGGCGGCGGCGAGCATCATCAACTTCGTGGTGCTGACCTCGGCGGCCTCTTCGGCCAACAGTGGCGTGTTCTCCACCAGCCGCATGCTCTACGGCCTGGCCCAGGAAGGCGACGCGCCGAAAGCCTTCGAAAAACTCTCGCGCCGCGCCGTGCCGGCCAACGGCCTGCTGTTCTCGTGCATCTGTCTGATGCTGGGCGCGGTGATGATCTACCTGGTGCCGGACGTGGTCGAGGCCTTCACCCTGGTCACCACCGTGTCGGCGGTGCTGTTCATGTTCGTCTGGACACTGATCCTGCTGTCGTACCTGACATACCGCAAACGCCGTGCCGCCCTGCACCAGGCGTCGAAGTACAAGATGCCGGGCGGCCGGGCGATGTGCTACGTGTGCCTGGCGTTCTTCGCCTTCATCCTGGTGCTGTTGAGCCTGGAGGCCGATACCCGTTCGGCGCTGGTGGTGACGCCGATCTGGTTCGTGGTGTTGGCGGTGACGTATCGGTTCGTGCGCAGCAAACGGCAATTGCGCCGCTGAGCGCATGGCGATGAGGGCGCACTTCAGACCTGAAGGGCGCCCTTTTTCCTTTCAGTGATCGGCCTCGATGCCCTGTAGAACGGCCTCGGTTAAGGCCAGACCTTTCTCTAGCGAGTTTTCCGTTGCCGCCAGCAGGCTGCGCATCGGCTCGACCGCTTTCTCCAGCGCGATGGCGTTGGTTTCGTAGGCCGCTTTCAGCGCCGCGACTGCGCATACCAGCGCATCTTCAGCGTCGATCCCCTGGCGAACCATGAACGTAGGCTCGTGGGCATGGTTGCAGGTGCCGAAGGCTGTACAGGCGGTGACTGGGCGAGGAGCTTCAGGATTGGGAGGGGTGTCAGATGGCAAGGTCATGGGCGTACCTCTTGGGCGTAAAAGAGGCATTCGAACGACAGGCAGGGTGGGTCCGGGACGATCTTTTTGGACATGGTGCGACTCCTTGCAACGCTTCCGAAATGTCACTCCGTGCCCATACGCCAATATGGGTGGACGGAGCCGTGCGGGTTGGCGTTGCCGGTCGGAGTCCGGTGAGCCCGAAGGCTCCCACACACGGCTCCGCCCATAACGGGTACAGCCTTGCGGGACACGGCGCTCGTACGTGAGCGGTGTCCAATTTCCGACAACGGGACGCCAATCCCGTGCCGCAGAATCTACTGCGGTGCCGCACGGTACTCAAGTACCGCTCAAGTGTCAAAAGCGCCCAGCGTGCCGCACCGGTCATCACAGCTGTTTACGAACATTTGTCCAATGCCCACTGATATTTTTGTCAGTTGTGGCAACCCCGTATTGGGTCTGAAATGCCCCCTGGCCTCGATGTATGGCAACGACCATCCTCACCCGTCAGGGAGCATGCCCGCATGACCGAACAATCTACTACCGCGCATACTTACGCCAAGCTATTCCCTGAACAATTGTCCAACCCGTGCAGCCCCGATGCTCCCGAATCGAACACCGGGCACATCGCTTATCTGCATGCGCTCTACCAGAAAGCCATTGAAATTGAGAACACCAGCACCAAGACCGACCGCCTGACGCTTGCGCAACGTCGCCCGGATATCGGCGCCCTGCTGCTCGACCCCAGCAAGCTGGAGCAACCCGTCAGCGCTCTGACCCTGGCCATTCGCGTCCTCACCCATCACGCCCAGGAACGTTCCGGGCCAACGGCTTACTTGCCCGAAACCCTGGCAAGCGCGGGCCAGTATGCCCAACTGCCGTTCAACTATGCCCACGAGCAGGCCAAGGCCGTGCTCTCGCACAAAAAAATCCCGCCGTTCGAACTGCTGCTGCAGACGCAGCACAGCTACCCCAGCTTCTGCTACGAAGGGTTGTGCAGCGATGAGTTGCGCCAGGTCATGCGTAACGCCAGCGGCTTCAGCCCCGCCTTGCAAGCGTTGCTACTAGAAGAAAAGCCCCTGCGCGCGTCCGGCAACGGATGGCGTCAGTGGTACGGCATGGCCGATATCGACGCTAAAAAGGCCATCGCATCGTTGCTCGATGTAGAAACATTCGGCCGCCGAACCGGGCTGAGTTTCGAGCAGATCCTGGAAATGCTGGCCGTGGCCGGGATCGATGACAACACTGCAGCCAGCTACAGCCTGGTGCACAGATCCAATGCTTACCGTCCCACCGGCAAGCCTGTGCTGAACAATTTCCATCACGGCGCGGCCTACATCAATGCGCGTCGAAAAACGCCACTCACGATCAAGGATGCCTTGGCCGGTGCGGGTATCAAACCGCAGTTTGACTGGATGGATTACGACTGCCTGTCGCGTATGTATCAGATGATCCACCTGCAACGGGCGCTGGCGCTACCTTTCAAGGACGTCGACCTGCTGTTGATGTCGATCCTGCGTGCCGAAGGTCAGGTCGGCAACTGGCATTTGTCGCCGTCCACTATCCGTGCCATGGGCGTTTTCCGCTACCTGAACGAAGTTTACGGTATCAGCGCCGAACAGTTCGCCGCCCTGGTGTGCGAAATCAACCCGTTCGGGGTTGGCGAGCAAGCACCGATGCTGGACCGGATACTCGATGGCCCAGGTGCAGGCCAGCTCGACACACCCAACCCACTGATCCTCGACGACCGCGCATTCGACCCGGCCGACGGCGAGGATGGCCAGTTCAAGGTCGTACCAGCGCTGGCCAAGGCATTGGGCGTGGATGAGCAGGCGACACAGGTGTATCTGGCGCAGGTCAAACAGGCGCAAGGGCTGAAGACGCTCACTGTCTCCCTGTCGCTGATCAGTGCGCTGTATCGCCTTGGCCGTTTGCATCGCCTGTTCAAGCGTTCCGCCCGGGAGGCAAGTGCGCTGGTCGAGCTGTTGGCAACGACAGGCACCGATGTGGTCGCCCAGTTGGCGAGCACGCCGCTGATCAGCGTTGTCTCAGGTACCAGCGATGTGCTCGACATTCTGGTCGCACTTGGCAACCTCGACCAGTGGCTGCATCAACAGCAGATTTTGCCCAGTGTTCTGCTAACGACGTTGGCGCCAGTACCTGCAGCGGAGATAGCGGTGGGCAGCTCGTTGCAGAGTGCCCTCCAGACGCATGGCGAATCTATCAGGAAAGCTCTGCTCCCTGAGGCGACTGAAAGCGATCAGCAAGAGGCGGCAGCAAACTTGTTGATGGTCGTTTTTAGCAATCAGCGGACTCAGCTCGACCTCAGCCTGCCACATATGACGGCACTGCTGGACTGGCCCGGTACGACAGCGACACAGCTGCTGAATGCAGCGATAACGATCCTCGATCAGGACAGCAAGACCAAGGCCGCTGACCGGTGGGAATCAAGCCTGGTGTGGTCCAAAGCCGAGCGCCGCTGCGCTCTTGTTGGCCTGCTGCGTGTAAGCCCCGGTGTGTTAAGGGCACTTTGTGACCATCCGGAATGGTTCGACTTGGAAAAGACCCCGGACGAGGCCCTTAATCTCGATCTGTGCTATCAGCTCAGTCGCTTCCGGGTTTGGGTCGAGGTGAGCAGGGCCAATGGCGCCGATGAACGTGACGTCATCGATTATCTGACCAAACACCGCTTCTCCACGGATCCGGAAAAAATCGCCCAAGCGTCCAAGGCATTAGGCACCTTGTTAGGGTGGGATGAGCGTGAAGTGGAAGAGGCCTGCCCGAGCATTATGAAAGTAGGCGTGGTAGAAGACGCAAGGCCGACCTTTGACGACTTCCTGGAAACGCTCTCCGAAGCAGAACGGGGCCACTACAATTACATCGGAATCAAGTCCGCCTTAAGGCAATTTGTAGTGCGCTACGTGGGGTACAATTCCTACGCTAAATTTCAAGGCTTTGTGGACAAGTTAAATGCATTTCTCAAGCAAAATCCTGGGCCGCTGCTACTTACTCAGGAACAGTACAACAAAGCATATAAACCTGATGAATGGCGAAAGTCGTGGGAAAGTAAAGAAACAGATACTTCAGCTGCCTACTTGCCAATTGCAATGGAAGCACTCGCCGACCGGCCTGGAACGGTCAATCGTCTGGTCGGAACGCCGTGCGTGCCCTGCACCATCAGCGACATCGACTCCATCCTGCGGCTGAAACGGCTCTGCGAGAAAACCGGCTTGGCCTGCAACTCGCTGCTGAGCCTCAGCGAGCTCGACGAGACCTCGCCATACCGGGAGTACGAGGGTGCCAGCCAACTGCTGATGGCCAGCATCGATGACGCGCTACGCGAAGTAGTAGACAAACAGATGCGTGAACGCTGGCGCGACGCACTGGCCGGCTACCTGATCTCGCATTGGGCAGCGCCTGAGCCTGATGCCCAGCCCGGCGTGACCTCCTTCGATGACCTGTCGAGTTATTGTCTGACCGATATCCGGGTCGCCAGCGAGGTCGCCACTACGCCGCTCAACCAGGCCATCGGCACCTTGCAGCACTACCTTTCACGGCTGTTTGCGCGGCTCGAACCCGGTTACGGCAATGCCAGCCCAGCCGGCGAGGCTCAGGCCGAATGGCAGAATGGGCTGGGGCAGTATCGCACCTGGAAACGCCTGATCGAGCGCGCCAACCACCCGGCCAACCTCATCTACTACGCCAACCGGACCAACAAGAGCGTGGCGTTTCAGGAACTGGAGGTGGCCCTCAACCAAGGCAAGATGGACACCTCGCTCCTGCACACCGCCATCTGCACCTACCTGGCCAAGTTCGAACGGGTCAGCAACCTGCAAGTCATCAGCGGTTACATGGATGGGCATGACCCCAAGCAGGACACCTATCACTTCATCGCCAAGACCAATACCACACCGCAGGAGTATTACTGGCGGACACTGGATATCAGCTTGCGTGACAACCAGAACCGGCTAAGCCCGCTTGCCTGGAGCGAATGGGAGAAAATCGATCTGGCACCGACGGGCGAAATCGCACAAAGCCAATCCGATGGGAAACTTCATGACACCGTCCGGCCGGTGGTCATCGCCGGGCGCCGTTATGTATTCTGGGTGGAGCGAGGCAGCACCGATTTACCGGACCGCGAAAAACAGAACCGGACCTTGCCTAACAAACGCAAGCTGTCAGTGAACTTCGTATTCCAACAGAGCGACGGTAGCTGGAGCACCAGCAATGAACTGTTCTGCCTGGATGGCTATAAAGAAGGACGGTGGGACGAAAACCGCGCAAAAAACCGGGATTTCATGCCGGGTTTGATCGTGGTCGTGCAAGAGTCCAGCAATCAGGATCTATGGTTGACTGCCGTCCTGTATGACAGCGCTCGAACAGTTACAAAAACCGATGGGCTCACCCGGGGCACGGACTATTACCTCGAAGCACGGGACCTCCTGCTGTTGGAAAACAAGGCGATCACCGATGAAGAGGCTGATACGCTCTTTACCTCACTGCTGGCCTCTTACAGTAATGCGCACGCGATACAGCACCCTTACGACGGCAGCCCCACACACTTGGTACTCACTACGTCAAAGACAAATAGAAAGCAGTTTGGTATTACTGCAAAATATACTTCACCCCAAAAGCATGAGATCGAGATAACTTTACAAGGGCCCATTGATCTTGAGAAAACCCCTAATATTTCAGAACCACTCTCTATGGACCTTCCTAAAATAAGCTATTCCGTAGAGATCTTCGCAGACGGCGAATCACTCCGCGGTAATTTTGCCCTCATACGCGGAGAGAATTGCTTCATACACAAAGACACTTATTCCCTAATATTAAAAATAGACGCAAAAACTTATAAAAAAATAGAAGTAAAACTCGACCACAGCCCCCGAAGCACATATAAAGAAGATGTAACGACCGCAACGTTTGAAGTACAGAACATCACCGACAATGACGAGCTCTGGACTATTTCGATTGCCTCGAATGCCAAGCAGGCACAGTACCTCGACCTTAGCCAGGTAGCGAAACTCGAACCGATCTGGCCAACGCATAAGATTCGCCTCAATACGCTGTTCGGTAAGAACCTCGTCTCACGCGCCAGCCAAGGGGTCGAGCAGGTGCTGGCGTGGGACACGCAGAAACTGCAAGAGCCGGGCCTGGAGTCCGACGAGCCGGTAGACATGGATTTCCACGGCGCCAACGCTCTGTATTTCCGTGAGCTGTTCCTGCATGTGCCCGCCCTGGTGGCCATGCGCCTGACCGAGCAACAACAGTTCGAAGAGGCAGAAGACTGGTACCTGCGTTACCTGTTCAACCCTTACCGGACCGAAGCTGATGCGCATGGCCGCCCCGCGCCTTGGGGTACCTGCCCCCTAGCCCAGGTCGGGACCTTGGGTTCAGCCCTGCGCAAGGGTGTCGACCCCATCAGCCGGGTGTTCACCCTGTCGCGTCACTACCAACAGGCGATCTACCTGTCGCTGCTGGAGAACTGGCAGTTGCAGGGCGACCACTTTTATCGCCAGCTCACCCTCAGCTCACTGAACCAGGCCTGGCTGTGCTACCAGCAGGCGCAGCAGCTGCTTGGCCCGCTACCAGCAGGTAGCAGTGCTTCGCGCTGGAACGTGGTGGCCTTGGCGTCGGTCGACGACGGCAACTTCCGCCGGCCAATCAATGGCCGGGTGCTTGACCTGCACCGAACCTTGCAAAGCCGCCTGTACAACCTGCGCAACGGCCTTACCCTGGATGGCAAAAAGCTTCCAGCGCTGGACTGGAGCAGCGAAAGTGTGGACGCTTTCGACAATGGGCAAGGCGGCGTGAGCAATCTGCCCATCCCCTACCGCAGTGGCCAGGTCGATATCCCGCACTACCGCTTCCGCCAATTGCTGCCCCTCGCCAAAGTAGCGGCGCAACAATTGTCGGATTTCGGCCGACACTACATGAGTTTGATGGAGGAAGAGTTCAACACCAGCCTGTCGGTGCAATTGAAAGCGCAGGATATCGGGATGGCCGAGTTCGCCATTCGCTTGCAAAGAGAAGCGGTTGCCAACATTGAGGCGAAGAAAAAAGGACTGCTGATCAGCCGCGATAAATTATCGGCGCAGGAAACGTATTTCAGCGACCTCATCGACGTCGGTCGATCCCTGGAAGAAGAGGCCGCCACCGCGCTCACGTGGACCGCCAATGCGACAACGCTGCTCGGCATTCCCTTCCAATACCTGGCTGGCGGTTTGGAAGTCGCGGTGCCTACCATTTACGGCATGGCGATTGGCGGCAACCAACCGGCAGCCCCCATGGCCAGAACCGCCCAGGCCTTGTCTGCCGCAGCCGAGGCTTCAAAAATGATCGCCGACGAGTTGACGGTGCAGGCAGGCTACAACCGCCGCGCAGCGGAGTGGGTATTTGCCAAAAGCCAGGTCGAATGGGATCTGAAGATCCTCAACCAACAACTGGCCGAAACCAACATCGAACTCAATGCCAGTACCATCGCCCTTGACCAGTGCCGACAGGACCTCGTCAACCTGAAGGAAGCCTACGTGTCCATGACTACCGGGTTTACCATCATTCCCGTCTATAACTGGCTGGTGGCACGCCAGGAGTCTATCTATGGGGCGGCCTACGATGCCGTACGCTCCCTGTGCATGGGGGTAGAGGCCGCCTGGCGCTATGAAATCGGTGACTACCGGCGCGACAGCTTCATCGATACGAGTGCCTGGCGCGACCAATACAAAGGCATGCTGGTGGGCGAATCGCTGCTCGTGAACCTGCAGCAGATGGAGAATGAGTACCTGGCCAGAAACGAGCGGCGATTGACGATCAAGAAGTCCTTCAGCCTCAAGAACCAACTGGACAGTGTTGCAACCAAGCCCGAAGAAAAGTGGGCCGGCATTTTCAAAAAGAACGCCAATCGCACTACTGCGCTGACCCACACATTCGAATTCAAGGCAGAGGATTTCGACAAAGGCTACCCGGGTCAGTACCTGCGCCAACTGAAATACGTGTCCGTCACGCTCGTCGCCAAGGCAGAGAAACAGGTGGAAGAGTTGTATGCAATCCTCAAGCAGACCGGTAGCGCTACGCTGCTTGAGGCCGACAAGGATGCGGCCCGCTCGTTCTACCCAGGCAAAGAAAGCGATGAAACGATAACGGCCGCGCGTGAGAACCCCAAACTGGTCATGCGCAACCCCCGCGAAAACCAGCAGATCGCGTTGTCGTCGACCGTGGCCGAAGATGGGCTTGGGTACGATGCAGGTACCTGGGTGTATGAGTTGATGTTCCACGATGGCCGTTATTTGCCGTTCGAAGGCACAGGCGCCATCTCACAATGGACGCTGGAGCTACTGGGCAACGAGGAACTGCTCAAGGACCTTTCGATCATCGACGACATACGGTTCAACATGGTGTACACGGCCAAGGCAGGTGACGACGCGTTCGTCAAGGAGATAGGAAAAATTCGCAAAGCAGCAAGCGCATCCGCAGTTCAGGACAAAAGCTGACGCGGTGATGGGATTGGGGCCGCTGTACGGCCCCAATCCTACGTACGCCAATATTTCAGGCGCCAAGCTCGACCGCCACGTCACACCTCGCATGCCCTTTCTAAAGCGAGCTTTTCGTGCGGCACAGCCATGGCGAAAACATCCAGGCTGAATGTGTGCGTGGTCTGGTATTCACTTAACGTGCAAACACCCCCTGCGAGACGCTGCCATGAGTTACAAAATACGCGATGCCCTGTCCAACGATGTGCAGGGCATCCTCGACATCTACAACGACGCAGTGCGCAACACCACGGCAATCTGGAACGAAAATCCGGTAGACCTGCCCAATCGCCAGGCCTGGTTCGAAGCACGGGCGCAACAGGGCTATCCGATCCTGGTAGCGGTCGACGACACGGGCGTGCTCGGTTACGCCTCGTTCGGCGACTGGCGCCCGTTCGAAGGCTTTCGCCTGACGGTTGAGCATTCGGTGTACATCCGCCACGACCAACGTGGCAAAGGCCTGGCGCCACGCCTGATGGCCGAACTGATCGAGCGGGCTCGCGCCTGTGGCAAGCATGTGATGGTGGCGGCCATCGAGAGCGGCAATGCCGCTTCGATTCGCCTGCATGAGCGTCTGGGGTTCGCCGTGACGGGGCAAATGGCCCAGGTCGGTGTGAAGTTCGGCCGCTGGCTCGACCTGACGCTCATGCAATTGCAACTGGATGAGGATGCCAACCCCGCACACTGACGCGCCCTCAACCGCGCAGTACGTCGGCCAGCTTTTTCTCGTACCAGCCCTGGGCAGGGTCCGTGCGCAGCGTGTAGTTGCTGTTGACGTAATTGCCCAGCACCTGCAGTACGCACTTGCCACCTTTGAAGTAGCACACGGCTGGGGCACTGGCGAGGCCATCGAACGTGTCGGGGTCGGCCATGGCCAGCTCCAGTGGCACCCTCAGGAAGGTGATCGCAGAGTTGGCATGCGCTGACCATTGCTTCATGTAGGCACTGACCGCCGGGCTGGCTCTGCCTGACACTTTATAGACTTCGATGACGACCACGCCTTGCTTGGAAATGGGCCCGGCGTAATCCTGTTTATCTTCGGCAATCTCGATGCTCATGGCGAAGCCCTCTTCGTCTGGTAAGACAGGTCAGGCTCGCACTATGGAAAACCGCCAACCATGCCGTCTACTGACAAAAATGTCGGTGTCAGTTTATTCACCGCTGCATGAAGCGCCCCAATTGCTGGCGCAGACGGGCGTTCTCGGTACGCAGTTGCCGTACCTCGTCGAGCAGTTCCAGCGCCAACGCCACGCCCTCCCATTCCAGCTGCAACTGCCGATGCAGCCTGACCGCCTGCCGAGCGCGCAGCGGCGCCTGATCGTCGAACAACCAGTCTTTCGGCGTTCGCCCCCGCGGCTCGACGATGCCGTGCTCGACGATCGCGATCACGTAGTCGGCGGGCACATCGGCCTCGCGGCAAAGGGTGTGCAGGTCCAGTTGCACGATCAGGCTGCTGCTCATGGTCACTTGCTCCAGTTGGCCCTCGGGTCGAAGGCGGCCTGTTCGGAAAGTTTGCTCCACAGTTCGCGCGCTTTCGCGTCGGACTGGCTGGGCATGACCACCTTGAGCTGCGCGTAGAGGTCGCCGCGCTCGCCCTGCTTGTTGGTCAGACCCATGCCCTTGACCCGCAGGCGCTGGCCGCTCTGGCTGTCGGGGCGGATGGTCAGGTTGATGCGCCCGGTCAGGGTCGGCACCGCGACCTTGGCACCCAGCGCGGCTTCCCAAGGCGCCAGAGGTACGGTGATGACCAGGTCGTGGCCTTCGACGTCGAACAGCGGGTGCGGCGCCAGGCGCAAGGTCAGGAACAGGTCGCCGTTGGCACCGCCGCCCAGGCCTGGAGCACCCTGGCCCTTGAGGCGGATGCGCTCGCCGTCGGTCACGCCGGCGGGAATCTTCACGTTCAGGGTCTTGGTGGTGAAGCCGGTGCGCTGGCCGGCCGCATTGCTCTGCGGCACCTGGAAGCTGATCTGCTTGGCGTCCTTGCTCAGGGTTTCTTCCAGGAAGATCGCCAGTTCCAGCTCCACGTCCTGCCCTCGGCGCCCGGCGCTGCGCTGCTGCTGTTGACCACGGCCGAAGGGGCTGCCACCACGGGCGCCGAACATCGAGCTGAAGAAATCGGAGAAATCGCCGTTGTCGAAGCCGCCGCCACCGCCGCCGCGATTCTCCCAGCCAGGGGGGGCCTGGAACGGCCGGCCATGCTGGCCACCGTATTTGCGGATCTCGTCGAATTCGGCCCGTTTCTGCGCATCGCCCAGCACTTCATAGGCCTCGTTGGCCTCTTTGAATTTGTCTTCGGCGCCGGGCTCCTTGCTGACATCGGGGTGGTACTTGCGCGCCAGCTTGCGGTAGGCGGCCTTGATGGCCTTGTCATCCGCGCTCGGCTCGACGCCCAATATCTTGTAGTAGTCTTTGAAGTCCATCCAAGGGTCACCAATGTGAAGTTACATGTTGCAACTGAAGATAAGGCCCAAGGATAGCCGTTCAAGGCCCGCTTGGGCGCTTCTTGCAACGGATGACCGGTCTTGATTTAGCTGCCGACTCGCATACACTGCGCGGCCGTTTTGCCTCCGGAAGCTTTTCTTCATGTCTGACCTCTCCCCGGCCCGCGCCTGCGGCATCGACTTCGGCACCTCCAATTCCACGGTCGGCTGGCACCGCCCGGGCGTCGATTCGCTGATCGCGCTGGAAGACGGCAAGATCACCCTGCCCTCGGTGGTGTTCTTCAACCTCGAAGAGCGCCGCCCGGTGTATGGCCGCCTGGCCCTGCACGAATACCTCGAAGGCTACGAAGGCCGGCTGATGCGCTCGCTGAAAAGCCTGCTCGGTTCCAAGCTGATCAAGCACGACACCAGCGTGCTGGGCACCGCGTTGCCGTTCAAGGACCTGCTGGGCATGTTCATCGGCGAACTCAAGCAGCGCGCCGAGGTCGAGGCGGGGCGCAGCTTCGAGCAGGTGGTGCTGGGCCGGCCGGTATTCTTCGTCGACGAAGACCCGGCCGCCGACCAGGAGGCCGAGGACACCTTGGCCGAGGTGGCGCGCAAGATCGGCTTCAAGGACGTGTCGTTCCAGTACGAGCCGATCGCCGCCGCCTTCGACTACGAAGCCAACATCGCGGGTGAGGAACTGGTGCTGATCGTCGACATCGGCGGCGGTACGTCCGACTTCAGCCTGATCCGCCTGTCGCCCGAGCGCCATCTGCTCGACGACCGCCACAGCGACATCCTCGCCACGGGCGGCGTGCACATCGGCGGCACCGACTTCGACAAGCAGTTGAGCCTGCAAGGCGTCATGCCGCTGTTCGGCTATGGCAGCCGCATGAAGAGCCAGGCGCTGATGCCGACCAGCTACCACCTCAACCTCGCCACGTGGCACACCATCAACGCGCTGTACTCGAAGAAGTCGCAACTGGCCCTGGGCAGCATGCGCTACGACATCGAAGACACGCTGGGCATCGACCGGCTGTTCAACCTGATCGAACAGCGCGCCGGGCACTGGCTGGCGATGGAAGTGGAAGCCAGCAAGATCGACCTGACCGAGCAGCCTTCGCGGCGCATCGACCTGAGCCGCGTCGAGCCGGAGCTGAGCGCCGAGCTGACCCGCGCGCTGTTCGAAAGCGCCATCGATGGGTTGCTCGAGCGGGTGCGCGGCAGCGTGCGCGAACTGCTGGCCAAGGCCGGGGTGAGCGAGCAGCAGGTGGACACGGTGTTCTTCACTGGTGGTTCCAGCGGCATTCCCGCGCTGCGCAACAGCGTGGCGGCCATGCTGCCCAACGCGCGGCATGTGGAGGGGAACATCTTCGGCAGCATCGGCAGCGGCCTGGCGATTGAGGCGCGCAAGCGCTATGGCACGGTTTGACCGCAGCGTTCGAGGGTGAGCGGCCGGGATTTGGGTTCATTCGCACGGGCGTGCGATGCGGTTGGCGACTTGAATACTGTGCAGTCCTTGTCACAACGCGTTGGGGCCAATAGGTCGGCGTCGCCGGCCATCGCGGCTGATCGGAACGCCGAACCGGCCGCTCCCACAGAGGAAACGTGTGTTGCTCAGGTACGCACAGACGTGTGGGAGCGGCTTCAGCCGCGATGGGCCGCACAGCGGCCCCAGTAGGCCGCCTTTTCATCGACGGACATGACGCTTGCTGTGGCGCGGCGAACGGCCATACCCAGGCTTATCGCGGTTGCAGGCGATAGCCGCGTTCTTGCAGACAGGCGCCCAGCGCCTGCTGGTAGACCTGCCAGACCGACTGGGCGGGGGCATAGGGCGCATTGACGGGGTCGAAGCCGGATTGGCCGACGGCCCATTGATAACACTGGGCGCCGTCCTGCTGTTGCTGCTGTGGGCCTTGCCCGTACAGCGGCTCAACGTCGATGGCCGGAGCGGCACCCGCTGACGGCTGCGACGGAAGGCTTGGCATGGGCTGGGGCGCTTGGCCTGGCATGGGCCGCGGCGCCGGCGCGGTCTGCGGCTGCATCGCCGCCGGGTCGACCACCCGATACTGGCCGATGTCCGGCAGATACTGGTAATAGGTGCCGGCCACGATGAACAGCGGCTGCCCGTTCAGCCATACCTCCTGGGCATAGTCCGGCAGCCCGTCGACCTGCAAGCCGTAGGGTGGGGTGACGACCATATAGGCATTGCCGTACGGCCGATACCAGTACCCGCCCGAATAGAAGTAGTCCTGCCCGTGGTAGGGAATCTTCCAGTGTCGTTCGGCGAAACCGTCGATGCGCTGCCCAGGCCGCAACTGCGGGCCGCCGCCCCAGCCGTTGCCCTGCCCATGAGGCCGCCCCGGCCAATCGCCGCCGGGGCGCTGGCCAGGACCGCCGGCTTGCCAGGGGTCATAGTCGCCCTCACGACGGGGGATGTCGCGGTAAAAGCCGGGGCGTGCCGGCTGGGTCTGCCAGACTTCGTCACGGGAATTGAGCGGCGAATGGCCCGGCGGGTTCTGCGCGGCGGCGCCTTCATTCAGCCCGGCTGCCGGCGACGGTCCTTCGGCTGGTAGAGGCGCGGCCAGCACAGGCGCAGTCAGTCCCATGCACATCACACCCACACACGCCCACCGAGCGAAACCTGACTTCATCGCACCACCCTCGACCGACATTGGCATCAACACCGTCGAGTCTACCCGCACCCTGCCCCCGGGCGGTAAATCGCGCTCATTAAAAAAGGGAGGCCGCTGGGGCCTCCCTCTCGAATGGTCGTCCGTGCTCGACGTGGATAACGTCGGCTCACCTCACCCGGTCTTCTGGACTGGGTGTAGCCCGGGGGCCTGGCGGATCCGGTGGGATGGCCTGGCCGCGAGCGCCTGTCTGAGGCGCCTCGCCGTGGACTGTTGTCCGGGCAGTGATTCTGTTGATAACGATAGAGCAAGCGGCCCGACATAAGATTGCGAATATTGCTGACTCAAATACTGCTTGCGCAATTTTTAACTCTGATTCGATAATTCGCCGCAATCTGCATAGACAAGGCCTTGAACATGAGCAAACTCGACCGCTACGACCTGAACATCCTCGAAGAACTGCAGCGCGACGCACGCATTTCCAATCAGGAACTGGCCGAACGCATCGGCCTGTCGCCCTCGCCTTGCTCGCGAAGGGTCAAGCAGCTCGAAGACGACGGCTACATTTCCCGTCAGGTGGCCCTGCTCGATCGCAAGAAACTGGGTTTGAGCCTTACCGCCTACGTGCTGATCGGCATGGACCGGCACACCCCCGAGCGCTTCGAAAGCTTCGAAGCGGTGATCCGCAGCCTGCCGCAGGTGCTCGAATGCAGCCTGGTGACGGGCATGGACGCCGACTACCAGCTCAAGGTCGTGGTGCCCGACATGGACCACTACCAGAAACTGCTGCTCGGCAGCCTGACCCGTATCGAAGGCGTCACCAGCGTGCGTTCGAGCTTCGTGCTCAACCAGGTACTGGCCAGCACCGAGATGCCGCTGACCCACCTGCGCTGAATGCCAGCGACCGGTGGGCTATGCTCGCCGTGCGAATCGACCTTGAAGGAGCGCAGCGATGGACCCGGCGGTGTTCGAAGAGTGGATGATGATCGGCCTGGTCAGCGCGCTGGTCGGCTTCATGGGTTTCATCGTCTGGGACCTGGCAAAAAAGTCCAAGGCCGGACGCCTGGGCACGCTGATCCTGTTTTTCGTACTGGGCCTGGGCGTGATGGCGTTCGTCGTCAAGACGGTTGCGGTGGCGTTGATCGAAGGCGTGTGACGCAGCGACAAGCCACGCAATATGCCTAGCGCGGCACCGGCACCTCGCGCCATGCGCCTGGCTCCAACCCGTCCAGGGTCCAATCGCCGATCCTCACCCGCACCAGGCGCAGCGTCGGCAGCCCGACCGCCGCCGTCATGCGCCGTACCTGGCGGTTGCGCCCCTCGCGGATGACCAGTTCCAACCAACAGGTCGGCACGCTCTTGCGAAAGCGCACGGGCGGTGTGCGCGGCCACAGCGCCGGCTCGTCGAGCGCGCGCGCTTCGGCCGGCAAGGTGGGGCCGTCGTTGAGCACGACGCCTTCACGCAACTGCTGCAACTGCGCCTCGCTGACCTCGCCCTCGACTTGTACCCAGTAGGTTTTCGCCAGTTTGTGCTTGGGGTCGGCGATGCGCGCCTGCAAGCGCCCGTCGTTGGTCAGCAGCAGCAGGCCTTCGCTGTCGCGGTCTAGCCGCCCGGCCGGGTAGATGCCGGGCATGTCGACGAAGTCCTTGAGCGTGGCGCGTCCTTCGCCGTCGCTGAACTGCGTCAGCACGTCGAAGGGTTTGTTCAGCAGGACCAGCCGCGGCTCGGCCGGTGGCGCCTTGGGCGGGCGCCGTGTCGCGGCGGGCCGCGCCGAGGGACGGCGCGGGGTGGAACGGGATGGCGGGGGCATGCAACCTCAGCGGAACGGCGGCTCGTCGAAACTGCGCAGTTTACGCGAGTGCAGCGCGTTCAGCTCGGTGCGCAGCAGGTCCAGGGCGGCGATGCCGATCTTCAGGTGCTGGCTTACGGCACGGTTGTAGAAGGCATTGGCCGAGCCCGGCAGCTTGATCTCGCTGTGCAGCGGCTTGTCGGACACGCACAGCAAGGTGCCGTAGGGCACCCGCAGGCGGTAGCCCTGGGCGGCGATGGTGCCGCTTTCCATGTCGACCGCCACGGCCCGCGACAGGTTGATCAACGGTCGTTCCTGGGCCCAGCGCAGCTCCCAGTTGCGGTCGTCGTAGGTCAGCACGGTGCCGGTGCGCAGGCGTTTCTTGAGCTCGTCGCCGCGCTCGCCGGTGACGTGTGCCGCAGCCTCCTGCAAGGCCAGTTGCACCTCGGCCAGGGCCGGAATCGGAATGTTCGGCGGCACCACGCGGTCGAGAATGCCGTCGCGGCGCATGTAGGCATGGGCCAGCACGTAGTCGCCGATGGTCTGCGACTGGCGCAGGCCGCCGCAGTGGCCGATCATCAGCCAGCAGTGCGGGCGCAGTACGGCCAGGTGGTCGGTGATGTTCTTGGCGTTGGACGGACCGACGCCGATGTTGACCAGGGTGATGCCGTCGCCGTCGGCGGCGATCAAGTGATAGGCCGGCATCTGGTAGCGGTGCCAGACCACGCTGGCGACCAAGGCCTGGGTCTGCACTTCGTCCATGGCCTTGTCGACGATCACGTTGCCGGGCAGTACCAGGCGCACGAAGCGCGGGTCTTCGCGCAGCTTTTCCAGGCCGTGGGCGATGAACTGGTCGACGTAGCGGTGGTAGTTGGTCAGCAGGATCCACGGCTGCACGTGGCGCCAGTCGCTGCCGGTGTAGTGCACCAGGCGGCGCAGGGAAAAGTCCACGCGGGTGGCGTCGAACAACGCCAGCGGCAGAGCCTCGGCGTTGCCCCAGTCCCACTGGCCGTCGGCGATGTCGTCGGTGGCGGCGGACAGGTCGGTGCTGGGGAACACCCGCGCCAGGGCAGCGGCGGTGATGCCGCTGCCAGCCAGTTCGTCGCCCTGGTCGACCACGTAGGGGTAGGGAATGCTCTGCTCGCTCATGCCCACTTCGACGGTGACGGTGTAGTCGTTCATCAGCGGCTGCAACTGGTCGAGCAGGTAGCCGCGGAAGGCCTCGGGCTGGGTCACGGTGACGCTGTAGACGCCATCGACCTGGACCTTGGCGTAGGCCCGCGTGGTGGCCGCCACCTCGCCCTGGCTGGCGTAGGTCAGGCGGATGGCCGGGTAACGGTACAGCGCCCGCTCGGCGGCGGTCGGTTCGGTACGGTCCTTGAGGTAGCGCTTGAGGGCCTGGCTGAGGGCCCCGGTGGCCTGTTGGTGCAAGGCCGCCAGACGGTCGACGGCCTGTTCGGGGGTATCTACGACTTCAAACGCGTGGCTCACACTGTGCTTCCTGTCTGGGACATGCAGGCAGCCATCTTGCCTCGGTTGCGCCGGAAATACACCCCCGGGCATGTGCCAAGATTTGGTATGCCAGGCGTGGCATTGGCGCCACCCGTACCGCGCCGTCGAAGGCCTGCCCATACGCCGTAAACGTGCGCGCTGACGATCCGGCAACTGTCGGCCAATCCTTGAGCCTGCGTCTCGTCGCGCGTTTCGGGCAACGGCCTGGCAGGCACGACCAAAGCGATGCGCCTGCTCGGTGGGCGCACCCGACACGCTCGTCATACAAACCCGTGCCGGCCGCTTCGCGCCAGGCGGTTTGGTGTTAAGCTCGCCGACCATGAATATCTACAGCTCCCGCCCTGTTGTCCTCTGTCTCTCCGGCCACGACCCCAGTGGCGGCGCCGGCTTGCAGGCAGACATCGAAGCCCTGCTGGCGCAAGGTTGCCATGCGGCCCCGGCCGTGACTGCGCTGACCGTGCAGGACACCGTCAACGTCACCGATTTCCGCGTGCTCGACCGCGAATGGGTGCTGGCCCAGGCCAACGCCGTGCTGGCCGACTCCGAAGTGGCCGCGGTCAAGCTCGGCATGCTCGGCTCCGTCGAGATGGTCGACACCGTCGCCGAACTGCTCGCTGCCCATCCGCACCTGCCCATGGTCTGCGACCCGGTGCTGCGCGCCGGCGGCGGCGGCCGTCTGGGCAAGGACGAAGTCGGCTATGCGCTGCGCGAGCGCCTGCTGCCGCTGGCCCTGATCGCCACGCCGAACCTGCCCGAAGCGCGCATCCTTGCCGAGCTACCCGAAGGCAGCGCCGACGAGTGCGCCGAAGTGTTGCTGCCGTTCTGCCGCAATCTCCTGATCACTGGCGGGCATGGCGACGAAGCGCAGATCCACAACCGCCTGTATCGCCGCGACGACGCGACGCTGACCTGGATCTGCGAGCGCCTGCCGGGCAGCTACCACGGGTCGGGCTGCACCCTGGCCAGCGCCCTCGCCGGCCGCCTGGCCCAGGGTGAGCGACTGCACAGCGCAGTGCCCAGCGCCCTCGACTACACCTGGCGCACCCTGCGCGACGCCGAGCAGCTAGGCCGCGGCCAGTTCGTGCCGCGCCGTCTGCCCCTGGATTTCTGTTCCTGAACAGCACGAGGTCTGCCATGGCCCTACGCGGTCTCTACGCCATCACCGATAGCCACCTGCTGGCCGGGCGCCTGCTGCCGTATGTCGAGGCGGCGCTCGACGGTGGCGTGTGCCTGTTGCAGTACCGCGACAAGAGCGACGACGCCGGCCGCCGCATGAAGGAAGCCGAGTCCTTGCTGCGCTTGTGCGAGCGCTACGGCACGCAGTTGATCATCAACGACGACGCCGAACTGGCCGCGCGTCTGGGCGTCGGTGTGCACCTGGGGCAGACCGACGGCCCGCTGAATCCCGCGCGGGCGCTGCTCGGGCCCAAAGCGGTGGTCGGCGCCACCTGCCATGCCAGCCTGGCGCTGGCCGCCCAGGCCGCCGCCGAAGGCGCCAGCTACGTGGCCTTCGGCCGCTTCTTCAATTCCGTCACCAAGCCCGGCGCACCAGCAGCGAGCCTCGACCTGCTGGCCCAGGCCCGCGCCGCGGTCAAGCTGCCCATCGCCGCGATCGGTGGCATCACCCTCGACAACGCCGCCCCGCTGGTCGCCCATGGCGCCGACCTGCTGGCGGTGATCCACGGCTTGTTCGGTGCCGACAGCGCGCAGGATGTCACCCGCCGCGCCCGCGCCTTCAACGCCCTGTTCGTTTCCTGATTCAAGAGAGTTCACCCATGTCCCGTTCCGAAGACCTGTTCGCCCAAGCCCAGAAACACATTCCCGGTGGCGTCAACTCGCCGGTACGCGCCTTCCGCAGCGTGGGCGGCACGCCGCTGTTCTTCAAGCACGCCGAAGGCGCCTACGTGATCGACGAGGACGACAAACGCTATGTCGACTACGTCGGCTCCTGGGGCCCGATGATCCTCGGCCACGGCCACCCGGACGTACTGGAGTCGGTACGCAAGCAGTTGCAGCACGGGTTGTCGTACGGCGCGCCGACGGCGATGGAAACCGAGATGGCCGACCTGGTCTGCTCGATCGTGCCGTCGATGGAGATGGTGCGCATGGTCAGCTCCGGCACCGAAGCCACCATGAGCGCCATTCGCCTGGCCCGTGGCTACACCGGGCGCGATGCGATCATCAAGTTCGAAGGCTGCTATCACGGCCACTCCGACAGCCTGTTGGTGAAAGCCGGTTCCGGCCTGCTGACCTCGGGCGTGCCGAGTTCGGCGGGCGTGCCGGCCGACTTCGCCAAGCACACCCTGACCCTGCCCTTCAACGACCTGGCCGAAGTCGAGAAGACCCTGGCCGAAGTGGGCCAGACCGTGGCCTGCATCATCGTCGAACCGGTGGCCGGCAACATGAACTGCGTACCGCCCGCACCGGGCTTCCTCGAAGGCTTGCGCGAGCAGTGCGACAAGCACGGCGTGGTGCTGATCTTCGACGAAGTGATGACCGGTTTCCGCGTCTCGCTCGGCGGTGCCCAGGGCCACTATGGCGTCACCCCGGACCTTTCGACCTTCGGCAAGATCGTCGGCGGCGGCATGCCGGTCGGTTGCTTCGGCGGCAAGCGCGCGATCATGGAATGCATCGCCCCGCTGGGCCCGGTCTACCAGGCCGGCACCTTGTCGGGTAACCCGTTGGCCATGGCGGCGGGACTGACCACGTTGCGCCTGATCAGCCGCGAAGGCTTCCACACTGAACTCGCGGCCTACACCAGCCGCATGCTCGATGGCCTGCAGGAACGTGCCGATGCGGCGGGCATTCCGTTCGTGACCACCCAGGCGGGCGGCATGTTCGGCCTGTACTTCAGCGGCGCCGATGACATCGTCACCTTCGACGACGTCATGGCCAGCGATGCGCAGCGCTTCAAACGGTTCTTCCACCTGATGCTCGAGGGCGGCGTGTACCTGGCGCCGAGCGCGTTCGAGGCCGGTTTCACCTCCATCGCCCATGGTGACGCCGAGCTGCAGATCACACTGGATGCTGCCGAGCGCGCGTTCGCGAAGCTCAAATAAGTAGACCGCAAGACGGCGGGGACGCCACTTCGCGTCCCCGTTATAGAATTTCGCGTAAATCTTTGTAAGGTTTGCCTCGCTTATCCCATAATGTGCCACCAGAGACATTGGCCGTAGCTTTGCAGAGGTAAGTCTATCCCCATGAACCGCACCGGCCGCGCCCTGACCCTGGGGTGCCTGTTGCTCACCACGCCCCTGCTGTCGCTGGCAGAGGAAGGCAACTCGTTGCTGATCCCAGCCACGGGCCGCTGCACGCTCAACACCCAGCCCCAAGACCTCAAGCAGGCGCTACACACCTGCGAGCGCCTGGCCGAAGCCGGCGAGGCCGAGGCGCAGTACGAACTGGGCGAGTACTTCTACACCCAGTCCCCGCAACAACTGCAAAAGGCCCTCGACTGGTTCCAGAAGGCCTCGCTGCAAGGCCACGCCCAGGCCCAGTATCGGCTTGGCGGCATGTTCTTCCAGGGTGAAGGGGTCAAGGCCAACCACGTACAAGCCTACATTCTGCTGAAGATGGCAGCGGTCAACGGCGCCGAAGATGCGCTGGACATGGCCGACGAGGTCACCGAACAGATGCCGCGCGAAGAGCTGGAGCATGCCACGCAGGTGCTGGGGCAGATCTTCCGCAAATACCTCTTGGAACTGCAGACCGCCGAAGGGCGCTCGCCGTTCGCGCCCCTGCCTTGAGTCAGCCCTAGCGCTCCGGCGCCGGCATCGGGAACGGCATGACGTTGCCCGAGCCCTTGGCTTCGCTGATCTTCGCCGTACCCAGACGCTCCACTTCGTCGATGCGCACGATCGACTGCATGGGAACGAAACTGCGGATCACCCCCTCGAACTGAGCCTTGAGCTTTTCTTCGCCTGGATCGACCACCAGCTGGCTGCGCTCGCCGAAGACGATTTCCTCGATTTCCAGGAAACCCCACAGGTCGCTCTGGAAGATCTGCTTGGCATACAGTTCGAAGACCTGGCCCTGGTTGAGGAAGATCACTTTGTAGATGGCAGGTTCGGGCTTGCTCATGGTCGATTAGGAAAGTACAGGCGGAAAAAGGGCCGGCATCATAGCAGAGCCACGCCCCCGCGGATTGGCCGCTGGGCAGTATTGCCAATGCCAGCAAGGCTTTACCGCCGTTACCCGGATCGCCAGCCGGGACGGGGATCGCCTTTCACCGACCCTTGATCGTTTCAGTGCTTTCGTCGCTGTCATTCAAGGGTTATTCTTCAGCCACATCCATTGCCGTCGAGCGGCCAAAAACCACCTTGAACGCACCCACGCCTCCCCATCGTTTCCTCCTCGAGCCTTTCGAGGCCCATCGGTTCGCCAACTTGAGCGGCCAGTTCGACGAGCACCTGCGGCTGATCGAACAACGTCTGGGCATCGAAATCCGCAACCGCGGCAATCAGTTCGAACTGATTGGCGAAGCCAAAGCCACCTCCAACGCCGAACAGTTGCTGCGCCGCCTCTACCGCGAGGCGAAGGTCACCGAACTGTCCCCTGAAATCGTCCACTTGTATCTGCAGGAGTCCTCGGTGGAACACATCGACAACCCGGCCGTGAACGAGGTCAGCGTTTCCCTGCGCACGCGCAAAGGCCCTATCCGTCCGCGTGGGGTCAATCAACAGCGCTACGTGCAGAAGATTCTCGCCAACGACATCAACTTCGGTGTCGGCCCGGCCGGTACCGGCAAGACCTACCTGGCCGTTGCCTGTGCGGTCGACGCGCTGGAGCGCGAACAGGTGCGGCGCATCCTGCTGGTGCGCCCGGCGGTCGAAGCGGGCGAAAAGCTCGGCTTCCTGCCCGGCGACCTGGCGCAGAAGATCGACCCATACCTGCGTCCGTTGTACGACGCCTTGTACGAGATGCTCGGCTTCGAGCACGTAGCCAAGCTGATCGAGCGCCAGGTGATCGAGATCGCCCCGCTGGCGTACATGCGCGGTCGCACCTTGAACAACAGCTTCATCATCCTCGACGAGAGCCAGAACACCACGCTCGAGCAGATGAAGATGTTCCTCACCCGCATCGGCTTCGGCTCCACGGCGGTGATCACCGGCGACATCACCCAGGTCGACCTGCCGCGCGGCACCAAGTCCGGCCTGGCGCACGTGATCAACGTGCTCAAGGACGTCGAAGGCATCAGCTTCACTCATTTCGAGCCCAAGGACGTGGTGCGCCACCCGCTGGTGCAACGCATCGTCGAAGCCTACGACCGCTTCGAAGCCCTGCAAGCCGCCGAGGCGCCTGGCAAAGATGCTTGAACTCGATCTACAGCGGGCCTCCAGCGCGGCGGCCCCGGACGACGCCGACTTGCGCCGCTGGTGCGAACTGGCGCTGCGCCAGCGCAGCGCCGACTCCGAGCTGACCATCCGCCTGGTCGACGAAGCCGAAGGCCGCGAGCTGAACCACACCTGGCGGCACAAGGACTACGCCACCAACGTGCTGTCCTTCCCCGCCGACGTGCCCGACGAACTGCTCGATATTCCGCTGCTGGGCGACCTGGTGATCTGCATCCCGGTGGTCGAGCGCGAAGCCCGCGAGCAAGGCAAGGCGCTCGACGCGCACTGGGCGCATCTGGTGATCCACGGTTGCCTGCACCTGCTCGGCTACGACCACATCGACGATGAGGAAGCCGAGGAGATGGAAGCCCTGGAACGCACGCTACTGGCGGAGCTGGGCCACCCCGACCCCTACGCCGACGACGACCACTCACACACCGACCACTGCAAGGAACACGAGTAACCGCCATGAGCGAAGACCGATCGAGCAACGGGCAGAAGTCCTGGCTGGGTAAACTGACCCAGGCTTTTGCCCATGAGCCGAAAAACCGCCAGGAGCTCCTCGAGCTGCTGCGCGAAGCCCATCAGAACAAGCTGCTCGACAGCGAAGCGCTGGCCATCGTCGAAGGCGCCATCCAGGTCGCCGACCTGCAGGTGCGCGACATCATGGTGCCGCGCTCGCAGATGATCAGCATCAAGGCCAGCCAGACGCCCCGCGAGTTCCTGCCTGCGGTGATCGACGCCGCGCATTCGCGTTATCCGGTGATCGGCGAGAGCCACGACGATGTGCTCGGAATTCTCCTGGCCAAGGACCTGCTGCCGTTGATCCTCAAGGAAAATGGCGACAGCTTCGACATCAAGCAGTTGCTGCGCCAGGCCACCTTCGTGCCTGAGTCCAAGCGCCTCAACGTGCTGCTGCGCGAGTTCCGCGCCAACCACAACCACATGGCCATCGTGGTCGACGAATACGGCGGCGTGGCGGGCTTGGTGACCATCGAGGACGTGCTCGAGCAGATCGTCGGCGACATCGAAGACGAGCACGACGTCGAGGAAGACAGCTACATCAAGCCGCTGCCCAACGGCGACTTCCTGGTCAAGGCGCTGACGCCCATCGACAACTTCAACGAGTTCTTCGACGGCGCGTTTTCCACCGAAGACTTCAACACCGTCGGCGGCCTGGTCATGACGGCCTTCGGCCACCTGCCCAAGCGCAACGAGACCACGGAAATCGGCACTTGGCGCTTCCGTATCCTCAATGCCGACAGCCGACGCATCCATTTGCTGCGCCTGACCCCGATCAACCGTTAAGGATTCCCATGCGCTGGATCACCCGTCCCGGCTGGCCCGGTAATCTGCTGGCCGTGGCGGCCGGCGCCTCGACCCTGCTGGCCCTGGCGCCCTTCGACTTCTGGCCGCTGGCCCTGTTGTCTATCGCGCTGTTCTACGCCGGCCTGCGCGAGCTGAGCCCGCGCCAGGCCATGGGCCGTGGCTGGTGCTTCGGCTTCGGCCTGTACGGCGCCGGCACCAGCTGGATCTACGTCAGCATGACCACCTACGGCGGCGCCTCGCCGCTGCTGGCGGTATTGCTGCTGGTGGCGTTCTTCGCCGGCGTCGCCTGGTTCTTCGCCCTGCCCGCCTGGGTCTGGGCGCGCTGGCTGCGCCGCCGCGACGCGCCGCTGGCCGACGCCTTGAGCTTTGCTGCGCTGTGGCTGCTGCAAGAGGCATTCCGCGGCTGGTTCCTCACCGGTTTCCCTTGGCTATATGCCGGTTACAGCCAACTGGCCGGGCCCTTGGCGGGCTTGGCGCCGGTGGGCGGTGTGTGGCTGGTGTCGTTCGTCCTGGCCTTGAGCGCGGCGCTGCTGTGCAACCTGTATCGCCTGCGCGCGCAACCCAAGGCGCTTGCCCTGGGTGCGCTACTGCTGGTCGCGCCCTGGATCGTAGGTGTGGCCCTCAAAGGCCATGCCTGGACCCGCCCTGCGGGCGAGCCGCTGAGCGTGGCGGCGATCCAGGGCAACGTGGAGCAGGACTTGAAATGGGACCCGGCGCACATCAATGCGCAACTGGCGCTGTACCGCGACCTGAGCCTGAACGCCAAGCCCGTGGACCTGCTGGTCTGGCCGGAAACGGCCGTGCCCATCCTCAAGGACCAGGCCCAGGGCTACATCGACATGATGGGCGGTTTCGCCAGCGGTCGGCATTCGGCGCTGATCACCGGCGTGCCGGTGCGCGAGGAAGTCGACGGGCAGCGCCGCTTCTACAACGGCGTGACCGCCACTGGCGAAGGCAGCGGCACCTACCTCAAGCAGAAACTTGTGCCCTTTGGCGAGTACGTGCCGCTGCAAGACCTGCTGCGAGGCGCCATCGAGTTCTTCAACCTGCCGATGTCCGACTTCGCTCGCGGGCCGGCGGACCAGCAGTTGTTACAGGCCAAGGGCTACCGGATCGCGCCGTACATCTGCTACGAGGTGGTGTACCCGGAATTCGCCGCAGGCCTGGCGGCGCGCAGCGACCTGCTGCTGACCATCAGCAACGACACCTGGTTCGGCACCTCCATCGGCCCGCTGCAACACTTGCAGATGGCGCAGATGCGCGCACTCGAAGCCGGCCGCTGGATGATCCGTGCCACCAACAACGGCGTGACGGCGCTGATCGACCCACAGGGCCGCATCACCGCGCAGGTGCCGCAGTTCGAGCAGGCGATTCTCTACGGGAAAGTGGTGCCGATGCAGCAACTGACGCCTTACCTGCAATGGCGTTCGTGGCCGCTCGGTACAGTGTGTGCGCTGCTGCTCGGATGGGCCCTGCTGGCACGACGCAAGACGCGGGCGCTGTAAGCCTCGCACTGCGACCTTGTAGGCGCGGTCGATCGGCCGTACCTACAAGGTGCCTCAATAGAGCAACCGATACGCCAGCAACCCCAACGCCTCGTTCAACAACTGCGCGTTCTGCCCGATGGCCCGGCTTTCCGGCAACAGGCCGGCGAAGGGCCGGCCCTCGGCGCTGCCGAGCGCGCCCATCGGCGCCGCGATCACCGTAAAGCCTGCACGCTCGAAACTCCAACGCGCACGCGGCATATGCCAGGCCTGGGTCACCAGTACGATCCGGCGTTTGCCCAGGGGTTGCAGCACCTCGGCGCTGTACACGGCGTTTTCCCAGGTGGTGCGGCTGCGTCCTTCCTGCCATGTCACGGCGATACCGAAGTCCGCTTGCAGACGTTCGGCCATCAACTGCGCCTCGCTAGGTGGCTCGCCGAAGTGCAGGCCACCGCTGGTCAGAAGTGGCAAGCCACAGGCCTTGGCCAGGTTCGCCGCGAAGCGCATGCGCTCCAGCGCCAGCAAGCTCGGCTGGTCGCTTGCGCCCCAGGCCGGGTCGCCACGCTCGCGCCCGGCGCCCAGCACCACGATGGCGTCCGCCTGCTGCGCCAACTGCGGCCAGGCCTGCACCGCCAGCGGCGCTTCGCGCTCCAGCAGGCGCGCGTTCTGCTGCACCACCAGCGGCAGGCTCATCAGCCACAGACCAGCCAGGCCCATGACGAAGCACAGGGTCGACAGCCGCGGGAAGCGCCCGCGCAGGCACCAGCCCAAGAGCAGCAAGAGGATCAACAGACCGGGCGGCAACAGCCATTGTTTGATGAAAAAGCGAAGGGGCATGGCGCATACCTCGTGGCAAGGCATGCAGACTAGGAGGATCGGCGCCGGCCCTCAAGGGCAACGGACGCCGATCAAGTCGAGAGCGTGTAATGAAGGCCCGGAGGCGGGCTGGAAAGGCCGTGGAAGGCCGTGTCTACCTGAAGGTCGGCGCACGCGGCCGGGCGGCGACGTCAGGGCGTTTCCTGTCTTTGAGCCAGACGATCCTGGCCGTGCCGGTGGCCGCTTGCGGCTCGCTGCCGGCCTGCTCCAAGCGGCCCTGCGCGTGGACTTTCAACCAGGCCTTGATCACCTCGAACTCGGCTTGGCTCAAGCCACGCAATTCCAGCTCGGCAGGTACCTGATCGCGCAGTCTAGCTGCGGTTCTGGCCGTTTCCAGCGCCAGTCCCAGGCGGCCGATCAACCGTTCGTAGACCTCAGGTTTGGTCTTGCTTAGCTGCGAATCTCCCATCTACTCACCTCTTCGAAGATAACGGCATCTCCCCCAGCCCTGAGCTTAGCGTCACTCGCCAAAGCAGCAGGCCGCCGCGACCAACGGCCCCCGGCATAGATTGGTTAGCCACCGGCGGCGACGCTCATGTATGCTACGGCGCTCACTCTATCGACGCCGGAGTACCGGACGCAGCGAGCTCGCGCTGCCTGGAACAGGGTCTTTCCTCTCTCAGCAAAAAGTAGCCATGCACGAACAATACACGCCCCGTGATATCGAAGCCGCCGCCCAGTCTTTCTGGGACGCGCAACAGTCGTTCGCCGTCAACGAACAGCCAGGCAAAGACACCTACTACTGCCTATCGATGTTCCCGTACCCGAGCGGCAAGCTGCACATGGGGCACGTGCGCAACTACACCATCGGCGACGTGATCGCCCGCTACCAGCGCATGCTCGGCAAGAACGTGCTGCAGCCCATGGGCTGGGACGCCTTCGGCATGCCGGCGGAAAACGCCGCGATGAAGAACAACGTCGCACCGGCCAAGTGGACGTACGAAAACATCGACTACATGAAGACCCAGCTCAAGAGCCTGGGCCTGGCCATCGACTGGTCGCGCGAAGTCACCACCTGCAAGCCGGATTACTACCGCTGGGAACAATGGCTGTTCACCCGCCTGTTCGAAAAGGGCGTGATCTACCGCAAGAACGGCACCGTGAACTGGGACCCGGCCGATCAGACCGTGCTGGCCAACGAGCAGGTCATCGATGGCCGCGGCTGGCGTTCGGGCGCGCTGATCGAGAAGCGCGAAATCCCCATGTACTACTTCCGCATCACCGACTACGCCGACGAGCTGCTGGAAAGCCTCGACGAGCTGCCGGGCTGGCCAGAGCAGGTCAAGACCATGCAGCGCAACTGGATCGGCAAGTCGCGCGGTATGGAAGTGCAGTTCCCGTACGACCAGGCCAGCATCGGCCACAACGGCACGCTGAAAGTCTTCACCACCCGTCCAGACACCCTGATGGGCGCCACCTACGTGGCCGTCGCCGCCGAGCACCCGCTGGCCACCCAGGCGGCGCAGAACGACCCCGAGCTGCAAGCGTTCATCGACGCCTGCAAGGCCGGTAGCGTGGCCGAGGCCGACATGGCCACCCAGGAAAAGAAAGGCATGCCGACCGCACTGCACGTCGAGCACCCCCTGACCGGCGAGAAGTTGCCGGTGTGGGTCGCCAACTACGTGCTGATGCACTACGGCGACGGCGCGGTGATGGCCGTGCCGGCCCACGACGAGCGCGACTTCGAATTCGCCCGCAAGTACCAGTTGCCGGTCAAGGCCGTGGTGCGCACCAGCCTGGGCGACGAAGTCGGCAGCGAGTGGCAGGACGCCTACGGCGAGCACGGCCAACTGATCAACTCCGGCGAGTTCGACGGCCTGGACTTCGCTGGCGCCTTCGACGCCATGGAAGCCGTGCTGATCGGCAAGAACCTCGGCAAGTCGCGCACCCAGTTCCGCCTGCGCGATTGGGGCATCAGCCGCCAGCGCTACTGGGGTTGCCCGATCCCGATCATCCACTGCGCCACCTGTGGCGACGTGCCGGTTCCCGAAGACCAACTGCCCGTCACCCTGCCGGAAAATGTCGTGCCCGATGGCGCCGGCTCGCCCTTGGCGCGCATGCCCGAGTTCTACGAATGCGTCTGCCCCAAGTGCGGCAGCGCGGCCAAGCGCGAAACCGACACCATGGACACCTTCGTCGAGTCGTCCTGGTACTTCGCCCGCTATGCCTCGCCCAACTACGAAGGCGGCATGGTCGATCCGAAAGCGGCCAACCACTGGCTGCCGGTGGACCAGTACATCGGCGGCATCGAACACGCCATCCTGCACCTGCTGTACGCGCGCTTCTTCCACAAGCTGATGCGCGACGAAGGCCTGGTCACCTCCAACGAGCCGTTCAAGAACCTGCTGACCCAGGGCATGGTGGTCGCCGAGACCTACTACCGCGTGGCCAGCAACGGCGGCAAGGACTGGTTCAACCCGGCCGATGTCGAACTGGAGCGCGACGCCAAGGCCAAGATCATCGGCGCACGCCTGAAAAGCGACGGTCAGCCGGTGGAAATCGGCGGCACCGAGAAGATGTCCAAGTCCAAGAACAACGGCGTCGACCCGCAATCGATGATCGACGCCTACGGCGCCGATACCTGCCGCCTGTTCATGATGTTCGCCTCGCCACCCGATGCCAGCCTGGAATGGTCCGATTCCGGTGTCGAAGGTGCCAGCCGCTTCCTGCGCCGCGTCTGGCGCCTGGCCCAGGCCCACGTCGCCCAGGGTCTGCCTGGCGCGCTCGACATCGCCGCCCTGGACGATGCGCAGAAGACCATCCGCCGCGCCATCCACTCGGCGATCCGCCAGGCCGGCACCGACGTGGGCCAGTTCCACAAGTTCAACACCGCCATCGCCCAGGTGATGACCCTGATGAACGTGCTGGAGAAAGCCCCGCAAGCCAGCGAACAGGACCGTGCCTTGCTGCACGAAGGCCTGGAGGCCGTCAGCCTGTTGCTGGCACCGATCACCCCGCACATCTCCCACGTGCTGTGGAATCACCTCGGCCATGACGGCGCGGTGATCGACGCCGCCTGGCCCGTCGTGGACGAATCCGCGCTGGTGCAGGACAGCATCGTGCTGGTGGTGCAGGTCAACGGCAAGCTGCGTGGCCAGGTGGAAATGCCTGCCGCCGCCAGCCGCGAGGAAGTCGAAGCCGCGGCCCGCAGCAACGAAAACGTCCTGCGCTTCATCGATGGCCTGACGATTCGCAAGGTCATCGTGGTACCGGGCAAGCTGGTCAACATCGTCGCCAACTGATGGCAACGCCTGCGCGCCGAGGGCGGGCAGGCGGAATCGGCCCACAAGGGAGCTACAACATGATCAAACGCAATCTGCTGGTGATGGGCCTGGCCGTCATGCTCAGCGCCTGCGGTTTCCAGTTGCGCGGCACTGGCACCAACGACCTGAGCATCAAGGAACTGGACGTCACGGCGCGCAACGCCTATGGCGAGACGGTCAAGCAACTGCGCAACACCCTGGAAAACAGCGGCGTGAAGCTTTACAGCGGCGCGCCTTACCATTTGGTACTGCTCAACGAGCGGGAAGACCAGCGTGCGGCCAGCTACACCGGCGGCTCGCGCACGGCCGAATACGAGCTGACCACCACAGTGGACTACGCGGTGAAAGGCTTGAACGACGCCACGCTGCTGCAAGACAAGATCGAAGTGAACAAGGTCTACGTACGCGACGGCAACAACGTCATCGGTTCCAGTCAGGAAGCCACCAAGGTGCGCAAGGAAATGCGCAACGAACTGGTGCAACGCCTGGTGGTACGTTTGCAGCAACTGACGCCTTCGCGCCTCGATGAGCTGCAGCGCAAAGCCGACCTGCGCGCCAAGGCCGAAGCCGAAGCCCTGGATGCCGCGCGTCGTGCGCAAGACGCCACGCCCCAGCAATCGCCGATGCAAATCCCGGCCAACTGAGCCTGAACGGGGCACGCCTGTGCCCCGCCCTACCCCATGAAGCTCGCTCCCGCCCAGCTCAACAAACACCTGCAAGGCGACCTGGCACCGGTCTATATCGTCAGTGGCGATGACCCGCTGCTGTGCCAGGAAGCCGCCGATGCCATCCGCGCCGCCGCGCGCCGGCAGGGCTTCGACGAACGCCAGGTGTTCAGCGCCGATGCCAACTTCGACTGGGGCACCCTGCTCCAAGCCGGGGCCAGCCTGTCGCTGTTCGCCCAGCGGCGCCTGTTGGAACTGCGCCTGCCATCGGGCAAGCCCGGCGACAAAGGCGCTGCCGCGCTGATCGAATACTGTGCCCGACCTGCCGAAGATACCGTGCTGCTGATCAGCCTGCCCAAGCTCGATGCCAGCGCCCAGCGTGGCAAGTGGGGCAAAGCCCTGCTCGAAGGGCCGCAGTGCCAGTTCGTGCAGATCTGGCCGGTCGATGTCCAGCAACTGCCCAACTGGATCAATCAACGCCTGGCCCAAGCAGGGCTGTCCGCGCAGCGCGAGGCGGTCGAGCTGATTGCCGCACGGGTCGAGGGCAACCTGTTGGCTGCGGCCCAGGAGATCGAGAAGCTCAAGCTGCTGGCCGAGGGCAATCAGATTACCCTGGAGACCGTTCAGGCTGCCGTGGCCGACAGTGCCCGCTTCGACGTGTTCGGTCTGGTCGATGCCATCCTCAACGGCGACGCTGGGCATGCTTTGCGTGTCCTCGAAGGCTTGCGCGGTGAGGGCGTCGAGCCACCGGTGATTCTCTGGGCGCTGGCCCGTGAACTGCGCTCGCTGGCCGGGCTGGCGCAACAGTTCAGCCAGGGCGTGCCGCTGGACAAGGCCTTCAGCCAGGCCAAACCACCGATCTGGGACAAACGCCGGCCCTTGGTCAGCAAAGCCTTGCAACGCCTCAGTGCGCAACGTTGGGCGCAGCTGTTGCAGGATGCCCAGCGTATCGATGCGCAGATCAAGGGCCAGGCCGAAGGCTGCCCTTGGGTAGGCTTGAGCCGCCTGACGCTGTTGATGGCCGGACAGCGTCTGGCATTGCCGGCGCAGTGAGCCGTGCGCCGATTGACACATTCAATTGGCCCCGGTCCCACCCTGGTCCTAAAGTGCGCGCTTTCCCCCAATCGCTTGAGGAAATCGCCATGAGCAAAAGGCCCCAAAAGCACGGCCCGAACAAAGCCAAATCCATCGTCGCCCAGCCGCTGTTCCGCTGTCGCCAGGAACGCCCCGGCAAAGGCAAAGGCAGCTATCAACGCGAAGCCTTCCAATCGAAAGATTGGGAGGCTTCTTCCTTTCTGGCGGCATGAAAGCAATCGCGGCACAGGCATGATATGGTCATCGCCTGTCCTGCAATCCCTGGATCTGTGCATGCTTCCCAGTCTTTTCCCTCGCTGGCATTCCCGCCAATTGATCGCAGCATCCAGCCTCGTCCTGCTGGTCGCCTGTGCGGAAAAACCCACTGCCGCCGATGCCGTGCCCCTGGCACCCGCGCAACCTGTGCCCGTCGTCGGGCTTGCCACGGCCGACGTGGATGCCGGCAGCGAAATCCAACCCGTACAGACCTTCGCGCAATGGCAGGCGGGCTTCCGTGAACAAGCCTTGCAGGCCGGTATCAGCGCCAGCCTGTTCGACCGCGCCTTCTCCGGTGTCACGCCCGACATGGACGTGATCAAGGCCGACCGCAGCCAACCCGAGTTCAGCCGCCCGGTCTGGGAATACCTCGACGGCGCGCTGTCGCCGCTGCGGGTACGCAACGGCAAGCGCCTGCTGCAACAGCACGCTGACCTGCTGGCCCAGCTCGAACAGCGCTACGGCGTCGATCGGCAGATACTGGTTTCGGTGTGGGGCATGGAGAGCAATTTCGGCCAGTTCCAGGGCAGCAAGTCGGTGATCCGCTCGCTGGCCACCTTGGCCTACGAAGGCCGGCGTCCGCAGTTTGCCCAGGACCAGTTGATCGCCGCCTTGCAGATTCTGCAGAACGGCGACATCCAGCCCGACGCCATGCGCGGCTCCTGGGCCGGCGCCATGGGCCAGACCCAGTTCATTCCCACCACCTACAACACCCACGCCGTCGACTTCGACGGCGATGGCCGCCGCGACATCTGGAACAGCACGCCCGATGCCCTGGCCTCCACCGCCCACTACCTGCAAAGCTCGGGTTGGAAGCGCGGCCAGCCCTGGGGCTTCGAGGTTCAGGTGCCCGCAGGTTTCGACTACTGGCAGGCCGATGGCAGCCAGCGCAAGCCGGTCAGCGAATGGTTGCAGATGGGCGTCACCCTGCCCGCCGGCACCCAGCTACCGGCCGGCAGCAACGAGCTGTCCGCGGCGCTGCTGTTGCCCGCAGGCGCCCGTGGCCCAGCGTTCCTGGTGCTGGACAACTTCCGCGCCATACTCAAATACAACAACTCTTCTTCCTACGCCTTGGCGGTAAGCCTGCTGGGCGACCGCTTCTCCGGCTGGGGTTTCATCGCCGGCAGTTGGCCGAAAGACGACACGCCCCTGAGCCGCAGCGAGCGCATGGAATTGCAGAACCTGCTCAATGCCAGCGGCCACCCAGCCGGCAATGCCGACGGCATCATCGGCGCCAACACCCGCAAGGCCATTCGCACCGCGCAACAGGCGCTGGGTTGGCCAGCAGATGGGTATCCGACGCACAAGCTGCTCGATAGCCTGCGCAGCCGTTGAGGTGAGGCAAATGCGCACTTGGTGCGGCGCATGCGTATAGCCCTGACGCACCCCCGCTCTAATGGGCTGCCCCGCAGCCCATCACGGGCGAACCGAAGCGCCCGCTACCCTTTTGTGCTGCCGCACAGGCCAGCGATGGGCCACGGTCTGCGGACATGGCTTTACCCCCTCACCTGTCGCTATTGCATCAAACATGGTGCTCGAACAATGCTTGCTCCAGGACCAGCGTGCGTGCCTGAGTGTCCAACCTGACCCGTGCACCCAGCGGCAGACATACGTTCGGATCGCAATGCCCGCTGCGCCACCCGGCCAGTACCGGAATCCGTAACGGCTCGAACACGTCGCGCAACAATGGCGTCAGCGCCGCTACGGTGATACCGGCGAAATCCCCCACCAGCACGCCTTTCACACCCTGCAACATGCCGGCCAGACGCAACTGGATCAGCAGCCGGTCGACCCGGTACAGCGGTTCGTTGACGTCCTCGATGAACAGGATGCTGCCCGTAAGATCGGCCTGCGCCAGCGTGCCGACGGTTGCGCCGATCATCGACAAGTTGCCCCCCAGCAATGTACCGCTGGCCGACCCCGGAACGATCCCGGTCAACGGCCACGCGGCGGGATGGGCAATTGCCGTACCGCTCTGCAACCGCCCGCTCAACTGCTCGAACAACGAGGCCTCGGTGGGCTCGGCCTTGGCGCCGAGCAGGTCGGCGTTGAGCATTGCGCCATGGAAGGTGACCAGCCCGGTATGGCGCTGCAGCGCAGTGTGCAGCGCAGTGATGTCGCTGTAACCGATCAATGGTTTGGGGTGGCGACGGATCAGCTCGAAATCCAGGCCGTCGAGCAGGCGCATGCTGCCGTAACCGCCGCGCATGCACAGGATGGCGTCGATGCTCGGGTCGGCAAAGGCGTCGTGCAGGTCTTGCAGGCGCTGTGCGTCACTGCCGGCGAGATAACCTTCGGCCGACGTCACGCTAGGGTACAAACGGCATCGGTAGCCGCGCTCGGCGAACCACTGTTGGGCCTTGTCCACATCCAGTCGCGCAGGCCCGGCCGGGGCCACCACGGCGAAACAGGCATCGGCGCGCAGCGCTCGGGGCAATTGGGTAACGGGTTGCAGACCGCGCATCTTCACTCCTCAAAGGCCATGGCCCTGAACGAAAAATGCCGATGGTACCCTGCGATACACATCGGCACTGTCGGCACGTGTCGCGATCAGAGCTTGATCTTGGCTTCGTGCGCTTGCTGGTCGGCGTGGTAGGACGAACGCACCAGCGGCCCGGAGGCAACGTTCTTGAAGCCCATCTTGTAGCCTTCCTCGGCGAACCAGGCGAAGGTGTCGGGGTGTACGAAACGCTGCACCGGCAAGTGGTTGCGCGAAGGTTGCAGGTACTGGCCGAGGGTGAGCATGTCGATGTCGTGCTCGCGCATGCGGTGCATGACCTCTATGACTTCCTCATCGGTTTCGCCCAGGCCCAGCATCAGGCCGGACTTGGTCGGCACGTGCGGCACCAGTTGCTTGAATTTCTGCAGCAGGTCGAGCGACCAGTCGTAGTCCGACCCCGGACGCGCAGCCTTGTACAGGCGCGGTACGGTTTCCAGGTTGTGGTTGAACACATCCGGCGGCTCGTTGGCGGTGATTTCCAGCGCGACGTCCATGCGCCCGCGATAGTCCGGCACCAGGGTTTCGAGCTGCACGCCCGGCGACAGCGCACGGATCTCGCGGATGCAGTCGGCGAAATGCTGGGCGCCGCCGTCGCGCAGGTCGTCGCGGTCGACCGAAGTGATCACCACGTACTTCAAGCGCAGGTCGGCGATGGCCACGGCGAGGTTCTTCGGCTCGTCCACGTCCAGCGGGCGCGGACGACCGTGGCCGACGTCGCAGAACGGGCAGCGACGGGTGCAGATGTCGCCCATGATCATGAAGGTCGCGGTGCCGCCGGAGAAACACTCGCCCAGGTTCGGGCAGGACGCCTCTTCGCAGACGCTGTGCAGCTTGTGCTTGCGCAGCAGTTGCTTGATGCGGTCGACCTCGGGCGAAACGGGGATGCGCACGCGGATCCAGTCGGGCTTCTTCGGCAGCTCTTCGGTGGGGATGATCTTCACCGGGATGCGCGCGACCTTCTCGGCGCCGCGCAGCTTGACGCCGGCTTCGACTTTCTTCGGCGCCTGGCGGCGCGGCGCGTCGCTGGCGATGAGGTTCGGCACGGCTTCTTGCACAGTAGTCATATTCAGTCGATTCCGCCCGTGAGGGTCGTCTGCTCTGCGTAGTCGAGGTGCTTGACCAGCTGTTCGCGCAGCCTCGTCCTGACCTCGTCGAGTTCGATCGGGCCTGTGTGGTCGCGCAGCTGGGTCATGGCCAGCCCGGCGTACCCACAGGGGTTGATTCGGCGAAACGGCGCCAGGTCCATGTCGACGTTCAGCGCCAGGCCGTGAAAGGCGCAGCCGTTACGGATGCGCAGGCCCAGCGAGGCGATCTTCGCGCCATCGACGTAGACGCCCGGGGCATCGGGCTTGGCGGCGGCCTGTACCTGATAGCTGGCCAGCAGCGCCACCAGGCTGGCTTCGATGCGGCTGACCAGCTCGCGCACGCCGATGCCCAGGCGGCGTACATCCAGCAGCAGGTAAGCCACCAGCTGACCCGGCCCGTGATAGGTGACCTGGCCGCCGCGCTCGGTCTGCACCACTGGAATGTCGCCGGTGAACATCAGGTGTTCGGGCTTGCCGGCCTGGCCTTGGGTGAACACCGGCAAGTGCTCGACCAGCCAGACTTCGTCCGGCGTGGCGTCGGTGCGCTGCCCGGTGAAACGCCGCATGGCCTCGAGCACCGGTTCGTACGGTTGCAGGCCAAGCACGCGAAACCCCAGGCAGGCAGGCATCACAGCACCATTTTCACGATGCCGGTGGCACGCAGAGCGCTGTTGATGTCGTGCAGTTGGTCTTCGCTGGTCGCCACGATGTGCAGCTGCACGGTGGTGTACTTGCCTTCCTTGCTCTGGCGCTCGGCCAGGGTCGAGAGGTCGACTTCAGCGTGTTTCTTGAGGATTTCGATGACCGTGTCGCGGAAATTGACCACGGTGTCGCCGATGACCTTGATCGGGTAGTCGGCGCAGGGAAATTCGATTTTGTGCGACTTGACGTCTGCTTCGCTCATGGCGGTAACGGCCTCGTTAGCCGTGGCAACAACGAAGCCCCCACCGTGGGCGGGGGCTTGCCGGGGTCACGTGTCAGTTGAACAAGCCATAGAAGAATAGACGAATGCTATCCCACATACGGCGGATGAAGCCACCTTCCTCGACGGCTTCCAGGGCGATCAGGTCGGCGCTGTGCACCACCTTGTCGTCCAGCTTGACCTCGACCTTGCCGATCACATCGCCCTGGGCGATGGGGGCGGTCAGTTGCGGGTTGAGGGTCATCGACGCTTGCAGACGCTTGAGCTGGCCCTTGGGCATGGTCATGGTCAGGTCGTTGGCCAAGCCCGCCTTGACTTGCGAGGTGGCGCCCTTCCATACCGGCGCCTGCGCCAGCTCGGTGCCCTTCTGGTAGAAGGTCTGGGTTTCGAAGAAGCGGAAGCCGTAGGTCAGCAGTTTCTGCGTTTCGGCCGCACGGGCCTGTTCGCTGTTGGTGCCGAAGACCACGGCGATCAGGCGCTGGCCGTCACGCACGGCGGAAGACACCATGCAGTAGCCGGCCTCTTCGGTGTGGCCGGTTTTCAGACCGTCGACGGTCTTGTCGCGCCACAGCAGCAGGTTGCGGTTGGGCTGCTTGATGTTGTTCCAGAAGAACTCTTTCTGCGAGTAGATGGCGTAGTGGGCCGGATCTTCGTTGATGATCGCGCGCGCCAGCAGGGCCATGTCGTGGGCCGACGAATAGTGCTCGGGGTTCGGCAGGCCGGTGGGGTTCATGAAGTGGCTGTTGCTCATGCCCAAGTCCGCAGCGGTCTTGTTCATCATGTCGGCGAAAGCGTCTTCGCTGCCGGCGATGTGCTCGGACAGGGCCACCGAGGCGTCGTTGCCCGACTGGATGATGATGCCGTGCAGCAGATCGCTGACGGTGACTTGGCTGCCGACCTTGATGAACATGCGCGAGCCGCCGGTGCGCCAGGCGTTTTCGCTGACGGTGACCGGGTCGTTCTCGCCGATCTGCCCGCGGCGGATGTCGAGCGTGGCGATGTAGGCGGTCATCAGCTTGGTCAGGCTGGCAGGCGGCAGGCGCTCGTCACCGTTGTTCTCGACCAGCACGTTGCCGCTTGCGGCATCCATCAGCACGTAGGATTTGGCCGCCAGTTGAGGGGCCGCTGGCACCATCTGCTCCGCCGCGAAGGCGGCAGGCATGATCAGCAGCAGCACGGGCAGGCATAGGCGTTGGGCTAGTTTGGTGATGTTCATCCGTCTCTCGTAAATCGTTTGAAGGTCTGATGTTCGCGGCCGCAATCGGCACAGGTGCCGGCTATCCGGGCCACGCCCCCACATCAATGTTCAGCGCCCTGGGAGGGGCTGGCGGGCAAAAGCGGCCATTGTACATGGCCATGCCCGCCGGTTCATGACAAAACCGACCGATCGGCTCAGTCTGCCGTGACCAGCTTGGCCTGGCCGAGGTTGGCCAGACGCACGCTGTCCTGCATCTGCTGCACTTCGCCCTGGCTGCCGATCGGCCCCAGGCGCACGCGGTGCAACGTCTGCTGGTTGCGCACGATGGAGCTGATGAACACCGGCGCGCTGACCATGGTGCTCAGCTTGGAGCGCAGCAGTTCGGCCGCGTCCGGGTTGGCGAAGGCGCCGACCTGCAGGAACATCGCGCCGTTGCCTACAGGGGCGGGGTTGCTCGCCACCTGTACCGGCACCACGGCGGCCGCGTGCTGCTGCGGCGGTGGCGTCCACTGCTCGACGCCACCGGTGCTGGCCGGCAGCGGCTGGGTTTGCGCGACCTGTGGTTCTTTGAGCACCAGCGGTGCCGATCGCCCGCGCTGGGCCCACCACTGTTGCGGATCGATGCCCTCGACGCGTACCCGCGCGGTGCCGATCTCGGCGTAGCCGAGCTTTTTGGCGGCGGCGTAGGACAGGTCGATGATGCGGTCGGAATAGAACGGCCCGCGGTCGTTGACCCGCAGGATCACGCTGCGCTGGTTGTCGAGATTGGTCACCCGCACATAGGCCGGCAGCGGCAGGGTCTTGTGCGCCGCGCTCATGCCGTAGAGGTCGTAGACCTCGCCGTTGGCAGTGTTCTGGCCATGGAACTTGGTGCCGTACCACGACGCCGTGCCCTCGGCGCGGTAGTTGCTGAATTGCTGGATCGGGTAGTAGGTCTTGCCCAACACCGTGTAGGGGTTGGCCTTGTAGGGGCCGGTGTGCAGGGTCGGCGTGGCGTCGGGAATCTTGTTGACGTCCACGTCCCACCAGGGCGCGCCGTCCTTGTGCGCGCGGTTGATGTCCAGGCCCGGCTGGGCGCGGACGATCGCACCGCCCTTGGGCGCTTTCGCGGCGGTGCTGGGGCGACTGGAAGAACAGCTCGCCAAGACCAGCGCGGCGGTCAGGCAGCCCAGGACTTTCAAAGTGTTCGCTGTGAAGAATTCGCGCATTTAGTTGACGCCTCGTGCCTTGACCAGCTGCTCGGACAACTGATGCACCGCCATGGCATACATCACGCTGCGGTTGTAGCGGGTGATCGCGTAGAAATTTTTCAGGCCCATCCAGTATTCGGGGCCGTTTTCGCCTTCCAGACGGAACGCCGTGACCGGCAGATCGTCGGGCAGCGCATCTTGACTCGACCAGCCGAGGGCACGCAACTGAGCGACCGTGCTGGCCGGCTCGATGCCCTGGGTCAGGCCCTGGTCGGCCTGCGCACCGCTGACCTGGGCGCGGCTGACCACCGCTTCCCCCTCGACCCAGCCATGACGCTGGAAGTAGCTGGCGACGCTGCCGATGGCATCGTCGGCGTTGTTCCAGATGTTGATGTGCCCATCGCCGTCGAAGTCCACGGCATAGGCGCGGAAGCTGCTGGGCATGAACTGCGGTAGGCCCATGGCGCCGGCGTAGGAGCCCTTGAGGCTGAGCGGGTCGACCTGCTGGTCGCGGGCCAGCAGCAGATACTCGCGCAGTTCCTTGCGGAAGAAGTCGGCGCGGGGCGGGTAGTCGAAGCCCAGGGTCGACAACGCGTCGATCACCCGGTAGTTGCCGGTGTTGCGGCCGAAGAAGGTTTCCACGCCGATGATCGCCACGATCACCTGCGCCGGCACGCCGAAGGTCAGCTCGGCACGGGCCAGGGTGGCCTCGTGCTGGCGCCAGAAGTCCACGCCACGGGCGATGCGCGCGTCGGTGAGGAACATCGGGCGGTAGTCCTTCCATGGCTTGACGCGCTCGGCCGGCCGGGAAATGGCGTCGAGGATCGACTGCTTGCGCTCGACCTCGGCGAACACCGCCTGCAACTGCTCGGGGGCGAAGCCGTGGTCGCGGGTCATCTCGGCGACGAACGCCTGCACTTGCGGCGAACCGTCGTAATCGCCGGCGGTGACCTGCGCGGCCGCGCCAAGCAGGCCCAGGGCGCCGATCCACGGCATTTGACGAGCCACCCAGCCACGCACGACTTGCATGTAATTGTTCACCTTATTCAAACCTGCGCGATCCACTTGCGATGCGTGTGGATCGACATCAAAACGCCAAACGCTGACAGCAGCGTCACCAATGAAGTTCCGCCGTAGCTGATGAAGGGCAACGGCACGCCCACTACTGGCAGAAGGCCGCTCACCATACCGATATTGACGAACACGTACACGAAGAACGTCATGGTCAGGCTGCCGGCCAGCAGCTTGCCGTACAGGGTCTGCGCCTGGGCGGTGATGACCAGGCCACGGCCGATCAGCAGCAGGTAGATGATCAGCAGCATGCAGATGCCCACCAGGCCGAATTCTTCGCCCAATACGGCGATGATGAAGTCGGTGTGGCTTTCAGGCAGGAAGTCCAGGTGCGACTGGGTGCCCAGCAGCCAACCCTTGCCGAACACCCCGCCCGAGCCGATGGCGGCCTTGGACTGGATGATGTTCCAGCCGGTGCCCAGCGGGTCGCTTTCCGGGTCGAGGAAGGTCAGCACACGCTGCTTCTGGTAGTCGTGCATGACGAAGAACCACATCGCCACCGCCACCGGCACCGCGGCGGCCAGCACGCTGACGATCCAGCGCCAACGCAGCCCGCCCATGAACAGCACGAAGGCGCCGGACGCCAGGATCAGCAACGCGGTGCCGAGGTCGGGCTGGCGTACGATGAGGATGAACGGCACGCCGATCAGCACCAGGCTGATCAGCACGTGCTTGAGCTGCGGCGGCAAGGTGCGCTTGGCCAGGTACCAGGCGATGGTCGCCGGCATGATGATCTTCATGAATTCCGAGGGCTGGAAGCGAATCACCCCGGGAATGTTGATCCAGCGCGTGGCGCCCATGGCGTTGTGGCCCATGACGTCCACCACCACCAGCAGCATCACCCCCATCAGGTAGGCCAGCGGCACCCAGCGCGCCATGAAGCGCGGTTCGAGCTGGGCGATGACGAACATCGACACCAGGCCCAGGCCGAAGGAAGAAGCCTGCTTGAGCAGCAGGTCCCAGTTCTTGCCGCTGGCCGAATACAGCACGAACAGGCTGCCGGCGGCCAGGGTCAGGAGAATCAGCAGCAGCGGCCCATCGATATGGATGCGCTGCAGAAAGCTCGCGCGGCGACGCATCACGTCTTCGCTGGAGAGCATGCGGTCGAAATTGTTCATCACGGGGCCGGTTCCTCGGCAACGGTGGCAGGCACGGCGGCGGATTTGAGCCGGCCATGTTCATCGAGCAGCCAGGCGTCCATGATCTGGCGCACCACGGGCGCGGCCACACCGGACCCGGACTCGCCGTTCTCGACCATCACCGAGATCACGATCTCGGGCTTTTCGGCCGGGGCGAAGGCGACGAACAGGGCATGGTCGCGGTGGCGCTCCTGGAGCTTGTTGCGGTCGTATTTTTCGCCTTGGCGAATCGCCACCACCTGCGCGGTGCCGCTCTTGCCGGCGATGCGGTACTGCGCGCCGAGCGCGGCCTTGCGTGCGGTGCCGCGCGCACCCTGCATCACCTGCTCCATGCCGTGGGTGACCTTGTTCCAGTCGGACGGGTCGCGCAGGACGATGTCGGGCATCGGCTCTTCGTCCACCGGCGGCTCGCCTTCGATGGTCTTGGCCAGGCGCGGACGGTTCCACACGCCCTTGTTGGCGATCAGCGCGGTGGCCTGGGCCAGTTGCAGGGGGGTGGCCTGCATGTACCCCTGGCCGATGCCGAGGATCAGCGTTTCGCCAGGGAACCAGGCCTGGCGGCGGGTGGCGCGCTTCCATTCGCGCGACGGCATGAGCCCGGCCGATTCCTCGAACATGTCCAGCGACACGCGCTGGCCGATACCGAACTTGTTCATGTAGGCCGACAGGCGATCTATGCCCATCTTGTGCGCCAGGTCGTAGAAGTAGGTGTCGTTGGAACGCATTATCGCCGTGTCGAGATCGACCCAGCCGTCACCACTGCGGTTCCAGTTGCGGTACTTGTGGTCGTAGTTGGGCAGTTGGTAGTAGCCGGGGTCGAACACTCGGCTGCCGGCGTTGACCACGCCGCTGTCGAGGCCGGCGATGGCCACGGCGGGCTTGATCGTCGAACCTGGCGGGTACAGCCCGCGCAGCACGCGGTTGAACAGCGGCCGGTCGATCGAGTCGCGCAGCTCGGCGTAGGCCTTGAAGCTGATGCCGGTGACGAACAGGTTGGGATCGAAGCTCGGCTGGCTGACCATCGCCAGCACCTCGCCGGTACGCGGGTCGAGCGCCACCACGGCGCCGCGACGCCCGCCCAGCGCCGCTTCGGCGGCCTCCTGCAGCTTGATGTCCAGGCTCAGCACGATGTCCTTGCCGGGCTTGGGATCGGTGCGCTTGAGCACACGCAGCACGCGACCGCGGGCATTGGTCTCGACTTCTTCGTAGCCGACCTGGCCATGCAGGGCGCTCTCGTAGAAGCGCTCGATGCCGGTCTTGCCGATGTGGTGGGTGCCGCTATAGTTGACCGGATCGAGGGTCTTGAGCTCTTTCTCGTTGATCCGCCCCACATAGCCCACCGAATGGGCGAAATGCGCGCCCTGGGGATAGTGCCGCACCAGTTGCGCCACCACTTCCACGCCGGGCAGGCGGAACTGGTTCACCGCCACGCGGGCGATCTGCTCTTCGGTCAGTTCGAACAGGATCGGCACCGGCTCGAACGGCCGACGCCCCTGGCGCATGCGCTTTTCGAACAGCACGCGGTCGTCTTCGCTCAGTTGCAGCACTTCGACGATGGCGTCGAGCACCTGCGGCCAGTCGCTGCCGGCGCGCTCGCGGGTCATGCTCAGGCTGAAGCTGGGCCGGTTGTCGGCGATGATCACGCCGTTGCGGTCGTAGATCAGCCCACGGGTGGGTGGAATCGGCTGCACGTGCACCCGATTGTTCTCCGACAGCGTGGAGTGGTAGTCGTACTGCACGACCTGCAGGAAGTACAGGCGCGCGACCAGCACGCAGATGAGCAACGTCACCGCCACGGCGCCGACCACGACGCGCTTGCGCACCAGACGGGCGTCTTTCTCGTGGTCCTTGAGGCGGATCGGCTGCGACATCGGTCAGGCTTACAGGCTATTTATGGTAGGGATGCCCGGACAGCACGGTCCAGGCGCGGTAGATCTGTTCGCCGATCAGTATCCTTACCAACGGGTGCGGCAGTGTCAGCGGCGACAGCGACCAGCGCTGTTCGGCCCGCGCGCACACCTGCGGGGCCAGCCCCTCGGGGCCGCCGACCATCAGGTTGACGGTGCGCGCATCGAGGCGCCAGCGGTCGAGTTCGCCCGCCAACTGCTCGGTGCTCCAGGGTTTGCCGTGCACTTCGAGGGTGACGATGCGCTCGCCCGGCTGCACCTTGCTCAGCATGGCGTCACCCTCCTGACGGATCAGGCGGGTCACGTCGGCGTTCTTGCCGCGGGTGTTCAGCGGGATTTCCACGAGCTCCAGCGCCATCTCCGCAGGCAGGCGCTTGGCGTATTCGTGCCAGCCTTCCTCGACCCACTTGGGCATGCGCGAACCGACCGCGATCAGGCGCAGACGCATGGCGCCGACCTATTCCCGGTCCTTGAGCTTTTCGAAGTAGTCGTGGGTGCTGTTCTCGGGGCTGTGGTGCTTGCCGTCGGCGGCGCGGCTCTGCTCGGCGCCGACCCACAGACGCTCCAAGTCGTAGAACTGGCGGGCAGCGGCGGTCATCATGTGCACGATGACGTCGTTGAGGTCGAGCAGCACCCAGTCGCTGTCGCCCTTGCCTTCTTCGCCCAGGGGCTGCGCGCCCTTGGCCTTGACCGCTTCGCGGACCTTTTCCAGCATCGCGTTGATCTGCCGGTTGGAGGTACCGGTGGCGATGATCATGTAGTCGGTGAGGCTGTGCTTGTCGCGGACGTCGATCACTTGGATGTCTTGGGCCTTGACGTCTTCGAGCGCCGATTTGGTCAGCTCGACCAGTGCTTCGCCATGGATTTTCTGCTTGGTCATATCAAACTCGTTCAACGTGTTGAGTGAGGTGCCCGTGGCACCTTCAGGTAGACGCACGATACAGGTCGTGCGCCTCTATGTAGGCCAGTACTGCGTCCGGCACCAGGAACCGCACCGACTTGCCGCTGGCCAGCAGCTGTCGGATCTGCGTAGCGGACACCGCGAGCGGGGTCTGCCAGACGAACGAAATGTGCCCCGCCGGGCCGGGCATGGCGGTAGGATCGCTCGCGGAGCGCGCAGCCAGCAGGTTGCGCAGCTCGAAAGGGGGTTCGACGTCGGCATCCGGGCGTTGCAGCACCAGGATGTGACAGTGTTGCAGCAGCTCTTCCCAACGGTGCCAGCCCGGCAGGCCGCAGAAGGCGTCCCACCCCAGCAGCAGGAACAGCTGGTCGTCGGCGGCGAGTTCGGCGCGCAACGATTCGAGCGTGTCGATGGTGTACGACGGTTTGTCGCGCGCCAGCTCGCGGGCATCGACGCTCAGCTGCGCCGTGCCGGCCACCGCGTGGCTCACCATCGCCAGGCGGTCTTGCGGCGTCACCTGCGGTGTGTCGCGGTGCGGCGGGCGGGCGTTGGGCAGCAGGCGCAGTTCGTCCAGCCGCATCAGCTCGGCCACTTCCAGCGCGCTGCGCAGGTGGCCGATATGCACGGGGTCGAAGGTTCCGCCCAGGATGCCGATGCGCCGGGCTGGCGAAGGTGCGGTCAATTCAGCTCGGCTCCTGGCCGCGCAGTTGGCCGTCGCCGATCACCACGTATTTCTCGCAGGTCAGGCCTTCCAGGCCGACCGGGCCGCGGGCATGCAGCTTGTCGGTGGAGATGCCGATTTCCGCGCCCAGGCCGTATTCGAAACCGTCGGCGAAGCAGGTCGGTGCGTTGATCATCACCGAGGCCGAATCGACGTCGGTGATGAAACGTCGGGCCTGGCCCTGGTGCTCGGTGACGATGGCGTCGGTGTGGTGCGAACCGTAATGGTTGATGTGCTCGACGGCCTGGTCGAAGCCGTCGACGACGCGGATCGACAGGATCGGCGCGAGGTACTCGGTGTGCCAGTCCGCTTCGCTGGCCGGCTGGGCGTCGACGATGGCGCGGGTCCGCTCGCAGCCGCGCAGTTCCACGCCCTTCTCGATCAGGGCTTCGGCCATGCCAGGCAGGAAGGCCTGGGCCACGCGCTGGTCGACCAGCAGGGTTTCCATGGCGCCGCAGATGCCGTAGCGGTAGGTCTTGGCGTTGAGGGCGATGCGCTGGGCCTTGGCCAGCTCGGCGTGCTCGGCCACGTACACGTGGCAGATGCCGTCGAGGTGCTTGATGACCGGCAAGCGGGCCTCGCGGCTGACGCGTTCGATCAGGCTGCGCCCGCCACGGGGCACGATGACGTCGACGTAGTCGGGCATGCTGATCAACGCCCCGACCGCCGCGCGGTCGGTGGTCTCGACCACCTGCACCACCGCGGCCGGCAGACCGGCGTCGGCCAGGCCGCGCTGGATGCAGCGGGCGATGGCACGGTTGGAATGGATGGCTTCGGAGCCGCCGCGCAGGATGGTCGCGTTGCCCGACTTCAGGCACAGGCTGGCGGCGTCGATGGTCACGTTCGGGCGCGACTCGTAGATGATTCCCACAACGCCCAAGGGCACGCGCATCTTGCCGACCTGAATGCCCGAAGGCCGGTAGCTCATGTCGCGGATCGCCCCGACCGGATCGGGCAGCGCAGCGACCTGACGCAGGCCGGTGATCATGCCGTCGATGCGCGCCGGGGTCAGCGCCAGGCGGTCGAGCAGCGCTGGCTCCAGACCATTGGCGCGGCCAGCGGCCAGGTCTTGCTCATTGGCGGCGGTCAGCTCATCGCGGGCAGCGTCCAGCGCCGCGGCGGCGGCCTGCAGGGCGCGGTTCTTCTGCGCGGTGCTGGCACGGCCGATGACCCGCGAGGCTTCGCGGGCGGCGCGACCCAGGCGGGTCATGTAGTCAAGAACGGACTCAGTCATGGGTTCGGTGTCTTGGCGAAGGGGAAAGCGGCTGATTATAGCGGGCGCGCCGGTATACGCCCAGCGGTGGGAGGCGGATGGTAGTAAATGTCACAGCCGCAGGGTCAGAAAGATGTAACGGTAGGTATCGGAATTGTCCGATTTTGCCTTGGTAAGTGTCTCGGCGTCTCACTACAGCCCGTGTTTGCGGGGGCATGCCCGATGCGCGATCAATGGCCTTGGATCAAGTACAGGCACAAGGCCAGCGCTGCGGTCCGTCATTCGTTGCTATGATCCCGGTCTTTTCGCCTGGAAGCCGATCCCCCATGACGACGCCAGCCCTCCACCCGCCTTCGGCCTTGCCCGACAGCTTCTTCGACCGCGACGCCCAGACCCTGGCCAAGGACCTGCTCGGCAAAGTCATCCGCCACCGCCAAGGCGACCTGTGGCTGGCCGCGCGGATCATCGAAACCGAGGCCTATTACCTCAGCGACAAAGGCAGCCATGCTTCCCTGGGCTTCACCGAAAAGCGCAAGGCGCTGTTTCTCGACGGCGGGCACATCTACATGTACTACGCACGTGGCGGCGATTCGCTGAACTTCAGCGCCCACGGGCCGGGCAATGCCGTGCTGATCAAGTCGGCCTACCCCTGGACCGACGCCCTGAGCGACGCCAACAGCCTGGCGCGCATGCAGCTGAACAACCCCGACGCCAGCGGCAACCCGCGCCCCGACGGGCGCCTGTGCGCCGGCCAGACTCTGCTCTGCCGTGCCCTGGGCCTGAAGGTGCCGCACTGGGACGCCCAGCGCTTCGACCCCCAGCGTTTCTATGTGGAAGATTGCGGCATCGCGGTGCCGCAGATCATCCAGACCGCGCGCCTGGGCATTCCCCACGGCCGCGACGAACACCTGCCCTACCGCTTCGTCGATGCCGCCTATGCCCGCTTCTGCACGCGGAACCCGCTGCGCCGGGGCCAAGTCGAAGGGCAGGACTTCTCCATCATCAAGGCTTTCCCCTCCTGAACGAAGGACACTGACATCATGGGCCAATGGCTCGACAGCCTCACCACCTGGCTCAGTGCCAACCCACAATGGCTGGGCATTGCCATCTTCCTCATCGCCTGCATCGAGTGCTTGGCCATCGCCGGCATCATCGTGCCCGGCACCGTGCTGCTGTTCGCAGTGGCGGTGCTGGCCGGCAGCGGCGCCTTCACCTTGGGGGAAACCCTGTTGCTGGGGTTCGCCGGGGGCTTGCTCGGCGATGCGCTGTCCTACGCCATCGGCAAATACTTCCACCAGAACATCCGCGGCTTGCCGCTGATACGCCACCACCCCGAATGGATCGGCAGCGCCGAGACCTATTTCAAGCGCTATGGCATCGCCAGCCTGCTGGTAGGCCGCTTCATCGGGCCGCTGCGGCCGATGCTGCCGATGGTCGCGGGCATGTTCGACATGCCGCTGCTGCGCTTCGTCGCCGTCAGCCTGGTGGCCGCCGCCGGTTGGTCGGTGGCCTATCTGCTGCCCGGCTGGGCGACCGGCGCGGCCATCCGCCTGCCGCTGCCGGAAGACTTCTGGCCCCAGGCCGGTATCGTCGTCGGCACCCTGGCCGTGCTGATCGTGGTCAGCCTGAGCAGCAGCATCCGCGATCACCGCCACGGCAGCCGCCTGATCAGCGGGTTGTGCCTGCTGGCACTGATCGCCGTGTTCGTCGGTTGGCCATGGCTACACGACTTCGACCAAGGCGTGATGACCCTGGTCCAGGAACACCGCCGCCAGGCGCTGGACGGCGCCGTGGTGCTGATCACCCGGCTGGGCGATTTCCGCACGCAGTTCTTCCTCGGCGGCCTGCTGACCGGGCTGTTGCTGCTGGTGCGGCAATGGCGCCATGCGTTGTTCGCCGGCTGCGCGCTGATCGGCACCGCCGTCGGCAACGGCAGCCTGAAATGGCTGTTCGCCCGTGCGCGCCCCGAAGTGCTCACCGAACCGCTGACCAGCTACAGCATGCCCAGCGGGCACAGCTCGGCCTCGTTCGCCTTCTTCCTGGTGCTGGCGGTCCTGGCCGGGCGCGGTCAGCCGACGCGCATGCGCCTGACCTGGGTCTTGCTGGGCTGTTTGCCCGCCATGACGATCGCCCTGTCGCGGGTCTACCTCGGCGCGCACTGGCCGACCGACATCCTCGCCGGCACCCTGCTGGCCTGCTGCGTGTGCGCCCTGACCCTGACTCTGGTGCAGAACCGCGAGCCCCTGCCGGCCATGCCGGTGCGGGTGTGGTGGCTGGTGCTGCCGGCCTGCGCAGCGCTGATGGCGTTCTTCGCCTTCCACGCCCTGCCTGCCGCGCTGCTGCGCTACCAGTACTGAAAAGGGCGCCGCCAGGCGCCCGTCGGCCTCAGCCGATCACCTCGCCCTGCAACTGTTCGAGCAGCGTCTGAATGCCATCCAGGCGCTGCGCGGGCGAGTCGGTGGCCAGCAACCTGAGCTTTTCCTCTTCCAGAAACGGCAGCAGATACCCCAACTGGTTGGCCAGCGACTGCCGGCCGTCGACCGCCTGGGGCATGTCCAGGGACTTGACCATCGGGTGCTCGCCCAAAGCCAGCAGCAGCGCCAGCAGATCGTCGTCCTGTTCGAGCAAGGCACTGTCGGCCTGCTCGGCCAGCCATTCGACTTCGCCGACCAGCAACTGGTCCTTGAGCACCTGGGTCGCACCCAGTCGGAAGCGTCGGGCACCCTCGACGCGAATGCCCAGCAGGCCGTTTTCCTGCTGCACGAAGTCGCGGATCACCGCCTCGCAGCCGACCGTCGCCACACCGGTGGGTGCGTGGCCGACCTGCTCGCCGTCGAGGATGCACACCACGCCGAAGCCTTCGCCCTGCTTCATGCAGCGGCCGATCATGTCCAGGTAGCGTGCTTCGAAAATCTGCAGGTCGAGCAGACAGCCGGGAAACAGCACGGTATTGAGCGGAAACAGCGGTAACGTCATGTCGCGTCCTCAGGTCACCAGGCTGACCGCCAGCGGCAGGAGCACCGCGGTGGCCACGCCCATCAGGCTCATCGCCAGCGCCGCGAAGGCGCCGCATTCATCGCTTTCCTGCAACGCCACCGAGGTGCCCACCGCGTGCGCCGTGATGCCCAGCGACATGCCGCGGGCTTCGGGGTGGGTCACGCCGAAGCGGTCGAGCAGCGCCGGGCCGACGATGGCGCCCAGCACCCCGGTGATCAGCACGAACACCGCGGCCAGCGCCGCCACACCGCCGATCTGCTCGGCCACGAGCATGGCGATGGGCGAGGTCACCGACTTGGGCGCCATGGTCATCAGGATCATGTGCTCGGCGCCGAAGGCGTAACCCAACGCCACGCACGTCAGGGTGGCGAACACGCCGCCGACTACCAGCGTAGTAAAGGTCGGCCAGAACAACTGGCGGATGCGCCGCAGGTTCAGGTACAGCGGCACCGCCAGGGCCACGGTGGCCGGCCCCAGCAAGATGTTGAGGATCTCGGTGCTCTTGCGGTACTCGCTGTACTGAATGCCGCACGACAGCAGCACGCCGATCAGCAGCAGCATCGACACCAGCACCGGTTGCAGGAAGACCCAGCGGGTTCTTTCGTAGGCCGCGACCGCCAGCTGGTAGGCACCCAGGGTGATGCCGATGCCGAACAGCGGGTGGTGCACCACGGCCGTCCAGGCGCCCTGCACGTCGGGGGTCATGGCTGCTCCTTGCGCGTGCTCTGGCGGTGGATGAGCTTCTGCATCAGTACGCCAGCCAGCACCAGGCTCAGCACGCAGGAGATCACCAGCGCGCCGACGATGGCCCAGAAGTCGGCGGCGATGTCCTTGGCGTAGACCATCACGCCGACCGCCGGCGGCACCAGCAGCAGCGGCAGGTAGCGCAGCAGGCTCGACGATGCCTCGCTCAGCGGTTGGCCGACTTCACCCCTGACCATCAGCCAGACCAGGAGCAGCAATAGACCGATGATCGGCCCCGGCAACATGGGCAGCAGCAGGTGGTTGAGCGCCGTGCCCAGCAACTGGAACAGCACCAACCAAGTCAATCCGCGCAACAGCATAGGCACCTCCTTCGAGCGAGGCGGCCATTATACGCACGCGAGCCGACGGCATCGGCCGACCGTGGCCGTAAACTTCTTCCCTTGACCGGCCCGATACCGCCGTGCAGGCCCTCGGAGACCGCCAGGGGCAATGTCAGCGGCTTCTGACAGGCGCGCGGTGCCGCGCCGCTGCGCTGTTCGTCCGAAGGCGATGCGCGGCACGTGCGATGGCTGTCTGCGCGCAGGCAATCTGCGGCATACTCGCCGATTTTCCAGCCGGACTCCGTCATGCGCCCACTGCTGCCCCTTGCGTTGACCCTGCTGCTCGCGGCCTGCGGCGAGGGCGAGCCGCTCTCGCCGCCCGACGCGCGCCTGCCCGACGGCGGCCGTTACCGGGGCGAGGTGGTCAATGGCCTGCTGCAAGGCCAGGGACGCATCGACTACCCCAACGGCAGCTACTACCAGGGTGGTTTCCACGACGGCCAATGGCACGGCGACGGCGAATGGCACGGCAGCCATGGCGAGGTCTACCGCGGCCAGTTCGTCCAGGGGCTGTTCGACGGTCTGGGCGAACTGACCACGCCCGACAGCCACTACAGCGGCACCTTCAAACAGGGCCGGCGCGACGGTGACGGCACGCTCAAGCAGCACGACCAGTCGTACCGCGGCCAGTTCGCGGACGACCAGTACCAGGGCGCCGGCGAACTGCAAATGGCCGACGGCAGCCGCTACCAGGGCCTGTTCAGCCACGGCAAGCCCAATGGCGCCGGGGTGCGCAGCGACGCCAGCGGCAACCGCTTCAGCGGCACCTTCGTCGACGGCCAGCTGCAAGGCAGCGGCACCTTCGACAGCGTCGAGGGCGAGCAGTACATCGGCGAATTCAAGGACAACCGTCTGGAAGGCCGCGGCCGCTACGAGAACGCCGAGGGCGACGTGTGGATCGGCCCGTTCAAGGACGGCGCGCTGGCCGGCGAGGGTGAGCTGCTCGGTGCCGACGGCAGCCACTACAAAGGGCAGTTCCGCGACTGGCGCTTCTCCGGCCAGGGCCATCTGCAACTGCCCGACGGCAGCCAGTACCAGGGCGCCTTCGACAACGACACCTACCACGGCGAGGGTCGCCTGACCTACGCCGACGGGCGTGTGGAAGCCGGTGTCTGGTTCAACGGTGTGCGCGTGCGCGACGAACGCGGCCACCTGCTGCCCGACCCGCTGGACCTGGCGCTGCTCAACCAGGGCGCCCTGCTCGACCAGGCCTTGGCGCGGCTGCCACAGGCGCAAGGTGTGAAACCCGGCGTGGCGTCGGGCCTCTCGGCCAAGCATTCGAAGCCCGGCCAGGCGCCGCAAACGCGGCAGGCCAAGCCGACTACCGGGCTGTACAGCCTGGTGGTGGCCGGCGACGGCCAACAGAGCGTGTTCCTGCGCGAAGCCGACTACGTCAGCAACCTGCTCAAGGTGCGCTTCGGCGCCACCGGCCAGATCACCCTGGTCAACCACCGCGACAGCATGGCGACCCGGCCCATGGCCACCCGCGAAAGCCTGCGCCGCGCGGTGCAGGCGCTGGCCGAGCGCACGTCGAACGACGATCTGGTGTTCATCTACCTCACCACCCATGGCAGCGCCGACCACCAACTGGTGCTCGACCAACCGCGCCTGCAATTGGCCGATCTGGCCGCCGACGAGCTGGCCAGCGTGCTGGCGCCGCTCAAGCAGCGCGACAAGGTGATCGTGGTTTCGGCTTGTTATTCGGGCGGCTACATCGCGCCGCTCAAGGACGAACGCACGCTGATCATGACCGCCGCACGCGCCGACCGGGTGTCGTTCGGCTGTTCCGAAGAGGCGGACTTCACCTACTTCGGCGATGCCCTGTTCGCTCAAGCCTTGAACCAGACCGACGATCTGAAACAGGCGTTTGAACTGGCTCGCGCCAGCGTTGCCGAACGAGAACGCCGGGAAGGCTTCGAAGCCTCTGAACCGCAGATCTGGGCGCCTTCGGGGGTGATCGCACACTGGCAGCGCCTGCGGCGTCAGCAAGCCGAGCAGGCATTGAATCTGTAGGCGCGGCCACGGGCCGCCTCTGCATCGAACAGGGAGATACCGTATGTACCTGACGCCCCAGCGTGTCCTGATCGCCGGCGCCACCGGCCTGACCGGCGAGCACCTGCTCGACCGCCTGCTCAGCGAACCCACAATCAGCCGCGTCCTGGCCCCGACACGGCGCCCCCTGGCCGAGCACGCACACCTGGAAAATCCCCTTGGCGAGCTCGCCGACCTGCTGCCGACGCTCAGCGGCAACGTCGACATCGCCTTCTGCTGCCTGGGCACCACGATCAAGCAAGCAGGATCCGAAGCGGCCTTCCGCGCCGTCGACCTGGAACTGGTCGCCGCCTTCGGCCAACGCGCACGCGAGCTGGGCGCGCGGCATCTGCTGGTGATCAGCGCGATCGGCGCCGACACCGGCTCTTCGGTGTTCTACAACCGCGTCAAAGGCGAGATGGAAGAGGCCCTCAAGCAACAGGGCTGGCCGCAACTGACCATCGCTCGTCCTTCCCTGCTGCTGGGTGAACGCCTGAACCAGCGCTTGGCCGAGCGTCTGGCGGCGCCTTTGGCGCGCCTGATTCCCGGCAAGTACAAAGGCATCGAGGCCTGCGCCCTGGCCCGCGCGCTATGGCGCCTGGCACTGGAAGAACAGGATGGCGTGCGGGTGGTGGAGTCGGACGAGCTGCGCCGCCTGGGCAAGTAAAAGGGCTACAAGCCGCCAGTGGCGTTGAACTGCGCACCCAGTGCAGTCGCCACCGACAGCGGCAGCAACAGGGTGTCGAGCAACGCACTGAAGGGCAGGTCCAGCCCCGGCCAAGCCGGCGCTGCGGTGCCGAAGCGGTCTTCGGCGCAGCAGCCGCCGTTCAGGGCATAGAGGTCCAGCCGCGTGCCGGCGTAGACCACCGGTGCGTCCGGCTGCTTGGCGTTGAGCGTGCCGACCGTGGCGCAACCGCTCAGCAGTACGGCACCGGCCAGCAGCAGTGCCTTCACAGATCGCTGCCGATATGGTGCTCGCCCCAGCGCGGCAGCATGTCTTGCGGGATGTCCAACAGGTTGAGGATCCGCGCCACGACGAAGTCGATCAGGTCGTCGATGGTCTGCGGCTGGTGGTAGAAGCCCGGTGCCGCCGGCAGGATCACCGCGCCCATGTTCGACAGCTTGAGCATGTTTTCCAGGTGGATAGTGGAGAACGGCGCCTCGCGCGGCACCAGGATCAGTTGCCGGCGCTCCTTGAGGGTCACGTCGGCGGCGCGCTCGATGAGGTTGTTACATGCCCCGGTGGCGATCGCCGACAGGGTGCCGGTGGAACAGGGTACCACCACCATCGCCGCTGGCGCGCCGGAGCCCGAGGCCACGGGCGACATCCAGTCTTCCTTGCCGTACACGCGAATCTGCCCGGCGGAGGCGCCGGTGTATTCGGTGAGGAACGCCTGCGCCGCCTGCGGCTTGGCCGGCAGCTCGACGTCGGTTTCGGTGGCCATCACCAGTTGCGCGGCCTTGGAGATCAGAAAATGCACTTCGCGGTCTTCGCGCACCAGGCAATCGAGCAGGCGCAGGCCGTATTGCGCGCCCGAGGCTCCGGTCATGGCCAGGGTGACGCGTTGCGGCCCGCTCATCGCAGGGCCTCGGCGAGTTTCAGGTGCAGGCCGCCAAAGCCGCCGTTGCTCATGATCACCACGTGGGTGCCGGGGCGGGCCTGGCCCTTGACCCGCTCGATGATCGCTTCGAGGCTGTCGGCCACCACGGAAGGCACGCGGCATTCGGCGGCGGTGGCGGCCAAGTCCCAGCCCAGGTTGGCCGGTGCGTACCAGATCACCTGGTCGGCATCGACGACGCTTTCCGGCAGGCCGTCGCGGTGCGCGCCGAGCTTCATGGAGTTGGAGCGCGGCTCGATGATGGCGATGACCGGCGCCGCGCCGACCCGTTTGCGCAGGCCGTCGAGGGTGGTGGCGATGGCCGTGGGGTGGTGGGCGAAGTCGTCATAGATAGTGACGCCTTGCACCTCGGCGATGGTTTCCATGCGCCGTTTGACGTTCTTGAAGGCGCTCAAGCCTTCGATGCCCAAGGCCGGCGCCACGCCCACGTGGCGCGCGGCGGCCAAGGTGGCCAGCGCATTGTCGACGTTGTGCCGCCCGGTCAGTGGCCATTGCACGGTGCCTTGCACCTGGCCGTCGAACAGCACTTCGAAGCGCGAACCGTCGGCGCTGAGCAGGCGCGCCTGCCACTGGCCGCCTTCGCCGGTGGTCTGCACCGGGGTCCAGCACCCCATGTCGATCACCCGCGCCAGCGCTTGCTCGCGGGTCGGGTGGATGACCAGGCCTTCGCTGGGGATGGTGCGTACCAGGTGGTGGAACTGCCGCTCGATGGCTTGCAGATCGGGGAAGATGTCGGCGTGGTCGAATTCCAGGTTGTTGAGGATCGCGGTGCGCGGGTGGTAGTGCACGAACTTGGAGCGCTTGTCGAAGAAGGCGCTGTCGTACTCGTCGGCTTCGACCACGAAGAAGGGGGTTTCGCCCAGGCGCGCCGAGACCGAGAAGTTCTGCGGCACGCCGCCGATCAGGAAGCCCGGGCTCATGCCGGCATGTTCCAGGACCCAAGCCAGCATGCTGCTGGTGGTGGTCTTGCCGTGGGTGCCGGCCACTGCCAGTACCCAGCGCCCTTGCAGCACGTGGTCGGCCAGCCACTGCGGCCCCGACACGTAAGGCAGGCCCTTGTTCAGCACGTACTCCACCGCCGGGTTGCCGCGCGACATGGCGTTGCCGATCACCACCAGGTCCGGTGCCGGTTGCAGTTGCGCCGGGTCGTAGCCTTGGGTCAGCTCGATGCCTTGGGCTTGGAGCTGGGTGCTCATGGGCGGATAGACGTTGGCATCGGAGCCGGTGACGCGATGCCCGAGCGCCTTGGCCAGTACCGCCAGGGAGCCCATGAAAGTGCCGCAAATACCGAGAATATGAATGTGCATGATCGACCTCGCAAAACGTCGAGGCAGGGTAGCCCAGCCCTAGGCAAAGCGCACCCGCTGTTTCGCTCAGTCGGCGCGGCGGATGCCGTGCTTGCGCAGCTTGCGGTACAGGGTATTGCGGCTGATGCCCAAGTGCTCGGCGACCTGGGTCAGGTGCCAGCGCCGGGCTTGCAGCAGATCGAGCAGCGCCTTGCGTTCGGCGAGGTCCAGTTCGCCGCCCAGGGCAGGCGACGGTCGCTCGATCGGCGCAGCTGGCGCTGAGGCGATGCCGCCTGTGCCACCGCGCACCACGGCCGGCAAATCGGCCAGGGTGATGCGCCCCTGCTCGCTCAAGGCGACCACGGCGCGCAACACGTTCTTCATCTGCCGCACGTTGCCCGGCCAGGCGAAATCGAGCAGCGCCTGACGCGCGGCCGGCTCCAGGACGACGGCCTGCCCAGCCGCCTCGGTGGCCAGCAACAGGTCCAGCAGCGCTCCCCGATCGCTGCGCTCGCGCACGGCCGGTAGGGCGATCTCCAGGCCGTTGAGACGGTAGTACAGGTCTTCCCGGAAACTGCCCTGCTCGACCCGTTCCAGCAGATGGCGGTGGGTGGCGCTGATGATGCGCACATCGACACGCCTTGGCTCGCCGCCGATGGGCACCACCTGACGGTCTTCCAGCACCCGCAGCAAGCGGGTTTGCAAGGCCAGGGGCATGTCGCCGATCTCGTCCAGCAGCAAGGTGCCGCCGTCGGCCTGCAACAGTTTGCCGCGCATGCCTTCCTTGCGCGCGCCGGTGAAGCTGCCGCCGCGGTAGCCGAACAACTCGCTCTCGATCAGGCTTTCCGGAATCGACGCGCAGTTGATCGCCACGAACGGCCGGCCCTGACGGTCGCTGGCCTGGTGCACGGCCTGGGCGAAGGCTTCCTTGCCGCAGCCGGTTTCGCCGCACAGCAGCAACGGTACGTCGCGCTGGAACACGCGCACGGCACGGCGGAAGTCGTCCTGCAGAGCTGGGTCGACCCAGCAGCCCTGCACGGCAGGCTTGCGCACAGAAGGCGCACTGGCCGGCACCGTCCACACCGGCTGCGCTGGCTGGCCGCGCAGGCTGGCGAACATGGCCCGCCCCTGGTGGGTCGTCAGCGGCCACACCGCGCTGCCCTGGGGCGCGGCGCGGGCTAGCAGGTCGTCCAGGCGGCAGGCAAAGAAGCGCTCCACCGACTGCCCCAGCAAACCGCTGCGCGGCGCGCCGATCAGGTTAAGCGCACCCTGGTTGACCGCCTGGATGCGGCCGTCGCCGTCGATCGCCAGCAAACCTTCGCTGAACAGGCCCACCGATTCGGCCTGCACATGAAAGCGCAGCAACCACAGGTGCTCGAACTGGCGCAGGAAGTAGCAGCGCTCGATGACCTTGGCCGACAGGTTGACCAGCGCCATGGTGTGGAACTGGCTCTGCCGCGACACGTCGGTGCGCGCCGAAGAGACGTCGAGCACGGCCAGCAAGTCGCCCTGGGGGTCGAATACCGGGCTCGACGAGCAGGTCAGCCCCGTGTGCCGCCCGCGAAAGTGTTCGTCCTGATGGATGGTCAGCGGCTGGCGCTCGACCAGGCAGGTGCCGATGCCGTTGGTGCCTTCGCGCGCCTCGCTCCAGTCGGCGCCCAGCCACAGCCCGGCGCGCTCGAAAATGCGCTGTTCGGTGGGCGCGGTCAGGCAATTGAGGATGATGCCCTGGGCGTCGGTGAGCAGCACCGCGTGCCCGGCGCCGCTCAGTTGCTGGTGCAGGCTGTGCATTTCCGTACCGGCGATTTCCAGCACCTGGCCCAGGCGCTGGCGGCCCTGCTGCACATGGGCGTGCTCAAGCACGGCAGGTGCCTGGGCCAGGGCCGGGTCGAGGTGGTAGTCCTCCAGGCAGCGCAACCAGGAGCGGGCGATCGACGGGTCACTGCCCGCGCCCATGGGTTGACCGTTGGCGACGGTGAGCACTTGGCGGGCATGACGGCTGAACGAGCGGCTGTTCATCGCGTGTTTCTGCACAGAAGGATTTCCCCGAGCATCCTCCAGCGACTCGGGCTTTGCAATGGGGCGTGCGGCACCGGCGCGTGCAACGTGCCAAAACCGATACGAAACGTCACGGCGAACGTGCCACCTGCGTTACGTCGTCTTGGCGTCGGCCCTGTTCGATTCTTCACAAACCCGCGCACCGCCTGGGCTCGCAGGCACTGGCCCGACCTTTGCTCTACGCTTTGCCACTCCTCCACAAACATAAATCGATCAGGAGACACACCATGCGTTACGCACATCCCGGTACCGACGGCGCCAAGGTCTCGTTCAAGGCGCGCTACGGCAACTACATCGGCGGTGAGTTCGTCCCGCCGGTCGAAGGCCAGCACTTCACCAACACCTCGCCGGTCAACGGCCAGCCCATCGCCGAATTCCCCCGCTCCACCGCCAAGGACATCGACAAGGCGCTGGACGCCGCCCATGCCGCCGCCGACGCCTGGGGCCGCACCTCGGTGCAGGAACGCTCCAACGTCCTGCTGCGCATCGCCGACCGCATCGAGCAGAACCTGGAGCTGCTGGCCATCACCGAAACCTGGGACAACGGCAAGCCGATCCGCGAAACCCTGAACGCCGACATTCCCCTGGCCGTCGACCACTTCCGCTATTTCGCCGGCTGCCTGCGCGCCCAGGAAGGCGGCGCCGCCGAGATCGACGAGAAGACTGTCGCCTACCACATCCACGAGCCGCTGGGCGTGGTCGGGCAGATCATCCCGTGGAACTTCCCGTTGCTGATGGCCGCCTGGAAACTGGCCCCGGCCCTGGCCGCCGGCAACTGCGTGGTGCTCAAGCCCGCCGAGCAGACGCCGCTGGGCATCAGCGTGCTGATGGAGCTGATCGGCGACCTGCTGCCCAAGGGTGTGCTCAACGTGGTGCAAGGCTATGGCCGTGAGGCCGGCGAGGCCCTGGCCACCAGCAAGCGCATCGCCAAGATCGCCTTCACCGGCTCCACCCCGGTGGGCTCGCACATCATGAAGTGCGCGGCCGAGAACATCATTCCGTCCACCGTGGAGCTGGGTGGCAAATCGCCCAACGTCTACTTCGAAGACATCATGCAGGCCGAACCGAGCTTCATCGACAAGGCCGCCGAAGGCCTGGTGCTGGCCTTCTTCAACCAGGGCGAAGTGTGCACCTGCCCGTCGCGGGCGCTGGTGCAGGAGTCGATCTACCCGCAGTTCATGGACGTGGTGATGAAGAAGGTGCTGCAGATCAAGCGCGGCGACCCGCTCGACACCGAGACCATGGTCGGCGCCCAGGCCTCCGAGCAGCAGTTCGAGAAGATCCAGCAGTACCTGCAGATCGCCCAGGAAGAAGGTGCCGAACTGCTCACTGGCGGCAAGGTGGAACGGCTCGAAGGCGCGCTGTCGACCGGCTACTACATCCAACCGACCCTGCTCAAGGGCAACAACAAGATGCGCGTGTTCCAGGAGGAGATCTTCGGCCCGGTGGTCAGCGTCACCACCTTCAAGGACGAAGCCGAAGCTCTGGCGATCGCCAACGACACCGAGTTCGGCCTCGGCGCCGGGGTCTGGACCCGCGACATCAACCGCGCCTACCGCATGGGCCGTGGCATCAAGGCCGGCCGCGTGTGGACCAACTGCTATCACCTGTACCCGGCGCATGCCGCGTTCGGCGGCTACAAGAAGTCGGGCGTGGGCCGCGAGACCCACAAGATGATGCTCGACCACTACCAGCAGACCAAGAACCTGCTGGTGAGCTACGACATCAATCCGCTGGGGTTCTTCTGATCGGCTGAACGTTTCGCGGGCGAACCCAATACCGGTCGGTTCGCCCGCGAAAGCTCCACTCCCGATTCCCCACCAACCTTTTTCAAGCCAGACGGGCACCCCCGCAACCGCTCTGGCTCGCTTCCTGCAACGCACATCACCACACGGCCGACCGTTTCAGCGGCCAACCAAAAAAACAACAGGTGAACACTATGCCAAGCGATCACTCCGGCCCTGTGCCGGCCAACCCTTCGGTCGACTTCGAGAACGTCGGCTCAGACTATTTCCAGCAACGCGAACTGAAAAAGGGCGCCGCCGGCTGGGTGCTGCTGGTGGGCCTGGGGGTGGCGTACGTCATCTCCGGCGACTACGCCGGCTGGAACTTCGGCCTGGCCCAAGGCGGCTGGGGCGGCATGTTCCTGGCCACCCTGCTGATGGCCACGATGTACCTGTGCATGTGCTTCTCGCTGGCCGAGCTGTCGTCGATGATCCCTACCGCCGGCGGCGGCTACGGTTTCGCGCGCAGTGCCTTCGGCCCCTGGGGCGGCTTCCTCACCGGCACGGCGATCCTCATCGAATACTCCATCGCCCCCGCCGCCATCGCGGTGTTCATCGGGGCCTATTGCGAGTCGCTGTTCGGCATCGGCGGCTGGATGATCTACCTGGCCTTCTACATCGTCTTCATCGGCATCCACATCCTGGGGGTAGGCGAGGCCTTGAAGCTGATGTTCGCCATCACCGCCGTGGCCGCGATCGCTTTGGTGGTGTTCCTGGTGAGCATGGTGCCCCATTTTGATGCAGCCAACCTGTTCGACATCGCCCCGACCGACGCCGTCGGTGCCAGCAGCTTCCTGCCCCTGGGCTACGTCGGCGTATGGGCGGCGATTCCCTATGCGATCTGGTTCTTCCTGGCGGTCGAGGGCGTGCCGCTGGCCGCCGAAGAAACCAAGAACCCCAAACGCGACCTGCCCCGTGGCCTGATCGGCGCGATGTTGGTGCTGCTGGCCTTCGCCCTGCTGATCCTGATCATCGGCCCAGGCGCGGCCGGTTCCGAAGCGCTCAAGGCCTCGGGCAACCCGCTGGTCGAAGCCCTGGCCAAGGCCTACGGCGGTTCGACCTGGATGGGCGCTTTCGTCAACCTGGTGGGCCTGGCTGGCCTGATCGCCAGCTTCTTCTCGATCATCTACGCCTATTCGCGACAGATCTTCGCCTTGTCGCGCGCCGGCTACCTACCGCGCAAGCTGTCGCAGACCAACAAGAGCAAGGCCCCGGTGCTGGCCCTGGTGATCCCTGGCCTGGTCGGCTTCGCCCTGTCGCTGACTGGCCAGGGCGACCTGCTGATCCTGGTGGCGGTGTTCGGCGCTACGCTGTCGTACGTATTGATGATGGCCGCGCACATCACCCTGCGCATCCGCCGGCCGAAGATGGCCCGTCCGTACCGCACGCCCGGTGGCATCTTCACTTCGGGCGTGGCCCTGGTGCTGGCCTGCATCGCCGTGGTGGCGGGGTTCTTGGTCGATCCGCGGGTGGTGATCGGCGCCGCCGTGATCTATGGAGTGTTGATCGCCTACTTCGCCTTCTACAGCCGCCACCACCTGGTGGCCGGCACGCCGGAAGAAGAATTCGCCGCGATCCAGGACGCCGAAGAGGCCCTGCACTGATCGCCGAGCCGCGCCGCGGGTGACACCGCGGCGCTCTGGAGAACCTGTATGGCACGTTACGTACACAGCATCGGCCACCTGCTCTACCGCTTCGACAGCCTCAAGGAGGTGATGGCCAAGGCCAGCCCGGCACGCTCGGGCGACGTCCTGGCCGGGGTGGCGGCGAGCAAAGACGGCGAGCGCGTGGCGGCGCAGATGGCCCTGGCCGACATCCCGCTGCGCGAATTCCTCAACGAAGCGTTGATTCCCTACGAAGACGACGAAGTCACCCGGCTGATCGTCGACAGCCATGACGCCGCCGCCTTTGCCCCGGTCAGCCACCTGACCGTGGGCGGCCTGCGCGACTGGCTGCTCAGCGAGGCGGCCGACGAGCACAGCCTGCGCGCCCTGGCACCGGGGCTGACGCCGGAAATGGCGGCGGCGGTGTCGAAGATCATGCGCGTGCAGGACCTGGTCTTGGTGGCGCAAAAGATCCGCGTGGTCACCGCGTTCCGCGGCACCATGGGCTTGCGCGGGCGCCTGTCGACCCGCCTGCAACCCAACCACCCCACCGACGAGCCGGCCGGCATCGCCGCGAGCATTCTCGACGGCCTGCTGTACGGCAACGGCGATGCCATGATCGGCATCAACCCGGCCACCGATAGCACCGCCTCGATCTGCGCATTGCTGGAGATGCTGGATGCGGTGATCGAGCGCTATCAGATTCCGACCCAGGCCTGCGTGCTCACCCACGTCACCACCTCCATCGAGGCGATCAACCGCGGCGTGCCGCTGGACCTGGTGTTCCAGTCCATCGCCGGCACCGAGGCGGCCAACGCCAGCTTCGGGGTCAACCTCAATGTGTTGCAGGAGGGCTACGAGGCGGGGCTGTCGCTCAAACGCGGCACGGCCGGGCAGAACCTCATGTATTTCGAGACCGGCCAGGGCAGCGCGCTGTCGGCCAACGCCCACCATGGCGTCGACCAGCAGACCTGCGAGACCCGCGCCTACGCCGTGGCTCGGCATTTCAAGCCGTTCCTGGTCAACACCGTGGTCGGCTTCATCGGCCCGGAATACCTGTACAACGGCAAGCAGATCATCCGCGCCGGTCTGGAAGACCACTTCTGCGGCAAGCTACTCGGCGTGCCGATGGGCTGCGACATCTGCTACACCAACCACGCCGAAGCCGACCAGGACGACATGGACACCCTGCTGACCCTGCTGGGCGTGGCCGGCATCAACTTCATCATGGGCATTCCGGGCTCGGACGACATCATGCTCAACTACCAGACCACCTCGTTCCACGACGCGCTCTACGCGCGGCAAACCCTGGGGCTGCGGCCCGGGCCGGAATTCGAGGCCTGGCTCGAACGCACCGGAATCTTCACCCAGGCCGATGGCCGGGTGCGATTCGGCGACAACCTGCCGCCGGCATTCCGCCAGGTGCTGGCGCAACTGGCCTGAGAGGTGACCATGGACCGTTCCACGCTCGAACCCGCCACAGACGCGGCCTGCGACCCGACCTCCGCTCCCGCCTTGGACAACCCCTGGCTTGCCCTGCGCACCCTGACGCCTGCGCGCATCGCCCTGGGCCGCACCGGCACCAGCCTGCCCACCGCCGCCCAGCTCGACTTCCAGTTCGCCCACGCCCAGGCGCGCGACGCGGTGCACCTGCCGTTCGACCACGACGCCCTGAGCCAGCAACTGCACGGTGCTGGCCACGAAACCCTGCTGCTGCACAGCGCGGCGAGCGATCGCCACGAATACCTGCAACGCCCCGACCTCGGCCGGCGCCTGGCCGAGGACTCGGCCGCCCGCTTGCGCGAGCACGCCGAACGACACCCGGGCGGCGTCGACCTGGCCATCGTCATCGCCGATGGTTTGTCGGCCCTGGCCGTGCACCGCCACAGCGCTGCCCTGCTCAAGCGTTTCGACGAACAGGCCGCGGCCGAGGGCTGGGGCCGCGCGCCGGTGGTGCTGGTCGAGCAAGGGCGGGTGGCGGTGGCCGACGAAGTGGGGCAACTGCTCGGCGCGCGCATGACGGTGATGCTGATCGGCGAGCGACCGGGGCTCAGCTCGCCCGACAGCCTGGGGGTGTACTTCACCTACGCGCCCCGCGTCGGCCTGACCGATGCGGCGCGCAACTGCATCTCCAACGTGCGCCTGGAAGGCCTGAGCTACGGCATGGCCGCCCACCGCCTGCTGTACCTGATGCGCGAGGCGTGCCGACGGCAGCTGTCGGGGGTCACGCTGAAGGACGAAGCCGAAGTGCAGAGCATCGGCGATGAGACGGCCGACAAGAAAACCGGGAATTTCCTGCTTGGCAGCGATTGAGGCAGGGTAAAAGTACCCGGTAATCCCCCGCTACAAACTCCACGGGCACTTTCCGAAGTTGCCCGTATAATGCCGTGCCTACTACGTACGAAATTTTACCCACCCTCTCAGGCAAGGACGCTCGCCACCAGCGCGCAGTCCGTCGTCGCTCGCCGTCGCCGCGGGACCCGAACACAGGTGCTGTACATGGAATTCAATCCGCTGGACCTCATTCTGCATCTCGACTACTACCTCGACGTGCTGGTCTCCAACTACGGTCCGTGGATCTACGCCATCCTGTTCGCGGTGATCTTCTGCGAAACGGGCCTGGTGGTGATGCCGTTCCTGCCCGGCGACTCCCTGCTGTTCATCGCCGGCGCCGTGGCCGCCGGCGGCGGCATGGACCCGGTGCTGCTCGCAGGTCTGCTGATCATGGCAGCGATCCTGGGCGACAGCACCAACTACGTCATTGGCCGCACGGCAGGCGAGCGATTGTTCCGCAACCCCACGTCGAAGATCTTCCGCCGCGACTACCTGCAAAAAACCCACGAGTTCTATGCCCGCCACGGCGGCAAGACCGTGACGTTGGCGCGCTTCCTGCCGATCCTGCGCACCTTCGCCCCCTTCGTGGCCGGCATCGCGCACATGCAGTACCTGCGTTTCCTGGCGTTCAGCGTGGCCGGTTCGGTGCTGTGGGTCGGCAGCCTGGTGACCCTGGGCTACTTCTTCGGCAACGTGCCGTTCATCAAGCAGCACCTGTCGCTGATGGTGGTCGGTATCATTCTGCTGTCGCTGATCCCGATGATCCTGGGCCTGCTGCGCAGCCGTTTCGGACGCGCCGCCAAGGCCCATTGAGGCGCGCCCATGTGGTCGTTCAGCGCCTGGCGCCGACGCCGCACCCTGGCCCGCTACCCGGTGGACGCGGCCCTGTGGCAGCGGGTGCGCGAACGTCTGCCGATGCTCGACGGCATCGGCGCCGATGAAGACCGCTGGCTGCGCGAAGCCAGCGTATTGTTCCTGCACGACAAGCACCTGACCCTGCTGCCGGGCGTCGAACTCGACGATGCCGAGCGCCTGTTCCTCGCCGCCCAGGCGCAACTGCCGCTGCTGCACCTGGGCGAGCACGACTGGTACCAGGACTTCCACGAGCTGATCCTCTACCCCGACGACTTCCAGAGCCCGCAGCGCCACCGCGACGGCAGCGGCGTGGAGCACGTGTGGAACGGCGAGCACAGCGGCGAAGCCTGGCAACAGGGGCCGGTGATCATGGCCTGGCCGGGGGTGCTCGCCAGCGGTGGCTGGGACGCCTACAACCTGGTCGTCCACGAGCTGGCGCACAAGCTCGACATGCTCAATGGCGACGCCAACGGCCTGCCGCCGCTGCACCGCGGCATGGTCGTCGGCGACTGGGCCCGCGCCATGCAGACGGCCTTCGACGACCTCAACCGCCAGCTCGACGCCGACCCTGACGCCGAAACTGCCATCGATCCCTACGCTGCGGAAAACCCCGCCGAGTTCTTCGCCGTCACCAGCGAGTACTTCTTCAGCGCGCCCGACCTGCTCGCCCAGGCCTACCCCGAGGTCTACCGACAACTGGCACTGTTCTATCGGCAATCGCCGCTGGAGCGTCTGCAACGCCTGCAGGCCGAAGACCCCGCCTATGGGCCCGAGCCCACCTGAGGCCACGCCACCCCGCCGGACATGGCATGCCCTTGTGGAATGTGCCTATAATCGCCGCCACTTTTTCGGTCCTAACAGGGGGGCTTTGCCCAATGAGCTACAGCAAGATTCCGGCCGGTAAAGACCTGCCGAACGACATCTACGTCGCCATCGAGATCCCGGCCAACCACGCGCCGATCAAATACGAAATCGACAAGGACAGCGACACCCTGTTCGTCGACCGTTTCATGGCCACCCCGATGTTCTACCCGGCCAACTACGGCTTCATCCCCAACACCCTGGCCGACGACGGCGACCCCCTCGACGTGCTGGTCGTGACCCCTTACCCGGTCGCCCCAGGCTCGGTGATCCGCGCCCGTCCGGTCGGCATCCTGAACATGACCGACGACGGCGGCGGCGACGCCAAAGTCATCGCCGTCCCGCACGACAAGCTGTCGCAGCTGTATGTCGACGTGAAGGAATACACCGACCTGCCGGCGCTGCTGATCCAGCAGATCGAGCACTTCTTCGCCAACTACAAGGACCTGGAGAAGGGCAAGTGGGTCAAGATCGAAGGCTGGGACGGCGCCGATGCCGCCCGCGCCGCGATCACCAAGTCGGTCGAAGCCTACAAGGGCTGATAGCGCCGCACCGGAAAACCCTGCCTCGGCAGGGTTTTTTTATACCCGCAGAATGGACCTTGTCGCAGGGCTTTTAGAATCCGGACTACAACGTCCTACACCGCCGTCTTACAGACGCCCTACGCGGTTCTCGATCCGCTCAACGTCCTGTTGATGTTTCGCATACGGCCGCGCCGCTAGACTGTTCCAATGAACAATTCCGGTGATCGTTTGAAGGCACTTCTGCAGGAGTGCAAATTGACCCCGTCCGACTTTGCCGCCCAGCGCAACGTCTCGCCGCAACACATCAACAACTGGTTCAAACGCGGCGTGCCCATGGCACGCATGGACGAGATCGCCGACCTGTTCTGCGTGCACCGCCGCTGGCTCAGGTGCGGCGAAGGCCCCAAGCACCCCGACCCCATCCTGCGCCCGCGCGCCACCGTGCTCGGCCAAGTCCGGCAGGCCGCGTTGCTGCTGGCCGCCGACGGCGCGCAGACGCGCTTCTCCCTGCACCGGCTCGACGCCGGCCTGCTCAAACCGGTGACCGCGCACCAGGTACTGCTGCCGCAGCAGGCCCTGGACGCCCTGGGCATCGCACCGCGCGACGTGGTGTGCATGGCGATGCCCGCGCACAACATGACCCCCGTGATCCCGCGCAATGCCCTGCTGGCCGTCGACCGCAGTTGCACCCGGGTGGTGGAAGGCGAAACCTACGCCCTGCTGCACAATGGCCGCCTGCGCATCCACCAACTGAGCCTGGGCGACCGCGACGTGCTCAGCCTGCACAGCCACGACCGCCTCAACTACCCCACCGAACGCTTCTCCCCCGCCCAGCGCCGCGCCCAGGACCTGTACGTGTTCGGTTGGGTGTTCTGGTACTCGCACCTGCGCCAGCAACGACCACGGTGAAACGGCCGGGGTAGTTTGTGCTGGGCAATTGGGGTGCGGGCTTGTATCCTTGGCGACACTTTTTGCCCCTGGCCGCACACGACGCGGTGCAGCGGGTGGAACAGGGCCCTTGCGGCGACTGTTCTTTCCTTTCATGGCCCGTCGAGGTCATACCGTTCAAGGCGGTTGCGGCTTGTCAAAAACGAGCCAAGACTGCCCTCGAGAAGCCGGCCACAAGCCGGCTTTTTAATTCAAAAAATCCTTTAAAAACAAGGCCCTCATAATTCGAGGGTTTTCAGCCCATACCTCAGCCCATACTGAAATGCCTGTAGTTCTCTCATCAACAATCTCGGTCCGCTCAACAATGTGCCATCACTCTGTCTTTATCCATTAGACTCCCGGTTTTTGTCGCCGAAAGGGAGAGCTAGCGTGATCGAAAAAAAGGTAGAGGCTTACATCGAGCGATGGGGTGGTAGTGACAGCCGAGGAGGTAATGAAACTGCCAATCTTCAGATGTTCCTCACCGAGCTTTGCACTCTACTAGATCTGCCACAGCCACAGCCCGCGCGCGCAGAGCGAGGCGACAATGCCTACATTTTCGAGCGAAGTGTGACCGAACTGTTCGCAGACGGAGGCAAGTCTAATCGTCGGATCGATCTCTACAAGCGTGGCTGCTTCATCCTAGAAGGCAAAGACACCGGTAAGCAGACCGGTAGCGACGGCTGGGACGCATCTATCACCAAAGCCCTAAAGCAGGCAGAGAACTACGCCCGCTCCCTTCCCCCCGAGGAAGGTCGCCCACCATTTATCATCATTGTCGATGTCGGTAAGTCCTTTGCGCTTTACTCCGAGTTCAGCCGATCCGGTGGAAATTACGTTGCTTTCCCGGACCCACGAACTCACAAGATCCCTCTAGAGAAACTGCGCGACGTTGAAACAAGAGAGCTTCTGAAGAAAGCTTGGCTTGATCCTCAGAAGCTTGATCCTACACGCTATGCGGGGAAAATCACGCGCGACATAGCAGGTCAGCTCGCTACACTTGCCAAATCCCTTGAGGACAGCGGCCACCCTGCCGAGCAGGTCGCTAGCTTCCTGATGCGCTGCCTGTTTACCATGTTCTCAGAAGATGTTGGGTTGCTTCCGGAGCGTTGCTTTACTGAGCTACTCCAGAATTTACAGGCCAAACCCGAGTCGTTTTGCCGGCAGCTACGGAGTCTCTGGCAGACAATGAACACCGGCGGTTTTGCGCCAGCTCTAGATGCCGAGGTGCTTCGCTTCAACGGTGGGTTATTTGCCGATGCTCATGTCATTGAGCTTAACGCTCAACAAGTCAAACTGCTGACCGCTGCCTCGAAGGCTGAATGGCATTATGTTGAGCCGGCCATTTTTGGCACCCTGCTGGAGCGCGCCCTCAATCCGCGCGAGCGCCACAAGCTCGGTGCACATTACACTCCACGTGCCTACGTTGAGCGCCTAGTGCTACCGACCATCATCGAGCCACTGCGTGCTGAGTGGGCAGAAGTCCAAGCCGCAGCCCTGACGTACAAACAGCAACGTAAAACTAAAGAAGCGATCGCCGAGATCCGCAAATTCCACCACCAACTCTGCCAGACTCGCGTGCTTGACCCGGCTTGTGGTAGCGGTAACTTTCTATATGTAACCCTTGAACACATGAAGCGACTTGAGGGTGAGGTACTGGAAGTGCTTGGTAGCCTCGTGAAATCTGGCTCCTTTGAACTGGAGGGACTAACTGTAGACCCTCACCAGTTTATAGGAATTGAGATTAATCCACGTGCAGCCAAAATTGCCGAAATGGTGCTATGGATCGGATACCTCCAATGGCACTTCCGCACCTATGGAAAGGTCAACCCACCAGAGCCGGTATTACGGGATTTTCATAATATCGAGCACCGTGATGCGCTGATCACCTACGACTCTGTTGAGCTAATCACTGATGAGGCTGGCAAGCCCATCACACACTGGGATGGAGTGACCTACAAAAAAAGCCATATTACCAAAGAAGAAATTCCCGACGAGTCTGCGCAGACCGAACAGTATCGCTATTTAAACCCACGTAAAACAGAGTGGCCACGAGCAGATTACATCATTGGCAACCCGCCATTCATTGGGGCTAAGTTGATGCGAGATGCTCTAGGAGATGGTTATGTCGATGCAATTCAGGTTGCTTGGCCTGAAGTTCCACAAGCTACCGACTTCGTTCTTCGCTGGTGGCATCACGCGGCGAGCTTAGTTATCGCTGGCGAAATCAAGGCATTTGGATTCATCACGTCTAATTCCATTCGCCAAACTTATAACCGCCGTGTACTCGAACCGTTTTTGAATAACGAAAAAACACCACTTTCTCTTACCTTCGCTATTCCTGACCATCCTTGGGTTGATACCGTCGATGGAGCAGCAGTCCGAATAGCCATGACAGCAGCGAAAGCCGGTTACTACGAAGCTAATGTGCTTTTAGTTACCAAGGAACACGACAAAGGACAGCCTTCCGACGAGGATCTGGTCGACCGGGTAACAACTGTGAGCGGTAAGGTGCATGCTGATTTAAAAATCGGCGTCGACCTGACCAAAGCGGTCAGCCTATCGGCAAACAAAAAACTTTGTGCCGTAGGATTCAAAACGATTGGCAAGCCCTTCCAGGTAAATAAGTCTACGGCCAAGACTTTAGGCTTGGGCAGCATTGCTGGAATTGAAAGATATATTCGCCCCTACCTAAGTGGTCGAGATCTAGCTGGCCAACGGCGTGGCCTCTATGTGGTAGATTTTTTTGGGGTGGAACTGGAGGATGTAAAGGAATTTTATGCAAGCACCTACCAGTACCTATTGGATCGAGTTAAGCCACTGCGGGAGCAAAATAGAAACAAAAAATTCCAACATTATTGGTGGGTTATTGGGCACCCCAGGCCGATTTTCCGAAAGTTTACTTATGGCCTATCTAGATACATAGCTACGATTGAATCAGCAAAGCACCGTTACTTTGCATGGGTACCATCAGAGGATGCGCCCGACAGTACTCTAGTAACGTTCGGCCTTAGTGATGCGTATTTTCTTGGCGTACTTTCCAGTCGCCTGCATGTGGCTTGGGCGCTTGCAGCAGGTGGCAGGCTTGGCGTGGGCAATGATCCCCGCTATAACAAAACTCGCTGCTTCGAAACCTTCCCCTTCCCCCACGCCACACCTGCGCAACAGTCGGTTATCCGTGAATTGGCCGAGCAATTAAACGCTCACCGCCGTCGCCAACAAGCGGCAAACCCCGAACTGACCATGACCGGCATGTATAATGTGTTAGAGAAACTACGGGCCAATGAAGAGCTGAGTAATAAGGACAAAATCATTCATTCCCAGGGCCTGGTATCTGTGCTGCGTGAACTTCACGACAACCTCGACAGAGCGGTGTTCGCTGCCTACGGCTGGAATGATCTAGCCGAAAAGCTGGTCGGTCTCCCCGGCGCGACTACACCATTGCCGGACAAGTCGGAAGCTCAGGCCGAAGCGGAGGAGGAACTTCTGCAACGCCTAGCAGAACTCAACACTTATCGTTCCGATGAGGAGAACCGCGGCCAAGTCCAATGGCTGCGGCCGGACTATCAGCATCCCGCCGGTAAAGATTCGCTGGAACAAGCTGAAACAGAACTGGAAGACGAGGACGAGGACGAAGTCGAAATTACTGCTCTACCGGCAAAAACCAAGAAAATTGCTTGGCCTAAGAGTATGCGAGAGCAAATTGCTGCTGTACGCAAAACATTGAGCACCGAACCTATGACGGCAGAGACTATCACCACACACTTTACAGCTCCGAAAAAAACATCACCGCTTATTCTTGAGGCACTAGCAGCTTTAGAGGAACTTGGGATGGTTCATTTGGAAGGCGATTGCTATCGACTTGCAAGCTAACCCTTAGCACTTGCGCTAAGTTTTGCGCACGATAACTACTTGCCTGCACCGAAGCTCTGTATACATTTAATGGTGATAGCTTCCAAAGGTATTGATAGATCCGCGCCTAACACAGCTTAATTTTGGCGCGGATCACTAACAAAGGATGGGGCATGAGCGATATTCAACTCTTCCGGATGGGTACAACTGGTGATGCTCATGAGCTACCCGGTCGAGCAGTTGCTGTTGAAAAACAGCTTCAAAGCCTTATAGAAGCCCAGATGGAAACTTTTCTCGGAGTACGCTTTATTGCGACCGAGTACACCACCGGCAAAACTCACAAAGGCCGTATAGACTCTCTGGGCCTCGACGAAAACAGCTGTCCAGTAATCGTCGAATATAAGCGCCATAGCAACGAAAACGTGATCAATCAAGGGTTATTCTATCTCGACTGGCTACTGGACCATCAGGCCGAATTCCGCTGGCTGGTGATGGAAAAACTGGGTAAGGATGCAGCCGATCAAATTGAGTGGAGCGGCACGCGACTGTTATGTATAGCTGCAGACTTCACCCGCTACGACCAGCATGCCGTACAGCTGATTCAACGCAACATCGAGCTTATCCGCTATAAGCTATTTGGAGATGATCTACTTCTGCTAGAACTGGTCAATGTGGTGAGCGTGGCAGACACCTCCGCTACAACTAAGCCTATGGATAGTAGCGCAGATAAACCGGCATCTATCAGTAAGGATAAGACTTGGCAGGAACAACTAGCCCAAGCTCCAGCGGAAATCGCTGCACTCTTCGAGCAGACGACTAGCTACTTGCATTCCCTCGGCGATGATGTGCAAGAGAAGCCTCTCAAGCTCTACCTGGCTTTCCGCCGCCTGAAGAACTTTGCGAGCGTAGTAGTTCAATCTAAACGGCTGCAGCTTTACCTCAAGCTCAATCCAGATTCGGTCGAACTAATGGAGGACTTCAGCCGTGATGTACGAGCTATCGGACACTGGGGTACCGGCGACTTGGAATTGAGCCTGCGCACCCAAGATGACTTGGAAAGGGCCAAGGCATTGATTGAGCGAAGTTATCAAGAGAACTAGATCTTAGGGCTTTCCGTGAGCTCAAAAATTGACTGAGAAAGTAATGAAGACCATCGAATGCCGCTCAACCACCAAGTCGACAGTGATCAGATCCGACTGTGGCAAACATCGATTCGTGCTTAGTCGTGTATGGGATGAGTGCTTGCCAATCGGTGCTTTTCTGTGCGCAAATCCTTCGAAAGCTGACGAAATTCGAAACGACACCACTGTTTTTAAGTGCGGCAACTTGGCTGCTAACTGGGGCTGGGGTGGCTTCTACATTTTGAATTTGTATCCAAACTACTCTACGGACCCTTCCGGTGTGATCCGCAACAGCGAGGCCGATAGCCTCAATGAGCAATTTGTTCAGAGGGTCTTTGCCGAAGTATCTATCGTTGTCCTCGCCTGTGGAAACAAGCATGAGGCACGATTGCCCGATTTTATACGCAATGTGCCGTCAGCAAATCTGTACTGTCTACGCCCAAATAAAGGCGGTGGCTACCTACACCCATCCCGCATCAATCCCGAAAACTTTCCCCGGCCAGTACGAGCTTTTGATGAGGGTTGTAGTGGTCTTTGAATTTAGGGTTTGTCTGAAAAGTCGCTTTGGCTAAAATGTCCCCCTCTGGTTGCTGGGAGGGCCGTCATGGCAGGCCGTTATGAAATCTCATCCGAACGCTGGGCAATGATCGAAGCCATCGTTTCCCCTCCTCAGCGCATGGGGCGTCCAAGGCGCGACGACCGTCAGATGCTCAACGGCATCTTCTGGATTTTGTGCTCAGGCGCCAAATGGCGTGATCTTCCAGAGCGCTTTGGGCCTTGGAAAACCGTTTACCAACGCTTCCGGCAATGGCGTGACGACGGCACTTTCGAGCAGGTTTTGCGCCATTTACACCTTCGCTTGCGTGAAGACGGCTTTATCGACCTGGATACCTGGATGATCGATTCGACATCCATCCGAGCCACCCGAGCAGCCAGCGGTGCTGGAAAAAAAGGGGCTCGCAGGAACCGCACCACCACTGTCTCGGCCGTAGCCGAGGCGGACTGACCACCAAGATTCATCTCGCCTGCGATAGCAACGGCTTTCCGCTGACGGTCATGCTGTCGCCCGGTGAAGAAGCCGACTCGCGCTACTTCATGCCGTTACTGGAGCAGATCAGCCTGCCAGGTGGCAGGAGTCGTCCGCGTAAGCGCTGCCGATATGTACTGGCCGACAAGGGCTATGACAGCCAGATGCTGCGTCAGTACTGTGATCGTTACGGCATGCAGCCGATCATTCCCTTGCGCAAGATGCATCGCAAACCTCGGCCGGGCCTGCCTCGACTGTTCGACAGGCCGCATCATAAAAAGCGCAACGTGATCGAACGGCTGTTCAGTTGGCTCAAGGAAAAACGTCGGATCTGTACCCGATACGACAAGCTGGCGAGCAGCTTCAAAGCCATGGTCACGCTGGCTTGCATCGAAAAGTGCTTACGGGCTGACTTTTCAGACAAACCCTAGAGTGTCTCCTGCCAACGTTAAGGGAAGGAGGTGGGTAGACAGTAAGCGTCCATAGGTAAAGCAACGACCCAAATCCTCGGCTCTTGGCCTATAGCGGCCAACTGATCACGCCCGCAGTTTCAAGTCCTGCGGTTTTTCGTCGAAAGCATTTAATCGGTGAATTATCTGCAGCCTATTGTGCAGCCAACACTACTTTTCCGAACAAAGTCCGGGGCATATAACGCTACGTTCTTGATCCTAAGGGGCATCGACTTTCAGCTCAGGCTTCCAAGTTGGAGATACGTTTATGCCAGGTAGACATAACCCCTACGTTGAAATGGAATTCTTCAACTTTCCACTCATTAACGCTCCACCTCCTGTAGCGCTCTCCCGAAGTCCTCATGGAGACTCAGGCCCGGTAGGATCGTGGGCGGGATTGAGGGTTCTCAAGAAAACGCGAAAAACCTGAAGAACTATTATTCATCGTCAGTGTCGCCGTCGGCCGCGCGGATTCAACATGTTTGTGATTTCAACGGCAGACGCTTTGAATACCACCCCCGGAGCAAAATAAAGTTGCACCGGCCCCATCAAGCTTGGCCCATTGCAGCCGAAATCATTCAAACGGACACATTCCAACGGCCATGGCAGGCCTCTGTAAACTCGCTTCGGCCTATCAAACGTCGATCTTCCAGAACGTGCGCCCGAGGTTGCTGTACCTACCGTAAAATTGATGAGGCCTGCCGTGCTGAAAAATGCCCCTTTGAGTGCAAAGCTGTTACTGATCCTGGTATTTCCCCTCCTGGGCTTCCTGGTCTTCGCAGGTATTTATGTCGCGGACAAGCGCGAAACCCTGAGCGAAATGAACCGCGCCGTGAACGCCACCAACGCGGCCAGAAAATTGAGCGATGTGGTCACCACCATCCAGCGTGAGCGCGGCGCCAGCGGCGTGTTTCTGGGCAGCGGCGGCAAGACCATGCAGGACAAACTGCACAGCCTGCGCGGTGAAACCGACCAGACGGTGAGCGCGATGCGCGCCCAGTCGCTGACGGGGCTGCCTGCGCCGGACAAGATGCTGCGTGCGCTGAACGACCTGGCCGACCTGCGCCGCAGCGTCGACACGTTGGCCATCAACAACGTCGAGTCCGGTGCGCGCTTCACCGACTTGATCAAGAACCTGATCGGCTTTTCCTACACGCTGGAAACCAGTATCGAAGAACCGGAGATCCTGCGCGCCCTGAGTTCGCTCAACCAGTTCGCGGACATGAAGGAGCGCTCGGGCCGCGAGCGGGTGCTGCTGGGGCTGGCGTTCAACCAGAACCGCTTCGATGCGCCGCTGCTGTCGCGCTTCAGCCGTAACATGGGCGAGTTCTCCGGCTACTTCGAGGCCTTCCAGCGCTGGGCGCCGGCCGAATTCAAAGCCAAGCTCGATGACGTATTGCAGCAGCCCGCCTCGCTGGAAGTGGCGCGCCTGCAGAAACTCGGCTTCGACACGCCCCTGGGCGAGCCGCTGAACATCAAGCCGGAGGACTGGTTCAACCTCGCCACCACCCGTATCGACATGATGGCCAAGGTCGAGGCGGAGCTGGGGCAGACCGTGGTGGGCCTGACGGACGCGCAGCGCAGCACTGCCGAGCACAGCATGTACCTGGCCGGCGCCATGGTGGTGTTGATGCTGATCGTGGTGTTGTGGCTGGCGTCGCTGATCATCCGCAACATCCGTGTGGCGGTGGTGGATGTGAACCGCACGCTGGTGGCGCTGGCCACCCGTGACCTGACGGCCCGCACCCAGTACACCGGCAAGGACGAGTTCGGCGAGATCGCGCGCAACCTGGACAATATGGTCATGCAGATCGGCGAGGTGATCGCCGAGATCGGCAGTGCCACGGCGCAGGTCGCCACGGCGGCGGAGCAATCGTCGGCGGTAGCACTGCAGACCAGCAACAACGTGGCGCAGCAACGCCAGGGCACCGATCAGGTGGTCACCGCCATCAGCGAGATGAGCTCGACGGTCAAGGACGTGGCGCGCAGCACCACCGACGCTGCCAGCATGTCGCAGCGCGTCAATGCCAGCACCGTGCAGGGCAAGACCGAGATCGGCAACACCATCGGCCTGATCAAGGGGCTGGAAGTGCAGGCGGCACAGACGGCGACCATCATCGACGAACTCAAGGGTGAGAGCGATTCGATCTCCTCGGTGCTCGACGTCATCCGTGGGGTGGCCGAGCAGACCAACCTGCTGGCCCTGAACGCCGCGATCGAAGCAGCGCGTGCGGGTGAGCAAGGCCGGGGCTTTGCCGTGGTGGCCGACGAAGTGCGCAATCTGGCGCAGAAGACCCAGGACTCCACCGTCAGCATCCAGAACATGATCGCCAACCTGCAATCGGGCTCCGAGCGGGCGTCATTGTCCATGCAGGAAACCTTGGGCAAGGCCCAGGAAGGCGCGAGGAACATCGTGCGCGCAGGGGAACTGCTCGAACAGATCACCGATGGCATGGCCAACATCAGCGACAGCAACATCCAGGTGGCGTCGGCGGCCGAACAGCAGAGCCAGGTCGCCGAGGAGATCCATCGCAACGTCAACGACATCAGCATGCTGGTGATCCAGGTAAGCGCCGGGGCCGAGCAGACGGCCTCCACCAGCCGCGAACTGGCGCGCCTGGCCGAGCAGCAGCAGCGGCTGGTGGGGCGGTTCAAGGTGGACTGACAAACCCTGCGAGACCTGCGCGTGTGTGGACGCGCTAGGGGCCGGCCGCTTCGCGCTCGACGGGCGGAGCGAAGGCAGCCCTCGGCGTACGCACGGGTTTTGCGGCGCAGCCACGGACGTGCCACGCCACATGACGATTCGTTCACGCACAAAAACGAACAGCCCCTGCCGCCTGCCTGTCACTACTCCATCGCTCACATTCGCACCTGGAGTTTTCATGGCAAAGATCAACATGGCCCAGCAATTGGCCTCCACCCTCGAACAAGCTGGCATCAAACGTATCTGGGGCCTCACCGGTGACAGCCTCAACGGCCTGACCGACGCCCTGCGCAGCATGGACAGCATCGAGTGGATGCACGTGCGCCACGAGGAAGTCGCGGCCTTCGCCGCCGGGGCCGAGGCGGCGGTGACGGGCGAGCTGACGGTGTGCGCCGGCAGCTGCGGGCCGGGCAACCTGCACTTGATCAACGGCCTGTTCGATTGCCACCGCAACCGGGTGCCGGTGCTGGCCATCGCCGCGCAGATCCCCTCTACGGAGATCGGCCTGAACTACTTCCAGGAAACCCATCCGCAGGAACTGTTCAAGGAATGCAGCCACTTCATCGAGCTGGTCAGCAACCCGGCGCAGATGCCGCAGGTGCTGCACCGCGCCATGCGCTCGGCGATCCTCAACCGCGGCGTGGCGGTGGTGGTGATTCCCGGTGACGTGTCGCTGCTGGAGGTCGAGGAAAAGCCGGCGGCGTGGCCTGCCTTGCAGCAGCCACGCATCCTGCCCGCCGAAGCCGACCTCCAGCGCCTGACCGACCTGCTGCAAGACAGCCACAAGGTGACCCTGCTGTGTGGCAGCGGCTGCGCGGGTGCGCATGACCACGTGGTGGCCTTGGCCGATGCGCTTGGCGCGCCGGTGGTGCATGCGCTGCGCGGCAAGGAACACGTGGAGTGGGACAACCCCTTCGACGTCGGCATGACGGGCCTGATCGGCTTCAGCTCCGGCTACCACGCGATGATGGACTGCGAGACTCTGGTGATGCTGGGCACCGACTTCCCCTACCGGCAGTTCTTCCCGAGCGACGCCAAGATCGTGCAGGTCGACCGCGACCCGCAGGCGCTGGGCCGCCGCGCCACGCTGTCGCTGGGCATCGCCGCCGACGTCGGCGAAACCCTCGATGCCCTGCTGCCACGCCTGACGCGCAAGACCGACCGGCGCTTCCTCGACGACGCGCTGAAAGCCTACGGCAAGGCCCGCCAGGGCCTGGACGATCTGGCGGTGCCATCCAAGGGCGACCGGCCGATCCATCCGCAATACGTCACACGCCTGCTCAGCGAGCTGGCCAGCGAAGATGCGATCTTCACCGCCGACGTCGGTTCGCCCACCGTCTGGGCGGCCCGCTACCTGAAGATGAACGGGCAGCGTCGCCTGGTCGGTTCGTTCAACCACGGCTCGATGGCCAATGCCATGCCACAGGCCATGGGTGCGCAGGCGGCCTTCCCGGGCCGTCAGGTCATCTCCATGAGCGGCGACGGCGGTTTCAGCATGTTGATGGGCGATTTCATCTCCCTTTCGCAGCTGCGACTGCCGGTGAAAGTGGTGGTGTTCAACAATGCCTCGTTGGGCTTCGTTGCGATGGAAATGAAAGCGGCGGGCTACCTCGACACCGGCACCGAGTTGCGCAACCCCGATTTCGCCGCCATGTCCAACGCCATGGGCATCCTGGGCATTCGTGTGGAGCGCTCGGAAGACCTGGAAGACGCCCTGCGCCGCGCCCTGGCGCACGATGGCCCGGTGCTGGTGGACGTGGTCACCGCCACCCAGGAGCTGGTCATGCCCCCGACGATCAAGCTGGAGCAGGCCAAGGGCTTCAGCCTGTACATGCTCAAGGCGGTGATGAGCGGGCGCGGTGACGAGGTGTTCGACTTGGCCAAGACCAATCTGCTGCGCTAGCGGCCTCGCCGGCCGGTGTGCGACCGGCCTTTCGGCCCGCAGGCAGCGTCTGCGGGCCTTTGCGTTGAGGCGTTCGCACAGCCCCTGCAAAGACAGAAACATCGCGCCCAAGTTACGCGTAGAATCCCCACGCTCATTCGGCCTGAGGTCGACGCCTGACGTCTGGAGGCTGGCCTCTCGATGTTCTGACGTACTTATTCACATCCGGTTACTGAAACAGTAAGGTAGCAAACTGCCACGTACCGCCCTGGACGGCGCATAGCACAGAGCATGGAGTCGCTTTCTACCTCCCCTCCTGTCGTACGCACGCACTCGATCACGCCTTGAGCGAATCGGCTGCGCAGGGTCGATTCGGCCGGTGCCTCCAGAGCATGAACGTCCGATGACGCCGTCGCGGCGCCATCCACACACGAAAATCATGGCCGACGCTGCGACCGTTTCAGCGCAAACGCTGGTATTCGCCCGGTTTGGGCCGAAGGAAGAGGAAGGGAATGCTGAACACGAAAACAATGCAGCGCACAGTGCTCGCCACGGCGATCGCCGTGGGCCTGAGTGGGTGCGCGACGATCGACAAGACCCTGGGCGACCGCTCCGACGGGTTTGCCTGTGGTGCCGGCGCCGTCATCGGTTCGCTCGCCGTCGGCGCCATCGTCGCGGCCGCCGGTGGCAACGGCAAACAGATTGCCACCGGCGCCGTCGCTGGCGGAGCGGTGGGCTGTGCGGGTCTGTATGCGTACAAGCAGCGCGTCGATCGTCTGAAGGCGGTGGCGGCCCAACAGGGCCTGACCGCCGACGTGCGGGAAGTGCAGATGGTCGATGCCCGCGGCCGGACGAAATCCGTCGGCGTGGAGGCCCAGATCGAAGTCGCCGAAATGTTCCCTTCGGGCTCGGCGACGCTTACCAGCGAGGGCTACCGCAAACTGAGCGTGATGGCGCAGGAGTTCGCCCGCGATCGCGCCGCCACTCAGCGCGGAACGCCCGCCAAGAAGCTCCTGGTGGTCGGCCATACCGACGCTTCGGGCGGTGCCGAGATCAATCAGAGGCTGTCCGAGCAACGCGCCCAAACCGTCGCCGACATGATGGCCGCGATTGGCGTTCCCAAGCAGGACATCTTCTTCCAGGGTGCGGGCTCCGCACGGCCTGTGGCAGACAACGCCACCGATGCCGGCCGGGCGAAGAACCGCCGGGTCGAGATCGTCGAAGTCGACAACGAGCAGGTCCTGGCGCAACGCGTGCGTGACGAGCGCTCCAGCGCCAAGTACCTGACCCACGGCACCGCCGTCGCGTCCAACGGCACGGCCAAGCCCAAGGCCAAAAAAGCCACCGCAAAGCCTGACACCGCAGCCAAGACCCCGCGCGTCGCCACCACAGCGAAACGGCCAGCGAGCACACCTGCCAAGGCGCCCGCCCCAGCGGTCAGCGAGAAGGCCCCCGCCACTTCCACCGCCGCAGCGCCAGAGACCGTGGTGCAACTGGCAGGCAAAGGCGGTATCGATTTTGGCGGTAAGCCCGTCACCACGACCACCTCGATGCTGGCGTCGAGCATTCAGCCCAAGCGCTCGACCTTTTCCCTGATCACCCCGGCATATGCCGACGCGCCTGCCACCTCGTGCGTGGGTGACCTGCCGCGGATCCAGGGCGAAGTGAAGAACCTGGCCACCGGCACCGCGCTGAAGGACTACTCGACCATCGACTTCCTGCCGGGCCTCAACGGCGGCGTGTGGGCAAGCAAAGTCAACGGCCACGTGGCCGCCGTAGGCCCGGTTGCGGTGCTGCGCGGCACCGGTGCGGCCGCCGGGGCCCCGCTCATGCAGTTCACCTCGAACGTCGGTACGGCCGACAAGCAGGACTCGGCCACCTTCAAGTCGGTCGCCAACACCTACGAAGGCGAGACCCAGGTGCTCTACCGCGTGTTCGCGCTCGACCAGAAGCGCGCCCCGGTGTCCTGCATGGACATCGTGTTCGACAAACGCGCAGGCAACGCGGTGGCCGGCGAAATCTACTACCCGAAACAGGGTGACGCCTATGTGGCGCAGTTCCGACCGCAGAAGCGCGGCTAAGGAGAAGTATCCATGCTCGAAACCATCCAGACGTTTTTCGCCAACTACTGGCATGTCGTCCTGCCCATCGTCCTGCTGACGTTCCTGGCCATCCCGATCATCATCCACTGGTACGAGGTGCGCTACGCCCTGATGAAGGCGCGCATCAACGTCCCCTGGGTCGGCTACCTGGCGCACTGGGTCAAGAATCCGGGCTCCAAGGAGCAGCCGACGCCGAAGAACCCTGACGCCGTCGGCTTCTACGAGTCGGAAAACCAACTGAACCTGAAATACGAAACCTACTACCGCGACCACCAGCCGTCCGAAGCGCATTTCAAGCGCTGCCAGGACTACCTGGGCAAGATCGGCGAGGACAACCGCAAGGAAAAGGGCTTCGCCATGTGGGCGATCATCATCGTCCTGATGCTGATCGAGGCCACGGCGTTCGGCTACGCGCTCGCGCCCTTCGCGCTGACGCTCGCCACCCCCGATACCGCAGTGGCGGGCGCATTCGGCATCGGCCTGGTGATCTCGATCATCGGTGTGTTCCTGTCCGAGTTCGCGGGCCGTCAGCTCTACCTCAACAACATCGTCAGCAAGATCATGGGCTACGAGGAACTGCGCCACGCAGGCGCCGATGGCGACATGATCTCGCGTGACATCGTGACCATCGACAATACCTACATCGACGATGAGCGCCCCGAGTACCAGCGCATGCTCAACCGTGTGAAGGTGCCGCAGGACGGCGCCATGCCGGCCAAGCGCTACGGCATCGTGATCGGCTATGCCCTATTCATCGTCATCCTGGCCGTCGCGGCGTTCTGGGTGCGGACCGAGACCCTCAACGCGCAGGAAGCCGAACTGATCGCCAACCCGCCGGCCGTCTCGCAAGGCGCCGACGATTTCCCGGCCAGCAGCGAGGACGACTTCCCCCTGCCGAGCGAGATGCAGTCCATCGCCAACGATACCGCCGGCAAATCTGCCCAGGACCAGATCGATGCGCTGCACCGCGCCAGCCTCGTGACCTTCGCGGTATTGAGCGCGCTGTTCATTTTCATCCAGTTCACCTCGACCTTCCTGGCCTACACCTACGGTTTCGCCGGCACTTACTCGCGCAAGGCCTGGGAGTTGGTGCACAAGTTCTCCAGCGCCAGCGAGTTCACGCGTTACCATCAGGCCAAGGCCCGCAGCGTCGCCAACGACGCCCAATCGGCCCTCGGCAAGCTGCAGGCGCTGCAGTTGGCACGGTTCCGCGTCAAAGGCGGCGATCGCGAGGCACTACGCACGGACAACGTGCGCCGCACCTTCAACCGCTTCATCGAAGAGCAGGATGCGGGCAAGGCCTGGGCCGACCAGAAAGCCATTGCCGATCAGCTCGGTAAAGACAGCCGGGCGGTATTGGAAAACTACATCAAGAAGTCCACCGCCGACCTGAACGCTGCGATCGCCAACAACGACGCTGCGCGGATCGATGAAATCATTCGCGTCGCATTGCCACGCCTGAACCAGATCGACGACCCGGCCCTGTTCCAACTTCGCGATACGTTCCGCAGCGTGGCGAAAACCTTCCTGGCACCGGTCGTGGCGACGGCGGCACCGGCACCTACCGTGGCCGTGCAAGTGAACGTGCCCGTCGAAACCCAGCCGGTGCTGGCCGTCGTGCAGGCGCCGCCCGCGCCGCCGGTGGTACCTGTGGCAGCCGCGCCCGCAGCGCCAGCAGCCAGTGGTTTCGACCCGCACCAGTTCGGTGACCTGACCGAGTTCCACGAGGACGACCTGGCCTTCGTGGCCACCACCAAAGGCACCGACCTCGACACCATCAAGCGCGCTCGCCGCCTGCAACTGATGGTCAAGCAAAGCGTCTAGCCCGACCGAGCGGCTGCGTCCTCGCGCAGCCGCCTACCCCATTTCCGGAGGCACCATGAACTTCAAGAGCCTGGCGCTGGCGCTACTGCTGGCGCCCACCGCGCTGCTGGCGGCCGAGCGCAACGACGTGCCCAGCTGCTACGCCCAAGCCCGCATCGACGAGTTCCGCACGGCGCCGTCCGGCCGCATGCTGACCGTGGTCGTGGACCAGACCACCCCCCTGACCCAAGACCTGCAACGCACGGCCTGGGGCCACATCAAGCGCTTCATGCAGCCAGGCGACAAGATTCGTCTGTACGCCTTCAGCGCCTACCTCGAAGGCCACTACACCCGCTTGCGTTATGCCGGCGAATTGGAGCGGCCGATCGACGAAAAGGTGTTGGGCAGCGTACCGATGATGGCTGCGCGTAAATTCCAGTCCTGCCTGAAGAACCAACCCGCGCAGCTGTTCAAGGGCTTCGGCAAGGCCTTCGCCGCCACCATGGGCAAGTCGAGTTCGGACATTCCGCGCAGTGAAATCCTGTTCAGCCTCAAGGCCGTGGGCGAAGACATGGCCAAGGCCGAAGGCGTCGACGAGCATGTCGTACTGGTGATGTCCGACATGCTGGAGTACAGCGATTTCGCCAGCTTCTACCAGGCCAATGGCATCCGTCAGATCGATCCGAAGGTCGAAATCGCCAAGGTCGAGAAGCAACACTTGCTGGGCGATTTCAGCGGCGCGCGCGTCTACGTGCACGGCGCAGCCTTCATCCCGACCACCGCGAAGAATGGCTACCGCAGCGGCAAGATGATCCAGAATCTGGAACAGTTCTGGAGCACCTACTTCAAGGAGTCGAACGCCACGCTCGCAGGCTTTGGCAATCCTGAGCTGACGTCGGCCGTCGAGTAGACGAGCGACGGGTCAGGCGCTGCGCGACGCCCTGTTCGACCTTGCGAACGGGGCTTGCCGGCATCCTTTGACAGGCATCAGATGACGCGGCCTATTGAAACAACCGCGCCTCGATGCAATACGTCAGCAACGCCTGGTCCGTCTCCACCTCCAGCTTGCGCATGGCCGACACCTTCTGCGCGCTGACGGTCTTGTTGCTGCGCGACAGGTGCCGGGCGATGTCGCTGACGCTGAGGCCACCGACGAACAGCCGCAGCACTTCCACCTCGCGCGGCGACAGTTGCGCGAAGCGCGCCTCGACCTGCTCGCGGTGGCGGACCACCGAGCTCGCTTCGGGCGCCGGGCTCTGGTAACGGCGTTGCGCGCCGATGGCGCTCAGGGCCTTTTCGATTTCGTCGTGCAGGTGGTTCTTCTGGATCACACCGGCCACACCCAGCTCATGCAGACGCGACAGGATGAGGCTGTTGGAGATCATCGTCAGCACCAGCACCTGGGTCGCGGGGAAGTGGCGCAGGACGTATTCGATCAGCTTCAGGCCGTCGCCATAGGTCGCATCGCCCGGCATGTTGAAGTCGGTGATCAACACCTCGGGCCGGTGCGCGTGCAATTGCTCGATCAGCTCGGACGAGCTGACCGCCTGACCGACCACGCAGTAGCGCCGATCGCGCTGGACGATCTCACGCACGCCCAGCAGCACGATGGGGTGGTCGTCGGCGAGGACGACGTTCAGTTGGCGCATGTTCAAGGCTTGGTTCATGGGCGGGGGCTCGATGGGGAAGGGTCCAACAGGCGTCGGGCGACAGCGAGCAGGCGTGTGCACAGCGCGTCGATGTCCTTGGCCAGGGCGTCGGTCAGAGGGGCGTCATGCAAGGTGTTTTCCAGGTGCTGGCAGGTGCGGTAGAGCGGCTGGGCGTTGACGGTCGCGAGCGAGCCGCACAGCCTGTGCAGACGTTGCTGCAACGCCAGCGAGTCGGCGTGCTGCACACCTTGTTCGAGCTGGGCGATGTCGGCCAGCAGGGTTTCGCCCATCAATTGGCGCATCTGCGGGGACAGCTCGATCCAGCCCTGGGTGTCCAGGCCCGATTCGTCGACCGCCACAGGCGTGGGCGCGGGCGGCGTGATCGGCGCCAGGGGATTGCGACGCTTGCAGTGCGACAGCAAGGCCTGGCGCAACATGCCCAGGCTCAAGGGCTTGACCACCCAGGCGTTCATGCCCACCGCCAGGCAACGTTGCCCTTCTTCACGCAGGGCATTGGCGGTCACGCCGATGATCGGCACGCTGGCACCCTGGGCGCGCAAGGTCCGCGCCAGCTCGTAGCCGCTCAGGCGCGGCATGTTGATGTCGGTGATCACCAGGTCGAAGGGCTGCGCGTGCCAGATCTGCAAGGCATGCTGCCCGTCCCGCGCCACGGTGGGTCGAGCGCCGAGCGCTTCGAGCTGCTCGCGCATCACCGCCTGGCTGACCGGGTTGTCTTCGGCCACCAGCACGCGCACGTTCAGGCAGGGCTCGTCGGTACCCGACCACGCCAGCGGCGCAGCCTCCGCAGGGCTAGGCGTATCGACCACGGGCATGCTGATCAGCAGGGAAAAACTGCTGCCCAAGCCGGGTTCGCTGACGGCGCGCATGCTGCCGCCCATCAGTTCGCTCAAGCGCGAGCAGATCGACAGCCCCAGCCCCGCGCCACACCCGCCCTGCCCGGCCGCTACTTGGTAGAACGGCTTGAACAGCTCGCCCAGAGCCGCCTCGGGCACCCCCACGCCGGTGTCGGTGACCTGCCATTGCAGGGCCACGTGGTGGTCGGTGCGGCCCTGCACCATGAGGCGCAAGCGCACGCGCCCCGACTCGGTGAACTTGATCGCGTTGTTCAGCAGGTTGTGCAGGATCTGCCGGATGCGCACGGCATCGCCTTCGATCTGCCTCGGCACGCTCGGGTCGACCTCGGCCTCGATCTCCAGGCCTTTGTTGTGCGCGGTGGCGGTGAAGGCCAAGACCGCTTCCTCGACCAGTTGCGCGGGGTCGAAGGCGGCCACCTCCAGCGCCATTTGCCCGGACTCGATCTTGGACACGTCGAGCACGTTGCTGATGAGCTGGAACAACACCGTCGACGAGCTCTGGATAACGTCCAGGTACTGACGCTGGCGCTCGCTCATCTCGGTCAGGGCCAGCAGTTCCAGGTTGCCGAGCACGCCATACAGCGGCGTGCGGATCTCGTGGCTCATGGTGGCGAGGAACACGGTCTTGGCTTCGTTGGCGGCGGTCGCCTGGCGATGGGCCTGGTTGAGCAGCAGTTGCTCGGCCACCTGCTGGGTGATGTCGTTGCAGCCGCAAAGGAACACGTCCTGCCCCTCGTAGCGGGTGGCGACCACCACCACTTGCAGGTAACGGCCCGGAAGCAGCAGCGTCATCTCACCCGGCGCCTGATCGCCGTGGTGCTCGACCAGCAGGCGGGTGACGGTTTCGGTCCCGCCGAGTTCGGCCGCACGCTCGTTTTCCAGCAGCAACTGGAAATCGCTGCGGCCCACCACGAACAACCCCACGGGCGCGTTGTGCAACATGCTGCGGTTGAAGGCTTCGCTTTCGAACAGACGGTCTTGCGCGCGTCGCGCCGGGAGGACGATGCGCGTGCGATACCAGCGGTTGATCCACAGCGCGACCAGCACGGCGACGACGACCGTCAGGCCCAGGCCCAGCAGTGGCCATTTCGCGTAGCGCAGAAATTCCTGGTAGGTGATCGCGTACAGACCGGTCCAGCGCTCGTCGCCGGCCGAGACCATCTTGAAGCGCAGGCTGTGCTTGTCGAAGCTCAGACCCACGGGCGCGAGTTCCACATCGCTGGCCTCGCCCATCACCGTTTCGCCCTCCGGCGAAATCAGGGTGAACTGGTTGTGCACCGAAAGCTGCAGCACCCGATCGAACTCGTCCACGCGCGAGGTATCCACCACGGCGGCCAGGGCCAAGTCGCCGCGCGCGGCAGCGCCGGGCAGGACACGCCTGGGGTCCAGGCGCGTCACCGCCACGATGGCGTGGTTGCCCTCATACAGCCGCGCCGGGGCGCGGACCCAGTGCACACGCGGATCGACCAGGCCAGGTCGGCGGGCGGTCAGTTGCTGGAGCTGGCTGACGACACGCTCGAATTGCGGCGCAGGCAATTGCAGGTGCTGGCGACGGTGGCCGACCGCAGGCACGGCCAGACTGGCCTGATCCTCGGGCGCCAGCACGAACAACTGCGGCGAGACGTTGGACGAACCGGCCCAGAAATCGCCGAAGTAATTGGCCAATCGTGCGCCCCAGGCCAAGGCGCTGTGCAGATCGCCCGGCTTGAGCGTGTCTTGGTAGGCCAGGGAGAATGGCAAGGCCAGCTCGGAGGCGCGCGCTTTGAGCAAGGTGCGCTGGCCCGCCTGCTGCGACTCGGCGATCAGGACCGGCGAGGCCGCAGACGCCTGGGCCGCATCCATGCCCGACACGGCACGCAGAAAGGTCTCGTGCTCGGTGACGATTTCGAGCATGCGGGCGAAGTGGAACGCCGCACGCTGCTGCTCGGACTCGAGCAAACGCGAGGTGGCCCAGTAACAGGTGCTCGACAGCAGCAGCAACAAGCCACTGAGCAGCAGCAAGGCTTTATTGAGGCGTTGGGAGCTTTTCGCCAATTTATCCAGGCGTAGACTGGCGTGTTTCATGAATGCGGTTGCCCTGATCGTGGAATGGCGAAGCGGATGCGTTAAGTCCTCGCATCGAGCGCCCTACCTGGGCAGCATCTTCAAAGCTGAAACGTTTTAGCGGAAAAATCTACAATAACACCGATCGCGGACGCTCCACGCTGATCAGCGTGACGATTTCATCTGCGGTGATGGCCGGCGAGACGATGAATCCTTGTACGTGGTCGCACTGCATGCGCCGCAGCACGTCCAGTTCGGCGCAGGTTTCCACCCCTTCGGCCACCGTCACCATGTTCAGCTCGCGCCCCAACTCCACGATGCTCAGCACCGCCGAGGCCTGCTGAGTGTCGTCAGCGCAGCCGTGTACCAGCGAGCGGTCGATCTTCAGCTCCGTGAAGGGCGTGGAGACCAGGTTGAAGTAGGAGCTGTAGCCCTTGCCGAAATCGTCCTGGGCCAAGCCGAAGCCCATCATGCGCAAGCGGCATGCACCGGCGTAGTAGTTACTCGAATGCTGTGTGGTGGAGGTTTCGGTCAGCTCGAAGGTGATGTGCCTGGGTTCTGCTTGGCTCAAGCGCACCTGGGCGAGCAAGCGCTCGATCAGGCCGTCGTGGTCCAGCAGGTGGGTGGGCAGGTTGATCGACACCGGCAGCGGGTAGCCGATCCTGGCCCACTGCGCCTGTGCCGTGAGGGTGTGCGCGAGCATGCGCGTGAGCAGTTGCACTTCCAGTTCGGCGCGTTCGATATCGCCGAGAAAGTCACGCGGCATCAGCAGCCCCTCGGCCGGATGCACCCAACGCACCAGGGCTTCGGCACCGACGATGCCACCGTCGTGCAGGGCCTTTTTCGGTTGGAACCAGGCTTGGATCTCCCCGTTGCCCAACGCCCTGGCGAGTGTGCTGGCAGCCCGGCAACCGGTAGGCCGCGTGCGAAACGCCCGGGCCTGCTCGGCACGCTCGTCGAGGCTTTCGCGCAGTTCGACGAGGTTGCGCTCGTCCAGGGGCTTGGGCAGCAGGGCCACTACGCTCAAGCCCAGGTTCTTGGCCACTTGCCCGGCGCCGGTCAGCATGCGCCGGGAGGCCGCGCTCATCAGCGCCAGCGCGGGCGGGCAAGGCACGCGCGCCAGGGCCTGGATCAGCTGTATACCGTCCATGTGCGGCATCATCAGGTCAGTGAGCAGCAGGTCGACGGGCGCGGCCGCCAAGCGTTGCAGAGCCGAAGCGCCATCCCAGGCGACGTCGACGACGAAGCCACCCACGCTTTCGAACAAGGCCGCCAGCAAGCGGGATTGGAAGGGATGGTCCTCGACGATGAGAACCCGATAGACCGTCACATCGCGCTCCGTTGGTAGGGCTGCAGGCACTGGTACAGCGCGTGCAGCGTGAAAGGTTTGACCAGGAACTGATCCATGCCGGCGCCCAGGCAGCGCTCGGCTTCGTCGAGCATGGCGTTGGCGGTGGCGCCGACGATGGGCGCCCGGCATCCGAGTTGGCGCAGACGCTCGGTCAGTTCGTAGCCGTTCATGCGCGGCATGTTGACGTCGGTGAGGACCACGTCGAACGGCGCCTCCTGCCAGCGCGCCAGCGCCTCGACGCCGTCGCGGGCGAGCACCACATGGCAGCCGAGTTCTTCGAGCTGGTCGCGCAGGATCAACTGGTTGATCACGTTGTCTTCGGCGACCAGCAGACGCAGGTCCAGGCGCGTCTCGCGCGGCGCGGCAGACACGCCGGCACTGAGTACAGGCGGCCTGCCTTGCGCCTGGGCCACCGCCTGGTTCAGCGCGCGCAAGCTGTTGAGCCCGACGTGCCAGCGCCGCTCCGACACCTTGACCAGGCCGTGGCTGTCCGCGCAGACCAGCACGCACTTGCCCGGCCATTGCGGCCACAGGGTCTGCATGGATGGGCCGATGCCCAGTTCCACCAGCACGGCGTCGCTGGGCACCTGCGCCATGTCGGGCACGCCCACCTGCGCGCGGGCGCCCCAGCGGCGCAGCCAAGCGGCAGCGTGTTCGGCCACCTGGGCGACAGCGCAATGGACGTAGACCCACTCGTCGTGCAACGGCTCGACCCAGGTGTGCTGCTTGTGCTCGGCGATGGCTTCCAGCGGCAGGCTGAAGGCGAAGCTGCTGCCCAGCCCCGGCTCGCTGAAGACCCGCAAGGAACCGTCCATCAGATCCACCAGGCGCTTGCAGATCGACAGGCCCAACCCCGTGCCGGCCACTACGTTGGTGCGCCCGCCGCTCTGGAAGAAGGGTTCGAACAGATGCGCCTGGTCGGCGGCGGGAATGCCTTCGCCAGTGTCCAGCACCTGCCAGCGCAACACCTGCCGCTGGTCGTGCACGACCACGCCCAGGCGCACCACGATGCGCCCGCTGGCGGTGAACTTGACGGCGTTGCTCAGCAGGTTTCCCAGCACCTGTCGCGTACGCGTGGCATCGCCCATCACCTGCACCGGCACCTCGGGTTCCAGGAAGCCGAACAGTTGCAGACCTTTGGTGTGCGCCGCGCCGGCATAGCTGTGGATGACGTCCTCGGTCAGTTCCAGAGGCGAGAACGCGCTCAGCTCCAGGGCCAGTTGCCCGGCCTCGATCTTCGACACTTCGAGCACGTCGCAAATCAACTGCAACAGCGTGGCCGAGGAGCCTTCGATGGCATCGAGGTAGCCGCGCTGGCGGTCATCGAGCGGTGTGCGCCCCAGCAGTTCGAGGGTGGCGAGCACGCCGTACAGCGGCGTGCGGATCTCGTGGCTCATGGTCGCGAGGAAAAGGGTCTTGGCTTCGTTGGCGGCATCGGCCAGGGTACGCGCCTGCTGCAAGGCCAACTCGGTGGACTTGCGCTCGGTGATGTCGCTGAAGGCGCAGATGAGCACCTCTTCACCGTGGTAACGGGTGGCGGCGTAACTGAGGTACAGGTGGCGGCCATCGGCCATTTGCTGTTCCTCGGTGGTGCCCTTGCTGGTGCCCAGCACGAAGGCGCGGTCCACCCAGGCATGGCACAGGCGCGTGCGTTCTTCGCCCTGCCCCAGCCACTGCGCGGACAGCGGATTTTCCAGGACCACGGCGCCGTCGCTGCGGCGCAGCACGCACAGGGCCACGGGCGCGACACGGATCACGGCGCTGCAGAACGCTTCGCTGTCGACCAGCGCTTCGATGCGCGCGGCAGTCGGCGCGATGAGCCGCTGTTCGATGCGCCGCACCCACCAGGCCATCAGCAGCGTCGTCAGCAGACAACCGAACACGGCGATGGCGAACGGCATGGCCAGCGCCGGCAGCAAGGAGCGCAGTTGCAGGCTGTAGACGATCTGCCAACCCGAATAGTCCAGCTGCTTGCGGATGGTCAGGCGCTCGGGCAGCCAGTGCCCCCCTTCCCAGCCGAAGCTGTGGGTCTCGTGCAGGTCGCTCGACAACAAGGCGGACGGGTGGCGCTGCAAGGCGTTGCTGACGATGAGCTGGCCGTTGCCGTCGAGCAGCTTGAAGTCGCCGGCCTGTTTGTGTTGCAGGGCCTTGATCAAGTCGGGCCCTTCCACCTCCAGTCCCAGCCAGCCGGACGTCAGGTCGCGCTCGTCCATGCGGATGAAAACGTACAACGGCGAATCCAGCCGGCCTGAATCGGTCAGCCACAGTTCCGCTTGGGCGGGGTCGTCGTCGGCCTCGCGGACCCGCTGCAGCACCCCTTGCGCGATCGCCCCGGTGGCGGATACCGCTACGCCCGCCGAAACCGAGGTGAACAGACGCTGCACCCGCCCGTCGCGGGCATGGGGGATGTAGAGCAGGTTGACCTGGCTGGCGCTCAGGTGGTCGAGCAGCCGCCGTGTCAGCCACAGGCTCCAGATCTCCCGGCCATTGCCCAAACGCAAGTGCACCTCCTCCTCCGGCACATTGTTGATCTTGGCCTGCACCGGGTCCGGTTGGCGCACGGTCGAGAGGCCCAGGCTCTTGAGCAGGGTCTGGCGGCTGACGAAAAAGCTCTGCGCATCGAACACCGCTTCGTTCATGTAGCGCCGGTGCAGTGAAATCTCCTGGTTGAGGGTCAGGCGCAGGTAGCTGTAGGCGCCGATGCACACACCGGCCACCAGGGTGAAGGCGAACAGCCGCAACAACGTACGCGCGGTCAGCGGCGTCGAGAGGTTGCGGTGGGCGGCGGGAAGCAGGCGGGCGACGTTCATCGACGCAGCCTAGGGAGGCCAAGGCGGCGGCTGAATAAGACGGATCTTAAAAGTGCCTGCCCGCGAGCGCGGCCAATGGCGCTCAACGCAGCCTCGCGGTGGCCGCTTGGGTATTGCCGCCATCGTCGATCCATCGGTACTCCACCTGATCGCCACGCGCCAAGCGCGGCGCCTGTACCGCGAACCGGTGCTGGGAAAAAGGCGCCAGCGTCTCGCCGGGCAGCGGCGTGAGCCCCGCGCCGTGGCGCACGCTGACGCCGGCCAGGGTGATGCAGTACGGCGTCGGGTTGTCCACCTGCACACGGTCCCCGGCCCAGGTGAAACGCAAGCCTTCGGGCGCTCGTTCGGCATCGGCTTCGAGCGCTTTGGGGCGATAGATGACCTTCATTTGCGTGCGCAGGGTCACCGTCAGGCGCGCTTGGCCCTCGGCCAGCTCGGTCTTGTCCTGCGGCGGAATCTCGTAGAGGTTCAGCCAGAACAAGGATTCGCGGTCGCCGGGCAGGGCTTGGCCGGTGGCCAACACCCGCACACTGCGTTGCTGCCCGGCCTCCAGGCGGAACACCGCAGGCAAGGGCATGAAAGGCGCCTCGGCGGTATCGGGCTCGGCCTCCAGCGCGCCGTCGTCGATCCAGGTCTGCACGATCACCGGGTAGGCGTTCTGGTTGACCAGCGCCAGGGACGCTTCGCGCTGCCCCTCGATGAGGACGAGCCGGGTGCGTTCGGCCGTGACGCCTGCCCAGGCGTCGGCGCTCGCCAGCATCAGCAGCGCCATGAGCGCACCACCCAGGCGCTTACTGGACACGGATGACCACCTGCGCGGTCGCTTCGATGCGGCCCGGCGTGACGGCGGGCTGGGTGCCGACCTTGAGCTTTTCCAGGCGCGCGCGAAAGGTTTCGGTGTAGTACGCGACGCCGCTCGCGTTGGCCGTCTGGTTGGCGCTGGCGCCGATGGCCGGGTACCAGCCGCGGGCCTGGGCGGCGCTGCCGTTGGCCGAGTCTTCGTTGGCCAAGAGGGTCATCGGGCTGCCGTCGCGCAGCAGACGGATGCCGACCCCCTTGGCCATGCCAGACTGCCCGTAACGGTCGGAGACCAGATAGGACAGCCCACCTTGTGCGTTCAGCAACCCCAGTGCGGAAGAAGCGGCCAAAGCGCCGGTAGACACCTTGATCCCCAGCGCCGTGGCATTGACCGTCGTGCCATTGGCGACACCGCTCTGGCATTTGAACGACACCTGGAACGGCAGCTCGCGGCTACCGCCGGCGTTCGCCTCGTTCAACGACATGCTCGGAAACACCACGTACGGCGTGACGGTGGTCACCGCACAGGTGGGAAAGCGCTTGAGCGTGACCTTGTTGAACAGCGCCAGCGAACCGGGCCAGTTGCCGTACCAGCCCGCCCAGTTGCCGTAGTGGGTCTGGCCCACGGTGGGGTAGCTCAGGCCCGGGCCCTTGATGGCGATGTAGGCCGCAGGTTCCGGGTAGCCGTACAACTGCGACGGAGCCGTGGCGCTGTAGTAGTTGTAGGTAGGGTCGATGGGCGCGCTGAACAGCTCGGCGCGCACGGCGCTGAGGTTCTTCGCCTTGACCAGCTGGTAGCCGCGCGAGTCGATGTCGAGCCCGGTCAGGCGACGCTCGCGCCAGACATCGGTGAAGTACTGCCCGCTTTCCAGATGGGTCAAGCGCAGCAGCACGTTGGGCCAGGCCGTGCGATAGGCCGCTTGCAGGCCGATGGAGTTGCCGACGCTGTCGCCGCCCTGGAACCAACCGCTGTAGACGTCGTCGCCGTTGGTGGAAAACATCTCGTAGACCGGGTCGCTGGCGGCGCAGCGAAACAGCACCTGCTCAGGGTCGTAACCGGCTGGGGCACCGTACTGGGTGAAAGGCGCGACCGCACTGGCGATCAGGCTCGGGTAGGGCAGAAATCCCGGATCGCTGACGTTGACGACGCTGGGCAACCCCATCGAGCCGTTGCAGGCCCCCGTGCAGGCGCCGATCCAGGCACTGGCGGTCCCTTCGCCCGGCCGGATCGACGCCAGGTCGGTGGTGGTCGCCGAACCGACCGTGGTGACGCGGTAGCAGGTGGCCCACGCGTCGTGGCCGAGCGGTAGGAGGATCAGCGGCAACAGCCGCAGCGCGCGTTTCATGGTTCATGTCCCAAAGGTGTGCAGATGGCGCGCAGGCGCCGCAGCGCCTGTTGCGCAGAGGAGGCCTGTGCGGTGAGGTCGTAGGCCAGGCGGCACCCGTCTTCGCGGCGCTCGCCCCAGCGCACGTCCAGTTGGCCCTGGTCGCCCTGGGCGCGGGCATACACCTGGCTGCCCTGCCCGACCATGCCGACGTTGACGCCTTGGTCGTCGAACACCTCAGCGCCCAGGGGTAAGGGCGAGCCGTCGCCCAACCGCGCCTGGATCAGCAACGGGTGGCCGGTGAGGGTCTTGAAGCGCACGCGCACGGCGGCGCCGGCATAGGGCGCGACCTTGCGCTCGGTCTCCAGCAGCTCGGCGTCCTCGTCGATCCCCTTCGGGTCCAGCCCGATGGGGTTGTAGCGGTACGCGGAAAGCGACGGCACGACGGCGTAGCCGTTGCGGTCCACGCGGGCGCCCTGCCCGCCGCGGATCGCCGCGCCGCTGGCCCCTTTGGCTTCGACCAGGGCGAAGGTATCGCCGACGTAAGGCCCCAGGGTGATTCCGCCGCCATGCACCACCGCTGCGCCGCGCAGGCCGCCGTTGAGCTGGCGGTAGCTGTCGCTTTGCGAGTAGCCCGCATTGAGGGTGGCCAGGGCGGTCTGCTGCTGCAGGTTGCCGTTCCAGTTGCTGCCCTGTGCGTCGCTGTCGCGGCTGGCGGCAATGGCGTAGCTGGTGCTGCGGTCTTGCCCGAGGGTGCCGTTCAGGCCCGTCTGGTAACTGCTGCCGCGGCTGTCGCCAGAGCGGCTGGCGACCATCGAAGTGAGGTTCGGCGCCCGGCTGGACGCGCCGAGTGGCATCGACAGCGTGAGGGTCAGCGCATTGTTGCGGGTACTGCCGTGCTGCTCGCTCAGGTCGGGCGGCAGTGCCGGGTCGAAGTGGCGCTCGGTATCGCGGTACCAGGTGGTCTGCTGGCGCGAGTAGGCCAGGCTGTAGCTCAGTTGCCGCCAGGTGTTGGAATAGCCGAACTGCAGCTGCGTGTCGCGGCTTTTGCCGTCGTAGTAGTCGCTGGACGAACCGGACAGGTACAGGTTGCCGTAGTCGCCCAGGCTCTGGTTGACCAGCAAGGTCAATTGGTTGCGCTGCTTGAAGCTGTTGGAGTTCCAGTCCTGCCCCTGCTCGTCGGCGCGGCGCGCGCCGAGCGCGTCGGTCAGGTCGCGGTAGCCTTCAGTGGAATAGCGATAGCCGGCCAAGGTCAGGGTGGTCTGGGTGGGTTGGAAGGTGCGGCTGTAGTTCACGCCCACGCGCCAGCCCTGCTTGCGCTGGTGGTTCTCGACCGTGGCGCTGGAGAAGGTGCTGTTCAGACCGAAGGCGCCCTGACGGGTGGCCCATACACCACCGCCCAGCACCGCCAGGTAGTCTTCGGCGACGCGGGCGCCGAGGTTGGCCGAAAGCGCATTGCTCAGGCCGCGCTGGTAGGTCAGCTCGCCGAAAGCGCCTTGGTTGCGCTCGTCCTGCCGCACCTGGCCGAAGGTCGCCGAATAGCGCGACAGGCCGGGGCGGATCGACTCGGGTACGGCGGCGAAGGGCACGGTGAAGCGCGACACGCTGCCGTCGGCCTCGATCACCTGAACGTCCAGATCGCCGTCGTAGGCCGTGCCGTAGAGGTCGTCGATCAGGAAAGGACCGGGCGCCACCGTGGTTTCGTGGATTTTCTGGCCGTTCTGGCTGATCACCACGCGCGCGTTGCCCCTGGCCGTACCGCGCACCTGTGGCGCGTACTGACGCTGCGAATCGGGCAGCATGCGGTCGTCGCTCGCCAGGCGCAGCCCGCGGTAGGCGGCGCTGCCGAACAGGTTGCCTTCGGTGAAGCTGTCGCCCAGGGTCAGCTCGCTGCGCAGCCCTGGGACGGCGCGCTGGGCATAGGTGCGCACAGGGTTCCAGCTCTGGGTGGCCGTGCCGCCGTAGCGCGAATAGGTGTAGTTGGACTGGTGGCGCAGCCGCCACAGCCCCAGGTTGAGGCCACCGTTGAGCCCCAGGTAGCCGTAGTCGGACTGGCCGCTGCCTGCGGTCTGGTAACGCGAGCGGTACAGGTTGGCGTCGTAGTTGACGAACGCCATGCTGCTCCCGGCATCCCACTCCTGTGGGTCGACATAGCCCTGCGGCTTGAGGTCTAGCAAGGCCTGGGGAATCGACAGGTCCAGGCGCAGGCGGGCACTGTCGAAGGTATAGGTCGCACCCGGCAGCCGCGCGGCCAGGTCGACGCAAGCGTCGGGCTTGGCGTGGGCCTTGGCTTTCACGCCCAGGGTGTGGTCGAGCAAGCGCTCGCTCAGGCAGGGCTGCACGGTACCGCGCTGCTCACGAAACTCGACCTCACCGCGGTGCGCGGAGCGGCCGTTGACGTACAGGTCGACGTGGTAGCGCCCCGGATCGACTCGATCGGCGCGGTTGAAACGCGTCAGTTGCCCACCGGCCAGACTCGACCCCATCAACAGGTCGTCGTCGAACTGGTACACAGGCTGCGCACCGGCCAACCCCGCCTGCAACAGCGCGACACCGCCCAGCAGCAGGTGCCGTGGCCAGGAAGGATGGCACTCAACGCGGCAGATCATGGCGGATATCGATACGCGCGCCGAAATCGTTGATCAGCTGCGCGTGCAAGTGCGGCGTGCCGGCCGGCAGTGCCACCAGGGGTGAAGGTGCCCAGCGTACGCTGCTCATCGGCGGCACCATCTTGGCGTCGAGCACCAGCGTGCGCTCGCCCATGTGCAATGCCGCGCTGCCGAAGGAGGCATGGAAGCCGCTGTCGTTCCTGACTTCGACGTACCACCGCCCGCCTTCTTGACGCAGCTGGAAGTGCAACTGCTCGGGCAGCGCATCGACGCTGCCGGCGATGCCGGCCGGGCGATAGAACAGCTTGAGCCGATTGCGCAGCATCAGCAGCATCTGGTTGCGGTCGGCGTTGGCCATGTTGCGCGGCGGAATCTGCAACACGTTCAGATGGAACAGCGACTCGCGGTCCTGCGCCAGACCGCTTCCGGTGTAGACCAGGCGCAAGCTCTGCCCGCTGCCGGGCGCCATGCGCGACACGGGTGGGTTGACCATGAACGGCGCATCGGCCGTGTCGGGGCTGGACGCCGGGTCGTCGATGTCGACCCAGGCTTGCACGACGTTCGGGAAGGCGTCTTCGTTGGTCAGTTGCAGGGTCTTCTCGCGGGCATCGCCGGGGTAGATCACCCGGGTGCCCGTGACCACGACGCTGGCGTGGGCCGCAGGCAGGCCGGCCACGCCCAACAGCAAGGCAAGCGTGGCCGCCGCAGCGCGCAGTGGATGCAGGGAGAGCGTGTTCATCGGTCGTCGCCAGGTGGGGCCGCCGCGTCTGGAGACGCAGCGGTCGGGTTCGAAAGGGGGCCGGCACCGTGCGCGGTGCCGAGCGGTCACTCGTAGCGCAGGGTGTAGGTGACCGAGCCCAGTACCGGGCCGGGCGTGACGGTGGCGGCTTCGGCCACGTACTGCACCGCGTAGTCGTGGCTGGCGCTGCTCTGGCCGCTGGCCAGGACGATGTCGCCGGCTTCCACGGCGGCGTTGCCCGCCAGGTCCAGCTTGGTGCCGCCGGGGGCCGCGAGCATTTGCAGCGCCACGCCGCTGGCGCCGCCACTGGCGGTGTTGGTCAGGTTGCCGGCGCTGGTGGGGTTGGTGGCCTGGAAGACGGCGGTGAAGTGCTCGCTGGTGCTGGTCGGGGCCACGCAACCGGTCAAGCGCAGCGTGAAGCTGGTTTCGCCCGCAGTCTTGCCAACCGTGCCGTTCAAGGCGCTGACCGGAACGCTTTGCAGCACCACGGTCGGGTCGGTGTTGCCGTCCACGACCGCCGAGCAGGTCTGGTCGGTGACTTCACCGCTGAAGTTGATGGTGTTGGCGGCCCAAGCGTGGCCAGAGGCGGCGATGAAGGCCGCGAAGGCGAATGCAGTGGCGCGAAGGGTCATGTCAGGCTCCTGGTGTGCTCTGGGTGAGTAGATGCACACAGGATGCGATTTCCCGGCAGCGGGGTATTTAAGACAGATCTCAAAGGGCCACTAGCGGGTTGCAGCAGGCCCGTGCCCTTGTAGCGACAAGGGCCTGTTTACGTTCACTGTTGGCTGCCTGTGGCCCACCGCTTGCGCAGGTGTAAAACCAATGGCCAGGGACTGTCGATCAGCTCGACGGCTGACGCGCACAGGGCGACAGGATGGTGCAGCCCCTGCCGAACGTTCCGTAACACGCTGACCCGCTAGGCGGTGATCACCGCTGCGGCCAGAACAATGGTTCCCACAGTATCGTTCTGACATAGGCTTTGGCCTGTGCCTCGCACGCGAAGGCTTTCACCTGATACTCCCCGTTCCACAGCAGTGTTCGCCAAGCGGTGTCCTCATCTTCGAACATGTCGATCAGATCGCAATGCAACTCTTCCTTTCTGCCGCTGGCGGCCAGCGCCGCTAGAAAACCTTCGATGGCTTGTGCTTCCGTTAAACCGGCTTCTTCTGTGAAGAAGACCGCTAAAAAGTGACGAATCAAATCCTGGCCCATCGCCTCGCTTCTCCGAAAACATCCGGTCCGTAACGAAAACTGCCGTGCCCGAACAACCGGACACGGCAGCATTACCTACTCGGCAGGAACGCCCATCAGCGCGTCAATCGCCGGGCGATCACTCTTTCTGATTCAGATAATCGGTCAAAAACGCCTGCGCATTCCCCGCTTCCGACAAGCCGTCCGAGTACGCGAGCCTGATCACCTGCGACTCACCCGGCAGGTACAGCTCGCTGGGGCTCCAGCTGTCCGGGCCCTGGATGAGCAAGGCTGCGAACGGTTTGCCGTCGACGGTGGTGAAGTAGGAGGTACGCTTATCGGTTTTCTCGACCTTCATCTTCTGGATGCGCATGTTCCAGTCGTTGTCCACGCCCTCGACCTGCACCAGCGCTTCGTTGGCGCTACGCTCGCCGATGCGCAGGGTCCAGACCTTCACGCCGTGCTCGCCAGCGTAGGCCACGACCTTGTCGGCCACCGGTGGGCGATCTTCGGCGTGGGCCAGGCTGCTCAACAGGGCCAGGGAGGCGATCAGGGCGGCGGCCCATTTGCGGTAGGTCAACATGTGCTTCGATCCTCGAAAGTCAGATGGGCTGCATTAAACGAGGCGTGTGCCGGGGTGCCAAGCGCCTTGGCCGTGGTTCACAACAAAGCGCTTGGGGATCACAACCCGATGGCTGGAGTTGTGAACTGTTCGGCAATGGCCAAGCCCCTTCACGGCCGCCGTCCGTATGAAGGAAGGACAGCGGCCCACGCATCACGCTCAGCGCGTCAGCTCCCGACGAACGATCTCCGCCCCCGCGCTCAACGCGCGCAATTTGCCGTTGGCCACATGGCGCGGCAACGGCGCCATGCCGCAGTTGGTGCACGGGTAGAGCTTGTCGGCATCGACGAACTGCAAGGCCTTGCGCAGCGTGTCGGCCACTTGCTCGGGGGTTTCGACGGTGTGGTTGGCCACGTCGATGGCGCCCACCATCACCTTCTTGCCGCGGATCAGCTCGATCAGCTCCATCGGTACGTGGGAGTTGTGGCACTCCAGCGAAACGATGTCGATGCTCGATTGCTGCAACTTGGGGAAGGCCTCTTCATACTGCCGCCATTCCGAACCCAGGGTCTTCTTCCAGTCGGTATTGGCCTTGATGCCGTAGCCATAGCAGATGTGCACGGCGGTTTCGCACTTGAGGCCTTCGATGGCGCGTTCCAGAGTGGCGACGCCCCAGTCGTTGACGTCGTCGAAGAACACATTGAACGCCGGTTCGTCGAACTGAATGATGTCGACCCCCGCCGCTTCCAGCTCGCGGGCTTCCTGGTTGAGGATCTTGGCGAACTCCCAGGCGAGCTTTTCGCGGCTCTTGTAGTGGTTGTCGTACAGCGTGTCGATCATGGTCATGGGGCCGGGCAGCGCCCACTTGACCGGCTGGTCGGTCTGCGCCCGCAGGAACTTGGCGTCCTCGACGAACACCGGCTTCTGCCGGCTCACCGCACCCACCACGGTGGGCACGCTGGCATCGTAGCGATCACGGATGCGCACGGTTTCGCGACGCTCGAAGTCGACGCCGTCCAGGTGCTCGATGAACGTGGTGACGAAGTGCTGGCGGGTCTGCTCGCCGTCGCTGACGATGTCGATGCCCGCTTGCCGTTGTTCGTGCAGGGCCAGGCGCAGCGCGTCCTGCTTGCCCTCGATCAGCTCGGCGTCTTGCAGTTTCCAGGGCGACCAGAGGGTTTCGGGTTCTGCCAGCCAGGCGGGTTTGGGCAGACTGCCGGCGGTGGACGTGGGAAGCAGCTTGTTCATCGGGCGATAACCTTGTATTCGGGGCGTGTCAAAGCGCATGGGCGGCGGACCACTGCTCGAGCAGGGCGCCGTAGGGCTTGATGAAATGTTCTTCGGCGAAGCGGCCCTGTTCCAGGGCCAGGCGGCTGCGCTCTTCGCGGTCGTAGACGATGCGCGTCAGCGAGTAGTCTTCGTGCTGCAGGCTGGGCTGGTAGCGTTTGCCGGCTGCCGAATTGGCGTTGTAGATCTCGGGCCGATAGATCTTCTGGAAAGTGTCCATGGTGCTGATGGTGCTGATCAGTTCCAGGGCGGTGTAGTCGGCCAGCAAGTCGCCGGCGAAATAGAACGCCAGGGGCGCGACGCTGTTGGCGGGCATGAAGTAGCGCACCTGCAAGCCCATCTTGGCGAAGTAGTCATCGGTCAACGAGTGCGCGCTCTGCACGTACTCGTAACCCAATACCGGGTGGTGGTTTTCGCTGCGCTGGTAGGTCTTGCTGCTGGACACGCTCAGGCAGATGACCGGCGGTTTGCCGAAATGGGCCTTGTAGTCCGCCGAATTGACGAAGCACTTGAACAGCTTGCCATGCAGCTCGCCGAACTGCGCCGGAGCCTCGGTTGCGTCGGCACGCTGCGGCAGGCGCACGCTGAAATCGTAGTCGCGCATGTAGGACGAGAAATTGTTGCCGACGATGCCGTCGATGCGCTCGCCGGTCTGCCGGTCGAGCACGGTGGTCTTGAGCATTTCGATCAGCGGCAGCGCGGCGCCCTGCCCCTCGACGCCCGACGCCGCCACTTGCATCGCCACCGATACGATGTCCAGCTCCACCGCGTAACGGTCGGCATTGGGGTTGTCCCAATGGGCCAGGGCGTTGAAGCGGTTGTCGATCATCTGCAAGGTGTTGCGCAGGTTGGCCTGGCGACGTTCGCCGCGGGCCAGGTTGGCGAAGTTGGTGGTGATCCGCGTGTTGGCCGCGGGCGAGTAGTGCTCGTCGAAGCGAATGCGCTTGATGGTGAAGGCGAAGTCGTTGGCCATGTCGGTCCGGCACCCTGATGCGTTGAGAACGTTCAGTGCCTACCCGGTCGCCTGGCGGTTGCCGCGTGGGTAGAAACACCGTTCCTGATAGGGGGCCAGTTTAGGGAGGGGTGACGACGGCGACTAATGAGCGTTTTTCAAAGGATCTTTAGCAGGATTCAAGTTCACGCTTCACTGCCCTTCCCTCGGGCTGGCTGCGGCAGCCTATGTTCAGCGCTGCTCGCGGCGCTGCAAGCGCAAGCCTTGGGGCGTAAATCCGGTCTCACGCTTGAAGAAACGTGAAAAATACGCAGGTTCGCTGAAGCCCAGGCTGTCGGCGACCTCGCTGACGGTCATAGCGGTGTAGACCAGGTTGCGCTTGGCTTCGAGGGTCAGGCGTTGGTTGAGCCGTCGCAGCGCCGATTGCCCGGCCCATCGTCGGCACAGGGCATTGAGGTGGGCGGTGCTGACGCCGATGGCCTGGGCGTAGAAGTCGATGGGGCGGTGCGCCTTGAAGTGCTGCTCGATCAGCCTGTCAAACTGCGCTAGGTGCTGCTGCCCGCGGCTCTGCGCGCTCGCCACCTGCTGCGGCTGTCCGCCGGCGCGGCGGGCGATCCACACCAGCAGTGCGCCGAGCAGGGCGTGCAGCATCAGCTCGCGCTCGACGCGTGGCACGGCGTATTCGTCCAGCAGCCGCGCGAAGAGGTCGTCCAGGTAAGCGCGATCGGCCCCGGCCGCATACGCGCCTGGGCGGTCGAACGGCTGGCCTTGCACGCCGGCGCCCATGGCCTCGAGGGCCGGCTTGGCGAGGCTGAGGATGCAGCCCTGAATGTCTTCGGAAAAGCGGAAACCATGGATGCTCATCACTGGCACCACTTGCAGGGTGCCGGGGCCGAGCTGGCGCGCCTGGCCTTCGATCGACACCCGCGCCTCGCCCGCCTGCACATACAGGAACTGGACCAGGTCCGCGTGGCGATGGGTCTTGATCTGCCAGTCGTGCAAGCGGCTCCTGGCGGGGATCGACTCGCAGTGCAGCAAGTCCGGGGTCGGCCAGGCGGTTTCGCCGTACAGCTTGAAGATCGGTACCGACAGCGCGGCCTGGGCCATGGCGCACCCCTCGAAAAGTCCAGGAACGTACACGGAAATTGCCTTCTTTCCTGCGCGCCACCCGCCAAAAATGCAGACGCTCGATAAAAAAACCCTGGGCCGCAGTGCCCGTGAGGATAACAACAATGCACACCAAGATCGCCATCATCGGCGCCGGCCCCTCGGGCCTGCTGCTCGGCCAACTGCTGCAACGGGCCGGCATCGACAACGTCATCATCGAACGCCAAAGCGCCGAGCATGTGCTCGGCCGCATCCGCGCGGGCGTGCTGGAACAGGGCACGGTCGACCTGCTGCGTGAAGCCGGCGTGGGCGCGCGCATGGATCGCGAAGGCCTGCCCCACGACGGTTTCGACCTGGCCTTCGACGGCCGCCTGGCGCACATCGACCTGCCGCCGCTCACGGGTGGCAAGCGCGTGATGATCTACGGCCAGACCGAAGTCACCCGCGACCTCATGCAGGCCCGCGCCGCCACTGCGGCGCCTACCTTTTACGCCGCGAGCGAGGTGGCCGTGCATGGCCTCAAGAGCGGCAAGCCCTACGTCACCTTCACCCACGCTGGCCAGCCGATGCGCCTGGACTGCGAGCTGATCGCCGGCTGCGACGGTTACCACGGGGTGTCGCGTCGCTCCATTCCCGAAGGCGTGCTGAAGACCTTCGAACGGGTCTATCCCTTCGGCTGGCTGGGCGTGCTGGCCGACACCCCGCCGGTCAATCCTGAGCTGGTGTATGCCAGCCACGAGCGGGGCTTCGCCCTGTGCAGCCTGCGTTCGCCCACGCGCACCCGCTATTACATCCAGGTGGGCCACGAAGAGCGGGTCGAGGACTGGTCCGACGAGCGTTTCTGGGCCGAGCTCAAGCGCCGCCTGCCGGCGCCCATCGCCGCCCGGCTGGTGACCGGCCCGTCCATCGAGAAGAGCATCGCCCCGCTGCGCAGCTTCGTGGTCGAGCCCATGCAATACGGCGAGCTGTTCCTGGTCGGCGACGCGGCGCACATCGTGCCGCCGACCGGCGCCAAGGGCCTGAACCTGGCGGCCAGCGACGTCAGCACCTTGTTCAACATCCTGCGCAAGGTCTACGGCGAGGGCCGCCGCGACCTGCTGCAACGTTATTCGGCGGTCTGCCTGAAGCGGGTCTGGAAGGCCGAGCGATTTTCCTGGTGGATGACCCGCCTCCTGCACCGTTTCCCCGACACGGACGCCTTCGGCCAGCGCATGCAGCAGGCCGAGCTGGACTATTTCGTCGGCTCGCCGGCGGGGCGCCAGAGCATTGCCGAGAACTACGTGGGGCTGCCCTACGAGCCGATCGAATGAGGCGCCCGTGGCCCCTTGCCCAACCAACGTCGTAGACGCCGGCGGTTGCCAAGGGACCTACCCTTGCCTGTATGCTGGCCGGGTCTTCAGGGCGGGGTGCAAGTCCCCACCGGCGGTAAATCGAAAGATGAGCCCGCGAGCGCTCCGACCCGGTCGGAGGTCAGCAGATCTGGTGCGACTCCAGAGCCGACGGTCATAGTCCGGATGAAAGAAGGCGTAGCCAGGTGCCCCGGTGGGTGCCTGCACGCGCATTGTGTTCGCCCCGAGACGTTCATCGATCTGTTACGAGGAGCGTTTCCATGTCCACCCCGCAATTCCCCAACGTCGCGGCCGCCATCGCCGCCTTCCAGGCCGGCCTGCCCGTGCTGCTGCTCGACGACGACGACCGCGAGGACGAAGCGGACATCATCGCCGCCGCCGAAAACCTCTCGCTGTCGAGCATGGCCATGATGATCCGCGACTGCAGCGGCATCGTCTGCCTGTGCCTGGACGAAGCCACGGTCGATGCCTTGGAGCTGGCGCCCATGGTGGCCAACAACCAGGCCCGCCACGGCACCGGCTTCACCGTCACCATCGAAGCCGCCGAAGGCGTCAGCACCGGCGTCTCGGCCCAGGACCGCATCACCACCATCCAGGCAGCGCTGGACTCCACCCCAGGCGACCGGCGCATCGTCAGCCCCGGCCACGTCTTCCCGCTGCGCGCGCGCAACGGCGGCGTGCTGACCCGTCGCGGCCACACCGAAGGCTCGGTGGACCTGGCGCGGCTGGCCGGCCTGCGCCCGGCGGCGGTGCTTTGCGAACTGATGAACCCGGACGGCAGCATGGCTCGCGGCGAACAGGTGCGTACCTACGCCCGCCAGTACCAGCTGCCGGTATTGACCATCGAAGAGCTGGCGCAGTACCGCAAGGCCATGAGCGCGCGCGAAGCGTTGGCCGTGTGAGCGCGAGCGGGCTCGGTGGCGTTTCGGCCGGGCCGGTAGGGCGCCAGCATTCGGCGCTGGCGCCTTGAGCGAGTCCTTGGCTCGGTGTCGTGCCGAGCCAGCGCCGAGGCGTGCGGTCTGGCACCGCCTTCGGCACAGCTTCTGCAATCGACGCCTCGGCCTCTCAGGTATCAGGGCGCTCGAAGGCCGAGCAGGTCTTGCAGGGAAACCGAACAAGCCCTCGGCGCCCGGGCGCGTCCGGGTCTGACAAGTAGCCATTTGCTAGCCCCGCCCCGCTCTGCTAGTGTCCCGCCGTTATAGACATCGCCACCGAGACCGTCGCCATGGCCCCCCGCAAGAAAGCCTCCATCGATTTCGAACACTCCCTCGCCGAGCTGCAAACCCTGGTCGAACGCCTGGAAAACGAAGAGCTTTCGCTGGAAGACTCGCTGGCGGCCTTCGAGAAAGGCATCGGCCTGACCCGCGATTGCCAGGACGCCCTGGCCCAGGCCGAGCAGAAAGTGCAGATCCTGCTCGAGCGCGACGGCGAGCTGAAGGCACGCCCCTTCGACCCGGAGCCCGAAGCATGATCGCGGCCTACCAGGCCACCTGTCAGGCGCGGGTCGATGCCGCTCTGCAACCGCTGTTCGACGCCCCGTCCCCGGAACTGCAACGCCTCTACGCGGCCATGCGCTACAGCGTCATGAACGGCGGCAAACGGGTCCGCCCGCTGCTGGCCTACGCCGCTTGCGAAGCCCTGGGCGCGCCGGCCGAAGCGGCCAACGGCGCGGCCTGCGCGGTCGAGCTGATTCATGCCTACTCGCTGGTGCACGACGACCTGCCGGCCATGGACGACGACGACCTGCGCCGCGGCCAGCCGACCACCCACAAGGCGTTCGACGAAGCCTGCGCGATTCTCGCCGGCGACGGCCTGCAGAGCCTGGCCTTCACTGCCCTGCTCGACCCGCACCTGAGCACGCAGAGCGAAGCGCTGCGCCTGAGCATGGTGCAGACCTTGGCCAGCGCCGCCGGCCCGGCAGGCATGGTCGGCGGCCAGGCCATCGACCTCGGTTCGGTAGGCCTGATCCTCGACCAGCACGCCCTGGCCTTCATGCATCGGCACAAGACCGGCGCCCTGATCGAAGCCAGCGTGCGCCTCGGCGCCCTGGCCAGCGGCCGCGCACAGCCGGCCCAGCTCGAGGCGCTGCAAATCTATGCCCGTGCAGTGGGCCTGGCTTTCCAGGTGCAGGACGACATCCTCGACGTGGAAAGCGATACGGCCACCCTCGGCAAGCGCCAGGGCGCCGACATCGCCCGCGACAAACCGACCTACCCCGCCCTGCTCGGCCTGGACGCCGCCAAAGCCTTCGCCATCGAACTGCGCGACCAGGCGCTGGTCGCAGTGCAAGGGCTGGGCGAATCTGCCGAGCCGCTGCGGGCCCTCGCACGCTACATCGTCGAGCGCCGTCACTGACGAACGCTCCATCGCCGCGAGCAACCGATCGCACCCCGTCATCGCTGGCCAGCTACAGGCCGGCGCCGGCCCGCTTTAGCGGACTGGCGTCGCCCAGTCCATGGGCAGCTTTTCCTCCGATGGGGTAAACTGCCACGTCTTCGAACCTATAACGACTCGCCTGATGCCCACGACGTTTCAAGAGATTCCCCGCGAACGCCCGGTCACGCCGCTGCTCGACCGCGCCGACACGCCCGACGGCCTGCGCCGCCTGGCCGAAGCCGACCTGGAGACCCTGGCCGACGAGTTGCGCCAGGAACTGCTCTATAGCGTGGGCCAGACTGGCGGGCACTTCGGTGCAGGCCTGGGCGTCATCGAGCTGACCATCGCCCTGCACTACGTCTTCAATACCCCCGACGACCGCCTGGTGTGGGACGTCGGCCATCAGGCGTATCCGCACAAGATCCTCACCGGTCGCCGCCAGCAGATGCTCAGCCTGCGGCAGAAAGACGGCCTGGCCGCCTTCCCGCGTCGTACCGAAAGCGTCTACGACACCTTCGGTGTAGGTCACTCCAGCACCTCCATCAGCGCCGCGCTGGGCATGGCCATCGCTGCCCGCCAGCAGGGTGAAGAGCGCAAGTCGATCGCCGTGATCGGCGACGGCGCGCTGACCGCCGGCATGGCCTTCGAGGCGCTGAACCACGCGCCGGAAGTCGACGCCGACATGCTGGTCATCCTCAACGACAACGACATGTCGATTTCGCGCAACGTCGGCGGCCTGTCCAACTACCTGGCCAAGATCCTCTCCAGCCGCACCTACGCCAGCATGCGCGAGGGCAGCAAGAAAGTGCTGTCGCGCCTGCCGGGCGCCTGGGAAATCGCCCGCCGCACCGAGGAATACGCCAAGGGTATGCTGGTGCCCGGCACGCTGTTCGAGGAGTTGGGCTGGAACTACATCGGCCCCATCGACGGCCACGACCTGCCCACGCTGATCGCCACCCTGCGCAACATGCGCGACCTCAAGGGCCCGCAGTTCCTGCACGTGGTGACCAAGAAGGGCAAGGGCTTCGCGCCTGCCGAGGTGGACCCGATCGTCTACCACGCCATCACCAAGCTGGAACCGGTGGACCAGCCGGTCGCGCCCAAGGCCGTCAGCGGCCCGAAATACTCCAGCGTGTTCGGCCAATGGCTGTGCGACATGGCGGACGCCGACCCACGCCTGGTCGGCATCACCCCGGCCATGAAGGAAGGCTCGGATTTGGTGGCCTTCAGCGAACGCTACCCGGAGCGCTACTTCGACGTGGCCATCGCCGAGCAGCACGCGGTGACCTTCGCCGCCGGCATGGCCTGCGAAGGCAGCAAGCCGGTGGTAGCGATCTATTCCACGTTCCTGCAGCGCGCCTACGACCAGTTGATCCACGACGTCGCGGTGCAGAACCTTGACGTGCTGTTCGCCATCGACCGCGCCGGCCTGGTGGGCGAAGACGGCCCGACCCATGCCGGCAGCTTCGATCTGTCCTACCTGCGCTGCATCCCCGGCATGCTGGTGATGACGCCGAGCGACGAGAACGAACTGCGCGCGATGCTCACCACCGGCCACCACTTCAATGGCCCGGCTGCGGTGCGCTACCCCCGTGGCACCGGCCCGAACGCGCCGATCTCCACCGAGCTGCGACCCATCGAGATCGGCAAGGGCGTGGTCCGTCGCCAGGGCAGCAAGGTGGCGCTGCTGGCTTTCGGCGTGCAGCTGGCCGAGGCCCTGCAAGTGGCCGAGACGCTGGACGCCACGGTGGTCGACATGCGTTTCGTCAAACCATTGGACGAGGCGCTGGTGCTGGAACTGGCCGCCAGCCACGAACTGCTGGTGACGATCGAAGAGAACGCCGTCATGGGCGGCGCAGGCTCGGCCGTCGGTGAGCTGTTGGCTCGCGAAGCGGTGCTCAAGTCGCTGCTGCAATTGGGCTTGCCGGACACCTACGTGGAACACGCCAAACCTGCGCAGATGCTCGCCGAGTGCGGACTGGACGCGGCCGGTATCGAAGCCTCGATCCGCGCGCGGTTGACCAAGCTGGGTTTGTAGGGGCCAACAGTCTTTCGCTTGCCATCGACCAACGGCCTGATTCGGGCGCGCACTGATGGAAGGTCTGGAATGTTGTGGCTGTAGGAGCGGCCGGTTCGGCGCTCCGATCAGCCGCGATGGGCCGCAACGCGGCCCGTTCTAGGCGCCGCGTTCATCCTGTGCGGCCTGGATCGAGGCCATTGGGCCGGCGCTGCCGGCCATCGCGGCTCAAGCCGCTCCTACAGTGGAAACAGGCCAATTCGTGAAAGCGACGCTTTGGCACGCCGAGCTATCGCAGCTGGTCGGAGCGCCGAACCGGCCGCTCCTTCCTGTTCAGCGCTGTCTGAGCGCCGGCGCTGTAGCCTCCAACACAGCGCACAGCCGTGCCGTCGCCTCGATCATCTGCCCGCTGGGTCGCTCGAGACCCTTGTCCGGCACCACCTTCACACGCCCAGCAGCCACGGCATCCAATTGCGGCCACGCCTGCCAGGCGGCAAGTTGGCGCGGCTCGCCGACCAGAATCACCTGCGGGTTGCGCTGCACCACCGACTCGACGCTGACCAGCGGGGCCGGCTGCGGCAGGTCGGCGAAGACGTTGCGTGCCCCGCATACGCTCAGCGCATCGCTGACGATCTGCTGACCGCCAAGGGTGTACAGCGGCGAATCCCACACTTGGTAGAACACCTGCAGCGGCGTTGCCCGTGCGTACTGCGTACGCAGGGCCTGGAGCCGCTGGCGCAGTGCGGCGGCATGGCGCCGCCCGGCTTCGGCGCGGCCGATGCGTGTGGCAAGCGCTTCGATCCGTTCGATCAACTGGTCGAGGGTATGCGGGTCACTGCTGAAACTGGCGATGCCCAGGCCGTCCAACTGTTTGCGCTGGGCGGCCGGCACGGCGCCGGGCCAGAGCAGCAGGAGATCGGGCTGGAGGCTGAGCAGGCGCTCCAGGTCGAGCTGCCCGTAGCGTCCGACCGTCGGCAGGTGGCGTACCGCCTCGGGTCGCTCGTTACCGTCGAGCACACCGACCAGCAGGTCTTGGGCGTCTAGTTCGAGCATGACGTCGGTCATCGACGGCGCCAGGCTCACCACGCGCAGCGGCGCGTCGGCGAGCGCCAGCCCTGAACAAAGCAGCAGGCCCAGCCACAGACCCCGCATTCAGCCCAGCGCCTTGTCGGTGTGTCGTGGTGAACGGCCGAGCGCTCTCCGAACAGGGCATACCCGAACGACAGGCACGCGGCAAGGGCCTGCCAGGCTCACGCCTGCGGTACTTCGCCCTGGTGCTCGTCGCCCATCATGTGCCCCAACTTGCCCGCCTTGGTGGCCAGGTAATGGGAGTTGTGCGGATTGTGCCCGGTGTGCAGCGGTACGCGCTCGCTGACGCGAATGTTCATGCCGGTGAGGGCTTTGACCTTGCGCGGGTTGTTGGTCATCAAGCGCAAGGACGTGACGCCCAAGTGCTCGAGCATCGGCAGGCACATGGCGTAGTCGCGCTGGTCGGCGGCGAAGCCCAGGCGTTCGTTGGCCTCCACGGTGTCGGCGCCGCCGTCTTGCAACTCATAGGCGCGGATCTTGTTCAGCAAGCCGATGCCACGGCCTTCCTGACGCAGGTACAGCAACACGCCGCGGCCTTCACGGGCGATGGCCTGCAGCGCGGCTTCGAGCTGCGAACCGCAGTCGCAGCGCTGGCTGAACAAGGCATCTCCCGTCAGGCACTCGGAGTGCAAGCGCCCCAACACCGGCTGACCATCGGCAATGTCACCCAGGCTCAGCACCACGTGTTCGCGGCCGGTGGCTTCATCGAGAAAGCCATGCATGGTGAAGGTTGCAAAGGGCGTCGGGAGTTTAGAGGCGGCAACAAAGACGACGGGCACGTTGTGCTCCTGATTGGTAACTTGAGGTTTCACATTGCGCGATTGTATCAGCAGACCCCGCGCCTGTGCGTAGGCTGAACCCAGCGGTACTCACTGCGCCTGGTCGTTGGCGGTAAACGGATAGGGCTGCCGCCACCGCTCGAAGATCGCTTTCAGCTCGCCACTGCGCACCATCTGCTCCATGCGCCGATCGAACAGGTCGCGCAAGGCTTGCCCGACGTCAGTGTCGGCAAAGGCCAGGTACAGGGGCAGCTCGGCGACGTGGGTGCGACGGAAGCGTTGCGGCTGGTCGGACTGGCCGATCACGTAGTCGATTTCGGTAAGGGCGTCGATGTAGAAGTCCACCCTGTCGTGTTCGAGCATTGGCAGGATGCCCTCACGGCGCTGCACTTCACGGCCGTCGCTGACGCCGGGCAGGTAACGGGCGTAGTCGTAGCCACGCACCCAGGCCAGGCGATAGTGGCCGAGGGTGGCCGCCGTGGGTACTGGCCCTTTTGCAAGGCCCAGGGCGTAGATATGGTCGATGTCGAAGTGCCAACGCGGGTAGAGGTTGTCGGGGTTCTCGTTCTGGTAGGAGCCGACCCAGGCATCGGCTTCGCCGCGCCTGACCAAGCCGATGGCCCGGCTGTAGGGCGCGCTCTGCGCCACCATCCGCACCCCGGCCGGCTCGAAGACCTGGCGCAGAACGTCCCAGGCCAGGCCCGTGCCGTCCGCCTCGGTATAGTCCTGCCACTGCTCGCTGACCAGACGCACCTGCGCCGGGACCTGCGCGGCGACGGCTGCACCGCTCAGGAGCAGCCCCAGGGCCAGCAGGGCAGTTTTCATGACCATCGTTTCGATTCCTTACGAGCTAAACGGCGCGCCGAACGACGCGATACCACCGGTTGCGCATCGACGGCGGCGCGCACCGGATAGGGGGCTTACCTTCACAGCCTAGGCAAGCCTCTGACCCAGCGCTTGCATCCGTGCACAGGCGAACACGCTGACGAGGCTATCCCAGGGCAGAGGGCTGTACCTACTCATGGGGTTTGTCGGTCAGACTGGCAGACCGAGTCGCGCGCCAAATCGAGAGCGCTACGTACTGCGTCGGCACCTGTTGCAGGCGATCGCCTGCTCATGGAGTCTGCGGGAAATGCTGGTAGCCGCGTTGCGCTGGCGTCACGTCGTAGCCCTGGGCATCGCGCACGCTGACGCCTTGCCCGGCCCGTACGCGCCCGATCACATGCACCGTTTCGCCGGCATGGGCCAGCGCGGCGAGGTGCGCCGGCGGCAGGGTGAAGGCCAAGACGTAGTCGTCGCCCCCGCTGAGCGCCGCTTGCAACGCGCCGTCCTGGCCGAGCAACGCGACCAGCGCGGCGGACACCGGCACATTGGCGAGTTCGATGTCCAGCGCCACCGCCGATGCCTTGGCGATATGCCCGCAGTCGGCCAGCAGCCCGTCGGAGATATCCAGCGCGGCGCTGGCACGCCCGCGCAGACGCAAGCCCAGGTCGAACTGCGGGGCCGGCGACCAGTAGCGCGCCAACAGCGGCGCTGCGATGGGTTCGCCCGCCTGGCGCGTGCCGAGCACCAGGGGCAGCGCACCGGCTGCATCGCCCAACGCGCCGCCGACGCACAGCAGGTCGCCCGGCTGCGCGCCACTGCGGCGCAGGGCCTGGCCTGCCGGGACACGGCCGAATACGGTCAGGGTCAGGCTCAGTGGGCCACGCGTAGTGTCGCCGCCGATCAGGCTCAGGCCGCACTGCTCGGCCATGCGTTGCAGGCCCTCGGCATAGCCTTTGAGCCAGGCCGCGCCAACGTCGGGCAGGGTCAACGCCAGGGTGAAGGCCACGGGCTGCGCGCCCATGGCCGCCAGGTCGCTGGCCGCGACGGCCAGCGAGCGCTGACCGAGAAGAAAGGGGTCGCACGCCACGGGAAAGTGCACGCCGGCGACCAGGGTGTCGGTGGACACCGCCAGTTGCTCGCCCTGCGGCAGGTCGAGCAGCGCGCAGTCGTCGCCGATGCCCAAGGCCACGCCTTCACCGCCTTGCGCACAGGGCGCGGCGGCGAAGTAATGGTTGATCAGCTCGAACTCACCCATGGCACGCCGGCGCCAGGATCAGCGCTTGTTGGCCTTGACTTCGGCTTCGCGCAGGCTGGGCGCCAGCTTGTCGAGCACACCGTTGACGAACTTGTGGCCGTCGGTGGCGCCGAAGACCTTGGCCAGCTCCACACCCTCGTTGATCACCACACGGTACGGCACGTCGACGCGCTTGATGAACTCCCAAGTGGACAAGCGCAGCACGGCCAGTTCGACCGGGTCGAGCTCTTCCAGGGACAGGTCCAGGCAAGGCGCCAGGGCCTGATCGATCTCGTCGCGAATCGCCGGAACCCCATGCAGGATTTCGCGGAAATAGGCGCCGTCGATGTCGGCGAAATCGTTGTCGACGCGGAACTGCGCTTCGATTTCGTTCAGCGAGTGCTTGGCCATGTGCCACTGGTACAGCGCCTGGGTCGCGAGCTTGCGGGCTTCGCGGCGTTTGCTGCTCTTGGAGGGCTTGCCGGCATCGGCAGGCTGCGGATCGCGCGGGTTGAAACGATCGCTGTCGTCGCTAATCACTTGGCCTCCAGCTGCGCCAGCAGACTCACCATTTCCAGGGCCGAGAGGGCCGCTTCGGCGCCTTTGTTGCCGGCTTTGGTGCCGGAACGCTCGATGGCTTGCTCGATCGAATCGACGGTCAGCACGCCGAAGGCGACCGGTACGCCGAACTCCATCGACACCTGGGCCAGGCCCTTGGTGCATTCGCCAGCGACGTATTCGAAGTGCGGGGTGCCGCCACGAATCACGGCGCCCAGGGCGACGATGGCGTCGTACTCGCCCTGCTGGGCGACCTTCTGCGCCACCAGCGGGATTTCGAAGGCGCCAGGTGCGCGGATGAGGGTGATGTCGCTCTCGCTCACACCATGGCGAACCAGGGCGTCGACGGCGCCGCTGACCAGGCTTTCGACGACGAAGCTGTTGAAGCGGCCAACCACCAAGGCATAGCGACCTTTGGGGGCGATGAAAGTACCTTCGATGGTCTTCAGGTTCATTCCGGGAATCTCATATTCAATAGCGAGGCCGCACAGGGGCGGCCTCGGCAGGGTTCGGACTCGAGCGTCAGGCCGTTGGCGGCACCTGGGATTACTCGGAGGGCACGTATTCTACAACTTCCAGATCGAATCCGGATATCGCATTGAACTTCAGCGGCGAACTCATCAGGCGCATCTTGCGCACGCCCAGGTCGCGCAGGATCTGCGAACCGGCGCCGACGGTGCTGTAGGTGGTGGGCGCCTTGAGCTGCGCTTCGCCTGCCGCTTCGCGGATGTGCGCCAGCAACAGGTCGCCATCGAGCGGGTGGCCGAGCAGCAGCACCACGCCGCTGCCGGCCTCGGCCACCGCGCCCATCGCCGCGCGCAGGCTCCAGCGCCCGGGGCTCTTGACCAGCAGCAGGTCGCGCAATGGGTCCATGTTGTGCACGCGCACCAGGGTCGGTTCCTCGGCGCGGATCTCGCCCAGGGTCAGGGCCATGTGCACGTCGCCCTCGACCGCGTCACGGTAGGTGACCAGGTTGAACGCGCCCAACTCGGTGTCCATCGCCTGCTCGGCGACGCGCTGCACGGTGCGCTCGTGGATCATGCGGTAGTGGATCAGGTCGGCGATGGTGCCGATCTTGATGTTGTGCTCGGCGGCGAACAGCTCCAGCTCGGCGCGACGGGACATGGTGCCGTCGTCGTTCATCACCTCGCAGATCACCCCGCTCGGTTCGAAGCCGGCCATGCGCGCCAGGTCGCAGGCGGCTTCGGTGTGCCCGGCGCGGGCCAGGGTGCCGCCGGGTTGGGCCATCAGCGGGAAGATGTGGCCGGGGCTGACGATGTCGTCGGCCTTGGCGTCGCGGGCGGCCGCGGCCTGCACGGTACGCGCGCGGTCGGCGGCGGAGATGCCGGTGGTGACGCCCTCGGCGGCCTCGATCGACACGGTGAACTTGGTGCCGAAGCCCGAGCCGTTGCGCGGCGCCATCAATGGCAGCTTGAGGGTTTCGCAGCGCTCGCGGGTCATCGGCATGCAGATGAGGCCGCGGGCGTGCTTGGCCATGAAGTTGATGTGCTCGGCCTGGCAGCACTCGGCCGCCATGATGATGTCGCCTTCGTTCTCGCGGTCTTCGTCGTCCATGAGGATGACCATTTTGCCCTGGCGGATGTCCTCGACCAGTTCTTCGATGCTGTTGAGCGCCACGCGGCACCCCCTTCTCAATTCATTCAGGATTTCAAGAAGCCGTTGGCGGCCAGGAAGCTTTCGGTGATGCCACTGCCCTTGTTCGGCTCGGCCGCCTTGTCGCCCAGCAGCAGGCGCTCCAGGTAACGGGCCAGCAGGTCGACCTCGAGGTTGATCCGACGCCCTGCGCGGTAGTCGGCCATGATGGTTTCGGACAGGGTGTGCGGGACGATGGTCAGCTCGAACTCGGCGCCATCGACCTCGTTGACCGTCAGGCTGGTGCCGTCGACGGTGATCGATCCCTTGTGGGCGATGTACTTGGCCAGATCCTTGGGCGCGCGTACGCGGAACTGGATGGCGCGGGCGTTATCGCTGCGCGAGACGATCTCGCCGACGCCGTCGACGTGGCCGCTGACCAGGTGCCCACCCAGGCGGGTGGTGGGCGTCAGGGCCTTTTCCAGGTTGACGCGGCTGCCGGCCTTCAGGTCGACGAACGCGGTGCAATCGAGGGTTTCGCGGCTGACGTCGGCCCAGAAGCCGTCGCCCGGCAGCTCCACGGCGGTCAGGCACACGCCGTTGACCGCGATGCTGTCGCCGAGCTTGACGTCGCCCAGGTCGAGCTTGCCGGTCTGTACGTAGACCCGCACGTCACCGCCTTTGGGGGTCAGGCTGCGGATGGTGCCGATCGATTCGATGATGCCGGTGAACATGGTGTCTTCCTCGGGAACGGGGCTGCACGGGGCAAGCCGGGCATTATACGTCGCTGGCGCGCTGCGGCACGGCGGTGACGCACCAGTCGTCGCCCACCGCGCGCATGCCGGTGATTTTCAGCCGCGGCGCCTCGGCCATGGTCTTCAGCGGCCAATCCAGCAAAGGTCGCGCGCTGGAGCCGAGAAAGGTGGCGGCGACGAACAGGCGGTATTCGTCGATCAGGCCAAGCTGGGCGAAGGCGCCGACCAGACGCGGGCCGGCTTCGAGCAGCACTTCGTTGACGCCGCGCGCGGCCAGCGCCGGGAGCACGTCGGCCAGTTCGACCCGGCCGTCCTGGCCCGGTAGGCGCAGCAGTTCGTGGCCGGCGGCGGCGTAGCGCGGATCGTCTTCAGCGGCGGTCACGACCAAGGCCGGACCGACCTGGAAGAACGGCGCCTCAAGCGGCAGGCGCAGGCGCCCGTCGATCAGCACGCGCAGGGGCGGACGCGATTCGGCCAGGGCCGTGAGCTCGGGGGCCAGGCCCAGTTCGCTACCGCGCACGGTCATCCGCGCGCCGTCGGCCAGCACGCTCTGCGCGCTGCTGAGCACTACGCTGGAACGCGCGCGCAGGCGCTGCACTTCGGCGCGCGCTGCGGGGCCGGTGATCCACTGGCTCTCGCCGCTGGCCATGGCGGTGCGCCCGTCCAGGCTCATGGCCAGCTTGGCGCGCACGTAGGGCAGTCCGTGTTCCATGCGCTTGAGAAAGCCGGGGTTGAGCGCCCGCGCCTCGCTTTCCAGCACGCCACTGGCGACGTCGATGCCGGCCGCCGCCAGACGCGCCAGGCCACGGCCAGCAACTTGCGGGTTGGGGTCTTGCATGGCGGCGACCACACGGGCCACTCCCGCCTTCACCAGCGCCTCGGCGCACGGCGGCGTGCGCCCGTGGTGGCTGCAGGGTTCGAGGGTGACGTAGGCGCAGGCGCCACGGGCCTTGTCGCCGGCCTGGCGCAACGCATGCACTTCGGCATGTGGCTCGCCGGCGCGCACGTGCCAGCCTTCGCCGACCACCTGGCCGTCGCGCGCGATCACGCAGCCCACGCGGGGGTTGGGGTGGGTGCTGTACAGGCCCTTGCGGGCCAGTTCAACGGCACGCGCCATGTACTGGGCGTCGAGGGCGGGGTTCTGGCTGGGCATGCTCACTCTTTGGCGGGTTCGCGGGCCAGGCGGTCGAGTTCTTCGCGGAACTCGTCCAGGTCCTGGAAGCGTCGGTAGACGGAGGCGAAGCGGATGTAGGCGACTTCGTCGAGCTTGCGCAACTCGGCCATCACCAGTTCGCCCACCACCAACGACTTCACCTCGCGCTCGCCGGTGGCGCGCAGCCTGTGCTTGATGTGCGCGAGCGCCGCCTCCAACCGCTCGACGCTGACCGGGCGTTTTTCCAGGGCGCGCTGCACGCCGGCGCGTAGTTTGTCTTCGTCGAAGGGCTGGCGAGTGCCGTCCTGCTTGATCAGCCGGGGCAGGACCAGCTCGGCGGTTTCGAAGGTGGTGAAACGCTCGCCGCAGGCCAGGCATTCACGGCGACGGCGCACTTGCTCACCTTCGGCGACCAGACGCGAATCGATGACCTTGGTGTCGTTGGCACCGCAAAAGGGACAGTGCATGGTGGCAGGCAACAGAAAAAAGGGGCCCTCATGGTAGCGCATCCCACTGGCAAGACAAGCCAAAGGGGTTACCATCAGGCCAATCTGCCCCCTGAAGGATTTCCCCATGCACCCTCGTGCGCTCATCGTGCTGTGCTGCGCCGCCTTGCTCGCTGCGTGCGGCAGCGACAAACCAAAGCCTGTCCAGGCTCCCGCCACCCCACCGGCGAAAGTCGCGCAGAAGCTGCCCGAAGCGCTCGGCCCATTGCCCAGCTACCAGCGCGAGCTCAGCGGTTCGCTGATGGACATCCCGCGCGGCGCCGAGGTCGAGCTGGCCCTGCTGGTGATCGACGAGAAAGGTCGTCCACAGCGTCTGTTGGCCAACAGCACCTTGACCGGCACCGGCCAGCCGCTGCCCTACCAGCTGCGCTTCAACCCCGAAGCCTTCCCCGCCAATGCGCGGGTCGAGCTGCGTGGCCGCGCCAGCCAGTCGGGCCAACTGATTCTGCACATGGCCTCCTTGCGCATCACCCAGGCTCAGACCCAGGCCACCGGCCCGCTGCGCTTCGAAAAGGCGCCTTGATTTGCCGGTGCAAGCGCTACAGGACGCCTTGAGCGCATTGATCGGCGAAGCCCGTTTGCGAGCCGCGCCCCTGCCGGGCACCGACCTGCGCCTGTGGCTGCTCGACGAACGCAACATGGACCGCGCCTTCAGCCCCGACGAAACCCGGCGCATCCTCGAAGAGCCGCCCTACTGGAGCTTCTGCTGGGCCAGCGGCTTGGCCCTGGCCCGCCACTTGGCAGCCGAGCCGCACTGGGTACGCGGCAAGCGCGTGCTGGATTTCGGCGCCGGTTCCGGTGTCGCCGGCATCGCCGCGGCGCGTGCCGGCGCCCGTGAGGTAGTGGCTTGCGACCTCGATCCGCTGGCCTTGCAGGCCTGCCGCGCCAATGCCCGGCTCAACGATGTGACTCTGGGTTACAGCGAGGATTTTTTCGCCGAGGCTGACCGCTTCGATCTGGTCCTGGTGGCCGACGTGCTCTACGACCGCGCCAACCTGCCATTGCTCGACCAATTCCTCAGCCGCGGGCGCCAGGCGCTGGTCGCCGACTCGCGGGTGCGCGACTTCGACCACCCGCTGTACCGCTCTCTTGGGGTGCTGCACGCCCTAACCCTGCCCGACCTGGCCGAGCCCCACGAATTCCGCCGGGTCAGCCTGTACCACGCGACACGCCAGCCTTTATAGTGGCGCCACACCGCCTTGCGAGAATCATGATGAGCGCTACCGACATTCCGTACATCTTCGATGCCACCGATGCCGACTTCCAGCAGTCGGTGATCGAGAACTCCTTCCACAAACCGGTGCTGGTGGATTTCTGGGCCGAGTGGTGCGCGCCCTGCAAGGCCCTGATGCCGATGCTGGCGAAGATCGCCGAGGAGTATCAGGGCGAACTGCTGTTGGCCAAGGTCAACTGCGACGTCGAGCAGCAGATCGTTGCCCAGTTCGGTATCCGCAGCCTGCCGACCGTGGTGCTGTTCAAAGACGGCCAGCCGGTCGACGGCTTCGCCGGTGCGCAACCGGAGTCGGCCATTCGCGCCTTGCTCGAACCACACGTGCAATTGCCCGCTCCCGCCTCGGCGTCCCCGCTCGAACAGGCCGAGGCGCTGTTCGCCGAGAGCCGCTTCGGCGAGGCCGAGGCGCTGCTCAAACACGTGCTCACCGAAGACAACGGCAATGTCGCGGCGCTGATCCTCTACGCGCGCTGTCTGGCCGAGCGCGGTGAGCTGGGCGAAGCCGAGACGGTGCTCGATGCGGTCAAGTCCGACGAGCACAAGGCCGCCCTGGCCGGTGCCAAGGCGCAACTGACCTTCCTGCGCCAGGCCGCCAGCCTGCCGGAGGCCGCCGAACTGAAAAGCCGTCTGGCGCAGAACCCGGGCGACGACGAAGCGGCTTATCAGCTTTGCATCCAGCAACTGGCACGCCAGCAGTACGAAGCGGCGCTCGATGGCCTGCTGAAACTGTTCCAGCGCAACCGCAGCTACGGCGAAGGCTTGCCGCACAAGACCTTGCTGCAGGTGTTCGATCTGCTGGGCAATGCCCACCCTTTGGTGGGCATGTACCGCAGCAAGTTGTTCGCTGCGATGTATTGAGGCTCCAGAAGGTATGGGCGCAGGCGTTCGCGCCTCGTCCATGCCTCGCTTCGCGAAGCTTTCATCGGTTTACCGCATGGCACTTCACGGTACCGTTGGCGTATCCCATACGTAGACCGGCGCGTCGCCTTCGCTGACCACCCGCACCTGTGCGCTGTGCCGGAGTCGCACCAGCAAGCGCTTGGCGGCGGCGAAGCTGCCGGTCAGGCTTTCCAGCCGATCCAACAGTTCCGGCCCTTCCAATCGCCCCGCCGCACGCAACAGGTCGCAGGCCGCGCGCAAAGGCTCGTCGTCCCGAACCACCGGTGCCAGCGGCTTCGCAGGCGCCGGTGCCGGGCTGACGTCGCTCGGTGCGACATCGCCACGCCCCCCCAACTGCGCCCATTCCTCAGGTTCCAACTCGATGGTCAAGTCCACCGGCCAATCACCAATCTGTCCACGAATTCTCACGCGCTACTCTCGCTATCAAGTCAGTGTCGGCATGCTACCGCAACATGAAACCTGCGCCACGAAGGCTGGCCTCCCAAATAAAACTTGTTATAACATTACGAAATCTTTCAGCCCGGTCCCGGAGTCCGTCCATGCGTCGTCTGCTGCTCGCCCTGCCCTTCGCCCTGCTGCCCCTGGCCGTGGTGGCCCATGCCCACGACGAACATGACCATGACCACGCCCACGGCACTCTCGGTACGCATGAGCACGGTGTCGCCAAGCTCAACGCGGTGCTCGACGGCAACACTCTGGAGCTGGAACTGGACAGCCCGGCCATGAACGTCGTCGGTTTCGAACATGCCGCCGCCAGTGACGCCGACAAGGCCAAGGTCGCCGCCGCCCGCCAGCAACTGGACCAGCCGCTGAAGCTGTTCGGCCTGGCTCAGGCTGCCGGTTGCACGGTCGACAGCCAAGAGCTGGAAAGCCCCCTGTTCGGCGATGCGGCTCACCCCGACGATGACGATGATGGCGACGAGCACGAGCACGGCCATCAGCACGCCGATGTGCACGCGCATTATCAGTTCACCTGCGCCACGCCGGCCAAGCTTGCCCAGCTCGACCTCGGCCCGCTGTTCAAGACCTTCCCGCAAACCCAGAAGGTCAACGTGCAACTGATCGGCCCGAACGGCCAGAAAGGTGTGGAAACCACCCCTGGCAAGGCCGTGGTCGTCTTCTGAATGAGCCAGGCGCTGATCGAACTGAGCGACTTGCGTTTCGCCTGGCCGGGCCAACCGACGCTATTGGACATCCCGCACTTCCAACTGCAGGCCGGTGAGACGCTGTTCCTCAAAGGCCCGAGCGGCAGCGGCAAGACCACGTTGCTAGGCCTGCTCGGCGGCGTCAGCCGGCCGCAGCACGGCAGCGTGCGCCTGCTCGGCCAGGACCTGGGCGAGCTGGGCCAGGGCGCGCGGGATCGTTTCCGGGTGGACCACACCGGCTACATCTTCCAACAGTTCAACCTGCTGCCGTTCCTCTCGGTGCGGGAAAACGTCGAGCTGCCCTGCCGCTTCTCCGCCAGCCGGGCGCAGCGCGCCAGCCAGCGCCACGGCAGCATCGCCCTGGCGGCAGCGACGCTGCTGAGCCACCTGGGCTTGGCCGACCCGACCTTGCAGGCGCGCCGCGCCGACACGTTGTCGATCGGCCAGCAACAGCGTGTGGCGGCTGCCCGGGCGTTGATTGGCCAGCCGGAGCTGGTGATCGCCGACGAACCCACCTCCGCGCTGGACGCCGACACCCGGGTAAGCTTCCTGCACCTGTTGTTCGAAGAGTGCCGCAGCGCCGGCGCCAGCCTGTTGTTCGTCAGCCACGACCAAAGCCTGGCCACGCTGTTCGACCGTCGCCTGTCGCTTGCCGACCTCAACCGCGCCAGCACGCCCCAGGAGGCTTGATGTACCTGCTTCGTCTTGCCCTGGCCAGCCTGGCCAACCGGCGCTTCACCGCCCTGCTCACCGCCTTCGCCATCGCCTTGTCGGTGTGCCTGCTGCTGGCTGTGGAACGGGTGCGCACCGAGGCGCGCGCCAGTTTCGCCAGCACCATCAGCGGCACCGACCTGATCGTCGGCGCCCGCTCCGGCTCGGTGAACCTGCTGCTGTACTCGGTGTTCCGCATCGGCAACGCCACCAACAACATCCGCTGGGACAGCTTCGAGCACTACGCCAACGACCGCCGCGTGAAGTGGGCCATTCCCATTTCCCTGGGCGATTCGCACCGCGGCTACCGGGTGATGGGCACCAGCCAGGCCTATTTTGAGCATTACCACTACGGCCACCGCCAGCACCTGCAACTGGCCGACGGCCGTGCCTTCGCCGACGACCCGTTCGAGGTGGTGCTAGGCGCCGAAGTGGCCGAAGCGTTGCATTACAAACTGGGCGACCAGCTGGTACTGGCCCACGGCATCGCCGCGGTGAGCCTGGTCAAGCATGACGACAAGCCCTTCACCGTGGTCGGCATCCTCAAACGCACCGGCACACCGGTCGATCGCACGTTGCACATCGGTCTGGCCGGCATGGAAGCGATCCACGTCGACTGGCACAACGGCGTGCCGGCACGCGGCGCCGGGCGGGTCAGTGCCGAGCAGGCGCGGAGCATGGACTTGCAGCCCAAGGCCATCACGGCATTCATGCTCGGGCTGAACAACAAAATCGCTACGTTCAGCCTGCAACGGGAGATCAACGAGTTTCGTAGCGAGCCGCTGCTGGCGATTCTGCCGGGGGTGGCGCTGCAGGAGCTGTGGAGCTTGATGGGCACGGCCGAGCAGGCGCTGTTCGTGGTCTCGCTGTTCGTGGTGCTGACCGGGCTGATCGGCATGCTCACCGCCATCCTCACCAGCCTCAACGAGCGCCGCCGGGAAATGGCGATCCTGCGTTCGGTGGGCGCCCGCCCCTGGCACGTGGCGGGCCTGCTGGTACTCGAGGCGCTGGCCCTGGCCGTGGCGGGGATCGCGGCCGGGCTTGGCCTGCTGTACGCCGCCATCGCCCTGGCCCAGGGCTACGTGCAGGCCAATTACGGCCTGTACCTGCCGCTGGCCTGGCCCAGCGCGCACGAGTGGAACCTGCTGGCGATCATCCTCGGCGCCGCCCTGCTGATGGGCAGCGTGCCGGCCTGGCGTGCCTACCGGCAGTCGCTGGCCGACGGCCTGTCGATCCATCTATGACACGCTCGACCGCTGTGTGTGCCAGGCCCTGTGGGCCGTTGCGGCTATCAGCTGCGCGCCTGTGCTTGTTGCTGCTGGTGGTGTTGGTCAGCACGGCCTGGGCGGGCGAGCCGCGCGAACTGGACTGGCCGGCGCTGATTCCCGAAGGCGCGCCGGTCATCGAGCCGCAACTGGCGCCGCTGCACGACCTGTCGCAACTGAGCGACGCGCTGTCGGCCGAATCGGCGCCTGCCGCGCAGCAACCGGCGCCGGACGCGCCAGTGGTACAAGCGCTCGACGGCCAGGCGATCAAACTGCCGGGCTACATCGTGCCGCTGGAAGTCAGCGAAGAAGGCCGCACCACCGAGTTTCTGCTGGTGCCCTACTACGGCGCGTGCATCCACGTGCCACCGCCGCCGGCAAACCAGATCGTGCACATCTTCAGCGAAATGGGCGTGCGCGTGGAGGACCTCTACCAGCCCTATTGGATCGAGGGCACGCTCAAGGTGGCCCACTCCACCAGCGAACTGGCAGCATCGGGCTACCAGATGGAGGCCGAGAAAATCTACGCGTACGAATTGAAGTGAGAAGGTTCCCGGACACCGCCGTTTCGTTGAGCTGTGTCAAACCTTGGGCTAGAGCCGCTCCGTAACATGGCGCCACTCTTTTCTCACGTCCTTTCGGAGCACCCATGAACAAGTCCTTGCTCGGCGCCTCGCTCGTTGCCCTGGCATTGGCAGCGCCGGTGGCCAGCGCCCACCAGGCTGGCGATTTCATCCTGCGCGCCGGCGCCATCACCACCGCGCCCAACGAAGACAGCGGCGAAATCAAGCTCGACGGCGCCCGGGTCTCCGGCACCAAGGCCACCTTGAACAGCGACACCCAACTGGGCCTGGCCTTCGCCTACATGCTTACCGATCACGTCGGCGTCGAGCTGCTGGCCGCTACGCCTTTCCAGCACACTGTGGGCGTCAAGGGCCTGGGTGCTGGCCTGGACGGCAAGCTGGCCGACATCAAGCAACTGCCACCGACCCTGTCGCTGCAGTACTACCCCATGGAACCCTCTTCGAAGTTCCAGCCCTACGCGGGCATCGGCGTGAACTACACGCTGTTCTTCGACGAAGAGCTGAGCGGCACGCGCAAGCAGCAAGGCTTCAGCAACATGAAGCTGCAAGACTCCATCGGCCTGGCCGGGCAAGTGGGTATGGACTACATGCTGACCGACAACCTGCTGTTCAACGCCGCCGTCTGGTACGTCGACATCAACACCAAGGCCACCATCGACGGCCCAAGCGCCCTGGGCGTGGGCACCACCAAGGTCAACCTGGAAGTCGACCCTTGGGTGTACATGGTGGGCCTGGGCTACAAGTTCTGACCGACCCTTACAGCACGACGCCCCTCCCTGGTCTGCCAGGCGTGGGGCGTCGTCGTTTCGGCCAGGGCGCGTGTCAGGCCTTGCCGAGTAGCTGGCGCAGGCCGTCCACCAATGCCGTGGGCCGGTCGAGGGCGAAGCGTTGCAGCAGGCGCGTGTTGTCTGCCCGTGAGTGGCGAATGTCGCCTGCACGTGCCGCCCGATGGCTGACTGGCGGCAAGCTGCCGATGACCTCTTCGAGCGCTGCCAACAATCGATTCAGCGACGTAGCTTGATTGAGGCCGATGTTCACCGCCCCTTCTTGCACCGCCGGCTGCATCAGCGCCTGCACCATCACCCGTACCAGATCGCCCACGTAAAGGAAGTCGCGGGTCTGCTCGCCATCGCCGAACAGCGTGATCGGCTGCTGATGCAGCGAACGCTCGGCGAAGATGCTGATGACCCCGGAATACGGCGAGGACGGATCCTGGCGCGGCCCGAAGATGTTGAAGAAACGCAGCACCACTGGCTCGAAACCATGCTGGCGGCGGTAGAAGTCCAAGTACTGCTCGCCAGCCAGCTTGTCCACGGCATAGGGCGTCAAAGGCGCTTTGGGCGTGTCTTCGCCGATGGCCTGGCCTTCGCCGTTGTTGCCGTACACCGCCGCGCTGGAGGCGTACAGTACCCGACGGATGCCGTGCACGCGCATGGCTTCGCAGACGTTCAGGGTGCCGATGAAGTTGCTCTGGTGGGTCTTCACCGGATCGTCGACCGACGCTTGCACCGAGGCCACGGCGGCCAGGTGTACCACCGCGGCGCAACCGGCCGCAGCGCGCAGCAGCAGCCCCGCATCGGCCACATCGCCTTCGATCAGCTCCAGGTGCGGGTGCTGTACTTGCAGGTTGCTGCGCTTGCCGGTGGAGAAGTCATCGAGAATGCGCACGCGATGGCCGCCCTCGAGCAAGGCGTCGCACAGGTGCGAGCCGATGAAGCCGGCACCGCCGGTAATCAGAATGGGAGCATCAGGCATTTCGGTAGAAGCGCTCCAGTAGAGGTGGCAGACCGGAGCGCCAGGCGCGCGGCTTGATGCCGAAGGTATGCAGAATCTTCTTGCAGGCCAGCACCGCGTTTTGCGGTTCTTCGCTAGCGTCGGCGCTGGCGGCGTGGGCTTGGGCGGTCGGCGCCTGCACGGCGAGCGGGTGACGCTGCGCGGCCTCGGCGAGGATGGCCTGGCCAAGCACCAGCGGCGTGGTGGCCTCGTTACCGGCGTAGTGGTAGGTGCCCCACAACGGCGATGCGCAATCGAGCTGCTTGAGCACCGAAAGGATCACCCGCGCCGCGTCGTCCACCGGGGTCGGATTGCCGCGGCGATCGTCGGCCAGGAACAGTTCCCGGTGCTGCTCGGCGCGGGTCAGAAAACGCCCCAGCAGGCCATCGACACTTTCGTCCAGCAGCCAGCCGAAGCGCAGCAGCACGTGTTGCGGGCAAGCGGCGCGCACGCTCTGCTCGATGCGCCACAGCGCCTGGCCACGTTGGCCCAGGGGGATGGGATCGTCCTTTTCGCTATAGGCCGTGGCGCGCGAGCCGTCGAACACCCGATAGCTGGACGGTTGCACCAAGGTGATCTGATGGTGCTGGCACAGTTGCGCCAGGCGTTCCACGCCCCGTTCCTGCTGCGCCAAGCGTTCGTCGCTGACGGCCTCGGCCTGGAACCAGTCGAAGTAGTAGGCCAGGTTGACCAGCGCGTCGGGGCGGTGGTCGTCGAGCAGTTGCGTCAGGCTGGCGGCATCCCAGCCCTGGTCTGGGGGGCGCGGCGCCAGGAACCCGATGTTGTCCTCGGCCCCGAGACGAATCAACGCTTGCCCAAGGGCATTGCCACCACCCAACAGCATCAAGCGCATTCGCATAGAGTCAGCAGATCCGAACAGATGAAAGGTAAGCGAACATTGTGAGGTGTCCATCCAGGGAAGTACAACCCCCGGTGCCGGCGATTGCCGTCACGATCAAGGCCGATGCCCGCCACTGCTGGAAATTGCGCCTGTCGTGTCCAGCATGAGCGCCGATGTTTGATGCCGACGTGCTTGCTGCGGGTGCATCATTCGATTTCGAACAATCCATGGCTGATCGGCCCGACGCTGAGCCGTTCGCGCACGTCGTCGTCGATGCGCGGGTCGTCCGGCTGGTACAGCTTCACCTGCCGGTAGGCATTGATACGGTTGATGTCTTCGCCCAGGTATTCCCAGACCACGCGGGTGCAGGCCGGGTTGCGCCGGTCGCCGCTGGAGACCCCGGTCTTGAGGCCATTGAGACGCGTCACCCGGCTCTTGAAGCTGGGAATCAGGATGGTCTGGCTGATTTCGTTGAAGGTGAGCGACTCGTAGTCGACCAGAAACAACCGGTCTTGCAGTTGGAACGCTGCTCCCAGGTAGCGGCAACGTACCCAGTCTTCGGCCTGCACGTTGCTGCTGCTGGTGCGCTCCTGGCGCTCCTGACGCTCGAACAGAAAACGCCCGCGCTCTTCGCGCAGGTGCACCAGCGACAGCAGGATCATGCCCGGCACCGACATGCAGTTGGCGTATTCGAAGTAGTAGCCGCAATAGCGCGACAGGTTGCCGCCGTGCTCGTGCAAAGGCTGGAACAGTTCGGCGATCGGGTCGCCTTGCGCACTCTGGGCGTCGGCGCCGTTGCGCGCGCCGATCAGCCGGGCGAACTGCTCGGGCGGCAGACCCAGTTCGTAGTCCTCGACGCCGAAGAAGTCGCCGATGCGTTTGAGGTTGTAGCTCGTCGGATGGCTCTGCCCGCTGAGGTACTTGTTGAACTGCGCGCGATTCATCGTCAATTTCCGGCAAACCTCGGAAATAGAGCGGTAATGGCTGCACGCCAGCTTGAGATTGAGGGCGAAGTGCTCACTCATGGCGGGTTCCATCTGATGCGAAGCGCGCCAGTATAGCATCAAGTCGCATCAATTCGGACCAAGCCGCGAAATTGTAACCCTTCTTGTCATAGCCAACCATGCGCCCCATTGAGTAGCGCTGCCCCTGGGCGGCCTGCTGGTGTCCAACGCGAAAAATAAGAATCGAGGTTCTTTTCATGCTCGAAGCACTCAACGATTTCCTCTCGGGGAAGCTTCTCATCGTGCTCATCGTCGGCCTGGGTAGCTACTTCACGATCCGCTCGCGGTTCGTGCAGTTCCGTCACTTCGGCCACATGTTCGGGGTCTTCAAGGAATCCCTTCGCGGCCAGGCAGGCCAACTCAGCTCGTTCCAGGCCTTGATGCTCAGCCTCGCCGGCCGCGTCGGCGCCGGCAACATCGCAGGCGTCGGTATCGCCGTGACCCTGGGCGGCCCAGGCGCGGTGTTCTGGATGTGGGTCACCGCCCTGGTCGGCATGGCCAGCAGCTTCTTCGAGTGCACCCTGGCCCAGGTCTACAAGCGTGCCGACGGCGATGGCCTGTACCGCGGCGGCCCGGCGTACTACATCCTGCACGGCCTGAAATTCAAGGGCATGGCGATCGTCTTCTCGCTGCTGCTGCTGGTCACCTACGGCTTCGCCTTCATCGGCTTGCAGTCCTACACCGTGACCCACTCGCTGCAAAACGCCTTCGCCTTCGAGCCGACCCACACGGGCATCGTGCTGGCCGTGCTGCTGGCCATCACCTTCATCGGCGGTATCAAGCGCATCGCTTCGGTGTCGGACCTGCTGGTGCCGATCAAGACCATGGCCTACATCGGCGTGACCCTCTACGTGATCGGCACGCAGATCGAACACGTGCCGGCCATGCTGGAAACCATCTTCAAGAGCGCCTTCGGCCTGGACCCTGCCTTCGGCGGCCTGCTGGGCAGCGCCATCGTCATGGGCGTCAAGCGTGGCGTGTTCGCCAACGAAGCCGGTCTGGGCAGCGCCCCGAACGTGGCCGCCGTGGCCGCCGTCAAGCACCCTGGCGCACAAGGCGTGGTGCAGGCGTTCAGCGTGTTCCTCGACACCTTCGTGATCTGCACCTGCACCGCCCTGCTGATCCTGCTCTCGGGCTTCTACACCCCGGGCTTCGAAGGCGACGGCATCGTGCTGACGCAGAACTCGCTGGCCGCCGTGGTCGGTGACTGGGGCCGCATCTTCGTCAGCGTCGCGCTGTCGCTGTTCGTCTTCACCTGCATCCTCTACAACTACTACCTGGGCGAGAACAGCCTGCAGTTCCTGACCCGCAACCGCGCCGTGCTGATGGGCTTCCGCGCGCTGGTGCTGGTGCTGGTGATCTGGGGCTCGACACAAGACCTGTCGACCGTGTTCGCCTTCGCCGACATCACCATGACCTGCCTGGCGTTCGTCAACCTGATCGCCCTGACCCTGCTGTTCAAGGTCGGCCTGCGGGTGATGCGCGACTACGACGCCCAGCGCCGCGCCGGCGTCAAGCAGCCGGTGTTCGATTCCAGCCAGTTTGCCGACCTGGACCTGGACCGCGCCGCCTGGCCCGCCAACCCGCAACAGACCGTCGCCACCGATACCACGGTCGGCCAAGCGCACCCCCTGCGCTGAGCCCTGTGCCAGCCGCCCCGTCCGCGGGCGGCTGACGTAAGCTTCGTCCCCAATGCACCCGCCCGACGGTCCAGCGCCCAGCCGCGCCGGATCGCCGCCGGAATGGGCTGCGCTCGAGTCCGATCTCGCTAAGGAATGCGCCATGCGTGCAGTCAACAACCTTCTCGTCCTCTACACCGGTGGCACCATCGGCATGCTGGAAACCCCCGAGGGCCTGGCTCCGGCCGGCGGTTTCGAAGCGCGCATGCGCGACCATCTGGCCCACTGCGGCGATGCCCCGCAATTGCGCTGGGCGCTGCGCGAGCTCGACCCGCTGATCGACAGCGCCAACATGCAGCAGGTCAACTGGCTGGCCATGCGCGAGGCCATCGTCGAAGGGGTCGAGCGTGACGGCCACGACGGCGTGCTGGTGCTGCACGGGACCGACACCCTGGCCTACAGCGCCGCGGCCCTGTCGTTCCTGCTGCTGGGCCTGCCGGTGCCGGTGCTGCTGACCGGCTCCATGCTGCCGGCCGGCACGCCGGACAGCGACGCCTGGGACAATCTGATCGGCGCCCTGCGCCAGTTCGAGCAGGGTTTGGAGAATGGCGTGCAGCTGTTCTTCCACGGCCAGTTGCTGCACGGCTGCCGAGCCTCGAAGCTGCGCAGCGAGGCGTTCGACGCGTTCACCGCGCCGGCCCGCCATCGCCAGGGCGAGCGCGCCGCCGAACCGCCCGCCACGCTGAGCTATCGTCAGGTGCGCCAGCCGGTGAAGCTTGCGGTACTGCCAGTGTTTCCCGGTCTTGGCGCCGAGCTCCTGCACGGGCTGCTGGCCAGCGGCATCCGTGGGCTGGTGCTGGAGTGCTACGGCAGCGGCACCGGGCCGTCCGACGACCTGGCGCTGCTCGACGCGCTGCACACGGCGCGCCAGCAGGGTGTGCTGGTGGTCGCCATCAGCCAGTGCCCCGAGGGTTCGGTAGTGTTCGACACCTATGCGGCCGGCAGCCGCCTGCGTGATGCCGGGCTGCTCAGCGGCGGCGGCATGACCCGCGAGGCGGCGCTGGGCAAGCTGTTCGGCTTGCTAGGTGCGGGGCTGGACAGGGAGACGGCTGCGCACTGGTTCCAACTGGATCTGTGCGGCGAGCGTGCCTGATCGGGTGGGATGATCCTGCCCTGTGCAAACGCCAACGGCGCCTGCTTCCCCCGTAGCAGGCGCCGTTTGACTTTGCATGGCCTATGGCAGGTGCGCTGCCGAGCAAACCGCGTTTCAGCCATGCTTCAGATGCTATGCGTAACGCCGCCATCGACCTTGAGGTTCTGCCCGGTGATGTAGGCCGCACCCTCGCTGGCCAGGAAGGCGATGGTCGCCGCGACTTCCTCGCTCGTCCCGTAGCGCTTGAGCGGCACGCTGTCGCGACGTTCTTCGGTCGCCGGCAGGCTGTCGATCCAGCCGGGCAGCACGCTGTTGATGCGCACGTTATCGGCGGCGAAGTGATCGGCGAAGATCTTGCTGAAGGCCGCCAGGCCTGCGCGGAACACGGCCGAGGTGGGGAACAGCGCGTTGGGCTCGAAGGTCCAGGCGCTGGAGATGTTGATGATGGCGCCGCCCTTCTGCCGCTGCATGATCGGCGCCACCAGCCGCGTGGGGCGGATGACGTTGAGCAGGTAGGTATCCATGCCGACATGCCAGTCCTCGTCGCTGATCTCCAGGATCGGCGCACGCGGGCCGTGGCCGGCGCTGTTGACCAGCACGTCGATGCGGCCCCATTGGGCCATCACCGCATCGACCAGGCGTTGCAGGTCGGCGGTCGACTGGTTGCTGCCGGTGACGCCGATGCCGCCCAGTTCGTGGGCCAGCGCCTCGCCTTTGCCCGACGACGACAGGATGCCCACTTTGAAGCCATCGGCAGCCAAACGCCGCGCCGCCGCTGCGCCCATGCCGCTACCGCCGGCGGTGATGATCGCTACTTTTCCTACCGTCATGTTTGCTGCCTCCAGGACTGTGTTCGTTCAGATGGAGTGACGGTAGCAGCGCGGGTTGCTATGAGGGAGACAGCCAGGATATGCCGAGACGATAGCTCAGCTACTGCCTGCCTGAGCCTTGAGCCATCGCGTCACTTGTTGCAGCACCGACGCGTTGCGCGATTTGTACGGCCAGACCAGGTAGAAGCCCTGCTCGAGGCCAAGTCGTTGCGCGAACACCTGCACCAGCCGACCCGCCGCAATGTCTTCGGCCACGAACGCTGCGGTGGCAAGAGCGATACCCTGCCCACCGACCGCAGCCTCGATCGCCAGGGACGCTTGATTGAAACGCATGTGTTTGGTCGTGAGCGACGCATGCTGCGGGAACAGCTTTGCAATGAAGGCCGGCCAATGGTCGTGGGCGTCATGCAGCAGGGCAAAGCCTTGCAGGTCGTCGAAACGGTCGGGCATGGCCTTGTCGTGGAACAGCATCGGGCTCGCCACCGCGACGATGTGCTGTTCGAACAACCGCTCCACGTGCAAACCCGGGCCGAAGCCGGGCACCCCATAACGTACGGCAAGGTCGACCCCATCGGTCTGGAAATGCGAAAGCCGCTCGGTCGCCAGCACGCGCAGGTCGATCTCGGGGTGGCATTGGGCAAAGCTGCCCAGCCGAGGGATCAGCCATTTCGAAGCGAAGCTCGGGGTAACGCTGACGGTGACATGCAGCGGCTCGGGTTTGAGCAGGCGGGTGGCCTCGTCGATCATCGACAAGGCGCTGCGCACGCTGCCGCTGTAGGCGCGCCCGGCATCGGTCAGCGCCAGGCCCCGTGGCAGGCGCTCGAACAAACGCACGGCCAGATGGGCTTCCAAGCCTCTGATCTGCTGGGCCACGGCTGCCTGCGTAACGCCGATTTCTTCGGCGGCCAGGCGGAAGTTGAGGTGACGGGCGACCACTTCGAAGATGCGCAAAGCGTTGAGCGGTGGGAGGGTGGGGAAACCGTTGGGCATGGGGGTGTGCACTTGGCGTATGCGTTGAGTGGAAGTGAGTTTCGCACACTGCCTGTCTTTTTACGGGCAGTATCACAGCGCCCTCAGTGACGGCTCCGGCCACATGGCCTGTGAGGGAGGTTACTGCTATGATTCTTTTCAGGTTTTTGAGGAGCCGCCTTATGAAATTCAAAGTTTTTTTCTCGAGAAAGCTTGTAGCAGAGGCCAACTCCAAGCTCGCCAGACGTAAAGGTAGCCTGCGCAGCGAACTTCCGCTGGAAGTAGGGGATATCATCTATAGTAATTATCAAAGCGCAGACGAAATAAGATCAGCCTTTGAAGCCGCCTCGGCTCGACTCCGAAAGGCATAAGGGCGTGGAAAAAGGAAGTTATAACTTCATCTATACGGAACTGGTGAAGAACGAGGACGATATCCTCGGAATAATTGCATACTCTCTCTATAAGCGGCAAAAGATTGAATTCGTCAAAAGCTTCGAGGCCCGTCATGGACGAGCGCCTACTGACGCAGACCTGTCTCATTTCCATGAGGTGAGCAACTCGGAATTTCAGCTCCAGGCATACCGTAATCAAGCGGATAAGCTGGCTCAGGACTTCCTCACCATTACATTGGAAACCAGAGCTGAAGAGCTTGAAAAATATTACGACGCGAAGCTTACGAGTGAAATAAAACGTTACAGACCAAGCTTTTGGCTTGGTGTTTCTCAGGGAGTGGTTGCCTCAGTTATATTTGTGTTGTTACTGGGCGTTTTGGTTATCTTCACGTGGAGCCTTAATCAAGGACCAAGACAAGTCATTGAACAGATTTTCAACGTCAGCATTGTGGATGCCGACTCCGGCGGCTCTGAACCGAATCCGTAGCGAAAGCAGCGCCTGACCCTAACCACTTAGTCGGTTGGCTCACTTTGTAAAAGCTGTCGCGAGATGACGCACGCTGGAATCATGTCACCTGAATTCATAAAGTCCCTGAAGCCAAGCACTCGAGCTCAAGACTTGATTCTTTATTGTGGAAACAATAAAAAAGCGAAGCCAAATCAATGGCTTCGCTTCCAATATTTACGCTTCTGAAGAACCTACACTTCAGAACGGAATATCGTCATCGAAACTGTCGAAATCCGCCGCCGGCTGCTGTTGCTGTTGCGCCGGCTGCTGCTGTTGCTGCTGAGGACGCTGTGGTGCCTGCTGCGGGCGCTGGGCCTGCTGGCGTGGCGCCTGGTTGTATTGCTGCTGGCCGTTGTCCTGGTTGTACTGCTGCTGACCACCACCTTGGTTGTAACCGTCGTTGCCGCCCTGCTGGTTCTGCGGACGGCCGCCCAGCAGCTGCATGGTGCCGTTGATGTCGACGATGATTTCGGTGGTGTAACGCTTGATGCCGTCCTTTTCCCACTCGCGGGTCTGCAGCTTGCCTTCGATGTAGCACTGCGAACCCTTGCGCAGGTATTCGCCGGCGATCTCGGCGACCTTGCCGAACAGCGACACACGGTGCCACTCGGTACGCTCGACCTTCTGCCCGGACTGCTTGTCGGTCCACTGCTCGCTGGTGGCCAGGCTCAGGTTGGTCACGGCGTTACCGTTGGGCAGGTAGCGGACTTCGGGATCCTGGCCGCAGGTGCCGACCAGAATGACTTTGTTAACCCCACGGGCCATAACGTTCTCCTAGGCTTCGCACGCCGATGAAGCTGGGTTGACCAGCCGTTCCAAGGTCGTGCGATCCAAAATTTTCGTATCCAGTTTGATGTAGATGGCAGCTTCGTCTGCCACCACCACGGCGTCGGTCACACCCGGCACAGCCATGAGGCGTTCAGCCAACCCGGCGTCACGCATCGCCTCGGGCGTCAGCGGCAGGCGCAGGCTGGTCACGTAGGGCGGCTCGTTCATGCCCACGGTGCCCACCAGCCATACCACGCACAACGCTGCGCATCCGAGGAACACCACGCTCAAGCCGCCGTGCTGGTACAACCAGCCACCGAGAATGCCGCCCAGCGCCGCGCCGAGGAACTGACTGGTGGAATACACCCCCATGGCCGTGCCTTTGCCGCCCGCAGGCGACACCTTGCTGACCAGGGAAGGCAGCGACGCCTCGAGCAGGTTGAACGCCGTAAAGAATATCACGGTGCCGATGACCAGTCCGCGCAAGTTGTCAGCCCATTGCCAGAAGAACACCTCCACCAGCAGCAGCACACCGACCGCCCCAAGCAACACGCGCTTCATCTTGCGCTTCTTCTCGCCGTAGATGATGAACGGCACCATTGCGAAAAATGAAATGAGCAAGGCGGTCAGGTATACCCACCAGTGCTCTTCCTTGGGCAGTCCTGCACCGACGTAGGCCAGCGGCAAGGCGATGAAACTGGCCATGAGGATGGCGTGCAGGACGAAGATGCTCAGGTCCAGCCGCAGCAGGTCCGGATGGCGCAGCGTGGGGCCCAGGGCCTGGCGGGCGACGCCTGATTCGCGGTGCGAAAGCGTGCTGTGCGCACTCGGCACGACGAAGGCCACGATGGCCAGCCCGACCACCGCCAGCGCCCCTGTGGCGAGGAAAAGGCCTGACAGGCCGAAGGCACTTGTCAGCAGCGGGCCGACGACCATCGCCACGGCGAACGACAGGCCGATGCTCATGCCGATCATGGCCATGGCCTTGGTGCGGTGTTGCTCGCGGGTCAGGTCGGACAGCAGTGCCATGACCGCCGCGGAAATCGCTCCCGCGCCTTGCAGCACCCGCCCCAGGATCACGCCCCAGATGGAGTCGGCCTGCGCCGCCAGCACGCTGCCCAGGGCGAACACCAAAAGGCCGAGGTAGATCACCGGGCGACGGCCGATGCGGTCGGAAATCATCCCGAACGGGATCTGCAGCACCGCCTGGGTCAGGCCGTAGGCGCCGATGGCCAGGCCGATCAGCGCCGGCGTGGCGCCCGCCAGGTCCATCCCGTAGGTCGCCAACACCGGCAGCACCATGAACATGCCCAGCATGCGAAAGGCGAAGACCAGGGCAAGCCCGCCTGCGGCGCGCGTTTCAGTGCCACTCATGCGTTCGCTATGGGTGTCGTGCATGGATAAACCTCGTGTGAACCGGCGGCGATTCTATCAGTCGGACCGCTTATGGGCATATACGCGACGCTTTGCCGCGTGATGGCAGAGGGCCGTATACTTTTTCGTTTATGCCCGCCAAGCGAGGCTGCAGTGGACAAAATCCTGATCCGTGGGGCACGTACCCACAACCTGAAAAATATTGATCTGACCCTTCCACGGGACAAGCTCATCGTCATTACCGGGCTGTCCGGTTCCGGCAAGTCCTCACTGGCCTTCGACACCCTCTACGCCGAGGGACAACGCCGCTACGTGGAGTCGCTTTCGGCCTACGCGCGGCAGTTCCTGTCGATGATGGAAAAGCCCGACGTCGATACCATCGAAGGTCTGTCGCCGGCCATTTCCATCGAACAGAAATCCACCTCGCACAACCCTCGCTCCACCGTCGGCACCATCACCGAGATCTACGACTACCTGCGCCTGCTCTACGCCCGCGTCGGTACGCCGCGCTGCCCGGACCACGACATCCCGCTGGAAGCCCAGACCGTCAGCCAGATGGTCGACCTGGTGCTCGAGCAACCCGAGGGCACCAAGCTGATGCTGCTCGCACCGGTGGTGCGCGAGCGCAAGGGTGAGCATCTGGCCGTGTTCGACGAGCTGCGGGCGCAAGGCTTCGTGCGCGCCCGCATCAACGGCAAGTTGTACGAACTCGACGAAGTGCCCAAGCTCGACAAGCAGAAGAAGCACAGCATCGATGTGGTGATCGACCGTTTCAAGGTGCGCAGCGATCTGCAACAGCGTCTGGCCGAGTCGTTCGAGACCGCGCTGAGGATGGCCGATGGCATCGCGCTGATCGCGCCCATGGACGAAGAGGGTGGCGAAGAGACCATCTTCTCGGCACGCTTCGCCTGCCCGATCTGCGGCCATGCCATCAGCGAACTGGAACCCAAGCTGTTCTCCTTCAACAACCCGGCCGGCGCCTGCCCGACCTGCGACGGCCTGGGGGTCAAGCAGTTCTTCGACATCAAGCGCTTGGTCAACGGCGAGCTGACCCTGGCCGAAGGCGCGATCCGTGGTTGGGACAGGCGCAACGTCTACTACTTCCAGATGCTCGGCTCACTGTCCAAGCAGTACGGCTTCAGTTTGGACAAGCCGTTCGGCGAGCTGTCGGCCGACCACCAGAAGGTCATCCTGCAAGGCAGCGGTAAACAGAACGTCGATTTCAAGTACCTCAACGACCGGGGCGACATCGTCAAGCGCTCGCACCCCTTCGAAGGCATCGTGCCGAACCTGGAGCGGCGCTATCGCGAGACCGAATCGTCGACCGTGCGCGAAGAGCTGGCCAAGTTCCTCGGCACCCAGCCCTGCCCCGATTGCCGCGGCACGCGCCTGCGCCGTGAGGCGCGGCATGTATGGGTAGGCGAAAAGACCCTGCCTGCGGTCACCAACATGCCGATCGGCGATGCCAGTGGTTACTTCGACCAGCTGACGCTGACTGGGCGCCGTGGCGAGATCGCCTCGAAAATCCTCAAGGAGATCTGCGAGCGCTTGCAGTTCCTGGTCAACGTCGGCCTCGACTATTTGACCTTGGACCGCAGCGCCGAAACTCTCTCCGGCGGCGAGGCGCAGCGTATCCGTCTGGCCAGCCAGATCGGCGCGGGCCTGGTAGGTGTGATGTACATCCTCGACGAGCCCTCCATCGGCCTGCACCAGCGCGACAATGACCGTCTGCTGGGTACGCTCAACCACCTGCGCGATCTGGGCAACACCGTGATCGTGGTCGAGCACGACGAAGATGCCATCCGCCTGGCGGACTACGTGGTCGATATCGGCCCGGGTGCCGGCGTCCATGGTGGCGCCATTGTCGCCGAGGGCACGCCTGACGAAGTCATGGCGCATCCGGATTCACTGACAGGCAAATACCTGTCTGGGCGTAAGAAGATCGTCGTGCCGGCCAAGCGTACGCCGCGCAACAAGAAGCTGTCGCTCAAGCTAAAGGGCGCGCGTGGCAACAATTTGCAGAACGTCGATCTGGAATTGCCGATCGGTCTGCTGACGTGTGTGACCGGCGTTTCGGGATCGGGTAAGTCGACCCTGATCAACAACACGCTTTATCCGCTGGCGGCCACCGCACTCAATGGCACCACTAGCCTGGAGGCCGCTGCGCACACCAGCATGGACGGCCTGCAGCACCTGGATAAAGTGGTCGACATCGACCAGAGCCCCATCGGCCGCACGCCCCGCTCCAACCCAGCCACCTATACTGGGCTGTTCACGCCCATCCGTGAGCTGTTCTCCGGGGTGCCGGAATCGCGCTCGCGCGGCTATGGGCCAGGGCGTTTCTCCTTCAACGTCAAAGGCGGTCGTTGCGAGGCTTGCCAGGGTGACGGTCTGATCAAGGTGGAAATGCACTTCCTGCCCGACGTGTACGTGCCATGCGACGTGTGCAAGAGCAAGCGCTACAACCGCGAAACGCTGGAAGTGAAGTACAAGGGCAAGAACATCCATGAAGTGCTGGAGATGACCATCGAAGAGGCGCGCGGCTTCTTTGACGCCGTCCCCGCCCTGGCGCGCAAGCTACAGACGCTGATGGACGTGGGCTTGTCCTATATCAAGCTGGGGCAGTCGGCTACAACGCTTTCGGGGGGCGAGGCGCAGCGGGTGAAGCTGTCGCGCGAGCTGTCCAAGCGCGACACCGGCAAGACGCTGTACATCCTCGACGAACCCACCACTGGACTGCACTTCGCGGACATACAACAACTGCTCGATGTACTGCATCGTCTGCGCGACCACGGCAATACCGTGGTGGTGATCGAGCACAACCTGGATGTGATCAAGACGGCTGACTGGCTGGTGGATCTGGGTCCTGAAGGGGGCTCCAAAGGTGGGCAGATCATTGCCAGCGGTACACCGGAAGAACTGGCCAAGGCGAAACAGTCCTATACCGGGCATTACTTGAAACCCTTGCTGGAACGCGATAAGGCATAAGTTTCAGGCAGCCAAACAAAAAGCCCCGCCAAGTCGACCTGGCGGGGCTTTTTCATGTTTGCGCAGTGGCCATCACATCTGCGATTGCAGATAGTTCTGCAAGCCGATGGATTTGATCAGGCCTTGCTGCTTTTCCAACCAGTAGGTGTGGTCTTCTTCGGTATCGGCCAACTGCACGCGCAGGATGTCGCGACTGATGTAGTCCTGGTGCAGTTCGCACAGCTCGATGCCTTTGCACAATGCGGCGCGGACTTTGTATTCCAGACGCAGATCGGCAGCGATCATCTCCGGCACCGTGGTACCCACGTCCAGGTCGTCCGGGCGCATGCGCGGCGTGCCTTCGAGCATCAGGATACGGCGCATGAGCGCGTCGGCGTGTTGTGCCTCTTCTTCCATCTCATGATTGATGCGCTCGTAGAGCTTGGACAGACCCCAGTCTTCGTACATGCGCGAGTGGATGAAATACTGATCGCGTGCTGCCAGTTCGCCCGTCAGCAACGTGTTGAGATAATCGATTACGTCCGGGTGACCTAACATCGACGTGATACTCCCTGAGTCATAGCGGTATGCACATAGTGTGAACCACGATCCGTTGGAGGTCACTGAAAAAGAGGAAGATCCTTGCAAAAAAGTCGGCAAACAGTAGTGATATTCATTGAAAAACCGCCCAAATGAGGGCGGTTCTTCTTAGCATTAAGAGTTAGGCGAGATTACGCCCCAACGCCCTGACGATCCCTTCGCCGTATTGTGGGTCCGCTTCGTAGAAGTAGGCCAATTGGCGTTCGACAACATCGTCGCTCACACCGGCCATGCTGCCGGCGATATTGTTGACCAACAGCGCCTGTTGCTCGCTGCTCATCAAGCGGAACAGCGCACCCGCGTGGCTGAAGTAATCACCATCGACGCGGTGGTCATGGCGGTCAGCCGCACCACTGAGCGGCAGCGCCGGCTCCGCATGGCGCGCAGACTGCTTGGGTGCGTCGCTGTAGCTGTTGGGCTCATAGTTCGGTGCCGCTCCATACGTGCCCTGGGCCATGGCGCCATCACGCTGGTAGCTGTGCACGGCGCAGCGTGGAGCGTTGACCGGCAATTGCTGGTGATTGGTCCCTACACGATAACGATGCGCGTCGGCATAGGCGAACACGCGGCCTTGCAGCATACGGTCGGGCGAAAGCCCTACCCCGGGCACCATGTTGCTCGGCCCGAAAGTGGCTTGTTCGACTTCGGCGAAGTAGTTGAGCGGGTTGCGATTGAGCTCCAGCACGCCGACTTCGATCAGCGGGAATTCCTTTTGCGACCAGGTCTTGGTCACGTCGAACGGGTTCTCTTCGCGGTTGGCCGCTTGCGCTTCGCTCATGACCTGAATGCAGGCGGTCCACTTTGGATAGTCGCCACGCTCGATGGCCTCGAACAGATCACGCTGGGCATAGTCGGGATCGGTACCGGCCAGACGTGCGGCATCGGCCACGGACAGGTTCTTGATGCCTTGCTGGGTCTTGAAGTGCCATTTGACCCAGGTGCGTTGCCCCTGAGCATTCACCAAGCTGTAAGTGTGGCTGCCAAAGCCGTGCATGTGCCGGTAGCCGTCGGGGATGCCCCGGTCCGAGAACAGGATGGTGACCTGGTGCAGGGCTTCAGGCGAGTGCGACCAGAAATCCCACATCATCTGCGCATTCTTCAGGTTGGTCTGGGGGTGGCGCTTTTGGGTGTGGATGAAATCGGGAAACTTCAGTGGGTCACGGATGAAGAACACCGGGGTGTTATTGCCGACGATGTCCCAATTACCTTCTTCGGTATAGAACTTGAGGGCGAAGCCACGGGGGTCGCGTTCCGTATCGGCCGAGCCGCGCTCGCCACCGACCGTGGAAAAGCGCAGGAAGGTGTCGGTTTGCTTGCCGACCTGTTCGAACATGCGCGCACTTGTGTAGGCGCTGATATCGCGAGTGACGGTGAAGGTGCCGTAGGCACCAGAGCCCTTGGCATGCACACGGCGCTCAGGGATGTTTTCGCGGTTGAAGTGGGCGAGCTTTTCGATCAGGTGAAAGTCGTCCAGCATCAATGGCCCACGTGGGCCAGCGGAGCGAGAGTTTTGGTTGTCGGCGACGGGTGCGCCGCTGGCGGTAGTGAGGATCGTGGTCATGGGCTCTCCTGAACGAATGGCGTTGCCAACGGTGTGGCTTGGCGAGAAGTATGCCGACCAACGGTCTATTGCTCTAATTGATTGATGCTTTGGTATCGATAGCCTTCGACAATATTCCAGGCGCAAAAAAACCGGACACTAGGTCCGGTTCTTTCGTGATCAGACTGACGTCTTATTCAGCAGCTTCTACAGCGCCGCCGACAGGACGATCAACCAGCTCGACGTACGCCATTGGCGCGTTGTCGCCAGCGCGGAAACCGCACTTGAGGATGCGCAGGTAGCCGCCTTGACGGGTGGCGTAGCGCTTGCCCAGATCGTTGAACAGTTTGCCAACGATGGCTTTCGAACGAGTACGGTCGAAGGCCAGACGACGGTTGGCAACGCTGTCTTCCTTGGCCAGGGTGATCAGCGGCTCGGCAACGCGACGCAGTTCTTTGGCTTTCGGCAGGGTAGTTTTGATCAGCTCGTGCTCGAACAGCGACACCGCCATGTTCTGGAACATAGCTTTACGGTGAGAGCTGGTACGGCTCAGGTGACGTCCACTTTTACGATGACGCATGATTCATTCCTTACCAAACACTACGTTCGGTGGTTACGACGATCAGGCAGTCGCCTTGTCGTCTTTCTTAAGACTTGCAGGCGGCCAGTTGTCGAGGCGCATGCCGAGAGACAGACCACGCGAAGCCAGCACGTCCTTGATTTCGGTCAGGGACTTCTTGCCGAGGTTAGGAGTTTTCAACAGCTCTACTTCGGTACGCTGAATCAGGTCGCCGATGTAGTAGATGTTCTCCGCCTTCAGGCAGTTGGCCGAACGTACGGTCAGTTCAAGGTCGTCTACCGGGCGCAGCAGGATCGGATCGATCTCGTCTTCCTGCTCAACCACTACCGGCTCACTGTCACCTTTGAGATCGACGAACGCAGCCAGCTGCTGTTGCAGGATGGTTGCGGCGCGGCGAATGGCCTCTTCAGGATCCAGGGTACCGTTGGTTTCCAGATCGATGACCAGCTTGTCCAGGTTGGTACGCTGTTCAACACGGGCGTTCTCGACCACATAGGCGATACGACGCACCGGGCTGAACGAAGCGTCCAGCTGCAAACGGCCAATGCTGCGGCTTTCGTCTTCGTCGGTTTGACGGGAGTCGGCCGGCTCGTAACCGCGACCACGAGCTACGGTGAGCTTCATGTTCAAGGCGCCGTTGGACGCCAGGTTCGCGATTACGTGATCGGGATTGACGATCTCGACATCATGATCCAGCTGAATATCGGCAGCGGTAACCACCCCCGAACCCTTTTTCGACAAGGTCAGCGTAACTTCGTCACGACCGTGCAGCTTGATAGCCAGGCCTTTCAGGTTCAACAGGATTTCAATGACATCTTCCTGTACACCTTCGATCGCGGAGTACTCGTGGAGCACGCCCTCGATCTCGGCCTCGACTACTGCACAGCCAGGCATGGAGGACAACAGGATGCGGCGCAGCGCGTTGCCCAGGGTATGGCCGAAACCACGCTCGAGAGGCTCGAGCGTAATCTTAGCGCGGGTAGGACTGACAACCTGCACATCGATGTGGCGGGGTGTCAGGAACTCATTTACCGAAATCTGCATGGATGCACCTATTTTCTAGCCCTTACTTGGAGTAGAGCTCGACAATCAGGTTTTCGTTGATGTCGGCGGACAGGTCGCTGCGAGCAGGAACGTTCTTGAAAACGCCCGACTTTTTAGCAGCATCCACGTCGACCCACTCAACTCGGCCACGCTGGGCGCACAGTTCAAGGGCTTGAACAATGCGCAGCTGGCTCAGCGATTTCTCGCGAACCGAGACCACGTCACCCGGACGAACTTGGTAGGATGGAATGTTCACAGTCTTACCGTTGACGCTGATCGCTTTGTGCGAAACCAGCTGGCGGGACTCGGAACGGGTAGAACCGAAGCCCATACGGTAGACGACGTTATCCAGACGGCACTCGAGCAGTTGCAGCAGGTTCTCACCAGTGGCGCCTTTTTTCGAGGCTGCCGCTTGGTAGTAACCGCGGAACTGACGCTCCAGAACACCGTAGATACGACGGACTTTTTGTTTCTCGCGCAGCTGGGTACCGTAGTCGGACTGACGGCCACGGCGCTGGCCGTGGATACCTGGGGCTGCTTCGATGTTGCACTTCGATTCCAGAGCGCGAACGCCGCTCTTCAGGAACAGGTCAGTGCCTTCACGGCGAGACAGTTTGCATTTTGGACCAATGTAACGTGCCATTTATCTGTCTCCTGATTACACGCGACGCTTCTTCGGCGGACGGCACCCGTTATGCGGGATTGGCGTCACGTCGGTGATGCTGGCGATCTTGTAGCCGCAGCTGTTCAAAGCACGAACGGCGGACTCACGACCTGGACCTGGACCCTTGACGTTGACGTCGAGGTTCTTAAGACCGTATTCCAGCGCAGCTTGACCAGCACGTTCGGCAGCGATCTGAGCTGCGAACGGAGTGGATTTGCGCGAACCACGGAAACCGGAACCACCGGAAGTCGCCCAGGACAATGCATTGCCCTGACGGTCGGTGATGGTCACGATAGTGTTGTTGAAAGACGCATGGATGTGGGCGATGCCATCAACCACTGTCTTTTTGACTTTCTTACGAGGACGAGCAGCAGGTTTTGCCATGTCTATATTCCTGGGCGGTTACTTGCGGATCGGCTTACGCGGGCCCTTACGGGTGCGTGCGTTGGTCTTGGTACGCTGACCGCGAACCGGCAGACCTTTACGATGGCGCAGACCGCGGTAGCAGCCCAGGTCCATCAAGCGCTTGATCTTCATGTTGATGTCACGACGCAGGTCACCTTCGGTGGTGAACTTCGCGACTTCGCCACGCAGGGTTTCGATTTGCTCGTCGCTCAGATCCTTGATCTTTGCGGCTGGGTTTACGCCAGCGTCTGCACAGATTTTCTGTGCAGTGGTGCGACCGACACCATAGATGTAGGTCAGCGAGATAACAGTATGCTTGTTATCTGGAATGTTGACGCCTGCAATACGGGCCATTCAGTGGGACTCCAATTGACAGCTACCTACGCCCCGGAAGCCAAGAAATAGGGCGCGAGATAATATCGCTGTAGAAACGATTAATCAACCCAGCAGCGCACTAGCTGCTGGGCTTAAAGCACAATCACACTCAGCCTTGGCGCTGTTTGTGACGCGGTTCCGCGCTGCAGATCACGCGCACGACACCTTCGCGGCGAATAATCTTGCAGTTACGGCACAGCTTTTTCACCGATGCACGAACTTTCATTACCGACTCCTCGACCTTAGGGGCGTATCAGCGCAGCAGACTGCTGCCACCGTAGCCTTTCAGGTTGGCTTTCTTCATCAGGGATTCGTACTGGTGCGAAACGAGGTGCGATTGTACTTGGGACATGAAGTCCATCACAACCACTACCACAATCAGCAACGAGGTCCCGCCAAGGTAGAACGGCACGTTTGCAGCTACGACCAGGAACTGGGGCAGCAGGCATACGGCCATCATGTATAGAGCACCGAACATGGTCAAACGGGTCAGCACGCCATCAATGTAGCGAGCCGACTGTTCGCCCGGACGGATACCCGGAATAAAGGCACCGGACTTCTTCAGGTTTTCCGCTACGTCTTTCGGATTGAACATCAGCGCTGTGTAGAAGAAGCAGAAGAAAATGATCCCTGCACTAAACAGCAAGATGTTCAACGGCTGACCAGGAGCGATCGACTGCGAGATGTCTTGCAGCCAGCCCATACCTTCGGACTGACCGAACCAGGCACCCAGCGAAGCCGGGAACAGCAGAATGCTGCTGGCGAAGATGGCTGGGATGACCCCTGCCATGTTCACCTTGAGCGGCAAGTGGCTGGTCTGCGCAGCGAAGACCTTGCGGCCCTGCTGACGCTTGGCATAGTGAACGGCGATACGACGCTGACCACGCTCAATGAACACCACAAAACCGATGATCGCTACTGCCAGCAATCCGATTGCGACCAAGGCGAAAATGTTGATATCGCCGGTACGCGCAGACTCGAAAGACTGCCCGATTGCTCTCGGAAGACCGGCAACGATACCTGCGAAGATCAACATCGAGATACCGTTGCCCACACCGCGCTCGGTGATCTGCTCGCCCAGCCACATCATGAACATCGCGCCTGCCACGAAGGTGGAGACGGCGACGACATGGAAGCCAAGGCCAACAGAAAACGCCACGCCCTGGTTGGCCAAGCCAATGGACATGCCAATCGCTTGAACCAATGCCAGGATTACAGTGAGGTAGCGGGTGTACTGGCTGATCTTGCGACGGCCAGCTTCACCTTCCTTCTTCAACTGCTCCAGCTGTGGGCTGACAGCGGTCATGAGCTGCATGATGATCGATGCCGAAATGTACGGCATGATCCCCAGTGCAAAAATGCTCATGCGCTCCAGCGCACCACCGGAAAACATGTTGAACAAGCTAAGAATGGTCCCCTCATTCTGCCGAAACAGATCCGCCAGACGGTCGGGATTGATGCCAGGCACCGGGATATGCGCGCCGATCCGGTAGACGATGATCGCCAGAAACAGAAAGCGCAGACGAGCCCAGAGTTCCGACATCCCGCCCTTACCGAGCGAAGAGAGAGCACCTTGCTTAGCCATTTATTCCTCGAACTTGCCGCCAGCTGCTTCGATAGCCGCACGCGCACCTTTGGTGGCTGCGATACCCTTGATGGTGACTGCACGGGTGACTTCGCCAGACAGCATGATTTTCACACGCTGTACGTTCTGGTTGATCACGTTGGCATCCTTCAAGGATTGCACGGAGACGATGTCGCCTTCCACTTTGGCCAGCTCGGACAGACGCACTTCGGCGCGGTCCATGGCTTTCAGGGAAACGAAACCGAACTTCGGCAGGCGACGGTGCAGCGGCTGTTGGCCACCCTCGAAGCCTGGAGCAATGGTGCCACCGGAACGGGAGGTCTGACCTTTGTGGCCGCGGCCGCCAGTCTTACCCAGACCGCTACCGATACCACGACCCGGACGATGCTTCTCGCGACGGGAACCCGGCGCTGGACTCAGATCATTGAGTTTCATCGATTAACCCTCAACGCGCAGCATGTAGTAAGCCTTGTTGATCATCCCGCGGTTTTCGGGAGTATCTTGGACTTCTACGGTGTGACCGATGCGACGCAGACCCAGGCCTTTAACGCACAGAATGTGGTTAGGCAGGCGGCCGGCGGTGCTTTTGATCAGCGTTACTTTAACGGTAGCCATGATCAGAAGATCTCCTCGACGCTCTTGCCGCGCTTGGCAGCAATGGATTCAGGAGATTGCATGGCTTTCAGACCCTTGAAGGTGGCGTAGACCACGTTCACTGGGTTGGTCGAACCGTAGCACTTGGCCAGAACGTTCTGAACGCCAGCAACTTCCAGGACGGCACGCATAGCGCCGCCGGCGATGATACCGGTACCTTCCGAGGCAGGCTGCATGTAGACCTTCGAGGCGCCGTGGGCGGCCTTGGTGGCGTACTGCAGGGTGGTGCCTTTCAGGTCGACCTGAATCATGTTGCGACGAGCAGCTTCCATGGCTTTCTGGATCGCAGCAGGTACTTCGCGCGATTTGCCACGGCCGAAACCAACACGGCCCTTGCCATCACCTACCACGGTCAGCGCGGTAAAGGTGAAGATACGGCCGCCTTTGACGGTTTTGGCTACGCGGTTAACTTGAACCAGCTTCTCGATGTAGCCTTCGTCGCGCTTTTGATCGTTATTTGCCATAACTTAGAACTCCAGCCCGCCTTCACGAGCAGCATCAGCCAGCGCTTTGACGCGGCCATGGTACTTGAAGCCGGAACGGTCAAAGGCAACTTGAGATACACCAGCGGCTTTCGCACGCTCAGCGACCAGCTTGCCAACCTTAGTGGCCGCGTCGATGTTGCCAGTGGCGCCATCACGCAGGTCTTTGTCCAAGGTCGAGGCGCTTGCCAGAACCTTGCTGCCGTCTGCCGAAATGACTTGGGCATAGATGTGCTGCGACGAACGGAACACGCAGAGGCGCACGACTTCGAGTTCGTGCATTTTCAGGCGTGCTTTGCGAGCGCGACGCAGTCGAATAACTTTTTTGTCGGTCATTTGCTAGGCCCTACTTCTTCTTGGCTTCTTTACGACGGACTACTTCGTCCGCGTAACGCACACCTTTGCCTTTGTACGGCTCTGGCGGACGGAAACCGCGGATTTCAGCGGCCACCTGACCCACCAGCTGCTTGTCGATACCCTTGATCAGGATGTCGGTCTGGCTTGGGGTTTCAGCGGTGATGCCGGCTGGAAGTTCGTAGTCCACTGGGTGCGAGAAGCCCAGGGCCAGGTTCAGGACGGTGCCTTTTGCCTGGGCCTTGTAACCAACACCGACCAGCTGGAGCTTACGCTCGAAGCCTTGGCTTACGCCTTGGACCATGTTGTTCACCAGAGCACGGGTAGTACCGGCCATGGCGCGAGCTTGCTGATCACCGTTGCGAGCGACGAAACGCAGCTCACCAGATTCTTCGGTAACTTCAACAGACGAGTGAACGTTCAGTTCGAGAGTGCCCTTGGCACCCTTCACCGAAAGCTGCTGACCGGCGAATTTGACTTCGACGCCCGATGGCAGCTTAACGGGGTTCTTAGCGACGCGAGACATGCCTATCCCCCCTTAGAACACAGTGCAGAGCACTTCGCCGCCGACACCGGCAGCCCGCGCAGCACGATCCGTCATCACACCCTTGTTGGTGGAGACGATGGATACGCCCAGACCGCCACGAACTTTCGGCAGATCAGAAACGGATTTGTACTGGCGCAGGCCTGGACGGCTGGAGCGCTTCAGTTCCTCGATGACCGGACGGCCTTCGAAGTACTTCAGTTCAAGGGAGAGAGAAGGCTTGGCTTCAGCGCTGACTTCGTAGCCAGCAATGTAACCTTCGTCCTTCAGAACTTTGGCAACCGCAACCTTCAACGTCGAAGAAGGCATGCTCACGACTGACTTCTCAGCCATCTGGGCATTACGGATGCGAGTTAGCATGTCCGCTAACGGGTCCTGCATACTCATGGGCTAGATGCTCCTGATACAAGAATTATTAGCCTTGCGGCTATCACAACCACCTGAGCAGGCAGGGCAAAAGGCCCGGACCCAGGTGAGCCGGTCATTCTAGACACAAGACAAAAACGAAACAAGCCCCATGAAGGGGCTTGTTTCGTTGCAGCGTCACCGGCGGTCGGAAGGTTACCCCTCCGACGCGGTGTTCTGACTTACCGAGCTTACCAGCTGGCCTTGACCAGACCCGGTACGTCACCGCGCATTGCAGCTTCGCGCAGCTTGTTACGGGACAGGCCGAACTTACGGTATACACCGTGCGGACGACCGGTCAGGCGGCAGCGGTTACGCAGGCGCGCAGCGCTTGCGTCGCGTGGTTGCTTCTGCAGAGCGACAACGGCGGCGAAACGGTCTTCCGGGGAAGCGTTCAGGTCGACGATGGTCGCTTTCAGTTCAGCACGCTTTTTGGCGAACTTAGCTACCGTGAGCTGACGCTTCAGCTCGCGGTTTTTCATGCTCTTCTTGGCCATTTTCCTACTCCAATCAGTTGCGGAACGGGAATTTGAATGCACGCAGCAGAGCGCGGCCTTCGTCATCCGAACGAGCAGTGGTGGTCAGGGTAATGTCCAAACCGCGCAGAGCATCGATCTTGTCGTAATCGATTTCCGGGAAGATGATCTGCTCTTTCACGCCCATGCTGTAGTTGCCGCGACCATCGAAGGACTTGGCATTGAGGCCGCGGAAGTCGCGGACACGTGGCAGGGAGATCGCCAGCAGGCGGTCCAGGAACTCGTACATACGGTCGCTACGCAGAGTCACCTTGACACCGATCGGCCATCCTTCGCGGACTTTGAAGCCAGCGATGGATTTGCGAGCGAACGTCACGACTGGCTTTTGACCAGTGATCTTTTCCAGGTCGGCAACAGCGTGCTCGATGACTTTCTTGTCACCGACCGCTTCGCCCAGACCCATGTTCAGGGTGATTTTGGTAACGCGTGGAACTTCCATCACGTTCGAAAGCTTAAGTTCATCCTTAAGCTTGGGAGCGATTTCGTTCCGGTAAATCTCTTTCAGTCGTGCCATGGTCTTCTACCTAGCAGTGTTCAAGCATCAACCGCTTTTTGGGTCGACTTGAAGACACGAATTTTCTTACCGTCTTCAACCTTGAAACCAACGCGGTCAGCTTTGTTGGTTTCGCCATTGAAGATGGCAACGTTGGAAGCGTGCAGAGGCGCTTCTTTCTCGACGATACCGCCTTGTACGCCCGCCATCGGGTTAGGCTTGGTATGACGCTTGACCAGGTTGACCCCGCCGATGACCAGACGGTCGTCAGCGAGTACCTTCAGCACCTTACCGCGCTTACCTTTGTCTTTGCCGGCGATCACGATGATCTCGTCGTCACGACGAATCTTTTGCATGTCGGATCTCCTTAGAGCACTTCAGGGGCGAGCGAGACGATCTTCATGAACTTCTCGTTGCGAAGTTCACGGGTCACTGGCCCGAAGATGCGAGTGCCGATCGGCTCTTGCTTGTTGTTCAGCAGAACAGCAGCGTTACCGTCGAAACGAATGATGGAACCGTCAGCGCGACGTACACCGTGACGGGTACGGACAACAACGGCAGTCATCACTTGGCCTTTTTTGACCTTACCGCGAGGAATCGCTTCCTTGACGGTAACCTTGATGATGTCACCGATGCCGGCGTAACGGCGGTGGGAACCGCCGAGCACCTTGATGCACATGACGCGACGAGCGCCGCTGTTATCGGCCACATCGAGCATGGATTGAGTCTGAATCATAAAATTTCTCCGACCCCTAGCCCTTAGACTTCAACAGCGCGTTCGAGGACTTCAACCAGTGCCCAGGACTTGGTCTTGGCCAGCGGACGCGTTTCGGTGATCGAAACCTTGTCGCCGATCTTGCACTGGTTGGTTTCGTCGTGCGCGTGCAGCTTAGTCGAACGCTTAACGTATTTACCGTAGATCGGGTGCTTGACGCGACGCTCGATCAATACGGTGATGGTCTTGTCCATTTTGTCGCTGACGACACGGCCAGTCAGCGTACGGACGGTTTTTTCAGCTTCAGCCATGATCACTTACCTGCCTGCTGGTTGAGCACAGTTTTCACGCGAGCGATGTCACGCTTAACTTGCGAGAGCAGGTGCGACTGCCCCAACTGGCCAGTTGCTTTCTGCATGCGCAGATTGAACTGGTCGCGCAGCAGGCCGAGCAGTTGCTCGTTCAGCTGCTGTGCCGATTTTTCACGAAGTTCATTCGCTTTCATCACATCACCGTCCGCTTAACAAAGGAGGTGGCGAGAGGCAGCTTTGCAGCAGCCAGGGCGAATGCTTCGCGCGCCAGCTCTTCAGAAACACCCTCGATCTCGTACAGGACTTTGCCTGGTTGGATCTGGGCAACCCAGTACTCCACGGAACCCTTACCTTTACCCATACGAACCTCGAGAGGCTTCTTGGTAACAGGCTTGTCCGGGAAGACACGGATCCAGATCTTGCCGCCACGTTTCACGTGACGGGTCAGCGCACGACGCGCGGACTCGATCTGACGGGCGGTAAGACGACCGCGAGCAACAGCTTTCAGGGCGAACTCGCCGAAGCTGACTTTGCTACCGCGCAGTGCCAGACCACGGTTGTGGCCAGTCATCTGCTTGCGGAATTTTGTACGCTTAGGTTGCAACATTTGGCGTACCCCTTACTTAGCAGCTTTTTTACGAGGCGCTGGTGCTTGTGGTTTCAGCTCTTCTTGGCGACCACCAATAACTTCGCCTTTGAAGATCCAAACCTTCACACCGATCACACCGTAGGTGGTGTGAGCTTCGTAGGTGTTGTAGTCGATATCGGCACGCAGGGTGTGCAGAGGCACACGACCTTCGCGATACCACTCGGTACGTGCGATCTCGGCACCGCCGAGACGACCGCTCACCTGGATCTTGATGCCCTTGGCACCAATACGCATGGCGTTCTGAACGGCGCGCTTCATGGCGCGACGGAACATAACGCGGCGCTCCAGCTGCTGAGCTACGCTTTGCGCAACCAGCATGGCGTCGAGTTCCGGCTTGCGGATCTCTTCGATGTTGATGTGCACAGGCACACCCATCTGCTTGGTCAGGTCCTGACGCAGCTTCTCGACATCCTCACCCTTCTTACCGATAACGATACCGGGACGAGCGGTGTGGATGGTGATGCGTGCAGTTTGGGCCGGACGATGGATATCGATACGGCTTACGGACGCGCTTTTTAATTTGTCTTGGAGGTACTCACGTGTTTTCAGATCCTTCAACAGGTAATCTGCGTAAGTAGCACCGTCTGCGTACCAGACGGAGGTGTGCTCCTTGACGATTCCCAGGCGAATGCCAGTGGGATGTACTTTCTGACCCATCTGATCGACTCCGTTACTTGTCCGCAACCTTGACAGTGATATGGCAAGACCGCTTGACGATGCGATCAGCGCGGCCTTTGGCACGCGGCATGATGCGCTTCAGCGAACGCCCTTCGTTGACGAAAACGGTGGAGACCTTCAGGTCATCAACGTCTGCGCCTTCGTTGTGTTCGGCGTTGGCTACGGCCGACTCGAGGACTTTCTTCATGATTTCAGCGGCTTTTTTGCTGCTGAAGGCCAACAGGTTGAGCGCTTCGCCCACCTTCTTCCCGCGGATCTGGTCGGCGACCAAGCGGGCTTTCTGGGCGGAGATTCGAGCGCCCGACAACTTAGCGGCTACTTCCATTTCCTAACCCCTTAACGCTTGGCTTTCTTGTCAGCCACGTGCCCACGATAAGTGCGGGTACCGGCGAACTCGCCCAGTTTGTGGCCGACCATGTCTTCGTTCACCAGAACGGGGACGTGTTGACGACCGTTGTGTACAGCGATGGTCAGACCGACCATTTGTGGCAGGATCATCGAACGGCGCGACCAGGTTTTCACCGGTTTGCGATCGTTCTTTTCCGCCGCCACTTCGACCTTCTTCAACAGGTGAAGATCGATGAAAGGACCTTTTTTCAGAGAACGTGGCACTGTCGTATCCCTCTAGTTACTTGCGACGACGGACGATCATATTGTCGGTACGCTTATTACCACGGGTTTTCGCACCCTTGGTTGGGAAGCCCCATGGCGATACCGGATGACGACCACCGGAGGTACGACCTTCACCACCACCATGCGGGTGGTCAACCGGGTTCATGGCAACACCACGAACGGTTGGGCGAACGCCACGCCAGCGTTTGGCACCAGCTTTACCCAGCGAACGCAGGCTGTGCTCGGAGTTCGAGACTTCGCCCAGGGTCGCACGGCACTCGGCCAGTACTTTACGCATCTCACCAGAACGAAGACGCAGGGTCACGTAGACACCGTCACGAGCGATCAGCTGTGCCGAAGCACCAGCGGAACGAGCGATCTGGGCACCTTTGCCAGGCTTCAGTTCGACACCATGAATGGTGCTACCAACTGGAATGTTGCGCAGCTGCAGCGAGTTGCCGGCCTTGATTGGGGCCAGGGCACCTGCGATCAGCTGGTCGCCTGCACTCACACCTTTCGGCGCGATGATGTAGCGACGCTCGCCATCTGCGTAGCACAGAAGGGCGATGTGAGCAGTACGGTTTGGATCGTATTCGATACGCTCGACAGTGGCAGGGATGCCATCTTTGTCGTTGCGACGGAAGTCGACCATACGGTAGTGCTGCTTATGACCACCACCGACGTGACGCGTGGTGATGCGGCCATTGTTGTTACGACCACCAGACTTCGATTTCTTCTCGAGCAGCGGTGCGTGAGGAGCGCCTTTATGCAGCTCCTTGTTGACCACCTTGACCACGAAACGGCGGCCAGGGGAAGTCGGTTTGCATTTAACGATTGCCATGATGCACCCCTTCCTTACTCAGCACTGCTGCTGAAATCGAGATCTTGGCCGGCTTGAAGGGAGACGATCGCCTTCTTCCAGTCATTACGCTTGCCCAGACCACGTGCGGTACGCTTGGTTTTACCCAGAACGTTGACAGTCGACACGTTTTCAACTTTTACGTTGAACAGGCCTTCGACAGCTTTCTTGATTTCCAGCTTGGTTGCATCGGTAGCAACCTTGAATACGAACTGGCCTTTCTTCTCAGCCAGAACGGTAGCCTTCTCGGAAACGTGCGGGCCAAGGAGGACTTTGAATACGCGTTCCTGGTTCATCCCAGCAGCTCCTCGAATTTCTTCACGGCCGAGACAGTGATCAACACTTTCTCGTATGCGATCAGACTGACCGGATCGGAACCTTGAACGTCACGTACGTCGACGTGCGGCAGGTTACGGGCAGCCAGGTACAGGTTCTGATCAACATCGTCGGAAACGATCAGTACGTCGTTCAGACCCATGCCGTTCAGCTTGTTCAGCAGGTCTTTGGTTTTCGGAGCTTCGACAGCGAAGTCCTGAACCACGACCAGACGATCGCTACGTACCAGCTCAGCGAGGATGGAGCGCAGAGCAGCGCGATACATCTTCTTGTTGAGCTTTTGCGAGTGATCTTGAGGGCGAGCTGCGAAGGTGACACCACCGCCGCGCCAGATTGGACCACGCGAAGTACCGGCACGAGCACGGCCAGTACCCTTCTGACGCCATGGGCGCTTACCGCCACCGGAAACGTCGGAACGAGTCTTCTGCTGCTTGGTGCCTTGACGGCCGCCGGCCATGTAGGCCACGACTGCTTGGTGTACCAGCGTCTCGTTGAATTCGCCACCGAAGGTCAGTTCGGAAACTTCGATCGCCTGAGCGTCATTTACATTAAGTTGCATGTCAGTTTCCCCTTAACCGCGAGCCTTGACAGCCGAACGTACAACCACGTCGCCGCCAGTAGCGCCTGGAACGGCACCTTTGACGAGCAGCAGGTTGCGCTCAACGTCTACGCGAACAACTTCCAGGGACTGCACAGTCACGCGCTCGGCGCCCATGTGACCGGACATTTTCTTGCCCTTGAACACACGACCAGGAGTCTGGCACTGGCCGATGGAACCTGGGACACGGTGCGACACGGAGTTACCGTGGGTATTGTCCTGACCACGGAAGTTCCAGCGCTTGATGGTACCGGCGAAGCCTTTACCTTTCGACTGACCAGTTACGTCTACCAGCTGGCCTGCAGTGAAGAGTTCAGCTTTGATCGAGTCGCCAGCCTGGAACTCGCCTTCTTCAAGACGGAACTCCCAGACACCGCGACCAGCGGCAACGTTTGCTTTGGCGAAGTGACCGGCTTGAGCTGCGGTCACGCGCGAGGCGCGACGCTCGCCGACAGTGACTTGCACTGCACGGTAGCCATCGGTTTCTTCAGTCTTGAACTGGGTGACGCGATTCGGTTCGATCTCAATGACCGTGACCGGAATGGAGACACCTTCTTCGGTGAAAACGCGGGTCATGCCGCATTTACGACCGACTACACCAATAGTCATGTTGTAACCTCATGAGTGTACGGGGCTTTCACCCGCTATGGCCGCCCATTTCAGAGCGTTACACGGACAAGACCGAAGTCTTAGCCGAGGCTGATCTGTACTTCCACACCTGCCGCAAGATCAAGCTTCATCAGCGCGTCAACGGTTTTATCCGTTGGCTGGACGATGTCCAGAACACGCTTATGAGTGCGAATCTCGTACTGGTCACGCGCGTCTTTGTTGACGTGCGGGGAAACCAGAACGGTGAAACGCTCTTTACGGGTAGGCAGTGGAATAGGACCACGCACTTGTGCACCAGTACGTTTCGCGGTTTCCACGATTTCCTGGGTGGATTGGTCGATCAGGCGATGGTCGAAAGCCTTCAACCTGATACGGATTTGCTGATTTTGCATTGGATTTCAGACTCCAGGCTGTTCCCAACGGGCGCAATAGGCCCGCTAAAAGGAGGCGTGATTCTATAGACGCCCCCATTTAGTGTCAACCCAATAAAAAAAGCCCCCGCTGAGCGGGGGCTTTTTCAATCGGTCGAGTGATTACTCGATGATTTTGGCTACGACGCCGGCGCCGACGGTACGACCGCCTTCACGGATGGCGAAACGCAGGCCGTCTTCCATTGCGATGGTTTTGATCAGAGTGACAGTCATCTGGATGTTGTCACCTGGCATTACCATTTCAACGCCTTCCGGCAGTTCGCAGTTACCGGTCACGTCAGTGGTACGGAAGTAGAACTGAGGACGGTAGCCTTTGAAGAACGGAGTGTGACGACCGCCTTCTTCTTTCGACAGAACGTAGACTTCTGCGGTGAACTTGGTGTGCGGCTTGACCGAACCTGGCTTGACCAGAACCTGGCCACGCTCAACGTCGTCACGCTTGGTACCACGCAGCAGAACGCCGCAGTTCTCGCCAGCACGACCTTCGTCCAGCAGCTTGCGGAACATCTCAACGCCGGTGCAGGTGGTGGTGGTGGTGTCACGCAGACCAACGATTTCCAGGGCGTCTTGAACGCGGACGATGCCACGCTCGATACGGCCGGTTACCACGGTGCCACGACCCGAGATCGAGAACACGTCTTCGATCGGCATCAGGAACGGCTTGTCGATAGCGCGCTCTGGCTCTGGGATGTAGCTGTCCAGGGTCTCAACCAGCTTCTTGACAGCGGTGGTGCCCATTTCGTTGTCGTCTTTGCCTTCCAGCGCCATACGAGCCGAACCGATGATGATCGGGGTATCGTCGCCTGGGAAGTCATAGGTGGACAGCAGGTCACGAACTTCCATCTCGACCAGTTCCAGCAGCTCAGCGTCGTCTACCAGGTCAGCCTTGTTCAGGAAGACCACGATGTACGGAACGCCAACCTGACGGGACAGCAGGATGTGCTCACGGGTTTGTGGCATCGGACCATCGGCGGCCGAGCAAACCAGGATCGCGCCGTCCATCTGGGCAGCACCGGTGATCATGTTCTTCACGTAGTCAGCGTGACCTGGGCAGTCGACGTGAGCGTAGTGACGAATGGTCGAGTTGTATTCGACGTGAGCGGTGTTGATGGTGATACCGCGCGCTTTTTCTTCTGGAGCCGAGTCGATTTTGTCGAACTCAACGGCAGCCGAACCGAAAACTTCGGAGCAGACGCGGGTCAGAGCTGCGGTCAGGGTAGTTTTACCGTGGTCAACGTGGCCGATGGTGCCAACGTTAACGTGCGGAAGGGAACGATCAAATTTTTCTTTAGCCACGACAGTGAACCTCTTGCCTAAAGGGGATTAGCCTTGTTTTTTAACGAGTGCTTCGACGATGTTCGACGGAGCTTCGGCGTATTTGGAGAATTCCATGGAGTAGCTTGCGCGACCCTGAGACATGGAACGAACGTCGGTCGCGTAACCGAACATCTCTCCGAGCGGAACTTCAGCGCGGACGACGCGGCCGGAGACCGACTCATCCATACCCTGTACCAGACCACGACGACGGTTCAGGTCACCCATCACGTCACCCAGGTAGTCTTCCGGGGTTACAACTTCGACCTTCATGATCGGCTCCAGTACCACGCCACCGCCCTTTTGGGCCAGTTGCTTGGTTGCCATGGAAGCAGCGATTTTGAACGCCATTTCGTTGGAGTCGACGTCGTGGTACGAACCGTCGAATACCGTGGCCTTGAGGCCGATCAGAGGATAACCGGCAACGACGCCGTTTTTCATCTGCTCTTCGATACCTTTCTGGATCGGGGCGATGAATTCCTTAGGAATCACACCACCAACGACTTCGTTCTTGAATTCCAGACCTTCGGTAATGTTGCCTTTCGCATCGACTTCCGGCTCCGAGAAACGGATCCAGCAGTGACCGAACTGACCACGACCACCCGACTGACGAACGAATTTGCCTTCGATCTCGACGTTGGACTTGGTGATCTTCTCGCGGTACGAAACCTGAGGCTTACCGATGTTGGCTTCGACGTTGAATTCACGCTTCATGCGGTCAACGAGGATGTCCAGGTGCAGCTCACCCATACCGGAGATGATGGTCTGGCCGGTTTCTTCGTCGGTCTTGACGCGGAACGACGGGTCTTCCTGGGCCAGCTTACCGAGAGCGATGCCCATCTTCTCTTGGTCGGCCTTGGTTTTCGGCTCGACGGACAGGGAGATGACCGGCTCTGGGAAGTCCATACGCTCGAGGATGATTGGCTTGTCGGCGTTGCACAGGGTTTCGCCCGTGGTCACGTCTTTCATGCCGATCAGGGCGGCGATGTCGCCAGCGCGCACTTCCTTGATCTCTTCACGCTGGTTGGCGTGCATCTGCACCATACGACCAACGCGCTCTTTCTTGCCTTTGACCGAGTTGATGACCGAGTCACCGGAGCTCAGTACGCCGGAGTAGACGCGAACGAAGGTCAGCGTGCCGACGAACGGGTCAGTCGCGATCTTGAACGCCAGAGCCGAGAACGGCTCGTTGTCGTCAGCGTGACGCTCGTCTTTACGAATGGCCGGATCTTCTTTATCCAGATCCTTGTCGTCCGGGTTGATGCCCTGGATTGCAGGGATCTCGGTCGGCGCAGGCAGGAACTCGATGACGGCGTCGAGAACCAGGGGAACACCCTTGTTCTTGAACGACGAACCGCAGACAGCGGGAACGATTTCGCTGGCCAGGGTGCGCGCACGCAGACCTGCCTTGATTTCGTCGACGGTCAGCTCACCTCCTTCAAGGTACTTGTTCATCAGTTCTTCGTTGGCTTCGGCGGCGGCTTCAACCATGTTGTTGCGCCACTCTTCAGCCAGCTCCAGCATATCGGCAGGAATTTCTTCCTCACGATAGGTGGTGCCCTTGTCGTCGTCGTTCCAGTAGATAGCCTTCATCTTGATCAGGTCGACCTGACCCTGGAAGTTATCTTCCGAACCGATGGCCAGCTGAATAGGAACCGGGGTGTGACCCAGACGGTTCTTGATCTGACCTACGACGCGCAGGAAGTTGGCACCGGCACGGTCCATCTTGTTCACGTAGACGATACGTGGAACGCCGTACTTGTTGGCCTGACGCCATACGGTTTCGGACTGCGGCTCAACGCCGGAGGTGCCGCAGAATACGACGACCGCGCCGTCGAGTACACGCAGCGAACGCTCTACTTCAATGGTGAAGTCAACGTGGCCGGGGGTATCGATGACGTTTACGCGGTAGTTGTCGTACTGACCAACGGAGCCTTTCCAGAAGGTGGTAACGGCAGCGGAGGTAATGGTGATACCCCGCTCCTGCTCCTGCACCATCCAGTCGGTGGTCGCGGCGCCATCATGCACCTCGCCCATCTTGTGGCTCAAACCCGTGTAGAACAGGATCCGCTCGGTAGTGGTAGTTTTGCCCGCATCGACGTGCGCGCAAATACCAATGTTACGGTAGCGGTTGATTGCTGTAGTACGAGCCATAAAGCCCTCGCAAAAAGTGTAATGCTTGAATTAGAAGCGGTAGTGCGAGAACGCCTTGTTGGCTTCGGCCATGCGGTGCACGTCTTCACGCTTCTTGACTGCAGCACCTTTGCCTTCAGCGGCATCCAGCAGCTCACCGGCCAAACGCAGGGCCATGGACTTCTCGCCGCGCTTGCGGGCGTAGTCTACGAGCCAGCGCATTGCCAGCGCGTTACGACGGGACGGACGAACTTCAACCGGGACCTGGTAAGTGGCACCGCCTACACGGCGGGACTTTACTTCGACCAGCGGAGCGATGGCGTCGAGAGCTTTCTCGAAGATTTCCAGGGGGTCGCTGTTCTTGCGTGCTTTGACAGTATCCAGGGCACCGTAAACGATGCGCTCGGCTACAGCCTTCTTGCCGCTTTCCATCACGTGGTTCATGAACTTGGCGAGGATTTGGGATCCGTATTTAGGATCGTCCAGAATCTCACGTTTTGCTGCTACACGACGTCTTGGCATGATAAGCCCTCAAACGGTCTTCAGGTTAGCCCGGGACGCGGGTCTTCGACCCCTGCCCGACCTTACTCTTATCGACTCAAAAAAATGATTGTCTGCAAACGGCCGATTACTTCGGACGCTTGGTACCGTATTTCGAACGACCCTGGTTACGGCCTTTAACGCCCGAAGTATCCAGAGAGCCGCGAACGGTGTGGTAACGCACACCTGGCAAGTCTTTTACACGGCCGCCACGAATCAGGACGACGCTGTGCTCTTGCAGGTTGTGGCCTTCACCGCCGATGTACGAGGAAACCTCGAAACCGTTGGTCAGGCGCACACGGCATACTTTACGCAGTGCCGAGTTAGGTTTTTTCGGCGTGGTGGTGTACACACGAGTGCACACGCCACGACGCTGCGGGCAGTTCTGCAGCGCAGGTACGTCGGATTTCTCGACGGTACGCTTACGCGGCTGACGTACCAGCTGGTTGATAGTTGCCATCTACTAGCTCCACTGATTGTCTTGCGACGCTATTGTCTTGCAAGAAAGCCAAAAATTGGCGAGACGGAGCCTCACCAAATTTAAGGGTACAAAAGTCTAAAGAGGATCTTGCGGCCAGTCAAGACAAAGGCCTCGCCCCTCCTGCCCGGTCATCGGTGACATTTCGTGTCACCGGGACGTGGGAAGGAGGGGCGAGGCCCCGCCTTCGACTCAGTTGCCGCTGGAATTCAGCGCTTCGGTCAGAGCTGCTTCCACTTCACTGGCGCTTACGCGCAGTGGCTTGTCGGCATCACGGCGACGCTTACGCTCGCTGTGGTAGGCCAGGCCGGTACCCGCCGGGATCAGACGACCCACGACCACGTTCTCTTTCAGACCGCGCAGGTAGTCACGCTTGCCAGTGACGGCCGCTTCGGTCAGCACGCGCGTGGTTTCCTGGAAGGAAGCCGCGGAGATGAACGATTCGGTCGACAGCGAGGCCTTGGTGATACCCAGCAGTACGCGCGAGAACTTGGAGATGAACTTGTCTTCGCCAGCCAGACGCTCGTTCTCTACCAGTACCTGGGTCAACTCCATCTGGTCGCCTTTGATGAAGGTCGAATCACCCGACTCGGCGATCTCAACTTTACGCAGCATCTGACGCAGGATGGTCTCGATGTGCTTGTCGTTGATCTTCACGCCTTGCAGGCGGTAGACGTCCTGGATCTCGTTGACGATGTATTTGGCCAGTGCACTGACGCCCAGCAGACGCAGGATGTCGTGCGGGTCGCTCGGGCCGTCCGAGATGACTTCGCCGCGGTTGACCTGTTCGCCTTCGAAGACGTTCAGGTGGCGCCACTTCGGAATCAGCTCTTCATACGGATCGCTACCGTCGGTCGGAGTGATGACCAGACGACGCTTGCCCTTGGTCTCCTTACCGAACGCGATGGTACCGCTGACCTCTGCGAGGATCGACGCTTCTTTCGGACGACGCGCTTCGAACAAGTCGGCAACACGTGGCAGACCACCGGTGATGTCACGGGTCTTCGACGTTTCCTGAGGAATACGTGCCAGAACGTCACCCACTGCGATTTGCGCACCGTCAGCCACACCGACCAAGGCGTTGGCTGGCAGGAAGTACTGTGCCGGTACGTCGGTACCTGGCAGGTACAGGTCCTTGCCGTTGGCATCGACCATCTTGATCGCTGGACGGATTTCCTTGCCGGAGGCAGGGCGATCCTTGACGTCCAGAACTTCGATGTTGGTCAGGCCGGTCAGTTCGTCGGTCTGACGCTTGATGGTGATGTTTTCTTCCATGCCCACGAAGGTCACGGTACCTTTCAGCTCGGTCACGATCGGGTGGGTGTGCGGGTCCCACTTGGCGACGATCGCGCCAGCATCGACCTTGTCACCTTCCTTGACCGAAATCACGGCACCGTAAGGCAGCTTGTAGCGCTCACGCTCACGGCCGAATTCGTCGGCAATGGCCAGCTCGCCGGAACGCGATACGGCAACCAGGTTGCCATCGGCGCGCTCGACCTGCTTGAGGTTGTGCAGACGTACCACACCACCATTCTTCACCTGGACGCTGTCGGCAGCCGAGGTCCGGCTTGCAGCACCACCGATGTGGAAGGTACGCATGGTCAGCTGGGTACCCGGCTCACCGATCGACTGTGCGGCGATGACGCCCACGGCCTCACCGATGTTCACCTGGTGACCACGGGCCAGATCGCGACCGTAGCACTTGGCGCAGATGCCGTAGCGGGTTTCGCAGCTGATCGGCGAACGCACGATCACTTCGTCGATGCTGTTGAGCTCGATGAATTCGACCCACTGCTCGTCGACCAAGGTGCCTGCCGGCACGACCACGTCTTCGGTACCCGGCTTGAATACGTCGCGCGCAATGACGCGACCCAGTACGCGCTCACCCAACGGCTCGACGACGTCACCGCCTTCGATGTGCGGCGTCATCAGCAGACCGTGTTCGGTACCGCAGTCGATCTCGGTTACGACCAGATCCTGGGCGACGTCGACCAGACGACGGGTCAGGTAACCGGAGTTCGCGGTTTTCAACGCGGTATCCGCCAGACCTTTACGAGCACCGTGAGTCGAGATGAAGTACTGCAGTACGCTCAGACCTTCACGGAAGTTCGCGGTGATCGGCGTTTCGATGATGGAGCCGTCCGGCTTGGCCATCAGACCACGCATACCGGCCAACTGACGGATCTGTGCTGCGGAACCCCGCGCACCCGAGTCAGCCATCATGTACATGGAGTTGAAGGACTCCTGGTCGACTTCGTCGCCGTGACGGTCGATGACCTTCTCTTTCGAGAGGTTGGCCATCATCGCCTTGGACACTTCGTCGTTCGCCTTGGACCACAAGTCGATGACCTTGTTGTACTTCTCGCCCTGGGTGACCAGGCCGGAGGCGTACTGGCTCTCGATTTCCTTCACTTCGTCGGTAGCGGTACCGATGATGCGAGCTTTCTCGTCCGGGATAACGAAGTCGTTAACGCCGATGGAGACGCCGGAAATGGTCGAGTAGGCGAAACCGGTGTACATCAGTTGGTCAGCGAAGATCACGGTCTCTTTCAAACCAACCACGCGGTAGCACTGGTTGATCAGCTTGGAGATCGCCTTCTTCTTCATCGGCTGGTTGACCACGTCGTACGGCAGACCTGCCGGGACGACCTGGAACAGCAGCGCACGGCCGACGGTGGTGTCGACGATACGGGTGTTCTTGACCTCGGAACCGTCGCGCTCACGCACGGTTTCGTTGATACGCACCTTGATCTTGGCGTGCAGGGCAGCTTCGCCGGCGCGGAACACGCGGTCGACTTCCTGCAGGTCGGCGAATACGCGACCTTCGCCTTTGGCGTTGATGGCTTCACGGGTCATGTAGTACAGACCCAGTACAACGTCCTGCGACGGCACGATGATCGGCTCACCGTTGGCGGGCGACAGGATATTGTTGGTCGACATCATCAACGCGCGCGCTTCGAGCTGGGCTTCCAGAGTCAGCGGCACGTGTACGGCCATCTGGTCACCGTCGAAGTCGGCGTTGTACGCGGCACAGACCAACGGGTGCAGCTGGATCGCCTTGCCTTCGATCAGCACGGGCTCGAACGCCTGGATGCCGAGACGGTGCAGGGTCGGTGCACGGTTGAGCAGTACGGGGTGTTCGCGGATGACTTCGGCCAGGACGTCCCAGACCTCCGGCAGCTCGCGCTCGACCATCTTCTTGGCGGCCTTGATGGTGGTCGCCAGACCACGCATTTCCAGCTTGCCGAAAATGAACGGTTTGAACAGCTCGAGGGCCATCTTCTTCGGCAGACCGCACTGGTGCAGACGCAGGGTCGGACCTACGGTAATTACCGAACGGCCGGAGTAGTCCACACGCTTACCGAGCAAGTTCTGACGGAAACGACCTTGCTTACCTTTGATCATGTCGGCCAGGGACTTCAGCGGACGCTTGTTCGAGCCGGTGATGGCGCGACCGCGACGGCCGTTGTCCAGCAGGGCGTCGACCGCTTCCTGCAGCATGCGCTTTTCGTTGCGCACGATGATGTCCGGCGCCGACAGATCGAGCAGGCGCTTGAGACGGTTGTTACGGTTGATCACCCGACGATACAGGTCGTTCAGGTCGGAGGTCGCGAAGCGGCCGCCATCCAGCGGTACCAGCGGACGCAGGTCCGGCGGCAGCACGGGCAGCACGGTCAGGACCATCCACTCAGGCAGGTTGCCCGAGCCTTGGAAGGCTTCCATCAGCTTGAGGCGCTTGGACAGCTTCTTGATCTTGGTTTCCGAGTTGGTCTGCGGAATCTCTTCACGCAGGCGGCCGATCTCGTGCTCCAGGTCAATGGCGTGCAGCAGCTCGCGGACAGCCTCGGCACCCATGCGGGCGTCGAAGTCGTCACCGAACTCTTCCAGTGCTTCGAAGTATTGCTCGTCGTTGAGCAGCTGACCTTTTTCCAGCGTGGTCATGCCCGGATCGATGACGACGTAGCTCTCGAAATAGAGCACGCGCTCGATGTCACGCAGGGTCATGTCCATCAGCAGGCCGATACGGGACGGCAGCGACTTCAGGAACCAGATGTGGGCGACCGGCGAAGCCAGTTCGATGTGCGCCATGCGCTCACGACGAACCTTGGCCAGCGCGACTTCGACGCCGCACTTCTCGCAGATGACACCGCGGTGCTTGAGGCGCTTGTACTTACCGCACAGGCACTCGTAGTCCTTGACTGGGCCAAAGATCTTGGCGCAGAACAGGCCGTCACGCTCGGGTTTGAACGTACGGTAGTTGATGGTTTCCGGCTTTTTGACTTCACCGAACGACCACGAACGGATCATTTCAGGCGACGCCAGACCGATACGGATGGCGTCGAACTCTTCGACTTGACCCTGGTTTTTCAGCAAATTCAGTAGGTCTTTCAAGGCCTTTCCTCCTGGCGGAGCAGGAAGCGGGCGATTACCAGCCCCGCTCCCCTCGCGTCACGTGTTATTCGGTTTCCAGATCGATATCGATACCGAGCGAACGGATCTCTTTGATCAACACGTTGAAGGACTCGGGCATGCCCGGCTCCATACGGTGATCGCCATCCACGATGTTCTTGTACATCTTGGTACGGCCGTTCACGTCGTCCGACTTCACTGTGAGCATTTCTTGCAGGGTGTAGGCGGCGCCATAGGCTTCCAGCGCCCAGACCTCCATCTCCCCGAAACGCTGACCACCGAACTGCGCCTTACCACCGAGCGGCTGCTGGGTGACCAGGCTATAGGAACCAGTGGAACGCGCGTGCATCTTGTCGTCCACCAAGTGGTTCAGCTTGAGCATGTACATGTAACCAACGGTCACCGGACGCTCGAACTTGTTACCGGTACGGCCGTCGAACAACTGCATCTGGCCGCTTTCCGGCAGGTCTGCCAGCTTCAGCATGGCCTTGATCTCGCTTTCCTTGGCACCGTCGAAGACTGGCGTGGCCATTGGCACACCTTTCTTCAGGTTGTTCGCCAGGGCGATGATCTCTTCGTCCGAGAACTCGTCGAGGTTTTCCTGACGACCGCCGATCTCGTTGTAGATCTCGGTCAGGAAGCCACGCAGCTCTGCGGCCTTGCGCTGCTCTTCGAGCATGCGATCGATCTTCTCGCCCAAGCCCTTGGCTGCGAGGCCCAGGTGGGTTTCGAGGATCTGCCCGACGTTCATACGCGAAGGTACGCCCAACGGGTTGAGCACGACGTCGACCGGCGTACCGTTGGCGTCATGCGGCATGTCTTCGACCGGCATGATGACCGAGACTACACCTTTGTTACCGTGACGACCGGCCATCTTGTCGCCTGGCTGGATGCGGCGACGGATGGCCAGGTAAACCTTGACGATCTTCAGCACGCCTGGAGCCAGGTCATCGCCTTGCTGCAGCTTGCGCTTCTTGTCTTCGAACTTGTCGTCCAGCAGACGACGGCGGTCGACGATGTAAGCCTGGGCTTTTTCCAGCTGTTCGTTCAGGGCGTCTTCTGCCATGCGCAGCTTGAACCACTGACCGCGCTCGAGGCCGTCGAGGACTTCATCGCTGATCACGGTGCCTTTCTTCAGGCCAGCGCCGCCATCGACGGACTGACCGTTGAGGGCCGAACGCAGACGTTCGAAAGTCGCGCCTTCGACGATGCGGAACTCTTCGTTGAGGTCCTTGCGGATCTCGTCGAGCTGCATCTTCTCGATCGACAGCGCACGGCTGTCGCGCTCGACGCCATCACGGGTGAACACCTGTACGTCGATGACCGTGCCTTTGGTACCGGTCGGTACGCGCAGGGAGGTGTCTTTGACGTCGCTGGCCTTCTCACCGAAGATCGCGCGCAGCAGTTTTTCTTCTGGCGTCAGTTGGGTCTCGCCTTTCGGAGTGACCTTGCCGACCAGAATGTCGCCGGCGCCAACTTCAGCACCTACGTAAACGATACCGGCTTCGTCCAGCTTGTTCAGTGCGGCTTCACCCACGTTCGGGATGTCCGCAGTGATTTCCTCTGGGCCAAGCTTGGTGTCACGCGCCACACAGGTCAGTTCCTGGATGTGGATCGTGGTGAAGCGGTCTTCTTGAACGACGCGCTCGGACAGGCAGATGGAGTCTTCGAAGTTGAAGCCGTTCCACGCCATGAAGGCGATGCGCATGTTCTGACCCAGTGCCAGCTCACCCATGTCGGTGGACGGACCATCGGCCATGATGTCGCTGCGACGGACCCGATCACCTTTGCTCACCAGCGGACGCTGGTTGATGCAGGTGTTCTGGTTCGAGCGGGTGTACTTGGTCAGGTTGTAGATGTCGACACCGGCTTCGCCCGGCTCGACTTCGTCGTCGGCAACACGGACCACGATACGGCTGGCATCGACCGAGTCGATCACACCGCCACGACGTGCCACGACGCAAACGCCGGAGTCACGCGCAACGTTGCGCTCCATGCCGGTACCTACCAGCGGCTTGTCGGCGCGCAGGGTGGGTACGGCCTGACGCTGCATGTTCGAACCCATCAACGCACGGTTGGCGTCGTCGTGCTCGAGGAACGGGATCAGCGACGCGGCGACCGAGACAACCTGCTTGGGCGAGACGTCCATCAGGGTGACGTCTTCCGGCGCCTTGACGGTGAACTCGTTCAGGTGACGCACAGCGACCAGTTCGTCGATCAGCTGCTTGTTCTCGTTCATCGCGGCCGAAGCCTGGGCGATCACGTGATCAGCCTCTTCGATAGCCGACAGGAACACGATGTCATCGCTGACTACGCCTTCCTTCACCACACGGTACGGGCTTTCCAGGAAGCCGTACTGGTTGGTGCGGGCATAGGCCGCCAGGGAGTTGATCAGACCGATGTTCGGACCTTCAGGGGTCTCGATCGGGCACACGCGGCCGTAGTGAGTCGGGTGTACGTCACGGACTTCGAAGCCTGCACGCTCACGGGTCAGACCGCCCGGGCCAAGCGCGGAGACGCGGCGCTTGTGGGTGATCTCGGAGAGCGGGTTGTTCTGGTCCATGAACTGCGACAGCTGGCTGGAACCGAAGAACTCTTTCACCGCGGCCGCGACCGGCTTGGCGTTGATCAGGTCCTGCGGCATCAAGCCTTCGCTTTCAGCCATCGACAGACGCTCCTTGACCGCACGCTCGACGCGCACCAGGCCAACACGGAACTGGTTCTCGGCCATCTCGCCTACGCAGCGGACGCGACGGTTACCCAAGTGGTCGATGTCATCGACGATGCCTTTGCCGTTACGGATGTCGACGAGGGTCTTGAGCACCTCGACGATGTCTTCCTTGCTCAGCACGCCCGAACCTTCGATCTCGGTACGACCGATACGACGGTTGAACTTCATGCGGCCTACGCCAGACAGGTCGTAGCGCTCGGCACTGAAGAACAGGTTGTTGAACAGGGTTTCGGCGGCATCCTTGGTTGGCGGTTCGCCAGGACGCATCATCCGGTAGATCTCGACCAGCGCTTCCAGTTGGTTGCCGGTGGTGTCGATCTTCAGGGTATCGGCGATGAACGGGCCGCAGTCGATGTCGTTGGTGTACAGCGTCTCGATGCGCACTACCTGAGCCTTGGCGACCTTGACCAGCAGGTCGGTGGTCAGCTCGGTGTTGCACTCGGCGATGATTTCACCGGTAGCCGGATGCACGATGGCCTTGGCCGTGGTGCGGCCCAGGACGTATTCCATCGGAACAGCCAGCTCTTTCACGCCAGCCTTTTCCAGCTGGTTGACGTGACGGGCGGTGATGCGACGACCCTGCTCGACGATGACTTTGCCGTTCTCGTCGTGGATGTCCATCGCGGCGACTTCACCACGCAGGCGCTGAGGCACCAGCTCCAGGCTGAGCTGCTCGCCCGACACGTGGAAAACGTTGGTGGTGTAGAAGGTATCGAGGATTTCCTCGGTGCCGTAACCCAGCGCGCGCAGCAGTACCGATGCCGGCAGTTTGCGGCGACGGTCGATCCGGACGAATACGCAGTCTTTCGGATCGAACTCGAAGTCCAGCCACGAACCACGGTAAGGAATGATACGGGCGGAGTACAGCAGTTTGCCGGAGCTGTGGGTCTTGCCACGGTCGTGGTCGAAGAACACGCCGGGCGAACGGTGCAGCTGGGAAACGATTACACGCTCGGTACCGTTGATAACGAAGGTACCGTTCTCAGTCATCAGGGGGATTTCACCCATGTAGACTTCTTGCTCTTTGATGTCCTTGATCGCTTTGTTCGACGATTCTTTGTCGAAGATGATCAGGCGCACCTTGACCCGCAGTGGCACTGCGAAGGTCACACCGCGAAGCACGCATTCCTTGACATCGAAGGCTGGTTCGCCCAGGCGATAGCCTACGTACTCCAGGGCAGCATTGCCGGAGTAGCTGATGATCGGGAATACCGATTTGAAAGCCGCGTGCAAGCCTATGTCGCGGAACTGATCCTTGGATGCTCCCGCTTGCAGGAATTCGCGATACGAATCCAGCTGGATGGCCAGGAGGTAAGGCACATCCATGACGTCCGGCAACTTGCTAAAGTCCTTGCGGATACGTTTTTTCTCAGTATATGAGTAAGCCATCAGCGTTCCCCAGCTTGGTCACCTGCTTGTTTGGCTTCTCCCGGCGGGAGCAGCCAGAAAATCGTGCAAACCCCGTGGTTTGCGCCACCCACTATGGGTGTTTACCGCGCGTTACCGGGGTCGAAAACAATCGACCACCAATAACGGAAAAAGGCCGGTGGCCTAAGCCACCAGCCATCAGCCTTCGCTTAACGCTCAGGCTGGAGTCGCACAGTCGAAATTACTTCAGCTCGACTTTAGCGCCAGCTTCTTCCAGCTTCTTCTTGGCGTCTTCAGCGGCTTCTTTCGAAACGCCTTCAGCAACGACCTGAGGAGCGGTGTCTACTTTCTCTTTGGCTTCTTTCAGGCCCAGACCGGTCAGTTCACGAACTGCCTTGATCACGTTGACCTTCTTGTCGCCAGCTTCCAGCAGAACGACGTTGAACTCGGTTTGCTCTTCAACGACGGCAGCGGCAGCAGCTGGGCCAGCAGCGGCGACAGCAGCGGTAACGCCGAAGGTTTCTTCCATTGCTTTGATCAGCTCAACAACTTCCAGAACGGTTTTCTGGCCGATTGCTTCGATGATTTGCTCGTTAGTCAGGGACATGACTTAAATCCTGTATTGGGGTGACAGCCTACGCAGCCATCAAATTAAACGTATGATTTTGAAAGCAGATGCGCAGGCTTAGGCCGCAGCAGCTTCTTTCTGGTCGCGAACGGCTGCCAATGTACGAGCCAGCTTGCTGGTAGCGCCTTGGATCACGCTCATCAGCTTAGCGATAGCTTCGTCACGGGTCGGCAAGGTAGCCAACACGTCGATCTGGTTGGCGGCAATGAAATTGCCGTCAAACGCAGCTGCCTTGATCTCGAACTTGTCCTGACCCTTGGCGAATTCTTTGAACAGACGAGCAGCAGCGCCCGGGTGTTCGTTGGAGAATGCGATCAGGGTAGGGCCAGTGAAGGCGTCGTTGAGGATGCTGAATTCAGTATCGGCAACGGCGCGCTTGAGCAGGGTGTTACGTACGACACGTACGTAGACGCCGGCTTCACGGGCCTCTTTACGGAGTCCGGTCATTGCGCTTACAGTCACGCCACGGGCATCAGCCACGACAGCAGACAGAGCGACTTTGGCAGCCTCGTTGACTTCAGCGACGATGGCCTTCTTGTCTTCGAGTTTAATTGCCACGGGTTTACTCCTGGTTTTAACCGTTTCATCTGGCCGGAGCCGGATGTCGTTTTGGTGTCTGATTCGATAACGAACCGGGAGCACCATCTGCGTAGGCTGGAGGTTTAAGACTTGCGTCGCCTACGGTCTTGGATAGCCCCCGCCAGGCAGGGACCCCAATCTCTTGCTACCGGCACGGTCAAACCATGCCGGCATTGTCGCTTATACGTCGAGCGAACCTTGGTCGATGACCAGGCCTGGACCCATGGTGGTGCTCAGGGTAACGCGCTTGACGTAGATACCTTTCGAAGAAGCTGGCTTGATACGCTTCAGGTCGGCGATCAGGGCTTCAACGTTTTCCTTCAGCTTGATGGCTTCGAAGCCAACCTTGCCGACGGAAGTGTGGATGATACCGTTCTTGTCGGTACGGTAGCGAACCTGACCAGCCTTGGCGTTTTTAACCGCGGTGGCTACGTCTGGGGTCACGGTACCGACTTTCGGGTTAGGCATCAGGCCGCGAGGACCCAGAACCTGACCCAGCTGACCTACAACGCGCATGGCATCGGGCGATGCGATGACGACGTCATAGTTCAGGTCGCCGCCTTTCATTTCGGCAGCCAGATCGTCCATACCTACACGGTCAGCGCCGGCAGCCAGAGCGGCCTCGGCAGCTGGACCCTGGGTGAAGACAGCAACGCGTACGGTCTTGCCAGTGCCGTGTGGCAGCACGGTAGCGCTACGAACGACCTGGTCGGATTTACGCGGGTCAACGCCAAGGTTGACAGCGATGTCGAACGACTCGGTGAACTTGACAGCAGACAGCTCAGCCAGCAGAGCGGCGGCGTCTTCGAAGCTGTAGCTCTTGCCAGCTTCGACTTTCGAAGCGATAGCTTTTTGGCGCTTGGTCAGCTTAGCCATTACACACCCTCCACGTTCAGGCCCATGCTGCGGGCAGAGCCGGCGATGGTGCGCACGGCAGCGTCCAAGTCAGCAGAAGTCAGATCGGCCTGTTTGGTTTTGGCGATCTCTTCCAGCTGAGCACGGGTCACGGTACCGACTTTAACGGTGTTCGGACGAGCCGAACCGCTGGTCAGGCCGGCAGCTTTCTTCAGAAGAACCGAGGCAGGGGTGCTCTTGGTTTCGAAGGTGAAGCTACGGTCGCTGTAGACGGTGATGATCACGGGAGTCGGCAGGCCGGCTTCTTGACCCTGAGTACGGGCGTTGAAGGCCTTGCAGAATTCCATGATGTTCACGCCGTGCTGACCCAGAGCTGGACCAACGGGCGGGCTTGGGTTGGCCTGGCCGGCCTTTACTTGCAGCTTGATGTAAGCCTGAATCTTCTTAGCCATGAGCTACTCCAAAATCGGGTACGAACGCCAGATGGCTCCCCGGATGACTTGCGTTTTATCCCAGTGACGACAAAACCCCGCAGCACATAGGGCTGCGGGGTATGGGATGCGTCGTTCTGCTAGACCTTCTCGACCTGGCCGAACTCGAGCTCTACCGGAGTAGAGCGACCGAAAATGAGCACTGCAACCTGCAGCCTGCTCTTTTCGTAGTTAACTTCTTCGACGTTACCGGTAAAGTCGGCAAACGGGCCATCGGTGACACGCACGGTCTCACCTGGCTCGAACAACGTCTTAGGCTTGGGCTTGGCGCTACCGTCCGCAACGCGGCGCAGGATCGCTTCAGCCTCTTTATCGGTGATAGGCGCAGGTTTGTCTGCGGTACCGCCGATGAAACCCATTACGCGAGGCGTGTCTTTGACAAGGTGCCAAGTGCCTTCGCTCATCTCCATCTGGACCAATACATAGCCAGGGAAGAATTTTCGTTCGCTCTTGCGCTTCTGGCCATTGCGCATTTCGACGACTTCCTCGGTAGGAACCAGGATTTCGCCAAAAACGTCTTCCATGCCAGCAAGCTTCACACGCTCAATCAGGGAGCGCATTACATGCTTCTCGTAACCCGAGTAAGCATGCACGACGTACCAACGCTTAGCCACGGGACACCCTTAACCAACAACCAAGGAAACCAACCAGCCGAGCAGGGAATCGAGACCCCACAACAGCAACGCCATGACCAGCACTACGACCACAACGATCAACGTGGTCTGCATGGTTTCTTGGCGGGTTGGCCACACGACTTTACGGATCTCGGTGCGAGCTTCCTTCGCGAGCGCAAAGAACGACTTGCCCTTCGCCGTCTGCAGGGCAACGAAGCCTGCTACAGCAGCCAGAGCGAGCAATGCGAGTACGCGATACAGGATTGGCGCTGCGGAGTAATACTGGTTACCCACCACACCAACGACAACCAAAGCCACGACAGCCAGCCACTTGAACAGATCGAAACGTGTTTCTTGGGCTTCAGTTTTGGGAGTCATCGAGGAGGATCCTGTAAGAAGAAAGCCAATCACGCCGAGGTGAATGGCAGGTCAGGAGGGAATCGAACCCCCAACCTACGGTTTTGGAGACCGTCGCTCTGCCAATTGAGCTACTGACCTTTAACGCTGTATCAGGCGGCGCATTATGCCGATCTGATCTTGGGAAATCAACCACTTGTTAGGGCGTTTTTGCTGCCCGCCCTGCGCACCGCCAACCTTGCGAATCGTTGACTGCTGGCGCTTTTACCAGAAAGCGAATTCGATCTTCCTGATAAAACAAAGGCAGATATTTTCATATCTGCCTTTGTCTATATGGAGCTCTTGAGCGGACTTGAACCGCTGACCTCACCCTTACCAAGGGTGTGCTCTACCAACTGAGCTACAAGAGCAAACACATTGAAAACAGCAAACTTGGAGCGGGTAGCGGGAATCGAACCCGCATCATCAGCTTGGAAGGCTGAGGTTCTACCACTAAACTATACCCGCGGAGCTTGCAGCTCTCGCAAAATGGTGGAGGGGGAAGGATTCGAACCTTCGAAGTCGAAGACGTCAGATTTACAGTCTGATCCCTTTGGCCGCTCGGGAACCCCTCCTGAGCGTGGGCGGCATTTTCAACTCTTGCCGTCCTGCTGTCAAGCTTTTTCTCATTTAAATCTTGAGGTTAGCTCATTCGACAGCAGCTTCCGGTTCAACCACCTGAGTGGTGTTCCCTGCGAAGCGGGCGCCATTCTATCAAGCTAACCAGCACTTGCAACCCCCCCACATAAAATAATTTTATGTTTTAAGTCTTTGAAATCCTTGGAAAGACTCAAGAGCACCGGTTGATCCAGCAAACGTTCGCTCTGGACCTCTACCTGCAGCCAGTGACCGGCTTCTCCTGGAAGTCCGCGCGGTATGCTTTGAGTAGAGATATCCAGGCTGATCAGGCGCTGGCGCAGCGACTCCAGCAGTTCCTCACTCTGCAGTCCACCGATCACCAAGCACTCGTCTCGCTTGCGCACTGCCTGCCCTACGCCGGCCTCGCGTATCAGACGGATTTCCTGCTGCCCGCCTTTATATAGCGATAAAGGCGTGACGTCTTTGACTCGTAACGGCGCCTCGTATCGATGCCAGGCGAAATAGCCGATGTTGAGTACAAGCAACAGCATGAATAACCAGCGCATAGACACCTCAATGCATGGGACAGGCAAGCGCGAGCCCAACGAACACCAGGTCAGATACGATACGAGCCCGAGGGGCAGCGCTTTTTGCCAAGGGCGCATCGCCGCCGGTGAGAAATACAGTGAAGTCCTCTCCCCACAACGCTATGGCTTGGTCTATCTGGGAACGCGCGAAGCCTTGCAACATCATCACGCAGCCACGCTCTACGGCTTCGACCGTAGAAGTGCCCGGCGCCAGGCTGGCCATCGCACGTTCCGCCGAAGCGTCGTCATAGCGTATCCGCCGGGTATGGGTACGTAATTGGCTGCGCATCAGCGGCATGCCTGGGCATATGTAGCCGCCCAAATGCTCACCATCCGCCGCGACGAAATCCGCCTTGGCTGCAGTGCCGAAGTCGATGATCAGGCATGCTCTGCCAGCCAGATGGAAGCCACCTAAAATCGCCAACCACCGATCCATGCCCAGACGCTGGTATTCCTCATAACCATTACGCACGCCTGCGAGTTTTCTAGCTGGCGCTGCGACTTGTACTTCTACGCCGAAGGTTTGCCGCAACGCGGTGCTCAGCGCTGCCGTTTCCTCCTCGCTGCGAACGCTGACCATTCGGCATGCCACCAGCCGTATCTCAGGGTGGCTGGTGGCGAGAGCCTGCAAGAGCTGCTCGTCCGAGTCAGCGATCCCGCCGCTTATGATCGATGCATCCGTGGCAGCTATGACTCGCCACTTTATGAAGCTGTTACCGCAATCGAGCTCAAGAATCATTACGCAACCTCAGACTGAGCTCACCACCGCTGAAGCTCTTTTCAACGCCATCAACTTCAAGCCGCAGGCCGCCTTGCGCATCGATACCGCGGACAATTCCGTCGGTACGAGTGCTACCCGCTATCAGCGAGGCCTCTCGACCCTGCCAAACGTGGGCTTGCTCCCACTCCTCTCGAAAGACAGCGAACCCATGCTGGCGATGCCGTTCCAGCTCTTGACTCAATTGCCTACCCAGTATCGCCACCAGGTGATTGCGATCAACGCCTTTACCGGTTTCGCGCTTTACCGAGGTCCAGCGCTGATCGACCTCGGTATTAGCTTGCATGTTCACGTTGATGCCTATGCCCATGACGACATGACAGATATCCGCTGGATCACCTATCAGCTCGAGCAGAATTCCAGCGACTTTCTGGTCACGAACCAGCACATCGTTCGGCCATTTCAGACCGATATCCCGTACACCCAGCGCCTCTAGCGAACGCATCACCGCTAGGCCGACCACTAAGCTGAGCCCTTCAAGCTGGCGCATGCCGCCATCTATACGCAACACCAGGCTGTAGTAGAGGTTTTCGGCGAAGGGGCTAACCCACTGCCTGCCGCGACGGCCACGCCCTGCGGTCTGGCTTTCCGCTACGACCAGGAAAGGCGCCGAGCGCCCTTGTCCGATCAAACGCAATGCTTCAGCGTTGGTCGAATCGATAGTTTCGTACACGAACACGGGCCATTGCGGCGCCTGACCATGCGCGCCAATGGCTTGAGAATCGAGTAATTGCAAGGGCGCCGAGAGCTGGTAGCCCCGGCCGCGTACTTTGTGGATGGTCAGGCTGCATTCGGACTGCAGGCTCTGCAATTGCTTCCAGACAGCGCTGCGACTCACCCCCAAGGCGGCGCCCAGTTCTTCGCCTGAGTGGAAGCGGCCATCCTTGAGAAGGTTCAACAACTTCAGCATGCCAGTCTCGATTTTGAATGAGGCTGGCATGATAGCCACGCCCTGAAAAAATGCATAGGAACAACGGCATCGGGATGAGCGCTCATTCACACGCGCAGAAAAGACAAAACCCCTACCTGCATGTGCAGATAGGGGTTTTGCGAAATGAATCTTGACGATGACCTACTCTCACATGGGGAAACCCCACACTACCATCGGCGATGCATCGTTTCACTGCTGAGTTCGGGATGGGATCAGGTGGTTCCAATGCTCTATGGTCGTCAAGAAATTCGGTTGCCGGTTCGTCGTTGCCGACGTGCCAGCCAATTCGGATATGTGATGATTTGTGTGCGAATCTTCGTCGATGCGTCTTCCACCCAACCTGCGCTTGGCAGATTGCTTGGGTGTTATATGGTCAAGCCTCACGGGCAATTAGTATTGGTTAGCTCAACGCCTCACAGCGCTTACACACCCAACCTATCAACGTCGTAGTCTTCGACGGCCCTTTAGGGGATTCAAGATCCCAGTGAGATCTCATCTTGAGGCAAGTTTCCCGCTTAGATGCTTTCAGCGGTTATCTCTTCCGAACATAGCTACCCGGCAATGCCACTGGCGTGACAACCGGAACACCAGAGGTTCGTCCACTCCGGTCCTCTCGTACTAGGAGCAGCCCCTCTCAAATCTCAAACGTCCACGGCAGATAGGGACCGAACTGTCTCACGACGTTCTAAACCCAGCTCGCGTACCACTTTAAATGGCGAACAGCCATACCCTTGGGACCGGCTTCAGCCCCAGGATGTGATGAGCCGACATCGAGGTGCCAAACACCGCCGTCGATATGAACTCTTGGGCGGTATCAGCCTGTTATCCCCGGAGTACCTTTTATCCGTTGAGCGATGGCCCTTCCATACAGAACCACCGGATCACTAAGACCTACTTTCGTACCTGCTCGACGTGTGGGTCTCGCAGTCAAGCGCGCTTTTGCCTTTATACTCTACGACCGATTTCCGACCGGTCTGAGCGCACCTTCGTACTCCTCCGTTACTCTTTGGGAGGAGACCGCCCCAGTCAAACTACCCACCATACACTGTCCTCGATCCGGATGACGGACCTGAGTTAGAACCTCAAAGTTGCCAGGGTGGTATTTCAAGGATGGCTCCATGAGGACTGGCGTCCCCACTTCAAAGCCTCCCACCTATCCTACACAAGCAAATTCAAAGTCCAGTGCAAAGCTATAGTAAAGGTTCACGGGGTCTTTCCGTCTAGCCGCGGATACACTGCATCTTCACAGCGATTTCAATTTCACTGAGTCTCGGGTGGAGACAGCGCCGCCATCGTTACGCCATTCGTGCAGGTCGGAACTTACCCGACAAGGAATTTCGCTACCTTAGGACCGTTATAGTTACGGCCGCCGTTTACCGGGGCTTCGATCAAGAGCTTCGCTTGCGCTAACCCCATCAATTAACCTTCCGGCACCGGGCAGGCGTCACACCCTATACGTCCACTTTCGTGTTTGCAGAGTGCTGTGTTTTTAATAAACAGTCGCAGCGGCCTGGTATCTTCGACCGGCATGAGCTTACGGAGCAAGTCCTTCACCCTCACCGGCGCACCTTCTCCCGAAGTTACGGTGCCATTTTGCCTAGTTCCTTCACCCGAGTTCTCTCAAGCGCCTTGGTATTCTCTACCCAACCACCTGTGTCGGTTTGGGGTACGGTTCCCGATTGTCTGAAGCTTAGGAGCTTTTCTTGGAAGCATGGCATCAACCACTTCGTCGCCTAAAGGCAACTCGTCATCAGCTCTCGGCCTTGAGATCCCGGATTTGCCTAAGATCTCAGCCTACCACCTTAAACTTGGACAACCAACGCCAAGCTGGCCTAGCCTTCTCCGTCCCTCCATCGCAACAATCGCAAGTACAGGAATATTAACCTGTTTTCCATCGACTACGCTTTTCAGCCTCGCCTTAGGGACCGACTAACCCTGCGTCGATTAACGTTGCGCAGGAAACCTTGGTCTTTCGGCGTGCGAGTTTTTCACTCGCATTGTCGTTACTCATGTCAGCATTCGCACTTCTGATACCTCCAGCAAGCTTCTCAACTCACCTTCACAGGCTTACAGAACGCTCCTCTACCGCATCACCAAGAGGTGATACCCGTAGCTTCGGTACCTGGTTTGAGCCCCGTTACATCTTCCGCGCAGGCCGACTCGACTAGTGAGCTATTACGCTTTCTTTAAAGGGTGGCTGCTTCTAAGCCAACCTCCTAGCTGTCTAAGCCTTCCCACATCGTTTCCCACTTAACCAGGATTTTGGGACCTTAGCTGACGGTCTGGGTTGTTTCCCTTTTCACGACGGACGTTAGCACCCGCCGTGTGTCTCCCATGCTCGGCACTTGTAGGTATTCGGAGTTTGCATCGGTTTGGTAAGTCGGGATGACCCCCTAGCCGAAACAGTGCTCTACCCCCTACAGTGATACATGAGGCGCTACCTAAATAGCTTTCGAGGAGAACCAGCTATCTCCGAGCTTGATTAGCCTTTCACTCCGATCCACAGGTCATCCGCTAACTTTTCAACGGTAGTCGGTTCGGTCCTCCAGTCAGTGTTACCTAACCTTCAACCTGCCCATGGATAGATCGCCCGGTTTCGGGTCTATACCCAGCGACTAAACGCCCTATTAAGACTCGCTTTCGCTACGCCTCCCCTATTCGGTTAAGCTCGCCACTGAATATAAGTCGCTGACCCATTATACAAAAGGTACGCAGTCACCTAACAAAGTAGGCTCCCACTGCTTGTACGCATACGGTTTCAGGATCTATTTCACTCCCCTCTCCGGGGTTCTTTTCGCCTTTCCCTCACGGTACTGGTTCACTATCGGTCAGTCAGTAGTATTTAGCCTTGGAGGATGGTCCCCCCATATTCAGACAAAGTTTCTCGTGCTCCGTCCTACTCGATTTCATTGACAAGAGATTTTCGTGTACGGGGCTATCACCCACTATGGCCGCACTTTCCAGAGCGTTCCACTAATCTCAAACCAACTTAAGGGCTGGTCCCCGTTCGCTCGCCACTACTAAGGGAATCTCGGTTGATTTCTTTTCCTCAGGGTACTTAGATGTTTCAGTTCCCCTGGTTCGCCTCTTGCACCTATGTATTCAGTACAAGATAACCAGCTTGTGCTGGCTGGGTTCCCCCATTCAGAGATCTCTGGATCACAGTCTGTTTGCCGACTCCCCAAAGCTTTTCGCAGGCTACCACGTCTTTCATCGCCTCTGACTGCCAAGGCATCCACCGTATGCGCTTCTTCACTTGACCATATAACCCCAAGCAATCTGGTTATACTGTGAAGACGACATTCGCCGAAAATTCGCAATTTGCGCTTACGCGCAGAACTCACAAATTTTACCTTAGCCTGATCACCACCAGTGAAAGTGGCCATCAGTCTATTTCTATCACATATCCGAATTTTTAAAGAACGATCTGACAAAAGTCAGAAATCAACATTCAGCGCACTCAAACCGTGAGTGGAATGTTCATTTCTAAGTTCTGAACAGGCAAACGATGCTAAAAGGTGGTGGAGCCAAGCGGGATCGAACCGCTGACCTCCTGCGTGCAAGGCAGGCGCTCTCCCAGCTGAGCTATGGCCCCGTGTGTCGTAGCGTCTAGCCGCACCATGAAATGGTAGGTCTGGGCAGATTTGAACTGCCGACCTCACCCTTATCAGGGGTGCGCTCTAACCAACTGAGCTACAGACCTATAACAGGGTCGCGTTACAGCATCGTCTTCGTACAATGAATCAAGCAATTCGTGTGGGAGCTCATCAGCAGGCTGATGTCGTCGATTAAGGAGGTGATCCAGCCGCAGGTTCCCCTACGGCTACCTTGTTACGACTTCACCCCAGTCATGAATCACACCGTGGTAACCGTCCTCCCGAAGGTTAGACTAGCTACTTCTGGTGCAACCCACTCCCATGGTGTGACGGGCGGTGTGTACAAGGCCCGGGAACGTATTCACCGTGACATTCTGATTCACGATTACTAGCGATTCCGACTTCACGCAGTCGAGTTGCAGACTGCGATCCGGACTACGATCGGTTTTGTGAGATTAGCTCCACCTCGCGGCTTGGCAACCCTCTGTACCGACCATTGTAGCACGTGTGTAGCCCAGGCCGTAAGGGCCATGATGACTTGACGTCATCCCCACCTTCCTCCGGTTTGTCACCGGCAGTCTCCTTAGAGTGCCCACCATGATGTGCTGGTAACTAAGGACAAGGGTTGCGCTCGTTACGGGACTTAACCCAACATCTCACGACACGAGCTGACGACAGCCATGCAGCACCTGTGTCAGAGTTCCCGAAGGCACCAATCCATCTCTGGAAAGTTCTCTGCATGTCAAGGCCTGGTAAGGTTCTTCGCGTTGCTTCGAATTAAACCACATGCTCCACCGCTTGTGCGGGCCCCCGTCAATTCATTTGAGTTTTAACCTTGCGGCCGTACTCCCCAGGCGGTCAACTTAATGCGTTAGCTGCGCCACTAAAATCTCAAGGATTCCAACGGCTAGTTGACATCGTTTACGGCGTGGACTACCAGGGTATCTAATCCTGTTTGCTCCCCACGCTTTCGCACCTCAGTGTCAGTATCAGTCCAGGTGGTCGCCTTCGCCACTGGTGTTCCTTCCTATATCTACGCATTTCACCGCTACACAGGAAATTCCACCACCCTCTACCATACTCTAGCTTGCCAGTTTTGGATGCAGTTCCCAGGTTGAGCCCGGGGATTTCACATCCAACTTAACAAACCACCTACGCGCGCTTTACGCCCAGTAATTCCGATTAACGCTTGCACCCTCTGTATTACCGCGGCTGCTGGCACAGAGTTAGCCGGTGCTTATTCTGTCGGTAACGTCAAAACAACCAGGTATTCGCTGACTGCCCTTCCTCCCAACTTAAAGTGCTTTACAATCCGAAGACCTTCTTCACACACGCGGCATGGCTGGATCAGGCTTTCGCCCATTGTCCAATATTCCCCACTGCTGCCTCCCGTAGGAGTCTGGACCGTGTCTCAGTTCCAGTGTGACTGATCATCCTCTCAGACCAGTTACGGATCGTCGCCTTGGTGAGCCATTACCTCACCAACAAGCTAATCCGACCTAGGCTCATCTGATAGCGCAAGGCCCGAAGGTCCCCTGCTTTCTCCCGTAGGACGTATGCGGTATTAGCGTTCCTTTCGAAACGTTGTCCCCCACTACCAGGCAGATTCCTAGGCATTACTCACCCGTCCGCCGCTGAATCGAAGAGCAAGCTCTTCTCATCCGCTCGACTTGCATGTGTTAGGCCTGCCGCCAGCGTTCAATCTGAGCCATGATCAAACTCTTCAGTTCAATACTGCTTGGGTTTTTAAGAAACCCTAAACTTGGCTCAGCAATCTCAAATGACTATGTGATTTCTCGCATGGTCACTTGTGATGCTGATAATCTTGGTGACTATCAGTCCGTACTCACAAGCACCCACACGAATTGCTTGATTCAAATTGTTAAAGAGCGGTTGGTTGAGCCTTTCGTCTCAACCGAGGCGCGCATTCTACGCTGTCCTCAGTGTCTGTCAAGTGTTTATTTTGAAGTGTTTTGCGAGAATCTCGTTCAACTTCAACCACTTGGCTCGCTGCGATCTCTCGTAGCGGGAGGCGAATCATACAGCGTTACAACCTGCTGTCAACTGCCTTTTTCACCGCTGCCGATCAGAAGATCGAAGCGCTTCCAGCCTTCAGAAAACGTTCAACTCATTGAATCTCAAGGAGTTTTCCGCTCCGTTTGCCCCGGAATTGGTGCGCAGTATAAAGAGATCTGAGGAAGCGTCAAGGGCTTATTTCAAAATAGTTTTCGCATGCCCTTAAATGCATAAAGGAGGCTTCGCCTCCTTTATGCAATCACTGCAAACCAAGGTGCTTCTATTTAAGGACGATCCGCGCGAATGCTTTTTTACCCGCTTGGCAAACATGGGTAGAGCCCTGAGCGAACACGAAGCTGCGATCGACAACCTCGCCGTCGACCTTCACGGTACCTGCCGCTAGCAGATCACGTGCCGCCGCCGAGTTCTTCACCAGCCCTGCTTTATTAAGGACGGCGGCAATAGGCATGTCTTCGCCCACTTCCAGCACCACTTCCGGCAGATCTTCCGGCAGCTCACCATCCTTCATACGATTGCCGGCCGCACGATGCGCATTGGCGGCAGCTTCTTCTCCATGGAAGCGAGCGACGATTTCCTCGGCCAGCTTGATCTTCACGTCACGCGGGTTGGCGCCCGCCTCCACGTCGGCCCGCAACCGCTCGATCTCTTCCATGCTGCGGAAGCTGAGCAGCTCGAAGTATCGCCACATCAGAGTGTCGGGAATCGACACCAGCTTGCTGTACATCACACCCGGCGCTTCCTGGATGCCCACGTAGTTGCCAAGCGACTTGGACATCTTCTTCACGCCGTCCAGCCCTTCGAGCAATGGCAGGGTCACCACGCTCTGAGCCTCCTGCCCGTACGCGCGCTGCAACTCGCGCCCCATCAGCAGATTGAATTTCTGGTCGGTGCCACCCAGCTCAACGTCGGCCTTCAATGCAACCGAGTCGTAGCCCTGCACCAGGGGGTACAGGAACTCATGGATGGCGATCGGCTGATTGCTGGTATAACGCTTGTCGAAATCGTCGCGCTCGAGCATGCGCGCCACGGTGTACTGCGAAGCCAGGCGGATGAAGTCGGCCGGCGTCAGCTTGTCCATCCACGTGGAGTTGAAGGCCACCTCGGTCTTGGCAGGGTCGAGGATCTTGAACACCTGCTGCTTATAGGTTTCGGCATTGTCCAGCACCTGCTCACGCGTGAGCGGCGGGCGCGTCGCGCTCTTGCCACTTGGATCGCCGATCATGCCGGTGAAGTCACCGATCAGGAAAATGACCTGATGGCCCAATTCCTGGAACTGGCGAAGCTTGTTGATCAAGACCGTATGGCCAAGGTGCAGATCGGGCGCGGTGGGATCGAACCCCGCCTTGATACGCAGAGGCTCGCCCCGCTTGAGCTTCTCGACCAGCTCAGATTCGACCAGTACCTCTTCCGTACCACGCTTGATAAGCGCCAGCTGCTCTTCCACCGACTTCATAAACAGATCCGCAAGGCTCAGGGTTCAAAGGGAGCCAACCATACAAGATCGGCCGTCAAATACAAGTTTTGCAAAATCTTGTGACTTAGTGAACGTCCCGTAGCGTCTACGCGCCCTTGCGCGCAGATGAATTTGGTTATATTTTATACAGTTATTTCATCTTCATAATGTCATTCATCTTTTCCTTTTCACCTTTTTTCAAAGCACCCTTATGACCAAAAACAATCCAAAGGCGCCTCGGCTGTATCCAAAGATTCACCTACTCGCCGCCAGCGGCCTTGCCGCGCTCCTGAGTCTCGCTCTGCTGGTATTCCCTTCCAGCGAAGTGGAAGCCAAGCGAACCACCCTCAACCTCGAGCTGGACAACCCTACCGACGCACTCAAGGACAGCGCCACCGACACCCCGATAGCGCAAACCGAGCAAACCACCAGCTCGCCATTCGCACAAATCGACACCCCTGCCCAGGCGCAGACCAAACAGGCCGCGCAACCTGCCGTCGAGAAGAAACCAGCCCTGCCGGGCCACCGCGAAGTGGCAGTCACCAAGGGCGACACCCTGTCCACGTTGTTCGCCAAGGTCGGCCTGCCCGCAAACGCCGTGCATGACCTGCTGGCCAGCAACAAACAGGCGAAACAGTTCAGCCAACTCAAACACGGGCAAATCCTGCAGTTCGAACTGGACAAGGACGGCCAGCTGGTCAGCTTGCACAGCAAGGTCAGCAACCTGGAAAGCATTCGCCTCACCCGCTCGGACAAGGGCTACAGCTTCAGCCGTGAAATCAGCAAGCCAGTCATGCGTACCGCCTACGCCCACGGCGTGATCAAAAGCTCGCTCGCCGCCTCGGCCCAACGCGCCGGGCTGTCGCACAACATGACCATGGACATGGCGCGCGTGCTGGGCTACGACATCGACTTTGCTCAGGACATCCGCCAGGGAGACGAATTCGACGTGGTCTACGAGCAGAAGGTCATGGACGGTAAGGTCGTCGGTACCGGCAACATCCTCTCGGCGCGCTTCACCAACCGCGGCAAGACCTACACCGCCGTGCGCTACACCAACAAACAAGGCAACACCAGCTATTACACCGCCGATGGCAACAGCCTGCGCAAGGCCTTCATCCGTACGCCGGTCGACTTCGCCCGCATCAGCTCGCGCTTCTCGGCAGGCCGCAAGCACCCGATCCTGAACAAGATCCGCGCTCACAAAGGCGTCGACTATGCCGCGCCACGCGGTACGCCGATCAAGGCGGCTGGCGATGGCAAGGTCGTACTGGCTGGTCGTCGCGGCGGTTACGGCAACACCATCATCCTTGCCCATGGCAACAAGTACCAAACCCTCTACGGCCACATGCAGGGCTTCGCCAAGGGTGTGAAAACCGGCGGTACGGTCAAGCAGGGTCAGGTCATCGGCTACATTGGCACCACCGGTCTCTCCACCGGCCCGCATCTGCACTATGAGTTCCAGGTCAACGGCGTGCACGTCGACCCGCTCAGCCAGAAAGTGCCGATGTCGGAGCCCATCGCCAAGGCCGAACGCCAGCGCTTCCTGCAGCAGAGCCAACCTCTGATCGCTCGCATGGATCAGGAAAAAGCCACCATGCTCGCCTCGAACAAGCGCTGACCCATGGCGCGCTATATAGGTGTGATGTCTGGTACCAGCCTGGATGGGCTGGACATCGCCTTGATCGAGCAGGACGAGCAGCCCCGGCTGCTCGCCACGCACTATCTGCCCATGCCTGCAGATCTTCGCAGTGACCTGTTGCAGCTGTGCGCCAGCGGCCCAGATGAAATCGCCCGTTCGGCCTTGGCGGAAAATCGCTGGGCACGTCTGGCCGCCGAAGGCATAGCCCAATTGCTGGCGGCGCAACAGCTGGCGCCTGCGGCAATTACGGCCATCGGCAGCCACGGTCAGACCGTACGTCACGAGCCTGCCCGTGGCTTCACCGTGCAGATCGGCAACCCGGCGCTGCTGGCCGAGCTCAGCGGCATCAGCGTGGTCGCCGACTTCAGGCGGCGCGACGTGGCGGCGGGCGGGCAAGGCGCGCCGCTCGTACCAGCCTTCCATGAAACGCTGTTCGGCCATCTCGGTGAACGACTTGCCGTACTCAACGTGGGCGGTTTCAGCAACGTCACCCTGCTCGCCCAAGACCAGCCGGTCAAAGGTTTCGATTGCGGGCCGGGCAACGTCTTGCTCGACGCCTGGATTCAACGCAAGCGCGGCGCCAGCTACGATGCCGACGGCGCTTGGGCAGCTTCCGGCCGCGTGGACCAGACCTTGCTGGACTCGCTGCTGGCGGACCCTTTCTTCGCAGGTGCCGGCCCCAAGAGCACAGGTCGCGAAGTGTTCAACCTGGCGTGGCTCGACCGCCATCTGAGTGCCTTGCCAAGCTTGTCGGACGAAACCGTCCAGGCCACGCTGCTCGAACTCACCGCCCGCAGCATTTGCGAAGCGCTGGACACCGCACAGCCCGGCACGCAGAAACTATTGGTCTGTGGGGGCGGTGCGCGCAACGGCGCGCTGATGCGTAGATTGGCAGCGTTGCAACCTTCGGCCCAAGTGCACAGCACCGAAGCCTACGGCGTGCACCCGGATTGGGTGGAAGCCATGGCTTTCGCCTGGCTGGCGCATTGCTGCCTGCAAGGCCTGCCCGGCAACCGCCCTAGCGTGACGGCGGCCAAAGGCTTGAGGGTGCTGGGCGCCATCTACCCCGCCTGAGGCGTACACCGAAAATGAAAACGCCGCGCAAATGCGCGGCGTTTTCGTATCGGCCAGTGCTTCAGATGGAGAACGACGAACCGCAGCCACAGGTAGTAGTCGCATTGGGGTTCTTGATCACGAAGCGCGAACCCTCCAGCCCCTCCTGATAGTCGACCTCGGCACCTGCCAGATACTGGAAGCTCATGGAATCGACTACCAGCGACACGCCCTCACGCTCGACGATGGTGTCGTCTTCGGCCACGTCCTCATCGAACGTGAACCCGTACTGAAAGCCCGAGCAACCACCGCCCGTGACGAACACGCGCAGCTTCAGCCGATCATTGCCCTCTTCGCTGACCAGGGTCTTCACCTTGTGCGCAGCACCATGGGTGAATTCCAGACCCGTAGGAGTGAAGGTTTCGACGCTCATGTAGATTCTCCCGGCAGGACGCCGTAACAAAACTCGATGGCGCGTATTATCCGCTTCTCCGAGAAAATTGGTCAACAATTGTCCTGACGGGGGCGCAATATCCTGTCCTTCGTCCAGCCTGCACGGGGCAGGCCGGGCGCTCGGATCGGTTACGGCAGCATGCCGGCATGGCTCAAGCCCAGGCGCTCGTCCAGCCCGAAGAGGATGTTGAGGTTCTGCACGGCTTGACCGGAAGCGCCTTTGACCAGGTTGTCGATCACCGACAGCACCACGGCCAAGTCGCCGCCCTGAGGACGGTGCACGGCGATGCGGCAGACGTTGGCACCGCGCACGCTACGGGTTTCGGGGTGGCTACCGGCCGGCATGACGTCGACGAACGGCTCGTCGGCATAGCGTTTCTCGTACAGTGCCTGCAGATCGACCGAGGTATCCAGCAGTGTGGCGTAGAGCGTTGAGTGGATGCCGCGGATCATGGGCGTCAAGTGCGGTACGAACGTCAGCCCGACGTCGCCACCCGCCGCCAGGCGCAGACCTTGGCTGATTTCCGGCAAATGGCGATGGCCTTTGACCGCATAAGCCTTCATGTTCTCGCCTGCCTCGGAGAACAGCGAACCGACCGCCGCGCCGCGTCCGGCCCCGCTGACACCCGACTTGCAATCGGCGATCAGACGCTTGGCATCGACCACACCGGCTTCGAGCAGAGGCAGAAAACCTAGTTGCGTGGCGGTTGGGTAGCAGCCCGGCACCGCGATCAAACGTGCCTGGCGGATTTTTTCGCGGTTGACTTCCGGCAGGCCGTACACGGCATCGGTGAGCAGCTGCGGAGCGCCATGGGGTTGGCCGTACCATTTGGCCCACTCGACGGGATCTTGCAAACGGAAGTCGGCCGACAGGTCGATGATCTTGGTGCCGGCGGCCAGCAGCTCGCCGGCCAAGGCGTGAGCGACCCCATGGGGGGTGGCGAAGAAGACCACGTCGCAGGCGCCCAATGTCTGGCTGTCAGGCACGGTGAATCGCAGCTCGTCGTAGTGGCCGCGCAGGTTCGGATACATGTCGGCCACCGACGTGCCCGCTTCCGATCGCGAGGTGATGACAACCACCTCGGCTTGCGGGTGTTGCGCCAGCAGACGCAGCAGTTCGACACCGGTGTAACCCGTGCCGCCGACGATACCGACCTTGATCATGACGCTTGCCCCTTATCAACGAAGCCACTGGAAAGCCTTCGATGATAGGGGTCACACACGCCTGCCACAACACTCGATTAACGCTTGGCGATACAGGGCTACTACTATCTGCGCACCGTGAAAACCTGAAGGAAGCCTTCCCATGCTGTATCTCTGGATCAAAGCGCTGCACATCGTCAGCGTGGTCTGCTGGTTCGCCGGCCTGTTCTACCTGCCCCGGTTGTTCGTGTACCACGCGCAAAGCACCGACAGCATCAGCCACGACCGCTTCGTCACCATGGAGCGCAAGCTCTACCGCGGCATCATGAACCCGGCGATGATCGCGACTTTCGTCTTCGGTATCTGGATGCTCTACCTCACGCCAGGCTGGCTCGGCCAGGGCTGGATGCACGCCAAACTGACCCTGGTGCTGCTGTTGACCGGCTACCACCATGTCTGCGGTGCGCAGCGCAAACGTTTCGCCGCCGGCACCAACACGCGCACGCATGTCTTCTACCGTTGGTTCAACGAAGTGCCGGTACTGTTGCTGCTGCTCATCGTCGCGCTGGTGGTGGTCAAACCGTTTTGACCGGCTTTGGCGAAACAGGCCGTGGCACTGCGGGGGGCACGCTGTACACTAGCGCCCCCTAGCCGCCCCAGGAGCGCTGCATGACCCGTTACGCCATGATCACCGGAGCGTCCAGCGGCCTTGGCCTGGCGCTGGCGGAAGCCTTGGCGCGGCGTGGGCGCAATCTGATCCTGGTGGCGCGGCAGCGCGAGCCGCTCGAAGCGGTCGCCCTCGAGCTCACCCAACGCTTCGGTGTGGAAGTTCTGTTCCGGGCCTGCGACTTGAGCCAGCCGCTGCGTCTTTCCGGATTCGTATTGGAACTGGAAGAGGGCGAGCGGCGCATCGACCTGCTGGTCAATTGCGCCGGGCTGCGCACCTACGGCCCGTTCCTCGCGCATGAGTGGGCCGACGAGCAGGATCTGCTGGAGGTCAACGTGCTGGCCCTAAGCCGCCTGTGCCACGCGGTGGGCAACCTGATGGCCGTGCATGGCGGCGGGCAGATTCTCAATGTCGCCGGCTTGGCCGGGATCGCCCCAGGCCCGTGGATGGCCGCCTATGCAGCGAGCAAAGCCTACGTGATGAGCTTCACCGAAGCGTTGCGCGAGGAGCTCAAACGCACGGGCATCAAAGTTTCGCTGCTGTGCCCCGGGCCGGTGCGTTCGGCGCAGCGGCCTATCGAACGCCTCGAAGGCAGCACACGCTGCCTTTCCCCCGAAGAAGTGGCCTTGTTCACCGTGCGTGCCTTGGACAAGAACCACGCGTTGATCATGCCCGGACGCCGCAACCGCTGGCTGGCCTTCATGCCGCGCCTGTTGCCGCGTTGGCTGACGCGCAAGCTGGCCGGCATGCTGCACCGGCGCTACTGCCCTTCCGGTCTGCGTTAGCCGATTGCAGGAGTGATGGGCGGCAGGCGTCTGGCTGGGTACACTCCCCCGCCAACCCCACCATCATGGAGCAGCGTCGTGGACACGATTTTCACCAAGATCATCAACCGGGAAATTCCGGCCAGGATCATCTACGAAGATGATCAGGTGCTGGCTTTTCACGACATCGACCCCAAGGCCCCGGTGCATTTTCTGGTCATCCCGAAAAAGCCCATTCGCACCCTCAACGACCTGACCGAAGAGGACAAGGGGCTGGCCGGGCATATTCTGTTCACCGCCCAGCGCCTGGCCATCGAGCTGGGTTGCGAGGAAGGTTTCCGCGTGGTGATGAACTGCAACGAACTGGGTGGCCAGACCGTCTACCACATCCACTTGCATGTGCTGGGTCAGCGCCAGATGAATTGGCCCCCAGGCTGAGGCCGACAAGGCGAGCGTCAGGGAGATGACCCTGGGCAATCGCCTTTCCCACGTTTGAGGTAGACTGTTGGGCACACTTTTGCGGAGGTGCCCGATGGCTACCGAACGTCACTACTCGCCGCTCGACCGCTTGTTGCTGCAGGCCGACACGGCCATGCGTACTTTGCTACCCTTCAGCGGCCAACCTTCCCGCCCGTCGCCGGCGATCGTGCAACCGAACGTCGAGCTCGACGACCGTCAAAGCCGCCACATCGCCGGGCTGATGCGCATCAACCACACCGGTGAAGTCTGCGCCCAGGCCCTCTATCAAGGTCAGGCCCTGACCGCCAAGCTGCCGCAGGTGCGACGCGCCATGGAGCATGCGGCCGAGGAAGAGATCGACCACCTGGCCTGGTGCGAGCAGCGCATCCGCCAGCTGAACAGCCACCCCAGTGTGCTCAACCCGTTGTTCTACGGCATGTCGTTCGGTATCGGTGCCTTCGCCGGGCTGGTCAGCGACAAGGTCAGCCTGGGCTTCGTCGCGGCCACCGAGCGGCAGGTCTGCAAGCACCTGGACGAGCACTTGCAGCAACTCCCTGTCGAAGACGCCAAATCCCGTGCCATTCTCGAGCAGATGCGCTCGGACGAGGAACACCACGCCGAAGCTGCTTTGGATGCCGGCGGTTACCGCTTCCCGGCGCCGGTGCGCTTGGGCATGAGCCTGCTGGCCAAGGTCATGACCAAGAGCACTTACCGGATCTGACGGCTACCGCAGGGGGCCACGCCATGCAGCAGCGCTTCGATGCCGATGACCTGGCCCGCGCGGTCGAGGCCGGGGTTCTCCAGCCCGGCCAGGACCAGGCCTTGTTGACCTTCCTGAACGCACAGGGCGGCACTGCTCGACCGAGCTTTCAGTCGGCTCACGCGGCCTTCTATGGTGGAGCGGTGCTGATCATGGCGGCCATGGGCTGGCTGCTCACCGTCGCCTGGATGAGCATCGGTGATGGCGCGCTCCTGGCGATCAGCTCTCTTTACGTCGTTTCGCTCACCGCTCTCGCCTTGGCCTTGCAGCGCCAAGACCAGTCAATCGCCGCAGGCGCCCTGGCCGCCGTAGCGGTCAGCATCGTGCCTTTAGCAGTGTTCGCTTTGCAGCGAGTCACCGGATTCTGGCCGTTCACCGAAGGGATGGCAGCCTATCCCGACTACTACCGCTACGTGCGCGGCCAATGGCTGCTGATGGAAGCCAGCACGGTGGTCGCAGGCCTGTTGATGTTGCGCGCGGTGCCCTTCCCATTCATCGTGATGCCCATGGCGCTGGCGTTGTGGTTCATGTCCATGGACCTCAGCGCCTACCTGTACAGCCCTGAACTGGACTGGACGCAACGCAATGAGGTTTCGCTCTGGTTCGGGCTGGCATTGTTGCTGGTGTCGGTGCTGGTCGATGGAAGAACCCGTGACGACTATGCCCATTGGAGCTACCTGGCAGGCCTGCTGGCCTTCTGGGGCGGACTGACCGCACTGGACAGCGGCTCCGAGCTGAGCAAGTTCGGCTACTGCCTGATCAACCTGGTGCTGATGGCGCTGGCACTGCTGCTGCGTCGGCCGGTTTTCATGACCTTCGGCGCCTTGGGCGTAGCGCTGTATCTGGGTTACCTGGCCCATGACGTGTTCGCCGACTCGCTGCTGTTCCCTCTGGTGCTGACGCTGCTCGGCCTGGGCGTGATTGCGGGTGGCCTTGCCTATCAGAAGCGTCGCGAGCGGCTCACCGAACAGCTGCGCGATCGCTTGCCAGGCTGGGTGCAACAGGCTCTTCCCGCGCTGCGGCGCTGAGGGCAGGTCGAAGGCGTGGCCGCATAAGCCACGCCTTCAAGCGGAGCTCAGCCCAGTTCGACGATTTCGTAGTCGTGGGTAATTTCCACACCAGCACGGTCCAGCATGATCGACGCCGAGCAGTACTTTTCTGCCGACAGCTCGACCGCACGCTTGACCTGCGCTTCTTTCAGCCCGCGCCCCTTGACCACGAAACGCAGATGAATCTTGGTGAAGACCTTAGGGTCCTCGTCGGCGCGTTCGGCTTCGAGAAACGCTTCGCAGCTTTCCACCGCCTGGCGCGACTTCTTCAAGATGCTCACCACGTCGAAGCTGCTACAGCCCCCCAGGCCCAGCAACAGCATTTCCATGGGACGTACGCCCAAATTACGGCCACCGGCCTCGGGTGGGCCGTCCATGACCACTACGTGGCCACTGCCCGATTCGCCGAGGAACATGGCGTCACCGGCCCATTGGATGCGTGCCTTCATCTGTGAAACTCCAGGAAGCTTGGAAAAAGGCTGCCAGCTTAGACCTTGTCCGGGCAACGGAAAAGCGATGTGGGGATTTCTGGCGTTGCTGTAGGAAGTGTCTGATAATCTGGCGCCAAATCACCGGCACATGCCAGTAATCCTTTTTTCTTTCCCCCTTTGCTTCACCGAACAGGATTTCGTGATGGTCGCGTCCGCGCTTTCCGCCAAGATCAAGAACATCGACAAACTGCTGGTGCACTGCCAGCGCCGCCGTTATCCGGCCAAGAGCAACATCATCTGCGCGGGTGACACGGCAGACTCGTTGGCTTACATCGTCAAGGGTTCGGTCACGGTCCTGATCGAAGACGAAGAAGGACGGGAGATGATCATTGCCTACCTCAACAGCGGCGATTTTTTCGGGGAGCTGGGCCTGTTCGAAAGCACCGGCCAGTCGCGCCAGCGCAGCGCGTGGGTACGGGCCAAAAGCGAGTGTGAGGTGGCGGAAATCAGCTACGAGCGTTTTCGCGAGCTGGCGCGTCAGGAACCGGACATTCTTTACGCGCTTGGCGGGCAAATCGCCCAACGACTGCGCGACACTACGCGCAAGGTCGGCGACCTGGCCTTTTTCGATGTTACCGGACGCGTGGCCCGCTGCCTGCTGGACCTGTGCAAGCAACCCGATGCCATGACCCATCCCGACGGCATGCAGATCAAGATCACCCGTCAGGAAATCGGTCGCATCGTCGGTTGTTCACGGGAAATGGTCGGTCGCGTGCTCAAAGACCTGGAAGAACGCAACCTGGTCAGCGTCAAGGGCAAGACCATGGTGGTCTACGGCACCCGCTAGTCCCGGGGAATGGCCGCGAGCAACTGCGCGTAGGTCTGCGCCAGCGGTTCGAACACAGGAAGGTGTGGCACTACTTCGCGCAGGGCGATGTGGCTGTCGGCGCGGCAACGTTGGTCGAGCTGGCACGCGATGTTGAAACGGTTGACCGCAGCGACCATCGATTCACGCTCGTTTTCCAGCAGCAACGCGCCATGAACCAACACCACCGGACGCTTGCCGCCCAAGCCCTGGCGCCAGCGCTGGGCGGTGCCGACCAGTTTGCGGCCGTTGAGGTTGACGTTGTAGCGGCCGTCGCAGAAGGCGCCGGCGATCTCGCCCAGCGACGCCTCCCCACCCCAGGCGCGCAGCGCCTGGCACAGAGGTTCGCACAACCGCTGGTAGGCCAACTCGATACGCCCATGGTCGCCCTCGCTACGCGGCGCGGCGTAGACCAATGCGATGTTTACCGTGGCGCTCGATTGCGGCACCGGTTCGCCGCCGGTTTCACGCAACAGCACGGGCCAGCCGCTGGCGGCCGACGCGGCACTGGCGTCGGTGAAACCGGGCAGCCGGCTCATGCGCCGGGGCATGACCAATGCGCGGTCGGTGGGCTGCCAGAACAGCAACGCCGTTTCCTGCTCGCCGCGGCAGACTGCCGCCAGGAGATCCTGCTCGGCCTGGAGGCCTTGCTCGACGGCAAACGCCATCACGGGGTGGGCCATGTCGCGCTCGCCGTCAGCCATCGTCGGTGATCAGTCCAGGGCCTGGGTGCTCTGCACCGGGCGGCCGGGGAAGAACAGGCGTTGCAGTTCCAGCCCCGGTTGCTCGGCGCGCATAAAGGCCTCACCGACCAGGAAGCCATACACCTCGTTGATTTCCATCAATTCGACATCGGCGCGGTTGAGGATGCCGCTCTCGGTGATGGCCAGGCGATCGCGAGGAATGCGCGGCAGCAGTTCGAGGGTGGTCTCGAGGCTGACCTCGAAGGTATGCAGGTTACGGTTGTTGACCCCCACCAGCGGGGTATCGAGCAGGGTCAGGGCGCGCTCCAGTTCGGCGTTGTCGTGCACTTCCACGAGCACGTCTAGCCCGACGTCCTTGGCCGTGGCGGCCAGTTCGACCATGCGCGCATCGTCCAATGCGGCGACGATCAGCAGCACGCAGTCGGCGCCGAGCGCGCGGGCTTCGACGATCTGATAAGGGTCGACCATGAAGTCCTTGCGGATCACCGGCAGGCCGCATGCCGCGCGGGCCTGTTGCAGGTAAGCGTCGGCGCCCTGGAAGTAGTCGATGTCGGTCAGCACCGACAGGCACGTGGCGCCGCCCTTCTCATAGCTGGCGGCGATCTCTGCGGGCACGAAATGCTCGCGGATCACACCTTTGCTTGGCGAGGCCTTCTTGATCTCGGCAATGACCGCCGGCTGCTTGCGCTTGGCCTGCTCGATCAGCGCCTGGGCGAAACCGCGCGGCGCATCGGCCGCCTTGGCCAGCTCCAACTGTTGCGCCAGGCTGACGCGCGCGCTGCGCTCGGCCACTTCCTCGACCTTGCGGGCGATGATCTTTTCCAACACCGTGGGTAGGCTCATGCTTGGTTCTCCACCTTGAATACCGCCGTAAACGCGCCGAGTTCCTGCATCTTCTCCCAGGCCAGCCCCGTGTACAGCACATCGTGCGCCATCTCGACGCCGGTCTTGAGACTCGGCGCATGGTCGGCGGCGTACAGCGCGGCGCCGGCGTTGAGGGCGATCATTTCCGCCGCCTTCTGCGCGCTCTCGCTCTTGCGCCGCCCCAGGGCGTCGCGGATCAGCGCCAGCGAGGCCGCCGGGGTGTCGACAGCCAGGCCATGCAGGCTCTGGCTCTGGATGCCGAGGTCTTCAGGTTCGACCCAGTACTCGCTGATTTCACCGCGCTTCAATTCGGCGACGAAGGTCGGCGCGGCCAAGCTGAACTCGTCGAGGCCATCCTTGGAATGCACCACCAGCACATGGGTGCTGCCCAAGCGCTGCAGCACTTCGGCCAGCGGACGGCACAGCTGCTGGTTGAACACTCCGACCACCTGATGCTTGACGCCAGCCGGATTCGTAAGCGGGCCGAGCATGTTGAACAACGTGCGCAGGCCCAAGTCACGACGTGGACCGGCGGCATGCCTCATCGCCGAGTGATGGCTCTGGGCGAACATGAAGCCGATGCCCAGGCTGTCGATGCAGCGCGCCACCTGGACCGGGGTCAGGTCGAGGTAGATGCCGGCCGCCTCCAACAGGTCGGCGCTGCCGCTCTTGCCCGACACGGCGCGGTTGCCGTGTTTGGCGACCGTGCAACCGGCCGCGGCCAGGACGAACGCCGAGGCGGTGGAGACATTGAAGATGTTCGCGCCGTCGCCACCGGTGCCGACGATGTCGACCACGCCATCGAGGGTCTTGAGTTCGACCTTGCTGGCCAGCTCGCGCATCACCGTCACGGCACCGACGATCTCGTCGATGCTTTCGCTTTTCATGCGCATGCCCATCATGAAGGCACTGATCTGCGCCTCGTTGCACTGCCCGGTCATGATCTGGCGCATGACGTCGCTCATTTCCGCAGTGCTCAGGTCCAGGTGGCTGGCGATACGATTCAACGCGGTTTTGATGTCCATGCTCACTGGGTTGTCCTTAACGGCGGCCGCCGGTCTGCTTGAGGAAGTTGGCGAACAGTTCGTGACCCTGCTCGGTCAGGATCGACTCGGGATGGAACTGTACACCTTCGATGTTCAGGGTCTTGTGACGCAGGCCCATGATTTCATCGATCGAGCCGTCCTCCAGCGCCGTCCAGGCCGTCACTTCCAGGCAGTCGGGCAGGGTGTTGCGCTTGACCACCAGCGAGTGGTAGCGGGTCACGGTGAGAGGGTTGTTGAGACCGGCGAACACGCCCTGGTCGTGGTGATGCACCGGGCTGGTCTTGCCGTGCATGACCTGGCGCGCGCGCACTACATCGCCGCCGAAGGCCTGGCCGATGGACTGGTGACCCAGGCACACGCCCAGAATCGGCAGCTTGCCGGCAAAATGCAGGATGGCTTCGATGGAAACCCCGGCCTCGCTGGGCGTGCACGGTCCTGGCGAGACGACGATGCGTTCGGGGGCGAGCGCCTCGATCTGGGCCAGGGTCATTTCGTCGTTGCGAATGACCTTGACCTCGGCACCGAGTTCGCCCAGGTATTGGACGACGTTGTAGGTAAAGGAGTCGTAGTTGTCGATCATCAGTAACATCGGGCTGAACCTCTTGATTCCACTGACTTTGGATATGTGCTTCGAGATCGGGCACAGCCGCAGGCCATTTGCCTGGGCAGTGATCGACACATCGGAGAAGCAATCGGAAACGGGCCGGGCGAACCGGCAGGGGATAGAGTCAGGCGCGCCAACGCCAACGGGCGTGGGCCTTGATAACGCGCATCAAGAGTTTGCTGACGATCAACACGGGATAGGTCTCGCTCATTCGAGATCGCACAGTAGCCTACCGGCGGAGCGGGCGCAACAAGGCCGCAACGCCTGGTAAACGAAGTGTTGAATTACCCCGATGTGCGGATTTGCTATGTTCGACCGGCTCGATCCAATAACAACAACGAAGCGGAATCCACACATGCGCAAACCTCCTTTCCTGCGAACGCTGCTGGGCCTGTTGGTGCTGGCCGGCAGTCAGGCCATGGCGGCACCCACCCCCTACTCCACGTTGATGGTCTTCGGCGACAGCCTGAGCGACGCCGGGCAGTTTCCCGACACGACCGGACAAGCGACCGGCCTGCGCTTCACCAACCGCGAAGCCAGCGGTGCCTACGCGCCCGTGTCGCCGATGATCCTCGGCAGCAAGCTGGGCATTGGCGCCAGCGAACTCGGCCCCTCCACATCGCTGTACAACAAGATCAATCGGCTGCCGGACGGCAACAACTGGGCCGTAGGCGGCTACACCACCCAGCAGGTGCTCGACTCGATCACCGACACCTCGGAACTGGTGATTCCGCCTGGCAAAGACTTCGCCGGCCTGGTGCTGCGCGAGCGCCCCGGCTACCTGGCCAACGGCCTGCGCGCCGATCCGAACGCGCTGTACTACCTCACCGGCGGTGGCAACGACTTCCTGCAAGGCCTGGTCACCAGCCCCGCCGGCGCCGCGGCGGCCGGCACACGCCTGGCGGCCAGCGCCCAAGCGCTGCAACAAGGCGGCGCCCGCTACATGATGGTGTGGCTGCTGCCCGATCTGGGGCAAACGCCGAACTATGCCGGTACGCCGATGCAAGGCCCGCTGTCGCAGTTGTCCGGGGTGTTCAACCAAGCGTTGGTAGCGCAATTGCGGCAGATCGATGCCGAGATCATCCCGCTGAACGTCCCTGCCCTGCTCAAGGAAGCGCTCGCCAATCCCGGCGAGTTCGGCCTGGCGACAGACCAGAACCTGATCGCCACCTGCTACAGCGGCGACGGCTGCACACAAAACCCGCGTTACGGCATAGACGGCACCACACCCGACCCGACCCGACCAAGCTGCTGTTCAACGATTCGGTCCACCCCACCATCGCCGGCCAACAGTTGATCGCCGACTACGGTTACTCGATTCTCGCCGCCCCATGGGAACTCACCCTGTTGCCGGAAATGGCCCACGCCGGTATCCGCGCCCAGCAAGACGAGCTGCGCGCGCAATGGCAGACGCCCTGGCAGGGCATCGGCCAATGGCAGGCCATCGTCGCCACCGGTGCGCAGGATCTGGACTTCGACGGCCAGCGCAGCGCCGCCAAAGGCGATGGCCGTGGTTACAACCTGACCGTGGGCGGCAGCTATCGCCTGAACGAGACTTGGCGCGTGGGCCTGGCCGGTGGCGTGTACCGGCAGAAGCTGGAAGCCGGCGCCCAAGACTCGACCTATCGCCTGGACAGCTACCTGGCCAGCGCCTTCGCCGAGTTTCGCCAGAACCGCTGGTGGGCCGATGCCGCCTTGACCGCCGGGCATCTGGACTATGGCGACCTCAAACGTACCTTCGCCTTGGGCGTGAACGAACGCAGCGAGAAAAGTGACACCGATGGCGAGGCTTGGGCGGTGACCGGTCGGGTGGGCTTCGACCTGGCACCGGTCGAAAGCCGCTGGCAGCTGTCGCCGTTCCTGAGCGCCGACTACGCACGGGTCAAGGTCGATGGCTATGAGGAGCGCAGCCAACGTGCCACGGCCCTCGGCGTAGACGACCAGGAACGCACTTCGCGCCGCCTCGGCGCGGGCTTGCGCGGCAGCCTGCAAGTGGCGCCGACCACCCGGCTGTTCGCCGAAGTGGCCCGCGAGCACGAATTCGAGAACGACCAGCAGGACGTGACGCTGCACCTGGCCAGCCTGCCCGGCAATGACTTCACCCTGACCGGCTACCGCCCGGACAGCAACCTGACCCGCGCCAGCTTGGGGCTAAGCCAGGCCCTGACACCGGGCCTGACCCTGCGCGGCAACTACGATTGGCGCAAGAGCGATGCCGTGACGCAACAAGGGGTGGGCCTGGCGCTGAGCTTGGACTTCTGACACCCCGCCACAACGAAAGACGGCGCTCATCGTGAGCGCCGTCTTTTCATCCCGAACGGGTCAGACGTTAGGCGTCTGCTCGGCAAGAGCCACGGCGCGGAACATCGCCCGACGCTTATTCAGCGTTTCTTCCCACTCCAACGCCGGCACCGAGTCGGCGACGATGCCGCCACCGGCCTGCACGTGCAGCTCGCCGTTCTTGATCACCGCCGTGCGGATGGCGATGGCCGTGTCCATGTTGCCGTTCCAGGCGAAATAGCCCACCGCCCCGCCGTACACGCCGCGCTTGACCGGCTCCAGCTCGTCGATGATCTCCATGGCGCGGATCTTCGGCGCTCCCGACAAGGTACCGGCCGGCAGGATCGCACGCAGGGCGTCCATCGCCGTCAAGCCCTCGCGCAGGCGACCGGTGACGTTGGACACGATGTGCATCACGTTGGAATAGCGCTCGATCACCATCTTCTCGGTCAGGCGCACGCTGCCGGTGGCCGAAACCCGGCCCACGTCGTTGCGGCCCAGGTCGATCAGCATCAGGTGCTCGGCGATTTCCTTGTGATCCGACAGCAGGTCGTCTTCCAGGGCGCGGTCGGCTTCTTCGTTGGCACCGCGCGGGCGCGTGCCGGCGATGGGGCGCACGGTGACCAGTTCGTCTTCGACCCGCACCAGCACTTCCGGCGAGCTGCCCACCACGTGGAAGTCGCCGAAGTTGAAGAAATACATGTAGGGCGTCGGGTTGAAGCAGCGCAGCGCGCGGTACAGGTCGATGGGCGCGGCCTGGAAGTCGATCGACATGCGCTGCGATGGCACCACCTGCATGCAGTCGCCAGCGAGGATGTACTGCTTGATGGTATCGACTGCGCGCTCGTAGTCACCTTGGGTGAAGCTGGAACGGAACTGCGGATCGGCGGCCGGCAAGGCCGAGAGGTCCAGGCCGCGGCGCGGCGCGATCGACTCGCGCAGCGTGGCCAGCAAGGCTTGCAGGCGGGCCTGGCCGAGGTCGTAGGCCTGTTCGTCGGCCGGGTCCACCAGCACGATGGCGTGCATCTTGCCAGCCAGGTTGTCGAACACCACCACTGCGTCCGACACCATCAGCAGGATGTCGGGCACCCCCAGTGGGTCGGGATTGGGGCAGGCGCCCAAGCGTTTTTCCACATAGCGCACGCAGTCGTAGCCGAAGTAGCCGACCAGGCCGCCATTGAAGCGTGGCAGACCGGCAATGTCGGCGACCTGGTAGCGGTCCTTGAAGGTTTCGACGAAGGCCAGCGGGTCTTCGACCTCATGCTGTTCCACCTCGACGCCGTCTTCCAGAATGCTCACCCGATAGCCGTGCACGCGCAGCACGGTGCGCGACGGCAGGCCGATCATGGAGTAACGGCCCCACTTCTCGCCACCTTGGACAGATTCAAGCAGGTAGGTGTTGGGTTGGTCGGCGAGCTTGAGATAGATCGACAGCGGCGTATCGAAGTCGGCCAGGGTTTCGCAGGCCAGGGGAATGCGGTTGTAGCCGGCAGCGGCCAGGCGCAGGAAGTCTTCGCGGGTCATGGGTAGCCTCAAGGGGGCGGACAGCAATGGATGAAGGCGAACGGGCGGGCCGACAGGTGTCGGCGGGGGCGTCAGGCGCGCCAGCGCCAGCGGGCCAGGGCCTTGATGACTTTCATCCAGAATTTGCCGGTGACCACCACGGGAGGCTCTCTGTGCTTGGACGGTTTGAGGTCGGGCAACGTTATCCCAGTGGCTGTGACGACGCAACCGGGGATCAGGAGGCGCAGGTCGTCGAGCACCAGGCTCGGCGCTTCTTCGCTGATCGGGCGGCCATGGTTGTACCCGTAGGTGAGCGCCGCGCAGGGGACGTTCGCGGCCTTGGCGGCCTGCACGTCGCTGCGCGAGTCACCGACGAACAACGCCTGCTGCGGGCTGACGCCGGCCATCTGCATGACGAACAGCAGTGCGGCCGGATCGGGCTTCTTCTGCGGCAGGGTATCGCCGCCGATGATCCACTTGAAGAATTCGCCCAGCTTCATCTGGTCGAGCAGCGGCGCCACGAAACGCTCGGGCTTGTTGGTGATCAACGCCATCGGCACGTCGTGGGCGCGCAGCCAGCGCAGGGTATCGCGCACGCCGGGGTAGACCTGCGTCAGCGCATGGCTGCGGGCGTAGGCCTCCATGAACAGCGCCAGACCCCGCTCGGCCAGCTCGTCGTCGACCGAGGCGTGCTCGATGCTGCCGGCCAGCGCCCGGCGCACCAGTATCGGGGCGCCGTTGCCGACCCACTGGCGGACCGATTCGAGGCCCGCCGGCGGGCGGCCCAGTTCGAGCAGCATGTGGTCCACGGCGCTGGCCAGGTCCGGTACCGAGTCGACCAGGGTGCCGTCGAGGTCGAACATCACCAGCCGGGGCAGCGTGCCTGGGAACAGCTGCTCGAAGCCGCTCATGGGCGCGCCAGGGCCAGTTCGGCGCGCATCTTGTCGATCACTTCGCGGTAGTCGGGGGCGTTGAAGATGGCCGACCCGGCGACGAAGGTGTCGGCGCCGGCGGCGGCGATTTCACGGATGTTGTTGACGTTGACGCCGCCGTCGATCTCCAGGCGGATGTCGCGCCCGCTGGCGTCGATCAAGGCACGCGCCTCGCGCAGCTTGTCGAGGGTGCCGGGAATGAATTTCTGCCCGCCGAAGCCTGGGTTGACGCTCATCAGCAGGACCATGTCGATCTTGTCCATCACGTACTTGAGCGCGTCCAGGCTGGTGGCCGGGTTGAATACCAGGCCGGCCTTGCAGCCGCCGTCCTTGATCAACTGCAGGGAACGGTCGATGTGCTGGGTGGCTTCGGGGTGAAAGGTGATGAAGGTGGCGCCGGCCTCGATGAAGTCGCCGATGATGCGGTCGACCGGGCTGACCATCAGGTGCACGTCGATCGGCGCGGTGACGCCATGCTTGCGCAGGGCCGAGCAGACCATCGGGCCGATGGTGAGATTGGGGACGTAGTGGTTGTCCATCACATCGAAGTGGACGATGTCGGCGCCGCTGGCCAGTACGTTGTCGACTTCCTCGCCCAGACGAGCGAAATCGGCGGAAAGGATGGAGGGGGCAATAGCGTAGGGCTGCATGGCGCACCTGTTGGTGGAATCACGGTGGCGCGCATTGTAACTCAGGGAAATGCTTCGGCGCTGATTGGTATCAATCCGCATCGGCCGAGGCAATTGGGAGCAGGCAAGCGCCAGCTCCCTTGTAGATGTGGTCAGCCCGGCTGTTGGGTGCGTAGCTTCTCGCTACGCCCGCGCAGCCATTCCAGGGTCAGCAAGAGCACCACCGAAAAGGCGATCAGCAAGGTCGCTGCCGCGGCGATGGTGGGGCTGAGGTTCTCGCGGATGCCGCTGAACATCTGCCGAGGCAAGGTCGCCTGCTCGGGGCCGGCGAGGAACAGGGTCACCACCACTTCGTCGAACGAGGTGGCGAAGGCGAACAGCGCCCCGGAAATCACCCCCGGCGCGATCAGCGGCAGGGTCACCCGGCGGAACGCGGTCAGCGGCGAGGCACCGAGGCTGGCCGCAGCGCGCACCAGGTTGTGGTTGAAACCCTGCAACGTGGCCGACACGGTGATGATCACGAACGGCACACCGAGCACCGCATGCACCAGGATCAGCGACAGGAAGCTGTTGCCCAGCCCGAGCGGGGCGAAGAACAGGTAGCTGGCCACGCCGATGATCACCACCGGCACCACCATCGGCGAAATCACCAGGGCCATCACCAGCGACTTGCCGGGGAAATCGCCACGGGTCAGGCCGATCGCCGCCAGAGTGCCGAAGACCATGGCCAGTACCGTGGCCGCCGGCGCGACGATGACGCTGTTCTTCAAGGCGCGCATCCACTCGGCCGAGCCGAAGAAGTCCTGGTACCACTGCAACGAGAAACCTTGCAGCGGGTACACCAGGAAGCTGCCGCTGTTGAACGACAGCGGCACGATCACCAGCACCGGCAACACCAGGAACAACAGGACCAGGCCGCAGAGAATGCGCAGGCCGTAGAACCACGCCCGCTCCACGGGCGACATGTAAGGGCTCAGCATGACGAACGCTCCTCAGCTCAGGCGCAGGCGGCTGGCGCCGACCAGCCAGCTATAGATCAGGTACAGCAGCACGGTGGCCAGCAACAGCAGGCCGCCCAGCGCGGTCGCCATGCCCCAGTTGATGCTGGTGTTGGTGTAGAAGGCCACGAAGTAGCTGACCATCTGGTCGTTGGGGCTGCCGAGCAGCGCCGGGGTGATGTAGTAGCCGATGGCCAGGATGAACACCAGCAGGCAGCCGGCGCCGACCCCGGCATAGGTCTGCGGGAAGTACACGCGCCAGAAACTGGCGAACGGGTGGCAACCCAGGGAAATGGCCGCACGCATGTAGCTCGGCGAAATACCCTTCATCACGCTGTACAGCGGCAGGATCATGAACGGCAACAGGATGTGCACCATCGAGATGTACACCCCGGTGCGGTTGAACACCAACTCCAACGGCTGGTCGATGATGCCCAGCGCCATCAGCGCGCTGTTGATCAGGCCGCCCGATTGCAGCAATACGATCCACGCGGCGACGCGCACCAGAATCGAGGTCCAGAACGGCAGCAGCACCAGGATCATCAGCAGGTTGCTCTGCCGCGTCGGCAGGTTGGCCAGCAGGTACGCCAATGGGTAGGCCAGCAGCAGGCAGATGCCGGTGATCACCACGCCCATCCACAGGGTGCGGGCGAAGATATCCAGGTAGATGGCTTGGTCGGGCGAAGTCTTGGCCAGCTCGCCCAGGTCGTCGATACGGTGGTCGACCGAGGCCAGCAGATAGAACGAGGTCACGCTGCTGGTGTTGCGGCGGATCGCCTGCCAGTAGGCGGGGTCGCCCCAGCGCTCGTCGATGCCCTGCAAGGCTTCTTTATAGGAGGTGGGCTCGCTCTTGAGCGGCAACGCACGCGCGGTCTTGGCCAGCAGGCTGCGGTAGCCGGCCAGCTCCATGTTCAGGCGCTTGGACAGGTCGCCCAAGGTCTGGTTCTTGCGCGCTTCGGCCAGGTCCTGGCTGAGGGCGCGGTAGACGTCTTCGCCCGGCAGGCTGGCGCCGTCCCACTGCTCGATGGCCTGCACCGTGCGCGGCAGACCGCCAACCACTTCCGGGTTGCCGACGCTCTTGTACAGCAGTGCCGCGATGGGCACCAGGAACACCAGCAGGAGGAACAGCGCCAGCGGTGCGATCAACACCTGCGCCTTCCAGCGGTTGACCCGCTCGGCATGCTTCAGGCGCTGCTTGAGGTTGGGACCTGCGCCTTCATTGAGGGGCACTGCAATGGCCATGACGGACTCCGGAATCAGGAAAAACCAGGTGCGCCGGCCGAGCCGGCGCTCCCACAGCGCGAATTACTTCTTCGCAGCCCAAGCGTTGAAACGTTGCTCCAGCTGTTCGCTGTTGTCGGCCCAGAAGGCCACATCGATCTGCACCTGATTGGCGATGTTCTCCGGCGTGGTGGGCATGTTCTGCTTCACCTCGGCCGACAGCAGGTCGACCGCCTTGCCGTTGGCCGGGCCATAGGCGATGTTCTCGGAGTACACCTTTTGCTGTTCAGGCTGCAGGGTGTAGGCGATGAACTTCTTCGCCTCCTCGGCATTCTTCGCACCCTTGGGGATGGCCCAGGCGTCGAAGTCGTAGATACCGCCGTTGAACACCACCTTGAGATTGCTTTCTTTCTGCACCGCAGCGATGCGGCCGTTGTAGGCCGAACTCATGACCACGTCGCCGGAGGCCAGGAACTGTGGCGGTTGGGCGCCGGCTTCCCACCACTGGATGCTCGGCTTGAGCTCGTCGAGCTTCTTGAAGGCGCGGTCCACACCCTCCTGGGTGCCCAGCACGCTGTAGACATCCTTGGGCGCTACGCCGTCGGCCATCAGGGCGAATTCCAGGGTGTACTTGGCGCCCTTGCGCAGGCCGCGCTTGCCCGGAAATTTCTTCGTATCCCAGAAATCGGCCCAGCTGGTCGGTGCGGTCTTGAGCTTGTCGGCGTTGTAGGCCAGCACCGTGGACCAGACGAAGAAGCCGACGCCGCAAGGCTGGATAGCGCCTTTCACATAGTCGGATTCGTTACCGAACAAGGCCGGATCGAGTTCTTCGAACATGCCCTCGTCGCAGCCACGGGCCAGTTCCGGCGATTCCACCTCGACCAGGTTCCACGACACGCTCTTGGTGTCGACCATGGCCTTGATCTTGGCCATCTCGCCGTTGTACTCGCCGGCGACGATCTTGCCCTTGCCAGCCTTTTCCCATGGTTCGTAGAAGGCTTTGACCTGCGCGGCCTTGTTGGCGCCGCCGAAGGACACCACGGTGAGGTCGGCGGCCATGGCCTGGCCGGCGAGGGTCAGGCCCAGTGCCAGGGCGGTCAGTTTCAACTGCTTGTGCATTATTGTTCTCTCCACGGTAGGACGTTGGTGACAGACACCTTCAATGGGCTTGGGCGACAGGGTCCAAGGCTCGCGCGTGCTCGACCGCCCAACCCAGCGGAACCACATCGCCCACGGCCAGACTCGGATCGAGCTCGGCGATCGGCTGCTTGACGAAGAAATCGGTCTTGCCGCACACCTCCAGGCGCACCCGTACGTGGTCGCCCAAATAGATGAATTCGGCCACGCGGCCCGAAAAGCGGTTGGCGCACTGTTCGCTGTGGCCATTGAGGCGTACCCGCTCCGGGCGGATCGACAAGGTCACCGGCTCGCCCGGCTGGCCGACGTTCACCGCCAGCGCCTCGACCCGCTCGCCACGGCCGAGCTGCACGTGGCAACGTTCACCGTCGCGTTGCAGCAAGGTGCCGTTGAGGCGGTTGTTCTCGCCGATGAAGTTGGCGACGAAGGTGTTGCTCGGCGCTTCGTAGAGGGTGCGCGGGTCGGCGATCTGCTGGATCTCGCCCTGGTGGAACACCGCCACGCGGTCGGACATGGTCAACGCCTCGCCCTGGTCGTGGGTCACGTAGACCACGGTCACGCCCAGGCGCTGGTGGATGTGCTTGATTTCCATCTGCATGTGTTCGCGCAGCTGCTTGTCGAGGGCGCCGAGGGGTTCGTCCATCAGCACCAGCTGGGGTTCGAACACCAATGCCCGGGCCAGGGCCACACGCTGCTGCTGGCCGCCAGAGAGCTGGCCGGGGTAGCGCTTGGCGAAGCTGTCGAGCTGCACCATGTTGAGCACGCGCTTGACCCGCTCGCTGATGTCGGTCTTGCTCAGGTTGCGCACGCTCAAGGGGAAGGCGAGGTTTTCGGCCACGGTCATGTGCGGGAACAGCGCGTAGTTCTGGAACACCATGCCGATGTCGCGCTTATGCGGCGGCACGTTGTTGATCGAGCGCCCGGCGAGCTGGATTTCACCGGCGGTGGGCGTTTCGAAACCGGCCAGCATCATCAGGCTGGTGGTCTTGCCGGAACCGGACGGGCCGAGCAAGGTGAGGAATTCGCCTTTGCGGATGTCCAGGTTGAGATTCTTGACGATCAGCGCTTCGCCGTCGTAGCTCTTCTGTACGCCGCGAAAGCTGACCAGCGTCTCGCCGACCGCGCCGCTCGAATTCACCTCACTCATACCTGCACCTTTTTATTGGATGACTGCCGTGAGCACAGGCTAGTGGAGGTGTGGAGCGAGGAAAATCGGCGGTGCTGAGAGAATGCCATCATCCGAATGGAAGATTGCGTGTAGGGCAATCCCTACACGCTTGTCGTGTTTGGATATGCCGTGGGAGGCGCCAGCTGCGCCCCGTTGCGGACGATCAAAGCAGCTTGTGCGCCAAGGCGTACTTCACCAATTCGGCCAGCGAATGCACTTGCAGCTTCTGCATCAGCCGCGCTTTGTGGGTGCTGATGGTCTTGCTCGACAGCGCCAGTTGCTGGGCGATGTCGTTGACGTTGGCGCCCTGCGCCAGGCGCTCGAACACCGAAAACTCACGCTCCGAGAGCAAGGTGTGCAGCGGCCGCGAATCGGTCAGGCCGACTTCGAAGATCATCCGATCGGCCAGTGCCGGATCGATGTAGCGCCCGCCGGTCGCCACGCGGCGAATGGCGGTGAGCAGCAGCGCCGGGTCGCTGTCCTTGGTCGCATACCCTGCCGCACCGGCTTTCAGCGCCCGGGCGGCCATCTGCGCCTCGTCATGCATGGACAACATGAGGATCGCCGGCGGGTCGTTCAGCGCGCGAATCCGTGCGATCGCTTCCAGACCGCTGACGCCGGGCATGGAAATGTCCAGCAAGACCACTTCGCACGGCGTACCGCGCAGGGTCTCGAGCGCCTGCTCGCCATTGCCCGCCTCGCCCACCACTTGCATGTCGCGAGCTAGGCCGATCAGTTGCTTGATGCCTTCCCGGACGATGGTGTGGTCTTCGGCCACCACTACTCGAATCACGCGCGCTCCTCCTGTTCCACTGCAATGGCCACGCTCAGGCTGGTGCCTTCGCCGGGTTCGCTGTCCAAGGTCATGCTGCCGCCCAGCATCAAGGCCCGCTCACGCATGCCGACCAAGCCGAACGAGGTCGGTCGCGAAGCGTCTGGGCGGAAACCCACGCCGTCGTCGATCACGGTCATGCGTAGCAACGGATGCTCGTGCACCAGTTCGATCTGCACCGTGTGCGCCTGGGCGTGGCGCATGACGTTGGTCAGGGCTTCCTGCAATACCCGAAACAAGCCGGTGGCCTTGGCGTCGCTCAAGACCGGCAGGGATTCGGGCACCCGCACCAGGCAGGGAATCTGCGTGCGCGCCTCGAAGCGGCGCGCTTGCCATTCGATGGCCGAGGCGATGCCGGCATCGAGAATCGGCGGGCGCAACGCCGTGGCCACATCGCGCACCAGTTGGAACAACTGGGCGATCAGGCGTTTCATGCTCGACAGCCGCTCGTGCAGGCCCGGATCGAGTTCGGCGTAGGCCAGTTCGCACATCGAGACCTCGAGCTTGAGCACCGTCAGCATCTGCCCCAGCTCATCATGCACCTCGCGGGCGATGCGCGCCTTTTCTTCTTCACGCACGCTTTCCAGGTGCGCCGACAGCTCGCGCAACTGTTCCTGAGAGCGCTCCAGCGCCTGTTCGGCATGCTTGCTCTGGGTGATGTCCCAGACCACGCCGTCCCACACCACCCGGCCGTCGCCCAGGTGCCGGCTGCTGGCCTTGATGTCGGCCCAGCGCCGCTCGCCCTCGCGGGTGAGGATGCGGCCCTGCCATGACCAATCCCGGTCGTTGGCCAAGGCCAGGTCCTGCACGCGGTGGTAGTCGGCGCGGTCGTCGGGGTGGACCAGTCCGCGCAGGCCCATGTCCGGGTGCTGCAGGCTGGCCGGCGAATAGCCGACCAGCGTTAGGCTGCCTTCGCTGATGTAGGGAAACTCCAGGCGACCTTCGCTGGGGTCGCGCTCCAGGCGAAAGACCAGGCCGGGCACGTTGCCGGCGATGCCCTTCAGGCGCGCCTCGCTTTCGCGCAGGGCGGCCAGGGCGCGGCGCCGCTCGGTGACGTCGGTGAGGAACACCACCAGATACTCGCCATCGCGAAAGCGCAGGAACGACATCGACAGGTCGACCGGCAGCAACGTACCGTCGACCCGCTGGCAGTGGCTCTCGACGTGTTCGATGTCGTCACCGCTGCGGGCGCGCTTCCACACCTCCAGCCAACGGTCCATGTGCAGGCTCGGCTCGATGTCGATCAACGGCCGCTCCAGCAGTTCGCCTTCGCGGTAGCCGAGCATGCGCTCGGCGGCCCGGTTGGCGTAGCGCACATGGCTGTCCCAGTTGACCCAGAGAATGCCGATGGCGCTCTGGTCGAGGGAAAACTGGCTCAGGCGCAGGGATTCTTCGCGCAACTGCCGCTCGGTGAGTTTCTCGCGGGTCGCCAGCAGGTGCCGCTCGAGCTGGCGCTGCTGGCGGCGTTGCCAGACCAGGATGGCCACGGCGCACATCAGCAGCACGCTCAGCAGCAAGGCCAGGTTCTGCCAGAAGCCGGCGGATTCGGCGAAGCGCGGGTACTTGGGCTGCAACCAGCGCTGATGGATCTGCTCCAGCGTCTTGCCGGGCATGGCCTGCACGCCGCGCTGCAACACCTCGGCCAACAGCGGCCAATCGGGGCGCGAACCGATGCGCAGCAGTTGCGGCAGACCGATGTCGCCGACCACCGCCAGGTCGGCGAACTCGCTTTCGCGCGACAGCCGGCTCAGCTGCGCTTCGTCGAGCACTGCGTAGGCGGTTTGCCCGCCCACCGTCCACTGCAAGGCCGTGCGTTCGTTGGGCACGCCTTGCAGGTTGAGTTGGGGATAGTTGCTGCGCAGGTAGTCGGCCAGCGCGCTGGGCATGCGCACCGCCACCCGCTCATCGACGCCCAGGCGCTCCAGCTCTACTGCCACTGCGCCGGTACGCAGGCCGACCACGCGTTGCGGAACGCGCATGTAGGGGTCGCTGAACAGCCACCTGCGCAAGCTGGCCTGGGTCTGGGTCAGGCCGGGGGCGAAGTCGATCTCGCCCGCTTGCAAGGCCCGCTCCAGCGCTGCCTGGTCTGGGAAGTTGCGCCAGGTGAGGTCCAGGCGCAAGGCCTGCGCCAGCCAAGTAACCAGCTCGACGTTGGCCCCATACAACTGTTGTAGACGGCGGTCGAACTGGGCATAGGGCGCTTGCAGCACCAGGCCCACGCGCAGGCTGCGGTGGGCGTCGAGCCACTGGCGCTGCGCCGGCTCCAAGGTCACCGACGGCGTCTGCGCCACAGCCGCACCGCTGAGCAGGCACCAGCAGCAGAGCATCAACAGCCAACGAACGGGATTCATCGCTAACGCGCATCCAGGCAAAGGGGTGGCCATCATGCGTGGCCTGGGAAGGAAAATACCATTAGTCTGCGGAGAACATTCTGACGCTGGGTAAGCCGATGTTCTCACTTTATCGTCCGTCGCTGGTGGCCTTTTGCCTGGTTGCCGCACTATCGCCCGTCGCGCATGCCGCCGATGAACCGGCGCCGGCAGCGTCCGAGGCTGCCCCGGCGACGTCGGCCACCGCGCCCGCGCCCAGGCCGCCCCTGGCCGATCGCAGCGCGGACGAAGCCCAGGCCTTGCAGCGCCTGGTGCCCAAGGACGAACAGCGTACGCTGGAAGCCGGCAGCGACAGCTTCCTGGCCTTGTGGAAACCGGCCAACGACCCCGACCCCAAAGGCGCGGTGATCATCGTGCCCGGTGCGGGCGAAAGCGCGGACTGGCCCAATGGCGTCGGCCCGCTGCGCCGCAAGCTGCCCGACAGCGGCTGGCACAGCCTGAGCGTGACGCTGCCCGACCTGGTCGCCGAACGGCCACATGCACGTGCAGAAACGCCGAGCCCCACGCCTGCGCCTGCCGACGGGCAGACCGCACCGGCCAAGGACACGCCGGACGACGCCAACGCCAATGTCGCCCAAGCCACCTCGCCCGAGCCCGACAGCGCCGAGAGCAGCGACGCGGCGCAGGCGGGCGACCAGCATTCGCAGGCCGACGCCGAACGCATCTTCGCCCGCTTGAAGGCGGCGATCGCCTACGCCCAGTCGCAGAACGCGCAAACCATCGTACTGCTCGGGCACGGCAGCGGCGCCTACTGGGCGGCACGCTTCATCAGCGAACAGCAGCCTGCCGAAGTGCAGAAGCTGGTGATGGTTGCCGCGCAGACGCCAGCGCGCGTCGACGACACGCTGCAAAGCCTGTTGCCGACGCTGAAGGTGCCCACCGCCGACATCTATTACGCCATTCGCGATCAGGACAAACGCGCAGCCGAGCAGCGCTTGCAGGCCACCAAGCGGGTCAAGGACAGCCCCTATCGGCAACTGTCGCTGATCGCCGCGCCCGGTGACGGTGCGGCGCAGCAGGAGCAGGTGTTCAGGCGGGTCAAGGGGTGGTTGAGCGGGTCGCCATGAACGCGAAGGGATTGCGGGTTCGGCGATTCGCGCCCGTCGGGCGAAGGTCGCCGTCCTCGGTGAACGCCGCATAAGCGGTCGATGCGCTCATCTGACACGCCGCTGCGCTCTTAAAGCCCATGGCGCTTACGCACCACCGCATAGGCCAGATGCAGCTCGCGGGTACGCTCGGTGGCGACGCGTACCTGGGCGGTGCTGGCGCCCTGACCTTGCAGCTTGTCGGGGTGGTGCTGGCTGAGCAGCCGTCGATAGGCTTGCTTGATGGCCCTCGGTTCGCTGCCAGCGGTCACGCCCAGCAGGCGCAGCGCGGCCGCGTAGGTCAGGGCCGGCTTTTCAGCCGGGCCAGGTCGCGCGGTGTCGGGTGCGTAATCGCGGGCCAGGGCCTGTACCTGCAAACGCCCAAGCCCCAGCTGCGCGCCCCAGTCGGCCAGCAATGCCTGCTCGCGCCGCCCGGCTTTGCCGTCGGCCCAGACCATGCGCCAGCAGGCGCGTACCGTGCCTTCGCTGGCATGGGCCTGCTGCTTGATCCGTCGCAGGTGATGGCCCAAGCGGTCCTTGCCGGCCTTGCCGCGGTTGAACGCTTCGATCGCCCGCAGCCGCGCTGGCTCCGACAGGTTCAACCGCTGCATTTCATCGCGAGCCTGGCGCACATGGCTTGGCTCGACGCGCCCTTCACTCTTGGCTATCCGGCCGAGCAAAACGAACAGCAGCTCTTCGTCGCCCAGCGGCCCATGGCCGCGCAAGCGGTCGACCAGATCGGCCCAGCAGCGCACGCGCAGGCGCCGGTCCAGGGCCTGACCGAGCAGCCCGCCCAACAAGGCGCCTGGAATGTTCGCCACGGCAAAGCCGGCGCCTGCGCCCAGCAACGTGCTTGGCCACCACATGCTCAAGGCTGCCCGGTGATCAAGCGTTCGGCTTCGGCCAGACGCTCCGGAGTGCCGACGTCGACCCAGCGCCCACGATGATGCTCGCCGCTCACGCGCCCCTGCCCCATCGCCCGGCGCAGCAGCGGCGCCAGTTTGAAGGCCCCCGGCCGGCAACCTTCGAACAACGCCGGGTCGAGCACGGAAATGCCGCTGAAGGTCAGGTTGCCGGCGTGCTCGTCGCCATCCTGCACCTGGCCGTCGAGTAGACGGAAATCGCCGCGTCCGTGGTGGCCGGGGTTATCGACCAACACCAGGTGCGCAAGGCCGGGCAAGGGCCGGCGCAGGGCAGTGAAGTCGTAGTCGGTGCAGATATCGCCGTTGATCAGCACGAACGGCTCGGTGCCCAGCAACGGCAGCGCCTGGAAGATGCCGCCCCCGGTTTCCAGCGGCTCGCCCTCGGGCGAATAGTGGATGCGCAGGCCGAAACGGCTGCCGTCGCCCAGGTGGTCCTCGATCTGCTGGCCCAGCCAGGCATGGTTGATCACCACCTCGGTGAAACCTGCGCCCGCCAAGGCGCGCAGGTGATATTCGATCAGCGGTCGTCCGGCCACCGGCACCAGGGGTTTGGGCGTGTGCAAGGTCAGCGGCCGCATCCGCTCGCCCTTGCCGGCGGCCAGGATCATGGCCTTCATGGACGGGCCTCGGCCTGTAGCTCGTCGATCAACTGGCCCAGGTCGGCGAGCTCCGGCCGGCGTTCGATCACTTCCTTTATATAGGCGAAGAAGCGCGGCACGTCGGCAAGGTAGCGCGGCTTGCCGTCGCGGTGGCAGATGCGCGAGAAGATGCCGATCACCTTGAGATGGCGTTGCACGCCCATCAGGTCGCTGGCGCGCTGGAAAGCGTCGAAGTCGGTCTGGACCGGAATGCCCGCCGCCCGCGCTTGAGTCCAGTAGCTGCGCAGCCAGGCGTCGACCCGCGCCTGCGGCCAACTGACGAAAGCGTCCTTGAACAGGCAGGTGATGTCATAGGTGACCGGGCCGTAAACCGCGTCCTGGAAGTCCAGCACGCCAGGGTTGGGCGTGCTGAGCATGAGGTTGCGCGGCATGTAGTCGCGGTGCACGAAGACCTTGGGCTGCGCCAGGGCGCTGTCGATCAGCTGCTGGCTGACCTGCTGCCAGACCGCCTGCTGGGCTGGGGTCAGGGTCAGTTTGAGTTCGTGGCCGACGTACCACTGCGGGAACAGCTCGACCTCGCGGCGCAGCAGTGCGTCGTCATAGTGAGGCAGGGGCGCCTGGGCAGGCATCCGCTGGAAGGCCAGCAATGCTTCGATGGCGTCGCCGAACAGCCTGTCGGCGTTGTCCGCATCGATCACGTCCAGGTAGGTCTGGCGCCCAAGGTCGCTCAGCAGCAGAAAACCGCGGGCGATGTCCTGGGCGTGGATGCGCGGCACGTTGATGCCGGCTTCGCCCAGCAACCGGTCGATATCGACGAACGGTTGGCAGTTTTCCTGAGGGGGCGGAGCGTCCATGACCACCAGGCTGCGCTCGCCGCCCTGCCAACGGAAGTAACGGCGGAAGCTGGCGTCGCTGCTGGCTGCGGTCAATGTTCCGGCGGGGACGGCGCCCCAGCCATTGTGCGCGAAGAGGATCGGCAGCTGCTCATTCAGCCACTCGGTCAGGTGTTGCAGGCGTACATCGTGTTCGGGCATTACATGGGTCTCCGACGGCCCTAGCCGTCAAGCGGGTCATGCTTTATTATCCAGCATCTTTTTCAGACCATCGAGAGGCGTGCGGCCCCCACACGCGGGCAGATGGCACGCAGGAAGCCCGGACTAATAAGATGGCATTGAAATCCCCCGCGTTTCGTAGAAAGTTTCCGTTGCTGGTGACCGGCGGCCTGTTGGCCCTGCAACCCCTGGCCGCGCCGCAGGTGATGGCTGCCGAGCAGTTCGCCTGCCAAGTGTCCGCCTCGGGTGGCTGGGACTGCAAGCCGCAAGCCAAAGACAACCTCCCCCCACGGCCTGTGCACAAGGGCGCCGCGCAAGCCGCCGGTGACCAAGGCGACGTCGCGCAAAGCAGCGACGCCGCCCAGGACAAACCCGTGCTGGTGACCGAGGCCAAGGGCCGCGGCCTGAAGTCGCGCAGCGCCGACTACAGCCACCTCGACTGGGTCCCGCGCGACAAGCTCACCCCCGCACAGCTGGCCGAAACCGGCCCGTATTGCGGCGGCGCCTACGTCGAGCCCACCCGTCCAGGCATGAACGACACCACGCCCAAGGACGAGTCGCCGACCTACCTCAACGCCAAGGTCTCCCGCTACCAGCAGGAGCAACAGGTCGCTACCCTGGCCGGCGATGTGGTCATGCGCCAGGGCAGCATGCAGCTGCAGGCCGACGAGGCCAACCTGTACCAGACCGAGAACCGCGGCGAGCTCAAGGGCAACGTCAAGCTGCGCGACAACGGCTCATTGGTGGTCGGTGACCAGGCCGAAGTGCAGCTCGACACGGGCGCGGCCAAGGTCGACAACGCCGAGTACGTGATGCACAAGTCGCACATCCGCGGCAGCGCGCTGTACGCCAAGCGAGCCGAAGACGCCATCATCCGGCTCAAAGACGGTACCTACACCACCTGTGAACCGGGCAGCAACGCCTGGCAGCTCAAGGGCAACAACATCACGCTGAACCCGGCCACCGGCTTCGGCACCGCGACCAACGTCACCCTGCGGGTCAAGGATATTCCGGTGTTCTACACACCTTATATCTACTTCCCCATCGACGACCGTCGCCAGTCTGGCTTCCTGCCACCGTCGTTCAGCACCAGCAGCGACTCCGGTTTCACGCTGGTTACCCCGTACTACTTCAACCTGGCGCCGAACTACGATGCCACGTTGTACCCGCGCTACATGACCAAGCGCGGCATGTTGATGGAAGGCGAGTTCCGCTACCTCACCGAATCGAGCGAAGGCCAGTTCGGCGGCGGTTACCTGAACGACCGCAGCGACGAGCGCAAGGACCAGACCGACTACCAGGACCGCCGCTGGATGGTCAACTGGCAGCACAAGGGCGGTCTGAACGAACGCCTGATGACCGAGGTGAACTACACCGACATCAGCGACCCGTTCTACTTCCAGGACCTGGAATCCGATCAGATCGGCGTCGAGAGCAAGGACATCCTCGATCAGCAAGGCGCGTTGACCTACCGTGGCGACAGCTACACGGCGCGGTTGAATGCGCATGCCTATGAGATGGCGACTATTTCGCAGATCACGCCTTACGACCGTCTGCCGCAGATCACTCTGAATGGCACGCTGCCGTTCCAGCCGGGTGGTTTGAATTTCGATTACGAGACAGAAGCGGTGCGGTTCGAGCGAGATTTGAAAGATGGTCTCGTTCGCAACAAAGACGGCTTCCTCGATTTGAGCGCGGGTGATGCCGGATACCCTGGAAAGCGCATCGATGAAAACATCACAGGCATCGCACGGGCCAACGGTACGCGGTTGAACCTCGCGCCGTCCATGAGCCTGCCGATGGAAAACAGCTACGGCTATATCACGCCCAAGCTGAAATACGTCTATACCCAGTACGATCTGGATCTGGACAGCCAAGGCAAGGCTCAGGCGCTGGCGCAATCTTCGCAAGCAGGCTACGGCAGCTACAGCAGCTCGATCGACCGCTCGATCCCGATCCTGAGCGTCGACAGCGGCCTGTACTTCGACCGCAACACCTCGATGTTCGGCACCAACTACCGCCAGACCCTCGAGCCGCGCATGTACTACCTGTACGTGCCCAAGGAAGACCAGAAAGACATTCCGATCTTCGACACCTCGGAAACCCTGTTCAGCTACGACTCGCTGTTCCGCGACAACCGTTTCTCCGGCACCGACCGCATCGGCGACGAGAACAAGCTGTCGCTGGGCGTGACCACCCGCTGGATCGAGGACAACGGCTTCGAGCGCCAGACCTTCAGCATCGGCCAGGCCCTGTACTTCAAGGACCGCGAAGTGCAACTGCCGGGTATCGACTACCGCGATCGTCAGGACAGCACCTCGGACGTTTCGCCTTACGCTCTGGTCTACGGCTACCGCTTCAACCGCGATTGGCGCTTCAACTCCGACTTCAACTGGGATCCGGACAGCCACAGCACCCGTTCGGGTAGTGCGATGTTCCACTACCAGCCCGAAGACGAGCCGAACAAGATCGTCAACCTCGGTTACCGCTACCGCAACGACCAGGTCGTCTTCGACTCCTCGACCGGCACCTGGAAAGTGGGCGGCGGCGATTATGGCAATCCGGGCGATGCGAACTACGTCAAGGACTACTACAAGATCCAGCAGCACGACTTCTCGGTCATCTGGCCGATCGTCCCGCAGTGGAGCGTCATCGCCCGCTGGCAGCACGACTACAACCGCAACCGCACCCTGGAAGCTATGGGTGGTTTCGAGTACGACAACTGCTGCTGGAAACTGCGCTTGATCAACCGTTACTGGCTCGACTTCGACGATTACAGCCAGGCGGCCCCACAAAACGAGAAGGGTGACCACGGCATCTTCCTGCAAGTCGTCCTCAAGGGCCTCGGCAGCGTAGCTGGCAAGAAAGTCGAATCCTTCCTCGACCAAGGCATTCAAGGTTACCGCGAACGTGAAGAACAAGCTTTTTGATCGCCTCCGCCCAGCGCTGCTGGGCGTCGCAATGCTGAGTGGCGCGGTGCATGCCGCCGTACAGCCTCTGGACCGTGTGGTGGCCATCGTCGACAACGACGTGGTCATGCAGAGCCAGCTGGACCAGCGTACTCGCGAAGTCCAACAGACCATCGCCAAGCGCGGCGCCGGTGTACCGCCGGCCAGCGCGCTGCAGCAGCAGGTGCTCGAACGACTGATCGTCGAGAACCTGCAACTGCAACTGGGCGAGCGTTCCGGCATTCGCATCACCGACGAAGAATTGAACCAGGCCATCGGCACCATCGCCCAGCGCAATGGCATGTCGCTGGACCAGTTCCGCGCCGCGCTCTCGCGCGACGGCCTGTCGTTCGACGACGCGCGCGAGCAGGTCAAGCGCGAGATGATCATCAGCCGCGTGCGCCAGCGCCGGGTCGCCGAACGTATTCAGGTATCGGAGCAGGAAGTGAAGAACTTCCTTGCCTCGGACATGGGCAAGATGCAGCTGTCGGAAGAGTACCGACTGGCCAACATCCTCATCCCCACGCCCGAAAGCGCCAATTCCGACACTATCCAAGCGGCCGCGCGCAAGGCTGGCGATGTGTACCAGAAACTGCGCCAAGGCGCGGACTTCGGTCAGATGGCGATTTCCCAATCGGCCAGCGAAAACGCCTTGGAAGGCGGCGAGATGGGCTGGCGTAAAGCCGGACAACTGCCACCGGACTTCGCCAAGCTGCTGGGCAGCATGAGCACGGGTGATATCACCCAGCCCATTCGCATTCCCAATGGCTTCATCATCCTCAAGCTCGAGGAGAAGCGCGGCGGTACCGCCAACGTGCTGCGCGACGAAGTTCACGTGCGCCACATCCTGATCAAACCTACCGAAATCCGTAGCGACGCGGCGACCGAGCAATTGGCCGAACGTCTTTACGAGCGCATCAAGAACGGCGAAGACTTCGCCGAACTGGCGAAAAGCTTCTCGGAAGATCCGGGTTCGGCGCTCAACGGTGGCGACCTGAATTGGGTCGATCCGAACAGCCTGGTGCCCGAGTTCCGCGAGCAGATGGCCTCCGCCGAGCAAGGCGTGGTGACCCGTCCGTTCCGTACCCAATACGGCTGGCACGTGCTGGAAGTACTGGGCCGTCGCGCCACCGACAGCACCGAGCAGGCACGTGAGCAACAAGCCCTGAGCGTGCTGCGCAACCGCAAGTACGACGAAGAGCTGCAAACCTGGCTGCGCCAGATTCGCGACGAAGCCTACGTTGAGATCAAACTGCCTGGCGCTGACCAGGCCACGCAGTGAAGCCACTGCGCTTCGCGCTCACCCCGGGCGAGCCGGCTGGCATAGGTCCTGACCTGTGCCTGCTACTCGCCACGCAGGCCCAGCCCTACCCTCTGATCGCCATTACCGACCGTGACCTGCTCGCCGAGCGGGCCACGCAGCTGGGGCTGGCGATCGACCTGCATTCAGTGGCACCCGGGCAGTGGCCGGACGCGCCTGCACCGGCGGGCAGCCTCTACGTCTGGCACACCCCCCTGGCCCATCCTGCGGTAGCTGGCAAGCTCGACAAGGCCAATGCAGCCTTCGTGCTGGAAACCCTGACGCGCGCTGGCAAGGGCTGCCTGAACGGCGACTTTGCCGGCATGGTCACCGCGCCTGTTCATAAGGGCGTGATCAACGAAGGAGGCGTCGCCTTTTCCGGCCATACCGAGTTCCTGGCCGAGCTGACCCACACCGCGCAAGTGGTGATGATGCTCGCCACCGGTAACCTGCGGGTCGCGCTGGTGACCACGCACCTGCCATTGCGCGAAGTGGCCGACGCCATCACCGCCGAGCGGCTGGAGCGGGTCACGCGTATCCTGCACGACGACCTGCGTAATAAGTTCGGCATCGCCCAGCCGCGAATCCTGGTTTGCGGCCTCAACCCCCATGCCGGGGAAAGCGGCCACCTGGGCCGCGAAGAAATCGACATCATCGAACCCGCGCTGGAGCGCCTGCGCAGCGAAGGCCTGGACCTGCGCGGCCCGCTGCCGGCCGATACCCTGTTTACCCCCAAATATCTGGAGCACTGCGACGCGGTGCTGGCGATGTACCACGACCAAGGCTTGCCCGTGCTCAAGTACAAGGGCTTCGGCGCTGCGGTGAACGTCACGCTGGGCCTGCCGATCGTACGCACGTCGGTCGACCACGGCACCGCGCTGGACCTCGCCGGCACCGGCCGCGTCGACACCGGTAGCCTGCGCGTCGCGCTGGAAACCGCCTACCAGATGGCCGAGAACCGACCATGAACGAGCATTACCAACACCGGGCGCGCAAGCGCTTCGGGCAAAACTTCCTGCACGACGCTGGCGTCATCGACCGCATTCTGCGCGCCATCCATGCCAAACCAGGCGAACACCTGCTGGAAATCGGCCCGGGCCAAGGCGCCCTCACCGAGGGCCTGCTCAACAGCGGCGCGCACCTGGACGTCGTCGAGCTGGACAAGGACCTGGTGCCGATCCTGCAGCACAAGTTCCGCGACTGCGACAACTTCCGCCTGCACCAGGGCGATGCGTTGAAGTTCGACTTCAACCAGTTGCAGGTGCCCGAGCGCAGCCTGAAGGTGGTCGGCAACCTGCCCTACAACATCTCCACGCCGCTGATCTTCCACCTGTTGGCCCACGCCCACCTGATCCGCGACATGCACTTCATGCTGCAGAAGGAAGTGGTCGAACGCATGGCCGCCGGCCCAGGCGGCGGCGACTGGGGGCGGTTGTCGATCATGGTGCAGTACCACTGCCGGGTCGAACACCTGTTCAACGTCGGCCCCGGCGCGTTCAACCCTCCGCCCAAAGTGGACTCGGCCATCGTTCGCCTGGTACCGCACGCGACGCCACCGCACCCGGCCAAGGACCCTGCCCTGCTCGAGCGTGTGGTCCGTGAGGCCTTCAACCAGCGCCGCAAGACCCTGCGCAACACCCTCAAGGGACTGCTCGACAACGCCGCCATCGAAGCCGCAGGCGTGGATGGCAGCCTGCGCCCCGAGCAGCTCGACCTGAGCGCCTTCGTGCGCCTGGCCGATCAGTTGGCCGACCAGCAAGCCGGCGCCTGAGCGCGACGGTAGGCTACCCCCATCAGGTGTACCGGTCGGCCCATCGACTGGTCGGTACACCCACCAATGCCCTAGACTGCAACCATCGCCGTCGCCGCTTTCCTCTGCCCAAGGCCCTTGCATGTCCGATCCCCGTTACCAGATCGACGTCAGCGTCGTGACCCGTTACCTCAAAGACCAATCCGACCCCGACGCTCTGCGCTTCGCCTTCGCCTATACCATCACCGTGCAGAACACCGGCAGCGTGGCCGCTACCCTGCTCTCCCGTCATTGGTTGATCACCAATGGCGATGGCGAGGTCGAGGAAGTGCGCGGCGCCGGCGTCGTTGGCCAGCAGCCTTCCATTGCGCCCGGTGGTTCCCATACCTACAGCAGCGGTTCGGTGATCGCCACACGTGTCGGCACCATGCAGGGCAGCTACCAGATGCTGGCCGACGACGGCACGCAGTTCGAAGCCGCGATCGCGCCGTTCCGCCTGGCCGTGCCTGGGGCGCTGCACTGATGGCGGTGTACGCGGTCGGCGACCTGCAAGGCTGTTTGCAACCGCTCAAGTGCCTGTTGCAGCGCGTGAAGTTCGACCCTGCGGTCGACCATCTGTGGCTGGTCGGCGACCTGGTCAACCGCGGCCCCGAATCGCTGGAGACCTTGCGCTTTCTCTACAGTCTGCGCGACTCGCTGGTCTGCGTGCTCGGCAACCACGACCTGCACTTGCTGGCGGCCTGGCACAACATCGATCGACTGAAGAAAGGCGACACCCTGCGCGAAGTGCTCGAAGCGCCAGACGCCGAGCAATTGATGGGCTGGTTGCGCCAGCAGAAACTGCTGCATTACGACGAGCCGCGCGGTGTGGCCATGGTGCATGCCGGCATCCCCCCGCAATGGACCCTGGGCACGGCGCTGGAACTGGCCGCCGAGGTCGAGCAGGTGCTGCGCGACGACGAACGTTTGAAACCTTTCCTCGACGGCATGTACGGCAACGAGCCGAACAAGTGGAGCAAGCGCCTGACCGGCGTGGAGCGCCTGCGGGCGATCACCAACTACTTCACCCGCATGCGTTTCTGCACGGCCGAAGGCAAGCTCGACCTCAAGAGCAAGGAAGGCCTGGACGACGCGCCCAAGGGATACAAACCCTGGTTCGCCCATAAAGGCCGTCGGTCACGGCACGTCGACATCATCTTCGGCCACTGGGCCGCGCTCGAAGGACGGGTCAGCGAGCCTGGCGTGATCGCGCTGGACACCGGCTGCGTCTGGGGCGGAGCCATGACCCTGTACAACCTCGACAGCGGCGAATACCACCGTTGCGATTGCACCGAAGGCGGGGCACTGCGCACTGCGGCCGTCCCTGCCACCCCTATAGCCCAGCCCTGAAGGAGACATCCATGAGCGAGTTCAAGCGCATCCCACCCGAGCAAGCCCAAGCCTTGCGTGAACAAGGCGCCGTGGTGGTCGATATCCGCGATCCACAAGCCTTCGCTGGCGGGCATATCCAGGGGGCCCAGCACCTGGACAACCACTCGGTCGCCGACTTCATACGCCAGGCCGACCTCGATGCCCCGACCCTAGTGGTCTGCTATCACGGCAACTCCAGCCAGAGCGCGGCGGCCTACCTGATCCAGCAGGGATTCTCCGACGTCTACAGCCTTGACGGCGGTTTCGAGCTGTGGCGCGGCACCTATCCCGAGGATGTCGCCCAGGGCCAATCGGAATAATTTTTCATAGTTCCTACAGCCCGCGCTGGCCGCGGGCTTGCGCCTCTACAGAGGCCATTGCAAGAGACGATCTTTTCCTTCCGTCCTTGACCTTGCGCAGAACCAACTATCCTTAAGCTCAGGCCATCCAAACAGGGGAGAGCCGGTACACCGGCGCGCGGGTCATCGGCAGCGTTACAAAGGTGTTCTGGGGGGATAACGGCAATCGGTAGCACCGTTTGCATGCCAGCATCAGCTGAGTGATCCGACGTCGGCTCCACGTATCGAGCGAGGTGACGTCATGAGCATTTTTAGCCATTTCCAACAGCGTTTCGAGTCGACGCGACAGGAGGAACTCTCGCTTCAGGAGTACCTCGAGTTGTGCAAGGAAGACCGCCGTGCCTACGCCTCGGCAGCCGAACGGCTTTTGACGGCTATCGGTGAACCGGAATTGATCGACACCTCGACCAACTCCAGGTTATCGCGCATCTTTTCCAACAAGGTGATTCGCCGCTATCCCGCATTCGCCGACTTCCATGGCATGGAAGAGTGCATCGACCAGATCGTGTCCTACTTCCGACATGCCGCTCAAGGCCTGGAAGAAAGGAAGCAGATCCTCTACTTGCTTGGCCCTGTCGGCGGCGGCAAATCGTCTCTGGCCGAAAAGCTCAAACAACTGATGGAAAAAGAACCCTTCTATGCCATCAAGGGCTCGCCGGTCTTCGAGTCGCCCTTGGGACTGTTCAACGCCAGCGAAGACGGCAACATCCTTGAAGAGGAATATGGCATCAGCCGGCGCTACCTGAGCACCATCATGTCGCCTTGGGCCACCAAGCGCCTGCAGGAATTCGGCGGCGATATTTCCAAATTCCGCGTGGTGAAACTCTACCCCTCGATCCTCAATCAGATCGCCATCGCCAAAACCGAACCGGGCGACGAGAACAATCAGGACATCTCGGCGCTGGTGGGCAAGGTCGATATCCGCAAGCTCGAAGAATTCCCACAGAACGACGCCGACGCCTACAGCTACTCGGGCGCGCTGTGCCGAGCCAACCAGGGGTTGATGGAATTCGTCGAGATGTTCAAGGCGCCGATCAAGGTACTGCACCCCTTGCTCACGGCCACTCAGGAAGGCAACTACAACAGCACCGAAGGCTTGGGCGCGATTCCCTATACCGGGATTCTGCTGGCGCACTCCAACGAATCGGAATGGCATACCTTCCGCAACAACAAGAACAACGAGGCGTTCATCGACCGGATTTACATCGTCAAAGTACCGTACTGCCTGCGGGTCAGCGACGAAATCAGGATCTACGACAAACTGCTTGCCGGCAGTTCGCTGGCCAAAGCCCATTGCGCACCGGACACACTGAAGATGCTGGCGCAGTTCACTTCGCTGTCACGGCTCAAGGAACCGGAAAACTCCAACATCTACTCGAAGATGCGGGTGTATGACGGTGAAAACCTCAAGGATACCGACCCCAAGGCCAAGTCGATCCAGGAATACCGCGACGCTGCCGGCGTCGACGAAGGCATGAACGGCCTGTCCACGCGTTTCGCTTTCAAGATCCTGTCCAAGGTCTTCAACTTCGATCCGCACGAAGTGGCGGCCAACCCTGTGCACCTGCTGTATGTGCTGGAGCAGCAGATCGAGCAAGAACAGTTCCCTGCCGAGACCCGCGAGCGCTATCTGCGTTTCCTCAAGGAATACCTGGCGCCGCGCTATATCGAGTTCATCGGCAAGGAAATCCAGACCGCTTACCTGGAGTCCTACAGCGAGTACGGCCAGAACATCTTCGACCGCTATGTGCTGTACGCCGACTTCTGGATCCAGGACCAGGAATACCGCGACCCGGAAACCGGAGAAATCCTCAACCGCGTGGCCCTCAATGAGGAGCTGGAGAAGATCGAGAAGCCGGCAGGCATCAGCAACCCGAAAGACTTCCGCAACGAAATCGTCAACTTCGTGTTGCGCGCACGCGCCAACAACAACGGCAAAAATCCCAGCTGGCTGAGCTACGAGAAGCTGCGGGTGGTGATCGAGAAGAAGATGTTCTCCAACACCGAAGACTTGCTACCGGTCATCAGCTTCAATGCCAAAGCGAGCAAAGAGGACCAGAAAAAGCACAACGACTTCGTCACGCGGATGGTGGAACGTGGCTATACCGATAAGCAGGTACGTCTGCTGTCGGAATGGTACCTGCGGGTCAGGAAATCGCAATAAGGCGGCAAGTGGCGAGCTTCGGCTGCCAAGCATTGGCACCGGGCGCCAGCCCGGTGCCAATGCTTGGCGCAATGCTAGCTGCTCTTGCTTGCAGCGCCAGGCTTATGGCTTGCAGCTGCTCCCAGCGACCGGAGGAACCATGAGCTATGTAATCGACCGACGCCTGAACGGCAAGAACAAGAGCACGGTCAATCGCCAGCGCTTCTTGCGGCGTTACCGTGACCACATCAAGAAGGCGGTGGAAGAGGCCGTTGGCAGGCGTTCCATCACCGACATGGAGCACGGCGAACAGATCAGCATCCCCGGCCGCGACATCGACGAGCCGGTGCTGCACCACGGCCGTGGTGGCAAGCAAACCGTCGTGCATCCAGGCAACAAGGAGTTCACGGCGGGTGAACAGATCGCCCGGCCCAAGGGCGGCGGTGGTGGCGGTGGCGGCCCCGGCAAGGCGGGCAATTCCGGCGAAGGCATGGACGAGTTCGTCTTCCAGATCACCCAGGAAGAGTTTCTCGAATTCATGTTCGAAGACCTGGAACTGCCCAATCTGGTCAAGCGTCACCTCAACGGCACTGATACCTTCAAGACCGTACGTGCAGGAGTCAGCAGCGAAGGCAATCCGTCACGCATCAACATCGTGCGCACCTTGCGCTCGGCCCATTCCCGGCGCATCGCGCTGACCGGCAGCAGCCGTGCGGCGTTGCGCAAGGCCGAAGCCGAGCTTGCCCGCCTCAAAGTGGAGGAGCCGGCCAACTTCACCGACATCCAAGCGGTCGAGGCCGAAATCGAGCGGCTGCGGGCGCGCATCAACCGTCTGCCCTTCCTCGACACCTTCGACCTCAAGTACAACCTGCTGGTCAAGCAGCCCAACCCCAGTTCCAAAGCGGTGATGTTCTGCCTGATGGACGTCTCCGGCTCCATGACCCAAGCCACCAAGGACATCGCCAAGCGTTTCTTCATCCTGCTGTACCTGTTCCTCAAGCGTAACTACGACCGCATCGACGTAGTGTTCATCCGCCACCACACCAGCGCCCGCGAGGTGGACGAAGAAGAGTTCTTCTACTCCCGGGAAACCGGCGGCACCATCGTGTCGAGCGCCCTCAAGCTGATGCAGGAGATCATGGCCGAGCGCTACCCCACCAACGACTGGAACATCTATGCCGCCCAAGCCTCGGACGGCGACAACTGGAACGACGATTCCCCCATCTGCCGCGACATCCTGGCCAAGCAGATCATGCCCCATGTGCAGTACTACACTTACGTCGAGATCACCCCGCGCGAACATCAGGCGCTGTGGTACGAGTACGAGCGCATGGGCGAAGCCTTCCCCGACACGTTCGCCCAACAGCAACTGGTCTCGGCCGGTGACATCTACCCGGTCTTCCGTGAACTCTTCCAGCGCAGGTTAGCCACATGACCGCCAGAGCCCAGCGACGCCAACCCCTCTCCACCGGTTCCGAGTGGACGTTCGAGCTGATCCAGACCTACGACAGGGAGATCAGCCGTCTGGCCGCGCGCTATGCGCTGGACACCTACCCCAATCAGATCGAGGTGATCACTGCCGAGCAGATGATGGACGCCTATGCCTCGGTGGGCATGCCCTTGGGTTATCACCACTGGTCCTACGGCAAACAGTTCCTCAGCACCGAGAAGTCCTACACACGTGGCCAGATGGGGCTGGCGTACGAGATCGTGATCAACTCCGACCCGTGCATCGCCTACCTGATGGAAGAGAACACCATGTGCATGCAGGCCTTGGTGATCGCCCACGCCTGCTACGGGCACAACAGCTTTTTCAAAGGCAACTACCTGTTCCGCACCTGGACCGACGCCACTTCGATCATCGACTACCTGGTGTTCGCCAAGCAGTACATCAGCCAGTGCGAGGAACGCCACGGCATCGATGCCGTGGAAGACCTGATCGACTCGTGCCACGCCCTTATGAACTATGGCGTCGACCGCTACAAACGGCCCTACCCCATCTCGGCCGAGGAGGAGCGTCGGCGCCAGACCGAGCGCGAAGAATACCTGCAACGGCAAATCAACGACCTGTGGCGCACCATCCCGAAAAGTGCAGGCAAAGGCGACGACAGAGACTTCGCACGTTTTCCCGCAGAGCCGCAGGAAAACATTCTCTACTTCATCGAAAAGCACGCGCCACTGCTCGAACCCTGGCAGCGCGAGGTGGTGCGTATCGTGCGTAAGATCGCGCAGTACTTCTATCCACAGCGCCAAACGCAAGTGATGAACGAGGGGTGGGCCACCTTCTGGCACTACACATTGATGAACGATCTCTATGACGAAGGCCTGGTGACCGACGGCTTCATGATGGAGTTCTTGCAGTCGCACACCAGCGTAGTGTTCCAGCCCGGCTTCGATAGCCCTTATTACAGTGGCATCAACCCGTACGCGCTGGGTTTTGCCATGTACACCGACATCCGCCGCATGTGCGAGCATCCCACCGACGAGGATCGCCATTGGTTCCCGGAAATCGCCGGCAGCGACTGGCTGTCCACCCTGAAGTTCGCCATGAGCAGCTTCAAGGACGAAAGCTTCATCCTGCAGTACCTGTCGCCCAAGGTGATGCGCGACCTGAAACTGTTCAGCATTCTCGACGACGACCAGCGCGACGAACTGCTGGTGCCGGCCATCCATGACGAATCGGGTTATCGAACGATCCGCGAACAACTGGCGGCCCAGTACAACCTGGGCAACCGCGAGCCGAACGTTCAGATCTGGAGCATCGACCGCCGCGGCGACCGCTCGCTGACCCTGCGCCATCAACAGCACAACCGCAAGCCTCTAGGCGATTCCACCGAAGAGGTCATGCGCCACCTGCACCGGTTGTGGGGCTTCGACGTGCACCTGGAAACCGTACAAGGCGAACAGGTGATGAAAACCCATCACATGCCGCCGCGCAGCGAACACGGCGAAGTCCACGACTATGGGCGCCTGGACATGGCCGCCCGCCATCCCTGAGACGACGTTCGCCGGCGCAGGCCCACAAGGTATGCTGTGAGCCTGCACTGGAGACGTTTATGCAAATTTACAAAGTTGGCGGCGCGGTACGCGACCGTTTGCTCGGCCTCGCCGTGAGCGATGTCGATTGGGTGGTGGTGGGTGCCACCGTCGAACAGATGCACGAGCAAGGCTATCGCCCAGTAGGCGCCGACTTCCCGGTATTCCTGCACCCCAAGACCAACGAGGAGTACGCCCTGGCCCGCACCGAGCGCAAGAGCGGCCGCGGCTATGGCGGGTTCACCTTTCACGCCAGCCCTGAGGTGACGCTGGAGCAGGACTTGATCCGTCGTGACCTGACCATCAACGCCATGGCCGAAGACCCCCAGGGCAACCTCTACGACCCCTACCACGGGCAACGCGACCTGCAAGCCAAGCTGCTGCGCCACGTATCCCCTGCCTTCGCCGAAGACCCTTTGCGTGTGCTGCGCGTGGCGCGATTCGCCGCCCGCTATGCGCCTCTGGGCTTTCGCGTCGCCGAAGAAACGCTGGAGCTGATGCGCCAGATCAGCGAGTCGGGCGAACTGCAAGCGCTGACCGCCGAGCGCAGTTGGAAGGAAATCGAACGCGCCCTGATGGAGGCACAGCCGCAGGTGTTCATCCAGGTGTTGCGCGACTGCGGCGCGCTCGCGCAGCTGGTGCCGGAAGTCGATGCGCTGTTCGGCGTGCCGCAGCCCGAAGCCCATCACCCGGAAATCGACAGCGGCGTGCATACCCTGGCGGTGTTACAACAGGCCGCGCTGCACGATCAACCGCTGAACGTGCGCTGGGCCTGCCTGCTGCACGACCTGGGCAAGGGCACCACGCCCCAGGAACAATGGCCGCGGCACATCGCCCACGAACACCGAGGTGTGAAGCTGATCAAGGCGGTCAACCAGCGCTTCAAGGCGCCGAAAGAGTGCCAGGAACTGGCGCTGCTGGTCGGGGAATACCACACCCATGGCCATCGCGCGCTGGAGCTGCGGCCGGACACGCTGTTGGAGCTGCTGCAAAAATTCGATGTGTGCCGACGCCCACAGCGCTTCGAAGACTTCATCGCCGCATGCGAAATGGACGCTCGCGGCCGACTGGGTTTGGAAAATCGATCTTATCCACAGGCCGAGTACCTGCGCGAAGCGGCCAAGGTCGCCCGCGCTGCCAGCGCGCAGCACCTCATCGGTCAGGGACTGGCCGGCAAGGCCTTGGGCGATGCAATCAAGCGCGAGCGGCTGAATGCGCTGAAAGCGTTCAAAGCGGCGCGCATGGCTTCGAACGGCTGATGCCTGGCACTCGGCCCTCCCTACGCCGGGCCGGGCCGCCGCTCGTCACAGGGCAGTGAGTTGCTTACCGCGCCACTCGAATGGCACTGGGGCAAGCACCTGCCGAATATCGGCCTCTTGCCACAGCTGCGCCATGCTTTTGCCGGCCAGCGGGTGCTGCAGGTCGGGGGCGAGCAGCGCCAAGGGCCAGAGCACGAAGGCGTTCTTGAGAATCTCGGCCCGAGGCAGTACCAGGCCATCGAAAGTGCCGTGCCAGTCGCGAAACATCAACACGTCAATGTCCAGCGGCAGGCCCTTGCGATCGGCAGCATAGCGACCGTTGTCGGCCTCGATGAATTTCAGGCGCCGATCGAGTTCGAGCAACGGCAGCGTCGTTTGGCCAGTGACCACCAGGTTGATGAAAGGGCCGCTCTTGATGCCTACCGGATCGCTTTCGAAAGCGGCCGAACAGCGCATGTCGCTCAGCAGCCCGGCCAGCGCGTCGAGCCCTGCGCATAGATGGCGCTCGCGCTCGATGTTGCTGCCCAGCCCCAGGTATACCGTGCTCAGAGACATCCGCGCTCGATCTCCACGCCAACACCGCCACGGGCCGCCGGTATCGCACCCGGCTTGGTCACCTTCAGGCTCATCCAGGTGATGCCGAATTCCTGCATCAAAGCCGCCGCCAGGCGCTCGGCGAAGGTTTCCACCAGTTCGAAACGCGCCTGCTCGGCGAATGCCTGGATACGCGCCGTGACGGTGGCGTAGTCGAGCGTCAGGCTCAGGTCGTCGTCGGCTGCGGCGGGGCGGTTGTCCCAGGCGAAGCGCAGGTCCAGGCGCAGGCATTGCCGAATGTCGCGCTCCCAGTCATAGGCGCCGATGACGGTATCGACTTCCAGGCCTTCGATGAACACTCTGTCCAAGCACTTCTCTCCACAGCACGACAAGGGCGACTGGCGCCGTTAGAATCGGGGCGTTCTCGCCCGGAATAGTTAGCATGTTTTGGTCATTGGCACTGTTTGCCTACCTGCTCGGCTCACTGTCCTTCGCCATCGTCCTCAGCCGACGGGCGGGCAGCCCTGACCCGCGCTCGAGCGGCTCCGGCAACGCAGGCGCCACCAACATGCTGCGCCTGGCGGGCCGCCGAATGGCGATCCTGACCCTGTTGGGCGACCTGTGCAAGGGCAGTGTACCGGTGCTGCTGGCCAAGCTGGCCGGCCTCGACCTGCAAGCGCAAGCCTGGATCGGCCTGTGTGCCGTGGTCGGCCATGTGTTCCCGTTGTATTTCCGCTTCCATGGCGGCAAGGGCGTGGCCACTGCCGCCGGCATGTTGATGGTGGTATACCCGCCGGCCGCCCTGCTGGCGATCGGGATCTGGTCGCTCACGCTGCACCTGAGCCGCACCAGCTCCCTGGCGGCGCTGATCGCCACCCCGTTGACCTTGCCGCTCCTGGCTTGGCGCCAGGCCGACGCCTTACTGCCGGTCACGCTGCTTACCCTGCTGATCGTCTGGAGCCACCGCAACAACCTGCGCGACCTGTGGGCCGGGCGCGAGCGGCACTTCTAAAGCCCAGAGCTCACACAGCCCTCACGCAGGCTCAGATCGCCGGCAACTGCTCCATCGGCCAACGGGCCTGCACACTGATCGCCAAGTCCTGGCGCTGCCCGGCGAGCAAACGCTGGCAACCGGCATAGGCGATCATCGCGCCGTTGTCGGTACAGAACTGCGGACGTGCGTAATAGACGTCACCCTTGAGGCTCGCCAGCATGTCTTCGAGCGATGCCCGCAGCGCCTTGTTGGCGCTCACGCCGCCAGCGATGACCAGACGCTTGAGGCCGGTCTGTTGCAGGGCACGCTTGCATTTGATGGTCAGGGTGTCGACCACGGCCTGCTGGAACGCCAGGGAAATGTCGCAGCGGGTCTGCTCGGTGTCGTCGCCTGCGGCGCAGCACTGCTGCCAGGCGGTGAGGGTCGAGGTCTTCAAACCGCTGAAGCTGAATTCCAGCCCGGGCCGGTCGGTCATGGGCCGCGGAAACTTGAAGCGCCCCGGCACGCCCTGCTCGGCCAGGCGAGCGATTTCCGGGCCGCCTGGGTAGTTGAGGCCGATGAGCTTGGCGGTCTTGTCGAACGCCTCGCCCGCGGCGTCGTCCAGGCTCTCGCCCAGCAGCTGGTATCGGCCGATGCCGTCGACCCGAACCAGCTGGGTATGCCCCCCCGACACCAACAAAGCGACGAACGGAAACGCCGGCGGCTGCGCTTCGAGCATCGGCGCCAGCAGATGGCCCTCCATGTGGTGCACGCCCAGGGCCGGAATATCCCAGGCGAAGGCCAGTGCCTGCGCGCAGGACGCCCCCACCAGCAGGGCACCGACCAGGCCCGGGCCTGCGGTGTAGGCGATGGCGTCGATGTCGCCAGGCGCGCGCCCGGCGCTGGCCAGGACTTCGCGGATCAGCGGCAGCATGCGCTTGACGTGGTCGCGCGAGGCCAATTCCGGCACTACGCCGCCGTAGACGCGGTGCAGATCGATCTGGCTGAACAGGGCATCGGCCAACAAACCGCGCTCGCTGTCATATAATGCGACGCCAGTCTCGTCGCAGGATGTTTCCAAGCCCAGTACTAACATGGGTGCGTGCCTTGTGGAGGCTGAATTCGAAGCGGCGCATGATAGTCGCCGCGCCAAGTACCGACCAGCGGTTTTCGATCAGAGGCTTTGCATTCCTGCTGGCGACGGGGTAACATCCGCAACCCTTGAAAACCGACGTTCTCCAGCACACCTTTGTTTTGCCAGGAGTCCGTCTACCCCGGTAATGAATAAGGTAGCCCTGGATGCCAGCCGTCAAAGTTAAAGAGAACGAACCCTTCGACGTAGCTCTGCGTCGCTTCAAGCGCTCCTGCGAAAAAGCCGGTGTATTGGCTGAAGTTCGCAGCCGCGAGTTCTACGAGAAGCCGACTTCGGAGCGTAAGCGTAAAGCTGCCGCCGCTGTAAAGCGTCACGCCAAGAAGGTCCAGCGCGAACAGCGCCGCGCCGTTCGTCTGTATTAATACAGCCGCACGTTGCAAAGCTTCTGCCAAAGCCCGGCCATCGCGCCGGGCTAATGGCAGTTGTGGTTTCAATCCCTGAGCCATGCGCTCCGGGCGCCCCGGCACAAGCCATGGGCACTTCGCGATATTCGTCAGGCCTGGTCCTTGACCAGTGGTGCACGTTTTACTGACGAGCCTTTCGAGGCTACCCACGCGCACGTTCCAACCCGCATTCCTTATCTTTTTCATCACTGGCCGCCACATTGCGTTTGCGCGCGAGCGTCTAAACTTGCCAGTCGCCAGATGACGAGACCGCCATGGCCGGGCTGATTCCGCAGAGCTTCATCGATGACCTCCTCAACCGCACCGACATCGTCGATGTGGTGAGCTCGCGCGTGCAGTTGAAGAAGACCGGCAAGAACCTGTCCGCCTGCTGCCCGTTCCACAAGGAGAAAAGCCCCTCCTTCACCGTCAGCCCCGACAAGCAGTTCTACTACTGCTTCGGCTGCGGCGCCGGCGGCAACGCGCTCGGCTTCATCATGGACCACGACAACCTGGACTTCCCCCAGGCGGTCGAGGAACTGGCCCGCGCGGCCGGCATGGAGATTCCGCGCGAGGAAGGCCGGCGCAACCAGAAGCCGCGCCAACCGACCGACTCGCCGCTGTACCCGCTGCTCGAAGCGGCCGCCGAGTTCTTCCGCCAGGCGCTGCGCAACCATCCGACGCGCAAGTCTGCGGTCGAGTACCTCAAAGGCCGCGGCCTGTCCGGCGAGATCGCCCGCGACTTCGGCCTGGGTTTCGCCCCACCCGGCTGGGACAACCTGCTCAAGCACCTGGGCGCTGACACCTTGCAGCAAAAGGTGATGATCGATGCCGGCCTGTTGATCGAGAACGCCGAGAGCGGCAAGCGCTACGATCGCTTCCGCGACCGGGTAATCTTCCCGATCCGCGACAGCCGCGGCCGGGTCATCGCGTTCGGTGGCCGAGTGCTGGGCGACGACAAGCCCAAATACCTGAACTCGCCGGAAACCCCGGTGTTCCACAAGGGCCAGGAGCTGTACGGGCTGTACGAGGCGCGCAAGCACAACCGCAACCTCGACGAGATCATCGTCGTCGAAGGCTACATGGACGTCATCGCCCTGGCCCAGCAAGGCCTGCGCAACGCGGTGGCCACCCTCGGCACCGCGACCAGCGAAGAGCACTTGAAGCGCCTGTACCGAGTGGTACCCAGCGTGCTGTTCTGCTTCGACGGTGACCAAGCCGGGCGCAAGGCGGCCTGGCGGGCGTTGGAATCGGCTCTACCGAGCCTGCAGGATGGCCGCCGGGCGCGCTTCCTGTTCCTGCCCGAAGGCGAAGACCCCGATACCCTGGTCCGCGCCGAAGGCACCGATGCCTTCCACGCCCGCATCAACCAACATGCGCAACCGCTCGCCGACTATTTCTTCGAGCAACTGAGCAACGAAGCCGACCCGCGCTCGCTGGAAGGCAAGGCGCATTTGGCCACTCTGGCAGCACCGTTGATCGAACAGGTGCCGGGCGCCAACTTGCGTCAGCTGATGCGCAACCGGCTGCGCGAGATCACCGGCCTCGACCCGCAGCAAGTCGAGCAACTGGCACAGAAAGCACCGCCCGCCAGCGCGCCCGACTACGACCCTGGCTACGACTACGATGCCATGGCCACCTTTACTCCCGACTACGGCGACATGCCGCACGTCGAGCACTACGTCGGCCATCAGGAACAACCCGCGTGGGGCGCACACAAAAGCCAAGGCAAGAAACAGTGGCAAGACAAACCGTGGAAAAAAGGCGGCAAGCCCTGGCAGCGCGACGACCGCCGCGAGCCGCCGCCGCGGGTGCCGGCACCCGTGGAACCGCCCACCCTGTCAGCACTGCGCACCCTGCTGCACCATCCATTGCTGGCCGGCAAGGTCGAGAACGCCAGCCACTTCGCCGACGAAGAACATGTCTACAGCCAGTTGCTCGTGGCCCTGATCGAAGCGGCGCAGAAGAATCCTCGACTAAGCTCGATGCAACTCATCGCACGCTGGCATGGCACCGATCAGGGCCGATTGCTGCGGGCCCTGGCCGAAAAGGAGTGGTTGATTGACGGCGAAAACCTTGAACAACAGTTCATCGACACCATAACCAGCTTGTCCGCTCGTCAGCGCGAGCGAAGGCTTGAACATCTGATGAAAAAGGCGCGTCTAAGCGATAGCGGCCATGGGCCTGCGCTGTCGAGCGAGGAAAAAACCGAACTGGTCGCCCTGCTCATCCGTCATGTTCCAGCACAAACCCCGACCTCAACTGGCGCGTGAGGTCCTTGCTCGGGTATAATCCCCGGCTTGTTTTTTGCCCGCCAAGACCTTCAGTGGATAGGGTGTTATGTCCGGAAAAGCGCAACAGCAGTCTCGTATCAAAGAGTTGATCACCCGCGGTCGTGAGCAGGGCTACCTGACTTACGCGGAGGTCAACGACCACCTGCCGGAGGATATTTCAGATCCGGAACAGGTGGAAGACATCATCCGCATGATCAACGACATGGGGATCAACGTATTCGAGAGTGCTCCGGATGCGGATGCCCTTTTGTTGGCCGAAGCCGACACCGACGAAGCCGCGGCCGAAGAAGCTGCGGCAGCGTTGGCGGCCGTTGAAACCGATATCGGCCGTACGACCGACCCGGTGCGCATGTACATGCGCGAAATGGGCACCGTCGAACTGCTGACCCGCGAAGGCGAAATCGAAATCGCCAAGCGCATCGAGGAAGGTATTCGTGAAGTCATGGGCGCCATTGCCCACTTCCCGGGCACCGTCGATCACATTCTCAGCGAATACGAGCGTGTCACCACCGACGCGGGCCGTTTGTCCGACGTCTTCAGCGGCTACATCGACCCCGACGACAACATCGCCTCGCCCAACGACGAAGTGCCGATCCCAGGCGCCAAGCCGGCTGCGGCCAAGCAGGAAGGCGACGAGGAAGAAGACGGCGACGATAACGGCGACGACAGCGAAGACGAAGTCGAGAGCGGTCCCGATCCAGAGTTGGCCCGTCAGCGTTTCGGCGCGGTCGCCGAACAGCGCGACGCCACGCTCAAGGTGCTGAAGAAGCACGGCCGTGCGCACAAGGACAGCTTGGCCGCCATGGCCGCGCTGGCCGAGCTGTTCATGCCGATCAAGCTGGTGCCCAAGCAGTTCGAAGCTCTGGTCGAGCGTGTTCGTAGCGCCCTGGAGCGTCTGCGCGCGCAAGAACGCGCAATCATGCAGTTGTGCGTGCGTGATGCCCGCATGCCGCGTGCCGACTTCCTGCGCCTGTTCCCCAGCAATGAAACCGACCAGACTTGGAGCGGTGACCTCTCCAAGCGCAGCACCAAATGGGCTGCGGCCCTGGGTGAGAAAAACGCGGCTATCGTGGCTTGCCAGCAAAAGTTGATCGACCTCGAACAAGAGACCGGTCTGAGCGTTGCCGAAATCAAAGACATCAACCGCCGCATGTCCATTGGCGAAGCCAAGGCACGCCGCGCCAAGAAGGAAATGGTCGAGGCGAACCTGCGTCTGGTCATCTCCATCGCCAAGAAATACACCAACCGCGGCCTGCAATTCCTCGACCTGATCCAGGAAGGCAACATCGGTTTGATGAAAGCGGTGGACAAGTTCGAATACCGCCGTGGCTACAAGTTCTCGACCTACGCCACCTGGTGGATTCGTCAGGCGATCACTCGCTCCATCGCCGACCAGGCGCGCACCATCCGTATTCCGGTGCACATGATCGAAACGATCAACAAGCTCAACCGTATTTCCCGGCAGATGTTGCAGGAAATGGGTCGCGAGCCGACGCCGGAAGAACTGGGCGAGCGTATGGAGATGCCTGAGGACAAGATCCGCAAGGTCTTGAAGATCGCCAAAGAGCCGATCTCCATGGAAACGCCGATCGGCGACGACGAAGACTCCCACCTGGGTGACTTCATCGAGGACTCGACCATGCAGTCCCCGATCGATGTCGCCACGGTCGAAAGCTTGAAAGAGGCCACCCGTGACGTATTGTCCGGGCTGACCGCGCGCGAAGCCAAGGTGCTGCGCATGCGTTTCGGTATCGACATGAACACCGACCACACCCTCGAGGAGGTCGGCAAACAGTTCGATGTAACCCGCGAGCGTATCCGTCAGATAGAAGCCAAAGCGCTGCGCAAGCTGCGCCACCCGACGCGGAGCGAGCATCTGCGCTCCTTCCTCGACGAGTGACGATCAACCCCGGCCCAGGCCGGGGTTTTTTTTGGCCCTTATGCAGCAGCACGTCTAAATCGCAGCTTTTACCCCTAGCAACACCTCCCGCCAAGCGAAATTCCCCGTAGCCGAGCGCACCCGCAATGCCGGTCTACACTCGATTGACATGTTCCTGGATCGAGACCCCTTCATGCGTTTGTCGCTGGCCCTGCTCACACTGTTTCTTGCCACCTGGACGGCAACTGCCGGCGCCCTCACCCTTACCAAAGAAGAAAACGCCTGGCTCAGGGCCCATCCGCAGTTGCGCCTGGGTGGTGATGGTGCCTGGCCGCCTTTCGAATTCCGCAGCGGCGAAGGCCCGTTCCAAGGCCTGTCGGCCGACTACGTCGAGCTGATCCAACGGCGCCTGCGCGTCGCCATGCAGCCTGTCGCATCTGGCGACTGGACACACATGCTCGACCAGGCCCGCACCCAGCGCGTCGACCTGCTCGCAGCCATCATGTCCACACCCGAGCGTCAGGAGTACCTGTCGTTCACCCGTCCCTATCTGGACTTTCCCATCGTCATCCTGGCGCGCAAAGGCGGCCCGCAGCCGCGCACCCTGCACGACCTGTATGGCTTGAAGGTCGCCGTAGTGGAAGACTACGCCCCCCACGAACTGCTGCGCACCCACCATCCGGACTTGAACCTGGTGACCCTGCCCAACGTCAATTCGGTCTTGCAGGCCTTGGCTACCGGGCAGGTGGATGCGGTGGTAAGCGATCTGGCCTCGAGCATCTGGAGCTTGCGCGAAACCAAGCTCGATGGCCTGCACATCAGCGGCCAAACGCCCTATCGCTACCAACTGGCGATGGCGGTGCCGCGGGAAAATGCGATTTTGGTGACGATCCTGGACAAGGTCCTGGCCGACCTCTCCGCAAACGAGGTGAGCGAGATCCAACGTCGCTGGGTGGCCGATGTGCTCGACCAGCGCAGTCTGTGGCACGACGTATTGGTCTACGGCCTGCCGGCGCTGCTGTTGCTCATCGCCGGGCTGGCCATGGCCATGCGCATCAACCGCCGGCTGAGTTCGGAAATATCCCGGCGCATGGCCCTGGAGCAGGAACTGCGCAGCAGCGAGTACCACTACCGCAGTTTGGTCGAAAGCCTTTCGGCGGTGGCCTGGGAAGCCAATGCCAAGGACTTCACGTTCAGCTACGTTTCGCCCCATGCCGAAGGGCTGTTGGGCTATCCGCTCAAGGACTGGCTCAAACCCGGGTTCTGGCGCGGCATCCTGCATCCTGACGACGCTCTGCGCGCCCAGTCCTATTGCGAGCGCGAAACCGCAGCCAGCCGCCACCACAGCCTCGACTACCGAGTGATCTGCGCCGATGGCCGCACGCTGTGGGTGCGCAATATCGTCAGCATGATCAGGCAGGGCCATGCCCCGCTGATGCGCGGCCTGATGATCGACATCAGCGAGACCAAGCGCACCGAGCATGCCCTACGGCTCTCGGAACAGAAGTTCGCCTCGGTGTTCGAGCAATGCCCCGACATCCTGGTCATCGCCCGCCACAGCGATGGTCGGCTGCTGGAGGTCAACGAGGCCTTCGAGACGCAAACCGGTCTGAAGCGCAGCGAGGTCCTCGGCCACACTGCCACCGAGCTGGGCCTGTGGGAGGTCGAAGACAACGCCCCGGGGCTGTTGGAGCGCCTGCACCATGGCGGAATTCGCAATCTGGAAATGACCTTTCTGCGCAGCGATGGCCAGCGCTTCACCGGTCTGACGTCCGCCGAGACCTTCGACCTCGACGGCGTCTTGGCCTTGGTCGTGGCCGTACGCGACATCAGCCAGCTGAAGCAGACCCAGCAACAATTGCAAACCTCCGAGGAAAAGTTCGCCAAGGCGTTCCATGCATCGCCTGATGGCCTGCTGCTGTCGAGGCAGAGCGATGGCCTGATGATCGAGGCGAACGAAGGCTTCTGCCGCCTGACAGGTTACGACCTCAACCCTAAACAACGCAGCCAGAGAGCCGTGGACCTGAACATCTGGGCCGACCTGGAAGAGCGCCATCGGCTCGTCGAGCTGCTCAAGCGCGACGGTTTCGTACGCGACTTCAGCTGTCTGATCCGCCGTAGCGACGGCCAGATTCGCTTGTGCGAGCTGTCGGTCAGACCGTTGCCGATCGCCGGCGTCGACTGCATGCTGACCATCGCCCGCGACATCACCGAGCGCCACCTGATGCAGGAAAAGCTGCAACTGGCCGCCACCGTATTCGAAAATACGGCCGAAGCCGTGCTGATCACCGACACCGACCAGCACATCAGCGCGGTCAACCGGGCGTTCAGCGAGATCACCGGTTACAGCGAGATCGAGGCATTGGGCCAGACACCGCGGCTGCTGGCCTCCGGGCATCACGACAGCGCCTTCTATGCCGCTATGTGGCATCAACTCACCGCCGAAGGCCATTGGCAGGGCGAGATCTACAACCGGCGCAAGAACGGCGAGATGTACCCCGGCTGGGTCACCATCAGCGTGGTGCGCAACCACGAGCGCGAGATCACCCATTTCGTATCGGTGTTCGCCGACATCTCCAGCCTCAAGCACGCCCAGGCCAAGCTCGACTACCAGGCCCACCACGACCCGCTCACCGGCCTGCCCAACCGCGCCCTGTTCGAAAACCGCCTGCAAATCGCCCTCGCCGACGCCAATGGCACCAGCCGCCAAGGTGCGGTGCTGTTCCTCGATCTCGACCGTTTCAAGCACATCAACGACAGCCTCGGCCATCCCGTGGGCGACTTGTTGCTCAAGGGGATCGCCCATCGGCTCAAGGAGCAGGTGCGCGACGTCGACACCGTGGCGCGACTGGGCGGCGACGAGTTCATCATCCTGCTGCCGGGCCTGCACCGCCCCAGCGACGCGAGTACCATCGCCGGCAAGCTGCTGGCGTGTTTCGTCGCACCATTCCAGGCAGGCGAACACGAGTTCTTCACCAGTGCCAGCATCGGCATCAGCCTGTACCCACAGGACGGCACCGACGTCGCGAGCCTGATCCGCAATGCCGACGCGGCCATGTACCGTTCCAAGGCCAAGGGCCGCAACCGCGTCGAAGCCTATACCAGCGACCTTACCGCCCAGGCGAACGAGCGCATCGCTTTGGAGCACGAGCTGCGCCGCGCCATCGAACGCAACGAGCTGAGCCTGTGCTATCAACCCAAGCTCAGCCTCAAGACTCAAGCCTTGGTCGGCGCCGAAGCATTGGTACGCTGGAACCACCCGGTCTTCGGCGAAGTACCGCCCGAGCACTTCATCAACCTGGCCGAAGACAACGGCAGCATTTTGCAGATCGGCGACTGGGTGCTCGAGCAAGCCTGCAAGCAGATGCAGCAATGGAAAAGCCAGTACCAGGCGTTCGGGCCGCTGTCCGTCAACCTGGCCGGCGCCCAGCTGCGCCAACCCAACCTGGCCAAACGCATCGAGCAACTGCTGCACACCTACCAGCTCGATGCCGGCGACCTGCAGTTGGAGATCACCGAAAACTTCATCATGAGCCAGGCCGAAGAGGCCCTGGCCGTGCTCGACCAGCTCAAGCAGCTGGGTGTGCAACTGGCCATCGACGATTTCGGCACGGGCTACTCTTCGCTGAGCTACCTCAAGCGCCTGCCGTTGGACATCCTCAAGATCGACCAATCCTTCATCCGCGGCCTGCCCGAAGACGCCCACGACGCCGCCATCGCCCGCGCCATCATCGCCCTAGGGCGCAGCATGCAGTTGACCATCATCGCCGAGGGCGTGGAGACCCAGGCCCAGCAACAGTTCCTGGCGGCCGAGGGGTGCGAGCAGATCCAGGGGTACATCGTCAGCCTGCCGTTGCCGGCACGGGAATTCGAGGGAGTGTTTCTTCGTATAGCACTTTCGGATCTTTCGGATGGCAGTGAGGGTGATCCCTCGTTATAATCCGGCCTCCTTCTGAGGGCCTATAGCTCAGTTGGTTAGAGCAGAGGACTCATAATCCTTTGGTCCACGGTTCGAGTCCGTGTGGGCCCACCAACTTGTCGAAAGCCGCGCATTGCGCGGCTTTTGCGTTTCTGGTGGGCACACCTCAGACACAGTCCTATGCTGCTGTACCCCAGCGCCTCTCTCAAGAGTCGTTGAGCATTCTGCGCAAGGTCATCGTGGCTCAGGCCAGCAACCGTTCGATCAACGCCTGCTCGTAATCGTTGAGAGGCTGCTCCTCGCAGAGCTTGTTGGAGGCCGTGACCAGCGCCTGGCCCTCGACCTCACGCCCACTGTCGCCATATACGTGCCCAAGGTTCTCCAGCGACTGCAAGTTGCCGTGCAGAGAGAAGGAGATCAGGTACCAGCGCTCGGCCGCCTCGAGCTCGCCCAGGCGATGATAGGCCACAGCCAGGTTGTGCTGGGCGAAGACGTGGTCGGATTCCAGGGCCTGCAACAACGCCTGCTTGGCCTGCTGATAGTCTTCGAGCTGCAAGTACAGCAGGCCAAGATTGTTGTAGCCGTCGACATTGCCCAACTCGGCCGCGCGCCGGTAGGCCTGCTCAGCCTGCGGGTAGCGCTCGGCATCCAGATGGACGTCGCCGAGCAGGTTCAGCGCCTCCGGATGATCGTGGCGCACGGCGTTGTTGAGGTGCTCGACGGCGGCATCGTGATCGCCATCCTGGTAGGCCATGCTGCCAAGGTAGAAGTGGCTGCGCGGGCAATCCGACTCGGCGGCTTTCTGGAAGTGGTGGCGGGCGGTGTCGTGATCACCCTCATGGAAGGCCAAACTGCCGAGGTTGTAGTGGCTGCCTGGGTAATCGTGCTCGGCAGCCCTCTGAAAGTGTCGGCGGGCGACGTCGTTGTTACCGTCCTGGTAGGCCATGATGCCAAGGTTGTAGTGGCTGCCGGGGTAGTCACGATCGGCGGCCATCTGGAAGTGTCGACGGGCATCGGCGCGCTCCTCACGCGCCAAATTCACCGCACCGATGCCATTCATCCAGCGAGCGTCGGCGGGACACGCCTTGGCAAGGTCCTGGAAGCACTTCTGCGCGGTGTCCAGATCCTGCGCGCGAAACGCCGTCCAGGCCTGCTCATGGAGCGCAGTCGCCTGCTCGTCACTGAGCGTTTTTTTCTTCATGAACCACATGGTGCTTCCTACCTTGTGAGGGCCGGCCATTTTAAAGGCGTGTATGGAAGCCAACAAGGCAATGGCTCTGCTGGGCAGGTTCGAACCATACCAGCCATACCCAGGTTGCAGCGGCACGACGCACTGGCGCGTGCCCTGAGCATCAGCGGCGTTGCGCAGCGGACGCAGCAGCATCGCGGGTGGATGAAAAGAGCGCCAGCGATGCGCGCCGTTCTACCCTATCAGTTACTCCCGCGTGCAGATCGCCAATCATCAATACCAGGGCGAGCTACTTCAATATCTCCAAGGTACCTTTGCTGACATGCAGGCACGGCAGGGCAACAGACCGAACCATCGTTTCATCCATACGTTGGGCAACCTCTGTAGGTATTCGATAAGTCGATGCAACTCGACAGAGAGTGCCTCGATAACCGCCTATAGCCATAGCTAAGAATTCGTCGAAGGCTTGCTTTCACGGATGACAGCTCTCGGCCATAAGCGGACGCTTTGGGCTATCCCTTGCCCCGGTAGACGCTCGCATAAGGCTCTTCGACCTCAGCAAACATATTCCTGCCGTACGGCGTAATCCACGCGCGATAGACACGCTCAGTGTGAATCGAGTAGTGTCTCAGCCAAATTAGCTTAATCGTTATGCACAATTTGACTCTGAGAAATGAGTGAAGAAATTAGAAATTGGTATATTTATATTTTGAAGCTTGAATTGAACTCATGGTACGTGGGCACAGCTAAGGGATTGAGATCAAGGCTGCGAAGTCATGGCAAGAAAAGCCCTTATTCCACGTTAAAGAAAAAGGGCGCTTTCAAATATATGGAAAGCGGCCTTACGGGAAAGAGAAAAGCAACTCATTTGCACGCAGCCTTTAGATCAATTGGAGATTGCGCGTGGGTTACAGAGATAGAAAATACTATCACCGTAGCCCTGGGGCAAAAGTATGGTTTCGAAAAAGTCAGGGGTGGCTCTATAATCAAGCCCTGGGACTACGAACTAAGCGATACTGAAGTGAAAAATCTAATTCAAAGATTTAGTTGTAGCAACATTAGATTTAAATACAAGCTGAACGAAATAAATTTAACTCAAGAAAAGCCATTTGTCTTCCCGCTTACGCGGCGAAGGAACACATAGCTAGGGATTCTCCGAACAAGTCCCAGGTATGCGAAAATCGCCTGACCACCTGATTCGAGCCGCTCATGAGCCAGATGAGCTTTTCCGATTTCGAATATGCCGGCAAGCGCAAGCAGACACGCCGTGAACGCTTCCTCGCCGAGATGGATCAGGTCGTGTCTTGGGCAGGTCTACTGGGCCTGATCGAGCCGTTCTACCCCAAAACCGGCGGCGGTAGAAAACCTTATCCTCTGGACACCATGCTGCGCATTCATCTGCTGCAAAACTGGTTCTCCCTGAGCGACCCGGCCATGGAAGAAGCGCTCAACGAAATCACGCCCATGCGCCAGTTTGCACGCCTGACCTTGAGCGCTCCGATACCTGAAGACACCACGATCATGAACTTCCGGCACCTGCTGGAAAAGCATCAACTGGCGCCTGCAATCCTTGCGGTCATCAACGGTTATCTGCAAGAGAAGGGCCTGCCTCTGCGCCCAGGCACCATCGTCGATGCCACCATCACTCACGCCCCTTGCTCGACCAAGAACGAGGAAGGAAAGCGCGATCCCGAGATGCATCAGACCAAGAAAGGTAACCAATACTTCTTCGGCATGAAGGCGCATATCGGCGCCGATGCCCAGTCGGGACTGGTTCATCATGTTCATGGCACGGCGGCCAATGTGGCCGATGTCATGCAGGTCGCCGCGCTGTTGCATGGCGAAGAAAATGCGGTTTACGCAGACGCTGGGTACACCGGTATTGAGAAGCGTGAAGAGCATGAAAATCGTGAGTTCATCGGGCAAATCGCGGCGCGGCGCAGCACGTATTCCAGGCTCAATAAGCGCAGCGTGCTCTACAAGGCCAAGCGCAAGATCGAGTACTGCAAAGCTCAGACACGGGCCAAGGTCGAGCACCCGTTTCGGGTGATCAAGCGTCAATTTGGTTACGTGAAAGTGCGCTTTCGCGGGCTGGTGAAAAATACAGCTCAGTTGACCACGCTGTTCGCCCTGTCGAATCTGTGGATGGTTCGAAAACAGCTGATGGGTATGGGTGAGTTGCGCGCTTAACACGGAGAATCGGGCGAGAATGCCCTCAGCGCAGGCTGCATTAGGTTATTTTCAGTGAAAAGCGCCGATTGCTGAGCGGATTTTTGAATTATCGCTGCCGCGCGGTAAGTTGTTCGGGGCATCCCTAACACCATAGTGCGTCATTTCAGCTAAAGCGACCTTCAGAAAAAACCTGGCTATGTCGATATTCCAAGAGTGTCCCAGACCAGTTAAAACAAAGAGCTTTGATGCTGCTTAGCATTCAAGATTTCGATTGGTATATCGTAGAGAGCACTCATACCATTACGAAAATCTTTGATCCCGCCATAGCTAGGGTGGCGAATAGCAACGACTTCAACTCCAAAGCGATTTGCGTAATTAAAAGCGTCCTGACCGATCGCAACTACCCTACGGACTTTGAGCCACTTGATTAATACTTCATTCAGTCTCGCGACGGCTTGAAGCTCCTTGGCAGTAAATTTACGGTTAGTAAACGGGCTACCTGGCTCATGGGGATGGAACGGAAAAACATTCCACAATAGTGGTGGCAGTGCGACGGAACGCAATACTGACCAGATTTCAGAGGCAGTACGCTCAGCAACAGCCGGGCCTAGCGTTGCCTGCTTGAAATTCGAACCCGGATAGCGATGCGCCATCTCGGGCAGGTGGTATTCGTCCGTCAAAGCAAGGCCGGTTCGGCGGCCACCGCGGTAACCTAAATCTCGCCCCATCCAAATTGTATCCACACCAATGTCTAGCGCCGCCGTAAGGTAGCCTCGGAGATTGCGTCGGCGTGAGGATGCCGCATCGGTGCGGTCGTGGACTGGGCAGGTGTCGGCGTATGGATTGAAAACATTGTCTAGCTTAAGCTCGGACAAGGCGTTCACAAAAGCTGTAGGAGTCATAGGATCAGTTCTTGATAGGGGGGATAAAATCCATGGTGTGTTTAAGCACATCGACCACAACGGTGCCTCCACGGTTCTCTTGCAGCTTTCGGAAAATTTCAAAGCCGGCCACTATAGCCTTTTCCCACTGCCAGATTTGACATTTTTCCACCTCGTAGCCCTGCACCATGCTGCAAATCTGCTTCAGGACGCCATAATCCAGGCCACGCTGCCGATCGTCGGCATAAGAGCTCTGGTGATTTGCATGATTAAAAATCCAAGTAGCGATCCCTTCTTCAATGATCATCGCCCGGGCGCCATCTTCGTTCTCGTCTGTTCTAGAATTCGATTTGCGCTTACGTTTCAGTAGTCCCCGAAGTACTGGAGACCAACCCAGAAAAGCCAAGTAGGCAAGATGGAAAACGTCGTGAAATCGATAGTCATCGGGTTCGTTGCTATTGTCCGTAAGGCGATCACCTATGAACACACCGTTGAGACTTTGAACTACATGTCCCTTTTCGCGGGTACCTCTTTCGATGAAAGTTATTTCAAGGGTAGGAGGGAACTGCTCATGCTGAGGATAATCAGCATCAAACGGATTGGGATATTTACCTTCTTCCCCAGGCCACCGGCTATGAATCTTTGCAAGGTTGGAGCGTGCTACATCTTCAAGCCTTAGATCAAAGCTGGCGCATGCTATAGCAAGCTCGGCGAGGTGCAGCCCCATACCTTGGGCGCGGGCTTGAGGGCTCATCAACTGGTATTCCGACAAAGTCGTTTTAGCCATGGCACCAGCGTGATATGCCAAGTTACCTAGCTGGAATGATCGACTTATGGATGCTGGTACTCTGCGAATCTCCATCAAACTATCGATGTGCCGGAAGGTAACAGGGTGTACGGGATCTTGTTCGGACTCGCCATATTTTGTGCGCAGCAACCTGATACATTGATCACCCATGCTATTGGCATCTACCTTCAGAAATCCCGCAACGTTGACGAGATACCACAAAGCATCACCTAGCTCTTCCCCAGCCAGCTCTGTCTCGGTAGATGCGAGTTTGTCTCTCACAGACTTTTTAAGGGCTGATAACAACCCGCCAATCTCTCCAAAATAGCCAAATACGATTTTCTGAAAACCGCTTTCATCCTGTTGAAACTGGTTAGTTAATAAAGCTTTGACTTCGTAATCGAAAAGTGAGACGGGTACAGCTTGAGGAACAGGCTTTGACATGGAAATTCCTTTTATCCATTATTTACAATACACTTGCAACACTTCCCAAAACCACCTCTCTTTTGCACTGATAAAACTATCTCTCGTGACGAAAGCGCGACACACAACATTAACAGAACAAAAAATGGCTAAGGGTAAATCCATGCAATATTAAAAATCACATAAAACAATAATATCCCGCGGTATGCTCTTTCATTCACCTTAGCTGAAAGTAACTCACATCAATCCATTATACATCTACCCTACACGCTGTCTGATAACCCATGGAATGAGGGTCAGGCAAGGCCAGTGGCGGCCCAGGAAAAACTGTTGAAAGCGCCTACTTGGGCACCCCAACAGTTTCCAACGCAGCATGGACGAGTGTTCGGAATCTCCAGACAGAGCCCAGATTTCAAGAACTTACCGCCAAGATGCAGGACGACCTAAGTTCCCTCTCTTTGGCAAGGAATCAAACCAGGCTACTACTTCAGCTCTGAATTTTTCTGAAAAAATTGACCGGAAATTCCTACCATTAGGAAGTAAATCATCGCCATCCAGATCTCGTAAATTAAGGGGCATTACGGGAGCATTCGAACCCCAGTAAACAAAATCCGTACCGACTAAGACATTGTCCGAACCAATATCTCTTTCTAGATTGCCTTTGTTCACTATCCCACCCTCATAACTGTGATGAGAATCCTCTTGGATCCAGCCATCATCCCCCATATGATAGATATTGTCCCCGTACGCTGCGGCATTGCTAGAGAAAAAATTGGCTTTTTTTACGGAAAATCTAGGATCATTCCAGTATTCCTGAAAAGTCAGTTTCTCAGAAATCCGCATAGCAAAGATGATCTTCCCTAGCATCTTCAGTTCTTTGCTTCCGCAGCCAACTACTATGTCACCAACCTGCGCGCCTTTTCTGATTTGAGGCTTGCATGTCGCAAGAGTGCATATGCCATGAAATGGATTTGGCGCGAATCCGTAATCTCTGGAAAGCTTATAGGAATAGACTCTAGGAATATCGTTCATTGGCATTTGATCCTGGGAATAACGCGTTTCCCATCAGCAGATCCATTCGGACTTTCCCACACCGGCTTCCCTTTAATAACATCGGCTAACTGAGGACTACCCACACAAACGATAGAGCTAGCTAGATCATCAAATATCTGGGGGATGAAATTGATGTCTTCAACAACAGCGACGATCGCCTTACCCGAACCGCCAGCATAACCAGCGGCAGCCGTCAAGCCATCATGATCTTCTTTAGGTATTAAAAACACACAAATTGCCGCACTATCGATGCAGTTTTTTACAGCTTCAGGGAGGCTAGCCCCCCCAGACTGAGCGGCTTCCACAATTTCTTGATCAGCCCCAGCCGTACATACTTTGAAGCCTTCGGCGGTAAGCTGAGAAAAAATTTGCGAAGCCTCATTTTCTAGCCCAGTAGTAAACACAACGCATGCCTTCGCGTTAGACATAAATTTTCCTTTTTATGACTCAAATTTAAAATTTGAAAATATCGTCTTGCCAAAGCGCTCGACGGTAATTGCCAACGTACCCCGTCTACATTTCGACATCACCTGGCCTACGAAATGTCAACCGCACCGATTGACACATCTCCGTACACTGATCGGCAAGGTTGACGGGCGTGTTGACCAAACACCACTTGGTTTCGTTCGCTCCAGCACATTGGCTTACTGAATCTACAACATGATGCCAATTTGCCACAAGCGAAGACCGACCGTTTGGCAGAAAATGCCCATAATTGGAATCCTTGTTGGCCCACCATCTTGTTGAAAGCCGTGCATTGCGCAGCTTTTTGCGTTTCTGCACAAAGCACCTTCGGCAGCGGGTAGTCCACCCCATATGCGAGCCGGCTTTGCTGCCTGTATCCGTCATTGCAGCCCCAAGACTCCCTTAATAGGATAAAGACTAAAACCTGGCCAGAACCCGACGCCATGCCACGCTTTACCCCCTTACTGCACACCTTCCTGGCCCACCCCATCGTCGTAGGCGACCTGCTCCTGCCCACGCGCTATGCGCACTTCGACACCCTGGAAGTCTTCCAGGTAGGCATACGCACCCACGGCCACACCGGCGAAAGCCTGGTAAGCGAAGCGGACGGCGCATGGCATCCCGATTGGTACGCCATCGCCCAAACCGGGCTCGACGACCCCATCTTCATCGCCGCAGACCAGGCCGACCGCGGCTACCCGGTCTATTACGCCCCGCATGGCGCCGGACGTTGGGATGCGCTGGAGATCGCGCCGAGTTTGGAGACCTTTGCCCGGCTGTTGCAGGCACTGGCAGACACGCCAGACGCCGGCCAATGGCAAACCTTGATCGAAGCCGAAACCGGCCCTGCGAATGCGTTCTGGGAAGAGGTCATCGACGCGCGCAAGCAACCTGCGGACCTGGAGGAAGAGCGATCGCTCGACCCTCCCCCCTACGACCCGAGCGATTTCGAGTCAGGCGATCTGACTGTCACCGACCTCGGCCCACAGAAACTGCGCGTCGTTCAGCTGGTCAGCAAACACCTGGGCATACCGCTAAAAGAAACCCTGGCGCTCGCCGACACGCCGCCGCTGAAAGCAGCGAGCGGCGTGCGCAAACGGCTGCGGACTCTGGAAGAACGGCTCAACGCGCTAGGCGCACGAACCCGATTCCAGAAGACGCAGCCCTAACCCCCTTAGAACTGGTAACTCACCGTCGCATTCACATTGCGCTCTTCACCCAGGTAGCAATAGCTCAGGCTTGCGCACGAGGCGACGTAGGATTCGTTCGTCAGGTTGTTGGCATTGACCCGCACATCCACACCTTTGAGCCCCACCTTGCCCAAGTCGTAGCCCACCGACGCGTCGAACAACGTGTACGACGGCACCTTCATGGTGTTCTCGGCGTCGGCCCAGCTGTACCCGACATACCGCACCCCACCGCCGACCCGCAGACCGTCCAGCGCGCCGCTGTTAAACGCGTAGTCGCCCCACAACGAAGCCATATGCTTCGGCGCCTGGGTCGGCGAATTGCCCTTGTTGTCGATGACGTTGCCGGCCGTACTGAAAGTGCTGGGCATCGACTTCGAATACTCGATGTCGGTCAGGGTGTAACTGCCCAGCAGTTTGAAGCTGTCGGTCACCTGCATGTGCGCTTCGAGTTCCAGCCCTTGGGAACGCACGGCGCCAACGGGGCGGTAGAAGTTCTCTTGCGGCAGTTTGGAGGCCAGGTTTTCCTGCTCGATGTGGAATACCGAGGCGGTGAACAGATCGTCCGTGCCCGGCGGCTGGTACTTGATCCCGGCTTCCCACTGCGTGCCGTCGGTAGGCGCCAGCGGGCTGCCGGTATTGTCGGAGTAGGAATTGGGGTTGAAGGACTCCGAATAGCTCAGGTAGGGCGCAATGCCGTTTTCGAACAGATAGAGCACGCCGGCGCGGCCAGTGGTCTTGGTGCGCTTGTCCTCGATTTCGGTGCCTTCCGGACGCCCGAACTCGGCGATGCGGTTCTCGTCCGAGGTGGTGACCCAGTCGTTGCGCAGGCCCAGGGAGAAGCGCCATTGGTCCCATTCGATCAGGTCCTGGGCATAGACCCCGGTCTGCTCCAGGCGGCGCAGGTAGCTGGTAGGGCTGTAGTAGTCGATCGCGTCTTTGCCGTAGACCGGATCGAAGGCATCGAGCGAGGCGACCGCGCCGCTGCTCCAGTCCACCACCGTCTTGCGCCGCTGGTAGTCGGCGCCCAGCAGCAGCGTGTGCTTGGCACTGCCGGTGAAGAAGTCGGCTTGCAGCATGTTGTCGACGATGAAGGCGTGCAGGCGCTCTTTGCCGCCCGAGTAGTAGCGGTTCAGCTCGTTGCTGGTCGGTGTGGTCCAGCCATAGCCGTAGATCTGGTCGAGCTCGACTTTCGAGTCTTGATAGCGAAAGTTCTGACGGGCCGTGAAGACATCGTTGAAGCGGTGCTCGAACTGGTAGCTGAAGGACTGCTGGTCCCGGCTGTAGCCATCGACGTTCGGCTCGCCATCGAAGAAGTGCTCGGAAATGCGCCGGCCGTTGCGCTGGTGCAGGCTGCCGTCGGCCGGTACGCCGCCATGGTAGCCACCCTCCGGGTCGTGCTGGAGGTAGGCCTGCAACGTCAACGAGGTGTCTTCGGAAAAGTCGATGCTGACGGTAGGCGAGATGGCGTAGCGCTTTTCCTCGACGTGGTCGAATTGCGTGTCGGATTTGTCTGCCAGGCCGATCAGACGGTAGGCAATGCGTTTGTCGTCATCGACCGGCCCGCTGAAGTCGAAGCCCATGCCGCGTTGGCCCTGGGTGCCTACGGTGGCCTGGATCTGGTGGTACGGCGTGTACAGCGGCTTCTTGCTGGTCAGCGCCACCAGGCCGCCGGGGGAGCTGCGCCCATAGAGCACCGACGACGGGCCTTTGAGGATGTCGACGCGCTCGAGGAAGTACGGATCGACCTGCATGGTGCTGAAGGTGCCGCTGTCGCCCATCGACTTCAGACCGTCGAGATAGATGTTGTCCACCGCGCCGTCGTTGAAGCCGCGCATGGCCACGTAGTCGTAGCGGTGGGTGGCGCCGTAGGGGTTGGTCAGCACACCGGGGGTGTAGCGCATGGTCTGGGCGACGGTCTGTGCGCCTTGGTCGTCCATCTGCTGGCGGGTCACGACCGAGACCGATTGCGAGGTTTCCACCAGCGCGGTACTGGTCTTGGTCGCCACCTGGCTGTGGGTCGCGGTGTAGCCGTCGACGCTGCCCAGGGCGTTACCCAGGGTGAAGCCGCGTACATCCGTCGCCGACAGGGACAAGACGTCGCCCTCCTGCGCAGGGCGCAGCACGTAACTGCCCGTGTCGGTGGCCACGGCCTGCAGACCGCTGCCGCTCAGCAGCAGCGCCAGGGCCTGCTCGACCGAGTACTGACCCTGCAAACCGGGGGACTGCGCGCCGGTCGTCTGCTGTGGGGTGACCGACAGGGTGATCCCCGCCTGGCGTGCGAACTGGTTCAGCGCCTCGCCCAGCGGTGCGGGTGCAATGGCATAGGCCCGCGTGCTGGCGGCGACGGCCGTGGTTTCCTGGGCCTGGCTCTGCGCAGACAGGACGCCGACGCCCAGCGCCGTGGTCAGGGTCGCGAGCCGAACCGCACTGCTCAGACGGTTGCGTCGTGCGCCGGCGCGGTCGACGGACGAGCGCGCTTGGGAAGAGGTCAGTTGCCGGGTCATCGGGAGTTCCGTAAGGGGTGGAGTCGAGGGGGTGATTCCCTCTTAGCCGGACGACTGCGCAAAACCCGCCAAAAAAGATCAGGCCTGGCGCCGCAGGGTGACCCACCAGCGCGTGCGGTACTCCACGCGCACGGGCAGCGTCTGCGCCAGGACGGCCAGTAGCTTGTCCGTATCCTGCAGGCGAAACACGCCGGACAGCCGCAGGTCGGCGATGTCGTCGGTGCAAGCCACACGCCCCCGGCGGTAGCGCGCCACCTCGGCCAGGAAGTCGTGCAAGCGCATGCCGCGGGTGACGATCAGGCCGTCGACCCAGGCGGCCGCGTCCATGTCCGGCTGCGCCACGCGCAGCACTCGCGTGGCGCTGATTCGGTAATCCTGGCCGGGGTGGACTTCGATCGGGTTGGCGTTGAACGGGCGGATCAGCACTTGCCCAGCCGTCACGCTCAACCGGGTCTGGTCCTTGCCCTGGCGCAGCACGAACCGCCCGCCCAAGGTTTCGAACACGCCGTGCTCGCTACGCACCTGCAACGGCCACCGGTTGTCGGCCGATGGCCGGGGCTCGGTCTCCAGCTGAATCTCCCCACGTGTGAGGCTGATCGAGCGGTGGCGAGCGGTGAAGTGCTGGTCCACCGCGCTGTCGGTGTTGAGTTGCAGCCGGGTGCCGTCGGCCAGGCGGAAGCTGCCGCGCTCGCCGACACCCGTGGCGTAGTCGGCGCGCCATGCCTGCACGGGCGACAGGTCGCGGGCGAACCAGGCAGTGGAACCGAGCACTGCCACGCCCGACAACAGCTTCAAAGCCTGGCGTCGGTCCAGCCGCTGCCGGCTCTGCTCCAGCGCTTCGACCGCCACGGCGGGCGCGGGCAGCGCCGCGAATTGCGCGTTCAACTCACCGTTGAGCGCCTGTACCCGCTGCCAGGCCCGCTCATGCTCGTCCGTCTGCGCCCGCCAATGCTGGCATTGCTGGTAGAGCCGCGAATCGCGCGGGTGGACCTGCAAGCGCAACGACCACTGGATGGCCTGCCTGACCACCGTCTCGCAAGGCGCCTCGGCCCTCGGGGCACGGTTCATGCGCCGTATCGCAGCAGGTAGCAGTGGTACAGCGCATCGGCGACGTAGCGCTCCACCGACCGCAGCGAAACGCCCATCCGCGCGGCGATCTGCTGATGGGACAGGCCTTCGCATTGCGCCAGCAGAAATGCCTGCCGCACCTTGGGTTTCAAGCCGTCGAGCATGCGCGCGATGCTTTCGAGCAATTCGAGGATGAGCTCGCGGGATTCGGGCGAAGGCGACTCTAGCTCCGGCCGCAGGGCCAGGGCTTCCAGGTAGGCACGCTCGATTTCACCACGCCGCCAATGGTCGATCACCAGGCCCTTGGCGACGGTGCGCAGGAAGGCGCGAGGGGTTTTCAGCTCCAGCCGCTCGCGACGGTTGAGCAGGCGGATGAAGGTGTCCTGGACGAGGTCGGCCGCGTCGGCGGCGTTGTCCAGCTTGCTGTGCAACCAGGCCTGCAGCCAGCGGTGATGGTCGACGTAGAGGGTGGTCAAGCTCGGGTGATGGGAAGACATTAGGGCGCGTCCGAGCGCTGCGTAAATGATAATTGGTCGCATTGTGGGCAAGTGCCAGGGGATTTGCAATCGTGATGCGGATAGAGATGCCGGTATCGCTTTCGCCTAGTCGCAAACCGCGGGTGTCTGATCGGTCTATTTGCCAAGCGCAGCTATGCCACACTGCCCACCTTCCCCCAAAGACACGGAGCGAGCATGCAGAGCATAGGCATCCTGGGCGTAGGCGAACTGACGGAGAAAGTCGTACGCGGTCTACGTCATGGCGGTCATACCGGCGCCATTCATCTCTCCCCACGCAATCGGCAACGCGCATCGGCGCTGCGCGACGGGTTCGATTGCCGGGTAATGCCCGACAATCAAACGGTGGTCGAGCGGTCGAGCGTGCTGATACTGGGCGTGCGTCCGGACGTCGTCGCGCAGTTGGCTGGCGAAGTGTCGCTAGGCGCCGACCAGACGCTGATCTCGCTGGTGGCGGGCATGCCGTCGAGCACGCTGGCTCGGCACTTTCCCGAAGCCACCATCGTCAGGGCCATGCTGTCCTACGCGGCCGAAATCAACGCCACGACCGTCGTGACCTACCCCGACAACGAGGCTGCCCGGCAACTGCTGGCGCCCTTGGGCACGCTCATCGCGCTGCAAGCGGAAAGCGCCTTCGAAGCAGCCACCGTCGCAGCCTGCATGAACGGCTGGTTCTACTTCTGGCTGCAAGACCTGCAGCGCTGGTTCGTCGAACAGGGCCTGCCGCACGCGCAGGCCAGGCAATTGGTGTTGAGCAACCTGCAGGATTGCCTCGCCAGTGCCCGCCACGCCCCGGATACGGACCTCCAAGCGCTGGGAGACGCCATCGCTACGCCTGGCACCTTCACCCGACAAGGGCTGGATGTGCTTCGTGAGCGACAGGTGTCTGCCCCTTGGACGGCGGCGTTCGACAGCGTACTGCTCACGCTCGGGCGCGACGGTTGAGCCCATTCGAATCGATTCGTTCGAAGACTGTGACGGGCTTGGCACCTCTATGCCCCTTCCCCCCCATACACGCTGAACAGGCACCTGGGCGAGGTGGTCCTCTGCAGCACACACGCCAAGAGACCACCGCCATGCGCCCGCCTCACCTGCTTGCCGCCCTTCCCCTCGCCTGCGCCCTGATCGGGGGCTGCGCCGCGCCGAAAACCGAATCGGCGGTCGACGCGCCGGGCCGTCCCGAATCCGCCAAGACCCAACTGCTCGAAGCCGGCGCCGCCACCTTGCAGGCCAAGACGCCGATTTCCAAGATCAACGCCTACCTCGACGGCTTCCACTTCTACAATGGCCATCCGCACGTGCAGATGGAAGCGCACCACTACTGCTCGATCCTCAACGAGGACGTGATCCAGTGCGTCATCTTCGACGGCAACCGTGAGGACGCGAAGATCATGGGTGTGGAGTACATCATCGACGAGAAGCTGTTCGCCGGTTTGCCAACCAAAGAGAAAGCCTTGTGGCACAGCCACGGCTACGAAGTGTCCTCGGGCCAATTGGTCGCGCCGGGGATTCCGGCGCCTGCGGAGCATGCGTTGATGGAGCGCCTGGCGCATACCTACGGCAAGACCTGGCACACCTGGCATACCGACCAGGACAAGAACCTGCCGGTGGGCGTGCCGCAACTGATGATGGGCTTCACCGCCGATGGCCAGGCGGACGCAGCGATGGTCGAGCAGCGTAACGCGCGGCTGGGCATCGACACCGCGAAGACCAGACAGCAACGCGCGGACATCGCCATCCCCCGCCCCGATCCCGCTGCCGACGGCGGACGACACGGCAAGGCGTACCAGATCGAGGACCCGACCGGTGGCCACTTGCACCAACCTGCCACTTCGACGCCCGAACAGAGGAATAGCCGTTCGAGCCAGTGAAGGCGCTACGCCGAGTGCCATGCTTGCGTAGGTAGCAAGACGGCCCAGCGCCACGGATGTCGGCAGGTCTAACTAAGAGTCTCGGGCTTGCCGACCGCCGTTGCCGATAGCTAGTCTGCTTTCCCCGCCTATAGAGACTCGCCATGTCACCTGCACGCCCCGTCACGTTGGATGACACCGACCGTCACTTGATTTCGCTGCTGCAAATCAACGCCCGCGCCAGCGTCGCTACCTTGGCGCGGGAGCTGGGCATTGCGCGCACCACGGTGAACTCGCGCCTGGCCCGCCTGGAGAAGGCCCAGTTCATCACCGGTTATGGCGTGCGCCTCGGGCAAGGTTTGCTCGAAGGCGGCTTGCAGGCCTACGTCGGCATCAAGGTGCGTCCACGTTCGGGCAAGGACGTGGTCAAGCGCCTGAGCGCCATGGGCCAAGTGCAGCAGCTGTGTGCGGTGAGCGGAGAGTTCGATTACGTGGCCTGGCTGCGCACCGACTCGCCCGAGCAGCTCGACCGGTCGTTGGACCTGATCGGTGGGGTGGAAGGGGTCGAAAAGACCACCACCTCGATCATCCTCAGCAACAAGCTCGATCGCAGCGAGCGACGCTGACTTCGCCGAAAGCTCCGTAGGCTTCGTCGTTTTGTTCGAAAACTGGGCGAAACGCTGACGAATTGCGTCTTATCTACGAGCGTTGCCCTCTCTAAACTGACCCTCAGGCATCTTCCAGGCCGCGGGTCCGGAGGCAATGCTTCCTACACACGGAAGCGAACCCCGGCACCTGGTCACTTTGGATGCACTTCCTATACTCAGGCTCCGTCCCGCGCAGCCCCACCGGTAAGGTCAGGTCATGAACAAGCACAACCGCCACCCCGCTGACGGCAAGGCCCCCATCACCATCTTCGGCCCGGACTTCCCGTTCGCGTTCGACGATTGGTTGGAGCACCCGGCAGGGTTGGGGAGCATTCCGGCCGAACGGCACGGCGAGGAGGTGGCGATCGTCGGTGCGGGTATCGCTGGCTTGGTCGCGGCCTACGAGTTGATGAAGCTGGGTTTGAAACCCGTGGTCTACGAGGCCTCCAAACTGGGCGGGCGCCTACGTTCGCAAGCCTTCAACGGCACCGACGGCATCGTCGCCGAACTGGGGGGGATGCGCTTTCCGGTGTCGTCCACGGCCTTCTACCACTATGTCGACAAGTTGGGGCTGGAGACGCGTCCGTTCCCCAACCCGCTGACGCCGGCCTCCGGCAGCACGGTCATCGATCTGGAGGGGCAGACCTACTACGCGCAGAACGCCGCCGACCTGCCCGCCCTGTTCAACGAAGTGGCCGAGGCCTGGGCCGACGCGCTGGAGGAGCGGGCCAGCTTCGGCGACATCCAGCAGGCCATTCGCGACCGTGACGTGCCGCGGCTCAAACAGCTGTGGGACCAACTCGTGCCGCTGTGGGACGACCGCACCTTCTACGACTTCGTCGCCACCTCGAAATCCTTCGCCAAGTTGAGCTTCCTGCACCGCGAGGTGTTCGGCCAGGTCGGCTTCGGTACCGGCGGCTGGGACTCGGACTTTCCCAATTCGATGCTGGAAATCTTCCGTGTGGTGATGACCAATTGCGACGACCATCAACATTTGGTGGTCGGTGGCGTCGAGCAGGTGCCGCAGGGGCTCTGGCGGCACGTGCCGGAGCGGTGCGCGCACTGGCCCAGCGGCACCAGCCTCAGCGCCCTGCATGGCGGCGCGCCGCGCAGTGGGGTCAAGCGCATCGCTCGCGCCGCCGACGGCCTGCTGGCGGTGACCGACAGTTGGGGCAATGCCCGGCACTACGCGGCGGTGCTGGTCACCTGCCAGAGCTGGCTGCTAACCACACAGATCGACTGCGAAGAAGCGCTGTTCTCGCAAAAGCTGTGGATGGCCCTGGACCGCACGCGCTACATGCAGGCCTCGAAAACCTTCGTCATGGTCGACCGGCCGTTCTGGAAGGACAAAGACCCGGACACCGGCCGCGACCTGATGAGCATGACCCTTACCGACCGCCTGACCCGCGGCACTTACCTGTTCGACAACGGCGACGACAAACCCGGGGTCATCTGCCTGTCCTACGCCTGGATGAGCGATGCGCTGAAGATGCTGCCGCATCCCACCGAAAAGCGTGTGCAACTGGCGCTGGAAGCCCTGAAGAAGATCTACCCACGCACCGACATCGCCGGACACATCATCGGCGACCCGATCAGCATTTCCTGGGAAGCCGATCCGTATTTCCTCGGTGCTTTCAAAGGCGCGCTGCCTGGGCACTACCGCTACAACCAGCGCATGTACGCGCACTTCATGCAGGCCGACCTGCCCAGCGAGCAGCGCGGCATCTTCCTCGCCGGGGATGACGTGTCGTGGACACCGGCTTGGGTCGAAGGCGCGGTACAGACGTCGTTGAACGCGGTGTGGGGCATCCTCGCCCATTACGGCGGGCAGACCCACAGCGAGAACCCAGGGCCGGGCGACGTGTTCCATGAAATCGGCCCGATTGCCCTGCCCGACTGATCCAGGAGCCAACATGCGTATCGCCGTTCTACAAACCACCCCGCAGCCTCTGGACGTCTCAGGCAACCTGCAACGCCTGGGCGAGCAGATGCAGCGCGCCGCAGCCTGTGGCGCGCAATTGCTGGTGGGTCCGGAAATGTTTCTCAGCGGCTACGCCATCGGCCGTATGGCGGTGGAGCGTTTGGCCGAGACCGCCGACGGCCCCTCGGCCCAGGCCATAGCCCGGCTCTGCCAGGCCCATGCCCTCGCCGTGGTCTACGGCTACGCCGAGCGCGGTACCGATGGCCGCGTGTACAACAGCGTGCAGCTGATCGATGCCACAGGCCAGCGCCTGGTCAATTACCGCAAGACCCATTTGTTCGGTGAATTGGACCGTGCCCAGTTCAGCGCCGGCGACGCGCCTTGCCCGATCGTCGAGCTGCACGGCTGGAAGCTCGGCCTGCTGATCTGCTACGACATCGAGTTTCCGGAAAATTCCCGGCACCTGGCGCTGGCCGGGGCCGAGCTGATTCTGGTACCCACGGCCAACATGGCGCCCTACGACTTCATCTGCCAGGTCACCGTGCGGGCCAGGGCCCAGGAAAACCAGTGCTACCTGGCCTACGCCAACTACTGCGGGAAGGAAGACGACATCGCCTATTGCGGGCAGAGCAGCGTCGTCGGCCCCGACGGTAGCTTGCTGGCCATGGGCGGGCGAGCGCCCTGCCAATTGCTGGCCGATATCGATCGCGAACAGCTACTGCATGGCCGGGCGGCCTATCCCTATCTCGATGATCTGCGGCGTGATCTACGCGTAAGGGGGTAACCAGCAGCTGCGTGCACCGATCCTGTGCCGACTGCACCATAGGGAAGCCTGGAAAGTGGCTGAAAGCGCATGAAACCCGGTAAACATCCTGTTTATACGGCGTATCACAACTTGGCACGACACCTGCAATAACCTTGGTACCTCCAGTTTCGGGGACCTTGGTACAGGCAGGCCGAGATATCCCCTCTTTTATTCGTGCAGTTTCACCTGCACCCGCCAGCGTCCCGCGTCCTCTGCGCCAGTCCAGTCACCGCGCAGAGGGCGCGCGGCCACCACCGTCAGCAACAAGCCCTTGTCACTGTGCTGCACACGCCAACCGACCGGCTTTCCGGCCAGGCGCAGCTGGCCCCGTGCGGGCTTGCCCCGCGCATCGAACAGCAGCGCCACCGTACCCTGAACGGTTTCCCCATGCAGCTTGGGTTCGTTGTCGAACCACAGGTCCAGACCACCGTCGACTACCTCGATTCGCTCCAGCGTGCTGGGGGTGGGCGTGGTGAGGCGGCCGATCATCAGCCCCACCAAGGTGCCGAACAACGCCAGTGCCAGCAGCATGTGCCGCCGCGCCTTCGGACGTGGGTCCGGTTCGAGGGTAGAATGCGCGTCATTTTCCTGTGCCTGCCTGGAGCCGTGCATGTTTCACGTCATCCTCTTTCAACCTGAGATCCCGCCGAACACGGGCAACATCATCCGCCTGTGCGCCAACAGCGGCTGCCACCTGCACCTGATCGAGCCCTTGGGTTTCGAGCTGGACGACAAGCGCCTGCGTCGAGCCGGGCTGGACTACCACGAATATGCGACCTTGCAGCGCCACACCAGCCTTCAAGCATGCCTGGAAAGCCTTGGACAACCGCGGCTGTTCGCGTTCACCACCAAGGCGTCGCGCCCGTTCCACGAGGTGGCGTATCAGCCAGGCGATGCCTTCGTGTTCGGCCCGGAAAGCCGTGGACTGCCAGCCGAGGTGCTGGACAGCCTGCCGCCCGAACAGCGCTTGCGCCTGCCCATGCGTGCGGGCTGTCGCAGCTTGAATCTGTCCGATACGGTAGCGGTGACGGTTTACGAGGCGTGGCGGCAACAGGGTTTTGCCTGAGGAAGGGAGGTAGGAGCAGCCAGGATGGCGCTCCTACTCGGGCGGACCCGCTTTCGCTTATTGCAGCGAAGGCGCTTCGCCAGCTTCTTGCATGCGCTGCATTTCTTGCGCGTACAGCGCGTCGAAGTTCACCGGCGAGAGCATCAGGGCCGGGAACGAGCCACGGGTGACCAGGCTGTCCAGGGTTTCGCGAGCGTACGGGAACAGGATGTTCGGGCAGAACGCGCCGAGGGTGTGGCTCATGGAAGCGGCGTCGAGGTTCTTGATCAGGAAGATACCGGCCTGCTGCACTTCGGCGATGAACGCCACTTCTTCGCCGTTCTTGACGGTGACCGACAGGGTCAGCACGACTTCGTGGAAGTCGCCGTCCAGGGCTTTCTGCTTGGTGTTCAAGTCCAGGCCGACGCTCGGTTCCCACTGCTGACGGAAGATCGCCGGGCTTTTCGGAGCCTCGAACGACAGGTCACGCACGTAGATGCGCTGCATGGAGAACTGCGGGGAGGTGTCTTCGGCGGCAGCGCCGGTGTTCTGTTGTTCGGTCATGACGGGTCCTTTTTTCCAGTGAAATTGAACGAGACGTGAAGTCAGGATTGCAGCAAGGCGTCGAGCTTGCCGGCGCGCTCCAGGGCATGCAGCTCATCGCAACCGCCCACGTGCGTGGCGCCGATCCAGATCTGCGGAACCGAAGTGCGGCCGGCCTTCTGGCTCATTTCGGCGCGCAGCTGCGGTTTGCCGTCGACGCGGATCTCCTCGAAGGCCACACCCTTGCTCTGCAGCAGGTGCTTGGCCCGCATGCAATAGGGGCAATAGTCGCTGGAGTAGACGATGACGCTCTTCATGGTCACTTCACCAATGGCAGGTTGTCGGCTTTCCAGCTGGACACTCCGCCGCTCAGGCGGGCGGCGTCGAAGCCGGACTTGAGCAGCTCGCGGCACAGGGTACCGGCCTGCTGACCCATGGCATCGACCAGGATCAAGGTCTTGCCCTTGTGCTTTTCCAGCTCCGCAGTGCGGCCCAGCAGTTTGTCGTGGGGAATGTTCACGGCGCCGACGATGTGGCCACCGGCGTATTCCTTGTTGGTGCGCACATCGACCACCACGGCCTTGTCGGCGTTGACCAGCGCGGTCAGCTGGCCGGTGCTCAGGCTCTTGCCGCCGCGACGCAGTTCGTTGAGCAACAGCAGCACCAGCAGAACAACGAAGACGGTGACCAAAAGAAGGTTTTCTGAGGCAAATTGAAGCAGTTTCTCAACCATCAGGGCTGTTCCAAGCGAGTGAAAATGCCGGCCAGTATACACACCGCCCCGCACCCGCCACAGCCCGGCCGGCAGGCGGCGGCACGCTTCGCCGAGCAGCCTGTCGGCGCCCTGCCTGACCAGCCGGAGGATTATTCGCAGTCAGTGGGAGATTTGCCCTAAAATGCGGGTCTTTATCACCTTCAAGCAACCGTGAGTAGGATTGATGACGAGCACGCCCAAACCCCTGGTCCTGATCATCCTCGATGGTTTCGGTCATAGCGAAAGCCCTGAATACAACGCCATTGCCGCCGCCAAGACGCCGGTCTACGACCGCCTGCGTGCCACCCAGCCGCACGGCCTGATCTCAGGTTCGGGCATGGACGTCGGCCTGCCCGACGGGCAGATGGGCAACTCTGAAGTCGGGCACATGAACCTCGGCGCCGGCCGCGTGGTGTACCAGGACTTCACCCGCGTGACCAAGGCCATTCGCGACGGCGAGTTCTTCAGCAACCCGGTGCTCACCGGCGCGGTGGACAAGGCCGTTGGCGCCGGCAAGGCAGTGCACATTCTCGGCTTGCTGTCGGACGGCGGCGTACACAGCCATCAGGACCACCTGGTCGCCATGGCCGAGCTGGCCGCCCAGCGCGGCGCCGAGAAGATCTACCTGCACGCCTTCCTCGACGGCCGCGACACCCCACCGCGCAGCGCCCAGGCCTCCCTTGAGCTGCTCGACGCCACCTTCGCCAAGCTCGGCAAGGGCCGCATCGCCAGCCTCATCGGCCGCTACTTCGCCATGGACCGCGACAACCGCTGGGACCGCGTCAGCGCCGCCTACAACCTGATCGTCGACAGCACCGCCGACTACAGCGCCGACAGCGCCGTGGCCGGTTTGCAGGCAGCCTATGCCCGCGACGAGAGCGACGAATTCGTCAAGGCCACGCGCATCGGCGCGCCGGTGACGGTCGAAGACGGCGACGCGGTGGTGTTCATGAACTTCCGCGCCGACCGCGCCCGTGAACTGTCGCGGGTGTTCGTGGAGCCGGACTTCAACGAGTTCCCGCGCGCGCGCCTGCCCAAGGTGGCGGCCTTCATCGGCCTGACCCAATATTCGGCAAAAATTCCGGCACCGGCCGCCTTCGGCCCGGCCAGCCTGAACAACGTGCTGGGCGAGTACCTGGCCAAGCACGGCAAGACCCAGCTGCGCATCGCCGAGACCGAGAAGTACGCGCACGTCACCTTCTTCTTCTCCGGCGGGCGCGAAGAGCCGTTCGAAGGCGAAGAGCGCATCCTCATTCCGTCGCCCAAAGTCGCCACCTATGACTTGCAGCCGGAAATGAACGCACCCGAAGTGACCGACCGCATCGTCGAAGCCATCGAGCAACAGCGCTTCGACGTGATCGTGGTCAACTACGCCAACGGTGACATGGTCGGCCACACCGGCGTGTTCGACGCGGCGGTCAAGGCTGTGGAAGCGCTGGACACCTGCGTCGGACGCTTGGTCGATGCGCTGGAGAAGGTGGGCGGCGAGGCGCTGCTGACCGCCGACCATGGCAACGTCGAGCAGATGGAAGACGAGTCCACCGGCCAGGCGCACACGGCGCACACCACAGAACCCGTGCCGTTCATCTATATCGGCAAGCGTCCGCTCAAGGTGCGCGAAGGTGGCGTGCTGGCCGACGTGGCCCCGACCATGCTGACCTTGCTGGGCATGGACATCCCCAAAGAGATGACCGGCACTTCGATCCTGCTCGACGCCTGACGGCGAGCCGGGCCCAATGTCGGGCATTGCTGGCCAACGCCCTGCCGTAAATCCGGCGGGGCGTTTTTTTTGCTGGCATGGGCGGGCATACTAGGTCGTTCTCCAACCTGGTACGCCTTCCCCATGCTCCGTGCACTCCTTCCCCTCGCCTTGTCGTGCCTGCTCAGTCCGGCCTTTGCCGACGAGCGCGCGCAGACCCAGCAACAACTGGAAGCCACCCGCAAGGACATCGCCGAGCTGCAGAGCGCGCTCGGTAAGGTCCAGGCGGAAAAGGCCGGTGTGCAGAAAGACCTGCAAACCACCGAAACCCAAATCGGTACGCTGGAGAAGCAGGTGGAGGCCCTGCAACAGCAACTAAAAAAGACCGAAGGCGAGCTGGAGCGCCTCGATAAAGAGAAAAAAAAACTCCAGAGCGCCCGCGTTGAACAGCAGCGGCTGATCGCCATCCAGGCCCGTGCCGCCTACCAGAGCGGTCGAGAGGAATACCTCAAGCTGCTGCTCAACCAGCAGAACCCCGAGAAGTTCGCCCGCACCCTCACCTACTACGACTACCTGAGCAAGGCGCGCCTGGAGCAGTTGCGCGCCTTCAACCAGACCTTGAGCCAGCTGGCCGGCGTCGAGCAGGACATCTCGCGCCAGCAGGCACAGTTGCTGGCCGAGCGCGGCAACCTCGACAGCCGCAAGCACGACCTCGAAGCGGTGCGCAGCGAGCGCCAGCAAGTGCTGGCCAAGATCAACGGCGACCTCAAGCAGCGCAACCAGGCCTTGCAGGCGCGCCAGCAGGACCAGGCCGACCTCAACCAGGTGCTCAAGACCATCGAGGAGACCCTCGCTCGCCAGGCCCGCGAGGCCGAAGAAGCGCGGCAGCGGGCGCTGTTGGCCGAGCAGGAGGCGCAAAAGCGCCGGCAGCAGGAAGCCCTGGCCCGGGCCGAGGCCGAGAAGGCCCGCGATGCGGCCCGCAGCGAGCCGGAGCCGGAGCCGGTCGAGGAAGCCCCCGCCCGCCCGCGGCAACCACTGGGGCCAGTGGTGTCGAGCGATGGCGCCAGCTATGGCGGGGCTTTTTCTGCGGCCCGCGGAAAACTTCCTTGGCCGGTCAATGGTCGACTACTGGCACGCTTCGGCGATGCGCGCGGCAACGATGCGCGCGCCAAATGGGACGGGGTGTTGATCGGCGCCTCGCCCGGTACCCAGGTGCGGGCGGTGCATGGTGGCCGCGTGGTGTTCGCCGACTGGTTGCGCGGTGCCGGGCTACTGGTCATCCTCGACCACGGCAACGGTTACCTGAGCCTGTACGGCCATAACCAGAGTCTGTTGAAGCATGCCGGAGACATCGTGAAGGCCGGTGAGGCCGTTTCCACCGTTGGCGACAGCGGCGGCCAGGAAAGTGCCGGTCTGTATTTCGCCATCCGCCAGCAAGGTCGCCCTGCCGATCCGTCGCAGTGGTGTCGCGGTTAAGCTCGTTTGCGTCTATACGACGTGGCGCTCGCACAGGCTGCCCCAAAGGCTCCCAGCGGAGCGTCACAAGGACCAGGATCAGGAGTTCGTTCGACATGCTGCACTCGCCCCGCCTCACCCAGTTGGCCCTGACCATCGCCTTGGTCGTCGGCGCCCCTTTGGCCTCGGCCGCGCAGCCTGCCCCGGGCACTGCGGTGCCGGCCACGGAGGTGACCGCCAACGCGCCGCTGCCGCTGGACGAACTGCGCACGTTCGCCGAGGTGATGGACCGCATCAAGGCCGCCTACGTCGAACCCGTGGATGACAAGACCCTGCTGGAAAACGCCATCAAGGGCATGCTCAGCAACCTCGACCCGCACTCGGCCTACCTGGGCCCGGAAGACTTCCAGGAGTTGCAGGAAAGCACCAGCGGCGAGTTCGGCGGCCTGGGCATCGAAGTAGGCATGGACGACGGCTTCCTGAAGGTGGTGTCGCCCATCGACGAAACCCCGGCCTCGCGTGCGGGCATCCAGGCGGGCGATCTGATCGTCAAGATCAACGGTGCGCCGACCCGCGGCCAGAGCATGTCCGAAGCCGTGGACAAGATGCGCGGCAAGATCGGCCAGAAGATCACCCTGTCGCTGATCCGCGATGGCAGCAATCCCTTCGACGTGACCCTGGCGCGCGCCGTGATCCAGGTCAAAAGCGTCAAGAGCCAACTGCTGGAAAGTGGCTACGGCTATATCCGCATCACCCAGTTCCAGGTCAAGACCGGCGAAGAAGTCGCCAAGGCCCTGGCCAAGCTGCGCAAGGACAACGGCAAGAAGCTCCAGGGCCTGGTGCTGGACCTGCGCAACAACCCCGGTGGCGTGTTGCAGTCGGCCGTGGAAGTGGCCGACCACTTCCTGACGAAGGGTTTGATCGTCTACACCAAAGGCCGTATCGCCAACTCCGAGCTGCGCTTCTCCGCCGATCCGGCCGATGCCAGCGAGGGCGTACCGCTGGTAGTGCTGATCAACGGCGGCAGCGCCTCGGCCTCGGAGATCGTCGCCGGCGCCCTGCAAGACCAGAAACGCGGCGTACTGATGGGCACCGACAGCTTCGGCAAGGGCTCGGTGCAGACCGTGCTGCCGCTGAACAACGACCGCGCGCTGAAGCTCACCACTGCGCTGTACTACACCCCCAACGGGCGTTCGATCCAAGCCCAAGGTATCGTGCCGGACATCGAAGTACGCTCGGGCAAGCTCACCGCCGACGACGACAGCGAGAACCTCAAGGAAGCCGACCTCAAGGGCCACCTGGGCAACGGCAACGGCGGCGCCGACCGGCCGACCGTGGCCACGCCGCGCACGGCCGGCAAGGAGCGCCCGCAAGACGGCGACTTCCAATTGAGCCAGGCCTTGAGCCTGCTCAAGGGGCTGAACGTCACCAAGCGCAACTGACGGCCCCATGCGTTTTCTGCCCACCGCCCTGTTCTGCCTGCTGGCCGGCGTCGCTTCCACAGCGTCGGCCCAGCCGTCCAAAGCCTACCTGAGCCTGATCATCGACGACCTCGGCCAAAACACCGAACGCGACAGCCGCACCCTGGCCCTGCCCGGCCCGGTGACCCTGGCGATCATGCCCGACACGCCCCATGCCAGCGATTTCGCCCGCCAGGCGCACAAGGCCGGAAAGACCGTGATCCTGCACATGCCGATGGACCCGGCCACCGGCCCGTACGCCTGGCATCCGGAACTGCCCATCGCCACCCTGGCCGAGCGCTTGAATGCCGCCTTGCTGAAGGTGCCGTTCGCCGCCGGGGTCAACAACCACATGGGTAGCCGCATGACCGCCCAGCCTGCGCCCATGGCCTGGCTGATGGGCGAGCTGCAACAGCGCGGCCTGTTCTTCGTCGATAGCCGTACCAGCGCGGCGACGGTGGCGGCGGCCAAAGCCCAGGAAATCGGCTTGGCCAACGTGTCGCGGGATGTGTTTCTGGACGATGTGCGCACCCCGGAGGCCATCGCCGGGCAGCTGCACGTGGCCGTCGAACTGGCGCGCAAGCAAGGATCGGTGGTGGTGATCGGCCATCCCTACCCGCAAACCCTCGAGGTGCTCGAGCGTGCGCTGCCCTCGCTCAAGCATCAGGGTGTGGAATGGATCGATATCCATCAGATGATCGGACAGCGCAGCAACCTGGCCATGCCGGCCCATGGTCGGCATGGTGTCTATCCAGGTCGGTGACTTGGCGGTAACGCTTTATTCGAATGGAATCAGGCCTGCGACGTCCTCAGGCTTCACGTCGCCTCTGTAGATTGCCAACAAATCCCGGCCCGTGGCAGCCGCGCGCAATTGCGCTTCACGCCCCAGTTTGCGCTGAGACCATAGCTTCAAGTGCCCTTTGCTGAACGCAGCCCCCGGTACTGTCGCATCCGGATAATGGAAGTGCGCCTCCCACAATCCGATACCCCTCACCTGGCCGGCGACGGGTGCGCGTCGAATTTCGTAGACCTCCAGGTAGTCATGCTCCGATAGCCGCTTTCGCGGCCCGGCGCGCTCGACACGCACGGCGTCATGCTCGACCAGAAACCTGAGGCTCGCCGCCGTGGGATGGCTGGTGGCCAGATAAAGGCCGACCAACAGATCCTGACAGGTGGCCTGCAGGCGTTCGATGCCATCGGTCAGCGCCGCGTGCAGCCCCTGGTCCTGATCGGTGCGAGGCAATTTGGCTTGAACGTCCACGAGTTTTTCGACATGCAGGTCGATGATCGAAGACAACCCTTGAGGCTCGTCCGACTTGACGTACTGACGGGCCAACCGGATCACGGACTCGACTTCGTCGAGCAATTTCTGTCCGCGTCGGCGCAAGGCTTCTGGCTTCTGTACGGGCTCTGCAGGCGGCTCACTGCTTTTCACGTCTTCCAGCCACTGCGAACCTTGTCGCTTGAACGTCTTGATCACCTGGTCGTTACGGCTGTCGCGCTGCTGAAGCACCGGCACGCCGTCGATCTCGACCTCGGTACCGACCACGCTGCGCCCGCGCTGGGTCTTGACCACTCGGCGCTTGCCGCCTCGGCTGGCATAGACAGCGCGGGCGCGCACAGGAGGCGCGGACAGCTCCTGCTCGCGCACCGTCTGCTCCAACGTCTGCTCGGCCAGCGACTTGAGCCTGCTCAACACCTGGCCGTACTGTTGCAGCTTGTCGCTTCGAATGCTCACGGGCGCCGTGCTGATCAGGTAATCCACTGATGCCGCTGTTTCTTCATAGGCTTCCAGTACACCGGTCAACACGCTGATCCGCTCATCCGTGCTCAATTCGCTACCGGCCAGATCGCCGTGGGCCGCCCCCGCGCTTTGCATCGCCTCGCCGGCCAAGTGAGCACGTATCGTTCTGAGGGTGTCTTCGTCGCCGCCCGCCAAGCGATCTATGCTCAGCTCGCCCAGGTCCATCAGCATACGGAATTCCAGATCGATGGCATTGATCCTGCGCTTCTCGACGATCTCTTTGAGGTAGGCAACTTTGTCCATCACAACTTCGGTTTCAGGATCATGGAAGGTGATGGTCGAGTCGTCGAGCGTAGCCTCCAGAAGTCGGTCGAAGTGCAAGGCTACCTCGATGAGATCGGCCTCCCATTTCACGACGTTTTCCAGCGCCTCGCACAGACGCTTGTATTGGTCTATCTCTTGCTCGCTCTCCGGCAGGACAGCGACCATGTCGCTGAGCTCCTGCGCGCTTTCCTCGTTAATCAGTGCTGCCATTTCGTTATAAAACGTTTTGCAGTATTCGATCAGCTCCTGCCGTATGGCTTGGCGCTGGGTCCTGACAGCTTCATCCAAGCTGGCATTGGCATGTCGAAGGTCGAAGATTTGGGTCATCAGTCGATCATGCGCCAGAGCCGTATCGATCAGCCCTTTCAAGTCATAGACGACCGTCTGCTTGATGCGCTTGCGCAGTGTCCTGAGCATGGTCAACTCGCTCACCTGCAATTCATCGGGGTGTTCGAGCGCTTCCAACTCGAGAACTTGAGCTTCCTTGTCCGCCAAGAATTTGCGGCGTCTGTTGAACGTTACGGACTGTTCGTTGTGCTGCGCCGTGAGGTGCTCATCCTGATCCTTGAGCGCGCTCAAGCGTGCGCGATTCTCTTCGCGTCTGAGTTCGATCCGGCTTTTGGGCATCCCACCGCGCAGACGCAGTGCCATGTCGAGGCGCCAGGCACCGAAGCGCCTTTCCAGCCAGGGTCCCTTTTCACCCTGCGCACCGACGATACGCACGCCCTCTTCCGACACCTCTACGCGGTAGCTATCGCCCTGCATCGATACGTAGTACTGCCCTTCGATCTGGTGCAGCCCTCCTTGCCCAGGTGCGCCCTGCAGATCGACGGTCGCCTGCAAGCGCGCTAGCTGAGCACGCTGCGCCTCCGTCAGCACGTTGTAGCCTTGAGCGCCGCGCCAGGAGAACGCAAGGCACGTCTGGGGCCTCGTCGCCAACGCTTGCAAGGGTTCGACCCGCGTCGGCGCGGGTACCGCCTCGCTGTACGGCCACGCAAACGCAGGCCTGGCCAGAGGATCGCTAGGGGCCGACGACGCGATGGCAGGACTCTCGGCGGGCGCCTCGGCAGGCAACCTGGCATGCGCGATGCCCAAACTCAAATTGATGATCAGGTCGACGACTGCGGCCGAGCGTTCGAAGGCGGTACCTTGCGTGAGCACAGGCAGATCCTTGTCCAACGCTGCAATGCCCTGCACCAGCCAGGCAATCGTTGCAACCGGCCCCCGCAGCGTCAGGCTGACCACGTCGAATAGCAACCAGGCCCCTTGCACCAAGCGAGACCAACGCCTTTGTGCAGTCGAGACCGACGCTCTGCTTGCCAACGCCACTATCAGGTCGCGATTGGCCGTATACAGCCGGCCGTCCACATCGCTCGTCCAAGGTGCGATGTGCAACTCGACCGGTTTGACGGGCAAGAGGAACCCGGCCTCGTCGAGGATGGGGGTCAACCGATGCGGCTCGAGGAACCCACCATTGTCATAAATGCGTCGCGCGCGGTCTGGAAGCCAGTCCAGGACGCTCGCCTGCAACGGACCCGACACGCTGATCGCCAGCCTCAACGCCTCCAGACTGGCGAATGCCATCAACGGCGCCTGCGCATGAAGAGGCCGGTACAACAGCACGCAGGCAGGCTCGGATGAGAGCAGCACGTACATGCCACGCACCTCATCGACCTCATCGTTTTCCGGATCGGGCTTGAAGGCCAAGGGCATGAGGGTTATCGCCGGGTCGTCGGCATCGACCTGGCCACGGCAATAATCGATGACGCATTGCAAGGCCGATGCCTCAAGGGTGCCTGCCAACCTCGCCGCGAGCGCACTGAACAGCAAAGCACTGCGCCACTCACGTGCGAAGCAGGCAATGCGCTCGCTCTTTCCGTGGGGGGCATCCATGACGCGCGCCACATGAGCCGGGTGCCCGCCGATATCGACCCGATCGACCAGATCCTGCACATACGCCAACGTCAACCACGGCATGATCAGTTGGTCGTCGCGATGGCGAATGGCGCTGAGCGAGGCCTGCTCGAACGCGCCCAGGCGCCCGACGGCGTACTCGGTCAAGGTCATTTCAGTCGTCTCGATGACGCCATCGCCCGGCCCTATGCCTCCCCCGCCTGGGACTCCATAGACGAGGCGCAGGGTCAACAAAAGATCGTCAGGAAAATAATTGGCATCGTCCGGATGGTCGTCCAGCAACGCCTGGCGCAATTGTTGGCGGGCATAGTCCTGCAGGCTCTGGACTGCATCACGCGAGGTGAGCCCCGCAGACTCGGCCTGGGCCAACGCCAGTTCGAACAGCGCCTCCTGGCACGCGAAACTGTCTGCCTCTTTCACGGCGCGCAAGCCAGGCGGTACGGTCAGCGTGTGGGAGGATGCGACGGCATACCCCTCGATGAATAAGGGCGCAGGGTCGCTCAGTTGCGTAAACAGTGCGTCGATGGCCGCGACATCGGCGGTTCGCCAATCCTGTGCACGGTGAATGGCCTGCACGATGCCTTCGAGAACGAACGCGCTCTGTTGCGCGAAGGGATCGCCTTCGAGCTCATAGCGATGCAAGGTCAGAGCATCAAAACGATACCGTTCGGCCAATTCGTCGCGCACCCCTCGGGCAAAGGTGTCGTAGGCATCGAACGCGTGCACTCGACTGGACGGAGCACACCACAACAGAATCAGGCGCTCGTCGTACTCGGCTTGGAGCAACAGGTTGGGAGAAAGCACGCGCTGCTTTTCCCCCTCGCATTCCAGCTCGACCTCGAGCGCAAAAACGCTGGGTCTTCCTGCGCCACCTTTGAGCATGCCTTGGATGCAAGCCATTTGTTGGGCATCGAGCGCTTGCAGCGGCAGGTTCTGCAGCAGCGCCGACTTGATCATCAGTTGCAACCAGCGGTCACGGTTCTCGCCCAGGCTACTGGGTGCCGTCCAGTAATCGAGTTGCGCCTGGACGAAGGTGTCGACGAGCGCTTGCAGCACGGCGTCGAGCGCTGGCAATTGCGGGCCGATGGCGACGGCCTCGTCGAGCACGTTGCCTTCGGAGTCCTTGAACGGGCAGTCGGGCTTCGCCGCAACCAGAAACTCACCACCCTCGATACCCAAGGCCTGCAATGAGGTGCCTTGCCGCATCGCCTCGAACAACGATTCGACGAGAGGCCGCTGTACCCAGTGCTGATGCTGGGGAATCACCAGAATGAGCGACTCTGCGTCAGGCATAGCGGCTGCCGCCACGGTTTGATGGGCTTGGCTGAGTACGCTCAGTGCCTGGTGGGCCAGCAGTTGGCGCATGGAGGGGCGCGCGGCGAACTCGGCAGCCACGGCGCTTCGGTAATCGAATGCAACGTTCGTTGGGAGGGGCATGTGTACGGCTCCGTCGAAAGAAGCGACACAGGCTACGAAACGCATCCCGCCAGTCAGCGGTATATAAGACACGCGCAGGTGGGCAATCGCCGGACCCACGCGCCAAAGCCCGCTCGGACGAGCGGGCCATGGCGATCGTCAGCTGTACACGCGCGCCAATACCTGGCGGTGGCTTTCGAACTGGTCGAGCACGTCGCGTACGATCTGCTCGGGGGTAAAGCCCATCAGGTCGTATTCCTGGCTGCCGTCGTGCAGGTACACCTCGGCGCGGTAGAAGCGCTGGCGCACATCGGCCTCACCTTCCACCGGCGCTTCGCTGGGCGCGGCGAGGTAACCGTCCAGGCTCACTTCGTAGACGAACGGGTTGCCTTCTTCCATGAGCACGCGCAGCCCCATCATGTCGCGCGATTGGCCCAGACGGCTTTCCACCTCGAAGCCCTGCGAGCGCAGCAGCTCAGCCGCCTCGCGCAGCGCCGGGCTGACCTTCCTGTCCATGAACCGCTGGACCACGGCCTGGGTCGGTTGCAGTTCCAACTGGGTGAGCCGTTCGCTGAAGCCGCGTCGGCCGCGGGCGGCCAGCTCGGCACGTTCCTGCTCGGTGGCCATGTCCTGTTTCATGGCCTTGTGCAGACCGAACATGAACAGCACCAGCACCACAGAGAATGGCAGCCCGGCCAGCACCACCATGGTCTGCATGGCTTCGAAGTTACCCGCCAGCAGCAGGCCGATGGTCACCAGGGTGATCACGACCGACCAGAACACCACCATCCAATGCGGCGCGTCTTCGTCGACCTTGCCGCCCTTGCACGACAGGTTGGCCATCATCACCGCGCCGGAGTCGGCCGGTGTGAGGAACAGCACGAAGCCGACGAAGATGGCCACACCGATGACGATTTTCGCCGCTGGGAAGTATTCGAGCAGCTGGTAGATCGCCATCGACGGCTGCTCGACCGCCGTCTTGCCCAACTCCACCGCGCCATGGTTCATCACCAGGTCCAACGCGGTGTTGCCGAAGATCGACAGCCACGCCAGGGTGAAGCCCAGAGGGATCAGCAGCACGCCGCAGACCAGCTGGCGTACCGTGCGGCCCTTGGAGATACGGGCGATGAACATGCCCACGAACGGGCCCCAGGAAATCCACCAGGCCCAATAGAACACTGTCCACAGGCCCAGCCAGCGCTCGGACTTGTCGCCGGCGCCCTCATAGACGTAGAGGTCGAAGGTCTTGAGCACGAAACCGTTGAGGTAGTCGCCCATGTTCTGCACGAAGGCGTTGAGCAGGTGCAGGGTCTCGCCACCCAGCAGGACGAAGATCAGCAGGCCGCTGAACAGGCAGATGTTCAGGTTGGACAGGCGGCGAATGCCGTTTTCCACACCCGAGACGGCCGCCACGGTGGCGACCGAGGCCATGGTCAGGATCACCACCAGCAGGTTGGTCTTGCTGTGGTCCATGCCGAACAGGTATTCCAGCCCCGAAGCCACTTGCATCGCGCCGATGCCCAGGTTGGTCACCAGGCCCAGCAGAGTGACGAACATGCCGAAGATGTCCACGGCGTTGCCACCAGCGCCCTTGACCCAGCGCTCGCCCACCAGCGGGTACAGCGCCGAGCGCAGTGCCAGCGGCTGGTTGTGGCGATAGGCGAAGTAACCCACGGCCAGGCCCACCAGGGCGTAGATCGCCCAGCCGTGCAGGCCCCAGTGCAGGAAGGTCAGTTGCAGCCCCTCGCGCGCGGCGGCCAGGCTGGCCGAGGTGCCTTCGGGCGGGTTGAAGTAGTGGTCCAGCGGCTCGGAGGCGCCGAAGTACAGCAGCGAAATGCCGATGCCGGAGGAAAACAGCATGCCGGCCCAGGCGCCGTAGCTGAAATCGGGCGTGTCGTCCTTGCCACCGAGCTTGAGCTTGCCGAAATCGGAAAACGCCAGGTAGATGACGAACACCAGGTAACTGCAGATGACCAGCATGTAATACCAGCCGAACGTACGGGTCAGCCATGACTGGGCGACGCCCAGCACGCGGCCGGCGACATCGGGCGCGGCGATCAGCAGGGCGGTCAGGACGAGGATCAACAGCGCCGAGGTGCAGAACACCACGCGGTTGACCCGGACCCTCTCGGCGGGGGCTTGGGTAAGGGAGGCAGAACTCATTGCACGAAGGCTCCAGGGGGTGCGGCAGTGGAGGCTAATCAGTCTTTTCCCGAGCAATTGGTGCAATAGCCCTACTGCTTCAGGTGTTATAAAAGCACCTTGGAAATCGTGTACCCGGTTCGAATCGTTGCAAAAAACACAGGCTCGGCCTCCGCTGCGAAGGCTGGCCGCATGGCTGTCGCAGTCTGCGGCGGAATCTGTCCCTGCCATCGCTCTCGCCCGTCAACGCCTTTTTTTCCGGGGGTTCCACGCTTTTCTGAGGTACGCAATCTGCGCCGCCAAGAGCCGCTTAAATGCTGTCAATGGCACAAATTGTCGCAGAGCTTATTCTTTATTGATTGAACGTTCAATCAAAACAAAATAGACTGGCCTTCGCCGAGTCGGACGCTGCTCGTCCGCTCGCCAGGCCTGAGGAGAACGCACGATGCCCAAGGTCGGTATGCAACCCATTCGCCGTCAGCAATTGATCGACGCCACGCTGCAAGCGGTCGATCAAGTAGGCCTGGGAGATGCCAGCATTGCGCTGATTGCCCGCCTGGCCGGCGTGTCGAACGGTATCATCAGTCACTACTTTCGGGACAAGAACGGCCTGATCGCAGCGACCATGCGACACATCATGAACATGCTCAACGATGGCGTGATCGCCCGGCGCCAGGCACTGACCGACACCAGTCCCCGTGCCCAGCTGCAAGTGATCATCGAAGGCAACTTCGACGCCAGCCAGGTCACCGGCCCGGCAATGAAAACCTGGTTGGCCTTCTGGGCCTCCAGCATGCATCAGCCGTCTTTGCACAGGTTGCAGCGGATCAACGACCACCGCCTGTATTCCAACCTGTGCTACCAGTTCCGCCGCGCGCTACCGGCCGACCAGGCGCGTAGCGCGGCCCGCGGCCTGGCAGCGTTGATCGACGGTCTGTGGTTGCGCGGCGCGCTGTCGGGTGACGCTTTCGACACCGACCAAGCGGTACGCATCGCTTACGAATACATGGATCTACAACTGGCTAAGCAGCGACCCACGGGCAACGACGCCCGAGTTTCTGAACAAGCGCGCACGACCACTGCCCAATCGGCACAGGCGCGACGCGCATAGCCACATTCAAACTGCACTTGCGAGGACACTATGGCCCGTTTCGGAACGCAAAAACTCTACATCGACGGCGGTTACGTGGACGCCAGCTCCGGTGAAACCTTCGAAGCCGTCAACCCGGCGAACGGCGAAGTGCTCGCCCACGTACAGCGCGCCAACGGCGCCGACGTCGAGAAAGCGGTTGAAAGCGCCGCCCGCGGCCAGAAAGTCTGGGCCGCCATGACCGCCATGCAGCGTTCGCGCATCCTGCGCCGCGCCGTGGACATCCTGCGCGAGCGCAACGACGAACTGGCCATGCTGGAAACCCTCGATACCGGCAAGGCGTACTCCGAAACCCGCTACGTCGACATCGTCACCGGCGCCGACGTGCTCGAGTACTACGCAGGCCTGGTGCCGGCCATCGAAGGCGAGCAGATTCCGCTGCGCGACAGTTCCTTCGTCTACACCCGCCGCGAGCCGCTGGGCGTCACCGCCGGTATCGGCGCGTGGAACTACCCGATCCAGATCGCCCTGTGGAAGTCCGCACCTGCACTGGCAGCCGGCAACGCGATGATTTTCAAGCCGAGCGAAGTCACCTCGCTGACCACCCTCAAACTGGCCGAAATCTACACCGAAGCCGGTGTGCCGGCTGGCGTGTTCAACGTGCTGACCGGCAGCGGCCGCGACGTCGGCGGCCTGCTCACCGAGCACCCCGGCATCGAGAAGATCTCCTTCACCGGCGGCACCACCACCGGCAAGAAGGTCATGGCCAGCGCCTCGAGCTCTTCGCTCAAGGAAGTCACCATGGAGCTGGGCGGCAAGTCGCCGCTGATCGTCTGCGAAGACGCCGACCTCGACCGCGCCGCCGACATCGCCATGATGGCCAACTTCTACAGCTCCGGTCAGGTGTGCACCAACGGCACCCGCGTGTTCGTGCCGGCTGCGCTCAAGCAGGCCTTCGAAGCCAAGATTCTGGAGCGTGTGGCGCGCATCCGCGTCGGCAACCCCGAAGACGAGAACACCAACTTCGGCCCGCTGGTCAGCTTCGCCCACATGGAAAGCGTGCTGGGCTACATCGCCAAGGGCAAAGAGCAAGGCGCGCGCCTGCTCTGCGGCGGCGAGCGTCTGCAGGACGGCGACCTGGCCAAGGGCGCGTTCGTGGCCCCGACCGTGTTCACCGACTGCCGCGACGACATGACCATCGTCCAGGAAGAAATCTTCGGCCCGGTCATGAGCATCCTCAGCTACGAAACCGAAGAAGAAGCGATCCGCCGCGCCAACGACACCGACTACGGCCTGGCCGCAGGCGTGTGCACCAACGATCTGAGCCGCGCGCACCGCATCATCCACCAGCTCGAAGCCGGCATCTGCTGGATCAACGCCTGGGGCGAGTCGGCGGCGGAAATGCCGGTCGGCGGCTACAAGCAGTCGGGCGTGGGCCGCGAGAACGGCATCAGTTCCCTGGCGCAGTACACCCGTATCAAGTCGGTGCAGGTCGAACTGGGCGACTACGCGTCGGTGTTCTGACCGATCGCCACCTGCAAGCGCGCGCCGGCGGCGTATTGCCGCCGGCCCTTGCAGGGCGTGCGTAACGGCTGTCGAGCAGTGCGCGCTCTGGGGCGCGAAGGTTTCGAACCGACCTCTCTGCGCACCGCTCAAAGCCTGCAACCCGCCTGATCCCTATTCATTGCGCGAGCTTCGCGCCGCTTCCACGGGAAGCTTGAAGCGCGAAGCCCGCCATCGCTTCCGGAGGAAGCTTGTTCATGGAATACGACTACATCATCGTCGGTGCCGGCTCGGCTGGTAACACCCTCGCCACCCGCCTGACCGAAGACGCCGGCACCACCGTGCTGCTGCTCGAAGCCGGCGGCCCGGACTACCGTTTCGACTTCCGCACGCAGATGCCGGCCGCGCTGGCCTTCCCGCTGCAAGGCCGTCGCTACAACTGGGCCTACGAGACCGATCCAGAGCCGCACATGGACAACCGCCGCATGGAATGTGGCCGCGGCAAAGGCCTGGGCGGCTCGTCGCTGATCAACGGCATGTGCTACATCCGCGGCAACGCCATGGACTTCGACGGTTGGGCCAAGCTGCCCGGCCTCGAAGACTGGGCCTACCTCGACTGCCTGCCGTACTTCCGCAAGGCCGAAACCCGTGACATCGGCCCGAACGACTACCACGGCGGCGACGGCCCGCTGAGCGTGGCCACGCCCAAGCCCGGCAACAACCCGCTGTTCAACGCCATGGTCGAAGCCGGCGTGCAGGCTGGCTACCCGCGCACCGACGACCTCAACGGCTACCAGCAGGAAGGCTTCGGCCCGATGGACCGCTCGGTGACCAAGAACGGCCGCCGTTCCAGCACCGCCCGTGGCTATCTGGACCAGGCCAAGAAGCGCCCGAACCTGACCATCGTCACCCATGCCCTGAGTGACCGCATCCTGTTCGACGGCAAGCGTGCCGTAGGCGTGACCTACCTGCACGGCGACAGCGAAGAGCGCATCGAAGTGCGCGCGCGCAAGGAAGTGATCGTCAGCTCCGGCGCCATCGCCACCCCGCAATTGCTGCAACGCTCCGGCGTCGGCCCGCGCGCGCTGCTCGAAAGCCACGACATCCCTGTGGTGCACGACCTGCCGGGCGTCGGCGAGAACCTGCAGGATCACCTGGAGCTGTACCTGCAATACGCCTGCACCCAGCCGGTCTCGCTGTACCCGTCGCTGCTGTGGTGGAACCAGCCGGCCATCGGCGCCGAATGGCTGTTCAACGGCACCGGTATCGGCGCGAGCAACCAGTTCGAAGCGGGCGGTTTCATCCGCAGCCGTCCTGAGTTCGAGTGGCCGAACATCCAGTACCACTTCCTGCCGGTGGCGATCAATTACAACGGCAGCAAGGGCGTGAAGGAGCATGGCTTCCAGGCGCATATGGGCTCGATGCGCTCCCCTAGCCGCGGTCGCGTGCAGGTCAAATCCAAAGACCCGCGCCAGCACCCGAGCATCCTGTTCAACTACATGGCCACCGAGCAGGATTGGCAGGAATTCCGCGACGGCATCCGCCTGACCCGCGAGATCATGGCCCAGCCTGCGCTGGACCAGTACCGCGGCCGCGAAATCAGCCCGGGCGAGCACGTGCAAACCGACGAAGAGCTGGACAAGTTCATCCGCGAACACGCCGAAACGGCCTACCACCCGTCCTGCTCGTGCAAGATGGGCGACGACGACATGGCGGTGGTCGACGGCCAGGGCCGCGTGCATGGCATGCAAGGGTTGCGCGTGGTGGATGCGTCGATCATGCCGATCATCATCACCGGCAACCTCAACGCCACCACGATCATGATCGCTGAGAAAATCGCCGACAAGATCCGCAACCGCGCCCCGCTGCCGCGCAGCACCGCGACCTACCACGTGGCCAATGGCGCGCCGGTCAAAGGTAAAGCGATGCGTGAGGTCAAGCAAAGCTAAACCTCCCCTTCGTGCAGGTCGGCTGGCGTACTGCCGGCTGACCTGCCGATTGCCGTAACCGTATCGCTATCGCCATCGCCGCGATGCCAGAACGCACTGCCTGAGGCCGCAGTCGTTCTCCCGCCCCCCTGGTTCACGACAAATCCCTTACACAACGACAGCGTGCGCATGCCCTGTCTTGGGTTACAAACGTATCATCCATGTTTAATTTGGCCCCTTGTAGCGAATGCCATACTCTTCGCCTGCAGGAGGCCAGCGTGGTCCCTGTGATAGCCTATGCAGACGATAACGAGAACATACATGGACGTTTGGCAACTCGAGCTCTTGCAAGCACTTGAACGTGCTGGCGATGAAAATACCGTATTCGCACTCATCCTAGGCGCCAGCCTGACTCTGGATTTCGATTACTGCGCCTATGGCCTGCAGATGCCGTATCCGCTATCCAGTCCCAAAGCCATCGTGATGAACAACTACTCCGCCTCGTGGAAGGAGCGTTACACGCAGGCCAGATACCTGGAAACCGATCCCACGATCCTGCACGGGCGCAAGTCCGAGCAGCCCATCCTTTGGAACGATCGGCTCTATGCCGATACGCCCGAACTGTGGGAAGAAGCGCAGGCGCACGGTTTGCGTAGTGGCCTGTCGCAATCGATGCTCAACAAAGGCGGTAGTTGCGCAATGCTCACCGTGGCTCGAAACGGCACCGACATCAGTGCGCGCGAGCTGTGCCAGAAGGGCGAAAAGTTACGCTGGCTCGCCCATATCGCTCACGCCTCACTGAGCCCGATACTCAGCACACAACATAGAAGCGCAGTCGCCCCGGAGCTGACCGAACGCGAACGGGAAGTGCTCAAATGGACCGCAGACGGCAAGTCCGCTAGCGAGATTTCCGATGTGCTGGGATTGTCCAAGAATACCGTCGATTTCCACATAAAGAATGCTGTGCGCAAACTTGGAACCGCCAACAAAACAGCCGCCGTCGTGCGAGCGGCCATGTTGGGACTATTGTTCTAAAACAAGGTTTATCTTCCGGACGTCAAAAGATCGTCCTGCTCTATTTGGCGGGACGATGAACAGTGCAACGCTGTACGTTTGACAAACAGACGCACCATCAACTACCTATTTTAGTAGGTTACACATTTAGCAACACGTGTATCTAATAGCGCCGCTAAGGACAGTCTGCGGAGTTCAAGGAATGGAATTCGTTACAGGAACGCTGGGCATGCTGGACCCCAGCGTGCGTGCCGCCATGGCGCAGTATCGGTATCAGGTATTCGTCCGTCAGTTAGGATGGGAGCTGGACTGTGAAGAAGATTCGGAATTCGATCAATTCGATCGAGACGACACGGTCTATATCATTGCCCTGGACGAAGACAGACACGTCATTGGCGTAGCAAGATTATTAAGTACTGCCACGCCTTATTTGCTCAGCGAAGTCTTTCCCGAACTGATGGCGGGCCAGCCGATGCCGGCGAGCGAACAGGTCTGGGAACTGTCCCGCTTCGCGGCGGCAGGCGATTCGCCCTGCCGAGAGAAGCGGCAGATCTCCTCGCCCAATGCGATCGCCCTGATGCGTGAAACTCTGCGCTGCGCTGCGCAATACGGAGCGCGCAAACTCATAACGGTGTCGCCGCTGGGTATCGAACGCCTGTTGCGCAAGGTCGGCATAGACGCTTCACGTGCAGGCAAGGTCTGCAGTAAATACGGTCAACCGCTGTATGCCTCGTGGATTGCCGTGAGTTGATGGGCGAGCACGTCGCTATTTTCTTCCTCTTACCTGACTGGAAATAACATGGGCCTGAACCAGATCAATGATCATTGGTACGCGAAAGCGACCGTGCGCGGTACGCCACGAATCATCGTACCGGAGTACGATGGAGAGCAACTTATCTACCCGGTGTCCCGCTGCGCGATGTGCGAACACCCGTTGATTCAAATGCACGGCAAAAGCATTAAAAACTACCTTCTGACGCAAGCCGCTTATCAATTTCTTTATAACGTCGGATTGCTCGAGACCAAGTTCATTATCCAGTGTTGCCTGGACATGCTGCATGACAAATTTCCCGGTATTGGAGAGTCCGAAAAACTGCAAGCGCTCACCGTGATCATCGACGAGGGCTACCACGCCCATGTGGCGTTGGATTACCTGACGCAGATGAACGAAAAGAGTGGCATCGACGCTATCGAAGTGCCGCAGACCAACCAGAAGCTCGACGCCACGGCCCGTGCATATGCCCAGTTGCCCGAATCGCTGCGTACCGAGTTTCAACTGTTGGCCGTGACCATTGCAGAAAACGTGCTGACCGACGAAGTGGCCAATCTGGGCCGCGAGCGCGAACTGAGCAAGTCGTTCACTACCCTGATGGTCGATCATGTGCGGGATGAAGGCCGACACTCGCGCTTCTTTGCCGATGTAATGAAAAAGCGCTGGCCCACGCTGCCGGAAAGCACCCGGGAACGCTTCGGCCTGATGCTGCCCGCCTACCTTGACGACTTCCTCGACCTGGACCCCGAACGACGCTTCGAGCGCCGCATGCTCGCGCATTGCGGGCTGACCCCAGAGCAGGCCGAACAGGTGATACACGAGTCCGACCCGACCTTCCATGCCGACCACGCACGCATGAAGAAATCCATTCTGCAACGCCTGTACCGACTGTTGCGGCAGATGGGCATTCTCGACTTACCACAGGTCAGGGAAGCCTTCGCCGACCGCGATTACGTCAGCGCCTGAGTGGAGTTCAACGCCTGTGAAAACCCTGATCATCGACAACTTCGATTCGTTTACCTACAACCTTTTCCAATTCATGGGTCAGGTCTGTGGCGAAGAGCCTGACGTCTTCACCAATGACGTATTGCCAGCAGACATCGACCTCAATCGCTACGCGGCCATCATCATCTCACCCGGCCCTGGAACCCCTGCGTGCAAGGCCGATGTCGGGCTGAGCGAAGACGTCATCCGCGACGCCCAGGTGCCTGTGCTGGGTGTCTGCCTGGGGCACCAGTGCATGGCTCACCTGCACGGGATGGAGGTCGTGCATGCGCCCGAACCGATGCACGGACGCCTGAGCCGCATTCAGCATGACGGCCAAGGCGTGTTCGCAGGGTTATCCAGCGAGCTGGACGTGGTCCGCTACCACTCTCTGGTGGTGCGTCAGATCAAATCGCCCTTCGTTGTCAGCGCCTGGGACCAGAGCGGCATGATCCACGGGATCCGCCACACGGATCGGCCGTTGCATGGCATCCAGTTCCACCCCGAGTCCATCTGTACCGAGGCAGGCCTGCACATGCTCGGCAACTTCCGCGACCTCGCGCGGCACCATCAGCGCGGCCTGCGCTGAACCTCGCGCCCGCCTTTCCGGAGATTTCAGATGAACGACAATCGTGTCGCATACCGGGCCTTCGACCATGTGCCCGATACCCTGGCGGCCTTCGAGCAGGAATTTGCCCAGTCGCCGGCACGCTTCCTGCTGGAAAGCAGCGTAGTGATACCGGGATTTTCTCGTTTTACCTTCATGGGTGACTCGCAAGGCCGCTGGGCCGAGGTGCTGCGTTACAAGCAGTCAAGCGCCAGTGTCGAGATCTGCCGCGCGCAGGACACCGTACAAGCGCCTACCGATGACTTTCTCGCCTGGCTAGGCGAACGCATGCGTACGCAGCACACCCCCTGCCCCGCGCAATTGCCTTTCGACTTCAACCTCGGCTACGTCGGTGTTCTGGGTTACGAATTGAAGGTCGCGTCCCTGGCCGACCCGGCGTGGTCGTCCTCGGCGCCAGATGCCTGCTTCATGCTCGCCACGCGCATGCTGGTCATCGACCACCTGGAGCAGCGCAGCTACCTGCTTTACCTGATCAAGGACGAAGACGATCAAGCGCTGGCTGCAACCTGGCTCGATCGCACCAGCGATCGCCTGCTGGCGCTCCCCACAGCCCAGCCGTTGTCCAGACGTGCGCGCCGCATGTCGCTGGCCCAGGTGGAAGACTGGATACAGGCCAATGCTACCGCACGTCACGCAAAGCCGGCCTACATCGAGAAGATTCTTCAAGCGCAGCGTCAGATCGTCGATGGCGAAACCTATGAAGTGTGTCTGACCAACCTGGTCGAGATGCCATTCGAGCATTGTGCCTACGCGCTCTACCGGATCATGCGCGAGCTGAGCCCGGCGCCACACGCGGCCTATTTCGCGATTCCAGGGTTCGAGATGGCCAGCTCATCTCCCGAACGCTTCCTCAAAGTGGATCGCCAGGGGCAGGTCGAAGCCAAGCCCATCAAAGGCACCCGCCCCCGCAGCGACGATGCCGTCGAAGACCAGCGCCAACGCGATGAGCTGCGCCACGACGAAAAGGACCTCGCCGAGAACCTGATGATCGTCGACCTGCTGCGCAACGATCTAGGCCGGGTCTGCCAGATCGGCTCGGTCAGCGTGCCGGGCCTGTTTGTCGTGGAGAGCTACTCCCACGCGCATCAGCTGGTTTCGACGATTCAGGGCCAGCTCAAGCCGGGTCTGCAGGCGCTCGATTGCATCGAGTCCAGCTTCCCCGGCGGTTCGATGACCGGCGCGCCGAAAAAACGCACCATGCAGATCATCGGTGAGCTCGAGCAAGGCGCGCGTGGGGCCTACTCCGGCTCGCTGGGATGGTTGTCGCTCGGCGGCGCCTGCGATCTGAACATTCTGATCCGCAGTGTCTCGGTGCACGACGCCTGTGCCCGCTTCGGGGTCGGTGGCGCCATCACCGCCCTGTCCGATCCGGAAAGCGAGTACCTAGAAACGGTGGTCAAGGCAAGCGGTGTCGTCGAGGCAATCGCTTTGCTCAACGAGGTGGGCGCATGAGTGGCCGTGCCGACCTGCAGACCCGAGAAACGATCATCGTCGGTGCGGCCGGATCGATCGGGCGCATGCTGTGCGAGCAATTGAGCGCTACCGGTCTGGATGTGCTGGGCATCGACCTGGCACCGGTCCAGGCTCAGGCACCTTACCGTTACGAAGCCTGGCAAGGTGATATCTGTACGCCTTCCATGGAGTTGTGCCAGCGTCTGGCAAGCGCACAGTCACTGATACTGGCTGTCTCCGAGCAGGTGCTTTTCGAGGCGCTGCCGGCCCTGATGCCGCACCTGCCGCTGGACTGTCTGCTGGTCGAGACGCTCTCGATCAAGAGCAACTTCGCCACCCTGGTGCGCGACGTTGCGCTGCCACAGAGCGTGGCCGGGCTCAATCCGATGTTCTCCGGCGATCTGTCGCCCCAGGGACGCCCCGTGGTGGTGGTGCCCTACCAGACCAGCCCGGCACTCGACGAGCTGACCGAGCGCCTTGCTGGCTGCGGCATGCGCCTGTTCACACTGACGGCACAGCAGCACGACGAGACCATGGCGCTCTTGCAAACCGTCGGCCATTCGCTGGTGCTCGCCTTCGGTCACACGCTGGCAGCCAGTGCGGTGCCATTGACGCAACTGCTCGAACTGGCGCCACCGCCTTTCAAGGTCATGCTCTGCCTGGTGGCGCGCATGATGAGCAACCACCCGGATGTGTACTGGGAGATACAGGCCGGCAATCACGCCTCGAGTGCGGCGCGCGAGCAGGCACGTGCGCAATTGCAGCATCTGGAGCAGCAGGCCGCCGCCCAGGCCCATGACGAATTCCTGGCTGCCACGAACACCTTGCGCGGCTACCTCGACCCCGTCCAACCCCAATTGGCGGCCCACTGCCGACAGCTGTTCGAGGTGGTTCAGACCTCCACGAGCGAGGCACCGCCCAAGGACACCGCGTTGGTCAGCCAACGTGCGCGCATCGATCGTATCGACGATCGATTGATCGATTTGCTCGCCCAGCGGCTGGACATCGTTCGCGAGGTGGCCAACGCCAAGAAGGGCAGCGCTACCGCCGTGATGCAGCCCGACCGGGTCAGGCAGGTGGTCGCGCGCTGCACAGCGCGCGGAGCGCCCCTCGACGTACCGGCGGAGCTGATCGAGCAGCTGTACCACGCCATCATCGAGCAGTCCTGCCAAATCGAGTACGACGTCATCGGCGGCCCGCGCGAGACATTGCTGGCCGTCACACCGGAAGTGTTTTCCCAGACAGGAGTCCGCTGAACATGCACCAGGATAAGCAAAACCCCGGTCCACTCATCGAATGGCTGGCCCAGACCATGGACCAGGACTACCAATACCGCCAAGACACGCTCAGCCTGACCGCCAACGAAAACTACCCGAGCGAGCTGGTACGCCTGACCTCCGGTAGCACCGCCGGCGCTTTCTACCACTGCTCGTTCCCCTTCGAGATACCCCTGGGCGAATGGCACTTTCCCGAACCGGGACACATGAACGCCATCGCCGACGACCTGCGCAGCCTGGCCAAACGCATGCTGGGCGCTCAGGCGTTCGACTGGCGGCCCAATGGCGGATCGCCCGCAGAGCAGGCCTTGATGCTGGCGGCCTGCAAGCCGGGCGAGGGTTTCGTACATTTCGCCCACTGCGATGGCGGGCATTTCGCGCTTGAGCAACTGGCAAGCAAGATGGGCATCGAGATTTTCCATTTGCCGGTAGACCCTCACAGCCTGCTGATCGATGTGGCCAAGCTCGATGACATGGTGCGGCGCAACCCACACATCCGCATCGTCATTCTCGATCAGTCGTTCAAGTTGCGCTGGCAGCCGCTGGCCGACATCCGTGCCGTCCTGCCCGAATCCTGCACACTGACGTACGACATGAGCCACGATGGCGGGCTTATCCTCGGCGGCATATTCGACTCGCCGCTGGCCTGTGGCGCCGATGTCGTGCACGGCAACACCCACAAGACCATTCCAGGGCCGCAGAAGGGCTATATCGCCTTCAAGTCCGCCCAGCATCCTCTGTTGGTCGAGACTTCGATGTGGGTCTGTCCGCACCTGCAAAGCAATTGCCATGCTGAACTGTTGCCCTCGATGTGGGCAGCCTTCAAGGAAATGGACGTATTCGGCGTGGCCTACGCCCAGCAGATGGTGCGCAACGCCAAAGCCCTGGCCACGCATCTGCACGAGCTGGGCCTGGAGGTCTCCGGCGAATCCTTCGGCTTCACCGAAACCCATCAGGTGCACTTTGCCGTCGGCACCCTGCAACAGGCATTGACCCTGTGCGTCGACAGCCTGCATGCCGGTGGCATCCGTTCGACCAACATCGAGATTCCCGGCAAGCCCGGCGTGCATGGCATCCGACTGGGTGTGCAGGCCATGACCCGCCGAGGTCTGCGCGAAGACGACTTCGCCCAGGTGGCGAACCTTATTGCCGACCTCTACTTCAAGCGCACCGAACCTACGCGCGTTGCAGCCAGGGTCAAGGCACTGCTGGACAATTTCCCCTTGGCACCGCTTGCCTATTCGTTCGACGGTCAGATCGACGAAGCGCGTCGCCACCTCATCGAGCGGGGCATTCAACGGTGAACGTACTGACCCGATTGTTTACCACCTCCCGGGAAATGACCCTTGGGCAGCTCGTCGGCCATGTGCTGGTGGAAAGCGATATCAGCGACCTGTTCTGCATTCCTGGCGACTTCACCATGCAGCTGTCCCGGGAAATGCTCGGCACGCCCGGTCTGACGTTGCGCACCATGTCGCACGAGTACAGCACGACCCTGACGGCCTTGGGCTACGCGCTCGGCGGGCAGGCACCTGGCGCCGTTTGTTTCACCTATGGGGTAGGTGCGCTGAACGCCATCAACGGCATCGCCCAGGCATACGTCGAGCGTCTGCCACTGCTGGTGATTTCCGGTTCGCCCGGTCACAAGGAACGCCAGGGATCGATGTTCGCCCACCACACCATCGTCGACCATGGCACGCAACTGCGCCTGATGAAGGAAGTGACCGTCCATCAGACCTGCATCGAAGATCCTCACCAGGCGCAGGACCAGTTACGTGAGGCCGTCGCCATCGCCCTGCGCGAGTCGCGCCCGGTCTATATCGAAATCCCTCGCGATCTGTTCTTGCACAAGGTCCGCCACACCCCACGCCGCACACCGTTGCAGCGCCAGCCCGCACTGTTCGACGAGCACGCGCTGCAAGCCGCCGAACAGGCGTTGAAACTGCTCGATCAGGCCAGTCAACCGGTACTGGTGCCGGGCCTGGACGTAAAGCGCGGACATTTGGGTAGCCAGGCCCTCGCGCTGTGCGAGGCACTGGGTCTGCCATGGGTGGAGACACCGATGTCACGCGGCGGCTTGCCGACCACGCACGCCCATTATCGGGGCATCTACGCCGGGCCGGCTTCCCCCTCGCGCATGACCCAGGCGCTGGTCGATGGCTGCGATGTTCTGGTGCTCTTGGGCGAACCCAATTCCGACGTGAACATGGGGATCGCCAGCCAGATCGCCAGCGGCAGGCTGATCCATGCCAACGACGGCTCGGTGATGGTGGGCCGGCAGCGCTATGCGCTGAGCACCGAAGCCTTCCTGCGGGCGCTGCTTGGCCTGGCTGCCGGCGCCGGACGCCACGGACAGACCCTGGCGCCACTGGATGCAGAGCAGGCTGCCTTCATTCGTCCCAGTGCGCCGGAGCAGTTGCTGTGCGCCGACTCGCCCCTGACCCCGTACGAGATCATCGATGAGTTGAACAGGGTCTTCAGCGCCTACCCCGAGCTCGACCTCATCGCCGACTGTGGCGACGCCTTCTTCATGTCCCTCGGCATGTTTCCCCGCGATGTCCTGGCCTCGTCCCTCTATATGAGCATGGGCCTGGCCGTGCCTGGCGCGATCGGTTACCAGTTGGCGAGCGGCAAGCGCCCGCTGGTGCTGGTGGGCGACGGTGCCTTCCACATGACCGGCAACGAGCTGATGCATGCCGCCCGCTTCGGCACCAGCCCGGTCGTAGTGATCCTCAACAACCAGCGCTGGACCTCGCTTTCGGGCAAACCCCAGGACCGCCCGCTGACCGAGCAACCCGACCTGGACTTCGTCGACATCGCGCGCTTCCACAAAGTACAGGGCTTCACTGCGCGCACATCCGAACAGTTGCGTGTCCATCTCGCCGAAGCCCTGGCCATGGACCGTCCCGTACTGATCGACGCCCGCGTCGCGCCGGACTCCCGCTCCTATCTCTGTGAGCGGTTCTTCGACGCGGTACAGAAACAGCAGCACCTGCCCAAGGCCTGAGCAACCGTGACCCGGCCACTCAATGGAGTCGTTAGAAATGGAAGTCGTTACTTCACTCCCGCTCACCGCCGCCCAGCACTCGATCTGGTTGGGGCAGCAACTGGCCAGCGACAGCGCTGCCTACAACATTGCCAGTCTGCTGCACGTACAGGGCCAGTTGGACCCGCACCGTCTGGCGCTCGCACTGACCCAGGCCGTGCAAGAAAGCAGTTGCCTGCGCGCACGCTTCACCGAAGTGCAAGGTCAGCTGGCCCAGCACATCGTCAAGGTAGCGGCGCAGCCACTGGCCGAGCATGCCTTTGCCAGCGAAAGCCAGGCACGCCGGTGGATGGCCAACGATTTGGCGATTCCGATCGACCTGGGGCAAGGCCCTTTGCTGCAAGCCAGCCTGATCCGCATCGCCGAGCAGCCTGATCGTTTATATGTGAAAAGCCATCACATCGCCCTGGACGGTGTGGGCCTTGGCCTGTTCCTCAAACGCTGGGCGACGCTCTACACGCAGGGCTCCAGCGAACACCATGGCAGCGAGGCGTTGGGCGAACTGGCCAAGGTGCTCGACGCCGAACAGGTCTATCGGACGTCTTCGCACTTTGCCCAGGACCGCGACTACTGGCAGCGGCAGGTCGACAGCAGTCTGACCGTGGCCAGCCTCAACCCACAGACCAAACTGCCCACACGCCAGGCCCTGTTGCACCGTGGACAATTGTCCGAGACGGCCTTTGCGCACCTGCGCCAGTGCGCCGGCCAAACGCAAAGCCATTGGCTGCACGTGGTGATTGGCGCCTTCGCCGCCTTCATCGGCCGTAGCACTGGTCAGCGCGACGTGGTGGTCGGCATCCCGATGATGAACCGCCTGGACACCCAGGCCCACGATGTCCCTTGTACCCTGGCCAACGTGCTGCCGATGCAAGCGCGGATCGATCCCTGGACGAGCGTTGGCGAACTGGTCGCAGACACCGCCAGCGCCCTTGCCCGCATGAGTCGGCACCAGCGCTATCGGGCAGAAGACATTCGGCGCGACTGCAACCTGGTAGGTGAAGGCCGACGCCTGACCGGCCCGCAGATCAACATCGATATCTATTCGCCTTCGCTGGCGTTCGGCACGTTCGGCGCCGAAGTCGAAGTGCTCAGCGCCGGCGCGGCCGACGACTTGTCCATACTGGTGCAACCGGTGCCCGGGCAAGGTTTGCGGGTGTGCGGCATGGCCAACCCCGACCTCTATGACCCTGAGGTGCTTGCCGCCCATGTGCAGCGCTTTATCGCCTTCGTAGAAACCTTCGCCACTGATGCGGGGCGGCCGCTGGGTCAGCTGAGCGCATACCCGCAGTTGGTCTGCCCGCCGCTACCACCTGCCCAACCGGGCCAGGCGACGCTGCTCGACGGTTTTGCCCACTGGGTGAACGACACACCGGACGCGATCGCGCTGACATTGGGCGAGCGCTCGCTGAACTATCGCGAGCTCGATACCCAGGCCAATCGTCTGGCCCACTTGCTGCAGACCCGTCTGCCGCCACGCGCCACTTCGCCTCAACGCACCATCGCCCTGCTGCTGGAACGATCGCTGGAAACCATCGTGAGCATCCTGGCCGTACTCAAGTGCGGTGCCGCCTATGTGCCGCTGGATCCGGATGCTCCACAGGAGCGCCTGGCCGGTATTTTCGACGAATGCGAGGCCGACTATCTGTTGTGCTGCGAAGCGACCTTGGAAACAGCCCGCGCCCTCCAGTGCCAGGGACAACTGCTGAGCATCGACGCGCCGGCCACTCAGCAGGCGCTGCATGGGTCTGCGACCCATGCGCCCGAGTCTGGTCCGCAGCCCCAGGACATGGCCTACGTCATCTACACCTCGGGTTCGACTGGCAAGCCCAAGGGTGTGTGCATCAGCCACCACAACGTGGTGCGCCTGTTCGACAGTACCCACCACTGGTTCGACTACCGCGCCAGCGATGTCTGGACTGCCTGCCACGCCTACATGTTCGATGCCTCGGTCTGGGAGATGTGGGGCGCGCTGCTGCATGGCGGCCGCCTGGTCGTGGTGCCAGTGGCCACCACCCGCGACCCGGTTGCCCTGCTGGAGCTGGTGGTGCGTGAACAAGTGACCGTCTTCGGACAGATTCCGTCGGCGTTCTACCGCTTTATGGAAGCCGAAGCCGACCACCCCGAACTGGTGGCGCGCATGAAGCTGCGCTACCAGTGCTTTGGCGGCGAGCCGCTCGACCTGGGCCGCCTGGCGCCCTGGTTCGAACTGCCCAGGCCGGCCCACACGCAGTTGCTCAACCTGTACGGCATCACCGAAACGACCATCAACACCTGTCATCGCTTCATCACCCGCGAACAGGTGCTGGCCAATGCCGGCAGTCTGATCGGGCGGCCTTATGCCGACATGGACATCCTAGTGCTGGACGATGCCCTGCAGCCTGTAGCCGAAGGCGCACAGGGTGAAATGTATGTGCGGGGCGAGGGCTTGGCCCAAGGCTACCTCGCCCGTCCCGAGCTGGACGCGACACGCTTCGTCGCCGACCCTTTCGGCGCGCCGGGACAACGTATGTACCGCAGTGGCGACGTGGCGATTCGATTGGCCGACGGCGAACTCGAATACATCGGCCGTGCCGACCAGCAGGTCAAACTACGCGGTTACCGTATCGAGCTGGGTGAAATCGAAAGCTGTCTGCGCGTCCATGCCTCGGTATCCAATGCCGTGGCCCTGGTGGTCAGCGATCGGGCCAACGACCCCAGGTTGATCGCTCATGTGGTGCCAGCGCCAGGCTATGCGCCAGGCGATGTGGATACTGAGGCCTTGCGCGCGCACTTGCGCGACCACCTGCCGGCCTACATGGTGCCAGCAGCCATCGGTGTGCAGCAGGCATTCGCCATTACCGCAAACGGCAAGCTCGATCGGCGCGCCCTGCCGGCGATCGAAACCCATGCCGCACGGCATCTGGAACCCGCCCGTGATGCGCTCGACGAGCAGGTACTGGCTCAATGGGCTACGCATCTGGACCAGCAGCACATCGGTATCGACGACGATTTCTTCGAAATCGGCGGCGATTCGATCAAAGCCATCGGTTTGTGCCGCGACATGGGATTGCCGGTCCTGCAACTGTTCGAACAGCCTACCCCACGCAGTTGCGCCGACTACCTGCGTACCAGCGGCACTGACGCGGCCGCCAGCGGTTGGCTGCAGATCATGGGTGCAGCCGCCCGTGCCGATCGCGCCACACTGCTACTGGTGCCTTTCGCCGGCGGCAACGTGTTCGCCTATCGGCAATTGGTGGAACAGCTGGGCAGCGCCTTCAACTACCTGTGCGTTCGTCTGCCGGGCCACGATGTGGTGAATGCCGACGAGCCGTTCGCCGACAACCCCACCGTCGCCGCTGGCGTGGTCGAGCACGTACTGTCCCATGTGCAGGGACCGTTGTTGGTGTACGGGCACTGCGCGGGCAACGCGCTGGCGTTGGACATCAGCCGACGCCTGGAACAGGCCGGCGCTGACCTGCGCGGCTTGACCATTGGCGGCATGCTGCTCGATCAGGAGCCTCTCGCGGTAGAACAACAGGTAGCGCAGCGCTCGGGCGAGCAGATCATCGAGTTCTTGCAGGAGCTGGGCGGCTTCAAAGAGGTTCCGGATGCGCAAAGTCTGGCTGCCATCGCCCGCATGACCAAACACGATGCCGGGCAAACCGCCGCATTCTTCAGCAATGAAGCCGAGCGTCGCGGCACGCTGCGGGCGCCGATCCACGTCATCGTCGGCAGCGCCGACCCGCTGACACCGGAATATGCCAGCCGCTACCTCGACTGGCAGGCCTATAGCGAGCAGGTCACGCTCGATGTGATCGACGGTGGCGGCCACTACTTCGTGAGCGAGCAACCCGACGTCCTCGCGCAGATACTGTTGCGCCACAACGCGGTGCTGGCCAAGCCCCAGGCACGACGCGTGCAGCCGGTGCTGCGCGATTTCAACAACCCGTTCGATGCCGTGCATGGCCGTTTCGTGCTGTTGCGCAACGAGCGCTTGCAGCCTTCGCTGTGGCCTAGCTTCAGCCCGCTGCCGAACGGCTGGAATGTGGCGTTCGGTCCAGCCTCGCGCCAGGACTGCCTGGACCACTTGCATGCCCATCCGCACCCGGCACCTGCGCAACTGCCGGATCTGGATGCGCCTTACTGGCCCGAGCGCTTCGAACGTTACTACCGCCAACAGGGCGCGTGGACAGGCGAAACCCTCGACGCCTGCATCGAGCGGCATGCCCGCCAGACGCCGGATCGGGTAGCGGTGGTAGAGGGGGAGCGCCGCCTCAGCTATGCCGAGCTCGACCGCCGCTGCAACCAGCTGGCGAACGGCTTCGTTGATCTGGGCCTGCGCCCGGGCGATCGAATCGTGGTGCAACTGCCCAACGTGCTGGAGTTCGTCGAGTGCACCTTTGCGCTGCTGCGCCTGGGCGTGGTTCCGGTGTTCGCGCTGCCGACCGACCGGCGCAACGAGATCGCGCACATCGTGCAGGCCAGCAAGGCCAAGGCGTACCTGATCAAGGACCATGCCCTGGGCTTCGACTACCGCGACATTGCCCGTGAACTGCAAACCCTGCCTACGGCGATCGAGCATGTGATCGTTCTGGGCGAGGCGGCGGAGTTCGTGCCTTATGCCCACCTGTACGGCCAGAACCTGCCCGTGCCCGCCGTCAGCAGCCGAGCGCCGGCGCTGATCACGCTGTCCGGCGGCAGCACCGCCCTGCCCAAGTTGATCTTGCGCCGGCATGACGACTATCTGTACAGCATCCGAATCAGTGCCGAAATCTGCCAACTGGATCCGGACAGCGTGTACCTGTGCGTGCTGCCGGCAGGACACAATTTCACCCTCAGTTCACCGGGTTTCATCGGCACGCTGCTGGCAGGCGGACAGGTCGTGATGCAGGCCGACCCCAGCGGCTCGGCCTGCTTCGCCAGCATCGCCCGCGAAGGGGTGACCTTCACGGCCTTGGTGCCGAGCCTGGCTCAAGCCTGGCTGCACGCGCCACGTCAGCACGACCTGAGCAGCCTACGTTTCCTGCAGGTCGGCGGTGCCCGCTTGAGCGACGAAGTGGCCGCTCGCCTGAGCGATAGTTTCACGTTCACCCTGCAGCAGGTCTACGGCATGTCCGAAGGGCTGGTCTGCTACACCGATCTGACCGGCGACCTCGACCAGAGGCTGCACACGCAGGGGCGGCCCATGAGCCCGCTGGATGAAGTGCTGGTCGTCGACGATGACGATCAGCCGGTCGCTACCGGGCAACCGGGGCATCTGCTGGTACGTGGGCCCTACACCATTCGCGGCTACCTCGACGCGCCCCAACAGAACGCGCGGGCCTTCACCGCCGATGGTTTCTATCGCACGGGAGACGTGGTGTGCCAACGCGAGGACGGCAATCTGGTCGTCACCGGTCGCCACAAGGACCAGGTCAACCGTGGCGGCGAAAAGATCGCTGCCGAGGAGATCGAAGGCTACCTGCTGGCCCACCCCGGCGTGCTGGAGGCGGCAGTGATCGGCATTGCCGACCCGCACCTGGGCGAGCGCACCTGCGCCTTGCTGGTACTTGCCCCCGGCATGCGCTGCGACACCGCGGACCTCAAGCGCGACCTGCAAGCGCGTGGCATTGCCTTGCAACGTATTCCCGACCAGTTCCAATGGCTGCCCAATCTACCCAAGACCACCTTGGGCAAGATCGACAAAAAGGTACTGCGTCAGCAATTCGCAGCGTGATCCGACCGTACAGCTTCCAAGGACATTTCAATGGCAATCCCACAGATTCCGCACTATCCGATTCCCGACCACGTAACGCTGGACCGGCCGCCTCTGCCCTGGACGCCCACGCCCGAGCGGGCCGCACTGTTGATCCATGACATGCAGAACCACTTCCTCAAACCCTATGCGTCGCAGGCGTTCGTCGATTCGCTGGTAGGGCGCATCCAATCGCTGCGCGCCGCCTGCCATACCCTGGGCATTCCGGTTTTCTATACCGCCCAACCTGGCGACCAACCGACCGATTCACGTGGCCTGCTGTGCGACCTCTGGGGGCCGGGACTGGCGGAGGATGGCGTCAGTCCGGCTATCGTCGGCGGCCTGGAACCTGATACGCGGCGCGACGTGGTACTGGTCAAGCACCGTTACAGCGCCTTCGCCCGCTCCGATCTGCGCGAGCGGCTGCAGGCGACCGGGCGTGACCAACTGATCATCTGCGGTGTGTACGCGCACATCGGTTGCCTGACCACCGCCACCGATGCCTTCATGGCGGACATCCAGCCGTTCGTGGTGGCCGATGCACTGGGTGATTTTTCCTTGGCGCGGCATCAACTGGCTCTCGAGCACATGGCGCATTGTTCGAGTGTGGTGCTGTCGACCGAGCGACTGCTCGACATGCTCGCTCCAGCTCGCAAAGCCCACGACCTGCCTGCGGATGTCGCCCGCTGCCTGGAATTGCCAGTGGCACAGGTGAACGAAGTGGACGACCCGCTGCAACTGGGGCTGGACTCGGTGCGTTTGCTGATGCTCTTCGAACAATGGCAGCAAGCGGGGGTGCCTGTGACCTTCCTGGAACTGCTCGAGCGTCGCAGCGTGCGTGCTTGGGTAGCGCTGGTCGACCAGCGCCTGCATGCCCATGCTGCCGGAGCGCTGGCATGAAGCGTTTCATCGGCAAAACCATAGCGGTCACCGGTGCTGCGCGCGGCATCGGCGCCGCGGTAGCCGAGCGCCTGCTCGCCGAGGGCGCTACGGTCATCGCGCTGGACCAGGATGGCGCCGGCCTGGAAGCCATTGCCCAAGTCCTTGGCTCGCAAGCGTTCAAGCCTTGCGTCGTCGACATCACCGAACAGCAACAGGTCGCCAGCTTGATCGACCGCATGGATCGGCAGTATCCGCTCGACGGCCTGGTGAATGCCGCCGGCATTCTCGACGCGGCGCCGTTCGCGCAGTTGAGCGCCCAGGCCTGGCGACGGCTGTTCGAAGTCAATGTGCACGGGACGTTTCATGTCTGCCAAGCGGTCGCCCGCTGCATGCTGCTGCGGGGTCGAGGTGCGATCGTCAACGTGGCGTCCAACGCGGCGACCACTCCGCGCGTCAATCTGAGCGGCTACTGTGCCTCCAAAGCCGCCGTAGCGATGCTGACGCGTTGCATAGGCCTCGAGCTCGGCGCGCAGGGCGTGCGCTGCAACGTGGTGTCGCCCGGTTCCACCCGTACGGCCATGTTGCACCAACTGTCCGGCGACGACGACGGCCTGGAGCAGCGTGTGGTCCGGGGTGATCTCGCGCTGCACCGCATCGGCATTCCACTGGGCAAGATCGCCGAGCCTCAGGATATCGCGGCCGGCATCGTCTTTCTGCTGTCGGACGACGCCAACCACATCACCTTGCAAAACCTGGTCATGGATGGCGGTGCCACCTTTGGCTAAGCGCTCATCATGACTATGCGAGGCAGACTGCCATGAATTCGACGATTTCGATCCCTTCCGGTGAAGACCTGGACCATTCGCCGGCACTGCTGGCGCAGTCCGCGAACGGCTCCTTGCATCGATTTTTGCACAAGGCGCTGGAGGGCGAAGGTTTCATCCACTGGGTCGAGCTGCCGACCGATGCGCACGTAGACCGTCCCATCCTCGAGCTGACCAACCAGCGGTTGCGCCACTACCTGCAGTGGATGATCGGCGAGCCGGTATTGACCATCGTGCACGCCACGCCTGGCCAGGCCGGTGCCCTGCAAGGCCTTGCCAATACCTGCCTGGCGGTTGGCACAGCGATCGCGCCCAGCCTGACTGGCCACCCCGACTCGCTCGAAGGCGAGTCGCACCAGGCACGGTCGCTGTCCTTGACCATGTCGGGGCTCGACTCGGTATCCGTAACTCTGCGCACGTGCGGTAGCCATCCGCAGCACACCCTGCTCGTCCTCGCGCGGCTGGGCGGCGGGACGCCACGGTCCGACAACGAACTCCGGCTTTTCAACCCGCGTCGCGACCTGCGGCGGCCAGGTTACGCCGAGACGCCGAATGGCCGTCCCCATGGCCTAATCCATCACTGGCAGGGCGCAAGCCGTACAAATCGCTCACCACTGCCTGCGCAAACGGATTTCGAGCGCGGACTGCAGCTCTGCAGCCATTTGGCCCAGGCACTCAAGGAACCCGATTACCCATGATCAGCCCTTTAGACTTCTCGCTGCCAACGATGGCGCCTGACGTACACGAAAGCGGTACTGCACTGCTGGCCGAGCTGAGCAACGTGCTGCAGTCGCTCGCCGAGCAGTTCAGTTGCGTATTCAGCGAGCATACCGACGGGCACGCCCGCTCGCTGGTCGGACTCGGCAGTCAATACCATCTGCGCGTGACGCGCAGGGAGCAGACCTTACTCATAGATTGGCTCGATGAAACGCGTGTGCTGTACCACGACACACTGCATGTGGACAGCCAACGGTCATTTCACGCACAACTGTTCCAAGGCGTGGCGCAATTCTGGAAAACCCTGAGCGTCACCTCGCCGACCCTCGCCAACCTGCCCGGCGACGTGCCGTTGCTGGGAGGCTGGCGTTGCGCAACCCACCCCGAGCGCCTCGATGAGCCGCTGATCATGACCGTGCCCAGTGTGTTCCTGTGGATCGAGCAGGGACGCATCAGCGGCGCGACGTTCGCCGCCGAACTGACCCCTCTGATCGAAGCAGCGATCCTCTGCCTGGCACCACGAGCGCCTGCCTGCCTACCTGCTGTCAGCGGTTGCGAACTCATTCCGCCATGCATCGACTATGTGGGAAACCTACTCGATCTGCTGGTTGAAATGGCCGATAGCGAAGCGGACAAGGTCGTCATTGGCCGCGAGGTACGCCTGAGCATGCACGACAAGGTCGACCCGCTGCAGTTGCTTGGACAAGTGGCGCCGCGGCCCAACCCCCATTACGAATACCTGTTCCGTTGGGACCAGGGACCGGCCTGGATCGGTATCTCACCTGAAACGCTGATTCGCACCCATGGCAGCAAAGTCGTTGTCGAGCCACTGGCCGGTACACGCAAGGGCTCGAACGAGACCTCCAAGCGCGATCGCTATCGCCAGGAACTGCTGTCGGACAGCAAGGAACTGGAAGAACACGAGACCGCTGCCCAGTTGTTCATCGAGCAATTGCAGCAGGTGTGTCGACCTGGCTCGCTGGATGTACGCGAATCCCGAAACGTCATCGACCTGGGTTACGTACAGCACCTGAGAAGCCGTATCGAAGGCGAACTGGCATCCGGAGCGAATGCGTTCGACGCCCTGGCTGCCGTCTATCCTCCGGCCACCATCTGGGGCAAACCCCTTGCACTCAGTGAAGCGCGCATCCGTCGTTTCGAATACATCGATCGCGAATTCTTCACCGGTGGCCTGGGCTATCTGACACTGGAAGGGCGGTGCAACTTCGCGCTCGCGATCAGAACGGCCAAGGTCACGGATACCCACGTGCACGTGTTCGCCGGCAGCGGCATCGTCAAGGGAAGCGATCCTTATCGTGAATGGTTGGAAACCAGCAACAAGATGAAACCTTATTTGCAAAATGGCACTTGGTCATTTGAAGGGTGATAACGTTGCAAAGCCCTGTGCAGGATCGCGCAAGGCTTTCAACACCGGCGTTCGAACGCCAACGTCAAATTAAAGGACAGCGAACAACATGATCTCTATCGCTCTACCGGATGGCAGTCGCAGGGAATTCCCGGAGCCGCTCACCGTTCAGCAACTGGCACAGTCCATCGGCAGCGGTCTGGCCGCTGCGACACTCGCGGCGAAGGTCAACAACCGCCTGGTCGATGCCTCGCATGAGCTGACGGGTGACACCACGGTCGAGATCGTGACAAGCAAAAGCGAGGATGCCCTCGGGCTCGTCCGCCACTCCACCGCGCACTTGATGGCACAAGCCGTACAGCGCCTGTACCCGGGGACTCAGGTCACCATCGGTCCGGTGATCGACAATGGCTTCTATTACGACTTCGTGGCCGAACGGCCTTTCAACCAGGACGATCTGCCGCTGATCGAAGCCGAAATGCACCGGATCGTCGAAGCCGGCTTCACCATCACGCGCCGGGAGCTGTCGCGTGACCAGGGCATCGACCTGTTCGAGACCTTGGGTGAGTCCTACAAGGTAAAGATCATCGAAGACATTCCGGTGGATGAAACCCTTTCTGTGTACAGCCAGGGGGAGTTCACCGACCTGTGCCGCGGGCCACATGTGCCCGATACGGGCAAGCTTGGCGCCTTCAAACTCATGAAGGTGGCGGGTGCCTATTGGCGCGGCGACTCCGACAACGCCATGCTCAGTCGCATCTACGGCACCGCCTGGCTGAACGACAAACAGCTCAAGGCTTATCTGACGCGGCTGGAAGAAGCCGAGAAGCGCGACCACCGCAAGCTGGCCAAGCAGTACGACCTGTTCCACCAGCAGGAGGAAGCGCCAGGTATGGTGTTCTGGCATCCCAAGGGTTGGGCTATCTGGCAAACCGTGGAGCAGTACATGCGCAAGGTGTACCGCGACAGCGGTTATCAGGAAGTGCGTTCGCCACAGGTCGTGGACAGTGCGCTGTGGCGTCGTTCCGGGCACTGGGACAACTACAAGGAAAACATGTTCGTCACCGAGTCGGAGAATCGCCAGTACGCGCTCAAGCCGATGAACTGCCCAGGACATATCCAGATCTTCAAGTTCGGCCTGCGCAGCCACCGCGAACTACCGATTCGTTACGGCGAGTTCGGGGGCTGCCACCGCAACGAGCCTTCCGGAGCACTGCACGGCATCATGCGGGTGCGCGCGTTCACGCAGGACGATGGCCATATTTTCTGCACCGAGCAACAGATCGAAGCGGAAATCCGAACCTTCCACCATCAGGCGCAGAAGGTCTACAAAGCGTTCGGCTTCGAAGACGTGGCAGTGAAGATCGCCTTGCGCCCCGAGCCTGGTAAGCGCCTGGGCAGCGACGAAGTCTGGGACAAGGCTGAAAACCAGCTGCGTTCGGCGCTTTCGGCCTGCGGTGTGAGCTGGGAGGAGCTGCCAGGCGAAGGCGCCTTCTATAGCCCGAAAATCGAATACCACCTGCGCGACGCCATCGGCCGGGAGTGGCAGGTCGGCACCATCCAGGTCGACTACCACATGCCCGACCGCCTGGGCGCCGAATATGTCGACGAACATTCGCAGCGTCGCCGCCCTGTCATGCTGCATCGGGCGATCGTCGGCTCGCTCGAACGCTTCATCGGCATTCTCATCGAGCACCATGCCGGGGTATTCCCCACCTGGCTGGCGCCTGTCCAAGCCACTTTGCTCACGGTGACCGATGCGCAGAACGCCTATGCCGAGCAGGTGCGCGAGCGTCTACGAGCGCGCGGGCTGCGGGTCGAGGCCGATCTGCGCAACGAAAAGATCGGCTACAAGATCCGCGAAAGCACCCTGCAGCGCGTGCCATATCTGCTGGTTATCGGCGATCGCGAGAAAGACAGCGGCACGCTCGCTGTGCGCAGCCGCGCAGGCGAGGATCTCGGTACGCTCAGCATCGACGCGTTCGCCGACCTGCTGACCCAGGACATTCAGGTGGACTGACGCTTGACCGGGCTTCGCCGTCGCGAAGCCCAGGTCCGATCCAGGCCTGGCCTGGGTCGGCCAACCGCGCAGCCGAGAAACAGCGTCCTTGCACGACCCCACCGAATAAAACGCAATCGCCTGACTTCGCTCGACGACGACCGCACAGATGTGCGCGAGGCCGCGTCGTGCCCGAGCGCCGGCGAGACACCCAGCAACCTGCTGCGAATTCGCGCTACGACAACCAGGATGTCAAACCATGAATACAGCCGTCACCTTGCACTCACCCGCGTCCCAGAAGGCCGCTGACGACACCGTCATGCACGGTGTCATCCAGACGCTGCCCAGCGCTCATGCACTCAGGACGGTGCTGCCGCTGCACGAATCTCTGGCACGGCAGGTCGACCGACAACGCCAGCAGGTTCGTCAGATCGTCCAGGGCACCGATCCTCGCTTGTTGGTCATCGTCGGTCCCTGCTCGTTGCACCATGGTCCGGCCGCAGTCGAGTACGGCGGCAGACTGGCGGAGCTGGCCAGCGCATTGGGCGACCGCCTACTGATCGTCATGCGTGCCTACGTGGAAAAGCCGCGAACCACTGTCGGCTGGAAAGGCCTGATGTACGACCCTGGCCTCGACGGCAGTGACGATCTGCAAGCGGGCCTGGAGGTGTCCAGATCGCTGATGCTCGAACTGGTCGGCCTTGGCTTGCCGCTGGCCTGTGAAATGCTGCAGCCGCTGGCCGCACACTATTTCAGCGATTTGCTCAGTTGGGTGGCGGTAGGCGCCAGAACCTGCGAATCGCAAATTCATCGCGAACTGGTCAGCAGCCTGCACATGCCCGCGGGTTTCAAGAACGGGACCGATGGCAGCCTGGGCGTCGCCTGCGACGCCATACGCAGCGCAGCCCACCCACACCGCTACTTCGGTATCGATCCGCACGGTCGGCCAGCCCTGCTCAGCAGTGCCGGCAATGCGGACGGTCACCTGGTATTACGCGGCGGCCGCAATGGCCCCAACTACCATGCTCAGGCCGTTGCCGACGCACAGGAGCAACTCCGGGCCGCAGGGATCGCTCCGCGCTTGCTGGTGGACTGTAGCCATGCCAACAGCGCCAAGGATCATACCCGTCAGCCCGGCGTCCTCGAGGACGTATTGGCACAACGCCAGATGGGTAACCGGGATGTATTCGGTGTGATGCTGGAAAGCAACCTGAATCCGGGTCGCCAGGATATAGCGGACCCGTTGCAGTATGGCGTATCGATCACCGACGGCTGTCTTGGCTGGAATCAGACCCGCGCCCTTTTGCAGCGCGTTGCGGATTGTGCCTGAAGACCGACCGCCCAACGCGAAGAACCCCGCCCAAGGGAGGTTGCGCGTATGCGGGTATGGGTCGGGGAAACGGCCGCCGGTCGAATTGGGGGGGAGCGACCCGGCGGTTGCCCCACCCGCAACTTAGCGCCCCACCGCCTGGAGGACGCATTTCTTCATCTCCAGAAACGCTTTACATGCTGTCAATTCATCAGGTTAGAATCGATTGGCACGCGACCTGCTAGCCAAAGCCCACTCAAGGTCTGCCTTTCCCCGCAACACGCTGGAGTACACGCCCTTGGATGCAAGCACCATCAACAGCCTGTTCCTGATCGGCGCCTTGCTGGTGGGTGCGAGCATTCTGGTCAGCTCGCTGTCGTCGCGCTTGGGCATCCCGATTCTGGTCATCATTCTGGCCGTAGGCATGGTCGCTGGCGTCGACGGTGGCGGCATCATCTTCAACAACTACCCGACCGCGTATTTGGTGGGCAACCTGGCCCTGGCGGTGATTCTGCTCGACGGTGGCCTGCGCACGCGGGTGGCGAGTTTCCGCGTGGCTTTGTGGCCGGCGCTGTCGCTGGCTACGGTCGGGGTGCTGATCACCACGGCGTTGACCGGCATGGTCGCCGCCTGGCTGTTCGACCTGAGTCTGATCCAGGGCCTGTTGATCGGCGCCATCGTCGGTTCCACCGACGCCGCAGCGGTGTTCTCGCTGCTGGGTGGCAAAGGCCTGAACGAGCGGGTCACTGCCACGCTGGAGATCGAATCGGGCAGCAACGACCCTATGGCGGTATTTCTCACCGTCACCCTGATCGAGATGATCGCCAGCAACCAGACCGGCCTGCACTGGAGCCTGCTCGGCCATCTGCTGCGCGAATTCGGCATCGGCGGCCTGTTGGGCCTGGGCGGCGGCTGGCTGATGCTGCAAGCGGTCAATCGCATCAACCTGGCCAGCGCCCTGTATCCGATCCTGGTGATCGCCGGCGGCCTGGTGGTGTTTTCCCTGACCAACGCCCTGCACGGCAGCGGCTTCCTGGCGGTGTACCTGTGCGGCCTGGTGCTGGGCAATCGGCCGATCCGTAGCCGCCACGGCATCCTGCACATGCTCGACGGCATGGCCTGGCTGGCGCAGATCGGCATGTTCCTGGTGCTGGGGCTGCTGGTCACCCCGCACGACCTGCTGCCCATCGCCGTACCGGCCCTGGGCCTGGCGCTGTGGATGATCGTGGTGGCGCGGCCGCTGTCGGTGTTCGCCGCGCTGCTGCCGTTCAAAGCCTTCCACGACCGCGAAAAGGCCTTCATCGCCTGGGTCGGCCTGCGCGGCGCGGTGCCGATCATTCTCGCGGTGTTCCCGCTGATGGCCGGGCTGCCGCAGGCGCAGCTGTTCTTCAACCTGGCGTTCTTCATCGTGCTCATCTCGCTGCTGGTGCAGGGCACCAGCCTGCCGTGGATGGCCAAGCTGCTGAAAGTCACCGTCCCGCCCGATCCGGCGCCGATCTCGCGTTCCGCGCTGGAGGTGCACATCACCAGCGAGTGGGAGCTGTTCGTCTACCGCTTGGGCCAGGAAAAGTGGTGCATCGGCGCGGCCCTGCGCGAGCTGAAGATGCCACCGGGCACGCGCATCGCCGCGCTGTTCCGTGGCGAGGAACTGCTGCACCCCTCGGGCAGCACCGTGCTGCAGGTCGACGACATGCTCTGCGTGATCGGCCATGAACACGACCTGCCGGCCTTGGGCAAACTGTTCAGCCAGGCGCCGCAGCGCGGGCTGGATCTGCGCTTCTTCGGCGACTTCGTGCTCGAAGGCGATGCCGAGCTGGGCGCGGTCGCCGCGCTGTATGGCCTGCAACTGGATGGTCTGGACAGCCGCATGCCGCTGGCCCAGTTCATTCGCCAGAAGGTCGGCGGCGCCCCGGTGGTGGGCGACCAGATCGAATGGCACAGCACGCTATGGACCATTGCCCTGATGGAGGGGAACAAGATCATGAAAGTCGGCGTCAAATTCCCCGAGGGCGCCCGACCCGGTCCTGGGTTGTTCCTCTAAACCTTCGCCATTGCCCCCGGCATTTCAAGAATTCTGCCTATGTTCCCGCTCGTACTCCGCACAGCCCTGCTCGGGCTGTGCCTGCTCCTTCCCCTGGCTGGCGTGGCCGCCGAAGCGCCCACCAGTGACAGCGTCCAGCAAAGCCTCGACAAGATCGCCGAGCGTAAACTGCCCGAGGCCGATCAGAAAGCGCTGCAACAGCTGTTGGAAAAGACCCTTTCCTGGCTCGACAGCCGCGACGACAGCCAGCAGAAGCTCGACGCCCTGCGCGTGCAGTTGGCCGACGCGCCCAAGGAAATCAACGACAGCCAGCAGCAGCTCAACCAGCTCAAGGCCAGCCAGCCGGCGCCGGTGGCCCAGCGCTACAGCAAGCTCGACGTGCCGCAGCTCGAACAGCTGCTCAGCGAGCGCAGCACTCAGCAGGGTGACCTGCAAAAGGCGCTGTCCGAAGCCAATAGCCTGATCATCAACTCGCAGACCCGCCCCGAGCGCGCCCAGGCCGAAATCAGCAACGCGCAAAGCCGCACCCAGCAGATCAACAACCTGCTCAAGCAGGGCAAGGACAACGGCAAGACCCTGAGCGCCGACCAGCGCAACCAGCTCAACGCAGAGCTGGCTTCGCTCAATGCCCTGACCCAGTTGCGTCGCCGGGAGCTGGCCGGCAACGGCCTGCTGCAAGACCTGGGCAACGCCCAGCACGACCTGCTGATCGAAAAGGCCGCGCGCCTGGAGCAGGAAATCCAGGACCTGCAAACCCTGATCAACGGTAAGCGCCTGGCCCAGTCGCAACAGGCCGTCACCCAACAGTCCCTGGAAGCGCAAAAGGCCGGCGGCAGTACCCTGCTCGCCAGCGAGAGCGCCGACAACCTGGAGCTGTCCGACTACCTGCTCAAGAGCACCGACCGCCTCAACGAGTTGACCCAGCAGAACCTGCGCGTCAAACAGCAGCTCGACAACGTCACCCAAGCCGACCAGGCCTTGGACGAGCAGATCAACGTGCTCAAGGGCAGCCTGCTGCTGTCCAAGATCCTCTACAAACAGAAGCAGGCGCTGCCGCACCTGAAGCTCGACCGCGACCTGGCCGACCAGATCGCCGATATCCGTCTGTACCAGTTCGAGGTTAACCAGCAGCGCGAGCAGATGAGCACACCGGGTGCCTACGTGGAGAAACTGCTGGCCGACCAGCCGCAGGAAAACGTCACGCCCGCCCTGCGCAAAGCACTGCTGGAAGTGGCCATCACCCGCAGCGACCTGCTCGAACGGCTCAACCGCGAGCTGTCGGCGGTGCTCAACGAATCGATCACCCTGCAGCTCAACCAGAAACAACTGTTCAGCACGGCGCAGAACCTGCGCACCACCCTCGAAGAGCAGATGTTCTGGATTCCCAGCAACAAGGCGCTCGACCTGGAATGGCTGCGCTATGCGCCCGAACGCCTGGTCGAACAGATCGGCGGCCTGCCCTGGGCCTCCGGCGTGACCGAGCTGGGCAGTGGCCTGGCCCAGCACCCGCTGCTGTTCCTGCCACTGCTGCTGGCCATCGGCGCACTGCTGTGGCGGCGCACCTACCTGTACGAGCAGCTGAACAAGGTCCATCAGGACATCGGCCACTTCAAGCGCGACAGCCAGTGGCATACGCCCCAGGCGATCCTGATCAACATTCTGTTGGCTATGCCGCTGAGCCTGGCCCTGGCGCTGTGCAGCTACGCCTTGCAGATCGACGCCCGCGGACAGAACGGCAACCTCGGCGCAGCCCTGTGGCAACTGGCGCAGGCCTGGCTGGTGTTCTATACCGCCTACCGCATCCTCTCCCCCGGCGGCGTGGCCGAGGTGCATTTCCGCTGGTACAAGCCGCAAGTGCAGTTCCTGCGCGGCTGGGTGCGGCGTCTGGGCACGGTGGTGCTGGCCCTGGTCGGCGTGGTGGCGGTGGCCGAGCACCAACCCTCGGCGCTGGCCGACGACGTGTTCGGCATCGCCGTGGTCCTGGCCTGCTACGCGCTGATGGCGCTGCTGCTCAGCCGCCTGCTGCTGAGCAGCCCGGCGCACCGCGACACCTCGCTGTTCCGCAAGGCCGTGGGCGTGGCCTTCACCGCGCTGCCCATCGCCCTGTTCGTGGCGGTGTGCTTCGGCTACTACTACACCGCGCTGAAGCTCACCGACCGCTTGATCTACACCCTCTACCTGCTGCTGTTCTGGCTGGTGATCGAAGCGGCGTTCATGCGTGGCCTGTCGGTGGCGGCGCGGCGCCTTGCCTACCAACGCGCGATCAGCAAGCGCCAGGCCAGCAAGGAAGGACTCGACGGCGAGGTGGTGATCGAAGAGCCGGCCCTGGACATCGAACAGGTCAACCAGCAGTCGCTGCGCCTGATCCGCCTGGCGCTGCTCGGCGGCTTCATGGCTGCGCTGTACTGGGTATGGTCGGACCTGCTCAGCGTGTTCGCCTACCTCAACAACTTCACTCTCTACGAATACAGCAGCGGCACGGGCGCGGCCGCCAGCATGGTGCCGATCAGCCTGGGCGATCTGCTCGGCGCGCTGGTGATCGGCGGCATCACCATCGCCCTGGCCAGCAACCTGCCGGGCCTGCTGGAAGTGCTGGTGCTGTCGCGGCTGAACCTGGCCCAAGGCAGCGCCTATGCCATCACCACGTTACTGTCGTACGTGATCGTCGGGGTCGGCATCGTCAGCACCCTGGCCACCCTGGGGGTGAGCTGGGACAAGCTGCAATGGCTGGTGGCCGCGCTGTCGCTGGGCTTGGGCTTCGGCATGCAGGAAATCTTCGCCAACTTCATCTCGGGCATCATGATCCTCTTCGAGCGCCCGGTGCGCATCGGCGACACGATCACCATCGGCAACCTGTCCGGCACGGTGAGCAAGATCCGCATCCGCGCCACCACCATCACCGACTTCGACCGCAAGGACATCATCGTCCCGAACAAGACCTTCATCACTGGCCAGCTGATCAACTGGTCGCTGACCGACACCATCACCCGCGTCACCCTCAAGCTGGGCATCGACTACGGCTCGGACCTGGATCTGGTGCGCGAACTGCTGCTCAAGGGCGCCGAAGAGAACCCGCGGGTGCTCAAGGACCCGGAGCCCTTGGTGTACTTCCTCAACTTCGGCGAAACCCTTGAGCACGAGCTGCGCATGCACGTGCGCGACCTGGGCGACCGCAACCCGACGCTGGACGAGGTCAACCGTTACATCGACAAGGCGTTCCGCGAGCACGGCATCAAGATCTCCGTGCGCCAGGTGGAGGTGTTCCTGATGGACACACAAGGCACACGGCAGCAGCTAATCGCACGAGGTGGCGACGTCGGGCAAATCGGGCCTACTTGAACATATCGACATGCGTAGCGTGTCGGTATGTCCTGCACAGGACGCTTTGCACGCATATGGGTCAGGCTTCGTCCAGCTCCGGCGTTCCAAAGCAATTAGGTGGGTACATGAAAACTTCCATGCCAGGTGAATCCGGCATCCCACCACAAGCAACTGGCAATTTTGAGAGTTGCAGTCTGACTGGCCACTTGTGAAACTCGACCTTCACCGTTCTTTTCGGAACCCAGGCTCATGCAAGTACGCGCTCACCACAGCCTCGTTTTCACAGCCTATGGCGCCTTTCATCGCGCGTGCCTATACGAACAGCACCTCGCCGCATTCAAAGGATACGCGTGGCATGCTTTGACCCAGACGTATGTCTTGGGTCACGGATACCGACACTACAGCGCTGTCCTGATGCGATTCACCACGGCCGACAGATTGAGCCCTTTTGCACAGGGCGGCTTGAACGCTTATGCTTACTGCAATAATGACCCCATCAACTTTACCGACCCTAGCGGCGCGATGAAGCGCCCTAACATTCTTATCAATAAAAAATCGAAGAATTTGACACTGCGTCGGCTGCCCCGTATTCGGCCAAGACCCACCGCCAGCCCTCGATCGGTTCCACCTGAGCATTCACCCAGGCCAGGAACTAGTGGCCAAAATACGCCTGCCCGTCCTGCGCGCCTATCGCCTAGCCCTTCGCAACCTATGGCGGCAAGCAGTTCCTCTTTGCCAACGCAAACTCAGTCGAACGCATCAGCGCTCATCAAAGCCGCATGGAACGAACTTTCACCCGAAGCGCAGGCGTTTGCGAATATGGCGAAATATGCTCAAGTCCATCACATGTCTCTAGACGACGCGTTTGGCGTTCTCTTTCCCATTCATGCATATCCAGACCCGCAGTCATTGAGGCATCAGGTTGCGCATGAACTTGGCCCCTACAGGAATTTCGTACAGCTCATCAGAGAACCGAAACCCCAACCAGGATCTAGCCAGCTGCCATTTGGCTATTGGATCACAAAGCCCGCCCCCCAGTGATGATATTTAAGTACTGCCCGTTTATACGCAGGCTCGCTGAGGATCGCGTGTGTTTGAAATTACCGACGTTGATGTCCTTGATTCAGTGTGTGGTAGGCCAACCCCTATCTTTTTCGGCGTCGCGTTTCCCGGCGCCATTTCCAGATAACTCGATGCATTCAAATAAGCCATGGACCGTACGTACAGTCAGCAAAAAGAGGAGGGTAACGTGACCTCGACTTGCTATAGCACTCCCTGAGCTCGGTAGACTCCAAGGAACAGCAACGCCAGAATGCCGATTCCGCTACCTAGGAGACGCCGCGTGCACGCGCTTACTGAAATCCACTTCGACACCCGCTTCGCCCGCCTGGGCGATGCGTTCTCGGTCGAAGTGCTGCCCGACCCCATCGCCGACCCGCGCCTAGTGGTGGCCAGCCCCGCCGCCATGGCCCTGCTCGACCTGGACCCGGCGGTCGCCGAACAGCCGCTGTTCGCCGAGCTGTTCAGCGGCCATAAGCTCTGGGAAGGAGCCGAGCCGCGGGCCATGGTGTATTCCGGCCACCAGTTCGGCGGCTACACCCCGCGCCTGGGCGACGGCCGTGGGCTGCTGCTCGGCGAGGTGGTCAACGAGGCTGGCGAGCATTGGGACCTGCACCTCAAGGGCGCCGGGCAGACGCCGTTCTCGCGCATGGGCGACGGCCGCGCGGTGCTGCGTTCCTCGATCCGCGAATTCCTCGGTTCCGAAGCGCTGCATGCGTTGGGCATTCCCAGCAGCCGCGCGCTGTGCGTGATCGGCTCCAGCACCGTGGTCTGGCGCGAAACCCAGGAGCGCGCCGCCATGCTCCTGCGCCTGGCGCAGAGCCATGTGCGCTTCGGCCACTTCGAATATTTCTACTACACCAAGCAGCCGGAGCAGGCGCAGCAGTTGCTCGACTTCGTGCTGGAACACTACTACCCCGACTGCCAGGAGGACTCGCTACCGTACCTGGCGATGTTCCGCAGCATCGTCGAGCGCAACGCCGAGCTGATCGCCCACTGGCAGGCCTACGGCTTTTGCCACGGCGTGATGAACACCGACAACATGTCGATCCTGGGCATCACCTTCGACTTCGGCCCCTTCGCGTTCCTCGACGACTTCGACGCCAACTTCGTCTGCAACCACTCCGACGACCGTGGCCGCTACAGCTACAGCAACCAGGTGCCCATTGCGCACTGGAACCTGAGTGCGCTGGCCCAGGCACTGACACCCTTCATCGAGGTGGAAGCCTTGCAGGAGGCGCTGAGCCTGTTCCTGCCGCTGTACCAGGCCCATTACCTCGACCTGATGCGTCGCCGCCTGGGGCTGACCACGGCCGAAGACGACGACATGGCGCTGGTCGAGCAATTGTTGCAATGCATGCAGCGCGGCGGGGTCGATTACACACTGTTCTTCCGCCACCTGGGCGAGCAGCCGGTGGAAGCGGCCTTGCAGGTGGTACGCGACGAGTTCGTCGACCTGGCGGCGTTCGACCAGTGGGCCGAGGCGTATAGCGCCCGTTGCGCGCGCGAACCGAACAATGCCGAAGGTCGGCGTTACCGTATGCATGCGGTCAACCCGCTCTATATCTTGCGCAACTACCTGGCGCAGCAGGCCATCGAGGCGGCCGAGGCCGGCGACTACAGCGTGGTGCGCGAACTGCACCAGGTGCTCAGTCGCCCCTTCGAGGAGCAGCCCGGAATGCAGGCCTATGCGCAGCGGCCACCGGATTGGGGCAAGCATCTGGAAATCAGTTGTTCGTCGTGAGCAGTCGCTCCTCGCAATCACCGATTGTCTGGCAACGTCGTAGCTACCTTGCCGGGTAAACGCCTGTGCCCTCAGCGCAGCGAACCGTTACAGCTCAAACTTCCTATCCTGAATCTTCGGACCGCTAGCGCAATTTGGACACGCTTTCGTGATGCCCAAGCACGTCGGTACCATCACGGCGATCTCGATCACGTCGTAATCATTACGTCCATCTAAAAAGTAAGCCTCTCAAAAACGCGAAATCCAGACCTAACTATCAGACCCACGGGATACGGATGAACGAATACCATCTTGATCCTATAAAAATAATGGGGTGGGCATGAGCACCAATGCGCATTTCAAATCACCCTTAGCAAACTGTCGAGCGAGAGGCGCGCTAGAGCATCAGCACACAACTGGTGAAACCGCTACTGAGAATTTTGACAGTTGACCCACACACCCCCTTGATTGAAAAATTGGATGAATATCCTGCTTGGGGCACCAAAAACATGCTTATCTTTTATAAAGGTGAAAACCTCGTGAGTCTCATGGGTAACGGTATCGACATCACGTACGTTGCCGTCGACAGAAATACCCTCTGTGTAAAAGAGTCAGGACATCATGCGCTGTACGCCTGCGACAGTCAGCACTCGCCCGTCTCCATACGATCTACCCAATCCAATACAACTCTCAAATTTCAACCGTTCGGGCATGACACCGGACTTTGTACAAAAGGATTCAAAGGGGAACGACGAGATGTTCTGCTGCAGAGTTATCATCTAGGCAATGGATACCGAGTTTACTGTCCTTCTCTGGCGCGTTTTCTTCAGGCAGACAGATTCAGCCCTTTTCTCGAAGGTGGCGTGAACGCTTATGCATTTGCCGGTAACGATCCAGTCAATCACTGGGATCCGACAGGTAGATTCACTCAACCTATCGATTTAATCGTAACGACCGTCAAAAAAATTTTTACCCACACCCTCAAGACACTGATGTGGCCAGTTACAAAGAAGTCCTATCAAGGACGTATTCTCATGGGGGGTGATGATTTTACCGTCTTCAGCCGAAGCGGAGATCCTACAGGCACTGATACGTTGTACATCGATGCGCACGGCAGTCCGGGCGTCATCTACAAAGGGAAACATGCTTTCGATGCAACGACCGTCAATCGGAAAATAAAACGAAAGGGTATTTCTCTAAAAAACAGAAATGTGCATGTACTCGCTTGCCAGTCCGCTGTGCCTGATCCAAAAACAGGCCGGTCATTCATTCAGGATCTGGCGCGCATTACAGGCAAGCAGGTTTCAGGTTACGATGATTCTGTCTGGACTTATTCATTTGCTCCGCACGACAGCGTCTATCACGACCTCATCAAAATTTATGCACCTCCGGGCATGGGTACGTCGTCCAAAACCACGGTATCGGCGATCAGAAAATCGTGACTCCCGAGAGTTTTTCATTTAACCGGCTACGCATCATTATTTCTACTTGCCTGGCATAGATGAGCGGCGGATAGATGTCTACGCTGTCGCAGCGAGGAAACCTGCGTGTGCCGCTGGGCTTCACATGAGGTACCCCAAAAGAGCATTCGAACCAGCTTTTCAGCGGCTTTCACTGTATGTCAATAACGATCGGGGCGTCTCACGCAGCCTCCGGAGACTAAACATGCCAGACCTACTACTGATCCCCTGCCCCCACTGCAACGGCCTGAACCGCCTGCCCGCCGAACGCCTTGCAGACGCGCCCAAATGCGGCCGCTGCAAGCAGTCGGTGCTGCTGGCCACGCCGTTCGACCTGAGCGAGCAGAGCTACTCCAGCCAGATCAAAGGCGACCTGCCGTTGCTGGTCGACGTCTGGGCCGACTGGTGCGGCCCGTGCAAGGCCTTTGCCCCGGTCTTCGCCCAGGCTGCACAGCAACTGCACAGCCGCTGCCGCCTGGCCAAGCTCGACAGCGAAGCCAACCGCACGCTGTCGGCGCAACTGGGCATCCGCTCCATCCCCAGCCTGGTCCTGTTCAGGAACGGCCGCGAAACGGCGCGGCAGGCGGGGGCGTTTCCGTTGCAGGCGTTGATCCAGTGGCTGAGAAGTGAGGGGGTTTAAGCTCATGACCCTCTATACGCCTGCTAACAGAGACTCATAAGGAATTTGCAACCCGTCGTGCAAGCGTCTAATCATGCCCAAGGTGAGTCGCCTCTTGCGATTTAAAACCTCTGAAACTCGCCCACTAGGGCCAATGAAAAGCTCAAGATCGCGAGGTGTAAGGCCCTGCTGATCCATGCAAAACCTGATTGCATCGACTGGATCCGCAGGAGGAATCGGATAATGTTTGGACTCATACACTTCTATGAGCGTGACCAAAACCTCCATTTCATCGGCCTCCGGTGTTCCCGCTTCGGCCTGAAAAATCTGCTCTAGCCGTTCGAAGGCTAGCTGCAGATCAACGTTGTTACGGATAGGCTTAACATTCATTGATTGTCTCCACATCTATTTCGTCATAGCGCTTATGAGTACCGATGAATTTCACCCAAGCAATTCCAGATCGGTATTGCATCTCGACGACAAGACGATATTTATTGCCTGCGATGTTGAAAACCACCCGGTTATTCCCGCAAATGCTGGCGTTTCTCACCTGAGCCTTCAGCTCTTGAGGGGTCGTCCAACTCGCTTTGAGCAGGAGGTCATGCCAGCTTTGTAAGGAAGCGTAAGCATCTTCGTTCCCAGGTATCTGGCAAAATTTCACCAACGTGCTTTTTGCTATGACTCGCATCCATCAAAATCTCCCATCTCGGGAGATACTAGATGTCGCGTGTCTTCCTCGCAAGTGGTTGTGTGCTAATCAGCTGTGCTGCTCCAAAACATCATGCAACTCGACGAACTGCCGGCTCAGCTTGTGCTTGGGATCGAAATGGATCAACGGCTGGTTGGCGTGGTGCGACTCGCGCATCTTCACCGAGCTGGCCAGGTACACCGGTAGCACCGGCAGGCCTTCGCCGAGCAGTTCGTCGAGCATCTGTTGCGGCAGGCTGGCGCGGGCCTGGAACTGGTTGACCACGATGCCTTCGACGACCAGGCCCGAGTTGTGGTCTTCCTTGAGCTCTTCGATTTCCGCCAACAGGCCGTACAGCGCCTGGCGCGAAAAGCTGTCGCAGTCGAAAGGAATGAGCACGCGGTCGGCGGCGATCAGGGCCGAGACGGCGTAGAAGTTCAGGGCGGGCGGGGTGTCGATGTAGATGCGCTCGTAGTCTTCGTCGAGCGCGTCGAGCAGTTTGCGCAGCTTGTTGATCTTGTGTTTGGCCTCGAGCTTGGGTTGCAGGTCGGCCAGTTCCGCGTTGGCGGTGATCAGGTGCAGGTTGCCATAGGGGGTGTGGTAGATGTCCACCTTGTGCTTCTTGGCGGCCGGGCCGCCGGCCAGGCTCTGCTTGAAGAAGTCGGCGATGCCGAGGGGAATGTCGTCGCCGGTCAGGCCCGTGAGGTACTGGGTGGAGTTGGCCTGGGCGTCCAGGTCGATCAACAGGGTCCGATATCCTTCATGGGCACTGACGGCCGCCAGGTTGCAAGCGATGCTGGATTTGCCCACGCCACCTTTTTGATTGAACACCGCGCGCCGCATGGAAAGCCCTCCCTCTGTCAACGAGGGATCGAGTATGTGGCGGGGTTTGTTGCATTACTAGCGTCGGGGCAGCGAAGCGATTTCAGCTCGATACCTCTGGCATACGTTTTTTTCAGCCGATGCCTACAGAAACTACGGCCTGTGGCGAGTCACCGGTTACGGGATACGCCGTTGGCGATCCTGTAACCAATGTTTGCTGAATAGCGGTGTGAATACATCTGGCTGCCGCACGCGCTTAAACGGTAGTGATCGAATACGGTCCCCGCCCTGCATCGGCCAGGTGCGACCGCCGCCGTCTTCACACAGCCACCTAGCGCTTGTCCCACACCTCGAAACGATATCCCGGCCCGTCGCTGGGCTGCGGCGCGCTGGACGTCAGTTGCCAGCGGCTCTCGTCGAACGCCGGGAACCACGCGTCGCCGAGCGGGCTCAGTTCGACCTGGGTCAGGTACATGCGGCTGACCAGCCCCTCCTCCAACGCCTGGGTATAAAGCTGCGCACCGCCAATCAACATCACTTCGTCGACGCCCTGCTCGCGTGCCCACTGCTCGGCGCGCCGCTGCGCCTGCTCCAGCGAGGCGAACACTTCGGCGCCATCGAGTTGCAAACCCGCCTGGCGGCTGACCACCAGGTTGAGCCGCCCCGGCAGCGGTCGGCCGAGCGAATCCCAGGTCTTGCGGCCCATGATGATCGGCTTGCCCAGGGTGGTGGCCTTGAAGTACTTGAAGTCCCCCGGCAGGTGCCAGGGCATGGAATTGTCGATGCCGATGACGCGGTTCTCGGCGAGGGCCGCGATCAGGCTGAGGGGGAGTGGTGTGGTCATGCCGGCGAGGATAGCAAACCCTGCCTGGGTTATGCTTCCACCCCTCAATCGCGCACTGGAAGAGCCTGTGACTGGACTGACCCGATTCGACACGCGCTGGCTCACCGAGGTGGTGCGTCTGCGCGAGGAACACGCCGGCCTGCTGGACGATCAAGCGGCCAACCGCCAGGCCCGCCAGCAAGGCGGCGACCTGGCCCAGCGCATCGAACGCCGCGCCCTGTGGCTGGCCGAGCGCGACGGCATGGTCACGGCGCTGCGCCACTGGAAGCAGGGCGCGCGCCTGGCGCTGCTGGGGTTGATGCTGTTCGCCGTGCTCAGTGGCGCAGGCCTTGCCTTTGCCGCATTAGGCGATGGCATGCGCCCGGTCAACGTGTTCTGGGCGCTGGGCAGCCTGCTGGGGCTGAACCTGCTGATGCTGCTGGGCTGGGCCGTGGGCTCCTGGCTGTCGGGCGAGCACGGCGCGGGGCTTGGCCGCCTGTGGCTGTGGCTCGCCGAGCGCCTGGCGCGCGACGCCCAGGCCGCGCAATTGGCGCCGGCGCTGCTGGTGATGCTGGAGCGGCGGCGCTTGTCGCGCTGGCTGCTCGGGCTGTGGGTGCATGGCCTGTGGCTGCTGGCGATGCTCAGCGCGCTGGGCATGCTGCTGGTCCTGCTGGCCGGGCGACGCTATGGCTTCGTCTGGGAGACGACGCTGCTGGCCGCCGAGCCGTTCATCGAACTGACCCAGACCCTCGGCGCCCTGCCCGCCCTGCTTGGCTTCGGCCTTCCCAGTGAGGCGATGATCCGCGCCAGCGGCGCGACCCAGCCGGCGCTGGAAGTGGCGCGCCAGGCCTGGGCCAGCTGGCTGCTGGGCGTGGTGCTGGTGTACGGCCTGGTGCCGCGCCTGCTGCTGGCGATGCTGTGCCTGTGGCGCTGGCGCCAGGGCCGCGCGCACCTGGGACTGGACCTCGAACTGCCCGCCTACCGCCAGTTGCGCGACGTGCTGATGCCCAGCAGCGAGCGCTTGGGCGTACAGGACCCGGCCCCCGCAGCGCTGCCCCAGGCCGAGTTGTCCACACCCGAGTTGGGCAGCCATGGCGTCCTGCTGGTCGGCCTGGAGCTGGATGACCGACGCGCCTGGCCACCTACGCTGCCCGCCACGGTCAGCGATGCCGGCCTGCTCGACAACCGTGCTTCGCGCAACCACCTGCTCGAGCAGCTCGGGCGGTTTCCGCCCGAGCGCCTGCTGATCGCCTGCGACCCGCAACGCTCGCCCGACCGTGGCAGCCTGGCGCTGCTCGCGGAACTGGCGCGCAATGCAGGCGCCACGCGCATCTGGCTGCTGCCGGCCGTCGCCGGCGAAACCCTGGACGCCACGCGCCTGGGCGACTGGCACGAAGCGCTCGAGCGGCTGGGCCTGGCCCACAGCGAACGCTTGCCGCTCGCCTGGCTGGAGCATGGCCATGACTGAGCGACCGACATCGAGCCCGCCGCAGCGCGGCCTTCCACCTGGCGAAAGCAGGCCCACCACTGTTCTTTCCGGGTTGCGCCGACCTGGGCGCGAACTCGCCGCCGCCGACCATGGCCCCGCAGGAGCCTACCCATGACCGAACCCCTGAAGCTCGCTCTGGTGGGCCATACCAACGTCGGCAAGACCTCGCTGCTGCGCACCCTTACCCGCGACGTGACCTTCGGTGAGGTCTCGCACCGCCCCAGCACCACCCGTCATGTGGAAGGCGCGCGCCTGTCGGTGGACGGCGAGCCCTTGCTGGAGCTGTACGATACGCCTGGCCTGGAAGACGCCATCGCCCTGCTCGAACACCTGGAACGTCTGGAGCGCCCCGGCGAGCGCCTCGACGGCCCAGCGAGGCTGCAACGTTTCCTGCAGGGCAGCGAGGCGCGCCAGCGTTTCGAACAGGAAGCCAAGGTGTTGCGCCAACTGCTGGCCAGCGATGCCGGGCTGTACGTGATCGACGCCCGCGAGCCGGTACTGGCCAAATACCGCGACGAGTTAGAGGTGCTGGCCAGTTGCGGCAAACCCTTGCTACCGGTGCTCAACTTCGTGGCCAGCGAACAACACCGCGAGCCGCAGTGGCGCGAGGCCCTGGCCCGCCTCGGTCTGCACGCCTTGGTACGTTTCGACAGCGTGGCACCGCCGCAGGACGGCGAGCAGCGTCTCTACGACAGCCTGGCCCTGCTGCTGGAAAACGCCCGCCCTGCCTTGCAGCGGCTGGTCGCCGACCAGCAGGCCCAGCGCCTGGCGCGTCAGGCCAACGGCAAGCGGCTGATCGCCGAGCTGCTCATCGACTGTGCGGCGTGCCGGCGCAGCGTGGATAGCGAGCCCGCCGCGCAGGCGGCCGCGACCACCGCCCTGCGCCAGGCGGTGCGCCAGCGCGAGCAGCAGTGCGTCGAAGCCCTGCTGGCGTTGTATGCCTTCCGCCGGGAAGACGCGGCGGCCGACGAAGTGCCGCTGCTGGACGGGCGTTGGCGCGACGACCTGTTCAACCCCGAAACCCTGCGTCAACTGGGCGTGCGTGTAGGCGGCGGCGTCGCCGCGGGTGCCGCTGCCGGTGCTGGCGTCGACCTGCTGATGGGCGGCCTGACCCTGGGCGCCGCTGCCCTGGCCGGCGCCATCGCCGGCGGCGCGTTGCAGACCGCGCGCAGCTACGGCGGGCGGTTGATGGGCAAACTCAAGGGCCAGCGCGAGCTGACCGTGGACGACACCGTGCTACGCCTTCTGGCCTTGCGTCAGCAGCAACTGATGCAAGCCCTCGACAGCCGCGGCCACGCCGCGCAGGGCAGCATCGCGCTATCGGCGCCGGCCGAGCGCACCTGGCGCGAAGGCAAGCTGCCCGCCGCCCTGCACAAGGCTCGCGCCCACCCGCAATGGTCGATCCTCAACCCCAAGCCACGGCTGGACCAGCGCGAGCGCCAGGAACAGATCCGCACGCTGGTGGAGGCTCTTTAGGCAGCGATCTGGACGAGGGGGTGCGACCGATCGACGCGGTCTATCAAGGTATCGAATCTAGCGATTAGACGCTTCCTGCCCATGGGCATAGGCTGGGAAGCCTATCCCCTCGGTGATCCGCCTCGATGAACAGCAAGCCTCCGGTCTGCGCGGCATCCATCTCGCTCACCTTGCCTTCCGCCAGCAACGGCTACGATTACGTCCAGCTCGACGACGGCACCCGCGCCGCCACGCCTCTGGCCGAAGAAGTGGCCCTGGCCATCGCCTATAACGGCCTGAACCAGGCGGTGATGCTGGTCAGCCCCACCGATCTCGACGACTTCGTGGTCGGTTTCAGCATCGGCAGCGGGCTGGTCACCAGTACCGACGACATCTACGACATTAAGCTGTCGGGCACAGGCTCGGCGCTGTATGCCGACGTCGAGATCGCCAGCCGCGCCTTCTGGCAGCTCAAGGACCAACGCCGTCAATTGGCCGGCACCAGCGGCTGTGGCCTATGCGGGGTCGAGGCCCTGGAGCAGGCGCTGCCCGACCTGCACGTACTGCCCGGCGCGCCCTTGCCGCCAGCGGCCTGGCTGGCCGACCTGCGCAAGCGCATCGACGCCTTCCAACCCTTGGGCCAACACTGCGGCGCGGTGCATGCTGCACTGTTCATGGACCGCCACGGCGAGCTGCTGATGGGCCGCGAAGACATCGGTCGGCACAACGCCCTCGACAAGCTGATCGGCGCCCTGCTGCGCCAGCGCCTAGACACCGCCGGCGGCCTTGCCATCGTCACCAGCCGCTGCAGCCTGGAACTGATCCAGAAGGTGCTGCGCGCCGGCATCCAGACCCTGGTCAGCCTTTCGGCGCCCACCGGCCTTGCCCTGCAATGGGCACGCAAGCACAACCTCAACCTGATCCATTTGCCCAAACACAGCGCACCGCGGGTCTACAGCCCCGCGTCGGAGTAGCCATCGTGAACTCGCATCAAAAGATTCCCGACAACGCCCCTGCGTCCAGCCCGCGCTACAAGCCCTACCCCGGCCCTGCCGGCGGTTGGGGCGCGCTGATCAGCGTGACCAAGGCCTGGATCGGCAGCGACAACGCGCTGAAGAACCTGCGCGCGATGCTCAAGACCAACCAGAATGGCGGCTTCGACTGCCCCGGCTGCGCGTGGGGCGATTCGCCCGAGAGCGGCATGGTCAAGTTCTGCGAGAACGGCGCCAAGGCGGTCAACTGGGAAGCCACCAAGCGCCGCGTCGATGCGGCCTTCTTCGCCCGCTACAGCGTCAGCTCGCTGCGCGAGCAGAGCGACTACTGGCTCGAATACCAGGGCCGCCTGACCGAGCCGATGGTCTACGACGCCGGCAGCGACCGCTACAAGCCCATCGACTGGGACGGCGCATTCGCCCTCATCGCCCAGCACCTCAATGCCCTGGAAAGCCCCGACCAGGCCGAGTTCTACACCTCGGGCCGGGCCAGCAACGAGGCGGCATACCTGTACCAGCTGTTCGTGCGCGCCTTCGGCACCAACAACTTCCCCGACTGTTCGAACATGTGCCATGAAGCCAGCGGCGTGGCCTTGGGCCAGAGCGTCGGCGTCGGCAAGGGTACGGTCACCTACGACGATTTCGAGCACTCCGATGCGATCTTCGTCTGGGGCCAGAACCCCGGCACCAACCACCCGCGCATGCTCGACCCGCTGCGCGACGCGGTGAAACGCGGGGCTCAGGTGGTGTGCATCAACCCGCTCAAGGAGCGTGGCCTGGAGCGCTTCCAGCACCCGCAACACATGCTGGAAATGCTCACCAACAGCGACAAGCCGACCAATACCGCCTTCCTGCGCCCGGCCCTGGGCGGCGACATGGCGCTGATGCGCGGCATGGCCAAGTTCACCCTGCAATGGGAGCGCGACGCCCAGGCCAAGGGCGAGCCGGCGGTGTTCGACCACGCCTTCATCGCCGAGCACGGCCACGGCATCGACGAGTACCTGGCAGTGGTCGACGCCACGCCTTGGGCGCACATTCAGGAACAGTCCGGCCTGAGCCTGGAAGACATCGAACTGGCCGCGCGCATGTACTGCAAAGGCAAGCGCGTGATCATGTGCTGGGCCATGGGCATCACCCAGCACCGCCACTCGGTGCCGACCATCCAGGAACTGGTCAACCTGCAGATGCTGCGCGGCAACATCGGCGTACCAGGTGCCGGCCTGTGCCCGGTGCGCGGCCACAGCAACGTGCAGGGCGACCGCACCATGGGCATCAACGAGCGCCCACCGGTGGCGCTGCTCAATGCCATCGAACAGCGCTTCGGCTTCCAGGTGCCGCGCCACAATGGCCACAACGTGGTCGAAGCGATCCAGGCCATGCTCGACGGTCGCGCCAAGGTGTTCATCGCCCTGGGCGGCAACTTCGCCCAGGCCACGCCCGACACCGAGCGCACCGCGCAGGCCCTGCTCAACTGCGACCTGACCGTGCAGATCAGCACCAAGCTCAACCGCAGCCACCTGCTGCACGGCAAGAACGCGTTGATCCTGCCGTGCCTGGGCCGCACCGACATCGACTTGCAGGCCGACGGCCCGCAGGCGGTGACTGTGGAAGACTCGTTCAGCATGGTCCACGCCTCCAACGGCCAGCTCAAGGCACTGTCCAAGCAGATGCGCTCCGAGCCTGCCATCGTCGCCGGCATCGCCGCCGCGACCCTGGGCAAGAAGCCGGTCGACTGGCACTGGCTGGTGGCCGATTACGACCGCATCCGCGAGCTGATCGCCGACACCATTCCGGGCTTCACCGACTTCAACCTGCGCCTGCAAAACCCTGGCGGCTTCTATCTGGGCAACAGCGCCGCGCGCCGAGCCTGGGCGACGACCAACGGCCGCGCCAACTTCAAGGCCAACCTGCTGCCGGACACGCTGATCGACCCACGGGTGCTGGCCAGCGGCCAAGTACCGGACCTGGTGATGCAGTCGATGCGCTCGCACGACCAGTACAACACCACCATCTACGGCATGGACGACCGCTACCGCGGCGTGCGCGGCCAGCGCGACGTGCTGTTCGTCAACGAAGCCGACATCGTCCGCCTGGGCTTCCAGCCGGGGCAGAAGGTCGACATCGTGTCGTTGTGGGGCGACGAGCATGTGCGCCGTGTGCACGGCTTCACCCTACTGGCGTTCGACATTCCAGCGGGACAGGCGGCGGCCTACTACCCGGAGGTGAACCCTCTGGTGCCGCTGGACAGCGTGGGCGACGGCAGCCATACGCCGACTTCGAAATTCGTGGCGATCAAGCTGGAGCGGGCGCGGGACAACGGGCGGATTCTCTGATCGGATAACGTACCGTCGCTGTATGACGAAGCCCCGCATCGCGGGGCCTTTTTCTGCTTGCGACGGAGCCGGGCGACCGCTTTGGCACCTGCTGTGTCGATTGCAGAGGAAGGTTCCAATGGAGCGCCTGCAGGCGAGCCGCGAACCGAAGCGTTGGACGTTACCAGGGGAGCCTTTTGGCCTGGTTGCAAAAAAGCCCCGACCGCAATGGCCAGGGCTTTTCCCCAAGTAGCGTATGACAGCATTTCTCTAACAAAGTTTCATAGCAAAAACAAACACTTAGCTAAATCGTTAGCTTGCGTGCTATTCGTCGGAATTGCATTGCCAAGGGTCGATGCCGGCGGCACATTCGGCCCCGTCATCCCTATGAGACAAGATCGATGAAAAAGTCCTGCGTAATGCTCCTGTTGTCCTTGGGCCTGCTCAGCGGTACCGCCTCAGCTGGCGGAAACACCGAAGCCGGCATCGGCGGCGCACTGGGTGGCGTACTGGGCTCGGTAGTAGGCCAGTCCGTTGGCGGCAGTACGGGCTCGGCCATCGGCGCAGGCCTGGGCGGCGCCGCCGGTAGCGCCGTGGGCGCGGACAAGCGCCAACGCGGCGAAGCCGCCATCGGCGGTGGCCTGGGCGCAGCCGGCGGCAACGTCATCGGCCGCACCGTAGGCGGCAGCACTGGCAGCTTGATCGGCGCAGCGGCAGGCGGCGGCGCGGGCGGTGCACTGGGCAACTACATGGGCAATCGGGCCGACCGCAACGATCGCGAGGCCCGCCGCGGTTACGACGACCGCCGCCACGACCGGGGTCGCCATTATGGCCATCGCAAGCACCATGGCCCCAAGCACCATCGCCATCACCGCTGATCGAAGGCGATTGCCGTACCCATCAGGCCCTGTCCCACGGACGGGGCCTTTTTACAGGGGCTCGGGCAACTGCAGACCCGCCAACAACTGCTGCAACGCCTCAGGCAAGTTGGCCGGCCGGCCACTGGCGCGTTCGACGAACACTTGCACCACCCGCCCTACCGCACAGGGCTCCGGCTCACTTGGGCGGAACAGGCCCAGACGGTACTCCACCGTGCTCCCCGCCAATCGACTCACCCCCAACGCCACTTCCAGCACATCGGGAAAGCCCGGCAGCGCGAAGAAATCCGCCGACGAGCTGACCACGAACGCCGCCAGCGGCCCTTCGCGCAGGTCGAGTTCGGCCTCCTGCAACAGGAAGGCCTGCAAGGCGGTTTCGAAATAGGCATGCACCGAGGCGCCGGACACATGGCCGTGCAGGTCGTGGTCGTGCGGGCGGGTGAGGATCGGATGGGAATGGTTGAAGTGGATGCGCTGCAGGGCAGTGGTCATGATGGCTGTCGTCCGTGGGCGATGAGCCGTCAAGTGAAGCAGAATCCGCAGCGTTGCGAAAACCCCTGCTGACTGAACCTACCCCAAACGCACCAACGCCAGGGCGGTGTGAGCGGCCCCGGCGTTGGTATTCATGGCTGCGGTAACGCTTCAACCGAGTCGACGTCCCGTCGCTGGCGACGACCGGGCGAGCCCCGCACAGGCAACCTCACGTTGGCCGCCCCTGACTTACGCGCTAGCGCAGGTAGCACCTGACCTGCGTTCGACTCGGTAGTCCGCCGCTCGGCACTGGGTGCTCGACCGCCTCAGACGTCCTGCACCTGCTGCCACACCTTGGGCCGGAAGAACAGCGTCTCGCCGCGCGCCAGGCCGGTTAGGCTGTCATGGTCCTTGACCACTTCGGCCTCGATCAGCTCGCTCTGCCCTTCCACCTTCAGCGTGATGCGCGTGGTCGCGCCCAGCGGGCGGATGTCGCGCACCTCTGCGGCATGGTGGCCCTCGGTTTCGTGTCGCGACAGCGACACCTCGTGCGGACGGAACAGCACGTGCTGGCCCTCGCTGAGGCTCAGTCGGTTGGAGTCGCCGAGGAAGTGGTAGACGAAGTCGTTGGCCGGCTTCTCGTACACCTCGCCCGGCGAGCCGATCTGCTCGATCACACCCTTGTTCATCACCACGATGCGGTCGGCCACTTCCATGGCTTCCTCCTGGTCGTGGGTGACGAACACCGAGGTCAGGTTGATGTCCTCGTGCAGCCGCGCCAACCAGCGGCGCAGCTCCTTGCGCACTTTGGCGTCGAGCGCGCCGAACGGCTCGTCGAGCAGCAGCACCTTGGGTTCCACCGCCAGGGCGCGGGCCAGGGCGATGCGCTGGCGCTGCCCCCCGGACAATTGCTCCGGGTAGCGGTCGGCGAGCCAGTCGAGCTGCACCATGCTCAACAGCTCATGCACCTTGGCCTTGATCTGGCTTTCGTTGGGGCGCTCGCCCTTGGGCTTCATGCGCAGGCCGAAGGCGACGTTGTCGAACACGCTCATGTGGCGGAACAGCGCGTAGTGCTGAAACACGAAGCCGACGTTGCGATCGCGCACGTCGTGCCCCGAGACGTCCTCGCCGTGGAACACGATGTTGCCGTCGTCCGGGGTTTCCAGCCCGGCGATGATGCGCAGCAGGGTGGTCTTGCCGCAGCCGGACGGGCCGAGCAGCGCCACCAGCTCGCCGCTGTGGATGTCCAGGTTGATGGCGTTCAAGGCCTGGAAACTGTTGAAACGCTTGCTGACGTTGCGAACTTCGATCGACATGAATTAGTCCTCCGCTGCGTTATGGCGCAGACGGTTAATGCGGGATTCGCTCCACTGCTTGAGCAGCAGGATGAACAGCGCCAGGATCAGCAGCAAGCTGGCAACGCTGAAGGCCGCGACATGGTTGTACTCGTTGTAGAGGATCTCGACGTGCAGCGGCAAGGTGTTGGTCACGCCGCGGATGTGGCCGGACACCACCGACACCGCACCGAACTCGCCCATCGCCCGCGCGGTGCAGAGCACCACACCGTAGATCAGGCCCCATTTGATGTTCGGCAGGGTCACGTGCCAGAACATCTGCCAGCCGTTGGCGCCCAGCAGGCGCGCGGCCTCCTCTTCCTGGGTGCCCTGCTCTTGCATCAGCGGGATCAGCTCACGGGCCACGAACGGCACGGTGACGAAGATGGTCGCCAGCACGATGCCCGGCAGGGCGAAGACGATCTGGATGTCGTGGTCCTGCAGCCACGGCCCGATCAGGCCCTGAGCGCCGAACATCAGCACGTAGACCAGACCGGCGATTACCGGCGACACCGAAAACGGCAGGTCGATCAGCGTGACCAGAATGCTCTTGCCGCGAAAATCGTACTTGCTCACGCACCAGGCGGCGCTCAGGCCGAACACCAGGTTCAGCGGTACGGAGATCGCCACCGCCAGCAAGGTCAGACGCAGAGCAGCCAGGGCGTCGGGCTCGAAGATCGCCTCGAAGAAAGTGCCGAAGCCGTTTTTCAGCGCTTGCGACACCACGATGAACAGTGGCAACAGGAGGAACAGGGCGAACACCAGCCAGGCCGAGACGATGAGCACGCGGCGGGCGGTGGCACTGCCGCGGCGGGCGGCATTGGCGTTGACGGAGGCGCCGTGGCCTAAGGACGAAGCGGACATGGGCAAGCCTCCTTCACGGGGTTTCGATGCGCCGCTGCAACAGGTTGATCAGCAGCAGCAGGATGAAGGAAACCACCAGCATCAGCACGCCGATGGCGGTGGCGCCGGTGTAGTCGTATTGGTCGAGCTTGACCATGATCAGCAGCGGCAGGATCTCGGTCTTCATCGGCATGTTGCCGGCGATGAAGATCACCGAACCGTATTCGCCCACGCCGCGGGCGAAAGCCAGGGCGAAACCGGTCAGCCAGGCTGGCAACAACGCCGGCGCCAGCACGTGGCGGAACACCTGCAAGGGTTTGGCGCCCAGGCAGGCGGCGGCCTCTTCCACTTCACGCGGGATGTCCGCCAGCACGGGCTGCACCGTGCGCACCACGAACGGCAGCGTGACGAAGGTCAGCGCCAGGGTGATGCCCAGCGGGGTGTAGGCGATCTTGAAGCCCAGGTCGGTGGCGAACTGGCCGACCCAGCCGGCCGGCGCATAGAGCGCCGTCAGGGCGATGCCGGCCACCGCAGTGGGCAGGGCGAACGGCAGGTCGATCATCGCATCGATGATCTTACGTCCGGGGAAGGTGTAACGCACCAGCACCCAGGCCAGCAGGGTGCCGATCAGACCGTTGAGGATGGCGGCGAGCAACGCAGTGCCGAAGCTCAGCTTGAGCGCGGCGATGACCCGCGGCGCGGTGACGATGGCCCAGAACTGCTCCCAGGTCAGCTGCGAGGCATGGATGAACATGGCGGCCAGCGGTATCAGCACGATCAGACTGAGGTACACCAAGGTGTAGCCCAGCGTCAGCCCGAAGCCGGGTATGACGGGGGAAATACGTCGCGACATAAAAGTCCCTGGTTGAACGCACCAAGCCCGGGGACGATCCCGGGCCGGTGCAGGCTACTGGAGGGTGTGGGCTTGGATCAGCCGATCACTGCGCCTGGTAGATCTGATCGAACACACCACCGTCGTTGAAGAACTTCGGCTGGGCGGTTTTCCAGCCGCCGAAATCCTTGTCGATGGTCACCAGATCGAGTTTCGGGAACTGCTTGCCGAACTCGGCCGCGACCTTCTCATCACGCGGGCGGTAGAAGTTTTCTGCGGCGATCTTCTGCCCGGCCGGGCTGTACAGGTGCTTGAGGTACTCGGTGGCGATCTCGGTGTTGCCCTTCTTCTCGGCGTTCTTGTCGACCACGGCCACCGGTGGCTCGGCCAGGATCGACAGCGACGGCACGACGATGTCGAACTTGTCGGCGCCGCCATCTTCCTTGAGCGCCAGGAACGCTTCGTTCTCCCAGGCCAGCAGGACATCGCCCTGGCCGTTGTTGACGAAGGTGATGGTCGAGCCGCGGGCGCCGGTGTCCAGCACTGGCACGTGCTTGAACAGCTCCTGTACGTAGGCCTTGGCCTTATCTTCGCTGCCGCCGGTCTTCAGGCCGTAGGCCCAGGCGGCGAGGAAGTTCCAGCGTGCCCCGCCGGAGGTTTTCGGGTTCGGGGTAATGACCGATACGTCTTTCTTGATCAGGTCGCCCCAGTCCTTGATGCCCTTGGGGTTGCCCTTGCGCACCAGGAACACGATGGTCGAGGTGTACGGAGTGCTGGCGTCCGGCAGGCGGGTCTGCCAGTTCTCCGGCAGGGTCTTGCCGAGCTTGGCGACTTCGTCGATGTCGCCGGCCAGGGCCAGGGTCACGACGTCGGCGCGCAGACCGTCGATCACCGCACGGGCCTGTTTGCCCGAGCCGCCGTGGGATTGCTGGATCTTCACCTTGTCGTCCGGGTGGCTCTGCTGCCAGTGCTTGATGAATTCGGCGTTGTATTGCTGGTACAGCTCACGGGTCGGGTCGTATGACACGTTGAGCAGTTCGTAATCCTTGGCGACGGCGGAACCGGCAAACACGGCACTGGCCAGAGCGGCCAGGGCGTAACGGCGGATGGACATGGTGAAGCTCCCGATAGGCATGTTGTGCATGTTGTTTTAGGCAGGGCTACTGGCGATCAGCTCGGTTTGCCGCCGGGCTGTTGCAAACGGAATTTCTCCTTGCGCTCGATCTGTACCACTTGGGCGTTGTGCACGGTGATCTCCACCGCGCCGAAGCGCAGGTTGCGCAACGCGTTCTGAATCTCCCGCAGAAGGGTGGCTTCGTCTTGTCCGTCGATGCTGCGCAGATTGGCACTCATGCTCGTTCTCCAGTCGTGAATGCCGGGCAGTGTCGTAGGGAAATGTCGCCTGGCGTGGGGGCTATAGTAATGAGCGGGATTTATTCTTAAAAATACTGTTTAAGAATTTTTATATAACCGTTCTGTTGGCTCCCAGATTTGTTCGCTGCGCCTGCCATGGTCAGTGAGATTTTCCAGTCGAAACATTTCAGTCCCTAGCGACTGCTTGTAACGAGATCGACGCCTGGCTGAAAAGCCAGCAAAATCCGTCCTCGACGAGATCGAGAAGGAAGGCGGTAAATGAATGATTTGAAGGTTTTCGAAGCTTCCGACTACTTGAACAACGATGCCGAGATCGCCGAATTTTTAAGCATTTCGCTGGAAGATCCCAACCCTGATGTTTTTCTCCGCGCGTTGCAGGAAGTTGCCAAGGTACGGGGAATGACCCAGTTGGCACGCGATTCGGGTCTTAACCGCGAGTCGCTCTACAAAGCCCTCGGCCCCGGCGCAAAGCCGAGGTACGACACAGTGCTCAGAGTGGTGAATGCTTTGGGCGTGAAGCTGACTGCCCAGCATCTTTAAAGAAGGAGCCAGGCGGCTCCTTCTTTTTTCTTCCAGTTCTATCTACCGTCTCGCGGGTCATGGCAGCACCGAACCCGTGCCGCCGTCCTCGAACATCACGCCTTCTGCGGCTCCCGAATCTTGTACCAAGCCACATACAACGCCGGCAGGAACAGCAACGTCAGCAGCGTGGCGCTGATGATGCCGCCGATCATGGCGTAGGCCATCGGGCCCCAGAACACTTCGCGGGCGATGGGGATCATGCCCAGGCTGGCCGCAGCGGCAGTGAGCAGGATGGGGCGGCGACGGTGGTTGGTGGCTTCCACCACCGCATCCCACGGCGTGTAGCCTTCGGCCTCGAAGGCATCGATCTGGGTCACCAGAATCACCGAGTTGCGGATGATGATGCCGACCAGCGCCAAAATCCCCAGGATCGCCACGAAGCCCATGGGCGTGCCGGTCGGCACCAACGCCAGCACCACACCGATCAGGCCCAGCGGCGCCACGCTGATCACCAGGAACAGCTTCTGCACGCTGTGCAGCTGGATCATCAGGAAGGTCGCCATCAGGAACAGCATCAGCGGGATCACTTTCGCGATCGGCCCTTGCGCCTTGCCGCTCTCCTCCACCGTGCCACCTACCGCCACTTCGTAGCCGGTGGGCAGCTTGCCGGCGAACTCATCGATCTTCGGTTGCAATTCGGCCACCAGGTCCGTGGGCTGCATGTCGCCGTGCACCGAGGCCTTGAGGGTGATGGTCGGCTTGCGGTCGCGACGCCACACCAGCGGCTGTTCCAGCTCGTAGCGTACGGTGGCGAAGGACAGCAGCGGGATCGAGGTGCCGCTGGGTGTCAGGATCTGCAGGTTCTGCAAGGTGTCGGGCGAGCCGCGTTCGCTGTCTTGCGCGCGGGCCACCACATCGATCAGGTAGATCTCGTCGTTGACCTGGGTCACCGGTGCGCCGCTGACGATGCTGTTCATCACGTTGGCCACGTCTTCGGACGACAGGCCCAATTGCCGCGCCTTGTCCTGGGCGATGTCGATCCGCAGCACTTTGCCCGGCTCGTTCCAGTCGTAGATCATGTCGCCGACGTTGGGGTTGGCGTCGAGCACTGCGGCCAGCTCGATGGCGTGGCGGCGCACCTGGTCGATGTCCTTGCCGCTGACCCGGTACTGGATCGGCCGGCCCACGGGCGGGCCCATCTCCAGCGACTGCACGTTGCTGCCGATGCCGACGAAGTCTTCGCGCAGGCGTTTCTTCAACCGCGCGATGAGCTCGCCGCGCTGCTCAAGGCCCGTGCTGACGATCACCAACTGGGCGTAGAAGGGGTTCTGCAGCTGCTGGTCGAGGGGCAGATAGAAACGGATTGCACCCTGGCCGATGTAGGTGCTCCAGTGGTCGATGTCCTTGTCGTCCTTGAGCGTGGCCTCCAGGCGGTCGACGGTGCGGCGGGTTTCCTCGATCGAGGCGTTCTGCGGCAGGTTGAGGTCGACGAGGATTTCCGGCCGGTCCGAAGACGGGAAGAACTGGTTCTGCACGAAGCGCATGCCCAGCACTGCCAATGCGAACAGCACGATGGTGAGGATGATCGTCAGCCAGCGATGGCGCATGCACCACAGCAGGCCATGCTCGAAACCACGAGCGATGCGCCCCGGTTTGTTCTCGTGCTGCTTGCCCTTGGCATCGCTGAGGATGTGCACACCCAGCACCGGGGAGAAGAACACCGCCACCACCCACGACACCAGCAAAGCCACGGCGATCACCGCGAACAGGGTGAAGGTGTACTCACCGGCGGAACTGGCGTTGAGGCCGATGGGCACGAAGCCGGCCACGGTGACCAGGGTGCCGGTCAGCATGGGGAAGGCCGTGGACTTGTAGGCGAAGGTGGCGGCGTCTTTCTTGCTGTCACCGGCCTCCAGCCGGGTGACCATCACTTCCACGGTGATCATGGCGTCGTCCACCAGCAGGCCCAGGGCGATGATCAGCGCGCCCAGGGAAATCCGCTGCATGGTGATGCCGCTGTATTCCATGAACACGAACACCATCGCCAGCACCAGCGGAATCGACAGCGCCACCACCAGGCCCGCACGCACGCCGAGGCTGACGAAGCTCACCACCAGCACGATGATCACCGCCTCGAACAGCGCACTGGTGAAGCCGCCGACGGCCTTCTTCACCACCTCGGCCTGTTCGGAGACGCTGTGTACGCCGACACCGACCGGCAGCTCGCCGGTGACTTCGTCCATCTTCAGCTTGAGCTGCTCGCCGAAGGTCTGCACGTTGCCGCCCTTCTGCATGCCGATGGCAAGGCCGATGGCGGGCTGGCCGTTGTAGCGGAACATGGGTGCGGGCGGATCGACGTAGCCGCGTTCGATGGTGGCGATGTCGGCCAGGCGGAAGAAGCGGTCGTTGATGCGCAGGTTGACGTTCTGCAGGTCTTTTTCCGAAGCGAACTGGCCGGTGGTACGCACTGAAATGCGCTCGGGTCCGGCCTCGATCACCCCGGCCGGGGTCACCTTGTTCTGCGCTTGCAGGGCTTGCATGACCTGGCGCTGGTCGATGCCCAAGGCCGCCAGTTTGCGCACCGAGAAGTTCAGGTAGAGCACCTCGTCCTGGGTGCCGACCACCTCGACCTTGCCGATGTTCTCCACCTCGCGCACTTCGGCGCGCACCTGCTCGACGTAGTCGCGCAGTTGACGCATGGTCAGGCCGTCGGCGGTGAACGCGTAGATCGAGCCGTACACGTCGCCGAACTCGTCGTTGAACGAGGGGCCCTGGATGCCTTGGGGGAACTGGCCGCGGATGTCCTGGACCTTCTTGCGCACCTGGTACCAGATCTGCGGAATGTCGCCGGCTTTGGTGGTGTCGCGCAGGAACACCATGATGGTCGACTCGCCGGGGCGGGTGTAGCTCTTGACGTAGTCGAGCGAGTCGAGCTCTTCGAGCTTCTTCTCGATGCGGTCGGTGACCTGGTACAGGGTTTCGTCCTGGGTCGCGCCGGGCCAGCGGGTCTGGATGACCATGGTCTTGATGGTGAACGACGGGTCTTCTTCGCGGCCAAGGTTGAAATAGGAGAACACGCCCATCAACAGGCCGACGAACATCAGGTACCAGACGAACGACTGATGGCGCAGCGCCCAATCGGAGAGGTTGAAGCCGCCTTTCATCGTGTTTCCTCGTCGAACGTGACCTTCTGGCCTGGCTGGAGACTGTTGACGCCGGCGATCACCACCCGCTCGCCGGGCTTGACCCCAGCGCCTAGCACCGCCGACTTCTCGCCGCGCTCGAGCACGGTCACATCACGCAAGTTGACTATTTTTTGTTCGGTATCGACCACCCACACCTGAGCTTTGCCGTCGCGTTCGAGCAGCGCGGTCAGCGGCAGCTCGCTGCGGGCGCTGATCGCCGAGGTCAGGCTGACGCTCACCGAAGTACCGAGGTTGAAGCCTGACGGCGTGGAGGTGAGGCTCAGGCGTGCGCGGCGCGTGCGTGTGGTGGCGTCGGCCTGGGGTTCGAGTTCGCGCAGGCTGGCAGTGGTGTTGAGCGCCGGGTTGAGTTGCGAGGCCACGGTGAGGGTCATGGCAGGCGTCAAGCGTTCGGCCAGGGCGATGGGCAGGTCGATGACCGCCTCTTTCACGTCGGGGCGTGCCAGCGTCACCACTTCCTGGCCGACGCTTACCGTTTGCCCGGCTTCGACGTGCCAGGCGGTGACCACTGCGGCGTGGTCGGCCTTCAACGTGCCGTAGGCCAGCTGGTCGCGGGCCTGGCTGACCGAGGCGCGGGCCTGGGCCATGGAAGCGTTGGCGGTTTTCAAGTCGGTCTGGGCGATGTCCAGCTGGGCCTGAGCGCCGACGCCGCGGTCGTACAGCTGCTGCTGGCGGCCGGCATTGGCCTGGGCATTGATCTGCTGCGCCTGCACCCGCGCCAGGTCGCCTTCAGCGGCGCGCAGTTGGTTCTGCTGGTCGGTGGGGTCGAGGGTGGCCAGGGTCTCGCCGGCCTTCACCGAGGCGCCGACATCGACCCAGCGACGGGCGATACGGCCCGATACGCGAAAGCCCAGGGTGCTTTCGTAGCGCGCCTGGATGGTGCCGGCAAAACGCCCGAGCTGCGCCTGGGACTGCTCCTCGACCACGGTGGAGAGCACCGGGCGCACGGGCTCGGGCTTTTCTTCGTCCTTGCCGCAACCGGCCAGCAGGCATACGCCCGCCAACATGCATAGCAACCGTTTCATGGCAACGCCCCTCCGTCTTTGGCCGCGACCTGTTCGACCTGCATGCCGGGGTGCAACAGTTGCGCACCGTTGATGACCACGGTTTCGCCACCCTTGATGCCGGCGCTGACGATCACCTTGCCGGTCAGATAACGGGCGATGCGCACCGGGCGCAGTTCGACCTTGTCGCCCTCGCCGACGATCCACACCGCCGGCTCGCGCAAGGTCTTGCTCAGCGCCGACCATGGCAGCTCGATGCTCGACTGGCCCTGGCCGCTGGCGTTGGTGGTCACCGGCGCGCCGAGCGGCATGGCGGCGGGCACGTCGTGCAGCGCCACCTTGACCTGTACCGTGCCACTCTGCGCCGACACCGTCGGGGTGACTTCGCGCACGGCGCCCTGGGCCTGCACGCTGGGGTTTTCCAGCAGTTGCACGGTCAAGTTCGCGTTGCTGGCCGGGGTCATCAACAGCGACTCGTAGACATTGAACACCGCATCGCGGTCGCCGTCGGCGGCCAAGCGGAACATCGGTTGCGTGGCCTGCACCACCTGGCCGACTTCGGCCTGGCGCTGAGTGATCACGCCATCGGCCGCCGACACCAGAGCGGTGTAGCTCAGTTGCTCGTTGGCGTTGGCCAACTGCGCCTGGGCGGCCTTGAGGCCGCTCTGGTTGCCGCGCACGGCCGCCTGCGCGGCATCGTATTCGCTGCGGCTGGTATAGCCCTTGGGCAGCAGCTTTTCCTGGCGCACGAAGGCCGCCGAGCTTTGCGCGACTCGTGCCTGGGCGGCGAAGACCTCGGCCTTGGCCGACTCGACGTTGTTCTTCAGGTCTTTGGGGTCGAGCCGTGCCAGCACTTGACCGGCCTTGACGTGGTCGCCCACATCGACGCTGCGCGACACGATCTTGCCGCCTACGCGGAACGACAGGTCGGTCTGCACCCGTGCCTGCACGTCGCCCGTCAGCACCACCGAGGCCGCAAAATTCTGCGGCTCGACGCGCATGACGCCCACCCTGGGCAACTGCGGAGTTTCGGGTTCCCGTTCACAGCCGGACAGCGTGAACGCCAGCCCGAGGCACACGACCAGCAACGGACGCATCACCGCCATGCTCGCTCCTTGTTTGCGCGCAAAAGATTCGTGGCATGCGACTGCCACACCGGTTCAAGGTTCGATAAACATGGCCGCGCTGCCCCTGGGGCCAACCCGCCAGAATATTCGACACAGGCAGCGAATCTATCGAGTACCCATCACTTTTGCCAGTTGTGGTCGGTTCAGGATCGGTCACACACTAGATTGGACTGAAACGTGTCGAGGATTGTGATCCTCAAGCGGTTCCCTCCAACAGATCCCGACCCTCATGAAGCATCTCGGTGACCTTCGTACGGACCCGTCGCTTTTACCAACACGATCATCTGATCACCGAGCTCGATGGGCAGACGGCACGCTCCGTTTTTCGCCACAAGCATGGCCTATTGGCGCAAGGCACCTTTGCCGATCTGCATTCATCTACCCTCATGGCGGTAAGCGATACCGATTCGGTCATGGCTGAATACAATCAAGACGGCGTAGGTCAACGCACCTACGACCCCTATGGCCTGTACCCGGTCGCTCAGGACACGTCGCAGGCGCCTTTGGCATTCAACGGCCAACGGCTGGATTTGATTGCCGAAGGCTATTTGCTGGGCAACGGTTATCGCCTGTTCAGCCCTGCGCTGAGGCGATTCTGCAGCCCGGACAGCTTGAGCCCGTTCGGACGAGGCGGTTTGAACAATTATGTTTATTGTGCGGGTGACCCGCTGAATAGAACCGATCCGTCTGGACACTTTCTCCTACCGAGACGGCAGCTTAAAATTGCCTCAGCGGCGATGATGGGCGTGGGGTTTTTAACACTTTTTGGAGCGACGGTTGCTTATTCGTCGGACTCGAAAAGTGCAGCAAAAATTTTACTCGGCGTAGGTCTCGGATTGATGGGTGTGGGGGGATTGATTCATCCTAAGGCTTTAGGTCGCTATCTTACAGGGTCACGCATACCTGAACCCCCAGTCAGAAATAGGTTATTGAGCCTTATACAAGATGCTCAAACAGCCGCTGGTCATTCGTCACAACCTGCTCAAGTAGCACGGTTCGACTCGTTACCCGACTACGAAACAGCTATTGCACCGCCCTCATACCTTGCGGCGAAGGCTCTTAAAGAACTCCATAACAGTCGGTCGCACAACGTTGCCGACTTTGGAAGCGCTTATGAATTACAGGTTTTTGGCACCAGCGTTCAAGCAAGCAGCTCAGATGTAAGGCGCGGAAGCTTTTAATAAGGTGAGGCCAGACGAGTTCATACGCTCGCTTTTCTTGAGCCGGTTCGATCAGGGGCTGAATCTTTCAAACTCTTTGAATAATCAGCTAAACGCTCGGATCACTGCATACTCCGTAGCACCCTATGAGTGCGTGCGTTCTCTTGATTCAGGCCGAACACAGGCTAAGCATTCAAAGCAGTGTGCGTCACAGAATCCCACGGCACGTTGGCGATCGACTCGAAACCGCGTTCACAGGTTTCGAGCCAAACTTGTTCGAAGCGTATTCAGCCGGCCGCACCAGGGCGCGCCGCCGGTTACAGGGAATTGCCCGCCGCCCGCTCACTCGTGTTGCATGGTCGTACGCCGTCGCGATACGGTCTGGCAGCCCGCGCGGCCCGAGTTGTTTCATGCCAAGAATGCCAGACTGTTACCGCCCCGATCTGATCTGGGCCAATTGACGTCCTATCGTGTTGGCTATTCGCTCAATTCCTCTGTTGGGCATGTTAGGGAACGCCTTACGTAGCGACTCATATGGATTTCCCCCACTAAGTTTTTCCTCGATAACGATGAAGCGCGCGAGTCGGCTTTTATTAACACCTAAGTAGCTAAAGGTCCTTGTACTCACTTTATTGAAATCATGCAAAACCTCGGCTTCGGACGCTGTAATCGTCGCCTGCCCACGCGTATTTTTTCGCGGGTCTATACTGTCCTCTCGTAGACCTGTGTTCTCACGGTAGCGTGCTGTTGGGTCGGCAGGGTTGATTTTCGTATCACGTCCTCGAGGCCTTGCAGGATCAAGATGCGGCGTCGGTTGTTCATTTATGGCGGGCAGTCGATCTTGCTGAATCGTCGGTGGCTGCACATTATCGCCAGGCCTTCCCAGCGATGGTTCGACCTTTTTGGCTTTAGGTACGTGGGCAATTCTGTATCGCGCTCGCCCACTCGAGTCGGAAAAACTTATCGGATCTCCCGAGCAGTACGCGTACGCGTTCACGCCGCCCGATTCGAAGGGGCTGTAAGCGTCCGAGGAAAAAAAACGCATCAACGTCGGGCTGTAGGCTCGAAAACCGTTGCCCAAAAGGTAGACGCGATCCAACCCATATTCGCCCGCATAACGAAGGGCACTCTTACGCTCGGCGATAACTGCATACCCATGAACCGTATAGCTTGTAAGCTTCCCAGCCCCCGCTTTATCGTTTTCCCCAGTGCTCATTACAGTCCCATCCTGAGTCATTTTTCCAACGCCATCACAGACGGCTTATTCAACGGGGAGCTTGAGCTGAAAACAAGTCAATGCAAACTGGCAAAAATGCCAGTAACACTTCGGGGGGAATCTCGACGCGCATGAAAAACAGACATTGAAATGCTGCCCAGGGGGAAGATGTCTGATAACAGCATCGAACCCCTCGCAGGCCTGCCCGCGAAGGGTTCCGAGCACGACGATACAGCTACCGCTTCAGTCTCTAGGCCTTTGCCTGTCCGGCATTTGCCATAGCGCCTTCCTCGATCGCCAACTGCACCGCCTTGCGCCGCCGCTCTTCGGCCTGGCGGCTGAAGTACCAGACCAGGAAGGTCACCAGCGACACCGACAGCAGAATCAAACTCGCCACCGCGTTGATCTCCGGCTTCACGCCCAGGCGCACGGCCGAGAACACTTCCATCGGCAAGGTCGTCGAACCCGGTCCGGAAACGAAGCTCGCCAGCACCAGGTCGTCCAGCGACAGCGCGAACGACATCATGCCGCCCGCCGCCAGCGACGGCGCGATCATCGGGATGGTGATCAGCAGGAACACCTTCCACGGCCGCGCGCCCAGGTCCATCGCCGCTTCCTCGATGGACAGGTCCAGCTCGCGCAGGCGTGCCGACACCACCACGGCCACATAGGCCGCGCAGAACGTGGTATGGGCGATCCAGATGGTGACGATGCCGCGCTCCTGCGGCCAGCCGATCATCTGCGCCATGGCCACGAACAGCAGCAACAGCGACAGGCCGGTGATCACCTCGGGCATCACCAATGGCGCGGTGACCAGGCCGCCGAACAGCGTGCGGCCCTTGAAGCGCGTGATGCGCGTGAGCACGAAGGCCGCCAGCGTGCCCAGGGCCACCGCCGCCACGGCGGTGTACAGGGCGATCTCCAGCGAGCGCATCACCGAACCCATCAGCTGGGTGTTGTCGAGCAGGCCCACGTACCACTTCACCGACCAGCCGCCCCACACTGTCACCAGCTTGGAGGCGTTGAACGAATAAATCACCAGGATGACCATCGGCAGGTAGATGAACACCAGGCCCAGTACCAGCATCAGCTTCGAGAAACCGAAACGTTTCATGCCCTGCCCTCCAGCTCTTTGGCCTGACTACGGTTGAACAGCAAGATGGGCACGATCAGGATCGCCAGCATCACCACCGCCAGGGCGGACGCTACCGGCCAGTCGCGGTTGTTGAAGAACTCCTGCCACAGCACCTTGCCGATCATCAGGGTCTCTGGGCCGCCGAGCAGTTCGGGAATGACGAACTCGCCCACCACCGGAATGAACACCAGCATGCAGCCGGCGACGATGCCGTTCTTCGACAGCGGCACGGTGATCTTCCAGAAGCTGTTGAAGGTGCTCGAACCCAGGTCGGACGCAGCCTCCAGCAGGCTCTGGTCGTGTTTGACCAGGTTGGCGTACAGCGGCAGGATCATGAACGGCAGGTAGGAGTAGACCACGCCGATGTACACCGCGAGGTTGGTGTTGAGGATCTGCAACGGCTGGTCGATCAGCCCCAGCCACATCAGGAAGCTGTTGAGCAGCCCGTTGTTGCTGAGAATGCCCATCCAGGCGTAGACGCGGATGAGGATGGCCGTCCAGGTCGGCATCATGATCAGCAGCAGCAGGACCGTCTGGATATCCTTGCGCGCATTGGCGATCGCATAGGCCATCGGATAGCCGATCAACAGGCACAGCAACGTGCTGATGAAGGCCACCTTGAGCGAGCCGAGGTAGGCCGCCAGGTACAGTTCGTCCTCGCCGAGCAGGCCGTAGTTGGCCAGGTTCAGCACGATCTGGATCTTGTCTTCGACGAAGGTGTAGATCTCGGTATAAGGCGGAATGGCGACGTCGGCTTCGGCGAAACTGATCTTCAGCACGATGAAGAACGGCAGCATGAAGAACAGGAACAGCCATAGGAACGGCGCGCCGATGACCAGATGCCGGCCCTCCGGCACCAGGCGTTTGAAGGCTCGCTTGAGCTTGCGGATTTTCATGAGCGCAGTACCACGCCGCTGTCGTCTTCCCACCACACGTACACTTCGTCGTCCCAGGTCGGCCGCGCGCCCTGGCGCTCGGCGTTGGCCACGAACGACTGTACGACCTTGCCGCTAGGCAGCTTGACGTAGAACACCGAGTGCCCGCCCAGGTAGGCGATGTCGTGGACCTTGCCGCGCGACCAGTTGTGCTCGAAGGTGGGCTGGGTGGTGGTGATCAGTAGCTTCTCAGGGCGCAGGGCGTAGGTGATGTGCTTGTCTTCCACCGAGGTGCTGACGCCGTGGCCGACGTAGATCGAACGCTCCAGCTCCGGCGAAGCGATCAGCGCATGGCCCTCGGCATCGTCGATCACCTCACCGTCGAACAGGTTGACGTTACCGATGAACTCGCATACCAGACGACTGGTGGGCGTCTCGTAGATGTCCACCGGCGAGCCGATCTGCGCGATCCAGCCCAGGTGCATGATGGCGATGCGCTGGGCCATGGTCATGGCTTCTTCCTGGTCGTGGGTGACCATGACGCAGGTCACACCAACGCGCTCGATGATCTCCACCAGTTCCAGTTGCATCTGCGAGCGCAGCTTCTTGTCCAGCGCGCCCATCGGCTCGTCGAGCAGCAGCAGCTTGGGACGCTTGGCCAGCGAACGGGCCAGGGCCACCCGCTGGCGCTGGCCGCCGGACAGCTGGTGCGGTTTGCGCTTGGCGTACTGGGTCATGTGCACCAGCTTGAGCATCTCGGCCACGCGGGCGTCGATCTCGGCCTTGGGCATCTTGTCCTGTTGCAGACCGAAGGCGATGTTCTGCGCCACGCTCATGTGCGGGAACAGCGCGTAGGACTGGAACATCATGTTGATCGGCCGCTCGTAGGGCGGCATGTCGGTAATGTCCACGCCATCGAGGAAGATCCGCCCTTCGGTGGGGCGTTCGAAGCCGGCGAGCATGCGCAGCAGGGTCGACTTGCCGGACCCGGAGCCGCCCAGCAGAGCGAAGATCTCGCCCTTGCGGATTTCCAGGGACACATCGTCCACAGCGACCGTCTCGTCGAATTTTTTCGTTACCCGGTCGATCTTGACCAGCACCTGCTTGGGCTGCTGGGCGCCTTCGAGGGCTTTCTTGTGGGCGCCGGAGGCGAGTGGCATGGATGAAAACTCCCAACAGGATGTGACGGCCCGCCGCTTCGAGGGCGGGCCCGGAGGATTACTTGCCCGACTTGACCTTGGTCCAGCTACGGGTCATCAGGCGTTGCACCTTGGGGGGCAACTCGGCGTTGACGAACATCTTGTCCAGCACATCCTGCGCCGGGTATACGGCAGGGTCGGTGGCCACCGCCTGATCCATCAGGGCCTTGGCCTTGAGATTGGGGTTGGCGTAGCCGACGTAGTCGCTCACCTGCGCGATCACTTCGGGTTCGAGCAGGTAATTGATCAGGGCATGGGCTTGCTCGGTATTGGGCGCGTCCTTGGGAATCGCCAGCACGTCGAACCACAGGTTGCCGCCTTCCTTGGGAATGGCGTAGGCCAGGTGTACGCCCTTCTTGGCTTCTTCGGCTCGGGATTTGGCCTGGAACACGTCGCCGGAGAAACCGGCGGCTATGCAGATGTCACCGTTGGCCAGGTCCGTGATGTATTTCGAGGAGTGGAAATAGGTCACGTACGGGCGCACGGCCAGCAGTTTCTTTTCGGCGGCCTGATAGTCCTTGGCCTTGCTGCTGTTGGGGTCCAGGCCCATGTAGTTGAGCACGGCAGGCAGCATCTCGTCGGCCGAGTCGAGGAAGGCGACCCCGCACTGCGAGAGCTTCTTCATGTTTTCCGGCTCGAACAGCATGGCCCAGGAGTCGATCTTGTCGACGCCCAGCACGGCCTTGACCTTGTCGACGTTGTAGCCGATGCCGTTGGTGCCCCACAGGTAAGGCACGGCGTATTGATTGCCAGGGTCGTTCTTCTCCAGACGCTTCATCAGCGACGGGTCGAGGTTGGCATAGTTGGGCAGCAGGTTGCGGTCGAGCTTCTGGAACGCACCCGCCTTGATCTGCTTGCCGAGGAAATGGTTGGACGGCACCACCACGTCATAGCCGGTACGACCGGCCAGCAGTTTGCCTTCCAGGGTTTCGTTGGAGTCGAACACGTCCTGCACCGGTTTGATGCCGGTGGCCTTCTCGAAATCGGCCAACGTGGTCGGCCCGATGTAGTCGGACCAGTTGTACAGATGAACCGTGTCCGCCGCTTGGACGCTGCAAGCCAGCGTCAGCCCCGCGCCGGCCATCAAGGCCTTGCGCAACATGGAAATAGACAAGTGGGTGGTCCTCGCAAAGTGTGCCTGGGGTCACGGCGAACGCATCCGCGCAGGCTAAACCGGCGCGCAACTTACCTGTGTAGGCTGGCTGCCGCAATGTTCATGTGCCTTGCTCACCGCCCGGGCCGGAAAGTCCCGGCCCAGAGGGTGCCCAACAGGGCTACTTGCCCGATTTGATCTTGGTCCAGCTGCGGGTCATCAGGCGCAGGGTCGGTTGATCCTGGTCGCTGATCGCATAAAGGTGCTTTTTCACGTCAGCCGACGGGTAGATGCTCGCGTCGCTGGTGATGTCCTTGTCCACCAACGGGGTCGCGGCCTTGTTGCCGTTCGGGAAACGCACGGCGTTGGTGATTTCGGCCATGATTTCCGGCTGCATCAGGAAGTCCATGAACTTGTAGGCGGCCTCGACGTTTTCGGCATCCTTGGGGATGGCGACCATGTCGTAGAAGGTGCCGGCGCCTTCCTTGGGAATGCTGTAGGCCAGCTTGACCTTGTCACCCGCTTCGTGAGCGCGGGTCTTGGCCTGCTCCAGGTCGCCCGAGTAGCCGACCGCCACGCACAGGTTGCCGTTGGCCAGGTCCGAGATGTACTTGGAGGAGTGGAAGTAGGCCACCGACGGGCGAATGCTCAGGAACAGGTCTTCGGCCGCTTTGAGGTCGGCCTTGTCCTTGCTGTCGGTCGGCCTGCCCAGGTAATGCAGCGCGGCCGGGATCATCTCGGTCGGCGCATCGAGGAAGCTCACGCCGCAGCTCTTGAGCTTGGCGATGTTCTCGGGCTTGAACACCACGTCCCACGAATCGATCTTGTCCACGCCCAGCGCGGCCTTGACCTTCTCCGGGTTGTAGCCGATGCCGATCGAACCCCACATGTAGGGGAAGGCGTGCTGGTTGCCTTTGTCGCTGGCGTCGCCCACGGCCTTGAGCAGGTCCTCATCGAGGTTCTTCCAGTTCGGCAGCTTGGACTTGTCCAGCTCCTGATAGACGCCGGCCTTGATCTGCTTGGCCAGGAAGTTGTTCGACGGCACCACGATGTCGTAGCCCGACTTGCCCGCCAGCAGCTTGGCTTCGAGGGTCTCGTTGCTGTCGAACACGTCGTACACGACCTTGATGCCGCTCTGCTTCTCGAACTTGGCCACGGTGTCGGGGGCGATGTAGTCGGACCAGTTGTAGACGTGCAGCACCTTGTCGTCCGCCATGGCAGCGGTGGCCACGGCGCCCATCAGGGAAGCGGCCAGCAGCGTCTTGCCCATTTTCTTCATGTGTAGTGCTCCAGATTTTTTGTCGTGTTCAGTGGTTCAACAGCCCTACGTCACCAGGTGTTGCCCGAAAAGACGCCGAGCGAGGGTCGGAGTGGCTCGAAGGCAAGCGCTTTGCTGCGTTTGGCTTCGTATTTACCGACCTTCATTCGGCGCTTTTCTTACAGACATAGTCTGGCAAGTTAACCCGCGCCGTTTCAACCAAGACGGGCAATCCAAGCGGTTAGTGCCATTTCGCTGAGTGCTGCCTGAAAAAGCCTGGCTTCAATTGAGCGCTTGCAAGGTCAGGTCCAGGCACTTGCGCGCCTTCTCGATCAGTTCGTCGATTTCGGCATGGCTGATCACCAGCGGCGGCGCGATGATCATGGTGTCGCCCACGGCGCGCATGATCAGCCCGTTGTCGAAACAGAAATTGCGGCAGATCATCCCGGCTTCCTGGCCCTCGTAGCGGCTGCGCGTGGCCTTGTCCTTGACCAGCTCGATGGCACCGAGCAGGCCCAGGCCGCGGACTTCGCCGACCAGGGGGTGGTCCCGCAGTTCACGCAGACGTTTCTGCAAATACGGTGCCGCTTCGCTGCGGGCGTTGTCGATGATCTTCTCGTCACGCAGGATGCGCAGGTTTTCCAGGCCCACGGCGGCGGCCACCGGGTGGCCGGAATAGGTGAAGCCGTGGTTGAAGTCGCCGCCTTCGCTGATCACCTTGGCCACCTCGTCGCGCACGATCACCCCGCCCATGGGGATGTAACCGGAGGTCAGGCCCTTGGCGATGGTCATCAGGTCGGGTTCGAGGCCGTAGTAGTCGGAACCGAACCACTCGCCGGTGCGGCCGAAACCGCAGATCACTTCGTCAGCCACGAACAGAATGTCGTAGCGGGCGAGGATTTCCTTGATCTTCGGCCAGTAGGTGTCGGGCGGGATGATCACCCCGCCGGCCCCTTGGATGGGCTCGGCGATGAAGGCCGCGACGTTGTCTTCGCCCACCTCGAGGATTTTTTGCTCAAGCTGCTCGGCGGCCCAGGTGCCGAAAGCCTCCGGCGTCATGTCGCCGCCTTCGCCGAACCAATACGGCTGCGCGATGTGCACGATGCCGGGAATCGGCAAGCCGCCCTGGGCGTGCATGCCGCTCATGCCGCCCAGACTCGCCCCGGCCACGGTCGAGCCATGGTAGCCGTTGACCCGGCCGATCAGGGTCTGCTTGTGCGGCTTGCCCTTGAGCGCCCAGTAGTGGCGGACCATGCGCAGCACGGTGTCGTTGCCTTCGGAACCGGATCCGGTGAAGAACACATGGCTCATGCCCGCCGGCGCCACCTCGGTGATGGCCTTGGCCAATTCCAGCGCCGGTGGGTGGGCGGTCTGGAAGAACAGGTTGTAGTACGGCAGTTCGCGCATCTGCTTTTCGGCAGCCTGCACCAGCTCTTCGCGGCCGTAACCGACGGCGACGCACCACAGCCCGGCCATGCCGTCGAGGATCTGTTGGCCTTCGCTGTCCCACAAGTGCACGCCCTTGGCCTTGGTGATGATGCGCGGGCCCTTGGCCTTCAGCTGCTTATAGTCGCTGAAGGGCGCAAGGTGGTGCTCGCTGCTCAGGGCTTGCCATTCACGGGTTTGCGGGTTGACGACGCTCATGTGCTTCTCCTTTGGGCCATGGGCCGCCGCAGCGACCCAGGATTGATCAGACTGCGAACAGCAGAAACTCGCGTTCCCAGGAACTGATGACGCGTTTGAAGTTTTCATGCTCGGCGCGCTTGGTGGCGACGTAGCCGGCGATGAATTTCTTGCCCAGGTATTGCTCCAGGGCACGGCTGTTTTCCATGCGCTCCAAGGCATCTTCGATGGTCAGCGGCAGGCGCAGGTTGCGCCGCTCATAGCCGCGACCCACCACCGGAGCGCTGGCCTCGATGCCCTCGACCATGCCGATGTAACCGCACAGCAGGCTGGCGGCGATGGCCAGGTAGGGGTTGGCATCGGCGCCGGGCAGGCGGTTCTCGACGCGGCGGTTCTGCGGCGTGGCATCCGGCACGCGCAGGCCGACGGTGCGGTTTTCTTCGCCCCACTCGACGTTCACCGGCGCCGAGGTGTCGGGCAGGAAACGGCGGAACGAGTTGACGTTGGGCGCGAACAGCGGCAGCGCCTCGGGGATGAATTTCTGCAGGCCGCCGATGTGGTTGAGGAACAGCGCGCTCATGCTGCCGTCATCGTTGGCGAAGATGTTCTTGCCGGTGGCGAGGTCGATCACGCTCTGGTGCAGGTGCATGGCGCTGCCCGGCTCGCCGGTCATGGGCTTGGCCATGAAGGTCGCGGCCACGTTGTGCTTGAGCGCGGCCTCGCGCATGGTGCGCTTGAACACCAGGATCTGGTCGGCCAGGTGCAGCGCGTCGCCGTGACGGAAGTTGATCTCCATCTGCGCGGTGCCGTCTTCGTGGATCAGCGTGTCGAGGTCCAGCTCCTGCAATTCGCACCAGTCGTAGACGTCTTCGAACAGCGGATCGAACTCGTTGGCGGCCTCGATGGAGAACGACTGCCGACCGGTTTCCGGGCGCCCCGAGCGGCCGACCGGGGGTTGCAGCGGGAAGTCCGGGTCTTCGGCGCGCTTGGTCAGGTAGAACTCCATCTCCGGCGCGACGATGGGCTGCCAACCTTTGTCGGCGTAGAGCTTGAGCACCTTCTTCAAGACGTTGCGCGGCGACAGCTCGATCGGGTTGCCTTTCTTGTCGTAGGTGTCGTGGATCACCTGGGCGGTGGGTTCGATGGCCCAGGGCACGAGGTACACGGCGCTCTCGTCGGGGCGGCAGATCATGTCGATGTCGGCCGGGTCGAGCAGTTCGTAATAGATGTCGTCGTCGACATAATCGCCGGTCACCGTCTGCAGCAACACACTTTCGGGCAGACGCATGCCTTTTTCGGCGATGAACTTGTTGGTCGGTGAAATCTTGCCGCGGGTAATGCCGGTCAGGTCGCTGATCAGGCACTCCACTTCGGTGATCTTGTGTTCTTTCAACCAATCGGTGAGCTGGTCGAGGTTGTTACTCATAAATACCTCAGAGGATGGTATGACCCGGCGAGTACGCGCAGGGTGGGGTCATGCGGCTGCAGGCGAAGGCCGGCACGATGCATCAGACCGCCTGGACGGGCCTGCGTTTTGATTCTGGCTGCACTGCATGGCTAAAGCAAAACGGCCTGCATGACGGGTCATCATTGAGGTAGTGCCTGTGGGCAGAGGGAAAGCGCATACCTTCGGCACGAGGCGAGCGAGTGGCAACGTCAACTATTGCGGTCAGTGCGCGGCGCATTGGCGCTTGCCTGGCAACGGTATCACCGCATACGTGCCAGCCCGCTGCCGGCGATGGGCAGACGGATTTTTCAGGTCGACGGGAGCGGACCATGACACCCTCGTATTGTTCTGTTCTGGGTGAGTCGGAGCTTAGCGGTGTCCATTTTTTTATACAACTGCCCTGTAAAAAATAGAATACGCCAAGGGCGCTATATCCGTTCTCGACTAAAATGGCACATAATGCCGAGCCCCAAATTGCAGCAAATCTGCCGTAGATGAGCCATTTCAGGGCATCAGGGGCCTGGCTTGACTTGGTAAACGCTTTGCGATTGACTGAGTTGGCAAGCCCCCCTTGATTGATATTTTTAACAACAAAGGTGTTGCATCATGTCGGTACCCCCGCGTGCCGTTCAGCTTAACGAAGCGAACGCGTTCCTTAAGGAACATCCTGAGGTTCTCTACGTTGACCTTCTGATTGCAGATATGAATGGTGTGGTGCGTGGCAAGCGCATCGAGCGCACCAGCCTCCACAAGGTTTACGAGAAGGGCATCAACCTGCCGGCCTCCCTCTTCGCCCTCGACATCAACGGTTCGACCGTCGAAAGCACAGGGCTGGGTCTGGACATCGGCGATGCCGACCGCATCTGCTATCCGATCCCCGACACGCTCTCCAACGAGCCCTGGCAGAAGCGCCCCACCGCGCAACTGCTGATGACCATGCACGAAATCGAAGGCGAGCCGTTCTTCGCCGACCCGCGGGAAGTGTTGCGCCAAGTGGTGAGCAAATTCACCGACATGGGCCTGACCATCTGCGCGGCGTTCGAGCTGGAGTTCTACCTGATCGACCAGGAGAACGTGAACGGCCGTCCGCAGCCGCCGCGCTCGCCCATTTCCGGCAAGCGTCCGCAGTCCACCCAGGTCTACCTGATCGACGACCTCGACGAATATGCCGACTGCCTGCAGGACATCCTCGAAGGCGCCAAGGAACAGGGCATTCCGGCCGACGCCATCGTCAAGGAAAGCGCCCCGGCACAGTTCGAAGTCAACCTGCACCATGTGCCCGATCCGCTCAAAGCCTGCGACTACGCCGTGCTGCTCAAGCGCCTGATCAAGAACATCGCATACGACCATGAAATGGACACCACCTTCATGGCCAAGCCTTATCCGGGCCAGGCGGGCAACGGGCTGCACGTACACATTTCGATCCTGGATAAAGACGGCAACAACATCTTTACCAGCGAGGATCCCGAGCAGAACGCCGCGCTACGTCACGCGATCGGCGGTGTGCTCGAGACCCTGCCCGCGTCCATGGCTTTCCTCTGCCCGAACGTGAACTCGTACCGCCGCTTCGGCGCGCAGTTCTACGTGCCAAACGCGCCGAGCTGGGGCCTGGACAACCGCACCGTAGCCCTGCGCGTGCCGACTGGCTCGCCCGACGCCGTGCGCATCGAGCACCGCGTGGCCGGTGCCGATGCCAACCCGTATCTGATGATGGCCGCAGTGTTGGCCGGCGTGCACCACGGCCTGACCAACAAAGTCGAACCCGGCACGCCCATCGAAGGCAACTCGTACGAGCAGTTGGAACAAAGCCTGCCGAACAACCTGCGCGACGCCCTGCGCGAGCTGGACGACAGCGAGATCCTCAACAAGTACATCGATCCCAAGTACATCGACATCTTCGTCGCCTGCAAGGAAAGCGAGCTGGAGGAATTCGAACACTCCATCTCCGACCTTGAGTACAACTGGTACTTGCATACGGTCTGATGCGAATGGAAACGCCGCCCTCAGGGGCGGCGTTTTGCTATGTGGCGCTGGGAGACACAGGCCCGCATTGTGCCATATCGAAGCAGGCCCACCTGTTTCTGAAATTACGCACATCCCTCAGCAGGTTTTGTGTCGCAAAATGCTACACAAATACACATTAGCTACACGACGTGTTAGAGTCTGTGACTATCTACCAAGCCGAATTTTCGAGCGGTTGCCCACCGTGAGTCGTAGGTTGACCCCGTGTTCATGAAGCAAGCAATTTGTAGCCGTCAGCTCGCACCTTCAAGCTGGTGAGGCATTCCACGTAGTCCTGTTCCGAGGGAGCAACGTAATGGACAGAAACGTCCCTGAAGTAGGCGTAAAGCCCGTATCTATCAACATGAGGGCGGACTTGAAACGGCGGAATCTGATTGACGCCGCTGCTGAGATTCTCTGTGTTGACCGGACCAGCTTCATTCTCGATGCTGCCTGCCGCCGGGCGGAGGAAGTCATCGTGGATCGCAAGCTTTTTCTGCTCAGCGATGAAGCGTTCGAGCGCTTCGAAAGAGCCCTCGAGGCGAACCCGCTAAGCGCTAACGAACGCGTCAAAGCACTGCTTGCAGCACCCAAGCCATGGAGTTGACACCTCCAACGAAGCTGGAAAGTCACCATGTGACAACGACCTTTGATTGTGGCGAGCCTTCGGTTAACGAATATTTGTATAACAAGGCGCTTAAAGCACAGCAGGCCAAGCACGCAGTCGTTTATGTGGTGTGCTTTAAAGGCACTGATGAGGTGGCTGGCTACTACACGCTATCCAACAGTGCCATTGACCGTCGGCACGGCGTCACCGCGAAGATCCGCCGCAATGCACCAGACCCCCTCCCGGTTACTGTAATGGGCCGCATGGGTGTCACGTCTGCAGCAAGCGGACGAGGTCTTTCTCTGGCGTTACTGGCCGATGCGATAGAGCGCTGCATCATCGCCTCGGAAATGATTGGCTCTACGGCGCTCATCGTCCATCCTCTCAACGATCGTCTTGCCGAGTTTTACGCCAAACACGCAGGATTTAGTCCCTGTCCAGACTTAGCGCCCATGACCATGATGCTTTCGCTGAAGTAGCGCCGCTCCAACCGTTCAGAACGGTTACCCGTATGTAGCTCGAAGCAGACGAAGATGCTGCGTCTAAGACAACGTTCCGCTTCATGGCGTTGGCAGAGGACGTAGGCGCTCAGCGGACGCAGGTTGTGAATCACAGCGCCAAGGTCGACAACTGGATAACCAGCCTGCACTGATCCTAGAGTCGTTTTTCCATAACGATAGTACGCTCCACACCATGAAACGCGTCACGGACTTTTCGATAGCCCAATGCGGTATAGAAATGTTCAGCTGTTATCGACGAGGGTACGCATACTGCCTAAATGCCAGCGTGGGCAGCAGCGGCATAAATGACGTGCATCAAATGTTGGCCAATACCGTGTTTCTGATGAGTCGGCTCAACGAAAACACCCCTGACTACGGGACCGTCGAGCGCGGCGGTGCCGATAACTGTTTCACCCAGCAATGCTACAAAAACTCTGCGCGTCGAAAGTTGAGCGGTGATGACTTCAGGGGCAAAACTCCGCGCAACCTCAGCAATCACCTCAGGCGGATAGTCTAGTGAGTCTGACTCGTGCAAGGCGGCTAGCGCTACATGGCTGATCGCTACTGCATCTTCGGCTGCAGCGGGACGAACATGAAACTCCATGTTGCCACCTCAATCCTAAAGGATCACAGCATAGCTCACTGAAACTCGCCTTCGCGGGCACTGGGCTAAAACATAACCCCCAGCTAGAGCCGGGCCAGAACCGGCTCTGCTACTTATCGCGACTTACGCCTTCCTACAGAGGTCTGTACGGCGCCCAAATAGGAAAATTCAAGAGGCTGGTCCTTCGTTTTTACCGTCGGTGGACCGCAAGATAGCATTAGTCAAACTTGCCTAGCCTAACGCTCATAGCAGGTTTTTTTGGATTACCACCTGGCCAAACTAATCCCCTCCCCTCAAATCGACTTCTCGAAAATCTTCGAATTACGCTGGAAGTTGTACAGCGACGCACGTGCCGCTGGCAGCCGTTCCACGCCGCTGGGCGCAAAGCCGCGCTCGCGGAACCAGTGGGCGGTGCGGGTGGTGAGGACGAACAGGGTGTCCAGGCCCAACTGCCGCGCACGGTTTTCGATGCGTTCGAGTAGGTCGTCGCCGCGCCCGCCGTGGCGGTACTCGGGGTTCACCGCCAGGCAGGCCAACTCCCCGGCTTGGGAATCGGCGATCGGGTACAGCGCCGCGCAGGCGATGATCATGCCCTCGCGCTCGACCACGCTGAATTGCTCGATTTCGCGCTCCAGCACTTCCCGCGAGCGGCGCACCAGAATGCCCTGCTCTTCCAGCGGGCTGATCAGGTCGAGCAACCCCCCGACATCCTCGATGGTGGCCTCGCGCACGATCTCGAACTGCTCCTGCGCCACCAGCGTGCCACTGCCGTCGCGGGTGAACAGCTCGGTCAGCAGCGCGCCGTTTTCGGCGTAGCTGACGATGTGACTGCGCATCACCCCGCCCTTGCACGCCTGGGCCGCAGCATCAAGCAGCTCGCCTTGGTAGTCGCTGCCCAAGCGGGCCAGGTGCGGCGGGATCTGTTGCGGACGCAGCTCGCGCACCAGCTTGCCACTCTCGTCCAGTAGGCCCGGTTCGGCACCGAACAGCAGCAGCTTGTCGGCGCCCAGTTCGATAGCCGCGCGGGTGGCGACGTCTTCGCAGGCCAGGTTGAAGATCTCGCCGGTGGGCGAATAGCCCAGCGACGACAACAGCACGATGGAACGCTCGTCGAGCAGGCGCCCAATGCCCTTGCGGTCGATGCGCCGCACTTCGCCGGTGTGCACGTAGTCGATGCCTTCCAGCACACCGATGGGCCGCGCGGTGACCAGGTTGCCGCCAGCGACGCGCAGCCGCGAACCGTGCATGGGCGAGGCGGCGATGTCCATCGACAGGCGTGCCTCGATGGCCAGGCGCAGCGCGCCCACGGCGTCGATCACGCATTCCAGCGTCGGCGCATCGGTGATGCGCAGGCCACGGTGGTAGCGCGGCGCCAGGCCGCGGGCGGCCAGGCGGCTTTCGATCTGCGGCCGGGAGCCGTGCACCAGCACCAGGCGTACACCCAAGCTGTGCAACAGCACCAGGTCGTGGACGATATTGCCGAAGTTGGGATGATCGACGCCTTCACCGGGCAGCATCACCACGAAGGTGCAGTCGCGGTGGGCATTGATGTAGGGCGAAGCATGGCGCAACCAATTGACGTATTCGGGCATGACGGGGCCTGTGGCTAAGTGGACGGAGAACGGAGATGCGAACGGCGTTCAGGATCATCGTCGGAACAGGCTTGCGGTCACGCGTACGCTCCTTGTGGCAAGACGAAAAACGGTAGCGGGTGGTTTAGTGCAGGCAGTAGTGCTGGATCAGATCCCGCAATAGACGCACGGTCGGGTCCAGAAGTGACATGTCCAGGTATTCGCCAGGTTGGTGGGCGCAGCGGATGTCGCCCGGGCCGAGCACGATGGTCTCGCAGCCCAGCTGTTGCAGGTACGGCGCCTCGGTGCCGAAGGCCACGGCTTCGGCGGCGTATCCGGTCAGACGCTCGGCCAGGCGCACCAGTTCGGTATCGGCGGCTTGTTCGAAGGGCGGCACTTCCGGGAACAGCGGCGCGTAGTCGATCTTTACCTCGTGGCGCTCGGCCAGGGGCCGCAGCTTGGCGCCGATGGCCGCGCGCAGTTGCTCGACGTCCATGCCGGGCAAGGGCCGCAGGTCGAACTCCAGCGAACATTGGCCGCAGATGCGGTTGGGGTTGTCGCCGCCGTGGATGCAGCCGAAGTTCATGGTCGGTGTCGGCACCGAGAATTGCGGATTGCTGTAGGTGCTCTGCCATTGCTGACGCAAACCCATCAGCTCGCCCATCACCGCGTGCATGGCTTCCAGCGCGCTATGGCCCAGGCTTGGGTCGGAGGAGTGGCCGCTGCGCCCGAGAATGTCGATGCGGTCCATGAGAATGCCCTTGTGCATGCGGATCGGCCGCAGCCCGGTGGGCTCGCCGATCACTGCAGCGCGCCCGAGTGGTTGCCCGGCTTGAGCCAGGGCGCGGGCGCCGGACATGGAGCTTTCTTCGTCGCAAGTGGCGAGGATCAGCAGCGGCTGCTTGAAATCATGCGCCAGCAACGGTTGCACGGCCTCGATCACCAGAGCGAAGAAGCCTTTCATGTCGCAACTGCCCAGGCCGATCCAGCGGCCGTCCTGCTCGGTCAGCTTGAGCGGGTCGGTGCGCCACAGCTGCTCGTCGAACGGCACGGTGTCGCTGTGCCCGGCCAGCACCAGACCGCCCGGGCCGCTGCCGCGGGTGGCCAGCAGGTTGAATTTGCCGGGAGTGACCTGCTGGATTTCACAGGCGAAACCCAGGTCGCCCAGCCAGCCGGCGAGCAGGTCGATGACCGGGCGATTGGACTGGTCCAGTGACGGCTGGGTACAGCTGACGGAAGGCGCGGCGATCAGCGCGGCGAACTGGTCTTTCAACGATGGCAGTGGCATGCGCGCTCTCCTCATGGTCTGCGGTCATCATAACAACGCGGACAGCGCTTGGGGCAAGGCTTCCCGCTTGACCGACGGCCCGGCGCAGCGGTAGGCGCGCGACTGCTGTAGACTGGCGCACATTCACGCCCCAGCTCCGAGCCCCGCCATGCCCACAGAAACCGAACTCAAACTCCGCGCCAGCCGCGAGACCCTTGCCGCCCTGCGCGAGCACCCCCTGCTGAAAAAGCGCAACAAGTCCGGCTGGCAGACCCGCGAGCTGACCAATCAGTACTTCGACACCGCCGAGGGCGACCTGTCGGCTGCCCAAGTGGCGCTGCGCCTGCGCCGCGACGGCGAGGTCATCATCCAGACCCTCAAGTGCCGCGGCCGCAGCGTCGCCGGGCTGTCCGAGCGTCAAGAGTTCGAATGGCCGCTGGACAAACCCAAGCTCGATCTGAAAAAACTCGACGCCACTTGCTGGCCCGAGGCACTGGCCGCGCTCGACAAGAAAACCATCAAACCGCTGTTCAGCACCGATTTCACCCGCGAATACGCCGAAATCGCCTGGGGTCGCGGCAAGGCGAAAGTGGTGATCGAAGTCGCCCTCGACCAGGGCTCGGTCGTGGCGGGCAAGCGCAAGGAAGACATCTGCGAAGTCGAGCTGGAGCTGCGCGAAGGCAACGCCGAAGCGTTGCTGGAACTGGCCGCCGAACTGGCCGCCACCCACGCCCTGATGCCCTGCGACATCAGCAAGGCCGAGCGCGGCTATCGCCTGCTCGACCCGGCCAGCTACGACCTGGACCTGCCGGCCACCGATCTGGCACCGGACATGGCCCTGGACGACGCCTTCGCTGCCCTGGCCTGGCAACTGCTGGGCAGCAGCCAGCGCTTGGCCGAGCAATACCGCCACAACGGGCATTGGAGCTTGCTACAGGACTGGGTCAAGTGCCTCGCCGAATTGCGTGCGCTGGTCGCCAGCCTCGGCCAGGCCGCTCCACGCCCCACCACGCGTGCGCTGCGCACCAGCCTCGACGCGCTGCTGGAAGACTGGCGCCCGCTGGTCCAGGCCGGCAACGACGACGAAGACATCCGCCGCGCTGCGCCCGAGCAGTTCGCCGAAGAGCTGCAAGACCCACGCTGGGGTCAGTTCTCGCTGGACACCTCGCGTTGGTTGCTGGCCCGCAGCTGGACCGTCGAGCGCAGCAAGCGTGGCGAGCGTCAGGGCAAGGCGCAACTGGCCAGCTGGCTGATGCACCTGCTGGGCGAGGAAGGCCGCGACCTGCAACTGGCGCTGTACGTGCAGCGCCCAGAAGACCTCGGCGAGCAACTGCCGCGCATCGAGCGCCTGCAAAGCTGGCTGCACCATGCCCGCCAGGTGCTCGAAGCGCCGCAGCTCGACCGCCTGTACGGCGACCTCAACAAGTTGCAGCAACTGGCCGAGCAACCGTTGGGCGACGACGAAGCCGAGGTGCGCGAGCAACTGCTAGAAGCGCGCATCGAACAAGCCCGCGCGGTCGATCAGAGCCGCGGCTGGAAGTACCTGCTCAAATCCGCCTCAACGCGCTAAGGGCAGGCAGGTGGTGGACTTGATCTCCGACAGCGCGACGATCGAGTTCACCTCCTGGATGCCGGGCACGTTCGACAGCTTTTCGAAGAAGAAACGCTCGTAGGCCTCGATGTCCGAGGTCACGATGCGTAACAGAAAGTCCACCGACCCCATCAGCACATAACATTCCAGCACTTCCGGAAATTCCCGAATCGCGTCGGTGAATTCGGTGAAGTTCGAGCGACCATGAGCGTTGAGCTTCACTTCGGCGAAGATCTGCGTGTTCAGCCCCACCTTCCTGCGATCCAGCAGGGTCACCTGCGCGCGGATCACCCCCTCTTCCTTCAAGCGTTGTATGCGCCGCCAGCAGGGCGATTGCGACAGGCCCACGCGTTCGGCCACCTGCGCGCTGGACAGCGAGGCGTCTTCTTGCAGTACCTCGAGGATCCGGCGGTCATAAGCATCCAGCTCGCTTTGCATGATCAATTCCCCAAAGGCTTTTCTGCGAATCAAACGATCTATCGATACCCTAAAACAGAAGAATCATAGCGAAATAATCGCAACAGCCGCATGCCAGAATGCTTCCGACTTCTGGAGACCGCCATGAACGCACTCGTCCAACTCGACACCCCAGCCCGCCCGAACCACTTCGCACCCAGCCTTGCGCCCCTGTACGTGAGCTACCGCGTCACGGTCGAAGCCGAACCCGACAGCCTGTGCCGCATTCTGAACCTGTTCGCGTTGCAATCGCTGATGCCCCACGCGGTCCAGGCCAGCCAGCAGGACGATCTGCTCACCGTGGGCATCGAGGTAGGCGGCTTGAGCTGGCAGCGTGCCGAGCTGATCGCGCAAAAGATGCGCAACCTCGTGTGCGTGGCTGAGGTGACCCTTCGGGAATCCGGAAAGATTCAGCAAAGCCATTGCGCCATGTGACCGCATGACGCGGGCTACCGTTGGGCGACCTTTCCCCGGCAAGGATGCCCACGATGTTCGCCACGCCCGACCACAACCTCGATCTCAACCGCCTGCTCGACGCCTTGTTGGCCGAGCAGCGCCTGTCGGCCACCACCGCCCTGGCGGTACTCGACGCCGCCAAGCACCAAGCACAGATGCACCCGCTGGAACTGATCGCCAACCTGGCGCAGGGCGACCCGAGCGCCACCCTGGACCTCGACGGCCTGTGCCAGTGGCTGGCGGCCAAGGTCGGCCAGCCTTACCGGCATCTCGACCCGCTGCAACTCGACTTGAGCCACGCCACGGGCCTGGTCTCCACAGCCTTCGCCCAGCGCCACGGCATCCTGCCGGTCGCCGCCGACGCCAGCGGCATCACCATCGCCAGCGCCCAACCCTATCAACGAGAGTGGGAAGCCGATCTGCTGCGCAGCCTGGGCCGGCCGATCCATCGGGTGATGGCCAACCCGGCGTCGATCCGCCAGATCGGTGCGGCTTGCGGGCAGCTGGCGCGGCAAGTGGCCGGTGCCAGCCACCAGCACGGTGCAGGAGTGGCGCAACTCGAACAACTGCTCGCCGACAACCGCACCCCTGAAACCGCCAGCGCCGAAGACGCACACACCGTGGCCCTGGTCGACTGGATGCTGCAGTACGCCGTGGAACAGCGCGCCAGCGACATCCACCTGGAGCCGCGGCGCGACAAAGGGCAGTTGCGTTACCGCATCGACGGGCTGCTGCACCCGGTCTATGCCTTCCCCACGGGCGTCACCCTGGCCGTCACCAGCCGCCTCAAGCACCTGGGGCGGATGAACGTGGCGGAAAAGCGGCGCCCGCAGGACGGCCGTCTGCACAGCCGACTGCCGAGCGGGCAGGAGATCGAGCTGCGCCTGTCGAGCCTGCCCACGCCGTTCGGGGAAAAGCTGGTGCTCCGTCTGTTCGACCCTCAACAGCTACAGCAGGACTTCACCCGCCTGGGCCTGGAAGGCGCGACGCTGCAACGCTGGGAGCACCTGCTGCGACAACGCCAGGGCATGATCCTGGTCACCGGCCCGACCGGCTCGGGCAAGACCCAAACCCTGTACGCCAGCCTCGACCGTCTGGCCTCGCCACAGATCAACCTGTGCACCATCGAAGACCCCATCGAGCGCCTGCATCCGGCGCTCAACCAACTGCAAGTGCACGCTGCGCTCGACTTGGGTTTCGCCAGCGGCGTGCGCGCCCTGCTGCGCCAAGACCCGGACGTGATCATGATCGGCGAGATCCGCGACCAGGAGACGGCCCAGGTGGCGATCCAAGCGGCGCTCACCGGGCATCTGGTGCTTTCGACCCTGCACACCAACGATGCGTGCAGCGCCATCACTCGTCTGCAGGAACTGGGCGTTGCCACCTACCTGATCAAGGCCACGTTGGTCGGGGTCATGGCCCAACGGCTGGTGCGTACGCTTTGCCAGCAGTGCCAGGCCCAGGCGCGGCCAGGGAGCGGCACTTGTCCGCAGTGCCGCGGCACCGGCTTCCACGGACGCACCGGGCTGTTCGAACTGCTGGTGATGAGCGACCTGCTGCGCCAGCACATCGATGCCGACGCGGACGTGCAACGCCTGCGTCAGCTGGCGGCCGGCGAAGGGCTGCGCAGCCTGCGTCAGTGCGGTGAAGACAAGGTGGCCGCTGGCATCACCAGCGAGCAGGAGGTGTTGAGGGTATGTGCATGAGCGTATTACGGGCAGGGCTTGAGGCCTGCGCCCGACAAAGACAAGGGAAAAGGCCCACGAATCAAGGCAATGGACGCCATCGGCAGACATGGGTATGATTGCGCCCCGTTGCACTCGTAGCTCAGCTGGATAGAGTATTGCCCTCCGAAGGCAGTGGTCGTGGGTTCGAATCCCGCCGAGTGCGCCATCTTTCCTCCCCTTGTGTCACAAGGGGTCAGCGTTTCCGACAGCATCCCCCCCAGTCTGCCCTGCCATTTCGTCACCTCAGCTTCGTACATGGCGAGGTCGGCAACGACCGGACTACGCGCACCTCAAGCAATTACGCCCAGCACCCTTGGCAGCGTACAGCGCCGTGTCCGCCGAGCCGATCAATGCGCCTGCACTGATGGAGGGCGCCACGCCCTGAGCCAAGCCCAGGCTGATGCTCACCCGCGCCTGATCGCCCAGCACCGGGTGGGGTACGTTCAGCTCGTGTACCGCTGCGCGAAGCGTCTCGGCCAAGTTACGGGCTTGGTTCGCATCGGCACCCACCATCAGAATCAGCATCTCCTCACCGCCGAAGCGGAACGCCAGCGCCCCCGCCTCCTGCGCGGTCTGGTGGATGGTGCGGCTCAACAGTTTGAGGCAGGTGTCGCCCTGCACGTGCCCATAGCTGTCGTTGTAAGTCTTGAAATGGTCGATATCCAACAGGATCACGGCCACGCGGGTCGGCGTGTGCAGCGCCTGTTCCCAGATCGAGGCGATGACTTCGCCTTGGTAGCGCCGGTTGAAGAGCTGGGTCAACGGATCGGTTCGGGCCATTTCGGTCAGCTGCTCCTGCAGCAACCGTCCGCGCAAGGCGAACAGGTAACTCAAACGGCTACCTCGCTCCAGAAAGTAAGACGCCATCAACAGCAGCACCGCCGTCGAGACATAGAAAATCGCGTTGGCCTGCCAGATCACTGTGTCCATGAACCCGGCTACCCAGGTGGTCACCAGCTGGATGGCCAGCATGCACCCCAGCGCGGCAGCCGCGAAGCGCACGGGCAACTGCTGGATCATGGTGCAGTAGACCATCAGCAACGACATACCCAGCTGATAGTGGAGCCGATAGGGGCTGGCGCTGTGGATCATCACCAGCAGCGGCATGAGCGACGCCAGGACCGTACCGGTGGCCGAGACCGTCTCCAACGCCCAACGGGCGGTCAAGCGCTGGCTGATCAGCAGCATGAGCACGATCATCGGCGTGATCAGGCCCACCCGCCCCAGTGCGACGTAGGTGAACAGGTCGTTCAGTGCCAGCCAGTCGCTGATGAGAAACAGGTTGTAGACGCACGCACCGCCGATACCGACGGCCGTCAGGAAGCGCAAGCGTCGCTTGCGTGTGTCCATGTCGTAGCGACGCTCCAGCTCATCGTCGAAACGCAGGCGCATGCCGCCCGAAGTGATTCTGCGCTCGACCGCCTTGAGGACTTCCAGGTTTTGCGGGCGAGGGCTGTCGGGGACGAGGGCGAGCATGTTGCACCAATGGGAACGAAAGGATTCCACTTCAGACCACAGCAGTGATGACTTAATGCTATCAACCATGAAGATTTTGCATGCCTGCGCAAACGTCGTCCTTGCGCATCGAACCTTTGTCTTCCTGCCGCTCTAATGCCCCATGTCGACGCGTCACCGCTCATGTGCCGCGTATCAACAAGGAGTAGATGGACATGATCATCGGCATCGACCTGGGCACCACCAACAGCCTGGTAGCGGTCTGGAACGCAGAAACCGCGCAGCTCGTTCCCAATGCCCTCGGCAAGCTGCTGACGCCCAGCGTGGTCGGCCTGGACGACCGTGGCGAACTGATCGTCGGCGACGTCGCCCGCGAGCGCTTGCAGACACACCCGCAAGCCACCACCGCGCTGTTCAAGCGGCACATGGGCAGCGCCCGGGAAACCCTATTGGGCGAACGCGCCTACCGTCCCGAAGAGTTGTCGGCCCTGCTGCTGCGCAGCCTCAAGGAAGATGCCGAGCGCTACCTGGGCGAGCCGGTGACCGAAGCGGTGATCAGCGTGCCGGCCTATTTCAGCGATGCCCAGCGCAAGGCCACGCGCGTCGCCGGCCAGTTGGCCGGGCTGAAGGTCGAGAAGCTGATCAACGAACCCACGGCAGCGGCGCTTGCCTATGGGCTGCACCACAAGGAAGAGGCCACCTTTCTGGTCTTCGACCTGGGCGGCGGCACGTTCGACGTGTCGGTGCTGGAGCTGTTCGAGGGGGTCATGGAGGTGCGCGCCAGCGCCGGGGACAACTTCCTCGGCGGTGAGGACTTCGACGACCTGCTGGTCGCCCACGTGCGCGCCGCCGCGCATGCCCAGCCCTTGCCGACCGCAACCGAAGGCGCATTGGCCCAACGTCTGCGGCGTGAGGCGCAGCGGGTGCGCCATGCGCTCGGCCAGCAACCGCACACCACCTTCACGGTACGCGACGGCGAGCGCGAATGGAGCCTGCCGATCACCCAGGACGAGCTTGCCCGCCTCTACCAACCCTTGCTCGATCGCCTGCGCGCGCCGATCGAACGGGCCTTGCGCGATGCGCGCATCAAGGCTGCCGATCTGGACGAGGTATTGCTGGTCGGCGGTACGTCGCGCATGCCACTGGTGCGACGTTTGGTGGCCAGCCTGTTCGGACGCTTTCCGGCCATGCAGCTCAACCCCGACGAGGTGGTGGCCCAGGGCGCAGCCATCCAGGCAGCGCTCAAAGCCCGGCACGCTTCGCTCGAAGAGGTGGTGCTGACCGATGTCAGCCCTTACACCCTGGGCATCGAGACGACGTCCAGTGAAGGCCAGCGCCGCATCGGCGGCCTGTACCTGCCGATCATCGAGCGCAACAGCGTGGTGCCGGTCAGCCGCGAACAGACCGTGTACACCATCGACGAAGCGCAGACGGTGGTCAGGGTCCGCATCTTCCAGGGCGAGAGCCGCCTGGTGAGCAACAACATCTTTCTCGGCGAACTGGAAGTGCCTGTGCCGCCACGCAAAGGGGGCGATGTCGGCATCGAGGTGCGCTTCACCTATGACATCAACGGCCTGCTCGAAGCCCAGGTGCACATTCCGCTGACCGGCGAGCAGCGCACCCTGGTGATCGAGAACAATCCTGGGGTGCTCAGCCCCGAAGAGATCGCCCAACGCCTCGAGGCCCTGGCGACGCTCAAGGTGCACCCACGCGAGCAACAGGTGAACAGCCTGTTGATGGCGCGCCTGGAGCGCCTGTACCAAGAGAGCCTGGGCGATACCCGCGAATACGTCGCCGAGCTGGCCAAGCAGTTCCAGCATGCGCTGGAGCGGCAGGACGAGCGTGCGTTGCGTGAAGCGCGGGTTGCGCTGGTGGAGCGTCTGGAACACCTCGAACGCCGTCTGTGAGGGCTGATCATGCATCTGAAAACCCTGGGGCTGGCCCACGATGCCGACGAGCGCGCCATCAAGCGCGCCTACGCGCGGCTGCTGAAAGTCCACCGCCCCGACGAAGACCCGGCCGCGTTCCAGCGGCTGCGCGAAGCCTACGAAGGCGCGTTGGAGCATGCCCGCTGGCGCGAGCAATGTACCGAGAACGAGGACGATGTCGAGGGTGTACTGCCGTGCCCTGACGACAGCGCCACGGATGCAGACGTACCGCAAACGTCGCCCACCCCCGTTCGCCCCGTCGAAACGATGGGTGACGCCGATGAGCCGCTGCCCATTGCCGTACCACCCGTGGCCACGGCTGCGCCGAACACCGCGGCATCGATCGAAACGCTGCTCGACGGGGACCTCGACCAGGGTCTGGCCCAGGCCCGTCAGGCCGGTTTGGAAGAAGCGTTCGAGCGCCACCTCCTACGCCGCTGTGTGCAACGTACGGACTTTGCAGTGCTCGACTGGGCGCAGTCCAGGCTGGGCTGGCTGAGCGCCGCACAGGCGCCTCACCTGCCCACGGGCGAGCTGGAAGTGCTCGCCGACCGGCTGGCCACGCGCGCGCTCGGTCAGCTGCGCGAGGCAATGGCGCAAGCTCGGCATTCGCACGCGCTCGAACTCATGCGCACGGCTCTGGCCAGCGTCTGGCTGGCGCCACTGGACCGCCGTACGCGTTTCCAGGCACGCATCGCCGACCTGCTGCTGCACGCCGAACACTGGCCACCCGCTTTCTTCGAGCAGGTCTGCGCGCTGAACGGCTGGGACGAAACCCTCGGCCATCTGCCTGGTGATGCCAGCCAATGGCAGGTCTTGAGCCAGCGCCAGGCCGGCTACCAGTGGGAGGCGTCGTTGCGCGAACGCCTGGCCTTACCGGCTGCCGATGCAGCGCAGCGAGCCGCCTGGTTCCTGTTCGCCGACCTTGCGCCGGCGCAACGTCGGCAGTGGGCCGATCGTTTCACGCTCGAAGACTGGCAAGCCTGTGCAGGGCTCGAAGAGGTGCTGGCGATCCACCCGCAACTGCCGGAGCGTCTGCAACGTACCCCCTTCGTCGACTGGCGCGCCTGGTCGCCGCGCGGTTATTGGGGCTGGGCGCACGTGTACACGATGTTGCTGCTGTGGTCCGTGTTGAGCGTGACGATGCTGACGCACCGGAACACGCACGGAGACGACAGCCTGCTGTTGACGGTCGGCATGCCGCTGGCGCTTGCCCTGTTGCTGGTGGGGGTGGGCCACTACGCGTGGCGACTGTGGTCGAAAGTGGCACGCGCACGGGTGTTGGCCGATGTCGGGCTCAGCTTGCGTCTGCTGCCTGGAGGCTTGGTGCGCCAGGGCAATGGCGTGCTCTTGCTGCGCCACCTGCTGCCCTGCCTGCTGCTGGCTGCACTGGTGTCCGTCTGGTCCCTGCAGTTGCCGCCTGTGGGTTGGGTGCTGGGGCCGTTGACGCTGCTCGGCGCGATCCGCTTCGTCGATGTGGTGACGCGCGGCGATTCGCCTGCCGCCTGGCTCCAGCGCGTATGGCGGCATGTGCCGCTCAGTGGCCCTGTGCTGAGGCAGGGGTTGATCATGTTGGGCGGGTTGCTGCTGATGATCGTGTTCAGTCTGATCTTCACCTGAGCGGTGATGCTTAAGGCGCTCGAAGACAGAAACCGGCAATCGAAACCCCATGGCGTTTTTCAATCGGGTCGATGCCGTTTTCTGCGTTGTGCCCTGGCGCGCCGTGCACGATGCTTGCGCAACCGGCGCGCGCTCGTCGACCCCACTTCCGCAGAGGCTCCCATGAAAAACGTCGAACAAATCCTCAAGGCCAAATCCGAGCACCAGACCGCCTACACCATCGGCCCGGATGAATCCGTGCTCGAGGCGCTCAAGCTGCTGGCGGAGAAGAACATCGGTGCGCTGCCTGTGGTGGAAGACGGTCAGGTGGTCGGCATCTTCAGTGAGCGGGACTATGCGCGCAAGCTGGTGCTCAAGGGGCGTTCGTCGGCCGCGACGCCGGTACGCGAAATCATGAGTTCGCCTGTGGTGACGGTGGAGCCTAAGCAGAACTTGGAATACTGCATGAACTTGATGACCAATCGTCATCTTCGCCACTTGCCGGTGGTGAGCAACGGGGCGTTGTTGGGGCTGTTGTCGATCGGTGACCTGGTCAAGGAGACCATTGCCGAGCAGGCGGGGTTGATCGCGCAGTTGGAGCAGTATATTCGCGGTGATTGAACGTGGTGGCGGGTGCAGTTTTACAGCAATAAGTGATTTCGTTTGGATCAGGGCGGCTGTGCCGCCCATCGCGACTGAAGTCGCTCCCACGGGTTGATCACGCTTGAGCCATCACGGCGCTGATGGATCGACATGTGGGTAAAGACTCAGTCTTTGTGCTCGTGCAGCGCCACGTTGAGCTGGTCGATCATCACGATCCAGTCCGAATCGGCGATGTAGTTTTCCTTCAGAAACGCGCGCTGGGCATCGGTCCAGAACGGCGCGTCGACCAGCTTGACGTCGTTGTCCAGCGGACCGTGGGTGGTCAGCCAGCGGTCGATTTCGACGGGGTCATCATCCAGGCCCAGTTGCTGGAAGATCTCGGAAAAGGGATGAATTGGTGCGTCCATGTTGCCTCCTCTGCGCCGGCCCGAAAGGTCGGAATGCGCCGGCTGGTTGACGTCGAGGCGGGCGATTGCCACACCCACCCAACGTAGACAGCGGCGCACTGGGCGCAGGTTCCTGAAATCTTCCGCCCGAGGGCTGACCGGATAGTTTAGAGAGGTGCGCGGCGTAGGGTGGCGATGAAGGCCGCGGCGCCCAGGAACAGCCCGGAGAAGGTGCGGTTGAGGCGTTTCTGCTGACGCGGCGTGCGCAACAGACGCAAGACCCGCGAGGCCAGCCCGGTATAGCCCGCCATGACCAGCAGATCGACACAGACCATGGTGGCGGCGATGGTCAGGTACTGCGGCAGCAGTGCGGCGTGCGGGTCGATGAACTGCGGCAGCACGGCCAGCATGAACACCAGCGCCTTGGGGTTGCTGACGTTGACCAGAAAACCACGTGCCACCAGCACCAGCGGCTTGCCCAGCGGGCGGACGCCGGTATCGTCGCCCATGTCCATCGGCAGGGCGCGCCATTGACGGTAGGCGAGGTAGACCAGATACCCCACGCCGAACCACTTGATCACCTGGAACGCAGTAGCCGAAGCCGCGAGGATGGCGCCCACGCCAGCGGCGATCACGGCGATCTGCATCAAAAGCCCCAGTTGCAGGCCCAACGCGTTCCAGTAACCACGCCAGAAGCCGTATTGCAGGCCACTGGACATCGAGGCGATGGCACCCGCGCCCGGCGAAAGGCTGATCACCCAAGACGCGGCGAAGAACGCCAACCAGGTTTCAATGGACATCGCACACCTCGTCTGAAATTTTTACAGGGCGTTACGCTAAGCGGGCGCAGAGAAAACCGCCAGCGCTTTCAACGACCGCCCTGCCCCGCTGCGCCAGGAATAGCGCAAGCGGGACGGTTTCACGACAAGGCTTCGAGTTCGGCCTGCATCGACTCCAGGGTTTCCAGGGCTTCCATCCACGCCTCTTCCAGTTCGCCCTCGCGCTGCTTGAGCGTGGTCTGGCGCGCCAGCAGTTCGCGCAACTGGTCCTTGCGCGCCGCCTCGTAGAGGCCGCTATCGCCCAGGGCGGTTTCGATCTCGGCGAGCTGGGTGTGCACCTTGCTCAGCTCGGTTTCCAGCCTGTCGGCGGCCTTCTTGTGCGGTGCCAACTGCTGGCGCAGGGCGGCGGCAGCCTGGCGCTGAGCCTTCTTGTCGGTCTTGTCCGGGTTGACGGGGCCGGACACGGCTGGAGCGCTGCGCTGGCGGTAGTCGAGCAGCCAGCGGCTGTAGTCGTCCAGATCGCCATCGAACGGCTCGACCTTGCCCTCGGCCACCAGCAGGAAGTCGTCGGTGGTGCTTTTCAGCAGATGCCGATCGTGAGAGACCACCACCACGGCGCCGCTGAATTCCTGCAAGGCCATGGTCAGCGCCAGGCGCATTTCCAGGTCGAGGTGGTTGGTCGGTTCGTCCAGCAGCAGCAAGTTGGGCCGTTCCCAGGCGATCAGGGCCAGGGCCAGGCGCGCCTTTTCGCCGCCGGAGAAGTTCAGCACTGGCTCGTCGACACGGCCGCCGTGGAAATCGAAGCCGCCGAGGAAATCGCGCAGGGTCTGCTCGCGCTCGCTGGGGGCCAGGCGTTGCAGGTGCAGCAAGGGGCTGGCCTTGTCGTCGAGCGAGTCGAGCTGATGCTGGGCGAAGTAGCCCACGGCCAGGTTCTCGCCGCGTACCAGGCGGCCGGCGATGGGTTGCAGCTCGCCAGCCAGGTTCTTGATCAGGGTCGACTTGCCCGCCCCGTTCGGGCCCAGCAGGCCGATGCGCGCGCCGGGCACCAGTTGCAGCTTGACCTTGGCCAGCACGACTTTGTCGGCATAGCCGAGTTGACCTTCGGACAGGTCGAGCAGCGGGTTGGACAGCTTGTGCGATTCGCGGAAGACGAAGTCGAACGGTGAATCGACATGGGCGGCGGACAACTCTTCCATGCGCTCCAGGGCCTTGATCCGGCTCTGCGCCTGGCGGGCCTTGGTGGCCTGGGCCTTGAAGCGGGCGATGTACTTTTCCATGTGCGCGCGCTGGGCCTGTTGCTTCTCGTAGGCCTGTTGCTGCTGTGCGAGGCGTTCGGCACGGGTGCGTTCGAACGCGCTGTAGCCGCCTTTGTAGAGGTTGAGCTTGCGCTGTTCGACGTGCAGCACGTGGTCGACCACCGCATCGAGGAAGTCGCGGTCGTGGGAAATCAGCAACAGCGTGCCGGGGTAGCCCTTGAGCCAGTCTTCGAGCCAGAGGATGGCGTCGAGGTCCAAGTGGTTGGTCGGCTCGTCGAGCAGCAACAGATCGGACGGGCACATCAGCGCTTGCGCCAGGTTCAGACGCATCCGCCAGCCACCGGAAAAGTCGCCGACGCGCCGGTCCATCTGCTCGTTGCTGAAGCCCAGGCCCGCCAGCAGCTTGCGCGCACGGGCATCGGCGGTATAGCCGTCGGCGCTGTCGAGTTCACTGTGCAAGCGCGCCAGGGCGGTGCCGTCGTGGGCCTTTTCGGCAGCCTCCAGCTCGCGCTGGACCTGGCGCAGGCGCAAGTCGCCATCGAGCACGTAGTCCACGGCCACACGGTCGAGGGTGTCGACCTCCTGACGCATGTGCGCGATGCGCCAGTCGCCCGGTACCTGGCAGTCGCCGCCATCGGGCGACAGCTCGCCGCGCAACAAGGCGAACAGGCTGGATTTACCGGCGCCGTTGGCACCGATCAGGCCGGCTTTGTGGCCGGTGTGCAGGGTCATTTCGGCGCTGTCTAGCAGGCGCTGAGGACCACGCTGTAAAGTGAGGTTCGATAGTCTGATCATGATGGTCGCGGAGTCTACCAGCTTCCTCGGCCCTTTAGTGCGAGCCCCAGCATGCCTACCGATCTATGGAATTTCGCCCTGGCGCTGTACGGCCAGAACGGCGTCGAAACGGCTTGTCTAGCGTTGCAGGAACAGGGCGCCGATGTCTGCCTGCTGCTGTGCGCCAGTTGGCTGCAGGCACGCCGCGTGGCGCCGAGCGAAGAGCGTGTACAGGCGTTGCGCGCGGTCTGCATGCCTTGGCAGGCGCAGGTCGTGGCGCCTCTGCGCGAACTGCGGGGGAGCTGGAAGGCAATGGCGCAATATGACTCGACGCTGGCCAGCCTGCGCGAGCGTGTCAAGCAGTTGGAGTTGGATGCCGAACGAACGCTGTTGCAGCGTCTGGCGTGCTGTACCGCCCACTGGCCAGCGGGCGATGCCGAAGAGGGCGATTGGCTGGCATGGCTGGCACCGCCAGCCAGCCAGCACCACGACGCGCTAGCGGTGCTGCGCGTCGCGGCGCAGACCCTTTACGCGTCGGACGACTGAGCAGCGTCCGCAGGCGTGGCGGCTTGGCCGTCGGTTGGCTTGGGCTCCGCTTCCGCTGCGACTGGCTTGGCGGCAGGCTTGCGCGGTGCCGGCTTACGTGGCGCCGGCTTCGCGGCAGCTTGGCCCGCAGCCCCTGCGGAGGGGACGTCGGCTTCGCTCACTGCCTCGAGCGCAGGACGTGGTACGCGCTTCACCGCAGGCTTGCGCGGCGCCGGTTGACTTGCGGCTGGAACCGCGGCGGCGCTGGAGGCCGGCGTGCTGGCGGTCGTTCTGCCGGCTGCCGGCTTGCCAGGGGCGGGCTTGCGCGGCACCGGCTTGGCAGGTGCGGGTTTGCCCGGCGCTGGTGCAGGTTTACTCGGAGCGTCGACAGGCCCGGCCTTGGTCCCTGCCGCGCGTTGCTCCAGGGCCTTGGCCGCCGCTTCGCGGACTTTGCCGACGCCTTGGGCCAACTTCAGGCTTTCTTGCGCATCGCGCTTGAGTTGCTGGATGTAGGTGCGGGTTTCCGATTGGCGCTGCTTGAGCGAATCGAGCAGTTCTTCCAGTTCGCCAGCGACTTTCTGTGCCTTGCCTTGCGCCTTGGCTTTGCCCGCTTTTGCCGAATCCTGCAACTTCGCGCGCGCGTCGTGAAGTTTGTCCTGGGCCTTGACCCGTTGCTTCTCTAGTTTGCTCAGCAGTTTCTCGGCATCGGCCAGGGCTTGCGCACAGGCCTCTTCCAAGTGTTCCAACAAACTGTCCGACAGTTGTTGAAGCAGGTGCAACGGCGTACTGACGGGTTTCTTCTTTGCCGACATGATGGACATCCTGGCTGACGAAAGTGCGACTCATACTAAGCCTCTGTTGCCTGGCCTGCTAGCGCCCTGCATCAATGGACCTGCACTCAATAGGGAGTAACGCTGGCATACTTGCCGCTCGATTCGAGGAGCTCGCCGTGTCCCGTCATTTGATGTTCGCTCTGGGCCTGTGCCTACCGCTGGCAGCGGTCGCCGCCGATACCCAGCAAACCGATCGGCACGACCTGGCCTACAGCCTGGGCGCCAGCCTGGGCGAGCGGTTGCGCCAGGAAGTGCCCGATCTGCAGATCGAGGCGCTGCTCGAAGGACTTGGCGACACGTACCGTGGACAGCCGCCCAAACTCGACCAGGCGCGCATGCACGTGTTGCTCGAACGGCATGAAGCACAGGCCGCCGCATTGGCCGAACAGGCGCAGATCGACCAGGCCCATGCGAGCGAGCAACGCTTCATGGCCGAGCAGCGTGCCCGCCCCGGCGCGCAGGCACTCGCCAAAGGTATGCTGTATGAAGTGCTGACGCCTGGTACAGGCACGCAGCCGCAGCCCAACGGGCGGGTCCAAGTGCGCTATGCGGGAATGCTGCCGGACGGCAGTGTGTTCGATCGGAGCGAAGCGGCGCAGTGGTTCAACCTGAGCTCGGTGATCGAGGGATGGCAGGTGGCGCTTCCGGCCATGAAGGTGGGCGCCAAGTGGCGCTTGGTCGTGCCTTCGGCCCTGGCCTACGGTGCCGAAGGCGCGGGAGACCTCATCGCGCCCTATACACCGCTGGTATTCGAAATCGAATTGCTGGATGTCGCGACCTAGCGCTACACCTTCAACGCTTCTTCTTCCTTGTGCGCGTTGTGCAGCACTTCGATCAGGCAGTCTTCGAGCTCGAAGCGTTCGCGCAGCAGGCTGCCCAGCTCACCCAGCTTTTTGGCGAAACGCTCGTTGTCCTTGCATTCGGCCTGCTCGCAATGGTCGTTGAACGCCAAGGCGATCTGGGTGATTTCGTCGATGCGGGGATTGATTTCGTCGGCCAGGCGTAAAGCGCGGTCGTCGCCGAATGCCTTGGCTTCGTTGATCAACTGTTCGCAGATACCGAAGTGCCAACCGGACACGTAGTCGACGAGGATTTCGCAGAAACCGGTGTTGTGCTGTTTGTCGGCGAAAGCCGGTTTGGCGTCGCGCAGCGCTCTGAAGGATTTGACCAGCTCATGGCGTTCTTCCAACCAGCGGTCGATCAGCTGGTGAACCCCACCCCAGCGTTCCTGGGCATTCTGACAACTCTCTAACATGGCGGTCTCGTCCCTTGTGAATGGATGCCCTCGCACCGAGTGCTGCCATCGTGCAGCACATGAATGACACCAGTAAAAGGGCATCGAGCACGTGTATTTTTCAGCATGCGATGTGGGAGATTATTCCCGCAAAGCGCGGCCATCAAGGTACGCAGGGCACTAACTTCATACAAGCGTTTAATCCGCATGCGGCGCACCGTCGGTCGACCGCTCTGGCGTGGACGGCCTAGGTGAGCTGGTTGGTCAAACGGCGAAAGCGGTAGCTCAGCAGGTACGACAGCGGTAGGCATGCCAAGCCGAGAAACGCCAGCAGGCTCCATTCCGGCAAGGTCAGGTCGAGGAAGCTCCAACGGATCGGCGAGCAACTCGGCACACCCAGCAGCAACTGCTGCAGCAGTGGCTTCAGGGGCAGGTCGAGGAGCGCCGTGAGTGGCACCGAGCAAGCCTGCGCCGTTTCGTAGCTGCCTTGCAACCAGACCTGGCGCGCTGCCAGCCACCCACCCAGTGCCGCACAACCCGACAACCCGAATGCATAGCGCCGCGCACCGCGCCGACCCGGGCCATGGATCAGCGCGCAGACACCCAACAGTAGGTATGCAGCAAGCAGGAAACGCTGGCTATAGCACAAGGCGCACCGTTCGAGACCGGCTTGGGGAAGCAGGCTCAACGAACCGACCAGAAGCATCAGCGAGCTCAATACAGCGGGAAAGAACAAAGTACGCAGCCGAGACAGCGACATGACAGGTGACATTCCCGGAGATGAAATAGTGGTTTGAGACGGTAAGGAAAGATGTCCTCTGTTTCAAGGCGCTACAGAGCAGACAAGTCGTTTAATCTCCAAGAAAGGAGGTAAGAAAATGTAGGAAGCGGCCTAGGACAACGCGTAACTCGTTGCGTTACGCCTAGGAAAAAGAAACAGGCCCCGACTCCCCTGGCCTGGGGAGCCGGGAGGGTCGCTCAGACGCGTACCGTTTCGGGCAGTGGCAACGCCAACAGGCGCTCGTCCAACAGGTTCAGGCCTTCCTGGAACAAGTGGTTGCTACGTTCGGTTTCACCCAAGGCACCCAGCAAGCGGGCGAGTTCGGCGCAGGCTTCGGGGTTGCGCTCCAGGCGCAGGCTGCTTTCGAAGTAGTCGCGCGCTTTGCCCCACAGGCGGTTCTGCAAACTCAACCGGCCCAGCGTCAGCAGCAGGCTAGGATCTTGAGGATGGTCCTTGAGCCAGCCTTCGGCGGTTTGCAGCTGACGCACCGGATCCTCGCCGCGGACCAACCCGTACGAGCGCGCCAGATGGCTTTCGTACTGGCGCTTGATGGCGGCGCGCAGTACCCGTTCCGACTCCTCCTGGGCACCGGCCTGACGCATCTGTTCGGCATAGGCCAATACCAGTTGTGGCTCTTGGCGCTGCGCAGCGGTCAGTTGTTGCCAGGTACGTTCCAGTGACTGGCGCGCCGTGTTGCCCTCTTCGCCGCGGGTGATCGCGAGGCCCAGGTTCTGGCCCCACGTGCGCTGCTCCAACAACGCCAGCTCGTTGGCCGGTAGTGCCTTGTGCTTGCGCAGGTCGGGCAGCAGGCGAACCAGCGCAGGCCAGTCGCCACGCTCCAGGTACAACCGCTGCAACAGGCGCAGTACCTGCACGTTGTTGGGGTGGCGTTCCTGCATGGCCTGCAGCGTATCGAGCGCACCGTCGTTGTCGGCGCGGTCCATTTGCAGTTGTGCATGGGCCAGGGCGATGGCCAGTTCCGCATGGGGCTGACGTTCCAGCGCACGCTCGAGCAGGTTGTCGCTCTCTTGCGTCTGGCCCAATTCGTTGGCAGCCCGCGCAGCGCCGAGGTAGAACAGCAGGGGCTGGCGCTCGGCTTCGGCGGCGCGGCGCAAGTGCTTGTGGGCACTGGCCCAGCGACCCTCGGCCAGGTCCAACTGACCCTGCTCGATGGCGATGCGCGTGCGACGGCTGCGGTTGCGTCGCGACCAGGGGTTGATCACGCCGGTGGACGTCAGCAACAGACCGATCAGATAACGCAGCAATCCGAGCACCAGCACCACTACCAACAGCGCACCCAGCGCCGCCCATAGGCCGGACTGGTAGCGGAAACCGCCGTAGGCGATCATCACGTAGCCGCTGTGCTTGGCGATGGCGATGCCCAGCGCCGCCGCAACGACGATCGCGAAGACCGCCAGCAGGTAGACGCGCTTCATGGCTTGGCCCCTTCGTTCTCGCTTGGCTGGCTGCGACGCTGGATGTAGGTCTGCACGGCAGCCAGGCTTTCGCTCAGATCGGGCACTTTGACTGCCACGGGCTGCTCTGCCAATTGGTTGAGACTTTCGAGCATGGCCTTGCTTTGCGGGTTGTCGGGGTTGAAGTTGGCAACCAGCACGCTGCGCGCCTCGTCCAGGGCCTTGTCGTACACACTGGCCTCGCCATTGAGCGCAGCCCACTGTGCCTGTTCGAGGGTCAGGCTCAAAGCCAGGCGCAGTTGGTTCAGCGACTGTCCGGCGAGCAGCGGCTTGACGTTCTTGTCGGCATTGAACTCGACCTGGAAGTATTTCGAGACCTGCTGCCCCCAGCGTGACAGGCGGGTCGCCACGTCGCCCTCGCCCTTCAAGGCGCCCATGGCATCGGCATTGGCATCGAATTCGGGGGTTTGCGCGCTCAGTTGTGCCACTTGCTCGCGCTGCGCAGCCAGTTTGAGGAACAGGCCAGTGCGGTCGGGTTGCTCGATGCTGTCGAGCGCGGCCTTGCTGCGCGCCAGCTGCTCACGGGCGGCGAAGGCCCCCGGATCGCTGTGCTCGCGCAGGATCTGGTCCGCGCCTTCGACCAGGGCGCGGGCGCTGGTGATGTCCTGCAAAGCAGACAGGCGCAGGGTGGCCAGGCGCAGCAAGTGCTCGGCTTCGGCCAGGCGCCATTCCTTGCGGCTTTCGCCCAGCACGGTCTCGACGCGCTGCCCCAACCGCTGCTGATCACCTTGAAGCTGCGCCACCAGGCGGCGCTGATCTTCCAGAACGTTGGCTGCCGGCAGGCTGGCCAACTGTGTGGTGATCTGCTGCTCGCGCTGTTGCAGGGCATTGGCGCGCTCGTTCAGCGCTTGCAGGCTCTGCCCCTGCCCTTGCTCGCTGCCTTGTAACTGGCGCACCTGCCATACGCTCCAACCGCCAGCGGCGACGCCTGCCACCCCCAGCAACAGGGCCAGGGTGGCGATGCCTGCGCCCGAGCGCTTGGCGGGTTTGCCAGGCTTGACCGGCGGGGCTTTCGGCGTTTCCGGCGCCGCGGGCTGATCGTTCTTGGACAAGACAGTTTCGCTCACGTATCCATCCTTCGCAGAGGGGCGCCGCGCATGGCTCAGCGCCCTGACAAGGCAGGTACAGCACTGTGCTGCACAGCTGCCAGCAAGGCCGCGGCATTGGCGCCACGGCATTCCACAATCTGTTGCGCACCCAGCTCGCGCGCCTGCTGAGCGACACGGGAGCTGGGCACGAATAACGGCATTCTTGACAGGCGAGGCCAATCGACGCCCGCCAGTCGGTGCAAATGTTCAAGACCTTGCCCACTGCTGACCACCAGGCCATTGAGGCGTTCCCTGTCGACCCGTTCGGTCAGCACGCCGGGGTAATAAGCCGGCAGGCCACGGCGATACAGTTCCAGATAATCGACCCTAGCACCTTGCTCGGCAAGACGCTCGGCCAGCAGTTCGCGACCTCCCACCCCACGTACGATCAGCACCTGCGGCCGATCCGCCGCCAGTGCCTGAGCCAGCGCTGGCAAGGCCAGCAGCGCCTCGCTGTCGTCGCCGTCGTTCGGCCAGCTGACCTGCAACCCATGGGACCGTAGGACGCACCCGGTCGCTTCGCCCACGGTAAACCAGGCCTGGATGGGCGCTTGCAGCCCAGCGCTGTGCAGATGCTGCAACAACAGCCGCGCTGCCGGCTTGCTGACCACGATGAACGCCTGATAGTCGTGCAGCCTGCCCAAGCAATCGCGTTGCGCGGCGGCCAGGGCCACCGGCTCGATGTCGAGCAACGGCAGGCTGCTGCAAAAGATGTCGGCCGTACGCAGGTAATCGGCCACCGCCTGGCTGTCCTCGCGCGAGCGTGTCAGCAGCAGACGCCAGCCGCTCAAGGCTGGCCAGCCTCACCGTAAACGGCTTTGAGAATGTCGCCGGCCCCCTGGGCCAACAGCGCCTCGGCCACCTGCACCCCCAGCGCCTCAGCCTCCGCACGCGGCGCATGGGCCTGGGCGGTGAGCAACTGCGCGCCATCGGGCTGGCCAACCAAGCCGCGCAACCACAGACGATCGCCTTCGAGCACGGCATAGGAGGCGATCGGCACTTGGCAGCCGCCATTGAGGCGCTTGTTCAAGGCACGCTCGGCGATGACCCGATCGGCCGTGTCGGTATGGTCGAGCGCCGCCAGCAAGGCATGGATTTCGGTGTCTTCACTGCGGCACTCGATGCCCACAGCGCCCTGGCCACCGGCCGGCAGGCTGTCTTCGACGCTGAGAGTGGAGGTGATGCGGTTTTCGAAGCCCAGGCGGATCAAACCCGCCGCCGCAAGAATGATGGCGTCGTATTCACCATCGTCGAGTTTGGCCAAGCGGGTATTGACGTTCCCGCGCAGGAAATGAATGTGCAGGTCGGGTCTGCGTGCCAGCAACTGGGCTTGGCGGCGCAGGCTGGACGTACCTACCACGCTGCCGGCCGGCAGGGCCTCCAGGCTGTCAAACCGGTTGGAGACGAAGGCGTCGCGCGGGTCTTCGCGTTCACAAATGCAGAACAGGCCCAGGCCTTCGGGGAAATCCATCGGCACGTCTTTCATGGAATGGACGGCGATGTCTGCCTGGTTTTCCAGCAGCGCCGTTTCCAGCTCCTTGACGAACAAGCCCTTGCCGCCGATCTTCGCCAGCGGCGCGTCGAGCAGCTTGTCGCCTTTGCTGACCATGGGCACCAGGGACACGTGCAACCCGGGGTAGGCCTGCTCCAGACGCGCCTTCACATACTCGGCCTGCCAAAGGGCAAGCGCGCTCTTACGGGTGGCAATGCGGATTTCGCGAGTAGACATGAAGCACACCGAAGCAAAGGAAATGCTGCCGATGATAGCAAATCACCCTGCCTGGCCAGCAGACCCAGGTCATGGCACGCCTTCCTTGGCGCATGAGAGGGCCTTAGGCTACGGCCATCAGAGCTGCGGCATGATCTTGCGCACGCCGGCGACATGCCGTCGGCTGACGGTCAGAGCATCGCCATCCAGACCATTGAGGTAAAGCTGGAAGTGGCCGAGCGGCGTGCGTTGCAGCCGTTCGATGCGCTCGCGCGACACCAGCGCATTGCGGTGGATGCGTACGAAGCGGTCACCGAATTCGTCCTCGAGCGCCTTGAGCGGCTCGTCCAGCAGCACCTCGCCGCCTTCATGGCGCAGGGTCACGTATTTGTGGTCGGCAATGAAATAGACCACCTGTGCCAGTGGAATCAGTTCGATGCCTTTGCGGGTGCGCGCGCTGATGTGGCTGCGCGGACCGCCGCCCGCTTCGTTGGCCGGGCGGGTCAGCGCGGCCAATTGCGTGCGGTTCGGCCGCTCGGCCTTGCGCAAGGCGTCGCGCAATGCGGCCAACTCGATGGGCTTGGTGACATAGCTCAAACCGCTATCGGAAAACGCCCCGCTGCCGTACTCATCGTCGCCTGTGCAGAACACCACCGCGGGCGGTGCTTCGCGCTCGCACAGGCGCGCTGCCACCTGCAGGCCATCGAGCCCTTTCATGCCGATGTCGAGCAGTACGACGTCAGGCTTGAGACTGTCTATGAGCGCCAGGGCCTCTTCGCCATTCGTGGCGCTCGGCTCCAGCACGGAATAACCCTCTAATTCGCCCAACAACCGATTGAGACGGTCGCGGGATTGGGATTCATCGTCAACGATCAGGACATTCATGATTACGCTGGATTCCTGAGTGAGTCTCGCACGGGCGGTGGCGTAGACAGGTGGCGGTGGACCGGCACCGTAACCACGCTCTAGACCGATGCAATGGCCAAAGATTCAGTGGCCAGGCGGTTTCTGCCGAGCCTCTGTGCAACTGTAGACGCTCCCTGGAACGCTGCCGTTCAATCCATGAATCGATCGTTGTGAAGTCGGTCCCTATAAATGCCGATCATTGTTCGCCCGCGGCGTCTTGCGACAGGCTGGATAACCCCTGATATCATCGGCGGCACTTTTCTTCACGCCTGCAATGAGTGAATCCATGACCATCGACAAGACCAATCAGTCGTGGGGCGGCCGCTTCAGCGAGCCGGTCGACGCCTTCGTCGCCCGTTTCACCGCCTCGGTCGACTTCGACAAGCGCCTGTACCGCCACGACATCATGGGTTCGATCGCCCACGCCAGCATGCTGGCGCAAGTCGGCGTGCTGACCAACGCCGAACGCGACACCATCGTCGACGGCCTGCAGACCATCCAGGGCGAAATCGAGGCCGGTGCGTTCGACTGGCGCGTTGACCTCGAAGACGTGCACATGAACATCGAAGCGCGTCTGACCGATCGCATCGGCATCACTGGCAAGAAACTGCACACCGGACGCAGCCGCAACGACCAGGTCGCCACCGACATCCGCCTGTGGCTGCGTGACGAAATCGACTTGATCCTGGCGGAAATCACCCGCTTGCAGCAGGGCCTGCTGGAACAGGCCGAGCGCGAAGCCGACACCATCATGCCGGGCTTCACCCATCTGCAAACCGCTCAACCTGTGACCTTCGGCCATCACCTGCTGGCCTGGTTCGAAATGCTCAGCCGCGACTACGAGCGCCTGGTCGACTGCCGCAAGCGCACCAACCGCATGCCGCTGGGTAGCGCCGCGCTGGCCGGCACCACCTACCCCATCGACCGCAACCTGACCTGCTCGCTGCTGGGCTTCGAAGCGGTGTCGGGCAACTCCCTCGACGGCGTCTCGGACCGCGACTTCGCCATCGAATTCTGCGCGGCGGCCAGCCTGGCGATGATGCACCTGTCGCGCTTCTCCGAAGAGCTGGTGCTGTGGACCAGCGCGCAATTCCAGTTCATCGAACTGCCCGACCGTTTCTGCACCGGCAGCTCGATCATGCCGCAGAAGAAGAATCCCGACGTGCCGGAGCTGGTGCGTGGCAAGAGCGGCCGCGTGTTCGGCGCCCTGACCGGCCTGTTGACCCTGATGAAAGGCCAGCCGCTGGCCTACAACAAGGACAACCAGGAAGACAAGGAACCGCTGTTCGACGCCGCCGACACCCTGCGCGACTCGCTGCGCGCCTTCGCCGACATGATCCCGGCGATCAAGCCGCGCCATGCCATCATGCGCGAGGCGGCACTGCGCGGTTTCTCCACCGCTACGGACCTGGCCGATTACCTGGTGCGCCGCGGCCTGCCGTTCCGCGACTGCCACGAGATCGTCGGCCACGCGGTCAAGTACGGCGTCGACAGCGGCAAGGACCTGGCCGAGATGAGCCTCGAAGAACTGCGCCAGTTCAGCGACCAGATCGAGCAGGACGTGTTCGCGGTGTTGACCCTGGAAGGTTCGGTCAACGCCCGGAACCACATCGGCGGCACCGCACCTGCACAGGTGCGCGCCGCCGCCGCACGTGGCCGCGAGCTGTTGGCCGCGCGCTGAAGCCCGGGGGCGCCAACGCCCCCGCCTTCGCACCGCTTGCGCGGTGCGTCACTTCTTGTTGCGCATCATCTCCAGGAACCCCGGCATGGCGGCGTCCTTGTCGGCCTGGATCTTCGCCATGTGCGGGTGCTCGCCCAACTTGGCGAGCAAGGTGGCGATTTTCGGGAAGTCGGCCAGCAGGTCGAGGTTCAGCACCTTCTTCGCGGTCGCGACCGCAAGGTCTACGGAAAACGCGAACATCACATCGGCCAAGGTCAACTGCCCGCCTGCCAGATAGGGGGCGAACTTGCCGTTGCGCTCGACCGTGGAAAAGCCTGCGAGCAGTTCGCTACGGGCCTTTTCCTTCACCAGCGGCTCCACCGGCATGCCGAAGAACGCCTCGGCGTAGCAGGTCCGTGCCGGCAGCTCGATGTACAGCTCCACTTCTTTCATCAATTCGTGCACTTTCGCTTGGGCGAAAGGGTCGCTCGGCAGCAGCGGCGTGCCGCCCTGGGTGCGTTCGATGTAGTCGAGGATCGCGCTGGTCTCGCTGAGCAGCCCATGCTCGGTCTCCAACGCCGGCACCTTGCCACGTGGGCTTACCGACAGCGCCTGGGACGTCTGCCCAGGAAAGAACTGCACTTCCTCGAAGGGCACGCCCTTCTCCAGCAATGCCAGCTTGACCATGTTGTAGTAGTTGCTTACCGGAAAACCATGCAGCTTGAGCATTGGAACAGCCTCCAGGCCGTGTGGGGTTGGAGCGAGGGTTTATAGCCCGCCGCCGCAGCGCTGACCAGCGTCATGCCTGCGGTCGATGGGCGGACATTGCCAGGACGGGCATGGCAGACTGTGCCTTCACCTTTCAGGAGCACTGCCATGAACCAGTCCGACGACTTCGACAACGACGACGACCCATCCTCCGCACAGGATGCGCTGATCGAAGTCATCGAAAACCAGATCGCCAGCGGTGAACCGCCGGCGACCAAGGCCACGCTGAACAAATTGACCCTCGTGGGTGTGCCGCGCGAAGACAGCCTCATGCTGATGGCCATGGTGCTGGCCTTCGAGATCGAGAACATGCTCGCCGACGACCGCCCGTTCGACACCGCCTGGTACGAGCAGGCCCTGCGCGCTTTGCCCGAGCTGCCCCCGGAGCTGGCCGCTGCGATGGATCAAGGCGACGACGAATAAGTCTGACTACACTCCAGGTTCAGGCGCCGCCCAACCGCAGGCGGCGCCGTTCTCCATCCTCGGAAGTCTGGAGTCGCCATGTCCTTTACCCCTGACCTGATCGCTGAACTCGAAGTCCTCGCCCTGTTCAACCTCGATAGCACTCAAGAAGGCATCAAAGTTCACAGCAACGCTTCTCCCGATCTGATCGGCGCCGCCCAACGCCTGCACGACAAGCAACTGCTCAGCCAGCCCGACGGTGGTTACCTGACCAGCTTGGGGATCGACGCCGCGCAAAGCGCGCAGCAATTGCTCACCATCCTGGGCGTCGCACAGCCGGCCTGAAGGGCCACTGCGCAAAACGGGCCAAGCCGGGCAACAGCGGCCTGGCCCGTACCGATGTAAAAATGACGCCAATTTTTCACCATCCCCTTATTCCCGCCTGTCACTCAGGCTAAACTCGCGCAGCCCCCGCCGCCGAGTGCGCAATGAGTCATCGCCACGAGATTCGCCCAGACCTTGCCCAAGGCATCGACCGCAAGGTGCTGGCCACTCTGCGCGCGCGCTTCCTGCAGCTCAGTCAGGGACGCCTATGGCGTGCCCGCGAGGGCTTGTCGAGCCGCCAGCAGCGGGTACTGACCCTGCTGCCGCTCCTGCTGCACATCAACCATCCCCTGTTGCCCGGCTACGTTTCGAGCACCGCACCCGCAGGCATCGCCGGCTTCGAGCCGGACCTCGGCGCCTTGCTCGAGGCCCAGCGCCTGACCCGCGCCTTCGAATACAGGCCGCAGCGCGGCGATGCCCCTCGCCCGCTTCTGGGCATTTACCTGATCGGCAGCCTTGGCACCCTGGCGCAAGCCGAGCAAAGCGATATGGACGTGTGGGTGTGCCACCGCGCCGATCTCGATAACGACGCGCTGGCCGAGCTGGGGCGCAAATGCCAGGCGCTGGAAGACTGGGCCGCGACCCAAGGCGCAGACGCCCATCTGTTTCTGATCGACAGCGCCGGCTTTGCCCGTGGCGAGCGCACGGGCACGCTGAGCTCCGACGATTGCGGCCATACCCAGCACTATCTGTTGCTCGACGAGTTCTACCGCACGGCCATCTGGCTGGCCGGGCAGACCCCGGTGTGGTGGCTGGTGCCGGTGTCCGAAGAGGACCGCTACCAGGCGTATACCCAGACACTGCTCGACAAACGCTTCATCCACCCCCACGAACATTTCGACCTGGGCCACCTGGCGTGGATTCCGCCCAAGGAGTTCGTCGGTGCCGGGCTCTGGCAGCTCTACAAAGGCCTCGAATCGCCGTACAAGTCATTGCTCAAACTGCTCCTGACCGAAGCCTATGCCAGCGACCATCCCGCCTTGCGCTGCCTGAGCCTGGATTTCAAGGCCGCGGTGCATGCCAATCGTCTCGACCTCGACGAGCTCGACCCTTACGTGATGGTGTACAGGCGCATCGAGCACTACCTGCTGCGACGTGGCGAAACCCGGCGCCTAGAGCTGGTACGGCGCAGCCTCTACCTCAAGGTCGACCAGAAGCTCGGCAGCGCCGAACAGGGCCGCAGCGGCTGGCAGCGCAGTCTGCTGCGGCGCCTGACCGAACAATGGGGCTGGGACGAGCGCACGTTACGGCTGCTCGACGGCCGTAGCCAGTGGAAGGTCGGCCAGGTTCTGCAGTCGCGCCGCGAACTGGTGACGGAGCTGAACCACGCATACCGCTTTCTGGCCCGCTATGCCCGCGACAGCACGGCCGACAGTTGTGCCGAGCAACGTGACCTGGACGTCCTGGGGCGCCGCCTGTACGCCGCCTTCGAACGCCGCGCCGGCAAGATCGAAGTCGTCAACCCAGGCATCGCGCCGGATCTGGCCGAAGACGTCCTGACCTTGGTGCATTCGCCCAACCGACAGGATTCCGGCAGCCATCGTTGGGCGCTGTATCCCGGCGAACTGACAGCCCATGCATGGCCGGCCATCACCCCGATCAAACGCAACCGCGAGCTGGTCGAACTGCTCACCTGGGCCCATCGCAACGGCGTGATCGACAGCAGCACACGCCTGGTACTGCACCCAGGCACCAGCGATCTGAACGAGCGGACGCTGTCCGCTGTATTGGACTGTCTGCGCCAGCATTTACCGCTGCCACTGCCGGCGATCAATGACACCGACCTGCTTCAGCCCAGTGTGGCGAACGAGATTCTGTTGCTGGTCAATGTCGGGGGCGACCCGCTGCATCCAGATCGCGCTTCCCACGTGCCGATCGCGAGCCCGCACATCGACGCGCTGAGCAGTACCGGAGCACTCGAGCAGTGGGTGCTGAGCCTCGATCAACTTACCCTCAACAGTTGGAATGAAGTGCTGGTTCGGCGCTATGAGGGCGAGGGCGCGCTAGTTCGGTGCTTGGGCGAGCTGCACGAGGGGCGCGGCCAGGGCCAGAGGCGGCCGCAGGTGAAAGTACGCTGCTTCGGTCATCTACATGCAGAGGCCATCGCGTACCGCATCCAAGTGCTGCTGGACGGCCTAGGGCTCGGATAGCGATCTGCACGACAAGCCAGCGACCGAACGATACCTCCAATGAAGTCTTGTCTCGCTGGCAAACCTATACCGGCAGCACCACTACCCGTGTGCCGCTTCCGGCTGCACCTTTGACGCGCAAAGCCCAATCCTGGCGCCTTCATAGACCCTTGAGGAGCGCTACATGAATCACCAACACTGGATGGGCGACTCGCCTGAAATCGGCTGCCTGCGCATCGACCAATTGATCCTGCCAGGCAGCCATGACTCGGGAATGGACAAAAAGGCCGGCGGCTTCACCGTACCCCAGGAAGTGACCCAGGATCTGCCGTGTATCGAGCAGATCCAGAACGGCGTTCGGGTGCTCGACCTGCGCGTGCGCGCCAACCCTGAGTACACGCCGGACGAAATCGGCCGCTACAAGCTCTACCACATGAATCCCTCGGGGCGCACGCTGCTTGGCGATGTGGTCGACCGGCTCAACCACTTCTACGAGGACCGCGCCAACCAACGGGAAATCGTCATCCTCGATTTCCACGAATTGGACAACTTCAGCGACAGCGAGCACACATGGCTACAGGACATGTTGCAAAAGCGCATGGGTCAACGCGTGATCCCCTATGCGTTGCATGACCTCACGCTGGACCAACTATGGCGCGAGCACCCTGGAAAAACCGTGGTCATCGCCTATCACCACGCCAAACGCGGTGAGCATTGGCCTGGGGTGGAGCAAGTGTGGATGGGCGAAAACACGCCTTCGACCGACGCGCTCAAGACGTTCATGGATCAGGCGGCGAACGAAAATCGCAGTGGCAGGCTCTGGTCGATCCAATGCGCCAAATACAACAAAGTGGTGTTCACCCCTGACGACTTCAGCGACAAGGTCGACCTGTGGTTCGAATCTCGAGACCTGGAAAGCTATATCCAGAAATTCGCCATCATCAATACCGATTGGACACTGCGCAGTCGGCTGGTCGACAACTGTATCCACGCCTGCCGACTGCGCGCGCAGTCGATGCACGGCAGCTGACCGGCTTGCAGGAGGCCCGAGGTGACGGGCCTCACCTCCACTCACAAAGTGAAATCGCCCGCCGCCTCCGGCTGATACTCCACCGCCAGCAACTTGAGCTTGAGGGTCTTGCCGCCGGGAGCGGGCCAGTCGATCTCATCGCCCACCGACAACCCCAGCAACGCCCCACCGATAGGCGCGAGCACCGACACGTGGTGTTCCTTGCCGGCGTCCTTGGGGTAGGCCAAGGTCAGGTGGTAGTCCTTGCCACTGCCCTGCTCCTGGCAATGCACCCGGGAATTCATGGTCACCACACCCTTCGGCACTTCGCCATGCCCCACTACCTGCTCGGCGCGGTCGAGTTCCTCCTGCAGGGCGAGCACGCCCGGCACGGATTCGTCGAGGCTGTCGATGAGTTGCTCCAGACGCTGTACGTCCAGTCGGGTGAGGATGAGGGAAGGCTTGGTGCTCATGGTCCAGTCAGGCTCCTGTGAACGGAAATAGCATCCGGCGAATAAAGCAAAACCCCGCCCAAGGGCGGGGTTTGTGGAAGCGTGTGGCGTCGGCGACGCATCGACCGACCCTAACACAGCAGGGCGAATACTCAAGCCCACACCTCAGGCTCGACGGCGTGCCTCGGCCTGGCGGCAGATTTCCCGGCGCCGGGCGTCGTCGGCCGAACGCCACTCGCGGATGTGCTCCACCGGCCGCTGGCAGCCAGTGCACACCTTGTGCTCGTCGAGCCGGCAGATACTGATGCACGGCGACTTCACCGCCGGGCTGACGTTGCTGTAGAGGGGCTTGGGTGGGCGGACGGGCGTGCTCATATCAGATCTCGGAGAAGTCCAGTTTCTCGCCCGCCCGTTCCCAGACGATGCGCTCGAGCATCTCGCCCAGCAGTTCTTCGCTTTTCTCGCAGGTCCACTTGCCGGTTTCTTCGTCGTAATCGAAATGGAAGCCACCGGAACGGTCGGCCAGCCACAGTTGGCGCAGCGGCTCCTGGCGGCTGAAGATCAGCTGGCTGCCGTTTTCGAACTTCACGGTCAGTACGCCTGCGGAGTTTTCCATATCCAGGTCCATGTCGCTTTCGTCGAACAGGTCTTCGAGCGCCTGCTGCGTGGCGTCGACCAGATCGTGGAAACGTGCTTCGCTCAAACTCATTGCGGGAACCTCGGAAAGGGCGGCTGACGTGCAAGCCGGGCAAGATACGGACGCTTTGCCAGGAATGCAAAGAATAGCGCCGATCGCCATGGATCAGGCCGTCAGGCCGACGGGCGCTCACATAGGCAAGGTGCCGGGCGCTGGGTATACTCGGGCGCAAATACTGCTTATTTCAAAGGATTTCGCCCATGAAGCGTCTGATTTCCTCCCTCGCGGCGCTGGTCGCGGTGGCCTGCCTCGTTTCGGCCTGCGGTCAGAAAGGTCCTCTGTACCTGCCTGACGACAGCAAGGACGGTCAAGGCAAGCACACGTCGCACCAGCACTAAGGGATTTCCATGGACGCTTTCAACTACCGCAACGGCCAACTGTTCGCGGAAGACGTGGCGCTTTCGGCCATCGCCGAGCGCTTCGGCACGCCGACCTACGTCTATTCGCGTGCGCACATCGAAGCGCAGTACCGCAGCTACGTCGATGCCCTGCAAGGCACTTCGCACCTGGTCTGCTACGCGGTCAAGGCCAACTCCAACCTGGGCGTGCTGAACGTCTTGGCACGATTGGGCGCCGGCTTCGACATCGTTTCCGGCGGTGAGCTGGAGCGGGTGCTGGCCGCCGGCGGGCGCGCCGACCGCGTGGTGTTCTCCGGCGTCGGCAAGACCCGCGACGACATGCGCCGCGCCCTGGAAGTGGGCGTGCACTGTTTCAACGTAGAGTCGGCCGACGAGCTCGAGCGCCTGCAAGTGGTGGCCGCCGAACTCGGCAAGCAGGCGCCGGTGTCGCTGCGCGTCAACCCCGACGTCGATGCCGGCACCCACCCGTACATTTCCACCGGCCTCAAGGAAAACAAGTTCGGTATCGCCATTAGCGATGCCGAAGCGCTGTACGTGCGTGCGGCGCAGTTGCCGAACCTGGAAGTCGTCGGAGTCGATTGCCACATCGGCTCGCAGCTGACCACGCTGGAACCCTTCCTCGACGCGGTCGACCGCTTGCTGATGCTGATCGACCGCCTGGGCGAGTGCGGCATCCACCTGCGCCACCTCGACCTCGGCGGTGGCGTCGGCGTGCGCTATCGCGACGAACAACCGCCGTTGGTGGCCGACTATATCCAAGCGGTGCGCGAGCGCGTCGGCGGGCGCGACCTGGCCCTGGTGTTCGAACCGGGCCGCTACATCGTGGCCAACGCCGGCGTGCTGCTGACCCGTGTGGAATACCTCAAGCACACCGAGCACAAGGACTTCGCCATCATCGACGCAGCGATGAACGACCTGATCCGCCCGGCCCTGTACCAGGCCTGGATGGCCGTCAGCGCCGTCACCCCGCGCGACGAGCCGGGCCGCGACTACGACATCGTCGGGCCGATCTGCGAAACCGGCGACTTCCTCGCCAAGTCGCGTGCTCTGGCCCTGGCCGAAGGCGACCTGCTGGCCGTGGGTTCGGCAGGTGCCTACGGTTTCGTCATGAGCTCGAACTACAACACCCGTGGCCGCTGCGCCGAAGTGCTGGTCGACGGTGATCGGGCCTTCGAAGTGCGCCGCCGCGAAACCATCCCCGAACTGTTCGCCGGCGAAAGCCTGCTGCCGGAGTGAACCCATGCTGCTGCGTTTCACCAAGATGCACGGCCTGGGCAACGACTTCATGGTCCTCGACCTGGTCAGCCAGCACGCGCACATCCAGCCCAAGCATGCCCGGCAATGGGGTGACCGGCACACCGGCATCGGCTTCGACCAGCTGCTGATCGTCGAGGCGCCGAGCAATCCTGAAGTGGACTTCCGCTACCGGATCTTCAACGCCGATGGCTCCGAAGTCGAACAGTGCGGCAACGGTGCGCGCTGCTTCGCCCGCTTCGTACTGGACAAGCGCCTGACCGCGAAGAAGCTGATCCGTGTGGAAACCAAGAGCGGCATCATCGAGCTCGACGTACAGCACGACGGCCAGGTGTGCGTCGACATGGGGCCACCGCGCTTCGTGCCGGCCGACATCCCGTTCGTGGCACCGGCCCAAGCGCTGAGTTACCCGCTGGAGATCGACGGCCAGGCGTATCCGATCGCCGCGCTGTCGATGGGCAATCCCCATGCGGTGCTGCGCGTCGAAAACATCGACAGCGCGCCGGTGCACAGCCTGGGGCCGAAGATCGAACATCACCCGCAATTCCCGCAGCGGGTCAACGCCGGCTTCATCCAGGTCGTCGACCGCCACCATGCCAACCTGCGGGTCTGGGAGCGCGGCGCGGGTGAAACCCAAGCCTGCGGTACGGGCGCCTGCGCCGCCGCCGTAGCGGCGATCAGCCAAGGTTGGATGGATTCGCCGGTAAGCCTCGACCTGCCCGGCGGACGCCTGCACATCGAGTGGGCCGGACCGGGCCTGCCGGTGCGCATGACCGGTCCTGCCGTGCGTGTCTATGAAGGACAGGTTCGCCTCTAACCGAGTAAGCGCCCATGACCGATCAGCCAGTACCCCAGGCCGCGAGCCTCGATACCGAAGCGGTGATCGCCTACCTGCGCGAACACCCGACGTTCTTCGCCGAGCACGACGAACTGCTGCTCGAACAGCACATTCCCCACCAGCGCGGCGACAGCGTGTCGCTGGTGGAGCGCCAGCTCAAGCTGCTGCGCGAGCGCAACATCGAGATGCGCCATCGGCTGTCGCAGTTGATGGACGTCGCCCGCGACAACGACCGGCTGTTCGACAAGACTCGTCGCCTGATCCTCGACCTGCTCGATGCGGGTAGCCTGGAAGAAGTGGTGATCGCCGTCGAAGACAGCCTGCGCCAGGACTTCAAGGTGCCCTTCGTCAGCCTGATCCTGTTCAGCGAGCACGCCACACCTGTGGGCCGCTGGGTTTCCAGCAGCGAAGCGCAGGTGGCCATCGGCGCGCTGATGGGTAGCGGCAAACCGGTCAGCGGCAACCTGCGCGAGCATGAACTGGCGTTCCTGTTCGGCGAGCAACAGCGCAAGGACGTCGGCTCCAGCGCCGTCGCCACCCTCGAGCACCAGGGCCTGCACGGGGTACTGGCCATCGGCAGCCGCGACCCTCAGCATTACAAGAGCAGTGTCGGCTCGCTGTTTCTCAGCCACATCGCCGAGGTCTTGGGCCGCGTGATCCCGCGCTTCACCCAAACCCTGCGCTCGGTGCGCTGATGAACGCCGAGCTGGACGCCTATTGCGCGCACCTGCGCAATGAGCGCCAGGTATCGGAACACACCCGTCTGGCCTACCGACGCGACTTGCAGAAGGTGCTCGACTACTGCGCCAAGCAGGGCATCGAACGCTGGACCGACCTGCAGTTGCAGCAGGTGCGCCAGCTCGTGGCACGGCTGCACCACGACGGGCAGTCGTCCGCCAGCCTGGCCCGGCTGTTGTCGGCCATACGCGGGCTGTACCGTTACCTGGTGCGCGAGGGCCTGTGCCAGCACGACCCCGCCGCCGGCCTGTCGCCGCCCAAAGGTGAACGGCGCCTGCCCAAGACCCTGGACACCGACCGCACCGTGCAACTGCTCGACGGTGGCGTCGACGACACCTTCATCGCCCGCCGCGACCAGGCGATCCTCGAACTGTTCTATTCCTCCGGCCTGCGCCTGTCCGAGCTGATCCAGCTGGACCGCGCCCACCTGGACCTGGGCGACGGTCTGGTCCAGGTGCTCGGCAAAGGCAACAAGACGCGCATCCTGCCGGTAGGCCGCAAGGCCCGCGAGGCGCTGCACATCTGGCTCAAACTGCGCGGACTCGGTGCCCCGCTGGACGACGCGCTGTTCATCACCCGCCAGGGCCGGCGCCTCAGCCCGCGCGCGGTTCAGATGCGCCTCAAGCTCGCCGGCGAGCGCGAGCTGGGCCAACACTTGCACCCGCACATGCTCCGCCACTCCTTCGCCAGCCATGTGCTGGAATCGTCCCAGGACCTGCGCGCCGTACAGGAAATGCTCGGCCACGCCGACATCAGCACCACGCAGATCTACACCCACCTGGACTTCCAGCACCTGGCCTCGGTGTACGACAGCGCCCACCCCCGGGCCAAACGCACGAAAGGCACAGACCCATGAGCATCCAGCTGATCACCTTCGACCTCGACGACACCTTGTGGGACACCGCCCCGGTGATCGCCAGCGCCGAAGTCATCCTGCGCGACTGGCTGCAGGCCAACACGCCCAAGCTGGCGGCAATGCCGGTCGAACACCTGCAGGACGTGCGCGCCAGGCTGGTGCTGGCAGAGCCTGGCCTCAAGCATCGCATCAGCGAGCTGCGGCGGCGGGTGCTGTTCCATGCCCTGGCCGATGCCGGGTACGACGAGCAGACCGCCGAAGCACTCGCCGCCGAGGGTTTCGAAACCTTCCTGCACGCACGGCACCAACTGGAGATTTTCCCTGAGGTGCAGCCTATGCTGGAGCTGCTCGGCCAGCGTTACACCTTGGGTGTGGTCACCAACGGCAATGCCGATGTGCGGCGCCTGGGCCTGGCGGATTATTTCGATTTCGCCCTGTGCGCCGAGGACGTCGGCATCGGCAAACCCGACCCGGCGCCCTTCCTGGAGGCCCTGCGCCGCAGCGGCGTAGCCGCTTCGAGCGCGGTGCACGTGGGCGATCACCCTGGCGACGACATCGCCGGGGCGCAGCGCGCCGGGCTCAAGGCGGTGTGGTTCAACCCACAGGGCTTGCCTTGGAAAGGGTCAGTCGCGCCGGATGCACAGATCCAGCGCCTATCGCAGTTGCCAGACGTGCTCGCGCGTTGGGCCTGACAGGCATGAAAAAGCCCGCAGCGACGGCGGGCTTTTCAGGTGCGGCACGGCTCAGATAGGGCGGCTGCCGTACTTGTTGTCCGGCTTCTTGGGCGGATCGGCGACCACGTTGGCCTCGACTTCCTGCACCTTGCCGCCACGGGAAAGAAACTCCTCCATGGCCTTGGCCAGCGCATCGCGCTCTTTCTGTTTGGCTTCGACGCTAGGCAGTTCCTCTACCGAAACGGCCTTGGCCTTGCCTTTGGCAGCCGGTGCGGGGCTGTCGTCGCCGGCCGCGTCGTCCGCGCCATCTTCGGCGGCGGATTCGAGGCCCTCGTCAGCCTCGTCCTCGTCGCCTACTTCGAGTTCGTCGTTTTCCAGATCGTCGTCGCTCATATGTGCCTCATGACTTGCGAAAAGCAGATGTAGTTGGTTTTTTCGCCTGTTGACGCCGTAGACCGGCGATCGACAGAAATAATTCCACGCAGTGCGGCCCGATTTGCCCGGTCAGCAGCGCCTGTAGTGCGCACGGCGCTGAGCGGTGGCTTTTCGCAAAAGGGCTATGCTCGCCTCAGGTGACGTATGCGTACCGCAGTCACATTCGGAGCTGCCTCGAAGCATCTGCCTCAACGCCCGATGCGCACTGGCAAACACCATTCGCTTGGACCGCAAACTGCACTGTGGCGCGCATTCTAGCGTGCCCGTGGAAAAAGCAAAGCGCTCTGAAGGCACCGTGACTTGTAAGTTTTTTGACCGCACCGCCACGATGGAGCACAGGGCGCAGCGCAACCTGGATTGTTGAACACTCCGACAAAAAAAAGCCCGGCAAGCCGGGCTGATTTTTCGTGGCGCCGCGCTTACAGGTTGTAGCCGCGCTCGTTGTGTTGAGCCAGGTCGAGACCGACTGCCTCTTCTTCTTCGTTGACCCGCAGCCCCATCACCTTGTCCAGCACCTTCAGAATCACGTAGGTGACCACAGCGGTGTAGGCAACGGTAAACAGCACGCCCTTGGTCTGTACCCAAACCTGCGCGGCGATGTCGGTCACCGCGCCGAAGCCGCCCAGGGCAGGTGCCGCGAACACACCGGTCAGAATCGCGCCGACGATACCGCCTATACCGTGTACGCCGAAGGCGTCGAGGGAGTCGTCGTAGCCCAGCTTGCGTTTCAGGCTGGTGGCGCAGAAGTAGCACACCACACCCGAGATCAGGCCGATGGCCAGTGCGCCCATCGGGCCCACGGTACCGGCTGCCGGGGTAATGGCCACCAGGCCCGCCACCACACCGGAGGCGATGCCCAGGGCGCTCGGTTTGCCGTGGCCGATCCACTCGGCGAACATCCAGCCCAGCGCCGCAGCGGCAGTGGCGATCTGGGTGACCAGCATGGCCATGCCGGCGGTGCCGTTGGCGGCTGCGGCGGAACCTGCGTTGAAGCCGAACCAGCCGATCCACAGCATGGCCGCGCCGATCAGGGTATAGCCCAGGTTGTGCGGCGCCATGGGCGTGGTGGGGTAGCCTTTGCGCTTGCCCAGCACCAGGCAGCAGACCAGACCGGCGATACCGGCGTTGATGTGCACCACGGTACCGCCGGCGAAGTCCAGCACACCCCAGTCCCACATCAGCGCACCGTCACCGCTCCAGACCATGTGCGCGATCGGTGCGTAAACGAGGGTGAACCAGATGGCCATGAAGATGAGCATGGCAGAGAACTTCATGCGCTCGGCGAACGCGCCGACGATCAGCGCAGGGGTGATGATGGCGAAGGTCATCTGGAAGGTGATGAACACCGCTTCCGGGAACAGCGCCGTGGCCGAAGTCAGGCTGGCGGGGGTCACGCCGCTCAGGAACGCCTTGGACAGGCCGCCGACGAAGGAGCTGAGGTTGGTCACGCCTTTTTCCATGCCCGTCGTATCGAACGCGATGCTGTAGCCGTAGACGACCCACAGCAGGCTGATCAGGCCGGTGATAGCGAAACACTGCATCATGACCGACAGCACGTTCTTCGAACGCACCATGCCGCCATAGAACAACGCCAGGCCAGGAATGGTCATGAACAGCACCAAGGCCGTGGCGGTGAGCATCCAGGCGGTGTCGCCGGAGTTGAGCACCGGGGCAGTTTCGTCGGCCAAGGCGAGGCCGGGTATTACGAGCGGCAACAGGGCGCCAAGCCCTGCGATCTGACGCAGAGTCATGTTGTTATCTCCTGGGGCGTTGGGGTTTGCTGAGGCGGTGCTGCGGCGTTAGATCGCGTCGGTATCGGTTTCGCCGGTACGGATGCGGATCGCCTGTTCCAGATTGACCACGAAGATCTTGCCGTCGCCGATCTTGCCGGTATTGGCCGCTTTGGTGATGGCCTCGATGACCCGGTCCAGGTCCTTGTCGTCGATGGCGACGTCGATCTTGACCTTGGGCAGGAAGTCGACGACGTATTCGGCGCCGCGGTACAACTCGGTGTGGCCTTTTTGCCGACCGAAACCTTTGACTTCGGTGACGGTGATGCCCTGTACGCCGATTTCCGACAGCGATTCGCGGACGTCGTCCAGCTTGAACGGCTTGATGATGGCAGTGACTAGTTTCATGCAACTCTCTCCCGATGTGATGGACTTGCCCCAGGAAAACAAACCCGTCTCAAGTCTAAGCGCAGCGCCTGGCTTTGTAACGCGTCGATGGCGTCGTCCTGTTCACTGCCGACTCAGTAACCGATTGACGTCGTGTTAGGCCTACTTCGGTGCCTGTCGTGGGAAGGCATTGCAGAAACCTTGCCAAATCGACCAAGCCCTTGAGTTGAGAGCATTGCAGCGCGAAACCCAAAAAGGACCGCTGGCGACTGACGCCGAACATGCACAATTGCGGTGCAGGGTGAAGGGCACCTGCGCGCAAAAACGGTGCACCCCGGGCCGTGGAATTCGCCATGGTACACTCGCGCCTCTTCTTCTCTTCACGGACAGCTCGATCATGCTCGCGCCCAAAGCCTTTCTCGATGCGCTCAGCGACCAGGCTTCACGCCTGTTCAACGGCGACGCCACACAACCTCGCGGCGAAATCGAAAGCCAGTTCAAGGCGCTGATGCAAGGCGCGTTCAGCAAACTGGATCTGGTCAGTCGCGAAGAATTCGATAGCCAGATGGTGGTACTCGCACGCACGCGGGCCCGTCTCGAGCAGTTGGAGCAGCAAGTGGCCGAACTCGAGGCACGCTTCGCGCCCGTCGCACCCGCTACGCCAAAGCCGGACTGACGCCTGATCGAGCTGTAGCCTGGCCTTGATCGGGCCATGGGACAGATGCGAAAAATCTTGTCTCGATTGCTCCCCTCCTGCGACCGCTCCGCCGCCTATGCTTGCCCTGCCGCAGGAAGCGGTTCCCTACAGCGACAACGGAGTGTCCATGGCCCTAGCCCTCGTCCACAGCCGCGCCCAAGTGGGCGTCCAGGCGCCTGCCGTCAGTGTCGAAACCCACTTGGCCAATGGCTTGCCCACCCTCACCTTGGTGGGTCTGCCGGAAGCGACGGTCAAGGAAAGCAAGGACCGGGTGCGCAGCGCGATCGTCAATTCCCAGCTCGAATACCCGGCCCGGCGTATCACCCTCAGCCTGGCTCCCGCCGACCTGCCCAAGGACGGCGGTCGCTATGACCTGGCCATCGCCTTGGGCATTCTCGCCGCCAGTGGCCAGGTGCCGGCCAATTGTCTCGGTGAATACGAATGCCTCGGCGAGTTGGCCTTGTCGGGCGCGTTGCGTGCGGTGCAGGGCGTACTGCCGGCAGCACTGGCCGCGCGCGAGGCCGGGCGCGCGCTGGTGGTGCCCATGGAAAACGCCGAGGAAGCGAGCCTGGCCAGTGGCCTGGCGGTCTATGCGGTCGGCCACCTGCTGGAGTTGGTCGGCCATCTGACGGGCCGGACTCCGCTCACGCCCTACGCCGCCAACGGTCTGCTCCTGCATAGCCACCCCTACCCCGATCTGTGCGACGTGCAAGGCCAGGTAGCAGCCAAGCGGGCACTCACCGTAGCGGCGGCCGGGGCGCACAACCTGTTGTTCACCGGCCCGCCCGGCACCGGCAAGACCCTTTTGGCCAGCCGCCTGCCGGGCCTGTTGCCGCCCCTCAACGAGCAGGAGGCCTTGGAGGTGGCGGCCATCCGTTCAGTCAGCGGCCATGGCCCGCTCAATGCCTGGCCACAGCGTCCGTTCCGCCATCCGCACCATTCCGCTTCAGGGCCGGCGCTGGTCGGCGGCGGTAGCCGGCCACGGCCCGGCGAAATCACCCTGGCGCACCATGGCGTGCTGTTTCTCGACGAGTTGCCCGAGTTCGAACGGCGCGTGTTGGAGGTGTTGCGCGAGCCGCTCGAATCGGGCGAGATCGTGGTCGCCAGGGCACGCGACAAGACCCGTTTCCCGGCGCGCTTCCAGTTGGTGGCGGCGATGAACCCTTGCCCCTGCGGCTATCTGGGCGACCCTAGCGGCCGTTGCCGTTGCAGTACCGAGCAGGTCCAGCGCTACCGCAACAAGCTTTCCGGCCCCTTGCTCGACCGCATCGACCTGCACCTCACCGTCGCCCGCGAGAGCACCGTCCTCAGCCAGGCCCCCAGCGGCGAGCGCAGCGCCGACATCGCCAAGCGGGTAGCCGAAGTGCGCGATCTGCAACAGCAGCGTCAAGGCCGCGCCAACGCCTTTCTCGACATGAAAGGCCTGCACGCCCATTGCGCTTTGGGCAGCGACGATCAGGTTTGGCTGGAAAACGCCTGTGAACGTTTGAGCCTGTCGCTGCGCGCGGCACATCGCTTGCTCAAGGTGGCGCGTACCCTGGCGGACCTCGATGGGGCTTCGGACATCGCCCGCCCGCATCTGGGCGAGGCGTTGCAATATCGACCGGGCACTTGAGTCTTGCATACGCAGGCACCGCACCGGCCCGACAACATCGATGGGAAAAGAAAACGCCCCAATCAAGGGGCGTTCGCTATAGCGCTTCACGACATCATCAGCGTTCGCGCAGCGCCTCGTCCCGCGCTTTGATGATGGGCTTGAGCAGGTAGCTCATGATGGTTTTCTTACCGGTCTTGATGTCGACCGTGGCGACCATGCCAGGGATGATCAACAGCGGCTTGGCGTCGCTGCCCAGGTGGCTGCGTTCGGTGCGCAAGCGTATGGGGTAGTAGGTGGTCTTCTTGTCTTCGTCGGTGATGGTGTCGACGCCGATCTGCTCCAGAGTCGCATCCAGCCCACCGTAGATCGTGTAGTCATAGGCCGTGAACTTGACCGTGGCATGCTGCCCCGGATGCAGGAAGGCGATGTCCTTGGGCAGGATCTTCGCCTCGATCACCAAGGTGTCGTCCAGCGGTACGATCTCGACGATGTCGCTGCCCGGCTGGATCACGCCGCCGATGGTGTTGATCAGCAGCTGCTTGACGATCCCGCGTACGGGCGAGGTCACCATGGTGCGGTTGACCCGGTCGTCGAGCGCCTTGCTGGTCGCGGTGGCTTTGTTCAGGTCGGTGCGCGCTTCGTTGAGTTGGGTAAGCGCATCGCTGCGGAATTTGCCGCGGCTTTCTTCGATCTTGCTTTGAATCTCCCTGATGGCGGCTTCCGCACGGGGAATGGCCAATGCAGTGGCGTCCATCTCGCCACGGATTTCGACCTCCGAACGGCGCAGGCGAAGGATTTCCACAGGCGATACCGCGCCCTTGGCTACCAAAGGCTCGGACATTCCGATTTCCTGGCGTAGCAACTGCAAGCTGTTGGCGTACTGGGCACGCTTGGAGCCGTACTCACGCAGTTCTTGCTGGCGCTGCACAAGCTGTTGTTGCAAACCGCCCAGCTCGTCGTTGAGTTGCTGGCGACGGCTCTGGTACAGCGATTCCTCACTGGCGGCCTGGCTCGGGGCGGCCTGGCGCAGCTTCTCGTCGATCTGCAACGGCCGGCCTTCGACTTCCGCACTCAGGCGTTCGACGCGCAAAGCCATGGACACACGTTCGGCTTCGGTTTCACCGACGTTGGAGACGAAACGGGTTTCGTCCAGGCGCAGCAGAGGCTGGCCGATTTCCACCACCTCGCCTTCCTTGGCGAAGATTTCGGCGACGATACCGCCCTCGAGGTTTTGCACCTTCTGGATCTTCGAGGAGGGGATGGCTTTGCCTTCGCCCCGGGTCACTTCGTCGATGGGCGCGAAGCAGGCCCACAGCACGAAGCACAGGAAGAACAGCAGAATGCCCCAGATGGTCAGACGCACGACTCGAGGAGCATCCTCGATCAGTGCCTTGTTGACTTCCGGCAGAGGCTGCCCGGCGAGCGAGCGCTTGCCTTTGAAGTACTCGCGCAGGCCGTTCTTGAACTGGCCGATATCGAACTTAAGCGACACTGATCTGCCCCTTCTTCAGTGCATCCATGACAGCCGCTTTCGGACCGTCGGCCACTACGCTGCCGCGGTCGATGACGATCAGCCTGTCCACCAACGACAGCAAGGAAGCGCGGTGGGTGACGAGCAAGACGGTGCGTCCTTCGATGACCGCCTGCAGCCGCTGCTTCAGACGTTCCTCGCCGGTGTTGTCCATGGCGCTGGTAGGCTCGTCGAGCAGCAGGATTTGCGGGCTGAGCAACAGTGCCCGGCCCAAAGCGACGTTCTGGCGTTGCCCACCGGACAGGTTTTGCCCGCGCTCGCCTACTTGCAATTCGTAGCCATCAGGATGCAGGCGGGCGAACTCGTGCACGCCCGACAACTCGGCGGCTTGCAGGATCAGCTCGTCCTCGATATAGCGTGCGCCACTGACCAGGTTGTCGCGCAGGGTACCGGCCAGCAGTTGGATGTCTTGCGGCACGTAGCCGACGTTGTGGCGCAGCTCGCTGACATCGATTTGCCGAATGTCCACGCCATCGACCAGCAACGAGCCGTTTTCGGCCTCGTACAGGCCCACGATCAACTTGGCCAGCGAGCTTTTGCCGGAGCCGCTGCGGCCGATGATGCCGACCTTCTCGCCAGGGCGGATGATCAGGTTGATGCCTTTGAGCGCCTTGTTCTGCTGATTGGGGTAGGTGAAGTCCACACCGCGGAATTCCAGAGCGCCCTGCAACACCTGACGGCTCAGTGGGCGCTCTTCGAAATTGCGCTCCTGCGGCAGACTCATCATCTGGTCAGTAGCAGTCATGGTGACCTTGGCTTGCTGGTAACGCGCCAGCAGCCCATTGAGCTGGCCCAGCGGGCCAAGCGCACGGCCGCTGAGCATGTAGCAGGCCACCAGGCCGCCCATGCTCAGATCGCCAGCGATGATCAAGTAGACGCCCACGCAGATCATCGCCACACCGGCCAGTTGCTGGATCAGCATGGTGATGTTCATGGCCAGGCCCGACAGCACCTTGACCCGCAATTCGAGCCGGCTGAGCGTGCCTAGCGTCTGCTCCCACAGGTACTGGCGTTCGCTCTCGGCGTTGTTGACCTTGATCGCGTCCAGCCCCGCCAGGGTTTCGATCAGGCTCGACTGGCGCTCGGAAGCCAACGCCATGGTGCGTTCCATGGTCGCCATCAACGGTTTTTGCAAGGCGTAGCCGATACCCAGCGCCAGCGGGAAAGCCAGGACCGGAATCCACACCAGATGCCCACCGATGATGGCGATCACCATGAGGATCAGCAGGGTGAACGGCAGGTCGATCAGACTGGTGAGGGTCAAGGATGCCAGGAAGTCGCGCAGCCCTTGGAACTCGTGAATGTTCTGCGCATAGCTACCGACCCGCGCAGGGCGGTATTTCATGGCCATGCCGACGATGCGTTCGAACAATGTGGCGGAGATGATCAAATCGGTCTTTTTACCGGCCAGATCAAGGCACAGGCTGCGCAAGCCCTTGAGCACCAGGTCGAAGACGTAGGCCAGGCCGATGCCCACTGCCAGCACCCAGAGGGTCGAGGTGGCTTGGTTGGGGACCACGCGGTCATACACGTTCATCACGAACAGCGGCGCCGCCATGGCGATGATGTTGATGATCAGGCTGGCGGCGATGGCGTCGGCGTAGAGCCATTTACTGCGCAGCAGGGTATCGCGGAACCAGGATTTGGCACGTGGAATGAGGTTGCCGTGGTTGACGTCGTATTTGTGCTGAGGCTGGGCGAAAAACACTTTGCCACTGTAGTCGTCTTCCAGCGCCTCCCGGGTGATGCGCACTTCGCCGCCGTCGCTCTCGCTGAGCAGCAAGCGGGCCGTATCTTCACCTTCCCACCCCAGCAGCACAGCGCTGCGACCACGTTTGAGCAGCAGCATGGCGGGCATGGCAATCTTCGGGATGTCTTGCAGCTTGCGCTGCAGCAAGCGCCCTTGCAGACCCGCGCGGGCCGCCGCGCGTGGCAACAGCTCGGGGCTCAGGCGCTGCGCGGGAAGCGGCAGGCCCGTGGTGAGCATGGCGCGGCTGGCAGGTTTCTGATGCAGGACACATAGCGTCAGCAGACTGTCTAGCAGTGGATCGTCGTGCTGGCTGCGGGGGTCGTGACTGAGGTGCACTCGACTGACTTCGGATTCCACGCGGGCACTCTCTCCAAGCTGGCGGGGTTCGACCAGACGCCGGCGCGACATGGAGCGGCGATGTCTGGGACTTAAAAGGGGGGCCGCATCGATCGCGAACACCCAGAGGTTAGGTTCATCACGACTGCACAGTGCAGACGCTGCGTTTTGCGGCAAAGTTCAAACCTCGCCAAGGCCCAACAAGCGGAAAAGCAGGCCTGTTTGCGAGCGCCTAAACTTCCACGCGCCAATGCCGAGATATGAGATATCCGTCACGCAATGCCTCAAGCCTAACCGCAGATCGAGTGGATGCAAGGCGATTTTTTTTCAAGCGCACGTCACTTGCAGCGACGCGACCCACCTGCAAGGGCCATCATAGAGGCATCATGCCGGAAATATCGATCGATCCTGTCCATACGCCCCGTTGCAGAGCGGCTATGCTGGGAAACCTAGCGCGCCTGAAGGGGTCATTTACTTACCGATTACACCGTCTGGGCTATTGCATACCCACTAGTGCAAAAGTAAGAATTGGCAGCTACCAGATTTTCGATATGTCATGTTCCCAATTTGCGTGAAATTTCGACTCGGTCACGCTTTTATCCACGACACGCTTATTTAGTGCGTTAAACAAACTTTAAGCCGTTTGTCGCTACTCGCGGCATCGCAACTCTCTTCTGTTCATACGCGCACGCGGACGTGCGAGGCCTGCCGGCCGACAGGGGATCCAACCGGAGAAGGTCCAATGAGCAGTGTCGTCGCCATCGTCAAAACCATCGTGGGTCAAGTCGTCGCCGTTTCGGCAGAAGGTGTACGGCGGTTTTTGATCGAGGGCGACCGGATCTATGCCGGCGAGCAGGTCCTTACTGGCGAAGCGGGTGCCGTCACACTGGAATTCACCGATGGCCGCATGCTGGACCTTGGCCGCGACATGCAGTGGGCCGCCAATGTGCCCGACCAGGCGGCTGAACTGAGTGAGGCCACCGCGCAGTCCGCGCCGTCGGTGCAAGAGCTGCAGCAAGCGATCGCCGCTGGTCTCGACCCGACCACCGAACTGGAAGCGCCTGCCGCTGGACAGACCGGCAACCCAGGCGGCGCTGCGGGTGGCGGTCACAGCTTCGTGCTGCTGAGCGAAGTAGGCGGTGAGGTCGACCCGACTATTGGCTACCCGACCGAACCGCTGCAGTTCGCAGCCGCTGCCGACGACGTGCAAACCGGTGGGCAAGACACCAGCACGGGGAATGCGAATGCGGCTGGAACTGGAACCGGTACGGGGGCCGGAGCTGGTGGCGGAACTGGAACTGATGCAGGGACTGGAACCGGTGGAGGGTCTGGAACCGGGACCGATGAAGGAACCGGGGGCGGCACTGGCACCACTGGTGGCGGGAACACCGGTACGGACGCCACCACCCTTACCGTGACATTGGCCGCAACGCCCACCGTCAGCGAAGCGGGCGGTGTCATCGTCTATACCGCTACGGTCAACCGCCCTCCGCTCTCGGACCTGAGTCTTACGCTGTCCAACGGTGCCGTGATCCTCATCCCGGCCGGGCAAAGCCAAGGTAGCGTCAACGTCAACGTCAATCCAGGCGACACCGTCTACATCGACGACCGTGATGTCTCTGCCAGCATCGTCAGCGGCAGCGGTGGTGGCGAGCCTGTGCTGGCCGACACTACACCAGCCGTGACACAGATTCTCGATACCATCGACACCACTACGCTTACCCTGAGCGCCACGCCCAGCGTGAACGAAGGCGGCGTGATCACCTATACCGTGGCGCTGGACAACCCGGCGCAGACTCCGGTCACCGTCACACTGTCCAACGGCCAGACGCTGGTCATCCAGGCCGGCCAAGCCACTGCCAGCATCAATGTCCCGGCTCCAGCCGATGATGCCTACGCAGGCCAGGCTCCGGTCAGTGTCAGCATTACCGGTGCTACGGGTGGTAATTTTGAAAACCTGGTGGCTGATCAATCGCCAGTTACGACAGCCGTCACTGATGTAGCCACGACGACGACTTTGTCGTTGGCGGCTACCCCGTCCGTTGCTGAAGGCGGTTCGATCGTTTACACCGCAACGCTGAGCAATCCGGCTGGTTCTCCAGTCATTGTGACGTTGAGCAATGGTCAGGTGATCACCATTGCCGCCAACCAGACTTCGGGCAGCGTCACTGTTGCTGCACCAGGCGATGATCCGTATATCGATGGCGGCAATGTCAGTGCGCAGATCACCAACGCTACCGGTGGCAACTTCGAGAACTTGGCGGTTAATGGTGCACCGGCGGTTACTGCGGTTACCGATACCATCGATACGACTACCGTCACGCTGACGGCCGCGTCGTCGGTTGCCGAAGGCGGTGTCATTACTTACACCGCGTCGGTGGGTGCGCCGGTAACTGGCAGTCCAGTTTTGGTGACCTTGGCGAACGGCCAGACCATCACCATTGCTGTTGGTCAAAGCTCGGGGACCGTCAACGTTCCAGTGGCTGACGACGCTTACCAGGGCAACGCTCCGGTCGTTACCAACATCACCAACGTTTCGGGTGGCAACTACGAGAATCTGGTTGCTGACCAATCCACAGTCACGACGGCCGTTACTGACGTCGCCACTACCACTACGCTTTCCTTGGCAGCTACGCCTTCAGTCGCCGAGGGCGGTTCAATCGTCTATACCGCGACGCTGAGCAATCCGGCTGGTTCTCCAGTCACCGTCACGTTGAGCAATGGCCAAGTCATCACCATTGCCGCTAATCAAACTTCGGGCAGCGTCACTGTCGCTGCACCGGGCGATGATCCGTATGTAGATGGCGGCAATGTCAGCGCACAGATCACCAACGCTACCGGCGGCAACTTCGAGAACTTGGCGGTCAATGGTGCACCGGCGGTCACTGCCGTTACTGACACTATCGACACGACTACTGTCACGCTGACGGCTGCGTCGTCGGTCGCCGAAGGCGGCGTCATTACCTACACCGCTTCGGTAGGCGCGCCGGTTACCGGCAGTCCGGTCTTGGTGACCTTGGCGAACGGCCAGACCATCACCATTGCTGTTGGTCAAAGCTCGGGGACCGTAAATGTTCCAGTGGCTGACGACGCTTACCAGGGCAACGCTCCAGTAGTCACTAACATCACCAACGTTTCGGGTGGCAACTACGAGAATCTGGTTGCTGACCAATCGACAGTTACGACCGCCGTTACTGACGTTGCCACTACCACTACGCTTTCCTTGGCAGCTACGCCTTCAGTCGCTGAAGGTGGTTCGATCGTTTATACCGCGACGCTGAGCAACCCTGCTGGCTCTCCGGTGACCGTCACCCTGAGCAATGGTCAGGTGATTACCATTGCCGCTAATCAGACTTCGGGCAGCGTCACTGTCGCTGCACCAGGCGATGATCCGTACATCGACGGCGGCAACGTTAGTGCACAGATCACCAACGCTACCGGTGGCAACTTCGAGAACCTCGCAGTCAATGGTGCACCGGCGATCACTGCCGTTACTGACACTATCGACACGACTACTGTCACGTTGACGGCTGCATCGTCGGTTGCCGAAGGCGGTGTCATTACCTACACCGCTTCGGTGGGCGCGCCGGTTACCGGCAGTCCAGTCCTGGTGACCTTGGCGAACGGCCAGACCATCACCATTGCTGTTGGTCAAAGCTCGGGGACCGTAAATGTTCCAGTGGCTGACGACGCTTACCAGGACAACGCTCCAGTAGTCACTAACATCACCAACGTTTCGGGTGGCAACTACGAGAATCTGGTTGCTGACCAATCGACAGTTACGACCGCCGTTACTGACGTTGCCACTACCACTACGCTTTCCTTGGCAGCTACGCCTTCAGTCGCTGAAGGTGGTTCGATCGTTTATACCGCGACGCTGAGCAACCCTGCTGGCTCTCCGGTGACCGTCACCCTGAGCAATGGTCAGGTTATTACCATTGCCGCCAACCAGACTTCGGGCAGCGTCACTGTCGCTGCACCAGGCGATGATCCGTACATCGACGGCGGCAACGTTAGTGCACAGATCACCAACGCTACCGGTGGCAACTTCGAGAATCTCGCAGTCAATGGTGCACCGGCGATCACTGCCGTTACTGACACTATCGACACGACTACTGTCACGCTGACGGCTGCATCGTCGGTTGCCGAAGGCGGTGTCATTACCTACACCGCTTCGGTGGGCGCGCCGGTTACCGGCAGTCCGGTCTTGGTGACCTTGGCGAACGGCCAGACCATCACCATTGCTGTTGGTCAAAGCTCGGGAACCATCAATGTTCCAGTGGCTGACGATGCTTACCAAGGCAATGCGCCTGTCACCACAAACATCACCAACGTTTCGGGTGGCAACTACGAGAATCTGGTTGCTGACCAATCGCCGGTTACTACTGCTGTCACTGACGTCGCCACCACCACTACGCTTTCCTTGGCAGCTACGCCTTCAGTCGCTGAAGGCGGTTCGATCGTTTATACCGCGACGCTGAGCAACCCTGCCGGCTCTCCGGTGACCGTCACCCTGAACAATGGTCAGGTGATTACCATTGCCGCCAACCAGACTTCGGGCAGCGTCACTGTCGCTGCACCAGGCGATGATCCGTATATCGATGGCGGCAATGTCAGCGCGCAGATTACCGGCGCTACCGGTGGCAACTTCGAGAGCCTCGCAGTCAACGGTGCACCGGCAGTTACTGCCGTTACTGACACTATCGACACGACTACTGTCACGCTGACGGCCGCATCGTCGGTTGCCGAAGGCGGTGTCATTACCTACACCGCTTCGGTGGGCGCGCCGGTTACCGGCAGTCCGGTCTTGGTGACCTTGGCGAACGGCCAGACCATCACCATTGCTGTTGGTCAAAGCTCGGGAACCATCAATGTTCCAGTGGCTGACGATGCTTACCAAGGCAATGCGCCTGTCACCACAAACATCACCAACGTTTCGGGTGGCAACTACGAGAATCTGGTTGCTGACCAATCGCCGGTTACTACTGCTGTCACTGACGTCGCCACCACCACTACGCTTTCCTTGGCAGCTACGCCTTCAGTCGCCGAGGGCGGTTCAATCGTCTACACCGCGACACTGAGCAATCCGGCTGGTACTCCGGTAACCGTCACCCTGAGCAATGGTCAGGTCATTACCATTGCCGCCAACCAGACTTCGGGCAGCGTCACTGTCGCTGCACCAGGCGATGATCCGTATATCGATGGCGGCAATGTCAGCGCGCAGATTACCGGCGCTACCGGTGGCAACTTCGAGAGCCTCGCAGTCAACGGTGCACCGGCAGTTACTGCCGTTACTGACACTATCGACACGACTACTGTCACGCTGACGGCCGCATCGTCGGTTGCCGAAGGCGGTGTCATTACCTACACCGCTTCGGTGGGCGCGCCGGTTACCGGCAGTCCGGTCTTGGTGACCTTGGCGAACGGCCAGACCATCACCATTGCTGTTGGTCAAAGCTCGGGAACCATCAATGTTCCAGTGGCTGACGATGCTTACCAAGGCAACGCTCCGGTCGTTACCAACATCACCAACGTTTCGGGCGGTAACTACGAGAACCTAGTTGCTGACCAATCAACGGTTACGACCGCTGTTACTGACGTAGCCACGACGACGACTTTGTCGCTGGCGGCTACCCCGTCTGTTGCTGAAGGCGGATCGATCGTTTACACCGCGACGCTGAGCAACCCAGCTGGCACGCCGGTAACCGTCACTCTGAGCAATGGTCAGGTGATTACCATTGCCGCCAATCAGACTTCGGGCAGCGTCACTGTCGCTGCACCAGGCGATGATCCGTATATCGATGGCGGCAATGTCAGTGCGCAGATCACCAACGCTACCGGTGGCAACTTCGAGAACCTCGCAGTCAACGGTGCACCGGCGGTTACCGCCGTTACTGACACTATCGACACGACCACCGTCACGCTGACGGCCGCATCGTCGGTTGCTGAAGGCGGTGTCATTACCTACACCGCTTCGGTGGGCGCGCCGGTTACCGGCAGTCCGGTCTTGGTGACCTTGGCGAACGGCCAGACCATCACCATTGCTGTTGGTCAAAGCTCGGGAACCGTCAGCGTTCCAGTGGCTGACGATGCTTACCAGGGCAACGCTCCGGTCGTTACCAACATCACCAACGTTTCGGGCGGCAACTACGAGAATCTGGTTGCTGACCAATCGCCGGTTACTACTGCTGTCACTGACGTCGCCACCACCACTACGCTTTCCTTGGCAGCTACGCCTTCAGTCGCTGAAGGCGGTTCGATCGTTTATACCGCGACGCTGAGCAACCCTGCCGGCTCTCCGGTGACTGTCACCCTGAGCAATGGCCAAGTCATCACTATTGCCGCTAATCAAACTTCGGGCAGCGTTACTGTCGCTGCACCAGGCGATGATCCTTACATCGATGGCGGCAATGTCAGTGCGCAGATCACCAACGCTACCGGTGGCAACTTCGAGAACCTCGCAGTCAACGGTGCACCGGCGGTTACCGCCGTTACTGACACTATCGACACGACCACCGTCACGCTGACGGCTGCGTCGTCGGTTGTTGAAGGCGGTGTCATTACCTACACCGCTTCGGTGGGCGCGCCGGTTACCGGTAGCCCAGTCTTGGTGACCTTGGCGAACGGCCAGACCATCACTATCGCTGTTGGTCAAAGCTCGGGGACCGTCAACGTTCCAGTGGCTGACGATGCCTATCAAGGCAATGCGCCTGTTACCACCAACATTACTGCTGTCTCGGGTGGCAACTACGAGAATTTGGTTGCTGACCAATCGACAGTCACGACCGCTGTTACTGACGTCGCCACGACGACGACTTTGTCGTTGGCAGCTACCCCGTCTGTTGCTGAAGGCGGATCGATTGTCTACACCGCCACGCTGAGCAATCCGGCCGGTTCGCCAGTCACCGTGACGTTGAGCAATGGCCAAGTCATCACCATTGCCGCTAATCAAACTTCGGGCAGCGTCACTGTCGCTGCACCGGGCGATGATCCTTACATCGATGGCGGCAATGTCAGCGCGCAGATTACCGGTGCTACCGGTGGCAACTTCGAGAACTTGGCGGTTAATGGTGCACCGGCGGTTACCGCGGTCACTGACACTATCGACACGACCACCGTCATGCTGACGGCCGCATCGTCGGTTGCTGAAGGCGGTGTCATTACCTACACCGCTTCGGTGGGCGCGCCGGTTACCGGTAGTCCAGTTTTGGTGACCTTGGCGAACGGCCAGACCATCACCATTGCTGTCGGTCAAAGCTCGGGAACCGTCAGCGTTCCAGTGGCTGACGATGCTTACCAGGGCAACGCTCCGGTCGTTAACAACATCACCAACGTTTCGGGCGGCAACTACGAGAATTTGGTTGCTGACCAATCTTCGGTCACTACTGCTGTCACTGACGTCGCCACGACGACGACTTTGTCGTTGGCGGCTACCCCGTCCGTGGCTGAAGGCGGTTCGATCGTCTATACCGCCACGCTGAGCAATCCGGCTGGTTCTCCAGTCACCGTGACGTTGAGCAACGGCCAAGTCATCACCATTGCCGCCAACCAGACTTCGGGCAGCGTTACTGTCGCTGCACCAGGCGATGATCCGTACATCGATGGCGGCAATGTCAGTGCACAGATCACCGGCGCTACCGGCGGCAACTTCGAGAACTTGGCAGTCAACGGTGCACCGGCGGTTACCGCGGTCACTGACACTATCGACACGACTACTGTCACGCTGACGGCTGCGTCGTCGGTTGCTGAAGGCGGTGTCATTACCTACACCGCTTCGGTTGGAGCACCTGTCACAGGCACGCCTGTAGTCGTCACGCTTGCCAACGGCCAAGCTATTACCATCGCTGTCGGTCAAAGCTCGGGAACCGTCAATGTCCCAGTGGCTGACGACGCCTACCAGGGCAACGCTCCAGTAGTCACCAACATCACCAATGTTTCGGGCGGTAACTACGAGAACCTAGTTGCTGACCAATCGACGGTTACGACCGCTGTTACTGACGTAGCCACGACGACGATTTTGTCGTTGGCGGCCACTCCGTCTGTTGCTGAAGGCGGTTCGATCGTTTACACCGCCACGCTGAGCAATCCGGCTGGTTCCCCAGTCATTGTGACGTTGAGCAATGGTCAGGTGATCACCATTGCCGCCAACCAGACTTCGGGCAGCGTCACTGTCGCTGCACCGGGCGATGATCCTTACATCGATGGCGGCAATGTCAGTGCGCAGATCACCGGTGCTACCGGCGGCAACTTCGAGAACTTGGCGGTTAATGGTGCACCGGCGGTTACTGCGGTTACCGATACCATCGATACGACTACCGTCACGCTGACGGCCGCGTCGTCGGTTGCCGAAGGCGGTGTCATTACTTACACCGCTTCGGTGGGTGCGCCGGTAACTGGCAGTCCAGTTTTGGTGACCTTGGCGAACGGCCAGACCATCACCATTGCTGTTGGTCAAAGCTCGGGGACCGTCAACGTTCCAGTGGCTGACGACGCTTACCAGGGCAACGCTCCGGTCGTTACCAACATCACCAACGTTTCGGGTGGCAACTACGAGAATCTGGTTGCTGACCAATCCACAGTCACGACGGCCGTTACTGACGTCGCCACTACCACTACGCTTTCCTTGGCAGCTACGCCTTCAGTCGCCGAGGGTGGTTCAATCGTCTACACCGCGACGCTGAGCAACCCTGCCGGCTCTCCAGTAACCGTCACCCTGAGCAATGGTCAGGTGATTACCATTGCCGCTAATCAAACTTCGGGCAGCGTCACTGTCGCTGCACCGGGCGATGATCCTTACATCGATGGCGGCAATGTCAGTGCGCAGATCACCGGTGCTACCGGCGGCAACTTCGAGAACTTGGCGGTTAATGGTGCACCGGCGGTTACTGCGGTTACCGATACCATCGATACGACTACCGTCACGCTGACGGCCGCGTCGTCGGTTGCCGAAGGCGGTGTCATTACTTACACCGCGTCGGTGGGTGCGCCGGTAACTGGCAGTCCAGTTTTGGTGACCTTGGCGAACGGCCAGACCATCACCATTGCTGTTGGTCAAAGCTCGGGGACCGTCAGCGTTCCAGTGGCTGACGATGCTTACCAGGGCAACGCTCCGGTCGTTAACAACATCACCAACGTTTCGGGCGGCAACTACGAGAATTTGGTTGCTGACCAATCCACAGTCACGACGGCCGTTACTGACGTCGCCACTACCACTACGCTTTCCTTGGCAGCTACGCCTTCAGTCGCCGAGGGTGGTTCAATCGTCTACACCGCGACGCTGAGCAACCCTGCCGGCTCTCCGGTAACCGTCACCCTGAGCAATGGTCAGGTGATTACCATTGCCGCTAATCAAACTTCGGGCAGCGTCACTGTCGCTGCACCGGGCGATGATCCTTACATCGATGGCGGCAATGTCAGTGCGCAGATCACTGGTGCTACCGGCGGCAACTTCGAGAACCTCGCAGTCAATGGTGCACCGGCGGTTACCGCGGTTACCGACACCATCGATGCGACTACCGTCACGCTGACGGCTGCGTCGTCGGTTGCTGAAGGCGGTGTCATTACCTACACCGCTTCGGTAGGCGCGCCTGTCACTGGCAGCCCGGTCGTAGTCAAACTCGCCAATGGCGAGACCATTACTATTGCCGTAGGCCAAAGTGCAGGTACCGTTACGACTCCGGTCAGCAACGATGTTTACCAAGGCCATGCGCCTGTGAATAACAGCATTGCGAGCGTTTCGGGTGGCAACTACGAGAACTTGGTAGCTAATCAAACGCCGGTTACCACAACCGTGACTGACGTCCAGGACACCACCACCGTGGTGCTCTCCGCTACCCCATCGGTCGCCGAGGGCGGCACCATCGTCTATACCGCGACCGTGGCTTCGCCTGTAACCGGTTCGCCGGTAGTGGTCACTTTGAGCAATGGCCAGAGCATCACCATCGCAGTCGGCCAGACTTCTGGCACCGTCAATACTCCAGTCAGCAATGATGTCTATCAGGGCCATGCTCCGGTAACCGCCAATATCTCTGCCGTTTCCGGCGGCAACTTCGAAAACCTGGCCGCCGATCAGACACTGGTTACCACGACTGTTACCGACGTTCAGGACACTACTACCGTGGTGCTGTCGGCCACTCCATCGGTTGCTGAAGGCGGCACTATCGTCTACACCGCGACCGTCGCTTCCCCCGTAACCGGTTCGCCAGTCGTAGTTACGCTGAGCAACGGCCAAAGCATCACCATCGCGGTCGGCCAAACTTCGGGCACGGTCAACACGCCGGTCAGCAACGACGTTTACCAAGGTCATGCACCGGTCACGGCAAACATCACCACCGTATCGGGCGGCAGCTACGAGAACTTGGTAGCCAATCAGGCACCTGTAACTACACAAGTCACCGACGTACAGGACACTACTACCGTAACGCTGACGGCCACCCCATCGGTCGCCGAAGGCGGCACCATCGTCTACACCGCAACCGTCGCTGATGCTGTAACTGGCTCGCCAGTGGTAGTTACGCTGAGCAACGGCCAAAGCATCACCATCGCGGTCGGCCAAACTTCGGGCACGGTCAACACGCCGGTCAGCAACGACGTTTACCAAGGTCATGCACCGGTCACGACAAACATCACTACCGTATCGGGCGGCAGCTACGAGAACTTGGTAGCCAACCAGGCGCCAGTCACTACTCAAGTTACCGATGTTCAGGACACCACTACCGTAACCTTGACGGCCACCCCATCGGTTGCCGAAGGCGGTTCGATCACTTACACCGCTAGCGTCAATGCACCAGTTACTGGCAGTCCGGTCGTAGTCAAACTTGCCAATGGCGAGACCATCACTATTGCCGTGGGTCAAAGTGCAGGTACCGTTACGACTCCGGTCAGCAACGATGTCTACCAAGGCCATGCGCCTGTGGACAACAGCATTGCAAGCGTTTCGGGTGGCAACTACGAGAACCTGGTAGCCAACCAAGCGCCAGTCACTACTCAGGTTACCGACGTCCAGGACACCACTACCGTGGTGCTTTCTGCGACTCCATCGGTTGCCGAAGGCGGTTCGATCACTTACACCGCCAGCGTCAACGCGCCAGTTACTGGCAGCCCGGTCGTGGTCAAACTTGCCAACGGCGAGACCATCACCATTGCTGTAGGCCAAAGCGCAGGTACCGTTACGACTCCGGTCAGTAACGATGTCTACCAAGGTCATGCGCCTGTGGACAACAGCATCGCGAGCGTTTCGGGTGGCAACTACGAGAACCTTATCGCTAATCAAGCGCCGGTTACCACTCAGGTTACCGATGTTCAGGACACCACTACCGTAACGCTGACGGCTACCCCGTCTGTTGCCGAAGGCGGTTCGATCACATACACCGCCAGCGTCAATGCTCCAGTTACTGGCAGCCCGGTCGTGGTCAAACTTGCTAATGGCGAGACCATTACCATTGCTGTTGGTCAAAGCGCAGGTACCGTTACGACTCCGGTCAGCAACGATGTTTATCAAGGCCATGCGCCTGTGGATAACAGCATCGCGAGCGTTTCGGGTGGCAACTACGAGAACCTGATCGCTAATCAAGCGCCGGTTACCACTCAGGTTACCGATGTTCAGGACACCACTACCGTAACGCTGACGGCTACCCCATCTGTTGCTGAAGGCGGCACCATCGTCTACACCGCGACCGTCGCCGACGCTGTAACCGGCTCGCCAGTAGTGGTTGCCTTGAGCAATGGCCAAAGCATCACCATCGCGGTCGGCCAGACTTCGGGTACGGTCAACACCCCGGTCAGCAATGATGTCTATCAGGGCCACGCTCCGGTAACCGCCAATATCACTAGTGTTTCCGGTGGCAACTTCGAAAATCTGGTCGCCAATCAGACGGCCGTCACCACCTCTGTTACGGATGTGGTCGACACCACTACCGTAACCCTGACGGCCACCCCGTCTGTTGCCGAAGGCGGTTCGATCACATACACCGCCAGCGTCAACGCACCAGTTACTGGCAATCCGGTCGTGGTCAAACTTGCCAATGGCGAGACCATCACCATTGCGGTAGGCCAAAGCGCAGGTACGGTTACGACTCCGGTCAGCAACGATGTCTACCAAGGCCATGCGCCTGTGGACAACAGCATTGCGAGCGTCTCGGGCGGCAACTACGAGAACCTGGTAGCTAACCAAGCGCCGGTTACCACTCAGGTTACCGATGTTCAGGACACCACTACTGTGGTGCTCTCCGCTACGCCATCGGTCGCTGAAGGCGGCACCATCGTCTACACCGCGACCGTCGCCGACGCCGTAACTGGCTCGCCAGTCGTGGTCACGCTGAGCAATGGCCAAAGCATCACCATCGCGGTCGGCCAGACTTCGGGTACGGTCAACACGCCGGTTAGCAACGACGTTTACCAAGGTCATGCACCTGTAACGGCAAACATCACCAGCGTCTCCGGTGGCAACTTCGAGAATCTGGTAGCCAACCAGGCACCTGTTACTACGCAAGTCACCGACGTCCAGGACACCACTACCGTAACGCTGACGGCCACCCCGTCTGTTGCCGAAGGCGGTTCGATCACATACACCGCCAGCGTCAATGCTCCAGTTACTGGCAGTCCGGTCGTGGTCAAACTCGCCAATGGCGAGACCATCACTATTGCCGTGGGTCAAAGTGCAGGTACCGTTACGACTCCGGTCAGCAACGATGTCTACCAAGGCCATGCGCCTGTGGACAACAACATCGCGAGCGTATCGGGTGGCAATTATGAAAATCTGACTGCTGACCAAACACCAGTCACTACGACCGTTACCGATGTTCAGGACACCACTACCGTGGTGCTCTCCGCGACTCCATCGGTTGCTGAAGGCGGCACCATCGTCTACACCGCGACTGTCGCCGATGCTGTAACCGGCTCGCCGGTAGTGGTCACGCTGAGCAATGGCCAGAGCATCACCATCGCAATCGGCCAAACTTCGGGCACGGTCAACACTCCCGTTAGCAACGATGTTTACCAAGGCCATGCACCGGTCACGGCAAATATCACCACCGTATCGGGCGGCAACTTCGAGAATCTGGTAGCCAACCAGGCACCTGTTACTACGCAAGTCACCGACGTACAAGACACAACTACCGTAACCTTGACGGCCACCCCATCGGTTGCCGAAAGCGGTTCGATCACTTACACCGCCAGCATCAACGCACCAGTTACTGGCAGCCCGGTCGTGGTCAAACTTGCCAATGGCGAGACCATCACAATTGCTGTTGGTCAAAGTGCAGGTACCGTCACGACTCCGGTCAGCAACGATGTTTATCAAGGCCATGCGCCTGTGGATAACAGCATCGCGAGCGTCTCGGGTGGCAACTACGAAAACTTGGTAGCTAACCAAACGCCGGTTACCACAACCGTTACTGACGTCCAGGACACCACCACCGCGGTGCTCTCCGCTACTCCATCGGTCGCCGAAGGCGGCACCATCGTCTATACCGCGACTGTGGCGTCCCCTGTAACCGGTTCGCCGGTAGTGGTCACTCTGAGCAATGGCCAGAGCATCACCATCGCGGTCGGCCAGACTTCCGGTACCGTCAATACTCCGGTCAGCAACGATGTCTATCAGGGCCACGCTCCGGTAACCGCCAATATCACTGGTGTTTCCGGCGGCAACTTCGAAAACCTGGTCGCCAATCAGACGGTCGTCACCACCTCTGTTACAGATGTGGTCGACACCACTACCGTAACGCTGACGGCCACCCCGTCTGTTGCCGAAGGCGGTTCGATCACATACACCGCTAGCGTCAACGCACCAGTTACTGGCAGCCCGGTCGTGGTCAAACTTGCCAATGGCGAGACCATCACCATTGCTGTAGGTCAAAGCGCAGGTACCGTTACGACTCCGGTCAGCAACGATGTCTACCAAGGCCATGCGCCTGTGGACAACAACATCGCGAGCGTATCGGGTGGCAATTATGAAAATCTGACTGCTGACCAAACACCGGTCACTACGACCGTTACCGATGTTCAGGACACCACTACCGTAACGCTGACGGCCACTCCATCGGTTGCTGAAGGTGGCACCATCGTCTACACCGCGACCGTCGCCGACGCCGTAACTGGTTCGCCGGTCGTAGTCACGCTGAGCAATGGCCAAAGCATCACCATCGCGGTCGGCCAGACTTCGGGTACGGTCAACACCCCGGTCAGCAATGATGTCTATCAGGGCCACGCTCCGGTAACCGCCAATATCACTGGTGTTTCCGGTGGCAACTACGAGAACTTGGTAGCTAACCAAGCGCCGGTTACCACAACCGTCACTGACATTCAGGACACCACTACCGTGGTGCTTTCTGCGACTCCATCGGTTGCTGAAGGCGGCACCATCGTCTACACCGCGACCGTCGCTGACGCCGTAACCAGCTCGCCAGTCGTGGTCACGCTGAGCAATGGCCAAAGCATCACCATCGCGGTTGGCCAGACTTCGGGCACGGTCAACACGCCGGTTAGCAATGATGTTTACCAAGGTCATGCACCCGTTACGGCAAACATCACTACCGTATCGGGCGGCAGCTACGAGAACTTGGTAGCTAACCAAGCGCCGGTCACCACTCAGGTTACCGATGTTCAGGACACCACTACCGTGGTGCTCTCCGCTACCCCATCGGTCGCTGAAGGCGGCACCATCGTCTACACCGCGACCGTCGCTGACGCCGTAACCGGCTCGCCAGTCGTGGTCACGCTGAGCAATGGCCAAAGCATCACCATCGCGGTCGGCCAAACTTCGGGCACGGTCAACACGCCGGTTAGCAACGACGTTTACCAAGGTCATGCACCTGTAACGGCAAACATCACCACCGTATCGGGCGGCAGCTACGAGAACTTGGTAGCTAACCAAGCGCCGGTCACTACTCAGGTTACCGATGTTCAGGACACCACCACCGTGGTGCTCTCCGCTACGCCATCGGTTGCCGAAGGCGGCACCATCGTCTACACCGCGACCGTCGCCGACGCCGTAACTGGCTCGCCAGTCGTGGTCACGCTGAGCAATGGCCAAAGCATCACCATCGCGGTCGGCCAAACTTCGGGCACGGTCAACACGCCGGTTAGCAACGACGTTTACCAAGGTCATGCACCTGTAACGGCAAACATCACCACCGTATCGGGCGGCAACTACGAGAACTTGGTAGCTAACCAAGCGCCGGTTACCACAACCGTTACTGACGTTCAGGACACCACTACCGTGGTGCTTTCTGCGACTCCATCGGTTGCTGAAGGCGGCACCATCGTCTACACCGCGACCGTCGCCGACGCTGTAACCGGCTCGCCAGTAGTGGTTGCCTTGAGCAATGGCCAAAGCATCACCATCGCGGTCGGCCAGACTTCAGGTACGGTCAACACCCCGGTCAGCAATGATGTCTATCAGGGCCACGCTCCGGTAACCGCCAATATCACTGGTGTTTCCGGTGGCAACTTCGAAAATCTGGTCGCTAATCAGACGGCCGTCACCACCTCAGTTACGGATGTGGTCGACACCACTACCGTAACGCTGACGGCTACCCCGTCTGTTGCCGAAGGCGGTTCGATCACTTACACCGCTAGCGTCAATGCACCAGTTACTGGCAGTCCGGTCGTGGTCAAACTTGCCAATGGCGAGACCATTACCATTGCTGTTGGTCAAAGTGCAGGTACCGTTACGACTCCGGTCAGCAATGATGTCTACCAAGGCCATGCGCCTGTGGACAACAGCATTGCAAGCGTTTCGGGTGGCAACTACGAGAACTTGGTAGCTAACCAAGCGCCGGTTACCACAACCGTTACTGACGTTCAGGACACCACTACCGTGGTGCTTTCTGCGACTCCATCGGTCGCCGAAGGCGGCACCATCGTCTACACCGCAACTGTCGCCGACGCCGTGACTGGCTCGCCAGTAGTGGTTACCTTGAGCAATGGCCAAAGCATCACCATCGCGGTCGGCCAAACTTCGGGCACGGTCAACACGCCGGTTAGCAACGACGTTTACCAAGGTCATGCACCGGTCACGGCAAACATCACTACCGTATCGGGCGGCAACTACGAGAACCTGATCGCTAATCAAACGCCGGTTACCACTCAGGTTACCGATGTTCAGGACACCACTACCGTAACGCTGACGGCCACTCCATCGGTTGCTGAAGGCGGCACCATCGTCTACACCGCAACTGTCGCTGATGCCGTAACTGGCTCGCCAGTCGTAGTCACGCTGAGCAATGGCCAAAGCATCACCATCGCGGTCGGCCAAACTTCGGGTACGGTCAACACGCCGGTCAGCAACGATGTTTACCAAGGTCATGCACCTGTCACGGCAAACATCACCACCGTATCGGGCGGCAGCTACGAGAACTTGGTAGCTAATCAAACGCCGGTTGCCACTCAGGTTACCGATGTTCAAGACACCACCACCGTGGTGCTCTCCGCTACCCCATCGGTTGCTGAAGGCGGCACCATCGTCTACACCGCAACTGTCGCTGATGCCGTAACTGGCTCGCCAGTCGTGGTCACGCTGAGCAATGGCCAAAGCATCACCATCGCGGTCGGCCAGACTTCCGGTACGGTCAACACGCCGGTTAGCAACGACGTTTACCAAGGTCATGCACCTGTAACGGCAAACATCACCACCGTATCGGGCGGCAGCTACGAGAACTTGGTAGCTAACCAAGCGCCGGTCACCACTCAGGTTACCGATGTTCAGGACACCACTACCGTGGTGCTCTCCGCTACTCCATCGGTTGCCGAAGGCGGCACCATCGTCTACACCGCGACCGTTGCCGACGCCGTAACTGGCTCGCCAGTCGTGGTCACGCTGAGCAATGGCCAGAGCATCACCATCGCGGTCGGCCAAACTTCAGGCACGGTCAACACGCCGGTTAGCAACGACGTTTACCAAGGTCATGCACCTGTAACGGCAAACATCACCACCGTATCGGGCGGCAGCTACGAGAACTTGGTAGCTAACCAAGCGCCGGTTACTACCCAAGTCACCGACGTCCAAGACACCACTACCGTAACCTTGACGGCGACCCCGTCTGTTGCCGAAGGCGGTTCGATCACTTACACCGCCAGCGTCAACGCACCAGTTACTGGCAGCCCAGTTGTGGTGAAACTCGCCAATGGCGAGACCATCACCATTGCTGTTGGTCAAAGTGCAGGTACCGTCACGACTCCGGTCAGCAACGATGTCTACCAAGGCCATGCGCCTGTGGACAACAACATCGCGAGCGTATCGGGTGGCAATTATGAAAATCTGACCGCTGACCAAACACCAGTCAATACGACCGTTACTGATGTTCAGGACACCACCACCGTGGTGCTCTCCGCGACTCCATCGGTCGCTGAAGGCGGCACCATCGTCTACACCGCGACCGTCGCTGATGCTGTAACTGGCTCGCCAGTCGTGGTCACGCTGAGCAACGGCCAGAGCATCACCATCGCGGTCGGCCAGACTTCGGGTACGGTCAACACGCCGGTTAGCAACGATGTTTACCAAGGTCATGCGCCTGTCACGGCGAACATCGCCGCCGTATCGGGCGGCAGCTACGAAAACTTGGTAGCTAACCAGGCGCCAGTCACTACTCAGGTTACCGACGTCCAGGACACCACTACCGTAGTGCTGTCGGCTACCCCGTCGGTCGCCGAAGGCGGCACCATCGTCTACACCGCGACCGTCGCCTCGCCTGTAACCGGTTCGCCGGTAGTAGTTGCTCTGAGCAATGGCCAGAGCATTACCATCGCGGTCGGCCAAACTTCGGGTACGGTCAACACGTCGGTTAGCAATGACGTTTACCAAGGTCATGCACCGGTCACGGCAAACATCACCAGCGTCTCCGGCGGCAACTTCGAGAATCTGGTAGCCAACCAGGCCCCTGTTACCACGCAAGTCACCGACGTCCAGGACACCACTACCGTAGTGCTGTCGGCTACCCCGTCGGTCGCCGAAGGCGGCACCATCGTCTACACCGCGACCGTCGCCTCGCCTGTAACCGGTTCGCCGGTGGTAGTTGCTCTGAGCAATGGCCAAAGCATCACCATCGCGGTCGGCCAAACTTCGGGCACGGTCAACACGCCGGTTAGCAATGACGTTTACCAAGGTCATGCACCGGTCACGGCAAATATCACCACCGTATCGGGCGGCAACTTCGAGAACTTGGTAGCCAACCAGGCACCTGTTACTACGCAAGTCACCGACGTACAGGACACCACTACCGTAACGCTGACGGCTACCCCATCTGTTGCCGAAGGCGGTTCGATTACTTACACCGCCAGCGTCAACGCACCAGTTACTGGCAGCCCAGTTGTGGTGAAACTCGCCAATGGCGAGACCATCACCATTGCTGTTGGTCAAAGTGCAGGTACCGTCACGACTCCGGTCAGCAACGATGTCTACCAAGGCCATGCGCCTGTGGACAACAACATCGCGAGCGTATCGGGTGGCAACTACGAGAACCTGGTAGCCAACCAGGCACCAGTCACTAGTCAGGTTACCGACGTCCAGGACACCACTACTGTGGTGCTCTCCGCTACCCCATCGGTCGCTGAAGGCGGCACCATCGTCTACACCGCGACCGTTGCAGATGCCGTAACCGGCTCGCCGGTAGTGGTCACTCTAAGCAATGGCCAGAGCATCACCATCGCGGTTGGCCAGACTTCTGGCACGGTCAACACGCCGGTTAGCAACGATGTTTACCAAGGTCATGCACCCGTCACGGCAAACATCACTACCGTATCGGGCGGCAGCTACGAAAACTTGGTAGCCAACCAGGCGCCAGTCACTACTCAGGTTACCGATGTTCAGGACACCACTACTGTGGTGCTGTCGGCCACCCCATCGGTTGCTGAAGGCGGCACCATCGTCTACACCGCGACCGTCGCCGATGCTGTAACTGGCTCGCCAGTCGTGGTCACGCTGAGCAACGGCCAGAGCATCACCATCGCGGTTGGTCAAACTTCGGGCACGGTTAACACTCCAGTTAGCAACGATGTTTACCAAGGCCATGCACCGGTCACGGCAAATATCACCACCGTATCGGGCGGCAACTTCGAGAACTTGGTAGCCAACCAGGCACCTGTTACTACGCAAGTCACCGACGTACAGGACACCACTACCGTAACGCTGACGGCCACCCCATCTGTTGCCGAAGGCGGTTCGATTACTTACACCGCCAGCGTCAACGCACCAGTTACTGGCAGCCCAGTTGTGGTGAAACTCGCCAATGGCGAGACCATCACCATTGCTGTTGGTCAAAGTGCAGGTACCGTCACGACTCCGGTCAGCAACGATGTCTACCAAGGCCATGCGCCTGTGGACAACAACATCGCGAGCGTATCGGGTGGCAATTATGAAAATCTGACCGCTGACCAAACACCAGTCACTACGACCGTTACTGATGTTCAGGACACCACCACCGTGGTGCTCTCCGCGACTCCATCGGTCGCTGAAGGCGGCACCATCGTCTACACCGCGACCGTTGCCGACGCCGTAACTGGCTCGCCAGTCGTGGTCACGCTGAGCAATGGCCAGAGCATCACCATCGCGGTCGGCCAGATTTCTGGCACCGTCAATACTCCGGTCAGCAATGATGTCTATCAAGGCCACGCTCCGGTAACCGCCAATATCACTGGTGTTTCCGGCGGCAACTTCGAAAACCTAATCGCTAATCAGGCCGCTGTAACGACCACCGTCACCGACGTTGTCGATACCTCGACCGTGACCCTGACCGCGACCCCATCGGTAGCTGAAGGTGGCTCGATCGTTTACACCGCCAGTGTCAGCGCACCAGTCACCGGCTCGCCAGTCGTGGTGAAACTTGCTAATGGCGAGACCATCACTATCGCTGTCGGTCAGAGTTCCGGCACTGCAACGACTCCGGTTACCAACGATGTGTACGTCGGTCACGCTGCTGTGACTAACAACATCACCACAGTGTCGGGCGGCAACTATGAAAGCCTGGTTGCTAATCAGACGGCTGTAACGACCACCGTCACCGACGTTGTCGATACTTCGACCGTAACTCTGACCGCGACCCCGTCGGTAGCTGAAGGCGGTTCGATCGTTTACACCGCCAGCGTCAGCGCTCCGGTCACCGGCTCCCCGGTTGTGGTGAAACTCGCCAACGGCGAGACCATCACCATCGCCGTCGGCCAGAGTTCCGGCACTGCGACTACGCCAGTGACCAATGACGTGTATGTCGGTCACGCCGCCGTGACCAACAGCATCAGCAATGTGTCTGGCGGCAACTACGAGAGCTTGGTTGCTAACCAAGGTGCTGTAACGACTACCGTCACCGACACGGTCGATACCTCGACCGTTACCCTGACAGCGACGCCATCGGTAGCAGAAGGCGGCTCGATCGTTTACACCGCTAGCGTCAGCGCACCGGTTACCGGATCCCCAGTCGTGGTGAAACTCGCCAACGGCGAGACCATCACCATCGCCGTCGGCCAGAGTTCCGGCACTGCGACTACGCCAGTGACCAATGACGTGTATGTCGGTCACGCCGCCGTGACCAACAGCATCAGCAATGTGTCTGGCGGCAACTACGAGAGCTTGGTTGCTAACCAAGGTGCTGTAACGACTACCGTCACCGACACGGTCGATACCTCGACCGTTACCCTGACAGCGACGCCATCGGTAGCAGAAGGCGGCTCGATCGTTTACACCGCTAGCGTCAGCGCACCAGTCACCGGATCCCCGGTTGTGGTGAAACTCGCCAACGGCGAGACCATCACTATCGCCGTCGGCCAAAGCTCCGGCACTGCAACGACTCCGGTTACCAACGATGTGTACGTCGGTCACGCCGCTGTGACTAACAACATCACCACAGTGTCGGGCGGCAACTATGAAAACTTGGTCGCCACCCAAGGCAACGTAACCACGACTGTCACCGACACGGCCGATACCTCGACCGTTACCCTGACCGCTACACCATCGGTAGCTGAAGGTGGCTCGATCGTTTACACCGCCAGCGTCAGCGCGCCGGTGACTGGCTCCCCGGTCGTAGTGAAACTTGCCAACGGCGAGACCATCACTATCGCGGTCGGTCAGAGTTCCGGCACTGCGACGACTCCGGTCACTAACAATGTGTATGTCGGTCACGCCGCTGTGACCAACAGCATCAGCAACGTCTCGGGCGGCAACTATGAAAACTTGGTCGCCACCCAAGGCAACGTAACCACGACTGTCACCGACACGGTCGATACCTCGACCGTGATCCTGACCGCTACCCCATCGGTAGCCGAAGGCGGTTCGATCGTTTACACCGCCAGCGTCAGCGCTCCGGTCACCGGCTCGCCAGTCGTGGTGAAACTCGCCAATGGCGAAACCATCACTATCGCCGTCGGCCAAAGCTCCGGCACTGCGACGACTCCGGTCACTAACGATGTGTATGTCGGTCACGCCGCTGTGACCAACAGCATCAGCAACGTCTCGGGCGGCAACTATGAAAACTTGGTCGCAACCCAAGGCAACGTAACTACAACCGTTACCGACACAGTCGATACCTCGACCGTGACCCTGACCGCTACTCCATCTGTTGCCGAGGGCGGCTCGATCGTTTACACCGCCAGCGTCAGCGCGCCGGTGACTGGCTCGCCAGTCGTGGTGAAACTCGCCAACGGCGAAACCATCACTATCGCCGTCGGCCAAAGCTCCGGCACTGCAACGACTCCGGTCACCAACGATGTGTATGTCGGTCACGCTGCTGTGACCAACAACATCAGCAGCATTTCGGGCGGCAACTACGAAAACCTGGTCGCTAATAAGGCCGCTGTAACGACCGCCGTCACTGACGTTGTCGATAACTCGACCGTGACCCTGACCGCTACCCCATCGGTAGCCGAAGGCGGCTCGATCGTTTACACCGCCAGTGTCAGTGCACCGGTCACCGGCTCCCCGGTTGTGGTGAAACTTGCCAATGGCGAGACCATCACTATCGCGGTCGGTCAGAGCTCCGGCACTGCAACGACTCCGGTTACCAACGACGTGTACGTCGGCCACTCCGCAGTGACCAACAACATCACCACAGTGTCGGGCGGCAACTACGAGAACTTGGTAGCCAACCAGGCGCCAGTCACTACTCAGGTTACCGATATTCAGGACACCACTACTGTGGTGCTGTCAGCCACTCCATCGGTTGCCGAAGGCGGCACCATCGTCTACACCGCGACCGTCGCCGATGCCGTAACTGGCTCGCCGGTAGTGGTCACTCTGAGCAATGGCCAGAGCATCACCATCGCGGTCGGCCAGACTTCTGGCACCGTCAATACTCCGGTCAGCAATGATGTCTATCAAGGCCACGCTCCGGTAACCGCCAATATCACTGGTGTTTCCGGCGGCAACTTCGAAAACCTAATCGCTAATCAGGCCGCTGTAACGACCACCGTCACCGACGTTGTCGATACCTCGACCGTGACCCTGACCGCGACCCCATCGGTAGCTGAAGGTGGCTCGATCGTTTACACCGCCAGTGTCAGCGCACCAGTCACCGGCTCGCCAGTCGTGGTGAAACTTGCTAATGGCGAGACCATCACTATCGCGGTCGGTCAGAGTTCTGGCACTGCGACTACCCCAGTCACTAACGATGTGTATGTCGGTCATGCTGCGGTTACTAACAGCATCAGCAATGTGTCCGGCGGCAACTACGAGAGCTTGGTTGCTAACCAAGGTGCCGTAACGACTACCGTCACCGACACGGTCGATACCTCGACCGTGACCCTGACCGCTACACCATCGGTAGCTGAAGGCGGTTCGATCGTTTACACCGCTAGCGTCAGCGCGCCGGTGACTGGCTCCCCGGTCGTAGTGAAACTTGCTAATGGCGAGACCATCACTATCGCGGTCGGTCAGAGTTCCGGCACTGCCACCACGCCGGTCACCAATGACGTGTACGTCGGTCACGCCGCTGTGACCAACAACATCAGCAGCGTCTCGGGCGGCAACTACGAAAACCTGGTCGCTAATCAGACCGCTGTAACGACCACCGTCACTGACGTTGTCGATAACTCGACCGTGACCCTGACTGCGACCCCATCGGTAGCCGAAGGCGGTTCGATCGTTTACACCGCCAGCGTTAGCGCTCCGGTCACCGGCTCCCCAGTTGTAGTGAAACTCGCCAATGGCGAGACCATCACTATCGCAGTTGGCCAGAGTTCCGGCACTGCAACGACTCCGGTCACCAACGACGTGTACGTCGGTCACGCCGCTGTGACCAACAGCATCAGCAGCATCTCGGGCGGCAACTACGAAAACCTGGTCGCTAATCAGACCGCTGTAACGACCACCGTCACCGACGTTGTCGATACTTCGACCGTGACCCTGACCGCAACCCCATCGGTAGCTGAAGGCGGTTCGATCGTTTACACCGCCAGCGTTAGCGCTCCGGTCACCGGCTCCCCAGTCGTGGTGAAACTCGCCAACGGCGAGACCATCACTATCGCGGTCGGTCAGAGTTCCGGCACTGCCACCACGCCGGTCACTAACGACGTGTACGTTGGTCACGCCGCTGTGACTAACAGCATCAGCAATGTGTCCGGCGGCAACTACGAGAGCTTGGTTGCTAACCAAGGTGCTGTAACGACTACCGTCACCGACACGGTCGATACCTCGACCGTGACCCTGACCGCGACCCCATCGGTAGCTGAAGGTGGTTCGATTGTTTACACCGCTAGCGTCAGCGCTCCGGTCACCGGCTCCCCGGTCGTGGTGAAACTCGCCAACGGCGAAACCATCACCATCGCCGTCGGCCAGAGTTCCGGTACTGCTACTACGCCGGTTACTAACGATGTTTACGTTGGCCATGCCGCGGTCACCAACAACATCAGCAGCGTCTCGGGCGGCAACTATGAAAACTTGGTGGCTACCCAGGGCAACGTAACTACAACCGTCACCGACACAGTTGATACCTCGACCGTGACCCTGACCGCGACCCCATCGGTAGCTGAAGGCGGTTCGATCGTCTACACCGCTAGCGTCAGCGCGCCGGTGACTGGCACTCCGGTTGTAGTGAAACTCGCCAATGGCGAGACCATCACTATTGCAGTCGGTCAGAGCTCCGGCACTGCCACCACGCCGGTCACTAACGACGTGTACGTCGGTCACGCCGCTGTGACTAACAACATCACCACAGTGTCGGGCGGTAACTATGAAAGCCTGGTCGCCAATCAGGCCGCTGTAACGACCACCGTCACCGACGTTGTCGATACCTCGACCGTGACCCTGACCGCGACCCCATCGGTAGCTGAAGGCGGCTCGATCGTCTACACCGCCAGCGTCAGCGCGCCGGTTACCGGCTCTCCTGTTATGGTGAAACTCGCCAACGGCGAGACCATCACTATCGCGGTCGGTCAGAGTTCCGGCACTGCCACCACGCCGGTCACTAACGACGTGTACGTCGGTCACGCCGCTGTGACTAACAACATCACCACAGTGTCGGGCGGCAACTACGAAAGCCTGGTCGCTAATCAGACCGCTGTAACGACCACCGTCACCGACGTTGTCGATACCTCGACCGTGACCCTGACCGCGACCCCATCGGTAGCTGAAGGCGGCTCGATCGTCTATACCGCTAGCGTCAGCGCTCCGGTCACCGGCACTCCGGTTGTAGTGAAACTGGCCAATGGCGAAACCATTACCATCGCTGTCGGCCAGAGTTCCGGCACTGCAACGACTCCGGTTACTAACGACGTGTACGTTGGTCACGCTGCTGTGACTAACAACATCACCACAGTGTCCGGCGGCAACTACGAGAGCTTGGTTGCTAACCAAGGTGCTGTAACGACTACCGTCACCGACACGGTCGATACCTCGACCGTGACCCTGACCGCGACGCCATCGGTAGCTGAAGGTGGTTCGATCGTTTACACCGCCAGTGTCAGCGCACCAGTGACTGGCTCCCCGGTTGTAGTGAAACTCGCCAATGGCGAGACCATTACTATTGCAGTCGGTCAGAGCTCCGGCACTGCCACCACGCCGGTCACTAACGATGTGTACGTTGGCCATGCCGCTGTCACCAACAGCATCAGCAATGTGTCCGGCGGCAACTACGAGAGCTTGGTTGCTAACCAAGGTGCTGTAACGACCACCGTCACCGATACAGTCGACACCTCGACCGTTACCCTGACCGCGACGCCATCGGTAGCTGAAGGTGGTTCGATCGTTTACACCGCCAGTGTCAGCGCACCAGTGACTGGCTCCCCGGTTGTAGTGAAACTCGCCAATGGCGAGACCATTACTATTGCAGTCGGTCAGAGCTCCGGCACTGCCACCACGCCGGTCACTAACGATGTGTACGTTGGCCATGCCGCTGTCACCAACAGCATCAGCAGCGTCTCGGGCGGCAACTATGAAAACTTGGTGGCTACCCAGGGCAACGTAACTACAACCGTCACCGACACAGTTGATACCTCGACCGTGACCCTGACCGCGACCCCATCGGTAGCTGAAGGCGGTTCGATCGTCTACACCGTTAGCGTCAGCGCGCCGGTGACTGGCACTCCGGTTGTAGTGAAACTCGCCAATGGCGAGACCATCACTATTGCAGTCGGTCAGAGCTCCGGCACTGCCACCACGCCGGTCACCAATGACGTGTACGTCGGTCACGCCGCTGTGACCAACAACATCAGCAGCGTCTCGGGCGGCAACTACGAAAACCTGGTCGCTAATCAGACCGCTGTAACGACCACCGTCACTGACGTTGTCGATAACTCGACCGTGACCCTGACTGCGACCCCATCGGTAGCCGAAGGCGGTTCGATCGTTTACACCGCCAGCGTTAGCGCTCCGGTCACCGGCTCCCCAGTTGTAGTGAAACTCGCCAATGGCGAGACCATCACTATCGCAGTTGGCCAGAGTTCCGGCACTGCAACGACTCCGGTCACCAACGACGTGTACGTCGGTCACGCCGCTGTGACCAACAACATCAGCAGCATCTCGGGCGGCAACTACGAAAACCTGGTCGCTAATCAGACCGCTGTAACGACCACCGTCACCGACGTTGTCGATACTTCGACCGTGACCCTGACCGCAACCCCATCGGTAGCTGAAGGCGGTTCGATCGTTTACACCGCCAGCGTTAGCGCTCCGGTCACCGGCTCCCCAGTCGTGGTGAAACTCGCCAACGGCGAGACCATCACTATCGCGGTCGGTCAGAGTTCCGGCACTGCCACCGCGCCGGTCACTAACGACGTGTACGTTGGCCATGCCGCTGTCACCAATAACATCAGCAGTGTCTCGGGCGGCAACTACGAAAACCTGGTCGCTAATCAGACCGCTGTAACGACCACCGTCACCGACGTTGTCGATACTTCGACCGTGACCCTGACCGCAACCCCATCGGTAGCCGAAGGCGGTTCGATCGTTTACACCGCCAGCGTCAGCGCTCCGGTGACCGGCTCCCCGGTTGTGGTGAAGCTCGCCAACGGCGAAACCATCACCATCGCCGTCGGCCAAAGCTCCGGTACCGCAACGACCCCGGTCACCAACGACGTGTACGTCGGTCACGCCGCTGTCACCAACAACATCAGCAGCGTCTCGGGCGGCAACTACGAAAACCTGGTGGCGAACAAAGGCACGGTAACGACCACTGTCACCGACGTGGTCGACACTTCGACCGTAACCCTGACCTCCACCCCATCGGTAGCCGAGGGCGGTTCGGTCGTCTACACCGCGACCGTCAGCGCCCCGGTCACCGGCACGCCTGTGGTGGTGAAACTCGCCAATGGCGAAACCATCACCATCGCAGTCGGCCAAAGCTCGGGCACCGTCAGCACCCCGGTGAGCAACGACGTCTACCAAGGCCATGCTCCGGTCACCAACAGCATCAGTACCGTCAGCGGCGGCAACTACGAAAACCTGGTGGCCAACAAGGCAACCACCACTACTACCGTCACCGATGTTCAAGACACCACCACGCTCACCCTGAGCGCGACGCCGACCGTGGCCGAAGGTGGCTCCATCGTCTATACCGCATCCCTGAGCAACCCGGCCGGTACGCCTGTGACGGTCACACTCAGCAATGGCCAGACCATCACCATTGCCGCCAATCAGAGCAGCGGCAGCGTGACCGTCGCCGCACCAGCGGACGACGTGTACATCGGTGCTTCCACTGTCAGCGCCCAGATCACCAACGCTACGGGTGGCAACTTCGAGAATCTAGCCTACGTCAGCACCCCGGCCGTGACCTCGGTGACCGACACGATCAACAACACCACGCTGAGCATCACCGGCAGCAGCCAGGTCGCCGAAGGCAACAACGCGACCTACACGCTGAACCTGAGCAACGCGCCGCAGACCGATGTCACGGTCAAGCTCAGCTACAGCGGCACCGCTACCAACGGCACCGACTACGTAGGCGTCGCCACGGTGGTGATCAAGGCCGGCAGTACTCAGGCCACCTTCAACGTGCCGACCATCAAGGACAACATCACCGAAGGCACCGAAACCTTCACGGTCAAGGTCGATTCCGCCACGGGCGGCAACTTCGAGGGTCTGGTGGTCAGCGGCACGGCGGGCAGCGTCACGACGCAGCTGTTCGAGCCGGCACCGGTGCTGGATCTGGACGCCAACGACTCGAGCGGCAAGACCGGCGGCGACTACCAGGTCACCTTCACCGAGAATCAGGCCAATGGCGTGTCGATCGGCGACGTCGATCTGACGATCACCGATTTCGACAGCACCCAACTGACCGGCGCGACCATCACGCTGACCAACCGTCAGCCAGGCGACGCACTCAACCTGGGCAACAGCGTCAACGGCATCACCATCAACGCCAACAGCACCGACGGCAAAGTGGTACTGACCTTGAGCGGCAACGCTTCGCTGGCCGACTACGCCCAGGCGATCAAGAACATTTCGTTCTACAACGCCAGCGAGGATCCGAGCACCACCCCGCGCGTGATCACCGTCACCGTGACCGACGGCGTCAACGTCTCCAACACCGCCACCACTACGGTCAACGTCATCGCAGTCAACGACGCACCGGTCTCGGCTGGCGGCGCAGTCACCGGCATCGAAGACACCGATCTGGTGCTGTCCTGGAGCAACTTCAACGTCAGCGACGTCGACAGCCCGGTGTCGAGCCTGGGTGTGACCATCACTAAACTGCCCGACCTGGGCAGCCTGAAGTACAACAACGGCACCACTTGGGTGAACGTGACCCTGAACCAGACCATCAGCCAGGCCGACATCGCCGCCGGCAAGCTCAAGTTCGTGCCGCTGGCCAACCAGTCGGGTGTGGACGCCTATGGCGGTAGCGGCGTCGGCAACAAGCAGGCGGACTACGCGCAGGTCAAGTTCAAGCCTACCGACGGCATCACTCCGGGCAGCGAAGCCACGTTGAAGGTCGACATCACCCCTGTCGCCGATGCGCCGACCCTCAACATCGGGACCAACAATGTCAATTCTCTGGGCCTGACCAAAGAGACGTGGAACAGCCTCAACGGCCTGGGCACCAACGGTAACGGCATCACGGGCGACGCGTTGAAAACCGTGTTCGCCAACTCCGGTGCGGCGAGCAAAAGCGAGTCGGTCACCAACGTACAGTCCGATGCCAACGTCAGCCCCAACACCGGCTCGAAAACGTCGGGCCTGATCTACCTGGAAGCCGGCAAGACCTACACCTTCAGCGGCGTGGCCGACGACAGCGTGCTGGTCACCATCGGCGGCAAGAACGTGGTCACATCGACCTGGGGTGGCGGTGGCACGGTGTCGGGCAGCTACACCCCGACCACCAACGGCTACTACACCGTGGAGATCTACCACGCCAACCAGGCAGGTCCAGGCAGTTACGACATCAACGTCAAGGTGGGTAATGGCACGGCCGGCGACCTGAACAGCGCCGCGGTGCCGATGTACCAGAACGTCACCGCGCTGATCAACGCAGGCGTCAGCGTTTCGGACCTGCACGGCAGCAGCGGCCAGGGCTACTACGACGGCTACAAGCTCAACGAAGGGCCGGAGAACGGTAGCGTCAAACTGGTCGGCATCAGCAGCGCGCTGACCGACACTGACGGTTCGGAAACCCTGTCGGTCAAACTCAGCGGTATCCCATCCGGCTCCGTGGTCAGCGATAACGCCGGCCACAGCCTGACCGTGGGCGCGACCGCCGTGGACGTCAGCGGGTGGAACATGGCCAGCCTGGTCATCAAGCCACCGGCTTACTACTACGGCCAGTTCGACGTGAAGGTGACGTCGGTCTCCAGCGAAAGCGTTGGCGGCAGCACCGCGACCACCGAGGGCTCGCTGAAGGTCACCGTGTACCCGGACACCTATGCCACCAGCAACCTCAGCGCCGGCAACGATGTGGGCACCGGCACTGTGGCCAGCGACATCATCGTGTCCGACGTCACTGGTCTGCACGTGGTCAAGGGCAAGGACTACAACCTTGCCTTCGTGGTCGATACTTCGTCGAGCATGGGCACAAAAGGCGTGACGGACGCGCAAAATTCGCTGACGTCGGTGTTCCAGACTTTGGCCACGAGCGTAAAAGGTGACCTGTCGGGTACGGTGAATATCCTGCTGGTGGACTTCGCGACCCAAGTGAAGAGCACCGTGGCGGTCAAACTCAACGATGCCGGTCTTCAGACCCTCCTCACTGCCCTGAAGACCATGAGTGCCGCCGGCGGCACTAACTACGAAGATGCCTTCAAGACTACTGCCAACTGGTTCCAGAACCTAAAGGATGGGGGTAGCACCGGTATCAGCCAGACCTACTTCATCACCGATGGCCAGCCGACCTACTACCAAACCGGCGAGCAGGCCAACCCGACGCTGGCAAACAGCTCCGTCAAGTTGGATACCTTCCTGTCCAGCATCAGTTACAAAATAGGAAACACGGTTACCAACTATCAGCTCGATTCCAACAATCGCGTATCGATCGACAGCAGTGGCAACCTGGTCGCGCAAGCACGCTTTTCTAGCTGGTTTGGCTCTTACTGGAGCAATGTGACCACTGGCACCATTCACGCCGAAGGTAACGGCGGTTACGAGCTGTCGTCCCTAAGTGGCGATGGCACCACGACCAGCAGCGCTATCTCCAACTCAGCAGACGGCTACAAGCTGCTTGCAGCGCTGAGTTCGGTGGAGGCTATCGGCCTGGGGCCAGAACTCAAGGCCAGCGATCTGGCCAAGTACGACTCCGATGGCGTGCCGCAATACAACATCGACTCGAGCAAACTTGCCGATGCCATCCTCGGCCATACCGAGGTAATCCAGCCGGGCAATGACCAAGTCGACGGTGGCGATGGCAACGACATCATCTTCGGGGACCTGGTCAGCTTCGACTCGATCCCAGGTTCGGGCGTTGAAGCTATCCAGAACTACGTGGCCAACAAGCTGGGCCTGGATGCGGGTGACGTGGATGCGCGGATGATGCACCAGTATGTGTCCGAGCATTACACCGAGTTCGACGTCTCGCGCAGTAGCGACGGTAACGACACCCTCCTGGGCGGCGCCGGCAACGACCTGATCTTCGGCCAGGGTGGCGACGACACCTTGGACGGCGGCAAGGGCAACGATATCCTGCTCGGCGGCAGCGGCAACGACACCCTCTACGGTGGCGAAGGCAACGACATGCTGTTCGGTGGCAGCGGCAACGATGTGCTGGTGGGCGGCAAGGGCGACGATATCCTCAGCGGTGGCTCGGGTGCCGATACCTTCGTGTGGAAATCCGGCGACGTCGGCAACGACGTGATCAAGGACTTCAAACCTAGCGAAGGCGATCGCCTCGACCTCAGCGACTTGCTGCAGGGCGAGCGTGGCAGCACTATCGACAACTATCTGAAGATCACCACGGTCGGAGGAGAGTCGACCTTGCAGGTCAGCAGCGAAGGCAAGCTCAACGCAGCAGGTGGCTTGGCCAACGCCGATGTGTCGATCAAGCTCGAAGGCGTCAACTGGTCGAACACGTCCATCAACTCGCTGATCAGCGGTGCGGACCCGACCATCAAGATCGACAACTCCAATACCTGATCAGCAGGCCGGCGACCTCAGGGTCGCCGGCATCGGCGAAACCCGGGCAGGCGTCAAATCCTGCCTATGCTGACCACTACAACAACGCACCATCGTCTCGAGGATTCGCCATGTTCTACGTCCACCGCAATGCGCGGGGCAAGCTGCAACAGGTGCAAGCCACGCCTTATGAGGGGTACACCGAGGAGTTGCCGGCCGACCATGCCGAAATTCAGGAATGGTTCTCCGACGATCAGTTGCAGAATGGCTTGAAGCAGCTCAAGCAGAGCGATCTGGACATGATCCGGGTACTGGAAGACCTCATCGAGGTTCTGACCAGCAAGGGCGTGATTCACTTGAGCGACTTGCCGCAAGGCGCACAGACCAAGCTGAATCAGCGCAAGAAGGCGCGTAAGGCACTGGGCAGCCTCACCGATCTCATAGAAGAGGATGCCGATACCGGTTTGATCTGATAACGCCTACACCGCACTGGATGACGCAGGTTCAGGCCGCCTTGGCCTGACCCGCGCCTGCGCCGCTCAACGCCAGGGCGCTGGTTCGCCCGTCAGTTGCCCCTGGATGCCTTGCACACCCATTTCCTTGAGCACCCGCCACTCGCCCTCGGTTTCGACCCGCTCGGCAATCAGCGGAATGTCGATGCTGTGGGCTGCGCGTTGAATGGCCTCGATGAACAGCTGTTTGTGCGGTTCGGTATCGATGTTGCGGATATAACCGCCATCGATTTTCAAATAGGCGAGCCCCAGGTCGGCCAAGTTGCCGATCATGCTGAAACGACCGCCGAAGCGCTGCAGGGCCACGGCGAAGCCCAAGGCGTGCAGGCGACGGGTCAGCTCTTCGAGCTTGGCCTGCTCGGGCAACTGTTCCTCGCCGATTTCCAGGGTCAGGTGAGCACCGACGGCGCTGTGCTTGCCCAGCAGGTCGAACACGCGTTGCAGGGCTACAGGATCGGTCAGGATCGCACCCGACAGGTTCAGGGCCAGCGGCTGGCGATGCTCGCGCAGGTGCTGCAGTACCTTTTCGATCACTAGCAGGTCCAGCCTGGGCGTCCAGCCGAAGCGCTCCAACCAAGGCAGGAAACGGCCAGCGGCCAGCACTTCCGCGCCGTCGTCCAGACGAGAGATGACTTTGTGATGCAGCACCCGCTCGGCATTGTCGGCGTCGACCACCGGTTGCAGGAACAGTGCGAAAAGCCCCTGGTTCAGCGCACGGTCGAGGCGTTCATGCCAAGCGTGCTGGCTGTCGGCCGCTTGTGCCGACATCCCCTGCTCCAGGCAGACCCAGCCGGGCTCGGGTTGGCTTTCTGCGCGCGCCAGGGCCTCGTCGGCCAGTTTGAGCAGTGCCTGGGGCGCATCCCCTGGACTGTAAGGGGCGACGCCGATGCAGGCGATCGGGCTGATGTCGCTGGCGCCGGTGGCATGCAAGTCCTGCAGGCTGACGGTCAGGGCCTGGGCGAGGCGAACGGCGTCTTCGTGCACCATGCCAGGGGCCAGCACAGCGAACTCACCGCCGCGGCTTCGGGTGATCAGGTCATGGGTTTCCGGGTGGCGGGCACAGGCGCGTTGCAGCTGCTGGCCGACGGCTTGCAGCAGTTGGTCGGTGCGCTGCCCACCCAGGCGCAGGTTCAGGCCACTGAGGTCCATGACCCTCAACAACAGCAGATAACCAGCACGGGTCTCTTCGAGGTTGCTGACCTTCGCCGCCAGCTGCATCTCGAAGTAACGCCGGTTGGCCAGGCCTGTGAGGCTGTCCTGATACGATTCGGCATGCAGCTTCTCACTGCGCTCGGCTTGCTCGGCGAACAGCGCCTTGAGCTTTTCCACCATGAGGTTGGTGGCCAGCACCACGCGGCGCAGTTCGGGAGTACGCGGCACCGGGGAGATGCTCACCAGCTCACGACGCGCAATGGCTTGGGACTGCGCGACCATGGCATCGAGGGGCCGCAGTTGGCGACGCAGCAGTAGCGCTCCAAGCACGGCGCTGATCACGCCACATAGCAGCAGCCAGGCCAGGCTGCCCAAAGCGCTCTGCCAGAGCTTGGCCAACGCGAACATCGGGTGGCTGACCACCTCGACCCGGGCAGCCTGCTGCCAGCCGCGGCTAACGATCGCGTCGCCGCCTTCCGCGCCCAGGCCGATCAGGCTGACGAACCAGCGCGGTACACCACCACTGTCAGGCTCGGCCTGGCGTTCGACCAGAACCTTGTCGGTATCGAGGTCGATGACACGAATGCTGGCGTAGTAACCGCTGTCGAACAGCGAGCTGACAACCAGCTCGGTCATGGCCGGGTCGTCGATGTTGGGCGTCAGCGACAGCGCAAGCGCCGTAGCCGCGTCTTGTGCATGAGAGCGCAGTTGGTTCACGTATTGGCTACGCGAACTCTCCAGGCTGACGATGAAGCTGCCGCTGAAAGCGATCAGCAGAAACAGGCAGATTGCCAACAGCAGTTGTTTGAACAGGGACATCCGCGCTCCTTCAATCGATCGAGTCGGCCGCAAATCCTTCGGCCTGCATTTTCTTCAAGACATCCTGCCAGCGCGACAAGCGCTTGGTATCACCGACCTTGCGATTACCTCCCGCACCAGGTAGCCAGAGGCCCTGGGCGTTGAAGGCATACACGGGAAGCAGGTCGGGCCGCTGGCTGGCGGGTTTGATGGCGTCCATGAGACTGTCCAACACCAGGGGTTGTGCCTGGGGCGTCGAATAGTAGGTGAGTACCATGTGCGCACGGTTTTGCCGCAGTGCTTTAACGTAGGTAATGCGCAATTTTTCGCTGGGTATACCCATGTGCCGCAGGCTGAAGTATTTGGCGATCGCATAGTCTTCACAATCTCCGGCACCTTTCATCAGTGATTGCACGGGGGTGGCCCAGTAATCGGTTTCATGCCAGAGATCGATGTCTTCGACATAACGCAGCTGCCGATTGAAAAAGCTGTTGACCTGCTCCAGACGCGCCTGCTCGCTGCCTGAGCGTGGACTGTCCAGCATGGCTTGCCAGGCATCGATACGACCTTGGCCTGTGCCTAGCGGCCCATATAGCGCTTCGGCGCGGCGGCTGATCAGCGAGAAATCCCACTCCGCATGCAGCCCGCCCAGCAGCAAGCAACCTAGCAGTACGGCAAGGCCGCAACGCCGCGCGGCAACTGTGAGCATCCTGGTGATCGCCACGGGGGAGTCCATTCAAAACATCGAGTGCAGCGATGGTGCGGCCGGCCTTGCCGGAACGCAATCGCACTTAGCCACCATTATGGTGTGTTTCGATCAACGGTGGTGCTTGGGGCGGCCCTAGCTTAGCGACTAACCCTGGGTTCTAGATTCGCTCGACCCAGCATTGGTTCGTTTGCGACTTTATTTCCAGAGCTACTGCTTGGGATTTTCAAACCCGTGAAAAGACAAAACCCCTACCTGCTCACGCAGATAGGGGTTTTGTGAAATGAATCTTGACGATGACCTACTCTCACATGGGGAAACCCCACACTACCATCGGCGATGCATCGTTTCACTGCTGAGTTCGGGATGGGATCAGGTGGTTCCAATGCTCTATGGTCGTCAAGAAATTCTGTATGCGGGCCCGTCCGTAGGACGTACCCGCGAATCTCTGTAGTCTCTACTTAAAGACAAAACCCCTACCTGCATGTGCAGATAGGGGTTTTGCGAAATGAATCTTGACGATGACCTACTCTCACATGGGGAAACCCCACACTACCATCGGCGATGCATCGTTTCACTGCTGAGTTCGGGATGGGATCAGGTGGTTCCAATGCTCTATGGTCGTCAAGAAATTCGGTTGCCGGTTCGTCGTTGCCGACGTGCCAGCCAATTCGGATATGTGATGATTTGTGTGCGAATCTTCGTCGATGCGTCTTCCACCCAACCTGCGCTTGGCAGATTGCTTGGGTGTTATATGGTCAAGCCTCACGGGCAATTAGTATTGGTTAGCTCAACGCCTCACAGCGCTTACACACCCAACCTATCAACGTCGTAGTCTTCGACGGCCCTTTAGGGGATTCAAGATCCCAGTGAGATCTCATCTTGAGGCAAGTTTCCCGCTTAGATGCTTTCAGCGGTTATCTCTTCCGAACATAGCTACCCGGCAATGCCACTGGCGTGACAACCGGAACACCAGAGGTTCGTCCACTCCGGTCCTCTCGTACTAGGAGCAGCCCCTCTCAAATCTCAAACGTCCACGGCAGATAGGGACCGAACTGTCTCACGACGTTCTAAACCCAGCTCGCGTACCACTTTAAATGGCGAACAGCCATACCCTTGGGACCGGCTTCAGCCCCAGGATGTGATGAGCCGACATCGAGGTGCCAAACACCGCCGTCGATATGAACTCTTGGGCGGTATCAGCCTGTTATCCCCGGAGTACCTTTTATCCGTTGAGCGATGGCCCTTCCATACAGAACCACCGGATCACTAAGACCTACTTTCGTACCTGCTCGACGTGTGGGTCTCGCAGTCAAGCGCGCTTTTGCCTTTATACTCTACGACCGATTTCCGACCGGTCTGAGCGCACCTTCGTACTCCTCCGTTACTCTTTGGGAGGAGACCGCCCCAGTCAAACTACCCACCATACACTGTCCTCGATCCGGATGACGGACCTGAGTTAGAACCTCAAAGTTGCCAGGGTGGTATTTCAAGGATGGCTCCATGAGGACTGGCGTCCCCACTTCAAAGCCTCCCACCTATCCTACACAAGCAAATTCAAAGTCCAGTGCAAAGCTATAGTAAAGGTTCACGGGGTCTTTCCGTCTAGCCGCGGATACACTGCATCTTCACAGCGATTTCAATTTCACTGAGTCTCGGGTGGAGACAGCGCCGCCATCGTTACGCCATTCGTGCAGGTCGGAACTTACCCGACAAGGAATTTCGCTACCTTAGGACCGTTATAGTTACGGCCGCCGTTTACCGGGGCTTCGATCAAGAGCTTCGCTTGCGCTAACCCCATCAATTAACCTTCCGGCACCGGGCAGGCGTCACACCCTATACGTCCACTTTCGTGTTTGCAGAGTGCTGTGTTTTTAATAAACAGTCGCAGCGGCCTGGTATCTTCGACCGGCATGAGCTTACGGAGCAAGTCCTTCACCCTCACCGGCGCACCTTCTCCCGAAGTTACGGTGCCATTTTGCCTAGTTCCTTCACCCGAGTTCTCTCAAGCGCCTTGGTATTCTCTACCCAACCACCTGTGTCGGTTTGGGGTACGGTTCCCGATTGTCTGAAGCTTAGGAGCTTTTCTTGGAAGCATGGCATCAACCACTTCGTCGCCTAAAGGCAACTCGTCATCAGCTCTCGGCCTTGAGATCCCGGATTTGCCTAAGATCTCAGCCTACCACCTTAAACTTGGACAACCAACGCCAAGCTGGCCTAGCCTTCTCCGTCCCTCCATCGCAACAATCGCAAGTACAGGAATATTAACCTGTTTTCCATCGACTACGCTTTTCAGCCTCGCCTTAGGGACCGACTAACCCTGCGTCGATTAACGTTGCGCAGGAAACCTTGGTCTTTCGGCGTGCGAGTTTTTCACTCGCATTGTCGTTACTCATGTCAGCATTCGCACTTCTGATACCTCCAGCAAGCTTCTCAACTCACCTTCACAGGCTTACAGAACGCTCCTCTACCGCATCACCAAGAGGTGATACCCGTAGCTTCGGTACCTGGTTTGAGCCCCGTTACATCTTCCGCGCAGGCCGACTCGACTAGTGAGCTATTACGCTTTCTTTAAAGGGTGGCTGCTTCTAAGCCAACCTCCTAGCTGTCTAAGCCTTCCCACATCGTTTCCCACTTAACCAGGATTTTGGGACCTTAGCTGACGGTCTGGGTTGTTTCCCTTTTCACGACGGACGTTAGCACCCGCCGTGTGTCTCCCATGCTCGGCACTTGTAGGTATTCGGAGTTTGCATCGGTTTGGTAAGTCGGGATGACCCCCTAGCCGAAACAGTGCTCTACCCCCTACAGTGATACATGAGGCGCTACCTAAATAGCTTTCGAGGAGAACCAGCTATCTCCGAGCTTGATTAGCCTTTCACTCCGATCCACAGGTCATCCGCTAACTTTTCAACGGTAGTCGGTTCGGTCCTCCAGTCAGTGTTACCTAACCTTCAACCTGCCCATGGATAGATCGCCCGGTTTCGGGTCTATACCCAGCGACTAAACGCCCTATTAAGACTCGCTTTCGCTACGCCTCCCCTATTCGGTTAAGCTCGCCACTGAATATAAGTCGCTGACCCATTATACAAAAGGTACGCAGTCACCTAACAAAGTAGGCTCCCACTGCTTGTACGCATACGGTTTCAGGATCTATTTCACTCCCCTCTCCGGGGTTCTTTTCGCCTTTCCCTCACGGTACTGGTTCACTATCGGTCAGTCAGTAGTATTTAGCCTTGGAGGATGGTCCCCCCATATTCAGACAAAGTTTCTCGTGCTCCGTCCTACTCGATTTCATTGACAAGAGATTTTCGTGTACGGGGCTATCACCCACTATGGCCGCACTTTCCAGAGCGTTCCACTAATCTCAAACCAACTTAAGGGCTGGTCCCCGTTCGCTCGCCACTACTAAGGGAATCTCGGTTGATTTCTTTTCCTCAGGGTACTTAGATGTTTCAGTTCCCCTGGTTCGCCTCTTGCACCTATGTATTCAGTACAAGATAACCAGCTTGTGCTGGCTGGGTTCCCCCATTCAGAGATCTCTGGATCACAGTCTGTTTGCCGACTCCCCAAAGCTTTTCGCAGGCTACCACGTCTTTCATCGCCTCTGACTGCCAAGGCATCCACCGTATGCGCTTCTTCACTTGACCATATAACCCCAAGCAATCTGGTTATACTGTGAAGACGACATTCGCCGAAAATTCGCAATTTGCGCTTACGCGCAGAACTCACAAATTTTACCTTAGCCTGATCACCACCAGTGAAAGTGGCCATCAGTCTATTTCTATCACATATCCGAATTTTTAAAGAACGATCTGACAAAAGTCAGAAATCAACATTCAGCGCACTCAAACCGTGAGTGGAATGTTCATTTCTAAGTTCTGAACAGGCAAACGATGCTAAAAGGTGGTGGAGCCAAGCGGGATCGAACCGCTGACCTCCTGCGTGCAAGGCAGGCGCTCTCCCAGCTGAGCTATGGCCCCGTGTGTCGTAGCGTCTAGCCGCACCATGAAATGGTAGGTCTGGGCAGATTTGAACTGCCGACCTCACCCTTATCAGGGGTGCGCTCTAACCAACTGAGCTACAGACCTATAACAGGGTCGCGTTACAGCATCGTCTTCGTACAATGAATCAAGCAATTCGTGTGGGAGCTCATCAGCAGGCTGATGTCGTCGATTAAGGAGGTGATCCAGCCGCAGGTTCCCCTACGGCTACCTTGTTACGACTTCACCCCAGTCATGAATCACACCGTGGTAACCGTCCTCCCGAAGGTTAGACTAGCTACTTCTGGTGCAACCCACTCCCATGGTGTGACGGGCGGTGTGTACAAGGCCCGGGAACGTATTCACCGTGACATTCTGATTCACGATTACTAGCGATTCCGACTTCACGCAGTCGAGTTGCAGACTGCGATCCGGACTACGATCGGTTTTGTGAGATTAGCTCCACCTCGCGGCTTGGCAACCCTCTGTACCGACCATTGTAGCACGTGTGTAGCCCAGGCCGTAAGGGCCATGATGACTTGACGTCATCCCCACCTTCCTCCGGTTTGTCACCGGCAGTCTCCTTAGAGTGCCCACCATGATGTGCTGGTAACTAAGGACAAGGGTTGCGCTCGTTACGGGACTTAACCCAACATCTCACGACACGAGCTGACGACAGCCATGCAGCACCTGTGTCAGAGTTCCCGAAGGCACCAATCCATCTCTGGAAAGTTCTCTGCATGTCAAGGCCTGGTAAGGTTCTTCGCGTTGCTTCGAATTAAACCACATGCTCCACCGCTTGTGCGGGCCCCCGTCAATTCATTTGAGTTTTAACCTTGCGGCCGTACTCCCCAGGCGGTCAACTTAATGCGTTAGCTGCGCCACTAAAATCTCAAGGATTCCAACGGCTAGTTGACATCGTTTACGGCGTGGACTACCAGGGTATCTAATCCTGTTTGCTCCCCACGCTTTCGCACCTCAGTGTCAGTATCAGTCCAGGTGGTCGCCTTCGCCACTGGTGTTCCTTCCTATATCTACGCATTTCACCGCTACACAGGAAATTCCACCACCCTCTACCATACTCTAGCTTGCCAGTTTTGGATGCAGTTCCCAGGTTGAGCCCGGGGATTTCACATCCAACTTAACAAACCACCTACGCGCGCTTTACGCCCAGTAATTCCGATTAACGCTTGCACCCTCTGTATTACCGCGGCTGCTGGCACAGAGTTAGCCGGTGCTTATTCTGTCGGTAACGTCAAAACAACCAGGTATTCGCTGACTGCCCTTCCTCCCAACTTAAAGTGCTTTACAATCCGAAGACCTTCTTCACACACGCGGCATGGCTGGATCAGGCTTTCGCCCATTGTCCAATATTCCCCACTGCTGCCTCCCGTAGGAGTCTGGACCGTGTCTCAGTTCCAGTGTGACTGATCATCCTCTCAGACCAGTTACGGATCGTCGCCTTGGTGAGCCATTACCTCACCAACAAGCTAATCCGACCTAGGCTCATCTGATAGCGCAAGGCCCGAAGGTCCCCTGCTTTCTCCCGTAGGACGTATGCGGTATTAGCGTTCCTTTCGAAACGTTGTCCCCCACTACCAGGCAGATTCCTAGGCATTACTCACCCGTCCGCCGCTGAATCGAAGAGCAAGCTCTTCTCATCCGCTCGACTTGCATGTGTTAGGCCTGCCGCCAGCGTTCAATCTGAGCCATGATCAAACTCTTCAGTTCAATACTGCTTGGGTTTTTAAGAAACCCTAAACTTGGCTCAGCAATCTCAAATGACTATGTGATTTCTCGCATGGTCACTTGTGATGCTGATAATCTTGGTGACTATCAGTCCGTACTCACAAGCACCCACACGAATTGCTTGATTCAAATTGTTAAAGAGCGGTTGGTTGAGCCTTTCGTCTCAACCGAGGCGCGCATTCTACGCTGTCCTCAGTGTCTGTCAAGTGTTTATTTTGAAGTGTTTTGCGAGAATCTCGTTCAACTTCAACCACTTGGCTCGCTGCGATCTCTCGTAGCGGGAGGCGAATCATACAGCGTTACAACCTGCTGTCAACTGCCTTTTTCACCGCTGCCGATCAGAAGATCGAAGCGCTTCCAGCCTTCAGAAAACGTTCAACTCATTGAATCTCAAGGAGTTTTCCGCTCCGTTTGCCCCGGAATTGGTGCGCAGTATAAAGAGATCTGGCGAGGGGTCAAGGGCTTATTTGAAATAAATGACATTTACTCTCCAGACCGTCAAAACCCTTCTATATAACAGCCGCCACCTTGAGCTCGGCCAGTTCGCCAGTCTGCAAACCCAGTACGTCACTCAACACCGACTCGGTATGCTCGCCCAACAAAGGGGGGGCGCGACGATACTCCACCGGCGTCTCGGACAAGCGAATCGGGCTGGCCACCTGCGGCACCTCTCCGCCCAACGCATGGGGCAGGTTCATGGCCAGCCCTCGCGCAATCACCTGCGGATCTTTGAATACCCCTTCCAGGTCATTGATCGGCCCACAGGGCACCCCTGCACGCTCCAGCTGCTCGACCCACTGCGCCGTGGTCTTGAACACCGTCGCTTGCCGAATCAGCGGAATCAGCTCAGCCCGGTGGGCGACGCGCAAGGCATTGCTATGGAACCGTGGGTCGTCGGCCCACTGCGGCTGCCCTGCCACCTCGGCGAACTTGCGGAACTGCCCATCGTTGCCCACCGTCAGGATGAAATCGCCATCGGCCGTAGGAAAGTCCTGATAAGGAACGATGTTCGGGTGGGCATTACCCAAGCGTTGCGGTGCATTGCCCGTGGTCAGATAATTCATGGCCTGGTTGGCCAGGCACGCGACCTGCACATCGAGCAGCGCCATGTCGATGCACTGGCCGATCCCGGTCTGCTCGCGGTGCGCCAAGGCGGCCAGAATCGCGGACGTCGAGTAAAGCCCTGTAAGAATGTCGGTCAGCGCTACCCCTACTTTCACCGGGCCCGCTCCGGCTTCACCCTGCGGCCGCCCGGTGAGGCTCATCAATCCACCCAAGCCCTGGATCATGAAATCGTAGCCCGCGCGCTTGGCATAGGGCCCTGTCTGGCCGAACCCTGTAATGGAGCAATAGATGAGCTTGGGGTTGATCGTTTTGAGGCTCTCGTAGTCCAGCCCATAGGCTGACAGCCCGCCTACCTTGAAATTTTCGATGACGACATCCGACTTGGCCGCCAAGGCCCGCACCAGCGCCTGGCCTTGCGCCTGAGTGAAGTCGATGGTCACCGAACGCTTGTTGCGATTGGCCGCAAGGTAGTAAGCCGCTTCGCCCGTGCTGCGTCCGTCGGCACCCTTCAGGAAGGGCGGCCCCCAGGCGCGGGTGTCGTCACCCTTGCCTGGCCGCTCTACCTTGATGACGTCTGCCCCGAGGTCGGCGAGAATCTGCCCGGCCCAAGGCCCGGCCAGTACCCGCGACAGGTCCAGTACCCGTACATGCGATAGCGCGCCCATACCCTGCACCTCTATCAATAGAACGCCTGGATACCGGTCTGCGCCCGCCCCAGGATCAGCGCATGGATGTCATGGGTGCCTTCATAGGTGTTGACCACCTCCAGGTTGACCAGGTGACGCGCCACGCCGAACTCGTCCGAGATGCCGTTGCCACCGAGCATGTCACGCGCCAGCCGCGCGATGTCCAGCGCCTTGCCGCAGGAGTTGCGCTTCATGATCGAGGTGATCTCCACTGCCGCCGTGCCTTCATCCTTCATCCGCCCCAAACGCAGACAGCCCTGCAACCCCAAGGTGATCTCGGTCTGCATGTCGGCCAGCTTCTTCTGGATCAGCTGGTTGGCCGCCAGGGGCCGGCCGAACTGCTGACGGTCGAGGGTGTACTGGCGAGCGGTGTGCCAGCAAGCCTCCGCCGCTCCCAGCGCCCCCCAGGAAATGCCGTAGCGCGCGGAATTGAGGCAGGTGAACGGGCCTTTGAGGCCGCGCACTTCGGGGAAACGGTTCTCTTCGGGCACGAACACGTTGTCCATGACGATTTCCCCCGTGATGGACGCACGCAGCCCGACCTTGCCGTGAATCGCCGGAGCGCTCAGCCCTTCCCAGCCTTTCTCCAGAACGAAACCGCGAATGTCGCCCTCGTCGTCCTTGGCCCAGACCACGAATACGTCGGCAATGGGGCTGTTGGTGATCCACATCTTCGCGCCGCTCAGGCGATAACCGCCGTCGACCTTGCGCGCCCGGGTGATCATGGCGCCTGGGTCGGACCCGTGGTTGGGCTCGGTCAGGCCGAAGCAGCCGATCCACTCCCCGCTCGCCAGCTTCGGCAGGTATTTCTGCTTCTGCGCCTCACTGCCGAATTCGTTGATCGGCACCATCACCAGGGACGACTGCACGCTCATCATCGAGCGGTAGCCTGAATCGATGCGTTCCACCTCCCGGGCGATCAGGCCATAGCACACGTAGTTGAGGCCGCTGCCGCCATAGGCTTCCGGAATCGTCGCGCCGAGCAGACCGATCTCACCCATCTCGCGGAAGATCGCGACATCGGTCCGCTCATGACGAAAGGCCTCGATCACTCGCGGAGCCAGTTTGTCTTGGGCGAACTGGAAAGCGCTGTCACGCACCATGCGTTCTTCTTCGGTGAGCTGCTGGTCGAGCAGCAACGGATCGATCCAGTTGAAATGCGCCTTGTCGGCCATGGGCGAAATCCTCAGGTATGAGAGCAATGCGGAAGTGAATTGATCCTAGGCCCGATCGGCTCATCCGACAAACCACGAATACGCACCTATCAGTGCTAATTTCTCACTTTGGAAATCGGGAGTTCTGCCCCTAAGCACCTCAAAGAGTGAGCCCAACGTACATGCGACGCACAATCCCCAGCACCACCGCCCTGATCTGCTTCGAAGCCGCCGCACGCCACGAGAGCTTCACCAAGGCGGCCTGTGAACTGTCCCTGACCCAAGGCGCCGTGTGCCGACAGATCGCGGGACTGGAAGCCTTCCTCAACGTGGAATTGTTCCGACGCTCGCAGCGCGGGGTGAAACTCAGCGAAGCCGGGCTGTCGTACAGTCGTCAAGTCGCGGCACAACTGGATGCGGTGGAGCGCGACACGCTATCGGTCATGCGCCAGCAGGGCGCGAACGTGATCGAGCTGGCCGTGGTGCCGACTTTCGGTACGCAGTGGCTGCTGCCGCGGCTGAAGGACTTCCAATCCAAGCACCCGCAAGTGACCGTCAACCTCACCAACCGCACTCGTCCCTTCCTGTTCGCCGACACCACGTTCGACGCGGCCATTTACTTCGGCGACGCCGACTGGCCAGGTGCCCAGGCGCATCGGTTGATGAGCGAGAACCCTCTGCCCGTATGCAGCCCTGACTGGCTTGGTCAGCAGAGCACGCTATCGGCGAGCGAGATTGCGACCCTGCCCTTGCTGCAGCAGACCACTCGTCCCTATGCCTGGCGACAGTGGTTCGGCTCGCTGGATCTGAGCATCGCCCAAGACCTCGCCGGCCCGCGTTACGAATTGTTTTCCATGCTGGCCCAGGCGGCCATGCACCACATGGGGATTGCGCTGATTCCGCCTTTCCTCATTCAGCGCGAATTGCTGGAGGGCAGGTTGGTGATCGCTCACCAGCATGCGCTGACTAGCGACAAGGCCTACTACCTGATGATTCCCGAACGCAAGGTAGCCTCCGAATCGCTTCGCGCCTTTCGCCGATGGCTGGTCGACAACGCCACGCAGTACGAAGCTTGCAGCGCCACTCGACAGGAAACCTGACGCCGTAGGCTCGCGCCCCGCCAGAGGCACTGCTTCTATATATAGAAGCAGCGCCGGGTAGCGCTTGGCCGCTTTGCAGCCTGTAGCGAGTCGAATCGCACGTCGACGCCCCTGTGCAGCGAGCGAAACGAAGGTTTCACCTGACGAACAGCCCTCCAAACCCCACCTTTCATAGACCTTGGTCGTGGGACGGCACCCGGCGAAGGCACTAGACTGCGCATCTTGCTTGAGTAGCCTGAGAAAAAATCCATGTACCGTGATCGTATTCGCTTGTCCTCCCTGCACGGCAAAGTAATGAGTGCAGCCGACGCCGCTGGCCTGATCGAAGACGGCATGACCGTCGGCATGAGCGGCTTCACCCGCGCCGGCGAGGCCAAGGCCGTGCCCCATGCACTGGCCGAGCGCGCGCGCCACTCGCCGTTGCAGATCAGCCTGATGACCGGCGCCAGCCTGGGCAACGACCTCGACAAGCAACTCACCGAAGCCGGTGTGCTGGCCCGGCGCATGCCGTTCCAGGTCGACAGCACCCTGCGCCGCGCGATCAACGACGGCAAGGTCATGTTCATCGACCAGCACCTGTCCGAAACCGTGGAGCAGCTGCGCAACCAGCAGCTCAAGCTGCCGGACATCGCCGTCATCGAGGCGGTGGCGATTACCGAGCAGGGGCATATCGTGCCGACCACCTCGGTGGGCAACTCGGCCAGCTTCGCCATTTTCGCCAAGCGTGTGATCGTCGAGATCAACCTGTCGCACAACCCCAATCTGGAAGGGCTGCACGACATTTACATTCCGACCTATCGGCCCACCCGCACGCCGATTCCACTGATCAAGGTCGACGACCGCATCGGCAGCCGCGCCATCCCCATCGACCCGGCCAAGATCGTCGGCATCGTCATCAGCAACCAGCCCGACTCGCCGTCCACCGTGCTGCCGCCGGATCACGAAACCCAAGGCATCGCCGACCACCTGATCGCCTTCCTCAAGCAGGAAGTGGACGCCGGGCGCATGACCAACCGCCTCGGCCCGCTGCAGGCCGGCATCGGCAGCATCGCCAACGCAGTGATGTGCGGCCTGATCGACTCGCCCTTCGATGACCTGACCATGTACTCCGAAGTGCTGCAGGACTCCACCTTCGACTTGATCGACGCCGGCAAGATGAGCTTCGCCTCCGGTAGCTCCATCACCCTGTCCGAACGGCGCAACGCGGATGTGTTCGGCAACCTGGAGCGCTACAAGGACAAACTGGTGCTGCGCCCGCAGGAGATCTCCAACCATCCGGAAGTGGTGCGGCGCCTGGGCATCATCGGGATCAACACGGCACTGGAGTTCGACATCTACGGCAACGTCAACTCCACCCACGTATGCGGCACGCGGATGATGAACGGCATCGGCGGCTCGGGCGACTTCGCCCGCAACGCGCACCTGGCCATCTTCGTCACCAAGTCGATCGCCAAAGGCGGTGCCATTTCCAGCGTGGTGCCGATGGTCAGCCATGTCGACCACACCGAACATGACGTCGATATCCTGGTCACCGAACAAGGCCTGGCCGACCTGCGTGGCCTGGCACCGCGCGAGCGGGCGCGGGTCATCATCGACAACTGCGTACACCCGGACTACCGCGCTGCTCTGGACGACTACTTCACCCGTGCCTGCGCGCGCGGCGGGCATACCCCGCACATCCTGCGCGAGGCGTTGAGCTGGCATGAGAACCTCGAAGCAGGTGGGCGGATGCTCGCAGTGTAGCCGCACCGTCGAAGGAGCAAACCCGCCCGAGATGCCGAAACCTAAGCGGCATGTTTGGCGGGTTTTGTTTTGTTGATGACTGTACGCCTCGATCCATAAAAAACTGTTCTACTGTACTGCCGGACAAGGAGATAAACGCTATTCATAGCAAGCAACGAAAGTAGTTTTGCACTCTATCAGTGCAGACCAGTACAGTTGTGCCGTTTTCAGGTGCAACAGCTGCATTTCACAGTTAACTGAGCACATGCAATACCCCTGAACTGTACCTACTGTTCTGGACACGGGAGGAGGATGATTGGCATCAGTTAATCACTATCTAATCCCGCCATAAGCGGAAGGACGACATCATGGAACGTACACTCAGTTCCGATCTGGCTTTCGAACAATCCTCCAACGCCCAGGCCTCGCTGCCGCTGCGTGCTTTTTCTACCTTGATGTTGTGGCAGCGCCGCCTGTCCAGCCGTCGTCAACTGGCCCGTCTCGACGCGCGCCTGCTGGCTGACGCTGGTATCAGCGAATCGCAACGTTACGAAGAGCTGGGCAAGCCGTTCTGGCGTTGAACCCTGGCTAGCCGGTTCGCCGGCAACGCTTTCGAAAAACCCGTCGCAGGGAACTGCGACGGGTTTTTTTATTCCAAAAGCCGGGCTAGAGCGATCAATTCCGCTAGAGGTACAGTTTAGAAAATCTCAATTTATCCAGGTACAGTTATAACCAGCTTACATCTGGAAATAACTCCATGTGCTACGTTGCCGTTATGCCTCTGCTAGAAAGCCCCGTTGCAGACGTACCCTAACGGCCACTGCGAGCGTCCGATACGCAGATCGATCTTCGACTTAGTCAGGAGTCTCATCCCATGTCCCGTAAAACGCTGCTTGGCGCCGCACTGTTGCTCACCCTGGCCGGCACTGCCCAGGCCTCCAGCTTCATCGTCACCACCGATGCGGTGGTCGACGGCATCGCTGCGTCCACCCACGCCACGTCTGACGCCTCTTCGTCGCTGCGCGACAACAAGATCGTACAGGCTGCCCGTGACGATGCCGCCAGCTTCGTCGGCAGCCAAGGCGAGATCCGCGGTGCCAAGCTGGAAAGCGCGTTCAGCTTCATCCGCCAGCAGGCGCCAAGCCTGCAGGCCAGCGATGCGCAACTGGCCCAGGCCATCCTCGCGCTGTAACGTCGCCATCGCCGCACGGGTCCAGGCCCGTGCGGCAGACCGACCGTGCCCGCTCAACCGCTGCTACCCAGACCGCCCATGCGTTATCCGCTCGCCTTGATCTGCCTGTTGGCTCTGCCCCATGCCTTCGCCTTCGACACCACCACCCAAGGCCTGGTGATCGGCAGCTACGGCACGAGCCAACTGACCACTGCCCCCTTCGACCGCAAGCTGTTGTCCGAAGCCCGTGACGATGCCGCGGCGTTCGTCGCCAGCGCCGGACGGATACGCGGCGCGCGCCTCGAAGCAGCACTGCTGGCATTGCGCCAGGCACGACCCGCACAATCTGCCGATGACCTTGAACTGGCGCGCGCAATCCTCGTCCAATGCTCCATCCTCGATTCCACCGTATTTTCTGGAGATGCTCCATGCGTAAACCGCTGATCGCCGCCACCCTGGGGCTGTTCCTGCTGGCCGACCTGGCCCAGGCCCAAACGCTGGTGGCCACCAGCAACATCATCGTCCGCGCCTTCGGCCGTTCGATCGACTTCACCTCCGACACCACCACCTCGATCCGCGACTCCAAAGTCGTGCGCGAGGCCCACGACGACGCCGCCAGCTTCGTCGCCACCAACGGCGACATCCGCGGCGCCCAGCTCGAAGCCGCCTTCGGCACCTTGCGCGAACGCCTGCCCGAGGCGCGTGGCGCCAGCGACCAGATGCTCGCAGAAGCCATCCTGGCACTGTGAAGGGCGTGCGTGCCTGGCTTCTCGGTTGCGCACTGACGTTACTGGGCGCGCCCGTACTGGCCGACCTGCGCCTTAACCTGCAAGACGCCGACCTCGATGCCGCGCAACGCCAGGCCACCCAGATCCTGCTCGACGAAGCCCTGAGCAAGCTGCCGCCACGCTTCAGGCAGCAGCTCGACCGTCGTGTGCGCGTCAGCTGGAGCGCGAACATGCCGGCCGATGCCTACGGGCAGGCCTCGCTGGTCGACACCCTCGATCTGAACCGGCGCCTATTGCCCGGCCTGGTCGACGGCAGCGCCGCCACGCAGAAGACCCAGCGCCCACACGGCACGGTGCGCGAGGAGCTGCTGGCCACCGTGCTGCACGAACTCACCCATATCTACGACCGCGCCCGCCTGTGGTCGGCCGCCGAACGCCCCTTGCTCAACCGTTGCCAACGTCAGCTCGGCAGCCTGGGCAAGATCGGCCTGCCCGAGCGATGCCGCGGCCAGACCGAGCGCCGCTTCACCTTGAGCGACGACCCGCGCCTGCTCGACCTCGCCGGCTGGCAGCAATACGTCGGCCGCCGCGGCGAGCGCGAGCAGAGGAACGGCCAGAACGTACGCAGCCCGGATGCCTACGAGCTGAGCAGCCCGAAGGAGTTCGTGGCCGTGAACATGGAGTACTTCCTCCTCGACCCCAGCTACGGCTGCCGCCGCCCGGCCCTGAACCGGTATCTGCGCGAGCACTTCGGCTGGGCACCCCAGCAGGACACCTGCGCCAAGGGCTTGCCTTTCATCAACGCCGGCAACGACTTCGCCCGCCAGCCCTTGGGCGAGATCGACCCCGAGCGCGTCTACGAAGTCGACTACCTGCTGGCCGAGGCCAACCAGAACTGGGTCAGCCGCTGGGGCCACAGCATGCTGCGCCTGGTCATCTGCGCGCCGGGCCGGCCACGCGGCCCGGATTGCCGGCTGGACCTCGACCAGCATCTGGTGCTGTCGTACCGCGCCTTCGTCAACGACGTCCAGCTGTCGAGCTGGGACGGCCTGGTCGGCAACTACCCGTCGCGGCTGTTCGTGCTGCCGCTGGGCCAGGTGATCGACGAGTACACCAAGACCGAATTGCGCAGCCTGGCCTCCGTGCCGCTGAAGCTGAGCCGCGCGGAAGTGGAAAACGTGGTGCGTCAGGCCGCCGAGATGCACTGGAGCTACGACGGCAATTATTACTTCCTGTCCAACAACTGCGCCGTGGAGTCGCTCAAGCTGCTGCGCAGCGGCACTGGCAACCCGCGCTTCAACGACCTGGACAGCATCATGCCCAACGGCTTGCTGGAAGTGCTCAAGGGCCGTGGCCTGGCCGATACCAGCGTGCTCGACGATCCGAAGCGCGCCCTGCGTCTGGGTTACCGCTTCGACTCCTACCGCGACCGTTTCCAGGCCATGTTCGACGTGTTGCGCAAACAGCTGCCGGTGCCGCAGACGAACGTCGAGGACTGGTTGGCCCAGGATGCCGAAAAACGCCGCGCCTGGTTCCCCAAGGCCGACCTGCGCACCAGCGCGGCCCTGCTGCTGCTCGAGCAGGCCAGCCTGCGCCGCCAGCTGCTGCTGGCCCAGGACGAGGTCAAGCAGCGCTACCTCAACGCCAGCACGTCGAAGGACGGCTCGGTCGACAACGCCAACGACGTGCTGCAACAGATGCTCGCCAACAGCGGCTTCCTCAGCCGCCCGGCCGAATTGCTCGGTACGCAGGGTTACGGCTTGCCGCAACCGGCCGAACGCGCCTACCTGGAGAAGACCGCCGGCGAGCGCCAGGCTCAGCTGCTGCGCTTGAGCACCAACCTGGACAAGGAAGTGCGCGCCCTGCTCTCCCCGGACCGGGCCAAGGAAATCTCGGCGGTCGAAGCCAACACCCGCCTGATCGGCGACCACCTGCGCGCCCTGCACAAAGCTGCGGGCGGCCTGCAACTGCCTTGAGCCCACCCCCGGCGCCGTATAGGCGGCGCCGACCTTCCATCGCCGCCCCCAACGCGAAAGCTGGCTGAAAGCTTCGCCCCCTAGGATGTCGCCATGACCGGCAATGGACCGGTCCGCCAAGGCCGTGCGCCTGGCCAATCCAACAACAATAAAATGGTGATACCGATGTCCTTCCGTGCCCACGCGCCCGTACTTCCCTTTCCCCTACTCCTGGCCCCGCCCGTCCCGCGCTGACCCGACGCGTCTTTTCCGTCCGCATCCCCACGCCTGGAGTACCGCCATGCTGACCTTCCTCGGCTTCGCCATGGTCATCACCTTCATGTACCTGATCATGACCAAGCGCCTGTCGGCCTTGATCGCCCTGATCCTGGTGCCGATCCTGTTCGCTTTGTTCGGCGGTTTCGCCGGCGACATCGGGCCGATGATGCTGCAGGGCATCAGCAAGCTCGCGCCCACCGGCGTGATGCTGATGTTCGCCATCCTCTATTTCGCATTGATGATCGACTCGGGCCTGTTCGACCCAGCGGTGCGCAAGATCCTCGCGCTGGTCAAGGGCGACCCGTTGAAGGTGTCGGTCGGCACCGCCGTATTGGCCCTGGTGGTCTCGCTCGACGGCGACGGCGCCACCACCTACATGATCTGCTGCGCGGCCATGCTGCCGCTGTACAGCCGTCTGGGCATGAGCCCGCGGATCATGGCCGGGCTGATCATCCTCGCCGGTGGCGTGATGAACATGACCCCGTGGGGCGGCCCTACCGCACGCGCGGCCAGTGCATTGCAGGTGGACCCGTCGGACATCTTCGTACCGATGATCCCGGCCATGGCCGCCGGTGTGCTGGCGATCCTCGCCATCGCCTACTGCTACGGCAAGCGCGAGCGTGCCCGACTTGGCGAGCTGCGCCTGCCGACCGACGACATCGACCATGGCGACATCAGCGTCTCGCAATTCCCCGAAGCGCGGCGGCCGAAGCTGCTGTGGTTCAACGGTGCGCTGACCGCCGCCCTGATGGTGGCGCTGATCGCCGGGCTCCTGCCGCTGCCGGTGCTGTTCATGGTGGCCTTCAGCATCGCCATGATCGTCAACTACCCCTGCCTGCAACAGCAGAAGGACCGCATCGCCGCCCATGCCGGCAGCGTGCTGGCAGTCACCGGGCTGATCTTCGCGGCGGGCATCTTCACCGGCATCCTGTCCGGGACCGGCATGGTCGAGGCGATGTCCAAGAGCCTGCTCGCGGTCATCCCCGAGGCGCTCGGGCCGTACCTGGCGGTCATCACCGCGATCGTGAGCATGCCGTTCACTTTCTTCATGTCCAACGACGCCTTCTACTACGGCGTGCTGCCAGTGCTGACCGAAGCGGCCAGCCACTACGGCATCAGCCCGGTGGAAATGGCCCGTGCGTCGATCGTCGGCCAGCCGGTGCACCTGCTCAGCCCCTTGGTGCCTTCCACTTACCTGTTGGTTGCCCTGGCCGGCATCGAGTTCGGCGACCACCAGCGCTTCACCCTGAAGTGGGCCGTGCTGGTGTGCCTGTGCATCCTGTTCGCCGCACTGCTGATGGGCATCTTCCCGCTGTTCGGCAGCCTCTGAGACGTCCTTCCCGCGCCGGCATGCCTGGGCTGAGGGCATACCGGTGCGCCAGCCGCTACCGTGCGGCCTCCACAGCGGCAAATGTTTCAAATATATTTCAGCCGTGCCAAGCTGGCAGCCATTGCCCACGGCAACTACAGCTTGAGTGAGACCTGCCAGAATCGCCCGTCCAAGGCCAGGCTCACCGCGTCATCCATTGGCCCGCTCAGGGCATCGTTCGAAGGGGGGCTTGCCCATGCTGACCCTGCTCAACCTGCTATCGGCCGTCACCCTGTTGGTGTGGGGCACGCACATCGTGCGTACCGGCATCCTGCGGGTGTATGGCTCCAACCTGCGCCGGGTGATCGGCCAGAACATGGACAAACGCCCGTTGGCGTTCATCGCCGGCATCGTGGTCACGGCCATGGTGCAGAGCAGCAACGCCACGGCCATGCTGGTCACCTCGTTCGTCAGCCAGGGCCTGATGGCCATGACTCCGGCGCTGGTGATCATGCTCGGTGCCGACGTGGGCACGGCGCTGATGGCCCGGGTGCTGACCTTCGACCTGTCGTGGCTGTCGCCGCTGCTGATCTTCGTCGGGGTGATCTTCTTCCTGTCGCGCAAGCAGACGCGCGTCGGCCAGATGGGCCGTGTGGCGATCGGCCTGGGGCTGATCATCCTGGCGCTGGAACTGATCGTGCAGGCCGCGGCGCCCATCACCCAGGCGCAAGGCGTGCGGGTGCTGTTCGCCTCGTTGACCGGCGACATCCTGCTCGACGCCTTGGTCGGTGCGCTGTTCGCCATGATCTCCTATTCCAGCCTGGCCGCCGTGCTGCTGACCGCGACCCTGGCCGGCTCCGAATTGATCAGCCTGCCGGTGGCCATCGGCCTGGTGGTGGGCGCCAACATCGGCAGCGGCCTGCTGGCCTTCATCAGTGCGCGCATGCAGCACACCGCCGGGCGCCGTGTGGCCCTGGGCAGCCTGCTGTACAAGCTGATCGGCCTGGTGCTGATCATCCCCGTGCTCAACCCGCTGGTGAGCTGGATGGACAGCCTGAGCTACAGCGCCCAGGAACTGGTGATCGGCTTCCATCTGCTCTACAACACCCTGCGCTGCCTGCTGATGCTGCCTACGGTGAAGTACATGGGGCGCATCTGTAACACCCTGCTGCCCGAGCAGGACGACGGCGACAGCCAGACCCTGCCGCGCCACCTCGACCCCTCTGCCTTGGAAACGCCCAGCCTGGCCCTGGCCAACGCGGCGCGGGAAACCCTGCGCCTGGGCGACATCGTCGACAACCTGCTGACCGCCATGCTCGGTGCGCTGCGCGGTACCCAGCCGGCCATGGCTCAGCGCGTACGGGCCTTGGGCGAAGATGCCGACGCGCTGTACAGCGCCATCAAACTGTACCTGGCGCAGATGACCCGTGAAGACCTCAGCGAGCACGACAACCGGCGCTGGGCCGAAATCATCGAGCTGGCGATCAACCTCAAGCTTTCCAGCGACCTGATCGAACGCATGCTGCGCAAGGTCCAGCAGCAGAAGACCAGCCAGCGCCGCGAGTTTTCCGCCGTGGGCCTGGACGAGCTGACCGGCTTGCAGGAACAGTTGTTGGCCAACCTGCGCTTGGGCCTCTCGGTGTTCTTCAGCGCCGACCCGGAAAGTGCGCGCCTGCTGCTGCGCGAAAAGCGCCGCTTCCGCGCCCAGGAACGGCGTCTGGCCCATGCCCATGTCAGCCGTTTGCAGCGCAAGGTGGTGCAAAGCCTGGAGACCAGCTCGCTGCACCTGGAGCTGATCGCCGACATGAAGCGTTTGAACTCTTTGTTCTGCAGCAGTGCCTATGTGGTACTGGGCGGCTCGGACACCGGCGGGCTACTGCTCGACAGCGAGGCCGAGGAACCCCGTCAAGCCTGAACCCGCTCATCTCGGAGAGTGCCGGACCTGCCCATGCGTTACCTGATGTTCGTCTGCCTGTTGCTCGCCGCCTTGCCGTCACTGGCGCTCGACCGCTCCAAGGTCGAAGGCTACTTGTTGCCCAACGGCTTGCAGGTGGTACTTAAGTCGGGTTACGAGCGCGACCACGTGTCGATCCGCCTGGTGGTCGGCGTGGGCCTGGACGACTTCCCCTGCGAGCAGCGCGAGTTGCCGCACCTGATCGAACACTTGCTGTTCAGCGGCATCGACGACTCCGGCGAAGGCGGCCTGGAAGAGCGTCTGCAGGCCCTGGGCGGCGAATGGAACGCCTTCACCAGCAGTGCCGACACCACCTTCGTCATCGAGGCCCCGGCGCGCAACCAGCGCAAGGTGCTCGACCTGTTGCTGGCGATCGTGCGCGACACGCGCATCGACGCCAAGGCGCTGGCCAAGGCCAAAGCCATCATCGAACGCGAGGACGGCGGCCATTACGGCCACTTGCAACGCTGGCTGGACCGCCAGGACATCGGCCAGCGCGCCACTGAACAAGTGGCGCAGGAGCTGGGCCTCAAATGCCCGGAACGCTCCGACGTCACCGATTTCAGCCTGGAGCAGGTCACCCAGGCGCGCGAACACTGGTACGCCGCCAACAACATGACCCTGATCGTCGTCGGCGGCCTGGACAAATTGCTGCCCGCCTATCTGGAGCGCACCTTCGCCGAACTGCCGGCCACCGAGCCCGGCGAGCGCCGCGATCTGGACACCATCACCCATCAGGCCGAGGCCAGGCGCACGCTCAACCGGGGTTGGCTGGGCGATACCGCCAAGCTGAGCTGGCTGTTCATCGAACCTGTGCTCGACAACGAGCATGACCAGACCCTGGAGCTGCTATCGCGTTACCTGGACTGGGCGCTGTACCAGCAACTGCGCCTGCGCCATGGGCTGTCGTACGGCCCTTCGGTGAAGCGCGAAAGCTATGGCGACAGCGGCATGCTCAGCCTCACCGCAGACTTGGAGCGCGAAGACGTCGATGCGGCCATCAGCGCCTTCGAAGCGCTGTTCGAGCAACTGCGCAAGGATGGGCTCGACCCCGCCACCTTCGCCCGCATCAAGGAAGCGGCCATCGCCCGGGAAAGCTGGACCACCCAGGGCAACAGCGCCCTGGCCGACTATTACTGGGGCGGGCTCAACAACTATGAAGACGGCCGTTACAAAGACCCGATCGCCGCGCTGCGCAAGGTCAGCCTCAAGGAGGCCAACGCCGCGCTCGCACAACTGCTCAAGTACCCAGGCTACCTGCGCATCGAGCAGCCGCTGTTGGGGTACGACGGGCTGTACGGCTGGATCGGCCTGCTGCTGGCCTTGATCCTGTCATCGGTGCTGGCCATCGGCCTGTTGCGCCGTCGGCGACGCCAACCGGCGCCTCGCCCCACTGGCGCTACACGGCAACGATGATTCGGCGCTATCCTTCGGCCAGCGTCGGCACCCGCGCCGACGCAGCTTTCCTTTCGGGGTCTTGTCGCTAACCCATGCTGCCCATTCCTCGCCTCGTGCAACGCATCATCGAACTGCTCAAACGCTACCCCGGCGTGATCGCCCTGGGCGGTTTCCTGTCGGGCATCGGCAGCTTCATCCTGGTCGACCGCCAGGCCAGCCTGGCGAGCTGGATCGCCATCGTGCTGCTGGTCAGTTGGGTCTGGCTGATGCTGGAGAACAGCCTGACCAAGCTCTTCGCGCGCCTGTTCAAGCGCGAGATTCCGCAGCCGCTGCTGCGCTACGCGACGCAGATGATCCACCAGGAAAGCCTGTTCTTCGTGTTGCCGTTCTTCTTCGTCACCACCACCTGGAACAGTGGCCAGTCGGTGTTCACCGGACTGCTGGGGGCGGCGGGGCTGATCTCGATCGTCGACCCGCTGTACTACCGCTGGCTGGCGCCGCGGCGCTGGCTATTCATGGCGCTGCACATGCTGACGCTGTTCGCCGCCCTGCTCACCGCCTTGCCGATCATCCTGCACCTGACCACTGCGCAAAGCTTCAAGCTGGCCCTGGTGGCGGCCATGGCCCTGTCGTTCCCCAGCCTGGTCAGCAGCTTCCCGATCAACAACTGGCGCAACGGCGTGGCCTTGGTGCTGATCACCCTGGCGGTGGGTGGCGGCGGCTGGATGCTGCGCTCCTGGGTGCCGCCGGCGACCTTGTGGATGACCGAAGTGGCCGTCAGCACCCAGGTCAACAACCGCGAGCCGGGCGACTCGCTCAAGGAAGTGCCGGCCAGCCGCATCGGCGGCAATGGCCTGTACGCCTACACCTCGATCAATGCGCCGCGCGGGCTCGACGAACGCATCTACCACGTGTGGCAGAAGGACGGCAAAGAGGTCGACCGCATCGCCCTGGATATCCGCGGCGGGCGCAAGGAAGGCTACCGCGCCTGGAGCCACAAACAGAACTTCCCACCCGACCCGGTCGGCCGCTGGCAGGTGCGGGTACTGACCGAGGACGGCCAGGTGATCGGCGTGCTGCGCTTCAAGGTCGTCGCAGACGCTCAGGCGAAGAACCAGTAGCACACGCAGATCGCTGCCACCACGCCGCACAGCTCGGCCAGCAGGGCGCAGCCCACGGCATGGCGTACGCGCTGGATGCCGACCGCACCGAAATACACGGCCAACACGTAGAAGGTAGTTTCCGTGCTGCCCTGGATCGTCGCCGCCACCAGCGCCGGGAAACTGTCCACACCCTGGGCTTGCATGGTCTCGATCATCATGGCCCGTGCCGCGCTGCCGGAGAACGGCTTGACCAGCGCCGTGGGCAGGCCGTCGACAAAGCGCGTGTCCAGGCCCAACCAGCCGACCGCATGGCGGATGCCGTCCAGGGCCAGCTCCAAGGCGCCGGAAGCGCGCAGCACGCCGACCGCCACCAGCATGGCCACCAGATACGGCAGCAGGCTCTTGGCCACGTCGAAGCCCTCCTTGGCGCCTTCGACGAACACCTCGTACACCTGCACCCGCTTCAGCGCGCCGACCACCAGAAAGGTGACGATCACCCCGAACAACGTGAGGTTGCCCAGGATCGACGACAGGCTGGCCAACGCTGCGGCCGACAGGGTGCCGAGAAAGGCCATGAAACCGCCCAGCAGCAAGGCGCCGGGGATCATGTAGGCCAGCACCACCGGGTCCCACAGGCGCAGGCGCTGCATGACCGCCACCGACAGCAGGCCCACCAGGCTGGAAATGCTGGTGGCCAGCAGAATAGGCAGGAAGACCAGGGTCGGGTCGGGCGCGCCTTGCTGGGCGCGGTACATGAAGATGGTCACCGGCAGCAGGGTCAGCGAGGAGGCGTTGAGCACCAGGAAGAGGATCTGCGCGTTGCTTGCCGTGGTGCTGCTGGGGTTGAGCTCCTGCAGGGCGCGCATGGCCTTCAGGCCGATGGGCGTGGCGGCGTTGTCCAGGCCCAGGCCGTTGGCGGCGAAGTTCATGGTGATCAGGCCCAGCGCCGGGTGGCCCTTGGGCACTTCCGGCATGAGCCGGGCGAACAATGGCCCGAGCACCTTGGCTAGCCATTCGACGATGCCCGCCTTTTCCGCGATCTTCAGAAAGCCCAGCCACAGGGTCAGGGTGCCGAACATGAGGATCACCACTTCGACCGACAGCTTGGCCATGGCGAAGATGCTTTCCACCATGGCCGCGAAGATCCCGGCGTTGCCGCCGATCAGCCACTGCCCCAAGGCGGAGATGGCGCCTACCAGGAAAAAGCCGAGCCACAGGCCGTTGAGCATTTGCGAGTCTCCCTGGAAAAAGTGCGCATCATAGCGCAGTCGTCGTCGCCACCGGGCCAGGTAACCGGCGTGATCTGCATGGACACGAAAAAGCCCCGGTGGGCCGTCACGGTTCAGGTGAGTGAACGCTGTGGCGACCCCGCGGGGCTTTCCAGGGGCGCGGGCGAGCCCGCGCAGGTCCAGCTTACTGCTTGACCGCCTGCGAGGAACGGGTGGCGGCGCCGGTCGCGGCCTGCTTGCCAGTCATGTGCGGCAGCGAGTTGTAGTACGCCTCGCCTTTGACCGAGTCGTACATGCCTTCCCAGCGGGCGATGACCAGGGCGGCCAAGGCGTTGCCGATCACGTTCAAGGCAGTGCGTGCCATGTCCATGATGCGGTCGACACCGGCGATGAAGGCCAGGCCTTCCAGGGGAATGCCCACGCTGCCCAGGGTCGCCAGCAGCACCACGAACGACACACCCGGCACGCCGGCGATGCCTTTGGAGGTGACCATCAGGGTCAGCACCAGCAGCAATTGCTGGCCGATCGACAGGTCGATGCCGTACAGCTGCGCGATGAACAGGGCGGCGATGCTCTGGTACAGGGTCGAGCCATCGAGGTTGAACGAGTAGCCGGTCGGAACCACGAAGCTGCACACCGACTTCGGCGCCCCATAGGCTTCCATCTTCTCGATCACCCGCGGCAGCACGGTTTCCGAACTGGAGGTGGAGTAGGCCAGGATCAGCTCGTCTTTCATGATGCGCATGATCTTGATCACCGAGAAGCCGAACAGGCGCGCCACCAGGCCAAGCACCATGAAGGCGAAGAAGGCGATGGCGAAGTACACCAGCACCACCAGCTTGGCCAGCGGCAGCAGGGAGGCGAAGCCGAAGTTGGCGACCGTCACCGCGATCAGCGCGAAGACGCCGATAGGGGCGTAGTTCATGATCATGTGGGTGACCTTGAACATGGTTTCCGATACGCCCTGGAAAGTGCGCACCAGCGGCTCGCGCAGGTCGCTCGGCAAACTCGACAGGCCCATGCCGAACAGCACCGAGAAGAAGATGATCGGCAGCATTTCGCCACGCATCAGGGAGGCGAAGATGTTCGACGGAATGAGGTTGAGCAGGGTCTCGATGAAGGCATGCTCATGCTGTACCTCGGCCGCAGTGGCCTGGTACTTGGAGATGTCCACGGTGCCCAAGGTGCTCATGTCGATGCCGGCGCCCGGATGGAAGACGTTGGCCAGCACCAGACCGACGACGATGGCCAGGGTGGTGACGATTTCGAAGTAGACGATGGTCTTCAGACCGATCCGGCCGAGTTTCTTGCTGTCGCCCACACCGGCGATGCCGACGATCAGCGAGGAGACCACGATCGGCACTACGATCATCTTGATCAGGCGAATGAAGATGTCACCGGCCGGTTGCAAGACGTTGCTGATCCACCATGCCTTTTCTGCACTGAAATGGTTCAGCACCGCGCCGATCGCAACACCCAGCACCAGACCGATGACGATCTGCCAGGCAAGGCTCAGTTTTGCCTTCTTCATGTCGTTACCCTTTGTTGTAGTGGACATGGGCGCCGGCTGGAAACACCCGTGCCAGAGCCATCTGGCCGAGTCACAAGCAAGCTGCTGCTCCGTTGGGCGGGCTCCATGAAAGATCACCGCAGGCGGCCGGGTCGTGGCTCGCTCCCGCGAAAAGGCCGCAACTATTGCCACGTGAGACAGGGCAGTCTAATGCCGGAAACGACTACCCCATGCCGAATCGGCATAAGGAAATACGTCCAAAAATCGGCTTTCAGGGCCCTGCTGGGAGAGTTGTTCGGATAACCGAACAGGTGGAAAGAGTCGCATGGCGACCGTTCAGACGAGGTGGCGGAAAGCGTACGCCTTCTGTTCGACAATCCGAATGGACGTCGAGTCGTGAAAGAAGGGATGCAGATGGAGCGAAAAAAATCGATGTGCGGCAGAAAAAAATATGTTCGGTCCGACTTTTCCCACGCCGGGGTTAGATGCAACTGATTGGCTGGCTGTCGGTTATCGGAGCTTCGGAGGTCAGGCCTGCCCGTGGCATTGGCCTGAACCGTCCGATGCTGCCTTTCCTGACCCGGCCCTTTACGGAGGTACTCCCTGTACCCCTAGGCCACTCCGGCTCAGTTACCGCCAGAACAGCCCGACCCCCTGGTCATGTGCCACGCCTCATCGGTGCGGCGCATCATGGAAGCCGGAACGTTAAGGAAGTTCCGCTTCCAAATGATTACAGCGTGCAATGCGGTGCATGAATCGGCGAAGACTCTAGCTATCAAAGCTGCTCGCGCAGCAGTGCTTTCATGCCTTCGTCAGGCTTGCCGATCCAGCGGTAGTTGACCTCGCTGCTAGGCGACACCGCTTTTGGCCCCTCGACGAGCAGGCCATAGGCGTCATCCTTGTCCCAGCTGAACGCTGCGACCAGCCGTTTCGAAGCGCAGGTGTCCTGTGTCTCGCAGAGCGATCCGACCAGGTATTTGTCACCGTCTTCGGTCACAGCCGACATTTGCTGCTGAGTGTTGCCCGACAGGTTGATCACCCAGTCCGGCAACCGCTCCTGATTGTCGATGGCATCCTTCCAGGCCTCGCGGTACTCGGCGTCCGAGCCGAGCAACTGGTTCAAGTACACCTGGCCGTCGTTGGCCGCGAACACGGCTGAGCCGCTACCCAACAGCAGGGCGGCGGCCAGCGTGCGCTTGAGCAGAGTGTTCATGGACGGCCACGGCCCCGGCCGAAGAAGAACGACGCGACGAACAGCACCAGGAAGAGGATGAACAGGATCTTTGCGATACCTGTAGCGGCGCCAGCCACTGCAACGAAACCGAAGTAACCGGCAATGATAGCGATGATCAGGAAGGTAATGGCCCAACTCAGCATGGTGATTCTCCTATCTGTCTTTATGAGATCAGTGAGTCAGGTCTTAAAAGACCCAACGTTCCTGAGGCACTACGGTGTCGATGGTGGCAGGCGAAGCCTTGGCTTGCGGTGCTTGGGTCGGCGTCTCGGCAGCCTGTACCAGCGACTGGGTGCGAGTGGCTTGAATCTTGGCGAGCAGGGCGGTTTGCGCGGCGACTTGGTCGGCCAGGCGGGCTGTCTGCATGCTGTGATAGAACTGGCCGGCAACTACCGTCAGCACCAAGGCGACGCCAAGCAGCAGGAGCTTGCCCAGGGGCAAGGTGTTGGCGGTCTGCTTGGTGTGGGTGGTCTGGCGAGTCATGCCGGCTGCTCCTACTGAAATTTTTCTTTTCGAACGTATCCAGATGATTGCAGCCTGCATGCCAGCTTTTGAAAACAAATAATTTACTTATAAATCAACAACTTAACCTACTTCTGAAAAGTTCCCGAGAATGTATCCTGCACGATACCCCCCTGGGGGTCGTGCATTTTGCACGTGCATTCTGCACGGCTCAGCCTTCGACCTTGGTCGCCACCTTCAACATGTCGGCATCCACACCGCGCACACCGACGATCTGCCGAGCGATATCGACCGCTACGGTCTTCAGTGCCTGGCTTACGACATCGCCCGACAACCGCACCATGCCTTCTTCGCTCACTACACGGATGGTCGCGCCGTCCAGATTGCGGCTGAAGCGGTAGCTGTTCTGGATCTTGTCGATGATCCAGCTGTCGCTGGGTTGCGGTCCGGAGGGAGCATCGACCGGTGCGTTGCGCGCCTCGGCCATGGCGGCGCTGTCGAGGCTGACCAGGTTGTTGGCCAGATGCACCCCTTCGGTGGTGCGGGCCACCACACCAGCCAGCTCCTTGGCTTCGGCACTGGCGACCCGCCCCCGTAACGTCACCACACCTTCACGGCTCTCGACCTCGATCGGCGCCTTTTCCGTCACTCGGCTCCACACCAGGCGGGCGCGCACCATGGCCGCCAACGTCGCATCGTCCAGGCGCTGGGCATAGGCGCGGGCTTCGAGTGGGTGTTCGACCAGTTCCGGGTTGACCTTCAGTTGGTTGTCGACCTGGGCGATGCCCTTGGTAGCCAATGCCACACGCTCGGCCAGGCCACGTTCGACCTCGTTCTCGACTTCGCCAGTCAGGCGCGCCTGGTCTCCCTCGATGGCGACTTGAATGCTGAAAGGATTCAACACAGGGTTGAGCGACAGCGCCGTCTGCACGCTGCCTTCCAACCGGGCGTTTTGCACGGGGTCGGCGAGTGCAGTGGCGCAGGCCAGAAAGCCGATGGCGAGGAAGGCGAAAGGGGCGCGCTTCATGTAAATCTCCTGTCGTTTCTAAATATTTTCGAACCCGTGAGCGGCGCAACTGCCATGCCATGCGCATAAACCTCTGAAAACCTCCAACGTTTCAACGAGTTAGCCAACACACGGGCAACCGGCTAGCATTGCAAACTCCGCATACGTCAGAAAAAGACCATGCAACTTGCCCGATATTTCCGACACTAAGTCTGACTATTCCCAAAGGAGCGTAGGAAACATGGAATCCGCCCCGGATAACCAAGGCCGCATTCTGCTGGTGGACGACGAATCCGCCATCCTGCGTACCTTCCGCTACTGCCTTGAGGATGAGGGGTACAGCGTCGCCACGGCCAACAGCGCGTCGCAGGCCGAAACCTTGTTGCAGCGCCAAGTGTTCGACCTGTGCTTCCTCGACCTGCGTCTGGGTGAGGACAACGGCTTGGACGTGCTGGCGCAGATGCGCATCCAGGCGCCATGGATGCGTGTGGTGATCGTCACCGCCCACTCGGCCATCGACACTGCCGTCGATGCCATCCAGGCCGGCGCTGCCGATTACCTGGTCAAACCCTGCAGCCCGGACCAACTGCGCCTGGCCACCGCCAAGCAACTGGAAGTGCGTCAGCTGTCGGCACGCCTGGAAGCGCTGGAAGGCGAGGTGCGCAAGCCCAAGGACGGTCTCGACTCGCACAGCCCGGCCATGATGGTGGTCTTGGAAACCGCGCGGCAGGTGGCCATCACCGACGCCAACATCCTCATCCTGGGCGAGTCGGGCACCGGCAAGGGCGAACTCGCCCGCGCCATCCACGGTTGGAGCAAGCGCGCGCGCAAGTCGTGCGTGACCATCAACTGCCCGTCGTTGACCGCAGAACTGATGGAAAGCGAACTGTTCGGCCATAGCCGCGGCGCGTTCACCGGCGCCAGCGAGAGCACTTTGGGCCGGGTCAATCAGGCCGACGGCGGCACCTTGTTCCTCGACGAGATCGGCGACTTCCCGCTGACCCTGCAGCCCAAGCTGCTGCGCTTCATCCAGGACAAGGAATACGAACGTGTGGGCGACCCGGTCACCCGCCGCGCCGATGTGCGCATCCTGGCCGCGACCAACCTCAACCTCGAAGAGATGGTGCGCGAAGGGCGCTTCCGCGAAGACCTGCTGTACCGCCTGAACGTCATTACCCTGCACCTGCCGCCGCTGCGCGAACGCAGCGAAGACATCCTGACCCTGGCCGAGCGCTTCCTGGCGCGCTTCGTCAAGGACTACTCGCGCCCGGCGCGCGGCTTCTCCGACGAAGCCCGCGCGGCGCTGCTCAACTACCGCTGGCCGGGCAACATCCGCGAGCTGCGCAACGTCATCGAGCGCGCAAGCATCATCTGCCCGCAGGAGCGGGTCGAAGTCAGCCATCTGGGCATGGGCGAGCAGCCCACGGGCAACGCACCGCGCGTGGGCGCCGCCTTGAGCCTGGACGAGTTGGAGCGGGCACATATCGGCGCGGTGCTGGCCACCAGCGATACCCTCGACCAGGCGGCCAAGACCCTGGGCATCGATGCCTCGACGCTGTACCGCAAGCGCAAGCAGTACAACCTGTGAAGTGGACCATGAAGTTGCGCACGCGGATGTTCCTCAGCATCTCGGCGCTGATCACCGTGGCGCTGCTGGGCCTGTTTCTAGGGCTGGTGAGTGTGGTGCAGATGGCCTCGGTGCAGGAGCGCCTGCTGAGCGACACCCGCCATGTCCTGGAACTGGGCGTGAAACTGCGGCAGAACCTGGGCGAGCAGTTGAGCCAGATCCTTGACGAATCGCCCAATCGGGAAAGCCTCGGCGATCTGCAGACGCAATTCCAGCAACTGGTGGACCAGGGTCTGCAGGAGGGCGGCGAGCACAGCGGCCTGGAGCAGATCCGCAGCAGCTATCTGGGCTTTCTCCAAGCCTATCGGCAAAGCGCTACGCCCTCGCGTGAAATGGGGCTGGAGCAGCCGCTGGGCATGGCCTTCGACAGCGTGCGACGCAGCCTCATCGCGTCCAGCAACAAAGCCCTGGACGAAATCGACCGCAGCGAAGAACGCAACCACGACCAGGCCTGGTTGGTTGGCGGCGTGCTGGGCCTGATGGGTCTGGCCGTGCTGGTGCTGGGGTTCATCACGGCGCACAGCATCGCCCGGCGCTTCGGCTTGCCCATCGAGGCCCTGGCGCGCGCGGCCGATCAGGTCGGGCGCGGCAATTTCGACGTGACCCTGCCGATCGCCCAGGGCAGCGAGATGCATCAGTTGACCCGCCGCTTCGGCCTCATGGCCGATGCCCTGCGCAAGCACCAGGCCACCAACATCGACGAACTGCTGGCCGGCCAGCAACGCTTGCAGGCGGTGCTCGACAGCATCGACGACGGCTTGCTCATCATCGACCCGCAAGGCTGTCTGGCGCACCTCAACCCCGTGGCCCAGCGCCAGCTGGGTTGGGACAGCAGCCGTATCGGCACCCCGCTGGAAGAGGCGCTGGAGCGCCCCGAGCTGCAACAGCAACTACGCCAGGTGCTGCGTGGCGGCAACCTGGACCGGCCGCCCGACGACCTGAGTTTCGAGGTCGACGAAGACACGCGCCTGCTCAGCTACAGCCTGACCCCGGTCAGCCACCCGCAAGGGCCGATCCTCGGTGCGGTCATGGTGCTGCGCGACGTGACCGAGCAACGCGCCTTCGAACGGGTGCGCAGCGAGTTCGTGCTGCGTGCCTCCCATGAACTGCGCACACCGATCACCGGCATGCACATGGCCTTCGGCCTGTTCCGCGAACGCATCAAGTTCCCCGCCGATACCCGCGAGAGCGATCTGCTCGACACCATCGGCGAAGAAATGCAGCGCCTGACCCAACTGATCAACGACCTGTTGAACTTCTCCCGCTACCAGAACGGCTTGCAGAAGCTGGACGTGGCGCCGTGCGACGTCGAAACCCTGCTGACGCGGGCGCACGAGCGTTTCGAGGCGTCGGCCGGCGAGAAGCGCATCGAGCTGGTGATCGACATGGAGCTGCCGTTGCCGCGCATCCAGGCCGACGTCAGCCAGCTCGACCGGGTGCTGGACAACCTGCTGCACAACGCGATCCGCCACACCCCGAGCGACGGGCACATCCGCCTGCACGCGAGGCGGCATGCCGAGCGGGTGATCATCAGCGTCGAGGACAGCGGCGAGGGCATCGCCTACGGCCAGCAAGGACGGATCTTCGAGCCGTTCGTGCAGGTGGGGCGCAAGAAAGGGGGCGCAGGCCTGGGCCTGGCCCTGTGCAAGGAGATCGTGCAGCTGCACGGCGGACGCATGGGCGTGTTTTCGCGGCCCGGCCAGGGTACCCAGTTCTACATGGCGTTGCCGGTCTGACGTGAAAGGTGGGGCCCGCAAGGAGCCCCATCCAAGCCCCCTCGCTAGACTCAGACCCACCAACCGCCGACACGGGCGATCAGGCCGATGAACCCGCTGAGCGGCTGGACGAAGATCCTTGCACGCCGTACTCGCAACAACGCCCCTTAGCGCGTGCGATTGAGCACCTGCAGCATGGCGGCCGTCTGCGCATCGGGCTGGCCGTCGAAGCGTTGCGGACGGAAGCGCATCTGGAAGGCAGCCAACACGTGGCGGGTGGCCTCGTCCAGCTCGCCGGTCTGCGACACGGCATAGCCGAAGCGGGCCAATTGCTGCTGATACCAGGCGATCGATGGCGGGTTGCTGGTGAACCAGGCCTGCTGCTGGGCCACCGCATTGGCATTGGGCCAGACGCCGAGGCCGGCGTCGGCCAGGCGCTTCCAGGGGAACAGCGGCCCCGGATCCTGCTTGCGCAACGGTGCGATGTCGCTATGCCCGACGATGTAGCGCGGTTGGATGCCATTGCGCTTGACGATGTCCTTGAGCAGCGCGATCAGCGACTGGATCTGCGCTTCGCTGTAGGGGTGCCAGATGCGGCCCTGGGGCGTGTCGGTGAAGCCTGGGTTGACGATCTCGATGCCGATGGAGGTGGAGTTGAGCCAGGTGCGGCCGTCCCACTGGCTGTCGCCGGCGTGCCAGGCGCGGCGGCTTTCGTCGACCAGCTGGTAGACCGTGGCCGGGCCGTCGCCGATCAGGTAGTGGCTACTGACTTCGCCGTGGGTCAGCAGCGCCAGCGAGCGCTCCAGGGATGCGTTGGTGTAGTGCAGGACGACGAACTGGATACGGTTGTCCTGGTTCGCCGAGACGTGGTCGCGGTCGATGCGCAGGCCGGTGGAGCAACCGGCCAGCAGCAGGAGCAGCAGGGAGGTGAACAGGGCTTTCATGGCTTGGCGTAGGTCTGCAGAGGTCAGGGCGCACTAGCATAGCGCAAGGCTGCGCGTCGCTCAGCCTTGTTCCACGCGGTTGCGGCCTTGGGCCTTGGCCCGGTACAGCGCCTTGTCGGCGCGGCCCAGCACCGCTTCGCCGGAGTCCCCCTGGCGGAACATGCTGCAACCGATCGACGTGGTGATGGTGACCGGCTCGCCCTTGAAGTGGAACGGGCAGGCTTCGACCGTCGCACGCAGGCGGTCCAATTGCTGCGTGGCTTGCTCCAGCGGGGTGTGCGGCATCAGCAGGACGAATTCCTCGCCGCCGAAGCGGGCCATGAAGTCGCCACCGCGCAGGTGCTTTCGCAGCACGTTGGCCACCAGTTTGAGCACCTTGTCGCCGGCCAGATGGCCGTAGCCGTCGTTGATGCGCTTGAAGTGGTCGAGGTCGAGAATGGCCATCGACAAGTGGCCGTCCTGGGCCCGCCAGGCCTGCATCTCCTGGGCCAGGCGCTCGCTCCAGGCAGCGCGGTTGGGTAGGCCGGTGAGTGGGTCGATCAAAGCTTTCTGGCGTTGCTCTTCGAGGTGTTCGCGATAGCCGAGGGCTTCCTGCTCCATGCTCGCCACGCGCGCGGCCAAGCCTTGCAGACGCTCGGCCAGGTCCTGCTCGCGGTGGTCGCGGGCCTGCCGATGCTGGTCGAGGGTGCCGAGCAGGCCTTCGAGGCGGCTGTCGAGCACCTGCTTGAGGCTAGCAAGGTCCTGGGCGCCCTGGACGCTGTGCTGCAAACCGTCGACCTGTTCGCGCAACTGGCTGTCGAGCTGACGCGCAGCCGTCTGGTTGTCGGCATGTCCGGCGCTGGCGTCGCGCAGGTGGGCATGGAAGGCCTCCAGGCGGGTGTTGAGCGCTTGCAGATAGGCTTCGAATTCGTGCTGGCCGCTGTCGTTGATCGCCAGCATCAGCACGGCGAGATCGTCGAGGATCGGGATCAGTTCGTACCAGTTCAAGCCTCGGGCGACCCGCTCGCGCATGGCCAGGGCCTGGTCCTTGTAGCGCTCCGGCAGGCTGAGGTCGTCGAGCAGGCCGAGCAGGGTGTGCTCGATGTGGGCGGCGACCTGGCTGTAGGGCGGCTCGACGGCATGGGGCAGGGCGTAGGGGCCGTCTTCGCCACTTGCGTCGGCGAAGGTGTCGGTCAGGGGCGCCAGCGCAACGGCCTGCGCAGGTGCTGGTATGGGCTCGACAGAGGCGAGCGCTGGTCCGAGGTCCGTTGCGGGCTGGCCGCCCTTGCCAGCACCTTCCTCATCGGCCGACCCAATGGATGCTGCGGCAGCCGGGGAGGGTGGATCGTCGCTCGCTGCATCGGCGGGCGGAGGTGCGGCAACGGGCGCTTGCTCGTCGGTCTGGGGCCATGGGGCGGCCGGTGCGCCAAGTGCCGGCGCAGCGGCATCCGCATCGAGCGGTGCCGAGCCGGAGGGAGGGACGATCGGCACCTCGGCTCGCTCGACGCTCGCTGGCGTACTGATGGGCGACGTTGCCGTTACGGCAGCAGCCGGGACCGGCTCGGGCAGAGCCGGTACTGCTGGGGCAACGGGCGTTTTCGGATCGGGCGACGCAACGGCGAGCCCTTCAGGGGCCGACGCGGCGGCCTCGGGGGCAGCCGGAGGCGCGGGCGCCAGGGATGCGCCAATTTCCTCTGGCATGACGGCCTGCGCGTGCGCCACGCTCGACTGCCCGGGCTCAGGCACCGCCGGTTCGGCATCGCGCGTGCCGAACAGTCGCTGCAAGAAGCCCGGACGCGCTTCGTCCGCCGGTTTGTGCAGCGAGGCCAAGGCGCGCTCCTGCAAACCGCTGAGCTCGCCCAGCAACGGCGGCAGTTCACGGGATTGGCTGACCCCGCCATCGAGCTTCTTGCTGAGCTTTTTCAGGGCCCGCAGTTGTTCGCCCGGCAATGGCAGGCTTTGCAGCTGTTGCACCAGTGAGGTCAGCGCCTCGCGCACCTGATTCATCCGCGTTTCGCGGCGGTGTTCGGAATCGAGCACGGCTTTCTCGAGGCGCGGAATGAGCGCGGCCAGACCAGCGTCCATGCTGTCGCTGCGAATGACCTCACGCATTTCCTTCATGCACTGGTCCACGGCCTGGTCGCTGCCTTCGGCGGCGAGCGAGCTGCGCACCAGCCCTCGGCGCAACAGGTCGAGACGGGCATCCCAGCGGCGTTCGAGTTTCTCCTGCTGCTCGAGGCTCTTGAAGTACTTCTCTTTCCAACGCTCGGCGTCGTCTGTCATGCCCAAGGTCCGCGAGGGAAGGGTGGCGGGAGGCGCGTGGCCTGCTAACTCAAGGCCGGCAGGTTATCCACAGTCAGGGCGTCGGGCAATCGAATCTCCACGGCCACCGGCAAGTGGTCGGAGATGGGTTGGGCCAGCACCTCGACATGTTCCAGGGCCAGCGAGGGACTGAGCAGGATATGGTCCAGGCAGCGCTGGGGGCGCCAGCTGGGAAAGGTGGCCTCTACCTGTGGTGCGACCAGGCCCAGATCGCGCAGGGGCGAATGTTCGAGCAGGTCAGAGGCATGGGTATTCATGTCGCCCATCAGCACCTGATGCCGATAGCCACCGATCAGATCGCGCACGTAGGCCAGTTGCCGGGCGCGGGTCTTGGCGCCGAGGGCGAGGTGCATCATCACCACGATCAAGGCGTCTTCGCCCTCGCCGAAGCGCACCAGAATCGCACCGCGCCCGGAAGGTCCGGGCAGGGGGTGGTCTTCGAGGCACTGCGGCTTGAGCCGGCTGAGCACGCCATTGCTGTGCTGGGCGAGACGCCCCAGGTTGCGGTTGAGCTGCTGGTACCAGTAGGGAAAGGCGCCCAGCTGTGCCAAGTGCTCCACCTGGTTGACGTAGCCCGAGCGCAGGCTGCCGCCGTCGACTTCCTGCAAGGCCACCAAGTCGAAATCGGCCAGCAGCTGGCCGATCTTCTGCAAGTTACCGGCGCGCCCAGTGTGCGGCAACAGATGTTGCCAGCTGCGGGTCAGGTAGTGCCGGTAGCGCTCGGTACTGATGCCCACCTGGATGTTGAAGCTGAGCAGCCGCAGGCGACCGTCCGCCGGCAGGCCGGTGGCCTGCAGGTGATGCTCGTTGACCTGCGGCTGATGCAGGCCGATACCGCGCAGAGGGCTGGTGCGGCGCATGGCATCGCCACCTACTTGGCGGCGCGCTCCTTGGCGATCAGCTGGTCGGCCACGTCCAGCACGCCTTCAGGCCCGCCGGCAGTGCCCAGGTCGAAGCGGTACTTGCCATCGACGACCATGCTCGGTACGCCGGTGATTTCGTACTTCTTCGCCAGTTCCTTGGCCTGGTTGACCTGGCCCTTGATGGCGAACGAATTGAAGGTGGCGAGGAACTTGTCCTTGTCGACACCCTGGGTGGCCACGAAGTCGGCCATGTCTTGCGGATCGGTCAGGCGCTTGCGCTGGTTCTGGATGGCGTCGAACACGGCCGCGTGCACCTTGTGCTCCACACCCATGGCTTCGAGGGTCAGGAACAGCTGGCCGTGGGCGTCCCAAGGGCCGCCGAACATGGCCGGCACGCGCTTGAAATTGACGTCTGCGGGGAGTTTCTCGACCCAGGGGTTGAGGGTCGGCTCGAAGTGGTAGCAGTGCGGGCAGCCGTACCAGAACAGCTCGACCACTTCGATCTTGCCAGGCTGGGAAACGGGAACGGGGTTGCTCAGCTCGATGTATTGCTCGCCTGCCTTGGCAGGTTCCGCGGCCTGGACGCTGGCCATACCGAATACGCTGGCGGCGACCAGCGTGGCGCTGAGAATCAGTTTACGCATGCTTCACTCCTGGGCAGTCATGGGTCGCCTCATAGCCGACCGTGCTGTGACAGGCCGGGACGGGGCGAGTTCTGTAGTGTACCGGCAGCGGGCGGAAAAAGGGTCGATGGCCCCCTCCGCCGGACGAGGCCGAACCTGTGGATGCTCGCTGCCGTGCATTAACCCAACGTTAATGCAGCCCTTGGATGTAGCTGGAAATGGCCTCGATGTCCTTGTTGCTGAGCTTGCTGGCGATCGTGCGCATGGTCATGGCGTCGCCGTCGTTGGTGCGGTTGCCCTCGCGGAAGTCGGTGAGCTGCTTGCTCACGTACTGCGCGTGCTGCCCGCTCAGGTGCGGGAAACCGGCCAGGGCCAGGCCCGCGCCGTCGGGCGAGTGGCAGCCGGTGCAGGCGGGCATGCCCTTGTCCAGGTCGCCGCCGTTGAACAGCGCGCGGCCGCGTTCCACCAACTTGGGATCGGCGGCGCCCACCGAGCCCTTCTGGCTGGCGAAGTAGGCGGCGATGTCGGCCAGGTCCTGGTCGTCGAAGCCTTCGAGCATGCCGGTCATCTCCAGCACCGGGCGCTTGCCGCTCTTGATGTCGTGCAGCTGTTTTTCCAGGTAGCGCTGGCCCTGGCCGGCCAGTTTCGGAAAGTTGGGCGCCAGGCTGTTGCCATCGGGGTTGTGGCAGGCGCCGCAGAGGGCGGTCTTGGCCTGGCCTGCGGCGACATCGCCGGTGATCGGTTGCGCAGCACCGGCTGCACCGGTGACGCCCAGGGTCAACAGCAGACTCGCGAATAGTTTGTTCATCAGCTCATCCAACACGGCTAAGGGTGAAATGTTAGGTATCGGGACTGCCGATCATCCGGAGGATGACCAATCGGTAGTCCTCGGTACTGCAGTCCGTGCACAATCCACGCGCGGCATAGCCTTGAAACCCTGGGTGAGCTGCATCACCAACGTCCACGTACCCCGCGTCGGCCTAGGTTCCCAGCCAGCCTGGCAGCCCTTTCGGGTGCCGGCGAGCCTGCTTGGCGTGCGTACCGCACACGTGCGGTTGTACAACGCCGTAGGACCCTGTGTAGCCTGAGCGCCGAAAGCGATGGCATGGACGGGTGACCCGTCGCCATTTCATCGTGTGCGATGACCTTCAGGATTGGGGACCGGCTGCGTTCTGACGCGCTAGCTATTGTTCGGCGCCCCCTGCGCATCACCCCAGGCTCTGTACGAAAAGCCTTGATACTCGGCCATGCTGCGTTGAAAACAGACTCAAAATGCTCACGTACTACAGTACGCTCCGCTTTTTCGTCTGTTTTCGCCTTGCCTGGCCAGCGTCTCAAGACTTTTCGTACAGACCCTACGCTGGGATAATGCGCACACAAAAACTGGGGCATTATATACTTCCGCCCGCCAAACGGAAACGACACCGCTTGCCGCAGGGGCCGCAACGCCTGGCCCGGCAACACCCACATCGGATATCCCATGCAAGTCAAGAACCCCATCCTCGGCCTGTGCCAGAAAGCCACCTTCGCCTTGAGCGCCGCCAAGGTCGACCAGTGCCCGACCGACCAGGGTTACGAAGTGGCCTTCGCCGGCCGCTCCAACGCCGGCAAGTCCAGCGCCCTCAACACCCTGACCCACGCCAGCCTGGCGCGCACCTCGAAAACCCCGGGCCGCACCCAGTTGCTGAACTTCTTCGCCCTGGACGACGAACGCCGCCTGGTCGACCTGCCCGGTTATGGCTACGCCAAGGTGCCGATTCCGCTCAAGCAGCACTGGCAGCGCCACCTCGAAGCCTACCTGGGCGGGCGCGAGTGCCTGCGCGGCGTGATCCTGATGATGGACGTGCGCCACCCCATGACCGACTTCGACAAGATGATGCTCGACTGGTCGCGTGCCAGCGGCATGCCCATGCACATCCTGCTGACCAAGGCCGACAAGCTTACCTTCGGCGCGGCGAAGAACACCTTGCTCAAGGTCCAATCGGAAATCCGCAAGGGCTGGGGCGAGGGCGTCACCATCCAGTTGTTCTCGGCACCCAAGCGCCAGGGTCTGGAAGAAGCATACGGCGTGCTGGCCGGTTGGATGGAGCTGGAAGACAAGGTCGCCGAATAAGGCCGCAATCGGGCGCCGCCAGGGCGCCCGGCGTGCCCCGAACGCCGAATCGCAGGCAAAAAAAACCCCGGACTTCATAGGGGGAGGGGGAAGTTCGGGGTCCAAGCCCGGACCGCTAGGGCGGGGTCCGGATATCTGCCAACACTTAACACAACATAGGAGCATCGAACGGCTTGCTCAGCCATTCAGTACGTCTGAGTCGCGTTTCACCGATTTAGTTCCTCGACCGTTCGAACAATTTCCCATGTTCCATACCCCCGCGTGAGAAACAGGCCCGCGAAACGCAGGCCCATGCCTGTCAATGCGCCTCGTCCCAGTTCGCGCCCACGCCCACTTCGACCAGCAATGGCACATCCAGCTGCGCGGCGCCGCTCATGTGCAGGCGGATCTGCTCGGACACTTCGTCGACCAGGTCTTCGCGCACCTCCAGCACCAGTTCGTCGTGCACCTGCAGGATCACCCGCGCGTCCAGCCGGCTCTCGGTCAGCCAGGCATCGACCGTGACCATCGCCCGCTTGATGATGTCGGCGGCCGTGCCCTGCATCGGCGCGTTGATCGCGGTGCGCTCGGCGCCACGGCGCAGCGCCGGATTCTTCGCGTTGATGTCGGGCAGGTACAGGCGGCGACCGAACAGGGTTTCCACGAAGCCCTGCTCGGCGGCCTGGGTGCGGGTGCGCTCCATGTAGGCCAAGACGCCGGGGTAGCGGGCGAAGTAGCGGTCGATGTAATCCTGCGACTGCTTGCGGTCGACGCCGATCTGCCGCGCCAGGCCAAAGGCGCTCATGCCGTAGATCAAACCGAAGTTGATCGCCTTGGCGCTACGCCGCTGATCGTTGCTGACCGCCTCCAGCTCCACGCCGAACACTTCGGCGGCGGTCGCACGGTGCACGTCCAGGTCGTTGCGGAAGGCGTGCAGCAGGCCTTCGTCCTTGGCCAGGTGGGCCATGATGCGCAGCTCGATCTGCGAATAGTCTGCGGCCAGCAGCGTGTAGCCGGGCCGGGCGACGAAGGCCTGGCGGATGCGCCGGCCTTCGGCGGTGCGGATGGGGATGTTCTGCAGGTTCGGATCGCTGGACGACAAGCGCCCGGTCGCCGCCACCGCCTGTTGGTAGGAGGTGTGGATACGCCCGGTGCGCGGGTTGATCTGCTCGGGCAGCTTGTCGGTGTAGGTGCTCTTGAGCTTGCTCATGGTGCGGTACTGCATCAGCACTTCGGGCAGCGGGTACTGCATTTCGGCCAGTTCGGCCAGGACCGCTTCGGCGGTGGAGGCCTGGCCCTTGGAGGTCTTATTCAGCACCGGCATGCCCAGCTTGTCGTACAGGATCATGCCCAGCTGCTTGGGCGAGCCAAGGTTGAATTCCTCACCGGCCAACTCGAAGGCGCGCTTTTCCAGCTCGGCCATCTTGGCGCCCAGCTCGCCGCTCTGGATCCGCAGCAGGTCGGCGTCGATCAGCGCGCCCTGGCGTTCGATCTTGGCCAGCACCGGCACCAGGGGCATTTCGATGTCCATCAGCACTGGCTGCACGCTGGGGGTCTGCGCCAGCAGGGCTTGCAGGGCGTGGTGCAGACGCAGGGTGATGTCGGCGTCTTCGGCCGCGTAGGGGCCGGCCTTCTCCAGGGGAATCTGGTTGAAGGTGAGTTTCTTCGCGCCGCGGCCGGCGATGTCTTCGAAGGTGATGGTGGTGTGTTCCAGGTAGCGCTGGGCCAGGCTGTCCATGTCGTGGCGGGTGGCGGTGGAGTTGTACACGTAGGATTCGAGCAGGGTGTCGTAGGCCACCCCACGCACCTCGATGCCGTTGTCCGGGTCGCCGCCGATGGCGCAGTTGGCCAGGATGTTGATGTCATACTTGGCGTTCTGCCCCACCTTGCCCTTGGCCGGGTTTTCCAGCAGCGGCTTGAGCGCCAGCAATACGGTGTCGCGGTCGAGCTGGGCGGGTGCGCCTTCATAATCGTGCATCAGCGGGATGTAGATCGCTTCGTACGGTTCGATGGCGAACGACAGGCCCACCAGTTGCGCCTGTTGCGCGTCGAGGCTGGTGGTCTCGGTGTCGAAGGCGAACAGCGCGGCCTTGTTCAAGCGTTCCAGCCAGTGCTCGAAACGCGCCTGGTCGAGGATGACTTCGTACGTGGCCTCGACCTTCTCCACCGGCGCCTTGGCCGGCGCCACCGCTGCACCGGCCCGGGCCGCGTCGCGCTGCAGGTCGGCGATCCAGCTCTTGAACTCCATTTCGGTGTACAGCGCGATCAGGCTTTCGTGGTCGGGCTCGGCGCACACCAGCGCTTCGACTTCGATGTCCAGCGGCACGTCGACCTTGATCGTGGCCAGCTCATAGGACATGAACGCCGCGTCGCGGTGCTCTTCGAGCTTGCCGGCCAGGGTCTTGGCGCCGCGGATCGACAGCCCGGCGACCTTGTCGAGGTTGGCGTAGACCTCGCTCAGGCCGCCGCCGATGCCGGTCAACAGGCCCACGGCGGTCTTCTCGCCCACACCGGGCACGCCTGGGATGTTGTCGACCTTGTCGCCCATCAGCGCCAGGAAGTCGATGATGTGCTCGGGGCCCACACCGAACTTCTCATGCACGCCGGCGACGTCCAGCACACTGCCGGTCATGGTGTTGACCAGGGTGATGTGGCCGTCGACCAGTTGCGCCATGTCCTTGTCGCCAGTGGAGATGATCACCGGGCGGTCCTGCGCCGCGCTGCTGCGCGCCAGGGTGCCGATGACGTCGTCGGCCTCCACGCCTTCGATGCATAGCAACGGGTAGCCCATGGCGCGCACGCTGGCGTGCAGCGGCTCGACTTGTACGCGCAGGTCGTCGGGCATTTTCGGGCGGTTGGCTTTGTACTCGGCGAACAAGGCGTCGCGGAAGGTGCCGCCCTTGGCGTCGAAGACCACGGCGAACAGGCTGTCGGGGTACTGCCGGCGCAGGCTCTTGAGCATGTTCAGCACGCCCTTCACCGCACCTGTGGGCATGCCCTTGGAAGTGGTCAGTGGCGGCAGCGCATGGAACGCGCGGTACAGGTAGGAGGAACCGTCCACCAGGACGAGGGGCGCTAGGCTCATGAGGGCAATCAACCTTTTCGGCGGGTCCGGCGCTAGAATAGCCAGGATCATTGACGATAAAGGGACAAGGTTATCATGCGGACATTCAATCGCCTGTTACTGCTCGGCCTGTTGGCAACCATGCCTGTCGTCACCCTGGCGGCGGACGACGCCCCTTCGGCCGATCCCGAAGTGACCATTCGCACGGAAGGCGACCGCACCATCCAGGAATACCGACAGAACGGTTTCCTGTATGCGATCAAAGTCACGCCAAAACACGGCAAACCCTATTTCCTGGTGCGCGCAGATGGCTCGGACGGCAACTTCATCCGGTCCGACCAGCCCGACATGCTGATTCCGTCGTGGAAAATCTTCGAGTGGTAAGCTGACGCGCACCGTTCACATCAACCGGCACTGCCCAACGGCAGTGCCCGCATGGGCAAACGTTCATCATGTCAGTCTTCACCCCCGTCACCCGGCCCGAGCTGGAAACCTTTCTAGCACCGTATCAACTGGGCCGTCTGCTGGACTTCCAAGGCATCGCCGCTGGGACCGAGAACAGCAACTTCTTCGTCAGCCTCGAACAGGGTGAGTTCGTGCTGACGCTGATCGAGCGCGGTCCGAGCGAGGACATGCCGTTCTTCATCGAGTTGCTCGACGTGCTGCACGACGCCGACACGCCCGTACCCTACGCCCTGCGCGACTGTAACGGTACGGCCCTGCGCGAACTGTGCGGCAAGCCGGCGCTGTTGCAGCCGCGGCTGTCGGGCAAGCATATCCAGACGCCGAACAACCAGCATTGCGCCCAGGTCGGCGAGTTGTTGGCGCACATCCACCTGGCCACCCGCGAGCGTCCCATCGAGCGGCGCACCGACCGCGGTCTGGAGTGGATGCTGGCTTCGGGCGCCGAGCTCGCCGCCGAGCTGGACGCCGATCAACGGCCATTGCTGGAAGCAGCCTTGCTAGAGATCGGCACGCACCAGGCGTCGATCATGGCCTTGCCGAAGGCCAACCTGCACGCCGACCTGTTCCGCGACAACGTCATGTTCGAAGGCACCCACCTGACCGGGGTGATCGACTTCTACAACGCCTGCTCCGGGCCGATGCTATATGACATCGCGATCGCCCTGAACGACTGGTGCAGCACTGCCGCCGGCGCCCTCGACCTGCCCCGCGCCCAAGCGCTGCTTGGCGCCTACGCGGCGCTGCGGCCCTTCACCGCGGGCGAAGCCGAGCTGTGGCCGGTGATGCTGCGCGTGGCCTGCGTGCGTTTCTGGCTGTCGCGGCTGATCGCCGCCAAGTCGTTCGCCGGGCGGGACGTGATGATCCACGATCCCCGCGAGTTCGAAGTACGTCTGGCACAGCGCCAGCAGGTGACGCTGACACTGCCCTTCGCCTTGTAAGGTCCGGGCGCCTGAGGCGCCCGACCTTTTCTCATGGCTCAGGCTTACAACTGCTCGAGGCAACCGGCCAGGTCGGTGCCGAGTTTTTCCAGCAGGCGCTCGTAACCGCGGGCGTCGACCGGATCGGTACCGCCCAGCGCATCCAGCTCGGCCAGGCGCACCGGCAGACCGGCGGTCAGGGTTTCGGCCAGGCGCGGGCGGATCGGCGGCTCGCTGAACACGCACGTCTTGCCCACCGCCTGCAGGCGCTCGCGCATGGCCGCGACGTGCTGGGCACCGGGCTGCACTTCCGAGGCGATGCTGAACACACCCGTGTGCTTGAGGCCGTAGGCCGCTTCGAAATAATCGAAGGCTTCGTGGAAGACGAAGTACGGCTTGTCGGCCACACCTGCCACTCGGGCCTTGATCCGCCCGTCCAACGCGTCGAGACGCTCGAGGAAGGCTTTCTCGTTGGCCCGGTAGCGCGCGACGTTGGCCGGGTCCGCCCGAGACAAGTCGCTGGCCATCTTGGCCGCGATCACGCGGGCGTTAGCGGTCGAGAGCCACAGGTGCGCATCCACGCTGCCGGGACGGTGGTCGTGGTCGTGCTCGTCGGTGTTGTCGGCGGCTGTATGGGCACCGTGGTCTTCATGGTCGGCATGACCCTGGCTGTCCTCGCCGAAATGGCGCAGGTGCATGCCCTTGAGCGTCATCACCGCCACGGTCGGCTTGTCGCGCGAGCCGATGACCCGCGGCAGGAAGTTTTCCATGTCCGGGCCGATCCAGTACAGCAGGTCCGCACTGGCGACTTTTCGCACGTCGGAAGGGCGCAGGGCGTAATGGTGCGGCGAAGCGCCGGGCGGCAGCAGCACGTCGGGGCTGCCAACGCCATCCTGGACCGCCGCGGCGATTTGCTGCAACGGCTTGATGCTGGTCAGCACACGCACGTCGGCGTGGGCCGTGAAAGTAATGAAAGCGACAAAAAAAGCCAGGAATCGGGCCATGGTGAATACTCGACTGTGCATAAGAGGTAACATAATAACGTCTCTCTCCAGAACCGTCGCTGCCCATGTCCATGACCCCGCTGGCCCATCGTCCCCATGACCACTCCCGCTGCGTGCACAGTGCGCTGACCGAAGCCGACGACCTGTGCGCCCGTCAAGGCCTGCGCCTGACCGCGTTGCGCCGGCGCGTGCTGGAGCTGGTCTGGCAGAGCCACAAGCCCCTTGGCGCCTACGACATCCTCGCCGTGCTGAGCGAGCAAGACGGCCGCCGCGCCGCGCCGCCCACCGTGTACCGCGCCCTAGATTTCCTCCTGGAAAACGGCCTGGTGCACCGCATCGCCTCGCTCAACGCCTTCATCGGCTGCACTCACCCCGAACATGCGCACCAAGGCCAGTTCCTCATCTGCAAGGGCTGCCACGTCGCGTTGGAGCTAGAGCAGGCGAGCATCAGCGAAGCGATCCTGGCCAGCGCGGCCGAGGTCGGCTTCAGCGTGGAACACCAGACCGTCGAGGTGGTCGGGCTGTGCGGCAACTGCCGGAGCGCGGCATGAGCGAGGCGCTGATCCGGCTGCAACAGGTGGGCGTGAGCTTTGCCGGCGAAACCGTGCTCGAGCAGATCGACCTGACGGTCGCACCGGGGCAGATCGTCACCCTGATCGGCCCCAACGGCGCCGGCAAGACCACCCTGGTGCGCGCCGTGCTCGGCCTGCTCAAACCGCACCGCGGCACGGTGTGGCGCCAGCCGCGCCTGCGCATCGGCTACATGCCGCAAAAGATCCAGGTGGACCCGACCCTGCCGCTGTCGGTGCTGCGCTTCCTGCGCCTGGTGCCGGGCGTGGACCGCGCGACTGCCTTGTCGGCGTTGCAGGAAGTGGGCGCCGAACACGTGATCGACAGCCCGATCCAGACCGTGTCCGGCGGTGAAATGCAACGTGTGCTGCTGGCCCGTGCCTTGCTGCGCAAGCCACAGTTGCTGGTGCTCGACGAGCCCGTGCAAGGGGTCGACGTGGTCGGCCAGTCCGAGCTGTACCGCCTGATCACCCGTCTGCGCGACCGTTACGGCTGCGGCGTGTTGATGGTGTCCCACGATCTGCATCTGGTGATGAGCGCCACCGACCAGGTGGTGTGCCTGAACCGCCACGTCTGCTGCTCGGGCCACCCGGAGCAGGTCAGCGGCGACCCGGCCTTCGTCGAGCTGTTCGGCCAGACCGCGTCGAACCTTGCCGTCTACCACCACCACCACGACCACAGCCACGACCTGCACGGCGCGGTCGTCACCCCAGCCCCTCACGTCCACGGAGCGCACTGCAAGCATGGCTGATTTTCTTCTCTACGCCCTGCTCGCAGGTCTTTCGCTGGCGCTGGTGGCCGGCCCCCTGGGTTCGTTCGTGGTATGGCGGCGCATGGCCTATTTCGGCGACACCTTGTCGCACGCCGCGCTGCTCGGGGTGGCATTGGGCTTCGCCCTGGACGTGAGCCCCACCCTGGCCGTCACCGTGGGCTGCCTGCTGCTGGCGATCCTGCTGGTGACCCTGCAACAGCGCCAGCCTTTGGCCTCCGACACGCTGCTGGGCATCCTGGCGCCGAGTACGCTGTCGCTGGGCCTGGTGGTGCTGAGCTTCATGCACGACGTGCGCATCGACCTCATGGGTTATCTGTTCGGCGACCTGCTGGCAATCAGCCCTACGGACCTGGCCTGGATCGTCGGGGGCAGCGTGCTGGTGCTGGTGCTGCTCGCCGTGCTCTGGCGTCCGCTGCTGGCGGTGACCGTGCACGAAGAGCTGGCCACCGTGGAAGGCCTGCCCGTGGCCGGCTTGCGTCTGGCACTGATGCTACTGATCGCCGTGGTCATTGCCGTGGCGATGAAGATCGTTGGCGTGCTGCTGATCACCTCGCTGCTGATCATTCCCGCTGCGGCCGCGCAACGCCACGCGCGCTCGCCCGAGCAGATGGCGGTCGGCGCGAGCCTGTTGGGGATCGTCGCAGTCTGCGCAGGCCTGGCGATGTCATGGTTCAAGGACACCCCGGCCGGACCGTCCATCGTGGTCTGTGCGGCGGTGCTATTCTTGCTGAGCCTGGCCCTGCCGAAACGTTGAGGTGCCAGGGTGTGCACCGGCGCACCCTGCAACCTTTGCCTGGGTAAAGGGTCTGTAAGAGCTGTTTTCGAGCGTGCGCACCTGGGTGTAGACTTGCTCGCTTTTTTGCGCAATCAGAGAGTCGCAGGAATGAAGCCGTTCGCTACCCGTTACCTACTCCTTGCCGTCTTTTCGCTGACGCTCGGTGCCTGTTCCAGTCAGCCGGCCGAGCCGCCGAGCGTGGCGGCCCAACCCGACGCCTGGGCACAGTTGCAGCAGACCATCGCCAGCCACGAACTGGCCACGGCCGAAGACCAGCTCAATGCCTTGCAGGCCAAGACGCCGGACGACGCCCGTGTCGAGCCATTCCAGCGGCAACTGGCCGAGGCCTACCTGCAGCGCAGCCAGATCGTGTTGCAGAAGGGCGACGTGAATGCCGCTGCCACCGCCCTGGCCCGTGCCCGCGCGTTGATGCCGCAGGCGCCTGCCGTGGTCGGTGGCGACTCGGTCGCACAGGCGCGCAAGGTCGAACTGGCCAAGGCCGAGGCCGCGCTGCAGGCCGCCGAAGCCAAGCCCAAGGCACGGGTCATCGACCCCACCGCGCCGAGCACGGTGGTCGCCCTGCACACCACTGACATCGAAGCGATGCGCCGCCAGCTCGACGACATCGCCGCCGACGTGGTCAATTACGACTGCCAGGTGGTGTTCCAGGTGCCACGCAGCCAGGACGCGCCCTGGTTGAAAACGCTGCTCGCCAAGCGTGTGCACAGCCTCGATGCCGACTTCGTCCTCAAGCAGCGCCATGAAATCCAGCGCACGCTGTCGGCTCGGGCCGTGCTGATCACGCCGCAGCCCTGAAGCCGGGCCGGATACGAAAAAAGGGGCAAACCGAGTAACCGGTTTGCCCCTTTTTTTTAATGCCTATCAGGCCATCCCTGACCCTCTGCGGCCCTGGCCTACGCCAGAACCGCTGCACTCCGCATCAGGCAGGAATCGCTTCGGCGGCATCCTCGCGGTCCCACACGCGGTGCTCTTTGAGCACGGCCACGAAGCTGTCCACAGCCTGTTTGTCATCGCCCAGCAGCAGGCCTTTGTCCTCGGCCAGGCCCAAGGTAGTCAGCAAGGCTTTGCCTTCGGTAGCCAGGCCCATCGGCTTGAGGTGCTTGTACGCCTCGAGCAGGTAGTGCTTGGCCAGGCCGCTCTTGCCCAGTGCTTCCAGGGCCGCCTTGCCAGCCGGCACCCACAGGCCGTCGATCATCACCGAAGGCATGCCTTCCATCGACGCGTCGACTTTCAGCTCCTGACCATCGGCGGTTTTCACCGGGGCGCTGGATGGGCCGAGCAACAGTACGCGGGCGCTTTGTGCTTCGAACGCCTTGGTCAGGCGGTCGACGCTGGCGCCATCGACGCCATCGGCCACCAGCAGAGCGATCTTGCGGCCCTTGATGCCGACCGTGCCGGGCAGGTTCATCTGGCTCAGGGCTGGCGAGGTCTTGGTGCTCGACTCCTTGACCTCGACAGTGCCTTTCTTCGGCGCCGGCAGGCCCAGGTTGGCTGCTACGGCCGCCGCCAGTTCCAGGTCGATGTTGGCCAGAATCTCGTTGACCTGGCGTACGCGGATGTACTCGCGCTCCACCTTGCCCAGCTCGAAGCTGTAAGCCTTGATGATGTGCTGCTGCTCGTTCTTGCTCATGCTCTTGTAGAACAGGCGCGCCTGCGAGAAGTGGTCGGAGAACGAGTCGCTGCGCTCACGCACCTTGTGCGCGTCGACGCGCTCGTAATACGTCTCGAAGCCGCCGTCTTTCGGAGCGGCCGGGGTTTCCTTCGGCCAGCCGCTGTCGATGGAGTTCGGCTCGTACGAGGCCTGGCCCTTGTGGATGGTATGGCGATGGATCGCATCGCGCTGGTTGTTGTGGTTCGGCGCGACCGGGCGGTTGATCGGGATCTCGTGGAAGTTCGGCCCACCCAGACGGCTCAGTTGGGTATCGGTGTAGGAGAACAGACGGCCTTGCAACAGCGGGTCGTTGGTGAAGTCGATGCCCGGCACGATGTGGCCTGGGCAGAAGGCGATCTGCTCGACTTCGGCGAAGAAGTTGTCCGGGTTGCGGTTGAGGACCATCTTGCCCAGAGGAGTGACCGGTACCAGTTCTTCCGGAATGATCTTGGTCGGGTCGAGCAGGTCGAAGTCGAACTTGTGCTCGTCTTCTTCTGCCACGATCTGCACGCCCAGTTCCCACTCGGGGTAGTCGCCGGTTTCGATGGCTTCGCGCAGGTCGCGGCGGTGGTAGTCGGTGTCTTTACCGGCCAGCTTCTGCGCCTCGTCCCACAGTACGGAGTTCACGCCGTTATTCGGCTTCCAGTGGAATTTGACGAAGCTCGCCTTGCCCTCGGTGTTGATCAGACGGAAGGTGTGCACGCCGAAGCCTTCCATCATGCGCAGGCTGCGTGGAATGGCGCGGTCGGACATCGCCCAGACCACCATGTGCGCCGACTCTGGCACCAGAGAGACGAAGTCCCAGAAGGTGTCGTGCGCCGAGCCGCCGGTAGGCATCTCGTTGTGCGGCTCGGGCTTCACGGCATGTACGAAGTCCGGAAACTTGATCGCGTCCTGGATGAAGAACACCGGCATGTTGTTGCCCACCAGGTCGAAGTTGCCTTCGTCGGTGTAGAACTTCACGGCGAAGCCGCGCACGTCGCGCACGGTGTCGCCCGAGCCACGCGGGCCCTGCACGGTGGAGAAACGCGTGAACACTGGGGTGATCTTGCCTTTCTCGCTCAGGAAGCCGGCTTTGGACAACGCGCTATGGTCGCCATAGCTTTCGAAGTAGCCATGCGCACCGGTACCACGGGCGTGGACGATACGCTCCGGGATACGCTCATGGTCGAAGTGGGTGATCTTCTCGCGCATGATGAAGTCTTCGAGCAGCGAAGGCCCGCGCGCACCCGCTTTCAGAGTGTTCTGGTTATCGGAGATCTTTACGCCTTGGTTGGTGCGCAGGGCCTGGCCGGTCGCATCGCTGCGCACATCGCCCAGGCTTTGCAGCTTGGCGTTGGTATTGGCCTTGTCGGGCGTGTCGACCCCGGCAACCTCACTGTGTTTGGAATCCGGCGTCTTGTTGGTCGGCATCTCGGGTGCTCCTCATCGTTACAGGCTGCCCATTCGGGCTCGTTCAGCTAGTGACTGGGGAGGTTCCGTCGACGTTCCATCGGATTTACCAAGGGTCGCAATATGACGATTGGTCAGGGGATCGGTGAAATAAATGCTAAGAACGCCACCCGGAAAAGGCTAAAATGTGCGGTTTCGGCTCACCGCCGGACAACCCTTCCCTGCGCCCCACAAGGTTCGCTACGTGATCGAGTTCCAACATGTGCACAAGACCTACCGCGTCGCCGGTAGGGACATCCCCGCCCTCCATCCCACCGACCTGCGCATCGAAAACGGCCAGGTATTCGGTCTGATCGGCCATTCCGGCGCCGGCAAAAGTACCTTGCTGCGCCTGATCAACCGCCTGGAGAACCCCAGCGGCGGCACCATCGTGGTCGACGGCGAAGACGTCACCGCCCTCAACGCCAACGGCCTGCGCCGCTTCCGCCAGCAGGTCGGCATGATCTTCCAGCACTTCAACCTGCTGGCCTCCAAGACCGTGGCCGACAACGTCGCGCTGCCGTTGATCCTGGGCGGCGAACTGTCGCGTAGCGCCATCGACCAGCGGGTCACCGAGCTGCTGGCACGCGTCGGCCTGTCCGAGCACGCCAAAAAATACCCGGCACAGCTGTCGGGCGGGCAAAAGCAGCGGGTGGGCATCGCCCGTGCGTTGTCCACCAACCCCAAGATCCTGCTGTGCGACGAGGCCACCAGCGCCCTCGACCCGCAGACCACCGCTTCGGTGCTGCAGCTGCTGGCCGAGATCAACCGCGAACTGAAGCTGACCATCGTGCTGATCACCCATGAAATGGACGTGATCCGCCGGGTCTGTGACCGCGTGGCGGTGATGGACGCCGGGCAGATCGTCGAGCAAGGCAGCGTCGCCGACGTGTTCCTGCACCCGCAGCATCCCACCACCAAGCGTTTCGTGCAGGAAGACGAGCAGGTCGACGAGCACGAACAGCGCGACGACTTCGCCCACGTGCCGGGGCGCATCCTGCGCCTGACCTTCCAGGGCGAGGCCACCTACGCGCCGCTGCTGGGCACCGTGGCCCGCGAGACCGGGGTCGACTACAGCATCCTGGCCGGACGCATCGACCGCATCAAAGACGTGCCCTATGGGCAACTGACCCTGGCCGTGACCGGCGGCGACATGGACGCCGCGTTCGCCCGCTTCGCCGCCGCCGATGTCCATATGGAGGTATTGCGTTGATGGACGCCGTGAATTTCTTCGCCAACGTCGATTGGAGCGAGATCTGGCTCGCCACGGGCGACACCCTGATCATGCTGTTCGGCTCGTTGCTGTTCACCGTGCTGCTCGGCCTGCCGCTGGGCGTGCTGCTGTTCCTCTGCGGGCCGCGGCAGATGTTCGAGCAGAAAGGCGTGTATGCGCTGCTGTCGCTGGTGGTCAACGTGCTGCGCTCGCTGCCGTTCATCATCCTGCTGATCGTGATGATTCCGATCACCGTGCTGATCACCGGCACATCGCTCGGCGTAGCTGGGGCCATTCCCCCGCTGGTGGTCGGCGCCACGCCGTTCTTCGCCCGCCTGGTGGAAACCGCGCTGCGCGAAGTGGACCGCGGCATCATCGAGGCCACGCAGTCGATGGGCGCCACCACCCGGCAGATCATCACCAACGCGCTGCTGCCCGAGGCCCGCCCAGGTATTTTTGCCGCCATCACCGTCACCGCCATCACGCTGGTGTCCTATACCGCGATGGCTGGCGTGGTCGGTGCGGGCGGGCTGGGCGATCTGGCCATCCGCTTCGGCTATCAACGCTTCCAGACCGACGTCATGGTCGTGACCGTGGTGCTGCTGCTGTTGCTGGTGCAAGTGCTGCAAAGCGTCGGCGACCGCTTGGTCGTGCATTTTTCCCGCAAATAAGCGGATTCGGATCGGCCGACCGCGCGTCGGCCGCCCTGGCCCCCATGAGGAGTGATTGATGAAGAAACTGCTTGCTCTGGCCGCCGCCGTCGCGGCGTTCTCGGCCCAGGCCGATACCCTGACCGTCGCCGCCAGCCCGGTGCCGCACGCCGAGATCCTCAATGTGGTGAAACCGCTGCTGGAAAAGCAGGGCGTGGAGCTCAAGGTCAAGGAGTTCACCGACTACATCCAGCCTAACGTGCAAGTGGCCGAGAAACGCCTGGACGCCAACTTCTTCCAACACCAGCCGTATCTGGATGAGTTCAACAAGGCCCGCGGCACGGACTTGGTCAGCGTCACCGGCGTGCACCTGGAGCCTCTGGGCGCGTACTCGGACAAGCTGAAAAAGCTCGACGAGCTGCCCACCGGCGCCACCGTGGTGATCCCCAACGACGCCACCAACGGCGGCCGCGCCTTGCTGCTGCTGGCCAAGGCCGGGGTGATCACCCTCAAGGACAACGGCAACATCCTGTCCACGGTCAAGGACATCACCGGCAACGACAAGAACCTGAAATTCCGCGAACTGGAAGCGGCCACCATTCCGCGTGTGCTGACCCAGGTCGACTTGGCGCTGATCAACACCAACTATGCCCTGGAAGCCAAGCTCGATCCCGAGAAGGACGCCCTGGCCATCGAAGGCAAGGATTCGCCCTACGTGAACATCCTGGTCGCGCGTCCGGACAACAAGGATTCGGCCGACATGCAGAAGCTGGCCGAGGCCCTGCACTCGCCCGAAGTGAAGCAATTCATCAGCGAGAAGTACAAGGGCGCGGTGATTCCAGCGTTCTGAAGCTCGGTCGCACTGCTCACGCGCCCGCGTGAGCAGTTCCTCTCAGCGCTCGGCGTCGGCCGGCGCGCTGGCCGCCACAGGCGCCGGCTGGTCCAGCGCGTTCAACGCCTGATGCGCATGCCCACCTTCCACGTATTTGCCTACCAGCTCTGCCAGTTCCTGGGGCTTGAGCGCCTTGCCGTCCGCGCGCCAGCCCGCCAGCAACACGGTGATCAGGCGCGTCTTGGGCTTGAACTTGGCGTCGGGTTCGAAGAAGCGGGGCTTGCGGAACAGCGGCAGCGGCGCCTCGTCATCCAGCTTGAATTGCACGCCGACACCGCTGCCGACCAGTAGGCGGAAACCGTCGATCAAATGCAGCGGCAACGGTTCCGGGGCATTGGCGAAGCGTACGGTGTGCGCATCGAAGATCAGCGCAGGCGTACGCGCGCGGCGCACCAGACGCCAGCCCATCGCGGCGAACAGCACGCCCAGCACGAACAACGTCCCGCCCAGGATATGGAAGAAGGTCAACAGCGCGGGTTTGGCGGTAGGCGCGTGGGGCCATAGCGCCACGGCCAGGCCGCCGATAGCGAACGCCAGGCTGAACGCCATGACTACCCGCCCACGCACCTGCGCGCCTTCGTGCAATACGCAACGGGTCTGCACTGCCTCGACGCGCGCTTGCAGGTTCTGGCGCAGCTCGGTGCGGTTCTGCACCAGGCGCTCGCCCAGCTCGATGCTCAATTGCCGCGCTAGTATCGGCGCGCCGGGCAGCGCCTGTTCGAGGGTGGCCAGAGCCGCCTGCGGCATCACCAGGCGCAGACCGTTGCCGGCGTATACCGCGTCCAGCCCCAGGCCCAGCGCCTGGATGCGCTGGATGGTCGGCGGATGCGTGTCGCTGGGGTGGGGCAACTGGGTGTCCAGCTCGCCCTCGGGCAAGCGCGGCGGCTGCATGGCCAAACGCTGCAACAGGGCCTGGAGCACGTCTTCGGGCCAGGCTTCGGGCTGTTGGCACCAGTCGTCCAGGCAAGCCTCCACCACCGAGCCCAGGGCGGTGGTGCGCACCAGCGAATCGACCACGGCCTGGGCGCCCTCCAGGCGCGCCGCAGTGGCATCGGCCAACAGTTCGCGGTTGCGGCTCCAATGGCTGACGGCCCGGTCGAAGCACTGCATGAAGTGCACCGCTAGGCCGTATGCCGGCATGGTCAGCAAACCTTGCAGGAAGCCGCCTTCCATCCGCTCGCCCAATACCCCCACGCTACGCCAGGCACCGTCGTAGATGGGCATGAAGCGGATGCTGTAGTCGGTGTCCTGGCCCGAGAAGTGCGCCAGCTCATGGCCGATCACCGCATCGGTTTCGCGGGCGTCGAGCAGCGCCAACAAGGGCAGCGGCACATACAGGGTGCGGCCTTGAAGGCGCTGCGCGCTTGGGCTCAGCTCGACGTCGCTGGAAGTCACGTAGAAGCCATCGAGGTAGCCCACCACGATGTGGTCGGGCAACAGCGCATCGAGACGCGTCGCCAACCCGCGTACCCGTGCCCACAGGGCCGGAGCCTGGGCCTCGGTCAGGGACGTACCGAAAATCGCGTGCGGCTCGCTGTCGAACACCTGGCTCATGGCCTTGAGCTGGCGCGGCAGACGGTACAGCGGCCAGAGCATGGCGATCATGACGATGCCCACCAGCATTTGCAGCTTCATCACCCCCGACGAGCTCTGCTCGAGCGTGAACAGCCACAACGCTTCATAGGCGATTTCCAGCACGACCGTGACGGTCAGCAGCAGCATTAAGGCCAGCAGCACCGTCGGCAGGACCTGCCGGCCCACGTAGAACAGGCTGACCAGGCGATCCCTGGAGTGCAGCGCGGCCTTGCCCGCCCAGTGCAACGCCAGCAGCGACGCCGCGCCGAGCAGCAGCAACAGGCCCGCAAAGCCTTGCGAGACGCCCGGTAGCCAACCGCCGATGCGCGCGATGGTGACCTCGCGGTCGACCTGGTGCAGCTTGCGTTGGGCCAACGCCTCGGCCAGCGCCGGGGAATGCGCTTGGCCGCCGATGTCGATGCGCTGGCGCGAACCCTCGGCCTGCAACTGCTGCATGTTGAGGACGAAGCCTTGCAGCTCGCTTTGCAGCTCCAGGCTCTCGGTGCGCGAGGTGTCGGCGCGATGGCCTTGCCATAGGGCCATCAGGAACAACAGTAAGGGCAGCAGCACCAGTCGCCCGCCCAGAATTCGTTGGTCACGCGTCATGGCCATAGCCTCCGCCCTTTACCGATCGCCATGCCATGCTTTGCTCCTTGCTTTGGAAAAGAACCGCCTGCCCAGGCAGGTGGTGATGTTCAGTCGTGCTTGACCAATTCAGGCAAGCGCTCGACCAGTTTTTGAGTGCTGAACGGCGCCCGCACGAAACCCCGCTGCCGCCCATCCGGCCCGACCAGCGCCAGGTTGCCGCTATGGTCAACGGTATAGCCCGGCTTACGCGTGTCAGCAGGTATGAAAGGGATGCTCAGGGCATTGGCCAGCGTCTGGGTATCGCCAATCGACCCGCGCAGGCCGATGAAGCTCTTGTCGAAATAGGCCAGGTATTGCTTGAGCTGGGTAGCGGTGTCGCGCTCGGGATCGACGCTCACCAGCACCACTTGCAGGCGCTCCAGCGCCTGCTCGGGCAGTTGCCGCTTCACCTCGCGCAGCTGCGCCAGGGTGGTTGGGCAGATGTCCGGGCAATAGGTGTAGCCGAAGAACACCAACGACCACTTGCCCTTGAGCTGGCCGAGGCTGACCGGCTGGCCGTTTTGATCGGTCATGCCGACCTCAGGTAGCGCGCGGCTTTGCGGCAGCAGGATGATGCCTGCATCGATGAGGGCGTCAGGATTGAAGCGGGCCTTGCCGTTGAGCGCCTGATTGACGATCAGGCCGGCGATCAGCAGCGCCAGGGCGACGAGGACGACGACGGTTTTCTGGGTTCGGCTCATGGCAAGGGCTTACCGGAAGTGGGAGACGCGCGACACGGTACCTGAGCTGGGCACGGCGGGCCAGGTAGAAGTACGCAGAAACGGCTGCCGAAAATATCGCCGAAAGAGGGAGTCGTACACACAAACCGGCCCTATGACCTACCTGCTCGTAGCAAAGGGGCGGCGGCTCATCGGCACGAGAAGAGTTTCAAAGCGGTGTACATTTTGTGAACAAATCCATCCAATCGCGTGAGCAAGAATAGTTCTCAGGGTTCGAAGATCGCTTGCAGGCCGCGTATTTACTGGGTTTCAGCTTTAAAAGGGTAAGGCTATATATCCCAGCACCTAAATGGTGCGAAGCATTATGACTAATCGGTCTTAAGCCTTTGGTATACCGAGCTACCTTAGTGGCTTCCGTATGTCCTGCCCTACCCTGGAGTTGTCATGAACATTGCCGCTTTACGCGAGCAGATCACCCAAGCCCATCGACACGAGCGCCAGACCGGCCAGCTCGAGCAACGCCTGGAACAGCAACTGCCCCACCTGCACCCGCTCATCCAACTGCCCGAACAAGACCCGCGCGGTACTTTGGCGCGCTTCGTCGGCGCTTACATCGAGCAGGTTCCTGAATTGCTCGAGGCTGCGCACGCGGTGTCGCGCGAAGCAGGTATCGAGGCCCAGATCAAACCGGTACTGAAGATCGCCGAGGCGTATTTCCTGCTACCGCCGAGCGAAGTCGAGGGCCAGGTCGGCCTGGAATGCCTGCTGGACGAGGCCTACTTGGCGCATCGACTGGTGGAGGAGGTCAACGACCTGTACATCCGCCACTTCAGCCAGCCGCTGATTCCACTGGATACCACGGTCGCGAACCTGATCGCCCACCAGCTGATCGGCGAGACCTTCGCCAACCAGCTCGACGAGGTGGTACACCATTCGGTCGAGCGGTTGCTCGATGAAGAAAGCTTCGCGGTGGAATCGGTCGAGCAGTACCGCGATACCTTGTGCAGCCCGGAAACCGGCGCGGCCTGGAAGCGCTGGCCGTGCCTGTCGCGCCAGTGGGGCGTAGCGCTGGACCCGTCGGCCTGAAATGCGATTGTCGACCAGCGGCGAAACGGTCCGTAGGCTGCACCTAAGTGGCAGACACCTGGCATGCAGCCTGCCGGCCCAGCCCTCCGTCGCCGATCGATCAGGGCGGTAAGCGCACCATAGCGGTCGTGCCTACCCATGCTCGATCGGCTGGCACCAGTTCCTTCTTCTTCGGCGCCCCCACCGACGCCGATCAGGCCCCTGCAGAACTGCGCATCTGCCCTTCGATGCGCCGCTTCAAGCGCCGTTGCTCGATCCACAAGTGCGAGCCGTGGGCCTGGTTGCTGCGTGCCCAATCCTCCAGCAACTCCAGGCAGGCATGGTCGATGTAGCTGACATTGCCCAGCGGCACGTGCAGTGTGGTGCCGGCCGGCACGGTCTCCAGCACTTGGGTCAACGCCGGCACCTTGAGGAAAGTCGCAGCGCCGGTCAGACGCAGTTCCATATGCCCGGGCCGGTCCAGTTCGACCAGGTTGATCTTCAGGCGCGCCGCTTTCAGCGCCAAGGTCAGCAGCGTCATGGCGAAGCCCAGCAACACGCCGGTCAAGAGGTCGGTGAAGATGATCGCCAAGGCGGTCACGCCGTAGGTCAGCATCGGCATGCGGCCGTACTGGCCCAGGTTGCGCAAGGCCTTGAAGTCCACCAGTTTGACGCCGGTGTACACCAGCACCCCGGCCAGGCTGGCGACGGGAATCTGCTGCAGCACGCTGCTCAGCGCCACGACGAAGGCCAGCAGCCAGACGCCGTGCAGAATCGCCGAAGCCCGCGTCTGCGCGCCGGCCTGGACGTTGGCCGAGCTGCGCACGATGACGCCGGTCATCGGCAACGCACCGAGCACACCGCAGAGCATGTTGCCGACACCCTGGGCCGACAGTTCGCGGTCGAAGTCCGAGCGCTGGCCGCTGTGCATGCGGTCCACCGCAGCGGCGGACAGCAGGGTTTCGGCGCTGGCGATGAAGGCCAGGGCGAAGGCGGCGATCAGCAGGGAAGGGTCGGCGAGCTTGAGCAGGTCGTCGAAGCGCAGCCAGTCGATCGCTTCCGACAGGTCGGCCGGTACCACCACCCGGTTGACGGGCAGGGCCAGCCACAGGCTCAGACCGGTCATCGCCGCCACGCCGAGCAGGGCACCCGGCACGAAACGCAGGCGCTGCGGCCGCCAGCGCTCCCACCCCCACATCAGGGCAATGGTGCCCAGGCCCAAGAAACCGGCCTGCCAGCCAGCGTCCGGGCTTTCCAGCGGCAGCGCCGCCATCACCGTGGCGGGGAAGCCCACGAGGTTCGCCATGCCCGAAGGCTGTGGGGAGGCGTCGAACATCACGTGCACCTGGGACAGCACGATCAGCACGCCGATACCGGCGAGCATGCCGTACACCACTGCCGGCGCCGTGACCCGGAACCAGCAGCCCAGGCGCAAGCGCCCGGCCAGCAGTTGCAGCACGCCGGCCAGCAACAGGATCGGCCCGAGCATGGCCATGCCGTGTTCGCGCACCAGCTCGAACACAAGCACCGCCAGGCCCGCCGCCGGGCCGCTGACCTGCAGCGGCGAGCCGGCGATGAAGCCCACCACGAGGCCGCCGATGATACCGGTGATCAGGCCCTTGGCCGGCGGCATGCCCGAGGCGATGGCGATGCCCATGCACAGGGGCAGGGCCACCAGAAAGACCACGACCGAAGCCAGTAACTCGCGCGGCAGGGCCGCTTTGATCTGTGTGACGTTCACCATGACGCTCCTTTCCTTTCTCAATTTCCCGGCCATTCCACTGGCCAGTCGCACACAAGGTTCCCGAACGGCGCGCAGGCGCAAGCCGCCAGGGGAAAATCCGGCAGCACGAACAGGGTCGTTTCAGGGAAAGCGATCGCCGCGCCGTACTCGTCAGGTACGGCCGGCTATCAAGGCATGTTCAGCGCGGGTCGCTTAGTAGCGGCCTCTCGGAGTGGCGCACGGAATCGAATCGCCTTCGGTCAGCGGCAGGAAGCGGTCGCCGGCAGCGTCATAGGCTTCGATCTGGCTGGTCTCGATGTCGTAGATCCAGCCATGGATGTGCAGTTGGCCCGCGGCCAGGCGCGACGCCACCGAGGGGTGGGTGCGCAAGTGGTGCAGCTGGGCGATGACGTTCTCGCGGGTCAGCAGTTGCATGCTTTCGTGCTCGGTGCCGCAGGAGCAGTTGTCCTCGACCACGGTCCGGGCCACTTCGGCATGGCGCAGCCAGGCGGACACGGTCGGCATCTTGGCCAGCGACTGCGGGTTGAGCACTGCGCGCATGGCGCCACAGTCGGAGTGGCCGCAAACGATGATGTGGTGCACGCCCAGGGCCATGACCGCGTATTCGATGGCGCTGGAAACGCCGCCGTTCATCTGCCCGTACGGCGGCACCACGTTGCCGACGTTACGGGTGACGAACAGGTCGCCTGGCGAGCTCTGGGTGATCAGTTCGGGCACGATGCGTGAGTCGGCGCAGGTGATGAACATGGCGCGCGGCTTCTGCGCAGTGGCCAGTTTCTTGAACAGCTCCTGCTGCTCGGGGAAAACTTCGGTGTGGAACCGCAGGAAGCCGTCGACGATGTGTTTCATCGCGCTTTCGGCGCTTTCGACCGGAGCGGCCGGAGCGGCCTTGTTAGGGTCTTTGACGGGCATGATTCATCCTCTAGGCGGTGGGCGTACAGTCCATGTTACCGGGGAAAAATGAGTGCTATGCGGGGATTTAGATGACACGCACAGGTAATTAATCACAGCCGCTTGGGACTGATTTCCTACGCTATAGAAGAAAACTTAACTGAAACTTAATTGCGAGGACTCTGGAACGTGCGTCCTAGAGCGCTTTGGCGGGAGTTCGATAATAGCAAAAAAGTATCAGATGCCAAGGGGTATGAGTGGAATTGTTGGTTGGTAATAATGCTGTTAGTTAATGAGCGGTACAACCCAGGAAGCCATCTATCTTCGTCGAACACTTGCGCAGGCGTGCGCATGCAGCCCCTGCGTCTAAGGAAACAAGCTCATCTGCGCCCCCGGCACCGCAAACGCCGAACAGTCCAGCGTCAACGCATCGCGCCCCGCGAACCCCAACCGCTTCGATGCCTTGCGAAAGCGCTGTTCGAGCAATTCGGCGAACACCCCCTCCCCACGCATGCGCACGCCGAAACGGCTGTCGTACAGCTCACCGCCACGGCTCTGGCGAATCAGGCTCAGTACATGGTTGGCGCGCTGAGGGTAATGGTCGTTCAGCCATTGCTCGAACAGCGGCGCCACTTCCAACGGCAGGCGCAGCAGCATGTAGGCCGCGCTCTGCGCGCCGGCGTCGCGGGCCGCTTGCAGCAGGTGTTCGAGCTCGCTGTCGTTGATCATCGGGATCATCGGCGAGCAGATCACGCCTACCGGCACGCCCGCTTCGTGCAACACGCGAATGGCGCGCAAACGTGCCTGGGGCGCGGCGGCGCGCGGTTCGAGCACGCGCTTGAGGCCGTCGTCCAGGGTGGTGAGGCTGATCATCACCCGCACCAGGCGCAGGCGCGCCAGCTCCACCAGCAGGTCGAGGTCGCGCAGGACCAGCGAGCCTTTGGTGACGATGGTCACCGGATGGCGAAAGCGCAGCAGCACTTCGAGCAGATCCCGGCTAAGGCGATGCTCGCGTTCGATGGGCTGGTACGGATCGGTGTTGGCGCCCAGGTTGATCGGCGCGCAGACGTAGCCGGGTTTGCTCAGTTGCCGTTCCAGGACTTCGGCGGCATTGCTTTTGGCGATCAGCTTGGTTTCGAAGTCCAGCCCCGGCGAGAGGTCCCAGTAGGCGTGGCTGGGGCGGGCATAGCAATAGATGCAGCCGTGCTCGCAGCCCCGATAGGGGTTGATCGACCGATCGAACGGCAGATCGGGGGAGGTGTTGCGGGCGATGATGGTCTTGGCCCGCTCGATGCGCACTTCGGTGCCTTGGGTAGGCGGCACTTCCTGATGCCAACCGTCGTCCACGGCGTGGGACTGGCTGGAGGCGAAGCGGTTGTGCGGGTTGTGGGCCGTACCACGGCCCTTTTGCGGAGCGGGAGGAATCATGTCGACCTCTAACTGTATGTGCATACAGTATCGAGTATCGCCGTGGTCCTCCAGCCCCGTCGATCAGTTCGCCCTTGGCTCAGGCGATGGCCTTCACTCAGTCGGCGTCAAGCCGTGCCAGGCCATGAAAGCCTCGGCGTTGGCTTCGCGTCCCAGAAACGCCCGCATGCCCTCGCGCAGCGGCTGGGCCGCGCCCGCTTCGAGCAGCGCGGTCTGCAAAGCCTGCCCTGTGGCCCGGTCGAGCAGGCCGTTGGCCTCGAAGCGCGAGAACAGATCGAACGCGTGCACGTCGGACCAGACATAGGCGTAGTAGCCGGCATCGTAATAGCCCAGCAGATGGTCGAAGCCGTGCGCGGGGTGCTCATGGTCTTCGAGCGGCCAGTAGCCACAGCGGTCGCGCGCCTGCCGCAAGCGCTCCTCCAGGCTGCGGCCATCGTGCGGGGTGGCGTGCAGGTCGAGGTCGAACAGTGCCAGGCTCAGGTCTTCGACGGCCTTGTCGAATTCGGCACGGCGCAGGCTTTCCAGCAGCGCGGCGACCTGCGCCTCCTGCAACTGTCCGCCGTGCTGGTAATGGCTCGAGATCGACACCAGATAGGCCGGGTTCCAGGTCCAGCGCTCGATCAATTTACTGACCACCTCGACGCCGTCGGCGCCCAGGCCGGTAACGTTGGAGTTGACGTGGTTGGTGGTGCGCACCAGCAGGTGCTGCAACCCATGGCCGAATTCGTGGAACAGCTTGCGCAGCGCCAGGTGGTCGAGCAATGGCTCGCTACCGTCGACCGCCGCCGGCACATCGCTGAACACCATGGCCACCGCAGGGTGGAACACCCCTTCGGCATCGACCCGGCGGTTGTGCACATAGCGGGTTTCCACCAGATCGGGCTGCTTGCCGGGGTATTGCACCGCATCGAGGTACACATACCCTGCGTGGGCATGGTCGAGCCAGACCTCGAACGCTTGCACGCTGTCCTGCCACACTGGAATCGCCACGTCCGGACGTACCAACTGCAACCCGAACAGCCGCTCGGCCAATGCGCACAGCGCCTCGACCACCTTCGACAAGGGGAGGTGCTCGCGCAGCACGTCCATGCCCAACAGTGCGGTGCGCCGATGCGCCAGCGTCTGCACGTAGTACCGGTCCCAGGGCTGCAAGGTGCCGAGGCCGAACTCGTCCGCCAGGCTTTGCAGCTCGGCGCGGCGTTGCAGCATGACCGGCCGCATGCGATCGGCCAGGTCGTGCAGGAACGTCAGCACCGCGTCGAGCGAGCCTGCGCTCTTGCTTTGCAGGCTCAGCGCCGTGTGATCGGCGAAGCCCAGCAGCTTGGCGCGCCGGTCGCGCAAGTCGGCCATCTGCAGCAGCAGTTGGCCGTTGTCGGTCTGCCCGTCGGCACCGACACCGCGCTGGTGATGCCGGCGGTACACCGCTTCGCGCAGGTCGCGGTCGGCGGCTCGTTCCAGCACCCCTTGGGTGGTGGCCTTGTCGGTGCCGATCAGCCAGCCCTCGGCGCCGGCCTGGCGCGCCTTCTCGGCCAACTCGTCCAGCACCCTGGCCGGCAGACCTTGCAGGTGCTCGGCCTCGGTGACGGGGGTGCCGCTCAATTGCAGGTTGGCGTCGAACTGCATGGCCCGTTGCAGCACCTGCTGCTGTAAATCGACGACCTGTTGCCGGATCGACTCGTCGAGGGCCGCGCCTTGCAGTGCGAAGGCCTGTCGATACCAGTGCAGGACGGCCCGCTCATGGGCATCCAGGCCCTGCCCGGAAGGGCTGTCGGCCAAGTGCTGGTACAACGCCAGCAATTCGCCACTGGCCAGCTTCTCGTCGAACCGGCCGAGCAGGCGCGGATAACTTTGCTGGAACAGCGCGACCCAGTCCTGGCTGCGGTAGGTCAAGGGCGACAGGCCGATCAACACTGCCAACAGCTGCGCGTCGAGGGCGTCGATGGCCAATACCAGGTCGTCCCAGGTGGGCAGTTCGCGCTGCGTCTCGATCAGGCGGGCGATGCCGTCGCGGTGGGCGTCGAGCGCGTACTCGAAGGCTTCGCGGGCGTTCTCCAGGGTCACGGCCGGGTAGTCGACCGGTACTTCGCTGGGTTGCAGGAGGGGATTGTCGTGCGTCATGGGCAAGCTCGCTCATACGGATGGGGAGCGCGGGAGCCTGTATGGGGGTGTGCACGGGGCGGCGGTGACTATCTGGCACCAGGGCAAAGGGCTTGCCGGAGGGCGACGTGAGAGAAGGGCCGCCCTACGGGAGCGGCCCTGCACGACTCACTGCGTCGGCTTCTTCAGCTTCGGATTGGGGAAGAATTGCACGGCCTGCACCTGCACCGGCGCCGCCTTGGGCGCCAGGTGGTTGACCCGCGTGCCCAGCTCCTTGGGCACCGACAGGCCCTGCTCGTTGAGCGTGTCGCTGAAACCGCAGGCCACGCATTCGCGGTGCGGCGTGCCGTCTTCGTTCCACATCAGCAGCTTGTCCGGCTCGCTGCACGCCGGGCAGACCGCCCCGGCGATGAAGCGTTTCTTGGTTTTCATGGCAACGCCCTCGCTCATGCCGCCGCGGCCTCGCTCAGCCCGCAATGGCGCAGTAAGGCATCGATCGACGGCTCGCGTCCGCGGAAGTCGACGAACAGCACCATCGGCGCCAACGACCCGCCACGGGCCAGGATCGCTTCGCGGAACGCGCGACCGGTGTCGGCGTTGAGCACGCCATCTTCTTCGAAGCGCGAGAAGGCATCGGCCGACAGCACTTCGGCCCACTTGTAGCTGTAGTAACCGGCCGCGTAACCGCCGGCGAAGATGTGCGCGAAGCTGTTGGGGAAGCGGTTGTAGGCCGGCGGACGCATCACCGTGACTTCGTCGCGTACGCCTTCGAGCACGTCCAGCACGCTGCGGCCGTCGCCGTGGGTGGCGTGCAGCTCGAAGTCGAACAGCGAGAACTCCAGCTGGCGCACCATCATCATGCCCGACTGGAAATTCTTCGCCGCGAGCATCTTGTCGAGCAGGTCTTGGGGCAGCGGGGCGCCGGTCTGGTAATGCGCCGACATCAGGGCCAGGCCTTCGGGCTCCCAGCACCAGTTCTCCATGAACTGGCTGGGCAGCTCGACCGCATCCCAGGCCACGCCGTTGATGCCCGAAACGCCGGCGTGCTCGATGCGGGTGAGCAGGTGGTGCAGGCCGTGACCGAACTCATGGAACAGCGTGGTGACCTCGTCGTGGGTCAGCAACGCGGGCTTGCCGGGTTCGGCCGGGGTGAAGTTGCACACCAGGTTCGCCACCGGGTTCTGCAACTCGCCAGCGGCCGTGCGACGGCGGTCGCGGGCGCCGTCCATCCAGGCGCCGCCACGCTTGTTGGCGCGGGCGTAGAGATCGAAGAAGAAACGCCCGACGTGCTGGCCGTTCTCGCTGATCTCGAACAGGCGCACGTCCGGGTGCCAGGTGTCGAAGCCCTTGAGTTCGGCGATTTCGATGCCGTACAGGCGCTGGACGATGGCGAACAGGCCCGAGAGCACCGTGTCGATGGGGAAGTAGGCGCGCAGCGCTTCCTGGGACACGCTGTAACGCTGCTCGCGCAGTTTTTCGCCGTAGTAGCCCACGTCCCAGCTGGCCAGTTCCGGGCAACCCTGCTCGGCGGCGTAGGCCTTGAGCTGGGCCAGGTCCTGGGCGGCGAAGGGCTTGCTGCGCTTGGCCAGGTCGCGCAGGAAGCTCAGCACCTGGTCGCTGCTCTCGGCCATCTTGGTGGCCAGGCTCAGCTCGGCGTAGTTGTCGTAGCCCAGCAGCTGGGCCAGCTCCTGACGCAGGTCGAGCAGCTCATGCATCACCGGGCCGTTGTCGAACTGGCCGGCGTTCGGGCCCTGGTCGGAGGCGCGGGTGCTGTAGGCGGCGTACAGCTCTTCGCGCAGGGCACGGTCGCTGGCGTAGGTCATCACCGCGTAGTAGCTGGGGAATTCGAGGGTGATCAGCCAGCCGTCGAGGCCCTTGGCCTGGGCGGCGGCGGCCATCTGTGCCTTGGCCGAGTCCGGCAGGCCGGCCAGCGCCGCTTCGTCGGTGACGTGCTTGCTCCAGGCCTGGGTGGCGTCGAGCAGTTGGTTGGAGAAGCGGCTGCCCAGTTCGCTGAGCTTGCTCTGCACCTGGGCGTAGCGCTGCTGCTGGTCGGCGGGCAGGTCGATGCCCGAGAGGCGGAAGTCGCGCAGGGCCTGTTCGAGGATGGTCTTCTGCGCCACGTCGAAACCGGCGGCTTCGGGGCTGTTGGCCAGGGCCTGGTAGGCGTCGAACAGTGCGCGGTTCTGCCCCAGTTCGGTGGAATAGGCGCTCAAGGCGGGCAGGCAGGCCTCGTAGGCTTCGCGCAGTTCTGCGCTGTTGCACACGGCGTTGAGGTGGCTGACCGGGCTCCAGGCGGCGCCCAGGCGGTCGTTCAGTTCGTCCATCGCCAGCACCAGGCCTTCCCAGGTGGGGTGCTGGCCTTGGCTTTCGAGGATGCGCGCGATGGCCGCGCGGTTGTCGGCCAGGATCTGCTCGACCGCTGGCAGCACGTGCTCTGCGCGGATCGACGAGAAGGGCGGCAGGTCATAGGACTGCAGAAGCGGGTTGGTCGCACTCACGGTTTGGCACCTTGGCAGAAGAAACACTGCCCCATCTTAATTACAATCGACGCCGACCGCAGCAAGCAGCCTGCCTATGAGTTCGCAAGAGAGGCACTATTTCCATGGCCATTCGCTCGTTTTCCCAGCACACCCCGGTTCTGGGCGCCCGCGCCTTCGTCGACCGTTCGGCGGTCGTCATCGGTGACGTCGAGATCGGCGCCGACAGCTCGGTGTGGCCGCTGGTCGTGATCCGCGGCGACATGCACCGCATCCGCATCGGCGCGCGCACCAGCGTGCAGGATGCCAGCGTGCTGCACATCACCCACGCCGGCCCCTTCAACCCGGACGGCTTCCCGCTGCTGATCGGCGACGACGTGACCATCGGCCACAAGGTCATGCTGCACGGTTGCACCCTGGGCAGCCGCATCCTGGTAGGCATGGGCAGCACGGTGATGGACGGCGCCGTGGTCGAAGACGAAGTGATCATCGGCGCCGGCAGCCTGGTGCCTCCGGGCAAACGCCTGGAAAGCGGCTTTCTCTACGTGGGCAGCCCGGCCAAGGCCGTACGCCTGCTGAACGACAAGGAGCGCGCCTTCTTCACCTACAGCGCCGGCAACTACGTCAGGCTCAAGGACCAGCACCTGGCCGAAGGTTTCGACCGCCCCGAGTGACGCCCCAAGCGTCGACGCATTCAACGATTGGACACGCCCCATGCATCAGCAAAACATCCTGTTCGACCTCGACGGCACGCTCACCGACCCGCGCCTGGGCATCACCCGCTCGATCCAGTACGCGCTGGCCAAACTGGGCATCGACGAGCCCGACCTCACGCGCCTGGAGCACTTCATCGGCCCGCCGCTGTTGCAGGCCTTCATGCACAACTACGGCTTCGACGAGGCCAAGGCCTGGGAGGCGGTGAATTTCTACCGCGAGCGCTTCCGCGTCACCGGCCTGTACGAAAACCAGGTCTACGCCGGGGTGCCGCAACTGTTGGCGGCACTGGGCGAGCAAGGCCGCACGTTGTACATCGCCACCTCCAAGCCCTGGGAATTCGCCCGCGAGATCGCCCGGCATTTCGCGTTCGACCAGCATTTCAAGGTCATCTATGGCAGCGAATTCGACGGCACGCGCACCAACAAGGTCGAGCTGATCCGCCATCTGCTCGACGAGGAAGGCCTGGACCCGGCGCACACCCTGATGATCGGCGACCGCAAGCACGACCTGATCGGCGCCCACAGCAACGGCTTGCAGGCCGTCGCCGTGGGCTATGGCTTCGGCAGCCCGGAGGAACTCCAGGCCCAGGCCCCGGCCTTCCATTTCGCCACCCTGGCCGAGATGCACCAGGCGTTCGTCAGTCGCTGATGCCCGCGCGCGGCGGCGCCAGCCGTTGCAGCCGCTCGCTACGCGCCGCGGCCGGTAGCCGGCCCAGGGCGGCGACCTGTCGGTGGAAACGGCCCCAGTCGCCGCCCACCTGGCGGTACAGCGCGGCGAAGGCCGGCACCCATTGGTCGTACAGGCCGAAGGGGAGCAGCTTGGCGTTGTTCAGCGGGCCGTAGACCCAGGCGTCGTAACGACCGTCGCCGTGCCATGGCCCATCGCGCAGCTGTCGGTACTCGGCGCGCAAGCGGGCGAACTCCGCCGCCTTGGCCGCGCGCTTGGCCGAGTCGTCGCTCGGGCTGGCATAGATCGCTTGCAAGCGCTGGCGGCTGCGCAGCACTAGGGCGACGAACTCTTCGCGCTGCTGACGTGCGTTGTCGCTCGGCGCCGCCAGCCCTTGGGCGGCGCGCCACTGGCGGGTGCCTTCCTGCTCGACGAAGGTGGCGTAGGACTCGTTGAAAGCCGTGTCGTCCTGCACGTACACCTGCTGGTGCGACAGTTCGTGGAAGATCAGCGTGGCCAGGCGCTCGTCGCCCCAGCCGAGCATCGAAGAGAGGATCGGGTCGTCGAACCAGCCCAGTGTCGAATAGGCCTCGACCCCACCCACGTAGACGTCCTGCCCCTGCTGGCGTAACAACGCCGCCGCCCCACGCGCCGCGCCCTGACGGTAGTAACCGCGATAGGCCACGCAGCCGGCGATGGGGAAGCAGTGGGTGGTCGGCTGCAACGACAGCTCGGGCGTGGCGAACACGTTCCACACCACGAAAGGCCGGCCCAGGTCGGCATACACCCGGTAGCTGCGGTTGTCGGGCAGTTGCAGGTGCGCACTGGCGAACGCACGGGCCGCTTCGGCGCGTTGCAGATGCTGGCGCAGGGCAGGGCGGGTCTGTGGATCGTCGACCACCTGGGCCACCGGCTGACGGGCGCGCAGCAGTTGCCACTGGCCTTGGGCCAGCTGGCCGTAATAGCCGAGCGAGCTGCAACCGCTCAGCAGAAGCAATGCCAGGCCGGGAACAAAGCCCCTGAAAACGTAGTCCAGAAGCCCGCGGCCAGGGCGCTCGAACGCAACGCAACGAGGTTTCAAGGGTGTCGATCCCGCTCAATGGCCAATGCATCGAAGACTATCTTGCCTTGGGGAAGCTTTGCCATGCGTATGCTCATCACCGCCAGCGGCCTGCTGCTGATCTCCGCCTGCTCCACGCTGCCCGATCCCGATCCGCAGCAAGCCTGGATCGACCTCGCCCCGCACGAAGACACCTCGCTCGATGCCGTGCAGGTGGACGACCGCGACTGGCAAGACGCCCGTTACTTCGAAGTGCCGCCGGGCAAGCATGAGCTGACCGTGCGCTACCAGTTCGCCGTCTCACCGAGCAACATCGGTGCCGGTGAAGCGCCGTTGCAGCGTGATTGCCAGCTCAACCTGTCGTTCGCCGACTTCAACGCCGGCGAGCGCTATCGTCTGCAAGCCGGCAGTACGGGCTTCCATCCCTGGATCAAGCTCTACGACGAGCGTCAGCAAATGATCGGCCAGGGCTCGCCGGCCGGTTGCCAACGCACCTGAAGCGCGCCACCGCGGCTATGCTCAACACGTCACCCTTCAGGAGCTTGACCATGCGCCAGCCCATGATGCTGATCGCACTTACCGTACTGGGAGGATGCGCCAGCCCGCTGCCGCCCGTCGATCCGAAGCAGGCATGGGTCGACCTGTACACCATCACGCCCGGCCGACTGCTGATGGCAGACCGCCTGGACGGGGAACGGCTGGAGGATGGCCGCTATTTCCAAGTGAGCCCGGGCAAGCACGAGCTGATCGTGCGCTTCGATTACGAGATGAATTCGGGCGGTTTTTCCCTCGATCCCACCGACCGCACTTGCTACCTCACCGTGCGTTTCGATCGCTTCGAGGCCGGTCAGCGCTACCGCCTGGAAGCCCGCGCGCCGGCCATGCAGCCACGCGTCTACCTGTACGATGCGCAACGGCAGGTGCTGGTCGACGAGCCGAGCCGGGTGTTCTGCATACCTTGAAGGGGTCTGCGGGTGTCGCAGGGACGCGATCAGGCGTTACTGATCGTTCTTCTGGTAGATGATCTTCTTGCTGCCATTCTCACAGCTGCCCACCACCATGTTGGGGTCAGTCACTTCGCCGTTGGGTACGATTTCCAGGGTGTAGGACGTGACGCCGCTGGCCTGGATCTTGGCTTCGATCTCGGTCTTCAACTCGTCGCACGGCTTGGGCGCCGCCACGGCGAGGGTGGACATCAAAGAGGCCAGCACTGCGAATGCGAGGCGGGTCATGGAACGGCTCCGGTGATGGCAGTCTGGCTGCCGATTCCGTGTAGACCACGGGAAGCCGTTCCAGTTGCGGGCCGCGGGCCCTAGACCAAAGCCTTAGGCGACCAGGCTGGCGTCCAGGCTGATCTTGGCGTTCAGCACTTTGGACACCGGGCAGCCTTCTTTGGCCTTGTTGGCGATTTCCTTGAACTGCTCTTCGGTCGCGCCCGGCACCTTGGCCTTGAGGATCAGGTGCACGGCAGTGATGGCGAAGCCTTCGCCTTGTTTTTCCAGGGTCACTTCGGCCTTGGTGTCGATGCGCTCTGGCGTCAGGCCGGCGTCACCGAGCATCAGCGACAGGGCCATGGAGAAGCAGCCTGCGTGCGCAGCGCCGATCAGTTCTTCGGGGTTGGTGCCCGGCACGTCTTCGAAGCGGGTATTGAAGCCGTAGGGGTTTTCCTTCAGCGAGCCGCTCTGGGTGGAGATGGTGCCTTTACCGTCTTTGATGCCGCCTTGCCAAACCGCCGATGCTGTCTTTTTCATGATGCCTCCTGGGCATGGATAGGTACCCAAATTCTGAGGACATCGCTTACGGCAAGTTCAGAGCAATCCCCGTTCGGCCATTGAATCGACCGATTCCGCCCATACAACGTCATAAGGCCTCAGGCCAACCATTTCTAGCGGAGGCTTTCATGACGGCATCGTCCGGCTTCAAATATTCAGTGCTCGATCTTGTGCCCGTGCGCGACGACGCAGGCCCGGCGCAGTCGCTGCACAATTCCCTCGACCTCGCGCGCCACGCCGAGCGCCTGGGCTACAACCGTTTCTGGGTGGCCGAGCACCACAACATGGATGGCATCGCCAGTTCCGCCACCGCCGTGCTGATCGGCTACCTGGCGGGCGGCACTTCCACCATTCGGGTCGGCTCGGGCGGGATCATGCTGCCCAACCACGCACCTCTGGTGATCGCCGAGCAGTTCGGTACCCTCGCCAGCCTGTACCCGAATCGCATCGACCTGGGCCTGGGCCGCGCGCCCGGCTCCGACCAGATGACCGCCCGCGCCCTGCGCCGCGAGCGCTCCGGCAGCGCCGACGATTTCCCCGACGACGTCGAGGAGCTGTCGCGCTACCTCGGCCCGCGCACCGACGACCAACGGGTGATCGCCGTGCCGGGCTACGACACCGACGTGCCGCTGTGGCTGTTGGGTTCGAGCTTGTTCAGCGCGCAGCTGGCCGGCATGCGCGGCTTGCCCTACGCCTTCGCCTCGCATTTCGCCCCGCGCCTGATGCACGAGGCGGTGCGCACCTATCGCAACCACTTCAAGCCTTCGACGGTGCTGGACAAGCCTTACGTCATGCTCGGCGTGCCGATGGTGGTGGCCGACACCGACGAACAGGCCGAATACCTGGCCACCTCGGTGTACCAACGCATTCTCGCGCTGATGCGCGGGCAGAGCCTGATGCAGCGCCCGCCGGTGGCGAGCATGGACGGCCTGTGGCTGCCCCACGAGCGCGAAGCGGTCAGCAGCTTCCTGGGCCTGGCGATGATCGGCAGCCCGCAGAAGGTCAAGGCGAAGGTGGATGTGTTACTGGAGCAGACCGGCGCGGACGAGCTGATCTTCACGTGCGATCTGTATGAGCATGCCGACCGGCTGCGGTCGTACGAACTGCTGGCGCAGGCGCTGACACAGCATTGATGGAGAACGAATGTCGGCCCATGGTCTGTGCAACCACGGGCCGGTCATTCGTTTCAGTCGCGGCGGTAGACGATTTCTTTGGTGTTGCCTTCGCAACTGCCCACGACCTTGCCTTCGGGTGTGCCCTTGTCGACCACATCCAGGGTGTAGTTCTGCACCCCTTTGGCATCGAGCTTGGCGGCGATTTCCGCCTTCAACTCTTCGCACGGCTTGCCCGCTGCCATCGCACCGGTCGCCAACATCATCAGGCCAGAGGCCACGAGCCATCTCTTCATCGCTGTTTTCCTCGAACGGATGAGGTGGAATCTAAACGCTGCCGCATAGCAGCGGATTGACCGGGTTACCGAATGCGGCTTAACCGAACTCAGCTATTGGCGATCTTGAAGCCGACTTTCAGAGTGACCTGGAAATGGCCGACCTTGTTGTCTTCGATGTGGCCACGGGTTTCGGTCACTTCGAACCATTCCATGTTCTTCAGGCTGCTGCTGGCTTCGTCCAACGCGTTGTTGATCGCGTCTTCGATGCTGGTGCGCGAAGAACCTACCAATTCGACCTTCTTGTAAGTGTGATGATCACTCATGAACATGCTCCTTGGGGTGGCGTTGACTAGTGCCTGATCGTGCAGGCCTGGTTTATCTGCGAGCCGTGTTCGAGAGGAAAAGTTCGATTGCACTTTCCGTCGGGGCCACAGTCGCAATGCCTAGAGCCCATCACCGCTAAGGAGCACCACTATGTCCCGCAAATCCGCGCGCAACACTTCGCTGGAAAGCATGCAAGCCGAGATCGAAAACCTGCTCAGCACCCTGGAAAGCCTCAAAGGCGATGCCACCGAAGAATCGCAGAAGACCCTCAAGGCACTGCGCAGCAACGCCGAGAGCGCCCTGCGCCACTCGCGTAGCGTGATCGGCGATGCCTACGAAGAAGTGAAGACCCGCACCAAGGAAACTGGTATCGCCACCCGCGACTACGCCAAGGAAAACCCTGTGGTCACCGCAGGCGTTGCCGTGGGCGTACTGGGCCTGCTGGCCGCCTGGTTGGTCTGCCGTCGCAACTAATCGAGCTGGCGCTGCAGTTCGCAGCGCAGCCACTGCGCCAGTTGCTCGGCGCGCCCGTCTGCGGCGCGCCGTGGCACCCACAGCGCCAAGGCTGCACGGGTGGGGGTGAAACCCCAAGGTGCGGCCAACCTCCCCGCACGGATGTCGTCGGCCACCAACGGCTCCGGCGCGATCGCCACGCCCAACCCCGCTACCGCCGCTTCGAGCAGGTAATACAAATGCTCGAAGGCCTGCCCCCATTGCAGGTCCGCGCTCGCCAATCCGTGTTGTTCGGCCCAGTTCGGCCAGGCCTGGGGCCGTGAAGTGGTGTGCAGCAGCGGCTGCTCCAGCAAGGCGTGGGGCGCTGCCTCGTGCAGTCGCGCAAACCCGGTGAAATGCGGGCTCAGTACCGGGCCGATGCGCTCCTCCAGCAATACATGCACCTGCATGTCGGCCGGCCACGGCGGCTCGGCATAGACCAGTAGCGCGTCCAGGCCCGGCCGCCGTGGATCGAGGTCGCCTTCGCCCGCCGACAGGTGCAGGCGCAGTTCGGGCAGGTCAGCCCTGAGCCGACCTAGGCGTGGAATGAACCAGCGCGCCAACAGGCTGCCCGAGCACCCCAGCACGAAGGGTGCGTCGCGCTCGTCCCGCCCCAATTGCGCACAGACGTTGCGCAGACGGTCGAACGCCTCGCTGCTGACGTCGCGCAGCCGGCGCCCTTCATCTGTGAGTTTGATGCCACGCCCGTCCTTGACGAACAGGGCTACGCCCAAGTGCCCTTCGAGCACCTTGATCTGCCGGCTGACCGCGCCATGGGTCACGTGCAGCACTTCGGCCGCCTGGCTGACGCTGTTCAGCCGAGCGGTCGCCTCGAAGGCCCGCAAGGCGTTGAGCGGAGGAAGTTCGTCGCGCATGGATGTGTGAGCTTTTCTGACAGGTTGCTGCAATCTTATCGGTTTTCACTCGGGGCGTGCGTGGTTACAGTAGAGGCCATCACTCATGTCATCACGCCCCGGAGCACCCATGACCCAGACTCAATACCGCGCCGGCCCCGACGCCGACGGCCTGTTCGGCTCGTTCGGTGGCCGCTACGTAGCTGAAACCCTGATGCCACTGGTGCTCGACCTCGCCCGCGAATACGAAGCGGCCAAGACCGACCCGGCCTTCCTCGAAGAACTGGCCTACTTCCAGCGCGACTACATCGGCCGTCCAAACCCGCTGTACTTCGCCGAACGCCTGACCGAGCACTGCGGTGGCGCGAAGATCTTCTTCAAGCGCGAAGAACTCAACCACACCGGCGCGCACAAGGTGAACAACTGCATCGGCCAGGTGCTGCTGGCACGGCGCATGGGCAAGAAACGCCTGATCGCCGAAACCGGCGCTGGCATGCACGGGGTGGCTACCGCCACCGTCGCCGCACGCTTCGGCATCCCGTGCGTGATCTACATGGGTGCCACCGACATCGAGCGCCAGCAGGCCAACGTGTTCCGCATGAAGCTGCTGGGCGCCGAAATCGTGCCCGTCACCTCCGGCACCGGCACCCTCAAGGACGCCATGAACGAGGCGCTGCGCGACTGGGTCACCAACGTCGACAACACCTTCTACCTGATCGGCACCGTGGCCGGCCCGCACCCGTATCCGGCCATGGTCCGCGATTTCCAGGCCATCATCGGCAAGGAAACCCGTGTCCAGATGCAGGAAAAGGAAGGCCGCCTGCCCGACAGCCTGGTCGCTTGCGTGGGCGGTGGCTCCAACGCCATGGGCCTGTTCCATGAGTTTCTCGACGATGCCAGCGTGGAAATCATCGGCGTCGAAGCCGGCGGCCACGGCGTGAGCACCGACAAGCACGCCGCCAGCCTCAACGGCGGCGTGCCGGGCGTGCTGCACGGCAACCGCACCTATCTGTTGCAGGACGACGACGGCCAGATCACCGATGCCCACTCGATTTCCGCAGGCCTGGACTACCCCGGCATCGGCCCCGAGCACGCGTTCCTGCACGAAGTGAAGCGCGTCGAATACGTCAGCATCACCGACGACGAAGCGCTCGACGCCTTCCACGCCAGCTGCCGCCTGGAAGGCATCATTCCGGCGCTGGAAACCGCCCACGCGCTGGCCGAAGCCATGCGCCGCGCACCGACCCTGCCCAAGGACCATCTGATGGTGGTATGCCTGTCCGGGCGCGGCGACAAAGACATGCAAACCGTGATGAACCACATGGCCGCCCAGGAGAAACAGGCATGAGCCGTCTCGAACACCGCTTCGCCGAGCTCAAGGCCGAAGGCCGCGCGGCACTGGTCACCTTCGTCACCGCGGGCGATCCCGGCTACGACGCCTCCCTCGCCATCCTCAAGGGCCTGCCCGAGGCCGGTGCCGACGTGATCGAGCTGGGCATGCCCTTCACCGATCCGATGGCCGATGGCGTGGCGATTCAGCTGGCGACCCTGCGCGCCTTGGAAGCCGGGCAGAACCTGACGAAAACCCTGCAGATGGTTCGCGAATTCCGTGTCGGCAACCAGACCACGCCGATCGTGCTGATGGGCTACTACAACCCGATCCATCGCTTCGGTGTGGAGCGCTTCGTCGCCGACGCCAAGGACGCCGGGGTGGATGGCCTGATCATCGTCGACCTGCCGCCCGAGCACGACGGCGAACTGGCGACCCCCGCCCAAGCCGCCGGCATCGACTTCATCCGCCTGACCACGCCGACCACCGACGATGCGCGTCTGCCGCGCGTACTGGAGCGTAGTTCGGGCTTCGTCTACTACGTGTCGGTGGCGGGTGTGACCGGCGCCGGTTCGGCCACCAGCGAGCACGTGGAAAGCGCCATCGCCCGCCTGCGCCGGCACACCGACCTGCCGATCAGCGTGGGCTTCGGCATCCGCACGCCCGAGCAGGCCGCGGCCATCGCCCGGCTGGCCGATGGCGTGGTGGTGGGTTCGGCCCTGGTCGACAAGATCGCCCAGGCCAGCGACGCCGACCAGGCGGTGGACGATGTGTTGAGCCTGTGCTCGGCCTTGGCCAAGGGTGTGCGCAACGCACGCTAGGCCGTTCGCGTCTTCGTACGGGGCAGGCAACGTTTCAGGTTGCCTGCCCCGTGTCATTTCAGCGCGTGAACAGCGCCAGATTCAACGGCCTGACCGCGCCCATCCAGATGGCATGGTCGCGGTGGTCGGCCAGGTCGTCGCCGGTCAGCGGGTGTAGAAACACCACCAGCCCGCCGCGGTTGAGCGCCAGCCACGGCAGCACCACGCCGATCAGCTCCGGAGCGAACGACAACTGGCAGCTCCAGTCCGGGTGCGGTCCCACAGGCCGCCGGTGCATGTGCCCCATGCTCACCGCGAACAGGCGGAGGCCCTCTTCGCACAATGCGCGCGCCTGCTCGAAGGTCGAGGCGTCGTAATACACGTGGGCGTGGTAGCCCTGGATTCTTTGCACGGTCGTTCCTCAAGTCCGTAGCCGAACGCCAGTATCACTGAAGCGCGCGCTCCTGCTCCAGCCAATCGACGAAGCGTTCGATCAGCGCCCCGCGACGCTTGCGCGGTGGCAGCAGCGCGTAATAGCCGCGCGCCGAGCGCAAGCTGCCGTGCAACGGCCTGCACAGCAAACCTTGCTCGACCAGCCCGTCCACCAGGTGGCGCCAGCCGATGGCCACACCCTGGCCGGCGATGGCCGCCTGGATCAGCAGGGTGTAGTTGTCGAAGCGCAGCTGCCCCGGTGGCGGCGGCGTGGTGACGCCGTAACCGCGGAACAACCCAGCCCAGTCGAACCAGCGGCTGGCCTGCTCACCGCGCAGGTGCAGCAGCGGCAAGCGCTGCAAGGCGGCGGCCGACATCGGCTCGCCATTGCTCAGGCGTGGGCTGCACACGGGGTACACCTCTTCGTCGAACAGCCAGCGGCTTTCCCCCTGATGCGGCCGCCCGTCGCCGAACAGCACCGCTACGTCGATGTCGGGCCGCAACATGGCCTGAGTGCGCTCGCCGGTCACCAGGCTGACGTCCACTTGTGGATAAGCGGCGTGGAAGCGCGCCAGCCGTGGCATCAACCAAAAGGCGGCGAAGGCGAAGTCGGTCGCCACCTGCAACACTTCGCGCTGCCCACGGCCCTGCGCCTTGGCCACACCTTCGTCCATGGCCTGCAAGCCCAGGTGGATCTGCTCGAACAAGGCCTCTCCCGCTTCGGTCAGCTCGATGCCGCGGTAGATACGGTCGAACAGCCGCGTTTCGAGCTGTGCTTCCAGACGCTTGATCTGCTGGCTGACGGCAGGCTGCGTGGTCCCCAGCGCCACGGCGGCAGCGGTGAAGCTGCGCAGACGAGCGGCGGCTTCGAACACCCGCAAGGTATCCAACGACAGCCCGGCAAGGTGTTCGAACATAAGCATGGCTAATCCCAGTCATTGCCCGCACTGGGCTTTACCGCAGTTATCCACAGCTCCATCCTCGTCGGCAAGCATTCTCCATAACCCCTGACGATGGAAAGCAGCCGTGAAGCGACCCAATATCCTGTTCATCATGGCCGATCAGATGGCGGCGCCGTTGCTACCGATCTACGGCGCCTCGCCGATCAAGATGCCGCACCTGGCCACGCTGGCCGAACGGGCCGTGGTATTCGATTCGGCCTACTGCAACAGCCCACTGTGCGCCCCATCGCGCTTCACCCTGGTCAGCGGCCAGTTGCCCAGCCGCATCGGCGCCTACGACAACGCCGCCGATTTTCCGGCCGACGTGCCTACCTACGCCCACTACCTGCGCCGTCTGGGCTACCACACGGCCCTGTCGGGCAAGATGCACTTCTGCGGGCCCGACCAGCTGCACGGTTATGAACAGCGCCTGACCAGCGACATCTACCCGGCCGACTATGGTTGGGCAGTGAACTGGGACGCGCCCGACGTGCGCCCCAGCTGGTACCACAACATGGCTTCGGTACTGCAAGCCGGCCCTTGCGTGCGCACCAACCAACTGGATTTCGACGAGGAAGTGGTGTTCAAGGCGCGCCAGTACCTCTACGACCATGTGCGCGAAGACAGCGGTCGGCCCTTCTGCCTTACCGTGTCGATGACCCACCCACACGACCCGTACACCATCCCGCGCCACTACTGGGACCTCTACCAGGACGTGGACATCCCCATGCCCCGCGAGACCCTGGCCCAAGACCGGCAAGACCCGCATTCCCAGCGCCTGCTCAAGGTCTACGACCTGTGGGACAAGCCCCTGCCCGAAGACAAGATCCGCGACGCGCGGCGCGCCTACTTCGGCGCCTGCAGCTACATCGACGACAACATCGGCAAGTTGCTGCACACCCTGGAAGAATGCGGCCTGGCCGAGGACACGATCGTCGTGTTCTCGGGCGACCACGGCGACATGCTCGGCGAGCGCGGGCTTTGGTACAAGATGCACTGGTTCGAGATGTCCGCCCGCGTACCGCTGCTGGTGCACGCGCCCGAGCGCTTCGCCGCCGCCCGGGTCGCCGCCTCGGTCTCGACCTGCGATCTGCTGCCCACGCTGGTGGAGTTGGCCGGCGGTAGCGTGGAGGCGAACCTGCCCCTGGACGGTCGTTCGTTGCTCGGCCATCTGCAAGGACAGGGCGGGCACGACGAGGTGATCGGCGAGTACATGGCCGAAGGTACGGTCGGCCCGTTGCTGATGATTCGCCGTGGCGACTACAAGTTCGTCTACAGCGAAGACGACCCTTGTCTACTCTTCGACCTGAAACGCGACCCGCACGAGCGGGAGAATCTGTCCGACAGCCCCGATCACCAGGTGCTGCTGCACGCCTTCGTCGACGAGGCCAGACAGCGTTGGAACGTGCCCGCCCTGCGCCAGCAGGTGCTGGCCAGCCAACGCCGTCGGCGCCTGGTGGGCGAGGCGCTGGCCCTCGGCACGCTGACCAGTTGGGACCATCAGCCCATGGTCGACGCCAGCCAGCAGTACATGCGTAATCACATCGATCTCGACGACCTCGAGCGCAAGGCACGTTATCCACAGCCCGCCCCCCTGGATTGAACAGAGAGACTCCCATGAACGCAGGTTCCACCCTTTTGCTGACCCTGGCCCTGGGCCTGGGTGCCACCGCCGCCCAGGCCGACGAAGCCGCGCAATGCGCCACGGTCAAACTCGCCGACCCTGGCTGGAGCGACATCGCCTCGACCAACGCCATCGCCCGCCTGCTGCTGGAAAACCTCGGCTACCAGGTCAAGATCGACAGCCTGGCCGTGCCGATCATCTACGGCGGGCTCAAGGACGGCAAAGTCGATGCTTTCCTCGGCAACTGGATGCCTGCGCAGCAGGGCTTCTACGACAAGTTCGTCGCAAGCCACCAGGTGCAGCAGCTCTCGCGCAACCTCGACGGCACCGAGTTCACCCTGGCCGTGCCGGAGTACGTGTGGGAGGCCGGTGTGAAGGATTTCGCCGACCTGCACAAGCACGCCGGCCAATTCGGCCAGAAGCTCTACGGCATCAGCGCCGGCTCCCCGGCCAACCTTTCGCTCAAGGAAATCATCGACAACGACGATTTCGCATTGGGCAAGTGGAAGCTGGTGGAGTCGAGCGAGCAGGCGATGCTGACCCAGGTCGACCGCGCCGTGAAGGGCAAGAAGTTCATCGCCTTCCTCGGCTGGACGCCGCACCCGATGAACGTGCAGCTGAAGATGCGCTACCTCACCGGCGGCGAAAAATGGTTCGGCGGCAAGGGCCAGGTGCATACCCTGGTGCGCAACGGTTATGCCGAGCAGTGCCCCAATCCCGCCAAGCTACTGAGTAACCTCAGCTTCACCCTCGACATGGAGAACGCGATCATGGCCGAGGCGGTGGAGAAGAAAGTCAGCTTCGACGTGGCGGCGAAAAACTGGATCAAGGCGCATCCCGACGTGCTCGATGCCTGGCTGGCGGGTGTGACCCGCAAAGCGGGCGGGGAAGGGCTGAGCGCGGTGAAGTCGGCCCTGTAACCTAGGGTTTGTACGAAAAGTCGCCGAGCAGCGATCAGGCAAGGCGAAAGCAGGCAAGGAAGCGGAGTTTACGGGTGTAAATGAGCATTCCGAGCCTGCTTTCAACACAGCCTGATCGTTGCGCAGGCACTTTTCGTACAAAGCCTAGCCGCTGCACACATCCGGCTTGCCCGGATGGCGTGCGCCGTTCACCCTCTGCCTACCCCTGCCCAACGGATCGCTGCGCCATGCCCCGCCTGACCCGACTGCTGCCGTTTCTCGCCTGGTTGCCGCGCCAGAACCGCCGCAGCCTGGCCCAGGACCTGCTGGTGGGCCTGAGCGGCGCCATTCTGGCGCTGCCGCAATCGGTCGCCTATGCGCTGATCGCCGGGCTGCCGGCCGAATATGGCCTGTATGCGGCCATCGTGCCGGTGATCGTGGCCTGCCTGTGGGGTTCGTCCTGGCACCTGATCTGCGGCCCCACTGCGGCGATTTCCATCGTGCTGTACGCCAGCATCGGCCCGCTGGCGGTGAGCGGCAGCGCCGACTACGTCACCCTGGTGCTGTTGCTGACCTTCCTGGCGGGGGCGTTCCAGTGGCTGCTGGGCCTGTTGCGTTTCGGCACGGTGGTCAATTTCGTCTCGCAGTCGGTGGTGCTGGGCTTCACCTTGGGCGCGGCAGTGGTGATCGCCTTGGGTCAGTTGCCCAGCCTGCTGGGCCTGGACCTGCCGAGCGAGAGCACGGCACTGAGATCGTTGCAGGCCTTGCTCAGCCATGCCGGGGAGGTGGATGGGCCCTCGTTGGCGCTAGGGCTGGCGACGCTCTTGCTGGGCCTGGCCTTCAAGCTGCTGCGCCCGCGCTGGCCGGGCCTGTTGATCAGCCTGGTCACGGTCAGCCTGGTGGCCTGGCTGCTGCCGGACTGGTTCGGCCAGGTACCACGGGTGCCGGCGTTCAGCGGTCAGTTGCCGCCCTTGAGCCCGTTGCCGTTGCTCGACGTCGAACTGATCCTGCGCCTGCTGCCCAGCGCGGTGGCGGTCGGCATGCTCGGCTTGGTCACCAGCCTGTCCATCGCCCGGTCGCTGTCGGCGCGCTCCGAGCAATTGGTCGACGCCGACCGGGAGATCCGTGGGCAAGGGCTTTCCAACATGGTCGGTGCGTGGTTCTCCGGCTACCTGTCGGCCGGCTCCTTCACCCGTTCGGGCCTGAATCTGGACGCCGGCGCGCGCTCGCCCATGGCTGGGGTGTTTTCCGCCTTGTGGGTGGGGCTGTTCGCGCTGGTGGGTGCCGGGCTGATCGCGCACCTGCCGATTCCGGCGATGGCCGGCAGCATTCTGGTGATCTGCTGGGGCTTGCTCGATCTTCATGCAGTGCGCGCGCTGTTCCGGGTCAGCCGTTCGGAGTTTCTGGTGATGGCCCTGACCGCTGCGGCGACCTTGCTGCTGGAGCTACAGACTGCAATCTACGCCGGGGTACTGGCTTCGCTGTTCTTCTACCTCAAGCGCACCTCGCGGCCCCGCTTGCAGCAGCGCCGCGACGGTGAGGTGGACGTGTTGCGCGTAGGCGGGTCGATCTTCTTCGGTGCGGCGCATTACCTGCAAGTGCAGCTGCAACGCTGCCAGGGGCCGCACGTGGTGATCGAGGCGCAGCAGATCAATTTCATCGACTACTCGGGGGTCGACATGCTGCACCGCGAGGCGCGCCGCTTGCAGCGCGCCGGGGGCAGCCTGACGCTGCGCCGTGCGCCGGCGCAGGTGGTCGAGGAGTTGCAGAAGCTCGAAGGGGCTGCGGGTTGTCCGATCCGGTTCGAGGGCTGAACGGGGCTAGGATCAATGCCTGTCGGTTAAATAGTTGGGGCCGCGTTGCGGCCCCAACCGATACTATTTCGGTTCAACTGACCGGCATCAGGCCATGGCAGGGCTCAGCCACGCGCCAGTTGCCGACGCAGCTCGTCCAGCACCGGCGCGGTCTGCGGACGCACGCCGCGCCACAGGTAGAAAGCTTCGGCCGCTTGCTCCACCAGCATGCCCAGACCGTCGAGGGTCTTCGCCGCGCCCAGGCGCTCGGCCCATTGGCAGAAGGGCGTCGGTTCCTTGCCGTACATCATGTCGTAGCACACCGTGCGCCCCGGCTCGACCAGGCTGTCGGCCAGCGGCGGCAGTTCGCCGGCCAGGCTCGCCGAGGTGGCGTTGACGATCAGGTCCACCGGCTCCTGCAACCAGGCGAAGCCGCTGGCCACCACCGGACCGAGGTCGGCGAAGGCCTGGGCCAGTTGCTCGGCCTTTTCCACCGTGCGGTTGGCGATCACCAGCGATTGCGGGCGCAGCGCCAGGATCGGCTCCAGCACGCCACGTACCGCGCCGCCCGCACCGAGGATGAGGATGCGCTTGCCGGTCAGGTCGAGCCCGGCGTTGCCGGTCAGGTCGCGGACCAGCCCGGCGCCGTCGGTGTTGTCGCCATGCAGGCCGCCGTCTTCGCGCTTGCTCAGGGTGTTCACCGCACCGGCGCGCTGGGCGCGGGCGCTCAAGCTGTCGCACAGGCGGTAGGCTTCTTCCTTGAACGGCACGGTGACGTTGGCGCCGCTGCCGAGCTTGAAGAAGCCCAGGGCGCAGTCGGTGAACTCGTCGAGCGGCGCCAGTAGCGTGCTGTATTCGAGGGCCTCGCCGGTCTGCGCGGCGAACAGGCGCTGGATCAGCGGCGATTTGCTGTGGCCGATCGGGTTGCCGAAGACGACGTATTGATCCATGGGCAGGGTTCCTTGGTTATCCACAGGTGGCCTCACCGAGCCAGTCGCGGTCTTGCAGGAAGTAGTCGGTCAGCCGGGCCTCTTCGCTGCCCGGTACAGGTTTCCAGTCGTAGCCCCAGCGCACCTGCGGCGGCAGCGACATGAGGATCGACTCGGTGCGGCCACCCGATTGCAGGCCGAACAGCGTGCCGCGGTCGTAGACCAGGTTGAATTCCACGTAACGGCCGCGGCGGTATTCCTGGAATTCGCGTTGCTCGGGCGTATAGGGCAGGTGCTTGCGGCGCTGCACGATCGGCAGGTAGGCCTCGACGTAGGCATCGCCGATGGCGCGGATGAAAGCGAAACAGGTGTCGAAGCCCCATTCGTTCAGGTCGTCGAAGAACAACCCGCCGATGCCGCGCGGCTCGCCGCGGTGCTTGAGGTGGAAATAGCGGTCGCACCAGGCCTTGTAGCGCGGGTAGACGTCGGCGCCGAAGGGCGCGCAGGCCTGTTCGGCGACGCGGTGCCAGTGGACGCAGTCTTCTTCGTGGCCATAGTACGGGGTCAGGTCGAAGCCGCCGCCGAACCACCAGACCGCTTCCTCGCCCTCTTTCTCGGCGATGAAGAAACGCACGTTGGCGTGGGACGTGGGCACGTGCGGGTTGTACGGGTGGATCACCAGGGACACGCCCAGCGCCTCGAAACCGCGCCCGGCCAGTTCCGGGCGGTGGGCGCTGGCCGAAGGGGGCAGGCCGTTGCCGAACACGTGGGAGAAGTTCACCCCGCCTTTTTCGATCAACTGGCCTTCGCCGATGACGCGGGTCCGGCCGCCGCCGCCCGCTTCGCGCACCCAGGCGTCTTCGACGAAGCGGGCCTTGCCGTCCTCGTGCTCGAGGGCGGCGCAGATGCGGTCTTGCAGATCGAGCAGGTAGGCCTTCACGGCCTCGGTACGGCTGGACATCGGATCACCTGGCAGGGGCAGAAAATTTCGCCGGGTAGCATACCACCCGGCCAAGACGCGTCGCAGTTGACGGGCATCAAGCAAAGGCGTCCGATAGAGGGCTCGTTTCCCCCTCTATCCAGGAGTGCACGATGGCCCAGCGAATCCAGTTCAGCCAGCATGGCGGCCCCGAAGTCCTGCAATGGGTCGAGTTCGACCCGGCACCACCGGCCGCGCAGCAGGTGCGTGTGCGCAACCAGGCCATCGGTCTGAATTTCATCGACACCTATTTCCGCGGCGGGCTGTACGCGCCGCCGTCCCTGCCGTCCGGGCTGGGCACCGAGGGTGCCGGGGTGGTCGATGCCGTCGGCGAGGGCGTCACCCGTTTCAAGGTCGGTGACCGCGTGGCCTATGCCACCGGGCCCTTGGGCGCCTACAGCGAACTGCATACCCTGCCCGAAGCCAACCTGGTGCACCTGCCGGACGGCATCGGCTTCGAGCAGGCGGCGGCCATCATGCTCAAGGGCTTGACGGTGCAATACCTGCTCAAGCAGACCTACGCCGTGAAACCGGGTGAGACCATTCTGTTCCACGCCGCCGCCGGAGGCGTCGGCTCGCTGGCCTGCCAATGGGCGGCAGCGCTGGGGGCCAAGGTCATCGGCACCGTCGGCAGCGCCGAGAAAGCCGAACGGGCCAAAGCCCTGGGCGCTTGGGCGACCATCGACTACAGCCGCGAAGACGTGGCCCAGCGCGTGCTGGAACTGACCGACGGGCAGAAGGTGCCGGTGGTATACGACGGCGTCGGCGCCGACACCTGGCTGACCTCGCTCGACTGCCTGCAACCGCGCGGCTTGATGGTCAGCTTCGGCAATGCGTCGGGGGCGGTCAGCGGCGTGAATTTAGGCATCCTGTCCCAGAAGGGCTCGCTGTACGTGACCCGGCCGACCTTGGCGACCTACGCCAACACGGCGGAAAACACCCAGGCGATGGCCGACGACCTGTTCGCCATGATCGAGAACGGCAAGCTCAGCGTGGACATCCAGCAGCAGTACCCGCTGCGCGAAGCGGCCAAGGCGCAGACCGAGCTGTCGGCACGGCGTACGGTGGGTTCCACGATTCTGCTGCCTTGAGGTGCGCGGCGGCCTCGCCGCCCATCGCGATATGCGCGCAGCCACTTTGGGAGCAGTGGCTGAGGGGTCACGACTGTGGAAGCGGCTACTGTGGGAGCGACTTCAGTCGCGATGGGCGGCACCGCCGCCCCAAACGGCCGCAATCGCGCCCCATCAGGCGAAGTGCTCGTCGGGGCGGCTTTGCCGCCCATCGCGGCTCAAGCCGCTCCCACAGGTCCGGATCAGCCGCCCTGGTAACTACAGCTGCGCTCCGTCGGGCACAGCGAATTGCTCGGTGGGGCAGCGTGCCGCTCATTGCGGCCGATAGGAGCGCCGAACCGGTCCCCCCACACCTTCAGCCCGGCCGTACGGTTTCGCCGGTGATCAGGTTGCGAATCACGCTCGGATTCTTGCGCCCGCCCAATGCCCCACCCAGCACATGGTCGAGCTGCCCGTGGAAATACTGCTCGACCCGCAGCCGGGTCTTCGCCGCCGGGCGCCCGCCAGGATTGGCAGACGTGGAAATCAACGGCCCCACCAATGCGCACAATTCACGCACCACCGGGTGATCGCTGACGCGCAGGGCCACGCTGTCGTGCTCGCCGGTCACCCATTCGGGCAGCAGATCCTGGTGTGGCACCAGCCAAGTGTTGGGCCCTGGCCAGGTGGCGGCCATGCGCTCGATCCAGTCTTCGGGGAAGTCTTCGAAGAGGAAGTCGAACTGGCGAATGTTGTCGGCCACCAGGATCAGGCCCTTGTGCACAGGCCGTGACTTGAGCGCCAACAGGCGATACACCGCCTCTTCGTCCCAAGGGTCGCAGCCCAGGCCCCAGACCGCTTCGGTCGGATAGGCGATCACCGCGCCCGCCCGAATCTCACGCGCGGCTTGTTGCACACGCCAACTGCTCACCATTGCTGTCTCTCCGAATTCAAGGCCGAGGCGCAGTTTACTTAGCCGGAGCGAGCAAACCAACGACCGGCTTCACAGCTGACTTTGCCGTCGATTTCGAGTTCGCTGAGGTTGGCCAGCACTTGGCTCAGCGGCTGGCCGCAGCGCGCGGCCAACGCCTCGCTGGTATGCGGTGCGGCACGCAGCAGCGCCAGCAGGGGATGGGCCTCGAATTTCGCGGGTGAGGCCGTGGGTACGGGCGCTGGCGGCAGGTTCTGCCAGCCGCGCAGGCTGTCGAGGATCTGCTCGACGTTCTCCACCAGCAGCGCGCCGTCGCGGATCAACTGGTGACAACCCTTGGAGCCTGGATGATGGATAGAGCCGGGAATGGCATACACCTCGCGGCCCTGCTCGGCGGCGAGCCGCGCGGTGATCAACGAACCGCTGGCCAGCCCCGCCTCGACCACCAGCACGCCGAGCGAGAGCCCGCTGATGAGGCGGTTGCGCCGGGGGAAGTTGGCGGGCATGGGACCGGCGTCGAGCGGGTAGTCCGACAGCAGGGCCGAACCGCTTTCGGATATGCGGCGCGCAAGCTCACGGTGGCGCTGTGGATAAAGTTTTTGCAGACCGCTGCCGAGCACCGCCAATGTGCGTCCGCCGACGTCCATCGCCGCCTGATGCGCGGCGCCGTCGATACCCAGCGCCAAGCCGCTGGTGATGGTGAATCCGGCCTTGGCCAGGCAGCGCGAAAAGGCGGCAGCCGTATCTCGCGCCGGTGGCGTGGCGCGGCGGCTGCCGACCACGGCGAGCTGTGGGGTTTCCAGCAGCGCTGGCTCGCCTGCGACGAAAATCAGCGGCGGCGCATCGTCTATCTCGCGCAGCAACGCCGGGTAGCGAATGTCGTCCCACATCAATAAATGCTGGGCCGGACGCTCTAGCCAGGCCATGGCGGCACTGCTGGCCGCACGCAATTCAGGGCTGCGCCGCGCCTCGCTGCTGGTGACGGGAATGCCCAGCGAACGCCAGGCCGAAGCGGGTGCCGAGAGGGCCGAGCCGGCATCGCCGAAGGCAGCGATCAGCGCCTGGAAGCGGCGCGGGCCGATCTCGGGCAGGCCGTGCAGGCGCAGTCGCGCCTCCAGCTCGGCCGGTGGGCAAGTCGGGTGAAATGCAGGTGGCATGGGCGATCATCCTTGATCCAGAGAGGTCGAACCAGAAGGCACAACCTGTGGATAACTCTGTTGATAATGGTCTGAAAACCTGTCGATCGGACAGGTGCTAAAACGACCTGTGACACCCTAGCCGACCTTTGCCAGGTGCCGAACGCCACGATTCCCTTTATTATGTGTGCTCAGTTTTCAACCAAACGTACAGTGACTGCCTGACCCTATGGCCATTTTGAACATCCTCGAATTTCCGGACCCGCGCCTGCGCACCCTCGCCAAACCGGTGACCGCGTTCGACGACGACCTGCGCCAGCTGATCGATGACATGTTTGAAACCATGTACGAAGCGCCGGGCATCGGTCTCGCCGCCACCCAAGTCAACGTGCACCTGCGCCTGGTGGTGATGGACCTGAGCGAAGACCGCAGCGAACCGCGGGTCTTCATCAACCCCGAAGTCGAAGAACTGACCCACGACATGGGCCAGTACCAGGAAGGCTGCCTGTCGGTGCCCGGCTTCTACGAGAACGTCGACCGCCCGCTGCGCGTGCGCATCAAAGCGCTGGGCCGCGACTTCCAGCCCTACGAGCTCGAAGCCGAAGGCCTGCTGGCGGTGTGCATCCAGCACGAGCTGGATCACCTCAACGGCAAGCTGTTCGTCGACTACCTGTCGCAACTCAAGCGCGACCGGATCAAGAAGAAGCTGGAAAAGCAGCACCGCCAGCAGGCTTGAGCCCCTACCTTCCAGAAGGCTTGCCGCGGCAAGCCTTTTTCTTTTCCGAAGCGAGAACGTGATGCGCATTGTCTTTGCGGGCACCCCCGAGTTTGCCGCCGAACACCTCAAGGCCCTGCTCGACGGCCCTGACCAGGTGGTAGCCGTCTATACCCAACCGGACCGCCCCGCCGGGCGCGGGCAGAAACTCATGCCCAGCCCTGTCAAGCAACTGGCCGCGGCCCATGACATTCCCGTGCTGCAGCCGCCGACCTTGCGCAACGCCGAGGCCCAGGCCGAGCTCGCCGCCCTCGCGCCCGATCTCATGGTCGTGGTCGCCTACGGCCTGATCCTGCCCCAGGCCGTGCTCGACATTCCGCGCCTGGGTTGCATCAACAGCCATGCCTCGCTGCTGCCCCGCTGGCGTGGCGCGGCGCCGATCCAGCGCGCGGTGCAAGCCGGCGACGGTGAAAGCGGCGTGACGGTGATGCGCATGGAAGCCGGCCTCGACACCGGGCCGATGCTGCTCAAGGTGGTCACGCCGATCGGCGCCGACGACACCGGCGGCAGCCTGCACGACCGCCTGGCCGAGCTGGGCCCGCCTGCCGTGCTGCAAGCCATCGCCGGCCTGGCGGATGGCTCGCTGCACGGCGAGGTGCAGGACGACGCTCTGGCCACCTATGCGCACAAGCTCAACAAGGACGAAGCGCGCCTGGACTGGAGCCGTCCGGCCGTGGAGCTGGAACGCCTGATCCGCGCCTTCAATCCCTGGCCGATCTGCCACACCACGCTCGACGGCCAAAGCCTCAAGGTGCTCGGCGCGCAGTTATGCACAGGCCAGGGCGCACCCGGTGAAATCCTCAGCGCCAGCAAGCAGGGCCTGGTGGTCGCCTGCGGCGAGCAAGCGTTGAGCCTTACCCGCCTGCAACTGCCCGGCGGCAAGGCCCTGGCCTTCAGCGACCTGTTCAACAGCCGCCGCGAACAATTCGCCGACGGCAAGGTGCTCGGCCAATGAACCCACGCCTGGCAGCCGCCCGCGCACTCGCCGCCGTCCTCAGCGGCAAGGCGTCCTTGAACAGTTCGTTGCCTGCGCAACTGGACAAGGTCGAGGAACGCGACCGCGGCCTCACCCAAGACCTGGCCTTCGGCACCGCCCGCTGGCAGCCGCGCCTGGACCTGCTCGCCGCGCAGCTGCTGCAAAAGCCGTTCAAGGCCGCCGATGCCGATGTGCAGGCGCTGCTGCTGGTGGGCCTGTATCAGTTGTTCTACACGCGCATCCCGGCCCATGCCGCGCTGGGCGAAACCGTCGGTTGCGCCGACAAGCTGAAAAAGCCCTGGGCCAAGGGCCTGCTCAACGCCGTGCTGCGCCGCGCGCAGCGTGAAGGCGAGGCCTTGCTCGCCGAGCTCGAGCGCGACCCGGTGGTGCGCACCGCGCATCCGCGTTGGCTACAGAAGTCGCTCAAGGCGTTCTGGCCGCAGCAGTGGGAAGCCATCTGCGCCGCCAACAACGCCCACCCGCCGATGATCCTGCGGGTCAACCGTCGCCACCACAGCCGTGATGCCTACCTGGCTCTGCTCGCCGAAGCCGGCGTCCCCGCCAGCGCCTGCCGCTACAGCCGCGACGGTATCGTGCTGCAAGCGCCGTGCGACGTGCGCGGCCTGCCAGGCTTCGCCGAAGGCTGGATCAGCGTGCAGGACGAAGCCGCGCAGCTGTCGGCCGACTTGCTGGAACTGGCCCCCGGCCAACGCGTGCTCGATGCCTGCTGCGCCCCGGGCGGCAAGACCTGCCACCTGCTCGAGGCCGAGCCGGGCCTGGCGCAGATGGTGGCCATCGACCTCGAAGCCAAGCGCCTGACGCGCGTGCGCGAGAACCTCGACCGTTTGCAGCTCGACGCCCAGTTGATCGCCTGCGATGCCCGCGATACCGCCAGTTGGTGGGACGGCAAGCCGTTCCAGCGCATCCTGCTCGACGCACCGTGCTCGGCCACCGGCGTGATCCGCCGTCACCCGGACATCAAGCTGACCCGCCAGGCCGACGACATCCCGGCGCTGGCCAGCCTGCAAGGCGAGCTGCTCGACGCCCTGTGGCCCACCTTGGAGGTGGGCGGCATGCTGCTCTACGCCACCTGCTCCAGCCTGCCCACCGAGAACACTGAAGTGGTTGCCGCGTTCCTCGCCCGCACCCCCGGTGCCCGCGAGCTGGACCTGGCCACCGACGCCGGCCTGCGCCAACCCCATGGCCGCCAGCTGCTGGCCCAGGAAGGCGGGCACGATGGGTTCTACTACGCCAAACTGATCAAGATCGCCGCCACGCGCGGATAACCACGAAGGGCAAGACAGCCGATGAAGATCATCATCCTCGGTGCCGGCCAGGTGGGCGGTTCCCTGGCGGAGAACCTGGCCAGCGAAGCGAACGACATCACCGTGGTCGACACCGACGCCGAGCGCCTGCGCGACCTCGGCGACCGCCTCGACATCCGCACCGTGCAGGGCCGCGGCTCGCTGCCTACGGTGCTGCGCCAGGCCGGCGCGGAAGACGCCGACATGCTGGTGGCGGTGACCAACAGCGACGAAACCAACATGGTCGCCTGCCAGGTGGCCTACACCCTGTTCCACACTCCGACCAAGATCGCCCGAGTACGTGAAGCGGCCTACCTCACGCGCCGCGAGCTGTTCGACAACGAGGCCATTCCGGTCGACGTGCTGATCAGCCCCGAGCAGGTGGTGACCAACTACATCAAGCGCCTGATCGAGCAGCCCGGCGCCTTGCAGGTGATCGATTTCGCCGGCGGCAAGGCGCAACTGGTGGCGGTCAAGGCCTACTACGGCGGGCCGCTGGTCGGCCAGCAACTGCGCCAGATCCGCGCCCACATGCCCAACGTCGACACCCGCGTGGCGGCCATCTTCCGCCGCGACCGCTCGATCAAGCCGCAAGGCGACACGGTGATCGAGGCCGACGACGAGGTGTTCTTCATCGCCGCCAAGCGCGACATCCGCGCGGTGATGGGCGAGCTGCGGCGCATCGACGAGAGCAACAAGCGGGTGGTGATCGCAGGCGGCGGGCAGATCGGCGAGCGCCTGGCCGAGGCCATCGAAAGTCGCTACCAGGTCAAGATCATCGAGATGAACCCGGCGCGCTGCCGGCACCTGTCCGACACCCTGGAAAGCACCGTGGTCCTGCAAGGCAGCGCCTCCGACCGCGACCTGATGCTCGAAGAGAACATCGCCGAGGCCGACATCTTCCTGGCCCTGACCAACGATGACGAAGCCAACATCATGTCGTCGCTGCTGGCCAAGCGTCTGGGCGCGCGCAAGGTGATGACGCTGATCAACAACCCGGCCTACGTGGACCTGGTGCAGGGCGGCGAGATCGACATCGCCATCAGCCCGCAACTGGCGACCATCGGTACGCTGCTGGCGCACGTGCGCCGTGGCGACATCGTCAGCGTGCACTCCCTGCGCCGCGGCGCGGCCGAAGCCATCGAGGCCGTGGCCCATGGCGACGCCAAGTCGAGCAAGGTGGTGGGCAAGGCCATCGCCGAGATCACGCTGCCGCCGGGGACGACCATCGGTGCGATCATCCGCGCCGAACAGGTGCTGATCGCCCACGACGTGACGGTAATCGAAAGCGGCGATCATGTGATCCTGTTCGTTGTGGATAAAAAGCACATACGCGATGTGGAAAAGCTGTTCCACGTCGGGTTGAGTTTCTTCTAGCAGGAGCCGGAAACATGCGTGAGTCGCTGGAAAAGGTGCTGGCCAAGGGTGTGGATAACCCGCTGTTGCGCTTTGGCCTGGGCAAGGCCTGGCTCGACGAAGGCAATGGCGCCGAAGCGGCGCTGCACCTGGCCCGCTGTGTGGAACAGGACCCGAAGTATTCGGCGGCCTGGAAACTGCTCGGCAAGGCCTATCAAGTGCAAGGCGATCTGGATGCAGCGCGCCAGGCGTGGGAGGAGGGGGTGAACGCGGCCCAGGCCCACGGCGACAAGCAGGCCGAGAAAGAGATGACGGTCTTTCTCAAGAAGCTGAACAAGACCCTGTAAAAGCCGATTCCGGCCTTCGGGCATGTGGGGCTCGCGCTGCTAGCGCCCATACCATCGGCACTAACCTCCAGCCGTGGCGGAGCCCCCTGTGGGAGCGGCTTAAGCCGCGATGGCCGGCGCAGCCGGCCCAACCCAGGCCATACCGTCGACCTGCTGAATCGCCCTGGCTGACAGGGAAAGCCCTGTGGTTCGCGCTGGGCCACCCTGCCTTCAATACCAGCGCGCCTCGCCCGCCGGCCGCTTCTTGAAGCGCTTCATGCTCCACATGTACTGGCTCGGATACGCCCGTACATAACGCTCCACCACCTGGCTCATGGCCGCCGCCGACTCGGCGACGTCCAGGCTGTACATGGCTTCGGGCGCCGCCTCCAGGATCACCTTGAAGCCCGAACCGTCGGGCAGGCGCAAGGCGTGCAGGAACACTCCGACCGCCTTGCCGCCGGCGAGCATGTTCGGCACGAACTTGCTGGTCAGCGCCTGGGTACCGAGGAAGGGCACGAACACGCCGGCCGACTCCGCTGGCTCCGGGTCGGCGGGGATGCCCACCTGGCCGCCGCGCCGCACTTCCTTGATGACGCTCAAGATGCCTTCCTTGGTGGACGGCGCCACGCGGTTGCCCATCTGCACCCGCTGCTCGCGCAGCAGGTCGTCCACCGCCTTGAGCTTGGGCGGGCGGTAGAAGATGATCGGTTTGCACTGGTTGCAATAGAAGTGGTTGAGCACTTCCCAATTGCCCAGATGGCTGGTGATGCCCACCACGCCCTTGCCCGAAGCCAACGCCTGGTGCAGCACGTCCAGGCCTTCGACTTCCTTGACCAGGTCGATGGAGCGCTGCGGGTGCCAGATCCAGGCGCAGGCGCTTTCCACGAAGGATTTGCCAATGTCGCGCAAGGCGCGGCCGACCAACTGCTCGCGCTCGACGGGGTCCATTTCCGGGAAGCACTTGGCCAGGTTGATGCGCACCACGTTGCGCGAGCCGGTGGGCAGTTTCCACATCAGCCAGCCGAGGCCGGCGCCCACCCGCTGTACGCCGCCCCAGGGGAGCTTGGCCAACAGGCGCAAGGCTCCGACCATCACGGCGCCTTTGAATTTTTCCACAGGGCATTCCTCATAGCTGCAAGCGGCGCATTGTACCTGTCAGCGCACCAGCTCGGCGTAGCGATCGCAATCGGTGGTGTGGTCCATGACCATGCCGGTGGCCTGCATCAGCGCGTAGCAGATGGTGGGGCCGACGAAGGTGAAACCGGCTTTCTTCAAAGCCTTGCTCATGGCGACGGACTCTTCGGTGAAGGCCGGGATGTCGCTGTGCCTGGCGAAATGGTTGACCTTGGGCGCGCCGCCGACGAACGACCACAACCACTCGGCAGGGTTATCCACAGCCAGCCAGGCCTGGGCGTTGCGCCGCGCAGCGTTGAGCTTGAGGCGGTTGCGGATGATGCTCGCGTCCTGCATCAATTCCTCAATGCGCGCATCGCTCATCTGCGCCAGGCGCACCGGGTCGAAGCCGTACAGCACTTCGCGGTAGCGCTCGCGCTTGCGCAGGATGGTGATCCACGACAGCCCCGCCTGGAACCCTTCGAGCAAAAGCACCTCGAAGAGCAACGCCGGATCACGCCGCGGCGTACCCCATTCATGGTCGTGATAGGCCTGATACAACGGATCGTCGGTACACCAAAAGCAGCGTGGCATAAGGCTCCAATACGTAGAGGGCGAGGCGAAACGGGTTATACTCCCGCTCTTTACATCCGCATCCCCAGATACAGGTGAATTTCGTGAGCCAGCCTACGCCAGCCGTGCGTACCTTCCAAGACCTGATCCTCGCCCTGCAGAAGTACTGGGCCGAGCAAGGTTGTGTGGTGCTTCAGCCCTACGATATGGAAGTAGGCGCCGGCACTTTCCACACCGCCACTTTCCTGCGTGCCGTCGGCCCGGAAACCTGGAACGCGGCCTACGTGCAGCCGAGCCGTCGGCCCGGCGACGGGCGCTACGGCGAGAACCCCAACCGCCTGCAGCACTACTACCAGTTCCAGGTGGTGCTCAAGCCCAACCCCGCCAACTTCCAGGAGCTGTACCTCGGCTCGCTGAAGTCGATCGGTCTGGACCCGCTGGTCCACGACATCCGCTTCGTCGAAGACAACTGGGAATCGCCGACCCTCGGCGCCTGGGGTCTGGGTTGGGAAATCTGGCTCAACGGCATGGAAGTCTCGCAGTTCACCTACTTCCAGCAGGCCGGCGGCATCGAGTGCTACCCGGTCACCGGTGAAATCACCTATGGCCTGGAGCGTCTGGCCATGTACATCCAAGGCGTCGACTCGGTCTACGACCTGGTCTGGGCCGACGGTCCGTTCGGTGTGGTCACCTATGGCGACGTGTTCCACCAGAACGAAGTGGAGCAGTCGACCTACAACTTCGAGCACGCCAACGTCGAGAAGCTGTTCGAACTGTTCGACTTCTACGAAAGCGAAGCCAACCGCCTGATCAAGCTCGACCTGCCGCTGCCGACCTACGAAATGGTCCTCAAGGCGTCGCACACCTTCAACCTGCTCGATGCCCGCCGTGCCATTTCGGTGACCGAACGCCAGCGCTACATCCTGCGCGTGCGCACCCTGGCCCGCGACGTGGCGCAGAGCTACCTGATGGCCCGCGCGCGCCTGGGCTTCCCCCTGGCGACCCCGGAACTGCGCGACGAAGTGTTGGCCAAGCTGGAGATTACAGAATGAGTACCCAAGATTTCCTGGTTGAGCTGGGTACCGAAGAGCTGCCGCCCAAAGTCCTCGCGGCCCTGGGCGATGCATTGCTGGCCGGTATCGAGAAAGGCCTGCAGGCCGCTGGCCTGGGCTTCACCGGCAAGCACGTGTATGCAGCACCGCGCCGCCTGGCCGTGCTGATCCGCGCGCTCGACCTGCACCAGCCCGACCGCAGCATCAACATCGACGGCCCGCCGCGCCAGGCCGCCTTCGACGCCGAGGGCAACCCGACCCAAGCGGCACTGGGCTTCGCCAAGAAGTGCGGCGTGGAGCTAGCCGAGATCGACCAGAGCGGTCCCAAGCTGCGCTTCTCCCAGCACATTCCGGGCAAGGCCACCCGCGACCTGCTGCCGACCATCGTCGAAGACTCCCTCAACGACCTGCCGATTCCCAAGCGCATGCGCTGGGCCGCCAGCCGCGAAGAGTTCGTGCGTCCGCCGCAGTGGCTGGTGATGCTGCTGGGCGATGACGTCGTCGACTGTACCCTGCTGTCGCAGAAGGCCGGCCGCCACTCCCGTGGCCACCGCTTCCACCACCCGGAGCCGGTGTTGATCACCAGCCCGGCGAACTATGCCGAAGACCTGCTCAAGGCGTCGGTGATCGCTGATTTCGCCGTACGCCGCGACCTGATCGCCGAACGCACCCACGCGCTGGCCCGCCAGCAGGGCGGCAGCGCCATCGTGCCGCCTGCGCTGCTCGACGAAGTCACCGCCCTGGTGGAATGGCCGGTGCCGCTGGTGTGCTCGTTCGAGGAACGTTTCCTAGACGTGCCGCAGGAAGCGCTGATCACCACCATGCAGGACAACCAGAAGTACTTCTGCCTGCTCGACGACGACGGCAAGTTGCTGCCGCGCTTCATCACCGTGGCCAACGTCGACAGCCGCGACCCGCAGCAGATCGTCCAAGGCAACGAGAAGGTCGTGCGCCCACGCCTGACCGACGCCGAGTTCTTCTTCAAGCAGGACAAGAAGCAGCCGTTGGAAACCTTCAACGATCGTCTCAAGAACGTGGTCTTCCAGGCGCAGCTGGGCAGCGTCTACGACAAGGCCGTGCGCGTTTCCAAGCTGGCGGCGCTGATCGCCCCGCGCATCGGCGGCGACGCCCAGCGCGCGGCCCGCGCGGGCCTGTTGAGCAAATGCGACCTGGCCACCGAGATGGTCGGCGAGTTCCCCGAGATGCAAGGCATCGCCGGTTTCTACTACGCCCTCAACGATGGCGAGCCGGAAGACGTCGCCCTGGCGCTGAACGAGCAGTACATGCCGCGCGGTGCCGGCGCCGAATTGCCGGAAACCCTGACCGGTGCCGCCGTGGCCATCGCCGACAAGCTCGACACCCTGGTCGGCATCTTCGGCATCGGCATGCTGCCTACCGGCAGCAAAGACCCCTATGCCTTGCGCCGCGCGGCGTTGGGTGTGCTGCGCATCCTCATCGAGAAGAAGCTCGAACTCGACCTGATCGAGGCGGTGCAATTCGCCGTCGCCCAGTTCGGCAGCACGGTCAAGGTCCAGGGCCTGGCCGACCAGGTGCAGGAGTTCATCTTCGACCGCCTGCGTGCGCGCTACGAAGACGAAGGCATCGATGTCGCCACCTACCTCTCGGTACGTGCCCTCAAGCCGACTTCGGCATTGGACTTCGACCAGCGTGTGCAGGCCGTACAGGCCTTCCGCCGCCTGCCCGAAGCCGATGCGCTGGCAGCGGTGAACAAGCGTGTGTCGAACCTGCTGAGCAAGGCCGAAGGCGCGATCTCGCCCCAGGTCGAGCCCAAGTACTTCGACAACGCCAACGAGTTCTCGCTGTATTCGGCCATCCAGCAAGCCGACCATGCCGTGCAACCGATGGCCGAAGCCCGCCAGTACAGCGAAACGCTGGCGCGCCTGGCCGCGCTGCGCGAGCCGGTGGACGCCTTCTTCGAGGCGGTGATGGTCAACGCCGAGGACGCCAAGGTGCGCGCCAACCGTTACGCCCTGCTCAGCCGCCTGCGCGGTCTGTTCCTGGGCGTGGCCGACATCTCGTTGCTGGGGTGAGCCTTGAAGCTGCTGATACTTGATCGGGACGGGGTGATCAATTTCGACTCCGACGCGTACATCAAGTCGCTGTCGGAGTGGGTCCCCATTCCCGGCTCGATCGAGGCCATCGCGCGGTTGAGCAAGGCCGGTTGGACGGTGGCGGTCGCCACCAACCAATCGGGCCTGGCGCGCGGCTATTACCCGCTCGAAACCCTCGACGCCATGCACGCGCACCTGCGCGAGCTGGTGGCAGAGGAGGGCGGTACGCTGGGGCTGGTCGTCCATTGCCCGCACGGCCCCGACGAAGGCTGCGCCTGCCGCAAGCCCAAGCCGGGCATGCTGGTGACGATCGCCGAGCATTACCAACATCCGCTGGAAGGGGTCTGGTTCGTCGGCGACAGCCGTGGCGACCTGGACGCCGCCCTGGCGGTCGGTGCCCAACCCGTGCTGGTCAAGACCGGCAAAGGCGAGCGCACGTTGGACAAGGGCGTGCCCACCGGCACCCTGATTTACGACGACCTGGCCTGCGTGGCCCAGGCCCTAATTTAAACGGTGCGCCTCGAGGCGCACTTTTTCTCAGGCGGGCAGGCCCCGCAACGGTACATGCCACTATGTCGATCCTGCAGGCGATCAGAATCTTTCTTTTTTACCTGCTGCTGGGCAGCAGTTCGCTGCTGTGGTGCACGCTGAGTTTCTTCATCGCGCCGTTCCTGCCGTTCCGCCAGCGCTACCGCTTCATCAACGTCTACTGGTGCCGCTTCGCCGTGTTGCTGGCGCAGGTGGTGCTAGGCATCCGCTACAAGATCACCGGCGCCGAGCATGTGCCCGACACGCCCTGCGTGATCCTGTCCAACCATCAGAGCACATGGGAAACCTTTTTCCTCTCGGCGTACTTCTCGCCGTTGAGCCAGGTGCTCAAACGTGAGCTGCTGTACGTGCCATTCTTCGGCTGGGCCATGGCCATGCTGCGCCCTATCGCCATCGACCGCGACAACCCCAAGGAAGCTCTGCGCCAGGTAGCCAAGAAGGGCGACGAACTGCTCAAGCAGCGCATCTGGGTGCTGATCTTCCCGGAAGGCACGCGCGTACCCTTTGGCCAGGTCGGCAAGTTCTCGCGTGGCGGTACGGCCCTGGCCGTCAACGCAGGCTTGCCAGTGCTACCCATCGCGCACAATGCAGGCAAGTTCTGGCCCAAGACCGGTTGGAACAAGCGGGCAGGGGTGATAGAGGTAGTGATTGGTGAGCCGATGTACGCCGATGGAACCGGGCCACGTGCCATTGCTGAGCTCAACGAGCGTGCTCAGGCGTGGAACGAGGCGACTCAACGGGCACTGGGCTCACTGCCGGCCGTGGCCAGTGCCAGTGCGGAGCAGGTTGCTTGACGGTTCTGTGGATAAGATGTGAGCAACTATTTTGAAAAGCTCTCCATTTTTCATCTAAGTCTCTGAAATAGTTAGATATTTCAGAAAAACTAGATTTTTGGAAAATCGTGCATAAGTTTTTTTGCGCTTTTAAAAAACCGGCTTTTATGCCGGTTTTTTCTTGCTCGTTATTCGCCGTTTATCCCCAGACGATAGATCGCAAGCGGTTACCGGCCACTTCTGCCTCATGTGCCAGTCATTAGGTAGGACAGGGGAGGCGCATATACTTATTTGCAGGCAAAAAAATGCCCCGGACGGCCGGGGCATAGTGTGTCGCTGCAACCTGAATCAGAAGTCCAAGTTGGACACCGACAACGCGTTGCTCTCGATGAAGTCGCGCCGTGGCTCGACCGCATCGCCCATCAGGGTGTTGAACAGCTGGTCGGCACCGATCGCGTCTTCGATCGTCACCTTGAGCATGCGACGCACCGTTGGGTCCATGGTGGTTTCCCACAGCTGGTCCGGGTTCATCTCGCCCAGGCCTTTGTAGCGCTGGATGGTATGGCGCTTTGTCGACTCGTTCATCAGCCAGTCGAGGGCTTCCTTGAACTCCGAGACTGCCTTGCGGCGCTCGCCACGCTTCACATAGGCGCCTTCGCCGAGCAACGTGCTCAGCTTGTTGCCGATGTTGACCACCGAGCGGTAGTCGTTGCTGCCGAAGAAGTCGCGGTTGAACGTCACATAGCTGGAAGCACCGTGCGAGACGATCTCCACCTCAGGTAGCCAGACGTTGCGCTCCTTGTCTTCACGCAGGCTGGCTTTGTAAACCAGGCCAGAGCGCTGGCTGTTGACCAGACGCTCCTGGTAATTCGCCAGCCACGTCTGCATGTGCGCGTGGTCACCCAGATGCTCCTGGGTGATCTCGGTCATGTAGATGAAGTGCTCGGTGAGCGCTTCGGGGTACAGACGCGACAGACGCTTGAGGGTCTTCATGACCGCACGGAAGTCATTCACCAGGCTTTCGAGCTGTACGCCGGACACTGGCGGTGCCGACTCGTCCAAGTGCAAGCTGGCATCTTCGAGGGCCGACTGAGTCATGTATTCCTCCATGGCCTCGTCGTCCTTGATGTACTGCTCGTGCTTGCCTTTCTTGACCTTGTACAGCGGCGGCTGGGCGATGTAGATGTAGCCGCGCTCGACCAGCTCCGGCAACTGGCGGAAGAAGAAGGTCAGCAGCAGGGTCCGGATGTGCGAACCGTCGACATCGGCATCGGTCATGATGATGATGTTGTGGTAGCGCAGCTTGTCGATGTTGTACTCGTCGCGGCCAATGCCGCAGCCCAAGGCCGTGATCAACGTGCCGACTTCCTGGGACGAGATCATCTTGTCGAAGCGTGCCTTCTCGACGTTGAGGATCTTGCCTTTGAGCGGCAGGATGGCTTGCGTGCGACGGTTGCGGCCTTGCTTGGCCGAACCACCCGCGGAGTCACCCTCCACCAGGTACAGTTCGGAAAGGGCAGGGTCCTTCTCTTGGCAGTCGGCCAATTTGCCCGGCAGGCCGGCGATGTCCAACGCGCCTTTGCGACGGGTCATTTCGCGGGCTTTGCGGGCGGCTTCACGGGCGCGTGCGGCGTCGATCATCTTGCCGACTACGGCCTTGGCTTCGTTCGGATTTTCCAGCAGGAAGTCGGAGAAGTACTTGTTCATCTCCTGCTCGACTGCGGTCTTCACTTCCGAGGAAACCAGCTTGTCCTTGGTCTGCGAGCTGAACTTGGGGTCCGGCACCTTGACCGAGATGATTGCGGTCAAGCCTTCACGCGCATCGTCACCGGTGGTAGCGACCTTGTTCTTCTTCGCCAAGCCTTCCTGCTCGATGTAGTTGTTCAAGCTACGGGTCAGGGAAGAACGGAAGCCCACCAGGTGGGTGCCGCCGTCGCGCTGGGGAATGTTGTTGGTGAAGCACAATAGGTTCTCGTTGAAGCTGTCGTTCCACTGCAACGCCACTTCGACGCCAACGCCGTCGTCACGCTGTACCGAGAAGTGGAAGACCTGACTGTTCACCGGCGTCTTGTTGGTGTTCAGGTATTCCACGAAAGCGCGCAAGCCGCCTTCGTACTTGAAGAACTCTTCTTTACCCGAGCGCTCGTCCTTGAGCAGGATGCCCACACCCGAGTTGAGGAACGACAACTCGCGGATCCGCTTGGCCAGGATGTCCCAGCTGAAGTGGATGTTCTTGAAGGTCTCGGCCGAAGGCTTGAAGTGAATGTGGGTGCCGGTAGTTTCGCTTTCGCCCACCACCGCCATCGGTTCCTGGGGTACACCGTGGACGTAGGTCTGCTCCCAGATCTTGCCACTACGGCGCACGGTCAGAATCAGCTTCTCGGACAAGGCGTTCACTACCGAAACGCCCACACCGTGCAGGCCACCGGATACCTTGTACGAGTTGTCGTCGAACTTACCGCCGGCGTGCAGCACGGTCATGATGACCTCAGCCGCCGAGACGCCTTCCTCTTTATGCACATCGACCGGGATGCCACGGCCGTTGTCACGGACACTGATGGACTCGTCTGGGTGGATGATGACGGTGATGTCATCGCAATGGCCGGCCAGGGCTTCGTCGATCGAGTTGTCGACGACTTCGAACACCATGTGGTGCAAGCCGCTACCGTCGTCGGTATCGCCAATGTACATGCCGGGACGCTTGCGCACGGCATCCAGCCCTTTCAACACCTTGATGCTGGAAGAGTCGTACGTTTGATTTTCGCTCATGCCTTCACTCCCGATGGACGTGTGTCTGGGTGATGTGGCCTTGTTCCACGTGGAACAAAGCGACTGGCGTTTCCTTCTGCCAGCTCTCCCGCAGAAATTCGTGGTCTACGCAGGTGATGAACACCTGGCAGTTCAATTCTTCGAGCAACCGGCACAATGCGCGTCGGTGTTGCTCATCAAGCTCGGAGGGCAGGTCGTCGACCAAATAGATGCATTGCCCGCGGCGAGCTTGATTGACCAAATGCCCTTGCGCGATTCGCAGGGCACATACGACCAGCTTCTGCTGGCCTCTGGAAAGGATATCGGCGGCGTTGTGTGCGCCCAGCCTCAAGCGCAGATCGGCACGCTGTGGGCCCGCCTGGGTGTGTCCCATTTGCTGGTCGCGTTGAAGGGAGGTGGCCAGCACTTCGGCAAGCGACCGGTCTTTGTCCCATCCTCGGTAATAGCTGAGGGTCAGACCTTCGAGGTCAAGCAATTCGCTCAACGTCTTTTCGAAGACAGGCTTCAAAGCGGCGATATAGCTACGGCGGTACTCGTCGATTTCGTCGCTGGAAGCGCTCAATTCGCGGTCCCACACGGCTTGCGACGCAGTGTCGAGTGTACCATGCCGTAGCCATGAGTTCCGCTGCCTGAGGGCCTTCTGCAGGCGCTGCCACGTGGCCATGAAACGAGGTTCCACGTGGAACACTCCCCAGTCCAGAAACTGCCGCCGCACCTTGGGAGCGCCTTCGAGCAAACGAAAACTGTCAGGATTGATCAGTTGCAAAGGCAACAACTCGGCAAGTTGCGCAGCGCTCCGAGCGTTCTGCCCATCGATACGGATGGTGAAGTCACCTTGCCGCTCGCGAGAGACGCCCAAACTGCTGGTGGCACCGCTCTCGAGCGACACTTGGCCGAACACCGTGCAGGTCGGCTGCTCGTACTGGATCACTGGGGTGAGTCGCGTACTACGGAACGAGCGTGCCAGACCAAGTAGATGCACGGCCTCTAGCACGCTGGTTTTACCGCTGCCGTTATCGCCGTAGAGGATGTTGATGCGTGGGGACGGAGAGAGGGTCACCGGGTGCAGGTTGCGCACCGCGGTGACTGAAACGCGTAGAAGCGACATAGAGGCGTCTGGGCGGTTACAGACGCATCGGCATGACGACGTAGGACGAGTCGTCGTTGCCGGCTTCTTGCAGCAACGCACTGCTGTTTGAATCGGACAGGATCAGACGCACCTGCTCGGTGGTCATGACGCCCAAAACGTCCAGCAGGTAGCTGACGTTGAACCCGATCTCCAGCGAAGCGCCGCTGTAGTCCACGCTGATCTCTTCCTCGGCTTCCTCCTGCTCGGGGTTGTTGGCCTGGATCTTCAACTGCCCGTTGGCCAGTTGCAGACGGATACCGCGGTACTTTTCGTTGGACAGGATCGCGGTACGGCTGAATGCCTCGCGCAATGCCTGGCGATCACCGATCACCAGTTTGTCGCCGCCTTTGGGCAAGACACGCTCGTAGTCGGGGAACTTGCCGTCGACCAGCTTGGAGGTGAACGTGAATTCACCCGTAGTTGCGCGGATATGGTGCTGACCCAACACGATGCTGACCATGCCTTCCGGATCGGTAAGCAGACGCGCCAGTTCGAGGATGCCTTTACGCGGCACGATCACTTGATGCCGTTCGGCCTGGCCGATCGCCGCCTGCATGGCGCACAGAGCCAGACGGTGTCCGTCGGTGGCCACGGCACGCAGGGTGTCGGTGGAGACTTCGAGCAGCATGCCGTTGAGGTAGTAACGCACATCCTGCTGAGCCATGGCGAAGCTGGTGCGCTCGATTAGGCGGCGCAGTTTGCTCTGCTCCAGGTTGCAGGTCAGCGAGCCTGGGCCTTCCTCGACATTGGGGAAGTCGTTCGCCGGCAGCGTGGATAGCGTGAAGCGGCTGCGGCCCGCTTTGACCAGCAGCTTCTGCTCGTCGAGCTTGATGTCGATCAGCACGTCGCTGGGCAGGCTTTTGCAGATGTCCATCAGCTTGCGCGCCGGAACGGTGATCTCGCCAGGCTCGGCAGGTTCTTCCAGCTGTACGCGGCCGACCAGTTCGACTTCGAGGTCGGTACCGGTCAGCGACAGCTGTTGGCCTTGGACCACCAGCAGCACGTTGGACAGGACCGGCAAGGTCTGACGGCGCTCGACGACCCCTGCGACCAGTTGCAGAGGTTTCAACAAAGCTTCGCGTTGAATGGTGAAATGCATGGTCTAGTCCCTTGCCTTCAATAAGCGGTGCGCATACGCATCAGGTGGTCAGCGTACGCAGCAGGTTCTTGTAGTCCTCGCGGATGTCCGCGTCGGATTCCTTGAGTTCGTTGATCTTGCGACAGGCGTGCAGCACCGTGGTGTGGTCGCGGCCGCCGAACATGTCGCCGATCTCGGGAAGACTGTGGTTGGTCAGTTCCTTGGACAATGCCATGGCCACCTGGCGAGGACGGGCCACCGAGCGCGAGCGACGCTTGGACAACAGATCGGAGATCTTGATCTTGTAGTAGTCCGCCACGGTGCGCTGAATGTTATCCACACTGACCAGCTTGTCTTGCAGCGCCAGCAAGTCCTTGAGCGACTCGCGGATCAGCTCGATGGTGATGTCGCGGCCCATGAAGTGCGAATGGGCGATCACCCGTTTCAATGCACCTTCGAGCTCGCGCACGTTGGAGCGGATGCGCTGGGCGATGAAGAACGCCGCGTCGTGTGGCAGGTCGACCTTCGCCTGGTCGGCCTTCTTCATCAGAATGGCGACCCGGGTCTCCAACTCCGGCGGCTCGACCGCAACCGTCAGGCCCCAGCCGAAACGTGACTTCAGACGCTCTTCCAGGCCCTCGATCTCTTTCGGGTACCGGTCGCTGGTGAGGATCACCTGCTGACCGCCTTCGAGCAGGGCGTTGAAGGTGTGGAAGAACTCCTCCTGGGAACGCTCCTTGCGCGCGAAGAACTGGATGTCATCGATCAGCAAGGCGTCCACCGAACGGTAGAAACGCTTGAATTCGTTGATGGCGTTCAGCTGCAGCGCCTTGACCATGTCCGCCACGAAGCGCTCGGAATGCAGGTACACGACCTTTGCATTCGGGTTCTTCTTCAACAGGTGGTTACCCACGGCGTGCATGAGGTGCGTCTTGCCCAAACCCACGCCGCCATAAAGGAAGAGCGGGTTGTAGCCATGCTTGGGGTTGTCGGCGACCTGCCAGGCGGCGGCACGCGCCAGTTGGTTCGACTTGCCCTCGACGAACGTTTCGAAGGTGAAGGTGCGGTTCAAGTAGCTGGTGTGCTTGAGGGCGCCTTCGACCTGCACGGTGCGCTGCTCGGTACGCGGGCTGGGCACAGGCGCAGGTGCGCTGTCGCCCATGGCGTCGAAGCTTTCCCGGGACGATGCGTGGTCGACCTGGTTGCCCTGGCCAAATTCGAGGGCCGGCTTATTCACAGGCTCGCTGACCGGCACGTTGGCTGGCGTGGCGACCTGCTGCTGTTGGTTGGCCGCCGCCATGGCCGCGCTGACCGGCGCATTGGGTGCCGCGCGAGGTGCAGAACTGCGCTTGCTGCCTATTAATAAGGAAAGGGCGGGGGCCATACCATTGCCATGCTCACCGATCAGCTCGAGCAAGCGGCCAAGGTACTTTTCGTTCACCCAGTCGAGCACGAAGCGGTTGGGCGCGTAGACGCGCAGCTCGGTGCCTTCGGCTTCGACCTGTAGTGGACGTATCCAGGTATTGAATTGTTGAGCAGGCAGCTCATCGCGCAAGAGCTCGACGCACTGCTGCCAAAGTTCCACTGACACAGGTATCCCCTGAATGTGAGAGCCGCTAGGCCAAAACTAGCCGGCTATTGTACCGGTGCGGTGGAAACTTATCCACACGTGACCGCCAGTTCGACTAAGACGAATGCGCCATATTTCGACGGATATGCCATTTTATCCTGTGCATAAGCCTTGTGGATAACAGCCACTGAGCGCTATGCACAACTCCGGGGTCCAGCCTGTGCATAAATCCCATGTGGGTAAATAGGCAAGATATCCACAAGTTGAACGCAGGCGCAGCACATCCGCAGCACGGATTACAGACAGACTTGTCATCCTCTGTACAGCTTGAATTATCTGGCTTCGTGAAGGTTATCCACAGATGAGGGGCTGCCTAAACGTTATAGATTCTTTAAAAAAGCTTTTTATATGTCTCTCTTTATTTTCAATGTTGTCCGTTTCGTGGTCCGACGAAAAATCGGTCTCGCTCCGCCAGTCGGCTCGCCGACCACAGGTCACAAGTAAAGGTTGGTTGGAAATTGACCTATGGCCTTGCTTTCTCTAGAATCGCCGGTCTCTTAAAAAGGGGTCATTCCGACCCGTTGTTTACAAACCAGGTAACACGCCATGAAACGTACTTTCCAACCCAGCACCATCAAACGCGCTCGCACCCACGGCTTCCGTGCTCGCATGGCCACCAAGAACGGCCGCGCCGTCCTGTCGCGTCGTCGTGCCAAAGGCCGTAAGCGTCTGGCTGTTTGATTCTCCGGCACAGGTGGTGAGTCAGGACTTCAGTCGGGATAAGCGGCTGCTTATACCTCGGCACTTCAAAGCGGTCTTCGACTCCCCAACCGGCAAGGTTCCAGGGAAAAACCTGCTGATCCTTGCGCGTGAAAACGGTCTCGACCTGCCACGGCTAGGCCTGGTGATCGGGAAAAAGAGCGTCAAGCTCTCCGTTCAGCGCAATCGCCTCAAACGTTTGATGCGTGATTCCTTTCGCCGGAACCAGCAGAGCCTTGCTGGTCTCGACATCGTGATCGTCGCGCGCAAGGGGTTGGGCGAGATAGAAAACCCAGAATTGCACCAACATTTTGGCAAGCTCTGGAAACGGCTCGTACGCAGTCGTCCCTCTCCAGCGGTCACTGCCGACACCGCAGGGGTAGACAGTCACGATGCGTAAACTGGCACTCGTCCCGATCCAGTTTTACCGCTACGCCATTAGTCCACTGATGGCCAGTCACTGTCGTTTCTACCCCAGTTGCTCCTGTTACGCCTATGAAGCCATCGAAACCCATGGCCTCTTGCGTGGTGGGTGGCTAACCGTTCGTCGCCTGGGGCGATGTAATCCGTGGAACGACGGTGGTTATGATCCCGTTCCGCCAGCGCCTTCCTCCCGAACTTCTTCGATAGCCGAGTAATCATGGATATTAAACGCACGATCCTGATCGTCGCCCTGGCAATCGTGTCCTACGTTCTGGTCCTGAAATGGAACGAGAACTACGGGCAGGCCGCCTTGCCGACTCAGCATGCTGCTGCCAATAACGCCGCCCCGGCTTTGCCGGACACCACGGCGACCGGTAACAGCGGTGCCAACGCCGATGTGCCGAGCACCACTGCTGAATCCAGCCCGACCGAACTGGCCCCTGTGGCGGTCAGCAAGGACCTGATCCGGATCAAGACGGATGTCCTGAACCTGGCTATCGACCCGGTCGGTGGCGATGTCGTCCAGCTGACCCTACCCACCTACCCACGTCGCCAAGACCATCCGGAGATTCCTTTCCAGCTGTTCGACAACGGTGGCGAGCGCGTCTACCTCGCGCAAAGCGGCCTGACCGGCGTCAACGGCCCGGATGCCCGCAGCAGCGGTCGCCCGCTGTACGCCGCGGAGCAGAAGAGCTACCAATTGGCCGATGGCCAGCAGCAATTGGTGGTCGACCTCAAGTTCAGCGACAACGGCGTCAACTACATCAAGCGCTTCACCTTCAAGCGCGGTGAGTACGACCTGAACGTCAGCTACCTGATCGACAACCAGAGCGCTCAGGCCTGGAATGGCAACCTGTTCGCCCAGCTCAAGCGTGACGCCAGCTCCGATCCTTCCTCGAGCACCGCGACCGGCACCGCCACCTACCTGGGTGCGGCGCTGTGGACCAAGGAAGAGCCCTACAAGAAAGTGTCGATGAAAGACATGGACAAGGGCAGCCTGCAGGAAACCGTATCCGGTGGCTGGGTCGCCTGGCTGCAGCACTACTTCGTGACCGCGTGGATTCCCGCCAAGTCCGAAAACAATGTGGTGCAGACGCGCAAGGACAGCCAAGGCAACTACATCATCGGTTACACCGGCCCGGCCATCAGCGTACCGGCCGGCGGCAAAGCCGAAACCAGCGCCGTGCTGTACGCCGGTCCCAAGAGCCAGGCCAAACTCAAGGAGTTGTCCCCAGGCCTGGAGCTGACCGTCGACTACGGCTTCCTGTGGTTCATCGCCCAGCCGATCTTCTGGCTGCTGCAACATATCCACAGCATCCTAGGTAACTGGGGCTGGTCGATCATCGTGCTGACCATGCTGATCAAAGGCCTGTTCTTCCCGCTGTCCGCCGCCAGCTACCGTTCCATGGCCCGCATGCGCGCCGTGGCGCCGAAACTGGCCGCGCTCAAGGAACGCTTCGGTGACGATCGTCAGAAGATGTCCCAGGCGATGATGGAGCTGTACAAGAAAGAGAAGATCAACCCGCTGGGCGGCTGCCTGCCGATCCTGGTGCAGATGCCGGTCTTCCTGTCCTTGTACTGGGTTCTGCTGGAAAGCGTCGAGATGCGCCAGGCGCCGTGGATCCTGTGGATCACCGACCTGTCGATCAAGGATCCGTTCTTCATCCTGCCGATCATCATGGGCGCCACCATGTTCATCCAGCAGCGCCTGAACCCGACGCCGCCCGATCCGATGCAGGCCAAGGTGATGAAAATGATGCCGATCGTCTTCACCTTCTTCTTCCTGTGGTTCCCGGCCGGTCTGGTGCTGTACTGGGTTGTGAACAACTGCCTGTCGATTTCGCAGCAGTGGTACATCACCCGTCGCATCGAGGCGGCCAACAAGAAAGCGGTCGTCTGACAGGCTGCGGTCTAACCTGTGAATAAAAACGCCCCCATCGTGGGGCGTTTTGCTATCTGAGATTCAGCCAATGGAGGCGTTCGAGCATGCACACCGCGCGTGAAACCATCACCGCCATCGCGACCGCTCAAGGTCGCGGTGGTGTCGGCATCGTCAGGCTGTCGGGGCCGCTGGCCAAGAAAGCCGGCGAGGTCATCACCGGCCGGGCGCTCAAGCCCCGCCATGCCCACTACGGACCGTTCCGCGCAGAGGATGGCCTGGTGCTGGACGAAGGCATCGCGCTGTTCTTCCCGGGGCCCAATTCCTTTACTGGCGAAGACGTACTGGAGCTGCAAGGCCACGGCGGGCCCGTGGTACTGGACATGCTGCTGCAGCGCTGCGTGGCGTTGGGCTGCCGCCTGGCGCGGCCCGGCGAATTCAGCGAGCGGGCCTTTCTCAACGACAAGCTCGATCTGGCCCAGGCCGAAGCCATCGCCGACCTCATCGAAGCCAGCTCGGCACAGGCGGCGCGCAATGCCTTGCGTTCGTTACAAGGCGAGTTTTCCAAACGCGTGCATTCCCTGACAGAGGCGCTGATCGCGCTGCGCATCTACGTCGAGGCCGCCATCGACTTCCCGGAAGAGGAAATCGACTTCCTCGCCGATGGCCATGTGCTGTCGATGCTCGAAGCGGTGCGCCGCGAGTTGTCCACAGTGCAGCGCGAAGCCGGGCAGGGCGCGTTGCTGCGCGACGGCATGACGGTGGTGATCGCCGGCCGACCCAACGCCGGCAAGTCGAGCCTGCTCAACCAGTTGGCAGGACGCGAGGCGGCCATCGTCACCGACATCGCCGGCACCACGCGGGACATTCTGCGCGAACATATCCACATCGATGGCATGCCGCTCCATGTGGTCGACACGGCAGGCTTGCGCGACACCAGCGATCAGGTCGAGCGCATTGGGGTGGAACGCGCGCTCAAGGCCATCGGCGAGGCCGATCGGGTTTTGCTGGTGGTGGACTCCACGGCGCCGGAAGCGTCCGATCCGTTCGCGCTATGGCCAGAGTTTCTGGTGCAGCGGCCCGCCCCCGGTACGGTCACGCTGATTCGCAACAAAGCCGACCTGAGCGGCGAAGCGGTCGGCTTGCAGCAAGGCGCAGACGGCCACGTCACCATCACCCTGAGCGCCAAGCAAGGCGACCAGGGCCTGGAGCTGCTGCGCGAACACCTCAAAGCCTGCATGGGCTACGAGCAGACCGCAGAGAGCGGTTTCAGCGCCCGCCGTCGCCATCTGGAGGCTTTGCGCCTGGCCAGCGACCACCTCCAGCACGGGCACGCCCAACTGACCCTGGCGGGCGCTGGCGAGCTGCTGGCCGAAGACCTGCGACAGGCTCAACAAGCCTTGGGCGAGATCACCGGTGCGTTCAGCTCGGACGATCTGCTCGGTCGCATCTTCTCGAGTTTCTGCATCGGTAAATGACCCTCGGCGCCGTTCGCCCCCTTCGTCCGTAAGGGGGCAGCGCCGATCCGTGCTGCTTATGCACAGGCACGCCGCATTTCTTCCTCTCGCTGCACCTTCCCATACCCCATCGCTACCCATTACGCCCAGGCTAAGCCCTGTGGAAAACTATGCCTGAGCTCAGTTGATAAGCAAGCTCCTTGTCTGAGGAAAAAACACGTTGTGTGTAAATAGGCTAGTTATGCACAGGCTACACAGGCTTATGCAGATGGCTCATAGGCAGTGAGCCACAGGGTTTTGAAACGCTGTATGCCACGTTTTAAAAGGCTTGTGTGGATCTATCCACAGATGAAGGTGTGCATAAGAGTAGTAACAGCAGTAAAGCTTTTTAAATATCTACCTTGTTTATTTCTATAACTGCCACTCATCCACAGCCTGATCAAATTTTGCTCAGACGGTTTCTTTGGGAGGGGGGAATTCCCTATACTTGCCGGCTTACCTTCTTTATTCGCAAAAACAGGCACGAGGTGCGTGGTGGATTTCCCTTCCCGTTTTGAAGTGATCGTCATCGGCGGCGGCCATGCCGGTACCGAGGCTGCGCTTGCCTCAGCACGCATGGGCGTGAAAACCCTGTTGCTGACCCACAACGTGGAAACCCTCGGTCACATGAGCTGCAACCCCGCCATCGGCGGCATCGGCAAGAGCCATCTGGTCAAGGAGATCGATGCGCTCGGCGGCGCCATGGCGTTGGCCACCGACATGAGCGGCATCCAGTTCCGCGTACTGAACAACCGCAAAGGCCCTGCGGTGCGGGCTACCCGTGCCCAGGCGGACCGCGCCATCTACAAGGCGGTGGTGCGCGAGATTCTGGAAAACCAGCCCAACCTGTGGATATTCCAGCAGGCCTGCGACGACCTGATCGTCGAACAGGACGAGGTCAAAGGCGTGGTCACGCAGATGGGTCTGCGCTTCCATGCCGACGCCGTGGTCCTGACCACCGGCACCTTCCTCGGCGGACTTATCCACATCGGCATGCAGAACTACTCCGGTGGCCGTGCCGGCGATCCGCCCGCCATGGCCCTGGCCAAGCGCATGCGTGAACTGCCGCTGCGCGTCGGTCGCCTGAAGACTGGCACGCCGCCGCGCATCGATGGCCGTTCGGTGGACTTCTCGGTAATGACCGAGCAACCCGGCGACACGCCGATCCCGGTCATGTCGTTCATGGGCGATGCGCAACTGCACCCGCGCCAGGTCAGCTGCTGGATCACCCACACCAATGCGCGCACCCACGAAATCATCGCCGCCAACCTCGACCGCTCGCCGATGTACTCGGGCATGATCGAAGGCATCGGCCCGCGCTACTGCCCGTCGATCGAAGACAAGATCCACCGCTTCGCCGACAAGGACAGCCACCAGGTGTTCATCGAGCCCGAAGGCCTGAACACCCATGAGCTGTACCCCAACGGCATCTCCACCTCGCTGCCCTTCGACGTGCAGCTGCAAGTGGTGCGCTCGATCCGCGGCATGGAGAACGCGCACATCGTGCGTCCGGGTTACGCCATCGAATACGACTACTTCGACCCACGTGACCTCAAGTACAGCCTGGAAACCAAAGTCATCGCCGGCCTGTTCTTCGCCGGGCAGATCAACGGCACCACCGGTTACGAAGAGGCCGGCGCGCAAGGCTTGCTGGCCGGCACCAACGCCGCGCTGCGGGCGCAGGGCAAGGACAGCTGGTGCCCGCGCCGGGACGAGGCGTACATCGGTGTGCTGGTGGACGATCTGATCACCCTCGGCACTCAGGAGCCGTACCGCATGTTCACCTCGCGGGCCGAATACCGCCTGATCCTGCGCGAGGACAACGCCGACCTGCGTCTGACCGAGAAAGGCCGCGAGCTGGGCCTGATCGACGACGCGCGTTGGGCCGCGTTCTGCGCCAAGCGCGAAGGCATCGAGCGCGAAGAGCAGCGCCTCAAGAGCACCTGGGTGCGTCCCAATACCCCGCAGGGCGATGCCGTGTCGGAAAAGTTCGGCACCCCCTTGAGCCATGAGTACAGCTTGCTCAACCTGCTGACCCGCCCGGAAGTCGACTACGCCGGGCTGATCGAAGTGACCGGCGGCGAAGCCGTACCGGCGCAGGTGGCCGAGCAGGTCGAGATCAAGACCAAGTACGCCGGCTACATCGACCGCCAACAGGACGAGATCGCCCGCCTGCGCGCCAGCGAAGACACCCGTCTGCCTGTGGATATCGACTACACCGGGATTTCCGGTCTGTCCAAGGAGATCCAGGGCAAGCTCGGCCAGACCCGCCCCGAAACCCTCGGGCAGGCCTCGCGTATTCCGGGCGTCACGCCGGCGGCGATTTCCCTCTTGCTGATCCATTTGAAGAAACGCGGCGCCGGTCGCGAACTGGAGTTGAACGTTTGAGCGCGCAGGTTTCCCCGCAACACGCCGCAGAGTTGTCCACAGGCGCCGAGCAGCTGGGCGTAGCTCTGACCGAACGTCAGCACGAGCTGCTGCTGGCCTACCTGGGCCTGCTGATCAAATGGAACAAGGCCTACAACCTGACCGCTGTGCGCGACCCGGACGAAATGGTCTCGCGCCACCTGCTCGACAGCCTCAGCGTCATGCCGTTTATCCACAGCGACAGCCAGCGTTGGCTGGACGTGGGTAGCGGCGGCGGCATGCCGGGCATTCCCCTGGCCATCCTGCATCCGCACAAGCAGGTGACGGTGCTGGACAGCAACGGTAAGAAAACCCGCTTCCTGACCCAGGTGAAAATGGAGCTGAAGCTGGACAACCTGCAAGTTGTCCACAGCCGTGTGGAAGCCTTCCAACCTGCCGAGCCGTTCAGTGGCATCGTCTCCCGTGCGTTCAGCAGTATGGAGAACTTCACCAACTGGACACGCCACCTCGGTGACCTCTCCACGCAATGGCTTGCAATGAAGGGGCTGCATCCTGCCGATGAACTGGTAGCATTGCCGCCTGACTTCACAGTGGAAAGCGAACAGGCCTTGACCGTCCCCGGTTGCCAGGGCCAGCGCCATTTACTGACACTGCGCCGCAAGGCATGACAGGGAACACGCGCAATAATGGCTAAGGTATTCGCGATCGCGAACCAGAAAGGTGGCGTGGGCAAGACCACCACCTGTATCAATCTCGCTGCCTCGTTGGCGGCGACCAAGCGTCGTGTGCTGCTGATCGACCTCGATCCGCAGGGCAATGCCACCATGGGCAGCGGCGTCGACAAGCATGAGCTCGAACACTCGGTGTACGACCTGCTGATCGGGGAGTGCGACCTGAGCCAGGCCATTCACTATTCCGAGCATGGCGAATTCCAGTTGTTGCCGGCCAACCGCGACCTCACCGCGGCCGAAGTGGTGCTGCTGGAAATGCAGATGAAGGAAAGCCGCTTGCGCAATGCGCTGGCGCCGATTCGCGACAACTACGACTTCATCCTCATCGACTGCCCACCGTCGCTGTCGATGCTGACGCTCAACGCGTTGGTGGCCTCCGACGGCGTGATCATCCCCATGCAGTGCGAGTACTACGCGCTCGAAGGGCTGAGCGACCTGGTCGACAACATCAAGCGCATCGCCGCCAAGCTCAACCCGGAGCTGCGCATCGAAGGCCTGCTGCGGACCATGTACGATCCGCGCCTGAGCCTGAACAACGAAGTCTCGGCGCAGCTCAAGGAACACTTCGGCGAGCAGCTCTACGACACCATCATTCCGCGCAACATCCGCCTTGCCGAGGCGCCGAGCTACGGCATGCCGGCCCTGGCCTACGACAAGTCGTCGCGCGGCGCCCAGGCCTACCTGGCCCTGGCCGGCGAGCTGGTGCGTCGCCAACGTCAATCACGCACTGCGAAGGCACTCTGAGGATCGCGCATGGCCGTTAAGAAACGAGGTCTGGGACGTGGGCTGGACGCGCTGCTCAGCGGTCCGTCCGTCAGCGCGCTCGAAGAGCAGGCTGTCCAGATCGACCGCAAGGAATTGCAGCAACTGCCGGTGGAGCTGATCCAGCGCGGCAAGTACCAGCCGCGTCGCGACATGGATCAGCAGGCGCTCGAGGAACTGGCCCAGTCGATCCGTACCCACGGGGTGATGCAGCCGATCGTGGTGCGCCCCATCGGCGAATCGCGCTTCGAGATCATCGCCGGCGAACGGCGCTGGCGCGCGACCCAGCTGGCGGGGCTGGACAGCGTGCCGGCCATGGTCCGCGAGGTGGCCGACGAAGTGGCCATCGCCATGGCGCTGATCGAAAACATCCAGCGCGAAGACCTCAACCCCTTGGAAGAGGCCATGGCGCTGCAGCGTTTGCAGCAGGAATTCGAGCTGACCCAGCAACAGGTGGCCGACGCCGTAGGCAAGTCGCGGGTGACCGTGGCCAACCTGCTGCGGCTGATTTCGCTGCCTGAGGCGATCAAGACCATGCTGGCCCATGGCGACCTGGAAATGGGCCATGCCCGTGCGCTGCTCGGTCTGGACGAACAACGGCAGGTGGAAGGGGCGCGTCATGTTGTCGCACGTGGGCTGACCGTGCGCCAAACCGAGGCACTGGTACGCCAGTGGCTCAACGGGCCGACTGAGCCGGTCGAAGCGAGTCCGTCTGATCCGGACATTACCCGCCTCGAACAGCGTTTGGCAGAGCGTTTGGGGTCTGCGGTGCAGATTCGCCATGGCAACAAGGGCAAGGGCCAGCTGGTGATTCGCTACAACTCCCTGGACGAGTTGCAAGGCGTACTTGCCCACATTCGCTGAAACAATTGCGGTTGTAGCGTGTAGGCGGAAATCACTACCAAGAGTTGAATAGGGGTTAATCCACCCCTATACTCTGCGCGCATTTTGTCGGCACAAATTATGCCAAGTCGTTGCTGGCTTGACGGTCGACTTTCGAGGAGCAGTTGTGATGGAAATCCGCACGCCAAACCGCCTGCCTTTCCATCGCTGGGCGGTTTTTCCGGTACTGCTGGCTCAATGCATCGTTTTCCTGCTGGCGACTCTGGTGTTGTGGCTGTGGCAAGGCGCGGTCGGTGGCTATTCAGGTCTCTGCGGAGGGCTGATTGCCTGGCTACCGAATCTGTACTTCGCCTGGAAGGCATTCCGCTTCAGCGGTGCCAGGGCAGCACAGGCCATCGTCAAGTCGTTCTATGCGGGCGAGGCAGGCAAGATGATTTTGACGGCAGTGCTGTTCGCACTGACCTTCGCAGGCGTGAAACCCCTGGAGCCGCTGGCTGTATTCGGCGTCTTCGTACTGACCCTTCTGGTCAGTTGGTTCGCACCCCTGCTCATGAATAAAAGACTTTCGAGACCTTAGGGCGTTTGAGGCAACCATGGCAGCAGAAACCGCTTCGGGCTATATCCAGCACCACTTGCAGAACCTGACCTACGGTCAACTACCAGACGGCACCTGGGGCTTCGCCCATTCGGCTGCGGAAGCCAAAGCGATGGGCTTCTGGGCGTTCCACGTGGACACGCTCGGCTGGTCGGTCGCCCTGGGTCTGATCTTCCTGTTCATCTTCCGTCTGGCAGCCAAGAAGGCCACTTCCGGCCAGCCTGGCGGCCTGCAGAACTTCGTCGAAGTGATGGTGGACTTCGTCCACGGCAGCGTGAAGGACTCCTTCCACGGCCGCAGCCTGGTGATCGCACCGCTGGCGCTGACCATCTTCGTCTGGGTGTTCCTGATGAACGCCGTCGACCTGATTCCGGTCGACTGGATCCCGCAACTGGCGATCCTGATCTCGGGTGATCCGCACATTCCGTTCCGCGCCGTTTCCACCACCGACCCGAACGCGACCCTGGCCATGGCCTTCTGCGTGTTCGCGCTGATCATCTTCTACAGCATCAAGGTCAAGGGCCTGGGCGGCTTCATCGGTGAGCTGACCCTGCACCCGTTCGGCAGCAAGAACATCTTCCTGCAGATCCTGCTGATCCCGGTCAACTTCCTGCTCGAGTTCGTCACCCTGATCGCCAAGCCGATCTCGTTGGCACTGCGACTGTTCGGCAACATGTACGCCGGCGAGCTGGTGTTCATCCTGATCGCGGTCATGTTCGGTTCCGGCCTGCTCTGGCTGAGCGGCCTGGGTGTGGTGCTGCAGTGGGCGTGGGCGGTGTTCCACATCCTGATCATCACCCTGCAAGCTTTCATCTTCATGATGCTGACCATCGTCTACCTGTCGATGGCCCACGAAGATAATCATTAAGACCGCCTGGCGTGTCTGATAGTCTTCCCCCCGCTGTTTGGGGGGAGGGCTTAAAACGTCCGCAAGGGCAGTTGTACCAAACGATCCCGTTTATCGCTTCAAACTGAAAAACCTAACCAATACGACGTAAAAGTCGGGAGGAAAGATGGAAACTGTAGTTGGTCTTACCGCTATCGCTGTTGCTCTGCTGATCGGTCTGGGTGCTCTGGGTACCGCCATTGGTTTCGGCCTGCTGGGCGGCAAATTCCTGGAAGGCGCTGCGCGTCAGCCAGAAATGGTTCCGATGCTGCAGGTCAAGATGTTCATCGTTGCGGGCCTGCTCGACGCCGTAACCATGATCGGCGTTGGTATCGCCCTGTTCTTCACCTTCGCAAACCCCTTCGTTGGTCAGATCGCCGGCTGATCACTCGTTTCCAACGAGTGAATGGCTGTGATGAACGAAGACCGAGCGAGGTGTTGGCGTGAATATTAATGCAACCCTGATTGGCCAATCCGTTGCTTTCCTGATTTTTGTCGTCTTCTGCATGAAGTACGTATGGCCTCCGGTCATCACTGCTCTGCACGAGCGTCAGAAGAAGATTGCCGACGGCCTGGACGCTGCCAACCGCGCTGCTCGTGACCTGGAGCTGGCCCAAGAAAAAGCGGGTCAGCAACTGCGCGATGCAAAAGCACAGGCGGCTGAAATCATTGAGCAGAGCAAGAAGCGTGCTGCTCAGCTGGTAGACGAGGCCCGTGAACAGGCCCGTGTCGAAGCTGACCGCGTGAAGGCTCAGGCTCAGGCCGAGATCGAACAGGAACTGAACAGCGTCAAAGACGCCCTGCGTGCCCAAGTGGGTGCCCTGGCCGTTGGCGGTGCTGAAAAGATCCTTGGCGCCACAATCGATCAAAACGCGCATGCGGAGCTGGTTAACAAACTGGCCGCTGAAATTTAAGCGAGGGCGATCATGGCAGAACTGACCACGTTGGCCCGACCTTACGCTAAGGCTGCCTTTGAGCATGCCCAGGCCCAGCAGCAACTGGCCAATTGGTCAGCCATGCTCGGCCTGGCTGCTGCGGTATCGGAAGACGATACGATGCAGCGCCTGCTCAAGGCCCCGCGACTGACGAGCGCAGAAAAGGCCGCCACGTTCATTGACGTGTGCGGTGACAAGTTCGATGCACAAGCACGTAATTTCATCCACGTCGTTGCGGAAAACGACCGCCTCCTGCTTCTGCCGGAGATCGCGTCGCTGTTCGACCTGTACAAGGCCGAACAAGAGAAATCCGTCGATGTGGAAGTCACCAGTGCTTTCGCATTGAACCAAGAACAGCAAGACAAACTCGCCAAGGTTCTCAGTGCACGGCTAGGCCAGGAAGTTCGCCTGCACGCGTCGGAGGATGCCAGCCTGATCGGCGGCGTCGTCATCCGCGCAGGCGACCTGGTAATCGATGGCTCTGTTCGCGGCAAGATCGCGAAACTGGCCGAAGCATTGAAATCTTGAGTTTGAAGGGGCAGCAGAGCAATGCAGCAACTCAATCCTTCCGAAATTAGTGAAATCATCAAGGGCCGCATCGAGAAACTCGATGTCAGCTCCCAAGCCCGTAACGAAGGCACCGTAGTCAGCGTTTCCGACGGTATCGTCCGGATCCACGGCTTGGCCGACGTCATGTACGGCGAAATGATCGAGTTCCCAGGCGGCGTCTACGGTATGGCGCTGAACCTGGAACAAGACTCCGTTGGTGCCGTCATCCTGGGTGCATACACCACCCTGGCCGAAGGCATGAGCGCCAAGTGCACCGGTCGCATCCTCGAAGTGCCGGTCGGCAAAGGCCTGCTGGGCCGCGTCGTCGACGCCCTGGGCAACCCGGTTGACGGTAAGGGCCCACTGGCCACCACCGAAACCGACGCCGTCGAGAAAGTCGCACCGGGCGTGATCTGGCGTAAGTCGGTAGACCAGCCTGTACAGACTGGCTACAAGGCTGTCGATGCCATGATCCCGGTCGGCCGTGGCCAGCGCGAGCTGATCATCGGTGACCGTCAGATCGGTAAGACCGCTCTGGCGATCGACGCGATCATCAACCAGAAAGACAGCGGCATCTTCTGCGTCTACGTGGCCGTCGGCCAGAAGCAGTCGACCATCGCCAACGTCGTGCGCAAGCTGGAAGAAAACGGTGCCCTGGCCAACACCATCATCGTTGCCGCCAGCGCCTCGGAATCGGCCGCACTGCAGTTCCTGGCACCTTATGCCGGCTGCACCATGGGCGAATACTTCCGTGACCGCGGCGAAGACGCACTGATCGTCTACGACGACCTGTCCAAGCAGGCCGTGGCCTACCGTCAGATCTCCCTGCTGCTGCGCCGTCCGCCAGGACGCGAAGCGTACCCAGGCGACGTGTTCTATCTCCACTCCCGTCTGCTGGAGCGTGCATCGCGCGTTTCCGAAGAGTACGTCGAGAAGTTCACCAACGGTGCCGTAGTCGGCAAAACCGGCTCGCTGACCGCACTGCCGATCATCGAAACCCAGGCGGGCGACGTTTCCGCGTTCGTTCCGACCAACGTGATTTCCATCACCGACGGTCAGATCTTCCTGGAGTCGGCCATGTTCAACTCGGGCATCCGTCCTGCAGTGAACGCCGGTGTTTCGGTATCGCGTGTAGGTGGTGCCGCTCAGACCAAGATCATCAAGAAGCTGTCCGGTGGTATCCGTACCGCACTGGCTCAGTACCGTGAACTGGCGGCCTTCGCCCAGTTCGCGTCCGATCTGGACGAAGCGACCCGCAAGCAGCTCGAGCATGGTCAGCGCGTTACCGAGCTGATGAAGCAGAAGCAATACGCTCCAATGTCCATCGCGGACATGGCGCTGTCGCTGTACGCCGCTGAGCGTGGCTTCCTGACCGACGTCGAAATCGCCAAGATCGGCAGCTTCGAACAAGCACTGATCGGCTTCTTCAACCGCGATCACGCCGATTTGATGGCCAAGATCAACGTCAAGGGCGACTTCAACGACGAAATCGACGCAGGCCTCAAAGCCGGCATCGAGAAGTTCAAGGCCACCCAGACCTGGTAAGCCGCAGCGGGGGCTTCGTGCCCCCGCTTGCTAACCTGATAGGTGATACATGGCAGGCGCAAAAGAGATTCGCAGTAAGATTGCGAGCATCAAAAGCACGCAAAAAATTACCAGCGCCATGGAAAAAGTGGCGGTCAGCAAAATGCGCAAGGCTCAACTGCGCATGGCTGCTAGCCGTCCTTATGCGGAGCGTATCCGCCAGGTGATCGGTCATCTGGCCAACGCCAACCCGGAATACCGCCACCCGTTCATGATCGACCGCCCTGTGAAGCGCGCCGGTTATATCGTGGTGAGCAGTGACCGTGGTCTGTGCGGCGGCTTGAATACCAACCTGTTCAAGGCCTTGGTCAAGGACATGAACGACAACCGCGAACAGGGCGTCGAAGTCGACCTGTGCGTGATCGGCAGCAAGGGTGCGGCTTTCTTCCGCAGCTTTGGCGGCAACGTCGTAGCAGCCATCAGCCACTTGGGCGAGGCGCCATCGATCAACGATCTGATCGGCTCCGTCAAAGTGATGCTCGATGCCTACCTCGATGGCCGTATCGATCGTCTCAGCGTGGTGTCGAACAAGTTCATCAATACCATGACGCAAAAACCTACGGTCGAGCAGTTGGTACCGTTGGTTGCAACCCCGGATCAAGAACTCAAGCACCACTGGGACTACCTCTACGAACCCGATGCCAAAGAGCTGCTGGACGGCCTGATGGTGCGTTACGTGGAATCGCAGGTCTATCAGGCGGTGGTCGAGAACAACGCCGCTGAACAAGCGGCCCGGATGATCGCCATGAAGAACGCCACAGACAACGCCGGTGACCTGATCAGCGAACTCCAGCTGATCTACAACAAGGCGCGTCAGGCTGCGATCACCCAGGAGATCTCGGAAATCGTCGGCGGCGCTGCCGCGGTTTAACGGTTCACATATTCAGAGGATCCAGCTATGAGTAGCGGACGTATCGTTCAAATCATCGGCGCCGTCATCGACGTGGAATTCCCACGTGACGTCGTGCCGAGTGTTTACAACGCGCTGAAAGTACAAGGCGCGGAAACCACCCTCGAAGTTCAGCAGCAGCTGGGCGACGGCGTGGTTCGTACCATCGCGATGGGCTCCACCGAAGGCTTGAAGCGCGGCCTGGACGTCACCGATACCGGTGCCGCCATCTCCGTGCCAGTCGGCAAGGCCACCCTGGGCCGCATCATGGACGTCCTGGGCAACCCGATCGACGAAGCTGGCCCGATCGGCGAAGAAGAGCGTTGGGGCATTCACCGCGCCGCGCCTTCGTTCGCTGAGCAAGCGGGCGGCAACGACCTGCTGGAAACCGGCATCAAGGTCATCGACTTGGTCTGCCCGTTCGCCAAGGGCGGTAAAGTCGGTCTGTTCGGTGGTGCCGGTGTCGGCAAGACCGTCAACATGATGGAACTGATCCGTAACATCGCCATCGAGCACAGCGGTTATTCCGTGTTCGCCGGTGTGGGTGAGCGTACTCGTGAGGGTAACGACTTCTACCACGAGATGAAGGACTCGAACGTTCTGGACAAGGTTGCGCTGGTCTACGGCCAGATGAACGAGCCGCCAGGAAACCGTCTGCGCGTGGCACTGACCGGCCTGACCATGGCCGAGAAGTTCCGTGACGAAGGTAACGACGTTCTGCTGTTCGTCGACAACATCTACCGTTACACCCTGGCCGGTACCGAAGTGTCCGCACTGCTCGGCCGTATGCCGTCGGCAGTAGGCTACCAGCCGACCTTGGCCGAAGAGATGGGCGTTCTGCAAGAGCGCATCACCTCCACCAAGCAAGGTTCGATCACCTCGATCCAAGCGGTATACGTACCAGCGGACGACTTGACCGACCCATCGCCGGCGACCACCTTCGCCCACTTGGACGCCACCGTCGTACTGTCCCGTGACATCGCCTCCCTGGGTATCTACCCAGCGGTCGATCCACTGGACTCGACTTCGCGCCAGTTGGACCCGAACGTGATCGGCAACGAGCACTACGACACCGCCCGTGGCGTCCAGTATGTCCTGCAGCGCTACAAAGAGCTGAAAGACATCATCGCCATCCTGGGTATGGACGAACTGTCCGAAGCCGACAAGCAACTGGTATCGCGCGCTCGTAAGATCCAGCGCTTCCTGTCGCAGCCGTTCTTCGTGGCCGAAGTCTTCACCGGTGCATCGGGCAAATACGTTTCCCTGAAAGACACCATCGCTGGCTTCAGCGGCATCCTCAAAGGTGACTACGACCACCTGCCAGAACAAGCGTTCTACATGGTCGGCGGCATCGAAGAAGCGGTTGAGAAAGCCAAGAAACTGTAATCCCGGCGCCCCGCAAGGGGCGCTAATCAGGTTGAGGCAAGCAGATGGCTATGACAGTCCATTGCGATATCGTCAGCGCGGAAGGAGAGATTTTCTCCGGCCTGGTCGAGATGGTAGTTGCGCACGGTAACTTGGGCGATCTTGGTATCGCTCCGGGCCACGCGCCGCTGATCACCAATCTCAAGCCTGGTCCGATCACGCTGACCAAGCAGGGCGGCGACCGCGAGGTGTTCTACATCTCCGGTGGTTTCCTCGAAGTGCAGCCGAACATGGTCAAGGTGCTTGCCGATACCGTGCAACGTGCTGCAGACCTGGACGAAGCTTCTGCTCAGAACGCCGTCAAGGCAGCCGAGCAGGCCCTGAACGAAAAAGGTGCCGACTTCGACTACAGCGCCGCGTCCGCGCGCTTGGCCGAGGCTGCAGCGCAGCTGCGCACCGTCCAGCAGATCCGCAAGAAGTTCGGCGGCTAACACCGTCAGGCTTCAGGCAGATTGAGAAAAAGGGTAGCCATCGGCTACCCTTTTTCTTTTTCCGCGGTCCCATTTCCCATCGGTCAGCGCCTGACCGCCCAGCATTGGTAGTTTCCATGTCCCTCGATATCGTCATTCTCGCCGCAGGCCAAGGCACGCGCATGCGCTCGGCGCTGCCCAAGGTACTGCACCCGGTCGCCGGCAATTCCATGCTCGGCCACGTTATCCACAGCGCGCGCCAGCTGCAGCCCCAAGGCATCCATGTGGTGATCGGCCACGGCGCCGAGCAGGTGCGCGAGCGATTGGCGGCCGACGACCTGAATTTCGTCATGCAGGACAAGCAACTGGGCACCGGCCATGCCGTCGCCCAAGCGCTGCCGGCCATCACCGCCGACACCGTGCTGGTGCTCTACGGCGACGTGCCCTTGATCGAAGTCGACACCCTGCAGCGCCTGCTGGCCAAGGTCACCGAGCGACAGCTCGGTTTGCTGACCGTCACCCTGGACGACCCCACCGGCTACGGCCGTATCGTGCGTAACGATGCAGGCCACGTGACCGCCATCGTCGAGCACAAGGACGCCAGCGAAGCGCAGAAAGCCATTCGCGAGGGCAACACCGGCATCCTGGCGCTGCCGGCCGCGCGGTTGGCCGACTGGATGGATCGCCTGTCGAACGACAACGCTCAAGGCGAGTACTACCTCACCGACGTGATCGCCATGGCCGTCGGCGACGGCCTGACGATCGCCACCGAACAGCCGTACCACGCCATGGAAGTGCAGGGCGCCAACGACCGTCGGCAACTGGCCGAGCTCGAACGCCACTACCAGCTCCGCGAAGCCGGCCGCCTCATGGCCCAGGGCGTTACCCTGCGCGATCCTGCGCGCTTCGACGTGCGCGGTCAGGTCACTGTCGGCCGCGATGTGCTGATCGACATCAACGTGATCCTCGAAGGTACCGTGGTCATCGAAGACGACGTGCAGATCGGCCCCAACTGCGTGATCAAGGACAGCACCCTGCGCAAAGGCGCGGTGGTCAAAGCCAACAGCCACCTCGACGGTGCGGTACTGGGCGAGGGCAGCGACGCCGGCCCGTTCGCGCGCTTGCGCCCGGGCAGCGTGCTGGACGCCAAGGCCCATGTGGGTAACTTCGTGGAGCTGAAGAACGCGCACCTGGGCGAGGGCGCCAAGGCCGGACACCTGAGCTACCTGGGCGACGCCGAGATCGGTGCGCGCAGCAACATCGGCGCCGGCACCATCACCTGCAACTACGACGGCGCGAACAAATTCCGCACTGTGCTGGGCGAAGACGTGTTCATCGGCTCCAACAGCGCTCTGGTGGCGCCTGTGGATATCGGCTCGGGCGCCACGACGGCGGCGGGTTCGACCATCACGCAGAACGTCGAAGCCGCGCAGTTGGCGGTAGGGCGCGCGCGGCAGCGCAATATCGACGGGTGGAAGCGGCCGGAGAAGATCAAGAAGCCCTGATCGGGCACTCGCCAGCAACGGAGCCGGCTGTGGATAAGTCGGCTTCGTCGTTAATGGGGTTAGGTGTATCTGAGGCGAGGCAGATATCCACAAGCAAACTGTCCTTGACGAAGCGACCCATCTGAGTTTTGATTGCGAACATTATCTTTCGAATCGAAACTTAATCTTCCAATGTCGAAACGTAACACGCCCCAACGCCGCCATAACATCCTTGCCCTGCTGGCCGAGCAGGGCGAGGTCAGTGTCGACGCCTTGGCCAAGCGCTTCGCAACCTCCGAAGTCACCATCCGCAAGGACCTTGCGGCCCTGGAGGCCAACGGTTTGCTGCTGCGTCGCTATGGCGGGGCGGTAACGGTGCCCCAGGAGCTGCTGGCCGAGCCCGTGCAGCCCGTCTCGGCTTACAAGCAGGCCATCGCCCGTGCCGCGGTGGGGCTCATTCGCGAGCACGCGCGCATCATCATCGACAGCGGCAGCACCACCGCCGCCATGATCGGCCAGCTCGGCCGCCAGCCGGGCCTGGTGGTGATGACCAACTCCCTGCACGTGGCCCGCGCCATCGGCGAGCTGGAGCACGAGCCGGTGCTGCTGATGACCGGCGGCACCTGGGACCCGCATTCCGAATCCTTCCAGGGCCAGGTCGCCGAACAGGTGCTGCGTTCCTACGACTTCGACCAGTTGTTCATCGGCGCCGACGGCATCGATCTGGAACGCGGCACCACCACCTTCAACGAGCTGCTGGGCCTGAGCCGAGTGATGGCGGAAGTGGCCCGTGAAGTGATCGTGATGGTGGAGTCCGACAAGGTCGGGCGAAAGATCCCCAACCTCGAGTTGCCGTGGGACCGGGTGAATACCCTGATTACCGACGACCGCCTGCCCGCCGAGGCACGCGAACAGATCAAAGCCCGTGGCGTGACCCTGATCTGCGCCACGATCAGCCAGGAGCAATAACCATGTGTGGAATCGTAGGCGCCGTCGCCGAACGCAACATCTCGACCATCCTCATCGAAGGCCTCAAGCGCCTGGAATACCGCGGCTACGACAGTGCCGGCCTGGCGGTCTTCGGTGCCCAGCAGGGTTTGCAGCGCTGCCGCCGCACCGGCAAGGTGCGCGAGCTGGAAAGCGCCGTCGCCGCCGACCCGCTGGCCGGCCAACTGGGCATCGCCCACGTACGCTGGGCTACCCACGGCGCGCCGACCGAGCACAACGCCCACCCGCACTTCTCCAGCCATGACGTGGCGGTGGTGCACAACGGCATCATCGAGAACTTCGAAGCCCTGCGCGAAGAGCTCAAGGGCCTGGGCTACGTGTTCGCGTCCGAGACCGACACCGAAGTCATCGTCCACCTTATCCACAACATCCTGAAGACCACCCCGGACCTGACCGACGCGGTCAAGGCCGCCGTCCAGCGCCTGCACGGCGCCTATGGCCTGGCCGTGATCAACGCCGCGCAGCCCGATCGCCTGGTGGCGGCGCGCAGCGGCAGCCCGCTGGTGATCGGTCTGGGCATCGGGGAAAACTTCCTCGCCTCCGACCAACTGGCCCTGCGTCAGGTCACCGACCGCTTCATGTACCTGGAAGAAGGCGACATCGCCGAAATCCAGCGCGAGCAGGTCAGCATCTGGGACCAGGCCGGCCAGGCCGTGCAGCGCGAGACCGTGCAGTACCACGAAGGCGCCGAGGCGGCCGACAAGGGTCAGTACCGGCACTTCATGCTCAAGGAAATCCACGAGCAGCCCGACGTGGTGCAGCGCACCCTCGAAGGCCGTCTGGGCAAGGACCACGTGCTGGTGCAGGCTTTCGGCCCGCAAGCGGCCGAGCTGTTCGCCAAGGTGCGCAATGTGCAGATCGTCGCCTGTGGCACCAGCTACCACGCCGGCATGGTCGCCCGTTACTGGCTGGAAAGCCTGGCCGGCATCCCGTGCCAGGTCGAAGTGGCCAGCGAGTTCCGCTACCGCAAGGTGGTGGTGCAGCCCGACACTCTGTTCGTCTCGATCTCCCAGTCCGGCGAAACCGCCGACACCCTGGCCGCGCTGCGCAACGGCAAGGCCCTGGGCTTTCTCGGCAGCCTGGCCATCTGCAACGTCGGCATCAGCTCGCTGGTGCGCGAATCCGACCTGACCCTGCTGACCCTGGCCGGCCCTGAGATCGGCGTGGCCTCGACCAAGGCCTTCACCACCCAGCTGGTGTCGCTGATGCTGCTGACCCTGGCCCTGGGCCAGGTACGCGGCACCCTCGAAGCCGGCGTCGAAGCCGAGCTGGTGGACGAACTGCGCCGCCTGCCGACCCGCCTGGGTGAAGCTCTGGCCATGGACGGCACCGTCGAGAAGACCGCCGAGCTGTTCGCCGACAAGCACCACACCCTCTTCCTCGGCCGCGGCGCGCAGTACCCGGTGGCCATGGAAGGGGCGCTCAAGCTCAAGGAAATCTCCTACATCCACGCCGAAGCCTACCCGGCCGGCGAGCTCAAGCACGGCCCGCTGGCCCTGGTCGACGCCGACATGCCGGTGGTCACCGTGGCGCCGAACAACGAACTGCTCGAGAAGTTGAAGTCGAACTTGCAGGAAGTGCGCGCGCGGGGCGGCGAGCTGGTGGTGTTCGCCGACGAGCAGGCGGGCATGAGCAATGGCGAAGGTACGCATGTGATCAACATGCCGCACATCATCGATGCGCTGGCGCCGATCCTGTACACGATTCCGTTGCAGTTGCTGTCGTATTACGTGGCGGTGCTGAAGGGCACGGATGTGGATCAGCCGCGGAATCTGGCGAAGTCGGTGACGGTGGAGTGAGGAGCCGATAGGCAGCGCGCCGTTGCTCGTAAATATCGAAGTCTGTCTCTGAGTATCAAAGCCTGTCTCTGCTTGGAGCCTTCGGGGCTCCAAGCGGAAAACCCTCTCCACCGCCCCCTCCCGTGCCACGAACTCTGCTCAGGCACTGCCCTGTACCTGTGAAAGCTATCCGATACCCTAACCAAGGATAGGGCCATGACCTCCTTTGCAACGGCTGTAACGGAAGCTGCGCTCATCGGTGCGAGCCCACTGGTTGAAGCATGTGCCTGTGCATTCACCCGGCGAGGGGCCCTAACGCCATGAACTGGAAGATTCAGGAGGAATTTCCGTGCTCCACAGCAACTACCTCAAGCAGTTGGATCTGCAGGACATCGTGGTGTTTCTCAACCTGCTGGAGTTGCGCAGTGCCAAACGCACCGCCGTGCGGATGAGCGTGAGCCAGCCGACGGTCAGTTATTGTTTGAAGCGGCTGCGCGGCTGCTTCGACGACATCTTGTTCTCTTCATCCCAAGGGGTGCTGCAACCGACCAGCAAGGCCGAGAAGATAGCGCCTTATTTGCGCGTGGTGGTCGAGTCGGTCAACCGCTGCGCTGAAGACGAAAGCCAAGCCTCCGCGCAAACCGTGCGCAAGATCTGGCGGCTCTGTGCGCCGGAGTATTTCGAGTTGTCGTTCCTGCCGCAAACCCTTGCCATGCTGTCGCGCACGCATGCCAATACGTCGCTGCACCTCGATCGCTTGAGCCGCGACCTGCCTGTGGTACTGCGAGCGCGCCGTTGATCCGCTCGATGCGGGTGACGGGTTGAACGAGTGCGGGCCTTTTTACCCCGATGGCTTTTAGCTCCATCGCACCGATCAAATGGGCGTAACCCACCAGATTTTCCATTCATTCCCCCACTATTGGCCAGATTTTCTTAACCGCACGAAGATTTTCTTAAAATACGCTTCGAACGCTCAGAAAATATTAACCGAAAATACCTGCACGACCATTTCCTTCGGGCTTTCCGTCTACCGTCAGGTGCAGGATGCTGAGCGCACGGGCCTGTTCCAGGTACAAGGCCTGACATAGGACCTGGGTCGATTAGGCTGCCCAGGCATTGCCCCCTCTAGATCGTCACCAACCCCCGCACCCCCTCGACCTCCATATCCTCCCCACGCCCCCGCTGCACGATCTCCCCCCGCGACATCACCAGATACTGGTCAGCCAACGCCGCAGCGAAGTCATAGAACTGCTCCACCAACAAAATCGCCATATCCCCACGCGCCGCCAATTTCCCGATCACCACACCGATCTCCTTGATCACCGAAGGCTGAATACCCTCGGTAGGCTCATCGAGGATCAGCAAACGCGGGCGGCTGGCCAAGGCGCGGCCGATGGCCAGCTGTTGCTGCTGGCCGCCGGAGAGGTCGCCGCCACGGCGGTGCTTCATCTGCAACAGCACCGGGAACAGCTCGTAGATGAAGGGCGGCACCTGCTTCGCGTCGCGGGCGCCGAAGCGCGACAGGCCCATCAGCAGGTTTTCCTCGACGGTCAGGCGAGGAAAGATCTCGCGACCCTGCGGGACGTAGGCGATGCCGGCCTGCACCCGCTGGTGCGGCTTGAGCGGGGTGATGGCCCGGCCTTCCCAGTGGACGCTGCCTTCGCGGGCCGGCAACAGGCCCATCAGGCAGCGCAGCAGGGTGGTCTTGCCCACGCCGTTGCGGCCGAGCAGGCAGGTCACTTCGCCGATCTTGGCCTCGAACGACAAGCCGCGCAGGATGTGGCTGCCGCCGTAGTATTGGTGCAACGAATCGATTTTCAGCATGGTGTTGTCCTCATCGCCCCAGATAGACCTCGATCACCCGTTCATCGGCCTGCACCTGCGCCAGCGACCCCTGCGCCAGCACACTGCCCTGGTGCAGCACGGTGACCTGGTCGGCGATGCTGCCGACGAAGCCCATGTCATGCTCCACCACCATCAGCGAGTGCTTGCCGGCCAGGCGCTTGAACAGCTCGGCGGTGAACTCGGTTTCGGCGTCGGTCATGCCCGCCACCGGCTCGTCGAGCAGCAGCAGGTGCGGGTCCTGCATCAGCAGCATGCCGATTTCGAGAAACTGCTTCTGCCCGTGGGACAGCAACCCCGCCGGGCGATGGCGCGAGGCTTCCAGGCGGATGGTGGTCAGCACTTCGTCGATCCGCGTGCGCTGTTCGCCGCTGAGCCGTGCGCCAAGGCAGGCCCATACCGACTTGTCGGCCTTCTGCGCCAGCTCCAGGTTCTCGAACACCGTCAGCGCTTCGAACACCGTAGGCTTCTGGAACTTGCGGCCGATCCCGGCCTGGGCGATCTGCACTTCGCTCATGCGGGTCAGGTCGAGGGTGTCGCCGAACCAGGCCTTGCCAGTGGTGGGGCGGGTCTTGCCGGTGATCACGTCCATCAGGGTGGTCTTGCCGGCGCCGTTGGGGCCGATGATGCAGCGCAGCTCGCCGACGCCGATGTACAGGTCCAGGCCGTCGATGGCCTTGAAACCGTCGAAGCTGACGTTGATGTCCTCCAGAGTCAGTACCGTGCCGTGGCGGGCGTCGAGGCCTGGGGTGACCACCTGGCCGAGTCCGATGGCGTCGCGGCCACGGCCTTCGTCGATGATCGGCTCCAGCATGAATTCGGGATGGACCGACGGGAACCTCATTGTTCGCCCCTTTTCTTCAACAGGCCGACCACGCCCCTGGGCAGGTACAGGGTGACCAGAATGAACAGCGCGCCCAGGAAGAACAGCCAGAACTCGGGAAACGCCACGGTGAACCAGCTCTTCATGCCATTGACCAGACCGGCGCCGAGCAGCGGGCCGATCAGCGTGCCGCGCCCACCGAGGGCGACCCACACGGCGGCTTCGATGGAATTGGTCGGCGACATCTCACTGGGGTTGATGATGCCCACCTGCGGCACGTACAGCGCCCCGGCCAGGCCGCAGAGCACGGCGCTCAGCACCCAGACGAACAGCTTGAAGCCACGCGGGTCGTAGCCGCAGAACATCAGCCGGTTCTCGGCGTCGCGCAGCGCGGTCAGGACCCGTCCGAACTTGCTTTGCGCCAGGCGCCAGCCAAGCAGCAGGCTGCCCACCAGCAGGGCCACCGTCAGCAGGAACAGCACCGCGCGGGTGCCCTGGGCGGTGATGTCGAAGCCCAGCAGGGTGCGGAAGTTGGTGAAGCCGTTGTTGCCGCCAAAGCCGGTTTCGTTGCGGAAGAACAGCAGCATCCCGGCGAAGGTCAGGGCTTGGGTCATGATCGAGAAATACACGCCCTTGATCCGCGAGCGGAAGGCGAAGTAGCCGAACACCAGGGCCAGCAGCCCGGGCGCCAGCACCGCCAGGCACAGGGCCCAGGCGAAATGCTGGGTGCCGGCCCAGTACCAGGGCAGTTCGCTCCACGACAGGAAGCTCATGAACGCCGGCAGGCCGTCGCCGGCGGCTTCGCGCATCAGGTACATGCCCATGGCGTAGCCACCGAGGGCGAAGAACAGGCCGTGGCCGAGCGACAGCAGGCCGGCGTAGCCCCAGACCAAGTCCAGGGCCAGGGCGACGATGGCGTAGCAGAGGATCTTGCCGACCAAGGTCAGGGTGTAGGCCGAGACGTGCAGGGCATGGTCGTCCGGCAGCAGCGAGAGCAGCGGCAGGGCGAGCAGCGCGGCGAGGACGATGGCGCCGATGGCCAGGGACAGTTTCGCGCCGGCCTTTTGCGTAGCGGTGACAAGCAGTGGCTGGTTCATCAGTCGATTACCCGTCCCTTGAGGGCGAACAGGCCTTGCGGACGTTTCTGGATGAACAGAATGATCAGCGCAAGGATGAGGATCTTGCCGAGCACCGCACCGATCTGCGGCTCCAGCAGCTTGTTGGCGATGCCCAGGCCGAAGGCGGCCCAGAGGCTGCCGGCCAGTTGCCCGACGCCGCCGAGCACCACCACCAGGAAAGAGTCGATGATGTAGCTCTGGCCGAGGTCCGGCCCGACGTTGCCGATCTGGCTCAGGGCCACGCCACCGAGGCCGGCGATGCCCGAGCCGAGGCCGAAGGCGAGCATGTCCACGCGGCCGGTCGGCACACCGCAGCAGGCGGCCATGTTGCGGTTCTGCGTCACCGCGCGGACGTTGAGGCCCAGGCGCGTGCGGTTGAGCAGCAGCCAGGTCAGCAGCACCACGCACAAGGCGAAGCCGATGATGACGATGCGGCTCCAGGGCAGTACCAGGTTCGGCAGCACCTGGATGCCGCCGGACAGCCAGGCCGGGTTGGCCACCTCGACGTTCTGCGCGCCGAACGCCAGGCGGATGGCCTGGATCAGGATCAGGCTGATGCCCCAGGTGGCGAGCAGGGTTTCCAGCGGCCGGCCATAGAGGTGGCGAATCACCGTGCGTTCCAGGGCCATGCCGACCCCGGCGCTGACCGCGAACGCCACCGGCAGGGCCAACAGCGGATAGAACTCCAGCGCGCCGGGGGCGTAGCGCTGGACCGCGATCTGCACCACATAGGTGGTGTAGGCGCCGAGCATCAGCATCTCGCCGTGGGCCATGTTGATCACCCCGAGCAGGCCGAAGGTGATGGCAAGGCCCAGGGCTGCCAGCAGCAGGATCGATCCCAGAGAGAGGCCGCTGAAGGCCTGGCCGAGGATTTCGCCGATCAGCAGCTTGCGCTCGACCTGGGTCAGGCTGGTCTGCGCAGCGGTGCGCACGCCGGCGTCGCTTTCCACAGCCGGATCGAGCAGGGCTTGCAGGCGGGTGCGGGCCATGGGGTCGCCGGTCTCGCCGAGCAGACGCACGGCAGCCAGACGCACGGAGGGTTCGGCGGCGCCCAGTTGCAGGTTGGCCAGGGCCAGGCCGAGGGCGGCGTGGACGCCGTCGTCCCGCTCTTGGGCGTACTGGCGGTCGATAAACGCGACCTGGGCCGGTTGGGCGCTCTTCTGCAATTGTTGGGCGGCTTGCAGGCGCACGGCCGGATCGGCGCTGAGCAACTGGTGGCTGGCCAGGGCGTTGTCCACCAGCCCGCGCAAGCGGTTGTTCAAGCGCAGCTTGCGGCTGTCGTCGGCGCCGAGGCGGCCTTGCTGCAGGGAGGCGAGCAGGGCCAGCCGGGCAGGGTCGGGAAGCGCCGCCCAGTCCTGTAGCAGGCGGGCCTGCTCGTTGGGCTTGGCGGCGGCGAAGTATTCGGCTTCGCTGGCGTGCGCAGCGCAAGGCAGCAACAGGCACAGGCAAAGCAGGAGTCGATGGAGGGCCTTGGGCATGGAACAGGGTCCCTTTTGGGTAACGGTGGGTGATGCGCTCCAGTGCCCCCTCGCAGGCGAGGGGGCTACAGGGATCAGTTGCCCTTCACCGCATGGTCGGGGCGTTTGTCGTTGCCCGGAATGAACGGGCTCCACGGCTGCGCCCGCAGCGGCTGCTCGGTTTGCCAGACCACGTTGAACTGCCCGTCGTCCTGGATCTCGCCGATCATCACCGGCTTGTGCAGGTGGTGGTTGGTCTTGTCCATGGTCAAGGTGAAGCCCGAAGGCGCGTCGAAGGTCTGCCCGGCGAGGGCTTCGCGCACCTTGTCGACATCGGTGCTGCCCGCCTTCTCGGCGGCCTGGGCCCACATGTGGATGCCGACGTAGGTGGCTTCCATCGGGTCGTTGGTCACCGCCTTGTCGGCGCCCGGCAGGTTCTTCGCCCGCGCGTAGGCTTTCCAGTCGGAGACGAACCGGGTGTTGACCGGGTTCTCCACCGATTCGAAGTAGTTCCAGGCGGCCAGGTGGCCCACCAGCGGTTTGGTGTCGATGCCGCGCAATTCTTCTTCACCTACGGAGAAGGCCACCACCGGGACGTCGGTGGCCTTCAGGCCCTGGTTGGCCAGCTCCTTGTAGAAGGGCACGTTGGAGTCGCCGTTGACCGTGGAGATGACCGCGGTCTTGCCGCCTGCGGAGAACTTCTTGATGTTGGCGACGATGGTCTGGTAATCGGCATGGCCGAACGGGGTGTAGACCTCTTCGATGTCCTTGTCGGCCACTCCTTTGGAATGCAGGAAGGCGCGCAGGATCTTGTTGGTGGTGCGCGGATAGACGTAGTCGGTGCCGAGCAGGAAGTAGCGCTTGGCCGCGCCGCCTTCCTCGCTCATCAGGTATTCCACCGCCGGGATCGCTTGCTGGTTGGGCGCCGCGCCGGTGTAGAACACGTTCGGCGACATCTCTTCGCCCTCGTACTGCACCGGGTAGAACAGCAGGCCATTGAGTTCCTCGAACACCGGCAGCACGGATTTGCGCGACACCGACGTCCAGCAGCCGAACACCACTGCGACCTTGTCCTGGGTCAGCAACTGGCGGCTCTTCTCGGCGAACAGCGGCCAGTTCGAAGCCGGGTCGACCACCACCGGCTCCAGCAGCTTGCCGTTGACCCCGCCCTTGGCGTTGATCTGCTCGATGGTCATCAGCGCCATGTCCTTGAGCGAGGTCTCGGAAATCGCCATGGTCCCGGACAGCGAATGCAGGATGCCGACCTTGATGGTCTCGGCGGCCTGGACGGTCCAGGCCAGACCCATGGCGGCGATCGAGGCGGACAACGTGAAAGCTTTGATCAAACTGCGACGTTTCATGCAGGTGCTCCAATACGTTGGGAAGTGTTGTTTTTGGCTACATCTAGGCAGTCGAATCGACGCTTCAGGGGTTCACCGACTTCAGCTGCGCCCGCTGCCGGGCGACGTGCAGCATGTGGAGGGTGATCTTGCGCACTTCTTTCTTGCTGACCTCGATGTGGGCCTTGAGCAACTGCTGCGCGTTGTCCGTGCGGCGCTGCAGGATCGCGCTGAGGATGCGTCCGTGCTCTTCATAGGTGGCGGCGATACGCGGCTCCTGGGTGAAGTCGAGGCGCCGGATGATGCGGATCTTCTCGGTGACTTCGTAATGCAGCCGCGCCATCTCGCCGTTCCCCGTCGCTTCGACGAGCGCGCAGTGGAAACGCTCGTCCAGCGCCGAGACCGTCTTGCTGTCGTCCAGGCGGTCGCTTTCGGCGACCAACCAGGTGGCCTTGAGCGCTTCCAGCAGCGGATGGCTTTGCGCTTCGAGCTGGCACAGGCGGCCCACGGCTGCCAGTTCCAACACGATGCGCACGTCGTACAGTTCTTCGAAGTAGTTGAAATCGAAGGGCCTGACCTGCCACCCGCTTCTGAAATACACCTCCAGATAACCTTCGCGCTCCAGTCGATAGAGCGCCTGGCGTACCGGTGTACGGCTGACCTCCATGCGCTGCGCGACCGCGCCCTCGCTGAAGCGGTCGCCCGGCAGGAGGCGGAACTCGAAAATGTCGTTCTTGAGCTGCTGGTAGATCCGCTCGACCAGGTTGTCCGGGCGGTCCTTGCTACTGTTCGGCGATGAAATCTGCATGTCGGCTACCCAGTGGCGGACACGCCTCGGCGGCGTGTCCGGATCATGTTCAAACGTCGGCCGTTTCGTGCGCGTCGATGTAGACCAGGACATCGCCCGGCACCACCGGCCTGCCGGGCACGCAACCGATCGCCGCCACCGTGCCGGCGACGGGCGCCACCACCGCGAGCTCCATCTTCATCGCCTCGATGACGACGAGCTTTTCCCCGGCCTCGACCGCTTGCCCTGGCTCCACCAGGACTTTCCAGACGTTGCCATTGAGGTCGGCGCAGACACGCTGCCCGGCATGCTCCGGCGCCTGCGCCACCGCCGTCTCGGCGAGGGCCAGCGGCTGCCCGATGCCGGCCTCCTTCCAGCGCTCGACCTCCGCTTCGTAGGCCTGCTTCTGCCGCGACTGGAAGTCGGCGATGCTGGACGCGTTGGCCGCGAGGAACTGGGTGTATTCGGCGAAATCGAAATCCGTCTCCTCGATCCGAATCTGCGCTCGCCCTTCGCGGAACGCCTCACGGAAGGCGTTGAGTTCGTCTTCCTCGACCGGGTAGAACTTCACCTGGTCGAAGAAGTGCAGCAGCCACGGTTGGCCGTCCTTGAACTGGGCGTTCTTCGAATACTTGTTCCAGATGGGCAAGGTGCGCCCGACCAATTGATAGCCACCGGGCGAGTCCATGCCGTAGATGCACATGTACATTCCACCGATGCCCACGGCGCCTTCGGCCGTGTGGGTGCGGGCTGGGTTGTACTTCGAGCTGAGCAGGCGGTGGCGGGGGTCGAGCGGCACCGCACAGGGCGCATCGAGGTACACGTCGCCCAAGCCCAGGATCAGATAGCTGGCCTGGCAGACGATGTCCTTGACCTGCTCGCGATGGTCCAGGCCATTGATTCGTTGCAGGAAGTCGACGTTGTTGGGTAACCACGGCGCTTCGGCGCAGACGGTTTCGCGGTAGCGCTCGACGGCGCTCAGGGTCGAGCTGTCCTCGAAGGCGATGGGCAGGTGGACGATCCGGGTCGGCACCTTCAGGCGCGTGACGTCGCCCAACTCGTGTTCGAGCTGGATCAGGCGCTCGATCAGCGTGCGCTGGTGCAGTACCCGGCTGTCGTAACGCAGTTGCAGGGAACGCACGCCAGGCGCCAGCTCTTCGAGGCCTGGCAGCGGATCGGCCTCGAGCGCCGCCATCAGCACATGGATGCGCAGGCGCAAGGCGATGTCGAGGACGTTGTCGCCGTACTCCATCAGGACATAGTTGTCGCCGGCCTGGCGATAGACCACGCGTGGGCGGGTGCCGTCGGCGGCCATTTCCGCCAGCACGGTGGCCGACGAAGTCGCCCCTGGCACGAGCGACGGCACCGGTAGGCTGTCGGCCTTGGCCGGCGCCAGCATGGCCAGGCTTTGTGCCTGGGCCCGTTCCAGCAGTTGCGCCTGCTCGAAGCTGATGGGGTGGAAACGCAGCTTGTCGCCCGGCTTGATCTGGCCCACTTTCCACAGCTCGGCCTTGGCGATGGTGACCGGGCACACGAAGCCACCGAGGCTCGGGCCATCCTTGGCCAGGATCACCGGGAAGTCACCGGTGAAGTTGATGGCGCCGATCGCGTACTCGCAGTCATGCACGTTCGACGGGTGCAGGCCCGCCTCGCCGCCATCGATCCGCGCCCAGGTGGGCTTGGGCCCGGACAGCCGTACGCCCAGGCGGTTGGAGTTGTAGTGCACCTCCCATTCGGTGGCGAAGAACGCGTCGATGGATTCTGCGGTGAAGAAGTCCGGGGCGCCATGGGGGCCGTAGAGCACGGCGATGTCCCAGGACGTGGCGTATTCGGGGATCATCTGCGCAGGCGCCGCACAGGGTGCGCCGACCGGCGCCGGGGTGGTGCACGCCGGCAGATCGGGCTGCGAGATGGCCAGCATGTCGGCAGGCCGCAGCGTCCGCCCGGCATGCCCGCCGAACTGTCCCAGGGCGAACGTCGAGCGGCTGCCGAGGTAGACCGGCACGTCCAGCCCGTTGCGCACCGCCAGGTAGGTCCGGCAGCCATCCAGCGCACGGCCGAGCTTGAGCACCTGCCCTGCAGTGACGTGGATCGGCGCCCAATAGGGCACCGCTTCGCCGTCGATCTCGGCCGGGCACTGCGCACCGGTCAGCGCGACCACCGCATCGCAGTGGAAGCGCAGGGTCGGCCCTTGCAACGTGAACTCCAGACCGGCCGCACTTTCGTGGTTGCCGAGGATGCGGTTGCCGAGACGGAACGCGTAGTCGTCCATCGGCCCGGAGGGCGGCACGCCGATGCTCCAGTAGCCCAGGCGTCCGGGATAGTCCTGCACGCTGCTGTAGGTGCCAGGCTCGAGCACCTCGATGACGCTTGCCTTGAACGCGCAGTCGTCGAGCATCCGCGTCCAGACTTGACCGGCCAGGAAGCGCGGCTCGGCAACGATCTGCCGCAGGTAGTCGAGGTTGCTGGCGATGCCGTGCAAGCGCGTCGCGCCGAGGGCCGCCTGCAGCTTGGCGATCGCCTGTTCCCGGCTCTCGCCATGCACGATCAGCTTGGCGATCATCGGGTCGTAGAACGCCGACACTTCGGTACCTGTGCTCACCCACCCATCGACGCGCACATCGTCGGGGAAGAACACTTCGGTCAACACGCCCGGGCTGGGCTGGAAGTTCTTCAGCGGGTCTTCCGCATAGATACGGACTTCGATGGCGCAGCCTTGCGGCGCCCGTTCCATCGCAGTCCAATCGAGGGCGTCGCCGGCACCGACCCGCAGCATGCACTCGATCAGGTCCAGGCCCGTGACCATTTCCGTCACCGGGTGCTCGACCTGCAAGCGGGTATTCACTTCCAGGAAGTAGAAGGCGTCACAGGCACCGTCGTAGATGAACTCCATGGTACCGGCGCTGCGGTAGCGCACCGACTCGCCCAGTTTCACCGCCGCTCGGTGCAGCGCTTCGCGGGTGGCGGCCGGCAGGTGCGGAGCCGGCGTCTCTTCGACCACCTTCTGGTTGCGCCGCTGCAAGGAGCAGTCGCGCTCGCCCAGGGCCACGACGCGGCCTTTGCCGTCGCCGAACACCTGCACTTCGATGTGCCGTGCGCGATCGATGAAACGCTCGAGGAACACACCCGAATCGCGGAAGAACTGCTCGCCCATGCGCTTCACGCCGTCGTAGGCCTCGCGCAGGCTGGCGGCGTCGTCGCAGCGGGTCAGGCCGATGCCGCCGCCGCCCGCCGTGCTCTTGAGCATCACCGGGTAGCCGATGCGTTCGGCTTCCTGCAAGGCCTGCTCCAGGCTGTCCAGCAGGGCGGTGCCCGGCGTCATCGGCACGCCTGCCGCCGCGGCCAGCTCCCGGGCTCGGTGCTTGAGGCCGAACTCGCGGATCTGCTCGGCCGTCGGGCCGATGAAGGCGATGCCGGCCGCTTCGCACGCGTCGGCGAACTCCGCGCTCTCCGACAGGAAGCCATAGCCGGGGTATATCGCCTGGGCGCCGGTTTGCCTGGCGGCGGCAAGGATCTTGTCGATTCGCAGGTAGCTGTCCGCCGCTTTTTCGCCCTCTAGGGCGACGGCGACATCGGCCATCAGCACATGCGCGGCATTGCGGTCCGGCTCGGAATAGACGGCGACGGCTTTGACCCCCAGCGTCTTGAGGGTACGAATGGCACGCACGGCGATTTCACCGCGATTGGCGATCAGGACGGTCTGGAACATGCTGCGCTCCCTGTAGTGGCGCGAATGGCGGGGTTGCCCTCCCGATTGCCGGGAGGCGCGTGGTCAGGCGTTCTGCAAACTGGCGATGTAGGCGCGCCAGCCGCCGAAGTCGGTGATGTCGAGGGCACCGGGCAGTGCCCAGGGCTCGCAGATGAAGCCTTTCACCGTGCGGCCGTCGGCCAGGGTCAGGTTGCCGATACCCAGCGGGGCGGGGATCTCGGCCACGAATTCGCCGAAACGCGCCATGGGTATGTCCCAGAGTTCGACGACGATCGGGCGGCCGCTGTCCGCACGCGCCAGGCCCGGCTTGGGCGGCACGGTGCCGGGCAGGGCATGGAGACGGTAGTGGTCGGCCGTGAGGGTCTGTTCGACAAGCACCGCATTGCGTGTCGTCAGTTGGAAGTTCAGCGGCATGCCGGTGAGGTGGGCTCCGACCACGGCAACGCGCACGCTGCCTGGCGCTTGGGCCGCTGTGGCGTGCGTGGGCGCGGGCAAAGCCCGGCCGGTTGCGCCGAGCGGCAGGTTCAGGTGGGCCTGCCAGCGCTTGCCCACGTCGGCCAGCGCCAGGTCGTGCCAGGCGGGCGCGATCAGCGTAATGCCGGCGGGCAAGCCATCGCTGCGCAGGCCGGCCGGAAGCGCCAGCGCCGAGAGGTCCGCCAGGTTGGTGAAGTTGGTGTAGTAGCCGAACTGCGAGTTGAACAGCACCGGCTCCACGGCCATTTCCGCCAGGGTGCGGAGGGTCGGCGAGGTCGGCACCAGGAGCGCGTCGTAGCCTGCCAGGCTGTCGTTGATCCGGCGGCTCAGCTCGGCGCGCAGGTACTCGGCCTTGTACGCGTCGCACGCGGTGTAGGCGAGGCCGTTTTCGACGATGCCCCGCACCACGGGGTCGATCGCCTCGGGGGCGCGGGCCAGCATGTCTTCCACCGCGACGGTGCGCTCGGCCACCCAGGGGCCGTAATAGAGCTGCTCGGCCAGTTGACGGAAGGGGGTGAAGTCGATGCGGGTGATGTCCGCGCCCAGCGCCTCGAAGGTAGCCAGCGCCCGCTCGAACACCGCCTGGTTCTGGCTGTCGCCAAAGAACTCCAGCGTGTCCGGGATCGCAAGGCGGATCTTGTTGCCGACGGCAACCGGTGCGGTGTTGGGATTGGGCCGCGAGTAGGCATCCGTCGCATCGTACCCGGCTGCGATGGCGGCCACCGTTTGCGCATCGTCGACGGTCAGGGCGAACACCGAAATGCAGTCGACGGTACGGCAGGCCGGGACCAGACCGGTGTTGGACAGCCGCCCCTTGGTGGGTTTGAGGCCCACGATGTTGTTGAAGCCGGCGGGCACACGCCCGGAGCCTGCGGTATCGGTGCCCAGGGAAAACGCCACCAGCCCGCGCGCGACGACCGACGCCGAGCCCGAGCTCGACCCGCCGCTGACGTAGGCGGGGTCGAAGCTGTTGGGCACGGCGCCATGGGGGGAGCGTGTGCCCACCAGGCCGGTGGCGAACTGGTCGAGGTTGGTCTTGCCCATCAGGATCGCCCCGGCGGCCCGCAGCTTGCCGACCACGGCCGCGTCGCTCGCGGCGACATAGGCGTAGGCCGGGCAGGCGGCGGTGGTCGCCCAGCCTGCGGCATCGATGTTGTCCTTGATCGCGAACGGCACGCCATACAACGGCAGCCGGTCGAGATCACCTTCCACGGCTGCGAGGCGCTGCTCCAGTTCCGCCAGTTGTGCGGCCAATTGCTCGCGCTGCACGAGGCTGATCCAGGCGCGGTCGTCACTCGGGAAAGCGTCCAGCAGCGCCAGCAGACTGTTCGGGGTCAGCGACTGCTTCCGATAGGCGGCGACCCATTCACTGACCGTCCAACCAAAGGAGGGTGATCGTTCGATGTGCATAGCGGATTCCATGTTGTATCCAAGATATGGAATCGACTCAGCAAGCATTGGGCCAATTATGAAATGTTCAATTTAAACAGAGGGTTAATGAATTTATTCGTGGAATGCGCGCGCGCCGGCTTATCGGGCGTGCACATCGTCGGGGCATGCGCCTCAATTTGGTGAGCGCGTCGAGGTGTCTGAAGGGCCGCAGGGCCAATGGCCTTTACTGGGTCCCACAGGACGAACGCGGCGCCTGGACCGGGGCCGCGCTGCGGCCCATCGCGGCTGATCGGAGCGCCGAACCGGCCGCTCCCACAGGTCAGTGCGCTCCCTTGAAATACGCGCTTCCTGTTACGCGCGTCCTGTTGGAGCGGCTTTAGCCGCGATGGCCGGCACCGCCGGCCCAATGGCCTTGGCTGGGATCCCACAGGATGAACGCGGCGCCTGGATTGGGGCCGCGTTGCGGCCCATCGCGGCTGATCGGAGCGCCGAACCGGCCGCTCCCACAGAAGCCGCTCCCACAGAAGCCGCTCTCATCGCGGCTAGTCGGAGCGCCGAACTGGCAGCCTCAACACCAGGATCGCCGTCTGGGGTACTTGGCTACTAACCCGGAATCGTCCACGGGAACGCCTGTTCCGCAGAGCAGGTTTCATTGGCGCTCGCAGTCGGCTTGCTGCCATCCTGCGCGTCATCCATCTCGCCGTGCCAACCGAGCCACCGGCAACGTGGCAAGCACCCTCGGCCCACCCTCAGCAGCAGGTAGCCCCATGCCTCCGCGCGCCATGCATACCGTCATACGCGTTTGCCTGGTGCTGCTCACCAGCCTGCTGACCGCGCATGCCTTCGCCGCCCCGCAAACCCTGCACCTGGGCGCCCCGACACCCTACGAAATACAGGCCTTCGCGAACGCAGACCTGCAACGCCCCAGCCTTCCCGTGCGCCGAGCCGTGGTCATCGTGCATGGCGTGCAACGCAATGCCGACGCCTACTACCGCAGTGGTCGAACGCTGCTCGAGAACGCCGGCTTCACCCCGGCCGACACGCTCCTCCTCGCGCCTCGATTCCTCACACCCAACGACCGGGCCGCCACGCCCGCCATGCCGCTTTGGGCCAAGAACCGCTGGATGCACGGCACGCCCTCGTCGAGCGGCCGAACCGGCATCGCCGGCTTCACGGTGCTCGACGACCTGCTGGCCTACCTCGGCGATCGCCGACGCTTTCCCGTACTCGAAGAGGTCGTGCTCATCGGCCACTCGGCCGGGGGGCAACTGATGCAGCGTTACGCCCTGCTCGGCAGCGGCGACCGGGCGTTGCGCCATGGCTTGGCCGTGCGCTACGTGGTGTCCAGCCCGTCGTCCTACCTCTACCTGGACGCCACGCGCTGGCAAGGCGGGCGCTTCGAAACCGCCTCCCGGCAGACGTGCCCGGACTACGACCAGTACCGCTACGGCCTGAACGGCGCGCCCGACTACTTCACGTCCCAGGGCCTGAGCCCTCGGCAGGTGTTCCAGCGCTATGCCGCGCGCGACGTCACCTACCTGGTCGGGCGCCTGGACGACCATCCCGACGACCGGGTGATGGACCGCGCCTGCGGTGCACAGCTTCAGGGCCGCACCCGCGTCGAGCGGCAGCTCAACTACCTGCGTTACGAGGCGGACTTGGCGCGGCGCTGGCAGCTGCCCATCCGGCACCGGCAATGGCAGATCGACGGCGTGGGCCACGACGCGACCCGGCTGTTCGCCGCACCCGAAGTGGCCCGCGAAGTGTTCATGGGTCACTGAGCCCCAAGGGGGCGCCGCCGATTCGTCCAGTAAGCCGTTCTTCAGCCGGTAATGCCGCGAGCTCAAACCAGCGAACATGAAAAATTATTTATCAAGAAACTTTCCCATTTGAGGTAGCTTCCCAGGCCCAATAGAAACGCCTCCCATTTCCATTCGCCCTGTCCAGGACTCCGCCTTGAAAACTCCTCTTCCTGCCCGCCTGCTATTCGTCGGCGCGTGCAGCGCCATGCCTGTCGTTCACGCGGCCGACGACCTCACGCTGCCCGCCATCCAGGTCGAAAGCGTCCAGAACCGCGACGAAGGCCCGAGCGAAGGGTATGAGGGCAGGGCGTCGTCCAGCACCACCAAACTCGGCCTGACCGACAGGCAGACGCCCCAAGGCGTGACCACCATCACCCGCCAGGAACTGGACGACTTCAAGATCACCGGCATCAAGGACGCCCTACGCGCCGCGCCGTCGGTGACCGTCGAGCAAACCGAGACCGACCGCACACAGTTCACCTCGCGCGGTTTCGACATCAACAATTTCGAGTACGACGGCGTGGGCATGCCCTTCGTCAGTAGCGTACTGGTGGGCGAGCAGGACTTGGCCGAATACGAGCAGATCGACGTGCTGCACGGCGCCAACGGCTTGATGAGCGGGGCGGGCAACCCCTCGGCGACCGTCAACTTCGTGCGCAAGCGCCCCACTGATACCTTTCAGGCGCAGGTCGAGACCACGGTCGGTTCCTGGGACAGCCGCCGCGTCGACATCGATGTCGCCGGCCCCTTGACCGACAGCGGCAACGTGCGTGGCCGCTTCATCTATTCCCACGACAAGGGCAATTCGTGGATGGACCGCTACAGCCACGAGCGCAACATCGCTGCGGGTCTGCTGGCCTTCGACCTGTCCGATGCCGACACCGTGACCGTTGGCTTCTCCCAGCACAACAGCGATGCCAACGGCAGCACCTGGGGCAACCTGCCGCTGGTCGACAGCAGCGGCAACCCGATCCACTACAGCGGCCGCAGCAGCAACATCGGCCAGCCGTGGACGTATTGGAACCTGCACACGCAGCGTGCCTTCGTCGAGCTCAAGCACGATTTCGGCAATGACTGGAACGCTACTCTGACGGCCACTGGCATCGAGGAAAAGCAGAACACCAACATGTTGTATGTCGGCTCGGTCACCGACGATGTGGCAGGTGCCTACGGCAACCACACCAGCAGCGAAGCGCATCAGCTGCTCGGGGAGGCCAAGGTGCAGGGGCCGTTTAGCCTGTTCGGCCGCGAGCACCAGCTGACCTTCGGCGCGGCCTACGGACGTACTCACCAGAAGGGCCAGGAGTACGACGAGGACCTTGAGCACGGAAGCGCTTTCGACACTTCATTTTCGGGCATCCTGGCTGGGGCCACGCCCATGCCCTCGTTCGGCGTCACCAGCGAAGCGCTGGGGCAGAACTTCCAGGACACGCAAAAGAGCCTCTTCGCCGGCGCACGCTTCAGCCTGGCCGACGACCTGCACTGGATCGCCGGTGCGCGCATGCTCAGCGCCGATGGCAGCGGCACCAGCTACGACAGCCCACACTCCACCCGCGAACACGGCAAGGTCACGCCCTACACCGGCCTGGTCTACGACCTGAACGAAGCCTGGAGCGTCTACGGCAGTTGGACCCAGATCTACAACCCGCAGTACAACGCGGTGGGCCTGGACCATCGCCTGCTCGACCCGCTGGAAGGCAAGAGCATGGAAGTCGGCCTCAAGGGCAGCGTGCTGGACCAGCGCCTGCACCTGACCGGCGCATTGTTCAAGACCGAGCAGCGCAACGTGGTCGTGAGCACCGTGTATGACGGCGTTCAGAACCTGTCCATCCCAGGCGACATCAAGAGCCACGGCGTCGAGCTGCAAGCCTCCGGCGAAGTGTCGCCCGGCATCGACCTGCTCGCCGGCTACACCTACGTACACATCGACAACGACGACGGCGACCGCGCCCGCAAGTACGTACCGGCCCATGCGTTCCGCGCCATGGCCACCTACCGCCTGCCGAGCCTGCCGCAGATGAAGGTCGGTGCGCGGGTCAGCTGGCAGACCAAGGTGGAGAACGACAACGACCGCGCCATCGCGCAGAACGCCTACGGCCTGGTCGACCTGATGAGCAGCTACGAGATCGACAGCCACTGGAGCACGTCGCTGAACCTGAACAACCTCACCGACCGCAAATACCTGCTGTCGCTGTACAACAACGCCACCACCGCCAGCTACGGCGCGCCGCGCAACCTGACGGCCTCGGTGACCTGGAAGTATTGATCGGCAAAGCCGCGGCGGGAGCCGGTGCCGACAGGCATCCGCTCTTTGCGGCCCGTCGCGGTGACCCTCGCAGGGCAGGGCAAGGCCACCTTGCGAGGCTCCGCGCCTGCGATCAGACGAAGTACCGTACGATCAACATCACCCCCGACCCCAGCACCACCAGGTTGATCACCTTGAGGAACTGCTCGCGCGACATCTTCAAGGTCATCCGCCGCCCCAGGGTAATGCCCAGCACCATCCCCGGCGCCAGCAACAGCGCCAGCCACAGCACCGACGTGTCCAAATACACCCCCGCCAGCGCGAAAAGCACCACGCGGGTCAGGGTGCTGAGGCCGATCAAGGTGGTCTGGGTGATGCGCAAGGCCTCTTTGCCGTCGAGCCGCCCGCTCAGGTAGATGGCATAGATGAAGCCGCCGCTGCCGAACAACGCGCTGAACACCCCGCCCACCCCGCCGAAGGGAATGGCCGTGGCCGGGCTGAAGCGGCGCTGCGGCTTGAGGCCGCTGAGCGAATACAAGGCATAGCCGACCACGAACACCCCCAGGGCCAGCAACAGGCTCTCGGGCCGTGCCGTGAGCAGGATCGCCGCGCCGACCAGGCTGCCCAGCACCATCATCGGCACCAACCGGCGCAGCTCGCGCCAATCGGCCTTGCGCCCGTCGCGGCTGACGTTGATGCAGGCCGCGCACAAGTCCATCAGCGCCAGCAGCGGCACGATCTTGGCGATGGGGATGTAGAGCGCCAGCACGGGGCTGGCGATCAGCGCGGAGCCGAACCCGGCGATGCCGAAGATGACGTAGGCGCCCAGCAGCGTTGCGAATATGACGGCGTAACTCGACCAACCCAACGACAACGCTTCTTCCATGGCAGGCAACTTCCTGTAGTGAGTGATCCGGCATCGGCCCGATGCGGTCTGTTTTCCCTAAACGAACGATCGGTGGTTCGACTCAGCGGGTTCGGCTCAGCCCGGATCGGCGCACACCGGCGCATCGTCCAACGCCGTGATCTGGCGCAGCTGCGAGAGGCGGCTGCGGGTGCGGGAAATGTCGGCCGCCTCCGCGCTGTTCAAGGCTTCGTGCAAAGGCAGCGCGCCGATCAGGAACACCTGGCAACGGCGGTCGTACAGCACGTCGACGAGGTTGATGAAGCGCTGCTGCGCGGCCGCCGAGGCGCTGGAGAGTTGCGGCAGGTCTTCGAGAATCCAGCGGTCGTGGTCGGCCACCAAGGCCAGGTAGTCCATGGTGGCGGTCGGGCCCTCGCAGAGGTGCTTGAACGAAGCGTGCAGGGTCCGGCCCTCGGCGCCCAGCACCCGCAGCAGACGGTGGCCGACCTTGAGGTCCTGGGCGCGGGCGGGGCGCGGCGGCAGGTCCAAGGCCTGGCGCTGGGCTGGGTTGCCGGGGCAGAGGTAGGCGCCCTGGTGGAACGGGTCCGGTGCGGCGCCGGTCAAGCCGCGGTAGTCCACGTCGCCGGCGATGGCGAGCACGTCCATGTGCTGCTCGATCAGCTCGATGGTGGGCAGGAAACGCTCGTGGTAGAGGGGGTTGGGCAGCAACTGGTCGGGTGCGTAGTTGGAGGTGACCAGCAGCGCGATGCCGCGGGCGAAGATGGCCTTGAACAGCCGGCTGATGAGCATGGCATCGCCGATGTCGTGCAGGTGGAATTCGTCGAAGCACAGCAGCCGACAGTCGCCCAACATGCCGTCCAGCGCCCTGTCCATGGCCTGGCCGCTGTCGACGTGGTCGAACAGGCGCTGGTGCAGTTCGCGGAAGAAGGCATGGAAATGCACACGGCGCTTGTGCGGCAAGGCGACGGCGTCGAAGAACCCGTCGAGCACGAAGCTCTTGCCGCGGCCCACCGGGCCCCACAGATAGACGCTGCGTGCAGCGCTGCGACGGCGCGGCGCGAGCAGCGCGTCGGCCATCTGCCATAAACGCTCGATGGCCGCGCACTGGAAGGGGTCGAGGGTATAGCCGCGTCGTTGGGCCGTGGCGTGCAGGGCGGCGACGACGGTGGCGCCGGGTTGGGTTGGGGTCATTGGCAGGCTTTCTAGTGGGCCAGGAGTGGCCATTCTAGAAGGCAAGCGAGGGATGAAGGAATAGCCGTCGGCGCAGGCGAACGGGCGATGCAGGCACGACGATTCGCATGCCGCAGGGGAAGGGGGCTGCCCTACAGCGTGCTTGCCGAGGCCGCGCCAGCCCAGACACCCACCGTCGGCGCCGGTCGATTGCAGCCTTTTGCCGAGTCGCTCACAACTGGCCGCTTGCATTTCCCTCATCGATTCATTGCAATACGCTCCACTCACGGACGATGTAAGGAAATCTTTCATGGCAAGCCCGCCGACCCAACCTCGCGGCGACCTGCTGCGCGCGGTGATTTTTCTGCCCTTGGGCCTGTGCCTGCTGCTCGTCACCTACTCGATGGTCGAGGCGCGTGCCTCGTTCCTCGCCCAGGCGCTGCGCGCCGACGGCCATGTCAGCGCGCTGAACGCTGGCGGCAGCCACCCGCAAATCGACTTCACCGACGCCACCGGACAAGCGTTCAGCTACCCCGAGGACGGCCTGATCTACGGCTATGCGGTCGGTGACCCGGTCAGCGTGCGCTACCAGGCCGAAGCGCCGGCCCGCACGGCCATCATCGAAGACCGCGGTGCACTGTGGGGCGCTAGCCTGCTGGTGGGCTTGTTCGCCGTGGTCGCGACGGCAGGGGGCGGCTACCACTTGGCCGCATGGATTCGCCGTCGCCGTTCGGCGCGGCTCTGACAAGGACGTTCCTATGCACATTCCACTTCCGGTCAACGTCAGCGACTGGCGCTACAAGACTGCCACCGGCGGCGGCTTGACCGTGTTGTTCGCCGCAGCCTCCGGTGGCGCCCTGACCGTGATCGACCCGCAAGGCAAGGACCACCAGTTCCGTTATGGCTCGGTGGGCGTAGGGGCCGGGCTTGGCGCGCGGCTGCCGCGTTTCGGCAAGATCAACCTGAACATCCGCGGCAAGAGCGTAGGCGGGGCAGGGGCCACCGAAGACTTTCCGGCCGTCGGCCGGATCCTGGTCGCCGATGCCGTCGCCGAGCGCGGCTTGCAGCCCGAGGACTTCACCGGTGCCTGCGTGTTCTTCGAAGGCGGCGTGGGCCTGCTCGCCGGAGCCAGCGGCTCGGCGATGCTGTTCGGGCTGGACGCCAAGCTGCTGGCCATGACCGTCGCTACCGTCACGCCCATCGGCAACCTGCTGCTACCCCACGACAGTGCCGTGCGCCTGCTGCGCTCGGCCAAGGGCGTGATCCTCACGGCAGGCATCAATGCCGGCGCGCAAGCGGGCGGTGGGGTCACCCTCACCCTGGGCGGTCTGTTCTAGCGGGGCCGGCGACCGACTGCCCATGCAGTCGGTCCGACTTGCCAACTATGTACCGCGTGTCGCGTTCTCGGACTCACCATTCTTCCTTTACGCGCCACCGGAATTTATCCTTCCGGAATTGGTCAGTGTCAGCAATGTTACAGATGATGTCAGATCGCTGGCATCCGCTGCCATCCTGACGCCTCCCGCGCGCATCTCCCGTATTTCCAATGGAATTTCTATGCCCGTTTCTACAAGGATGTGGATGGCCCCCGGTGTGGCCTTGCTGAGCCTAGCAGCCGCTTTCTCCGCCTACGCCGCGACCCCAGGCGAGCAGGATCTGATCCGCGATCGCCAGGACCGCCTGCTCGAAGAGCAACGCCGGCGCCTGCAGGAACTGCAAGACCTGCCCGGCAAACAGGCTACCCCCGCCGCGCCCGAAGCGCCCGCCGACACCCGCTGCTTCGACATCCAACGCATCGAACTGCAAGGCGCCAAGGCCTTGTCCGACCGCGAGCGCCAGGCGCTGACCGCGCCGTACCAAGGCCAATGCCTGGGCGTGGCGCAGCTCAACGGGCTGCTCAAGGCCATCACCGACCACTACCTCGACAAAGGCTGGGTCACTACCCGCGCCTACCTGCCGCAGCAGGACTTATCCACAGGTCGGCTGCAAGTGCTGGTGGTCGAAGGCACCCTGGAAAAGCTGCGCAGCGACGCCGGTAGCGGGCTGTCCGAACGCGAATTGGCGATGACCTTTCCCGGCGAAGAGGGCCAGCCCCTCGACCTGCGCGACATCGAGCAGATGGTCGACCAGCTCAACCGTCTGCCGTCCAACCGCGTGCGCATGGAGCTGAGCCCCGGGCAGAATGTCGGCGGCAGCGACGTGCTGGTGCGCAACGAAGCCGACAAGCCCTGGCGTGCGACCCTGTCGCGCAACAACGACGGCCTGCGCAGCACCGGCGAGCAGCAGTGGAACGCCGGCCTGGACTGGGACAACCCGCTGGGCCTGGCCGACCAGTTCAGCGTGCGCGGCGGCCACGACGCGGTCAGCGACCACCAGCGCAGCTCGCGCAACGGCCTGTTGGCGTACAACATTCCCTGGGGCTGGTGGACCTTCAGCTACTTCTACAGCGAAAGCCACTACCGCTCGCGCATCGACGTGCAAGGCAGCGAAGTGGAGCAGGACGGCGACAGCCAGACCCACCAGTTCAGCGCCGAGCGGGTGATCCACCGCGACACCCTGAGCAAGACCTCAGTCAGCCTGGGCCTGGCGCACATCCGCACCAACAACTTCTTCGGCGACACCCGCCTGGACCTGAGCAGCAACCGCATCAGCGAAGCGCAGGTGGGCATCAACCACGGCCGGCGCATCGGCTCGGCCTTCGTCAACCTCGACCTGGGCATGCAGCAGGGCATCGGCCTGTTCGACGCCCAGGGCAGCCACGATCCGGGCCCGGGCGAAGCCGACGCGCGCTACCGCAAGTACACCGGCACCCTCAGCTACCTGCAGCCGTTCGAGCTGTGGGGCGAGCGCCTGGCCTTCACCAGCCTGGCCACCGGCCAGCGCAGCGAAGACGCGCTGTTCAGCCCGCAGCGCCTGAGCCTGGGCGGGTCGTCGTCGGTACGCGGCTACAAGGACCAGTTCCTGACCGGCGACAGCGGCGGCTACTGGCGCAACGAACTGCGCTGGACCCGCCCGGTGACCGTCGACGCGCTGCGCCCGGTGCTCGGCGAATACGGTGTGGCCCTGGGCTACGACCAGGGTGTGATCCGCAACGACCGCTACAACGGCGAAGAGCACGGCCGCCTGAGCAGTAACTCGCTGGAGCTGTTCGCCCGCGGCGAGCATGTCGCCGCCTCGGTCACCTTCGCCCACTCCTTGGAACGCCCGGACGTGCTCGACCGCGAAGCACCGATCTACTTCCGCATGGATTTCTATCTTTAATTTTCGCTCGTCGACGACGTAGCTTCGAGGTTGCCCACATGGACGTTCGCCACTTGACCCTGGCTGCCCAACCCACCGCCGCACTCGCCGACCGGCCGAACTTCCTTGGGTTGCCCAAGCGCCTGCTGGCCGTGCTGCTGGCCAACGTCATGTTCTGGCAGCCGATCTGGGCGATGGCCGACGGCATCGCCGTGAGCGGCACCACCAACACCAGCGTCGGCCAGGCCGGCAACGGCGTGCCGGTGATCAACATCGCCGCGCCCAACGCCGCGGGCCTGTCGCACAACCAGTACCAGCGCTACAACGTCGACAGCCAAGGGCTGATCCTCAACAACTCGACCCAAGCCATCCAGGGCACGCAACTGGGCGGCAACATCCTCGGCAACCAGCAGTTGGGCGGGCGTGCGGCGAGCACCATCCTCAACGAAGTCAACGGCGCCAACGCCACCCAGCTCAAGGGCTACACCGAAGTGGCCGGGCAGGCGGCGCGGGTCATCGTCGCCAACCCCCATGGCGTGACGTGCAACGGGTGTGGCTTCATCAACACGCCGCGGGTCACCCTCAGCACCGGCAAGCCCGTGCTGGACGCGACCGGCAAGCTCGACCACTTCGCGGTAGACGGCGGCAGCATCAGCATCGAAGGGCAGGGCCTGGACGCCAGCAACATCGACCAGTTCGACCTGATCACCCGCTCGGCCAAGCTCAACGCCGACCTCTACGCCAAGCGCCTCAACGTGGTCGCCGGCGCCAACGACGTCGACGCCGACACCCTGGCCACCACCCCGCGCCAGGGCGACCCGGCCGACAAACCGCAATTGGCCATCGATTCCTCCGCGCTTGGCGGCATGTACGCCGACACCATCAAGCTGGTGGGCACTGAGCAGGGCGTGGGCGTGAAGACCGCCGGCAACCTGGCCGCCAGCGCCGGCGATATCCAGATCGACGCCAACGGCCAATTGAACATGGCCCAGGCGTCGGCCAAGGGCGCGTTGAACGTCACCGCCCCCAGCGTCGAGATGACCGGCAAGGCCTACGCCAACAGCGTCAACGTGCGCACCCCCGGCGAGCTGGTGAACCGCCAGAGCCTGGCGGCCCGCGAGCGGGTCGAGATCGACGCCGGTGCGCTCAGCAACCCCGGCACCGTCGCGGCTGGCATCGAAAACGACAACAGCCGCAACGCCATCGGCGACGTCACCGTACGCACCGCCTCGCTCGACAACACCGGCACCCTGCAAGCCAGCCGCAACCTGACCGTCGAGGCCAGCCAGCGCATCGACAACCGCGGCGTCCTCCAGGCCCAGCGCACGCAACTGACCAGCGCCACCCTGAACAACCAGGGCAAGGCCGCCCGCGTGGTCGGCGAGCAGGCGCTGTTCGTGGCGGCGCCCGCCATCGTCAACCTGGGCGGGGTGCTGCTGTTCGGCAACGGCCAGGACGTCACTCTCGACCTGGCGCGGCTGGACAACCGCGAAGGCCTGCTGCAGGTCGTCAACGGCAAGCTGACCCTCAACGCCGCCACCCTCGACAACGCCGCCGGGCAGATCGACGCCAACGCCCTGAGCGTGAGCAGCGACACCCTCGACAACCGCGCCGGCCTGCTCTCGGCCAGCGGTGGCGACGCGCAGATCGCCGCACGCACGCGCCTGGACAACCGCGACGGCACGGTGCAGGCCCAGCAGCACCTCGACTTGTCCACAGGCCAGATCGACAACCAGGGCGGGCGCCTGCTGGCCGTCACCGGCAACCTCGACCTCGCCACCACCGGCCTCGACAACCGCAACGGCAGCCTGCTCGGCACCGCCATCCGCGTGACCGCGCCCAAGGCCGACATCGACAACCGCCAGGGCAAGATCATCGGCGAGCGCCTGGACCTCGACGCCGCCCAACTCGACAACCGCCAGGGCCAGATCGTCGGCGAACAGCTCGCCATCACCGCCGCACGCCTGGACAACCGCGACCAGGGCCTGCTGGCCGCTGGCACCCAGGGCCTGACCCTGGACTTCGCCCGCAGCGCTACCCGGGCCCAACTGCTCAACGACGGCGGTCGGGTGCAGAGCGACGCCAATCTGCTGCTGCGCGGCGCCTGGCTGGACAACAGCGGCGGCACGGTGATCGGCCGCAGCCTGAGCCTCGACACTCAGCGTCTGTACAACGACGGCAAGGGCGCGTTGGTCAGCGACGGCGGCGACGTGCAGCTGCGCGTCAGCGATGTGCTGAGCAACCTCACCGGCATCGTCGACGCCGGCCAGCACAACGTGACGCTGGACGGCACCGCGGCTGTGGATAACCGTGGCGGCAGCCTGCGCGGCCAGCGATTGGACCTGCGCGCCAATACCCTGAACAACGCCCAAGGCGGCCAGTTGGTCGCCGGCAGCGACGGCCTGCGCTACACGGGCGGCGCCCTGAACAACGACGCCGGCATCGTGCTCGCCACCGCCGGCACCACCGCCCTGCAACTGGGCCAGGCGGCGCTGAGCAACCTGGGCGGCATCGTCCAGGGCGACAGCGTCGACATCACGGCCAGGCGCCTGGACAACGGCAGCCAGAACGGCAAGGCCGGCTCCATCGCCAGCCTGAGCGGTGGCCTGACCCTGAACGTCGACACCCTCGACAACGCCGGCGGCACCCTGTTCGCCAAGACCGCGCTGCGCTCGACCGGCACCACCCTGGGCAACACCCAAGGCGGGCAGATCAGCGGCGAGACCCTCGACCTCGATGCCGACCAAGTGGACAACCGTGGCGGCCTGATCGAAGCCAACGATCGCTTCACGCTCAGCGCCGCGACGCTGGACAACCGCGACGGCCAACTCAGCGCCTTGGGCAATTCCCCTGTAGGCCTGGCCACGGCCCGGGCCGCGGCAAGCGACCTCAGCCGCCTGGAACTGACCGGCAGCCTGCTCAACCAGAACGGCCGCATCGCCGCCGGCAACACCGATTTCAGCCTCAAGGCCGCCCTGCTGGACAACCGCGGCGGGCGCATCGAACACGCAGGCGACGGCCTGCTGAGCCTGGCCTTCGACCGTGTCAGCGGCGCCGGCGGAAGCATCACGGCCCTGGGCGCCGGCGACTGGCAGTTCGGCCAGGTCGACGGCCTGGGCAGCGTGCAGCTCAACCGCGCCCTGACCTACACCAGCGACGCGCTGGCCCTGCAAGCCGGCGACCGCCTGGCCAGCGCCAGCGGCCTGACCTTGAACCTCGCCAGCCTCGACAACGGCGGCGAGCTGCTCAGCGACGGCGACCTGACCCTCAACCTCAACGGCGACCTGAACAACCGCGGGCGCCTGTCGGCCCAGGGCCTGGTGGCCATCAACGCCGGCAACGTCACGCAGAGCGGCGGCCGCATTGGCGCCGGCACCGACGCCCGTCTGAACCTGACCGGCAACCTCGACAACCTCGGCTACCTCACCGCCCGCCAGGCCCTGGCCATCGACGCCGCGCAGATCCTCAACCGCGGCACCCTCGGCGCCCAGGGCGCGGTCACGCTCAACGCCGAGCGCATCAGCAACGACCCCGACACCCTGCTGTTCAGCGGCGGCGCCATGGCGCTGCGCACCCAGGTGTTCAGCAACCTCTATGGCGACGTGTACAGCCGTGGCGACCTGAGCGTCGCCAACCGCGACGGCAGCGCCGCGCAGCGCTTCAGCAACCTGTCCGGCACCGTCGAAAGCGAAGGCGCCATCACCTTGAATGCCGCCAGCGTGGAAAACGCCAAGGCCAGCTTCGAGCTGGGCGCGTCGATCGTCAGCGGCAGCCTGAGCTGGGTGTGCGGCCAGCACTGCGGCGGCCACGACTCGTTCAAGCGCGGCACCATCACCATCGAACAAACCCTGCTGGAGCGCGCCATCCAGGACAGCCCCGGCGCGCGCCTGGTGGCCGGCAAAGACCTGACCATCCAAGCCAGCGACGTGCAGAACCGCTACAGCCTGCTGGCGGCCAACGGCAACCTGAGCATCACCGCCAACGACCTGCTCAACCTCGGCGCTACCGAGCGCACCGGCCAGCAGAAGATCGTCATCGGCACGCCCGGGCGCATCGATACCGGTTACTGGGATCAGATGGAATACATCGACGTCCCGGCCTTCAACGCCGCCGTGGCCGCCGGCAACTTCGACCTGGCACGCTTCGAGCTGCTCAAGGCCCGTTCAGCCGATGCGCGCTTCAGCGAAGAAAGCAACGTCACCACCTGGAGCGACAGCTCCAAACCGCTCTACGCCGCCACCCTGCAAGCCGGCGGCACGGTCAACCTGAACGTCGCCCGCAGCGTGCAGAACGGCTCGGTGAGCGAGCACAACGCCCTGGAAATCCTCACCGGCAAGCTGGGCGATGACCAGACCGGCGTGCCGGTCGGCGGCATCGACATCACCCTCAACAAACAGGCCGTCGACGCCAGCGCCACCACCGTGGGCGCACTGCCCAGCGTGCAGCGCGTCACCGACGCCAACGGCCAGACCACCATCGTCCCGGTGGACTACAGCGGCATTCCGTTCGCAGCGGTCGACCCCACCGCCGGCCCCACTTTCCAGTTGCCCCAGGGCGACTACGGCCTGTTCGTGCGCAACCCCGACCCGAACGGCCACTACCTGATCGAAACCAACCCCAACTTCACCGACCTGTCGCGCTTCCTCGGCTCCGACTACCTGCTCGATCGCCTGGACATCGGCCCCGACGCCAACTGGCGGCGCCTGGGCGACGGCCTCTACGAACAACGCCTGATCCGCGACGCCGTGCTGGCCCAGACCGGCCAGCGCTTCCTCGCCGACGGCCTGGTCAGCGACTACGACCAGTACCGCTACCTGATGGACAACGCCCTGGCCAGCAAGGACGCCCTCAACCTGAGCCTGGGCGTGGCCCTGACCGGCGCGCAGGTCGGCGCGCTGACCCACGACATCGTGTGGATGGAAAACCGCGTCGTCGACGGCCAGACCGTGCTGGTACCGACCCTGTACCTGGCCCAGGTGGACGCCCGCAACGTGCGCGGCAGCAGCCTGATTCAGGGCCGCGACCTGAACCTGATCAGCGGCGGGGATCTGGTGAACGTCGGCACCCTGCGCGCCAGCCGCGACCTGAGCGTGAGCAGTGGCGGCAGCATTTACCAGGGTGGCCTGGTGGAGGCGGGCAACAACCTGCAACTGATCGCGCAGGACAGCATCCGTAACGCCATGGCGGGGCAGATTCGCGGGGAGAACGTGAGCCTGGCGGCGGTGCGCGGCGACGTCACCAACGAGCGCACGGCGATTCAGGTGCGCGATGGGGCGGGGTACCGCACGGTGACGGATGCTGGGAGCGGGGTGAGTGCTCGGCAGGATCTGGCGGTGTCGGCGGGTCGGGATGTGACCAACTATGGGACGTTGCAGGCTGGGCGGGATGTGGCGTTGCAGGCGGGTAACGATGTAAGCCTGCTGGCAAAAACCGACAACACGCAAAAGCACGAGTCCTTCGAGGGTGGTCACCGCTACGTCGTCACCACGCAGGCCAAGCAGCTGTCCTCCAACGTCAGCGCCGGCAGTGATTTGAACACCGACGCCGCCCGCGACATCAACGTTGTCGCCAGTCGCGCCAACGCCGGGCAGAACCTGGCGCTCGACGCCGGGCAAGATGTGAACATCGCCTCGGCCCAGGATGAAAACGCCTACTACTCGTTCAAGAAGAGCAGTGGCTCGTTTGGCCGCAAGAAAAAGCATCAGGAGGAAACCTACGATTCCACCAACGTCGCCTCGGTGATCGAGGCTGGCCAGGACCTGACCATCAACACCCGCAAGGCCGCTGATGGCAGTGTCGGCATCAACGGCGGTCGCGACGTCAACATCGTCGGCAGCCAGCTGTCGGCGGGCAATGACCTGATCCTGGGCGCCACAAACGACGTCTCGGTCAATTCTGGCGTCGAGCAGCACGGCACCTACAGCAAGACCACCAAATCCGGTGCCTTCGGCCTGTCGAAGAGCGGCAAGAGCCAGATGACGCGTAACGTCGATCAGGTCGGCAGCGAACTGACTGCCGGCAATGATGCGGTGATTGCGTCGGGTCGCGATGTGAACCTGCGGGCCAGTAACCTCGATGCCGAGAACGACGCAGATATCAGAGCGGGCTTGGTCGACAAAAACGGTGACATCAACCTGCTGTCGGCCAACAACGAAGCCTCCAGCCATCAAGAGCAATACAAGAAGAAAACCGGCCTCTCCCTGTCCGGTGGCTTCCTGTCGTTCTCCTCGGCCAAGGAAGCGGGCAACGAAGCGCAGGGCCGCACGGCCGTGGGCAGCCAGATCACGGCCATGCGCGATGCCTACCTGCGCAGCGAGCGGGACATCAACGTGGTCGGCAGCCGCGTGGATGCGGCGGGGGACGTCGGCCTGCAAGCCGGACGCGACGTCAACGTGCTGGCGGCGCAGAACACCCACTCCAGCCAGGATTGGAAGAGCAAGAAGCAGTCCGGTATCGGCATTTCCTCGGACGACAACGGCGTGTCCCTGTTCGCCGGCTCCGAGCGCAACAAAGCCAAGGACCGTCTGAGCCAGGAGACCAGTGCCGCCAGCCAGATCAGTGCCGGTGGCGATCTGGACGTGGGCGCCAAGCGCGACATCAACCAGGTCGGTTCGGACCTGCAAGCCTTCAATGACATCAACCTGGCCGCCGGTCGCGACGTCAATGTCGACGCCGCCAGCGAATCGCAGGTGACCGAGCGGGAACGCGAGCGCTCGCGCAACGGCCTGACGGCGACCATCAACCATAACTTCGGTAGCACCAAAGATGCCGTCAGCGGTGCCGGCAAAGGCGAGGACGCTACCAGCAAGGCCTCGAGCACGTTGCGGGCCGTGGACAGCATTTCGCAGTTCCTGAGCGGGCCTACGGCCGATGCGAAGTTCGGCAACAGCAAAGAGAGCAGTCGCCAAGTCGTGTCGCAAACGAGCAATCGCGGCTCGACGCTGGATGCCGGCAACGACTTGAACATCGCTGCCAACAACGATGTGCGTATCCGCGGCGGGCAGTTGCAGTCGGGGCGCGACATCAATATTCAAGGCCGTGACGTCACGCTCGATGCGGCCAAAGGCAGTTATGGCGAAGAGAGCAGTGAGAAGAAAAGCTGGAGCGGCATTCATGGCGGCACCAGCGGTGGCTTCAAGTTGGGCGTGGGCGGTAGTCGTGGGGTGGCCGATAGCGATCAAAGCCAGGGCTCCTCGACGGTCACGAGTTTGCAGGCTGGACGCGATGCCAACCTCAAGGCGAGCAACGACCTGAACTTGATCGGTACGCAGGTGCAAACCGTGCGGGATATCAATCTTCAGGCGGGTAATGACCTCAACATCAGGGCGGCGCAGAACGACAGCGCCAGTTCCAGTAGCCGTCGTAGTGGCGGGGGTGAAGTGGGGCTGGCGGTGGGCTTGGAGGGCGTCGGTCTTTATGCCAGCGTCAACATCGGCAAAGGCAACTTGGAGCGCGAAGGTCAGCAACAGCAGGAAGCCTATTTGTATGCCGGCAACCAACTGGCCTTCACCAGCGGTCGGGACAGCAACATCGCAGGCGCTACGTTGCGCGGCAATGAGGTCGTCGGGCGCGTTGGCCGCGATCTGACCGTCACATCGTTGCCCGATACCGGCAAGGCTGAGGGCAAGGAATATGACCTTAGCGCCACGGTGGTAGTGGGACCAGGGAGTGGCTTGAGCGGTTCGGCCGGCTACGGGCGGACCAACGGCAGCAAGAACTGGGTGGAAAAGCAGACCAGTATTACGGCGCAGGATGGGCTGGATATCCGTACGCAGAACCACACCCAACTTGATGGTGCGCTGATTGCCTCAGACACCGGTAAGTTGAAGCTGGATACGGATACGCTTGGGTTCAGTGACATTGCCGGTAAGGACAAGGAGCACGGGTATTACCTGAATGTCGGTGGCTCGTACGGTATCGGCAAAAACACCACGCAAGATCCGAGTCAGGTAGGCAAGGGCGATCAGGGCCAGAACGGCTGGAGCGTGGAGGGCTGGAACTACAACAAGGATCGCCAGCAGATTGTGCGGGGTACGGTGGGTGCGGGCGATGTAGTGGTGCGTGGGGATAACGCAGGGCAGGACTCGACTGTCGGTTTAAACCGGGATGTGAGTAGGGCTTATGAAGTCACGAAGGACGATGAGCATCGGACTGATTTGTATGTGACGAAGTCTTCGGTAGAGGCGGTAAGTTCGCCGACCGTGACGACCAAGCGGTGGGTGGAGCAGCTCACGCAATACGACGAAACGGCGAAACAGAACTACGAGACGGCGGGCCGCGACTTTGCACGCATGATCAACAGGATCGAGCGTAGTACGGGCCGTCAGATGGATGCCCAGGTTGTTGCTCGGATGGGTGAGAATTTTGCTGAGGAGACTTTGGATGCTCTGATTCGCGGGGGGCAAACCAGCGCTCAGGGCATGGAGTTGTTGGCGAACAAGGACTTTCAAGAGGGTGTGATTAAAGAGATCGAGTACATCGACAGTATCGATCTGAAGCCAGTCGTGTCACTGCAAAAGGTCCTACAACAGGATGCCACTTTCAACAGCTCCGGTGTTCTCGAGTTAGGGACTACCGACGTTGATGGCAACCTGACGTTCTCACAAGATGCCTTACGGTCGATTGCAAGGATCAATGAGTATCTCGATAGCCATCCGGATCAGATAGAAGCTGTGACTGTGGCCGTGTCCATGACTCAAGGCCCTAAAGGAATGGCGCAGTACGTGCTGCTCAAAGTGGCTGAAAAAACGAAGTATGGCGAAGCGATTAATGAAAAGCTTGCTGAATACAGTGATGCCTTGGGTAAGAAGCTAGCAGAAGCTATCGAAGATACTAAGCTTGACAGCGAGTTCGACGACGACAGATTCTTGATAGGTGGTGGAGGGCTGCTGAACGGCGTTTTGATGGGTGTAGTGCCGCTGGGCAAGAGGAGTCACGATCAAAAGTCAGTTTCGGTCGATAAATCTAAGAAAGTACAGGAATCTGAGTTAACCAGTAAGTCTGGAAACCCTGAAGTAAAATGGAGCGCTCAAGAAAAGCATTTTCCTGGCCATAATTCCTATACTGAGGGCCGTAGCGTCCTGACAAGCGACCCCCGTCAGCTCGCCAAGCAAGCTGGTTCTGGCCAGCAAGTAGGGAAAATTCCAGTAGGGGAGCCAGGTTCTAAAGAAAGGGTGAATTTTGGCGAATCTATAGGCTACTTCTTAGACGAAAGGGGAGTAAATGTTCCAACTACAAATGGAATAATTCATTATTCAAAAGACGGTATACACATCGTTCCTGCGAGGCCATGAAATGAGATTGATTGATGATGCAGTCGTGCAGGCTAAATTACGTATACAAAGAGCACTGTTGGGCGAAGTCTCAGAAAGTGTACGCGCTGTAATATTTTCGATTTCTGAGAACTCCTTAAAAATCAAATTTTATTTGGACGGAGAAATCAGTGAAGATGATAGAGAGTCTGCTTCCTGCGTTGAAACTGAAGTTATTGCTGACTACGAAGATTGGTGGTCAGTTGAATGTGAGTGCATACGGGCTGATGCTCCTCAAGAAATAAATGGAGAAGGTTTCTGGGTGTTTCGACGTCGAGAATATTGAAATCCTATGTCTTGAATGACGATGGATCTTTTGCGCGGGCGAGCCTAGTGATCGTCCCACATTCCCAAGGATTTTAATGCTGTGCGCAAGAAGCTATCGAAAGTTGTTAAAGGCGGTTTAGAACACGACCATATCCGGAAAAGACGGTCAAGCATTACCCAGCAATCCAAACGAATCGCGTTTCATTACTGACACGTCCGGAATTACCATTTATCTGAAGTCTACTCAGGGCTAAATAAGATTGAAGTTTCTACCACAAGGGCACGAGGCGCAGTTAAGTATCCTCTTGATGGGCAAAAACCAAACTCTTATGCTGATCTTGGAAATGGCCATGTCGTCGTATACGGCCCTGATGGGCGGGCTCTTTATTATGTTTCGAAGTCTCGCGTAAAATTAATAGAATGGAACGAGTCGCCTGATGGAAAATCATTCCCTAAGAAGGGTAATGGTACAAAGGTATTTGAAGGTATTGTTCCCAAAGAACTGCTTAAAAACTTAGGGTTGGATTTATGAGGACTTTTGAAGGGGTTGTCTCAAAGAATAATTTAGTGAAATTTATTTCAGGAAAAGGTTGCGAAGAATACTTTTCTTATGTGGGAAACTTTGTAACATTAGAGCAGTGTCTAGGTGTAATAAGTATCCTATCTCCAGATTTCCTGGAGCAGGAGGGACACATTTTCTGGACTCCTGATGCAAATAAATTCAATCCAAATGATCGTCCATTAATAGGACTGAGCCTTACAGATGAAGGTGAGCTGGAGAGGAGTACCAAAAGAAAAGACATTGAGCGCTATAGAAATGTTTTTGCAATCAGTCAGTTCTTTTCCAAATGGGAAGAATCTCCGATTCAACCCATTAGTGCTGTAGAAGTTTCAAATGAGGAGCTTAAGCTTTGTCTCGTTTTTGCTGCTCAGATTGCAAAATATTGGAAAATAGCACTGTCAGAAAAATTCCAAAGCATAGAATTTGAGTTTGAAATTGGTATTGATATTTTAGACGAGTACGGCGTGTGCTTGACTTTTTGGCAAATTTGATATATGCCCCTTAATTCTTCACTTTATGATTTGTGATTGTCAGAAAGCCCTGCGCGTGAAAGAGTAGGTTTGCAAATAATTTTTTATACTATTTAATGAGTATGTAATAGAAAAATCAGTAAAGCCGAAGTCATGCTGCTCTACAGATTTTAAGACCAATAACGCTGTTGTGCTCTATACGTCAGGAAATTTTGTGACAGGGTTTAAACTCTCACCGGGAGCTCAGTGGTTTGATAATTTTATTAAAATGGAGTTCTGCGATGAGTCGTACTATGCTGGAGTTTGCAAAATCGTTTGTCGTTGGGAAGCTGTCGGCCAAAAGTTTTTCTGAAGCGTATATTGAGCTTTGGAAAATTGAGCGAGATAGCAACCTCCTTCAGCTTGATGAACATTCGTTAAACGAATGCTTATCTAGTATTTTTTGTGCTGCGGATATGTACGAGCCGAGTGATGCAAGGGAAGAATATGGATTTGACGATGAGATGCTTAAGTCTGAGGTTGCAAAATTAGTAGAGAAATTATTCGTTGGTTAGTATGTGAAACGGAAATTCGGAATCACTATGACTACTGATAAATGTCATGAATGCACAGAATATGTTCCAAAATTTTCCGAAAATTGTTAAATTTTCCCAAGATACCGGGCAAGTGACTAAGTGAAGGCGGGACACTTCCTTCGTGAGGATGGAAGCGTTATTACAAATCTAGATAGTATGAAAACGATCATTTTGGAGAAATAAAACGAGAGTTTTTGTGGATTTTGAATCGCTTGTTACGTTCGACTGCACTTATGGAGAGTGGGCTGTTCTAGAAGATTCGCTCTGGATCTTTGTTGAAAAGGGCTTGGCGCTACCATATTTTAAGCTCGTAAAGGAGACTGATGGCATCTCGTTTGTTAGGTGCGGAAAAAGTGAAAGCACTCGTGTTGAGGATATGTTTCCTGTGCACTATATTTACGATGCTGCAAGACAGATTGAATACGATGAGTGGGAGCCTGTCGAAGGGCTTCTGAGAGCTCGTAGTGCAGGTGGGGAGTGGGTGCAATACATAAGTAAATCCGAAAGCTCATACGCTATGCATGAATTTGTTGGAGGTTGTTGGTTTGTTTTTGTAGGTGTTTCTCTTTCAAAAAGCACAGTCGTTGAATATACAGAGGATCGGAAAAGCTCAACAGGACTCAAGGTGATGCAAGAGCTTGTTTCGCCGTGTTTTCAGAGCATATCTTCCAAAAAGTATTTATTAGAGGGTGTTCTCATTGCCCCGCCTGGGCCTGGCTGGATGTCTTGGGAGATTCATGCTAACTCATTCTATATACAGCTTTCTGGAATTGAGGGCGGCCGCTAAACTGAGTGCAACAGCTCTACCTCAGGTAAGGCGTAGCGATAAATTATATTGAGTTCAGTATCAAAGAGAACATAACCATTCAAACCGGAAGGTACCTGGTCCTTGGCCAGTGTGAGGTTGCTGGTCTGTTGGGGCGCAGCGTATCCACAATCAGCTACGAGTTGCGTAAGAATACCGACATCCCAGTAATGCATTGGGTAAGAAGCTATCGACGATGCTAAGCTCGACAGCGAATTCGACGACGAAAGATTCTTGATAGGTGGTGAAGAGCTGCTGAACGGCGTTTTGATGGGCGTAGTGCCGCTGGGCAAGAGAAGTCATGATCAGAAGTCAGTTTCGGTCGATAAATCTAAGAAAGCACAGGAATCTGAGTCAACCAGTAAATCTGGAAACCCTGAAGTAAAATGGAGCGCTCAAGAAAAGCCTTTTCCTGGCCATAATTCATATACTGAGAGCCGTAACGTGCTGACAAGCGACCCCCGTCAGCTCGCTAAGCATGCTAGTTCTGGCCAACAATTGGGAAAAATTCCAGCAGGGGAGCCTGGTTCTAAAGAAAGGGTGAATTTTGGCGAATCTATAGGCTACTTCTTAGACGAAAGGGGAGTAAGTGCTCCAACTACAAATGGAATAATTCATTATTCAAAAGACGGTATACACATCGTTACTGCGAGGCCATGAAATCAGATTGATTGATGATGCAATCGTGCAGGCTAAATTACATATACAAAAAGCACTGTTAGGTGAAGTCTCAGGAAGTGTACGCGCTGTTATATTTTCGATTTCTGAGAACTCCCTAAAAATCAAATTTTATTTGGACGGAGAAATCAGTGAGGATGATAGAGAGTCTGCTTCCTACGTTGAAACTGAAGTTATTGCTGACTACGAAGATTGGGACATATGGAATTCTCTAAAGATGGACGTCTGTGGAAGGCAACAATAATGCCCAATATGTCGACTTAAGTGTTGCATTAGGAAATATTATTTCTGATATTTCTCAATGGTCATTATTTTTAGCTTTTTTGGTATTCCGTCATCACTAAAATCAATAGCTTTCAAGCAAGTGCAGCGGTATATCATGCTGCGGTCCAATCTTTCTCACAAGGAAGTCCAAAATGCATCTACTTTTAGCTATCTTGCTCACGCCCCTGTTACTCGCTGGGTGCGCCCGTATCCCCTACGAAAAGCCCGAAGATCGTGCGGCCATCCAGAAAGACCTGGCGTTGAAGCCAGAAGATGTTGTCACTATGACTCAGGTGTTATGGTGCGCTCACCCCTACGGTGACATGATCCCCTGTCAGTTGCAGGATGCATTAGCGGTACAAACTCGCACAAGGCTGATTCTTGCCAGCTACGGTAATAAGCACTACAAGGCCATCTTGCAGCTCCAAGCAGGCGAAGTGATGTGCGCGCACGCACAGGCATCAGTCAATACAGCGCCGAACTACTACATATTCACCGAAGCCTACGCTCTTCAAATACGGCCGGTTAATTCCGACGAAAAGCCAGACTTAGCGAAGAAGAAAATCATGTTGGATGCAATAACTAAGGGCAAAAAAATCTTTGTTGGTACTCAAGGTGAATTCGTAAAGGACACCGGGCGATATAATTATGTTGGAGGTTTTATTGCTAACACCAAAATTCCCTATTCGACAACAACGAAGATATTCCAATTAGTTAATCCTTGTGGGGAGCAGGAATAAAAGATTGGATTTCCATAGCGTCTTTCCAAATTGTTTGAGTACCATCGCGCCTAGTGCCAGGATCAGAAGATGCGTTAGTCGAACATTTACGACTCGGTAAATGTGAAGGGCTGCAAATGTGATGCGAACCTAGGCTGAGTCATCTCAGCCCGAAAAGCCACCAAACTGGAGGTCCGACGCCATGTCGAAAGCATCGAAAACTGACTGGGAGCAGCTCGCCAGCATGCCTGATCATGAAATCGATACCCACGAAATCCCGGAACTCGGCGACGATTTCTTCAATCGTGCGGAGCTGCGCGTCCCCGTGAAAAAAACAGTGACGATCCGCTTGGATGAAGACGTGCTGGAGTGATTCGAAGGCCAGGGCACGGGCTATCAGACGCGCATCAATCAGCTGCTCCGCCGATATATGCAAGCCCAACAGGATCAACCGCCAAGGCAGTAAGGATGACTTGCACCGCTCACCACGTGTCGCTTGTCAGGCTCCGTACGAAACCCCTACAACCTGCCTCATCACTCCGTGGGCCTAGAGCTTTAGCAAACGCCTCCGCCATCGACACAAGCACTCAGTGATGGCGGAGGGTGCAGTCTGCTGTTTGCCGACAGAGCTGCGATTCCCACATTTCGCTCAAGTGCCCCCTCCGCATCGTAGATTACCCCCGCCAACATCCCACCACCCCCTATCCACTCAACCCCCGCTCCAGGTCAATTTTTCCCACCGACACCTCCCGTACCCTGTCCCCCTTCATCGACACGGACAGCAGGCAACCCTTCATGGACCGAACCCTAGACATCCAACCCCTCCCACCCGAACAAATCCCCCTCCACATCAACGGCACCCCCGTCACCGCCGCCCCCGGCGAAACCGTCCTCAGCGTCCTCAACGCCGTAGGCCTGCGCCAACTCGCGCGCAATGACCATGGGCAGGTCAGCGGTGCCTTCTGTGGCATGGGCGTCTGCCACTGTTGCCTTGTCGCCATCGACGGCCGCCCCAAGCGCCGCGCGTGCCAGACCCTGGTGCGTGCCGGCATGCGCGTGGAGACCCAGGTCAACGCAGTCGTCGGCGAGGTGCGGTCATGAGCGTGCGTCCGGTGATCGTCGGCGGTGGCTCGGCGGGGATGGCGGCGGCCATCGAGTTGGCGGGGGAGGGGGTGGGGTGCGTGCTCATCGACGAAGCGTCGCGCCCGGGTGGCGTGGTGTATCGCGGGCCGCTGCGGGCCGGGGTCGATCTGGGGTATCTGGGGGCGCGCTACAGCAAGGCGTTGAGCGCGCTGCATGCGCAGTTCGCGGCCTGCGCCGAGCACGTCGACTTGCGGTTGAACAGCCGGGTGGTCGGCGGCGACGAGCACAGCCTGATGGTGCTCGACGAACACGAGCGCTTGCAGCCGGTGGCCTACGAACAATTGGTGTTGGCTGCGGGCTGCCATGAGCGCAACGTGCCGTTTCCGGGCTGGACCTTGCCGGGGGTGATCCTGCTCGGTGGCTTGCAGTTGCAGATCAAGAGCAACGTGGCCAAGCCGCTGGGCAGCACCTTGATCGCCGGCACCGGGCCGTTGCTGCCGCTGGTGGCCTGCCAGCTACATGCGGCCGGGGCGAAGGTGGCGGGGGTGTACGAGGCATGCGCCTTCAACCGCATCGCGCGGGAAAGCCTGGCGCTGATGAACAAACCGCAACTGTTCCTCGATGGCCTGAGCATGCTGGCCTACTTGAAGCTGCACGGCATCCCCATGCACTACGGCTGGGGCGTGATCGAGGCGCGGGGCGAGGGCGAGTTGAGCGAAGTGAGTGTGGCGCCCTACGACCAGGCCTGGAAAGCCGACCTTAGCCGGGTGCAGCGCGAGTCGGTGCAAACCCTGGCGGTGGGCTACGGCTTCATCCCGCGCACGCAGCTCAGCCAGCAGTTGGGCCTGGCCCATGGCTTCAGCGCCGACGGTTATCTGCGCGCCGAGTGCAACGTTTGGCAGCAGAGCAGCCTGCCGCACATCCATCTGGCCGGCGACATGGCCGGCATCCGTGGCGGCGAGGCGGCCATGCTCACCGGGCGCCTGGCAGCGGTGTCGATCCTGCAGCAGCGCGGTGTGCTCGACGCCGCACAGGCCATCGAACGGCGCGAGCGCTACCTGGGGCAACTGGCGGGCATCAAGCGCTTCCGCTCCGGGGTCGAGCGCTACACCGCGCGCGGGCCTGCGCAGATCGAGCTGCCGCAGGCCGACACGGTGATCTGCCGCTGCGAGCAGGTTACCCGCAGCGCCATCGATCTCGCGCTCGAACAGGGTGTGCAGGACATGGCCGGGCTGAAGATGCGTACCCGGGTGAGCATGGGCGATTGTCAGGGGCGCATGTGCGTGGGCTATTGCAGCGACCGCCTGCGCGCCGCCACCGGGCGCGCCGACGTGGGCTGGCTGCGGCCGCGCTTTCCGGTCGATCCGGTACCGTTTTCGGCATTCAAAGACCTGGGCACGGAGGCCTGACATGAACAAGACCTACGACATCGTGATCGCCGGCGCCGGGGTGATCGGCGCCTCGTGCGCCTACCAACTGTCCAAGCGCGGCAACCTGCGCATCGCCCTGATCGATGACAAGCGCCCGGGCAACGCCACCCGCGCCTCGGCCGGCGGGCTGTGGGCCATCGGCGAATCGGTGGGCCTGGGCTGCGGGGTGATCTTCTTCCGCATGCTCTCGTCCCAGGCCAAGCGCCAGGCCCACGGTGCGGCGGTGGCGGTGGATTCGAGCACGCCGCATATCCTGCCGCCATGTTTCTTTGACCTGGCGTTGCAGTCCAACGCCCTGTACCCGCACCTGCACCAGGAGCTGATCGAGCGCCACGGCATGGACTTCAAGTTCGAGCGCACGGGCCTCAAGTATGTGATCCAGGACGACGAAGACCAGCTCTACGCCGAGCACATCGTCAAGCACATCCCGCACCTGCAAGACCAGATCCGCTGGCTCGACCGCAAGGACCTGCGCGACAGCGAGCCTGCGGTCACCGAGCAGGCCAAGGGTGCGCTGGAGTTCCTCTGCGACCACCAGCTCAGCCCATTCCGCCTGGGTGATGCGTACATGGAAGCGGCGCGGCAGAACGGCGTCGACCTGTACCTCAACACCCGCGTCACCGATGTACTGCACCACAACGGGCGCATCAAGGGCGTGCGCACCGAGCAGGCCGGGGACTTCCACTGCGACACCTTGATCAACGCCGCCGGCGCCTGGGCCGCCGAGCTCAGCGAGTGGGCCACCGGCACGTCCATTCCGGTCAAGCCGGTCAAGGGCCAGATCGTGCTCACCGAGCGCCTGCCCAAGCTACTGGACGGCTGCATCACCACCAGCGATTGCTACATGGCGCAGAAGGACAACGGCGAGATCCTCATCGGCAGCACCACCGAAGAGAAGGGCTTCGACGTCACCACCACCTTCCCAGAGATCAGCAGCCTGGTGCAGGGTGCCATCCGCTGTGTGCCGGCGCTGGAGCAGGTCAACCTCAAGCGCACCTGGGCCGGCCTGCGGCCCGGTTCGCCGGACGAGCTGCCCATCCTCGGCCCGGTGGACGACATGCCGGGGTACTACAACGCCTGTGGGCATTTCCGTACCGGCATGCTGACCTCGGCGATCACCGGGGTGATGCTGGACAAGGCCCTGCATAGCGAAACCTTGCCGCTGGACATCACACCGTTCCTGGCACGGCGCTTCGCCAAGGCGGCCACCCCGGCTTGAGTGGTCGTTCGGGAAAGTCCGCACCAATGAACTAACCTCAATCCCCTGGGCGTCCCATTGGCAGGGACGCCCGTTCATCCATGGGGAGGGGAGATTCATGTTCGGGCAACTTCCACCTGCGCTGCAAAACCTGCACTTGCCGCTGCGCCTGAAACTATGGGACGGCCATCTTTTCGATCTGGGCCCTGACCCTCAGGTGACTTTGCTGGTCAAGGAACCGCAGTTCATCGGGCTGCTCACCCATCCCAACCTGGATACCCTGGGCGCCGCCTTCGTCGACGGCAAGCTGGAGCTGGAGGGCGATATCGGTGAGGCGGTACGTGTGTGCGACGAACTGAGCGAAGCCTTCCTGAAGGACGGCGACGAGCCGCTGCCGGTGCGCGCCGCCCACGACAAGCAGACCGACGCAGCGTCTATCGCCTACCACTACGACGTCTCCAACGCCTTCTACCAGCTGTGGCTGGACCGCGACATGGTCTACTCCTGCGCGTACTTCCGCGAACCGGACGACACCCTAGACGAAGCGCAGCAACACAAGTTCGACCACCTGTGTCGCAAGCTGCGCTTGCAAGCGGGCGACTACCTGCTGGATGTCGGCTGCGGTTGGGGTGGCTTGGCGCGTTTCGCGGCGCGCGAATACGGCGCGCGGGTGTTCGGCATCACCCTGAGCAAGGAGCAGTTGGCGCTGGCGCGGGAACGGGTGGAGGAGGAGGGGTTGGCGGCCCAGGTCGAGCTGCAACTGCTCGACTACCGCGAGCTGCCCCAGGACGGCCGCTTCGACAAGGTGGTCAGCGTCGGCATGTTCGAGCACGTTGGCCACGCCAATCTGGCGCTGTACTGCAAAACCTTGTTCGGCGCGGTGCGCGAGGGCGGCCTGGTGATGAACCATGGCATCACCGCCAAGTGCGTGGACGGCCGGCCGGTGGGCAAGGGCGCGGGCGCCTTCATCAACCGCTACGTGTTCCCCAACGGCGAGCTGCCGCACCTGTGCATGGTCAGCCAGGCTTGTGGCGAGGCGGGTTTGGAAGTGGTCGATGTGGAAAGCCTACGTCTGCACTACGCACGCACCTTGAGCCTGTGGAGCCAGAACTTGGAGAATCAGTTGCACCGCGCCGCAGCCCTGGTGCCCGAACAGACGTTGCGCATCTGGCGCCTGTACCTGGCCGGTTGCGCCCACGCCTTCGCCCGTGGCTGGATCAACCTGCACCAGGTGCTGGCCGTGAAACCCCATGCCGATGGCCACCACGACCTGCCCTGGACCCGCGACGACTTGTACCGCTAGAGCTAGAGGATCGGCGAGATCAGCCGCGCGATGCGCATGCCCAACTGGTCGAGGCGGTGCGTGTTGCGGCGCTCCTGCGGGCTGATCTCCTGGGAGTGTTCGAAATCTTCCAGCAGCATTTGCTCCACCTCGTCGGCGAAGGCGCGGTCGATGGTCAGCAGCATGATTTCGAAATTCAGGCGGAAGGAGCGGTTGTCGAGGTTGGCGCTGCCGATGGCGCTGATCTCGTCGTCGACCAGCACCACTTTCTGGTGCACGAAACCCGGTTGGTAGCGGAAGACGCGCACGCCGGCACGCACGGCTTCGAGGGCATACAGCGTGGTGGCGGCGTAGACGATGCGGTGGTCGGGGCGCGCCGGGATCAGGATGCGCACGTCCACCCCGCGCAGTACCGCCAGACGCAGGGCGGCGGAAATGCCTTCGTCGGGAATGAAGTAGGGGCTGGTGATCCACACCCGTTTGGTCGCCGAGTGGATGGCTTCCAGGAAGAACAGCGCGCAGGTTTCCTGGGAATCGGCCGGTCCGCTGGCCAGAACCTGGCACAGCACGCCATCGTCGGTGTAGCTGTCTTGCAGGATCAGCGGCGGCAGACGGCGGGTGGCCCAGTACCAGTCTTCGGCGAACGATTCCTGCAAACAGGCCAACACCGGGCCGGTCACCTGCACGTGGGTGTCGCGCCACGGCGACAGCTTCGGGTTACCGCCCAGGTACTCGTCGCCCACATTGTGCCCGCCGACGAAACCGACCTTGCCGTCGACCACGACGATCTTGCGGTGGTTGCGGAAGTTGACCTGGAAGCGGTTGAACCAGCCGCGGCGGGTGGCGAAGGAGGCGACTTCCACGCCACCGTCGCGCAAGGTCTGGTCGTAGCGACCGGGCAGGGCGTGGCTGCCGACCTGGTCGTAGAGCACGAAGATGCGCACGCCCTCGGCCGCTTTCTTCAGCAGCAGTTGCTGCAATTCCTTGCCGATGATGTCGTTGTGGATGATGAAGAACTGCACCAGCACCGTGTCGCGGGCGCTCTCGATGGCCTCGAAGATGGCTTCGAAGGTGGCCTTGCCGTTCACCAGCAGCGCGATCTGGTTGTTGGCCAGGCACGGCATGCGGCTGAGGCGCGGCATGGCGCGCAGGGCGCGGTAGCTGTCCGATTCGCGCGCCGCCAGTGCCTCTTCCACCCAGGGCCGCCAGTCGAGGTCGGCCATGGCGGCGTGCAGTTCCTGGTTGGCCTGGCGCCGTGCCTTGACGTAGGCCGGGAACGAGCGCGCGCCGAAGATCAGGTAGGGGATGAGCGTGAAGTAGGGAATGAACAGCAACGACATGGCCCAAGCGATCGCGCCCTGGGCGGTACGTACGGTGAACAAGGCGTGCAGCGCGGCGGCGGTGCCGCAGAGGTGGACGAAGCCGAGCAGATAGCCGAAGAAGTAGGGGCTGTGGTAATCCATGTAGGGCCTGCGATCCGTGGGCAATGATCTACAGACCACGAACCCGGGATGGCGTGCAACCCGCGCGGCGAAACGGCGTCTAAGCCTGGGTCCGGCTTGGGGCCGGCACTTTCAAGGAGCATCCACCATGAACATGCGTCTGCCACTGCTTGCCCTGGCCTTGGGCCTTTCCTCACCTGCGTTGCAGGCCCAGATGCTGCAGCCAGGCCTGTGGGAGCTGACCACCAGCGACATGCAGGTCGACGGCAAACAGCTGCCCGACATGGACTTCATGCTCGGCCAGCTGAAGAACCTGCCACCCGAACAACGGGCGATGATGGAGGGCATGCTGGCCAAGCAGGGCGTCACGATCGCTGGCAAGGGCGTGCGCTCGTGCCTGACCCAGCAACAGGTCAACACCAACGACATCCCGCTGCAAGATCCGCAGTCCGGCTGCACGCAGAAGATCACCGAGCGTCAAGGCAACGTGTGGAAGTTCCAGTTCACCTGCCCGCGTGCGCAAGGTGCGGACACGGCGACCTTCCTCAGCGACCGCGAATTCATCACTCAAGTGAGCGGTACGTTCAACGCATCGGGCGTGCAGCAGAAAGGCAGCATGAACACCCGCGCTGCGTGGCAGGGCAGCGACTGCGGCAACATCCGTCCACGTACCTGACCTACCAACGCCATTGGCTCTCCGCCACCGCATCGTGGGCATGCAGGCTTTCTGCATGTTCCACGCGCAGGTGAAACGCTTGCAGCGTTCGTTCACCTGACAGCGCTTTATGCAGCCGGCGCGCTGCATCCTCACAAAACATCGGATTTTGCCCGTTGGCCAGAGCGAACGCCTGTTCGTCTGCACGCTTCACAGCGGTCTGTACGGCCGTGCCCAATGCCTGCTCCAAGGTGTCGATCAGCCGCACTGTCGGTGGCGATACGGCCGCTTCGATCATTCGAACCTTGACGATCGCCCGGCTGCGCTGGCTGTGGGGCGTGGCGACGATGCCTTCGCTGGTGCCCAGCCAGTCCACGATGGCGGAATGGGACAAGTGATCGCTGGTCCCGAACCGCGCAACGAAACGGTCTTGAATCAGTTGTCGCGCCAATGCTGCCGAGCACGGGCAGGTCGAGGAATAGACGATTTCCACAGTGTGTTCCACGTGGAACATTCCATCGACGAGGCGTGCATCGATTTCGATTGGGTAGTGTTTCCAGCCAGCCAAAGGGCTGATCAGGGCGGGGCGCTTGAGCATGAGATCGAAACGCAGCCGTACATAAGCGGCCTTCGATAGCCCTTCATGGCTGTGAAGAAAGGTCCGCAGAAGGCTGTGCAGCTGATTAGTCGTGAGTTCGGTAGCTTCCAGCGTTTCCAGTGCCAGGTACAGGCGAGACATATGGATGCCGCGCGCGTGCGCATCGTCAAGGCTGACGCCGACATCGGCCGTGGCGTTCAAGCGTTGGTTCTGGAACTGAATTGGCAAAGCGATTCCGCACATGCCTACCCAGCTCAGTGCTGTGGCGGCAGGGGTAGTTTGGGCGGCAACGTCGGGGAGCACAAGGCTGGTCATGGGAGCACCTGCTACGAAAAGGAAATCAACGGCAGCCGCCGATCAAGCTGCAATGCAGATTGAAACGTTGCCCGCTGGAGCTTGAAACGCGGCTGATGGACGTCCAGCCGACGCGCCGGCTGTAGCCCACCCAGGCCTCGCCGTTGGAGGCCAGGCCGGTGAAGAACGTCAGAGGGCCGTGGCGCTCGTTGGTTTGCGACCACAAGCGTTTGCCCGCTGCGTCGTAGCCGCGCAAGTACAGCGTGGTGCCGACGCTGCGCACGCTGTAATAGTTGCCGCGGCCATCCTTGCAGGCCACCAGCGTCGCGGAACGGGTGCACAACGGCAGATCGGCGTGGGGCAAGGCGTGGGCCGACGGACACAGCGATACCAGCAGCAGCGGTATGAGCAAGGAGCGGAGGATCATTTCGACACCAAGGGATCGATCGGACAGAAACGGCTTTGCGCCATTGTATTGTTATAATATAACGTATTACAAACGCATCGTTCGAATGCGCCTGTCGATGAGGCCCAAGCATGTCCAACCGTCTACCCGTCACCGTACTGTCCGGCTTTCTCGGCGCCGGCAAAAGCACGCTGCTTACCCATGTACTGCGCAATCGCGAGCAATTGCGCGTAGCCGTGATCGTCAACGACATGAGCGAAATCAACATCGACGCCAGCGACGTGCAGCGCAACGTCAGCCTCAACCGCGCCGAAGAGAAGCTGGTGGAGATGAGCAACGGCTGCATCTGCTGCACCTTGCGCGAAGACCTGCTCGAAGAGGTGGCCCGCTTGGCCCAGGAGGGACGCTTCGATTACCTGCTGATCGAATCCACCGGCATCTCCGAGCCGCTGCCGGTGGCCGAGACCTTTACCTTTCGCGACGAACAGGGCCGTAGCCTGTCGGACCTCGCCCGGCTCGACACCATGGTCACCGTGGTCGATGCGCTCAACTTCATGGCCGACTACCAAGGCGCCGAGGCCCTGGCCAGCCGTGGCGAGACCTTGGGCGAAGACGACGAGCGCTCCATCAGCGACCTGCTGATCGAGCAGGTGGAGTTCGCCGACGTGATCCTGTTGAGCAAGATCGACTTGGTCAGCCAGCACGAGCGCGAAGAACTCACCGCCATCGTGCAGCGCCTCAATCCGCGCGCGCAGGTGCTGCCCATGGTCATGGGCCAGGTGCCGCTGACGCGGATACTCGACACCGGGTTGTTCGACTTCGAGCAGGCCTCGCAGGCGCCGGGTTGGCTGCAGGAGCTGCGCGGCGAACATGTGCCTGAGACCGAGGCTTACGGCATCGCCGCCACCACTTGGCAGGCCCGCCGCCCCTTTCACCCGCAGCGCTTCTATGACTTCATCCACCAGCCGTGGCAGAACGGTCGACTGCTGCGCTCCAAAGGTTTCTTCTGGCTGGCCAGCAAGTACCAGGAAGCCGGCAGCTGGTCGCAGGCCGGCGGCATGATGCGTCACGGTCTGGCCGGGCGCTGGTGGCGTTTCGTGCCACGCACGCAATGGCCGCAGGACCGCGACGAGGCCGCCGAGATCTTCAAGCACTGGACGCCCGACGTGGGCGATTGCCGTCAGGAACTGGTGTTCATCGGCCAGGGCATCGACTTCGAACGGTTGTCCACCGACCTGGAGGCCTGCCTGTTGAGCGAAAGCGAAATGGCGGCCGGCCCCATGGCCTGGCTGCGCCTGGACGATCCTTTCGGGCCGTGGACCGAGGAGGCGGCCGCATGATCGCCCAAACGCGTCAACGCGATGTCTACCAAGTGTTCGACCGCTCGCCGCAGGTGCTGGCCGAGATTTTGCGCGACGAGGTCAACCTTGCGGTCTGGCAGCGGCAGTTGCCGCCCCAGGTGGAAGACTTCGCCGCCGTGGTGATCGGCTTGGAGCGGCCACTGTTCGACGAGCGCGTCATCGAGGTCGACGAACAGCGCACGCCCGTGCTGTCGGGGCTGCTCGCAGGCGCTGCCGATGTGCATGGCTACGAAGCCTTCGTCGCCGACGTCACCTGGTTGGTGGCGGCCTATACCTGTCTGCTCGGTGCGCGGCGGGTGGGGGTGCGCTTGAAGGTGCTGGAAGGTGCCATGTGTCCGCGCCTCCACGTCGACCATGTGCCCTTGCGATTGCTGAGCACCTATGTGGGTGCGGGCAGCGAATGGTTGCCGGAGGGATACCTGGACCGTACGCGTTTACAGACCTGCCCAGCCCCTGTGGATAAGATTCAGAGGCTGTGTACGGGCGATGTAGCCATCCTCAAAGGCGAAAAATTCCAGGGAAATGAAGGGCATGGAATTATCCACAGGTCGCCTGAGACCCCTGTGGGTGAACGCCGTCTGCTGCTGAGTCTTGACTGGCTGGCATGATCCGCCATAGTTGGGGATAACTTTATCCACGGCTGCGACCATGCTCCAGAACATTCCTACCCACCTCATCGCCGGCCCTTTGGGCGCCGGCAAGACCAGCGTGCTGCGCTGCCTGCTGGCACAGCGCCCGGCGCAAGAGCGCTGGGCGGTGTTGATCAACGAATTCGGCCAAGTGGGGCTGGACGCCGCCTTGCTCAGCCGCGACGAGCCAGGGCTGCAAATCGCGGAAGTGGCGGGCGGATGCTTGTGCTGCGTCAATGGTGTGCCGTTTCAGGTGGGTTTGGGGCGGCTTCTGAGGCGCATCAAGCCACACCGGCTGTTCATCGAGCCCTCCGGCCTTGGCCATCCCCTGCAATTGCTGGAACAGCTGAAGCAGGCGCCTTGGCGCGGCGTTTTGGCGGTTCAGCCGATGGTCATGGTGCTGGATGCGCAGGCATTGGCACGGGGCGAACCCTTGCCGGAGGTCCACGCGCAGGCATTGGACGAGGCCGGTTTGTTAGTTATCAACAAGTCAGGGGCTGTGGGTCATTCCGAGCGGCTGTTGATAACCGCTAAGCTGCCCGAAATAGAGAGGCTGTGGACAAATCATGGGGAAATGGTTTTCCACAACCTGCCCTTTGCAGAATCGATTCATCCTGCTGCGAATCTGGCATCCTTCGAAGGTGTGGACAACGCTCCGATCGTAGGGACGCTATGGAAAGATATCCACAGCCCCATCGTGCAGACTGCCGGGGGCGAGGGCGGTTGGAGCGTAGGCTGGCGCTGGCACCCGAGCCGGCAGTTTTCCAGCGCGCGCATTCGAACCGTGCTGGAGCGACAGCCTTGGAAGCGCGCCAAAGGCGTTATCCACAGCGAGGCCGGATGGGTGTCCTGCAATGGGCGTGCGCCCGACCCTGTCGACTGGCAAGCCAGCGCTTGGCGCAACGATACCCGCCTCGAGCTGATTTTCGATCAGCCCCAAGCAGTCGAATGTCTGACCCGGGCCTTTACCGCTTGCCTGCTGACGTAACTTTCAGGGATGCCAACGATCGTGCTGGCGACGCCATTGCTGCATCTCCACGACGTTGTCGGCCTTGGGTACGCTGGTAGGCGGCGTCTGGACTTCGAAGGGGTAGGGCGCCAGCTCGATCTGCATCGTGTGGGCACCGAACTGCGTGACCACCCCTGGATGGCGCTGTTCGCCGGTCACGGTGAACTCGAAGTTGTAGATGCGCGCCAGGCGTTTCCTGCCCTTGGCGTCGCGGGCGAAACCGATACGTTTGAGCGCCACGGCATCGTCGAGCAGTTCCAGGTCGAGCTTGGCGCAATGCTGCTTGACCCGTTCCAGCGCTTTTTCCCGCAGCCCGTGGTTGTGCCAGATCCACGCGCCGGCGCTGGCCAGCAGCATCAGGACGAAAAGGTTTTCCAGGGTCAACATGGGCTTGGCTCCAAACGGGACGGCGCAGCTTAACTGCGTCGCCGGCCTGTCGTACAGGTGGTCTTGGGGTTCATACTGCGCGGCGCGAATCCTCACCGTTTTGGAAATCCCCGCATGAAACGTACACCGCATCTGCTCGCCATCCAGTCCCACCTCGTGTTCGGCCACGCCGGCAACAGCGCGGCAGTGTTCCCGATGCAGCGCCTTGGGGTGAACGTCTGGCCGCTCAACACCGTGCAGTTCTCCAACCACACGCAGTATGGCCAGTGGGCCGGAGAAGTGCTGGCGCCGGCGCAGATTCCGGCGCTGGTGGAAGGCATCAGCGCCATCGGCGAGCTGGGCGAGTGCGACGCGGTGCTGTCGGGCTACCTGGGCAGCGCCGAGCAGGGCCGGGCGATCCTGGCCGGGGTCGAGCGCATCAAGACCAGCAACCCCAAGGCGCTGTACTTGTGCGATCCGGTCATGGGCCATGCGGAGAAGGGCTGCAGCGTACCGGCGGCGGTCAGCGACTTCCTGCTGGAGCATGCCTTGGCCAAGGCCGACATCCTGTGCCCCAACCAACTGGAACTGGACACCTTCTGTGGCCGCCGCGCGCGCTCCCTGGAAGACTGCGTCGACATGGCCCGCAGCCTGCTGGCGCGTGGCCCCCAAGTGGTGCTGGTCAAGCATCTGGCCTACCCGGGGCGCGCCGACGATGCCTTCGAGATGCTGCTGGTGACCGCCGAGCACACCTGGCACCTGCGTCGGCCGCTGCTGGCCTTCCCGCGCCAGCCGGTGGGCGTGGGCGACCTGACGTCGGGCCTGTTCATGGCCCGCGTGCTGCTCGGCGACTCCTGGCTGCAGGCTTTCGAGTTCGCTGCTTCGGCCGTGCACGAAGTGCTCTTGGAAACCCAGGCCTGCGCCAGCTACGAGCTGCAACTGGTACGCGCCCAGGACCGCATCGCCCACCCACGAGTACGCTTCGAGGCCACGCCGCTGACGGTTTAAACGCCGTCGGTTTTCAGGTCTTTGTAGCGCTGCTCCAGTTCCTGGCGGATCTGCCGGCGCTGCTGGCCTTGCAGGAAACGCCGTTTGCTTTCGCTGTCCTGCGGCTGGCGGGGCGGCACTGGCACCGGGCGGCGCTGGTCGTCGACCGCGACCATGGTGAAGAAGCAGCTGTTGGAGTGGCGCACCGAGCGCTGGCGGATGTTCTCGGTCACTACCTTGATCCCCACTTCCATGGACGTGTTGCCGGTGTAGTTGACCGAGGCCAGGAAGGTCACCAGCTCACCGACGTGCACCGGCTCGCGGAAGATCACCTGGTCCACCGACAAGGTCACCACATAGCTGCCGGCATAGCGGCTGGCGCAGGCGTAGGCCACTTCGTCGAGATACTTGAGCAGCGTGCCGCCGTGGACGTTGCCGGAGAAGTTGGCCATGTCCGGTGTCATCAGGACGGTCATCGTCAACTGGGCGTTTCCAGGTTCCATAAGCGGCTCTTGAGGGGGTTGCGTGGATCGGGGGGGTGTAGTCGAAGGCACAGGCTTCCCCTTCATCGTGTGGGTTCTGATACCGGACGCTAGGCGTCACGGGCGCGTCACGCCCGGCCGTTCGAAGGGCCTGGGGCAAGCGATCTGTTTCGGCATATTGCACCGGCCGTTCGCGGCAGGGTGCGATGTTACCCTGACTGCGCCCATGCAACATGGGCTTACCATTCCCAGAACATTTTGTACTCGGCACCGCCCATGGCCTGGGCAGCGCCGGGACTGGCTTCGTGCATCGAACAAGGAGAACCACGCCATGCATGCCATCAGCTTCATCCAGGATCTGGCGGTGATCATGCTGGTCGCCGGGGTGGTGACGATTCTGTTCCACCGGCTCAAGCAACCGGTGGTGCTCGGCTACATCGTAGCCGGCTTCATCATCGGCCCGCACACCCCGCCTTTCGGCCTGATCCACGACGAAGACACCATCAAGATCCTGGCCGAGCTGGGGGTGATCTTCCTGATGTTCTGCTTAGGGCTCGAGTTCAGCCTGCGCAAGCTGTTCAAGGTGGGCGCCACGGCGTTCATCGCAGCGTTTCTGGAAATCGTCCTGATGATCTGGATCGGTTTCGAGATCGGCCGCTGGTTCGGCTGGAGCACCATGGATTCGCTGTTCCTCGGCGCCATCCTGGCGATTTCCTCGACCACCATCATCGTCAAGGCGCTCAACGACCTGAAGATGAAGAACGAGCGCTTCGCGCAGTTGATCTTCGGCGTGCTGATCGTCGAAGACATCCTCGGCATCGGCATCATCGCCTTGCTGTCGGGCATCGCCGTCAGCGGCACGGTCAGTTCGGGCGAGGTGTTCTCCACGGTCGGCAAGCTGTCGCTATTCATGGTCGTGGCGCTGGTCATCGGCATCCTGCTGGTGCCGCGCCTGCTGGCCTACGTGGCCAAGTTCGAAAGCAACGAAATGCTGCTGATCACTGTGCTGGGCCTGTGCTTCGGCTTCTGCCTGCTGGTGGTCAAGCTCGAATACAGCATGGTGCTGGGCGCCTTCCTGATCGGCGCGATCATGGCCGAGTCGCGTCAGTTGCTGAAGATCGAACGGCTGATCGAGCCGGTGCGCGACCTGTTCAGCGCGATCTTCTTCGTCGCCATCGGCCTGATGATCGACCCGCAGGTGCTGGTCGACTACGCCTGGCCGATCGTGGTCATCACCTGTGCGGTGGTGCTGGGCAAGATGCTGTCGTGCGGCATGGGCGCGTTCATCGCCGGCAACGATGGCCGCACCTCGCTGCGGGTGGGCATGGGCCTGTCTCAGATCGGCGAGTTTTCCTTCATCATCGCGGCGCTGGGCATGACGCTCCAGGTAACCAGCGACTTCCTCTACCCAGTGGCCGTAGCGGTGTCGGCCATCACCACCTTGCTCACGCCCTACCTGATCCGCGCCGCTGACCCCTTATCGCTGAAGCTGGGCAGGGTGATGCCCAAGCGTCTCGGCCGGGTGCTGTCGCTGTATGGCGAGTGGCTGCGCAGCATCCAGCCGCAGGGTGAAGGTGCGATGCTGGCGGCGATGATCCGGCGCATCCTGTTGCAGGTGGGGGTGAACCTGGCGTTGGTGATCGCCATCTTCTTCAGCGGCGGCTACTTCGCCAACCGCCTGGGCCTGTGGTTGAGCCAGTGGGTGATCGATGTCGGGCAGCAGAAGGGGCTGATCTGGGGTGCGGCGCTGTTGCTGTCGCTGCCGTTCCTGATCGCCGCGTACCGCAAGCTCAAGGCGCTGTCGATGCTGCTGGCGGAGATGGGCGTCACGCCCGACATGGCGGGGCGGCATACCCAGCGGGTACGGCGGGTCGTCGCCGAGGTCATTCCGCTGCTGTCGTTGCTGGTGATCTTCTTCCTGCTGTCGGCGCTGTCGGCCAGCATTCTGCCGACCAACGAGCTGTTGCTGATCATCGCCGTGGTGGCGGCCGTGGTGGTGGCGGTGCTGTGGCGCTGGTTCATCCGCGTGCACACGCGCATGCAGATCGCCTTATTGGAGACGCTGGAGAACAACCGCGACCAGTCCCATTCCTGAGATGCACGAAGGCCCCGAAATACGGGGCCTTCTTCAGGATGCGGGGGTTATCAGCTTTCCAGCCAGACGTCCCGCGCCCAGTGCCAGACCGATTCCCAGCTCTCGTCGAGGACCAGTTCCTCTTCGCCGCTCCACAGCACCACGGTGCCGTCTTCTTCCACGCAGTAGTAGTCGTCCCCGTCCTGGCACAGCGGGATGAGGTCGCGCGGCACGCCGGCGTCCCAGGCGTTGGAGGCGACGTCGGGCAGGTAGGTGTGCGACTGCGGGTCGGTGACGGTGACCGGTTCCAGGGAGCCGTAGACCACGTCGCTGACGTGCAGCAGGAATTCCTTGAACACGAAAGGAATGTTGATGAACAGTTGTTCTTCGATTTCGACCAGCTGGTCTTCGTCAGGAAGCTCCAGGGGCACGGGCACGGGCTCGTTGGCTTCACGGAGCTGTTCGATCACTTCTTCCACGGTTTACATCCTCTAACCTGGTTGGCAATGCAGCGGGTTATACCCTAGTCATACGCTGGGCTTAAAGCAAAAAACCCCCGGGAGTGACCCGGGGGTTTTGTGTGGAGCGCTCTGGATCAGCCGTTCTGGCGGATACCGGCGAGCAGCCAAGGCTGGTTTTCACCCTGCGCGCGCTGCATGTGCCAGCTTTCGCTGAACGCCTCGCCCTGCTCGAAGCGCGAGGTTTTGGCCACGCCACGGAAGGTCAGGGTGGCGATGGTCATGTCGGCACGATCGTCGACACCGTCGAGCTGCACGTCGAGGTCGTCGATGTAGGTCGACTTGAAGCCCTCGGTTTCGCTGGCGCGTTCACGCTTGAGCGAGTCGAGCAGTTGCGGGGTGACGAACTCGGCGATCTTGTCCATCTCGTTGCCATCCCAATGCTGCTGCAAGGTCTGGAAATGCGAGCGGGCAGCGGCCAGGAAGCTGGCTTCGTTGAACCAGGCCGGGGCGTTGATCGTTGGCGCCGGGGCAGCGCTGCCGCCACCGAAGGTGGGCTGCTGCACGGGCTGGTGCGCTTCGCGCTGGTACGGCGCGTGGCCGGCAGGGGCCATGTCGGCCTGCTGCTTGCGGCGGCGGGCGGCGATGAAGCGGAACACCAGGAAGGCGATCAGGCCCATGATCAGGATGTCGAACAGCTGCATGCCCTGGAAGCCGTCGCCCATGAACATGGAGGCCAGCAGGCCACCAGCGGCGATACCGGCCAGCGGGCCGAGCCAGCGCGAAGCACCGCTGGCCGCCGCGGGAGCGCGACCTGGTGCGGTGGCCGCAGCGCCTGGGGTTGGCGAGGCGGGCGCGGCCTGGCGGGTCTGGTGGATGGGCGCGGAACCCGAGCTCTTGCCGCCGCCGAAACGCTTGGCGTTGGCATCGAGGCTCAGCGTCAGGCCAAGGCACAGGGCCAGGGCGATGCTAAGAAAACGTTGCATAAGTGGGATTTCCCGTCTTGTGGATTGCACGCGCGAATGGTGCACAGGTTGCTAGACCGCTGACCAGCGTCGGAGTGTTACGAGCTTTTGCCTAAATCTGTGAAGGGCCAATCTGACAGAGGCGTAGGAAAACTCCCTAGCCCCCGTCATACGATCAGACCGGTTCGAGTTTGGCATAGCCCAGCATCAGCCATTTGCTGCCTTCGTCGAAGTTGACCTGCACCCGCGCCTGGGCCCCGGAACCCTCGAAGTTGAGGATGACGCCCTCGCCGAACACCGAGTGCTGCACGCGCTGACCCAGGGTGAAGGCGGTCTGCGGAATGCTGGCGTTGGCGAACAGGCTGCTGGCCGGCGTGGCGGTGGCGCCGAAGGGCCGGCTGACCGAATTCGACAGGCGCACTTCCTGCACCAGCCCAGGCGGAATTTCGCGTACGAAACGCGACACCTTGTTGTAGGTTTCGCTGCCATACAACCGGCGGGTTTCGGCGTAGGTCATCACCAGCTGGCGCATGGCCCGGGTGATGCCCACATAGGCCAGGCGGCGTTCCTCTTCCAGGCGCCCCGGCTCTTCCAGGCTCATCTTGTGCGGGAACAGGCCTTCTTCCAGGCCCACCAGGAACACATGGGGGAATTCCAGGCCCTTGGCGCTGTGCAGGGTCATCAGCTGCACGCTGTCTTCATGCTCTTCGGCCTGGGCGTCGCCGGCTTCCAGCGACGCATGGCCGAGGAAGGCCGACAGTTCGGTGAGTTCGGCGTCTTCGGGGCCGGGCACGAAGTTGCGTGCCGCGCTGACCAGTTCCTCGAGGTTTTCCACCCGTGCCTGGCCCTTTTCACCTTTCTCTTCCTGGTGATAGACGATCAGCCCGGACTGCTCGATGACCGTTTGCGTCATCAGGTACAGCGGCATGTCGGCCACTTTCGCCGCCAGTTGTTCGAGCAGCTCGATGAAGGCGCCCAGGGCGCTGGCCGCGCGGCCCTTGAGGCCCTTGCCGGCGAGCAGCTGGCACATGGCTTCCCACATCGACACCTGGCTGTGGCGAGCGTGTTCGCGGATGGCCTCGACGGTCTTCTCGCCGATGCCGCGCGGCGGCACGTTGATCACCCGCTCCAGCGCCGCGTCGTTGCCACGGCCTTCGAGCAGGCGCAGGTAGGCCATGGCGTTCTTGATCTCGGCGCGCTCGAAGAAGCGCTGGCCGCCGTAGATGCGGTAGGGGATGCGCTCGCGCAGCAGCGCCTCTTCGAGCACCCGCGACTGGGCGTTGGAACGGTAGAGGATGGCGATGTCGTTGCGCTTGCTGCCTTGCTTGATGATGCTCTCGATGGTCTCGACCACGTAGCGCGCTTCGTCGTGCTCGTTGTAGGCGGCGTACAGGGTCAGCGGCTCGCCTTCGCCCATGTCGGTCCACAGCTCTTTGCCAAGGCGCCCACTGTTGTTGACGATCAGGGCATTGGCGGCCTTGAGGATGCCGCCGGTGGAGCGGTAGTTCTGCTCCAGGCGGATCAGCTCGGCATCGGGGAAATCGGCGGTGTACTGGTGGATGTTCTCGATCTTGGCGCCGCGCCAGCCGTAGATCGACTGGTCGTCGTCGCCCACCGCCATGAGGCTGTCGCCACCTTTGGCCAGCAGGCGCAGCCATGCGTACTGCACGGCGTTGGTGTCCTGGAACTCGTCCACCAGCAGATGGCGGAAGCGCCGCTGGTAGTGCTGCAGCAGGCTGGGGTTGTCGCGCCACAGGTCGAGGGCGCGCAGCAGCAGCTCGGCGAAGTCGATGACCCCGGCGCGCTCGCAGGCCAGCTCGTAGGCGGTGTAGACCTCGCGCATGGTGGCCAGGAACAGGTCGCCGCCGGCCTGGATGTGCTGCGGGCGCAGGCCTTCGTCCTTCTGCCCGTTGATGAACCACTGCGCTTGGCGCGCGGGCCATTTCTGCTCTTCCAGGCCCAGTTCGCGCATCACTCGCTTGACCAGGCGTTGCTGGTCGTCGCTGTCGAGGATCTGGAAGTTCTGCGCCAGGCGCGCTTCCTGCCAGTGGGCGCGCAGCAGGCGGTGGGCCAGGCCGTGGAAGGTGCCGACCCACATGCCGGCCGGGTTGATGCCCATCAGCTGTTCGATCCGCTGGCGCATTTCGGCGGCGGCCTTGTTGGTGAAGGTCACCGACAGGATCGAATGCGGCGAGGCGTGCTCGACCTGGATCAGCCAGGCGATGCGATGCACCAGCACGCGGGTTTTCCCGGAGCCGGCGCCGGCCAGCACCAATTGCCGCCCGACCTTGGCCGCTACGGCCTGGCGCTGGGCGTCGTTGAGGGAGTTGAGAAGCAGAGAGAGGTCGTCGTTAGGCATCCGGCCATTCTAGGGCCGGGGCAGGGGCGGGGCAAACGCCCGGAAGCGAATTATTCGCGGCAGGAGGTAGCCGTTGATCGGCCTGAGGTCAGCGGGCGCAGCCTGCGGGGCCTGGACAAAGTGCCAGGTGGGTTTAACTGGGCGCTTCGGCAGGCATGTAGTATAACTACAAGAAAGCTACATTCTGCCTGTCGAACCTTTACGAGTCCCGCCCGTGAATCTGTTGCAACACATCACCCAATCGCGCCATCTGCTGCGTAAATCGGAGCTCAAGGTCGCCGACCACGTGCTGCTGGACCCCGCCGCCGTCATGCACAGCTCGATGGCCGATCTGGCGCACAGCGTCGGTATCAGCGAGCCGACCATCGTGCGTTTCTGTCGGGCGATTGGTTGCACCGGGTTCCAGGACCTCAAGCTCAAGCTGGCGCAGAGCCTGGCGGCGGGCGCCAGCTTCGGGCAGTTCGCGATCCATGAAGACGATTCGGTCGCCGACTACAGCCTGAAGATCTTCGACACCACCCTGCACACCCTCATGGAAGTGCGCGAGCACCTGGACCCAGAAGCATTGGAGCGGGCCGTGCAGGCCATGGCCCAGGCCCAGCGCGTGGAGTTCTACGGCTTCGGCGCGTCCGGCGCGGTGGCGGCCGATGCCCAGCACAAGTTCTTCCGCCTGCTGCTCAGCGCGGCGGCCTATTCCGATCCGCACATGCAGGCGATGTCGGCGGTCACCCTCAAGCCTGGCGACGTCGCGGTGTGCATTTCCCAGTCGGGCCGCTCCAAGGATCTGCTGATCACCGCCAACCTGGTCCGTGAAACCGGCGCCAACCTGATCACCCTGTGTCCGAGCCAGACGCCGCTGGCCGAGCTGTCGACGGTCAACCTGGCCATCGATGTGCACGAAGACACCGAAATCTATACCCCGCTGACCTCGCGCATCGCCCACCTGGTGGTCATCGACGTGCTGGCCATGGGCGTGGCCATGGCCCGCGGGCCGAGCCTGGTCAACCACCTCAAGAGCGTCAAGCGCAGCTTGCGCAGCCTGCGGCTGTCGCCCAAGTCGATCAAGACGGCCGAAGATTGAGCCGACGCGGCTGATCGCAAAAATCCGCTTAGGCGGCGAATTTCACGATTCTGTCACCGGCCTGGCATCAAACCGTCAAGGCCCTCCGCCAGGCTGGACTCCCGTATTCAATCTGGGAGACAGGTCATGATTCGTGAACAAGACGGTTCGTACCAACCCAACGCCAAGTCGCGCAAACAGCAGGAACGCGACCAGCGCCGCATGGAGTACCGCCGCGCCATCGAAAGCTACTGCGACCAGCGACAACTGCTGCGCGACATCGCCTACTTCCCCGATTCGCCCGAGATCAGCCCTTGGCAGGTGACGGCGGCGTCCCCGAGAAACGCTCGACAATCTCACTGATCAGCGCCCGCTCGCCGCGAATGAACGCCGCGAAGGCCAGGGCTACCGGCGACTGGCGCTTGGCCTTCGATTGCACCACGCACCAGCTGCGGTACAACGGCAACTCCTCCACCGCCAGCTCCGTGAGCAGGCCCCGCGCCAGCTCCAGGCTTACCGCATGGCGGGTCAGCAGGGCGATGCCCAGCCCGGCCACCACGCACTCGCGCTGCGCTTCGCCGGAGGCCACCTCCAGCGTGTCGGTGAAGTGCACGCGCTTTTCCTTGAAGTACTCCTCGCAGGCCTTGCGCGTGCCAGAACCCTGCTCGCGCACCAGCAGGGTATAGGGCTCCAGGTCCTGCAAGCGCAGCTGTTGGCGTTGGCTCAACGAATGGTCGTTGGGCGCCACGGCGACGATCGGGTTGTTCAAGAAGGGCAGGAAATCCAGGCCCATGTCCTGGGGCACCATCGACATGATCAGCAGGTCGTCGCGGTTGTCCGACAGGCGTCGGATGGCCTGTGCGCGGTTGACCACCGTCAGCGTCAGATTGACCTCGGGGTTGCGCCGTTTGAAAGCCGCGAACACGTGCGGCACGAAATATTTGGCGCTGGACTCGATCGCCAGCTTCAACTGGCCTTGCAGCGAGCCTTGCATGTCCGACAGTTGCATATCGAGGCTTTCCAAGCGGCCAAAGATGTCGCGGCTGGCGCGTTGCAGGGCTTCGGCCGCCTCGGTGAGGTAGAGCTTCTTGCCGACGTACTCGAACAGCGGCTGCCCGACCAGCTCTTCGAGCTGACGAATCTGCAAGCTGACGGCGGGTTGAGTCAGCGACATTTCTTCGGCGGCGCGGCTATAAGAGCGCAGGTCGCACACCTCATTGAAAATCTGCAGTTGACGCAAGGTCATACGCATCAATGACTTACGCATTTTATACAAGCCTGGGGCCATGAATTGTGCAGCGACTATAAGCTTTGCCTAATGCACGGCCTAACAAATATTGATTTTTGTTTATCGCCCCACGGCGCTACGTTGCAGACGCGACCGGCTGAAACATCTGGTCACGCGTCGAGCGCCTAGGCGGCTCGTTACGTTCCACGGCTTTGGGAAGACTCCAAGTGATAAAAAAAATCCTGATCGCCAACCGGGGTGAAATTGCGGTCCGCATCGTGCGGGCCTGCGCCGAGATGGGTATCCGCTCGGTAGCGATCTATTCCGATGCCGACCGCCATGCCTTGCACGTCAAGCGTGCCGACGAGGCCTATGGCATCGGTGCCGAGCCCCTGGCCGGTTACCTGAATCCGCGCAAGCTGGTGAACCTGGCGGTGGAGACCGGCTGCGACGCGCTGCATCCGGGATACGGCTTCCTTTCGGAAAACGCGGAGCTCGCGGAAATCTGCGCCGAGCGCGGCATCAAATTCATCGGCCCTGCCGCCGAGGTCATTCGCCGCATGGGCGACAAGACCGAAGCGCGCCGCGCCATGATCGCGGCGGGAGTACCGGTCACCCCCGGCACCGAAGGCAACGTGGCCGACATCCACGAGGCCCTGAGCGAAGGCGAGCGCATCGGCTACCCGGTGATGCTCAAGGCCACCTCCGGCGGTGGCGGGCGCGGCATCCGCCGCTGCAACAGCCGCGAAGAGCTGGAGCAGAACTTCCCCCGGGTGATTTCCGAAGCCACCAAGGCCTTCGGCTCGGCCGAAGTGTTTCTGGAAAAGTGCATCGTCAACCCCAAGCACATCGAGGCGCAGATCCTCGGCGACAGCTTCGGCAACGTGGTGCACCTGTTCGAGCGCGATTGCTCGATCCAGCGCCGCAACCAGAAGCTCATCGAGATCGCCCCCAGCCCGCAGCTGACCCCGGAGCAGCGCGCCTACATCGGCGACCTGTCGGTGCGCGCGGCCAAGGCGGTGAACTACGAGAACGCCGGCACCGTGGAGTTTCTGCTCGCCGATGGCGAGGTGTACTTCATGGAGATGAACACCCGCGTGCAGGTGGAACACACCATCACCGAAGAAATCACCGGCATCGACATCGTTCGCGAGCAGATCCGCATCGCCTCGGGCCTGCCGCTGTCGGTCAAGCAGGAAGACATCGTCCACCGCGGCTTCGCCTTGCAATTCCGCATCAACGCCGAAGACCCGAAGAACAACTTCCTGCCCAGTTTCGGCAAGATCACCCGCTACTACGCCCCCGGCGGGCCGGGCGTGCGCACCGACACGGCGATCTACACCGGCTACACCATTCCGCCGTTCTACGACTCCATGTGCCTGAAACTGGTGGTCTGGGCGCTGACCTGGGAAGAAGCCATGGACCGCGGCCTGCGTGCCCTGGACGACATGCGCGTGCAGGGGGTCAAGACCACCGCCGCGTATTACCAGGAAATCCTGCGCAACCCGGAGTTCCGCAGCGGCCAGTTCAATACCAGCTTCGTCGAAGCCCACCCCGAACTGACGAACTACTCGATCAAGCGCAAACCCGAAGAGTTGGCCCTGGCCATCGCCGCCGCCATCGCCGCCCACGCAGGCCTATGAGATTCGAGCGGCATGCGCCTGGCCGCAGGTCGAAGCCGGTCCGCGTTCACCGGCCCCTTGCAGCTAGAAAACCTGCCGCTCAAAGGAGATAAGAATGTCCAAGAAGATCCACGTAACCGACACCATCCTGCGCGACGCCCACCAGTCGCTGCTGGCCACGCGCATGCGCACCGAAGACATGCTGCCGATCTGCGACAAGCTCGACAAAGTCGGCTACTGGTCGCTGGAAGTCTGGGGCGGCGCCACCTTCGACGCCTGCGTGCGCTTCCTCAAGGAAGACCCGTGGGAGCGCCTGCGCAAGCTGCGCGCCGCGCTGCCCAACACGCGCCTGCAAATGCTCCTGCGCGGGCAGAACCTGCTCGGCTACCGGCACTACAGCGACGATGTGGTCAAGGCCTTCGTGGCCAAGGCGGCGGTCAACGGCATCGACGTGTTCCGCATCTTCGACGCCATGAACGACGTGCGTAACCTGCGCGTGGCCATCGAAGCGGTGAAGGCCGCCGGCAAGCATGCGCAAGGCACCATCGCCTACACCGTCAGCCCCGTGCACACCATCGAGGCCTTCGTCACCCAGGCCAAGCAGATGGAAGCCATGGGCTGCGATTCGATCGCGATCAAGGACATGGCCGGCCTGCTCACCCCTTACGCCACCGGCGAGCTGGTCAAGGCGCTGAAGGCCGAGCAGTCGCTGCCGGTGTTCATCCACTCCCACGATACTGCGGGCTTGGCCGCCATGTGCCAGCTCAAGGCCGTGGAGAACGGTGCCGACCACATCGACACCGCCATCTCCAGCTTCGCCTGGGGCACCAGCCACCCTGGCACCGAGTCGATGGTCGCGGCCCTGAAAGGCAGCGAGTACGACACCGGCCTGGACCTGGAGCTGTTGCAGGAAATCGGTCTGTACTTCTACGCCGTGCGCAAGAAGTACCACCAGTACGAAAGCGAATTCACCGCCGTGGACACCCGCGTGCAGGTCAACCAGGTGCCTGGCGGGATGATTTCCAACCTGGCCAACCAGCTCAAGGAGCAGGGCGCGCTGAGCCGCATGGGCGAAGTGTTGGCTGAGATCCCGCGGGTACGCGAAGACCTGGGCTTCCCGCCCCTGGTGACCCCGACCTCGCAGATCGTCGGCACTCAGGCGTTCTTCAACGTGCTGGCCGGCGAGCGCTACAAGACCATCACCAACGAGGTGAAGCTGTACCTGCAGGGCGGTTACGGCAAGGCGCCGGGCGTGGTCAGCGAAAGCCTGCGGCGCCAGGCCATCGGCAGCGAAGAGGTGATCGATGTACGTCCGGCCGACCTGCTCAAGCCGGAAATGGCCAAGCTGCGCGGCGACATCGGCGCCTTGGCGCACTCGGAAGAAGACGTGCTGACCTTCGCCATGTTCCCCGACATCGGGCGCAAGTTCCTCGAAGAGCGCGAAGCCGGCACCCTCACCCCCGAAGTGCTGCTGCCGATCCCGGAAGCCGGCGCCGTGGCCGCGCCAGGCGGCGAGGGCGTGCCGACCGAGTTCGTCATCGACGTGCACGGCGAGACCTACCGCGTCGACATCACCGGCGTCGGCGTGAAGGCCGAGGGCAAGCGCCACTTCTACCTGTCCATCGACGGCATGCCCGAAGAAGTGGTGTTCGAGCCGCTCAACGAGTTCGTCGGCGGCGGCGGCAGCAAGCGCAAGCAGGCCAGCGCGCCGGGCCACGTCAGCACCAGCATGCCGGGCAACATCGTCGATGTGCTGGTCAAGGAAGGCGACACGGTCAAGGCCGGCCAGGCGGTGTTGATCACCGAGGCCATGAAGATGGAGACCGAGGTACAAGCACCGATCGCGGGCAAGGTCGTGGCCATCCATGTGGCCAAGGGTGACCGGGTGACACCGGGGGAAATTCTGGTGGAGGTGGAGGGGTGATCGAAGCCTGAGCTACGCAGAGTCAACGAGGGGGGAGCGAGAGCTCCCCTTTTTTATCCAGGTTAGTGCAATTTAATGCAGAATTTACGTAGGATCTGGCTTAAATCTGCATTTAAATACATTTTTGGCTCACTGCGGGCGTAAATTCTGCACTATGCTGCATCTAGCGGCCGGTAGGCGTTGCCGGCAGCAATGAACTGCAGGCTTTCCATGTATCGATTAACCATACAGCTCTACGACCAAGGTGCATGGCATGACGCTATCAGGCTTGGTTTTGCACAGCCCACAAGCAATTTGTCGGGTCCGTGCGAGTTTGCATACCTATCCGATTATGTGAAAGGCAAGGTTGAAGCCTATGACAGTATGTTTTGTCAGGCGGTCAGCGCCCGCCTACCCGTAGGTTTCGAGATTCGTCGTTCGCAACGAGCGCCGGCGTTTGTGTTCGACATCGCACCTGCAGGAGCAGCCAAACGTTTTCTGCTGAAACACATTGGTCGTGAAAGGCCGATGGATTTGGGCGAAGACTTATTTCTTCTAGGTCGTTCAACACCCGCGCCCATTGGCAATCTGCGTATCAAGGAGTCGGTGGAGCTGTTGAACACGACGGCATCCGTAGGGTTTTCCCGGGGAGACGTCGTCAGCCGCGATCAGCGTTTTCTCGAGTATGCCTATGAGCAAGGTGCAGCTATCGGTGGCGCGACAGGTGCTGGTGGCGAAGCACCAAAATTGCTGATGACCGAAGACGAAAGCGGGCACCTTTATCCAGACGCCGTGCTCGCAGATGAGCAGGCTCGCCGTCACTGGTTCATCAAGTTCGCACGGCACCAGGGGTTGGCCAACGATCAAGACATTCTTCGTGCCGAATACTTGTACTACCAGGCGCTGCAAAAGCTTGGCATCGAGACGGTAGCCAGCGAGCGCATGGCGTTGGAAGAAGGCAAAAAGCCCAGCCTATGGCTGGAACGCTTCGACCGTCAGGTGTCCGATCGAGGTGTACAGCGCTTTGCTGTCGAGTCGGTGTATTCATTGTGCGACGTGGTCGAGCCTGGCAGTCGAATGAGTCATCTGGAGGTCATCGAAACGCTGGTGGCGGTATGGAAAGCAGCCGGTCAGGCCGATCAGGTGCCTGCCTTGATCTCTGATTATCTGCGTCGAGACCTCATCAACAAGGTGCTCGGCAACTCCGACAACCATGGATGCAATACAGCAATCATCCGTACTAGCGACACGATACGTCTTGCACCTATTTATGACCTGGCGCCAATGGTCATGGACGACGACGGCGTGACTCGGACGACAAAGTGGTCCGCACCTATCGAGAGGGCAGGAGACATCGATTGGCACGCAGCCTGCTCGGCGCTGAGTGGCTTGATAGAACCCGAGCAGGCCTACCAACAGTTACGTCAAGACGCCCGCCGACTGTTGGCGTTGCCAGACATCCTGTCGGATCTCGGACTGCCCGATGCCGTCATGAACCATCCCGCAATCGGGTTGGGCCAGTTGCAGCGGCGCATGGGCCGATGGGAGTTGCTATGACCATTTCAATCGACGCGCGCGGCCTGGTGATCGATGGCGTGCGTGAAGGGATTGCCGACGGCAGCCTGGAATTGGGCGCCGCCATACGACGCCTGCGGGTAGGGGCGGCGGGGATGCAGCAAGAGCCCTTCGCCCGTATGTGCAAAATCTCGGTGCGTACGCTGATACAGATCGAGCAAGGCGTAGGCAACCCCACGCTCAAGTCGCTCAACGCCGTGTTGAAACCCTTCGGTCTGCAGATGGGCGTAGTCAACAGAACGAGCACCTTCGGGTGAGCATGGGCCCGGCTAGCGCTGATACCCCTTGCCGAAATGCCGCTCCAACCGCGCCTGCACCAGCTCCAGCGCAATCGACAGCAGCCAGTAGATCACCGCCGCCGTGGTCAGCATTTCCAGGTAGCGGTAGCTGGAGCGGCCGTAGGATTGCGCCAGGAACATCACTTCCCACACGCCCATCACCGACACCAGCGACGAGTCCTTGAGCATGGAAATGAACTGGTTGGCCGTGGGCGGAATGATGGTGCGCATGGCTTGCGGCAGGGTGACGTGCCAGAAGATCGTGCTGGGGCGCATGCCCAAGGCGAGGGCGGCCTGGCGCTGACCCTGGGCGACGCCGATGATGCCGGCGCGGAAGATTTCGCTGAGGTAGGCGCCGTAATTCAGCGACAGGGCGATGATGCCGGCGCTGATCGCGCCCGGCACCAGGCCGATCTGCGGCAGGCCCAGGTAGATCAGCAGGATCTGGATCAGCAGCGGCGTACCGCGGAAGAACGAGGTGTAGAAGCTGGCGACGCCCAGCAGCACGGCACTGCGCGACAAGCGCGCCAGCGCTGCGGCGAAGCCCAGGGCCACCGACACCACGATCGAGCACAGGCACAGGAACAGTGTCAGCGCTGCGCCTTGCAGGAAGCCGTTGGGTCCGAGCTTGAAGCCCGCCAGATTGGGAAACTTCTCGACGATGATCGCGAACTGCAGGTCGAAGCTGAGGAAGAACCCCACGAACAGCGCCAGCAAGGCCAGCCAGGTCAGGTACAGGCGCGTGCGAAAGCCGAATAGGCGCGGGCCCGGCGCATGCGTGCCAGGCCCCGATTCAGGTCGATGGCTACTCATTTACTGATGTCGGCACCGATCCACTTCTGCGACAGGCGCGCCAAGGTGCCGTCGGCCTTGAGTTCGGCGAACACCGCACGCACCTTGACATCCCACTCCGGGTCGCCTTTTTCGATGGCCACCGAATTGGGCTCTTCGTACAGCGGCGCACCGGCCAGCTTAAAGCGTTTGTCCTGGTTCAGGCGCGGCTGGGCGGTGACCAGGTTGGTGAGGATGGCGTCCAGGCGCACGCCTGCGCCCAGACCCAGATCCTGGAAGGCCACGTTGTCGGTGTCGTAGGGGGCGATCTGCACCATGTCGAAGGGGTAGTCGATCTTCTTGTCTTCGGCGCCTTCGATCACCAGGTTCTTGTTCAGGTAGCTTTCATAGCTCGACGCGCTGGTCAGGCCGACTTTCAAGCCATTGAGGTCCTTGGCCGAGTGGATGCGCTCATCCTTGGCGTTGACCACGATCACCGCAGGCGAGGCGTAATACTCCACCGGGAAGTCGAACACCTGCGCGCGCGCCTTGCTCGGCGTCATCGAACAGATGCAGATGTCGTAGCGGCCGCTCCAGCGCCCGGCGGCGATCACGTCCCAGGAAGGCGTTTCCAGGCGCAGCTTGACGCCCAGCTTGTCGGCCACGGCCTTGGCGACGTCCACGTCGAAACCGTCCAGCTGGTTCTGTGCGTTGAGGAAGGAAAACGGCGGATAGCTCTCCATCAGCACGTTGACCAGCTCCTTGCGCGATTCCACCCGCTCCAGCGTTTCGCCCGCGTGGGCTTGGGTCACGACGCTCAAGGCCAGCAGGCCTGCACTCAGAAGGGCGGAAAAACGCATGGATGTACCTGAAATAGTTTTAAAAAATTCGAATGGCGATATTTAATAGTTATAACTATTAAGTCACTAGTGAATTTTATTCATATCGATAGCAGTGGAAATTATATGAGCGAACGTCCGTTAATCATTCTCGACGGTGGCATGGGCCGCGAACTCCAGCGCCGTGGCGCACCGTTCCGTCAGCCCGAGTGGTCGGCATTGGCCTTGAGCGAGGCGCCGGAAGCGGTGGTGGCGGTCCATAGCGCTTACATCGAAGCGGGCGCCAGCGTCATCACCAGCAACAGCTACGCCGTGGTGCCGTTCCACATCGGTGAGGCGCGTTTTGCCGCCGAAGGCCAGGCCCTGGCTGCGACTGCAGGCCAACTGGCCCGCGCTGCCGCCGACATCGGCGCGCAGCCGGTGCGCGTGGGCGGCTCGCTGCCGCCGCTGTTCGGCTCCTACCGTCCCGACCTGTACACCGCCGAGCGGGTCGACGAGGTGCTGACGCCTTTGCTGCGCGGTCTGGCGCCCTACGTGGACCTGTGGCTGGCCGAGACCCAGAGCGCCATCGCCGAGGTGCAGGCCATCCGCGCGCGCCTGCCGCAAGACGGCAAACCGTTTTGGGTCTCCTTCACCTTGCAGGACGAAGACACCGACGAGACGCCGCGTCTGCGCTCCGGCGAGCCGGTCAGCGCAGCGGCCGAGGCGGTGGCCGAGCTGGGCGTGCAGACCTTGCTGTTCAACTGCAGCCAGCCCGAAGTCATCGGCGCGGCCATCGATGCGGCCAAGGCGGTGTTCGAGCGCTTGGGGGTGGAAATCGCCATCGGCGCCTACGCCAACGCCTTCCCGCCGCAGCCCAAGGACGCCACGGCCAACGATGGCCTGGACGAACTGCGCGACGACCTCGACCCTCCCGGCTATCTGCGCTGGACCCAAGACTGGCGCACCCGCGGCGCCAGCCTGCTGGGCGGCTGCTGCGGCATCGGCCCCGAGCACATCGCCCAGCTCAAAGCCAACCTGCGCTGAAGCCTACAGGTTGCGGCGGAACTGAATGAACCCCGGCCGTTCCGCCACCTGCTCATAGAGGCCGATGGCGGTGGCGTTGGTTTCGTGGGTCAGCCAGTGCACCTTGCCGCAACCGGCCGCCTGGGCCGTATGGTAAACGTGCTCGATCAACTGCCGACCGATGCCCAGGCCGCGCTGCCGGGCATCGACGTACAGGTCTTGCAGGTAGCACGAGTTGCCGATGCTCCAGTTGGAGCGGTGGTAGATCCAGTTGACCATTCCCACGGCCTCGCCATCGACCCAGGCCAGCGCCGAATGGGTCGGTTCGCTGGGGTCGAGCAGGCGTTGCCAGGTGCTGGCGCTGATCTCGTCTGCCAGATCGGTTTCATAGAACTTCAGGTACGCCTGCCACAGGGCCAGCCAGGCGGCATGGTCGTCGACGGTGACGGGGCGTAGGGTGACGTTCGGCATGTGGGTTCTTCCTAGAGAGGGCGCATCTGCGCCGCGAGTGCGTTGTTCAAAGGATCGACGCTGGCGCTCAGCGCGTCGCGCACACCGGCGAGGTCTGCGGCCGAGCGGTTCTGGCTGAGCTTGCGCGCGCCCTGCAAGCGGGTGATCGGCAGACGGATGCCGACGATGGCGCGCAGCATGCCTTCGAGGTAGTCAGCGGGTGCGTCCGCCACCTTCCAGGGCTCTGCCCGTGAGCGTTCGTGGCGCTCGCTCAATTCGCTGACGATGGCCAGCAGTGGCGCCGCCTGGTGGATCACCTCGACCGGGCCGTGGGCATGCACGGCGGTGTAGTTCCAGGTGGGCACCACCTTGGGGTTGTTCGCCTTGCTCGGGTAGTAACCGGGGCTGACATAGGCGTCGGGGCCGGGAAACACCAGCAGCGCTTCGAGATCGTGCGCGAAAGCGCGCCACTGCGGGTTGGCGCGGGCAAGGTGCGCGTAGACCGTGCCGAACGGGCCTTCGTCGGTTTTCACCAGTACCGGCAGGTGGGTCGCCTGCAGCCCTTCGGGGCCTTGGCTGACGAGTACCGCCAGCCGCGCCTCCAGCATGTGTCTGTGTAGAAGTTCGAGATCATGTTCCTGATGGGGTTTGCTCGCATACATGGCGCCGGATCCTTGTGCAGTACGGTCATCCTAGGCAGGCTAATGGTTCGTTATAAGCACCATTACCTATCGATTTCATAGGACCAATCCTGTGCGCCAGCCTACCCATGCGTTGCCCTTCGACCCGGCCGGGCTCGTGCTCGACCGCCGCCGCGGTCTCAGTCAGCAGCTCTACCAAGCCCTGCGCGAGCGCATGCTGGATGGCCGCCTGGGCAGCGGTACGCGGTTGCCGGCCACGCGCGACTTGGCGCAGATGCTGGGGCTTTCACGCAACAGCGTGATGCGCGCCTACGATCAGCTATATGCCGAAGGCTTCATCGAAAGTCAGGTGGGCGACGGCACGTACGTCAGCCACCTCGAAAAACTATCCACACATCTGTCCACAGGGTTATCCCGTAGGTTATCAACAGAGTTATCCACATTTTGCGCACCTGACACTGAGCATTCATCCAGTTCGAGTGACCTCGATGACCCCCTGAACCGGTTGAAAAACCATCACTTGCCATTGCCGCGCGTGGGTCAACCGCGGGCCTTCCGCGTGGGCGTTCCAGCTTTCGATCTGTTCCCGTTCGACGTGTGGGCCAAGCTGCAAGCGGGTTTCTGGCGAAATCCCGACCCTGCGCAACTGGGCTATGGAGACCCGGCGGGCGAGCCTGCCCTGCGCGAACTGATCGCCACCTACTTGCGCCGTTCGCGTGGCCTCACCTGCACGGCTGAACAAATTGTGATCACCAGCGGTTCGCAGCAGGCCATCAGCCTTTGTGCACAGCTGCTGGTAAGGCCTGGCGACCGCGTCGCTGTGGAAAACCCAGGCTACCGCGCTGCGGGCAACGCCTTCGCCCTGGCCGGTGCGCGGGTGCTGGGCGTGCCGGTGGACGAGGACGGGATGGACTGCGCGCACCTGGCCGCGCTCGGCGACTGCCGCGTGGCCTATGTCACGCCCGCGCACCAATACCCCACCGGCGTCACCCTGAGCCTGGCCCGGCGCCTGGAACTGCTGGCCTGGGCCGAGCGCCAGGACGGCTGGGTCGTCGAAGACGACTACGACGGCGAATACCGCTACAGCGGCGCGCCCCTGGCGCCCTTGGCGGCGCTGGACCGGCAGGGACGTGTGCTGTACATCGGCACCTTCGGCAAGGTCGCCTTCCCGGCCTTGCGCCTGGGCTACCTGGTGTTGCCGCCGCGTCTGGTGCAGGCCTTCAGCCAGGCCAAGGCTTTGGCCGTGCGGCATTCGGAGGTCGGCAGCCAATGCGTCATGGCGCAGTTCATGGCTCAAGGGCATTTCCAGCGCCACATCCGCCGCATGCGCAAGGCGGCGCTGAGCCGGCGCAACGTGCTCAAGGCCGGCTGGCCGACGGACGTGCCGGGCCTGGCGGCCATGCCCGACATCGCGGCAGGGCTGCACGTCCGGCTGGTTGTGGATAACTTTGTCAGGGAGCAGGAACTGGTCGCTCAGGCGGCCGCGGTGGACGTCGAGATCAACCCGCTGAGCGGTTACTGGCTCGAAGACAGCGACACGCCGCTCGATGCCCGGGCGGGCCTGGTGCTGGGCTTTGCGGCAGTGCCGGAAGGACAGGTCGCCGAGGCCCTGATGCGCTTGCGCAAGGCCTGGCGCAGTTGAGTGACCGAGGCCTGTGGGAGATATCCACCGGCCTCGACGAGCGCGCCCAAAAGCGCGTAACGCACGTCGGATATGCCTGGCGGCGGCTCGACGGCATGCGCCAAGCGCACCGAGTCGAACCGCCATCCTGCTCCGCGCTTCAGGTGCCCGACTTGATCCGCGTCCAGGCCCGCGTCCGCGCCCGCTCGGCGTCACGTGGCAAGGGCTTCAAGGTGTACAGCTTGGCCATCGCCTCGGCGGTCGGGTACAGGTTGGGGTTGTTGCGGATGGCCGGGCTGACTTTGTCTGTGGCGTCCTTGTTGGGGTTGGGGTAGCCGACGAAATCGCTGATCGGTGCGATCACCTCGGGGCGCAGCAGGTAGTCGATGAAGGCGTGGGCGTCGTCCGGGTTGGCGGCGTTCTTCGGGATGGCCAGCATGTCGAACCAGATCGGCGCGCCTTCCTTGGGCAGGCGCATATCCACCACCACACCGTTGTTGGCCTCGCGCGCGCGGTTGGCGGCTTGGGAGAAGCTGCCCGAGTAGCCGACCGCCACGCAGATGTCGCCGTTGGCGATGTCGGCCATGTATTTGGAGGAGTGGAAGTAGGTGATGTAGGGGCGGATCTTCAGCAGCAGGTCCTGGGCCTTCTTGTAGTCGGCGGGGTTGCTGCTGTTGGGGTCCAGGCCCAGGTGGGCCAGGGCCAGGGGCAGGATCTCCGAAGGCGAGTCGAGCAGCGCCACGCCACAGCCCTTGAGCTTGGAGAGGTTCTCCGGCTTGAAGATCAGGTCCCAGCTGTCCACCGGTGCGGCGTCGCCCAGCGCGGCCTTGACCTTCTCCGGGTTGAAGCCGATCAGCACCGTGCCGTACATGTAGGGCACGGCGAATTTGTTGCCCGGATCATTGCCTTCGATCAGCTTCATCAGGGCCGGGTCCAGGTGCTGCCAGTTGGGCAGCTTGCTGCGGTCCAGCGGCTGGAACACCCCGGCCTCGATCTGCTTGGCCAGGAACACGTTGGACGGCACCACCACGTCGTACCCGGAGTTGCCGGTCAGCAGCTTGGCTTCCAGGGCTTCGTTGGTGTCGAAGATGTCGTAGACCAGGTTGACCCCACTGCTTTGCTTGAAGTCGGTGAGGGTCTGCGGGGTGATGTAGTCGAACCAGTTGTACACGCGCAGGGTGCGCTGTTCGGCCTGGACGTCGAGCGCGCCGCCGAGCAGCAGGCCGGCGGCGAGGAGCGGGGCGAAGACAGAGGTGCGTCGCAGCATGTTCAGGCTCCTGATGATTGCGCGCGCTGGAAACCTTCCAGCACATTGACCGCGTTGATACCGATTTCCGCCACCGCGTAACCCCCTTCCATGACGAACAGGGTCGGCTTGCCGAGCCGGGCGATGCGCTCGCCCATGGCCAGGTAGTCGGGGCTGTCGAGCTTGAACTGCGAGATGGGGTCGTCCTTGAAGGTGTCTACGCCCAGGGAGATCACCAGCACGTCCGCGTCGAAGTCGGCGATGCGCTCGCAGGCCTGGTCCAGGGCCGCGCTCCAGGTCCCCCAGTCGCTGCCGGCCGGCAACGGGTAATTGAGGTTGTAGCCGAGGCCCGCGCCTTCGCCGGTCTCGTCGGCATAGCCGAGGAAGAACGGGAATTCGGCCTGGGGGTCACCGTGGATCGAGGCGAACAGCACATCGTTGCGGGCGTAGAAGATGTCTTGCGTGCCGTTGCCGTGGTGGTAGTCGACGTCGAGGATGGCCACCTTGCGCCGGCCCTGGTCGAGAAAGGCCTGGGCGGCGATGGCGGCGTTGTTCAGGTAGCAGTAGCCGCCCATCACCTCGGCGGCGGCGTGGTGCCCCGGCGGGCGGCACAGGGCGAAGGCGGCAGGGGCGCCTTGTTCGATGGCGGCCTGGGCGGTCAGCGCGACTTGCGCAGCGCTGTAGGCGGCCTGCCAAGTGCCGGCGGTGATCGGCGCGCCAGCGTCGAAGCTGTAGTAGCCCAGTTCGCCCAGCAGGCTGTTGGGCTTGAGCGCGCGCAGGGTGCGCGCCGGCCAGGTGAAGGGCAGCAGGTCGCCGTCGCGGCCCAATTGCGCCCAGCGCGCCCAGGCGCCTTCGAAGAAGTCCAGGTAGGCGGCGCTGTGGACGCGTTGCAGCGGTGCGCGGCCGAAATCGGTGGGGCCGCGCACTTCACCCAATTGGCGCGCCTCGACCCGTTCGAGCACGTGGTCGGCCCGCGACGGCATCTCGAAGCACGGCATCAGCTGGCCGTCGATCAACTCGCAGCGGCCGTGGTGCAGGCGGTGGTCATCGGAATAGATCGTCAGCATGTGGGGTCTCCGGTTCGCTGGTATGCGGCCATTGTGCTGGGCGCGGCGCGCGAGCCTGGACGGTGCGGGTGGCCAAAAAGGGATGGATATGGCCAAGCCGTGTGCCCGCCCCTCAGCCGCGGTAGTGCCGCGGTGCCATGCCGCTCCAGCGCTGGAAGGCATGCCGGAAGCTCGCCGTCTCGCTGAAGCCCAGGGTTTCGGCGATGCGGTGGATCGGCACTCGCTCTTCGGTCAGCAATTGCTTGGCACGTTCGAAGCGCAACTCGTCGAGCAGTTGCTGGTAGCTGCTGCCCAGGCTGTGCAGATGCCGGCGCAGGGTGCGCGAGGAGCAATTCATCTGCCGCGCCAGGCCCTCGAGCCCCGGCGCGGCGTCGAGCTGTTGCTGCAGCAATAGACGGATGCGCCCGAGCCAGGCCTGGCGGCCGGTGAACTCCAGGTTCAGGCGCCGGCAGCGCTCGGCCATGGCCTGGTGGGTGATGGGGTCGGCCAGGGGCAGCGGTGTGTCCAGCCAATGGCGGTCGAAGGCGAAGGCGTTGTCGTCGGCCTGGAAGGTCAGCGGGCCGGCGAAGGTCTGCGCGTAGGCCGGTCGATAGGCCGGGCACGGGTGCTGAAAGCGCGCGCCGAGCAGCGGCAGCGGGCGGCCGAGCAGGTCGTCGCAGATGACCTTGAGCGACACCAGGCAGAACTCGGCGTTGAAGGCCGCCAGGCCCGGTGCGTCGTGGTGCTCGCTGGCGCTGAGCCAGACCCGTGGCCCGTCCTCGACCAGGCGCAGTTGGAACATTGTTCCCAGCAGTGCCGGAAAATGCAGCGCCAAGCGCAGGGCGTCACCCAAAGTGGCACTGGAGAGCAGGGCATAGCCGAGCATGCCGTAGCTCGACACATGCATGCGCCGCCCCAGTTCCAGGCCGATGTCGGCACGCAGGGCCACGGCGTTGGCACATACCTGCAACTCCTGCTGGGTGGTGATGCGTGCGTCGGCGCGGCCCAGGTCGGCGGGGGTGATACCGCTCCCGTCGAGCAGCAGGCGCGCATCGACGCCGCGTGCGGCGAACGTCGTGAGGATCAGCGAAACCGCGTTGAGGGTGGTGAGGTGGCTGTGCAGCATGCTGGCTGTCCACGTGGGCTGGAAAACTTGAGCGAGCAAGTTGCGTGCCGTGGCGCCGCCGAAGCGTTTCGAGCATAAAAAAAGGGCCCGGCGCATGTAAGCGCGGGCCCTCGAAAGGTGGAGAGGTGTCTAGTCCCCCCGACCTGGTGAGACGGGTATTGCGGTCGGTTACGCCTTCAGCGGCACCAGACGTGGAGCGATCATGTTTTCCGGGCGCAGGATGTCGTCGAGCATCGCTTCGTCCAGCAGCTGTTCCTCGCGCACCAGTTCCAGCACGCCGCGGCCGGTTTCCAGGGCGACGCGGGCGATACGGGTGGCGTTTTCATAGCCGATGTAAGGGTTCAGCGCGGTGACCAGGCCGATGGAGTGCTCGACCAGTTCGCGGCAGCGCTGTTCGTTGGCGGTGATGCCGACGATGCAGTGTTCGCGCAGCATGTCCATGGCGCGTTGCAGCAGACGGATCGAGTCGAAGATCTTGTAGGCGATCAGCGGCTCCATCACGTTGAGCTGCAGCTGGCCGCCTTCGGCCGCCACGGTCAGCGCCAGGTCGTTGCCCATGATGGCGAAGGCCACCTGGTTGACGGCCTCCGGAATCACCGGGTTGACCTTGCCTGGCATGATCGAGCTGCCCGGCTGGCGCGCCGGCAGGTTGATCTCGTTGATGCCGGTGCGCGGGCCGCTGGACAGCAGGCGCAGGTCGTTGCAGATCTTCGACAGCTTGACCGCGGTGCGCTTGAGCATGCCGGAGAACAGCACGAAGGCGCCCATGTCGGAGGTGGCTTCGATCAGGTCGGCGGCCGGTACCAGCGGCTGGCCGCTGATCAGCGCCAGGCGTTGCACGGCCAGGGCTTGGTAGCCAGGGTCGGCGTTGATGCCGGTGCCGATGGCGGTGCCGCCCAGGTTGATCTCGGTGAGCAGTTCCGGGGCCAGCGAACGCAGACGGTTGAGGTCTTCGGTCATGGTGGTGGCGAAGGCGCGGAATTCCTGGCCGAGGGTCATCGGCACGGCGTCTTGCAGCTGGGTGCGGCCCATCTTGAGGACGTGGTTGAACTCTTCGCCTTTGGCGGCGAAGGCCTGGATCAGGCTGTCGAGGCTGGCCAGCAGCGCGTCGTGGCCCAGCAGCAGACCCAGGCGGATCGCGGTGGGGTAGGCGTCGTTGGTCGACTGCGCCATGTTCACGTCGTTGTTGGGGTGCAGGTACTGGTACTCACCCTTCTGGTGGCCCATAGCCTCCAACGCGATGTTGGCGATGACTTCGTTGGCGTTCATGTTGGTCGAGGTGCCGGCCCCGCCCTGGATCATGTCGACCACGAACTGCTCGTGGTAGTCGCCCTTGATCAGGCGGCCGCAGGCAGCGCTGATGGCGGCGTGCTTGGCATCGCTCAGGTGGCCCAGCTCACGGTTGGCGTCGGCGGCGGCCTGTTTGACCATGGCCAGGCCTACGACCAGCTTCGGGTAGTGCGACAGCGGCACGCCGGAGAGGTGGAAGTTGTTGGCGGCGCGCAGGGTCTGGATGCCGTAGTAGGCATCGGCAGGGACTTCCAGGGTGCCAAGCAGGTCTTTTTCGACGCGGAACGATGCAGCAGCGGACATGATGGATATCATCTCGAGTTGGCCCCGGCATGTGCCGGAATGGCGCCAATCCTAGGCCTGCGCGGTTTTTGCGGCCAATGCTGATGCACGCTAACCTATGCACAAACGGCATACCGATTGATGTGACGCGGACCGATCAACGAGCGTGTTCCATTTTGGTGCGCGCGGGAGACGAGCTTCATGAACCTCGAGAGCAAATGGCTGGAAGATTTCAGCGCCCTGGCGGCCACCCGCAGCTTTTCCCAGGCCGCCGAACGGCGCTTCGTCACCCAGCCGGCGTTCAGCCGCCGCATCCGCAGCCTGGAGGCCGCGCTGGGCCTGACGCTGGTCAACCGTTCGCGCACGCCCATCGAGCTCACCGAAGCGGGGCAACTGTTTCTGGTCACGGCGCGTACCGTCGTCGACCAGCTGGGCGAAGTGCTGCGCCATTTGCACCATCTCGAAGGCGGGCAGGGCGAGGTGGTGCAGATCGCCGCCGCACATTCGCTGGCCTCGGGGTTCTTTCCGCACTGGGTGGCGCAACTGCGCAACGACGGCTTGAACATCGCCACGCGCATGGTCGCCACCAACGTCGGCGAGGCCGTGCATGCCCTGCGCGAAGGCGGCTGCGACCTGATGCTGGCCTTCTACGACCCCGATGCCGCCTTGCAGATGGACGCCGATATCTTTCCCTCCCTGCACATGGGCACCACGGAAATGCTGCCGGTGTGCGCCGTGGGCGCCGACGGCAAGCCGCTGTTCGACCTGGAGGGCGACACCAGCGTGCCGTTGCTGGCCTACAGCGCCGGCGCGTTCCTCGGGCGCTCGGTCAGCCTGCTGCTGCGCCAGCGCAGCCTGCGCTACACCACGGTGTGCGAGACGGCCATGGCCGACAGCTTGAAGAGCATGGCCCTCGAAGGCATGGGCGTGGCCTGGGTGCCGCGCCTGTCGATGCGTGGCGAACTGGAGCGCGGCGAGCTGGCCATTTGCGGTGCGGCGCAGTGGCACGTGCCGCTGGAGATTCGCCTGTACCGCTGCGCCCTGGTGCGCAAGGCCAACGTGCGTCTGTTGTGGCGCAAGCTGGAGTCGGCCGGCGGCCAGGGCTGAGGCGGCGTGGCGGTAAGGGGAAAAGTTGTCTCGCGAGACAGCTTGCCCTTTGATCCGCTCTGTGCTTGCAGGGGTGTGCGGCCCGTACCGCACTAGGCTATAATCCCGCGCCTTCGGCCGCCCTGGTCGATCAGAATCCATACGACAAGCCACGCCGGTTCCCTGCGTGGCTTGTTGCTTTTAGCGCGCCGGCAGGCGCTTGCAGGAGAGGCTCGACGATGAGTGCACTGGTTGGCGTGATCATGGGCTCCAAGTCCGATTGGTCCACCCTTAGCCACACCGCCGATATGCTGGAAAAACTCGGCATTCCCTATGAGGTGAAAGTGGTCTCGGCCCACCGTACCCCGGATCTGCTGTTCCAGTACGCGGAAGAGGCCGAAGGCCGCGGTATCGAGGTGATCATCGCCGGTGCCGGCGGCGCGGCGCACCTGCCGGGCATGTGCGCGGCCAAGACCCACCTGCCGGTGCTGGGCGTGCCGGTGCAGTCCTCGATGCTCTCGGGCGTCGACTCGCTGCTGTCGATCGTGCAGATGCCTGCCGGCGTGCCGGTGGCGACGCTGGCCATCGGCCGCGCCGGGGCGGTCAACGCCGCGCTGCTGTCGGCCAGCATCCTGGGCGCCAAGCACCCGCAGTTCCACGCCGCGCTCAAGCAGTTCCGCACGGAACAGACCGACACCGTGCTGGACCATCCCGATCCGCGCCAGGCCTGAGGCTCACATCCATGAAAATCGGTGTAATCGGTGGCGGCCAGCTCGGCCGCATGCTGGCCCTGGCGGGCACTCCGCTGGGCATGAACTTCGCTTTCCTCGACCCCGCGCCGGACGCCTGCGCCGCCCCCCTGGGCGAGCACCTGCGTGCCGACTACGGCGACCAGGATCACTTGCGCCAACTGGCCGATGAAGTCGACCTGGTAACGTTCGAATTCGAGAGCGTGCCGGCCGAAACGGTGGCCTTCCTCTCGCAGTTCGTCCCGGTCTACCCCAGTGCCGACGCCCTGCGCATCGCCCGCGACCGTCTGTTCGAAAAGAGTCTGTTCCGCGACCTGGGCATTCCCACCCCGGCCTTCGCCGACATCCTCTCCCAGGCCGATCTCGACGCCGCGGTCGCCAGCATCGGCCTGCCGGCCGTACTCAAGACCCGCACCCTGGGTTATGACGGCAAGGGCCAGAAGGTGCTGCGCAGCGCCGCCGACGTGGTCGGCACCTTCGCCGAACTGGGCAGCGTGCCGTGCCTGCTGGAAGGCTTCGTGCCGTTCACCGGCGAAGTGTCGCTGGTGGCCGTACGCGGTCGCGACGGCGAAACGCGCTTCTACCCGCTGGTGCACAACACCCACGACAGCGGCATCCTGCGCCTGTCGGTGGCGAGCGAGGCTCACCCCTTGCAGGCGCTGGCCGAAGACTACGTCGGCCGGGTGCTGGAACGGCTCGACTACGTGGGCGTCATGGCCTTCGAGTTCTTCGAAGTCGACGGCGGCCTGAAAGCCAACGAGATCGCGCCGCGCGTGCACAACTCCGGGCACTGGACCATCGAAGGCGCCGAGTGCAGCCAGTTCGAGAACCACCTGCGTGCCGTGGCCGGACTGCCGCTGGGCTCGACCGCCAAGGTCGGTGAGAGCGCCATGCTCAACTTCATCGGCAGCGTGCCCGACGTGGCCCAGACCGTGGCCATCGACGACTGCCACCTGCACCACTACGGCAAGGCCTTCAAGGCCGGGCGCAAGGTCGGCCACGCCACCCTGCGCTGCGCGGACATGACCAGCCTGCGGGCCAAGATCGCCGAGGTAGAGGCTTTGATCGCGGCGAATTGAACCTCGCCGGCCTTCGCGCCCTCTGACAAGACACACGCCAACGGCCCACGCGGCCGTCGGTGCGTTTCATTCATCTAGGAGGGATCGCCAATGGGCATCATCGGAACTATCTTCATCGGCTTCATCGTCGGCCTGCTGGCGCGCTTTCTGAAGCCCGGCGACGACAGCATGGGCTGGATCATGACCATCCTGCTGGGTATCGCAGGTTCGCTGGTCGCCACCTACGGTGGCCAAGCACTGGGTATCTACCAGGCGGGCCAAGCGGCAGGCTTCTTCGGTGCGCTGGTCGGCGCCATCATCCTGCTGGTGATCTACGGCCTCATCAAGAAGCGCTGATTGCAGATAGAATGCCCGGCAATTCATCCCACTGAGTTGCCGAGCATTCCATGCGCGCGTTCCTGCTCTTCCCGCTGATCCTGGTCAGCACCCTGGCCCACGCCGAACTCCCCGAAACCGACTGGCTGGACTTGATGCCCAAGTCGGACCAGAAAGCCCTCGAAGCCATGCCCGAGATCGACCACGACTCTCCCGAGGCCATGGGCACCTTCACCGCCAAGGGCGGTTTGAAGCAGAGCAAGGGCTTGCCCGCCGTGATGTATTCCACCAAGACCGTCGCCACGATGGATGGCAAGCGCATCCGCCTGGGTGGCTATCCGGTGCCGTTGGAAAGCGATGCCAAGGGCAACAGCACGCTGTTCTTCCTCGTGCCCTATCCGGGCGCGTGCATCCATGTCCCGCCACCGCCGCCCAACCAGCTGGTGCTGGTGCGTTATCCGAAAGGGCTGAAGATCGACGACATCTACACGCCGCTGTGGGTCACCGGGCCGTTGAAAGTGGAGAAGGTCAACAACGACCTGGCCGATGCGGCCTATGCGCTGGATGCGCAGAACGTGCGGGTGGTAGAAGACGCGGACCTCTGAACGAGGCCCGCGGGCGCGGCTTGGGCGCCGTTACAACGATTCGCTGCCGATCATGACCGACAGGCTGTGATGGGCGCCGGGGGCGAGGGTCAGCACGTCGTGCCAGGCGTTGGCGGTCTCGATGCAGAGCATGCCCTGCCAGGCCTCGTCGCCCATGTCGGGCAAGGCCGCCGCGCGTTCCGTCCACGGGTTCCAGATCACCGCCGAATGCGAGCCTTCAGTGTGCAAGGTGATGCGCCGGTCGTGCTGCGGATCGACGATGCTTAGGCGCTCGGGCGGGTCGAGGTAGATGCGGTCGGTTTCGCCAGCGAAGGTGAGGGCGCCTTGCTGGGTGCGCTGTTCCCAGTTGGCGAGGGTCTCGATGTAGGCCAACCCCTCCACGCCTTGCACCTGCACCTGGCGCACGTCGCCGACGGCGAAGTAGGTGTGCAGCGCCTGGCTCAGGGTGACCGGTTGCGAGCCGAGGTTGCGGTTGCTCAAGGTCACTTGCAGGGTATCGCCCAGCGCCACGCTCAGGCGCAGTTCGACGCTGTGCGACCAGTCGGGCAGCGCGCCTTGCGCCTCGGGCAGGTCGAACTCGAGGTGGACGGTGTCGCCGCGTTCCTCCATGCCAAGCAGTTGCCAGTCGCGGCCACGCACCAGGCCATGGGCCGGAGGCGTCTCGCCGCCGTACATCGCCTGCACGGTTTCGGGGTTGCGTCGCAGATCACCGAACCACGGCCAGCAGACCGGCACCCCACCGCGTACCGACTTGCCTTGCTTGAACAGGGCTTCGTCGCTCAGCCACAGCAGCGGCGCTGCGCCTTTGCGTTGGTAGCGCAGAATCTGCGCGCCTTGCCGGGCAATGACCAGTTCGGCCTGGGCGGTGGTGATGCGCCAGCACTCGAGTGCGCCCAGCGTGAGGGTTTCGACGGTAGTGGTCATGCGGGATCCTGTAGGTGGCTGGCGAACCGGCAGCGTTCAGCGTTGCGGCACGGCGCGGGTGCGGCCGCTGCTGTCGATGGCGACGAAGACGAACACCGCTTCGGTGACCTTGCGCCATTCGCCGGACTGCGGATCGTCACTCCACACCTCGACCATCATCTGGATCGAGCTGCGGCCGATCTCCAGGGTCTGGGTATAGAACGACAGCTGCGCGCCGACGGCGACCGGCACCAGGAACGCCATGCGGTCGATGGCCACGGTCGCCACGCGGCCACCGGCGATGCGGCTGGCCATGGCGGTGCCGGCCAGGTCCATCTGCGCCACCAGCCAGCCACCGAAGATATCGCCAAAGCCGTTGGTTTCCCGCGGTAGTGCGGTGATCTGCAAGGCCAGGTCGCCTTGCGGGATAGGATCTTCTTGTTCGAGCTCAATCATGCCGAGGGGCCTCTGACCCGTGACGCTTCGTGAGAGGGCGTAGCAGGTGCTGTGTGAAACGCGCGGTCGCCGACGGGCGACGGTTCGGGCAAGCCTCGAAGGCGCGGTGTGAACGACGAGGGCGGTCACATACTACGCCCATTTCTTGAGGGCGCGCGGGCTACTACGACACAGCACGACACGCCTGAGCATACCGACCGATGTTTTCGCGCAACGTCCCACATAAATAACAGCCTTTTCCTACGAATCGCTAAGTATATAGAGCGTTGCAGTGGGCAACGACCTGAGCTTCGTGAAGATGGCTGGCTCGTTAGCTTCCTATGAGTCGGCGCGATCAATTTGCTATCTTCCTCGCTCGCCCATTCCAGAAGCCGCGCCTTACGCGGCCTGCATGCCCAACAAGAGTGCAAAACGATGACCAGCGTGCCCCCTTCCGCCGAGCAGCCCGCGCGCCCGCTCACCCGCAACGATTACAAGACCCTGTCCCTCTCGGCCCTGGGCGGCGCGCTGGAGTTCTACGACTTCATCATCTTCGTGTTCTTCGCCACGGTGGTCGGCAAGCTGTTCTTCCCGCCCGAGATGCCCGAATGGCTACGTTTGATGCAGACCTTCGGCATCTTCGCGGCCGGTTACCTGGCGCGCCCCCTGGGCGGCATCGTCATGGCCCACTTCGGCGACCTGCTGGGGCGCAAGAAGATGTTCACCCTGAGCATCTTCATGATGGCCGTGCCCACGCTGATCATGGGCCTGCTGCCCACCTACGCGCAGATCGGTCTGTGGGCGCCGATGCTGCTGCTGTTGATGCGGGTGATCCAGGGCGCGGCCATCGGCGGTGAAGTGCCGGGGGCGTGGGTGTTCGTGTCCGAGCACGTGCCGGCGCGCAACACCGGCTACGCCTGCGGCACCCTGACCGCAGGGCTGACCGCCGGTATCCTGCTGGGCTCGTTGGTGGCCACGCTGATCAACTCGGTATACACCGCCGAAGAAGTGGCCGACTACGGCTGGCGCATCCCGTTCCTGCTGGGTGGGGTGTTCGGCCTGTTCTCGGTGTACCTGCGCCGCTGGCTGCACGAGACCCCGGTGTTCGCCGAGATGCAGCAACGCAAAGCCCTGGCCGAAGAGCTGCCGTTGCGCGCGGTGCTGCGCGACCACCCACGTGCGGTACTGCTGTCGATGCTGCTGACCTGGCTGCTGTCGGCCGGCATCGTGGTGGTGATCCTCATGACCCCGGCGCTGTTGCAGACTTTCTACGGCGTCAGCCCCACCGACTCGCTGAAGGCCAATAGCCTGGCGATCATCCTGCTCAGCCTGGGCTGCATCGGCACCGGCTGGCTGTGCGACCGCTTCGGTGCCGGGCGCGTGCTGGTGGTGGGCAGCCTGCTGCTGCTGGCCAGTTCCTGGACCTTCTACCACAGCCTGGCCACGCACCCCGAGCTGCTGTTCGCGCTGTATGCCGTCACCGGTTTGTGCGTCGGCGTGATCGGTTCGGTGCCCTTCGTCATGGTCAAGGCGTTCCCCGCCGCGGTGCGTTTCACCGGGCTATCGTTCTCCTACAACGTGGCCTACGCGATCTTCGGTGGCCTGACGCCGATGGTGGTGACTGCGCTGCTCAAGTTCAGCCCCATGGCACCGGCGTATTACGTGGCGGGGTTGTGTGGGTTGGGGTTGGTGCTCGGGCTGTACCTGTTGGCGGGGAAACGCTGAAACCTTCGTTCCTGCCGGGTCGAGAACATCGAAAAAGGCCATCCCGCAGTGCGGTGATGGCCTTTCATCTATTTGTCACATAGGCGTCATATCGTGGTCACACGGCCCTCCGATACTGGCCCCCGTTCTGACCTGAACCCCTCGATATTCTGCTAGGAGCAAGGCATGAAACTGAAGCGTTTGATGGCGGCCCTGACATTTGCCGCCGCTGGCGTTGCCACCGCCAATGCGGTCGCCGCTGTCGATCCCTCGATCCCGACCTACACCAAGACCACCGGTGTGTCGGGCAACCTCTCCAGCGTTGGTTCCGACACCCTGGCGAACCTGATGACCCTGTGGGCCGAGGCCTACAAAAAGGAATATCCGAACGTCAACATCCAGATCCAGGCCGCCGGTTCCTCCACCGCACCGCCCGCGCTGACCGAAGGAACCGCCAACCTCGGCCCGATGAGCCGCAAGATGAAGGACGTGGAGTTGCAGGCCTTCGAGCAGAAGTATGGCTACAAGCCCACCGCCATCCCGGTGGCCGTCGACGCCTTGGCCGTGTTCGTGCACAAGGACAACCCGATCAAGGGCCTGACCATGGCCCAGGTCGACGCCATCTTCTCCTCCACCCGCCTGTGCGGCGCCAAGGCCGACGCCAAGACCTGGGGCGACGTGGGCGTGACCGGCGACCTGGCCGGCAAGCCGCTGCAACTGTTCGGCCGCAACTCGGTGTCGGGCACCTACGGCTACTTCAAGGAAGAAGCCCTGTGCAAAGGTGACTTCAAGCCCAACGTCAACGAGCAGCCAGGTTCGGCCTCGGTGGTGCAGTCGATCAGCAGCTCGCTGAATTCCATCGGTTACTCGGGCATCGGCTACAAGACCGCCAGCGTGAAGACCGTGCCGCTGGCCAAGAAAGAAGGCGGCGAGTTCATCGAAGACAACGAAGAGAACGCCCTGAACGGCAAGTACCCGCTGTCGCGCTTCCTCTACGTCTACGTCAACAAGGCGCCGAACAAGCCACTGGCTCCGCTGGACGCCGAGTTCATCAAGCTGGTGCTGTCGCAGGCCGGTCAACAGGTGGTGGTGAAGGACGGCTACATCCCGCTGCCGGCCAAGGTCGTCGAGAAGACCCTGAACGACCTGGGCCTGGCCCACGCCAAGTAATAGAGCACCCCGGAAGGGCCGCCTGGCGGGCCCTTCCACCTCTTCTTCAGTCCGCAGCCAGCACCCCTGAGCCGCGGGCTTTTTTGCGTCACTGCACTGTCATGTTTCTGTCATACGGGACCGCTAGGGTGTGCGCATGAATGATCTGGCCAACTCCACCATGACCCAAAATTCCCCTCCCGCGCGGATTGATTTCAATACGCCGGAAATGCAACGCAAACGCCGTGTGCGTGCCTTCAAGGATCGCCTGACCCGCTGGTACGTCCTGGTGGGCGGGCTGGCCGTGCTGGCGGCCATCACGCTGATCTTCTTCTACCTGGCCTACGTGGTGCTGCCGTTGTTCCAGGGCGCCGAGCTGACCCGCAAGGACGCCCTGACGCCGACCTGGCTGCAACAGGACGCCGGCAAGCCGCTGATGATCGCCCTCGAAGAGCAGAACCTGGTCGGCATGCGCGTGTCCGACAAGGGCCAGGTGTTGTTCTTCGACACCAAGAGCGGCGCCGAACTCAAGCGCGTCGAGCTGCCGATCCCGGCCGACGTGCAGGTCACCTCCATCGGCAGCGACCAGCCCGGCAGCCCGCTGGTCGTCCTGGGCCTGTCCAACGGCCAGGCGCTGCTGTTCCACCACAGCTACAAGATCACCTACCCGGACGGCAAGAAGGCCATCGCCCCCGGCGTCGACTTCCCCTACGGCGAGCAGCCGTTCGTGCTCGACGAGCAGGGCCGGGCGCTGGAGCACGTCAGTGTCAACCTCAACGGTGAGAACCTGCTGCTGGCAGGCTCGGTCGGCGCCAGCCTGCAAGTGGTGCAGATCACCCGCGAAGAAAACATGATGACCGGCGAGGTCACCAGCGAGCAGAACCGTATCGCCTTGCCGCAGATGTCCGAGCCGGTCAAAGCCCTCTACGTCGATCCGCGCCAGCAATGGCTCTACGTGGTCAACGGCCGTGCCACGGCCGACGTGTTCAGCCTGCGCGACAAGAGCCTCAACGGCCGCTACAAGCTGCTCGAAGACGGTCAGGCCGAAATCACCGCCAGCGGCCAGCTGGTCGGCGGCATCTCGCTGATCTTCGGCGACTCCAAAGGTGGCCTGAGCCAATGGTTCATGGCCCGCGACCCCGACGGCGAGCAGCGTCTGAAGCTGATCCGCAGCTTCCAGCTGGGCAAGGCACCGGTGGTGCAGATCGACGCCGAAGAACGCCGCAAGGGCTTCGTCGCCCTCGACAGCGAAGGCCAGCTGGGCGTGTTCCACAGCACCGCGCACCGCACCCTGCTGGTCGAGCCGGTCGCCGAGGGCGCGGGCGTGCTGGCGCTGTCGCCGCGGGCCAACCGCATCGTCATCGAAGAGGGCGGCAAGCTGCTGCCGCTGAGCCTGCGCAACCCGCACCCGGAAGTGTCGTTCAGCGCGCTGTGGGGCAAGGTCTGGTACGAGAACTACGACGCGCCCCAGTACGTCTGGCAGTCCACGGCTTCGAACACCGACTTCGAACCCAAGCTGAGCCTGTCGCCGCTGACCTTCGGCACCCTCAAGGCGGCCTTCTACGCGATGATCCTGGCCGCGCCACTGGCGATCGCCGCCGCCATCTACACCGCCTACTTCATGGCCCCCGGCATGCGCCGCAAGGTCAAGCCGGTGATCGAGCTGATGGAAGCGATGCCGACGGTGATCCTCGGCTTCTTCGCCGGCCTGTTCCTGGCGCCGTACCTGGAAGGGCACCTGCCGGGCGTGTTCAGCCTGTTCATGATTCTGCCCCTGGGCATCCTGCTCACAGGCTTTGCCTGGAGCCGCCTGCCCGAGTCGATCCGCCTGCGCGTGCCCGACGGCTGGGAAGCGGCGATCCTGATCCCGGTGATCGTCGCCATCGGCTGGTTCGCTCTGGGCGTCAGCCCCTTCCTGGAGAACTGGCTGTTCGGCGGCGACATGCGCCACTGGATCAGCAACGACCTGGGCATCACCTACGACCAGCGCAACGCCCTGGTGGTGGGCATCGCCATGGGCTTCGCGGTGATCCCGAACATCTACTCCATCGCCGAAGACGCCGTGTTCAGCGTGCCGCGCAGCCTCACCCTGGGCTCGCTGGCCCTGGGCGCAACGCCCTGGCAGACCCTCACCCGCGTGGTCATCCTGACCGCCAGCCCCGGCATCTTCTCGGCGCTGATGATCGGCATGGGCCGCGCGGTGGGCGAAACCATGATCGTGCTGATGGCCACCGGCAACACCCCGGTGATGGAGATGAACCTGTTCGAAGGCATGCGCACCCTGGCCGCCAACGTGGCGGTGGAGATGCCGGAGTCCGAAGTCGGCGGCAGCCACTATCGCGTGCTGTTCCTCGCCGCCTTGGTGCTGCTGCTCTTCACCTTCGTCATGAACACCTTGGCCGAGCTGATTCGCCAGCGTCTGCGCAAGAAATACTCGTCGCTTTGATAGGAAGGTAGAGATCCGTGAAACAGGATTCCCTCAAAGGCTGGTTCAAGAGCGGCGCCCCCGGCGTCTGGATCAGCGGTGGCGCCGTGGCCATCGCGGTGATCATGACCATCGGTCTGCTGTCGGTCATCGCCGTGCGCGGCCTGGCGCACTTCTGGCCGGCCGACCTGATCCAGGCCACCTACAAGGTGCCGGGCCAGGCCGAGCATGTGCTGGTCGGCGAAGTGGTGCAGAAGGAAGAGGTGCCGCGCGCCCGTCTCAAGGGCGCTGGCCTGCCGGTACCCGACGAAGGCCCGGAGTTCATGACCCGCGAGCTGATCAAGATCGGCAACCGCGACCTCAACGGCAACGACTTCAGCTGGGTGGTCGGCGAATGGCTGGTCGACCAGCAAAAGCCCGCCGACCTGATGGCCCTGGAACGCCGCGAGTGGGGCAACTTCTACGGCTACCTAGTCAGCGTCAAGGAAGGCGACCGCATAGTGGCTCAGGGCGATCAAGCCTGGGGCGAGTTGCAGGCGCGGCTCAAGCGCGCCAGCCAGCTCAACGACGAATTGCAGAGCCTCGAAAAGAAAGACATCGGCGCCATCAACCACGGCCTCGAACGCCTGCGCCTGCAAGGTCGCAAGCTCGAACTCGACGGCAAGCTGGACGCCGCCGCCCAGGCCGACATCGAGTCCGAGCGCGCCGAGCTGAACAACCGCTACAAGGCCATCGAAGAGCGCTTGGGCAGCCTGCACCAGGCCTTCGCCCGCGACAGCCTGGTGGCCCGCGACGGCAACGGCCGCGAGGTGGAGATCAACCTGAGCAAGGTGGTCCACGCCATCCAGCCCAACGCCATGTCCATCCCCACCAAACTGGCGACCTATTTCAGCAAGGTGTGGGAATTCCTCAGCGACGACCCGCGCGAAGCCAACACCGAAGGCGGGATCTTCCCGGCCATCTTCGGCACCGTGATGATGACCCTGATCATGGCGGTGATCGTCACCCCGTTCGGTGTGCTGGCGGCGGTGTACCTGCGCGAGTACGCCAAGCAGGGCCCGGTGACGCGGCTGATCCGCATCGCCGTGAACAACCTGGCCGGCGTGCCGGCCATCGTCTACGGCGTGTTCGGCCTGGGCTTCTTCGTCTACGTGCTGGGCGGCTCGATCGACCGGCTGTTCTTCCCCGAATCCCTGCCGGCACCGACCCTGGGCACGCCGGGGTTGTTGTGGGCCTCGCTGACCTTGGCGCTGCTGGCCGTGCCGGTGGTGATCGTGGCCACCGAGGAAGGCCTGGCGCGCATCCCGCGCACGGTGCGCGAGGGCTCCCTGGCCCTGGGTGCGACCAAGGCCGAAACGCTGTGGAAGATCGTCATTCCGATGGCCAGCCCGGCCATGATGACCGGCATGATCCTCGCCGTGGCGCGCGCCGCTGGCGAGGTGGCGCCGCTGATGCTGGTGGGTGTGGTCAAGCTGGCGCCGTCGCTGCCGCTGGATGGCAACTATCCGTATCTGCACCTGGACCAGAAGATCATGCACCTGGGCTTCCACATCTACGACGTCGGCTTCCAGAGCCCCAACGTCGAAGCGGCGCGGCCGCTGGTGTATGCCACGGCGCTGCTGCTGGTGCTGGTGATCGCCACCCTCAACCTTTCGGCGGTGTGGATTCGCAACCACCTGCGCGAGAAGTACAAGGCACTCGACAGCTGATTCGACGCTATTAGCCACAAGCGGCACGCTTCGAACCGATTGCCGCTTCTGCCTCAACGTGCAGCGCGCAGCTCACCGCTCGCCGCCAAAGATGGAGTTAGACCATGCAGCATGAATCCCACAACCACGGCATCGACATGTCTGCCCTGGGTCGCGACAAGCAGGGCCTGCGCCTGGCCGAAGAGACCGTGGCCATCGAAGTGCCGGGCCTGTCGTTGTTCTACGGCGACAAGCAGGCGTTGTTCGACGTGAAGATGAACATCCCCAAGCAGCGCGTGACCGCCTTCATCGGCCCGTCCGGCTGCGGCAAGTCGACCCTGCTGCGTACCTTCAACCGCATGAACGACCTGGTCGACGGCTGCCGCGTGCAGGGCGAGGTCAACCTCTACGGCAACAACATCTACCGTAAGGGCGAGGAAGTGGCCGAGCTGCGTCGCCGCGTCGGCATGGTGTTCCAGAAGCCCAACCCGTTCCCCAAGACCATCTACGAGAACGTGGTGTACGGCCTGCGCATCCAGGGCATCAACAAGAAACGCGTGCTCGACGAGGCCGTGGAATGGGCGCTCAAAGGCGCGGCGCTGTGGGACGAGGTCAAGGACCGTCTGCACGACTCGGCGCTGGGCTTGTCCGGCGGCCAGCAGCAGCGTCTGGTGATCGCCCGCACCATCGCCGTGGAGCCTGAGGTGCTGCTGCTCGACGAACCCTGCTCGGCCCTGGACCCGATCTCGACCCTCAAGGTCGAAGAGCTGATCTACGAGCTCAAGTCCAAGTACACCATCGTCATCGTCACCCACAACATGCAGCAGGCGGCACGGGTGTCGGACTACACGGCCTTCATGTACATGGGCAAACTGGTGGAATTCGGCGATACCGACACGCTGTTCACCAACCCGTCGAAGAAGCAGACCGAGGATTACATCACCGGTCGCTATGGCTAGTGGCAGCGGCATGCACGCCTTGCCGTACGACTCGGACCCATTTGCAGCTTGAAGCTTGCCACTCGGAGCTTCATCGCGGAGCGACACGATGATCAACAAAGAAAGCCTCACCCACCACATCTCACAGCAATTCAACGCCGAGCTCGAAGAGGTGCGCAGCCACCTGCTGGCCATGGGTGGGCTGGTAGAGAAACAAGTCAACGACGCCGTCACCGCGCTGATCGAGGCCGATTCGGGCCTGGCGCAACAGGTGCGCGACGTCGACGTGCAGATCAACCAGATGGAGCGCAATATTGACGAGGAGTGCGTGCGCATCCTCGCCCGGCGCCAGCCGGCGGCCTCCGACCTGCGCCTGATCATCAGCATTTCCAAGTCGGTGATCGATCTGGAGCGCATCGGCGACGAATCCACCAAGATCGCCCGTCGCGCCATCCAGTTGTGCGAGGAGGGCGAGTCGCCCCGCGGCTATGTCGAAGTCCGGCACATCGGCGACCAGGTGCGCAACATGGTGCGTGACGCGCTGGATGCCTTCGCCCGCTTCGACGCCGACCTGGCGTTGTCGGTGGCGCAGTACGACAAGACCATCGACCGCGAATACAAGACCGCCCTGCGCGAGCTGGTGACCTACATGATGGAAGACCCGCGTTCGATCTCGCGGGTACTGAGCGTGATCTGGGCGCTGCGCTCGCTCGAACGCATCGGCGACCATGCGCGCAACATCTCCGCGTTGGTGATCTACCTGGTGCGCGGCACCGACGTGCGGCACATGGGCCTCAAACGCATGACCGCCGAAGTGCAGGGCGAGGCGCCCGATGAGGCGTCGTTGGCTAATGTTCCGCCGTCGCCTGACGATAAATAGGATTGCGCGTGTGTCACGACGCCCGGCCCGTGCCGGGCGTCGTCGTTTCCGGCCCCGGCACCGTCGCCTGGGTGAGCGCTGGACGCGCGGCCCGTTGAAACGCGCTTTTTTGGCAAAATGCCACTATTGGGCGGTATGCTGGCGGGGTAGATGAGGAGTCTCGATGAGTAAAGTCAAAGTGCTGGTGGTGGACGACGCTTCGTTCATCCGCGATCTGGTCAGAAAGGCGCTGCGTAGCGCCTTTCCCGGCATCGCCGTGGAAGACGCCGTCAATGGTCGCAAGGCCATGACCCTGCTGGCCAAGGAACCGTTCGACCTGGTCCTGTGCGACTGGGAAATGCCCGAGATGAGCGGCCTGGAGCTGCTCGCCTGGTGCCGTCAGCAGCCGGCCCTGAAGGGCATGCCGTTCATCATGGTCACCAGCCGAGGCGACAAGGAAAACGTCATCCAGGCCATCCAGGCCGGTGTGTCGGATTTCGTCGGCAAGCCGTTCACCAACGAGCAGCTGCTGACCAAGGTGAAGAAGGCCTTGAGCAAGACCGGCAAGCTCGAACTGCTGCTCAGCGGCGTGCCAGCGCGGGCCAGCTCGGCGTTCGCCAACGACTCCCTGAGCGCCCTGACCGGTGGGCGACCGGAGACGGTCAAGGCCGCACCCGCCGCCGCAGTCGCGCAGGCCCCGGCGCCAGCGCGTGCGCCAAGCGCTGCGCCGACGCCGGCCCCGACTGGGCGTGGCCAAGGGCAGTTGCGTTTGGCCAGTGGTGCGCAGGGCTGCGTGATCAAGGCGTTGAGCCTCAAGGAAGCGCTGCTGGTGGTGCGGCGCGGCGAAACCTTGCCGCAGGTGCTGGAAAGCGCGGTACTCGACCTGGAACAGGGCGAAAGCGCCGAGGTGGCGCGCTTGAACGGCTACCTGCATGCCATTGCGGCACTGGAGGCGCGGCCCGACAGCGACTGGCTGCAACTGACGTTCAAGTTCGTCGATCAAGACGCACAGAAGCTCGACTACATCTCCCGGCTGATCGCCCGCGGCACCGCGCAAAAGCACTTCACGCCGGGCGCTTGAGATGTGCCGGCCATGGCCTCGCCCGCGCGGGCGGGGGGGCCATGGCCGGCACGGTTGGCTTCAGTCGAGCTTGAGCACCTTGGCCAGCACGATCTTCGGGCCTTTCATCTTCTTGATGATGATGCGCAGGCCTTCGACCTCCAGCAGCTCCTCTTCCTCGGGCACGCGCTTGAGGGTCTCGTAGACCAAGCCGGCCAGGGTTTCGGCCTCGATGTGGTCGAGGTCGATGCCCAGCAACCGCTCGATCTTGAACAACGGCGTGTCGCCGCGCACCAGCAGTTTGCCGGGCTGGTAGGCGAGGATGCCGCGCTCGGTCTTGCGGTGTTCGTCCTGAATGTCGCCGACCAGCACTTCCAGTACGTCTTCCATGGTCAGGTAGCCGATCACCTTGCCGTCGGCTTCCTCGACCAGCACGAAGTGCGCGCCGCCCTTGCGGAACTGTTCGAGCAGCTCCGACAGCGGCATGTGCCGCGACACGCGCTCGAGCGGGCGGGTGAGGTCGTCGAGGTCGAGGGTCTCGGGCACATGGTCGGCTTCGGCCATGTCCAGCAGCAGGTCCTTGATGTGCAGCAGGCCCGTGAACTCGCCGCGTTCGGCATCGTAAACCGGGTAGCGGCTGAACTTGTGGCGGCGGAACATCGCCAGGATTTCCTTGAGCGGTGCCCGCGAATCGAGGCTGATCATGTCCTCGCGCGAGTTGGCCCAGTCGACCACTTCCAGCTCGCCCATCTCCACGGCCGAGGCCAGTACGCGCATGCCCTGGTCGCTCGGGTCGTGGCCGCGGCTCGAATGCAGGATCAGCTTGAGTTCTTCGCGGCTGTAGTGGTGCTCGTGGTGCGGGCCGGGCTCGCCCTGGCCGGCGATGCGCAGGATGGCGTTGGCGCTGGCGTTGAGCAGGTAGATGGCCGGGTACATGGCCCAGTAGAACAGGTACAGCGGCACTGCCGTCCACAGCGACAGCAGCTCGGGCTTGCGGATCGCCCAGGACTTGGGCGCCAGCTCGCCGACCACGATGTGCAGGTAGGAAATAACGAAGAACGCGACGAAGAACGAGATGCCCTTGATCAGTTCCGGGCTATCGACGCCGAAGTAGGCCAGCAGCGGCTCGAGCAGGTGGGCGAACGCCGGTTCGCCGACCCAGCCCAGGCCCAGCGAAGCCAGGGTGATGCCCAACTGGCAGGCCGACAGGTAGGCGTCGAGCTGGCTGTGTACTTTGCGCAGGATGCCGCCGCGCCAGCCGTGCAGCTCGGCGATCGACTCGACGCGGGTGGCACGCAGCTTGACCATGGCGAACTCGGCGGCGACGAAGAAGCCGTTGAGCAAGACCAGGAACAGTGCGAACAGAATCATGCCGAAATCGGCGAACAACGAGGAAAGGCTAAACGCAGGGGAAGGGTCCATGGTGGATTTTTTACGGGGTCCGTCTGTGGTGGAAAGAGAAAGGAACGTGCCAGCACGGGCTGGCACAAGAGATCCAATGTAGCGGTTGGGACCGTAAAAGCAAAGCGTGGTGCCCACACAGGCATATAGGAGCGGGCAGGCGGCGCTCCGGTTCACTCGTAAGGGGTGGCACAGCGGCTCCCGTACTGCGGACCGAGTTCCTTCAGGTAGGTCGGGTGGAGGCCTTTGGGCCGGCTTTGCCGGCCATCGCGGCTTAACCGGAGCGCCGGCCGGACGCTCCTACAGGTCCGCGATCTGGCTGGAAGGGAAGTGGCAGGTGAAGGTGCTGCCATGGCCGACCACGCTGCTGATCTCCAGACGCCCGCGGTGGCGCAGTAGCACGTGCTTGACGATCGCCAGGCCCAGGCCCGTGCCGCCGGTGTTGGAGGCGCGGCTCGAATCCACGCGATAGAAGCGCTCGGTCAGCCGCGACAGGTGCTTGGCTTCGATGCCGGGACCCGAATCCTGCACCGTCAGGTGCGCGCCTTGGGCGTCGGCCCACCAGCGGATGCGGATGCTGCCGCCCTCCTGGGTGTACTTGACGGCGTTGAACACCAGGTTGGAGAAGGCGCTGCGCAGCTCGGACTCGCTGCCCTTGAGGCGTACACCCGGCTCGACGTCGAGGCTGATCCGTTGGCCGCGCGGGCCGGACAGCGCCTGGGCGTCGGCCTGGACGGTCTTGAGCAGGGTCTCGACCGCCACGGGCTGGTTGTCGGAGGGGTAGTCGGTGGCTTCGAGCTTGGCCAGCAGCAGCAAGTCGTTGAGCAGCGTCTGCATGCGCGCCCCCTGCTGGCTCATCTGCTGTAGCGCGCGGGCCCAGCGCGGGTTCACGTCGTCGACGTTGTCGAGCAGGGTTTCCAGGTAGCCGGCGATCACGGTCAGTGGGGTGCGCAGCTCGTGGGACACGTTGGCGACGAAGTCCTTGCGCATCTGCTCGAGCTGGTGGATGCGGGTCACGTCGCGCACCAGCATCAGGTGTTCGTTGTTGCCGTAGCGGGTGATGTTCAGCTGCACGCGCAGGCGGTCGTTGATGGGCGAAGGGATTTCCAGAGGCTCGGCGTAGTTTTCCCCTTCGAAGTATTCCTTGAAGCGCGGGTGGCGCACCAGGTTGGTCACCGGCTGGCCGCCGTCCTGCGGGGTCTTGAGGCCGAGCAGGGTTTCCGCGGCGCGGTTCCACCATTCCAGGTTGCCGTCGCTGTCGAGCATGATCACCGCGTCGCGCAGGGCGGCGGTGGACTCCTGGACACGGTCGATCACCGCTTGCAGGCGGCCGCGCACGCGTTGGTCGCGGCGTTGCAGGTGGTAGATGCTGTCGAACACTTCACCCCACAAGCCGTAGCCGTCCGGCGGCGCTTCGTCGGGCTGGTGGTTGCGCAGCCAGGCGTGCAGGCGCAACAGCTGCTTGAGGGTCCAGCCCAGGTACAGCGCCAGCCCGATGGCCAGGCTCCAGCCATACTCGCCGCTCACCAGCCCGCCGAGCAGGCAGAGGGTGGTCAGCACGAGCAGATGGCGAATCAGGGTCGCGTGCCAGTTCTGGTTCAATGGACGGTCCTTGCGCGAGAAACGGGCGGCACGGGCCGCAGGTCAGCTCTTGGTGGAGAAACGGTAGCCAGTGCCGCGAACGGTCTGCACCAGGTTTTCGTAGACCTCGCCGAGGGCCTTGCGCAGGCGGCGGATGTGCACATCGACGGTGCGTTCCTCGACGTATACGTTGCCGCCCCACACCTGGTCGAGCAACTGGCCGCGGGTGTAGGCCCGCTCTTGGTGGGTCATGAAGAACTGCAGCAGGCGGTATTCGGTGGGGCCCATCTCGGCGGGCTTGCCGTCGATGGTCACGCGGTGGCTGATCGGATCGAGCAGCAGACCGCCGATCTCGATGGGCGACTCGCTGTCGGCAGGCCCGGTGCGGCGCAGCACGGCCTTGAGCCGGGCGACCAGCTCGCGGGGCGAGAAGGGCTTGGTGATGTAGTCGTCGGCGCCCACCTCCAGGCCTTGGATCTTGTTGTCCTCTTCGCCCTTGGCCGTGAGCATGATGATCGGGATGGCGCCGGTCAGGTCGTCGCGCTTCAGGCGCCTTGCCAGTTCGATGCCGGAGGTGCCGGGCAGCATCCAGTCGAGCAGGATCAGGTCGGGTTTGCGGTCGACGATGATGGCATGGGCCTGCTGCGAGTTTTCCGCCTCGAGGCATTCGTAGCCGGCCATTTCCAACGCCACGGCGATCATTTCACGAATGGGCGCTTCGTCGTCGACGATCAGAATGCTTCTGCCTGCCATGCTCGAGACCTCTCCTGGGGTGACTGTGTCGTGCAGCGCATTAGATAACGGAATTATTGCAGCTGTGTGACAAACGCCCCGGACCCAGGCCCTTTGCCATCAGCGCAGCACGTAATCCAGCAGCACACCGACGAACACCAGCAACCCGGCCCAATGGTTGTGCAGGAAGGCCTTGAAGCAGGCATCGCGCTCCAGGCTGCGAGTCGACCAGAACTCCCAGGCGAAGCACGTCGCCGCGCCCAGCAGGCCCAGGTGGAACCAGCCGCCCAGCTCGAAGCGGTTGCCCGCCAGCAGCAGGCAGCCCAGCGACAGCAACTGCAAGCTGAGGATGATCGTCCGGTCGGCTTCGCCGAACAGGATCGCCGTGGACTTCACGCCGATCTTCAGGTCGTCGTCGCGATCGACCATGGCGTAGTAGGTGTCGTAGCCGACCGTCCACAACAGGTTGGCGATGTACAGCAGCCAGGCGGCGGCGGGCAGTTCGCCGTTGGCGGCAGTGAAGGCCATGGGAATGCCCCAGGAGTAGGCCGCGCCCAGCACCACCTGCGGGTAATAGGTGTAGCGCTTCATGAACGGATAGCAGGCGGCCAGAGCCAGGGCGCCGAACGACAGCCACACCGTGGTGGCGTTGGTGCACAGCACCAGCGCGAAGCTCAGCCCGACCAGGGTGGCGAACAGGGCCAGGGCTTCGCGCGAGCGGATGCGCCCGGCGGCCAGCGGCCGGTCGGCGGTGCGCTTGACGTGGCCGTCGACCTTGCGGTCGGCGAAGTCGTTGATGCAGCAGCCAGCGGCGCGCATCAGCACCACACCCAGGCCGAAGATCAGCACGTTGGCCAGGCTCGGCGCGCCGTTGCCGGCGATCCATACCGCCGAGAGCGTGGGCCAGAGCAGCAGGTAGATGCCGATCGGGCGGTCCATGCGGCTCAGTTGGATGAAGTCCCACGCGCGGGGGTGCAGGCGGTTGAGCGACTTGAGCAACTGCAGGTACATCAGCGGGCTTCCTTGGCGGCGGCCTGCCACAGGGCAGGCATGAAGATCTCGGCGACCAGCAGGCTCAGGCCGTCGCGCTCGAAACGCGAGCGGCGCGCCCACAGCCCTGCATGGCGGGACTCGGCGGGCAGCCACGCGCTGGGGTAGCGGCACACCTGCAAGGGGTGGCGGACGAAGGCGTCGTCGCTGAACAGCAGCTCGCCCAGCGAACGCGAGCCCAGGGTTTCCAGGTCGAGCCCGCCACGCTCCAGGGCCCCGCGCGCCGCCACGCTGCGGGCGAACACCCAAGGCTGGCCGTGGCCACGCAGGTACACCTCGCGCACCCAGCCCTCGGCACCGGGCGCAAGGTTCAGCGCCTGGCATTCGTCGTCGCGCAATGGCTGCCAGCCCTCGCTCAACGGCGTGACGGAGAAATGCTGCGCCGACAATGCGGTCAGCCGACGGGTCAGCGACCCTTGGTCGAACAACCAATCTAGAAGTGCCGGCGCAGTATCGGGCGGCAGTTGGGTCAGCCACGCGGCAGTGGCTGCTTGCGGGGTGTGGTAAGGCACGTCGGTACGCTGATGGCAGGCCGGAAAGGCGCCGAGCTTAGCATGTTTGCGAGGGTTTCCAGCGCGCGGCCGGGGGCGCGCTGTGCCCTGGGGCACGCTCTCTGGAGCGCCATAACTTGGTGCGTTGGCACTAAAGCTGTCGGGTATGGCAGCTATGGCATTACCTCCCAGCGACAATGCCGGTTCCGGCACTGGCGTGGGTGGGGGGAGCGTGCCATTCTCACTGCCGACTACCGCAGGTTAGAGCCTACGGTGCCTTGGCGCTGCTCCCCCGGGCAGCACGGCATAACAAGAAAAATCCCGTCAATGAGGCTTCACTTATGCGTAAACCCGAACTCGCCGCTGTGATCGCTGAAAAAACCGATTTGACCAAAGAGAAGGCCAATCTGGTACTCAACGTGATTCTCGAGTCGATCACCGGCGCACTGGACAAGGATTCCGTCACCCTGGTGGGTTTTGGCACCTTCGAGAAGCGTCACCGTGGCGCGCGCACCGGCAAGAACCCGCAAACCGGGGAGCCGGTGAAGATCAAGGCCACCAATACCGTCGCCTTCAAACCCGGCAAGACCCTGCGCGAACTGATCAACGTGTCCAGCGACGCGCCTGCCAAGGCCGCCAGCAAGGCAGACGCGAAGGCCAGCGGCAAGGCCGCCGCCCAGCCTGCCAAGGCCAAAGCCGCTTCAAGCGGCAAGGCCAGCAGCCGGGCCAGTAAATAAGTCGGTCTCTGTCACACAGACGAAAACGGGCGCCTACGAGCGCCCGTTTCGTTTTCCTGCATTCGCCCAGCAAACTGGAAGCGCATTCACCTTTTTATGTGGATAGAATGCGCACTTCAGTCACTTTATAGTCGAGAGACGTTAATGAAGTTTCGTTTTCTGTTGTGGGCGATGGGGCTGCTCATGGCGCGTGCCAGCCGTAACAACCCCGCCTTTCAGAAGCAGCTCGAAGGCAAGGACCTGATCTTCCAGATGCAGACCCTGGACGGCAAGATCGCCCGCCACTTCCAGGTCCGCGACCAGCGCATCACCAGCCGTTCGGGCCTGCATACCGCGCCGGCGTTCGCCATCGCCTTCAAGGATGCGGCCTACGGCTTCGCCACTCTGCAAGCCGGCAACAAGCAGCTGGCGTTCATGCAGGGCATTCAGGACAAGGCCATTCAGATCAAGGGCAACCCGGCCCTGGTGATGTGGTTCCAGGGCCTGATGAAATACCTCAAGCCCAGGAAAAGAAGCTGAAGCGCGCCAGTTTCAACTCACTGCGGCGCGTTGAACTGCGAGACCAGCTCGCGTAGCAGCGCTTCGGCGTCTAGCACCCGATTGACCACCTCGTTGGCCTTCTCCCGGGTCAGTGCCAGGCGCGCCAGCAACTCGTCCGGAATCGGCATCTGCGGGCCGGCGCCGATGCCGCGCTCGCGCAGCAGGCGGTTGGCCAGGCAGACCAGGTTGGGGTAGGCGGCGTGCTCGCCGCTGTAGCTGGCGTCGTGCTGGAAGCGCAGCGCGGCGGTCAGCTCTTCGGGCATGTCCCACAGGTTCATCAGCCAGGCGCCTATCTGCTCGCGACTGATGCCCAACAGGTGTTGCTCGACATAGTTGTGCGACAGGTGCGGATTCACCTCCAGGTGGCGGCAGATCAGCGAGAAGTGCGGCGGAAAGACGTGGGCCAGCAGCAGATAGCCGAAGTTGTGCAGCAACCCGGCGAGGTACGTCAGGCCGACTTCCGGCCGGCCATCACGCGGCATGGCACGGCTCAACCCTTCGATGACGGCGGCGGTGTAGATCGCCTGCTGCCAGTAAGGCGTCATCTGCTGCGGCTGGTCCTTGGGCAGGCTCAAGGTCTTGCCCAACGCCAGGCCCAAGGCCAGGTTGATGACCAGGTCGAAGCCCAGCACGCGGACGATGGCGTCCTCCACCGAACGGATCTTGCCCGGCGAGGCGTAATAGGGCGAGGCCGCCCAGCTGACTACCTGCGCGGCCAGGGCCGGGTCGGTTTCCACCACGCTGGTGATGTCGTCGACGCTGGCGTTGGGGTCTACGCGCAACTTGATGATCTTCTGCGCGGTATCGGCCAGCGGCGGAATCTCGATGGTCTGTTCCAGACGCTGCTGGATGCGTCGTGCGGTGAAGGCCTGCACGGCCTGGAAGATTTCCTTGGAGTCGTCGTCTGGGCGATCGAAATTGGGTTGGATGCGCTGCACGTTCTGGCCGAAGCGGCCGGCGCTGGCCTTGGTCAGCAGGCGCTCGAAGGCGTCGCGCGGCAGTTCCAGCAGCAGCCCGGTTTCCCCCGATTCGAGCAACACCGACTCGCCCTTGAGCAGGTTCTGCTCGTACAGGCAGGGCGAACTGGTCAGGGCCGGAATGCCGGGCAGCGCCTTGAGCCTGTGCTTGTCGAGCATGGTCTTGAGCCGTGAACCCGACACCGCCACCAGCTTGCGCCCGGTCAGCTCTTCGAGGCGCTTGAGGTCGAGCAGCTGGCTGTGGGCGAACAGCACCATCAAGGCGCCGACTTCGTCGTCCAGCAGGATCGCCTGCACCCTGCGCTCGGCCGGCAGCGAAGGGTGGTCCTGCACCTCTCGATAGGCCACGCCGAGTTTGTCGAGCAACAGCCGGATCACGGATGGCGCGCGCGGGATTGCGGTGTCGAGGGCAGCTTCAGTCATGGTCGGGTCCAGAGTGTTCCTACAATCGCGAAAATATGACCAGCCGGCTCACCCGGCTGGATCGAGTCTGAGGTGGCCGTCACACCTGGCCATACTGCTGGCCGTGGCGCAGCCAGCGGTCGAGCAAGGGGCTGACGTGCTCGGGCCAGCGTGCGAGCAGCGCCTGCGCCGCGTCGCGCACGGCCGGTAGCAGGTCGGCGTCGCGCATCAGGTCGGCAACCTTGAACTGTAGCAGGCCGGTCTGGCGGGTTCCGAGCATCTCGCCCGGGCCGCGCAGTTCGAGGTCTTTTTCGGCGATGACGAAACCGTCGTTGGTTTCGCGCATGATGCCCAGGCGTTCGCGGCCGATCTGCGACAGCGGCGGGTGGTAGAGCAGCACGCAATGGCTTACGGCGCTGCCCCGACCGACGCGGCCGCGCAACTGGTGCAGTTGCGCCAGACCCAGGCGCTCGGGGTTCTCGATGATCATCAGGCTGGCGTTGGGCACGTCCACACCGACCTCGATGACCGTGGTCGCCACCAGCAGCTGCAGGTTGCCGGCCTTGAACTCGGCCATCACGGCGGCTTTTTCCGCAGGCTTCATGCGGCCATGAATCAACCCGACGCTCAGCTCGCCCAAGGCGCTGCCCAGCTCTTCGAAGGTGCTCTGCGCCGCCTGACAGGTCAGCTCTTCGGACTCTTCGATCAGCGTGCACACCCAATAGGCCTGGCGCCCCTCGGCACAGGCGGCGCGCACCCGCTCGACCACTTCGAAACGCCGGCTGTCGACCACCAGCACGGTGTTGACCGGCGTACGCCCAGGCGGCAGCTCGTCGAGCACCGAGGTGTCGAGGTCGGCATAGGCGCTCATGGCCAAGGTGCGCGGGATGGGCGTGGCGGTCATGATCAGCTGGTGCGGGCACTGCTCGCCGTCCACGCCTTTCTTGCGCAGGGCCAGGCGTTGCTGCACGCCGAAGCGGTGCTGTTCGTCGATGATGGCCAGGGCCAGGCGCTTGAACTTGACCTCCTCCTGGAACAGCGCGTGGGTGCCGACCACCATCGGCGCGCCACCGGCGATCTGCTCAAGCGCGCTGACGCGGGCCTTGCCCTTGAGCTTGCCGGCCAGCCAGGCGACTTCCAGGCCCAGCGGCTCGAACCAGCGCTTGAAGGTGATGTAGTGCTGTTCGGCGAGAATTTCGGTGGGCGCCATCAGCGCCACCTGATAACCGGCCTCCAGCGCTTGCAGCGCGGCGAGCGCTGCCACCACGGTCTTGCCAGCGCCGACGTCGCCTTGCACCAGACGCATCATCGGCTCGTGCAGGCTGAGGTCATAGGCGATTTCGTTGCCGACCCGCTGCTGCGCGCCGGTGGGGGTGAAACCCAGATTGGCCAGGTACTGCGCCGGCAGGCGCGTCGCCCTGGGCAGGACCGGAGCGCGCAGGCTGCGCAGGCTCTCGCGCAGGCGTTGCTGCGACAGCTGATGGGTCAGCAGCTCTTCGAAGGCCAGGCGGTGTTGGGCCCAGTGGTGACCTTCGGCCAGCTCGTCGACGTCGGCGTCGGCGGGCGGGTTGTGCAGGTAGCGGATGGCTTCGTCCAGCGGCGCCAGGTGGTAGTCGCGGATCAGTTCGGCGGGCAACCAGTCGGGCAGGCTGCGCGGGCCGAGCATGGACAGGCTCTGCTGGCACAGGGCGCGCAGGCGCTGCTGGGTCAGGCCCTCGGTGCTCGGGTAGATCGGTGTGAGGGTCTGCTCCACCGGGGGCGAGGTGTCGTCGCCGGTCAGCGCGCGGTATTCGGGGTGGTAGATTTCCAGACCCGAGGCACCGGGCCGCGCTTCGCCGTAGCAGCGCAGGTGGGTGCCGCGCTTGAGGCCTTCCTTCTGCGCATTGCTGAAGTGGTAGAAGCGCAAGGTCAGCGTGCCGCTGCCGTCGCCCAGGCGCACCACGAGGCTGCGGCGCTTGCCCATGGTCACGTCGCTGCCGCTGACCACGCCTTCGACCACCGCGTCCTGGCCCGGACGCAACTCGCCGATGGGCACCACGCGGGTGCGGTCCTGGTAGCGCGCGGGCAGGTGGAAGAGGACGTCCTGCAGGTTTTCCAGGCCGACCTTGGCCAGTTTCTCGGCCATGGCCTCGCCAACGCCCTTGAGCGCGGTGACCGATACGTTCGACAGCTCGCTCATGCTCAGGCCGACTGCTCTGCCGACGGTTTGACCACCGAACACAGGCGGATGGAGTCGGCGAGGATCTCGATCGCCTTGGGCCGCGGGAAGCTGGCGCGCCAGGCGATGGCTACGGTGCGCGTCGGTGCCGGCGCGGTCAGTGGCCGCACCTCGATGACGCCAGGCGCGTAATGGTGGCTGTTGACCGCCGACAGCGGCAGGATCGACACGCCCAGGCCCGAGGCCACCATATGGCGGATGGTCTCCAGCGAACTGGACTCCACAGTGGTATGGCGCGAATCGCCACCCTTGCCCAAGGTCGGGCAGGCTTCCAGCACCTGATCGCGGAAGCAGTGGCCTTCGCCGAGCAGCAGCAGGCTCTTGTCGTTGAGCTCGGAAGCGTCGATGGTCTTGCGCGCGGTCCAGGGGTGGTCGCTGGGCATCAAGGCGTAGAAGGGCTCGTCGTACAGCGGCAGGGTCAGCACGTCGGCCTCGTTGAACGGCAGGGCGATGATCACCGCGTCCAGTTCGCCGTTGCGCAGCTTGTCGCGCAGCACGTGGGTGAAGTTTTCCTCGATGTACAACGGCATCTGCGGCGCGACGCGGTGCAGCTGCGGAATCAGGTGCGGGAACAGGTACGGACCGACGGTGTAGATGGCGCCGACCTTGAGCGGGGCGGTGAGCTGGTTCTTGCCGGCCTGGGCCAGCTCGCGGATGCCCTGGGCCTGCTCCAGGACCTTCTGCGCCTGGGCGACGATGCCCTCACCGACGGGGGTCAGGCGTACGGCGCTCTTGCTGCGCTCGAAGATCAGTACGCCGAGTTCGTCCTCGAGTTTCTTCACGCCCACCGACAGGGTCGGCTGGCTGACGTGGCAGCGCTCGGCGGCGTGGCCGAAGTGCTGTTCCTGGGCGAGGGTGACGATGTAGCGGAGTTCAGTGAGGGTCATAACGTGCGTCCATGAAGTTGCGAGGCCAGCATAGCGGCTGCAATCGATAGACGCACGTTATCAGACCTGCCAATGCATGACAGATCCTGTGTTTCAGCGCCGGTCCAGGGAGTAGACGAACGGCGCCACCACCTCGATGCTGCCGTTGTTCAGCAATTCGGCAGGCGGTTTGGGCAGCGGTTGCGCCCGACGGATCATCTCCAGCGTGGCACGGTCCAGCGCTGCGCTACCCGAACCCCCGGCCAGCGAGAAGGACAGCACCTTACCCTCGGCATCGACCACGAAGCGCAAGCGGTTGATGCCCTGCAGGCCACGACGGCGTGCATCTTCGGGGTAGCGCTTGTAGCGGGCCAGGTGGCGCAGCAGGTCGCTCTGCCAGGTCGGCAGCGCCTTGCTGTTGGAGGCGATGCTCGGCGCCGGGGCAGCCGATTTCTTCGGCGGCTCGGTGCTGGGCGGCGTCTCGGCCACGTGTTCGCTCGGCGGCTCTTCCTTGGGCGGCTCAGGCTTTTTCACAGGCTTGGGCGGCTGTGGCTTGGGCTTGACCTGTGGCTTGGGCGGCTTGGGAATCGCGATCTTGGGCTTGGGCGCCTCGGCGACCTTCGGCAGCGGCGGTTCTTCGACCGGTGTCGGAGGCGGTGGCACCACCTTGGGAGGGGGTGGTGGCGCAGGTTCGGGTAGCGGCGCCAGCTCGACCATCATCGCTGCCGGTGGCAATTCGATGGGCTGGGGCACCGACCAGTCGAGCAGGAGCAGCACGGCAGCGGCATGCAGGCCGAGCACGAGGGCCAGGCTGCCGCCATAACGCGCCAGTGTTCGCCGCGTCTTCGTCATTTCTTCGCTGCCGTCTCTAGACCGACCAGACCGACTTTCAGGTAGCCGGCCGCACGCATGGTGTTCATGACTTCCATCAGGTCACCGTAGTCCACGCCCTTGTCGGCCTGGAAGAAGATGGTGGTTTCCTTGTCGCCCTTGGTCTTGGCGTCGAGCATCGGGCCAAGCTGGGCGTTGGTCGGCACAGGGTCGTCGCCGACGTACAGCTTCTGGTCGGCCTTGACGCTGACGAACACCGGTTTTTCCGGTCGCGGCGCGGGCTTGGCGGTCGAGGCCGGCAGGTCGACCTTGATGTCGACCGTGGCCAGGGGGGCGGCGACCATGAAGATGATCAGCAGCACCAACATGACGTCGATGAACGGCGTGACGTTGATCTCGTGGTTTTCGGCGAGGTCGTCCCCGCCCTCGTTAAGATGCAGGCCCATGGCTTACCCCATTTTCACCATGTGGGGGACGGTGCGCTCGCCCTGGTGGTCGAGGTCGCGGCTGACCAGCAGCAGCACCTGCGCGGAAGCATCGGACACCTGCGCCTTGTAGCCGGCGATGGAGCGGGCGAAGACGTTGTAGATGACCACGGCCGGAATCGCGGCGACCAGGCCCAGAGCGGTGGCCAGCAGCGCTTCGGCGATACCCGGTGCGACCACGGCGAGGTTGGTGGTCTGGGTTTTGGCGATGCCGATGAAGCTGTTCATGATGCCCCACACAGTGCCGAACAGGCCCACGAACGGCGCGGTGGAGCCGATGGTGGCCAATACGCCGGTGCCGTTGCTCATGCTGCGGCCGCTGGCAGCGACCAGACGCTCGAGGCGGAAGCTCACGCGTTCCTTGATGCCTTCCTTCTCGCGGGCGTTGGCCGACAGGCGCATTTCTTCCAGGGCGTCGTGCACCAGGGTATGGGCCAGCGTGCCTTCCTTGCTGGAGACGTCGCTGGCTTCCCGAAGAGTGGCGGATTTTTTCAGCGCGGCGATCTCATGGCGCAGGCGGCGCTTGGCGCCCATCAGCTCGAAGCCTTTGGCGATCCAGATGGTCCAGGTGATCAGCGAAGCGATGGCCAGGCCGATCATGACGATCTTCACTACGATGTCGGCGTTCTTGTACATGCCCCATGGAGACAGGTCGTGGGCCATGCCCAGGCTGGTGTCTTCGACCAGGGCCTGGGTGTCGGCGTCGCCCGCGGAGGCGGCGCTGGCACCTGCTGCCGGAGCGACCGGCGCCTCGGCGGCGGGCGCTTGCGCGGTGGTAGCCGGGGCGCTGGCGGCGGCGGGAGCGGTGTTCGTGGCGGGTTCATCGGCCAGTGCCGCGGGTGCCAGGACCAGGCTGAACATCAGCGCGGCGATGGCGCGCCAGGCACGCGACGGGGTTGGCGAAGCGGAAGGGGAAGTAGGTTTCATGCTGGCCGGACCTGATGAAGAAGAATTGACGTCACCACGGCCTCGCGGAAGGCCGAGAACAAAGAGGGCGCCATTATTGCAATTAATTCTTGTTAACAAAAGTAATAAGGTTTCTTTTTTGTCGGATCGTTGGACCTGGAACCTCAGGTATGGCTAGGCTCAACCTTTGGATTTTGGAGCGGCACCATGTCAGAGCTGTACGCGATGCTTGTAGGATGCGGCGATGTAGGCGGGCGCCTGGCGCGTCGCCTGCTGGCCAAGGGCTGGGCAGTGAGCGGGCTGCGGCGCTCCGTCGAGCGGCTTCCCGCAGGCGTCACGCCGATTCGCGCCGACCTCGAACAGCCCGAACTGCCGGCAGCTTGGCCGGCGCGCTGCCCTGACTACCTGATCTACTGCGTCTCGGCCAATCAGCATGACGAAGCCGGTTACCAAACGGCTTACGTCGAAGGCATGCGCCGGGTGTTGGGTTGGTTGGCAGACCAAGGCCAGCGCCCGCGTCGCCTGCTGTTCGTTTCCAGCAGCAGCGTCTATGCCCAGCAGCAGGGCGAATGGGTCGACGAGGCGTCCGCCACCGAACCCGACGGCTATTCGGGGCGCCTGATGCTCGAAGCCGAGCGGCTGGCGCTGGACAGCGGCATCCCGGCCAGCGTGGTGCGCCTGACCGGCATCTACGGCCCCGGCCGGCAATGGTTGCTCAACCAAGTTCGCCAAGGCTACCAAGTAGCGCAGGAGCCGCCGCTGTACGGCAACCGCATCCATGCCGACGATGCCGCAGGTCTGCTGGCCTTTTTGCTGGAGCAGGACGCCCTGGGCGTGGCGTTGGACGAGCACTACCTGGGCGTCGACGACGCGCCGGCGCCGCTGGCCGAGGTGGTCGCCTGGTTGCGCGAATACATGGGCGTGACGCATTGGTCCGACGAACAACGGGTCAGGCGTTCGGGCAGCAAGCGCTGCAACAACGCCCGGGCCCGTGCCTTGGGCTGGGTGCCGCAGTACCCCAGCTACAAGGAAGGCTATGCAGCGATTCTGCGAGGCGATGAAGGGTAGGGCTTGGCCTGACACTTCTCAGTCAAGCAATCGGGGCCGCTTCGCGACCCATCGCGGCTGAAGCCGCTCCCACAGGATTTGTGGGAGCGGCTTCAGCCGCGATGGGCGCTCCAACAAGTGGAGCCCATACTCCTGTGGGAGCGGCCGGTTCGGCGCCCCGATTAGCCGCGATGAGCTGCAAAGCAGCTCCACGTGACACGACCCCCGCTTGACTGATTGGCATTAGGGCTCGACCAGGCTTTCACCTGGTCGAGCTCGACGCGTGCCTTGCCGTTATTGCTTTTCCAGCACCCAGCGACGTTCGCCTGCCGCCAATTGCGGCATTTCGTTGGGTTGCGCGCGGTTCACGGCCTGGAAGATTTCCAGGGTCTTGCCGTCGCGTTTGAAGATCCACGGCGAGCCGCGCTGTTCGCGCTCCAGCCACAGGCTGTCGTTCTCGCCGCTCATGGTCGCGCAGTCGCCGGCCAGGCACAGCGCGTAGCGGTCCGGGCCCGGCAGGCCGGTGACCATGCCGTCGTCGCGGAACTGGGCGTAGTTGCCTTGCCCAGGACCTTCGACGATCTTCCAGTTGCCGCCCAGGTAGCCCTGGTACAGGGCCTTCTCGAACGCGCCGCCCAGCGGCGTGTTGGACGGTGCGCTGCTACGTTCGAACACCTGCTTGCCACCCAGTTTGCCGGGCGCCTGGACCAGCTCCTGGCCGTCCATGCTCAGCGATTCGCGCTGGCCGGCGTCGAAGGTGACCTGCCAATCGTTCTTGTCTGCCACCAAGTGGCCGTCGGCGGCTTCGAAACCGTTGCTCAGCGACGCCTTCTGTTGGTCGACATCGATTCGCCATTCCAGCACCGGGCCGTTTTCGGACAGGGCCTTGCGCAGGCTGGTGCCTTTGCTGGCCACGTTGATGGCGTGCTGGTTGATCCAGGTGCCCTTGAAGTCTTCGGGCTTGTGGCTGGCGCAGCCGCTCAGAACCAGGGCTGTCAGTGCGAGGGACAGGGCATGTTTCATGGTAGGGACCTTATTGCAGAGGGTGTGACGGACGCCGCGGCCCGTCAGCGGGGGCATCACTCGATGACGAGGATGGCGTCCATCTCGACCTGTGCGCCTTTGGGCAAGGCGGCCACGCCGATCGCGGCGCGGGCAGGGTAGGGCTGCTGGAAGTAGCGGCCCATCACTTCGTTGACGGTGGCGAAGTGGCTGAGGTCGGTGAGGAAGATGTTCAGCTTGACGATGTCCTTGAACGAGCCGCCGGCAGCTTCAGCCACCGACTTGAGGTTCTCGAACACTTGCACGGTCTGGGCTTCGAAGCCTTCGACCAGCTCCATGGTCTTGGGGTCGAGCGGAATCTGGCCTGACATGTAGACGGTGTTGCCGGCCTTGATCGCCTGGGAGTAGGTGCCGATGGCGGCTGGGGCCTTGTCGCTGGTGATGACAGTCTTGGTCATGATGACTCCTTGCGGTTGACGGACTACGCACGCATCCGGGTGATACGCACCACACCGGTCAAGGTACGCAGCTTCTTGATCACGCGGGCCAGGTGCACACGGTCGTGCACGCTGACCACCAGTTGGACCACGCTGATGCGACCGTCGCGCTCGTCCATGCTGATTTTCTCGATGTTGCCGTCGGCGGCGTTGACGCTGCTGGCCAGCAGGGCGATCAGGCCGCGCTGGTGCTCGAGCTCCACGCGCAGCTCGACATTGAATTCGCCAGTGACGTCCTTGGCCCAGGAAAGCTGCAGGCATTTCTCCGGGTTGTGGCGGATTTCGCTGATGTTGCCGCAGTCTTCCAGGTGCACGACCATGCCCTTGCCCGCCGACAGGTGGCCGACGATCGGATCGCCCGGAATCGGCGTGCAGCATCTGGCGTAGCTGAGCACCAGGCCCTCGGTGCCGCGGATGGCCAGTGGCCCTTCGGTCGCCGGCAGCGGCTCGCCTTCGCTGGAGACCAGGCGACGCGCGACCACGTAGGCCATGCGGTTGCCCAGGCCGATGTCTTCGAGCAGGTCTTCGAGCAGCTCCAGACGGTACTCGTCGAGGATCGGCTGGACGCGCTCGGGGGCGATCTGGTCCAGGCTGCTGTCGAAGCCGGTCAAGACCTTGTTCAGCAAGCGCTCGCCGAGGTTGATCGACTCGGAACGGCGCTGCTGTTTGAGAGCATGGCGGATGTGCGTGCGCGCCTTGCCGGTGACCACGAAGTTGAGCCAGGCCGGATTGGGCCGCGCGCCCGGCGCGCTGACGATCTCGACCGTGGAGCCGCTTTGCAGCGGTTCGGACAAGGGCGCCAGACGGCGGTTGATGCGGCAGGCGATGCAGCTGTTGCCCACGTCGGTGTGCACCGCGTAGGCGAAATCCACCGCCGTGGAGCCTTTGGGCAGCTCCATGATCCGGCCTTTGGGCGTGAAGACGTAGACCTCGTCCGGGAACAGGTCGATCTTGACGCTCTCGATGAACTCCAGGGAGTTGCCGGCGCGTTGCTGCAGTTCGAGGATGCCCTTGACCCACTGCCGGGCACGGGCATGGTTGCCCTTGGCCGGTTCGTCGCCGTTGGACTTGTACAGCCAATGGGCGGCGATGCCGTTGTTGGCCATCTCTTCCATCTCGCGGGTGCGGATCTGGATTTCGATGGGTACGCCATGCATGCCGAACAGCGTGGTGTGCAGCGACTGGTAGCCGTTGGCCTTGGGGATCGCGATGTAATCCTTGAAGCGCCCTGGCAACGGTTTGTACAGGTTGTGCACGGCGCCCAGCACGCGGTAGCAGGTGTCTACCTTGTCGACGACGATGCGGAAGGCATAGACGTCCATGATCTCGGTGAAGGCGCGGCGCTTGCCGCGCATCTTCTTGTAGATGCCGTAGAGGTGCTTCTGCCGGCCGCTGACCTCGCCTTCGATGCCGTCTTCGGCCAGGCAGTTGGCCAAGGAGTGCTCGATCTTGGCGACGATCTCCTTGCGATTGCCCCGCGCGCTCTTCACCGCGCGGTTGATCAGCGAGGAGCGCATGGGGTGCATGGCCTTGAAACCCAGGTCTTCGAATTCCACGCGCACGGTATGCATGCCCAGCCGGTTGGCGATGGGTGCGTAGATTTCCAGGGTTTCCTTGGCGATGCGCCGACGTTTCTCGCCCGACAGCACTTCCAGGGTGCGCATGTTGTGCAGGCGGTCGGCCAGCTTGACCAGGATCACGCGGATGTCGCGCGCCATGGCCATGGCCATCTTCTGGAAGTTCTCGGCCTGGGCTTCGGCCTTGGTCTCGAAGTTCATCTGGGTCAGCTTGCTGACCCCATCGACCAGCTCGGCGACGGTCTCGCCGAACTGCTGGCTGAGGGCTTCCTTGGCGATGCCGGTGTCTTCGATGACATCGTGCAGCATGGCGGCCATCAGGCTCTGATGGTCCATGTGCATTTCGGCGAGGATGTTCGCCACCGCGAGGGGGTGGGTCACATAGGGCTCGCCGCTGCGACGGCGTTGGCCGTCGTGGGCCTGCTCGGCATAGAAATAGGCGCGCCGGACCAGGTTGACCTGTTCGGGCCCAAGGTAGTTCGACAGCCGATCGGCGAGGGCGTCTATGCTCGGCATGGGTTCACCTCTGGCACAGCATTCGGCGTCGACCTGGCTTCAATCAGATAGCCTCGTTGGACTCGTCTTCGAAGGCGGCGAATACCGGGTCTTCGGTGACGATTTCTTCAGCGGCCAGGAATTCGTTGGTGATGATGCCTTCGGCGATTTCGCGCAGGGCGACGACGGTAGGCTTGTCGTTTTCCCACGCCACGCGTGGCTCTTTGCCACCGGTGGCCAGCTGGCGAGCGCGTTTGGTCGACAGCATGACCAGCTCGAAGCGGTTATCCACGTGTTCAAGGCAATCTTCTACGGTTACGCGGGCCATGGTGTTCCTCGGTAGCAAATACGGTGGGCGTGCCCAGGTTGGGCGGGCGGACTGGGTAGTTTAAAAAATCACCAGCCAATAGGGAAGCGCTGTTTTGCAGGGCGGTCTGCGTTGGTATGCGATGAACATCGGGGCGCTCGCCTAACGTTGCAAGGCCTCGCGCAGCCGTGGGGTCAGCTCTTCGAACAGCGTCTGCACCGAACGCAAGGCCCGGCAATCGGGGCGGGTCAGCAGCCATAGCTGGGTGTCGCAACCTGGCAACGGCCCGCTCAGGGCTTCGATGCCCGGCAGGGTCGGCACGGTGAAATCGGCCAGCGCCGCGACGCCCATGCCGCTGCTGACCAGTTGCGCCACGGTGGACATGCCGCTGCACTGGTAGCGCGGTATCAGGCTGGGGTGGTGCTGGTTGCGCCAGGCCACCGTGGGGTGGTCGGGCATCGAGTCGTCCGGCGTGATCCACGGCACCTGATGCACGCCTTGCGCCAAGGGTTCGCGCAGCTCCGGGCGACCGCACAGCACATACGAGGTCGAGCCCAGGCAGCGCCCCACCAGATGCTCCGGCGGCGCGTTGGTCAGGCGCAGGGCGATGTCGGCGTCGCGCCGGCTGAGGTTGGCGAAGGTATTGGAGGTGCCCAGTTCCAGCGACAGCGCCGGGTAGTTGGGCATGAAACTGGCCAGTGCCGGCAGCAGCAACCCGTGCAGCACCGCTTCGGTGCAGGTCAGGCGTACCGTGCCGCTGACCACCTGTTCGCCACTGGTCATAGCGATGCGCGCCGCCTGTAACGCCACCTCCGCGCGCTCGGCCTGCTCGGCCAGAGCCTGCGCCGTGTCGGTGGGCAGATAGCCCTTGCGGCTCTTGACGAACAGCGCGGTGCCCAGCGACGACTCCAGTCGCCTTATGGAGCGGAACACCGTCGAGACGTCGACTTTGAGCAGTTCCGCCGCCTTGGCCAGCGAGCGTCCGCGCTCCAGGGCCAGGACCAGGGAAAGGTCGGCATGGGTAATCTGATATTGCATGGATGCACGCTCTGCTTGCCTAAATGCCAGTGTCTGTTGCGCGGAGGCCATTTTATAGTGAAAGCGCATCCGGGAATCAATCGGCGGGCCACAGGCCCACGCCCCTCGACGGGCACTGAACAATAACAACACCCCGCGTCCTCCCCTTGTCGCATGTGCCGCTCGGCGTATTTCGCGACAGCCTGCGAATCGGAGGCCGTACGGCCATGACGGTGGTATCCCTTGTCTACGATTCTGTTCGCGTCAACCGCTGCGCGCCTCGCCCTGGCTCGCTGCCCTGGCCGCACCCCTCGTCCGCACGCTCTTTTTGTCGACTCGCCTTCACAGGCCGATCTGCATCATTACAATGACGCCCCCGGTGTGGGCCATGCCTGCGCGCCGCACTGCGACGCCGCGCAAGCCCCACGCCGCGCCGCACGCTGAGGCTGGTCGATGACCGTGCCAGCGTCGAGCCAGCAACTCCCGATACCCGAGCGCATGCCTGCACGCAGGGCCTGTGAAAACACTACCCATAGCAATGGCAGGGACTCATGAGCGACTACACACACGCCAATCGTCCTCCGGCTGCGTCCGGGCAAACCGTTGGCGCCACCGCTTCGTCGGGCAAAGGGCTGGCCAAGGGCAGCCTGGGCCTGCTGGCCAGTGTGGTGCTGGGCATTTCCACCATCGCGCCCGTCTACACCCTGACCGGCGCGCTCGGGCCGACCGTGCGCGAGGTCGGCGCGCATTTGCCCGCTGTGTTCATCGTCGGCTTTCTGCCGATGCTGCTGGTCGCCTTGGGCTACCGCGAACTCAACGCCGCCGAGCCCGACAGCGGCACCTCCTTCACCTGGTCGGCACGCGCCTTCGGGCCGATGATCGGCTGGATCGGCGGTTGGGGCCTGGTGGTGGCGACCACCATCGTGTTGTCGAACCTCGCCGGTGTGGCGGTGGACTTCTTCTACCTGTTCCTCGCCCAGATCACCGGCGAGCAGAGCCTGGCCGCGCTGGCGGACAACCTGCTGATCAACATCGGCACCTGTTGCGCCTTCATCGCCCTGGCGGTGTGGATCTGTTGCCGCGGCATGGGCACCACCATGACCGTGCAATACGGGCTGGTGGCCTTGCAGCTGCTGGTGCTGATCGGTTTCGCCTTCGCCGCCTTCGGCGAAACCACGGCGCCGCCACCGCTGGCGTTCGAGCTGTCGTGGTTCAACCCGTTCGGCGTCGAGAGCTTCTCGTCCTTCGCCGCCGGGTTGTCGCTGTCGATCTTCATCTTCTGGGGTTGGGACGTGTGCTTGACGGTCAGCGAGGAGTCCGTCGGTAGTGAGGAAGTGCCCGGCAAGGCCGCCACCTGGACGGTGCTGCTGATCCTCTGCCTGTACCTGCTGACCGGCATCGCCACCCTGCAGTTCGCCGGCATCAGCGAGGTCGGTCTGGGCCTGGGCAATCCGCGCATTCAGGAGAACGTCTTCGCCCACTTGGCCGGCCCGGTCATGGGGCCGCTGGCGATCATGATGTCGGTAGCGGTGCTGGCCAGTACCGCCGCCTCGCTGCAGTCGACTTTCGTATCGCCTGCGCGCACCTTGCTGGCCATGGGTTACTACGGCGCCGTGCCGCGGCGTTTCGCCAAGGTCTGCCCGCGCTCGCAGACGCCACGCTATGCGACCATCTGCGCCGGCGTCGCGGCGGCGGTGTTCTACGTCACCATGCGCAGCCTGAGCGAGAACGTGCTGGCCGACACCATCACCGCGCTGGGCATGATGATCTGCTTCTACTATTCGCTGACGGCCTTCGCCTGCGTCTGGTATTTCCGCCGCAGCCTGTTCAGCAGCGTGCGGCACTTCGTGATGCGCGGCCTCTGCCCGTTGCTGGGCGGCGCCATCCTCTCGGTGATTTTCGTGCGCACGGCCATCGACAGCGCTTCGCCGGACTTCGGCAGCGGCTCGCATGTGGGCGGCTTGGGGCTGGTATTCGTGATCGCGGCGATCATCTCGCTGCTGGGGATCGTGCTGATGGTGCTGTCGCGGTTGCGGGCACCGGCCTACTTCCTCGGCGCCACCTTGCGCCAGCAGGCGACGCTGCACCTGCCGGACTGAACGAGGGCTCTGGCGAGCCCTTCGTGTCTATCAGCTGACCAGTTGTTCGAGCAGCGCCCGGTGGCGCTGCTGCTGTTTGCGCAGGCATACGCGATTGGCCAGGAACACGGCCTTGAGCTGGTCAAGGGCGGTCTGGAAATCGTCGTTGATGATCAGGTAGTCGAATTCGTCGTAATGACGCATCTCGCTGACCGCTTCGCTCATGCGCCCGGCGATGATCGCTTCGCTGTCCTGGCCGCGGCCGTCCAGACGCTGGCGCAACGCCTCCTTGCTCGGCGGCAGAATGAAGATCGACAGCGCCTCGGGCATCAGCTTGCGCACCTGCTGCGCACCCTGCCAGTCGATTTCCAGGATCAGGTCGAAGCCTTCGTCCAGGGTCTGCTGCAAGGCACTGAGCGAGGTGCCGTAGAAGTTGCCGAACACTTCGGCATGCTCAAGGAAATCGCCTTGCTCGATCATCGAGCGGAAACGTGGTTGGTCGACGAAGTGGTAGTTCACCCCGTGCTGCTCGCCCGGGCGCATGGCGCGGGTGGTGTGCGAGACCGAGACACGAATGTTCGCGTCGCCGCTGCCAGGCGCGGTGAGTGCCGATACCAGGCTGGTCTTGCCGGCCCCGGAGGGGGCGGAAACGATATAGAGGGTGCCGCTGCTGTGGTTCATCGTGGGATGGCCTTACTCGATGTTCTGTACTTGTTCACGCATCTGTTCGATCAGCACCTTGAGGTTGACGGCCGCTTGCGTGCTGCGCGGGTCGAAGGCCTTGGAGCCGAGGGTGTTGGCTTCGCGGTTGAGTTCCTGCATCAGGAAATCCAGGCGCCGACCGGCCGCGCCGCCGGACTTGAGCACGCGGCGCACTTCGGTGATGTGGGTTTCGAGGCGGTCGAGCTCTTCGGCGACATCGCTTTTCTGCGCCAGCAGGACCATCTCCTGCTCAAGGCGCTGCGGGTCGAGCTCGGCCTGCATGTCGTGGAAGCGGTCGAGCACCTTTTGCCGTTGGGCGGCCAGCATCTGTGGCACCAGGGTGCGCAGGGTGGCGACCTCTTGGCCCATGGCGTCGAGCCGCTCGCCGATCAGGCGGGCCAGCTCCTGGCCTTCGCGCACGCGGCCTGCGAGCAGTTCCTTGAGCGCTTCGTCGAACAGGCCCAAAGCCTCGGCATTGAGCGCTTGCGGATCGCTGGCGTCGGCCACCAGCACGCCTGGCCAGGCCAACACTTCCAAGGGGTTGAGCGGAGCCGGCTGCTGGATCAGGCCGGCCACCGTTTCGGCGGCAGCGACCAGTTGCGCGGCGCGCTCGCGATCGACCTGTAGCGGCTTGCCGGCGGTTTCTTCGGCCAGGCGCAGGGTGCATTCGACCTTGCCGCGCGACAGTCCTTGGCGCAGGCCCTCGCGCACCGCGCCTTCGAGGTCGCGCAGGGCTTCGGGCAGGCGCAGGTGGGGTTCGAGGTAGCGGTGGTTGACCGAGCGCAGCTCCCAGGTCAGGGTGCCTTGGCTGCCGGCGCGCTCGACGCGAGCAAAAGCGGTCATGCTGTGCACCATGGGAAACGACCTCGCGAAGGGTAGGTGAAGGGGAAAGCGTTCGGGCTGCAAGGCGCGGGATTGTAGCGCAGTGCAGCAGTGGCGCCCAAGCGGCCCTTGGGGCGCCGCGACGGCCAGTCGAATCCGGCGTTGGCGGGGGGCAGGGTGGCGCGCCGCGACGATAGGCATGTCCCCATCGGGCGCGCATCCCTATAATGCTCGGCAGATTCGAACCCCGGTACAGGAACTCCAGATGAAACGTCCAAGTGGTCGCGCCGCCGACCAACTCCGCTCGATCCGCGTCACCCGCCACTACACCAAGCACGCCGAAGGATCGGTGCTGGTCGAGTTCGGCGACACCAAGGTGATCTGCACCGTCAGCGTCGAAAACGGCGTTCCGCGTTTCCTCAAGGGCCAGGGCCAAGGCTGGCTGACCGCCGAATACGGCATGCTGCCGCGTTCCACCGGCGAGCGTAACCAGCGCGAAGCCAGCCGTGGCAAGCAGGGCGGCCGCACTCTGGAAATCCAGCGCCTGATCGGCCGTTCGCTGCGCGCGGCGCTGGACATGAGCAAGCTCGGCGACATCACCCTGTACGTCGACTGCGACGTGATCCAGGCCGATGGCGGCACCCGCACCGCGTCGATCACCGGCGCCATGGTGGCCCTGGTCGATGCGCTGCGGGTGATCAAGAAGCGTGGCGGGCTCAAGGGCGGCGACCCGCTCAAGCACATGATCGCGGCCGTTTCCGTGGGCATGTACAAGGGCGAAGCGGTACTGGACCTCGACTACCTCGAAGACTCCGCCGCCGAAACCGACCTGAACGTGGTCATGACCAGTGCCGGCGGCTTCATCGAAGTCCAGGGCACCGCCGAAGGCGCGCCTTTCCAGCCGGAAGACTTCAACGCCATGCTGGCTTTGGCGCAGAAGGGCATGAACGAAATCTTCGAACTGCAGAAGGCCGCATTGGCCGACTGAGTCCTTCACGGACACGAAAAAGCCGACATCGCTGTCGGCTTTTTCGTGTCTGGGGCAACCTCAGGCGCCGACCTAGATGGTCAGCGTCCAGTCGTAGTCCACAATCAGTGGCGCGTGCTGCGAGAAGCGTGGCTGGCGCGGCAGACGTGCGCTGCGCACGAAACGGCGCAGGCCCGGCGTGAGCAGCTGATAGTCGAACCGGTAGCCCAGGTTGAGCATCTCGGCCTGCTCGTTGTCCGGCCACCAGCTGTACTGGTCGCCTTCGCGGCTGACTTCGCGCAGCGCATCCACATAGCCCATGTCGCCCACGATGGAATCGATCCAGGCGCGCTCGGGGGGCAGGAAACCGGGCGACTGTTGGCTGTCGCGCCAGTTCTTGATGTCCAACTTCTGCTGCGCCACATACAACGAGCCGCAATAGATATATTCGCGGCGCTTGCGCCGTTGCTTATCCAGGTACTTGCCGAAGTCGTCCATCAACTTGAACTTCTGGTTCAAGTCCGCGTCGCCGTTCATGCCCGAAGGCAAGAGCAGGCTGGCAATACTGACTTTGTCGAAATCCGCTTGCAGGTAACGTCCGTAGCGGTCGGCTGCCTCGAAACCCAGGCCGGTGATGACTGCCTTGGGCTGCATCCGCGAGTAGAGCGCCACACCCCCTTGGGCAGGCACCTCCGCGTCGCAGGCATAAAGGAAATAGCCATCGAGCTGGAAAGCTGGGTCGTCGAGTTCACAGGCCGAGGCGCGGGTGTCCTGCAGGCAGATGACGTCGGCATTCTGGGCTTGAAGCCAGCTGAGCAAACCACGCTCGGCAGCCGCCTGAATGCCATTGACGTTCACACTGATGATCCGCATAAATGGCCCCATAAATCTCGTGCGTGTATGATACCCGAGCTCAACCCATTTAGCTAAATCCGTAATATTCGGGACTTACATGCAACCGTATCAGCGTGACTTCATTCGTTTTGCCATCGATCGCGGTGTTCTGCGCTTCGGTGAGTTCACGTTGAAATCGGGGCGTACCAGCCCTTATTTCTTCAATGCCGGTCTGTTCAACAGCGGCTCCGCCCTGGCGCAACTGGGTCGTTGCTACGCTGCCGCCATCGTCGACAGCAAGATTTCCTTCGACGTGCTGTTCGGCCCCGCCTACAAAGGCATTCCGCTGGCAGCCGCCACGGCGGTGGCGCTGGCCGAGCAGCACCAGCTCGACGTGCCCTGGTGCTTCAACCGCAAGGAAGCCAAGGACCACGGCGAAGGCGGCAGCCTGGTCGGCGCGCCGCTGGCCGGTGACGTGCTGATCATCGACGACGTGATCACTGCCGGCACCGCCATTCGCGAAGTGATGCAGATCATTTCGGCGCAGAACGCCAAGCCTGCTGGCGTACTCATCGCCCTGAACCGCGAAGAGCGCGGCAACGGCGAGCTGTCGGCGATCCAGGAAGTGGAACGGGATTTCGCCATTCCCGTGGTCAGCATCGTGTCGCTGACCCAGGTGCTGGAGTTCCTGGCCGACGACCCGCAGCTCAAGCAGCATCTGCCGGCGGTGGAAGCCTACCGCGCGCGTTACGGCATCTGAGCCTGGCAATAAAAAGGCGACCCTCGGGCTAATGCCAGTCAGTTAAGCAACTGGGGCTGCTTCGCAGCCCATCGCGGCTAAAGCCGCTCCCACAAATAAGCGTAATCCTGTGGGAGCGGCCGGTTCGGCGCTCCGATTAGCCGCGATGGGCCGCAAAGCGGCCCTGATTAACTGGCTGGCATTTACCTTCGGGTCGCCTTTTTCATGCGCATACAGCGTCAGTCCGTGCCGTACTTCGGCGAGCGTGGTCCGTAGAGGATGCCGCCGTTGGGATGGGGCGAGAGCAGGCGCGCGCTGGTGATGCCGGCGATCGGGTAACCGGCGTCGTCCTGGGCGCTGCTGACGATCTGGTTGACCGCCGCCATGATCAGCATGCCGATCAGACCCTGGCTCTGCTGGTTTTCCGCGCTCGAAGCCGTCGCGCTGCCGGTCCACAAGGTCGAACCGGTCTTCAGGTCGACCAGTTTGGCGCTCGCCGTCACGGTGGTGGCGCTGCTGATCACCATGTAGCTCGTACCGTAGTCGCTCACCGTCACGTACAGGCCGGCGTCCGCGCCGAAGATCTCATGCAGCTTGCGGGGCTGCAACTGGTGGATGTCTTCGGGTTGGGTCATGCCGTTCTGGTTGAAGGTCTCGGCTACCAGGGCCACCGGCATGACGTAATAACCGGCCTCCGCCAGTGGATAAGTGACCTGCGACAGCATGCTGTAGGTGGCCTTGACGTCAGGCGACTGGTTCAGCGGTGGCAGCACCAGAATCGACTTGGGGCGGCTCTGTTTGTAGGCCGAATAGTCGACGCTCTGGCGCTCGGCGCAACCGGCGAACAGGGCCAGCACGCAGGCCCCCACGAGCCAACCGGCGATTCGCTTGATCATGGTTTGGCTCCTTTGCGGGCGTTGCTCAGCAGAAAGTCCATGTAGGCCGCCGACTCGGGGAACAGCGCCTTTTCCGTCACGAACTGCTGAACCATCTGATCGTCCTTGCCCAGCCCCGAATACAGCAGGCCCAGTTGTGCATGATAGCCCGGCGGCACGGCGCCGTTCTTGGCCTTGATCTTCTCCAGGTCGCGCTCCAGCGCCAGTGCCTGCTCTTCCTTGGACTGGCCGTTGAAGTACTGGTAGACCTGCGGTTGGTAGCTTTCCCACTGGTACAGCGGTTTGGGTGCATTGCAGCCGGCCAGCAGCAGGCCGGCCAGCACGAGGCCGGCGCCATTGCGCCAGGCCACGGGGGTGATGTTCATCGAAAGGCTTCCTTGTCGCAGCGCCGCTTACTGGGCGCGAGGGTTCCATTGGCCGTTGTCCACGGCCGTGACCAATTTGTTGACCGCTTCGCGCATGGCCAGGTCGAGCACCTTGCCGTTGAGCGTTGAGTCGTAGCTTGCAGTGCCGCCGAAGCCGACGATCTCGCGGTTCGACAGGGCGTACTCGCCTGCGCCCTGGGTGGAATAGACCACTTCCGAGGTGCTGATGTTGACGATGTTCAGGGCCACCTTGGCGTAGGCGATCTGGGTCTTGCCGCGGCCCAGGATGCCGAACAGCTGATGGTCGCCGACTTCCTTGCGGCCGAACTCGGTGACATCGCCGGTCACCACGTAGTCGGCACCGCGCAGGCGCTGGGCCTGGCCCTTGATCGACGCCTCCTGCTGCATTTCGCTCATGTTGTCGCGGTCCAGCACGCTGAAGCGGTTGGTCTGCTGCAAATGGGTGATGAGGATGGTCTTGGCCTGGCCGCCGAGGCGGTCGACACCGTCGGAGAAGATGCCCCGCATGTAGCTGGAGCGGTTGTCGAACTTGCCCACGGCGATGGGTGCGCGAACGCCGCTGTAAGGACGGTTGACGCTTTCGACCTGCTGTACGGCGACGGCGGTAGAGGTTTCGGTGGCGCAGCCAGCCAACGACCCGATAGCGATGGCGGCTGCCATCACGAGTCCATGTGATGCGTATTTCACGCTGTTTCTCCAGGGTTTACGAAGTGTGAGCCCCAGGCAGACCTGGGGCGTAGAGCGATTCAAGCGTCCAGCGCCTGCTGCTTGTTGGTGATCAACGTGCCGACCCCGCTGTCGGTGAAGATTTCCAGCAGCACGGCGTTGGGCACGCGGCCATCGACGATGTGCGAGGTGGTCACGCCGCCCTGCACGGCTTCCAGGGCGCATTTGATTTTTGGCAGCATGCCGCCGTAGATGGTGCCGTCGGCGATCAGCTCGTTGACCTGCTCGGTGGTAAGGCCCGTGAGCACCTTGCCTTGCTTGTCCATGAGGCCTGCGATGTTGGTCAGCAGCATCAGCTTCTCGGCTTGCAGCGCTTCGGCCACCTTGCCGGCGACCAGGTCGGCGTTGATGTTGTACGACTCGCCGTCGGCGCCCACGCCGATGGGGGCGATCACCGGGATGAAGTCGCCGCGCACCAGCATGTTCAGCAGCTCGGTGTTGACCCCGACCACTTCGCCGACGTGGCCGATGTCGATGATTTCCGGCGAGGTCATGTCCGGGGTCTGGCGGCTGACCTTGAGTTTCTTGGCGCGGATCAGCTCGGCGTCCTTGCCGGTCAGGCCGATGGCGCTGCCGCCATGGCGGTTGATTAGGTTGACGATGCTCTTGTTGACCTGCCCGCCGAGGACCATTTCCACCACGTCCATGGTCGCTGCGTCGGTCACGCGCATGCCGTCGATGAAGTGGCTCTCGATGGACAGACGTTTGAGCAGGTCGCCGATCTGCGGGCCGCCGCCGTGCACCACCACCGGATTGATGCCTACGGCCTTCATCAGCACGATGTCGCGGGCGAAGCCGGTTTTGAGCTCCTCGCTCTCCATCGCGTTGCCGCCGTACTTGATCACTAGGGTCTTGCCGACGAAACGGCGGATGTAGGGCAGCGCTTCGGACAATACCTTGGCGACTTGGGAAGCGGCATCGCGTTCGAGGGTCATGCGGGGCTCCAGGCAGAACAGAGAGTCGGTCAGAATGGCAGTTGCAGGTCGGGCGCGACCCGCAGCAACTGTGTGCGGAAAATGTGCTTGATGCGTTGCAGTTGCGCTTGGTCGTCGGTCTCGAAACGCAGCACCAGCACCGGTGTGGTGTTGGAGGCGCGTACCAGGCCCCAACCGTGGGGATAATCGACGCGCACGCCATCGAGGGTGGTCAGGCGCGCGTCGCCCCAGTCGGCGTCGCGTTGCAGCGCCGCCATGATGCTGAATTTACTCGCGTCGGTCACATCGATGTGGATTTCCGGTGTGGAAACATCGTCGGGAAACGCCGCGAACAGCGTTTCGGCGTCGAGATCGCTGTGGCTGAGAACCTCCAGCAGGCGTGCGGCGACGTACAGGCCGTCGTCGAAACCGTACCAGCGCTCCTGGATGAACAGGTGGCCGCTCATCTCGCCGGCCAGCAGCGCGCCGGTTTGCTTCATCTTCTTCTTCATCAACGAATGCCCGGTCTTCCACATTACCGGGTGGCCGCCGCAGGCTTCGATCAGGGCGGGCAGGCGCCGCGTGCATTTGACGTCGAAGATCACCTCGGCGCCCGGATGGCGTGCCAGGACGTCCTGGGCGAAGAGCATCAGCAGGCGGTCGGGGTAGATGATGGTGCCGCGGTTGGTCACCACGCCCACGCGGTCAGCATCGCCGTCGAAGGCCAGGCCGATGTCGGCGCCGGTTTCCCTGACCTTGGCGATCAGCGCCTGGAGGTTCTCGGGCTTACCGGGGTCGGGGTGGTGGTTGGGGAAGGTGCCGTCGACCTCGCAATACAGCGGCGTGACTGTGCAGCCGAGGGCGCTCAGCAGGTGCGGGGCGATGACGCCGCCCACACCGTTGCCGCAGTCGATCACGGCCTTGAGCGGCCGGGCCAGGCGCACGTCGTCGACGATGCGCTGCTGGTAGCGCGCGAGGATGTCGACGCGCCGCACCTGGCCTTCGCCTTGGCTCAGATCGTTGGTCTGCAAGCGCGTCAGCAGCGCCTGGATCTGCTCGTTGGCCAGAGTGTCGCCAGCGATGACGATCTTGAAGCCGTTGTAGTCGGGCGGGTTGTGGCTGCCGGTGAGCATCACCGCCGAGCGGCCGGGCAGCACATGGCCTGCGTAGTACAGGGCGGGCGTGGGCAGCATGCCGACGTCGCTGACCTGGCAACCGGCTTCGGCCAGGCCGCGAATCAACGGCTCCACCAGCAGCGGCCCGGACAGCCGTCCATCACGGCCCACCGCCACCTGCGGCTCACCCTGGGCCAGGCTCTGCGCGCCGATGGCGCGGCCGATCCAATAGGCGGTGTCGGGGTGCAGGTCGCGGCCGACCACGCCACGGATGTCGTAGGCGCGGAAGATACTGGCTGGCAGGGTCGGGGGCGTGGGGGGCATGGGTTGTGCTCTGGCAAATCGCTCGTGGCGCGGAGCGCCGTTTGACGCCCTTGTCTTCGATCGGTTCGAACACGGGCGCCCTTGTCGGCCGACGGTAGCGCTATCGGGTGCCCGAGTGGCCGAAGCCCCCTTCGCCGCGCTCGGTAGCGGCGAATTCCTCGACGATCTCGAACTGCGCCTGCACCACCGGCACCAGCACCAGTTGGGCGATGCGCTCGCCAACGGTGAGGGTGAAGGGCGCATGGCCGCGGTTCCAGCACGAGACCATCAACTCGCCTTGGTAGTCCGAGTCGATCAGGCCCACCAGGTTGCCGAGCACGATGCCGTGCTTGTGGCCCAGGCCCGAACGCGGCAGGACCAGCGCGGCCAGGGACGGGTCGCTGATGAAGATCGACAGGCCGGTGGGAATGAGCAGGGTCTGGCCGGGTTCGAGGACGGTGTCTTGCTGCAGCAAGGCGCGCAGGTCGAGGCCGGCGGAGCCGGGCGTGGCGTATTGCGGCAGCGGGAAGTCGGTGCCCAGGCGGGGGTCGAGAATCTTGGCTTGAAGAGCGTGCATGGAGCTTATTGAACCTGATTGAGTCGTTCGGCGATGAAGCCGACCAGTTGCCGGGCGATCTTGCCCTTGCTGGTCTGCGCGAAGAGGGTTTGCTGCTGTTGGCGGTCGATCACGGTCAAGGCGTTTTCCTCGCTGTTGAAGCCAATGCTGGGGTTGGCCACGTCATTGGCGACGATGAGATCGAGGTTCTTGTCCTTGAGCTTGCGTGTGGCGTAGTCGAGCAAATGCTCGGTCTCGGCCGCGAAGCCTACGCTGAAGGGGCGGTCGCTGCGACCGGCCAGCGTGGCGAGGATATCCGGATTGCGCACCATCTGCAGCAGCATGCCGTCGCCGGTCGTGGGATCTTTCTTGAGCTTCTGCGGGGCGATGACTTCAGGGCGGTAGTCCGCGACCGCAGCGGAGGCGATCAACAGGTCGCAGGGCATGGCCGTTTCGCAGGCTGCGAGCATATCGCGCGCGCTCACCACGTCGATGCGCGTGACGCGGTCGGGCGTCGGCAGGTGCACGGGGCCGGTGACGAGGGTCACCCTAGCCCCGGCTTCGGCAGCGGCTTCGGCCAGGGCGAAGCCCATCTTCCCGGAACTATGATTGGTGATGTAGCGCACCGGATCGATGTTTTCCTGGGTAGGGCCCGCCGTGATCAACACATGCTTGCCGGTCAACGACTGGCGTTTGAAGCTTTCCGCCGCGCACCAGGCCAGGTCGGTGGCCTCGAGCATGCGCCCCAGTCCCACGTCGCCGCAGGCCTGGCTGCCCGACGCCGGGCCGAACACCTTGAGGCCGCGCTGTTGCAGCAGCGCCAGGTTGGCCTGGGTGGCCGGATCGCGCCACATGGCCTGGTTCATCGCTGGCGCGACTGCCACGGTGGCGTCGGTGGCCAGCACCAGAGTGGTCAGCAGATCGTCGGCCATGCCTTGGGCCAAACGCGCCATCAGGTCGGCGGTGGCGGGCGCGATGAGTACCAGGTCCGCCCATTTGGCCAGTTCGATGTGGCCCATCGCAGCTTCGGCAGCAGGGTCGAGCAGGTCCAGATGCACCGGGTGGCCCGACAGCGCCTGCAGCGTGAGCGGGGTGATGAACTCGGCGCCGCCGCGGGTCATGACCACGCGCACTTGCGCGCCGTGTTCCAGGAGCCGGCGAATCAGCTCGGCGCTTTTGTAGGCGGCAATGCCACCTCCCACGCCGAGCACGATGCGCTTGCGATACAGCCGCTGCATAGAAAGGCCTTTTTCCAGAGAAAGCATGCGGCGACGAATCTGCCTGCGGCGGATCGTCGCATTTACGGGACGAAATAGGTTAACACAGCGCCCAAATACGCCGCATCAGCACACAAGGAGCGACGATGAACATCAGGGAGTGGCCATTGGCGGAGCGGCCGAGGGAGAAACTGCTGAAGAAGGGCGCCAATACGCTATCGGACGCCGAATTGCTGGCGGTGCTGCTCGGTTCCGGGTTGCCCGGCCGCAACGTGGTCGACCTGGCGCGCGGCTTGCTCGCCCGCTTCGGTGGCCTGCGCCAGTTGCTTGAAGCCGACCGGGCGGCGTTTCTCGGCGAAATGGGGCTGGGGCCGGCACGTTACGCCCAGTTGCAGGCCTTGCTGGAAATCGGTCGACGCCACTTGGCCGAGTCCATCGAACGCGGGCCGGCATTGGAGTCGCCGGCCCAGGTCCGGCGCTATTTGAAGTCGATGATGCGGCACGAGGCCAGCGAGGTGTTCGCCTGTCTATTCCTCGACATACGCTTGCGTCCATTGGGTTTCGAGGTGATGTTCCAGGGCACCATCGACCGTGCCAGCGTGTTCCCGCGCGATGTGATCCGCCGCACGCTGGCGCGCAACGCGGCGGCCGTCATCCTCTGCCACAACCACCCTTCGGGCCTGCCCGAACCCAGCCAGGACGACCTGCGCCTGACCTTGGCGCTGAAGTCGGCACTGCGGGTCATCGACGTGCGTGTGCTCGACCACATCATCGTCGGCGACGAAGAGCCATACTCGATGGTCGAGCATGGCTGGTTCTCGACCGACTGAGCCCCTAGTTGACGCTGATCTTCGAGAAGTCCAGGCGTCCGAACGGGCTCACCTGATAGTGCTCGACACCTTTGCGCAGCAAGGTGGAGGCGGACGGGTGCGCCAGCGGCAACCACAGCGCCTGCTGCTGGATCAGCGTTTGCGCCTGCTGGTACAGACGGCTGCGCACGCTCTGGTCGGCGGTTGTGCGGCCGGCGCTGATCAGCTGGTCGAGGCGTGGGTCACAGAAGCGCGCGAAGTTGGTGCCCGACTGCACGGCAGCGCAGGAAAACTGCGGGGTGAGGAAGTTGTCCGGGTCGCCGTTGTCACCGGCCCAGCCCATGAACAACAGGTCGTGCTCGCCTTTCTTGGCGCGGCGAATCAGCTCGCCCCATTCGATCACGCGGATTTCCGCCTTGATGCCGAGCTTGGCAAGGTCGGCTTGCAGCATCTGCGCGCCCAGGTTCGGATTGGGGTTGAGCAGGCTGCCGGACGGCCGCGTCCAGATCGTGGTGCTGAAGCCGTCGGCAAGGCCGGCCTTGGCCATCAGCGCCTTGGCCTTGGTCAGATCGGTGGGGTAGCCGGGAAGGCCCTTGGCGTAGCCCCAGGTGGTCGGCGGGTAGGGGCCGTCGGCCACGGTGCCGGTGTTCTCGAACACGGCTTGCAGATAGGCCTTCTTGTCGAACGCCAGGTTGATGGCCTGGCGCACCTCGGGCTTGTCCAGCGGCGGGTGCTGGCTATTGAAGGCCACGAAGGCGGTCATGAAGGCAGGCGTGCTGGCCACCTGCAAAGTGTCGTCTTTCTGCGCTTCGGCGATGTCCAGCGGCTTGGGCGACAGGGCCACTTGGCATTCGTTGCGTTTGAGCTTTTGCAGGCGCACGGTGGCGTCCGGCGCGATCGAGTAGATCAGCGGGTCGACGGCCGGTTTGCCGGCGAAGTAGTCGGGGTTGGCGCGGTAGCGCACCAGAGCGTCCTTCTGGAAGCGCTGGAACACGAAAGGGCCGGTGCCGATGGGTTGGCTGTTGAGCTTGTCGGGCGTGCCGGCCTTCATCAGCTTATCGGCGTATTCGGCCGAGTAGATCGAGGCGAAGCCCATGCTCAGGGTGGCGAGGAAGGTGGCATCGGGGTGGTCCAGGGTGAAGCGCACGGTATTGGCCGTAGGCGCTTCGACCGACTTGATCAGGCTGCCCAATTGCAGCGACTGGGCATGCGGGTAGCCGCCCGGCGCGGTCTTGTACCAGGCATGGGCCGGGTAGAGCATGCGCTGGAAGCTGAACAGCACGTCGTCGCTCTGCAGCTCGCGGCTGGGCTTGAAGTAGGCCGTGCTGTGGAACTTCACACCTTTGCGCAAGGTGAAGTCATAGGTCAGCCCATCGGGCGAGATGCTCCAGCTCTGGGCCAGGCTCGGCACGACCTTGCCCTGCGCGGAGTCGAACTCGACCAGACGGTTCATCAGCACGTCGGCCGAGGCATTGGTGGTGGTCAGCGAGTTGTACTGCACTACATCGAACCCTTCGGGGCTGGCCTCGGTGCACACCACCAACGGGGCGGCCTGAGCGATGCCTGCGGCAAACAGAGAAGAAAACGCGAAGCAAAGCGCGGCGGCACGCATGGGGGAGTCCTCGATGAGTCGGTCGCTGTGGGCCGGTTCTGGCTGGAAACGTCCTACAGTAGGGGCGATGCCTGCAAATGACCACAGCCTTGGCGATTAATTCGGCGACGAACGGCGCACGCTGCGCTAGCCTTGTGCACCGGCCGACCGCAGCCGTACTGGCGTGCGCCGATGTACTCGGAGAGTTGTTGTACACAAGTCTTTCTGGTATAAAGCAGCGCTCTTTTCTAGGGGCTCGGTCTGCCGCGCAAGCGGGTCCGGTCGAATAAGACCCCTGAAATACGGCGCCTGGCGCCAAGACTGAGAGATTAAGCGGCCAACCCATGCCGGGTTGGGCATGTGGTTTTAGAGGGCTGAGGCATGTCGAGAGTCTGTCAAGTTACCGGTAAGGGTCCGGTAACCGGGAATAACATTTCCCACGCAAACAACAAAACCCGTCGTCGTTTCCTGCCGAACCTGCAGCATCACCGTTTCTGGGTTGAATCCGAGAAGCGTTTCGTGCGCCTGCGCGTTTCCGCCAAAGGTATGCGTATCATCGACAAGCGCGGCATCGATGCCGTTCTGGTCGACATCCGTCGCGCTGGCAACAAGGTTTAAGGGAGAGCATCATGCGTGAATTGATCCGTCTGGTATCGACCGCTAACACCGGCCACTTCTATACCACCGACAAGAACAAGCGTACTACCCCGGACAAGATCGAGATCAAGAAATACGATCCGGTCGTTCGCAAGCACGTGATCTACAAGGAAGCCAAGATCAAGTAATTGATCGGCGACTTGAAAAAACCCGCCTCCGAAAGGAAGCGGGTTTTTTTATGCCTTCAACCCTGGGTCCGGTCTACTTGATCACCAGCCTGTTGATCAGGCCGTCCTCGTCCACCTTGATGAACACACGGTCGGTGCGGATGTCCTTGGTGGACGGGTCTTTCGGTCCGATGGCCTTTCTCAGGCCGGTCAGCTCGAGAACGTAGGCCTTGACGCTCTGGACATAACGCGAGCCGATCACATGGCGCGCGGGTGCGAGCACGTCCTTGCCGGCAGACACATCGGTGAAAGGCGGCAGGTCGGAGAAGGGGGGCAAGTCGTTGGTCATGGTGTTGCTCCGTCGCAGTGGGTGCTCGGAATTGAGCGCACCCATGGTCTCGCCTCGTTGCGCTGGCTTGCGTTAGGTATTTAGGACAGTACAGCTGCGGCTCTCATGGCGGGGCTTCGGGCCTTGCTTGACGAGGGTGGGATGGCAGGTCTGCGTACTTCCCAGAGAATCGGAGGCATGAAAAAACCCGCGATCTCTCGAGCGCGGGTCTTGCTGGTGCGACGCCAGCAGCGTTGGATCAGGAGATGTACAGGTCGGCGATATTGCCTGCGTCATCGACAGCGATGAACACGCGGTCCGTTGCCATTTCCTTGGTTGCCATCTCGTCGTCGCGCACGGCCCTTTGCAGGCCGGTCAGCTCAAGGATGTAGGGTTTGACACTTTCCACATAGCGCGAACCGATCACGTGCTTGGCCGAGTCGAGGATCTCTGCGGTCATGATGTTTCTCCTTCAATGGTTAGCTCCAATTGAGCTTTGCCATGATCCGATCCAATCGATTGCGGACGGTGTCGCATAAATCTCGCAAAGCACCAAGCTACGGCGTCTACGAAACCTCGACCCTAGCCTGAGCTGCGTCGAGGTCGATGGGGCGCTTCGGCTCTGCGCGCCGCCCGTTTTCCTCGCCAAGCCGGCCTCTCGAATGCTCATGCGCAATCTAGGCGCCTTCGAACATTACGTAGATCTTGCGGCACGGCTCCAGCACCTCCCAAGTGCCTTTGAAGCCAGCCGGGATTACAAATCGGTCGCCTGCGCGCAGTGTTTTGGCGTCCCCAGCTTCATCGCGCAATACCGAAACGCCTTGAACGATCTCGCAATATTCGTGTTCGGTGTAATTGACCGTCCAATGCCCCACCGCACCTTCCCACACGCCTGCGGCGAACTGACCGCAAGGGCTGGCGTAATGGTTGTAGATCAATTGGTCGGGATCGCCCGAGAGGATTTTTTCCGCCGCCGGTCGGTAGCGCTCGGCTTCGGTCAGGGCTTGGGCGAAATCTATGATGGTGGAGATGCTCATGATGGGTCCCCGTGCATGTTTAATAAAATGAACATATGAGGTCTTAAATGCCGATCATGTCAAATATATTGATAGTTTGATCGGCCTGGTTTAGGGTGCTAGCGCCTGTGCGCACTCGTTGCCCGGCCAGTATTTCAGACAACGCCTGCGCGCCCTCAGTGCGGCGTTGCACCCCTACAAGAGGAGGAGTTCGGTATGACCACCCTGACGCATGCGGATTGGGAACAACGCGCACAGCAATTGAAGATCGAGGGCCGCGCCTTCATCGATGGCCAGTACACCGACGCCAGCGCCGGGGAAACCTTCGACTGCCTCAGCCCGGTCGACGGTCGTTTCCTCGCCAAGATTGCCAGTTGCGACGTGGCCGACGCCAATCGGGCCGTGGCGAACGCCCGTGCCACCTTCGATTCCGGCGTCTGGTCGGGCCTGGCCCCGGCCAAGCGCAAAGCGCGTCTGATCCGCTTCGCCGAGCTGATGCGTGCCAACGTCGAAGAGCTGGCGCTGCTGGAAACCCTCGACATGGGTAAACCGATCGGCGACTCCTCCAGCATCGACATCCCTGGCGCGGCCAATGCCGTCCATTGGACCGCCGAGGCCATCGACAAGGTCTACGACGAAGTGGCGCCCACGCCCCACGACCAGCTCGGTCTGGTCACCCGTGAGCCGGTGGGTGTGGTCGCGGCCATCGTACCCTGGAACTTCCCCCTGATGATGGCTTGCTGGAAGCTCGGCCCGGCCCTGGCGACCGGCAACTCGGTAGTGCTCAAGCCGTCCGAAAAATCCCCGTTGACCGCCATCCGCATCGCCCAGTTGGCGATCGAAGCGGGTATTCCCGCCGGCGTGCTCAACGTGCTGCCTGGCTATGGCCACACGGTCGGCAAGGCCCTGGCCCTGCACATGGACGTCGACACCCTGGTGTTCACCGGCTCCAGCCGCATCGCCAAGCAACTGATGATCTACGCTGGCGAGTCGAACATGAAGCGCGTGTGGCTGGAAGCCGGTGGCAAGAGCCCGAACATCGTCTTCGCCGATGCGCCCGACCTGGACGCCGCCGCCCAGGCCGCCGCCAGCGCCATCGCCTTCAACCAGGGCGAAGTGTGCACCGCCGGCTCGCGACTGCTGGTCGAACGCTCCATCCGCGACCAGTTCCTGCCCAAGGTGGTCGAGGCCCTCAAGGCCTGGAAGCCAGGCAACCCGCTGGACCCGGCGACCACCGTCGGCGCCCTGGTCGATACCCAGCAGATGAACACCGTGCTGTCGTACATCGACGCCGGCCACCAGGACGGCGCCACGCTGCTCACCGGTGGCAAGCGCATCTTCGAAGAGACCGGCGGCACCTACGTCGAGCCGACCATCTTCGACGGCGTGACCAACGCCATGAAGATCGCCCAGGAAGAAATCTTCGGCCCCGTGCTGTCGGTGATCACCTTCGACACCGCCGAAGAAGCCATCGCCATCGCCAACGACACGCCGTATGGCCTGGCCGCAGGCATCTGGACGGCGGACATCTCCAAGGCGCACAAGACCGCCCGTGCCGTGCGCGCCGGCAGCGTGTGGGTCAACCAGTACGATGGCGGCGACATGACCGCGCCCTTCGGCGGCTTCAAGCAGTCGGGCAACGGCCGTGACAAGTCGCTGCACGCGCTGGAGAAATACACCGAGCTGAAGGCCACCTGGATCAAGCTGTAACGGCCCAGCACAAGCCTCTCAGGCCGCACCCGCAGCCGGGCCGATACGTCGCTCCGGCTGCGTCGTTTCCGTCGTTCGCACACTTTTCGCCAAGGAGCCGCCATGCGCTGGGCAACCTATTTCGCCGTGCTGTCGGCCGTGTTGAGCGTGGGCCTGGCGCTGGGCGTGAGCATGCCGCTGGTGTCGCTGCGCCTGGAGCAGCAGGGCTACGGCGGCTTCGCCATCGGCGTGATGGCCGCCATGCCGGCGCTGGGTGTGCTGCTGGGGGCGAGCTTCGCCAGCCGACTGGCGGGGTGGGTCGGGGTGCCGGCAGCGATGCGCCTGTGCCTGTGGGGCGGGGCGCTGTCGATCGGGCTGGTGGCCGTGCTGCCCAGCTACCCGCTGTGGCTGGGGCTGCGCCTGTTGATCGGCATGTCGTTGACCGTGGTGTTCGTGCTGGGCGAGAGCTGGATCAACCAGCTGGTGGTCGAGCAGTGGCGTGGGCGTCTGGTGGCGCTGTATGGCAGCAGCTATGCCTTGAGCCAGTTGGCGGGGCCGTTGCTGCTGGGCGTGCTGGGTTCGGACCACGATTTCGGCTTCTGGGCCGCCACCGGGCTGTTGCTGCTGTCGCCGCTGATACTGCTGGGCCGTGACGGCGCACCCGTCACCGAAGCGTGCAGCGTCGGCCTGCGCGACCTGGTCGGCTTCTGCCGCGGCCTGCCGGTGATCGCCTGGGCCATCGCCCTGTTCGCCGCCTTCGAGGCGATGATTCTGACGCTATTGCCGGTGTATTGCCTGCAACAGGGTTTCACCGCCGAGCTGGCGCTGTTCATGGTCAGTACCGTGGTGGTGGGCGATGCGCTGCTGCAACTGCCCATCGGCGCGCTGGCCGATCGCCTGTCGCGGCGCCTGTTGTTCACGGGATGCGCGGTGACCTTGCTGATGACCAGCCTGACGATCCCGCTACTGCTGCATACGCCTGCGATCTGGCCGCTGTGGGTGCTGTTCGGCGCCAGCGCCGGTGGCCTGTTCACCCTGTCGCTGGTGCTGATTGGCGAACGCTACCGGGACGATGCGCTGGTCAGGGCCAACGCCCATGTGGCCCAGCTATGGGGCATCGGCTGCCTGCTCGGGCCGTTGCTGGCCGGGGCGGGCAGCCAGTGGATCAGCGGCCATGCCCTGCTGTGGATCATGGCGGCCGGCGCTGCGGGGTTGGTCTGGCTGACACGACGCCCCGGCGCGTTCGCGCCCGCCGCCAAGGCTTGAGTCGGCTGTTCTAGAGCATCCGCTCCAGCCCTACCGCTTTGGCGACCCAGGCATTGAAGCGCCGCCACAGGCCGCCCGGCTCGCGGGTCAGGGTATGCATCTGGCCGTTGTCCTCGGTGATCCATACCAGCTTGCCGTCCTGCAACACGGGCCGATAGCTGACGTCCGGAGCCATGCCCTGCAAGGCCAGCGCGCGGGTGTATTCGGCCAGTTTCGGGCTGTCCACCAGCACGCCCACCTCGGTGTTCCACAGCACCGAACGCGGATCGAAGTTGAACGAGCCGACGAAGGTCTTGTGCCGGTCGAAGACCATCGCCTTGCTGTGCAGACTGGAATCGGAACTGCCGCGGAAATTCAGGCCGCGCGTGGAACTGGGATCGCCGGGTTGGCGGCGCAGCTCGAACAGTTGCACGCCATGTTCGAGCAGGGCGCGGCGGTAGGGTGCGTAGCCACCGTGCACTGCCGGCACGTCGGTAGCTTCCAGGGCGTTGGTCAGCAGCTTGACGCTCACGCCCTGGTCGGCACGGCCGGTGAGGTAGACCAGGCCCGTCTTGCCCGGTACGAAATAAGCCGAGATCAGAATCAGCTCGTGTCGCACCTGCTGGAGTTCGGGCAGCAGTTGTTGGGTCATCAGCAGTTGCGGGTCGGGTTCGTCCTTGGCCAACACCTTGCTCGGCGCATCCCACAGCGCCTGGCCATGGGCCCAGATCAGCTCCTTGCGCCACTGCGCCAGGCGCGGTGCCCGTTGCCAAGCCATCAGCCGGTCGTACAGCGCCTTGCGCTCGACCCGTGCCTGGGCCAGCGAAGCGTCGAGGCGCTGGCGACTGGTCTTTAGGGCGTCGGCATCGGGCTCGCGCCAGAGAAAATCGTCGATCGGCCGGCTCAGGGCACTGTTCCAATACTGGTCGAAGCTATGGCCCAACTGCTCGGCGATCGGGCCGATGCCGAGCATGTCGATGTCGGTGAAGTTGAGGTTGGGCTCGGCGTCGAAGTATTCGTCGCCCAGGTTGCGACCGCCGACGATGGCCATGCTGTTGTCCACCAGGAACAACTTGTTGTGCATGCGCCGGTGTTGCAACGATAGGTTGAACAGGCGCCCGGCAGTGCGCGTCAGGCCCGTGCTGCGGCCCAGGTGCAGCGGGTTGAACACGCGGATCTGGATGTTGGGATGGGCGGCGAGGGTGCCGATCAGGCTGTCCAGGCCGTCGCTGGTGGTGTCATCGAGCAGCACGCGCACGCGCACGCCGCGGTCGGCGGCGGCGAGCAGTTCGTGCACCAGGGCGCGGGTGCTGAGGCCGTCATGGACGATGTAGTACTGCAGATCGATGCTGGTTTGCGCGTTGCGCAGCAGCTCGGCGCGGGCATGGAAGGCCTCGGTGCTGTTGGGCAGCAGACGGAAACCGGAGCGGCCGTCGTGGGTCGCTGCCTGGCTCAGCACCGAGCGCCCGAAGGCCGATTGCTCGGCGGGCAGGGCCTGGCTGGTCTGGCGCGGCGGGCTGACGCTGGCGCAGCCGGCCAGGCCGAGCAGCAGCGCCAGTACGAAGGGCAATGCTCGCTGGAGTTTCAAGGTGGGGGCGTCCTGTACGCAGTAGGTCCGCAGGTATGGACCCTGCGAAGTAAGGCAAAGTTACTCAGCGCTGTCGTCTTCTGCCAGCAGGCGTCGTACGGTCTCACCCACGCGGCGCACCGCCGCTTCGAGTTCGGCCGAGGGGCGCACGGCGTAGTTCATGCGCAGGCAGTGACGGTATTTGCCGGCGGCGGAAAAGATGCTGCCCACGGCAATCTGTACCCCTTGTTCGAGCAAGGCACGGTTGAGCCGTAAGGTATCGAAGTGCTCGGGCAGTTCCACCCACAGCATGAACCCGCCCTGCGGACGGCTGACCCGGGTGCCGGCCGGGAAATACCGCGCCACCCAATCGCTCATCACGTCGCGGCTGCGTTGGTACTGGCTGCGTAGGCGGCGCAGGTGCGGCTGGTAGTGGCCTTCGGCGATGAAGTCGGCGATCGCCAGCTGCGGCTGGGCGGCGGTGCAGCCGGTGCTGATGTATTTCATGTGCAGCACCCGCTCCAGGTAGCGCCCAGGCGCCACCCAGCCCACCCGCAGGCCGGGCGCCAGGGTCTTGGAGAACGAGCTGCAGAGCAGCACGCGGCCGTCGTCGTCGAACGACTTGATCGTGCGCGGGCGGGGGTAGGTGTAGGCCAGATCGCCGTACACGTCGTCTTCGAGGATCGCCACGTCGAAGCGCTGGGCCAGGTTCAGCAGGGCTTTCTTGCGCGCTTCGGGCATGACGTAGCCCAGCGGGTTGTTGCAGCTGGGGGTGACCTGGATGAGCCTGATCGGCCATTGCTCCAAGGCCAGCTCCAGGGCTTCGAGGCTGATCCCGGTCAGCGGATCGGTAGGGATTTCCATGGCCTTCATGCCCAGACCTTTGAGGGTCTGCATGGCACCGTGGAAGCTTGGCGACTCCACCGCGACGATGTCGCCCGGTTCGCACACCGCGCGGATAGCGCACGACAGCGCCTCGTGGCAACCGGTGGTCACCACCACGTCGGTGGCCGCCAGGCGACAGCCCGAATCGAGGGTCAGGCGGGCGATCTGTTCGCGCAGGCGCAGGTTGCCGTGGATGGTGTCGTAATGCAGCCCCGGCATGTCCAGGCGCCGGCTGAGCTGCGCCAGGCTGCGCAGCAGGGGCTTGAGGGTGGTGGTGTCGACGTCGGGCATGCCGCGCCCCAGCTGGATCACCTCGCGGCTTGGGGTGCTGCTCATCAGGTCCAGCACCTGCTCCCACTGGGAGATTTCCACCGGCCGCTGCGCCGGTCGGCTGACCGCAGGCAGCGCCGCCTGGCTGCGGCCCTCGTTGACAAAGTAGCCGGACTTTGGCCGCGGCGAGACCAGGCCGTTGTCTTCGAGCAGGCGATAGGCCTGCTGCACGGTGCTCAGGCTCACGCCATGCTCCAGGCTCAGCGCGCGCACCGAGGGCAGGCGCTGGCCCGGGCGGTACAGGCCTTGCTCGATACGGTCTCCGAGCAGTTCGGCAAGGTTGGCATACAGCGTCATGGCGCACTCCTGGGGCAGCAGTAAAACCGTTACAGATGCCAGGAAAATACCCCATTCACGGCTGTTTCGGCGTGTTCTGTATGGATTTAATCGATCTTGGTTGAGTCTGTATCCCCATACGCTGCACCCGGCATCCTGTGCTCCTGCCCAGCCACGATCAGGAAGCGACCACCATGAAAGGCTTCAGCGAGGTTTCACCCACGTCCGCCCTCCAGCCAGCCGCGTTCGACGAATACGGCGCCCAACCGAGATTGACGCGCGCTCAGCGTCTGCTGCGCCGCTGGCGCACCCGCCAGGCCCTGCTGACGCTGACCGAAGCGGAACTGCGCGATGTTGGCCTGAGCCTGCAGCAAGCCCAGGCGGAAGCCGCCAAACCCTTCTGGAAGGGCTGACTACACCAGTTCCTTGAGCCGATGCCAGAGCATGCCCAGCGCCAGCAGCGGCGAGCGCAGGTGCCGGCCACCGGGGAAGGTCATGTGCGGCACCTTGTCGAACAGCTCGAAGCGCCCGCCGGCCTGGCCACTGATGGCCTCGCCGAGCAGGCGCCCGGCCAGGTGCGTGGCGTTCAGGCCGTGACCGGAGTAGGCCTGGGCGTAGAACACGTTGGGCTGGCTGGCCAGGCGGCCGATCTGCGGCAGGCGGTTGGCGCCAATGCCGATCATCCCGCCCCATTGGTAGTCGATGCGCACGTCGGCCAGTTGCGGGAACACCTTGAGCATCTTCGGGCGCATGTAGGCGGCGATGTCCTGCGGATCACGCCCGGAGTAGTGGCAGGCGCCGCCGAACAGCAGGCGCTTGTCGGCCGACAGTCGGTAGTAGTCCACGGTCACCCGCTGGTCGCACACCGCCATGTTCTGCGGCAACAGCTGACGGGCGCGTTCCTCGCCCAATGGCTCGGTGGCGATGATGTAGCTGCCGGCCGGCAGTACCTTGCCGCCCAGCTCGCGGTTGAGGCCGTTGAGGTAGGCGTTGCAGCACAGCACCAGGGTGTCGGCGCGGACCTGGCCCTGGGCGGTGTGCACCACCACCTGCGGGCCGTAGTCGATGCGCGTGACGGCGGACTGCTCGTACAGACCGACGCCCAGGCGCGCCGCCATGGCCGCCTCGCCCAGCGCCAGATTCAACGGGTGCAGGTGCCCCGAACCCATGTCGATCAGGCCGCCGGCATAGCGCTGGCTGCCCACCACCTGGTGCATGTCGGCCTGGCTGACCAGGCGCAGCTCGTGGGCATAGCCCAGGCCGCGCAGCTCCTCGGCGTCTTCGGCGAAACCGTCCAGCTCGCCGGGTTTGTTCGCCAGGTCGCAGTAGCCCCAGGTCAGGTCGCAGGCGATGGCATGGCGCTCGACGCGCTGGCGCACGATCTCCACCGCCTCCAGGCCCATCAGCTTCAAGCTGCGCACACCGTCGTCGCCGAGCGTCTTGCGGAACTGCTCCAGACCATGGCCGACGCCGCGAATCAACTGCCCGCCATTGCGCCCGCTGGCGCCCCAGCCCATGCGCTGCGCTTCCAGCACGATCACCGAGAGGCCGCGCTCGGCGAGTTCGATGGCGGTGTTGAGCCCGGAAAAGCCGCCGCCGACGATGCAGACGTCGGCCTCGCATGCCCCAGTCAGAAGGGGGTATTCAGGTGTGGGCACACTGCTGGCGGCGTAGTAGGAAGAAGACGCTGTGGCGATCATTCGAGTTGCTCGGTTGGGGCCTGCGCAAGAGCATAAGTGGCCATTCGGAGCCTCGACAACCGTCCCCACAAAAATTGCAGCCGCTACGCCTGGGAACATGGCCGAGGCTCGAGGCCTGTCGAGCAAGAGCAGGGTGGTTTCTGCCGACAGGGCAGACCGCCGTTTTGCTTGAGTTTCGCCACCGATTTGAGTGAACAGGCCTTCCTTGAGGACTCAAAGCATTGGCCTCAAGCCAAAGATCACCATCCACAGTGGTTTCAACTCTCGCGGATATTCCCGTTGTATTTGGAAATTTCGTAGGCAGACAGAGTGGCGGTCGGGTTTGCACGAATAAAGTCATCCCAACCCTTATTTTCTGGGTCGTTCATCATCTTGGATAAACGCTCGAAACTTGACGCCTGGGGCGACGTAATGGAATTTTCAAGCACAGGCCTGCTCGACGATTGATGCAGGTCAATGAGCTGTTTATTCGTGCTTATTTGTGTATCCAGTTGCTCCCGCTTGGCCAAGAGTTCTGATCTCTTTATACGGGTTTCAGCGTTACTCGAGCGCTCAGTTGAAGTCAGTCCGGAGTTGGCCGTTCTCGGCCGGGGTAGGGCGTTTATGGACTTGGTTATTTCGCCTCTTTCGGTCATGTTTTTTTCGAGCTGACCCTGTCGCAGGGTGAGCCTTTCTGCCGGTGAGATTTTCTTGAAATCATTTAGAGACATTCTCCCTGCCATTGAGCGGCGAGAATGCCCGGTTGGATCGACTTGGTTGATCGGATCATTCTCGCAGTAGGCATACGCATTTAGGCCACCCCGCCCGAAGGGGCTGTAGCTGTCGGGCGAACAAAAGCGTCTGATGCCCGTGTTATAAATCCTATACCCCTTGCCCAATGAGTAGATCGATCGCAGAAGGCGAAGCTGCCCTGTAAAACCGAGCAAGGCGTTTTCTTCGGCGGGTGGGTTGTCGTAACCATAGACGGAGTAGGTATGCGCCGCCCTTGTGCCAGGCTCGACTTGGCTTAGGACAGAGCCATTTTGCTCAGTCGCCAACAGCGTGGCATGCAGTGAAGAGGTGGCCTTGTCAGCGGCCTGTCCTTGGGCCAACGGTATATTTTTTACGTGAAGTACATACCTGCCGTAGCCGCTGTTCTCAACGACGCTTACTGATTCGCCGTTATAAAAAATTCTGCTATCGGAGAGAGTGATCATAAGGCCGCACTCGTGAATTTAGCTGAGATGGGATTGTTGAGTAACGGCGAGGTCAGGGCAACTGACAAAATTATCAGGGGTGTTTGAAATGCGCGGCCCACGGCGTGGAAACGACTATAGTTTCTCGCTCAAGCATGCGGTAGCCGTACCGTCACCTGTACGACCAAAGCGGTAAATCAGGTTGCTGGCATTGGGCACGTCATCATGAAGCCTCACAATGTTTCGAGCGTGTGGAACGGGCGTGGTGGAGTATGGCTGGACAAAAACGCTAATCGGGCGATGTATCATCTTTGCCCCCACCCAACGCTTTGAACGCTATGTCCGAAAACCGCCACAAGATCCATTTTCTGCGCGAGCTGATCCCCACTTTCGCCTGTGAACCCGGCTGCCACGACTGCTGCGGGCCGGTGACCACTTCCAGCGAGGAGATGGCCTGCCTGCCGCGCAAGTCGGTAGCCGAGCAAGCGGCGGCGCTGGAGCGTCTGGATTGCGTGCATCTAGGCCCCGACGGCTGCACCGTGTACGAAGATCGGCCGATGATCTGTCGGCTGTTCGGCACCACGCCGCGCATGGCCTGCCCCCGTGGCCGCGGGCCGGCGACGCCGATCGAGCCCGAGGCCGAGCGGCTGGTGCACCGCTTCATCGCCAGCACCCGGCAGGTGCTGGTTTGAGGCTCAGTCCGGAATCGGCAGGCACAGGCTCTCTTTGACTTCTTCCATGACGATGTAGCTCTTCGACTCGCGTACGTGGGGCAGCTTGAGCAGGATGTCGCCGAGCAGCTTGCGGTAGGAAGCCATCTCGGAAATCCGCGCCTTGACCAGATAGTCGAAGTCGCCCGACACCAGATGGCATTCCAGCACATGGGGCAACTTGAGCACGGCGCGGCGGAACTCTTCGAAGGTGTCGCCCGACTTGTAGTCCAGGCCGATCTCGACGAACACTAGCAGGCTACCTTTGAGGTGCTGCGGGTTGAGGCGGGCGTTGTAGCCCATGATGATGCCCTCGCGCTCCAGGCGCCGCACGCGCTCGGTGCAGGGCGTGGTGGAGAGGCCGACCTTTTCGCCCAGCTCGGTGAACGAGATGCGCCCGTCGTTCTGCAGGATGCGCAGGATGTTGCGGTCGATCTTGTCCAGTTCGCGCTTGCTCTGATGCTGGGTTCTCATAGGGGATGCCCCTCCGTGAAAGGCCAAAGTGCCGAGAATTGTCGCCAAATATAGGCGTTTATACAGTGAAATGCACTGGCGGGTAGTTTTTATACTGCGCCCATTCCTACCCACCTCAGCGAATGCCCGCGGCACGCCGCGCAAAGGAAGCGACAATGCGAGTTCTGGTACTGGGTGGCGGTGTGATCGGCACCGTCAGCGCTTACTACCTGGCCCGACAAGGTTTTCAGGTGACCGTGGTCGACCGCCAACCGGCGGTGGCCATGGAGACCAGCTTTGCCAACGCCGGCCAGATCTCGCCCGGCTATGCCTCGCCCTGGGCGGCGCCCGGGGTGCCGCTCAAGGCCATCAAGTGGCTGCTCGAACGCCACGCGCCTTTGGCCATCAAGCTGACCGGCGACGTCGACCAGTACCTGTGGATGGCGCAGATGCTGCGCAACTGCACTGCCAGCCGTTATGCCCTGAACAAGGAGCGCATGGTGCGTCTGTCCGAGTACAGCCGCGATTGCCTCGACGAGCTGCGCGCCGAAACTGGCATCGCCTACGAGAGCCGCACCCTGGGCACCACCCAGGTGTTCCGCACCCAGGCCCAGGTCGATGCCGCGGCCAAGGACATCGCCGTGCTGGAGCGCTCCGGTGTGCCCTTCGAGCTGCTCGACCGCGATGGCATCGCCCGGGCCGAGCCGGCCCTGGCCGGGGTCAAGGACATCCTCGCCGGCGCGTTGCGCCTGCCCAACGACCAGACCGGCGACTGCCAGCTGTTCACCACGCGCCTGGCCGAGATGGCCCGGCAGTTGGGTGTGGAGTTCCGTTTCGGGCAGAACATCCAGCAGTTGCAGGCCAGTGGCGACCGCATCGACGGCGTGCTGATCGACGACAAGCTGGAAACCGCCGACCGCTACGTGCTGGCTCTGGGCAGCTACTCGCCGCAGTTGCTCAAGCCGCTGGGCATCAAGGCGCCGGTGTACCCGCTCAAGGGCTATTCGCTGACCGTGCCGATCACCAACGCGGCCATGGCGCCGACTTCGACCATCCTCGACGAAACCTACAAGGTGGCCATCACCCGTTTCGACGAGCGCATCCGCGTGGGCGGCATGGCGGAAATCGCTGGCTACGACCTCAGCTTGAACCCGCGTCGGCGAGAAACGCTGGAGATGATCGTCAACGATCTCTATCCTCGCGGCGGTGATCTGCGCCAAGCCGAATTCTGGACTGGCCTGCGCCCGGCTACCCCCGATGGCACGCCCATCGTCGGCGCGACGCGGTTGCGCAACCTGTTCCTCAACACCGGCCATGGCACCCTGGGTTGGACCATGGCATGCGGGTCCGGGCGCCTGCTGGCAGACCTGATCGCGCGCAAGACGCCGCAGATCAGTGCGGCAGGGCTGGACATCTCGCGCTATGGCCAAGGCCAGAACGCCGCTCGCCAGGGCCAGCCAACGCCCGCCCACTCGTAACCCGACAGAAAGCCGGCCAGCCGGCACTTCGAAACCAGGGCCGGTACGCCGGCCCTTGCAAACCCAGGCCGCCGCGTGCCTGGGTTCGTCTTATCACCCGACCTGCCAGAAGGCTGCAGACATGCGTCCCGCCCGTGCCCTGATCGACCTCCAGGCCTTGCGCCACAACTACCGTCTCGCCCGCGAGCTGTCCGGCGCCAAGGCGCTGGCCGTGATCAAGGCCGATGCCTATGGCCATGGCGCGGTGCGCTGCGCGTTGGCGCTGGAAACCGAGGCCGACGGCTTCGCCGTGGCCTGCATCGAAGAGGCGCTGGAGTTGCGTGCGGCAGGGATCAAAGCCCCGGTATTGCTGCTAGAAGGCTTCTTCGAGGCCAGCGAGCTGGCACTGATCGCCGAACATGACCTGTGGTGCGTGGTGCATTCGCTGTGGCAAGTGGAGGCCATCGAACGGACGCCCGTGCACAAGCCCCTCAAGATCTGGCTCAAGCTCGACAGCGGCATGCACCGCGCCGGCCTGTCGCCGCTCGAATACCGCGACGGCTATCAGCGGCTGCTGGCCAGCGGCAAGGTGGCGCGCATCGTGCTGATGAGCCACTTCGCCCGCGCCGACGAGCTCGATGCCGACACCACCGCGCAGCAACTGGCGGTGTTCCAGGCCGCCCGTGAGGGCCTGGCGGCCGAGTGCAGCCTGAGCAACTCGCCGGCCGTGCTGGGTTGGCCCCAGGTGCGCAGCGACTGGGCGCGCCCCGGCATCATGCTCTACGGCGCCACCCCCTTCGAGGTGCCCCAGGCCGAAGCCACGCGCCTGCAACCGGTGATGACCCTGCAATCGCGCCTGATCAGCGTGCGCGAACTGCCGGCCGGCGAACCGGTGGGTTACGGCGGCCACTTCATCACCACGCAGGCGTCGCGCGTCGGCGTGGTGGCCATGGGTTATGCCGACGGCTACCCCCGGCAGGCGCCCACGGGTACGCCGGTGGTGGTGGCCGGCACGCGCACGCGGTTGATCGGGCGGGTGTCGATGGACATGCTCTGCGTCGACCTGACCGACGTGCCCGAGGCAGTGGTCGGCAGCCCGGTCGAGCTGTGGGGCAAGCAGGTGCTCGCCAGCGACGTGGCGACCCAGGCCGGCACTATTCCCTATCAGATCTTCTGCAACCTCAAGCGCGTGCCACGCGATTACGCGGGCGAGTGACGCAGCCGACGCGCAGGCCGCAGTGTTGTAAATCCTGAACGCGGTTGCCATCATATCGGCCACATTTGCCGCTATTCGACCGTTTCAGGAGGCTCCGCTTTGGACGTTGGCGAACGACTGCAAGCCATTCGCAAGCTCAAGGGCCTCTCCCAACGAGAGTTGGCCAAGCGCGCCGGGGTGACCAACAGCACCATCTCGATGATCGAGAAGAACAGCGTCAGCCCTTCGATCAGTTCGCTGCGCAAGGTGCTCAGTGGCATTCCCATGTCGATGGTGGAGTTCTTTTCCGTCGAGCTGGAACCCGAAAGCACCGCACAGATCGTCTACAAGGCCGATGAGCTGATCGACATCTCCGACGGCGCCGTGACCATGAAGCTGGTCGGCAAGTCCCATCCCAACCGCGCCATCGCCTTGCTCAACGAGATCTACCCGCCAGGTGCCGACACCGGCATCGAGATGCTCACTCACGATGGCGAAGAGACCGGCATCCTCCTCGAAGGGCGCCTGGAACTGGTGGTCGGCCACGAGACCTTCATCCTCGAAGCTGGCGACAGCTACTACTTCGAAAGCACCCGCCCGCACCGCTTTCGCAACCCCTTCGCCGAACCTGCGCGGCTGATCAGCGCGGCCACCCCCTCGAACTTTTGATCTGGCGCAGACTATCGGCTGTTCGATAGCCCTTTGCAATGTGGGGTCGTTTCGGGGGTCAAGGCTTGTCGTTATACTCCCGGCGCCCGCGTAGACCGTGGCCGTGGGCGAGATCAGCCACCATGAGGGTGTAAGCGTGAACCAGATCAAGACGAGGCTGGCCCTCCCAGCCGTTATGCTCGCCCTGTGGGCGCTCGGGGCCCAGGCGACGAGCAACGACGACCTCGCCAAGCGCCTCGCGCCCGTGGGGCAGGTGTGCGTCCAGGGGCAGGAATGCAAGGGCCTGGAAGTAGCGGCGACGGCCAGCAGTGCGGGCGGTGCGAAGAACATCGATGAGGTGATCGCCAAGCACTGCAACGCCTGCCACGGCCCTGGCCTGCTGGGCGCGCCGAAGATCGGCGACACCGCCGCCTGGAAGGAACGCGCCGACCACCAGGGCGGCCTGGATGGCATCCTCGCCAAGGCCATCACTGGTCTTAACGCCATGCCGCCACGCGGCACTTGCGCTGATTGTTCGGACGACGAACTCAAGCAGGCGATCCAGAAGATGTCGGGCCTGTAACCGCAACGTCTGACACGACCTGTACGGCCGCCGCAGCGTGTCTGCCTGAGGGTGCATCGGCCATCGTAGGTAAACCGAGGCACCAGTTGTTCGCTGCGACAGATGCCATTCGCATGGGTCGCATGCATCGAGCAGACATGCAGCAAAAGCGCCTGAGTACGGGTCCAACGTGCGCATCCCCGGACGCTCATGGAGGCCACGATGGCGCAGCGGTGCTCGATCGAACAGGCGGTAGACCAGGTGCTGGCGCAGCTTCCGGCCCACATCCACATGGGCCTGCCCCTGGGCCTGGGCAAGCCCAATGCCTTCGTCAACGCCCTGTATGCGCGCATCCGTGACTGCCCTGAACGGCGCCTCACGATCTACACGGCCCTGAGCTTGGGGCGCCCGCCTTTGGGCGAAGGCTTGCAGCGCCGTTTCCTGGAACCCTTCGTCGAGCGGGTGTTCGCCGACTACGAAGAGCTCGAGTACCTGGCCGACCTGCGCCGCGACTGCCTACCGCCCAACATCCGCATCGAACAGTTCTTCATGCAGCCCGGCAGCCTGCTGCACAGCGACGCCGCGCAGCAGGACTACGTCAGCAGCAACTACAGCCACGCCGCCCGCGACATCAACGCCAAGGGCCTGAACCTGGTCGCCCAACTGGTGGCGGCCACGCCCGAGCGGTCGGGCCAGCTGAGCCTGGCCTGCAACCCGGACATCACCCTCGACCTGCTGCCGCTGGTCGTCAAGCGCCGTACGGCGGGCGAAACCATTCTCGTGCTCGGCCAGGTGCACGCCGAGCTGCCGTACATGCCGGGCGATGCCGAACTGAGCGAAAGCCAGTTCGATCTGCTGATCGCAGAGCCCGAGCAGCGTCGGCTGTTCTCTACGCCCAACATGCCCGTGACCACTCAGGACCACTGCATCGGCCTGCACGTCAGCGCCCTGGTGCGCGATGGCGGCACCTTGCAGATCGGCATCGGCGCCATGGGCGATGCGGTGGCTGCGGCGCTGCTGGCCCGCGAGCAGCACAACGGCGGGTACCGGAGCTTGCTCGAAGCGCTGGACCTGAGCCCCTGGCAAGCGCTGATCGACGAAGAGGGCGGCCTCGAACCCTTTGCGCAAGGGCTGTACGGTTGCAGCGAAATGTTCGTCAACGGCTTGTTGGTGCTGGCTGAGGCTGGCATCGTGCGGCGCCCGGCCGACGAACACGGTGCGTTGGTGCATGGTGGCTTCTTCCTCGGCCCGCGACGTTTCTACCAGCACCTGCGCGACATGCCTCTGGCCGAGCGCGAACGCTTCGCCATGACTGCCATCAGCTTTATCAACGAGTTGCACGGCGACGAGGCGCGCAAGCGGCGTCAGCGTCGCGACGCACGTTTCGTCAACACGGTGTTCGCCGCGACCCTGATGGGCGCCGGTGTGGCCGACCAGTTGGAAAACGGTCGGGTGCTCAGCGGCGTGGGCGGGCAGTACAACTTCGTCGCCCAGGCCCACGCGCTGGAGGGCGCGCGCTCGGTATTGCTGCTACGCAGTTGGCGCGAGGCGCAGGGCAAGGTCAGCTCGAACCTGTATTGGCAGTACGGCCATTGCACCATCCCGCGCCACCTGCGCGACATCGTGGTGACCGAGTACGGCATCGCCGACCTGCGCGGGCAGACCGACAGCGAGGTGATCGCGCGGTTGCTGGCGGTGTGCGATTCGCGTTTCCAGGCGGGCCTGATGGTCCAGGCCAAGAAAGCCGGCAAGCTGGCCAAGGATTTCCAGCTGCCTGCGCGGTTCACCGACAACTATCCCGAACGCCTGGAGCGGATTCGTGCGCGCCACGGGCAGTTCTTTTCGGACTTCCCGTTGGGCAGCGATTTCACCGATGAAGAGGCCGACCTGCTGCGGGCGCTGGACTGGCTCAAGCGCCGGGCCAAACCCGGCAAGGCGCTGGAGCTGGCAAAGGCCGCGCTGGGCGCGCCGTCGCCGGACGCCTACGCCGCGCAGTTGCGGCGCATGCAGCTGGAGACGCCACAGGGTTTCAAGCAAAAGCTGCAACGGCGTTTGCTGTTGGCCGCATTGCAAGCGACCCGTCACAGGTAGAAGTGCCGAACTGGCCGCTCTTCAAAGGCGCACGCTCCTGATTACAGGAAGCTCACCACGCCACCTTCCAGCGACTTCACCCGTGCCAGCGATTCCACGCGGTAGCCCTGGCTGTCCAGCTCGGCGCGGCCGCCCTGGAACGACTTCTCGATCACGATGCCGATACCCGCGACGGTGGCGCCGGCCTGCTTGATGATCGAGATCAGCGCCTGGGACGCCTTGCCATTGGCCAGGAAGTCGTCGATCACCAGCACGCGGTCGCTGCTGTTGAGGTGGCGCGGCGAGACGGCGACGGTGTTCTCGGTCTGCTTGGTGAACGAGTACACCGACGCGGTCAGCAGGTTTTCGGTCAAGGTCAGCGACTGGTGCTTGCGCGCGAAGATCACCGGCACGCCCAGGCGCAGGCCGGTCATCACCGCCGGGGCGATGCCCGAGGCTTCGATGGTGACGATCTTGGTGATGCCCGCCTCGGCGAACAGGCGCGCGAACTCGTCGCCGATCAACTGCATCAGGGCAGGATCGATCTGATGGTTGAGAAACGCATCGACTTTCAGAACCTGGTCGGAAAGCACGATGCCTTCGTCGCGAATCTTCTGCTGCAGTGCTTCCACGGTGGTGTCCTCGATGTCACGAAAATGGCCCCGGCCCATGATGCCGGAGCACAGGTTGAATGCTTCATGGGCGTCTCGACGGGGGTCGCGACGCCGTGTGGGTTCAGCTACGAATTCGGTGCCCGGTCAGCGTTTGAGCATGGCCCGGATGTCGGCCAGGGCGGTGTTGCCGCGCGCGGCCTTGACCTCCACCGGGGCGTCGTCCAGGCCTTCCCAGGCCAGGTCCTCGGGCGGCAGTTCGTCGAGGAAGCGGCTGGGGGTGCAGTCGATGATCTCGCCGTATTGCTTGCGCTTGGCGGCGAAGGTGAACGCCAGCGTCTGCCGGGCGCGGGTGATGCCCACGTAGGCCAGGCGACGCTCTTCCTCGATGGTGTCGGCTTCGATGCTGGAGCGGTGGGGGAGGATCTCCTCCTCCATGCCCATGATGAACACGTACGGAAATTCCAGGCCCTTGGAGGCATGCAGGGTCATCAGCTGCACGCCTTCGGCGTTGTCTTCCTCTTCCTGCTGGCGTTCGAGCATGTCGCGCAGCACCAGCTTGCCGATGGCGTCTTCGATGGTCATGTCACCCTCTTCGTCTTTCTCGAGGGTGTTCTTCAGGGCGTCGATGAGGAACCAGACGTTGCTGATGCGGAACTCTGCGGCCTTGTCGCTGGCGGTGTTCTGGCGAATCCAGTTCTCGTAGTCGATGTCGCGCACCATGGCGTGCAGCGCCGCGATCGGGTCGTCCAGCGCCACTTTGTGGCGCACGCCGTCGAGCCAGTGCTTGAAGCGCTGCAAACGCTCGGTGTAGCGCGCATCCAGGTGTTCGCCCAGGCCCAGCTCCTCGCTGGCGGCGTACATCGACACGCCGCGCTCGGTGGCGTAGTTGCCGAGCTTCTCCAGGGTGGTCGAGCCGATTTCCCGACGCGGCACGTTGATCACCCGCAGGTAGGCGTTGTCGTCGTCCGGGTTGACCAGCAGGCGCAGGTAGGCCATCAGGTCCTTGACCTCCTGGCGGCCGAAGAAGCTGTTGCCGCCCGACAGGCGATACGGCACCTGGTGGTGCTGCAGCTTGAGCTCGATCAGCTTGGCCTGGTAGTTGCCCCGGTAGAGGATGGCGAAGTCGCTGTAGGGGCGGTCGGTGCGCAGGTGCAGGGTGAGGATTTCCATGGCCACGCGTTCGGCCTCGGTGTCCTCGTTCTTGCAGCGGATCACGCGGATCTCGTCGCCCACGCCCATCTCGCTCCACAGCTGCTTTTCGAAGGCATGGGGATTGTGCGCGATGAGCACGTTGGCGCAGCGCAGGATGCGGCTGGTGGAGCGGTAGTTCTGCTCGAGCATCACCACTTTCAAGGAGGGATAGTCTTCCTTGAGCAGCATCAGGTTTTCCGGGCGCGCGCCGCGCCAGGCATAGATCGACTGGTCGTCGTCGCCGACCACAGTGAACTGGTTGCGCTGGCCGATGAGCATCTTCACCAGCAGGTACTGGCTGGCGTTGGTGTCCTGGTATTCGTCCACCAGCAGGTAGCGCACACGGTTCTGCCAGCGTTCGAGCACGTCGTGGTGCTCCTCGAACAACTTGACCGGCAGCAGGATCAGGTCGTCGAAGTCCACCGCGTTGTACGCCTTGAGCGTGCGCTGGTAGTGGGTGTAGACGATGGCGGCGGTCTGCTCGCGGGGGTTGCGGGCTTGTTCCAGGGCCTGGGCGGGCAGGATCAGGTCGTTCTTCCAGGCACCGATCATGTTCTTCACTTCATCGATGCCGTCGTCGCCCGAGTACTCCTTCTGCATGATGTCCGAGAGCAAGGCCTTGATGTCGGTCTCGTCGAAGATCGAGAAGCCGGGCTTGTAGCCCAGGCGCGCGTGTTCCTTGCGGATGATGTTCAGGCCCAGGTTGTGGAAGGTGCACACCGTCAGGCCGCGGCCTTCGCCGGGGCGCAGCAGGGTGGCGACCCGCTCCTTCATTTCGCGCGCGGCCTTGTTGGTGAAGGTCATGGCGACGATGTACTGGGCGCGGATGCCGCACTTCTGCACGAGGTGGGCGATCTTGCGGGTGATCACGCTGGTCTTGCCCGAACCTGCGCCGGCTAGGACCAGGAGGGGGCCGCCGACGTAGTCGCACGCTTCCTGCTGCCGGGGGTTGAGTCGGGACATGCGGTAAACCGGGGGTAGCCAGAAAATAGCCGCGCATTCTAGCAGGCATGCACGGCCATGGCGCGACCGTCCGCCGTGCAAATGACATTTGCCGCCACCCGTACTTTTGGCGCAGCATGCACGACAGAATGTGACGCGATATACGGCAATGTGCCTCCATTTTGTTGAGAACCATTTCCAGTTGTGGAGTAGCATACGGTCGTCCGTCGCCATGCCTTTTGCGTCTAAGGAGCCTGCGTGTCTGCGCCTGCCGAACCCTTGCGTTTGCTGTTGTTGGCCGATGACCCGGAGTGGGCCGCGCAATTGCGCCTTTGCCTGCAAGGGCTCGAAGGCCGAATGGTGTTGCTGGACGCACCGAATTGGGACGCGGTCGACCGTCTGTTCGCCGACGATCGCCAGGCCATCCTGCTGGCCACTCCCAGCTTGCAACCGGCACCGGGGCGCTGTGCGTTGCCGACGATCCTGCTGCTCGACGCCGAGCCCTCGAGCGCACCGGTCGGGGCCAGCGACTGGCTGGTGCGCCACCAGTTCGACGGCGATGTGATGCGCCGCTCGCTGCGTCATGTACGCGAACGTGGCCTGCTGCTCACCACCTTGCAGCATTTGGCCAAGCAGGACCCCTTGACCGGCATCGCCAACCGTCAGGGCTTCCAGGCCCTGCTCAGCGCACGCCTGGCGCAGAACGAAGGCTTCGGCCTGGCCCTGGGCCACCTCGATCTGGACAACTTCCGCCACGTCAACGACGCCCTTGGCCACCAGGGTGGCGATCGCCTGATCCTGCAAGTGGTGGCGCGCGTGCAGCGGCATCTGGAGGCCGGCGACCATCTGGCGCGCCTGGGCAGCGACGAATTCGCCCTGTTGATCGACACCCAGCACGACGGCGACCGCGCCCAGCGCATCGCCGAACGCATCACCGAGGCCTTGGCCGAGCCGTACTGGATCGACGGCGAGAGCCTGCTGCTGGGCAGCAGCCTGGGCTTGGCCCACGCCCGCGCGCAAGGCGGCGCCGACCCCCTGATGTGGCACGCGCACATCGCCATGCGCCAGGCCAAGGCCGTGCAGGGCTGCACGTTCCATCTGTTCAACGAACGCATCAACAGTAACGCGCGCAGCCTGGCCGACCTGGAAGGCGAGCTGCGCCGGGCGCTGCGCCGCGACGAGCTGGAGCTGCACTATCAACCACGGCTGAGCCTGGCCGACGGGCGCATCGTCGGCCTGGAAGCGCTGGTGCGCTGGCGCCACGGCGATCGCGGGCTGCTGCCACCGAGCGAGTTCGTGCCTCTGGCCGAGCAGAGCGGGCTGATCGTGCCGTTGGGCTACTGGGTCATCTCGCGTGCCCTGCGCGACATGCAGCACCTCAAAAACAGCGGCCTGGCGCCGCTGCACATGGCGGTGAACCTGAGTTTCCGGCAGTTCCAGGACAGCCAGTTGCTGGCGACCTTGAGCCGGTTGATCGCCGAGCATGGCGTCGATGCGCGCTGGCTGGAATTCGAGCTGACCGAGACCGCCGTGATGCGCCGCAACGAGCAGGTGAGCCAGACCATGGACGCCCTTGGGCGCCTGGGCGTGCGTTTCTCCCTGGACGACTTCGGCACCGGTTTCTCATCGTTCGTGCACCTCAACAGCCTGCCGATCACCCTGCTCAAGATCGACCGCAGCTTCGTCGCCGGTATGGGCGCACGCAAGGACAACTGCAAGCTGGTGCCGGCCATGATCAACCTGGCGCACAACCTCAGCCTGGAAGTGGTGGCCGAGGGCGTGGAAAGCGACGAACAACTGGAATGGCTGCGCGGTTTCGGCTGTGACCAGGTGCAAGGCTTTCTGGTCAGCCGGCCACTGCCGATCGACGCGCTCAAGGCCTACCTGCTCAGTGGCGCCAGCCGCGCGCTGGCCCATTAAGCCTGGCGGGCCAGCAAGCGGCGCATGCGCCACTCGAAGCCAAAGGTCAGCGCCACCGAAGCGCAGCCCAGGCCCAGCGCCAGGCCCCACCAGATGCCGACCGCGCCGTGGCCTAGGGTGAAGGCGAACAGCCAGGCACAGGGCGCGCCGACCAGCCAGTAGCAGCCCAGGCCGATGAGGAAGGTGGTCTTGGCATCCTTCAGACCACGGATCGAGCCCATGGCGATGGTCTGTACACCGTCGAACAGCTCGAACCAGGCGGCCACCATCACCAGCGCCACGGCCAGCTGGAAGATGGCCGCGAAGGCCGGGTCGTCGCGGTCGATGAAGACCCCCACCAGCGCCTCGGGCAATAGCCAGAACAGCGCGGCGAAGCCGAACATCAGCACCGCGCCGAAGCCGATACCCACACGCCCGGCACTGCGCGCGGCGAGCAGTCGACCCGCCCCGAAATACAGGCCCACGCGCATGGTCACCGCATAGGAAAGGCCGGTCGGCACCATGAAGGCCGTGGAGACGATCTGCAACGCCACCTGATGCGCCGCCAGTTCGGTGCTGCCCAGCACACCCATGCACAGCGCGGCGAAAGCGAACAGGCCGATCTCCACCATGTAGGTGCCGCCGATGGGCAGGCCCAGGCGCAGCAGTTCGCGCAGGGCCTTGAGCGACGGCCGCGCCAGGCCCTGGCGCAGCGGGTAGGGGGCGTAGATCGGGTGCCAGCGGATGTACAGCGCCAGGGCGATGGCCATGCCCAGCGAGACCACCGCCGTGACCAGGCCGATGCCCATCAGGCCCAGGTGCGGCAGGCCATACAGGCCTTCGATCAGGGCGTGGTTGAACAGGTAGTTGAGTACGGTGCCGACCAGGCTGATGACCATTACCGGGGTGGAATGGCCCAAGGCGCTGGTGAAGCCGCGCAAGGCCATGAAGGTCAGGTAGCCGGGCAGGGCCAGCGGCAGCACGGTCATGAACTGCATGGCGCTGTCGACGTTTTGCGGGTCCTGGCCGAACAGCAGCAACAGCGGTTTGAGGTTCCACAAGGCCATGGCGGCCAGCAGGGCCAGGCCCCAGGCCAGCCACAGACCGTTCTGTGCCAGGCGCGTGGCGCCGGCGACGTCCCCGGCGCCCTTGCGGATCGCCACCAGGGTGCCCACCGCCGCGATCACGCCCAGGCAGAAGATCGACACGAACGAATAGCTGGCCGCGCCCAGGCCACCGCCGGCCAGGGCCTGGGGGCTGATGCGGGCCATCATCAGGGTGTCGGTCAGCACCATCAGCATGTGCGCCAACTGCGAGGCGATCAGCGGTCCCGCCAGGCGCAATAGGGCTTTGAGTTCGGTGAGCGGAGCGACGTGCATGGCGGCCTTCGAGTGAGCGGGGCGGACCGCCGATTCTGAGGCCTGGGGCGGGGTTGTACAAAAGCAATTCTGCGCCGCGTCCTGGCCCAGGGGCCGTCCGGCGTACGGCGAGACCGCGCGGGCGCTGGTCAGTATCGTCCCGTGCGCGGCGCCGGGTCCATAGGTGGGCGAGCCTGAGCCGTCCTATGCAAGGCTGCCCGTGATCCACCGCGCGTACACATTCAACGCTCAGAGATCAGGCAACTCCAGCGCTGCCGCACAGGCTCGCGTGGGCCGCACTGCATCGCGCGTACAACGCCAACCCGTCCGGCACAGGCCGGATCATTTACAGGTTGGGCAGATCCAACGCCGCTGCGCAGGCTTGCATGGAGCGGTATTGGCTCTGCGCGTACAGCGCCAGTTCGTCCTGCACGGGCATCTGCAAGGCGGCTTCGAACGCCTCGCGGTTGGCGTTGCTGCCGTATTCGGCCTGGGCGCCGTCGCCCAGGTTGGACTGGAAGATGCCGGCCGCGCTGACCGGCAGGAAGTCTTCGTAGACCAGCGGTTCGACCTGCACATGCCCCGCTGCGATCAGCGCCCCCCAGGTCAGCGGCCGGCCGGGATCGTTGCGCGCAGCCAGGCCGCGCTCGGTGGGGAAATAGCGGAAGTAGGCCAGGTGCTCTTCGCGCATCTGCTTCAGGTCGTCCGGAAAGGCGGCGAAGGTCTCGGCCAACAGCGTGCGGTAGCGTTCGGCATTGGCGTCGGCCGGCACGCCGCCGAGGGCTGCGCGGGTGGCGTCGAGCAGGCGGTCGTAGAGCCGGCGGCCATGGGCCGTGAGCGCCGCGCCGCGCTGCTCGATCTCGCCGAAGCGCGCGGTGTGGCTGCCCATGTCGCTGTCGCCGACGAAGGCGACTTGCTCCTGCAAAGCCTTGAAGCTGGTCTGGCGCAGCAGGATCGGGTGGCGCCGGGCGGGCGGGCCTTCGACCACGGCCTTGGGCGCGATGCCCTTGGCCGGCATGCCGGCCTGGATGGCGTCGATGTCCAGCGTGCGTGGGGTGAGGTGGTTGATGTGCGGGCCTTTGAAGGCCACCACGTCGGCGATCAGGCGGTGCTGGTCGTGCAACTGCCGGTACTGCGCGGCGGTGACGGTGGCCTCGGGGTGCCAGCGGAACGTATGCAGCGCTTCTTGAACGAAACGCTCGGCATCGTCAGCACTGAGCCCGCCGTCGCGCTCGCACCGTTCGATCAGGGCAAGGGCGGCCGGGGTGAAGATCTGGCGCTGGGCCAGCAGGCCTTGCGCCAGTTTGCGCAGCGCGGTGTCGTCGATCAGCTCCAGGCGCAGCAGCGAAGTGAACACGCGGAACGGGCTGATGCGCAGCGACGCTTCGTGCACTGCCCGGAACGCGGTGGAATGCACCGGCACGCCGGCCGAACTGAGGTCGTAGTAGCCCACCGGGTGCATGCCCATCACCGCGAACAGCCGGGCGAGGGTGGCCAGTTCCTCGGCGGTGCCGACGCGGATGGCGCCATGGCGTTCCTGGTCGAGGCGCTCGAGTTCACCCGTCTGGCGCAGGGTGTGCGCCACCTCCGGCCGTTCGGCCAGCACCTGCCGGTTGATCTCGCCCACCAGCGTCAGCAGCGTGCCGTACAGTGGCACCTCTTGTTTGTACATGAGCGACATCGCGGCAGAGAACTGCGCGCGGATCCGGTCGGGGCTGACGAAATCCTGGGTGGCCATCGCAAGGGTCCTGGGTCGGCGGAAAGGGCAGGTGTATGAGAGCCGGGAATGCACTGTGCCTACAAGCGAAAAAAAGTGTGCCTTTCATTCCCTCTTCTATGAATCCTGTGGCTACTCTGTGCCCAGTCCAGCTTTCACCTGATGACTTTCGCTTTGGATTGGCCCTATCCGGGCGAGATGGTTTCCCTGGTAGATCGCGTTGGCTGGGGCGGGCCTGCTGCGCAGGCCATCGCGGCTGAAGCCGCTCCCACGAGGTGCCCACTCTTGCGTTGAAGCGACGTTCTGCGTTCCAGCCCAGCCGCGAGTCGGTCTTGAGCGGCTATATGGCCAATTGCGCCTGCACCCACTCCACCAACGCCCACACCTTCGGCACCTCCGCCGAATGCTCGGCGTAGGCCAGGTAATGCGCGCCTTTGCTGGGCATGGCGTGATTCCAGGCGACCACCAGGCTGCCTTCGGCCAGCTCCTTGGCCGCCAGGTAACGCGGCACCAGCGCCACCCCGCAGCCCGATTGCGCGGCGCTCAGAGCCATGTAGAAGGTGTCGAAGCGCGGCCCTTGATAACTGTTGACCGCCTGCACCCCCTGCTGTTGAAACCATTCGTGCCAGGCCTCGGGCCGCGAGGCATTCTGTAGCAGCACGCAGTGCGCCAGCGCCTCGACGCTGTCTATCGCGCCGCCTGCCAGCAGCTCCGGCGCGCACACCGGCAGCACTTCTTCGCCGAACAGTTCCAGGCAGGTGGCGCCCGGCCAACTGCCTTGACCGAAGAAGAACACCACGTCCGCTGCGCCTTGCAGCAGAGCGAACGGCTCCATCTCGTTGCGGATGTCCAGGTGGATGTTCGGATGTCGCCGGCCAAAGCCTTTGAGGTGCGGGATCAGCCAGCGCACGCCGAAGCTGGGTTGGGTCGCGACCTTGAGCACTTCGGTCTGCTGGCCGTAGGTCAGGACGTAGCGGCTCGACATGTCCACCTGGATCAGGATCTTGCTGACCTCGGCCAGGTACAGGCTGCCGGCCGGGGTCAGTTGCAGGCGCCGGCGAATGCGCAGGAACAGGCGATGGTGGAGCATCTCTTCCAGGTGCGCGACCTGCTTGCTAACCGCGCTCTGGGTCAGGTGCAGCTCGTCGGCGGCGCGGGTGAAGCTCAGGTGGCGGGCCGTGGCTTCGAAGCATTGCAGGGCGGCCATGGTGGGCATCAAACGTTTGGACATCGCGCGTCTCTGGCAGGCAGAACAGTCGTTGGCGGAATGATAAGCGGAGTAAAGGTCGTTTGTTGCACCGATGTGATCGGATGAATACTGAAATCCATCACATTCCACCGATGTAGGAGAAACACGATGGTCGCAGCACTGCTCAAGCGTCTGGGCGTCGCCGAACAGGCCCATGGCCGCGGTGGCCACCCGGTCCACACGCCCATCGACGGCAGCCGCATCGCCTCGGTCGAGCTGGCCGGCGAGGCGCAGACCACGGCGGCCATCGACCATGCCCAGCGCGCCTTCGAAGCCTGGCGCGACGTGCCGGCGCCGCGTCGCGGCGAGCTGGTGCGGCTGTTCGGCGAGGTGCTGCGCAAGCACAAGGCCGACCTCGGCGAACTGGTGTCGGTCGAGGCTGGCAAGATCACCCAGGAAGGCTTGGGCGAAGTGCAGGAGATGATCGACATCTGCGACTTCGCCGTCGGCCTGTCGCGCCAACTGTACGGCCTGACCATCGCTTCAGAGCGTCCGGGCCATCACATGCGCGAAACCTGGCATCCGCTGGGCGTGGTCGGGGTGATCAGCGCCTTCAACTTCCCGGTGGCGGTATGGGCGTGGAACACCACCCTGGCGCTGGTGGCCGGCAATGCCGTGGTGTGGAAGCCATCAGAGAAGACCCCGTTGACCGCCCTGGCCTGCCAGGCGCTGTTCGAACAGGCGCTGAACGCCTTCGGCGACGCGCCCCAGGGCCTGGCGCAGGTGGTGATCGGCGGCCGCGAAGCCGGCGAAGCGTTGGTCGACGATGCGCGGGTGGCGCTGGTCAGCGCCACCGGCAGCACGCGCATGGGGCGTGAAGTCGGGCCGCGGGTGGCGGCGCGTTTCGGCCGCAGCATCCTCGAGCTGGGCGGCAACAACGCGATGATCCTGGCGCCCAGCGCCGACCTGGACCTGGCCGTGCGCGGCATCCTGTTCTCGGCGGTCGGCACGGCCGGGCAGCGCTGCACCACCTTGCGCCGGCTGATCGTGCATCGCTCGGTCAAGGCCGAGGTGCTGACCCGCCTCAAGGCCGCCTACGCCAAGGTGCGCATCGGCGACCCGCGCCAGGACAACCTGGTCGGCCCGCTGATCGACCGGCAGTCTTTCGAGGCCATGCAGGGCGCGTTGGCCCAGGCGCGCGACGAGGGCGGCGAAGTCTTCGGTGGCGCCCGGCAATTGGCCGAGCGATACCCGAACGCCTACTACGTGGCGCCGGCCATCGTCGAGATGCCGGCGCAGAGTGCGGTGGTGCGCCACGAGACCTTCGCGCCGATCCTCTACGTGCTGGCCTACGACGATTTCGAAGAGGCGCTGCGCCTGAACAACGAGGTGCCGCAGGGGCTGTCGTCGTGCATCTTCACCACCGACCTGCGCGAGGCCGAGCGCTTCCAGAGCGCGTCGGGCAGCGATTGCGGCATCGCCAACGTCAACATCGGCACCAGCGGCGCGGAGATCGGCGGGGCGTTCGGTGGCGAGAAGGAAACCGGTGGGGGGCGTGAGTCGGGCTCGGATGCGTGGAAGGGTTACATGCGTCGGCAGACCAATACCGTGAATTATTCGCGCGATCTGCCGTTGGCGCAGGGGATCGTGTTCGACTAGGTGGCGGGCCATGTATCGAGGGGTTAGCGGCGTGATGCCTGGCGTCAGGCAAGTGAGCATTTGGGGCCGCTGCGCGGCCCATCGCGGCTGATCGGAGCGCCGAACCGGCCGCTCCCTCAGTAAACGTAGGCCTTAGCTGCGGTGGGCTCTTACTGTGGGAGCGGCCGGTTCGGCGTCCCGATTAGCCGCGATGGGCGGCAACGCCCTAATCCAGACGCCACGCAATCTGTGCCATACACCAAGCCCCAACGCCTCGCCCCACCGCACCATAAAAACAACATCGCTGGAGCCCGACCATGTCCCAATTGCGTCAAGGCTGTCTGTGGGAATCCATCACGCCCACCCGCGTGCCAGTGCAGCACCTAACCGGCGAGCGCAAAGCCGACATCTGCGTGATCGGCGGCGGCATCACCGGGCTGTCGGCGGCGCTGCACCTGCTCGAGCAGGGCCGCTCGGTGGTACTGCTCGAAGGCCACGCCATCGGCCATGGCGGTTCAGGGCGCAATGTCGGCCTGGTCAACGCCGGCACCTGGATCCGCCCCGACGACGTGGAAGCCACCCTCGGCCAACAGGCCGGCAGCCGCCTCAACGCCGCACTAGGCGACGCGCCCGCGCAGGTCTTCGCGCTCATCGAGCGTTTGGGCATCGACTGCCAGGCGCAGCACAAAGGCACGCTGCACATGGCGCACAACCCCGCCGGCATCGCCGACCTGCAGGCCCGCCACGCCCAGTGGACGCGCCGCGGTGCGCCGGTCGAACTGCTCGACGGCGCGCGCTGCCAGGAATATTGCGGTACCGGCAAGATCGCCGCCGCGCTGCTCGACCATCGCGCCGGCACGATCAACCCCATGGCCTACACCCAGGGCCTGGCCGCTGCAGTGGCGCGCCTGGGCGGCCTGGTTTTCCAGCAGTCGCCCGTACAACGCCTGACCCGCTCTGACGGCTACTGGCAGGTGCAGACGGGCTCGGGTTCGGTGCAGGCCGAACAGGTGGTGATCTCCACCGGCGCCTACACCGAAGGCGACTGGAACGCGCTGCGCCAGCAGTTCTTCCGTGGCTACTACTACCAGGTGGCGTCCGCGCCGCTGCACGGCGCTGCCGCCGACACTGTACTGCCCCATGGGCAAGGCTCATGGGACACCCGCACCGTGCTCAGCAGCATCCGCCGCGACGACCAAGGCCGCCTGTTGCTGGGCAGCCTCGGGCGGGTCGACAACAAACCGGCCTGGTTCGTCCGCCGCTGGGCCGACCGCATCCAGCGCCACTACTTCCCGGCGCTGGGCAAGGTCGACTGGCAACTGCACTGGACCGGCTGCATCGACTTCACCCCCGACCACCTCATGCGCCTGTTCGAGCCGGCCCCCGGCCTGGTGGCGGTGACCGGTTACAACGGCCGCGGCAATACCACCGGCACGGTGGTGGGCAAGGCCCTGGCCGATTTCCTGCTCAGCGGCGAAACCGAGCGCCTGCCCGTCGGCTTTTCCACGGCCAAACCGGTCAGCACGCCAGGTCTGCGCACGGCGTTCTACGAGTCGGGGTTTTCGCTATATCACGCGGGGCAGTGTTTGCGGGTGGTGCTCTAGGTACCCGGCCAGACAGCCTGACCATCGCGCTACAAAAGCGTTGCGTCAACCGAGTGAAGACCTTTGCCACGCCCAACGAGCATCGCCTGCACGCTACGCATAGAGCGCCAGGCAGTCGCCAATCTGAACGTTCGTCACCCCCCGAACTCAAGACCAAGACCTGCCAACGTTCCTGGAGACATCGCAATGAGCACCCTCGTGACCCGTGACGGCGCCGCCCTCTACTACAAAGACTGGGGCCGCGGCCAGCCCGTGTTGTTCAGCCATGGCTGGCCGCTGGACGCCGACATGTGGGATTCGCAGATGGAGTTCCTGGCCAGCCGCGGCTACCGCGCCATCGCCTTCGACCGCCGCGGTTTCGGCCGTTCCAGCCAGCCGTGGGACGGCTACGACTACGACACCCTGGCCGACGACATCGCCCAGCTGATCGACCACCTGGACCTGCACCAGGTGACCCTGGTCGGCTTCTCCATGGGTGGCGGCGACGTCGCCCGCTATGTGGCCCGCCTGGGCGGCGAGCGCGTCGCCGGGCTAGTGCTGCTGGGCTCGGTGACGCCGATGCTGGGGCAGGCCGACGATCATCCCGAAGGCGTCGCGAACGCGGTGTTCGAAGACATCAAGGCCGGCGTGCGCGCCGACCGCGCCCAGTTCATCAGCGACTTCGCCACCCAGTTCTATGGCTTGAACGAAGGCCAGCACGTGTCCGATGGCGTGAAGGCGCAGACCCTCAACATGGCGCTGCGGGGTTCGATCCACGCCACCCTGGCCTGCGTCACGGCCTTCTCGCAGACCGACTTCCGCCAGGACCTGACGCAGATCGAGGTGCCGACGCTGGTGATCCACGGCGACGCCGACCAGGTGGTGCCGTTCGAGACCACCGGCAAGCAGGCGGCCGAGCAGATTCGCGGCGCGCAGCTCAAGGTCTATGCCGGCGCACCCCATGGCTTTGCCGTCACCCATGCCCAGCAGTTGAACGAGGATCTGCTGGCGTTCCTGTCCAACGAAGTGCGGTTCACAGCGGGCGGTGCAGGGGAGTCGGACTGATATCTGCGTGAAGCAGGTGCGGCGTGGCAGTGCCTCATCGGCCGCCACGCCAGGCCCCAGGCGATGGGGATGGGCCTGCAAAGAACACGAAACCCGTCTCTATGTATATTCCATAAAGATATTTAAATAAACTCGCTTATTACTCTAAATTCTCTCCACTGCGTACCTGTCGACCAATCGGCGCGCCGCACGACCCAGAACCCACACGGGAAGCCCCCGTGCGTTTTTGATCGATGCGCGCCTGAAGTCGCGCGCTGCGTGGGAGTGAAAACATGTCCGTCGCTTCGAGTGCCCTGCTGTCGGTCGACAGTGCGCCACCACAACCTTTCCAGATCGTGCCCTTCGACGGTGCGGTCGGTGCCGAGGTCCTCGGCCTGGACCTGAGCCAGCCGCTCAACGCCGCCGATTTCCAGCGCTTGCACCGTGCCCATTTGGACCACGCCGTGCTGGTCATGCGCGACCAGCGCATCACGCCCGAGCAGCACATCGCCTTCAGCCGGCGCTTCGGCCCCCTGCAGATCCACGTGCTCAAGCAGTTCCTGCTCGACCACCATCCGGAAATCCTCATCGTCTCCAACATCGTCGAAGACGGCCGCAACCTCGGCCTGGGCGATGCCGGCAAGTTCTGGCACTCGGACCTGTCGTACAAGCCGTTGCCGAGCCTGGGCTCGATGCTGCACGCCCAGGAGCTGCCCAGCGAGGGCGGCGACACCTTGTTCGCCGACATGCACAAAGCCTGGGACGCGGTGCCCGACGCACTGCGCCGGGTGGTCAAGGGCCGCGAGGCGGCGCACTCCTACACCGCGCGCTATGCCGAAGACCGTTTCGCCGGCAACTGGCGCCCGACCCTTTCGGCCGAGCAGCTGGCGCAGGTGCAGGAAGTCATCCACCCAGTGGTACGTACCCACCCGGAAACCGGCCGCCAGGCGCTGTTCGTCAGCGAGGGCTTCACCACGCGCATCGTTGGCCTGCCCGACGACGAGAGCCGCGACGTGCTGCAGCAGCTGTACGCCTTGAGCGTGCTGGAGCAGAACGTCTACCGCCACCGCTGGCAGCCCCACGATCTAGTGTTCTGGGACAACCGCTCGCTGATCCACCTGGCCACCGGCTGCCCCGCGCACCTGCGGCGCAAGCTCTACCGCACCACCATCCAGGGCGATGCCCCGTTCTGACGACAAGGATTCTCACCATGCGCCATTCCATCACCCGCCTGGCGGCCAGCCTGGGCCTGGGCGCCAGCCTGCTCGTCGGCAGCTTCGCCGCGCCTGCCGTGGCCCAGGCCGAAGGCAAGATCCGCATCGCCGAGCAGTTCGGCATCGTCTACCTGCTGCTCAACGTGGTCCGCGACCAGCACCTGATCGAGAAGTACGGCAAGGCCGAGGGCCTGGACATCGAGGTCGACTGGACGCAGCTCTCCGGTGGCTCGGCGGTCAACGACGCCTTGCTGTCCGGCTCGGTGGACATCGCCGGCGCCGGCGTCGGGCCGCTGCTGACCGTGTGGGACCGCACCAAGGGCCGGCAGAACGTCAAGGCCGTGGCCTCGCTCGGCAATTTCCCGTACTACCTGCTGAGCAGCAACCCTGCGGTCAAGACCATCGCCGACTTCACCGCCAAGGACCGCATCGCAGTGCCGGCGGTGGGCGTGTCGGTACAGTCGCGCTTCCTGCAATACGCCGCCGCCAAGCAGTGGGGCGACAAGGACTACGCCCGGCTCGACGCCTACACCCTGGCCGTGCCGCACCCCGACGCCACCGCCGCGCTGCTGGCCGGCGGCACCGAGCTGAACGGGCACTTCTCCAACCCGCCGTTCCAGGACCAGGCCCTGGCCAACCCCAACGTGCACGTGGTCCTCGACAGCTACGACCTGCTCGGCCCCAACTCGCCGACCCTGCTGTTCGCCACCGAAAAATTCCGCAAGGACAACCCCAAGACCTACCACGCCTTCGTCCAGGCCCTGGCCGAAGCCGCGAGCTTCGCGCAGAACGACAAGGCCGCTGCGGCCGACACCTACATCCGCGTGACCAAGGCCAAGATCGACCGCGACACGCTGATCCGCCTGATCGACAACCCCAAGTACGAATTCACCATCACGCCGAAGAACACCTACCCGCTGGCCGAGTTCATGTACCGCATCGGCGCTCTCAAGCACAAACCCGAGTCGTGGAAGGACTACTTCTTCCAAGACCCCCAACCCCTGCAAGGGAGCTGACCGCACATGAACGCGCCGTTGCCAGGCCACGTGGCCAGCACGCAGGAGCATCGCTCGACACCGCCGTTGCTGGCGGTGGACAACCTCAGCCTCGAATACCGCACCGGGCAGCGCGTGGTACGCGCCACGCACCAGGTCAGCTTCGAAGTCGACCAGGCCGACCGCTTCGTGTTGCTCGGGCCGTCCGGCTGCGGCAAGTCGACCCTGCTCAAGGCGGTGGCCGGTTTCATCGCGCCGCAGCAAGGGCAGATCCTCTTGCAGGGCGAACCGGTGCGCGGCCCGGGGCCGGACCGCATCGTGGTGTTTCAGGAGTTCGACCAGTTGCCGCCCTGGCAGACGGTCAAGCAGAACGTGATGTTCCCGCTGCGCATCGCCGGGCGGCTGTCGCGCGCCGAGGCCGAAGAACGTGCCTTGCATTACCTCGACAAGGTGGGCTTGGCGGCCTTCGCCGACGCCTACCCGCACACGCTGTCGGGCGGCATGAAGGCGCGGGTGGCGATCGCCCGGGCCTTGGCCACTCAACCCAAGGTGCTGTTGATGGACGAGCCGTTCGCCGCGCTCGACGCCCTTACCCGACGCAAGATGCAGGAAGAGTTGCTGCTGTTGTGGGAGGAGGTGCGTTTCACCTTGCTGTTCGTCACCCACTCCATCGAGGAGGCGCTGGTGGTGGGCAACCGCATCCTGCTGCTTTCGCCCCACCCTGGACGGGTGCGCGCCGAAGTGCACAGCCACCAATATCACCAGGGCAGCCTGGGCGCGGCGGATTTCCAGGCCAGCGCGCGCAAGATCCACCGATTGCTGTTCGACGAGGGCGAGGCGCCCGAGGCGGCTGCGGGCCTGGGTTTCAACGACGTGCGCATCGCTTACTGACGAGAGCCTGAAGATGACCACCACACTGCATGCAGTCGACCCGTTGCGCCGTCTGACCAGCGCATCGCTCAAGGGGCAGCGGACATGACCACCACACCCGTGCGCCCTGAATTCGAGAACGTTCTGGAGCCGCTGCACAGCGTGCCCTTGGAGCGGCCGCTGCCTTTCGCCCAGCGCCTGTGGCAACACGGCTGGCTGCGCAAGGCGGTGATCCTGGCGCTGTTGGCGCTGCTGTGGGAGATCGCCGCCCGCTATACCGACAACGACCTGCTGCTGCCCAGCTTCCTGCAAACCCTGGCGGCGTTCTGGGACGGCATGCTCAGCGGCGAGCTGCCGGCCAAGGTGGCGGTGTCGCTGGTGGTGCTGCTCAAGGGCTACCTGATCGGCATCGTGCTGGCCTTCGGCCTGACCAGCCTGGCGGTGTCCACCCAGGTGGGCCGCGACCTGCTCGGCACCCTGACCTCGATGTTCAACCCCTTGCCGGCCATCGCCCTGCTGCCCCTGGCGCTGCTGTGGTTCGGCCTGGGCGACGGCAGCCTGATCTTCGTGCTTGTGCATTCGGTGCTGTGGGCGCTGGCGCTCAATACCTACGCAGGCTTTCTCGGCGTGTCGGAGACCTTGCGCATGGCTGGGCGCAATTACGGCCTGCGCGGTCTGCGTCTAGTGCTGTACGTGCTGGTGCCGGCGGCGCTGCCGTCGATCCTGTCGGGGCTCAAGATCGGCTGGGCCTTCGCCTGGCGCACGCTGATCGCTGCCGAACTGGTGTTCGGCGCCAGCAGCGGCAAGGGCGGGCTGGGCTGGTACGTGTTCCAGAACCGCAACGAGCTGTACACCGACAAGGTGTTCGCGGGCCTGGCGGTGGTGATCCTCATTGGCTTGCTGGTCGAAGGGCTGGTGTTCAATACCCTCGAACGCTGGACCGTGCGACGCTGGGGCATGCAGCGCTAAGCGGGCGTCCCGGCCGTACGGGCCTTCACACCAGGTAACGCGCCGCCGCGCTGCTCAAGGTGCGGGCGATTTCCTGGCGCAGGCTGAGCGGCTGCTCCACCAGCAGCCCTTCGCCCTGGCTCAACAACCACCAGCGCAGGGGCAGGCCGTCGCTGACCGTGGCGCGCAGGCGATGGCCGTTGTCCAGGGCGGTGAGCCGCATGTCGGCGCTCAACGGCGCCTGGCGCAGTTGCCGGGCCAGGGCGTCGCTGATCCAGGCTTGCAGCGCCAGGCCTGGTTCGGCGCTGGCCTGCAGGGCATCGGTACGCAGATGGCCTTGCAGGTCGAAGCTGCCGCGCAACTCGCTGCCCGCCGTGGCCGACCAGTGCCAGCCGAACGGGATGCTCTTGTCGTTGCGCTCGAGCGGGAAAATCAGCGACAGCTCGTTGAGGTCGCGCTCGACGGTGCGCTTGCTGACGTTGAACCCCACGTCGCGCAGGCTCTCGACCAGTTCGGCGCTGGTGATGCCCGGCGAGCGGCTCGGCAACTGTCGCAGCAGCGCCCATTGGCGGCTGAGGGTGGCGCGGGTCGTGGCGAACGGCAAATTGGAACGTCCTTGTCTAGGCTTGCCGCATTAGCATGGCGGCAGCGGGAAGGCATGGCAATTAGCCACGTCTCGCTCAGATCAAGTAACCGCCATTTGGTTGCCTGCACAGGGTTCGTCCGCGACAGGTTTCGTCGCGGCGTCGCGCAAGAATCAGTGACCATCGCAGTCGAGGTCGGGGTTGCGTCGCGGTCTGTTCAACGGGGATGAACATGTCACCTGCCAGCAATATCCATTCGCTGCTCGAACGCTTGCTGCCGTTGTCCATCAGCCCGATGACGCCGCGCTTGGGCCGTCGCTCGCCCTTGTTCGCCGGCGTCGGGCTGCCGGTCGAGGGTGTGCGCTGCGCGCGGGTACGGCGGCTCGACGAGGGCGCCGAGCCCCAGGCGCTGTACCGCGACCTGCGCCATGCCGCCCTGCAAGGGGACGTGGCGGCGCTCAACGACCTGGGCTGGGCTTGGCTCAACGGCAAGTACTGGCGCGCCGACCCCTTGCTGGCCAACCACCTGCTGCGCATGGCGGCGCTGCAAGGCTGTGCCACCGCCTGGTTCAACCTGGGCCAGCAGCATTACTTCGGCAAAGGCTTGGACATTTCCTATGCCAATGCCGTCGGCTGTTACCAGCATGCCTTCGCATGCGGCATGACCCACGCCGCCGCAGCCTTGGGCGATCTCTACGAAGAAGAGGTGTGCGACGGCGACCAGGCGTGGAGCGTCGACCTGCCGGCCGCCTACCGGTGGTTCCTGCGCGGGGCCGAGCAGGGCGATGCGCGTTGCCGTTTCGAGGTGGGCTACCGGTTGCTGCACGGCGTGCAGGTCGAGGTCGATACGCCGGCTGCGCTGCACTGGCTGGAGCTGGCCAGCACGGCGGGGGTGGTGCAGGCGGCCGAGGAACTGGCGCTGTATTTCAGCCGCGACAATCCGGCGCGGTCCGAGCATTGGCGGGCGCGCGCGATCGAGTTGGGCAGGCGCCAGGCCAGAGGCTGGGCGGTCGAGGATCAGGTGGAAGGGTAAGGGCGCGACCGTCTAGACAAAGCCTCTTGAGTCTTGGCGCCGACAAAGCGAGGCAGACGGCCAGCGCGCCAACTCGACAGCAACACGATGCTGACCCAGTGCCTACGGGCACCCCGCAAAGCCCCTCATTTCGCCTGAACCCACACCCTCGTTCCGACCTCTCATCCTTCGACGACGCAACGCCTGCGCCTCGCTATCCAGCCGTCAACGGTTGACGGCAGGGGGACGGGCAGGCGTATATTAATAGTTAGCAAACTATGAATTAAACCCTATTCCAATGAATCTTGATTCCCTGCGTCTCAATGTCAGCAGCCGCATGGTCGTCGCCGCCCGCCAGTGGCGACGGCTGTGCCACAGCGCGTTGACTGGCTACGGCATTTCCGAAGCCTGCGCCATGCCATTGCTGATGATCGTGCGCCTGGGCGACGGTGTGCACCAAGTGGCCGTGGCCCAGGCCGCCGGCCTCGAAGGCCCCTCCCTGGTGCGCCTGCTCGACCAGCTGTGCAATGCCGGCTTGGTCCGCCGCAGCGCCGACCCCCACGACCGCCGTGCCAAAGCCCTGAGCCTGACCGCCAGCGGTCGCACCTTGGCCGAATCCATCGAGCAGGAACTGGTGCGCCTGCGCCGCGCCGCGCTCAAGGACGTCGACCAGGCCGACCTGGAAGCCACCCTGCGTGTGCTGCATGCCTTCGAGACCGCGGGAGGCGCGCTGTGAAGGATTTCTTCAGCTCGGTCCCACCGGCCCGCGACTGGTTCTACGGCGTACGCACCTTCGCCGCATCCATGATCGCCCTGTACATCGCCTTGCTCATGCAGTTGCCACGGCCCTATTGGGCGATGGCCACGGTGTACATCGTCTCCAGCCCCTTCGTCGGGCCGACCAGTTCCAAGGCGCTGTACCGCGCCCTGGGCACGTTGCTCGGCGCGGGCGGGGCGATCTTCCTGGTGCCGCCGCTGGTGCAGTCGCCGTTGCTGCTGAGCGCGGCCGTGGCGCTATGGACCGGCACCTTGCTGTATCTCTCGCTCAACCTGCGCACCGCCAACAGCTATGTGTTCATGCTGGCCGGCTACACCCTGCCGATGATCGCCCTGGTGGTGGTCGACAACCCCACTGCGGTGTTCGACGTGGCCTCGTCGCGGGCCCAGGAGATCTGCCTGGGGATCGTCTGCGCCGCCGTGGTCGGGGCGATCTTCTGGCCGCGGCGCCTGGCGCCGGTGGTGGTCGGTTCGACCGGCAACTGGTTCACCGAGGCCAAGCGCTACAGCGACCACTACCTGGCCCGCGATACCGACGGCGAACAGGCGGCCGGCAGGCGCGCGACCATGGTCGCCACGTTCAATAGCCTGGAAGTGATGATCGGCCAGCTTGGCCACGAAGGCGCCGGCCCGCATCTGCTGAAGAACGTGCGCGAACTGCGCGGGCGCATGATCCACCTGCTGCCGGTGATCGACGCCCTGGACGACGCCTTGCTCGCCCTGGAAAGCCGCGCGCCGGCACGTTTCGTCGAACTGCTGCCGGCGCTGGCGCAGGCCCGCGAGTGGTTGCAGGCCAGCGCCGAGCGGCCCTCGCTGGCGCGCTGGAAGGACTTGCACGCCACCCTTGCACAACTGCAGCCGGAACCCCAGGCCTTGGCCCAGCGCGACCAACTGCTGCTGTCCAACGCCCTGTACCGCCTGGGCGAGTGGGTCGACCTCTGGCAAGACTGCTGCACCCTACAACACGCCTTGCGCCAGGACGACGCCACACCCTGGCGCGCGGTCTACCGCCATTGGCGCCTGGCCCGTCTGACGCCCTTCTTCGACCGCGGGCTGATGTTCTATTCGGTGTTCTCTACCTTCAGCGCGATCCTGGTGGCCTGCGGCCTGTGGATCGGCCTGAGCTGGCACGACGGCGCCAGCGCGGTGATCCTCGCCGCTGTGGCGTGCAGTTTCTTCGCCGCCATGGACGACCCGGCACCGCAGATCTACCGGTTCTTCTTCTGGACGATGATGTCGGTGATCTTCTCCAGCCTGTACCTGTTCCTGGTGCTGCCGAACCTGCACGACTTCCCCATGCTGGTGCTGGCCTTCGCCGTGCCGTTCATCTGCGTCGGCACCCTGACCGTGCAACCGCGCTTTTACCTGGGCACGCTGCTGACCATCGTCAACACCTCCACCTTCATCAGCATCCAGGGCGCCTACGACGCGGATTTCCTGGCCTTCGTCAACGCCAACCTGGCCGGCCCCGTGGGGCTGCTGTTCGCCTTCATCTGGACGTTGGTGCTACGCCCCTTCGGCGTGGAGCTGGCGGCCAAGCGCATGACCCGCTTCGCCTGGCGCGACATCGTCGAAATGACCGTGCCCGCCACCCTGGCCGAGCAACGCAAGGTCGGCGTGCAGATGCTCGACCGCTTGATGCAGCACTTGCCGCGCCTGTCGCAGACCGGCCAGGACACGGGCGTGGCGCTACGCGACCTGCGCGTGGGGCTGAACCTGCTCGACCTGCAAGCCTACCTGCCACGGGTCGGCCCGGACTCGCGCGAGCGCCTGCTGACGGTCATCGAAGAAGTGGGCGGCCATTACGCCGCCTGCCTACGTGCCGGCGAGCGTCTGCATGCTTCACCCGCTCTGCTGCGCAACATGGAGCGCGCGCGCCAGCGCCTGGTGCTGGAACCGGGCGACGAGCGTGGCGAAGCCCGTGCGCACTTGCTGTATGCCCTGAGCGGGTTGCGCTTGGCCTTGCTGCCTGGCGTGGAAGTGACCCTCGAGCCCAGTGAACCGCTGGAACTGCCCTCTGGCCTGGATGGAGCGCCACTGTGATCGGTGATGTCGATGTCAGCGGGGTGTTCCTGCCCACGCTGCTGGTGATGATGGTGTTCACCTACGTGCTGTTTCTCGGGTTGCACGCGCTGCTGGTACGTGTGCATTTCTACCGCCTGGTCTGGCACCGGGCGCTGTTCAACGTTGCCCTGTACGCCGTGCTGTTGAGCGCGGTCGACCACTTTTGCCGAAGCCTGATGCTGCCATGAAAAAACCAATGCTGACCCTGGGCCGTGTGGTCCTGACCTTGCTGGTCGTGAGCTTCGCCGCCGTGCTCGTGTGGCAGATGGTGAACTACTACCTGTTCGCCCCCTGGACCCGCGACGGGCACATCCGCGCCGACGTGATCCAGATCGCCCCGGACGTGTCCGGCCTGATCCAGAAGGTCGAGGTGCGCGACAACCAGGTGATCAAACGCGGCGACGTGCTGTTCACCATCGACCAGGATCGCTTCCGCCTGGCCCTGCGCCAGGCCCAGGCGACCCTCGGCGAGCGCCAGGAGACCCTGGCCCAGGCCGCGCGCGAAACCCGCCGCAACCGCAAGCTGGGCAACCTGGTCGCCGCCGAACAGCTCGAAGAGAGCCAGTCGCGCGAGGCCCGCGCCCGCTCGGCGGTCAACGAAGCGCAGGTGGCGGTCGATGCGGCGCAGCTCAACCTCGACCGTTCAGTGATCCGCAGCCCGGTCGACGGCTACCTGAACGACCGCGCACCGCGTGCCCACGAGTTCGTCACCGCCGGCCGCGCGGTGCTGGCGGTGGTCGACAGCGCCTCCTACCACGTCGATGGCTACTTCGAGGAAACCAAATTGAGCGGCATCCGCGTCGGCGATGCCGTGGACATCCGCGTGATGGGCGACGCCACGCCCCTGCGCGGCCATGTGCAGAGCCTGGCCGCCGGAATCGAAGACCGCGACCGCAGCAGTGGCGCCAACCTCTTGCCCAACGTCAACCCGGCGTTCAGCTGGGTACGCCTGGCCCAGCGCATTCCGGTGCGCATCGCCTTCGACGAAGTGCCGGCGGACTTCCGCATGATCGCCGGGCGCACCGCTACCGTATCGATCGTCGAGGGGCAGCGGCCATGAAGCAATGGATCGTGTTGGGCCTGACCGCCTCGCTGGCGGCCTGTGCCACGGTCGGCCCGGATTACGAATTGCCCAAGGAGGCTGCCGTGCAGCGCGGCGACCTCAACGGGCCGCTGCGCCAGGACGCCGACAGCGTGGTTTCGGCGCCGGTGCCGCAAGACTGGTGGCGGCTGTATCAGGACCGCCAACTGAATGCGCTGGTGCAGCAGGCTCTGGCCGCCAACACCGACCTGCGCGTGGCCGCGGCGAACATCGCCAAGGCGCGTGCCCAGGTGGAGGTGGCGCAAGGCCGCGGCGGTTTCGAAGGCGGAGTGAAGCTGGGCGCGCAGCGTTTGCAGGAGTCGGGCGAGGCCTTCCTGCAGCCGGAAAAGGTACCGGTCGGCAACGTCGCCGACGCCGTGATCAGCGCGTCTTACCAGTTCGACCTGTGGGGCACCTTCAAACGCGGCACCGAAGCGGCCAAAGCCAACGCCGATGCGGTGCAGGCCGCTGCCGACACGGCGCGCATCACCCTGGTGGCCGACGTGGTCAAGGCCTACACGCAAGTGTGCTCGGCCAACGAGGAGTACCACATCGCCCGCGAGTCGCTGGACTTGCAGGAGCAGAGCGTGCAGCTCAACCAGCGCCTGCGCGACGCCGGGCGCGGAGACGAAACCCAGGTCACCCGTTCGCAGACCCAGTTCAAGTCGCTGCGCGCCGAGCTGCCGCGCTTCAAGGCCGAGCGCGAGGCCGGGTTGTACACCCTGGCGGCGCTGCTGGCCAAGCCGGTCGAGCAATTGCCGGCCGGCGTCGCCGAGTGCGCCGAGCTGCCGCATCTGGCGCAGCTGATTCCGGTCGGCGACGGCGCCGCGCTGCTCAAGCGCCGCCCCGACGTGCGCCAGGCCGAACGCCAACTGGCGGCGGCGACGGCCAACATCGGCGTCGCCACGGGGGCGCTGTACCCGGACATCAGCTTCGGTGCGCAGATCGGCACCATCGGCCTGGTCGAGAACCTCGGCAAACCTTCGACCAACCGCTGGGGCTTCGGCCCGCAAATGAGCTGGACGATTCCCACCAACACCACCCGCGCCCGCATCCGCGAAGCCGAAGCCTCGACCCAGGGCGCGCTGGCCCACTTCGACGGCGTGGTGCTCAACGCCATCCGCGAAACCCAGACCCGCCTGGCGCAGTACAGCGCCTTGCTGGAACGGCGCGAGGCGTTGAGGGATGCCGAACGCTCAGCCAAGGATGCGGCGGACCAGACGCACCGGTTCTACGAAGCGGGGCGGGCGTCGTTCCTGGCGGATTTGCAGGCGACGCGCACCTACACCGACATGCGCGCGCAGTTGGCGGCGGCGGATGCGCAGGTGGCGATGGGGCAGGTAGGGGTGTTTTTGGCGTTGGGTGGGGGGTGGGAGCACGCGCAGGATGGAACGGAAGCACCAGAGAAAGAATAGAATTCAACGTGGGTAGTGGGCGGCTCCACGTGAAGCGCTGACGCCAATCGTTTTCTTTTCCGTAAAAACAGCGTCGTATCTTGCGGAAGTCGTTCAAGTGGGCGTTGCAGCATAACCGACGCACCCGTACGAGCGGTGGTGAAACAGGCACTACGATCCCACCGTGAAGATGCCAGTCACTAGCGCATTCTTCCAATGGGCCAGACCATCGGAAGAGTGCCAGCCGTGTGGCCAAGACCGTCAAATCGTGCTGGACAGGGGAATTTTGGTCCATATATGCAATCGATAGAGCCACAGAAATACTCACATCACACGGCTCACCCGGTCTATCAGACGCTTACGCGGTTCGGACAAATAGCCTGCCCTGGGAGTGAACATCATCGAGAGGAACTTACGTGCCTGTCATGACTTGCGGGTGCGCAAGACACTTTCGGACATTGCAATGAGAACATTGAAAAAAGCGGAGCCTTGAACCTCTGACAACGGTTCAGGTGTTCTGTCAGACCTCCCTTCAATGAGGCCGTATTTTAGCGGGTCTGAGGAGACCACAGGTCGTTTTTGCTTGACTCGGAGTGTTGGATCTGAATATTCATCTCTGTCGGAAAAAAGACGGGCACCCTTTAGAGTAGCAAATTTATTTGGGTCCCGGGGGTGCACAAATTCTTTGTCTGCAAGCTTGTAGAGAACTTCTCTAAGATTTGTCTCATCTATGGTGGTCGCGGGACGTCGGGGCACCGTTAAGTCTAGAGGGCCTGATGGAGGTTTGGGCGTCGTTAAGTTTTGAGGGCTTGATGGAGGTTTGGGCATCGTTAAGTTTAGAGGGCTTGATGGACTTGCGGGGCTTGTTGGACTTTTAGGTCCGGATGGATGTGTGAGGTTTGTTGAATTTTTTCCATATTTTGAAGCCCGGCTTTTTATTGCCTTCGGCATATGCCCGGATGGATCTGAAAAGTTTATAGGGTCACCCAGGCAATACGCATAGCTGTTCATGCAATACGGTGCGAACGGACTCAAACTGTCCGGGGAGTGGAAGCGCATGACGCGCGTGTTGAAAGCCCGATACCCCTGGCCTAGCAGATACAATTGAGAAAAGCGCTCGCACGGTTCTCCATTAAAGGCAAGCAAAGTATCTTTTGGGGTTTCTGGATTGTGGCCAAAGGGCGTGTAGGCGAACGCGCGCGTGGTTGAGTCAATATGCGCGCCCTCGACCGAATTCTTTTGATCAACTAATGGCAGCAGAATCTGGGCTTTGTCGGTAATGGAAAGCTCTGCCAACAACTGGGTCTGGTGGCGAAATATGCCCCGGTAGGATAGGCCGCTCAGGCCTGTCTTCAGCAGACCACCTTCGTAAAATAAATACGTTTTTTTTGACTGTGTCATCGAATTTTCCTGACGCCATGGGTATCCGATTCGAGTGTGAGTTCCAACACTCGAGTGATCAACTGGCAAAATTACTAGTCAAGGAAGATTGCGTGCTAAGACGGGTCATTGCGCTGAGCGAGCATCGAATAAGCGCTTTTCCTTACCGAGCAAACCCGCCGCCGCTCCAAGCTTAGACGATTATGGTTTGAAAGCCCTGATCCTCCTTGTCGCCGGACCAAGCGTTCGAGTAGCGCCTGATCGTTGCTACTGACAGACCGCTGGCCCGGGCGATTTGTGAGCGCTGGCACCTGACGAGCTTCCTGAATGTTGCACTGCGAACATCCATGACCCTCGTGTAGATGCAGGTGAGCAGTGCGATGCGATCAAACGGTAAAGCGCCATAATGCCCATCCCATTCACTCAAAAAAGAAGAAACGCCCCATGCGCATCTGGATCGACGCCGACGCCTGCCCTCGTCCCGCCCGCGACCTGGTGGTCAAGTTCGCCCTCAAGCGTCAGCTGCAGGTGGTCATGGTGGCCGGCCAGGCGGTTGCCAAGCCCGCATTCGCCATCGTGCAACTGATCGTGGTGCCCAGCGGCCCGGATGCGGCCGACGATTACCTGGTGGAACATGCCGAACCCGGCGAATTGGTGATCTGCAGCGACGTGCCGTTGGCCGACCGTTTGGTCAAAAAGGGCGTAGCGGCACTCGACCCACGGGGCCGCGAGTTCGACGAGCGCAACATGGGCGACCGCCTGGCGGCACGTAACCTGTTCACTGAGCTGCGCGAGCTGGGTCAGGTGGGGGGAGGGCAGGCGCCTTATGGCGAGCGCGACAAACAGGCCTTTGCCAATGCCCTGGACCGGTTGCTCACGCGTCTCACCAAAGGCTGAGCGGGCCTAGGCCCGCAAAGAGGCAATAGATCTGCCGGAGAGAAGGCGTTACTGATCGCCTTCATGGGTGATTTCCAGCACCCGGTCTACCAACTTATAGATGCCGCTGGCCGCATCGCTGATGTTGGTGGCGACCATGTAAGCCGGCGTAGTCACCAACTTACGCTGCACGTCTTCGACGATATCGTGCACGTCGCACTCTTCATGAGTGCCGCCCATCTTCACCACGGCTTCGCTGGTGCCAGGGTCGTTGCCGATGGTGCACACCACACCAGGCCCGTAGATCTTGGCGGCCAGGGCAGGTGAGATGCAGATCAGCCCTACCGGTTTGTTCGCCGCAGCGAACGCCTCGGCGACGTGCAGCACGTCGGGGTGGACGGTGCACTCGGTGCCCTTCACGGCGAAGTCCGACAGGTTCTTCGCCGCGCCGAAACCGCCGGGCACGATCAATGCGTCGAAGTCTTCCACCTTGGCATCGCGCAGGTCCTTGACCTCGCCACGGGCGATGCGCGCCGACTCCACCAATACGTTGCGGGTTTCGGCCATTTCTTCACCGGTGAGGTGGTCGATCACGTGCATCTGCGCCACGTTCGGCGCGAAGCACTGCACTTGGGCGCCGCGTTGGTCGAGGCGCAGCAGGGTGATGACGCTCTCCTGGATTTCGGCGCCGTCGTAGACGCCACAGCCGGACAGGATCACCGCAACTTTTTTGCTCATGTTTTTATCTCCGGGACGGGCCGCTGACTGTATCCCGTTGGAACGCAAACGCCTAAAGGTGTTCAGTCACGCGCTCAGCGCTGCTCGTGCTCGGCATCCGCGTCGGGGCGCTTGGGGCGGGTGTCTTCGGCCTGGGCCGCGAGGGCCGCAGCGGCGCGTTCGGCGCGCTCGGCCCGCTGGTTACGTACGTAACGACGTATCCACAGCCCCAGGCCCAGCACCAGCAGGGTGCCGAGCACCCACAGCTCGTACTTCTTCACGTTGCCCAGCAGGCCTTCGAGAATGGCGCCGAAATGGTAGGCCGCCGCGCCCAGCGCCAGCGCCCACACTGCGGCGCCGATGCCGTTGAGCAGCAGGTAGCGGCGCGGCGGATAGCCCGACAGGCCGATAGCCACCGGCATGACCGTGCGCAGGCCGTAGACGAAGCGGAAACTCAGCACCCAGATGTCGGGGTGGCGGCGGATGTGGTCCAGCGCCTTGTCGCCCATGGCCTGCCAGCGTGGCCTGCGCGCCAGGATGGCACGGCCGTGGCGACGGCCCATGAAGTACCACAATTGGTCGCCGGCGTAGCTGCCGAAGAACGCAACCACCACTACCCAGCTGATGTCCATGTAACCGCGGAACGCAAGGAATCCCGCAAGCACCAGAATGGTCTCGCCTTCAAAAAACGTGCCGAGAAATAGGGCAAAGTAGCCAAAATCGTGCAGGAATTGTTGAAGCATGGCGTGGGGGTGCTGGCGAAATGAACGCGCAGCCTACCCCTTAGTGGGCGTGGGGGAAAGTGTCCAAATGTGTCCTGACGTGAACATTTCCTACACGCTTGCGGCATGCGTCCACAAGTCGCAGGGTTGTCCTTCCCTGTCATGCAGGGGTCATAATGGCCGCCTATAACTGTCGCGCCGCCCGCTTGTGCGGGCTCAGGAGTCTGCCGTGAGCTTTACCCCCGCCAACCGTATGTTTCCTGCCACCCGTTTGCGCCGTAACCGTCGGGATGAATTCTCCCGCCGCTTGATGCGCGAAAACGTCCTGACCGTCGATGACCTGATTCTGCCGGTGTTCGTGCTCGACGGCGAAAACCGCCGCGAAAGCATCGCCTCCATGCCGGGCGTCGAGCGTCTGTCCATCGACCTGCTGCTCGAAGCCGCGCAGGAGTGGGTGGAACTGGGCATCCCGGCCCTGGCGCTGTTCCCCGTCACGCCGACGGAAAAGAAATCGCTCGACGGCGCCGAAGCCTGGAACCCGGACGGCATCGCCCAACGTGCCACCCGCGCACTGCGTGAGCGCTTCCCCGAACTGGGTGTGATCACCGACGTGGCGCTGGACCCGTTCACCACCCATGGCCAGGACGGCATTCTCGACGAAGACGGCTACGTGCAGAACGACATCACCGTCGACGCCCTGGTGCGCCAGGCGCTGTCCCATGCCGAAGCCGGCGCGCAGGTGGTGGCGCCCTCGGACATGATGGACGGCCGCCTGGGCGCGATCCGCGAAGCCCTGGAAGTGGCCGGCCACGTCAACGTGCGCATCATGGCCTACTCGGCCAAGTACGCCAGCGCCTATTACGGCCCGTTCCGCGACGCGGTCGGCTCGGCGCTGAACCTGGGCAAGGCCAACAAGGCTTCGTACCAGATGGACCCGGCCAACAGCGACGAGGCCCTGCACGAAGTGGCCACGGACCTGGCCGAAGGCGCCGACATGGTCATGGTCAAACCGGGTATGCCGTACCTGGACATCGTCCATCGGGTCAAGACCGAGTTCAAGGTGCCGACCTTCGTCTACCAGGTCAGCGGCGAGTACGCCATGCACAAGGGCGCCATCGACAACGGCTGGCTCAGCGAGGCGGTGATTCTCGAGTCGCTGACCGCTTTCAAACGCGCAGGGGCCGATGGCATCCTGACCTACTTTGCCGTGCGTGCGGCGCAATTGCTCAGAGGGCAGTAAGCCCGCACCGGCGCGACCCCACGGGCCGTCTCACAGGAACTACCGATGAATAATGAAGTGCCAAGCATGGTCGAATCCAAAGGCGCGCGAGCCGTTCCCGAAGAGCTCACGCAGACCCCACCGGACCTGACGCCGGCCCCCGAGCCGGTCGTGGAGGCCGCCGCAACGGCGCCTGCGCCGGTGATCAGCGTGCCGAGCCTGGACGACAGCAGCCTGTACATTCATCGCGAGCTCTCGCAGCTGCAGTTCAACATCCGCGTGCTGGAGCAGGCGCTGGACGAAAGCTACCCGCTGCTCGAACGCCTCAAGTTCCTGTTGATCTTCTCCAGCAACCTCGACGAATTCTTCGAGATTCGCGTGGCGGGCCTTAAGAAGCAGATCACCTTCGCCCGTGAGCTGGCCGGCGCCGACGGCCTGCAACCGCATCAGGCCCTGGCGCGCATCAGCGAGCTGGTGCACTTCGAAGTGGATCGGCAGTACGCCATCCTCAACGACGTGCTGCTGCCGGAGTTGGAGAAGCATCAGATCCGCTTCATCCGCCGGCGCTACTGGACGCCCAAGCTGAAAAGCTGGGTGCGCCGCTACTTCCGCGACGAGATCGCGCCGATCATCACCCCCATCGGCCTGGACCCGACCCACCCCTTCCCGCTGCTGGTGAATAAAAGCCTGAACTTCATCGTCGAGCTGGAGGGGGTAGATGCCTTCGGGCGCGACTCGGGCCTGGCGATCATTCCGGCGCCGCGCCTGCTGCCGCGGGTGATCCGCGTGCCGGAGGACGTTGGCGGTCCAGGCGCCAACCATGTGTTCCTGTCGTCGATGATCCACGCCCACGCCGACGACCTGTTCCAGGGCATGAAGGTCAAGGGCTGCTACCAGTTCCGCCTGACCCGCAACGCCGACCTGGCGCTGGACTCCGAAGACGTCGACGACCTGGCCCGTGCCCTGCGCGGCGAGCTGTTCTCGCGTCGCTACGGCGATGCGGTGCGTCTGGAAGTGGCCGACACCTGCCCCAAACACCTGTCCGATTACCTGCTCAAGCAATTCAACCTCAGCGAAAGCGAGCTGTACCAGGTCAACGGCCCGGTCAACCTGACCCGCCTGTTCAGCATTACCGGGCTGGACAGCCACCCGGAGCTGCAATACACACCGTTCACCCCGGCGATTCCGAAGATCCTGCAGAACGCCGACAACATCTTCAGCGTCATCAGCAAGCAGGACGTGCTGCTGATGCACCCGTTCGAATCCTTCACCCCGGTGGTCGACCTGCTGCGCCAGGCCGCTAAAGACCCGCACGTGCTGGCGGTGCGCCAGACCCTGTACCGCAGCGGCGCCAACTCGGAAATCGTCGACGCCTTGGTCGATGCCGCGCGCAACGGTAAGGAAGTCACGGCGGTGATCGAGCTGCGCGCGCGCTTCGACGAAGAGTCCAACCTGCAGATGGCCAGCCGTCTGCAAGCGGCCGGTGCGGTGGTGATCTATGGCGTGGTCGGTTTCAAGACCCACGCCAAGATGATGCTGATCTTGCGTCGCGAGCAGGGCGACATCGTCCGTTACGCGCACCTGGGCACCGGCAATTACCATGCCGGCAACGCCCGCCTGTACACCGACTACAGCATGCTCACCTCCGATGCGGCGCTGACCGAAGACGTCGGCAAGCTGTTCAGCCAGTTGATCGGCATGGGCAAGACGCTGCGCATGAAGAAGCTCCTGCACGCGCCCTTCACCCTGAAGAAGGGCATGCTCGACATGATCGCCCGGGAAACCCAGTTCGCCCTGGACGGCAAACCGGCGCACATCATCGCCAAGTTCAACTCCCTGACCGACGCCAAAGTCATCAAGGCGTTGTACAAGGCCAGCCAGTCCGGTGTGCGCATCGACCTGGTGGTGCGCGGCATGTGCTGTCTGCGGCCAGGCATTCCGGGGGTGTCGCACAACATCCACGTACGCTCGATCATCGGCCGCTTCCTGGAGCACACGCGGGTGTTCTACTTCCTCAATGGCGGGGAAGAGCAGATCTACCTGTCCAGCGCCGACTGGATGGAGCGCAACCTCGACAAGCGCGTCGAGACCTGCTTCCCGGTGGAGGGCAAGAAGCTGCTGCTGCGGGTGAAGAAGGAGCTGGAAAGCTACCTGACCGACAACACTCACGCCTGGACCTTGCAGCCCGACGGGCGCTACGTGCGCAGCACGCCGACCGGCAACCAGAACTCGCGCAATGCCCAGGCGACCCTGCTGGAGCGCCTGAGCAACCCGGTGCTCAACGTACGCTGAGGTCGAAGCCGACCCGGGTCAGCCACTGCGCCTCGTTGGCGAAGTCGGCCTGGGTCAGCGGGTGCTGTTCCAGCCAGCCTTCCGGGAAGATCACTTCCAGGCTGCGCTCGCCGGCCTGGAGCGTGACGGTCGGCATCTGCTGCGTACCACGGATGTGGTGGAACAGGATGGCGAAGCGCAGCAGCACGCACAGGCGAATCAATTGCAGGCTGTCATCGCCGAAATCGGCAAAGCGGTCCTTGGGGATGTTGCGCCGATGGCCGCGCACCAGCAGGGCCAGCATCTGCTGGTCTTCGCGGGAGAAACCGGCCAGGTCCGAGTGCTCGATCAGATAGGCGCCGTGCTTGTGGTAGTGGTAGTGGGCGATGTCCAAGCCCACCTCGTGCACTTTCGCCGCCCAGCCGAGCAGGTCGCGCCAGTTGCCGTCTTCCAGCCCCCACGCGCCGGCGACCTGGTCGAAGGCGTGCAGCGCTTTGCGCTCGACGCGCGCCGCCTGGTCCTGGTCGACGTGGTAGCGCTCCATCAACGAATTGAGGGTGCGTTCGCGTACGTCCTCGTGGTGGTGACGCCCTAGCAGGTCGAACAGCACGCCTTCGCGCAGGGCGCCGTCGCAGTGCTCCATGCGCGCCAGTTCCAGGGCGTCGAAGATCGCTTCGAGAATCGCCAGGCCCGCCGGGAAGATCGTGCGGCGGTCGGGTTTAACGCCGTCGAAGTCGATCTTGTCGGTTTCGCCGAGCTTGAACAGTTTGCGCTTGAGCCAGGCCAGGCCGTCGGCGTTGACTTCGCCGCTGCCTTGCCCGGCGGCCTTGATGGCCGTAGCGATGGCGCGGATGGTGCCCGACGAGCCGATGGCTTCGTCCCAGGTCAGGCGGTGCAAGGCGTTCTCGATGCTCATCAGCTCCAGACGCGCGGCGGTGTAGGCCTGTGCATAGCGCGCCGGGGTGATCTTGCCGTCGCGGAAATAGCGCTGGGTGAAGCTCACGCAGCCCATCTGCAGGCTTTCGCGCAGTAGCGGCTCGAAACGCTGGCCGATGATGAATTCGGTGCTGCCGCCGCCAATGTCGGCGACCAGGCGCTTGCCGGGGGTGTCGGCCAGGGTGTGGGACACACCCAGATAGATGAGGCGCGCCTCTTCGCGACCGGAGATCACTTCCACCGGATGACCGAGGATGGCTTCGGCGCGCTGGATGAACACCGCCCGGTTGCGCGCTTCGCGCAAGGCGTTGGTGCCGACGATGCGCACCGATCCCGGCGGCATGCCGTGGATCAGCTGGGCGAAACGCTTAAGGCACTCCAGGCCGCGTTCCATGGCCTCTTCGCTGAGCAGACGCTCTTCGCTGATGCCGGCGGCGAGCTGCACCTTTTCACCCAGGCGTTCGAGAATGCGGATCTCGGTATGGTGCGCTTTGGCCACTACCATGTGGAAACTGTTGGAGCCGAGGTCGATGGCGGCGATCAACGACAAGCTCTTCGCGTTTTTATGCGGCATGATCTGGGAATTCTCGGTCGATAACTCGGCAATCGTGCCACGATCGTCGGCCTTCGCCAACGCGCCGTGCACGCGGTCTTGATGCAGGACAAGCGCACGCGGGCCTGCACGCTGTTCGGTGCCGTGTCCGCCGGCGAGCGCATAAGCTCATTCGTCCGGGCGAAAGAACACGGAGTCTAGGCTATGACAACTGCACGGGCGCTTGATTCGTCCGGTCTTGCGCTGCGATAGCCACAGTCAATCGGACGTTACTTCCGGTAAAACGTGGGGCCAGCTATGATGGACCACGATTTTGCCTTATGACCTGGAGATATCCATGAGCAGCGATCTTATCAAACACGTCACCGACGCCACGTTCGAGGCCGAAGTCCTGAAGTCCGAAACGCCGGTGCTGGTCGACTACTGGGCCGAATGGTGCGGTCCCTGCAAGATGATCGCGCCGGTACTGGACGACATCGCCGGCACCTATGAAGGCAAGCTGGTCGTCGCCAAGCTGAACATCGACGAAAACTCCGACACCCCGGCCAAACACGGCGTGCGCGGCATCCCGACCCTGATGCTGTTCAAGAACGGCAGCGTCGAAGCGACAAAGGTCGGTGCCCTGTCCAAATCGCAGCTGACAGCCTTCCTCGACGCCAATCTGTGATGCAATGAGAGCCCCGGAATCCCGGGGCTTTTCTTTTTCCGTCCCCTAGACGCCGAAAAAAGCAAGTGTTACATTCGGCCTCGCACTGCTTCTCCAGTGCCCCCTGCACGCCGTCGCCGACGCACTCCCAATTCGAATCAGTACGCGATCCTGTCGCCAATCTTGCGGCGCGGCTTCATTAAGCCAGAAGCTTAATTCCCCCCTTCTTACATGATTACGTCACTCCCTCTATGAATCTGACAGAACTCAAGCAAAAGCCGATTACCGATCTGCTGGAAATGGCCGAGCAGATGGGCATCGAAAACATGGCCCGTTCGCGCAAGCAGGACGTGATCTTCTCCCTGCTGAAAAAACACGCGAAAAGCGGCGAAGAGATCTCGGGTGACGGCGTGCTGGAGATTCTCCAGGATGGATTCGGTTTCCTGCGTTCGGCAGACGCTTCGTACCTGGCCGGCCCCGACGACATCTATGTCTCGCCGAGCCAGATCCGTCGCTTCAACTTGCGCACCGGTGACACCATCGTGGGCAAGATTCGCCCGCCGAAGGAAGGTGAGCGTTACTTCGCGTTGCTGAAGGTCGATACCATCAACTTCGACCGCCCGGAAAACGCCAAGAACAAGATTCTGTTCGAGAACCTGACTCCTCTGTTCCCGAACAAACGCCTGAAGATGGAAGCCGGCAACGGTTCCACCGAGGACCTGACCGGCCGCGTGATCGACCTCTGCGCACCGATCGGCAAAGGCCAGCGCGGCCTGATTGTCGCACCGCCCAAGGCCGGTAAGACCATCATGCTGCAGAACATTGCGGCCAACATCACCCGCAACAACCCCGAGTGCCACCTGATCGTCCTGCTGATCGACGAGCGCCCGGAAGAAGTGACTGAAATGCAGCGTACCGTGCGCGGCGAAGTGGTCGCTTCCACCTTCGACGAGCCGCCGACCCGTCACGTGCAGGTCGCCGAAATGGTCATCGAGAAGGCCAAGCGCCTGGTCGAGCACAAGAAGGACGTGGTCATCCTGCTCGACTCCATCACCCGTCTGGCGCGTGCCTACAACACCGTGATCCCGAGCTCCGGCAAAGTCCTCACCGGTGGTGTCGACGCCCATGCCCTGGAGAAGCCCAAGCGTTTCTTCGGCGCCGCGCGCAACATCGAGGAAGGCGGTTCGCTGACCATCATCGCCACCGCGCTGGTCGAGACCGGCTCGAAGATGGATGAAGTGATCTACGAAGAGTTCAAGGGTACCGGCAACATGGAGCTGCCCCTGGACCGTCGCATCGCTGAGAAGCGCGTGTTCCCGGCCATCAACATCAATCGCTCCGGTACCCGCCGCGAAGAGCTGCTGACCGCCGACGACGAGCTGCAGCGCATGTGGATCCTGCGCAAGCTGCTGCACCCGATGGATGAAATCGCCGCCATCGAGTTCTTGACCGACAAGCTCAAGCAGACCAAGACCAACGACGAGTTCTTCCTGTCGATGAAACGCAAGTGACACTTGCCGTTTGAAGAAAGCGCCCGCCAGGGCGCTTTTTTTTGTCCCGTATTGTTTGCATCTGGATGGATGTGGGTGCGGCTGATAACGTCGCGCCTCCAAGGAACGCTGTTTCGCAGACTGGTAAGGTTCTTCATGCACACGTTTGGCAATCGCCGCGATATCGATGGATTACGGGCGCTGGCGGTGATCCCCGTCGTATTGTTTCATTTTGGATTCGATGCATTCAGCGGCGGTTTCGTCGGCGTGGATGTGTTCTTCGTCATCTCGGGGTTTCTGATCACCTCGATCCTGCTGCGCGAGATCAGCGCAGGGCGCTTCAGTTTCGTCGACTTCTGGGCACGTCGCGCGCGCCGCATCATTCCAGCCCTGAGCGTGGTCGTTCTGGCGACCCTGGCGATGGGTTGGCTGTTGCTGACCGCGAAGGATTTCTCCGAGCTGGGTCGCACCGTGCGGTATCAGTCGCTGTTCATCGCCAACATCCTGTTCATGCGCGAACACGGCTACTTCGAGCCCGCCTCGGATCTCAAACCATTGCTGCATACCTGGTCGCTGGCGGTCGAGGAGCAGTACTACATCTTCTTTCCGCTGATCATGGTGGTGATGGTGCGCTTTTTCAGGCACTGGCGCTGGATGTTGCTGGGCTTGTTGCTGGTGTCGTTCGGTCTGAACATCGCGTGTATCGAGCACAAGCCGGCCTTCACCTTCTTCTCATTGCCCACCCGTGCCTGGGAACTGCTTTGCGGAGCCATGCTCGCAGTGTTGCCTGCGCCCAGGCAGGCCGTGCGCTCTTGGGTCCATCAAGTGGTCGGGCTTGTCGGCATGCTGGCGGTCCTCGTGGCTGTGTTCACGTTCGATCGGTCTACGGTGTTTCCCGGTTGGGCAGCCCTGCTGCCGGTTTTGGGCACCGCCGCACTGATCTGGTCCGGCGCGCAGGGCCCAGGTCCTGCGGCGCGGCTGCTGAGCTTGCGGCCGCTGGTCTGGGTGGGGTTGCTCTCCTATTCGCTGTACCTGTGGCACTGGCCGGTCTATGTGTATGCCAATGCCGTTTCCACCGACGGAATCCAGCCGCTCGAGGCCTTGGGCTGGATGGGCCTGGCACTCGGCCTGGCCTGGCTGAGCCTGCGCTATGTCGAGTTACCGTTTCGAGAAAAACGACTGCTGGCAGGGCGTAGGTCCATATTGGCCGGCGGCTTGGCGGTCATCGTCGCATTGGTGGCGATCGGCTCGGCGATTCGCTCTGCCGACGGCGTGCCGAGCCGTCTGAGCGGCAAGGCGCTGGAGTACGCGCAGGCCCGAGAATGGCGAGCCGGGCAGATGAAATGCATGGTGGTGACGCAGGACAAGTCGATAGACAAAGCGTGCCTGGTTGGCGGAGAACAGGCCAAGCCGCCGACCCAGGCGTTTTGGGGTGACAGCCATACCGCGGCGTTGATGCCGGCCATCGAGCGCAATGTCCGCGATAGAGGGCAGTCGGTATGGCTGTTCAGCATGAGCGCCTGCCCACCGATTCTGGGCGATGAGCCCCGTCAGCGTTGCAAGGACTTCAACCAGCAAACCATGGACAAGGTGCTTGGCCTCGGCATCAAGGACGTGGTGTTGGCGTCCAACTGGAGTTTGTACGTCTACGGGCGTGAAGACGGCGACAAGAAGGTCTTGCTCAATGCCCAAGACGATACCGCCCAGGCGGAGCAGCGCATGGCCGCCGCCATCAAGGCGCGCGTGGCCGCATTGCGAGCAGCTGGGGTGCAGGTCTGGCTGTTCAAGGAGGTGCCGCTGCAGCGCAAGGGCAGCATCAACCGTCTGACCAGTCTGGCGCGGGTGGGGCGTTCGGCCGACGGCTTGGGGCGCCCGCTTCAGGAGCATCTGGCGCGGCAGCGCTTCCTCGGCGGCTTGTTCGCGTCCATGAGCGAAGCCGATCCGGGCGTCCACGTCATCGATCCGACGCCGATGATGTGCATCGATGGTGTGTGCAACATCGAGGTCGACGGGGCTTCGCAGTACAAAGACGAAGATCACTTGTCCGATGCGGGGAGCGCAAGGCTCGGGCCACTGTTTGCACCCATGTTGCTGGGCACAAACCACAACTGAGCGATGCCAGGCGCTGACGGGCTGCTGTTTGCCCGTCAGAGCGGGTAGGATGTACGCCTATTTTCTAACTGGCATGGTCGATGAAATTCAAGGATCTTCGGGATTTCGTGCAGCAGCTTGAGCAGCGCGGAGAGTTGAAACGCATTCAGGTGCCCATCTCGCCGGTGCTCGAAATGACCGAGGTCTGCGACCGCACCTTGCGCGCGAAAGGGCCGGCGTTGCTCTTCGAGAAGCCCACCGGTTTCGACATCCCGGTGCTGGGTAACCTGTTCGGCACGCCCGAGCGGGTCGCCATGGGCATGGGCGCCGAATCGGTGAGCGAGTTGCGCGAGATCGGCAAGCTGCTGGCGTTCCTCAAGGAGCCCGAGCCGCCCAAGGGGCTACGTGACGCGTGGTCCAAGCTGCCGATCTTCAAGAAGATCATTTCCATGGCGCCCAAGGTGACCAAGGATGCGGTGTGCCAGGAGATCGTTGTCGAAGGCGACGACGTCGACCTCAGCCAGTTGCCGATCCAGCACTGCTGGCCGGGCGACGTCGCGCCCTTGATCACCTGGGGCCTGACGGTCACCAAGGGGCCGAACAAGGAGCGCCAGAACCTGGGCATCTACCGCCAGCAGGTGATCGGTCGCAACAAGGTCATCATGCGCTGGCTGAGCCACCGCGGCGGCGCCCTGGACTACCGCGACTGGTGCGAGAAGCACCCGGGCGAACCCTTCCCCGTGGCCGTGGCACTGGGCGCCGACCCTGCGACTATCCTGGGCGCGGTCACGCCGGTCCCCGACAGCCTGTCCGAATACGCCTTCGCCGGCCTGCTGCGCGGCAACCGCACCGAGCTGGTCAAGTGCCGAGGCAACGGCCTGCAAGTGCCGGCTACGGCGGAAATCATTCTCGAAGGCGTGATCCACCCCGGCGAGATGGCGCCCGAAGGGCCATATGGCGACCACACCGGCTACTACAACGAAGTGGACAGCTTCCCGGTGTTCACCGTCGAGCGCATCACCCATCGCCGCAACCCGATCTACCACAGCACCTACACCGGCCGGCCCCCTGACGAGCCGGCGATCCTCGGCGTGGCGCTCAACGAAGTGTTCGTACCGATCTTGCAAAAGCAGTTCCCGGAAATCGTCGACTTCTACCTGCCGCCGGAAGGGTGCTCGTACCGCATGGCGGTGGTGACCATCAAGAAGCAGTATCCGGGGCACGCCAAGCGCGTGATGCTGGGGGTGTGGTCGTTCCTGCGGCAGTTCATGTACACCAAGTTCGTCATCGTCACCGACGACGACATCAACGCCCGCGACTGGAACGATGTGATCTGGGCCGTCACCACACGCATGGACCCCAAGCGTGATACGGTGCTGATCGACAACACTCCCATCGACTACCTCGACTTCGCGTCGCCGGTGTCGGGGCTGGGGTCGAAGATGGGCCTGGACGCCACACACAAGTGGCCGGGCGAAACCACGCGCGAGTGGGGGCGCGCCATCGTCAAGGATGAGGCCGTCACCCGGCGTATCGATGAGCTGTGGGACCAGTTGGGAATAGATTGATGCAGGTGACCTTGCAGCCATCCGGGGCCGTGCTTCGGCTCGAGCCCGGAGAACGGATTCTGGAGGCGGCGCGGCGCTTGGGCTACGACTGCCCGAGCAGCTGCCGCAACGGCAACTGCCACGTCTGCGCGGCCTTGCTGGTGGAGGGGCGGGTGCGCCAGGACGGCGAAGTTCGCGACCACGGCGAGCTGTTCACCTGCATCGCGCAGCCGCTCGAAGATTGCGTGTTGCTGTGGGATGGGGTGCTGGCCTTGGGCGAGCTGCCGGTGCGCACACTGACCTGCACCCTCAGCGAATGCCTGGAGGTCGGCGGCGACGTGTGGCGTGTGCGCCTGCGTGGCCCTGCCGGCAAAGCCGTGCGTTACCACGCCGGGCAGTACCTGATGATCGAGCGCGAGGGAGCGAGCAAGGCCGCATTTTCCCTGGCGTCCGCGCCCCATGGCGGGCGCGACCTCGAACTGCACATCCTGGCCCGTGAAGCAGGCGCCAAAGCACTGATCGAACAGCTCAGGCGCGAGCGTCTGGCGCGCATCGAGATGCCGTTCGGCGATGCGCACCTGGCCGAACTGCCCGACGGGCCGCTGGTGCTGATCGCCGCCGGCACCGGCATGGCGCAGATGCACAGCCTGCTCGAGCATTGCCGGGCGCAGGACTTCAAGCACCCGGTGCATCTGTATTGGGGCGTACGCCAGCCCGAAGATTTCTACCACATCGAGCATTGGCACGAGTGGGCACAGCGGCCCAACCTGTTCCTGCACAAGGTGGTCAGCGACGTGTGTGGTTGGGAGGGGCGCTGCGGGCTGCTGCACACGGCAGTGTGCGAAGACATCGCCGACCTCGGCGGCGTGCACGTCTACGCCAGCGGGTCGCCCAACATGGTCTACGCCACCCTCGATGCCTTGGTCGAAGCGGGAATGGACGCGCACCAGATGCGCGCCGATGTATTCGCCTACGCGCCGCGCGGCTGAGGCCACTTTTCGCCCGATCGAAAGCGAGGCATATCCTCGTTTTCGATGAAAGTTCCGACTTTCTGCCTAACGGCGAATCTGCCAAGGCATCACTGCGTTAGAGTTGGAACCTTCTGTGGTTTCTGGGAAACAGTGGCGGCGTACCATGTCGGCAATCGAATCCGGTCCTTGGCAAGTTTCTTACCCTCCGCGGCTCGATTTCGGTCAACAACTGACCGAAGAGCAGTTGCTCCACTCGATGACGACCACCATGGCGCGCCATGCCGGCGGGCCGGTCTGGTTGTTCGCCTACGGCTCGTTGATCTGGCGGCCCGAATGCCATGCGCTGGAGCGCCAGCGGGCGCGGGTGCATGGTTATCACCGCGGCTTGTATCTGTGGTCCCACGCGCACCGCGGTACGCCGCAGACGCCAGGGTTGGTGTTCGGCCTGGACCGCGGCGGTTCGTGCAGCGGTTTCGCCTATCGGCTGGACGACGTCGACCTGCACGACTCCTTGTTGGCGCTCTGGCGGCGCGAGATGCCATTCCCGGCCTACCGGCCGCATTGGCTCAACTGCCGGCTGGCCGACGGCAGCCGGGTACAAGCGCTGGGCTTCGTGCTGGAGCGGCATCTGCCGTGCTACGCCGGTAACTTGCCCGATACTTTGCTCGGGGAAATCCTCGCCTGTGCCAAAGGGCATTTCGGCACGACCCGCGATTACGTCGAGCAGACGCTGCAAGCGCTGCGCACGCATCAGATGCCCGACCGCAACCTGGAGGCGCGTTTCAAGCGCTGTCATACGCTGCGTCAGGCCTGAGCGTCTGCGACTACCTGCACCACCAGTTTGCCCATGGCCTGACGCTGGGCCAGCCGCTCGATGGCCTGCCCTGCGTTGGCCAAGGTGTAGGTCTGCGATACCAGGGGCTTGAGCTGGCCGGTGGCGTGCCAGGCGAACAGGCGCTGGAAGTTGGCGGCGTTGGCTTGCGGTTGGCGTTGGGCGAAGGCGCCCCAGAATACGCCGACGACCGCAGCGCCCTTGAGCAAGGTCAGGTTGGCGGCGAGCTGGGCGATCTCGCCGCTGGCAAAACCGACCACCAGCAAGCGACCGTCCCAGGCGAGGCCGCGCAGGGCCTGCTCGGTCAGCGCGCCGCCGACCGGGTCGAACACCACGTCCACGCCTCGGCCGGCGGTCAGGCGCTTGATCTCGTCCTTCAAGCTGGCCTGGCTGTAGTCGATCGCTTCGTCGGCCCCAGCCTGCCGGGCCACGGCCAATTTGTCCGGATGGCTGGCGGCAGCGATGACGCGCGCGCCCAAGGCCTTGCCGATTTCCACCGCCGCCAGGCCCACGCCGCCTGAAGCGCCCAGTACCAGCAGGGTTTCTTCGGGTTGCAGGCGGCCGCGCTGGGTCAGCGCGTGCAGGGCGGTGCCGTAGGTCATGGCGAAACCGGCGGCGGTGGTGAAATCCATGGTGGCTGGCATCGGCAGCACCTGATGCTGGTCGACCGCCACGTACTCGGCAAAACTGCCCCAGCCGGTTAGTGCCATGACCCGGTCGCCGACCTTGAAGCCTTCGACCTGCTCGCCGACCGCGGCCACTACGCCTGCCGCTTCGCCACCGGGCGAGAAGGGCAGCGGGGGTTGGAATTGGTAGCGGCCTCTGATGATGAGCGTATCGGGAAAGTTGGCCCCGGCCGCATGTACCCGCAGCAACACCTGGCCCGGCCCGAGGTCTGGCTTGGCGACGTCTTCGAGCACCAGTTGGCTGGCCGGCCCCAGGGCTTTGCATCTCAGCGCTTTCATCGGACTCTTCCTTTGCGGGTCGTGGCCGATAAGTGTAGGAATGCTTCAAGCCCGGTCAACGAGCATGGCCGCAGCTGATGGCACCGCATAAGCCCGGTCTCGGGTGTGCTTGGGTTTGCTTGGCCCGCTGGTTAAGCTGGCGGTCATCTTTAGGAAGGAGCGGAACTGGTGAAAGCGTGGATCTTGATGGTATTGGCCCTGATGCTGCCCGTAGCGGCCCTGGCCGAGGAAGAGGCCAAGGAAGGCGAGGCGAAAGTGGCCTACTACAGCCTGACACCGCCTTTCGTGGGTAACTACGCGCTAGATGGCAGCGCCAAGCTGCATGTCTACAAGGCCGACGTGGCCCTGCGCGTGACCGGTGCCGAGGCCGCAGCGGCGGTCAAGCTGCACGAGCCCTTGATCCGCAACCAGTTGGTAGCGCTGTTCACCCAGCAGACGGTCGACGGCATGAGCAACGTCGAGGCCAAGGAGCACCTGCGCCAAGAAGCCCTGAAGCAGGTGCAGCAAGTGCTGGAGGCCGAGGAGGGCAAGCCGATCGTCGAGGACCTGCTGTTCAACAACCTCATCGTGCAGTGATCGGCTGGGCCGCCCCGCTCAGGTCGCCAGGGCCAGCACCGCCGCCCATTGGGCTTCGCTCACCGGCATCACCGACAGGCGACTGCCTTTTTGCACCAGGGGCAGTTCCGCCAGCGCGCCCTGCTGCTTGAGCAGCCCCAGGCCCACCACGCGGGCGAAGGTGCGCACATGCTTCACGTCCACGGCGCTCCAGGAGTTGTTCTCGGCGCGGGCCTTAGGGTCATGGTATGGGCTGCTCGCATCCAGTGCGGTGGGGTCGGGATACGCCGTGGACACGACCTGCGCGATACCCGCGATGCCCGGTTGTGGGCAACTGGCGTGGTAGAAGAAGAACGTGTCGCCTAGGCTCATGGCCCTTAGGAAATTGCGCGCTTGATAGTTGCGCACGCCATCCCAGCGGGCATCGCCCAACTGGCCCAGCGTTTCGATGGAGAGCTCATCGGGCTCGGATTTCATCAACCAATGGGCCATGGGAAGTGCTCCGGACAATCCTGGTAATAATCTGTTTCATGAAACCGACCATCGGTCGTTTTCTGCATTTGCCTGGCGGCGCGGGTTGGCGCAGAATGCGCCCGATTTTCAAGCTAGCTGCCCTGACGACGCGTTGCGCAATAGGGCATTTCTGTTTGCCTGGGGGGCAATCGATGAACAAACGCAAACCGGATCTGCTGTGGGTCCTGGTCTTCATTTTCGGCCTCGGCGTCGTGACCACCGGTTATGCGCAAAGCCTGTGGGAGCGCAAGCTCGACGCAGCCTATCAAACCCCCGTAGCGCAGGTGCAAACGGCGCGCTAAGCAGGGTCTTGCGAAGTATTGGCAGCGGCCAGATACCAGGCGCTGTCCGTCACCGTGCCTGCCAGCGGCACGTCCCAGCTGGCCTGCTGTAGCCGCTCGACCTTCTGACACTCATGGGCCAGGCCCAACAGCCGCGGCTTGTTCCACGTCGTGCGCCGCGACCGGTACGCCAGGCTGCGGTCGTAGAAGCCGCCGCCCATGCCCAGTCGACCACCGTCTTCATCGAAGCCCACCAAGGGCAACAAGATCAGGTCCAGCGCCCAGATCGGCCGTTGGCGTTTGCGGTTGACCACCGGTTCCGCAATGCCGAAGCGGTTGGGGCGCAACCGTTCGCCCGCTTCGAAGCGCTGGAACACCATGTGCGTGCGCGGCCAGGCGTGCAGGATCGGCAGGTACACGCGTTTGCCGCGCTTGTGCGCTTCGCGCAACAGCCATCTGGGGTCGATCTCGCCGTCGTTGGGCAGGTACAGGGCGATGTGTCGGGCATGGCGAAACAGCGGGTGCTGGGCCAGTTGCCGGTACAGGCCGCGTGCGGCGTCGCGCTGTTGCACCGCAGTGAGGGCGCGGCGCGCCTTGCGCAGTTGACGTCGAAGTTGGGGGCGGGTAAGCGGCGCGGTGTCGGTCATGGCACTGGCGGTCCCGGAAGCGGCCGGCGTTGGCGGCACAGACGAGACGCCCGCCGGGGTAGGCGGGCGGAGGAATTCAGGCTCCCCGATAGGACCGCTATCGGTGTAGCCCTTGAACCCGAAAGTTCAAGGTGGAGATTGCAGGAGGTGTTAAGGCTTTCCGTCGAGCGGACATGCACACCCACCTCAGCGTGCAACCCCCGTGGTTAAGCGTATCGGCTCAGGGACATAACCGACTGGCGCATCCACCAGGGAGTGGCGCCAGTATACCTACCTCAGTCGATTTTGGTACCCGTGTCGTCGGACAATGCCTGATCGACACGGTCGAGCAGATCGCGTACCTGCTCGCGCGTGGTGCCGGCCGGCGCAGACGCGGGCGACTCCTGACGGTGCAGCAGTTCGTGGGTGATGTTCAGTGCGGCCATGACCGCGATGCGGTCGGCGCCGATCACCTTGCCGCTGCTACGGATCTCGCGCATCTTGCCGTCCAGATAGCGGGCGGCACCGACCAGGTTGTTGCGCTCCTCGGGCGGACAGATGATGGAGTAATCCTTGTCGAGGATCCGCACGGTGACGCTGTTAGGTGAACTCATGAGTCTTGCTCCAGGGCCTTGAGGCGCACGATCATCGATTCGACCTTGCGCTTGGCGATCTCGTTCTTTTCGATGAGGTGCGCGCGTTCCTCGCGCCAGGATTTTTCCTGAGCCATTAGGAGTGCATTTCGCCGTTTTAGTTGCTCGACCCGGTCGATCAGGACTTCGAAGCGGCTCATCAGCCGTTGCAGGTCGTTCTCTTGAGTGGGTTCCACTCGCTTCACTCCGTTGTTGAGTCGCCCGACGATCATGCCTCTGGGCCTGCCGTGCCGGCCACTGCCGATGGTCTTGGCGCGCCTGCCGGTGCTAGGATACAAGCCTTCCATTCTAGACATCGCGCCGTCTGGCGCCTAGTTGCCCATGCCCAATACCAATTCGCCGTACACCGCCTTCGCCAATCTGCTTTCGAGCAACGGCCATCCCGTTTCCCCCGCCGAGCTGCATGGCCTGCTGCTAGGGCGTTGCTGCGCCGGCACCGGGTTCGAGGCCGAGGCCTGGCTGGCCGATGCCGCGCAACTGCTCGAGAACGAGCCCGTCGAGAGCGTGCGCAACGCCTTGCTTGGCCTGCAAGAGATGGTCAAGGGCGAGTTGACCGGCGAAGACATCGCCATCGTGCTGTTGCTGCCCGGCGACGAAGCCGCGCTGGAAACCCGCGCCATCGCCCTCGGCCAATGGTGCCAGGGCTTCCTTGCCGGGTTTGGGCAGAATTCCGGCGGTCTGGAACTGAGCACCGACGCCAAGGAAGTGCTGCAGGACCTGGTCGCCATTTCCCAGGTGCAGGAAGCCCTGGAAGAATCCGAAGACGGCGAGAACGACTACATGGAGGTCATGGAGTACCTGCGCGTGGCGCCGCTGCTGCTGTTCACCGAGCTGGCCAAGCCTGCCGCGCCCACGCCCAAGCCCGCCCTGCACTGATCGAACCGGGGGTCGTTTTGCCCATGAGCCACATACCCAAGGCCGAATACGCCCGTCGGCGCAAGGCGCTGATGGCGCAGATGGTCCCCAACAGCATCGCCATCCTGCCTGCAGCGGCCTTGGCGATCCGCAACCGCGACGTCGAGCATGTCTACCGTCAGGACAGCGATTTCCAGTACCTCAGCGGTTTTCCCGAGCCCGAGGCGGTCATCGCCCTGATCCCGGGCCGTGAGCACGGCGAGTACGTGCTGTTCTGCCGCGAGCGCAACGCCGAGCGCGAACAGTGGGACGGCCTGCGTGCCGGGCAGGAAGGCGCCATCAGCCTGCACGGCGCCGACGATGCCTTCCCCATCACCGACATCGACGAAATCCTGCCGGGCCTGATCGAAGGCCGCGAGCGGGTCTACAGCGCCATGGGCAGCAACCCCGAATTCGACCGGCGTCTGATGGACTGGATCAACGTCATCCGTTCCAAGGCGCGGTTGGGGGCACAACCGCCCAACGAGTTCGTGGCCCTGGACCATCTGCTGCACGACATGCGCCTGTACAAGTCGGCCGCCGAAGTGAAGGTCATGCGCCTGGCCGCCGAGATTTCCGCTGGCGCCCACATCCGCGCCATGCAGGCGTGCCGGGCGGGGCTGCGCGAATACAGCCTGGAAGCCGAACTCGACTACGCCTTCCGCCGTGGCGGGGCGAAGATGCCGGCCTATGGCTCGATCGTCGCGGCCGGGCGCAACGGCTGCATTCTGCACTACCAGGAGAACGACGCCTTGCTCAAGGACGGCGACCTGGTGCTGATCGACGCCGGCTGCGAAATCGACTGCTACGCCAGCGACATCACCCGCACCTTCCCGGTCAGCGGGCGCTTCTCGCCGGAGCAGAAAGCCATCTACGAGGTGGTGCTCGCCGCCCAGGAAGCGGCCTTCGCCCAGATCGCACCGGGCAAGCACTGGAACCACGCCCACGAGGCGACCGTGCGCGTCATCACCGAAGGCCTGGTGGAGCTGGGCCTGCTCAAGGGCGAGGTGCAGGCGCTGATCGACAGCGAGGCCTACCGCGCCTTCTACATGCACCGCGCCGGGCACTGGCTGGGCATGGACGTGCACGATGTCGGCGACTACAAGGTCGGCGGGCAGTGGCGCGTGCTCGAACCGGGCATGGCCCTGACCGTCGAGCCCGGCATCTACATCGCCGCCGACAACCAGGACGTGGCCAAGAAATGGCGCGGCATCGGCGTGCGCATCGAAGACGACGTGGTGGTGACCCGCACCGGCTGCGACATCCTCACCGGTGGCGTGCCCAAGACCGTGGCCGAGATCGAAGCGCTGATGGCCGCTGCCCGCGGTGAGGCGGCATGAGCCGGGTCAACCTGGCGATCATCGGCGGCGGCCTGGTCGGCGCCAGCCTGGCCCTGGCGCTGCAAGCCGGGGCCAAGGCGCGCGGCTGGCGCATCGTGCTGATCGAGCCCTTCGCCCCTGGGGACAGCTTCCAGCCCAGCTACGATGCGCGTTCTTCGGCGTTGTCGTTCGGCACCCAGCAGATCTATCAGCATTTGGGGCTATGGCCAAAAATCGCCGTGCGCGCCGAGCCGATCCTGCAGATTCAGGTGTCCGACCGTGGCCGCTTCGGCTCTACCCGTCTCGATGCCAGCGAGGAAGGCGTGCCGGCCTTGGGTTTCGTGGTGGAGAACGCCTGGCTCGGCCAATGCCTGTGGCAGGCGCTGGACCCCGATGTGGTGACCTGGCGCTGCCCGGCCGAAGTGACCTCGCTGGAGCCCATCGAACAGGGCTATCGCCTGCGCCTGGACGACGACACCCAACTCGAATGCGACCTCGCGGTGCTGGCCGACGGTGGCCGCTCGGCGCTGCGCGAACAGCTGGGCATCCATGTGCGCCACCGCCCCTATGACCAGAGCGCGCTGATCGCCAACGTCACGCCCGGCCAACGCCACGGCGGCCAGGCCTTCGAGCGCTTCACCGAGCAGGGCCCGATGGCCCTGCTGCCGTTGCCCGACAACCGTTGCGCGTTGGTCTGGACCCGTCAGGGCATGGACGCCAAGCGCCTGGCGGAACTCGACGAGCGCCCGTTCCTGAACGAACTGCAAGCCGCCTTCGGCTATCGCCTGGGCGGCTTCCGCCAGGTCGGCGCGCGGCACCTGTACCCGCTGTCGTTGATCGAGGCCCAGGAGCAGGTGCGCCCACATCTGGTGGTGCTGGGCAACGCCGCGCACAGCCTGCACCCCATCGCCGGGCAGGGTTTCAACCTGTCGCTGCGCGACGTGCAGTCGTTGACCGACGCCTTGCTCGCCGGCCCTGCGGTACCGGGCGACCTGACCACCCTCGAAGGTTACTTGCGCCGCCAACGCCTGGACCAGGCCTTGACCGTCGGCTTCTCCGACCAGGTCACGCGCCTGTTCGGCAGTACCGGCACGCTCCTGACCGCCGGGCGCAACCTGGGCTTGCTCGGCCTCGACCTGCTGCCGCCGGCCAAGCGCTGGTTCGCCCGTCAGGCCATGGGCCTGGGCACACGTCCCGATCCGCGAGGCGCTCGATGAGCGACCCGCGCAAGCGCGCACGGCGCGCGCGGACGCTGCGCTGGCTGCTCAACTGCTACCCGCCGTACCTGGGCGCCGGTATCCGCGTGCTGTCGATCAGCCCCGACCTGCGGCGCATCGCGGTGCGCATGAAGCTCACCTTCTGGAACCGCAACTACGTGGGCACGCAGTTCGGCGGCAGCCTGTATTCGATGGTCGACCCGTTCTACATGCTGCTGCTGATCGAACAGCTGGGTCGCGACTACATCGTTTGGGACAAGGCCGCCAGCATCGACTTCATCGCCCCCGGCAAAGGCCCGGTGTATGCCGAATTCGAAATCGACGACGCCTTGCTCGACGAGATCCGCCAGCAGACCGCCACGGGCAAGAAGTACCTGCCCCGGCTTCAGGTCGACATCCGTGACGAAACCGGCGAGCTGGTCGCGCGGGTCGACAAAACCCTATACGTGCGGCTCAAGCCGCAAACGAGGCAGGCGTAGAGCATGGAAATGCGCGCAGATCTGTTGATTGTCGGTGCCGGCATGGTGGGCAGCGCCCTGGCCCTGGCCTTGCGCCACAGCGGCTTGCAGGTCCACCTGCTCGATGGCGGCACGCTGAGCGTCGCGCCGTTCTCGGCCGCAGCCCGTTTCGAACCGCGGGTCAGTGCCCTGTCGGCCGCTAGCCAGCGCATGCTCGAACGCCTGGGCGCCTGGCCGGGCATCACCGCGCGGCGCGCCTCGCCCTACACCGACATGCACGTCTGGGACGGCACCGGCACCGGGCAGATCCACTTTTCCGCCGCTAGCGTGCATGCGCCGGTGCTCGGCCACATCGTCGAGAACCGCATCGTGCAGGACGCGCTGCTCGAGCAGCTGCACGACAGCGACATCAGCCTGCTGGGCAATGCACGCCTGGAACAACTGCGCCATTCGGGCGACGACTGGCTGCTGACCCTGGCCGATGGCCGGCGCCTGCGCACGCCTCTGGTGATCGCCGCCGACGGCGCACACTCAGCGGTGCGGCGCCTGGCGGGCAGCGAAACCCGCGAATGGGATTACCTGCACCACGCCATCGTCACCAGCGTACGTTGCAGCCAAGGCCACCAGCGCACCGCCTGGCAGCGCTTCACCGACCACGGCCCGTTGGCCTTCCTGCCGCTGGAGCGCGACGGCGCGCAGGACTGGTGCTCGATCGTCTGGTCGACCACCCCGGAAGAGGCGGAAAAGGCCATGGCGCTGGACGACGAGGCTTTCTGCAAGGCTCTGCAAACGGCGTTCGAAGGGCGTCTGGGCCAGGTGCTGGAAGCCGATCCCCGGGTCTGCGTGCCGCTGCGTCAACGGCATGCCAAGCGCTACGTCGAACCGGGCCTGGCCTTGATCGGCGACGCGGCCCACACCATCCACCCGCTGGCCGGGCAGGGCGTCAACCTGGGCCTGCTCGACGCGGCGGTGCTGGCCGAAGAGCTGCTGCACGCCAGCGCCCGTGGCGAACGGCTGGCCGACCTCAAGGTGTTGAGCCGCTACGAGCGGCGACGCATGCCGCACAATCTGGCCTTGATGGCGGCCATGGAGGGCTTCGAGCGCCTGTTCCAGTCCGATCGCCTGGCGCTGCGCTGGTTGCGCAACACCGGGCTCAAGGCGGTGGAAGGGTTACCCGACGCCAAGGCGTTGTTCGTGCGCCAGGCGCTCGGCCTCAGCGGCGACCTGCCGGCACTGGCGCGGCCTTGAACGCTGGACGCGGTAGGTTGCCGCGTCCTGGCAACATCCGGTAACTGCTCTGGGGGTGAGTGGGCAAATAAGAACCACTACCCTTTGCGCCTCTCAAGTCCAGAGGAGCGCTTTCCCATGTTGTCACGCAAGCCCGTATGGGCCGTCCTGGCCCTTTCCCTGTTCGGTGGCGCGGCCCAGGCGGCGGACGAGGTGGTGGTGTACTCCTCGCGTATCGACGAGCTGATCAAACCGGTGTTCGACGCCTACACGGCCAAGACCGGGGTCAAGGTCAAGTTCATCACCGACAAGGAAGCGCCGCTGATGCAGCGCATCAAGGCCGAGGGCAAGAACGGCGTGGCCGACCTGCTGCTCACGGTGGACGCCGGCAACCTGTGGCAGGCCGAACGCATGGGCATCCTGCAACCGATCGAATCGAGCGCCATCGAGCAGAACATTCCCTCCCAATACCGCGCCTCGTCTGGCGACTGGACGGGCCTGAGCCTGCGCGCGCGGACCATCGTCTACTCGACCGAACGGGTCAAGCCCGAGGAACTGAGCACCTACGAGGCACTGGCCGACGCGCAGTGGGAAGGGCGCCTGTGCCTGCGCACGGCCAAGAAGGTCTACAACCAGTCGCTGACCGCCACGCTGATCGAAACCCATGGCGAGGCCAAGACCGAAGAAATCGTCAAAGGCTGGGTCGACAACCTGTCCACCGACGTGTTCTCGGACGACAACGCCGTGCTGCAGGCCATCGAGGCCGGCCAGTGCGACGTCGGTGTGGTCAACTCCTACTACTTCGGGCGCATGCACAAGGCCAACCCGCAATTGCCGCTCAAGCTGTTCTGGCCCAATCAGAACGACCGTGGCGTGCACGTCAACCTGTCGGGCATCGGCATGACCCGTCACGCGCCCCATCCCGAAGCGGCCATACGCCTGGTGGAATGGATGACCGGTGAGGAGGCGCAGAAGCTGTTCGCCGACCTCAACCAGGAGTTCCCGGCCAATCCCAAGGTCGAGCCATCCGCCGAAGTCGCGGCCTGGGGCCGCTTCAAGGCCGACAGCATTCCGGTGGAAGTGGCCGGCAAGCGCCAGGCCGAGGCGATCCGCCTGATGGACCGCGCTGGCTGGCACTGAGTTGCCCCCCCGTGCCTGAAACGCCGCGCTTCAGGCACCTTCGACCCTCTTTCGACCTGCCACGGCAGCGTCCCGCCCACCGAGAAGCCGCCGTGACCCACACCCCACAACGCCGCTGGTACGTACCGGTCGCCCTGTGCGCCGCGCTTGTGCTGCTGCCGCTGAGCGTCCTGGCGCTGTCGTGGCAGAACATCGACCTGCAGATCTGGTCGCACCTGCTCGACACCCAGATGCGGCGTCTGTTGGGCAATACCCTGACGCTGGTGCTGGGCGTGGGCATCGGCGTGCTCCTGCTGGGCGTGAGCCTGGCCTGGCTGACCAGCCTGTGCGAGTTCCCCGGCAGGCGTTGGCTCGATTGGGCGCTGATGCTGCCCTTCGCCATTCCGGCCTATGTGCTGGCCTTCGTCTTCGTCGGCCTGCTGGACTTCGCAGGGCCCGTGCAAAGCGCGCTGCGCGAGGCGTTCGGCCCGCTGCGCCTGCCGCGAGTGCGCTCCACCGGCGGGGTGATCGTGGTGCTGGTGTTGGTGTTCTATCCCTATGTCTACCTGCTGGCGCGCAGCGCGTTCCTGGCCCAGGGGCGCGGCCTGATGGAAGCGGCGCGGGTGCTCGGGCTGTCGCCGCTGCAAGCCTTCTGGCGCGTGGCCCTGCCCATGGCGCGGCCGGCCATCGGCGCCGGGCTGGCCTTGGCTCTGATGGAAACCCTGGCGGATTTCGGCGCGGTGGCGGTGTTCAATTTCGACACCTTCACTACGGCCATCTACAAGACCTGGTACGGCTTCTTCAGCCTCCCCAGCGCGGCACAGTTGGCCAGCCTGTTGCTGCTGTTCGTCATGCTGGTGCTATACGCCGAGCGACGCGCCCGTGGCGCAGGGCGCACGGGTGGCGAGCGGGCGCGGGTGCAGCCGCTGTATCGGCTGCGCGGCGTCAAGGCGCTGGCAGCGAGCGCCTGGTGCCTGTTGGTGTTCGCCTGCGCCTTCGTGGTTCCGTTGCTGCAACTGCTGGTCTGGTGCTACCAACGGGGTCGGCACGACCTCGACGAGCGCTACTTGGGGCTGGTCTGGCATACCTTGTCGCTGGGCGGGGTGGCGGCGCTGCTCACGGTCGGTGTGGCGCTGTGCCTGGCGTTCGCCCGGCGCCAAGCGCCGACCCCGCTGATCCGGAGCGGCGTGGGCCTTGCCAACCTGGGCTATGCCTTGCCCGGCTCGGTGCTGGCGGTCGCGTTGATGCTCGCCTTCAGCTACCTGGACAACCAGCTGGTGATTCCACTGTCGCAGTGGTTGGGCGGTGCCGGCGAACCGCTGCTGCTGGGCAGCCTGTGGGCCTTGTTGCTGGCCTATCTGGTGCGTTTCATGGCAGTGGCGTTCGGCCCGCTGGAAAGCACCTTGGCGCGCATCCGGCCGTCGCTGCCCGAAGCCTCGCGCAGCCTGGGCGTCGGCGGTCTGCGGCTGTTCGGCAAGGTCTACCTGCCGCTGCTGGTGCCCGGCACCTTGAGCGCCGCCCTGTTGGTGTTCGTCGACGTGATCAAGGAAATGCCTGCGACCCTGCTCATGCGCCCTTTCGGCTGGGACACCCTGGCGGTACGGGTCTTCGAGATGACCAGCGAAGGCGAGTGGGCGCGCGCCTCGTTGCCAGCGCTGAGCCTGGTGCTGGTCGGATTGCTGCCGGTAGTCGGATTGATCCGGCGTTCCGCGCGCGGGCCGGGGCTCGCTCGCTGAGGGTGCCAGGCCGTGTGCATGTGGCTACAATGCGCCGCACTCGCAGCGGCGCGCCTTACAAAATCGGGTAACGATTCAACGTCACCACGCGCCGTTGCCCGCCACGCCCGGAAGGAGAAACCCATGGGACAGCGTACGCCCCTGTATGACCTGCACTTGGCCCTGGGTGCCAAGATGGTCGACTTCGGTGGCTGGGACATGCCCCTGCACTACGGTTCGCAAGTAGAGGAGCATCATCAGGTCCGCAGCGATTGCGGTGTGTTCGACGTTTCGCACATGACCGTGATCGACATCGATGGCAGCGATGCCACTCTGTGTCTGCAATACCTGATGGCCAACGACGTTGCGCGCTTGGAAGCGCCAGGTAACGCTTTGTACAGCCCCATGCTCAACGAGCAAGGGGCAGTGGTCGACGACCTCATCATCTACCGCACCCAAGCCGGCTATCGCCTGGTGGCCAACGCCGCCACGCGCGAGAAGGCCATCGCCTGGCTGCACAAACGCAGCCATGGCTTCGACGTGTCGATCCAGCCGCGTCCGGAACTGGCCATCCTGGCCATTCAAGGCCCCCGCGCACGCGACCGAATCGCCCAACTGCTGAGCACCGCACGCGCCACGCTGGTTCGCCAGCTGCGCCCGTTCGAGGGCGTGGCGGACGGCGAATGGTTCATCGCCCGCACCGGCTACACCGGCGAGGACGGCCTGGAAATCACGTTGCCCGCCGCGCACGCGCCGAGCCTGTTCTACGACCTGGTCGGTGCCGGCATCGCCCCCAGCGGCCTGGGCGCGCGCGACACGTTGCGCCTGGAAGCCGGCTTCAACCTGTACGGCCAGGACATCGACGAGGCGCACACGCCGCTGACCTCCAACCTCGACGCCAGCATTGCCTGGGAACCGGCCGACCGCGACTTCATCGGCCGCAGCGGCCTGCTCGCGGAAATCGACCGTGGCGTGCAGGAAAAGCTGGTCGGGTTGGTACTCGAAGAACGCGGCGTCTTGCGGGCTCATCAGGTGGTACGCGTCGCTGGAGTTGGCGAAGGGGAGATCACCAGTGGTAGTTTCTCTCCTACCTTGAGCAAGTCCATCGCCTTGGCGCGGTTGCCCATCGCCACCGGCGAGCGCGCCGAGGTGGAAATCCGTGGCAAGTGGTACCCGGTGCGCGTGGTCAAGCCGACCTTCGTGCGCCACGGCAAGATCCTGATCTGAACACCCCCACGGCGGGCCGACCGCTGAGCCTATTTGAGGAAAACACTCCATGAGCAACATCCCTGCCGAACTGCGTTTTGCCGAAAGTCACGAGTGGGCCCGCCTGGAAGCCGATGGCACGGTCACCGTCGGGATCAGCGACCATGCCCAGGATGCGCTGGGCGATGTGGTCTTCGTCGAGCTGGCGGAAGTCGGCAAGGTGTTCGCCGCAGGCGACGCAGCGGGCGTGGTCGAGTCGGTGAAGGCGGCATCGGACATCTATTCGCCGGTGGCAGGCGAAGTGATCGCGGTCAACGAGACGCTGGCCGACAGCCCCGAAGCCTTGAACGAAACGCCCTACGAGGCGTGGATCTTCAAGCTCAAGCCGAGCGACAGCGCCGAGCTGGACAAACTGCTGAACGCAGCTGGCTACCAGGCGGCGATCGGCGAATAACCCGCTCGGTGCAGCGGGTGCGGGTAGCAGGCGAGCCGCAGCCTTTGGCTCACCCGCACACGTCGCCAATCGCCGTTCGTTCTTTTTTCTGAACGGCCTATTGTCCTATACCCCAGCAGCCGCTTAGCATTCGTTTGAGATTTCAAACGCCTGGTACTCGATACCGGGCGTTTTTCCACAATCAATAATCCGGGAAGTCGACATGCAGCTCAAAGACGCTCAGTTGTTCCGTCAGCAGGCCTACATCAATGGCCAGTGGCTGGATGCGGACAATGGCCAGACCCTCAACGTGACCAACCCGGCGACCGGCGAAGTCATCGGCACCGTGCCGAAAATGGGCACCGCCGAAACCCGCCGCGCCATCGAGGCCGCCGACAAGGCGCTGCCGGCCTGGCGCGCGCTGACGGCCAAGGAGCGTTCCAACAAGCTGCGCCGCTGGTTCGAGCTGATGATCGAGAACCAGGACGACCTGGCCCGCTTGATGACCACCGAGCAAGGCAAGCCGCTGGCCGAAGCCAAGGGCGAAATCGCCTACGCCGCCTCGTTCATCGAGTGGTTCGCCGAAGAAGCCAAGCGCGTTTATGGCGACACCATTCCGGGCCACCAGCCCGACAAGCGTCTGATCGTCATCAAGCAGCCGATCGGCGTCACCGCGGCCATCACCCCGTGGAACTTCCCGGCCGCGATGATCACCCGCAAAGCCGGTCCGGCCCTGGCCGCCGGTTGCACCATGGTGCTCAAGCCCGCGTCGCAGACCCCGTTCTCCGCCCTGGCCCTGGTCGAGCTGGCCACCCGTGCCGGCATCCCGGAAGGCGTGCTGAGCGTGGTCACCGGCAGTGCCGGCGAAGTCGGCGGCGAGCTGACCAGCAACAGCCTGGTGCGCAAGCTGTCCTTCACCGGCTCCACCGAAATCGGCCGTCAGCTGATGCAGGAATGCGCCAAGGACATCAAGAAGGTCTCCCTGGAGCTGGGCGGCAACGCGCCGTTCATCGTGTTCGACGACGCCGACCTGGATAAGGCCGTCGAAGGCGCGATCATCTCCAAGTACCGCAACAACGGCCAGACCTGTGTCTGCGCCAACCGTATCTACGTGCAGGACGGCGTCTACGACGCCTTCGCCGAGAAGCTCAAGGCCGCCGTGGCCAAGCTGAAGATCGGCAACGGTCTGGAAGAGGGCACCACCACCGGCCCGCTGATCGACCACAAGGCCGTGGCCAAGGTCCAGGAACACATCGAAGACGCCGTGTCCAAGGGCGCCAAGGTGCTGTCGGGCGGCAAACTGATCGAAGGCAACTTCTTCGAGCCGACCATCCTGGTCGATGTGCCCAAGTCCGCCGCCGTGGCCAAGGAAGAGACCTTCGGCCCACTGGCGCCGCTGTTCCGCTTCCAGGACGAAGCCGAAGTCATCGCCATGTCCAACGACACCGAGTTCGGCCTGGCGTCGTACTTCTATGCCCGCGACATGAGCCGCGTGTTCCGTGTCGCCGAGGCCCTGGAATACGGCATGGTGGGTATCAACACCGGCCTGATCTCCAACGAAGTCGCGCCGTTCGGCGGCATCAAGGCCTCTGGCCTTGGCCGCGAAGGTTCCAAGTACGGCATCGAGGACTACCTCGAAATCAAGTACCTGTGCCTCAGCGTCTGATGCACTGACACGTTTCACCTCTGCCAGCGGGGCGCGAGAGCGACGCCTCGCTGGCCTTTTTTACAGCGCAGTACCTGGTGGCCAGGGACGCGTGCGGCAGTCGATCAACGAATACTGTGCGCCGCCGTTCCTGCCACCCTCGATAAGCGCGCCATGCGTATGGGCGCCAAAGAGGGCTTTATGAGCAAGACCAACGAATCCTTGATGCAACGTCGCGTCGCCGCCGTCCCACGTGGCGTCGGCCAGATCCACCCGATCTTCGTCGACAAGGCGAAGAACGCCACGGTCATCGACGTCGAAGGCCGCGAACTGATCGACTTCGCGGGCGGCATCGCGGTCCTCAACACCGGCCACCTGCACCCTAAAGTGGTCGCCGCCGTCCAGGAACAGCTGACCAAGGTCAGCCACACCTGCTTCCAGGTCCTGGCCTACGAGCCGTACGTGGAAGTGTGCGAGAAGATCAACGCCCTGGTGCCCGGTGACTTCGAGAAGAAGACCCTGCTGGTGTCCACCGGCTCCGAAGCGGTCGAGAACGCCATCAAGATCGCCCGTGCCGCCACCGGCCGTGCCGGCGTGATCGCCTTCACCGGCGCCTACCACGGCCGCACCATGATGACCCTGGGCCTGACCGGTAAGGTCGTGCCGTACTCGGCCGGCATGGGCCTGATGCCAGGCGGCGTGTTCCGCGCGCTGTTCCCCAACGAACTGCACGGCGTGAGCGTCGACGAGGCCATCGCTTCGGTCGAGCGCATCTTCAAGAACGATGCCGAGCCCAAGGACATCGCCGCGATCATCCTCGAGCCGGTACAAGGCGAAGGCGGCTTCCTGCCTGCGCCCGTCGAGCTGATGAAGCGTCTGCGCGCCCTGTGCGACCAGCACGGCATCCTGCTGATCGCCGACGAAGTGCAGACCGGCGCTGGCCGTACCGGCACCTTCTTCGCCATGGAGCAGATGGGCGTCGCGCCTGACCTGACCACCTTCGCCAAGTCCATCGCCGGTGGCTTCCCGCTGGCCGGTGTCTGCGGCAAGGCCGAGTACATGGACGCCATCGCCCCGGGTGGCCTGGGCGGCACCTATGCCGGTTCGCCGATCGCCTGCGCCGCGGCCCTGGCCGTGATCGAAGTGTTCGAAGAAGAGAAGCTGCTCGAGCGCAGCCGTACCGTTGGCGAGCACCTGACCGCCGGCCTGCGCGCCATTCAAGCCAAGCACCCGATCATCGGCGACGTCCGTGGTCTGGGCTCGATGATCGCCGTGGAAGTGTTCGAGAAGGGCACCCACACGCCGAACGCCGCTGCCGTGGCGCAAGTGGTGGCCAAGGCGCGCGACAAGGGCTTGATCCTGCTGTCGTGCGGCACCTACGGCAACGTCCTGCGTATTCTGGTTCCGCTGACCGCCGAAGACGCGCTGCTGGACAAAGGCCTGGCAATCATCGAAGAGTGCTTCGCTGAACTCGCCTGATCTGCATCTAGCGCTATGAAAAAACCCGCTTCGGCGGGTTTTTTCATGCCTCGCGGCCAGTGGCGCGCTAAGGTTGTGCCCAGGAAGGGCGCGGTTGGTAACGCCGCGTCGGATCGATCAAGGAGCCATGCAATGCCCGCTGCTGAACCTCTGCCGCCCTCGGTGCTGATCGTGGAAAGCGATCCGTGGGTGCGTGACCTGCTCACCGACACACTGCTCAGCGTGCGCTGCGACGCCAGCCTGCACGTGTGCAAGGACGGCGTGCAGGCCCTGGCCGCGCTGGCCAGCGAACCCGACCTGATCATCGCCGCACGCGAGTTGGCCGGGGTGGACGGCTTGGACTTGCTGCGCAAGGTGCGCCGCCGCAGCGCTGCGCGCCTGCCGTTCATCCTGCTCAGCACCCGGGTCGACAGCGCCAGCGTGCGTGAGGCCTTGCCCTTGCAGCCTACCGCTTACCTGAGCAAACCCCTCGACCTCGATTCGCTGCGCCGACGCCTCGAGGCTTTGCTGCTGGCGGCCGGCGAGTCGGTGGCGTGCCCAGTGCCGGCGCTGGCGCCGGATGCCAGCTTGCATGGCTTTCTCGAACAGCGCCGGGCCAACGCCGACGGCGGCCCCTTACTGGTCGACGTACACACAGCGGTCAAACGCGCCTTGCAGCCTGCGGGCCTGGACTTGAGCGTGCTGGAGGCAGAGCTGCAAGGCGATCCGCAAGCCACCGGTGTGCTGATCGCCGCCGCCAACAGCGCCGCCTTGCACGGTGGTGCGCCCGTGCAGCAGTTGCGCCAGGCCCTGCACCGGCTCGGCAGCGTGCAGAGCATGAACCTCATGCTCGGCCTTACGCTCAAGCGCAGTGCCTACCTGAGCGACCCGCTGCTGGCACAGTTCGCCAACCACTATTGGTACCTGGCGTTGCACACCGCCGAGCAGGGCCGTGGGCTGGCCGCCCTGTTGCGCCTGGACGAAAGCCGCTGCTATTGCGCGGGCCTATTGCATTGCCTTGGAGAACTCGCGGTACTGCGCTGCCTGCAGGAGTGGCGTCTGGCCGGGGGCGAGCTGAGCAGCGTACAGGTCGGCCAGGCCCTGGCGCAGTTCGCCGCACCGTTCGGTTCGGCGTTGCGCACGCGCTGGCGCCTGCCGTTGCCGTTGCGCGAGCTGATCGCTGCGGTCTATCGATTGGGTGGGGGCGTGTATTCGCGCGACATGCTGGTCATGCACCTGGCCGGGCAATTGGCGCGCTCGCCGGCCGGCGACAGCCTGCACGCACTGGTCGAGGGCAAGACGGCGCGTCTGTTGCGGGTGAGCCTCCAGCAGTTGCAGGGGCTGCCTGGGGCCGGCGCAGCACCGCCGCTGCCTGAAGTGTCGTCACCGTCCGCACCGCCCCAGACACCTGAGGCTCAGGGATAAAGGCGCAGACCTTTCAACCCTGCACGATCTGGTTCTTGCCCTGGCGCTTGGCTTGGTACATCGCCTCGTCGGCGCGGGCGAACAGGCTGTCGAGCAATTCGTCGTTCTGCGTCCGGTCGGTCAGCCCCTGGCTGACGGTGACTCGATACACCTGCTGGCCATGGCTGAAACTCAAGCGCTGGATTTCCCGTTGCAAGCGCTGGGCGATCTGCTGCGCCGCCTCGGCCGTACAGCCCGGAAACACCGCTGCGAATTCCTCGCCGCCGATGCGTCCGAACAGATCGCCGCGGCGCAAAGCGTTCTTGCCGCTGTCGGCGATACGCTGCAACACCTGGTCGCCCTCCTGGTGGCCGTAGCTGTCGTTGATCTGCTTGAAGTCGTCGATGTCCAGCAGCAGGAAAGACAGCGGTGTGTCGTCGGTACAGGCATCTTCGAACGCCTGGTGGGCGCACTCGAAAAAGTGCCGACGGTTGCTGCTCTGGGTCAGCACATCGATGGTGGCCAGGCGCTGCAACTCGCTTTCGAGCTGTTTCTTTTCCGTGATGTCTTCGGCGATGCCGACGATGATGACCCGCTGGTCTCCCTCGCGCGTCTGCTTGAGAAAACACTTGTCGCTCAACCAGCGCACTTCGCCGGCAGCGTTGATGATGCGGTATTCGCGGTCTTCGACGGCACCGCTGACCAAGACGTCTGCCAGGCTCTGTTCGGCATAGGCCAGGTCGTCGGGGTACACCGCGTCGCGCCATTCGCTGTAGTCGGCCATGACCAGGGCGGCCGCTCGGCCGAAAATGCGCTCGTAGGCAGGGCTGACGTACAACACCTGGCGTGTTTCCCAGTCGAAGGCCCATAGCGCGGCGTTGACGCTTTCCAGCAACGAGCTGAACAGCCGCTCGCGTTCGCTCAGGCGCGCGACTTCGGCTTGGGCATGGAGCAGGGCAAGAAGGGTTTCGGCAGTATCTGGCGGGGAGGTGTTTGGCAAAGGCGGGTCGAAGTTCTTGGGCATCGGTACGGGTCGTCGGATTGCGAAGAGCATGCGGCACGACCCGGCCCGCTACAGAGGCGATGTGCCATTTATGAGTGGGTTGGTCGGATTTAGTTCCAGAGTGCCGGAGCGTTCCGTCGGGTAAAAAATACGCCCGTGTGGCACGGGCGGGCAGCCCTGTGGGCATTGTGCCTTATACTGGCATTTCACTCACCTTGGGCCGACCCACCCATCATGTCCGTTTCCACTCGCGACGCCTTGCGCATGGCTGCGCTCTACCTGGTGCTCTCGATACTCTGGCTGGTACTGGCCGGGCAGGTGCTGGATCACCTGTTCGACGATCCTCAGGCCCGAGTGTGGGGCCACAACGTCAGCGTGTCGCTGTGGCTGCTGGCGAGCACTGCGCTGCTGTTCGTCAATCGCGCGCGCCTGCTCGGTTCCCTCGGGCGAGGCGCGCGTCTGCGCCGCGAGGACCGGCAGCGCCTGCGCATGGCCGAGGCCGTCTTCGACAGCACCTTGGAAGGCGTGCTGGTGACCGACCGCGATGGCCTGATCGTGCACGTCAACCGGGCGTTCATGCGCATCACCGGTTATCGGGAAGACGAAGTGCTGGGCCAGCGGCCGAGCAAGTTCAAGTCCGGTCATCATGGGCCGGCGTTCTATCAAGACATCTACGCGGCGCTTGCGACTACCGGCGAGTGGAGCGGGGAGATCTGGAACCGCCGCAAACGGGGCGAAATCTACCCGCAGTGGCAGACCATCCGTGCCATCCGCGACGAGCAGGGCCAGATCAGCCATTACGTGGCGGTGTTCAGCGACATCAGCGCCATCAAGCACTCCGAGCAGGAGCTGGCCTACCTGGCCCACCACGATCCGCTTACCGGCCTGCCCAACCGCCTGCTGTTCAACGACCGCGTCGAGCAGGCCTTGAGCGCCGCGCAAACGCACAAGCAGGGCTGCGCCCTGTTGCTGATGGACCTCGACCACTTCCAGAGCATCAACGACGGCCTGGGCCACACCCTGGGCGACCAGTTGCTCAAACGCGTGGGCGAACGGTTGAGCGCACTGCTCGGCACGGGCGTGACACTGGCGCGCCTGGGTGGCGACGAGTTCGGTGTGCTGCTGGAACGTTGCCAGCAGGTAGGCCAGGCGGCGGACCTGGCGCGGACCATCCTGGAGCACATGAAGGCCCCGTTCGATTGCGACGGGCACCGCTTGTCGATCAGCGTCAGCATCGGCATCGGTCTATTCCCCAACGACGCGCGCAGTGCCGAGCAACTGCTGCGCAACGCCGACGCCGCGCTGTACAAGGCCAAAGGCAATGGCCGTGCGGGTTACGCGCTGTACACCGAGGAACTGACCGCCCATGCCCAACAGCGCGTGGAAACCGCAAGCGAGCTGCGCCGCGCCCTGGAGCAGGAGGAGCTGCGCGTGTACTTCCAGCCGGTGCACGACCTGGCCGGCGGCGCACGCGTCGGCGTAGAGGCGCTGGTACGTTGGCAGCACCCTGAACGCGGGTTGGTGCCACCGGGCGAGTTCATCCCGATCGCCGAGCGCACTGGACTGATCGGCGAAATCGACCTGTGGGTGCTGCGTCAGGCCTGCCGGCAGATGGTGCGCTGGCAGGCCGAAGGCCAGGCCTTGCAGTTCGTGGCGGTGAACATCTCCAGCCGGCTGTTCAGCCAACGCGGTCTGTACCTGGACGTCGCCCAGGTGCTGGCCGAAACCGGCATGAGCCCGGCATTGTTGGAAGTAGAAGTCACCGAAAGCGCGGTGATGGACGATCCGGAAGTTTCGCTCGAACAACTGCACCGCCTGCGCGAGCTGGGCCTGCGCCTGGCCATCGACGATTTCGGCACCGGCTATTCCTCGTTGTTGCGCCTCAAACGCCTGCCGGTGCAGAAGCTCAAGATCGACCAGGGCTTCGTCGCCGGGCTGCCGGAAGACGACGATGACATCGCCATCGTGCGCGTGATCATCGCCCTGGCGCGCAGCATGAACATGCAGGTGCACGCCGAGGGCATCGAACAGGCGCAGCAGGCCGAATTCCTGCTGGAACAGGGCTGCGAGTTGGGGCAGGGGTACTGGTTCGGGCGGCCGGTGCCTGTGGCGGACCTGGACGGCCAGTGAAGGCGCCACGTGCCGTAACGGCATGCCGCACAAGGCGCGACAGTCGAAACCGGACGTATGGCGGCGCCCGAGCGACGCCGCCGCGCTCGACAGGCTCGCGCCGCTGAGCCCTCAGCGCTTGTCCAAGCTCTCAGCGCTTGTTCAAGCGCTTCGCCAGGCGATTGCCACCCAGTTGAATCACTGCCACCAGCGCCACCAGCATGGCGATCACGGTCAGCATCACCTGGCTGTCGAAGCGCTGGTAACCGTAGCGATAGGCGATGTCGCCCAGGCCGCCTGCGCCGATCGCCCCGGCCATGGCCGACGAGTTGATCAACGTCACCAGGGTGATGGTGAAGCCGCCGACGATGCCGGGCAGCGCCTCAGGCAACAGCACATGCCAGGTGATGTGCCAGCGTCGGCAGCCCATGGCCTGGGCCGCTTCCACCAGGCCGTGGTCGACCTCGCGCAGGCTCACTTCGGCGATGCGGGCGAAGAACGGCGTGGCGGCGATGGTCAGCGGCACCACGGCGGCCCACACACCATAGGTGGTGCCCACCAACAGACGGGTGAAGGGGATCAGCGCCACCATCAGGATCAGGAACGGGATCGAGCGGAACAGGTTGACGAAGGCGCCCAGCACGCGATTCAACAGCGGCGCCTCGTAGATGCCGCCCTTGTCGCTGGTGACCAGCAGCACCGCCATCGGCACCCCCACCAACAGCGCGACCAGCGACGACACGCCGACCATCAGCAAGGTGTCGAGCAAGCCTTCGAGCAAACGATCAAAGCCCATGGCCGAGTACCTCCACGCGCTCGGCCCAGCGGCCGGCGCGTTCGCGCAGTTGTTCGGTGCCGTAGGGTGCGTCCTGCACCGCCAGGATCAGTTGCCCCAGCACGTGCTCGCCGATGGTCTCCACGCCGCCTTGTAACAGGCGCACGTGCCCACCCAGGTCGGCGAACAACTCGCTCAGCGCCGGTTCGCCCAGCACGCTGAGCTTGAGCACCACAGCGCCCTGACCGTCGCCAGGGCCGGCGCGCAGCTTGGCCAGTAGCGCTTCGGGCAGGCACGTCTGCAACGGGGCCAGCAAGGTGCGCGTCACCTCATGCCGTGGGTTGCCGAACACTCGCCACACCTCGCCCTGTTCCACCACTTCGCCGCGTTCGAGCACCACCACCCGATGGCAGATGTCGCGGATCACCGCCATCTCATGGGTGATCAGCACCACGGTCAGGCCCAGGCGGCGGTTGATGTCGCGCAGCAGTGCCAGGATCGAGGCGGTGGTTTCCGGGTCCAACGCCGAGGTGGCTTCGTCGCACAGCAGGATTTGCGGGTCGTGCACCAGTGCCCGGGCGATGCCCACGCGCTGCTTTTGTCCGCCCGACAGCTGTGCGGGATAGACGTGGTGCTTGTCTTGCAGGCCGACCAGTTCCAGCAGCCCGCGCACCTTGCGCTGGCGCTCGGCCTTGGCCACGCCGGCCACCTTCAAGGGCAGCTCGACGTTTTGCCATACGGTCTTGGCCGACATCAGGTTGAAGTGCTGGAAGATCATGCCGATGCGCCGGCGCAGCGCCACGAGCTGGTCTTCGTCGAAGGGCGCGATGTCCACCTGATCGATCAGCACCTGCCCCTGGCTGGGCAGCTCCAGACGGTTGATGGTGCGCAGCAGCGAAGACTTGCCGGCACCGCTGCGGCCGATGATGCCGAAGACCTCGCCGCGGCGGATGTTCAAGTCGATGCCCTGCAATGCCGACTGCGCCTGACCGGGGTAGGTCTTGCCCAGGCCGATGAAGCGCACGTGCGCTTCGTCGGCCTCCGGGTGCGCAGCCTCGGCGCGAGTCTCAGGGCGAACCTGGGCATGGGCGTGGTCGGTGGACGCTGCCGGCAAAGGGAAGGGCGCCTTGAGCGCGCTGGCCTGGCCCATGTCAGCCTTCCCAGCCGGCCTGGTACAGGCTGCCATGGGCCTTGTCCAGGGCCGCGCGTACGGCAGGCGAATGCTGATAGATGTCGACGAACTTGGCCAGGCGCGGGTCGTCCTTGGTCTGCGGACGGATCACGAACTGGATCACGTATTCCTTGTTTTCCAGGCCGTCGAACAGCAGCGCCGACGTGGCGTCGAAGCTGTTGGCCAGACGAATGTAGGCCGGGTAGCCCTGCACCAGATCGGCATCGTCATAGGCGCGTACCAGTTGCACGGCCTCGACCTGGAGGATCTTCAGCTTCTTCGGGTTGGCGGTGATGTCTTCTTCGGTGGCCTTGTAACCCACGCCCGGCTTGAGCGTGATCAGGCCGGCCTTGGCCAGCAGTTGCAAGCCGCGGCCGCTGTTGATCGGGTCGTTGGCGATGGCCACGCTGGCGCCTTCGGGCAGTTCGGCGAAGGATTTGTATTTCTTCGAATACAGGCCGACGTTGTTGATGATCCCCGAGGCGTAGGGCACCAGGTCGAAGCCGGCCGCGGTCTTGGCGTTTTCCAGGAAGGGGATGTGCTGGAAGTAGTTCACGTCGATGTCGCCGGCGTTGAGGCTGACGTTGGGCGCGATCCAGTCGCTGAACTCGATCAGCTTCACTTCCAGGCCCTGCTTGTGCGCTTCCTCGACGGCCGCCTCCAGCGGGATGGCGAAAGCCGACGTGGTACCGACCTTCAGAGGTTCGGCGGCCAGGGCGTTGGCGCCAAGGCTCAGGGTCAGGGCGATGGCCGCGACGGGCCGGAACAGTTTCTCAAGCATGGTGCGGGGCTCCAGTCGGGGCAGAGGTATGGCGATAGGCGGCGCCGGGATGGCCGGCAGGCAGGTGCGGGTGGTCGCTGTGGAACAGTTTTTCGCGCAGGGTGCCTTCGGCGTAGGCGGTCTTGTAGCGGCCGCGCCGTTGCAGTTGCGGCACCACCAGGTCGATGAAGTCTTCGAAGCTTTCCGGGGTCACGGTACGGGTCAGGTTGAAGCCATCCAGGCCGGTGTCGTCGATCCAACCGATCAGTTGTTCGGCGACCTGATCGGGATCGCCGACCAGCGTCAGGTAGCGCCCGCCCAGGGCGTGCTGCTCCAGCAGGCGCCGGCGCGTCCAGGCGTCTTCCTGCAACTGGCGGGTGGCCGACTGGATGGCGTTGCCGTTGCCGGCGGTGATGGGGTCGTCCAGGGCGTAGGTGGCGAAGTCGATGCCGGTGGAGGCGGCGAAGTGTGCGACGCCTGCCTCGGGGCTGGCATAGCGCAAGTATTCGGCGTGCTTGGCCTCGGCCTGGGCTTGGGTGGGCGCGACGATCACCGTGATGCCGAGAAATAGCTTTACGGCGTGCGGGTCGCGGCCGGCGGCCTGGGCGGCAGCGCGCACCTTGTCGACCTGGGCGCGGGTGGCGGCCTTGTCGCGGCCGCCGATGAACACGCATTCGGCGTGGTTGCCGGCAAAGGCCAGGCCACGCGCGGAAGTTCCAGCCTGGAACAGCACCGGCGTGCGTTGCGGCGAAGGCTCGCACAGGTGGTAGCCCTCGACCTTGTAGAACTCGCCCTGGTGGCGCACCTTGCGCACCCTGGACGGCTCGGCGTACACCCGCCGCGCACGGTCGTTGACCACCGCGTCGTCGGCCCAACTGCCTTCGAGCAGCTTGTACAGCACTTGCAGGTATTCGTCGGCCTGGTCGTAGCGGCGGTCGTGCTCGGGTTGGCTTTCCAGGCCCATGGCCTGGGCGGCGCTGTCGAGGTAGCCGGTGACGATGTTCCAGCCGACCCGGCCGCCGCTCAGGTGATCGAGGGTGGAGAGCCGCCGGGCGAATAGATAGGGCGCTTCGTAGGTGAGGTTGGCGGTAAGGCCGAAGCCTAAGTGCCGGGTGACGGCGGCCATGGCCGACACCAGCAGCAGCGGGTCGTTGACCGGCAGCTGGATCGACTCCTTGAGCGGCACGTCCACGGAGTTGCCGTAGACGTCGTAGGTGCCGACGATGTCGGCGATGAACAGCCCGTCGAACAGCCCGCGCTCCAGCAGCTTGGCCAGGTCGGTCCAGTAGGCGAGGGTCTTGTACTGGGTCGAGGTGTCGCGCGGGTGCGTCCACAGGCCATGGTTGATGTGCCCGATGCAGTTCATGTTGAAGGCGTTGAGCAGCAGCTGCTTGGCCATCAGATCGTCCCCCGGCGTGTTGGGTGTTCGTCGTTGAGGTAGTAGTTGCCGATGGCGTGGTACTTCCAGCGCACCGGGTCGTGCAGGGTGTGCACGCGCGCGTTGCGCCAGTGGCGGTCGAGGTTGTGCTCGGCCAGGGTGGCCTGGCTGCCGGCCAGTTCGAACAGCGTGGTGCCGGCGGCCAGGGCGATCTCGGTGCTGATCGCACGGGCTTCGGCCACGGCGATCGAGGCGGCTGCCACAGTCTCGGCGGTGGTGTCGGCCTGGGCGCGGTCGAGGTATTCGCCAGCCCGTTCCAACAGGGCTTCGGCCGCATGCAGACGTATCGCCAAATGGCCGACGCTCTTCAAGGTCAGTGGGTCTTCGCTTGCCTTGCTCAAGCCGGAATCGATCCAGGGCCGGCTGCGGGTGCGCACGAACTGCAAGGTGTCTTCGTAAGCGGCGCGGGCAATGCCGGTGTCGATGGCGGCATGGAGGATCTGCGCCAGTGGGCCGACCGGGGTCGGGCGCTCGAAAGCCGTGTCGAACGGCACCACTTCGTCGGCGTCGACGTACACATGGTCGAACTGCACCGAGCCACTGCCGGTGGTGCGCTGGCCGAAACCGCTCCAGTCGTCGATCACCTGCACGCCCTGACTGTCGGCAGGGACGAACGCCAAATGCTGGCGGCCCTCGTCGTCGACCACCGAGGTGGGGATGCGCTGCGCATAGAGCGCGCCGGTGGCGTAGAACTTGCGACCGTCGATGCGATAGCCGGCGCCGTCGCGGCTCAGGCGGGTGGTGCGGTCATGGGCGGTCTTGGTGCCCAGTTCGGCCAGCGCATTGCCGAAACGCTGTCCGGCCAAGGCTTCGGCGTACAAGCGTTTTTGCTGTTCGGGGCTGCCGTTCACGCGCAGCACTTCCAGGGCATAGAAATGGTTCTGCGGAATCTGTCCGAGCGAAGCGTCGGCCTGGGCGATGCGTGCGATGACCTGGGCCAGGGTGACATTGGACACGCCAGCGCCGCCAAAGGCCTTGGGCACGCTGATGGCCCACAGGCCCGAGCGGCTGAACAGCGCCAGTTCGGCGTGAGGCAGGCGACGCTCGCGGTCGCGTTCGCTGCTGCCTGCTTGCAGTTGCTGGGCGACGTCTTCGGCGACGGCCAGGGCCTGGGCGTCGCTGGTGATGAGGGGTGTAGTCATGGGGGCTCCGGGGTCGGGGCGGCGTTCGCGCTTCGTCGATGGACCGAAGCGTCGGCCGCGCCACCTACAAGGGCATGGGAGGGCCGCCAGGCAGTGGCGGCCCTGCAATCAGATCCAGGAGTGCCGAGCCGGCAACGTCCCATTGAGGTGGTAGGCGCCGACCGCGTGGTACTTCCAGCGCACCGGGTCGTGCAGGGTGTGGACCCGGGCATTGCGCCAGTGCCGGTCGAGGTTGAACTCGGCCAGGGTCGCGCGGCTGCCGGCCAGTTCGAACAGTTTCTCGCTGGCTTGCAGGGCCACCTCGGTGGTCAGCACCTTGGCCTCGGCCACGGCGATCGACGCCCGTGCTGCCGAGGCGGCATCGATGGGCGCCGCATGGACCTCGTCGAGCACTCGTGCGGCCTTGCCGAGCAGCGCCTGGGCCGCATGCAGTTCCAGCTTCAGGCGGCCGATGTCGGCGATCACGTAAAGGTCGTCGCTGGCGCGCTCCACCTTGGCCTCGATGAAGGGACGGGACTTTTCCCGTACGAAGGCGATGGCATCGTCGATGGCCGCTTCGGCGATGCCGGCGTCGATGGCGGCCTGGATCAGTTGCGAGGCGGCACCCTGGGTGTTGGGCAGGTCGCGTTGGCGCCAGTTGTCGACGACCAACGCCGCTTCGACCGGCACGTCGTCCAGCAGTACGGTACCGCTGGCGGTGGTGCGCTGACCGAATCCCGACCAATCGTCGACGATGCGCAAGCCTGGGCTGCCACGGCGCACGAAAGCCAGGCGTTGCAGGCCTTGGTCGTCCAGCGCCTTGACGGCGACCCAGTGCGCGAACAAGGCGCCGGTGGAGTAGAACTTTTCACCGCTCAGGCGATAGCCGTCGCCGCTGCGCGTGATGCGCGCCTTCAAGGTCAGGGTGTCTTTGCTGCCGCGCTCAGGACCGGCGTTGCCAATGCGCGCGCCTTCCAGCACGCTGCGGAAGATGACGGCCTGCTGGTCCTCGGTGGCGGTCAGGCGCAGCAGTTGCAGGATGCCGAACTGGTTTTGCGGAATCTGTCCCAGGGCGGGGTCTGCCGCGCTGATGATGCGGAATACTTCAGCGATGGTGACGAAGGAAACTTCCGGACCGCCGTATTGCTTGGGCACACTGATGCTGCCCAGGCCACTGCGGGTGAACAGCTCGATTTCATCCCAAGGCAGGGCGCGTTCACGGTCACGCTGCGCAGCTTGTCGCCGAGCCACCTGCGCCAGCTCATGGGCAGCTTGCAGGGCTTCGTCGTCATTGCGCAGTATTTTGGCAGGTAGTAGAGCGGGGGCAACGTCATGTTCCACGTGGAACACTGGATTGAATTGGCTGGACATTAGTGCCGCTCCTTGGCTGCACGCAATGCCCTGGCGATATGCACTGGGGTAATCGAGACCCTGACCATTCCTGACCTCACAAAATGAATAGGTCGCTTCGAGCGACAGACGTTCGTTGGTCCGGTGGTCCGGTGGATATACCCTAGTGGCTTATCAAACCTTTATGAAATAGCTTTTTCGAATATCTATAGAAGGGCAGCGTTCACCTGCCCGAGCTTTCCCGGGTGTGAACGCCAAGCGGGAAAAAGCCTGTTCAACCGGCTGCGGCAGTGCCCAGAAACTTGCTCAGGAATTGCTGCGTACGCGGCTGCTGCGGATTGGCGAACAGGGCCTTGGCCTCGCCTTGTTCGACGATTACGCCTTGATCGAAGAAGACCACCCGGTTCGCCACGTCGCGGGCGAAACTCATCTCATGGGTGACGATTATCAGCGTGCGCCGCTCCTGCGCCAGGCCGCGAATGGTCGCCAGCACCTCGCCGACCAGCTCCGGGTCGAGCGCCGAGGTAGGCTCGTCGAACAGCATCACTTCAGGTTCCATGGCCAGCGCCCGAGCGATCGCCACCCGTTGCTGCTGGCCGCCCGACAATCTGCGCGGGTAGGCATCTTCCTTGCCGGCCAAGCCCACCTTGGCCAATAGCGCACGGCCCAAGGCCACGGCTTGGTCGCGTGGCATCTTCTTCACCACCACGGGGCCTTCGATGACGTTTTCCAAGGCCGTGCGGTGGGGGAACAGGTTGAAGTTCTGGAAGACGAACCCGGCTTGCTGGCGCAGCTGACGGATCGCCCGTTGCTGGTTGCCTAGGGAGCGATCGGCATCGATGCCGATGTCGCCGATGCGCACCTGACCGGCATCGGGCGTTTCCAGCAGGTTCAGGCAGCGCAGGAAGGTGGTCTTGCCCGAGCCACTGGGGCCGATGATGGCCACCACTTCGCCGGCTTCCACGCGCAGGTCGATGCGGTCGAGCACCGTTTGCCCGTTGAAGCGCTTGGTCAGGCCTTCGACGACGATCATCGCTCAGTGCTCCCGGTCATGGCGGTTGGCGCGCGCTTCGAGGCGGTGTTGCAGGTGCGCCAGAAGGCTGGCCAGCACCCAATAGATCAGCGCGGCGGCCAGGTACATCGTGAACACTTCGAACGTGCGTGCGGTGATCAGCTGGGCTTGGCGGAACAGCTCGGGCACTTGGATGGTGGCCGCCAGCGCGGTGTCCTTGACCAGCGAGATGAAGCTGTTGCCCAGCGGCGGCAAGGCGGTGCGCATGGCCTGCGGCAGAATCGTGCGGCGCAACGCCTGGGCGCGGGTCATGCCGAGGCTGGCGCAGGCCTCCCACTGGCCCCGGTCGATCGAGGCGATGGCCGCCCGCAGGATTTCGCAGGCATAGGCGGCCATGTTCAGGGAAAAGCCGATCAGCGCGGCAGGCAACGGGTCGAGTTCGATACCGACCTGGGGCAGGCCGTAATAGATCAGGAACAGCTGCACCAGCAGCGGCGTGCCGCGAAAGAACGACACGTAGATCCGCGCCAGCCAGCTCACCGGCCACAGCCGCGACAGGCGCATCAGCGCCAGGGCGAAGCCCAGCAGCAACCCGAAGAACATGCCGCCGACGCTGAGGATGACGGTGAAGTACGCGCCCTTGAGCAGGAACGGCAGCGAGTCGAGGGCCAGCTGCAGGCTTTGCTCGATCATTGCGTGACGTCAGCCCCGAAGTATTTCTGCGACAGCGCCGTCAGGGTGCCGTCGGCCTTGAGTGCGGCCAGGGCCTTGTTCAGTGCGTCCAGCAGTTCCGGCTCATTCTTGCGCACGGCGATGCCCGATTCCAGGCGCGAGAAGGCTTCGCCTGCCAAAGCGGTGTCCGGGACCTTCTTGGTGTATTCCAGCGCGGCCAGGCGGTCGATGAGGATGGCGTTGATGCGGCCGACCTTGAGGTCCTGGAATTTGACCGGGTCGTCGTTGTAGGTGCGCACGTCGGCCGTCGGCACTTCCTTGCGCAGCCATTGCTCATAGTTGGTGCCGAGGCCCACGCCGACTTTCTTGCCACCCAGATCCGCCGCGCCTTTGATTGCCAGCGTGTCGAGGTTTTTCTTCAACACCAGGGCCTGGATGCCGGAAATGGTGTAGGGGGTGGAGAAATCGTACTTCTGTTTGCGTTCATCGGAGATGGTCACTTGGTTGACCACCGCGTCCAAGCGCTTGGAGTCCAGAGCGGCGAGAATGCCGTCCCAGGGTGTGGGCTGCAGCTTGACCTTGACGCCCATCTGCTTGGCCAATGCCTCGGACAGTTCCACTTCGAAGCCACTGAGCTTGCCGTTCTCGTCGGCGAAACTGAACGGCGGATAGGTACCCTCCAGGCCGACCTTGAGCACACCTTCTTTCTGGATGGTCTTGAGCTGTTCGCCAGCCGAAGCCTGGCCTGCCAGGCCGACGCCCAACAGCAGGGCCAAGGCGGTGGTGAGGAACGGTTTGCCGAGTCTGATCATGGAGTGCCCTGCGTAGGAGGTTGAAATGGCTGGCGACGATACAGCGCCGTGTTCGGCGGCGGGAAAGACGTTATCGATCTGTGCTTATGCGCAAATCGCTGCGTTCGCCGCTGGCCCCAGCATAGACCAAGGAAATGCTGGCATTGGTAGGAGTGGGCGGGCGAGGCTTCGGTTCATCCGCGCCTACAACCCTGGCGAGTTTGTCGTAGAGTAATGGCCACTTTCTAACAATCGCCCCCGACCTGCGGCAGGAGCACACCGTGAGCCAACACCCTTCGACCAGCCAGTGGCAGCTTCCAAGCATCGTCAGCGGGCTGCGTAATGCCCGCGATCAGTGGCGTACCCAGAACGGCCGCAGCAGCGGCGAAAAGGGCGGCCGGGAACTGCCTTCGCGCGAAGCCATCGGCGAAGTGTTCGAGCTGTTGCGCGGCGCGCTGTTTCCCATGCGCCTGGGGCCGGTCGACCTGCGCGAGGAAAGCGAGGACTTCTACGTCGGCCACACCCTCGACACGGCCCTGACCCTGCTGCTGACCCAGGCCCGCCTGGAGCTGCGCTACGCCGCACGTCAGGAGAAGAGCGACGTGGCCAGCACCGATGCCCGCGCCCTGAGCCTGATCCAGGCGTTCGCCGCCGAGCTGCCGCACCTGCGCGTGCTGCTCGACACCGACGTGCTGGCGGCCTTCCACGGCGATCCGGCGGCGCGCAGCGTCGACGAGGTGCTGCTGTGCTATCCCGGCATCCTGGCCATCATCCACCACCGCCTGGCGCACCACCTGTACCGCGCCGGCCTGCCGCTGCTGGCGCGCATCGGCTCGGAGCTGGCGCACTCGGCCACCGGCATCGACATCCATCCTGGGGCGCAGATCGGCCCGGGCTTCTTCATCGACCATGGCACGGGCGTGGTGATCGGCGAGACCGCCATCATCGGCGAGCGGGTGCGCATCTACCAGGCCGTGACCTTGGGCGCCAAACGCTTCCCGACCGACGAAACCGGCATGCTGCACAAGGGCCAGCCGCGCCATCCGATCGTCGAGGACGACGTGGTGATCTACGCCGGCGCCACCATCCTGGGGCGCATCACCATCGGCCAAGGCTCGACCATCGGCGGCAATGTCTGGCTGACCCGTAGCGTGCCCGCGCAGAGCAACATCACCCAGGCCAACCTGCAACTGGACTGCGACAGCACGCGCTGAGCCGCAGTGCGCCCTCAACCCCCGCCGCAGGGGGCCTGAGGGCGTTCGAGCACGTACGGAACTTGCCCGTCACGGCACCTCTCTGAACCTCACATCGACACGTGACCCCAGCTTGCCGTTCGGCCCGCTCGGGTCGCAATGGCGGGCGATCCATGTTTAACTTGAACGCTTGTTCAATATAAACGCGCTGGTCTGTTGCCGGTGTTCAACAGGAGGATTCCCTTTGCTGAACCCGTTCACTCCGAACGTTCCATCCCTCTTCGAGGTGCACTGCCCATGAGTGCATCGGTCCCTGAAACCGTTCCTGAAAAAGTCCGCATGAACCCGCCGGTGTTCTATTTCGCGGCGAGCGTCATCCTGCTGTTCGGCCTGGTGGTCATCAGCTTCCCGCAAGCGGCCGGCGACTGGCTGCTGGCGGCGCAGAACTGGGCGGCCAACACGGTCGGCTGGTATTACATGCTGGCCATGACGCTGTACCTGGTCTTCGTGGTGGTCACCGCCATTTCCGGCTACGGCAAGATCAAGCTCGGTGCCGACCACGACGAACCCGAGTTCAGCTACCTGTCCTGGGCCGGCATGCTGTTCGCCGCCGGGATCAGCATCACGCTGTTCTTCTTCTGCGTCTCCGAACCGCTGACCCACATGCTGCAACCGCCGCAAGGCGAGGGCGGCACGGCCGAGGCCGGGCGCCAGGCGATGCAGATCCTGTTCCTGCACTGGGGCCTGCACGGCTGGGGCGTGTTCGCCTTCGTCGGCATGGCCCTGGCGTACTTCGCCTACCGCCACAACCTGCCGCTGGCCTTGCGTTCGGCGCTGTACCCGCTGATCGGCAAGCGCATCAACGGCCCGATCGGCTATGCGGTCGACGGTTTCGGCATCATCGCCACGGTCTTCGGCCTGGGCGCGGACCTGGGCTTCGGCGTGCTGCACCTGAACTCGGGGCTCGACTACCTGTTCGGCATCAGCCACAGCCAATGGGTGCAGGTGGGCCTGATCGTGCTGATGGTCGGCGCCGCCGTGGCGGTGGCCGTGGCCGGGGTGGAGAAGGGCGTGCGGCTGATGTCCGACATCAACCTGTTCCTGGCCTGCGCGCTGTTGCTGTTCGTGCTGTTCGCCGGCCCCACCCAGCACTTGCTCAACACCCTGATCCAGAACCTGGGCGACTATCTCGGCGCGTTGCCGAGCAAGAGCTTCGACGTCTACGCCTACGGTGAGAACCGCGACTGGCTGGGCGGCTGGACGGTGTTCTACTGGGCCTGGTGGATCGCTTGGGCGCCCTTCGTGGGGCTGTTCATCGCGCGCATCTCCCGTGGCCGCACCATCCGCGAGTTCGTCTTCGGCGTGCTGTTGATTCCGCTGGGCTTCACCCTTGCGTGGATGTCGATCTTCGGCAACAGCGCCCTCGACCAGGTGATCAACCACGGCATGGCGGCGCTCGGTCAGTCGGCCCTGGACAACCCGTCGATGACGCTCTACCTGCTGCTGGAGACCTACCCCTGGAGCAAGGCGGTGATCGCCGTCACGGTGTTCATCAGCTTCGTGTTCTTCGTCACTTCCGCCGACTCGGGCACCGTGGTGCTCTCGACGCTGTCGGCCAAAGGCGGCAGCGCCGACGAAGACGGGCCGAACTGGTTGCGCATCTTCTGGGGCGGCATGACCGCGCTGGTGACCATCAGCCTGCTGTTCGCCGGCAGCATCGACTCGCTGAAGTCGGCGGTGGTGCTGACTTCGCTGCCGTTCTCGTTGATTCTGCTGTGCATGATGTGGGGGCTGCACAAGGCCTTCTACCTCGAATCGCAGCGGCGCATCGCGCAGATGCATTCCCTGGCGCCGGTGGCCCAGGCGCGGCGCGGCAAAGGCCGTGGCGGTTGGCGTCAGCGTCTGAGCCAGGTGGTGCACTTCCCGTCGCGCGACGAGGTGTACCGCTTCATGGACGATGTGGTGCGCCCGGCCATCGGCGAGGTCACCGAGGTGTTCGAGCAGAAAGGCCTGACCATCATCACCCAGGACGACCCGGCGCACGACAACGTCAGCCTCAAGGTCGGCCATGGCGAGGAACAGCCTTTCACCTACCAGGTGCAGATGCGCGGCTACTTCACGCCGTCGTTCGCCTTGGGCGGGCTGGGTTCGCAGGAGCTGAAGAACCGCCGTTACTACCGCGCCGAGGTGCATCTGTCCGAAGGCAGCCAGGACTACGACCTGGTCGGCTACAGCAAGGAACAGATCATCAACGACATCCTCGACCAGTACGAGCGGCACATGCAGTTCTTGCACCTGGTGCGTTGAGGCCAGCGGCAGCCTGGCGTTTCCCTCCGGCCTGCCATGCAGGCCCGCGCGGGTGATTCGGGAGACCGGTCACCCGCGCTTTATTTGCGCGCCGGCCTTGTACCGAGGCCGGCGCCCACTCAAAACGGCGCATCGCCCAGAATCGTCGCGCGGTGCATCACGCGCCGTTGCGGGCGGTAGTCGTCGACCGCGTAATGCTGGGTCACGCGGTTGTCCCAGAACGCTACGTCATCGGCCTGCCAACGCCAGCGCACGGTGAACTCCGGGCGCGTCGCGTGGGCGAAGAGCAGCTTGAGCAGGGCCTCGCTTTCGCTGGGCGCCAGCTCGTTGATGCGCGTGGTGAAGCCTTCGTTGACGAACAGCGCCTTGCGCCCGCTGACCGGATGCGTGCGCACCACCGGATGCGACAGCGGCGGATGGTCGCGACGGGCGGCCTCCCAGCGTGCCAGGTCCTGGGCGGTGCTGCCGAAGCGTTCCAGCGGGAAGGAGTGGGTGAAGTCGTGGGTAGCGGTCAGCCCTTCCAGCAACCCGCGCAGCGGCGCCGACAGCGCCTCGAACGCGGCGATGCCGCTGGCCCACAAAGTATCGCCACCATAGGCCGGCACTTGCTTGGCCGCCAGCACCGCGCCCAGGGCCGGAGTCGGCAGGAAGGTCACGTCGGTGTGCCAGATGGCGTTGTCGCGCACGTCGGTCACGGCGGTGTCGAGGATCAGCACCTGCGGCGTATCGGCCACCTTCGGGTAGATCGGGTGTATGTGCAGGTCACCGAACTGTGCGGCGAAGCGCGCTTGCCGGTCGGGCGTCAGCGGCTGGTCGCGGAAGAACAGCACCTGGTAGTCGAGCAAGGCCTGCTCGATGGCATCGCGCTGCGCCGGGGAGAGGTCCGCGGCCAGGTCGACACCGCTGATCTGCGCGCCCAGGGCAGTGCCCAGGGGAGTGATGCTCAGGGTCATGGAAGTCTCCAGCGTCGTCAGGGGTTAGGGTCGAGGTGTCAAAAGCGTTGGCGGTGCGGGCCTGCTGCGCTGTGCGCAGCCTCGGGCCGTTCGTCGAGCGCGGTGCCAGCGCCTGCTGCGTCAGTGCGTGGCGCCGTGCCAGGGCACCAGTTTGCGTTGCAGGGCGCGCAGGCCCATCTCCAAGGCGAAGGCGATGACCGCGATCAGCACGATGCCCAGCACCACCACGTCGGTGACCAGGAACTGCGCCGCCGACTGCACCATGAAGCCCAGGCCGCGGGTGGCGGCGATCAGCTCGGCGGCCACCAGGGTCGACCAGCCGACGCCCAGGCCGATGCGGATGCCGGTGAGGATGTCGGGCAGGGCGCTGGGCAGGATCACGTGTTTCACCAGTTGCAGCCGGGTGGCGCCCAGCGACTGCGCCGCGCGCAGCCTGACCGGATCGACCGTGCGCACACCGGTGGCCGTGGCGATGGCGATCGGCGCGAAGATCGCCAGATAGATCAGCAGCACCTTGGACAGCTCGCCGATGCCGCACCAGATCACGATCAGCGGCAGGTAGGCCAAGGGCGGAATGGGCCGGTAGAACTCGATCAGCGGGTCGAAGATGCCGCGCGCCACGCGGTTGTAGCCGATGGCGATGCCGATCGGGATCGCGCTCAGCGTGGCCAGCAGCAGGGCCAGGCCGATGCGCCCCAGACTCGCGCTCAGATGCTGCCAGAGGCTGGCTTCCATGTAGCCCTGGCTGAGCAACTGCCCGGCCTTGGTGACGACGTCGCCGGGCGAGGGCAGAAACAGCGGTTCCACCCAACCGGCGGCAGTGACCAGCCACCAGCCGGCCAACAGGGCGGCCACGGTCAACACGCTGATCCAGCGTGTCGGCAGGCCGCGGCGCTCGCGCGGCGCGGTGGCCGGCAAGGTGTCGGCAGCATCGGCCACCGGTAGCTCCAGGCCGCTCATGCGCGCGCCTGCCGGCGGGCACTGAGGCGTTGATCGAAGACCTTGGCCAGCACGTGCTCGCGGGTGGCGATGAAGGCCGGGTCGGACTTGATCGCACGGGCCGATTCGCCGGCAGCGTAGCGCTGGCCGAAGTCCAGTCGCAGGCGCTCGACGATGCGCCCGGGCTCAGGCGCCAGCAGCACCAGGTCGGTGGCCAGGAACACCGCTTCCTCGATGTCGTGGGTGATCAGGAAGATCGGTTTGGCGGTGCGTTGCCAGAGGTGCAGCAGCAGTTCCTGCACCTGCTCGCGGGTGAAAGCGTCCAGGGCGCCGAACGGCTCGTCCATCAGCAGCACCCGAGGGTCGGCGGCCAATGCGCGGGCCAGGCCCACGCGCTGTTGCTGGCCGCCCGACAGCTGCCAGATGCGCCGTTCGGCAAAACCGTTCAGGTCGACCAGGTCGAGCATCGCGCGCGCCTTGGCGTCACGCTCGGCGCGCGGTACGCCGGCCAACGCCAAGCCGAAGGCGACATTGCCCAGCACATCCTGCCAGGGCAGCAGGCCATGGGCCTGGAACACCACGCCGCGTTCGGCGCTGGGTCCGGTGATCGGCACGCCGTCCAGGCTGATGCGCCCGGCGCTGGGCGCGACGAAGCCGGCGATCAGATTCAGCAGCGAAGTCTTGCCGCTGCCCGACGGGCCGAGGGCCACCAGCAACTGGCGCGGCCCCAGGCTCAGGTTGATGTCGTCCAGCACCGGGGTGCTGGCGCCGGGGTACCGGGCGCTGACGTGCGCCAGTTCGAGCAAGGCCATGGCGGGCTCCGGTGGATCAGTGAGGGATGAACTGCGCGCTGACGTACGGCGCGTAGTCGGGCAGCACCGCATCGACCTTGCCTTGCTCCTTGAGGAAGGTGGCGGTGTCGGTCAGCGCCTGCACGGTCGGTGCGCCCAGCGCCGTGGTCTGGTCGGCGGCCAGCGGGTAGACGTTGCCTTGCAGCAGCAGCGGAATGTCGCTCGGTTTGGCACCGGACAGGCGCGCCACTTTGCTCACGTTGTCAGGGTTGGCCAGCCAGGCCTTGGGGTCTTGGCGGTAGTCGGCGTAGGCATCGAGGGTGACCTTGGCGAAGGCCTTGACCACGTCCGGGTGTTGGGTGGCGAAGTCCTTGCGCACGATCCACGCATCGAAGGTCGGCGCCCCCTTGCTGGCCAATTCGCCGGAGGTCACCAGTACCTTGCCGGTTTCCTTGGCCACGCCCAGGGCCGGGTCCCAGACGTAGGTGGCGTCGATGTCGCCGCGCTTCCAGGCGGCGATGATGGCGGGCGGGGCCAGGTTGAGGATCTGTACCTGGGCCGGGTCGATGTTCCACTGCTTGAGCGCGGCCAGCAGGCTGTAGTGGCCGGTGGAAACGAAAGGCACGGCGATCTTCTTGCCGATCAACGCCTGTGAACTGTCGATGCCCTTGCGCGCCACCAGCGCCTCGCCGGCGCCGATCTGGGTGGCGATGAGGAAGGTTTCGATCGGCAGCTTGCGCGTGGCGGCGGCGGCCAGAGGACTGGAACCCAGGTAGCCGATCTGCACGTCGCCCGAGGCCACGGCGGTGATGACGTCGGCACCGTTGTCGAACTTGCGCCAATCGATGCTGGCTTTGCTGGATTTCTCGTAGGCGCCGTCGGCCTGGGCCACTTTGGCCGGGTCGACGGTGGTCTGGTACGCCACGGTGAGGTCGGCGGCCTGGGCCATCCAGCTGGCGCCGAGCAGGCTGAGGGTAGCGAACAGGCGCAGGGGGGCGAAGGCGATCATCGAGCGTTCCTCATCACGGACGGGGGTGGAATGGCGATGAGACTAAATGATCTAAGAAATTGTTAATAAATAACTTTTGGGAATTAGCTTAGGTGTGGGTACGAGGACCCGATGAAGCGGGTTGGAGGGAGGAGAGGTGAAACGATTAAGTCAGAAACCTTTCCCCCGTATAGCGGCAATGCTTTGGAATAAATTGCCACTTGCTTAAATCACTTCTCTATAAGCGTTCCGACCTTATTCCAGAAAAATCTTACCGATTATCGAAACAAGCATTCTGGTTTTATGGGATTGTCATTATTCTGTAGCGCGATTGGCGTATTAGACCAAAGTCGCGAAACGATCTGTAACGATTGACTTCGCCCGGATGCTTTGGCGCTAATCGCCAACCACGACGAGCCTGGCAACAGACCTGGCCTTCGCGAAGCACAAAAATTAGAACGTAGAGGAGCACTTCATGTACAAGTCGAGTCTGGCCCTGGCCGTGACCTTGGGGATTTTCGCGCAACAAGCTGCCGCAGCGGGCTTCGTCGAAGACAGCAAACTGTCGCTCAGCTCGCGCACCATGTATTTCAACAACGACAACCGCGACGGCGGCGCCGACAACCGTGAGTCGGGCCAGGGCTTCAAGCTCGACTATCTGTCCGGCTTCACCCAGGGCACCGTCGGTTTCGGTGTCGATGTCCAGGCCCTGTGGGGTATCCACCTGGACGGCGGCCGTGGCCATCACCCGAACAACAGCTCGTTCTTCCCTAGCGAGAGCAACGGCTCGGCGGTCGATCAGTGGTCGCGCGTCGGCGGCAACGCCAAGGCGCGTTTCTCCAAGACCGAAGCGCACTTCGGTAGCGCACTGGCCCCGGCCCTGCCGATCCTGGTGTCGAACGATGGCCGTCTGCTGCCGCAGACCTTCGAAGGTGCGACCATCCAGTCCAAGGAAATCGACAACCTGACCGTCAACGCCGGCCAGCTGACCCACGCCATGGGTCGTGCGTCGAGCAACCACACTGGTCTGTCGGTTGCTGGCGCTACCGAAGACAGCAACAAGTTCCGCTACGGTGGCCTGGACTACAAGCTCACCAAAGACCTGACCCTGCAGTACTACTACTCGAACCTGGAAGACTTCTACAAACAGCACTTCCTGGGCGCTACGTACCTGTATCAAATCGACAAGGACCAGTCGTTCAAGACCGACCTGCGCTGGTTCAACAGCAGCAGCGACGGCAAGAACGGTGAAGCCGGCTACCGCTTCAACAACAACGGCGGCTATGCCAAGACTCCGGGCGAGGTCGACAACAAGACCTGGTCGGCGATCTTCACCTACACCCTGGGCGGCAACTCGTTCCTGTTGGGCCACCAGCGCGTGAACGACGACGGCGGCTTCGTCTGGCTCAACCAAGGCAGCCTGGCCAATGAAGGCGCGGGCGGCTCGAGCTTCTACCTGTTCACCGACAGCATGATCAACCAGTTCGCCAAAGCCGGTGAGAACACCACCTTCGGCCAGTACGCCTACGACTTCGCAGGCTTGGGCGTTCCGGGTCTGAAGGCGTCGGTGTCCTACCTCAAGGGCGAAGACGGCAAGAACGCCAACGGCAATGGTACCTTCAGCGAGTGGGAGCGCGACGCGCGGATCGACTACGTGATCCAGCAAGGCCCGCTCAAAGGCCTGGGCACCAGCCTGCGTCACGGTGTGTACCGCGGTGCCGGCACCAGCTCCCTGGCTGACCAGGACCAGACTCGTCTGATCTTCAACTACACCTACAACTTCCTGTAAGGCGTAGCTGTGTCTAGTCCTGAAATAGGTTTACACCTGTTCAGGTAGGCCGACAGGCCTCAAAACGCCCGATGCACCGCATCGGGCGTTTTGTTTTTCAGGGCCGTATGGGGCCGTTCTGTGTTGTAGATCTGTACCGCCTCGTCAACCATCTGCCTCGCTTGCTCAAGATCTTCAGGGCTGCTCAACAGCAGCTCCATCTTGAGGATTCCGTTGATTCGCTCGGCCAGCGCGTTCTGGTAGCAGTCATACCCATCAGTCATGGAGCACTGAACATCGTGCCGTTGGTGCAGTGACTGGTATAGCGCCGAGCAATATTGGATGCCTCGATCCGAATGGTGAACTAATGGCTGGCGACGACGCCGCTTTCGTAATGCCTGCTTGAAGGCTTGTGCCACTGACTCGGCATGTAGGCTTTCATGGACGTGGTGACCCACAATTTTCCTGGAGTACGCATCCGTTAACAGACTCAGGTACAGCGGGCCGTTACGCGCGGGCAGGTAAGTAATGTCGGCAACCCAGACGTGCTCCGGCCTTGTCGGAACGACTTGGCTTGGGCCGGCCTTGAGTAAGTTGGGATGGCGGTAGAATCGATGAAAACTCTGTGTTGTCTTGTGATAGGCCCGCTTGGGCAGCACCAGCAAACGGCGCTCTCCCAAGACTTGAAACAGCCTATCTCGACCGACCTGGAATCGTTTGTCAGGCTGGCAATGCAGCAGATAGTGCAGCTTGCGTGTACCCAGACGAGGCTGGCGCATCCGGACTTGCTGCACAAACTCAACCACCCGATCTGCCTGGCGTTCCTTTCTATCAGCAGCTCGGTTGCGCTTGTAGTAAGCCTGACGACTGATGCCTAGAAACTGACAAGCCCTGGCAATGCTCAGTCCTGCGACTTGACCTTGCGAGAGGACTTGCCGGATCGCTTTTTTACGACCGAGACGCCATAGTCATTTTTCAGAACATCAACGACCGTTTCAAAGAACTGGGCCTTATGGCTCATCAGCTCAAGCTGTTGCTCAAGCTCTTTGATCCGCTGCTCTGGAGTGAGCGGTTTGAGGTCAGACATCGCGCAGCTCCTCTCGTCGCGGATCGAGGCCCCCTGGCTCCAATCCTGCCGACCATGCTTACGCAACCATACCAGAACCGTCGACCGACCCTGGATGCCAAACCGCACCTGGGCTTGCTTGTAAGTCAGTTCGCCTTTTTCAATCTGATCAACCACCGCCAATTTAAAAGACAGCGAGTAATCACGCTGTGTGCGCTTTACACCTTGCTCCATCTGACTCTCCAGAAACTCGGGATTAGAGGTGTAAACCTTATTCAGGACGGGACACTGGAAAGCAAAAAGCCCTGCCAGCCTGGCGCAGGGCTTTTTTACGGGTCGAATTTCATATCGCCAAACGCTATAAATAAATCGTTATTGATTCTTTTTTATTTGCTCCGGACTCAGGCACAGTGGTTTCCATCTGGTAAAGAACAGCACAGGAACCGCATCCATGAGCCTCAAACTTGGTGACATCGCCCCCGATTTCGAGCAGGACTCCACCCTCGGCAACCTACGTTTCCACGAGTGGCTCGGCGACGGTTGGGGCGTGCTGTTCTCGCATCCGGCCGATTTCACCCCGGTGTGCACCACCGAACTGGGCCTGACCGCCAAGCTGAAGGACGAATTCGCCAAGCGCGGCGTCAAGGCCATCGCCTTGTCGGTCGACCCGGCCGAGTCCCACCACCGCTGGATCGACGACATCAACGAAACCCAGCAGACCCAGGTCAACTTCCCGATCATCGCCGACGCCGACCGCAAGGTGTCCGACCTGTACGACCTGATCCACCCCAATGCCAGCGACACCCTCACCGTACGCTCGCTGTTCGTCATCGACCCGCAGAAGAAAGTGCGCCTGACCATCACCTATCCGGCCAGTACCGGACGCAACTTCCATGAAATCCTGCGGGTGATCGATTCGCTGCAATTGACCGACAGCCACAAGGTTGCGACGCCGGGCAACTGGCAGCAAGGCGACGATGTGGTGATCGTGCCTTCTCTGAAGGACGAAGACGAAATCAAACGGCGCTTCCCCAAAGGCTATCGCGCCGTCAAACCCTACCTGCGCCTGACCCCGCAACCGGATCGTTAATCGCTGCACCGTGGTACCGCTTCAAGCCAAACAGGGATTTTCGGGCCGTTTCGACGGCCCTTTTTTTTGCATGGGCGGAACGCAGCAGCGCATAGCTCCGAAAAGAATAACCAAATGAATAAATATGATTTCTAGATATATATGCGTGCTGGTAACGTCAGCACCATCTACTTGAGGAAGCGTTGCCATGCTAGTCGTCGCCATCGGGGGAAGCCCCAGCACCCGTTCACGCTCAGGCGTACTGCTCGCGCAGACGCAGGAATGGCTACAGGAGCGCGGCGTCGAAGTGGTGACCTTCCAGGTGCGCGATTTCGCGGCCGAGGATCTGCTGCATGCCCGCTTCGACAGCCCGCAGGTCAAGCACTTCCAGGACACCGTGGCCGAGGCCGACGGCGTGATCGTAGCCACCCCGGTGTACAAGGCCTCGTTTTCCGGCGCCCTGAAGACCCTGCTCGACCTGCTGCCCGAACGCGCCCTGGAACACCGCATCGTGCTGCCCATCGCCACCGGCGGCAGCATCGCCCACATGCTGGCGGTGGACTACGCCCTCAAGCCGGTGCTGTCTGCCCTCAAGGCGCAAGAGACCCTGCACGGGATCTTCGCCGACGACAGCCAGATCGGCTATGCACAAGGCGACACTCCGGTGCGCCTGGACGGTGCTTTGCAAGCACGCCTGCTCGACTCGCTGGAAACCTTCCACCAGGCCCTGGCCCGTCGTCCGCGACCGGTTGCGCCGGGGGTACTGAACGAACGGCTGATCAGCGCTCGCTGGAGCATCTGACCCGCCATACCCGTAATTGCTTTTCCCACCTTACTCGCCCGCCAACGGGCAAGCAGGTGCAACCCGAACCTCATTCGTATAGGAGAGCGCCAATGCGCACTGTCTTCTTGCGTCGTGGTCTGGTCGCCCTGTTTGCGGCGGCCGTGTCCTTCGGCGTCATTACTCAAGCCCAGGCCGACACCCTGCGTATCGGCTATCAGAAATACGGCACCCTGGTGCTGCTCAAGGCCAAGGGCACGCTGGAAAAGCGTCTGGCCGAGCAAGGCATGCAGGTGCAGTGGAACGAATTTCCCGGCGGCCCGCAGTTGCTCGAAGGGCTCAACGTCGGCTCCATCGACTTCGGCGTGACCGGCGAAACTCCGCCCGTGTTCGCCCAGGCCGCCGGTGCCGACCTGCTCTACGTGGCCTACGAGCCGCCTGCGCCGCACAGCGAGGCGATCCTGGTGCCGAAGGATTCGAAGATCCAGTCGGTGGCCGAGCTCAAAGGCAAGAAAGTCGCCCTGAACAAAGGCTCCAACGTGCACTACTTGCTGGTGCGCGCCCTGCAGGACGCAGGCCTGAAGTACAGCGACATCCAGCCGGTGTACCTGCCCCCCGCCGATGCCCGCGCCGCCTTCGAGCGTGGCAGCGTCGATGCCTGGGTGATCTGGGACCCGTACCAGGCTGCCGCCGAGCAGCAATTGCAGGCACGCACCCTGCGCGACGGCGACAAGCTGGTCGACAACCACCAGTTCTATCTGGCCTCGCGCAGCTACGCGAACCAGCACCCGGCCGTGATCAGTGCCTTGGTCGAAGAAGTGAACAGCGTCGGCCAATGGGCCCAGGCCCATCCCCAGGAAGTCACCGCGCAGGTCGCACCGCTGCTGGGCCTGCCCGCCGACATCACCCTGACCTCGATGGAACGCCAAGGCTTCGGCGCCCAGTTGATCACCCCTGAAGTGGTCACCGCGCAGCAGAAGATCGCCGACACCTTCCAGGCCCTGAAGCTGATTCCCAAGCCCTTGACCATCAAGGACGTGATCTGGACCCCACCTGCCAAGGTCGCCACCGCGCCTTGAATCGATCCTGCCCTGCGGCGCGCTGCCGGCAGGGCCACTCTTGAGGAGACCGCTCCAATGAGCCTGAACATTTTCTGGTTCCTGCCCACCCACGGTGACGGCCATTACCTGGGCACCGCCGAAGGCGCCCGCGCCGTCGACCACGGTTATCTGCAACAGGTGGCCCAGGCCGCCGACCGTCTGGGCTTCGGCGGCGTGCTGATCCCTACCGGGCGCTCGTGCGAAGACTCCTGGCTGGTGGCCGCGTCGTTGATTCCGGTGACCCAGCGCCTGAAATTCCTGGTCGCGCTGCGCCCCGGCATCATCTCGCCGACCGTGGCCGCTCGCCAGGCAGCGACCCTCGACCGCCTGTCCAACGGCCGTGCGCTGTTCAACCTGGTCACCGGCGGCGACCCGGACGAGCTGGCCGGCGATGGCCTGCACCTGAACCACGAAGAGCGCTATGAGGCATCGGTCGAATTCACCCGTATCTGGCGCAAGGTGCTCGAAGGCGAGTCGGTCGACTACGATGGCAAGCACATCCAGGTCAAAGGCGCCAAGCTGCTCTACCCACCGGTGCAGCAACCACGTCCACCACTGTATTTCGGCGGCTCCTCGGCCGCCGCGCAGGACCTGGCCGCCGAGCAGGTCGAGCTGTACCTGACCTGGGGCGAGCCGCCGGCGGCGGTAGCGGAAAAGATCGCCCAGGTGCGCGCCAAGGCGGCCGCCCAAGGCCGTGAGGTACGCTTCGGCATCCGCCTGCACGTGATCGTGCGTGAAACCAACGCCGAGGCCTGGGCTGCCGCCGACCGCCTGATCGCGCACCTGGACGACGACACCATCGCCCGCGCCCAGGCGTCCCTGGCGCGCTTCGACTCGGTGGGCCAGCAACGCATGGCCGCGCTGCATGGCGGCAAACGCGACAACCTGGAAGTCAGCCCCAACCTGTGGGCCGGCGTAGGCCTGGTGCGTGGCGGTGCCGGCACCGCGCTGGTCGGCGATGGGCCGACGGTGGCAGCGCGGGTCAAGGAATACGCCGAGCTGGGCATCGACACCTTCATCTTCTCGGGTTATCCACACCTGGAAGAATCCTACCGGGTGGCCGAACTGCTGTTCCCGCACCTGGACGTGCAGCGCCCCGAGCAACCCAAGACGGGCGGCTACGTGAGCCCGTTCGGCGAGATGGTGGCCAACGACATCCTGCCCAAAGCCGCGTCGCAGAGCTGAGGGGCCGAGCATGAGCCGAACGACTTCGAACACGCTCGCCCAGCGCCTGGCGCCCTGGGCCCTGCCGGTGCTGCTGCTGGCGCTGTGGCAACTGGCGGTGACCGCCGGCTGGCTGTCGACGCGCATCCTGCCCGCGCCGAGCGCGGTGGTCAGCGCCGGCGTGGAACTGGTGCGCAGCGGCGAGATCTGGACGCACCTGGCCATCAGCGGCTGGCGCGCCGGGCTGGGCTTCTTCATCGGTGGCAGCATTGGCCTGGTGCTGGGCTTCATCACCGGCCTGTCGAACTGGGGCGAACGCCTGCTCGACAGCTCCGTGCAGATGATCCGCAACGTGCCGCACCTGGCGTTGATTCCCCTGGTGATCCTGTGGTTCGGCATCGACGAGTCGGCGAAGATCTTCCTGGTCGCCTTGGGCACGCTGTTCCCGATCTACCTCAACACCTACCACGGCATCCGCAGCGTCGATCCGGCCCTGGTGGAGATGGCGCGCAGCTATGGCCTGTCGGGCTTCGGCCTGTTCCGTCAGGTGATCCTGCCCGGTGCCTTGCCGTCGATCCTGGTCGGCGTGCGCTTCGCCCTGGGCTTCATGTGGCTGACCCTGATCGTCGCCGAAACCATTTCGGCCAATGCCGGCATCGGTTATCTGGCGATGAACGCCCGCGAATTCCTGCAAACCGACGTGGTGGTGCTGGCCATCGTGCTCTACGCCGTGCTCGGCAAACTCGCTGACCTCGCCGCTCGCGGCCTGGAACGGGCCTGGCTGCGCTGGCACCCGGCCTACCAAGTGCAGAAGAAGGAGGGCGCATGACCGTGCTCGCATCACAACCGGCGCAGCTGCTGCGCGGCATTCCCCTGGCGGTCCGGCAACTGCGCAAGACCTTCGGCCAACGCGACGTGCTGCAAGGCATCGACCTGCAGATTCCGGCAGGGCAGTTCGTCGCCATCGTCGGGCGCAGCGGCTGCGGCAAGAGCACCCTGCTGCGCTTGCTGGCCGGCCTCGACCAACCCTCGGCCGGTCAGTTGCTGGCGGGCGCCGCGCCCCTGGCCGAAGCCCGCGAGGAAACCCGACTGATGTTCCAGGAAGCGCGCTTGCTGCCCTGGAAGAAAGTCATCGACAACGTCGGCCTGGGCCTGAGCGGCGACTGGCGCGCCCAGGCCTTGCAAGCCTTGCAGGCCGTGGGCCTGGAAGAGCGCGCCAACGAGTGGCCGGCGGCGCTGTCCGGTGGCCAGAAGCAGCGCGTGGCCCTGGCCCGCGCACTGATCCACAAACCGCGCCTGCTGTTGCTCGACGAACCGCTCGGCGCGCTGGATGCGTTGACCCGCATCGAAATGCAGCAACTGATCGAACGGCTCTGGGGCGAGCACGGTTTCACCGTGTTGCTGGTCACCCATGACGTCCACGAAGCCGTGGCCGTGGCGGACCGGGTGATCCTCATCGAGGACGGCGCCATCGGTCTGGACCTGGAAATCGACCTGCCACGCCCCAGGCAGCACGGCTCGCCGCGCCTGGCGGCGCTGGAAAGCGAAGTGTTGAACCGCGTCATGTCGCTGCCGGGCGCCGAGCCCGTCGCCGAGCCTGTCGCGCCTTTGCCCACGCAGTTGCGTTGGGCGCTCTGAATCACTCCCGTTGTTTCCCTACTCAAGGAATACCGTCATGACCATCAAAGCGATCAACGTCCGTAACCAATTCAAAGGCACCGTGAAGGAAATCCTCGAAGGCCCGGTCTTGTCGGAAATCGACGTGCAGACCGCTTCCGGCGTAGTGACCTCGGTCATCACCACCCGCTCGGTGCGCGAGCTGGAATTGCAGGTAGGCAGCGAGGTGATCGCCTTCGTCAAATCGACCGAGGTGTCCATCGCCAAGCTGTGATCGCGGACCTGTGGGCGTGGCCGGTCCGGCCGCGCCTGCGCGGTTAGCGTTTGGGTAAGTGGGGCGCCAGATACAGGCCCAGGTACGCCTCGAATACCCGCATCCCTTCCTCGGCCATGCGCGGCGTGATGCGTTCGTGCAACTGGATCGAACGTGCATAGACCCGGTCGCTGAGCGCCATCGCCAAAGCGAACACGTCCACATCCGTGGGCAGGGCCGGCAGCTGGAAATGCCGGTCGAACACGGCTCGCATCAAGCCGTCCAGCTCCACGTCATGCTGCCGATCGGCATTGCTCACCTCACTCAACCCATGCTGTGCCAGGATCAACTGGCGTGCGGCGGCGTCCTCGCCATAGATGGCCTGGGTACGGCGCTCGATCAGGCGTGCCAGGTCGTGCCAGGTATGCAGGGCGTCGGGCTCGATCGGGGCTTGCAGGGCGGCACGGAAGGCGCGGTGGATGTCGGCGGTCAGGGCCTGGAGCAGCGCCGGTACGCTGGAGAAGAAGTGGTACACCGACGAAGGCGGGATCTGCGCGCGTTCGGCCACCCCGTAGATCGACAAACCGCCGACGCCCTGCTCGGACAACAGTTCGCGCGCCGCGGCGAGGATCGATTCGATCCTTGCCTGGCTACTGGCCCGCGGCCGGCGCGGGCCCGCAACGCGGTTCATCAGGTACTGATTGCCAGGATGCTGGCCTGGTAGGAGCCGACGAACAGGTCGAAATCACCGACTTCCTCCTGCTCCAGGCGTGTCTGTTCGACCAGGGAATTGCGCGCCAGGGCTTCGAAATGCTGCTGGCGCTCGGCATCCAGCGGCTTGCTGCGCAGGGCCTCGGCGTGGGTCAGGGTCTGGCGCATGGAGAACGCGGTGAAGCCTTCGCCGTGCTGCTGCATCGCGGCCAGTACGCGCGCCGATGGGGTCAGGGAAGCGTCTTCGACCTTGGCCTGTTGCAGGGCCAAGGCGCTGGCGTGCTCGTCGCTGCCGTGGCTCTGATCCAGCAGCTTGGCGAACGGCGCGATGCGTGCGAGCAGCTCGTTGGCCCATTCCTTCATGCCGATCGCCTGGCCGTCGCGGTGCAGTTCAAGGCCCGGACGGCGGCCCTCCTTGACCACGGCGAGGAAATTGCTGGAGCACTGCGCGCATTCGCCATTGGTGAGCTGTGGGCTGTCGTCCAGCGCACAGAGCAGCAGGAAGGCGTCGAGGAAGCGCGACTGCGGCAGGTCGATGCCCGTCGCCAGGAAGGGGTTGATGTCCAGGCAGCGCACTTCGACGTACTGCACGCCACGGGCGACCAGCGCCTGGATCGGGCGCTCGCCGGTGTAGGCGACGCGCTTGGGGCGGATGTTGGAGTAGTACTCGTTTTCGATCTGCAGCACGTTGGTGTTGAGCTGCACCCATTCGCCGTCCTTGTGCGTGCCCACCTCGACGTAGGGCGGATAGGGCGTGGCCACGGCCTGGCGCAGGCTGTCGGTGTAGCTTTCCAGGTCCTGGTAGCACGGCGTGAGGGACGCCTGGGCTTCGCTCTGGTAGCCCAGGTCGCTCATGCGCAGGCTGGTGGCGTAGGGCAGGTACAGGGTATTGGCGTCGAAGGTGTCGAGCTGGTGCGCACGGCCGCGCAGAAAGCCTGCGTCCAACGCCGGCGAGGCGCCGAACAGGTACATCAGCAGCCAGCTGTAGCGGCGGAAGTTGCGGATCAGGCCGATGTACATGCGCGACTGGAAATCGCGGTCGCTTTCCTCGCTGCTCTCGTCGTCGCGCAGCAGCGGCCACAGTGCTTCGGGCAAGGAGAAGTTGTAGTGGATGCCGGCGATGCACTGCATGGTGCGGCCGTAGCGCAGGGCCAGGCCCTTGCGGTACACGTGCTTGAGCTGGCCGATGTTCGAGGTGCCGTACTCGGCGATCGGGATGTTTTCCTCGGTCGGCAGCGGGCAGGGCATCGAAGGGCTCCACAGGTACTCGTCGCCGAGCCTTGTGTAGACGAAACGATGGATCTCTTCGAGCTGGTCCAGCACCTGGGCCGGGTCGGCCAGGGCCGGGGTGATGAATTCGAGCAGCGATTCGGAATAATCGGTGGTGATCTGCTCGTTGGTCAGTGCCGAACCCAGGGTGTGCGGGTGCGGCGTCTGGGCCAGGCGACCGTCGGCGGTCACCCGTAGGCATTCACGTTCGATGCCGTGAAGGCACTGCGCGAGCAGAGGAAGATTGGCGCCGAGCAGGCTCAGGCGGCGGTTGAGGAGGTCGCTCAAGATGGATTCCTTCACGCGTCAGTCGCCCCAATATGGGGGTAGAGTTGACGGTCTACAAGGGTAGGTAAAAAGGAACTGGCGTGGTCGCCTGATTACGCGTTCCGGCAGTGCCCCGGCACTATCGAAAATACCCTCGAAAAATACCGTAGATACCCGTTGGTGAGCTAGCGGCAGAAGAAGGTTCCCGCCTGTGTCGCCGACGTGCCTGTCGCGTGCTGGCACGTCGGCGTCGAGAGTCACTTCTTCTTCAGTTGCCGGGCATTGGCGAACAGCGACGCCATGGCGTTGTTGGCCGGTGCCAGTGCGGCGGTTTCACGCGGGCGCGGCGCTTGCTGCGGGCGGTTGCCGGCGCTGCCGCGGTTGCCGCCGCGCGGGCCGTCGACCTTCTCGCCGGGGGTGTCGCCCATGCGCATCGACAGGCCCACGCGCTTGCGCGGGATGTCCACTTCCATGACCTTGACCTTGACCACGTCGCCGGCCTTGACCGCTTCGCGCGGGTCCTTGACGAACTTTTCCGACAGCGCCGAGATGTGCACCAGGCCGTCCTGGTGCACGCCGATGTCGACGAAGGCGCCGAAGTTGGTGACGTTGGTCACCACGCCTTCGAGGATCATGCCCGGTTGCAGGTCCTTGAGGTCTTCGACGCCGTCCTGGAAGGTCGCGGTCTTGAATTCAGGACGCGGGTCGCGGCCGGGCTTGTCCAGCTCCTGAAGGATGTCGGTGACGGTCGGCAGGCCGAAGGTTTCGTCGGTGAAACGCTTGGGGTCCAGACGCTTGAGGAAGCCACTGTCGCCGATCAACGAACGGATGTCGCGATCGGTGTTGGCGGCGATGCGCTGCACCAGCGGGTAGGCCTCCGGGTGCACCGCCGAGGCGTCGAGCGGGTTGTCGCCGTTCATCACGCGCAGGAAGCCTGCGGCCTGCTCGAAGGTCTTCTCGCCCAGGCGGCTGACCTTCTTCAGCGCCGCACGGGTGGCGAACGGGCCGTTGGCGTCGCGGTGGGCGACGATGTTCTGCGCCAGGGTGGCGTTGAGCCCGGAGATGCGCGTGAGCAGCGCCACCGAAGCGGTGTTGACGTCCACGCCCACGGCGTTCACGCAGTCCTCGACCACCGCGTCCAGGCCGCGCGCCAGCTTCAGTTGCGACACATCGTGCTGGTACTGGCCGACGCCGATGGATTTGGGGTCGATCTTCACCAGCTCGGCCAGCGGATCTTGCAAGCGGCGGGCGATGGACACCGCGCCACGGATCGACACGTCCAGGTCGGGAAATTCGCGGGCGGCCAGTTCCGAAGCGGAATACACCGAGGCGCCGGCCTCGGAGACCATGACCTTGGTCATTTTCAGGGCCGGGTAGAGCTTGATCAGGTCGGCCGCCAGCTTGTCGGTCTCGCGGCTGGCGGTGCCGTTGCCAATGGCCAGCAGTTCCACCGAGTGCTTGGCGCACAGCGCGGCCAGCACGGCGAGGGTGCGGTCCCAGTCGTTGCGCGGCGCGTGCGGGTAGACGGTGGCGGTGTCGAGCAGCTTGCCGGTGGCATCGACCACGGCCACCTTGCAGCCGGTGCGCAGGCCCGGGTCCAGGCCCAGGGTGGTGCGCGGGCCGGCGGGGGCGGCCAGCAGCAGGTCGTGCAGGTTGTGGGCGAAGACGTTGATCGCCTCGCTTTCGGCTTTCTCGCGCAGCTCGCCGAGCAGGTCGGTTTCCAGGCTGGTGTAGAGCTTGACCTTCCAGGTCCAGCGCACCACTTCGGCCAGCCATTTGTCGGCCGGGCGGCCCTGCTGCTCGATGCCCACGTGCTGGCCGATCATCAGCTCGCACGGGTGCAGCGTGCCGGGTAGTTCCTCGCCGACTTTCAGGGCCGCGCCCAGCACCCCTTCGTTGCGTCCGCGGAAGATCGCCAGGGCGCGGTGCGAGGGGACGTTGCGCAGCACTTCGTCGTGGGCGAAGTAGTCGCGGAACTTGGCGCCTTCCTCCTCCTTGCCGGGCACCAGGCGGGCGCTGAGCACCGCTTCCTGCTTGAGGAAGGTGCGCAGCTTCTCGAGCAGCGCGGCGTCTTCGGCGAAACGCTCCATGAGGATGTACTTGGCGCCCTCCAGCGCGGCCTTGACGTCGGCCACGCCTTTGTCGACGTCGACGAAGCGCGCCGCTTCGCTTTCCGGCGCGCGCTGCGGGTCGTCGAAGAGGGTGTCGGCCAGCTCGCCGAGGCCGGCTTCCAAGGCGATCTGGCCCTTGGTGCGACGCTTTTGCTTGTAGGGCAGGTAGAGGTCTTCGAGGCGCGTCTTGGTGTCGGCCAGGTTGATGTCGCGGGCCAGCTCCGGGGTCAGCTTGCCTTGCTCCTGAATGCTGGACAGGATGCTCGCACGGCGCTCGTCGAGTTCGCGCAGGTAGCGCAGGCGTTCGTCGAGGTGGCGCAACTGGGTGTCGTCGAGGCTGCCGGTCACCTCCTTGCGGTAACGGGCGATGAAGGGCACCGTCGAGCCTTCGTCCAACAGGGCCACGGCCGCCTCGACCTGTTGTGGGCGGACGCCCAGTTCCTCGGCGATACGGCTGTTGATGCTGTCCATGAAAACCACCTGACAATGTGTGAATACTGAAGGCTGCGGCAGGCGCCCGGCGCCGGCCACCGCGATGAAAGCGGCGCATTATACCCATCGTGTCCGGCGTGCGGTGATAGCCTCAGGCCAGCCCCGGAGGCAGGGAAGTGGCACCTGGGGAAAAATCTGTTAACAATGCACCGAACACGCGGCTTTAGCGGCTACGCCATAATGCGCACCGACATCAGAGGAGCTATTCATGAGTGGCACTGCAAACAACGTTGAAGGCGAGAAGATTCTCATCGTCGATGACGATCCCGGGCTGAGCAGCCTGCTCGAGCGTTTCTTCACCAGCAAGGGCTATCGCGTGCGTGCGGTGCCCAATGTCGAGCACATGGACCGCTTGCTGGCGCGCGAAGTCTTCAACCTGGTGGTGCTCGACCTCATGCTTCCCGGCGAAGACGGCCTGTCAGCCTGCCGCCGTCTGCGTGCCTCGAACAACCAGATCCCGATCATCATGCTCACCGCCAAAGGCGACGAACTGAGCCGCATCAAGGGCCTGGAGCTGGGCGCCGACGACTACCTGGCCAAACCGTTCAACCCCGACGAGCTGGTCGCTCGGGTCAAAGCCGTGCTGCGCCGGCAGTCTCCCAGCGTACCGGGCGCGCCGGGCAGCGAAGACGAAACCGTCACCTTCGGCGACTACGAGCTGTCGCTGGCCACCCGCGAGCTCAAGCGCGGCGACGAAACCCACATGCTCACCACGGGCGAATTCGCCGTGCTCAAGGCGCTGGTCATGCACGCCCGCGAGCCGCTGACCCGCGACAAGCTGATGAACCTGGCCCGTGGCCGCGAATGGGATGCGCTGGAGCGCTCCATCGACGTGCAGATCTCACGCCTGCGCCGCATGATCGAACCCGACCCGTCCAAGCCGCGCTATATCCAGACCGTCTGGGGCGTGGGTTATGTCTTCGTGCCGGACGGCAACGCCGGTAAATGAAGCGCCGTCGGCAGGGCGACGGTCCAGCAGCAGGGCGATCCGTAGGGGTCGCCCTGCTTGCGTCTGTATCCATCCTGCCATCTCGTCGAGCGTGTCTCGGCCTTGCCCCACAGTAGTCGTGCCGATGAAAACGCCCCTCTGGTTCCCGCAAAGCTTCTTCTCCCGCACCCTCTGGCTGGTGCTGATCGTCGTGCTGTTTTCCAAGGCGCTGACGCTGGTCTACCTGCTGATGAACGAAGACGTGCTGGTCGATCGCCAGTACAGCCATGGCGTGGCCCTGACCCTGCGTGCGTATTGGGCGGCGGACGAAGAGAACCGCGACCGCATCGCCGAAGCGGCAGGGCTGATCCGCGTGACCGGCGCTGGGGTGCCCGAAGGCGAGCAGCACTGGCCGTACAGCGAGATCTACCAGCGCCAGATGCAGGCCGAACTGGGCGACGACACCGAGGTGCGGCTGCGCATCCACGCGCCGCCCGCGCTGTGGGTCAACGCGCCGAGCCTGGGGCCGGGCTGGCTCAAGGTGCCGCTGTACCCGCACCCGCTGCGCGGGCAGAAGATCTGGAACGTGCTCGGCTGGTTCCTGGCCATCGGGCTGCTGTCCACGGCGTCGGCGTGGATCTTCGTGCGTCAGCTCAACCAACCGCTCAAGCGCCTGGTGTTCGCCGCCCGGCAACTGGGCCAGGGGCGCAGCGTGCGCCTGCCTATCAGCGACACGCCAAGCGAAATGGCCGAGGTCTATCGCTCGTTCAACCAGATGGCCGAAGACGTCGAACAGGCCGGACGCGAGCGCGAGCTGATGCTGGCCGGGGTCTCCCACGACCTGCGCACACCCTTGACGCGGTTGCGGCTGTCGCTGTCGCTGATGGGCTCGGAGGGCGATCTGGCCGACGACATGGTGCGCGACATCGAAGACATGGACGCGATCCTCGACCAGTTCCTGGCCTTCATCCGCGATGGCCGCGACGAGCCGGTCGAAGAGCTCGACCTCAACGACCTGATCCACGACGTGGTCGACCCTTACAACCAGCCCGAAGAGCGGGTGCGTCTGTGCCTGGAGCCGATCCCGCCGTTCCCGCTTCGGCGAATATCGCTCAAGCGCATGCTCGACAACCTGATCGGCAATGCCCTGCACCATGCCGGGCAGGGCGTGGAAGTCGCGGCCTACGTCTCCGGCGACCACAGCGCGCCCTATGTGGTGCTGAGCGTGCTCGACCGCGGCACCGGCATCGACGAATCGGAGTTGCAAAGCATCTTCAACCCGTTCATCCGTGGCGACCGGGCGCGCGGCGGCAAGGGCACCGGCCTGGGGCTGGCGATCGTCAAGCGGATCGCCGCGCAGCATGGCGGCAACGTCGAGCTGCGTAATCGCTCGGGTGGCGGTATCGAAGCGCGGGTGCGCTTGCCCCTGGGGTTGATGCTGCCGCGCAACGCCGTCTGACCCGCTGTTGAAACGACGAGGCCCGATACGTATCGGGCCTCGTCGTTTTCAGCCTTTGCCCTTGGTACGGGTCTGGTTGGGCCCGCCGTTCTTTTCCAGATGCTCGATGATCATGCCGGCCACGTCCTTGCTGGTGGTGACCTCGATGCCTTCCAGGCCAGGCGAGGAATTGACCTCCATCACCAGCGGGCCGTGGTTGGAGCGCAGAATGTCGACCCCGGCTACGCTCAAACCCATGACCTTGGCCGCGCGAATGGCCGTCATGCGCTCTTCGGGGGTGATCTTGATCAGGCTGGCCACACCGCCACGGTGCAGGTTCGAGCGAAACTCTCCGGGCTTGGCCTGACGCTTCATCGAGGCGATGACCTTGTCGCCCACCACGAAGCAGCGGATGTCGGCGCCACCGGCTTCCTTGATGTATTCCTGGACCATGATGTTCTGCTTCAAGCCCATGAAGGCTTCGATCACCGATTCGGCGGCCTTGGTGGTTTCGCACAGCACCACACCGATGCCTTGGGTGCCCTCGAGCACCTTGATCACCAACGGCGCGCCATTGACCATCTGGATCAGGTCGGGAATGTCGTCGGGCGAATGGGCGAAGCCTGTGACCGGCAGACCAATGCCGCGGCGCGACAGCAATTGCAGCGAGCGCAGCTTGTCGCGCGAGCGGGCGATGGCCACCGATTCGTTCAGCGGGTAGACACCCATCATCTCGAACTGGCGCAACACCGCGCAGCCGTAGAACGTCACCGACGCGCCGATACGCGGAATGACCGCATCGAAGCCTTCCAGGGGCTTGCCTCGGTAGTGGATCTGCGGTTTATGGCTGGCGATGTTCATGTACGCACGGAGCGTATCGATGACCACCATCTCATGGCCACGCTGGGTGCCAGCCTCGACCAGACGGCGGGTGGAATACAGACGCGGATTGCGCGAAAGCACGGCGATCTTCATGCGACACCTGTGGCGGGGAAAGTAGCGGCCGGATAGGCCGGTTTGTCCTGAACGTATTTCAATCCTGGGTTCACTACCAATTGACCGTGGACGAGGGCTTTCGAGCCAATCAAAAGTCGATATCGCATACTTTTGCGGCACGTCAGGGTGAACTCCACCTCCCACAGCCGATCGCCCAGGGCCAGGGTGGTACGAATGACGTAGCGAGTTTGCGTGTGGCCGTTGGAGCTTCTGACCCGTTTGATCGACACCAGCGGAGCCTCGCACGGGTGGTGCCGCTGGCGCTCCAGGGTGCCCAGGTGGGCGATGAAGCGTACCCACGGCTGGCCATCGCGCTCGAACGGCTCGATCTCGGTGGCATGTAGGCTGGAGGTGCTGGCGCCGGTGTCGATCTTGGCCCGCAGGCCAGCGACGCCCAGGCCCGGCAGGGCGACCCACTCGCGCAGGCCGATCACACTCAGATGGTCAAATGTCTTCACGAAACAGGCCCTGCGGATAAGGTGGTGCACTGTAAGCACCGCACGGACTTTTTGCATCCGCAAGTGAAGGTAGTACAGTTCTTCGAACGAAAGAATTCGAGGGAAAAAGATGACGAACAAAGCCGAAGACGACGACAAAGTTCGCCTCGACAAATGGCTCTGGGCCGCACGCTTCTACAAAACCCGTGCCCTGGCCAAGGCCGCCATCGAGAGCGGCAAGGTGCACTGCCGTGGCGAGCGCTGCAAGCCGGGCAAGGAGCCCCGTGTTGGCGACCAGTTCGTGTTGCGTACGGGCTTCGACGAAAAGACCGTGGTGGTCAAGGCGCTGTCGACGGTGCGCCGCGGCGCGCCCGAGGCGCAGACGCTGTACGAGGAAACCGAAGAGAGCATCCGCCAGCGCGAGAAGGCCGCCGAATTGCGCAAGGCCGGCGCCGTGGGCATGACCACCGATGGACGGCCGAACAAGAAGCAGCGGCGGCAGATCCACCAGTTGCACGGCCATTTCGACTGACGCAAGCGGGACGAGCATGCAGCAGCGTCCCGCCTGCGCGTCTCAGACGCGGTTGACGATGCTCATGCCCCTGACCAGCGGCAGTTTCTGCAAGCCGCGGAACAGCGGCGCCGTCCAGCGCACCAGGGCCGCGCTCGACTTGGCGGCGAACGGGGTGAAGCAGCTCCAGCCCAGGGCCAGCACGGCCATCAACAGGCCGCCGATGTAGTCGTCCTGGCCCCAATGGGCGCCGGCGACCAGGCGCGGCAGCATGAACAGCAGCGCCAAGGCCCAGATCGCCACATGCTGCAACGAACGGCGGGCGAACAGGCTCATGAACAGTGCCCAGATCAGCAGCACCGAGGCATGGTCGCCGGGGAAGCTCTTGCTCGAACGGTCCTTGAGCTCCCAGGATTTTTCCAGGTTCGGGTAGTAGTCGCTCAGGTGCACGGCGCTGTCGAACTGCATCGACGGGCTGGCGTGTTGCCAACCCATGGCGTCGACCCACTTGGAAAACACTGCGCGAATCACCACTAACAGCAGCAGGGTGACCAGAAAGCCGAAGAAGGCCTCGCGTACCTGGAAGGCCCTGAACACCCAATCACCGCGGATCAGCAGCGCCAGCATGATCAGGCCCACGATGATGTCGAAGGGACGCAGGCTGCCCACGGTCCAGATCAGGCGCCAGGTGGTGTTGTCCGCCAACGGCGCATTGAGCGTGTGAAACAGCCACTCGTCGAAAGTCAGGCAAAGGATCTGGCCAAATGGCCACAACCAGAAACACAGTAAGGCGATGGGCAGCGCGGTGCAGGCTGCCAATGGGCCCCAACGCCACCTGGCTTGGAACAGTGGTTGATTGTCCATAAGATACCTTCTAATCAGCAGCAAAAAATAAGAGCGCTTGTGACAGCGCTCGGTGGCGGGATTTCCTCCGCTTCACAATATTTTGACATTATTTTCAGATACCCGAACTGCGGAATTTATGAGCGATATGCCTGACACCGATTTCACCCAGCGTTTCCTTTTCGACGACCGCGACATTCGCGGCGAATGGGTATCGCTCGACGACAGCTACGCCCAGGTGCTGGCCCGTCATGCCTATCCTGCGCCGGTCGCGGCTTTGCTCGGCGAGCTGATGGCGGCCACGGCCCTGCTCATCGGCGCCTTGAAGTTCGACGGCCTGCTTATCCTGCAGGCGCGCTCTTCGGGGCCGATTCCCCTGCTGATGGTCGAGTGCTCGAGCGCGCACGAGATCCGCGGGGTCGCTCGCTACGAAGCCGAGCAGATCCCGGCGCAGGCGTCCCTGGCCGAGCTGATGCCCGACGGCCACCTCACGCTGACCATCGACCCGATCAAGGGCCAGCGCTATCAAGGCACGGTCGACCTCGACGGTGCCGACATCGCCGAATGCTTCACCAACTACTTCCTGCAATCGCAGCAGCTCAACACCCGTTTCTGGCTCGACGCCAGCCAGGGCAAGGCCCGTGGCCTGTTGCTGCAACAACTGCCGGTGGATCGTCAGCCCGATGACGAAGAGCGCGAGGAAAGCTGGCAGCACGTTCTGGCCCTGGCCAGCACGCTCAAGGCCGAGGAGTGGGCCGAGAGCAACGAAACCTTGCTGCACCGCCTGTTCCACGAAGACGCCGTGCGCCTGTTCGACGGGCAGTCGTTGCGCTTCCATTGCAGCTGCTCGCGCGAACGTTCCGGCAACGCGCTGGCGAGCCTGGGCGAAGCCGATGCACTGGCTTTGGTCGAAGAATGCGGCGGCCAAGTAGAGGTCGATTGCCAGTTCTGCAACGAGCGTTATGTCTTCGACATCAGCGACGTGGAGCAGCTGTTCCACGGCGGTGGCACCGAGACCCCCTCAGAAACTCGCCACTGAAACGTTTAAGCCCGAGACATTCTCCTGTCGAATTGCGCTAAACCCCCGTTCTGACAGGAGGGGTCTACTTTTTTTGGGCGTTTCTGGCATAATCCGGCCACTTTTTTCCACTGTAGTAGTTATTTACAGACGACTACAAAAACGTTCGGAGCACTCGGCCTCGGGCCGGATGAGGAAGCCTCATGACGCAAGCCAACAACACCGTGCACACCGACCTCAGCGTCGATGAACTGGTAAAAGAAGCGCTGTCCCGCGGTGAAGGCGTGCTGGCCGATACAGGCGCGCTGGTTGTGGAAACCGGCCACCGTACTGGCCGCTCGCCGGCTGATCGTTTCATCGTCGAAGAGCCCTCCACGCAAGAAGCCATTGCCTGGGGCCCGATCAACCGCAAGTTCCCGGCCGACAAGTTCGACGCCTTGTGGGACCGCGTGCAGGCCTTCAACGATGCCCAGGACCACTTCGTTTCCTACGTCCACGTAGGGGCCTCCGCCGAGCACTACCTGCCGGTCAAGATGACCACGCAAACCGCTTGGCAGAACCTGTTCGGCCGCTGCCTGTTCATCAACCCGCAGCAGTACAACCCGGCGGGCCGCGATGAATGGCAAGTGCTCAACGTCGCCAACTTCGAGTGCGTACCCGAGCGTGACGGCACCAACTCCGACGGTTGCGTGATCATCAACTTCGCGCAGAAAAAAGTTCTCATCGCCGGTATGCGCTACGCCGGCGAAATGAAAAAAGCCATGTTCTCGGTGCAGAACTTCCTGCTGCCAGCCGCCGACGTGCTGCCCATGCACTGCGCCGCCAACATCGGCGAAGACGGCGACGTGACGCTGTTCTTCGGCCTGTCCGGCACCGGCAAGACCACTCTGTCGGCCGACGAAAGCCGTTACCTGATCGGTGACGACGAGCACGGCTGGGGCGAGGGCGTGGTCTTCAACATGGAAGGCGGCTGCTATGCCAAGTGCATCGACCTGTCCGAGAAGAACGAGCCGGTCATCTGGAAAGCCATCAAGCACGGCGCGGTGCTGGAAAACGTCGTCATCGACGAGGCCAAGCATGCCGACTACACCAACGTCAGCCTGACCCAGAACAGCCGCGCGGCCTACCCGCTGGAGCACGTAGCCAAGCGTTCGGAACAGAACCTGGGCGGCGAGCCCAATGCCGTGATCTTCCTGACCTGCGACCTGACCGGCGTATTGCCGCCCGTGTCGATCCTCAACAACGAGCAGGCGGCCTACCACTTCCTGTCCGGTTACACCGCACTGGTCGGTTCCACCGAAATGGGTTCGGGCAGCGGCATCAAGTCGACCTTCTCCACCTGCTTCGGCGCGCCGTTCTTCCCGCGTCCGGCTGGCGAGTACGCCGAACTGTTGATCAAACGCATCAACGGTTTCGGCTCGAAAGTCTATCTGGTCAACACCGGCTGGACCGGCGGCGGCTACGGTGTGGGCAAGCGTTTCAACATCCCCACTACCCGCGCGGTGATCGCTGCGATTCAGAGCGGGGCGTTGATCGGTGCCGAAACCGAGCACGTCGCCACCATCAACCTCGATGTGCCCAAGGCCGTTCCGGGCGTCGACACCGAGCTGCTCAACCCGCGCAACACCTGGGCTGACCAAGCGGCCTACGACGAAGCCGCCAAAGGTCTGGCCAAGCTGTTCGTCGAGAACTTCAAGAAGTTCGACGTCTCGGACGCCATCGTTGCGGCAGGCCCTCAGCTGTAAGGCGCGCCAGCGATGGAAAAGAGCCGCCCCTCGGGGCGGCTTTTTCGTGCCCGATCAAAACCTCCCGGTTAGAGGTAAGCGTGCTCCTATAGATATTCTGGTTATTAATAAATAGCCCATTATTCCTTTAAGTATATAAAAGCAGCTTTATACTCCCCCGAAATCGACACATTTCAGGGAGTCTCCCCATGCGCAACGAAACGATCCGCTACTTGATCGTGCCGGGCTGGCAAGGATCGCCAGACGACCATTGGCAAAGCCACTGGCAGCGCACGTTGCCCAACAGCAGCCGAGTCGAGCAGGCCGATTGGGTCACGCCGCAGCGCGAAGATTGGGTCGCCGCGCTGGAGCAGGCCATTCTTGCCGACGCTTCGCCGGTGATTCTGGTGGCCCACAGCCTGGGCTGCGTCACCGTGGCCCATTGGGCCGCCCAGGCCAATGCGCGGCTGCTGCAACAGGTGCGCGGCGCCTTGCTGGTGGCGCCGGCCGACGTCGAGCGCGCTGGTTGCGCGCCGGCATTGCGCAATTTCGCGCCCATTCCGTTGCAGCGCCTGCCGTTCGCTACCCAAGTGGTGAGCGCCGACAACGACGCGGCGGTCAGCGTGCCGCGCGCGGTGTTCCTGGCTCAGGCCTGGGGCGCGGAGATGGGGCTGTTGCCCGGCGCCGGGCACATCAACGTCAAGTCCGGCCATGAGCGCTGGGAGCAAGGCTTCGCCTTTCTTTACCGTCTTCAGGGCCGCGCCGAGCAACACCTGTTGCGCCGCGCCTGAGCGACGCCGCCACCTTTCGCATCACCGCAGGCGCCGTGTACGGAGCGTCTGCCTGGAGCACCCCCATGAGTCTGCAACATACATTCGGCCAGCCACTGTTGACCTTCCCCGAACTCGACAAGAGCCCGCTGAGCATCCGCGCCAAGGCGCTGGTGTTCGTCGATGCCCGCTCCCAGCAGTTGCGTGAGCAGCTCGAGCGTCTGGCGCCGCTGCCCGTGCCGGTGCTGGTTCGTGGCGAGACCGGCACGGGCAAGGAGCTGCTGGCAAGGCACGTACACCGAGCCAGCGACCGCAGCGGCCTGTTCGTGTCGGTCAACTGCGCTGCGATCAGCCCCACCTATGCCGATGCCGAGTTGTTCGGCTACCGCGCCGGCAGCCAGGGCGGCACCGCCAGTGGACGCGCCGGCTGGTTCGGCTCGGCCAACGGCGGCACCCTGTACCTGGATGAAATTGCCGACCTGCCCCTGGCTATCCAGGGCAAGCTGCTGGCCGCTCTGGAAAACCGCGAAGTGACCCGGGTCGGTGCGCAGCAGCCGCAGGCGGTGGACGTGCGCCTGGTGGCGGCCTCGAGCATCGAACTGGCCGGTGCCGTTCGCGCCGGCCGTTTCAACGAAGGCCTGTACCGTTATCTGCAAGAAGGCGAACTGGTGTTGCCGGCCCTGCGCGAACGGGTGGGCGACATTCTGCCGTTGGCCGAGTATTTCGTCGGCATCTACAGCGCACGGCTGGACCGGCCTTTGCCGCTGCTCAGCGAAGCGGCGCAACTGGCACTCGAAGCCCACGACTGGCCCGGCAACACCCGCGAGCTGGAGAACGTCATCCATTTCGCGTTGCTGACCAGCAGCGACGATGAAATCCAGGCTCAGGACCTTGGCTTGATCCAGCACGATCCGATCACGGCGTTGGCCGCGGATGCCGCGCAGATCGCGCGCAGTCGCGAGCCGCAGACCCTGGCACGCCTACGCGAAACCCTGGCGCAGGCCCTGGCGGCACTGGGCTGAGGCAGCGGCGGAGCGTACTAGAACCTGGCCTTGTGCCAGCGGTTATAACGCTGTGCTTTTTTGGCATAAGAAACTCGTTGAAATAGATTGTGAAGGCATAAGAAATCCCGGTATCTTCCGCTTCACGCCGGCCACAGCTTGGGGTCGGTCTCTGACTCCGCCATCGCCGATGGTCATCGAACTCCTAAGGAACACTATGAAGAAGACCCTGTTGACCACGGCCCTGGCCGCTGCTCTGTCGTTCGCGGGCCTGGCCAGTGCCGCCGAGAAACTGGTGGTCGCCGCCACGCCGATCCCACATGCCGAGATCCTCGAGCTGATCAAGCCGACCTTGGCCAAAGAGGGTGTGGACCTGGAGATCAAGGTCTTCACCGACTACGTGCAGCCCAACGTGCAGGTCGACCAGAAGCGTCTGGATGCCAACTACTTCCAGACCCTGCCGTACCTCAATAGCTTCAACGAAGGCAAAGGCACGCACCTGGAAACCGTGGTCGGTGTACATGTCGAGCCCTTCGGCGGCTACTCGAAGAAGGTCAAGAGCCTGGACGAGCTGAAGCAGGGCGCTACCGTCGCCATCCCCAACGAGGGCAGCAACAGCGGTCGCGCCCTGTTGCTGTTGCAGAAGGCCGGTCTGATCACCTTGAAAGACCCGACCAATGCCCTGGCGACGCCCAAGGACATCGCCGAGAACAAGAAGGGTCTCAAGTTCCGCGAACTGGAATCGGCCATGCTGCCGCGCGTGCTGGACCAAGTCGACCTGGACATGATCAACACCAACTACGCGCTGGAAGCGGGTCTGAACCCGGCCAAGGACGCCTTGGTCATCGAAGGCAGCGACTCGCCGTACGTCAACTTCCTGGTAGCGCGGCCCGACAACAAGGACAGCGACGCCATCCAGAAGCTGGCCAAAGCACTGACCAGCCCGGAAGTGAAAGCCTTCATCGAAAAGAAATACCAAGGTGCGGTACTGCCGGCGTTCTGATTCGCCGCTTCGAACCTGCTTTGGACAACGCCGACGCTTTTGCGTCGGCGTTGTCGTTTCTGGTAGTTCGAATGGTTCGAAGCTGTGGTGGACCAGGCACCAAGGGGCTTGAACGCAATGGCAACGAGGGAGCGCCGAGGAGCGATTCAAGCGATCAAGCGAGGAGATATAGATATGCAATAAAAGTATTTAGAAAAAAATTCTTATGCCTTTAGAGTCTACCTGCGGCGTCCACCGGCCCGCTCCCAAGACTATCTGCGACGCCGAGCCACCCTCGCGCCGCCCCTGGAATATCTACCATGCCGTACCCCGTCCAACCTGTGTCGAGACGCCAGCCATGACGTTCGATACCGCCTTCATGCTCAGCACTTTGCCAGCCTTCTTCAGCGCCGTGGGCGTCACCCTGCAGGTGGGTCTCATCGCCATTTGCACCTCGTTGCTGGTGGCCGTGCTCAATGCGGCGATCCTGGTACTGCGTACACCGTACCTGGGGCGTCTGGTCAAAGGCTACGTGGAGCTGGCGCGTAACACGCCGCTGCTCATCCAACTGTTCTTCGTCTATTTCGCCTTGCCCAGCCTGGGCGTCAAGGTGTCTGGCTTCACCGCGGCAATCATCACCATGACCTTCATGGGCGGCGCCTACCTCACCGAGGTGCTGCGCGCCGGGGTCGAGGCGGTGCCGCGCGCTCAGCTCGAATCGGGCCGTTCGATCGGCTTGTCCGAAGGGCAGTTGCTACGCCACGTGATCCTGCCCCAGGCGGGCATCCTGAGCCTGCCGGCGCTGTTCGCCAACTTCGTCTTCCTGCTCAAGGAAACCACCGTGGTGTCGGCGGTGGCGGTGGCGGAAATCCTCTACACGACCAAGAACTACATCGCTCTGTATTACAAGACCTACGAAATGCTCACGGTGCTGACGTTGTTGTGTCTGCTGCTGTTCCTGCCCCTGTCGCTATTGCTGCGCCATGTCGAAAGGAGGTTGCAACATGGCCAGTTCGGCAGTTGAGTTGCTGCTGGTGTCCCTGCCGCAACTGGCCAGGGGCGCGTCGCAGACCTTGGCCATCTCGGCCTTGGGCATCGTCTTCGCGACCTTGGGCGGCGTGCTGTACGGCGTGCTGTCGACACTGGGCAAGCGTTGGCTGAACATCGCCTTGCAGGTGTACCTGGAGCTGTTTCGCGCCATTCCGGTGCTGGTCTGGCTGTACCTGGTGTTCTTCGGCTTGCCGATCTTCTTCGCTTTGAGCATTCCGAGCTTCTGGTGCGCGGTGCTGGTGCTGGGGCTGTGGGGCGCCAGCGAAATCGGCGAGGTGGTGCGCGGCGCGTTGACCTCGCTGCCGCGCGGCCAGCGCGAGGCGGGTTTGTCCATCGGGCTGTCGGGGCCGCAGCTGTACGGTTTCGTGCTGCTGCCCCAGGCGCTCAAGCGCATGACCCCGCCGACCATCAACATCTACACGCGCATCGTCAAGACCAGTTCCCTGGCCGTGCTGATCGGCGTGGTCGAGGTCATCAAGGCCGGCCAGCAGATCATCGAGCGCACCTATGAATCGGTGCTGATCTACGGCGTGCTGTTTCTGTTCTTCTTTTTCGTCTGCTATCCGCTTTCCGCCGCCTCGCGCGCGTTGGAACGGCGCTGGGCCCACTCATGAGCGCATTGATCGAATTCCAGGGTTTCAACAAGTTCTTCGGCGAGCACCAGGTGCTCAAGGACGTCGACCTGCAGGTGCAGGCCGGCGAAGTGGTGGTCATTCTCGGCCCCAGCGGCTGTGGCAAGAGCACCTTGCTGCGCTGCCTCAATGGCCTGGAGGAGGCCCACAGCGGCAGCCTGCGCCTCGACGGCCAGGAGCTGCTGCGCGCCGGCACCGACTGGCGCCAGGTGCGCCAGCGGGTAGGAATGGTGTTCCAGAGCTACCACCTGTTCGGCCACATGAGCGTGATCGACAACCTGCTGCTCGGCCCGCTCAAGGTGCAGCAGCGCCCGCGCGCCGAGGCCCTGGCGCAGGCCGAAGCGCTGCTGGCGCGGGTCGGCCTGCTGGACAAGCGCGACGCCTTTCCCCGGCAGCTGTCGGGTGGCCAGCAGCAGCGCATCGCCATCGTCCGCTCGCTGTGCATGAACCCGCAGGTGATGTTGTTCGACGAGGTCACCGCCGCCCTGGACCCGGAGATGGTCAAGGAAGTGCTGCAGGTGATCCAGGGTCTGGCCCGCGACGGCATGACCCTGCTCATCGTCACCCACGAAATGGCCTTCGCCCGCGCGGTGGCCGACCGCATTCTGTTCATGGAGGCCGGCAGGATCCTTGAACACAGCGACCCCGAGAGCTTCTTCAGCCAACCGCGAACCGCACGCGCGCAGCAGTTCCTGGACAAATTCTCCTTTGTCGAAAGCCTGCCGAAGACACCACACAAGGAACTGTCATGAAAACTGCCCCCTTCAGCAAACTGCTGCTCTCGCTGCTCGGCCTGGCCCTTCTGGCCGGCTGCGACAAACCTGCGTCAAGCGACACCGCGGCGGCGGCCAAACCGGCTGCCTCGACCAGCTACCTGGAGACCATCAAGGCCCGCGACAAGCTGGTCGTCGGCGTCTTCACCGACAAGCCGCCGTTCGGCTTCGTCGATGAGAAGGGCCGCTACGTGGGCTTCGACACCGACATCGGCCGGCGTCTGGCCAAGGACCTGCTCGGCGACGAGAACAAGGTCGAGTTCGTGGCCGTGGAACCGGCCAGCCGCATCCCGTTCCTGCAAAGCGACAAGGTCGATCTGATCCTGGCCAACATGACCGTCACCCCGGAGCGCAAGGAAGCGGTGGACTTCACCAACCCCAACCTGCGCGTGGCGGTGCAGGCCCTGGTCGCCGACGGCAGCCCGGTGAAATCCCTGGACGACCTGGCCGACAAGACCACCATCGTCACCACCGGCACCACGGCCGATATATGGCTGACCAAGAACCATCCCGACTGGAAACTGCTCAAGTTCGAGAAGAACAGCGAGTCGCTGCAGGCACTGGCTAACGGTCGTGGCGATGCCTATGCCCAGGACAACCTGATCCTGTTCAGCTGGGCCAAGCAGAACCCAGGCTATCGCGTGCTGCCGCAATTGCTGGGCGAAGAAGCGCCGATCGCCCCGGCGGTGAAGAAGGGCAACACCGAGCTGCGCGACTGGGTCAATGCCGAGTTGGCCAAACTGGGCGAGGAGAAATTCCTGCTCAAGCTGTACGACCAGTACGTGCGCAAGGAGCTGAGCGACGACACCAAGCCGGAAAGCGTGATCGTCGAAGGGGGTAAGTGGCAGGGGTGATGGGGCTGAGGGATAGCGCGTTGCGGCGGTTGGGCCGGCTGCGCCGGCCATCGCGGCTGAAGCCGCTCCTACAGGTGGTTAGGCCGGCTGCGCCGGCCATCGCGGCTGAAGCCGCTCCTACAAGGGCGTGAGCTGCACCCCAAAGGTGAACGGGTGTCCAGCATTTGAGGTGCAGCTCACCGGACTGTGGGAGCGGCCGGTTCGGCGCTCCGATCAGCCGCGATGGTCGGCATAGCCGGCCCTAGCCAGGCCTACACCGATTCAGCGTCTTTCCGGCAGAAAGCGCAAGGTGCTCTTCGCCGGTATCACCCCCATGCGCACTGTGCGATAGCGCCCCTGCACATAATCCTCGGCCTGGTCGGCATAGTGGCTGTCGAACGGCACGCCGCTCTGGCCCACCGGGTTGATGCTCAAGGCCTGGCCGGCATCGGCGAAGTCGATCAGGCGCCGCGTCGACGGGCCGTAGTTCACCGGCCAGGGCGCAGGGCCGAGTTTGGCCGAGAGGTTGTTCGGCACCTCATGGCTGCCGGGCGCGGCGAAGGGCCCCACATCGAACAGCAGGTTCAACGGCTTCTGCTGCCCCAGCGGATGGCGGTGGGTGAGGGTGTGCGCCTTGCCCCATTGCCAGCCGTTGGGGTCGTTGCCGTACAGCTCACCCAGGTGCGCCAGGCTGCGCTGCCAGGCCAGGCGCACGATGGCGGTGCGGTCGGTGGCCTGGGCGCTGCCACGTGAGGCCCACCAGGGCGAGTCGGCGTCGGCGGCCAGGCGCGGCAGCGCGGCGTCGATGGCGCGGGTGCTGATCAGCATGTCGAACCAGGTGTCGCCCAGCTCGTCGTGCAGGGCTGCATAGGCCAGCTCGTAGAGGAACTGGGTGAACAGCGTGGCGCTGGTCGAGTCGAGCGGGTAGTCGCCCGTCCAGGCCGCCAACTGCTCGACCAGTTCGCGTTGCTCGACGCCTTCGGCCACTTGGCGCAGGGTGCCGAGCAGCGGCGCCAGGGTGCGTGGGCCGTAGTCGGTGGCGGTCTGCAACTGCAGTGCCTGGCTGTTGTGCACGTCCCAGGCCATGTGCGGGTCGGCGAGCTGGCGCTGCAATTGCCGGCCGCGGTCGGGCAGGTTGTAGTAGCCAGGGATCGGCTGGGCGGCGGCGGGTTGCGCGTTGGCCGAAACGATGTAGCCCGCCTCGGGGTTCTCCTGCTGCGGGTTGGCGCTGAATGGCTGGAAGCCGAACTTGTCGGCCTGGGCGCTGCTGCCGTCGAGGATGAACGTCGGGTTCACGCCCGGCGGGCGCACCGGCAACCGCGCCGCTGCCCACCAGCCGATGTCGCCACGGGCGTTGGCCCACACCAGGTTGAGCCCCGGCGCGTGGATCTGCACGGCGGCCGCGCGCATCTTGTCCAGACTGTCGGCGCGGTTGACGCGATAGAAGGCTTCGAGAATTGGGTTCTCGGTTTCCAGAAAGGTCCACCACAAGGCGATGGGCGCAGCGCCTGCGGCATCGCCCAGCACGTCGTTGACGATGGGGCCGTGGGGCGAGCGGCGCAGGTCGAGGGTGACCGCAGCCTCGCCCTTGACCGCGACCTGCTGCCGGGTGTGTCGCAGCGCCTGCCAGCGGCCGTCGACCCATACCTGGTCAGGGTCGCTGGGGTTGGGCTTTTCAGCGACCAGGTCGACATCGTCGTTCTGGAACATGGTCAGGCTCCAGCCGAAGTCGCGGTTGTGCCCGAGCAGGGCGAAGGGGTTGAGCGCCTGGAAGTGGCCGTACAGGTTGAAGCCCGGTGCCGACAGCTCGGCCTCGTACCACACCGACGGCACGGCGAAACCGATGTGCGGATCGCCCGCCAGCAACGGGTAGCCGCTGCGGGTGCGGCTGCCGGCCACGGCCCAGGCGTTGCTGCCTTCGAACTGGGCGATGCCCGCCTCACCCAGCGCCTGCCGGCTGAGCCGGGCCAGGCCTTCGAGGCTGCGCCAGTCCTGGGCTGCCAGCGTGGGCGGCAAGGCACCACCGGGTTGCCAGTCGAGGTCGAAGATCGCCAGGTAGTCGGCGCCGAGCCGATCGCGCACGTAGGTCAGCGCCGGCTCGGTGCGGAAGGCGGCGGCGAAGCTGTAGGCCAGGTAGCCGGCCACGCTCAGGGTATCTTCGGCGGTGAAGGGACGCTCGGCGATGCCCAGCAGGTCGAACTCCACGGGCCGAGGGTGGCTGGCCTGCCAGGCGTTGACACCGTCCAGGTAGCGCTCCAGCGCTTGCCAGGATGGCGACTGGTGGTCGGCACGCTCGACCATGCGCGCGGCCTGCTCGCGAATGCGCAGGCTGCGGAACAGGCGGTCGGTGGGCACCAGCGCGCGGCCCAGTACCTCGGCCAGCTCGCCACGGGCCAGGCGCCGCACCATTTCCATCTGGAACAGGCGGTCCTGGGCGTGTACGTAGCCCAGGGCGCGGTACAGGTCGGCTTCGTTGTCGGCCTGGATGTGCGGCACGCCGCGCTCGTCGTAGCGCACGCTGACCGGCGCCTGCAGGCCGGCCAGCGCCCGTTCGCCGCTGCGCTGCGGCTGTTTGCTGTGCAGGTACCAGGCACTGGCGGCGATCAGGATCGAAGTCGCGCCCAAGGCGCCGATGAGCAAACGACGTTTCACAATGCGGCCTCGCGGTCCGACCAGGGGCAGTAGCAGCCCACGGCCAAGGTGTTGGTGGCACTCACCGAGCGCCCGGCGCGCAGGGCGGTGAGGATGGGTTCGATGAAGCTGTTGCCCGAGGTGCAGACGGCGCCTTCGCTGTACGGCCCAACGTACACCAATGTGCCTTGACGGTCCCAGATGGCCACGGCCGGACTGGCCGGCAGGGTCTCGCTGCCGGGCAGGCCCGGCAACTCGCGCAGGGCCTTGAGCGCCGCCGGCAACTGGCCATGGCTGCCGGGCTTGCGTAGCGCATAGAAGGCGATGTCGTCGCCCGCGAACCGCTCCAGCAGCTCGGCCAGGTGTTGCTGGTTGCCGACGTTGCAGGGGCAGGCCGGGTCCCAGAAGTGCACCACGCGGATGGGGCCAGGGCCGGCCAGGCCGGCGGGCAGGCGCAGTGCCTCGCCCGCAAACAGCGTGGCGCGGTCGTCGAAGCTGCGCAGGTAGCGGGCCTGGAACTGGGCATAGGCGAGCCAGGCGACGACGGCGCAGGCCAGGATCGGCAAGGCGATCCACAAGGTAGAGCGAGGGCGACTGGGCATGATCGATCCATGGACGCCACGCACGTTGCGGGCGATGAAGGGGCGCCCAGCTTGCCACGGCGCGAGCATGAGCTGAATATCGCAGGTCAATACTCGTTTGCCGTGGATTCGCCCAATGCCTGCCACTTTCCATCCCGACCAACTGCGCGCGCGCCTGGTGCCGCTGGCCGAGCGCGCCGCGCTGGACGAGCCGGCCCTCAGCTATCAGCGCTTCTACGGCCTGACGCTGCCGGGCGCGCAGCATTTGGGCACCTTCGAGGTAGCCGGTTTCCAAGTGGTCGGCCAGGTGTGGCTGCCCGTGGCGCCGGTGGCCACGCTGTTCATGCTGCACGGCTTCTACGACCACATGGGCCTGTACCGCCACCTGATCGAGTGGGCACTGGGCCGCGGCTACGCGGTGATCAGCTGCGACCTGCCCGGCCATGGCCTGTCCAGCGGCGCGCGAGCCAGCATCGACGACTTCGCGGTGTACCAGCAGGTGCTCGACGCGCTGTTCGTGCAGGCCCAAGCCCTGGACCTGCCACGGCCCTGGCACCTGTGCGGGCAGAGTACCGGGGGCGCTATCGTGGTCGACCACCTGTTGCATTGTGCGGGGCTAAGCCCGGTCGACGGCCAGGCGATGCTGCTCGCGCCGCTGGTGCGCCCACGGGCGTGGGGCTGGTCGAAGCTCAGTTACCAGGTGATGCGGCATTTCGTCGACGGCATCGAGCGGCGCTTCACCGACAACAGTTCCGACCCGGAATTTCTGCCCTTCCTGCGCACCGACTCGTTGCAGCCGCGGCGTCTGCCCACGGCCTGGGTAGGGGCGCTGGCCTCGTGGATCACGCGCATCGAGGCGGCCCCGGCGAGCGATCGCAGGGTGCTGATCGTGCAGGGCCAGCAGGACGGGACGGTGGACTGGACGCACAATCTGCGGGTGCTGCAACGCAAGTTCAGCGGGCCGCAGATCCTCATGCTGCCCGAGGCGCGGCACCACTTGGTGAACGAGCTGCCGACGGTTCGCCAGCGCTACTTCGAGTTTCTCGGCCAGCACCTGGACTGACCGGGCGCTTCCGTACAGGCCTAGCGCAGATCGGCGCCGTTCTGGCCGACCGCCAGCCCTGCACGCACCGCCGCCACTGCGGCCTGGTAATAGGCCTGGCCTTCGGGCGACTCGGCGAAGGTAGCGAATTCTTCCAGTTCGGTGTCGGACAGTTCGCGGTAAACGTAAAGCAAGGTGTTGTTGAGGTCCGCGCCGATCTGCTGCATCAGGCGCTGGCGCTGGCCGTCGAGCATGCCCTGGGCCTGACCGCCGCCGAGCAGACCGGGGAGCATCGAGCTCAGGCTGTCGGCGGCCACACCGGCGATCGCCAGGCTGACTTCCGCCCCGGCTTCGCGGGCCGGCAGGGCCTGGGCCAGATGGCCGATCAGCAGCAGGCGGTCGTCGCTGGCCTGGATCTTCGGCAGGCCCTGGGCGTTCTTCGCCAGTTGGTCCTTGCGCGTGGCCAACAGCTCGGCGGCGACGATCTTGCGGCCCAGGGGCGACTGGAAGAACGTCAGGGCCGGGGAGGGGTCGGGCAGGGCGGTGCGCAACTGCGCCAGGGCGCGACGATCGATGGCCTCGGCCTGGAAGCGCTGGTTGCTGTTGTCGACCAGAGCCTGGAACACCGCCGGTGGCAGGCTGCTGCGGTAGCGTTGCTGGGCGGCGCTCAGGGCATCGGTGAAATGCGCGCGCTGGTCGGACCAGCCGGCGACCTTGTACAGCTGATCGAGGTTGTCGGCCCAGACAGGCAGCGCGCAGATCATCAGCACAAGCAGGGAAAACGGACGGCGCATTCAAGACTCCTGTCGGCAGTGCGCCATTGTCCGTGGCAGGGGCGCGGTTTGTCGAGATGCCCGACGCGCCCGTCGGCTCGGCGGCATGCCGATGTCGTCTGCGACGGTGCTGTGCGGCGGCCGGGCTTGGGGCTATGATGCAGGCCATGACCCTACCTCTCGAACACCCGATGTCATCGACCATCGTCGACGACCTGGCCCAGCGTGGCTGGTCGCGGCAGCCCCTGTTCCTGCCCGCCGAGCTGACCCGCGCCTTGGCCGCCGATTGCCTACGCCGATCGGCCCAAGGCGAACTGAGCCCGGCGGCCATCGGCCGGGGCGATGCCCAGACCGTGCGCGAGGCGGTGCGCGGCGACCAGACGCAATGGCTCGAACCGGGCGAGACCCAGGCCTGCGACCGTTACCTGGCGGTCATGGACAGCCTGCGTCTGGATCTCAATCGCGGCCTGTTCATGGGCTTGGAAGATTTCGAGTGCCACTTCGCTCTGTATCCGCCCGGTGCCTTCTACCGCCGTCACCTGGACCGCTTCCGCGACGACGACCGGCGCACGGTCTCGACGGTGCTCTACCTCAACGAAGCCTGGCAGCCCGGCGATGGTGGCGAGCTGCGGCTGTTCCTCGGGGAGCGGGATGTGCTCGACGTCGCGCCGGTGGCAGGTTCCCTGGTTGTATTTCTGTCGGGCGAAGTCCCCCACGAAGTGTTGGCGACCCAGCGCGAGCGGCTGTCGCTCACCGGCTGGTTCCGCCGCCGTGGCAACGAGCCGTTCTGACATGGGCCGTCCGCCGCTCGGAAAAGTCCTGGTCAGCGCTTGCCTGCTGGGCCGGCCGGTACGCTACGACGGCCGAGCCAGCGGCCATCCCGACCTGTTGCAGCGCTGGGAGGCCGAAGGCCGTGTGGTGCCGTTGTGCCCGGAAATGGCCGGGGGGTTGCCGACGCCACGGCCGGCGGCGGAAATTGCGGGCGGTCAGGGTGGGCAGGTGCTCGATGGCCAGGCATTGGTGGCGACCCAAGCGGGCGACGACCTGACCGCCGCGTTCCTGAACGGTGCCCAGCGGGCGCTGGCTCTGGTGCGCGAGCACGGCATCACTCTGGCCGTGCTCAAGGCCGGCAGCCCGTCGTGCGGCAATCGCCTGACCTACGACGGCAGCTTCAGCGGTGTGAAGGTGTCGGGGGAGGGCGTCACGGCAGCGCTGCTGCGCCGCGAGGGGGTGCGGGTGTTCAGCGAATTGCAGCTGGAAGAAGCGGCTGAAGCGCTGTTGGCGCCGGCCGCCGAGGTCAGCGAGGCTCAGCGTCCGTAGACGGCGCTGCCGCAGCTGGCGTTTCGGGTGCTTTCGCCGCTTCGGAGGTCGGGGTCTCAGGTGTCTGCGCCGCTTCCGAGGGCGCAGCCGGGGGCTTGGAGGCGTTCGCCGCTTCGGCGGCCATGGCCCCAGGCTTGAGCCACCTGGTTTCCAGCTCGCCCAGCCGGCCGCTCTTGTCCAGCCGTTGCAAGGCATTGTTCACCGCGCTTTCGAAGGCGGGGTTGTCCTTCTGGAAGGGGATCACACGCGCGGCCGCGCCGTAGGATTGGCTGCTGCCGACCGCGGCCGTGGCGGGCAGCGGTTGTTCGTCCAGGGCGATGTCGTACAGACCGCTCTCGACCCCTTCCAAGAGCCCATCGGCCGGCGCCTCGAGGAAGGTGGCGCGCAGGTCCAGTTCAGCGGCCAGGGCCTGGCCGAACTCGACATCGAAGCCGTTCAGGTGCTCGCCGTCCTTGAAGACGTAGGGTGCGTGCTCGGCTTGCACCGCGATACGCAGTTCGCCCCGGTCGTTGACTTCGTCCAGCAGCTCGGCCTGGGCCAACGGACTGATCAGTACTGCGAGCAGTACGCCTAGGGATGAACGCATGGGGAGTTCCTTACTGTCGTGTGAGGGTAGCGCCGGGCATTGTGCATAGCGTGGCCGGCCCGGTCGAGCGCAGCCTATGACAGTGGAGGTGGGGTTAGGTTTGCCTGGCGGCGGAGTTTTTGCCGCTGCATGGGTGCAGTCGGTCTTCCTGGCAGTAGCCGCGCCGCTTCGGACGTCGCGCTTTACCCGACGTCCGATGGCGGCATGGGGCCGCTTCGCGACCCGCAACGGCTGGACCAGCGTTCCGGTCCAGCCGCTCTGGCAAGGCGTTAGAACAATACGCGCGAGCGGATCGTGCCTTTGACGTGCTGCAGTTTCTCTTGCGCCAGGTCCGAGTATTCGGCATCGACGTCGATGACCACGTAGCCGACCTTGTCGTCGGTCTGCAGGAACTGGCCGGAGATGTTGATGCCGTTTTCCGCGAACAGGCTGTTGATCTCGCTGAGCACGCCCGGGATGTTGCGGTGGATGTGCAGCAGACGGTGCTTGCCCGGGTGAGCCGGCAGAGCCACTTCGGGGAAGTTGACCGACGACACGGAGGTGCCGTTGTCGCTGTACTTGACCAGCTTCTCCGCCACCTCCAGACCGATGTTGGCCTGGGCTTCGGCGGTCGAGCCACCGATGTGCGGGGTGAGAATGACGTTGTCCAGGCCGCGCAGCGGGCTTTCGAACTCTTCGTCGTTGGAGCGCGGCTCGACCGGGAACACGTCGATGGCGGCGCCGATCAGGTGCTTGTCCTTGATCGCGGCGGCCAGGTGGTCAAGCTCGACCACGGTGCCGCGGGCGGCGTTGATCAGGATCGCGCCCTTCTTCATGGCCCGGATTTCCTTCTCGCCGATCATCCACTGGGTGGACGGCAGCTCAGGCACGTGCAGGGAGACGATGTCGGCCAGGCCCAGCAGTTCGTTCAGCGAACCCACCTGGGTGGCGTTGCCCAATGGCAGCTTGGTCAACGGGTCGTAGAAGTAGACCTGCATCCCCAAGCTTTCGGCCAGCACCGACAACTGGGTGCCGATCGAGCCATAGCCGACGATGCCCAGCTTCTTGCCGCGGATCTCGAACGAGTTGGCCGCGCTCTTGATCCAGCCGCCACGGTGGCAGGAGGCGTTTTTCTCAGGGATGCCGCGCAGCAGCAGGATGGCTTCGGCCAGCACCAGCTCGGCCACCGAACGGGTGTTGGAGTAAGGCGCGTTGAACACCGCGATGCCGCGCTCGCGGGCGGCATTGAGGTCGACCTGGTTGGTACCGATGCAGAAGCAGCCTACCGCCACCAGTTTCTTCGCACAGTCGAAGATCTCTTCGGTCAGTTGCGTGCGCGAACGAATACCGATGAAGTGGGCGTCCGCGATCTTTTCCTTGAGTTCGGCTTCAGGCAGCGAACCGGTGAGGTACTCGATGTTGGAATAACCAGCGGCCTTCAGTACGTCGACGGCGTTCTGGTGCACACCTTCCAGCAGAAGGAACCTGATCTTGCTCTTTTCCAAAGAGGTCTTGCTCATGTGCGTAAACCTGTATCCCGGAGAAAAAATGGCGAGCGTTGCGGCGGCGCGGCGACGGGGCCCTTCAGGCGGTGCCTAGCACGGACAACGGGGGCCAGATGCTACCATACGCGACACGCTAGGAACTGAACGCGCCACATGAAGCGTGCTCAGGGTGACCATGAATAGTTCGAGTGATCCGCCATGACCGATGCCGCAGCCCTCACGGAACTGACCGCCCTGGTCGCTCCCGCCCACGTGCTCACCGACCCTGCCTCGCTACAAGCCTATGGCAAGGACTGGACCCACCATTACGCCCCCGCGCCCAGCGCCGTGGTCTTGCCCAGAACCGTCGAGCAGGTGCAGGCCATCGTGCGCTGGGCCAATCGTCACCAGGTGGCACTGGTGCCGTCGGGTGGGCGCACCGGTCTGTCGGCGGCCGCCGTGGCGGCCCAGGGCGAAGTGGTGGTGGCCTTCGATCAAATGAACCGGATCCTCGCCTTCGATGGCGTGGACCGCAGCGTGGTATGCCAGCCCGGTGTCGTCACCCAGCAACTGCAGCGCTTCGCCGAAGAGCAAGGGCTGTATTACCCGGTGGATTTCGCCTCGTCCGGCTCCAGCCAGCTGGGCGGCAACATCGGCACCAATGCCGGCGGCATCAAGGTGATCCGCTACGGCATGACGCGCAATTGGGTCGCCGGCCTGAAGGTGGTCACTGGCACGGGCGAACTGCTGGACCTGAACAAAGGCCTGGTGAAGAACGCCACCGGCTACGACCTGCGCCACCTGTTCATCGGTGCAGAGGGCACGCTGGGCTTGGTGGTCGAGGCGACCATGCGCTTGGAGCGCGCGCCGCGCAACCTCACGGCCATGGTCCTGGGCACGCCGGACTTCGACTCCATCATGCCGGTGCTGCACGCCTTCCAAGGCCAGCTCGATCTGACCGCGTTCGAGTTCTTTTCCGACAAGGGCCTGGCGCATATTCTTGCCCGTGGCGACGTACCGGCGCCGTTCGCCAGCGCCTGCCCCTTCTATGCCCTGCTGGAGTTCGAAGCCAGCACCGAGGCGGTTTCCGAACAGGCGCTGGCCACCTTCGAGCATTGCGTGGAGCAGGGCTGGGTGCTCGACGGTGTGATGAGCCAGAGCGAAACCCAACTGCGCAACCTGTGGAAGCTGCGCGAGTACCTGTCGGAAACCATCTCGCACTTCACGCCCTACAAGAACGACATCTCGGTGACGGTGGCCAAGGTGCCGGCCTTCCTGCGCGAGATCGACGCCGTGGTCGCGCAGCACTACCCCGATCTGGAAGTGGTCTGGTACGGGCACATCGGCGACGGCAACCTGCACCTGAACATCCTCAAGCCTGCGGCCATGGACAAGGACGCCTTCTTCGCCCGCTGCGCCAAGGTCAACCAGTGGGTGTTCGAGATCGTCGAACGCTTCCAGGGCTCGATTTCCGCCGAGCATGGCGTGGGCATGACCAAACGCGATTACCTGCACTACAGCCGTTCCCCTGAGGAGATCGCCTGCATGAGGGCCATCAAGGCGGTATTCGATCCGAACGGCATCTTGAATCCGGGTAAGATCTTCGCTCCCGAATGACAATCAGCAAAACGGAGTCGGCCATGAGTTACCAGCATCAGTACGTAGACGGCACGCGCAGCCACTTCCCACTGGGCAAGGTGGTGTGTGTGGGGCGCAACTACGCCGAGCACGCCAAGGAACTGAACAACCCGATTCCCAGCGAGCCCCTGCTGTTCATCAAGCCGGGCAGTTGCGTAGTGCCGGCCGAGGGCGGCTTCAAGATTCCCGAAGGCCGCGGTTCGGTGCATTACGAGGCGGAAATCGCCGTGTTGCTGGGTAAGCCTCTGTCGGCCGGGGCCAGCCCCGAGGAGGTACTCGATGCCATTTCCGGCTTCGCGCCGGCCCTCGACCTGACCTTGCGCGACCTGCAAAGCACGCTCAAGGACAAGGGCCTGCCCTGGGAACTGGCCAAGTGCTTCGACGGCGCCTGCGTGCTGCCGCCTTTCGTCTCGCCAGGCACCTTCGCCGACGTCAACGACATTCCGATCCGCCTGACCATCAACGGCGAAGTGCGCCAGGACGGCAACAGCGCCATGATGCTCAACCCCATCGTGGCGATCATCCAGCACATGGCCGCGCAGTTTTCCCTGCAAGCGGGCGACGTGATCCTGACCGGTACGCCAGCCGGTGTCGGGCCCTTCGAATCGGGCGACGAACTGGTGCTGGAGCTGCCCGGCGTCAGCCGCTTCGAAACCCGCGTGCTGTAAGCCTGCGGCGCGCAACGCGCCGCTTTACCCTTTTTTCACAATCGTTGTGGATAATCGCCGGGTCCTTTCCAGGCGCTCCATGGCAGTGCGGGAGCCGTCGTGCGGCCCTCGCATGCGCAGGAGCGCGCACGTTTCAGGTGATTGCAACCATGCCCAGCGCTTCCTCCCTTCCGCACGTCCCGTCCCAGCCCAGCCGCGCCGCTTGGCGCCGTTGGCCGTTCTGGCTGGCGGTGACGGCCGTCATCGGCGCCGGTCTGTCCGTAGCCATGCACTGGGACGACCGGGCTTTGCTATGGCTGCAAGAAAGCTTGCAAAGCCAGGCCGAGCGTCAGGAGAGCGTGTGGTTGCCCGACTACGTGGCCGACATCGACGCCAAGGTGCTCGAAGGCATCGGCGACGACGAAGCTTCGGACCTGGCCTTCAATCCAACCACGCGCACGCTGTTCTCTGTGATGGGCAAGCACCCGTTCCTGGTCGAGCTCAGCCTCGACGGCGACGTGCTGCGCAAGATCCCCCTGCGTGGCTGGAGCAACCCCGAAGGCGTGGCGGTGATGGAAAACGGCCAGCTCGCCATCGTCGACGAGCGCCAGCACGAGCTGGTGCTGGTCAAGGTCGATGCCCAGACCCGCGAACTCGACCGGGCCAACTTTCCTGCCTATGACCTCGGCGTCTCGCCCGAGGGCAACAAAGGTTTCGAGGCCGTCGCCTGGGACGCCCAGCGCAAGCGCCTGGTGATCGGTGAGGAGCGCCCGCCACAGCTGTACGCCTGGGACACCGACGGACACGGCCCATTGCGCGGGGCCAAATACCCGTTGCCCAGCGACCAGTTGGATTTGCGCAACCTGTCGGCGGTTGGGGTGGACCCGCGCACGCAGCATCTGCTGGCCTTGTCGGCCGACTCGCACATGCTGCTGGAGCTGGACGAAGAGGGCGAGCAGGTCAGTTTCATGACCTTGCTGGGCGGCTTCAACGGCTTGGCGTCGCACATCCCGCGTGCCGAGGGTGTGGCGATGGACGACGAGGGCACGCTGTACATGGTCAGCGAACCGGATCTGTTCTACCGCTTCAAGAAGGGCTGATCGCTTTTAAGATTTTTCCTACGCAGTACTTAAGCCCTGCTTCAGCTGTTCGTGATTAGATTCGTCACCTTTTCCGTCGAGTCGTCGTTCATGCGTCGTTTTTTCCGTTTGCCTGTGCTGTTGTCGGTCGTCGGGCTGTGCCTGCTGCTGGGGTTGGGCGTGGCCGCCCAGGAGTTCCGCCTGTTCGAGCGTGGCTGGTTCAACGTCAAGACTTGGTGGCAGCCGGCCCCGGAAGGCATCGCCCTGCAACGCTACCGCGCCACGGTCCAGGCGCAGCCCATCGAAGGTTTGCAGGACGACGTCTCGGCGTTGACCTACGACCCCGAGCGCAAGACCCTCTTCACCGTCACCAATGCCCGTTCCGAGCTCATCGAACTGTCGCTCGACGGTCGCATTCTGCGGCGCGTGGCGCTGGTCGGCTTCGGCGACCCGGAAGCGGTCGAGTACGTCGGCCTCGACCGTTTCGTCATCACCGACGAGCGCCAGCAGCGGCTGATCCTGGTGCATCTGGACGCGCACACCACCACGCTCGACGCCGCCAACGCCGAGCAGCTGACCTTGGGCATCGGGCTCAACGGCAACAAAGGCTTCGAAGGCCTGGCCTACGATTCGCTGGGCAAACGTCTGTTCGTGGCCAAGGAGCGCGACCCGATGGTGATCTACGAGGTGCGCGGCTTCCCCAACCAGAACCCCGAACAGCCTTACGCGGTGCACGTGGTGCAGGACCACGAGCGCGATTCGCGGCTGTTCGTGCGCGACCTGTCGAGCTTGCAGTTCGACGAGCGCAGCGGGCACCTGCTGGCGCTGTCGGACGAATCGCGCCTGGTATTGGAGCTGAGCGTCGAAGGGAAGCCGCTCAGCACGCTGTCGCTGCGCAAGGGCTATCACGGCTTGAAGCGCACCGTGCCGCAGGCCGAGGGCCTGGCGATGGACGCGGCGGGGACGATCTACCTGGTCAGCGAGCCCAACCTGTTCTATGTGTTCGAGCCGCAGGCGGACTGAGCGCGGCTCGAACCTTCGGCCTTACTCGGCCTTGAGGGTCTGCACGCCATGCTCGGTGCCGAGCAGCAGCACATCGGCCGGGCGGGCGGCGAACAGGCCGTTGGTGACGACACCGACGATGGCGTTGATTTGGGTTTCCAGCAGGCGCGGGTCGGTGATTTCGAAGTTGTGCACATCGAGGATCAGGTTGCCGTTGTCGGTCACCACGCCTTCGCGGTAGACCGGGTCGCCGCCCAGCTTGACCAGCTCGCGCGCCACGTGGCTGCGAGCCATGGGAATGACCTCGACCGGCAGCGGAAAGGCGCCCAGTACCGGCACCAGCTTGCTGGCGTCGGCGATGCAGACGAAGGTGCGCGCCACGGCGGCGACGATCTTTTCGCGGGTCAGGGCCGCGCCGCCGCCCTTGATCAGGTTCAGGTGCCGGTCGCTCTCGTCGGCGCCGTCGACGTAGAACTCCAGGGCATCGACGCTGTTGAGCTCGTAGACCGGGATGCCATGGTTCTTCAGGCGCGCGGCAGTGGCTTCGGAGCTGGCCACGGCGCCGTCGAAGGCGGTCTTGTGTTGAGCCAGGGCGTCGATGAAGAAGTTGGCCGTGGAGCCGGTGCCGACGCCGACTACGCTGCGCTTGTCCAGTTTGGGCAGGATGAGGTCGACGGCGGCCTGGGCGACGGCCTGTTTGAGTTGGTCCTGGGTCATGCGGGCTCCGTGAGGGGCGGGGGTGGATTCGAAGGCCGGCAGTATAACGACTTGCCGACCGTTGCTGTGGTCGCCCGACGGGACGCTGCGGTAGACTCCTAGGCCCCGCCCCGCCGACCAGTGTGCTTCCCCGATGCTCGAACAGTACGTCAAGAAGATCCTCACCTCGCGCGTCTACGACGTTGCGGTCGAAACCCCGCTGCACAGTGCCGGGCAGCTCAGCCGCCGGCTGGGCAACCAGATTCTGCTCAAGCGCGAAGACCTGCAGCCGGTGTTCTCCTTCAAGATTCGCGGTGCATACAACAAGCTGGCGCAGCTGACTCCCGAGGAACTGGCGCGTGGCGTGGTCACGGCTTCGGCCGGCAACCATGCCCAGGGCTTGGCCCTGGCGGCGCGGGAGCTGGGCATCAAGGCCACCATCGTCATGCCCAAGACCACCCCGGAGATCAAGATCGAAGGCGTGCGCTCGCGCGGCGGCAAGGTCGTGCTGCACGGCGACTCGTTTCCCGAGGCGCTGGCCTTCTCGCTGAAGCTGGTCGAAGAAAAGGGCTTCGTCTACATCCACCCCTACGACGACCCGCACACCATCGCCGGGCAGGGCACCGTGGCCATGGAAATCCTGCGCCAACATCCGGGCCGGCTCGATGCGATCTTCGTGCCGGTCGGCGGCGGCGGGCTGATCGCCGGCATCGCCGCGTACGTGAAGTACCTGCGCCCGGAGATCAAGATCATCGGTGTCGAACCGGACGACTCCAACTGCCTGCAAGCGGCCATGGCCGCCGGCGAGCGCGTGGTGCTGCCGCAGGTGGGGCTGTTCGCCGACGGCGTGGCGGTGGCGCAGATCGGCCAACATACTTTCGACATCTGCCGCCTGCACGTCGACGAAGTGCTGACGGTGAGCACCGACGAGATCTGTGCGGCGATCAAGGACATCTACGACGACACCCGTTCGATCACCGAACCCGCCGGCGCCCTGGGCGTGGCGGGGATCAAGAAGTACGTCGAGACCATGGGCCTCACCGGCCACACCTTCGTGGCCATCGATTCGGGCGCCAACGTCAACTTCGATCGCTTGCGCCATGTGGCCGAACGCGCCGAGCTGGGCGAGAAGCGCGAGGCGATCATCGCCGTCACCATCCCCGAGCGGCCGGGCAGCTTCAGGGCGTTCTGCGAGGCGGTCGGCAAACGCCAGATCACCGAGTTCAACTACCGCAAGCACACCTCGAGCGAGGCGCACATCTTCGTCGGCGTGCAGACCCACCCCGACACCGACCCGCGCGCAGCGCTGGTGCAGCATCTGCAAGAGCAGGGTTTCCCGGTCACCGACCTGACCGACAACGAACTGGCCAAGCTGCACATCCGCCATATGGTCGGCGGCCATTCGGCCAAGGCTCACGACGAAATCGTGCTGCGCTTCGAATTCCCCGAGCGGCCGGGTGCGCTGTTCAACTTCCTCACCAAGCTGGGCGGGCGCTGGAACATTTCCATGTTCCACTACCGCAACCATGGCGCGGCCGACGGTCGGGTGGTCGCCGGCCTGCAGGTGCCCGAAGACGAGCGCCACCTGGTGCCTGCGGCGCTGGCCAAGATCGGCTACCCGTACTGGGACGAGACCGACAACCCGGCCTACCGGCTGTTCCTGGGCTAGAGGACGGGCTTGCCATGGAGCATCTGAGCACGATCAAGGCCCTGCACCTGCTGGCCGCGCTGCTGACCCTGGGCATCGCCTTGGGCCTGGCGGTGTGGGCCTGGCGCGTTCCTGTGCCGGCACCCGCTCCGGCACTGCGCAGGCCTCAGTGGTGGGCAGGCCTGGGAATGGGGCTGTGCCTGCTCAGCCTGCCGGTCAGCGGCTGGTGGCTGGTGCATTTGACCGGCTGGCCACTGGGGCAGACCTGGCTGCTGGCTTCCAGCGTGCTGTACGGTCTGGCCCTGTTCGCCTTGGCCTGGCTGGCGCTGCGTCTGCGCCGCGTACAGGTCCGCCGATCACGCCTGACCCTGGCCCTGGCCGTCTTCGGCGGTGCCTGCCTGTTGGGCATCGCCGCACTGATGGGCATCAAGCCGCTCTGAGGCGTTGTCATCGGGCGTTCATCGTCAGGGGCTATAGATGTACCGCAGCCCCGCTCGACGGGTTGCCGCCCGACGCGCGCAAGCCGGCGCACAGGCCTCCAATCGCTAGCCATCGAGCTTGCCGCAGATAAGCGCAGCGGGCGCGTTGCTGCGCTCGCAAGCTTTGTGGAACAATGCGGCGACATGCGTTTTCGAGGTTGCGGCCGTGATCGACCCGGATGGTTTTCGTCCCAATGTCGGGATCATTCTCACGAATGATGTCGGACAGGTGCTATGGGCTCGGCGGATCAACCAGGATGCCTGGCAATTTCCTCAGGGCGGCATCAACCCTGACGAAACGCCGGAGGATGCCCTGTACCGCGAGCTGAATGAAGAAGTCGGCCTGGACCGTGATGACGTGGAAATCCTTGCCTGCACGCGCGGCTGGCTGCGTTATCGTCTACCGCAACGTCTGGTGCGGACCCACAGCCAACCGCTGTGCATCGGCCAGAAGCAGAAATGGTTCCTGCTGCGCTTGGTCACCAACGAGCAGCGGGTGCGCATGGACCTGACCGGAAAACCGGAATTCGACGGCTGGCGCTGGGTCAGCTACTGGTATCCGCTGGGCCAGGTGGTGACATTCAAGCGCGAGGTCTATCGCCGCGCGTTAAAAGAGCTTGCCCCGCGCTTGCTGATGCGCGACTGACCACGGAGTCCGACCCCGAGCCATGCTCAATACGCTGCGCAAGATCGTCCAGGAAGTGAACTCCGCCAAAGATCTCAAGACGGCGCTGGGTATCATCGTCTTGCGCGTCAAGGAAGCCATGGCCAGCCAGGTCTGCTCGGTGTACCTGCTCGACCCGGACAGCAACCGCTTCGTGCTGATGGCCACCGAGGGCCTGAACAAGCGCTCCATCGGCAAGGTCAGCATGGCGCCCAACGAGGGCCTGGTCGGTCTGGTCGGCACCCGCGAGGAGCCGCTCAACCTCGAAGATGCCGCTGCACATCCGCGCTATCGCTATTTCGCCGAAACCGGCGAAGAGCGTTTCGCCTCTTTCCTCGGTACGCCGATCATCCACCACCGCCGGGTGGTCGGCGTGCTGGTCATCCAGCAGAAGGAGCGCCGCCAGTTCGACGAGGGCGAAGAGGCCTTCCTGGTCACCATGAGCGCGCAACTGGCCGGGGTCATCGCCCATGCCGAGGCCACCGGCTCGATCCGTGGCCTGGGGCGCCAGGGCAAGGGCATCCAGGAGGCGCGCTTCGTCGGCGTGCCGGGCTCGCCCGGTGCCGCGGTCGGCCGCGCCGTGGTGATGCTGCCGCCGGCGGACCTGGACGTCGTGCCGGACAAGACCGTCGAAGACATCGATGCCGAGCTGGCCCTGTTCAGCAATGCGCTGGAAGGCGTGCGCGCCGACATGCGCAAGCTTTCGGCCAAGCTCGCCACCCAGTTGCGCCCCGAAGAGCGGGCGCTGTTCGACGTGTACCTGATGATGCTCGAAGACGCCGCCCTCGGCGGCGAAGTGGTGGCCGTCATCAAGTCCGGGCAGTGGGCCCAGGGCGCGCTGCGCCAGGTGGTCACCGAGCACGTCAACCGCTTCGAACTGATGGACGACGACTACCTGCGCGAGCGCGCCTCCGACGTCAAGGACCTCGGTCGACGCCTGCTGGCCTATCTGCAAGAAGCCCGCTCGCTGTCGCTGGTGTACGCCGACAACACCATTCTGGTCAGCGAGGAGCTGACCCCGGCCATGCTCGGCGAGGTGCCCGAGGGCAAGCTGGTCGGGCTGGTGTCGGTGCTGGGTTCGGGCAACTCCCATGTGGCGATCCTGGCGCGGGCCATGGGCATTCCCACGGTCATGGGCCTGGTCGACCTGCCGTACTCGAAGGTCGACGGCATCGAGCTGATCGTCGACGGCTACAAGGGCGAAGTCTTCACCAACCCCAGCGAAGTACTACGCAAGCAGTACAGCGAGGTGGTGGAGGAGGAGCGGCAATTGGCCCAGGGGCTCGACGCCCTGCGCGAACTGCCCTGCGTGACCCCCGATGGTCACCGCATGCCGCTGTGGGTCAACACCGGCCTGCTGGCCGACGTCGCCCGCGCCCAGCAGCGCGGTGCCGAAGGGGTGGGGCTGTACCGCACCGAAGTGCCGTTCATGATCAACCAGCGCTTCCCCAGCGAGAAAGAGCAGCTGGCGATCTACCGCGAGCAGTTGCAGGCCTTCCATCCGCTGCCGGTGACCATGCGCACCCTCGACATCGGTGGCGACAAGGCGCTGTCGTATTTCCCGATCAAGGAAGAGAACCCCTTCCTCGGCTGGCGCGGCATCCGCGTCACCCTCGACCACCCGGAAATCTTCCTGGTGCAGACCCGCGCCATGCTCAAGGCCAGCGAGGGCCTGAACAACCTGCGCATCCTGCTGCCGATGATCTCCGGCATCCATGAGCTGGAAGAGGCGCTGCACCTTATCCACAGAGCCTGGGGCGAGGTGCGTGACGAAGGCACCGACGTGCCGATGCCGCCGGTGGGCGTGATGGTCGAGATTCCGGCCGCCGTTTACCAGACCCGCGAGCTGGCGCGGCAAGTCGATTTCCTCTCGGTCGGTTCCAACGACCTGACCCAGTACCTGCTGGCGGTGGACCGCAACAACCCGCGCGTCGCCGACCTCTACGACTACCTGCACCCGGCGGTGTTGCAGGCCTTGCAGACGGTGGTCCGCGACGCCCACGGCGAAGGCCGCCCGGTGAGCATCTGTGGCGAGATGGCGGGCGACCCGGCGGCGGCCATCCTGCTCATGGCCATGGGTTTCGACAGCTTGTCGATGAACGCCACCAACTTGCCCAAGGTGAAGTGGATGCTGCGCCAGGTCAGCCTGGAGAAAGCCCGCGAGTTGCTGGCCGATGCCATGAGCCACGACAACCCGCAACTGACCCACAGTGCCTTGCAGCTGGCGCTGAAGAACCTGGGCCTGTCGCGCATGATCGGGCCGGGGGCGAAGACGCCGCTGTAAACGCCTCCTATCGAGCGCCGATCAGAAGGTTGTGCGCAGGCTAATGCCGGTCAAACAAGCAGTCGGGGCCGCTGGGCCGCCCCAACAGATTGTGGGAGCGGCTTCAGCCGCGATGGGCTGCAAAGCAGCCCCAATCAACGCTGCCTCGGTTTAACTGATAGGCACCGTGACGCAGAGCGTCTTAGTCGCTGCGCCCAGCCAAACTCAAGCCCCCGCCCAGCTCCAATACGACATCCCCCAAATGCCCGCCACAAGGCCCAAAACTCCGCTCGACCATGCGCCGATTACCCTGCGCGTCGACCATCAGCACGGTGCTGGCACGGGTGCCGTAATGCGGGCTGGCGATGAAGACGCTCGACAGCAGGCGCTCGGTGTCCAACCCCACGCCCGTTTCCGGCAATTCCCCGTCGCTCGCCACTCGCGCGTCCGCCAGCAAGGCCAGCAGTTGTGCCGGGTCGGGAGCGTGCAGTTGCGCGCGTAAACGTTCGCGTGCTTTGGTCAGCTTGGGCCAGGGTGTGTCCAGGCGCGCGTTGGACAGGCCATACACGCCCGGTTCCAATAGCTGCGGCTGCGCCTGCTGGGCGTTGAGGTAGCCCAAGTGCTGCCCATCGCCCAGCAGCAGGTTGAACCCCGCATATTCACGGTGTTGTTCGGCCAACCGTGCCAGGGCGTTAGGCACCGAGTCACGGCCGCGCAGAAAGCCCGCCACCAGTTCGCCCCGCGAGCGCAGCCCGGAGAGCTGGTGAGGGTCGCGGATGTTGGTCAGCGCGGCGAAGCGGCCATCGGGCCCCACGCCTAGCCAACTGCCACCGGCTTGCAGGTCGCGCCCGGCATACACCCCCGGCGCGTCGCGCCAGGCGGCCAGCGGTTGAGTAGGGCGGGCGTAGAATTCGTCGCGGTTGGCCGCCACGATCAACGGTAGGGCATGGCCCGGCCGCCAGGCGAATACGATCAGGCACATGGGTCGCCTCCAGGGTTTGCGCCACTCTACTCAGCCTGCCGGCTGCCGACCATCTCGCACGCCGACTCATTTCCCCCAGGCTGGAGCGGCAGGCCCGCCTTCCGCTACCATGCCGCACTGCTCAACCCAGGGAACGCCGTTTGGCGTTCGTACTCTACGTGCTGTGCTGTGCTGTCCAGTGGCGGCCTTGCCGCCTGCCGTGCCCCTGTCGGCTTCGGCTTTCCGATTTGAATCAAGAGGAATCACCATGCTGCCTTACCCGCAGATCGACCCCGTGGCCCTGGCCATCGGGCCGCTGAAAATCCACTGGTACGGCTTGATGTACCTGGTGGGCATCGGCGGCGCTTGGCTACTGGCCGCGAGCCGACTGAACCGCTTCGACCCCACCTGGAGCCGCGAAAAGCTCTCCGACCTGGTGTTCTGGCTGTCGATGGGCGTGATCGTCGGTGGGCGGCTCGGCTATGTGCTGTTCTACGACCTGGAAGCCTACATCGCCAATCCGTTGCTGATCTTCGAAGTATGGAAAGGCGGCATGTCGTTCCACGGTGGTTTCATTGGCGTGATGCTCGCTGCGCTGTGGTTCGGCAAACGGCACAACAAGTCGTTCTTCGAGCTGATGGACTTCGTCGCGCCCATGGTGCCGATCGGTCTGGGCGCCGGGCGCATCGGCAACTTCATCAACGCCGAATTGTGGGGCAAGCCCACCGACGTGCCGTGGGCCATGGTCTTCCCGCCCTACAGCGATCCGGCGCAATTGCCGCGCCACCCTTCGCAGCTGTACCAATTCGCCCTCGAAGGCGTGGCGCTGTTCGCCATCCTCTGGCTGTACTCGCGCAAGCCGCGCCCGACCATGGCCGTCTCCGGCATGTTCGCGTTGTTCTACGGCATCTTCCGCTTCATCGTCGAATTCGTGCGCGTGCCCGACGCCCAGCTCGGCTACCTGGCGTTCGGTTGGCTGACCATGGGTCAGGTGCTGTGCGTGCCGATGATCATCGGCGGCCTGGGGCTGATCTGGTGGGCGTATAATCGCCAGCCCACGGCAACGGCCGTCAAATGATTCCCGCGGCCGGGGCCTTGCCTCGGCCGCCTTGCTACAGGTAAGCCATGAAACAGTATCTAGACCTGGTGCGTGACGTCATCGACAACGGCACGCTGCAGGAAAACCGCACCGGCACGCGCACCATCAGCCGCCCCGGCGCCATGCTGCGGTTCGATCTGCAGCAAGGCTTCCCCGCCATCACCACCCGCCGCCTGGCCTTCAAATCGGCCATCGGCGAAATGGTCGGCTTTCTGCGCGGCGTGAAGAACGCCGGTCAGTTCCGCGACCTGGGCTGCAAGGTCTGGGACCAGAACGCCAACGAGAACGCGCAGTGGTTGGCCAATCCGTTCCGCCAGGGCGAAGACGACCTTGGGGAGATCTACGGCGTGCAATGGCGGCAATGGCCGGGTTACAAGCGCATCGCGCTGGACAACCCCGAAGCCATCGCCATGGCCGAGCAGCAAGGCTATCGCCGGATCGCCCAGGACGAAGAAGGCGGCCAGGCGTTCGTCATCCTCTACAAGGCCATCGACCAGGTGCGCCAGTGTCTGGACACCATCGTCAACGATCCCGGCAGCCGGCGCATCCTGTTCCACGGCTGGAACTGCGCCCAGCTCGACGAGATGGCCCTGCCGCCGTGCCACCTGCTGTACCAGTTCCACCCGGACGTGGCGAAGCGGGAAATCTCGCTGACCTTGTACATCCGCTCCAACGATCTGGGCTTGGGCACACCCTTCAACCTCACCGAAGGCGCGGCGCTGCTGTCGCTGTTCGGTCGCCTGACCGGCTACACGCCGCGCTGGTTCACCTACTTCATCGGCGATGCGCACGTCTATGAAAACCACCTGGACATGCTCAACGAGCAGTTCACCCGCGAACCACTGCCGGCCCCGACGCTGCGCATCAGCGACCGCGTGCCGGCGTTCGCCGAGACGGGCAAGTACGAGCCTGAGTGGCTGGAGAAGATCGAGCCGAGCGATTTCACCCTCGAAGGCTACGAGCACCATCCGCCGCTGACGGCGCCGATGGCGGTCTGATTTCATGCAGGAGCGCCGTGTTGGCGCTCCTTTTTTGAGCGGAGTTTGGAGCCATCAGGTAGTCAAGGATTGCTGGCATGTCACGTTTCAAGGCGCCGCCGCCTCGGGCGATACCGGTCGAGTTCGACCACCATGAAGACTTCAACATTGCTCACCCCTCCACGGGCTTGGAGTCCTGGGGCCTGGTCAAGGTCACCAGCCAGTTGCTACAACAGCCTGGCGGGAACATCTACCTCAGGGCGGGTAAGCACATCGGACCTCATAAAGGCTTTGGTGTGCGCCACATCTGGCAAGAACGGGGCCATGACCTAGCAAAATGGGGCTATCCAACGGTTTATGACGTACCGCGCTTTGTGTCCGACATCATCGTGCATGGCACGAGCATCGTTTGTGAATTCAACTCGATGAAGGGAAATGAGCGCTTGATCGTACTTCGGGGTCGCAAGGGCTGCGCAGTATTGGCGGCTTGGCCTATCGCCAATCACCAGCTCTATTACAGCGTGGTGACGGCTTATCGCAACCGTGCGCCGAACGGAAAAGCCGTAGGGGTAATCGAGGGTTTTCACAGCCCAGGAATGCCAAAGGCGCCGGAGGGCGCCCTTGGCTGAAGAAGATGTGCGGGAGGGTAGTCGCAGCGCTTGCTTAGCTAACCCCGAAGGGCTGGGTCACATGCCAACAGACCGAAGTCTGATGCCGCTACCACACGGATGGCGTCTCCGTGCAATCCACACTCCAGATCCAATTGCGCCTGATGATCTCGGAGCCCTGCTCTTATTTCCCGCACGGCCATCATAGCTCCGCGACCTGCGTCTCACAAGGTGAGATCCCATGATGGGAACTGAGGATCGATTATTTCAGATGAAGCGTATGTGCAACGAAAGCAGGGCAAGGGTAATTCCAGTCAAGACGCAAATCGCCTAAGTGAGGCCACGCTTGAGTCCCTTGAAGGCGTTCTCTGTTCAGCCGCCTGACCTGCTGCACGCCGCACTGGTTCACCTGTTTTCATCAGCGACTCCCACGCTTACGAGAACCCTCTAGGATACTGAGCGAGCAGTTCTCGATCCGCCACAATGGCCGGCGACGCCGTCTACTGCCATCGCCGCACCGCAGATGAGTCCCTTGTTCAAGCCAGTCCCTTGATCTGCCTTAGTGGCCGTGGCTACGCCCCACATGCGAAGGCTCCCCCTCCAGCGCCGTCACCGCGCCATTGACCTCCAACCGCTGCAGGATCGCGCACTCTGCCCCTTGCTCACTGCAACGCTGGCGCAGTTCCACCAGCTGCCGTTGTAGCGCCTGCAACCCGTCGATGCGCGCCTGCACATGCGCGATATGCTCGTCGATCAGCGCATTGACGCTGCCGCACTGGTCTTCAGGGCTGTCGCGCAGGTTCAGCAGGCTGCGGATTTCGTCGAGGGTCATGTCCAGGGTGCGGCAGTTGCGGATGAAGGTCAGGCGTTCGGCGTGGGCCTGGGTGTATTGCCGGTAGTTGCCTTCGCTGCGGGCGGGCTCGGGGAGCAGGCGCTCGCGTTCGTAATAGCGGATGGTTTCGACCGCACAGTCGGTCAGCTTGGCCAGTTCACCGATCTTCATCGACATTCTCCAGGAAGGCTTGACCCTATAGTGGCTACAGGGTGTCCACTTGGCAACAAGCGCCCTCGAGGACAATTGAATGAACCTGCCCACCCAGCCCCAGCATCGCCACGATCACGATCACGATCACGATCACGATCACGATCACGATCACGATCACGACCATGCCGAATCCAACCACGGCCACGCCCACCAGTCAGGCACCTGCTGCGGCGCCCAGCCAGCCCCCGCCCAGGTGCGCCTGACCGAGCGCACCAGCGGCGACGCCCAGCTCAGCCGCTTCCGCATCGAAGCCATGGACTGCCCCACTGAACAGACCTTGATCCAGGACAAACTCGCCAAATTGCCCGGCGTCGAGCAACTGGAATTCAACCTGATCAACCGCATCCTCGGTGTGCGCCACACCCTCGCCGATACGGCCGCCATCGAGCGCGCCATCGCCAGCCTGGGCATGCATGCCGAACCTCTGGTTGGTAGCGACGAAGGCGCTGCCATGAGCGCCGCTCCGCGTACTCGCTGGTGGCCGTTGGCGCTGTCGGGCGTGGCGGCCCTGGCAGCCGAGCTGGTGCACTTCAGCGGCGCCGCTCCCGAATGGCTGGTGGCGCTGCTGGCGTTGGCGGCGATCCTCGGCTGTGGCCTGGGCACGTATAAAAAGGGCTGGATCGCCCTGAAGAACCGCAACCTGAACATCAATGCGCTGATGAGCATCGCCGTCACCGGCGCGGTGCTGATCGGGCAATGGCCGGAAGCGGCCATGGTCATGGTGCTGTTCAGCGTCGCCGAACTGATCGAGGCTCGCTCGCTGGACCGCGCGCGCAACGCCATCGGCGGCCTGATGCAACTGAGCCCCGACCGCGCCACGGTGCAACAGGCCGACGGTCAGTGGCGCGAGGTGGACGTGCGCGAGGTGGCGCTCGAGGCGCGGGTGCGGGTCAAGCCCGGTGAGCGCATCGGCCTGGACGGCCAGGTGCTCAGCGGCCAGTCGAGCGTCGACCAGGCGCCGATCACCGGCGAAAGCCTGCCGGTGGAGAAGGGCGTGGGCGATGCGCTGTTCGCCGGCACCATCAACCAGGCCGGCGCGCTGGAGTACCGCGTGACGGCACTGGCTGGGCAGTCGACCCTGGCGCGCATCATCAAGGCGGTCGAGCAGGCCCAGGGCAGCCGTGCGCCGACCCAGCGCTTCGTCGACCGCTTCTCGCGGGTATACACCCCGGTGGTGTTCGCCTTGGCGCTGGCCATCGCCATGCTGCCGCCGCTGTTCACCGGCGCGGCCTGGTTCGACTGGGTCTACCGCGCGCTGGTGCTGCTGGTGGTGGCCTGCCCGTGCGCTCTGGTGATCTCCACCCCAGTGACCATCGTCAGCGGCCTGGCCGCGGCGGCGCGCAAGGGCATCCTGATCAAGGGCGGTGTGTACCTCGAAGGCGGGCGCAAGCTCGATGTGCTGGCGCTGGACAAAACCGGCACGCTGACCCATGGCAAGCCGGTGCAGACCGACTTCCAAGCGCTCGACCCGGCCTTCGAACACCAGGCCCAGGCACTCGCGGCCAGCCTCGGCGCACGTTCCGACCACCCGGTGTCGCGCGCCATCGCCCAGTTCGGCGCGCAGCAGGGCCTGGCCGTGCAGGACGTGGCGCAGTTCGAAGCCTTGGGCGGGCGCGGCGTGCGCGGCCAGATCGGTGGCCGGCGCTACCATTTGGGCAACCACCGCCTAGTGGAAGAGCTGGGCCTGTGCTCGCCGGCGCTGGAGGCCACCCTCGACGGCCTGGAGCGCCAGGGCAAGACCGTGGTGCTGCTGCTCGACGAGCGCGGCCCGCTGGCGCTGTTCGCTGTGGCCGACACGCTCAAGCCCAGCAGCCGTGAGGCGATCGCCGAGCTGCACGCGCTGGGCATCAAGACCCTCATGCTGACCGGCGACAACCCGCACACTGCCGAGGCCATCGCCACCCAGGTGGGCATCGACCGTGCCGAGGGCAACCTGCTGCCGGAAGACAAATTGAGCGCCATCGAAGGGCTATACGCCCAAGGGCGTCACGTCGGCATGGTCGGCGACGGTATCAACGACGCCCCGGCCCTGGCCCGCGCCGACATCGGCTTCGCCATGGCCGCGGCGGGCAGCGACAGCGCCATCGAAACCGCCGACGTGGCGCTGATGGACGACGACTTGCGCAAGATTCCGGCCTTCGTGCGGCTGTCGCGCCAGGCCCGCGCGATCCTGGTGCAGAACATCGTCCTGGCCCTGGGCATCAAGGCGATCTTCCTGGCGATCACCTTCGCCGGGCTGGCGACCTTGTGGATGGCGGTGTTCGCCGACATGGGCGTGAGTTTGCTGGTGGTGTTCAACGGCTTGCGCTTGTTGCGCAAGTAGGCGCGCGGGCCTGCGCGATCACAGGCCCTGCAACAGGGTGTGGTAATCGTCCACCGCAGCGAATTCCTGAGTGTCGCGCACCGCCGCTTTGCTGTCGGGCCTGAGCACCGCCAGCAGGTGCGCCACGCCGAAGCGCCGCGCACTGCGCAGGATCGCCAGGGTGTCGTCGATGAACAGGCTGCGCGCCGGGTCGAAATTCAAGTCGGCGCGCAGCGCGTCCCAGAACTGCGGGCTTTCCTTGGGGAAGCCATAGTCATGGGAGCTGATCAGCTGTTCGAAATACGGCGCCAGCTCGACCCGCTCCAGTTTCAACGACAGCGAATCGCGGTGCGCGTTGGTGATCAGCACCACGCGCTTGCCGGCGTCGCGGATCGCCGTCAGGAACGCCGGAGCGTCGGGGCGTATCGCGATCAGCTCGGCCAGTTCCTGCTTCAGTTCGCGGATCGGCAGCTTCAGTTCGCGGCTCCAGAAGTCCAGGCAGTACCAGTTCAAGGTGCCGGCATTGCGCTCGAACAACGGTTGCAGCTCCAGTTCGGCCATCGCCCGGCTCACCCCGTGCAGCTCGGCATAGCGTTGCGGCAGGTGCTGCAACCAGAAGTGGTTGTCGTAGTGCAGGTCGAGCAGGGTGCCGTCCATGTCGAGCAGCACGGTGTCGATGTCGGACCAGGGAAGAAGTGCCATGGGAAACTCTCGTAGGGTAGGCCAGCCACGGTATAGTAACCCGTTCATGTCAAGGAGCCTCCCATGCGCCAGAAACCCACCGTGCTGAGCCGCGAGATCGTCGCCAGCAGCCGCCTGTTCCGCGTCGAGTCCGTGGCGCTTCGTTTCAGCAACGGCGTCGAGCGCACTTATGAGCGTTTGGCCGGCAGCGGCACCGGCCGTGGTGCGGTGATGATCGTGGCGATGCTCGACGCCGAGCGGGCGTTGCTGGTGGAGGAGTACTGCGGCGGCACCGAGGCCTACGAGCTGTCACTGCCCAAAGGCCTGATCGAGCCGGGCGAGGACGTGCTGGCCGCCGCCAACCGCGAGCTCAAGGAAGAGGCCGGTTACGGCGCCCGCGAGCTGGAACACCTCACCGAGCTGTCGCTGTCGCCGGGCTATATGAGCCAGAAGATCCAGGTGGTGCTGGCCACCGACCTCTTCGAGGAGCGGTTGGAGGGCGACGAGCCCGAGCCGATGCGCGTCGACACCGTCAACCTGCGCGAGCTGTCCGCGCTCGCCGTCCACCCGCAGTTCTCCGAAGGCCGCGCCCTGGCGGCGCTGTACCTGGTGCGTGACCTGCTCACCCAACGAGGACTGTTCAGCGCATGAACGATACCCAACTGATGCACAAGGTCGTGGTGCTGGCCCGCGTGGCGGGCGAGGCGATCCTGCCGTTCTGGCGCGCCGATGTGGCGGTCAGCGCCAAGGCCGACGATTCGCCGGTCACGGCGGCGGACCTCGCCGCCCACCACGTCATCCTCGACGGCCTCAAGGCCCTGGCGCCGGACATTCCGGTGCTGTCCGAGGAAGACTGCGGCATCGCCCTGGAAGAGCGCGCGCGCTGGCAGCGCTGGTGGCTGGTCGATCCGTTGGACGGCACCAAGGAATTCATCGCCGGCAGCGAAGAGTTCACCGTCAACATCGCCCTGATCGAGCGCGGCGAAGTGGTGTTCGGCGTGGTCGCGATGCCCACCAGCGGCCGCTGCTACTTCGGCGGCCAGGCCTTCGGCGCCTGGCGCGCCGAGGCCGGTGAGCAAGCGCAGCCCATCGCCGTGCGTAGCATGCCGGACGTGGGCGAGCGCTTCACCGTGGTCGCCAGCCGCCGCCACAGCAGCCCACAGCAGCAGATTCTGCTCGATGGCCTGTCCGAGGCGGTCGGCACGCTGACCCTGGCCAATATCGGCAGCTCGCTGAAATTCTGTCTGCTGGCCGAAGGCAGCGCCGACTGCTACCCGCGTCTGGCGCCCACTTCGCAGTGGGACACAGCGGCAGCGCAGGGCGTGGTGGAAGGCGCCGGCGGCGTGGTGCTGGGGCTGGAGGGCCTGCCTTTGACCTACCCTGCGCGCGAATCGCTGCTCAACCCGTTCTTCCTGGCCTTGCCGGCCGCGGCAGGTTGGCGTGAGGCACTGGTCAGGTTGGCATCGACGGTATGAGGGTCGCCGGCCTGCCGTTGTGGCCAGGCGCGCTGCTGCGAGCGCCGGCCCGTTGTCCTGATCCGAACTGACTAGGACAGTTGCGCTGCCACGGTTAGGGCCGCGCTGCGGCCCATCGCGGCTAATCGGAGCGCCGAACCGGCCGCTCCTACAAATTTTTGAAGGCAATCCATTTTGTAGGAGCGACTTCAGTCGCGATGGCCGGCAACGCCGGCCCAACGGCCGCAACCCGAACTACCCGCGATTGATGCGGTGCCCCTGTTGGGCCGCGCTGCGGCCCATCGCGGCTAAAGCCGCTCCTACATGGTTGGAGCTTTTACGGGAGCGGCCGGTTCGGCGCTCCGATCAGTCGCGATGGGCGGCAACGCCGGCCCAAAGGCCGCCCCTCACCCCACCTGCACAGACTGTGACTCGGATCGGCCTCAACGGTGCAGCACATACTGCCCGGTGAAGTTCACCGCCGCCGCTTCGCTGCCGGCATTGGCCACGGTGGTGTGCAGCGTCAGCCGCGCCCGGCCGCGGCGTTGGTACATCGCCAGAAAGCGCTGCCACGAGGCCTCGTCCGGCGCCTCGCAGCGGGCCACCGCTGCCGTGGTCACCGGCAGGGGGTAGTCGATCTGCCCTTGCTGGATGACGATGTGTCCGTCGCCGATGCCTGCTTCGCGCAGCTTCAGGTGCAACCACCCCCAGCCCACCAGCACCGCCGCGCAGTACAGGCTGCCACCGAACATGGTGTGCTTGTGGTTGAGGTTGGCCGCCAGCGGCAACTGCAAGCGCAGGGCGCCGGCCTGCCAATCGAGCACTTCCAGGCCCATGTCGCGGGTCAGCGGAATGTCGTGGTGCAGCACCTGCTGCAAGTCGTGCGCGGGCTGGCTCATGGGCGCGGCTCCTCGTGGTCGTCGTGGCCGCTGCTGCCTTCGAAGCTCAAGCCGTGTTTGCGCAGCTTGTCGTGCAGGGTCTTGCGCGGCATGCCCAAGGCTTCTGCCAGGCTACGCATGGAGCTGTGCGGCTGGCTCAGTTCGGCGGCGATCAGCGAGCGCTCGAACTGCTCGACCTGCTCGCTGAGCGGGCCGCTGCGCAGCACCGGGGCGGCGCTGGCGGGCGCGGCGGGCGGGTTGTCCAGGGCTAGTTCCAGGCCCAGGGCGAAGCGCTCGGCGGCGTTCTGCAGCTCGCGCACGTTGCCCGGCCAGTCGTGGCGCAGCAGCATCGCCCGTTGTGCCGGTTGCAGGCTGTGGGCGGGCAGGCCGTGGCGCTGGCTGGCGGCGTCGGCGAAGTGCTGGAACAGCAGCAGGATGTCGTCGCCGCGTTCGCGCAAGGGCGCGATGCGCAGCGACGCCACGTTCAGCCGGTAGTACAGGTCGGCGCGGAAGCGGCCCTGGTCGGCGGCCTGGCGCAGGTCTTCCTTGGTCGCGGCGACGATGCGGATGTCCAGCGGGATCAGCTGGTTGCCGCCCAGGCGCTCGACCGCCCGTTCCTGTAACAGGCGCAGCAGCTTGACCTGTACGTCCAGGCTCATGCTCTCGATCTCGTCGAGGAACAGCGTGCCGCCGTTGGCGAACTCGAACTTGCCGATGCGCCGCTTCTGCGCGCCGGTGAAGGCGCCCGGCTCATGGCCGAACAGCTCGCTCTCGACTACCGACTCGGCCAGGGCGCCGGCGTTGATCGCCACGAACGGCCCGTCGCGGCGGCTCGACAGGTCGTGCAGCGCGCGCGCCACCACTTCCTTGCCCGCGCCGGTCTCGCCAAGGATCAGCACGTCGGCGCGGGTGCCGGCCAGGGCGCCGATCTGCTCGTGCAGGCGCAGCATGGTCGGCGACTGGCCGAGCAGGCGCGTCGACAACTGTTGGCGGTCGCTCAAGGCCAGGCGCAGGCTGCGGTTGTCGAGCACCAGCCGGCGCAGGGCCAAGGCGCGCCGCACACTGTCGAGCAACGCGTCGCTGGCGAAGGGCTTTTCCAGAAAGTCGTAGGCGCCGGCGCGCATGGCCTGCACCGCCAGCGGCACGTCGCCATGGCCGGTGATCAGCAGCACCGGCAGCTCCGGGTCGCGGCCATGCAACTGCTCCAGCAGTTGCAGGCCATCGATGCCCGGCATGCGGATGTCGCTGACCACTACCCCCGGCCAGTCGGCGGCGATGCGCTCGGCCAGGCCCTGGGCGTCGCTCAGCGCGGTGACCTTGAGCCCGGCCAGGTCCAGGGTCTGGCTCAGGGCCTGACGCAGGTGCGGGTCGTCGTCGACCAGGATCACTTGGGTCTGGCTGTCGATCGTGTCGGTCATGCCGAAGGGTCCTCCGAAGATTGCAGGTTCACGCCCGCCGGGGCGACGCGCAGACGCAGGGTCAGCAACGCACCGCCCTCGGGATGGTTGGCCAGCAGCAGCTCGCCGCCCAGGGTGCGCATCAGGCTGTCGCAGATCGCCAGGCCCAGGCCCAGGCCCTGGGTACGCGTCTTGGTGGTGAAGAAGGGTTCGCGCGCGTGGGCCAGGGCCTGGCTGCTGAAGCCCGGGCCGTTGTCGCGGATCAGCAGATGGACGTGCTCGTCATGGGTTTCGGCACTCAACCACAGCGTGCGCGGGTTGGCCTTTTCGGTGAGCGCGTCGAGCGCGTTGGCCAGCAGGTTGCCCAGCACCTGGCGCAGTCGCGTTTCCCCGGCCTGCACCCACAGCGTGGCGTCGGGCAAGTCGCGCACCAGCTCCACCGCCATCGCCCGCCGGCGTTTGGCCAGTAGCGCCAGGGCATCGTCCAGGGCCGGTTGCAGGGCCACGCTTTCCGGCGCGTGGCGGTCGCGCCGGGCGAAGGCGCGCAGGTGGGCGATGATCGAGGCCATGCGCCCGGTCAGCTCGCCGATCAGCTTGAGGTTGCCGCGCGCATCCTCGGTGCGTTGGTGGTCGAGCAGCACTTCGGCGTTTTCGGCGTAGCTGCGGATCGCCGCCAGCGGCTGGTTGAGTTCGTGGCTGATGCTCGCCGACATGGTGCCCAGCACCGACAGCTTGCCGGCCTGGACCAGTTCGTCCTGGGCCTGCACCAGCTCCTGCTGGGCGTTCTCGCGCTCCAGCACCGCGCTTTTCAGCCGGGTGTTGAGCCCTTCCAAGGCGGCGGTACGTTCGACCACGCGCTTTTCCAACTCCTGCCGGGCGTGCGCCTCGAAACCGATGCGGTCGATGTAGTGGCGCCGCCGCTGCATCACCAGCCCGGCCAGCAGCATCAACACCAGCAAGGCTGCGGCACCGATGGCCATCACCGTCTGCACCGAGCGGTCGACCAGTTGCTGCGGCGCCAGGATGCTGACCTGCCAGCCAGTCTCGCGGATGTCGCGGGTCTGGCTGATCCAGGTGCCGGGGCTGAGTACCAGCGGCTGCGGTGCCTGGGTCGGGTAGGGCTGGATGGCGACGATGGCCTGGCGCTCGGCTTCGCTCAAGGGACGCGTGGCGCGGAAGCGCCAGTCCGGGCGCGAGGTCAGCACCACCACGCCGTTCTGGTCGGTCAGCAGCAGTTGCTCAGGCGTGCGGCCCCACAAGGTTTCGGTGTGGTCCAGGTCGACCTTGACCACCAGCACGCCAGCCACCCGGCCGCGTTCGCGCACCGCGGCGGCGAAGAAGTAGCCGCGCTTGGCCGAGGTGGTGCCCTGGCCGAAGAAGCGCCCGAGTTTGCCCTGCATGGCTTCGATGAAGTACGGGCGGAAGGCGAAGTTGCGGCCTACGAAGGTGTCGCGCTTGTCCCAGTTGGAGGCGGCCAGGGTATTGCCGCTGACGTCCATCAGGTACATCACTTCGGCGCCGGTCTGCTGGGCGATCTCCTTGAGCAAGCGGTTGGCGTTGGTCACCGACTCCAGACGGAAGGGGTCGTCGAGCACGCCGCGCAGCGCCGGCAGTTCGCTGAGGATCTGCGGCAGGGTCTCGTAGCGGTGCAGGGTACCGAGCAGGTTGGCGACGTAGAGGTCGAGGGTCTGGCGGTTCTGCGAAGCGAGCTGGTCCTGGTAGTAGCGCTCGGCCAAGTGGTGCAGGGGCCACAGCAGCGGCGCCAGGCACAGGGCCAGCAGGGCCAGGCTGCGCCAGCGCGGGCGACGGGGAGGGGTAGAGGTGGAGATCATCGCCAGGTTTGCCAGTCAAAGAGGCGGCCATTATGCGCCACTTCGTTGTGCACCTCGAACCTCGCCTGGTGCGGCGGCGGTATCGCTGCTGTGTGGGACGCGGGACAGGGAAGAGGGTTTTCGTCGACCGAATGGATCGAACGCTTGAGAAACCGGCTCCAGTCCAGAAGAAGCAACTTGAGTTAAGGTCGATAAAAATCCATTTTTAATTTTGTCCCGCTCGTCAAAAACCTACATGTACGCTTTAAATGCGGATATTTATCGACTATAAAGTCACTCACTTTACTCATCGTTCCGGTGCCAAAAGCGCCGGCATTGCAGAGGTCACTCCATGAAAACCCGCACCACAACGCCGCGCGCCGATGGTTTCCACATGCCTGCCGAATGGGCGCCGCAAACCCAGGTCTGGATGGTCTGGCCGGAGCGCCCCGACAACTGGCGCCTGGGCGGCAAACCGGCGCAGGCCGCCCACGTCGCCCTGGCCAAGGCCATCGCCCGCTTCGAGCCGGTGACCGTGGCCGTGTCGGCCGCGCAGTACCGCAATGCCCAGCGCCAGCTCGACCTGCCCAACATCCGTGTGGTGGAAATGAGCAGCGACGACGCCTGGGTGCGCGACACCGGCCCGACCTTCGTCATCGACGACCACGGTGAAGTGCGCGGTGTGGACTGGGACTTCAACGCCTGGGGCGGCTTCGACGGCGGCCTGTACGCGCCGTGGAACCGCGATTCGGAGCTGGCCACCAAGGTGCTGGAAATGGAGCGCTGCCAGCGCTACCACACCGAAGGCTTCGTGCTCGAAGGCGGCTCGATCCACGTCGACGGCGAAGGTACGCTGATCACCACCGAAGAGTGCCTGCTCAACCGCAACCGCAACCCGCACCTGACCCGCGAGCAGATCGAAGCGGTGCTCGCCGAACAGTTGGCGGTGGAACGGGTGATCTGGCTGCCCGACGGCCTGTACAACGACGAAACCGACGGCCATGTGGACAACTTCTGCTGCTACGTGCGCCCCGGCGAGGTTTTGCTGGCCTGGACCGACGACCCCGAGAACCCCAACTACCCCCGCTGTCAGGCCGCCCTGCAAGTGCTGGAGAACAGCCGCGACGCCAAGGGCCGGCCGTTCATCGTGCACAAGATGCCGATTCCGGGGCCGCTGTTCGCCACCGAAGAAGAGTGCGCAGGCGTCGATCACGTGGTCGGTAGCCAGGAGCGCGATCCGTCGGTGCGCCTGGCCGGCTCCTACGTGAACTTCCTGATCGTCAACGGCGGCATCATCGCCCCGCGCTTCGACGACCCGGCGGACGACAAGGCGCTGGAGATCCTCACCGCGCTGTTCCCGGACCACGAAGTGGTGGTGATTCCGGGGCGTGAGTTGCTGCTGGGCGGCGGCAACATCCACTGCCTGACGCAGCAGCAGCCGGCACCGGTGAAGCGCTGAGCCGCTAGCCGTTTCGCCACCTGCAACGCCGGCTGCCCGTAGCGACGGGTAACCGGCGTTATGCTTTTCACGCATGCGCCGCGAAAACGCCTACCGCAGATAAGGTAGGTTTTACCTGCACTCCTGTCGCTGCCAGAGGACGCCGCTGTGCGGATCATCGGCGGGTGAAGGCAAGCGTTGCTCCCTAAATCCTGCATCTTGTTCCGAATCTTCCTACCTCGCCCTCAGAATCTTCGGCTTGAGAAAAATCCCCCTTTCCAAGCGTTTTCCCATTCAAATCCACTGCCCGCATAACGCTATCTGGTTATAAAGTTATGCTTTTCACGATTTTTTGACATTCCCGACAACCCTGGCCTAGGATGCCACCCCTCATGGATGGCCGAGTCGGTCCAGCCTGTCGTTCGTTGCGCTGTCACGCTTTCGCGCAGGTCTCGATGCCGGCCTGTCTGGCGCAGCCTGTCTTGAGTTCGTGATTAAGGAAAACACCATGTTCAACACCCGGATCAGCCTTCTCGCCCTGGCCCTGCTCGGCGCCACCCAGGCCCAGGCCAACGACCAGGCCAACAGCGCCGGCTTCGTCGAAGACAGCCACGCCAAGGTGCTGCTGCGCAACGCCTACATCAACCGCGACAAGAAACACGGCAGCGACGACCAGGCCGAGTGGGGCCAAGCGTTCATCGGTACCTTCTCCTCCGGGTTCACCCAAGGCACCGTCGGCGTCGGCGTCGATGCGTTCGGCCTGTACGCGCTGCGCCTGGACGGCGGCCGCGGCCGCAACGGCGGCGCCGGCATCGATTTCTTCAAGCCTAGCGAGGACGGCTCGGGCCGCTCGCCGCATAACCTGGCGCGCGGCGGCGCCGCCGTGAAGTTCCGCGTTTCCAACACCGTGCTCAAATACGGCGACCAGATGCCGTCGCTGCCGGTGCTGCAACACGACGACGCCCGCCTGCTGCCGGAAAGCTTCACCGGCACGCTGATCACTTCCAAGGAAATCGAAGGCCTGGAAGTCAACGCCGGCCACTTCACCCAGGAAGCGCGCAAGAGCATGGAAGGCCGTGACAGCGGTGGCCTGAAGTCGATCGACGTGCTCGGCGGCACCTACCACTTCAACGATCGCCTGACCGGCTCGCTGTACACCTCGCAAGTCGAAGACGTGCTGCGCAAGCACTACCTGGGCCTGAACTACGTACACCCCCTGGCCGACGACCAGTCCCTGACCCTGGACTTCAACGGCTACAAGAGCGACATCAACAACCGCTACGTCAACGCCGCCGGCCTGACCGGCGACCGCAACACCATCTGGAGCCTGGCCGCCACCTGGGCCTTCGGCCCGCACGCCCTGACCCTGGCGCACCAGCGCAGCACCGGCAGCACCGGCTACAACTACGGCTGGTACCAGAACCGCGGCGGCGTCGGCGACGGCGGCTCGAGCATCTACCTGGCCAACTCCTACTGGTCGGACTTCAACGCCGAAGACGAGCGTTCCTGGCAGGTGTCCTACGACCTGAACTTCGCCGAGCTGGGCGTTCCCGGCCTGACCTACAAAGTGGCTTACGTGCGTGGCGACAACATCAACACCCACGGCTTCGGCGAAGGCAAGGAGCGCGAGATCTTCAACCAGGTGCGCTACGTGGTCCAGGAAGGCCCGGCCAAGGACCTCTCGGTGAAACTGCGCAGCTCGATCCTGCGTACGTCCGAGAGCGTGCGCCAGAACGGCTACAACGACGACGGCAACGAAGTGCGCGTGTTCGTCGAGTACCCGATCAGCATTTTCTGATAGGCGTCTAGGCGATACGTAAACAGCCCCGGTAGATGCCGGGGCTGTTTCGTTTCAAGCGCCTAACCTAATGAACGCTCAGGTGAGCGGGGTGAAAAGGTGACCGGCTTCATCGCTTTGGTGATCCTGTCGAACAAATTCAGGTTCTAGCGCTGAGGTAAAGGAATAGCTGTTGCGCGATGGCTTCGGCATGCTCGATCTTGACCCACAGGTTGAAGAAGTAATATTGGTCCAGCAAGTGTTCTATCTCGCTGTAGGGTATGAGGCAGAAGTCAACGTAGCTCAGGTAGATCCGTTTGACCTGCTCGGAAATTTCCTCCAGATCACCTCGAAGGTTGGTGATGTCGTAGAAAATATTGCAATAGGTACTTCCCGCCTGACGGAGCTGGATGTAAGGGGCATGGTTTTTTTCACACAGCGCCCAATGCGCCTCGGCGGCAGGGCTGATGTCGTACGTGAAATCCATATTCAGTCCTTGATCTTGAAGTCTGTCACTTCTTTCATTGTTCCAGTGCGATCGACTTTTGCCATGTAGTGAATATTGACACCATTCACCTTGCGTTCCCACTTCGCCCAGCCCTTACCTTTGAAGTGGCGGTCTTTGATGTCTTTCGCCGCAATGACTTCAAGACCATTTTCTGGGTGTTTTTTGACATGATCGAGGGCAAACGCTTCGTTGCGGTTTCTAGGTCGTGTGCGGCCTGTCGATTTGCTTTGGACACGCTTGGGCTTGCGGAAGCTGCACTTCTTTTTCCACCCTAAGGGATCGATCCATCCCAAGGGGTTGGGCGCGTAGTGATAAAGGTTGAGGCCACCTGATACGCCAATTGGATCGGGTGTAACAAACCTGCCAAGCAACGGATCGTAATAACGAAACGTGTTGTAGTGGATCCCGGTATTACGATCGGCATATTGCCCTTGAAAACGCAGGTTCTGCTGTTCTATGAAGCAGGGCGCGCACCCTTCTTCCTGCAGTTCCCCCCACACCCTGTAGCGGCCCCACCAGAGTAGCGTGCCGTCTTCGTCATGCAGCTGCAGGGGCGCGCCGTTGACGTCCGTGGTGTAGTGCCTGATGGCTTGGAAATCGCTCTGGCCGTCTAGTCGGGCAATGGGCGTATGCGAGTAGTCCTCGTTGATGTATACCGTGGGGTGGCCATTGCGGACTTCCTGCAACAACGTGAATCCGTCCCAGACAAACTGCACGCGTTCGATTGACCCCACTCCCAGGACGTCGTCGCTCTTTTCAGTGCGGCGTCCGAGAGGGTCATAACGGAAGGCGACTATCCGGGTTCGCCCATCACGCAACGACGTGACCTTGACCAGCCGATGTTCTGCATCGTAGCTGAACGTCTGTACGCCGGATTGGGCGCTACGTTTTTCGCTCAGCCGACCGAAACCGTCATAGCGGTATGTGGTGCCTCGGTACGTCAGCAAGTGTCGATCAGGACGTTCACGCGAATTGTCTACCAGATTGCCAACCTTGTCGTAGCGCAGTGATTCATCTGCCCGCTGATCGGCCTGATCGTTGACGATGAAGTCTCTCAGGTCATAACGATACCGCTGTGTGCGATGTTGGGTCGTTGTATGGAAGGCCCGCTCCGTAAGACGGTTACTGACGTCGTAAGTGAATGCGATGCGCTGTACGGATGGCAACGGGTGAGCCTTACCCACATCAAACTGCTTGAAGACCACTGGTCTTCCCAATCGGTCGTATTCGGTCACCCCTGTCAGAGCACCTTGCGTCCGTGTCGTCTCGCGGTGCAAGCGGTCGCGTTTGAAGTCGACAATGACTCGGCCATCAATGTTGATCTGGTGAAGATGGCCAGTGCCGTAGCGCAGGCGATTGATCCAACGATTATCGGGAAGCCGCGTACGCAGCAGGTTTCCGAGCTCATCGAACGCGTGTTCGATGCTGACGGCGCCTGCCACTTCCTCGACTACACGGCCAAGGGCATCGAACGCAAAGCGCAGGTGTTCGCAATTGCCCTCATTGTCGAAGAACCGAACATGGGTCAGCTGATCCAACGCGTCATACTCGTAACGCGTGGTGCCGTCAGCCGTATGCCTGGCCACCAGTCGTTCGCCCGCATCGTGCTCGAAGCGATGCACAATGGGCCCGTCAGCATGGCCAGACGCTGGCAGCATGGTGATTTCGAGTAGGTTGTCCAGATCGTCGTAGCGATAAGCATGGCGGGTGCCGTCGATGTACTGCTGGCTCATCAAGCGATCTGCATCGTCCCAGACGAACTGATAACGCTCCGAGCGCTCGTTTTCCATCCATTGCAGACGTTCGTAGCTGTCGTACCCATACCGATGCAGAACAACGCCGTTCAAAACGAGTCTGGCGAGCAACCCGTGCGGGTTGTAGTGATATTCACGGAGCCGTCCGCTAGCGTCTCGATGACTTATCAGTTCGCCACGCACGTCGTATTGCAAGACTTCGATCTGTTGCAAAGGGCGGGTGACAGTGAATTGCAAACCGTCAGCCCGTGTTTCGATGCACGTGGACTCGCCCGTAGCGTCGGTGACTTTGCTGAGAAAACCCTGTTTGTCGTACGTGTAGCGCCAAGTCGCGCCTGAGCAGTCAGTGTGTCTAATGATTTGCCCCTGCTCATTTCTCTGCCAACCCAGTCGATTTCCCCTGGCGTCCACTTGCTCGATGAGCTGGCCTTGAGGGTCATAGCGCAAGTGCGTCACGTTGCCCAACGGGTCGACCTTGCGAATGCAGTTTCCTCGCTGATCGTATGCGTAGGTCCAACGATTTCCGGCGGCATCCGTTTCCGAGCGGGGCAGAGACCAGTGCTCCAGCCACTCGGTCGCATCGCTACGGCCCATAGGGTCGCTGGTCTGTACCAGATTGCCGGAGGCGTCATACAGATAAGTCCAGCGATCACCTGCAGGGTTCGTGGCACTGAGCAGCAGGCGTTCATCGTTCCACTCGAAAGACCAACAACGTCCAAGCGGGTCTTCGTAACGCGTGATTTGGTACTGCTCGTTCCAGCGGCACGTGGATTGGCGGTTCAGGCCATCGACGATGCGCGTTATACCGTTATCGATGTCATAGTCGAAATGGTACTCGTCGCCTTCATCAGTCCAATGGCGACTCACACGCCAGCCATCCTGAGTTTTCATCCACGTGTAATGGCAGCGCAGGCCGTTCGAGTGCCAGTGCTCGACGAGACGGCAGCCATCGTCATACGCGAAGGTCCGGCAGAGTGCGTCTATCTGATTGAATACGTGGGTGAGGTTTGCCGCTGCGTCGTAGGCATAGCGAACCAAGATCTGTTCGCTGCCGTCGGCGAACAAACGCCTGACGGTACTCAATCGCGAGCAAGGTGCTGTCACATAGTCCAGTGCGAGTTGTACGTGGCCATGGGTATCGCGTAGGGCGCTCAAACGGTTCTGCCCGTCATAGATGAGGTGCAGTCGGTTGTCGTTGCGATCACCCAATTGCGCCAGGCGCAGGTGGTGACTATCTGAGTCGGAGGGCTCGAACAGGCGGTAAAGGCCGTCGGTTCGCTCGATCAGCACTTCGCCATTCACTGCACGGCGCACGCTTAGGCCCTCGCCTGCGCTGAAGACTGCTTCGCCCAGTGCGATGGCGCCCAGTTCTACGATCCGCCCCTGATCGTCGATAAAGCGCAACGACTCGCCGTGAGCATCGACGATGATCTCGACGAACACCTCGTACTCAACGCTCCAGCCAGGGCCCAGAAGCCCTCCATGGCGTTCGTCGCGGCTGTTGTAGAACCGCTGCCAAGCGATCGGCAGCAAGGTAGGCAGGGTGAAGTCCAGCTCAAGCGGGCCCTCAAGAACCTTCGCTCCGGTTGGGCTGTGTACAGGATTGGGGGAGCCTGCCGTTGCGTTCACCAGTGCGGTGCCAACTTGCTCGGTCAGATAAGTCGCGACTCCCCCTATCAACATGCAGCCGAATTGGCTGAAGAACTTGCTCCCGCGCCCGCGCAGCAGCATCAACGCCGACACCGCCAGCCCTACCCCCGGCGTCTTGCCGCTGCGGATCTCGCGCACCACGATCGGCTCACCGCCGATGCGCACGTTGTCCGAGACCAGCCCGCCGTCCGCCACCACCGCCTCGCAGGTGCTGCGGTCGCCGCTGCGCACGGCGGGGTGGCCGTTGATCATGACCTTGCTCGAACCTTCGGCCAGGTATTGCGGCGGCATAGGTGGGTGCTTGCTGCACAGGACCTTGTCGTCGTTGGCTTCCTGGGTGTTGGGCGCGGGGCTGGCGACGGTGGGGCGCCACAGCTGCGAGAAGAAGCCTTTGGCCATGTCGAGGAAGGTTTCTTCTTCCGCGTTGGCCTGGGCCTGTGCGGCGGCCTGCTCGTTCTCCAGCGGCGCGAGCGGCGCCAGCACGATGCCGGCGGCGCGCGCGGCGGGCTTGCCGTTGATGTGGGTGTCGCGCGAGCCGGTGGCGATGGTGGCCTGGACAGTCGGCGGGGACAGGGCATTGCCGATGCCCTCGCACAATCGACTGAGCCCGGTGTCGGCGCCGGTCTTGGCCATCGCCACACCGACCACCACGCCCACCACCGCGCCGAGCACGAAACAGCCCAGCCCGCCGGTGGCCACGGTCAGGCCGAAGGCGGAGGCCACGGCGGCGGTGGCCAGAGCGCCGATGGCGGCGGTGGCGGCGATCTCCAGGACGCCGCCGACGATGTCGGCCAGCATCGAGGTGTGCAGCAGCGCATCGCCTTCACGGGCGGCCCAGAATGCGTCGGACATCGGCGCGGCCCGTCAGCCCAGGTTGTCGAAGTCGAGCGAACCCTTGACCTGCGCCCAATGCGCGGCCTCGGCGTCGCCCAACGGCTGGGCCTTGACGTAGCTCAAGGCGAATAGCTTGCGCGTGCCGGGCAGCAGCAGGGCCAGCTGGTATTGGTAAACCTTGTCCGCGCCTTTGCTGAACTGGCTGCTCAGTTCCAGGGCGTCGATGTCCTGGGCCTGGCCGACTTTGATTGCGCTGACGGGCTGCAAACGCAGGTCCTTGACCTGTTGCTGCAGACGCTGCAGCTGGCCTTCGAAATTGCTTTGCAGGGTTTCGCCTTCGCCCAACAGGCTGCGGCTGACGATCATCGACGTGCCCAGGGTGTCGAAACGCAGGATGTTGATGCTGGTGTCATGGCACGCGGCATCGGGCAAGGCGAAGCGGAATTCGTTGAGGCGGTAGGTCATGGGTGGTCTCGTCACTGGCCGCTGTCGGGGAACAAGCTTTTGACTGCGGTTTCGATGTCTTTCTGGACGCCCTGGCCTTCGGCGCTGGTCTGCGCCTCGCCGCCGAGGTTGAGGTCCAGGGTGCCGCCGGTATTGATCTCGGCGTCCTGCTTGGCGTGGAAGCTGAACTGCTCGCAACTGATGTTGATCTGCCCGCTGGCGTTGAGCTCGATGACGCTCTTGCCGCACACCAGGCGCAGCACGTTGCCGACTTCCAGCAGGTAACTGACGCCGACGCTGTCGGACTTGCTCGCACCGACCAGCGTCACGTCGTCGAAACGTACCGCGCGCAGGCGGCTGGCGCCGATGGTGATCTGCTCCATCTGGCCCACCGACTGGGTGCGGTTGGCGCCCACCGACAGGGTTTCGTTCTGCTCCACCACGCTGTCCATGTTGCGTTCGGCGTGCACGTACAGCTGCTCTTCGCCCTTTTTGTCTTCCATGCGGATTTCGTTGAAGTTGGCCGGTGAGCCGCCTTTGCTCGAACGGCTCTTCATGCCGCTCTGGGTGGCGCTGCCGGGCAGGTCGTAGGGCACGGTCTGCTCGGCGTTGTACACCCGACCGGTGACGATCGGCCGGTCGGGATCGCCTTCGAGGAAGCTGACGATCACCTCCTGGCCGATGCGCGGAATCTGCATCGAACCCCAGTTCTTGCCGGCCCAGGCCTGCGAGACGCGAATCCAGCACGAGCTGTTCTCGTTCGACTGGTCGTGGCGGTCCCAATAGAAATGCACTTTGATCCGCCCGTACTGGTCGGTCCAGATCTCTTCGCCGGCCGGCCCCACCACGATGGCCGTCTGCGGCCCGCGCACCTGCGGCCGGTGGGTGCTGGCCAGTGGGCGGAAGCTCTGCTGCGCGTCGATGCAGCTGAGGTTGCTGTGGAACTGCGCGCTGCCATTGCCGCCTCCGGTCTCCAGGCGTTCCTGGAACACGTGGTAGCGCGCGGCCAGGACCAGGTATTCGCGGTTCTGGTCGGCACGGGTGAAACCGCTGAGGTTGAACAGGTGGCCGCTGCCCAGGCCGCGGGCGTTGCCGCTGAGCTCGACGCGTTCGTGCTGGGTCTGCAAGGCCTCCAGGCGCGTGCGTGCGTAGTGCTCGCCGTGCTCGGCCTGTTCGTATTCGCCGGGGTAGTCGAACAGCGGGTAGTCGCCAGCTTCATGGGGCCGCGGCATGGCCGAGCGCACGTTGATGCGCGCGCTGGGGCGCTGGAAGTCGTAGTCGTTCAGTTCCAGCGAACCCGACTGGACTTCCTGAGCCAGGTACCAATCGTTGATGTGGTCGCGCTCGCGGTGCTGGCCGTCGGGCGGGAAGAACGGCACCGTTTCGTAGCCCGGCACGCGTTGATGGGCGCCATAGGCGTCGGCCAGCACCAGCACGTGGCGGTCCTGTTCGTGGCGGAAGAAGTAGTAGATGCCTTCTTCTTCGAGCAGGCGGCTGACGAAGTCGAAGCTGGTCTCGCGGTACTGCACGCAGTACTCGCGCTCGCGGTAGCTGCGGCTCAGTTGCTCTTCGAAGTCCGAGAAGCCGAGGTCGCGGAACACCTGCTTGACGATGGCCGGAGCGCTCTGCTTCTGGAAGATGCGGCAGTCGCTGGTGCGCGTGAGCAGCCACAGCCAAGGGCGCAGGGTAACGCGGTAGCTGGCGAACTGCCCGCGGTCGACCGACTGGCTGCAACGCGCCACCAGGCCATGGAAGTAGCGCTGTGCGCCCACGCCCAGCTGCACGCTCAGGCACATGGGCTTGCCGAGCAGTTGGTTGAGGTCGATGGCCGGGTCGTCGCTGGTCAGTTGCAGCTCGAACTCGAACAGCCGGCCCAGCTCTTCGCTGCCGGTCATCTCGGCGAGGATCAGCGCATCGGGCCCCAGGGGGCTGGTGACCTGCGCCAGGCGGGTGATTTGCGTGAACAGCATGTCAGGTCCTGTCAGGCGGCACGAAAGTCATGGTGCGTGGAAATCATGGCGCACCGAAATCGTAATGCAGCGCGTTGTCGCGGCAGCCGATGTGCACGCTGCCCAGCGGCTGGCCATCGAGCAGGCGCGTGAGGAATTCGCGGCTCATGTCCGGCAGCAGGCCGTTGGTGAGGATGGCGTCGATCATCCGGCCGCCGCTCTCGGTTTCGGTGCAGCGCGAGACGATCAGATCGACCACGGCCTCGTCGTAGCCGAGCGCCACCTTGTGCGTGTGCTCGACCCGTGCGCGGATGCGTTCGAGCTGCAGGCGGGTGATGGCCTTGAGCATGGCGTCGCTGAGCGGGTAGTAGGGGATGGTCACCAGGCGGCCGAGCAAGGCGGGCGGGAAGATCTCCAGCAAGGGGCCACGCAGCTGACTTGCCACGCTGTCGGGGTCGGGCAGGGCGGCCGGGTCCTTGCACAGCCGGGCGAGCAGGTCGGTGCCGGCATTGGTGGTGAGCAGAATCAGCGTGTTGCGGAAATCGATCTGGCGGCCCTCGCCGTCTTCCATCACACCTTTGTCGAACACCTGGAAGAACAGCTCGTGCACATCGGGATGGGCCTTCTCCACCTCGTCGAGCAACACCACGCTGTAGGGGCGCCGACGTACCGCTTCGGTCAGCACCCCACCCTGGCCGTAACCCACGTAGCCGGGTGGCGCGCCCTTGAGGGTGGAGACGGTGTGCGGTTCCTGGAATTCGCTCATGTTGATGGTGATCAGGTTCTGCTCGCCGCCGTACAGCGCTTCGGCCAGGGCCAGGGCGGTTTCGGTCTTGCCCACGCCGGAGGTGCCGGCGAGCATGAACACGCCGATGGGCTTGTTGGGGTTGTCGAGCCCGGCGCGCGAAGTCTGGATGCGTTTGGCGATCATCTGCAGGGCATGGTCCTGGCCGATGATGCGCTGGGCCAGGTGGCGATCGAGGTTGAGCACGGTCTCGATCTCGTTGCGCGCCATGCGCCCCACCGGAATGCCGGTCCAGTCGGCCACCACCGAGGCCACGGCCTGGTAGTCGACGATGGGCAGGATCAACGGCGTTTCGCCTTGTAGCGCGCTCAGGCGCCGTTGCAGGTCGGTCAGGGTGTCGCGCAAGGCGTCGTCGGCCTGCTCGACCTCGCCGCAGCGTTCGCGCAATTGGGCGCGGGTGGCGAGCAGTTGCTCGACCAGGGCTTTCTCGTCGGCCCAGCGCTGTTCCAGCTGCTGCAGACGCGTTCGCTCATCGGCCAAGGCCTGCTCGGTGTGCGCCTGGCGCTGGCCGATGGCGACGCCGATGCTGTGTTCGCGGGCGATGATCTGCAACTCCACCTGCAAGGCTTCGATGCGCCGGCGGCTGTCGTCGACCTCGGCCGGCACGGCATGCAGGCTGATGGCCACGCGGGCGCAGGCGGTGTCTAGCAGGCTCACCGACTTGTCGGGCAACTGGCGCGCCGGAATGTAGCGATGCGAAAGCTTGACCGCCGCCTCCAGCGCCTCGTCGAGGATCTGCACCTGGTGATGCCGTTCCATGGTCGAGGCCACGCCGCGCATCATCAGCAAGGCCTTGGCTTCGCTCGGCTCGGCCACTTGCACCACCTGGAAACGGCGGGTCAGGGCCGGGTCCTTCTCGATGTGCTGCTTGTACTCGGCCCAGGTGGTGGCGGCCACCGTGCGCAGGCTGCCGCGCGCCAGGGCCGGCTTGAGCAGGTTGGCGGCGTCGCCCGTGCCGGCTGCGCCGCCGGCGCCGACCAGGGTGTGGGCTTCGTCGATGAACAGGATGATCGGCTTGGGCGAAGCCTGCACATCCTCGATCACCTGGCGCAGGCGCTGTTCGAACTCGCCCTTCATGCTGGCCCCGGCCTGCAACAGGCCGACGTCCAGGCTGCGCAGCTCGACGTCCTTGAGCGCCGGTGGCACGTCGCCGGCGACGATGCGCAGGGCGAAGCCTTCCACCACGGCGGTCTTGCCCACACCGGCCTCGCCGGTGAGGATCGGATTGTTCTGCCGGCGGCGCATGAGGATGTCGACCAGCTGGCGGATCTCCTCGTCGCGCCCGACGATGGGGTCGAGCTTGCCGCTGCGCGCCTGCTCGGTCAGATCGACCGTGTAGCGCTGCAAGGCTTCCTGCTTGCCCAGCGCGGCCGGCGCCACGGCGCCGCTGGCTTCGCCCGGCGCACCGGCGCTGAAGCCGTCGCTGGCGGTCAGGTGGTTTTCCGGCGAGTCGCCCACGTATTCGGCGAAACGCTCGCTCAGGGCCTCGACCTTGAGCTTGGCGAACTCGCCGGAAAGGCCCAGCAGGGCATTGCGCAGGCTGGGCGTCTTCAGCACGCCGAGCAGCAGGTAGCCGCTGCGCACCTGGCTTTCGCCGAACATCAGGCTGCCGTACACCCAGCCGCGCTCGACCGCTTCTTCGACCTGCGAAGACAGGTCGGTGATCGAGGTAGAACCGCGCGGCAGGCGGTCCAGGGCGGCGGTGAGGTCGGCGGCCAGGCGCGCAGGCTCCAGGTCGAACTGGCGGATCAGCCGGTGCAGGTCGCTGTCTTGCAATTGCAGTAGCTGGTGCAGCCAATGCACCAGCTCCACATAGGGGTTGCCACGCAGCTTGCAGAACACCGTGGCGGCCTCGATGGCCTTGTAGGCGAGCGGGTTGAGTTTGCCGAACAGCGCGGCGCGACTGATTTCACCCATGGTGTGGACTCCTTGTGTCGGGGGCGGGCAGCGTGGCGTAGTGGTGGGCGAGCTTGAGGTCGCTGGCGTCGCGGCGGACCTCGCCGAGCCAGGTGTCGAAACCCAGGCGCCGACCGCTGCCTAATCGCAGCGCCGGCACCTGTTCGCGTTGCAGGGTCAGTTCGACGTCCCAGTCCAGTTCCTGGCCGACGTACTCGGCGACCCAGGCCACCAGCTCGACGAAGGCCTGGCCGCCGGGCAGCAGCGCGTGATACTGGGCCAGGGTCAGCGGCCCCAGGCACAGGCGGAACTTGTGCTGACGGTCCCACACGTGGCGGCCCAGGCACAGATCGGTACCCAGGCGGCTGGCGCGCACGCCGAGCTGGCTGCGTTCGGGCAGCGCCAGCCACTGACCGACGTATTCTTCCAGGCTCACCGGCACGCCGAAGTAGTTCGACAGGATGCCGCACAGGCCGTCGGGGTAGCGCGTCTGCGCGGCCAGGTGCCCGGAATAGTGCAGCTTGGCGGTGTCCGGCAGTGGGCCCTGGCCTTGCAGCGCAGGTTGGCCGCGACCGCTCAGGGCGGCCAGGCGTGTGGCCCAATAGTCGTCTTCGGGGCGGTCGTGGCTGACGGTCGGCCGGGCTTCGGCCCAGGCGCGGTAGAACAGGCTCAGCAGGCGGTGATGGAACACATCCATGAAGGCCTTGCTGGTGGAGTCTGCATGGTTGCGCTGGCGTTCGCGGGCGTATTCGGTGAGGTGCAGCGGCAGCGGGCCGTTGGGGCCGCCGAGGCCGAAGAAGAACTGTTCCAGGCGCGCCGGCACGTGTTCGCCGGCCGGCGTCACTGCCGCCAGGGTAGCCGGGGCGAAGGCGCAGTCCAGGCGCTGCCCGAGGCGCACCGGCTCGTCGGCCAGGCGCCGCGAATGACCGAAGCGCGGCAGGTGGCGGTGCTCGTTCTCCAGGCGTCGCAGGGCCTGGAAGAAATCGTACTGCCAGGGCTCGGCCTGCATGGCCTCCAGCGTGGCCGCCGCGTCGGCACGTTCGGTTTGGCCGCTCACAGGGTGGGCCTGCGGCCGGGCTTGGCCGCCCAGCGCATGATCTCGCCGCGCTCGGTGGTGCGCAGTACGGTTTCGGTGAAGCTGTTGATCGACACGTAGCGGGTCAGGAAACGCTCGAACACCGCACCGAGCAGGAACACGCCGGTGCCGCGGAAGGCGTTCTCGTCGAAGGTCAGGGTGATTTCCAGGCCCCGGCCGAAGACGATCGGCCCGGGCATCGGCAGGCGCCGCGTGCAGGGCGTGCAGCTCACCTCGCGCAGGCCTTCGATCTGCAATTGCAGCGCGCTGTCCTGGCTGTCGCCGTACAGGCGCAGCAGTTCGCGCAGCGCCGCCGCACCCTGGCCCTGCTCGGTCAGCGACAGGTAGTTGAGCGACAGCTGGCTGATCAGGCGCCAGGCGCGGTTGTCGTGGGCATGGCTGGCACGCGGCCGGCTGGGCCCGGCCAGGCAGCGGACGGCGCTGACCGGCGCACTGTCGGCCAGGCTGAAGTCGCTGCGCGCATCGCCCACGGCCATGAACAGCGGCAGGTCGCGGTTGCTGCACAGCGCGCTCAGGCCCAGTTGCCGCAGGTCGTGCCGGTAGGGCGCCTGCTGGCCATCGACCAGGCTGATGAAGGTTTCGCTGCCCACGTAGCTGGAGCGCGTGCCGTTGCGCCGCTGCTCGCTCGACAGCACCCGCGGCTCGCGGCGCACCACGTAATAGGCTTGGTCACGGCCGTAGCGCGACGGGTCGCGCACGGCGTAGAAGGGCAGGAACGGTTGCTGCGGGCCGGTGCCGTGGCCAGTGACCTCCTGCAGGGAATGGATCTCGAAGTCCACCGGGCGGGTACGGTCGGCGACCACGTGGTGCTCGTTGACCTTGTCGCTCAAATGGATGCGGTCCAGGCGCCGCGGGAACAGGTTGATCGCCGGGGTGCAGAAGGGTACGAACTGCTGGCTGCCGACGCCGCTTTCCAGGCTGGCGTCGAAGCGCTCGAACAGCACCAGCACTTCCAGCTCATGGCCGTCGCAGCGCTGCACGGCGGCGCCCAGGCCGGCGAAATCGACGAACAGGAAGCGCTGCGGTAGGGCGAAGTATTCCTGCAACAACCGATAACCCTGGAACGCCTGCGGCACCACCGGCAGCGCCGCTTCGCGGTCGTCGAAGCCGCACGGGCGCAGGGCCTGCCGTGGGTCGAGGCGCTCCACCCACTCGGCGCCCGGCTGGCGTACGAACACCGCACAGGCGTTGCCCAGCAGTTGCTCGTAGAGGCGGTAGGGGGTCTCGTCGTTGCCGTGCAGGTACAGCGGCAGATGCGTGAGCGGCAGGCTGGCGAACGGCATTTCGGCGCCGCTGCGCAGGGTCAGGCGCAGGCCGGCGCGGGCCGTGGGCGCGCTGCTGGCCAGGCGGCCGAGCACCGCGCCCGGGTTGCCGAAGTACTGCGCGCGGGCCACTTCCAGCGGCCACAGGGTGACGTCCTGGGTGCTGCGGAATTCGCACGGGGTCTGTGAGTCGCGGCCGAGGTTGGCGCGCAGGGTGCTGCCGCGCGGCAACGCGAAGCCTTCGCCGAGCGAGCCTTCGTTGGGGTCGGTCTGCAACTGCACCACGGTCATCGACGGGGTCGGGGCCAGGTAGTGCGGGTAGGCGATTTCCAGCAGGTTGTGGGTGAAGGTCGGGTACTCGGCGTCGAGCTTGAGCTGCACCCGCGCGGTGAGGTAGGCGAAGCCTTCGAGCAACCGCTCCACATAAGGGTCGGCGCAGTCGATGCCCGACAGGGTCAGGCGCCCGGCGATCTTGGGGTATTCCTTGGCGAACTCCGCCGCGCCCTCGCGGATGTGCTGCAACTCCTGGTTGTACAGCTCCAGCAGACGTGGATTCATGCGCGCCTCCTGCGCAGCAGCGGCGCCACCCGAACCTGCCCCGACTCCAGGTCGAGGTCGGTTTGCAGCAGCAAAGGCAAGGCAGCGGGTTGCGCCCACAAGTCGCCTTCGATTTCGAAGCTCAGGGCGTTGGCGTTCATCTCGCCGGGCGCGGCCTGGGCGCGCACGCGCAGGGTATGGGCGAGGATGCGCGGTTCGTAGGTGACGATGGCCTGGTGGATGATCTGCTCCAGCAGGCCGATGTCGATGTTCGAGGCACTGTTGCCGGCCAGTGCCGGCAGGCCATAGTTGAGCACCGAGGCGCCTGCGGGTGTGCCGAGGGTGGCGTCGGTGCCGAGCAGAGCGGTGGTGTTGAGCAGCCAGGTCAGGTCGCGCAGCACCGAAGCCTTGAGCTGCTGCAGCGACAGCACGCGCTTGTCGGGGGCTTCCTGCGAGTTGCCGGGGTCGTCGTCGGTCAGACGGTCGAGCAGCGAGGGTTGCAGGCGGTCGCGCGCGGCGAGGTCGGTGAGCACGGAGGAGATCCTTTGGCGGGGCGACGGTATGCGTGGGGCCCTTCGCGGGTGGATCGGTTCGCCGGCCGCCCGCGCCTACGCAGGCAGGGCGAGCGGCGAACCGCAAGGTCAGATCTTCACGTTCTGGCGCACGTTCCAGCCGTACTTGATTGCGCCACCGTCTTTGCTGCCATCGGCTTTTTGCGGCTGGTAGTCGACCGTGACCTTGGCGAAGTTCAGGCTGATGTTCTCGGTCAGGCGATCGTCGCCGCCCGAGCCACCGGTGCTCAGCGAGCTGATCAACACTTCTTCCAGGTTGATGATCAGGTACTCGACCTGGCTTTCGCCGCCCGCCTTGCGCACGGTCAGCTTGACCTTGTCGATGTGCTTGCCGCTGGAGCAGTGCGCCATCAGGTTGGGGCTGGACTTGTCGACGTACTTGGTCAGCGACAGGTCTTGGATGTTCACCTTGCCGGCACCGCCGCCGCCGCCCAGGTGCATGTTGCCGGACTGGGCCATGCCCCAGTGCCAGTTCAGCACGTCGATCTCGTCCTTGTGGGTCTTGTCCATGGACTCGCCCTTGATGTCACCGATCTTGATGAAAATGTCTACTGCCATGATGTCTCCAGCGTTTCGTCTCGGGGTGCATTAGGCCGGCACGGGGTCGTCCGCGCCGGCCGGGGGGATGCCTCAGGCGCCCTTGGCCGAAGGCAGCTTCGATACCAGGCGCAGCGACACGGTCAGCCCTTCGAGCTGGTAGTGCGGGCGCAGGTAGAAGCGCGAGTTGTAGTAACCGGGGTTGTTCTCGACTTCCTCGACCACGACCTCGGCGGCGGCCAACGGGTGCTGGGCCTTGGTGGTTTCGGTGGAGTGCGCCGGATCGCCATCGACGTAGTTGAGGATCCAGTCCTGCAACCAGCGCTGCATTTCGTCCTTTTCCTTGAACGAGCCGACCTTGTCGCGAACGATGCACTTGAGGTAGTGGGCGAAGCGGCAGGTGGCGAACAGGTACGGCAGGCGCGCCGCCAGGTTGGCGTTGGCGGTGGCGTCGGCATCGTCGTATTCGGCGGGCTTTTGCAGCGACTGCGCACCGATGAACGCGGCGAAGTCGGTGTTTTTCTTGTGCAGCAGCGGCATGAAGCCGTTCTTCGCCAGCTCCGCCTCGCGGCGGTCGGAAATGGCGATCTCGGTCGGGCACTTCATGTCCACGCCACCGTCGTCGGTGGGGAAGGTGTGCGCCGGCAGACCCTGCACTTCGCCACCCGATTCCACGCCGCGGATGCGCGAGCACCAGCCGTAGTGCTTGAACGAACGGTTGATGTTCACGGCCATGGCGTAGGCGGCGTTGGCCCAGGTGTACTTGCTGCTGTCGGCGCCGTCGGTGTCTTCCTCGAAGTCGAAGGCCTCCACCGGATCGGTCTTGGCGCCGTAGGGCAGACGCGCGAGGAAACGCGGCATGGTCAGGCCGATGTAGCGGGCGTCTTCCGATTCGCGCAGCGAACGCCAGCCAGCGTATTCGGGCGTGGTGAAGATCTTGCTGAGGTCGCGCGGGTTGGACAGCTCCTGCCACGACCCCATGCCCAGCACGGTTGGTGCGGCGGCCGAGATGAACGGCGCATGCATCGAGGCGCAGACCTTGGCCATCTCGCCGAGCAGTTCGACGTCAGGCGGCGACTGGTCGAAGTAGTAGTCGCCCACCAGGCAGCCATAGGGCTCGCCGCCGAACTGGCCGTACTCTTCCTCGTAGAGCTTCTTGAACACCGGGCTCTGGTCCCAGGCGGTGCCCTTGAATTTCTTCAGGGTGCGGTGCAGGTCTTTCTTCGACACGTTGAGCACGCGGATCTTCAGCTGCTCGTCGCTCTCGGTGTTGTTGACCAGGTAGTGCAGGCCGCGCCAGGCGCTTTCCAACTGCTGGAAGTCGGGGTGGTGGATGACCTGGTTGACTTGGGCGGTGAGCTTGGCGTCGATGGCGGCGATGATCTGCTCGATCGAACCGATGGCATCGTCCGAAACCAGGTTGGTCTGCGCCAGGGCCTGCTCGGCGAGCGTGCGCACGGCGCTCTCGACGGCTTCCTTGGCGCGTTCGGTCTTGGGCTTGAACTCCTGCAGCAGCAAGGCGGCGAAGTCGCTGGTCTGTTCGGTGCTGGCCGGCTGGGCCTGGTTGTCGCGCTGGGCGTCGTTCATGGCGGGGCTCCTCAGGCCTTGGGCTCGGTGTCAGCGGGCTTGGGCGCGCTGGCCAGGGCCTGCAGCAGGGCAGGGTCCTTGATGGCTTTGAGAATGATGTCTTCGGCGCCGGTCTTGCCGTCCATGTAGGTCAGCAGGTTGGCCAGTTGGGTGCGTGCTTCGAGCAGCTGGTTCAGCGCGTCGACCTTGCGCGCCACGGCAGCGGGGCTGAAGTCGTCCATGCTCTCGAAGGTCAGGTCCAGGCTCAGGTTGCCTTCGCCGGTCAGCGCGTTGGGCACGTTGAAGGCCACCCGCGGCTGCATGGCCTTGAGGCGTGCGTCGAAGTTGTCGACATCGATCTCCAGGAACTTGCGTTCCTCGATCGCCGGCAGCGGCTCGGCCGGCTTGCCGGCGAGGTCAGCCAGCACGCCCATGACGAACGGCAGTTGAACCTTCTTCTCGGCGCCATAAAGTTCGACGTCGTATTCGATCTGCACCCGCGGCGCACGGTTGCGCGCGATGAACTTCTGGGAGCTGTCTTTCGCCACGTTGTTCCTCCTGGTCGCCTTCGAGGCGGTGTGGTGTGGGTGCGGGCGTTACGCAATGGGATGGGCTGGGATTAGTCGGGCTCGGGGCCGCGAAGGTTCTCGAACTGCGACAGGCCATCGGGGATCAGGTCGCGCACGATGGTGGCGAAATCGGCATCCACCAGGTTCTGCGCGCGGCGCAACAGCACCGGCAGCGGGCTCGAGGGTTCGTGGCGGGCGTAGTACTGCAGCAACTTGTCGAGGCTGGCGCGCACGTCCTGGCGGCTGTTGATCTCGCCGGCACGGGCTGCGGTGCGGGCAGCTACCGCGCCGGCTGGGGCATCGGCGCCAGGCGCGTCGGCCGCTTGGGCGTCGGCCGGAGAGTTGTCGGGGCCGGTCGCGTCGAGGTTGGCGTAGTCGAGCAGCACCTGGCGGCCTTGGCGCAGCAACTGGCTGAGCGGGGTGAGGTCGACGCCGCTGGCCGAACCGACCTGCTCGTTGACCCCTCGCGCGATGGCTTCGCAGGCGTTCAGGGCCGTGTCCAGTGCATCGTGGGTCTGCGCCAGCAGGGCCGGGTCGGTGTCGCGCAGGGCAGCGCTCAGCTCTTCGACGCTCAGGGGCGCTTGCGCCCCGGCCTGGAAACCGGCGGCCTGCACGGCACCACGCAAGCTGACCTGGCCGAAGGTGCGCGAACGGGCCAGCACGGCGTCGCGCAGCAGGCTCAGGGTGTTGTCGCTGGTCAGGCCGGCCAACGCGTTGATGCGCACGGTGGGGTCGTTGCCGTCGTCGGCGTCGAGCTGCGGGTGCAGGTGCAGCCAATAGTCGGCGAGCAGCGCGCGGATCAGTTCCAGGCTGGCGGCCAGGCCCGGTACGCCATGCAGGGCCAGACGCGCTTGGGTCAGGAAGTGGGTGATGCGCAGGTCTTTGCTGCGTTCGAGCAGCGCCTGGCAGGCCTGCTCGATCTGACGCCAGTCGGGCGGTTCGGCAGGTTGCACGGCATCGCCCATGACGCGTTCAGGGCGGCCTTGCGCATCCCGTTCGAGCTGAAGGAATTGTGCGTCGTATTCGAGGTCTGTTCCGCACGGGAAGTCATCGGAAACAGGCGCCAAGAGCTGCGAGTTATTCACCGAAGAACGCCGTCCTTGTCAGTTCGTGATGAAGGTTTATTGAAACGCCAGGCTGTTTTGTGAGCGAACGCACAAGCCTGTTAATTAAAAACTGGTTGATATCACCGTGATATCACTGAGCGATTACGAAGTTGCGCATTTATGGTTTATTTCGTAAATGCTGTCAAGGTAAGCTAGCGCGGCCCGACGCCGCGTTAAAAGCTCGGAAATACTTGTAACAGGCATCAAAGAACACGCTGGAGAATCACTTTCGAGACCCGTACGAAACGGCATAAGTTGTCGTTTTGTAAAATGTTCAATGTCTTGATCGAGTATTCGTGCGGCTCCGAGGCCAAGGCGCAAGCGGGCGCGGGCGACGATCGAACCATACGCAGGAGGCGCGATGGCACTTTGCCTTACCATCACCAGTTACCACAAGATAACCCCGGGGCAAGCCTCGGAGTTTACGGTGGGTGAGGGTGCGATCACCATCGGCAGAAATGCAGAGAACGATTGGGTTTTGCCCGACCCGGAGCGTTTAGTGTCCTCGCGGCATTGCACCATTCAATACCGCGACGGGCGTTACTACTTGACCGACGACAGCACCAACGGCAGCGAGCTGGTAAACGCCGGCGTCAAATTGCGACGCGGAAACAGCGAGCCGTTGCAGCACGGTGAAGTTATTCGTATCGGTGATTACGAGATACAGGCCAGAATCGATTCAGCCCCGGCCAGGGCGCTGCCCGGGCAGGCCGAGCCGGCGAGTTTCGAGGCACTCATGGCCAACCAGGTCAGTGCGGCTGCGACGCCCACCGCCGCGTTCGCGGCAGGCGCCCGCAGCCACCAGACCTTGCCTGACCTGTTCGATTTCCTCGGTCCCTCCAGCGTGCCTGCGCCCAGCCAGCCCGATCACGTGCCGGCCCAGCAGCACGATTTCCGGCCACCCACGCCGATTCCTGCACCTGCACCTGCACCTATCGCCGAGCCGCCGGCCCCTGTCGCCGCTGCGCCCGGCCCGCTTGGTTTGATTCCGGCAGACTGGGATGCGCTGGCACCTGCCGCTGCGCCCGTCATACCCGCAACCGCGCTCGATGTTGCACCAGCGCCCGAACCCGACATCGCGCCGCCTGACGTCGCCACGCCGCTCGCATCGGCCGTCGCTGCCCCCGAGCCGTGGACGGCACCTATGCCACAGCCGCCGTCCTTCTCTGAAGCGCCGCCCGAGCCAGCGCCGGTCGATGTATCGATTCCACAGCCCGAGCCAGCGCCAGTCGCCGTGTCGCATCCGCATCCGCATCCGCAGCCGGCTTCCGCACCGGCCGCGCCGGCCACCGCCCATCCTGACGACCTGCTCACCGCCTTCCTGCGCGGCGCAGGCATCGAGCACCTGCGCATCGACGCCGCCCAGGCCCAGGCGCAGATGGAGGCGCTGGGCCGCAGCTACCGGCTGATGGTCGAAGGCCTGATCGACGTGCTGCGCGCGCGCAGCAGCCTGAAAGGCGAGTTCCGCCTGCAACAGACCAGCATCGCCCCGGTGCAGAACAACCCGCTGAAGTTCGCCCCCAACGCCGACGAGGCGCTGCTGTTGCTGTTGCGGCACGGCAATGCTGCGTTCATGGCCCCGGACCAGGCGGTGCGCGACAGTTTCGACGACCTGCGCGCCCACCAACTCGCGGTCATGGCCGGCATGCAGGCAGCCATCGAGCACCTGCTGGCGCGCTTCGAGCCAGGCCAGCTGGAAGCACGCCTGGCCCCGGCCTCGGGCCTGGCCAAGGTGTTCGGTGGCTCGCGCCAGGCCCACTGCTGGCAGCAGTTCACCGCGCTGTACGGGCAGATGTCCCGTGAAGCCGAAGACGATTTCCACGATTTGTTCGGCCGCGAATTCAGTCGCGCCTACGAAGCCCATGCCACTCGCCCGGCGCGCGATTGAACGAGCCCACCGATCAGGATGATCCCCCACCCCGTGACCGCCACCAAGATGCACCTCACCCGCTGGGCCGCCATTGCGGCCCTGTCGCTGCTCGCCGCGTGCAGCAAGGACGCCCCGCCCGCCGAGGTGGCGGCGCCCGCCGCGCCTGAGATGAGCCTGTACTTCAGCGCCGCCGCCGGGCTCAATCCCGGCGCTGGCGGCGAAGCGGCCCCGGTGCGCGTGCGCCTGTTCGAGCTGAAGAACGCCGCCGCCTTCGAGCGCGCCGACTATTTCGCCCTGGCCGAACGCGCTCAGGCCACCCTGGGCGCCGACCTCATCGACCAGGACGAAGTGCTGCTGCGTCCCGGCCAGCAACTGCACCTGCACCGCCCGCTGGACCCGGCCACGCGCCAGGTCGGGCTGGTGGTGGGCTACCGGGAGATCGACCGCGCCCAATGGCGCAGCGTCTTGCCCGTGCCGCCTCGCGACTATCAGATCAGCCTCGATGTGCGCGCCGTGCGCAGTGCCGAAGCCGCCCCCCAACCTGCGCCTGCCCGTTAGGCCATCGGAGCTCTCATGTCCTGGAACAATCGTGTCGTCTGGTCGGAAGGCATGTTCGTCACCACCCAGCATTTCCAGCAGCAGGACCGCTACCTGGAGAACCTCGTCGATGCCCGCAGCCGGCCTTTGCAGGCAGCGGCCTGGGGCTTTTCCGAGCTGCTCGTCGACCAGGGGCTGCTGAGCCAGGGCAAGCTGGCCATCCTCAGCGCCCGCGGCCTGCTGCCCGACGGCACGCCTTTCGACATCCCCCGCGACGACCTGCCGCCGCCGCCCCTGGAGATTCCCGAAGACCTGCGCGACGGCGTGGTGTACCTGGGCCTGGCGCTCAAGCGCGCCGGCGCGCGCGACACCGTCGAAGCCGGCGAGCCGATGGAAGGTGCGCGTTATGTCAGCCGCGTCAGCGAAGTGCGCGACGACAACGCACCGTTCGAAAACCGCGCCGCCCTAGCCCTGGGCAGCCGCGCCCTGCGGCTGCTGCGCGAGGAAGACGGCCTGAGCGACCACGCCGCGCTCGGCGTGGTGCGCATCCGCGAACGCCGCGCCGACCGTGCCCTGGTGCTCGACGAGCGCTACATCCCGCCGTTGCTCGACGTGGCCGCTAACGCCCAGTTGTCAGGCTTTCGCAGCGAGCTGCTGGGCTTGCTGCACCAGCGCGGCGAGGCCCTGGCCGGCCGCGTGGTGGCCTCGGCCAACGGCGGCGCCTCGGAAATCGCCGACTTCATGCTGCTGCAGCTGGTCAACCGCGCCCAGCCACTGCTCGAGCACCTCAACCAGTTGAGCCCGGTGCACCCGGAGCGGCTGTACAGCGAACTGCTGGCGCTGGCCGGCGAGTTCGCCACCTTCACCCGCGATGCGCGGCGCCCGGACAGCTTCCCGATGTATCAGCACGACGACCTGCTGGCCACCTTCACACCGGTCATGGCTGCGCTACGCGAAGCCCTGTCGATGCTGATCGACAGCAAGGCCGTGGCCATCCCCATCGTCGAGAAGGCCTACGGTATCCACGTAGCGATGCTGGCCGACCGCAGCCTGCTCGACAGCGCCAGCTTCATCCTCGTGGTGCGCGCCGACGTGCCCAGCGAGACCCTGCGCAGTCGCTTCGGCCAGCAGAGCAAGATCGGTGCGGTGGAAAGCATCCGCGACCTGGTCAACCTGCAGCTGCCTGGCATCGGCCTGCTGCCGCTGCCGGTGGCGCCGCGGCAGATTCCGTTCCACGCCGGCTCCACCTACTTCGAACTCGACCGTGGCAGCGAGCATTGGCAGATGCTGCAGAACAGCGGCGGCTTCGCCTTCTACGTGGCAGGCGATTTCCCTGGTTTGAGCCTGGCCTTCTGGGCCATCCGAGGATAAGCACCGATGCAGCCCGACGAGCCGAGCGGCAACGACCGCACCCAGTTCATGCCGCGCCCCGGTGGCCGTGCGCCGCAACCGGCCAGTGCCGCGCCGGCCGCGCCCTTGAGCATGCCCGGCGAGCCCCTGGCGCCCGGCCAGGGCCAGGGCCTCAACCCGCTGGAGCAGGCAGCCGGCCCGCTGCTGAGCCTGCTCACGCGGTTGCGCAACACCCTGGCCCATCCGGCCCCGGCCAGCCTGCGCGCGCAGTTGCTGGCCTACCTGCGGGAGTTCGAAGCCCGCGCCGAAGCGGCCGGGGTGCCGCGCAACGAAGTGCTGCTGGCGCGCTATGCACTGTGCACCGCGCTCGACGAGGCAGTGCTGAGCACGCCTTGGGGCAGCAGCAGCGACTGGGGCAAGCAGAGCCTGCTGATCACTGTGCACAACGAAGCCTGGGGCGGCGAAAAGGTGTTCCAGTTGCTCGAACACTGCCTGCAAAGCCCGCGCGAACGGCTCAACCTGCTCGAATTGCTCTACCTGTGCACCAGCCTCGGCTTCGAAGGCCGTTACCGGGTCATGCCCGGTGGCCGCGCCCAGCTCGACGCCCTGCGCGAGCGCACCGCAGCGGCGATCCGCGGTGCCCGCGGCGAGGCCGAGCGCGAGCTGTCGCCGCATTGGCGCGGCGTGGTGGCCAAACGCGACCGGCTGGCGCAGTTCGTGCCGGCCTGGGTCGCACTGGCCATCGCCCTGGCCGTGCTGCTGCTGGCACTGCTCGGTCTACGCCTGATGCTGGCCTCCGACGCGGAGCCGGTGTTCCGCGGCATCCACGCCTTGGGCGAGATCCCGGTTCAGGCCATGGACCGCCCGGTGACCCAGCCCAAGCCGATCGAACGGCCGCGCCTGGCGGGCTTCCTGGCCGAGGACATCAAGGCCGGACGGGTGGCCGTGGAAGACGCGGTCGACCGCTCGGTGGTGACCATCCGTGGCGACGAACTCTTCGCCAGCGCCAGCGCCAGCATCAAAAGCGACTACCAGGCCTTGCTGACACGCATCGCCGCTGCGGTGGATAAGGTCAAAGGCGACGTGCGCATCACCGGGCACAGCGACAACCAGCCGATCGCCACACTGCGCTTCCCATCCAACTGGGCACTGTCCCAGGCCCGCGCCGAAGAGGTGCGGGCCATGCTCGCCGCGCGTACCGGGCAGCCCGAACGCTTCACCGCGAAGGGTTTGAGCGACACCGAACCTTTGGCCTCCAACGCTACCGCGCAAGGGCGGGCGAAGAACCGCCGGGTCGAAATCACTGTTCTGGCGGAGGGTGTGGAGTGAAGGCGTTGCTTGGATTCGTGGTGCGTTGGATCGTGCCTCTGCTGGGCTTGGTGGCGCTGAGCCTGATCATCTGGTTCGTCGGCCCGCTGTTCGATGTGCTGGCCAGCCCTGCAGCGCGCTGGACGCTGATCGGCCTGCTGTTCGCCGTCTGGCTGGCCTGGCGCGCCTACACCATCGTCAAGGCCCGGCGACAGGCGGCCAAGGTATTGCAGAGCCTGGCCGCCGAGACCCCGCCGGACCCTGCCAGCGTGGCCACCGCCCAAGAGCTGAGCAGCCTGCGCCAGCGCATGGACGAGGCCCTGGCGCTGCTGAAGAAAGCACGCCTGGGCGGCGACGAGCGGCGCAACCTGTACGAGCTGCCGTGGTACGTGATCATCGGCCCACCTGGCTCGGGCAAGACCACCGCGTTGGTCAATTCCGGGCTGCATTTTCCCCTAGCTGCGCAACTGGGCGAAGGCGCCATTCGCGGCGTGGGCGGCACCCGCAACTGCGACTGGTGGTTCACCGACCAGGCCGTACTGCTCGACACCGCCGGGCGCTACACCACCCAGGACAGCCATGCCCAAGTCGACAAGGCGGCCTGGCTGGGCTTTCTCGACCTGCTGCGCCAACAGCGCTCGCGCCGGCCCATCGACGGCGCGTTCATCGCCATCAGCCTCTCCGACTTGCTGTTGGCCAGCGAAGCCGAACGCGCCGCCCATGCCGCGGCGATCCGCGCCCGCATCCAAGAGCTTTACGAACGGCTGGGCGTGCGCTTCCCCATCTACCTGATGCTGACCAAGCTCGATCTGGTGCCCGGCTTCATGGAGTTCTTCGACAACTTGGGCAAGGAAGAGCGCGCCCAGGTCTGGGGCATGACCTTTGCCCTCGACGACGACGGGCAGGGCGAAGGCCCGTTGGGGCGGTTCGCCGGCGAGTTCGCATTGCTCGAACAACGCCTCAACCAGCGCCTGGTCGAGCGCTTGCAGCACGAGCGCGACCCCAGCCGACGTGATCTGGTGTACGGCTTCGCCCAGCAGTTCGCGGCTTTGCGCGGCAGCCTGGAAAGCTTCCTCGACGGCGTGTTCAAACCCAACGCCTTCGAAACCCGCGCGCTGCTGCGCGGTGTGTACTTCACCAGCGGCACCCAGGAAGGCAGCCCCATCGACCGGCTGATCGGCAGCATGGCGCAGAGCATGGGCCTGGACCGCGCGCAACTGGCGCGCCAGAGCGGCAGCGGACGCAGCTATTTCATCCAGCGCCTGTTCAGCGACGTCGCCTTCGCCGAGCGCGGCCTTGCCGGCAGCAACCCCAAAGTCGAGCGCAGACGGCGTTGGCTGACCCGTGGCGCGCTGGCCCTGAGCGTGCTGCTGGTGTTGGTGGTCGGCACTTTGTGGGCCTTGAGCTACCGCGCCAACCAGGCCTACATCGCCCAGGTCGAACAGCGCCTGCAACCCGTGGGGCAGAGCGTGCAAGCCTTGAGCCCGGCGCAGCGCAGCGTGCTCGACGTGTTGCCGCTGCTCAACGCCGTGCGCCACCTGGCCGACGATCCGCCGGCCTGGGCCGAGGGGCTGGGCCTGTACCAGGGCGACATGCTCGAAAGCGAGTCGGCCAGTGTCTACCGCAAGCTGCTGATCGCGGTGTTCGCGCCGCGTCTGGTGACGCGTATCGAAGAGCAGCTGTACGGCGCGCAGTCGTCCGACTACCTCTACGAAGGCCTCAAGGCCTACCTGATGCTCGCCGACGGCGACCACTACGACGCCGACTTCATCAAGGCCTGGGTGCTGCTGGACTGGGAGCGCGCCTTGCCGCGCGATCTGGCCCCCGAGCAACGCCAGGACCTGCAACGGCACCTCGACGCGCTGTTCGAGCGGCGTCCGCCCAATGCCCGGCTCGACCAGCACCTGATCGACGACGTGCGCCGGCAGTTGCAGCAACTGCCGGTGGCCCAGCGCGTATACGACCGGGTCAAGCGCCAGCCGTTGCCGCCTGGGGTGAGCGATGTGCGCCTGAGCGAAGCGGCCGGGCGCGATGCTGCTCTGGTGCTGCGGCACAAGAGCGGCAAGCCTCTGGGCGAGCCGCTGCCGGGGCTGTTCACGGTCAAGGGCTACCGCCAGGCGTTTCTCGCCGCCAGCCTGGCGCAGAGCGCCACCCTGGCCGAAGAGCGCTGGGTGCTGGGCCGCGAGATCAACGACGCCGGCGATGCCAAGCGCCTGGCCGACGACGTGCGCCAACTGTACTTCCAGGACTACATCCGCCAGTGGGACGCCCTGCTGGCCGACCTCGACGTGGTGCCGGTGACCAGCGTCGGGCAGGCCGCCGACGTGCTGCGCGTGCTCTCCGGCCCGGCCTCGCCGCTGAAGAAGCTGTTGCAGACGGTGGCCGTGGAAACCAACCTGCAACAGCCTGACACCCTCGACAAAGCCAAGGCCAAGGTCGAGGAAGCTGGGGTCGATCAGTTGCGCCAGCGCCTGGGCGGTCTGCTCGGCGATGCACCGGCTGCCGATGCGCCGGCTCGGGTGGCGCCACGCGACCCGGTCACCGAACACTTCGCGCCGCTGGCGGCACTGGTCGAGGGCGGCGAAGGCGGGGCGGTGCCCATCGACGGCCTGCTCACCGACCTCAACGCCTTGTACGTGCAGGTCAGCGCCATGGTCGGCGCCAGCGGCGACGCGCTGCTGGGCGAGGCCAAGAACCAGGCCCAGGCCGCGGCGCAGCGCGTCTCGCTGGGCGCGGCGCGGCAGCCGCAAGTGGTCCAGGACATGGTCGGCTCGGTGGTCGGCTCGACCAACGCGGTGGTCATGGGCGGCGTGCGCAACCAGCTCAACGCGGCCTGGAAGAGCGAGGTGGTCAACGTCTACCGGCAGTCGCTGGGCGGCCGTTATCCGCTGGCGCCCGGCAGCAGCCAGGACGCCACCCTGGAGGACTTCGGCCTGTTCTTCGGGGTTGGCGGGGTGATGGACAACTACTTCCGCAAGTACCTGCAACCCTATGTCAACACCAGCACCTCGCCGTGGAGCTGGCAGCCGGGTGCGGCGCAGAAGCTGGGCATCAACGCCAACGTGCTGGGCACCTTCCAGCGTGCGGCGAACATCCGCGACGCGTTCTTCCGCAACACCGGCAGCACCCAGCCGCTGGTGCGCTTCGAACTCAAGCCGGTGGCCATGGATGCGTCCATCACCCAATTCCTGCTCGACCTCGACGGCCAGCAGGTCAGCTACGACCATGGCCCCAGCCGGCCGGTCGCGGTGCAGTGGCCGAACAACAACGGTATCGGCGTGGTGCGCCTGTCGATCACGCCGCCGGCGGCCAGCGGCCGCTCGGGCAAGACCTTGGAAGGGCCATGGGCCTGGTTCCGCTTGCTGGAGCAGTCCGACCTGGTCGGCGCCGGCTCCCCTGAGCGCTTCAACCTGCGCTTGCGGGTCGACGGCCTGAGCGTGTCCTACGAGCTGCGTGCGAGCAGCGCCTTCAACCCGTTCCGCGCTCGCGTGCTGAACGGCTTCAGCCTGCCGGAGCGTTTGTGAGCGAAGTCGGTTTCTACGGCAAGCTGGCCTGCCGCGGCGATTTCGTCAGCCGCGGCCTGGGTGCGAGCTTCATCGAACCCTGGGACCAGTGGTTGGCCGCTGGGCTACAGACCTGCCGCCGCCAGTTGGGCGAAGCCTGGCTGGAGGCCTACTTGGTCAGCCCCTTGTGGCGTTTCGCCCTGGCGCCTGGCGTGTGTGGGCCGCAGGCGATGGTGGGCGTGGTGATGCCGAGCATCGACCGAGTAGGGCGCTACTTTCCCCTGACCGTGGCGCAGTCGCTGGCGCCGCAGGCCTCGTTGGCCGCCGTGGTCGGAGGCCACGACGACTGGTTCGAGCGGGCCGAGGCCCTGTTGCTCGCCAGCCTCGAAGCCGACGCGGGCTTCGAAGCCTTCCTCGCGGCGGTGGATGCCCTGGGCGGGTTCGACGTGCCGGCGCGCATCGCCGCGCAGACGGTACCGGGCGGCCTCGAACGGCTGCCGGCCGAGCGGCCGCAGGCGCGCACCCTGGCCCTGGCCGACGCCGCCTGCGTCGGCATGAGCCTGTGGTGGGGGCAAGGCTCGGCGCGCATCGCGCCGGGGTTGATGCGTTGCGCGGGGTTGCCGCGCAGCGAAGATTTCGCCGGGTTCATCCTGGGTAAAGAGGCAGCGTGCACATGACCGCTTTGCAGTACACCGCGGCCAGCTACAGCCACACCGGCATGGTCCGCCAGATCAACGAAGACGCCTGCCTGGAGCTGACCGCCGAGGGCCTGTGGGCGGTGGCCGACGGCATGGGCGGACACGCGGCGGGCGACTACGTCAGCAGCCTGACCGTCGACAGCCTGCGCCACCTGCCCGCCGGGCACGACCTGCCCGCGCGCGCGCAGGCGCTGCGCGACAGCCTGGCCCAGGTCAACCGTGCGGTACGCGCCGAAACCCTGCGCCGCGGCGTGCGCATGATGGGCAGCACCGTGGTGGTGCTGAGCGTCCAGGGCGATCAGGGTGTGGCCCTGTGGGCCGGCGACAGCCGCCTGTACCGCCTGCGCGATGGCCGTTTGCAGCGCCTGACCCACGACCACAGCTACGTGCAGGAATTGCAGGACAGCGGCCTGCTGAGCGAGGCCGAGGCCCGCGAGCACCCGCGCGGCAACATCATCACCCGCGCCATCGGCGTGCAGGAGCGGTTGGAGTTGCAGAGCGTGGAACTGCACATCGAGCGCGACGACACCTATCTGCTGTGCAGCGACGGCCTGACCCGCACCGCCGCAGACGACGAGATCGCCGGCGTGCTCGGCCACCCCGACCCTTACCAGGTGGTGCGCAGCCTGGTGCACCTGGGCCTGACGCGCGGCGCGCCCGACAACATCACCGCCATCGTGATCAAGGCAGGCACCGGCCGATGACCCCCGCCATGCACATCCCCGGCTTCGACATCGAGGGCGAGATCGGCCAAGGCGCCATGGCCAGCGTGTACCTGGCGACCCAGCGTTCCTTGCAGCGCAAGGTAGCGCTCAAGGTCATGGCGGCGAGCCTTGCCCAGGACCCGACCTTCTGCGAGCGTTTCCTGCGCGAGGGCCGCACCCTGGCGCGCCTGTCCCACCCGCACATCGCCACCATCCACGACATCGGCAACGTCGGCGATTTGTATTACATGGCCATGGAGTTCCTGCCCAACGGCACGCTCAAGGAGCGTCTGGACGCCGGCCTGGCCCCCGAAGAAGGGCTGCTGTACGTGCGCCAGATCGCCCAGGCGCTGGGCTATGCCCACAGCGAAGGGCTGGTGCACCGCGACGTCAAGCCGGCCAACATCCTGTTCCGCGCCGACGGCACGGCAGTGCTGTCGGACTTCGGCATCGCCAAGTCGCTGGACGACCGCACCCAATTCACCCAGGCCGGCTTCGCCGTCGGCACGCCGAGCTACATGAGCCCCGAGCAGGCCCGGGGCCTGGACATCGACGGCCGCGCCGACCTCTATGCGTTGGGGGTGGTGCTCTACGAACTGCTGGCCGGAGAGCTGCCCTATGCCGGCGTGGACGCCTTGTCCACCGCGCTGGCGCACCTGACCGAGCCGCTGCCCGAGCTGCCCGTGCGTCATGGCCGTTACCAACCTATCCTCAGCCGCCTGCTGGCCAAGTCGCCCGACGAACGCTTCAGCGATGCCGCCGCCTTGCTGGCGGCGCTCGACCGTCTGCCGGTGCAGGATGATGGCGCCACGGTGTTCCGCCCGTTGACCGCCCACGAAGCGCTAACGCCATTGACGCCGGAAGGCCTGGCGCCGCAGGTGGCGGCAGCTTCGGCGGGTATGGCCGTGAACCCGGCCCGGGCCGATGCGGCTGCGCCGGTGACGCCCGCATACAGCCTGGACAAGCCGGCCGCGGCCACGCCGTCTGGGCCGGCCGCCAATGCGCCGGCCACGCACAAGTCCGCATCCCTCGCGTCCGAGGTGGGCAAGCCCAGTCCGTCCGGCTGGCACACCCCTCCGCCGCCCGGCGCCGCACCTGCCAGCCCCGCGCCCAAGCCTGCGCGCAAGGCGCTGCTGGGGCTGGCCATCGCCGCCGCGCTGGGCCTGGCCGCCGGCGGCTACTGGCTGCTGCGCGACACGTCCGAACCCGCGCCACGAGCCGACGCCCAGCCCGCCCAGAGCACCGTCGCGCCCTTGGCCGACGCCAATGCCGAAGGCGACCGCCCCTTGCTGATGCCCGGCAAGAAAACCCTGTTCCAGCGCGTGCTGAGCAAGCCCGACGCGCGTCTGGTCAAGGAGCCCGGTGCCAGCGACGGCAGCCGCGTGCCGGCGTTTTCCGTGCTGTACGTCTACCAGCGCAAGACCGTCGACGGCCAGCCCTGGGTGCAGGTGGGCGCGGCCAGCGACGGGCAGCGCGAAGGCTGGATCGCCGCCGACCGGCTGAGCGACTGGAAGCAGAGCCTGGTGCTGACTTTCACCGAGCGCTCCGGGCGCGCGCCATCGATGTTCCTGCGCCAGGCCGACGACGTGCAGCGCCTGCTCGACGCGCCGCAGCAGGCCGAGGCGGTGCTGGCCAAGGCGCAAAGCACGCCCGAGCAAGTGCCCGAGGTCATGGCCTTGGAGCCTGTGGCCAGCGCGGTGGCGGCCAGCCAGTTCTACCTGATGCCGATTTTCGACTTCCGCGAGAGCTTCGACGCCAACGGCCAGCCGGTGCAGTTGCTCAACATCGCCTCGATCGACCCCGGCAGCGCCACCAGCGGCCCGCGCCAAACCGCGCCGGCTGCCACGGCGAACGCTGCCGGCGCCACACCGGCCGGCGACAACGCCTTCCGCACCGGCATCGTCCTGGTGGTCGACACTTCGGTGTCGATGCAGCCCTACATCGACCGGGTCCGCCAGGTGGTCAGCGAGCTGCAAGGGCAACTGGCCGCCCGTGGCGAGCTGGACAACGTCAGCTTCGGCCTGGTGGGCTTTCGCAACAGCGTCGAGCGCACACCGGGCCTGGAATACCTGAGCAAGACCCTGGTAAGCCTTGAGCAGGGCCGCGACCCGGCGCGCTTTCTGCGCGCGGCAAGTGCGGTCAAGGCCACCACGGTGTCCAGCCAGTCCTTCAACGAAGACGCCTTCGCCGGCGTCATGCAGGCCGTCGAGGGCATGGACTGGTCCGGCTATGGCGGGCGCATCGTGCTGCTAGTCAGCGATGCCGGGGCGCTGCGCAAGAGCGACCCGTTCAGCAGCACGCACATGAATGAAGCCGAAGTGCGCCAAGCGGCACTGAGCAAGCAGATCAAGGTCTATGCCCTGCACCTGCGCACCCCGGCCGGCGCCAACAACCATGCCAGCGCGGAAACCCAGTACCGGGTGCTGACCGCCGACGCCAACCCGCAGATCGGCGACCTCTACGTGTCGGTGCCTGGGGGCGACGTGACGCAGTTCGGCGAGCGCGTGCGCGAGATCGGCTCGACCTTCGCCGAACTGGCCCACCAAGTGCGCGAGCGCCAGGCGCAAGCCGCGCCGCGACTGGGTGCCGCGCCAAGCCTGGCGGCCAAGACCCAGGCCATTGGCTATGCCATGCACATGGATTTTCTCGGTCGCCAGCATGCCAGCCAGGCGCCGCAACTGGTCAGCGCCTGGACCGCCGACCGCGACCTGAGCAACCCGGCGCTGCCGGCCCTGCAAGTGTGCGTGATGCTGACCAAGCTGCAACTCAACGACCTGCAGCAGTCGCTCAAGCTGATCGTCGACGCGGCGCGCAAGACGCGCAGCTCGCCCGGCGACTTCTTCAACGAAATCGCCAGCGCCAGCGCCTATATGAGCCGCGACCCCGGCGCCCTGAAAAAAGGCGCCAACCTGGCCGCCAGCGGCGTGTTGGGCGAGTACCTGGAGGGCCTGCCGTACCGTAGCAAGTCGTTGAGCATGACCCAGGAGCTGTGGCTGTCGCTGTCGGTGGCCGAACAGGAAGACTTCATCGACGAGCTCGACTCGAAGATCCGTCTGTACGAAACCTTCCACAACGACCTCGGCAACTGGGTCCGTTTCGGTAACGCGGCACCGGGCGATGCCCTGTACCGTGTACCGCTGTCGACCTTGCCATGATCGCCGTGCGCCAGTTGGGCAAGCGTCGCGGCGACGGCGAGCAGCGCTTCACCTTGCAGGTCGAGCGGTTGCACCTGGGCGCAGGCCAGGCGTTGGCCATTGTCGGCCCCAGTGGCTGCGGCAAGAGCACCTTGCTCGACCTGCTGGCCCTGACCCTTGCGCCCGACACGGCGGCGACCTTCGATTTCGCCCCGGCAGGCGCCGCGTACGACGTGGCGGCGCACTGGCGGCAGGGCCGGCGCGACCGGCTGACGCAACTGCGCAGCCGCCACATCGGCTACGTGCTGCAAGCGGGCGGGCTGCTCGGGTTTCTCGATGTGCGCGGCAACATCGCACTGCCGCGGCGCCTGTCGGGATTGCCTGCCGACGGCGGCGTCGAACGGCTGGCCCAGGACCTGGACATCCACGGGCTGCTGGGGCGCTACCCCGACACGTTATCGGTCGGGCAGCGCCAGCGCGTCGGCTGCGCCCGCGCCTTGGCCCACGGGCCACAGCTGCTGCTGGCCGACGAACCGACCGCGGCGCTGGACCCGGTCAACGCCCAGCGGGTCATGCACCTGCTGCTGCGCCAAGTGCGTGCGCAGGGCATCGCCTGCGTGGTCGCCAGCCACGACGAAGCTTTGATGCGCGAAGCGGGGCTGACGGTGGTGCGCATCGGCTGCGAGCGCGATGCCGACGGTGGCGTCACCGCGCGCCTGGAGCCGGTGCCGTGAGGCGCTTGGGGCTGATCGCCGGCCTGGCCTGGCAGGACTACCGCCGCGAAGCACGTCTGTCGGCTTGTCAGGTGCTGGCCTTGGTGGCGGTGGTCGCGCCGCTGCTGGTGCTGTTCGGGCTCAAGTTCGGGCTGGTCGGCAGCCTCACCGAACGTTTGCAGCGCGAGCCCTCGGTGCGCGAAATCATTCCCTTGGGCGGTGGCCGCTTCGACGCCGAGTTCGTCGCCCGGCTCGCCGAGCGCCGTGAGGTGGCTTTCGCCATCGCGCGTACCCGGCAGATCGCCGCCACCGCCGATTTGCTGGTGCCGGGGGCCAAGCGCGGAGTAACCGCCGAAATGCTGCCCACCGCCAAGGGCGATCCGCTGTTGCAGGGCCTGACCGCGCCCACTGAGCTGCACCAAGTGGTGCTCAGCTTCACCGCCGCGCAAACCCTGGGTGCCCAGGCCGGGACCGCCCTGCGCGCCAGCTTCGGCCGCCAGCGCAATGGCGAGGTGCAGTGGCAGGCGCTGACCTTGCAGGTGCAGGCGGTGCTGCCCCTGAGCGCCTTCGAGCGCGACGCGCTGTTCGCGCCCCTGGCGCTGCTCGAAGCGGTCGAAGACTACCGCGACGGGCGCGCCGTGCCGGCTCTCGGCTGGCCGGGGCAGGACCAGGCCGCCGATGCGCCGCGGGTGTACCCGGCGTTTCGTCTGTATGCGCGCCAGCTCGACGACGTCGAGCCGCTGCGCCAGTGGTTCGCCGCTCGCCAGTTGCTGGTTTCGACCCAGGCCGCGCAGATCGCCCAGGTGCAGTCGCTCAGCCGCAACCTCGACCTGGTGTTCTGGCTGGTGGCCGCCCTGGCCGTGGCCGGTGCCGTGGCGGCAGTGGCGGCCGGCGCGGTGGCGGCGGTGCAGCGCAAGCGCCGTGAGTTGGCGGTGCTGCGCCTGCTGGGGCTGGGCACCGCAGCGCTGCTGCTGTTCGTGGTGGCGCAGGCGCTGTACAGCGGCCTGTTGGCGGCGGGCGTGGCGTCGCTGCTCTACGCCCTGGCCGAGCGCGGCTTGAACCACCTGTTCGTGCAGGCACCGGGCGAATACGCCAGCCGCCTGTTGCCTGTGCATTACGCCATCGCCCTGGCCGCCGTGCTCGGCGCCAGCGCCTGCGCTGCGGTCCTGGGCGGCTGGCGCGTGGCGCGTATAGACCCTTCGCAAGGAATCCGAGATGTCTGAATGCCGTTTGCGGGCCATGGCCCTGCTGTTCACCGCCTTGGGTTTGAGCGCCTGCTCGCCGGGCGACGAGGCCCAGGCGCCGAAGGTCAAGGCTGCGGCCGTCACGCCGTCGGCTTCGACGGCAGCGCCCGGCGCCGCGGCGCCGGCCGTGGATGGTGAAAAGCTCGACAACCCCAAGCCCCTGGCCGACGACATCAGCCTGCCGCTGCCGTGTGGCGGGCAGATGGTGTTCCGTCACGTCTACGTCTTGGCCGAAGGCAGCCTGGACGACCGTGAAGTCAACTTGGGCTACCCGTTCAGCGAAGGCGAGCCTGGCTACAAGCAGTCGTTCATTTCCGGCTACCGGCGCGACTTCATCAACGGCCAGTTCAGCCTCGACGACCTGGCGCCGCAGTGGCGCAAGCGCATCGGCGCCAGCTTGCCGAGCCTGGAGGCCGGCAGCCCGCTCAAGCCGATGATGTACTTCATCGGCAAGTACGAAGTGACTGCCCGCCAGTACGCCCAGGTCATGAGCCAGGCGCAGTCGCTGGCCAGCGGCGCGCCGGCCCCGGTCTGCGAGGCCGACGGCGGCATGGCCGGGCGCTTGCCCAAGGTCGACCTGTCGCGCTTCGAGGCCGAGCGTTTCTCGGCGGTGTACAGCGCTTGGCTGCTCAGGCACCACCGCGACCTGCTGCCGGTCAGCGGGCGCGGGCAGAACGCCGAGGAGGGCGGCATCGGCTTCGTCCGCCTGCCCACCGAAGTGGAGTGGGAGTTCGCCGCCCGCGGCGGTTCGGCGGTCAGCCGCCAGGACCTGGAAGGGCGGCTGTTCCCGCGCAGGCTCGAGGGCAGCGACAGCGACGGGCCGCTGGCCGACTGGGCAGTGTTCAACCAAGTGGCCGGCGGTAGCGGCCAGGCTGCGCGGCTGATGCCGATCGGCACGCGTCAGCCCAACCCGCTGGGGCTGTTCGACGTCATCGGCAACGCCGCCGAAATGGTCCAGGAGTCGTTCCAGCTGGTGCATGCCGGGCGTCGCCAGGGCGCCTACGGCGGTTTCGTGGTCAAGGGCGGCAACTACCTCGAAGGCGAGGGCACGCTGTTCACCGGCATGCGCCGCGAGTACCCGTTGTTCGCCGCCGACGGCAGCGAGCAGCACAACGCCACCACCGGTTTCCGCGTCGCCATCGGCGCGCTGTCGGCGCCGCGCTCGCGTTACCCGGAGCTGTTCGCGCAGTGGCAGAAGGAAGGCCGGCTGGCCAACCTGACCGACGACATCCAGGCCGCCGACGACCCCACCCAGCGCCTGGACAGCATCATCGCCGCCACCACCGACCCGCGCTTGCAGGCCGAGCTGGGCGTAGTCAACGAAGAGCTCAAACGCACCGTGTCGCTGATCGCCCGCCAGCGCGAGGACGCCGCCGGCAACCTGATCCAGTCGGCCGCCCTGGTGGCCGAAACCATCAACAACTACAACATCCGCCTGAGCAACATGCGCAAGAGCCAGGCCGACGCCCGTGCCGCCGGCGACCAGCCCACCGCACGCATGTTCGGCCTGGCCATGAGCAATGGGCAGACGGCACTCAACGGCGCCGTCGCGATCTACATCGACAACCTGGCCAGCGGCACACGCTACACCGATGCCGTGATCCAGGCGCAGTTCCAGCGGGTCAAGGCGGAATTGGCCCGCAACCCGGTACTGGGCAAGAGCCTGACCGCGCGCGCGACGCTGTTCGTCAAGCACGTGGGCGAGTACCGGCAGAACCGTCGCGCGGACCCAGCGACGGTGCTCAAGGAGCTGTTGGCGTCGGCCACGCGCTGACGTGCAGGGACCGTGTCATTGAAAGGAACACCGGTCGGCATGAGGCTGGCCGGGCATCTAAAACCCAAGAGAGAACTGACCATGCTTTTCACCCGTAACCCGCTGTTCAACGTCACTCACGCCCGCAGCGCACTGCTGCTGGCTGCTGGCTTCAGCACCGTGTTGCTGTCGGGCTGCGCCACGTCGGCCGCCGACAAGGTCGGCGCCACCACCAAGGTCGAGTACTACCCCAGCTGCTACGAGCCGGTGCAGCACCTGCGCTCCACCGATGGCGACCTGACCAAGTCGGTCGCCACCGGCGCCATGCTCGGTGCCGTCGGCGGTGCGCTGGCCGGCGCGTTGACCGACAAGGACAACCGTGGCCGCAATGCCGCCATCGGCGCCGCCGGTGGCGCGTTGGCCGGTGGTGCGGCGGGTTACTACACCGAGCGTCAGAAGCAGATTAGCGACGACAAGCAGCGTATCGCTTCGTACGCCACGGACATCGATAAGAGCAGCGCCGACCTGGACCGCACCAGTGCCTACGCTCAGGCTTCGCAAACCTGCTACCAGCGCGAGTTCACCAACCTGATCCAGGGCCGCAAGGCCAATCGCATCGACGCCGCCGAAGGCCGCAAGCGCCTGGCCGAGATCGTCTCGGGCCTGCAGGAGTCGAACAACCTGCTGGCAGCCGTCAATGGTCGGGTCGGCGAAGACCTGAACAACTACACTCAGGCCTACGAGCAGGACCTCAAGCAGGTCGGCGTGCAACGCACCGACGTGGCCCAGGTTGCCAAGACCAACAAGGCCACCACGGCCAAGGCCAAGGCTGTGCCGAAAGAGGCGGTGAACACCGAGAAGACCCTGCAGCAGGCCAGCGCCAAGAAAGCCCAGGCCACTGCCGTGGCCAAGGCCGGCCAGAGCAAGGTCGAAGGCATGTGCCGCAGCGCCGATGTCGGCGACTGGGCTCCGGTGCCTTGCCCGAACGTGTAAGGGCGGATGCGCCGCGCCGCTTTCGGGCGGCGCACATCCTGCGGTGAGGGCGGATCGGTCTGCTCTCACCGGGCCTATGGTCGGCGCATGGCGCTGGCTGGAACCTTGCAAGGACATCTTCTGTGAACGGCTTGCTACCTGATTCACTGAATACCTTTACGCGATTTGGTGCGCGCCAGCGTGTCGAGTCGCTGATAAATCTGCCAAAGCTGTTTGCCGCCATCGATGCCGACCCAGCCATCGTCGGTGCAGGCGTCGTATATATCGATGCCGAGTTCAACATCGTCACCCTGCGCGAATTCCGACCGATCTGCAGCATTCGTCCCAAGCGGGTGGTTTTGCGTGAGATCAATAAGTACCACACACCCGATCAGTACACCGAGCAATTGCAGAACAATGCTCGGGAGTCAAAGGTCATCAAAGAGGCGGTGAACACCTCATTGGCCTGTGCTGGCGCGGTATTGGGCTGGATCGTCGTGGTTAGCGGTAGCATCGCCGCGCCCTTTTCCGCGGGTGCCAGCCTGGTACTTACCTATATCGGTACCGCTGCAGCCGCCGCCAGTACTGTGCAATGTATTGTCGGTGGTGTACGCACCGTGCGTGAGGTCACCGATCCTGCCGCCAACGACAGATTGGACAGCGAGGCATGGTACCAGTCAGCGTCGCTGGTGCTCGATGGCGTGTCATTGCTTGGCGTCGGCGCTTCGACGTTAACGACCATCAAGTACTTGAGGGTGTTGAAGGCCCAAACGGGTCGTAGTTGGTATGAACTGGGCAAGACCTTGAGCCGGCAGCAACGTAAAGCGCTCACCAACGAGCTTTTATCCCTCAAGTACCCTGAACTTACTGCTAAGCAATTGAAGCTGGCGCAAGCCGCTGGCACTTTGACCAAGCGCTATACCCCCACGCAAGTCAGCCATGCTACTCAAACGATGATTAAAGACTCGGTAAGCGCGTTGTTCGGGTTTGTCGGCAATAGTCAAATACAGAGTGTGGCAGTAGGTCTCTATGAGGAAATGGAATGAAGGTTACTGAGCTTTCTACATTCATGAGGCGGTACTTCCCTACATTTCTGGCGGGTTATTTCTCCGCACTATTCGGAATGGCCATCGTCACGGCGTTGTGGGGCAGCATTTATCGGCGCAGCGTACCTAATGCTGATCAATACGACGTGATTCTAGGTGCGGTATGGGCACTGGTCTGGTGTCTAGGCCACTTTGTAGTGGTGCGCGGCTACAGCTGGGGCATGTGGGTGAATTGCGCCGCCGTGGGCTTAGGTCTGCTATTGGGCCTGAGCGTACTGGGCTCAGGCCAGTTCCTCGTATTGTTGGGCATCGGCCTGGTGCTACAGCTGGTTTCACTACTGATCTTTAACAGCCGCCGCCACCGCGAGATGCGTGCCCGCCTGATCGAAATAGGCATCGAGCGCCGCCGCTCCTAGCAGTTGTCAGCCCCCACGACTCAACTCACCCAACCGACCCGAAATCGACTGCATGCCCTTGCCCAGCTCGCGCAATGCGTTGGCATCCCGCGCGCCCTGCTCGCTGGACGCGTGGATGCGCACGGCAAGCTCGTTGATCTCATGGGTCACATGGCTCTGCTCCTGGGCCGCCACGGCGATCTGCTGCGCGCGCTGGACGATGTCGTCGAAGCTTTTGACCGTCGTCCCCAAAGTGGATGCGACGCCGACCGCCTGCTGCACCGACGAGCGCGTGCGTTCGGCACCGTTCTGCATCGTGGCCACCGCCGAGCTGGACGCCTGACGCAGTTGCGCGATCATCTCCTGGATCTCGTTGGCAGAGGTTTGCGTGCGGCCGGCCAAGGTTCTGACTTCGTCGGCCACGACGGCGAAGCCACGCCCCTGCTCGCCGGCACGCGCCGCCTCGATGGCTGCGTTCAGGGCCAGCAGGTTGGTTTGCTGCGAGATGGACTTGATGACCTCCAGCACGCTGCCGACCCGTTCGATGTCCGCGCCCAGTTGCGTGATGGCATCGGCCGCGCCGGAGATGTCGGTGGCCAGGCCGCCGATGAACTCGCTGTTGGCGTTGACCTGGTTCTGGCTGTGCTGCGCCTCGCCCAACGAGCGCTGGGCCGTGTCGGAGCAATCGGAGGTATTGTGCGCGACCTCGTTGGCGCTGGCCGACATTTGCGTGATGGCTGCTGCCAGCAGGGTGTTGTCCTGCCGTTGCGCTTCCGCGCGCTCGGCCAGGCCGTGCGACAGCTGCGCCAGATCGTCGGCCTGGCGCTCCAGGGAGACGGCTTCTTCGGCGATGCGGTGCAGCATGTCGCGCAGCGAGCCGGCGTAGCGGTTGACCGAGCCGCGCAGTGCCCCGATTTCGTCGGCGCGCAGGATCTCCAGGCCTGCTCCGGCTTGGCCGCCCTGGCCCAAGGTATCGATCTGCCGAGTGGTTTCTTCGAGCTGCACCAACAGCCGTTTGCCGGCCAGCCAGGCGAGGCCGAGCAGGATGCCCATCAGCGGCAACAGGAACAGCAGGATCTGCGCGGTCAGGTGGTTCGCCAAGCCCACGACTCGGGATTCGGGTGTCACCAGGCCGATCCGCCAGCCCGTGCCTTCCATCGTCGCCAGCGTGACGTAGGCCGCCGTTTCCAAACGCGCGTCGTAGTCGAGCTTGAAGGTCGAGATGGTTGGCAACTGGCCTGCCAGGCGCTCGGCCACGGGTTTGAGCCAGTCTTGCTCCTGGCTCAAGGCGGCGACGGTCAGCAGCCCCTTGCCGGCTTTGGCATCGGGAAAGAACAGCACGTTGCCCGAAGCGTCGACCGCGAACGCATAGCCGTCGGTGATGCCGCCTTTTTCCTTGAGGAAGGTCGCCAGGCCATCGAGCTTCAGGTCGATGGTCGCGACGCCTGCGAAGGCGGCGCCGTTGCGGTAGGGCACGCTGCAGGTGGTCATCGCCACGCCGCTCACCGCGTCCTGGTAGGCATCCGACCAGACGCAGCGACCGGGCGCCGTGGCCTTGACCCCGGTGTACCAGGACTCCGCCTGATAGGGCGGCGTACCGGCATTGTTGTACTCGTCGGAAAAGATCAGCTCGTTGCCGGCGTTGCGCGCCCAGAAGAAGCTGCGCCGTTCGGTACCCGCCTCGAAGGCGTTGGGCTCCGGCCAGATGCCGCCGCCTGCGATGGCCGCATTGCCTTGGCTGTCGATGATGCCCGGCAGGTTGCTTTGGAAAAGGGCGACGTCGTGGGGCAGGGTCTGGGCCAGCAGCGCCATGGCCGAGGCGGTGCCTTCGATGCGGCTCAGCGGCAGCGCCAACTCGTTGGTCAGGGCCTTGGCCGACTGCTCGGCCGCCTCGGTTCCGGCCGCCAGCAATCGGGGTTTGCCGCCCAGGGTAATCACCGTGAAGATCGCGACCGCGGTGAGGGCCAGCAGGGCCAGGATGGCCAACGTCATGCGCTGCGAGATACGGACAGGAATCAAGGTCATCGTGAGGCCCCGAAAGTGGCGGTTGGCTAATGGGCTATCGGCGGTGCCTGGAGAGACTTGAACAAGGGTGTCGCGTTTGGATAAGTGCAGTGGCGTGTGTCGTTGCCCGCTACGCCACCGGCAACCACACACTGACCCGCAACCCACCGCCCGCGCGGTTTTCCACCTGCAAGCCGCCGCCATGGCTGCCCGCAATCCGCTGCACGATGCTCAGGCCCAGTCCGTAACCGCCCAAGGCCTGGCTGCGCGAGGCTTCGCCGCGCACGAACGGATCGGCGATGGTCGCCAGCAACTCAGGCGCGATGCCTGGCCCTCGATCCTCGACATGGACGTACACCGCCTCGGCATCGCGTTCGAGCCGCACCGACACGTGGCTGGCGTAGCGCAAGGCATTGCCCAGCAGGTTCTGCAGGCAGCGTTGCAGCATCAGCACGTCGGCCCGCACCAGGCCGGCTTGGCCGTGGACGGGGAGGGGTTCCGCGTCGCTGGCCAGCTCCGCGCACTGCCGTGCGACCAAACGGTCCAGGTCCACGTCCTGCCACTGCAATCGCTCACCTGCGTGCAGGTAATCGAGCACTTGCTGGATCATGTCGTCCATCTGCGCGATGTTGTGCCGCAAGCGCGCCTTGTCGGTGCCCTCGGGCAGCCGCTCCAGGCGCAGGCGCATGCGCGTCAACGGGGTGCGCAGGTCGTGGGAGACGGCGGCGAGGAAATAGGCTTTGTCGTTGACCATGGCGATCAGCCGCTGCTGCATGACGTTGAACGCGTACGCGGCCTGGCGCACTTCCTGCGGCCCCTCCAGCGGCAGCGGCGCCTGCTCCAGGTCGTCGCCCAGCCCGCGTGCGGCCTCGGCCAGGCGCCGCAGCGGGCGCAGGCACAGGCGCACCGCCACCAGGCACACCAGCAGCACCGCGACGATGCGCAGGGCATACACCCGCAGCACGTAGTCGCTGATCAGCACCCAGGCCGACTCACCGCTCCAGCCCTGCATCTCCTGACCGTCGATGGTCAGCCAATGGCCATCGGCCAGGGGGACGGCGAACTGGATATGCGCCTGCGCGGTGCGCAGGCCGAACAGGCTGCGCCACACCAGTGGCTGGCCCAATTCGTCGGTCAGTCGCACCTTGAGCAGCCGTGCGTGCTGGCTGTGCCCCAGCTCGACGCGCAAGGCCTGGTGCAGCAGTAGTTCGATGCGCCGTCGCCCACGGCGCTCGTCCACCGGCACTTCGGGCGGCGCTTCGGTGCAGCGCAGCCGGTAGCCGCGCGGCACCTGGATCGGGTCGGCATGGCACTGCGCCTGGGCGATCAGCGGCGCGCTGCGCGCGGCCATCAGCCGGACCGGCGCCTCCAGCACCTGGGCGAAACGCACGTCGAACCAGATGCTGCTGGACATCAACTGCACCAGCAGCGTGCCGCTGACCATGATCAGCAGCAGTTGGCCGAACAGCGTGCCCGGCCACAGCCGGCGCAGTCGGCGCACCTCAGGCGCCTGCGCCGCTGCGCTCGAGGCTGAGCAGGTAGCCTTCGTTGCGGATGGTGAGGATCTGCGCCGCCGCGCCTGGCGCCTTGCGCAGGTACTGGCGCAGGCGGCTGACGCACATGTCCACCGAGCGGTCGTCGGGCAAGTGGTCGCGGCCGAAGGCGCTGCGCGTCAGGTGGTCGCGCGAGACCACGCGGTTGTTCGCCTCGAGCAGTTCGCACAGCACCCGGTAGTCGGAGCGCGGCAGGCTCAGGGCCTTGCCGTCGGGGCAGGTCAGCACGCGCTTGACCGGGTCGAGGCTGAAGCCGGCGAAGGCCTGCACCTGGGTCACCGTTTCCGGCGCCTGCGCCTCCAGGCGCTGCGGGCGGCGCAGCACGGCCTTGATGCGGGCGATCAGCTCGCGCGGCTCGAAGGGCTTGCCGAGATAGTCGTCGGCGCCCACTTCCAGGCCGATGATGCGATCGAACGCGCTGCCCTTGGCCGACAGCATGATCACCGCCAGCCCCGGCTGGGCCTGCAACTGCCGACACAGGCTCAGGCCATCCTCGCCGGGCAGCATCAGGTCGAGCACCACCAGGCGCACGGGGTGCGCGGCCAGGTGCTGGCGCATCTCGTCGCCGTTGGCGGCGGCGAGCACCTGGTAGCCGGCGTCGCTGAGGTAGTCGCACAACAGTTCGCGGATCTCGTCGTCGTCGTCGACGACCAGCAATGTCGTAGCCATCAAGTCAGTCCCTGTGTTTGGAGGAGCGCCTGGCGCTGCCCGTTACGTTCGATTACATACGCGTACAAAGCGAATATGGAGTGGAGAGGGCAGGTGCCTAGAATCGCAGCCAAAATTATCTGCGAATAAGACGCTTTCCCAAATGACACTCAAGAGCATCATCACGCCAACGACCTGTTCCCGCTTGGAGGGCAAGCGTCTGACGCCGCTCGCCCTGGCCGTCGCCCTTGGCATCTCCGCCAGTGCCTTGGCCGCCGAACCCGCCGTGCTCGAACTCGACGCCACCACCATCGACGACAGCGCCCTGCGCGCCGACCCCAGCGGGCAGCTAGGGTACACCGTCGAGAGCACCCGTAGTGCCACCGGCCTCAGCTTGACCCCCCGGCAGACGCCGCAATCGGTCACCACCATCACCCGCCAGCAGATGCAGGACCGCGACATCCACAGCATCGAGCAGGCTCTGGAAACCACACCGGGCGTCAGCGTCAGCAAGATGGAAGTGGGTGGGCGCACCGAGTTCCGCGCGCGGGGTTATGGCGTCACCAACTGGAAGGTCGACGGCCTGCAGTTTCCCGGCGGCACCGACTTCAGCGGTGGCGGCGCGGCGCTGAACACCGACCTGTACGAGCGCATCGACATCGTGCGCGGCGCCAACGGCCTGCTCGGCGGCACCGGCGACCCCTCGGCCACGGTCGACCTGATCCGCAAGGCACCGACCCGCACCTTCGGCGGCAGCGCCTACGCCACCTATGGCAGCTGGGACCGCCGCCGCCTGGGCGCCGACCTCAACCTGCCGCTGTCCGAAGACGGCCGTTTGCGTTCGCGCTTCGTGGTCACCCAGCAAGAGGCCAATTCGTTCCGCGACAACCAGTCCGAGCGCTCCCGTGCGGCGCTGGCCAACTTCGCCTTCGACCTCGACGATGCCACCACCCTGGGCGCGGGCTTCCAGTACGAGTACAGCAAGACGGTGGGCAGCGGTTGGGGGGCGAACATCCCGATCTGGTACGGCGACGGCAGCAAGACCGACCTGCCGCGCAGCACCAACCTGGTGCCCAGCTGGAGCTATGGCGAAGTCGATACGCGGACCGCCTTCGCTTCCTTGCAGCATCGCTTCGACAACGACTGGACCCTCGACCTCAAAGGCTCGCAGAGCACCATCGATGCGGTGGGGCAGCGTGGCCTGGCCAAGGTCAACTCGGTTAAATCTGGCGAATACGGCGGCTACTGGAACCAGGACGGCAGCGGTGCGGTGCTCAACGGCTTGTACAGCTCGACCGACACCACCCAGCAGAGCGCGCAGGTCGATCTGTCAGGGCCGTTCCAGTTGCTGGGCCGCAGCCACCAGGCCATGTTCGGCTACAGCGACAGCCGTACCGTGGCCTGGTCCCCGCAGTACAAATGCAACTGGCTCAGCAGTGCAGGCTTGGGGAAGGACAACGTCGGATGCATGTACCGCGCCGATGTGGTCTCGAACAAGCCAAGCCGCGCCTTGCCGATCAGCAACTGGCACGACGGCGTGGACGACGACTTCGCCCTGCTGGTATCCAGAACTGGCCTGCACAGCAAGACCACCACGCGCCTGCAAGGGCTCTACGCCGCCACGCGCCTGAGCATCACCGAGCCGCTGTCGGTGATCGTCGGCGCGCGCACCAGCGACTATTCGGCGACCACCCGCGACGTCAACGGCGGGCGCAGCAGCCAGCGCAACGGTGGCGTGGTCACGCCTTACCTGGGCGCGGTCTACGACATGGACGACACCTATTCGCTGTACGTCAGCTACACCGATATCTTCACCCCGCAGACCCAGGAAACCGCCAGTGGTGGCAGGGTCGAGCCGATCCGTGGGCAGAGCTACGAAACCGGTGTCAAAGGGGCGTGGTTCGACGGGCGTCTGAATGCGTCCGCTGCCTACTTCCTGACCAAACAGGAGAACAAGGCCGTGATGGACGGCGACCTGACCACGCCGACCAACGCGCAGGCCTACAAAGCCGGCACCGGCCAGGAAACCGATGGCATCGACCTGGAACTGGCGGGCTCGCTGACGCCGGACTGGAACGTCTACGCCGGCTACACCTACCTGCATTTCCGCCGCGTCGACAGCGACGGCCGGCAAGACCCGTCGCACCTGTTCAAGGCCTCGACCACCTACCGCTTGCCTGGCCCGCTGCAGCGTCTGACCCTGGGCGCCGGCGTCACCGCGCAAAGCAACATCCGCGCGCTGTCTTCGCCGGCAGGGCGGCCGGTCGATGGCGTCAGCCGCGGCAGCACGGACGTGAACTGGTCGGGCTATGCGATCTGGAATGCGCTGGCCAAGTACCAGGTCACCGACGACACCAGCGTCAGCCTCAATGCCAACAACCTGTTCGACAAGCACTACTACAGCCGTTACGGCTTCTACGCCGGCGCCATCTATGGCGACCCGCGCAGCCTGTCGCTGACGGTGAACACTTCGTTCTGACGCAAACGAAAATGGCCCGCAGAAGCGGGCCATTTTCTTGTTTCCACAGACTCAGCGCTTGGCGACCCGCAGGTCCTGGCTGTTGAGCGGCTCTTTGGGCAGAACGCGCTTGGCGACGACGTAATGCTGCTGCCAGTAGGGCTTCTTCAAGGTATCGATGCTCACCTTCTTGCCACGGCGTGGTGCGTGGATGAAGCGGTCGTTGCCCAGGTAGATGGCCACATGGTTGACGCGACGGCTCTTGATGTTGAAGAAGATCAGGTCGCCGGGCTTGAGGTCGCTTTTCGCCACTTTCACGCCATGCCCTTGGGCCATGGCGCTGGAGGTGCGCGGTAGATCGACGTTGGCCACGTCGTTGAAGGCGTACTGCACCAGGCCGCTGCAATCGAAGCCCTTCTTCGGGCTGCTGCCGCCCCAGCGATAGGGCGTGCCGATGACGTTGACGGCGCGGCTGAGCACGGCGCTGCTTTGCTTGGGGGCGACGGCGGCGGTGGTCAGGCCCTGTGCCTTGCCGCTGACCGGGCGGGCACGAAAGGCGGTGACATGCTTGACCTGAGGACGTTTGACCGCAGTGCTTGCGCTGTGCACGGTTTGGCCGGTAAAGCCGTTGGGAAGACGTTGCTCACGGTTGGTGGCGTGGGCGGCCAGGGGTAATAACAGACAGAGGGTCAGCCATGTCTTGAAAAAAGTTGGCATAGATGAAGCTCATATGAAAAGTTGTATTGATTGGCGCGCAACTTTATAACAGCTTTTTCCTCCAACCTGACCCCGTTGGTCGAATCGGACACTACCGTCTGTCGGTCATCCCGAAAAAAGTCACAACTTTTTTTAGAAAATTTTTTGCATAAGCGGCGAGGTTCAACGAATGAATGGTTATGGAAACGGGCAGCCAGCCCATGACACCCACAGCAAAGTGCTGGGCTACCTGCTGTGGATCTTCGGTTTTCTGGGGTCGCACCGCTTCTATTACGGCAAACCGGTCACGGGCGTGATCTGGTTCTTCACCTTCGGGCTGCTGGGCATCGGCTGGCTGATCGACCTGTTCCTGATTCCGTCGATGGACCGCGAGGCCGACCTGCGCTTCGTGCCGGGGCGGGTGGATTACAGCGTGGCCTGGTTGCTGCTGACCTTCCTGGGCTTCTTCGGCGTGCACCGTTTGTATCAGGGCAAATGGATCACGGCGCTGATCTACCTGTGCACCGGCGGTCTGTTCTTGCTGGGCGTGCTGTACGATTTCCTGACGCTGAACCGACAGATTTCCGAGCTCAACGCCCGCCGCGGCTAAAGCGGTCACGTAGAAAAAAGGCCTTGTCTGCATGTGCGGACAAGGCCTTTTTCGTTACTGGCGGATCTGCCTTTGCTGCAACAGCAAATTGCTGAAGCCGGCGCCGCCCAACTGCTTCTGCGCCACGGTCAGTTGTTCGCGGTTGCTGAACGGTCCGACCAGCACGCGGTACCAGGTCTCTTCCTTGACCGTGCCCGACTCCACCTTCACCGCCTGGCCGAGCAGGATGATCTGCGCGCGCACCTTGTCGGCATCGGCCTGCTTGCGGAACGAGCCGGCCTGCAGGAAGTACTGGGTGGTCGCGGCCGGCTTGAGCACGGGCGGGGCGGGCGGTGGCGTCTGCCCCGACAGCGCGGCCTGGGCGCGGGCGGTGTCGATTTTCGCCGCTTCGGTCGGCGTCACCGGGGTGACCGGTTGCGCCGGCACCGGCGGGGTCTTCTCCGGCACCGCTTCGGGCGGCACGATCACTTCCGATTCAGGCAGCAGGGTATAGAAGTCGTACTTGGGCTTGACCGGTTGCTGCGGCGACGGTGCGGTCTGGTTGGCCTCGGCGGTCTTGCTCGGCTTCTGCTGCTCGGGCTTGGCGCGCTGGATGTCACCCGAGCCCGGCTCGAGCTTCATCAGGAACACCACGAAGGCACCGATCGACAGGCCGACCGCCAGCCAGATCCAACCTGGGATCGGCTTCTTGCTCGGCGCTTGCTGACGGCTGGCGCCGCGCTTGGGGGCGGGTTTCTTCTTGGCAGCCAAGTTACATGCGCTCCAGGGTTTCCAGGCCAAGCAGTTCGAGGCCCTGTTTGAGGATGCGACCGGTGAGGGCGGCCAGGCGCAGGCGGCTTTGCTGTTGCTCGGCGGTGTCGGCCGAGAGGATCGGGCAGTTTTCGTAGAAGCTGGAGAACAGCCCGGCGATGTCGTACAGGTAGCTGCACAACACGTGCGGTGTGCCTTTGTCGGCCACGCTGTTGAGCACTTCGCCGAACTGCGCCAGACGTGCGGCCAGCTCCTGCTCGTGCGGCGCTTGCAGGACGATGGTGCCGGTGATTTCTTCGAAGCCCTTGCCCAGCTTGCGGAATACGCTGGCCACGCGGGTGTAGGCGTACAGCAGGTACGGCGCAGTGTTGCCGTCGAAGTTGAGCATCAGTTCGAAGTTGAAGCTGTAGTCGCTGGTGCGGTGCTTGGACAGGTCGGCGTACTTCACCGCGCCGATGCCCACCACTTCGCCGATGCGACGCAGTTCGTCTTCGGGCAGCGTCGGGTTCTTGTCCTTGACCAGGGCGTAGGCGCGCTCCTTGGCTTCGTTGAGCAGGTCGATGAGCTTGACCGTGCCGCCGTCGCGGGTCTTGAACGGACGGCCGTCGGCGCCGTTCATGGTGCCGAAGCCCATGTGCTCCATGCGCATCGGGTGACCGACGAAGCCTGCGCGGCGCGCCACTTCGAACACTTGGTTGAAGTGCAGCGCCTGGCGCTGGTCGACGAAGTACAGCGCGCGGTCGGCCTTGAGCACGTTGCTGCGGTAGCGCACGGCGGCAAGGTCGGTGGTGGCGTACAGGTAGCCGCCGTCGGCCTTCTGCACGATCACCGGCAGGGGGTCGCCTTCGGCGTTCTTGAATTCGTCGAGGAACACGCACTGCGCGCCCTGGTTCTCCACCAGCAGGCCGCTGTGCTTGAGGTCGGCGACCACATTGGCGAGGTCGTCGTTGTAGGCGCTTTCGCCCATGACGTCGGCCATGCTCAGCTTGACGTTGAGCAGCTCGTAGGTCTTCTGGCAGTGCGACAGCGAGATGTCCTTGAAGCGCGTCCACAGCGCCAGGCAATCGGCGTCGCCGGCTTGTAGCTTGACCACCAGGCTGCGCGCGCGGGTGGCGAATTCTTCCGATTCGTCGAAGCGTTTCTTCGCCGCGCGGTAGAAGTTTTCCAGGTCCGACAGCTCGTCGCTGGTGATCGGGTTTTCTTCCAGGTAGGCCAGCAGCATGCCGAACTGCGTGCCCCAGTCGCCGACGTGGTTCTGGCGGATCACCCGGTCGCCGAGAAATTCGAGGATGCGCGCCACGCTGTCGCCGATGATGGTCGAGCGCAGATGGCCGACGTGCATTTCCTTGGCCAGGTTCGGCGCCGAGAGATCGACCACCACTTTTTCCGCAGGGCCGCTCTTGCGCACGCCCAGGTGCGCGTCGGCCAGCGCGGCGTCCAGGCGGTTGGCCAGGGCGGCGGTGTTCTGGAAGAAGTTGAGAAAGCCGGGGCCTGCGATTTCGACCTTGCTGACGTCGTCGCTGGCCGGCAGCGCCTGGATCAGCTTTTCCGCCAGGTCGCGCGGCTTCAGGCCCGCAGGCTTGGCCAGCATCATGGCGATGTTGCTGGCGAAGTCGCCGTGGGTCTTGTCGCGGGCGTTTTCCACCTGGATCGCCGGCGACAACCCTTCAGGCAGCACACCGTCGGTGACGAGTTGGGTGAGGGCTTGCTGGAGCAGCTGGCGGATGGTGTCTTTCATCGGGATCTCTTTTCGACCGCAAGCGCGGCGGGGCGCTTGGAGGCGCGGGTGGAAAAACTGCGCATTATCCGTGGCTCGGCGCGGGTTGCCAACCTCTGGCGGGCAACCGCTCGGCGGCGTTCAGTACAGGTCGACCGGGTCGACGTCCAGCGACCAGCGCACCTGGCGCCCGCTCGGCAGTTGTTCGATCTGTGCCAGCCAGGCGCTGAGCAGGCGGTGCAAGGCCGAGCGGCTGGCGGCCTGCACCAGCAGCTGCGCGCGGAAACGCCCGGCTCGGCGTTCCATGGGCGCCGGCACCGGGCCGAGCAGTTCCAGGCCCGCCTGCGGATACTGCGCCAGCCAAGCCTCGGCGGCGCTGCAAGCTTGGTCGAGGAAGCCCTCGGCCTGGCCCGGCTTGTGCGCTTCGGCGCGCAGCAGGGCCAAGTGCGAGAACGGCGGCAGGCCCGCGGCGCGACGCTCGCTCATGGCCTGTTCGGCAAAGGCGAAATAACCCTGTTCGGTGAGCTGCACCAGCAGCGGGTGTTCGGCCAGATGGGTCTGGATGATCACCTTGCCCGGCTCTTCGGCGCGCCCGGCGCGGCCGGCCACTTGCAGGATCAGTTGCGCCATGTGCTCGCTGGCCCGGAAATCGCCGGAGAACAGCCCGCCGTCGGCGTTGAGCACGGTCACCAGGGTGACGCGCGGAAAGTGGTGCCCCTTGGCCAGCATCTGGGTGCCGACCAGGATGCTCGGCTGGCCACGGCCGATGGTGGTGAACAGCGCCTGCATGGCGTCCTTGCGCGCGGTGCTGTCGCGGTCGACGCGCAGCACCGGGAAATCGGGGAACAGCACTTTCAGGCGCTCTTCGGCGCGCTCGGTGCCGGCGCCGATGGGGCGCAGGTCGACGTGGTCGCACTGCGGGCACTGGTGCGGCAGGCGCTCTTCGTGGCCGCAGTGATGGCAACGCAGCATGGCCGAGCGCTGGTGCACGGTCATGCGCGCGTCGCAGCGCGGGCAGCCCGACAGCCAGCCGCAGTCATGGCACAGCAGGGTCGGGGCGAAGCCGCGGCGGTTGAGGAACACCAGCACCTGCTGGCCGGCTTCCAGGGTTTGCCGGATGGCCTGTTGCAGCGGCCCGCTGATGCCGCTGTCCAGCGGCAGGCTGCGCACGTCCAGGCGCAACAGGCGTGGCTGCTTGGCGCCACCGGCGCGTTGCTGCATGCGCAGCAGGCCGTAGCGGCCGGTGTGGGCGTTGTGCAGGCTTTCCAGCGACGGGGTGGCCGAGCCGAGCAGGATCGGCACCTGTTCCTGGTGCGCGCGCACCACCGCCAGGTCGCGGGCGTGGTAGCGCAAGCCTTCCTGCTGTTTATAGGAGCCGTCGTGCTCTTCGTCGATGATGATCAGGCCCGGATTCTTCATCGGCGTGAACAGCGCCGAACGCGTACCGATGATGATGTCGGCCTCGCCGTCGCGCGCTGCTAGCCAGGCGTCCAGCCGTTCGCGGTCGTTGACTGCCGAGTGCAGCAGGGCGATGCGTGCATTGAAGCGCTGTTCGAAGCGCGCCAGGGTCTGCGGCCCCAGGTTGATCTCCGGGATCAACACCAGCGCCTGCTTGCCGGCTTCCAGGGTCTCGCGGATCAGTTGCAGGTAGACCTCGGTCTTGCCGCTGCCGGTCACCCCGGCCAGGAGAAACGCATGGAAAGCGCCGAAGCTCGAACGCACGGCATCGAACGCGGCCTGTTGCTCGGGGTTGAGCGCCAGTTCCGGTTGCGCCAGCCAGTGTTCGTGGCGCGGGGCCGGACCTTGGCGCCGTACTTCCACCTCGACCAGGGCCTTGGCCAGCAGCAGGTCGAGGCTGTCCTTGTTCAGCTTGAGCTTGCTCAGCAGGCCGTGGGCCACGCCATGGGGGTGTTGGGCGAGGGTTTGCAGGGCCTCGCGCTGGCGTGGGGCGCGGGCGATGCGCGGGTCGTCGAGGCTGGCGCCGGGCGCGGCATGCCAGAAGCGCTCTTGGCGCGCCTGCGCCGCTTCGCCCTGGCGCAGCAGGTTGGGCAAGGCCCAGTTGAAGGTGTCGCCCAGACTGTGCTGGTAATACTGGGCGGTCCACAGGCACAGCCGGAAGAACGCCGGTGGTAGCGGCGAGACCTCGTCGAGCAGGGCGCTGGCCGGCTTGAGCTTGTCGGTCGGCACCTCGGTGCGGTCGGTGACCTCGACCAGCACGCCGATCATCTCGCGCCGCCCGAACGGCACGCGCACGCGCATGCCGGGGGCGAGGGACTGCTTGGCCATGCGCGGCGGCGCTTGGTAGTCGAACAGACGGCGCAGCGGCGAGGGCAGGGCGATGCGCAGGATGACGTCGGACACGCGGGAGGTCTCTGGGAGGGGGTGTAACAGAATGCAGCGAGCCTAGCAGACGACCGCCGGTGCAAGCGACAACTTGCGCTCATCCGTCGCTCTGGTATTATTCGCCGCCTAATTACGTGCGGTATTCAACAATGGTGTTGGGTGGCGGCACGCAGCTCGAGGAAATGACGATGAAAGAAAATATCCATCCGAATTACGAAGCAGTTGCAGTCACTTGCAGCTGCGGCGCGAAGTTCGAAACCCGTTCGACCCTGGCCAAGCCTCTGGCGATCGACGTTTGCTCGTTGTGCCACCCGTTCTACACCGGTAAGCAGAAAGTGCTGGACACCGGTGGTCGCGTACAGAAGTTCGCAGATCGCTTCGGCATGTTCGGTGCCAAGAAGTAAGACTGCGTATGGCGAAGCCCTCGGGATTCGCGTCGTGGCAGAAAAAGGCGTCCCTGGTGGGCGCCTTTTTTGTGGGCGCGTTTTGGCAGTGCGCGGCGCTGGCACTCTGTCCGAGCCCCGTTGCGGCTACCACGTACAAGGTCGCGCAGGTCGTCGATGGCGACACGTTGCGCCTGGGCAACGGCCGCAGCGTGCGTCTGATCGGCATCAACGCGCCGGAGCTGGGCCGTGCCGGGCGCGCCAGCCAACCCTATGCCGAAGCCGCCAGGCGTCGCCTGGCGGCGCTGGTCGAGGCCAACGGTGGAGCGGTGAGGCTGGTGCGCGGGGCCGAAGCCCGTGACCGCTATGGTCGACTGTTGGCCTACGCCTACGGGCGCGATGACGACAATCTGCAAGCGCGGCTGCTGCGCGAGGGCTTGGGTTACCACACGGCCATCGCGCCCAATGGCCGTTTCGCCACCTGCCTGGCGCACGCCGAACGAGCCGCGCGCCGTGCTCGTCTCGGCCTGTGGCAGGGCAGCCCAGTGCTGCCGGCGCGGTCGCTGCGGCGTTCGGGCTTCGCCTTGGTCAAAGGCCGGGTGACACAGGTGCGGCGCAGCAACGGTGCGGTTTCGCTGCTGCTCGACGACACCCTGCGCGTGCGCCTTCCCGCCCGTCTGCTGCGCACTGCACCGCGCGGCATTGTGAATAACTTCGAGGGGCGTACGCTGGAAGTGCGTGGCTGGATCACCCGCACGCGGCAGACACTGGGCACGGCATCGGGCAAGCTCCGCTGGCAGGTGCTGGTCAGCGATTGGAGCATGCTCGAACATGCGCCTGGCTAGAAATTTGTAGACACTGATTCGCTAAATTGTACACACTCCCCAGCTCGTCCACCGTGGGGCCTAGCGCAAAGTCGTAGATCGAGGGCCTTGACAGTCGTGACCGGGCAGTCTTGTCGCTCCCAGGCACATTGCGTATCCTCGGCGGCCCGTCAGAACAGTTAATAGCGGAATGCCTACAATGTCAGATCTTAAAACCGCCGCTCTCGAATACCATGCCCAGCCCCGTCCGGGAAAACTGAGCGTCGAGCTCACCAAGCCCACCGCCACCGCCCGCGACCTGGCGCTGGCCTACAGCCCAGGTGTGGCTGAACCGGTACGCGAAATCGGCCGTGACCCGGAGCTTGCCTACAAGTACACCGGCAAAGGCAATCTGGTCGCCGTGATCTCCGATGGCACCGCCATTCTCGGCCTGGGCGACCTCGGCCCGCTGGCGTCCAAGCCGGTCATGGAAGGCAAGGGTGTTCTGTTCAAGCGTTTTGCCGGGATCGATGTGTTCGACATCGAAGTCGAGTCGGAAAGCCCGCAGGCCTTCATCGACACCGTCCGTCGCATCTCCATCACCTTCGGCGGCATCAACCTCGAAGACATCAAAGCCCCCGAGTGCTTCGAGATCGAGAAGACCCTGATCGAGCAGTGCGATATTCCGGTTTTCCACGACGACCAGCACGGCACTGCCATCGTCACCGCAGCCGGCATGATCAACGCTCTGGAAATCGCGGGCAAAACCCTCGAAGAAGCGCAGATCGTCTGCCTGGGTGCCGGCGCCGCCGCCATCTCCTGCATGAAGCTGCTGATCAGCATGGGCGCCAAGGTCGAAAACATCTTCATGATCGACCGTAGCGGCGTGATCCATGCCGGCCGTAGCGACCTGAACCAGTACAAGGCGCAGTTCGCCCACGCGACCGACAAGCGCACCCTGGCCGATGCCCTGCAAGGCGCCGATGTCTTCGTCGGCCTGTCCGGCCCGAACCTGCTGAGCCCCGAAGGCCTGAAGTCGATGGCGGCCAACCCGATCGTGTTCGCCTGTTCGAACCCCGATCCGGAAATCAAGCCGGAGCTGGCCCACGAAACCCGCAGCGACGTGATCATGGCCACCGGGCGTTCCGACTACCCGAACCAGGTCAACAACGTCCTGGGCTTCCCCTTCATCTTCCGTGGTGCCCTGGACGTTCGCGCCAAGCGCATCAACGAAGACATGAAGATCGCCGCCGCCATCGCCCTGAAAGACTTGGCCAAACAGCCCGTGCCCAAGGAAGTCTGCGATGCCTATGGCGTCGACGCTCTGGAGTTCGGCCGTGAGTACATCATTCCCAAGCCGATGGACCCACGCCTGATCACCCTGGTATCCGATGCCGTGGCCAAGGCTGCCATCGAATCGGGCGTCGCGACCCTGCCGTATCCGAAGCACTACCCGCTCAAGAGCGTGGACGACGTGTTCAACGGCTGATCCTGCGGCACAAAAAAACCGGCTCCCATGAGCCGGTTTTTTTGTGCCTGGACTAGCGCCCTCGAGCGGGCGCTAGTCGGTGCCTGCCTTTAGAACAGGTCCATCGGCGTCGCTTCATCCGCCGGCAGCGGGCTGCCGGGCGCGGCGCCGTTGCCCAGTTCGTCGCCGTTGGGCGGCGAGTCTTCGGCCTTGAACAGCTCGTAATAGGCGTTTGGCGTGCTGGCCGAAGCAGCGCGGCCGCTGACCGGATCGACGCGCAGGCTCATGATGCCAGGCGGCTCGGCCGGGGCATGGCTGGGCTTGTCCTTGAGCGCGGCGCCCATGAACTTCATCCAGATCGGCAGCGCCGCCGTACCGCCGTATTCGCGGCGGCCCAGGCTTTCGGGCTGGTCGAAGCCGACCCAGACGGTGGTCATGTAGTCGGCGTTGTAGCCGGAGAACCAGGCGTCCTTGGACTCGTTGGTGGTGCCGGTCTTGCCCGCCAGGTCCGTACGGCCCAGCGCCAGTGCGCGGCGGCCAGTGCCGCGCTTGATGACGTCCTGCAGCATGCTGGTAAGGATGTAGGTGGTGCGGCCATCGACGATGCGCTCGGCCACGGCCGGCGCGCCGGGCGCGGCGATGGCGGCTGCGCCTTCACCCGTGGCGGTGGGCGCTTCGCCCGGCAGGCCCGTGGTGTCGATCGGCTGCTCGGGCGCGGCGATGCCGGCCTGGTCTTCGGCGCCTTGCGGTACCCGCGGCGGGTTGGCGGTGAACAGCGTTTCGCCGCTGCGGCTGTCGATGCGCTCGATCAGGTACGGGCTGATCTTGTAGCCGCCGTTGGCGAAGGTGCTCCAGCCGGTGGCGATTTCCAGCGGCGTCAGCGTGGCGGTGCCCAGGGCCAGCGACAAATTGCGTGGCAGGTCCTGCTTGTTGAAGCCGAAGCGGGCGATGTAGTCGATGGTGCGGTCCACGCCCATGGCTTGCAGCAGGCGGATCGACACCAGGTTGCGCGACTTGTACAGGGCCTCGCGCATGCGGATCGGGCCGAGGAAGGTGTTGGTGTCGTTCTTCGGCCGCCAGACCTTGTCGACCGATTCGTCGACGAACACGATCGGCGCGTCGTTGACCAGGCTGGCGGCGGTATAGCCGCTGTCCAGCGCCGCGCTATAGACGAAGGGCTTGAAGCTCGAGCCCGGCTGGCGCTTGGCCTGGGTGGCGCGGTTGTAGTTGCTCTGCTCGAAGGAGAAGCCGCCGACCAGCGCACGGATGGCGCCGTTGGTCGGGTCGAGCGATACCAGCGCGCTCTGCGCCACGGGCACCTGACTGAATTTCAAGCTGCCATCGGTCAGGCGCTGCACGCGCACCAGGTCGCCGACCTGGGCGACGTCGGCCGGCGCTTGCGGTGCGCGGCCCTGGGCGTTGGTGTTGATGTAGGGGCGCGCCCATTTCAGCCTGTCCCACGCGATGTGCTCGTCGCGGCCGGTGCGGGTCATGACGGTCAGGCCGGTCTTCTCGACCTGGGTGACGATGGCCGCTTCCAGGCCGCCCAAGGTGCGCTGCTTGCCCAGTTCGGTCAGCCATTCGCTGCGGCTCTTGCCCGGGAAACGGGCGGCCGGGCCGCGGTAGCCGTGGCGCTCGTCGTATTCGGAGAGGCCGTCGAGCACGGCGCGGCTGGCCATGTCCTGCATGTCGCTGGAGACGCTGGTGGTGACGCGGAAACCTTCGGTATAGGCGTCGCTGCCATAGCGGCCGACCATTTCGGCACGGGCCATCTCGGCGATGTACGGCGCGTACACCTCAGGCGTCGGCACGTGGTAGCTGGCGTTGAGCGGCTCGGCCAGGGCGTTCTGGTAGCTGGTCTGGTCGATTTTGCCCAGGCGGTACATGCGCCCAAGGATCCAGTCGCGGCGCTCTTTGGCACGCACCGGGTTGGCCAGCGGGTTGAAGCGCGACGGGGCCTTGGGCAGGCCGGCGATCATGGCCATCTGCGCCAGGCTGACGTCGCGAATCGATTTGCCGTAATAGACCTGCGCGGCGGCGTCGATGCCGTAGGCGCGGTTGCCCAGGTAGATCTTGTTGACGTACAGCTCGAGGATCTCGTCCTTGGTCAGCTCGCGTTCGATCTGCAGGGCCAGGAGGATTTCGTTGGTCTTGCGCGAGAAGCTGCGCTCGCTGGTGAGGAAGAAGTTCTTCGCCACCTGCATGGTGATGGTGCTGCCGCCGGTCTGGATGTGCCCGGATTTGAGCAGCTGGGTGGCGGCGCGCATCAGGCTGGCCGGGTCTACACCATAGTGGTTGAGGAAATTGTCGTCCTCGGCTGACAGAAGCGCCTGGATGAACTGTGGGGGAATTTCCGCAAAACGGATCGGAGAGCGCCGCATTTCGCCGAATTCGGCAATCAGCTTGTCGTCGCTGCTGTACACCCTCAGGGGGATCTGCAACTGGATGCTTCTCAGCGATTCGACCGACGGGAGGTTGGGACTAAGATACAGAAACGCGCCGCTCAGACCGAGCACGAGCGAACAGGTCACTGCAACGAAAGACCACCAGCAGAACTTCAACAGGCGTATCAAGGCTTTGGGGTGTCCAGGTTGAGGGATGGGTTGCGCGCACCGGCGGACAGGGAAAAAACGCCGCGCATTATAAGCATTTTTCGCTTGACCGGGTGACCGCCCGGGCGGTCTGCGGGTCAAGCCGAGCCGCATCATCGGCCCCGGTGGATGGGCGCCGCACCGACTATAAAAGGAAATAGCAATGCTTGGACGCATAGGCAGGGATGCCAGTTCACCCTTGGCGGTACAAATCGCCCCCGATTCCATACGAATCCTGCAATTGAGCCGCCGTCGCGGCCGCCCCAGGGTCAGTGCCTGGGCGTTCGAACCCTTGGATCGACCGGCCCCGGCCGTTGGCGCCGAACCGTGCCTCGCGGCCCTTGAAGCACCGCTGCGGCGGGCGGTGCAACGCTGCGCCAGCCGGCAGCGCCGGGTGGCCATGGCGCTGTCGGCGGGGCAGGTGATGTGCAAACGGTGCGTTCTGCCCGCCGATCTGCACGAGGACGCCCTCGAGCGGCAACTGCTGGCCCAGGCCGAGCAATTGTTTCCCGTACCGCTGGACGACTTGGCGCTGGACTTCCAGGTGCTCGGGCCGGCCGTTACGCCCGGCGAGCTGGACGTTCTCGTCGCCGCCTGTCGGCAAAGCGTGCTGGACCCGTTCGAGCAACTGTGCGCATCGGCCGGCTTGCAGATGGTGGCCATGGAGATCGACAGCCTGGCGTTGCGCCGCCTGATGCCCGCGCGTGACGGGGCGCTCCTGGCGCTGGAAAGGGGCAGCGTCGTCCTGTACAGCTGGCCGGAGGCCGCGGCCCCCGTGCATCGGTGTCTGATCCAGTCGCCGTTCGACCTGGACGACATGGCCTGGCGCGCACACCTGGGACACGTGCTGGGTAGCGATGCACGCCGCCTGTACCTGACCGGCGCCCTGGCCTCGGGCGATCTTGCCAGGCGACTGGCGGTTGAACTGGGAATGCCGTGCGAACCGCTCGCGCCCCTGCAGGGCATCGACCTCGGTGCGGACATGGACGAGGCCCAGGTGGGGTGCATGGCGTTGCCCTACGGCTTGGCACTGGGAGGTTTGCGATGAGCGTGCGTTTGAATCTCATGCCGTGGCGCGAGCGCCGACGCGCGGCGGCGGTACGGCGTTTCCAGGCGTCGTTGCTGGGCAGCGCTGTGGCAGCGCTGGCAGTGGTACTGGTGGTCGATCAACTGGCCCAGGCACGCCTGCGCGAACAGCTCTCGGCCAATCTGGCCCTGCGTTCGCAGGTGGAGGCCGCCGAACAGCCGTTGCGCCAGCTCGACGAGGTGTTGGAGTCGCGTGCACAGGTCGAGCGGCGGCAGGCCGCGCTGGTTCGGCTCAGGGTGGGCCAGCAGGCGGTGCCTAGTGTGTTGGCCGCGCTGGAGCAGACGGCGCCAGTCGGCCTGCAAGTGAGTGGGCTGCGTGTGCAGGAAGACCAACTGACCTTGACCGGGCTAGCGGCCAATGCGGCACTGGTCGCGCGACTGGTGCGCGACATGCAGCGGCTGGCGGTGTTGCGCGATGTCGAGGTCAGGCACATCCGTAGCAGCGTCGAGGGCGATCGTTTCGAGCTGGTGGCCAGGCTGCCGCTGCAAGGCTCATGAAAATGGCACTGCCGTTGGACTGGCCGGCGCTGGCGACCCTGCACGGGGCGCTGCGGGCCGGGCTGGTGGTTGGGCTGGTGCTGCTGATCGCGCTGGGCGGCTATTGGGCACACCTGTACGGCTTGCAGGTGGCCATCGACCAGGCACGCGTCGAAGCCGACGAACTGGATCAGCGCCAGGCCCAGATCGGCATCCGCCTGCAGCACTTGGCCCAGGAGCGGCAACACCTGGAACAGGCCCAGGCGCACTTGCAGGACATACGCTGGCGGCTGGCGGCAGGTGAGGAGGTTGGCGATCTGGTCGAGCGCCTGACCCTGGCCGCGCACGAGCATGGATTGCTGTTCGAGCAGATTGGCGTCACGCCCCAGCCGCCTGCCGACGAGTACCGCCGCGCTTTGCTGCAAATACGCATGCGCGGCGCCTATCCCGCGCTACGCACTTGGTTGGATGACTGGCTGGCGCAGAGGCGCGTGCTGCGCATGCGCACGCTGGAGTTGGCTCAGACGGCACCGGCCGGTCGGCAAATCGAGGCGAAGCTCGAGGTGGAGCTGTTCGATCCAGGTGAAGACCTCCCCGTGCCGCGTTCGGTGGCCCATGAGCCGGCGCGCGTCGGCACGCAGACGGCCGCGCGCGACCTGTTCGCGCCGTGGTCTGCCCAGCAGCAGTCGGGCCTTGACCTCGCCCAAGTGCCGCTGGAGCAGATCGAAATGGTCGGCAGCCTGCTACAGGGCGGGCGACGTCATGCGCTGCTGGCCTCGGCGGGACGCTTGTACCGAGTGGCTCTTGGCGACCGTCTGGGCCGGCACGGGGGCAAGGTGGTGGCGCTGGAAGAGCGGCATGTGCGGGTGCGCAAGCGGCTGCATGTCGGCGACGCCTGGCAGGAGCGCAGCAGGACGCTGTCGCTTCGTAACGTTGCAGCGCAAGGAAAGGACGATGTCGAAGACAAGGATGGGATGGGCGCTGGCCTGGTTGCTGGCGATCGCTAGTGTGCAAGTGGCCAGGGCCGACGACGAGCGGCTGACGCTGAACTTCCAGGACATCGAGGTACGCTCGGTGCTGCAAGTCCTGGCCGAGCACGCCGGCGTCAACCTGGTGGCCAGCGACAGCGTGCAGGGGCGCATCACCCTGCGTCTGGAGCAGGTGCACTGGGATCAGGCGCTGGATCTGGTGCTGCGCAGCAAGGGATTGGGCCGACGCCAGGAGGGCAATGTGCTGTTGGTGGCGCCCACAGCGGAACTGATCGAGCAGGCCAAGGAGGCGCGTCTGGGTCAGGTGCTGGAGGCGCAGGTGCAGCCCATGCAGCGCGAACTGCTGCCGATTCGCCATGCCAATGCCGCAGACCTCGCCGACCTGCTGCTGACGACGTTGGCAAGCGAGCCTGAGGAGGCCGCCGCTGGCAGCCTGAACGTCGATGTGCGCACCAACACGCTGATCCTCCATCAACCTGCCGAGCGCATGGAGGCGCTGCGTTCGCTGATCGCGCGGCTCGACGTGCCGGTGCGGCAGGTCATGATCGAAGCGCGCATCGTCGAGGTCAGCGTGGACCACGAGCAGGGGCTCGGCGTGCGCTGGGGCGGCGGCTTGTACAAAGCCGATGTGCGGCCTGGCAAGGAGCTGTTCGTCGACCTGGGTGTGCAGCGGCCGGCAGCCGTGTTGGGCGTGGGTTTGCTGCGCAGTGACATCCTGCTCGATCTGGAATTGAGCGCCATGGAAAGGAACGGCACCGCCGAGATCATTTCCCAGCCCAAGGTGTTCACCGCCGACAAAGAGACGGCGCGCATCCTCAAGGGCACCGAGGTGCCTTACCAGGAGACCAGCAAGAGCGGCGCGACTTCGACCGCGTTTCGCGAGGCCTCGCTGTCGTTGGAAGTCACGCCGCAGATCACGCCCGACGGCAGCGTCATCATGACCGTGCGGGTGACCAAGGACGAGCCGGATTTCGTCAACGCCTTGAATAACGTACCGCCGATCCGCAAGAACGAAGTCAATGCCAAAGTTCGTGTGGCCGATGGCGATACGGCTGTGATTGGCGGTGTATATTCGACCTCGCAAAACAAAACGGTCGACAAGGTGCCATTTCTCGGCGATCTGCCGTATGTTGGGCGGCTGTTTCGACGCGATGCATTACAAGAGAAAAAATCCGAGCTGCTGGTCTTTCTGACTCCGCGTATCATGGGAGACCAGGCGATTGCTGTGAGTCGTTGATTCTGTGCGAAATATGATACTTGTGGGGCCCATGGGCGCTGGAAAGAGCACCATCGGGCGCTTGTTGGCCAAAGAATTGCGCCTGGTGTTCAAGGATTCCGATAAGGAAATCGAATTGCGCACGGGTGCCAATATTCCGTGGATCTTCGACAAGGAAGGCGAACCGGGTTTTCGCGATCGCGAGCAGGCCATGATCTGCGAGTTGTGCGAACTCGAAGGCGTGGTACTGGCCACCGGCGGCGGCGTGGTGATGCGCGATGCCAACCGCGCCGCGTTGCGCCAGGGCGGCCGGGTCATCTATCTGCATGCCTCGGTCGAACAGCAGGTCGGGCGCACCGCCCGTGACCGCAACCGGCCGCTGCTGCGCACCAGCAATCCCGAAGCCACGCTGCGCAGTCTGCTCGAGCTGCGCGACCCGCTTTATCGTGAAATCGCGGACGTCATCGTGGAAACCGATGAGCGGCCACCGCGCATGGTCGTGCTCGACATCCTCGAGCGCCTTGAAAAGTTGCCGCCCCGGTAAGCCGGGTCTATGCTCGGCGGCCACTGCCAGGACAGGTCAAACGCTATAGTGCGAGTCGCCCGAGCGATGTCGCGCACTACAACTTGTGGGGATACATGCAGACATTGAAGGTCGACCTGGGCGAGCGTAGCTACCCGATCTATATTGGCGAGGGTCTGCTGGACCAGCCCGAACTGCTCGCGCCGCACATCGCCGGGCGGCAAGTGGCGATCGTCTCCAACGACACCGTCGCGCCACTGTATCTGCAACGCCTCACCCAGACCCTGGGCGCCTACAAGGTCTTGCCGGTGGTGCTTCCCGATGGCGAAGCGCACAAGAACTGGGAAACCCTGCAACTGATCTTCGATGCCCTGCTCACCGCGCGGCACGACCGTCGGACCACGGTCGTGGCCCTGGGCGGTGGCGTGATCGGCGACATGGCCGGTTTCGCAGCGGCATGCTATCAACGCGGCGTCGACTTCATCCAGGTGCCCACGACCTTGCTGTCCCAGGTCGACTCGTCGGTCGGCGGCAAGACCGGCATCAACCATCCATTGGGCAAGAACATGGTGGGTGCGTTCTATCAGCCCAATGCCGTGCTGATCGACACCACCAGCCTCAAGACCCTGCCTGCGCGCGAGTTGTCCGCCGGCATGGCCGAGGTCATCAAATACGGCCTGATCTGCGACGAGCCCTTCCTGACCTGGCTCGAACAGCATATGTCGGCCCTGCGCGAGCTCGACTCGCACGCGCTCACCGAAGCCATCGGCCGTTCCTGCGCAGCCAAGGCTGCGGTGGTGGGCGCCGACGAACGCGAATCGGGCGTGCGCGCCACCCTCAACCTCGGCCATACCTTCGGCCACGCCATCGAAACCCACATGGGCTACGGTGTGTGGTTGCACGGCGAAGCCGTGGCGGCCGGGACGGTCATGGCGCTGGAGATGTCCATGCGCCTGGGCTGGATCGAGCGCGCCGAGCGCGACCGCGGCATCCGCCTGATGCAGGCCGCCGGGTTGCCGGTGGTGCCCCCTTCGGAAATGACCCCTGCCGATTTCATGCAACACATGGCAGTCGACAAAAAGGTGCTGGATGGACGTCTGCGCTTGGTACTGCTGCGCCGCATGGGCGAAGCCGTAGTGACCGACGACTATCCGACAGAGACTCTCCAGGCCACCCTGGCGGCGGATTACCGCGCCATCGTGTCCCAGCTTTGAGGTTGTGACAGCGCAATGACCAGTTTGCATGCCGACGAGGCCTTCCTCGACCATTACCAGTTGAGCCACGATCCCTTCGCACCGCGGGTTCCAGGCTTCAAGTTCTTCCCTGCCCAACGCAAGCCGGTGCTGGGCCAACTGCACCACCTGGCCCGTTACAGCCACCTGCTGCTGGTGGTCACCGGCCCCCTGGGCAGCGGCAAGACCCTGCTGCGCCAGGCGCTGGTCGCGAGCACCAACAAACAGTCGGTGCAGAGCGTGGTGGTTTCCGCCCGCGGTGCGGCGGATGCCGCCAGCGTACTGGGCCAGGTGGCGCAGTCGCTGAATGTGGCCAAGGCCGAAGTCCAGGCCATTCTGTCCAAGGTCGTGCAATTGGCGCAGACCGGCCAGGAAGTCTATCTGCTGGTGGACGATGCGGAACAACTCGACGAGTCGGCACTCCAAGCGTTGCTGGAGTTGGCCGCCGGTGTCTCGCAAGGTCGTCCGCACGTGTTCCTGTTCGCCGAGCCGTCGCTGATCGCGCGCCTCGACGAATTCAGTGCCGAGGAAGAGCGCTTCCATGTCATCGAGCTGGAGCCTTACACCGAAGACGAGACCCGCGAATACCTGGAGCAGCGTCTGGAAGGCGCGGGCCGAGGCATCGACGTGTTCACCCGTGAACAGTTGGCCGACATCCATGAAAACTCGGACGGCTGGCCTGGCGCTATCAACCAGGTCGCCCGCGATACCTTGATCGAAGCCATGATCGCCAGCCGCACTGCGGTGAAGCGACCAACCATGGGGTTCACTATGCCGAAGAAACATGTCCTGGCGCTGTCCGCCGTCGTCGTGGTTGCGGTCGCCGCCGCAGTCCTGATGCCGAAGAAGGGCGACAAGCCGACCGAAGAACCGGTCGCTCAGAGCCAGCAGCAAGATGCCGCGGGCAACCCGTCCATCGAATTTTCCGGCACCACCAAGCCGCTGCCGCTGGGCGGCCAACAGCCGGTCATGCGCGAACCTTTGGCCGAAGCCGCCGGCATGGGCGACGGCGAAGAGGGCGGGCCTGCCAGCGACACCACATTGCAGCCGTCCAACCCGCCGACGGTCACCACCACGGCGCCACCTCAAGGCATGGCCGCCGGGCCAGCGCCAACGCCAGCCCAACCTGTGACCGCCGCCCCTGCGCCCAAGCCGGTCGTCACTCAGCCGGCCCAGACCGCCCAGGCCACCAAGCCCGCCGCCAAGCCGGTGCAGCCGTCGGCCCCGGTACAGGTGGCCAAGGCCGCGCCTGCCGCCAAACCCGCCGAGAAGCCCGCTGCGGCCAGCGGCGGCAACGGCAACAGCAGCTGGTACAGCGGTCAGAAGGCCGGCAACTACGTCGTGCAGATTCTGGGCACCAGCTCAGAAGCCTCGGCCCAAGCCTTCGTCAAGGCCCAGGGCGGCGAGTACCGCTACTTCAAGAAAACCTTGCAGGGCAAGCCGTTGTACGTGGTCACCTACGGCAACTTCGCTAACCGCGACGCCGCCGTCGCCGCCATCAAGAACTTGCCAGACAAGGTCCAGGCTGGTAAACCTTGGCCTCGTTCCGTCGCCAGCGTCCAACAAGAGCTGGCCTCGGCCCGCTGATCCTTCCGGGCGGCTCCACCCTGCCGCCCAGTTGCTGAGCGACTCCTGAATCTTCAAGCCTGCTGCACGCACGTGCGGCGGGCTCCTCCGTCCCAGACTGCCGGCCACAAGCCTCCACGCAGCAACGACTGAAGCGTTTCAGGCCTTGCCGTGCCCGACCTGGGCTTTTCGCGCAAAAACATTCAAATTAGCGACATAAATTTTCAATGAAGAGTCATGAAAATTTGTGGGCGTTACTGTCGCTGTGCAACAATGGATTTCAATGACCCCACGAAAAAAGCTGGCAATCGACCAGAGTGGTGGCCAAGTGATTGTTCTAAAAAGAGTTTAGCCTTCGTCGAGAGGCGAACCTGGTGAGAAAGTGTCTATGAAAACAGGTCTGTACCGCCCCGAAGAATTCAAGGACAACTGTGGTTTTGGCCTGATCGCCCATATGACGGGCGAGCCCAGTCACCACCTCCTGCAAACCGCCATGCAGGCGCTGACCTGCATGACCCACCGCGGCGGCATCAACGCCGACGGCAAGACCGGCGACGGTTGCGGCCTGCTGATGCAGAAGCCCGACCGCTTCCTGCGGGCCATGGCCCAGCAACATTTCGCCGTCGAGCTGCCCAAGCAATATGCCGTGGGCATGGTGTTCTTCAACCAGGATCCGATCAAAGCCGAAGCCGCGCGCGCCAACATGGACCGCGAAATCCTGGCGGCCGGCCTGAAGCTGGTCGGCTGGCGTAAAGTGCCCATCGATACCAGCGTGCTCGGCCGTCTGGCGCTCGAACGCCTGCCGCAGATCGAGCAGGTGTTCATCGGCGGCGAAGGCCTCAGCGACCAGGAGCTGGCCATCAAGCTGTTCAGCGCCCGCCGTCGCTCGTCGGTGGCCAATGCCCACGACGCCGACCACTACATCTGCAGCTTTTCGCACAAGACCATCATCTACAAAGGCCTGATGATGCCGCGCGACCTCGCGGCCTTCTATCCAGACCTGAGTGACGAGCGCCTGCAAACCGCCATCTGCGTGTTCCACCAGCGCTTCTCCACCAACACCCTGCCGAAATGGCCGCTGGCCCAGCCGTTCCGCTTCCTCGCCCACAACGGCGAGATCAACACCATCACCGGCAACCGCAACTGGGCCATGGCCCGGCGCACCAAATTCGCCAACGACCTGATCCCTGACCTCGAAGAGCTCGGCCCGCTGGTCAACCGCGTGGGCTCGGACTCCTCGAGCATGGACAACATGCTCGAACTGATGGTCACCGGCGGCATCGACCTGTTCCGCGGCGTGCGCATGCTGGTGCCGCCGGCCTGGCAGAACGTCGAAACCATGGACGCCGACCTGCGCGCTTTCTACGAATACAACTCCATGCACATGGAGCCGTGGGACGGCCCGGCCGGCATCGTCATGACCGAAGGCCGCCATGCGGTGTGCCTGCTCGACCGTAACGGCCTGCGCCCGGCGCGTTGGGTCACCACCAAGAACGGCTACATAACCCTGGCTTCGGAAATCGGCGTGTGGGGTTACCAGCCCGAGGACGTCCTCGCCAAGGGCCGCGTAGGCCCAGGGCAGATCTTCGCCGTCGATACCGAAACCGGGCAGATCCTCGACACCGACGCCATCGACAACCGCTTGAAGTCGCGCCACCCCTACAAGCGCTGGCTGCGCCAGCACGCCACGCGCATCCAGGGAACTCTGGAAGGCGATGAGGGCGTGGCCAGCTACGACGCCGACCAGCTCAAGCAGTACATGAAGATGTTCCAGGTCACCTTCGAGGAGCGCGACCAAGTGCTGCGCCCGCTCGGCGAGCAGGGCCAGGAAGCGGTCGGCTCGATGGGCGACGACACGCCCATGGCCGTGCTGTCGCAGCGCGTGCGCTCGCCCTACGACTTCTTCCGTCAGCAGTTCGCCCAGGTCACCAACCCGCCGATCGACCCGCTGCGCGAAGCGATCGTCATGTCCCTGGAAATCTGCCTGGGCGCCGAGCGCAACATCTTCCAGGAATCCCCCGAGCACGCCTCGCGGGTGATCCTCAGCTCGCCGGTCATCTCGCCCGCCAAGTGGCGCACGCTGATGACGCTCGAGCGCGAAGGCTTCGAGCGCCAGCACATCGACCTCAACTACGACGCCAGCCTCGGTCTGGAGGCGGCCGTGCGCAACATCGCCGACCAGGCCGAGGAAGCGGTGCGCGGCGGCAAGACCCAGCTGGTGCTGAGCGACCGTCTGATCGCCCAGGGCCGTCTGCCGGTGCACGCCGCCCTGGCCGTCGGCGCGGTGCACCACCGCCTGACCGAAAAGGGCCTGCGCTGCGACAGCAACATCCTCGTGGAAACCGCCACCGCCCGCGACCCGCACCATTTCGCCGTGCTGCTGGGCTTCGGTGCCTCGGCCGTGTACCCGTACCTGGCCTATGAGGTGCTCGCCGACCTGATCCGCACCGGCGAAGTGCTGGGCGATCTGGACGAGGTGTTCAAGTATTACCGCAAGGGCATTTCCAAGGGCCTGCTGAAGATCCTGTCGAAGATGGGCATCTCCACCGTCGGTTCCTACCGCGGTGCGCAGCTGTTCGAGGCCATCGGCCTGTCGAGCGAAGTGGTCGACTTGAGCTTCAAGGGCGTGCCGAGCCGCATCCAGGGCGCACGTTTCATCGATCTGGAAAACGACCAGAAACTGCTGGCCGCCGAAGCCTGGAGCGCGCGCAAGCCGATCCAGCAGGGCGGTCTGCTCAAGTTCGTGCACGGCGGCGAATACCACGCCTACAACCCCGACGTGGTCAACACGCTGCAAGCGGCCGTACAGCAGGGCGACTTCGCCCGCTTCAAGGAATACACTGCGCTGGTCGACAAACGCCCGGTTTCGATGATCCGCGACCTGCTCAAGGTCAAGGTCGCCGAGCAGACGCTGGACCTGGCCGAGGTCGAGCCGCTGGAGGCCATCCTCAAGCGCTTCGACTCGGCGGGCATCTCGCTCGGTGCATTGTCGCCCGAAGCCCACGAAGCCCTGGCCGAAGCCATGAACCGCCTGGGCGCGCGTTCCAACTCCGGTGAGGGCGGCGAAGACCCGTCGCGCTACGGCACCGTGCGCAGCTCGAAGATCAAGCAGGTCGCCACCGGCCGCTTCGGCGTCACCCCCGAGTACCTGGTCAACGCCGAAGTGCTGCAGATCAAGGTAGCGCAGGGCGCCAAGCCAGGCGAGGGCGGACAACTGCCGGGCGGCAAGGTCAACGGCCTGATCGCCAAGCTGCGCTACGCCGTGCCAGGCGTGACGCTGATCTCGCCGCCGCCGCACCACGACATCTATTCGATCGAAGACCTGTCGCAGCTGATCTACGACCTCAAGCAGGTCAATCCGCAGGCACTGGTGTCGGTCAAGCTGGTCGCCGAAGCCGGCGTGGGCACCATCGCCGCCGGCGTGGCCAAGGCCTATGCCGACCTGATCACCATCTCCGGCTACGACGGCGGCACCGGCGCATCGCCTTTGACCTCGATCAAGTACGCTGGCGCGCCGTGGGAGCTGGGCCTGGCCGAAACCCACCAGACCCTGCGCGGCAACGATTTGCGCGGCAAGGTGCGGGTGCAGACCGACGGCGGCCTGAAAACCGGCCTCGACGTGATCAAGGCCGCCATCCTCGGCGCCGAGAGCTTCGGCTTCGGCACCGCGCCGATGATCGCCCTGGGCTGCAAATACCTGCGCATCTGCCACCTGAACAACTGCGCCACGGGCGTGGCCACGCAGAACGAGAAGCTGCGCAAGGACCACTACATCGGCACCGTCGACATGGTGATCAACTTCTTCACCTTCGTCGCCGAAGAAACCCGCGAATGGCTGGCCAAGCTGGGCGTGCGCAGCCTAGGCGAGCTGATCGGTCGTACCGACCTGCTCGACGTGCTGCCGGGCGACACCGAACGTCAACAGTACCTGGACCTCGCGCCATTGCTGGGCAGCCCGCACATTCCGGCCGACAAGCCGCAGTTCTGCGAAGTCGACCGCAACCCGCCGTTCGACAAGGGCGAGCTGGCCGAGCGCATGGTCGACATGGCCCTGCCGGCCATCCGCGACCAGGCCGGCGGCGAATTCGCCCTCGACATCTGCAACTGCGACCGCTCCATCGGCGCCCGTGTCTCGGGCGAGATCGCCAAGCTCTACGGCAACCAGGGCATGGCGGCCAAGCCCGTGACCTTCCGCTTCAAAGGCACGGCCGGGCAGAGCTTCGGCGTCTGGAACGCCGGCGGCCTGCACATGCGTCTGGAAGGTGATGCCAACGACTACGTGGGCAAAGGCATGACCGGCGGCAAGCTGACCATCGTGCCGCCTGCGGGCAGCCCGTTCGAAACGCAACACAGCGCCATCGTCGGCAACACCTGCCTGTACGGCGCCACCGGCGGCAAGCTGTTCGCCGCCGGCACCGCGGGCGAGCGTTTCGCGGTGCGCAACTCCGGTGCCCACACCGTGGTCGAGGGCACGGGCGATCATTGCTGCGAATACATGACCGGCGGTTTCGTCTGCGTGCTGGGCAAGACCGGTTACAACTTCGGATCCGGCATGACGGGCGGTTTCGCCTACGTGCTCGACATGGACAATTCCTTCGTCGACAAGCTGAACCACGAACTGGTGGAGATCCAGCGCATCAGCGGGGAAGCGATGGAGGCCTACCGCACCCATCTGGCGCATGTCCTTGCCGAATACGTGGAAGAAACCGGCAGCGAGTGGGGGCGCGAGCTCTCCGAGAACCTGGACGACTACGTGCGGCGCTTTTGGTTGGTCAAGCCCAAGGCGGCCAACCTCAAGCAACTGCTGTCCAGCACCCGCGCCAACCCGCAGTAAGAGCAGCTGCACGTGGCGTACCCCAAAGCCGCAATCAGAAGCGCCACGGGGTGCGCCCGGCTTACGTGATCGTCTTGCAGCTTGCAGCGTGTAGCGCGCAACTGCCGTGAAGAGGTTTTGAAAAATGGCTGAACGTCTGAGTAACGACTTCCAGTTCATCGAAGTAGGGCGCAAGGATCCGAAGAAGAAACTGCTGCGCCAGCGCAAGAAAGAATTCGTGGAGATCTACGAACCGTTCAAACCCCAGCAGTCGGTCGAGCAGGCCCACCGCTGCCTGGGCTGCGGCAACCCGTACTGCGAGTGGAAGTGCCCGGTGCACAACTTCATCCCCAACTGGCTGAAGCTGGTGTCGGAGGGCAACATCCTCGCGGCCGCCGAGCTGTCGCACCAGACCAACACCCTGCCCGAAGTCTGCGGCCGCGTGTGCCCGCAAGACCGCCTGTGCGAAGGAGCCTGCACCCTGAACGACGGCTTCGGCGCGGTGACCATCGGCTCGGTCGAGAAGTACATCACCGACACCGCCTTCGCCATGGGCTGGCGCCCGGACATGTCGCAGGTCAAGCCGACCGGCAAACGCGTGGCCATCATCGGTGCCGGCCCGGCGGGCCTGGGCTGCGCCGACGTGCTGGTGCGCGCGGGCGTAACGCCTGTGGTGTTCGACAAGAACCCGGAAATCGGTGGCCTGCTGACCTTCGGCATCCCGGAGTTCAAGCTGGAAAAGAGTGTGCTGAGCAACCGTCGCGAAGTGTTCACCGGCATGGGCATCGAATTCCGCCTCAACACCGAGGTGGGCCGCGACGTCACCCTCGAGCAGTTGCTGGCCGACTACGACGCGGTATTCATGGGCATGGGGACCTACACCTACATGAAAGGCGGTTTCCCCGGTGAAGACCTGCCGGGCGTGCACGACGCGCTGGACTTCCTCATCGCCAACGTCAACCGCAACCTCGGTTTCGAGAAGTCGCCGGAAGATTTCGTCGACATGCAAGGCAAGACCGTGGTCGTGCTCGGCGGCGGCGACACGGCGATGGACTGCAACCGCACCTCGATTCGCCAGGGCGCGAGCAGCGTCACCTGCGCCTATCGCCGCGACGAGGCGAACATGCCCGGCTCGCGCAAAGAGGTGAAGAACGCCAAGGAAGAGGGAGTCAAGTTCCTCTACAACCGCCAGCCGATCGCCATCGTCGGCGAAGACAAGGTCGAAGGCGTCAAGGTGGTCGAAACCCGCCTGGGCGAGCCCGATGCCCGTGGTCGTCGCAGCCCCGAGCCGATTCCCGGTTCCGAGCAGATCCTACCGGCCGATGCCGTGGTCATCGCCTTCGGTTTCCGCCCGAGCCCCGCGCCCTGGTTCGAACAGTTCGACATCCGCACCGACAGCCAAGGCCGTGTAGTGGCGCCCGAGCAGGGCCGCTTCAAGCACCAGACCAGCAACCCGAAGATCTTCGCCGGCGGCGACATGGTGCGCGGTTCGGACCTGGTGGTCACGGCCATCTTCGAAGGCCGCACCGCCGCCGAAGGGATTCTGGATTACCTGGAGGTCTGATGCGGCTCATGCAGGAGCGCCCGGTTCGGCGCTCCTGCCCCTGCCACCCCCTTGATCCAGCGCACCCAACAGACGAAACCCCCTGTCCCATCCGTGCCTTTTGCGTTGGCGTCTGACAAGATGCCTGCATTCTGTTTTCGGATGCCGACATGACTCCCCTGAAGAACGATCGTTTCCTGCGCGCCCTGCTCAAGCAACCCGTGGACGTCACCCCTGTCTGGATGATGCGCCAAGCCGGTCGCTACCTGCCCGAATACCGCGCCAGCCGCGCCAAGGCCGGCGATTTCATGAGCCTGTGCATGAACCCGCAGTTCGCCTGCGAAGTCACCCTGCAGCCGCTGGAGCGCTATCCGCTCGACGCCGCGATCCTCTTTTCCGACATCCTCACCATCCCCGACGCCATGGGCCTGGGCCTGTACTTCGAAACCGGCGAAGGCCCGCGTTTCAAGAAGGTCGTGCGCACCCTGGCCGACATCGAAGCGCTGCCGGTGCCCGACGCGCAGAACGATCTGGGCTACGTGATGGACGCGGTCAGCACCATTCGCCGCGAGCTCAACGGCCGCGTGCCGCTGATCGGCTTCTCCGGCAGCCCCTGGACCCTGGCCACCTACATGGTCGAAGGCGGCTCGTCGAAAGATTTCCGCAAGATCAAAGCCATGGCCTACGACACGCCAGAAGCTCTGCACCTGCTGCTCGACAAGCTTGCGCAGTCGGTCACCGCGTACCTCAACGGGCAGATCGTGGCCGGCGCGCAAGCCGTGCAGATCTTCGATACCTGGGGCGGCAACCTGTCGTCGGCGGCGTACCAGGAATTTTCCCTGGCCTACATGCGCAAGATCGTCAGCGGTCTGATCCGCGAGCACGACGGGCGCAAGGTGCCGGTGATCCTGTTCACCAAGAACGGCGGCCTGTGGCTGGAAAGCATCGCCGAAGCCGGGGCCGATGCCCTGGGCCTGGACTGGACCTGCGACATCGGCGAGGCCCGGCGCCGGGTCGGTGGCCAAGTGGCGCTGCAAGGCAACATGGACCCGACCGTGCTGTACGCCAACCCTGCCGCCATCCGCAAGGAAGTGGCGCGCATCCTGGCCAGCTACGGCCAGGGCAGCGGCCATGTGTTCAACCTCGGCCATGGCATCACGCCGGAAGTCGATCCGGCCCATGCTGGCGTGTTCATCGAAGCGGTGCACGAGCTGTCGGCCCAGTACCACGGCTGAAACTTGCCATTGCGCCTTGCCAGCCTGCAACGGGCTGGCAAGGGACTTCATCGGCTGACGAATAATCCTTCCCGCAAAGTCATTTTCCCCTACGGTCCTCATCGACCACTCTTCATAAGCTGCCGCGCCATTGACCCACGCGCCCTGTGCTGGGCTGGCGCCGTCTGGCGGCGCAGCTCCCAGCGTGCGCACCTTTTACGAGGAACTGGCAATGAGCGCAGGCGGGATGGAACGTTATAGCTGGGAGCAAGTGCTGCTGCATTGGATATCGGCGGCCGTCATCCTTTGGGTATTGGTCAGCGGCTTCTACGTGGCCTACGCCGAAGTCGATGAGGCCACGCGTGCGTGGGTAGGCTGGGTGAACGTGTCGACTACCACCCTGTATATCCCGATCTTCGTACTGCGCTGCGTGGTACGCGCGTTCAAGCCAGTCCCCGCCAGCATCGATCGGAACCCCTTGGGCCGTCTGGCGGCCCATGTCGCGCACCAAGCGCTCTATTGGATGACAGCGGTGGTTCTGCTATCGGGCGTATTGATGATGGACCACGCCATCGATGTGTTTGGCTGGTGGCAGATTCCAGGGCCAGCGTTCGACGCCGTTTGGCACGCACGCTGGTTCACGCTGCATATCGCCAGTTGTTTCGCCCTGGCGGCCGTCGTGCTGTTGCACATCGCCGCCGTGTGCCTGCACCAATGGCGTGGGCACGCCATCGTGCGCCGCATGTGGCTGTGACGCTCAGCTTTTGGGCGGCAGGCGGCTCAGGTGGACGGCAATGCCCAGCGCGATCGCCAACAGGCTGCCGATGAACAGGCCGATGCCGTTCCAGCCGTAGTGGTGCCAGAACATCCCGCCCACCGTACCCGCCACGCTGGAGCCGGCGTAATAGCTGAACAAATACAGCGACGACGCCTGCCCCTTGGCCCGCAGCGCCCGTCGGCCGATCCAGCTGCTGGCGACCGAATGCGCGCCGAAGAAGCCAAAGGTGAAAATCAGCATGCCGACCACGATCAGCGTCAACGGCGCCGCCATGGTCAACGCCATGCCCGCCGCCATCACCAGGATGCTGGCCCAGAACACCTTGCGCCGGCCCAGTTTGTCGGCCAGCGCACCGACCTGCGCGGAGCTGTAGATGCCCGACAGGTACACCACCGACAGCAAGCCCACCAGCGCCTGGTTCATGTGGTATGGCTCTGCCAGCAGGCGGTAGCCGATGTAGTTGAACAACGTGACGAAGGCGCCCATCAGCAGGAAGGCTTCGAGGAACAGCCAGGGCAGGCCGGCGTCCTTGAAGTGCAGCACGAAGCCGTCGAGCAGGTTGCGTGGCTTGAGCGACTGGGCGCGGAAGTTGCGCGATTCAGGCAGCACCCGCCAGAACACCAGCGCCGCCACCAGAGCCAGGCCGCCCATCACCAGCAAGGCGGTGTGCCAGCTGACGAAGTCGATCAGCACGCCGGTGATCAGCCGGCCGCTCATGCCGCCGATGGCGTTGCCACCGATGTACAGCCCCATGGCCAGGCCGATGTGCTGTGGCGCGATTTCTTCGCTGAGGTAGGTCATCGCCACGGCCGCCAGGCCGCTGAGCGACAGGCCCACCAACGCGCGGGTGGCGAGCACCGTTTCCCAGGTCGGCATGACGGCGCTGGCCAAGGTCGCCAGCGCCGCGCACAGCAGGGCGAAGACCATCACCGGCTTGCGCCCGATGCGGTCGGAAATGGGGCCGGTGATCAGCAGGCCGATGGCCAGCATCGCCGTGGAGATCGACAGCACCAGGCTGCTCTGCGCCGCGTTGATGGCGAACTCGTGCGACAGCAACGGCATCATCGGCTGCACGCAATACAGCAACGCAAACGTCGCGAAACCACCGCTGAACAGCGCCAGTACGGTACGCATGAAAGCGGGGGTACCTTTTTCGATCCACAACTGAGGTGGCGGCTCGGCCTGGGCAGTTGCAGAGCGGGCGGGTAGGGGCGCGACAGCGGATTTCACGGAACGGGGACCTCGAGTAGCGACGGCTGCCAATGCAGTAGGAAAAAGCATATAGCTGCCTAATGATTACTTCCAATATATTGTTCGACCTATTTAAGAGCTTTCACGACCTATTTAGAGGCCGAGCATGGAATTGCGTCACCTGCGTTACTTCATCGCCGTGGCCGAAGAGCTGCACTTCGGCCGCGCCGCCCAGCAACTGGGCATTTCCCAACCGCCGCTGAGCCAGCAGATCCAGGCGCTGGAACAGGAGTTGGGCGCACGCCTGTTCGAGCGCACCAACCGCCGCGTCGAGCTGAGCGAAGCCGGGCGCTTGTTTCTCGAAGAGGCGCGGCAAGTACTGGCCCAGGTGGAGAAGGCGGCCGACGTCGCCCGGCGTGCGCAATTGGGTGAGCTGGGCGAAATGAAGATCGGCTTCACGTCTTCTGCACCCTTCACCTCGAAGATTCCCAAAGCGCTGCATGCCTTTCGCCAGCGTTTCCCTGCCGTGCACTTGAACCTCAAGGAACTGAGCAGTCGCGACGTGGCGGCGGGGGTGTTCGACGAGTCCATCGAGGTGGGCCTGATGCGGCCGATGCCGCTGCCCGAGGGGCTGGTCGCCACCGAGCTGCTGCGCGAACCCCTGGTGGCGGTGATCAACGCCTCCCATCCCCTGGCGGCCGGCAGCGAGCCAGGGCTGTACATGGCGCAACTGGCCGACGAGCCCTTCGTGTTCTTCCCCCGCAGCTACGGCAGCGGCCTGCATGCGCAGTTGCTGAGCCTGGCGCGCAGTGCCGGCTTCAGCCCGCATTTCGCCCAGGAAGCAGGGGAGGCCATGACCATCATCGGTCTGGTCTCGGCAGGCTTGGGGGTGTCGGTGCTGCCGGCGTCGTTCCAGCGCATGCGCATCGAAGGCGTGGTTTACCGCACTTTGCTGGACGAAGCGGCGGTCACTGCGGTGTGGCTGGTGCAGCGTGAGCGAGGCGGCTCGGCGATGGCCAAGGCGTTCGCCGAGCTGCTGCAGGAGGGGGTGGGCGCGCCGTGACGGCACGCCCGGGCAGGGTCAGACGTGGCTGAGCTGGGCCCGTTCTTCGCTGGCCAGCACCTGGGTGTCGGTCTGCTTGAGCAATTGGCTGGTGACCATGCCTGCGGTCATCGAACCGTTGACGTTGAGCGCGGTGCGGCCCATGTCGATCAGCGGTTCCACCGAGATCAGCAGCGCCACCAGTTCCACCGGCAGCCCCATGGCCGGCAGCACGATCAGCGCCGCGAAGGTCGCGCCGCCGCCCACTCCGGCCACGCCGACCGAACTCAGGGTGACGATGGCCACCAGGGTCGCGATCCACAGCGGGTCGAATGGGTCGATGCCCACGGTGGGTGCGACCATCACCGCCAGCATGGCCGGGTACAGCCCGGCGCAACCGTTCTGGCCCAGCGTGGCACCGAACGAGGCGCTGAAGCTGGCGATCGACTGCGGCACGCCCAGGCGCAGGGTTTGCGCCTCGATGTTCAGCGGAATGCTGGCGGCGCTGGAGCGGCTGGTGAAGGCGAAGGTCAGTACCGGCCAGACCTTGCGCAGGAAGCGCAGCGGGCTGACGCCGGTGGCGGCGAGGATCACCCCGTGCACCACGAACATCAGCCCCAGGCCCAGGTACGACACCAGCACGAAGCTGCCCAGTTTGAGGATGTCTTCCAGGTTGGAGCTGGCCACTACTTTGGCCATCAACGCCAGCACGCCATAGGGCGTGAGCTTCATGACCAGGCGTACCAGGCGCATCACCCAGGCTTGCAGGGTATCGATGGCCGACAGCGCGCGGCCGCCTTTCTCGGCGTCGTCGCGAATCAGCTGCAAGGCGGCCATGCCGACGAACACGGCGAAGATCACCACGCTGATGATCGAGGTCGGCTTGGCCCGCGCCAGGTCGCCCACCGGGTTGCTGGGGATGAAGGAGAGCAGCAGTTGCGGGATGTTGAGGTCGGCGACCTTGCCGGCATAGTCGCTGTGGATGGCTTGCAGCCGCGCGCTTTCCTGTACACCGGCGATCAGGCCGTCGGCGGTGAGGCCGAACAGGTTGGTCAGCACGATGCCGATCAGGGCGGCGATGGCCGTGGTGATCAGCAGCGTGCCGATGCTCAGCACACTGATGCGGCCCAGGGACGAGGCGTTGTGCAGGCGTGCCACGGCGCTGAGGATCGAGGCGAAAATCAGCGGCATGACGATCATCTGCAACAGCCCCACATAGCCGTTGCCGACCAGGTCGAGCCAGCCGATGGTGGCCTTTAGCACGGGATGGCCGGCGCCATACAGGGTATGCAGCACCAGCCCGAACAGCACGCCGAGCACCAGGCCCAGCAAGACTTTTTTCGCCAGGCTCCAGTCGGTGCGGCGGGTCTGCGCGAGGCCCAGCAGCAGCGCGAGGAACGCCAGCAGGTTAAGAGACAGCGGAAGATTCATTGAAGCTCCAGTTCGAGCGAGACGTGGCCGACGCTGGCATGAGCGAAGGCAATCGCGAATGCTAACAGGCTGAAAACACAGGAATTTATACCCAAATGTTATTTCGATAGTCGTTTTGGAAATAACGACGGGTTTGTTGCGTTCGTGACCATAGTTTTGCTGCGGCCTTGTGCCACATGATTACCGCCTAGATCTCAGGGGGCATGCACAGGGAGCGCCTAGCGGTGCTTGCGTCGAGTCACTTTAGGTAGCTTTTGCATTGCGGTTTTGCACAAGCATGTAGGCGGAAACCTGACCAAATAATTAGGAGTTGAGCGCCATGCAGGTCGGCATCCTGAGTCTATAGTTGATGGCAAATGGACACCTGTGCTGCAAGGAGCTTGCTTTGACTATTCGCGATCAAAAATTCATTTACCATCTCACCAGCGTCGACAATGTGCCATCAATCTTGTGTCGCGGGCTGCTTCCCAGGGCAGTGCTCGGCGCCGGCTTTACCGACATCGCCGACGCGCAAATCGTCGAAGGCAGAAGGGCCGGAGCGCTGGAGTGCTTCGTACCGTTTCACTGGTTCGCGAAAAATCCCTTCGATGGCAGGGTGCACCGGGATCGCCCGGGCGCTCATTTCATATTGATAGCGGTAGCTAGGACTCACGCCAAAGCGCACAACTGGAAAGTGATAGCCAAGCACCCGCTGGCAGGCGGGGTTGGCGAATTACTTGACTACGACACAGGATTTAACCAGATAGATTGGGATACCATGGGCCGACGGGAGTATCTTGATTCGGCGTGCAGGCATGTTTGCATGGCTGAGTGCTTGGCCCCAGGCGCGGTGCCAGTCGCAAGTTTTGCAAAAATTTTCACGCCCACTGAAGGCATTCGACAGCTTGTGTTGAACGAAGCTAAGGCAAAAGGTTTGACGAATCTGTGGGTCGACTCGAATCCCAACATGTTTCCTACCAGATGATCTACACCAATCTCAACCCTTCAAAAGCGCTCATCTGGCGAATCGTGCATCGTGACAATCTTCCATGGATTCTCGATCATGGTTTGCCTGCGGTTTCGTCGGGAAAGGTATTTGATCGTTACGTAGAAATCGGCAATCCGGATCTGATCAGCAAACGAGCTCAGCGATGCGTGCCTGTCGAACCGGGAGGCACGCTTGCTGACTATGTGCCTTTCTACTTCACGCCGTTTTCGGTAATGATGAAGAACATCCACTCGGGATGGAGTGTGCAGCAAAGGCGCAACGAAGAGATCGTGATTCTCGTTTCCAGTCTGTACCGTGTGCAGTCGCTTGGCCTGCGCTTTATCTTTACTGATGCTCACGCCTATCCGCATTGGACTGGCTATTACAACGATCTTCAGCAGTTGGATAGAATCGACTGGAACATCCTGCAGCGTAGGGACTTTAAGCGGGATGCGGATGATCCTAGAAAAATGGAGCGTTACCAGGCTGAGGCGCTTCTCTACAAGCATGTTCCGGTGGAGGCCTTGCTAGGCATTGTCTGCTATGACGAACTGCTCAGCAGCCGTATCGATAGTGAAATTCGACAGCGTCACTTGAATATTCCTGTCCATGCTCGACCCAAGTGGTATTTCTGATGATCCGTTTTGTGCAGGGCAATCTTCTTGAGGCTGACGCTGAAGCGTTGGTTAACACGGTCAATACCGTTGGCGTGATGGGCAAAGGCATTGCACTCATGTTCAAAGAGCGCTTTGCCGAAAATTATCGCTTGTACCGCGCAGCTTGTCAGGCTCAAGAAGTGGTTACTGGCAAAATGTTCGTAACGCCAGTGAACGAGCTGGGCGGACCAAAGTGGGTCGTGAACTTCCCCACTAAGCGGCATTGGCGTTCGCCATCGCATATTGACTGGATTATCGAGGGCCTGCGGGATCTTCGTACCTTCATCATCGAGCATCAGTTGAGCTCGATCGCCATACCCCCACTTGGGGCAGGCAATGGTGGGTTGCCCTGGCCAGCAGTGCGCGATCAGATACAACAGGCACTTAGTGATCTACAGGCGGATATTCTTGTCTTCGAGCCAACCGCGAACTACCAAAACGTGTCCAAACGCAGTGGCGTGGAACAATTGACACCCGCACGTGCGCTGATTGCGGAGCTAGTGCGTCGTTACTGGGTATTGGGGATGGAGTGCAGTCTTCTCGAAATCCAGAAGCTGGCGTGGTTTCTTGAGCGATCTATCGAGCGATTCACTCCGGGCGATAATCCATTGCAGCTCAAGTTCGTCGCGCATAAATACGGCCCCTACGCTAACCGGCTCGAGCACTTGCTGGATAACCTTGACGGCAGTTACCTACACTGCGGCAAGCGCATTAGCGATGCAGGACCCTACGATGTGATCTGGTTTGACGAAAGTCGGAAAAGCTTTGTGCAAGCTTATTTGAATGGGGAGGCGAAAGCCTATCTTCCCGCTTTGGAGTTTACTGCTGAACTGATCGACGGCTTCGAATCACCTTTCGGTATGGAGTTATTGGCAACGGTCGACTGGCTGCTTTCTCAAGAAGCGATCGAGCCTACGATCGCAGCAATACGAAAGCGGCTTGAGAACTGGTCAGGATCTGCCGCTACGGCATCTCGCAAGAGTCGGCTCTTCGATGACGAATCCATCGGGATTGCCTTGCATAAGCTTGTGACGCTTAAGTCGAACCCCGCTATCTCGCTCCAATAGCCAAGGTAGAAAACCGGCGCGCCAGGCGCCGGTTATTGCGTATGCCAGCCGAACCTCACAGCCCGTCGAGCATCGCCTTGTTGCGCACCGCGCCCTTGTCGGCGCTGGTCGCCAGCAGGGCATAGGCTTTCAGCGCGGTGGTCACCTTGCGCGGACGCACTTCGACCGGCTTCCAGCCCTTCTTGTCCTGCTCGATACGGCGGTGCGACAGCTCTTCGTCGCTGACCAACAGGTTGATCGAACGGTTGGGAATGTCGATCAGCACCTTGTCGCCATCGCGGACCAGACCGATCGCGCCACCGGCAGCGGCTTCCGGCGAAGCGTGGCCGATGGACAGGCCCGAGGTGCCACCCGAGAAGCGGCCGTCGGTGAGCAGGGCGCAGGCTTTGCCCAGGCCTTTGGACTTCAGGTACGAGGTTGGGTAGAGCATTTCCTGCATGCCCGGGCCGCCCTTCGGACCTTCATAACGGATGATGACGATGTCACCGGCCTGCACTTCGTCGTTGAGGATGCCGCGTACCGCGCTGTCCTGGCTCTCGAAGATCTTGGCGTTGCCTTCGAACACGTGGATCGACTCGTCGACACCGGCGGTCTTCACCACGCAGCCGTCCTGGGCGATGTTGCCGTACAGCACGGCCAGGCCGCCCTCCTGGGAATAGGCGTGCTCGAAGCTGCGGATGCAACCGTTCTCGCGGTCGTCGTCCAGGGTGTCCCAACGGGTCGACTGGCTGAACGCGGTTTGCGTCGGGATGCCGGCCGGGCCTGCTCTGAAGAAGGTGCGCACGGCTTCGTCGTCGGTCTGGGTGATGTCCCACTGGGCGATGGCGTCGGCCATGCTCAGGCTGTGCACGGTCGGCAGGTCGGTGTGCAGCAGGCCGCCACGGGCCAGCGAACCGAGGATGCTGAAGATGCCGCCTGCGCGGTGCACGTCTTCCATGTGGTACTTCTGGATGTTCGGCGCCACCTTGCACAGCTGCGGCACCTTGCGCGACAAGCGATCGATGTCGCGCAGGTCGAACTCGACTTCGCCTTCCTGGGCCGCGGCCAGCAAGTGCAGGATGGTGTTGGTCGAACCGCCCATGGCGATGTCGAGCATCATGGCGTTCTCGAACGCCTTGAAGTTGGCGATGCTGCGCGGCAGCACCGACTCGTCGTTCTCGCCGTAGTAACGCTTGCACAGCTGCACGATGGTGCGCCCGGCGGTGAGGAACAGTTGCTCGCGGTCGGAGTGGGTGGCCAGGGTCGAGCCGTTGCCTGGCAGGGCCAGGCCCAGGGCTTCGGTCAGGCAGTTCATCGAGTTGGCGGTGAACATGCCTGAGCAGGAACCGCACGTCGGGCAGGCGCTGCGCTCGTATTCGGCGACCTTTTCATCGGACGCGGTCGAGTCGGCGGCGATGACCATGGCGTCGACCAGGTCCAGGCCGTGGCTGGCCAGTTTGGTCTTGCCGGCTTCCATCGGCCCCCCAGAGACGAAGATCACCGGGATGTTCAGGCGCAGCGCGGCCATCAGCATGCCGGGGGTGATCTTGTCGCAGTTGGAGATGCAGACGATGGCGTCGGCGCAGTGCGCATTGACCATGTACTCCACGGCGTCGGCGATGATCTCGCGGCTGGGCAGCGAATAGAGCATGCCGTCGTGGCCCATGGCGATGCCGTCGTCGACCGCGATGGTATTGAATTCCTTGGCCACGCCACCGGCACGCTCGATCTCGCGGGCGACCAGCTGGCCCATGTCCTTGAGGTGCACATGTCCCGGAACGAACTGGGTGAAGGAGTTGGCGATGGCGATGATCGGTTTCTTGAAATCGTCGTCTTTCATGCCGGTGGCGCGCCACAGGGCACGGGCGCCGGCCATGTTGCGGCCGTGGGTGGAAGTCTTGGAACGGTAATCAGGCATGAAGCACTCCTGGCGGCTTGATCAGGTCACATGAAGGGGAAGTGAGCTTCTCTTGTCCATTGCGCCGAAAGTCGGTTGCCATTGGCACGGATGAGGTCGACGACAGCACGGGATCGCCGCGTGCTCGACCAGAGCTCATAAACCCGCCGGGGGATGACTGGCGATGAATAGGCCCGATTCTACACCGCTGGCGTAGGGAGGGAACGGCGAGTTGGACAGTTGGCCGCTGTGGCTTTGTGGCGCCTTGCGCCGGGCATTGATCGGGCGCTCTGTAGGACGCTTCCGAAAACGCACGGATTGGCGAGCCTAGGGCTGACTTCGGCCATGTCCCTTCCTATCATTGCCGCGCCGCATGTGCGGCTCGACGAGAAACACCTCAATGGACCTTCCCAGTTTCAGTTCCCCCGGAATCTGTCATCTGGCACTGAGCGCGCCGTCGCCAGGGCTACCGCAGGCTTGAGCCCGGCAGGGTGAGGTCCGCAGGTGCCTGGACGGCGCCTGGAGACTTTCATGCACTACGGTATGTCCGCCACCCCTTCCCCCAACGATCTGCGCCAAGCCGCCCAAGCCCGTCGCGACCAGTTCCTGCAACTGGTCCACTACCGCGAAGGTACTGCCGGCGCGCTCATGACGAGCCAGTACTCGAGTCTCGACCATGGACTGCACGCCAGCCAAGCCATCGACATGTTGCGCCGCGAGGCTGCCGACGCCGAAACCATCTATCAATCCTACGTGCTGGACAGCGCCCGCAACCTGCTCGGTACCGTATCCCTGCGCGAGTTGATCCTGGCCGCGCCGGACTGCCCTGTGGAACGGATCATGACGCGTAAGGTGCTCTGCGTCAGCGTCTCCACATCGCAGGAAGAAGTGGCGCGGTTGATCCGCGCGCACGACTTGCTGGCGCTACCGGTGCTCGACGAAGCCGGGCGTCTGGTAGGGATCATCACCTGCGACGAAGCGATGGACGTGGTGGTCGACGCCGCCACCGAAGATTTTCACAAGGGCGCATCCATCACCAACCACATCGGCAACCTCAAGGACGCCACCCTTGGCCTGCTGTACCGCAAGCGGGTGCTGTGGCTGGTGCTGCTGGTCTTCGGCAACCTGTTCTCCGGCGCTGGGATCGCGGCGTTCGAAGACACCATCGCGGCGCACATCGCGCTGGTGTTCTTCCTGCCGCTGCTGGTCGACAGCGGCGGCAACGCAGGTGCGCAGTCCGCCACCTTGATGGTTCGCGGCCTGGCGACGGGTGAAGTGGTATTGCGCGACTGGCTGCAGTTGCTCGGTCGCGAATGCGGGGTCGCCTTGGCACTGGGCGCTACGATGGCCGTGGCGGTGGCCGGGCTCGGCATCCTGCGCGGCGGTGCGGATATCGCATTGATCGTCGCCAGCAGCATGGTGGTGATCGTGCTGATGGGCAGCCTGATCGGCATGAGCCTGCCGTTCATGCTCAGCCGACTCAAGCTCGACCCTGCCACTGCGAGCGGCCCTTTGGTCACCTCGATCGCCGATGCAGTGGGGGTGCTGGTGTATTTCGGGATTGCGTCGCAGGTCCTGGAGATTTAGGAGGGAGAGGCCGCAGCGACCACCGTCGGGGGTGGTCGCAAGCGACGCTCCTCAGCTGTTGGGCAACAACCGGCAAGTAATGCTCTTGATGTAACGCGTTTCCGGAATGGCCGGATGCACCGGATGGTCCGGCCCCTGGCCGCCGCGCTCGAGCAGTTGCAGGTTGCGGTCCAGGTGGCGGGCGCTGGTCAGCAGAATGCCGTTCAGGTCGTCTTCGGGCAGGTGCATCGAGCACGAGGCGCTGACCAGGATGCCGTCCTTGTTCAGCAGGCGCATGGCCTGCTCGTTCAGGCGGCGGTAGGCGCCTTCGCCGTTCTTCAGGTCTTTCTTGCGTTTGATGAAGGCGGGCGGGTCGGCGACTATCACGTCGAAGCGCTCTTCGGCGGCCTTGAGTTCCTTGAGTGCTTCGAACACGTCGCCTTCGATGCAGGTCAGTTTTTCCCCAATGCCATTGAGCGCGGCATTGCGCTCCACGCCATCCAGGGCGAAGCCCGAGGCATCGACGCAGAAGACTTCGCTGGCGCCGAACACGCCGGCCTGCACACCCCAGCCGCCGATGTAGCTGAACAGGTCGAGCACGCGCTTGCCGGCGACATAGGGCGCCAGGCGCGCGCGGTTCATGCGGTGGTCGTAGAACCAGCCGGTCTTCTGTCCTTCGCGCACCGGGGCTTCGAACTTGACGCCGTTCTCTTCCAGGGCGACCCAGTCCGGCACTTCCCCATAGACGGTCTCGACGTAGCGCTGCAGGCCTTCGGCGTCACGCGCGGCCGAATCGTTCTTGAACAGGATGCCGCTGGGCTTGAGCACCTGCACCAGCGCGGCGATCACCTCGTCCTTGTGCGCTTCCATGGTCGCCGAGGCCAATTGCACCACGAGGATGTCGAAGAAGCGGTCCACCACCAGCCCTGGCAGCAGGTCGGAGTCGCCGTACACCAGGCGATAGCAGGGCTTGTCGAACAGACGCTCGCGCAACGACAGCGCCACGTTGAGGCGGTGCACCAGCAGCGACTTGTCCAGCGCCAGTTTGGCGTCGCGCGACAACAGGCGGGCGCAGATGAGGTTGTTGGGGCTCACCGCTACCACGCCCAGAGGCTTGCCGCTGGCCGTTTCGAGAATGGCCTGCTGGCCGGCGCTCAGGCCTTGCAGCGGGGTGGCGGCAACGTCGATCTCGTTGCTGTAGACCCACAGGTGGCCGGCGCGCAGGCGGCGGTCGGCGTTGGCTTTGAGGCGAAGGCTGGGCAGGGACATGACGTCGCTCCGGGAAAAAAGAGCGGGAGTATAGCCTGTCGGCCGGGCGAGGTGCTGCCCCGAGGCCGGGCCGTGACAAATGGTTAATCCAGCGAAGTTGCACTCAACGATTGCTTTGCCTACAGGTAGAATCGGACGCATCTTACCGAGTGCCCCTACATGTCCCACGAACTCACCCCCGAGCAGATTCAGCAAGCCTTGCAAGGCATCAGCATTCCCCCGCAGCCGCAGATCCTGGTCGACCTGCAGTTCGAGCAGTACATGCCGGACCCGGACCTGGGCACCATCGCCCGTCTGATCGCCCAGGATCCGGGTCTGTCCGGGGCCCTGCTCAAGCTGGTCAACTCCACGCAATTCGGTCTGAGCAACAAGATCGGCTCGATCCAGAAGGCGGTGAATCTGCTCGGCAGCCGCTCGATCATCAACCTGATCAACGCTCAGTCGATCAAGGGCGAGATGAGCGACGAAACCATCGTCACCCTCAACCGTTTCTGGGATACCGCCCAGGACGTGGCCAACACCTGCCTGACTCTGGCCAAGCGCACCGGCATCCAGGCGGTCGACGAAGCCTACGCCTTGGGCCTGTTCCACGATTGCGGCGTGCCGCTGATGCTCAAGCGCTTCCCCAACTATATGGACGTGCTGGTCGAAGCCTATGCCGAGGCCAACGAGGGCTGGCGCGTGGTGGATACGGAAAACCGTGCGCTCAACACCAACCATTCGGTGGTCGGCTACTACACTGCACGTTCCTGGCGCCTGCCCGAGCACCTGAGCATGGCCATCGCCAACCACCACAATGCCTTGGCGATCTTCAGCGACGAGTCGTCGCACAATGCGCAGCCACAGTTGAAGAATCTGCTGGCGGTGCTCAAGATGGCCGAACACATCTGCGCCTCATATCGCGTGCTGGGCAACCAGAGCGTCGACCATGAATGGAACGCCATCGCGCCGCTGGTGCTGGACTACATCGGGCTGTCGGAGTACGACTTCGACAGTCTCAAACAGAACCTCCGAGAGTCGAGCGGGCACTGATTCATGCCGGAACTGCCAGAAGTCGAAACCACCCGGCGCGGAATTGCGCCATTTCTCGAAGGCCAGCGCGTCAGCCGCGTGGTGGTGCGCGACCGCCGCCTGCGTTGGCCGATCCCCGAAGACCTCGACACGCGGCTGTCCGGGCAACGCATCGTCACCGTGCAGCGCCGCGCCAAATACCTGTTGATCAACGCCGAGGTCGGCACCTTGATCAGCCATCTGGGCATGTCGGGCAACCTGCGGCTGGTCGAGGGCGGCTCGCCGGTGGGCAAGCACGAGCATGTGGACATCGAGCTGGAATCGGGGCTGATCCTGCGCTACACCGACCCGAGGCGTTTCGGCGCCATGCTCTGGAGCCTGGACCCGCACAACCACGAACTGTTGCTGCGCCTAGGGCCGGAGCCGTTGACCGACCTGTTCGACGGCGAGCGGCTGTACCAGCTCTCGCGCGGCCGTTCGATGGCGGTCAAGCCGTTCATCATGGATAACGCCGTGGTGGTGGGGGTTGGCAACATCTATGCGAGCGAGGCGCTGTTCGCGGCGGGCATCGACCCGCGGCGCGAGGCGGGCGGGGTTTCCCGGGCGCGGTACTTGAAGCTGGCCGAAGAGATCAAGCGCATCTTGGCCGCGGCCATCGAGCGTGGCGGCACCACGCTGCGCGATTTCATCGGCGGCGACGGTCAGCCGGGGTATTTCCAGCAGGAGCTGTTCGTCTACGGGCGTGGCGGCGAGCTGTGCAAGGTGTGCGGCACGACCCTGCGCGAAGTCAAGCTGGGGCAGCGCGCGAGCGTGTACTGTCTGCGCTGCCAGCGCTGAGCGCGATATCGGCCTGACCTAGAACTTGCCGGTGATCTGGCGGTACTTGGCCATCAGCTGTTCTTCGGTTTCCGGGTGGGCTTCATCCAGCGGGATGCAGTCGACCGGGCAGACCTGCTGGCACTGCGGCTCGTCGTAATGGCCCACGCACTGGGTGCACAGGTTGGGGTCGATCACGTAGATCTCTTCGCCTTGGGAGATCGCCGCGTTCGGGCACTCGGGTTCGCAGACGTCGCAGTTGATGCAATCGTCGGTGATGATCAGGGACATGGGGACTCCGACCGGGGGCATCGCGCCCGGACCTGTAGCTAACTGAGCAAGGGCGCAATTGTGCCGTATTCGCGCCCGCAGTGCACGCGGGCGCGTCGAGCGGCGCGGCGGGTCAGCGCTTGAAGCGCTCGGTCAGCGCGTCGGCCACCGCCGGATGCACGAACTTGGTGATGTCGCCGCCCAGCGCGGCGATCTCCCGAACCAGCGTCGAGGAGATGAACGAATAGCGCTCGGAGGGGGTGAGGAACAGGCTTTCCACATCCGGGGCCAATTGCCGGTTCATGTTCGCCAGCTGGAATTCGTATTCGAAGTCCGACACGGCACGCAGCCCGCGCAACAGCACGTTGGCGCCCTGTTCCTTGGCGAACGCCGCCAGCAGCGTGGAGAAACCGAGCACGGTGACGTTGGGCAAGTGGCCGGTCACCTCCTGGGCCAGCGCCACGCGTTGCTCCAGCGGGAACAGCGGGTTCTTCTTCGGGCTGGCCGCCACGGCAATGATCACGTGGTCGAACAGCCGTGAAGCGCGCTCGACCAGATCGCCATGGCCCTTGGTAATCGGGTCGAAAGTACCCGGGTACAACACTCGGTTCATCGCTTGATCCTGGCAGGAGTGCGTTAGGGAGTCGGATGGTAGCGCAGGGACTGCGCCCGGCCAAGTCGCGTGGACCAACGATGGCACGCTCGACTGGGTTGTCGTCGCCCGGCAGCGCGTCGGACGGCCGGATCGCACGCCCGCACGCAGGTCGGACAAGCGCGCGTCGGCGCTGCGTGCGGGTACCCAGCACCCGTCGGATGACCGTAAGATGACAACGGCCCACGTCCATCCCGTCATCGATAAGGAGTTAGTCATGCCGCTTGCGCAATTGATCACCCCGCAGCAGTTGGCCGAGCGTCTGGAGACGCCGGAGGTGGTGATCCTCGACTGCCGTTTTGCCTTGGACGATGCCGACTACGGGCAGCGCAGCTATGCCGAAGGGCACATCGCCGGCGCACAGTTCGCGGACTTGGAGCGCGATCTGAGCGGGCCGGTAAGCAAGGGTCGTACCGGGCGCCATCCGCTGCCTGACCCCGCTCGGCTGTCGGGCCGTCTGCGCGAGTGGGGCATCGACGTCGACAGCGAGGTGGTGCTGTACGACGACGGGCCGGGGCTGTTCGCAGCGCGGGCCTGGTGGTTGCTGGCCTGGCTGGGCAAGCGCGACGGTGTGGCGCTGCTCGATGGCGGCCTCAAAGCGTGGCATGCCGCGCACCTGCCGCTGAGCCTCGATCCGCCGGCCAAGCGCGAGGGCACGTTCGTCGGCGAGCCCGACCCAAGCCTGGTGATCGACGCCGAACACTTGCTCAAACGCCTGCGCAGCCCCGACCTGACCCTGATCGACGCCCGTGCGCTGCCGCGCTTTCGTGGCGAGGTCGAGCCCATCGATCCGGTCGCCGGGCACATTCCCGGCGCCCAATGCCAGGCCTTCAACGACAACCTCGACGCCGAGGGGCGTTTCCTGCCTGTGGAGCAGCTGCGGGCGCGCTTCGCCAGCGCCCTGGAACAGCGCCCGGCCGAACAGTTGGTGGCCTACTGCGGCTCCGGGGTGTCGGCCTGCCACAACCTGTTCGCCCTGGCCCTGGCCGGCTACCCATTGGGGCGCCTGTATGCCGGTTCCTGGAGCGAATGGATCACCGATCCGCAGCGCGCCATCGCCACGGGCGACTGACCCCAAGCGCTACTGGGGCGGGTGTTCGAACGCCTCCAGCAGCCACTGCGGGATGCGTCGCTCCAGGTAATAGCTGGGCTTGCGCAGGCTCCCCTCGACGAACCCCACATGCCCGCCGCACCGATGCAGTTCGAACTGCGTCAGCGGCGGCAGTGCTTGGGGGTCGGGCAGGCTGTGGGTGAACACGAAGGGGTCGTCGCTGGACTGGATGATCAAAGTCGGCGTGCGGTTGTCCGCCAGATAGAAGCCGCTCGAAGCACGCCGGTAGTAGTCGTGGACATCGCGAAAGCCGTTGAGCGGCGCGGTGACCTTGCCGTCGAATTCCCAAAAGGTCTTGAGGTTGCGCAGCGAACCCAGGCCGTCGAGGGTCCGCACCGCATCGTGATGGCCGCCTGCGCGCAGGTGGCGCTGCTTGTTCTGCACGTAGGCGAGCATCTCGCGCATGAAGTGCGCCTGGTACACCTTGGAAAACCCCTGGCCCATGCGGTCGGCGCATTGGTCGAGGCGAAACGGCACCGATACCGCCACGGCGGCCTGCAACTGGCTGGCGCTGCCGCTTTCGCCCAGGTACTTGAGCAGCACGTTGCCGCCCAGGGAATACCCCACCGCATACAGCGGCGCCAGCGGGCGCTTGGCACGCAGCAGGGCAATGATTTCGGCCAGGTCTTCGCTGGCGCCGGAGTGGTAGCTGCGCGGCAACAGGTTCGGTTCGCCCGAGCAGCCGCGCCAGTTCACCGCCACGCTGGCCCAGCCCTGGTCGCCGAGGGCCACTTGCAGCCCTTTGACGTAAGGCGAATCGGACGAGCCGGTCAGACCGTGCAATACCAGCACCAGCGGCGCTTCGGCCTGGTGCGGGCCATACCAGTCGAGGTCAATGAAGTCGCCATCGGCCAGCCATAGCCGCTCACGCTCCCGCGAGAGGGGCGCAAGCTTGCGCCACAGCGGGCCCCAAAGGGTCTGCAGGTGCGGGTTGGTCAAGCCAGTGGCGGGGCGGAAAGGGGCGGTGCGGGTGGGCATGTCGAAAGGCTCCGGATAAGCCTGCGCAGCTTGCCACGAAACACCGCCTTTGCGTGCGGCTAGGCGTCGTCCAGATCCGGCAACCGCTGTTGCGCCGCTTGCGGTCCGATACTGAAGAAGCTCATACGTCCTGTGTCGATCCAGCGTCGTAGCGCGGGCGCCACTTGTTGTGGCGTGACGGCGGCCAGCCGGTCGAGGTGCTCGGCCAGGTAATCGGCGGGCAATCCCAACTGGCCATGTTCGGCCAGCCAGGCGGCGCGCTGGTCATTGCGCGCGGCCTGGAGCAACAGCTGTACGGCGCGTAGGTTGAGCACCCGCTCCAGCTCCGCAGGGCTCGGACCCTGCTCGATCAGGCAGTCGATCAACTCCAGCACCAGGCGACGCGATGCTTCGGCGTACTCGGCGGCGATGTCCCACTCAACTTGCAGCACACCGCCGGCCCGCCACAGGGTGGGCGTGGCGCGGATGCTGTAGGTAAGGCTGCGGCGGGTGCGCAATTCGTGCATCAGGCGCGAGTCGAAACTCGAACCCAGCACATCGCAACCCAGCAGCACGGCTTCATGGTCGGCGTCATCCGGCGCCAGCGGCAAGGGCATGGCGAGTGTCGCCTGGGTCCTGGCACCGGCAGTCCGCCATTCGCGGCGGATAGCCTCTGCGGGGGTGGGCGCTAGCGGTGGCAAGGCGGCCCAGTGCTGGGGCAGGGCATCGCTCAGGGCCGCAGCCACTGTCTGTGCCTGGTCGAGGGAAAGGTTGCCGACCAGAGCGATCTCGACGTTGTTGGCGCTGTAGGCGCGGCCATGGAACGCGCGCAGATCCTGTGCTTCGAGTGCCTGTACACCGGCGGCGGTGCCATTGACGTAAGCCGAGTAGGGGTGGTCGGCGAACACCTGACCCAGTACCGCCCGCTGTACGACGCTGGCCGGATTGTCGTCGAGCTGGCTCAGGTGGGCGAGCAGGCGTGTCTTGATCTTGTCCAGCGCTGGCACCGCGAAGCGTGGACGACCGAGGAGGGTGGTCAGCAGTTGCAGGGCAGGCTCGCGAACCGCTGCGGTAGCCAGGCAGCGCAGTGACACCATGGCGTGGTCGGGGTGCACCTGCCGAGTGAACAGGGCGCCGAGGTCTTCCAAGGCTGTGGCCAGGCCCTGGGCATCGTATTCGCCGGCGCCCTGGTCGAGCATGTACAAAGTGGCTGCAGCCAAGCCGGGCGAATCGCCGTCCAGGCGGCTACCGGCGTCGAAGCGCAGTACGACGTCGAGAATGTCCAGCTCGCGGGACTCGACGAAGCTGACCCCGCTGCCGTTGACGGTTTGCCAGCGATGCACGGTGCTGGCTATCGGTGGCAATTGCGCCAGATCGATACGCTGAGCCGATTCCAGCGCGCCGAAGTCGACCGAGGCGGCGGCTGGGGTGGCTGGGCAGGACGACGCCTGTGTGGTTGCGGGAGAAGGTCGATCGATATTCATTGGGCCATGGCCTCCGGCTGCGTGTAGGTCAAGGTCAGGCGGTCGCGGTTCAGGTAGTGCCGGGCCACGCGTTGCAGGTCTTGGGCGCTGACGGCTTCGAGGCTCTGGCGTTCATGGTCCAGCGTTGCCAGGCTCGCACCGCTGACCACGTGACGGCCCACGTCGTAGGCGCGCTGTTGCAGCGAGTCATGGCGGAACACGCGCTCGGCCAGCAACTGGGTTTTGGCGCGTTGCAGCTCTGCGGGTGGCACAGGCTGATCGCTGAGGGTTTCGATGAGGGCCAGCACACGTTCGCTGGCGCTCTGTACGGTCTGACCTGGGCTGACCAGGGCGCGCAAGGTCAGCAGCGTGTCGCCTCGCAAGTGCCGGTCGAACTCGCTGAGCACTCCGCGCAAGAGCGGTTGCTCACGCACCAGCGCGGCATACAACCGCGAACTGGCGCCTGTGCTCAGTACCGCCAGCGCCACTTGCAGCGCATGGACGTCCTGCACCGAGGCCGTATTGCCCAGGCTGGGTGCGTTGAAACTGAGCGCCAAGCCTGGGCGCAGGCCTGGGAGCCGCACGGTCTGGTTGCGCTCGCCCAGGGCTGCGCGATGTCGGAAAGGTAAGGTGCGGTCCAGCGACGCCCTCGGCAGATGCCCGAAATGACGTTCGACCAGCTCGTGCAGCGCTGCCCGTTCGAGGTCGCCCGCCACCACCAGCGTGGCGTTGTTGGGATGGTAGTGGCGTGCATACCACGCCTTGACGCTCTCCAGGGTCAGCGATTGCAGGTCGTCGAACACATCGTGATGGGAGCGCGCGTAGGGGCTGTCACCGTGCGCCAGGTGCAGGTGCTGCGCGTTGGCCTGTTCGTCGGGCACGCTGTCCACGCGCAGGCGATGTTCGTTCATCAGGGTCGTGCGCACGCCACTGAAAGCCTGCGCGCTCAGGTGCGCGTGGGCCATGATGTCCGCCTGCGCTTCGAGGACGATTTCCAAACGGTTCACCGGTACGGTGGCCACGTACATCGTGGCGTCGTCCAGCGTGAACGCACGGGGAGCGGCGCCAAGACGCGCCAGTACGCTGCTGTACTGGCCTTGAGGAAGCTTGCGGCTGCCTTCGAATATCAGGTGTTCCAGCGCATGGGACATACCCGATTGGCCAGGCGGCTCGTCACTGGCACCGACGTGATACCACAGTTGCGTACTCACCAAGGGGGCACGATGGTCTTCGAGCAGCACTACCGTGAAGCCATTGTCGAGGGTGAAGTGCTGGGTGGGCGGGGCGGTCGAAGGCTGTGCGGGCTGGGTGGCGGGCGGGGAAGTAGGCATGGGCCGAAGTGCTCCTTGGTAGGTCAAAGGGGAGCAGCTTCGGTCATGCGCTGGAGGCGGCAGCGTTAATTAAGTCATCACACGGCAGGTCTTGTTCGGGCGCCTGCCTGTGCGACGGAGGGTCGACGGTCGCCCGATGCTGCGCCGGGGCTCAACCGCGTTGCCAGAGCGCATAATGCACCTGGCCGGTCTTCTTCTCGCGGTGCAGACGCCAGCTAGCCGGCATCTGCACCGTGGACGGCGCGGCCTCGCTCTCGGTGTAGATCCAGGCCTGTTCGCGTAACCACTGCTGGCTTTCCAGCAGTTCGCAGGTGTTGGCCAGCAAGTCCTGGTGGAAGGGCGGATCGAGGAACACCACGTCGAACTGTTGCTTGGCCGGGCCTTGCAGGTAACGCAGGGCGTCGGTTTGCAGGATCTGCCCACGCGGGCAGCGCAGCAGTTCGAGGTTGTCCTTGAGGTTGGCGATGGCGGCGGGGTTGCTGTCCAGGGCCACTGCGTTTTCGGCGCCGCGCGACAGCGCTTCGAGCACCAGCGCGCCGCTACCGGTGAAGGCGTCCAGCACGCGGGCGCCTTCGATGTGCGGCGCCAACCAGTTGAACAGGGTCTCGCGTACCCGGTCGGGGGTAGGGCGCAAGCCTTCGCCATCGGGCACGGCGAGGCGGCGGCTGCGCCACTCGCCGGCGATGATACGTAGCTGGCCCGAGCCTTTGCTGGCGCTGGCCGGTCGGGAGGGGGAAGTGGTTCGTGGCATCAATGCTCCGGTACGCCCAGTGGCTGGTCGGCGGGTTTTTCGGTGGGCGGCGGCAGGGGTTTCTGCGGCACTTTCGGGCCGATGGTGACGATCACCAGCTTGTCGGCCGACAAGTGCTTGTTCATCGCCGCCTTGACCTGCTCGACGGTAAGGGCCTGGGACTGCTGCATGAAGTCTTCCAGCCAGGTCAGCGGCAGGTCGTAGAAGCCGATCGCGCCCAGTTGGCCGACGATGCTGGCGTTACTGGCGGTGGACAGCGGGAAGCTGCCGGCCAGTTCGCGCTTGGCGTCGTCGAGTTCCTTCTGCGTCGGGCCGGTCTTGAGGTAGTCGCCGAGCAGGTCTTGCACCAGCTTGAGCGTGCCTTCGCTGAGTTCGGCGCGGGTCTGCAGGTCGATGGTGAACGGACCGCGCACCTGCATCGGAGTGAAGGAGGAGTACACGCCGTAGGTCAGGCCGCGTTTTTCCCGTACTTCGGTCATCAGGCGGGTACCGAAGGCGCCGCCGCCGAAGATCTGGTTGCCCATCGACAGCGCGGCCCAGTCCGGGTCCTTACGGTCGATGCCCAGCTCGGCCAGCATCAGGTGGGTCTGCTTGGACGGGAAGTCGATGTGCTGCGCGCTCGCCTTGGGCTCGCTCGGTTGGGCCGGCGCCGGCAACGCCGGGCCTTTGGGCAGGTTGGCCGAGACCTGGGCGGCGATGGCTTCGGCCTCGCTGCGGCTGAGGTCGCCGACCAGCGCGATCACGGCATTGCCTGCGGTATAGGCCTTGGCGTGGAACGCGCGCAGTTGCGCCTGGGTGATGCCGGGGATGCTTTCGGCCGTGCCTTCGCTAGGTGTGCCGTAGGGGTGGCTGCCGTAGAGCTTGCTGGACAGCACCTTGCCGGCGATGCGGCCAGGGTTCTGCTTTTCGTACTCGAAGCTGGCCAGGAGCTGGTTCTTGACCCGCTTGAGCGACTCTTCGGGGAAGGTCGGCTTGCCCACCACGTCGGCGAACAGCGCCAGGGCCGGGGTGCGTTTGTCGCTGGCGCTCAGGCTGCGCAGGCTGGCCACGGCCATGTCGCGGTACGAACCGCCGCTGAAGTCGGCGCCGAGGTCTTCGAAGCCTTCGGCGATGGCGGTGACGTCCTTGCCTTTGACGCCTTCGTTGAGCATGGCGTTGGTCAGCGCCGCCAGGCCCTGGGTGCCGGCGTCCTGGCTGCTGCCGGCGGCGAAGGTCACGCGCAGGTCGAACATCGGCAGTTCGCGGGCTTCGACGAACAGCACGCGTGCGCCTTGGGCGGTTTTCCAGTCCTGCACGTTCAACTTGCGGCCGCTGGGCGCCTTGCCGTCGAGCTCGGCGAGCGATTGCAGGGCGGGTTGGGCGGCTTGGGCATTGTCGGCGGCCTGGGCCGGGTTGGCCAACACGGCGGACATCGCCAGGGCCAGGGCCATCAGGCCGGCGCCGATCGAGGTCTGGCGCGGTGCGCGACGATCACTCATGGGCGGACTCCTCGGGCAGTACATGGGCAACGCTCAGGCGTTCGCGGGTGAAATAGGTGCGGGCGGCGTCCTGGATGTCCTTGGGCGTCACGCGTTCGAGGGCGGCCAGTTCGCTGTCGATGAGCTTCCAGGACAGGCCGACCGTTTCCAGCTGGCCGATGGTGGTGGCCTGGCTGCTGATCGAGTCGCGGTCGTAGACCAGGCTGGCGATCACCTGGGCGCGCACGCGCTCGAGTTCCTTGGCGCTGGGCGGGTTGTTCTTGAGGTCGTCGAGCTGTTCCCACAGACCTTTCTCGACGTCGGCGAGGGTTTTCTGCTTCTGCACGTTGGGCGTGGCCGAAATGAGGAACAGGCTGTCGCCGCGGGTGAAGGCGTCGTAGCCGGTCGAGGCGCCGGCCACCAGTTCCTGGCCGCGCTCCAGGCGCGACGGCAGGCGGGCGCTGTAGCCGCCGTCGAGCAGGGCCGAGATCAGGCGCAGGGAGTGTACGCTGCGGGCGTCTTCGGCGGTGGCCAGGCCCGGCACGTTGAAGCCGTAGATCAGACTCGGCAGTTGCGTGGCGACATGCACGGTGAGTTGGCGTTGGCCGGGCGCGGCCAGCTCCAGAGGCAGCTTGGCCGGTGGCACGACGCGCTTGGGAATGGCGCCGAAATACTTCTGCGACAGGATCTTGATCTCATCGACGGTGACATCGCCAACCACCACCAGGGTGGCGTTGTTCGGCGCATACCAGGATTCGTACCAGTGGCGCAGCTCTTCGACCTTCATGCGCTCCAGGTCGGCCATCCAGCCGATGGTCGGCGTGTGATAGCCGCTGGCGGGGTAGGCCATGGCGCTGAACAGCTCGAAGGCCTTGGCGTTGGGCTTGTCGTCGGTGCGCAGGCGACGCTCTTCCTTGATTACCTCGATTTCCTTGGCGAACTCGTTGGCCGGCAGGCGCAGGCTGGACATGCGGTCGGCTTCGAGCTCGAACGCGACCGGCAGGCGGTCGCGGGCCAGAACCTGGTAGTACGCGGTGTAGTCGTCGCTGGTGAAGGCGTTCTCTTCGGCGCCGATGTCGCGCAGGATGCGCGAACCTTCGCCGGGGCCGACCTTGGCGCTGCCTTTGAACATCATGTGCTCGAGGGCGTGGGACAGGCCGGTCTGGCCTGGGGTCTCGTAACTGGAGCCGACCTTGTACCAGATCTGCGACACCACCACGGGTGCGCGATGGTCTTCGCGCACGACCACTTTCAGGCCGTTGTCGAGGGTGAATTCATGGGTGGCCTGGGTGTCGGCGGCCAAGGCGGCGAGCGGCAGGCAAAGGGTGCCGAGCAGCAGGCCGGCAGCGCGGCGGGCTAGAGCATTCATAAGGGGTTCAACCTGTTCGGCGGCCCGCTTGGGTTTAGCGTCGGCGGGCCTGGAGGTGCTAGGATACTGATCCGGTCGCCTGGCGACCATGCCTGTCGCCGTTCTGGCCAGCGGGCCCTTAAGACAAAACGTTGCGCATGAACCAGTCGGATCGAAGATAGTCTGTTCTGCGTCTATTGAATTCCTGATGCGCCACTGCTGGCGCGTCGCTGCCTTGAGATAGCCGTCTCCATGTTTGGTTCCAACGACGACAAGAAAGCGCCGGCCGAGGCTGGTCAGAAGAAAGGCCTGTTCAGCTGGTTCCGCAAGAAGCCGCAGGCACCTGCCGCCGACGAACCCAGCGCCGTCGAGGCGACTGCCGCCGAGGCCCTGGCTGCCGAAGCCGAGCAGGCACCGGTCGTGCCCGAGCCGGCGGTCGCGCCAGGCGTCGAGGCGCCTGCCAACCACCTGGTATTGCCGGTGGCCGAAGAGCCGGTGGCCCTGGTGCCGGATCTGGAACCTACGCCGCCGCCTGCGATTCCCGAGCGTGAAGACACGCCTGCGCTGGCACCGACTTCAGCGCCTGCACCGTCGCCTGCACCAGCACCGACCCCAGCGCCTGCGCCGACGCCTGCACCAGCACCGACCCCAGCGCCTGCGCCGACGCCCACACCAGCACCGACTCCAGCGCCTGCGCCGACGCCTGCACCAGCACCGACTCCAGCGCCTGCGCCGACGCCCGCACCAGCACTGACCCCAGCGCCTGCGCCGACGCCCGCACCAGCACCGACCCCAGCGCCTGCGCCGACGCCCGCACCAGCACCGACCCCAGCGCCTGCGCCGACGCCCGCACCTGCACCGACTCCAGCGCCCGCGCCAACACCTGCACCCGCTCCGACGCCTGCGCCCTCCGAAGCCGCGCTCCCTGTCGCGCCGCCCGCCCCGGCACCGGACATCCCCGCCGCCGAGCCGTCCAAACCCGGCTTCTTCGCTCGCCTCAAGCAAGGCCTGACCAAGACCAGCGCCAGCATCGGCGAAGGCATGGCCAGCCTGTTCCTGGGCAAGAAGGTCATCGACGACGAACTGCTCGAAGAGATCGAAACCCGTCTGCTCACCGCCGACGTCGGTGTCGAAGCCACCTCGGTGATCGTGCGCAACCTCACGCAGAAAGTCGCGCGCAAGCAGCTGACCGATGCCGACGCCCTGTACAAGTCCTTGCAAGAAGAACTGGCCGCCATGCTGCGTCCGGTCGAGCAGCCACTGACCGTGACCTCACAGAGCAAGCCCTATGTGATTCTGGTGGTCGGCGTGAATGGCGCCGGCAAGACCACCACCATCGGCAAGCTGGCCAAGAAGCTGCAGCTCGAAGGCAAGAAAGTCATGCTGGCGGCCGGCGACACCTTCCGTGCGGCTGCGGTCGAGCAGTTGCAGGTGTGGGGCGAGCGCAACAACATTCCGGTGATCGCCCAGCACACCGGTGCCGACTCCGCCTCGGTGATCTTCGACGCCGTGCAGGCCGCCAAGGCCCGTGGCGCCGACGTGTTGATCGCCGACACCGCCGGCCGGCTGCACACCAAAGACAACCTGATGGAAGAGTTGAAGAAGGTCCGCCGGGTCATCGGCAAGCTCGACGCCGACGCGCCCCATGAGGTGCTGCTGGTGCTCGACGCCGGCACCGGACAGAACGCCATCAGCCAGGCCAAGTACTTCCATCAGAGCGTGGAGCTGACCGGCCTGGCCCTGACCAAGCTCGACGGCACTGCCAAAGGTGGGGTGATCTTCGCCCTGGCCAAGCAGTTCAACCTGCCGATCCGCTTCATCGGCGTCGGCGAAGGGATCGACGACCTGCGCACCTTCGAGGCCGAACCCTTCGTCAAGGCGCTGTTCGCCGAACGGGACGCTCCATGATTCGCTTCGAACAGGTCGCCAAGCGCTACCCCAACGGCCACATCGGCCTGCACGAGTTGAGTTTCCGGGCGCGCCGGGGCGAATTCCTGTTCGTCACCGGCCACTCCGGCGCCGGCAAGAGCACCTTGCTGCGCCTGCTGCTGGCGATGGAGCGGCCCACCAGCGGCAAGCTGCTGCTCGCCGGGCAGGACTTGGGCCAGATCAGCAACGCGCAGATTCCGTTCCTGCGCCGGCAGATCGGCGTGGTGTTCCAGAACCACCAGTTGTTGTTCGACCGCACCGTGTTCAACAACATCGCCCTGCCGCTGCAGATCCTCGGCCTGTCCAAGCCCGAGATCGCCAAACGCGTCGACTCGGCGCTGGAGCGCGTGTCGCTGTCCGACAAGGGCGAGCTGTTCCCGGCCGACCTGTCCACCGGTCAGCAGCAACGGGTCGGCATCGCCCGCGCCATCGTGCACCAGCCCGCGCTGCTGCTGGCCGACGAACCCACCGGTAACCTCGACCCGCGCTTGGCGGCGGAGATCATGGGCGTGTTCGAAGACATCAATCGCCTCGGCACCACGGTGCTGATCGCCAGTCACGATCTGGCCCTGATCGCACGCATGCGCCACCGCATGCTGACCCTGCAACGCGGCCGACTGATCGGCGACGGGGAGGCCGGCCAATGAGCAGCACATCCACGCGTAAAGTATCCGAACGCGTCGCGCCCAAAGGCGCCGAGGCGCCGAAGAAAAAACCCGGCCAACACGACGACGACGGCCCGGACCTGCGCACCCTCATGCGCGCCTGGGGCGAAAGCCATCGCGCGAGCCTGGCCGACAGCCTGCGTCGCCTGGCCAAGCAGCCGATCGGCAGCTTCTTCACCTGCCTGGTGATGGCGGTGGCGCTGAGCATGCCCATGGGCCTGTCGCTGCTGCTCAAGAACGTCGAAGTGCTCGGCGGCTCCTGGCAGCGCGCGGCGCAGATTTCTCTGTACTTGAAGATGGACGCCAGTAGCGCGGATGGCGAAGCCCTGCGCGAGCAGATTGCCGACATGCCGGGCGTGGCCCAGGCGCAGTACGTCAGCCGTGATCAGGCACTAGAGGAGTTCAAGCACCAGTCGGGCCTCGGCGAGGCGATCCGCGAACTGCCGGAAAACCCCTTGCCCGGCGTTGTGGTGGTAACCCCGGAGGAGGTCGACAAGCCGACCCTGGAAGCCCTGCGCCAGCGCCTTTCGGAGCTGCCACGGGTCGAGGTGGCGCAGTTGGACCTGCTGTGGGTCGAGCGTCTGGCGGCGATCCTCAAGTTGGGCGACCGCTTCGTGTTCGGGATGGCGGTGATGCTGATTTCGGCTTTGTTGTTAGTAATTGGTAACACCATTCGTCTACATATCGAGAACCGCCGCATCGAGATCGAGGTGATCAAGCTGGTGGGCGGTACCGACAGCTACGTGCGCCGGCCTTTCCTGTACATGGGCGCGCTCTACGGCCTGGGTGCCGGCCTGCTGGCATGGGGCATCCTGGCGTTCGGCCTGAGCTGGCTGAACGAGGCCGTGGTAGGGCTTTCGGGCTTGTACGGCAGCGATTTCGCCCTCGCAGGTGTACCAGGGTCGGATGGACTCTCGCTCTTGATCGGTGCTGTACTGTTGGGGTATATCGGTGCGTGGATCGCCGTGGCTCGCCATTTGAACGAGCTGGCGCCACGCTAGTCGCCATCATGGTAGTAACAATCGCCAACGTTGCATTTCGTTCATCTTGGAACTCGAACCTGGATTTACGGGTCAATGTAGGCAGTGCTCACGAGGCACAATTTCGAAAGTTGGAGGTTCTTGAATGACCACATCGTTGCAACCTGCGTATGCCTTGGTACCGGGTGCAAACCTGGAAGCCTATGTGCACACGGTCAACAGCATCCCGCTGCTGACGGTCGAGCAGGAGCGTGATCTGGGCGAGCGTCTCTATTACCAACAGGATGTCGAGGCCGCCCGCCAGATGGTGATGGCCCACCTGCGTTTCGTTGTCCATATCGCCCGCAGCTATGCCGGTTACGGCCTGGCCCAGGCTGACCTGATCCAGGAAGGCAACGTCGGCCTGATGAAGGCGGTCAAGCGTTTCAACCCGGAAATGGGTGTGCGCCTGGTCTCGTTCGCCGTGCACTGGATCAAGGCCGAGATCCACGAGTTCATCCTGCGCAACTGGCGCATCGTCAAGGTGGCGACCACCAAGGCGCAGCGCAAGCTGTTCTTCAACCTGCGCAGCCAGAAGAAGCGCTTGGCGTGGCTGAACAACGACGAAGTGCATCGCGTCGCCGAAAGCCTGGGCGTCGAGCCGCGCGAAGTGCGCGAGATGGAAAGCCGTCTGAGCGGCCACGACATGGCCTTCGATCCGGCCGCCGAGGCCGACGACGACAGCGCTTTCCAGTCGCCCGCGCATTATCTGGAAGACCATCGCTACGACCCGGCCCGTCAGATGGAAGACGCCGACTGGAGCGACAACGCGTCGAGCAACCTGCACCAGGCACTGAGTGGTCTGGACGACCGTAGCCGCGACATCCTCTACCAGCGCTGGCTGGCCGAGGAAAAGGCTACGCTGCACGAGTTGGCCGACAAGTACAGCGTCTCGGCCGAGCGCATCCGCCAGTTGGAAAAGAACGCGATGAACAAGGTCAAGGCCCTGATCGCCGCCTGATCCACGTTCCACGCTCGCAAAAAAGCCGCTGCCCGCAAGGGCCGCGGCTTTTTCGTATGTGGGTTTTACGGCGTTTGACTACCCCGGCTTTCAGGCCGCGCCTAGAAACGTTCGCCCGCTTCCAGGCGCTTGAGGTACTCGTCGCCGCCCAACTGGCTCATCTGCCGGTTGATCCAGCTGGCACGGCCTGCCACGTAGGCGCTGGGGCGGCCGGCACTCCAGCGGATCGGGCTGGGCAGCACTGCCGCCAGCTGCGCCGCCTGCTGGCGGGTCAAGCGGCTGGCATCGACGCCGAAGTGGTAACGCGCTGCCGCCTGGGCGCCGAACACGCCTGGCCCCCATTCGGCGCTGTTGAGGTACACCTCGAGGATGCGCTCCTTGGACCACAGCAGCTCCATCCAGCCGGTGAACCAGGCCTCCAGACCTTTGCGCAGCCAGCTGCGGCCAGGCCAGAGGAACAGATTCTTGGCCACTTGCTGGGTCAGGGTGCTGGCGCCGCGCACGCTGCCGCCGCGCTCGTTGTGGCTGATGGCCGCCTGAATGGCCGATACGTCGAAGCCCCAATGGCTGGCGAACTTCTGGTCTTCGCCAGCGATGACCGCCACTTTCAGGTTGTCCGAAATCGCCTCCCAGGGCTGCCAATCGCGCTGCAGGTCGATGGCCTCGCCACCGAACCACGACTGCACTTTGCGTTCGACCATCAACGCCGTGCCCGGCGGCGGCACCCAGCGAAACACCAGTACCAGCAGGACGCTGCCGACGGCACACCACAACAGGACCCGCGCAAGGCGGCGGATGATCGATGACAACATGAGGATGGCTTGGCCCGACCGAGGGAAGCGGCCATTATACAGACCCCTTCGCAGGAGTCGTCCCATGCTTCGCAGCTTCCTCATGCTCGCCGCCTTCTTCGGTTTCACCGGCGTGGCCTTGGGCGCCTTCGCCGCCCATGGCCTGAAGAACCGCCTGAGCGCCGAGTACCTGGCCATCTTCCACACCGGGGTCAGCTACCAGTTGGTGCACGCCCTGGCCTTGCTCGCCCTGGCCGTGCTGACCGTGCACTTGCCTGGCCGTCTGGTGGGCTGGGCCGGTGGGCTGTTCGCGCTGGGCATCGTGCTGTTCTCCGGCAGCCTCTACGCGCTGACCCTGAGCGGCATCGGCAAGCTGGGCATTGTCACCCCCATCGGCGGCGCGTGCTTCCTGGCCGGCTGGCTGTGCCTGGGCCTGGCGGCCTGGCGCCTGGGCTGACCGAGCGCTCGCCATTGGGCCGAATACGGCCCATCAGGCTTGGGTAAAAACCCCGTCAGGGGCTAGAATGCGGGCCCCCAAAGCACAACGGTGGCCGTGCGCATGCGCATTCAACTGAACGGTGAACCTTACGAATTGCCCAGCGGCGAGAGCGTGGCGGCCTTGCTGGCCCGTCTCGAACTGACCGGGCGCCGCGTCGCGGTGGAGCTGAACCAGGACATCGTGCCACGCAGCCAGCACGATGGCACGCTGCTCGTCGAAGGCGACCAGGTCGAGGTGGTCCACGCCATCGGTGGCGGCTAGCCATAGCCTGTCCACCTTCGCACGTCCCGCAACCTTATCCGAGGAGTCCCGATGAGCAACCTTCGCACTGACAAGCCCTTCACCCTGGCCGGCCGCACCTTCGCTTCGCGTCTGCTGGTGGGCACCGGCAAATACCGCGACCTGGACGAAACCCGCCAGGCCATCGAGGCCTCGGGCGCCGAGATCGTCACCGTTGCCGTGCGTCGCACCAACATCGGCCAGAACCCCGGCGAGCCGAACCTGCTCGACGTGCTGCCGCCGGACCGCTACACCATCCTGCCCAATACCGCCGGTTGCTACGACGCGGTCGAAGCCGTTCGCACCTGCCGCCTGGCCCGTGAGCTGCTCGACGGCCACAACCTGGTCAAGCTCGAAGTGCTGGCCGACCAGAAGACCCTGTTCCCCAACGTGATCGAAACCCTCAAGGCCGCCGAAGTGCTGGTCAAGGACGGTTTCGACGTGATGGTCTACACCAGCGATGACCCGATCATCGCCCGCCAGCTGGCCGAAGCCGGCTGCATCGCCGTCATGCCGCTGGCCGGCCTGATCGGCACCGGCCTGGGCATCTGCAACCCCTACAACCTGCAGATCATCCTCGAAGAATCCAAAGTGCCCGTGCTGGTCGACGCCGGTGTGGGCACCGCCTCGGATGCCACCATCGCCATGGAAATGGGCTGCGAAGCGGTGCTGATGAACTCGGCCATCGCCCACGCGCAACAGCCGGTGATGATGGCCGAGGCCATGAAGCACGCCATCGTCGCCGGTCGCCTGGCTTACCTCGCCGGGCGCATGCCGAAAAAACTCTATGCCAGCGCCTCGTCGCCGCTGGATGGTCTGATCAAGTAAGAGCCCCTGATGACTGAATCGCAAGAAACGCCGATCCCCGCCGACGGCGAACAACGCCCGCACCGCCGCATCAAGAGTTTCGTGATGCGCGCCGGGCGCATGACCGAAGGCCAGCAACGCGGCCTCGACATCGGCGGCCCGCAGTTCATCCTGCCGCTGGCCGATGCGCCGGTGGACTACGACCACGTGTTCGGCCGCAGCGCGCCGCGCACCCTGGAGATCGGTTTCGGCATGGGGCACTCCTTGCTGGAGATGGCCGCCGCTGCGCCCGAGCAGGATTTCATCGGCGTCGAGGTGCACCGTCCGGGTGTCGGTGCGCTGCTCAACGGCGTGCTCACCGAAGGCCTGAAGAACCTGCGGGTCTACGACTGCGACGCCATCGAAGTGCTCAACCGCTGCGTGGCCGACAACAGCCTTGACCGCCTGATGCTGTTCTTCCCCGACCCCTGGCACAAGGCGCGCCACCACAAGCGCCGCATCGTGCAGCTGGAGTTCGCGGAACTGGTGCGCAGCAAGTTGAAGCCCGGTGGGGTGTTCCACATGGCCACCGACTGGCAGCCCTACGCCGAGTACATGCTCGAAGTGATGAGCGCCGCGCCTGGCTACCGCAACCAGGCGGCCGACGGCACCTACGTGCCGCGCCCGGAAGAGCGCCCGATCACCAAGTTCGAACGCCGCGGCGAGCGGCTGGGGCATGGGGTGTGGGATTTGAAGTTCGAAAAGCTGGCTTGATGTGATTGCGAGGTGGCCCATCCAGGGCCGCTTCGCGCCCCATCGCAGCGCTCCGATCAGCCGCGATGGCCGGCCAAGCCGGCCCATGTCCGCAGCCGCGTAATACAAATACTGCCCAGTAGTTGTACAGAGCGCGCTTCGCAACCTTGCAGGCCTATCTCAGCGTCAGCTCATGATCTCAAGGTCAGCCCTCAACCCCGCCGATCCGCCACGATCCCCACCAACGCCAGCACCACCAACAACACCGGCGCCAACGCGTAGTTGTTGAACTGGCTCAGCCCCTTCATCACCCAAGGCGTTGCGTAGACCAGCGCAGCGCCGCTGCCGATCATCACCAGCAGGGCCATGGCCGGCACGCGCAAGGCGCCCGCCACGCTGCCCAGGCGCTGCTCGGCCCAGGCCTTGATATCGGTGCCGAACAGCACCAGCAGGCATCCGACGAACGCCAGCGAGATCTCGGAGAGATGGCCGCGGCTCCAGCGGGAAACGGTCGCGAGTAGGTCAAGTACCATGTCCATGGATCAGCCTCAGGTCAGGAAGTATTGCAGCAGGTCATTGAGGAACAGTTGGCCGCGCGCCGTGGCGGCCAGTCGATCCGGTTCGACCCGCAAAAGGCCCTTTTGTTCGGCGTTGCGACGGGCGTCGGCCAACTGCGCTAGGGGTTGGCCGGTACGGCGGGTGAACAGGTCGGCTTCCACGCCTTGGGTCAGGCGCAGGGCGTTGATGAGGAACTCGAACGGCAGCTCGTCGATAGGCAAGACTTTTTCCCCGGCCTTGTAGGGCTTGTCGGGGTTAAGGTAGTCCTTCGGCAGGCGGGTCTTCCAAGTGCGCACGATACGCCCGTCGGCCAGCGATAGCTTGCCGTGGGCGCCAGCGCCGATGCCGATGAAGTCGCCGAAGCGCCAGTAGTTGAGGTTGTGCCGCGCCGGTTTGCCGGGCTGGGCATAGGCCGACACCTCGTACTGGGCGAAACCCTGGCTGGCGAGCAGCGCCTGGCCGGCTTCCTGGATGTCCCAGAGGATGTCGTCTTCGGGCAGCTCCGGCGGTTGGTTCCAGAACACCGTGTTGGGCTCGACAGTGAGCTGGTACCACGACAGGTGCGTCGGCCCCAGGTCGATGGCCTGGCGCAAATCACCCAGGGCATCGTCCAGCGATTGCTCGGGCAGGCCATGCATGAGGTCGAGGTTGAAGTTGTCGAAGCCCGCCTTCCGCGCCATACCTGCGGCGCGCACCGCTTCGTCGCCATTGTGGATGCGCCCCAGGCGCTCGAGCTTTTCCGGCTGGAAGCTCTGCACGCCGATCGACAGGCGATTGATGCCCTGTTGCCGGTAGGCCTTGAACTTGTCCTGCTCGAAGGTGCCGGGGTTGGCTTCCAGGGTGATCTCGATGTCGGCGGCGAAGGGGATGCGCTGTTCCACGCCGCGTAGCAGGCGGCCCAAGGCAGCTGCGCTGAACAGGCTCGGCGTGCCGCCACCGAAGAAGATCGAGCTGATCGCCCGGCCTTGCACGGCGGGCAGCTCCTGGTCGAGGTCGGCCAGCAGCGCATCGACATAGGCCGCTTCGGGTATCTCGGGCCCGGCCTGGTGCGAGTTGAAGTCGCAATACGGGCATTTGCGTACGCACCACGGGATGTGGATATAGAACGCCAGCGGCGGGAGTTCGGGCAGTGCAATGCCCGTCGCGGCTGGGTAGAGCAAGGACGCGGACGGCTGTTCGGTCATGCCAGGCCCAGACGCTGACGCAGCAAGGCCATGGCACGGGCGCGGTGGCTCAGCTGATTCTTTTCCAAAGGTGCGAGTTCGGCGCTTGAGCAGTCCCGCTCGGGCACCCAGAACAGCGGGTCGTAGCCGAAGCCGTGCTCGCCGCTGGCCTGGGTCAGGATGCGCCCATGCCACAAGCCTTCGCAGAGGATCGGCAGCGGGTCGTCGGCATGGCGCACCAACGCCAGCACACAGACGAACTGCGCGCCGCGCTGCTCGGCCGGTACGTCCTTGAGCGCATCGAGCAGCTTGGCGTTGTTCGCCGCATCGCCCTGGCCGTCGGCATAACGCGCCGAGTAGATGCCCGGCGCACCGCCCAGGAAGTCTACCGCCAGCCCCGAGTCGTCGGCCAGCGCCGGCAGCCCGGAAATGCGAGCCGCGTTGCGTGCCTTGAGGATGGCGTTCTCGACGAACGACAGCCCGGTTTCCTCGGGTTCGACCTGGCTGAACTCGCCGATCGAGCGCAAGCGCACCGATTCGCCGAGCATGGCCTGGAGTTCTTTGAGTTTGCCGGCGTTGTGGCTGGCCAATACGAGCTGCTGAAGATTCATCATTCGCCTGGGAATACGTCCTGGTTGAAACTGAGGGAGTGGCTGACGCCGCCGGTCTCGATGTCGAGGTCGAAGACCATGCGCTGCGCCTGCTCGACCTTGAACTGGGCCACGTAGGAGATCGCGCCCTGGCTGCTGGTCTGGCGGAACGACAGCGGGGCGCTGCGCCCGGTGAGGTCTTTCACCGTGCCGCTGACCACCGCCATGCCGGGTTTGTCGGCCTTGAGCACGGCCACGGTCAGCACGCCGAGCTGCTTGCTGCGGGTCAAGCCCGTGTCGGCGGCCACTTGCGCTTGCAGCATGCTCGAAGGAAAGGCGTTGTAGAACACCGTCACGTCGCCGAACGCCTGCTTGCGTTCGGGGCGGGCGGCATCGGCGGCGAACAGGGGAACGGCCAGGCACAGGCTGAACAGGAATACGGCTAGACGACGCATGGGTCAGTCACTCCAGTGGGAAGCGCGCGGTGAGGGGGAAACCGCCACCGCGTCTCGATCAGACGGCGACCCGATGGGCGTCCAGGCCGGGGCCGCTGACACGGTAGATACCGATTTCCCCAAGCAGGTTAGGCCAGATCCTACCCCCCAACCCATTGCGATGCAGCCGGTCGACCGCCAGACGGTCGATGACCTTGGCGTCGCGCTCCAGACACAGCGCCTCGAAGTCGGCAAAGGTGCAGAAGTGGATGTTGGGCGTGTTGTACCAGGTGTAGGGCATGAAGTCCGACACCGGCATGCGGCCCTTGGTGGCCAGGTACCAGCGGCAGCGCCAGTGGCCGAAGTTGGGGAAGGTGATGATGCACTGGCGGCCCACGCGCAGCATCTCTTCGAGGATGCGGTCGGGGTATTCCACGGCCTGCAGGGCCTGGGTCATGACCACCACGTCGAAGCTGTTGCTGGCGAAGTTGCCCAGGCCTTTGTCCAGGTCCTGCTCGATGACGTTGACGCCCTTGGCCACGCACGCGGCGATGTTGTCGGCGTCGATTTCCAGGCCGTAGCCGTGCACCTGCTTGCGGTCGCGCAGCGAGGCCAGCAGTTCGCCGTTGCCGCAGCCCAGGTCGAGCACGCGGCTGCCGGCGGGGATCCAGTCGTGGATGATTTCCAGGTCGGCTCTCATGCGGTCCTCAGATGGCGATGCGGTTCATGTAGTTGGCAAACCCCTGCATGTAGCGCGGTGTGGGGATGAGGAAGGCATCGTGGCCATAGGGCGAGTCGATTTCCAGGTAGCAGACGTTCTTGCGCGCGGCCATCAGCGCATCGACCATTTCCCGCGAACGGGCCGGCGAGAAGCGCCAGTCGGTGGTGAACGACATGATGCAGAACTCGGCCTTGACCCCGGCCAGGGTCGCGGCCAGGTCGCCGTGATGGTCGGCGGCCGGGTCGAAGTAGTCCAGGGCCTTGGTCATCAGCAGGTAGGTGTTGGCGTCGAAGCGGCCGGAGAACTCCTCACCTTGGTAGCGTAGGTAGCTCTCCACCTGGAACTCGACGCTGTGGAAGTCGTAGTTGAGCTTGTCGCTCTTGAGTTCGCGGCCGAATTTCTCGCCCATCGAATCGTCCGACAGGTAGGTGATGTGGCCGACCATGCGCGCCAGCATCAGCCCGCGCTTGGGGATCACACCCTGGTCCTGGAACGAACCGCCATGGAATTCCGGGTCGGTGAGGATCGCCTGGCGCGCCACTTCGTTGAAGGCGATGTTCTGCGCCGAGAGCTTGGGCGCCGAGGCGATGTCGACGCAATGGCGGATGCGCTCGGGGTAGGTGATGGTCCATTGCAGCGCCTGCATGCCGCCCAGGCTGCCGCCGACCACCGCGGCCCATTGCGCGATGCCCAGGCGATCGGCCAGGCGCGCCTGGCTGTGCACCCAGTCCTGCACCGTGAGCACCGGGAAATCGGCGCCATAGGGCTTGCCGGTGAGCGGATTCACGCTGCTGGGGCCGGTGCTGCCGTTGCAGCCGCCGAGGTTGTTCAGGCAGAGCACGAAGAAACGGTTGGTGTCGATCGGCTTGCCGGGGCCGATGCAGCTGTCCCACCAGCCCGGCTTGCGGTCGCTGGGGCTGTGGTAGCCCGCGGCATGGTGATGGCCGGACAGGGCATGGCAGATCAGCACCGCGTTGCTCGCGCTGGCGTTGAGGGTGCCGTAGGTTTCGTAGATCAGTTCGTACGCGGCCAGGGAGCGGCCACAGGCCAGCGGCAGCGGCTCGTCGAATCGGGCAACCTGCGGGGTTACCAGACCGACGGAGTCTTCGGGAAAGGCAATGGACATCGACCCTGCTCACGCGTGAATGAGGCGTAAGTCTAAAGAGCGCCACCCCCAGCGGCAAGCCGCCGGGGGCTGCGAGGGTCAGATCATGCGGAACAGTTCCTGCGGCATGCCGATCTGGGCGGCCAGCGGCGGCAGCACAAATGACTGGAGTACCTGGATCGCCAGGAAGGCGAAGATTGGCGAGATGTCCAGGCCACCGAGGTTGGGCACGATGCGGCGGAAGGGCGCCAGTACCGGTTCGGCGATCTGGTAGGCCAGTTCGGCCGCCGGGTTGTGGCTGTTCGGCGCGATCCACGAGACGATCACCATGACGATCATCGCCACCCAGAAGATCTTCAGGAACAGCGAGGCCACGCCCAGCAGCGCCCACAGGAACAGCTGCAGGACGTTGCCGAAGGTGCCGTAGGTGACCATCAGCACGAAGGCCATCAGCAGCGCCTGCAACACCACCGCCAGCAGCAGCGACGAGGTGTCGAGGCCGCCGATGCTGGGGATGATGCGGCGGATGGGCTTGAGCAGCGGCTGGGTGGCGCGCACCGCGAACTGGCTCAGCGGGTTGTAGAAGTTGGCCTTGACCAGTTGCAGCACGAAGCGCAGCAGGACGATCACCAGGTACAGGCTGACCAGGGTTTGCACCACGAAGATCGCGGCGCCGGACAGTGCATTCATCGACAGCTCCTCATTTGCCCAGTTGTTCGGCCAGTTCCGCGGAGCGCTGCGCCGCAGCCTCCAGGGCCTTGTCGACCAACGCTTGGAAACCATTGTTCTGGAAGGCGTCGATCGCCGCCGCCGTGGTGCCGCCCGGGGAGGTGACGCGACGGCGCAGTTCGGCGGCATCGTGCTCGCTGGCCGCTGCCATGTGCGCAGCGCCCAGGGCGGTTTGCAGGGTCAGTTGCGAGGCCGCCTCACGGCTCAGGCCGAGCTTTTCGCCGGCGGCGGTCATGGCTTCGATCATCAGGAAGAAGTACGCAGGGCCGCTGCCGGACACCGCCGTCACGGCATCGATCTGCTGCTCCTGCCCCACCCACAGCACGGTGCCGACGGCCGACAGCAGGGTCTCGGCCTGTTCGCGTTGTTCGGCCGACACCTCTGCCGTGGCGTACAGGCCGCTGGCGCCTTTGCGCAGCAGCGACGGCGTGTTGGGCATGCAGCGCACCACCGGCACTTCGCCCAGCCAGGCTTGCAGGCTCGCGCAGGTGATGCCGGCGGCGATGGAGACGACCAGCTGGTGCTTGCCCAGCGCCGGGGCCAGGGACTGGCACACGGCCTTCATGACCTGCGGCTTGACCGCCAGCACGATCACGTCGGTGTCGGCCACGGCCTGGGCGTTGTCTTCGAAGACCTCGATGCCATGCTCGGCCTGGAGGCGGGTACGGGTGTCGGCACCGGGGTCGCTGGCGCGGATCTGCGCGGCGTCCAGGCCCTGGGCGCGCAGACCGCCGATGAGGCTGGCGGCCATGTTGCCGGCGCCGATGAAGGCGATACGTGTCTTGCTCATGTCAGGTCCTTGCGGGAAAGGGTGAGTGAAACATGGATTCAGACGGGTCCATAGTCGCGGGCGCCGAACAGGGCGGTGCCGATGCGGACCCAGGTCGCTCCCTGGGCGATGGCCGCTTCCAGGTCGTGGCTCATGCCCATGGACAGCGTGTCCAGGGCCGGGTCGAGCCGTTCGAGCAGTTCGCGCAGCTTGGCGAAGGCCTGCTCCTGGGCTGCACGCTCGTCGGTGGGTTCGGGAATCGCCATCAGGCCGCGCAGGCGTACACCGGGCAAGGCCTTCACCGCTTCAGCCAGCGCCGGCAGCTCGTGCGGGCTGCAACCGGACTTGCTGGCTTCGCCGCTGACGTTGACCTGCAGGCAGATGTTCAATGGCTCGCGGCCGGCGGGGCGTTGCTCCGACAGGCGCTGGGCGATCTTCAGGCGGTCCACGGCGTGTACCCAATCGAAATGTTCCGCGATGGCGCGGGTCTTGTTCGATTGGATGGGGCCGATGAAGTGCCAGGTCAAGGGCAGGTCGACCAATTCGGCCTGTTTGCCGAGCGCTTCCTGCAAATAGTTCTCGCCGATGTCGCAGGCGCCGGCGGCGTGCAGCTCACGGATGGCGCTGGCCGGTTTGGTCTTGCTCACCGCCAGCAGCTTCACGCTGGCAGGGTCGCGCCCGGCCGCTTGGGCGGCGTCGCGGATGCGCGCTTCGAGGGCATTCAGGTTGTCTGCTAGGGTGGACATGGTTCAACGCCGGCGGCTCGAGGGTCGGCGCATTCTACCTGCTCTGTTGCCATTGGGGAGTCTCATGGACGTGACTGCACACTTGGCCGAGGCCGCCCGCGCGGGCGCCTCCGACTTGCACCTGGCGGCGGGCCAGCCGCCGTTGCTGCGTATCGACGGCGAGCTGCAACGCCTCGATCTGCCCGTGCTGGGCTGCAACGATTTGTATCAAAGCATTGATCCCTGGCTCAGTGACCTCCAGCGACAGCAGTGGCGCGAGGGCGACGAGCTGGACCTCGCCCTGGATCTGCCGGACGGCCACCGCGCCCGTCTCAACCTGTTCCGCCAGGTCCACGGCCCCGCCGCCAGCCTGCGCTTGATCGCCAGCACCATTCCCAGCCTCGATCAGCTCGACCTGCATGCGGTGTATCGGGCCGTCGCCACACTGAGCGACGGCCTGGTGATCGTCGGCGGCCCCACCGGCAGCGGCAAATCCAGCACCCTCGCCGCATTGATCGACCAGCTCAACCGCGAACGCCCGTTGCACATCCTCACCCTCGAAGACCCCATCGAAATCCTCCACACCAGCCAGCGCAGCCTGATCAACCAGCGCGAAGTCGGCCGCCACAGCGCTGGCTTCACCCAGGCGCTGCGCAGCGCCCTGCGCCAGGACCCGGACGTGATCATGCTCGGCGAGCTGCGCGACCTGGAATCCATCCGCCTGGCCCTGCGCGCCGCCGAAACCGGGCATCTGGTGCTGGCCACCGTGCATACGCGCTCGGCGGTGAGCAGCATCGAGCGGCTGGTGGAAGTGTTCGCGGCGGAGGAAAAAGCGCTGGTGCGCGCCATGCTCGCCGACTCGCTGCGGGTGGTGGTGGCGCAGGTGCTGGTCAAGCGCAAGGGCGGTGGGCGGGTGGCCGCCAGGGAGGTGCTGATCGGTACGCCAGCGGTGCGCAATCTGATTCGCGAAGGGCGGCTGGCGCAGGTGCAGTCGGCGATGCAGATGGGGGCAGGGGTGGGGATGGTGACGATGGAGGGGGCGATGGCGCGGTTGCGCGAGCGGGGCGAGATATGAGGTGATCGTTGCCGAGGCTCGACATTCCAATCTCAGAGGAGCGGCGCAAACCGATGGCCACCACAGCGTTTCGTGCAACCACCGTGGAGCACTACGAAGAAGATGGGGTGCAGGTGCTGGCACTGGGGGACGACCCGGCAGCGCCTGAACGGTTTCTGATCATCGCCCGGCTGGACGAAGACGAGCATGCCACGGTCGACGACGGCATTGGGCTGCAAACCAGCGAGTCGGACTACGAAGCGGCCCATGCGATCAGCGCCGTGAAGCTTGTGGGAAACCGCTTGCAAGTGCAGGTGAAGGAGGCGTTCGTGGCGCACTTCTGCGCTTCGACGATCGAGGCGGACATAGTCGGCGACGCCGAGACGGTAGCGACGCACTTGGCCGTTATCAGACAAGCGCTTGAGGCGATTTTCGAGGGCAGTGCGGTACTGCCAAGCGTCGATCGAGCGCGGGTCTGAGTGGAAAGGGGTCGACGCTTGGCGTTCGGCCATGGAAAGGTCATGCAGCGAGCGACAGGGGCGAGACACATGCTAAAGACGAACCACCGTCACACACTTGGCGAAATCATCGAGGGCGTCAAACAAGACCCGGATCTGGGCGACGATTTCTGCCTCTACGGGGAAGATCAGGACGAACTCGACCTGCACGGCGTCTACCTGATCGCCGATTACCCCGACGTGGTCGATGATCAGGAGGTGTACCCCGAGTCAGTCCGGGTGGCGGGTCTGAATTATCTGTATTCCGGGCAGCAGTTCGCCGATGTGGTCATGGTGCTGATGGCGCAAAAGCCGGCGGCTGAACACGGCGACTATGTGCGTGCGCTGAATTTCTACATGGACAACGACACGTTTCTCGACGAGTGATGGGGTGAGCGCGCGCGGCCCACGCCTCGCTCCCTACGCTCGCAATGGGCCGCACGGCAGCCCTAAAGGCCTTTGCGTAGCTGAGAAGGTGACAGTGGCCTACGCGAGCCCTTCAGAAAACTTGCCTTCCGATGCGTCTTATCAGTACCCGAGCAAGCCATGCCCAGCCCATGGGCATTCGGGCGCCCCCCCTGATCGGAATAGAACCTGAACCCATGATCCGCCAACTCTTCGTACTGCTAAGCACCTACCTGCTCGCCGCCACCACGCTCTGCCACGCCACCCCCGTCACCCTCGACGGCACCGAGCAATGGCAGATGCAAAGCGCCGCCGGCCGCGACTACCGCATCATGGTCAGCCTGCCCGAAGGCGAGGTGCCTTACACCGGCGGTTACCCGGTGATCTACCTGCTCGACGGCAACGCCTATTTCCCGGCCTTCCACGCCGCCAAACGTGCGCAGCCCAAATTGCGCGGCGCCATCCTGGTGGCCATCGGCTACCCGAGCGATACGCCGCTGGACTTCACCCGCCGGGCCTTCGACCTGACGCCGCCCGCGCCGCCCGAGCGCAACACCCCACCCCAAGGCGGCCAGGACCTGTTCCTCGACTTCATCGAACAACGGCTCATGCCCAAGGTGGCCGAGCGCTTCAAGGTCGACCCCGACCAGCGCAGCCTGGTCGGGCATTCGTTCGGCGGCATGCTCGGCCTCTACGCGCTATTCACCCGGCCTACGCTGTTCCAGCACGTGGTGGCGGTGAGCCCCAGCCTGTGGTGGCGCGACCAACACCTGCTGGCGCCCGAGCGCGCTTTCACCCAACGTGCATTGGCCGGGCAACTCGCGCTGACCCATACCAGCCTGAGCATCGTCATGGGCGAACGCGATTCGGTGCAGATGGTCGACGATGCCCGTGCCTTGTCCGCACGTTTGCAGGCGTTATCCGGCACGGGCCTGCGTACGGGCTTTCGTATCGAAGCCGGCGAAGACCACGCTTCGGTGCCATTCCGCATCCCGAACCAAGTGCTCGGCGAGTTGATGGGCAACCGGCGTTATTGAGCGGTTCGTCAGCCGTCGGAAGAGGGCGGCTGACCCCTTCGAACACAAGCGCAAATGATTCTCTTTTGTGATACTTTTCTGCGCCTGCTTCCCTGCCTCCCAAGGTCGCTTTCATGTCCGGCTCAGATCTCAAGGCGTTGTACCTCGCCCACCGTGGCGAGATTCAGGATTATCTGGACCGCCGCCTGCGCTGCAAGGAAACCGCCGCCGACCTGACCCAGGACACCTTCATCCGCCTGTCCGAGCAGATGACCCGTACCCCGATCGGCAACTTCCGGGCCTACCTGTTCTCCGCCGCACGCAACCTGTTCATCGACCACACCCGGCGCCAGGCCCACCGCAAAGGCAAGCCGCTGGACGAGCCTACGGTGGCTGCCTTCGAACCGGCCACCCCGACCCTCGAACAGGCCGCCATCGCCCATCAGCAACTGGCCGCGCTGAATGCCGTGATCGAAAGCATGCCGGCCCCGTGTCGCGAGGTGTTTCTGTTGGTGCGTGTGGAAGGCCTTACCTACGCCGAGATCAGCCAACGCTTGGGCATCCCCGCACAAACCGCCTACAGCCGCATGGTCCGTGCGCTGGACCTGCTCAAGAGCGGCATGCCCGAATGAGCGTTGCGTCGACCCAAGCGGCAGGCGCACACGGCCGCCCTGCATTACACTCTGCCGCCCGAGACCACCGCAGCCCATTGCCACTCCTATGAGCGCCGAACCACCCCAGGCCCCACCGCCGCATGCCGATGACGTCAGCCATCAGGCGAGCCGCTGGTTCGCCTTGATCCAGGGCGGCGCGCCCACCGACGCCGAGCGCGCGCGCCTGGCCGCCTGGCTCGACGCCGACCCCCAGCACCGCGCGGCCTACGCTCGACTTGAACAGCTATGGGCAGCGACCGCGCAGTTGCACCCATCTGTGCCCAAGGCCGCCGCGCCACTGTCGCGCCGGCGCTTCGTCGGCCTGGGCATCGCCGCCAGCGCCGTAGCGGTCACCGCTTCGACCTCGGCCTGGTGGTTCAACGGGATGGGTTCGCCGTTCGCCGACGTGCGCAGCGGTGTGGGCGAGCGGCGCAGCGTCGCGCTGCCCGACGGCTCGACGGTGGAGCTGGCCGGCAATACCGCATTGAACGTGGATTTCTCGTCCGGCAAGCGTTCGGTTGAACTGCTGCAAGGCGAAGCCTATTTCAACGTGCAGCCCAGTGCCGGCAGCGAATTCGCGGTCGCCACGCCTTACGGCCAGGTGCTGACGACCGATGGCGAGTTCTGCCTGTCATGTGACAGCACCTCGGCGCTGCTGGCGGTCAGCCGCAAGACGGCCAGCGTAATCACCGCCAACCAGCGCACCGATCTGGACGAAGGGCTGTCCTTGCGTTTCACCCGCCACCACGCCGGCCCCATCCAGCACGCCGAGCTGGAGCAGGTGCTGGCCTGGCGTAGCGGGCGCCTGGTGTTCTTCGACAAGCCGCTGGCCAGTGTGGTCGAACAGCTGCAACGCTGGCGCCCAGGGCGCATCTTCGTCATGGACGAACGGCTCGCCGCACGCCGGGTGAGCCTGATCCTCAACCTCGACAAGCCCGAGCAACTGCTCGACGCCATGACCACGGCGCTGTCGATCCGCACCCAGCGCTACACCGACCTGATCACCCTGATCTACCCCGCCTGATCGTTCACGCAGAAATAATTCGCCACGCCTCCAGAAATCCCGCGCGCTCGTGCGTCTTCGCCTGACTGATTGGTATTCGCATCCCGCGCCTTTTCCGAGGAACACCCGCAATGGCCCTGCAACCCACCCCTGTCTCGAAAACCGATGGCCGCTGGCAACGCAGCGCCCTGAGCACCGCACTGGCGTGCAGCCTGCTCGTAGGCACGTTGCAGGCTCAGGGGGCGACGGCGCCGGCCACCACCACCGCGACGCAAAAGCTCGCGCTGGACATCCCGGCGCAACCGCTGCGCCAGGCGCTGTTGCAGTTCAGCCAGCAGTCGGGGCAGAACGTCATGCTCGACGGCGATCTAGACGGCACCCTGCGCAGCCCACGGGTGGTGGGCCAGTACTCGGCCGAAGAGGCCCTGGGCCAGTTGCTGCGCGGCAGCGGCTACAACTTCTCGCGCACCGATGCGGTCACCCTGTACCTGGTGCCGGCTCAAGCCTCGGGCGCAGGCAACGAAGTCATGCTGGCGCCCACGCAAATCCAGCAACAGCTGAACGGCAGCATCGCTCCCGCCCGCAGCTACCGCGGCGAAGCTGCTTCCAGCACCACGCGCCTGGGCCTGACCGACAAGCAAACCCCGCAGGCCATCACCGTGGTGACCCGCGAGCAGATCGACGACTTCAAGCTCAACAGCGTCAAGGACGCCCTGCGCAACGCGCCCTCGGTCACCGTCGAGCAGTTCGAGACCGACCGCACCGCCTTCACCTCGCGCGGCTTCAAGATCGAGAACTTCGAGTTCGACGGCATGAGCCTGCCGTTCTCCGGCGGCGTGCTGGTCGGCGACCAGGACCTGACCGAATTCGAACAGGTCGACGTGCTGCACGGCGCCAACGGCCTGATGAGCGGCACTGGCGACCCCTCGGCCACCGTCAACCTGGTGCGCAAACGCCCCACCGACACCTTCCAGGCCCGCGTCGACTCGAGCATCGGCTCGTGGGACAACCGCCGCCTGGCGCTCGACCTGTCCGGCCCGCTGACCGACAGCGGCAACGTGCGCGGGCGCTTCGTCACCTCCCACGACAAAGGCAACTCCTACCTCGACCAGTACGGCCACGAAGTCAACGTCGCCGCCGGCCTGCTGGCCTTCGACCTGACCGACGCCGACACCCTGACCGTGGGCTTCACCCAGCAGAACAGCTATTCCAACGGCAGCACCTGGGGCGCCTTGCCCATCGCCGACTACGCCGGCAACCGCATCCACTACAGCAGCCGCAGTTCCAGCGTCGGCCAGCCCTGGACCTACTGGGACGTGCACACCCAGCGGGCCTTCGCCTAGCTGACCCACGCGTTCGACAACGGCTGGAACAGCACGCTGACCCTGACCGGCATGAAGCAGGATTCCGATACCAAGATGCTGTATGCCATCCCGGCGACCGCCGACAGCGTCTACGCCTACGTCAACCGCACCACTAGCAAAGAGAACCAGGTGACCGGCGAAGCCAAGCTGTCCGGGCCTTTCGCATTCCTCGGACGCGAGCACGAGCTGACCGTCGGTGCCAACTACGGCCGCACCCACCACGACGAGCGCGGCCACTACTTCAGCCAGGCCGGCTCCATCTCCGCCAGCCTCGCCGACGTCCTGGCCGGCAACGTCGTGCAGCCGCCTTTCACCTACACCGACGACATCAACACCCAGCTGTTCACCGACCGGCAAAAGAGCCTGTTCGCCGGCGCCCGCTTCAGCCTGGCCGACGACCTGCACTGGATCGCCGGCGCGCGCATGCTCAGCGCCGACGGCGACGGCGCAGGCTACGGCTCGCCCCACGACACCCGCGTGCACGGCAAGGTCACGCCCTACACCGGCCTGGTCTACGACCTGACCCCGCAGTGGAGCCTGTACACCAGCTGGACCAAGATCTTCAAACCGCAGTACGTGCGCAGCACCAGCGGCGGCGTGGTCGAGCCGCTCGACGGCAAGAGCCTGGAAGTGGGGGTGAAGGGCCTGCTGCTGGACGAACGCCTGACGCTGACGGCCGCGGCGTTCAAGACCGAGCAGGACAACGTGGCGGAGCTGACCGGCGAGATCGTCGGCGGGCAGTACCTGTATCGCGGCACCAACTTCAAGAGCCGTGGGGTGGAGTTGGGGGCGTCGGGTGAAGTGCTGACGGGGTTGGATCTGTCGGGTGGGTACACCTATGTCGATATCGAGAACGACGACGGGGACCATGCGCGTAAGTACATTCCCACCCATTCGCTGCGCGGGAGTTTGACCTACCGGTTGCCGATGCTGCCCAAGGCCAAGGTGGGGACGCGGGTGCAGTGGCAGAGTGGGACGGAGCTGGACACCAACAGTCGGGTGAGCCAGGAGGCGTATGCGTTGGTGGATGTGATGGCGAGTTATGAGGTGGACGAGCATTGGACGTTGGGGTTGAACGTGAACAATGTGACGGATCGGAAGTATCTGCTTTCATTGTATCAGTCGGCGGGGTCTACGAATTACGGGGCGCCGCGGAATTTGATGGCGACGGTGAGTTGGAAGTATTGAGCGGGCGGCACTGCTCAATCATGAGGTAGGGCGCTGTTCTCGTGGCTGGAGTCGAGCCGTTCGGCTTCCAGCAGCTTGGTGCATTCCTCTCCTACCAGCCTGCCAATGATCCTCACTGCGTGATGGATGCCAGCTACGTGTCTGGAACTCAGGCTCAGTGAATCGTCCGATTCCAAAGCGTCGTCATGGTCGACGAGGGTTTCGCCTAATAATTCCAGGGTCCATCCGTAAGTTTGCAGCTTGGTGAAACGATCTCGGTCAGCCATGGGCATACCGCCTGTGCAACGTGGACTGCGTTTGCGTTTGACCGATGGCAAAGGGCTGGGTGGGTGGAACACTGACCCAGTGGCGGCGAACGGATGCGCGGTTCTTGCTCAAACTGCCTGTCAGCATGCATGAGGCTCCAAGTTTCTTGTCAGGAGCTGCGACCGTCCTTCCTACGGGATTGGGTGGCAGCTGTGTGTGGGGTAGGAATACCGGGAAACTTGGAACCCGGCCAGGCCGAAGCCTGCCCACACACAGCCGCCATGACACGAATCGGCGGGCATGAAAAAAGCGCCAGCCGAGGTGATGGGGCGCCTAGTGCGTGCGCCAAGTTTACCAGCAGGTTCCTACACCTGACCGCAGGATTGACTGCGGTTGGGGGAATTTATTGGTTGGTGGGGGTGGGTGCAAGGGGTGGGGTTGTGGGATGGGGCTTAATAGTTTGTAGGATTGGACCTACGCGGGAGTATCAGTTTTTTGTGTGCGCTGGTAACGGCAAGCCGATATCAGGATCATGGCAGGCAGGGGCGTAAGGCACGCATCATCTCTTCGGGCACCTGACGGGGCATAGAATAGTAGCCACCCCGCATGGTCTAGCCTCGGATCAGACGTGTTAGACGTCTTATTAAACTGATTTGCTTGAGCAGTGGATCAAATGACACTGATGAAACGTCCTCGTCTAAAGGCTGTGCGACCGCTACTTGGGGCCAGCCTTTCGCTTACTTTCACCAATGGCCAGCATTTTATCTTGAACATGAGCGACGTGCTTGAGGGGTATCCGGGGCTGGCGCTGCTGTCTAAGCAAGAAGCGTTTGAGGGCGCTGTATTGGGTAGTGGAGGATGGTTTGTGGAGTGGCCGGCGTTGGATATTCAGATTGGTGCTGACACCTTATTGCTGGATGCGCTTACTCAAATCGTGCCGGATGAGAATTTGTCTTCATCCACTGGCGCCGGCGGAATTGGATGAACTCTGAGCAAGCTACCGAGGTTTCTGAAGCGGGCCTTGCAGCTAAAACAAAAAGCCCATCTTTTGGTGAGCTCCTTCGCCGAATCGCGGTATGGCACCAGGAGGTCGAACCCGGGACCTAATGATTACAAGGCATCTGCTCACGTGCGACCTCGCGGTCTGGCAGGCACATCCGGTGGCCTTGACCGATGAAGAGGCCGCAACCACCATCGCTGATCTTCGCGAGATGCATCGTCGTCTAAGTCTAGCTTGCAATTTTTTTCACAAAACCCGTCAGATGGCGGGCTCTGTGAATTCGCTTATAGATAGTTGAAAAATCAGATATTCATTTCGGGCTAGGTTTAGATAGCTTCTCAATTTCATTTATCAATAAGTGTATCTCGGTACTCGGATTAAGCTCTTGATTTTTTATGGCGTCGGCTAGCACTCGCGGCGCTTGAAGCCTCGCCATCTCAAATGGTTCGCCTAGTAACTGGCTGAAATACTTAGTGTTGGCTGATTTTTCATAGTCTTCCATTCCAGATTTCTTCTTTAGTTCCGAGCTTACGCAGTCAGCGGCAGACCGTTTTCCAGCGCGCATGAAAGGTTTCCGGGTATAGCCAAAATGTAAAAGCAGCCATATCTCGAAGCACGGATAAGAAGCAATAACCTGAATCTTCTCATGACGTTTTGCGAGAAGTAAAGCATCGTCAAAGCTTTCATGTGTGTCGCGATCGATAGCGCAATATACCCGATCGTAGTTTTTTTGTTTTGAAACTGCCTCCTCAACAATACCTAAGGGATGAGTTAAGCCGCAATGCGCTACTTGTACCTTCGCATTCGACCGAAAGTGAACAGTTGCGTCCTCTAAGTAACTTTTTCCGGACTTTGAGTCCTCACAAAGGATCAGTACAGTGGCAATCTGCTTGAAGCGAGGGTCGCGTCGATTAAAGGATTTAGCATCGCGTGCCATGATTAACGCCTCCTAAGGATCGGGAGGCCTCGATACCGACCCTCAAAATAACGCTTTTCCATGTCTTCACTGTCTCGACCATCGAAATCGTGAACGGAAAACATTATTGTCGCACCGTTTTCATCACGTTCAGTCAACCAGAATTGATCTCTACGCATGCGCTTGGTATTCATTAGATGAGTATCATGCGTTGTAAAAATTAATTGTGCGCCACTGCTTTTTTCTAAATGGCGTTGAACCAAATTCTCAACTATTTTGGGGTGAAGGCTACTGTCTAATTCATCAACAACAATCAGAGACTCTGAGTTTTCTTGTTCAAGTAAGGTCCACGGAAGCCAAAATCCCATTAGGCTCCTCGTGCCGCCGGATTCCTCTCTAAAGTCAAACTCGGCATCGCCTAGTGCCGTTGTATGAGTTAGAACCGTTCTGGAATCCTGTTCGATTGCACGAACATGTTCGGTGAATTCACTTTCAGGACCGAGCTTGTCAGAGGAATCATTCTTCGACTCGAATCGGATATCAGTCACGGGAACGTCTATATCTTGAAGAAAGTTCTGGAGATATTTTTTGTATCCCTCGTTAGCTTTGATCATTGAGCGCGCCATGACTGCCCAGTTACGCATGGAGCCCTGATTGATACAGATACTGCCTCTTCCAAACCAATTAAGCGCGGGTCGAAGTTGGTTCATATCCTCGCTGCTATTAGCAACAGCTTGACTCAAAAACATTCTCCGAGGCGCGGTGAGGCGTCTCCATGCTTGGTGAACGACCTGCCCGCCTTCTAATGTAGGACCGAACTCGTATACTTCACCTGTTTCTGAAGAATAATTACGAGAATAGTAAAGCGTTTCCTTGCCGCGAGGATAAGCAGTTAGAGATTCATGAATAATCCTCTCAGGGGTCACTGACAGACACAGCTGATAACGTAGTCCCTTCGACACATAGTTGTATTCAAATTCGCTCGGCTGGTCCTCTAGATCAGGATCAAAGCGGAATGGTTGGATAGGCAAAAGGACGTCGTCTGAAGCAGTTAATGAAATAATATTTGATACAACGCCCATTGCCATGACGAGACTCGATTTTCCCGATGCATTTGGCCCATACACAGCAGCAACCTTAAGGAGACTGGGTAGGTTCTCGCCTTCCACGTTCGGTTTGAATACGTTCTCTTTCTTCCCTAGCCGCGATGCAGCGACCATGGACAGTGTCTGGCGATTCCGAAATGATCGGAAATTTCTCACAGAAAATTCGATTAGCATGCAGAAGCTCCGCAGATAAGGCTGCTTTGGCTACACGATAGCGCGTTTGAAGTAGAATAGCTGCAGATTTTCTGCAGATGGCCGCTTCCACCCACTCATCTCCTCGACGGGTTCGGTCATTTTTTAAAACATATTTAAGGAAAAAGAGCAGATGGAAAAGAGCACTCATCCCCTCCCGCCGACGCAGTTTTCGTCGTGAATTTGTGCAAACTAGGGGGCAGCGCAAACCATGCTCCAAGCCGCGCCATTACTGGGACTACTGGGCGCTTGCAGGCCGGCGGCGACTGCACGCTGTAAAAAAATGAAAGGTTGTGAAAGAGAATGTGCCGCATCGGCAGGCAGTCGTAAGACTAAGAAATTCGATCTGACAAATCTGACAGGCTTTTGAGTGGTCAGCCTAAATTTTCGTTTGCTACGCGCAGGGGGGCGTATTGTGCTACACGCATACACCGCGATGGTCCTAAAACTTTGGCTATGACTAGGCGGTGAGGCTGCGGATACATCGGCCCCAATGGTTCAGGCCTTACCGGCTTGGGTCTGCTCTCGACCCCTGTGGACGCGGCTGGGGAGTACGAAAAGGAATTGTCCTAATGCCTGGACAAACTCAATCATCCGTTGCGCATCAGCAGTATCAGGGAGTTCTGCCTCCTCATCTGCATGCCGCTGATCGTTGGCTTCCAGACGAACCTCATGGGCCCAATGTGCCATTTCTTGCGTGATCAGGTGCTGCTCAGCCGCCTGTTTGATGCGGCCATACAGCTTGCCTTGCTTGAGGCCGATCTCTTTGAGCATGGCGTCTACTGAGGAGGCGCAAAGCATTGCAGCACCAGCCGGTGCATGAATGCTGCTGATAGCTTGCGCAAGAAACATCTTCGCTCGCTCAGGAATCGCCTCATCAACAGACTGAGGCTTTGGCCATATCTCGCTAACGACTGTAGAGCCGCCGCCAAGATTCGGGGCCTCTGTCAGCACAACTCCCCCACAGGACTGGCATGAGTAACCAACCCAGATGCGGCGAATTCGTCCAGTACTATCCTCAGTAACTGTGGACATATCATTTAACAGGTGAGGCGCCGCCACATTGCAGTGGGGGCAGCGATCCAGCAGCAATACCTTTCCCTGCAGCATGTATTTCCTCGCTGTGTCCCGATGGCCAGGACGTCCTCGCTGTTACGTCACTTGTTACGCAAGCGACCAAAAAAAAAGGCCTGCATTCGCTGCAAGCCTTTGTTTTATATGGTGCCGGCACCAGGAATCGAACCCGGGACCTACTGATTACAAGTCAGTTGCTCTACCAGCTGAGCTATACCGGCAATGGGGCGTCATTATAGCCATCGCGGGGCGGGTGTAAACCACTTCCTCGCATTCCGGCGAAATTAACCTAACCCCGCGTTAGAAAAGGAGAATTTTCTTACCAGTCGGCGCGTTGCTTGGTGACGCTTGGCTCGGGTTTGGCCGGGTTGAAGAAGAGCTTGTTGTTGTCGCAGCCGCGCTTGCGGCAAGGCTCGAAGTCTTGCGGTAGGCCGCGCTTGTCGCCTAGCTGCATGGTGGGCACGGGCCAGTCAGCCGAGGTGCCGGGGTTGTGAGGCGCCGGGGCAGCGCAGGCGGTGAGCAGAAGGGCGAACAGGGGGAGCGCGAGGGCTTTGAGAGTAGTCACGGTGGCGGTTCTTCAAACGATAGCGGGAATGGCGGCGATTTTACGGTGTTTTGCCCGGCCTTTGCAGGGCTTCGCGACATTTTGTGCGCGTAATCGTTTCTTTTGTATTCAGACTATTTCAACCAATCTTTAGGCTTTTTTGACGTATCGCCTGCCCTTGTTATTCACAAGGGGTGTGCCAAAGTTACGCACATCGCGTGCCGTTGGTCGCAAGCAGCCGATGCTGCTCAAGTGACTGATTTTACTCATCTAAAACTGAAATTTTCGCTAGCAAGCCACTCGAAAAATCGACACGCGCAATAAATCCGCCATTTTTCATCACAAGCTTTTGCACAGACTTATCCACAGGCTCGGTTGTGTCTAACGCTCGGCAAGTACCATCAGGTTTCTTGGCGTCAGGCCGTACTCACAGAAATTTCCTACCCGCACGCGATAGTGGTTCTGCTCCAAAAACAACGCTCGATCCAACACCAGCCACAGCTCTAGCGGCCGCCGGAACAGGTTGCGCACCCGTTCCAGATTGCGCACCTGGGCCAGACGCTGCCAGCCGGCGGCTTCCAAGGCCGTCCAATCGGCTCCACCTGTAAGGGCCACGCCCTTGAGCGCGGCCAAATCCTGGCAGTACTCGGCGAAGGGTTTGTGCAGCCATTCGACCGGCAACGAAGGCGTCGGCAGGTACTCGTCGACGCCACGCTGCTCGCGCTGCAACAGGTCGAACGCCAAACGCCGGCTCATGGACGCATCCCGCTGCCGTCGTACGCGCGCGCTGGCGGTGACGGCCTCGCTGAGGGGCAGGGCGAGGTCGTCGAGGCTCAGGGCCAATGGGCTGGCTTGTGCGGGCGCGGAGATCGGCTGGTAGCGCTGGCCGGCGATGCGGTTGTAGCAGCACGGCGCGATGGCGATCTGTGGGCAACCACGTTCGTTGGCCAGGTGCAGCAGGCGTATGTGCAGGTCGCCGCAGGCGTGTAGGGCGACCACGCTGGCCTCGTCGGAAAGTTGTGCTGCGCAGTCGGGGGCCATGACGTCTTGGTGGCGGTGCTCGGCCGCCAATCGGTGGTGGGTGCTCAGTGCGAGGCCGGCCTCTACCAGGGCGGGGTCGTATTCCAGGCAGGTCAGGCGTTGGCCGGGTTGCAGCAGGCGGCGGCCGAGGTGGCCTTTGCCGGAGCACCAGTCGACCCAGTGGGTCGGCGTGATGCGGTAGTCGAGACGGCGGCCGAAGGCTTCGATCTGCTGCCATTTGCGGCCGGGGACGTTGACGTCGAGGCGGGGGATGGCGGGGGGGAGGCCGATGTCGGGGAGGTTGGGGGTGTGGGAGAGTTGGCGGGCTTCGTCGGCCCATTGGGGGAATGGGGTGGGTGGTTGTGAAGCGTCTGGGTCAGTTTCGGCGGCTTCGGCCTGTGCCAGGGTGCGTTGGCGTAGGTGGTTGGCCAAGGCTGGGTGATCGGTTTCCCAGGGGAGTTGCAGGTGGTGGAAGGGGCGGGGGCGCCATAGTGCTTGGTGGCGTACCAGGAAGCGGTCCAGGGCTTGGAAGCGGGTGAGGAGTTGGGGGCCTTGGAGGGTTTGGAGGGTGGTCATGGGGTGTCTGAAAAGGCCTAGGGCGGTGGGGTGCCAGCTTACTGCGATGGGCCACAGTGTGGCTCAGATGAACAATATCGCGGTAAGACGGGGCGGAAGGTGTTGGCAGGGTTAGGGCCGCTTTGCGGCCCATCGCGGCTGAAGCCGCTCCCACAGGGGGGCGTGAGTTGTGCCCCAAAAGTGAAGCGATGCCCAACATTTGGGGAGCCACTCAAGGGACTTGTGAGCCGCCTGCCGGGAGGCTAAGGGCAGGGACCCACGCAGGCTATGGACCAGGCGCAGACCAGCTCACCGCCCCTGACACGCATCCACCCGCAACCACCGCTCCAGCACCTTGAACCCCTGCACCAGCACGAACGAGATCACCAGGTAGAACACCCCCGCCGCGAAGAAGATCTCCACCGGCAGGTACGTCCGCGCGATGATCGTGCGCGCCATGCCGGTCAGCTCCAACAGCGTCACCGTACTGGCCAGCGCGCTGGCCTTGAGCATCAGGATCACTTCGTTGCTGTACGCCGGCAGGCCGATCCGGGCCGCGCGCGGCAGCAGGATGTAGTACATGGCCTTGGCCTTGGACATGCCCAGCGCCCGTGCCGCTTCCACCTCGCCCCGTGGGATGGCCTGCAAGGCCCCGCGCAGGATCTCGGCGATGTAGGCCGCGGTGTGCAGGGTCATGGTCAGCACGGTGCACCAGAACGGATCGCGCAGGTACGGCCACAAGGCGCTGTGGCGCACAGCGTCGAACTGCGCCAGGCCGTAGTAGACCAGGAACAGCTGCACCAGCAGCGGCGTGCCGCGGAAGAAGAAGATGTAGCCGTAGGGCAGCGCGCGCAGCCAGGGTTTGTGCGAAGCGCGGGCGATGCCCATGGGAATCGCCAGGATCAACCCGGCGACCACCGCGATGGCCACCAGCTCCAGGGTCAGCAGTGCGCCGTCGGCCAGGCGCGGCAGGTACTTGATGATCACATCCCAGTTCATTGCCCGGCCCTCATGAAGCCGCGAGCGGCGCGTTTTTCCAGGAAATGCATGCCGGTCATGGCCACCACGGTCAAGGCCAGGTACATGCAGGCGGCGACCATGTAGAAGGTGAACGGCTCCTTGGTCACGGTCACGCCGATCTGCGCGTGGCGCATGATCTCTTCCAGGCCGATCACCGACACCAGCGCGGTGTCCTTCATCAGGATCATGAACAGGTTGCCCAGCCCCGGCAGAGCGATGCGCCACATCTGCGGCAGGATGATGCGCGAGAGGATGCGCCCGCGCGACAGGCCCAAGGCCAGGCCCGCTTCGCGGTGACCCTTGGGGATGGCCAGGATGGCGCCGCGGAACACTTCCGTGGCGTAGGCGCCGAAGCACAGGCCCAGGGCGATCACGCCGGCGGCGAAGGCGCTCAGCTCCAGGCCCGGCATGTTCAGGGCTTCGCCCAGACGGCTGACCAGGTTGACGGTGCCGAAGTAGATCAGCAGCACCCAGAGCAGTTCGGGTACGCCGCGGACCAGGGTCGAGTAGGCGCCGCCCAGCCATTGCAGGGGCTTGGCGGGGGAGGTCTTGGCCAGGGCGCCGAGCAGGCCGAGCACCAGGCCCAGCAGCAGCGCGCAAAGCGCGAGTTTTACGGTCATCAGCATGCCAGCCAGCAGGGCCGGGCCGAATCCGTGCAAGTCGATATTCATGGGCAGGTGCTTTCCAGATACCCGCGCGCCCTCAGGCGCGCAGGTCGGGGAGGATCATTCGATGCTGAACGGGAAGTACTTGTCGTTGATCTTCTTGTAGGTGCCGTCGGCCTTGATTTCCTTCAGCGCGGCGTTCAGGTCGTTGCGCAGACGATCGTCGCCCTTGCGCACGGCGATGCCGATCTTGTCGCTTTCTTCCACCGGCTCGCCTTTGAACTCGAAGCCTTGGCCTTCCTTGCCCTTGAGCCACTCGTACTGCACGTACTTGTCGGCCAGGATGCCGTCGATGCGCCCGGCGACCAGGTCGAGGTAGGCGTTTTCCTGGGTGTCGTAGAGTTTCACTTCGACGTCGCTGCCGTAGTGGTCTTCCAGCCAGGTGCCGGCCAGGGTGGCGCGCTGGGTGCCGATCACCTTGCCCTTGAGCGAGGCTTTGTCGGTCTTGAAGTCGACGCCTTTGGGGGCGATGAACTGCAGCTTGTTGGAGTAGTAGGGGTCGGTGAAGTCGACGGCCACCTTGCGCTCGTCGGTGATCGACAGCGACGACACCAGGAAGTCGAACTTCTTGGCGTTCAGGGCGGGGATGATGCCGTCCCAGTCGGAGGTGACGACCGAGCACTCGACCTTCATCTTGGCGCACAGGGCGTCGCCGATGTCCTTGTCGAAGCCCACCACGTTGCCGCTGGCGTCCTTGTTGTTGAACGGCGGATAGGCCGCTTCGATACCCATGCGCAGTTTTTCCGCGGCCATGGCGTTGGCGGAGAAGACCAGCGTGGCGGCAGCGGCCAGGAGGAATTTCTTGTAGGTCTGCATGTGTTGCTCCGTTAGCGGTGGCTGGACATGAATTGCTTGCAACGCGCCGAGGTCGGGTTCTCGAAGACCTGCTGCGGCGATCCTTGCTCTTCTACCAGGCCGTGGTGCAGGAAGACGACTTCACTGGACACCTGGCGGGCGAAATTCATTTCGTGGGTCACCAGCAGCATGGTGCGGCCTTCGTCGGCCAATGCGCGAATGACACTAAGCACTTCCTGGACCATTTCCGGATCGAGCGCCGAAGTCGGCTCGTCGAACAGGATGACCTTGGGCTTCATGGCCAGGGTGCGGGCGATCGCGGCGCGTTGCTGCTGGCCGCCGGAGAGCTGCGCGGGGTAGCTGTGGCGCTTGTCGTAGATGCCGACCTTGTTCAGCAGCGCTTCGGCTGCTTCCACCGCCTCGGCCTTGCTCTGGCCGAGCACGCGGCGCGGGGCTTCGGTGATGTTGTCGAGCACCGACATGTGCGGCCACAGGTTGAAGTTCTGGAAGACGAAGCCGATCTCGCTGCGCAGGCGGTTGATCTGGCGGTTGTCGGCGGCGATCAGGTCGCCGTTCTTGGCGGCCTTGAGCTTGAGCGATTCGCCGGCCAGGAGGATCTCACCCTGGTGCGGGTGCTCCAGCAGGTTGATGCAGCGCAGCAGCGTCGACTTGCCGGAGCCGGACGAGCCAAGAATCGAGATGACGTCGCCGTCGCGGGCGGTCAAGGAGATGCCCTTGAGAATCTCCTGGTCGCCGTAGCGTTTGTGCAGGTTGCGGATTTCCAGCGCGGGCGTGGCCTGAGCCATGTGCGGTCCTCATGTGTTCGGGTGCAGTCCCAGCTGTTTGGCGGCCTTCCGGGCCTGCGCAACGCTAGCATGTGGCGCTGTGACAGCCAACCAGGGTGCGGGGGACGAAGCGCGTCGGCGCGGCAGTGTGTCGCATCGTTGCAGCGGACTGTCGCGAGGATGACCGCCACGGTGCGGCCGACGGCTCGGCCTCGACGAAAAAAGGCGCGATGTTGCCAGTTTTGGCCAGGCCTGTGAAGCGCTTTGATACCGGGTGGTACCCATACCTGATCGTGGATGCTCGGAGGGTTGCAACCTGCGGTTGCTCCCCTGTGCCGCCTTTCGGTGCGGTGGTGTTACCAAGGGGCACCTTTGGTGCAGTTGTAAGTGGGTATTTCTGTAATCCCAACGGTTTACGTGGATTTGAGGGGCTTTCGGTCATTCCATGGCCGAAGCCCGGTAAACCGGGGGTGGCCGCAGGTTCCACGATGTCGCAGGCGCACGAATGCGTGCGTTGGCCCGCTTATTGCCCCTTGCACCTCAACCGAACACGGCTGCGCCTAAATCGCACAGAGCGCTTGGCGTTCTCCAGGTTCGAGTTGGTCCACTCCTTACAAAGGTAGTTTTATGAGCGGTAAGCACAATTCCAACGACCTCGCTCAGGGGCTCAAGCAACGGCATGTGACCATGCTGTCGATCGCCGGCGTCATCGGCGCCGGTCTGTTCGTCGGCTCCGGCCACGCCATCGCAGCGGCAGGCCCTGCGGTGCTGCTGTCCTACGCGGCGGCCGGCACGCTGGTGATCCTGGTCATGCGCATGCTCGGCGAGATGGCCATCGCCTCGCCCGACACCGGGTCGTTCTCGACCTACGCCGACCGCTCCATCGGCCGCTGGGCCGGCTTCACCATCGGCTGGCTGTACTGGTGGTTCTGGGTATTGGTGATTCCTTTGGAGGCCAACGCTGCGGCGGCGATCCTGCATGCCTGGTTCCCGGCCGTCGAGCTGTGGATGTTCTCGCTGCTGATCACCCTGGCCCTGACCGGCACCAACCTGTTCAGCGTGAAGAACTACGGCGAGTTCGAGTTCTGGTTCGCCCTGCTCAAGGTGTTGGCGATCATCGCCTTCATCGTCGTCGGCTGCGTGGCCATGTTCGGCCTGGTGCCGGACAGCCAGGTCAGTGGCGTCAGCCATCTGTTCGACACCCAGGGCTTCATGCCCAACGGCCTGGGCGCGGTGCTCGCGGCCATGCTGACGACCATGTTCTCGTTCATGGGTACCGAGATCGTCACCATCGCGGCGGCCGAATCGAAAGACCCAGGCAAGCAGATCACCCGCGCCACCAACTCGGTGATCTGGCGGATCTGCCTGTTCTACCTGGTGTCGATCTTCCTGGTCGTGGCCCTGGTGCCGTGGAACGACCCGGCGCTGGCCGAAACCGGTTCCTACCAGACCGTGCTCAGCCGCATCGGTGTGCCGAACGCCAAGCTGATCGTCGACATCGTGGTGCTGATCGCCGTGACCAGCTGCCTGAACTCGGCGCTGTACACCTCCTCGCGCATGCTCTTCTCGCTGAGCAAGCGCGGCGACGCCCCGGCCGTCGCGCAACGCACCACCCGTGCCGGTACGCCGCACTGGGCCGTGCTGCTGTCGACCGCCGCGGCCTTCCTGACCGTATTCGCCAACTTCGTGGCGCCGGCGCAGGTGTTCGAGTTCCTGCTGGCCAGCTCCGGGGCCATCGCCTTGCTGGTGTACCTGGTGATCGCCGTGTCGCAACTGCGCATGCGCAGCCAGCGCGAAGCACGCGGCGAGCGCATCGAGTTCAAGATGTGGCTGTTTCCTGGCCTGACCTGGCTGACCATCGCGTTCATCGTCGCGGTGCTGGTGGTGATGGCGCTGCGTGAGGACCACCGCGCCGAGATCATCGCCACGGCGTTGCTGAGCATTGGCGTGGTGGCGGCGGGGTTGCTGCTGCACCGCAAGCGTGGCGTGGCGGGCAAGGCAGTGATGGAGCGCTGATTCGCCAGCGTGTGAGCACAAAGAAAATGCAAAGGCCGCGTCCCGTGAGGGGCGCGGCCTTTTCGTTGGGCGGCCCTGGCGGCCTTAGCCAAACTGCTTCTGCTGTTGCTGCAAGCGCGCCACCCCTTCCGAGGCTTCCACATACGCCGCCTGGAACTCGTCGCTCTCCAGCCAGGCCATGGTGGTGTCGGCATCGGTGCCGTCCAGCCAGTCGCGGTAAGCGGTGAAGACCATGACGATGTAGTCGGTGGCGTGCTCTTCCTTGTGGCCCTTGAGCACCAGCGCCAGCAAGGGGTCGACCAGGAACACCGAGATCATCGGCACCAGGCCGTCCTGCTGGGCGGCCTTCATCTTCTCGAACAGCGCATCGTAGCTGCCCGAATCCATGGCCTTGGTGTACACCTGCTCGACGCTGGCGCTGTCGCCGCTGCTGGCCTTGACCGCCTGGCCGCTGCGCACCATGCGGTTCTGCTTGGCCTTGCTGGCGGCGCGCTTGGCGCGTTTCTGTTGTTTGCTGGAGGTGGCCATCGGGCGAATCCTTAAGGGGCGGGCGTGAGGGCGCGTATTGAAGCGCAGCGTCTGCGCGGATTCAACCTGCCGTCGTCGGTGTTTCGTCCTCTTCGAAGCCCCGCGAGGCGCGGCCGACCAGCAGTGGATCGGGCGCGTGGGCCACGCCGAGGTCTTTGTCGGGATAGTCCAGCGAATGCAGGAAGTGGCGGATGCAGTTGATCCGCGCGCGCTTCTTGTCGTCGGACTTGACCACCGTCCAGGGCGCATCGGCGGTATCGGTGTGGAAGAACATGGCCTGCTTGGCGGCGGTGTAGTCGTCCCACTTGTCCAGCGACTTGATGTCGATGGGCGAGAGCTTCCAGTGCTTGAGCGGGTCGTCGCGGCGCGAGATGAAGCGGCGCAGCTGTTCTTCGCGGTTCACCGAGAACCAGTACTTGAACAGCAGCACGCCGCTGTTGCACAGCATGCGTTCCAGTTCCGGGGCCTGGCGCATGAACTCCAGGTACTGCGGCGGGGTGCAGAAGTCCATTACCCGTTCGACGCCGGCGCGGTTGTACCAGGAGCGGTCGAAGAACACCATTTCCCCGGCCGTGGGCAGGTGCTGGATATAGCGCTGGAAGTACCACTGGCCCTTTTCCTGACCGGAGGGCTTCTCCAGCGCCACGATCCGCGCACCACGCGGGTTGAGGTGTTCCATGAAGCGCTTGATGGTGCCGCCTTTGCCCGCCGCGTCACGGCCCTCGAACAGGATCACCACGCGCTGCCCGGTTTCCTTGACCCAGTTCTGTACCTTGAGCAGTTCGATCTGCAGGGCGTGCTTGGCTTTCTCGTACTCGGCGCGGCGCAGGCGCGTGCGGTAGGGGTAGTTGGCGGGCAGGCGCGCAGAGCTGCTGTCTTCGTTGCTGCCCTTGCGCGCCGTGGCGACTTCCAGGGCGGTGGGTTGCTGGCTGACCTGGGTGATGGTGGCGTCGGGCTTGCGCTGGCGTGGGCGGCGTGTGCGCGGTGTAGCAGGGAGAGGGGATTGGCTGGGGGTAGCTTCATCGCTCATGTAGGGTCCTCGTACGGGCAGGGTGGACCTGACAGTCTAGGGACGTGCGATTGATGGCCATATGACATCGATCAAGAAAATCGAGACAACAAAAAACCCGCACTAGGCGGGTTTCTTGTGTCGCTTCGAGTGACGTTGGAACCACCAGAAGCTGAAGGTGGTGCCCAGAGACGGAGTCGAACCGCCGACACGAGGATTTTCAATCCTCTGCTCTACCGACTGAGCTATCTGGGCGACGGGGCGAATTAAAAAGGTTTTCAGAGGAGGCGTCAACGACTTTTTGAAAATTTTTTAAATTAATTCCGTCGCTTACGGTTTTTTCGCTCATTCGCTCGGTGGTACGTAGCCTTCGGCCTGGGCGTATTCTTCGCCGGCGAAGAACTTGTCCATTTCCGTCTGGAGGAATTTGCGGTCCTCGCCGTTCATCATGTTCAGGCGTTTCTCGTTGATCAGCATGGTCTGGTGCTTCTGCCAGTCTTCCCAGGCCTGCCGGGAGATGTGCTCGAAGATATCCTGGCCCTTGGCGCCGGGAAAGGGCGGGCGATCCAGGCCGGGCAGTTCCTGCTTGAGTTTGCGGCACGTCACGGTGCGAGTCATGGGGCATCTCCTGCAGCCAGTCGGTCGGCTGCGCGTTTGAGCAAAGTCTTGACCGGGGCGGCGAGGCCCAGGCGCGGCGGGGTGGCGAGGTTATACCAGAGCCAGTCGGGCTCGGCCACGTGGCCCACGGCCTGCTCTGCCTCGACCAGCCACGGTTCGATGGCCAGCTGGAAGTGGCTGAAGGTGTGGGTCAGGCCGGGCAGGGCGTGGCGTTGGCGCAGGTCCAGGCCGTGCTGGTAGGCGAGGTCGTCGAGCTGCGCCAGGTCGTCCAGCTCCGGCAGGCTCCACAGCCCGCCCCACAGCCCGGTGGACGGGCGACGGTAGAGCAGGATGGCGCCCTCGGCGTTGGCCAGCAGCGGCATCACTGTGCGGCGCTGTGGCAGCACCTTGCGCGGCTTGGGTTCGGGGTAGTGGGTCTCCAAGCCCAGCAGGTGTGCCTCGCAACCCTGTTGCAACGGGCAGATCAGGCAGCTGGGGCGGCTGCGGGTACACAGCGTGGCGCCCAGATCCATCATCGCCTGGGTGTAGTCGTTGACCCGAGTCATCGGCGTGAAGCGCTCGGCGGCGGCCCACAGCGCGTTGGCCACCTTGGGTTCGCCGGGGTAGCCGCCCTGCGCGGTGTAGCGGGCCAGCACACGCTTGACGTTACCGTCGAGGATCGGCGCGCGGATGTTCATGCTGATGCTGGCGATGGCCCCGGCCGTGGAGCGGCCGATGCCCGGCAGCTCGGTCAGTTGCTCGACGCTGCGCGGAAATTCGCCGCCATGCTCGGCCATGACGATCTTCGCCGCCTTCTGCAAGTTGCGCGCGCGGGTGTAGTAGCCCAGCCCCGTCCACAGGTGCAGCACCTCGTCTTCCGGCGCTTCGGCCAGCGCCTGCACGGTGGGCAAGGCCTGCATGAAGCGGTGGAAATAGTTGAGCACGGTGCTGACCTGGGTCTGCTGCAACATGATTTCCGACACCCACACCCGGTATGGGTTGATGCCCTGTTGCCAGGGCAGGTCGTGCCGGCCGTGACGGTCGAACCAATCCAGCACGGCGCTGGAGAACTGCGCAGGGGTCATCGCTTGAACAGCCCCTTGAGCGCGTCTTTGAGTTCAGGGCTCACTTTGTCTCCCAGTTTTTCGTCGAGTTTTTCATCCAGTTTGTCCTTGAGGCGGTTGCCGGCCAGTTGCGCGGCGACCTTGCCCAGGCCTTCCTGGTCCAGGCGGCAGGCCTTGGCGCCGAGCTCCAGCGGGCCACGGCAGCGCAGCGGCAGCTCCACACCCACGTAGCGCTCGTTCACCTGGCAGGCCGGGTCGGGCATGGCGCGCTGATCGCCTTCGACGATCACGCCGACGCGGTAGTCCATGCCCAGCACACGCAGGTCGACGTCGCCGTGGCCGTTCAGGGTCAGGCCGGGTACGGCGACTTTCAGGTCGGGGTTGCTGGCCACGCCGTTGCGCATCACCAGGCTGCCGCGCAGGGTGTTGAACGGCGTGTCCTTGCCGCGTGGTTCGCCGCTCAGTTGCTTGCGGTTGAGGGTGGCGATGCCTTGGCACAGCTGCTGCTCGATGTTGGCGTCGATCAAGACGCCGTCGTCGATGCTGAAGCGGGTGTTGCCGTTGAGAGTGTCGATCAGCGCCTTCTGGCTGTTGCCGCTGGCGGTGAGGTCGCTCGACAGGGTCAGCAGGCCCTTGAGCGGTGGGGTCTTGTCCGGGTGCTGGGCCTTGATGAAGTGCTCGACCGGCACGCGGGTGATCTGCGTATCGAAGCCGATCTGCGGCACGGCCGGGCGCACGTCGACGTTGCCATGGGCGAGGAAGGTGCCGTTGTAGAGGTTGCCGCTCAGGTTTTGCACGGTCAGCAGGCCGCCTTGGCCAACGGCTTTGAGCTGCGCCTGTTTGATCGGCAGCGTGTTGAGGCTCAGGGCGCCGAAGGCAAGGTCCGCTTGCAGGTCGAGGGCACGCAGGCGGTCGACCGGCAGCAGCTTGTCGGTGCTCCAGGCCACCTGGGTCGGCGCGTCGGGCAACGGCGTCGTGCCGGCCCCAGCCACGGCCCCGGCTTCCTGCTGTTGCACCTGGGCGTCGCGCGCGGCCTTGGCGCCCTTGGCCTGGTCGCTCTTGGCCGGCAGGTAGCGGTCGGCGTCGAAGCGGTCGGCCTTGAGGTTCACGCGCAGGGCCTGGCGGGCGAAGTCTTCCACGGCCACCTGGCCGCTGAAGGTGCTGTCGTCCAGCTTCACGTTCAGGTCGCTCAGCGTCAGGCCGGTAGGGCTGCCCTGCACGCGGGTGACCACCTCCAGCTTGCCGAATGCGCTGGGGTCGGTGCTGGCGGGCAGCGGATGGCCGATGCCGTCGAGGAAGGTGCGCAGATCGAACTGGGCGATGGACAACCCGCCGCTGACCTGCGGCGTAGTGTCCAAGTCGCGGGCGCTCAATTCGCCGAGGGCACGCAGTTGGTTGGCCGACACTTTCAAACCGGTCCATTCGGCGACGTTCGCCGCCAGATCGACCAGCACCTGGCCTTGGGCGACGAACGCCAGGGTTTTGCCCGACAACGGCTCGCCCGAGGTCTCGCCCGACAGGCGCAGGTCGTCGAGGTTGTAGCGCTTGGCCTGGCGGTCGAAGCGCAGGTCGCCGGTCAGCTCGCCGCGCACCTTGAGGCTGGGCTGGCCGATGGTGAAGAAACCGCTGGCCTTGAGCGGAATGGTCGCGCCCTGATGCACCGCGCCGGTGCTCAACTGGATGCTCTCGGCGCTGACGGTCTGCCCGCTCTTGGCATCGGTGTACTGTACGCGCGCGTTGTTCACCGTGAGGCTGTCGATGTCGAGCTTGACCTGGCGTTCGTTGCTCGGTTCGCCGGATTCGGTCGAGGCCGGGGTGGATGCTGGGGCGCTGTCGCCGCCGGCCGTGGGCAGCGGCTTGCCGATGTCTTCCCAGTTGCCGTGGCCGTCGGCGTCGCGGCTCAGGGTCAGGTTCAAGCCCTCCACGCGTACGTCGCTCATCTGCACTTCCTTGGTCAGCAGCGGCAACACGCGCACCGACAGGCCGAGCATCTGCAGGTCGGCGAAAGGCGTGGTGGGGGCGTTCAGGGTGGCGATGCTGGCGTCGTGCAGTTCCAGGCCCAGCCAGGGGAACAGGCTCCAGCCGATGTCGCCGTTGAGCGTCAGCTCCACATGCGCCTTGTCCCGGGCCAGTTGGCGGATTTCGTCTTTATAGTCGTTGGGATCGAAAAGGTGGGTCAGGGCAAAACCCAGCGCCACGATGATCAGCAGCAACCCGAGCAGGCCCAATCCCAGGATTTTGCCGAACGCTTTCATGGGCAAGTCCTTGTAGTTCAGTGTGTGAAAAGTGAGGCGGCAGAGTATAGCGCCGTGGCAAGGGTCTTCGGGCATCGGGTACGGCCGCGACCCGTTCGATGGACAGCGGCGGCGCGACTGCGGTGCGGTTTTTCACGACGCAGACCTGACGAGGGGATGCGCGTTCGTCCGCTGGGGCGGTAAAGGGCGATGGCAAGGTGATTTCACGGCGCAGGTTAACTGCTACCCTTGCCACGCGTTCGCAGCGGATGTGGCGAGATGTCGCAGACGTTGCCCTCAAAAGCCGGTGCCGCCCTGCATGCAGGCACCCAGAGCCGGGCATTCAATTGGCGAACGCAGCCCACTTACGAAAGGAACGACCTATGTCTCGCAGCACCACTGCAGGAGCCCCGGCGCACGCGCCGAGCTTCCTGTCCAAGGAGCGGATCATCGCCCGGCCCGGTTTCAACCGCTGGCTGGTTCCACCGGCCGCGCTGGCCATCCACCTGTGTATCGGCATGGCCTACGGCTTCTCGGTGTTCTGGCTGCCGTTGTCGCAGTCGCTGGGGATCACCGCGCCGATCGCCTGCTCGCCAGACATGGGCTTCATCGCCAAGCTGTTCACCAACGAGTGCGACTGGCCGATCTCGATGCTCAGCTGGATCTACACCCTGTTCTTCGTCTTCCTCGGTTGCTCGGCGGCCGTGCTCGGCGGCTGGCTGGAACACGCAGGGCCGCGTAAAGCTGGCCTGGTCTCGGCGCTGTGCTGGTGCGGCGGCATGCTGATCTCGGCGATCGGCGTGAAGACCCACCAACTGTGGCTGATGTGGCTGGGTTCGGGCGTGATTGGGGGTATCGGGCTGGGCCTGGGTTACATCTCCCCGGTCTCGACTTTGATCAAGTGGTTCCCGGACAAGCGCGGCATGGCCACCGGCATGGCGATCATGGGCTTCGGCGGCGGCGCGATGGTCGGTGCCCCGCTGGCCACGGCGCTGATGGGCCACTTCGGCAATGCGCAGGAAGTGGGCGTCTGGCAGAGCTTCATGGTCATGGCGGCGATCTACTTCGTGTTCATGACCGCTGGTGCGCTGACCTACCGCGTACCGCCGACCGGCTGGAAACCCGAAGGCTGGGTGGCGCCGGCCAAGAAAGCCGGCAACGGCATGGTCACCGACCGTCACGTGCATGTCAGCGTGGCCTGGAAGACCCCGCAGTTCGCCCTGGTGTGGCTGGTGCTGTGCCTGAACGTGTCGGCCGGTATCGGCATCCTCGGCATGGCCTCGCCGCTGTTGCAGGAAGTGTTCGCCGGCAAGCTGCTGGGCAACGGCCTGAGTTTCAGTGAGCTGAACGCCGCGCAACTGGCGCAGATCGCCGCCATCGCCGCTGGCTTCACCGGGCTGCTGAGCCTGTTCAACATCGGCGGACGCTTCTTCTGGGCGTCGTTCTCCGACTACATCGGGCGCAAGAACACCTACTTCGCCTTCTTCGCCCTGGGCGTGGCGCTCTACAGCCTGGTGCCGAACATGGGCCACCTGGGCAACGTGGCGCTGTTCGTTGCGGCGTTCTGCATCATCCTGTCGATGTACGGCGGCGGTTTCTCCACAGTGCCGGCGTACCTGGCAGACCTGTTCGGCACGCAGATGGTCGGCGCCATCCACGGGCGCCTGCTGACCGCCTGGGCGGCTGCGGGCGTCTTGGGGCCGGTGCTGATCACCTACCTGCGCGAGTCGCAGCTGGCGGCGGGCGTCGAGCGTGCGGCCGCCTACGACATGACCCTGTACATCCTCGCCGGCCTGCTGGTGCTGGGCTTCGTCTGCAACGCGCTGATCCGCCCGGTCAACGAGAAGTACTTCATGACCGACGCAGAGCTGGCCGCCGAACGCGCCTTGAGCCACGACAAGGGCGCCGACGGCGCGCAGTCGCTGGAATGGCGCGCCGCGCCGGGTAGCGCGCCGCTGGTGGCGCTGGCCTGGGCCGTGGTGGTGATTCCGCTGGCGTGGGGCGTGTGGATCACCCTGCAGAAAACCGCCGTCCTGTTCCATTGACCTGTCGGAGCGGCCGCTCGGCCGCTCCGCACGGCGCCTTCGGGCTACGGCCGTCGTAGACGGCCTGTTCAATCCGTGCCGGGCGGCCGAGCCGCCCAAGCACAGCCTGCTTACTTTCGCCTTGCCATATGTCATCCGCGTTTCAAGCCGGCGCGTTCTGCGCCTATACTGTGGCCCTTTTCGCCCAATGATTCTGCGGAGCTGGTGATGGTTGAACGTATGGCGTCCGTCGAGCGCAACACCCTGGAAACCCAGGTCAAAGCCTCGATCAACCTGGATGGCACGGGTACGGCCCGATTCGATATCGGCGTGCCTTTCCTTGAACACATGCTCGACCAGATCGCCCGGCACGGGCTGATCGACCTGGACATCGCGTGCAAGGGCGACCTGCACATCGACGACCACCATACCGTCGAAGACGTCGGCATCACCCTCGGCCAGGCCTTCGCCAAGGCCGTCGGCGACAAGAAGGGCATCCGCCGCTACGGCCATGCCTACGTGCCGCTCGACGAAGCGCTGTCGCGCGTGGTCATCGATTTCTCCGGCCGTCCCGGCCTACAGATGCACATCCCCTATACCCGCGCCAGCGTGGGCGGCTTCGACGTCGACCTGTTCCAGGAATTCTTCCAGGGCTTCGTCAACCACGCCCAGGTGACCCTGCACATCGACAATCTGCGCGGGCACAACACCCACCACCAGATCGAAACCGTGTTCAAGGCCTTCGGCCGCGCGCTGCGCATGGCCGTGGAGCAGGACGAGCGCATGGCCGGGCAGATGCCCTCGACCAAAGGGTGCCTGTAAATGCAGACGGTAGCGGTAATCGACTACGGCATGGGCAACCTGCACTCGGTGGCCAAGGCCCTGGAGCATGTCGGCGCCGGCAAGGTGCTGGTCACCAGTGACGCGAACGTGATCCGCGAAGCCGACCGCGTGGTGTTTCCAGGCGTCGGCGCGATCCGCGACTGCATGGCCGAAATTCGCCGCCTGGGCTTCGACAGCCTGGTACGTGAAGTCAGCCAGGACCGCCCCTTCCTCGGCATCTGCGTCGGCATGCAGGCCTTGCTCGACCGCAGCGAAGAAAACCACGGCGTGGACTGCATCGGCCTGTTCCCCGGCCAGGTGCGCTTCTTCGGCAAGGGCCTGGAAGAGCAGGGCGAGCACCTGAAGGTGCCGCACATGGGCTGGAACGAAGTCAGCCAGGCCAACGCCCACCCGCTGTGGCACGACATTCCCGACCGCGCGCGCTTCTATTTCGTGCACAGCTACTACATAGAAGCCGGCAAGCCTGGGCAGGTGGTCGGCCGCGGCCACTATGGCGTCGACTTCGCCGCTGCCCTGGCCGAGGGTTCGCGCTTCGCCGTGCAGTTCCACCCCGAGAAGAGCCATACCCACGGGTTGCAACTGCTGCAGAACTTCGTCGCCTGGGACGGACGCTGGTAGATGGCGGCCTCGCGCAACAAGGCCCCCATACTGACCCTCGCGCCCGAAGAGGAACGCGAGGCGCTCGACACCCTCAAGCGCTTCCTCGAAGACCGCTTCGAGCTGGAGCTGGGTTCGTTCGAAGTGGCCGAGGTGCTCGAGGTGTTCGCCAAAGACATTGCACCGCATTACTACAACCGGGCTGTCGCCGACATCCAGCTGCACCTCAAGGAGCGCTTCGAAAGCATCGAAAGCGACCTATGGGCTCTGGAAAAACGTTGAGCGCCATGCGCTTGGCGTGAACGCCCGACTACCGATTTGATAGACAACGCGCACGCTCGCGGCTTGCCGCGACGTGCCGCTCGAAAGGACCGCACATGCTGATCATCCCCGCTATCGATTTGAAAGACGGTGCCTGCGTGCGCCTGCGCCAGGGCCGTATGGAAGATTCCACGGTGTTTTCCGACGACCCGGTGAGCATGGCCGCCAAATGGGTCGACGGCGGCTGCCGGCGCCTGCACCTGGTCGACCTCAACGGCGCGTTCGAAGGCCAGCCGGTCAACGGTGAGGTGGTCACCGCCATCGCCAAGCGCTACCCGCAGCTGCCGATCCAGATCGGCGGCGGCATCCGCTCGCTGGAAACCATCGAACATTACGTCAAGGCCGGCGTCAGCTACGTGATCATCGGCACCAAGGCGGTCAAGCAGCCCGAGTTCGTCACCGAAGCGTGCAAGGCCTTCCCGGGTAAGGTCATCGTCGGCCTGGACGCCAAGGACGGCTTCGTCGCCACCGACGGCTGGGCCGAAGTCAGCAGCGTGCAGGTGATCGACCTGGCCAAGCGCTTCGAGGCCGATGGCGTGTCGGCGATCGTCTACACCGACATCGCCAAGGACGGCATGATGCAGGGCTGCAACGTGCCCTTCACCAAGGCCTTGGCCGAAGCCACGCGCATTCCGGTGATCGCCTCGGGCGGCATCCACAACCTGGGCGACATCGAGGCCCTGCTGCAGGCCAAAGCGCCCGGCATCGTCGGCGCCATCACCGGCCGGGCGATCTACGAAGGCACCCTGGACGTCGCCGAGGCCCAGGCCTTCTGCGACGCCTATAAAGGCTGAGGAGCGAACCATGGCACTGGCCAAGCGCATCATCCCTTGCCTGGACGTGGACAACGGCCGGGTGGTCAAGGGCGTCAAGTTCGAGAACATCCGCGACGCCGGCGATCCGGTGGAAATCGCCCGCCGCTACAACGAGCAGGGCGCCGACGAAATCACCTTCCTCGACATCACCGCCAGCGTCGATGGCCGTGACACCACGCTGCACACCGTCGAACGCATGGCCAGCCAGGTGTTCATCCCGCTGACCGTGGGCGGCGGCGTGCGCAGCGTGCAGGACATCCGCAACCTGCTCAACGCTGGCGCCGACAAGGTTTCGATCAACACGGCGGCGGTGTTCAACCCCGAGTTCGTCGGCGAAGCCGCCGAGCGCTTCGGTTCGCAGTGCATCGTGGTGGCCATCGACGCGAAGAAGGTTTCCGCACCGGGTGAGACGCCGCGCTGGGAAATCTTCACCCACGGCGGGCGCAAGCCGACCGGGCTCGATGCCGTGGAATGGGCGAAGAAGATGGAAGCGTTGGGGGCGGGGGAGATCCTGCTGACCAGCATGGACCAGGACGGCATGAAAAACGGCTTCGACCTGGGCGTGACCCGCGCCATCAGCGACGCGCTGGGTATCCCGGTGATCGCCTCGGGCGGCGTCGGCAACCTGCAGCACCTGGCCGACGGCATCACCGAAGGCCATGCCAGCGCTGTGCTGGCGGCGAGCATCTTCCACTTCGGCGAATACACCGTACCGGAAGCCAAGGCCTACATGGCCGCACGCGGCATTGTCGTACGCTGAACCCTGTGGGAGCGGCTTTTAGCCGCGATGGGCCGCAATGCGGCCCCAAAGCGGGCCTTACCCGTGGTTCTTGCCGAGCAAGGCGTGGTACAGCTCGGTGTCCCCCAGAATCCCCACCACCTGGTCGTTATCTTGCAGCACCAGCTTGTTGCCGGTGTGGTAGCGGATCTGCAGCGCCTCGCGCATGCCGATGTCGGCGTGCACCAGCGTCGGCCGGCGACCCAGCGCTTCGACCGCCTGCCCCGGCGCCCAGTGCTGCATGTCCAGGCCGTTCTGGCCCTGGCGCGCACGTTGTAGCGAACCGCTTGCGCCCAGGTCCAGCCAGGCATCGTCGCCTGGGTCCAGGCACACCGAACCGTTGATGCGCTTGCACTGGTCGAGGGTGCGCATCAGGCTGCGCCCACACAGCACGTTGAGCGGATTGGTGTGGGCGACGAAGGTACGCACGTATTCGTCGGCCGGGTTCAACACGATCTCTTCGGGTTTGCTGTACTGGATGATCCGCCCGTCTTTCATGATGGCGATGCGTGTACCGAGCTTGAGCGCCTCGTCCAGGTCATGACTGACGAACACGATGGTCTTGCTCAGCTTGCGTTGCAGCTCCAGCAGCTCGTCCTGCAATCCCTGGCGGATCAGCGGGTCGAGCGCCGAGAAGGGTTCGTCCATCAGCAGGATGTCGGCATCCATGGCCAGCGCCCGGGCCAGGCCCACGCGCTGCTGCATGCCACCGGAAAGCTCGTCGGGGCGTTTGTTGCGCCACTGGGTCAGGCCCACCAGTTCGAGCTTCTCGTCCACCAGCTTGCGCCGTTCCTTTTCGGGGCGGCCCTGCATTTCCAGGCCGAAGCTGATGTTCTCGCGCACGGTCAGCCAGGGCATCAGGGCGAACTTCTGGAACACCATGGCGATGCGCTTGGTACGCATCATCTTCAGTTCGGCCGCCGAGCAATGGGCGATGTCGATGTGGTTGCCTTCGTGCTCGACGAACAGCTTGCCGCGGCTCACGGTGTTGAGGCCATTGATGCAGCGCAAGAGGCTCGACTTGCCCGAGCCGGACAGGCCCATCAGCACGCAGATCTCGCCTTTGTTGATGTCCAGGTTGGCCTTTTCCACACCGACCACCAAGCCCGTCTGCTTGAGGATCTGTTCGCGGGTCTTGCCTTCGTCGAGCAGGCTCAGGGCTTCGCGCGGCTTGTTGGTGAAGATGACGTCGACGTCTTCGAATCGGATGATGCTCATGCTTCACTCCTTGCCGGCAGCTCGGGTTGCTTGCAGATACGGTCGAGCATGATCGCCAGCAGGACGATGGCCAGGCCCGCTTCGAAGCCCAGGGAAATGTCGGCGGTGTTCAGCGCGTTGACCACCGGCTTGCCCAGGCCGTCGGCGCCGACCAGTGCGGCGATCACCACCATCGACAGCGACAGCATGATGCATTGCGTCACCCCGGCGGCGATGCTCGGCATGGCGTGCGGCAGTTCGATGCGAGTCAGCAGTTGGCGGCGCGAGCAACCGAAGGCCTTGCCGGCGTCCATCAGCTCTTGCGGCACGTCGCAGATGCCCAGGTAGGTCAGGCGGATGGGCGCGGCGATGGCGAACACCACCGTCGAGATCAGGCCGGGCACCACGCCCAGGCCGAACAGGGTCAGGGTCGGAATCAGGTAGACGAAGGTGGGTACGGTCTGCATCAGGTCCAGCACCGGGCGCATGGCGGTGTAGAACATCGGCTTGTGCGCGGCGAGGATGCCCAGCGGCACGCCGATGGCCACGCAGACCACAGTGGCGAAGGTGACTTGCGCGAGGGTTTCCATGGTTTCCTGCCAATACCCCAGGTTGAGGATCAGCAGAAACGACAGGGCGACGAAGAGGGTCAGGCCGATGCGGCGCTGGATCAGGTGCGCCAGCGCCGCGAACAGGGCGATGAGCACCAGCGGGTTGAACCAGGTCAGGGCGTTGGTGACCCCGAAAATCATGAACTCAAGGCCCTTGGCGATGGCGTCGAAATAGTTGGCGCCGACTTGCGTCAGCCACTCCACGAACGACGCCATGTACTGGCCTAGCGGTATTTTCTGATCGATGAGCATGATAGCGAGCTTCCACCTGCGAAGATTGAAATCAGTCCGGGGCGGGCACGGTCCCACCCCGCGGTAGTGCCTGGCGGCCTGGGCGGCCGCCTGCTATTGCGTAGGTCGTTATTGCGCGAGCTTGGCCTTGGCCGCCTCCAGCCCCGGTTTGCCATCGACGGTCGTCACCCCGGCCAGCCAGGTGTCGAGCACGTCCGGATTGTTCTTCAGCCAGGCCTTGGCGGCCGCGTCGGCTTTCATCTTGTCGTCCAGGACATTGCCCATCAGGGTGCTTTCCATCGGCAGGGTGAACGCCAGGTTCTTCAGCAACTGGCCAACGTTGCTGCATTCCTGCGCGTAGCCCTTGCGGGTGTTGGTGTAGACGGTCGCCTTGCCGTAGTCGGGGCCGAAGAAGTCGTCGCCGCCGGTGAGGTACTGCATCTTGAAGCGGTTGTTCATCGGGTGCGGTTCCCAGCCGAGGAAGACCACGTCCTCGCCGCGCTTGCCGGCACGGTCGACGGCCGCGAGCATGGCCGCCTCGCTCGACTGCACGAGTTTGAAACCGGCGTCCTTGAGGCCGAAGGCGTTCTTGTCGATCATGCTCTGGATGGTGCGGTTGCCGTCGTTGCCTGGCTCGATCCCGTAGATCTTGCCGTCCAGCTCCTGCTTGAACTTGGCGATGTCGGCGAAATCCTTCAGGCCCTTGTCGTACAGTGCCTGGGGCACGGCGAGGGTGTACTTGGCGTTTTCCAGGTTGGCGCGCACGGTGTCGACGGTGCCGGCTTCGCGGTAGGGCTTGATGTCGTTCTCCATGGTCGGCATCCAGTTGCCGAGGAAGACGTCCAGGTCCTTGCCCTTGGCGAGCGACTTGTAGGTGATGGGGACGGAGATCATGGTGGTCTTGGTCTGGTAGCCAAGGGCTTCGAGCACGGCACTGGTCACCGCAGTGGTTACGGTAATGTCGGTCCATCCGACGTCCGAGAAGCGCACCGTGTGGCACTGCTCGGGTTCGGCGGCCTGGGCCAGCAGCGGTGCGCACAGCACGGCGGCCAGCAACAGCGAGGGTGAGGCTTTCATGGGTGGACTCCTGTAGTTTTTTCTTCGGGTTCGCGTGGATCGCCGCGCCTTCTGTCGGGCGCCGGTCGTCCGGGCCTGCCGGGTGCAGGGTGCGGGGCCGTGCAATACGAGTCGGTTTCGATAATCCACCAGCGTTGGGCATTCGCCTACTGCCAGGGTCGCAACCAGTGCAGCATAGGTCGCATCCAGTACGCGCAATGTCGCTTAGAGATTTTTCCACCGCCTCGGTGGTTGTTTTGCGCCGCCGAGCGCCTTGAAAACGGCCGTTGCAGGCCTGTGCGCAGTGCGCCGTAGAGGGCGCTGGTGGACAAAACTACGTCCGTTGCAGACGGCGAGCAGGCGGGTAAAAGCTTGATGATGCACGCCTCTACAGCGGTCCCCCGCCGAGCCTGACGGGGGTGCCGCGCCGCGCACGACGCGTACCGACAAGCCCATCAAGAGGTGATCCGACAATGGCCATCAGCGTGTTCGACCTGTTCAAGATCGGTGTCGGGCCTTCCAGCTCCCACACCGTCGGCCCCATGCGCGCCGGCGCCTTGTTCGTGCAGGGGCTGCGTGAGCGGCAGCAGGTGGAACGGGTGCGGCGCATCGAAGTGCGTCTGTACGGTTCGCTGTCGGCCACAGGCGTGGGACACGGCACCGACAACGCCACGGTCATGGGCCTGATGGGCGAATGGCCCGATCAGATCGACCCTACCCAGATCGGCCCGCGCATCGCCGCGCTGCGCGAAACCGACATCTTGCAGCTCGATGGGCGTCTGCCGATCGGGTTCGTTTGGGCGCGCGACATGCTGTTGCTCGACGAGAACCTGCCGTACCACCCCAATGCCATGACCCTGATCGCCTACGACGAGCAGGGTGAGCTTCACCAGGACACCTATTACTCGGTCGGCGGCGGCTTCGTGGTCGATGCCGCCCAGGCCGCCAGCGGTGTGCTCGACGCCGACCAGACCGTGCTGCCGTACGATTTCAACAGCGCCGCCGAGCTGCTGGCGCTGTGCAAGCAAAACGACATGCGTGTGTCGCAATTGATGATGGCCAACGAGCTGACCTGGCGCAGCGAAGCCGACATCCGCGCGGGCCTGCTCAAGCTCTGGCACGCCATGCAGGAATGCGTGAGCAACGGCCTGAAGTACGAAGGCACGCTGCCCGGAGGCCTCAACGTGCGCCGCCGCGCCGCCAAGCTGCACCGCAACCTTCAGGAAATCGGCAAGCCCAATGTCATCGGCTCGACCATGAGCGCCATGGAGTGGGTCAACCTGTTCGCCCTGGCGGTCAACGAAGAGAACGCCGCCGGCGGGCGCATGGTCACCGCACCCACCAACGGTGCGGCCGGCATCATCCCGGCGGTGCTGCACTACTACGTGCGCTTCTCGGATGTGGTCGACGAAGGCAACGTGGTCGACTACCTGCTGGCGGCGGCGGCGGTGGGCATCCTGTGCAAGAAGAACGCTTCGATCTCCGGCGCCGAAGTGGGTTGCCAGGGCGAGGTCGGCTCGGCCTGTGCCATGGCCGCCGCGGGCCTGGCCGACATCCTCGGCGGCACCCCGGCGCAGGTGGAGAACGCTGCGGAAATCGCCCTCGAACACAACCTCGGACTGACCTGCGACCCGGTCGGCGGCCTGGTCCAGGTGCCGTGCATCGAGCGCAACGCCATCGCGGCGGTCAAGGCGATCAACGCCGTGCAGATGGCCTTGCGCGGCGACGGCGAGCACTTCATTTCCCTCGACCAGGTGATCCGCACCATGCGCGACACCGGTGCCGACATGCACGACAAGTACAAAGAAACCTCTCGCGGCGGCCTGGCCGTCAGCGCCATCGAGTGTTGATGCCCGGTAACGGGTCCGCACCCCTGTGAATTGCCCCTTTTTGGCACATATCCGGCACGCGCCGAGCGGTATTCGTTACCGCACTCGACACGGGTACCGGTGACAGTCGGGATGTCGTTTCTGGACACGTCTGCCAGCAGTGATACCGAAATGCTCAGTACCTATAAGCAAACGCGCTAACTCAGTGCTTTCCGATTTCCTACAAGCTCTTAGGAAAGCACCTAATCCACTGACTTGGAGGTCGTTTTTCGACTTTGTTGAACGCTCGACCAATTCAGGCATGCCAATTGCGTTGTAATTGGCAAAAGCTCCGCCAACGAATCGGGGCCATTACAAGAACCAGTGCTCGCCTGAAGCACATCCCTGCATTTGTGTGAGGAGAAATCACGATGACATCGTCCACCTCCGGGCCTCAATCCCAGAACCGCACAACGCCGCAATCCATCGGGTTTCTCCTGCTGGACAACTTCACTCTCATTTCCCTGGCCTCGGCGGTCGAGCCGCTGCGCATGGCCAACCAGCTGTCGGGTCGCGAGCTGTACCGCTGGCACACCCTGACCCTCGACGGCGGGCAGGTATGGGCCAGCGACGGCCTGCAGATCACCCCCGACGCGGCCATGCACGCCGCGCCGACCATGGACACCGTGATCGTCTGCGGCGGGGTGGGCATCCAGCGCACCGTGACCCGTGAACACGTCACCTGGTTGCAGACCCAGGCCCGTCAGTCGCGCCGTCTGGGCGCGGTGTGCACCGGCAGTTGGGCGCTGGCCTGCGCCGGCCTGCTCGACGGCTTCGATTGCAGCGTGCACTGGGAATGTCTGGCCTCGATGCAGGAAGCCTTCCCGCGGGTGAACATGAGCACGCGCCTGTTCACCCTCGACCGCAACCGCTTCACCAGCTCCGGCGGCACCGCACCGCTGGACATGATGCTGCACCTGATCAGCCGCGACCACGGCCGCGAACTGTCGGCGGCGATCTCGGAGATGTTCGTCTACGAGCGCATCCGCAACGAACAGGACCACCAACGCGTGCCGCTCAAGCACATGCTCGGCACCAACCAGCCGAAGCTGCAGGAGATCGTCGCGCTGATGGAGGCCAATCTGGAAGAGCCGATCGACCTCGACGAACTGGCCGTGTACGTCGCCGTCTCGCGCCGTCAGCTCGAACGCCTGTTCCAGAAATACTTGCACTGCTCGCCGTCGCGCTACTACCTCAAGCTGCGTTTGATCCGCGCGCGGCAGCTGCTCAAGCAGACGCCGATGTCGATCATCGAAGTGGCTTCGGTGTGCGGCTTCGTCTCCACGCCGCACTTCTCCAAGTGCTACCGCGAATACTTCGGCATTCCGCCGCGCGACGAGCGTGTCGGCTCCAACACCACCCAGCAGGTGGCGATGATGCCGATTCCGCAGGCCATGGTGCTCTCGCCGCACAGCGGCCCGATGGCAGCCCTGAGCCAGGCGCGCAACGAGTCGACCTTCGCCAGCGTTCGTCTGTAGACCCTGGAGGCCCGGCCGCGGTGTTCGCTGCGGGCGCCGGGCCAAGCGTCGTCGTTCAGGCCTGTTGCGGCTTGAACTGCGCCAGCGCAGGCAACAGTTGCTTGTCGATGGCCTGGCGCACGGCCGGCAGGATCGTCGCGCTGCCGGTGTACATCTCCTCGACCATGCTCTTGAGCGACCTGGCGTTGGGTGCGTTCAGCCCGCGCACAGCGGCGTTGCAGGCCTGCTCGGCGCTGGCGCCGGCCGGCACGTCGAAGCCGCGTGCCCGGAGGAAGCCTGCCAGGTCGTCCTGATCGATCAAGTCCGCATGCATCATGGTCGTGGTTCCTTGTTATGGGGTTCGCGACCGATTCTGTGTCGGCTGCGACAGGCCCGCAAGGGTTGCGGCGGCGCATGGCCGCTTTGGCTAAGCACAGGTCGCTTCCGGCTAAATCGAGGGCTCCGTAAATCGGCCACACTGGACCCATTCACGGTCCCCGGCAGGTTTGGTCACCCGCCCTCACGCACAGTGGATGCTCGCGCTTGGCCCCGGATGCTCACGGCTTTCCGGGGCCGTTTTTTTGCGCGGCACTGCGTTGGACGATGCTGCGCCGGTCCAGCCCCGCACAGCCGCCCGCCGTCCCCGGCTATAGACATGCTCAGCGTGAAAGGCTCAACGCCCGGGCACGCCATGGGAGCGCAGCTCGTTCACGCTGCTGCGCCGCCAGCGCGCGCAGGGCTTGAAGGCTGTGCTCGCCGAACGGCGCCGATTTCGGTCCGGCCAGGTCCACGTGCAGCAGCATCTGTTCACTGGCTGCGAGCACGTCGTCGAAACCTTCGCGGTGCAGCGTGTGGTAGACCAGCAGGCGCTTGTGGTCGAACTCGACGATGTGGGTCTGCACCCAGACCTGCGCGCCCAGCTTGACCTCATGCAGGTAATTCACATGCGCCTCGAGCGTGAACAGCGAGTGGCCACTTTGCCCTCGGCTGTCGGCATCCAGGCCGATACGCTCCATCAGCGCATCGGTGGCGTAGCTGAAGATCAGCAGGTAGTAGGCGTCGCGCAAGTGGCCGTTGTAGTCGACCCAGTCTTCGAGGATGGCGGTGCGGTAGGTGATCGCTGCGCTCATGTCGCGTTCCTCACTCGTCGAAGGCCAGGCCGTGCTTGGCCTTGCTGGTTTTCACGGCGTCCAGTACGGCCAGCAGGGTGTCGTCGCGGTAGCGCTCCAGCGCGGCGATGCTACGCTCGCCCAGTTGCGCGCAAGTGCCGTCCACCACGTCGTCGATCAGGCGCTCGGTGAGTTCGGGCGCCGGCAGGTAGGTCCAGGGCAACTGCAAGGCCGGGCCGAACTGCTGCATGAAGTGGCGCATGCCAGCATCGCCGCCGGCCAGGGTGTAGGTCAGGAAAGTGCCCATGAACGACCAGCGCAGGCCGGCGCCGAAGCGGATCGCGTCGTCGATCTCGCCGGTGCTGGCCACACCGTCGTTGACCAGGTGCAAGGCCTCGCGCCAGAGCGCTTCGAGCAGGCGGTCGGCGATGAAGCCGGGCACCTCCTTGCGGACGTGCAGCGGGCGCATGCCGAGTGCGGTGTAGACCGTCTTGGCGGCTTCGATGGCTTCGGGTGCGGTGTGCCGGCCGCCGACCACTTCCACCAGCGGCAGCAGGTACACCGGGTTGAACGGGTGGCCGACCACGCAGCGCTCGGGGTGGGTGGCCGATTCGTAGAACTCGCTGGGCAACAACCCCGAAGTGCTGGAGGCGATGATCGCGTCGGGTTTGGCCGCGGCGCTGATGCGGGCGTGCAGGTCGAGCTTGAGCTCCAGGCGTTCGGGAGCGCTTTCCTGGATGAAATCGGCGTCGCGTACGCAGGCTTCGATGGTGTCCACGAAGGTCAGTCGGCTTTGCGCGGCGCCGGGGGTCAGACCTTGTTTCTCCAGCGCCGGCCAGGCGTTGGCGACGCGCTGGCGCAAGGCCCGTTCGGCGCCAGGGGCTGGGTCCCAGGCCACTACGTCCAGGCCGTGAGCCAGGGCACGGGCGACCCAGCCGCTGCCGATGACGCCGCTACCCAGGGCGGCGAAGGTATTGATCGTGGAGATGAAAGGCATGGCGAATCCTCTAGCGAAGCGGTAGCAGGGACGAAGGCCGGCCGAGCGGGCGCGGGCCCGCTCGTGCGGCAGGTTCGTCGGTCGATAGGGGCGAGTGGCGTTCAGCGGCGCTTGAGGCGCATCTTTTCCCGGCCTTCGGCAGGGCTGAGCACGCGGGCGCCCAGGCGCGAGACGATCTCTACGGCGCGCTCGACCAGCTGGCCGTTGCTGGCCAATACGCCGCGGTCCAGATACAGATTGTCTTCCAAACCCACCCGCACGTTACCGCCGAGCAGCACGGCCTGGGCCGCCATCGGCATCTGCATGCGGCCGATGCCGAAGCCTGCCCAGGTGGCGCCGGCCGGCAGGTTGTCGACCATCGCCTTCATGGTCGCGGTGTCGGCCGGCGCACCCCAGGGGATGCCCAGGCACAGCTGGAACAGCGGGTCGTCGAGCAGGCCTTCCTTGATCATCTGCTTGGCGAACCACAGGTGGCCGGTGTCGAAGATCTCCAGCTCGGCCTTGACCCCCAATTCCGTGATGCGCTTGGCTCCAGCGCGCAGCTGCGCCGGGGTCGAGACATAGATCGAGTTGCCGTCGCCGAAGTTGAGGGTGCCGCAGTCGAGGGTGCAGATGTCCGGCAGCAGCGCCTCCACATGGGCCAACCGCTCCAGCGGGCCGATCAGGTCGGTGCCGCTGCCGAAGTCCATGGGCGACTCGCCCGGGCCGATCTCCAGGTCGCCGCCCATGCCGGCGGTGAGGTTGACGATGATGTCCACGTCGGCTTCGCGGATGCGTTCCATGACTTCGCGGTACAGCGCCACGTCGCGGCTGAAGCGGCCGGTGTGCGGATCGCGCACGTGGCAGTGCACCACGGTGGCGCCGGCCTTGGCCGCTTCCACGGCGGCGGCGGCGATCTGTTGCGGGGTGACGGGCACCAGGTGGCTCTTGCTGGCGGTGTCGCCGGCGCCGGTGAGGGCGCAGGTGATGATGATGTCGTGGTTCATGGGTGGGTTCCTTGGCGCGGTCGGACGCGTGTCCGGGGGAAAGGTTGTGGTGGTTCGTTCGGGTGCGTTGGGGGAGGTGGCCGAAGTGCGGCGGTGGGTTTCAATCTGCCATCGGTGAAGTACCTCAAAACTTTGTAGGAGCGGCCGGTTCGGCGCTCCGATTGGCCGCGATGGCCGGCAACGCCGGCCTACCCTCGGCCACTGCGATCGATCTGAAGAAATGCACTACTTGAACTGGGCCGGCGTTGCCGGCCATCGCGGCTAAAGCCGCTCCCACAGGTGGAGCGTTGCCGGCCATCGCGGCTGAAGCCGCTCCCACAGGTGGGGTGTTGCCGGCCATCGCGGCTGAAGCCGCTCCCACAGGTGGGGTGTTGCTGGCTGTTGAGTGCGGCCTCTGGAGCGGCGAGCTACAGCGCCGGTTTGCCGTCGAAGGTGGTCACGCCTTCGAGCCAGCGGGTCTTGTCCTGCGGATGGTCCTTGAGCCATTGGCGGGCCGAGTCGAGCGGGTTCTTGCGGTCGAGCAGCGGCTGCATCATGCGGCTCTCGTCTTCGGCGCTGAAGGTCAGGTTGCTCAGCAGGCGATAGGCGTTGGGGCAACGTTCGGCGTAGTCCGGCGCGGTGACGGTCCACACCGTGGCGCGGCCTTCGTCAGGCCCCATGGCGCCTTCGCTGTCAGCCAGGTAGACCATGCCGCCCTTGACGTTGACGTTCATCGGGTGCGGCTTCCAGCCGAAGAACACCACCGCCTCCTGGCGCCGAACCGCACGGTCCACCGCCGCGAGCATGCCGGCCTCGCTGGACTCGACCAAGGTGAAGCCGCCCAAGCCGAACTGGTTCTTGTCGATCATCGCCTTGATCTGCGTGTTGGCCCCCGAGCCTGGCTCGATGCCGTAGAGCTTGCCGCCCAGTTCCTGCTTGAACTTCTGGATGTCGGCGAAGCGCTTCAGGCCCTTGTCGGCCAGGTACTGCGGCACGGCGAGGGTGGCGCGGGCATCGTCGAGGTTGGGTTTGTCGAGCACCTTCACCTGGCCGGCATCGACGAAGGGCGTGATGGTCTTGGTCATGATCGGGTTCCAGTAGCCCAGGAACAGGTCCAGGCGCTGGTCGCGGATGCCGGCGAAGATGATCTGTTGCGAAGCGCTGGTCTGCTTGGTGCGGTAGCCCAGGTCGTCGAACAGCACCTGGGCCATGGCGCTGGTGGCGATGACGTCGGTCCAGTTGACCACGCCCAGGCGCACGTCCTTGCAGACGGCGGGCTCGGCGGCGTACAGCGGGGCGGACAGCAGGCTGCCCAGAACGAGGGGTAGCGAAAGACGGCGGATCGAGCGGTGCATGGTGGCTCTCCATCGGCAGGGCATTTTTGTGCGACCGGTCTCTGCGGACCGTGAATACACGCTACGCTGGCGACTCGCCGGGCAAGCGCACGCTGGCGACGAGGATTTGCACTATGGCGACGTACTGACTGGCAAGCGTCCCCAGCCCGCACCCACCGTATCCGATCGAGGATCAGATGCCCGACACCATCGACTTGCTGTTGTTACCCGGTTTTTCGGCCATGGGCTTCATCAGCGCCATCGAGCCGCTGCGCGTGGCCAATCGCTTTCGCGGTGCGCTGTATCAATGGCGGGTGCTGAGCCTGGACGGTGGCGCGGTCGAGGCCAGCAACGGCATGTCGGTGAACGCCGACCAGGCCTTGGAAGAGGGCGAGGCGGGGCGGCTACTGTTGGTGATCGCCGGTTTCGATCCGCTGCGCCACTTCGGGCCGGCATTGCAACAGGCGCTGCGCAAGCGTGACCGTGCCGGCGTAGTGCTTGGCGGTATCGACACCGGGGCGATGGTGCTGGCCGAAGCAGGCCTGCTCGACGGCCATCGCGCGACCTTGCACTGGGAAGCGCTTGAGGCTTTCCGCGAGCGCTACCCGCGCTTGCAGGCCACCCAGGAGCTGTTCGAAATCGACCGTCGGCGCATCACCTGCGCCGGCGGTACGGCGTCGATCGACCTGATGCTCGACCTCATCGCCCAGGTCCACGGCAGCGCTCTGGCGGTGCAGGTGTCGGAGCAGTTCGTACTCGGCCGTATCCGTCCCCGGCAGGACCACCAGCGCATGGAGATCGCCGCTCGCTACGGCATCGGCAACCGCAAGCTGGTGCAGGTGGTCGGCGAAATGGAAAGACACCTCGAGACGCCGCTGGACACGCTGCAACTGGCCGCCAACGCGTCGATCACTAGGCGCCAGTTGGAACGCCTGTTCCGCCTGCACCTGAACGATACGCCCAGCGGCTTCTACCTTGGCCTGCGGCTGGACAAGGCGCGGCTGCTGCTGGCGCAGACGCCGATGAGCGTGACCCAGGTCAGCCTGGCCTGCGGTTTCGAACTGCCGTCGTACTTCACGCGTTGTTACAAGCGACGGTTCGGACACTGCCCGCGCGCCGAGCGGCAGACAGGCTTGAGCGTTACCGTGCGCTCAAAGCCCGTCGAGGCACGATAGCGCCTGAAGACGTGCTTCGAGCCGGTCGCGCCAAGCTTCGAAAGTGGACGTTTCGAGTTTTGCACCTAGGTGTTCCAGCTCGACGATCAGCCGTGTGCGAGGGCGCTCGACGTCCGTCTTGCAGTGCAGGTGGAAGAGGATCGCCACAGGCGTCAGGTCGCTGTGCATGTCGAAGTCGATACTGAACCGCGAACTGGCTGCCTGGCTATGGAGCAGCGCCAGGTCAGCCTGGTGCAAGCCTGCCATGAGGTCGCTGGCGACCCGCACGAAGGCCAGGTTGTTCGGCTGCGGCGCCGGAATCAGGCCGGCGAAGACATCTTCGAACACGGGATCGGTAGGGACGAAGGGAATGCTGCGCACGGTTCGCTCGAACAACGTGACTTCGTTGTCTTCCAACGTGCGCAGGTAACGCTCGAACCAGGCCTTGCCGTCCAGCTGCCGGTCACAGGCCTGGCTGGCCGTCAATTGCGCCAGGCGCAGGCAGCTGTGCAGGCCCTCGTAGTGTTCGGAGAACGTTGACGGCGGCATAAGGGGGCTGGTGTCTTCATGCGAGGAGGTGTCTGGCGCCCCGGAAAGCGCCAGGCAAGAGGCTTAGATGTCCAGTGCCAGGATATCCACAGCCTGGCTGGCCAGCTTCTGACGCACGGCGTCGCGCATGGCGTCGAAATGACGGACGCTGAACGAGCCCTGTTGGGACGCGCGGTAGACGCGGGTGTTGGACGTGTCGATGATGCGGCCGGCGAGGTCACCGTCTTTTTCGGCCTTCTCATAGCTCAGTTGGACGCTGGTCATGTGCATGATCGGCAGGCCCTGCGGGCTCATCTCGCACGCCGAGATCTGCACGGTGCTGGACTTGCCCGACAGGCTCAGGCTGCTTTGTTCGAGCAGTTGCTGGGCCTTGGGCGTTTGCACGATCACTTCGAACGAACGCCGCACGCTGCCGCACAGGCGATGCGAGGTGCCCATCTGCACCGTGACGATCTGCGGCAGCAGCGTCGCCAGAGTGTGGGTGTCCTTGTCCAACGCTTCTTCGACATGGGCGGCACCGGTCAAGGTCCAGCCGAACTTGCCCAGGCCATCGTTGTAGAAGTTGTACCACTCGCGTTGCTGGGTCTCTTTGTCGAACTTCTTGTTCGCCGACAGGTTCATCAGGCGCATGCCGTCGAGCACGTCTTCGGCCACGCTGGCCGGTACGTCAGGGGCGAAGATGCACACGGTGTTGGCGACCATCACAGCGCGCGCTTCGCCTTCTTTCTTCAAGGCGGCGATGGCGCTGTCCATATCGGTTTTGCTGAGGCTTGCTGTCATGTTCTGGTTCCCGATCAAGTAGTAGGGCACTTCGGGCGAAATGCCGGGAGCGCACCTTGATGGGAAACGACCGGCGCCATAAGCGCCAAGTCTTTCCTCGCGAGGCCGGATTGCCTACTGCTGCCCGAGCGATTGCAGGTATTCGGAACGGTCGTCGCTGCGCTGCGCCAGGCAGGTGTTCCATGCCGCCTCGAAGGCCTTGCTGCCCGGCGTCTCGGCGTAGGTCTCGACCTTGCAGTCGGCATCGCGCAGCTGAGTCCACAGGGTCTGCGCTGCTTGCAGGCGGGTGGTCTGCTCGCGGGCCTGTGGGCTTTGCGCGCCCGCTTGTTCGGCAATGCGCTGCAGCAACTCGTCGAACGCCGCCTTCAATTCACGCTCGGCCGTTTGCCGGTTGAACGCGGCGCAGGCCTGGGCCTGCTGCTCGGTGTCGACGGTGTCGCACGGCGTGCTGTCTTCCTCGCCGGCCTGGGCGCCCATCATCACGCCCATCAGGACCAGCCATGCCATCGCTTTCATCGGGTTTCTCCAGGTCCATCGGTGAGCGGTCGAGCGATTCTCGCAGAGGGTCGGCAAGGCCGGTAGACGGCGCGGCCAATCTTCATCGAAAACGACCTCCGACGGCGTTATCGAGACTGGCTCTCATCGCCGTGGCCCGCGCCAGAGCGCTCTTCGTCGGGCCTTGACGCTTTCGGCAAACCCCCTGTCGTTTTTGCATCGGGGCGTCGCAAGTGACAGGCATATGCTGCCCCCAAAGCGCCGGCACAAGCCTTGGCGCCAACATTCGATAAAAGGGGACAGCCTGATGAGCCCAGCCGAACTTCACGCCGACAGCATCGTCATCGACGGCCTGATCATCGCCAAGTGGGATCGCGAACTGTTCGAAGACATGCGCAAGGGCGGCCTGACCGCCGCCAACTGCACGGTATCGGTCTGGGAAGGCTTCAAGGCGACCGTCGACAGCATCGCGGCCAGTCAGAAACTCATCCGCGAAAACAGTGACCTGGTGATGCCGGTGCGCACCACCGCCGACATCCGCAAAGTCAAGGAACAGGGCAAGACCGGCATCCTCTTCGGCTTCCAGAACGCCCATGCATTCGAAGACCAGATCGCCTATGTGGAGATCTTCAAGCAGCTGGGCGTGGGCATCGTGCAGATGTGCTACAACACCCAGAACCTGATCGGCACCGGCTGCTACGAGCGCGATGGCGGGCTGTCGGGCTTCGGTCGCGAGATCGTCGCCGAGATGAACCGCGTCGGCATCATGTGCGATCTGTCCCATGTCGGCTCCAAGACCAGCGAGGAAGTCATCCTCGAATCCAAGAAGCCGGTCTGCTATTCGCACTGCCTGCCGTCGGGGCTCAAGGAGCACCCGCGCAACAAGTCCGACGAAGAACTGAAGTTCATCGCCGACCACGGCGGTTTCGTCGGCGTGACCATGTTCGCGCCCTTCCTGGCCAAAGGCATCGACTCGACCATCGACGACTACGCCGAGGCCATCGAGTACACCATGAACATCGTCGGCGAAGACGCCATCGGCATCGGTACCGACTTCACCCAGGGCCATGGCAAGGAATTCTTCGAATACCTGACCCACGACAAAGGCTACGCCCGCCGCCTGACCAGCTTCGGCAAGATCATCAACCCCCTGGGCATCCGCACCGTGGGCGAGTTCCCCAACCTGACCGAAACCCTGCTCAAACGCGGCCATTCCGAGCGCGTGGTGCGCAAGATCATGGGCGAGAACTGGGTGAACGTGCTCAAGGACGTGTGGGGCGAGTGAGGCACCTCCGGGGCTGCGCAGCGGCCCCGATCCAGCCACCTCGACATCCCCCTCCGAACCCTCCCCGACAACGATTCGAAACAAGAGCCACTGCGGCTTTTGCCTCCCAATAAAAATTTCTGGAGTTGAGTTTCCATGGCCAAGATCGCCCCGCAATTGCCAATCGAAGTCGACAGCGAGACCGGTGTCTGGACCAGCGACGCCTTGCCGATGCTGTACGTGCCGCGGCATTTCTTCGTCAACAACCACATGGGTATCGAAGAAGTCCTGGGCGCCGACAAGTACGCCGAAATCCTCTACAAGGCCGGCTACAAGTCCGCCTGGCACTGGTGCGAGAAAGAAGCCGAATGCCATGGCCTGGAAGGCGTAGCGGTATTCGAGCATTACATGAAACGCCTGAGCCAGCGCGGCTGGGGCCTGTTCGAGATCCAGTCCATCGACCTCGACAAGGGCACCTGCGAAGTCAAGCTCAAGCACTCGGCGTTCGTGTACGTGTACGGCAAGTGCGGCCGCAAGGTCGACTACATGTTCACCGGCTGGTTCGCCGGCGCCATGGACCAGATCCTCGCTGCCCGTGGCAGCAATATCCGCACCGTGGCCGAACAGGTCTATGGCGGGTCCGAAGAAGGCCACGAAGATGGCCTGTTCGTTACAAAGCCGTTGTAAGCCGGAGAAACCGTCATGGCCTTCGAAGCAATGTTCCAGCCGATCCAGATCGGCAAACTGACCATCCGTAACCGCGTGCTCAGCACCGCCCACGCCGAGGTGTACGCCACCGACGGCGGGATGACCACCGACCGTTACGTCAAGTATTACGAAGAGAAGGCCAAGGGCGGCATCGGCATGGCGATCTGCGGCGGCTCGTCCGTCGTGGCCATCGACAGCCCGCAGGAATGGTGGGCTTCGGTCAACCTGTCGACCGACCGCATCATCCCGCACTTCCAGAACCTCGCCGACGCCATGCACAAGCATGGCGCCAAGATCATGATCCAGATTACCCACATGGGCCGTCGCTCGCGTTGGGACGGCTTCAACTGGCCGACCCTGATGTCGCCGTCCGGCGTGCGCGAGCCGGTGCACCGCGCCACCTGCAAGACCATCGAGCCGGAAGAGATCTGGCGGGTGATCGGCAACTACGCCCAGGCCGCGCGCCGGGCCAAGGAAGGCGGCCTGGACGGCGTCGAACTGTCGGCCGTGCACCAGCACATGATCGACCAGTTCTGGAGCCCGCGGGTCAACAAGCGCACCGACGAATGGGGCGGCAGCTTCGAAGGCCGCATGAAGTTCGGCATGGAAGTGCTCAAGGCCGTGCGCGCCGAGGTTGGCGACGACTTCTGCGTGGGCATGCGCATCTGTGGCGACGAATTCCACCCCGACGGCCTCAGCCACGAAGACATGAAGCAGATCGCCGCGTACTACGACGCCACCGGCATGGTCGACTTCTTCGGCGTGATCGGCTCGGGGTGCGACACCCACAACACCCTGGCCAACGTCATCCCCAACATGAGCTACCCGCCCGAGCCGTTCCTGCACCTGGCGGCCGGCATCAAGGAAGTGGTCAAGGTTCCGGTGCTGCATGCGCAGAACATCAAGGACCCGAACCAGGCCCAGCGCATCCTCGAAGGCGGCTACGTCGACATGGTCGGCATGACCCGCGCGCACATGGCCGACCCGCACCTGATCGCCAAGATCAAGATGGGCCAGGTGGACCAGATCAAGCAGTGCGTCGGCGCCAACTACTGCATCGACCGCCAGTACCAGGGCCTGGACGTGCTGTGCATCCAGAACGCCGCGACCTCCCGCGAATACATGGGCGTGCCGCACATCATCGAGAAGAGCACCGGCGCCAAGCGCAAGGTGGTGGTGGTCGGTTGCGGCCCCGCCGGCATGGAAGCCGCTCGCGTGGCGGCCGAGCGCGGCCACGACGTGACCGTGTTCGAGAAGAAGGAACAGATCGGCGGGCAGATCATCACCGCCTCGAAGGCGCCGCAGCGCGACCAGATCGCCGGCATCACCCGCTGGTACCAGCTGGAGTTCGCGCGCCTGAAGATCGATCTGCGCCTGGGCACGGCCGCCGACGTGGCGACCATCCAGGACCTGCGCCCGGACATCATCGTGCTGGCCAACGGCGGCCATCCGTTCGTCGAGCAGAACGAGCACTGGGGCGCCGCCGAAGGCTTGGTGGTGAGCAGCTGGGACGTGCTCGACGGCAAGGTCGCGCCGGGCAAGAACGTGCTGGTCTACGACACCATCTGCGAATTCACCGGCATGTCGGTGGCCGACTTCATCGCAGGCAACGGCAGCCAGGTCGAGATCGTCACCGACGACATCAAGCCAGGCGTGGCCATGGGCGGTACGACCTTCCCGACCTACTACCGCAGCATGTACCCCAAGGAAGTGATCATGACCGGCGACATGATGCTGGAAAAGGTCTACCGCGAGGGCGACAAGTTGGTGGCAGTACTGGAGAACGAGTACACCGGCGGCCGCGAAGAGCGGGTGGTGGACCAGGTAGTGATCGAGAACGGCGTACGTCCCGACGAGCAGCTGTACTACGCGCTCAAGGAAGGCTCGCGCAACAAGGGCCAGATCGACGTCGAAGCTCTGTTCGCGATCCAGCCGCAGCCGATCCTCAGCCAGCCGGGCGAGGGCTACCTGCTGTATCGCATCGGCGACTGCGTGGCCCAGCGTAACGTGCATGCGGCGATCTACGACGCGCTGCGCCTGTGCAAGGACTTCTGATCGGGCCTGCTCGAAAGCCGCCGTCGCTGGCGGCCCCGGCCCTGATGGAAACCCGCATGGAAACCGCCTTCCCAGGTGAGCTGGTTCCCATACGGGCATGCATGAACGCCGCCATCACTGGTGGAACTGGCCCCCTGTAGGAGCGGCTTCAGCCGCGAAAGCGTCAGCACTGAAAACACTGTTGTCCGATCTGGCGCTTTCGCGGCTAAACCGGAGCGCCGGCCGGCCGCTCCCACAGGATCCGCGCCGCACGTTAGGGCGGCGCAAGCAACCAGCTGTTATGGGAGTCACCCATGTTGAACACCCTGATACCCATCCTGCTGTTCGCGGCGCTCGCCCTGGCCGTGCTCGGCGCCGTGCGCCGGGTGCGCATGTGGCGCCGCGGCAGGCCTTCGCCGGTCAACCTGATCGGCGGCCTGCTGGCCATGCCGCGCCGCTACCTGGTCGACCTGCACCATGTGGTCGGGCGCGACAAGTACATCTCCAATACCCACGTCGCCACCGCTGGCGGCTTCGTGCTGTCGGCGGCGCTGGCGATCCTGGTGCACGGCTTCGGCCTGCAGAACCGGATTCTCGGCTACGCGCTGCTGGTGGCCACACTGGTCATGTTCACCGGTGCCGTCTTCGTCTACCGCCGCCGCATCGATCCGCCCGCGCGCCTGTCCAAGGGCCCGTGGATGCGCCTGCCGAAAAGCCTGCTGGTGTTCGCGGCGAGCTTCTTCATCGCCACGCTGCCGGTCGCGGGCATCCTGCCGGCCAACACCGGCGGCTGGATCATGGTCGCTGTGCTCGGCCTGGGCGTGCTGTGGGGCGTGTCGGAACTGTTCTTCGGCATGACCTGGGGCGGGCCGATGAAGCATGCCTTCGCCGGTGCCCTGCACCTGGCCTGGCACCGCCGTAGCGAGCGCTTCGGCGGTGGCCGTTCGACCGGTCTCAAGCCACTCGACCTGGAAGACCCGAACGCGCTCCTGGGTGTGGAAAAACCGGCCGATTTCACCTGGAACCAACTGCTGGGCTTCGACGCCTGCGTGCAGTGCGGCAAGTGCGAGGCCATGTGCCCGGCCTTCGCCGCCGGCCAGCCGCTGAACCCGAAAAAACTGATCCAGGACATGGTCGTGGGCCTGGCCGGCGGCACCGACGCCAAGTTCGCCGGCAGTCCGTATCCCGGCAAGCCGATCGGCGAGCACGGCGGCCACCCCCATCAACCGATCGTAAACGGCCTGGTCGATGCCGAAACGCTGTGGTCGTGCACCACTTGCCGCGCCTGTGTCGAGGAATGCCCGATGATGATCGAGCACGTCGATGCCATCGTCGACATGCGCCGCCACCTGACCCTGGAAAAAGGCGCCACGCCGAACAAGGGCGCCGAGGTGCTGGACAATCTGATCGCCACCGACAACCCCGGCGGTTTCAACCCCGGTGGGCGGATGAACTGGGCGGCCGACCTCAACCTGACGCTGCTGGCCGACGTGCAGAGCACCGAGGTGCTGTTCTGGGTCGGCGACGGCGCCTTCGACATGCGCAACCAGCGCACCCTGCGCGCCTTCGTCAAGGTGCTCAAGGCCTCGGGCGTGGACTTCGCCGTGCTCGGTCTGGAGGAGCGCGACAGTGGCGACGTGGCCCGCCGCCTGGGCGACGAAGCCACGTTCCAGCTGCTGGCCAAGCGCAACATCCAGACCCTGGACAAATACCGCTTCAAGCGCATCGTCACCTGCGACCCGCACAGCTTCCACGTGCTGAAGAACGAGTACGGCGCGCTGGGCGGCGAGTACCAGGTGCAGCACCACAGCACATACATCGCCGAACTGATCGCGCAGAACAGGCTCAACCTCGGCCAGCACAAGGGAGGCAGCGTCACTTATCACGATCCGTGCTATCTAGGCCGCTACAACGGCGAGTACGAAGCCCCGCGCGAGGTGCTCAGGGCGCTGGGCATCGAAGTGCGCGAGATGGAGCGTTCGGGCTTCCGCTCCCGCTGCTGCGGCGGTGGCGGCGGTGCGCCGATCACCGACATCCCCGGCAAGCAGCGGATTCCCGACATGCGCATGGACGACATCCGCAGCACCGAAGCCGAAGTGGTCGCCGTGGGTTGTCCGCAGTGCACGGCCATGCTCGAAGGGGTGGTCGAGCCACGCCCCCTGATCAAGGACCTGGCGGAACTGGTGGCCGACGTGCTGCTGGAAGAACCTGCCGCCGCGGCCAAGCCGCAAGCGGCCAAACGCGAACTTGCGGAGGTGCATTGATGAGCGACCTCATCCGCCGCGACCCTCGTGCAGAGTGGATCGCCCGTAACCGTCTGCATCCGCTGCACGCGGCGATGCAGACGCAACAGACCTCGTGGATGGGCCCCAATGGGCTGATGCGCAAGAACACCCACGCCATCGCCGCCGGCTTCATGGGGCCCAACGGCCTCAAGCGCATCGACCGCAGCGGCGCCCAACAGGGTACGGCTACAGGAGGCCGGCGCAGCGCCGCCGCCGAGGTGCAACTGCCGCTGCATCAGGTGCTCGAACCCGCCTTCTACATCGCCGTGGTGCCGGACATGGTCGGCGGCCGCCTCGGTCCGCACGACCGCGACCTGCTGGGCCTGGCCCACAGCCTGGCCGGCCAGGACGGCGCGGTGCTGGCCGTCGTCTTCGGCGAGCACAAGGAAACCGCCTTCGACACCGCTGGCGTGGACCGCCTGCTGGTGCTCGACGGCGATGCCTACAAGGGTTATGCCCCCGAGCAGCTGGTGCAGGGCCTGCGCGCCGTGGACACGCAGTTCAAACCGCGCCACTGGCTGCTGCCCGACACCCGTAACGGCGGCGGCGAGCTGGGCCGGCGCCTGGCCGCGGCCATGGGCGAACGCCCGGCCACCCGCGTGTGGCAGGTCAAGGACGGCGAATGCATCGGCCGTGCCGGTGCCGGCCAGCAAGACCTGCAACGCGGCATCGCACGGATCATCCTGGCCTCGTCGGAATGCTCGGACCCGGTCAGCGACACCCGTCACGAAGCCTTGCCAGTGGAGCTGTCGGCCTCGGTAGCGCGCAGCCTGTCGCGCATCGAAGACCTGGGCTCGGTGGCGGTAGACCCGGCCGCCATCGCCATGGCCGAAGCCGAGTTCATCGTCTCGGGCGGCAGCGGCATCAAGGATTGGGACCTGTACCACCGTGCCACTGCCGTGCTCGGCGCCACCGAAGGCGCTTCGCGGGTGGCGGTGGACGACGGGTTCATGCCGCGCAACCGCCAGGTCGGTGCGACCGGCACCTGGGTCACCGCGCGGGTCTATGTGGCCGTCGGCATCTCCGGCGCCGTCCAGCACCTGCAGGGCATCGGCGCCTGCGACAAGGTGGTGGCGGTGAACATGGACCCGGCCTGCGACATGATCAAACGCGCCGACCTGTCGATCATTGGCGACAGCACGGCGATTCTCCAGGCCTTGATCGAGGCGGTGGAACACTTCCGCAGCGGCGGCCAGCGCGACGCGGCTTGAGGGCATGAGCATGGGTACGAAAGTCATCAGCCTGGTTTCCATCGGCGCGCATCCCGGCTCCGGGCGTACGCGCCGCGCCGATCAGGATGCGCGCGCGGTTGAGCTGGGCCTGCAACTGGCCGGCGAGCATCTGCAAGTGGTGCACGCCGGCGATCCCCACGAAGAAGCCCTGCGCGCCTACCTGGGCATGGGGCTGGACCACCTCGATGTGCTGGAGCAGCCGGCCGGCGCCGATGTCGTCGGCGTGCTCGGCGACTACCTGCGCGATGCTGGCGCCCAACTGGTGCTGACCGGCAGCCAGGCGGAAACCGGCGAAGGTTCCGGGATGCTGCCGTTCCTGCTGGCCGAGAAACTGGGCTGGCCCTTGATCGTCGGCCTGGCAGCCGTCGAATCCATCGACAACGGTACCGCCCAGGTGCTGCAAGCCTTGCCACGCGGGCAGCGGCGTCGCCTGAAGGTGCGCCTGCCATTGCTGGCGACCGTCGACAACGCCGCACCGACGCCACGGCAGAGCGCCTTCGGCCCGGCGCGCCGTGGTGTGCTGGCGGCGCGGGAGGTGGAGGTGGTCGAAGACGACCTGCTCGCCGATGCACAACTGCAACCGGCTCGCCCACGGCCCAAGCGTTTGAAGGTGATCAAGGCCAAAAGCGGCGCGGACCGGATGAAAGCGGCCACGGCCAAGGCCAGCGGGGGTAGCGGCAAGGTCTTGAAAGGCGTGACGGCGCAGGAAGGGGCCGAGGCGATTCTGAAGTTGCTGGTGGAAGAGGGTGTCTTGCGCTGAGCAAGAAAACGACGGAGACGTCTGACGTCGTGCTCAAGAGCGCCGGTTCATGGATGTGTTTGATCGCACGAACACCCATCATGAATCGGCGTTTTTGTTCTCCAGCGTTCGCGAGACACCTGATATTTCTGACAGTTATCCGTTCGACCCCTATTTGATAGCGTGGAGTTTCCGACGAGCGAGAAACTGGCTTCCATGACTGGTACAGACACCCTCCACATCACCGTGCATCGCTCTGCCTTGAGCGGCAATGATCGTGTACGTGCCGCCTATGGCCCCTATGGCGCGCAATCACAATGTGCTGGTCTGCTGTTGGGTTTCGCTGGCCAAAGACGCGATTGCCAAGCGGCAGGGTACCATCTGGGCAATGGCCATCGAATGTACAAGCCCGTGCTGATGCGGTTTGCATCGAGTGACCGGCTGAGCCCTTTCGGCAAGGGGGGGATCAATGCCTATGCGTACTGCCTGAACGATCCCATCAATCGCCATGATCCGTCCGGGTGCATCCCGGCTTGGCTCTCGTCCGTACGAAACCTCATTGGTGGCGTCCTGAACCTGGGGATCAGTTTTGTGAAAGCCTATAGAGGATTCGTGCAATCGCAGGACTTTGATCTCAACACGGGATACGCGGGGACTCGCGGTGGAGTGGTGCCTAGCATCGCATCGGAGAATTCAGTATCCCGGTGGCGCACTAGAGACACCGCACTGACGACCATTGGCGCTACCACGGCAGCGGTGAGCATTGGGACGTCGATGGCGCGTTTGGTCACAGCGGATTCGGCCGCCCTGATGTGGACAGATTTCGCTTTCGGAGCGCTCGCTACGGTAATGTCTGGGCATGAGCTTTACACGATCGCCACATCGCATGTGGAGAGGCGCTATAACGTCCAACTGCAACGCGTGAATGTGAGAGAGACATCCGTATAGGGCCAGCGTTCTTCCATGAATCGACTTGAGTGAATCAGCTGATGTCACAACCGAACCGACCAAGATCGATACGTACCGCGCGCAATTACACGCCTTACGGCCAGGCGCAGGGCGTGATCGAAGGATTGGCGGCATTTGTAGGGGCGTATCACGATCCGTTCAGCGGCAGTTATCTGCTGGGCAATGGTTATCGGGCTTATAGTCCTTCGCTGATGCGCTTTCGGAGTGCTGATCGCCTGAGCCCATTTGGCGACGGCGGTATGAATGCCTACGCATATTGTTCAGCAGATCCGATCAACAACCGCGATCCATCCGGCGCCGCGCCTACGAGGCGAGGCCCCCCCGCGCGTATCACTGACGTACCTTCCATAGCGTTCGAGTATGGGCATGTCGAGTCGCGATTGAGTGTCCAGTCCGTTGGGCAGGCATTATTGGCTACAAGCGATGCCGCTGCAGTGCTGGATAACGTGGTAACCGCAATGGAAGTGCTCCAGCAAGGTCGCCAGCTCTCGTTTCGCGAGAGGATGGTGGCAGTAGCCAGCACTTGGAATGCCGGTCTGAGCTTCGTTGGCAGCTTGATGGAGCTTCCAGGCGCCATACAGTCAGCGAGTTCGATGACGGGTGGTGCGCGACTGGTCTTTGCGACTGGCGCTTCAGGTGTGATTGGGTATGCCGATGTGCCTGAGCGCCTTCAGCGGTTATGGCATAACGCACCAAGCGTGGGTGCGTTCGCCTCCCTGACGCTTCGAGGGGCGAGCAGTGCCGCCGGGTTGGACCAGGCAAAGCATATGACCGCCATGGTCATGCGCATGGCGATGCGCACCATGCGCCGAGGGTCGCAAATCACAAGCGGTGATCGCTTGCCTGTGTAAGGGCCAGGGCAAGCCCTCTGGGATAAAGCCGGGTGGCCATGAACGACCACCCGTTGGAACGCTTACTGCGCCTTGATCTCTTTCAAATAGGGCGCAGGCTCGGCCCCCAGGTTGTTCAACACCCGCTGGCTGTACCAGTCGATGAAGTTCACCACACCGAACTCGTAGGTCTTGGAATACGGCCCCGGCTGGTAAGCGGTGGAATTGATCCCACGCTGGTTCTCTTCGGCCAGGCGACGGTCCTGGTCGTTGGTGGCGTCCCACACCTTGCGCATGTTGGCCGGGTCGTAGTCGACGCCTTCCACGGCGTCCTTGTGCACCAGCCACTTGGTGGTGACCATCGATTCCTGGGCGCTGATCGGCCACACGGTGAAGACGATCATGTGGTCGCCCATGCAGTGGTTCCAGGCGTGCGGCAGGTGCAGGATGCGCATCGAGCCCATGTCCGGGTTCTGGATGCGACCCATCAGCTTCTTGCACGCCGCCTTGCCGTCCATGGTCATCGATACGGTGCCCTTGAGCAGCGGCATGCGCACGATGCGGTTACGCAGGCCGTGGCTCTTGTGCAGGTACGGGATCTTTTCGGCTTCCCAGGCGGCCGAGCAGGCGGCGACCTGGTCCTTGAATTCCTGGCTGGCGCGCGGGTCGTTGGTGTCGTCGAACTCCAGCAGGGTCTGCAGCAACTCGGGGTGCGAGCCGTTGCAGTGGTAGCACTCGCGGTTGTTTTCCAGCACCAGCTTCCAGTTGGCCTTTTCGAACAGTTGCGTCTGCACCGCGACCTTGGTGTTCTCCATGTCGTACGGTTCCATGTAATGGTCCAGAGTGGCCAGGAACTCGTCGATCGCGGGCGGGTTCTCCGCCAGGCTGATGAAGATGTAGCCGCCGGCGGTCTTCACGTTGACCGGCTTGAGGCCGTATTCCTTCATGTCGAAGTCCACGCCCATCTCGGTGCCGGCGAACAGCAGGCGGCCGTCGAGCTCGTAGGTCCACTGGTGGTACGGGCACACCAGCTTGGCCACCTTGCCCTTGTCGTGCACGCACAGGCGCGAACCGCGGTGGCGGCAGACGTTGTGGAAGGCGTGCACCTTACCTTCGGTGCCGCGCACCACGATGATCGGGTTCTTGCCGATCTCGAGGGTGAGGTAGTTGCCCTTCGCCGGAATTTCGCAGGTCATACCGGCGATCAGCCACTCCTTGTGAAAGATCTCCTGCATGTCGATCTGGAACAGACGCTCGTCGGTGTAGAAAGGCTGGGGCAGCGAATAGGTACGCTCGCGGTTCTGCAGCATCTCGGCGGTGGCCTTGCGTGCAGGTTCGAGTGGATCGCCCAGGCTCAGGGTTGCGGTGACGTCCATCATGTGGTTCCTCATGGCCCGATACGGCCGGCGAAAGGTGGCTAATCATTATGGTGCTGCGGTGCCGTTGGCCCGGCTGTCATTCATGCAGAAGCAGCCGGTGCATTTGCGGTGGAGTGTGCGGTTACTGTGGGCGCGAACCGTATCCATGGACGACATGGCCCAATCTGATTCCGACGCGCCAGGCCTTGCCCGACGGGGCTGGTCGCGATAAGCACGCCGATGTCGCAGATGGGAAAGTGCGACCCTTCGGGCTTGAGCATCATCGCAACCATAAAAAGGCCGGTAGTCGGCCGCTGGAGATGATCATGTCCGAAACCTTTCTCAATCCGGTCACCACGCAGACCTGGGTCAACGGCCGCCACACCGTGCGCTGCGTCAAGGTCATCCAAGAGACGTGGGACGTGCGCACGTTCTGCTTCATGGCCGACGCGCCGATCATGTTCTTCTTCAAACCCGGACAGTTCGTAACCCTGGAACTGGAAATCGACGGTAAGCAGGTGATGCGTTCTTACACCATCTCCAGTTCGCCGTCGGTGCCCTACAGTTTCTCCATCACCGTCAAGCGGGTACCGGGCGGGCATGTCTCCAACCACCTGCATGACACCCTGCACGAAGGCCAGGAGCTGGCCGTGCACGGCCCGGTGGGGTTGTTCAACGCCATCGACTTCCCGGCCAACAAGGTGCTGTACCTCTCCGGCGGCGTCGGCATCACCCCGGTGATGTCCATGGCGCGCTGGTTCTACGACACCAATGCCAACGTCGACATGGTTTTCGTGCACAGCGCGCGTACGCCCAAAGACATCATCTACCACCGCGAACTCGAACAGATGGCCTCGCGCATCCCCAACTTCGGGCTGCACATCATCTGCGAGAAGCACGGCCTGGGCGAGCCATGGGCCGGTTACCGCGGCTACCTGAACCAGCGCCTGCTGGAGCTGATGGCGCCCGACTACATGGAGCGCGAAGTGTTCTGCTGCGGCCCGACGCCGTACATGACCGCGGTCAAGCGCATGCTCGAAGGCGTCGGTTTCGACATGAGCCGCTACCACGAGGAATCCTTCGGCGCCACGCCGGCCGAGGACAAGGCCAATGCCGTCGAGCAGGCCGAGCAGGCCGCCGATGCCCCGGAGGTGGACGAATCCGACCTCAACCTGGTGGAGTTCATCGGCAGCGAGAAGAGCATTCGCATCGCGCCCGGCGAAACCGTGCATGCGGCGGCGGCGAAAGTCGGCCTGATGATCCCCAAGGCCTGCGGCATGGGCATCTGCGGCACCTGCAAGGTACTCAAGCTGGGCGGCGAGGTGGAGATGGAGCACAACGGCGGTATCACTGAGGACGATGAGGCCGAGGGCTATATCCTGTCGTGCTGCAGCATCCCCAAGGGCGATGTGCGCATCGATTATTGAGCGCAGCGCAAAGTCCCAGACAGAAGCAGGCCCATGACGGGCCTGTTTTCGTTTGGCGGCCTTGCGAGCAAGGCGGGGCCTTCGGATCGGCGGCGGATTTTTCGGGAACATGTTGCGCGATATCAGGTCAATGGGCCGCTTGAGCCCGTCGTACCGATATTAATTGGCGAGGGCGCGCACTTTTCTTTATCGTGGGCGCCCTTTGCAACAACCCTGAGATAGAGCCATGTTGGAAGCCTCCCTTAATCAGATCGAGCAACTGGTCAACGACCTGCTGCACAAGAACACCCAACTGACCGAGCAGAACGCCGTGCTCGGTCAGGAACTGGCCCAGGTCAAGGAAGAGAACGAAACCCTGCAGCTGTCGCTGATGGAGCAGGAAGAGAAGCAGGGTGCCACCACTTCGCGCCTGCAAGCATTGCTCGAGCGCGCAGGTGCCGGCACCGTCGGCGCATGAGCTATTACTCGCGGCAGGAGCAGCCAGTGAACGTGGTGTCGATCCTCGGCGTCGATTATTCGATCAAGGCGCCCGATGGCCAGGAAGAGACCCTCAGCCAGGCGGTGCGCATGCTCAACACCGCCTTGCACGACACCAAGCGCCAATACCCGACGTTGATCGGCGACAAGCTGCTGGTGCTGGCGGCATTGAACCTGTGCTCCAAGCAGATCGAATTGCAACAGACGCATCAGCAGACGCTAGCGCGGACTCAGGCGCAAATCGACGCCACGGTCAATGCCATCAGCCGCACCATCGCCGATCAGTAAGCGCAGTTCGCACTGTCAATAGGGATTGAGCCTGAGTCGTTCAGGCCATCCCAATGCACACGCCTGCCGCGCAGCCCATCGCGGACCGCTCCCGGCAGCGTTTCAGCCCGCGACGATCGCGTGGATGTCCGCCGCCAGCTCCCGCACGCGCTCTTCCCGCGTATCCCACGAGCACATGAAGCGCGCGCCGCCGCTACCGATGAAGGTATAAAAACGCCAGCCCCGCTCGCGCAGCCGCTCCAGCGCCGCTTCCGGCATTTGCAGGAACACGCCGTTGGCCTCCACCGGGAACATCAGCTCCACACCCGGCAAGTCGCTGACCAGCGAGGCGAGCAGCTGCGCGCAGTGGTTGGCGTGGGTGCCATGGCGCAGCCAGGCGCCGTCTTCCAGGATGCCCACCCAAGGCGCGGACAGATAACGCATCTTCGAGGCCAGCTGCCCGGCCTGTTTGCAGCGGTAGTCGAAATCCCGCGCCAGCTCGTGGTCGAAGAACAGGATCGCCTCGCCCACCGCCATGCCGTTCTTGGTGCCGCCGAAACACAGCACGTCGATCCCGGCCTTCCAAGTCAATTCGGCCGGCGAGCAGTCGAGGAAGGCGCAGGCGTTGGTGAAGCGCGCACCGTCCATGTGCAGGTGCAGGCCCAGTTCCTTGCAGGTGGCGCTGATCGCCGCCAGTTCGTCGGGGCGGTAGACGGTGCCCACTTCGGTAGCCTGGGTGAGGGTGACCACGCGCGGTTTGGGGTAGTGGATGTCCTGACGCTTGAGCGCGACTTCGCGGATCGCCTCGGGCGTCAGCTTGCCGGCCACCGTGCGTGCGGTGAGCAGCTTGGAGCCGTTGGAGAAGAACTCCGGCGCGCCGCATTCGTCGGTCTCGACGTGGGCGGTTTCCGAGCAGATCACGCTGTGGAAGCTCTGGCACAACGAGGCCAGGGCCAGGGAGTTGGCAGCGGTGCCGTTGAAGGCGAAGAACACTTCGCAGTCGGTTTCGAACAGGCGGCGGAAGTGGTCGGCGGCCTGTTGCGTCCACTGGTCGTCGCCGTAGGCGCGTTCGTGACCCTGGTTGGCCCGGTCCATGGCGGCCCAGGCTTCTGGGCAAATGCCCGAATAGTTGTCGCTGGCAAATTGTTGGCTGTTGTCTGGCATGGCCTTGTCCTGTGAGCGAGGCAGCCAGCACTCTAAACCATCCGTAGCACGCGCACGCGCAGGCCCTTCAAAAAAGGTTCCGCTCGGCAATGTCGTAAACGCGCCATTGCAAGGCGTGCGCAGGCATCTGATTCCCCCCGCCCGGCCCTACCATCGCCACAAAGGGTCATTGAACCCACAAGACAAAAAACGATCGCTGCCGGGAGATACACGATGTTCAGCAAGCAAGACCAGATCCAGGGTTACGACGATGCGCTGCTGGCGGCGATGGATGCCGAGGAGCAGCGTCAGGAAGACCATATCGAGCTGATCGCCTCGGAAAACTACACCAGCAAACGCGTGATGCAGGCCCAGGGCAGCGGTCTGACCAACAAGTACGCCGAAGGCTATCCGGGCAAGCGCTACTACGGCGGTTGCGAGCACGTCGACAAGGTCGAGGCGCTGGCCATCGAGCGCGCCAAGCAGCTGTTCGGCGCCGACTACGCCAACGTCCAACCGCATTCGGGTTCTTCGGCCAACAGCGCCGTGTACCTGGCCCTGTTGCAGGCCGGCGACACCATCCTGGGCATGAGCCTGGCCCACGGCGGCCACCTGACCCACGGCGCCAAGGTCTCGTCCTCGGGCAAGCTGTACAACGCCGTGCAGTACGGCATCGACACCACCACCGGCCTGATCGACTACGACGAAGTCGAGCGCCTGGCCGTCGAGCACAAGCCGAAGATGATCGTCGCCGGCTTCTCGGCCTATTCGAAAACCCTCGACTTCCCACGCTTCCGCGCCATCGCCGACAAGGTCGGTGCGCTGCTGTTCGTCGACATGGCCCACGTGGCCGGCTTGGTCGCCGCAGGCCTGTACCCCAACCCGATTCCGTTCGCCGACGTGGTCACCACCACCACCCACAAGACCTTGCGCGGTCCACGTGGCGGCCTGATCCTGGCCAAGGCCAACGAAGAGATCGAGAAGAAGCTCAACGCCGCCGTATTCCCGGGCGCCCAGGGCGGCCCGCTGATGCACGTCATCGCCGGCAAGGCGGTGTGTTTCAAGGAAGCGCTGGAGCCAGGCTTCAAGGCTTACCAGCAGCAAGTGATCGACAACGCCCAGGCCATGGCCAAGGTGTTCGTCGAGCGTGGCTACGACGTGGTCTCCGGCGGCACCGACAACCACCTGTTCCTGGTCAGCCTGATCCGTCAGGGCCTGACCGGCAAAGACGCCGACGCCGCCCTGGGCCGCGCCCACATCACCGTCAACAAGAACGCCGTACCCAACGATCCGCAATCGCCGTTCGTGACCTCGGGCCTGCGCATCGGCACCCCGGCCGTCACCACACGTGGCTTCAAGGTCGCCGAATGCGTGCGCCTGGCCGGCTGGATCTGCGACATCCTCGACCACCTGGGGGACGCAGACATCGAAGCCGACGTGGCCAAGCGCGTCTCCGACCTGTGCGCCGATTTCCCGGTCTACCGCTGAGGGAGCAAGACACCATGAAACGTTACTCAGGCTTCGGCCTCTTCAAGCACTCCCTCAGCCACCACGAAAACTGGCAGCGCATGTGGCGCACGCCGACCCCTAAAAAGGTCTACGACGTGGTCATCGTCGGCGGTGGCGGGCACGGCCTGGCGACCGCCTACTACCTGGCCAAGGAACACGGCATCACCAACGTGGCGGTGATCGAGAAGGGCTACCTGGGCGGCGGCAACACCGCCCGTAACACCACCATCGTGCGCTCCAACTACCTCTGGGACGAATCGGCCAAGCTCTACGAACACGCCATGAAGCTGTGGGAAGGCCTGTCGCAGGACATCAACTACAACGTGATGTTCTCCCAGCGCGGCGTCTACAACCTGTGCCACACCCTGCAGGACATCCGCGATTCCGAGCGCCGGGTCAACGCCAACCGCCTCAACGGCGTGGACGGCGAGCTGCTCAACACCGAACAGGTCGCGGCCGAGATTCCGTACCTGGACTGCTCGAAGAACACCCGTTACCCGATCCTCGGCGCGACCATCCAGCGCCGTGGCGGCGTGGCCCGTCACGACGCCGTCGCCTGGGGCTATGCCCGCGCCGCCGACGCCCTGGGCGTCGACCTGATCCAGCAGACCGAAGTGATCGGCTTCCGCAAGGAGAACGGCGCGGTGATCGGCGTGGAAACCAACAAAGGCTTCATCGGCGCCAAGCGCGTCGGCGTGGTTACCGCCGGTAACTCCGGGCACATGGCCAAGCTGGCCGGCTTCCGCCTGCCGCTCGAATCGCACCCGCTGCAAGCGCTGGTCTCCGAGCCGATCAAGCCCATCATCGACAGCGTGATCATGTCCAACGCCGTGCATGGCTACATCAGCCAGTCCGACAAGGGCGACCTGGTGATCGGTGCCGGTATCGACAGCTGGGTCGGCTACGGCCAGCGCGGGTCGTATCCGGTGATCGAACACACCATGCAGGCGATCGTGGAGATGTTCCCGATCCTCTCGCGCGTGCGCATGAACCGGCAGTGGGGCGGCATCGTCGACACCTGCCCGGACGCCTGCCCGATCATCTCCAAGACCCCGGTCAAGAACCTGTTCTTCAACTGCGGTTGGGGCACCGGCGGCTTCAAGGCGACCCCCGGCTCGGGCAACGTCTTCGCCGCGAGCCTGGCCAAAGGCGAGATGCACCCGCTGGCCAAGCCGTTCTCCATCGACCGTTTCTACAACGGCGCGCTGATCGACGAACACGGCGCTGCGGCCGTCGCCCACTAATTCGGAGACAACCTTCATGTTGCACATTTTCTGTCCCCATTGCGGCGAGCTGCGCTCCGAGGAAGAGTTCCACCCGGCCGGCCAGGCGCACATCGCCCGCCCGCTCGACCCCAACGCCTGCACCGACGAGGAGTGGGGCACCTACATGTTCTTCCGCGACAACTTCCGCGGCATCCACCATGAACTGTGGGACCACGTCGCGGGCTGTCGCCAGTACTTCAACATGACCCGCGACACCGAGACCTACGAGATCCTGGAAACCTACAAGATCGGCGAACAGCCCAAGGTGACCGCGCGCGAACACACACCCGCGAAATCGGCGGCCGTCAACGAACGGGGAGAAAACGCATGAGCCAGACCTATCGCCTCTCCAGCGGTGGCCGCGTCGACCGCAGCAAGGTGCTGAACTTCACCTTCAACGGCAAGAGCTACCAGGGCTACGCCGGCGACAGCCTGGCCGCCGCGCTGCTGGCCAACGGCGTCGACATCGTCGGCCGCAGCTTCAAGTACTCGCGTCCGCGCGGCATCATCGCCGCCGGCACCGAAGAGCCGAACGCCATCCTGCAACTGGGTTCGAGCGAAGCCACCCAGGTGCCCAACGTGCGCGCCACGCAACAGGCGCTGTACGCGGGCCTGGTCGCCACCAGCACCAACGGCTGGCCGAACGTCAACAACGACATGATGGGCATTCTGGGCAAGGTCGGCGGCAGCATGATGCCGCCGGGCTTCTACTACAAAACCTTCATGTACCCCAAATCCTTCTGGATGACCTACGAGAAGTACATCCGCAAGGCCGCGGGCCTGGGCCGTTCGCCATTGCAGAACGACCCGGACAGCTACGACTACATGAACCAGCATTGCGACGTGCTGATCGTCGGCGCCGGCCCGGCTGGCCTGGCCGCCGCCCTGGCCGCCGCGCGCAGCGGTGCCCGGGTGATCCTCGCCGACGAGCAGGAAGAATTCGGCGGCAGCCTGCTCGACAGCCGCGAGACCCTCGACGGCAAGCCTGCCAGCGAATGGGTCGCCAGCGTCGTCGCCGAGCTGCAAGGCCTGCCCGACGTCACCTTGCTGCCACGCGCCACGGTTAACGGCTACCACGACCACAACTTCCTGACCATCCATGAGCGTCTGACCGACCACCTCGGCGACCGCGCGCCGATCGGTCAGGTGCGCCAGCGCGTCCATCGCGTGCGTGCCAAGCGCGTGGTGCTCGCCACCGGCGCCCACGAGCGTCCGCTGGTCTACGGCAACAACGATGTGCCGGGCAACATGCTCGCCGGCGCCATCTCGGTCTACGTGCGCCGTTACGGCGTGGCGCCCGGCCGCAAGCTGGTGCTGTCGACCACCAACGACTACGCCTACCGCGCCGCGCTGGATTGGCACGACGCCGGCCTGCAAGTGGTGGCCATCGCCGATGCGCGCCACAACCCACGCGGTTCGCTGGTCGAGGAAGCGCGCGCCAAGGGCATCCGCATCCTCACCTCCAGCGCCATCATCGAGGCCAAGGGCACCAAGCACGTCACCGGTGCGCGTGTCGCCGCCATCGATGTGGCGGGCTACAAAGTGACCAGCCCAGGCGAATGGCTCGAATGCGACCTGATCGGCACTTCCGGCGGCTACAGCCCGGTGGTCCACCTGGCCTCGCACCTGGGCGGCCGCCCGGTGTGGCGTGAAGACATCCTTGGCTTCGTGCCGGGCGACGCGCCGCAAAAGCGTGTGTGCGTCGGCGGCATCAACGGCGTGTACCCGCTGGGCGACGCCCTGGCCGACGGCTTCGAAGGCGGCGTGCGCGCGGCCAGCGAAGCCGGCTTCCAGCCCACCACCGGCAGCCTGCCGAACACCGTGACGCGCACCGAAGAGGCCGGCGTGGCCCTGTTCCAGGTGCCCCACGACAAGACCACCGCCCGTGCGCCCAAGCAGTTCGTCGACCAGCAGAACGACGTCACCGCCGCCGCCATCGAGCTGGCCACCCGCGAAGGCTTCGAGTCGGTCGAGCACGTCAAGCGCTACACCGCGCTGGGCTTCGGCACCGACCAGGGCAAGTTGGGCAACGTCAACGGCCTGGCCATCGCCGCCCGTTCGATCGGTGTGACCATCCCGCAGATGGGCACCACCATGTTCCGCCCCAACTACACGCCGGTGACCTTCGGCGCGGTGGCGGGCCGCCACTGTGGGCACATCTTCGAGCCGGTGCGCTTCACCGCGCTGCACGCCTGGCATGTGAAGAACAACGCCGAGTTCGAAGACGTCGGCCAGTGGAAGCGTCCGTGGTACTTCCCCAAGCCGGGCGAAGACCTGCACCGCGCCGTGGAGCGCGAGTGCAAGGCGGTGCGCGCCAGCGTCGGCCTGCTCGACGCCTCGACCCTGGGCAAGATCGACATCCAGGGCCCGGACGCCCGCGAGTTCCTCAACCGCGTGTACACCAACGCCTGGACCAAGCTCGACGTGGGCAAGGCCCGCTACGGCCTGATGTGCAAGGAAGACGGCATGGTCTTCGACGACGGCGTCACCGCCTGCGTCGCCGACAACCACTTCATCATGACCACCACCACCGGCGGCGCCGCCCGTGTGCTGCAGTGGCTGGAGCTGTACCACCAGACCGAATGGCCGGACCTGAAGGTGTACTTCACCTCCGTGACCGACCACTGGGCCACCATGACGCTGTCCGGCCCCAACAGCCGCAAGCTGCTGGCCGAACTGACCGACATCGACCTGGACAAGGACGCCTTCCCGTTCATGACCTGGAAGGAAGGCAACGTCGGCGGCGTACCGGCGCGGGTGTTCCGCATCTCGTTCACCGGCGAGCTGTCGTACGAAGTCAACGTGCAGGCCAACTACGCCATGGGCGTGTTGGAGCAGATCGTCGAGGCGGGCAAGAAGTACAACCTGACCCCGTACGGCACCGAGACCATGCACGTGCTGCGCGCCGAGAAGGGCTTCATCATCGTCGGTCAGGACACCGACGGTTCGATGAACCCGGACGACCTCAACATGAGCTGGTGCGTGGGCCGCAACAAGCCGTTCCCCTGGATCGGTCTGCGCGGCATGAACCGCGAAGACTGCCTGCGCGAAGACCGCAAGCAGCTGGTGGGCCTCAAGCCGGTGGACCCGAAGGTCTGGCTGCCCGAAGGCGCTCAGCTGGTCAACGACCCGAACCAACCGATCCCGATGGACATGGTCGGCCACGTGACCTCCAGCTATGCGTTCAACTCCCTGGGCTATTCGTTCGCCATGGGTGTGGTCAAGGGCGGTCTCAAGCGCATGGGCGAGCGGGTCTACTCCCCGCAGGCCGATGGCAGCGTGATCGAGGCGGAAATCGTGTCTTCGGTGTTCTTCGATCCGAAGGGTGAACAGCAGAACGTCTAAGCCCCGGATCGTAGGTTGTGCGGACCTGACACACCGCCCTGTAGGAGCGGCTTTAGCCGCGAAGCTCTTCGCGGCTGAACCGGTACGCCGGCCGGCCGCTCCCACAGGGGTAGTAGAGGTCGGCTCCCGCATCGCAAGCGCACCCCAGAATTCAAGGCAGGTAACCCATGAGCGCCATCAACGTTTTCGAGCAAAACCCCAGCGGCTCCGCCAAGGCCGAGTCGCCGCTGCATCACGCCGACCTGCGCAGCCTGGTCGGCAAGGGCCGGCAGAACGCCGGCGTGACCCTGCGTGAACGCAAGTTCCTCGGTCACCTGACCCTTCGCGGCGACGGCCATGACGCCGCCTTCGCCAGCGCCGTGCAGACGGCCGTCGGCCTCGAGCTGCCCGGCCCTTTGAAAGTGGTCTCCAGCGGCGACACGTCGCTGCAATGGATGGGCCCGGACGAGTGGCTGCTGATCGTGCCGCAAGGCGAGGAAGTGGCCTTCGAACAGAAGCTGCGCGACGCCGCCGCCGGCCTGCACATCCAGGTGGTCAACGTCAGCGGCGGGCAGAGCCTGCTGGAACTGCACGGCCCGAACGTGCGCGACGTGTTGAAGAAATCGACCAGCTACGACGTGCACCCGAACAACTTCCCGGTCGGCAAGGGTGTGGGCACCGTGTTCGCCAAGTCGCAACTGGTGATCCGCCGCACCGGCGAGGAGAGCTGGGAACTGGTGATCCGTCGCAGCTTCGCCGACTACTGGTGGATGTGGCTGCAAGACGCCTCGTCCGAGTACGGTCTGGCCATCGAAGCCTAAGGGGAACGCGCATGAGTCGGGCACCGGACACCTGGATCCTCACCGCCGACTGCCCGAGCATGCTCGGCACCGTCGATGTCGTCACCCGTCACCTGTTCGAGCAACGTTGTTACGTGACCGAGCACCATTCCTTCGACGATCGGCTGTCGGGGCGCTTCTTCATCCGCGTCGAATTCCGCCAGCCGGACGGCTTCGACGAAGCGGCATTCCGCGCAGGCCTGGCCGAGCGTAGCGAAGGCTTCGGCATGGCCTTCGAGCTGACGGCGCCCGACCACCGCCCCAAGGTGGTGATCATGGTGTCCAAGGCCGACCACTGCCTGAACGACCTGCTGTATCGCCAGCGCATCGGCCAATTGGGCATGGACATCGTCGCGGTGGTGTCCAACCACCCCGACCTCGAACACCTGGCGCAGTGGCACAAGATTCCCTACCACCACTTCGCCCTCGACCCCAAGGACAAACCCGGGCAAGAGCGCAAGGTGCTGCAGGTGATCGAAGAGACCGGCGCCGAGCTGGTGGTGCTCGCGCGCTACATGCAGGTGCTGTCGCCCGAGCTGTGCCGACGGCTGGACGGTTGGGCGATCAACATCCACCACTCGCTGCTGCCCGGCTTCAAGGGGGCCAAGCCGTATCACCAGGCCTACAACAAAGGCGTGAAGATGGTCGGCGCCACGGCGCACTACATCAATAACGACCTGGACGAAGGGCCGATCATCACCCAGGGCGTGGAGGTGGTGGACCACACGCACTACCCCGAAGATTTGATCGCCAAAGGGCGCGACATCGAGTGCCAGACCTTGGCCCGGGCCGTGGGGTATCACATCGAGCGGCGGGTGTTCTTGAATGCCAATCGGACGGTGGTGCTCTAGCTGCCTATGGCGGTCTCTCCCTCAAGGTCGACCCGGGTTCCGCTCGGAGCGGTACTTCGACGGTGCTGGTTTTCAAGAAGGTCTCTGCGGACGCAGGGTGGATCTGTACTCGGTCGGGCTATGTTTGCGGCTGTAAAAGCCACTGCCGCGAACGCCCAGCGCAGCTTGCACGAAATGTTCGGGCCGGCGCACCGTAGCAGGACTGCCTGTTGGACTTGTGGGGGGCGTCGAGTCTCTACTTGTGGGCTCGGAATGCAGGTCCGAGACTAACTGAGACTGCTCTTGTTTCGGTACAGGCACCGAGCGGAACGTATTGCGGGAAGCCGTGTATTCCTGTTCAAGTCCAGCCAAGGACGCGAGCGATTTGGTGTTCGAGAGAGGCGACCGTGCGCCAGGTTGTTCGAGGCGAGCACTAGATGAAAGCAATGCGGAATCTGAGAGGCTTCGTTTCAAGGGCTTTAATAATGAAGTCACTTGCGTAGAACCTTGCCCATTTCCTCTCGATGACGTGCCCGACGGCATCATGCCAATAGGTGAGGCAGACGCTGGCTTAGGCTTTATTTCCCTTGCCATATTTGCGTTGAACATGAAGGTTTGCCCATCTGGAAGCACCATACGTTTCATCCTTCCAGTGGGATCGACGTAATTGACAGGGTCCCCCTCGCAGTAGCAATACACGTTCAACCCACCTGCCGCGAATGGGCTCAAGCGGTCGGGCGTGTTGAATCGCATCCTCGCCGGATTGAACAAGCGATGGCCTTGACCCAGCGCGTATCCAAGGTGCTGGGCAAGCAACGTTTCGCCATTGAAACCCAAGGGCGGCATGGCGGACGGTAGTTTCGTGTCATAGCCATAAGGCAAATATGCGTAAGTCTCGTTGCGGCCATCACGCAGGGTTCGCAATACCGTGCTCTTGCCATCGACGGCCAGCAGACCTGCTGTCGGCTGAGCGGAGCTTCGTTCAGCCAGAAGTACGCCTGCAGCCCGTAAGATTGCGCGCTCGTCGTTGCCATGCTTGACCGTGACAAGCTCGGTGGCGCGGTAAAAATAAAGCAAATGGCTCGCTGTCGTCATGATTCGTGCTCTGCGCTTTGCATGAATGGGGTTTTCACCCTCCATTTTGAATAGCCACGTTGATCTTGCTACTGGCAAAACTGAGAGCGCGCAAAAAGGGCCTGCCGCTAAAAGACATCTCTTCGTCGCTTCCAGTCAGGGCACAGCGTTCCGACAAGACCACAATCATTGCCAGTTCAAAGGGCTGCCTGGCCCTGTCGTTCCAGCGACACCTGCCGTCCATGAATGGCGGCGCTACCCAACGCGACATAAGTACAAATCAAGCGAGGTATGAGCATGTCTGGTAACCGCGGAGTGGTGTACATCGAGCCTGGCAAGGTCGAAGTACGGACGATCGACTACCCCAAGATGCAAGATCCCCGTGGCAGAAAGATCAACCACGGCGTAATCCTCAAGGTGGTCTCCACCAATATCTGCGGCTCCGACCAGCACATGGTGCGCGGCCGTACGACCGCACAGCTCGGCCTGGTGCTGGGCCATGAAATCACCGGTGAAGTGATCGAGAAGGGCAGCGACGTCGAGCGTCTGCAGATCGGCGATCTGGTGTCGGTGCCGTTCAACGTCGCCTGCGGCCGCTGCCGCTCGTGCAAGGAACAGCACACCGGCGTCTGCCTGACCGTCAACCCGGCGCGCCCAGGTGGTGCCTATGGTTACGTCGACATGGGCGACTGGACCGGTGGCCAGGCCGAGTACGTACTGGTGCCCTATGCCGACTTCAACCTTTTGAAACTGCCGAACCGCGACAAGGCCATGGAAAAGATCCGTGACCTGACCTGCCTGTCCGACATCCTGCCGACCGGCTACCACGGCGCTGTCACTGCAGGTGTCGGCCCAGGCAGCACCGTCTACGTAGCCGGTGCCGGCCCGGTCGGCCTGGCTGCTGCCGCTTCGGCACGCCTATTGGGTGCCGCCTGCGTCATCGTTGGTGACCTCAACCAGGCACGTCTGGCGCACGCCAAGTCGCAAGGCTTCGAAGTGGTCGACCTGTCCAAGGACACCCCACTGCACGAGCAGATCGTCGACATCCTCGGCGAGCCTGAAGTGGATTGCGCGGTCGATGCCGTTGGCTTCGAAGCCCGTGGCCACGGCCACGAGGGCGCTAAGCACGAAGCGCCGGCCACCGTGCTCAACTCGCTGATGCAGGTGACTCGCGTTGCTGGCAGCATCGGTATCCCGGGCCTGTACGTGACCGAAGACCCAGGCGCGTCAGATGCCGCCGCCAAGATCGGTGCCTTGAGCATCCGTTTCGGTCTGGGCTGGGCCAAGTCGCACAGCTTCCACACCGGCCAGACCCCGACCATGAAGTACAACCGCCAGCTGATGCAGGCGATCATGTGGGATCGCATCAATATCGCCGAGGTGGTCGGCGTGCAGGTCATCAACCTGGACCAGGCGCCGCAAGGGTATGGCGAGTTCGATGCAGGCGTACCGAAGAAATTCGTGATCGATCCGCACAAGATGTGGGGCGCGGCTTGATACCGTGATGTAGCGAAAAGCCCCTCGTAGCGAGGGGCTTTTTTTGGAGGTCTGTCCTGGATGTGGATCGCAAGGGTCGAGCTTCATGGTCAAGATCGTACGCTGTGCAAAGCCAACTGCATTCCTCTTCGCTTACTACTGTCCGGTTGCAATGCCAGCGACATCGACTATGCCCAATTCTTCCTCGGTGGCGCCCACCGCCTAACCGTTCGCGGCTGTACACGCAAACTTTGCAATGGCTTCTTAAAATGGCTTTTCATGCGAAGTGCTCAAGGTAGGAAGTGGGCAAGGGACCACAGAAATCACGGCGCCTGTAGTGGATGAGATAGCGTTGCGCTTAGTGGCTTCATACTCCAAACGCTCCAATGAGCTGCTGCTGATTTGGAATGGATTTTAAAATGCTAGGCTTAATCAGAGTTTTAGGGTCGACTGAAGACAGGGTAGCCTGCTCTAAGTAGAGCTGCGTCCAATTTCCGAATTGGTTCTTTTGGAGGGGAGGTATTATAGAGGTAGCCAGGCTTGATCACCCTTGCTTCTACATAGTTAAATACGCGCATGGATACGCCAGGAAGGGAGTTGGCCAGTCTTAGGCTGGGATCCGCACGGCGATGGATTATCAACCTAAATTTTTCTATTCTTTTGATGGCAAGGCTTTCGGAGGTGCTTTGTGCGAATTGGTTCATAGAACGCGATGTAAGAGAAAGTGCGGTGATGTCTCGGGGTTTCAGATATTCCATTATTTTTTCCATAGGATAGGTCATCTTTCCCCTGCTAAAGTCACCTAGACCTGCATCAAACGACTCAGCCACAGGCTGAGCCACAAGCTGAGCCATAGGCTGAGCCACAGGCTCAAGAAATTCCATTCTTTTAGAGTTAGACATCTCACCCTTTTTTTTGAATCGACGGCCCGACATGTGGCCAGTGGGATCGCTGCGATTGATGGGGTCACCTGCGCAATAGGCATACGTGCTGATACCACCCTTGCCAAAGGGCGACCAACTATCAGGTGAACAAAAACGCATCAACGCAGGCGAGTAGAAACGATAGTTGCCTAATGAGTATAAGCCGTGCAAGTCCATCCATTCGCGATTAAAGCCAAAAAGCGTATTGGACGAGGGAAGCGTGCAAGCGTTGCCATAGGGCGAATAATTATGCTTTTCGTCGGCCACGTCGTCCTTCGCAACAGTTACAGAGCCTGCGGAGTCCGTTGCCAGTAGGTGGCTAGCGTTTTCTATGCCTGTTAGGACTTCGGCGAGTGGCGCTCGGCTGTATTCAAATATCGACCGGCCTTGTGAATCATCTTTAATCGTTGTGATTCGACCATTGCGACAGAAAATGCGGTTTGAGTTCATGAGGGTATCCTGATGTTGAGGCGTTCTAACATAGCTGTCGATCCGTCGCAGAGCTCATGGCCTCGCTTGGGCGGGTCACGACAAGGAGCAAACGGTCCAATATAGCCATTGGCTTCAAATGGTTAATTGTAATCACAAACACCTGCGCACCGGACATGCGAGGTCCGTCATCATAGAGTGCTTCTGCCGTTGAGCCAGGTGAGTCCGGGTAATTCCTAGTACTTGAACCGAACCAATATCCAACTCGATAGAGGCACCCCCAGTAAGTCTTGAATCGCTATTTCTTTGCATTGTCGATGATTGCTGAGGCTTGCTCACATGCTGCAATACTCAAACAATTTCATACCGCTGACGCGTTTGTCGCTGTTTGGAAGGATTATTGCCGATTTGAATATGAACAATGTCCTGCCTTATTGGGAGGGCGCCTGACGTTATCCCCTTTACACCACGACTGGCGCTTTCTGGAAAAAGGTTATGAACATTTTACCCGCCTGGCAACTGACATAATTACCAGGTCTTTCCTAGGTCGTCAGAGCCCTCTCTCATTTGAGCTCATCCCGCAGCCTGCCAATGCGCGCGTCTTTTTCTTGCCACAACTGGTTTACCCACGCCTGTATCTGCCGACGAAAAACAGGATCGCCTTCATAGTCCCCCGACCACAACGCCGGCTCGAGGGACCGCACTTGAATGTCCACGATCACCTGCGCGATGTTGCCGCTCAGCAGATCCCAAAATCCAGGCGCCTTCCCCTCTGGATACACGATCGTCACATCCAACAACGCATCCAGCTGCTTTCCCATTGCCGCCAACACGAACGCCACGCCCCCCGCCTTGGGCTTAAGCAAGTACCGATAAGGCGAGCCTTGCTCCGCATGCTTGGCCGCCGTAAACCGCGTCCCTTCCAGATAATTCACCACGTTCACCGACTGACGCTTGTACAACGCGCACGCCGCCTTGGTGATTTCCAAGTCCTTGCCCCTCAGCTCCGGGTGTTTTTCCAAAAACGCCTTGCTGTACCGCTTCATGAACGGATAGTCCAACCCCCACCAAGCCAACCCCAACAACGGCACCCAGATCAGCTCTTTCTTCAGGAAGAACTTGAAAAACGGCGTGCGCCGATTCAGCGTTTCCATCAGCGCCGGAATGTCCACCCAGCTCTGGTGATTGCTGATGGTCAGATACGACGTATCGCGCCGCAGGTTTTCCGCGCCGCGGATGTCCCACTGGGTAGGCACGCAGGCCGCAAAGATGCGCTTGTCGATCTCGGCCCAGGTCTCGGCCACCCACATCACGCCAGCGGAGGCGTAATCGCGATAGCGGCCCTTGAGCACCAGCTTGATCAGCGCGCAGATCAGCAGCGGTACGATCATCACAACGGTGTTGAGCAGCAGCAGAAGGGCGACACAGGTGCCGGTCAGCAGGCGACGCATAAGTGAACCTTGTTGTAGGAAAGTGGCAGTGCGCAATGATAAGCAGCGCTGTGCCATCCGCCAAATGCGCAGCGAGGGTCATGGTCAGCAAATATTTCAGACTATGTTTTTGCCAAGGACGTGCCGAACCTCTAAGGTCTCGGCACTCTAAGCCTGCAACCCTTCAAGGAAGCCTGCCCCGTGAAACCACTGCTCGCCCTGTTGTCGCTGGTGGCCCTGCCAGCGTTCGCCGCCGACCCCACCCTGTACGGCCGCTACGAGAACATCACCGTGTCGGACATCGGCCAGACCTTCAAAGCCAAGATGGACACCGGCGCCTACACCGCGTCCCTGTCGGCCAAAGATATCGAGCGTTTCACCCGCGATGGCGAGCAATGGGTGCGCTTCCGTCTGGCCACCGAGGATGCCGACGGCAAGGTCTACGAGCATAAGGTCGCGCGCATCAGCAAGATCAAGAACCGCGCCGAAGAAGACAGCGAAGGCGATTCGCCCGAGACGTCGAGCCGCCCGGTGGTCGACCTGGAGCTGTGCCTGGGCGATGTGAAGCGCACGGTCGAGGTCAACCTGGTCGACCGCAGCAGCTTCAACTATCCGTTGCTGATCGGGGCCAAGGCTTTGCGCGAGTTCAAGGCGGCGATCAACCCGGCCGAGAAATACACCGCCGGCAAGCCGAGCTGCTGACCCTACCGAGCTGCACGTGCCGGCGGATTCGTGGTAAAGCATGCGATCCGCTGCGACGTGCAGCGCCCCCGATAGACACCTGACATGCCCCACATTCTCATCGTCGAAGACGAAGCCGCCATCGCCGACACCCTCGTCTACGCCTTGCAAGCCGACGGCCACAGCACCGAGTGGGTGACCCTGGGCAGCGCCGCCGTCGAGCGCCAGCGCGCGCAGCCGGCGGACCTGATCATCCTCGACATCGGCCTGCCCGACATCACCGGCTTCGACACCTGCCGGCAACTGCGCCGCTTCACCGAGGCGCCGGTGATGTTTCTCACCGCCCGTAACGACGAGATCGACCGCGTGGTGGGCCTGGAGATCGGTGCCGACGACTACGTGGTCAAGCCCTTCAGCCCGCGCGAGGTGGCGGCGCGGGTGCGGGCCATCCTCAAGCGCATGGCGCCGCGGGCAGATGCCGCCGTCGAAACGACCAAGACCGCGCCGCTGCACCTCGACACCCTGCGCATGCAGATCAGCTACCACGGCCAGCCCCTGACCCTGACCCGCCACGAGTTTCGCCTGCTGCAATGCCTGATCGAACAGCCGCAGCGGGTATTCAGCCGCGAGCAGCTGCTCGATGCGCTGGGCGTCGCCGCCGATGTAGGGTACGAGCGCACCATCGACAGCCATATCAAGAGCCTGCGCGCCAAGCTGCGCCAGGTGGCCGAAGCCGGCGAAGCGATCCAGACCCATCGCGGCCTGGGCTACAGCTACAGCCCGGAGCAGGCCTGAATGCGCCTGGGGATACGCATCTTCCTGGTGTATTTCCTGTTCGTCGGGTTGGCCGGTTACTTTCTGCTCAGCACCGTGCGCGAGCAGATTCGTCCGGTGGTGCGGCAGTCGTCGGAAGAGACCCTGGTCGACACCGCCAACCTGCTGGCCGAAATCCTCCACGACGACCTCAAGGCCGGCACCCTGGGCCAAGGCCGTTTGCCCGAGGTGCTCAAAGCCTATGGCCTGCGCAGCCCCGAAGCGCAGATCTGGGGGCTGGGCAAGCACCAGGTCAGCCACCGCATCTATGTCACCGACGCCCACGGCGTGGTGCTGCTCGATTCCAGTGGCGAGGCGGTGGGCAAGGACTATTCGCGCTGGAACGATGTGTACCTGACCCTGCGCGGGCAGTATGGCGCGCGCTCCACGCGCAGCGACGAGCGCGACGAGAGCAGTTCGGTGATGCACGTAGCCGCGCCCATTGTCGACGAAGGGCAGATCATCGGCGTGGTCACGGTGGCCAAGCCCAACAGCTCGCTGCAACCCTACATCGACCGCTCCGAGCGCCACCTTTTCACCCTGGGGTTGGCGTTGATCGTACTGGGTCTGCTGGTCGGTGCGGCGCTGTCATGGTGGCTGGCGCGCTCGCTGCGCAGGCTCACCCACTATGCGCAGACCGTCAGCGCCGGCGAACGCGCCGAGCTGCCGTACTACAAGGGCGGCGAGCTGGCGCAATTGGCCCACGCCGTGGAGCGCATGCGCACCGAACTCGAAGGCAAGGCCTATGTGGAGCGTTACGTCCACACCTTGACCCACGAACTGAAAAGCCCGCTGGCGGCGATCCGCGGCGCGGCCGAGCTGTTGCAGGGCGACATGCCGGCTGCGCAGCGCGCGCGCTTTGCCAGCAACATCGAAGGCGAAAGCGAGCGTTTGCAGCAGATGATCGAGCGTTTGCTGGACCTGGCCCGGGTCGAGCAGATGCAGCGCCTGGAAGACGAGCAGCAGGTGGCTGTGAGCGCAGTACTCGACGAGCTGCTGTTGGCCCATGGGCCACGCATCGCCTCGGCCGGTGTGCAGGTGCATCAGCAGGTGCCGGCCGACGTGCGGGTGTGGGGCGATGGCTTCCTGCTGCGCCAAGCGCTGAGCAATCTGCTGGACAACGCCCTGGATTTCACCCCCGCAGGCGGCGGCTTGGTGTTCGCACTCGGCCGCGACGGCCAACGCGCCGCCTTGAGCCTGTTCAACCACGGGCCGGCCATCCCCGACTACGCCCTGGGCCGGGTCAGCGAGCGCTTCTACTCCTTGCCGCGCCCGGCGAGCGGGCGCAAGAGCACAGGCCTGGGCTTGAACTTCGTGGCCGAAGTGATGCAACTGCACGGCGGCGAGCTGCGGGTCGAGAACGTCGCCGAGGGAGTGCGGGTGAGTCTGTGCCTGCCGCTGCGCCGGGTGAGCTGAAGCGTTGGCGCGCACAATCTCCACGCAGTCTCCACACACCTTGCGCAAAGGCTCCACACGGGCGACGCATGCTGCGCTCATCGCCCTCTCTCTGAGCCATTGCCATGACCAAGACCCTAGGATTCAAACTCGGCACCATTGCCTTGTTGATGCTGTTGCTGCTGATCCCGCTACTGATGATCGGCGGTCTGATCGGCGAGCGGCAGGACCGACGCGACAACGTATTGCGCGACATCGCCCAGAGCGCCAGCTTCGAGCAGCAGGTCGCCGGGCCCATGATCGTGGTGCCTTACCGCAAGCTGGAACGGCGCTGGGTGGAGAAGGACGGCCAGCGCGTGCCCGACGTGCAGACCGTCAGCGGCCAGTTGTACGTGTTGCCGGAAACCTTCGACAGCACGCTGAAGGTCGACACCGAGCTGCGTTCGCGGGGCATCTATCAAGCGCGACTGTTCCATGCCAAAGGCACGCTTAGCGGCCGCTTCAAGCTGCCGGCCAACTGGGGCGTGGAAGGTGACCGCGACGACTATCGCTTCGACACGCCGTTCTTGGTGGTCGGAGTCAGCGACATCCGTGGCATCGCCAACCTGCCCGTGCTGCGCGTGGGCGAGCGCAGCGTGCCGTTCGAGGCCGGTACGGGGTTGGACTGGTTGCAAGGGGGCATTCACGCGCCGCTGCCGGCGGTGGACGTCGAGCACGGTGGGGAGTTCGACTACGCTTTGGACCTGGCGCTGCAAGGCACCGGCCAATTGCAGGTGGTGCCGGTCGGGCGCAGCAGCACGGTCGCCATGCAGGCCGACTGGCCGCACCCGAGCTTCATCGGCAGCTACCTGCCCAATCACCGCGAGGTGGGCGCCGACGGCTTCACCGCCCAGTGGCAGACCTCGTTCTTCGCCACCAACCTGGAAGACGTGCTGCGCCGCTGCACCGCGCAACAGGAATGCGCCGGCTTCGAAGGCCGCACCTTCGGTGTGAGCTTCATCGACCCGGTGGACCAGTACATGAAGAGCGAGCGGGCGATCAAATACGCGGTGCTGTTCATCGGCCTGACCTTCGCCGCCTTCTTCCTTTTCGAAGTGCTCAAGCAACTGAGCGTGCACCCGATGCAGTACGCGCTGGTCGGGGTGGCGCTGGCGTTCTTCTACCTGCTGTTGCTGTCGTTGTCCGAGCACCTGGGCTTCACTGCCGCCTATGGCTTGTCGGCCAGCGGCTGCGTGCTGCTGATCGGCTTCTACCTGAGTCATGTGCTGCGCAGCCTGTGGCGCGGGGTGGGCTTCGCGGCGGGGCTGGCCTTGCTGTATGCGCTGCTGTACGGGCTGCTGGGCGCGGAAGACTACGCGCTGCTGATGGGCTCGCTCCTGTGCTTCGCGCTGCTGGGCGTGTTCATGGTGCTGACTCGCCGGCTGGACTGGTCGCGGGTGGGGAGGGCGGCATGAGGGAGGACAGGGCGATAGGGCGATGGTTGGCGGTGAAGGTGGCGATGTTGCTGACCCCAACGCGGCGTTGCCGACCATCGCAGCCGATCGGAGCGCCGAACCGGCCGCTTTAACGAGTAATGCTCATCCCTCCGTGCGGGAGCGGCTTCAGCCGCGATGGGCTGCGTAGCAGCCCTGATCCAGCCGATGCGTGACTATCAGGTGAAGGCGTTGCAGCCATTGGGCCGGCATTGCCGGCCATCGCTGCTAAAGCCGCTCCTACAGGTGAGCTGCATTGGAGAGCCGAGCCGGCTGCTGGTCTGTGAGCACTTGTAGACGGGCCGCTCCTACAGGGGCACGGTGGCCAGCATCGAAGGCCGCTGGGCGACTTCGGCATACCAGGCGGCCAGGCCCGGTTGCCGTTCGCGCCAGCCGAACTCGGGTTGGCGCAGGTCGAGGTAGCCCAGGGCGCACGCCAGGCCGATGGCCGCCAGGTCGAAGCCTGAGGCCAACTCTGCGAGATGCTCGCGCTCCAGGTTGTCCAGGCTGCGGCGGATCTTCTCGCTTTGCGCGTCGAGCCAACCGTCCCAGCACTTGTCTTCGGGGCGCACGGCTACCTCATAGCGGCTCGATACGGCGGCATCGAGAATGGCGTCGGCTTGCGACGCCAAGGTCAGGCGCCGCCAGCGTGCCGAGCCCTCGCGGGGCAACAGCGGCTGGCCGACGTGCTGCTGGTCGAGGTATTCGCAGATCACCCGGCTGTCATGCAGCACCGTGCCGTCGGCCAGGCGCAGGGCCGGGATCTTGCCGATGGGGTTGCCCTGTTCGAGCTGCGGGTCGCCCTGCACGGGGCTGATGTTCACCCCGTGCAAGGTCACGCGGTCGAGCTGGCCGGTTTCGTGCAGCACCACCATGACCTTGCGCACGAAAGGCGAGAGCGGCGAGTGGAACAGCGTCATGCCGGCCATGGCTCAGTTGCCTTGCAGGCTGGGCGGCAGGCACACGCCGGTGCCGCCGATGCCGCAATAGCCCTGTGGGTTCTTGGCCAGGTACTGCTGGTGGTAGGCCTCGGCGAAGTAGACGGTCGGCGCCTGCTCGATCTCGGTGGTGATGGCGCCGAAGCCGGCTTTGTCCAGCTCGGCCTGATACGCCGCCTTGCTGGCCTGGGCCTGCTCCAGTTGTTCGGGGCTGGTGCAGAAGATGGCCGAGCGGTACTGGGTGCCGACATCGTTGCCCTGGCGCATGCCCTGGGTCGGGTTGTGCAGCTCCCAGAACATTGCCAGCAGTTCGCGGTAGCTGACCTTGGCCTTGTCGAACACCACCAGCACCACTTCGGTGTGGCCGGTCAGGCCGGAGCAGACTTCTTCGTAGGTGGGGTTGGGGGTGATACCGCCGGCATAGCCGACTACGGTGCTGACCACGCCGTCACGCTGCCAGAAGCGCCGCTCGGCGCCCCAGAAGCAGCCCAGGCCGAAGATGGCGAAGTCGACATCGTCGAAGAAGGGGCCGAGCAGCGGGGTGTCTTCGAAGACGAAGTGCTTCTCGGGCAGCGCCATCGGCGTTTCGCGCCCTGGCAGGGCTTGCTCGGCGGTGGGCAGGACGTTTTTGTTCACCAGGATTTCCGAACGCAGGACCATGGATATACCTCTGGAAAGTTGTGCTGGAAGGAAAGGCTCGTCGGCCGCAGCGCAGCAGCGTGCCACTGTGCAGGCGAAAAGCGTTTGCGTGAGTGTGCCCCAGTCGATGGGCCGCTGTCAGGTCACCGGGCCGCGCGGGTAGCGCTTGAGGCGCGCTTCGAGCTCGCGGCCGGGGATCGGCCGGTCGAACAGGTAACCCTGGCCGACATCGCAGCGGTGCCGGCGCAGGAAGGCCAGTTGCTCAGGCGTCTCGATGCCTTCGGCGACCACCTTGAGCTTGAGGTTGTGGGCCATGGCGATCACCGCCGAGGTGATTTCCATGTCGTCCTGGTTGCCCGGAATGTCGTTGATGAAGCTGCGATCGATCTTGAGGATGTCGATGGGAAACTTCTTCAGGTAGCTGAGCGACGAGTAGCCGGTGCCGAAGTCGTCCATGGCCAGGGTCAGGCCCAGCCGTTTGAGCTCGTCGAGCTGGCGGCGGGTGTCTTCGGTGGCTTCGAGCAGCAGGCCCTCGGTGAGCTCCAGTTCCAGCAACTGCGCCGGTACCGCTTCCTGTTCGAGGATGCTGGCGACTGAAGCGACCAGTTCCGGGTCGGAGAACTGCTTGGGCGACAGGTTGATCGCCACCTGCAAGGCGCCCAGGCCCGCGCCTTGCAAATGGCGCGTCAGGCGGCAGGCTTCGCGCAGTACCCATTTGCCGATGGGAATGATCAGCCCGGTCTCTTCGGCCACGCTGATGAACTGGTCGGGGCGGATCATACCGCGTTCCGGGTGGTTCCAGCGCAGCAGCGCCTCCAGCCCCAACAGGCGCCCGCTGCGCAGGCACAGCTTGGGCTGGTAGAACACCTCCAACTCGTTCTGCGCCAAGGCGCGGCGCAGGTTGTTCTCGACGAACAGCTTGTAGCTGGCCTCGGCGTTGAGCACCTCGGTGAACACCTGCAACTGGTGCTTGCCGGCCGCCTTGGCCTTGTGCAGCGCCAGGCCCGCGTTCTTCATCAGGGTCTGCGGGTCGCTGCCGTGCAGCGGCGCGCAGGCCAGGCCCACGGAGGCGGTGATGTTGATCAGCTGGTTGTCGACGAACATCGGCTTGTCGAGGGTATGCAGCAGGCGCTGGGCCAGGTTCTGCCCGTCGGCGATGCTGGTGTCGTCGAGCAGCACGGCGAACTCGTTGCTGGCCAGGCGCGCCAGGCTGCTGGCGCCGTCGAGGCTGTTGCGCAGGCGCCGTGCCAGGCTCACCAGCAGTTTGTCGCCGGTGTGGTGGCCGAGGCTGTCGTTGATGCGCTTGAAGTTGTCGATGTCCACCAGCAGCAGGCAGATGGGGCTGGCGTCCTGGCGCGACAGGCGCTGCTCCAGGCTGCGGATGAAGGCCGCACGGTTGCCCAGGCTGGTGAGGTTGTCGGTATAGGCCAGGCGTTCGATGCGTTGCTGCGCCAGCTTGCTCTCGGTGATGTCTTCGTAGATGCCGATGTAGTGGGTCAGCTCGCGGTGGTCGCCATACACCTTGGAGATCGACAGTTGCCCCCAGTAGGGTTCCAGGCTCTTGCGCCGGCTTCTGAACTCGCCCTGCCAGCTGTTGCCCAGCTCAAGGCTCGATGGCGAGGCGAAGAGGATCTCGTTGAGGTTCTCCAGGGCCGGCAGCTCGCTGACATGGCGCCCCTGCACTTCTTCGGTGGTGTATTGGGTGATGGCGGTGAAGCTGGGGTTGACGTACTCCACCACGCCCTCGCGATTGACCAGCAGGAAGGCGCTGGCGCTCTGCTCGACGGCGCGCTGGAACAGGTGCAGGGCATTGGCGGCGGTGCGCCGGTTGTGGTTGGTGATGACCTGCGCGAACTGGTCGGCCAACTCCCCGGCAAAGGCGATTTCGTCGGCCTGCCAGACCCTGGGCTTGCCGGTCTGCTCCAGGCACAGCACACCGACCACCTGCCCGTCGACGCGAATGCTGGCGTCGAGCATGGCGTTGTTGTCGCTGTACAGCGTATCGACCAGATCGCGGGTGCGGGGGTCGTGGCTGGCATTGTGCGCGTCGATGGCGCGGCTAGTGTGCAAGGCGTCGAGGTAATCGGGGAAGCGGCTGGCGTCGATGGGTGCCAGCACGCGGTGTTGCGCCTCGGCCTGATGCCAGGCGCTGATCGGCTCCAGGCGTTGCTCGTTGAGGTACCAGATGCTCGCCGAGTCGACCTGGTAGATCTCGCAGGCGCTGCGGGTGATCAGCTCGGCCGCCTCCAGCTGGGAGTTGCCGACGCTGTAGCGCTGGCGTGACAGGCGCAGGATGAGGTCTTGTTGGGCACGCACCCGATCGAGCTGTTCGAGCTGTTCCTGTTGCGCTCTCTGGTTCAGTTGCAGGGCCAATTGCAGACGGTTGTTGCGCGTTTCCAGCGCCTGGGCATCGAGATCGGCATCGTCCTGCAGGTCGTCGAGCACGGTCAGGTAACCGCGCAGCAGCTGGCGGTTGCGCTGCTTGAACGCTTCGCCCACCTCCAGCACGCGCAACGGCCCTGGCTGGCCGTGCAGGGTATAGCGCACACGGTAGTAGGCGCGGCTGCTCAGTTGCAGCTGGATTTCGTCATGCAGGCGGTAGCGGGCTTCGGGCTCCATGAAGCTGGCGAAGGGTGAGCCGATCATGCTGCCGAGTTCGCCATCGACCAGGCCCAGCAGGCGTTCACAGGCGGGGTCCAGATAGAGCATGGCCCAGTTCGCTTCGTTGAGCCGTTCGAAACGCAGCATGCCCAGCCGCGAGGGCACGGGCAGTGGCGTGACGACCTCGGCCACCGTACGGCTGGCGGCATCGGGTTGGCTTTTCATCGAAGACTCACTTCAGGAGGGTACGCCTTGGCGGCAGGGCATGTGGCAAGGTTGCATCATAGTGCCATGAGCTGGCAAGCAGCCAGGTGTCGCTTGGCGTGCTGTCTGTCGGCATGTGGTACGCCATTGCCTAGGGGAGGCGGCCGACAAAAAAATCCCCGCCAAGAGGCGGGGTTGAGGTACGAGCGTGGCAGCTCGATGAAGCGATTCGGGCAGCTGTCGGGCAAGTCCCGGCAGCCGCCCTGTTGCAGCGTTACAGCAGCAGCGTGCGGATGTCGGTCAGCACGTCGCCCAGACGCTTGGTGAAGCGGGCGGCGGCGGCACCGTTGATCACACGGTGGTCGTAGGACAGCGACAGCGGCAGCATCAGCTTGGGCTGGAAGGCCTTGCCATCCCAGACCGGTTGCATGGTGGCCTTGGACACGCCGAGGATCGCCACTTCCGGTGCGTTGACGATCGGCGTGAAGCCGGTGCCGCCAATATGGCCGAGGCTGGAGATGGTGAAGCACGCGCCCTGCATGTCGTCGGCCGACAGCTTCTTGGTGCGGGCTTTCTCGGCCAGGGCCGCAGCCTCGGCAGCCAGTTGCAGCAAGCTCTTCTGGTCGACGTTCTTGATCACAGGGACCAGCAGGCCATCCGGGGTGTCCACGGCGAAACCGACGTTGACGTACTTCTTGCGGATGATCGCTTTGCCGCTTGGTGCCAGCGAGCTGTTGAAGTCCGGCATTTCCTTGAGCAGGAAGGCGCAGGCCTTGAGCAGCAGCGGCAACACGGTGAGCTTGACGCCGGCTTTCTCGGCGACGGCTTTCTGCGCCACACGGAAGGCTTCCAACTCGGTGATGTCGGCCGAGTCGAACTGGGTCACGTGCGGCACGTTCAGCCAGCTGCGGTGCAGGTTGGCGGCGCCGACCTGCATCAGGCGGGTGAGGGCGACTTCCTCGACTTCACCGAACTTGCTGAAGTCCACGGCCGGAATCGGCGGAATGCCTGCGCCGCCGGTAGCGCCAGCGGCAGCGGCCGGCGCTTCCTTGGCCTTCTGCATCATGGCCTTGACGTAGACCTGCACGTCTTCCTTGAGGATGCGACCGTGCGGGCCGCTGGCGCTGACCGCGCCCAGGTCGACACCGAACTCGCGAGCCAGCTGGCGCACGGCCGGGCCGGCGTGGACCTTGGCGTTGCTGCCGGCTGCCGGGGCAGTGGCGGCAGGCGCTTCGGCGGCAGGGGCCTTGGCCTCGGCGGCGCCGTCGGCCTTGGCTGGAGCCTGGGCCTTGGCCGGTTCGCTGGCAGCTTTTTCAGGCGCGGCGGCAGGCGCTGCGCCGGCCACTTCCAGCTTGAGGATCAGATCGCCGGTACCGACTTCGTCGTCCAGCTTGCAGATCACTTCCTTGACCACACCAGCGGCAGGCGACGGAATCTCCATGGAGGCCTTGTCGGACTCCAGGGTGATCAGCGACTGGTCGGCTTCGACGGTGTCGCCGGCCTTGACCAGCACTTCGATGATCTTGGCCTTGCCCGACGAGCCGATGTCCGGCACGTGGATGTCCTGCACGCTGGCAGCGGCAGGGGCTGCTTGCTCGGCGGCTTTTTCCGCAGGCTTTTCAGCCGATTGCTCAGCCGGTTTCTCGGCGGCAGCCGGTTTTTCAGCCGCAGCCTCGGGCGCCGAATCGGCACCCTCGGCTTCCAGCACCAGCAGTTCGTCGCCTTCTTTCAGGCGGTCGCCCAGCTTGACCTTCAGCTCCTTGACCACACCTGCCTTGGGCGCGGGGATCTCCATGGAGGCCTTGTCGGACTCCAGGGTCAGCAGGCTCTGGTCGGCCTCGATGCGGTCGCCGACCTTGACGAACAGCTCGATGATTTCACCTTCACCGCTGCCGATGTCAGGTACGCGAATGAGTTCGCTCACTTATAGATACTCCTCAGCAGTCCAGTGGGTTGCGCTTGTCCGGGTCGATGCCGAACTTGGTGATGGCATCGGCCACCACTTTGGGTTCGATCTCGCCACGGTCAGCCAGGGCTTCCAGGGCAGCCAGCACCACGAAGTGGCGGTCGACTTCGAAGAAGTGACGCAGCTTCTTGCGGCTGTCGCTGCGACCGAAGCCATCGGTACCCAGGACCTTGAACTCCTTGCTCGGCACCCACTGACGGATTTGCTCGGCAAAGATCTTCATGTAGTCGGTAGACGCCACCACCGGGCCTTTGCGACCGCTCAGGCACTGCTCGACGTAGGTCTGCTGTGGCTTCTGGCCAGGCTTGAGGCGGTTGGCGCGTTCCACGGCCAGGCCGTCGCGACGCAGTTCGTTGAAGCTGGTGACGCTCCACACGTCGGCGCCGACGTTGTAGTCCTCGCGCAGGATCTTCGCCGCTTCGCGAACTTCGCGCAGGATGGTGCCCGAACCCATCAGCTGCACGTGGTGCGCGGCTTCACGAGTGTCTTCCTCGAGCAGGTACATGCCCTTGACGATGCCTTCCTCGGCGCCGGCCGGCATGGCAGGCTGCTGGTACGACTCGTTCATCACGGTGATGTAGTAGAAGATGTCCTGTTGCTCTTCGGTCATCTTCTTCATGCCGTCCTGGATGATCACCGCCAGCTCGTAGCCGTAGGTCGGATCGTAGGTGCGGCAGTTCGGGATGGTCCCGGCCAGCAGGTGGCTGTGACCGTCTTCGTGCTGCAGACCTTCACCGTTCAGGGTGGTACGGCCGGCGGTACCGCCGATCAGGAAACCACGGGTACGGCTGTCGCCAGCGGCCCAGGCCAGGTCGCCGATACGCTGGAAGCCGAACATCGAATAGAAGATGTAGAACGGCAACATCGGCTGGTTGTGGTTCGAGTACGAGGTACCGGCGGCGATGAACGACGACATGGCGCCGGCTTCGTTGATGCCTTCCTCGAGGATCTGGCCCTTCTTGTCCTCGCGGTAGAACATCACCTGGTCTTTGTCGACGGGCTCGTAGAGCTGGCCGACCGACGAGTAGATGCCCAGCTGGCGGAACATGCCTTCCATACCGAAGGTACGGGCTTCGTCCGGGATGATCGGTACGATGCGCGGGCCGATTTCCTTGTCCTTGACCAGCTGCGCCAGAATGCGCACGAAAGCCATGGTGGTGGAGATTTCGCGGTCGCCCGAACCGTCCAGGATAGCCTTGAGGGTATCCAGGGAAGGCGTCGGGACGCTGAAGCTCTTGGCGCGGCGCTGTGGCACGCTGCCGCCCAGGGCTTGGCGGCGCTTGGCCAGGTACTTGGCTTCGGCGCTGTCGGGTTCGGGTTTGAAGAACGGCAGGTTCTCCAGCTCTTCGTCCTTGACCGGGATGTCGAAGCGGTCGCGGAAGTGGCGCAGGCTGTCGACGTCGACCTTCTTGGTGTTGTGCGCGGTGTTCTTCGCTTCGCCGGCACCGGTGCCATAACCCTTGATGGTCTTGGCCAGGATGACGGTCGGCTGTTCCTTGTGGTTCACCGCCTGGTGGTAGGCCGCATAGACCTTGTACGGGTCGTGGCCGCCACGGTTGAGCTTCCAGATCTCGTCGTCGGACAGGTGCTCGACCATGGCCTTGAGTTCTGGCGAATTGAAGAAGTGCTCACGCACGAAGGCGCCGTCTTTGGCCTTGTAGTTCTGGTACTCGCCGTCGATGACTTCGTCCATGCGGCGCTGCAGGATACCGTCGGTGTCCTTGGCCAGCAGTGGGTCCCAGAAGCGGCCCCACACGACTTTGTTGACGTTCCAGCCACCGCCGCGGAACACGCCTTCGAGTTCCTGGATGATCTTGCCGTTGCCGCGAACCGGGCCGTCGAGGCGCTGCAGGTTGCAGTTGATGACGAAGATCAGGTTGTCCAGCTTCTCGCGGCCGGCCAGGGAGATTGCGCCCAGGGATTCGGGCTCGTCGCACTCGCCGTCGCCCATGAAGCACCAGACCTTCTGCTTGCCGGCCGGGATGTAGCCGCGCGCTTCCAGGTACTTCATGAAGCGTGCCTGGTAGATGGCCTGGATCGGGCCCAGACCCATCGACACGGTCGGGAACTGCCAGAAGTCCGGCATCAACCACGGGTGCGGATAGGACGACAGACCATTGCCATCGACTTCCTGGCGGAAGTTGTTCATCTGGTCTTCGCTGATGCGGCCTTCCAGGAAGGCGCGGGCGTAGACGCCAGGCGAGGCGTGGCCTTGGTAGAAGATCAGGTCGCCGCCGTGCTCTTCGGTCGGGGCCTGGAAGAAGTAGTTGAAGCCGATGTCGTACAGCGTCGCGCTGGAGGCGAAGCTCGAGATGTGTCCGCCCAGGTCCGAGTCTTTCAGGTTGGTGCGCACGACCATGGCCAGCGCATTCCAGCGAACCAGCGAGCGAATGCGGCGTTCCATGAACAGGTCGCCAGGCATGCGTGCTTCGTGAGTCACGGGAATGGTGTTGCGGTACGGCGTGGTGATGGCATACGGCAGCTGCGAGCCACTACGGGTGGCCAGCTCGCCCATACGGGTCATCAGGTAATGAGCGCGGTCTTCGCCTTCTTTGTCGAGGACCGACTCCAGGGCATCCAGCCATTCCTGGGTTTCGATTGGATCGAGGTCTTGCATGGCTTGCTCCAGGGCGGAAAGGCAACCAGAATCGGGAGCCTGAGTTTGCGACTGGCCTTATGGGCAGACGTCGTGAATTCTTGGATTGCCGGGGGTCTGATCCGGCGGCGTGTAGTTTTACTACAAATGCATTTTGATTTCATGCTTTTGCAGCGAACGGGTAGTCGCAAAACTACAGATAAGCGACATTCGGTCGCACCTTGGCGTGTAGGAAAAATCGTTTCTGCGCGTGAAATATGCAGGATGAAGGGCAGTAATTTGATGATTTCTGCTGCCATTAAGCATTTATTAGCTATTTAAAGCTTTTGTATACAATTTCTTCTCGTCAGGCCTTGTTCACGGCCGCAGACGCCCCTCCGCCAAACGCCGATCAAGGATAGCCCATGCGCCAGCCTTTGCCGCCCGATCTGCCCGTTGTCTTCCAACCGGTCGTCGCCCGCAATCGACACGCTCTGCAGGACGCCGTCGCCAGCCACCCGCCACTCGACCCTACGACCTGGAGCGCCATGCAGCGTCGCCAGTTCGAGCAGGTCACGGCGGCCAGCGACTTCGTCATGGAGCAGGTGGTGCGCGAGCCGGCGATATTCTGCGAGCTGTTGGGCAGCGGCGAACTGGAGCGGGCGCTGGCGCCGGGCGAGCTGCGCGCGCGCATCGCGGCGACGGCCGCTGCCGCCGCCAGCGAAGAGGAACTGGCGCGGCAGCTGCGCCGCGAGCGCAACCGCCAGCAGGTGCGCATCGTCTGGCGCGACTTGACCCGCCAGGCCGAGCTCAAGGAAACCTGCCGCGACCTGTCGGATCTGGCCGACGCCTGCATCGACCAAGCCTACCAATGGCTGTACCCACGCCACTGCCAGCAATTCGGCACGCCTGTCGGCGCGCGCAGCGGCGAGGCCCAGCACATGGTGGTGCTGGGCATGGGCAAGCTGGGCGCGGTGGAGCTGAACCTGTCATCGGACATCGACCTGATCTTCGCCTTCCCTGAAGGCGGCGAAACCCAAGGTGTGAAGCGCGCGCTGGACAATCAGGAGTTCTTTACCCGCCTGGGCCAGCGCCTGATAAAAGCGCTCGACCCGGTCACGGTCGACGGCTTCGTGTTCCGCGTCGACATGCGCCTGCGCCCCTATGGCTCCTCCGGTGCCCTGGTGCTGAGCTTCAACGCGCTGGAGCACTACTACCAAGACCAGGGCCGCGACTGGGAGCGCTACGCCATGATCAAGGCCCGCGTGGTGGCCGGCGACCAGGCCGCCGGTGCGCAGCTGCAGGCTATGCTGCGACCCTTCGTGTACCGCCGCTACCTGGACTTCTCGGCCATCGAAGCGCTGCGCACTATGAAGCAACTGATCCAGCAGGAGGTGCGGCGCAAGGGCATGGCCGACAACATCAAGCTGGGCGCAGGCGGTATCCGCGAAGTGGAGTTCATCGCCCAGGCATTCCAGTTGATCCACGGCGGGCGCGACCTGAGCCTGCAACAGCGGCCCTTGCTCAAGGTGCTGGCGACGCTGGAAGGGCAGGGCTATCTGCCGCCGGCGGTGGTGGCCGAGCTGCGCGACGGCTATGCCTTCCTGCGCTACACCGAGCACGCCATCCAGGCCATCGCCGACCGCCAGACGCAGATGCTGCCCGACGATGCGCTGGACCGCGCGCGCGTGGCCTACATGCTCGGCTTCGCCGACTGGGAGGGCTTCCATGCGCAATTGATGCAGTGGCGCGAGCGTATCGACTGGCATTTCCGCCAGGTCATCGCCGACCCGGACGAGGACGAAGCTGAGGGCGAGCTGGTGGTGGGCGGCGAGTGGTCGCCCTTGTGGGAACAGGCACAGGATGAAGAAGCCGCCTGTCGACAATTGCAGGAAGCCGGCCTGCGCAACCCCGCCGAAGCCCTGCGCCGGCTCACCGCCTTGCGCGCCAGCCCGTCGCTGCGTTCGATGCAGCGCATCGGCCGCGAGCGCCTGGACGCCTTCATCCCGCGCCTGCTGGCCCAGGCGGTCGAGCACGACCACCCCGACCTGGTGCTGGAGCGGGTGCTGCCCCTGGTCGAGGCGGTGGCGCGGCGCTCGGCCTATCTGGTGTTGCTCACGGAGAACCCCGGCGCCTTGCGCCGCCTGTTGACGCTGTGCGCGGCCAGCCCGTGGATCGCCGAGCAGATCACCCGCTTCCCGCTGCTGCTCGACGAATTGCTCAACGAAGACCGGCTGTTCAGCCCGCCGCTGGCGCCGGAGCTGGGCTCGGAACTGCGCGAGCGGCTGATGCGCATTCCCGAGGAGGACCTGGAGCAGCAGATGGAGGCGCTGCGCCATTTCAAACTGGCCCACAGCCTGCGTGTGGCGGCCTCGGAGATCACCGGCAACCTGCCGCTGATGAAGGTCAGCGATTACCTGACCTGGCTGGCCGAGGCGATTCTCGACCAGGTGCTGGCCTTGGCCTGGCGGCATACGGTCGCCCGCCATGGCCAGCCCAAGCGCAGCGACGGCAGCCTGTGCGACCCGGCCTTCGTCATCGTCGGTTACGGCAAGGTCGGCGGCATCGAATTGGGCCATGGCTCGGACCTGGACCTGGTGTTCATCCACGACGGCGACCCGCATGCCGAGACCGACGGCGACAAACCCATCGACGGCGCGCAGTTCTTCACCCGTCTGGGTCAGCGCATCATTCATCTGCTGACCACGCAGACCAACTCCGGGCAGCTCTACGACGTCGACATGCGCTTGCGCCCGTCGGGCGCGGCAGGCCTGTTGGTCAGCTCGCTGGGCGCGTTCGAGCGCTACCAGCGCAACGAAGCCTGGACCTGGGAACACCAGGCCCTGGTACGGGCGCGGGTGCTGGTGGGCTGCAAGCAGGTGGCCGAGGCTTTCGAAGCCGTGCGCGCCGGTGTGCTGGGGCAGGCGCGCGACATCGCCACCTTGCGCACCGCCGTCAGCGACATGCGCGCCAAGATGCGCGCCAGCCTGGGCAGCAAGGCCACCGCGGCCGGCACGGCGGCCAACGCCTATGCACCAGGCTTGCCGTTCGACTTGAAGCAGGATGCCGGGGGCATCGTCGATATCGAGTTCATGGTGCAATACGCCGCCCTGGCCTGGTCCCACGACCATCCGGCGCTGTTGCGCTGGACCGACAACATCCGTTTGCTCGAAGCGCTGGAACAGGCCGGATTGATGCCCGCAGGCGACGCCGCGTTGTTGCGCGAGGCGTACAAGACGTTCCGCTCGGCCTCGCACCGCCAGGCGTTGCAGAAGCAGGCCGGTGTAGTGGACGCGAGCCAGTTCGCCGAGGAGCGCCGCGAGGTACGGCGGATCTGGGGGGCGTTGGGGTTGGAGTGATGGCGTTGTGCAGGGGCGTGCGGTTTTCTGCTGGGTGCCGTATTTTTTCTGGCAAACCGCAGCGCCTGGATCGGGCCGGCGTCGCCGGCCATCGCGGCTAATCGGAGCGCCGAACCGGCCGCTCCCACAGAGTACGCGCGTTATCCGGGAGTGTAGTGAGCTTGTAGACCAGTCGACTCGGCGCCCCGATCAGCCGCGATGGCCGGCTGCTCCCAATGCCGCCGGGCACCCACGATGGCCTTCACCCAGCTCCCGGACACGGGTGGTACACTGTGCGCCACACAGCCTGAATATAAAGAAAGAAGACCGGCGCCCAGCCGCTGTTCCATCCGTGGCGCGGCCTGTCCGTCGACTTCTCCAAGGGCCGGCACCTCAGGTGCCGGCCCTTTCGAGTTCTGGAAAACGCATGAGAATACTGATCATTGGGCCCAGCTGGGTCGGCGACATGGTGATGGCGCAGACGCTGTTCCAGGTCCTGAAACAGCGCCACCCCGACTGCGTCATCGACGTGCTGGCCCCCGACTGGAGCCGGCCGCTCCTCGAACGCATGCCCGAAGTGCGCCAGGCCTTGAGCTTTCCGCTCGGCCACGGCGCACTGGAGCTGGGCACCCGCAGGCGCATCGGCAAGTCGCTCAAGGGCCAGTACGACCAGGCGATCCTGCTGCCCAACTCGCTCAAATCGGCGTTGGTGCCGTTCTTCGCTGGGATTGCCACCCGCACCGGCTGGCGTGGCGAAATGCGCTGGGGCCTGCTCAACGACGTGCGCACGCTCGACAAGGCGCGTTACCCGCTAATGATCGAGCGCTTCATGGCCCTGGCCTACACGCCGGGCGCCGAGCTGCCGCAGCCTTACCCCAAGCCCGCCCTGCGCATCGAAACGGCCAGCCGCGACGCTGCTTTGGCCAAGTTCGGCCTGGCCCTGGACCGTCCGGTGCTGGCGCTGTGTCCGGGCGCTGAGTTCGGCGAGTCCAAGCGCTGGCCGGCCGAGCACTACGCCGAGGTCGCCGAGGCCCTGGTGCGCCAAGGTTGGCAGGTCTGGCTGTTCGGTTCGAAGAAGGACCACCCGGTCGGCGAAGCGATCCGCGAGCGGCTGATTCCCGGCCTGCGCGAAGAGTCAGTGAACCTGGCCGGCGAAACCTCCCTGGCCGAGGCCATCGACCTCATGTCGTGCGCCGACGCGGTGGTGTCCAACGATTCGGGCCTGATGCACGTCGCCGCCGCCCTCAACCGCCCCTTGGTGGCGGTGTACGGCTCGACCTCGCCAGGCTTCACACCACCTCTGGCCGACCAGGTGGAAGTGGTGCGCCTGGGGCTGGAGTGCAGCCCCTGCTTCGACCGCACCTGCCGTTTCGGCCATTACAACTGCCTGCGCCTGCTCGAACCCCAGGCCGTGATCGCGGCCCTGCAGCGCCTCGACGGTGGCCAGCCGATCCACCTGCTGGCCGAGGTCGACTAAGTGCGGGTACTGATCGTCAAGACGTCGTCGCTCGGCGATGTGATCCATACCCTGCCGGCCCTCACCGACGCCGCGCAGGCCATTCCCGGCATCCGCTTCGACTGGGTGGTCGAGGAGGGCTTCGCCGAGATTCCGACCTGGCACCCGGCGGTCGATCGGGTGATTCCGGTGGCCATCCGCCGCTGGCGCAAGCACCTCTGGCAAACGCTCAAGAGCGGCGAGTTCAAAGTCTTCAGGCAGCGCCTGCGCGAGCACACCTACGACTTGGTGATCGACGCCCAGGGCCTGCTCAAATCGGCTTGGCTGACACGTCTGGTCAAGGCTCCGGTGGCCGGGTTGGATCGCTATTCGGCGCGCGAAGGGCTGTCGAGCCGCTTCTACGACCGGCGTCTGTCGGTCGCGGTGGGCCAGCACGCGGTCGAACGCACGCGGCAGCTGTTCGCCATGGCCCTGGCCTACGACCTGCCCGAAGGCCTGGGCGACTACGGCCTGGACCTGGCCCGCCTGCAACTGCCACCCGCCGCGCCCTACGTGGTGTTCCTGCATGGCACCACCTGGGCCACCAAGCATTGGCCGGAGGCCTACTGGCGCGAGCTGGCCGAGCGCATGGGGCGGCGCAAGCTGCAAGTCTGCCTGCCATGGGGCAACGAGGCCGAGAAGGCCCGCGCCGAACGCATCGCCCAAGGCCTGAGCCACTGCCAGGTGCTGCCGCGCCTGAACCTGGTCGGGGTGGCCCGCGTGCTGGCCGCGGCCAAGGCTTGTGTGGCGGTCGACACCGGGCTCGGGCATCTGGCCGCGGCACTGGACGTGCCGACCATTTCCCTGTTCGGCCCGACCAACCCTGGCTTGACCGGCGCCTACGGGCGCTCCCAGGTACACCAGGCCAGCGATTTCCCCTGCGCTCCGTGCCTGCAAAAGAAATGCACCTACAAGCCGAGCGCCGAGGACCTGCGCCGGTTCGATCTCAAACGCGAGTGGCCGCTGTGCTTCACTCGCCTGAATCCCGAGCATGTAGCGAGCCGCCTGAGCGCGCTGCTGCTGGCTGAGGATGTCCGTTGATGCAACTGGCTTTCGTGCTCTACAAATACTTTCCCTTCGGCGGCCTGCAACGCGACTTCATGCGCATTGCCCTGGAGTGCCAACGACGCGGGCACCAGATCCGCGTCTACACCCTGATCTGGGAAGGCGACATTCCCCCGGGCTTCGAAGTGCTGGTCGCGCCGGTCAAGGCGCTGTTCAACCATCGGCGCAACGAGAAACTCAGCGCCTGGATGGCGGCCGACCTGGCCAAGCGCCCGGTCGACCGCCTGATCGGCTTCAACAAGATGCCGGGCCTGGACGTGTACTACGCCGCCGACGGCTGCTTCGAAGACAAGGCCCAGACCCTGCGTGGCAACCTGTACCGCCGCTGGGGCCGCTACAAGCATTTCGCTGACTACGAGCGGGCGGTGTTCGCCCGCGAGTCCAAGACCCAGGTGCTGATGATCTCCGAGGTGCAGCAACCGCTGTTCGTCAAGCACTACGGCACCCCGGTCGAACGCTTCCATCTGCTGCCGCCAGGCATCTCCCAGGACCGCCGCGCACCGGCCAACGCCGAAGACATCCGGGCGGGCCTGCGCCAGGAGTTCGACGTCGGCGCCGACGAACTGCTGCTGGTACAGATCGGCTCGGGCTTCAAGACCAAAGGCGTGGACCGTAGCCTCAAAGCGCTGGCCGCCTTGCCTGGCGACTTGCGCAAGCGCACGCGGCTGCTGGTCATCGGCCAGGACGACCCCAAGGTGTTCCAGCTGCAAAGCGCCGCCTTGGGTCTGGGCGAGCAGGTGCAGTTCCTCAAGGGCCGCAGCGACATCCCGCGCTTTCTGCTCGGCGCCGACCTGCTGATCCACCCGGCCTACAACGAAAACACCGGCACCGTGCTGCTCGAAGCCTTGGTGGCCGGCTTGCCGGTGCTGGTGTCGAAGGTCTGTGGCTATGCCCATTACATCGAAGAAGCCGACTGCGGCCTGGTGCTCGACGAGCCTTTCGCCCAGGCGCAGCTCGACGACTACCTGGCACGCATGCTTCAGGCGCCCGATCAGCGCGCCGCCTGGTCGCGCAATGGCCTGGCCTTCGCCGACAGCGCCGACCTCTACAGCATGCCGCAGCATGCCGCCGACGTGATCCTCGCGGAGCCCCGCCCATGAAGCTGATTCTGGCTGAGCCGTTCAAGCAGCTGTGGGCCGGGCGCGACCCGTTCGAGGCCGTCGAAGGTTTGCAGGGCGAGGTGTACCGTGAACTCGAAGGGCGCCGCACCCTGCGCACCGAAGTCGACGGCGCCGGTTACTTCGTCAAGATCCACCGCGGCATCGGCTGGGGCGAGGTGTTCAAGAACCTGTTCAGCGCCAAGCTGCCGGTGCTCGGCGCCGGCCAGGAATGGCGCGCCATCGAACGCCTGCACCAGGCCGGCGTGCCGACCATGACTGCCGTGGCCTACGGCGAGCGCGGCAGCAACCCGGCGCACCAGCATTCGTTCATCGTCACCGAGGAACTGGCGCCGACCGTCAGCCTGGAAGACTTCAGCCTGGACTGGCGCCAACAGCCACCGGCGCCGGCCCTCAAGCACGCGCTGATCAGCGAGGTGGCGCGCATGACCGGCACCATGCACCGCGCCGGGGTCAACCACCGCGACTGCTACATCTGCCACTTCCTGCTGCACACCGACCGGCCCATCGCCCCGGGCACGCTGAAGCTGTCGCTGATCGACCTGCACCGCGCGCAGACCCGCACGCGCATCAGCCGCCGCTGGCGCGACAAGGACCTGGCCGCGCTGTACTTCTCGGCGCTGGACATCGGCTTGACTGCGCGCGACGAGCTGCGCTTCCTGCGCGGCTACTTCCAGCGCCCGCTGCGCCAGATACTGCGCGACGAGGCCAGCTTGCTTGCCTACCTGCAACGCAAGGCGCACAAGCTCTACGCGCGCAAGCAGCGTTACGGGGACGCACTCTGATGGCCGGCTGGACCTTGGAGCCGGGGTACGAACACCTGGCCGCGGACTTCGGCAGCCTGGAGGCGGTGTTCGCCCTGCAAGGCGAGCGCCTGACCCGCGATCCGCTCAGTGAGGTGGTGCGCGTAGAGCGCGACGGCGTCAACTACTACGTCAAACGCTACACCGGCGCCGGCAAGGGCCTGCGTCGCTACCTGGGCCGCCCGCGGATCAAGGCCGAATGGCAGAACCTCAAGCAATTCGCCAAGTGGAACATTCCCACCGCCGAAGTGGTCGCCTGGGGCCTGGAGCGCAATGGCCTGGCCTTTGGCCGTGGCGCCATGATCACCCGCGAACTGCCGCGCACCGAAGACCTCTCGGTGCTGGCCGAGCGCAACGATCCGCGCCTGGCCGACCGCGCCTGGGTGGCCCACCTGTGCCGGCAGGTGGCCCGCCACACACGGGTGATGCACGACCACCATTTCACCCACAACGACCTCAAATGGCGCAACCTGCTGGTCGACGATCGGGGCACGGTGTTCTTCATCGACTGCCCGACCGGCGACTTCTGGCGTGGCTTCATGCTGCGCCATCGGGTGATCAAGGACCTGGCCTGCCTGGACAAGGTGGCCAAGTACCACCTCTCGGCCACACAGCGCCTGCGTTTCTACCTGCACTATCGCGGCCATGCGCGGCTCAACGGTAAAGACAAGCAGCGCATCGCCCAGGTACTGAGCTTTTTCGAGGGAAGGGAATGACCGATTACCTGGCCAGCGAGGACGTCGCCTTGTTGCAGCGTCACGGCCTGAACGATTTCGAAGCGCTGTGGAGTTTGCAACTCGACGCCGTCGACGAACCCAACACCGGGCGTGGCGGCTGGAGCAGCGTCTATCGCCTGGAGCTGGAGGGTAAGGGCTATTACCTCAAGCGCCAGGCCGACTACCTGACTCGCACCCTGCACGCACCCTTCGGCGAGCCGACCTTCAGCCGCGAGTTTCGCAATATCCGGCGCTATCAGACGCTCGGCATTCCGGCGTTGCAGGCGGTGTTCTACGGCCAGCGCAAGGATCGTGAGGCGCATCGGGCGATGCTGCTGACCCGTGCCCTGGACGATTGGCGCGACCTGGACGGCCTGCTGGCGCAGTGGCCCGAACTGGCCGACGCGCAGCGCGAGGGCATCCTGCGCGCCTGCGGCCAATTGGCGCGCACCCTGCACGGCGCCGGGCAAGTGCATGGCTGCTTCTACCCCAAGCACATCTTCTTGCGCGAACGGCGCAGCGGTTGGCAGGCGCAACTGATCGACCTGGAGAAGACTCGGCCGTTGTTGTTCGGCCGCCGTGACCGCCTCAAGGACCTCGAGCCGCTGATGCGCCGAGCCCGCGTCTGGAGCGAAGGCGACGTGCGCCTGCTCCTGGCCGCCTACCTCGACCAACCCGCTGACAGCGCGGTGGTGGGCGACTGGCAACAGCATCTGCTGCGCCGCCATCGTGAAAAGGGGGCGCGCTGATGCAACTGGCCGAACTCAAACAGGCCGGGCGCAACCCGAGCCTGCCGCTGACCTTGACCCTGGCCGATGCCGCCGGGCCTGCCGACCTGCAATTGCTCAGCCTGCTGCGCGTGTTGCCTGGCCAGCGCTACGTGGGTGCGGCCCTGTGGCGCGGCACGCCGGTGCTGGCCAAGCTGCTGGTCGGCGGCAGTGCGGCGCGACATTTCCAGCGCGAGCTCGAAGGCGTGCGCCTGCTGGCCGCCCAAGGCCTGACCACACCGACCCTGCTCGCCGACGGTCTGGTCGAAGGCCAGGGCGGCTGGTTGCTGTTCGAATTTCTCGACCAGGCGCAAAGCCTGGACGATGCGTGGCAGCAGGTAGCGACCCAGCCCACATTGAGCGACGGCCAACAGCAGGTGATCGGCGAGGCCCTGGCGGCCGTGGCGCGCATGCATGCGGCAGGCCTGTGGCAAGACGACCTGCACCTGGACAACCTGCTGCGCCAAGGCGAGCGGCTGTACCTGATCGACGGTGCCGGCATCAAGGCCGAAACCCCAGGCAAACCCCTGTCGCGCCAGCGCGTGCTGGAAAACCTCGGGGTGTTTTTCGCCCAGTTGCCCAAGCGTCTGGAGCCATTCCTCGAAGAGCTGCTGGTGCACTACCTGCTGGCCAATGCCGAGCACGCGCTGCCGCTCGAAGCGTTGCAGAAGCAAGTCGACAAGGTACGTGCCTGGCGGCAGAAGGATTACCTGGACAAGGCCGGTCGCGAATGCAGTTTGTTCAGCGTCGAGCGCAGCCTGTCGAAGTTGCAGGCGATCCGCCGCAGCGAAGTGGCCGCCTTGTCGCCGGTGCTGGAGCAAGCCGACTCGCTCATCGACCAGGGCCATCTGTACAAGACCGGCGGCGCCGCCAGCGTGGCGCGCGTCGAGGTGGGCGGCCGTAAGCTGGTGATCAAGCGCTACAACATCAAGAACGCCGCGCACTGGCTCAAGCGCTTCTGGCGCCCGAGCCGCGCCTGGCATTCCTGGATCGAAGGCCAGCGCCTGGCGTTTCTCGACATCGCCACCCCGCAGCCATTGGCCGTGCTGGAGCGGCGCATGCTGGGCCTGCGTGGCCGCGCCTACCTGGTCACCGACTACGTCGACGGCCCGGACCTGACCGAGTGCTTCGCGCCCTATGTGGACGACGGCCAGGCGCCACAGGTGCAGATCGACGCGCTGGTCAGCCTGATGCGACAGCTGATCCGCGAACGCATCAGCCATGGCGACTTCAAGGGGCACAACCTGTTCTGGGTCGACGGCCATTGGTCGCTGATCGACCTCGACGCCATGTGCCAGCACGCCACCCAGCGCAGCTTCGCCGCCGCCTACGCCCGCGACCGGGCGCGCCTGCTGCGTAACTGGCCGAGCGGCAGCACCTTGCATCAGCGGCTGGACGCGCTGCTTCCGCGCCTGACCGAGTAGGCGGCCGGCAGCGCCAGCCAGTCGCTGCTGCGCCCGGCCTGCCGCACCCGGATACGCCACTGCCCGTCGCGCCAGCGCAGGATTGCCCAAGCCGTAGCGGGACCGTTCGGCTGGTTCGGAATCAGCAGGTGGTAGTGATCGTCGAGCAAATGCGCACGCAGCGGTAACGCCTGCTCCCCCGCCAGCAGATACAGCTGCCCTTCGTATCGGAACAGCCCGTCTCCATCGGGGAGCTCGACGCCCATGGGCCGTTCGGGCAACTGGCACTCGGCCAACAGCGCCGCAAGGTCGGGCAAGCCGTCGTACCACAGCACGGGCGAGTCCACGACCCACTCGCCATCCGCGCGCCGTTTGACCGGGACCTTGAGGTACGCATCGGGCATGCGCGGGTCGAGCACCCGCCAGCGGTAGCCATCGAATGCCACTTGGTAGTTCATGCCGGCCGCGTCCTTGATGTAGTACAGCGACAGGCCCGCATAGGGCGACGGCTGCTCGTAGATGCCTTCCTTGTGAATGCCGTCGACCCGGTAACGTAGCTTGTCGGTGTCGATGTTGATGGCTGCGGCAGGCGGCAGCTTCAGCGGCGGGGTGGGGGGAATGGCGCGAATGGCCCGACGCATCACCGTGGTGCCGCCGATGTTGTTGATGGCGTCGCTGATGTGGGTGAAGGATTCGACCAGGTGTTTGAGCACGCCGGTGCGGTCATCCTCCTTGAATGCCGCATTAGCGTCGATGACCGACAGGAGCGCGCGCGCCAATGCCACCGGCACCAGGGCGCGTGCCGGAATCACCAGGCTGATCAGGTCGAGCAGGATCGACAACGCATGCAAGGTCAGCTCGCCCAGCAGTTCGAGTTTGGTGTTGGTGCTGGCATCGACGCGGGCCAGTGTGGCGTTGACTTCTGCCACATAGCGGGCGCGCTGGAAGTCGCCGACGATTTCCGGGCGTTGCGCGATGGCGCCAAGGCCGCCCTTGGTCAGCCAGCGTTCGACCTGCTCGGGGTCGAGCAGCGGCAGGCGCTCCTTGACGTATTGGCGTAGCGCGGGCTTGCTGCGCAGGGTCCTGAGCAGGTGGCGGGTGTTGCGAAATTCCCGCCAGGCACGCCGATCGGGCGCATCCGGGGTGTAGGCCAGGAAGCGCGAGAAACCAGCCCCCTCGGGCGTGACGAGCATGACATCGTGCAAGGTATGCCCACCCAACAGTAGCTGGCGTACGCTCAGACGTTGCCCGCGCAAGCGCTGGCGCGCTTGGGCGGTCGGGTTGTCCAGCACCAGCATCGCCCACTCGAAACCGCGTTCGAACGGATCTTCCAGCAGGTGCCCGGCGTAGTGCGCCTTGGCCAGTTCCGTACGCATGCGCGCGCGGCTGACATCTACATAACGGTCCTTGCGCCACTGCGCCTGCGGCGAGGTCAGCAGGTGGGTACGCAGGTATTGGCGATAGCTCTCGCCGACGTTCAATTCGCGCACCATGGCGCGGACCTGGCTGGGGGTGATGCCGGACACGGTATGGTCGTCCGCGTCGTGCACCCTGGCGGTCAGCCAGTAGTCGATGTCGAGCAGGCTGACATTGATCAGGGCCAGTTCGTCGAGGCGGTAGGTGCGGCGCACCAGCTCTACGCTATCGCCCACCTGCGGGCGGCTGGCCGCGGGAATCCAGGCGGTGGTGATGCCCGGGTGCAGCACCGGGCCCTTCTGCCTGGCCAGGGTCACGCTGACGTACGTGTGGAGCGGGTCGAGATCCAATTGGTGGCGTTGGCGCAATGCGCTGCGCAGACGGTCGCGGGTCCAGGCCAGCAAGCTGTTGCGCTCGAGAAACTGCTTGGAGTCGAGGATGCCCGGAGCCGATGCCCGGTCGATGGCGACCACCAGCTCCTGCACGGTCTGCATGATGTGGGTCAGACCCTGGGCCGACGCATGCCGCAGCCAGGCCGGCGAGTTGCGCTCCAGGAGCAGGCCGTAGCGGGTTTGCAGGGCCGAGCGGCTGTCGATCCAGGGCACGACATCGGCGGCCGTTCGCAGGTCTTCGGCCAAGATGGACAGATCCACCAGTGACCGTCGCGCGGCGCTTTCCCAGAGGGCGATGAGCGTGGTGCGTTGCGCGTCGATCAAGTCCTGGACCAGGGCCTGGACCAGGTCGTCGTTGAACCACTCGTAGCGCAGGCGCTCGGCATTGCACGCCCGCTCGCGATCCTCGTCGCTGTGCAGATGGCGCAGCAGCGGACGGCTCTGTTGCGGGTCGTCGAGCCGTTCGCACAGCTCGACGTGCAGTTCGGCGAGGCTGTCGAAGGCCTCGATGCCATGGGGCAGGCTGCAGAGCAGGGCGTATTCGCCGGGTTGGCGAGGGTCGGGCATGCCGCCTTCGGGGCCACCCTCGACGATGACGAAAGCGCCGCGCAAAGGGCAGCGCCAGTGGGGCGTGGTGATGCTCAGCACCGGCCGGTACACCTGCGGACGCTGCGCCACCGGCAGATGCTGGCGCTGCGAAGGCAGCGGCAGGCTCACGCAACTGGACATCAGCTCGGCATGGTTGGAGCCCAGGGTGTGGTCGCCCTCGCGCAGGGCGATTTGCGCCAGCAATTGCTGGCGCAGGATCTCGCTCAACTGGGCTTGGCGGCTGGTCGCAGGCGGTGTGCCGGACAGCCAGTAGTCGGCCAGGTCGGCGAAATAGCGTTGGCGCGCGTTCAGCAGCGGCAGCATCGGGTCGGGCGGCGGTGGCGGGGTGAGCAGGGCGCTCAAAGGCAGGTCGAAGGATTTGAAGTGTTCCAGGCTCATGGGGTGGCTCCGCTTTGGATGAGCGGGTCACGCTGGCGCTTTTGCGACGGTTGGGTGCGGTAATGGGGTCTGTAGGTGGGGTGGGTACTCGCCGCAGCAGCCAATCATCGCGTCGCCTGACGAAGGTTGCGCGCGAGCTGGTTGTGGTCGATCACCAGTGGCGCTGGCAGTCCTCACAAGCCCTGGTGGTGGGCCTGGCGTCGGCGCCAGGCGTGCAAGCGCTGAAGCAGCGCCTGAGGGCTGTCGAGCTGTTGGCGACGCGCCTGGCTGAACAGGATCAGGGCCAGTTCGGCCGTCACCTGGGCGTCGGCGCTGGCGTGGTGACGTTCGGCCACTTCCAGCCCGAAATGCGCGATCCAGGCGTCCAGCCCCGCTTCGCGCAGCACGGCTTCGGGGTTGAGCATCGGTGCCAGGTCGGCCACATCGACGAAAGGCGATTGCAGCCGGTGGCCCAGGCTGTGCTTGAGGGCGCGCGCCAGCATGTGCTGGTCGAAGGGCGCGTGGAAGGCCAGCAGCGGACTGTCGGCGATGAACTCGAGCAGTTCCACGAAGGCGCTGGCCGGATCGCAGCCGGCGGCCAGGGCGCTGGGCCCCAGGCCATGGATGAGCACACTGGCGTTGGTCTTCTGCTCGGGGCGGTGCAGGGTGCGTTCGAACTGCTGGCTGAAATCGATGGCACCCTCGTCGATGGCCACTGCGCCGATCGACAGCACCTGGTCACGGTTCAGGTTCAGGCCGCTGGTTTCCAGGTCCAGCACCACCCAGCGCTGTTCGTGCAAGCTGCAGGTGCGCCAGGGCGCGGGCTGCGGCAAGCGTGCCAAGCGCGTTTTCAGCGCCTCCTGGACGAGAGGCGTAGCCGGTCGCAGCCAAGCGAACGGGTTCATAGCTGATACCGCAGCGCCAGGCTGCTTTGCAGGCGCTGTGCCTGGCGTAGGGATTCGCGCAGGATGCGTCGGTCGAGGTGATTGAGGCTGTCCGGGTCGAGGCGGTTGCTGTAGGGCTGGTTGTCGCGGCTCTGGCGTTGGTGCTGTTGCATGCGGGTCTGCTGGATGAAGTGGTAGGCCTCTTCGAAGGCGGCGGCGTCCAAGGCGTCGATCACCTTACGCTGGGCCAGTTGGCGCAGGCGCTCCAGGGTGTTGTTGGCACCGATGCCGTGGGCCAGGGCCAGCAGCCGTGCGCCGTCGACGAAGGGCGTGAGGCCCTGCACCTTGAGGTCGAGGGTGGCGGTCTTGTCGTTGCCCTGGCGGGTCAGCACGAAGTCGCGCAGCCGGCCCACGGGCGGACGCTGACGCAGGGCGTTTTCGGCCAGCATGCGCTGGAACAGGCGATTGTCCGCGACCTGGGCGAGGATGCCCTGGCGCAGTTGCTCGCAGCCCTGCTCGTCGCCCCACACCGCGCGCAGGTCGAAGTAGATGGTCGAGCCCAGCAGGTTTTCCGGGCTGGCCTCGCGCACGAACCCGGCGAAGCGCCGTGCCCATTCTGCGCGCGACAGGCACAGGTCGGGGTTGCCGGCCATCACATCGCCGGGGCACAGGCTGAAGCCGCAGCGCGCCAGCTGCTGGTTGATCAGCCGTGCCAGCGGCAACAGACGCCGGCGCACGGCCTCGGCCTCGCTCGCGTCGGCCGCTTCGAAGAGGATGCCGTTGTCCTGGTCGGTGTACAGCGTCTGCTCGCGTCGTCCCTCGCTACCGAAGCACAGCCAGGTGAAGGGCACGCCGGGGTCGCCCTGTTCGGCCAGGGTCAGCTCGATCACCCGGCACACGGTGTGGTCGTTGAGCAGGGTGACGATCTGGGTGATCTGCGTCGAAGACGCGCCATGGGCCAGCATGCGCTCGACCAGTTGGCCGATCTCGCCGCGCAGCGCGATCAGGGTCTCCAGCCGCGGAGCATGGCGGATGGTGCGCGCCAGGTGGACCAGGTCGACCCGCTGTAGGGAGAACAGGTCGCGCTCGGAGACCACGCCGCACAGGCGCCCGTGCTCGACCAGGCAGACGTGGGCGATGTGCCGCTCGGTCATCGCCAGCGCCGCGTCGAAGGCGCTGGCCTGGGCGTGCAGGCAAAACGGTGTGGCGGTCATATAGCGGGCGATCGGCGCGTCCAGCTCGGCGTTGGCTTCGGCCACCACTTGGCGCAGGTCGCGCAGGGTGAAGATGCCACAGGGTGCGCGCTGCCCATCGACGATGACGATGCTGCCTACCTGCTGTTCGTGCATCTGCCGCACGGCGTCGCGCACCGGCGTGTCGGCAGCGCACATCACGGGGTGGCGCATGGCCAGCTCGGCCAGTGGCGTGTTCAGCGAATATTGCGTGCCCAGGGTCTGCGCCGCGCGCTGGCGCACCTGCTGGTTGATCTGGTCGAGCAGGCTGCTGACGCCACGCAAGGCGAAATCGCGGAACACGTCCGACAGCGAGAACACACGGACGAACGCCGCCTTGTGCAGTTGCAGGCAGAAGGTGTCCTCGCCGGCCAGGTGCTCGGTGCGCGTGGCGCGTTCGCCGAGCAGGGCGGCGAGCGGGAAGCATTCGCCAGCGGTGATCTCGAAGGTGGGTGTGGTGTCGGCACCAGGCGCCTGCTGGCGTTCGCCGACCACACGGCCTTGCTTGACGATGAAGAAATGCGTCACCGGGCCATCGGCGGGCTTGACGATGCTTTCGCCGCTTGCGTAAAAGCGCAGCTGGCACTGTTCCACCAGATAGGCCAGGTGGCCGTGCTCCATCTGGTTGAAGGGCGGAAAGCGTTGCAGAAACTGCAACATACCGAGAATGTTCTGCCGCACGGCGGTCTTGCCCGCCTGGTCGAAGGCGTCTCGTTGGCTCATGGCATCGGTCGCAGGATGAGACGGCGCACTTGGCACAATCCTTGTTATCGCTTGTTGTTGTAAGGCCAATGGTCGAACGATGTGGGCAAGCTTCACATTGGACGTAAGTCTATGTCTGCCATGAGGCCGCTTGGCTTCGCATCGGCGACTGTGGCGTGCCGGCCGAGCGCTACCAAGGCTTGCCGCTGTGCCGACCTGCACGTAGACCGCCGACGGTCACCCGCCCTGTATGAACGGACGCATAACCCAGTCATGGACCTGCAACCTTGATGTGGCGCAAACAACGATGCCTTAAGCGTCAAATTTCCGACGAAAGGCACTCGGCTATGCGTAAAACTGCGGTCTTAACTGTTTTGAAGGGATTTTTTTGACGAGATGAGCATGGCTGAGCAAGACGACATCCTGAGTGACGCCGAGCGCCGTGCGCTGGCCGACGTCAGCGCGCCGGCGGGCCCGGCTCCTTCCGTGTTGGTCGTGGACGATAACGTGGTCAACCGCGAAGCACTGGCGGCGTACCTGAGGAGTCGTGGCTGGGAGTGCAGTGTGGCCGACGGCGTGCAGCAGGCACGCGCGGCTTTGAGGATGCGGCCGTCGATCGGCCTGATGGTCACCGACCTGCGCATGCAGCCCGAAGACGGCTTGGCGCTGATCCGCCACGTGCGGGCGTCGGAACGGGCGGAGTTGCCGATCATCGTGGTGTCGGGCGACACCGATGTGCAGGAGGCGGTCAAGGCGATGCACTTGGGCGTGCTCGACGTGCTGCTCAAACCGGTCGATTTGACCCGTTTGCTGGAATTGGTGAGCAAAGAGCTGAGCTTGTAGGGCCTATAGATGCGGCCGGCTCCGCGGCCCATCGCGGCTGATCGGAGCGCCGAACCGGCCGCTCCTACGGGGGCGTTGCCTGAACCCTTCAATCTCCGAGAGATCACCGATCATCGTGGGAGCGGCTTTAGCCGCGATGGCCGGCACAGCCGGCCAATGGTCTCAGCCCAATCACTCAAGCTATCGGCCCGTAGGCGCGCCTTCGCGCACCCACAGGCCGGCGCGGCGGCTTACAGGCCGTTACGCGCCTTGAACTCCCGACGACGACGATGCAGCACCGGCTCGGTGTAGCCGTTGGGCTGTTTGGCGCCTTCGATGACCAACTCCACCGCCGCCTGGAAGGCGATGTTGTCGTCGAAATCGCCGGCCAGCGGACGGTACAGCGCATCGTTCGCGTTCTGTCGGTCGACCACCGCAGCCATGCGCTTGAGGCTTTCCATCACCTGCTCCTGGCTGACCACGCCATGGCGCAGCCAGTTGGCCAGCAACTGGCTGGAAATCCGTAGCGTGGCGCGGTCTTCCATCAGGCCGACATCGTTGATGTCCGGCACCTTCGAACAACCCACGCCCTGGTCGATCCAGCGCACCACGTAGCCGAGGATGCCTTGGGCGTTGTTGTCCAGCTCGTTGCGGATCTCTTCGGCCGACCACTGCGTGTCGCCGGCCAGCGGAATGCGCAGGATGTCGTCCACCGACGCCGGGATGCGCTTGGCCAGTTCGGCCTGGCGCGCCTGCACGTCGACCTTGTGGTAGTGCAGCGCGTGCAGGGTCGCGGCAGTTGGCGAAGGCACCCAGGCGGTGTTGGCGCCGGCCAGGGGGTGGGCGATCTTCTGTTCGAGCATGGCCGCCATCAGATCCGGCATGGCCCACATGCCCTTGCCGATCTGCGCACGGCCTTGCAGACCGGTGGCCAGGCCCACGTCGACGTTGTTGTCTTCGTAGGCGGCGATCCACGGTTGGTTCTTCATCACGCCCTTGCGCACCACGGCGCCGGCTTCCATGGAGGTGTGGATTTCGTCGCCCGTGCGGTCGAGGAAGCCGGTGTTGATGAACACCACACGCTCGGCCGCGGCCTTGATGCAGGCCTTGAGGTTGACCGTGGTGCGGCGTTCCTCGTCCATGATGCCGACCTTCAAGGTGTTGGCCGGCAGGCCCAGCAACTGTTCCACGCGGGCGAAGATCTCGGCGGCGAAGGCGACCTCTTCCGGGCCGTGCATCTTCGGTTTGACAATGTACACGCTGCCGCTGCGGGTGTTCTTGCGCTGGGTGTTGCCGTTGAGGTTGTGCACCGCGGCCAGCACGGTGAACAGCGCGTCCTGGATGCCTTCGGGCACTTCGTTGCCCTGGGCGTCGAGGATGGCCGGGTTGGTCATCAGGTGGCCGACGTTGCGCACGAACAGCAGCGAGCGGCCGTGCAGGGTGACGGTGCCGCCGTTGGGCGCGCTGTACTCGCGGTCCGGGTTCATGGTGCGAGTGAAGGTCTTGCCGCCCTTGCTGACGTTCTCCGCCAGGTCACCTTTCATCAGGCCCAGCCAGTTGCGGTAGACCAGCACCTTGTCGTCGGCATCGACGGCGGCGACCGAGTCTTCGCAGTCCATGATGGTGGTCAGCGCCGACTCCATGAGGATGTCCTTCACGCCGGCGGCGTCGGTGCTGCCGACCGGGGTGCTGGCGTCGATCTGGATTTCAAAGTGCAAGCCGTTGTGCTTGAGCAGGATCGCCGTGGGCGCTGCGGCCTCGCCATGCAGGCCGAGCAGTTGCTCGGGGTTGCGCAGGCCGCTGCTGCCGCCTTTGAGGGCGACCACCAACTTGCCGGCTTCGATGCGATAGGCCGTGGCGTCGGCGTGCGAGCCGTTTTCCAGCGGCGCGGCTTCGTCGAGGAAGGCGCGGCCGAAGGCGATGACCTTGGCGCCGCGGGCCTTGTTGTAACCCTGGCCCTTTTCCGCGCCGCCTTCGTCGCTGATGGCGTCGGTGCCGTACAGCGCGTCGTACAGCGAGCCCCAGCGGGCATTGGCGGCGTTGAGAGCGAAGCGGGCGTTCATCACCGGCACAACCAGCTGTGGGCCGGCCATGTGGGCGATTTCTTCGTCGACGTTTTGCGTGGTGGCCTGGAAATCGTCCGCTTGTGGCAGCAGGTAGCCGATGTCCTGGAGGAAGCGTTTGTAGGCGGCGGCGTCGTGGGCCTGACCTTGACGTTCCTGGTGCCAGGCGTCGATACGGGCTTGCAGCTCGTCGCGCTTGGCCAGCAGGGCTTTGTTCTTTGGAGCGAGGTCGTTGATGATCTTTTGCGCACCGTCCCAGAACTGCTCGGCGACGATACCGGTCCCCGGAATGGCCTCGTCGTTGACGAAGTCATACAGGACCTTGGCGACCTGAAGGCCACCGACTCGAACGTGTTCAGTCATTGCTTGCCTCACTCTGCTCAGCGATATCGCTCATCGTAAAAAGCCTGTAAGCGCTTGCTCCGGCTCGCGTCCGTACATGCCCGGCAGGCGGCGGGGCGAGGCTGGAGGTTGGGTACAGGCACCTCGGCAGACCACCGGACGACGTCTTGTAGTCCGGTTCGGCGCATACTACATGAAGCCGTAGGCGGGTGAACATGCGACTCAAAAACGCCGTTTTGCACCCCTTGTGCCGCAACAGGTCGCGCTAGGAAAACGCATGTTCGCAAAAAAAGAGTGAATTGTTCCAGATAAATATAAAAACGGTACACGATTTAAGGTGTCGCTCGCCCCGCGGCAGGTTGCCGCGTAGCGCCTATACTCCGGCCTCTAACCCTAGGCCTATTCACCGTGCGGGTTCGCCGCACCGTCAGCAGGAGCACACCGTGGACACGCTAGTACTGACCGTGATCGCCCCCGACCACCCTGGGCTGGTCGAGCGCATCGCCCAGTGCATCGCCGACCAGCAAGGCAACTGGCTCGACAGCCGCCTATCGCGCATGGCCGGGCAGTTCGCCGGCATCCTGCGCGTGGCGGTGCCCAGCGACCGGCATGACGCGCTGGTGCAGGAGCTGGAAGGTTTGCAGGGGCAGGGCATTCGGGTGCAAGTGGCCCGCAGCGGCAGCGATCCGCTGGCCGGCGGCACGCCGCTCACTCTGGAACTGGTCGGCAATGATCGGCCAGGCATCGTGCGCGACATCACCCGGGTGCTGGCCGAACTGGGCGTCAATGTGGAGCGGCTCAGCACCCAGGTGCAGCCTGCGCCGATGAGCAACGAGCCGCTGTTCCAGGCCGAGGCCTCGCTGGCCTTGCCGCCGGCGCTCGGCCTCGAACGTTTGCAGCAGCGTCTGGAAAGCCTGGCCGACGACTTGATGGTGGAGTTGCACCTGCGCGCAGAGGTCTGAGCGCGGGTGCACGACTTATGCACAGGCAGGTTATGCAGTTTTCGCGGGGATGAGCCTGTGCATAACCTTGGGAGATGTCTCCGCAGGCCAGCATGTACGTGGCCTGCAGGGTTTCGATCATTTATTGATCAGCGTTTGCGCAGGTTCAGCCAGATGTCGACGCTGTACAGCGCCAACCCTGCCCAGATGAACATGAAGGCCAGCAGCGTGCTGGGGCTCAGGTGCTCGTCGAACAGCCAGACCGCTTGCAGCAGCACCAAGGTCGGCGCCAGGTACTGCAAAAAGCCCAGCGTGGTGTAGGGCAGGTGCCGCGCCGCTGCGTTGAAGCACACCAAGGGCACCAGGGTCACCGGCCCGGCCGCCATCAGCCACAGCGCTTCGGCGGTGGTGTAGAACGCCGGCTGCGCACTGACCGCGCTCGGGTGCAGCAACAGCCAGCCGAGCGCCACCGGCACCAGCATCCAGGTTTCCACCACCAGGCCCGGCAGCGCCGCGACCGGGGCCTTCTTGCGGATCAGCCCGTAGAAACCGAAGGTCAGCGCCAGCACCAGCGACACCCACGGCAAGCTGCCGACCTGCCACACCTGCTGCGCCACGCCCGCCAGCGCCAGGCCAACGGCCAGCCATTGCAGGCGGCGCAGGCGCTCGCCGAGCAGCAGCATGCCCAGCAGCACGTTGACCAAAGGGTTGATGTAATAGCCCAGGCTGGCTTCGAGCATGCGCCCGCTGTTCACCGCCCACACGTAAGTCAGCCAATTGAGCGCGATCAGGCTGCCGCTCAGGGCCAGGATGGCCAGGCGCTGCGGGTGCTGGCGCAACTCGCGCCACCAGCCAGGGTGCTTCCACAGCATCAGCAACAAGCCACCGAACAGCGCCGACCACAGCACGCGATGAACGATGATTTCCAGTGCCGGCACGCTCTGGATGGCTTTGAAGTACAGCGGGAACAGGCCCCAGATGATGTAGGCCGTCAGGCCCAGGAAATACCCGCGTCGCGGGTTCGCAGCGTGCATGGTGGATCCTTGCAGAAATTGGGTGCAAAACGCCGGCGTATTGTAGACGGCTTGTGGGTCGATCCGGAGCATTGCTTGTCAGCGATGTGGCAGGTCGGCTTGCCGGTGCGCCATCCCTCGGCGTGGCGGCAAGGACGCCTGAACGGGCGGGGCATCGAGGTCGGGCCCGTTCGGCGTCCATGGCGCGAACCGCGGTGTGTTCAAGGCTTGGGCGCAGGCTTCAGAACAGTTTCAAAGGCGCCTCGTCCAACGCCGCGCATTGCTCGCGCAGCGCCAGGATCTGGTCGCCCCAGTAACGCGGCTGGCCGAACCAGGGGAAGCTGCGCGGGAAGGCAGGGTCGTCCCAGCGCTTGGCCAGCCAGGCGCTGTAGTGCAATTGGCGCAGGGCGCGCAGCGGTTCGATCAGGGCCAGTTGGCGCGGGTCGAAGTCGTGGAATTCGTTATAGCCGTCGATCAGTTCGGCCAACTGCCCCAGACGCTCTTCACGGTCGCCGGCGAGCATCATCCACAGGTCCTGCACTGCCGGGCCCATGCGGCAGTCGTCTAGGTCGACGACGTGGTAGGCCTCGTCGCGGTGCATGAGGTTGCCGGGGTGGCAGTCGCCGTGCAGACGGATGATCTGGTGGGGCGTGCGGGCGTAGACGGCTTCCACGCGCTGCAACAGGTCGCGTGCCACCGATTCGAAGGCCGGCAACAGTTCTTTGGGCACGTGGTTGCCGTCGAGCAGGGTGCGCAGCGAAGCGTGGCCAAAGCCCTCGACGCTCAAAGCTTCACGATGCTTGAAAGGGCGCGTGGCGCCCACTGCATGCAGCCGCCCGAGCAGCTGACCGAGGCGGTAAAGCTGGTCGAGGTTGCCCGGTTCCGGCGCATGCCCGCCGCGGCGTGGGAATAGGCTGAAGCGAAAGCCCTGATGCTCGAACAGGGTGCGCCCTTCGTGCCGCATCGGCGCCACCACCGGTACCTCGCATTCGGCCAGTTCCGCCGTGAACTGGTGTTCCTCGAGAATGGCGGCGTCGCTCCAGCGGTCCGGGCGGTAGAACTTGGCGATCAAGGGTTGCGCTTCGTCGATGCCGACTTGATAGACGCGGTTTTCATAGCTGTTCAGGGCCAGCACCCGGGCATCGCTGAGAAATCCCAGGCTTTCCACGGCGTCCAGGACCAGGTCGGGGGTCAGTGCATCGAAGGGGTGGGACATGGTGGGCTCCTGAGCTGAACGGCGGGGCGCCATGGTAACGCTTCTGCGCCATGCCAGGGCGCGCCGCGCCTGCGCCTGGCTACGCCGGAATACCGATCAGCACATGGGAAGGGTGGAACTGCGCCCGTACGGTTCGGCCTGTTTGGATGTCCTGCGCGCTCAGCCACTCGGCCTCGGCCAGCGCGCACAGCGTTTGCCCATTGCCCAGTGCCAGGCGCACCTCGGCGCTGCCGTCGTCCTCCACCTGCACCTGCTCGACCCTGGCCTGCAAACAGTTGCTGCCTGGCTCGGCGGTTTCGTCTTCGGCGAGCAGGCGCACCCAGCCGGCCTTGAGCAGGGCCACCGTCATGCGCCCCAGGGCCAGCGCCAGGCGCTCGGTGCTGTCGGGGGTGATCAGCGCGTCGATCTCCACCCCGCCGCCCAGTGCCAGGCTGACCCGGTCATGGCGTCCTTCGCGGCGCAATCCGCTGACCCGGCCTTGCAGCTGGTTGCGCGCACTGGTGCGCAGCATCAGGCGGCCCAGCAGGTCGAGGTCGTCGCCACCGTCGGCCGCTTGCAGAAATTGCGCTTGCAACGCTTGCAGGCGTTGGTACAGACCCAGCACCCGCGTGCCTTCGTCCGACAGGCGCGCGCCACCGCCGCCACGCCCGCCGGTACTGCGCTCGACCAGCGGCTGGCTGGCCAGGTTGTTGAGCTCGTCGATCGCGTCCCAGGCCGCCTTGTAGCTGACGCCGGCCGCCTTCGCGGCGCGGGTGATGGAACCTTGTTCGGCGATGTGCTGCAGCAGGGCGATGCGTTGCGGACGGCGGGCGATGTGCTGGGTCAACGAAGGCGGCAGAGACATGGCATGGCCTGGCGGGACGAAGGCAGGAGCGGCGACGGTGCCTCCGCCGTTCGGGCAAGTCAAGTTCGGCGGCGGCAAGGAGGGGTACGGCGTGGTGGAATACAACAGGGCCGGCCGATCGCGCCACCTAGGCCTTCAAGCTTGGGCCGGCTGCGGCGTGCGCGCCAGGCAATAGACATCGATGCGCCTGGCCCCTGCTCGGCGGAGCAGGGTCGCCAAGGCCTGAGCGGTGGCGCCGGTAGTGAGTACGTCGTCGACCAATGCCAAGTGCAGGCCGGTCGGCGCCGCCCGCGGCGTCAAGGCGAAGGCGCCCCGTAGGTTGCGCCGGCGCGCCTGGGCGTCCAGGCCTTGTTGCGTGGCCGTTTCCCGCGCGCGCAGCAACCAGCCTTGCTCGCAGGGCACGTGCAGTTGCCGCGACAACCAGCGCGCCAGCATCGCCGCCTGATTGAAGCCGCGCTGGCGTAGACGGCGCTTGGCCAAAGGAATCGGTAGCAGCAGGTCAGGACGTGGTAGGCCGTCGCCATAGCGGTGGCCAAGCGCCTGGACCAGCGAATCCACCATCATGCGGCCCAATGGCCACTGGCGTTGGTGCTTGAAGCGGCTGACCAGGGTGTCGATGGGAAAGGCGTACTGCCAGGGTGCGACTACGTTGTCGAAGGCCATCGGCGCCAAGGTACAGCGCAGGCAGGTCAGCCCCGGCCCTGGCAGGGGCAGGGCGCAATGGCTGCACGCCTGGGTCAGCCAAGGCAGGTCGGTTTCGCAGGCGTGGCACAACGGGCGTGGCTGCACGGCCTGCGAGTCGCACAACAAACAAGTTTGGTTGTTATTTAAACAATTGTTGACCAGGCGTTTGAGCATGAGTTGACAGTTCATAGGCCATCCATGACTATGCGCGCTATCCGTGAGGCGCCGCCATTCCGCCGTGGGGCAGCGCCAGCAACACCTTAAATAAGGAAACGCCGATGAGCGCGAGCACAACTGTAACCACCCGTCACGACTGGTCGCTGGCCGAGGTCAAGGCTCTGTTCCAGCAGCCGTTCAACGACCTGTTGTTCCAGGCGCAGACCGTGCATCGCGCGCATTTCGATCCCAACCAGGTGCAGGTCTCCACGCTGCTGTCGATCAAGACCGGCGCCTGCCCGGAAGACTGCAAGTACTGCCCCCAGTCCGGCCACTACAACACCGGGCTGGAAAAACAGAAGCTGATGGAAGTGCAGAAAGTGCTCGAAGAAGCGGCGCGGGCCAAAGCCATCGGCTCGACGCGCTTCTGCATGGGCGCCGCCTGGAAGCACCCTTCGGCCAAGGACATGCCCTACGTGTTGCAGATGGTCAAAGGCGTCAAGGCCCTGGGCCTGGAAACCTGCATGACCCTCGGCAAGCTCGACCAGGAGCAGACCGCGGCCCTGGCCCAGGCGGGCCTGGACTACTACAACCACAACCTCGACACTTCGCCTGAGTTCTACACCAGCATCATCACCACCCGCACCTACGGCGAGCGTCTGCAAACCCTGGCCTACGTGCGCGACGCGGGCATGAAGATCTGCTCCGGCGGCATTCTCGGCATGGGCGAGTCGCTGGACGACCGCGCGGGCCTGTTGATCCAGCTCGCCAACCTGCCCGAGCACCCCGAATCGGTGCCGATCAACATGCTGGTGAAAGTGGCCGGCACGCCCCTGGCCGACGAGCAGGACGTCGACCCGTTCGACTTCATCCGCATGCTCGCCGTGGCTCGCCTGCTGATGCCCAAGTCCCATGTGCGCCTGTCGGCCGGTCGCGAGCAGATGAACGAGCAGATGCAGGCCCTGGCCTTCATGGCCGGCGCCAACTCGATCTTCTACGGCGAAAAACTGCTCACCACCGCCAATCCCCAGGCCGACAAGGACATGCAGCTGTTCGCCCGCTTGGGGATCAAGCCCGAAGCCCGCGAAGAGCACGGTGACGAGGTGCACCAGGCGGCCATCGAGCAAGCGCTGGTCGAACAGCGCAGCAGCGAACTGTTCTACGACGCAGCGTCGGCCTGAGCATGGCGTTCGACCTCACGGCGCGCCTGGCTCAGCGGCGCGCCGCGGACCTCTATCGCCAGCGTCCTTTGCTGCAAAGCCCGCAGGGACCGCAGGTGGTGGTCGACGGCCAGCCGCTGTTGGCCTTCTGCAACAACGACTACCTGGGCCTGGCCAACCACCCCGAGGTGATCGCGGCCTGGCGTGCCGGCGCCGAGCGCTGGGGCGTCGGCGGCGGTGCCTCGCACCTGGTGATCGGCCACAGCGCGCCGCACCACGCCCTTGAAGAAGCGCTGGCCGACCTCACCGGGCGGCCGCAGGCCTTGCTGTTCTCCACCGGCTACATGGCCAACCTGGCCGCCATCACGGCATTGGTCGGGCAGGGCGACAGCGTGCTGCAAGACCGCCTCAACCATGCCTCGCTGCTCGACGGTGGGCTGCTCAGCGGCGCGCGCTTCAGCCGTTACCTGCACAACGACCCCGCCAGCCTGGGCAAGCGCCTGGACAAGGCCGTGGGCGACGCGTTGGTGGTCACCGACGGGGTGTTCAGCATGGACGGCGATGTCGCCGACCTGCCGGCCTTGGCGGCGGTAGCAAAGGCGCGCGGGGCATGGCTGATGGTCGACGACGCCCATGGGCTCGGCACCCTGGGCCGGCAAGGCGGCGGCGTGGTGGAGCACTTTGGCCTGGGTGTGGACCAGGTGCCGGTGCTGGTCGGCACCCTGGGCAAGGCCTGCGGTACGGCCGGGGCGTTCGTCGCCGGAAGCGAAGAACTGATCGAAGCGCTGGTGCAGTTCGCCCGGCCCTACATCTACACCACCAGTCAGCCACCGGCGCTGGCCTGCGCCACGCTCAAGAGCCTTGAACTGCTACGTCGCGAGACTTGGCGCCGCGAGCACTTGGCGGCGTTGATCGCCCAGTTCCGCCAGGGCGCCCAGGCCATCGGCCTGCAATTGATGGACAGCCACACGCCGATCCAGCCGATCCTGATCGGCGATAGCGCGCGGGCCCTCGAGCTGTCAAGGCGCCTGCGCGCGCGCGGCGTGCTGGTCACGGCCATTCGCCCGCCTACGGTGCCGGCCGGAGGCGCGCGGCTGCGCGTCACCCTCAGCGCGGCCCACAGCGCGGCGCAGGTGCAGCTATTGTTGGAAGTATTGGCCGAGTGCCATCCAACGCGGGAGGCTGACCATGCGTGACCGACTGATGCTTCTACCGGGCTGGGGGTTGGGCACCGCCTCCCTGGAACCCTTGGCGGCGAGCTTGCGCGGGCAGGACCCACGCCTGCACGTAGAATTGGTGCCACTGCCGGAGCTGGCCGAAAGCGAGCCCGACGCCTGGATCGAGTACCTCGACAAACGCCTGCCCAAAGACGTCTGGCTCGGCGGTTGGTCGCTCGGCGGCATGCTCGCCAGCGTATTGGCGGCGCGGCGCGACGAGCACTGCTGCGGGTTGCTGACCCTGGCCAGCAACCCCAGCTTCGTCGCCCGCGGCGACTGGCGCCACGGCATGGCCCCCGACACTTTCAGCACCTTCCTCGACGGTTGCCAGCACCACCCCCACGTGACCCTCAAACGCTTTCGCACGCTGTGCAGCGATGGCGCTCTGCAGCCGCGCACGCTCCTGCGTCAGTTGGGCGTCGGTGTGCCGGACACCGACCCGCTGTACCTGGCCAACGGCTTGAAAGTGCTGGCGCAGCTCGACACACGCTTGGCGCTGCAGCAGTACAGCGGGCCGCAACTGCATCTGTTCGCCGGCAGCGACGCGCTGGTGCCGGCCGAGGCGGCCCAGGCGCTCAGCGAGCTGCTGCCGGATGTCGAAGTGGGCCTGGTGGAAGACAGTTCCCATGCCTTCCTGCTGGAGTATCCAGAGGCGTTGGCCGAAGGCATCAAGAGTTTCCTGCATGAGAGTGGCGATGACTGATCTATCCCTGCCGCACCTGCCCGGCCAGTTGCCGGACAAACGCCAGGTCGCGGCCTCGTTTTCCAAGGCGGCGAGCACGTACGACAGCGTGGCGGCGCTGCAACGGGCGGTCGGGCTCGACCTGCTCGCGCGCTTGCCGAGCGGCGTCGCGATCGACCGCTGGCTCGACCTGGGCAGTGGCACCGGCTGTTTCAGCCGGGCCTTGGCCGAGCGTTTCCCGGCCGCCAGCGGCGTCGCCCTGGACCTGGCCGAGGGCATGTTGCGCCACGCCCAGGCGCTGGGCGGTGCGCGCCACCATGTGGCCGGCGATGCCGAACGCCTGCCGCTGCGCGACGCTTGCGTCGATCTGGTGTTCAGCAGCCTGGCGGTGCAATGGTGCAGCCAGTTTTCCAGTGTGCTGAGCGAAGCGGCACGGGTGTTGCGCCCAGGCGGCGTGCTGGCGTTCAGCAGCCTGTGCGTGGGCACGCTGGAGGAGCTGCGCGCCAGCTGGGAGGCGGTCGACGGCAGCGTGCACGTCAACCGCTTCCGGCACTTCGCCGACTACCAAAGGCTGACCGCCGCCAGTGGCTTGCAGGTGCTCGACCTGCAACGCCAGCCCCATGTGTTGCACTACCCCGAGCTGCGCAGCCTGACCCATGAGCTCAAAGCCCTCGGCGCACACAATCTCAATCCAGGGCGGCCTGCGGGCCTGACCGGGCGCGCGCGCCTGCAAAGTCTGCTACAAGCTTACGAAAGCTGGCGCGACGAGCGGGGACTGCCCGCCACCTATCAAGTAGTCTACGGCGTGCTGCGCAAACCCGACGAGTAAGGACACTGACATGCATCCCGCCTACTTCATCGCCGGTACCGATACCGACATCGGCAAGACCACCATTGCCGCCGGGCTGTTGCAAGCTGCGCGGGCCGGTGGCCTGACCACCCTGGGCGCCAAGCCGGTGGCTTCCGGCTGCGAACGCACCGCCGCCGGCTTGCGCAATGCCGATGCCCTGGCGCTGATCGAGCAGAGCACGCTGCGGCTGCCCTACGAGCAGGTCAATCCGTTCGCCTTCGAACCGGCCATCGCGCCGCACTTGGCGGCTCTGGAGGCCGGGATGACGCTGGAGGTCGAGACCCTCGCCACGGCGATGCGCCACGTGCTGGCGCAGGGCGCCGATTTCACCCTGATCGAGGGCGCCGGCGGTTGGCGGGTGCCGCTGTCGGCCCAGGCCGCGCTGTCGGACCTGGCCATGGCCCTGCAACTGCCGGTGATCCTGGTGGTGGGTGTGCGTCTGGGCTGCATCAACCATGCGCTGCTCAGCGCCGAAGCGATCGCCCGGGACGGCCTGCACCTGGCCGGTTGGGTCGCCAATGTCATCGATCCGCAGACCTCGCGCCTCGAGGAAAACCTCGCCAGCCTGGCCGACCGCTTGGGCGCGCCGTGCCTGGGGCGTGTGCCCAGGTTGCAGCAGGCCAGTGCCAAGGCGGTGGCCGGCCATCTGCACTTGCACCTGCTGGCCTGAACCTGGGCAGGATCGACCCTGTCTATGATATGGCACCGTGCCATTAGGGATTTGTACGGGCGTTTTTGCCAAGACGCTGCTTTAATGGCTCGTGTTCGTCCATCCAGCGTCATGGAGTCCTGACATGGAAATCACTGGCAATTCCGCGTTCTACGCAGGGCTGGGTGCCATCCAGGCCGGGCAGAACCGTTTCGACCAGGCGGCTAGCCAAGTGGCCAACCTCAGCGCCGAGCGCGCTGCGACCAGCCAGTCGAGCGACTACCAGGCCGAGCGCCTGCGCAGTATCGACCGTAGCCAACAAATGGACCTGCCCACCGCAACGGTAGAGCAGGCGCTCGCGGCCCAGCAGATCGAGCTGGGTGCCAAAGTGGCCAAGGCTTCCGACGAAATGCTCGGCCGTCTGATCGACACCTGGGCGTAAGCCACTTCCCAATTCCCACAAACAAGCCCGAGGCTCTGGCGTGCACGACGCGCCGGAGCCCTGCGGTTGCGTGCGTCTCGGCAATGGCATTTTCGTCATCATCGGCGGCGTGAATGGCACCAGCGTGCCACCTTGACAAGCCTTCCCTCTAAACGTAAGTTTCAAACACTTGTTTGACCGAAAGCCCGCCGGCTTTCTTCGGTACCGAACGCATAACTAGAGGTCGATCGCCATGCCTGATTACAAAGCCCCCTTGCGTGATATCCGCTTCGTGCGCGACGAGCTGCTGGGTTACGCAGCGCACTATCAAAGCCTGCCAGGCTGCGAAGACGCCACGCCCGACATGGTCGATGCGATTCTCGAGGAAGGTGCGAAGTTCTGTGAGCAGGTACTGGCGCCACTGAACCAAGTGGGCGACCGCGAAGGCTGCACTTGGAGCGAGACCGGGGTGAAGACGCCCACCGGTTTCAAAGAGGCTTACCAGCAGTTCGTCGAAGGCGGCTGGCCGAGCCTGGCCCATGACCTGGCCCACGGTGGCCAGGGCCTGCCCGAGTCTCTGGGACTGGCAGTCAGCGAAATGGTCGGCGAGGCCAATTGGTCCTGGGGCATGTACCCTGGCCTGTCTCACGGCGCGATGAACACCTTGTCGGCCCACGGCACCCCCGAGCAGCAGCACACTTACCTGAGCAAGCTGGTCACCGGCGAATGGACCGGCACCATGTGCCTGACCGAAGCTCACTGCGGCACCGACCTCGGCATGCTGCGCACCAAGGCCGAACCCCAGGCCGATGGCAGCTACAAGATCAGCGGCACCAAGATCTTCATCTCCGCCGGCGAGCACGACATGGCCGAGAACATCGTGCACATCGTGCTCGCGCGTCTTCCCGACGCGCCGGCCGGCACCAAGGGCATTTCGCTGTTCATCGTGCCCAAGCACCTGCCCAACGCCCAGGGCGGCGTCGGTGAGCGCAACGCCGTGCAGTGCGGTTCGCTCGAACACAAGATGGGCATCCACGGCAACGCCACCTGCGTGATGAACTTCGACGGCGCCACCGGCTATCTGATCGGCCCGGCCAACAAAGGCCTGAACTGCATGTTCACCTTCATGAACACCGCGCGCCTGGGCACTGCCCTGCAAGGCCTGGCCCACGCCGAAGTGGCGTTCCAGGGCGGTTTGAAATACGCCCGCGACCGCTTGCAGATGCGCGCCCTGACCGGCCCCAAAGCGCCGGAAAAAGCCGCCGACCCGATCATCGTGCACCCCGACGTGCGGCGCATGCTGCTGACCATGAAGGCCTTCGCCGAGGGCACCCGGGCGATGGTCTACTTCACCGCCAAGCAGGTCGACATTCTCAAGTACAGCCAGGACGAAGAGGCGCGCAAGAAAGCCGACGCGCTGCTGGCCTTCATGACCCCGATCGCCAAGGCCTTCATGACCGAGGTGGGCTTCGAAGCCGCCAACCATGGCGTCCAGATCTATGGCGGCCACGGCTTCATCGCCGAGTGGGGCATGGAGCAGAACGTGCGCGACAGCCGCATCTCCATGCTCTACGAGGGCACCACCGGCATCCAGGCCCTCGACCTGCTCGGGCGCAAGGTGCTGATGACCCAGGGCGAGGCGCTCAAGGGCTTCACCCGCATCGTGCACAAGTTCTGCCAGGCCCAGGAAGGCAACGAGGCGGTCAAGGAGTTCGTCGAGCCGCTGGCCGCGCTGAACAAGGAGTGGGGCGAGCTGACCATGAAGATCGGCATGGCCGCCATGAAGGACCGTGAGGAAGTCGGTGCTGCATCGGTGGACTACGTCATGTACTCGGGCTACGCTTGCCTGGCCTACTTCTGGGCCGACATCGCCCGCGTAGCGGCCGAGAAGCTTGCGGCCGGCACCAGCGAAGAGGCGTTCTACACCGCCAAATTGCAGACCGCGCGCTTCTACTACCAGCGCATCCTGCCGCGCACCCGCACCCACGTTGCCGCCATCCTGTCCGGCGCCGGCAACCTGATGGCGATGGACGAAGAAGCTTTCGGCCTGTCGATCTAAGCGCTCGACCGAGTCGAACCAGGCGCCTGCCCACGTGGCAGGCGTTTTTTTGAGCGAAGGAGCACTGTGACCATAACTGTCTTGTCAGTCTATTTTCGCCCCGATCGGTCGCTTTTTTCTTGAGTTAGACTCTATTCCATCCCCGAGCAACGGCCCCTTGCCGCTGCCGCTCCCTACCGCGAGAGGTTGTCATGGCTGACTATAAAGCGCCCGTGCGCGATATGCAGTTCGTCCTCAACGAAGTGTTCCGTGCCGCCGAGCAATGGGCCGAACTGCCGGCGCTGGCCGAGCTGGTCGATGCCGATACGGCCATGGCCGTGCTGGAAGAAGCGGGCAAGGTGGCCGCGCGCAGCATCGCGCCGTTGAGTCGCGCCGCCGACGAAGAAGGCTGCCACTGGGACAACGGCGCCGTGCGCACGCCGGCAGGTTTCACCGACGCCTACAACACCTATGCCGAAGGTGGCTGGGTGGGGGTCGGCGGCGACCCGACCTTCGGCGGCATGGGCATGCCCAAGGCCATCTCGGCCCAGGTCGAGGAAATGGTCAACGCCGCCAGCCTGTCGTTCGGCCTGTACCCGATGCTCACCGCCGGCGCCTGCCTGTCGATCCATGCCCACGCCAGCGAAGCGCTCAAGCAGGCGTACCTGCCGAATATGTACGCCGGTGTCTGGGCCGGCTCGATGTGCCTCACCGAACCCCATGCCGGCACCGACCTGGGATTGATCCGCACCCGCGCCGAACCCCAGACCGATGGCAGCTTCAAGGTCAGCGGCACGAAGATCTTCATCACCGGCGGCGAACACGACCTCACCGAGAACGTCATCCACCTGGTGCTGGCCAAGCTGCCCGACGCGCCGGCCGGCCCCAAGGGCATTTCGCTGCTGCTGGTGCCCAAGTTCATGGTCGATGCAGACGGCAACCTGGGCGCGCGCAACGCGGTGAGCTGCGGCTCGATCGAGCACAAGATGGGCATCCAGGCTTCGGCCACCTGCGTGATGAACTTCGACGGCGCCACAGGCTACCTGGTGGGTGAGGCCAACAAAGGCCTGGCGGCCATGTTCACCATGATGAACTACGAGCGCCTGGGCGTCGGCATCCAGGGCCTGGCCTCGGCCGAGCGCTCGTATCAGAACGCCGTCGACTATGCCCGCGAACGCCTGCAAAGCCGCTCGCCGAGCGGTGCGCAAGCCAAGGACAAACTGGCCGACCCGATCATCGTGCACCCCGACGTGCGGCGCATGCTGCTGACCATGAAGGCCCTGATCGAAGGCGGTCGGGCGTTCTCCACCTATGTGGCCATGCAGCTCGACAGCGCCAAATACAGCGCCGACCCCGAGCAGGTCAAACGCAGCGAAGCGCTGGTGGCCTTGCTCACGCCGGTGGCCAAGGCCTTCCTCACCGACCTGGGCCTGGAGTGTACGGTGCATGGCCAGCAGGTGTTCGGCGGCCATGGCTACATCCGCGAGTGGGGCCAGGAACAGCTGGTGCGCGACGTGCGCATCACCCAGATCTACGAAGGCACCAACGGCATTCAGGCGCTGGACTTGATGGGGCGCAAGGTGGTCGGCAGCGGTGGGGCGCTGTACCAGGTGTTCTCGGAGGAGGTGAAAGCCTTCGTCGAAACCCAGAGCGCCGAGCTGGGCGAATTCACCCAGCCGCTGGCCACTGCCTTGCAGCGCTTGGACGACTTGACCGCTTGGGTGCTGCAACGGGCCAAGGACGATCCCAATGAAATCGGTGCTGCGTCGGTGGAGTATCTGCACGCCTTTGGCTATGTGGCCTATGCCTACATGTGGGCACGCATGGCCGCCGCCGCGCAGCAAGGCACGGGCGACGAGGCGTTCTATGCCGCCAAACTGGGCACGGCACGCTTCTACTTCGCCCGCTTGCTGCCACGCATGGATTCCCTGATGGCGTCCGTCAAGGCCGGTAGCGAGTCGCTGTACTTGCTCGATGCCGAGCAATTCTGAGCAGGAGCCTCACTACGCCAGCGTAGCGTCAGATGCGAACGGCTGTTGTTTGTAAGCTTTTTCCTACAGAACGCGGTGACTTTTCGCCACTATGTTCAGATTCGTTCCAGGCGTAATCTTTACCACATGGACGTAGCGCAGGAAGCGCAAAGGACAGAACACGGACTACGAAGGATTGCTCGCCGGGATCGCGAGTCGAAATGGATGTCAGGGAAACAGTCTGAAAGCCCCGCCTAGGCGGGGTTTTCTCTGTGCGCGCGATTTGTGTTGGGGCACAGGGCGGAACCTCTGCCTCGCGCCGCGAGTCTGTGTTGAAACCCCTTCACGGAGCATTTCGCATGGACCTGATCCGCATCATCTTCGCCATCCTCCTGCCCCCACTGGGCGTGTTCCTGCAAGTTGGCTTCGGCGGCGCGTTCTGGCTGAACATCCTGTTGACCCTGCTCGGTTACATTCCAGGCATCATCCACGCGGTGTACATCATCGCCAAGCGTTGAGGTCGAGCGCCCGGCCCTGATCCAGGGCAGCGGGCGTCATTGCGCCAGGACCCGGCAGTAGAACGCCCATTCCGCTTCTAGCGCATGGGCCAGATGCCGGGCCTGGCGGAAGCCGTGCCGTTCCCCAGCATAGAAATGCCCTTCGGCTTCGATGCCATTGGCCTTGAGCGCCGCCAGCATGGCGCGGGTCTGCTCCGGCACCACCACCGCGTCCAGTTCCCCTTGGAAGAAGATCACCGGCACTTCGATGGCGGCCGCGTGCAACAGCGGCGTGCGCTGTCGGTAGCGCTCGGCATCCCGTTCGGGGTCGCCGATCAGCCAATCCAGATAATCGCCTTCGAACTTGTGCGTCGCCTTGGCCAGCGCCTGCGGATCGCTGACGCCATAGAGGCTGGCACCGGCGCGGAACACCGAGCGGAACGCCAACGCGCACAGGGTGGTATAGCCCCCCGCGCTGCCGCCACGGATGAACGCCTTGTCCTTGTCGATCCAGCCACGTTCGGCCAGGTGCGCGACGGCTGCGCAGGCATCTTCCACATCGCTCTCGCCCCATCGCAGGTGCAAGGCCTGGCGGTAGGCACGGCCATAGCCGGTGCTGCCGCGGTAGTTGAGGTCGGCCACGGCGAAACCGCGTTGGGTCCAGTACTGGATGCGCGGGTCGAGCGCCGGGTGGCAGGCCGAGGTCGGTCCGCCATGGATGAACACCAGCAGGGGCGAAGGGCCTTCACCGCTCAGCGCCGGATAGAAGAAGCCATGGGCGGTCGCCTCGCCGCTGGGGTAGCTGATCGGTTGCGGCGGGCTGATGCGCTCGGCCGCCAGGCTGCTGGCGCCACCGGCCAGTACCCGTACGGCGCCGTCGACACGGTCGATGCGCAGCACGGCGGGCAATTGGCTGGGCGAAGCGGCCACGGCGTAGACCGCCCCGGCGTCGGCAGCCAGGCAGCGGAAACGGCTGTAGCCTTCGGCCAGCCGATGCGGTGCGTGACCTGCGCGTTGGATGCCCAGGCGGCCGAAGCCCTTGTCGAACCAGGCGGCGAGAAAATCTTCTCCCCCCAGCGGCAGCCAGGTGCAGGCGCCCAACTGCCACGGCGCGCCTGCGTGGTCGGCGGGCAGTGCCTGCACCGCCTGCCACTGGCCGTCGATCTCGCACCAGGGTTGCCAGAAGCCGTTCAGATCGCTCAGCGCCCACAACCGGCCTGCGCCGTCGAAGCGCGGTTGTTGTAAGGATTGTGCGGCGCCCCTATGAGCCGAAACAGGGCTGGGCGTCAGCCCGTTGCTGTGCGCTGAGTTCGCGTCGAGCGACAAACCGTCTTTGCCAGCGGCGGGGCAGCGCGGCTGTGATCCGCCCCCTGCCACGCAGACTGCTGGCGCCCACGCGCCATCGGCACCGCGCGACCGGCTCATCAGGCGCGTACGCGTCCAGGGCTGTTCGGGGCGGTCCCATTCGATCCAGGCCAGGCGCTGGCCGTCTTCGCTCAAGGTCGGCGCCGCGTAGAAGTCGGCGCCTTCGACCAGCACTTGGCGCTGCCCATCGGCGAAGCGCACCAAGCGGTGGCGCACCGGCGAGCCGGCGCTTTCCTCCACGGCCAGCACTGCGCCCGCGTGCCAGTGCAGGTCGCCGTAACGGCACTCCGGCTCATGGCTCAGCGCCTGGGGCGCACCACCGGCGAAGGCCTGGGTGTAGACCTGCTGATCGGCTTCGTTGACGAACACCACGCCGTCGTCGCTCAGGCAGAAACTGCCGCCGCCGTACTCATAGACCCGGCTGCGCACGCTGAAGCCGTCGGGCGTCAGGCAGCGCGCCTGCTGGCGCTGCCAGTGCCACAGCCGGCAGGCGCCGTCGGCCGGCCGAAACTCGTTCCACACCAAGCCTGCCGGGCCGCACTTGAGGTCGGCGAAGTCGGTGCCGGCGGCCACCGCATCAGCGGCGCTGAACTCAGCCACGGGCGATCACCTGCGAGTTGCGTTCGTTACGGAAGGTCAGCTGTTCGATGGTCAATGCACTGTGCTCCGATTCTTCGCGGGCCTTGAGGATGATGCCGTGGTCCGGCGACTTGGCGCAGACCGGGTCGGCCTTGCTGGCGTCGCCCGTGAGCATGAAGGCCTGGCAGCGGCAGCCGCCGAAATCCTTTTCCTTTTCGTCGCAGCTGCGGCACGGCTCGGGCATCCAGTCGAAACCGCGGAAACGGTTGAAGCCGAACGAGTCGTACCAGATATGCCGCAGGTCGTGGTCGCGCACGTTGGGAAACTGCACCGGCAACTGCCGTGCGCCATGGCAGGGCAGGGCCGTGCCATCGGGGGTGACGGTCAGGAACAGGCTGCCCCAGCCGTTCATGCACGGCTTGGGCCGCTCCTCGTAGTAGTCGGGGGTGACGAAGATCAGCTTGCACGGATGGTTCTGGGCCTTGAGCCGCTCGCGGTACTCGTTGGTGATGCGCTCGGCGCGCTGCAACTGGTCGCGGGTCGGCAGCAGCCCCAGGCGGTTGAGCTCGGCCCAGCCGTAGAACTGACAGGTGGCGAGTTCGACGAAGTCGGCCTCCAGGGCCAGGCACAGCTCGATGATGCGGTCGATGCGGTCGATGTTGTGCTTGTGCGTGACGAAGTTGAGCACCATCGGGTAGCCATGGGCCTTGACCGCGCGGGCCATCTCCAGCTTCTGCGCGAACGCCTTGCGCGAACCGGCCAGCAGATTGTTCACCTGCTCGTCGCTGGCCTGGAAGCTGATCTGGATATGGTCGAGGCCGGCGTCCTTGAACGCGGCGATCTTGCTCTCGGTGAGACCGATGCCCGAGGTGATCAGGTTGGTGTAGAAGCCCAGTCGGCGCGCTTCGCGGATCAGCTCGGCCAAGTCCTGGCGCACCAGCGGTTCGCCGCCGGAGAAGCCGATCTGCGCGGCGCCCATCTCCCGCGCCTCGGCCATGACCTTGAACCACTGCGCAGTACTCAGCTCTTCACCCTGGCGGGCGAAGTCCAACGGGTTGGAGCAGTAGGGGCACTGCAACGGGCAGCGGTAGGTCAGCTCGGCGAGCAGCCACAGGGGCAGGCCGACCTCGGCCTTGCCGGCCGCGTCAGGCGAGGACGATCCAGTGTTCGGCACGGGCCACCTCCATGAACTGTTCGATGTCCTCGGCCACTTCCGGGACATCGGCGAACTGCTGCTGGAGCTGGGCGATGATGCTGGCGACGTCGCGCTGGCCGTCGATCAGCCCGCCGATCAAGGCAGCGCTCTCGTTGAGCTTGATCATGCCTTCGGGATAGAGCAGCACGTGGCCCTTCTGCGCGGGCTCGTACTGGAAACGGTATCCGGGGCGCCAGGTAGGGGTCAGGGTGCGGTCCAGGCTCATAGCGGGATTCCTTTGTGCCAGACCCGATCCTGGGTCACGGAGTGGTAAGGCGGACGGTGCAGCTCGTAGGCCATGCTCATGGCATCGAGCATGCTCCAGAGAATATCCAGCTTGAACTGCAGGATCTCCAGCATGCGCTGCTGACCGTCCCAGGTGGTGTAGTGCTGCAAGGTGATCGCCAGGCCGTGCTCGACGTCGCGCCGGGCCTGGCCCAGGCGGGTGCGGAAGTAGGCGTAGCCGGCCGGGTCGATCCAGGGGTAGTGCTGCGGCCAGCTGTCCAGGCGCGATTGGTGGATTTGCGGGGCGAACAGCTCGGTCAGCGAGCTGCTGGCCGCTTCCTGCCAACTGGCGCGGCGAGCGAAGTTGACGTAGGCGTCGACCGCGAAGCGCACACCGGGCAATACCAGCTCCTGGGAGCGCAACTGGTCGGGGTCCAGGCCTACGGCCTGGCCCAGGCGCAACCAGGCTTCGATGCCGCCGTCTTCGCCGGGGGCGCCGTCGTGGTCGAGCAGGCGCTGGATCCATTCGCGGCGGACCTCGCGGTCCGGGCAGTTGGCCAGGATCGCCGCATCCTTCATGGGAATGTTGACCTGGTAGTAGAAGCGGTTGGCCACCCAACCCTGGATCTGCTCGCGGCTGGCACGGCCTTCGTACATCGCCACGTGGTAGGGGTGGTGGATGTGGTAGTAGGCGCCCTTGGCGCGCAAGGCCTGCTCGAACTCGGCAGGGGACAGCGGCGTACGCTCGCTCATCGAACCTCCGGCAATGGCTGTCACAACGCGATGCTCATGCCGTCGAAGGCCACTTCCACACCGCGGCGCAGCACTTCGGCACGCTCGGGGGAGTCTTCGTCGAGGATCGGGTTGGTGTTGTTGATGTGGATGAGCACCTTGCGTTGGCGCTGGAAACCGTCCAGCACGTCGAGCATGCCGCCCGGGCCGTTCTGCGCCAGGTGGCCCATCTCGCGGCCGGTGCGGGTGCCGACGCCGCGGCGCTGCATCTCGTCGTCTTCCCACAGGGTGCCGTCGACCAGCAGGCAGTCGGCGCCGTGCATCATCTCCAGCAGCGCGTCGTCGACCTGGCCCAGGCCCGGTGCGTAGAACAGCTTGCCGCCGGTACGCAGGTCTTCCACCAGCAGGCCCAGGTTGTCGCCGGGGTGCGGGTCGAAGCGGTGCGGCGAATAGGGCGGCGCGGCGCTGCGCAGGGGGAAGGGCGTGAAGCGCAGGTTCGGGCAGGCGGGGATGACGAAGCTACGGTCGAGCTCGATGCGGTTCCAGTCCAGACCGCCGTTCCAGTGGCTCAACATGGTGAACAGCGGAAAACCGGTGGTCAGGTCCTGGTGGACCATGTCGGTGCACCACACCGCGTGCGGGCAGCCTTCGCGCAGGCTGAGCAGGCCGGTGGTGTGGTCGATCTGGCTGTCGAGCAGGACGATCGCGTCGATGCCGCTGTCGCGCAGGGCACGGGCCGGCTGCATGGGCGCGAAGGCCTGCAACTGGGCGCGGATGTCGGGGGAAGCGTTGCACAGGATCCAGTGCTCGCCGTCGTCGGACAGGGCGATGGACGATTGGCTGCGCGCCGTGGCCTTGAGCGTGCCGTCGCGGTAGCCCTTGCAGTTGACGCAGTTGCAGTTCCATTGCGGGAAGCCGCCGCCAGCGGCGGAGCCGAGGATCTGGATGTACATGACTACTCCTAGGCAAAAACGAAAACGCCCCGGCAGGCCGAGGCGTCGAACCGCATGACGGCTCAGCGGTTGGCGAAGTACATGGTCACTTCGAAACCGATGCGCAGGTCAGTGTAGGCAGGTTTGGTCCACATGGGCGTACTCCTTGGAAAGGGGGCGGCGAGGTGTCGCCAGTCATTGGGTGGCTATTGGAGCGCGAGGTTCCCACAACCTTGAGGCAGATATCCTACAAGAAATGTCTGTTCTAAACGGTTAATTATTGGATAAGGCCTCTTGCAGCCTAGGTAACAATCGGTCGCAGCCAGCTAGGGTCGGGGGCTGGGCGGTTGGCCAGGCACAGCCAGGGGGCGGCAGGATCGAGCAGGGCGGCCAGCAGGGCGTCGAGGTCGCCTTGTTCCAGCCCGCCGATCGCTGCCCGCAACCACCCGAGATCGCTGGCTTCGCCTGACAGGTAAGCCTGCCAGGCATGGTGGGCGAGGTCTTCGGGCGGCATGTGGGAGGGTTCGAACTGTGCCACCAGGTCTTGGCGGGCTGCCGGGGTCAGCGTCACGCCAGCCCTCAGCACTGCTTGCAGGTGTACAAGAATTTGCCGGACTTCGGTCTGGGGCGACTGCACGCCGAACAACAGCCCGGCCACGCCCTCGACCTGACGAAAGGCACTGAACACCGCATAGCCCAGCTGCAATTCGACGCGCAGGCGCTGGTACACCGGCCCCTGCAGCAGATGGCCGAGCAGGCGCGCGGCGGGTTGCCACACAGGGTCGACCGGGCAGAACAGCAGCAGCGCGTGTTCGCCGCTGGCAGCGAGCCATGGCGACCAGCGGCGGTGTTGGCTGGGCGGCGGCAAGGTGTGGACGGTCGGCTGGCCAGGCACGGCATGCAGCGCATGGTTGAGCGCGCGCAGCCCGTCGGGATCGAAGCCGGTGGCCTGACCTTGCCAGCGCGCGGCGGCCCATAGCGTTTCGAGCGCGGTCACGCTGGCCGGTGCGTCGTCGTTCGGCGGCAGTGATGCGCCGCCGACTGCCTGGGGCAACTGTGCGAGCAGGGCGCGGATCGGCATCGGCGGCAGCGTGTCTTCAGGCGCCGCCTGCCAGGCCTCGACGGCGGGCTGGCGCAGGGTCGCCAGTGCCAGGGCCGTGGTGCGGATCACGGCAGCGGGCGGGCCGCTGCACGCCAAGTCCAGAAAAAAGCCCACGCCGTCGAAGCGCAGAGCGACCGCAGCACGCTCGGCGCGGGCCTGCAAGGGCGCCAGTGCCCGTTGCAGAACGACGGTCAAGGCGAGCGCCGGTGCGGGCAGGCGCCAGCGCAGGCGCAGGCTGGCGAAGTGGCACTGGGCGGGGAGGATGGGGTCGATGTGCAGTGCTGCGTGCGCAAGGGTGTCGGCCGACGGGGGGATGGTCGCCTCGGGCAAGGTATCGAGCAACAGAGGTTCGGGCGGCGGCAGTTGCCAGTGTCCCCGCGCACGATCGGGCAGGCCGTCGAGCAGGCGCGCCAGCGCCGCGAAGCCATCGGCATCGAGCCCGGTGAACGGCAGGCCGCCGCTATCGCTGCGGGCCCATTGCAAGGCGCTGGCGGTCAGGCCCTTGCGTGCCTGTAGCGCGCCGTACTGCGCGTCGAGTTGGGTGGGGTGCATTTCGCGCAACCAAGCCAACCAGTCGTGCAGCGCGTGTTGCACCTGCTCGGCGGGTGCGTTCGGACACGCATCGAGTTGCACATGCCAGAGCGCCTGGCCGGCAAAGGCGTATAGCGGTTGGGTCTGGCAGCCACGCAGCCAATGCCGTTGTTGCAAGGTGGCCAGCCAGCCGCCGAGGTGCGGCTCGTTCAAGTGGCTGCATAACAGCGCCACGGCCTGCTCGGCGCCTGGGCCAAGCCCTTCGTGGGCCAGCAGCAAGCCTTGGGCGAGGGGCGTCGGTGTCGGCAGCGGCCCGTCGAGCAACGCTGGTGGTGCGGCCTGATCGTAGGCCGGGCCTGGTGCGAACAGGCTGCCGAACCGCTCGGCCAATGCTTGCAGCGCGTCCAGAGGCTGCGGGCCGCACAGGCTCAAGGTCATCTGTGCGCCGCGATAGAAGCGCTGGTGAAACTGCTGCAAGGCCTGCTGGAAGGCCGGCGCCCGAAGGTTCAGGGTATAGCGGTTGCCGGCGTGGAAACCGCGCAGCGGATGGCGCGGCGACAGCGCTTGCAGCAAGGCGAACTGGCGCTGCGCCTGCGCATCGCGCGACCAGGCGATGAACTCGGCGTGGATCACCTCGCGTTCGGCCAGTTGCCGCGCTTCGCATAGCTCTGGTTCGGCGAGCATCTGGCACAGGCGCTCCAATGCCCCGGCAAAGGCCGGACAGGGCACTTCGAAAAAGAAATCGGTGGTGCGCTCGCGCGTGGTGGCGTTGACCTGCCCACCCACACCCTGGACGAAGCGCATCAAACCGTCGGGTAATGGAAAGCGTGTGGTGCCGAGAAACAGCAGGTGTTCGAGCAGGTGCGCCAGACCTGGCCAACGCCCCGGTGCGTCGTGGCTGCCGGCGCGCACCCGTAGTGCCGCCGCGGCGCGGCTGAGGTGCGGCGCGTGGCGCAGGGTCACGCGCAAGCCGTTGGGCAGGTGCAGGTGGCGGGTGGTATCGGGCATGCGGCCTCCTGGGCGGGAGCCACATGCTAGCGCATCGGCCTTACGGCGCCGATGAATTCAGAAAGACCGCGTTGCTTCAGTGCTCCTCGCCGTCGTCCTCTTCACCACCGGCGACGTTCATTTCCAGTTCCTTGATCTTGCGGGTCAGGGTGTTGCGTCCCCAGCCCAACAGTTGCGCAGCGTCGCGGCGCCGGCCGGCGGTGTGCTTGAGGGCGGTCTCGATCATGATCCGCTCGAAGCTGGGCACGGCGCTGTCCAGCAGGCTGGTCTGGCCACGGGTCAGGGCCTGGTCGGCCCACTGGCGCAGCGCCTGCTCCCAGTTGGTCACGGGCGAGGCGTCCTGCGGCAGGTTGAGCAGCTCGGGCGGCAGGTCGCCGATCAAGACTTCGCGGCTCGAGGCCATGACGGTGATCCAGCGGCAGGTGTTCTCCATCTGCCGTACGTTGCCCGGCCATGGCAGGTTGCTCATGAAGGCCTCGGTTTCGGGCTTGAGCAGCTTGGGTTCGACGGCCAGTTCCTGGGCCGCCCGGGCGAGGAAGTGGCGGGCCAGGGCGGGGATGTCTTCGCGGCGGTCGGCCAGGCGCGGAATGTGGATGCGGATCACGTTCAGGCGGTGGAACAGGTCTTCGCGGAATTTGCCTGCCTGCACCAACGATTCCAGATTCTGGTGGGTCGCGGCGATGATGCGCACATCGACCTTGACCGGCACATGGCCGCCGACGCGGTAGAACTCGCCGTCGGCCAGCACCCGCAGCAGGCGGGTCTGGGTGTCGGCCGGCATGTCGCCGATCTCGTCGAGGAACAAGGTGCCGCCGTCGGCCTGCTCGAAGCGGCCGCGGCGCAGGTTGGCCGCGCCGGTGAAGGCGCCTTTCTCGTGGCCGAACAGCTCCGACTCCATCAGATCCTTGGGGATCGCCGCCATGTTCAGCGCGATGAACGGCGAGGCCGCGCGTGGGCTGTGGCGGTGCAGGGCGTGCGCCACCAGCTCCTTGCCGGTGCCGGACTCGCCGTTGATCAGCACGGTGATGTTGGAATGGCTCAAGCGGCCGATGGCGCGGAACACCTCCTGCATGGCCGGCGCTTCGCCGATGATCTCGGGCGTGCGGGTCAGCGGTTGCGGCGCGGCCAGGCCTTGCTGCTCCTGGGCGTGCTGGTTGGCGCGCTGGACCAGGGCCACGGCTTCGTCGACGTCGAACGGCTTGGGCAGGTACTCGAAGGCACCGCCCTGGTACGAGGCCACGGCGCTCTCCAGATCGGAGTGGGCGGTCATGATGATCACCGGCAGGCGCGGGTGCTGCTCGCGGATCTGCGCCAGCAGATCGAGGCCGCTGGTGCCCGGCATGCGGATGTCGGAAATGATCACGTCCGGTTGCTGGCGGGCCAGGCGGCCCATCACGCCTTCGGCGCTGTCGAAGCTCTGGGTGGCCATGCCGGCCTGTTGCAGGGCTTTTTCCAGGACCCAGCGGATGGAGCGATCATCGTCGACGATCCAGACGGTTTCACTTCGGCTCATGAGGCGGTGGCTCCTTGTTCCAGCGGCAGGAATATCGAAAAGGTGGTGTGGCCGGGATGGCTCTCGCATTCGATCAGACCCTGATGCTGGCTGATGATGTTCTGCGTGATGGCCAGGCCCAGCCCGGTGCCGTCCGGGCGCCCACTGACCATAGGGTAGAAGAGGGTGTCTTGCAGTTCGGCGGGAATGCCCGGACCGTTGTCGGTGATCTCGACCCGCGCCACCAGACGGTGGCGCACATGGCCGATGGTGAACTGGCGCATGGCGCGACTGCGCAGGCTGATGCGGCCCAGGCGCAGCTCGTTCTTGTGGCCGATGGCCTGCATGGCGTTGCGCATGATGTTGAGCACCGCCTGGATCATCTGCTCGCGGTCGATCAGCACGTCGGGCAGGCTCGGGTCATAGTCGCGCACCAGGGTGATGCCACCTTGGCTTTCGGCGTCGATCAGGCTGCACACGCGCTCCAGCACCTCGTGGATGTTGGTCATCGACAGTGAGGGCAGTTTGTTCGAACCGAGCATGCGATCGACCAGGTTGCGCAGGCGGTCGGCCTCTTCGATGATCACGTCGGTGTAGTCGCGAAGGCCGTCTTCGGGCAGCTCGCGGGCCAGCAACTGCGCTGCGCCGCGGATGCCGCCCAGGGGGTTCTTGATCTCGTGGGCCAGGCCGCGCACCAGCATCTTGGTGGTTTCCTGCTTGCTCAGCTGGGCCTCCTCCTTGGTGATGCGCAGCAACCGGTCGCGCGGGTGCACTTCGAGCAGCAGCAGGGTGGTGCCCTGGTGCAGGATGGGCGTCACGGCATAGTCGACGGTGATGCTCTGGCCGTTGAGCGAGGTCAGCAGCGCTTCGCGTTTGGTGAACGGGTGCGCGTGCTCGACCGCCTGGCGCAGGGCGCTGAGGGCCTCGGCGGATTCGGTGAACAGCTCGCTGATGAATTGCCCATGGCTGCGCTGACCGCTGACGGCCAACAGCATTTCGGCGGCCGGGTTCATGTACTCCAGGCGCAGTTCGGCATCGAGCAGCAGCGTGGCGGTGGTCAGGTTGTCCAGCAACAGTCGGTGCTGCGCGTCGCTGATGGTCATGGCAAGGGTGACCTCTATTACCGCAGTGCGGGCGCATTGGGCGCGTGATGCCCCGATCGGGCCAGGGTAGGAGCGCAGAGGCTCGGCATGCAGCTGCAAAATGCAAGAAACAAACCAAGGCTCTGAAAAGAAGCGGTATTTTCTGACTCAGGCCCTGAAAGCGGGCGATTCGGACCGGGAATCAGGCGGTCGATGGAACAAAGTGGACCGTCTGCCCCGGTCATGCACCCTAGTGTGCACCAATATAGGGCTTTGTTTCAGAGAGGGTCGCAAAGTCTGCCCGCTGCGCGTTGCAGGGCCAGTTGATGCAGTGCGGTGCCTGCACGTTCGGCCAGCGCATCGGCCACCACCCGCTTGCAGTCGCCCGGCCGTTGCCGATCGAAGCGTTGCAGGCCGGCGAGTAGCTGATGCTGCAGGTTGTCGAGCTGGGGCCGTAGCGCGTTCTTCAGGTCCAGGCGCGGCGTATCCGGCGCCCGTTGCTCGCGTTCCCAGCGGTTGAGCAGGGCGTACTGCACCAGCTTGCCGGCTTCCATCTGGTCGGCGAAGAAGCCTGCCGCCCGCTGTGCGTCGAGGTCATGGTCGGCAGCTGCTTCGCGGACCTGGGTCAGGATCTGCTGCTCGCGCGGCAGGTCTTGCACGGGCAGATTCTGGTCCCACTTGAGCAGGGCTACGCCGTCGGCCAGGGCCAAGCGGTTTTCGATGGTGTCGAGCAGGATGTCCAGCGGGGTCTTGGGTTTGCTCGAAGAGGCACAGCCGGACAGGCTGAGGACCAAGAGCAAGGTAAGGGTGATGGAACGCATGAAAGGCTTCCTCGAGTGGTGGGCCATCGAGTGTGCCTGGTTCTTCCAGAGCGCTTTTGTAGGAGCCTTCCCATATGCCTGACAGCTGAAACAACAACGGCCTTCCGAAGAAGGCCGTTGTGGACGAACGTGTCGACGCCTGGCGTCTAGCGCATCAAACGCTGTAGTACAGGTCGTATTCCAGCGGGTGGACGAAGGTGCGGACCTTGATCTCTTCTTCGGACTTCAGCTCGATGTAGGCATCGATGAAGTCGTCGGAGAACACGCCGCCCTTGGTCAGGAACGCGCGGCCCTTGTCCAGCTCTTCCAGGGCTTCTTTCAAGCTGCCGCAGACCTGTGGGATTTCCTTGGCCTCTTCGGGCGGCAGGTCGTACAGGTTCTTGTCGGCGGCGTCGCCTGGGTGGATCTTGTTCTGGATACCGTCCAGGCCGGCCATCAGCAGTGCGGCGAAGCACAGGTACGGGTTGGCCGCCGGGTCCGGGAAGCGCGCTTCGATACGGCGGGCTTTGGGGCTCGACACGTAAGGAATGCGGATCGAAGCGGAACGGTTGCGGGCCGAGTAGGCCAGCATCACTGGCGCTTCGAAGCCTGGCACCAGGCGCTTGTAGGAGTTGGTGGCCGGGTTGGTGAAGCCGTTCAGAGCCTTACCGTGCTTGATGATGCCGCCGATGAAGTACAGGGCGATGTCGGACAGGCCGGCATAGCCTTCGCCGGAGAAGGTGTTCTTGCCGTCTTTGGAGATCGACATGTGCACGTGCATGCCCGAGCCGTTGTCGCCGTACAGCGGTTTAGGCATGAAGGTAGCGGTCTTGCCGTAGGCATCGGCCACGTTGTGCACGCAGTACTTCAGGGTCTGGACTTCGTCGGCCTTGGTGACCAGGGTGTTGAACTTCACACCGATTTCGTTCTGACCGGCAGTGGCCACTTCGTGGTGGTGCACTTCGATGACCAGGCCCATCTCTTCCATGGCGTTGCACATGGCGGTACGGATTTCGTGGTCGTGGTCGCACGGCGGAACCGGGAAGTAGCCGCCTTTGACGGCAGGGCGGTGGCCCTTGTTGCCGCCTTCGACGTCCTGGTCGGTCATCCACGAGCCTTGCTCGGAGTAGATCTTGAACATCGAGCCGGAGATGTCCGACTTGAACTTGACCTGGTCGAAGATGAAGAACTCCGGCTCCGGGCCGACGAACACGGTGTCGCCGATGCCGGTGGTCTTGAGGTATTCCTCGGCGCGCTTGGCGATGGCGCGCGGGTCGCGGTCGTAGCCCTGCATGGTGGACGGCTCGATCACGTCGCAGACCAGGATCAGGGTCGGCTCTTCGGTGAACGGGTCCAGCACGGCGGAGGTGTCGTCCGGCAGCAGGATCATGTCGGAGGCTTCGATGCCTTTCCAGCCTTCGATGGAGGAGCCGTCGAACATCTTGCCAGCTTCGAAGAAGTCGTCTTCCAGCGCGTCGCGAGCCGGCATGGTGACGTGGTGCTGTTTGCCTTTGGTGTCCGTGAAACGCAGATCAATCCATTTGACGTCATGATCTTTGATGAGTTGAACCGACTTCGACATGCTGTCCTCCGGTGGGTCTGGAACGCGGTTGGCCGCGACCTGGAAAAGGGTGTTGCCGGGCACGGATAGTCGGCCAAGCTTACCTGCCTCACAAGGGAGCAATTTGCATGCCAGTGCCCAAAAATGGCGAGGGCGGGATAAAAGGCGGCGGATTGGGGCATCTACAAGTACATGGGCCGTCAATAGCGCACCTATTCGAGGCAAGAAACGCGCTGTATGCACCAATGTAGTGCGACTGTAGGAGCGGCTTCAGCCGCGATGGGCCGCAACGCGGCCCCAACTCTGGCAGCACATGTATTTCCTGTCATAAGGAGGTTGGGGCGTTCGGGGTCGCTGCGCGGTCCATCGCGACTGAACCGGAGCGCCGGCCGGTCGCCTACAGAGTCCTTATTGCACGGGGCCTTCAGTCATGCGCAAACAGATTTTGTGCAAAAAATGCTCAAACATCGGAACATTTCCGATATAATCCGCGCCCCTCATTTTTCGGTGAGCCCATCGCGCCCTGTGACCATGAAACTGATCGTCAAAGTCTTCCCAGAAATCACCATCAAGAGCCGGCCGGTGCGCATGCGCTTCATCCGCCAGCTCGCGAAGAACATCCGCGCCGTGCTCAAGGACCTCGATCCCGAGCTGGTGGTGGAGGGTGTCTGGGACAATCTCGAAGTGGTCACCCGCCTCGAGGACGAGAAGGTCCTGCGTGAAATGATCGAGCGCCTGAGCTGCACGCCGGGCATCGCCCATTGCCTGCGCATCGAGGAATACCCGCTGGGCGACTTCGACGACATCGTCGCCAAGTGCCGCGCGCATTTCGGCCACCTGCTGGCCGGCAAGCGCTTCGCCGTGCGCTGCAAGCGCGGCGGCCACCACGATTTCAGTTCCATGGACGTCGATCGCTACGTCGGCAGCCAGCTGCGCCAGCAGTGCGGCGCCGCCGGCATCGACCTGAAGAACCCCGAAGTATTGGTGCGCATCGAAATCCGCAACCAGCGCCTGTACATCATCCACGGCCAGCACCAGGGCATGGGCGGCTACCCGCTGGGCGCTCTGGAGCAGACCTTGGTGCTGATGTCCGGTGGCTTCGACTCCACCGTGGCGGCCTACCAGATGATGCGCCGCGGCCTGGTCACACATTTCTGCTTCTTCAACCTCGGCGGCCGCGCCCACGAACTGGGCGTGATGGAAGTCGCGCATTTCCTGTGGAAGAAGTACGGCAGCAGCCAGCGCGTGCTGTTCATCAGCGTGCCGTTCGAGGAAGTGGTGGGGGAGATTCTCGGCAAGGTCGACGACCGTTACATGGGCGTGACCTTGAAGCGCATGATGTTGCGCGCCTCTAGCCGCATCGCCGACCGTCTGGAGATCGATGCGCTGGTCACCGGCGAGGCGATTTCCCAGGTCTCCAGCCAGACCCTGCCCAACCTCTCGGTGATCGACCAGGCCACCGACAAGCTGGTGCTGCGCCCGCTGCTGGCCAGCCACAAGCAGGACATCATCGATACCGCCTACCAGATCGGCACCGCCGACTTCGCCCGGCACATGCCCGAGTACTGCGGCGTGATCTCGGTGAACCCGACCACCCGCGCCAAACCGGACCGGGTCGTCCACGAAGAACAGCATTTCGACATGGCCGTGCTCGACAGCGCGCTGGAGCGTGCCCGCTTCGTCTCGATCGACAACGTCATCGACGAGCTGGGCAAGGACATCGAGATCGAGGAAGTGGCCCAGGTATTGCCTGGCCAGATCGTCATCGACATCCGCCACCCCGACGCCTTGGAAGACCAGCCGCTGGAAATCGACGGCATCGAGGTGCAGGCCATGCCGTTCTACGCAATCAACAGTCGCTTCAAGCAGCTCGACGAGACCCGTCAGTACCTGCTCTATTGCGACAAGGGTGTGATGAGCCGTTTGCACGCACACCACCTGCTCAGTGAGGGACATGCCAATGTGCGTGTTTATCGTCCGGCATAAGACCCCAGGGCTGTATGGCGGCAGCATCCGCCATCGCCCTCCCGACCAACGGGCCCACTGAGTCATATCGCTTCATATTTGGCCGCTAAGCTGGCGGCAACCGAATCCTCTGCTCGAGATGCTTTTGTGATCGAAAATCTGCGTAACATCGCCATCATTGCCCACGTCGACCATGGTAAGACCACCCTGGTAGACAAACTCCTGCGTCAGTCCGGCACCCTGGAGCGCGGCGAGCTCAACGACGAGCGCGTCATGGACTCCAACGACCAGGAAAAAGAGCGCGGCATCACCATTCTGGCGAAGAACACCGCCATCAACTGGAACGGCTACCACATCAACATCGTCGACACCCCCGGCCACGCCGACTTCGGTGGCGAGGTGGAGCGTGTGATGTCGATGGTCGACTCCGTGCTGCTGCTGGTCGACGCGCAAGACGGCCCTATGCCGCAAACCCGCTTCGTGACCAAGAAGGCCTTCGAAGCCGGCCTCAAGCCGATCGTCGTGATCAACAAGGTCGACCGTCCGGGCGCGCGTCCTGACTGGGTGCTAGACCAGATCTTCGACCTGTTCGACAACCTCGGCGCCACCGACGAGCAGCTGGACTTCCAGGTCGTCTACGCCTCGGCCCTGAACGGCATCGCCGGTCTGGACCACACCGCCATGGCCGAAGACATGACCCCGCTGTACCAAGCGGTCATCGACCACGTGCCTGCCCCGGCGGTCGACCGTGACGGTCCGTTCCAGATGCAGATCTCCGCACTGGACTACAACAGCTTCCTCGGCGTCATCGGCGTCGGCCGCATCGCCCGTGGCCGCATCAAGCCGAACACCCCGGTGGTCGCCATCGATGCCGACGGCAAGAAGCGCAACGGCCGTATCCTCAAGCTGATGGGCCACCATGGTCTGCACCGTGTGGACGTCGAAGAAGCCCAGGCCGGCGACATCGTCTGCATCAGCGGTTTCGACGAGCTGTTCATCTCCGACACCCTGTGCGACCCGACCGCCGTCGAGGCCATGAAGCCGCTGACCGTCGACGAGCCAACGGTTTCCATGACCTTCCAGGTCAACGATTCGCCGTTCTGCGGTAAGGAAGGCAAGTTCGTCACCAGCCGCAACATCAAGGACCGTCTGGACAAGGAACTGCTCTACAACGTAGCCCTGCGCGTCGAAGAGACCGATTCCCCGGACAAGTTCAAGGTCTCGGGCCGTGGCGAGCTGCACCTGTCGGTACTGATCGAAACCATGCGCCGCGAAGGCTTCGAGCTGGCCCTGGGCCGTCCTGAAGTGATCATCCGCGAAGTGAACGGCGTGAAGCAGGAACCGTTCGAAAACGTCACCATCGACATCCCTGAGGAATCCCAGGGCAAGGTCATGGAAGAGATGGGCCTGCGTAAAGGCGACCTGACCAACATGGTCCCGGATGGCAAGGGCCGTGTGCGCCTGGAATACAACATCCCGGCTCGTGGTCTGATCGGTTTCCGTAACCAGTTCCTGACCCTGACCAACGGTGCAGGCATCCTGACTTCGATCTTCGATCGCTACGACAACGTCAAGTCCGGCCACATGTCCGGTCGCCTCAACGGCGTTCTGGTGTCGGTCGAAACCGGCAAGGCCCTGACCTACTCGCTGGAAACCCTGCAAGCGCGCGGCAAGCTGTTCGTCGAGCACGGCCAGGAAATCTACGGTGGCCAGATCATCGGTCAGAACAGCCGCGACAACGACCTGGGCGTCAACCCGACCAAGGGCAAGAAGCTCGACAACATGCGTGCTTCGGGTAAAGACGAAGTCATCGCCCTGGTGCCGCCGGTTCGCTTCACCCTGGAACAGGCCCTGGAATACATCCAGGAAGACGAGCTGTGCGAAGTCACGCCGAAGTCGATCCGCCTGCGCAAGAAGATCCTGGACGAAGGCGAGCGTACCCGCGCTGCCAAGAAAGCCAAGAACTGAGTGAGTTCTGGCTGAATGAAAACGCCCCCGGTCGAAAGGCCGGGGGCGTTTTTGTTTGTCCGGGTTTTGCCGCTCGCCTCAGGCGGCGCAGCGACCGTATGCGCCCGTCCTCAGCGCACCTGCGCCTTGGGCTTATACGCACAATACCCCGGCCGCGGCCCGACCCGTGGATGGTTGCGGCAGGTGTCGGGGCGCTTGTCGTAGATGGTGCACAGGCGGCTCTTGCGATCCAGGTACAGGCAGTCGTCGTTGCTCATGCGGGTGAGGGTGAAGATGCCGGACTTCTGGTTGAAGCGCTCGACGATGCCATCTTTCTGCAAACGTTTGGCGATAGCCTTGGGTGGCTCGCTCTTCTCGAACTCGTCGACCACGCCGATGCGCACCAGGTCGTTGATCTTCACTTCCACGGGCAGGGTGCAGCAGGTCGAATGGCAGCCACCGCACATGTGGCTGGTGTAGCGCTGCCAGGTTTCCAGGCGGTCGACTTCGGCGGCGGCAATCAGGGTGCTTTTCATTAGGTCAGGGCGTACAGGTAGGCGGATCAGGGTCCAGGGCGCGCGATCATACCGGAGTTGCTCAAAATGTGAACAACCTTTCGCCCGAATGGCCTCAGGCCATCAACCCGGACGAACCGTCGGCGGCGCTCTGGGTCGAAGCGTCTAGTCTCACCACTCTTCCTTTCTCGAAGCCTCCGTCAATCTTTCCGAGGATGTCGTATGCCCCAGGAACCCCAGGACCGCGCAACACGTGACGCCGAGGTGGCCGAATTCCGCGCCGCCGTACTGGCCAAGCTGACCTATTCGGTCGGCAAGGACCCCGAGCACGCCTTCGAGCACGACTGGTTCGAAGCCGTGGCACTGGCCGCCCGTGACCACATGGTCGAGCACTGGATGGACCACACCCGGCGCGCCTACCGGCGCAACCAGAAGCGGGTGTACTACCTTTCCCTGGAATTCCTCATCGGCCGGCTGCTCTACGACAGCCTGAGCAACCTCGGCCTGCTCGACGTCGCCCGCGAGGCCATGGCCGGTCTGGACGTGGACCTGGAGCGCATCCGCCTGCTCGAACCCGACGCGGCGCTGGGCAACGGTGGCCTGGGCCGCTTGGCGGCCTGCTTCATGGAAAGCATGTCCACGTTGGGCATCGCTGCCCACGGTTACGGCATCCGCTACGAACACGGCCTGTTCCGCCAGGCCATCGTCGACGGCTGGCAGCAGGAACAGACCGAGAACTGGCTCGACTTCGGCAACCCCTGGGAGTTCGAGCGGCCCGAGGTGATCTACCCGATCAGCTTCGGTGGCGGTGTCGAAACCCTGACCGACGACAACGGCGAGCAGCGCCAGGTCTGGACGCCGGGCGAAACCGTGCGCGCCGTGGCCTACGACACGCCCGTGGTGGGCTGGCGCGGGTCGAGCGTCAACACCCTGCGCCTGTGGCGCGCCCGCGCCTTGGAAGAGCTGCACCTGGAGCGCTTCAACGCCGGCGACCACCTGGGCGCCGTGGCCGAAGTGGCCCGCGCCGAGAGCATCTCGCGCGTGCTGTACCCGGCCGACAGCACCGAGGCCGGCCAGGAGCTGCGTCTGCGCCAGGAGTACTTCTTCGTCTGCGCCTCCCTGCAAGACCTGTTGCGCCGGCACCTGAACATGCACGACAGCCTGCTCAACCTGCCCGATTCCGCAGCGATCCAGCTCAACGACACCCACCCGTCCATCGCCGTGGCCGAGTTGATGCGCCTGCTGGTCGACCAGCACGAAATTCCGTGGGACAAAGCCTGGGAAATCACCGTCGGCACCTTGGCCTACACCAACCACACCCTGCTGCCCGAAGCCCTGGAAACCTGGCCCGTGGCACTGATGGAGCGCATGCTGCCGCGACACATGCAGATCATCTATCTGATCAACGCCCACCACATCGACGCACTGCGCGCCCAGGGGCAGCACGATTTCGACGTGTTGCGCGCCGTGTCGCTGATCGAAGAGGACAACGGCCGGCGCGTGCGCATGGGCAACCTGGCCTTCCTCGGTTCGCACAGCGTCAATGGTGTGTCGGCGCTGCACAGCCAGTTGATGAAGAGCACGGTGTTCGCGCAACTGCACAAGCTCTACCCGGACCGCATCAACAACAAGACCAACGGCATCACCTTCCGCCGCTGGCTGTACCAGGCCAACCCGCAACTCACCGAGATGCTGGTCGACACCCTCGGCCCCGAGCTGCTGGACGATCCGCAAACGCACCTGCCCAAGCTCGCGCCCAAGGCCGACGACCAGGCTTTCCGCGCCCGCTTCGCCGCCCAGCGCCTGCACAGCAAGAACGCCCTGGCCAGCATCATCCAGGAACGCGTCGGCGTCACCGTCAGCCCCGAGGCGCTGTTCGACGTGCAGGTCAAGCGCATCCACGAGTACAAGCGGCAGTTGCTCAACCTGTTGCACACCGTGGCGCTGTACCAGGCCATCCGCGCCGAGCCGAGCGGCGACTGGGCGCCGCGGGTGAAGATCTTCTCCGGCAAGGCGGCGGCCAGCTACCACCAGGCCAAGCTGATCATCAAACTGACCAACGACATCGCTCGGGTGGTGAACAACGACCCGACCGTGCGCGGCCTGCTGAAAGTGGTGTTCCTGCCCAACTACAACGTCAGCCTGGCCGAAAGCATCATTCCGGCGGCGGACCTGTCCGAGCAGATCTCCACCGCCGGCTACGAGGCGTCGGGCACCAGCAACATGAAGTTCGGCCTCAACGGCGCGCTGACCATCGGCACCCTGGACGGCGCCAACGTGGAAATGTGCGAGCACGTCGGCGCCGAGAACATGTTCATCTTCGGCCTGACCGCACAGCAGGTGCAGGCGCGCAAGCGTGACAACGACTTCGGCGCCGGCGCCGCACTGGGCGCTTCGCACCGGCTCAACGACGTGTTTCAGGCGATCCGCAGCGGCGTGTTCTCGCCCGACGACCCGTCGCGCTACGCAGGCTTCATGGACGCGCTGGTCGACTACGACCGCTTCCTGGTGTGCGCCGACTTCGACGCCTACTGGGATGCCCAGCGCCGCGTCGATGCGCTGTGGAACACGCCTGAGGACTGGTGGCGCATGGCGGTGCTCAACACCGCGCACATGGGCTGGTTCTCGTCCGACCGCACCATCGGCGAATACGCCAGCGACATCTGGAAGGCCTTGGACTGAACCGTTTCACCCTCGCGGCCCCGTGCTGCGGGGGTGATGAACTCCCCCCGCGAAGCGCCGTCTGATCGCCCAGGCGCGTCGCTTTGCTCGCTAGCGTGCCGCTCTCCCTGTAAACTGCGGGGGTTTTTCTCCCCCAATCCCGTCGGAGCCATACATGTCTCGCGTTACCCTGAGTCGCTATTTGATTGAGCAGACCCGCAGCAACAACACTCCTGCCGATCTGCGCTTCCTGATCGAAGTGGTGGCGCGTGCGTGCAAGGAAATCAGCCATCACGTCTCCAAAGGTGCTTTGGGCGGTGTGCTGGGCAGCATGGGCACCGAAAACGTGCAGGGCGAGGTGCAGAAGAAGCTCGATGTCATCTCCAACGACATCCTGCTCGAAGCCAACGAATGGGGCGGTCACCTGGCCGGCATGGCGTCCGAGGAAATGGACAACGCCTACCAGATCCCGGGCCGCTATCCCAAAGGCGCCTACCTGCTGGTCTTCGACCCGCTCGACGGCTCCTCGAACATCGACGTGAACGTCTCGGTCGGCACCATCTTCTCGGTGCTGCGCTGCCCGAACGAATACCTCAGCCAGAACGAAACCCTCAACGAGAACGCCTTCCTCCAGCCGGGCACCGAGCAGGTGGCCGCCGGTTACGCCATCTACGGCCCGCAGACCATGCTGGTGCTGACCCTGGGCAATGGCGTCAAGGGCTTCACCCTGGACCGTGAACTGGGCAGCTTCGTGCTCACCCACGAAGACATCAAAGTGCCGGAAACCACCGCCGAGTTCGCCATCAACATGTCCAACCAGCGCCACTGGGAAGCCCCGGTCACGCGTTATGTGGGCGAGCTGCTGGCCGGCGAGACCGGCCCGCTGAAGAAGAACTACAACATGCGCTGGATCGCCTCGATGGTGGCCGACGTGCACCGCATCCTGACCCGTGGCGGCCTGTTCATGTACCCGCGCGACTCGCGCGAGCCGAGCAAGCCGGGCAAGTTGCGCCTGATGTACGAAGCCAACCCGATGTCGTTCATCATCGAGCAGGCCGGCGGCGCCTCCACCAACGGTTACGAGCGCATCCTCGACATCAGGCCCGAGAGCCTGCACCAGCGCGTTTCGGTCATCCTCGGCTCGAAGCAAGAGGTCGAGCGCGTCACGGCCTACCACAAGGAATAAGTCATGCTCGCACCTTGGCAGCCGTTGCTGGAATGGTGGTTCGGTTGGGGCACCACGGCCCAGGCCGTGGCGGATGAGAAAGGCCTGCTGTGGTTCGGCAAGCAGCACGACGAGGAAGCCGGCGCGCTGTTCGGGCCGCTGATGGAGCAGGCGCTCGAGGGCGGCTTGGACGAATGGCAGCAAAGCCCGCAAGGCTGGCTGGGTCTGATCCTGTTGCTCGACCAGTTGCCGCGCATGCTGTACCGCGACACCGCCCGCGCCTTCGACGGCGACCGGCGTGCCCAGGTGGTGGCGATGCAGGGTCTGCAAAAGCAGCTCGACTATCAGTTGCTGCCCATCCAGCGCGTGTTCGTGCTGCTGGTGCTGCAACACGCCGAGGTGCTCGACTGGCAGAACCTCAGCGTCGAGCGTTACCAGACGCTGCTCGACGAACAGCCCGAGGCCAACCGCAAGCTGTTCGAAGGCTTTCTCGATTACGCCCAGCAGCACCAGCGGGTGATCGAGCGGTTCGGGCGTTTTCCGCACCGCAACCTGCAGCTCGACCGGCCCAGCACCGACGAGGAGATGGATTTCCTGCTCGAGCCAGGTTCGCGTTTCTAAAGCGTTACGTTAGCCAAGCGTCGCCCCAGGCCAGGCCGCATCTTTCGATGCGGCCTGGCCTTTTGCTTTGCGCCTTCTGGCCGTGGCGACCGGTGGCCTCTGCGGATCGCTCGGCGGTTAGGGAACCGGATCGACTTTTCGCCCTCCAAGCACTCCGCAGGTTTCCAACCTGAGCCCTTGTCCAGGAGTTGCCCCGTCATGTCGTTTCGTCGTTTCGCCTTGCTGACCCTCTGCGTGGTCCTGACCGCCTGCAGCAAGATCAACCAGGAAAACTATGCCCGGCTCCAGGCCGGCATGAGCAAGGCCGAGGTCGAGCAGTTGCTGGGCACGCCTACCGAATGCTCGGGTGCCTTGGGCATGTCCAGTTGCACCTGGGGCGACGAGAGAAGCTTCATCAGCGTGCAGTACGCCGCCGACAAGGTCTTTATGTATTCGGGGCAGGGCCTCAAATGAGGGCGCTCGCAGCGCTGGCTGCCGTCTGCTGCCTGGCCGTGCTCGGCGGCTGCGCCAGTACGACCAGCGACCCGCTCGCGCCCAAGACGGCGGGCAATGTCAGCCTCAAGCGTTACCAGGGCACCTGGTACGAGCTGGCGCGCCTGCCCCTGGCCCATCAGGACGCCTGCGCCCAGTCCGAGGCGCACTACAACCTCAAGCCCGACGGCAGCTTCGACGTGCTCAACCGTTGCCGCACCCTGGGCGACGAATGGCTACGGGCACAGGGACATGCCAACGTGCAGGCCAGCGGCCACACCGACAAGCTGTGGGTCGAGTTCGACAACAGCCTGAGCCGTCTGCTGCCGGGCGTGACCCGGGCCGAGTACTGGATCCTCTACGTCGACGAACGCTACCGCACGGCCATCGTCGGCAGCCCCGACCGCAAACACCTGTGGATCCTGTCGCGCGCCCAGCACCTGTCGGCCTGGGAACGCGAGAGCCTGCTGGCCAAGGCACGCCAGCAGGGGTATGACACCACCCGCCTGATCTGGCGCATGGCCGACCGCAACATCGCCAAGATGCACTGATCGCTGCGTGCCGTCCGCAACGGACGGCAGCGGTGCCTGCCATGGCACGTTCACCTAGCGCCGCCTGGTGCTCGTCGCAGCGCGGTCGTCGTCGGCACCCTAGCGCCGTGCAGCGCATGATCCTCAAAGCCGCCATTCGGGTTTATGATTGCCGCCGGCCGACCCACGCGGTGTACGAAATATCGCCAGACTCGGCCATACTGCGTGAAGCCGCGAGCCTGACCCAAGGCACTGCCTGCCGCCGATGGCTTCACCCGTTTACCCTGTTCGGCCCTGGCAAAGACAGGTTCGTACCCAGCCCGATCCTCACACGGAGTGCGCAATGCAGACCCTGTACCCGCAGATCAAACCCTACGCCCGGCACGATCTGGCCGTGGATGCGCCGCATGTGCTGTACGTCGATGAAAGCGGCTCGCCCGAAGGCCTGCCGGTGCTGTTCATCCACGGCGGGCCGGGGTCGGGCTGCGATGCCCAGAGCCGCTGCTACTTCGACCCCAACCTGTACCGCATCGTCACCTTCGACCAGCGCGGCTGCGGGCGCTCCACGCCGCACGCCAGCATCGAGAAAAACACCACCTGGGACCTGGTCGCCGACATGGAGCGCATCCGCGAGCATCTGGGTATCGAGCAGTGGGTGCTGTTCGGCGGCTCCTGGGGTTCGACCCTGGCCCTGGCCTATGCCCAGACTCACCCGGAGCGCGTGCTCGGGCTGATCCTGCGCGGCATCTTCCTGTGCCGCCCGCAGGAGATCCAGTGGTTCTACCAGGCCGGTGCCAGCCGCCTGTTCCCCGACTACTGGCAGGACTACGTGGCGCCGATCCCGGCCGAGGAGCGCAGCGACCTGGTCAAGGCCTTCCACAAGCGCCTGACCGGCAGCGACCAGATCGCCCAGATGCATGCGGCCAAAGCCTGGTCCACCTGGGAAGGGCGCACTGCCACCCTGCGGCCCAACCCGTTGGTGGTCGATCGCTTCGCCGAACCGCAGCGGGCACTGTCGATCGCGCGCATCGAGTGCCATTACTTCATGCACGACGCTTTCCTCGAACCTGACCAATTGATCCGCGACGTGCCGAAGATCGCCCACCTGCCGGCGGTGATCGTGCATGGCCGCTACGACGTGATCTGCCCGCTGGACAACGCCTGGGCCTTGCACCAGGCCTGGCCCAACAGCGAACTGAAGGTCATCCGCGACGCCGGCCATGCCGCGTCCGAACCGGGCATCACCGACGCTTTGGTGCGCGCCGCCGACCAGATGGCCCGGCGCCTGCTCGACCTGCCCTTGGAAGAAGCATGAAGGGCCTGCTGCAACGGGTGCGCTCGGCCCGTGTCGAAGTGGCGGGGGAGGTGGTCGGTGCCATCGACCAGGGCTTGCTGGTGCTGGTGGCGGTCGAACCGCACGACACCCGCGAGCATGCCGACAAACTGCTGCACAAGCTGCTCAACTACCGGGTGTTCAGCGATGCCCAGGGCAAGATGAACCAGTCGCTCAAGGAGGTGGCCGGTGGCCTGCTGCTGGTCTCGCAGTTCACCCTGGCCGCCGACACCCGCAGCGGCCTGCGTCCGAGCTTTTCCAGCGCCGCGCCGCCGGCTCTGGGCGCGGAACTGTTCGACTACCTGGTGCAGCAGGCGCAGGGTCGACACGAAGGCGTGGCGACCGGGCGATTCGGTGCCGACATGCAGGTCCATCTGGTCAACGATGGCCCGGTGACGTTCATGTTACAAATCTGATCGGAAAAAACCCCTCGTTTACGGGAAAACACGGGGTTTCCTACGATAAATAGTTCTGCTGGCCTGATGCGTTGTAACGCGGCCTGCTAGATAATCGCGCGCTGTAAGAATCCGCGTCCGTGGGTTCGTTTGACTTTGACTCGAGCGCTGTCTGGAATCCGTCTGGGGAATCATTACGCCCTTACGGGGTCCGAACAGTGCTCGCCAACCCGGCAATTGTCGCTGGCCGTTGGTTTCATGATCTGTTTTCGGCGAGGGTTGCTCGTGATCGTAAGTCCCTGTGGTTCACCCAGAATTTCCAGCAAACGGTTGCGCCAGGTCGTCATGGCCGGTGCCGCTTTGGTCGGCCTGATGAGCGCCGGCCAGCTGTGGGCCTTCAACCTGGACGACGTAGCGTCCAAGGCCAAGGACCTGGCCGGTCAGAAGTACGAGGCACCGAAGAGCAATCTGCCTGCGGTGTTCCGCGACATGAAGTTCGCTGACTACCAGAAGATCCGCTTCCTTCAGGAAAAAGCCGAGTGGAGCGCGGACAAGACCCCCTTCAAGCTGTCGTTCTACCACCAGGGCATGCACTTCGACACACCGGTGAAAATCAACGAAGTCACCGCCAGCACGGTCGAGGAAATCAAGTACGACCCGAGCCGCTTCGACTTCGGTGACGTGCAGCACGACGCCAAGAGCACGGCAAACCTCGGCTATGCCGGTTTCCGCGTGCTGTACCCGATCAACAAGGCCGACAAGCAAGACGAAATCATGACCTTGCTCGGCGCCAGCTACTTCCGCGTGGTCGGCAAGGGCCAGGCGTATGGCCTGTCGGCCCGTGGCCTGGCCATCGACACCGCGCTGCCGTCGGGCGAGGAATTCCCGCGCTTCACCGAGTTCTGGGTCGAGAAGCCCAAGCCGACCGACAAGCACCTGGTGATCTACGCGCTGCTCGATTCGCCGCGTTCCACCGGCGCCTACAAGCTGACCCTGCGTCCGGGCACCGACACCGTGGTCGACGTCAAATCCCGCGTGTTCCTGCGTGACCAGGTCACCCGCTTGGGCATCGCGCCGCTGACCAGCATGTACCTGTTCGGCCCCAACCAGCCCTCCAAGGTGCTCAACTACCGTCCGGCCCTGCACGACTCCGAAGGCCTGGCGATCCATGGCGGCAACGGCGAATGGCTGTGGCGCCCGCTGAACAACCCCAAGCACCTGGCCGTCAGCAACTTCAGCGTGGAAAACCCGCGCGGCTTCGGTCTGATGCAGCGTCACCGCGACTTCAAGGACTACGAAGACCTCGACGACAACTACCACAAGCGTCCTAGCGCCTGGATCGAACCGGTAGGCGATTGGGGCAAAGGCACCGTCGATCTGGTCGAGATCCCCACCGCCGACGAAACCAACGACAACATCGTCGCCTACTGGAGCCCGGAAAAACGTCCTGAGCCCGGTACTTCGATCGACCACGACTATCGCCTGCACTTCACCATGGACGAGCCCAAGTTCCAGGCTCAGGACCTGGGTCGGGTCGAGCAGACCATGCGTTCGACCGGCGACGTCAAGCAGTCCAACCTGATCCGCCAGCCCGACGGCAGCGTCGCGTTCCTGGTCGATTTCGCCGGTCCCACCTTGGCGGCCTTGTCTGAAGACAGCGGCGTGCGCAGCCAGGTCAGCGTCGGCGACAACGCCGAAGTGGCCGAGAATAACCTGCGCTACAACCCTGAAACCAAGGGCTGGCGCCTGACGCTGCGCCTGAAGGTCAAAGACCCGAACAAGTCCACCGAAATGCGCGCGGCGCTGGTACGCGACGTGCCGGTCGAAGCGCCCAAGCCGGCCAAGGACACCAAGCCGGCCAAAGCCACTGGCAAGCACGTCAAGGCTGCCGAGCAACACGCGGCCGCCGAACAGCCTGCCGCCGATGCCGCCGCTCAAGAAGCACCGGCCACCACCGAGAAGGTGTTGACCGAGACCTGGACCTATCAGTTGCCTGCCGATGAGTAACCCGAACGCAACACCGGTACCGCTGAGCGAGTACCTGGCGCACCTGCCGTTGAACGATGAGCAGCGGGCCGAACTGGCCGGCTGCACCTCCTTCAGCGAGCTGCATCAGCGCCTCGCCGAGCAGCCTCTGGCCGAACCTGGCGAAGCCGCCCAGGCCTCGGTCGCCGCGCGCCTGACGGCGGGCAGTGCAGCCGAACTGGAAGACGCCGAGATGCTCGGCGTCGACGCCAATGGCCGCTTGAGCCTGAAGATCGCACCGCCCATCCAGCGCACGCGGGTACTGCCCGAGCCCTGGCGCACCAACATCCTGGTACGCATCTGGCGGCGCATGACCGGCCGCACCAACGCCCCGCAGCCGCCCAAGCGCGAGCTGCCGGTGGCGCGCTGGCGCACGGTCGGCTCGATCCGCCGCTACATCCTGCTGACGCTGATGATCGGCCAGACGCTGGTCGCCGGCTGGTACATGAAAGGCATCCTGCCGTACCAGGGCTGGTCGTTCGTCGATCTCGACGAGATCACCTCGCAGCCGATCTGGGACACCATCGTCCAGGTCTGGCCGTATGCCTTGCAGACCTCCATCCTGATCCTGTTCGGCATCCTCTTCTGCTGGGTGTCGGCGGGATTCTGGACGGCGCTGATGGGCTTCCTGGAGCTGCTCACCGGGCGCGACAAATACAAGATCTCCGGCAGCAGTGCCGGCAACGAGCCGATCGGCGCCGAGGCACGCACAGCCATCGTCATGCCGATCTGCAACGAAGACGTGCCGCGGGTGTTCGCCGGCCTGCGCGCCACCTTCGAATCGGTGGCCGCCACCGGCAACCTCGACCGCTTCGACTTCTTCGTCCTCAGTGACACCAACGACACCGACATCGCCGTGGCCGAACAGAAGGCCTGGCTGGAAGTCTGCCGCGAGGCCAAAGGCTTCGGGCACATCTTCTATCGCCGCCGTCGCCGCCGGGTCAAGCGCAAGAGCGGTAACCTCGACGACTTCTGCCGTCGCTGGGGCGGTGCCTACAAGTACATGGTGGTGCTCGACGCCGACAGCGTGATGAGCGGCGACTGCCTGACCAGCCTGGTGCGCCTGATGGAGGCCAACCCGGACGCGGGCATCATCCAGTCGGCGCCGCGTGCCTCGGGCATGGACACGCTGTATGCACGCATGCAGCAGTTCGCCACCCGCGTTTACGGCCCGCTGTTCACCGCCGGTCTGCACTTCTGGCAATTGGGCGAATCGCACTACTGGGGGCACAACGCGATCATTCGCATGAAACCCTTCATCGAGCACTGCGCCTTGGCGCCGTTGCCGGGCAAGGGTGCCTTCGCCGGTGCGATCCTGTCCCACGACTTCGTCGAAGCCGCGCTGATGCGCCGCGCCGGTTGGGGCGTGTGGATCGCCTATGACCTGCCGGGCAGCTATGAAGAACTGCCGCCGAACCTGCTCGACGAGCTCAAGCGCGACCGGCGTTGGTGCCACGGCAACCTGATGAACTTCCGCCTGTTCCTGGTCAAGGGCATGCACCCGGTGCACCGCGCGGTGTTCCTCACCGGCGTGATGTCGTACCTGTCGGCGCCGCTGTGGTTCTTCTTCCTGGTGCTGTCGACGGCCCTGCTCGCGACCAACACGTTGATGGAGCCGCAGTACTTCCTCGAACCCTTCCAGCTCTATCCGCTGTGGCCGCAATGGCACCCGGAGAAAGCCATCGCGCTGTTCTCCACCACCGTGGTGCTGCTGTTCCTGCCCAAGCTGCTCAGCGTCATCCTGATCTGGGCCAAGGGCTCGGTGGGCTTCGGCGGGCGGATCAAGGTCACCCTGTCGATGCTGATGGAGATGCTGTTCTCCATGCTCCTGGCACCGGTGCGGATGATTTTCCACACCCGCTTCGTGCTGGCCGCATTCCTCGGCTGGGCCGCGACCTGGAACTCGCCGCAGCGTGACGACGACTCCACCCCCTGGAGCGAAGCGATCCGTCGCCACGGCCCACAGACCCTGCTGGGCTTCGCCTGGGCCGGGTTGGTGGCGTGGCTGAACCCGAGCTTCCTGTGGTGGCTGGCGCCGATCGTCGGTTCCCTGGTGCTGTCGATCCCGGTGTCGGTGATTTCCAGCCGTACCAACCTGGGCCTGAAGGCCAAGGACGAGAAGCTGTTCCTGATCCCCGAGGAGTACGCCACGCCTGCCGAGCTGCTGGCCACCGACCAATACGCCCACGAAAACCGTTGGCACGCGTTGCGTGACGGTTTCGTACGTGCCGTGGTCGATCCACGCCAGAACGCCCTGGCCTGCGCCATGGGCACGGCGCGTCACGGCCAGTCGGCCGCCATCGAACGGCTGCGTGGCGAGCGCGTCGCCAAGGCGCTCGAAGCTGGACCGAAAGGCATCGACCTGGCCACCCGCCTGGCCTTGCTCAGCGACCCGGTCGCCCTGTCGCGCCTGCACGAGCGTGTCTGGGCCGAGCAGAACGCGGCTTGGATCGAAGCCTGGCGCAGCTCGGTCGCCAGCGACCCGCACGCGCTGCCGGCGCAGGCGCAGGCCGGCCTGGTCGGCGCCTGATCCGCAGCGGTCGTATCCAACGCCTGGGGCCTGCACATGCAGGCCCCAGGCGTTTTTACGTGCGGTTCGGCGACAGCGGCTGTTCATCGCCGCAAAACCCGCATGCCGGCCGGCGGCTCTTGCAGTGACTTGCAGGCCCGCCATGCGTTAGCATCGCTGTCCGTCGCGCCGCGCGGTTCTACGGCCGCGCCAACAATAAGACTCGCTTCTTTTCTCGCTGGGGAACCTGGTAATGATCAAGCACTATCTTTCGCGCCTGCTCGTGGGCGTCACGGCGCTGGCCGCAGTGGCCTGTGCGCAGGCTGGCGCCATCGACGACGCGGTCAAGCGCGGCACGTTGCGGGTGGGCATGGACCCGACCTACATGCCGTTCGAGATGACCAACAAGCGCGGCGAGATCATCGGCTTCGAAGTCGATATCCTCAAGGCCATGGCCAAGTCCATGGGCGTGAAGCTGGAAACCGTCTCCACGGCCTACGATGGCATCATTCCGGCGCTGATCACCGGCAAGTTCGACATGATCGGCAGCGGCATGACCCTGACCCAGGAACGCAACCTGCGCCTGAACTTCAGCGAGCCCTTCATCGTGGTGGGCCAGACCCTGCTGATCCGCAAGGAGCTGCAAGGCGAGATCAAGTCCTACAAAGACCTCAACAGCGACAAGTACCGCCTGACCTCCAAGCTCGGCACCACCGGCGAAATGATCGCCAAGAAGCTGATCGGCAAGGCGCAGTACCACGGTTATGACAACGAACAGGAAGCGGTCATGGACGTGGTCAACGGCAAGGCCGATGCCTTCGTCTACGACGCGCCGTACAACGTGGTCGCGGTGGAAAAGGCCGGCGCCGGCAAGCTGCTGTTCCTCGAAGAGCCCTTCACCTTCGAACCGTTGGCCTTCGGCCTGAAGAAGGGTGACTACGACAGCATCAACTTCATCAACAACTTCCTGCACCAGATCAAGCACGACGGCACCTACGATCGGATCCACGACAAGTGGTTCAAGAACAAGGACTGGCTGAAGGAAATGGAGTAAGCGCCGCGCGCTGGCGGCAGGCAATCCGCGGCGTGCCGCCTGCAGAGGCCCACTGTCCTCTGCAGGTGCGCGCCGCTCGCCGCTAACCGCCGAGCCTCCGCTCGGCGTCTCGTTTTTTGGAGCACCTTTTTGATCAAGCATAAAAAAGCCCAGTGGCCTTGGCATGGGCTCACTGCGCTCGTGTTGGTGGGCCTGGCGATCAGCCTGTACCTGGCCACCTCGATGATGTCCTACGAATGGCGCTGGAACCGAGTGCCGCAGTATTTCGCCTACCAAGCCGAAGAGACCCAACGCGCTACCGGTTTCGGCACCGTGCAGGACATCGCCGTGTCCGGCAGCCAGGCCACGCTGACGGTGAAGACCGAAGACGGCGAAGTGCAGCACGTGCAGGTGCAGGCCGACAGCGTGCTGCTCAGCCGCGGCGACGACGTGGCCGAGGGCGACGCCCTGGGCGTGACCCGGCACTGGGCTGCCGGCCCCTTGGCCTGGGGCCTGTGGACCACTTTATGGCTGTCGGTGGTGTCCGGGGCGTTCGGCCTGGTGATCGGTCTGTTCGCCGGGCTGTGCCGCTTGTCGAACAACCCGACCCTGCGCGACCTGTCGACGGTGTACGTGGAGCTGGTGCGCGGCACGCCGCTGCTGGTGCAGATCTTCATCTTCTATTTCTTCATCGGCACGGTGCTGAACCTGTCCCGCGAGTTCGCGGGCGTCGCCGCGCTGGCGCTATTTACCGGTGCCTACGTGGCCGAGATCGTGCGCGCCGGCGTGCAGTCGATCGCCCGCGGGCAGAACGAAGCGGCGCGCTCGCTGGGCCTCAACGCCAGCCAGTCGATGCGCCACGTGATCCTGCCCCAGGCGTTCAAGCGCGTGTTGCCGCCGCTGGCCGGGCAGTTCATCAGCCTGGTCAAGGACACCTCCCTGGTGTCGGTGATCGCGATCACCGAGCTGACCAAAAGCGGGCGCGAGGCCATCACCACCTCGTTCTCGACCTTCGAGATCTGGTTCTGCGTGGCCGGTCTGTACCTGCTGATCAACCTGCCGCTGTCGCACCTGGCCAGCCGGCTCGAGCGGAGGCTTGCGCAAAGTGATTGAAGTCCGTGACCTGCTGAAAGTGTTCGATACCCGCGGCCAGGTGGTGCGCGCGGTCGACAACGTCACCACCCAGGTGAGCAAGGGCGAAGTGGTGGTGGTGCTGGGCCCGTCGGGCTCGGGCAAATCGACCTTCCTGCGCTGCCTCAACGGCCTGGAGAGCTTCGACGCCGGCCATGTGGCCATCAACGGCGTGCAGCTCGACGACCCGAAGACCGACATCAACGCCTACCGCCGCGAGGTGGGCATGGTGTTTCAGCACTTCAACCTGTTCCCGCACATGACCGTGCTGGAAAACCTGTGCCTGGCGCAGAAGGTGGTGCGCAAGCGCAGCAAGGTCGAGCGCGAGGACCGGGCCCGCGCCTTGCTGCTCAAGGTCGGCATCAGCGAGAAGGCCAACGAGTACCCCTCGCGCCTTTCGGGCGGCCAGCAGCAGCGGGTGGCCATCGCCCGCGCCCTGGCCATGGACCCGAAGGTGATGCTGTTCGACGAGCCCACCTCGGCGCTCGACCCGGAGATGGTCGGCGAAGTGCTGGACGTGATGAAGACCCTGGCTCTGGAAGGCATGACCATGGTCTGTGTGACCCACGAGATGGGCTTCGCCCGCGAAGTGGCCGACCGCGTGCTGTTCTTCGACCACGGCCGCCTGTTGGAAGACGCCGCGCCCAACGCCTTCTTCGACGCTCCGCAGGACCCGCGCGCGCAGAGCTTCCTGCGCCAGGTGCTGTGATCGACCCGAGCGCCGGCCCTTGCGGGTCGGCGTTCGCCAGCACAACCCGTGCGCTCATCGCCCATGCCCTCGACGCGTTTGGCGCCGGTCGTCGATCTGGCAAGCCTTCGCCAGCCCACCTCGACGCTCACAAGCTGAACTTGCCGACCATCGCCCGCAGCTGCTGACCCAACATCTCCAACGCGCCGCTGGCCGCGGCGGTCTGCTCGCTGGTGGCGCTGGTGCGGTCGGCGCCTTCGCGCACGCCCATCACGCTGCGGTTGATCTGCTCGGCCACCACGCTCTGTTCTTCGCTCGCAGTGGCGATCTGCTGGTTCATGCCCTGGATGCTCGACACCGTTTCGGTGATCTGCCCCAAGGCCTCGCCCGTCCGGCGGCTGAGGGCCACGCTCTGCTCGGTCAGGCGTTTGCTGTGGTCGAGCAGGTGGGTGACGTTCTCGGTGCCGTTGTGCAGGCTGGCGATCAGTTGGCCGATTTCCTCGGTCGATTGCTGGGTGCGCTGGGCCAGGCCGCGCACCTCGTCGGCGACCACGGCGAAACCGCGTCCGGCCTCGCCGGCGCGCGCGGCTTCGATGGCGGCGTTGAGCGCCAGGAGGTTGGTCTGCTGCGACACGGCGGTGATGACCTCGAGGATGCTGCCGATGCGTTGGCTCTCGTCGGCCAAGTGGCGCATGGCCGCCAGGCAGGCGTCCATGTGCCCGGCCAACTCCTCGATCTGCGCGATCGATTGCGTGACCACCTGGTCCCCGGCCTGCGCCTGCTGGTCCGCACGGCTCGCCGCCAGTGCCGCCTGCTCGGCGTTCTGCGCCACTTCGTGCACGGTGGCGCTCATCTGGTTCATGGCCGTGGCCACCTGCTCGGTTTCCTCGCGCTGTTGGCTGGCCTGCAACTGCGTGGCCTCGCTGACGGTGGCCAATTCGTGCACGGCCCGCGACAACTGCTCGACGCCGCCTTCCAGCCCACCGATCAATTCGCGCAGCCCCCCGGTCATGTCGCCCATGCTGTGCTGCAACCGCCCCAGTTCGTCGCTACGCGGGCCGCTGTGCAGCGGCGCCAGGTCGCCCTGGGCGATGCGCCCGGCCTGGGCCAAGGCCACGTCGAGGGGGCGGGTGATCTGCAAGCTGATGATCCACGCCGCCAATAGCCCAATGGCCAGCGCCAGCACGGCGATCACCGTCATCAGGCTGCGCGCGGCCACCGCCTCCTGGTCGCGCAACTGCGCCTGCAGCTCGCCCATGCTCCTGTTGTAGTCCACCAGCTGCAGGCCCAGGGTCTCCAGGTCGTTGTGGATGCGTTCCACATCGATGGCCTTGCGGGCGTAGTCGAGCAGGGCGGCACGATAGGCTTCGATGGCAGCGGGGAGGGTGGCCGCGTTGGGCAGGTCCAGACCGGTCTGAGCCAAGACCGCCTCGATCTGCTGCATCTGCGTGAGGGCACTGGCCAGGGCCGCTTGGCCGACCTGCTCGAAGGTCTCCAGTGGATCGCTGAGGTAGGCGGCGGCCAGGCTCTGCTCGTTGGCCACTTCCAGATGTCGGGCCAGCCCATCGATCAGGTTGGTGGCCTGCTCCAAGGCACTGGGAGCGCTGGACTCGCCCAATAGCGTCATCAGGCGTTCGCGCAGGGTATCGAGCCTGGCAGCCAGGCGGTCGGCCTGCTGCGCCTGGTCCTGCTGCAGTTGCTGGCGCTCGGCGACGTGCTGTTGCAGGCTGGCGAAGGCGCTGTGGTAGGCCTGCAGGTCCCGTTGCTTGTCGGCGATCAGGCGCTGGACCTCGGGGTCGTGGTAGCGCCTTTGCATGTCTTCGGCCAGCGCATCGAGACGCCCCAAGGTGCTGTCGATCTGTTTGCGGCTGACCTCGTCGGCGAGCACCCGGTAAGTGATGCGTTCGCTGCGCAGGTCCTTGCTGTAGTCGCTGAAATGACCGATCTGGATGAGCTTTTCCGAGCTTTCGATGGCGTCGTCCAGGGCCAGCCAGCCGCTGAGGGTGGTGACCAGGGTGAACAGCAGCACCGTGGCGAAGCCCAGGGCGAGCTTGACGCGCACGCTGAGGTTGCCGAGAAATCTGTCCAGTAGTCCTAACATGAGCGCTTCTCCAGGGATGAGTCAGAAGACGCCAGCGATCGGACATGGCGTCGAGTCTTACTCATCGGCAGGATGCGCGTCAGACTGGACCTGCAAATGCTGTGGGAAATTTCCGCATGGCTTGTAGGAAGCGGGGCTGCCTTGCGCAGCCCTGCCATGGCTTACAAACGGAAGCGCGCCACCAGGCCTTGCAAATGCGTGCCCAGCCGCGCCAATTCCACGCTGGAACTGGCGGTCTGCTCGCTGGCCGCCGCAGTCTGATCGGAAATGTCGCGTACGTTCATCACGCTGCGGTTGATCTCTTCGGCCACCGCGCTCTGCTCCTCGGCGGCCGTGGCGATCTGCTGGTTCATCGCCTGGATCGACGACACGGTACGGGTGATGGTGCCCAGCGCGCCGCCCGCGCGACGGGTCAGCTCGACGCTGCTGTCGGTCAGGCCGCGGCTGGCGTCCATCACGTCGGCCACGCGCTGGGTGCCCAGTTGCAGGTTGGCGATCAGCTCTTCGATCTCTTCGGTGGACTGCTGGGTGCGCTGCGCCAGGCTACGTACCTCGTCGGCGACCACGGCGAAGCCGCGTCCGGCCTCACCGGCGCGGGCGGCTTCGATGGCGGCATTGAGCGCCAGCAGGTTGGTTTGCTGGGCCACCGACTTGATCACGTCGAGCACGCTGCCGATCTTGTCGCTTTCCTGCTTGAGCTCGCCCATGGCCTCGCTGGAGTTGTTCACTTCATGGGCCAGGCGCTCGATCTGCGCCACGGCTTCGCCGACCACCCGATCGCCCTCGCGGGCCTGCTGGTCGGCCATCAACGCCGCCTCCGAGGCCTGCTCGGCATTGCGCGCCACTTCCTGCACGGTGGCGGCCATCTCGTTCATGGCGGTGGCCACCTGGTCGGTCTCGACTTTCTGGCTGTTGACCCCGGCGCTGGTCTGGCCGGTGACCGCCGACAGTTGTTCTGCGGCGCTGGCGATCTGCGTGACGCCGTCGCCGATGCCGCCGATCAGTTGCCGCAGGCCTTGGGTCATGTGCTGCATGCTGGTTTGCAACTGGCCCAACTCGTCGCGCCGGGTGACCTGGGACTGCTGGCTCAGATCGCCATTGGCCACACGCTCGGCGGCGCTCAGGGTTTCGCGCAGTGGCACGGTGATCTGCCGGGTGATGATCCACGCGGCAATGATGCCCAGCACTACCGCCACCAGGGTGCTGAGGGCCAACAGCAGGCGCGCCTGCTGCGCGTCCTGGTCGCGTACCTGGGTTTGGGTTTCGGTGAGCTGGCGACTGTTGTCGAACATCACCTGACCTTGGTCGGCCATGCGTTGCAGCGCCTCTTCGCTGGCGCTCTGCGCGCTGGCTACCTGGTTCACCGCGGCGCGGTAGGTGGCCAAGGCCTGGCCGGCGGCCTGCAAGTCTGCGGCGTAGCCGGCGGGCAGGCGCGTGGCGACCTCGCCCAGTACCGCCGAAGCCTTGTCGATGGCCACCAGCGCGGTCTGCTGGCGCTCGGCCTCGCCGCTGTAGGTGTAGCCGCGTACTTCGAAGCGGGCGCGTTGTAGCTCCTGGCCGGCCAGGACGGCGCTGGCGTATTGGCCGATGTCGCCGGCCTGCTGCAAGCGCTGTTCGAGGGTGGCGAGCAGGGCAGCGGCCTGGTCGGCGCTGTCGCCCAGCACGGCACGGCTGCTTTCGCGGCGTTGGGCGGCTTGTTTGAGCTGATCGAAGGCTTGCCGGTACTCGACGACGGCGGCACGTTGGCGCTCGACCCGTTGCAGGTCGGCCGGCTGGGCCAGACGCTCGGATACCCCTTGCAGGCGTTGTTCGAGCTGGTCGAGGGTGGCGTCCATCTGCGTGATGGCGTCCGGGTTGCCTTTGCGTTGGTACTGCTGGCGGGCGATGCGCAGGTCCTGGGTCAGTTGCAGGACTTCGGAAATGTGGCCCAACTTGTCGCCCCGCTCGATGACGTTGCGCAGGCCTGTCCAGCCGGTGGCGGCGGCGACCAGGGTCAATAGCAGGACCAGGCCGAAGCCCATGGCGAGTTTGCGGTTGACGCTGATGTTGCCTAACAGTTGGCTTAAACGTTGATTCATGGCCGATTACCCCTTGTTTATTGGCTGCCGGACGTCCATTGCGGGCTGTCAGGTTCATCGGCCTTGGGGGCATAAACTTTATAGGCACACGGCCTGTAGTGGTTTAGAACAGGCGCGAAAGCAGCGCAGTGACCGCCGTTTCGACCCGCAGGATACGCGCGCCCAGCTGCACGGGCTGCAAGCCGGCCCGGCCCAGCAAGTCGACTTCATAGGGAATCCAACCACCCTCGGGGCCGATCGCCAAGGTCACCGGCTGCTGTACGCCACGCGGGCAGGCCGGGTAGTCGCCCGGGTGGCCGACCAGGCCCAGGGTACCCTGGGCAATGGCCGGTAGGCGGTCTTCGACGAAGGGCTTGAAGCGCTTTTCGATGATCACCTCGGGCAGCACCGTGTCGCGTGCCTGCTCCAGGCCCAGGATCAGGTTCTCGCGGATGCTCGCCGGTTGCAGGAAGGGCGTCTGCCAGAAGCTTTTCTCGACCTTGTAGCTGTTGAGCAGAATCAGCCGCGGCACGCCCAGGGTGGCGACGGTCTGCAGCAGGCGGCGCATCATTTTCGGCCGCGGCACGGCCAGCACCAGGGTCAGCGGCAGTTTGGCCGGCGGCGGCTGGTCGAAGCCGACTTGCAGCTCGGCTTCGCGAGCTTCCAGGCGCAGCAGGGTGGCGCTGCCCATCAGGCCACCGATGCGGCCCACGCGCAGAGTGTCGCCCACGCAGGCGCGGTGGATCTCTTGCAGGTGGGTCAGGCGCCGGTCACTCAGCAGCACGCGGTCGGGCGCGATGAAGTCGGCCTCTTCGAGCAGTAACAGGTTCATGGTTGTTTCGCAGGCGGCTGTGGCGCGTCGGCCTCGTCCTCGGCGGCTACCCGGCGCTTGCGCACCAACGTGGCGAACAGCACGCCGATCTCGAACAGCAGCCACATCGGCACGGCCAGCAGCGTCTGCGAGAAGATGTCGGGCGGGGTCAGGATCATGCCGACCACGAAACAGCCGATGATCACGTAGGGGCGGATCCCCTTCAGGTACTTCACATCGACCACGCCGATCCATACCAGCAGCACCACGGCCACCGGAATCTCGAAGGCCGCGCCGAAGGCGAAGAACAGGGTCATGACGAAATCGAGGTAGTTGGCGATGTCGGTCATCATCGACACGCCTTCGGGGGTAGCGGCGGCGAAGAAGCCGAAGATCAGCGGGAACACCAAGAAGTAGGCGAAGGCCATGCCGGCATAGAACAGGAAGATGCTGGAGACCAGCAGGGGAATGGCGATGCGTTTTTCATGGCGGTACAGCCCCGGCGCGATGAACCCCCACACCTGTTGGAGGATGAACGGCATGGCCACGAACAGCGAGACGATCATGGTCAGCTTGAACGGCGTCAGGAACGGCGAGGCCACGTCGGTGGCGATCATCGTGGCGTTGGCCGGCAAATGGTCGCGCAGCGGTGCCGAAACCAGGGTGTAGATCTGCTGGGCGAAGGAGAACAGGCCGATGAAGATCGCGAAGATCACGCCCACGCAGCGCAGCAGGCGGGTACGCAGTTCGGTCAGGTGCGAGACCAGCGGCATGGGCTGGTCGTGGTCCGGGATTTCGCTCATGGGGCTCGTGGTGGCTGTGGCTGGTCGGAGGGCGTGGGTGACGTGGCCGGCGACCCGGGCGCGGGTGGCGTCGGCACGGCGAGCGTGGCGTCAGGCGCGTGCGAGGCTGCGGCTGCGGGCGGCACGAAGGGAACGCTCTGGTTCGGTGCTGCCGGAGCCGTGGCATCGGCCGGCATCGCAGGCGGTGCGTCGGCAGGCTCGGCCGGTTTGGCCATGGCATTCTTCGGGTCGAGGATGCGCCGGGCTTCCTGTTCCATCGACAGGATGTGCTCGTTATGCAACTGACGGCGGATGTCGTCGGCACCGATTTCGCGTTCCACTTCCATCTTGATGCTGTTGAAGCTGCGTTTCAGACGGCCGATCCACAGCCCTGCGGTACGCGCCGCGCCTGGCAGGCGCTCGGGGCCGAGCACCAGCAGAGCCACCAGGCCCACCAGCAGAAGTTCGCCGAAGCTGATGCCGAACATGGCTCAGTCTTTCCTCAAGGGGTCTTGAACGGGTGTGGTCTGGCCATCGAAAGTCTGGCCTGGGGGCGGCGTGTGCGGCTGGGCCGGTACTGCCTCGGGTTGGGCAGGGGCTGGCGGAATGGGGCTCGTTTGGGGTTGAGCCGGTACTGGTTGAGCAGGTGCTGCCGGTGGTTGAACGGGCGCTGGCTGAGTCGGTGCCATCTGCGGCTGAGGGGGCGCGACGTAGGGCTGGGCCGGCGCTGCCGGCGGCTGTACGGGTGCCGGTTGGACCGGCGCCACCTGTGGCTGGATCGGCGCAGGCTGCACAGGCGGCACGGGCTGCGCGTTGTGCACCGGCGCGGTGGGCTCGGCGGGCTTGTGCTCTTCGTCGCTCATGGCCTTGCGAAAGCCCTTGATCGACTCGCCCAGGTCGCCGCCGAGGTTCTTCAGCTTCTTGGTGCCGAAGACCAGGACCACCACGATCAGCAGGACGATCCAATGTTTCCAGTCGAAAATACCCATTGCGTACTCCAGGAACAGACGTATCGGTTGTGTCGCGAGAGGCGCATCGCCCCCTCGCGCTCGCATTCAGACCCGCATGGGTCAAGCCCGCTGCCGGCGTCAGGCCGACGGCTGGCGCGCGGCCTTTTCCTCGTGCCCGGACAAGCCGAAGCGCCGCTCCAGTTCGTCGAGCACCGCCTGCGGGTGCTGGCCCAGCGCGCTGAGCATGACCAGGCTGTGGAACCACAGGTCGGCGGTTTCGTAGATGACGTCGCTGCAATCGTGGCTGATGGCGGCGTCCTTGGCGGCGATGATGGTTTCCACCGACTCTTCGCCGAGCTTTTCCAGAATCTTGTTCAGGCCCTTGTGGTGCAGGCTGGCCACGTAGGAGCTGTCGGGGGCGGCATGCTTGCGGGCCTCGAGGACTTCGGCCAGACGGGTGAGGGTGTCGCTCATGTCAGTGTCCTGCGTGGTAGATGGCGTGCGGGTCTTTGAGCACCGGATCGACGATGTGCCATTGGCCGTTTTCGTAGACGCGGTAGAAGCAGCTCTGCCGACCGGTATGGCAGGCGATCTCGCCCAGTTGCTCGACCATCAGGATGATCACGTCGGCGTCGCAGTCCAGGCGCATCTCATGCAGCTTCTGCACATGCCCGGATTCCTCGCCCTTGCGCCACAGCTTGCCACGCGAACGCGACCAGTAGATGGCGCGCTGCTCGGCGGCGGTCAGTGCCAGGGCTTCGCGGTTCATCCAGGCCATCATCAGCACGCGCCCGGTCTTGTGGTCCTGGGCGATGGCCGGTACCAGCCCGTCGCTGTTCCAGTTGATCTCGTCCAACCAGTCTTTCATCTCTCACTCCAGAACAGGCCCCCAGGAAGACGAGGGGGCCTTGTGCATCGGTCGCGGCGTGTGGGGCGCTCGGTCCGGAGTCGCCCTTGCAGGCGGTCCGGTGCGCCGTATTGGCCGCTCGTACAGGCGGGCTAGTGTGCCAGCCGTCGCTGCCCCTGGCTATCGACGCACGATCAGGTACAACCCCGCCGCGAGCATCAGGTACGCCGGCCACACGGCCGGGGCGGTCAGGTTGGCCGCGCCGGCAGCCAGGGTCGCGCCACCGCCGAGCAGGCCTGCGCCGAGCAGACGCAGGGCCCAGTGGTCGCCGCGGTTGCGTTGGTCGGGCAGGCGCGGGTCCTTGCGGTGCGGCTGCGACAGGCGCTCCAGCAGGTCGCGGGTCATGCCGGCCAGGTGCGGCAGTTGCTCGACCTGGCTGTAGACGTTGCTGAGCACCGCCTTGGGGCTCATGCGCTGACGCATCCAGCGCTCCAGGTACGGCTTGGCGGTGGTCCACAGGTCGAGTTCGGGGTGCAACTGCCGGCCCAGGCCTTCGATGTTGAGCAGGGTCTTCTGCAACAGCACCAGCTGCGGCTGCACTTCCATGTTGAAGCGCCGCGCGGTCTGGAACAGGCGCATCAGCACCTGGCCGAAGGAAATGTCCTTGAGCGGCTTTTCGAAGATCGGCTCGCACACGGTGCGGATCGCCGCCTCGAATTCGTTGACCTTGGTGTGCGCCGGCACCCAGCCCGAATCGATGTGCAACTGCGCCACACGGCGGTAGTCGCGTTTGAAGAAGGCGATGAGGTTGCGCGCCAGGTAGTCCTGGTCTTCGTCGGTGAGGCTGCCGACGATGCCGCAGTCGATGGCGATGTACTGCGGGCTCCAGGGGCGCACGGTGCTGACGAAGATGTTGCCCGGGTGCATGTCGGCATGGAAGAAGCTGTCGCGGAACACCTGGGTGAAGAACACTTCCACGCCGCGTTCGGCCAACAGCTTCATGTCAGTGCCCTGGTCGGCCAGGGTCGCCATGTCGGTGACCGGCACGCCGTAGATGCGCTCCATCACCAGCACCTTGGGCCGGCAGTAGTCCCAGTACACCTGGGGCACGTACATCAGGTCGGAGCCTTCGAAGTTGCGCCGCAACTGGCTGGAGTTGGCAGCTTCGCGCAGCAGGTCGAGCTCGTCGTAGATGGTCTTCTCGTAGTCGCCGACCACGTCCACCGGGTGTAGGCGACGGGCATCGGCCGACAGCCGCTCGGCGGCCTTGGCGATCAGGAACAGCCACGCCAGGTCCTGGGCGATCACCGTTTGCAGGCCAGGGCGCACCACCTTGACCACCACTTCCTCGCCCGTCTTGAGCTTGGCCGCATGCACCTGGGCCACCGAGGCCGAGGCCAGCGGCTCGACGTCGAAGCGGCTGAACACCTGCTCGATGCGTGCGCCCAGCTGGCTTTCGATCAGCTCCACGGCGCGCTTGGGGTCGAACGGCGGCACGCGGTCCTGCAGCAGCATCAGTTCGTCGGCGACGTCCGTAGGCAGCAGGTCGCGACGGGTCGAGAGCAACTGGCCGAACTTGATGAAGATCGGCCCCAGGTCTTGCAGCGCCATGCGCAGGCGCGCCCCGCGCGATGCCTCGGCGGGCTTGCGCGGCAGCCAGCGCCAGGGCATCAGCAGGCGCAGGCTCATCAGCCACCAGGGCAGGGGCATGGCGAACAGCAGGTCATCGAGGCGGTAGCGGATCACCACGCGCTGGATGTGAAACAGACGGCGGACGGCGAGCAGCTTCATGCGTTATCGCTGGTATCAAGGGGGCGGGAAAGGCGGCGGATGCGCGCCTCGAGTCGTTCGATGTCGAGCTTCAGCGCATCGAGTTCGCTGAAGGCCGCTTCGGCTTCGCGCTGGCCCACCAGGGTGCGCGATTCTTCGGCCAGGTATTCGGAGAGGTTCTGGCCGAAGCGCGCCAGGCCCTGGCGCGTCCAGCCCGCGCGCTGGCGCAGGTGCCCGGCCAGCAGCGAGGTGGCCACCGGGCCGAGCCAGCGCGACAGCTCGTATTCCCAGTCCAGCTCCAGGTCTTGCAGCACGCCGAACAGGTCGAGCAGGGCGGCGCTGTCGCCGTGCAGCTCGACCTCGGGGCTGTGCAGCACGGCGGTCTTGTTGCGGCTCAGGGCCAACCGCGCCAGGCTGCTGGCCGGTGCCCGCAGGGTGCAGTGCACCTCGCCTTCCCAATGGCCGGCGAGCATCAGGCCGTCTTCGTCGGGCAGCACGAACACCCGCAGCGCGGGTTGGCGACAGTCGATGGCGATGACCTTGCCCTCCAGCGCGGCCAGGCGCGGCAGGGCCGTGCTGTCCATGCGCAGCACGCGGTTCAGGCCATGCTCGACGCTTGCGAGCACCCCGGCCAGCAGCATCAGGGCTTGATTCCCCGGTGCACGGCCACGATGCCGCTGGTCATGTTGTGGTAGGTGACGCGGTCGAAGCCGGCCTCGACCATCATGCCCTTGAGGGTTTCCTGGTCGGGGTGCATGCGGATCGATTCGGCGAGATACCGGTAGCTTTCCGAGTCGTTGGTGATCAGCTTGCCGGCCAGCGGCATGAAGGCGAAGGAGTAGGCGTCGTAGGCCTTGGACATCAGCTTGTTGGTGGGCTTGGAGAACTCTAGCACCAGCAGGCGACCGCCGGGCTTGAGCACGCGCAGCATCGAGCGGATGGCGGCGTCCTTGTGGGTGACGTTGCGCAGGCCGAAGGCGATGGTCACGCAGTCGAAGTGGTTGTCCGGGAACGGCAGCTTCTCGGCGTCGGCCTGGACGAACTCGATGTTGCCCGCCACACCGCGGTCGAGCAGGCGGTCGCGGCCGACCTTGAGCATCGACTCGTTGATGTCGGCCAGCACCACCTGGCCGGTGGGGCCGACCAGACGCGAGAACTTGGCGGCCAGGTCGCCCGTGCCGCCGGCGATGTCCAGCACCCGGTTGCCGCTGCGCACGCCCGACAGCTCGATGGTGAAGCGCTTCCACAAACGGTGCATGCCGCCGGAGAGCACGTCGTTCATCAGGTCGTACTTGGCCGCGACGGAGTGGAAGACCTCGGCGACCTTCTTGGCCTTCTGGCTTTCCGGAACGTCGCTGTAACCGAAATGGGTGGTGGGTTCGGCGGCATCGCCTTTGCGCTGATCGTTCATATCGCTCACCGGGGAAAAATTACCGCCATTCTAGGGCGAACCGGCGGATTTGTCTTGGCGGGGTGTGCCCTCTGACAGGGGCAGGCATAATGACCAGCTTGTCTCAGCTTCAGGACCCCACGCATGACCCAGATCAGCGTCGAACGCAAACACAGCCTCGGCCGCGAAGCCGCCCGCGCCAAGGCCGAGGCCCTGGTGGAAAAACTCTCCAGCCAATACGACCTCAAGGCGAACTGGGACGGCGACCGCGTCGACATCGCGCGCAGCGGTGCCAAGGGCAGCGTGCACATCGGCGACGAGTCGATTCGGGTGGATTTGAAGCTGGGCATGATGCTGTCGATGATGAGCGGCACCATCGAGGGTGAAATCGAGCGGGCGTTGGACAAGGCGTTGGCGTGAGGGGCGGGCACCTCAAAGCATCAGTTTGACCACCGATTCCACCGGATCACGGCTTTTACCGGCCAGGCGCAGTTGCTCCAGATAGTCCTCCCACAGCGCCTCCTGGCGCAGGCACAACTGCTCCAGGTACTCCCAGGTGAACAGCCCACTGTCGTGGCCATCGTCGAAGATCAGCTTCAGCGCGTACTGCCCGGCCGGTTCCAGGCCCGCGAGCCCCACGTTGACCTTGCCGAATTGCAGAATCGGCTTGCCATGGCCTTGCACCTCGGCCGACGGCGAGTGCACCCGCAGGAACTCCGCCGGCAGGTGGTACACCTCGTCGGGGGCATAGGTCAGTGACAGGGTCTTTGAGGCTTTGTGCAGGTTGATGGCGGTGGGCAGGCGCGGCATGGCGGCGGTCTCTGAAGAAACGGATGGCCAAGCTTCGGGGTTCGGCTGGAGAGATTCAAGCGGTTGTCTGGGGAAGACGGCCTTGGGTTGGCGTCGTAGAGCGCGCGCGTGGCGCTTGTGGGGTGGTCGATCAACGCCGGACACCTCGATAGATCGTGCCGACAGTTGTCGCGGCCATGGAAGGGTCGCTTGCATCACCGGCAGCAGCGTTCATGAATGCCACTGCGCGCCGGCACTGGCGTGACAGGTCGAGGCCTTGCGTGTTTTCCGCCGAGTAAAAACCAAAGGCCGCAAAAGCGGCCCCTGGTAATCGCCACACCCCTTACAGAATGTAACGCGACAAATCTTCGTTCTGCGCCAGATCGCCCAAGTGCGTGTCCACGTAGTCGGCATCGATACGGATCGGCGCTTCGGTGTGGCTGCTGGCCAGATCCCCAGCGCTGAACGACACTTCTTCGAGCAGACGTTCGAGCAGCGTGTGCAGACGTCGCGCCCCGATGTTTTCGGTCTTCTCGTTCACTTGGTAAGCGATCTCGGCCAGACGCTTGATGCCCGAATCGACGAACTCGATGTTCAAGCCCTCGGTCTTGAGCAGCTCGCGGTACTGTTCGGTCAGCGACGCGTGCGGCTCCTGCAGGATGCGTTCGAAGTCTTCCGGGGTCAGTGCCTTGAGCTCGACGCGGATCGGCAGACGGCCTTGCAGTTCGGGCACCAGGTCGCTCGGCTTGCTCAGGTGGAACGCGCCGGAGGCGATGAACAGGATGTGGTCGGTTTTGACCATGCCCAGCTTGGTGTTGACGGTGCAGCCTTCGATCAGCGGCAGCAGGTCGCGCTGGACGCCTTCGCGGGACACGTCGGCGCCGCCGACGTTGCCGCGCTTGGCCACCTTATCGATCTCGTCGATGAACACGATGCCGTGCTGCTCGACCGACTCCAGGGCCTTGGCCTTGAGTTCTTCCTCGTTGACCAGGCGGCCGGCCTCTTCGTCGCGCACCAGCTTGAGCGCTTCCTTGACCTTGAGTTTGCGCGACTTGCGCTTGCCCTTGCCCATGTTGGCGAACAGGTTCTGCAACTGGCTGGTCATCTCTTCCATGCCCGGTGGGGCGGCGATGTCCACGCCGGCCGACTCGGCCACTTCGATCTCGATGTCCTTGTCGTCCAGCTCACCCTGACGCAGGCGTTTGCGGAACAGCTGGCGGGTGTTGGAATCGGTGCTGGTCTGAGCGGCTTCCTCGCTGAAGCTGGTGGCGCGCGCCTGGGGCAGCAGGGCGTCGAGGATGCGGTCTTCGGCGGCGTCTTCGGCGCGGTGGCGCACGCGGACGATTTCCTGCTCGCGCAACAGTTTCAGTGCGGCATCGGCCAGATCGCGGATGATCGACTCGACGTCGCGACCCACATAACCGACTTCGGTGAACTTGGTGGCTTCGACCTTGATGAACGGGGCGTTGGCCAGCTTGGCCAGGCGCCGGGCGATTTCGGTCTTGCCGACGCCGGTAGGGCCGATCATGAGGATGTTCTTGGGCGTCACTTCCGCGCGCAGCTCGGCCGGCAGCTGCATGCGCCGCCAGCGGTTGCGCAGGGCGATGGCCACGGCGCGCTTGGCGTCGTCCTGGCCGATGATGTGGCGGTTGAGTTCGTGGACGATTTCGCGGGGGGTCATGGACATAAGAATGATGGTCCTCGTGCGCGGTGGTTCAGCGTGGAAAAGCCCAGCCGTTGGGGCTGGGCGCCAGAACAGCTGATCACTCGGCCAGGTCCTGCTCCTCGATGGTCAGGTTGTGGTTGGTGAACACGCAGATGTCGCCGGCGATGTTCAGGGCGGTCTCGGCGATCTCGCGAGCGCCCAGTTCGGTCTTGTTCAGCAGGGCGCGGGCCGCTGCCTGGGCGAAGGCACCGCCCGAACCCATGGCGATCAGGCCGTCTTCGGGTTCGACCACGTCGCCGTTGCCGGTGATGATCAGCGAGGCGTCCTTGTTGGCCACGGCCAGCATGGCTTCCAGGCGGCTCAGGGTACGGTCGGTACGCCATTCCTTGGCCAGCTCGACCGCGGCGCGGATCAGGTGGCCCTGGTGTTTCTCCAACTGGCCCTCGAAGCGCTCGAAGAGCGTGAAGGCATCGGCGGTGGCACCCGCGAAGCCGGCGATCACCTGGCCGTGGTACAGGCGACGGACCTTCTTGGCGTTGCCTTTCATCACGGTATTGCCGAGCGACACCTGGCCGTCGCCAGCCATGACGACTTTACCGTGGCGGCGAACTGAAACGATGGTAGTCAAGGGGACGTCTCCATGCAGCGGGGGCGAAAATGCCTGATGGAAACTGATATGGGGATCTTGAGATGGATTTCAACCGGTGGATGCGGCCGGCTGTGTGTTCCGATCGCGCGCCAAGGACGGCGGTTGTTTTACACCCTGGTGGGGGATAGGAAGGCTTAGCGACCCACCATGGCTGAAGTCCGCACGCAAACGTCTGTAGGAGCGGCCGGTTCGGCGCTCCGATTAGCCGCGATGGGTGGCTGGAGCCCCCATTCAAGCGACACTGGCCAACTGAAGAAAACCGATCTTAGCTACCGGGCCTGCTGCGCAGGCCATCGCGGCTAAAGCCGCTCCCACAGGGAGTTGGGGCTGGCTGCGCAGGCCATTGCAGTCGGAGCGCCGAACCGGCCGCTCCCATGCGGTTTGCTCATTGGAGGCGTACTCAGCCTTCGTGGCAGATGCGCCCATCGACCAGGGTGTAGCGCACCGCCCCCGGTAGACAATGCCCGACGAACGGACAGTTCTGCCCCTTCGAGAACCACTGCTCGCCTACCACCGTTGACGCCTGCGGATCGAACACCACGACATCCGCCGCACCACCGACCTTCAGCTCACCGGCCGGCAGGCGCAGGGCCTGGGCCGGGCCGTGGCCGAGGCGGGCGAGCAGGGTCGGCAGGTCGAGCAAGCCGTCTTCGACCAGGGTCATGGCCAGCGGCAGCAACAGTTCGACGCTGCTGATGCCCGGCTCGGTGGCGCCGAACGGCGCCAGCTTGGCGTCGCGCTCGTGGGGCTGGTGGTGGCTGGAAATGGCCTGGATGACCCCAGCCTTGACCGCGGCGCGCAGGCCGTCGCGGTCGGCGGCGGTGCGTAGTGGCGGCTGTACGTGGTAAAGGCTGGAGAAGTCGCGCAGCGCCTGGTCGGTCAGAATCAGCTGGTACAGCGCCACGTCCGCCGTCACCGGCAGGCCGCGGGCCTGGGCCTGGGCGATCAGCTCCGCGCCACGGGCGCTGGTGATCTGGCTGAAGTGCGCGCGCACGCCGGTCTGCTCGACCAGCAGCAGGTTGCGCGCCAGGGCCACGGTCTCGGCAGTCTCGGGAATGCCCGGCAGGCCGAGAAAGCTGGCCATCGGGCCTTCATGGGCCAGACCGCCCTGGGCCAGGTCGCGGTCCTGGGAATGGATGACGATGCTCAGATCGAAGGTGGCAGCGTAGTCCAAGGCGCGAGCCAGGGTACGGTTGCTGGCCAGTTCGTTGAGGCCGTTGCCGAAGGCCACGCAACCGGTGTCACGCAGGGCCACCAGCTCGGCCAGTTGCTCGCCTTCCAGGCCACGGGTCAGGGCGCCGATGGGGTAGACCTTGGCGTTGCCGGCGTCGCGCGCGCGGTCCAGCACCAGTTCGGCCACGGCCGAGGTGTCGAGCACCGGGCGTGTCTGCGGTGGGCAGCACAGGCTGGTCACGCCACCGGCGACGGCGGCGCGGGTTTCGCTGGCGATGCTGCCCTTGCGGCTGTAACCCGGTTCGCGCAGGGCCACGGACAAATCGACCAGACCGGGCGCGACCACCAGGCCGCTGGCCTGCAAGGTGCGCTCAGGGGTGAAGCCGGCCGGCGCGGCGCCGAGGGCGAGGATGCGTCCCTGATCGACGTGCAGGTCGCAGACCTGGTCCAGGCCACTGCTCGGATCGATCAGCCGGGCGCCAAGAATACTGAGGCTCACAGCGCGTTCTCCTGCTCGAATTGACGTTGCGTGTGCTGGCCGCTCATGGCCATCGACAGCACGGCCATGCGCACGGCGATGCCATAGGTGACCTGATTGAGGATCACCGAATGGCTGCCGTCGGCCACTGCCGATTCGATCTCCACGCCGCGGTTGATCGGCCCTGGGTGCATGACGATGGCGTCGGGCTTGGCACCGGCCAGGCGCGCGGTGGTCAGGCCGAACAGGCGGTAGAACTCGCCCTCGCTCGGCAACAGGCCGCCGGTCATGCGCTCGCGTTGCAGGCGCAGCATGATCACCACGTCGACGTCTTTCAGCCCTTCGCTGAGGTCGGTGTAGACCTTGACGCCGTACTGCTCGATGCCTATCGGGATCAGGGTTTTCGGGCCGACCACGCGGATGTCCGGGCAGCCCAGCGCCTTGAGCGCGAGCATGTCCGAGCGCGCCACGCGCGAATGCAGGATGTCGCCGACGATGGCCACCGAGAGGTTTTCGAAGCTGCCTTTGTGGCGGCGGATGGTGAGCATGTCGAGCATGCCCTGGGTCGGGTGCGCGTGGCGGCCGTCGCCGCCGTTGATCACGGCCACATGAGGGCAGACGTGCTCGGCGATGAAGTGCGCGGCGCCGGAGTCGGAGTGGCGCACCACGAACATGTCGGCGGCCATGGCTTCGAGGTTGCGTAGGGTGTCGAACAGCGTCTCGCCCTTGCTGGTCGATGAGGTCGAGACGTTGAGGCTGATCACGTCGGCCGACAGGCGCTGGGCCGCCAGCTCGAAAGTGGTGCGGGTGCGCGTGGAGTTCTCGAAGAACACGTTGCACACGGTCTTGCCGCGCAGCAGCGGCACTTTCTTGACTGCCCGCGCACCGACTTCGAGGAACGAGTCGGCGGTGTCGAGGATTTCGGTCAACAGCTCGCGGGGCAGGCCGTCCAGCGAAAGGAAATGGCGCAGCTGGCCCTGGTCGTTGAGCTGCAGCGGGCGCTTGGCGTCGAGTGGCGTCATCGCGGGGACTCTCAAAGGGCGGATGCGGTGGTCAGGTTTTGCAGTTCGAGCACGAGCGGCTCGGGGCCGGTCAGTTTGACCCGCTGGTCGGCGGCCAGCGCCAAGGTGGCGCCGAGCACGTTGGGGCGGATCGGCAGCTCACCGGCGTCCAGGTCGAGCAGGCAGACCAGGGTCACGCTGGCCGGACGGCCGTAGTCGAACAGCTCGTTGAGCGCGGCGCGGATGGTACGGCCGCTCATCAGCACGTCATCGACCAGCACCAGGTGCTGGCCCTCGACCTCGAACGGCAGCTCCGAGGGGCGTACCTGCGGGTGCAGCCCGTTCTGGCTGAAGTCGTCGCGGTAGAACGAGACGTCCAGGGTGCCCAATGGGCTGTCGTCGGCCAGTGCCGCTTGCAGAGCCTGGGCCACCCAGACGCCGCCGCTGCGGATGCCGATGAAGCGTGGCTCGCCGATCTGGCGGCGGGCAAGGTGGGCGCCGAGGTCGAGGGCCATCTGCCGGATCAGCGCGGCAGGGTCGGGAAGGCTCATTGCGGACTCCTTGGAAGAGGCCGGTCGCAGCCGGCCGTAAAGCGGTCAGGTGTTGGCTTCCAACCAGCCCTGCAAGAGCAGGGCGGCGGCGATGGCGTCGACCGGATTGTCACGGAAACTGCCGCGCTGGCCGCCCCGGGCCTGGCGTTCGCCCTTGGCCTCGAAGGTGGTCAGGCGTTCGTCGTGGGTGTGCACCGGCAGATTGAAGCGGCCGTTGAGACGGCGGGCGAACTTTTCGGCGCGGGCGCTCATCTCGCTGGGGGTGCCGTCCATGTTCAACGGCAGGCCGACGACGATGGCGTCGGGCTTCCATTCGTCGACCAGCTTTTCCACCTGGGCCCAGTCGGGCACGCCGTTCTGCGCTTTGAGGGTGCACAGCTCGCGGGCCTGACCGGTGACGACCTGGCCAACGGCAACGCCGATCTGCTTGGTGCCGTAATCGAAGCCCAACAGCAGACGCAGCTCGGCCATCAGGCGTGGCCCGCCTGGTTGGTGAGCAGGCTGAGGGTGACGCCCAGGCTGGTCGCGGCCACCTCCCGGCGCAACTCGCTGGGCGTGGCGAAGAGGATCTCGGGATCGAACGTGCAGTTGAGCCAGGCGTTGTCGGCCAGCTCTTCTTCCAGCTGGCCGGCTTCCCAACCGGCGTAGCCGAGGGTGATCAGGCTGCGCTGCGGGCCGGTGCCGGCGGCAATGGCGAACAGCACGTCTTGCGAGGTGGTCAGCGACAGGCCGGGCAGCTCGACCGTGGCCTGGTAGCTGCACTCGGGGCTGTGCAGCACGAAGCCGCGGTCGGTCTGCACCGGGCCGCCCAGGTAGATGGGGACGTGGGAGGTGCCGAGCGGCGGCTCCTCGTCCGGGCGCAGTTGCTCGAGAATGTCCGCCAGGCTCAGTTCCTGCGGGCGATTCACCACCAGACCCATCGCGCCATTGGCGTTGTGCTCGACGATGTAGGTCAGGGTCTGGGCAAAGTTCGGATCGCTCATGTGCGGCATGGCGATCAGGAACTGATGCTTGAGGTAAGTCGGGGTGTGTTTTTTCATGGGCGCTAGTGTGGCGCCAGGCAGCGAGGCTGACAAGCCAATCGCGGCCGCCATGGCGCTATCAGTTGCTTGAAAGTCTGTCGCCACGCGCGAAGCGCCAGGTGCGCACGATTTCCAGGCGGTCGAATTCGGCCAGATCGCCCGTGAACGGCGCGAACGGCGCCGACATGCGCACGATGCGCTGTGCGGCCTGGTCGAGCAGCGGTTGCCCGGACGATTCGAGCACCAGCACTTCGTGCAGCGAGCCGTCGCGGTTGATCGACACCAACAGGCGCAGGCTGCCGTACAGCTTCTGGTTGCGCGCCTGCTCGGGATAGTTGAGGTTGCCGATGCGCTCGATCTTCTTGCGCCAGTCTTCCTTGTACCAGGCGCCCTTGTCGCGGGCGGTGGAAGCGGCGTTGAGGCGGTGGATGCGCGGGCGCTTGGCGTAAAGCTGCTGCTCCTGCGACAGCTCCGCTTCCAAACTGGCGATCTGGCTGGACAGCTGCGAGCTGTCGAATTCGGGCGCAGGCGCCGCCGGCTTGGGCTGCGGCTTGCTCGGCTTGGGCTGCGGCTCGACCTTCTGCGCCTTGGGCGCCTTGGTGCTGACCACGGCCTTGGCCGGCGCGGGCGGCACCTCGGGGCGCGCGGCCGGCGGCGGGGTGATCTTGTTGACCTTGCTGTCCTGGAACGGCGCCACTTCGGTGGTGGTGGGCAAGGCTTTCTTTTCCAGCGTGCCGCTGCCTTGCTGGTTGTCCTGGGCCAGGTAGTCGGCTTTTTCCGGGGCCTTCTCGCTCTTGAAGGTGGACAGGGTGAAGTCCATGGTGTGGCGGATTTGCTTGGGCATGCTGACGCTGAAGCCCACCCCGAGGATCAGCGCGATGTGCAGCAGGGCCGCCAGGAACAGGGTGAAACCCAGCCGGTCGACCGGGCGCACGCGCGGTTGCAGCAGGTCGGAGGGAAGGTCGGCGGACAGCGTCATCGGGGGTCCAGAAGCGGTAGCGGGCCAGAAGCGGCAAGTTTCAAGGGGTTCGGCGTGGGCTGCAAGTGCGCGTCATCCGGCGCCGGGCGAGGGCAGACGCTTCACTGTGCACTGCGCGTGCCGCACACGGGCGCTGGCGCGGACGTACGCGGCGGATCGGCGCGGGCCGCGCCCAGGGCAGACCCGTGCCGAATGTGCGTAGGGGTCGCTTACAGCTTGCCGCCCGTCTCGAGCAGGCGCGCGATGGCGTCCATCAAGCGGCCGCCGATGTCGGTGTCGAATGCGGCGTCGATCTCGCGGATGCAGGTCGGGCTGGTGACGTTGATTTCGGTGAGGCAGTCGCCGATCACGTCCAGGCCGACGAACAGCAGGCCCTTCTCGCGCAAGGTCGGGCCCACCTGGGCGGCGATCCAGCGGTCGCGCTCGGTCAGCGGCCGCGCTTCGCCACGGCCGCCGGCGGCCAGGTTGCCACGGGTTTCGCCGCTGGCCGGAATGCGCGCCAGGCAATAGGGCACCGGTTCGCCGTCGATCATCAGGATGCGCTTGTCGCCGTCGACGATGGCCGGCAGGTAGGCCTGCGCCATGATCTGCTGCTTGCCGTGCTGGGTCAGGGTTTCGAGGATCACCGAGAGGTTCGGGTCGCCCTGGCGGTGGCGGAACACCGACGCGCCGCCCATGCCGTCGAGCGGCTTGAGGATCACGTCGCCATGGGTCGCGGCGAACTGGCGCAGGATGTCGGCGCGGCGGCTGACCAGGGTCGGCGCGGTGCACTGCGGGAACAGCGTGGCGAAGAGCTTTTCGTTGCAGTCGCGCAGGCTCTGTGGGCGGTTGACCACCAGCACGCCGTCACGCTCGGCCTGCTCCAGCAGGTAGGTGCTGTAGACGAACTCCATGTCGAAGGGTGGGTCTTTGCGCATCAGCAGCACGTCGAGTTCGGCGAGCGGTGCGTCCTGCTCTTCGCCCAGCTCGAACCAGCGTGCCGGGTCGGCGAACACCTTCAGCGGGCGCATGCGGGCGCGGGCCTTGCCTTCGCCCTGGTAGAGGTCGGCCTGCTCCATGTAGAACAGGCTCCAGCCCCGGGCCTGGGCGGCCAGCAGCATGGCCAGCGAACTGTCCTTCTTGTAGGCGATGGACGCGATGGGGTCCATGACAATCCCGAGGCGAACGCTCATGGGGTAGTTCCTCTTGGCGGCGCGCGGCCGCGACGGTTCGAAATGAAAAGGTTGGAAATGAAAAGTCGCTCAGGGTGGCCCCGCGCGCGCGCTCGGTCAAGGGGCGGGCAGATGGAACGGCCTCCTGGAGTGTGCTAAAAATGCCCCCTAGCATCACGCCGCAAGCGCCGTGCTCCGCATGGGCCCCAAGGGCCTTTGCGATGCGCGCGGCCTTGCGCTTCCTTCGCGCGTCGCCACGGTAGTACAACGTTATGGAACAGCCCCTGAAGGTCATGGTGATCGACGATTCGCGCACGATCCGCCGTACCGCCCAGTTGTTGCTCGGCGAGGCCGGCTGCGAAGTGATCACCGCCAGCGACGGCTTCGATGCCTTGGCCAAGATCGTCGACCACAAACCGCAGATCATCTTCGTCGACGTGCTCATGCCGCGCCTGGACGGCTACCAGACCTGCGCGGTGATAAAGCAGAACAGCACCTTCAAGGACACCCCGGTGATCCTGCTGTCGTCGCGCGATGGCGTGTTCGACAAGGCCCGTGGCCGGGTGGTGGGTTCCGACCAGTTCCTCACCAAACCCTTCAGCAAGCAAGCGTTGCTCGACGCCATCCGCGCCCATGTGCCGGCGTTCGTCGAGCAGCCCCAACACGCCTCCTGAGGCCGCCGAGCATGGCGGCCTCGCCCTTTTCCGACGGGGACACAGCATGGCCCGAGTTCTGATTGTCGACGACTCGCCGACCGAGATGTACAAACTCACCGATTGGCTGGAACAGCATGGCCACGTGGTGTTCAAGGCCAACAATGGCGCCGATGGCGTGGCCCTGGCCCGCCAGGAGAAGCCCGATGCGGTGCTGATGGACATCGTCATGCCCGGCATGAACGGCTTCCAGGCCACCCGGCAACTGAGCAAAGATCCCGAAACCAGCGCCATCCCGGTCATCGTGGTCACTACCAAGGACCAGGAAACCGACCGCATCTGGGCCACCCGCCAGGGCGCCCGGGCCTTTCTCACCAAGCCGGTGGAAGAGGCGGCGCTGATCAGCGTCGTCGATGAAGTGCTGCGCGCTTGACCACCCGGCCCCAGGGCGCGTCGCTGACCGCCTTCGAGTTGCTGCTGGACATCGACCGGCGCTGCCGCCTGCTGGTGGCCGACCAGCCCTTCGACGACGCTCCCCTGCAAGACTGGAGCGGCATCGGCTTTCGCATCGCCGGCCAATGGTTCGTCGCGCCCATGGGCGAGGTGGCCGAGGTGTTGCGCGAGCCGCGCAGCAGCCGCGTTCCGGGCGTACGCCCCTGGGTGGTGGGGGTGGCCAACCTGCGCGGGCGCCTGTTGCCGGTGATGGACCTGTCGCACTTCCTCGGTCTGGGCCCGGTCGCGGCCGGCAAACAGCGGCGGGTGATGGTGCTCGACCACGACGACCTGTTCGTCGGCTTGTTGGTCGACGAAGTGCTGGGCTTGCAGCACTTTCCGCTCGCCAGCCTGCAACTGGCCCCCCCGCAGCCGCTGATGCGCAGCGCCGCGCGTTTCGTCCAGGGGCATTTCCCCGGCGAGCGCACCTGGGCGATCTTCAGCCCATTCGCCCTGGCCCAGGCGCCAGGTTTCATCGACGTGGCGTTGTAGAGGATGCCTTAGTGAGCAAGTCCACCCCAGGCGTCAGTGCCCCCGCGATGACCCAGCGCAGCCGCAGCAGCCTGCAGATCACCGTGCTGTTCGTGGTGCTGATCCTGTCGATCGTGCTGCTGTTCGCCAATTCCGCCTACCTCAACACCCAGTCGACTTACGACAAACAGTACATCGGCCACGCCGGCGAGCTGCGCGTGCTGTCCCAGCGCATCGCCAAGAACGCCACCGAGGCGGCGGCGGGCAAGGCGCTGGCGTTCAAGCTGCTGTCCGATGCGCGCAACGATTTCGAACGGCGCTGGGGCTACCTGCGCCACGGCGACAGTGCCACCGGCTTGCCCGCCGCCCCTGCGCGGGTGCACGAGGAAATGGCCGCCGTGCATCAGGACTGGGAAACCCTGCGGCACAACACCGACACCATCCTGGCCAGCGAGCAGACGGTGTTGTCGTTGCATCAGGTGGCCGCGACCCTGGCCGAGACCGTGCCGCAGTTGCAGGTCGAGTACGAAAAGGTGGTGGAAATCCTGCTCAAGCGCGACGCGCCCGCCAGCCAGGTGGCAGTGGCGCAGCGCCAGTTGCTGCTGGCCGAACGTATCCTCGGGTCGGTCAACACGGTGCTGGCCGGCGATGCCACCACCGCCCAGGCCGCCGCCACCTTCGGCCGCGATGCCAACCGCTTCGGCCAGGTGCTGCAAGGTATGCTCGACGGCAACCCGGCGCTGCAGATCAGCCGGGTCGAAGACGCCGACGCGCGCGCGCGGCTGGCGGACATCGCCGAGCTATTCCAGTTCGTCGCAGGCTCGGTGGACGAAATCATCGAGACCTCGCCAGAGCTGCTGCGCGTCCGCGAAGCGGCAGGCAACATCTTCAGCGGCTCGCAGACCCTGCTCGACGAGGCCTCGCACCTGGCCAACGGTTTCGAGAACCTGGCCGCCAGCCGCCTGTTCAATACCGTAGGCGGCTATGGCCTGGTGCTCTTGGCCCTGGCCGCGATCATCCTCATCGGTTCGATCATGGTTCGCGCCACGCGCCGCCAGTTGCGCGAGACCGCGCAGAAGAACGAGCGCAACCAGCAGGCGATCATGCGCCTGCTCGACGAAATCGAAGAGCTGGCCGACGGCGACCTGACCGTCACCGTGTCGGTCACCGAAGACTTCACCGGGGCCATCGCCGACTCGATCAACTATTCGGTCGACCAGTTGCGCGACCTGGTCACCACCATCAACCACAGCGCCGAGCAGGTCGCCGCCGCCGTGCAGGACACGCAGAACACCTCGCGGCAACTGGTCAAGGCGTCCGAGCACCAGGCCGAGCAGATCACCGAGGCCTCGCTGGCGGTGGGCGACATGGTCGAGTCCATCGACCGGGTCTCGGGCCATGCCTACGAATCGGCCAAGGTCGCCGAACGTTCGGTGGCCATCGCCAACAAGGGCAACGAAGTGGTGAACAACACCATCGAAGGCATGAACAACATCCGCGAGCAAATCCAGGACACCGCCAAGCGCATCAAGCGCCTGGGCGAATCGTCCCAGGAGATCGGCGACATCGTCAGCCTGATCGACGACATCGCCGAGCAGACCAATATCCTCGCCTTGAACGCCGCGATCCAGGCCTCGCTGGCCGGCGAAGCCGGGCGCGGTTTCGCCGTGGTGGCCGACGAAGTGCAGCGCCTGGCCGAGCGCTCTTCCTCGGCCACGCGGCAGATCGAAGCGCTGGTGCGCACCATCCAGGCCGACACCAACGAAGCGGTGATCTCCATGGAACAGACCACTGCCGAAGTGGTGCGCGGCGCGCGCCTGGCCCAGGACGCCGGCGTGTCGCTGGCCGAGATCGAAGGCGTATCGCAGACCCTGGCCGAGCTGATCCTGAGCATTTCCGACGCAGCCCAGTTGCAGACGTCTTCGGCGGGGCAGATCTCCCACACCATGGCGGTGATCCAGCAGATCACCGCGCAGACTTCGGCCGGCTCCACCGCCACCGCCGACAGCATCCGCCACCTGGCGCGCATGGCCAGCGAAATGCGTCGGTCGGTGTCGGGCTTCAACCTGCCTGAACAGGCCGCACGCACATGAGGACGCACACATGGCGGCCACGCTGACCCTGCACCGGCACGACACCGTGGCGCTGGCCTGGACCAAGGGCGCGTTGCTCGAGTGTCTCGGCGACGCGCGCCAGGCCTTGGAGCAGTTCGCCCGCGAGCCGGGCGAAGCGGCGTCGATGACGATCTTCGGCGAATGTTTGCAGCGCGTACGCGGCTGCCTGGACATGCTCGAGTTACGCGGCGCCGCGCACCTGGCCGAGGAGATGCAGCTGCTCGGCGCCGCCATGGCCGACATCGGCAAGGGCGCCTCCGAGCCTTCGCGCGGCGAATGCCTGGGTGTGCTGTTCCGTGCCCTGGAGCAACTGCCCGCCTACCTGGAACGCCTGCGCGGCGCACGCCACGACCTGCCGCTGGTGATGCTGCCGTTGCTCAACCAACTGCGGCACTGCCGCGGCCTCGAACCCTTGGCCCATGAAAATCCGTTGACCGGGGCCGGGGCGGGACAGCGTTCGGCGGACCTGGCCGATCTCGACCTGTCGCTGGGCAATTGGCGTGAGCACCTGCAAGCGGGGCAGGGCCACGACGCGCTGCGTTCGGTGGTGATCGCCCTGTGCGACGACCTGATGCGCATCAAGGAGCGGCTCGACCATTTCGTGCGCAGCGATCGCCACGACCGCAGCGCCCTCGACAGCGTGGTCACGGCATTGCGGCAAATCGCCGATACCCTGGCAGTGCTGGGCTTCCAGCAACCGCGGCGGGTGATCGTCGACCAGGTGCTGGCCCTGCAAGGCGTCAGCGAGCAGCGCCGCGAGGCCGACGAGGCCTTGTTGACGGATGTGGCCGGCGCCTTGCTGTACGTGGAGGCCACGCTCAACGGCATGGCCGGCCCGCTGGAGGAAGGCCCCGCCAGTCTGCCGGGTTCGGACGTGCTGGAGATTCGTCAGCAGGTGCTGGGCGAGTCGTTGTCGGTGGTGCAGCAGGTCAAGGAAACGATCGAGGAGTGCGTGGACGCGGACTGGTCCTGGCAACGCCTGCAAGCTTTGCCTGGCCTGCTGCAACAGGTGCGCGGAGCACTCAGCATGTTGATGCTCAACGATGCCGCCGAGGTCTTCGGCGCGTGCGCAGGGCATGTGCAGGGTTGGCTCGAACAGTTGCCGCAGGCGCCGCAAGCGCCGGCGCTCGAATCGTTCGCCGAGGCGCTGTGCGCCGCCGAATGCTATGTGCAGTGGCGCCTGGCCGACCCGCTGGCCGACGCCGTGCCCTGGCTCGACCAGGCCTGTACGCGGCTCGCTGAGCTGGGTGTGGCGTGCCCGCGCGAGCCCGCGCCCTGCGGCGCAGCGCCTGCCGAAAGCGCTATCGACGACGAGCTGCGCGCAGTCTTTCTCGAAGAAGCCCACGCGCTGTTGCAGACCTGCGAGGACGAGTGGCTGCGCTGGTGCGCCGACCATACGGCTCGCCACGCCCTGGTCGAACTGCGCCGCGCGTTGCACACGCTCAAGGGCAGTGGCCGTGTGGTCCGGGCCGACGCCCTGGCGGCGCTGGCCTGGGGCGGCGAGCACCTGCTCAACCGCGTGCTGCAAGGGCGCACGGCGTTGGGCCATGAGCAGCAAACGGCCTTGCAGCAGGTGTTCATGCGCTTGCCGGACATGCTGGCCGACATCGCCGCCGGGCACATGCCAGCGCCGCGCGAGGTCGAAGCCCTGGCGGCCCATCTGCATGCGCTGGCCGACCGCGCACCGGCCACGTCCCTCGAGGCGGACGGCCTCGATCCGCGTTTGCTGAGCATCTTCGCCGCCGAGGCCGCCGGGCACTTGCAGCAGCTCGATGCCTTCCTGCGAACCGCCCAAAGCGCGCCCAGCGTGGTCAGCGACGCGCTGCAACGGGCCGTGCACACGCTCAAGGGCAGCGCAGCCATGGCCGGCGTCTTGCCGATGGCGGAGCTGGCTACGGCGCTGGACCGCCTGGTCCGCGAGCATCAGGCGCATGGCTGGGCCTTGCAGGCCGACGATCTCGCGCAGTTGCAGGCGGCGAGCGGTCTACTGCACGAGGCCCTTAAGCGCGTGGAACATGCGCCGTTGCAACGCCTCGCAGGCGCCGCCGAATTGATCGAAACGCTCGGCCAGGCGCTCGACGCACGGCTGGCCGATCCCCCCGCGCCGACCAGCGCAGGCCCCACGCGCGATGCGCAGGCCACCGGGCAATGGCTCGGCGAGGCCATGGACCGCCTGCTCGAAGCCGAAACGCTGCTCGCCCGTTGGCAGGCCCAGCCGGCGCAGCGCGACGCACTGGACGCCTTGCTCGACGAATTGACCGCCTTGGGCCATGCCGCGCACCTGGCCGATCTGGTCGCGTTGGACGAGGTCTGCGAAGCCCTGCTCGACCTGCTCGGCGCCGTCGAGGAAGGCAGCCTGGCGCCGACGCCACGCCTGTTCGCGCTGGCCGAAGAGGGGCTTGCGGCGTCGATGGACATGCTCGACGAACTGGCCGCCGGCCAGGCCATCGCCCCACGCGCCGCCTTGCTTGCCGACCTGCGCGGTGCCCACGACGAGGCGCTCGACCCCGACAGCCTTGGCGTGGTCGGCGCACACGGCGTGCGTACGCTGGCCGCGCTGCCGCCAGCGCTCGATCCCGAAGCCGACGCCCCGGTGCTGGACGACACCCCGGACGACGCCGCGCTGCTGGAAGTCTTTCTCGAAGAAAGCTCGGACATCGTCGAAAGCGCCGCCACCGCGCTGGCCCGCTGGCAGGCCGAGCCCCGCGACTCTACCGAGGCCGAGAACCTGCTGCGTGAGCTGCACACCCTCAAGGGCGGCGCGCGCATGGTGCAGATCGGCGCCATCGGCGACCTGGCCCATGAGCTGGAATCGCTCTATCAACTGCTGGCCGCCGGGCGCCTGCCGTCGAGCCCGGCCTTGTTCAGCCTGCTGCAGAACTGCCATGACCGTCTGGCACACATGCTCGACGCCGTGCGCCTGGGCCAGCCGCTGCAAGCGGCCACGGCGCTGATCGACTACATCCGCAATTTCTCCAGCGCCGCGCTCAACGACGGCGTGACCGAGGTGCCGGCCAGCGAAACGGCGCCGGCCGAGGTGCCGGTGGCCCCCCAGGAGCGCGCTGCGGGCGACATGGTCAAAGTCGATGCCGAACTGCTCGACGACCTGGGCAACCTGGCCGGCGAGCACGCCATCATCCGCGGGCGCATCGAACAGCAGGTCAACGACGCCCAGATCGCCCTCAACGAAATGGAGACCACGCTCGAACGCATGCGCGATCAGCTGCTGCGCCTGGACAACGAGACGCAGAGCGGTCTGCTCGGTCGGCATGCGGTCGAAGGCGACGCCTACGACGACTTCGACCCGCTGGAGATGGACCGCCATTCGCAGTTGCAGCAACTGTCGCGGGCTTTGTTCGAATCGGCCTCGGACCTGCTCGATCTCAAGGAGACGCTGGCTCAACGCGCCCAGCTCACCCATGGCCTGCTGTTACAGCAGGGGCGCATCAACAGCCAGTTGCAGGAGGGCCTCACCGCCACGCTGATGGTGCCCTTCGAGCGCCTGGTGCCGCGTTTGCAGCGCGTGGTGCGGCAAGTGGCCAGCGAGCTGGGCAAACAGGTCGAGCTGGTGGTGGGCAACGCCGAGGGCGAGCTGGACCGCAGCGTGCTCGAACGCATGGTGGCACCGCTGGAACACATGTTGCGCAACGCCGTCGACCACGGACTGGAAACCGGCGCGGCGCGGCGTGCGGCGGGTAAGCCCGAGCAGGGCACCATCCACCTGAACCTGCTGCACGAAGGCGCCGACATCGTCATCGAGATGAGCGACGACGGTGCCGGCGTGCCCCTCGAAGCGGTGCGCAAGAAAGCCATAAAGCGCGGCCTGCTCGATCCCGAGGCAACGCTCAGCGACCACGAAGTGTTGCAGTTCATCCTGCGGCCGGGGTTTTCCACCGCCGAAAAGATCACCCAGATTTCCGGACGCGGGCTGGGCATGGACGTGGTGCATGAGGAGGTCAAGCAACTGGGCGGGGCCATGAGCATCGAGTCCAGCCCCGGCAAGGGCGCGCGCTTCCTGATCCGCTTGCCGTTCACCGTGTCGCTCAACCGCGCTTTGATGGTGCACCTGGGCGAGGAGCAGTACGCCATCGGCCTGAACACCATCGAAGGGGTGGTGCGTGTGCCGCCGGCCGAGCTGGACGCCTGTTACCAGCTCGACCCGCCCCGCTACACCTATGCCGGCTTCAGCTACGACCTGCGCTACCTGGGCGAACTGCTACAAGATGCCCCGCGCCCCAGCCTGCTGGGCCTGAGCGTGCCGCTGCCAGTACTGCTGGTGCATTCTCAGGAGCGCTCGTTCGCCATCCAGGTCGATGGCCTGTCGCCCAGCCGCGAGATCGTGGTCAAGAGCCTCGGCCCGCAGTTCGCCGCCGTGCCGGGCCTGGCCGGGGCGACCTTGCTCGGCGACGGTCGGGTAGTGTTGATCCTCGACCTGCTCGGCCAGCTGCGCGGCCAGCAACGACGCCGGGCGCGCCTGCCTTCAGCGGGCCGCATCGCTGCGCAACTGCCGGGGCCGGCGGCGCAGCGCCCGTTGCTGGTGATGGTGGTGGACGATTCGGTGACCGTGCGCAAGGTCACCAGCCGCTTGCTGGAGCGCCATGGCATGAGCGTGCTCACGGCCAAGGACGGCGTCGATGCGATGGCGCAGTTGCGCGAGCATCAGCCCGACGTGTTGCTGCTGGACATCGAAATGCCACGCATGGACGGCTTCGAAGTGGCGACCCGCATCCGCCAGGACGAGCGCCTCGAGCACCTGCCAATCATCATGATCACTTCGCGCAGCGGGCAGAAGCACCGCGATCGCGCCATGGCCATCGGCGTCAACGAGTACTTGGGCAAGCCGTACCAGGAATCGGTTCTGCTCAACAGCATCGCCCATTGGAGCGCGCCCCATGCTTGAACACATCGTCGGCCAGCGCAGCCAGTTGACCGGACTGCTACTGCCCCTGGGCGACCGCACCCTGGTGCTGCCCAACGTGGCGGTCGCCGAACTGGTGGGCCAGCGCCGGCTCAGTTGCGAGCGCGGCGTCGTGGACTGGCACATGGGCTGGCTCGACTGGCGCCAGCACCGTCTGCCGTTGATCGGCTTCGAGGCCGCTTGCGGCGGGCACACGCCGTGCGGCGAGCGGGCGCGCATCGTGGTGCTCAATGCCCTGGGCGACACCGGCCTGCGTTACCTGGCGCTGCTGCTGCAAGGCATTCCGCGGTCGTGCAAGCTCGACAGCCAGCTCAATTACGTGGACGTGCCGCTGGCGTCGCTGGAACTGGCGGCCGTTCAGGTGGCCGAACAGGTGGTGCGAGTGCCGGATCTGGCCGGTCTAGAGCGGCTGGTGCGGGATACGCAGTTGTGATGGCAGCCCCATCGGCTGAGGGGGACTAAGACGCAGACCATCCCGGCACACGCGCGCACCTTCGCACACATCCAACCCAGGAGGCCTTCGCTCGATGTATCACGGTGAACGTTTCAACGCCTGGACCCACCTGGTCGGCGCCATGCTGGCCGCGTTGGGCGCGCTTTGGCTGATCATTGCCGCGGGATTGCAGGGCGATCCGTGGAAGATCGTCAGCTTCTCCATCTACGGCTTCACTCTGCTGTTGCTCTACAGCGTCTCGACCGTCTACCACAGCACCCGCGGTCGGGCGAAGGTGATCATGCGCAAGCTCGATCATCTGTCGATCTATCTGCTGATCGCCGGCAGCTACACACCGTTCTGCCTGGTCAGCCTGCGCGGCCCCTGGGGCTGGAGCCTGTTCGGCGTGGTCTGGGGGCTGGCGCTGATCGGCATGCTGCAAGAGATCAAGCCGCGCTCCGAAGCGCGGGTGCTGTCGATCGTCATCTATGCCTTGATGGGCTGGATCGTGCTGGTAGCGGTCAAACCGCTGCTGGCGACCCTGGGCACGGCGGGCTTCGCCTGGCTGGCGGCCGGTGGCGTGTTCTACACGGTGGGCATCCTCTTCTTCGCCCTGGACCGACGACTGCGCCATGGGCACGGCATCTGGCACCTGTTCGTCATCGCCGGCAGCCTGCTGCACTTCATCGCAGTGTTCTTCTACGTCCGTTGAAAGCCCGTCCGGCCTACGGCGGTGGCATGCCGCAGGCCGGGTGAGCTGCGCACGGGTCTAGAAATCGCCCCACAACTGCTGGGCCACCGACAGCGCCACCACCGGCGCGGTCTCGGTGCGCAGCACCCGTGGGCCAAGGCGCGCGGCGTGGAAGCCGGCTTCGCTGGCCTGCGCCACTTCGGCATCGTTCAAGCCGCCTTCCGGTCCGATCAGAAACGCCAGGCGCGCAGGCTTGGGGTGAGTGGTCAGCGGCTCGGCTACAGGGTGCAGCACCAGCTTGAGGTCGGCGTCGACGTCGCCCAGCCATTCGGCCAGGGTGCGCGGCGGATGGATCAGCGGCAGGGTCGAGCGGCCGCACTGCTCGCAGGCACTGATCGCCACCTGGCGCCAGTGGGCCAGACGCTTGTCGGCGCGCTCGTCCTTCAAGCGCACTTCACAGCGCTCGCTGACGATGGGGGTGATCTCGTTGGCGCCCAGCTCCGTGGCTTTCTGGATCGCCCAGTCCATGCGCTCGCCGCGCGACAGGCCTTGGCCCAGGTGCACGTGCAGGGGCGAGTCGGGTTGGCCGGGCAGGGCTTGGTCGAGGCTCACCCGTACGGTCTTCTTGCCGACTTCGAGCAGGTGGCCGAGGAACTCCTGGCCGCTGCCGTCGAACAGCTGCACGGCGTCGCCGGTGGCCATGCGCAGCACGCGGCCGATGTAGTGGGCCTGAGCTTCGGGCAGGGTGTGCTCGCCGAGGGAGAGAGGGGCATCGATGAAGAAACGGGACAGGCGCATGTAGGGCTCGGATAGGGAGGACGGGGACTGTGCTTGGCGCAGGCGGGCGGGGTTGGGGCCGGCCCGCCTGCGCCGCGCTTGGCGAGGCGTTGTGGGCGCTACCGCTCACCGCAGCGAACGGCCGTCGCTGCGAGGGCGCGCGGCGCAGCCATCAACCCGGGTCGCGAAAATCGGGATGGAAATCGGCCGGCACGGCCACGCTGACGTGCTCGCGGGTGGCGATGTCGATGCCTTCGCTGGCCACTTCGGCGAGGAAGTCGATCTGCTCGGGGGTGATCACGTAGGGCGGCAGGAAGTACACCACGCTGCCCAGTGGCCGCAGCAAGGCGCCGCGGCTCAGGGCGTGCTCGAACACCTTCAGGCCGCGCCGCTCCTGCCAGGGGTAGGCGGTTTTGCTCGGTCGATCCTTGACCATCTCGATGGCCAGGGCCATACCGGTCTGGCGGATCTCTCCGACGTGGCGGTGTTCGGACAGGTGCGCGGTGGCGCTGGCCATGCGGCTGGCCAAGGCCTTGTTGGCTTCGATCACATCGTCTTCGGCGAAGATGTCCAAGGTCGCCAAGGCGGCGGCGCAGGCCAGCGGATTGCCGGTGTAGCTGTGCGAGTGGAGGAAGGCGCGCAGGGTCGGGTAGTCGTCGTAGAAGGCCTGGTAGACCTTGTCGGTGGTCAGGCAGGCGGCCAGCGGCAGATAACCGCCGGTCAGGGCCTTGGACAGGCAGAGGAAATCCGGGCGGATGCCGGCCTGTTCACAGGCGAACATCGTGCCGGTACGACCGAAGCCGACCGCGATTTCGTCGTGGATCAGGTGCACGTCGTAGCGGTCGCAGGCCTCGCGCAGCAGCTTGAGGTACACCGGGTGGTACATGCGCATGCCGCCGGCGCCCTGGATCAACGGTTCGACGATCACCGCGCTGATGGTCTCGTGGTGTTCGGCCAGGGTCTGTTCCATGGCGGCGAACAGTGTGCGCGAGTGCTCCTCCCAGCTCACGCCCTCAGGGCGGTGGTAGCAGTCGGGACTGGGCACTTTGAGGGTGTCGAGCAGCAGCGCCTTGTAGGTTTCGGTGAACAGCGGCACGTCGCCCACCGACATGGCGGCGATGGTCTCGCCGTGGTAGCTGTTGGTCAGGGTGACGAAGCGTTTCTTCTGCGGCCTGCCGACGTTGTGCCAGTAGTGGAAGCTCATCTTTAGTGCCACTTCGATGCACGACGAGCCGTTGTCGGCGTAGAACACTCGGTCCAGGCCGTCGGGCGTCAGCGCCACCAGGCGCTCGGACAGCTCGATCACCGGTTGGTGGCTGAAGCCTGCGAGGATCACGTGCTCGAGCTGATCGACCTGATCCTTGATGCGCTGGCCGATGCGCGGGTTGGCGTGGCCGAACACGTTGACCCACCAGGAGCTGACCGCATCGAGGTAGCGCTTGCCTTCGAAGTCTTCCAGCCAGACGCCTTCGCCGCGCTTGATCGGGATCAGCGGCAGGTGCTCGTGGTCTTTCATCTGGGTGCAGGGGTGCCACAGGACCTCGAGGTCGCGCTGCATCCACTGTTGATTGAGCCCCATCGGCGGTTCTCCTGGCGGTATGGCGGTGTGAAAGCGCGTAAGCCTAAGAGAACCGGGCGGTAGGAACAACCCATGTAACTGATGCCAGGGTGCTAGCAGGGCAGCCGGGGCTCACGTATTCTAGGCGGCTCTTTGCGCAGGGCGGTCCGCTCTTGCGCGTCTTCACGTTTCTTTCTGATCTGGAGTCTGCCTCGATGGCTGCTGCTTGGGTGCGCGCGTGCGCGGTGATCATGATTGGCCTGTCCAGCGCCGCTGCGCAGGGGCAGGGCAAGGCTCCGACGGCCATCGTCGTCGGTGGCGGCCTGGCCGGCCTGACGGCGGCCTACGAGCTGCAGAACAAAGGCTGGCAGGTGACCTTGCTCGAAGCCAAGGCCAACCTGGGCGGGCGCTCGGGCCTGGCGACCAGCGAGTGGATCGGTAGCGACAAGGTCCAGCCGCTGCTCAACCAGTACTTGCAACAGTTCAAGCTGCAGACCCTGCCGGCGCCCGAGTTCGTGCGTACGCCCGGCTACCTGATCGACGGCGACTACTTCACCGAAGCGGACCTTGCCCTCAAGCAACCGGCCACCGCCGAAGCCCTCAAGCGTTACGAGAAGACCGTCGACGACCTGGCGCGCTCGATCGACGATCCGCTCAATCCTGCGGCCAACAGCACGCTGTTCGCCCTCGACCAGATCAACGTCGCCAACTGGCTCGACCGCCTGCAATTGCCGACCACCGCGCGCCAGTTGATCAACCAGGAAATTCGCAGCCGCTACGACGAGCCGTCGCGCCTGTCGCTGCTCTACTTCGCGCAGCAGAACCGCGTGTACCGCGGCGTCGACGACCGCGACCGGCGTGCGGTGCGCCTGCCGGGTGGCAGCCCGGTGCTGGCCCAGGCCTTCGTCAAGCAGGTCAAGACCATCAAGACCGATGCTGCGGTGACGTCCATCGTGCAGGACAAGAACGGCGTGACGGTCAAAGCCGGCAACGTGGGCTACACGGCCGACTATCTGGTCATGGCCGTGCCGCTGCGCGCCTTGGCCAAGATCCAGATGACGCCCGCGCTGGACAACCAGCACATGGCCGCGATCAAAGGCACCAACTACGGCTGGCGCGACCAGATCATGCTCAAGTTCAAGCAGCCGGTGTGGGAAAGCCGGTCGCGCATGTCGGGAGAAATCTACAGCAACGCCGGTTTGGGCATGCTGTGGATCGAGCCTGCGCTCAAGGGCGGCGCCAACGTGGTGATCAACCTGTCGGGCGACAACGCGCGCCTGCTGCAAGCCTTCGGCGACAAGCAGATGGTCGACCAGGTGCTGATCCGCATGCACGCGTTCTACCCCAAGGCCCGTGGCGCGTTCAGCGGTTATGAGGTGCGTCGTTACAGCACCGATGCCAGCACGGGCGGCGCCTACCTGGCCTATGGACCGGGGCAGATCAGCAAATACTGGCGGCTGTGGGAGCGGCCGGTGCAACGTGTAGCCTTCGCCGGCGAGCATACCGATGCGCTGTACCCGGGCACCCTGGAAGGCGCCTTGCGCAGCGGCCAGCGCGCCGCTAGCCAGGTGCAGGACCTGGCCGCGGGCAAGTCGTTCGAGCCGGTCAAGTCCGTGGCGGCCACGGCGGCGGCCGGTACTGCCAGCGCTGCCGGTGCGGCGGCGGCGAGCAAGCCGGGCTTCTTCGCCAACCTGTTCGGCAAGGGCGACAAGGCCGGGAAACCGCAAACGACGTCAGAGGCCAAGGCCGAGCAAGGCAAGCCGGGCTTCTTCTCGCGGCTGTTCGGCGGTGGCGACAAGGCCCAGAACGCGCCGGCCAAACCTGACGACAAGGCCCCATCGGCCAGCGCCGAGCCGGCCAAACCAGGGTTCTTCTCGCGCCTGTTCGGCCGGGGCGAGCCTGAGGCCAAGCCTGCGGCGGTCAGCCAACCGGAGCCTGCCGCACCTGCGGTAGCGCCTGCCCCGGTACCGGCTGTGGCCCCTGTCCCAGCGCCGGTTGCAGCGCCCGCACCGGCCAAGCCTGCGGCCAAGCCGGCGCTCAAACCTACGGCCAAGCCTGCTACGCACAAGCCGGCAGCCCACAAGAGCCAACCGGCCCACAAGCCTGCCAAGGCGGCACCGGCCAAAAAGCCGGCAGAGCCTGCGCAGAAGAAACCAGCGGTCAAGCAGGATCAGACTGGCGCCTGACGGCGAATGCTCTGAACCACTGCGGGTAGCCGGCGCTTCGGTTCACCCGCATGGGCGACGACGCTGTGGCCATCCAGGCGAAGCGATGTCGCCCAAGAACCCGAGCGCAACCTTCGGCCCGCTTCGCGGGCCATTGCGCATCAATGGCAATGCCAAATCGCTGCTGCGCCATTGCCTCGGATCACCCTTTAAAAAACCGTCTAGGGTTAACGTTTCCTTAATAGTGCTTGCAGACAATTACTATCGGTTTATTCGATATTTCAGAGCAGTTTTTTCTGCTTTTATTCGATACGTTAACGGGTAGTCTTGCCACAGCTTCCACGGGGAACGACAGCATCATGCAACTTCGCAATTCATCTTCTCGCTACGGCGTGGTCAGCATCGTCTTGCACTGGGGCGTAGCGCTCACGGTCTTCAGCCTGTTCGGGCTGGGTCTGTGGATGGTTGGGTTGGACTACTACGATCCTTGGCGCAAGGCCGGTCCAGACCTGCATAAAAGCATCGGCCTGGTGCTGCTGGCAGTCATGACCCTGCGGGTACTGTGGCGCCTGCTCAGTCCGCCACCGCCGGCGCTTGCCAGTCATGGTCGCTTCACGCGGATTGCGGCTCATCTGGGCCACCTGGGTCTGTACGCCGGGCTGTTCGCCGTGATGCTCGCCGGCTACCTGATCTCCACCGCCGATGGCGTGGGCATACCGGTATTCGGTATGTTCGAGGTGCCGGCGTTGGTCAGCAACCTGCCCGACCAGGCCGATCTTGCCGGCGAAGTCCATTTCTACCTGGCCTGGGGGCTGGTGGTTTTCGCCGGCCTGCATGGTCTGGCTGCACTCAAGCACCATTTCATCGACCGTGACGCCACCTTACTGCGCATGCTCGGTCGCAAAGCCTGAAACACCCACTCAATCGCAACGGAAGGAATCAAAGGATGTTGAAAAAGACCTTTGCCGCACTGGCTCTCGGTACTGCCCTGTTCGCTGCCGGTCAGGCCATGGCTGCCGACTACAAGATCGACAAGGAGGGCCAGCACGCTTTCGTCGACTGGAAGATCAGCCACCTGGGCTACAGCTTCATCCACGGCACCTTCAAGGACTTCGACGGCAGCTTCACTTGGGACAGCGCCAAGCCTGAAGCCAGCAAGATCAACGTCGACCTGAAAACCGCCAGCCTGTGGTCCAACCACGCCGAGCGTGACAAGCACATCGCCAGCGCCGACTTCCTCGACGTGAAGAAATACCCGGACGCCAAGTTCGTCTCCACCGCCGTCAAATCGACCGGTGACAAGACCGCCGACGTGACCGGCGACCTGACCCTGCACGGCGTGACCAAACCGGTCACCTTCAAGGCCACCTTCAATGGCGAAGGCAAGGACCCATGGGGCGGTGAGCGCGCAGGCTTCAACGCCACCACCACGCTCAACCTGAGCGACTTCGGCATCAAGGGCCCAGGCCCGACTTCGCAGACCCTCGACCTGGACATCAGCCTCGAAGGCGTGAAGCAGAAGTAACACATCTTGTAATCCGATGCCTTTTGCAGGCATCGGATTTATGCTTTCAGAGCTGCCAAGGCTAACGTCGTAGGGGCAGAGCCGGCCATATCAGTTACGCGCTGCCCTGATACGGCACAATATCGATCATGCTAGCAGGCGCGTCTGGCAGATTGAGTGCCTGGAGCGTTTGCCATACGCTATCTCCGCTTTTTATAACGCCCCAGCTCACAAAGAAGTTGGCCAGGTTCTGTCCGGCAAGCTGCGAAAGCGATGTTGCGAAATGGGTCAGATCGCTCGGGTAGCCAGGGTTGGATTGTGCCAGCTCTCGACAACGCCGATCCCAGTTTGGCAGAAAATTATTCCCATAATGCAGCCGCAGTTGCTCGAAGATCGCATGGGTATCGGGCGACGTAATGAATTCTTTGTCCGAACTTTGTCGGAGCCATTGATGCAATGAGGACCAGCGTCCTGGAAATACATCTGAGTACTGGTTCTTGTGCTGGCGACTGACGGCGAGGGCATAAATGTTGACTGACACCTCACTGAACGGAGAGACGCTATTGAGCTTGGTTTGGAAATGGTGTCCGTACTCATGCAGTGTTACCCATAGATTACGTGCTTTTCCTCCTACTAAAGCCAACATGTACTCATTGCCGGGCTGGGTGCGATGGGGCAAGCCGATATAGCCAGTCGTGGCGTGTGGAACTGCGCTAGAACTGCTCTCCACTGCATAAAGCCAGGTGTTGCTTTCACGATGAATCGCCTGTGGATCATTGACTTTGAAACCGGCAGCTTCAGTTTCCATCGCAATGACGTCTTCATGCGATCTAACGATTTCGCCCACATCATCGTGGGCAAAGAGCTTATAGGTATCGGGGTAGCAAGAGATGACTACCTGTTTCCCGACCATCTGCACAGGCCGTTTTGACTCATGGCCACGCATGCGATCCCAATCGGGGGGAGGCGTTTGCATCAATCTGTAGAATGGGATGGGTATTGCTTCTGGTCCGATGATTATCCGACAGGCCGACCGTCCCGTATTGGAAATATGCAAGACCCCACCTTGGTCCAGGGGTAATGTGTTGTAACCACGCTTGAGTTGAGTGATGCGCATGTTATCCGTCTGCTGTGACCGATCTTCTTCCCTCGCCATACCTTGAGTGCCTACGTACGCCAATACAACGCTGTCATCGCCTTCCAGCCAAAGGGTCACGCGAATACCATCAGGAATCCAGTAACCCGTAGGTTGATATTGCGCGCGCTGCTGACGCCAATGATAGAAGACCTGATCATCTGCCTGGGTCGCAGTCGGGAAGAATTCAATGGAGCGGGAATGGACAAAATAGTCGTTGGCCAAAACGGGCTCCGAGATCAACTGATCTTTGACGCGGACTAGAATGCTGTCAGGTGTCTGTAAGTAGCTAAGGGGTACGTTTGGATTGTTGAATGTGCCATCCGAATTAACAGCCCCAACACCTTTCCAAACTCCGTCAGAATACGCCTCTACCACGCCGCTCCGAGCTGAAGTGCTGCCGCGCATCTCGGCCACTTTTTTCTCGCCATCCTCCGTTTTTACCATGTCAATTCTAAGGGATAAGGTTTCAATAACTGGCTTCGTCTCGAAGGAAAGGTTTACGCCATCGACAAACAACGCCAGGCCGCTTCGACCAATGACACTTGTGGCCAGCGCTGGGAGGAAGAACGATCCTTGTCGGATCATTCCAAGCTCATGCATATTACCGTCGGCTTGTCTGAGATGGATACGGGTGCCATCGGGCAATGACGGCGTGGTCAGCTCTATCGCGAGGGTGTCCGACGAAATGGCATTAGCGACGACGCAGCAAGTCTGCGCTGTAGCGAAGGCTGATAGGCCTTCATCAGACATCGTCGGCGTCGAGCATTCAAAGTCGAGCAAGGGAGAAGAGGCAGGTGTTTTTTTGTTAGGCATTTGAAAATGCTCCGCTTGATAGGTAGCGGCAGCATGGTGGATGGTGCTTCGCGGGCGCAACTGACAAAAATAACAGTAAAAACGAGCGGCCCGTTATATAAAAGCTTCGCGCTCTATCCAGGTGGCAGAGTGCAACAGGTTTATTCTGACGGTACCAGCCTCTGTACGAAATTCGTAGAAACCCAGTCATTGCCCCGCCGTCGCAAGGATTTTGTAGATTCCTCAGCCATCAACGGAAAGGAATTCTGTGATGGCGAATCGGTACGAAATCTCGGACGAGGCCTGGGAGCTGGTCTCTGATCTTTTCACCGAAATACATAAGTGTGGTCGGCCTCGATTGAGTGACCGGCTGATGCTCAATGGCGTGCTTTGGGTGCTTTGTTCCGGCGCTGCCTGGCGCGCCATGCCGGAGCATTTCGGCCCATGGTCAACGGTGTATCAACGGTTTCGGGATTGGCGAAACAACGGGGCGTTTGACCGGATGCTCAAGCGCTTACACCTGCGACTGAACGAGCGAGGTTTGATTGATTTGCAGACCTGGATGATCGACTCGACCGCAGTGCGCGACACCCGAGCCTCATCAGGTGCTCGAAAAAAGGGGGCCTGACGAGGCTGCCGATCACGCCTTAGGCCGCAGCCGGGGGGCTGACAACTAAAATCCACATGCTCTACGACGCTAGTACGCTCCGCTTTTTCGCCTGTTTTCGCGGGGCCGCCATCGGCCTTGTCTGGCTAGCGTCTCAAAACCTTTCGTACAGACCCTAGCCCTGAACGGACACAGGATCTAGCGTTGACGGTATATCGCATGCCAGCGCTTATCTGTCAAAGCAAGCGGGCTCATTACAGCCCGCTTGTTCGTGATCAGCGATTACGCGTCAGCAATGCCGGACGTTCGCCACGCGGACGGTTCGGCAGGTCGTCGAGCTGCTCAGGGGTCGGATAGCGCTCCAGCTTGGATTCCTTGCGGATGATCACCGGCTGGTTCTGCTGCTCGCGCGGGTTGCGCACGGCAGGTTCCTGGCGAGGGCTGTCGTCGCGGCGATTGCGGCCACCGCCGTCACGGCGTGCGCCACCGGCGTTGGCATTATTGCGCGGGCCTTTGTCGCCGCCTGTGCGCGGACCGTTGTTACGCTGACCTGCACCTTGGCTGCGGCCCTGGCCTTGGCCCTGGGTCTGCCCGCCTGCGGCCGCGCCCGGGCGCCGGTTGCGGCCCTGGTTCTTGGTGTTCTGGTAAGGGCTGACGTAGTCGGCGCGATTACCGAAGTTGTCCACGTCGTCGTCGAGGAAGGCTTCAGGGTCACGGTTGCCGTTGTCAGCTGGCTTGCTGGCCTGGGCCGACTGCTGCGTGCGCGGCTTCTGCTGCTCGCGTGGCTTGCGCGGCTGCTGGCCTTGGCGCTGCTCGCCGGACTTGGCCTTTTCCGCCGGCTTGTCGGCGCTGGCTTGGCGCGTCTTGCCTTTGTCCTTGCCCTTGTCCTTGCGGCCGCCGCTGCCGGCGTTGGCGCCGTCGCCACGGCTCTGGCCGTTGCGCCCGCCGCGTGCGTTGGGCTGGGCGCGCTCGCGCACTTCCGGTTTTTCGACTTCGATCTTGCTGGCGTCGAAGCCCATCCAGTCGCCGTCGGCGATCTTCTGCCGGGTGACGCGCTCGATGCTCTTGAGCAGCTTCTCTTCGTCGGGTGCGACCAGCGAGATGGCCTCGCCCGAACGCCCGGCACGGCCGGTACGGCCGATGCGGTGCACGTAGTCTTCTTCGACGTTGGGCAGTTCGAAGTTGACCACGTGGGGCAACTGGTCGATGTCCAGGCCACGGGCGGCGATGTCGGTGGCGACCAGCACGCGCACGGTGTTGGCCTTGAATTCGGCCAGGGCTTTGGTGCGCGCGTTCTGGCTCTTGTTGCCATGGATCGCGGCGGCGGTCAGGCCGTGCTTTTCCAGGTACTCGGCCAGGCGGTTGGCGCCGTGCTTGGTACGGGTGAAGACCAGTACCTGTTCCCAGGCGCCGAGGGTGATCAAGTGCGCCAGCAAGGCGCGCTTGTGACCGGCCGGCAGGCGGTAGATGCGCTGCTCGATACGCTCGACGGTGGTGTTGGGCGGCGTGACCTCGATGCGCTCGGGGTTGTGCAGCAGCTTGTCGGCCAGGTCGGTGATGTCTTTGGAGAAGGTCGCCGAGAACAGCAGGTTCTGGCGCTTGGACGGCAGACGCGCGAGGACTTTCTTGACGTCATGGATGAAGCCCATGTCGAGCATGCGGTCGGCTTCGTCGAGCACCAGGATTTCCACGTGGGACAAATCCACGCTGCCCTGGCCAGCCAAGTCGAGCAGTCGGCCCGGGCAAGCCACCAGCACGTCGACACCCTTGGCCATGGCCTGCACCTGGGGGTTCATGCCGACACCGCCGAAGATGCAGGTACTGACCAGGCTCAGATCGCGGGCGTACAGCTTGAAGCTGTCGTGGACCTGGGCGGCCAGCTCGCGGGTGGGCGTGAGCACCAGCACGCGCGGTTGACGCGGGCCGTGGCGCTGGGATTTGTCGGGATGACCGGCGGGGAACAAACGCTCCAGGATCGGCAGGGCGAAGCCACCGGTCTTGCCGGTACCGGTTTGCGCGGCGACCATCAGGTCGCGGCCTTGCAACACGGCGGGAATGGCCCGCTGTTGCACGGGAGTGGGCTGGGTATAGCCCGCGGCCTCGATAGCGCGGACAAGTGCCTCGGAGAGACCGAGGGAAGCAAAGGACATGGGCAATCCTGTTCTCGTGTGGGCTGAGCCCGATGGGATGATCTGCCTGGCGCGACGGGCATCTGAGGAATGCGATCGCGTCCGGTCCAGCTGGGCGTGCACTGCGCATCGGGCGGGCGGCAAAGGCGCGTGGAGCTGCGTTTCTGCCGATCGGGATGCCTGTTACGAGGCCGAGCGTCCGGGCGTGAGCCTGGCGGGAAGGCCCGAGTATAACAGAGCAATCAGTGTGTGCTGAGCCCCTGTTGCTCAACGGCAGTGGCAAGGCTCGGATTCTGCTCGCCATAACGGCTCATGATGTGGGCGTAGGCCGGTTCGCGCTTGAATGCGCGCAGGGTTTCCGAGAAGGCCTCGGCGAGGACTTCACGGCCGGGTTTGCGCGCCAGGCCCAGGTACTGCGGCAAATCGTTGACCACCACCGGCAAGGCTTCGATCTGCTGCTCCAGGCCCAGGCGTTGCAGCAGATAGCGGCCGACATGGAGGTCGGTCACCACGAGGTCCACCCGACCCAGTGCCAGCTTGCCCAGGTTGGCGACGTGGGTCGGCGCCGATTCCCGACGGAAGTTGGCCGCAGTGTCGAAGGCCTCACCGTAGTCATAGCCCGACGAGGTGCCTACCGTGAGCCCGCTCAAATCCTGCAGCGTAGTGACCGAATGGGGACGTGCCCGGGCTTGGAACAGCACGAATTCGACCTGCGACAAGGGCTCTTCGGGATACAGCATGAAGGGTTCGCGGGAGGCCAGTTTGAACACGCCCAGGATACCGTCGGCCTGGCCCTGTTCGACCGCGGCCAGGCAGCGCTTCCACGGCATGAATCCCCACTCCACCTCGATGTGCAGGCGCTTGAACACTTCGGTGGCCACTTCGTAGTGCAGGCCGCGCGGCTGGCCGTTTTCCTGATAGATGTAGGGCGCCCAGTCGTCGCTGACGATGCGCAGCCGTTCGGCCTGGGCCAACGGGCTCAGGCAGATGAGCAGCAGGGTGCCGAACAGAGTCAGGAAGATGCGCATGTCGGCAGACTACCTGGGTGCTTCATGGATGAACAGGCGCGTGGTCTTCGTCGCTGTCAGCGCTGTGAACGGGCCAGCAAATGCACCCATCTCGCTGCGCCTCGGGTTTGGAGACAGCGCCATCGCACTGGCGCCCCAGGCATGTCGCGCCAGGTTTCGCGGACTGGACGACCGCGCGTCGCAGATCTGCGGGAGCGGGAGGGCGGGGTGTGCGGGCGGTGGTGCCATGCTTGACCTGCTTGCGGTGGAAGCAGTCGAGGCACGCGCATTCTGCCTGTGCCTCGACTGCCCGCTGGACAGGTGCAAACAGGTGTTATCAGCGCGGCAGGTTCAGGTTGTTCCAGATCGCCAAGCTCGGCTCGGCCTGGTTCAGCGTGTAGAAGTGCAGGCCCGGCGCGCCGCCGTCCAGCAGCTGCTCGCACATGCGTGTGATCACTTCTTCGCCAAAGGCCTGGATGCTGGCGCTGTCGTCGCCATAGGCTTCCAACTGCTTGCGGATCCAGCGCGGCAGTTCGGCACCGCAGGCGTCCGAGAAGCGCGCCAGCTTGCTGTAGTTGGTGATCGGCATGATGCCGGGCACCAGTGGAATGTCGACGCCCAGCTTCTGCACGCGCTCGACGAAGTGGAAGTAGCTGTCGGCGTTGAAGAAGTATTGGGTGATGGCGCTGTCGGCACCGGCCTTGGCCTTGGTGGCGAAGTTCTTCAGGTCGGCTTCGAAGCTATGTGCCTGAGGATGCATCTCCGGATAGGCCGCCACTTCCAGATGGAAGTGATCGCCGGTTTCCTCGCGGATGAACCGCACCAGGTCGCTGGCGTAGCGCAGATCGCCTGCGGCCATGCCCATGCCCGAAGGCAGGTCGCCACGCAGGGCGACGATGCGCTTGATGCCGGCTGCCTTGTATTGGGCGATCAGGGCACGCAGTTCGGTTTTGGTGTCGCCCACGCACGACAAATGCGGTGCGGCGGGCACCTGTACTTCGTTTTCCAGTTGCAGCACGGTGTTGAGCGTACGGTCGCGGGTGGAGCCACCGGCGCCATAGGTGCAGGAAAAGAAGTGCGGGTTGTACGTGGCCAATTGGCGGGCAACGGCCATCAGCTTGTCGTGGCCGGCTTCGGTCTTGGTCGGAAAGAATTCGAAACTGTAATTGCGGGGTTTGGACATCGGCTTTTTCCTGAGCAGCGAACCACGCGCTGCTAGTTGCAAGCTGCAAGTAAAAGCCAGGGCGACATGGGTCGGCCTGGCTGAACATCATTCCAATACTGCCTGTACAGCTGCAAGCGGGCGCACCCGAGGGTGCGCCTACCCGCAGTGGCCGCTTAGTAGCGGTAAGCCTCTGGCTTGAACGGACCTTCGACGGTCACGCCGATGTACTCGGCCTGCTGCGGGGTCAGCTGGGTGACCACGCCGCCGAAGCCGCGGACCATTTCCAGGGCCACTTCTTCGTCGAGTTTCTTCGGCAACACTTCAACGGTCAGGCGCTCGGCTTTCTTCGCGGCGTCCAGTTCGGCGTACTTCTGCTCGAACAGGAAGATCTGCGCCAGCACCTGGTTGGCGAACGAGCCGTCCATGATCCGGCTTGGGTGACCGGTAGCATTGCCCAGGTTCACCAGGCGGCCTTCGGCCAGCAGGATCAGGTAGTCGTCGTTCTGCGCGTCGAAGCTGCCGGCGCCGGTGCGGTGGATCTTGTGCACCTGCGGCTTGACCTCTTCCCAGGCCCAGTGCTTGCGCATGAAGGCGGTGTCGATCTCGTTGTCGAAGTGGCCGATGTTGCACACCACGGCGCGCTTCTTCAGGGCCTTGAGCATGTTGGCGTCGCAGACGTTGACGTTACCGGTGGTGGTGACGATCAGGTCGATGCGGCCGAGCAGGTCACGGTTGATGCCGTCTTCGGTGCCGGTGTTGATGCCGTCCTTGAACGGCGAGACCACTTCGTAGCCGTCCATGCAGGCCTGCATGGCGCAGATCGGGTCGACTTCGGTGACCTTGACGATCATGCCTTCCTGACGCAGCGACTGCGCCGAGCCCTTGCCCACGTCACCGTAGCCGATGACCAGCGCCTGCTTGCCCGACAGGAGGTGGTCGGTGCCGCGCTTGATGGCGTCGCTCAGGCTGTGACGGCAGCCGTACTTGTTGTCGTTCTTGCTCTTGGTGACCGAGTCGTTGACGTTGATCGCCGGGACTTTCAGTTCGCCCTTGGCCAGCATGTCGAGCAGGCGGTGCACGCCGGTGGTGGTCTCTTCGGTCACACCGTGGATCTTTTCCAGCATGGCCGGGTATTTCTTGTGCAGGATTTCGGTCAGGTCACCGCCGTCGTCCAGCACCATGTTGGCGTCCCATGGCTGGCCGTCCTTGAGGATGGTCTGCTCGATGCACCACTCGTACTCTTCCTCGGTCTCGCCTTTCCAGGCGAACACCGGGATGCCGGCGGCGGCGATGGCGGCGGCGGCCTGGTCTTGGGTGGAGAAGATGTTGCACGACGACCAGCGCACTTCGGCGCCCAGCACGACCAGGGTCTCGATCAGCACGGCGGTCTGGATGGTCATGTGGATGCAGCCGATGATCTTCGCGCCCTTGAGCGGAAGTTCGCCTTGGTACTTACGGCGCAGGCCCATCAGCGCGGGCATTTCCGATTCGGCGATGATGACTTCCTTGCGACCCCAGTCGGCCAGGGAAATGTCGGCGACTTTGAAATCGGAAAAACCGGCAGGCGTGTTTACAGCGCTCATCAAGAGCCTCCATTCGTCATGTCGAATGGGCGCCGTTGTGCGTTAGGCGTCCGCGAACGCGGACAACGCCCCATCCGAGCCTGACAGGATCGACCTGCTGCAGCGCCCCTCGGACGGGTGGCGGGCATGGCCGCGCAGGGGGCGGCCATGTGAAACGGCAGCGATTATAGCTGCGCGGGTGACAGAGCCCAAGGTTTTCTGTCGAATCGTTCGCGACCATGGTCCAAGACGCATGCACGGGCCCCGGCCGCTCTGCCATCATGGCCCCATCCCGATCCCGCCCTTTCAGTCACGAGGAGCACCGATGAATTTCCACACTCGCAAATGGGTCAAGCCCGAAGACCTCAACCCCAACGGCACACTGTTCGGCGGCAGTCTGCTGCGCTGGATCGACGAGGAAGCGGCGATCTACGCCATCGTCCAGCTGGGCAACCAGCGCGTGGTGACCAAATACATGTCGGAGATCAACTTCGTCAGCGCCTCGCGCAAGGGCGACATCATCGAACTGGGCATCATGGCTACGGAGTTCGGCCGGACGTCGATCACTTTGCGCTGTGAGGTGCGCAACAAGATCACGCGCAAAAGCATTCTGACGGTGGACCGCATGGTGTTCGTCAACCTGGGCGAGGATGGATTGCCGGCGGCGCATGGGCGGACGCAGATCAAGTATTTGCAGGATCAGTTTCCGGACAGTGCGGTGGAGTGAGCGAAAAAGGGCCGCATTGCGCGGCCCTTGCATTGGATTGCTACAGCTTACGGCTGCTCACTCACCCGCCGCACCACCCCACCTACCGTCAACCCCTGAATCAGAATCGACGACAACACCACGATGTAAGTAATCGACAACAGCAAATCCCGCTCATCGCCAGTCGGCAGCGACAGCGCCAAGGCTACCGAAACGCCGCCGCGCAAACCGCCCCAGGTCAGCACGCGGATGGTGCCCTTGGGCACGCTGCGCCAGCGCCGCAGCAGCAGGATGGCCGGGGCCACGGTCAGCAGGCGCGCGGCCAGTACCGCCACGGCCAGCACGGTGCCGGCCGCCAGGTGCAGCCAGTTGAATGGCAGCAGCAACAGCTCCAGGCCGATCAGGGCGAACAGCAGGGCGTTGAGCATGTCGTCGATCAGCTCCCAGAAGCCGTCCATGTAGCGGCGGGTCATGTCGTTCATGGCCAGGTTGCGGCCCAGGTTGCCGATGATCAGGCCCGCCACCACCATGGCGATCGGTGCCGAGACGTGCAGTTCGTAGCACATCACCGAGCCGCCGATGACCAGGGCCAGGGTCAGCATGACTTCCACCTGGTACTGCTCGATGCCTTTGATCATGCGGTAGGTGGCGTAGCCGATCAGGCCGCCGAAGACCGCGCCACCGACCGCTTCGCGCAAGAACAGCACGGCGGTGTCGGCCATGCTCGGCGTCTCGCCCAGTTGGGCGATGCCCAGCAGTACGGTGAAGACCACTACCGCAGTGCCGTCGTTGAACAGCGATTCGCCGACGATGGTGGTCTTCAGCGGCTTGGGCGCATTGGCCGTACGCAGCGCGCCGAGCACCGCGATGGGGTCGGTGGGCGAGATCAGTGCGCCGAACAGCAGGCAGTAGATGAGGCTGACATGCCAGCCGAACAGGGCGAACACCCAGTGCGCCAGCAAGCCGATCACCACGGTGGCGATCAATACGCCGACGGTGGCCAGCAGGCCGATAGGCCAGCGGTAGCTGCGCAGGTCGCCGAGGTTGACGTGCAGGGCGCCGGCGAACAGCAGGAACGACAGCATCCAGTGCATGAGCAGATCGTTGAAGTCGATCTGGTTCATCAGGCCTTCGACGCGCGCTTCCAGGCCCGGGAAGCCGAGCAGGCTCAGGCCCTGGATCATCAGCGAGAACAGCAGGGCGGTGACCATCACGCCGATGGCGGGCGGCAAACCGATGAAACGGTAATTGACGTAGGTGAGGAGGGTGGTCAAGCAGATAAACGCAGCAACGAGTTCAAGCATCCTGAATCCTGTGGCAATGGCTTCCAAGTCGAAACCCGAATGGTTCGGGGCAGTTATTCGATGAGCTGACCGGGCGGTCGGGCACATGCTCTGACCAGAAAACTGCATAACGTTCCTTTTGTGGCGCGCTGGAACCTCGTTTTCTGGTCACGAGCAGGGTAGGGTGCATGACGAAACATTCGCTTACCTTTCATCCCATGCTGGAGCCTCGAACGGTGTTGGCTACCTCGCTCGTCCTGTTCGCCGCGTTGCTGCACGCCACCTGGAACACCCTCATCAAGTTCAGCGGCGAGCGCTCGCTGGTGATCGCCTGCATGGACACGGTCGGCCTGCTGTTCGCCTTATGTGCCCTGCCTTGGGTCGAGACGCCGCCGGCCGGGATCTGGCCATGGCTGGTCGCTTCGGCGCTGGCCGAGTTGCTGTATCGGGTTTTGCTGATTCAGGCCTATCGGGTAGGCGACCTGGGGCTGATCTACCCGCTGATGCGCGGAACGTCGCCGTTGGTGGTGCTGGTCTTGACGCTGCTGTTCGCCGGGGAGTCGCTGAGCGCGCAGCAGATCGTCGGCATCCTGCTGATTCCGTGCGGCATGGCCTGCCTGCTGTGGCAGGGCGGGGGCGGCGAGCGTCTGCCCTGGTCGATGTTGCCGGTGGTGGCGCTGATCGGCCTGTGCATCGGCTGCTACACCTGGCTCGACGGGCAGGCGGTGCAGCGTTGGGGCCAGCCCTGGGACTACCTGGTGTGGCTGACACTGTGCTGCTCGGTGCCCTTCCCGTTGCTGGCGGGCGTGGCGCGCCGACCGGCCTTCGTACTGTTCTGGCGTACGCAGTGGCGGCTGGGGCTGGCGGTGGGGGTGTGCGTGCTGCTCAGTTATGCGCTGGTGCTGTTCGCCATGCACCTGGGGTCGATCGCCGAAGCGGCGGCCTTGCGCGAGCTGAGCGTGATTCTGGTGGTATTGCTGGGCATGCGCTACCTCAAGGAACCCTTCGGCGGGCCGAGACTTCTGGCGTGCGGGCTGGTCTTAGCTGGCGTGCTGGTGATGAAACTCTGACTCATTCGACCTTGGAGGTCCTGCTATGACCGTCGCCCTGTGGTGCATCCTGTTCGCCATGTTGTTGCCGCCGCTGAGCGCCTTGGGCGCCAAAGTCGCCAGTGGCCGTTTCGGTTTTCGCGAAAACCACGACCCGCGCGCCTTTCTCGATACCCTGTCCGGCCTGCCAAGGCGGCTGCACTCAGCCCAGCAGAACGGTTTCGAAACCTTCCCTGCCTTCGCCGCCGCCGTGCTGGTGGCCGACGTGGTGGGCAATGCCGAACAGGTGACCCAAGACGTGCTGGCGGTGCTCTACATCACCAGCCGACTGCTGTTCATCATCTGCTACATGGCCGACTGGGCTGCGCTGCGTTCGCTGATGTACTTCGCCGGGCTGTTGCTGATCGTCAGCTTCTTCGTGGTATCGGTCTGAGCTCAAGGCACCTTGGGCACGTCCGGTAATGGCTGGCCTTTGGGCCAGAGCATCCAGATCTGGCCCTGTTGCTTCATGTTGCCGGCCAGCTCGCCCGCTTCTGGCCCGGTACCCCAGAACAGATCGGCGCGTACTTCGCCGGTGATCGCGCCGCCGGTGTCCTGCGCGCCCACAGGGCGCACCACCGGGCTGCCGTCGGGACGGGTGGTGGACAGCCACAGCAGGCTGCCCAGCGGGATAACCTTGCGGTCGATCGCCACGCTGTAGCCGGCGGTCAGCGGCACGTTGAGCGAGCCGCGCGGGCCTTCGTTGCTGTCTGGGCGGGTGCTGAAGAACACGTAGCTGGGGTTGCTCGCCAGCAGTTCCGGGACCCGCTGCGGATGCGCCTGGGCCCATGCGTGGATGGCGCCCATGCTGACCTGATCCTGGGTCAGTTCACCCTGTTCGATCAGCCAGCGACCGATGGGCCGATAGGGGTGGCCGTTCTGGTCGGCATAGCCCAGGCGCAGTTGCCGGCCATCGTCCAGCTGTACCCGGCCCGAGCCCTGGATTTGCAGGAACTGCAAGTCCATGGGGTCGGTCAGCCAGGCCAGCACGGGCGCCTTCGCGCCTTCGCGACCGATCACCTCGGCAGTATCGTAGGGCTTGAGTACGCGGCCTTCGAGGCGGCCGCGCAGGCGCTTGCCCTTGAGTTCGGGGTACACCTCGGCCAGGTCGACCACGATCATGTCGTCGGGGATGCCATAGACCGGCACCGAGGCTTCGGCGGTCTGGGTCAGGCTGCCGCGATAGACCGGTTCGTAGTAGCCGGTGATCAGGCCGTTGGCCTGGTTCTGCGCCGAGCGCAGGCCGTAGACCTGCAAGCGCTCCTGGAGAAAGCCACGTACCTGCTGCGGATCGGCCGGCACGGCCTGCGCGGCTTCGCAGGTCGCCGCCCAGACCGGATTACGCGCGAGCTTTTCACAGCCTTGGCGCCAGGCGGCGAAACCCGCCACGAGGTCCGCGTCGCTGACGGCGGGCAGGTCTTTCCAGGTGGCGGGGGTATAGGTGGCGATGGCGTGGGGCGCGGGTTTCTTGTCCTCGTCGCTGCCGTTGCAACCTGCCAGCAGTGCCAGGGCCGCGAGGGCGCCGGCGAGGCGGCGTAGGGAATGGGTCATGGGGTTGGTGTCCTTGCGGGCGGGCGAGCGCTTGGCCCTGATGTTTGTAAGGGATTGGTCTTTGTGGCACGGGCGCGGATACTGGCGGGCCTTTTCACCTGCTTACCTGCCCGAGGGCCGAGGATGTACAAGCGTCTCATCGCCATGCTGTGCGTCGCCGCCGTACTGTGTGGCTGCGAGCGGGCCGACCCGAACTCGCCCTTGAACCTGCGCAAAACGATTTTCAAGGACATGCTGCACGTCAGCGAGCAGTTGGGCGGCATGTTGCGCGGCAGAGTGGCGTTCGACGAATACGCCTTCACCGAAGGCGCCACGCGTCTCGATGCCTTGGCTCGCCAGCCCTGGCAGCACTTTCCGGTACCTGCCGAGGGGGAACGGAGCAATGCCCAGCCCGCCGTATGGCAACGCCGGGCGCGCTTCGAGGATCTGGCTGAGCAACTGGAGGCGGCGACAGCTGCATTGCATGGGCAAAGCCAGCATCGGCCCTTGCGTGCGAGTGGTTTGCAAGCGCCGCTGGACGCGGTCGAGCAGGCGTGCACGGCTTGCCACCGGGAGTTTCGCAACCACTGAAACCACGCCAAGCGCTATGAAGCGCGAAACTCAGCGCTCGAGCTGGTCGATGGCGTCTTGCAGTTCTTTCTTCGAATCGGCGAGCTTTTCCTTGCGCTTGTTGATCTTGTCCGCATCGCCTTTCTTCATGGCCTTGTCCAGGTCCTTGGTGCGCTGTGCCACTTCGTGACGGGCATCGAGCACCTTCTGCTCGCGCTCTTTGCGCAGGCTGGCGTCGGTGCAGTGCTCGCTGTGTTCCTGCAGCGCTTTTTCCAGCCCGGCGACCTGGCCCGAATTGCCTTTGTCGCGCGCGATCTTCAACTGGTTCTCGATGGCGCTGCGCTTGGCGGCGCAACCGGTGAGGCCGGCGTCGGGCTGTGCGGCCTGGGCGCCAGCGGCGGCCAGGAACAGGGTGGTGAACAGGGCGAGGGACGGCAGATGTTTCATGGAAAGCCTCCTGAACGGGGCGCGGTAGCAAAAAGATGGGGGAAATCCTGCCTTGGTTTCGTGCTTTAAGAAAGCATTGATAACGCTTTGTAGTCATTTATCAGAATTAGCCTACGCGTTATGTGCCCTTTCACTATTGCGTCTCTGATATGGAAGGCGGGGCGAATCCGGGCAAGCGCAACTGACCCAACCGCTCGGCCACTGCCTGCACCTCTTCGTGGGTGAAAAAGGCATGCAGCTGCTGGGCTTTGCGGGCGCCGACACCTGGTGTCTGCTGCCACTGGGCAGTGTCGCGCCCAGCGAGGCTGGCCCAGTCCGGCGTCCAGACCAGCCCCTTGGCGGGCGGCGCACCCAGGGCGCGGACCCAGGCCGAAAAGCTGCGTGTGCGGGCGAGTCCGAAGCTGCGCAGCAACTGTTCGGCTCGCGCCTCACCGATGCCTGGGACCTGGCGCAAGTCGGCAAGGTCGAGGGCGAGCCAGTCGCCCAGGTGGTTGACCACTCCAGCCTGCACCAGTCGCCGCCAAGTGCCTGCGCCCACACCCGGCATGGCCAGCCCCTGCTTGCCACTGAGCCATGCCAGGCGGGCGACGAACTGCTCGTGGCAACCTTCGCTCGCGCGCCAGCAACTGAGCGCGTGGTAGGTCGCAGGGTCGGGCACAGGCAGGGTCTGGCGCACGCGGGTGCGGTGCACCACCTTCTCGAAGCGCGGGATGGTCAATCCCGCTAGGCTGACCTGTACCTGATCGCCCGGGCGCACGTCGAGCATCTGCCAGCGCGCCAGCGAGCCGAGGCTGACCTGGGTGATGCGCTTGTCATCGAGCTGCACCGGCTGCAGGTGCAGCAGCGGCGTGATACGGCCACTGCGACCGATCTTGAACTGCACGGCACGCACTTCGGCCAGCACTTGGCGCAAGGGGTATTTCCAGGCCGCGATCCAGTGCGGCGCCTGAGTCTGCCAGCGTGTGGCAGGTGGCCGCCGATCCTGGCGCAGCACCACGCCATCGGTGGCGAAGGGCAGCGGCGTGCGGTACCAGTGCCGACGCCACTGCGCGACCTGTTCGAAACTGCCCACCGCTTGGCTGAAGCGTTGCGTGTCGACCAGGCCCAGTTCTGCCAGACGCGCATGGCGGGCCTGCTGGGTGTTCGGCCCTTCGGGCCAGTCCCAGACGAACAGCGCGATGCGCCGACCCTGTACTGGGTCCAGATGCTTGCGCGCCAGCAAGCCGGCGACCGTGCCACGGGCATTCAGGCTGCCCCGTTCGGCTTGCACATGGCCGTCCAGGCGCAGGTACAGCTCGCCATGCAGGATCAGGTCGATGGGTTCGCGCAGGCGCTGGGTGACCTGCCCTAGCGCAGGCAGATGATGGCTCCAGTCGTGGCCCGAGGCGCCGTTGCCACGGCTGATCAACTGTCGCAGCTGGCCTGCGCGGTACACCAGCGTCACCGCCACGCCATCCACCTTGGGCTGCACCCATAGTGAGGCTTTGCCGCTCAGCCAGCGCCGTACCTGCTGCGCATCGGCCAGCTTGGCCAGCCCGGTATGGGGGATGGGGTGCGTCACCGGGCCGCCCGCCGTGGCCAGCGGGTCGATCGTGTCGGGCAGGGCGAAGCACTGCCGTAGCCGGTGTAGCCGCTGCCGGCTCTGGTCGTATACCTCGTCGTCGACCAGCGCGATGCCCAGGCGATGGTAATGGTCGTCCCAGCGGGCCAGGGTCTGGGCCAGGTCGGCGACTTCGCGGGTGGCCTGGTCAGTGGGCCAGGTGGGGCAGTCCTGCGCGCGCGCCGGCAGGGTGCAAGCGCAGAACAGCAGCGCGATCAGCATTCTCGACAGCATGGCCAGCGTCCTTGCGGCAATGGAGACGCGAACCAGCCTAGTCCGTCGCGAGCGCTGAGAAGAGGGAGGGATTGTCAGCGTTCATGTCACGAAAAAGCCCCTGCCGATCGCTCGGCAGGGGCTTTCTGGTCAGCCTGTAGGAAATTACAGGCCAGCGGCCGTGCGCAGTTGCTCGGCGCGGTCGGTGCGTTCCCAGGTGAAGGTGGTGAAGGTGTCGTCACCCACGGTCTTCTGCTGCGGCGTGCGGCCGAAGTGGCCGTAGGCGGCGGTCTCCTGGTACATCGGGTGGAGCAGGTCGAGCATGGTGGTGATGGCGTAGGGGCGCAGGTCGAAGCACTCGCGCACCAGTTGCACGATGCGGGCGTCGGAGACTTTGCCGGTGCCGAAGGTGTTGATCGAGATCGAAGTTGGCTGGGCGACGCCGATGGCGTAGGACACCTGGATCTCGCAACGCTCGGCCAGGCCTGCGGCGACGATGTTCTTGGCCACGTAGCGACCGGCGTAGGCGGCGGAACGGTCGACCTTGGACGGGTCCTTGCCGGAGAACGCGCCGCCGCCGTGGCGGGCCATGCCGCCGTAGGAGTCGACGATGATCTTGCGCCCGGTCAGGCCGCAGTCGCCCACCGGGCCACCGATGATGAAGTTGCCGGTAGGGTTGATGTGGAACTGGGTGTCCTTGTGCAGCAGCTCGGCCGGCAGGGTGTGCTTGACGATCAGCTCCATGACGCCATCGCGCAGATCGTTGTAGGACACGTCCGGGTTGTGCTGGGTCGACAGCACCACCGCGTCGATGCCGACCACTTTGCCGCCTTCGTAACGACAGGTGACCTGGGACTTGGCGTCCGGCCGCAGCCAGGGCAGCAGGCCCGACTTGCGCGCTTCGGCCTGGCGCTCGACCAGGCGATGCGAGAAGCAGATCGGCGCCGGCATCAGCACGTCGGTCTCGTTGCTGGCGTAGCCGAACATCAGGCCCTGGTCGCCCGCGCCCTGGTCTTCCGGCTTGGAGCGGTCGACGCCCTGGGCGATGTCCACCGACTGCTTACCGATGATGTTCATCACCGCGCACGTGGCACCGTCGAAGCCGACGTCGGAGCTGTCGTAGCCGATGTCGATGATGACCTTGCGCACCAAGTCTTCCAGGTCGACCCAGGCCGAGGTGCTGACCTCACCGGCGATGATCGCCACGCCGGTCTTGACCAGGGTTTCGCAGGCTACGCGCGCGTATTTGTCCTGGGTGATGATGGCATCGAGGATCGCGTCGGAAATCTGGTCGGCGATCTTGTCCGGATGCCCTTCGGACACGGACTCGGATGTGAAAAGGGAGTATTCGCTCATCTCGAAGGGTTCCTAACGGTATCGATGAAGGGGTGGGTAGCGGCCCGCTGGAAATGGCGCACCTGGATCTGGAAGCCATTGCGCAGGCCGATATAGAGACTTTCGCCGGGGGTGAGCCCGGCGGCGCTGGCCCAATGGGCCAGATCCTGCTGTTCGAAGCCCAGCCACAGGTCGCCACAGGCATCTTTGGCCCAGCGCTGGTCGTGGCTGCACAGTTCGGTGATCAGCAGGCTACCGCCCGGATTCACGCGCAGGGCCAGTTGGCGCAGGGCGTGGGCCGGGTCGCTGAAATGGTGCAGGACCATGTTCAACACCACGCAGTCGACTTGGGCCTGGGGCGTGTCGAGGGCGTCTGCCAGTTGCAGGGTGACGTTGTCCAGCCGTTCGCGCAGGCACACCTGGCGCGCCAGCTCGAGCATGGTCGGGCTGTTGTCCAGGGCGGTGACCTGGGCGAAACGCCGCGCCAGATCGGGCAGGAAGCCGCCATCGCCAGGGCCGACCTCCAGAGCGGTGGCCTGTGCGTCGAAGCTGAGCTGGTCGAGTAGCGCCAAGAGGCTTTCGCGATATTGCGGCAGGCCGGCGATGAGGTCTTGCTGGGCCCTGAACTTCTCTTCCACGCGCAGGAAGAAGTCTTGGCTGGTCGCCGCACGGCGTCGCTGCACCTGCACGATGCGCGCCTGCACCTCGGCGGCCAGGGGCAACTGATCGACCTCCTCGAGCAGCGCGGCGTGCACGCGACCGCCCAGACGCAGCGTGTCGGGCAAGGCGCGGCGGTAGAAGATGGCGTTGCCTTCGCGGCGCGTGGCCACCAGCCCGGCCTGGGCCAGCACCTTGAGGTGGTGGCTCATGCCCGATTGGCCGATGTCGAAGATCTGCGCCAGTTCCAGCACGCCGAACGAATCGCTAGCCAATGCCCGCAGCACGTTCAGGCGCAGGCCGTCGCCACTGGCCTTGCACAGGGCGGCCAGGTCATCGCTGCGGTACGTGGGGAAGGATTGCGCGGGTAGGTTCATGGAGCGGGAGTCTAGTCAGGGTGGAGGAGGCTCGCAACTGCAATATCAAAAAGTTTTGATATTGCAGCTGGCGAAGGCTCCGAGCAGCCAACGGCAGGCGCCTCATGGGGCCCGCCCGGTGCGCGGCGGTGCCGATACGCCCGCAGAACGAGGAAATTTCCCCCTCCTGACCATCCGTCATTGCCGTGAGCACTGCCTGTGGGCGAAAATGCCCGACTCTTTTCCGTGTTACCTCTTTCGAAGCCCTTAGGAGACCATCGATGACCAGCCGTCGTTATCGTGCCAATGCCATCCGCGCCCTCAGCATGGATGCCGTGCAAAAGGCCAACAGCGGCCACCCCGGTGCCCCCATGGGGATGGCGGATATCGCCGAAGTGCTGTGGCGTGACTACCTCAAGCACAACCCGAGCAACCCCAAGTTCGCCGACCGCGACCGCTTCGTGCTGTCCAACGGCCACGGCTCGATGCTCATCTACTCCCTGCTGCACCTGACCGGTTACGACCTGTCCATCGACGACCTGAAGAACTTCCGTCAACTGCACAGCCGCACCCCGGGCCACCCCGAGTTCGGCTACACCCCAGGTGTGGAAACCACCACCGGCCCTCTGGGCCAAGGGTTCGCCAACGCCGTGGGCTTCGCCCTGGCCGAGAAGATCATGGCCGCGCAGTTCAACCAGGACGGCCACGCCATCGTCGACCACAACACCTACGTGTTCATGGGCGACGGCTGCATGATGGAAGGCATCTCCCACGAAGTCGCGTCGCTCGCCGGCACCCTGGGGCTGAACAAGCTGATCGCCTTCTACGACGACAACGGCATCTCCATCGACGGTGAAGTGCACGGCTGGTTCACCGACGACACCCCGGCGCGCTTCGAAGCCTACGGCTGGCAGGTGATCCGCAAGGTCGACGGCCACGACGCCGACGAAATCAAGATGGCGATCGAAACCGCGCGCAAGAGCGACAAGCCGACCCTGATCTGCTGCAAGACCATCATCGGCTACGGTTCGCCAGGCAAGGCAGGCAAGGAGTCGTCCCACGGCGCGCCGCTGGGCGACGACGAGATCATCCTGTCGCGCAAGGGCCTGAACTGGGACTACGGCGACTTCGAGGTTCCGCAGTACATCTACGACGAATGGAGTGCCAAGGAAGCCGGTGCCCAGGCCGAAGCCGAGTGGAACCAGCGCTTCGACGCCTACGCCCAGGCCTTCCCGGAGCTGGCGGCCGAATTCAAGCGCCGCACCAGCGGTGAGCTGCCGGCCGATTTTGCCGCCAAGGCCCAGGCCTACGTGGAAGAAGTCGCCGCCGAGGGCGAGACCATCGCCAGCCGCAAGGCCAGCCAGAACACCCTCAACGCTTTCGGTCCGCTGCTGCCGGAACTGCTGGGCGGCTCGGCCGACCTCGCCGGCTCCAACCTGACCCTGTGGAAAGGCTGCAAGGGCGTGGAAGCTGGCGATGCCAGCGGCAACTACGTGTACTACGGCGTGCGCGAGTTCGGCATGACCGCAATCATGAACGGCCTGGCCCTGCACGGCGGCCTGGTGCCGTACGGCGCGACCTTCCTGATGTTCATGGAATACGCACGCAATGCGGTGCGCATGTCGGCACTGATGAAGCAGCGCGCCATCCACGTCTACACCCACGACTCCATCGGTCTGGGCGAAGACGGCCCGACCCACCAGCCGATCGAGCAACTGGCCAGCTTGCGCACCACCCCCAACCTGAACACCTGGCGCCCGGCCGACGCCGTGGAATCGGCGGTGTGCTGGAAGGAAGCCCTGCTGCGCAACGATGGCCCGTCGGCGCTGATCTTCTCGCGGCAGAACCTGCAGCACCAGGAACGCAGCCCCGAGCAGATCGCCCAGATCAGCCGCGGTGGTTACGTGCTGCGCGATTGCCAAGGCGAGCCTGAGCTGATCCTCATCGCCACCGGTTCCGAAGTGGGCCTGGCGACGGACGCCGCCGCCAAGCTGACCGAGCAGGGCCGCAAGGTCCGTGTGGTGTCGATGCCGAGCACCAACGTGTTCGACGCCCAGGACGCCGCCTACCGTCAGTCGGTGCTGCCGGTGGAAGTCAGCGCGCGAATCGCCATCGAGGCGGCGCACGCGGACTTCTGGTACAAGTACGTCGGCCTGGAAGGGCGCATCATCGGCATGACCACCTACGGTGAGTCGGCGCCGGCGGGCGAGCTGTTCAAGGAGTTCGGCTTTACCGTGGAGAACGTGGTCGAGACGGCGCAGGAGCTGTTGGAAGACTGATGCTGGGACTAGCGGTCGGCTGCCTTGGCCATCAGCCAAGGCGGCCTTCTGGACGATCGCTGGGGCTGACATAGGGCCGCTCCGCGGCCCATCGCGGCTAAAGCCGCTCCTACAGGATTTCGCTCATCCTGTAGAAGCGGCTTTAGCCGCGATGGCCGGCATAGCCGGCCCAAGCCAGGCGACGCCGAGCACCTGCAAGACGGCATTGGCGATAGTCTCCGGGCCATGCCAGACGACTCCAACCACGTTCCATACTTGTGATACCGCTCCACCCACACTCTGCCCCACGAGCCCCGAATGCCCCACTCGCGTCCCTACAAAGTTGCACTCAACGGTTACGGCCGCATCGGCCGCTGCGTCCTGCGTGCCCTGGTCGAGCGCGGTGCGCGGGCGGGCTTCGAGATCGTGGCGCTCAATGACCTGGCCGATCAGGCCAGCATCGAATACCTCACGCGCTTCGACTCCACCCACGGGCGATTTCCCGGTGAGGTCAGGGTCGAGGGCGACTGTCTGCACATCAATGGCGACTGCGTGAAAGTCCTGCGCAGCGCCACTCCCGAAGGCGTCGATTGGGCGGCCCTGGGCATCGATCTGGTGCTGGAGTGCTCCGGCGTCTACACCTCGCGCGCCGACGCCCAACGCTTTCTCGACGCCGGCGCGCCACGGGTGCTGTTCTCCCAGCCCATGGCCAGCGAGGCCGACGTCGACGCCACGGTGGTCTACGGCATCAACCAGCAGTGCCTGACGGGCGCCGAGCGGCTGGTGTCCAACGCGTCGTGCACCACCAACTGCGGCGTGCCGCTGCTGCGTGTGCTCGACCGGGCGTTCGGCATCGAGTACGTGCAGATCACCAACATCCACTCGGCGATGAACGACCAGCCGGTGATCGACGCCTACCACCACGAAGACCTGCGCCGCACCCGTTCGGCGTTCCAGTCGGTCATTCCGGTGTCCACGGGCCTGGCCCGCGGCATCGAACGGCTGCTTCCGGAACTTGCCGGACGAATCCAGGCCAAAGCGGTACGCGTGCCCACGGTCAACGTGTCGTGTCTGGACATCACCCTGCACACCGCGCGCGACACCAGTGCCGCCGAGGTCAACCAGGTGTTGCGCGAGGCCGCGCTGAGCGGCCCGTTGCAGGGATTGCTGGCCTACACCGAGTTGCCGCACGCCAGTTGCGATTTCAACCATGACCCGCATTCGGCCATCGTCGATGCCAGCCAGACCCGCGTCTCAGGCACCCGCCTGGTGAACCTGCTGGCCTGGTTCGACAACGAATGGGGGTTCGCCAACCGTATGCTCGACGTTGCCGACCACTATCTGCGCGTCGTCCACCCATCTGCACCCCACAGCCCTGAAGGACCGCATTGATGACCGTGTTGAAGATGACCGACCTCGACCTGCAAGGTAAGCGCGTACTGATCCGCGAAGACCTCAACGTCCCGGTGAAGGATGGTGTGGTGGCCAGCGATGCGCGCATCCAGGCCGCGCTGCCGACCATCAAGCTGGCGCTGGAAAAAGGCGCAGCGCTGATGGTCTGCTCGCACCTGGGGCGCCCGAGCGAAGGCGAGTTCTCGGCCGAGAACAGCCTGCAGCCGGTGGCCGACTACCTGAGCAAGGCCCTGGGCCGCGACGTACCGCTGGTCAAGGACTACCTCGACGGCGTCGAGGTCGCGCCCGGCGAGCTGGTGCTGTTCGAGAACGTACGCTTCAACAAGGGCGAGAAGAAGAATGCCGACGAGCTGGCGCAGCGCTACGCGGCACTGTGCGACGTGTTCGTCATGGATGCGTTCGGCACCGCCCACCGCGCCGAAGGCTCGACCCATGGTGTCGCCAAGTTTGCCAAGGTCGCCGCAGCGGGCCCGCTGCTGGCCGCCGAACTGGACGCCCTGGGCAAGGCGCTCAAGGCGCCGGCCCAGCCGATGGCCGCCATCGTCGCTGGCTCCAAGGTGTCGACCAAGCTCGATGTGCTCAATAGCCTGAGCGGCGTGTGCGAGCTGCTGATCGTCGGTGGCGGCATCGCCAACACCTTCCTCGCCGCCGCCGGCCATCCGGTGGGCAAATCGCTGTACGAGCCCGACCTGATCGACACCGCCAAGGCCATCGCAGCCAAGGTCAACGTGCCGCTGCCGGTCGATGTGGTAGTGGCCAAAGAGTTCGCCGAAAGCGCCGCAGCCACGGTCAAGGCCATCGCCGACGTCAGCGCCGACGACATGATCCTGGACATCGGCCCGCAAACCGCCGCCCAGTTCGCCGAACTGCTCAAGTCGTCCAAGACCATCCTGTGGAACGGCCCGGTCGGTGTGTTCGAGTTCGACCAGTTCGGTGAGGGCACCAAGGTGCTGGCCAAGGCCATCGCCGCCAGCGATGCCTTCTCCATCGCCGGCGGCGGCGACACCCTGGCGGCGATCGACAAGTACGACGTCAGCGGCGATATCTCCTACATTTCCACCGGTGGCGGCGCGTTCCTCGAGTTCGTCGAAGGCAAAGTACTGCCGGCGGTGGCCATTCTGGAAGCGCGGGCCAAGGCCTGATAGCGCCGGCGCCTGGCAAAGGGAGCGACCTGATGGTCAAGCAATTGCCTGTGATGCTCATGGCCGTTCTGCTCGGTGCATGCGCCGGCAGCCCGGCACCCGAGACCGACTCGTCGCAGGCGCCCAAGGGCGGCTGCTACCAGTCGCAGTGGCAGGCCGAGACGGTTCCGGTGATCAGCAAGCGCCTGGGGCAGGAAGGGCTGGAAAAATACGACGACGAGCACCAACGTCAGGCGCCAGGTTGCCTATGAAGCAGCCAGGCGTTTCGAGGCGAAGGGGCCGGGAGGACGTGATGAAAGCGCTGATGGCCGCGTTGGCCTTGTCGGCATTGGGTGGATGCTCGATGTTCGCATCGTCGCCGCCCCCCGCAGTGGCCGACGACTGGACACGCTGGATCTGCGACAGCCAGGCCGAAGTGCTCTGGCGCTACACCGACGCCTCGCGCGAAGCCGTCGATGTGCGCCTGGGCAGCCGTGGCTACCACCTGCTGGCCGAGCCGAGCGGTTCCGGCGCGCTGTACAGCGACGGTGTGCTGGCCTTCCACACCCAGGGCGAAGAAGGCCTGGTGTACTGGGTGGCGACCGACGATCTGATAGGGCGGGGCTGCAAGGCACCGTGAATGGCCGGGCTGGCTCAGCGCGCGGCCCATACAACATGAACAGCAACCGCCCTAGGCTCTAGCGGCAGGCTTGCACGACACAACGACGCTTTTCTGGAGAGAAATACAAAATGGCACTAATCAGCATGCGCCAGATGTTGGACCACGCCGCCGAATTCGGCTACGGCGTTCCAGCGTTCAACGTCAACAACCTCGAGCAGATGCGCGCGATCATGGAAGCGGCCGACAAGACCGATTCCCCGGTCATCGTCCAGGCCTCGGCCGGCGCCCGTAAATACGCTGGCGCACCTTTCCTGCGCCACCTGATCCTGGCCGCCATCGAAGAATTCCCGCACATTCCGGTGTGCATGCACCAGGACCACGGCACCAGCCCCGATGTGTGCCAGCGTTCGATCCAGCTGGGCTTCAGCTCGGTGATGATGGACGGCTCGCTCAAAGAAGACGGCAAGACCCCGTCGGACTACGACTACAACGTGCGCGTCACTCAGCAGACCGTGGCGTTCGCCCACGCCTGCGGCGTCTCGGTGGAAGGCGAGCTGGGCTGCCTGGGCAGCCTGGAAACCGGCCAGGCCGGTGAAGAAGACGGCATCGGCGCCGAAGGCACCCTGGACCACAGCCAGATGCTGACCGACCCGGAAGAAGCCGCCGACTTCGTCAGCAAGACCCAGGTCGACGCCCTGGCCATCGCCATCGGTACCAGCCACGGCGCCTACAAGTTCACCAAGCCGCCCACCGGCGACATCCTGGCCATCGACCGCATCAAGGAAATCCACAAGCGCATCCCCAATACCCACCTGGTGATGCACGGCTCGTCCTCGGTGCCGCAAGAGTGGCTGAAGATCATCAACCAGTACGGCGGCGACATCAAAGAGACCTACGGCGTACCGGTCGAAGAAATCGTCGAAGGCATCAAGTACGGCGTGCGCAAGGTCAACATCGACACCGACCTGCGTCTGGCCTCCACCGGCGCCATTCGCCGCCACATGGCCGAGCACCCGAGCGAGTTCGACCCACGCAAGTTCTTCGCCGAGACCGTCAAGGCCATGCGCGACGTGTGCATCGCCCGCTACGAAGCCTTCGGCACTGCGGGCCAGGCCTCGAAGATCAAACCGATCACCTTGGAAGGCATGTTCCAGCGCTACGCCAAAGGCGAGTTGGCCGCTAAGGTCAACTGATCCGCCCAGGCGTCAGAAAAAACCCGCAGCGATGCGGGTTTTTTGTTTATTCGAGCGTCTAATTTAGTGGCGGAAGTGCTTAGGTTACATAGCCAACCAAACGGAACCCAAGCCGATCAAGAGTGAATCAGGGGCGGGCCGAATCCTGTTCTGGCACCAATCGAATTTCTACACGCTGCCCTAGGGCCCGTGCGACGCTGGCCAGGGTTGCCAAGGTCATACCGGGATCGTCTTGATCGAGCGCGCGATCCACTGCCGTTCGGCTGGTATGCATGCGTAAGGCCAGAGCTTTCTTCGTCACCTTCTGCTGTTTCATGGCTTCGGCGATCTGCCAGGAAATGACTCGTTTGAGGGCAGCAGCAGACACCTCCTCTGCGAGACCTTGCTCTGTGAGAAAGTCATCGAAATCAGAGCCAATGTGCTGGTTCATCGCTTGTTCCTCTTGAGTGCCGCTTTGCGTTGCCTGGCAGTAGCCAGATCGGACACGGGTGTTTTTTCGCTTTTCTTGATAAAGCCATGCAGCAATACCATGACTGAACCCTCGACCGTGAACAGAACCCGCGCGATCGTATCGACGAGGTGGGTTCTGATTTCCTACAGGCCTGGCTCCATTTTGCGTACGACTGGCATGCCTATTGGCCATCCAAGCTCGACGGTTTTGATGTCGGTCCCAATAAGTCTGCGGCTTTGATGGTCTAGTCCGACCAGCCATTCACGCACGGGTTCATTGCCAACTTGCGTGCGGAAAAATCTAACGGTCAGTTTGGGTGGAGGATTATGCATGCGCTAATTGTACCTAAAAAGGTACATATCTCAATACGCGCTTGAGCACGTATTCATCATTTTTATTTTGATCAGAGATGGTTTGGTAGCGCCAAGCCGTTAGTCGGCTACCCCAGCCAACCATGGCTTAATGCTATTTCCCACATTGCGTACTGCCCCGCGCTGGCTAGAGTTGTAAGCGCAGACCCGTCGCACCGCAAGACAGGGCATAACAAGAGAAGCAGCATGGATGGCGCTCAAGCACAGTTGTCGGACGGCCGGCCCGTCCTTTTGGTGGTGGACGATTACCCGGAAAACCTCGTCAGCATGCAGGCCTTGCTGGCGCGCGAGAATTGGCACGTCCTGACCGCCGACTCCGGCTTGCAGGCCTTGGAAACCTTGCTCGCCGAAGAAGTCGACCTGGTCATCCTCGACGTGCAGATGCCCGACATGGACGGCTTCGAGGTGGCGCGCCTGATGCGCGGCAGCCAGCGTACACGGCAGACGCCGATCATCTTCCTCACCGCCAACGAACAGTCCGATGCCGCCGTGCTCAAGGGTTACCAGAGCGGGGCGCTCGACTACCTGTTCAAACCCTTCGACCCCCAGGTGCTCAAGCCCAAGGTCAAGGCTCTGCTCGAACAGCAGTGCAGCCGGCGCCTGCTTCAGCAGCTGAGCCGGGAACTGGAGGAAGCCAGGGCCTTCAACGCTTCGATTCTGCGCCATGCCGCCGAGGGCATCCTGGTGGTGGAGCACAGCGGCGCCATCAGTTTCGCCAATCCGGCCATCGCCGCCTTGTTGGAACAGCCTGTGGACAGGCTGCAAGGCGCGCACCTGCTCGACCTGCTGCAACTGCCCTGCAACTGCGCCTGGCACGATTGCGACCTGTACGGCGCCTACGTCAACCGGCAGATATTGCGCGTCCCGGAGGCCTACCTGCGCACTGCCTCCAGGCAACTGCTGCCGGTGGCGCTGTCTTGTGCGCCGTTGCCGGTCGAGCAGGGCGCCATGGTGGTGACGGTACTGGACATGTCGCTGGTGCGGCACCTGCACCAGCAGTTGGAGCACCAGGCGGTGACCGATCCGTTGACCGGGCTGCTCAACCGCCGCGGCTTCTATCAATGCGTCGAGACCGCCTTGCTGCGCCTGGAACGCCCGGATACCACCCAGGCGCTGCTGTACATGGACCTGGACGGTTTCAAGGGCATCAACGACGCCGTAGGCCACGAAGGCGGCGACAAGGTGCTGCACTGGGTGGCGCAGCAATTGCGCGACTGTCTGGGCAGCTCCGCCTTGCTGGCGCGCATGGGCGGCGACGAGTTCACCGCGCTGCTCGACGGCCTGCCGTATCCGGAAAAGGCGGCGCGCTTCGCCGAGCTGTTGATCGAACGGGTCTCCAGCTTCCAGCAGATCGAGGGTGTGGAGCTCAAGCTGGGCATCAGCATCGGCATCGCCACCTACCCCGAATGCGCGGCCCAGGTCGATGGCCTGGTGCAGGCCGCCGACCAGGCGATGTATGCCGCCAAGCGCGCGGGCCGGCAGCAGTACCGTTTCTACGACAGCGAACTCAATGGTCGTGCCCGCTCGCGCATGCTGCTCGAAGACAGCGTGCGCACCGCCATCGACCAGCAGGACTTCACCCTGGTCTACCAGCCGCAGGTGGCCTTCGCCGACGGTCGCCTGCGCGGCTTCGAAGCGCTGCTGCGCTGGCAGCATCCCAGCGTCGGCGATGTGCCGCCGGGGTTGTTCATTCCGCTGCTCGAAGAGGTACGGTTGATCAACCGCCTGTCGAGCTGGATCTACCGCAAGGGCGCGGCCCAGCGCCGCGAGTGGCAGGGTCGTTTCGACCCTTCGCTGGTGCTGGGCATCAGCCTGAGCCGCACGCAGTTCTTCATGCCGGGGCTGGCCGACGAGTTGCAACGGGTGGTGGCCGACCATGGCCTGTCGGCCTCGCAGTTGGAAGTGGAGGTGGCCGAGAAGTCGCTGATGTACAACATCGACGAGGCGGCCAAGCAGGTGCAGCGCTTGCGCGAGCGCGGCGTACGGGTGGCCCTGGACGACTTCGGCGCCGGCGACTGTTCGCTGCGCATGCTGCGCGAACTGCCGGTCGACACCCTCAAGCTCGACCGCCAGGTGGTGGCGCGCTTGCCTGAATCGGCGGTCGATGGCATCTGGGTGCGCGGTGTCATCGAGCTGTGCGCGCCGCTCGGCATCAGCGTGATCGCCGAAGGCGTCGAGACCTTGGAGCAGGCCCGCTGGCTGCGCGACAACGGCTGTGCCTACGTGCAAGGCTTTCTGGTGGCGCACCCCCTGACGGTGAACGACGCCGGCGGTTTTGCGCAGTTCGCGCCCTGCCCGTGGCAATGATTGGCTAGAATCGCCCATTCCCTTCGCCGAACAGCCGCCATGACCGTATTGCGCTACCTGCAAGCCTACCCGCCGCACCTGCAAGAGCAGGTGCGTCAGCTGATCGCCAAAGATCGCCTGGGCGCCTATCTCGAACAGCGCTACGCCGAACGCCATGCGGTGAACAACGACAAAGCGCTGTACGCCTACGCGCAAGACCTCAAGCAGCGCTACCTGCGCAACGCGCCGGCACCGGACAAGGTGCTGTTCGACAACCGCCTGGACCTCACCCACCGCGCCCTGGGGCTGAACACCGCGGTGTCGCGGGTGCAGGGCGGCAAGCTCAAGGCCAAGAAGGAAATCCGCATCGCTTCGCTGTTCAAGGAGGCGGCGCCGCAATTTCTGCGCATGATCGTGGTCCACGAGCTGGCGCACTTGAAGGAGCGCGACCACAGCAAGGCCTTCTACCAGCTCTGCGAGCACATGGAGCCGGCCTATCACCAACTGGAATTCGACCTGCGCGTGTACCTGACCTATCGGGAACTGCCGGGGCCTCTGTAAGGATCGAGCCGCATGCCGGTAAGCAAGACCAAGAGCAGTTTTTATCGACGGCTGTACGTGGCCTGGTTGATCGACAGCCAGACCGCCGCCAGCGTACCCGCGCTGGTCGAAGCCACGGGCATGCCGCGGCGCACCGCGCAGGACACCATCGCCGCCTTGGCGGACCTGGACATCGTCTGCGAGTTCGAGCAGGCCGAAGGCGAGCGCAACCATGCCGGGCAGTACCGCATCCGCGACTGGGGCGCGATCGACCGCAACTGGATCGCCGCGCACCTGCCGACCTTGCGCAAGGTGCTCGACTACCCCTGAGCGGTCTCGGCAGGTCCCACCTGCTTGATCAGGTGACCGGCCAGGGTGCGCAACGGGCCCAGCTGGCGGCAGATCAGTGCCAGTTGCGTCTGCACCAAGCGCTGGTGTTCGTCGAGTTCTTCGGGCATCTGCTCCAGGGCGCTAGCCAGAGCGTCCTCGGCATCGCTGTGGATGGCCACCGGGGTGCGCGCCTCCAGGCCGCTGGCGATTTCTTCCAGGCTATTAGCCAGGGCCAGGCCGGCGCCGTCGATCAACTGTTCGTGCACCTCGGCGGGCAGCGCCGTTTCGCGGTGCGCACCCAGGCCCGAGAGGTAGCTGAGCAAGGTGTGCGACAGCACCAGGAAGCGGAAGCCGACATCGGCCTCCTTACGGAAATGCCCCGGCTCCATGAGCATGTTGGCCAGGGTGGTCGACAGCGCCGCGTCGGCATTGTGGGCATTGCGCCGGGCCAGGCGGTAGGCCAGGTCGTCGCTTTTGCCGTGGGCGTACTGCTGCATGATCTGGCGCAGGTAGGCGCTGGCGCAGGTCAAGGTGTTGGCCAGGACCTTGTTCAGGCGCCGGCCCTGCCAGTCGGGCAGGAACAGGAACACCGCGAGGATGGCGATCAGGCTGCCCACCAGGGTGTCGAACAGGCGTGGCAGGAACAGGCCGTAACCGTCGCCGATCTGGTTGAAGCAGAACAGCACCATCAGCGTGATGGCGGCCGTGGCCAGGGTGTAGCGGGTGGTGCGGTTGACGAAGAACACCACGCCTGCGACCACGGCGAACATCGATTGCACGATGGGGCTGGGGAACAGATCGAACAGCGCCCAGCCCACGGTCAGGCCGATGGCCGTGCCGAAGATGCGCTGCACCAGCTTGCGCCGGGTGGCGCCGTAGTTGGGTTGGCAGACGAACAGTGTGGTCAGCAGGATCCAGTAGCCCTGGCTGGGATGGATCAGGTGTACCATGCCATAGCCGATCGACAGCGCCAGGGGCATGCGCAGGGCATGGCGGAACAGCAGCGAGGTCGGTGTCATCTGAGTGCGCAGGCGCTTCCACACGTCCTTGAGCGTGCGTGGCGAACGGTCGAGCAGGCTGCTGTCGGTGGCATCGGCCAAGGCTTCGGGGTTGCTCGCTGCCGCCAGCAGGCGCTCCAGGGTGGCGAGGTTGGCGGCCAGGGCGCGCAGCGAACGCAGCAGACCGCGCCAGGCCGGGTTGTTCTGTGCGCGCAGGAAGTCGAGCGAGGCGTGCAGGTCTTCCAGGGTTTCAGCGAAATGGGTTTCGTATTCGAACGGCTGGCGCAGACGGATCGAATGGGCCAGGCGCTGGCAGGCCGAGCCTTGCTGGCGCAGCAGGCGCTGGCAGCGGAACATCACGTCGCTGTGGAAGAAGGTCTCGGCCAGGGCGTTGTAGGGGTAGTGCGAGGCGCTGACCCGCTCGTGGATGTCCTGGGCCAGGAAATACAGCTTCAGGTAGCGGCTGACCTTGGAATTGGGCTGGGTGTTGCCGACCCGGTGCAGGATGATTTCCTTTGCTACGTTGAGCGCCGCCACCACCTTGCCGTTCTGCTGCGCCAACGCCAGGCGCCGCGCCTCCAGGTCGAGGTGGCGTACTGGCTCGAACAGGTTGGCCTTGAGCTTCAGGTACTTGCCCAGTTCGAAGAACAGCTTGGCCAGGCTCTGCTGTACCGGCTGGTTGGAGAACAGCGCCTGCCACAGCACCGACAGCAGCCCGTACCAGGTGGCGCCGGCCACCAGCAGCAGCGGCTCGTGCCAGAAGTCGGTGAGCTGGCCGCCGCGCTGGTCGACCGCGATCATGGTGTACACCGCCAGGATCAAGGTCGCCGAGGCGATGGCGCCGTAGCGCTCGCCCAAGGCGCCGAGCATGGTCAGCGAAAAGGCCGACAGCGCCAGGGCTACGGCGAACAGCCAGGGGTAGGGGAACAGCAGCTCCACCGAAAGGGCGGCGATGGCGAAACACACCAGAGTCACCAGCAGGGCCGTCAGGCGCCCGCGCCAGCCGTCGTCGGTCTCGGCCAGGGCGCTGGCGATGATGCCCAGGAACAACGGGATCAACAGGCTCATCTCGTTCTGGTACCAGCACCAAGCCATGCTGCCGGTCAGGGCGATGGTGACCCGCACGCTGTAGCTGAACTTGTCTTGGCCCCACAGGCGACGCAAGGATTGGCGCAATGAACTCGAAGGCATGATGGACCTGGGCCGGTGATCGGAAACGTGTCGTTCAGCAAGAACCGTTCCCGGCTGCCGAAGGCGGTTACTTTACCTCAAGTGAACCCCTCGCATGGCGCGTCCCGTATGGGCTGTGGCGTTGCCCGAGCCCATACGGCACGCATGCGAACCGAAGCCATCGGACGATGGCTGCTGGCACATGGACATCCCGCCGACGCAATCGTGCGGCCCCTCGGCCCCGTGCTCGTCCGATCGAACAGGGGGTTCGGACCCCAGGCCGACGCCTAGACGAACTGCGCCGCCGCGTAGGCCGAGGCCCAGGCCCACTGGAAGTTGAAGCCGCCCAGGTGGCCGCTGACGTCCAGCACCTCGCCGATGAAATACAGCCCCGGGCTCTTCAGCGACTCCATGGTCTTGGACGACACCTCGCGGGTGTCCACGCCGCCCAGGGTGACCTCGGCCGTGCGATAGCCCTCGGTGCCGGCCGGCACCAGCTGCCAGGCGCTCAACCGCTCGGCGATCTGCGCGAGTTCCGCCGGGGTGTACTGCTTGAGCGGACGCGATTCGAACCACTGCTCGGCCAGCAACGTGGCCATCTTGCGGGTGAACACTTCGCCGAGCACAGTTTTCAGTTCGCTGTTGCCGCGCTCGCGCTGGACCTGCTGCAGCCAGTCCAGGGCATCGCGATCGGGCAGCAGATCGATCTGCAAGGTGTCGCCCGCCTGCCAGAACGACGATACCTGCAGCATCGCCGGGCCGCTCAGGCCGCGGTGGGTGAACAGCAGGTTCTCGCGGAACGACACGCCGTTGCAGCTGGCCGTGCAGTCCAGGGAGGTGCCCGACAATTCCGTGCACAGTGCCTTGAGTTGGGGCTCGGTGATGGTGAACGGCACCAGCCCGGCGCGGGTGGGCAGCAGTGCATGGCCGAACTGCTTGGCTACCTGGTAGCCGAAGCCGGTGGCGCCCAGGGTAGGAATCGACAGCCCGCCGGTGGCGATCACCAGCGACTGGCAGGCGAAGGGGCCGGCGCTGGTCTGCAGGCGGTAGCCGCCGTCGGTCTTGTCGATGCGTTCGATCTGCGTGTGCATGCGCAGCTCGGCGCCGGCCTGGGCGCATTCGGCCAGCAGCAGGTCGAGGATGTCGCTGGCCTTGTGGTCGCAGAACAGCTGGCCGAGCTTCTTCTCGTGGTAGGGCACGCCATGCTTGCTCACCAGCTCGATGAAATCCCACTGGGTGTAGCGGGCCAGGGCCGACTTGCAGAAGTGCGCGTTGTGCGAGAGGAAGTTGCTCGGCTCGGTGTACAGGTTGGTGAAATTGCAGCGCCCGCCACCGGACATGAGGATCTTCTTGCCCGGTTTGTTGGCATGGTCGAGCACCAGCACCCGGCGCCCACGGTGGGCGGCGAGCTGGGCGCACATGAGGCCGGCGGCGCCGGCACCGAGGACGATCACATCGGTGGTAGTCACGTTGGAAACCCTTTGGCCGCGCTTACAGAATGCGCACTTTCAGGGCACGGCCCTTGATCTTGCCGCTGTTGAGGCGCTGCATCGCCGGCTTGGCCACGGCGCGTTCCACGGCCACGAAGGCTTGGAAGTCGAAGATGGCGATCTTGCCGACCTGGGTGCCGGGAATGCCGGCATCGCCGGTCAGCGCCCCGAGGATGTCGCCTGGGCGCAGCTTGTCCTTGCGCCCGGCCGCGATGCACAACGTGCTCATCACCGGCAGCAGCGGTTCGCCGCCCTTGTGCTTGAGGTTGTCGAGCTGCTCCCAGCGCAGCGGATGGCCTTGCAGCGCTTCGATGGCCTGCGCGCGATGGCCTTCGGCGGGCGCCACCAAGCTGATCGCCAGGCCTTTCTCACCGGCGCGCCCGGTACGGCCGACGCGGTGCACGTGGATCTCGGCGTCGCGCGCCAGCTCCACGTTGACGACCATGTCCAGGCCGTCGATGTCCAGGCCGCGGGCGGCCACATCGGTGGCCACCAGCACCGAAATGCTGCGGTTGGCGAACATCGCCAGCACCTGGTCGCGGTCGCGCTGCTCCAGGTCGCCGTGCAGCGCCTGGGCGACGATGCCCTTGCCAGTGAGGTGGGCGACCACGTCTTCGCACTGCTGCTTGGTGAAGCAGAAGGCCACGCACGACTGCGGACGGTAGTGGCCGAGCACGCGGGTCAGCGCCTCCAGGCGCTGCTCCGGGGCGATCTCGATGAAGCGTTGTTCGATCTGGGTGTCGCTGTGCTGGCTCTGCACTTTGACCTGCTGCGGCTGGCGCATGAAGTTGGCGGCCAGTTGCTCGATGCCGGCCGGGTAGGTGGCCGAGAACAGCAGGGTCTGGCGGCGCGCTGGGGTCTTGCCGATGATCGCTGCGATGGCGTCGAAGAAGCCCATGTCGAGCATACGGTCGGCTTCGTCGAGCACCAGAGTGTTGAGCCCGCTGAGCACCAGGGTGCCTTTGTCCAAGTGCTGCTGGATGCGCCCGGGCGTACCGACGATGATGTGCGCGCCGTGCTCAAGCGAGGCGATCTGCGGGCCAAGCGAGACGCCGCCGCACAGGGTCAGGATCTTGATGTTGTCTTCGGCGCGGGCCAGTCGGCGCAGCTCTTTGGCCACCTGGTCGGCCAGCTCGCGGGTCGGGCACAGCACCAGGGCCTGGCAGCCGAAGAAGCGCGGGTTGATCGGGTTGAGCAGGCCGATGCCGAAGGCGGCGGTCTTGCCGCTACCGGTCTTGGCCTGGGCGATCAGGTCGAGCCCGCGCAGGATCACCGGCAGGCTCTGCGCCTGGATCGGCGTCATGGCGGTGTAGCCCAGCGCCTCCAGGTTGGCCAGCATGGCGGTGGACAGCGGCAGTGTGGCGAAAGCGGTGGAGTCGGTGGTCACGGGGCGGGCCTGCGGTGCGAAGCGAAAAAAGTCGCACAGTCTACCAGCCCCGATGCCTGGCGCCTAAGCCTCGATGTCCTGTTCCGGACGCCGTGCACGCCGTCCGTCCGTAGGCGACAACTGCAGGAAGATCGCGGCGGCCAGCATGGCCATCACACCGATGGTCACGAAGGTCAGCTGGAAAGCCTCCAGCGTGGTTTCCACCGCATCACCGCTGCCGGCTGCCGTGAAACCGCCGAGCAACGCGCCGGCACAGGCCACGCCCAGGCTCAGCGACAGTTGCGCCACCACCGACAGCAGGCTGTTGCCGCTGCTGGCGCTGGCATCGTCCAGGTCGATCAACGTCACCGTGTTCATGGCCGTGAACTGCAACGAGTTGATCGCGCCCAGCACTCCCAGGTGCGCCAGCAGCAGCGGGTAGGGCGTTTCGGCATCGACCAGCGCCAGGCTGGCGAGGCCGATGCCCAGCAGCAGGGTGTTGCCGGTCAGGACGACACGGTAGCCCAGACGTTCTATCAACGGCCGCGCCACGCTCTTGGCGATCATGGCGGCTGCGGCCAGCGGAATCATGCTCATGCCGGCCTCCACGGGCGAGTAGCCCAAGGCCACTTGCAACAGCAAAGGCACCAGGAACGGCAAGGCGCCACTGCCCAACCGCGCGAACAAGTTGCCCAGGATGCCGATGCCGAAGGTGCGCACGCGGAACAGGCTTGGCGAGAACAGCGGCTCCGGGTCACGCCCGGCGCGCAGCCAGTAGGCGGCCAGACACGCCAGTCCGGCGAACAGCAGCAGCATTACCCGCAGGTGCGGCAGGTGCAGCTCGCCCAAGCCTTCCATGGCGATGGTGATCAGCACCATCGCCGCGCCGAAGAGCAGGAAACCCGGCCCGTCGAAAGTGGTGCGCTCGCTGCCGCGCAGGTCGGGAATGAGCTTCCACACCGCCCAGCAACCCAGCGCGCCGACCGGCAGGTTGAGCAGGAAGATCCAGTGCCAGCTGAGGATTTCCACCAGCCAGCCGCCCACCGTCGGCCCCAGTAGCGGGCCGAGCAGGGCGGGAATGGTGATGAAGCCCATGATCCGTACCAGTTCCGAGCGCGGGTAGGCGCGCAGGACCACCAGCCGCCCCACCGGCAGCATCAGCGCACCGCCCAAGCCCTGCACCACCCGCGCGCCGACCAGCATCGGCAAGGTGTTGGAGATGGCGCACAGCAGGGAGCCGACACTGAACAACAAGATGGCGCTGAAGAAGATGCGTTTGGTGCCGAAGCGGTCGGCGATCCAGCCCGAAGCCGGAATCAGCAGGGCCACGGTGAGCATGTAGGCGATGATCACGCCCTGCATGCGCAGCGGGTCTTCGTTCAACGAGCGCGCCATGGACGGCAGCGCGGTGTTGAGGATGGTGCCGTCGAGCGACTGCATGAAGAAGGCGATGGCGATCACCCAGGGGATCCAGCGGGCGGTGGTGGGGTCGAGCTGGATGCGGTCTGGCATGGGGTCCTCGAGTTCAGTCCGGGTGGGGCGGCACCCTCGTCTTGATTCGGGTAGCAGTGGGAACGGCTTCAGGAAGCGGGGGTGTAACTTCTAGAGTCTTGTGACCATACGATTCGCGCGATGACGCCGTGCTGTCGTGGGATTATTCGCGACGGCCCACATATGCGATTGCATGGTGTGGCGGGCGCTTGTCGTATCACCTGCTGCTGTGCGCAGTTGCCAGCCCTTGGTAGCCGCAGTCCATGGGACACCTGCCAAGCAGTCGCGGCCCTGGTTACCGAGTAGGTTACAACGCCAAGATCAAGGCCCTGAGCAGCGCCCCTGGCAAGTGATCCGAGCCGATGCTGCGCTCGCTGTACCGGTCAGGCTCAACATCTCATTTAGGTCCTGCGGCACTGTCAATTGGCTGTGGCTGTTCAGGTTTTCCCTATTCCGTGTAGTCCATTTCCCAAGCATACTCTTCGGCCGTTCAGAGCATTGCAGAGCTCCTGGCATAGCCCTAGTCTCAGCGCGTCGCGGATTACCCTGCGACCGGCTTTGACAGGCTGCATGAGAGCGTTCTGCATGCCCTCCGTTTTATGGCGGTTGTGCGTGGGGCACCTCGTGTGCGCCGGAATTAGGCTCTCTCACCGGTCTGTCAACCCATGCACAACTGCCACCCGTTTGTTTGACAGCAAAGGTGAGCGGTCCTTTTTGAGAGCCTATACCATGCAAATCCTTGATCTGATTTTGCCCTATCAGCTAGCCTGTGCCCGCTTCAGTCTTGCCCCCAAAAAAGCCTGGAGGTGCGACCATGAGCCCTGCTGATTCGACTCCGGTGACCCCAGGCCAGACCACTTTCCTGCAAGGCGAGCCCCAAGGCCAACCCTTATTCCGCATCGAACCCGGTATCCCTTGTCAGCACGCTCGTGAACAGGCCTCGGAAATACTAGGCTGCGTCTGTGACCTTATGCTCAGCGGCATCATGGACAGCAAACCCCAATGGCTCTGGTCGGCTTACTACCTCAACACCCTCGCCAAAGCGCTGCTCGACGATGCAGAGAAAGGAGTGCCATCGCCTTTATAGGCCCTGCCGCCTGTCGCTACGCCACGAGCCGTCGCTTTATGGTGCCCGATTGACCCACGCACCAGCCTCGGTAATGCTTGCACCCGAATGACGTCGCGAAGCGGCGACCGCCTTGCCAAACCCGGAGACTCGCAATGACTCGCTTACGCATCAAGCACTTTGGTCCGATCGGCCACGGCCTGTCCGACGACGAAGGCTGGATGGAGATCAAGCCAGTCACCGTATTCATCGGGAACCAAGGATCTGGCAAAAGCACCTTGGCGAAACTTTTTTCCACCTTCTGCTGGATCGAGAAGGCGCTGGTACGTGGCGACTATGACAAGAAGTGGTTCGAGCGCAAAGGCCGCTTCCGCAGCCAGTTCTTGTCCTACCACCGACTCGAGCACTACCTCGAAACCCGTCATGGCGATCAGGCAGTGCTGGAATACGAAGGCAAGGCGCACACGCTTCGCTACGCGAATGGGCAATTGACCATTTCAGACGCCGACTCGGCGGGCTATGCCTTGCCCCAGGTCATGTATGTACCCGCCGAGCGCAACTTCATTTCCTACGTCAGAAATCCGCGAGAGTTGAAGCTGTCGTCCGAATCGCTCAAAGAGTTTCTGACGGCTTTCGATCAGGCCAAGGACAATCTCCGCGGTACGCTCAAATTGCCGATCAACCAGAGCGAAGTCGAGTACGACAAACTCAACGATGTGCTCAACCTGCGCGGCACAGACTACAAGCTGCGGCTGACTGATGCTTCCAGCGGCTTTCAATCTTTCGTGCCGGTCTACCTGGTGAGCCGGTACTTGGCCGAAACCGTGCAGACGCAGCGTCGTCAGAGCCAACCCATGAGCATCGATGAACTCGAGCGGTTCAAGAAAGGTGTACAGAGCGTGTTCACCAACGACAGCCTCACTGAAGAGCAGAAACGCGCTGCACTTTCAGTCTTGTCATCGCGCTTCAACAAAACCGCGTTCATCAACATCGTTGAAGAGCCGGAGCAAAACCTCTTTCCCTCTTCACAATGGGAAGTGCTGCAAAGCTTGCTGGCCCTCAACGCACAGAGCGAGCGCAATCTTTTAATGCTGACTACTCACAGCCCCTATATCGTCAATTACCTCAGTTTGGCGATTCAAGGTGAGCAGCTTCGGCAAAGGCTTATGGATGCCCAGCGCGACGACCTACTGCCCATGCTCTACCAGATCGTTCCCGAGCAGGTCTTGCTGGCCGCTGAAGACGTGGTGATCTACCAATGCAACGAGCAAAGCGGATCGATCAGCCGTTTGCCTTCATTCGAAGGCATACCGTCCGATCGCAACGTGCTCAATCAATGGCTATGTGAAGGCAACACACTGTTTGATCGTCTACTGGAACTCGAAGAGGCCATCTGAGTGAATTTTTTCGAAGCGGCTTGCCAAAGCGGTCCTTTCGAGCTTGAAACCTTTGGGCTGTGTGATGACGCGTCTTCCAGTTGTGCGTACGTAGACACGTCAACGCCTGCAAAATGGATTGCGACGGTCAGCAACCCTAATCAGAGAGCATTGACATTCACCGCAGTGGACAAATGTGTACTCCGTGACGGTGAAGCGGTAGATACACCGCGCTGCGACGGCATGCTCACCGCGCCCGGAGTCCTATACCTTGTGGAACTCAAGGATCAACGCGCGCACTGGTTGCCACACGCGATGGCTCAGTTGGAGTCGACTATCAAACTGCTGCACACTCACCATGCCGTTGATTTAAAGAGTTTCCGACACAAAAAAGCCTTTGCCTGCAATAGGCGTAACGGTGCATTCAGGCGTATCGACCAAGAAACGCAACTGCGTTTTTTTCGTTTGTATGGCTTTCGCATCGACGTACAGTCAACCGTTCTCGTGCTACCCGCTCGCGCAATCGCACCTGACGTGCGCTAGAGGCGTTCTCGAAGGTCGGCTACCTGCTCGACCTTATTGAGAGCATGCAGCCGCCAGCCTCGCATGGCTGTGAAAAAGCGCCTCTCGCCTTGAACGAAAAAAGAGCGCCGAAGCGCTCCTTTTCGTTCACCGATCAGCTTCAACCAATCGTCATCAAACTCGCATTGCCCCCGGCCGCCGCGGTATTGACGCTCACCGCGCGCTCGATCACCAGACGCTCCAGCGCGATCTGCGTCTCGCCCGACGACAAGCCGTGCACACCGACGATGGCACCGCCACGCTTGGCCACCTGTTCGCAGACTGCGCGCAGTTGGTCGCTGTCGCCGTGGTGCAGGACGGCGTCGAAGGCGACTTCGTCCTTGTGCCAGTCGGCCACCAGCTTGACCTTGCCTTGCACGTCCTTCGGCAGGCGGGCGCGCAGGGCCTTGCCCGGCTCGCTGTCGAGCCAGACGGCCGAGCTGCCCACCGCCAGGACTGCCGCCAGTTGGCTGAGCAGGTCCTGTTCGTTGTCGGCCAGGCACAGCACGTGCTCGCGCGGCAGGATGGTGTAGCTGTTGCGCTCGCCGGTCGGGCCGGGCAGCAGGCGGGTCACGCCGCTCTGCGACTGCTGGGCGAACTGCTCGCAGACTTCCACCAGTTCCGGCTGGTTGCTGGCTGCCCACGCCTTGAGGGCGTGCAGCGGTTTGAGCAGTTGCTGGCGCAGGGCGTCGTCGGCCTGGCCGGTGACGTCGGTACGCTCGAAGTGGCGAGCGACGGCGTCGGCCGGGCGGGTGGAGAGCAGGCGGTACAGGTACAGCGGGCCGCCGGCCTTGGGCCCGGTGCCCGACAGGCCTTCGCCGCCGAAGGGCTGCACGCCGACCACGGCACCGACGATGTTGCGGTTGACGTACAGGTTACCGGCATGGACGTTGTCCACCACCTTGGCGATGGTTTCGTCGATGCGGGTGTGCACGCCCAGGGTCAGGCCGTAGCCGGAGGCGTTGATCTGCTCGATCAGCGCATCGAGGTTGCGTCGGTTGTAGCGCACTACGTGCAGCACCGGGCCGAAGATTTCCCGTTGCAGTTCGTCGAGGCTGTCCAGCTCGATCAGCGTCGGCATCACGAAGGTGCCGCGCTTGCACTCTACGGCATCGGCGATTGCCACCTGGTAAACCGAACGGCCTTTCTCGCGCATGCCCTGGATATGCTTCTCGATGCCGGCCTTGGCTTCGGCGTCGATCACCGGGCCGATGTCCACCGACAGACGCTCCGGGTTGCCCAGGCGGCTCTGCGCCATGGCACCTTTGAGCATGTCGATCACGCGGTCCGCGCAGTCCTCCTGCAGGCACAGTACGCGCAGGGCCGAGCAACGCTGGCCGGCGCTGTCGAAGGCCGAAGAAACCACATCGACCACCACCTGCTCGGTGAGCGCGGAGGAGTCGACGATCATCGCATTCTGCCCGCCGGTTTCGGCGATCAGCGGAATCGGCCGGCCCTGGGCGTCCAGGCGCCCGGCGATGTTGCGTTGCAGCAGGCGGGCGACTTCGGTGGAACCGGTGAACATCACGCCCTTGACCCGCTCGTCGCCCACCAGGCGGGCACCGACGGTTTCGCCACGGCCTGGCAGCAGTTGCAGCACACCTTCGGGAATGCCGGCTTCGAGCAGCAGGCGCACGGCCTGTGCGGCGACCAGCGGGGTCTGCTCCGCAGGCTTGGCCAGTACCGGGTTGCCGGCGGCCAGGGCCGCAGCGACCTGGCCGGAGAAGATCGCCAACGGGAAGTTCCAAGGGCTGATGCAGACCACCGGGCCTAGCGGGCGGGTGTCGGCATTGCTCAGGTCGGTGCGCGCCTGCAGCGCGTAGTAGCGCAGGAAGTCGACGGCTTCGCGCACTTCGGCGATAGCGTTGGCGAAAGTCTTGCCGGCTTCGCGGGCGAGCAGGCCCATCAGCGGCTGGATGTCGGCTTCCATGGCGTCGGCGGCGCGTTCCAGGATCGCGGCGCGCTCGGCCGGAGGCGTGGCCTGCCAGATCGGTGCGGCGTTGATCGCGCATTGGATGGCGTTGTCCACGTCGGCGACCGTGGCTTCCTGGACCTTGCCGACCACATCGCGATGGTCGGACGGGTTGAGTACGTCGGCCGGTGCTTCCTGGCTGGCCTCGCAGCCCAGCATGGGTGCGGCTTGCCAGTCATGATGCGCGGTCGACAGCAGCGCGCAGGACAGCGACGCCAAGCGGTGTTCGTTGGCCAGGTCGATGCCGGCCGAGTTGGCCCGCTCGCTACCGTACAGGTCGCGCGGCTGCGGAATGCGCGGGTGCGGCAGGCCGATGCTGCCTTCCTGGGTAGCCATGCGCTCGATGCTGGCGACCGGGTCGGAGACCAGTTCCTGGATCGAGATCGAGTGGTCGGCGATGCGGTTGACGAACGAGGTGTTGGCGCCGTTCTCCAGCAGGCGGCGCACCAGGTAGGCCAGCAGCGTTTCGTGGGTGCCGACCGGCGCGTAGACGCGGCAAGGGCGGTTGAGCTTGCCGTCGGCGATCTTGCCCACCACTTGCTCGTACAGCGGCTCGCCCATGCCGTGCAGGCATTGGAACTCGTACTGGCCGGGATAGTAGTTCTGACCGGCGATCTGGTAGATGGCCGACAGGGTGTGGGCGTTGTGGGTGGCGAACTGCGGATAGATCGCTTCCGGTACCGCCAGCAGTTTGCGGGCGCAGGCGACGAAGGACACGTCGGTGTACACCTTGCGTGTGTAGACCGGGTAGCCTTCCAGGCCCTCGACCTGGGCGCGCTTGATCTCGCTGTCCCAATAGGCGCCCTTGACCAGACGGATCATCAGGCGGTGGCGGCTGCGCTTGGCCAGGTCGATGACGTAGTCGATCACGTACGGGCAGCGTTTCTGGTAGGCCTGGATGACGAAGCCGATGCCGTTCCAGCCCGCCAGTTGCGGTTCGAAGCACAGGCGCTCGAGCAGGTCGAGGGACAGCTCCAGGCGGTCGGCTTCCTCGGCGTCGATGTTCAGGCCGATGTCGTACTGCTTGGCCAGCGCGGTCAGCCCCAGCAGGCGCGGGTACAGCTCTTCCATGACGCGCTCGTACTGCGCGCGGCTGTAGCGCGGGTGCAGCGCCGAGAGCTTGATGGAGATGCCCGGGCCTTCATAGATGCCACGACCGTTGGACGCTTTGCCGATGGAGTGGATGGCCTGCTCATAGGAGGCCAGGTATTTCTGCGCGTCATGCTCGGTCAGTGCGGCTTCGCCAAGCATGTCGTAGGAATAGCGGAAACCTTTGGACTCGAAGCGTGTGGCGTTGGCCAGGGCCTCGCCGATGGTCTCGCCGGTGACGAACTGCTCGCCCATCAGGCGCATGGCCATGTCGACGCCCTTGCGGATCATCGGCTCGCCGCTCTTGCCGATGATGCGGGTGAGCGAGGAGGTCAGGCCCGATTCGTTGTGGGTCGAGACCAGCTTGCCGGTCAGCAGCAAGCCCCAGGTGGCGGCGTTGACGAACAGCGAAGGGCTGTTGCCCAGGTGCGGTTGCCAGTTGCCGGTGCTGATCTTGTCGCGGATCAGGGCATCGCGGGTGCCTTTGTCGGGAATGCGCAGCAGTGCTTCGGCCAGGCACATCAATGCCACGCCTTCCTGGGACGACAGCGAGAACTCCTGCAGCAGACCTTGCACCACGCCGGCACGGCCGCTGGCGCTCTTCTGGTTGCGCAGTTTCTCGGCGATGCCGGCGGCCATTTTATTGGTCGCCTCGGCCTGGGTGCTGGTCAGGCGAGCCTGCTCCAGCAGCATGGGCACCATTTCCTGCTCGGGACGGCGGTAGGCGGCGGTGATGGCCGAACGCAGCACCGATTGCGGCAGGATGCTTTCGGCGAACTCCAGGAAGCACTGGTGGCTGTGTTCGACAGGCAATTCACCGATGTCTTCGGCGATCGCGGCAGCATGGCCATTCAGATCTTGCAGGGTGGCGCCACCCTCGAGCTTCTCCAGGTAATTGAAGATGGCCTGTTTGATCAACCAGTGCGGTGTGCGGTCGATGGACTGCGCAGCGCTCTTGAGTCGTTCACGGGTAGGGTCGTCGAGTTTGACCCCGAGGGTGGTGGTCGCCATTTCTTGTCCTCATTATTGCCACGGCGTGGCTTGTGCAGGCGGCAAGATTAGCGCCAAGGTCAAGCGAGGTGCAACCGGGTGCAACCTGAAATTTCGGAGGCGGAGGGTGCTGTTCGTCCGACAGATCGGCGGCATGCCTAAAAACGCCGCGAACATGTCGTTTTGCGGCCCATGTTCTGAAAAATGCACGGAAATGGAGCGGAATCCGTTGCTTATTTTCAGAAAATTCTGAAGGTGCAACTGTCAAGTGAAAAATGGTTGCGCCCACTTCGAGTTGTCACCTAGGATTCGCGGCCTGGGTGCAACCGTGCCATCACGGTTCGCTGTTTCCATAACAACAAACACCAGGACACCACATGAGCAATCCACTCACTATCACGTTCGTGATCTATATCGCGGCGATGGTACTCATCGGCTTCGCTGCCTATCGCGCCACCAACAACCTCTCCGACTACATCCTCGGCGGTCGCAGCCTGGGCAGTGTGGTCACCGCACTGTCGGCAGGCGCCTCGGACATGAGCGGCTGGCTGCTGATGGGTTTGCCCGGTGCGATCTACATGTCGGGCCTGTCGGAAATCTGGATCGCCATCGGCCTGACCGTCGGCGCCTACCTGAACTGGCTGTTCGTCGCCGGCCGTCTGCGGGTGCAGACCGAGTACAACGGCGATGCCCTGACCCTGCCTGACTACTTCTCCAGCCGTTTCGAAGACCGTAGCGGCTTGCTGCGGATCATTTCGGCGGTGGTGATCCTGGTGTTCTTCACCATCTATTGCGCCTCGGGCATCGTCGCCGGCGCGCGGCTGTTCGAAAGCACCTTCGGCATGCCGTACGAAACGGCGCTGTGGGCCGGTGCGGCGGCGACCATCGCCTACACCTTCCTGGGCGGCTTCCTGGCGGTGAGCTGGACCGACACCGTGCAAGCCTCGCTGATGATCTTCGCGCTGATCCTCACGCCGATCATCGTGCTGCTCTCCACCGGAGGTATCGACACCACCTTCCTGGCCATCGAAGCGCAGAACCCGGCGAACTTCGACCTGCTCAAGGGCGCCACTTTCGTCGGCATCCTCTCGCTGATGGGCTGGGGCCTGGGCTACTTCGGCCAGCCACATATCCTGGCGCGCTTCATGGCTGCCGACTCGGTGAAATCCATCGCCAAGGCCCGCCGCATCTCCATGACCTGGATGATCCTGTGCCTGGCCGGCACCTGCGCCGTGGGCTTCTTCGGCATCGCTTACTTCTCGGCCCACCCCGAGGTCGCAGGCCCGGTCACCGAGAACCCGGAGCGGGTGTTCATCGAGCTGGCGAAACTCCTCTTCAACCCCTGGATCGCGGGCGTGTTGTTGTCGGCGATCCTGGCCGCAGTGATGAGTACCCTGAGCTGCCAGCTGCTGGTGTGCTCCAGTGCGCTGACCGAAGACTTCTACAAAGCCTTCCTGCGCAAAGGCGCTTCGCAGCGTGAGCTGGTCTGGGTCGGTCGTGCGATGGTACTGGCCGTGGCGCTGATCGCCATCGCCATGGCGGCGAATCCGGAAAACCGCGTGCTGGGTCTGGTGGCCTATGCCTGGGCCGGCTTCGGTGCCGCGTTCGGTCCGGTGGTGCTGATCTCGGTCGTGTGGAAAGGCATGACCCGTAATGGCGCCCTGGCCGGCATCGTGCTCGGTGCGCTCACGGTCATCGTCTGGAAGCAGATCGATCCGTGGGGTCTGTACGAAATCATTCCAGGCTTCCTGCTGGCCAGCATCGCCATCGTCGTGGTGAGCAAGCTGGGCCGTCCGTCGAGCGGTATGCTGTCGCGCTTCGAAGCGGCCGATGCGGCGTACCACAGCGGTAAATGATGTGATGCAGGTGCCTGGCCGCAGGCCGGGCACACGTGCGGGCGACACCGGCTGAAAGCTAGCCGGCGTCGCCCGTAGTCGTTTCACAGCGTGAAAGGTCGGCGACTGGCCTCGAATTTGCCGTCTTCTCGAGGTTGTATGACGGCGGAATACGAGCCGGGTGCATAGCGCTCGAGGGTGACTTGCCACGCGTCGCTGTCGGTCGAAGGCACCACCAAGGTATCGGTCTTCCCGTCTGGGCGTTCGAGTTGCAGTTGCGCTGTGTAGGGTGCGTTCGGAACGCCCAGTGCGCCGTGGAGGGTGGGTACACCGGAGAGAACGTCGAAGTCGATCGTGGCTTTCATAGCGGTACTCCTAATCAATGGAGGCGTGACTATGCTTGGTCCAAACCTCCCTTGAAATGTGGAACGCCTACCTTGGCAGCAGGCAACCGTCTGCTCGTCCCTCCAGTGCTCGCCAGGCCTGACGCCACCGACGCGAAGCGGTAGACTTGCCGCCTTCGCAGGAGTCGCCATGAACTATCGTCACGCCTTCCACGCCGGCAACCACGCCGACGTCTTCAAACACATCGTGCTTACCCGCCTCATCGCCCTGATGTCGCGCAAGGAGCAGCCGTTCGCCTACCTCGACACGCATGCTGGCCTCGGCCTGTACGACCTGCACGGCGATCAGGCCAGCCGCACCGGCGAGTACCTCGAAGGGGTCGCACGTCTGTGGGGACGCAACGACCTGCCCGAGGTCGCGGCCGATTACCTGCGCGTGATCAAGCGCCTCAACCCCGAGGGCGAGCTGCGCTACTACCCAGGCTCCCCCGAGTTGGCCCGCCGATTGATGCGCCAGCAGGACCGCGCCTTGCTCAACGAGAAACACCCCGAAGACGGGCCGTTGCTCAAGGACAACATGAAGAAGGACCCGCGCGTGGTCGTGCATCTGGGCGAAGGCTGGCACGTACCGCGGGCCTTGCTGCCCGTGCAGGAAAAGCGCGCCATCATGCTCATCGACCCGCCCTTCGAGCAGGCCGACGAGCTCAAGCGCTGCACCTTGGCCATGAAGGAAGCCATCGCGCGCATGCGCCAGACCGTGGCAGCCATCTGGTACCCGATCAAGGACCAGCGCGCGCTCACCCGCTTCTATCAAGACCTCACCAGCACCGGTGCGCCGAAACTGTTGCGCGTCGAACTGTACGTGCACCACCAGGACAGCCCGCAGGGCCTGAACGGCTCGGGCCTGGCCATCGCCAACCCGCCTTGGGGCCTGGAGGAGGAGCTGCGCGAGCTGTTGCCGTGGCTGGCGCAAGAGCTCAAGCAGACCGCCGGCAGCTGGCGCATGGACTGGCTGATCGCCGAATGATCCCGGCCCGCGCGGCGTCTCTATGCCTTTCTGACAAGGCGCTACATAGATACCGCCGCTAGGGCCAGCCCCCATTGTTTGCGTTATAATCCCGCGCTTTAGCCGCCGCCGGCCATTGCCGCCCGTGGCGCACTTTTTACCGATTGAAGAGGCGAGTCCCTTGGCACTGACGATTCTTGGCCTGTCCGGCGCCCTTAGCCATGACCCTTCCGCAGCGTTGTACATCGATGGCAAGTTGGTCGCCGCTGCCGAAGAAGAGCGCTTCGTGCGTGACAAGCATGCGAAGAACCGCATGCCCTACGAGTCGGCGAAGTTCTGTCTGGAGCAAGCCGGCATCAAGCCGTCCGACGTCGATGTGGTGGCCATTCCCTTCGCCCCCATCAGCCTGTTCGGCAAGGCTCGCTGGCACTACGCCAAGCGCTACTGGTACGCCCCGGATCGCGCGCTGGATGCCCTGCTCATGGGCAACCGCCGCTACAAGCGCTACCGCAAGAAGATCGTCTGGTGCCTGGAGCAACTGGGTTTCGATCCGAAGAAGATCAAGATCGAGCCGGTCGAGCACCACTTGGCACACGCGTCCAGCGCCTACCACTGCTCGGGCTTCAAGGAGAAGACCGCGATCCTCGGCATCGACGGCAAGGGTGAATACGCCACCACCTTCTTTGGCTACGGCGAAAACGGCAAGATCCACAAGATCAAGGAATTCTTCGACCCCGATTCGCTGGGCGGCCTGTATGGCGCGATCACCGAGTTTCTGGGCTTCGAAATGCTCGACGGCGAGTTCAAGGTCATGGGCATGGCGCCTTACGGCGATGCCAGCAAATACGACTTCTCGCGCCTGGCCAGCTTCGAAAACGGCGAACTGGTGATCAACACCGAGTACGCCAACGTCATCGGCCTGCGCCGCCATAAAGAGAAGGGTAAGGGTTTCTACTTCTCGCCCAAGCTGATCGAATGGCTGGGCCCCAAGCGCGAAGGCGACATCGCCGACGAGCCGTACATCCACTATGCCGCCAGCATGCAGGCGTTGTTCGAGAAGCTGGCGTTGCAGATGATCGACCACTATCTGGGCGACACCCTGCGCGAAACCGGCAAGCTGGCTTTTGCCGGCGGTTGCGCGCTGAACGTCAAGCTGAATCAGAAGATCATCGCCCGGCCGGACGTCAAGGAACTGTTCGTTCAGCCCGCGTCCGGCGATGCCGGCACCGCGGTGGGCGCCGCCGCCTACGTATCGCATGCCCGCGGCGTGCCGGTAGAGAAGATGGAACACGTCTACCTCGGCCCTGCGTACTCCAACGAAGACGTCATCGCCGCCTGCGCACGCCACCCGAGCGCGCCGAAGTGGCGCAAGATCGACGACATGCCCCAACGCATCGCCAAGATCATGGTCGACGGCAACCCGGTGGCCTGGTTCCAGGGGCGCATGGAGTTCGGCCCACGGGCCTTGGGCGGCCGCTCCATCGTCGGCTGCCCGAGCGTGCCGGACGTGGCCAACCGCATCAACGAGCAGATCAAGTTCCGCGAACGCTGGAGACCCTTCTGCCCCTCGATGCTCGACACCGTCGCTCCGCAGATGATCAAGATCGACCATCCCGCGCCGTTCATGACCTTCACCTTCGAAGTCGCCGAAGAGTGGAAGACCCGCGTGCCGGAAGTGGTGCACGAAGACGGCACTTCCCGTGCCCAGGTGCTCAAGCGTGAATACAACCCACGCTACTACGACATGATGAAGGCTCTGGAAGACCTGACCGGCAACGGCGTGTCGCTGAACACTTCGCTCAACCGCCGTGGCGAACCGATGATCTGCTCGCCCACCGATGCGCTGAACATGTTCTATGGTTCTGATCTGCAGTACCTGATCATGGAAGACATTCTGGTGGTCAAAGAGGGCGCCAATGGATATGCAGAAGACTAACGTGCTGATCAGCGTCGTTATTCCTGCGTACAACTACGCCAAGGTCTTGCCCAGGGCGATCGCCTCCGTCCTGGCGCAGCTGAACGTCGACTGTGACCTGACGGTCATCGACGACGGTTCCACTGACGACACGCCCGAGGTGCTGCACCAACTGTCGGTGCAGCATCCCGGGCGTTTTCGCATCGTGCGCAAGGTCAATGGCGGCTTGTCCTCGGTGCGCAACCTGGGCATTGCCCAGGCGCGCGGGCAGTACCTGATCTTTCTCGATGCCGACGACGAGCTGGCGCCCGGTGCGCTGGATGCATTGTGCCTGCACATCAAGGCCCAACCCTCCACGCGTATGGTCATCGGAGGGCACTGGTCGATTTTTGAAAACGGGGCGCGCACGCTGCACACCGTCCGGCCCTTGCCGGCTTCGCCTTATGCGCGTGTTCGCGGCTACCTGATAGACAAGAGTATTTCGTTGTCCAACGGGGCCTGTGCCATGCACCGCGACGTCTTTGCGCCGGGCACCTATCCGGAACACCTGCGCAACGTCGAGGACATTCCGGTGTTCGCTCAGGTGTTGGCACGTTTCGAGTGCACGATCATCGACCGTCCCCTGGCCTTGATCTACAAGCACCGCGACAGCATGCGGCACGACCTCAAACAGAGCCTGGCAGCTGGCATCGAAATGGTCGACGAGGTGTTCTCCCCCGCACGCCTGCCCCCATCGCTACACAGCCTGCGTCGGGCATTCCTGACCCAGCGTTGCCTCTCGCTGTTTCGCGATTGCTACAGCGCCGGCGACTACGCGCGCGCCAGGCGCCTCTACTTGCAGGCCCTGCGTTACGACCCCTCGGCGCTCAGGCGCTGGTCATATACACGCAAAGCCCTCCGATGCCTGTTCAAGTGACGATCGGCAGGGGTGATGCGAGCGCGCAGGCTTTTTCAACGCCGCTGGGCACTTACTGTCGACGGTAGTGCCCAACCCCGCGGCATTCATATTCCAAGGCTCGACCATGCGCTCTGAACGCTCCTCCGTCCGTCCCGAATCTTCCGTGTTGCGCATCCTTGACCGTTTCGACCCTGTGTTGCTGGCTGGCTTGGGCAGTGTGGTGCTGTCGATCATCGCCATCCTCGGTGTGGTGACGGTCGGGCGCGACGGGGCCTTTTACCTGGATCTGGCACGACAGGCCGGCGAGCATGACCTGGCAGGGGTCCAGTCGCGCTTCGATTGGCCCTGGTATCCGCTGCTGCTGGCGGGGACCCATGCGCTGCTGCGCCTACCGCTGGAATACTGCGCCTACCTGTGGTCGATCCTGTTCGCGGCAGGCACGTGCGCACTGATGGTCGACCTGGTTCGGCAGCGTGTTCCCCAGGCCGCCTACTGGGCCTGCTGGATCGTGCTGGCGATGCCGGCGGTGAACCAGTTCCGCGGCGATATCATTCGTGAGTCCGGCTTCTGGTTCTTCTGCACCCTGGCGCTCTGGCTGGCCATGCGTTGGCGGTTGCGGGGCAGTTGGGGGCTGGGCGCATCCGTATGGGTGGCCATCGGTCTGGGCAGCCTGTTTCGCCTCGAGGCGGTCCTGGTCGGCGTATGCGTGCTGCTCTGGCAGTTGCCGGCAGTATGGACGGCTGGGCAGCGACGCCGGTTCGCCCAGATCGCCTGGTTGCCGGCTTTGATGGGTATCGTGGGTATCGCAGTATTGGCCGGGTGGGGCGCCCTCGACGCGCGTCGGTTGGACTACTACCTGGAGCTGGTCCGGCCTGCCGGTCTGTTCGGAGCCTTCACCCAGCTGAGCCATCAGTTCGCCGCTTCGCTGATCAACAAGTATTCGGCCAACGAAGCGGGGCGGATCATCTTCATCGGCTTGAGCGGCGCGCTGCTGATCAAGTGCGTCAGCCTCATGGGCCCAGGCGCCTTGGCGTTTCTCGACCGACGCGCCTGGGCCGCCTTCGCGCGCTACTGGCGCGAGTACCGGGTTCTGGCGCTCACGGCATTGCTGTATCTGGTGGTGCTCATGGTGTTCTTCATCCGTGCGCAGTTCATGAACAGCCGCTACTTGAGCCTGTTGGTGCTGTTGCTGGTGCCGCTGCTGGCGATGGCACTGCATGCGTTCCATCGGGCGCACCCGCGTCTGGGCAAGCTGTTGGCGCTGATCGGCGTGCTGGCCATGCTGGCGAATGTGATCTCGCTGGGCGCCCGCAAGACCCACTATGTCGAGGCAGGCCACTGGATCTCTGCGCACACGCCAGCGCAGGCGCCGATTTTCTATGAAGACGGCCGCATCGGCTATTACGCGGGGCGTGGTTACGAACTGAGCGACCTGACCCGCGAAGCCGCCATGGGGCCGGCGCTGGCAGGCAGCTACCGCTACTTCGTGATCGAGGCCGAGCGCGACGAGCCCTGGCTGGAAGCGTGGCTGCATGAACACAGGCTGCAGGTGCTGGCCAGTTTCGCCAACCGCAAGGGCGACACCGTGCTGGTGCTAGGCCCCTAAGCGACGTGCGGCGTGTCGGCGAGCAGCGCCGCGATCCGCGTCAGCAAACGCCCGTAACCGGGGCTTTGCGGCAAGGCCGCTGCATAGCCGCGCAGAAACGCCTGTCCCGCATCGCTGCCGCGCAGCCAGGCACGGTCTTCGCGGTAGCGCAGCATGTGCTGGAAGTTGCGCAGCCGCTTGCTTGGCCCGAGCGCCAGCCTGCGCTGGTTCAGGTCGGCGATGTCGATCAGGCCCAGCACCTGGGTCGGGGTCAGGACCACGTTGCCCAAATGCAGCGAGCGAAAATACACGCCCTGGTCGTGCAACTGCGCAACGAAGGCGCCATAACGCTCACGCAAGGTGTCGTCGGCCACTTTCTGTTGGACCAACTGACGCAGCGTGGAACCTTGCAGAGGTGCGTAGTAGACGCCGTCGCGCTCGATGCTCTTGATCCGGTACACCGCCAGCACTTCGGGTGTCTCTATGCCCAGCACGCGTAGCCGCCGCGCATTGTCGGCGAAGCGCTGGGCGTAGGGAAAAAGAGCGGCCGAGGTCAGCCAGCGCTTGCGCCGGAACAGCTTGAGAAAGCGTCCGTCCGGCATCTGCAGCACCTTGTCGCCGGAGCCATCGGCCTCGATCACGCGTGCGCCTTCACGTAGGGTCAGGTAGGCGGTGTGGTCCAATGGCTGCATGACGTTTCCTCGGCAAATTAGCCCGCCATGGTATCGCAGTTGTAAGGGCAGGGGAGGCCGACGACCTTCATTCGGACCCCGTTTTGGCTGTGATACCATTGCCGTTTTACGCCGTCATGTAATGGAAACCCATGAGTCGACCCGACCCTCAAGCGCAATCGACGCTCACGATCTACCTGCGCCTCCTGAGCTATGTCCGGCCCTACATTGGCCTGTTCCTCCTAAGCATCCTGGGCTTTCTGATCTTCGCTTCGACCCAGCCGATGCTGGCCTACATCCTCAAGTACTTCGTCGATGGCCTGGGCAATCCCGAAGCCCGGCTGTTCGCCGGTCATCCTTGGCTCCCCGAGCTACAGCTGCTGCAGGCTGTGCCGCTGATGATCGTGCTGATCGCCTTGATGCAGGGCGTCGGCTCCTACCTGGGCAACTTCTTCCTGGCGCGCGTCTCGCTCGGGTTGATCCACGACCTGCGCATGCTGCTGTTCAACAAGCTGCTCAAGCTGCCCATGTCCTACCTGGACAACAATAATTCGGGCCACCTGATCTCGCGCATCACCTTCAACGTCACCATGGTGACGGGTGCGGCTACCGATGCCATCAAGGTGGTGATCCGTGAAGGCATGACGGTCATTTTCCTGTTCGTTTCGCTGCTGTGGATGAACTGGAAACTGACGCTGGTGATGCTGGCCATCCTCCCGCTGATCGGGGTGATGGTGAACAGCACCAGCCGCAAGTTCCGCAAACAGAGCAAGAAGATCCAAGTGGCCATGGGCGACGTGACCCATGTGGCTTCCGAGACCATCCACGGTTTCCGCGTGGTGCGCAGTTTCGGCGGCGAGCAGTACGAAGAGCAACGCTTCGCCAAGGCCAGCCAGAACAACACCGACAAGCAACTGAAGATGACCAAGACCGGCGCGGTCTACACGCCGACGCTGCAACTGGTCACCTATTCGGCCATGGCCGTGGTCATGTTCCTGGTGTTGTACCTGCGCGGCGACGCCTCGCCGGGCGATCTGGTCGCCTACATCACCATGGCCGGCCTGCTGCCCAAGCCCATCCGACAGCTGTCGGAAGTCAGCTCGACCATTCAAAAAGGCGTGGCCGGCGCGGAAAGCATCTTCGAGCAGGTCGACGAACCGGCCGAGCGTGACGAAGGCCAGTTGGCGCCTGAGCAGGTGAGCGGCCGGTTGGAGGTGCGCGGCCTGAGCTTCACCTACCCCGGCACCGACAAGCAGGTGCTCGACGACATCAGCTTCGTGGCCGAGGCCGGCCAGATGGTCGCCCTGGTCGGTCGTTCTGGCAGCGGCAAGTCCACCCTGGCCAACCTGGTGCCGCGTTTCTACCAGCACAGCCAGGGGCAGATCCTGCTCGATGGCGAAGAGATCCAGCATTACCGGTTGCACAACCTGCGCCGGCACACGGCCCTGGTCACCCAGGCCGTGACGCTGTTCAACGACACGGTGGCCAACAATATCGCCTATGGCGACTTGGCCGGCACGCCGCTCGAGCAAGTCAAGCGGGCCGCCGCCGCCGCTTACGCCGACGAGTTCATCGAGCGTATGCCCGAGGGCTACCAGACCCTGGTCGGCGAAAACGGGGTGTTGCTCTCCGGGGGCCAACGGCAACGCCTGGCGATCGCCCGGGCACTGCTCAAGGACGCACCGCTGCTGATCCTCGACGAGGCGACCTCGGCCTTGGATACGGAGTCGGAGCGCCATATCCAGAGCGCCTTGGACGAGGTCATGAACAACCGCACCACCCTGGTAATCGCGCACCGTCTGAGCACCATCGAGAAAGCCGATCTGATCCTGGTCATGGACGAGGGTCGCATCGTCGAACGCGGCACCCACGCCGAATTGCTGGCGCGCAACGGTCACTACGCACGCCTGCACGCCAAACAGTTCGAGGATGGCCCGGACGCTGCGCCTGCGCCGAGCGTCGAGCCGTGCTGAATCGGGTGCGCGCCTGGCGCGAGCGCGGTTGGTCGAACATCGATGCCCAGGCCTATGCCCAGGCATGGAGCCGCTGGGGCGGCAGCGTCGCCACCCACCCTCAGGTGGTGGAGCGTCTGGCCGACCTGGCCGGCATTCCGGTGCGCTACCTGGGCTGGGAAGTCGCCGGCGAGATCGTCGCCGCCGTGCCCTGCTGGGGGCGGCATTTGGCATTGTCCAAGGACGTCCTCAAGCGCCGTGGCCTGAAGGGGCTGTTCGACCTTGGCAACGCCGAGGTCATATTGCCCGCCAGCCCGGACGTACAGGTGCCGTTGCGCCAACAGGCGCGCTACGTGTCGGCGCTCAACCAGGCGAGCTTTCCAACGCTCAGGCTACAACGCGAAGCGCTGGCTCTGGCTCGGGCTCCGGAGGACTACTCCAAGAAGTTTCGCTACAACCAGCGTCGTGAGCAACGCCTGCTGGAGGAGGCCGGCGGCACGTTGAAACCGGTCCAGGCGTTCTCGTCCGCCGAACTGGCGGGTTACTATGCCGACCTGTTCCAGCGCCGCTGGAGCTTCCCGGCACCGGGCCTTGCGCACCTGGAAGAGGTGTTCACACGGCTGCGCGAGTTCATGACCGGCGCGGTGGTTGAGCTCGACGGCGCTCCGGTAGCCATCCAGGTGCTCTACAAGGTAGAGGCGCCCGCCTGGGTCTCGGTGGAGTACGTCAACGGCGGGGTAGACCCCCAGAGTCGGGATTTCAGCCCTGGCAGCGTGCTCAGCTATGTGAACACCCAGGCCGAATGGGACGCCGCCCGTGCGCTGGGTAAGTCGCTGCGCTATTCGTTCGGCCGTGCCGATCGTGAGTACAAAGAGCGGTGGTGCCATACCGCTCAGGTCTACCAGAGGACGTGACGGGTGAGTAACCGAAAGCAGGCCTTGCTCAAGGCGCACCGACGGGCCAAGCGGCTGACGCTGCTGGCCGTCGCCGCGCTGCTCGCCGTGGCCGGCGCCCTGCTGGGGCTCTGGGCCGTGCCCGTGCTCGCGGTGCTGGTCTGGGTCGCCCACGAAGCCTGGTTCGCCGACCACCTGTTCTACCGCCCCAGCGATGACTACCACTATGCCTTCGACGCAGCGGGCGGCGCGCGCCAGCCGGTTCGCACGACACCCCAGGTGCGGCTCGATCGACCCTTGGCCGAGGGCGAGACGCTGGTGCTGGAGGTCACGCTGAAAGCCAGCTGGCTGGGTCGTCTGATCGACCCTAGCGTGCTGATCGGCGACGACCGCCAGACTTTCGAGCGGGGCGTGGCGGGCCGGCGCTACCTGAACCTGTCCGGCCAGCGTGCGGCGCTCGAAGCCGGGACCTTGACCCTACGCACACGGTTCTGTCGCATCTCGGCCGACGGCGTGCTGCATGTGCAGCACAATCCCGACTATGCGCAACGCCGGGTGATGGTGCTCGCGCCCCATGCCGACGACGCCGAGCTGGCCAGTTTCGGGCTTTACAGCCGGGCGCGCGAAGCCTGCATCGTGACCCTCACCCAAGGAGAGATCGAAGCCCAGGCGTATCGCGCCTTGGGCCTGGACGCGGCAGGTGCCGCACGGCTCAAGGGCCGTCTGCGCACCTGGGACAGCCTGGCGATTCCGCTCTGGGGCGGCGTGCCGGCCGAGCGCTGTGTGCAACTGGGCTACTACTGCCTGCGCCTGTCGGCCATGGCCGAGGCCCCGAACAGCCCCTTCGGCTCTCTCGAATCCGGCGAATCCGACATTCGCTCGGCGCGTCTGGCCAATCCGTTGGTGCTACCAGGCGACGCCGATGGCCTGCCTACCTGGCACAACCTGGTCGCCGACCTGAAAGCGCTGCTGCAGCATTTTCAGCCTGAGGTCGTGGTGATGCCGCACCCCGAACTCGACCCGCACGCCGACCACCAGGCCACCACCCGTGCGCTCCAGCAGGCCATCGCCGAAGGCGACTGGAAACCCGAGGTCGCCTTGCTCTATGCCAACCACCTGCACGACAACGACCGCTGGCCCATGGGCGATGCCGGTACCGGGGTCGCGTTGCCGCCAGTGATCGAGGCGCCGGTGCGCGACGCGCCCTGGAGTCCCGTGCTGGATGCCCAGGCCCAGCTCGACAAGGCCATGGCCCTGCGCATGCAGCACGACCTGCAGGGGCGCCCGCCGTTGAAGAAACGCCTGCGTCGTGCGATCCAGTGGCTGTTGGCCGGTCGCCGTTGGCCGGTGACCGGCGAGGACGAGTTCTTCCGCAAGGCCGTGCGCCGCCATGAACTGCTCTGGGTGCGGCGCCTGGACGAGTGAATCGGTCTGCTGCCCCGAGCGGCCTGCGTGGCCGTCCGGCAGCGCCTTCGTCGGTGCGCCATTGAGGCCGTAAAGCCAGCCTGTGCTACTATCGCCGCCCTGTTCCTTTCTGTCTGTGGGTTGTCCATGAAGTTAACCATGCCGCGTTTCGAATCGGCTCCCGTACTCGTGGTCGGCGATGTGATGCTCGACCGTTACTGGCATGGCGGTACTTCGCGCATCTCTCCAGAGGCACCCGTGCCGGTGGTCAAGGTCGATCAGATCGAGGACCGTCCGGGCGGTGCGGCCAACGTCGCCCTCAACATCGCGGCGCTCGGCGCACCGGCCCTGCTGGTCGGCGTCACCGGTCAGGACGAAGCGGCCGAGAGCCTGGCCAACAGCCTGGAAGCTGCCGGCGTCAAGGCCGCGCTGCAGCGCATCGAACACCAGCCGACCATCCTCAAGCTGCGGGTCATGAGCCGTCACCAGCAACTGCTGCGCATCGATTTCGAAGAAGCCTTCGACACCGACACCCAGGCCCTGCAACAGAGCGTCGAAGCGCTGCTCGACCAGGTCAAGGTGCTGGTGATCTCCGACTATGGCAAAGGCGCGCTGAAGAACCACCAGGCGCTGATCCAGGCCGCCGTGGCGCGGCGCATTCCGGTGCTGGCCGACCCAAAGGGCAAGGACTTCTCGATCTACCGCGGCGCCAGCCTGATCACCCCCAACCTGGCCGAGTTCGAAGCCATCGTCGGCCATTGCGTGGACGAAGCCGACTTGGTGGCCAAGGGCGCCAAGCTGATGAGCGAGCTTGAATTGGGTGCGCTGCTGGTCACCCGTGGCGAGCATGGCATGACCTTGTTGCGCCCCGAGCAAGCACCCCTGCACCTGCCGGCCCGCGCGCGCGAAGTGTTCGACGTGACCGGCGCGGGCGACACCGTGATCTCGACCCTGGCCGCCGCCATCGCCGCCGCCGAGGACCTGCCCTGCGCCGTCGGCCTGGCCAACCTGGCCGCAGGCATCGTGGTCGGCAAGCTCGGCACCGCCGCCATCAGTGCTCCGGAACTGCGCCGCGCCATTCAGCGCGAGGAGGGGTCGGAGCGTGGCGTGCTGAGCCTGGAACAACTGCTGCAGGCTATCGACGACGCACGCGCCCACAACGAACGCATCGTGTTCACCAATGGCTGCTTCGACATTCTGCATGCCGGGCACGTGACCTACCTCGAGCAGGCGCGAGCGCTTGGCGACCGCCTGATCGTCGCGGTCAACGACGACGCCTCGGTCAGCCGGCTCAAGGGCCCTGGCCGGCCCATCAACAGCGTCGATCGACGCATGGCGGTCCTGGCGGGGCTGGGGGCGGTCGACTGGGTCATCAGCTTCTCCGAGTCGACGCCCGAGAGCCTGCTGGCCGAGGTGCGTCCGGACGTGCTGGTCAAAGGCGGCGACTACGGCGTCGAGCAAGTGGTCGGTGCCGAAATCGTGCATGCCTACGGCGGGACGGTGCAGGTGCTCGGTCTGGTGGAGAACAGCTCGACCACTTCCATCGTGGAAAAGATTCGCAGCCGGTGATTGCACCAACCGCAAGCCCACGAGCGTTTCACGAACAGCGATAGATGAACGTATGAAAGTCATGTTACTGGTCATGGATGAGCAGCGCGTCATCCTCGATCGCCTTTACGAGATCGTCCAACAGGCCTGCGAAGACTGCGTCATCCATCGGCTGAGCAAGCAGCAGCAGATGAACTTGGGGCCGTTTCTCGCATCGGTGCAGTACCAGCGCTTCGACCGCATCGTGATCTTTTCGCGGGTCAAGCGCCTGGCCCCGCAGTGGGCGGTGCTGCGTTGCATTCCGGGGCTGGTGTTCCTGGAGCACGATGCCTATCAGAACTACATGCCCTCCAGTAAGTACCGCCACGTTTATTCGCGCCTGTACCGGCGCCTGCCTTGGTCACGTGCGCTGGTCTCGGGCGCGGTGGTGGCCAGACGCATGCAGGCCGAAGGTCTGGACGCCGTGTTCGTCTCCAAGGGTTACGATGATCGAATGCTCGATAACCTGGGCCTGCCGCGTGACATCCCGGCCGGTTTTCTAGGCAGCCTGAAAAGCCGCGAGTACGGTCAGCGCAAGGCCATGCTCGAAACCCTGGCCGAGCGAACCGGCCTGCTGGTGACGCGTACCGGTTCGGGCGAGGAATACCTGCAGATGCTCAACCGCATCCAGGTCTTCGTCAGTGCCGACATCGGCATGGGCGAGTTCATGATCAAGAACTTCGAAGCCATGGCCTGTGGTTGCGTGCTGTTGGCCTGGAGCCAGGGTGAAGAGGATCGGCTGCTGGGCTTCGAGGATGGCCAAAACGTGGTGTTCTACCGCTCGTTGGAGGAGGCGATCGAAAAGCTGCAGTGGCTCCAACAGCATCCGGCGCAGGCTGCCCGCATCGCTGCCAACGGCCAAGCGTTCGTCCGTCAGCACTATGGCTTCAGCCGCGTCGGGCAGGACTTGGCCGAGCAGATCGAAAAGCCCATGCGGCCTTGGTCGCGGCCTTCGCTGTTGATCCGGGCCTGGGTGAAATGGCGCTTCGGCATGGACGTGGCGGAGTGAACGGATGACGCTCGAACGGACGGACATGCAGTTGGATGCACGGCCCGGCGGCGACCAGGATGTGTTCGCCTGCCTGTCCGACGAGCTCAAGGCTTGTCTGTCCCAGGCCGAGCGGGTGCTGTTGCTGGCCAACAACCCCGCCATCACCGCTGCCGACCTGCAGGCGTTGCAGCTTGGTGCGCGCGATGTGGTGGTCAGCTTCAATACCTGCCTCAAAGGCGGTCTGCTGGACGCGCGCACTCATCAGGTGCTGGTGCATGGCTACAATGCGCCGGATCATTACTTCTTCGGCCTGCCGATGCGCGCCGACCTGCCGAACTGGCTACGTGCCGACCGTGCGTGCCACTTCACCGTGCTGGTCGGCTGCACGACGCCGCTGTGCCCTCTGCCCGGCGTCAGCCTGTTCTACGAACGCATTCCCTTGCCGCCGCTGTGGAACTACCCAACGACGCGGCCCGATGGCAAGCGCTTCGTCGGGCCGTCCACCGGCTTCAACGCACTGGTCGTACTGGACACGTTGCGCCGGCAGCCAGGGTTCGACTACGCGATGCTCACGCTGGGGTTCTCCAACGAAGCCGGCAAGCTCTGGAGCGGACATGCCTGGGCTTACGAACGCGCTTGGCTGCTCCAGGCCGACATCGACGTGGTGGAGTTGAAGGCGCGGCGCAAGTGGTGGCAGCTATGGCGTCGTTGCTGAGCCTGGACCGCTGCGTGCGTCCCTTTGCCTTCCATCTGTCACAGAGGTAACCGCGTGTTGAAAGTCGCCGTCGCGTTCTTTGGTATTCCTCGCAACTCGGCCATCTGCTTCCCGTCCATCGAGCAGAATGTGCTGGCGCGGATCCCCGCGGGTTGCACCGTCAAGACGTTCTATCACCTATACCAGCTCGACGCAGTGCACAACGCCCGTTCCGGCGAAAACGGCGCGCTGCTGCAGGACAACTATGCGCCCTTCGCGAGCATGACCGGGCGGCTGGACTCGACCGAGGGTGTACTGGAACAGTGGGACTTCGAGCGCATCAAGGCCCAAGGCGACACTTGGGGCGACAACCATGCTTCGCTGCGCAACCTGGTGTTCCAGCTGCACTCGCTGCGCTGCGTGACGCAGATGGCGAGCGAATTCGAGCCGGACTTCGTGGTGTTCGTGCGCCCGGACAATTTCTATCACTCGCCCCTGCCCAGCTACCTCTTCGACCACCCCGAAGCCAGGCGGCTGAACGCCTACATCCCGGACTGGCAATGGTGGGGCGGGCTCAACGACCGCTTCGCGGTCTGTGGACGGGACATCTACCCGGCCTATGGCAATCGGGTCGAGGCGATCTTTCGCTTCTGCCAAGCCACAGGACGCAAGCTGCATTCGGAACGGCTGCTGAAGTTCGCGTTGCAGGAGGCCGGCGCACGCGTCTGCACGCTGCCCACCACTGCCTCGCGTGTGCGCATCCATGGCGAATTCGTGGACGAGTCGTTTTCGCCCAAGCGTGGCATGGGCAAGCGTGAAAATCGCTACTTCCATCTCTACGCGCGCTGGCGCACCTGGTGGGACAAGCGCCGGCGCTAAGTCGCGGTCAAGGGCGCAAGGCGCTGCGCATCCGCCGCACCAAGCCGCGAGCCTTGCGTGCGAGCGTACCCAGGCGGTTCGGGTCGCGGGACGGCTCTAGGCCCTGTTGGCGCAACCAATCCTTCCAGCGGATACGTTCCTCATTCACCACCCAACCCTGCTGCAGGGCAAAGCTTTCGGCCAGGTGCAGGCCACGGGTGCTGGCGGGCACCAGCTCGCCGCGACGCAAGGTGTACAGCTCGGCCAGCGGCTGGCCGTCTTCGAGCGGGATGAGGTACAGGTCAGGCCGCTTGCGGTCGAGCCTGGCCACCAGCTGATCGCCGACCAGCCGTTCGTCGACGTGGAACAGGCTCAGCGGTTTGGCTTCCCTGGGCACGTCCAAACGCATGTCGTAGACCAACTGCAAGGAGGCGGTGGGCAGGTGGACGTAGGCGCGCGGGCGCTCTTGCAGGGTCAGGTTGGCGCATTGCACCGGCAGCGCCGCGCCCGAAGCCGGGGTGAGCAGGAAGGACGGCGATTCGCGGTAGTGCAGGGCCGCGGCATAGGGCGTCGGCAGCCAGGTGTCGTTGAAGCGCCCACCCAACCAGCCTTCAGGCGTTTCCAGCAGGCACTCTTCGGCCACTTCCTGGATGGCGGTGTGCAGCGGCAAGTTCAGTTCGTGGGCCGGCACGTAGCCGGAAATCAGCTTGAGCACCACATCGCCGCGGTCCTGGCGGCGCTGGCGGACCAGCACCCAATAGTCGCGGTTCTGCCAGTTGAGGGTCAGGCGCACCGACACGCCGAGGTTGGCCAAATCCACGCTGAAGCGCTCGGGGTCGGCCACCTCGATGGCCTTGCGCCGCTGCAGGAGCTGGCTGAAGTTGAGCGGCATGCCCAAGGCTTTGTAGCTCAGCCCCTCGGGGCTGGCCTCGACGTGCAGGGGCAGGGTCTTGAAGTTGCTGGGGTTCTTGCGGATCAACGTTCTTGCCACGGGCTTCTCCTTACCTTCGCCCGTCTGGGCACGTCAGCGCTGGCTCAGGATGCGAGCCACGGTGGCCACGTTGTGGGCCAGGTGCAGCGGGTCGATGGTGCCGACGATCGCGCTGTCGACGCCTGGGTGGGCGAACAACAGTTCGAAGCTGGCACGTACCGGATCGACACCTGGCGACAGACAAACGTGCCCGCTGGCCAAGGCTTTTTTCACCAGAATCGCCTTGCCCTGTGCGGCAGCGTAGTCCAGCACCGGGCGCTCGCTCTGCTCGGCCAGGTTGTAGGTGACCATCGCGCAGTCGCCTCGCTCCAAGGCCTTTAGGCCGCCGGCCACGGTCTTGCCGGACAGGCCGTAGCCGAGAATCTTGCCTTCCTGCTTGAGTGCCGCGAGGGTTTCGTACACCGCTTCGTGTTCGAGGATCGCCAGGTCGTTGCCATCCGAGTGCACCAGCACCAGCTCCAGGCGATCGGTTTCCAGGCGCTTGAGGCTGCGCTCCACCGAACGGCGGGTGTGTGCGGCGCTGAAGTCGAAGTACGACTGGCCGGCGTCGAATTCCTCACCGACTTTGCTGACGATGACCCAGTCGTCGCGCTGGCCGCGCAGCAACGGGCCGAGGCGTTCCTCGCTGCGGCCGTAGGCGGGGGCGGTGTCGATCAGGTTGATGCCCAGCTCGCGGGCCTGGGCCAGCAGCCGGCGCGCCGCGTCGTCGTCGGGGATGGTGAAGCCGGTGGGGTACTTGACGCCTTGGTCGCGGCCCAGCTTGACCGTGCCCAGGCCCAGGGGCGAGACGCGCAGGCCGGTGCTGCCCAAGGCGCGGTGATGGTCGTGCAGGGTCGGCAGGCTCATGGCAGCAGTTGCTCCCAGGCCGGGACGCCTGCTGCGGGGCGCGGCAGATCGGCAGGCACCTCATGCGTGCTCGGCACGATACCGTCGCGGCGCAGGCTGGCCAGCACGCGGTCGGTGAAGTCCGGCGCCAGGGCCAGCTTGGTCGGCCAGCCCACCAACAGGCGCTGCTGTTCGGCGAGGAAGGCATTGTCGGGGCGCACCAGGCCCGACTGGGCCGGCTCGGCGCGGTCCACGCGCAGGGTGGCCCAGCGCAGCGGCGCTTGGTCGACCCAGGGCAGCAGATGGGCGATTTCCTTTTGCGCCGCGGCGATCTGCGCCGCCGGCTCGCGGGCCACGCCTTCGGCTTCGGCCAGGTCGCCGCCCAGGTACCAGACCCACTGGCCGTCGGCGGCCGGGTGGCTGGTGACGGTGATGCGCGGTTTCGGCCCGCCACCCAGGCAGTGGGCGTAGAGCGGTTTGAGGTTGGGGCCTTTGACCATGACCATATGCAGGGGGCGGCGCTGCATGCTCGGCTGCTGCAGGCCCAGCTCGCGCAGCAGTCGCTCGCTGCCGGCACCGGCGCTGAGCACGATGCGCTGCGCCTTGATCGCGCGGTCGTCGACCTGCAGGCCGACCAGTTCGTCGCCTTCGCGCAGCGGGCTGATCCGCTCGCCCGCCAGCAGGCTGTCGCCGGCCAGGTGCGCCAGGTTGCTCAGCAGGCTGGGCACGTCCACCACTAGCTCGGCCAGGCGGTACACCTTGCCTTTGAAGGCGCGGTCTTGCAGGGCTGGAGGCAGTTGCTCGCCCTTGACCTGATCGACCCGGCCGCGCACGGCCTTGCTGGCGAAGAAGCTGGTGAGATTGCCGGCCAGGGTGCCGGGCGACCACAGATAATGGGCTTCGGAGAGCAGGCGGGTGGCGCTCAGGTCCAGCTCGCCGGTGCCGGCCAGCGCTTCGCGCCAGCGCCGCGGCATGTCCGAGATCGCTTCGGACGCGCCGCTCAGCGCGCCATGCAGGGCGTACTTGGTGCCGCCATGGATGATGCCCTGGGACTTGATGGTCTGCTCGCCGCCCAGCGTGGCGCGTTCCACCAACAGGGTCGAGTAGCCCAGCTGCCGCAAGCGGGCGTTGAGCCACAGGCCTGCGACTCCGGCGCCGACGATGAGGATGTCGGTGGACAAGGCGGTTGGCATGGAAGGCCCTCACAGTTAAGACAAGGCGCGCAGTATACAGCCCCGCTTGCGCCCGCGACCTTTTCCCGCCGGCTCAGTGCCCGGTGGTCTTGGAGAACACCTGGATCACCACCACGCCGCCGACGATCATCGCCATGCCGAGCATGGCCGCCAGGTCGAGCTTCTGACCGTAGATCACCAGCGCCGCGATGCTGATCAGCACGATGCCCAACCCCGACCACACGGCATAGGCGATGCCCACCGGCACGGTGCGCACCACCAGGGTCAGCATCCAGAAGGCGATGCCGTAGCCGACCACCATCAGCAACAGCGGCAAGGGAGTGCTCAGGCCTTTGACGGCTTTCATCGAGGCGGTGGCGATGACTTCGGCGCAGATGGCGATGGCGAGGCAGGTGTAGGCGTTCATGGACGTTTCTCCGTGGGAAGCCACTCATTCTAGAGCGGGCTTGGATGCGGTAAAGTCATTACCTATCTGCAAAGGAGATAGGTAGATGGTCGAACGCTGGAGCCTGGAACAGATGCGCACGTTTCTGCGGGTCGCGCAGTTGCGCTCGTTTTCCGCCGTGGCACGCGAACAGGGCAGGGCGCAGTCGGCGGTGAGCAATGCCATCGCGCTGCTCGAAGCGGACCTGGGCGTGATCCTGTTCGAGCGCAGCAGCGGCCGCCAGCCCAGGCTCACGGAAAACGGCAGCGCCCTGGTCGAGGATGCCCGAGAACTGTTGCGCCAGTGCGAGCACCTGCAAGGCCACGCCTTAGCCTTGATGCGCGGGCAGGAAGCGCTGCTGCGCGTGGCCCAGGACGAAGCCATGCCGTACCAGCCGGTGATCGACAGCTTGGACGAGCTGGCCACTCGCTTTCCCACCTTGGAAGTGCAACTGGCCAGCGGTGCCCAGGGCGATGTGGCGCGCAAGTTGGCCGAGCGCCAGGCGGACCTCGGGCTGTTCTTCCACCACGAACACATTCCCGCCTCGCTCGAACGGCGTGCCCTGGGCAGTGTGGAAATGGTCACGGTGTGCGCCGTCGGACACCCCTTGGCCGGGCAGAAGCGCGTCACCCGCCAACAGTTGGCCCGCCACCGGCAGTTGCTGGTCACACCACAGCAGAGCGGCTACCCCGGCGGCGAGGCGATCAGCCCGCAGGTGTGGCGCGCCGACAGCTTCTACGCCATGGCCGAACTGCTGATGCGCGGCCTGGGCTGGGCCTGGCTGCCGCGCCATGTGGTGCAGTACCCCACGTACCAGGCGCAGATGGTCGAGCTCGACAGCGAATGGTGGCCGCCGGCGCTGGTGGTGGAGCTGGCCTGGCGCCGCGACCAGCCGTTGGGCCCGGCGGCGCAATGGCTGGCCGAACGCTTCGCCAGGCATTTGCGCGCCATCGGCTAGACGAGGTCGAAGGCAGGGGCGGGCTTCGAGCCTATGGCGCTTGACGCTGCTCGACTCGGCACCGTCCTGCCTGCGTACGCGATCGGGTAGACTTCTCCGCCATGAACAGAACCCTCTATACCCTGCTGTTTCACCTGGGCCTGCCGCTGCTCGCGCTGCGCCTGTATCTGCGCGCGCGCAAGGCTCCGGCGTATGCCGAACGCGTCGGCGAGCGCTTCGCCCGTGACCTGCCAGGCATGGCGCCCGGCGGCATATGGGTGCATGCGGTATCGGTGGGCGAGAGCATCGCCGCCGCGCCCATGGTCCGAGCGCTGCTCGAGGCCTACCCGGATCTGCCGGTCACCCTGACCTGCATGACCCCGACCGGCTCCGAGCGCATCCGCGCGATGTTCGCCGACGAACCCCGGGTGCAGCATTGCTATCTGCCCTACGACTTGCCGTGGGCCGTACGCGGCTTCCTCGACCGGGTGCAGCCGCGTCTGGGTGTCATCATGGAAACCGAGCTGTGGCCCAACCTCATCCACCAATGCGCCAAACGTGGCATCCCGGTGGCGCTGGCCAATGCGCGGTTGTCCGAGCGCTCGGCCCGTGGCTATGCGCGTTTCGCCAAGTTGACCCGGCCAATGCTCGGCGCCATGAGCCTGATCGCCGTGCAGACCGAAACCGAAGCGCAGCGTTTCCGCGACTTGGGTGCACGGCCCGAGTGCGTGCGGGTCACCGGTTCGATCAAGTTCGACCTGAAGATCGACGAACAGCTCTTGCCCCGCGCCCAGGCGCTGCGCGCGCAATGGGGCGCCAGCCAGCGCCCGGTGTGGATCGCCGCCAGCACCCACGAGGGCGAGGATGCGTCGATCCTGGAGGCCCATCGGCGCGTATTGCAGGCCCATGGCGACGCGCTGCTGATCCTGGTGCCGCGCCATCCCGAGCGCTTCGATGCGGTGGCGGCGCAGTGCCGCGAAGGCTTTACCAGCGTACGCCGCTCCAGCGGCGAGCCGGTGCTTGCACAAACGCAGGTGCTGGTCGGCGACAGCATGGGCGAGTTGCTGTTCCTCTATGCGCTGGCCGACATCGCCTTCGTCGGCGGCAGCCTGGTCGAGCGCGGCGGGCATAACCCGCTGGAGCCGGCGGCATTGCGCCTGCCGGTGCTGATGGGGCCGCACGTGTTCAACTTTTTGGAGATCGGCGCGATGTTGTGCGAAGCCGGGGCGCTGCAGCAGGTCGAGGACGCCCAGGAATTGGCCCAGGCGGTGCTGCGCCTGATCGAGTCGCCGCAAGAGGCCCAGCACATGGGCGAGGCGGGCAGGGCGGTGATGCAGGCCAATCAAGGGGCGTTGCGGCGGTTGCTGGAAGGAATTGCGGGGCTGATGCGCTAGTTTCGTAGTCAGCAGATGGCAGCGCCGGTACCGACCGTGACGGGGCGCCTTGGCCCGCGCCCTGTGCGCACCGGCCGAAGCCTTGGCTGCGGAGCGACCGCTGCGGCTGGGAAAGCCGCCCTTGCAGGCGGCGACCCCTCAAGACTTGCGTTCGAAGTTCTTCGCCGCTTCCCGCGCCAGGTCCGGCGGCAGGAAATCCCTGTCGGGGTTGTAGTCGGGCTTGAGGAAGCGCCCCAGATCTTGCAAGTCTTGGGGGCTCAAGGTGCCGGCCGCCTGCTTGAGGCGCAGGTTGTCGAGGATGTAGTCGTAGCGGCTGTTGTTGTAGTCGCGCACCGAGTTGTACAGCTGACGCTGGGCGTCGAGCACATCGACGATGTTGCGCGTGCCCACCTCGAAGCCGATTTCGGTGGCCTGCACCGCGCTCTGGCTGGAAATGATCGACTGCTTGCGCGCCTGTACCTGCTCGACGTCGGTATTGACCGCGCGGTGCAGGTTGCGGGTGTTTTCAACCACCTGGCGGCGCAGGCTTTCGCGCTGCTGTTCGCTTTGGGTCAGGCGCTGGTAGGCCTCGCGCACTTGCGAGCTGACCAGCCCACCGCTGTAGATCGGGATGTTCAGTTGCAGGCCGACCGTAGTCTGTTCCACGTCGCCGCCGTAGCGCACGCCTGGTAACGGCGAAGGGTTGCTGAAGCCCAGGCTGTCGTTGTCGCCCTTCTGGTAGCGCGCCACGGCGTCGACCGTCGGCGCATGCCCGGCCTTGCGCTGGCGCAGGGTCTCCTCGGCGGCTTCCACGGCATGGTTGCTGGCCAGCAAGTTGAGGTTCTGCCGGCCGGCGGTTTCGACCCAGGCCTTGGCGTCGTTGGGTATCGGCACCTGCACCGGCAGGGTGTGCACCACGCCCTGCAACGCGCCGTATTCGCGGTTGGTCAGGGTTACCAGGGCCTGGAACGCGTCTTCGACCTGGCGCTGGGCGACGATGCGGTTGGCGCGGGCGGTGTCGTGGCTGGCCTGGGCCTGCAGCACGTCGGTCTTGTCCGACAGGCCCACCTCGAAGCGGCCGTTGGCCTGGTCGAGCTGGCGCTTGAAGGCGGCTTCCTCGGCCTTGGTCGCGGCCAGGTTGTCCTGGGCGCGCAGTACGCTGAAGTAATTCTCCGCACTTTGCAGGATCAGGTTCTGCTCGTTGGCCGACAGCTCCAGCGCAGCCTGTTCGCTCACCGCGTGCGCGGCCTGCAATTGGAACCAGCGGTCGGCACGGAAAATCGGCTGCGAGAGCGTGGCCGACCAGAGGTTGCCGCTGCGGTTGGTGGTGAGCGCCGGCTCGTCCAGCTGGGTGCGGGTGTTCATGGTTTCCGCGCCGGCCGACAGGTTCGGCAGCAGGCCGGCCCGGGCCTGGGGCACGATCTCGCGGCGGGCGCCGTAGTCGGCGCGAGCGGCGGCGAGGTCGGCGTTGTTGCCGGCGGCCTGCTGGTAGACGCTGATCAGATCGGTCTTCACCGTCATCGGCACGTCCACTGCCCCGGCCGCAGCGTGGGAGGCACAAGACACGGCAAGCGCCAGTGAAAGTTTGCGCAGCATGGGGCGTTCCTTGAGTTTCTGAACCGTTGAAAAGTGAAAAAGGGGCAGTGTAGTGCCGTGCGTGGGCAGCAACAATCGTCAGCATGCCTTCGGTCAGCGCAGTGCCGGCCCGCTTGGCTTTGGCGGCCGCTTGAGTCTAGACTGCACGCGTTCTTGTCGGGGTGCCTTGAATCGAAGGCTGAGATCGGATAGTTCCGGATCCCGTTGAACCTGATCAGGTTAACGCCTGCGTAGGGAACAAGATTGCTCGCTTTCCCGGCGAGATCTTGTGTCGAATCCGGGATCGTCGCAGCTCAGACTCATTGCGCCCCCCATCCGACACTGCACTTGCCCACAAGTGCGTCCGCTTCTTTCAGGTTCTTCCCCGACATTCCGCCCGCAGGAAACCGTCTGGAGAAGCCGTGATGAGCAAACAACAAAATACCCTCCACCTCAGCGAATCAGCCCAGGTCGACCGGCAATCGGTGCAACCCTTCACCCGTTCGCGCAAGGTCTACGTCGAGGGTTCGCGCCCGGACATCCGCGTGCCGATGCGCGAGATCAGCCTGGACGACACCCCCACCGACTTCGGCGGCGAACCCAATGCGCCAGTGCTGGTCTACGACACCTCCGGCCCCTACACCGACCCCAACGTCACCATCGACGTGCGCAAGGGTCTTGGTGACGTGCGCTCGGCCTGGATCGACGACCGCGGCGACACCGAGCGCCTGGGCGGGCTGAGTTCGCACTTCGGCCAACAGCGCCTGAACGACCCCGAACTGACCCGCCTGCGCTTCAACCACGTGCGCAACCCGCGCCGGGCCAAGGCCGGCGCCAACGTGTCGCAGATGCACTACGCGCGCAAGGGCATCGTCACCGCCGAGATGGAATACATCGCCATCCGCGAGAACATGAAGCTGCAAGAGGCACGCGCCGCCGGCCTGCTCGACCAGCAGCACGCCGGGCACAGCTTCGGCGCCAGCATTCCCAAGGAGATCACCGCCGAGTTCGTCCGCGATGAAGTGGCCCGCGGCCGCGCGATCATTCCCGCCAACATCAACCACACCGAACTCGAACCGATGATCATCGGCCGCAACTTCCTGGTGAAGATCAACGGCAACATCGGCAACAGCGCACTGGGTTCCTCCATCGAAGAGGAAGTGGCCAAGCTGACCTGGGGCATCCGCTGGGGCTCGGACACGGTCATGGACCTCTCCACCGGCAAGCACATCCACGAAACCCGTGAATGGATCATCCGCAATTCGCCGGTACCGATCGGTACGGTGCCGATCTACCAAGCCCTGGAAAAGGTCGGCGGCGTGGCCGAAGACCTGACCTGGGAGCTTTTCCGCGACACGCTGATCGAGCAGGCCGAGCAGGGCGTGGACTACTTCACTATCCACGCCGGCGTGTTGCTGCGCTACGTGCCGCTGACCGCCAAGCGCGTCACCGGCATCGTCAGCCGGGGCGGCTCGATCATGGCCAAGTGGTGCCTGGCCCATCACAAGGAGAACTTCCTCTACACCCACTTCGAAGACATCTGCGAAATCATGAAGGCCTACGACGTCAGCTTCTCGCTCGGCGACGGCCTGCGTCCGGGCTCGATCGCCGACGCCAACGACGCTGCGCAGTTCGGTGAGCTGGAAACCCTCGGCGAGCTGACCAAGATCGCCTGGAAGCACGACGTGCAGTGCATGATCGAAGGCCCGGGCCATGTGCCCATGCAACTGATCAAGGAGAACATGGACAAGCAGCTGGAATGCTGCGACGAGGCGCCTTTCTACACCCTCGGCCCGCTGACCACCGACATCGCGCCTGGCTACGACCACATCACCTCGGGCATCGGTGCAGCGATGATCGGCTGGTTCGGCTGCGCCATGCTCTGCTACGTCACGCCCAAGGAGCACCTGGGCCTGCCGAACAAGGACGACGTCAAGACCGGCATCATCACCTACAAGATCGCCGCCCATGCCGCGGACTTGGCCAAGGGGCATCCGGGCGCGCAGATCCGCGACAACGCGCTGTCCAAGGCGCGTTTCGAATTTCGTTGGGAAGACCAGTTCAACCTGGGTCTGGACCCAGACACCGCACGGGCCTTCCACGACGAGACGCTGCCCAAGGAGTCGGCCAAGGTGGCGCACTTCTGCTCGATGTGCGGGCCGAAGTTCTGCTCGATGAAGATCACCCAGGAGGTGCGCGAGTACGCGGCCAACCTGCGCATCGACGCGGTGGACGTGTCGGTGGAAGAGGGCATGCGCGAGCAGGCCGAACGCTTCCGTCAGGAGGGTAGCCAGTTGTATCAGAAGGTCTGATCCAGGTGGGAGCAACCCCTTCCAGACCACGCCGCTGATCTGGCGGATCGCGGCGGCTGGGTTGGGCCTGCGTGGCAGGCCATCGCGGCTGATCGGGGCGCCGAACCGGCCGCTCCCACAGGAAGATGCTGTAGTCCCAAACCCCCACATTTCTGTAGGAGCGACCGGTTCGGCGCTCCGATCAGCCATGTTGGCCGGTTCCACCCGCACCCCCTTGTAGGAGCGACTTCAGTCGCGATGGCCGGCACAGCCGGCCCGATCCAGGCCACACCGTTTTCCTGACGGATCGCGGTGCCTGAACGTATCGATCGGCCATGGCCGGTTTCTTCTAGCACTTCACCCCCCTTGCGCGAGCGCATCCATGACTCAGATCAGCGCGTTTTCCCCCGATCACCCCGTTCCCCCCAGCCAGCGCGTCCTCGGCGGCCGGGACCTGTTTTCGCTGTGGTTTTCCTTGGGCGTAGGTCTGATGGTGTTGCAGGTGGGCGCGCTGCTGGCGCCAGGCCTGGGGCTGGCCGGCGCGCTACTGGCGATCCTGGCCGGCAGCGCCATGGGCGTGCTGTTGCTGGCTGCGGTGGCGGTGATCGGCTGCGACACCGGGCTGTCGGCCATGGCCACCCTGCGCCTGACCCTGGGGCGCAACGGCGCACGCCTGCCGGCTGCGCTCAACCTGCTGCAACTGGTGGGCTGGGGCGCTTTCGAAATCATCGTCATGCGCGACGCCGCCAGCCTTCTGGCGACGCGCGCCTTCGGCGCCGACAGCGGCTTGGGCAATCCCTGGCCATGGACCTTGTGCTTCGGCACCCTGGCCACCCTGCTCGCGGTCAGCGGGCCGCTGACCTTCGTGCGCAAGGTGCTGCGTCGCTGGGGCATCTGGCTGCTGCTCGGCGCCTGCCTGTGGCTGACCTGGAACCTGCTGGCCAGGGCGGATCTGGCGGCCTTGTGGGCGCGCCCTGGCGACGGTTCGCTGTCGCTGGCGGTGGGCCTGGACATCGTCGTCGCCATGCCGTTGTCGTGGTTGCCGCTGATCGCCGACTATTCGCGCTTCGGTCAGCGCGCCAGCCGTGTGTTCGGCGGCACGGCGCTGGGCTTTTTCCTCGGCAATGCCTGGCTCATGAGCCTGGGGGTGGCCTACACCCTGGCGTTCGCGCCCAGTGGCGAAGTCGATGCGCTACTGCTGGCGCTCGCCGGCGCCGGGCTGGGCCTGCCGTTGCTGCTGATTCTGCTCGACGAGTCGGAGAACGCCTTCGCCGACATCCACTCGGCTGCCGTCTCCAGCGGCACGCTGGTGCAGGTGAAGGTCGAGCACCTGGCCTTGGCCATCGGCGTACTGTGCACGCTGATCGCCCTGCTGGCGCCGCTGGCGCAGTACCAGAACTTCCTGCTGCTGATCGGTTCGGTGTTCGCGCCGCTGTTCGGCGTGGTGCTGGTGGACCATTTCGTCGTGCGTCGGCGCGTGGCGACGCAGGTCGAGGCAATGAGCGTAGGGGCCCTGGTGGCTTGGGCGGCGGGGGTGGCGACCTACCACGGCATCGCCCACTGGGCGCCGGAGGTCGGCGCCACGCTACCAGCCTTGCTGCTGGCAGGTGGGCTGTATGCGCTGCTGGGCGTTAGCCGCGGCCGGGGAACAGTTCGGGCTTGAGCACGCCATTCAGGCGCGGGTAGGGGATCTTCAGCTCGACGTGGCCCATGGAGTACGGGGCGATGGCATAGACCTCGTACTTCACGATCAAAGCGCCGTAGGTCAGGGCGATGTGCGGCGACTTGCGGAACGGCCAGGTCTTGATGAACTCCGGGTCCTTGTCCATCTCGACGCTCATCAGCCAGGCCTTGTGCGACTCGGCCACGGTCTTCCAGAACGTCTCTTCCTGGCCCGGCAGGAGCATGTCCTGCAAGGTCAGCACCTTGTCCTGCTGACGCGAGTAGTTGATGAACGCGCGGCCCGGCATGCCATGGGCCCCGCCGCTGTCGAGGTAGCTGGACAGCTCGACGATCACCAGCCCGTCATGCTGTTCGCGTACCTTGGCTTGCAGGTAGCTGCTGTTGCGCTGCTTGGCGGTGGCCAGGTATTGCTGTTCGTAGGCTTTGAGCGAAGGCGCGGCCGTGCTGCGTTCGTTGTCTTCGGTCAGTTGCAGCAGGCGGCTTTCGACGATGCCGTCGAGTTTGGGCAGCGCCGGGAACGACACGGTGTCGATGTTCACCAGTGGGCAGTCGCGCTCGCTGCAGCCGGGTTTGACGTGTTCCCAGGCCTCGCGCTTGACTTCGAGCGGCGCGCGGTAGTTCGGCGCGAACACGCTCTGGCAGGCGCCCAGCGCCAGGGCCAGCGCGGCCACGGCAGTCAGTTTGGCAAGCGTCATTGAGGTTCCTTGCAAGACAGGATGATCGGTCTTCGACCGTCGGCACGGCCTTCGGTTCGCCGCTACGCTAACAGAGTGGCAGGGGGCTTTGGCAACTGCGTCGAGCGCACGATAAGTGAGTGAAACACAGCGATGCGCAGAGTAGGATGGCGCGATGACGCCGTACGTTGTAAGAGGAAACACCATGTCCAACCCTTTGCATTCCGAACCCAAAGCCGTCGAGATCGTCCAGCGCGAACAGTGCTTCAAGGGCTTCTACCGCCTCGACAAGCTGCGCCTGCGCCATGAACTGTTCGATGGCGGCATGAGCCGGGAGATCACCCGCGAGCTGTTCGTGCGCCACGATGCGGTGTGCGTGCTGCCCTACGACCCGCAACGCGACGAAGTGGTGCTGATCGAGCAGTTCCGTGTCGGTGCCCTCGGCAAGTCGAGCAACCCCTGGCTGATCGAACTGGTCGCCGGCCTGATCGACAAGGACGAAGAGCCCGAACAGGTCGCCCATCGCGAAGCCGAGGAAGAGGCCGGCCTGAGCTTTTCCGCTCTGTGGCCGATGACCCGCTATTTCCCATCCCCAGGTGGCAGCGACGAGTTCGTGCACCTGTTCCTCGGCCGCTGCAGCACCGAGCAGGCGGGTGGCGTGCATGGCCTGGAGGAAGAGGGCGAGGACATCCGCGTGCGGGTGTGGTCGTTCGAAGACGCGCTGCAAGCGGTACGTGACGGTCGCATCGGCAATGCCGCGAGCATCATCGCCCTGCAATGGCTGGCGTTGAATCGCGCGGAAGTCCGGGGGATGTGGTCGTGAGCCCATCGCGTGAGCGCTACCGCGTCGACCTCGCCGGCTTGCAAGCCGCCTGCGAGGCCAACTACGCGCGGCTCATGCGCCTGCTTCCCGACATGCGCAGCACCCAGAGCGAACGACGCATCGGCATGACCCAGGGCGACCAGATGCTGGGCGTGCTGGCGTTGGAAGTGGTGCTGGCCTGCCCGTACACCACCACTCTGCGCGTGCGCCAGGAGCACAGCCTGCCTTGGCTCCCGGTACCGCAGATGGACGTGCAGGTCTACCACGACGCGCGCATGGCCGAAGTGGTCAGCGCCGAGCATGCGCGGCGCCTGCGCAGCATTTATCCCTACCCCAACGACGCCATGCACCAGCCCGACGAGAAGGCCCAGCTCAACCTGTTCCTGGGCGAATGGCTCACCCACTGCCTGGCCTGGGGGCACGAACTGGCCGTGGTTCGCTGAAATGTGAAGCCGGTCGGCTTCTGAACGTTGCATACCCCGGCAGGGCGACGATAATTACGCTTCATCCGCACAAGGAGAGGGTCGTTGCCCCCGTCCAGCCCCGCCGCCCAGACACCCCTCCATGTGGTGCAACTGACCGACCCGCACCTGTTCGCCGATCCGGCCCGTGGCCTGCTGGGCGTCAACACCCGCGACAGCCTGCGCCATGTTGTGGCGCAGGTGCGCCGCGAACAACCGCGCATCGACCTGCTGCTGTGCACCGGCGACCTCACCCAGGACGCCAGCCCCACCGCCTACGAAGCCTTTCGCGCGCTGATCGATGGCCTGGCCGACAGCGTCCGCTGGCTGCCCGGCAACCACGACGCGCCACAGGTCATGGCACAGGTGGCGCCGCCCGGAGCGACCCAGGCGGTGACCGACCTCGGCGCCTGGCGCGTGATCACCCTCGATTCGGTGGTCGCCGGGTCGAACCATGGCTGGCTCGAAGACGAGCAGTTCGATCTGTTGCAACGGGCGCTGGACGGCGCAGGTTCCCAGCATTGCCTGGTGTGCCTGCACCACCAGCCGGTGGACGTCGGCTGCGCCTGGATCGCGCCCATCGGCCTGCGCAACGGCGAGCGCCTGCTGGCGCTGCTGCAAGGCCATGCGCAGGTGCGCGGGTTGCTCTGGGGGCACATCCATCAGCCCTGGGACGAACAGCGCGGCGGTCTGCGTCTGCTGGCCACGCCGTCCACCTGCATCCAGTTCGCCGCCGGCAGCGCGGATTTCGAGGTCAGCCGGGAAGCGCCGGGTTACCGCTGGCTGCGTCTGCACGCCGATGGGCGGATCGAAACCGGAGTGCAGCGTGCCGAGGATTTCATCGTCACCCTGGATTTCGACAGCCCCGGCTACTGACGCGCCAGCAGGCCTGCGGCGTAGGCCCGCACGCGTCGGCAACTGCGCCAAATGCCCGCGAACACGGTACAATGCGCGTTTCCCAGCGCTTGCCGAGCGGGCGCTGCATTGCAGATGCCGAGGGCACGATGTCGGGTTCTATCCTTTACATACACGGTCTCAACAGCTCGCCCCTGTCGCGCAAGGCCAGCCAGTTGACGGCGGCCATGGGCCACCTTGGGTTGCTCGACCGTTTGCGCGTCCCGGCCCTGCACCACCATCCGCGCCAGGCCCTGGTGCAACTCGAAGCTGCCCTGGCTGAGCTGGGCGGCGCGCCGCTGCTGGTCGGCAGCTCGCTCGGCGGCTACTACGCCACGTACCTGGCCGAGCGCCATGGCCTCAAGGCCCTGTTGATCAACCCGGCCGTCGCGCCGCACCGGCTGTTCGACGGCTACCTGGGCACCCAGCGCAACCTGTACAGCGACGAAACCTGGGAGCTGACCCTCGACCACGTGCAGGCGCTGGCCGAACTGGAAGTGCCGCCGCCGCAAGCGGCCGAGCGCCTCCAGGTGTGGCTGCAGACCGGCGACGAAACCCTCGACTACCGCCATGCCGAGCGCTACTACCAGCATTGCGACCTGCGCATCGAAACCGGTGGCGACCACAGCTTCCAGGGCTTCGCCGCGCACCTGCCGGCGCTGCTGCGCCTGGCCGGCATCGACGCCGAGCGCCTCGACGCATTCGGCGCCGCTGCCTTTTGATCTTTTCCGCATTCACCAGACTGACGACGAGAACCCATGGCCAATCCCAGCGCTAGCGCCTATAACGCAGACGCCATCGAAGTCCTCTCCGGCCTCGACCCGGTCCGCAAGCGGCCGGGCATGTATACCGACACCAGCCGGCCCAACCACCTGGCCCAGGAAGTCATCGACAACAGCGTCGACGAAGCCCTGGCCGGCCACGCGCGCTCCATCCAAGTGGTGCTGCATGCCGACCATTCCCTGGAAGTCAGCGACGATGGTCGCGGCATGCCGGTGGACATCCACCCCGAAGAAGGCGTGTCCGGCGTCGAGCTGATCCTCACCAAGCTGCACGCCGGTGGCAAGTTCTCCAACAAGAACTACCAGTTCTCCGGTGGTCTGCACGGGGTCGGCATTTCGGTGGTCAACGCCCTGTCGAACCAGGTGCGCGTGCGCGTCAAACGCGATGGCAACGAATACCAGATGACCTTCGCCGACGGCTTCAAGGCCACGGAGCTTGCCGTCATCGGCACGGTCGGCAAGCGCAACACCGGCACCAGCGTGTACTTCAGCCCCGACCCGAAGTACTTCGATTCGGCGAAGTTTTCCATCAGCCGCCTCAAGCATGTGCTCAAGGCCAAGGCCGTCCTGTGCCCGGGACTGTCGATCAGCTTCGAGGACAAAGGCACCGGCGAGAAGGTCGAGTGGCATTACCAGGACGGCCTGCGCTCCTACCTGGTCGATGCGGTCAGCGAATTCCAGCGCCTGCCCGACGAGCCGTTCTGCGGCGCGCTGGCCGGTAACAAGGAAGCGGTCGACTGGGCGCTGCTGTGGCTGCCCGAGGGCGGCGACAGCTTGCAGGAAAGCTACGTCAACCTGATCCCCACGGCGCAGGGCGGCACCCACGTCAACGGCCTGCGCCAGGGCCTGCTCGACGCCATGCGCGAGTTCTGCGAGTTCCGCAACCTGCTGCCGCGCGGCGTCAAGCTGGCCCCGGAAGACGTCTGGGAGCGCATCGCCTTCGTGCTGTCGATGAAGATGCAGGACGCGCAGTTCTCCGGGCAGACCAAGGAGCGCCTGTCGTCCCGCGAGGCCGCGGCCTTCGTCTCCGGCGTGGTCAAGGACGCCTTCAGCCTGTGGCTCAACGCCCACCCCGAGCTGGGTTTGCAATTGGCGGAGCTGGCCATCAGCAACGCCGGCCGGCGCCTGAAGGCGAGCAAGAAGGTCGAGCGCAAGCGCGTGACCCAAGGCCCGGCCTTGCCCGGCAAGCTGGCCGACTGCGCCGGTCAGGACCCGATGCGCGCCGAGCTGTTCCTGGTCGAGGGCGACTCGGCCGGCGGCTCGGCCAAGCAGGCGCGGGACAAGGAATTCCAGGCCATCCTGCCGTTGCGCGGGAAGATCTTGAACACCTGGGAAGTCGATGGCGGCGAAGTCCTGGCCAGCCAGGAAGTGCACAACATCGCCGTGGCCATCGGCGTCGATCCCGGCGCCAGCGACCTGGCGCAACTGCGTTACGGCAAGATCTGCATCCTCGCCGACGCCGACTCCGACGGCCTGCACATCGCCACCTTGCTCTGCGCGCTGTTCGTCCAGCACTTCCGCCCGCTGGTGGATGCCGGGCACGTGTACGTGGCCATGCCGCCGCTATACCGCATCGACCTGGGCAAGGAAATCTACTATGCCCTGGACGACGCCGAACGCGACGGCATCCTCGACCGCCTGGTGGCGGAGAAGAAGCGCGGCAAGCCGCAGGTCACCCGCTTCAAGGGCTTGGGCGAAATGAACCCGCCGCAGTTGCGCGAGACCACCATGGACCCCAACACCCGGCGTCTGGTGCAGCTGACCCTGGACGACGTGGCGGCCACCTGCGAGCTGATGGACAAGCTGCTGGCCAAGAAGCGTGCAGGCGACCGCAAGAGCTGGCTGGAAACCAAGGGCAACCTGGTCGAGGTCATGGTGTGATCCGTGGCTGGCTCGCCGCACTGCTGACGCTGTCGGTGCCCGCCGCGCTGGCTGGCGACTGGCCCGAACTCAAGCTGGTCAGCGAACACCCCATCGAGGGCATGCGCGGCGGCAACCTGTCGGGGCTGGCGGCGTGCCGCGGGGCCTTGTGGGGTGTGTCCGACCGCGACGACGACCGCCTCTACCGCTTCGACGCCACGCCTGCGGTGTGGGCTGCCGAAACGGTCGAGTTCGCCCCGCCACCCGTACCGGAGAGCGGCCTGCCTTGGGGCTTGCAAGCGCGCAACCAGGCGGCGGCGCTGGTGCGCGGCGGTGCGCTGGACTACGAAGGCGTCACCTGCGACCAGGCCGGCAACCTGTACTTGGTCAGCGAGGCCCACGCCGCCGTGCTGCAGCTGCCGCTGGAGGGCGAGCCGAACTGGCTGAAGATCGACTCGGCCATGGTGCGCCAGGCCCGCGCCAGCGGCATGCTGCTGCACTTCAATGCGCTGTTCGAAGGCGTGGCGATCAACCCGGCCGGCGACCGCCTGTGGCTGGCCGCCGAGCGTGAGCGGCGCGGCCTGGTGGCCATCGAGCGTCGGCAGTCGGTGTGGAATTGCGGCCGCAGTTGCGTGTTGCTCAGCGAGGCTGGGGTCGAACGGCAACCGGCGCAGATGCCGCACCCGCGCAATCGCCCCCGCGATTTCTCGGACCTGGTCCACTATCAGGGCAAGCTGTTCACCTTGGAGCGCAACGCCTACCGCATCTGCCGTCGCGACACGGACAGCGGTGCGGTCGAGCGCTGCTGGTCGTTCGCCGCCGAGGCCTTGACCGACGCACGGCGCTACGACCAGCCCTTCGGCCTGGCCGAAGCCTTGGTGATCGACGACAAGGGCGCCTGGATCGGCCTGGACAACAACAACGCCCACCGCGCCGACGGCGAACTCAGACCCATCGTCTGGCGCTTCGAAGCGCCAGACGGTGGCTGGAGCGCCAAACCATGAGCCAGCCGGCCGGCAAACGCGCGGGCAAGATCCTGATGCTGCTGGCTTGGGCGGCGGGGCTGTTTCTGGCCACGCGGTTCTTCGGGCAGTGGGAAGAGCGCCAGTACAACCCCAACACGCAAGTGCAGTCCGAGCACGGTGCCGACTTCATCGAAGTGCGGCTGTTGGGCAACGGCCAGGGCCATTTCGTCGCCGACGGCGCGATCAACGGCCAGGCCGTGCACTTCATGCTCGACACCGGCGCCACCGACGTCGCCATCCCCGAGGGGCTGGCACGGCAGTTGGGCCTGGAGCGCGGCGCGCCAGTGATCCTGAGCACCGCCAACGGCCGCACCGAAGGCTACCGCACCCGGCTCGCCGAACTGGCGCTGGGCGACATCCGCCTGCGCGACTTGCGCGCCCTGGTGGTGCCGGGCCTGGACGGCGACCAGGTGCTGCTGGGCATGAGCGCCTTGCAACGACTTGAATTCACCCAGCGCGGCGGCACCATGCTGCTGCGCCAGAACTTGAAATGACGAGGCTCGCATGAGCGACTTACAAGACAGTCTCGACGGCGTCGAGCGCCGCTCGCTGGCCGACTTCACCGAGCAGGCCTACCTCAACTACTCCATGTACGTGATCATGGACCGGGCCCTGCCGCACATCGGCGATGGCCTCAAGCCCGTGCAACGGCGCATCGTATACGCCATGAGCGAGTTGGGCCTGGATGCCGACGCCAAGCACAAGAAATCGGCGCGTACCGTGGGCGACGTGCTCGGCAAGTTCCATCCCCATGGCGACTCGGCCTGCTACGAAGCCATGGTGCTGATGGCCCAGCCGTTCAGCTACCGCTACACCCTGGTCGACGGCCAGGGCAACTGGGGTGCGCCGGACGATCCGAAATCCTTCGCCGCCATGCGCTACACCGAAGCGCGCCTGTCGCGCTACTCCGAAGTGCTGCTCGACGAAGTCGGCCAGGGCACGGTGGACTGGGTGCCGAACTTCGACGGCACCTTGCAGGAACCGGCGGTGTTGCCGGCGCGCCTGCCGAACATCCTGCTCAACGGCACCACCGGTATCGCCGTGGGCATGGCCACCGACGTGCCGCCGCACAACCTGCGCGAAGTCGCCACGGCCTGCGTGCGCCTGCTCGACGAGCCCAAGGCCACGGTCGAGCAGCTGTGCGAACACATCCAGGGGCCGGACTACCCCACCGAAGCCGAGATCATCACGCCGCGCGCCGACCTGCTCAAACTCTATGAGAGCGGTCGCGGCTCGATCCGCATGCGCGCGGTGTACCGCGTCGAAGACGGCGACATCGTGGTCACTGCATTGCCGCACCAGGTCTCCGGGGCCAAGGTGATGGAGCAGATCGCGGCGCAGATGCAGGCCAAGAAGCTGCCGATGGTGGCCGACCTGCGTGACGAGTCGGACCACGAGAACCCGTGCCGCCTGGTGATCATCCCGCGCTCGAACCGCGTGGACGCTGCCGAGCTGATGCAACACCTGTTCGCCACCACCGACCTGGAAAGCAGCTACCGGGTCAACGTCAACATCATCGGCCTGGACGGGCGCCCGCAACTGAAGAACCTGCGTACGCTGTTGCAGGAGTGGCTGCAGTACCGCATCGGCACCGTGCGCCGGCGTCTGCAGTTCCGCCTGGACAAGGTCGAACGGCGTCTGCACCTGCTCGACGGCTTGCTCACCGCCTTCCTCAACCTCGACGAAGTGATCCACATCATTCGTACCGAGGACCAGCCCAAGCAGGCGCTGATCGCCCGTTTCGGGCTGAGCGAAACCCAGGCCGACTACATCCTCGAGACGCGCTTGCGGCAGTTGGCGCGCCTGGAGGAAATGAAGATCCGCGGCGAGCAGGACGAACTGCTCAAGGAACAGGCCAAACTCAGTGGCCTGCTGGGCAGCGAGGCCAAACTGCGCAAGCTGGTGCGCAGCGAACTGCTTAAGGATGCCGAAACCTACGGCGACGCACGCCGCTCGCCCATCGTCGAGCGTGCCGAGGCCAAGGCCTTGTCGGAAAACGAGCTGATGCCGGCCGAACCGGTCACCGTGGTGCTGTCGGAAAAAGGCTGGATCCGCTGCGCCAAGGGCCACGACATCGATGCCACGGGCTTGGCCTACAAAGCCGGCGACGGCTTCAAGGCCGCGGCGGCCGGGCGCTCCAACCAGTTCGCCGTGCTCATCGATTCCACTGGGCGCAGCTATTCGCTGGCCGCCCATAGCCTGCCGTCGGCACGGGGCCAGGGCGAACCCCTGACCGGTCGTCTGACGCCGCCGCCGGGCGCGACCTTCGATTGCGTGCTGGTCCCCGACGACAGTGCGCTGTACGTGGTGGCCTCCGATGCCGGCTATGGCTTCGTGGTCAAGGGTGAAGACCTGCAAGCCAAGAACAAGGCGGGCAAGGGGCTGTTGAGCCTGCCCAACGGGTCGAAGGTCATGGCGCCGCGCCCGGTGCTCGACCGTGCCAATGACTGGCTGGCCGCCGTGACCACCGAAGGCCGCCTGCTGGTGTTCAAGATCAGCGACCTGCCGCAACTGGGCAAAGGCAAGGGCAACAAGATCATCGGTGTGCCGGGCGAGCGAGTGGCCAGCCGCGAAGAGTACGTCAGCGACCTGGCGGTATTGGGCGAGGGTTCGACCCTGGTCCTGCAGGCCGGCAAACGCACCTTGTCGCTCAAGCCCGACGATCTCGAACACTACAAGGGCGAACGCGGCCGGCGTGGTAGCAAACTGCCGCGTGGCTTCCAGCGCGTCGATGGCCTGACGGTGGAACGGCCCGCCTGAATGGGCGAGGCGCCGCGACTTTTAAGTGCTGGAGTCGCGGCGCCAATTCACGGATGATAGCCCCCCGCGGCGCCAGGGCCCCTGATGCGCCCATAGGTTTACTTGAGTATCACTGCGGCTAGCCCCGTGCAGCCGCCTGGATGGGACGAATGAGATTTCCACGCCTTCCATTGACGTTGTTGATGACTGGCCTGCTGACCCTCGCCGGCTGCAGCGTGCATCAGCCCGTGGCGTTGTACCAGCTGGACAGCGGCCAGCCCGGGCAACCGACCCAGGCTTCCGGCATGGCCGTGGTGGTGGGCCCGGTGTCGGTCGCCGACTACCTGCAACGTGAAACCTTCCTGCAGCGCCAAGCCGATGGCAGCCTGAGCGCTGCGGTCGATGGACGTTGGGCGGGCAGCCTGTCGTCGGATATCGACCAGTTGCTGGTACGCCAATTGGCCTGGCGCCTGGACAGCCAGCGCGTGGTGCTGGCGCCCGCCGGCACCGGCTTTACCCCCGATGCGCAGGTGCTGCTGTCGATCACACGGTTGGATTCGGGCAGCAAACAGCCGGCCGTGCTCGACGCGCAGTGGCGCGTGCTGGATCGCCGGGGTCAGGTGCGCGACAACCGCATCGTGCACCTTGAACAGCCCCACGCAGGCAGCGAAAGCGCCCAAGTGCAGGCCCAGGGGCAGTTGCTGCAAAAACTCGCCGAGCAGCTGAGCACCGCTCTCAAGCCTTTGGCCAACCAGCCGGCGCTGGTCGAGACGCCGGTGAAAAAGCCTGCCGCGCAGGTCAAGCGTGGGCCGGAAAAGTCGCGAATTCCCATGGCGTCGCCAGTGCGGACCGACATGGAAGTCTATCGCTTCTAAGCTGCGTCACCGCTCGATCGGCCACCCACAAAAAAGCCCGCATCGCTGCGGGCTTTTTTGTGGGTGGCCGATCGAGGTCAGCTGCGGTGCTCGTGCATGCGCGCCAGTTGGCGCTCGAGCATCGACGGGTAGGGTTCCAGCAAGCGCTCCACGCAGCAGGCGCCTTCGGGGCTGGCGATGGGACGGATGCGCGCGCGTTGGCGGATCAGCGAGTCGTCGCCGATCTGGCGCTCGACTAGGAGCAGGTTACGGCTGTGCTGCGACAGCGCCAGGGCATCCTGGGCCTTCTCGGCCATGAGCAGGTCGACCTGATCGAGCCCGTAGAGGTCGTCGTCCACCGTCAGGCCCAGTTGCAATTGCAGGGTGATGCCGCTGTCGGCCACCTCGATCTGCAAGGCGTGGCCCAGGGCGCGCAGCAGTTCGCCACAGCAGATGGCGTTGGTCAGGTAGTCGTCGCCGCACTGGCGGCTGTGGAACAGCAGCAGGGCGCTGCCGTCGTTGAGCGAGTGCAGCTCGCCTTCGTACAGCGACACGGCCTGGTTCAAGCACTCGCGGTAGCGGTCCAGCAGTTCGCCGAGGCGGGTGCGCGGCAGGCGGCGCAGCTGTTCCTGCGAGCCCAGTTGCACGGCCAGCACGGCGGTGAACTGCGGTTCGCCAGGGGCCTCATGGAGCGGCTGGACCTCCGGCACGGGCTGTTCGTCGTCGAGCAGGCCGGCGAAGGCTTCGTCGTCGTCATCCTCGGCATGCACGTGGGGACGCGCACTCGGCTTGGGGATGGCGGCACGTTCACGCAGGCTCTGCGGGGCGTCTTCGGCGGCCAGCGCGTCATCGTCGTCGTATTCGAATTCGGGTTCCGGCTCCGGTTCCGGCTCGGGCGGTGCCGGTGGCGCCAGGCGGGCATGCAACTGGCGGGCGAGGTCGCCGATTTCGTCGTGACGCTCGGTGCCGGGGGTGAGGTGGTGCGGGTCGCGCAGCCAGACCCGCAACTGCAGCAGCGGGGTGCTGATGTAGCGACCCAGGCGCAGGCTCAAGGTCAGCGCCAGGCACAGCAGGATGGCGGCCATGATGCCCATGCTCTGCAAGCTGATGAGCATCGGCTGCTGGAACTCGTTCATATCCAGGCTGATGCGCAGCTGCCCGGCGGTGACGTCCTGGAAGGTGATCTTGCTCTGGTACAGCCCCTCGGCTTCGCCCAGCAGACCGTTGCGTGGGCGCTCGCCGGCTTCGGCGAGGATGCGGTTGTCCACGCTGTAGATGGCGGCGTGGGCCACCAGCGGGTTCTTCACCAGGTTGCCCAGCAGCACGTTGAGGCTAAGGATGTCGTTGGCCACCAGCAGCTCGGTGGCCGAGGAGGCGGTCTGCAACGTCAGGCTCTGGCCGAGGGCGTCGGCCTGGTCGTGCATGGCCTGCTTGAATTGCAGGCCCATGACGCAGGCATAGATCACCAGCGCCAGCGCCACCATGAAAATGGTGTGGCTGGCGATGCGCAGAACCAAGGGAATGCGACGTTGGCGCAGGGCGCGAAAGAGCATCACGAAGAAGTTGTCGGGTTTGACGGGCGTGGGCCGGATCACAGCGCGGCTCTTTATGGCAAAAAGTGTGGGGCGGAGTATAGCGACACGTCATATGGCGGCAAAGTAGGCGATGTGCCCAGCGGTCACGGAAAATCGGTAGAATGCGCATTTTTCATCCTTTCGGAGCCAGGTCTTGCGCGAAATCGTCCTGATCAACATCACCGGTGAAGACCGACCCGGTCTCACCGCGGCCCTTACAGGCGTCCTGCTCCAGGGCGGCGTGAACATCCTCGACATCGGCCTTGCCGTCATGCACGGCACCTTGTCGTTCGGCATCCTGGTCGACCTGCCCGACAACGAAGTGGCCACCCACCTGTTGCAGAGCGTGCAGGCCAAGGCCCACGAACTGAACCTGCAAGCCCGTTACACGCCCATCTCCGAAGCCGATTACCAGCACTGGGCCGAAGGCCATGGCGATGCGCGGCACGTGGTGACGCTGCTCAGCCGGCAGATCACCCCCGCGCAGTTGCAGCGCGCCAGTGCGGTGATCTCCAAATACGGCATGACCATCGAACGCATCGAGCGCCTGTCCGCGCGCATCACCCTGGATGCGCCGGTCGACAGGAGCCGCTCGGCGGTGGAGATTTCCGTGCGCGGCGAGCCTTCCGACGTGCAGGCCCTGCGCGCCGAGTTCTTCGCCCTGTCGAGCGAGCTGAACGTCGACATCGCCTTCCAGAAAGACGATCTCTACCGGCGCAACCGTCGCCTGGCCGTGTTCGACATGGATTCCACGTTGATCGAGGCCGAAGTCATCGACGAGCTGGCCAAGGCCGCAGGGGTCGGCGAACAGGTCGCCGCCATCACCGAGCGGGCCATGCGTGGCGAGCTGGATTTCCGCGCCAGCTTCAAGGAGCGCATGGCGCTGCTCAAGGGCCTGGACGTGAGCGTGCTGGACCAGATCGGCGCCTCGCTGCGCCTGACCGAAGGTGCCGAACACCTGTTCGCCGAGCTCAAGCGCCTGGGCTACAAGACCGCCATCCTTTCCGGCGGCTTCAGCTACTTCGCCAAGCAGGTGCAGGCGCGCCTGGGCATCGACTATGTGTTCGCCAACGAACTGGACGTGGTCGACGGCAAGCTGACCGGCGAAACCATCGAGCCGATCGTCGATGCCCAGCGCAAGGCCGATCTATTGCAGGAACTGACCCTCAAGGAAGGGCTGCAACTGGAGCAGACCATCGCCGTGGGCGACGGCGCCAACGACCTGCCGATGCTGGCGCTGGCCGGCTTGGGCGTGGCCTTTCGTGCCAAGCCGCTGGTGCGCCAGTCGGCCAAGCAGGCGATTTCCACCCTGGGGCTGGATGGCGTGTTGTATCTGCTCGGCTTGCGCGATCGCCAGACCCGCGTCTGACCCGCATAACCCTCGAACGAAAACGCCCGGTATCCAGTACCGGGCGTTTTCGTCGCTACGCAAAAAAGCGAGCGCAGCCCGGCAGGGCCACGCAGCGCGTCAAGCCTGCTTCGGCATGGCCAGCAACTGGCCCATGCGCACGGCCGAACCCGCGCCGACATCGCCCCACTGCATCTGCTCGGGGCCGAACAGCACCACCACCGTCGAACCCAGCTTGAAACGGCCCATTTCGGCGCCTTTCTCCAGGTGGATCGGTGCGCGGCTGGCTTCGTCATAGCGCACGGTCTTCAGTTCGCGCTTGGGCGGCGTCACCAGGCCGGCCCAGACCGTTTCCACGGAAGCCACGATCATCGCGCCGACCAGCACCATGGCCATCGGCCCGCGTTCGGTGTCGAACAGGCACACCACACGCTCGTTGCGGGCGAACAGCTCGGGGACGTTTTCCGCAGTGGTCTGGTTGACCGAGAACAGTTGGCCCGGCACGTAGACCATTTCGCGCAGGGTGCCGGCCAGCGGCATGTGCACGCGGTGGTAGTCCTTGGGCGAGAGGTACACCGTGGCGAACTCGCCGCCCATGAACGGCGCGGCCAGGGCCGGGTCGCCGCCGAGCAGTTCCTGGGCGCTGAAGCTGTGGCCCTTGGCCTGGAAGATGCGGCCGTGCTCGATCTGGCCCACCTGGCTGACGGCACCGTCGGCCGGGCAGAGGATGGCGCCGGGCGTGGGGTCGAGCGGGCGTGCTTCAGGCTTCAAGGCGCGGGTGAAGAAGGCGTTGAAGTGCTCGTAGGCGGTCAGGTCTTCGACCAGCGCCTGGGACATGTCGACCTGGTAACGCTTGGCGAACCAGGCGGTGAAGGCGTTCTTGAACCAGCGCACGCGGCATTCGGCGACGCAGCCGGCCAGACGCGACAGCAGGTGGTGGGGCAGCAGGTACTGGCTGAGGATGAACAAACGGGATTTCATTGGGTTTTCCTTAAACGTCTACAGGCGTGTCCGGGTGGTTGCCCCATTCGCTCCAGGAGCCGGCGTAGGCCTTGACCCGTGGATAGCCGAGGGCCTTGGCCACCAGATAAGTGAAGCCGGAACGGCGATGGCTCTGGCAGTGGGTGACCACTTCCTTGTCCGGGGTGATGCCGTGGGCGCGCAGCAGCTCGGCGACGTCGCGGCGGATGCGCAGATGGTCGGCGGGGTCCATGGCTAGGGTCCATTCCAGGTTGGTCGCCCCGGGGATGTGGCCGCCGCGGGCGGCGAGCACCTTGCGGCCGTCGAACTCCTCGGGCGCGCGTACGTCCCAGATGGCGAGGTCCGCTGCGCCTAGGCGGCTTTGCAGGTATTCGCGGGTGGCGGTAGGTTCGGCGTGCAGTTGCAACGCCACGTCCCTGGAGGCGCTGGGCGGCACTTCGGTCGACAGTGCGTCGGTAGGCCAGGCATGGATGCCGCCGTTGAGGTAGTGGTAGCGGGTGTGGCCGATGACGTCGAGTAACCAGATGAAGCGGCCGGCCCAGCTGCCGCCCTCTTCGTCGTACACCACGTACACCGCATCGTCATGGTGCCCGAGGTCGGCGAACAGCTTTTCCAGGGTGGCCTGGCTCGGCAGCAGGCCAGGCGCTGGCGGCTGGCCGAGCTGCGTGCGCTTGCTGTCGACCCAGTGCGCGCCGGGCACGTGTCCGGCAGCGTACCGGCTGGCGCTGGTCAGGTCGACCAGAATCAGCTCGGGTGCTTCCAGGCGCGGCAGCAGATCGGCAACCTCGATCACCAGGGGCAAGCCGGAAAAGTCAGTCATCCAGGGTCTCCGAAAAATCAGGGGGCGATTGTAGCCCAGGTACAGGCGCGATACTCGATCGCGCGATGTGGGGCAGGGCCGAGCAGGTGTGCAGGCGCTGCGCGCGACGCCTTAAGCGCCGCGGTTGCCGAAGCTTGCCAGCGCGCGCTCGATGCACGGCATGGTCTTGGCGAAGGCCTGCACGCTGACTTCGGACAAGGGACGGGCACCCTGGTCGGCCAGCACCAGCGCCACTGCGTTGCCGTCCACCGCCAGCGAGCGCAACAGCAGGTGCTCGCTACGCAGCAGCGGACGCAGCGGGGCAGGGAACAAGGGGGCGTACTGGCGATGGTTTTCCGGGGTCAGGCGCAGTTGCGCAGCCTGGCGCACCAGCCGTTCCAGCAGTTTGTTGCCGGTGGTGGGCAGGTTCAGCGCCAGCATCTCCTTGGGCAGCCCGGCGATCTGCTGCACGCGCAGGCAGTCGTTGGTGCGATCGAACGCCAGCAGCATGACGCGATTGAAACCGCAGGCGAGCAGCGCATCGCGGGCCTGGGTGGCCAGGTGCACGGCATTGGTGAAGCGCGTGTTCTGCGCCAGCAGCTCGTTGCACAGGCTGCGCCAGTGCGCCAGGTCCTCTGCCGAGGGCGGCGGTGGCGTCAACATGTCGGGGTGCGGGCGGCGTTGCTGCCAGGGCCAGAGCAGCGCCTCGGCCGGGTGGAACAGGCCCGGGCGGGCGTGCCGGCGGGCGCTGGCGGCGGCCTGTTGGTGCACCTGGTTCTGCACATCGTCCAGGCTGGTTTGCAGGTACAGCGCGGTGAGCAGTTGCCAGCGCAGCAGGTGCGGGTTGTCCCAGCCCACTTGCGCGGCCAGGGCCAGGTTGTTGGCCAGCAGCACGGTGTTGGCCGGCTGGTTGAACCAGCGGCGCAGACCGGGCTCTTCGTCCAGCCGGTGCTGCTGGACGAGGCTGTCCTGCTCGCGGGAGATGTTTATCACCTGGGCCAGTTGCTCGCGTTCTTCGAGCAGCAGGCGGTAGCCCTGGGTCACCCATTCGGGCAGGCGCCAATGCTCGGCCACCGCGCGGCACAAGGCCATGATGCGTACGCCGAACAGCTCCTGCTCCACCTCGGCGGCGTCCTCGCCTTTGTGGATCACGCGCAATTCCCAGTCGTCGAGCAGGGTAGGGAAGGTCAGTGCCAAAGGCCAAAGGGGCGAGAGAAACAGCAGGCTGCCCCAGTGGATCTCCTGCCACAGTCGCGCCAGCCGGCTGGCGAACAGACCGCTGGCCTGCTGGCTGGCATGTTGGCTGATCTGCACGAATTGGTTGAGCACCGGTGGCAGGTCGCCGCTCGGCACGGCGGGCAGCCGCGCCAGCAACTGCGCGCAGCGCGCCAGGCCCAGGCGATTGAGCGCCACTTCCAGGCTTTCGGCCGGTTCGGCCTGGCTGGCGTTGGCCGAATGGTTGGCCTCGCGCATCACCGACAGCACCAGTGCGGGGCTGCCCTGCAACAGTTCGGCGATGTCGCGCAGCGAGCGGCGGCTGTCGTTGATCGCCGACAGCACGCGGTCGTGGCTGTCTTTGGCAACCGGCAGGCGGACGCCATCGAGCAGCTTGACCCACGCCTCTAACGTCGCTGGAGCCTGACTCGGAACCCTGGTTTCACTTGGCATTTTGACATCAGTCCAAACTGGCTTTTCGCTAGGAGTGGCTATAGTCTGGCGCAGTTCTGCCGATAAGTAGAAGAAGAGTTTCAGAGCACCCCTCGCGGTCCTAGATCACCCACGTCAATACGTTGAATCTTATGGCAAAAATTATCGGCATCATCATCGTATTCGCCAGCGTGCTCGGCGGTTACGTGCTTTCCCATGGCAAGATCGCGGCGCTGATCCAGCCCTTCGAAGTGCTGATCATCGGCGGTGCCGCGCTGGGTGCGTTCATCCAGGCCAACCCTGGCCACATGACCATGCACGTCTTCAAGAAGTCGTTGAAGATGTTCAAGTCGCGCTTCAACCACGCCTTCTACCTGGAAATCCTCGGGCTGATCTACGAGATCCTCAACAAGAGCCGCCGCGAAGGCATGATGGCCATCGAAGCCGACATCGAAGACCCGGCCGCCAGCCCCATCTTCAGCAAATATCCGTCCATCGTCGGTGATACGGCGATGATCGCCTTCATCTGCGACTACCTGCGCATCATGTCCACCGGCAACATGGCGCCGCACGAGCTCGAAGGCCTGTTCGACATGGAACTGTTGAACATGAAGGAAGAACTCGAACACCCGTCCCATGCGGTCACCGGCATCGCCGACGGCATGCCCGGTTTCGGCATCGTGGCCGCGGTACTGGGTATCGTGGTGACCATGGCCTCGCTCGGCGAAGGCGACCAGGCGGCCATCGGCATGCACGTGGGCGCGGCGCTGGTGGGCACCTTCTTCGGTATCCTCGCCGCCTACGGCTTCTTCGGCCCACTGGCCAATTGCCTCAAGCACGATGCCAAGGAAGAGATCAACGTCTACGAGGCGATCAAGGCCTCGCTGGTGGCCTCGGCCTCCGGCATGCCGCCGACCCTGGCCGTGGAGTTCGGCCGCAAGGTGCTGTACCCGGGCCACCGTCCGAGCTTCTCCGAGCTGGAACAGTCGGTGCGCGGTCGCTGAGTCATGGAGAACAACCAGCCCATCATCGTCAAGCGCGTCAAGCGTTTCGGCGACGGCCACCACGGCGGTGCCTGGAAAATCGCCTTCGCCGACTTCGCCACCGCCATGATGGCGTTCTTCCTGGTGCTGTGGCTGATGTCCACGGCCACCCCGGAGCAGAAGATCGCCATCGCCGGCTACTTCCAAGACCCGATCGGTTTCGCCGAAAGCGGCACGCCCTATGTCATCGACCTGGGCGGTTCGCCGGAAATGGCGCCGGACAAGACCATCAACCCCGAACCGAAGATGGAATCCACGCCGCCGCTCAACCCGCAGGTGAACAAGGACCAGATCGAGAGCATGGCCGAGCAGGTCGAGCGCGAGCGCCTCGAACTGCTGTTGCAGGAGTTGCAGAACAAGGTCAACGAGAACCCGGAGCTGCAGAAGTTCAAGGACCAGATCCTGTTCGAGATCACCCAGGACGGCCTGCGCATCCAGATCATGGACGCCGAGAACCGACCCATGTTCGACCTGGGCAGCGCGCGCTTGCAGCCGTATTTCGAAGACATCCTGCTGGCCATGGCAGACACCATCAAGGCGGTGCCGAACAAGATCAGCGTCAGCGGCCATACCGATGCCAAGCCGTTCGTGGGCGGGGGCGGGTTCGGCAACTGGGAGCTGTCGGCCAACCGCGCCAATGCCGCGCGCCGTGCGCTGGTCGCCGGGGGCTATTCAGAGGAGCAGGTGGCGCGGGTGGTGGGCTACGGTTCGTCGTCGCTGTTCGACCGCAAGGACCCGCTCAACCCGGTCAACCGGCGGATCGACATCGTGGTGCTGACCAAGAAGGCCCAGCGCGACATCGAAGGCGAGCAGGGCACCCAGGCACCTGGCGACACCCCGCAAGGCACGTCGGCGCCCGGTGCCGCGGCCCCTGGCGCAGCGCCGGCAGGCGCCGCACCGGCAGGCGCTACGACCCCGCCCAGTGCCAGCCTCGACGGCGCGCAGCAGGCGCCCTTGCAACCGCGCGAACTGCGCCAGAAGCTGAACATCTTCGAAGACGGCACGCTGCGCATGGAAGACAGTCAGGAATAACCTGGCCCCCATCGACAGAGCGCTTGTCGTTTGTCGCGCCTGAAAACATAACGCCCATGAACCGTGCCACGGTCATGGGCGTTGTGCGTTCACCGGTATGCGATCGCCGGCCTCAGTAGGTTTCCTGCGGCAAACTGGCGATGATCGAGCGGTAGCTGTTCATCCGCTGCTGCGAAATGCGCCCTTCTTCCAATGCCTTGAGCAGCGCACAGCCGGGCTCGCGATCGTGCTTGCAGTCGCGGAAGCGGCAAGTGCCGAACAGGTCGCGGAACTCGATGAAGCCTTCCTCCACATCGACGCGGCTGACATGCCCCAGACCGAATTCGCGGATGCCGGGGGAGTCGATCAGGTCGCCGCCATTGGGGAAGTGGTACAGCCGCGCAGTGGTGGTGGTGTGCGTGCCCTGACCCGACCACTCCGACAAGTCGCCCACCCGGGTCTGCGCCAAGGGCAGCAGGCTGTTGACCAACGACGACTTGCCCACCCCCGACTGGCCGACGAACACGCTGATGTGCCCGTCAAGCAGGGCCTGCAGGCGCTGCATGCCATCGCCCTGGTGCGCCGAGACTTCCAGCAGCGGGTAGCCGAGGTCGCGGTACACCTGCAACAAGGCGTTGAGCGCCGGGGCATTGTGTTCGTCGATGAGGTCGGCCTTGTTCAACAGCAGCAGCGGACGGATGCCGGCGTGCTCGGCGGCCACCAGGTAGCGGTCGATGAGGTTGGGGTGCGGCTCGGGGGCCGGGGCGAAGACGATGACGATCAGGTCGACGTTGGCCGCCACCGGCTTGAGCTGGCCGTGGTTGTTCGGCCGGCGTAGCTCGGTGGTGCGCGGCATCTGCGCGACGATCACGCCGATGCCCTGGTTGCCCGAGCGCCACACCACCCGGTCGCCGGTCACCAGCGCCGGCAGGTTGGCGCGCAGGTGGCAGCGGAACACTTCGCCGGCGTTGTCGCCCTCTTGCGCTTCGACCTCTACTTGCACACCGAAATGCGCGATGACCAGGCCCAACTGCTCGGGGCCCAGGTCGCCGCCTTCGAGTTCCTGCAATGCATGTTGCTCGCGTTTGGCGGCGCGCGCGGCGCGCTCGCCCTGGATCTTTTCGATGCGCCAGCTTTGCCGGCGATTGAGTTGGCGTTTGGCCATGAGGGTTCCGTTGTGGCGGCTTGGAGAAAACAGCGCGCAGTCTAGCACGGCGTGCCCTGCGCCGATTCGCTCGCTTCAGGCCACACGCCGGCTAGGCTACTATGACCGGCTACCCGAGGAGCCTCTATGCCAAACCCACAGAACCTGATCTGGATCGACCTGGAAATGACCGGCCTGGACCCAGACAACGACGTCATCATCGAGATGGCCACCATCGTCACCGACAGCGACCTGAATACCCTGGCCGAAGGCCCGGTGATCGCCATCCACCACAGCGACGACGTGCTGGCGCGCATGGACGAGTGGAACACCCGTACCCACGGCAACTCCGGCCTGACCCAGCGCGTACGCGACAGCCGCACAAGCATGGCCGAGGCCGAGGCACAGACCCTGGCGTTCCTCGAACAGTGGGTCCCGAAAGGCAAGTCACCGATCTGCGGCAACAGCATCGGCCAGGACCGCCGCTTCCTCTACCGCCACATGCCGACGCTGGAAAGCTACTTCCACTACCGCAACCTCGACGTCTCCACGCTCAAAGAGCTGGCGGCGCGCTGGGCGCCCCACGTGCGCGACAGCTTCCAGAAGGGCGGGACCCACCTGGCGCTGGACGACATCCGCGAATCGATCGCCGAGCTGCAGCACTACCGCGAGCATTTCATCAAGGTCTGAGCCGCGCGGGCAGCGATCATCCCGCTGCCCCCTTCTGGTGCGCGGGCAGAGTGGTTAGACTGCGCGCCTTTTGCCCACGGACCTGCGCCATGCTGCTGATGCTCTACCTCATCGCCATCACCGCCGAAGCCATGACCGGCGCGCTGTCGGCCGGTCGGCGCGGCATGGACTGGTTCGGCGTGGTGCTGATCGCCTGCGTCACCGCGCTCGGCGGCGGCTCGGTGCGCGACGTGCTGCTCGGCCACTACCCGCTGACCTGGGTCAAGCACCCCGAATACCTGGTGCTGACCAGCCTGGCGGCGATCCTCACCATGTTCATCGCCCCGCTGATGCGCCGTCTGCGCACGCTGTTTCTGGTGCTCGACGCCCTGGGCCTGGTGGCCTTCACCCTGATCGGCTGCATGACCGCCCTGGAAATGGGCCAGGGCATGCTGGTGGCCTCGATCAGCGGAGTGATCACGGGCGTGTTCGGCGGCATCTTGCGCGACATCTTCTGCAACGACATCCCCCTGGTGTTTCGCCGGGAGCTGTACGCCAGCGTGTCGTTCGCCGCGGCCTGGTTCTACCTGGGCTGCGTGTACTTCCAGGTGCCGGCCGAGCAGTCCATGCTGCTGACCCTGTTCGGCGGCTTTCTGCTACGCCTGCTGGCGATCCGCTTCCATTGGGAAATGCCCAAGTTCCACTACGACGACCAGCAATAGGCGCGGCGTTCATGCCTCGCTGCGGCGCAGGTGCTCGGCCAGCGCCCACTCGACGTGTTCCCTGACCAGTTCCGAGGGGTACTCGCGGCGCGCGTTCAGCGCTTCGAGCACGGGGATGGTCGAAGGCGCGTTGCCCAGGCCCACCGCCAGGTTGCGCAACCAGCGCTCGTAGCCGGCGCGGCGCAGGGGCGAGCCTTCGGTGAGGCTGAGAAAGCGCGTTTCGTCCCACAGGAACAGCTCGGCCAGGTCGGCGTTGTCCAGGCCGTGGCGGGGCATGAAGTCGTTTTCCTGGGTGGGCTTGGCGAAGCGGTTCCATGGGCAGACGATCTGGCAATCGTCGCAGCCGAACACGCGGTTGCCGATCAAGGGGCGCAGTTCCGCTGGAATGGCGCCTTTGAGTTCGATGGTCAGGTAGGAGATGCAGCGCCGCGCGTCGAGCACGTACGGGCCGACGAAGGCCTGGGTGGGGCACACCTCCAAACACGCGCTGCACCGCCCGCAGTGCTCGCTGGCCTGGGCGGCATCGACCGGCAACGGCAGGTCGACGAACAGCTCGGCGAGAAAGAAGTAGCTGCCGGCCTTGCGGTTGAGCAGCAGGGTGTTCTTGCCGATCCAACCGAGCCCGGCTTCCTGGGCGATGGCCTTTTCCAGCACTGGCGCGCTGTCGACGAAAGCGCGGTAGCCGAACGGGCCGATGGCCTGTTGGATACGCTCGGCCAGGTGCTGCACGCGCTTGCGCACCAGCTTGTGGTAGTCGCGGCCCAGGGCGTAGCGCGACACGTAGGCTTTGTCCGGCTGCGCCAGCAGCTGGGCCATGCGCGTGTCGCCGGGCAGGTAGTCCATGCGCAGCGAAACCACGCGCAAGGTGCCGGGAATCAGTTCGGCGGGGTGCGAGCGCTTGCTGCCGTGGGCAGCCATGTAGTCCATTTCGCCGTGGTAGCCGGCGTCGAGCCAGCGCTCCAGGTGCTGTTCGTGCTCGCCAAGGTCTATGCCGGCGATGCCGACGTGGGCAAAACCGAGTTCGCGGCCCCAGTCTTTGATCGACTGGGTCAGTGTGGTGAGGTCGGGCAGGGAAGCGGACATGGATGGGTAAGGCAATACGGGCTCAGGTGCGTATAATTCTGCCAGACATCGGAGCCCTTGACCCTATGCCCCAGACCAAACACAGCCCCAACGCACCCCACGTGCTGGTCGGCCACGACCTCGCAGGCCCGGCGCCACGCCCGGCCGATGCTCACAAAGGCGATTTCGGCCACGTGCTGGTAGTCGGTGGCGACCTCGGCACCGGCGGCTCTGTGCTGCTCAGCGCCGAGGCCGCGCTGCGCTGTGGCGCTGGCCTGGTCAGCGTGGCCACGCGCCCGGAACACGTGCCGGCGAGCCTGGCGCGGCTGCCGGAAGCCATGTGCCTGGGCGTGCACTCGGCCAATCAACTGGTGGACGTGCTCGAGCGCGCCACGGTACTGGTGGTCGGTCCGGGCCTGGGCCAGGCCGCCTGGGGCCGTAGCCTGCTCTCGGTGGTGGCGCGTAGCGAGCAGATGCAGGTGTGGGATGCCGATGCGCTGAACTTGTTGGCGAGCCACCCGCTGGCCCTGCGGGCTGGCAGCATCCTCACGCCACACCCGGGCGAAGCCGCGCGGCTGTTAGGCATTTCCACTGAGGCCGTGCAGGCCGACCGGCCCTGGGCCGCCCGCACCTTGGCGCGCCGCCATTCCAGCGTGTGCGTGCTCAAGGGCGCCGGCACCCTGATCGCCGCGCCAGGCGGGGAACTGGCAGTATGCGAGCGTGGTCACTCTGCGATGGCCGGCGCCGGCTTCGGCGACGTGCTGACCGGCGTGCTGGCCGCGTTGCTGGCCCAGGGCCTGGACGCCTGGCAGGCGGCGTCGCTGGGTGTCTGGCTGCATGCCTGCGCGGGCGAACGGCTCGGCGGGCAGGGCAGGGGGCTGGCGGCCAGCGATGTGATACCGGTCATTCGAGAGTTGCTAGAGGAACATTCAACGTGTCAGGCATAACCCTTTTTCTTGCCGACGAGCCGGCCACCGTCGCCTTTGGCGCGCGCCTGGCCGCGGTCACGGGCGGGCACGGCAGCGTCTTTCTGGAGGGCGACCTGGGCGCCGGCAAAACCACCCTGTCCCGTGGGCTGATCCGCGGTCTGGGGCATACGGGGGCGGTGAAAAGCCCGACCTTCACCGTGGTCGAGCCGTACGAGATCGGCGCGCAGCGCGTCTACCATTTCGACCTGTACCGCCTGGCCGATCCCGAAGAGCTGGAGTTCATGGGCATTCGCGACTATTTCGCGGAAGAAGCCCTATGTCTGTTCGAATGGCCCGAAAAGGGTGCAGGCGTTTTGCCAAAGCCCGACCTGACCATTACCATGAGCGCCCAGGCGGGCGGACGCTCGCTGGTTCTGGCGCCACACAGCCCTCGTGGCCAAGCATGGTGTGCCGCTCTGGCCGCCGATAATCACAAGTGAGTGGGGTAGGTATGCGCATACGCGCACTGGCCGCCGTGGTTGGGCTGTTGCTCAGCACAGTGGCTTTGCAAGCGTTGGCCGTCACGCAGGTCAAGAGCATGCGCCTGTGGCGCGCGCCGGATAACACGCGGCTGGTCTTCGATCTGTCGGGCCCGGTGCAGCACAGCGTGTTCACCTTGAGCGCCCCGGACCGGCTGGTCATCGACATCAACGGCGCGACCCTCGGCGGCTCGCTGAATGCCGCCACCTCCAATACCCCGATCACCAGCGTGCGCTCGGCGCAACGCACCCCGACCGATCTGCGCGTGGTCATCGACCTGAAAAAGGCGGTCACGCCCAAGAGCTTCACCCTGGCGCCCAACGCGCAGTACGGCAACCGCTTGGTGGTCGATCTGTATGACCAGGAAGCCGATGCCATCGCCGCCAGTACGCCAGCGCCTGCGCCGGTGACGAGCGTGATCCCGCCGGACAACACCCCAGCCGTGCCCATTACGCCGGCGCGGCCGCAAATCAAGCTGCAGCCGGTGCCCAGCGGCAAGCGCGACATCGTCGTGGCCATCGACGCCGGCCACGGCGGCGAAGACCCGGGCGCTTCCGGCTCGCGGGGCCAGCACGAGAAAGACATCGTGTTGCAGATCGCCAAGGAGTTGCAGCGCCAGATCAACAGCGAAAAAGGCTTCCGCGCCGAGCTGACCCGTACCGGCGACTATTTCATTCCGCTGCGCAAGCGCACCGAGATCGCCCGCAAGAAGGGCGCCGACCTGTTCGTCTCGATCCACGCCGACGCCGCGCCGTCCAAGGCCGCCTTCGGCGCCTCGGTGTTCGCCCTGTCCGACCGTGGCGCCACGTCCGAAACCGCACGCTGGCTGGCCGACACGGAAAACCGTTCCGACCTGATCGGCGGCGCCGGCAACGTCAGCCTGGACGACAAGGACCGCATGCTCGCAGGCGTCCTGCTCGACCTGTCGATGACCGCCACCCTCAGCTCCAGCCTCAACGTCGGGCAGAAGGTGCTGGGCAACATGGGCCGCATCACCTCGCTGCACAAGCAGCGCGTCGAGCAGGCCGGCTTCATGGTGCTCAAATCGCCGGACATCCCGTCGATCCTGGTGGAAACCGGCTTCATCTCCAATGCCAACGAAGCCAACAAGCTGGCCACGCCCAGCCATCAGCAGGCCCTGGCCCGCTCGATCCACACGGGCCTTCGGCAGTTCTTCCAGCAGAATCCGCCGCCGGGCACCTACATCGCCTGGCTGCGCGACAGCGGCAAGATCGCCCAGGGCCCGCGCGACCATACGGTGCGCCCTGGCGAGACCATGGCCATGATCGCCGTGCGCTATCAGGTCAGCGTGGCCAGCCTACGTTCGACCAATGGCTTGCAGAGCGATGAGCTGAAAGTCGGCCAGCACCTGAACATTCCCGCCACCACGCTGGCGTCGCAATGATGGGTGGCGGATCGCGCATCGAGCTGCTCAGCCCGCGGCTGGCCAACCAGATCGCCGCGGGCGAGGTGGTCGAACGACCCGCCTCCGTGGCCAAGGAACTGTTGGAGAACAGCCTGGACTCCGGTGCGCGACGCATCGACATCGAAGTGGAGCAGGGCGGCGTCAAACTGCTGCGCGTGCGCGACGATGGCGTCGGTATTTCCGCCGACGACCTGCCGCTGGCGTTGGCGCGCCACGCCACCAGCAAGATCCGCGAACTCGAAGACCTTGAAGGCGTGCTCAGCCTGGGTTTTCGCGGCGAAGCGCTGGCCTCGATCAGCTCCGTGTCGCGCCTGACCCTGACCTCGCGTACCGCCAGTGCCAGCGAAGCCTGGCAAGTGGAAACCGAAGGCCGCGACATGGCACCTCGGGTGCAACCGGCAGCGCATCCGGTGGGTACGTCGGTGGAAGTGCGCGACCTGTTCTTCAACACCCCGGCGCGGCGCAAGTTTCTCAAGACCGAGAAGACCGAATTCGATCATCTGCAGGAAGTCATCCGGCGCCTGGCCCTGGCCCGCTTCGACGTGGGTTTCCATGTGCGCCACAACGGCAAGAGCGTGCTCAGCCTGCACGAGGCGTCGGACGAAGTCAGCCGTGCGCGGCGCGTGGGCGCCATCTGCGGGCCGGGTTTTCTGGAGCAGGCCTTGCCGGTGGACGTCGAGCGCAACGGTGTGCGCCTCTGGGGCTGGGTAGGGCTGCCGACCTTTTCCCGCAGCCAGGCCGACTTGCAGTACTTCTTCGTCAACGGCCGTGCCGTGCGCGACAAGCTGGTCGCCCACGCGGTGCGTCAGGCCTACCGCGACGTGCTGTTCAACGGCCGGCATCCGACTTTCGTGCTGTTCCTCGAACTCGAGCCGAGCGGCGTCGACGTCAACGTGCATCCGACCAAGCACGAAGTGCGCTTCCGCGAGGGGCGCATGGTTCACGATTTCCTCTACAGCACCTTGTACCGGGCGATTGCCGAAGTGCGCCCGGAAGACCAGTTGGCGGCGCCGGCCGCCACCAGCGAAGGGGTACGGCCTACCGGGGTACGGCCTACCGGGTTGCAAGCCGGCGAGTTCGGCGGCCAGGGCGAAATGCGCCTGTCCGCCGCGACCCTGGAGCAGCCGCAGGGGCAACCCTACACCACGCCCGCAGCGAACGGCGGTAGCGCAGGTGCAGGTTACGGCTACCAGTACACCCCGCGTGCGCCGCAGTCGATGCCGGTGGCCGAAGCGAAGGCGGTCTACCGCGAATACTTCGCGCCTTTGAACAACGGCGCGCCCGCTGTGGCGGCGCTGCCCGAACAGCAAGGCGACATCCCCCCGCTGGGCTTTGCCCTGGCGCAGCTCAAGGGCATCTACATCCTCGCCGAGAACGCCGTGGGCCTGGTGCTGGTGGACATGCACGCCGCCCATGAGCGGATCATGTACGAGCGCTTGAAGGTGGCCATGGCCAGCGAAGGCCTCAGCGGCCAACCTCTGCTGGTGCCCGAATCCCTGGCCATGAGCCAGCGCGAGGCCGATTGCGCCGAAGAGCATGCGCAGTGGTTCCAGCGCCTGGGCTTCGAATTGCAGCGCCTGGGACCGGAAACCCTGGCCATCCGCCAGATACCCGCGCTGCTCAAACAGGCCGAGGCCAATCGCCTGGTGCAGGACGTGCTCGCCGACCTGATGGAATACGGCACCAGCGACCGCATCCAGGCGCACCTCAACGAGTTGCTCGGCACCATGGCCTGCCACGGCGCCATCCGCGCCAACCGCCGCTTGGCCCTGCCCGAAATGAACGCCCTGCTGCGCGACATGGAGACCACCGAGCGCAGCGGCCAATGCAATCACGGCCGGCCGACCTGGACCCAGATGGGTGTGGACGATCTGGATAAACTCTTCCTTCGCGGTCGGTGACATGAGCGGCAACCCCCCTGCAATCTTTCTGATGGGCCCGACGGCGGCCGGCAAGACCGACCTGGCCATCGAACTCACCCGCCATCTGCCCTGCGAGCTGATCAGCGTCGATTCGGCGCTGGTCTATCGCGGCATGGACATCGGCACCGCAAAGCCCGACAAGGCGACCCTGGCCGCGCATCCGCACCGGCTGATCGACATCCTCGACCCGGCACAGAGCTATTCGGCGGCCGAGTTCCGACGCGATGCCCTGCAAGCCATGGCCGAGATCACCGCACGCGGCAACATCCCGCTGCTGGTGGGCGGCACCATGCTGTATTACAAGGCGTTACTCGAGGGGCTGGCGGACATGCCGGCCGCCGATGCCCACGTACGTGCCGAGCTCGAACACCTGGCGCAGACCCAGGGCCTGGAGGCGCTGCACCGGCAGTTGGCCGAGGTCGATCCGGTGTCGGCCGCGCGCATCCACCCCAACGACCCGCAGCGCTTGATCCGGGCGCTTGAGGTGTACCGCGTCAGTGGCCTGAGCATGACCGCCCACCGTGCGCGTCAATTGGCTGAAAGTCGCGACGCAGACACAGGCGCGGCCGGGCATTTGCCCTATACTGTCGCCAGCTTGGCCATCGCGCCTACAGATCGTCACATTCTGCATCAGCGAATTGCGCTACGATTTTCTCAAATGCTGGAACAGGGCTTCGTCGGCGAGGTCCGAAAGCTTCGGGATCGAGCGGATCTGCACGCCGGCCTGCCGTCCATTCGGGCAGTGGGCTACCGTCAGGTCTGGGACCATCTCGATGGCAAACTGGATGAGAATGAGATGCAGGAACGCGGTATCATCGCCACGCGCCAATTGGCCAAGCGGCAGTTCACCTGGTTGCGCGGCTGGTCCGACGTACATTGGCTGGACAGCCTGGCCTGCGACAATCTGTCCCGCACCTTGAAATACCTGGGAAGCGTCTCCATATTGAGCTGAGTCCCCGCCTATTGCCGGCTATCCTTGCGAAGGTCGGCAGAATTCGTAGTTTTTCAGAATTTCTATTATTGATCCTTACAGGAGTGCGGCACATGTCAAAAGGGCATTCGCTACAAGACCCTTACTTGAACACCTTGAGAAAAGAAAAGGTCCCGGTATCCATCTACCTCGTCAACGGGATCAAGCTGCAAGGCTCCATCGAATCCTTCGACCAGTTTGTGGTACTGCTGAAGAACACCGTCAGCCAAATGGTCTACAAGCACGCCATTTCCACCGTCGTTCCGGCCCGTCCGGTACGTCTGCCAAGCCCGTCCGATACCGAGTCAGGTGATAGCGAACCAGGCAACGCCTGATAGGAGCCCGCATTGTTCTTTGAGCGCCACGGTGGTGGTGAACGGGCGTTGCTCGTTCACTTGGAAGGTCAGAACCCTGAGGCGCGCGAAGACCCGCAGGAGTTCCAGGAATTGGCGCTGTCGGCAGGCGCCGACATCGTCCAGCTGTCGACGGTGACGCGCCACCAGCCCACGGCCAAGTTCCTCATCGGCAGCGGCAAGGTCGAGGAGCTACGCGACCTGGTCAAGGCCGAGCACGTCGACCTGGTCATCTTCAACCACACCCTTACCCCCAGTCAGGAACGCAACCTCGAACGCGTGTTCGAGTGCCGCGTGCTCGACCGGACGGGGTTGATCCTCGACATCTTCGCCCAACGCGCCCGTACCCATGAAGGCAAGCTGCAGGTCGAACTGGCCCAGCTCGAGCACATGAGCACGCGCCTAGTGCGCGGCTGGACCCACCTCGAGCGGCAGAAGGGCGGCATCGGCATGCGCGGCCCGGGCGAGACCCAGCTGGAAACCGACCGTCGTCTGTTGCGCGTGCGTCTGCGGCAGATCAAGTCGCGTCTGGAAAAAGTGCGCAGCCAGCGTGAACAGGCCCGTCGCGGTCGGCGCCGCGCCGACATTCCATCGGTGTCCCTGGTGGGCTACACCAACGCCGGCAAGTCGACGCTGTTCAATGCCCTGACTTCCTCGGACGTCTACGCTGCCGACCAGCTGTTCGCTACCCTCGACCCGACCCTGCGCCGCCTGGAGCTCAACGACCTTGGCCCGATCGTGCTGGCCGACACCGTAGGCTTCATCCGCCACCTGCCGCACAAGCTGGTCGAAGCGTTCCGCGCAACGCTCGAGGAATCGAGCAACTCCGACCTGCTGCTGCACGTGATCGACGCCCATGAGCCCGAGCGCATGGAGCAGATCGAACAGGTGCTGGAAGTGCTGGGCGAGATCGGTGCCGAAGGCTTGCCGATCCTCGAGGTGTATAACAAACTCGACCTGCTCGAAGAGGTCGAGCCGCAGATCCAGCGCAATGCCGACGGCAAGCCGGAGCGGGTCTGGGTGTCGGCACGCGATGGACGTGGTCTGGAACTGGTGGGCCAGGCGATCGCCGAGTTGCTGGGCGACGATCTGTTCGTCGGTACCTTGCGCCTTGGGCAGCAATTCGCCCGTCTGCGCGCGCAGTTCTTCTCCATGGGCGCCGTGCAGAGCGAGGCTCACGACGAAGACGGCAGCAGCCTCTTGAGCGTGCGTCTGCCCTGGGTGGAGCTCAATCGTTTGGTCACCCGAGACGGGCACGAGCCACAAGCGTTCGTTGCGCAACACACTTTGCAATAAATGCCCGTGGCAGTGTTCGGGCAGTGATATCAGGCATTCTGTAGCATTGGCCGGCGCGCCGTGGGCGCGTCTTTGCTTTATCAGATGGAGAGCGCTATGGCTTGGAATGAGCCGGGTGGCAACTCGAACAATCAAGATCCCTGGGGCGGTCGGCGCGGTGGCGGCGGCGGCGGTGGCGACAAAAAGGGACCACCGGATCTCGACGAGGCCTTCCGCAAGCTGCAAGACAGCCTCAATGGCATGTTCGGCGGCAAGAAACGCAGTGGCGGTGGCGGTGGCGACCGCAACGCCGGCAAGGGTGGTGGCCTGGGCCTGTTGGGCATCGGCCTGGCCGTGCTGGCGGCCATCTGGCTGTACAGCGCGGTTTACGTGGTCGACGAGCAGGAGCAGGCCGTCGTGCTGCGCTTCGGCAAGTACCATGAAACCGTAGGGCCCGGCCTGAACATCTATTTCCCGCCGATCGATCGCAAGTACATGGAGAACGTCACGCGCGAGCGGGCCTACACCAAGCAGGGGCAGATGCTCACCGAAGACGAGAACATCGTCGAGGTGCCACTGACCGTGCAGTACAAGATATCCAACCTGCAGGACTTCGTGCTCAACGTCGACCAACCCGAGATCAGCCTGCAACATGCGACCGACAGCGCCTTGCGCCACGTGGTGGGCTCGACCTCCATGGACCAGGTGCTGACCGAAGGCCGCGAGCAGATGGCCGTGGACATCCGCGAACGCCTGCAGCGCTTCCTCGATACCTACCGCACCGGTATCACCGTCACCCAGGTCAACGTACAGAGCGCGGCGGCCCCGCGTGAAGTGCAGGAAGCCTTCGACGACGTGATCCGCGCCCGCGAAGACGAGCAGCGCGCCCGCAACCAGGCCGAGTCCTACGCCAACGGCGTGGTGCCCGAGGCCCGTGGTCAGGCGCAGCGCATCATCGAGGACGCCAACGGCTACCGCGACGAAGTCATCGCCCGCGCCAAGGGTGAGGCCGACCGCTTCACCAAGCTGGTCGCCGAGTACAACAAGGCACCCGACGTCACCCGTCAGCGCCTGTACCTGGAAACCATGCAAGAGGTCTACAGCAACACCAGCAAGGTCTTGATCTCGACCAAGGACGGGCAGAACAACCTGCTCTACCTGCCGCTGGACAAGATGGTCGAAGGCAGCCGCAACGCGCCTAGCACCTCGGCCAGTGCATCGTCGTCGAACGACGCCGCTGCGGCCCGTGCCGCGCAGGACTCGCAATCGCAACAACAGGCGCCACGCACCAGGGAGAGCCGCTGATGAGCAATAAATCGCTGTTCGCCCTGATCGCCCTCGTGGTGCTCGTCGTCGTCGGTTGGAACTGCTTCTACATCGTTGCGCAAACCGAGCGTGCGGTGCTGCTGCAATTCGGTCGCGTGGTCCAGGCCGATGTTCAGCCCGGTCTGCATATGAAGGTGCCGTACGTCAATCAAGTGCGCAAGTTCGACGCCCGCCTGATGACCCTCGACGCCCCGACCCAGCGTTTCCTGACCCTCGAGAAGAAGGCCGTGATGGTCGACGCTTACGCCAAATGGCGGGTCAAGGATGCCGAGCGTTACTACACCGCCACCTCCGGCATGAAGCAGATCGCCGACGAGCGTCTGTCCCGTCGTCTGGAAAGTGGTCTGCGTGACCAGTTCGGTAAGCGTACGCTGCACGAAGTGGTCTCCGGTGAACGTGACGCGCTGATGGCCGACATCACCGCCTCGCTGAACCGCATGGCCAACAAGGAGCTGGGTATCGAAGTCATCGACGTTCGCGTCAAGGCCATCGACCTGCCCAAGGAAGTCAACCGCAGCGTGTTCGACCGCATGAGCACCGAACGTGAGCGTGAAGCCCGCGAGCACCGCGCCAAGGGTAACGAGCTGGCAGAAGGCATCCGTGCCGACGCCGATCGCCAACGCCGCGTACTGCTGGCCGAAGCCTACCGCGAAGCGGAAGAAACCCGTGGTGATGGCGACGCCCAGTCGGCCGCCATCTACGCCAAGGCCTATGGCCAGAACGCTGATTTCTATGCGTTCTACCGTAGCCTGCAGGCTTACCGCGAAAGCTTCTCCAGCAAGAGCGACGTGCTGGTCCTGGACCCGAAGAACGAGTTCTTCCGTTACCTGGACAAGAGCAAGCCGTAAGCGATCCACCTCCGCCGGGCAGCTAAAACGCCCGGCGGGGTGCATCCCGAATCAAAAGGGGTGTATGATCGGGCAGCCGGGAAATTCCCGGCTTTTTTGCGTCTGCAAGGTCCATTCGCGTCATGCGCCGGGCCTGTTTCGTCAAGGCGCAACGTATTCACAGGGTGTTGGTACGGTGGCAGCGCTGGGCTCAGTGCTGCCCGCTGTTGTGTGCCAACGCCTGCTTCAATCGAGGCTGCCCATGGGCAGACCGCCCGGACCAGAGGGGAAATGGCGTCATGGCAACGGTAGACCGCTGGCTTCTGCCAGATGGCATCGAGGAAGTACTGCCACCTGAAGCGGCGCGCATCGAAATCGCGCGCCGCCAGGTGTTGGACCTGTTCCAGAGCTGGGGTTACGAACTGGTCGTCACCCCCCATATCGAGTACCTGGAATCGCTGCTGACCGGCGCCGGCCAGGACTTGGATCAGCGCACCTTCAAGGTGGTCGATCCGCAGTCCGGTCGCCTGATGGGTTTCCGCGCCGACTTCACCCCGCAGGTCGCGCGCATCGACGCCCATACCTTGCGCCGCGAAGGCCCCAGCCGCCTGTGCTATGCCGGTAGCGTGCTGCATGCTCAGCCACGCGCGCTGTCCACCTCGCGCAGCCCTATCCAGTTGGGCGCCGAGCTGTACGGCGATGCCAGTCCCACCAGCGACGTCGAGGTCATCAGCCTGATGCTCGCCACGTTGCAATTGACCGATGTCGCCGATGTGCACATGGACCTTGGCCACGTCGGTATCTACCGCGGCCTGGCGCGTGCCGCCGGGTTGTCCGGCGCGGTCGAGCAGCAGTTGTTCGATGCCCTGCAACGCAAGGCGGTCGACGAAGTGCATGTGCTGACCACCGGCCTGCCGCACGACCTGAGCGCCATGCTGCGCGCCCTCACCGAACTGTGCGGCAGCCGCGAAGTGCTCGTTGAGGCGCGCGTGCGCCTGGGCCGTGCCCCGGCCAGCGTGCTGGCGGCGCTCGACGACCTGCTTGCCATCGCCGATCGTCTGGCCGCGCGCTACCCGGACCTGCCGCTGTACTTCGACCTCGGCGAATTGCGCGGCTACAACTACCACACCGGTGTGGTGTTCGCGCTGTTCGTGCCGGGCGTGGGCCAGTCCATCGCCCAGGGCGGTCGCTACGACGACATCGGCGCCGACTTCGGTCGCGCCCGTCCGGCCACGGGCTTTTCCACCGACCTCAAGACCCTGGTGACCCTGGGTCGCGCCGAGGTGCAGTTGCCCAACGGTGGCATCTGGATGCCCGACAGCAACGACACCATGCTCTGGCAGCAGGTCTGCCAACTGCGTGGCCAAGGCCAGCGCGTGGTCCAGGCCCTGCCGGGCCAGCCGCTGAGCGCGGCGGTGGAGGCCGATTGCGATCGGCAATTGATTCAGCAAGACGGGCACTGGCAGGTACTGCCGCTCGCCCTTTAGTTTCTGCGTCGGCCGTAGCCGGCACCAAGTTTGCGAATGAGGACAAGTATCATGGGTAAGAATGTCGTCGTCCTGGGCACCCAGTGGGGTGATGAGGGCAAAGGCAAGATCGTCGATCTGCTGACCGAACACGCCGCTGCCGTAGTGCGCTACCAAGGCGGCCACAACGCAGGCCACACCCTGGTGATCGACGGTGAGAAGACCGTGCTGCACCTGATCCCTTCGGGCATCCTGCGCGAAGGCGTGCAGTGCCTGATCGGCAACGGTGTGGTGGTCGCACCCGACGCGCTGATGCGCGAAATCACCAAGCTCGAAGACAAGGGCGTGCCGGTGCGCGAGCGTCTGCGCATCAGCCCGGCCGCGCCGCTGATCCTGGCCTATCACGTCGCCCTCGACCAGGCCCGTGAAAAAGCCCGTGGCGAAGCCAAGATCGGCACCACCGGCCGTGGCATCGGCCCAGCCTACGAAGACAAGGTCGCGCGCCGCGGCCTGCGCGTGGGCGACCTGTTCCACCGTGAGCGCTTCGCCGCCAAGCTCGGCGAGCTGCTGGACTACCACAACTTCCAGCTGGTCAATTACTACAAAGAGCCGGCCATCGACTTCCAGCAGACCCTGGACGAGTGCATGGAATACGCCGAGCAGCTCAAGCCGATGATGCTCGACGTCACCGCCGAACTGCACAACCTGCGCCGTGCCGGCAAGGACATCATGTTCGAAGGCGCGCAGGGCTCGCTGCTCGACATCGACCACGGCACCTACCCCTACGTCACCAGCTCCAACACCACCGCCGGCGGCATCTCCACCGGCTCCGGCGTGGGCCCGATGTACATCGACTACATCCTCGGCATCACCAAGGCCTACACCACCCGTGTCGGCTCCGGTCCGTTCCCTACCGAGCTGTTCGACGATACCGGCGCCACCCTGGCCAAGCGCGGTCACGAGTTCGGCTCCACCACCGGCCGTGCCCGTCGTTGCGGCTGGTTCGATGCGGTCATCCTGCGTCGCGCCATCGACGTCAACAGCATCTCGGGTATCTGCCTGACCAAGCTGGACGTGCTGGACGGCCTGGAAACCATCAACATCTGCGTAGGCTACAAGAACGCCGAAGGCGATGTGATCGAAGCGCCGACCGACGCCGACAGCTACATCGGCTTGCAGCCGGTGTACGAGACGCTGCCGGGCTGGAGCGAGTCGACCCTGGGCGTGAAGAGCCTCGACGGCCTGCCAGCCAACGCGCGTGCCTACATCACCCGCATCGAGGAGCTGATCGGCGCGCCGATCGACATCATCTCCACCGGCCCGGACCGCAACGAAACCATCGTGCTGCGCCACCCGTTCGCCTGATCCGCTTCGGCTGATCGACCAAACGCCGCGCTCCCGAAAGGGGCGCGGCGTTTTCGTATCTGCCGGTAAATCCCGGGCCGACGAAGACCAGGGCGGCTTTTCAGACAAGCCCTAGACCTTCGCGTAAACGACGCCGTTAACGGCATAACCCTTGCTGTAAGAAATTTCTGTCGATGCCATCAAAATAGTGGCGCCAGAAACACGAGGGTTACACCGTGTCTGCCATCCTTTCATTGTTACGAAGCCGCCTGTTACGGCCTGTGTTTGTTGCCCTGGGTATCGCTTTGCTGGTTCAGGTGCTGGTCGCGGTGGTGCTGACCCGCAGCACCGTCACCTCGCTGGAATCGGATCTGGAGAAGCGTTTCGGCGACGACAGCCGCGAGTTGGCCAACGAACTGCAACAGGCCGGGCAGGAAGTGCGCTCGGGCCTGGACGGGCTGTCCAACAGCACCCGGCAGCGGCTGAGCGCCGGCTTGTCTGCCCGTTTGCAGAGCGAACAGCAGCAATTGCGCACCACCTTGGAGAACAACCTCAAGGAGTCGGCCAACGACATGGCGCAATTGCTCGCCTCGGTGGCGCCGCGGGCGATCTGGGACAACGACGTGCCGGTGCTGTCGGACTTCGCCCGGCGCGCGCAGCGCAACCCCAATGTGCTGTTCGTGATCTACGACGACGCTCAGGGCCAGCACCTGACCCGCTACCTCAACCGGCAGAACCCGATCAACCAGGCGTTGCTTGAAAAGGGCCAGGGTGAACGCGCGCTGGACAAGGTGCTGGAGGCGGCGCGCCGCGACCCTGCGGTGTACTTCGTCGAGGCGTCGATCAACCCCAACGGCGTCGAGATCGGCAAAGTGCTGATGGGGGTATCCACAGCTGCCATCGACAACGAACTCAAGGCTCTCGACCAGCGTTTCGCCGCCTTGATCGGCAGCGGCGGCAAACTGGTCGAAGACAGCCTGGCCGGCGCGGCCTCGGACAGCGGCAACGTGCTGCGCCAGCGCCTGGAAAAAGCCCAGGCCAGCGCCGCCGCCATGCAGGCCAACACCGCCGAGTCGGTCCGCCAGGCCGCCAGCGAGTTGCGCTGGCGAATCGGCCTGACGCTGGCGGTGATCGGCCTGGGCGTGCTGTTGCTGGTGGCTGTGGTGCTGGGGCGCCGGGTCTTGAGCAAAGTGCGCCTGCTGATCGCTGCGCTCGACGACCTGGCTGCCGGCGAGGGCGACCTGACCCGCCGCGTGCCGCTCGACAGCCGCGACGAGCTGGGCGACATGGCTTCGGCGGTCAACCGTTTCATCGACAAGCTGCAACCGATCGTGCGCGAGGCGGGCGCCGTGGCACAGCGTACCGGGGTCGAGATCGATGCCATGGCCCAGCGCAACGCCGGTGCCGACACCGCCGCTGCGTTGCAGCGCGATGAGGTGGCGGCCAGCCTGCGCGACCTGTCGAGCATGGCCGACGAGGCCCAAGCGGAAAGCCAGGCCATGCAGGCGGCCTTGCAGCAGGTGGTGGACATTCGCCAGGCCACCGACGAGAACAGTCGCAGCTCCACGCAACTGGCCGGTCTGATCGAGAATCTGGCAGGGCAGGTGGACACCGGCTCGCAGGTGATCGAACGCCTGGCCCAGCAGAGCCAGCAGATAGAAGTGGTGCTGACGGTGATCCATGGCATCGCCGAACAAACCAATCTCTTGGCGCTGAACGCGGCCATCGAAGCGGCGCGGGCCGGCGAGACCGGGCGTGGTTTCGCCGTGGTGGCCGACGAAGTGCGTGCCCTGGCGAGCAAGACGCAAAGCTCCACGGGCGATATCCAGGCACACATCGTCGCGTTGCAGAAGGGCGCCAAGGAAGCCGTGGCCACCATCGGGCAGGCCGGCATCAAGGCCAGCGAAGGCTTGCTGGTGCTGCGTGAGAACGAGCGCCGCCAGCAATCGGTGCAAACGGCGGTGGAGCAGGTGCATGCCGCCATCGGCCTGGCCACCCGCGCGGCCGAACAACAGGCCAGCGGCGCGCAGGCGGTGCGCGGTCGGGTGGAGACCATCCATGCCCAGGCCGAGCGCTCGGCGGCGGTGGTGATGCAGACCACTGCCAGCAGCAAGGTGCTGGACGATTTGGCAGGACAGTTGCGGGCCAGCCTTGGGCAGTTCAAGGCTTGAGGTGTGCAAGCGTTCGAGGCGGCTGAGCCGTCTCGAACGCTTGCAGGGAAGGGGTGAATGCAATGCCCTTGGCGTCGGACCGTCAGGCCCTGTTCAGGTACATCCGCGTAGTCAGCAGGTACACCGGCAATCCCGACACTACGATCAACAATGCCGCATAGGGCGCTGCCGCAGCGAACTCGACGTTGGCCGTATGCGCCCATACCTCGGTAGCCAGGGTGGTCATGCCGGTCGGGCTGAGCAGCAAGGTCGCGGTCAGCTCTTTCATGGCGTCGAGGAAGACCAGGGCGAAGGCAGCGGCCAGGGCCGGGAAGATGATCGGCAGGGTGACTCGGCAGAATGCGCTCAAACTGCTGGCGCCCAAGGTGCGCGCGGCTTCTTCCAGGGTCGGCGAAGCCTTGTTCAGCGCCGTGCGCACCGGCGCCTGGGCCAACGGCAGGAAGAGCAGGGCATAGGCCAGGATCAGCAGCGCCGTGGTCTGGTACAGCGCCGGCACATAGTGCAGGGCGAAGAACACCAGGGTCAGCGCGATCACTAGGCCGGGCAGGGCATGCAGCAAGTACGGCAGGCGCTCGGCCCAGATCGCCAGGCGGCCTTTATAGCGCACCACCAGAAAACTGATCGGCAGGGCCAGCAGCACGCAGAACGCCGCGCCACCGAGCGATACCGACAACGACGTCAGCAGTGCCTTGCCGATCTCAGCCACCGGGAAGGCCGCCGAAGAGCCGATGCTCAGCCAATAGCCCAGCATAGCCAGCGGAATGCCGCTGCCCAGTACTGCCAAGCCGAGGCAAAACGACTGCGCCAATGGTGTCCAACCCTTCAGTCGCACGGGGGCGGCGCGGCGCGCTACACCCTGGCCGATGCGCACGTGGCGCGCCTTGCCACGCACCCGCAGTTCCAGCCAGAGCATGATCAGGCACAGCGCCAGCAGCACCGCGGAAAGCATGGCAGCGTTGGCGTTGCTGAATTCCAGTTCGAACTGCTGGTAGATCGCCGTGGTGAAGGTCTGCAGGCCAAGGATCGACAGCGCACCGAACTCCACCAGCATGTGCAGTGCGATCAACAGCGCACCGCCCAGCATCGACGGCCATAGCAGCGGCAGAGTGACCTTGAAGAACACGCCCCAGCGGCTGCAACCCAGTGTACGCGCCGACTCCTCCAGCGAGGTGTCGATGTTGCGCAGGGTGGCCGCCACGGGCAGGAAGATCAGCGGGTACTTAGACAGCGCCATCACGAAGATCGCCCCGCCCAGGCCTTCGAAATCGGCGCTCAGCGACACCCAGGTGAAACTGCTGACGAACGAGGGCACCGCGAACGGCAGGCACAGCACCACGCCCCACAGGCGCCGGCCGGGCAGGTCGCTACGTTCGAGCAGCCAGGCCAGGGCCATGCCGACCACGATGCATACTGCGGTGACGCCTGCCAGCAGCAGCAGGGTATTGCGCAGCAGCCCCCACACGAAAGGCCGCCACAGCAGGTGCAGCGCCTCCTGCCAACCCGCTTCCCACGCCTTGATGGCTACGTACAGCAACGGCAACATGCTCATCGCCACCAAGAACAGTACAGGCAGCACCACCCAGATCGAGGGGCGCTTGCGCCGCGGTACGTAACGCAGGATGGCGCGGGTAGGCAGGGTGGCAGTCATCAGAGCAGACCGACCTCACGCTCGAGTTCCAGCGCTTCTTCGGCATTGCCGAGGTCGGCAGGGGTGATTTTCGGCGGACGCAGGTCTTCGAACGGTTTCAGGCCACGGTCGGAGACCATGCCTTTGTGCAGCGGGTATTCGGCGGTGGTCTGGGTGATGACCCGCTGGCCTTCTTCACTGGCCATCCAGTTCAGCAGCGCCTGGGCTTCCTTGGGATGCTTGCTGGCCTTGACCGCTGCCGCGCCGGAAATGGTCACCAGGCCGCCGGCGTCGCCGTCTTCGAGGTAGTAGAGTTTGGAATCGAGCTTGCCGCGCTCACGCTCCAGGGCGTACCAGTAGTAGTTGTTGACCAGCACGGCGTCGACTTCGCCTTTTTCCACGGCCTTCAACGCGACCATGTTGTTGGTGTAGGTCTTGCCGAAGGCCTTGAGCCCGGTCAGCCACTCTTCAGCCGCTTCCCGGCCGTGCATCTTGAGGATGGCCACAGCCTGTTCCTGGAACGCACCGCTGGTGGGTACGAAACCGACGCGGCCGTCCCACTCGGGGTTGGCGAAGTCCATCACCGACTTGGGCAGGTCTTTTTCGTCGATCTTCTTGGGGTTGAACACCACCACACGGGTACGCGCGGTCACACCCATCCAGGTGCCGTTGGCGGCGACGTATTCCTTGGGCAGCATGTCCAGCGTGGCGGGGTCGATCTTGGCCAGCAGGCCCAACTCGCCCAAATTGTTCAGCGGTGGCGACTCTTCGGTGTAGATGATGTCGGCCGGCGAGCGGTCGCCTTCCTCGATGATCTGGCTGGCCAGCTGGTTGCTGCTGCCCTTGCGAATATCGATGTGGATGCCGGTCTTGGCCTCGTAGGCCTTGGCGATGGCCTCGCCGATTTCCTTGTGCTGACCGTTGTACATGGTCAGGGTCACCGGGTCGGCGGCCATGGCGGCTGGCGCGCCCATGGCCAGGCCCAATACGGCGGCGGCCAGGGTACGCATCAGCGAATTCGAACGGATCGTCATGCGGGTCTTTCCTCGCTTACGGCAACATATTTGGAAACAATGGTAAACGAAATCGTTTCTCAAGTGGCCGCATGGAAGAAAATTCATTCGCGTCTGAAGAGGGCGGACAATCAGGCGGGTGGGTTCTGGCGCAGGCCGGTCTCCAATGGCCGGACGCCGTACGCGGAAGGGGAGGAATGACAAATCGCAGGCAAGAAAAAACCCACTAGCAAGCTAGTGGGTTTTTATATGGTGCCCAGGAGAAGACTCGAACTTCCACGACCGTTAAGTCACTGATACCTGAAACCAGCGCGTCTACCAATTCCGCCACCTGGGCAAAGCTTTTCATCTACAGCGTACTGCGTGAATCTGTTGCTGATCGACAGACAAACCTGCTATCTATCGACTCGAATATTTGGTGCCCAGGAGAAGACTCGAACTTCCACGACCGTTAAGTCACTGATACCTGAAACCAGCGCGTCTACCAATTCCGCCACCTGGGCACACATGTCAAAATTATCTAGTGCTTTACAACACCGTACATCTCGACTACAACGGCGGCTGTCCGTCGTTGTGGTGCGCACTATACGGACGCTCCCCAACCCTGTAAACCCCCGCAGCGAAAAATATTTGAAATTTTCCAAGCCTTTGATTCCGCTGGCCTTCCTTGGCCTATACGACAATCGGCAGGGGCTTGTCCAAGGCTGAGATTTCCAGTTTCAATACGCCTATGCCAAACTTCTACTCTATATATACCAAGGTGAACCCCTTCTGATGGCCGATTGGCAATCCCTCGATCCCGAGGCCGCTCGTGAAGCGGACAAATACGAAAACCCCATCCCCAGCCGCGAGCTGATCCTGCAGCGCCTGGCCGACCGCGGCGAGCCCGCTGCCCGCGAGGAGTTGGCTGAGGAGTTCGGCCTCGACGGGGAAGAGCAGATCGAAGCCCTGCGCCGCCGCTTGCGCGCCATGGAACGTGACGGTCAGCTCATCTACACCCGCCGCGGCACCTATGCCCCGGTCGACAAGCTCGACCTGATCTGCGGCCGCGTGTCCGGCCACCGCGACGGCTTCGGCTTCCTGATTCCCGACGACGGCAGCGAAGACCTGTTCCTGAGCCCCTCGCAAATGCGTCTGGCCTTCGACGGCGACCGCGGCCTGGCCCGTGTCTCCGGCGTCGACCGCCGTGGCCGCCGTGAAGGCGTGCTGGTCGAGATCATCTCCCGCGCCCACGAAAGCGTGGTCGGCCGCTACTTCGAGGAAGGCGGCATCGGTTACGTGACCCCGGACAACCCGAAGATCCAGCAGGAAGTGCTGGTCACCGCCGGGCGCAACGGCGGGGCCAAGATCGGCCAGTTCGTCGAGATCAAGATCACCCACTGGCCCACTCCGCGCTTCCAGCCCCAGGGCGACGTGGTCGAGGTGATCGGCAACTACATGGCCCCCGGCATGGAAATCGACGTTGCCCTGCGCAGCTACGACATCCCCCATGTATGGCCGCAGGACGTGATCAAGGAAGCGCGCAAGTTCCGCTCCGAGGTCGAAGAAAAGGACAAGGAGCGGCGCATCGATCTGCGCCACTTGCCGTTCGTCACCATCGACGGCGAAGACGCTCGCGACTTCGACGATGCCGTGTACTGCGAGCCTCTGGGCAAGCTGCGGCTGTTCTCCGGCGGCTGGCGCCTGTTCGTGGCCATCGCCGACGTGTCCAGCTATGTGCGCCTGGGCTCGGCGCTCGACACCGAAGCGCAGCAGCGCGGCAACTCCGTGTACTTCCCCGAGCGCGTGATCCCCATGCTGCCCGAGGAGCTGTCCAACGGCCTGTGCTCGCTGAACCCGCACGTCGATCGCCTGGCCATGGTCTGCGAAATGACCATGAACAAATCCGGGCAGATGGTCGATTACCAGTTCTACGAAGCGGTGATCCACTCCCACGCGCGCCTGACCTACAACAAGGTCAGCAGCATGCTCGAACATGCCCGCACTCGTGAAGGCAAGGCGCTGCGCAGCGAATACAGCGAAGTGCTACCGGACCTCAAGCACCTCTATGCGCTGTACAAGGTGCTGCTGGCGGCGCGCCATACCCGTGGCGCGATCGACTTCGAAACCCAGGAAACCCGCATTATCTTCGGCGATGACCGCAAGATCGACGAAATTCGTCCGACCGTGCGCAACGACGCCCACAAGATGATCGAGGAGTGCATGCTCGCGGCCAACGTCGCCACCGCCTCCTTCATGCAAAAGCACAACGTGCCGTCGCTGTACCGCGTGCACGACGGTCCGCCACCGGAGCGCCTGGAAAAGCTGCGCGCCTTCCTCGGCGAACTGGGCTTGTCGCTGCACAAGGGCAAAGACCCTTCGCCCAAAGACTATCAAGCGCTGCTGGCGAGCATTTCCGGCCGTCCCGACTTCCACCTGATCCAGACCGTGATGCTGCGCTCGCTGAGCCAGGCGGTGTACAGCGTCGAGAACAACGGCCACTTCGGCCTGAACTACGAAGCCTACACCCACTTCACTTCGCCGATCCGTCGCTACCCCGACTTGCTGGTACACCGTGCCATTCGCAGCGTGATCCGTTCGCGGGTCGAGACGCCGCACGTCAAGCGCGCAGGCGCTGCCAGCATTCCCAAGGCGCGTATCTATCCGTACGACGAGCCTGCGCTGGAGCAGATGGGTGAGCAGTGCTCGATGACCGAGCGGCGCGCCGACGAAGCCACGCGCGATGTGGTCAACTGGCTCAAGTGCGAATACATGCGCGACCGTGTTGGCGAAACCTTCCCTGGCGTGATCACGGCGGTCACCGGTTTCGGCCTGTTCATCGAGCTGACCGACATCTACGTCGAAGGCCTGGTGCACATCAGCGCGCTGCCGGGCGACTACTATCACTTCGATCCGGTGCACCATCGCCTGTCGGGCGAGCGTACCGGTCGCAGCTTCCGCCTGGGCGACACCATCGAAGTCAAGGTCATGCGCGTCGACCTCGAACAGCGCAAGATCGACTTCGAAATGTCCGAGGCCGCGGTCAATGCGCCGGTCGGGCGCAAGGGTAGCGGTTCGGCCAGCAAAGGTAGCGGCTCCGGCACCAAGGCCAGCGAGCCTGCGGCGCCAACGGAAACCGCACGCGCCAATCCCAAGCCGCGTAGCCGCAAGAATGAAGCGTCCGACGCTTATTTCCCCAAGGATGCGGTCGAGCGCAATGCCGAAGTGCGCAAGAGCCGGGAAATGAAGAAGGCCTTGATGACCGATGCGCGTAGCAGCGGTGGCAAGGCCGACAAGTCTTCGGGCAAGTCGGACAAGTTCGCTGGCAAGTCGTCGAGCAAGAGCGGTAGCGGTTCCAGCAGCAAGACCAAACACCGCAAAGGCAATGGCGCCAAGTCGAGCGGCGCACGTAAGGGCAAGAGCACCTCATGAGTCAGTTGGAAAAGATCTACGGCGTGCATGCGGTCCAGGCGCTGTTGCAACACCACCCCAAGCGGGTGAAGCAAATCTGGCTGTCCGAAGGACGCAGTGAGCCGCGCCTGCAAACCCTGCTGGCCCTGGCCGCGGAAAACCGCGTGGCGGTCGGCCAGGCCGAGCGCCGCGAGCTCGACGCTTGGGTCGAAGGTGTGCACCAGGGTGTAGTGGCCGAGGTCAGCCCTAGCCAGGTCTGGGGCGAAGCCATGCTCGACGAGCTGCTCGAACGCACGGAAACCCCGCCGCTGATCCTGGTGCTCGACGGCGTCACCGATCCGCACAACTTGGGTGCCTGCCTGCGCACCGCCGACGCTGCCGGTGCCACAGTCGTGGTCATCCCCAAGGACAAGTCGGCCACCCTCACCGGGGTGGTACGCAAGGTGGCCTGCGGTGCCGCGGAAGTGATTCCGCTGGTGGCCGTGACCAACCTGGCGCGCACGCTGGAAAAGCTCCAGCAGCGCGGCTTGTGGGTAGTCGGTACGGCCGGCGAGGCCGAGCAGGAAATCTACCAGCAGGACCTCACCGGCCCGTTGGTGATGATCATGGGCGCCGAAGGCCGCGGCATGCGGCGGCTGACCCGCGAGCACTGTGATTTTCTGGTGAAGTTGCCTATGGGCGGCAGCGTCAGCAGCCTCAACGTGTCGGTAGCGACCGGGGTGTGCCTGTTCGAAGCCGTGCGCCAGCGCCAGGGCAAGCGCTGACGGAGAGGGCCTTCAGAGGCTGTCGTGGGCAATGCCGGGGGTCCGGTTTGCCCATGACGCGTGGCAGAACCGGTCTGCCCCATTCATTGTTCAAATAATCGCCAATCGCCTTGCTTGTGCCGCTCGGCTTCTCTACAATTGCGCGCCTTGCCTTGCAGGCCGGTACACAAGTGCCTGCTCTTCTGGCAAGCCTCACTGTTTCATTCACTCCTTGTCTGACCAGCGCGCCTGGCAGGCTACTAACCCGTAAGGAGCATTCATGCGTCATTACGAAATCATCTTTCTGGTCCACCCGGATCAGAGCGAGCAAGTCGGCGGCATGGTCGAGCGCTACACCAAGCTGATCGAAGAAGACGGCGGCAAGATCCACCGTCTGGAAGACTGGGGCCGTCGTCAACTGGCCTACGCCATCAACAACGTTCACAAGGCTCACTACGTGATGCTGAACGTTGAGTGCACCGGCAAGGCCCTGGCCGAGCTGGAAGACAACTTCCGCTACAACGATGCCGTGATCCGTAACCTGGTCATCCGTCGCGACGAAGCCGTCACCGGCCCGTCCGAGATGCTCAAGGCCGAAGAGAACCGCAGCGAGCGCCGTGAGCGTCGCGACCGTCCTGAGTCTGCTGATGGCGCCGAAGGCGACGACAGCAACGACAGCGACAACAGCGATAACGCTGACGAGTAATCCACGGACTTTTTGAGGAGCCTATTACATGGCACGTTTCTTCCGTCGTCGTAAATTCTGCCGCTTCACCGCTGAAGACGTGAAAGAGATCGACTTCAAAGATCTCAACACCCTGAAAGCTTACGTATCCGAAACCGGCAAGATCGTTCCAAGCCGTATCACCGGTACCAAAGCTCGTTATCAGCGTCAGCTGGCCACCGCTATCAAGCGCGCCCGCTTCCTGGCCCTGCTGGCCTACACCGACAGCCACGGCCGCTGAGACCGGGTCATCGACAGGTAGCAAGGGATACGCATGCGGGCGTTAGCTGATTTCATCATGCGCGGTCGTGTGCAGGCCACGGTCTTCGTGGTCGGTTGTGCGGCATTGCCGCTGTTGTTCTGGTTGAGTGCCGCCGCTGTGAGCCTGGTGTTCCTACGGCGCGGTTTCAAGGACGCTTCCACGGTCATCGCCTGGGCATTGTTGCCCGCGCTGGCCTGGTGGGTCTTCGGCGATCCACGCATCTTGATGGTGCTGTTGGGAACGCTGGGGCTGGCGGCGCTGTTGCGCGCCGAGCGGCCTTGGAGTCGGGTGCTGTTGTCCAGCATCGCCCTGGGCCTGGTGTATGGCGTGATCCTGGGTTCGGTGTTCCGCGAACCGATCGAAGCTCTGGCGCAGGCGCTTGCGAAAGCCTTGCCCGAGATGCTCGACGGCCTCTACCAGAAGTTGTCGGTAGGGGAGCGCGCACAGCTCGAAGGCTACGTCGCACCGGTGCTGACCGGACTGATGGCGGCAGGGTTGCAAGTGATCAGTGTGTTGGCCCTGATGTTGGGTCGCTACTGGCAGGCTGCGTTGTACAACCCCGGTGGGTTCGGCCGCGAGTTTCAGGCGGTGCGGATCGCCCGGGTGCCAGCACTGTTGTTGCTGGGGGGCATGCTGTTCGGGCCGAGTTTCGGCTCCGGTATGGCGCTGTTGACCCCGTTGTGCAGCGTGCCGCTCATGTTCGCGGGCATTGCCTTGCTGCATGGGCTGGTAGCGCAGAAGCGACTGTCCAAATTCTGGCTGGTCGGCTTGTACGTCACCCTGGTGCTGTTCATGCAACTGACGTATCCGTTGCTCGTGGTCCTGGCCATTGTCGATAGCCTGATTGATTTTCGTGGTATCAAGCCCCCTCCGCGGGACGACGCTGCGAACGGTGAAGGTTAAAAGTTAAGAGGTTTTACCAAATGGAACTCATCCTGCTGGAAAAAGTCGCTAACCTGGGCAACCTGGGCGACAAAGTTAAAGTCAAATCCGGTTACGGCCGTAACTTCCTGCTGCCGTTCGGCAAGGCTGTTAGCGCCACTGCCGCCAACCTGGCCGCGTTCGAAGAGCGCCGCGCCGAGCTGGAAAAAGCTGCCGCAGACCGTAAGAGCTCGGCTGAAAGCCGTGCTGCCCAACTGGCCGAGCTGGAAGTGACCATCACTGCCACCGCTGGCGACGAAGGCAAGCTGTTCGGTTCGATCGGTACCCACGACATCGCTGACGCCCTGACCGCCTCCGGCGTCGAAGTGGCCAAAGCCGAAGTGCGTCTGCCGAACGGCACCATCCGTCACGTCGGTGAATACGATGTTGCCGTGCACCTGCACAGCGACGTCGAAGCCACCGTTCGTGTGGTTGTGGTCGCTGCCTAAGCTGCGACGATCGGCTGGCTCCTGGTGAGCTTGGCCGGTTAACATCGGGCACGTTCCTGTTCTACAGGTCGTGCCCTTTGTCGTTTTCATCCCCCCAGATTCTTCGCGTGGCCATGAACGAGATCAGCACCCCCGAGCAACTCGACCTGCAAACCGCCGCCCTCAAGGTGCCGCCCCATTCCATCGAGGCCGAACAGGCCGTGCTCGGTGGTCTGTTGCTGGACAACAACGCCTGGGAGCGGGTACTGGACCAAGTCTCGGATGGCGATTTCTACCGGCATGACCACCGCCTGATCTTCCGTGCCGTGCACAAGCTGGTCGATCAGAACCAGCCGTTCGACGTGGTTACCCTGCACGAGCAGTTGGAAAAGGAGGGCGTGTCGTCGCAGATCGGCGGCTTGGCCTACCTGGCCGAACTGGCCAAGAACACGCCATCGGTGGCCAACATCAAGGCCTATGCCGCGATCATTCGCGAACGCGCCACGCTGCGCCAGCTGATCAGCATCAGCACCGATATCGCCGACAACGCCTTCAGCCCGCAAGGGCGCAACGCCGCGGAGATCCTCGACGACGCCGAACGGCAGATCTTCCAGATCGCCGAGGCGCGGCCCAAGACCGGCGGCCCGGTCGGCGTCAACGACCTGCTGACCAAGGCCATCGACCGCATCGACACGCTGTTCAACTCCGACAGCGACATCACCGGCATCTCCACCGGCTACACCGACCTGGATGGCAAGACCAGCGGCTTGCAGCCCGCGGACCTGATCATCGTCGCCGGTCGTCCGTCGATGGGTAAGACCACCTTCGCCATGAACCTGGTGGAAAACGCGGTGTTGCGCAGCGACAAGGCCGTGCTGGTGTTCTCCCTGGAAATGCCCGGCGAATCGCTGATCATGCGGATGCTCTCGTCGCTCGGCCGCATCGACCAGACCAAAGTGCGTTCCGGCCAGCTCGACGACGACGACTGGCCGCGGCTGACGTCCGCCGTGAACCTGCTCAATGACCGCAAGCTGTTCATCGACGACACCGCCGGCATCAGCCCTTCGGAAATGCGCGCGCGCACCCGGCGTCTGGCGCGCGAACACGGCGAGATCGGCCTGATCATGGTCGACTACCTGCAGTTGATGCAGATCCCGGGTTCCTCGGGCGACAACCGCACCAACGAGATTTCCGAAATCTCCCGCTCGCTCAAGGCCCTGGCCAAGGAATTCAACTGCCCGGTAGTGGCCTTGTCGCAGCTCAACCGTTCTTTGGAGCAACGCCCGAACAAGCGCCCGGTGAACTCCGACTTGCGCGAATCGGGCGCGATCGAGCAGGACGCCGACGTGATCATGTTCGTCTATCGCGACGAGGTGTATCACCCCGACACCGAGCACAAGGGCATCGCCGAGATCATCATCGGCAAGCAGCGTAACGGCCCCATCGGTTTCGTGCGGCTGGCGTTCATCGGCAAGTACACGCGCTTCGAGAACCTGGCGCCGGGGAGTTACAACTTCGATGACGATGAGTGATTGTCGACTGTCTGTCCGATGATTCTGCCCGCCTCCAGACGAATCACCCGGTCGAATCGGTAAAGCGCCCTCTCATCATGCGTCACGCAGATCAGACCTCGACCTTTCAGGGAGTCGAACAGCAGGTCCCAGGTACGTGCCGCCGAGTCGCTATCCAGGCCGCTGGTGGGTTCGTCGAGCAGGTTGAAAGCGCCTGGGCGATTGAGGATGCGCAACAATGTCAGGCGCCGTGCTTCGCCACCGGAAATCGAGGTGGCTCGCGCGTCGAACACCAAGTCGTACCAGCTTGGCTCCAGTCCAAGGGCTGTTAGCCATTCATTGACCTGCAACTGCTCGTGAGCTTGGTCGAACAGCACTGAATGCGGCAGTCGTCCAGGAACGAAGTGCGCGCGTTGGGGACACAGACGTAGCGCAGCGAGTTGCTGCTTGCCGTCGAGCTGCTCCAGACAGGTGTCACCAAGGTGGACATGCCCGCGCAGCACGTTCACGGTACCGGCGAGCACATGCAGCAGGGTGGATTTGCCACAGCCGCTGGGTCCGATCAGTGCCACTCGCTCGCCTTTTTCGAAGATCAACGGATGGCTCACTTGCAATTGCAGCGCGTCGCGCGAGCGCAGCTCACAGGGCATGAGGCGCAACGTTGTGCTTTCGCTGGCGGGATTGGCTGGAGCAATGCCGGTAGGGGCAAAAGCAGGCAGCTCCAGCCACTCTTGCAGAGTGCGTTTGTCGAGGCGGAACTGATCGAGCAGACGCCAGGCTTCGGCGAGCTGTGCAACGCCTGCCAGCAGCCCGCTGACCAGGGTAAACAAAGCCACGAGTTCGCCCACCGTCAACTGGGCCGACCCGCTCGCCTGATCGCGCATGCCCCACAGCAGCAGGCCACAACTGCCCACACCAATGAACAAGATGCGCAGGCTTTGCAGGCATCCGCCGCTGCTGGCCACCCGTACCGCCGCATCGGCATAGCATGCCAGGGTTTGTCTGACGGGAATCATCGCCGCGTCTTCGGCTTGCTCCAGTTTCACGGTGGTGGCACTGGCGAAGGTGTCGACCCACTGCTCGGCTAGATCGTCTTCCCTGGCGTTGACCGCTTCGATATGCGGCCGGCGCCAGCGTACCAGCCGGTCGTTGAGCCACAGATACGCCAGGCTCAAGGGAACCAGACCAAGCAGCACTGGCGTGGCGCCGAGGTAGGCGAACAGGGCGATCAGCACCAGGGTTTCCGCCAGGATCGGCCACGCCGTGCCGATCAGGAAATTCAACCAGCGCTCTTGGGCAGTGATGCCTCTATCGAGCACCTTGACCAGCGTCCCGCCATGGAGTTGTCCATAGGCCTCGAATTGCTTGTCCAGCAGATTTCGGCACCAGTGGCTGGACATTTGCCTCACGCGCTCTTGGCAAAGCCGAGCCAATGCCCAAGCTTGCAATGGGGTCAAACACACTTGCACGATGAGCAGGCATGCGAAGGCTCCGAGCAATTCATATGAAGATGCGGCAGTCGACAAGTTGTCGATGATGTCTGCCAATATCAATGCGGGAATGACCGTGGCAACTTTCAGAAATAACGTGGCACCGAGTGCAGCTAATAAAGGTCTGGAAAATGCCATGTCAATGCCCGGTATTCGCGTGCAAAACATATTGCGGTACGACCGGCATACCGGATCTGATCAAATGAAAGCGTTCAAGACCGGGAATGAAGACTTGTACGATAGTTGCAAGATCCGGGTAGGTCTGGAGTGTATGGTAGAAAGCGGTTTTTCCCTGTTGGTGCAGCCCTTTTAAAACACATGCCATTTGTGTGGCAACGCATTGTTGACGTGATGCAGGATGAAGTTTCGGCAGTTTATGTGGCCAACGCGGATGGCGCAGTTTTGCCAAGCGGGGTGACTGTTCGAGCAACGCTAGGGTATTGGCATCCTCTTGCACTTCGTCAGGACCATGAAGCGCCTCGCACTGAATCTGCTCGGTGACCGCACGGTAGAGCGCGACAGAAGGCGAAACCGAGCTGCCGGACCCTATCACCGCGAGCCGGGTCCCTGTTGGCTTGGCAAGCATGGCGATGCAGAACCACACGCCGAAGTCGCTTTGGTTCAAACAAATCTCCATCTGCATGGCCTGCTGTAACAGCGTGCTGTCGTGCCCAAAGGTCTCGGCCAGCCACGACTCGGCCGGACGGTACAGCGCAGGAGATGGCGCCAGGCCGCAGAGGGCCATGTAATAGATGGAAAGCGCGTGGCGCTCGATCACTTCGTTCAAAGCATGCAGCAATGCTTCTTTTTCGCTGCAACCCAATGCCGTGCCGCTGTTACTTGCATACCTGGCCAGAAACGCGGCTGGAGTGTTTTCTATGGCAGCCAGATTGGCGTCACAGGGAGTGAGCAAAATGGCAGGTACCCACAGCGTTTCCCGACCACCAATGGCCTGGAGCTGCAGAGCAGGAACCGGGCTTTCATCTGAAAGCGCATCGAGCAGGCCATCATTGTAAGGGCGGGCCGCATCGCGTATGGCCTGGCTGCTGACCAGGGTCGACGTAGCAATGCTTATCGACAAGTGCTCAAGGCATTCGGCCATCGCGCCGAGCATGCAATGCTCACCTTTTCCGGCGCCGCTGCTCACTTCCTTATCGGCTTCATTGAAGGCATGACAGGTTGCCACCAGGCCCTCGCTCAATTCGGTGAGTGTTGGGCGCAAGCGCAGCTTTCGATACAGCCCAATCAGCCGCTGCCGTGCCTGCTCAACTGAAAACTCGCGTTCGCTCATCATATCGAGAATCCTCGATCGTCGCTCAGGAGGTAGAAGAGCCTCCTGAGCGACGCTACTTGTTACAAGCGGTTGAGGAAGTCAACTTCGTGTTCAAGGAAGACGAAAGATGTTTGAGAAAGAGGCTGTATGGCGATTTCAGAGCGACGACGACCCATGATGGGTACTCCTTTAGAGTGAGATAAGTGCACTGCTGGAGTGCCGTTATTTTTTATCACGGAGTTTTTGCTTCGTTCAATGCAAGTATTTGAAGTAATAAGTAAGTAAGTCGTGGGAAAATTTACCCTTGTATGAAGTATGCTTCTTACAAAATCCACTCCGATTTTTTTAATGATCTTTTTTTCAAGGACTTGGAGGATTTATAGGGTCAGAGAGCCATAAAAATTGGTAAAACTTCCATAAAAGGCTGTGCAAGTGGCATGAGACGTGATGACGGCCTCGATCATCGGCCGTTCGTCCGCACGTCTGGTGCACACGTTAAGCCCCACGCTTTTAGTCGGATTTGCTCAAAATTTGTGCTATATTCCGCGCCCGCGATTTTCCCTGCTCCCCCAACCGGTGACTGACATGCACGCAGCCAAGCCACTCTACGACTATCCCAAGTACTGGGCCGAATGCTTCGGGCCGGCGCCGTTCCTGCCCATGAGCAGGGAGGAGATGGATCAGCTCGGCTGGGATTCCTGCGACATCATCATCGTCACCGGCGACGCCTACGTGGACCACGCCTCGTTCGGCATGGCCATCATCGGCCGCCTGCTCGAAGCCCAGGGCTTTCGCGTCGGCATCATCGCCCAGCCCAACTGGCAGTCCAAAGACGACTTCATGAAGCTCGGCGAGCCGAACCTGTTCTTCGGCGTCGCGGCCGGCAACATGGACTCGATGATCAACCGCTACACCGCGGACAAGAAGATCCGTTCGGACGACGCCTACACCCCCGGTGGCCTGGCCGGCAAACGCCCGGACCGCGCCAGCCTGGTGTACAGCCAGCGCTGCAAGGAAGCCTACAAGCACGTGCCGATCGTGCTCGGCGGTATCGAGGCGTCGCTGCGCCGCATCGCCCACTACGACTATTGGCAGGACAAGGTCCGCCATTCGATCCTGGTCGATGCCAGCGCCGACATCCTGCTGTACGGCAACGCCGAGCGGGCCATCGTCGAAGTGGCCCAGCGCCTGTCGCAGGGCGAGTCCATCGAGCGCATAACCGATGTGCGCGGCACCGCCTTCATCCGCCGCGACACGCCCCAGGGCTGGTACGAGATCGACTCCACGCGCATCGACCGCCCCGGCAAGGTCGACAAGATCATCAACCCCTACGTCAACACCCAGGACACCCAAGCCTGCGCCATCGAGCAGGCCAAGGGCGAGGTGGACGACCCGAACGAAGCCAAGGTGGTGCAGATCCTCGACAGCCCGGGCATGACCCGCGACAAGTCGGTGATCCGCCTGCCGTCGTTCGAGAAGGTGCGCAACGACCCGGTGCTGTACGCCCACGCCAACCGCGTGCTGCACCTGGAAACCAACCCCGGCAACGCCCGGGCGCTGGTGCAGAAGCATGGCGAAGTGGACGTCTGGTTCAACCCGCCGCCCATTCCCATGACCACCGAAGAAATGGACTACGTGTTCGGCATGCCCTATGCGCGCATCCCGCACCCGGCGTATGGCAAGGAGCGCATTCCGGCCTACGAGATGATCCGCTTCTCGGTCAACATCATGCGTGGCTGTTTCGGTGGCTGTACGTTCTGCTCGATCACCGAGCACGAAGGCCGCATCATCCAGAACCGCTCGCACGAGTCGATCCTGCACGAGATCGAAGAGATGCGCGACAAGGTGCCGGGCTTCACCGGCGTGGTCTCCGACCTCGGCGGGCCGACCGCGAACATGTACCGCATCGCCTGCAAGAGCCACGACATCGAGCGCCATTGCCGCAAGCCGTCGTGCGTGTTCCCCGGCATCTGCGAGAACCTCAACACCGACCACAGCTCGCTGATCGAGCTGTACCGCAAGGCCCGCGCCTTGCCGGGGGTGAAGAAGATCCTCATTGCCTCGGGCCTGCGCTACGACCTGGCGGTGGAATCGCCCGAATACGTGCGCGAGCTGGTCACCCACCACGTCGGCGGCTACCTGAAGATCGCGCCCGAGCACACCGAGCGCGGCCCGCTGGACAAGATGATGAAGCCGGGCATCGGCACCTACGACCGCTTCAAGCGCATGTTCGAGAAGTTCTCGAAGGAAGCGGGCAAGGAGCAGTACCTGATTCCGTACTTCATCGCGGCCCACCCGGGCACCACCGACGAAGACATGATGAACCTGGCGCTGTGGCTCAAGGGCAACGGTTTCCGTGCCGACCAGGTGCAGGCGTTCTACCCGTCGCCCATGGCCTCGGCCACGGCCATGTACCACTCGGGCAAGAACCCGCTGCGCAAGGTCACCTACAAGAGCGAAGGCGTGGAGATCGTCAAGAGCGACGAGCAGCGCCGGTTGCACAAGGCCTTCCTGCGCTACCACGACCCGAAAGGCTGGCCAATGCTGCGCGAGGCGCTCGAGCGCATGGGCCGGGCCGACCTGATCGGGCCAGGCAAGCATCAGTTGATCCCTCTGCATCAGCCGCAGAGCGACAGCTACCAGAGCGCGCGGCGCAAGAACTCGACGCCCGCCGGCAGCCACAAGGTGGGCAAGGAGCAGAAGATCCTTACCCAGCACACCGGCCTGCCGCCACGCGCCAGCGACGGCAGCCAGCCGTGGGACAAGCGCGAGAAAGCCAAGGCCGAAGCCTTCGCCCGCAACCAGCAGGCGGCCAAGGAGCGCAAGGAAGCGGCCAAGGGCGGCAAGCCCGGCAAGGGCAAGAAGCCGCGCCAGCCGGTGATTCCACGCTGAGCAAACGACTCGGGGGCCGCTAAGGCCCCCGAGTCGTTTCTGTAGGTCAGGCGTCCGGCGCGCGGGTCCGCACCCTGTGCGTCGAAGGGCCGATCACTCCGGCCGGGCGAACTCGCAAAGGGCCGCGCCACTGGCGCCACAGGCATAAGCGGCGAGCATGCCGCGCATCAAGCTTCCAAGGGACATTGCAATTACTCCTAAATGAGCGGTTGTCCCATCGTCTATCAAGGGTGCATGATGCGCACTTAGATAAGTTGTATACAATCGATTGAACAATTCTACCGGCTGCCCCTTGACGCTGCGCTTGATTCATATCAGCGCGGGCCACGGCGCAACCGGGCAGTCTCGCAACGAACACCCTGCCTAGGAGATTCAAGATGTTTGCCAAAGCCGTAGCGGTATCCCTGCTGACCCTCGCCAGCACCGGCGTATTTGCCGCCCAATGCTCGGTCACCGTCGACTCCACCGACCAGATGTCCTACGACACCAAGGAAATTACCGTCGACAAGAGCTGCAAGGAATTCACCGTCAAGCTGACCCACTCGGGCAACCTGCCGAAAAACGTGATGGGCCACAACCTGGTGATCAGCAAGACCGCCGACATGCAGGCCATCGCCACCGAAGGCATGAGCCAGGGCGAAGCCAACGACTACATCAAGGCCGACAACGCCGCGATCATCGCCCACACCAAATTGATCGGCGCGCCGGAGAAAGAGACCGAAGTGAAGTTCGACGCTTCCAAGCTCGAAGCCGGTGGCGACTACAGCTTCTTCTGCACCTTCCCCGGCCACATCGCCATGATGAAAGGCAAGGTGGTGGTCAAGTAAGTCTTGCTTCAGGAGCGGGCGATCGCCCGCTCCCCGCAGCGCCTCACGGCGCGAACGGCAGTTCGCGCTTGTGCTGGGTCTTGCGGTAGGTGGCGACGATGGTGTCCGCCACGTCTTCGCCCACGTCCTCCCCCTGCAAGAACGCATCGATCTGCGCATAGGTGATGCCATGCGAGACTTCATCCGGCTTGCCGGGGTCGAGGTCTTCGAGGTCGGCGGTCGGCACTTTCTCCACCAGGTTCTCGGGCGCGCCCATGTGCCGCGCGAGGGTGCGTACCTGGTGCTTCACCAGCCCGCTCAGGGGCGCCAGGTCGCAGGCGCCGTCACCGAACTTGGTGAAGAAGCCCATCACCGCCTCGGCCGCATGGTCGGTGCCGATCACCAGGCCTGCCCGCGCGCCGGCGATGGTGTACTGGGCCAGCATGCGCATGCGCGCCTTGGCGTTGCCCATGACGAAGTCCACGTGCTCCTGAGTGCCGTCCTGCAGGGTGTGCACTTCGGCTTTCAGGGCTTTGACCGCCGGAGCGATGTCGACGGTATGGACTTCGTCCGGCTTGATGAAGGACAGACAGGCTTGGGCATCGTCCTCGTCGCGCTGCACGCCATAGGGCAGGCGCACGGCGATGAAGCGATAGGCGTCGTCCCCGCTGTTGGCGCGCAGCTCGTCGATGGCGCGCTGGGCGAGCAGGGCGGCGGTGAGCGAATCCACACCCCCACTGATGCCCAGCACCAGCGTCTTGAGGTGCGCGTTGAGCAGGCACTGCTTGATGAAGGCCACACGCCGAACGATCTCGTGGTCGATCTGCTGCGCATCGGCGAAGGGCGGTTGCACGTTGAGTTGCTGGGCAATTTCTTGCTGGGTGGCGCGCATGGGTCACTCCTTGAGCGGAACGTTGAAGACATGACGCAGGTATGAAACGAAATTGGCGTCGCGGCATTGGGTCTTGGCCGCTTCGTCGGAAATCTTGGCGACCGGCGAGCCGTTGCAGTCGGTCATTTTCAGCACGATGCTCATCGGCGCCACGCCGGGCAGGTCGCAGGTCAGGTTGGTGCCGATACCGAAACTGACATTGATGCGCCCGCGCAGTGCCCGAAAGATCTGCAGCGCACGCGGCAGGTCCAGGCCGTCGGAGAACACCAGGGTCTTGGTCATCGGATCGATGCCCAGTTTCTGATAGTGCGCCACGGCTTTCTCGGCCCAGGCGATGGGGTCGCCGGAATCGTGGCGCAGGCCGTCGAACAGCTTGGCGAAGTACAGATCGAAGTCGCCGAGGAAGGCGTCGGTGGTGATGCAGTCGGTCAGCGCGATGCCGAGCAGGCCGCGGTACTCGCGCACCCAGCAGTCCAGGGCGGCGGCCTGGCTGTCGATCAGCCGCGGGCCGAGCTGCTGGTGCGCCATGATCCACTCGTGGGCCATGGTGCCCAAGGGCTTGAGGCCCAGCTTCCAGGCCAGGTCGACGTTGCTGGTGCCGACGAAGCGGGCCGGGAAGTCGTCGCGCAGCACCTTCACCACCTCGGCCTGCACCTGGCTGGAAAAGCGCCGGCGGGTGCCGAAATCGGCGACCTGCAACGCGGCCAACTCTTCGGCGCTGGCGTTTCGTTGCAGCCAGTCGAACTTGCGGTGCAGTTGCTCACGCGCGGCGGACAACGGCATGTCCGGGTGCAGGTGACGGTTGCGCACTTCACTGATGATCGCCAGTAGCGGCACTTCGAAGAGGATCACGTGCAGCCACGGGCCGCGAATGCGCAGGCTCAGCTGGTCATGTTCGATGCCGATGTGCAGGTAGCGCAGGTTGAAGCGGAACAGCCCGAGAAAGCGCAGGAAATCGGGTTTGAGAAAGCTGATGCGTTCCAGAAAGCCCAACTGGCCTGGATCGAGGGTCAGGTCGGCGAGGGCTTCGACCTGGTGGCGGATCTCGCCGAGGTAGGGCCGCAGGTCTTCGCCGTTGCGGCAACGAAACTCCCACTCCACGTCGGCATCGGGGTAGTTGTGCAGGACGGCCTGCATCATCGTCAGTTTGTAGAAGTCGGTGTCGAGCAGGTTATGCACGATGCGCTTGGAAAATGCGCTCTCGTTCATCGAGGGGCTCCAGGTCGGCGGCGCTGGCTGAACGGCGCAAGCGCGGGGAAGCGGTCATTGTGCCAGTGTTTGCCGCCCAAGCGGCATTTCCTGATGACGCTGGACCCGGCGCGTGCACCGCTATCGCGCCGCGTTTCGCGTGGAAACGGTGCTCTGCGTAGCAATCGCGCACCGATGATGTGCAGTTCGGTGACGTCGTTTGTTACAGCGAAGTCGTTTGCAGGCAACGATCGGGGTTGCACCGTGTAGGGGGCGTGGTAGCGCCCGGTGCGCTGACGGGTGGCGCTTTGCCTTATCTAGACGGTGGCGCTGCCAAGCCTCTCGTGACCGGCAGACCGTCGCAGAGCGTTGAGGGAGGGCACCTACGGCAAAGTCAGAGTGATGGCACGGCCCTTGCTCTGCGCAAAGGGTAGCGAAGTCCAAGTGCTGACCAATAAAAAAACCCTAGGAGCACCACCTCATGTCGCAGACGTTTTACAAGAAAGGTTTCCTGGCTATGGCCGTCGCCATGGCCCTGGGTGTTTCTTCGTATGTACAAGCCGACGTCAAGATCGGTGTCGCAGGGCCGATGACTGGTGCCAACGCAGCGTTCGGCGAGCAGTACATGAAAGGTGCGCAAGCGGCCGCCGACAAGATCAACGCCGCAGGCGGCGTCAACGGCGAGAAGATCGTGCTGGTCAAGGGCGACGATGCCTGTGAGCCCAAACAGGCCGTCTCGGTGGCCAACCGCCTGGTGGACCAGGACAAGGTGATTGGCGTGGTCGGGCACTTCTGCTCCTCCAACACCATTCCGGCCTCTGAGGTGTACGACGAAGCCGGCGTGATCGCCATCACCCCTGGTTCGACCAACCCGCAAGTCACCGAGCGCGGCCTGAGCGGCATGTTCCGCATGTGCGGGCGTGACGACCAACAGGGCGTGGTCGCCGGCAACTACATCGTCGACGTGCTCAAGGGCAAGAAGGTGGTGGTGCTGCACGACAAGGACACCTACGGCCAGGGCCTGGCGGACGCGACCAAGGCGCAGTTGCAGAAGCGCGGCGTCGAGCCGGTCCTGTACGAGGGCCTGACCCGTGGCGAGAAAGACTTCAGCGCCGTGGTCACCAAGATCCGCTCCACCGGTGCCGACGTCGTCTACTTCGGCGGCCTGCACCCCGAAGCAGGTCCCCTGGTGCGGCAGATGCGCGAGCAGGGCCTCAAGGACGTGAAGTTCATGTCCGACGACGGCATCGTCACCGACGAACTGGTCGCCACGGCAGGCGGCGCCCAGTATGTCGACGGCGTGTACATGACCTTCGGCGCCGACCCGCGCCTGCTGCCCGACAGCAAGGCGGTGGTCGACGAGTTCCGCAAGGGCGGCACCGAGCCTGAAGGCTACACCCTGTACGCCTACGCCTCGCTGCAAGCGCTGGCGGCCGCCTTCAACGGCGCCAAGTCGAACGAGGGCGAAGCCGCCGCCAAGTGGCTCAAGGCCAACCCGGTGCAGACCGTCATGGGCGAGAAGAAGTGGGACCAGAAGGGCGACCTGACCGTCTCCGACTACGTGGTCTACCAGTGGGACAAAGACGGCAAGTACCACCAGCTGGACAAACAACAATAATCACGGCCGAGGCCTAGGCGCTCGCCTGGGCCATCGCCCCAGCGTCACCTGTCTCTACTCGGAGATACGTGCGCGGCCGGGGCGCGAGGGCCGTGTCGTCGCTGCCCCCGCGTGCCTGGCGCGCGTGCGATCTCACCTACGCGAGATTGCGTTTATGGATGGTATTTTCCTGCAGCAACTGGTCAATGGCCTGACCCTAGGGTCGGTCTATGGCTTGATCGCCATCGGCTACACAATGGTCTATGGCATCATCGGCATGATCAACTTCGCGCACGGCGAGGTGTACATGATTTCCGCGTACCTCGCGGCGATCAGCCTGGCATTGCTGGCTTACTTCGGTATCGAATCCTTCCCGCTGCTGATGTTGGGCACCTTGTTGTTCACCATCGTGGTCACCGGCGTGTACGGTTTCACCATCGAACGCATCGCCTATCGCCCACTGCGCAACTCCACCCGTCTGGCCCCATTGATCAGCGCCATCGGCATTTCGCTGATCCTGCAGAACTACGCGCAGATCAGCCAGGGCGCCCGCCAGCAAGGCGTGCCGACCCTGCTCGAAGGCGCAGTGCGTCTGGACGTGGGTAGCGGCTTCGTGCAGCTGACCTACACCAAGATCTTCATTCTTGTCGCGGCCTTCGCCGGCATGGCTCTGCTCACCTATGTGATCAAGTACACCAAGCTCGGACGCATGTGCCGCGCCACCCAGCAAGACCGCAAGATGGCGTCGATTCTGGGCATCAACACCGACCGGGTGATTTCCTACGTGTTCGTCATCGGCGCGGTGATGGCCGCCCTGGCCGGGGTGTTGATCACCCTCAACTACGGCACCTTCGACTTCTACGCAGGCTTCATCATCGGCATCAAGGCCTTCACCGCCGCGGTGCTCGGCGGCATCGGCTCGCTGCCGGGCGCGATGCTGGGCGGGATCATCCTCGGGGTCTCGGAGTCGCTGTTCGCCGGCTTGATCAACTCCGACTACAAGGACGTGTTCAGCTTCTCGCTGCTGGTCCTGATCCTCATCTTCCGACCCCAGGGCCTGCTGGGTCGTCCGCTCGTGGCCAAGGTGTGAACATGTCTTCTGCCCATACTGCTTCTCCCGCGCTGGACATCAAGAAAAGCCTGATCGAAACCCTGGTCGCCGGCCTGCTGGCCCTGATCGTGTTCGGCCCCGTAGTGGGCGTGGTGCTCGACGGCTACAGCTTCAACGCCGAACCCACCCGCGTCGCCTGGTTAGTGGGCGCGGTGATGGTCGGCCGTTTCCTGCTCAGCTTGTACCTGCAGACCGCCCCCGGCCAACGCCTGCTGCAAAGCTTCGAAAGCAATGGTTCCGGGGTGCACGTGCGGCCGGTGGACTACAAGTCGCGGCTGCGCTACATCATCCCGGCGCTGGTGGTCATTGCCATCGTGTTCCCGATCTTCGCCAACAAGTACCTGCTGACCGTGGTCATCCTCGGCCTGATCTACGTGCTGCTGGGCCTGGGCCTGAACATCGTGGTGGGCCTGGCCGGCTTGCTCGACCTGGGCTACGTGGCCTTCTACGCCATCGGCGCCTATGGCCTGGCGCTGGGCTACCAGTACCTGGGCCTGGGCTTCTGGAGCGTGCTGCCGCTGGCGGCCATCGCTGCGGCGCTGGCCGGGTGCATCCTCGGCTTTCCGGTGTTGCGCATGCACGGCGACTACCTGGCCATCGTCACCCTGGGTTTCGGCGAGATCATTCGCCTGGTGCTGAACAACTGGCTGTCGTTCACCGGCGGCCCGAACGGCATGCCGGCGCCGTCGCCGACCTTCCTCGGCCTCGAGTTCGGCCGACGGGCCAAGGACGGCGGGGTGCCGTTCCATGAGTTCTTCGGCATCGACTACAACCCCAACCTGAAATTCCTGTTCATCTACATCGTGCTGTTCCTGGTGGTGCTGGCCGTGCTGTACATCAAGCACCGCCTGACCCGCATGCCGGTGGGCCGGGCCTGGGAAGCGCTGCGCGAAGACGAGATCGCCTGCCGCTCGATGGGCCTGAACCACGTGCTGGTCAAGCTCTCGGCCTTCACCCTGGGCGCCTCCACGGCAGGCCTGGCGGGGGTGTTCTTCGCCACTTACCAAGGCTTCGTCAACCCGTCGTCGTTCACCTTCTTCGAGTCGGCGCTGATCCTCGCCATCGTGGTGCTGGGCGGCATGGGTTCGACGGTGGGCGTGGTGATCGCGGCCTTCGTGCTGACCGTGGCTCCCGAACTGCTGCGCAGCTTCTCCGAGTATCGGGTGCTGCTGTTCGGCGTGTTGATGGTGTTGATGATGATCTGGCGCCCGCGCGGGCTGATTCGGATCAGCCGCGCCGGCGTGCCGGTACGCAAGGGGGTAGCGCCATGAGCGATGAAGTCATTCTGTCGGTCGAACACCTGATGATGCAGTTCGGTGGCATCAAGGCGCTCAGCGACGTAAACCTGAAGGTCAAGCGCAACCAGATCTTCGCCCTCATCGGCCCCAACGGCGCCGGCAAGACCACCGTGTTCAACTGCCTGACCGGTTTCTACAAGGCCACCGGCGGGCGCATCGAGCTGAACGTGCGCGGCGCGCGCACCGATGTGATCCAACTGCTCGGCGAGCGTTTCCGTGCCGCCGATTTCGTTTCCCCGGCGCGCTTCGGCAGCCGGCTGTACTACAAGATGTTCGGCGGCACCCACCTGGTGAACCGGGCGGGGTTGGCGCGCACCTTCCAGAACATCCGCCTGTTCCGGGAGATGTCGGTGGTGGAGAACCTGCTGGTGGCCCAGCACATGTGGGTCAACCGCAACCTGCTGGCCGGCGTGCTCAACACCCCCGGCTACCGCAAGGCCGAAAGCGACGCGCTGGACCACGCCTTCTACTGGCTGGAGGTGGTCGACCTGGTGGATTGCGCCAACCGTCTGGCGGGCGAGCTGTCGTATGGGCAGCAGCGCCGCCTGGAGATCGCCCGGGCCATGTGCACGCGGCCCAAGATCATCTGCCTGGACGAGCCGGCCGCCGGTCTCAACCCGCAGGAAACCGAAGCCCTGAGCCGCATGATCCGCGTGCTGCGCGACCAGCACGACATCACCGTGGTGCTCATCGAGCACGACATGGGCATGGTCATGAGCATCTCCGACCACATCGTGGTGCTCGACCACGGCAACGTGATCGCCGAGGGCACGCCACAGGCCATCCGCGACAACCCGACGGTGATCGCCGCCTACCTGGGTGCCGACGAAGAGGAACTGGTATGACCGCACCCATTCTCGAACTGCGCGACTTGAACGTGTTCTACGGCCCGATCCAGGCGCTCAAGGGCGTGTCCATGCACATCGCCCCCGGCGAAACGGTGAGCCTGATCGGTGCCAACGGGGCCGGTAAGTCGACCTTGCTGATGTCGATCTTCGGCCAACCGCGGGCGGCCTCCGGGCAGATCCTCTACGAAGGCACCGACATCACTCGCAAGAGTTCGCACTACATCGCCTCCAACGGCATCGCCCAATCCCCGGAAGGGCGCCGGGTGTTCCCCGACATGACCGTCGAGGAGAACCTGATGATGGGCACCATCCCCATCGGCGACAAACACGCCGACGAGGACATGCAGCGCATGTACGAGCTGTTCCCGCGCCTCAAGGAACGCCGCTCGCAGCGCGCCATGACCATGTCCGGGGGCGAGCAGCAGATGCTCGCCATCGCTCGGGCGCTGATGAGCCGGCCGCGCTTGCTGCTGCTCGACGAACCCTCGCTGGGGCTGGCGCCGATCGTGGTCAAGCAGATCTTCTCGACCTTGCGCGAGCTGGCGCAGACCGGCATGACGATCTTTCTGGTGGAGCAGAACGCCAACCATGCGCTGAAGCTGTCGGACCGCGCCTATGTGATGGTCAACGGGCAGATTCGCATGACCGGCACCGGCGCTGAATTGCTGGCCAACGACGAAGTGCGCAACGCCTACCTTGGGGGACACTGATCGGCTTGTAATTCCGGATGTGGACAACTTGTCGCACCCTGGCCCCACAACGCCCGTCCTAGGCGTTGTGGGGCTTTTCGTTCACAGGGCAGGAAGTGTCCACCGATTGTGTGGAGCCGCCTGTGGAAAACATGGTGGCATATCGCTGAAAGCCTTGACCGCCAAGGTCTGTATGGTTTTGTACGTTTTTTGATCAGTGCCAGCGACGTCTGTCTGTGCATGGGTTTCGCTTCTCATGTGGCTGAGCGCCGAGTGCTCCAAAAGCCTGTGGATAAAACTGTGCAAAAGCTTTGTGCAGAATGCTACAGACGGCATTTCCAGAAGGCTGGAGCGGTGGACGGGATTACCGTTGCAGAGGCCTGTTCGAAGCCTGTGCGCATAATTGCCCCCAATCCGTGGGGAAAGCCTTGTGGATAACGTGCGTATAGCTGGCCCGGCACCAGGCGGCACGTGGCTTTGCGCGGGTTGATCAATTTATGTACAGAGCAAGCCTGGCTTGCCGTGCCACGGCCTGGCGGGGCATGCTGCGCGACCGTTGAATGCCCTGATAGGCCAAGGAGAATCCCCATGACAGCCACCGTATTCATCACTGGCGCCACCTCCGGTTTCGGCGAAGCGACCGCCCGGCGCTTCGCGGCGGCCGGTTGGAAACTGGTCCTCACCGGCCGGCGCAAGGACCGCCTCGACGCCCTGTGCGCCGAGTTGTCCACAAGTACCGAAGTGGTCGGCCTGGTGGTCGATGTGCGTGACCGCGAAGCCATGCGGGCGGCCATCGACAGCCTGCCGCCGAGCTTCGACACCTTGCAGGGCCTGGTCAACAACGCCGGCCTCGCCCTGGGCGCAGACGCCGCACAGAACTGCGATCTCGACGACTGGGAAACCATGGTCGACACCAACATCAAAGGCCTGATGTTCACCACGCGCCTGCTGCTACCGCGATTGATCGCCCACGGGCGTGGCGCTTCGATCCTCAACGTCGGCTCGGTGGCCGGCAACTACCCTTACCCAGGCAGCCACGTGTACGGCGGCACGAAGGCCTTCGTCGGGCAGTTTTCGCTGAGCCTGCGCTGCGACCTGCGCGGCACTGGCGTGCGGGTCAGCAACCTGGAGCCGGGCCTATGCGAAAGCGAGTTCTCGCTGGTGCGCTTCGGCGGCGACCAGTCGCGCTACGACGCCACCTATGCCGGCGCTGAAGCGATCCAACCGACCGACATCGCCGACACCATTTTCTGGGTGCTCAACCAGCCGGCGCACATCAACGTCAACAGCCTGGAAGTGATGCCGGTCAGTCAGGACTGGGCGGGCTTCGCCATCGATCGTAGCGCCAAGGGCTGATCCTCACGTTCAAAGACCGGCTGGCGCGGTGCCGCATTCGTAACCACCGCGCCTACGCTCAACCGATCCGCCGCAAGCCTTCCAGCGCCGTCGCCAAGTGGTAGGGGGTGGTGGAGGGCATGTCGTGGCGGCTCACTGCGCCGTCGGCATTGCGGCATTCGTGCCAGCCGCCGGCATGCAGGAATTCGGCTTCCAGAGCGTTCAACTGGCGCAGCAGGCGATCGTCCGCCTCGGGCCGCAAGGTCAGCGCACGCAGGTATTCGGCCTTGGCCCAGATGCGTTGAGTGGCGTCGAGCACGCGGCCGTCGGGCGTCAGCGTCGCGACCACCGCCGTGCCTTGCACGCCATGGCGTTCGGCGTGGGCGAAGGCGCGGTCGATGGCCTGGTGCAAGGCACCGCCGCGTAACAAGGGCGAAGTATCGAGCAGGAAGAACCATTCGAACTGGTGGCCGGGTTCGAACCAGTTGTCCACAGCGCCCAGCGGTTTCTCCAGCATCACGCCGCAAGCAGGGTCGATGAACTGGCGCTGCAAGGCGTTGCACAGTGCTAGCAAGGCGCGCTGCACGGCTGCGTCGTCGCGCACGGCCAGCACCTGCAGGAAGGCCTCGGCCAGGTGCATCAGGGGGTTCTGCAAAGGGCCGCTGCCCAGGCTGTTCCAATCCTCGCCCAGGCTGGCTTCGTACAGGCCATCGTCACGGCGGAAACGCGTTTCGATCTGCCCGAGCACTTCCTCCACCACTGCCAGCACACGCGGTTCGCGCACCTGGCCCCAGTAATGCGCGCAGGCGAACAGGATGAATGCGTGGGTGTAGAGGTCCTTGCACCGGTCCAGGGGCTGGCCTTGCGCATCGATGCTGTAGAACCAGCCGCTGTGCTCGGTATCGACGAAGTGGCGTTGCAGCGAGTCGAACAGCGCCGCCGCACGCTGCGCCGCACCGGGCCGTTGCAGGCGGCTGCTGAACAGGTAGAGCTGGCGTGCGCAGGCCATGGCCCGGTAGCGCTTGACCGGCTCGGGCCGGTGGTCGGCAGCCAGCGCCTCGAAGGGCAACGCCAGTTCGGCGTTCCAGCCCGGACCTTGCCAGAGCGGCACGATGCAGTCGTCGAAGTGCTGGCGCACGCGCGCCAGGCGCTGGGCCAACGCGGGCGATGGAGGCGGGGTATGGGGCATGGCGGTGCTCGTCACGATCAGGCAGGGCGCCATGGTAGCAGATGTGCTCGCCGGGCTCGGCGGGTGGGCGCAGGAGGGTCAGTCGAAGGCGTGGGCGCTGTGCCAATGCCGGGCGCCGACGAAGATCAGGCGCAGTTGCTGGGCGATCTTTTCCTGGGCGGTGAAAGGTTCGGGGCTGTCGGGGTCGGGGCTGTCGATCAGCTCGGGCAGGGTGGCGAACACGGTCTTGACCACCAGGTCGGCCATCATCGCCAGGCCGGCGCTGTCCAGGTGCTGCCAGCGCGGCATACGCGCCAGGTCCGTGGCCAGGTCCGAGCTGATGCCCTGGCGCAGGCGGGCGATGGCTTGGCGCACAGCCTGTGAGCCGCCGTACTGCTCGCGAGCGAGAAACAGGAACTGGGTGCGGTGGGCATTGACCACGTCGAGGAAGATGCGCACCGAAGCGTCGGTGATACCGCCCAGCTCGAATTCGTTGTGCCGTACGCGGCGGATGGTGTCGCGAAAGGTGGCCTCGACTTCGGCGACCAGGGCCAGCCCCAGGGCGTCCATGTCGGGAAAGTGGCGATAGAAGCCAGTCGGCACGATACCGGCGCTGCGTGCCACCTCGCGCAAGCTGATGCCACCGAAACCGCGCCCGCTCTGCATCAGCGCGCAGGCGGCATCGAGCAGGGCCTGACGGGTCTGGAGCTTCTGTTCGGCGCGCGGCAGCATGGGCGACATTCTTGGGAAGTACGGCAGCGCACTCTAGTGAAAAGCGGGAAGGGTGGTCAATCCGCGTGGGGCGTCGAGGCTGCGGTCAGAGGGGGATTGGGGGGAAGGCCAGGGCCTGCGAGGTTCGTTCGATGCAGGACCTGGGGTGGGAACAGGAACGAGTGGAAGCGGGGCGTGCGAGCACCGGCCGACTCAACTCACATGGCCTCGTTCGATCAGGCGATCGGAGCCACCTTCGGCGATGCGGTTGTCGCGTTCGATCAGGCGATCGGAGCCGCCTTCGGCGATGCGGTTGTCGCGTTCGATCAGGCGATCGGAGCCGCCTTCGGCGATGCGGTTGTCGCGTTCGATCAGGCGGTCGGAGCCACCTTCGGCGATGCGGTTGTCGCGTTCGATCAGGCGATCGGAGCCGCCTTCAGCGACGCGGTTGTCGCGTTCGATCAGGCGGTCGGAGCCACCTTCGGCGATGCGGTTGTCGCGTTCGATCAGGCGGTCGGAGCCACCCTCGGCGACCGGTTGCAGCGGCTTGAGAATCACTGCGTCGCTGGGATGGGCCTGGGCAGTCGGGCCTTGCTCATGAGCGGGCAACGCATAGGCCTGGGCAGCGAGGGCAGAGAGTAACAGGGTCAGCAACAGTGGATATTTCATGGCGATGCGCTCCTTGGGGGCGCTGGACAGTGGGGATGTAGGCCATGCTACGCGCGCTGCCGGGAGAGACCATTTCATCAGGCTGATGGTGAACATCATTCGTTTTCATGGTTCGGAAAACGCCTTTCTTATCAAACGGTTGGCCAGGAAAACCGCCCCTGCGCAGCGCATCGTGGAGGCTTGGGCCGAACGCGTTAATCGCGCCATAACCCCCAAGTGCCCGGAAAATTCTTCGCTATGCTGCGGGAAGGGATTAAACCCAGGCGGTTTTCATCAGTCCCACTAAACATCAGCTCATCCCGCCTGTTGCATGGCCCGACGTCAGGAGAAACCCCCGCAATGACGCGCCCGCTTCGAGTCCTCGTCTGGACGCTCGCCACTCTCTTGACCCTGCTGGCGATTCTCGTCGTGGTCATCGCCACCTTCGATTGGAACCGCGCCAAGCCGCTGCTCAACGAGAAAGTGTCCGAGGCCCTGCACCGGCCCTTCGCCATCAACGGCAATCTGGCCGTGCATTGGCGCCGTTCGCCCGAGGAAGGCGGCTGGCGCGCCTGGGTGCCATGGCCGCATTTCACCGCCGAAGACATCACCCTGGGCAACCCCGACTGGCTCAAGGAGCCGCAGATGGTGGGCCTGGAGCGCGTCGACTTCCGCCTCGCACCCTTGCCGTTGATTGCCCAGACCATCAGCATCCCGCGCATCGACCTGGTCAAACCCACCGCGAGCCTGACGCGCTTGGCCGATGGCCGCGCCAACTGGAATTTCGATTTCGGGCCCAAAGACGAGAACGCCGAGCCGTCGAAGTGGGTGATGGACATCGGTGCCATCGGCTTCGACGAAGGCAACGTCAGTTTCGACGACGAAACCCTGAAGACCAGCGTCAAGGTACGCATCGACCCGTTGGGCAAACCCATTCCCTACAGCGACATCGTCGGCAAGGCGAGCGCCGATAAAGCCGGCGGTGCTCAGGATTACGCCTTCGGCTTCAAGGCCGAGGGCCGTTACAAAGGTCAGGCGGTCGCCGCAACCGGCAAGATCGGCGGCCTGCTGGCCTTGCAGGACGCCAAGCAGCCGTTTCCGGTCCAGGTCGACGCACGTGCCGCCGACACCCGCGTACGGGTAGCCGGCACCCTGACCGACCCGCGCAACCTCGGCGCTCTGGACCTGCGTCTGCGTCTGTCGGGCCAGAGCCTGGGCAATCTCTACCCGCTGACTGGCGTCACGTTGCCCGATACCCCACCGTATTCCACCGACGGTCGCCTGCAAGCCAACCTGCACGATGCCAAAGGTGCCTCGTTCAAGTACCAGGACTTCAACGGCAAGATCGGCGACAGCGACATCCATGGCGACCTGGCCTACGTCGCCAGCCAGCCGCGGCCCAAACTGTCGGGCAAGCTGGTGTCCAACCAGTTGCTGTTCAAGGACCTGGCGCCCCTGATCGGCGCCGACTCCAACACCGAGCAGAAAAAGCGCGGCGGCGCCAGCAAGCAGCCAAGCGACAAGGTGCTGCCGGTCGAGGAGTTCCGCACCGAGCGCTGGCGCGCGATGGACGCCGACGTTGAGTTCAGCGGCAAGCGCATCGTGCAAACCGAAGAACTGCCGTTCACCGACCTTGGTGCCCATGTCGTGCTCGACGACGGCCTGCTGCAGCTCAAGCCTCTGCGCTTCGGCGTGGCAGGCGGCAACCTCAGGGCCAACATCCGCCTGAACGGGCGCGACACGCCCATGCAGGGCCATGTGCAGATGACCGCCCGGGGCTTCAAGCTCAAGCAGCTGTTCCCCACCTTCGCGCCCATGCAGACCAGTTTCGGCGAATTGAACGGCGACGCCGACCTGACCGGGCGAGGCAACTCGGTGTCCGCGCTGTTAGGGACGGCCAACGGTGACCTGCGCATGCTGATCAACGACGGCGCCATTAGCCGCAGCCTGATGGAAATCGCCGGGCTGAACGTAGGCAATTACATCGTCGACAAGCTGTTCGGCGACGAAGACGTGAAGATCAACTGCGCCGCGGCCGACGTAGGCATCAAGGACGGGCTGGGCAGTACCCGGGTGTTCGTCTTCGATACCGAGAACGCGATCATCTATGTCGAAGGCACGGCCAACTTCGCCACCGAGCGCCTGAACCTGAAGATCACACCCGAATCCAAAGGCTTCCGCCTGTTCTCGCTGCGCTCGCCGCTGTACGTGCGCGGTGCGTTCGCCAAGCCCAGCGCCGGCGTACAAGCCGTACCGCTGGCCCTGCGCGGCGCCGGCATGATCGCTTTGGGCGTCGCGGCGGGTCCGGCTGCCGGTCTGTTGGCGCTGATCGCGCCGGGCGACAACGAAGACAACCAGTGCAAACCGCTGTTGCAGCAGATGCGCTCGGGCAAGGCGCCGGCTGCGGTCAAGGGCAAGAAGTAGGCGGGGGCGGTTGGGCAGGTCGCTGTAGCTTGGCTCCAGCGTTCTGTATCGCCGCTTGAGTCAAGCACAGGTATGGGCCGGCTCTGCCGGCCATCGCGGCTAAAGCCGCTCCGACACGAGCCCGCATGAACGACGAAAGTTACCCTTGTACAAAACTGTAGGAGGGGGCGGTTCGGCGTTCCGATCAGTCGCGATGGGCTGCAACGCAGCCCCAACCCAAGCAGCGCCAAGTCTCAAAGCAAACCCCACTTTGTAGGAGCGGCCGGTTTGGCGCTCCGATCAGTCGCGATGGGCTGCAACGCAGCCCCAACCCAAGCAGCGCCAAATCTCCAAACAAGCCCCAAGATTCCGAAATCCCGCATACAAAAAAGGGCCGCATTAGCGGCCCTCTTGGGTACGACGTGGGAAACACCCGACGCTTACAGCCCTTCGAGCAGATCCGCCATGTCGTCGGCGTGCTCTTCTTCCTGGGCCAGGATGTCTTCGAAGATACGGCGGGTGGTCGGATCCTTGTCACCGATGTACTGGATGATTTCACGGTAGCTTTCGACGGCGATGCGCTCGGCCACCAAGTCCTCCAGCACCATCTCTTTCAACGTGGCGCCAGCGACGTACTGAGCGTGGGAGTTCTTGCTCAGGTTGTCGGGGTTGAAGTCCGGCTCGCCGCCCAACTGCACGATGCGCTCGGCCAGTTTGTCGGCATGCTCGGATTCTTGCTGGGCATGCTCGAGGAACTCGTCGGCCGCGACGGAGGCTTTGATGCCGCTAGCCATGAAGTAATGGCGCTTGTAGCGCAGCACACACACCAGTTCGGTCGCCAGCGAGCCGTTCAGCAGACGAATGATCTCTTCACGGTCGGCTTTGTAGTCCTGGGTCACCGGACCGTCTTCGACGTTCTGGCGGGCGCGTTGGCGCAGGGTTTGTACATCGGTCAGTTCGGCGTGGCTCATGTGTATCTCCAAAAGCTCAGGAATAGGTTTCAGGTAATGGGGTGAGAGGTTCAGGCGCCTGGAGTGTTGCGGCGTTCCTCTTCGCGTTGTTTGCAGGTCTTGAAGCCCTTGGCATCGACGTGCCCGGTCGCGTCAAAACGTACGTAATAGGGTTGCTGGTTGCCGTCGCGGTTGAGGATGTAGTCGTTGCAGGTGCCGCCGTTGGGCAGGTCCACCACGTTCGATGGGCTGCCACCGATGGCGATGACCTTCTGCATGGTCATGCCGTCCTCGACCTGCTTGACCAGCGGCTCGTGACGGAAGGTCACATGGTCCACCGGGTTTTGCGGGTGGCTGCTGCAAGCGGCCAGGGAAGCGCCAACCAGGAGAAGTGCCAAAGTCTGTTTGTACATGGGTCCTGCTCCGTGATGAGGTCTCTGTGTGTTTGGAACCGCACGGCGCGACGGGAGTTCGATCGAAATAGTGGCCCTTTGGTCAACCCCTTCAGATACCAAGCATCTGGGGAAGATGTTGCAAATCTTGTCTACACTCATTCTCAGCACGCGCATCCACGTGCGGCCTCCAGGAGACTTGCCATGAACCGGACATTCGCCCCTCAAGCCCTTGCCATTTCCGCCCTGATGCTGGCCATGCTAGCCAGCGCGCCCAGCAGCGCAGCCACCGCACAGCAGGAGAAGATGAAAACCTGCAACGCCGACGCCACGGCCCAGTCGCTCACAGGCGACATGCGCAAGGCGTTCATGAGCAAATGCCTCAAGGCCAAACCGGCCACCCAGCAGGAGAAGATGAAGACGTGCAACGCCGACGCCAGCGCCAAAGCGTTGAAGGGCGACGAGCGTAAGGAGTACATGAGCGGTTGTCTGAAGAAGTGACAGGGCTCGGATAGGCGGAGGGCGTGTAGATCGATCGGCGCCGTGCGCCGCTCCGCGACTTTCACCCCGGTGCTTGGCGCCGACTATGTTTGCGGCCAGAACGCTGGCAGACTGCGGGTCTTTCCGATGTCTGCCGTCGAGGCTGTATGACCTTCACCCCCCGCCAGATCACCATCGCCAGTTGGATCATCGTCTTCGCCGGGTTGTTGCTGGCGCTCCCTTTGAAACTGCTCCCCAGCCTGCTCGCCGGACTGCTCGTCTACGAACTGGTCAACATGCTCACCCCGCGTCTGCAACCGCTGCTCCCCGGTCGGCGCGCGCGCTGGCTGTCGGTGGCGCTGCTCGGCACGCTGGTGGTGCTGACCTTGTCGCTGCTGATAGCCGGCGCCTTCAGCTTCCTCTTGCACGAAGCGGAGAACCCCGGCGCGTCGCTGGACAAGTTCATGGCCCTGGTGGACCGCGCGCGTAGCCAGCTACCGCCGTTCATCGACAGCTACCTGCCGGCCAGCGCGGCCGAGTTCAAGGTGGCCATCGGCGATTGGCTCAAAGGCCATCTGAGCGAGCTGCAACTGGTCGGCAAGGGCATGGCGCACATGTTCGTGACCCTGTTGATCGGCATGATCCTCGGCGCCATCGTGGCCTTGCAGCGCCTGCCCGACATTTCCCGGCGCAAGCCCCTGGCGGCCGCGCTGTTCGAGCGCCTGAGCCTGCTGGTGCAGGCGTTTCGCAACATCGTCTTCGCGCAGATCAAGATTTCCCTGCTCAACACCGCCTTCACCGGCATCTTCCTCGCCGTGGTGCTGCCGCTGTTCGGCGTGCACTTGCCGCTGACCAAGACGCTGATCGTGCTGACCTTCCTGCTCGGCCTGCTGCCGGTGATCGGCAACCTGATCTCCAACACGCTGATCACCATCGTCGGCCTGTCGCTGTCGATCTGGGTGGCGCTGGCGGCGCTGGGTTACCTGATCGTCATCCACAAGGTCGAATACTTCCTCAATGCGCGCATCGTCGGCGGGCAGATTCGCGCCAAGTCGTGGGAGCTGCTGCTGGCGATGCTGATCTGCGAAGCGGCGTTCGGCCTGCCGGGGGTGGTGGCCGGGCCGATCTACTACGCCTATCTCAAGAGCGAGCTGCGGCGCATCGAGCTGGTCTGAGGCGCAGGTGGGCGCCTGCCCCAGCCAGCTCGGCCGGGTGGGTCAGGCGGCGGGCACCAGGCCGTAGGCGGCCAGTTGCTCGACGCTGCCACGGTGCTCGATCAGGCGCGGGTCGTTCAGCGGCAGGCGCTGGCCCAGTTCGCTTTCCAGAATCGCCTGCAACTTGACCCGGTTGACCTTGCCGTCGGCTTCGACGGCCTGGCGCAGCTTCTCCGGCCCCACCTGGGCGGTTTCACCGTTCTTGTAATAGACCGCGCCCGTGGCGAAGTCGACGCCCAGGGCGATCAGGCCCGGGATCACGTAGAACAACAGGCCTACGGCATCCAGCGCGACGATGCCCGGATCGATCTTGCCGTCGATCTGGCCGCGCCGGTCCGGGTAGAACAGCGTGCCGCAAGCGGTCAACTGGGTCAGCAAGGTGGCGATCACAACACCACCGACGAAACGAGCACGAACGCGCATACACACCTCCAAATTCGAAAACCTTACCCCAGGCATAGGCCTTGGTTGGCCGTTATACTCGCTGGCCCGTCCGAGGACCACCATGATTTCGTTGCCCATCGACGCCGTACTGCCGGCACTGCGCCAAGCCCTCTCCGACCGCCACGAGGTGGTGCTCGAAGCGCCGCCCGGCGCAGGCAAGACCACCCGTGTGCCGCTGGCCCTGCTGCACGAGCCGTGGCTGGCCGGGCAGAGCATCCTGATGCTCGAACCGCGCCGGCTGGCCGCCCGCGCCGCCGCCGAGCGCCTGGCCAGCGAACTGGGCGAACGGGTCGGACAGACGGTCGGTTACCGCATCCGCCTCGACAGCAACGTCGGCCCCGAGACGCGCATCGAAGTGGTCACCGAGGGCATCCTCGCCCGCCGCCTGCAAGACGATCCGGCGCTCGAAGGCGTGGGGCTGGTGATCTTCGACGAGTTCCACCTGCGCAACCTCGACGCCGACCTGGCCCTGGCGCTGACCCTCAACGGCCGCGAGATGCTGCGCGACGATCCGCCGCTCAAGGTGCTGCTGATGTCGGCCACCCTCGAAGGCGAGCGCCTGTCGCGCCTGCTCGACGACGCGCCCATCGTCACCAGTCAGGGCCGCATGTTCCCGGTGCAGACCCGCTGGGGGGCGCCGTTCCAGAGCGGCGAGTTCATCGAACCACGGGCGGTCGCCGCCTGCCTGCAAGCCCTCGACGAGCAACCGGGCAGCGTGCTGGTGTTCCTGCCGGGCCAGGCCGAAATCCGCCGCGTCCACCAGGGCCTGGCCGAGGCCCTGGGCGAGCGCGCCGACATCTTGCTGTGCCCGCTGCACGGCGAACTGGACCTCGCCGCCCAGCGCGCCGCCATCGAACCGGCGCCCGCGGGCGTGCGCAAAATGGTGCTGGCGACCAACATCGCCGAAACCAGCATCACCATCGAAGGCGTGCGCGTGGTGGTCGACGCCGGCCTGGAGCGGGTGCCGTGCTTCGACCCGCGCAGCGGCATGACCCGCCTGCTGACCCAGCGCATCGCCAAGGCCAGCGCCACCCAGCGCGCCGGTCGCGCCGGGCGCCTGGAGCCGGGGGTGTGCTACCGGCTGTGGTCCGAAGCGCAGCACGAACAACTGGCCGCCTACGCTGCACCGGAAATCCACCAGGCCGACCTCGCCGGGCTTGCACTGCAACTAGCGCGCTGGGGCGTGCAGCCCGGCGACCTGCGTTGGCTCGATGCGCCCCCGGCCGCCGCCTTCGCCCAGGCCCGCGACCTGCTGCGGCGCCTCGGCGCGCTGAAGGCCGACGGCGGCCTGACCCGCCATGGTCAGGACATGGCGCACCTGCCGGCCCACCCGCGCATCGCCCACCTGCTGCTGCGCGGCCAGCACCTGGGCCTGAGCGCCCTGGCCTGCGACCTGGCCGCGCTGCTCGGCGAGCGCGACATCCAACGCGGCGCCGAGGGTGCGGACATCCATAGCCGCCTGGCCCTGCTCGGCGGCGAACAGCGCGCGCAACGCGGCGAGCAGGGCGGGGTGCAGCGCGCCCGGCAACTGGCGCGCCAGTACCGCGGGCAATTGCGCGGCGCCCCGGAGGCTCCCGTGCCGGACCCGCAGCACCCACGCTGGGTCGGCGCGCTGCTGGCCTTCGCCTACCCCGACCGCATCGCCCAGCAACGCCGGCCCGGTGGCGGCGAATACCGCTTGGCCAATGGCCGCGCCGCGCTGTTCGCCAATCCCGACGCGTTGATGAAGCATCCTTGGTTGGTGATCGCCGACCTGGGTAGCCGGCAGGGACAGCGTGAAGAGCGCATCTACCTGGCGGCCGACTTCGACCCGCAGTTGCTGGATGCTGTGTTGAGCGAGCAAGTCAGCCAGGTCGACGAACTGGAATGGGACGAGCGCGAAGGCGTGCTGCGCGCCGAGCGCCAGCGCAAGGTCGGCGAACTGGTGCTGTCGAGCGAGCCGCTGCGCGACCTCGACACCGCCACGCGGGTGCAGGCGCTGGTCAACTACGTGCGGCGCAAGGGCCTGGAGCTGTTGCCCTGGACCCCCGAGCTGCGCCAATGGCAGGCTCGCGTGGCGCTGCTGCGCAGCCTGGAGCCGGAAGAGGCGCGTACCTGGCCGGACCTGAGCGACGCTGCCCTGCTGGCGACCCTGGAGCACTGGCTGGCGCCTTACCTGGAGCGCGTCGGCCGGCTCAGCCATTTCGGCCAGCTCGACCTGCCGAGCATCCTGCGCAACCTGCTGCCCTGGCCGTTGCCGCAACAGCTCGACGCCCAGGCGCCGCAGACCTTGCAAGTGCCCTCGGGCTCCAACATCCGCATCGATTACAGTGAGCAGCCGCCGGTACTGGCGGTGCGCTTGCAGGAACTGTTCGGCCTGCCCGACACCCCGCGCATTGCCAGCGGCCGCCAGGTGCTCAAGCTGCACCTGCTGTCGCCGGCACGCCGGCCGGTGCAGGTGACGCAGGACCTGGCCAACTTCTGGCGCACGACCTATGCCGAGGTGAAGAAGGATCTGAAGGGGCGGTATCCGAAGCATTACTGGCCGGACGATCCGCTGGTGGCGGAGGCGACGGCGCGGGTGAAGCCGAGGAAGGGGTGACTAGGTATGAGCGAGGCTGGGCTTATTGAACTGTTCAAGTAGGCGAACCAGCAACCGCATCCATCTCGACAGCGAGGCAATTTCCTTTGCCCGTTGACCTTAGGGGCGGATGCGTGCTCCAAAGTTGTGTGCTACCTTGCGAGTAGAAATTGTTCAAGTCATTAGAGAATCCTGGCCGTGAACCAAAAGCTGAATACATATGGCGTATCCATAGTAAAACGACCCAAGATCAAAGCGACCAAAAAGCTGGATTTGAGTGGAGATCAGGGTAAGCAGATCGTTTGTTCGGAAACGAAACTTGCCCTTAGAACGCATAAGAAGACTTTTGAAAAGCTGGCTTATATGTAATGGATTTGATCTTTTTCCCCTTCGAGCGCGTTATTGAGATAAACACTCAAATATTGACTACCGAGCCTGGGATGAAAGGAGTGGTGAATCTTTCGATCTTGCAGGGTGCGCTGGCCAGAATCGACAATGCGATCGCCTATGACGGTCTTGATGATGTATTTGAAATCGCCGCCAAATATACCGCCAGCATTGCCCGAGGCCATGCATTACCTGATGCCAACAAGCGCACTGGACTTGCAGTGGGCTTGGAATATCTTTCGCTCAATGACTATGAAATTACTCTGGATAACGACTTGGTGGCGGATGCTGTCAGGGATCTGGTAGTCGGTGAAATCAGCGAGCTTGATTTTGCTGACGTTCTTTATTCCTCATTCATCGCTTCTCAAAATCAGAGGCGATAACGGTAAGCCTCTTCGGTTTTAAAGGAGAGCGTTGTTTCAGTCAAATTTTCCGCGAAAAACCGTAGCCAACTGCGGGTTGTGGCAGCTCAAAACCCTCCTGAAATGACGCTGCATTTCAAAACTGTAAATGCCATAAGCAAGGTGAATCCACACCTCTACCTTTACTTAAGGTATGGTTGGAATGAAAAACAAGCCAGTCAATATCAGGCTCAATTTGAGCGTCAACATTCGCGTCAACCAGGGCAGCTCATAGTCAGCCCTCATTGCGGCGATTGTCGGAAGTCACGGGTCAAGCGTGCCACAGCCTATGCTTGGTCCGGATGTGTTAATCGAGTAGAACGTGAAGATCTATTTCTCGCGAGCTCCCTCAGAGGCACCAGCTGAACCCGAACACCTGCATGATTTGAGCGCACACCCAAGGAGTTCGAAGCAACTTCATCCACTACGCTGAGGCAATTCGAAATGGGACGTGCTTCAATCATCCAGCAGCTCGATTCGCAGATCTAGGTTCTGTACGAAATCCTTTGAAACCGCCGCCACCGCACCTGGACACTGATATTCGGTAGAGTTCGCGCCCATCGAAGGCAGGAGGCCACGATGGTCAAGCGGTACGAAATCCCCGATGCAGCCTGGGAGTTGGTTGCTGATCTCTTTGAACAGCCCCGGCGCAGCGGTAGGCCGAGAGCAGATGACCGTTTGATGCTCAATGGCGTGCTTTGGGTGCTTTGCTCAGGCGCCGCCTGGCGCGACATACCCGAGCGCTTCGGCCCCTGGTCAACGGTCTACCAGCGGTTTCGAGATTGGCGTAACCAAGGAGCGCTCGACCTGATGCTCAAGCGGCTGCACATCAAGCTGAACGAGCAAGGATTGATCGACCTGGAAACCTGGATGATCGACTCCACTGCTGTACGCGCAACCCGAGCCTCATCTGGCGCCGGGAAAAAGGGGGGCCTGATGAACCCTCAGACCACGCATTAGGCCGCAGTAGCGGAGGCCTGACGACCAAGATCCATATGCTTTGTGACGCCAATGGCGTACCGCTGCGCTTTTTGATTTCGGGCGGGCAGGCCAGCGATATCTCGTACGCTCAGCCCTTGCTCAATGAAGCCTATATCCCCAGTTTGCGCGGCCGCCCTCGCAAACGCTGTCGGTAGCTTTTGGCTGATAAGGGATACGATGCCGAAGCGCTGCGACGTTACTGTGACCGTTACCGGATGCAGCCGGTGATCCCTCTGCGAACCATGAAACGCAAGCCCAAGCCCGGCTTGCCTCGCTTGTTTGATCGCCCGAAATACCGGCAACGCAACATCATCGAACGCATGTTCGGCTGGTTAAAAGAGAACCGCCGCATCGTTACACGCTTCGACAAGCTCGCGAAAAGCTACGCAGCGATGGTCTCGTTAGCTTGTGCCATGCGGTGTTTGCGACATTACTTTTCGTACAGTGCCTAACCCCACCTCCCTTACTCCGCCAGCATCTGTTGTGAAAGCGATGCCTTCATCATCCGGTTCTTGGTGTCGCGTTGTCTGCTCCGGCTAAGGCACAGGCGCCGAGGCTTTCAATGCCTCGGTGCAGACATCGAATTCGTCCCTAGCCCAGACCTGATCAAGGTTAGCCGGGACGCTGTTGTCAATGTCTTCGCTAAAACCAGCGATCTAGGCTCAAAGGAGTGTCAATCATGGGCGTAGACAAGCCGAAATCAGTCAACATTTTTCGGAAGGATTGACTGTCAATGGCAGTTCGGCGTCGCGGCTTTAGCCCCAGGGAACTGGCGGCATACAGCTTGTCAGTGTGCTGGAGTGTTAGCTGATACGAGTCATTACTGGCCGGACGATCCGCTGGTGGCGGAGGCGACGGCGCGGGCGAAGCCGAGGAAGGGGTGACTAGGCTTGAGCTTTACCGAGGTCATTCGACGGCGTGAGTAGTCAAATCCCGCGACCCCCTTCCTCTCGAAGGGTGTCTACGAAACCTGGGGCGATTCAGTGGTGAGGTCTCATTGCCTCAAGAAAGCGGTGCTAATAGTCTGCGTAGGGCTATGTTAAAGCTCAACAGGGTACAACGTAAGATTGTCCGTGCTTGTGAAAAAACAAACGTATCCACTTGTGCTTGGTGCAGAGCTTACATTGAGAAATATTACGTCGCCGCCCAAGGAGATCGTTAATATCTTGTCGCTTTCGTAAGTTAAAGCCTGAGCTACAAAAAATAGGGTGCTGCCCACCGTCTCGATGGCGGAGGTAGCCTCCAACGCATCCTTTATATTTCTTCCCCACTCAAAATCGTCATCCACATCCCATTCAACGTCATAGCAAGCACCTATTGCCGGTGACTTAACGCCCCACTTAGCCCACCCTGTGCCGAAAGGACAGGAAAAGCTCACTTGATCTCCTTGGGTGGCCATTATCTTTATGCGCGTCATTTTAATACCGAGATCCTTACAGTAACGTTGTCCGTATGCCATCAATCATGTATTGGTTCATTGTCCCTGTTGCCTCATGGCCGTGATATTTGGTTGATGTGCTGTTCACCCCATGGATGCTCGAGCGTATCAACGCTCAGCTAAACAAGGTCATCGAGACCCGCGCGCACTTTTCGAACGATGGCGCGGCGACCGAACCGATCTGGCTCGGTCTGCGCAGCATCACAGCAAGGTCGGGCTCGGCTGCGCATGATTGGAAAAGCGCGATGAACCCATTTGCAATTCTGTATGGAGATCGGCTCGTAGGGCCGGCCTGATGAAATCCAAGCCTGCCTAGTGACAGGCCGTAATTGGCCGGCAGACAAAAACCGACAATCCCAACTGCGGTGTAGTGGCGAGAGACGGCAGTACCGCCGACCCTCACGCCGGCAACTGCGCCTCGCGCAACATGAACAACCGGAACAGCACCACCGTGCTGAACAACTGCAAGAACCCACCCACACTGTCGATCGCGATCATCACCCCAGCCTGCGCATCGGGAAACGCCATCAGCAGCAAGCCGTCGATCAACCACAGCGGCGCCAGCACCGAGAGCATGCAGATCAGGATGGTCAGCAAATGCCCGCTGGTCAGGTTGGCGCTGTCGCGCATCGCCTGCAGCACTGGCCGTCCGCGCAGTACAACGAGGAAATCGGCGAAGGCCAGTTTGAGCATGATCCACACGCCCGGCAGGATGAACAGCGTCAGCCCGGCCATGATCAGCAGCGAGCCGAGCAGCACCAGCAGCGCCATTTGCGGCCACAGTTGCAGGGCTCGGGCGAACAGGTTGCGCAAGGCGACGTCCTGGCCCTGGCTGCGGGTGTCGAGGTAGAGGATCAGCCCGGCGGTGTACAGCGGGTAGAACAGCAGGCTCACCAGCATGCCGTAGCCGTAGCCGGCGTTTTCGCCCAACTGTTGCAGCACCAGGTGCGTGCACAGGGCTTCGAGAAACACCACCGGCAGGCACAGCTTGGCGATGCCGAGCAGGTGCAGACGGAAGAAATACAGGGAATCGCGCAGAACGGTGAAGGGTTTCATCAGTCGATATCGCATGGCCGAAAGCAGGCGCCACTTTAGCCCACCGGGGCCGGCGGCTGAAGAAAGTTTCATCGGCCCGGCGATTGAACCGGCGGGCATTACCCCCCACCTTGAGCGGGTCCGACAGCCCACTCAGTCTCTGTGAGGTAGCCCAGATGAACAGTGAAGAACAACGCCTGATCGACGGTCTGTTCGACCGTCTGCGCCAGGCCGAAGCGGCCGCCGAGCCGCGCGACGCCCAGGCCCAAGCGCGTATCGAAGAGCACCTGCGCCGGCAACCGGCCGCCGCCTATTACATGGCCCAGGCGATCCTGGTCCAGGAAGCGGCGCTCAAGCGCCTGGACGAACAGAACAAGCAGCTCGAGGCCGACCTGCGCCAGGCCCGCGCGCCATCCAACCAAGCCAGCGACAGCGGCAATGGCGGTGGCGGTTTCCTGTCCAGCCTCTTTGGTGGCAGTGCCAAGCCGGCCAACCCACCGGCGCAGTCCCGTCCCAGCAGCCCACCCACAGGCACTGGCGGCTGGCGCGACCCGGCGCCCGGCAGCGCCCCGGCGCAACCCTATGCCAACCCGGTCCCAGCGGCCGCGCCGGCCCGCGGTGCGGCCGGCAGCTTCCTCGGTGGCGCCATGCAGACCGCCGCCGGCGTGGCCGGTGGGGTGCTGCTGGCACAGGGCATCAGCAGCCTGTTCGGCCATGGCTCGCACCCGCAGGAAGTGGTCGAAGTGATCGAAGAACAACCTGCGCCGGCCAGTGACGGCGGCGGTTGGCAGGATTCGGGCGGTCAGCAGCACGTGGCCGACCAGAACGGCTATGACCAAGGCAACGGCGGCTTCACCGACGCCGACTACGATAGCGACGACGGCGGCGGTTTCGCCGACGACGACTCGTTCATCTGACAGGTCTGGCATACTCCCTGGCCGTTTGCGGGCGCCTGGCGCCCGTTCGATGCGTGTCCAGGCTGCCCCAAGGTCGGTCGACCCATAGCGCAAACCGACCCAGGTCGCCCAGCCCCGGCGACCGCAGCCCCCGTCCCAGGAGCCCCAGGTGAAGAAGATCGCGCTGTTCGCCGATGTGCAGAACCTCTACTACACCGTGCGCCAGGCCCACGGCTGCCACTTCAACTACGCCGCACTCTGGGCCGAACTCAGCCGCGAGGGCGAGATCGTCGAAGCGGTGGCCTATGCCATCGACCGCGGCGACGCCAAACAGCAGCAGTTCCAGCAGATCTTGCGCAACCTGGGGTTCCAGGTCCGTTTAAAACCTTACATCCAGCGTAGCGACGGCTCGGCCAAGGGCGATTGGGACGTGGGTATCACGCTGGACGTGGTCGACGCCGCCAGCCGGGTCGACCAGGTGGTACTGGCCTCGGGCGACGGCGATTTCGATCTGCTGTTGGAGCGGGTGATCCAGCGCCATAGCGTGGAAGCGGTAGTGTATGGCGTACCGGGGCTTACGGCGATGTCGTTGATTCGGGCTGCGAGCCGCTTTCAGCCGATCGAAGGACGGTTGTTGTTGCGGCATTGAGCACAAATTCAAACCAATGTGTACGGGCCACTTCGTCAGTAATTGTCACTAAGAATTTCCAAGAGCAGGTCGTAGACTCGAACGCCCCGAATGGACTTCGAGTTGCCACCATGCCTGCCCCCCGTCGTTTCCCCTTGCTGTTGATCGGCGCATTCCTCGCCCTGTACCTGGTCTGGGGCTCCACCTACCTGATGATCCGCATCGGCGTCGAGTCCTGGCCGCCGCTGCTCATGGCCGGTGTGCGTTTCATGGCCGCCGGGGCCTTGCTCTACGGGTTTCTGCGCTGGCGCGGTGTGGCCAATCCGACGTGGCCGCAGTGGCGGGCTGCGGGGGCCATCGGCTTTCTGCTGCTCAGTTGCGGCAACGGCGGCGTGACCCTGGCCGAGCATGCCGGCGTGGCCTCCGGTGTGGCGGCGCTGGCGATCGCCACGGTGCCGCTGTTCACCTTGCTGTTCGGGCTGTGGTTCGGCCAGCGCAATTCGCGCCTGGAGTGGGCCGGCATCCTGCTGGGCTTGGTGGGCATCGGCCTGCTCAACCTCGGCTCCAACCTGCAGGCCAGCCCCCTGGGCGCGCTGCTGATCCTGTTCGCGGCGGCCGCCTGGGCCTTCGGCTCGGTGTGGAGCAAGCGTCTGCCGCTGCCGCAAGGGGCCATGGCCGCCGCCTGTGAAATGCTGCTGGGTGGCGCCATTCTGCTGATCGGCAGCGTGCTGAGCGGCGAGCGCATGACGCACCTGCCCACTGCCGCCGGTTGGGGCGCGTTGGCCTATCTGGTGCTGTTCGGCTCGATCCTCGCTTTCAGCGCCTATATGTACCTGCTCAAGCACGTGCGCCCGGCTGCTGCCACCAGCTATGCCTACGTCAACCCAGCGGTCGCGGTGCTGCTGGGCATCCTCTTCGCCGGCGAGCGGATCGGCGCCGAGGAATGCCTGGCCATGGCGGTGATCATCGGCGCGGTGGTGCTGATCGGCGTGCCGCAGTGGCGCAGGACGCCGCCGACCCAGGCCGCACCGCTGGCCGGCAAAATGTGCAAGTAGGGCAGGGCGTTGCGGTAAACTCGCCGCCTTCGCTGAACCCCTGACGGTATTGCCATGACTTTCGCCACCCTCGGCCTGATCGAACCCTTGCTGCGTGTCTTGCAGGAACTGGGCTACACCACTCCCACCCCGGTCCAGGCCCAGGCCATTCCCGCCGTACTGGCCGGCCGCGACCTGATGGCCGCGGCGCAGACCGGCACCGGCAAGACCGCAGGCTTCGGCCTGCCGGTGTTGCAACGCTTGACCCTCGAAGGCGAGAAGGTCGCCAGCAACAGCATCCGCGCCTTGGTGCTGGTGCCCACCCGCGAGCTGGCCGAGCAGGTGCACGAAAACCTGCGCGCCTACGCCGAACACCTGCCGATCAGCACCTACGCGGTGTACGGCGGGGTCAGCATCAACCCGCAGATGATGCGCCTGCGCCGTGGCGTCGACCTGCTGGTGGCCACCCCCGGCCGGCTGCTCGACCTGTTCCGGCAGAACGCCATCAAGTTCAACCAGGTGCAGACCCTGGTGCTCGACGAAGCCGACCGCATGCTCGACCTGGGCTTCGCCGAAGAGCTGCGTGCGGTATACGCCGCTCTGCCGCGCAAGCGCCAGACGCTGCTGTTCTCCGCCACCTTCTCCGAACAGATCCGCCTGCTCGCCGGCCTGGCGCTGCAAGACCCGCTGAGCATCGAAGTCAGCCCGCGCAACGCCACCGCCAGCACCGTCAAGCAGTGGCTGGTGACGGTGGACAAGAAACGCAAGGCCGACCTGTTCTGCCACTTGTTGCGCAAGAAGCGGTGGGGGCAGGTGCTGGTGTTCGCCAAGACCCGCAATGGCGTCGACCAACTGGTCGAGCGCTTGCAGGCCGAAGGCCTCAAGGCCGACGGCATCCACGGCGACCGCCCACAGGCCACCCGCCAGCGCGCCCTGGACAGCTTCAAGCAGCGCGAGATCCAGGTGTTGGTCGCCACCGACGTGGCGGCGCGCGGGCTGGACATCGACGACCTGCCGCTGGTGGTCAACCTCGACCTGCCGATCGTCGCCGAAGACTACGTGCATCGCATCGGCCGCACCGGCCGCGCGGGCAACACGGGCGAAGCGATTTCGCTGGTGTGCGCCGACGAAGTGCAACTGCTGGCCGCCATTGAAACCCTGATCCGCCAGACCTTGCCGCGCCACGACGAACCGGACTTCATCCCCGACCACCGCGTGCCGCAGACCGACGGCAGCGGTCAGGTGATCAAGAAGCCGAAAAAGCCCAAGAAGCCGAAAGAGGGCGCTGCCAAACGCGGGTTGGGCAAGTGGATGGACAGCGGCGCGGATGCCGCTCCCGACCTCAAGCCCGTACGCAAGGCGCCGAGTTTCAACGGTGGTCCACGTAAGAAGAAGTGATGCTTGGGAGGGGCCGGTTTCGGTGTTTTGGCTAGTTGCGATGGCCGGTACTGCCTGCCAAATGGCCGCAACGCCTTCCGACAGTCAGTATGCGGCGCCTGAATTCGGGGCGGCGTCGCCGCCCATCGCGGCTAAAGCCGCTCCCACAGGGCTTTGAGCTGCGCCCCATCTATCCGGGACCTCAGTTCTTACCCCCCTCTGTAGGAGCGGCTTCAGCCGCGATGGCCGGCACCGCCGGCCCAGTGACGCCAACGCCTCTCGACAGCCAATAGGCGGCGCCTGAAGCCAGGGCGGCGTCGCCGGCCCAATGGCCGCGACGCCTCCCGACAGCCAGCGCGCAGCGCCTGGATCCAGGACGGCGTTGTCACCCGTCGCGACCTAAAAACGTCGAAACGGTCGCGCCTGCAAGATTTTCATAAAGGATCTGCGTCGGGCCGCTTAGAATTCCCCACTTTAACGAGCTGTAAAGAGGACACCCCCATGAGGCGCACCCGCCTTGACCGTTTCTGCATGGGCCTGCTGGCCCTGTTGCTGTGGGTCGCCACGCCCGCCTGGTCGGCTGACGACCCCGCACCACGGCTGGCCGCCGTCGAGCAACAGACGCTCGATGAAAACGCCAACCTCGACCAGCTCAACGCCCGACTCGACCAGATCCGTCAGGGCGTGACCAGCAACGCCAACGACGACCTGCTCGCGCAATTGCGCCAGGCGGCCTTGCAGGTGCAGCGCCAAGCTGCCGACCTCGCTACCCAGCGCACCACCGACGTACAGCGGGTGGTCGACCAGCTCAGCGTGGTCGGCCCGGCCCAGGCCGACGAGGCCGACAGCCTCAAGCAGCAACGGCGCCAACTCACCGCCCAGCAGAAGTCGCTGCAAGCCGAGCAGCAGCAGGCCACCGAGCTGTCCCAATCGGCCCGCGACCTCTCCACGCAGATCGTCAACCTGCGCCGCAGCCTGTTCAACTCACAGATCAGCAGCCGCGCGGCCAGCCCGCTGAGCCCGGCGTTCTGGTCCACCCTGGTGCGCCCCACCGACGAAGACATGGCGCGCCTGGACGGCTTGCGCAGCGACGCCGCCGACGCCGTGGCCAGCGCCTTCAGCGCCGAGCACCGCTGGCTGTTCCTCACCAGTTTGCTGGCCGCCCTGGCGGTGTGGACGGTGGGCCGTGGCCTGCTCGAGCGTTTCCTGGGCTACCTGGTGGTGCGCTGGCTGCCCGAAGGCCGCCTGCGCCGTAGCGCCCTGGCCCTGGGCGTGGCTCTGGCCACCTTGAGTACCATCGGCGGCGCCGTGTCGCTGGTGCGCTGGGGCCTGGAAAGCAGCGCGGAACTGAGCAGCGACCTGGCCAGCGTCACCAACCACATCCTCACCCTGGTGGTGTTCAGCGCCTTCGTCGCCGGCCTCGGCCGCGCCATGCTGATGCTGCAACGCCCGTCCTGGCGCCTGCCGCCGATCCCCGACCAGGTCGCCAGCGCCCTGGGCTGGTTCCCGCAGGTGCTGGCCCTGGCCTTGATGCTGCTGCTGACCGTGGAGCGCATCAACAGCGTGATCGGCACCAGCCTGGCGCTGACCCTGGCCACCAACGGCCTGACCGCGCTGGTGGTGTCGATCCTGTTCATCGCCGCCCTGGTCTGCTACCGCCGCACCCGTAGGCTGCACAACCTGCCGCGCCCGACCGGTCTTGCCGGATTGATTCCGTTCGTGATGTCGGTGTGGGTGGCGGCGATGTTCGTCGCGCTGCTCACCGGCTTCCTGACCCTGTCGTACTTCCTCACCGCCAAGCTGCTGTGGATCAGTGTGGTCGCCACCTGCGCCTACCTGATGATCACGGTGTTCGGCGACCTGTGCGAAGCGCTGCTGTCGCCGCGTCAGCCCGGCGGCCTGGCACTGGCCTCGGCCCTGGGCCTGCAACAGCGCCACCAGGCCCAGGCCAGCACCATCCTGGCCGGGGTCGGGCGCACGCTGATGCTGTTCGTCGCCGTGATGTTCGCCTTCCTGCCGTCGGGCACCAGCCCCGGCGAGTTGCTGATGAGCCTGGGCGAATGGGACGGCAGCGGCGGCAAGGTGCTCGGCAACCTCAACCTGGTGCCGCAAGACATCTTCCTCGCCGTGGCGATCTTCTTCGCCGGCCTGTTCGCCATCCGCGTGCTCAAGCGCTGGCTGGGCGAGCGCCTGCTGCCCGACACCGACATGGACGCCGGCATGCGTGCGTCCCTGGTGACGCTGGTGGGTTACATCGGCTTCCTGGTCCTCGCCTCGGTGGTGATGTCGACCCTGCACATCAACCTCACCAGCCTGACCTGGGTGGTCAGCGCGCTGTCGGTGGGTATCGGTTTCGGCTTGCAGCAGATCGTGCAGAACTTCATCTCCGGCTTGATCCTGCTCACCGAACGGCCGGTCAAGGTCGGCGACTGGGTGAGCCTGGCCGGGGTCGAGGGCGACATCCGCCGCATCAACGTGCGCGCCACGGAAATCCAGATGTCCGACCGCTCCACGGTGATCGTGCCCAACTCGCAGTTCATCTCGCAGAACGTGCGCAACGTGACCATGGCCAACGCCCTGGGCGTGGTCGGCATCACCCTGACCCTGCCGCTGAACACCGATGCCACCCGCGTGCGCGAGCTGCTGCTGGCGGCTTACCAAGCCCACGAAGGCATCCTTGACGCCCCGGCGCCGTCGGTGACCTTCAAGGACATCACCGCCACCGGCATGGTCCTCGCGGCCAGCGGCTACGTGGCCGGCCCGCGCCAGGTGGGTGGGGCGCGCAGCGATCTGCTGTTCAGCATTCTCAATACGTTGCGAGAGGAGGGCATTGCGCTGTCGTCGCCGCAGAGCATGGTGTTGCTGAAGAATGAGTCGCCAGCGGGGGAGCCTCAGGCATAAAGCTTCCCGCCACCCTAGGGTTGTGCGCGTCGGCTCTGCCCTGAGCTGCCCGGCGGGCCATCGTGGAGCGGACGGCCCGCGCTTGCCAGGCTGCCCGCCATGGTTGGCGACTGACAATGTTGCCAGTTGTGTGCTGTTTGGAAACTGCTGATGCTGCAGGCTTTACATTCATGGAGGCGCGAAATGAAGCCTGCGAATTTGCGAGCCTACACCCCTTACGGGTTTCAAGACGCTCGAACCTGCTTTACGTCGGTGGTGAACTTCAATGGCGAGCGGTTGGACTTTCATGTCGGCGTGTACTTGTTGGGCAATGGTTATCGAGGTTTCAGCCCTGCTTTGATGCGATTCGTCGCGCCGGATAGCTGGAGTCCTTTTGGTGCAGGCGGCCTGAATTGTTACGCGTATTGCACGGATAATCCTGTGGCAGGTGTGGATCCAAGCGGACACCTGGAGGTCCGTCGTAACCCAGTAGTTTTAGCGCTACGTGCCCGAATCAGAGTTTTGGACCGAGACCGAACCCAAAGACAGGCACGAGCGCAAGCCCGGATCCCCGCTCAGGCTCGAGCGCGCGCGCCTGCCAGAGTACAAGGTCTAGCACCCGTTCGCGCCCAAACACGCCCCCAACAAATACCTCCAGTCCAAGCGTCGCCGCCAGACTATCTAAACCGATTGGTTAACAACGCTGAGGGCTATTTGATCGATCTTCGTATTCGAGAAAACCGGCAACCATTACCAGTGCCCCCAATTGTTGTTGGTTCTGAAGCGGCCAGTACCCCTCCGTTTTCAATAGGGCGGGCGTTCTCCCTCTATGCCGAACTTCTTACTACGGATCGTCATGAGCGAAACTACCAGCGTGGTATTGCTTACGTTGCACAGGGTACTGAGTTGAGAGCTCAGTACGACCGCGACATGGCGGTGATACGCGAGCGCGCTCGCCAAATACGCACCGAGCTTGGCTTGGACGCGCTCAGTTGGTTTCATTTCTAATGTTTCAAGAGACACAAATGTTGGCGGATGTGCACCCGACGCACATCTTGTTCAGCCAGTTCATGGCCCGGTATCGGATAGCCCCAGCACATGCACCAACAACGCCTGACCACTCCGTGCAGCATGGGCAGCGCCGATCAGTAGACCTAGCTCTGGCGTGTCGGCGTTGGCCATGCAGTATTCGTCGAGGGAAGCTTCGATGGCGTGCAGCAGTTGCTCTACGTAGGTGAGGGCGTCTTGCGGGCTAAGGTCGGCGTGGATGGCGAGGTAGGGAGTGTGGATGATTTTGCTGGGTGGGTCGGGGACTGGTTTTTTCATGGCAAGGCTCCGTGTTCGCAGTGGTGTCTGCCAGACAGTTCCTCTCACAGAAATGGGTGGCAGCCGTTCGCAGGGTGAGAGACCGGCGAACATCGGAATTCCGGCCAGACCGAAGTCTGCCCACGAACGGCTGCCATGACAGCGCTCCGAAATTTCGCTGGGCTCTCACACCCGATCGCCACGTAGACGACCCGGGGAAATTAGCCCCCTTGCCTCGGATCAACAACGTCGAAACGGCTGCAGCGCGTGTAGGATAAGTCGCTGTAGAGATGGAGCTGAAGCATTCGGTTAAATTTCGGAAATGTCCGACAGGCTTTATCCGCTGTGAATCGAAAGCCAGTCTCTGACCCAGCCTCAAAGCCAGGCAGAACCCGTCACCTATGGCCGACCTTACTCCCCCATACCCCGCCCCATCACATGCGCCAACAACGTCTGCCCCGTCCGCGCAGCGCGCACGGCGCTGAGCACGTTGTGCATCTCCGGCGTATCGGCGTTGGTCGTACGGTATTCGTCGAGCGAGTCTTCGATGGCTTGCAGCAATTGCTGGGCATAGGCGAGGGCGTCTTCACAGCTGAGTCCGCTATGAACGGAAAAGTGGGGCGCGTCGATCAGCGGGGCAGGGGTGTGTCTTTTCATGACGATCCAGGTGTTCGGTAGAGAGCCTTCCAGACAACGGCTGGGATTGGCGTCGAGTGGTGTTGGGCAGCACACGAAGTCGGCGTATATCCCATGGACGGGTGCATTGGGAGCGCTCTACGACTGTCTCTATCCAAGAGCAGGCCATATCCCGATTTCGTTCGCCATTTCCACGTCGACACGTCGCAGGAAAGTAGTCTCTGGGTCCTACATCAATAAGTCGAAAAGCCTGATACCCCTGTCAGATAAATCAACATTAGCTGCCGCTCAAGTCTGTCGGATCAAACGGCTGATGACCTGATTGGGCACTTCGATGCCAACTCAGCCGCCAGCGCACAGGCGTCGATGCAAAGCCCATCTTTACCCGCAAGCAGTAACTGGATAGGGTAACGGCCGCCCTACCTGGAACCATCGTCATGAAGCTCTATCAGCCCCCGTTGACTCTTACCGCGCGCATGCTTGGGCTGGTTGGCGACATCAGCGAGCAAGTCGGCGTCTTGACGGCCAACCGAGAAAAAGCGCTAACGCCCCAGTTACGCCGAGGCAATCGCATCCGCACCATCCAGGCCTCGCTGGCCATCGAGAACAACAGCCTCGACCTCGAACAGGTCACCGCCGTGCTGGAGGGTAAGCGCGTGCTCGGGTTGCCCAGGGAAATCCAGGAAGTGCGCAATGCATTCACCACCTACGAAGCGATGCCGAGTTGGCACCCGACGCAGTTGACCGACCTGCTGGCAGCCCATCGCCTGCTCATGCACGGACTGATCGACGATGCCGGGCAACTCCGCAACGGCGGAGTGGGAATCTATCGAGGCGACCGCCTGCTGCACATGGCACCTCCGGCGAGTCGCCTCACGCCTTTGATGCACGACCTGTTGCAATGGTTGGCAGTGAGCGACTGGCCACCTTTGATCACCAGTTGCGTATTCCACTACGAATTCGAGTTCATCCACCCTTTCGCCGACGGCAACGGCCGTATGGGGCGGCTGTGGCAGACGCTCATTCTGAGCCAATGGCGTCCGGTGTTGGCCTATCTGCCGGTCGAATCCGTGATCTGCGCTCGACAAGAGGCGTATTACGCGGCATTGGCCATGGCCGACCAGGCAGGCGAGGCCACGCCGTTCGTCGAGTTCATGCTCGAAGCCCTGCAGCAAGCGCTGCGCGAGGCCAGTGAAGGCGAATCCGAAAGCGCTACGAAACCCGTAGGCGCAAACGTGGATATGCCAGCCACCGTACAAGTAACCGATCAAGTAACCGTACAAGTAACCGATCAAGTAGCCGATCCCATCACCCGCCTGCTCGCCGTGCTCACGCCGGGTACCGTCCTCAAAGCCAGCGAGCTGATGCAGCGCCTGGGCCTTGCGCACCGACCCACGTTCAACCAGAACTACCTCAAGCCCGCCTTGGCGGCCGGCCTGATCGAAATGACCGATCCGGCCTCGCCACGCAGCCCGTTGCAGCAATACCGACGCGTCTGAATGCTCGAACACCAGGCACTGGCCGTGTTGCCATGCCTGGGCGCCAACTGCAAAACCTTCGCGTCACACCTCCATGACGCAAACAGATACGTCAATCACGCCATGTGACGCGAACGGACAGCCGTCGTCGTAATCACGCACTCCCAAGGCGTTCTCGCATAAATTCCCACAGGCTCACGGGGCTTAAATGGGCACCGTCATCCGCCACGCGGCACCCCGATCCACGGGTAGAACCTCAACAAAAACCCGTGCGTGCCCCGTTATCCACCCTCCGCCCAAGGAGCTTCGTTCGCCTACGCCTGCCCGTCCTTTCCTGTGTCAGCAAAAAGAGAACAATACCAATGAACACCGTGGGATCTGATGGCAATGCCCTTGCGCAAGGGTTCAAGCCACGTCACGTAACGATGCTCTCCATCGCGGGCATCATCGGCGCCGGACTGTTCGTGGGTTCCGGCCACGCCATCGCGGCGGCCGGTCCGGCCACCATAATTTCGTACTTCGTGGCCGGGACCCTGGTGGTGCTGGTCATGCGCATGCTCGGCGAAATGGCCGTGGCCCACCCCGACACCGGCTCGTTCTCCACCTACGCCGACCAGGCCATCGGCCGCTGGGCCGGCTACACCATCGGCTGGCTGTACTGGTGGTTCTGGGTGCTGGTGATCCCCATCGAAGCCCTGGCCGCAGGGCACGTGCTCAACGCCTGGTTCCCGCACATCGACAGCTGGATCTTCGCCCTGGCCTCGGTGCTGCTGCTGGCCGGCACCAATCTGTTCAGCGTGGCGAAATACGGCGAGTTCGAGTTCTGGTTCGCCATTCTCAAGGTCACCGCCATCCTCTGCTTCATCGGCCTGGGCGCCGCCGCGCTGATGGGCTGGTTGCCCGAGCGCGAAGTCAGCGGCCTGAGCACCCTGATGGCCGAGCACGGCGGCTTCGCCCCCAACGGCTGGTCGGCGGTGATCGGCGCCTTCATCACCGTGATGTTCAGCTTCATCGGTACGGAAGCGGTGACCATCGCCGCCTCCGAGTCGAGCGACCCGTCGCGCAACATCGCCAAGGCCACCCGCTCGGTGATCTGGCGCATCAGCACCTTCTACATCCTGTCGATCTTCGTGATCATCTCGGTGGTGCCGTGGAACGATCCGCAGCTGGCGGTGGTGGGCTCCTACCAGCGCGCACTGGAGATCATGAACATCCCCAACGCCGCCTTCATGGTCGACCTGGTGGTGCTGGTGGCGGTCACCAGCTGCATGAACTCCTCGATCTACATCGCCTCGCGGATGATGTACTCGCTGGCCAAGCGCGGCGACGCCCCGGCGGTGCTCAAGCGCACCAACAAGGTCGGCGTGCCCTATGCCGCAGTCTTCGGCAGCACCTTGATCGGCGCCGGCATCGCCGTGCTCAACTACTTCGCCCCCAAGGGCGTGTTCGAGTTCCTGCTGGCCAGCTCCGGGGCCATCGCGCTGCTGGTGTACCTGGTCATCGCCGTCTCGCAGCTGCGCATGCGCCGTCGCCTGGAGCGCGAGAACACCGAACTCAAGTTTCGCATGTGGCTGTTCCCGTACCTGACCTGGGGCGTGATCCTGTTCATCAGCCTGGCGCTGGCAGTGATGATGTTCACCGAAGCGCACCGCGCCGAAGTCAGCGCCACCCTGGGCCTGGCCATCGTGATCTCGTTCCTCGGCATCGTCACCACGCGCGGGCATGCGCAGCCGGTGGGCGCCCGCTCGCTGGGTTGAGGGCGAACGGCCCGGAGCGCGATGCCCGGGCCGATTAATTTCCTCCAACGATCACTCGTTCCTAGAGCGACGGCCCGTTGCGCGCCGCCCGACCAACCTCCCGAACAGCCGCCACGGCGGCGCCAGCTCAAGGTGAGCGGACATGAGTGAATTGCTGAGCTTCGACATCCAACCGTTGGACGCCGCCCGCGGCAGCCTGCCGCTGCTTGTGCGCGCGCCGGAACCGGGCATCGACCTGCTGGAGGCCTTCGAGGCCCTGCGCCCGCTGCTCGATACGCATCTGCCCAAGGCGGGTGGCATTCTGCTGCGCGGTTTCGATGTGGGCGGTGCCGAAGCCTTTCGGCAATTCGCCGGATCGTTCGGGCACCCGCTGCTCAACTACGAGTTCGGCTCCACTCCGCGCAGCAACGTCACCCAAGGCGTGTACACCTCCACCGAATACCCCGCGCACCAGAGCATCCCGCTGCACAACGAGCAGGCCTACACCCTCGAATGGCCGATGAAGATCTGGTTCTACAGCGTCATCGCCGCGCAGACCGGTGGCGAAACGCCGATCGCCGACAGCCGCGAAATCTATCGCAAAGTGCCCGCGCGCATCCGTCAGCGTCTGGTCGACAAGGGCCTGATGTACGTGCGCAACTACGGCAACGGCCTGGACGTGGAGTGGTCGCAGGTGTTCAACACCCAGGACCCGCGTCAGGTCGAAGCCTATTGCCAGGCGCACCGCATCGAGTGCGTGTGGAAGGACGACGGCGAGCTGCGCACCCGTCAGCGTTGCCAGGCCGTCGCCCGCCACCCGCGTACCGGTGAGGACGTGTGGTTCAACCAGGCGCACCTGTTCCATGTGTCGAATTTGCAGGAAGAGGTGCGCGAGTCGCTGATGGACATCGTCGACGAAGAAGACCTGCCGCGTAACGTGTATTACGGCGACGGTTCGGCCATCGAAGACAGCCTGCTCGACGAAGTGCGCGGCGTGCTCGACGAGTGCGCCATCAGCTTCCCTTGGCAGGAAAGCGATGTGCTGATGCTCGACAACATGCTCGCCGCCCACGCCCGCTCGCCGTTCACCGGCAAGCGCAAGGTCATCGTCGCCATGGCCGAAGGGCACAGCGAGCTGTAGCCGCCTGCCCAAGGGGTCGCCCAGCCCTGCGATACCGCCTTTGCCGCCACGCTCCACGTGTGGCCGGCCCGCCAGTCCGCCTCCGCCGCCCCTCACTAAATCGACCCCCTGGCCCTTCGTTTGAAGGTTATTGCTCGGCTGCCAGGACACCGCTCGACATGAATGCAGAACAGGCTCAGAAACTCGCTCGCCGCTTCATCGAACTCCCATCGCCCAAGCGTCAGCTGTTTCTCCAAGCGCTACGGGCCGAGTCGGTGGACTTTTCGCTGCTACCGATCCCAGCCGGGGTAGAGGTGGCGCAGCGCGACGACCTGTCCTACGCGCAGCAGCGCATGTGGCTGCTCTGGCAGCTCGACCCGCAAGGCGCCGCCTACAACTTGCCCATGGCGGCGCGCCTGCGTGGCGCTCTGGCGTTGCCGGCGCTGCAACGGGCCTTGGACGCCCTGGTGGCACGCCACGAAACCTTGCGCACGCGCTTTGGCGAAGTGGGCGAGGCGGTCCGGCAACAGGTCGACGCCACCGCTACGCTGCCGATCCGCCACGACGACCTGCGCCAAGTGCCTGCGGCCGAGCGCCAGGCGCACTGGACGCGCCTCGCCGAGCAGGAAGCCCTGGCGCCCTTCGACCTGAACCAGGGCCCACTGCTGCGGGTGCGGTTGCTGGCGCTGGACGATGAGGAGCACGTGCTGCTGCTGACCCTGCACCACATCGTCGCCGACGGCTGGTCGATGAACGTGCTGATCGACGAATTACTGCGCCTGTACGATGCCGCCGTGCAAGGCGTACCCGCTGCCCTGGCAGCACTGCCCGTCCAGTACCGCGACTATGCCCTGTGGCAGCGCAGCTGGCTGGAGGCGGGCGAGCAGGCGCGCCAACTGGCCTACTGGCGCGACAAGCTGGGCAGCGATCACGCGCCCCTGGCATTGCCGCTCGACCGCCCGCGCCAGGGCCGGCCCACCTACCAGGGCGCGCGCCACGCGTTCGCCGTGCCGCACGCATTGGCCACCGGCCTGCGCAGCCTGGCGCAGCGCCATAACGTGACCTTGTTCATGGTGCTGCTGGCCTCCTTCAAGCTGCTCTTGCAACGCTATAGCGGGCAAGGCTCGATCCGCGTCGGCGTGCCCATCGCCAACCGCCAGCGCAACGAATGCGAAGGGTTGATCGGTTGCTTCATCAACACCCAAGTACTGCAAACCGAGATCGACCCGGTGCTCGACACCGCTGCGTTGTTGCAGCGCGTGCGCGAAACCGCGCTCGGTGCCCAGGCCCATCAGGACCTGCCCTTCGAACGACTGGTCGAGGCCCTGGACGTGCCCCGCGCCGCGCACAGCCCGCTGTTCCAGGTGCTGTTCAACCACCAGGCCAACGTCGCCGACATCGGTGAGCTGCGTACCGCTTCGGGCTTGGCGCTGGCCCAGGTGGAACTGCAACGCCACAGCGCGCGTTTCGACCTGGCCCTGGACACCCACGAGCGCGCCGGGCAACTGCACGCGGCGTTCACCTTCGCCACCGATGTGTTCGAAGCCGCTACCGTGCAGGCCCTGGGCGAGCACTGGCTGCACCTGCTCCAGGCCCTGGCCGCTGACGCCCCCGGTGCGGTCGGCGAGTGGCCGTTGCCGGCTGCGGCAGTGCCTCCCACCAGCACCGCAACGGCTACGGCCTCGGCGAGCCAGACCAGCGAACTGCCGGTGCACCAGCAGTTCGCCGCCGCCGCCCGGCTCACACCCGACGCCTGCGCAGTGGTCGCCCACGACCGGAGCCTCAGCTACGCCGCGTTGAACCAGCAGGCCGACGCCGTCGCCCACTGGCTGCTCGAGGCCGGCGTGCGCGCCGACCGCCCGGTGGTGGTGCTGGCCGACCGTTCGGCCGCCATGCTCGCCAGCATTCTGGGCGTGCTCAAGGCCGGCGCGGCGTACCTGCCGCTCGAGCCGGAACTGGCCGCCACACGCCGTGACTACCTGCTCGGCGACAGCGGCGCCACGCTGCTGCTGGCGCCGGACGATTGGCTGGCCGAGTTGCCTGCAGGCGTCGTTCGGCAGGCCTGGGACGCGCTGCCGGCCTGCGCCCAGGCGCCGCTCCAGGCCTGGCCCAAGGTGGCCGCCGAGCAGCTGGCGTACGTCATCTACACCTCCGGCACCACCGGCCAGCCCAAGGGCGTGGCGGTCAGCCACGGCGCCTTGAGCAACTACGTAGCGGGGGTGGCCGAGCGCCTGCCGATGGCGCGTGTGCAGCGCCTGGCGCAAGTGTCCACGCCCGCTGCGGACCTGGGCCACACCATGCTGTTCGGCGCGCTGTGCCACGGCAAGACCCTGCACCTGCTACAGCGCGACCAGGTGCTCGACGCCCAGGGCTTCGCCCGTTACCTGCGCGAGCAGCGCATCGACGCCCTGAAGATCGTGCCCTCGCATCTCCAAGCCATGCTCGCCGCCGGCGCCGACGCGCTGCCGGCCGAGTGCCTGGTGCTCGGCGGCGAAGCGTGTACCACGCCGCTGTTGCAACAGATCCACGCGCTGGCACCCGCGCTGCGCGTGTTCAACCATTACGGCCCGACGGAAACCACGGTTGGCGTGCTGGTGGCCGAACTCGGGTCGCAACTCCAGCGGCAACCCGCTCTGGGCCAACCGCTGCGCAACAGCCGCGTCGCCGTGCTCGACGCCTGCCTGCAAGCGGTGCCCGCGCGGGCCAAGGGCGAGCTGTTCATCGGCGGGGCCGGCCTGGCCCGCGGCTACCTGGGCCGCCCAGGGCTGACCGCCGAACGCTTCGTACCTGACCCGCGCGGCACCGATGGCGAGCGCCTGTACCGCACCGGCGACTGGGTGCGCCGCGATGCCCAAGGTGAACTGCACTTCGCCGGGCGCATGGACGGCCAGGTCAAGATCCGCGGTTACCGGGTCGAGCTGGGCGAGATCGAGCAGCAGTTGCGTGCGCTGCCCGGTGTCGCACAGGCTCTGGTCCGGCTCAGTGGCGAAGCGCCTACACAGCAGTTGCTGGGCTATCTGGTGGCGCAGATGGCGCCAGTGGATGACGACGCCGAGCGCATGTGGCTGGAGGCCTGCCGCACGGGCGCCAAACGCGCGCTGCCCGACTACATGGTGCCGGCGCACCTGATTGCGCTGCGCGAGCTGCCGGTCACCGCCAATGGCAAGGTCGACGTCGGCGCGCTGCCAGCGCCGACGGGCAGCGCCAGCGTCTACCGGGCGCCGCACATGCCGTTGCAGCAGCAACTGGCGCAGATCTGGGCCGAGGTGTTGCAGGTCGAGCAGGTCGGGTTGGACGACAATTTCTTCGCCCTCGGCGGCCACTCGCTGTTGGCCACCCAGGCCGTGTCGCGCGTGCGCAAGCTGCTGGGTGTGGAAGTGGCCCTGCGCGCGCTGTTCGACACCGACGACCTGCAGGCCTTCGCCGAGGCGGTGGCGGCAGGCGAGCAGGACGGGGAGCGCGACATCGCCCGCGCCGATCGCAGCCAGCCGCTGCCGGTGTCGCAGTCGCAGAACCGGCAATGGCTGTTCTGGAAGCTCAACCCCGAAAGCCGCGCCTACAACACGCCGATGGCCGTGCGCATGCGCGGGCACATCGACCGCGCGGCATTGCAGGCGGCGTTGGACGGGCTGGTCGCCCGCCATGAAACGCTGCGCACCGTGTTGCGCGAGGACCAGGGCCTGCCCTGGCTGCGCGTGTTGCCCGCCACCGCAGTGCCCATCGCCTACGAAGACCTCAGCCAGGCCACGGCCCAGGCCCATGTCGCTCGGCTGGAACAGGCCGCCTTCGCCGCCTTCGACCTGATCGAAGGGCCGCTGCTGCGGGTCAGCCTGTTCAAGGTCGGCGAGGACGAGCACCTGCTGTCGATCATTTTGCACCACATCGTCTCCGACGGCTGGTCGATGAGCCTGATGGTGCGCGAATTCACCGCCGGCTATAACGCGGCCGCCCGCAGCCAGACCGTGGAGTTGGCGCCTCTGTCGGTGCAGTACGCCGACTTCGCCGCCTGGCAGCGCCAATGGCTGGCCGACGGCCGGATGCAGGCGCAGCTCGACTACTGGCGCACGCAACTGGCCGACAGCGGTGCCGTCCTGGAGCTGCCGTCCGACCGCCCGCGGCCGGCCGTCAACAGCTACCGCGGCAGCCGCGTCGACGTACGCCTGCCGGCGGCGCTCACCGAGCGCCTGCGGGCCCTGGCGGTGCAGGCCAACGCCACGCTGTTCCATGTGCTGCTGGCTGGCTACGCCGTGGTCCTGGCGCGTTACAGTCGTCAGGACACGATCAACGTCGGCGTGCCGGTGACCAACCGCAACCGCCTGGAGTTCGAAGGGCTGATCGGCTTCTTCATCAACGTGGTGGTGGCGCGCATCAAGGTACAGGGCGAGCTGTCGTTCAAGCAGTTGCTGGCCGCGATCAAGGAAACCACCTTGCAGGCCCAGGCCAACAAGGACGTGCCGTTCTTCGAGGTGGTGCAGGCCTTGCAGGCCGAGCGCGAACCGGGCGTCAACCCGCTGTTCCAAGTGCTCTACAACCACCTGCGCGACCTCGGCCAGCAAGTCACCGGCGATGCCCTGGACGGCTTGCAGGTCGAAGAGGTCGACTTGCTGGAGCAGAGCGCGCAATACGACCTGTCGCTCAACACCCTGGAACGCTCGGACGGCGTGACCGCATCGTTCAACTACGCCACCGACCTGTTCGACGCCGCGCGCATCGAGCGCATGGCCGCGCACTGGCTAACGGTGCTGGACGGCTTCTGCACGCAGCCCCAGGGCCGCATCGGCGAGCTACCCCTGTTGCCCGTCGCCGAGCGCCAAGCGCTGCTGGCCGCCGGTGACAGCGCCGAATTGGCGCCGCTGCCGGCCTGCGCGCATCAGCTGTTCGCTGCCCAGGCCGCGTTGCGGCCGCAGGCCGTGGCGCTGGTGTACGACGACCAGCGACTGACCTACGCCGAGCTGGAGCAGCGCACCAACCAACTGGCCCACCGCCTGCGCGAGCAGGGCGTCGGCCCGGAGCGCCTGGTGGGCGTGGCGGCCGAGCGCGGGCTGGGACTGGCGGTGGCGTTGATCGCCATCCACAAGGCCGGCGGCGCCTACGTGCCGCTCGACCCGGAGTACCCGGCCGAGCGCCTGGCCTACATGATCGAAGACAGCGGCATGAGCCTGCTGCTGGCCGACGCCACCGCGCTGCAACGCCTGCCGGCCGACAGCCGCGTTCCGCGTCTGACGCTGGAGCCGGGCACACAATGGCTCGCGCCCTGGTCGAGCGCGCCGCTCGCCGTCGAGCTCAGCGCCGACAACCTGGCCTACCTGATCTACACCTCCGGTTCCACCGGCCAGCCCAAGGGTGTGGCGATCCCGCACCGGGCGCTGTCGGTATTCTGCGAGGTGGCGCGGGACTACTCGCGCATCGGTGCCGAAGACCGCGTGTTGCAGTTCGCCACCTTCAGTTTCGACGGCTTCATCGAGCAGTTCTTCCCGCCGCTGGCCTGCGGCGCCACCGTGGTGCTGCGCGACCAGCGCCTGTGGGACACCGCCACCTTCTGCGCCGAAATCCAGCGCCATGGCGTCACCGTCGCCGACCTGCCCGCCGCCTATTGGCGCCTGTTGGCGCTGGAGCGCCGGCCCGCCGCCGATTTCGGCGCACTCAAGCAGATCCATGTCGGCGGCGAAGCGGTGCCGCACGACGCGCTGCTCGCCTGGTTCGAGCAAGGCCCGGCGGCCGTGCGCCTGCTCAACACCTACGGCCCGACCGAAACCACGGTGGTGGCCACGACCTTCGACTGCTCGACGCTCGACGGCGCCACCCTCGCCGAGCGCGGCGTGCCCATCGGCCGCGCGCTGCCGGGACGTACCGCACGCACCCTGGACGACAGCCTTGCCCCGACACCCCTGGGCGTGGCCGGGGAGCTGTTCATAGGTTCCGAGCAGTGCCTGGCTCGCGGTTACCACCGCCGCCCGGCGCTGACCGCCGAGCGCTTCGTACCGGACCCGTTCGCCGCCAGCCCCGGCGCTCGGCTGTACCGTACGGGCGACCTGGGCTATTTCGACGACCACGGCCAGATCGCCTACCGCGGGCGCGCCGACCATCAAGTGAAGATCCGCGGTTTCCGCATCGAACTGGGCGAGCTGGAGCAATGCCTGCGCGCCTTGCCGCACGTACGCGAGGCGGCGGTGGTCGCCGTCGACCTGGCCGCCGGCAAGCAACTGTGCGCCTACGTGGTGGCCGATGCCGATGCGCCGGACGACCTGCCGGGCGCGCTCAAGGCCCAGCTCAAGGCCAGCCTGCCGGACTACATGCTGCCCGCCGCGCTCATCGAGCTGGCGCACATGCCGCTGACCCCCAGCGGCAAACTCGACCGCAAAGCCTTGCCCCTACCCGACCTGAGCCGTTCGCAACACGCCTACCTGGCACCGCAAACGCCCTTGCAAACGCAATTGGCGCAGATCTGGGCGCAACTGCTGGGCAGCGCCCAGGTGGGCCTGAACGACAACTTCTTCGAGCTGGGCGGGCACTCGTTGCTGGCCGCGCAGATGGTGTCGCGGATCAACGTCGAACTGGGCATCGACCTGCCGCTGCGGCTGATCTTCACCACACCGGTGCTGGGCGCCTTCGCCCAGGCGCTGGACGAACAGGGCCATTCGCTCAGCGAGCAGGGCCTGAGTGACATCGAAACCATGATGAACGACTTTCTGGAGGTCTGAGATGGAACTCACCGCAGCGCAACGCATCGCCCAACGCTTCGTCGGCCTGCCGCTGGAGCAGCGCCGACAGATCCTGGCCAAGATGCAGGCCACCGGCCAGAGCTTTCGCCTGTTGCCCATCATGCCGACGCGCCAGGGCCTGGCGCGCATTCCGCTGTCGTTCGCCCAGCAGCGCTTGTTGTTCCTCTGGCAGTTGGAACCGGACAACGCCTTCTACAACGTGCCGATGGCCGTGCGCCTGAACGGCGCCCTCGACCCCGAGCGCCTGCAACAGGCGCTGACTGCCTTGGTGCAGCGCCACGAAGCCCTGCGCACACGGTTGGTGGCGGTGGACGGCGAGTTCCATCAGGAGGTGCTCGACCAGGGCGACGTACAGCTCGAGGTGCAGGCCTTTGCGGCCGGACAGGACGCCGCGCAACTCGAGGCTGCGGTGCGTGACGACCTGGCACGCCCCTTCGACCTGCTGCATGGGCCGCTGCTGCGCATGCGCCTGCTGCAGTTGGGCGACGACCAGCATGTGTTGACGGTGTGCATGCACCACATCGTCTCCGACGGCTGGTCGAGCGAGCTGCTGGTGCGCGAATTCGTCGCCCTCTACACCGCGCTGGGTGAGGGTCGTGAAGCGCCCCTGGCGCCGCTGCCGATCCAGTATGCCGACTACGCCATCTGGCAACGGGCGTGGCTGGAGGCCGGTGAGGCCGAGCGGCAATTGCAGTACTGGCGCACGCAGTTGGGCGATGAGCAACCCGTGCTGAGCCTGCCGCTGGACCGTCCGCGGCCTGCGCAGCCCAGCTACCGCGGTGCGGTGCTCGAAGTGAAACTGCCCGCGGCGCTGTCCGAAGCCTTGCGCGGCCGAGCGCGCCAAGGCGGGCATACGCTGTTCACCCTGATGCTGGCGGCGGTGGCGGTGGTGCTGTCGCGCTACAGCGGCCAGGCCGATGTGCGCATCGGCGCGCCCAACGCCGGGCGCAACCGTCAGGAGCTCGAAGGGCTGATCGGTTTCTTCATCAATACCCAGGTGCTGCGCGTGCAGGTCGACGAGCGGCAGACCTTCGCCGAGCTGCTGGCCCAGCTCAAAGAGGTCATCGCCGGTGCGCAGTCGCACCAAGAGCTGCCGTTCGAGCATCTGGTCGATGCCCTGTTGCCGGAACGCAACCTGGCGCACAACCCGCTGTTCCAGTTCAAGATCAACCAGCACGTGGGCGGCGGCCAGCCGGCGCGTACCCACGTGGGAGCGTTGAGCCTGGCGCCGTTCCCGTTGGGCAATGAAGAGGCACGCTTCGACTTGGCCTTCGACTTCTCCGACCGCCCCGACGGCATCGAAGGCTATTTCACCTACGCCACCGACCTGTTCGACGCGACCACCGTCGAGCGTCTGGCCGAGGCGCTGCGGCGCACTTTGCAGCGCCTGGCCGAGGGCGATACGCAGCGCCTGTGCGCGCAGCCCGAACCGGCCGCGATCGTGCCGGTCGCCCATCTGGCCGAGGCTGACCAAGCCCTTGCCGCCCGCGACCTGATTACCCTGTGGCAAGCCAACCGCGCGGGCCAGGGCGGCGTACGGGCCGGCGAGCAGCGCCTCGAGCGCGCGCAGCTGGACGCCGACAGCGACCGTCTGGCCGCCTACCTGCGCCAGCAGGGCATCGGCGCCGGGCACATCGTCGCACTGTGCCAGCCGCGCTCGATCGAGTGGGTCACCGCCTTGCTCGCCGTGCTCAAGACCGGCGCGGCCTACCTCCCGCTCGATCCGCAACAGCCCGTCGAACGCTTGCAGCAACTGCTGCACGACAGCGCCGCCGTGGCCCTGATCCACCCCGCCGAAGACACGCGTTTCAGTGCCGGCGACGGGCCGCCGCGCATCGTCTACGACCCGCGCCAGTGGCAGGATTGCGCCGCGCAGGCGCAGCCGATCGCCATCAGCCCCGAGCAGCCGGCCTACCTGATCTATACCTCCGGCTCCACGGGCCAGCCCAAGGGCGTGCTGGTCAGCCACGCGGCCCTGGCCAGTTATGTGCAAGCGCTGCTCGAGCGCCTGGCACTGCCGGCCGACGCCAGCCTGGCCATGGTCTCCACACCCGCAGCGGATCTCGGCCACACCGTGCTGTTCGGGGCGTTGCTGTCGGGGCGCGAACTGCACCTGCTGCCGGCCAAGCTGGCGTTCGACCCGGATGGCTTCGCGGCCTACATGGCCGAGCACCAGGTGGGCGTGGTCAAGCTGGTGCCCAGCCATTTGCAGGGGCTGTTGCAAGCCTCGCGGGCGGCCGATGTGCTGCCGGCCCAGGCGTTGATTCTCGGTGGCGAAGCCTGCAGCTGGGCGCTGTTTGAACAGGTACGGGCCTTGCGCCCGGCCTGCCGTGTCATCAACCACTACGGCCCGACGGAAACCACCGTCGGCGTGCTGACCCATGAAGCGGTCGACTGCACCGGCGATTGTCGCACCGTGCCGATAGGGCGGCCCCTGGCGCATGCCGTCTGCGCCGTGCTCGACGATTGGCTCAACCCGGTCGCCGAGCAGGTGTCGGGCGAGCTGTACCTGGGGGGGCAGGGCCTGGCCCGGGGCTACCTGAACCGCCCCGGCCTGACCGCCGAGCGTTTCGTGCCCGGCGCAGGCGGCACGCGCCTGTACCGCAGCGGCGACCGTGCTCGGCTCAGCCGCGAGGGGCTGGTCGAGTTCCTCGCGCGTGCCGACGACCAGGTGAAGATCCGTGGCTACCGGGTCGAGCCGGGGGAGGTGGGGCAACTGCTGGCCAGCCTGCCGGGCGTGCGCGAAGCCGTGGTCCAGGCGCTCGCCCTGGACAGCGACGAACAGCGCTTGCACCTGGTGGCCTGGTGCGTGGTGGAGGCGGGCATCGAGGCCGCCGAGCTGCAGCGTCAGTTGCAGGCGCGGTTGCCCGACTACCTGGTGCCGGCGCACCTGCTGCTGCTCGAGCGCCTGCCGTTGACCGCCAACGGCAAGCTCGACAAGCGCGCGCTGCCGGTGCCCGGCGCCGTCAGCCGCGGCTACGTGGCGCCGGTGGGCGAGGTCGAGCAAACCCTCGCCGAGGTGTGGGCCGACGTGTTGAAACTGGAGCGGGTCGGCAGCACCGACAACTTCTTCGAGTTGGGCGGGGATTCGATCCTCAGCCTGCAGATCATCGCCCGCGCCAAACGTCGCGGGCTGCGCATCACACCCAAACAGCTGTTCGAAAAGCAGACCATCGCCCAGCTGGCGCCGGTGGCCAAGCCACTGGCCGCCAAGCCGGCCGCGGTCGCCCCCACAGTGCCCATGGGCCCGGTCACCACTGCGCTGCTACCGATCCAGCAACGCTTCTTCACACTGGACATCCCCCAGCGCCAGCACTGGAACCAATCGCTGTTGCTGACCCCGCACACCGCGCTGGACCCCACCGTGCTGCAACAGGCGTTGCACGACGTGCTGGCCCAGCACGAAGCCTTGCGCACGCGTTTCGTCGAACACGCCGAAGGCTGGCAAGGGCAGGTGCAGCCATTGGACGACACCACGCCGTTCAGCCAGCAGCGTCTGCACAGCTTGGCCGAGCTGGAAAGCGCCGGGCAGGCCCTGCAAGCCAGCCTAGACCTGAGCCAAGGGCCGCTGCTGCGCGCCGCGCTGTTCGAGCTGCCCGATGCGCAGCAACGCCTGTTGCTGGTGATCCATCACCTGGTGGTCGACGGCGTGTCGTGGCGGGTCCTGCTCGAAGACCTGCAAACGGCCTACCGCCAGCGTCTGCAGGGCACCGTCGTCGACCTGGGCGGCCGTTGCACGGCGCCAGGGCGCTGGGCAGAGCGCTTGCAGGGCTATGCCGCAGGCGCCGCTTCGGCCCAGCGCGATTACTGGCTGGAGGTGCAGCACGCCGAGGCCGACTTGCCGCAGGATCAGCCAAACGCGGCGCTGAGCCGACGCCATGCCGGCCACGTCCACACCCGCCTAGGCCGCGAACATACTGCGCAGCTGCTCAAGCAGGCACCGGCCGCCTACCGCACCCAGATCAACGACCTGCTCCTCACCGCCTTGGCCCAGGTGCTGTGCCAGTGGAGCGGGCAGGCGCAGGTCAAGGTGGCGCTCGAAGGCCATGGCCGCGAAGACCTGTTCGACGACCTCGACCTGAGCCGCAGCGTCGGCTGGTTCACCAGCCTGTTCCCGGTGTGCCTGCGCCCTTCGACCGATCTGGGCGCGTCGATCAAGGCGATCAAGGAGCAGTTGCGCGAGGTGCCGGACAAGGGTCTGGGCTACGGTGTGCTGCGCTACCTGGGCGAGGCCGAGCTGCGCCAGCGCCTGGGCCAGGGCAGCGAAGCGCGGGTCACCTTCAACTACCTCGGGCAGTTCGACGGCAGCTTCAGCGCTAGCGAGGGCGCGCTGTTCAGCCCCGCACGGGAAGCGGCCGGCAGCACCCAGGCCGACGATGCGCCACTGGCCAACTGGCTGAGCATCAGCGGCCAGGTGTACGACGGCGAGCTGGTGCTGGAGTGGACCTTCAGCCATGCCATGTACCGCAGCGAGACCCTGGAACGGCTGGCGCAGGCCTACCGGCATGCCCTGGAAGCGCTGGTCGAGCATTGCTGCGACGCCGCCCAGGGCGGTGTGACGCCCTCCGACTTCCCCCTTGCAGGCTTGAACCAGGTCCAGCTCGACCACTTGCCGTTGCCGGCCGCGCAGATCGCCGACGTCTACCCGTTGTCGCCGATGCAGCAAGGCATGCTGTTCCATAGCCTGTATGCCCAAGGCAGCGGCCAGTACGTCAACCAGTTGCGCATCGACATCGACCATCTCGACGGCGCGCGTTTCCGCGAGGCCTGGCAGGCCACGCTGGCGGCGCACGACATCCTGCGTAGCGGCTTCGTCTGGCAGGGCGACCTGCAGCAGGCGGTGCAGGTGGTGCACAAGCACGTGCAGGTGCCGCTGCGCGAATTCGACTGGCGCGGCAAGCCGGACCTACCGGCCGCCGTGCAGCAACTGAGCGACGCCGAGCACGCCCAGCCCTTCGACCTGGGCGAGGCGCCGCTGCTGCGCCTGGCCTTGGTGCGCAGCGCCGACCAGCGCCACCACCTGATCTACACCAACCACCACATCCTCATGGACGGCTGGAGCACCTCGCGCCTGCTCGCCGAGGTGCTGCAGCGCTACGCCGGCCAACCGCCTGCGGCGCCGACCGGGCGCTACCGCGACTACATCGCCTGGCTGCAACGCCAGGACGCCGCCGCCAGCGAAACCTTCTGGCGCGCCCAAGTGGCCGAGCTGGCCGCGCCGACGCGCCTGGCCGAGGCGCTGGCCGGCAATGGCTTTGCCTTGGGTGCGGGGCAGGGCGAGCATCGCCAAGTCTTCGACGGCCCACAGAGTGCGACGATCGAAGCCTTCGCCCGGGCCAACCGGGTCACGGTCAACACCCTGGTGCAGTCGGCCTGGCTGCTGCTGTTGCAGCGCTACACCGGCCAGGCCAGCGTGTGCCTGGGCGCCACCGTGGCCGGACGGCCCACGGAACTCGCTGGCGTGGAAGAGCAGATCGGCCTGTTCATCAATACCCTGCCAGTGATCGGCACACCGCGCGCCGAGCAGACGGTAGGGCAATGGATCGCCGAGGTGCAGGCGCGCAACCTGGCCCTGCGCGAGCACGAGCACACGCCGCTGTTCGATGTGCAGCGCTGGGCGCACTCGGGCAGTGACAGCCTGTTCGACAGCCTACTGGTGTTCGAGAACTATCCGGTGGCCGAGGCGCTGCGCCAGAGCGCGTCCAGCGGCCTGGCCTTCGGGCCGGTGGCGGTGCAAGAGCAGACGCACTACCCGCTGACGCTGGTGGTGGAGCTTGGCGCCACGCTGTCGGTGCAGTACAGCCACGACCGCGCGCGTGTGGCCGAGCGCGCCGTGCAGCAACTGGCCGAGCACTTCGCCCAGCTGTTGCTGGCGCTGGTGGCCGATGCTCAGGCCTGCTTGGGAACGCTGGCGTTGCAAGACCCTGAGCGGCAAGCGCAGGCGCTCGAAGCCTGGAACCCGGCCCTGCGCGACGTGCCCGTCGACCGGTGCCTGCACACGCTGATCGAAGCGCAGGTCGCCGCCACCCCACAGGCCACCGCTTTGGTATGCGGCCAGCAGCGCCTGAGCTACGCCGAGCTCAACCGCCATGCCAACCGCCTGGCGCATCACCTGCGCAGCCTGGGTGTGGGGCCGGACGTGCTGGTCGGCCTGGCCGTGGAGCGCAGCCTGGAAATGGTCGTCGGCCTGCTGGCGATCCTCAAGGCCGGTGGCGCCTACGTGCCGCTCGACCCGGACTCGCCCGCCGAGCGCCTGGCCTACCTGCTCGACGACAGCGGCATCGCCGTGCTGCTGACCCAATCCCACCTGCAAGCACGCCTGCCCGTGGGCCCGCGTGTGCAGACCGTGCTGTTCGAAGCGGTCGAAGCACTGGCCGGTCTCGACGAGACCAACCCGCCTTGCGCGACCACGCCCGACAACCTGGCCTACATGATCTACACCTCCGGTTCCACCGGCAAGCCCAAGGGCACCTTGCTCGCCCACCGCAACGTGGTGCGCCTGTTCGCTGCCACCGAGCACTGGTTCGGCTTCGGAGCACGTGACGTATGGAGCGTATTCCACTCCTACGCCTTCGACTTCTCGGTCTGGGAGCTGTACGGCGCGCTTTTGTACGGCGGCAAGGCGGTGATCGTGCCGAAGGATGTCGCCCGCTCGCCGGAAGACTTCCACGCCTTGCTGCTGCGCGAGCAGGTCACCGTGCTCAACCAGACCCCTTCGGCCTTCAAGCCGCTGATGGCGGTGGCCTGTGAGGCGGCGCAGCCGCTGGCGCTGCGCCATGTGATCTTCGGCGGCGAAGCGCTGGAGGTGAGCAGCCTCAAGCCCTGGTTCGACACCTTCGGCGACGCCCAGCCGCAACTGACCAACATGTACGGCATCACCGAAACCACGGTGCACGTGAGCTACCGCCCGATCCGCCTGAGCGATGTGCAAAACGGCCTGAGCAGCCCGATCGGCGAGGCCATTCCGGACCTTGCCTGGTACCTGCTGGACGGCGCGCTCAACCCCGCCGTGCCGGGTACGCAAGGCGAGCTGATGATCGCCCGCGCAGGCTTGGCCCGTGGCTACCACGGCCGGCCGGGGCTGACCGCCGAGCGCTTCGTGCCCAACCCGTTCGATGCCGAGGGCGGGCGCTTGTACCGCTCCGGCGACCTGGCCTGCGCACGGCACGACGGCGTGATCGAGTACGCCGGACGCATCGACCATCAGGTGAAGATCCGCGGTTTCCGCATCGAGCTGGGCGAAATCGAAGCGCGCCTGCACGTGCAACCCGGCGTACGCCAGGTGGCCGTGCTGGCCCAGGACGGCCCGGCGGGCAAGCAACTGGTCGCCTATGTGGTGCCCAACGAAGTGGCAGCGATCGAAGACGGCGAAGCCCAGGCGCAGTGGCGCGATACCTTGCGGGCGGCGCTCAAGGCCAGCCTGCCGGAGCACATGGTGCCAGCGCACCTGTTGTTCCTGGCAGCGCTGCCGCTGACCGGCAACGGCAAGCTCGACCGCAAGGCGCTGCCGCTGCCCGATGCCGGCCTGCTGCAAGGCCGGTATGCGGCGCCGCAGAGCGAGCTGGAATGCCAAGTCGCGGCGGTCTGGGCCGAAGTGCTCGAAGTCGAGCGGGTGGGCCTGCATGACCACTTCTTCGAGCTCGGCGGCCACTCGCTGCTGGCCACCACCGCCGTGATGCGCATCCGCGAGCGCACCGGCGCTGCCGTGGAGCTCAAGGACCTCTTCGAGCACGCCACGCTGGGCGATTTCTGCCAGCACGTGCAGGGCCAGACCGCGCACGTCGATCCGCTTCAGGACCAGTTGGCTAAATCCTTGGCCGCACTCAAACGTCTAACTACGGAGGAAATTGATGAGCTGACGTCTTAGGAGATACCCCGGTGCAAGAGCTGCTCGATTCTGTCGAATCGTTGTCTACAAAAGAACGTAAGGCATTGGCAGCCTTGCTCCGCAAGCAAGGCGTGAACCTGTACGCGATCGCGCCGATCTTCAAGCGCGACGCCGAGCAGCCTCTGCGTCTGTCCTACGCCCAGCAGCGCCAGTGGTTCCTGGCGCAGCTCGACGGGCAGGCGGCGGCCTACAACATCTGTGCGGCGCTGCGCTTCACCGGGGCGCTGGATCGCCAGGCCCTGACGCGCAGCTTCCAGGCGCTGATCCAGCGGCACGAAAGCCTGCGCACCACCTTCGTGCTGCAAGGCGAGCAGCCCTTGCAGGTAATTCATCCCGAACAACCCTTCGCGCTCGACGTCGCGGTGCTGCCCGAGGGTAGCGAGGCGGCAGTGCGCAGCGAAGTGCAGGCCCAAGGCGCACGAGCCTTCGACCTGGAACACGGCCCGCTGCTGCGGGTCAAGCTGTTGCAACTGGCCGAGCAGGCGCACGTGCTGGTGCTCACCGTGCACCACATCGTCGCCGACGGCTGGTCGATGCCGATTCTGGTCGAGGAGTTGGTGCGTCTCTACGCCGGCTACTGCCAGGGCGAAGCCACGGCTCTGGCGCCGCTGCCGATCCAGTACGCCGACTACGCCCTGTGGCAACGCGACTTCATGGAGGCGGGCGAGCAGGCGCGGCAGTTGGCCTACTGGCAAGCGCAACTGGGCGAGCAGCAACCGGTGCTGGAATTGCCCGTCGATCGTCCGCGGCCGGCCGTGCGCGGCTACGTCGGCGCACGGGTGGCGGTGCCGCTGCCCGAGGAGCTGGTGCAGGCGCTCAAGCGCCTGGCCCAACAGCAGGGCGCCACGCCCTTCATGCTGCTGCTGGCCAGTTTTCAGGCGCTCTTGCACCGCTACAGCGGGCAGGCCGACATCCGCGTCGGGGTACCCATCGCCAACCGCAACCGCGCCGAAACCCAAGGCCTGATCGGCTTCTTCGTCAACACCCAGGTGCTGCGCGCCGAGCTCGACGACAGGTCGAGCTTCCTCGACCTGCTGCGCCAGGTGCGCCAGCGCGCCGTGGAGGCCCAGAGCCACCAAGACCTGCCCTTCGAACAACTGGTCGAGGCATTGCAGCCCGAACGCAGCCTGGGCGTCAGCCCGCTGTTCCAAGTGATGTACAACCACCAGAGCGAAGGCGCGCGCAACGCCTGCCGCCTGCCGGGGCTGGCGGTGGAACCGCTGGCGTGGGACAGCCAGGTGGCCAAGTTCGACCTGACGCTGGATACCGTGGAGCATGCCGAGGGCATCAGCGCTTCCTTGACCTACGCCACCGACCTGTTCGACGAAGCCACCATCGTGCGGTTGGGTCGGCATTGGCTGAATCTGCTGCAAGACGCGGTGCAGCACCCGCAACGGCCTATCTCCGAACTGGCCTTGCTCGATGCCGGCGAGCGCCAACGGCTGCTGTACGAGTGGAACGACACTGCTGCTCCATACCTGGACCACGCCTGCCTGCACCAGCTCTTCGAAACCCAAGCTGCGGCCACCCCGGACGCGCCGGCATTGCTGTTCTCCGACACCACGCTGAGCTACGCCGAACTGAACCGGCAGGCCAACGCCCTGGCGTACAAGCTGCGCGAACTGGGCGTGGGCCCGGACGTGCTAGTGGCCATCGCCATGGCGCGCGGCCCGGAGATGGTCGTGGGCCTGCTGGCGATCCTCAAGGCCGGCGGCGCCTACGTACCGCTCGACCCGGACTATCCGCAGGCGCGCTTGGAATACATGCTCGAAGACAGCCAGGCCCGCGTGCTGCTGTCGCAGTCGTCGTTGCTGGAGCGTCTGCCACAGGCGTTCCATGCCCGGACCTTGCTGCTCGATACGCTGGATCTGTCGGCGTATCCGACCAGCAATCCAACGTGCCACGGCGCACCTGAAAACCTGGCCTACAGCATCTACACCTCCGGCTCCACCGGGCTGCCCAAGGGCGTGCTGATCGAGCACCGCAACGCCTGTGCTCTGGTGGGCTGGGCGCAGTCGGTGTACAGCCGCGAGCAACTCTGTGGCGTGTTGGCCGCCACCTCGATCTGTTTCGATCTCTCGGTCTGGGAGCTGTTCGTCACCCTGGCCTCAGGCGGCTACGTGATCATCGCCCGCAACGCCCTGGAGCTGCCACACCTGCCGGCCAAGGATCAGGTACGCCTGGTCAACACCGTGCCCTCGGCCATTCAGGCGCTGCTGGAATCCGGCGGCCTGCCGGCCAGCGTGCGCACGGTCAACCTGGCCGGCGAAGCGCTCAAACAGTCGCTGGTCGATGCGCTGTATCGAACCGGCCACATCGAGCAGGTCTACGACCTGTACGGCCCCTCGGAAGACACCACCTATTCCACCTACACCCTGCGCCAGGCGGGCGGCACGGCCAGCATCGGCCGGCCGATCAGCAATAGCGCCGCGTACATCCTCGGCAGCGCCGGGCAGGTGTTGCCGGTGGGTGGGGCCGGCGAGCTGTACATGGCCGGCGCCGGCTTGGCGCGGGGCTACCTGGGCCGTCCGGGGCTGACCGCCGAGCGCTTCGTGCCCAATCCGTTCGACGCGAGCGGCGGGCGCTTCTACCGCACCGGCGACCTGGCGCGCTACCAGGCCGACGGCCAGATCCAGTACGCCGGGCGCCTCGACCATCAGGTGAAGGTGCGCGGTTTCCGTATCGAACTGGGCGAGATCGAAGCGCGGCTGCAAGCCCAGCCGCAAGTCAGCCAAGTCGCGCTGTTGGCCCTGGACGGCCCGAGCGGGCAGCAACTGGTGGCCTACATCGTGCCGACCGAGCTGTCGGTCGTAGGCCAGGCCGACGACGAAGCGGCGCTGCGCAGCGAGCTGCGCGACGCCTTGCGCGCCCAACTGCCGGACTACATGGTCCCGGCGCACCTGCTGCTGCTCGACCGCCTGCCACTGACGCCCAACGGCAAGCTCGACCGCAAGGCCCTGCCGGCACCCGACGCGCAGTTCGCGCAGCACGTCTTCCGCGCCCCGCAGAGCGAGCTGGAACGGCACATCGCCGCCGTCTGGGCCGAGGTGCTGAAGCTGGAACAGGTCGGCCTGGACGACAACTTCTTCGAACGCGGCGGCCACTCGCTGCTGGCCACCCAAGTGGTGGCCCGGCTGCAGATCGCCCTGGGCGTCAGCATCCCGCTGGCCCTGCTGTTCCAGACCGCGACGTTGCAGGCTTTCGCCGCCGCCGTCGGCACCCTGGATACCCGCACTGACGCAGACCTGGACGACCTCCAGGACTTCATGACCGAGCTTGAGGCCGTTTGAGATGCACATGGATAACCGAAACCTGCAGTTGGTTCAGCGCTTCATGCAGCTGCCCCTGGCCCAGCGCGCCCTGTTCCTGGAAAAGCTCGCGTCGAAGAACCTGAGTCTGGCGCAACTGCCGATCCCCGCGATGCGCGAGACGGTCGACGCGCTGCCGTTGTCGTACGCCCAGCAGCGCCAGTGGTTCCTCTGGCAATGGGAGCCGCAGGCGGCGCTGTACAACATTCCCCTGGCCCTGACCCTCAAGGGCGCGCTCGACGTGCCGGCCTTGCAGCGTAGCTTCGGCGCCCTGGTGGCACGCCATGAAAGCCTGCGCACCACCTTCCGTGGCGATGCCGAGCAACCGCAGCAGGTGATCCATGCCGAGCTGGCGGTGCCGCTGCAGGTCGAGCCTGGCAACGCTGACGCACTGCTCGAACAGGTCACCGCCGAGGCGATGCGCCCCTTCGATCTGGAGCAGGGCCCGCTACTGCGGGTCAAGCTGCTGCGCCTGGCCGAGCAGGAGCACGTGCTGGTGTTCACCGTGCACCATATCGTCGCCGACGGCTGGTCGCTGCCGCTGATGGTCGATGAGCTGGTGCAGCTGTACGCCGGTTTCTGCCGTGGCGAGCCGGCGCAACTGCCGGCGCTGCCGATCCAGTACGCCGACTACGCCCTATGGCAACGCAGTTGGATGGAAGCCGGTGAGCGCGAGCGCCAGCTGGCCTACTGGACCGACGAGCTGGGCGACGAGCAGCCGCTGCTGGAGCTGCCTGCCGATCGTCCACGGCCGGCCGTGAGCAGCCATGCCGGTGCCCGCTTGCCGATCGAGTTGGACGCACCTCTGGTGGCGGCGATCAAGGCCGTGGCGCAGGGCCAGGGCACCACACCGTTCGTGGTGTTGCTGGCCAGCTTCCAGGCCCTGCTGCACCGCTACAGCGGCCAGGCCGACATCCGTATCGGCGTGCCGGTGGCCAACCGCAACCGGGTCGAGACCGAACGCCTGATCGGCTTCTTCGTCAACACCCAGGTGCTGCGCGCGCAGTTCGACGGCGAGCTGTCGTTCAGCGCGCTGCTCGAGCAGGTCAAACGACGCGCCTTGGGCGCCCAGGCGCACCAGGACCTGCCGTTCGAACAGCTGGTCGACGCGTTGCAGCCCGAGCGCAGCCTGAGCCACAGCCCGTTGTTCCAGGTCATGTACAACCACCAGACCCAGGCCAGGGGCACGCGCCAGCGCGTCGGCGGCTTGCAGGTCGAGGAGATGCTCTGGGCCAACGACAGCGCCAAATTCGACCTGACCCTGGACACCTTCGAACACGAGGGCGGCATCAGCGCGGCGCTGACCTACGCCACGGAGCTGTTCGATGAGGGGACCGTCGCGCAGATGGGTCGGCATTGGCTGAATCTGCTGCAAGACGCTGTCCGGCACCCTCAACGGCCCATCGCCGAACTGGCCTTGCTCGATGCCCCCGAGCGCCAACGGCTGCTGCATGAATGGAACGACACTGCTGCTCCATACCCGGACCATGCCTGCCTGCACCAGCTCTTCGAAACCCAAGCCGCGGCCACCCCGGACGCGCCGGCATTGCTGTTCGCCGACACCACGCTGAGCTACGCCGAACTCAACCGGCAGGCCAACGCCCTGGCGCACAAGCTGCGCGAACTGGGCGTGGGCCCTGACGTGCTGGTGGGCATCGCCATGGCGCGCGGCCTGGAGATGGTCGTGGGCCTGCTGGCGATCCTCAAGGCCGGGGGCGCCTATGTGCCGCTCGACCCGGACTATCCGCAGGCGCGCTTGGAATACATGCTCGAAGACAGCCAGGCCCGTGTGCTGCTGTCGCAGTCGTCGTTGCTGGAGCGTCTGCCACAGGCGTCCCATGCCCGGACCTTGCTGCTCGATACGCTCGATCTGTCGGCGTATCCGACCAGCAACCCGACGTGCCACGGCGCACCTGAAAACCTGGCCTACAGCATCTACACCTCCGGTTCCACCGGCCTGCCCAAAGGCGTGCTGATCGAGCATCGAAACGCCTGTGCTCTGGTGGGCTGGGCGCAGTCGGTGTACAGCCGCGAGCAACTCTGCGGTGTGCTGGCTGCCACCTCGATCTGCTTCGACCTGTCGGTGTGGGAGCTGTTCGTCACCCTGGCCTCGGGCGGTTATGCGGTCATCGCCCGCAACGCCCTGGAGCTGCCGCATCTGCCGGCCAAGGACCAGGTGCGCCTGGTCAACACCGTGCCCTCGGCCATTCAAGCGCTGCTGGAATCCGGCGGCCTGCCGACCAGCGTGCGCACGGTCAACCTGGCCGGCGAAGCGCTCAAGCAGTCGCTGGTCGATGCGCTGTATGAGACCGGCCACATCGAGCAGGTCTACGACCTGTACGGCCCTTCCGAAGACACCACCTATTCCACCTACACCCTGCGCCAGGCGGGCGGCACGGCCAGCATCGGCCGGCCGATCAGCAACAGCGCCGCGTACATCCTCGGCAGCGCCGGGCAGGTGTTGCCGGTGGGTGGGGCCGGCGAGCTGTACATGGCCGGCGCCGGCTTGGCCCGGGGCTACCTGGGCCGTCCGGGGCTGACCGCCGAGCGCTTCGTGCCCAATCCGTTCGACGAGAGCGGCGGGCGCTTCTACCGCACCGGCGACCTGGCGCGCTACCAGGCAGACGGCCAGATCCAGTACGCCGGGCGCCTCGACCATCAGGTGAAGGTGCGCGGTTTCCGTATCGAACTGGGCGAGATCGAAGCGCGGCTGCAAGCCCAGCCGCAGGTCAGCCAAGTCGCGCTGCTGGCCCTGGACGGCCCGAGCGGTCAGCAACTGGTGGCCTACATCGTGCCGACCGAGCTGTCACTCGTGGGCCGGGCGGATGACGAAGCGGCGCTGCGCAGCGAACTGCGCGACGCCCTGCGCGCCCAACTGCCGGACTACATGGTTCCGGCGCACCTGCTGCTGCTCGACCGCCTGCCGCTGACGCCCAACGGCAAGCTCGACCGCAAAGCGCTGCCCCAGCCCGATACCCAGGTAACGGGCAACGCTTACGTGGCCCCGCACAGCGAACTGGAACGACAGATCGCCGCGATCTGGGCCGAGGTGCTGAAACGCGAGCAGATCGGCCTGACCGACAACTTCTTCGAGCTGGGCGGGGACTCGATCGTTTCCCTGCAAGTGGTCAGCCGCGCCCGGCAACAGGACATCCAGTTCACGCCCAAGGAGCTGTTCCAGCACCAGACCGTGCAAGGGTTGGCTGCCGTAGCGCGGCGCCACGGCGGCAACGCCATCGACCAGGGCAAGGCCCAGGGCAGCACGCCGCTGGTGCCGATCCAGCACTGGTTCTTCGAGCAAGCCATCGACGCACGCCAGCACTGGAACCAGGCCGTCTTGCTGGCACCCAATCGCTCCCTGTCGGCCGAGCCGCTGGCCGCGGCGTTGCAGGCTTTGCTCGAGCACCACGACGCCCTGCGCCTGCGGTTCGCGGCGGTCGACGGCGCTTGGCAGGCCGAATTCGCCGAACCTTCAACCGAAGTGCTGTGGGTACGTGAAGTCACCGATCTCGATGCCCTGCACGCTGTGGCCGAGCAGGCCCAGGCCAGCCTCGACCTTGCCCACGGCCCGTTGCTGCGCGCCGTACTGGCGACGCTCGGCGACGGCAACCAGCGCCTGCTGCTGGTGATCCATCACCTGGTGGTGGACGGTGTGTCCTGGCGGGTGCTGCTCGAGGACCTGCAACGGGCTTATCAGGCCCTGGCCACCGGGCAGGCGCTCGCACTGCCTGGCAAGACCTCCTCGGTCAAGGTCTGGGCCGAACGCCTGGCCGAGTACGCACAGGGCGCCGAACTGCATCAGGAGCTGGACTACTGGCACGCCCAACTGCACGGCGTGGACGCCGGCCTGCCGTGCGACCGCCCAGGCGGCGCCAATCTGGAGCGCCACGCCGTATCGGTGTCCACCCGCCTCGACGCGCAGTGGACCCGCCAACTGCTGCAAGAAGCGCCGGCCGCCTACCGCACGCAGATCAACGACCTGCTGCTGACCGCCCTGGCCCGTGTCATCGGGCGCTGGACCGGTCAAGCGGACGTGCTCGTGCGCCTGGAAGGCCACGGCCGCGAAGACCTCTTCGACGGCCTCGACCTGACCCGCACCGTAGGCTGGTTCACCAGCCTCTACCCGCTCAAGTTGAGCACCCAGCCGACGCTGGCGGCCTCGATCAAGTCGGTCAAGGAGCAACTGCGCGGTGTGCCCAACAAGGGCCTGGGCTATGGCCTGCTGCGCTACCTGGGCGATGCCCCGGCGCGCGCGGCGCTGGCGCAACTGCCGGCCGGCGAAATCGTCTTCAACTACCTGGGCCAGTTCGACGCCAGCTTCGATGCGCAAGACGGCCTGTTCGCCCCGGCGCAGGAAGGCAGCGGTGCAGCGCGCAGTCCCGACGCGCCACTGGGTTCGCTGCTGGCGCTCAACGGCCAGGTATATGGCGGTGAGCTGAAACTGGCCTGGAGCTTCAGCGGCGAGGTGTTCGACACCGCCACCATCCAGGGCCTGGCCGATGCCTACGCCGAAGAGCTCAAGGCACTGATCGCCCATTGCTGCGACGGCGAGCAGCACGGCGCCACGCCGTCGGACTTCCCCCTGGCCGGCCTGAGCCAGGCCCAGGTGGACGCGCTGCCGGTGGCCGTAGCGCAGATCGCCGATGTCTACCCCTTGTCGCCGATGCAGCAGGGCATGCTGTTCCACACCCAGTACGAGCAGGGCAGCGGCGACTACATCAACCAGATGCGCGTGGACGTCGAAGGGCTCGACGGCGCACGCTTCCTGCGCGCCTGGCGTGAGGCCCAGCAGGCCCACGACATCCTGCGCAGCAGCTTCGTCTGGGACGGCGAGTTCGAGCGGCCGTTGCAGATCGTGCATCGGCAGGTCGAGGCCGGCTGGCGCGAGCTGGACCTGCGCGACGATGCCGCGTTGCTGCCAGCGCTGGACCGCTTGGCCGACGCCGAGCGCGCGCGCGGCTTCGACCAGGGTCAGGCGCCGCTGATGCGCCTGACCCTGGTTCGCACCGGCACCGACAGCCATCAACTGATCTTCACCCACCACCACATCCTCATGGACGGCTGGAGCACCTCGCGCCTGCTGGGCGAAGTGCTGCAACGCTATGCCGGCCAGCCGGTAGCGGGCCAGGCCGGCCTGTACCGCGACTACATCGGCTGGTTGCAGCGCCAGGACCCCGCCGCCGCGCAGGCGTTCTGGGCCCAGCAACTGGCCGAACTGGAGGAGCCGACGCTGTTGCTGCACGCGCTCGGCCAGACGCAAGCCCCCGGCCAAGCCGGCCAGGGCGAGCATCACCAGCCGTTCGACCGCGCGCGCACCCAGCGCCTGGAAGCCTTCGCCCGCAGCCAGCGGGTGACCGTCAACACCGTCATGCAGGCCGCCTGGCTGTTGCTGCTGCAACGCTACACCGGGCATGCCACGGTGTGCTTCGGCGCCACTGTGGCCGGGCGTCCGGCGGAGCTGGCACACGTGGAAGAGCAGATCGGCCTGTTCATCAACACCTTGCCGGTGGTGGGCTCGCCGCGCCTGACGCAGACCGTGGGCGAGTGGTTGAGCGAGGTACAGCGGATCAACCTGGGGCTGCGCGAGTTCGAGCACACACCGCTCAACGACGTGCAGCGCCTCGCCGGGCAGGGCGGTCAGGCGCTGTTCGACAGCCTGATGGTGTTCGAGAACTATCCGGTGTCGGAGGCCTTACAGAAGGGGGCGCCGAGTGGGTTGCGGTTCGGTCCGGTCGGCAATCGTGAGCAGACCAATTACCCGTTGACGCTCTTGGTGGGCACCGGCGCCACGCTGTCGGTGCAGTTCAACTACGACACCTGCCGCTGGCCCGAACCCGCTGTGGAACGTCTGGCGCTGCACCTGACCACGCTGCTCGACGCCATCGTCGCCTCGCCAGGCACGCGAGTGTCCGAACTGCCCATGCTCGGCGCCCAGGAGCAGCAACGACAGCTCATCGACTGGAACGCCACCACCGCCGACTTCCCCCGCGACCGCAGCGTGCAGCAGTTGATCGAAGCGCAGGTGCGCGCCACGCCCGAGGCCACGGCGCTGGTCTTCGCCGACCAGCACCTGAGCTATGCCGAGGTCAACCGCCGCGCCAACCGCCTGGCACGCCAGTTGCGCGCGCAGGGCGTGGGCGCCGAAAGCCTGGTGGGCATCGCCATGGAGCGCAGCCTGGAGATGGTCATCGGCCTGCTCGGCGTGCTCAAGGCCGGCGGCGCCTACGTGCCGTTCGACCCCGAGTACCCGCGCGATCGACTGGTGTACATGTTCGAAGACAGCGGTGTGCGCTTGCTGTTGAGTCAGCCGCACCTCGTCGAACAGTTGCCGGTGCCGACAAGCGTGGAAGTGATCGCGCTGAACCCGGGTGCCGACCTCGAAGGCGATTGGGCCGACGACGACCTGCACGTCGACGTCGCGCCGCACAATCTGGCCTATGTGATCTACACCTCCGGCTCCACCGGCCGGCCCAAGGGTGCAGGCAACAGCCAGCAGGCCCTGGTCAACCGCCTGTGCTGGATGCAGCGCGCCTATGGCCTGCAAGACACCGACAGCGTGCTGCAAAAGACGCCGTTCAGCTTCGATGTTTCGGTGTGGGAGTTCTTCTGGCCGCTGATGACCGGCGCACGCCTGGTGGTGGCGCAACCGGGCGCGCACCGCGATCCGGAACTGCTGGTACGCACGCTGTGCGACCACGCCATCACCACCGTGCACTTCGTACCTTCGATGCTGCAGGCCTTCCTGGGCAGCGAGCAGGTCGAGCAGTGCAGCCGCCTGCGCCGGGTCATGTGCAGCGGTGAGGCGCTGCCGGCCGAACTCGCCCGACAGACCCTGCAACGCCTGCCCCAGGCGGGGCTGTACAACCTGTACGGCCCGACCGAGGCAGCCATCGATGTCACCCACTGGACCTGCGGCGCCGACGACGGCATCGCCGTGCCCATCGGCGTGCCGATCGACAACCTCAAGACGCACATCCTCGAACACAGCCTGCAACCGGCCGTGTGCGGTGGCGTCGGCGAGCTGTATCTGGGCGGCGTGGGCCTGGCCCGCGGCTACCACCAGCGCCCGGCACTGACCGCCGAGCGCTTCGTGCCCGATCCGTTCGACGCCAAGGGCGGCCGGCTGTACCGCACCGGCGACCTGGCGCGTTACCGCGCCGACGGGGTGATCGACTACGTCGGCCGCATCGACCACCAGGTGAAGATCCGTGGCCTGCGCATCGAACTGGGTGAGATCGAAGCGCGCCTGCTAGAGCAGGCCGCCGTGCGCGAAGCCGTGGTGCTGGCGGTCGATGCCGCCCATGGCAAGCAATTGGTGGCCTACGTGGTGCCGAGCGAAGCCGATGTGCTCTCCAGCCTCGATGCCCAGGCGCACTGGCGCGAACGGCTGCGCGCCGCGCTCAAGGAACACCTGCCGGACTACATGGTGCCCACGCACCTACTGGCGCTCGCCCATCTGCCGCTGACACCCAACGGCAAGCTGGACCGCAAGGCGTTGCCGGCGCCCGACGCCAGCGCGCTGCAAGGCGAATACGTCGAACCGCAGACGGAGTTGGAGCAGCGCATCGCCGAGGTCTGGGCGCAGGTGCTCAAAGTCGAGCGCGTGGGCCTGGACGACAACTTCTTCGAGCTGGGCGGCGATTCCATCGTTTCGCTGCAAGTAGTGAGCCGTGCGCGCAAGCTCGGTATCCACATCACGCCCAAGCAATTATTCAAGCATCAGACCGTTCGAACACTGGCAAGCATCGCCAGCCGGATCGGTAGCAATCACATCGATCAAGGGCCGGTGGTGGGCAGCCTGCCACTGACGCCGATCCAGCAATGGTTCTTCGAACAGGACATTCCCGTACGTCAGCATTGGAACCAAGCGGTGTTGTTGACCACTCGCGAAGTGCTGGAAGCTCAGCCGCTGCGTGAAGCCCTGACGGTGCTGTTGGCCCATCACGATGCCCTGCGGCTGCGCTTCACTGCGCAGTCCAAGACATGGCAGGCTCTGTTCGTCGATTCGAGCCAGGACCTGCTATGGGAGCGTGACGTGGCCAACGGTACGGCCTTGACCGTGCTCGTCGACCACGCTCAGCGCAGTCTCGACCTCGAAAACGGCCCTCTGTTGAGGGCGCTGTTGGCGACCATGGCCGATGGCAGTCAGCGGTTGCTGTTGGTGATCCACCATCTGGTAGTCGATGGCGTGTCCTGGCGAATCCTGCTGGAAGATCTGCAACAGGCTTACCAGGCATGCCTCACTCGACAACCCCTGGTGTTGCCCGCCAAGACGAGCGCTTTCAAGACTTGGGCCGAGCACCTTCAGCACTATGCCCGCAGTCCTGAGCTGCACGCGCAGCTCGACTACTGGCAGATGCAGTTGCAGGGCGTGCCGGATACGCTGCCGTGCGACCACTCTGCAGGCGGCAACCTTGTGCGGCATGCCAGTTCGGTGTCCACGCGCCTCGATGCGCAATGGACGCGGCAACTGCTGCACGACGCGCCGGCCGCTTATCGCACGCAGATCAATGATCTGCTGCTGACCGCTTTGGCTCGAGTGCTCAGCCGCTGGACTGGACAGCCCGAGGTGTTGGTGCGCCTGGAAGGTCATGGCCGCGAAGACCTGTTCAGCGAGCTCGATCTGAGCCGTACGCTGGGCTGGTTCACCAGCCTGTTCCCAGTCAAGCTCAGTCCTCAGGCCGGTCTGGCCGATTCTCTGAAGACCATCAAGGAGCAACTACGCGCTGTTCCCGACAAAGGCGTCGGTTACGGCGTTCTTCGCTACCTGGCGGACGCCCGAACAGGTGAGGCGCTGCACGCACTGCCACAAGGTCAGGTGCTGTTCAACTACCTTGGCCAGCTCGATGGCAACTTCGATGCCGACGACAGCCTGTTCATCCCGGCACAAGAAAGCCCAGGCCAGGTTTATGACAGTAGCTCGGCTATGGGCGCCGAGCTGAGTATCAATAGCCAGGTCTACGGTGGCGAGCTCCGGTTGAGCTGGAGTTTCAGTCGCGAGCGTTTCGAACCTGCCACCGTCCAGCGCCTGGCCGATGAGTACGTCCAGGAACTGCAGGCGCTCATCGAGCACTGCAGCAACGGCACCGCGCAAGGCCTAACGCCTTCCGACTTCCCGTTGGCGGGTCTCGACCAGGCTCAATTGGACGGATTGCCGATGGCGGCAGGCGATATTGCCGATGTCTACCCACTGTCGCCGATGCAGCAGGGCATGCTGTTCCATACGCTGTATGAGCAGGGGCGCGGCGACTACATCAATCAACTGCGGGTGGATGTCGAAGGACTGGACAGCGAGCGGTTCGTTGCGGCATGGCAGGCTGCGATACGGGCCCATGACATTCTGCGTACCGGATTCGTCTGGCAGGACGACCTGGGACAGGCCGTGCAGGTGGTACGCAGGGAAGTCGAACTGCCTGTCGCCCTATACGACTGGCGCGATAGCGAAGACCGGATCGATGCCACACAGGCATTGGCCCAGGCGGAGCGCGACCGTGGCTTCGAACTGAGTCAGGCGCCTTTGCTGCGCTTGGCGTTGATCCGTACGGATGCGCACCGCCACCATGTGATTTTGACCCATCATCATCTCTTGCTGGATGGTTGGAGCACCTCGCGGCTGCTCGGCGAAGTGCTCCAGCGCTACGCCGCAAACCCGGTCCGCGCGCAAGCAACGCGCTACCGCGATTACATCGCCTGGCTGCAAAGTCAGAACGGCAAGACCACCCAGGCGTTCTGGCAAAACCAACTGGCATCGTTGCAGGAGCCCACTCGCCTTGCACAAGCCATGGGCGCGTCGCGCAGACTCCATGCCTGCGCGCAAGGCGAGCATATCCAGCGTTTCGACGTTGAGCAGACGGATTGCCTGAGCAGGTTCGCGCGCCTCAACCGCGTTACTGTGAACACTTTGGTGCAAGCGGTCTGGCTTTTGCTGTTGCAGCGTTATACCGGTCAGGCCAGCGTGTGCTTCGGCGCTACGGTGGCAGGTCGTCCGCCACAGCTTCCGGGTGTGGAAGAGCAAATCGGGCTGTTCATTAATACCCTGCCGGTGATCGGTGCGCCGCGTGCGGAACAGACGGTTGTGCAGTGGATCCGCCATGTGCAGGCCAACAACCTGGAGCTGCGTGAGTTTGAACACACGCCCTTGTACGAGGTGCAGCGTTGGGCGGGTATGGGCAATGAAGCGCTGTTCGACAGTTTGCTGGTGTTCGAAAATTACCCGGCAGATGAAGCACTGAGCAAAGGGGCGCAAGGCGGGCTGATCTTCGGGGCGGTCGCCACCACCGAGCAGACGAACTATCCACTGACCGTTGAGGTGTCGCTTGGCGACACCCTCAAGGTGCACTACAGCCATGACTTGTCGCTGCTCAGCGGCGAGGCCGTGTGCCAGATCTCCGACAGCTTTGCGATGCTGTTGCAGGCACTGGTAAGCGATGCCGACGCGGCGCTGGGAACACTGCCGCTGTTGGCTCCGGCCGTGCAACAGACGCTGCTGCTTGATTGGAACCCCAGCACTGCCCCGGCAGACACAGGGCTACGCGCGCACCAGTTGTTCCAGGCGCAGGCCGCCTTGCGCCCTACAGCGGTCGCGTTGTTATTCGACGACCAGCAACTGACCTACGCCGAACTCGACCAGCGCAGTAACCGACTGGCCCATGCATTGCGTGCTCAGGGCGTAGGCAGCGACGCACTGGTTGGCATCGCCGCCGAGCGTGGTCTGGTCTTGGCGGTGGCCCTGTTGGGCATCCACAAGGCGGGTGGCGCCTACGTCCCACTGGACCCGGCTTTCCCCCAAGACCGACTGGCCTACATGATGGCCGACAGCGGCATGTCGCTGCTGTTGGGCGACGCCACATCCTTGGCACGCCTGCCGGTGCCCGCCGGTCTGCCGCGCGTCACCTTGCAAGCGGACGACCAGTGGCTGGCCGAACAGCCCTGCACCGCCCTGGCCGAAGTGGCCACGGCCGACAGCCTGGCCTATGTCATCTACACCTCCGGCTCCACGGGCCTGCCCAAGGGTGTGGCCATCGCCCACCACGCGCTGTCGGTCTTTTGTGAAGTGGCCGGCGACTACTCTCGCCTGTGCCCGCAAGACCGTGTGCTGCAATTTGCTACCGTGAGTTTCGATGGCTTCGTCGAACAGTTTTTCCCGCCACTGGCGCGCGGTGCCTGTGTGGTGATGCGTGATCAGTTGTGGGACCCCGACCGCTTCTTCGCCGAGGTGCGGCGCCATGGCATCACCCTGGCTGACCTGCCTGCGGCCTACTGGCGCTTGCTGGCGCTGGAGCGGCGCCCGGCGCAGGACTATGCCAGCCTCAAACAGATCCACGTCGGCGGCGAAGCGGTAGCGCCGGACGCCATGCAGGCTTGGCTGGAAAATGGCCCGGCCGCAGTGCAACTGGTCAACACCTATGGCCCGACCGAAGCCACGGTAGTGGCGACCACGTTCGCCTGTTCGCGCCTCGACCAAGTGCCGGAAAGCGGCGTGCCGATCGGCCGCGCCATTCCCGGGCGGACAATGTATGCCCTGGACGGCGGCCTGATGCCAACTCCGGTCGGCGTGGCTGGTGAGCTGTTCATCGGCGGCAGCGGATGCCTGGCCCGCGGCTACCACCAGCGCCCCTCGCTGACCGCCGAACGCTTCGTGCCGGATCCTTTCGACCTGGCCGGCGGTGGCCGTCTTTATCGCACAGGCGATCTGGGCTACTTCGATGCCGCGGGTGAAATCGCTTACCGCGGTCGCGCCGATCATCAGGTGAAGGTACGTGGTTTCCGTATCGAACTGGGCGAAATCGAGCAGCATCTGCAAGCCCATCCGTTGGTGCGCGAAGCCGCCGTGCTGGCGGTGGATCAGGCCGGCGGCAAGCAGCTGTGCGGCTACGTGGTCGGTCATGCGCCAGTACCCGACGATGTGCGCGAGCAGATAAAGACGTACCTGGTGGCGCATCTTCCGGACTACATGGTGCCCTCAGTGCTGGTAGTGCTCGAACGCATGCCGTTGACGCCGAGCGGCAAACTCGACCGCAAAGCGCTGCCTGCGGCCGACTTCACTCAAGCCCAGCACACTTACGTGGCCCCGCACAGCCCATTGGAGCAGCAACTGGCCGACATCTGGGCCGGGGTGCTGAAACTCGAGCAGGTCGGCGTCACGGACAACTTCTTCGAACTGGGCGGTGACTCGATCATTTCCCTGCAAGTGGTCAGCCGGGCGCGCAAGGTCGGCATCCACCTCACGCCCAAGCAGCTGTTCGAACACCAGACGGTGCAGGCGTTGGCCGCGGTGGCGGGTGAGACCCAGGCTAGCTACGTCGATCAGGGGCCGGTGACGGGCAGCATGCCGCTGACGCCGATCCAGCGGTGGTTCTTCGAAGAGGCGATTCCGGTGCGCCAGCATTGGAACCAGGCGGTGTTGCTGAAGGCTCGAGAACCGGTGAAGGTACAAGCTTTACAGGAATCCTTGGACGCACTCGTCTCCCATCACGATGCGTTGCGTCTGCGATTCACCCATAGGGATCCGGGATGGCATGCCGAATTCCAACCGACTGCTCAAACGACGTTGTGGCAGTACGATGTCGACGGTGCGAGCGAGTTGCAGAGCATCGCCGAGCGTGCCCAGCGCAGTCTGGACCTTGCTCAGGGCGATGTGTTGCGTGCAGTGCTGTTCGACCTGAGCGATGGCAGCCAGCGGCTGTTGCTGATCGTCCATCACCTGGTAGTCGATGGAGTGTCTTGGCGGGTGCTTCTCGAAGATTTGCAACAGGCTTACTACGCTCGAGTCGCACACCAGCCGGTAGCACTGCCAGAAAAAACCAGTTCGTTCAAACAGTGGGCCGAGCAACTCTCGGCCTATGCCAGCGATGCCGAGTTGCAACGCACCTTGGCGTATTGGCAGACACAATTGCAGGGCGTCAGCGATCAACTGCCATGTGATCACCCCGACGGGGACAATGTGCTGCGTTGCGCGGTGTCGGTACGTACCTCGCTCGACGCCCAGTGGACGCGCAAGCTGCTGCAGGAGGCACCAGCGGCGTATCGGACCCAGATCAATGACCTGTTGTTGACCGCCCTGGCTCGCGTGATCGCCCGCTGGACAGGGCGCGATGACGTGCTGATACGCCTGGAAGGCCACGGTCGCGAAGACCTTTTCGAAGGGCTCGACCTGAGCCGTACCGTTGGCTGGTTCACCAGCCTCTATCCAGTCAGGCTCAACGTTGGCGCAGGGCTCGGCGAAGCGCTGAAAACCGTCAAAGAGCAATTGCGCGAGATTCCCGGCAAGGGGCTGGGCTATGGCGTGTTGCGCTATCTGGGAGATGCTCAGACGCGCCATGCGTTGCAGCAACTGCCCCAGGGTGAAATCGTCTTCAACTATCTTGGCCAGTTCGATGCAAGCTTCGATGCTGCCGATACGCTATTCGTGCCAGCTGCAGAATCTAGCGGTGCCAGCCTGGATGGCGAGTCGCCTCTGGGTAGCCTGCTGACCATCAACGGTCAAGTGTATGGCGGCGAACTGCAACTCGAGTGGAGCTTCAGCCAAGCATGCTTCGAAATATCTACCGTCAGGCAGCTGGCCGATGCGTTGGGCGATGAGCTCAAGGCGCTGGTGGCGCATTGCTGTGAGCCGGGCAATGGTGGCTTTACACCCTCGGACTTCCCATTGGCGCGTTTGAGCCAGCGGCAGCTGGACGGCCTCGTCGTGCCTGCGGTGCAACTGGCCGATGCCTACCCGCTGTCACCCATGCAGCAAGGCATGCTGTTCCATGCACTGCAAGATGGCCAAGAGGGTGCCTATATCACCCAGTCGGCAGTCGAAGTCCAGGGCTTGCACCTGGAGCGTTTCGTGGAGGCGTGGCAGCACGTCGTCGATCGCCACGACATTTTGCGCAGCGGTTTCATTTCCTCTGCGCAGTTGAGCGATCCGCTACAAGTGGTCTATCGACACGTCACCTTGCCGGTGCGCATACATGACTGGCGAGGTCAGGCCGTCAGCCAGTCGATGCTCAAAACGCTCGAGACCCAAGACGCGGCAGAAGGCTTCGCACTGGACACGGCGCCCTTGATGCGACTTACGCTGGTGCGTATGGATGACCAGCGCGCCCATCTGATCTGGACGTCGCATCACATTCTCATGGATGGCTGGAGCAGCTCGCAGTTGCTCGCTGAAGTACTGCAGACCTATCACGGCCACCCCAGCACAGGGCCGGTCCGACGTTATCGAGACTATATCCGCTGGCTCGCCGAACAACCCCAGGCCCACCTCGAACGCTTCTGGTCCGACAAGCTGCGCACGCTGGAGAGCGCCACCCTGCTGGCCGGCAGTATCGCGCCCCAGGCCGACGCCAGCCGGGTCGGCCACGACGCGCTGTACCTGAAGTGGGACGCCGCCCGCACCCGCGACCTGCGCGAACAGGCCCAGCGTTTGCGGGTCACGCCCAACACCCTAATCCAGGCCGCGTGGCTGTTGCTGCTGCAACGCTACACCGGTCAGGCCACGGTGTGCTTCGGCGCCACGGTGGCGGGGCGACCGGCCAGCCTGGCCGGCGCCGACGAGATGCTCGGGCTGTTCATCAACACCTTGCCGGTGGTGCAGACGCCACAGCCGCAGCAGCGCGTCAGCGATTGGCTGCAAGCGCTGCAAGGCTACAACCTGGAACTGCGCGACCACGAGCATGCGGCCTTGGCCGACGTGCAGCGCTGGGCCGGGCGTCCGGGGCAGGCGCTGTTCGACAGCATCGTGGTGTTCGAGAACTTCCCGGTCGACGAGCGCCTGCAAGAGGGCGGTGGCGGCACGCTGCGCTTCGGTGAGGTCAGCAGCCGTGACGTCACCAACTACGCCATGGACCTGGCCGTGCACCTCACCGATACCTTCTCGGTGGAGTTCCTCTACCTGCGCGGCAGCTTCACAGCGGCTGCCGCCGAACTGCTGCGCGGCAGTTTCGAGCGACTGTTGCTGGCCCTGCTCGAACACAGCGACGCCACTCTGGGCAGCCTGGACATGCTGACCGCAGACCAGGCCGAGGCTGCCCGCCAAGGCAATCTGCTGCGGGCGAGCGAAGCCACGCTACCGCTGCTGGCCGCACGCATCGCCGAACACGCCCAGGCCCGCCCGCAGGCCGTGGCGGTGGTCTGCGCCGAGCAGCGACTGACCTACGCCGAACTCGACCAGCGCGCCAACCGCCTGGCACACCTGCTGCTGGCCCAGGGCGTGCGCCCGGAAACCACCGTCGGCATCGCCCTGGCGCGCTCCGTGGAGGTGATCGTGGCCTTCCTGGCGGTGATGAAGACCGGGGCGGCCTACGTGCCGCTGGACATCGACTACCCGCCAGAGCGTCTGGCCTGGATCGTCGAGGATTCGGCCATGCACCTGCTGATCACCAGCAGCGACCTGCAACCGCGCTTCGCCCAGGTGCAACGCTGCGTCGCCCTGGACCAGCAGACGCTGCACGACCTACCGACCAGCGCGCCGCTGGTGCAGGTCGAGCCCGACAACCTGGCCTACCTGATCTACACCTCCGGCTCTACCGGCAAACCCAAGGGCGTGGCGGTCAGCCACGGGCAGATCCGCATGCACTGCCAGGCCATCGCCGGGCTGTATGAAATGGACCAGCGCACCCGTGAGCTGCTGTTCATGTCGTTCGCCTTCGATGGTGCCCAGGAGCGCTGGCTCTCGACCCTGTCGTCCGGCGGCTGCCTGGTGGTGCGCGACAATCGCCTGTGGAGCGCCGAGGAGACCTTCGACGTGCTGCACGCCCAGCGCATCGACATCGCCTGCTTCCCGCCGGCCTATCTGCAACAGCTGGCCGAATACGCCGAAAGCCAGTCGCGCCCGGCGCCGCCGGTGCGCATCTACTGCTTCGGCGGCGATGCGGTGGCCGACGCGCTGTTCGAGCAGGTCAAACGCAGCCTGCGCCCGCAGGCGTTGACCAACGGCTACGGACCGACCGAAACCGTGGTCACGCCGTTGCTGTGGAAAGTCTGCGCCGAGCAGCGTTGCGAGGCGGTCTATGCGCCCATCGGCCGACGGGTGGGCGAGCGCACGCTGCATGTGCTCGACGCCGACCTCAACCCGTTGCCCGATGGCGTGGCCGGCGAGCTGTACATCGGCGGGGAAGGGGTCGCGCGCGGCTATCACCAGCGCCCCGGCCTGACCGCCGAGCGTTTCGTGGCCGACCCGTTCGCCCAGGGGGCGCGGCTCTACCGCACCGGTGACCGCGTGCGCCGCCGCGCCGATGGGGTGATCGACTTCATCGGCCGCCTGGACAACCAGCTGAAGATCCGCGGTTTCCGCATCGAGCCGGGCGAAATCGAGGCGCGCCTGCGCAACCTCGGCGACGTGCGCGACGCAGTGGTGGTGGCGCGCGAAATCGGTACCGGCAAGCAGTTGCTCGGCTACGTGGTCACCGGCAACCCGGCCACCAGCGCCGAACGGCTGCGCGAGGCGCTGCGCGCCGAGCTGCCGGACTACATGGTGCCGGCGCAGTTGGTGCTGTTGCCGGCGCTGCCGCTGACGCCCAACGGCAAGGTCGACCGCCAGGCATTGCCGGCACCGGACTTTGCCGGCCAGCGCCAGCTGGTCGCGCCGCGCAACGCCATCGAACGCGCACTGACGAAGATCTGGCAGGAGGTATTGGAGGTGCCGAGCGTGGGCGTGGACGACAACTTCTTCGAGCTCGGCGGCGACTCGCTGCGGGTCCTGAAGATGCTGTCGAAGGTGCGCGCCGACGAGCAGTTGCCGATCGAGCTGAAGCTGCGCGATGTGATCGCCCGGCCGACCATCGGCGAGCTGTCGGGGTACTCGGAAGCGTCCGAAGCACTGGATCCTTTGCTGCCGCTCAACAGCCGCGTGGCGGGTGTGACGCCGCTGTTCTGCCTGCACGCCGGTTTCGGCACGGTGTTCGACTACGAGCCGCTGGCACGGCGTCTGGAAGGGCGCTGCACGGTGTACGGCCTGCAATGCCGCATGCTGCTCGACCATGCCTGGGAAGACGACTCGATCCAGTCCATGGCCATCGACTACGCCCAGTACATTCGCCAGAAGCAACCCGATGGGCCTTATCAGTTGGCCGGTTGGTCGCTGGGCGGGACGCTGGCGGTGCTGGTTGCGCAAGAGCTGGAAAGCCAGGGCCAGCAGGTGACGCTGCTCGGCCTGGTCGACAGTTTCGTGCCCGACGCGAGCGCGGCCGAGGCGGTGGAAGAGACGTGGGACGCCGACCTCGGCGGCTTCCTCGGGGTGCTTCTCGGCACCCCGGTGGACGTGCCGGCGCTTGCGGCGGGCAGCAGCCAGGCCGTGCTGGAAGCGGTGATCGAACAGGTGCGCAACGACCAGGCGGGGCAGTCGAGCTATGCCGGCATCAGCACCGCCGAGCTGGCGCACACCTTCATCGTCGCCATGCGTCTCAAGACGCTGTCGCGCGGCATGGCGCCGCTGCCGCGGACCCAGGTACGCGCGACCTGCTGGTGGGCGGGCAGCGAGGTGGATGCAGCGGCGATTCCTGGCAGTGGCGCCCATGTGGCGGTCGCGGCCGGGCATTACGACATCCTGCGCCAGCCCGAGGTGCTCGAGGGGTTGATCGGCGGCCTGCGGTTGCGGGAATACGCCGGCGAGTGAGGTGATGCGCCGCGTGAGCGGCGCGGTAGGACCAAGCCCCCTGGCAGCCGCTCGAACGCGGTTGGCAGGGGGCTTTTTCATGGCTGGCGGTGGGTGAAGGACGGACACCGAGTGGCACGCCGAGACGCGGTGGTGCGCGAGCATTCATGTCTCGCTCATCGTTCGAACGTCGAACAGATGCGGGCAAACGAAAACGGCGCGCCTTGTGGGCGCGCCGTTGCGGTGGGGCGGTAATGGGCTCAGCGCTGCATCAGAAGTCGTAGCGCAGGGTCAGGTTGGCGTTGCGCGGGGCGCCGTAGTGGCCGTAGCTGCCGGCCATGCCCGAGTAGTACTTCTCGTCGAAGAGGTTTTCCACGTTCACGGTAGCGGCGAGGTTGTCGTTGATCTTGTAGCGCGCCATCAAGCTGGCGACGGCATAGTCGTCCTGAGTGATCCGTGAACCGAAGCGACGGAAGTAGACCGAAGACTTGGAGTTCCAGTTGACCCCGCCACCCAGGGTCAACTTCTCCCATTCGCCTGGCAAGCGATAGGTCGTCCACAGACGGAACGTGTCCATGGGCAACTGCGTGGTCAGGCGAGTGCCTTCCGCGTCTTCGGTACGGGTATGGCTGTAACCGGTCTGCAGGTTCCAACCGGGTGTGATTTCACCCGTCAGTTCCAGGTCGATGCCTTTGGTTTCGGAGCCGTCGACCGCGGTGTAATAGTCTTCCTTGGTGATGTCGCTGGTGCCTGCGTACTCGGCGAAGTTGTCGCGCTTGATCCAGTAGGCTGCCACGTTGCCGTTCAGACGACCGTCGAAGAACTCACCCTTCCAACCCAGTTCGTAGTTCTTGCCGACGATGGGTTCGAGCGACTTGCCATTGATGTCGCGGGCTGACTGTGGAAGAAAGATGTCGGTGTAGCTGGCGTAGATCGACTGCTCGGGCGTGATGTCATAGACCAGGCCAGCATAAGGCGTCACGACGCCGGTTTCTCGCATGTCGTCTGGAATCACGTTGCCGGTCTGCGGCGTCGCCAGTCGGTAGGACCTGAAGTAGTAGTCGTAGCTGTAATCGGACACGCGCGCACCGAGGATCAAATGCCACTGGTCGGTGAGGTTGAAGCGGCTGGCGGCGAAGTAACCTTGTTTACGCGACTTGATGTCGAAATCCAGACCCGTCTCGAACGGCGCGTTCGCAATCTGGTTATCCCAGGTGTTGTAGTTGAACTCGACGTCACTGGAGTAGGCGGTGTGGTCGTTGTGGTAGTCGGAGTAGTTGTAGCCGACGACCAGATCGTGGCTGCGGCCGAACAGTTCGAAAGGCCCCCTGAGGGTGACGTCCACGCCTTTCTGGATCTGCTCCACATTGGCTTTGTCGTGGCTGCCTTCCGCCTCGCCTGTCGCTTGATCGATGAAAGCGTTGCCGGTCTGGCTGCTGTAGGTGGTGTTGTCCAGGTCGCGCTTGATCTCCATGTAGTTGCCGACGACACGCAGTTCCCAGTCGTTGGCCAGCTTCTGTTCGAGGGTCGAGGTGTAGTTGGTGGTATCGAACTTCTCATACCCCCAGCGTGCCCCCGAACTGGTCGAGCGCGAGAAGTGGGTAGGTTGGCCGTTGTCGTACAGCATCGGGACGCCAGGCGAGCCCGTCGCCTTGTACTTTTGATTGTCGATACCGAAGCGCAGCAGGGTCGAATCGGTCAGGTCGCCTTCCACGACGCCATAAACGATCTCACGGTCCTGGGTGTACCAATCCATGAAGGTGTCGTTGTCTTGCTTAGCAGCCACCAGTCGGCCACGAATGGTCTTCTGTTCGTTCAGCGGGCCCGACACGTCAGCTTCGGCGCGGTAGTTGTCCCAGGAGCCTACGCTGCCTTGCACGTAGGATTTGAATTCAGCGGTAGGCTTTTTTCGAATCAGGTTGACCACCCCGCTGGGCTCGCCCGCGCCCGTCATCAGCCCCGTCGCACCGCGGACGATTTCGACATGGTCGTACAAGGCCATGTCCAGAAGGGTAGTGGGCATGGTGCGGGTGACGTTTTCCTGAATGGTGGTCACACCGTCGAACTGGTAGGTGTTGATCGCATTGCCACGGGAATAGATGTTGTAACGCTCGCCGCCATCCTGCGTCATGGTGATGCCGGGCGTGCTCTTGAGCACGTCGGTCATGCTCATCAGGTGCTGGTCGTCCATGCGCTGGCGCGTCACCACGGTGATGGTCTGCGGTGTCTCGCGGATCGACAGGTTCATCTTGGTGGCCGTGCTGGTCTGGCCGGTGGTGTACGAACCTGTGCCTTCGGTGGTTTCGCCCAGGCCCATGCTGTTGACCGTGGTCGCCGACAGTTCCACTTGCCCGGCCGCCGCCGCACCGGCCGATGCCGTCACGGTGATGGTGTTGCCGTCGATCTGGTAGCGCAGGTTGGTGCCGCGCAGCAGCGCACCCAGCGAGCCTTGCAGGTCGTAACGCCCGCGCAACGGGTTCGAGCGCAGCCCTTCGACATCCGCCGGGCTGAACAGGATCTGCACGTCGGCTTGCCGGGCGAACGATTGCAGCGCCGAATTCAGGGGTTGCGCGGGAATGTCCAGCGTCCACTCCTGGGCCTGGACGTAGGCGCTGGAGGCCAGATTCAGCGCCAGACCCATGCCGCAGCAAGCCAGGGCTTTGTGGGGGCGGATCGACTGGCGCATCAAGAGGGCTTTGGCAAGCGGATGAAGTCGGTTGTGCAGCGGAGCTGGCATGGCGAAGGGTCTCGTTTGCGAACGATGCATAGTTATTGGGCGCCGTGTTGGCGGCGGTGCTGTGGGACGTATGCGCGACGACCGGCCGACAGGGCTTGAACTCCCCAGCTCAACTGCCTGGCCGATGACTGCCGTCGCGTTCCGCTCAACCTTTAACGAACGAGGCGCGCGAATATTTAATTCAGAGTTCTTGCACCACACGGAAGCCCAGGTAATCGCCGCGCGTGGTGCGGAAGCGATCGTTGCGGTTGCCCGAACGCGAGAACACCGGCGCTTCGCCCCAGTCGTTGCCGCGCATCTGCGCGCGCTTGCAGGGCGAGTCGGTCATCCAGGCGCTGCCGTCAGTGGGGGCGCCAACATAATCGTCATGCTGGCAATCCGCTACCCATTCGTACACGTTGCCGTGCATGTCGTACATGCCGAAGGCGTTGGGCGGGTAGCTGCCGACCGGGGCGGTGTAGGTGTAGCCGTCGCGTGGGCCGTAGGTGTTGGCGTGCTGGGTGATCTGATACTGGCCTTCTTCGTCGAAGGGGAACGGGAAAGGGCCGGTCGAGCCGGCGCGGGCGGCATACTCGCGCTCGGCTTCGGTGACCATGCGGTAGGTCTTGCCGGTGGTCTTGGACAGCCACTGGGTGTAGGCCTGCACTTCGTACCAGTCGATGCACACCGCCGGTTGCCGCGGACCTTGCGGGTAGCTGGGCTTGCTGGCCTCGCACCAGCGGCCGGGGCGGTCGTCGCCGCTCTTGATCCGGGTGCCGGTGGCCTTGATGTAGGCGTTCAGTTCGCCGGCGGTGACGTGGTAGCGGCTGATGGCGAAGGGCTTGGCGAAGGTCACCTTGTGCTGCGGGCCTTCGTCGGGCTCGCGCCCGACTTCGCCTTCGGGTGTACCCATGAGGAAACTGCCCGCCGGCAGCACGACCATTTCCGGGCAGTCCTTGCACGACTTGAATACATCGCCGGGCTTGGGCTCGGCCTGGGCGCCGCTGGCGGCCAGCAGCAGCCCCGCGAGTGACAGGGGTTTGGACAAGCGGACGAGCGGGTGCATGGAGGTTCCTCATCGACGAAGCAAGCGGGGACGCACGGCGCGACGGGCTTTGCGAAAAGCGCGTTGGCGGGATGCGGGCGTTGCAGGTAGAACGAGGGTGGAGAGAGGGAAATTAAGTCGGGTGGGGTAGCGGCCAATGCGTCTGGCCCTGCCTTTGCGCAACCTCCAGCGCACGCGTTTCGGGCTGGAGGCCCTGGCGACGCCAGCGTTTACAGGCCCAGTTCCGACAGCCCTGGATGGTCGTCCGGACGACGCCCCAGCGGCCAGCGGAACTTGCGCTCGGCTTCGCTGATGGGCAGGTCGTTGATGCAGGCGAAGCGGCGGTGCATGAGGCCGTTTTCGGCGAACTCCCAATTTTCGTTGCCATAGGAGCGGAACCAGTTGCCCGAGTCGTCATGCCATTCGTAGGCGTAGCGCACGGCGATGCGGTTGTGGGTGAAGGCCCAGAGTTCCTTGATCAGGCGGTAGTCGAGTTCCTTGCGCCATTTGCGGGTGAGGAAGGCTTTGGCTTCTTCGCGGTTGCTGACGAACTCGACGCGGTTGCGCCATTGGGTGTCGGGGGTGTAGGCCAGCGACACCTTTTCCGGGTCGCGGGAATTCCAGCCGTCCTCGGCTAGGCGGACCTTTTGCGTGGCGGTGTCGTGGGTGAAAGGGGGGAGAGGCGAGCGGCTGTCGTTGGGCATGTCGGGCTCCAGGGGCGATGCGATGAGTGCCGTGCTGGATGACCATGCCACAGCGAGCGACGTTCCGGGTTGGCTGCGACGGACGGCAGAGCCGCCCTCAGTCCGAGCATCGCACGGAGCCGATTGCCTAGTGTGCCGTCGACGCTTCGCCAGCCTGTCGCCGCGCTCGACGCCGCGCCACCTTGAGCATGACCAGCCCCGTGATGCCGGGCATGGGGAAGATCAGGATGGCCGTTTCCATCCAGCCCAGCGAGCCATCGGAAAAGACCATGGCCAATATGCCGCTGTTGAGGATCAAGCCCCAGATCAGCGCGACGACCACAGCGGTGACCACGCGCGGGTCGTCGTGCAACGCCGGCGCTTCGGCCATGGCTTCGGCGAACGCTTTCCAGCAACCGCGCAGGCCATAGGCCGAGATGATCGCGATGGGAATGGCCATCCCCGGCGCGCTGAACAGCAGGACGATCAGGAACGGCAAGCCGACCAGGAACGACCACGTGACCGGGACCAGCCCGACCAAGGCGCCGAGGCTCAAGTAGATGCGCAGTTTCTTCAATGGGGTCATGGGCGACTTGTCTCCAGGCGTAGAGGTTCGGGCAGGCGTGGGCGCTCGCATGGCTCAAGGGTCCTCGGGCGGGTCGGGCGTGGGATTGGCGTCCTCCAGATCCTCGATGACCTTGAGCACCTGCCCGTCCGCGGCCTGCACTACGGTGTGCCCACCGGCGACGGCCTGCCCGCTGCGCGTATCGCGAGCCTGCAGGTCGTTCGGCAGGTAGAACTCCAGCTCGCCAGCGCGGTGCATGAGCTGGGTCCCGGCCGGGTAATGCATGGGCCCGAACTCACCGGGCCGGTCGAGCACGCCGCTCCAGGCCTGCGGCTGCCCGTAGGGCCGCGTGCCTCGCATGCTCAACGAATGCAGGCGCAGGCCGAGCACATCGACCGATCGCTCTTCGTCGCGGGCGACCCACCACTGCTCGCCAGCGATCAAGGTCACCGGCCCTGGCCAAACGATACCGCCCAGGCGTGTACCTGCGGCCAGCACGCAACGGTCAAGTGTCCACTGGCTTGGCTTGAACCTAGCGCCTGTAGGCACGTGGAGCTCGACGATGCCTGGCTCGCATCGCCAGCCGTCCACCGTTTGGCCGCTTGAGGTATGAAGCTGCGCACTGGTATCCGATAGCTTCAGGCTGTGCACGGACATGCCTTTGATAAGGAGGGGGTCGGGCGCAAAAGACGCCTTGTCCAAGCTGTCCATACCCCAGGGGATGGGCAGGCCGGGGATCGAGGGAATGGGTTCGATCCGCTCGATGTGCGCCCGTGTGCCTGCCGGCAGCACCAGCTCACCGAGTACGGTTTCCCGCTCCAGTCGCGGATTCTGCGCACGCCACGTTTGCCATTCTTCGCTGTGTGACAGGCCATAGGGCACGCTGGCGACCACCAGCAGCGCCAGCAACGCCGCGAAACGCCCGCCGCGGGCAAGGATGTAGCGATTGCTGCGCGGGATCATCAGCGCCACCACCGCTGTGAGCATGAGCCAGAGGAAGACCGTGCTGGAGATGAAGGCCAGATAGCCGCGCAGCAGGAATTGAAGGTCGACGGAGGTCATGGCCATCCTTGGGAGCCTCGAACAGGGGCGCGCAGGGTAAACCAATGCAGCGTCTGAGCCCAAGGTCGCCACTAATCCATCGAATCCGAGATCGCACTCGACCGTCTGAGCGCCACCAATCCATTTGATAAAAGCTGTATGTCAAAACGTTTCGGTGGCCTTCCGAACCTGAACTAACCTCCCCACAGCGCAATCCTTCTCTATGCGCAGTCAGCACCCGCCAGATGGACCGGTTCCTTCGCACCGGCCGTCGTCCCCCTCGGATCGCCGAACGATAAGGAACCGCCGTGACCACGACCACCTACCCCGACTACCGATGCCGACCCGGCCCGCTGCATTCGATCCTCCTGGGCGGCAGCGTGCCGCTGTTCCTGGGCGCCTTGCTCAGCGACATCGCCTACAACAACACCTTCCAGATCCAGTGGGCCAACTTCGCCTCCTGGCTGATCGCCGGCGGCCTGTTGTTCGCGGGCCTGGCGCTGCTGTTCGCGCTGGGCAACCTGATCCGCGCCGAGCACAAGGGCGGCCGCCCGGTGCTGTACTTCATCCTGCTGCTGGTCACCTGGGTCCTGGGCCTGGTCAACGCCTTCGAGCACGCCAAGGACGCCTACGCCGTGATGCCGTCGGGCCTGATCCTGTCGGCCATCGTCGCCGTGTTGATCCTGATCACCGCCTGGCTGGGCTTGAGCAATCTGCGCAGCGACCTGCGCACGGGAGACGCCCGATGAAAACCTTAGGCGCATTGACCACCCTCAGCGTGGCGCTGCTGCTCAGCGCCTGCGGCGGCGAAGCCGACAGCACTTTGGCCCGCGGCCCCGACCCGAAACTGCCGGAGCCGCAACGCGGCCTGCTGCCGAGCATGAAGATCGCCGAACCCGAAGCCTGGGGCGAGCAGAAACCCACGGTGCCGGATGGCTTCAGCATCACCGCCATCGCCACCGACCTGAAGATTCCGCGCCAGACTCTGGTGCTGCCCAACGGCGACATCCTGGTGGCCGAAGGCCGTGGCGGCAACGCTGCCAAGCTCAAGCCCAAGGACGTGATCGCCGGCTACATCAAGGCCAAGGGCAACACCCAGGTCAAAGGCGGCAACCGCCTGACCCTGCTGCGCGACGCCGACGGCGACGGCACCTACGAGACCAAGACGGTCTTCGCCGAAAACCTCAACGCCCCTTACGGCCTGGCCTTCTTCGACGGCAACCTGTACGTCGCCAACCAGGATGCCGTGGTGCGCTTCGCCTACCAGGACGGCCAGACCCAGGCCAGCGGCGCGCCGACCAAGCTGGTCGACCTGCCTTCGGCGATCAACCACCACTGGACCAAGTCCATGACCATCAGCCCCGACGGTCGCTACCTGTACGTTGGCATCGGCTCGAACAGCAACATCGGCGAGCGCGGCATGGAAGTGGAAATCGACCGCGCGATGATCTGGCAGATCGACGCCGCGACCGGCATGCACAAGCCTTATGCCACCGGCGTGCGCAACCCTACGGCGCTGACCATCCAGCCCGAGACCGGCCAGCTGTGGGCCGTGGCCAACGAGCGCGACGAGCTGGGCCCGGACCTGGTACCCGACTACCTGACCTCGATCCAGGAAGGCAAATTCTACGGCTGGCCGTACGCCTACTGGGGCCAGAACGCCGACAAGCGCGTGCAGCCGTTCAAGCAGGAGATGGTCGATATCGCCACCAAGCCGGACTACAGCCTGGGCTCGCACGTCGCGGCATTGGGTGTGGACTTCTCCATTCCCGAGATGGGCACGCAGTTCGCCAACGGCGCCTTCGTGGGTGAGCACGGCAGTTGGAACCGCGACAACCCGGTGGGCTACAAGGTGATCTTCGTGCCGTTCGCCGATGGGCGGCCGTCGGGCGAGCCGGTGGACTTCGCCACTGGGTTCCGCGGTGAAGACGGCAAGACCCGTGGTCGGCCGGTGGGCGTGACGGTGGACCCGAAAGGGGCGCTGATCATTGCCGACGACCTGGCCAACACCGTATGGCGCGTGACGCGCAACCAGTGAGTTGAAAGACAAGTCCCGGAGCGGGTTGGCCGCTCCGGGATTTTTTTGCGCGCAGGAAAGGTGTCCGGCGTGCAGGGCCGATGCGATGTCGATGCTTTGCTCAGACGGCGGTCACTGTTCTTCCAGTGCTGGTCGGCACGCCTTGTCGGGCATGAGGCTCAACCATTCGTTCGAATCCCTCCGTGCAGGCCACCAGTCCATCGGACTGAACGCCCCTTCGTTCGCACGGTTCTCAAATGGAACATCCAGTGAGTTTTGCAGGGGTTCGAGATGACGATCACCATCAACAGCTACACCACCGTGAAGAAACGCGAGCGCGTGCCGCACGACATCTTCGCCCACTATTGGCGCGACGTGCACGGGCCGCTGTGTTCGCGCTTGCCGGGGTTGGGCCTGTACATCCAGCATCATTTCTCGCGCAATCAGGATGCGCATCTGTGGCCGCTGGCTGACGGTGTGCACGAGATTACGGATTACGAGCTCGATGGCGGCGTGGAGATCGGCTTCAAGTCCGCCGACCAGCAGGCGCGTTTCAAAGAGGCCAGCCCGTTGCTGTTTTCGGACGAGCAAAACATGTTCGAAGAGACGCTGGCCTACGACCTGCCGCAAGGCTCGATCATGGGAAAGAATCTGTTGGCGGACGAGCGGCTCAACGGGCTTGACCATGCCGACCGGATCCACGTGCATCTGAGCCCGCGCCAGGGGTTGGAGGATTTGCAGGCGTACGTGCGCGACCAACTGGCGCCGGTATTGGCATCTGACGCCTCGGTACTGAAAGTGCAACTGCACCTGTGCGCACCTTTCGAGAACGACGGCAACCACCCGCCCGCGCCGGATGTGGCGCACACGGCAACGCAGGAGCGGATGGAGCTGATGGTCATGGAAGTGGCGTTTGGCAACCCGGTGGCGCGGCGGCGGTTCTTCGAAAGCGAGGCGTTCAAGAACACCTTGGCGGATCAGGCTCGGCATATACGGTCGCTGAAAGCGTTTGCCGTGAGTGGCGTGTACAAGTACGTGGTCGATGGCGAAATGACCACGGCCGGGCTGCGCGGGAGCCGGGCGGCGGAGTTGATCGAGTATCTGGGGGCGGTCAATCAGCTAGAGAGTAAGGTGGAGGCGGTGTTCAAGAATCTTGCGGCTGCGCGGTAAATCGGTTTATGCAGAACAGGCTCGGCGTATTTCTTCCAGAGATGAGACGGGCCTGATCGCCAAAAAAATCTAGATAGACAAGTGTTCCGGGAATCTCGGACTGCCTTTTGTGGGCCTCGATGCTGCTTCCAAGTGAGTCCTCACATGAGCGGGTATCCGGGAGTTTTGCGAGCGGCGGGGCTTAAGAAGTAGAAGACTCGAATACTTCCCAGTTGCTCCGAGTGGCAGCAACCAAAGCATCCCAGTCATCGGGAGGGTTACCTCGGCCAAGCATTTTCTCGAACACGGCATAGGGATCGGATTTGCTGCCTGCCGACCTGAGGGTGTTTTCGTCATTGACCCATGCGTAGACAATCACTCTGGATTTCGAGTCGTAGCGAAAGAACAGCCGGAACCGCCTGCCGATCTTTGCCCGCCGCCAATGGCGATAGGCTGCTCCCAGTGTGTTGCCCTGGCGGAAATCGTCGCGTGCCGGATCCTCGGGCACTACATTCAGAATCAATTGGCTAAGGGCTCGAAACAGTTTGACGTTGGCATTGCTTTCGAAGCTTTGCGGGTCATTTTTTTCGGCCCTTGCGGCAGCTTCTTGCAACTTGCGCAACTGTGCGACCACACCTTCATGGAACAACAGCGTCCAGCCGTGTCGCTGCATCAAAGCGCAACCTCACCGTCTATCTCGTCATCCAGATTTACACCGCAGCCTGCGTTGGAGAGCATGCTGTACGCCAGATCCTCCGGTAAAGCTGAGAGGTTACGCCCGCTGCGCATATCAGCCTCTAGCAAACCCAGAAATGCACCTATGGCGGGGTCTTCGTGAATAGTTTCCACACGGCTGACCACCACCTCACCGTCGCGTATATCGAATGCGATCTTGCCACCGGTATCGAGGCCCAGTAGCTGGCGAACGGATTTGGGAAGGGTGATTTGGCCTTTTGATGTCAAAGTGGCGATTTCATAGATGGCAGGCATGAGCATTCTCCTGGATATGCTCGGTAGATGGTAAGGAAATATCCTTACGCTATCAATCCCTCATCTTCCTGATGAGCACAGGCCAATGGCGGTGGAGGGCAGTAGTGCCCCAGAATCGGTGCATCACTCCCTGGGCATCGTCATTGGCTGATGGCAGGATGCTGCACTTAGCTTTTGAAACCGCTAGCCTTGGTCGCGGTAAGCACGACCGCAGCGATGCGTTCGGCGCAGGCGTAGGTTTCGGATTCCAGCTCTTCCCCGAACACATCCGGATCGACCTCGCGATACGACCAAGTGAACCCAGGCTTGTCGACCAGAGGCTGGGCGCTTTCCAGGAACAGGTCGGTGCCGTCCACCCAAGGGGTGCCCGTGTAAAGAAGAAGGGTGCCACCCGGCGTCAAACGCTCCAGCGCCTGCTCGACGATACGCACGGCCAATTCCGACCCCAGGCGATCGCCGCCATGGCGGTAGGCCCGCTTTTGCGTGTCCTGCATGTACGGCGGGTTGGCGACGATCAGGTCGAACTGGCCTGAAGCCCCGTTCAACAGGTCGCTGTAGCGAGGCGAAACGTTTTCGGTCTGCGCCAAGGCCGCATTGACGGCCGTGAAGCGCAGCGCAGTCGGGTTGATGTCCAGCGCCTGTACCTGGGCTTCGGGTCTGGCATGGGCGATCACGATGGCGCCCGCGCCGCTGCCTGAACCAATGTCCGCCGCAGTGCGTACGGGGTGTGTCGAAGTACGTAGGTGCGCTTCGATGGCCTGGGCGAAGCGGTAGGTGTCCGGGCCAAAGAAGACCGAATCGCGCGCAGTGGTGGGGAAGCCCGAGTGAACAAAGAGCAGCTCGCCCAGGCTCGAATAGCGCACGGTGCTGATCCAGTGTCCTTCCTGAGCGCGTATGCCCCCACTTTTCCGTAATGCTTCAGCTTCCACGCCAGGCAGCACGTGCGCTTCGAACGGACGGTTCCAGCCGAAGACGTCCCGCACGTTATGCGCCTCGCGGTTCTGCGCCCTTTCGTTATTGCGCTGGTGGGTCAGCGGCGTGACGGTCATGAACCGGTAGTTTTCCGCCAGCAACGTGCGGCCCATCTGTAGCAAGGCCAGATCATGGGCCCGCTCTTCAGGCGCAGCAGCCTCATCCATAGCTGCCTGGGTATCGAGTGAACTCATACCGCCAACGATCCTTCCGCAAGTTTACGAACATACACGCGAGTGGCACTCAACCCCTCGGGCGTCGCGTGGTGTGCGGGCGACAACAGGTCGATCAGCGCGTCCGTCGCCACCGTAGTGCGGGACGACGCAGCCGTGGAGGCCGCATCGGCCGACAGGCGACGGCGGAACTGCGCACGGAAGGGGTTCTGCCGTCTGGCCGCGTGCTCGTCGAGCCAATCCCCGGCGATCCAGTCGCGCAACAGCTGCATTTCATAGCCGTTGAACACCCCGAACATCGGCGCGCCCGGCCCGTCCATCAATTGCCAGAAGCGGCTGTCGGCCGGGTCCTGGTCGTGTTTGATCCAGCCTTTGTTCTCCAACACCGTGAGGAATTCGCGGCAGCGTCCCGGTTCCGACAGCCACTCGTTGACCGTGCGCCCGTCGAGACGGCAGTAGTCGGAGTGAAGGTGCTGGCCGAAGGTACGCTTGCGTTCCAGCATGGCGACCACTTCCTGTTCCAGATCGAAGCCGGAGATCACGGCCTTGGTGCCTTTGCCCAGTTCGTTGAGCAGGTATCCAGCGCGCATTCTGGCGATGAAGTCCTCACGGGTGTCGTCCGTGGGCAACAGGTCCAGCACGGTGTCCACCGCCTTGCGGGCGTGGCCGGTGCTGGCGTTGTCGATGGTGACGTGGAGGGTGAAGTAATAAGGGTCGATGCCCAGCTCGTTCAGCTCGAACGAAGAGATGAGCAGGTGCAGCGGCAGTTGTTCATAGCCCAGGTTATAGCCCAGCAGTTCGGGCAGGTATTCGTCGCCCAGGTGACCGAGCGCCAGCTGGATAGCGCCTTGCACGTACAGCGCCTCTTCGAGGAGTTCGGTCGGCGCGCAGTCGTGGTCGGCCAGCAACTTGCGGTAGAGCACGACATGGTTCAGGCCGGGGTCGCCGTCGCCCAGCTCTTCCAGGTAAGTGCGGATCAAGTTGTGGTAGCGCCAGTCGCCGGCGTGGGACAGCGAGTTGTACAGCCAGGCGCCGTCGACCAGTTTGGTCGGGGCCACGTGCTGGAGGAAATACAGGGCATGGGCCTTGCTGCCGAAGTATTGGCGACCCTCGCCGGCATGCCGGCCCTTGAGGTACTCACGGTAGGCACAGGCGACAGCGTTGCCGTTTTCTTCGATCCAGGTCGGCAGGTCGTCGAGGTTTTCGGGCAGGCCTTCGACTTCGTCGCCGAGTTGTTTGGCTTGCGCCAGTTGGGCGTCGAGGAATCCGCGCACCGGGGTCAGGTCGGTGTCGTGCGGGTGGCGTAATAAGGCGTGGTAAACCGAAACGGGGGTACAGGCTTCCGGCGGCGTGGTGGCAGTCAGGCGTGGGGCGAGATTTCGCAGGGAAGTCATACGGGGCCTACACGGTTTTATGGTTTCTAAGTGGGAGGTAGGCGTGGCGGGATAAATTCCATGGGATTCGGGGTGGGCTGACGGGTGGCGGCAGGCCTCGAAAGCCCCAAGACAACGACGTCTTTAGTCTCCAGAACACCGGTGCCTTTGGTTTCGCTCAGGCGAAATCCGGACGGGTGTGGACACGCTGAGCACACAGTCGTCCGCTGGTCATGAATCGGACGGAAGGCACATAGGTTGTCTAAAGTTGTTACAAACAGAGCTGATAACCCTTTTGTCATCTCCACCCGCTACACCGTTCAAGGATCGAACTCATGGCTCAGCGTCAATCCAGCCGCATTACCTCTTCCGGTGTTCCGCGTCTCAATGGGTTCGCATTCATCCCGGTCGTGCCGGCCGTGGTCTGGATACTCGTGCAGTCGACCTCGACGGCCAACCTGCTGGCCTGCGCGGTACTGGTGGCAATCGGCCTGGGCGCTTGTGCCTTGAGCGCCGCCTCGCAGCGCACCGCAGTGCAACGCGCGGTCGCGCAGGCACAGGCGGACCAGGCGAATGCGCATGCGCGGAACGGCATGGCCGCCCGGACACAGCTCGACGAGGTCCTGCTCGGCGCCATGCCCATCTGGGCCAAGCAAGTGGAAAGCTCGCGCCATCAGACCGAAGAAGCCATCGTCAGCCTGGCGGATCGCTTCACCGGGATCGCCACCCGCTTGCAGGAAACCGTACAAGCGTCGCAGCACGCGGCCGGCGAACTGGACGGGCAGGCCGCCGACGGCGCCCTCGAAGCGCTGGCGCGCAGCGACGGCGAGTTGAGCCAGGTGATCGATTCGCTCAAGGCCACGCAGACCAGCCGCGACCAGACCCTGGCCCAGGTGCGCAGCCTGACCGCCTACACCGGCGAACTGCGGACCATGGCCGCCGATGTGGCGGCGATTGCCGCACAGACCAACCTGCTGGCCCTCAACGCGGCCATCGAAGCGGCGCGTGCCGGCGAGGCCGGTCGCGGCTTCGCGGTGGTGGCCGACGCGGTGCGCAGCCTGTCGAGCAAGTCCAGCGAAACCGGCCAGCAGATGTCGGCCAAGGTCGACATCATCAACAACGCCATCACCCAACTGGTGCAGGCCGCCTCCAGCAGCGCCGACCAGGACAGCCATTCGGTGAGCGAGTCCGAACAGACCATTCAAGTGGTGCTCGCCCGCTTCCAGAACATCACCGGGCGTTTGGCGGATTCCGCCGACCTGCTCAAGCAGGAAAGCCACGGCATCCGCGACGAGATGACCGAGGTGCTGGTCAACCTGCAGTTCCAGGACCGGGTCAGCCAGATCCTCAGCCACGTGCGCGACAACATGCACGCCCTGCACGAGCACCTCGTGCAGGCCAACCAAGCCCCCGACCAGCCGCTGGCCATCGACGCCCGGCAATGGCTGGCACGCATGGAAACCACCTACGCCACCGAGGAGCAACGGCGCCTCCACCATGGCGAGGCGGCGGTGCAACCCAATTCCCAAGACATCACTTTCTTCTAGGAGCCCAACATGGCGAAGAATGTATTAGTGGTCGACGACTCCAGCAGCGTACGGCAGGTGGTCGGCATCGCGCTGAAAAGCGCCGGTTACGACGTGATCGAGGCCAGCGACGGCAAGGACGCCCTGAACAAGCTGACCGGGCAGAAGGTGCACCTGATCATCAGCGACGTGAACATGCCGAACATGGACGGCATCACCTTCGTCAAGGAGGTCAAGAAGCTGGCCAGCTACAAGTTCACGCCGATCATCATGCTGACCACCGAGTCCCAGGCTTCGAAGAAGGCCGAAGGCCAGGCCGCGGGCGCCAAAGCCTGGGTGGTCAAGCCGTTCCAGCCGGCGCAGATGCTGGCGGCGGTCTCGAAACTGATCCTGCCCTGACACCCGGCGCCAGGGAGGCCGACATGCCGCTCACCCTCGAAACCCTCGACGGCACCACCCAGGTGGGCGTCGACGGCGAACTCACGATCTACACCGTCGCCGAACTGGCGGGCGCGCTTTTGCCGCAGATCGGCGCAGCGCCGCGCCTGGCGCTGGACCTGTCCCAGGTCACGGAAATGGACGGTGCCGGCTTGCAGTGGCTGGCCGTCGTCCAGCGCGAAGCCGGCCTCGCCGGCAGCGCCTTGCAGGTGACCGGCCAGAGCCAGGCGGTCACGCAGGCGCTCCAACTGTGTCGCAGCGCCGCGCTGTAACCGGCGCTGCTCCGTTCATCGCTCGACAAGGAAGGTCCAGGTGGGCATCAATCTCGATCAGGCATTGCAGACCTTCATCGTCGAGGCGCGCGAACTGTTGCAGGCCATGGAGCAATCCCTGCTGCAACTGGAAAGCGACCCCGACGACCAGGATGCCCTCGGCGCGATTTTCCGCGCCGCGCACACCATCAAGGGGTCCGCCGGGCTGTTCGGCCTTACCTCGATCGTGGGCTTCACGCACATCGTCGAAGACGTGCTCGACCGCCTGCGCGAAGGCAGCGTGGCGGTGGACGCGGCCTTGATCGCGCTGCTGCTCAAGTGCGGCGACCACATGCTCGAACTGATCGACGTGGTCGCCAGCCGCGGCGAAGCGCCGAGCCCGGCCGCACTGACCTGCGACGAAGCCCTGCGCGAGGCGCTGAGCGCCTACCAGACGTTGCGTACCCCTACTGCCGACGCCGTTCCTGCGGTGCTGGCCGAAGACGCGCCGACCGCCGTGCTCTGGCACATTTCCCTGCGTTTCGGCGTAGACGTGTTCCGCAATGGCATGGACCCGCTGTCGTTCCTGCGCTACCTCGAAACCCTGGGGCAGATGGTGCAGGTCACCACCTTGACCGACAGCATCCCCGCCCTGGAACACTGGGACCCGGAAAGCTGCTACCTGGGCTTCGAGATCGACCTGCGCTCGACGGCCAGCCAGGCCACGCTCGACGAAGTGTTCGACTTCGTGCGCGACGACTGCGAGGTGCATATCCATGCGGTCGACGAAACGCCCGACGACAGCATGGCCACCGGTAGTGACCTGATCGTCGCACACGCCGAGCAAGATTCGCCGTCCACCCCGGCAGCCCAGCGCCTGCCGGCCAACACCGAGGCGAAAACCCGCGACGGCAGCTACGTACGGGTCAACGCCGACAAGCTCGACGCGTTGATCAACCTGGTCGGCGAACTGGTGATCGCGAGCGCCGGCGCGAGCCTGCTGGCGCGCGCCTGCGACAACGACCCGCTGCAGGAAGCCACCTCGACAGTGTCGGGGCTGGTGGAGGACATCCTCGACGGCGCCCTGCACCTGCGCATGATCCCCATCGGCGACACCTTCAACCGCTTCCGCCGCGTGGTGCGCGACGTCAGCCAGGAGCTGGGCAAGGACATCGAACTGATCATCGACGGTGCGGACACCGAGCTGGACAAGACCGTGGTGGAGAAGATCGGCGACCCGCTGATGCACCTGCTGCGCAACGCCATGGACCACGGCATCGAAAGCGCCGAGGCGCGGCGTGCGGCGGGCAAGCCGAGCAAGGGCCACCTGAGCCTCAACGCCTACCACGACTCCGGCAGCATCGTCATCGAGATCGCCGACGACGGCGCCGGCCTCAACCGCGAGCGCATCCTGGCCAAGGCTCAGGAGCGTGGGCTGGTGGCGAGCGGGGCGGTGCTCACCGACCAGGAGGTCTACAACCTGATCTTCGAAGCGGGATTCTCCACCGCCGAGGCCGTCACCAACCTGTCCGGGCGCGGCGTAGGCATGGACGTGGTCAAGCGCAACATCACCCTGTTGCGCGGCACCGTCGATCTCGACAGCCGCCCCGGCCAGGGCACGTTGGTGCGCATCCGTCTGCCGCTGACCCTGGCGATCATCAATGGCTTCCTGGTCGGCATCGACCAGTCCACCTACGTGATTCCGCTGGACATGGTCCAGGAATGCATCGAACTGGACGACCGCCAGCGCCAGTCCGGTCGCGACCAGGGCTACCTGGACCTGCGCGGCGAGGTGCTGCCCCTGGTGGACCTGCGCGACCACTTCGACCACGAAGGCCCGCCCGCGCGCCGGCAGAACGTGGTGGTGGTGCGCTATGCCGAGCACAAGGCCGGGCTGGTGGTCGACGACCTGCACGGCGAGTTCCAGACCGTGATCAAGCCCCTGGGCAAGCTGTTCGGCGCCCTGCGCGGCATCAGCGGCTCGACCATCCTCGGCAGCGGGGCGGTGGCCCTGATCCTGGACGTGCCGGCACTGCTCAACCAACTCGTACAACTGGAAGCCCGCACGGCCCAGGCGCCTCAGTCGCCGACGCCTTCCGCCCGCTGACGTCTTTGCAACTCCATGGAGGTACCCCGATGAAATGGTTCTACGATCTCAAGATTTCCACCAAGCTGATCAGCTCGTTTCTGGTGGTCCTGGCACTGACCGGGGCCATGGGCACCTTCGCCATCCTGCAGCTCGGCGCCGTCAACCATGCCGCCCAGGAGATCAAGAGCAACTGGATGCCCTCCATGCGGGCAGCGGCAGGCATGCGCTTTTTCGCCGCCACTTACCGGTTGAAGGAAAACCGCCACCTCAGCACCGAGATCGCCGAAGAAAAGACCCAGGCCGAACGCGAAGCCGAAGAAGCGCGCGAGCAGTTCGAAACCCGCATGCAGACCTACGAGCCGCTGGTGGCCAGTGACGAAGATCGGCAACTGCTGCTCAGCGTGAGAAGCGCCTGGGACGCCTACCTCGAGAGCAGCAAGCAGGTGCTGGCGCTGTCCCGTCAGAACCAGGAAGTGCAGGCGCGCAGCTTGCTCCGGGGCGAATCCAAAGGGCATTTCGACGAGGTGACGGCACGCTTGCAGAAAATGGTCGAGCTCAACGATGCCGGCGCGAGTGCCGCGGGTGACAAGGGCTCGGCGCTGTACGAGCGCGCCCGCGTGTCGATCATCGCGGTGCTGGTCCTGGCATTGCTGATCGGCCTGGGCCTGGCGCTGTTCATCGCACGGATCATTTCCCGCCCTCTGCGCCAAGCCGCGAGCGCCGCCGAGCACCTGGCCGAAGGCAACCTCAACGCGCACATCGAGCCGGGTGGCAAGGACGAGACCGGCATGGTGCTCAACGCCATGCGCAACATGGTCGGCAAGCTGGCGCACATCATCGGCGAAGTGCGCAACGCCGCCGACAACCTCGCCAGTGCCTCCGAGCAGGTCAGCGCCACTGCGCAATCGATGAGCCAGGCCACCAGCGAGCAGGCCGCCAGCGTCGAGGAAACCAGCGCGTCGGTGGAGCAGATGAGCGCCAGCATCAACCAGAACACCGAAAACGCCAAGGTCACCGACGGCATGGCCAGCAAAGCCGCCAAGGAAGCCACCGAGGGCGGCGAGTCGGTGCAGCAGACGGTAGTGGCGATGAAAAAGATCGCTCAGCGCATCGGCATCATCGACGACATCGCCTACCAGACCAACCTGCTCGCGCTCAACGCCGCCATCGAGGCTGCGCGGGCCGGCGAGCACGGCAAGGGCTTCGCCGTGGTGGCCGCCGAAGTGCGCAAGCTGGCCGAACGCAGCCAGGTGGCCGCCCAGGAGATCGGCGAGCTGTCGTCGAGCAGCGTGGACATGGCCGAGAAGGCCGGCAGCCTGCTCGACGAAATGGTGCCGTCGATCAACAAGACCTCCGACCTGGTGCAGGAGATCAGCGCCGCGTCCGAAGAGCAGGCCGCCGGGGTCGCGCAGATCAACACGGCGATGACCCAGCTCAACCAGGTGACCCAGCAGAACGCTTCCAGCAGCGAGGAATTGGCGGCCACCGCCGAAGAGATGAGCAGCCAGGCCGAGCAACTGCAACAGGCCATGAGCTTCTTCGTGCTCGATTCGGCGCCCAAGCCCGCGCTTCAGGGCAGTGGCGTGGACAGCCCCGGCAGCACGCCCAACCGCCAACCGCCACGCAGCAAACCCACGCCTGCGCGCAAGGCGTTCGCCTACAACATGGCCAGTGCGCCGGACGAGTCGGATTTCACCCGCTTCTGATCCCACGATCGAGGCGGGCCTACCAGGGAGAGCAGCGACATGGGCGCAGTAACGACGACGCGGCAGCGCGCAGTGGCGGTCGACGAGGACGGGCAGTACCTGACCTTCATGCTGGGCGGCGAAATGTTCGCCATCGGCATTCTGGGCATCAAGGAAATCATCGAATACGGCAGCCTGACCGTGGTGCCGATGATGCCCGCGTTCGTGCGCGGGGTGATCAACCTGCGCGGCGCCGTGGTGCCGGTGGTGGACCTGTCGGCGCGCTTCGGTCGCGCCCACTCGGCGATCACCCGGCGCTCCTGCGTGATCATCCTCGAAGCCAGCAGCGAAGACGGCCAGCCGCAGGACATCGGCCTGCTGGTCGATACGGTGTCTGCCGTGCAGGAGATTCCGGCCACGCAGATCGAGCCGCCACCGAGCTTCGGTGCGCGCATCCGTGCCGACTTCATCAGCGGCATGGCCAAGGTCGACGGCAAGTTCGTGATCGTGCTGGCGGCGGACAAGGTGCTGTCCATCGACGAGATGGCCAGCATCGCCGAGGCCGGCCAGGCGCCGGCCCCCGACCTCGACCCGCGCTGAGGCCCGACCATGCCCAACACCGTTGCCATCGACGACCGCGAGTTCGGCCAGTTCCAGAGCTGGCTGTACCGCGCGGCCGGCATCAACCTGTCGCCGGCCAAGAAGGCCCTGGTGGCTGGGCGCCTGTTCAAGCGCCTCAAGCACTACGAGCTGCACAGCTATGGCGAGTACTTCAAGCTGATCATGCACGACCAGCGCAAGGGCGAACTGCAAGTCGCGCTGGATCTGCTGACCACCAACGAAACCTATTTCTTCCGCGAGCCCAAGCACTTCGACTTCCTGCGCCAGCAGGTGCTGCCCCAGGCCGCGCCGGGCCGCACGTTCCGCGTGTGGAGCGCGGCCAGCTCCACCGGCGAGGAGCCCTACAGCCTGGCCATGACCCTGGCCGAAGGCCTGGGCACCACGCCCTGGGAAGTGGTCGGCTCGGACATCAGCTCCCAAGTGCTGGCCAAGGCGCGCACCGGGCACTACTCGATGGAGCGCATCGAGACCTTGCCCAAGCCGCTGCTGGTCAAGTACTGCCTCAAGGGCATCGGTCGCCAGGCCGGCACCGTGCTGGTCGACAAGGCCTTGCGCAACCGCGTCAATTTCGTTCAGGTCAACCTCAACGAAGCGCTGCCGGCGCTGGGCGAGTTCGAGGTGATCTTCCTGCGCAACGTGATGATCTACTTCGACCAGCCGACCAAGTGCCAGGTGGTCGCGCGCCTGTTGCCGCTGCTCAAGCAAGGCGGTTACCTGATCATCAGCCACTCGGAAAGCCTGCATGGGGTCAACGACACCCTGAAGCTGGTGGCCCCCTCGATCTACCGCAAACCATGAAAAAGCCCATCGGCGCCACCGAAGTGGTCCTGGCCCCCGGCCAAGTCAGTTTCGCCACACGGCCGACGCGCCTGCGCACCTTGCTCGGCTCCTGCGTGGCGATCACCTTCTGGCACCCGCAGCGGCGGATCGGCGGCATGTGCCACTTCATGCTGCCGGGCCGCCCGCGCAAGCAGCAGCCCCTCGATGGCCGCTATGCCGACGAAGCCCTGGAGCTGTTGCTGCGCCACGCGCAAGCCAATGGCACCCAGGCCCAGGATTATCAGGTCAAGCTGTTCGGCGGCGGCGAGATGTTCCCCGAACTGCGCCGCCGCCTGCCGACGCAGGACGTGGCCGGCCTGAACATCCGCGCGGCGCTGGCCCTGACCGAGCGCCACCACCTGCACCTGACGGCCCAGGACATGGGCAGCACCGGCCATCGCACGATCCTGTTCGACCTGTGGAACGGCAACGTCTGGGTCCGGCACCAACCAATGGGAACCCTTCAAGAACATGCCTAGCAAAAAAATCAGTGTGCTGCTGGTCGACGATTCCGCCGTGGTGCGCCAAGTGTTGCAGGCGATTCTCGGCGACACGCCGGACATCCACGTCATGGGCGCGGCGTCCGACCCGCTGTTCGCCATGGACAAGCTGGCGCGGGAATGGCCGGATGTGATCGTGCTCGATGTGGAGATGCCGCGCATGGATGGCATCACCTTTCTGAAGAAGATCATGAGCGAGCGGCCGACGCCGGTGATCATCTGTTCGTCGTTGACGCAGAAGGGGGCGGAGACCTCCTTGCAGGCGTTGTCGGCGGGGGCGGTGGAGATCATCACCAAGCCTTCCACTGGGTTGAAGGGGTTTCTGATCGAATCGGCGGCCGAGTTGGTGGCGGCGGTGCGGGCTGCTGCTAATGCCAATGTCAGGAATCTGGGGAAGCGGAGTGCGAGCCCTGTACCGGCGCCGGCCACCAAGCTGAGTGCGGATGCGATTCTGCCTGCGGGCACCGGCCAGGCCATGGCCCAGACCACCGAGCGTATCGTCGCCATCGGCACCTCCACCGGCGGCACCCAGGCGCTGGAAGCGGTGCTGACGGCGCTGCCGCGGGTGTGCCCGGGGATGGTGATCGTGCAGCACATGCCGGAGAAGTTCACGGCTTCGTTTGCTGAGCGGCTCAATAGCGTTTGCCAGATCGAGGTGCGTGAGGCGCGTAACAATGATCGGATTTTGCCAGGGCTGGCGTTGATTGCGCCTGGGGGGAAGCATTTGATGGTGACGCGCAGTGGGGCGTATTACCACGCGCAGGTGATCGATGGGCCGTTGGTGAATCGGCATCGGCCTTCGGTGGATGTGTTGTTTCGGTCGGTGGCGCGGTTTGCGGGAAGGAATGCGACGGGGATCATCATGACGGGGATGGGGGACGATGGGGCGCGGGGGTTGAAGGAGATGCTTGAGGCGGGGGCGGCGACCGTCGCCCAGGACGAAGCCAGTTGCGTGGTGTTTGGGATGCCTAAGGAGGCTATTAAGCTGAACGCGGCGCAGCGGATCATGGCGTTGGGGGAGATTCATCAGGCGATTTTGTATAAGTGAATTTAGGGCGCACAACCCGGATCCGTCTTGGTCTTACGCTGACGGGAGCCAAAAAACCTCGGAGGGCAGATTTTACGGCTGTTAAGGCGATTATCTGATCTCATGGGGTGACGTACCGAGGCTAACCTCGGATAATCGCTACCACAGAATGCTTCTGAGATGTGACAGCCTTTATGAGTACTAAAGTCCACAGTCTGCTAGCTCAGCTGGATAATATGACCCCTTCCCAACTCCGAAGGTTGCTAGTAGAGCAACTCACCCAAAAGAAATTGGGTTTGAATTGGGAGTCGAACGCAATTGAGCGCGATGAGGCCTTGAATGCGAACATCGTGCTGCCGCGACTGGTTTTAGAAAATTCTCATTCACTGGATAGTGTAGGTGCTGAAGGTAACCTGATTATAGAGGGTGATAACTTTGACTCCTTGCGCTTACTTCGCGCCACTCATCGAGGAAAAATACGCGTTATCTACATTGATCCGCCCTATAATACTGGCAATAAAGACTGGGTATATAATGACCGTTTCGTTGGTGCCAATGACCGGTATCGACATTCCCAATGGCTTGAGTTTCTCTACCGAAGATTGACGCTCGCACGCGATCTACTGACTCCTGATGGGGTGATTCTAGTATCAATAAATGATGAAAATCGCTCACGCCTCGAATTACTTATGGAGCAGATTTTTCCTGGGCGCAGGCTCGGTAGCTTGGTGTGGCGCACTAAAGATACAGGTAATGACTTATCGCAACGCTTCAGCCACGTTCATGAGCATATTTTGGTATATGCAAACTCAGGGTTTCGATTTAATGGTCGAAAGACCGACCGATCTAAATTCCGAAACACTGATGGCGACGAGCGTGGAGATTGGTCGCCACAGCCAATGACCTCTAATAAAAGCCTTCATGAGCGTGCTAATACTTATTACCCAATTCAAAATCCAGACACTGGCTATTGGTATCCTTGTGATCCCAACAGTGTTTGGCGATTTGCGTCCGAAAATGAAATTAGGAAGCGCTATCCCAATGACGAGGCAGCTGTGCAGTCAGCACTTGACTCGCTTCGCAGCGATACTATCGAAGTTCTGATCTCTAAACGTCATATCTATTTCCCGCCATGTGCTGAGAAAGATGTGCTGTTTTATCGGGATAAGGATGCACTTTTAAAGGCCATTCGCGAAGGTAAAGGTCCAATTCTCCCGAAGAAGAAAACTGCGCTCTTGCGAGAGGACCTCCCTGATTTGGAGTTTTGGGTTGGAAAGCCTATTGCACCTGGGCGGCCTTCGCGTAAAGAGTTCTGGGATGCAAAACCGGAGGAAGACCGAATTGCTCCGTTGAGCAGTTGGGTTGGGGGTGTCAACGAAGCCCTCGACCCTCTGCTAGACGATGATGATCTGATGGAGCCGTTGACTCTGCGTAGCCCAAGAGGTGGTATAGCTACCGATGAGATAAAAACTTGGTTGGGGGCGAAGGTCTTTCAGCACCCGAAACCGGTTGAACTGATAAAAAACCTGCTCTCGCAAGCGACTAGGCCGGGTGACATAGTGCTCGATTTTTTTGCCGGTTCTGGCACAACGGCGCAAGCTGTTTTGACGCTCAATGTTGAAGACGGGGGCGCGCGCCGTTTCATCTTGTGTTCAAGCACTGAAGCCACCTTGAAAGAACCATATAAAAACCTATGCCGGGATGTTTGTGCAAAGCGCTTAAGAAGAGTAATCACCGGGTTTGGCAAACAGAGCGCCTTATCGGGGGGGTTCGCTTATCTTCAGTTGGACAAAATGGACAGAGCAGATGTGCCGTTCGAAGGCAGGCCCGCACATGCTGCCCAGCTCCTGTCCTTACGCTATTGCCAAAAAGCATCCATTGGGACGCTTGAAGACTCCATCCTGCAGTTGGCATTTGATGGCGAGCTAGCGGTACTGCTTGCTACGCGGGTTGATAATGAAGTCCTGAAAAGGCTGACTGAATGGCCTGCTCGTCGGCTTGCTGTGTACTCAAGTCGTCCTGACAGTGTGGCTGATCACCTAGCTAGACACGGAAAATCAGCCAATAGCTACAGTCTGCTGGACGCACTACTTCGCGGACAGACTACCTAAAGAGTTTCATAACATGGCCGATGCGAAAATTTCGATGCAAGCACTAATCACAACCGCGCAAGGTCCGCTTCTAGAGCCAGAGGCTTTTCAAAGCACCTTGATCAATAATATGACGAGGACGTTACTTCACAGTAATAGAGCGCCTTGTCTGCTACGGGCTCCTACAGGCTCAGGCAAGACTTTCATGTTGGCGAGGGTGCTGGCAGACGTGAGTGCCGCCGTACCTACAGTGTGGTTTTGGTTCGTTCCGTTCGTAACACTGGTGGCTCAAACCCTCGATGCACTGAAGAGTAACGCAAGTGATCTGACGCCTACGACGTTGACAATAGGACGTAATCAGCAACCTGATGCAGGCCTGGTTATGATCGCTACAACGCAGGCTGTAGCGAAATCGCAATGGCGAGTCAAAGGCTACGATGCGGGCGGGGACGATGACACCCGAACAATAGCTGAATGGGTTACATTGGCTCGAGAGCGCAGTTACTCCATTGGCATGGTGGTAGACGAAGCTCATATCGCATTGGACAAAGCTACTGAATTTGGAAAATTTGCCCAGTGGCTAAATCCGGATTTTTTGCTGATGGCAACTGCTACGCCAAAAGATCAACGCATCTTGGATTTTCTAGATAGTGCTGGCAAATCAAACTTTGAGACGTTTGCGGTTAGCCGCGACGACGTGGTAGACGCACGCTTAAATAAGCGATACATCGAAGCCGTTATCTACGACCTTGCTCAGAGTGTGCAGAGCGTTGCTGACCTAAAACGTACCGTATTGCGTCAAGCTTGGAAACGAAATCTACAGCTTAAACAACGTTTGGCTGATGCTGGAATTCCGCTAGTACCGTTACTGCTTGTACAGGTCGCGAACGGTAACAAAACCGTAGAAGAAGCCGAACAGGATCTAATACGGCTTTGCAAAGTCCCGCCTGGAGCAATCGGCAAACATTCATCCGATGATCCGGATCCAGTTTTGATGGCCGCGATTGCCAATGATAGCTCTAAAGAAGTTCTTATTTTCAAGCAATCGGCTGGCACTGGTTTTGACGCTCCTCGAGCCTTCATACTTGCATCAACTAAGCTAGTCAGCGACCCTGATTTTGCTATGCAATTTATTGGTCGCGTTATGCGCGTATCGTTGGCAATGCGCAATGCATATCCAGACAAAGCAATTGCTATTCCTGAAATTTTCGATACGGCGTATGTGTATCTGGCAGATGCTACTGCTCAGAAAGGTTTTGAAAAAGCGGTATATGCTGCTAGCTTGGTAAAAAGCCAGCTGCAGGGACAAACTGAGAAATTGCAGCAGCGCCGTACCGTAGGCGGTGCAATCGTCTTGACAAATAAGCAAACTTCCCAATTTCCGCTAACCTATAATTCTCAAGCATCACTGAAAACAGAGTCTATAGATCCAGGTCAGACACAGCCTAGGAGTGTTCCAGTGAATATTGGTCCGCAGGCTGATATGTTCAGTGCTAAGGAGGCGGGCGATTTTGATGATTGGCAGAGTGGGCTTTCACTTACCGATACTCCCGCTCTAGTAACTTCAAAGATCCAGCCCCAAACATATGCAGAATTGATGAGGCGTTTGGCACAGGGCGAAATTCGCATCTATCCTCGCCGCTCTGATCTCATAAACTTGCCTGTGGCATTACCAGCAGAACGAAAGCCTCAGTTCACTGATATGTCATTATTGTCTCGAGGTGTTGCCGCAAGGCTTGAGATATCCAGTTTGCTTGCTGATAATGCAATCAGAGTTGCTCGTAATCAATTGAAAGATACAGAGCGACGTACCGAGCTAATTTCAGGTGATTTTCAGGACGAGAAGGTTTTAATTGTCACAGATCGAACTGCTTTATCAAAAGAAGCTAGAGCGATCTTGTCCAAGCTCCCTCAAGTTGAAGAGGAGGATATTCGTGAAATTTTAACTGTCTTAGCTGCAAGGCTTTTACCTATATTACGATCAAAATTTGAAGATTTTGACCCTGAAAAAATACCTGATGATATTATCTTGCAGCGTATGGCTCGTGACGCTGCCAACTGGGTCGCCAAACAGCAAGCAGACAAGCTTGAAGAGGGATTATATGCGGAAATTGCGCTGCAAGCAGAATCATTTATCGCTGATTCCCTTCCAGATGCTATGGTATTCGCCGTCGCGCTACCTTTGAGTAAGTCAAGTCGCAACATATACGGAGTTTTTCCACCGACACAGGATGAAGTGCCTCAGATAGCTCAGCATATCTTTGCAGACGACCGTTATTTGCTTAAGGATAGATTGTGGTCTTTTGAGAGTGGGAATTTCAAGATTGGACAGTACGACTCGACAGTAGCTCTTAATAAAGAAGAAATGAATTTTGCACGCGCCCTCGACAGGAGCGACTTCGTTTCCTGGTGGCATCGCAATCCTGACCGCAAGTCGTATTCCGTAAAGCTTGTTCGAGGTGAGCATAAAAATAATTTCTATCCAGATTTTGTTGTCTGCTTGTCGCATTACCCAGGCGATGTACCAATTCTTAGATTAGTAGAAACCAAGCAAGACAGTAAAGATGCAGCGCGCAAGGCAAAACATGTGCCTGCTTTTTATGGTAAGGTTTTATTTTTAACCAAGGACCAAAATCGTCTTAAATGGGTTAAGGAAGATGGTTCGCTGGGCAATGACGTAGATTTAGAAGATCTAGTGAGTTTACGTGAATGGATGCGAGCGTCTAGGCCGGAGCAGAAAGCTTTAACGTAGGTATAATTATAATTTCTCCTTTTTTAACCCTAAGGTGATGGAGGTGCCAAATACTGCGCCTCTATCACGATGATGACAGTGCCGCGATGGGGGTTGTGATTGTTGTTCAGAATAGTGGTAAGCTCTTTAAGAGCTAAATCGCTTAACGAGTATATGGTCAAATGTTTCCATTCTAGGCTTTGTCCCCGTCATTGACGTACTTCTATGATGGCCAGGCTCTGGTGAGCTTAAAGAGCAGTCATCGGTATCTATCCAGTTAATGTTTACTATCACTCACCATAGCGCTCAAGGAATGTTACGTGCCTGTAAAAACCGACATTTGGACCGTTGGCTCTCTACCAAAAAAGCTGTGTCAGAGCCAATTGCCAAGTGAGCAGCTTTTAGAAGAAATGATTGTCAACTCGCCAAATATTCTGTCTGAAGAATGGATGCTCATAGGGCAGCAAGTGCCTACAGATACGGGCAGCCGGATCGACCTGCTAGCTGTTGCCCCCGACGCAAGCCTTGTTTTGATTGAACTTAAGCGAGACCGTACGCCTCGTGAAGTAGTTGCTCAAACACTCGATTACGCTGCCTGGGTCGATGGTCTAACGGAACTCGATATCGCTGCGATTTATCAACGTTTCCGTCCAGGGTACAGCTTCTCTGCCGATTTCCAAACACGTTTCGGCCGTGTGCTAGATGACGATGAGCTAAATGCCAGCCATCAGTTGATCATCGTCGCCACAGAGTTGGATGCGAGTAGCGAGCGGATCGTGCAATACCTCAGCAAGCGCGACATTCCGATCAACGTGCTCTGCTTCCAAATCTTTCAAGCAGGCGAGCAGCAATTGCTGAGTAGGTCTTGGCTGCTTGATCCAGTGCAGACCCAAGTGAATGCCGCATCTGCTAGTCAAGGGCTAAGCGAGCCGTGGAACGGCGAGTTCTACTGCTCATTTGGTGACTCGAATGCACGCTCATGGAGCGATGCTGTGGAATTCGGGTTCATATGCGGTGGTGGAGGTTCGTGGTACAGCAAGACGCTCCAGCTGCTGTCTGCGGACGATCGTGTATGGATCAATATCCCACAGCAAGGTTATGTGGGGGTCGGTCGGGTGCTTGGCCCTCCTGTCGCAGCAAATGAATTTAGAGTAATGAAAGATGGCGAGGAGCGACCGGTAATAGAGGTTGCTGTCCGCGCGAGCTATCACGCCGAATTCATTGATGATCCTGAGCACTGCGAATATTTCGTTCCGGTCGAATGGTTACAAACTGTCCCAGTGAATCTAGCGGTTCGTGAGATTGGAATGTTTGGCAACCAAAATACCGTTTGCCGGCCCAAAACGCCAAAGTGGAGAACAACCATCGAGCGATTAAAGGAGCGCTTCGTTCATTTCGACGATATGGCTGCTAAAAAGCCTCTTTAGTTGAAGCCAAGCTCTATGTGCGATTCCAGCTCAGCGCGCTATACCTAGCTCCGCATCATCCAGTAGCGCCTTAGCCATTGCACAAAAATAATGCGACGCCCAAATCATTTTCGGTTTGTCTTCCATCAAGCCCTCAAAGCTCAGATACCGGGCATAGTCCAGCAATTCTGACGCATGTTCCCTCGCAACCTGACAAGGGATGCCGGGTTCTATGCGAAATAGGGGCTGGACATGGTTTTCATCTTGATAAAATGTCGTTTGACCCACCGTTGTATCGATATGCCTGTTACTCATTTTCAATCATCTCCGCAAGGCGAGCGTATGGGCTCGCCCTGTGTCTGGCAGAAGCTATTGCATTAGTTAATTTCGGTTAGGTTGTTCCTAAGGCAGGGCAATAGCCAAAATGAGCATCATCAAAATGCGACACAGCAAGCCGCCGTAGATATCCGTAGACGTCTTGGCAGGTGGTGATAAAGTCAGGAGTAGCGGTTTAGCCTTGTCGGCCAGCGTAAGCTGACTATTCGCAGAGATGCTCAAAGCGTTGAAGGAGAAAAGGGTAAACAGAGGCGGATCAGGAACTATCTTCAACATGGTCATGGCCTGTTCAGTCAGGGCCACCACCCCCCGCTGTCAAACAGAAAGGCGGCAGCTGTACACGGGTTGACAGACCGGCGAACAGACCAAACCCGGCGCACACGAGGTGCCCCATGCACAGCTGCCATAACGGCAACACCATGTGGTCAGTTCAGAGCGGCCTGTCAAAGCCGGTCGCTGATGGGCAGCGACGAGACCGACACTAGCCCTTCAAACCGAACACCACAACGGAAGGGAGTATCTTTGGGAAATTGCCTACAAGAAAGCGGTTTAGTCTGATTTCAACCACCCATCCGATCCGTACCCACTTCCCAAATCCCACCCACAAAAAAAGACGCCCTAAGGCGTCTTCTTCATCACAGATTTGGTGGAGCCGGGGGGATTTGAACCCCCGTCCGCCAGTACTCCGCTGTCGGTACTACATGCTTAGCCATCTCAACTGAGTTAATCCGCAGCCGCCCGAGTGGCAGGGTGCTTTGGACGAGCTGGGTAAGTTTTAGTCGCTTTGCCCCCAACGTGCTACACGACGATCCTGTTCTGTATGACAGTCACTTCGGGTTTACAGGCATCCCCTGGTGACTGCTGGAGCCGAAGCTACCAGAAGCAACGGGTCAATAGGACCGCTTAAGCGGCCAGCTTGAACTCCGCGCCGTAGTTTTCGTCATTGGCAACTATAGAAAGTTGCAACAGTGGATTTACGAGTTCTGTTACCAACTCGGCATGCACCTAGAGTTTCGCGACCGGCGTCGAATCCTAATCGGCCCCACACTCAGCTCTAGCTGACCGCACCTTTCGATGCGAAGGCGCAGTGTACGCCTTTATGCGGGCGACGTCGAATTTTCGTCGTGGCGCCCGCTCTAGCCCGCCCTTAGGCGCCGCCACCGCTGCCGGAAGCGCTGCCGCTGCCTTTTTCGGTTTTGTTCAGCTCGCTCAGGACCTTGGTGGAGATGGTGACGCATTTCTCCTTGTCGCCGTTGGTCTGGGCCATTTTCGCTTCTTTGACCTGGTCGCCGACCGTCATCTTGGTGGCTTCGGACGCGGTGGTCATGGTGGCCATGGTGTCGTCAATCTTTTGCAGGTTGCCAGCACAGAGGTCTTCGGCGGCGAAGACCGGGGAGGCCAGCAGGGTGGCAGCCGCGAACAGGGCTGAAAGCGCAGTACCTTTCATGGATGTCTCCTTCTGAAGGCCTCGGGAAGGTGGGCCTAATGCATGGACTGCGCGGCGATTGCAGGGGTTCCGTGTAAATGCTGGCGTATTCATGGCGAGGGTTGCAGCGGCTTGGGTTGGGTCACGCGGTCCACCAGGTAGACCAGGCTGTGGTAGTCGATGCCGCTGTGGGTGGACAGGCCGATTTCGCAGGTACGGCTGGTGGAGATGCCTTCGTCGCAGTGCTGCACGGCGTCTTTCAGGCTGCGCAGGGCGTGGGCGTTGAGTTCGGGGGTGGTGAAGCCTTTGTCGCCGGCGAAGCCGCAGCAGTGGATGCCTTCGGGGATCACCACCTGGGTGCTGCAGCGGCGGGCGAGGTCGATCAAGGCCTGGCTTTCGCCCAGGTGCTGGGTGCTGCAGGTGACGTGGACGGCGATGGGGGTGTTCTGCGGGGTGAAGGTCAGGCGCTCGAGCAGGTGGGTGCGGATGAAGCGTACCGGGTCGTAAAGATCGAGGCGGGTGTCGGCCAGGTCTTGCATCAGGCGCAGGGTGCAGGGGCTGGTGTCGCAGTAGATCGGGTCGAGGCCGCCGCGGCTGGCCAGCAGCAGGGCGGCGAGTAGTTCCTGGCGTTTGTGTTCGGCTTGCTCGGGGTAGCCTTTGGAGGCGAAGGGTTGGCCGCAGCACAGGCTGTCGGCCTGCTCGGGGAAGATCACCTGGTAGCCGGCTTTTTCCAGCAGGGCGCGGGTTTTATTTATCAAGGACGTCTGCTCGCGGTCGGCGTAGGCGGGGCCCATCACGCGGGACACGCAAGCGGCGAGGTACACCACGCGTGGGCGGTCGTCTTTTGGGCTGGGGGCGAAGCTGACCGGGCGCATGGGTTGTGGCATGGCTGGGGTCCACATAGGCAATTTGCCCCGGCTGAACTGGGTCAGGCGCGTGCTCAGACGTTGCAGGCGCGGCGCGCCCAGCAGGCGGCGGGCGCCGTTGGCGGTGGCCAGGGTGAGGCGCGCGCCTTTCAGGGTGGTGGTGAAGTGCTCGGCTAGCCAATTGGCGGTGGTGCCATGGTGGGCGGCCTGGCTGCGTAGTTTCTTCACCAGTTCGCCGGTGTTGATGCCTACCGGGCAGCGCTGGGCACACAGGCCGGTGGCGGCACAGGTGTCGAGGCCCTGGTATTGGAAGTGGTCGAGCAGCTCGCGGGTGCTTTCGCCGGCGCGGCGGCGGGCCTGGATGTCGCGCCACATGACGATGCGCTGGCGCGGGCTGAGGGTCAGGCCCTTGGACGGGCAGACGGGTTCGCAGAAGCCGCACTCGATGCACTTGTCGACGATGTCGTCGGCGGCGGGCAGGGGTTTCAGATTCTTCAGGTGGATGTCGGGGTCTTCGCTGAGCACCACGTCGGGGTTGAGGATGCCGTTGGGGTCGAGCAGGCGCTTGAGCTGCCACATCAGCTGGTAGGCGTCGTGGCCCCATTCCAGTTCTACGAAGGGCGCCATGTTGCGGCCGGTGCCGTGCTCGGCCTTGAGCGAACCGCCGAACTCCACGGCCACCAGTTGCGCGACGTCGTCCATGAAGGCCTGGTAGCGCGCCACTTCCGCCTGGCTGTTGAAGCCTTGGGTGAAGACGAAGTGCAGGTTGCCTTCCAGGGCGTGGCCGAAAATGATCGCTTCGTCGTAGCGGTGCTTGTCGAACAGCTGGATCAGGCGGTTCACGCCTTCGGCCAGTTGCTCCACGGGGAAGGTGACGTCTTCGATGATCACCGTGGTACCGGTCTGACGCACGGCGCCGACGGCGGGGAAGGTGTCTTTGCGCATTTTCCACAGCTGGTTGTACACGGCCGGGTCTTCGCTGAAGTCGACCCGTTGCTCGACCGGGCAGTGGGCGATGGCGGCCGTCACTTGCGCCAGTTGTTCGTGCAGCAGGCTCTGGCTGGCGGCGCGGGACTCGATCAGCAGGGCGCAGGCGCCGTCCGACAGGCCGCTGACCCACACCGGCATGCCGGGCATGGCCTGCACCGAGCGCAGGCTGCGGCGGTCGAGCAGTTCCACGGCCGAGACCGGTTGCTGCTTGAGCAGCGGCACGGCGCGGCAGCAGGTTTCGACGCTGGGGAACACCACCAGGGCGCTGGCCTTGTGCGGGTGGTCGGGCACGGTGTCGTAGGTGACGGCGCTGATGAAGCCCAATGTGCCTTCGGAACCGACCAGCAGGTGTTGCAGGATGTCGAGCGGGGCGTCGTAGTCCACCAGGGCGTTGAGCGACAGGCCGGTGGTGTTCTTCAGGCGGTATTTGTGCCGGATGCGTGCGGCGAGCTCGGTGTTGGCGCGGGTTTCCTGGCCGAGGCGGGCGAGGGCGGCGAGCAGGTCGGCGTGGCTGCGCTCGAAGGCGGCGACGCTGAGTGGGTCTTCGCTGTCGAGGCTGGTGCCGTCGGCCAGCACCAGGCGCAGGCCGGCGAGGGTGTGGTAGGTGTTCTGCGCGGTGCCGCAGCACATGCCGCTGGCGTTGTTGGCGACGATGCCGCCGATCTTGCAGGCGTTGATCGAGGCCGGGTCCGGGCCGATCTTGCGGCCGTAGGGGGCCAGCCAGGCGTTGGCCTGGGCGCCGATGACGCCGGGTTGCAGGCGGATCTGCGCGCCATCGTTGCGGATTTCGCGGGCGTTCCAGTGGTCGCCCAGGACGATTAGGACGGAGTCGGTGATGGCCTGGCCGGAGAGGCTGGTGCCGGCGGCGCGGAAGGTCACGGGGACGCGGTCGCGTCGGGCCAGTTTGAGCAGGGCGACGACTTCGGCTTCGGATTCGACGCGGATCACCAGCTTGGGGATGAGGCGGTAGAAGCTGGCGTCGGTGCCGAAGGCGAGGGTGGAGGTGGGGTCGTCGAAGCGGCGGTCGGCGGGGATGAGGGTGGTGGCGTCGCGGAGGAATGAGGTGGGGAGGGTCATGTCGGTTCCTTGGCGGGGGGCCACGGTTGGGGCTGTGGGTTTGGGGTTGTCTGGGGGAGCGGTGGTGGGGGGTTGGGCCGGCGGTGCCGGCCATCGCGGCTGAAGCCGCTCCCACAGGGGTGTAGGGATCAGGGGTAGGTGGTTTGTACGAGGGAGTCGCGGGTGATGTCGGCGATCGACTTGGCGCCGGTCAGCACCATCGCCACGCGCATCTCTTTTTCGAACAGTTCCAGCAGGTTCTTCACGCCGGCCTCGCCATGGGTGGCCAGGGCATAGAGGAAGGCGCGGCCGATCAGCACGCTGTCGGCGCCGAGGGCGATCATGCGTACCACGTCGAGGCCGCTGCGGATGCCGGAGTCGGCTAGGATCTTGATCTGACCTTTGACCGCGTCGGCGATGGCCGGCAGGGCGCGGGCAGTGGACAGCACGCCGTCGAGCTGGCGGCCGCCGTGGTTGGAGACGACGATGCCGTCGGCGCCGAATTTCACCGCGTCGCGGGCGTCGTCAGGGTCGAGGATGCCCTTGATGATCATCGGGCCGTCCCAGAATTCACGGATCCATTCCAGGTCTTTCCACGAGATCGACGGGTCGAAGTTGTTGCCCAGCCAGCCGATGTAGTCGGCCAGGCCCGTGGGGTTGCCGCGATAGGTGGAGATGTTGCCCAGGTCGTGGGGCTTGCCCATCACGCCGACGTCCCAGGCCCATTGGGGGTGGGTCATGGCTTGCAGCATGCGCCGCAGCGGGCCGTTGCGCCCGCTCATGCCGGAGTGGGCGTCGCGGTAACGGGCGCCGGGCACGGGCATGTCGACGGTGAACACCAGGGTGCGCACGCCGGCGGCTTTGGCCCGCTCCAGGGCGTTGCGCATGAAGCCGCGGTCCTTGAGCACGTAGAGCTGGAACCACATGGGCCGGTCGATGGCGGGTGCCACTTCTTCGATGGGGCACACCGACACGGTCGACATCGTGAAGGGAATGCCGTGGGCGGCGGCGGCGCGCGCGGCCTGCACTTCGCCGCGGCGGGCGTACATGCCGGTGAGGCCGACCGGGGCGAGGGCGACCGGCATGCTCAGCGTTTCGCCGAACAGGTGGGTGGCCAGGCTCAGTTGCGACATGTCGTTGAGCACGCGCTGGCGCAAGGCGATGCTGGCCAGGTCTTCGACGTTGTGGCGCAGGGTGTACTCGGCGTAGGCGCCGCCGTCGGCGTAGTGGAACAGGAAGGGCGGCAGCTTGCGCTGGGCGGCGGCGCGGTAGTCGGTGGACGCGGAAATGATCATGGTGTCTCGCAGCGTGGGTGGAGGCGGTTGCCGGACGCGGGGTGGGCGTGCGGCGGCTTTCGCATCGATGCGTATCGGAAAAGTCGCTGATTACACGGGCCGATGGGAAGCCTGGGCGCTTGGGCTTGCACCAAGCGGCAGGCCCAAGCGGCGCTGTACGAAAAGCTCTGGCAATGGGGCATGTGGCGTGGAAAACAGGCTGGACGGCCAACCGGGGCTCGGTTCCCGTACCTGTTTTCGTCTTGCCTGACCGGTGCTTCAAGATCGTTCATACAGATCCCACTATTTAGCCTAGTGGTGAACCAGCATCCCGGTCAGCCAATAGGCCTGGACCAGGGTAATCACGCCAACGATGGTGGCGAAGAACAAGCTGTGTTTCACGGTGAAGCGGAACAGGTCCGATTCCTTGCCGACCAGGCCGGTGGCGGCGCAGGCCACGGCGATGGACTGCGGCGAAATCATCTTGCCGGTCACCCCGCCACTGGTGTTGGCCGCCACCAGCAGGGTGTCGCTGACGCCGATCTGATGCGCGGTGGTGGCCTGCAGCGAGCTGAACAGGGCGTTGGACGAGGTATCGGAGCCGGTCAGGAACACCCCCAGCCAGCCAAGGAACGGCGAGAAGAACGGGAACGCCGCGCCGGTGCCGGCCAGCACCAGGGCCATGGTCGAGGACATGCCGGAATAGTTGGTGACGAAGGCGAAGGCCAGCACCATGCCGATCGACAGGATTGGCCAGCGTAGCTCCCACAGGGTTTCCTTCAAAGTGGTCAGACCAGTTTTGCAGCTGACCTTGAGCACCCACATGGAAATCAGTGCCGAGAGGAAGATGGCGGTGCCGGTGGCCGAGATCGGGTCGAACTTGAACACGGCCGGCATGGCGGTGGCGGTGGTGACGATGGGTGCGGTCTTGATGACCAGTTGGTCCAGGTGCGGGATGGCGAAGTTGAACACGAAGTTGTACATCGCACCGCCCGGTGCGAAGGCGGCCTTGAAGGGCTTCAGTGTCCAGATGGTCACCAGCACGGTGAGGATCAGGAACGGCGACCAGGCCTTGAAGATTTCCCCCAGGCTGTAGGGCGAAGGCTGGCTGCCGCCGCCCTGGGCGAGTACGGCGCCGCCCTGGCTCTGGACCATCGAGCGCTTGGGCTGCCAGACCTTGAGGAACAGGGTCAGGGCGATCAGGCTGGCCAGGGCCGAGGTGATGTCGGGCAGTTCCGGGCCGATGAAGTTGGAGGTGAAGTACTGGGTCACGGCGAAGCTCAGGCCAGCCACCAGGGCGGCGGGCCAGGTTTCCTTCACGCCGCGCAGGCCGTCCATCATGAACACCAGCCAGAACGGCACGAACAGCGACAGCAGCGGCAGTTGGCGGCCGGTCATGGCGCCGATGTGGAAGGCGTCGATGCCGGTCACCTGGCCGGCGACGATGATCGGGATGCCCAGCGCGCCGAAGGCCACCGGCGCGGTGTTGGCGATCAGGCACAGGCCGGCGGCGTACAGCGGGTTGAAGCCCAGGCCCACCAGCAGCGCGGCGGTGATCGCCACGGGCGCGCCGAAGCCGGCGGCACCTTCCAGGAAGGCGCCGAAGCAGAAGCCGATCAGCAGCACTTGCAGGCGCTGGTCGTCGGTGATCGACAGCACCGAGCTGCGGATCACTTCGAACTGGCCGCTCTTGACCGTGAGTTTGTACAGGAACACGGCGGCGACGATGATCCAGGCGATCGGCCACAGGCCGTAGAGGAAGCCATAGCCTGCGGCGGCCAGGGCCATGTCGGCCGGCATGTTGAAGGCGAAGATGGCGATCAGGATCGACAGGCCGAGGGTGATGCTGCCTGCCACGTGGCCCTTGAGGCGAAACACTGCCAGGGCCAGGAAGAAGAACACGATGGGCACGACGGCGGCCAGGGCGGAGAGGCCGAGACTGCCCAGTGGGGCATAGAGTTGTTGCCAAGTTTGCATATGGGGAGACCCCTAATTGTTGTTAGTCAGCGTTGGCACTGGATAATTGGTAATACCAATTTACAATGGCTGAGCGCTAGGTTAAAAGCCTCGTCTGGGGTGTGTCAATTTGTCCCGGTGCCAACTTTGGTCGAGGGTCGATGAGCGGCGCTGGGTGTGGCAGCGGATTTCGTCGTCTGATGCGTGTCGCGCTGGCCTGGATCGGCGAGAATAGAGCGCTTCGGGAGTCGCCCGAGGTTCGTGGAGAGCATGTGATGGTTTTTGATCAGGTCCGCCAGCGGCGGCTGTCCGACGGTATCGTCGAGCGCTTGGAGGGGATGATTCTCGAAGGCACCCTGACCTCGGGGCAGCGCTTGCCGGCCGAGCGCGCGCTGGCCGAGCAGTTCGGCGTGTCGCGGCCTTCGCTGCGTGAAGCCATTCAGAAGTTGGTGGCCAAGGGCTTGCTGGTCAGCCGCCAGGGCGGCGGCAACTACGTGGCCGAGGCGCTGGGTTCGACCTTCAGCGACCCATTGCTGCAACTGCTCGAGCGCAACGGCGATGCCCAGCGCGACCTGCTGGAGTTTCGCCATACCCTGGAGGCCTCATGCGCGTTCTATGCCGCGCAGCGGGCGACCGAGCCGGACCGGGCGCGGCTGACGGCGGCGTTCGAGGCGTTGCAGGACTGCTACAGCCGGGCGGGCGACGTGAGCCGGGCTGAGGAGGGCGTGGCGGATGCGAGCTTCCACCTGGCCATTGCCGAGGCGAGCCACAACGCAGTGCTGCTGCACACCATCCGCGGGCTGTTCGATCTGCTCAAGCGCAACGTGGTGACCAACATCGGCGGCATGTACCAGCAACGTTCGGAAACGCGCGACATGCTCATCGGTCAGCACCGCGAGCTGTACAAGGCGATCATGGAGGGGCGTGCGGAGGATGCGCGGGAAGTGTCGAGCCGACACATTCTCTACGTTCAGGAAGTGTTGGCCGAAGCTCAGCAGGAGGCGCAGCGGGTGGCGCGGGCCGAGCGGCGTAGCGGGCATTGAGCGTCCGCCCACCTTGGGGTGGGCGGGGGCAGGGTCAGAGGTCCTTGCCTTTGCTGCGCACGGCGCGCTGGATCTCGCGGTTGGAGTCGCGCTCGCGCAGGGTGTCGCGCTTGTCGAACTCCTTCTTGCCCTTGCCCAAGGCGATTTCGCACTTGATCAGGTGCTTGCTCCAGAACAGCGCCAGGGCCACGCAGGTGTAGCCCTTTTGCGCCACGGCCGACTCCAGGCGCTCGAGCTCGCGCTTGTTCAGCAGCAGCTTGCGGGTGCGCGTCGGGTCGGCGATGACGTGGGTGCTGGCGGTGGTCAGCGGCGTGATATGGCTGCCGAACAACCAGGCTTCGCCATCCTTGAGCAGCACGTAGCTGTCTACCAGGTGCGCCTTGCCGGCTCGCAAGCTTTTCACTTCCCAACCGGACAGGACCAATCCGGCCTCGAACTTGTGTTCGATGAAGTAATCGTGGCGCGCTTTCTTGTTCTGCGCGATGGTCCCTGTCGGATGTTTCTTTTGTTTAGCCATAGGGGCGGCATTATAAGGATTCGTTACGCTGGCGGCTACGGGATTTGGGTGTGCTTGAGCCTGTGGATTGAATGCCGGACAATGGGCCATCCTCGTCCTTGAACAGGACCAGTTTCCGATGCGCCATGAGGCGCTACCGCCCCGCTCTGGAAGTGATGCCTGGATGACTACCCATATTCAACGCTCCGCCCTGCTGCCGTATCCCGCGCAGATGCTGTACGACCTGGTCAACGATGTCGCCAGTTACCCGGAGTTTTTGCCGTGGTGCTCATCCACCACCGTGCTCGAAGCCAGCGAAACCCAGATGCGCGCCAAGCTCGAAGTGGCCAAGGGGGGCATCAGTCAGCACTTGGTCACGCGCAACACGCTGGTACCGGGCCAGTCGATCGAGATGAACCTCGAAGAGGGGCCGTTCAGCCAGTTGCACGGCGTCTGGACCTTCAAGCCCCTGGGCGAGAAGGCCTGCAAGATCAGCCTGGACCTGTCGTTCGACTACGCCGGTTCCCTGGTGCGCGCGACCTTGGGGCCGCTGTTCAACCAGGCCGCCAACACCCTGGTCGATGCATTCTGCGAAAGGGCCAAACAACTGGCAGCCTGATCGAGGCGCTTGTCGAGCAGGCACAAAAAAGCCCGGGGTTGAATGCCCGGGCTTTTTTTATCGCACGCCCGTTATGGCGAGGTTTCCAGCGGGGCTGGAACCGGCACCGGCGTGGTTTCGATGCTGTCGATCTCGCGCTGGATGGACTCTTCAGTGGAGCCAGGCGCAGCGGGTTTCTCGGCCGGCTGCTGCACGGGCGCTTCGCCCGAACCTTCCTGGGGCACCACGTTGGTGCCGCTGCCACCGCCAAGGATTTCCTGGTCGCGGCTGACGCCTGGCATGAAGTCGCCGGCGAGGTTGACCAACTGGTCGCTTTCGTTGAAGAAGACGCTCATGCGTTCCTGCTGGCGCTTGCCGCCGCCAGGCTGAAGGCTATAGAGGTAATCCCAGCGATTGGTATTGAACGTGTCCTGCAATAGGGGGTTGCCCATGATAAACCGCACTTGCCGTCGGGTCATTCCCGGACGCAATTGGTCTATCATGTCCTGCGTGACGACATTGCCCTGCTGGATGTCGATTTTGTAAACCCCGGGAAACGAGCAACCGGCGAGTGCGAGCAGTCCCACAAGGGTGAGGCTGTTTAGCAAGAGCTTGGTGTTTTGCATCGGTGGGCGACTTCCACTATCTTGGCTGGACAACGTAAACCCCGATCATACCCGTATTAAGAGAAGCTGCGAAGCAGCATCGGCGAGAAAGCTGACCATGGTTGAAAATAGCGAATTACGCAAAGCCGGGCTCAAGGTGACTCTACCTCGAGTGAAGATTCTTCAGATGCTCGATTCTACCGAGCAACGTCACATGAGTGCCGAGGACGTCTACAAGGCGCTGATGGAGGCTGGCGAGGATGTCGGTCTGGCCACCGTGTATCGCGTTCTGACCCAGTTCGAAGCAGCGGGTCTGGTGGTTCGCCACAACTTCGACGGCGGCCATGCGGTATTCGAGCTGTCCGATGGCGGCCACCACGACCACATGGTCAACGTGGAAACCAGCGAAGTGATCGAGTTCATGGATGCCGAGATCGAACGCCGTCAGAAAGAGATCGTGGCCGAGCATGGCTTCGAGCTGGTGGACCATAACTTGGTCCTGTATGTGCGCAAGAAGAAGTAACGGACTGCGGCACTGACGAAACAAGGCGACCCTCGGGTCGCCTTGTTCGTTTGGGGCTGCTGAAAATTAGTTTCAGCTTTTGCTGGTCACGACCATCTTGCGCGCATGGGCCAGGGATTCCTTGGTCAGGTCGATGCCGCCCAGCATCCGCGCCACTTCCTCGACCCGCTCGCGTTTGCCCAGGTGGGACACGGCGGTATGGGTGGTGTCGCTGTTGCGCACCTTGTGCACGAACAAATGGTGATGGCCCTGCGCAGCGACCTGCGGCAGGTGGGTCACGGTCAGCACTTGGCCGCGATCGCCCAAGCGGCGCAGCAACTGGCCGACGATTTCCGCGGTAGGGCCGCCGATGCCGACGTCGACTTCGTCGAACACCAGGGTCGGGATGCGCGAGGTTTGCGCCGTGATCACCTGGATCGCCAGGCTGATGCGCGACAGCTCGCCACCTGAGGCGACCTTGGCCAGAGCCTTGAGCGGCTGACCGGGGTTGGCACTGACCAGCAGTTCGATCTGCTCCAGGCCGAAGGGCGACAGTTCCTGGCCGTCGAGCGGTTGCAGCACGATCTGGAAGCGGCCGCCGGGCATGCCCAGGCGCTGGATTTCCTGTTCGACCGCCTGGGCGAGTTCCACCGCGGCCTTATTGCGCAGGGCGCTGAGGGCACCGGCCTTCTCTTTATAGTGCTTGGCGTAGGCCGCCAGTTCGTCGGCCAACTGCTCCAGAGATTCGTCGCTGGCATTGAGGCCCTCGAGTTCCTCTAGCAGACGCTGTTGCAACTGCGGCAACTCGGTGGGATGCACGCGGTGTTTGCGGGCGAGGGTATAGATGGTGTCGAGGCGCTCTTCAAGCGCTTGCAGGCGGGCAGGATCGGCATCGAAGTTGTCGAGGAAGCGGTTGAGTTCGCCGACCGCCTCTTCGATCTGGATCTGCGCGCTGGCCAGCAGGTTGACGGACTCGTTCAACGCTTTGGGCGCATCGGCCACCGCACCGAGGCGGTTGAGGCTGCCGGTCAGGGCGCTGAGCACGTTGCCCGAGTCGTTCTCGCTGCACTGGTCGATGACCTGCCGGCAGATGCCGAACAACGCCTCGGCGTTGGTCAGGTTCTTGTGTTCCTGCTCGATGTGTTCGAGTTCGTTCTCGCCCAGGCCCAGGTTGTCGAGCTCTTCGAGCTGATAGCTGAGCAGTTGCTGGCGGGCCCGTTGCTCGTCGCCGGAATTGGACAGGCGTTCGAGCTCCAGGCGCGTCTGCTTCCAGCGCTGCGAGGCCAGTTGTACCTGGCGCGCCAGGTCGACGGCGCCGGCGTACTCGTCCACCAGGCGGCGGTGGGTGTCGGCCTTGAGCAGGGACTGGTGCTCGTGCTGGCTGTGGATGTCGATCAGCAGCTCGCCCAGCGCCTTTAGGTCGCCCAGTGTGCAGGGCGTACCGTTGATGTAGCCACGGCTGCGGCCTTCGGCGGTGATGACCCGGCGCATGATGCACGGACCGTCGTTGTTCAGGTCGCGCTCGGCCAGCCAGGCGGCGGCTTCGGGGATGTCGACCAGGTCGAAGGTGGCGAGGATGTCCGCCTTGTCGGCGCCGGGGCGCACCACGCCGTTGTCGGTGCGGTCGCCCAGGGCGAGGCCGAGGGCGTCGAGCATGATGGATTTGCCGGCACCGGTCTCGCCAGTGATCACGGACATGCCGCGGGCAAGCTCGAGGTCGAGGTGTTCGACGATGGCGTAGTTGTGGATCGACAGGTGCACCAGCATGGGGGCCGCTCCCAAAGGTTCAGGTCTGGTTATTTATACAGTGTTCCTCCGTAGGCTGACAATGCCCCTGCGACGTAGGGCGATTTGCGGCTTGTCGAACACGGTGCCCCTTGAAGCTGGTTTTTCCAGCCCCATATAGCTTGTCAGACCCCGCGAGCCTGGCTCGCCGACCCCTTATCGCTCAGGAGAGATTCCATGGCTGACGAACAGTTGGATGAAAAAGACCTCAATACCGAAGACACCGGCGCCACCGACCTGGCTGCCCGTGTACAGACGCTCGAGGAGCAACTGGCCGCCGCTCAGGATCAATCGCTGCGCGCCAATGCCGACCTGCAGAACGTGCGCCGCCGCGCCGATCAGGATGTCGAGAAGGCACACAAATTCGCCGTGGAAAAATTCGCGGGCGACCTGCTGCCGGTGATCGACAGCCTGGAGCTGGCCCTGGCCCACTCCAACGCCGACGACGAGCACGTCAAGCAGATCCGCGAAGGCGTCGAGCTGACCCTGAAGATGTTCCAGGACACCCTCAAGCGCCACCACCTCGAAGCCGTCGATCCGCACGGCCAGCCGTTCAGCGCCGAGCACCACCAGGCCATGGCCGTTCAGGAAAGCGCCGACGTCGAGCCCAACAGCGTGGTCAACGTGTTCCAGAAGGGCTACCTGCTCAACGGCCGCCTGCTGCGCCCCGCCATGGTGGTGGTCAGCAAGGCGCCGAGCGCGCCGCAACCTTCTATCGATGAAAAGGCTTGAAATCCTTCCGGGCGTCCCCATCTAGGTGTCAAGCACTCAAGTATTTCCGCAGTTGGCCTAAGCCGCCGCTGTAACCTCATTCAAGTTTCGGGAGAATCACATGGGCAAGATCATCGGTATCGACCTGGGGACCACCAACTCGTGCGTCTCCATCCTCGAAAACGGTAACGTCAAGGTCATCGAAAACGCCGAAGGCGCGCGCACCACGCCGTCCATCGTCGCTTACGCCAACGACGGCGAAATCCTGGTCGGCCAGTCCGCCAAGCGTCAGGCCGTGACCAACCCCCACAACACCCTGTTCGCCGTCAAGCGTCTGATCGGCCGTCGCTTCGAAGAAGACGTCGTGCAGAAAGACATCAAGCTGGTGCCTTACAAGATCGTCAAGGCCAACAACGGTGACGCCTGGGTCGAAGCAGCCGGCAAGGAAATGGCTCCGCCGCAGATCAGCGCCGAAGTCCTGAAAAAGATGAAGAAGACCGCCGAAGACTACCTCGGCGAAGCAGTGACCGAAGCGGTCATCACCGTACCTGCGTACTTCAACGACAGCCAGCGTCAGGCCACCAAGGACGCCGGTCGCATCGCCGGTCTGGACGTCAAGCGCATCATCAACGAACCGACCGCTGCGGCCCTGGCCTACGGCATGGACAAGGCCAAGGGCGACCACACCGTGATCGTCTATGACCTGGGCGGCGGTACCTTCGACGTGTCGGTGATCGAGATCGCCGAAGTCGACGGCGAGCACCAGTTCGAGGTGTTGGCCACCAACGGCGACACCTTCCTGGGTGGCGAAGACTTCGACATGCGCCTGATCGACTACCTCGTCGACGAGTTCAAGAAAGAGTCCGGCATGGACCTGAAGAACGACCCTCTGGCCCTGCAGCGTCTGAAAGAAGCCGCAGAGAAAGCCAAGATCGAGCTGTCTTCGGCCCAGTCGACCGACGTCAACCTGCCGTACATCACTGCCGACGCCACCGGTCCGAAGCACCTGAACGTGAAGATCTCGCGTGCCAAGCTCGAATCGCTGGTCGAAGACCTGGTCAAGCGCACCATCGAGCCTTGCCGCATCGCGCTGAAAGATGCCGGTATCGACGCCAGCAAGATCGACGACGTGATTCTGGTCGGCGGTCAGACCCGTATGCCGATGGTGCAGAAGGCCGTAGCCGATTTCTTCGGCAAAGAAGCGCGTAAGGACGTCAACCCCGACGAAGCCGTCGCCATGGGTGCTGCCATCCAAGGCGCCGTACTGGCCGGCGACGTGAAGGACGTTCTGCTGCTCGACGTCAGCCCGCTGACCCTGGGTATCGAAACCATGGGTGGCGTGATGACCGCGCTGATCGAGAAGAACACCACCATCCCGACCAAGAAGTCGCAGGTGTTCTCGACTGCCGACGACAACCAGGGCGCCGTGACCATCCACGTCCTGCAAGGCGAGCGCAAGCAAGCGGCGCAGAACAAGTCGCTGGGCAAGTTCGACCTGGCCGACATTCCGCCTGCTCCACGCGGTGTGCCGCAGATCGAAGTGACCTTCGACATCGACGCCAACGGCATCCTGCACGTCGGCGCGAAAGACAAGGCTACCGGCAAGGCGCAGTCGATCGTGATCAAGGCCAACTCCGGTCTGTCGGACGAAGAAGTCGAGCGCATGGTGCGTGATGCCGAGGCCAATGCCGAGGAAGACCGCAAGTTCGAGGAGCTGGCCGCTGCCCGTAACCAGGGTGACGCGCTGGTCCACTCGACCCGCAAGATGGTCGCCGACGCAGGTGACAAAGTCACCGCCGACGAGAAAACCGCCATCGAAGCGGCCGTGGTTGCGCTGGAAGCTGCCGTCAAAGGCGACGACAAAGCCGCCATCGACGCCAAGGTCGAAGAGCTGTCCAAGGTGTCCGCGCCTGTCGCTCAGAAGATGTACGCCGAGCAGCAAGCCGAACAGCCTCAGGGCGGCGCACAGCAGGCAGAACCCGAAGCCAAGCACGACGACGTGGTTGACGCCGAGTTCGAGGAAGTCAAAGACAACAACAAGCAGTAAGTTCTGCGAGTTGTCGCCCAGCGACCCGCCTTTGGCGGTGAGCTGGTAGGATGTCGCCGCGCGGGGGCTTGCTCCCGCGTTGGCGTGTCTGGAATACGAGAATTTTTACAGCATCTGTCTGCGCATTCAGTGCGTACGGCGGGTGCTTGCTTGTGGCCTGGCGCGGTTCTGCGCGGCAATGTGCCAAACGCCCCCAAGAGTGCAAATGACTTATGGCAAAGCGTGATTATTACGAGGTCCTGGGTGTCGAGCGCGGCGCCAGTGAAGCGGACCTGAAAAAGTCCTACCGCCGTCTGGCGATGAAATTCCACCCCGACCGCAACCCGGGCGATAAAGACGCCGAGGACTCTTTCAAAGAGGCCAACGAGGCGTACGAAGTGCTGTCCGATGCCAGCAAGCGTGCCGCCTACGACCAGTACGGCCATGCCGGTGTCGAACAGGGTGCCGGTGGCGCGGGCTTCGGCGGTGCCAACTTCTCCGACATCTTCGGTGATGTGTTCAGCGATTTCTTCGGTGGCGGCGGTGGTCGCGGCGGGCGCGGTGGCGCGCAGCGCGGCAGCGACCTGCGATATACCCTCGAATTGAACCTGGAAGAAGCCGTGCGCGGCACGTCGGTCAACATCCGTGTGCCGACGCTGGTCAATTGCGCGCCGTGCGACGGCTCCGGGGCCAAGAAAGGCTCCACGCCCGCCACCTGCCCGACCTGTGGCGGTATCGGCCAGGTGCGCATGCAGCAGGGCTTCTTCTCGGTGCAGCAGACCTGCCCGCGTTGCCATGGTCAGGGCAAGATCATCACCGACCCATGTGGCGCTTGCCACGGCGAAGGTCGCGTCGAAGAGTACAAGACCCTCTCGGTCAAGGTGCCAGCAGGGGTCGATACCGGGGACCGCATTCGTCTGTCGGGCGAAGGCGAAGCCGGTGCCCAAGGCGGCCCGACCGGCGACCTGTACGTGGTCATCAGCGTGCGCGAGCACGCGATCTTCCAGCGTGACGGCAAGCACCTGTACTGCGAAGTGCCGATCAGCTACACCGAAGCGGCCCTGGGCGGCGAGCTGGAAGTGCCGACCCTGGACGGTCGGGTCAAGCTGCGCATTCCCGAAGGCACCCAGACCGGCAAGCAGTTCCGTCTGCGCGGCAAGGGCGTGGCGCCGGTGCGCGGTGGCGGGGCGGGCGATTTGCTGTGCCGGGTCGCGGTGGAAACGCCGGTCAACCTGAGCCGTCGTCAGCGCGAGCTGCTCGAAGAGCTGCGCGATTCGCTCGAAGGTGACAGCTCCCATTCGCCCAAGGCCAGCGGTTGGTTCGAGGGTGTGAAGCGCTTCTTCGGCGACCTCTGACAAGGAGTGGGTATGCGACGTATTGCAGTGATGGGCGCCGCTGGGCGCATGGGCAAGGTGCTGGTCGAGGCCGTTCAGCAACAGGCGCCGAGGGCTGGCCTGACGGCGGCGATCGATCGCCCCGACAGCACGCTGGTCAACGCCGATGCCGGTGAACTGGCGGGGTTGGGGCGCATCGGCGTGATGATCTCCGACGACCTGGTCAAGGTCAGCGACGAGTTCGACGTGCTGATCGACTTCACCCACCCTTCGGTGACCCTGAAGAACCTGGCTTTCTGCCGCAAGGCGGGCAAGGCCATGGTCATCGGCACCACCGGCTTCAGCGAGCAGGAAAAGCAGCTGCTGGCCGAGGCGGGCAAGGACATTCCGATCGTCTTCGCGGCCAACTTCAGCGTGGGTGTGAACCTGTGCCTGAAGCTGCTCGACACCGCAGCCCGCGTGCTGGGCGACGATGTCGACATCGAGATTCTCGAGGCCCATCACCGGCACAAGGTCGATGCGCCGTCAGGGACTGCGCTGCGCATGGGCGAAGTGGTGGCCAAGGCCCTGGATCGCGACCTGCGCGAAGTGGCCGTCTATGGCCGCGAAGGGCAGACCGGCGCGCGTGACCCCAAGACCATCGGTTTCGCCACCGTGCGGGCGGGCGATGTGGTCGGCGACCATACCGTGCTGTTCGCCGCTGAAGGCGAGCGCGTGGAGATCACCCACAAGGCCTCGAGCCGCATGACCTTCGCCAAGGGCGCGGTGCGCGCGGCCTTGTGGCTGGATGGCCGTGAAGCCGGTCTGTACGACATGCAGGACGTGCTCGACCTGCATTGAGTAGGTTTGGCGCCCGATCGGCACGTCCTGGCGGCTTTCGCGCGGGGCGTGCTGTTCCCCTGGCCGCAAGCCTTCAGGTGTTAGCCCGCCCATGCATTTAAATGGCGCATCTGCGGTAGACCTAAAACCACTTTTTCTGTAAGCTACAGCTTTAGTGTGTCCACTAAAAGCGCGCAGGCAGAATGAACCAGTATCAGCATAGAAAGCGGGGTGACGTATCCATACGTCATTCCGCTTTTTTGCAACCTGCGATCGCCCTTTCAGGTTTTATTTACGGGAGGTCTTCTTGACTAAGCCAGCCATACTCGCCCTTGCCGATGGCAGCATTTTTCGCGGTGAAGCCATTGGGGCCGACGGCCAGACCGTTGGTGAGGTGGTGTTCAACACCGCTATGACCGGCTACCAGGAAATTCTTACAGACCCGTCCTACGCCCAGCAGATCGTCACCCTGACCTACCCGCACATCGGCAACACCGGCACCACGCCGGAAGATGCCGAGTCGAACCGCGTGTGGTCGGCCGGCCTGGTCATCCGTGACCTGCCGCTGCTGGCCAGCAACTGGCGTAACAAGCAGTCGCTGCCGGACTACCTCAAGGCCAATGGCGTGGTCGCCATCGCCGGCATCGACACCCGCCGTCTGACGCGCCTGCTGCGCGAGAAGGGCGCCCAGAACGGTTGCATCCTGGCCGGCGACGACATCACCGAAGAAGCCGCCATCGCCGCCGCCCGCGCGTTTCCGGGCCTCAAGGGCATGGACCTGGCCAAGGTGGTCTCCACCACCGAGCGCTACGAGTGGCGCTCCAGTGTCTGGGAACTGAAAACCGACAGCCACGCCACGATCGAAGCCGACCAGCTGCCTTACCACGTGGTGGCCTTCGACTACGGCGTGAAGGTCAACATCCTGCGCATGCTGGTCGCACGCGGCTGCCGCGTGACCGTGGTGCCGGCGCAGACCCCAGCCAGCGACGTGCTGGCCCTGAGCCCGGACGGCGTGTTCCTGTCCAACGGCCCGGGCGATCCGGAGCCTTGCGACTACGCCATCAAGGCGATCCAGGACGTGCTGGAAACCGACGTTCCGGTGTTCGGCATCTGCCTCGGCCACCAGTTGCTGGCCCTGGCCTCCGGCGCCAAGACCGTGAAGATGGATCTGGGCCACCATGGTGCCAACCACCCGGTCCAGGACCTGGACACCGGCGTGGTCATGATCACCAGCCAGAACCACGGTTTCGCCGTCGACGAAGCCACCTTGCCGAGCAATCTGCGCGCCATCCACAAGTCGCTGTTCGACGGTACCCTGCAGGGCATCGAGCGCACTGACAAGAGCGCGTTCAGCTTCCAGGGTCACCCTGAAGCGAGCCCAGGCCCGACCGACGTCGCGCCGCTGTTCGATCGTTTCATCGATGCCATGGCCAAGCGCCGCTGAGCCACCTGCGTGCAGGCCCCGGACCGGCCCACGCCGCGTCCGGACGCGCCTGACCAGAGTGTTGAAGACGGCTTGCCCACTGACCCGCGCAACTGAGTGACCACCATGCCAAAACGTACAGACATCAAAAGCATCCTGATTCTCGGCGCTGGCCCGATCGTGATCGGCCAGGCCTGCGAATTCGACTACTCCGGCGCCCAGGCCTGCAAAGCCCTGCGCGAGGAAGGTTTCCGCGTCATCCTGGTGAACTCCAACCCGGCCACCATCATGACCGACCCGGCCATGGCCGACGCCACCTACATCGAGCCGATCAAGTGGCAGTCGGTGGCCAAGATCATCGAAAAAGAACGTCCCGACGCCGTACTACCGACCATGGGCGGCCAGACCGCGCTGAACTGCGCCCTGGACCTGGAGCGCCACGGCGTGCTGGAGAAGTTCGGGGTCGAGATGATCGGCGCCAACGCCGACACCATCGACAAGGCCGAAGACCGCTCGCGCTTCGACAAGGCCATGAAGGACATCGGCCTGGAGTGCCCGCGTTCGGGTATCGCCCACAGCATGGAAGAGGCCAACGCGGTGCTCGAGAAGCTCGGCTTCCCGTGCATCATCCGTCCGTCCTTCACCATGGGCGGCACTGGTGGCGGCATCGCCTACAACCGTGAGGAATTCGAAGAGATCTGCACCCGCGGTCTGGACCTGTCGCCGACCAAGGAACTGCTGATCGACGAATCGCTGATCGGCTGGAAGGAATACGAGATGGAGGTGGTCCGCGACAAGAAGGACAACTGCATCATCGTCTGCTCCATCGAGAACTTCGACCCGATGGGCGTACACACCGGCGACTCGATCACCGTCGCCCCGGCACAGACCCTGACCGACAAGGAATACCAGATCATGCGCAACGCCTCGCTGGCGGTGCTGCGTGAGATCGGTGTTGAAACCGGCGGTTCCAACGTGCAGTTCGGCATTTGCCCGGACACCGGACGCATGGTCGTGATCGAGATGAACCCGCGCGTGTCGCGTTCCTCGGCGCTGGCCTCCAAGGCCACCGGCTTCCCGATCGCCAAGATCGCCGCCAAGCTGGCCGTCGGTTACACCCTCGACGAGCTGCAGAACGACATCACCGGCGGCCGCACCCCGGCGTCCTTCGAGCCGTCGATCGACTACGTGGTCACCAAGCTGCCGCGCTTCGCCTTCGAGAAATTCCCCAAGGCCGACGCTCGCCTGACCACGCAGATGAAGTCGGTCGGGGAAGTCATGGCCATCGGCCGTACCTTCCAGGAATCCCTGCAGAAAGCCCTGCGCGGCCTGGAAGTCGGCGCCTGCGGTCTGGACCCGAAAGTCGACCTGGCCAGCGCGGAAGCCGCTGGCATCCTCAAGCGCGAGCTGACCGTGCCAGGCGCCGAGCGCATCTGGTACGTGGCCGACGCCATGCGTTCGGGCATGACCTGCGACGAAATCTTCGCCCTGACCGGCATCGATCTGTGGTTCCTGGTGCAGATGGAAGACCTGATCAAGGAAGAAGAGAAGGTCAAGACCCTGGGTCTGTCGGCCATCGACAAGGACTACATGCTGCGCCTCAAGCGCAAGGGCTTCTCGGACCAGCGTCTGGCCAAGCTGCTGGGCATCACCGACAAGAACCTGCGCCGCCACCGCCACAAGCTGGAAGTGTTCCCGGTCTACAAGCGCGTCGACACCTGCGCCGCCGAGTTCGCCACCGATACCGCCTATCTGTACTCCACCTACGAGGAAGAGTGCGAGGCCAACCCATCGACTCGCGACAAGATCATGATCCTGGGTGGCGGCCCCAACCGTATCGGCCAGGGCATTGAGTTCGACTACTGCTGTGTGCACGCGGCCCTGGCGCTGCGTGAAGACGGGTATGAGACCATCATGGTCAACTGCAACCCGGAAACCGTCTCCACCGACTACGACACCTCCGACCGCCTGTACTTCGAGCCGCTGACCCTGGAAGACGTGCTCGAAGTCTGCCGCGTCGAAAAACCCAAGGGCGTGATCGTCCACTACGGTGGCCAGACCCCGCTGAAACTGGCCCGCGCCCTGGAAGAGGCCGGCGTGCCGATCATCGGCACCAGCCCCGACTCGATCGACCGCGCCGAAGACCGCGAGCGCTTCCAGCAGATGGTGCAGCGCCTTAACCTGCTGCAGCCGCCAAACGCCACCGTGCGCAGCGAAGAAGAAGCCATCCGCGCGGCCGGCGACATCGGCTACCCGCTGGTGGTGCGTCCTTCCTACGTGCTGGGCGGCCGCGCCATGGAGATCGTCTACGAGCTGGACGAACTCAAGCGCTACCTGCGCGAAGCGGTGCAGGTGTCCAACGACAGCCCGGTACTGCTCGACCACTTCCTCAACTGCGCCATCGAGATGGACGTGGATGCGGTCTGCGACGGCACCGACGTGGTGATCGGCGCGATCATGCAGCACATCGAACAGGCTGGCGTACACTCCGGTGACTCGGCCTGCTCGTTGCCGCCTTACTCGCTGAGCAAAGAGGTGCAGGACCAGGTTCGCGAGCAGGTCGCCAAGATGGCCCTGGAACTGGGCGTCGTGGGCTTGATGAACGTGCAGCTGGCGTTGCAGGGCGACAAGATCTACGTGATCGAAGTCAACCCGCGCGCTTCGCGTACCGTGCCCTTCGTGTCCAAGTGCATCGGCACGTCGCTGGCGATGATCGCGGCCCGTGTCATGGCCGGCAAGTCGCTCAAGGAACTGGGTTTCACCCAGGAAATCATCCCCAACTTCTACAGCGTCAAGGAAGCCGTCTTTCCGTTCGCCAAGTTCCCAGGGGTTGACCCGATCCTCGGCCCTGAGATGAAATCCACGGGCGAAGTCATGGGTGTCGGCGACAGCTTCGGTGAAGCCTTCGCCAAGGCGCAGATGGGTGCCAGCGAAGTGCTGCCGACCGGCGGCACCGCGTTCATCAGCGTGCGCGACGACGACAAGCCACAAGTGGCGGCCGTCGCCCGTGATCTGATCGCCTTGGGCTTCGAAGTCGTAGCCACCGTCGGCACCGCCAAGGTGATCGAAGAGGCCGGCTTGAAGGTCCGCCGTGTCAACAAGGTGACCGAGGGCCGTCCGCACGTGGTCGACATGATCAAGAACGACGAAGTGTCGCTGATCATCAACACCACCGAAGGCCGGCAGTCGATCGCCGATTCCTACTCGATCCGTCGCAATGCGCTGCAGCACAAGATTTACTGCACGACCACTATTGCTGCGGGTGAAGCCATCTGTGAAGCGCTGAAATTCGGTCCGGAAAAGACCGTTCGCCGCTTGCAGGATCTGCACGCAGGGTTGAACGCATGAGCATTACCAAGTACCCGATGACCGTCCAGGGCGCTCGCGCCCTGGAAGAGGAGCACACGTTCCTGAGCAAGACCGAGCGCCCGCGCCTGAGCCAGGCGATCGGTGAAGCGCGCGAACTGGGCGACCTCAAGGAAAACGCCGAATACCATGCAGCCCGCGAAGAGCAGGGCATGGTCGAGGCGCGTATTCGTGACATCGAAGGCCGCATGCAGAACGCGGTCATCATCGATGTGACCACGATTCCGCATTCCGGCAAGGTGATCTTCGGTACCACCGTAGAGCTGGCCAATACCGAAACCGACGATCGGGTGAAGTACCAGATCGTCGGTGAAGACGAAGCCAACATCAAGCAGGGCAAGATCTCGGCCAGTGCGCCCATCGCGCGCGCCATCATCGGCAAGAACGAAGGCGACATCGTCGTCATCAAGACGCCCAGCGGCACGGTCGAGTACGAGATTGTCGAAGTCCAGCACATCTGATCGACGCCTGCGGGCGCCGTCGCTCGAAGGCATCCTCTGGCAACTGGCTCAGGTGTTCTGGGTCGGTGGCCTGTGGGTGTTCCACGTAGGGTTGGTGCCCGCGCTCAAGGTGTCGGGGCTGGCGCCCTTGCTGGTGCAGGACGTCGCCGGGCAGATCGACCGCTGGTTAGTGGGCGTGGCGTTGCTCGGGCTGCTGACCCAACTGGCGGTGTTGGCGAAGGTGGAAGGCCTGGCGGCCTGGTGGCGGCAGTTTCGCGGGCAGATGTTGCTGCTCGGGTTCAGCGCCTGCGTAGCGTATTACACGTTGCGCTACGGCATCTCCGTCGGCGAGCGCTGGCAGATGTTCTGTTTCCTGGTACTGGGCTTTTCCGGCATCGTGCTGGTGGCCCAGCCCGTGCCGGTCAGGGCGCGTAATCCGCGCCGCTGATCGGGGCTGCCGTTACTTGTAACGGTGGACGTTGGACAGTTGCTTGTTCGGCTGCGGATTCTTGCGGTAGACCAGCGCCTTTTTGCCGATGGTCTGCACCAGTTCGGCGCGGCCGGCCTTGCACAGTGCGGCAATGGTGGCTGCACGCTCTTCGCGATCTTCGGAACGGATTTCCACCTTGATCAACTCGTGATCGGCCAGAGCCCTTTCCAGCTCGGCCACCACACCCTCATTCAGGCCGTTGCCGGCGATGATCAGAACCGGCTTGAGGTCGTGACCAATGGATTTGAACTGCTTCTTCTGCTCGTTATTGAGCGGCATAATCTGACCCTTTTCGTCTGATTCTGTAAAATTGACCGGCATTTTACCCGAGGGCCCCTGGCTCGCCCAGTCAATCACCACGCATATCATCGAGGTGCCCCGTGGCGCAACGTTCCAAAAGCAGTCAAAACTGGCTGCGTGAGCATTTCAACGACCCTTTCGTCAAACAGGCGCAGAAGGACGGCTACCGTTCCCGGGCCAGCTACAAACTGCTGGAGATCCAGGAAAAGGACCGGCTGATCCGCCCTGGCATGAGCGTCATCGACCTGGGCGCGGCTCCTGGCGGGTGGTCGCAGGTGACCAGTCGTCTGATTGGCGGGCAAGGCCGTTTGATCGCTTCGGACATTCTGGAGATGGACTCGATCCCCGACGTCACCTTCATCCATGGCGACTTCACCCATGACGCGGTGCTCGAGCAGATCCTGCAGGCCGTCGGCGATTCGCACGTCGACCTTGTGATTTCGGATATGGCCCCAAACATGAGTGGTACGCCGGAGGTCGATATGCCGCGAGCCATGTTCCTGTGCGAGCTGGCGCTGGACCTGGCCAGCCGGGTATTGCGCCCGGGCGGCGATTTCCTGATCAAGATTTTCCAGGGTGAAGGCTTCGATGCGTACCTCAAAGACGTACGCAGTCGGTTCGACAAGGTGCAGATGCGTAAACCGTCGTCCTCCCGAGACCGCTCCCGCGAGCAGTATCTGCTCGGCAAGGGCTTCAAGGGTTGAGGGGGAGGGCGTAGGCTCGGTGGGTGATAGTTATTTCCAATCGGCCCTCGCATCAGCAAAGTCTGAACTTCGTGTAGTCTTCATTTCACAAAGGGTTACAGACGGCGCCTGCCAACGCGTGGGCGATGTAGTAAGTTAGGGCGCTGTATATCATGCGAGGCACGGCCGCGTCGTGCGCCGACCTCAGAGGGTAGCTAATTGAACGACATGGCAAAGAATCTGATCCTGTGGTTGATCATCGCCGCCGTCTTGGTGACGGTGATGAACAACTTCTCCAGCCCGAACGAGCCGCAGACCCTCAACTATTCCGACTTCATCCAGCAAGTCAAGGACGGTAAGGTCGAGCGTGTCACGGTCGACGGCGCCGTCATCAACGGCAAGCGCTCCGATGGCGATACCTTCAAGACCATCCGTCCGGCCATTGCCGACAACGGCCTGATCGGCGACCTGGTCGACAACAACGTCGTCGTCGAAGGCAAGCAGCCCGAGCAGCAAAGCATCTGGACCCAACTGCTGGTGGCCAGTTTCCCGATCCTGGTGATCATCGCGGTGTTCATGTTCTTCATGCGCCAGATGCAGGGTGGCGCCGGCGGCAAGGGCGGCCCGATGAGCTTTGGCAAGAGCAAGGCGCGTCTGCTGTCCGAAGACCAGGTGAAAACCACCCTGTCCGACGTCGCCGGTTGCGACGAGGCCAAGGAAGAAGTGGGCGAGCTGGTCGAATTCCTGCGCGATCCGGGCAAGTTCCAGCGCCTGGGTGGTCGTATCCCTCGCGGCGTGCTGATGGTCGGCCCGCCCGGTACCGGTAAGACGCTGTTGGCCAAGGCCATCGCGGGCGAAGCCAAGGTGCCGTTCTTCACCATTTCCGGTTCCGACTTCGTGGAAATGTTCGTCGGCGTGGGCGCCAGCCGTGTCCGCGACATGTTCGAGCAGGCCAAGAAGCATGCGCCGTGCATCATCTTCATCGACGAGATCGACGCCGTCGGCCGTCATCGTGGCGCTGGCATGGGCGGCGGTCATGACGAGCGCGAGCAGACCCTGAACCAGCTGCTGGTGGAAATGGACGGCTTCGAGATGAACGATGGCATCATCGTCATCGCCGCCACCAACCGTCCCGACGTGCTCGACCCGGCGTTGCTGCGTCCTGGTCGTTTCGACCGCCAGGTGGTGGTCGGGCTGCCGGACATCCGCGGTCGTGAGCAGATCCTCAAGGTCCACATGCGCAAGGTGCCGGCAGGCGACAACGTCAACCCTGCGGTCATCGCCCGCGGTACGCCCGGCTTCTCCGGTGCTGACCTCGCCAACCTGGTCAACGAAGCGTCGCTGTTCGCGGCCCGCTCCGGTAAGCGCCTGGTCGAGATGAAAGAGTTCGAGTTGGCCAAAGACAAGATCATGATGGGCGCCGAGCGCAAGACCATGGTCATGTCCGAGAAAGAAAAACGGAATACCGCTTACCACGAAGCGGGCCACGCGATCGTAGGTCGCATCGTTCCCGAGCACGATCCGGTCTACAAGGTCTCGATCATTCCGCGCGGTCGGGCCCTTGGCGTGACCATGTTCCTGCCCGAGGAAGATCGTTACAGCCTGTCCAAGCGCGCGCTGATCAGCCAGATCTGTTCGCTGTACGGCGGTCGTATCGCCGAGGAAATGACCCTTGGTTTCGACGGTGTCACCACCGGTGCTTCGAACGACATCATGCGTGCCAGCCAGATTGCACGGAACATGGTGACCAAGTGGGGCCTGTCGGAAAAACTTGGGCCGTTGATGTATGCAGAAGAGGAGGGCGAGGTCTTCCTGGGTCGTGGCGGCGGTTCGCAGCAGGCCAGCGTCTCCGGCGAAACGGCTAAGCTGATCGATTCGGAAGTGCGCAGCATCATCGACCAGTGCTACGCCACGGCGCAGCAGATTCTGACTGAAAACCGTGACAAACTCGACGCCATGGCCGATGCGCTCATGAAGTACGAAACCATCGATGCCGAGCAGATCGACGACATCATGGCTGGCCGCACACCGCGTGAGCCACGCGATTGGGACAACGACGCAGGCGATTCCGGTACGCCGGCTTCCCAGGGCGATCGCCCAGAGTCCCCGATTGGCGGTCCAGCCGCTCATCACTAAGGGCTTCTATGACCTTCCCGCAGTACTCCACCCGGTTGCCTTGCGGCAACCGGGTTTTGGACCTTTCCCGCACCCATGTCATGGGCATCCTCAACGTCACGCCCGATTCGTTTTCGGACGGGGGGCGTTTCGCGCAACGTGACCAGGCGTTGTTCCACGCTCAGACGATGGTCGAGGCGGGCGCCACGCTGATCGACATCGGCGGCGAATCGACGCGGCCGGGCGCCGACCCGGTTACGGTGGCGCAAGAGTTGGAACGTGTCGTACCTATGGTCGAGGCGATTGCCAAACGTCTGGACGTGGTGATTTCGGTCGATACCTCGACGCCCGAAGTCATGCTCGAATCGGCACGTGTGGGTGCCGGCCTGATCAACGATGTGCGTGCGCTCGAGCGCGAGGGCGCATTGGCCGCTGCGGCGGCGACTGGTCTGCCGGTCTGTCTGATGCACATGCGTGGCGAGCCGGGTACGATGCAGGACGCCCCTCACTACACCGATGTCACCGCAGAAGTGCGCGACTACCTGCAGCAGCGCATGGCGGTGTGTGGCTCGGCCGGCATCCCAGCGGAGCGAATCATCCTCGACCCTGGGTTCGGTTTCGCCAAGACGCTCGAGCACAACCTCAGCCTGTTCAAGCATCTGGAGGCGCTTCAGGAACTGCACCGCCCCTTGCTGGTCGGAGTGTCGCGCAAGAGCATGATCGGCCTGACTCTGCAGCGCCCGGTGGATGAGCGCCTTTACGGTGGCTTGGCGCTCGCGGCGCTCGCCATGACCAAAGGCACCAGCATCCTGCGTGTCCATGACGTGGCTGAAACCGTCGATGTCGTGCGAATGATCGCCGCAGTGCAGAACGCCGAATAGAACAATTGGAGTTTCACATGAGCAGAAAATATTTCGGCACCGACGGCATTCGTGGTCGCGTCGGGCAATTCCCCATTACCCCGGATTTCATGCTCAAGCTAGGGTGGGCGGCGGGCATGGCGTTCCGCAAGCTCGGCCATTGCCGCGTATTGGTCGGCAAGGACACGCGTATCTCCGGCTACATGTTCGAGTCCGCCCTGGAGGCCGGGCTGTCCGCGGCCGGTGCCGATGTCATGCTGTTGGGGCCGATGCCCACGCCTGCCATCGCTTATCTGACGCGCACCTTCCACGCTGAAGCGGGCATCGTCATCAGCGCTTCGCACAACCCGCACGACGACAACGGCATCAAGTTCTTTTCGGGCAAAGGCACCAAGCTGCCAGACGACATCGAGCTGATGATCGAGGAGCTGCTCGACCAGCCCATGACGGTGGTGGAGTCGACCAAGCTTGGCAAGGTGTCGCGCATCAACGACGCCGCCGGGCGCTACATCGAGTTCTGCAAGGGCAGCGTGCCGACCGGCACCAGCTTCGAAGGGCTCAAGCTGGTGGTCGACTGCGCCCATGGCGCGACCTACAAAGTCGCACCGAGCGTGTTCAAGGAGCTGGGCGCCGACGTCACCGTGCTGCATGCCCAGCCGGATGGTCTGAACATCAACGAAGCCTGTGGCTCGACGCACATCGAATCACTGCAAGCCGCCGTACTGGTCGGCCATGCCGATTTGGGCATCGCTTTCGACGGTGACGGCGACCGCGTGCTGATGGTCGACCATACCGGTGCGATCGTCGATGGCGACGAGTTGTTGTTCGTCATTGCGCGCGACCTTCAGGCCCGTGGCAAATTGCAGGGCGGTGTGGTGGGCACGCTCATGAGCAACCTGGGTCTGGAGCTGGCGCTCAAGGACCTGGACATTCCCTTCGCCCGCGCCAAGGTCGGCGACCGCTATGTCATGGCCGAGCTGCTGGAGCGCGACTGGCAGTTGGGTGGGGAAAACTCGGGACACGTGGTGTGCTGCAACCACACCACGACCGGGGATGCGATCATCGCTGCGCTGCAGGTGCTAATGGCCCTCAAGCGTCGCGGTGAAACCCTGGCCCAGGCGCGTCAAGGCGTGCGCAAGTGCCCGCAGGTGCTGATCAACGTACGGTTCGCCGCCGGACAGGACGATCCACTGGAAAACCCTGCCGTGCAACAGGCCAGTGCCGAGGCTACCGAGGCGATGGCCGGCCGTGGTCGCGTGCTGTTGCGCAAGTCTGGCACCGAGCCGTTGGTGCGCGTGATGGTCGAAGGCGATGACGAAATTCAGGTGCGCCGCCACGCCGAAGCATTGGCCAGGCTCGTCGAACAAGTCTGTGCTTGAAAGATGCTTGCCAGGGCGTTTCTGGTTGGGTAATATCTGCGCCCACTTCGACCTGTGAGGTAAAGCATGCGCCGCCCCATGGTAGCTGGTAACTGGAAGATGCACGGTACCCGCGCCGGTGTCGCTGAACTGCTCGAAGGGCTGCGAAAGTTGCCTCAGTCGGGTGAGGTCGAAGTTGCGGTATTTCCTTCTTCGTTGCACATCGGCCAAGTAATCGATGCGCTTCAAGGCAGTGGAATCACCGTAGGTGCACAGAATTCTGCAATACAGCCCGAACAGGGCGCGTTGACTGGGGAAGTTGCTCCGAGTCAATTGGCTGAACTGGGCTGCAAGTTGGTGCTGGTAGGTCATTCGGAGCGTCGCCAGGTCATTGGCGAAAGCGAGAAAGTGCTTCAGCAGAAGTTTGCAGCCGCACAGGCCTGCGGTTTGAAGCCAATGCTCTGCATCGGGGAAACCCTTGAAGAGCGTGAGGCGGGCAAGACACTCGAAGTTGTCGAGCGTCAATTGAGCAGCATCATCGATACGTTCGGTGTTGCCGCCTTTGCCAATGCAGTGATCGCTTATGAGCCTGTTTGGGCCATCGGCACGGGCCTTACGGCCTCGCCCCAGCAAGCCCAGGACGTGCACGCGGCCATTCGCGCGCAGTTGGCGAAAGAAGATGCCGAAGTCGCAGCTCATGTCCAGCTGCTCTACGGCGGTAGCGTGAAAGCGTCCAATGCCGCCGAATTGTTCGGCATGCCGGATATCGATGGGGGGCTCGTTGGTGGGGCGTCCTTGAACGCAGACGAATTCGGTGCAATTTGTCGCGCCGCAGGAAACTGAAATGCTGGAAACAGTCGTAGTTGTTTTTCATCTGTTGGCCGCGCTGTCGGTAGTAGCGCTGGTGTTGATGCAACAGGGTAAAGGTGCCGAAGCCGGCGCTTCTTTCGGTGCAGGTGCTTCTAACACTGTATTCGGAAGTCAAGGTTCGGCAACGTTCCTAAGTAAATTGACCGGTATTCTCGCTGCTACTTTCTTTCTGACCGCACTTGGGTTAGGATACTTCGCAAAGCAGCAAGCTCACCAGCTTTCCCAAGCCGGTTTGCCAGATCCAGCGGTTCTTGAAGTTAAAGAACCAAAGCCTGCGGTCAATGACGATGTACCTGTTCTGAAAGAGCAGAAGAGCGAAACCACCCAACAAGGTGATGTACCTCCTCCGGCCGAAGAGCAAAAGTAACAAGTTACACAATGCAGTAAGCGTCACGGGTTTCAAATGTAGTATTGCCGAGGTGGTGGAATTGGTAGACACGCAACCTTGAGGTGGTTGTGCCCATAGGGTGTAGGGGTTCGAGTCCCCTTCTCGGTACCAATTGAAGCATGAGAGCCCGCTGTAGCGGGCTTTCTTGCAGGTGGAGGTCGGATTGACCCTGAACAGGGTTCAGTCTTATACTTTTGCCCCAGCTTTGTCGCGGGGTGGAGCAGCTTGGTAGCTCGTCGGGCTCATAACCCGAAGGTCGTTGGTTCAAATCCAGCCCCCGCAACCAGCTTCAGCGAAGCCCCTTTTCAGGGGCTTTTTGCTAGCCGAACAGTTTCGACGCCGTTGTCCAATGGCGTCTCCAGGGATGGGCGTTTCGCCCATTTTTTATTTGCACAGCATGCACGAGGGGGTTCAGGTGTCGAGCAAGCTAGAACAGTTGCAGGCCTTGTTGGCCCCGGTTGTCGAGGGTCTGGGCTTTCAATGCTGGGGGATCGAATACATCTCCCAGGGCAAGCACACGGTGTTGCGTGTCTACATCGACAAGGAAGGCGGGATCATGGTGGAGGACTGCGAAGCCGTCAGCCGCCAGATCAGCGGTGTGCTTGATGTTGAAGATCCGATCAGCAGTGAGTACGCCCTCGAGGTGTCTTCGCCCGGTATGGATCGCCCGCTGTTCACGTTGGAACAGTTCGCCTCGCATGCCGGCGAACAAGTGAAGATCAAGCTGCGTACGCCCTTCGAAGGCCGTCGCAACTTCCAAGGCCTCCTCCGCGGCGTAGAGGATCAGGATGTGGTGGTCCAGGTGGACCAGAACGAATTCCTGTTGCCGATCGACTCGATCGACAAGGCCAATATTATTCCCAGTTTTGACTGAGACGTGCCGGGCCCGCTGGATCATACGGGTCCAATGGCTTGCGCAAGGCGAGGCGTACGATGAGCAAAGAAGTACTGCTGGTTGTTGAATCGGTATCCAACGAAAAGGGTGTACCCCCTGGTGTGATTTTCGAAGCGCTGGAAGTAGCGCTGGCGACCGCAACCAAGAAACGTTTTGAAGACGAAGTCGATCTGCGGGTGGAAATCAACCGCCACACCGGCAGCTACGAGACGTTCCGTCGCTGGACCGTGGTCGATGAAGACGCGCTGGACGATCCGGCGATCGAAACCTGGCCGACCAAGGTCCACCTGACCCATCCCGAAGCCCAAGTCGGCGACGTGATCGAAGAGAAGATCGAGTCGATCGAGTTCGGTCGCATCGCGGCCCAGACCGCCAAGCAGGTCATCGTGCAGAAAGTGCGCGAAGCCGAACGTGCCCAGGTGGTCGACGCTTACCGCGAGCGGGTCAACGAGATCATCTCCGGCACCGTCAAGAAAGTCACCCGTGACAACATCATCGTCGACCTGGGCAACAATGCCGAAGCATTGCTGGCCCGCGAAGACATCATTCCCCGCGAAACCTTCCGCGTCGGCGTGCGTTTGCGCGCACTGCTCAAGGAAATTCGCAGTGAAAACCGCGGTCCTCAGCTGATCCTGTCGCGCACCGCGCCACAGATGCTGATCGAGCTGTTCCGCATCGAGGTCCCGGAAATTGCCGAAGGCCTCATCGAAGTCATGGCCGCCTCCCGTGATCCGGGATCGCGTGCCAAGATCGCCGTCCGCTCCAAGGACAAGCGCATCGACCCGCAAGGTGCCTGTATCGGCATGCGCGGTTCGCGTGTGCAAGCCGTGTCCGGCGAGTTGGGTGGCGAGCGTGTCGATATCGTCCTGTGGGACGATAACCCGGCACAATTTGTCATCAACGCCATGTCGCCGGCCGAAGTCGCGGCGATCATCGTTGATGAGGATGCCCATGCCATGGACATCGCCGTCGCCGAAGACAACCTCGCCCAGGCCATCGGTCGTGGCGGGCAGAACGTTCGCCTGGCCAGTCAATTGACCGGCTGGACCCTGAACGTGATGACCGAGAAGGATATCCAGGCCAAGCAGCAAGCAGAAACTGGCGACATCCTGCGTAATTTCGTTGAAGAACTGGAAGTCGACGAGGAGCTGGCACAAGTGCTGGTCGACGAGGGCTTCACCAGCCTCGAAGAAATTGCCTACGTACCGTTGGAAGAAATGCTCAACATCGATGGCTTCGACGAAGAAATCGTCAACGAGCTTCGCGCTCGTGCCAAGGACCGTTTGTTGACCAAAGCCATCGCTACCGAAGAAAAACTGGCAGACGCCCATCCGGCCGAAGACCTGCTCTCCCTCGAGGGCATGGATCCGGACCTGGCGGCGGAACTGGCGGTGCGCGGTGTGGTTAACCGCGAAGACCTGGCCGAGCAGTCGATTGACGACCTGCTCGACATCGACGGCATCGACCAAGAGCGTGCCGGCAAGTTGATCATGGCCGCCCGAGCCCACTGGTTCGAGTAATTAGGCGTGGCCTGAGGAGAGAAATGCATGACGCAAGTCACGGTGAAAGAACTGGCCCAAGAGGTCGAGGCACCGGTAGAGCGCCTGCTGCAGCAGATGCGTGAGGCGGGTCTGCCGCACACCGACGCCGGTCAGGTAGTGACCGACAATGAGAAGCAGGTCCTGCTGACTCATTTGAAAAGCAGCCACAAAAGCAAGGCGCAGGAACCGCGCAAGATCACCTTGCAGCGCAAGACCACCAGCACCCTGCGTGTGGCCGGTAGCAAGAGCATCAGCGTAGAAGTACGCAAGAAGAAAGTATTCGTTCAGCGCAGCCCTGAAGAAATCCAGGCCGAGCAGAAGCGTGAGCTCGAAGAGCGCCGTGCGGCGGAAAACGCCGAGCGCGCCAAGAGCGAAGCGCAGAACCAGCAGCGCGCCGAAGAGCAGAACCGTCGTCAGGCCGCCGAGGCACCTGCCTCCGCACCTGCCGCCAAGCCTGCTGCCGCACCGGCAGCCCCTGCCGTGGCCAACGCGCCGGTGTCCGACGATGCCGCTGCACGTGCCGCTGAGCGCAAGAAGGACGAGACCCGTCGCAACGAGACCCGCACCCGTGAAGACGACCGCCGTGGTGGCGAGCGTCGTGGTGAAGCGCCGCGCGTATCGATCAAGGTCAAGGTGAAGGAAAAGGAGAAGGCGCCGACCCCGCGCGCCGCTCCACGCACCACCGACGAAGAGAGCGATGGCGCGCGTCGCGGCCGTGGCGGTAAAGGCAAGCTGAAGAAGCGCAATCAGCATGGCTTCCAGAGCCCGACCGGCCCGCTCGTGCGTGACGTCACCATCGGTGAGACCATCACCGTTTCCGAACTTGCCCAGCAGATGTCGGTCAAGGGCGCGGAAGTCGTCAAGTTCATGTTCAAGATGGGCACTCCGGTGACCATCAACCAGGTGCTGGATCAGGAAACTGCCCAGCTGATCGCCGAAGAGCTGGGCCACAAGGTCACGCTGATCAGCGACAGCGCGCTGGAAGATTCCCTGGCCGAGTCGCTGAAGTTCGAAGGTGTGGTCGAATCCCGTGCGCCGGTCGTGACCGTCATGGGCCACGTCGACCACGGCAAGACCTCGCTGCTCGACTACATCCGTCGCGCCAAGGTCGCTGCGGGCGAGGCCGGTGGCATCACCCAGCACATCGGTGCCTACCACGTCGAAACCGACCGTGGCATGGTCACCTTCCTCGACACCCCGGGTCACGCCGCGTTTACCCAGATGCGTGCCCGTGGTGCCAAGGCGACCGATATCGTCATCCTGGTGGTGGCGGCCGACGACGGTGTCATGCCGCAGACCCGCGAAGCGGTGCAGCATGCCAAAGCGGCCGGCGTGCCGCTGGTGGTCGCGGTGAACAAGATCGACAAGCCGGGTGCCGACCTCGACCGCATTCGCAACGAGCTGTCCGTCGAAGGCGTGACCTCCGAGGACTGGGGTGGCGACACGCCGTTCGTCAAGGTTTCGGCCAAGATGGGTACCGGTGTCGACGAACTGCTCGAAGCCGTACTGCTGCAAGCCGAGATTCTCGAGCTCAACGCCACGCCGACCGCGCCTGGTCGCGGTGTGGTGGTCGAATCGCGCCTGGACAAGGGCCGCGGCCCGGTCGCTACCATCCTGGTTCAGGACGGTACGCTGCGTCAGGGCGACATGGTCCTGTGCGGTTCCAACTATGGCCGTGTGCGCGCCATGCTCGACGAGAACGGCAAGCCTGTGAAGGAAGCCGGCCCGTCGATCCCGGTCGAAATTCTCGGCCTGGACGGCACTCCGGAAGCCGGTGACGAGCTGTCGGTAGTGGCTGACGAGAAGAAAGCCCGCGAAGTCGCCATGTTCCGCCAAGGCAAGTACCGCGAGGTCAAGCTGGCTCGTGCGCATGCCGGCAAGCTGGAAAACATCTTCGAGACCATGGGTCAGGAAGAGAAGAAGACCCTCAACATCGTGCTCAAGACCGATGTGCGTGGCTCGCTCGAGGCGCTGCAAGGTTCGCTCGGCGGCCTGGGCAACGACGAAGTGCAGGTGCGTGTGGTCGGTGGCGGCGTCGGTGGTATCACCGAAAGCGATGCCAACCTGGCGCTGGCCTCCAACGCTGTACTGTTCGGCTTCAACGTGCGTGCCGATGCCGGCGCGCGCAAGATCGTCGAGCAGGAAGGTCTGGACATGCGTTACTACAACGTGATCTACGACATCATCGAAGACGTCAAGAAAGCGTTGACCGGCATGCTCGGCAGCGATGTTCGCGAGAACATCCTGGGCGTCGCTGAAGTGCGTGACGTGTTCCGTTCGCCGAAGTTCGGCGCCATCGCTGGCTGCATGGTCATCGAAGGCATCGTCTATCGCAACCGTCCGATCCGCGTACTGCGTGACGACGTGGTGATCTTCGAAGGCGAGCTGGAATCGCTGCGTCGCTTCAAGGACGATGCTGCCGAAGTGCGTAACGGCATGGAGTGCGGTATTGGCGTCAAGAGCTACAACGACGTCAAGGTCGGCGACAAGATCGAAGTGTTCGAGAAAGTCCAGGTGGCCCGTACCCTGTAAGGGTCGTGCCGGGCGCAGCCTCCGCATCGCAGCGGCGGGCAGCGCCTCACCAGGTAACGCCCGGTCAGGCTTGCGCCTCGCCGGGCGTTTGCCGCTTTAGATACAGGTAGCAAAAATGGCAAAAGAATATAGCCGTACCCAACGCATTGGCGATCAGATGCAGCGCGAGCTGGCCGAGCTGATCCGCCGTGAAGTCAAGGACCCGCGTGTCGGGCTGGTCACCATCACCGCCGTCGACGTCAGCCGCGACGTCGGTCACGCCAAGGTGTTCATCACCGTCATGGGCGATGACGACGACGGCACCGCCGTGGCGCAGAGCCTCAAGGCCCTGAACAGCGCCGCCAGTTTCCTGCGCTTGCACCTGGGCCGCGCAATGCAGCTGCGCAGCGTGCCGCAGTTGCACTTCCACTACGACGAAAGCGTCAGCCGTGGCGTTCATCTCTCGGCCCTGATCGAGCGCGCCGTGGCCGAAGACCGTCTGCACCAGGCAGACGAGCCGGACGTCGACAAGGAGTAAGCGGTGGCCCAGGTCAAACGTATTCGCCGTAACGTCAGCGGCATCATCCTGCTCGACAAGCCGCTGGGGTTCACCTCCAACGCGGCCCTGCAGAAAGTCCGTTGGCTGCTGAACGCGGAGAAGGCCGGCCATACCGGTAGCCTTGATCCGCTGGCGACTGGTGTATTGCCCCTGTGCTTCGGCGAAGCGACCAAGTTTTCGCAGTACTTGCTAGATTCCGACAAGGGCTACGAGACGGTCATGCAGCTGGGGCAGACCACCAACACCGGTGACGCCGAAGGCGAGGTGTTGCAGACCCGCGAAGTGACCGTTGGTCGTGCCGACATCGAAGCGGCCTTGCCGGCGTTTCGAGGTCCGATCAGCCAGATCCCGCCCATGTACTCGGCGCTCAAGCGTGACGGGCAGCCGCTGTACAAGTTGGCGCGTGCAGGAGAGGTAGTGGAGCGCGAGCCGCGTTCTGTTACTATTACGCGCCTCGAACTGCTCGAGAGCGAAGGCAGCCGCGCGCGGTTGTCGGTGGGCTGCACCAAAGGCACCTATATTCGCACCCTGGTCGAAGACCTGGGCGAAGCCTTGGGCTGTGGTGCCTACGTTGCCGAGCTGCGTCGGACCCACGCCGGGCCGTTCGAATTGGCGCAGACCGTTACCCTCGAAGCGTTGGAGCAAGCTCACGCCGAAGGCGGCAACGAAGCGCTGGACCGCTTCCTGATGCCATCGGACAGCGGTCTTTTGCATTGGCCGCTGGTATGCTTGTCGGCCAATAGCGCGTTTTACTGGCTGCACGGTCAACCCGTGCGAGCCCCCGAATCGCCACAGTTCGGCATGGTTCGGGTGCAGGACGACAGCGGTCGCTTCCTCGGCATCGGCGAAGTGAGCGAAGACGGGCGCATCGCGCCGCGTCGATTGATTCGATCCGAGTGATTCGGTCGAAATGATTCGGTCAGATTGGCCGAAACCACAGGCCAGGGCCTCGGCCCGAACCTGTGGATGAAAGGGTGGCTGTTATTAGGCGCGGTCATGCCTTCTTTATTAATACGGGGTTTTCCCCGGCCTATTGGAATCCGCTTGCGGGTTCCGTTCATCAGGAGAAGCCAAATGGCACTCAGCGTCGAAGAAAAAGCTCAGATCGTTGCCGACTATCAGCAAGCCGCCGGTGACACCGGTAGCCCGGAAGTGCAGGTTGCTCTGCTGACCGCCAACATCAACAAGCTGCAAGGCCACTTCAAGGCCAACGACAAAGACCACCACTCCCGTCGTGGTCTGATTCGTATGGTCAACCAGCGTCGTAAGCTGCTGGACTACCTGAAGGGCAAAGACACCACGCGTTACAGCACCCTGATCGGTCGTCTGGGCCTGCGTCGCTAATAGCGGCCTGGCCAGTGGTGTGCGGGGCGTGTCGCCATCTTCGGCGGTGCTGGACATCAGCATCGCCGTCGGACACGCCCGGCATCTCTTCGAGGTTGGCAGCCTGAGCCTGTCGTGCGGTTTTCCCGCGCGGCAGTCAGGCTCCCAGCCTCGTGTTGTATCTGGACGGTCAACGGGGCCGATTCCCTGTTCTGCCCAAGAATTCGCAAGAAATCAGTTCCCCCAGAGCCATTGAAAAGGTAGGAAACCGTGAACCCGGTAATCAAGAAATTCCAGTTCGGTCAGTCGACCGTCACGCTAGAAACCGGCCGTATTGCCCGTCAGGCAAGCGGCGCCGTGCTGGTCACCGTCGATAACGATGTCACCGTGCTGGTGACCGTGGTCGGTGCCAAGCAAGCCGATCCAGGCAAGGGCTTCTTCCCCCTGTCGGTGCACTACCAGGAAAAAACCTATGCTGCCGGCAAGATCCCTGGCGGCTTCTTCAAGCGCGAAGGCCGTCCTTCCGAGAAAGAGACCCTGACCTCGCGCCTGATCGACCGTCCGATCCGTCCGCTGTTCCCGGAAGGCTTCATGAACGAAGTGCAGGTCGTCTGCACCGTGGTCTCCACCAGCAAGAAGACCGATCCGGACATCGCCGCGATGATCGGCACCTCGGCCGCCCTGGCCATCTCCGGCATTCCGTTCGAAGGCCCGATCGGTGCCGCTCGCGTCGCGTTCCATGAGAGCACCGGCTACCTGCTCAACCCTACCTACGAGCAGCTGGCCGCCTCGAGCCTGGACATGGTCGTCGCCGGTACCGCTGACGCCGTACTGATGGTCGAATCCGAAGCCCAAGAGCTGACCGAAGACCAGATGTTGGGCGCCGTACTGTTCGCCCACGACGAATTCCAGTCGGTCATCAAGGCCGTCAAAGAGCTGGCTGCCGAAGCCGCCAAGCCGACTTGGGACTGGAAACCTGCCGTCGCCAACACCGAACTGTTCGACGCCATCCGTGCCGAGTTCGGTGCAGCCGTTTCCGAAGGCTACACCATCACCGTCAAGGCCGACCGCTATGCCCGTCTGGGCGAGCTGCGCGATCAGGCGATCGCCAAGTTCTCCGGTGAAGAAGGCCAGCCTTCGGCTGCCCAGGTCAAAGAGATCTTCGGTGAAATCGAATACCGCACCGTTCGCGAAAACATCGTCAACGGCAAGCCGCGTATCGACGGTCGTGACACCAAGACCGTGCGTCCGCTGAACATCGAAGTCGGTGTTCTGCCCAAGACCCACGGCTCGGCCCTGTTCACCCGTGGCGAGACCCAGGCCCTGGTCGTCGCGACCCTGGGTACCGCGCGTGACGCTCAGCTGCTCGATACCCTCGAAGGCGAGAAGAAAGACCCCTTCATGCTGCACTACAACTTCCCACCGTTCTCGGTCGGCGAGTGTGGTCGCATGGGCGGTGCAGGCCGTCGCGAAATCGGTCACGGCCGTCTGGCCCGCCGTTCGGTCCAGGCCATGCTGCCGGGCGCTGACGTCTTCCCGTACACCATCCGTGTGGTGTCGGAAATCACCGAGTCCAACGGCTCCAGCTCCATGGCTTCGGTCTGCGGCGCTTCCCTGGCCCTGATGGACGCCGGTGTGCCGATGAAGGCACCGGTCGCCGGTATCGCCATGGGTCTGGTCAAGGAAGGTGAGAAGTTCGCCATCCTCACCGACATCCTCGGCGACGAAGATCACCTGGGCGACATGGATTTCAAAGTGGCCGGTACCGCCAAAGGCGTCACTGCGCTGCAGATGGACATCAAGATCAACGGCATCACCGAAGAGATCATGGAGATCGCCCTGGGCCAAGCCCTGGAAGCGCGCCTGAACATCCTCGGCCAGATGAACCAGATCATCGGCCAGTCGCGTACTGAGCTGTCGGCCAACGCACCGACCATGATCGCGATGAAGATCGACACCGACAAGATCCGTGACGTCATCGGCAAAGGCGGCGCGACCATTCGTGCCATCTGCGAAGAGACCAAGGCGTCGATCGACATCGAAGACGATGGCTCGATCAAGATCTTCGGCGAAACCAAAGATGCGGCTGAAGCTGCACGTCAACGCGTACTGGGCATCACGGCCGAGGCCGAAATCGGCAAGATCTATGTCGGCAAGGTCGAGCGCATCGTCGACTTCGGTGCCTTCGTCAACATCCTGCCGGGCAAAGACGGTCTGGTGCACATCTCCATGCTCAGCAACGAGCGCGTAGAGAAAGTCACCGACGTGCTCAAGGAAGGCCAGGAAGTCGAAGTGCTGGTGCTGGACGTGGACAACCGCGGCCGTATCAAACTGTCGATCAAAGACGTGGCGGCGGCGAAATCCTCCGGCGTGTAAGCGTGATCGAGCAGTAATTCGAAGGGGCCCCAGCGGGGCCCTTTCTTTTTGCCTGTCGTTTTTATTCGCGGACTTGCATCTTGCATGCAGGATTTGACGACGGCTTGCAAAATGCACGAACGTGCCAGTCCATAAAAATGCTAACTGCTTGTTTTAATTGCGATTTATTAAATTTTGAACCTGGCACAGCCTCTGCAATCTATTTAGTTACCTGCAGCCGGTAACCACGGCGCAGACTTTTCGAAAAACAGGAGTGTCTTGTATGAAGAAGTTCGCTATCGCTGCCGCCGCTGCTACCGCTCTGACCCTGACCATGACCAACGCGGCTTTCGCTGCCCAGCAAACTTCCCAGGCCCCGCTGATGATGGCGGCCGGTGAAGTCACCAAGGCCAAGCAAGAAACCAGCGACACCTGGATCACCACCAAGGTCAAGGCTGACCTGCTGACCGAGAAAGGCATCCCAGGCTCGGACATCACCGTTGAAACCACCCACGGTGTAGTCGCACTGTCCACCAACGATGGCGTTACCCTGACCGAAGCCCAGAAGACCACCGCCGTTGCCATCACCAAGAAAATCAAAGGCGTGAAGAGCGTCACCACCGAAGCGCTGAAAACTCAGTAAGCTTCTGGTTTGGCCCGATGGATCGGGCCACATGAAAAACCCGGCACTCGTGCCGGGTTTTTTGCATCTCAGGGAATGGCCATATCCCTCATTCCACGTCCAAATGCAACGGCGTGACGACTCGGCCATCGCTCTGCGCTTGCCCCAGGGTCGTATCGATGAAGTACACCCGGTCGTCGCTCAGCCCACCTTTGTCGACTAAGTAGTCCTTGATGCTACTGGCTCGGTCCTGCCCGAGTTGACGCTGTAGCGTGGCGCTTTCCGACCAGAACTTCAGCACGGCCTCGCGCAACTGCAGCGTACGCTGCTCACGGCTCAATCGTTCCCATTGCGGCGGCGGTTGCTTTTTTAGGCGCAGGCGATAGATGCCTTCGAGCATGGCAGGTTTGTCGTCTTCGCTGACCACCAGCATGGACGCATTGGCCGGCACCTTGTCGCCGCGCCTTTGCAGGATCTTGTACCAAGTGGCCTGGTACTCGCGCTCCAGGCGTTGACGTGCCAAGAGCGGCCCGTCGCTGGATTGCGCACTGGTGCCTTCTATCTCCAGACGCAGTTGCGGCCGCGCCTTGAGGCCAGCAGCTAGTTTGTCCAGCGCAGCGCGCGCATCGCCGGCCAGTTCGCTGGAGCCAGGCGCGAAGGCCACGGTGCTGAGGTCTTGCGACTGCCCGCCGGCCACCAGGCTACCGATGAGCTTGAACGGCGACTGTACAGCACGCAGGGCCAAGTTGCGCAGGGTCTGCCACACGATCGGCATCACGCTGAACTGCGGATTGTTGAGGTCGCCCGACACCGGCAGTTTCAGGGAGATCTTGCCCTGGCTGTCCTTGAGCAGCGCCACCGCCAGCCGAATCGGCAGGTCGACCGCATCGGGGCTGTCGACCCGGTCGCCCAATTGCAATTGCTCGACTTCGACGGTGTTCTCCGCTTGTAGCCGACCCTGGGTGATGACGTAGTGCAAGTCGAGGTTGAGCCGCCCCTTGCGAATGCGGTAACCGGCGAATTTACCGGAGTAGGGGGTCAATGTGGTCAGCTCGACGCGGCGGAAGCTGGCGGCGATGTCGAGGCTGTCCATCGGGTCGAAGGGGTTCAGCGCACCGTGGACGATCACCGGCGCGTAACGGTCCACCTTGCCTTGGATATCCACGCTGGCAGGGAGCGAGCGACGATTGTCGATAGTGCCGACCACGCCGTTGAGTTGCTGCGCGGCGGTGGCGAAGTTCGGCGTCAGGGTGAGGTCGGCGAAATTGGCCGAACCGTCCTTGATGTCGATCCGACCGATCCGAATGCCCAGCGGCTTGTCGGCGGGTTTTGCCGGCTGCGCGGGCGTTGAGGCGGCCTGGGCGCCGGCAGGTTGGGGGATCAACAGGTCATCGATGTTGGTGGTGCGGTCTTCGTTGATGATGAAGCGCGCGTAGGGCTGCTGCAGCGTCACCTTGTCGATCGACAACGCATCGCCGTGCACGTAACGGATACCGTCGGCATCGACCTGCTGCCATTTGACCAGGTCGCGGTTCTTGATCGTGTCGAGAGTGTGCAACTGGTCGACTTGCGCCTTGCCGCTGACGGTCAATGCCAAGGGCTCGACGTTGGCCAGCTCGACCTTGAGCTGGCTGTCGAGCATGCCGCTGCGCAGCTCCAGAAGGATGAAAGGGTTGATGTAGGCCTGGGCGATGCGCAGGTCGATGTCCTGGGTGCTGACATCGAGGTTGGCGCTGACCGGTGCCAGATTGACCTGGCCGGCCGCTTGCAGCTTGCCTTGCTTGCCGACGCCGGTGTCGAGCTTGAGCTCGAACGGCGAGCCGTTGAGGCTATCGTAGCCACGCATCGTCAGGTTGAGCGGGCCGACGTCCAGGGCTACCGGCTCTTTCTGCCGACGGTCCTGCAAATGGATCAGCGCGTTGCGTGTCTGTACGTCTTTGAGCAGCACCTGCCACGGCTTGGCCGGCGCCGAAGCCTGGGTGCGGGCCGGCTCGGCCGTTGCAGGTGCGTGCTTGTCCTTGGGCGAGGGCGCACTCGGCTGGCTGGCGAATAGCGCCTGCCAATCCAGCTGACCATCGGGTTGGAGGGCGGCCCAGGTTTCCAGCTTTTCGCTACGCACCTTGCCCACGATGACGCGCTGCTTGGCCAGGTCAAGGGTGGCGTCGCTGACGTCGAGGCTGGCCAGGCGCGCCAGGGGGCGACCGTCGGGCGCTTTGATGGCGAACGGCGCCATGCGCAGGGACGCCTTGTCGAGCAGCAGCTCGGTACCTTTGGTGAAATTGAGGCGGTAGTGCGTGTCGAGGCTCAGGACGCCGTCTTGCAGCACCAGAGGCAGGCTGTCGCGCACGTAGGGCCACCACAGCTTCATCTTGGCATCGGTGATCTTCAGCGTGCCTTCGGAGGCGAAGGGCGCCAGGCCAAGGCTGCCTTGCCAGTCGATGCGTCCGCCGGCCGGGCTTTTCGCCACCAGCGTCATGTCGGCGCTGTCATCGGCCAGGGTGCTCAAGTTATTCAGCTCGAGGTTCATCGAGTCGTAAAGAAACTCGATCGGCTCGCTGGGGCGCAGGTCCTTGAAGTGCACGTAGCCTTCGCTGATCGCCAGGTTGCCAACGCGCAGCGGGAAGGGTTCGCTGGCCGGCTCTTCGGGCTTGGAAGGGCTGGACGGCACGTTGAACAAGTGCGCCAGATTGAAGCGTCCATCCTTGGCGAACACTATTTCGCCGCGTGGCTTGTCCAGCGCTATGGCGTCCAGGTGCAGCATGCCGCGCCAGAGGCTGTCCAGTTGCAGGTTCGCGTACAGCCGCTCGAAGCCCAGCTGCGGCTTGCCGGGCTCGCCGATCTCCAATCCCCAGAGGGTCAGTTCAAGGCTGAAAGGATTGAACTCGATGCGTTGCAGGTGGGCAGGCGTGGTGGCGTACTTGGCCAGTTGCTGGTTGGCGATGCGCAGGGCAACGCCTGGCAGCACCAGAAAGCCCAACAGGCTGTAGAGGGCTACCAAGGCCAGCACGGCGCCAAAGGCGCGGGTCAATGCTCTGAGCATGCGGGGCGTCATCAGGTCGCGGGCGGGAGTGGTTGGAGTATGGCATGGGGTGGCGGTTCCGCGGCAACTGCACAAAGACTTGTAACTCCATCGCGTTCGACGTGTGGAGTGCTTGCCGTGCGCTTCCCATTGGCGCAGAGCGGGGTGTCGGCCAGCCGCCAGGCAGGCTGTGGAAAACGAAAACGGGCGCCGAAGCGCCCGTACTGGTCCAGCCGTCGACCTCAGCCGCGGTGACGGCTGCGGAAGTAGTTGATCAGGCCTTGGGTCGAGCCATCTTCGGCGTGTTTCTCTTCGGCACCGACCAGGCGCTCGTAGACGCCCTTGCCCAGTTCCTTGCCCAGCTCGACGCCCCATTGGTCGAAGGCGTTGATGCCCCATACCACGCTCTGTACGAACACTTTGTGCTCGTACATCGCCACCAGTGCGCCCAAGCGACGCGGGCTGATGCGTTCGACCACCAGGGTGTTGCTCGGACGGTTGCCCGGGATCACCTTGTGCGGCGCCAGCTTGGCGATGTCCGCCTCGTTCATGCCCTTGGCGCGCAACTCGGCCTCGGCTTCTTCGCGGGTCTTGCCCTGCATCAGCGCCTGGCTCTGCGACAGGCAGTTGGCGTACAGCCACTGGTGATGGTCGGCCACTGGGTTGAAGCTCACTACCGGCACGATGAAGTCGGCAGGGATCAAGTGAGTGCCTTGGTGCAGCAACTGGTGGTAAGCATGTTGACCGTTGCAGCCAACGCCGCCCCAGATCACCGGCCCGGTGCTGACCGGCACGGGCGAGCCGTCTTGCAGCACGCTCTTGCCATTGGATTCCATATCCAGCTGTTGCAGGTGCTTGGTGATGTTACGCAGGTAGTGGTCGTACGGCAGGATGGCGTGGCTGTCCGCACCCCAGAAGTTGCCGTACCACACGCCCAGCAGGGCTAGCAGCACGGGCATGTTCTGCTCGAACGGCGCGCTCTGGAAGTGCTGGTCCATGGTATAGGCGCCGGACAGCAGCTCTTTGAAGTTGGCGGTGCCGATGGCCAGGGCGATCGGCAGGCCGATGGCCGACCACAGCGAATAGCGCCCGCCGACCCAGTCCCACATCGGGAAGATGTTTTCTTCGCGGATGCCGAAGGCCATGGCCGCCTGCTTGTTGCTGGACACGGCGATGAAGTGGCGATAAAGCTCGGCTTCCGAACCGCCTTGGGCCAGGTACCAGGTGCGCGCCGCGATGGCGTTCTTCAAGGTTTCCAGCGTATTGAACGATTTGGACGAAACGATGAACAGCGTGGTTTCGGCGCGCAGCTTGGCCGACAGTTCGTGGAACTCGCTGCCGTCGATGTTGGCCAGGTAATGGCAGCGCACGCCGCGCTGGGCATAGGGCAGCAACGCTTCCGAGACCAGCTCCGGGCCCAGGAAGGAGCCGCCGATGCCGATGTTGACCACGTCGGTGATCGGCTTTTCGGTGTAGCCGCGCCACAGACCGTCATGGATGCGCGTCACCAGCTCGGTCATCTGGTTGAGGACCTTGTGCACCTCGGGCATCACGTTGACACCGTTGACGTCCAGCTTGTCGCCCACCGGACGGCGCAGGGCGGTGTGCAGCACCGGGCGGCCTTCGGAGGTGTTGATGATCTCGCCGCTGAACATCGCCTTGATGGCATCGGCCAGACCGACCTGCTCGGCCAGCTCCACCAAATGGGCGCGGGTCTGCTCGGTGATCAGGTTTTTCGAGTAGTCGAGGAACAGGCCACAGCTGCTCAGGGAGAACTGGTCGAAGCGCTGTGGATCGGCATTGAAGGCGTCGCGCATGCTGAAGTCTTGCAGCGCTTCGCGATGCTGCTGGAGCGCCTGCCAGGCCGGCAGGGTCGTTACATCATGAGGAGTGCGGTAATACGCCATTGCGGATGGGTTCCTGGGTACAAGTTGCTGCGTTGGACAGTGGCCGTCCTCGGCAGTTGCGAGCCGTCGTGCAGTATAGGCAATCCTGGTTCGGTCAAGCGGGAAACGCAGCGCAAGGCGCCTGGGCCGCTTACCGGCTCAAGCGCTGGGCTGCTCCAGATGTACGTAGAGGTTGTCGATCAGCCGTGTGTTCCCCAGGAAAGCAGCGACCAGCACGACCAGGTCGCGGTCGTCGAGCTGAGCCGGGCGCAGTGACAAGGCGTGGCGCACTTCCAGGTAATCGGTGCGCAATCCCGCCGCCTCCAGCTGTGCCCGGCCCTCGTCCAGCAGGGCTCGATAATCGCGGCGACCACGGCGCAGGCCTTCGGCGACCTGTGTGAGCGTGCGGTACACCACCGGGGCGATCGCGCGCTGCTCCGGGCTCAGGTAGCCGTTGCGCGAAGACAGCGCCAGGCCGTCTTCGGCGCGCACGGTCGGTTCGCCGAAGATCTGAATCGGCATGTTGAGGTCGCGAACCATGGCGCGAATCACGGCCAGTTGCTGGTAGTCCTTTTCACCGAAGACGGCGAGATCGGGCTGCACCATGTTGAACAGCTTGTTGACCACGGTGGCCACGCCCTCGAAGTGTCCCGGCCGGCTCGCGCCGCACAGGCCTTCGGACAGCTGCGCCACGCTGACGCGGGTCTGCGCGGCGGTGCCTTCGGGGTACATTTCTTCCACGGTGGGTGCGAACAACAGGTTGCAACCGGCTTCCAGCAGGCGCGCCTGGTCTGCGACCAAGGTGCGCGGGTAGCTGGCCAGGTCTTCGTTGGCGCCGAACTGCAGCGGGTTGACGAAGATGCTGGCGACCACGAAATCGGCACGTTGGGCGGCCTTGGTCACCAGCGCGGCATGGCCGCTGTGCAGATTGCCCATGGTCGGCACGAAACCGATGCGTTTGCCTTCCCCACGTGCGCGCGCCACGGCGGCGCGCAGCTCACGGACGGTCTTGACTGTATTCATGCGCTGAACCCATGTTCGCTGGCTGGGAAACTGACGTCCTTGACTGCCGCGACGTACGCGGCAAGGGCGCCTTGAATGTCTTGCTGGCCCGCCATGAAGTTCTTCACGAAGCGCGCCACGCGCCCGCTCAGCGACAGGCCGAGCATGTCGTGCAGCACCAGGACCTGGCCGTCGGTGCCGCTGCCGGCGCCGATACCGATCACCGGAATGCTCACCGCCTGGCTGATCTCGCTGGCCAGCGCGCTGGGCACGCATTCGAGCAGCAGCATGGCGGCACCGGCCCGTTCCAGCGCCTGGGCATCCCGGCGCAACTGTTCGGCTTGGGCCTCCTGACGACCTTGCACCTTGTAGCCGCCGAACACGTTGACCGCTTGCGGCGTCAACCCCAAGTGCGCGCACACGGGCACGCCGCGTTGGGCCAGCAGGGTGATGGTTTCGGCCAGCCACGCCGCGCCTTCGATCTTGACCATGTGCGCACCGGCCTGCATCAGCGTGGCGCTGTTGGCCAGGGCCTGCTCGCAGGTGGCATGGGCCATGAACGGCAGGTCGGCCAGAATCAGCGCCCCGGCGTTGCCGCGTTTGACGCATGCGGTGTGGTAGGCCATGTCGGCGGTGGAGACCGGCAGGGTGCTGTCGTGCCCCTGCAGGACCATGCCCAGCGAATCCCCCACCAGCAGCACTTCGACGCCTGCCTCGCTCGCCGCCTTGGCGAAGGTGGCGTCGTAGCAGGTCAGCATGGTGATCTTTTCACCTTTGGCTTTCAGGCCGTTGAGGGTCGTCAGGGTCACAGCGGGCATGTCGAAAATCCTCGTTCAGGCCCTGGGGTGACGACTGCGGTTGCAGGGGTCGCCGTTCGCTCAGGGCACTACATCGTCGTTCGCGATGTTCATTGCCGGCCGTCTACGGCCAAAGACTGTTGGCACCGGGGTGCCGCGGGAGGCCTATAGTCGTGACGCGAGGGGGGGAAGTCAATCACCTGTTACCGGTGCGTTACAGGTAGGGTGTTACGCCTGTTACCGCTTGCGCATGCGGCGTTCCTACAGGCGTTCGAGGCCTACGAAGGGGCAAGCGGCGAGGCGCTGGGCGAGGGTGCTGCCGTCGGCGAGCAGGGTCTGCGCGGGCAGCAGTTCGGCGAGGGGATAGAGCACGAAGGGGCGCAGGTGCATCTGCACATGGGGCACTTGCAGGCGCGGCAGGTCGATGCGGCGTTCACCGAACAGCAGGATGTCCAAGTCGAGGGTGCGTGGCCCCCAACGCTCGGCGCGCACACGGCCTTGCTCGTTTTCCACCGTTTGCAGCGCATCGAGCAGCGCCAACGGCTCGAGTGCCGTGTCCAGGGCGGCCACGGCGTTGGTGTAGCGTGGCTGGCCAGGCAGCAGCGAATCGCTGGCATAGAAGGCCGACACGCCCGCTAGGCGTGTGTCTGGCAACTGTTCCAAGGCTTGCAACGCGCTACGCAGTTGGCCGGCCGGATCGGCCAGGTTGCTGCCCAGACCAATGTAGGCCCGGGTGCTCACTCGAAGGCCTCGTCGTCGCCTTGCTTGCGCTTGCTGTTGCTGCGCTTGCGCTTGCGAGGGGCGGCGCCGTCTTCGCTGCGCCCGCCCAGCTCGCGGATCATCTCGCGGCGGGTGCCATCGTGGGCTTCCTGATAGTCGGTCCACCATTGGCCGAGGTCGTCGGTCTGCTCGCCGGCGCTTTCGCGCAGCAGCAGGAAATCGTAGCCGGCGCGGAAGCGCGGGTTGTCCAGCAACTGGTCGGCACGCTTGCCGCTGCGCCGTGGCAGGCGTTCCTGCATGTCCCAGATTTCCCGGATCGGCAGGGTGAAGCGCTTGGGCACGGCGATGCGCTGGCACTGCTCGACGATCAACTCGTGGGCCGCGCCGTTCATGGCCGGAATCGGCGGCACGCCCTGGTTCTGCAGGAACAGCACGCGTGCGGGCAGTGCAGGCCAGAGCAGGGCGGCATAGAGGAAGGCCGGGGTCACCGGTTTGCCCTGGGCGACGCGCAAGTCGGTGTTGGCCAAAGCCTGGCTGATCAGCGTGTGGGTGTAGCTCGGCCGGTCTTCCAGCGCCTGTGCGCTGGCCGGGAACAGCGGCTCGAACAGTTCGAGGTCGACTAGCATCTCGAAGACCATCGCACCTTGCCCGGACAGGAACAGCTTGAGGCTTTCCTCGAACAACCGCGCCGGCGGGATTTCACGCAGCAGGGGTGCCAGTTCGCGAATCGGCGCCACGGTGTGCTTTTCGATACCGAAGTTGAGCTTGGCGGCGAAACGCACGGCGCGCAGCATGCGTACCGGGTCTTCCTGGTAGCGGTGGGTCGGATCGCCGATCAAGCGCAGCAAGCGGTTGCGGATGTCGTGCACGCCGTTGGCGTAATCGAGAATGCGCTCGTTGACCGGGTCGTAGTACAGGGCGTTGATGGTGAAGTCGCGGCGCTGCGCGTCTTCTTCCAAAGTGCCATAGACGTTGTCGCGCAGGATGCGACCGCTGGCGTTGTGCGAAGAGCGGTGGCTGTCGGCCTGGTCTTCGTCGGAGTGCGGCGCGCGGAAGGTGGCGACTTCGATGATCTCGCGGCCGAACTGGATATGCACCAGTTTGAAACGGCGCCCGATGATGCGCGCGTTACGGAACTCGGCACGTACCTGCTCGGGCGTGGCGCTGGTGGCGACGTCGAAGTCCTTGGGCGTGATGCCCAGCAGCAGGTCGCGTACGCAACCGCCGACCAGGTAAGCCTGGTAGCCCGCGCCTTGCAGGCGCTCGACGATGCCGACCGCATGGCGGCTGAACTGGCTGCGTTGCAGCGAGTGCTGGCTCTTGTGGATCACCTCAGGAGTGGTGCGCACGTGATGTTGACCTGGTACCGGGGGGCGGAAAGACTGGAACAGCTTCTTCAGCATGGGATGCACTGTTTGAAGGAATGTTCGGCCAGCAATAGGAGAATGGCCGCATGATGGGCGGGGATTCTAGCATTTACTCTGAGAATGGTGTAGGCGGTGTGCTGAAGACACTGAAGGGGGAGAAACGACATGGGGAGCCTAAGCTCCCCATCAAGTCGTTGCGTACGCTCTTGTTGTTATTTTTACGGGCTTCTTGTTTTTGTCGAGTGCCCAGTCCACCGAGCTTGGCTGGTGAACGATCCCTATCGAAGGGACTAAGAGCAAACGGATTGCTTTGATCGTTGAGCTGTACCGACCTAGAGGTCCAACCAGTTCAGGCGCTGCTTTTTAGTGCAGTTTTTGTTGTTCTCTGCCTGGTCATGGGGCAAGCCCCGGATACAACGCGTCTCCAAAAGAATCAGTTAGCTGCGCCTCCGCCGTGTTGTTCTTGTTATGCGTGAGCCGTTTCGTGTTGTTTTTATTATGGGTTGCGGTGCTTGTTATTGTTCTTGTACCAAACATATAGCAGGCGCCGTGCCAACTTTGGCTAAAGCCCGTAAATCCAGGGTTTGGGGTGGATCAAGAGGATATGGTGACGGTATGGAATAAGCATATTCGTTACCGTTCGCCTCGGAAGATGTTACGTCGTGTAAGGCAGGTAACAGGTTTTTGCGGGAGTGGGGGCAGGTGCGGCGAGCGCCGCACCTGGAAGGCGGTCACTGTTCGCTGGTGGCGTTGCTCTTGCGCCGCGGAATGCCCAGGCGCTGGCGCCGCTCCCACAGGCACTTGCGGCTCACGCCCAGTTTTCGGGCCAGTTCGGTCTCGGTCATGTGGTCCTGGTGTTCGAGCACGAAATGGTGGAAGTAGTCCTCCAGCGACAGGTCTTCGCTAGGGTCATGGCTGGCGTTACCGCTCACGGCGCCTGAGGACGGCAGCTGGTCCAGCGGGTCGCCGTCTTCGAGGTCGGCCAGTTCGATATCGATCCCCAGCAGCTCGGCGGAGATTTCCGGGCTTTCGCTCAAAATCACCGAGCGCTCCACGGCGTTTTCCAGTTCGCGCACGTTGCCCGGCCAGCTGTAGTGACGAATGGCTTGCTCGGCCTCGGCGGAGAAGGTCAGGTCGTCGCGGCCGATGCGCGCGCTTTGGCGGGCGAGGAAGGCATGGGCGATGTCGTTGACGTCGCTGCCGCGCTCGCGCAGCGCAGGCAGTTTCAGCGCGATGACGTGCAGCCGGTAGTACAGGTCTTCACGGAACTGGCCGGCCTTGGCCAGGCTTTTCAGATCGCGGTGGGTCGCGGCGATCAGACGCACGTCGACCTTCTGCGACTGCACCGAGCCCACCCGGCGAATCTCGCCTTCCTGCAGGACGCGCAGCAGACGCGCTTGCGCCTCCAGCGGCAGCTCGCCGATTTCGTCGAGGAACAGCGTGCCGCCGTCGGCCGCTTCGACCAGACCGGCCCGCCCTGCGCTGGCGCCGGTGAAGGCGCCTTTCTCATGGCCGAACAGCTCGGATTCGATCAGCGTTTCTGGAATAGCGGCACAGTTCACCGAGATCATCGGCGCCTTGGCGCGCCGCGAGAGGTTGTGCAGTGCCCGCGCGACCAGCTCTTTGCCCGTACCGGATTCGCCTTGAATCAGCACATTGGAGTCGGTGGGCGCCACTTTGCGAATCTTGCCGAACAGGTCGAGCATCGGTGCGCAGGAACCGATGATGCCGATCTCGCCGGAGGCGTTGCCGGCAATGCTCTTGTCCGCTGCGGCCGGTTTGCCGGTGCTGCGCGGTTCGGCCGATGCGGCGGCCGCTTTTGGGCGGTCGCGCAGGATGCGCGCCACGGCCTGCAGCATTTCATCGTGGTCGAAGGGTTTGGCGATGTAGTCCACCGCACCCATCTTCATCGAGTCCACGGCCGAGCGCAGGCTGGCGTAACTGGTCATGATCAGCACTGGGGTGCCCTCGCCGAGCTTGATCAGTTCGGTGCCAGGCGCGCCCGGCAGGCGCAGGTCGCTGACGATCAGGTCGAAGGTGGCGATGCTGAACTGGGCCTGGGCATCCTGTACCGAACCTGCCTCGCTCACCTGATACTGGTTCCTTTCGAGCAGGCGTCGCAAGGCCGAGCGGATGATGGTTTCGTCTTCGACGATCAGAATATGCGGCATGGATTCAATTCTCTCGACGGTCTCGAATGTCTGGGGACGTCGCTACGACATGCCGTGGCAGGGTAACGCGGATCCGGGTACCAAGTTGCCGTTCGGGGTCGGCGGGGCTGTCGATGGTGATTTGTCCATAATGCTCTTCCACAATCGAATAGACCAGCGCGAGGCCCAGCCCCGTACCTTCACCGGGGTCCTTGGTGGTGAAGAAGGGTTCGAACAGGCGGTCCATGATGTTCTTGGGGATGCCGCTGCCCTCGTCTTCGACGATCAGATCGACCATGTGTTCGTTCCCTTCGCTCAAAGCGCTGCGCACGCGTACCGCACTACCGGGCGGCGAGGCGTCGCGGGCATTGGACAGCAGGTTGATCAGCACCTGCGCCAGGCGCTGCGGATCGCCTTCGACCCAGTGCTCGGGGTCACATAGGTTGAAGAACTGCACTTCGAAGTTGCGCCGGTTCAGGGCCAGCAGGCCGATGGCATCCTGCGCGACCTCGGCCAGGCACACCGGCTCTTCGCTGTTCTGCTGGCTGCCGCCGGCGTGGGCGAAGCTCATCAGCGACTGGACGATGCGCGACACCCGCTTGGTCTGCTCGAGAATCTGGCTAGACAGCTCGATGATCTCCCCGTCGCCCTCGCGTTCCTCGCGCAGGTTCTGCGCCAGGCAGGCGATGCCGGTGATCGGGTTGCCGATCTCGTGGGCCACCCCGGCCGCCAGACGACCGATGCTCGCCAGGCGTTCGGAATGCACCAGCTTGTCTTCCAGGGCTTGGGTCTCGGTCAGGTCCTCGACCAGCAGCACCAGGCCGCTGTTGCCCGGTGCCAGCGGCTCGTCGATGGCCGCCTTGTGCAGGCTCAGCCAGCGCGGCTGGCCTTCGAGCGCCAGGCGATGCTTGTGCAGGTGTTCGTCGGGCAGACTGACGAAGTCCAGCAGCAGCCCGCGCCAGGGTTCGCCGATGGTGGTCAGGCGCGAGCCGACCACGTGCTTGGCGGCGATCCCGGTCAGCTCTTCCATGGCCCGGTTCCACATGAGGATTTCCTGGTCCTTGGCCAGCGAGCACACGCCCATCGGCAGTTCCTGCAAGGTCTGCCGGTGATAGCGGCGCAGCGCGTCGAGCTCGGCGGCAAGGCCCGTGAGGCGCGAGTGGTAGTCTTCCAGGCGGCTTTCGATGAAGTGGATGTCTTCGGTGACGTAGCTTTCGTTGCCCGACTTGTACGGCAGGAAGGTTTCGACCATGTCCTGGGCCACGCTCGGCCCCATCAGGCCCGACAGATTGGCCTCGATGCGGTCGCGCAGGCGCCGCAGGGCATAGGGACGGCGCTCGTCGAAAGGCAGGTAGAGGTCGCGCAGGGCTTGCTCGACTTCCTTCTGCGCGGCTTTCGCGCCCAAGGGCTTGGCCAGTTGCGTAGCGAACTCCTGGGGCGAGGCCGCATGCAGTTCGCGCCGCTGTGGGCGGCGCACGTTGTCCACCGCACAGGCCTCGGCTGCGCTGGCCTCTTCGCTGCTGGCGTTGGTGAACAGCGAAATCAGCGTGAACAGCAGCACGTTGGCGGCCAGCGAAGCGATGGCCGCCATGTGCCAGCTGGTGTCATCGAGCACATAGATCATGTCCAGCAGCGGGATGTAGAAGCCCTGCACATTGCCCAACAGCGGCAGCAGCATGGTCACCATCCACACCGCGATGCCTGCCAGCAGGCCGGCAATGAAGCCGCGCCGGTTGGCCGTCGGCCAATACAGCACCGAGAGTACGCCGGGCAGGAACTGCAAGGTCGCGACGAAGGCGACGATGCCCATGTTGGCCAGGCTCTGGTGGCTGTTCTGGGTCAGGTAGAACACGAAGCCCGCTGCGATGATGGCGACGATCAACGCCCGCCGCGTCCACTTCAGCCAGCGGTAGATGTTGCCCTCGGCTGGCGGCTGGTAGAGCGGCAGCACCAGATGGTTGAGGGCCATGCCCGAGAGCGACAGGGTGGTGACGATGATCAACCCACTGGAAGCCGACAGCCCGCCCACGTAGGCCAGCAAGGCCAGCGCCGAATTGTTGGCGGCGATGCCCAGGCCCAGGGTGAAGTATTCCGGGTTGGTGGTCGCGCCCAGGCGCAGGCCGGCCCAGAGGATCAGCGGTACGGCCAGGCTCATCAGCAGCAGGAACAGCGGCAGGCCCCAGCTGGCGCTGACCAGCGAGCGCGGGTCGAGGTTCTCCGTGAAGGCCATGTGGTACATGTGTGGCATTACGATGGCCGAGGCGAAGAACACCAGCAGCAGGGTGCGCCACGGCCCCTCCTGGAGTGGGGTGTGCAGGGCGGCCAGGGCGGTCTGGTTCTGCAACAGCCAGATTTCCAGTTCGTGCGGCCCGCCGAATACGCCGTAAAGCGCATACAGACCAATGCCGCCCAAGGCCAGCAGCTTGATCACCGACTCGAAGGCGATGGCGAACACCAGGCCTTCGTGCTTTTCGCGGGTGGCGATGTGTCGCGAGCCGAAGAAAATGGTGAATAGGCTGATCAGCACGCAGAACGCCAGGGCCACCCGCGCCTTGACCGGCTCGCCGGTGAGAATGTTGATCGAGTCGGCCACCGCCTGGATCTGCAAGGCCAGCAAGGGCAGCACGCCGATCAGCATGAAGATGGTGGTCAGCGCACCGGCCCAGGTGCTGCGAAAGCGGAACGCCAGCAGGTCGGCCAGGGACGACAGCTGATAGGTGCGGGTGATCTTGAGGATCGGATACAGCAAGACCGGCGCCAGCAGGAAGGCGCCCGAGACGCCCAGGTAGCACGCCAGGAAACCATAGCCGTACTGGTAGGCCAGCCCCACCGAGCCGTAGAACGCCCAGGCGCTGGCATAGACGCCCAGCGACAGGGTGTAGGTGAGCGGGTGGCGGATGACCGCGCGCGGAATCAGGCCGCGCTCGCTGATCCAGGCCACGCCGAACAGCACCAGCAGGTAAGCGGCGCTGATCAGGACCATCTGGGTCAGGCTAAAGCTCATCGGCATCTCGTTGGCTCTGCAGAATGAAGGTGACGACGATCAGGATCAGCCAGAGCAGGTAAGGCCGATACCAGGCGCCGGTCGGGTCGATCCACCAGTCCATGATGGCGGGTGAGAACAGGTAGATCCCCACCACCAGGAGCAGGACCAAACGATAGATGTACATGCTGGCCTCGAAGAATGGGTGGCGCGCAGCGAAGAGACGGCCGTGGTCGGACATCCCCGTCGTCGAGCAAGGGCCTGAATCTATTGGGCTTCTACGGTTGGGGCAAGTGCTCTAGCGCAGATCGGCTTCGGCCAGGGTGCTTTGTTGCGGGATCGCCGCGACCTGCCAGCGTTGGCGCGCGACCGCCAGAACCTCAGCGGGGCCAGCGTGCGCCATGTCGGGGTCGGTGGCCTGGCCCAGCGCGCGTAGGGCACGCAAGAGCAATGCCGTGGCCTGGTCGGCTTCGAGCGCAGGTGAGCGATAGGTCTTGCCCAGCTTGTGGCCATCGGGCTGGACGATCAGCGGCACGTGCAAGTAGTGCGGTTGCGAGAACCCCAACAGCTCCTGCAAATACAGTTGCCGTGGCGTGTTGTCCAGCAGGTCGGCTCCGCGCACCACATCGGTCACGCCTTGCCAGGCATCGTCGAGCACCACCGCCAGTTGGTAGGCGTACAGCCCGTCGCGCCGCTGAATGATGAAATCGCCCAGCTCCCGCCCCAGGTGCTGGCTGAATTCGCCTTGCACGCGATCCTGGAAACGATACGCCAGTTCTGGCACCCGCAGGCGAATCGCCGCGCCTTCGCGCGCGTGGCCGGCGTTGCGGCAGAAACCTGGGTAGAGGCCGCCGTACCCTTCAAGCTGCTTGCGCGAACAGGTGCAGGCGTAGGCCAGGCCCAGGTTGAACAGGCGATCGACCACGGCTGCGTAGGCCGCGTGGCGCTGGCTCTGTACTACCACTTCGCCGTCCCATTCCAGGCCGTAACGCTCCAGCGTGTGCAGGATGGCCTCGCGGGCGCCGGGCATCTCGCGCGGCGGGTCGGTGTCTTCCATGCGCAGCAACCAGCGGCCGCCGACCGCGCGCGCATCCAGCCAGGAGGCCAGTGCCGCGACCAGTGAGCCGAAGTGCAGGAAACCACTGGGGGTGGGGGCGAAGCGTCCGATGTAGCGCGTGTCTGTCATGGTTTGGCTAGGTATATATACGAAACGGGGCGCATGATGCGCCCCGTTCAGGTGGATGAAGGATCAACCCTTGCCGTGGGTCTTTTCCTTCTTCTCGGCAATTTCCTTGCAGTCGAAGCACAGGTCCGCAGTTGGGCGGGCTTCCAGACGGCGCAGGCCGATCTCGATGCCGCAGCTGTCACACCAGCCGTATTCTTCGTCGGTAATCTTCTGCAAGGTCTTGTCGATCTTCTTGATCAACTTACGCTCCCGATCACGGTTGCGCAGTTCAAGGGCGAATTCCTCTTCCTGGCTGGCACGGTCGGCCGGGTCCGGGAAGTTGGCTGCTTCGTCCTTCATGTGGTCCACGGTGCGGTCGACGCTCTGCATCAACTCACCTTTCCAAGCGGTCAGCAGCTTGGTGAAGTGCGTGCGCATGGGCTCGGCCATGTACTCCTCGCCCTTCGTTTCCTTATAAGGCTCGACACCGTACATGGTCTGACCGGTTTTTTGCTTTTCTACGGTGGACATGAATAGACCGCCTCTCACTCATCTGATCCAATGCGCAGGCTGCTCCTTATCCGACACCCGCCGGCCCTGCGACTGCGAGCCGCCGAACTTATCAGATAGATCGGGGGCGCGCTACCCTCCCGATCTGGCTATGGACAGCGCCGTGTCCGGCACGTTCGGTAGCAGGCCCCAAGAAAAAAATTCAGTTCAGTCATCAGCGAGAAACGCCATGACGCAACCCTACAGCGCACGCAGTCGCGCGATCGAACCTTTCCACGTCATGGCCCTGCTGGCGCGCGCCAACGAGCTGCAAGCGGCCGGCCACGACGTCATCCACCTGGAGATCGGCGAGCCCGACTTCACCACCGCCGCACCCATCGTCGCCGCTGGCCAGGCTGCCCTTGCTGCGGGCCATACCCGTTACACGGCCGCCCGTGGCCTGCCGGCATTGCGCGAGGCGATCGCCGGTTTCTACGCCCAGCGCTACGGGCTGGACATCGACCCGCAGCGCATCCTCATCACCCCAGGCGGGTCGGGCGCTTTGCTATTGGCCAGCAGCCTGCTGGTGGACCCGGGCAAGCATTGGTTGCTGGCCGATCCGGGCTACCCGTGCAATCGCCACTTCCTGCGCCTGGTCGAAGGCGGCGCGCAGTTGGTGCCGGTCGGGCCCGAGCAGAACTACCAACTGACCGCCGACCTGGTCGATCGCCACTGGAGCCAGGACACGGTCGGTGCGCTGGTCGCCTCGCCGGCCAACCCCACCGGCACTGTGCTCGGTCGCACCGAGCTGGCTGAACTGGCGCATGCGGTGCAGGTGCGCCAGGGCCATCTGGTGGTAGACGAGATCTACCACGGCCTGACCTACGGCATGGACGCACCGAGCGTGCTGCAGGTCGACGATGGCGCCTTCGTGCTCAACAGTTTTTCCAAATACTTCGGCATGACTGGCTGGCGTCTGGGCTGGCTGGTGGCGCCGCCGGCCGCCGTGGCCGACCTGGAGAAGCTGGCGCAGAACCTCTACATCAGCGCCCCGAGCATGGCCCAGCACGCTGCGCTGGCCTGCTTCGAGCCACAGACGCTGGCGATTCTGGAGGAACGCCGCAATGCTTTTGCCCACCGCCGCGACTATCTGCTGCCGGCGCTGCGCGAGCTGGGCTTCGGCATTGCCGTCGAACCTCAGGGCGCCTTCTACCTTTATGCCGATATCAGCGCGTTCGGCGGCGATGCCTTCGCGTTCTGCCGACACTTCCTTGAAACCGAACACGTGGCCTTCACCCCAGGGCTGGATTTCGGTCGCCATCTGGCCGGGCACCATGTGCGGTTCGCCTACACCCAGAGCCTGCCGCGCCTGGAGCAGGCCGTCGAACGTATCGCCCGTGGCCTGCGGAGTTGGCAAGGCTGATGCGCTTTCATCCCGAACTGGAAGAGGGCCGCCTGCTGCGGCGTTACAAGCGCTTTCTGGCCGACATCGAATTGGCCAACGGCGAGCAACTGACCATCCACTGCCCCAACACCGGCTCGATGCTCAACTGCATGGTCGAAGGCGGGCAGGTGTGGTTCAGCCGTTCCAACGACCCCAAGCGCAAGCTGCCCGGTACTTGGGAAATCAGCGAAACGCCCCAGGGTCGTCTGGCCTGCATCAATACCGGGCGGGCCAACGCATTGGTCGAGGAGGCCCTGCACGCGGGGCTGATCGCCGAACTGGCCGGTTTCACCGCGCTGCGCCGGGAAGTGGCCTATGGCGAGGAGCGCAGCCGTATCGACTTTCGCCTGGAATACCCGCACGGCGTCGCTTACGTCGAGGTCAAGAGCGTGACCCTGGGCTATCCGGGCTCACCGGTCGCGGCGTTTCCCGATGCAGTGACCCAGCGCGGGGCCAAGCACCTGCGCGAACTGGCCGCCTTGGCGCGTCAAGGCGTGCGGGCGGTGCAGCTGTATTGCGTCAACCTCACCGGGATCGAGGCGGTGCGCCCGGCCGAGGAGATCGACGCGGCCTATGCCCAGGCCCTGCACGCGGCGGTGGCCGACGGCGTCAAGGTGTTGGCGTACGGCACTCGGCTGGACGCCGGGGAAATCTTCATCGATCGGCGTCTGCCGGTGCTGTTGAATCCATGAGCCACAGGCCTTGGACGTCTTCGTGACAGGCCAGGGCTTCGAGCATTTCCCCTTCGCAAGGGCCGGCGACGCACTCGCCGCTTTCCACTAGAAACAACGCGCCATGGTGCGCGCATTCGATGAGCTGGCCGCTGGGGTCGAGCAGGCTCGCCTGCGGCGACCACTGCAACCCGATACCCCGATGGGGGCAGCGATTGCGGTAGAGGTAGACGCGGCCCTGTCGCCGCACGCCGAACAGCGTCGCCTGCTCGAGGCTGAACGCGCGGCTGGTGCCTTCGGGCAGGGCATCGGAAGCGCAGAGAAAATCCATGGTGTCAGCCTTGTGTGATGCGCGCGTCGCTTGACGCCTCAATGCGAGTAATTATCAAATGGCTGCCAGTGTCGTACCGGCTGCCCCATGGTGAGCAGTTCCATCAAGCGCCACAAGCCGCGTGGCCTGCTTTAGCGAGGAATCCCGATGATGCGCAAACCCCTCACCTTGGTCAGCCTGTGCGCCGGCCTGGCGTTTTCTTCCCTGGCCTTGGCCCAAGAGCTGCCGCAGCGCTGGGTCAGCGCCGGGGGTGCCTTGAGCGAATGGATCAGCGCATTGGGCGGCGAGGCGCATCTGGTCGGCGTCGACACCACCAGCCAGCACCCGCAAACGCTCAAGGCGCTGCCAAGCATCGGCTATCAGCGGCAACTGTCGGCTGAAGGCATTCTCAGCCTGCGCCCCGATGTGCTGGCCGGCACCGATGAGATGGGGCCGCCGCCCGCGCTTGCACAGGTGCGCAGCGCCGGGGTGCGGGTCGAGCTGTTTTCCAGCGAGCCGGCACTTGCCGCAGTCGACGACAACCTCAAGCGCCTTGGCAGCTTGCTCGGCGCCGAGCAGCAGGCCGTTACGCTGGCTGGCGACTACCGCCAGCGGATCGATGCGTTGAACACCTCGATCCAGCGTGCCCAGGCCAAGCAGTCCGCGCCCGGTGTGCTGTTGCTGGTCGGCCATGCCGGTGGCAAGCCCTTGCTGGCAGGGCAGGGCACGTCGGGGGACTGGCTGCTCAAGCAGGCCGGCGCGCGCAATCTGGCCGATCATCAGGGCTACAAACCCCTGTCGCTGGAGGCGCTGGCGGCCATGGACCCGGACGTGCTGGTGGTGTCCGACCGTGCCTTGGACGGCGAAGCGGCCGTGCAGGCCTTGCTCAAGGAGAACCCAGGCCTGGCCGGTTCCCGAGCGGTACGTGAGCAGCGCGTGATCACCCTCGACCCCACCCTGTTGGTCGGTGGCTTGGGGCCACGACTGCCCGCCACCCTGGAGCGTCTGGCCCAGGCGTTCTATCCCGCAGGCCAGGTCAGCCTGGCGCGATGAGGCGGTTGCTGGCACCGCGCACGCTGTTCATCGGGCTGGGCCTGGCTTGCGTATTGGCCGTCTGGCTGTCGCTGGCGTTGGGTCCGGTCAATCTGCCCTTGGCCGATACCTGGCGCGCGGGGCTGCGGCTGCTGGGCGTGCCGCTCTCGGGCGAAGGGCTGGGGCAGGCCGAACTGATCCTGGGGCAGATCCGTCTGCCGCGCACGTTGCTGGGCTTGGCCGTCGGCGCGGTGCTGGCACTGTCCGGGGTCGCCATGCAGGGGCTGTTTCGCAATCCACTGGCCGATCCGGGCCTGGTCGGCGTCGCCAGCGGCGCGGCATTGGGCGCCGCGATAGCGATCGTGGGCGGCAGCTGGCTGGGCAGCATCGATGAGGCGTTCGCGCCCTATCTGCTGTCGGTCTGCGCGTTTCTCGGCGGCCTGGGCGTAACCGCGCTGGTCTACCGCCTGGGCAGGCGCGACGGTCAGACCAGCGTGGCGACCATGCTGCTCGCCGGCATCGCCCTGACTGCACTGGCCAGCTCGGCGGTGGGGCTGTTCACCTATCTAGCCGACGACGCCACGTTACGCACCTTGACCTTCTGGAACCTGGGCAGCCTCAACGGCGCCAGCTATCAGCGCCTGTGGCCACTGCTGTTGGTCACCGGCGGCGTGGCGCTGTGGCTGCCGCGCCGGGCGCAGGCGCTCAATGCTTTGCTGCTGGGCGAGTCCGAGGCGCGGCACTTGGGCGTCGATGTGGAGGGGCTCAAGCGCGAGTTGGTGTTCTGCACTGCACTGGGGGTAGGTGCGGCAGTGGCCGCGGCGGGCCTGATCGGTTTCATCGGCCTGGTCGTGCCGCACCTGGTGCGCCTGTTGGCCGGGCCGGACCACCGCGTGGTGCTGCCAGCGTCGCTGTTGGCAGGCGGCACGCTGTTGCTGTTCGCCGATCTGATCGCGCGGCTGGCGCTGGCCCCTGCCGAACTGCCCATCGGCATCGTCACGGCCTTCATCGGTGCGCCGTTCTTCCTGTTCCTGCTAATACGGGGGCGCGGCTGATGCTCGAAGTCGAGGCCTTGCACCTGCGCCGCGGCCACAAAGCGGTGCTGAGCGATATCGACCTGCAACTGCAACCTGGTCAGATCGTGGGCGTGCTCGGCCCCAACGGGGCAGGCAAGAGCAGTTTGCTGAGCGTGCTGTGCGGGGAGCTGGCACCGAGTCAGGGACACGTACGTTTGGCGGGGCGTGCGCTGGACAGTTGGCGCGGGCAGGACAGGGCACGTTGCCTGGCCGTATTGCCGCAAGTCTCGAGCCTGGGCTTTTCCTTCACGGTTCGGGAAGTGGTGGGACTGGGTCGTCTGCCCCATTCCAGCGGCGAGCGGCAGGATGGTGAAATCATCGAAGCCGCGCTGCGGGCGGCCGATGCCTGGCACTTGTGCGCGCGTAGCTATCTGCAGTTGTCGGGTGGCGAGCGCCAGCGCGTGCACCTGGCCCGGGTGCTGGCTCAACTATGGCCTGGGGCGACCGGCACTACCCTGCTGCTGGATGAGCCCATCTCGATGCTCGACCCGCTGCATCAACACACCACCTTGCAAGCGGTACGCGAGGTCGCCGACCGCGGCGCGGCCGTGCTGGTGATCCTGCACGACCTGAACCTGGCCGCCCGCTACTGCGACCGCATTCTATTGTTGCAGGAGGGACGCTGCCACGCCTTGGACGTGCCGTCACGGGTGCTCACACCCCAAGCCTTGCAAGCGGTGTTCGGTATCGAAGTGCTGGTGCAAGCGCATCCCGAGCGGGGGCACCCGTTGGTCATCATGCGCTGAAGCGGCGAGAGGGGCTGACCCGCGTAGGGGCCGTTCCCGTCCGCAAGCCGTGAAAGGCGGACGGGAACGGCCCCCGATCTGGCTGTGGCAGGCGATGGACCAGATCACCTGCCATCCCCATCGACATCGACGAAAGCACCGGCCAAAAAAAGACCCGGCAAATTGCCGGGTCAAAAACCGTGATTAGCCTGATGAGGAGATAATCTGAGAGTCCGACCAAGGGCTTTCAGGTTATCCAACCAGTCTCGCGACCAGTTGTGATAATCATAACGATTCTCATTTCGTAGTCAATCCCCTGCACCGCATTTATCAAATTATTTTTTGGTTTAACGGTTTGGCATTCAGTTGCTGTAGCAGCGCCTGTTTGCGTTCACTTGGCAAATCGTTCCAGTGCATGTCGAGCAAGGCACCTTCGATGGCGTACAAAAGCACTTTCGATGCACGAAATCCCCGTAGCTTCACCGCCCGGTAGGCGCTGACCGCGCCGAGACGGCGTAGGTCGGAGAGGCTGTGGATGCCGACGGCATGGAGCCACTGCGCGGAGGTTTTGCCCAGGTTTTTAAGGTGCTGCAACTCATCGTTCATCAAGCCTCCTTGCGATGGCTGAACGGTGTCGTCTGAAAAAAATCCTTACAGAGCGGATGAGTGTAGCGGGGTTTTGCGAATACGCCTTTTTTGCCATACGAGACCGTGATCCAGCCTCGCATGGCAAGGTTTGGGCAGTTACAACCCTGGCAGGCGCTGGCGAATCTGCTCGATCAGCTCATCCATGGCACTGGCTTGGTGGGTGTCGACACGCTTGCTGAGCAAGGTTTCGTCTTGATCAAGCGGCTCGCGCCCGGCCTGTTGCGCCTTGACGACTTCCAGCGTGGCGTCCGACGGGTCGCTCTGCTCGGATTGACGCTGCTCCAGCCAACTGAGGATCACCGCTTCGGGCGCATGGCAGTCGAGGATCAGGAACGGCACGCCGGTTTCGCTGGCCACATGGGCCGCTGCATGGCGCTGGTCCTGCTTGAGGTAGGTGGCATCGAGCACCACGGGCAAACCTGCCTTGAGAATGGTCGCCGCCAATTGGTGCAGGCGCTGGTAGGTGGCGGTGCTGGCATCCTCGGCATAGATACCGCTAGCCAATGCCTTGGCCTCAGCCGACTGCTCGCCGAACAGGCGCTTGCGCTCCACGTCCGAGCGCACGCGAATGGCGCCCAGGGCTTCGACCAGGCGCATGGCCACATGGCTCTTGCCCACTGCCGAGACGCCGTGAGTGATCGCCAGCAGCGGCGAGGGGATGGCGCTATAGCTCTCGGCCAGGTTGGCGTAGTTGCGGTAAGTGCGCAGGGTGGTGGCGCGCTGTACGCCATCGGCATCGGCAGACAAGCCGAACAACGCGACCTTGGCCCGTACCAGCGCGCGGTAGGCCTTGTAGAAGTTGAGCAGTTCCAGGCCTTGGTAGTCGCCGGTCAGTTCCAAGTACTGGCTGATGAAGCGCCGCGCCAGCCACTTCAGGCCGCGGTCTTCGAGGTCCATGGCCAGGAAGGCGATGTCGGCGTAGACATCGGTCATGCGGAACGGCTCGTTGAACTCGATGCAGTCGAAGATCACCACCTTGCCATCGATGACCGTGGCGTTGCCCAAGTGGATGTCGCCGTGGCATTCGCGCACGAAGCCATCGGCCTTGCGCTTGAGCATCAACGATTCCAGGCGTTGGTAGGTGCTCTGCGCCCAGGCTTGCAGGTTGTCCAACTGCTCCAGATCGGCGCTGTCCTTGAGGAACGGACGAATCTGTTCGAAGTTCTGCTCGACCGGCTCCATGACGTGGTGCGGCGAACCCAACGGATTGGTGTCTGGCACGCGAGGCGCGTCGAGGTGGAATGCGGCGATTTGCCGGGCCAGTTGGTCGATATGTTCAGCGGTCAGTTCGCCGTTGGCCTGCAGGGCATTGAGCATGTTCGACTGCGGGAACTGGCGCATCTTCAACACGTACTCGAGCGCTTCGCCTTCGCCGCCGATGACCGGGGCCTCCACACTGCCGGTGATCGGCAGCACGTCCAGATAAAGGCCATCGGTCAGACGCTGGTTGAGGTGCAATTCTTCGTTGCAAAAATGCCGGCGCTTGTCCAGGTCGGTGAAGTCGAGAAAACCGAAGTTCATCGGCTTCTTGATCTTGTAGGCGTATTCGCCGGTGAGCAGGACCCAGGAGATGTGCGTCTCGATGAGTTGGAACCCGTCCACGGGATGGGGGTACAGGGCGCTGTTCTGCAGCGCGTCGATCAGGGCTTGGCTCACGAGCGATCCTTCGGAGGGTCAGGGAATTCGAGGGGGCCATTATGGTCAATGGTGCCTTCCCTGCAAACCGCGGGGATGCCTGCCCAGCCAAAGTAAAGTGCGTATAATCCGCCGCCATGACTCGATCCCGAAAGCCCCGTACCCCCAAGAAATCCAGCCCTGGACGCGGCCGCGTCCTGCTCGGCTGGGCCCTGAAGCTCAGCCTGGTAGGCCTGGTCGCGCTCGCCGGCTTCGCCGTGTACCTCGACGCCACCGTGCAGGAAAAATTCTCCGGCAAGCGCTGGACCATTCCGGCCAAGGTCTATGCCCGCCCGCTGGAGCTGTTCGTCGGCCAGAAGCTGAGCAAGAATGACTTCCTCACCGAACTCGACGCCCTGGGCTACCGGCGTGAAGCCGCCGCCAGCGGTCCGGGCGAAGCATCGGTCAACGGCAACAACGTCGACCTGAATACCCGTGGCTTCCAGTTCTATGAAGGCATGGAGCCCGCGCAGTTCGTGCGTGTACGCTTTTCGGGCGACTACGTGGCGGGGCTTGCCGGGGCCAACGGCAGCAAACTGGACGTGGTGCGCCTCGAACCGCTGATGATCGGCGGTATCTACCCGAAGAACCTCGAAGACCGCATTCTGATCAATATCGACCAGGTGCCGCCGTACCTGCTCGAAACCTTGATCGCCACCGAAGACCGCGACTTCTATAGCCACCATGGCGTATCGCCCAAGTCCATCGCCCGGGCGATTTGGGTCAACACCTCGTCGGGCGCGATGCGCCAAGGCGGCAGCACCCTGACCCAGCAGTTGGTGAAGAACTTCTTCCTGACCAGCGAGCGCAGCCTGAGCCGCAAGCTCACCGAAGCCATGATGGCGGTGCTGCTGGAGCTGCATTACGACAAGCGCGAAATTCTCGAGGCGTACCTGAACGAAGTGTTCGTCGGCCAGGACGGCCAGCGCGCCGTGCACGGTTTCGGCCTGGCCAGCCAGTTCTTCTTCAGCCAGCCATTGTCGGAACTCAAGCTGCACCAGATCGCCTTGCTGGTCGGTATGGTCAAGGGGCCTTCGTACTACAACCCGCGTCGCTATCCGGAGCGCGCCCTGCAGCGGCGCAACCTGGTGCTCGACCTGCTGGCCCAGCAGGGTGTGGCCAGCCAGGAGGCGGTCGACGCCGCGAAGAAGATGCCGCTGGGCGTGACCAAGCGCGGCAGCCTGGCCGACAGCTCCTTCCCGGCCTTCCTCGACCTGGTCAAGCGCCAGCTGCGTGAAGACTACCGCGACGAAGACTTGACCGAAGAAGGCTTGCGCATCTTCACCAGCTTCGACCCGATCCTGCAGATGAAAGCCGAAACGGCCATGACCGAGACCTTCAAACGTCTGGCCGGGCGCAAGGGCTCTGACGAGGTCGAGTCGGCGATGGTGGTGAGCAACCCGGAAACCGGCGAAGTGCAGGCACTGATCGGCAGTCGGCAGTCCGGCTTCGCCGGCTTCAACCGCGCCATCGACGCCGTGCGGCCGATCGGCTCGCTGGTCAAACCGGCGGTCTACCTCACGGCGCTGGAAAAACCCGGCACCTTCACCCTGACCAGCCTAGTGCAGGACGAGGCCTTCTCGGTCAAAGGCGCCGACGGCCAGGTCTGGCGTCCGCAGAACTACGATCGTCGCTCCCACGGCACCATTTACCTGTATCAGGGGCTGGCGCACTCCTACAACTTGTCCACAGCCAAGATCGGTCTGCAAGTGGGCGTGCCGAACGTGATCAAGACCATCGGCCGTCTGGGCGTGAACGTGAACTGGGATGCCTTCCCGTCGATGTTGCTGGGCGCGGGTGGCATGTCGCCCATGCAGGTGGCGACGATGTACCAGACCATCGCCAATGGCGGCTTCAATACGCCGATGCGCGGTATCCGCAGCGTACTGACCGCCGAAGGCGAACCGCTCAAGCGTTATCCCTTCCAGGTCCAGCAGACCTTCGACGGCGGCGCCATCTATCTGGTGCAGAACGCCATGCAGCGGGTGATGCGCGAAGGCACCGGACGCTCGGTCTACAATGTGCTGCCCAACTCGTTGACCCTGGCGGGCAAGACCGGTACCAGCAACGATTCGCGCGACAGCTGGTTCTCCGGCTTCAGCCAAGACCTGCTGGCTGTGGTCTGGCTGGGCCGCGACGACAACGGCAAGACGCCGTTCACCGGCGCCACCGGCGCGTTGCAGGTCTGGACCAGCTTCATGCACAAGGCCGACCCGTTGCCCTTGGACATGCCGCAACCGGACAACATCGTCCAGGCCTGGATCGATCCGAACACCGGGCAGGGGTCCGACCAGAGCTGTCCGGGCGCCGTGCAGATGCCGTATATTCGCGGCAGCGAGCCTGCGGCCGGTGCCGCCTGTGGTGGCGAGCAAGCGCCGGACGACTCGGTCATGGACTGGGTCAAGGGCTGGATGAATTGAGCACTAGAGCATGAGAGGGCGTGAATTGAACAAGTGGTGGTTTCCAGTCTTGACGGCCATTGCCGTGCTGCAGGGTTGCTCCAGCGTTCCGCGCGGCAACATTCCGGTCGTGGAGTCGAGCTCTCGGGTGTCCAACAGCGAGCGCATCCAGCAGCGTGCGCACACGGCGGCAGCGCCCAACACCGGCACTGCCCAGGCACAGTCGCTGCCGGAAGACTCCGGCGTGACCGTGATGATTCCCCAAGGTGCGGGCGCTTCGCCGATCCAGTCGTTCCCGGCCGGTAGCGGCGCCACGCCCATCGAGGCCACGCCCATCGAGACGGCGCCCGTCAATACCGCGCCCATCACCACCGACCCGAACCCCATCGCCGACGAGCCGTTCGACATCGCGTCGATGTCCGCACCGCAATCCGCGCCTGCCGCCAGCGCCCCGACCGGTATTCCGCGCAGCAACCGCGCTGCGGAACTGGCCGCCGACGAGCAGCTCGACGGCCCGGTACTGGCATTGCTGACTACCGCGCAGCAACAGCAGGGCAGTGGTGACTTCAACGGTGCCTCTTCGAGCCTGGAGCGCGCCCAGCGCATCGCGCCGCGCGAACCCCAGGTATTGTTCCGTCTGGCCCAGGTGCGTCTAAGCCAGGGCGATGCCGCGCAAGCCGAGCAGTTGGCCCGCCGCGCCCTGACTTACGCCAACGGTCGCCCCAGCTTGCAAGCCGAGCTGTGGAACACCATCGCCCAAGCCCGTGAAAAACAGGGCGACAGCGCAGGCGCGGCGGCGGCAAGGCAGAAAGCCAAGGTCAGCCTATGACCGTCGAGCAGCGTGTGCTGGACATCGCCGATCAGCTGCTGCTGATCGAGCGCGAATTGCAGGTGCAGGGCTGGTGGGTGAGTACTGTGCCCGATCCCAAGGCGCTGGCCAGCGTCGAGCCGTTCGCCGTCGACACCATGGCGTTCGAGCAATGGCTGCAATGGATCTTCCTGCCGCGCATGGCGCAGATCATCGAAGGCGGCCATCCATTGCCCAATGCTTCCGGCATCCTGGTCATGGCCGAAACGGTCTTCGCGGACCGTCCCGAGCAAAGTCGCGAGTTGCGCCGACTATTGGCAGCCTTCGATCGCTCGATCAGCGCTGACGCCTGATTTCTGCTCTTTTCACCCTCAGGGCCGCAATTTGTGGCCCTTTTTTATGGATAACTTTATTTTTCTGCTGCAACGGTAGTGAAACGTGGTGGCAACTAATCGTCCTGAGAGATTATCCGCAATAATTTTTCTTGACTTGAAGCCGCCGAATAAGAAGAATCCAGTTTCCGCTTAAGGGGGACTGCCAGAAGCAGACCCGCCAAGCAGATCATGAGGCGCATACCCGCGCCGCCTGCTACACCCCGCAACGCGTTACCTCGCGCTGGGTGGGAACCCCCCGCAACACTCTGGGGCGATCCCAATACTTGCTCAGTCAGTGCTGACGTTTTCGCTCATGCTCTGCTTGGCAGTAAACCTATTAAGACCCGTCCATCGAGGACGGTATTCTGGCGTTTTAGAGGTGAACATCGTGGAGCTCTTATCCGGCGCTGAAATGGTCGTCCGCTTTTTGCGCGACGAAGGCGTTAAGCACATCTACGGGTACCCTGGTGGTGCTCTCCTTCATGTTTACGATGCCCTGTTCAAGGAACCGGAAGTCGAACACATCCTGGTTCGTCACGAGCAGGCCGCGACCCACATGGCCGATGGCTACGCCCGTGCCACGGGTAAGGCCGGCGTCGTGCTGGTGACTTCCGGCCCTGGCGCAACCAACGCCATCACCGGTATCGCCACGGCCTATATGGACTCGATCCCGATGGTGATCCTGTCCGGTCAGGTACCCAGCACCATGGTCGGCACCGACGCCTTCCAGGAAACCGACATGATCGGTATCTCGCGGCCTATCGTGAAGCACAGCTTCATGATCAAGCACGCCAGCGAGATCCCCGAGATCTTGAAGAAAGCCTTCTACCTGGCAGAGTCCGGCCGTCCTGGCCCGGTCGTGGTCGACATTCCGAAAGACATGACCAACCCGGCCGAGAAGTTCGAATACGTCTACCCGAAGAAGGTCAAGCTGCGCTCCTACAGCCCGGCCGTACGCGGCCACTCCGGGCAGATCCGCAAAGCGGCCGAGATGCTCCTGGCCGCCAAGCGCCCGGTGGTGTACGCCGGTGGCGGAGTGATTCTCGGCGGCGGCTCCGAAGCCCTGACCGCGATCGCCAAGTCGCTGAACCTGCCGGTCACCAACACCTTGATGGGCCTGGGCTGCTTCCCCGGCAGCGACGACCAGTTCGTCGGCATGCTCGGCATGCACGGCAGCTACACCGCCAACATGGTCATGCACCATGCCGACGTGATCTTCGCCGTCGGTGCGCGCTTCGATGACCGCGTGATCAATGGCCCGGCCAAGTTCTGCCCGAATGCCAAGATCATCCATATCGACATCGATCCGGCTTCGATCTCCAAGCTGATCAAGGCCGACGTGCCGATCGTAGGCCCGGTCGACAGCGTACTGACCGAAATGCAGGCGATCCTCAAGGAAATCGGCGAGTTGCCCGACAAAGCCGCGGCCGACGCCTGGTGGAAGCAAATCAACGAGTGGCGTGGCGACCAAGGCCTGTTCCCTTATGACAAGGGCGACGGCAACGTCATCAAGCCGCAGAAAGTCATCGAAACCCTGTGCGAAGTCACTCGGGGCGATGCCTACATCACCTCCGATGTCGGCCAGCACCAGATGTTCGCCGCACAGTACTACCGCTTCAACAAACCCAACCGCTGGATCAACTCCGGCGGCCTGGGCACCATGGGCTTCGGCTTCCCGGCGGCGATGGGCATCAAACTCAACTTCCCCGAACAGGACGTGGCCTGCGTGACCGGCGAAGGCAGCATCCAGATGAACATCCAGGAGCTGTCCACCTGCATGCAGTACGGTCTGCCGGTGAAGATCGTCAACATGAACAACGGCGTGTTGGGCATGGTACGTCAGTGGCAGGACATGGCCTACAACGGTCGCCACTCGCATTCCTACGTCGAGTCGCTGCCCGACTTCATCAAGCTGGCCGAAGCCTATGGCCACGTCGGCATCCGCATCACCAAGCTCGAAGACCTCAAGCCCAAGTTGGAAGAGGCCTTCGCGATGAAGGATCGGCTGGTGTTCATCGACATCGCCATCGACCGCACCGAGCACGTCTATCCGATGCAGATCAAGGACGGTTCGATGCGCGACATGTGGCTGAGCAAGACGGAGCGTACCTGATATGCGGCACATCATTTCCCTGCTGCTGGAAAACGAACCCGGTGCCTTGTCTCGCGTGGTCGGCCTGTTTTCCCAGCGCAACTACAACATCGAAAGCCTGACCGTGGCGCCCACCGAAGACCCGAGCCTCTCGCGTCTGACGCTGACCACGGTCGGTCACGACGAAGTGATCGAGCAGATCACCAAGAACCTCAACAAGCTGGTCGAGGTGGTCAAGCTGGTCGACCTGTCGGAAAGCGCGCACATCGAGCGCGAACTGATGCTGGTCAAGGTCAAGGCAACTGGCGCTCAACGGGCCGAGATCAAACGCACCACGGACATCTTCCGCGGGCAGATCGTCGACGTCACCGCCAGCGTCTACACCGTGCAGTTGAGCGGTACCAGCGACAAACTCGACAGCTTCATCCAGGCGATCGGTACGGCCTCGATTCTGGAAACCGTCCGTAGTGGCGTGACCGGCATCGCGCGTGGCGACAAAGTCCTGAGCATCTGACTCAATACAATTAGCGATGGCCCTACAGGGGCCGAGATATAACCAGGGGTATGTGCATGAAAGTTTTCTACGATAAAGACTGCGACCTTTCCATCATCCAAGGTAAGAAAGTCGCCATCATCGGTTACGGTTCGCAGGGCCACGCCCAGGCCTGCAACCTGAAAGACTCCGGCGTTGACGTCACCGTCGGCCTGCGCAAAGGCTCGGCCACTGTCGCCAAGGCCGAAGCCCATGGCCTGAAAGTCTCTGACGTCGCCAGCGCCGTCGCTGCGGCCGACCTGGTCATGATCCTGACCCCGGACGAATTCCAGGGCACCCTGTACAAGAACGAAATCGAGCCGAACATCAAGCAGGGCGCTACCCTGGCCTTCTCCCACGGCTTCTCGATCCATTACAACCAGGTCGTCCCGCGCGCCGACCTCGACGTGATCATGATCGCGCCGAAGGCTCCAGGCCACACCGTGCGCTCCGAGTTCGTCAAAGGCGGCGGTATTCCTGACCTGATCGCGATCTACCAAGACGCCTCGGGTAATGCCAAGAACGTTGCGCTGTCCTACGCCGCTGGCGTCGGTGGCGGCCGTACCGGCATCATCGAAACCACCTTCAAGGACGAGACCGAAACCGACCTGTTCGGTGAGCAGGCCGTGCTGTGTGGCGGTACCGTCGAGCTGGTCAAAGCCGGTTTCGAAACCCTGGTCGAAGCGGGCTACGCGCCGGAAATGGCCTACTTCGAGTGCCTGCACGAACTGAAGCTGATCGTCGACCTCATGTACGAAGGCGGCATCGCCAACATGAACTACTCGATCTCCAACAACGCCGAGTACGGCGAGTACGTGACCGGTCCTGAAGTCATCAACGACGAATCCCGCAAGGCCATGCGCAATGCGCTGAAGCGCATCCAGGACGGCGAGTACGCGAAGATGTTCATCAGCGAAGGCGCCACCAACTACCCATCGATGACCGCCAAGCGTCGTAACAACGCTGCCCACGGCATCGAAGTCATCGGCGAGCAACTGCGCTCGATGATGCCGTGGATTTCGGCGAACAAAATCGTCGACAAGGCCAAGAACTGAGTTCGGTCTCGATCACACGAAAAACGCGGCCTCGGCCGCGTTTTTTCGTTCTGGGGCCGGCATCTGGTATAAAGCTGACCGGTGGCGCGTGTGGCCGAACCGGTCATACGCGCCCGTGTCGAACGTTTTCCACCCTGTTGCAAGGTACTTTTACATGAGCGAACGTCCCGAAGAGCCGCATACGCCCTCCGACGCCGAAAGCCTGTTGCCTGTCGACGAGCATGTCGAAGAGGGGCACGATGCGGATGGGCACAAAGTGCGGCATCGCGGCATCTACCTGCTACCCAATCTGTTTACCACGGCCAACCTGTTCGCTGGGTTCTACTCGATCATCAGTTCGATCAACGCCCACGGCTACATGAGTGCCGGCAACCCGCGCGAGGCCAGCAACTACTTTGCCTTCGCCGCCATCGCGATTTTCGTGGCCATGGTCCTCGACGGCCTGGACGGCCGCGTCGCACGCATGACCAATACCCAGAGCGCCTTTGGCGCAGAATACGATTCGCTGTCGGACATGGTCGCCTTTGGTGTCGCCCCGGCGTTGCTGGCGTTCGTCTGGGCGCTTGGCGACATGGGCAAGGTCGGCTGGATGGTCGCCTTCATCTATGTGGCGGGTGCGGCACTGCGCCTGGCGCGTTTCAACACCCAGGTCGGCAAGGCCGACAAGCGCTACTTCATCGGGCTTGCCAGCCCGGCGGCGGCGGGTGTGGTGGCGGGCATCGTATGGGCCTTCAGCGACTATGGGATTCAAGGGTCGAAGCTGTCGTTCCTAGTGGCACTGATCGTCGCTGCGGCCGGCATGCTGATGGTCAGCAACATCAAGTACAACAGTTTCAAAGAGCTGGACCTCAAGGGGCGTGTGCCATTCGTGGCCATTTTGGCTGTTGTCCTGGTGTTCGCAGTCGTATTCAGCGATCCGCCGCGAATCCTCCTCTTGATCTTCCTGGGCTATGCCGCATCCGGACCTATCCAGTTCCTGCTGCGCAGCCGCCGTCGCAAACGCTAATAATCCGGCAGATGCAGGAATAAGCGTCAGGCTCCATAGTCTTACAGGTACATTCGCTACCCGTGCTATGGAGCCATCATGCTCATCAAGATTCGCAAGTCTTCCGACTGCGCCGCTTCACAGATCACCCCTGAATCCCTCTATCTTTCGCGCCGTAGCGTGCTTGGCGGCTCGCTCGCCGGTCTGGCCGTGGCCGGGCTTCCGCGTATCGGCGCGGCGAGCGAAGCCTCGCGTTATGCCGACGTCGAGCCTGGTAGAGCGCCAACCTGGTTCACTGACAAACTGCCCGGTACCCGTTGGGGCGCTGTCACGGTCAAGGATGAGGCGATCACGCCTTACAAGGATGCCACCCATTACAATAACTTCTACGAGTTCGGGCCTGACAAAGGCGATCCGGCCGCCAACGCCGGTAGCCTCAAGACCGAGCCCTGGAGCGTGGTGATCGATGGCGAAGTAGGCAAGCCTGGGCGCTATGCGCTGGAAGACCTGGTCAAGCCGAGCCAGTTCGAGGAACGTGTCTATCGGCTGCGCTGTGTGGAGGCGTGGTCCATGGTCATTCCATGGTTGGGCTTTTCGCTGGCTGAGCTGCTCAAGCGCGTCGAGCCTACGTCCAAGGCCCGCTTCGTACGTTTCGAAACCCTTGAAGATCCCAAGAGCATGCCGGGGCAACGGTCCGGTTTCGCGCTGATCGATTGGCCCTATGTGGAGGGTTTGCGTTTAGATGAAGCCATGAACCCATTGGCGCTGTTGGCAGTGGGCATGTATGGCCGTGAACTGCCCAACCAGAACGGTGCGCCATTGCGTCTGGTATTGCCTTGGAAGTACGGCTTCAAAAGTATCAAGTCCATCGTGCGTATCAGTTTGGTGGAGCAACAGCCGCAGACCACCTGGCAGGGCTTGGCGCCTACCGAGTATGGCTTCTATGCCAACGTCAATCCGACCGTGGACCACCCGCGCTGGAGCCAGGCGCGCGAGCGGCGGCTGCCGAGTGGACTGTTCAGTCCGAATGTGCGTAACACCGAGATGTTCAACGGTTACGCCGAGGAAGTGGCAGGGCTTTATCAGGGCATGGATCTGCGGAAGAACTACTGATGCGCTACCCACTGTTCCGCTTGACGATTTTCATCCTGGGGCTGGCTTTTCCTGCGTGGTGGTTGTACGAAGCGGCCACCAACTTGCTGGGGCCGGACCCAGGGAAGATTCTGGTCGACCGTCTTGGATTGGGCGGGTTGATCTTCTTGCTGGCGTCGTTGGCCATGACGCCGTTGCAGCGTATGACCACCTGGGCAGGCTGGATAGTCGCGCGGCGCCAGATAGGCCTGTGGGCGTGCGCTTATATAGGGCTTCATCTTTCAGCCTATCTGGTGTTCGTACTGGGGCTCGATTGGGGGCAGTTGGCCGTTGAGCTCAGCAAGCGTCCATACATTATCGTCGGTGCGTTGGCTTTTCTGGGTTTGCTGGTGTTGGCGGCCACTTCCAATCGCTACAGTCAGCGCCGGTTGGGTGCGCGTTGGAAGAGGCTGCACAAACTGACGTACGCCATCCTAGGGTTGGCACTGCTGCACTTCCTTTGGATCGTGCGTTCGGACCTGGCCGAATGGGCTATCTATGCGAGCATCGGTGCGCTGCTATTGATGGTCAGGATGCCTGCAATCGCCAAACGCCTGAAAAGTACCCGAAGCAGGGCGGTTTGAAACTATTTTGAAATAAGCCCTTGACCCCTCGCCAGATCTCTTTATACTGCGCACCACTTCCGGGGCAAACGGAACGGAAAACTCCTTGAGATTCAATGAGTTGAACGTTTTCTGAAGGCTGGAAGCGCTTCGATCTTCTGATCGGCAGCGGTGAAAAAGGCAGTTGACAGCAGGTTGTAACGCTGTATGATTCGCCTCCCGCTACGAGAGGTCGCAGCGAGCCAAGTGGTTGAAGTTGAACGAGATTCTCGCAAAACACTTCAAAATAAACACTTGACAGACACTGAGGACAGCGTAGAATGCGCGCCTCGGTTGAGACGAAAGGCTCAACCAACCGCTCTTTAACAATTTGAATCAAGCAATTCGTGTGGGTGCTTGTGAGTACGGACTGATAGTCACCAAGATTATCAGCATCACAAGTGACCATGCGAGAAATCACATAGTCATTTGAGATTGCTGAGCCAAGTTTAGGGTTTCTTAAAAACCCAAGCAGTATTGAACTGAAGAGTTTGATCATGGCTCAGATTGAACGCTGGCGGCAGGCCTAACACATGCAAGTCGAGCGGATGAGAAGAGCTTGCTCTTCGATTCAGCGGCGGACGGGTGAGTAATGCCTAGGAATCTGCCTGGTAGTGGGGGACAACGTTTCGAAAGGAACGCTAATACCGCATACGTCCTACGGGAGAAAGCAGGGGACCTTCGGGCCTTGCGCTATCAGATGAGCCTAGGTCGGATTAGCTTGTTGGTGAGGTAATGGCTCACCAAGGCGACGATCCGTAACTGGTCTGAGAGGATGATCAGTCACACTGGAACTGAGACACGGTCCAGACTCCTACGGGAGGCAGCAGTGGGGAATATTGGACAATGGGCGAAAGCCTGATCCAGCCATGCCGCGTGTGTGAAGAAGGTCTTCGGATTGTAAAGCACTTTAAGTTGGGAGGAAGGGCAGTCAGCGAATACCTGGTTGTTTTGACGTTACCGACAGAATAAGCACCGGCTAACTCTGTGCCAGCAGCCGCGGTAATACAGAGGGTGCAAGCGTTAATCGGAATTACTGGGCGTAAAGCGCGCGTAGGTGGTTTGTTAAGTTGGATGTGAAATCCCCGGGCTCAACCTGGGAACTGCATCCAAAACTGGCAAGCTAGAGTATGGTAGAGGGTGGTGGAATTTCCTGTGTAGCGGTGAAATGCGTAGATATAGGAAGGAACACCAGTGGCGAAGGCGACCACCTGGACTGATACTGACACTGAGGTGCGAAAGCGTGGGGAGCAAACAGGATTAGATACCCTGGTAGTCCACGCCGTAAACGATGTCAACTAGCCGTTGGAATCCTTGAGATTTTAGTGGCGCAGCTAACGCATTAAGTTGACCGCCTGGGGAGTACGGCCGCAAGGTTAAAACTCAAATGAATTGACGGGGGCCCGCACAAGCGGTGGAGCATGTGGTTTAATTCGAAGCAACGCGAAGAACCTTACCAGGCCTTGACATGCAGAGAACTTTCCAGAGATGGATTGGTGCCTTCGGGAACTCTGACACAGGTGCTGCATGGCTGTCGTCAGCTCGTGTCGTGAGATGTTGGGTTAAGTCCCGTAACGAGCGCAACCCTTGTCCTTAGTTACCAGCACATTATGGTGGGCACTCTAAGGAGACTGCCGGTGACAAACCGGAGGAAGGTGGGGATGACGTCAAGTCATCATGGCCCTTACGGCCTGGGCTACACACGTGCTACAATGGTCGGTACAGAGGGTTGCCAAGCCGCGAGGTGGAGCTAATCTCACAAAACCGATCGTAGTCCGGATCGCAGTCTGCAACTCGACTGCGTGAAGTCGGAATCGCTAGTAATCGTGAATCAGAATGTCACGGTGAATACGTTCCCGGGCCTTGTACACACCGCCCGTCACACCATGGGAGTGGGTTGCACCAGAAGTAGCTAGTCTAACCCTCGGGAGGACGGTTACCACGGTGTGATTCATGACTGGGGTGAAGTCGTAACAAGGTAGCCGTAGGGGAACCTGCGGCTGGATCACCTCCTTAATCGACGACATCAGCCTGCTGATGAGCTCCCACACGAATTGCTTGATTCATTGTACGAAGACGATGCTGTAACGCGACCCTGTTATAGGTCTGTAGCTCAGTTGGTTAGAGCGCACCCCTGATAAGGGTGAGGTCGGCAGTTCAAATCTGCCCAGACCTACCATTTCATGGTGCGGCTAGACGCTACGACACACGGGGCCATAGCTCAGCTGGGAGAGCGCCTGCCTTGCACGCAGGAGGTCAGCGGTTCGATCCCGCTTGGCTCCACCACTTTTTAGCATCGTTTTGCTGTTCAGAACTTAGAAATGAACATTCCACTCAACGCTTGAGTGCACTGAATGTTGATTTCTGACTTTTGTCAGATCGTTCTTTAAAAATTCGGATATGTGATAGAAATAGACTGATGGCCACTTTCACTGGTGGTGATCAGGCTAAGGTAAAATTTGTGAGTTCTGCGCGTAAGCGCAAATTGCGAATTTTCGGCGAATGTCGTCTTCACAGTATAACCAGATTGCTTGGGGTTATATGGTCAAGTGAAGAAGCGCATACGGTGGATGCCTTGGCAGTCAGAGGCGATGAAAGACGTGGTAGCCTGCGAAAAGCTTTGGGGAGTCGGCAAACAGACTGTGATCCAGAGATCTCTGAATGGGGGAACCCAGCCAGCACAAGCTGGTTATCTTGTACTGAATACATAGGTGCAAGAGGCGAACCAGGGGAACTGAAACATCTAAGTACCCTGAGGAAAAGAAATCAACCGAGATTCCCTTAGTAGTGGCGAGCGAACGGGGACCAGCCCTTAAGTTGGTTTGAGATTAGTGGAACGCTCTGGAAAGTGCGGCCATAGTGGGTGATAGCCCCGTACACGAAAATCTCTTGTCAATGAAATCGAGTAGGACGGAGCACGAGAAACTTTGTCTGAATATGGGGGGACCATCCTCCAAGGCTAAATACTACTGACTGACCGATAGTGAACCAGTACCGTGAGGGAAAGGCGAAAAGAACCCCGGAGAGGGGAGTGAAATAGATCCTGAAACCGTATGCGTACAAGCAGTGGGAGCCTACTTTGTTAGGTGACTGCGTACCTTTTGTATAATGGGTCAGCGACTTATATTCAGTGGCGAGCTTAACCGAATAGGGGAGGCGTAGCGAAAGCGAGTCTTAATAGGGCGTTTAGTCGCTGGGTATAGACCCGAAACCGGGCGATCTATCCATGGGCAGGTTGAAGGTTAGGTAACACTGACTGGAGGACCGAACCGACTACCGTTGAAAAGTTAGCGGATGACCTGTGGATCGGAGTGAAAGGCTAATCAAGCTCGGAGATAGCTGGTTCTCCTCGAAAGCTATTTAGGTAGCGCCTCATGTATCACTGTAGGGGGTAGAGCACTGTTTCGGCTAGGGGGTCATCCCGACTTACCAAACCGATGCAAACTCCGAATACCTACAAGTGCCGAGCATGGGAGACACACGGCGGGTGCTAACGTCCGTCGTGAAAAGGGAAACAACCCAGACCGTCAGCTAAGGTCCCAAAATCCTGGTTAAGTGGGAAACGATGTGGGAAGGCTTAGACAGCTAGGAGGTTGGCTTAGAAGCAGCCACCCTTTAAAGAAAGCGTAATAGCTCACTAGTCGAGTCGGCCTGCGCGGAAGATGTAACGGGGCTCAAACCAGGTACCGAAGCTACGGGTATCACCTTTTGGTGATGCGGTAGAGGAGCGTTCTGTAAGCCTGTGAAGGTGAGTTGAGAAGCTTGCTGGAGGTATCAGAAGTGCGAATGCTGACATGAGTAACGACAATGCGAGTGAAAAACTCGCACGCCGAAAGACCAAGGTTTCCTGCGCAACGTTAATCGACGCAGGGTTAGTCGGTCCCTAAGGCGAGGCTGAAAAGCGTAGTCGATGGAAAACAGGTTAATATTCCTGTACTTGCGATTGTTGCGATGGAGGGACGGAGAAGGCTAGGCCAGCTTGGCGTTGGTTGTCCAAGTTTAAGGTGGTAGGCTGAGATCTTAGGCAAATCCGGGATCTTAAGGCCGAGAGCTGATGACGAGTTGCCTTTAGGCGACGAAGTGGTTGATGCCATGCTTCCAAGAAAAGCTCCTAAGCTTCAGACAATCGGGAACCGTACCCCAAACCGACACAGGTGGTTGGGTAGAGAATACCAAGGCGCTTGAGAGAACTCGGGTGAAGGAACTAGGCAAAATGGCACCGTAACTTCGGGAGAAGGTGCGCCGGTGAGGGTGAAGGACTTGCTCCGTAAGCTCATGCCGGTCGAAGATACCAGGCCGCTGCGACTGTTTATTAAAAACACAGCACTCTGCAAACACGAAAGTGGACGTATAGGGTGTGACGCCTGCCCGGTGCCGGAAGGTTAATTGATGGGGTTAGCGCAAGCGAAGCTCTTGATCGAAGCCCCGGTAAACGGCGGCCGTAACTATAACGGTCCTAAGGTAGCGAAATTCCTTGTCGGGTAAGTTCCGACCTGCACGAATGGCGTAACGATGGCGGCGCTGTCTCCACCCGAGACTCAGTGAAATTGAAATCGCTGTGAAGATGCAGTGTATCCGCGGCTAGACGGAAAGACCCCGTGAACCTTTACTATAGCTTTGCACTGGACTTTGAATTTGCTTGTGTAGGATAGGTGGGAGGCTTTGAAGTGGGGACGCCAGTCCTCATGGAGCCATCCTTGAAATACCACCCTGGCAACTTTGAGGTTCTAACTCAGGTCCGTCATCCGGATCGAGGACAGTGTATGGTGGGTAGTTTGACTGGGGCGGTCTCCTCCCAAAGAGTAACGGAGGAGTACGAAGGTGCGCTCAGACCGGTCGGAAATCGGTCGTAGAGTATAAAGGCAAAAGCGCGCTTGACTGCGAGACCCACACGTCGAGCAGGTACGAAAGTAGGTCTTAGTGATCCGGTGGTTCTGTATGGAAGGGCCATCGCTCAACGGATAAAAGGTACTCCGGGGATAACAGGCTGATACCGCCCAAGAGTTCATATCGACGGCGGTGTTTGGCACCTCGATGTCGGCTCATCACATCCTGGGGCTGAAGCCGGTCCCAAGGGTATGGCTGTTCGCCATTTAAAGTGGTACGCGAGCTGGGTTTAGAACGTCGTGAGACAGTTCGGTCCCTATCTGCCGTGGACGTTTGAGATTTGAGAGGGGCTGCTCCTAGTACGAGAGGACCGGAGTGGACGAACCTCTGGTGTTCCGGTTGTCACGCCAGTGGCATTGCCGGGTAGCTATGTTCGGAAGAGATAACCGCTGAAAGCATCTAAGCGGGAAACTTGCCTCAAGATGAGATCTCACTGGGATCTTGAATCCCCTAAAGGGCCGTCGAAGACTACGACGTTGATAGGTTGGGTGTGTAAGCGCTGTGAGGCGTTGAGCTAACCAATACTAATTGCCCGTGAGGCTTGACCATATAACACCCAAGCAATCTGCCAAGCGCAGGTTGGGTGGAAGACGCATCGACGAAGATTCGCACACAGATCATCACATATCCGAATTGGCTGGCCCGTCGGCAACGACGAACCGGCAACCGAATTTCTTGACGACCATAGAGCATTGGAACCACCTGATCCCATCCCGAACTCAGCAGTGAAACGATGCATCGCCGATGGTAGTGTGGGGTTTCCCCATGTGAGAGTAGGTCATCGTCAAGATTCATTTCGCAAAACCCCTATCTGCGCATGCAGGTAGGGGTTTTGTCTTTTCT